>NZ_CP178360.1:0-4800000 GCF_047215865.1 Streptomyces sp. Inha503 | reverse complement strand
CCGCTCGCGTCGGTCTCGATCTCCGGCCGCAGCACATTGATGCCCGCCGTCTCCAGCCACTGCTTGGACCAGGTCTTCAGATCGCGTCCGCTGGTCTCCTCCAGCGCGCCGAGCAGGTCCGACAGCCGGGTGTTCTTGTAGGCGTGGCGCTTGAAGTACGCCTGGACGCCACGGAAGAACTCGTCCATCCCGACGTACGCGACCAGCTGCTTGAGCACCGAGGCGCCCTTGGCGTACGTGATCCCGTCGAAGTTGACCAGGACGTCGTCCAGGTCGTTGATCTCGGCCATGATCGGGTGGGTGGACGGCAGCTGGTCCTGCCGGTAGGCCCAGGTCTTCATGGAGTTGGCGAAGGTGGTCCAGGAGTGCGGCCACCTGCTGCCGGGCGCGTGGGCCTGGCAGGCGATCGAGGTGTAGGTGGCGAACGACTCGTTCAGCCACAGGTCGTTCCACCACTCCATGGTGACCAGGTCGCCGAACCACATATGGGCCAGCTCGTGGAGGATGGTCTCGGCGCGCGTCTCGTACGCCGCGTCCGTCACCTTGGAGCGGAAGACGTACTGGTCGCGGATGGTCACCGCGCCCGCGTTCTCCATCGCGCCCGCGTTGAACTCCGGCACGAACAGCTGGTCGTACTTGGCGAACGGGTATGCGTAGTCGAACTTCTCCTCGAACCACGCGAAGCCCTGCCGCGTCACCGCGAAGATCGCGTCCGAGTCGAGGTACTCCGCGAGCGAGGGACGGCAGTAGATGCCCAGCGGCACCGAGCGGCCGTCCTTTTCGTAGGAGCTGTGCACACTGTGGTACGGGCCGACGATCAGCGCGGTGATGTACGTGGAGATGCGCGGGGTCGGCTCGAACCGCCAGACGTTGTCCTTCGGCTCCGGCGTCGGCGAGTTCGAGATCACCGTCCAGCCCTCGGGCGCCGTCACGGTGAACTGGAACGTGCCCTTCAGGTCGGGCTGCTCGAAGCTGGCGAACACCCGGCGGGCGTCGGGCACCTCGAACTGGGTGTAGAGGTACGCCTGCTGGTCGACCGGGTCGACAAAGCGATGCAGCCCCTCACCGGTGTTGGTGTAGGCGCAGTCCGCGACCACCCGCAGCTCGTTGTGCCCGGCCAGCAGCCCCGGCAGGGCGATCCGCGAATCCTTGAAGACCTCGTTCGGGTCGAGCGTGTCGCCGTTCAGCACCACCTCGTGCACCGTGGGCGCCACCAGGTCGATGAACGACTCCGCGCCCGACTCGGCGGCGTCGAAGCGCACCGTGGTCACGGAGCGGTAGGTACCGCCCTCCTGGGCGCCGCTCAGGTCCAGTTCGATCTCGTACGCGTCCACCGTGAGGAGGCGCGCCCGCTGCTGGGCTTCCTCCCTTGTGAGGTTGGTGCCAGGCACGTCGGCTAACTCCCGTTCGTCATGTGCGGTACGCCATGCGTCAGGCGGATGGCCATCCTCGCACGTCGGACCCGGGACTGACGGGAGACGAAAGGAGGGGAGCGGCCGCCGGGCCGCTCCCCTCCGAGCCGAGACGCGGGCGTCAGGTCAGATCGGCCGCCACCAGCTCGGCGATCTGCACCGCGTTCAGCGCCGCGCCCTTGCGCAGGTTGTCATTGGACAGGAACAGCGCGAGACCGTGCTCGACCGTCTCGTCCACCCGGATCCGGCCCACATAGCTGGGGTCCTGGCCCGCGGCCTGGAGCGGGGTCGGGATCTCCGAAAGCGCCACGCCCGGGGCCGCGGCCAGCAGCTCATAGGCGCGCTCCACGCTGATCGGACGCTCGAAACGGGCGTTCACCTGGAGCGAGTGGCCGGTGAAGACCGGGACCCGGACACAGGTGCCGGACACCTTCAGCTCCGGGATCTCCAGGATCTTGCGGCTCTCGTTGCGGAGCTTGTGCTCCTCGTCGGTCTCGAACCGGCCGTCGTCGACGATCTTCCCGGCCATCGGGAGCACATTGAACGCGATCGGGCGGGCGTACACCCCGGGCTCGGGGAACTCCACCGCGGCACCGTCGTGGGTGAGCTCGGTCGCGCGGTCGGCGGTCTTGCGGATCTGGCCGTCGAGCTCGGCCACGCCGGACAGCCCGGAGCCGGAGACGGCCTGGTAGGTGGTGGCCACCAGGGCGGTGAGCCCGGCCTCGGTGTGCAGCGGGCGCAGCACCGGCATGGCGGCCATGGTGGTGCAGTTCGGGTTGGCGATGATGCCCTTGGGGCGGTCCACCGCGGCGTGCGGGTTGACCTCGGCGACCACCAGCGGCACCTCGGGGTCCATCCGCCAGGCCGAGGAGTTGTCGATCACGACCGGGCCCTGGGCGGCGACCTTCTCGGCCAGCGCCTTGGAGGTGGCGCCGCCGGCGGAGAACAGGACGATGTCCAGACCGGAGTAGTCGGCCGTGGCGGCGTCCTCGACGGTGATCTCGGTGCCGCGCCACGGGAGCGTACGACCGGCCGAGCGGGCGGAGGCGAACAGCCGCAGCTGCTCGGCCGGGAAGTCACGCTCGGCGAGCACCCTGCGCATCACTCCGCCGACCTGGCCGGTCGCTCCGACGATTCCGATCCTCATATCAGCCCTTTTCCTTGGTTGTGCCTGTTCGAGGCGCCTACCCTCCTGGCAAGTGTCTCAGGCGGGTCCGTTATCGTCCCGTGATTTATCCCACGGCTGGGGCCGGTCCCGGATATGGCGGGGGCGGTTCCCAGATCTGATGAACGCCGAGTGAGCGGAAGAATTCCTGTTCACAAGGGCGCGATGACCGTTTGCCACCGCCAAGATCCACGTGTGGAGATCGGCGGCCCGCGTTGCCGCCTCGTTCACTCCCAGGCCATCCCCGATGCCAACGATCCAGGTGAGGACAGCCGCGCTGTCCGCCCGTCACCGCGTGTCCACTCGGGGAGATCGCGCATGTCCCGCATACGGTCCGTACGGTCCGCCGCAGCTGCCGTCGCCACCCTCGACCGGCGCACCTTCCTCGCCGCCGCCACCGCCACCGGTGCCACGGCCGGCCTGGGAATCGCCTTCGGTCCCGGCAGCGGCTCGGCCGGTGCCTCGCAGCCCGCCACCGCGCACGCCGCGGGGCGCCGGGTGGTGGAGGCCCCGGCGGCGCCCTCGACGGCCGGTACGACGCTGGAGACGTTCTCGGCCGCACACGGGGCCACGGGCTACCGGCGGCTCGCCGACGGCCCCGCCTGGGCCCGCGAGGTCCGCACCGAGATCACCGGCGCCAAGGGCGGCCGCGAGGACCGGCGCACCGCGCTCGCCTCGTTCGTCCAGCTCACGGATCTGCACCTGACCGATGTCCAGCACCCGATGCGCTACGAGTTCCTGCGCTCCGGGCGCGCCGGGGCATGGCGGCCGCACGAGGCGCTGACCGTCGCCGGGGTCGCCTCGCTCATCGAGCGGATCAACGGGCTGCGCGGCGGACCGGCCACCGGGGCGCCGCTGTCGTTCGTCATGACCACCGGCGACAACACCGACAACAACGCCAAGATCGAGCTGGACTGGTTCCTGACCGCCATGAACGGCGGCCGGATCACCCCCAACACCGGCGATCCGCGCCGCTACGAGGGCGTCCAGAACAGCGGGCTCAAGGAGTTCTGGCACCCCGAGGAGGCGCTGCGCGACGCCGACAAGAAGGCCGGCTTCCCGCGCGTCGACGGCTTCCTCGAGGCCGCGCTGCGCACCGTCAACAGCCCCGGGCTGCGGCTGCCGTGGTACTCCACCATCGGCAACCACGACGATCTGGCGGGCGGTGTCTACTCCCTCGGCCACGACTACTACACGGACTTCGCCACCGGGAAGCGCAAGCTGGAGATCATCCCGGCGGCCGACGCGGAGCGGCTGTTCAAGGGCACGCGCGTCGGTGACGACCCCAAGGGCGTCCAGATGAAGGCGCTGCTGGACGCGCACGCCAAGGACATGCGCACGGTCACCCCCGATGAGCGCCGCGCGCCCTTCAGCCAGAGCGAGTACCTGGCCGCGCACCTCGACCCGGCCGCCACCGGCTCCGGACCGGTCGGCCACGGCTACACCAAGGACAACCTCGAGCAGGGCACGCTCCACTACTCGTTCCGGATCTCCGAGAACATGATCGGCATCAGCCTGGACACCACCGACCCGGGCGGCCACTACACCGGTTCGCTCGGCACCGCCCAACTGCGCTGGCTGGAGCGGACGCTGAAGGCCCACAAGGACGACTACGTGATCGTCTTCAGCCACCACTACAGCCGCAGTCTGGACAACATGAACCACGACCCGGGCCGCCCGGGCGAGGCCCGCCACGGCGGGGACGAGGTCGTCGCCCTCTTCCAGCGCCACCCCAAGGTGCTGGCCTGGATCAACGGCCACAGCCACCAAAACGAGATCACCCCGCGTGGCACCTTCTGGGAGATCACCACCGCCTCGCATGTGGACTTTCCCCAGCTGGCCCGGGTGTTCGAGGTCGTGGACAACCACGACGGCACGATCTCCCTGTTCACCACGCTCATCGAGTCGGCCGCGCCGCACCGTACGGACTTCTCGGACCTGTCCCAGACCGGGCTCGCGGCCCTCTACCGCGAGCTCTCCTTCAACGCCCCCGGCGCCAGCCAGAAGCTGGCCGGCGACGCGACGGACCGCAACACCGAGCTGCTGCTGCGCAAGCCCTGAGCCGTGCGGCGGGCGCCTCAGCGCGGCAGGACCACCACATAGGGGGCCGGTTCGCGGTCGGCCGCCGCGATCAGGGCGGTACGGACCACCGCGGCCTGCTCCTCCGGTGACTCCCGGAGCCGCCTCGGGGTCACGCGCACGACCGTGATCCCGAGCCGCTCCAGGTGCTCGCGCTTGCGGCCGGAGCCGCCGCGCCAGACCTCCTCGTCCTGGCGCGGCGCCCGGGCGTCGATCTCCACCGCCACCGCCTGCTCACGCCAGTAGGCGTCCACTCCGCCGAGGGCGGGACCGCCGGGCAGCCGCAGCTCCACGTTCCACAGCGGCTCGGGCAGATGGTGGCCGCGCACCATGTCGTACAGCCGCCCCTCGGCGATCGCCCGGCCCTCGGCGAGCAGCGCCTCCACGGCGTCCACGACATGCGGCCGGGACAGCAGCCGGGCCGAGTTCAGCTCCGCGACGACGGCCGCGGCCTCGCAGTGGCCGTGGCGCACGGACTCGGTGAGCAGCCTGCGGACCAGTACCGCGTCGGTGAGCCGGGCCACGGCGTCCGCGAGGGCGCGGGCCACCGGGGCGGTGGGCACGCCCGCGAGGTACTGGGGGGCGGGCAGGGTGCCGGCCCGGACGAAGCGGACGAAGCCGGTGGCGCGCAGCCGCCGGGTGCGCGGCACCAGGACGTCGATGTGGTCGAGGGAGGCCAGCGGGGGAGCGGAGGAGAAGTGGCGCAGGGCGAGCGCCGCCAGCCCGGTGATCATCGCCTCGCCGCCCGGCGTCGCCCCGTCGGGCCCCTGGCCACGGCTCGCGGTGTACAGCAGCGCGGCCAGCAGCCGCTCCTCGCTGGTCGCGGGGCCCGGGTGGAGCAGATGGACGCCCGGCAGGATCTGCTGCCAGGGCCCGCCGGCCCGGGAGCGCTCCGCGGCGACGGACGCGGTCACACCGTGCTCGCGCAGTTGACGTGTCGTCAGGACCCGGCGCTGGACGTCCGAGAGGTGGTGGAGGGGGCGGGGGGACAGCGGTGTGTTGTGGCTCATGCTCCCGCCATTCCCGCGCCCGCTCCACCCGCTAACCGCTGTTACACAGTCGTCGACAAAAGCGGACAACGCCGTACTAAAGTACGGCAGTTCGAATGCCGAAAGAGCTCCCCTCTTCTCCCGAAGAAGCTCCCGCTGCGGTCGAACGTTCGCGTCAGGCGGCCGCCCTCGCGTCGCACTCCTGGCCGCGCAGGGCGCGGGCGAGGTCGTCGCGGGCCTCCAGGACCAGTCGGCGCAGCGCGGGGGCCGCGTCCGGGTGCCCGTCCAGCCAGGTGTCGGCCGCGTCCAGGGTGCGGGTGTCGCCCTGGGCGGCCGGGAACAGCCCGCGCACGATAGCCATCCCGATCTCGATCGACCGCTCCTGCCAGACGCGCTCGATCACCTCGAAGTAGCGCGGTGCGTACGGTGCCAGCAGATCCCGCTGGCCCGGCTGGTCGAAACCGGAGATGGTGGCCTCCACCAGGGCGTTGGAGAGCCGGTCGGACTCCACCACCGCCTCCCACGCCTCGGCCTTGACCGCGGCGGAGGGCCGGGCGGCCAGGCACCGCACCTGGTGGCGCTTGCCGGAGGCGGTGTCGTCACGGGCCAGCTCGGCGGCGATCAGCGCCTCGTCGGCCTGGCCGCTCGAGGCCAGCGCGGCCAGGAACGTCCAGCGCAGCTCCTGGTCCACATCCAGCCCGTCGATCCGGGCCGTGCCGTCCAGCAGCCCGCGCAGCAGCCGCAGCTCGGAGTCGGCGACGGCCACCTGCGCGAAGAACCGCGCCCAGGCCAGCTGGTGCCCGCTGCCCGGCTCGGCCCGCCGCAGCTCGCTCAGCGCGCCCTCGGCCACCCGGGCGGCGGCCTCCTCGCGCGCGTCCGGCGCCGAGTAGTCGTGCAGGGCGGACAGCGCCCACGCCTGGACCATCTGGAGCACCCCGATGTCGCTCTCGGCCCCGGCGAACCGCCGCACCAGCTCCAGATAGTCGCGGGCGGGCAGCAGCGCGTCACGGGTGAGGTTCCACAGCGCGGACCAGCTCAGGGCGCGGGCGAGGGGGTCGGTCAGCTCGCCCAGGTGCTCGCGCAGGGTGTCCAGCGAACCCTCGTCGAAGCGGATCTTGCAGTAGGTGAGGTCGTCGTCGTTGACCAGGATCAGATCGGGCCGGGAGGCGCCGGCCAGCTCGGGGATCACCGTACGGGGGCCGTCGACGTCCACCTCGGCGCGGGCGTAGCGCACCAGCGCCCCGGGGCGCTCCCCGGCCGGGGCCTCCTTGCGGTACAGCCCCACGGCCACCCGGTGCGGCCGCAGCGTCGGATGACTCTCGGCGGCCTCCTGGACCACCGCCAGCTCGGTGATGTGCCCCTCGGCGTCATAGGTGGTGTGCGGTGTGAGCGCGTTGACCCCCGCGGTCTCCAGCCAGGCGCGCGACCAGGTGGCCATGTCCCGCCCCGAGGTCTCGCCGAGCACCGACAGCAGATCCGACAGCCGGGTGTTGCCGTACGCGTGCCGCTTGAAGTAGCGCCGCGCGCCCTCCAGGAAGGCGTCCTGCCCGGCGTAGGCCACCAGCTGCTTGAGCACGGACGCGCCCTTGGCGTAGGTGATCCCGTCGAAGTTGAGCTTGGCGTCCTCCAGGTCACGGATGTCGGCCGTGACCGGGTGGGTGGACGGCAGCTGGTCGGCGCGGTACGCCCATGCCTTGCGACGGTTGGCGAAGGTGATCCAGCCGTCGGTGAAGCGGGTCGCCCCGACCAGCGAGAACGCCCCCATGAAGTCCGCGAACGACTCCTTGAGCCACAGGTCGTCCCACCACTCCATGGTCACCAGGTCGCCGAACCACATATGCGCCATCTCGTGCAGGATGACGTTCGCCCGGCCCTCGTACGACGCCTTCGTGACCTTGCCGCGGAAGATGAACTCCTCCCGGAAGGTCACACAGCCCGGGTTCTCCATCGCGCCGAGGTTGTACTCCGGCACGAACGCCTGGTCGTACTTGCCGAACGGGTACGGATAGTCGAAGTGGTCGTGGAAGAAGTCCAGGCCCTGCTTGGTGACGGTGAAGATGTCGTCCGCGTCGAAGTGCTTGGCCAGCCCCTTGCGGCAGAGCGCGCCCAGCGGGATCTCCAGCGCCGAGCCGTCCGGCAGCGTGCGGCGGTAGAGGTCGCTCTCGTAGTGGTAGGGACCGGCGACCACGGCCGTGATGTACGTCGAGATGGGCCGGGTGGTCACGAAGTGGCTGGTCGCGGCGGCGTCGGCGGCACCGGACGGCTCCACCCGGTCCACCGCCCCGTTGCTCAGCACCGTCCAGCCCTCCGGGGCGGTCACCGAGAAGGTGAACGGGGCCTTGAGGTCCGGCTGTTCGAAGTTGGCGAAGACCCGGCGGGCGTCGGCCGGCTCGTACTGCGTGTAGAGGTAGACCTCGCCGTCCTCCGGGTCCACGAAGCGGTGCAGCCCCTCGCCGGTCCGGCTGTACGCGCACCGCGCGTCCACCACCAGCTCGTTCTCCGCGGCGAGGCCGTCCAGCGCGATCCGGGAGCCGTCGAAGACCGCCGCCGGGTCCAGCTCCCGCCCGTTGAGCCGCACCGAGGTCACCGAGGGCGCCAGCAGATCGGCGAAGGTCGCGGCGCCCGGCTCGGCGCAGCGGAAGCGGATCGTCGTGGTGGAGCGGTAGGTGCGCGGCCCGGACCCGGTGTGCTCACCCACCGCGGACCGCAGATCGAGCGCCACCTCGTAACCCTCGACGGCCAGCAGCTTCGCCCGCTCACGGGCCTCGTCACGGGTCAGGTTCTCACCGGGCACGACGCGGCTCCCTCGCCAATGTCTCGCATCTCGGATATCGGACAGCGGAAATCATGTCACGGGGCACCGACACGCGGCATCGGGGAATGAGCCCCCTCCCGCGCGCGTTGGCTGAAGCAACCAGCTCTCTATTCGTTTGCGATACCAACGCGCCCGCTTGAGGAGAAACCGTGACCGAGACTGCCAAGACTCCTGCTGATTTCTGGTTCGATCCGCTGTGTCCCTGGGCCTGGATGACCTCGCGCTGGATGCTCGAGGTGGAGAAGGTGCGCCCGGTCGAGGTTCGTTGGCACGTCATGAGCCTGGCCGTGCTCAACGAGCCCAAGCTGGACGAGCTGCCCGAGGAGTACCGCGAGCTGCTGAAGACCGCCTGGGGCCCGGTCCGGATCTGCATCGCCGCCGAGCAGAAGCACGGCAGCGAGGTCCTCGGCCCCCTCTACACCGCCCTCGGCACCCGCTTCCACAACCAGGGCCTGGAGAAGAACCGCGAGACGATCGTGGCCGCCCTCGAGGAGGCCGGTCTCCCCGCCGAGCTCGCCGACTTCGCCGACTCCGACGCGTACGACACCGAGCTGCGCGCCTCCCACAAGGAGGGCATCGACCTGGTCGGCCAGGACGTGGGCACCCCCGTCATCGCCGTCCCGGGCTCGGACGGCGAGCAGATCGCCTTCTTCGGCCCCGTGGTCACCCCGGCCCCGAAGGGCGAGGCCGCCGCCAAGCTCTGGGACGGCACCCTGATGGTCGCCTCGATCCCCGGCTTCTACGAGATCAAGCGGACCCGCACGGTCGGCCCGATCTTCGACTGACCCCTCCTCCGCCGCCACGGCAGGGCCCCCGCGCGAGTCGACCGCGCGGGGGCCCTTTTCCTGTCGGCTTCCGTGGGGTCAGCCGCGGCGGCCCACCAGCTTCCAGGCGGCCGGGAGCGCGCCCATCGCCAGGGCGGCCTTCAGGGCGTCACCGATCAGGAAGGGGGTGAGCCCGGCCGCGATCGCCTCACTGAGGGAGATGTGGGTGGCCAGCGCCAGGTACGGGACGCCCACGGCGTAGGTGACCGCCGAGCCGACCGCCATGGTGCCCGCGGTGCGCAGCACCCCGCGGTCGCCGCCGCGCCGGGCGAGCGCGCCCACCACGGTCGCCGCCAGCAGCATGCCCAGCACATAGCCGAACGACGGCATGGCGGCGCCTGAGCTGCCCTCGGCGAACCACGGCACGCCCGCCATGCCGACCAGGGTGTACAGCGCCAGCGACAGGAAGCCGCGCCGGGCGCCCAGCGAGGTGCCCACCAGCAGGGCGGCGAAGGTCTGGCCGGTCACCGGCACCGGCGAACCGGGGACGGGCACCGAGATCTGGGCCGCGAGGCCGGTGAGCACGGCGCCCCCGATGACCAGCGCGGTGTCGCGGACCAGGACGCGCCGGGCGGGAAAGACCGCGTCCGCGAGGACCGTACCGGGTGTGGCGGCGGCAGAAACAGTGCTCATCAGCGATGCTCCCAGGTCAGAGGGTGGATACCGGGACGCTAACCCAGCGCGGGGGCCGCGGACACCATCGGATGACCACAAAGCCGGACGCATCGGCTTGGCGGCTTCTGGCAGACATCCCCGGTACGGAGCGTGACATCGGTGTCCGATATCCAGAAAAGATTGTCCGCGATGTTGTCCCCATAGGACTCGCCCTTCACACTAGGGACGTTTTGCATTCGCCACCGGCGCTCGTCGTAAGGGACAGAGAAGAAGAATGAACCGGACACCCGCGTCCTCGGCGCCATCCGGCGCCGCCGAGGCGACCGGCACCGGCGCGACCGCCACGCCGCCGCTCTCCCACGGCCTCAAGCAGCGCCATCTGTCGATGATCGCCCTCGGTGGTGTGATCGGCGCGGGGCTGTTCGTCGGCTCCGGCGCCGGAATCGCCGCCGCCGGTCCGTCGATCGTGGTCGCCTACGCGCTGTCCGGGCTGCTGGTGATGCTCGTGATGCGGATGCTCGGCGAGATGTCGGCGGCCAACCCGGCCTCCGGCTCGTTCTCCGTGCACGCCGAGCGGGCGATCGGGCCGTGGGCCGGGTTCACGGTGGGCTGGATGTTCTGGATCCTGCTGTGCGTGGGCATCGCAGCCGAGGCGATCGGCGCGGCCGGGATCATGGTCCAGTGGTTCCCGGGCAGCGAATCCTGGATGTGGGTCGCCCTCTTCATGGCGATGTTCTGCGGTACGAACCTCGCGGCGGTCAGCAACTTCGGCGAGTTCGAGTTCTGGTTCGCCGCGCTGAAGATCGCCGCGATCACGATCTTCCTCGCCCTGGGCGTGCTCGCGGTCCTCGGCGTCCTGCCGGGCACCGACGCCCCGGGCGGCTCCCATCTCAGCGGTGACGGCGGCTTCCTGCCCAACGGGGTGAACGGCCTGGTCGTCGGCCTGCTGGCGTCCGTCTTCGCCTACGGCGGCCTGGAGACGGTGACGATCGCGGCGGCCGAGTCCGAGAACCCGGTCAAGAGCGTCGCGGGCGCGGTGCGCACCGCGATGTGGCGCATCGCCCTCTTCTACGTCGGCTCGATGCTGGTCGTGGTCACGCTCATCCCGTGGAACGACAAGTCCCTGGTCGAGAAGGGCCCGTACGTGGCCGTGCTGAACCACCTCGACATCCCCGCGGCCGGCGACATCATGAACGTGATCGTGCTGATCGCGCTGCTCTCCGCGATGAACGCCAACATCTACGGCGCCTCCCGGATGTCCTACTCCCTGGTCACCCGCGGCGAGGGCCCCGCCTTCCTGGGCCGGGTCACCGGCGGCGTGCCCCGCCTCACCGTGCTCGCCTCCTCCTTCTTCGGCTTCGTCGCGGTGCTGCTGAGCTACTGGTGGCCGGACACCATCTTCAAGTGGCTGCTCAACATGGTCGGCGCCGCGGTGCTGGTGGTCTGGGGCTTCATCGCCGCGGCGCAGCTGCGGATGCGGAGCCGCTTGCAGCGGGAGGCGCCGGAGAAGCTCGTGGTGAAGATGTGGCTCTTCCCGTATCTGACCTGGGTCGCGCTGGCCGCCACGGTCGGGGTCCTGCTGCTGATGCTGCGCGAGGCCGACACCCGCAGCCAGCTGTACGCCACGGCCGTGATGGCGATCGCCCTCGCGATCATCGGCTTCGTACGGCAGCGGGTTGCGGGGGCCCGTCGGGAGGGCTGATCAGGGCTGGGCTTCGGCCTCGGCTTGCCAGGCGGTGAGCGATTCGCGGTGCTGCGTGACGAACGGGTGCTCGGGACCGAGCACCCGTTCGCGGCGCTCGATGACCTCCCGGAGCGCCGTGATGGCCTCGTCCAGCTTGCCCAGCCCGTGGGCGACTCGTGCCTTCAGGCGACCCGGGCCTCTTCGCCGAACTCCGCCGAATCGCCGAGCCGGGGCAGAACCTCAAGGAGCCACGCTCGGCTGAAGAGCGTCTCCCCGGAGTCCTCGCCGAGCACCCGGCGCTGCCCCGGCGATCGCTCGTCGCCTCACCGACGGCGGGGCGCCGATCGGGGAGGCGTGGGCTCAACTCATCAAGGACGCGGCGCAGTTCGTCCGCCACCTCCGGCTGGGCCAGCAGCGGCCGACGCACCCGGCCCTGCCACTCGGCGGCCAGATCAGGCCACTACGGATGCACGTCGCCGCAGGGTCCGGAAACGCTCTTGCTGCTAACCTGTACTTGCAAGTTAGTTGCAATAAGCGGTCCGAAGGGCTTCGCATGGCCATCTACACACTTCCTGAACTTCCGTATGACTACTCGGAGCTGGCCCCGGTCATCAGCCCCGAGATCATCGAGCTGCACCACGACAAGCACCACGCCGCGTACGTCAAGGGCGCGAACGACACGATGGAGCAGCTCGCGGAGGCGCGGGACAAGGATCAGTGGGGCTCGATCAACGGGCTCGAGAAGAACTTGGCCTTCCACCTGTCCGGCCACATCCTGCACAGCATCTACTGGCACAACATGACCGGCGACGGCGGCGGCGAGCCGCTGGAGAGGGACGGGGTCGGCGAGCTGGCCGACGCCATCGCCGAGGCCTTCGGCTCGTTCGCGGGCTTCAAGGCCCAGTTGTCCAAGGCCGCCGCCACCACCCAGGGCTCGGGCTGGGGGGTGCTGGCGTACGAGCCGGTCAGCGGGCGGCTGGTGGTCGAGCAGGTCTACGACCACCAGGGGAACGTGGGCCAGGGCTCGGTGCCGATCCTGGTCTTCGACGCCTGGGAGCACGCCTTCTATCTCCAGTACAAGAACCAGAAGGTGGACTTCATCGAGGCCATGTGGAAGGTCGTCAACTGGCAGGATGTGGCGCGCCGTTACACGGCCGCCAAGGAGCGCGCCCACAATCTGCTGCTGGCCCCGTAACCGTAATCCGGAGCCCTCACCGGACCCCCTGCTTGCGTGATCGTCTTCTCACCGAACACCGGGCAGGCGGAAAAGGGGCCCCCGCGCGGTCGACTCGCGCGGGGGCCCTGCCGTTCAGCGGCCGACGGCCTGAGCGCCGCCGGTGCCCGGGAGGTCCTGGACGCTGATGGCGTCCGGGCCCCCGCTCACGGTCACGGTGTTGGCGCCCTTGGCCAGGGAGACCAGGACGGAGACGGTGCGGCGGGCGGTGGCGGAGCCGGTGGGCGGCAGCGCCAGCGTGGTGGCGGACTGGCCGCCGACGCGCAGGGTGGCGGTGCGCGGGGCGGTGCCGCCGTTCGCGTACGTGATGTCGGCCAGTTTCAGCCCCGCCGTCTTGGCGGTGACGGTGAAGGAGCCGGTGGCGCTCTGGTACGCGGTGCCCGGGGCCTCCGCGCCCGAGACGGTCAGCAGCATGGCCTCCCCGGCCGGGACGGTGGCCGTGTAGCCGCCGCTGTGGGTGCCCACCGGGGCGCGTTTCCAGACGTCACGGACGGAGGCGGCGGCGCCGGTCAGCCCGAGGTCGGTCCAGCGGGCGGTGATGGGCTTGGCGGTGGAGGTGCGGTTGAGCAGCAGTACGGCGCGCTTCCCGGTGCCGGACAGCACCTTGGCGTACACCTGGAGCCCCGCGGCGTCCTCGGCGACCTTCACGCCCTGGAGTCCGCGCGGGTCCTGGTCGACGGCGATGACCTCGGGGTTGGTGAGGTTGCCCGCGGTCTCGCGCGTCATGGTGGTGAGGTCGTTCCCGGCGAGCAGCGGGGCGCCGGAGACCGCCCACAGGCTCATATGGGTGCGGTCGAGCGTGGCGTTGGAACCCCTCATGCCGACCATGAGCATGTCCGGGTCGTTGTAGTAGCCGGTGTGCTGGGCGGTGGGGTGCAGGCCCTGGTCGAAGTTGGACAGCATCGCGGTGGCCGAGGGCGTCTGCCCCCAGTAGATGATGTCGGTGCTGGTACGCCACAGATCGCCCACGCCCGGGGCCCAGTTCCACGGCCGCCCCGAACCCCATTCGCACAGCGACAGCACCAGGCGGCGGCCGGTGACGGCGGTCGCCGCCTTGTTCGCCTCGCTGATCGCCCGGTAGGTGGTCTCCTGGTCGAGCCCCTCGTCCTGGCCCCCGCACCAGTCGACCTTGACGTAGTCGAAGCCCCACTCCTGGAAGGCCCGCAGATCCTGCTCGTAGTGGCCCTCGCTGCCGCTGCCCGGGGCGGGCGGGGTGCCCGGCGGGGTGGGGTAGAAGTAGCCGCAGCCGTTCTTGCCGGCGTCGGTGTAGATCCCGGCCTTGAGCCCCTTGCTGTGGATGTAGTCGGCGATGGCCTTCATCCCGCCGGGCCACTGCTTGCTGTAGACGGTGATGTTGCCCTGGCCGTCGCGGGTGCCCCACCACCAGCCCTCGTCGATGTTGACGTACTCGTACCCGGCCTCGGCCATGCCGGAGGACACCAGGGCGTCCACCTGGGCCTTGATCGTGTCGTAGTCGATCTGGCTGGCGAGGCTGTTCCAGGAGGCCCAGCCCATGGGTGCGGCGGGTACGCCGATCTGCGGGGCGGCGGCCAGGGTTTTTGCGGCGGCCAGTGGCTTTCCGGCGGTGGGTGCCGCATCGGCCGGGGCTGCCGCGTCCGCGACGGTGCCCACCCCGGAGGCGGTCAGCACACCGGCCAGCAGCGCCCCGGCCAGGCGCCTGGGCCGTAGCCGTTCGGGGTGGGATAAGCGCGACAGGCGGCGGCGGAGGCGGCGGGGGACGAGACGCATCAGGAACCACTCCCATTCGATATGTCGAACCATGTTCGCGATATGGGCCGTAGCTGGTCTCCGAAGGATTCTGTGGACCCGGTCGTTCGGTGACAAGAGGTGTGCGCGGGGAAACTGTCCCCTGACGTCACCCCGCCCCGAGGGAGTCCTTACCGTGTCCGCTTCACCCCACCGCGCCGACCAGGCGCCCCTCGACGAGGAACGGCGGCTGCGCCGCGAACTCGCCGCCGTCTACCGCCTGGTGGCCCACTTCCGGATGACCGACCTGATCTTCACCCATATCTCCGCCCGCGTCCCCGGGCCCGAGCACCACTTCCTGATCAACCCCTACGGCCTGCTCTTCGAGGAGATCACCGCGTCGAACCTGGTCAAGGTCGACCTCTCCGGCCGCCCCGTCGAGGACACCCCGCACCCCGTCAACCCCGCCGGATTCGTCATCCACAGCGCCATTCACGCCGCCCGCCCCGACGCCCACTGCGTCCTGCACACCCACACCAAGGCGGGCTGCGCCGTCGCCGCGCAGGAGGACGGTCTGCTCCCGCTCAACCAGATCTCCATGGAGTTCTACGGCAGGGTCGGCTACCACGCCTACGAGGGCGTCGCCCTCAACCTCGCCGAACAGCGCCGTCTCGTCGCCGACCTCGCCGACCACCCCGCGCTGATCCTGCGCAACCACGGTCTGCTGACCGTCGGCGAGACCCCGGGCGAGGCGTTCCTGCGGATGTACTACCTGGACAAGGCATGCGAGATCCAGACCACGGCCATGGCCGGCGGCGCGAAGCTCACCACGCCCGACCCGGACGTCTGCGAGCTCACCGCCCGCCAGCTGTCGGGCGAGGACCACGGCTCCGACTTCACCGACGACCAGGCGTACACCCTCGCCTGGTCCGCTCTCCTCCGCCTGGTGGAGCGCATCGCGCCCGACCACCGGGACTGAGGCCGACGGATCGGGCCGGAAGCAGCCGCCACGGCGAGGTCCCCGCGCGGATGGCTCGCGCGGGGGCCCGGCGGGGGCTCGCGGGGGTCAGCCCGCCGGTTCCGGCTCGCGTTCCCGGCTCCGGCGCAGTGCTCGGGCGGCCATCGGGCCGGCCAGGGCGATCAGGGACAGGCACAGGATCGCGGCGGAGAGCGGGCGGGTGAAGAAGATCGTCCAGTCGCCCTCGCTGAAGGCCATCGCGCGGCGGAATTGGGTCTCCGCCATCGGGCCCAGTACGGCGCCCAGGATCAGTGGGGCGACGGGATAGCCGGCGCGGCGCATGCCGAAGCCCAGCAGGCCGAAGAGCACCGCGATGCCGAGGTCGACCGCGTTCTGGGACAGGGCGTACACCCCCAGGGCGGCGAAGACCAGGATGCCCGCGGTGAGCAGCGGGCGGGGCAGCCGGAGGAGCTTCACCCACAGCGGGATCAGCGGCAGGTTGAGCACCAGCAGCATCACATTGCCGATGTAGAGGCTGGCGATCAGCGTCCAGACCAGCGCCGACTGGGTCTCGAACAGCTGGGGTCCGGGCTGCACGTTGTACATCTGGAACGCGATCAGCAGCACACCGGCCGTCGCCGAGGTGGGGATGCCCAGCGTCAGCAGGGGCATCAGCACCCCGGAGAACGCGGCGTTGTTGGCGGCCTCGGGGCCGGCCACGCCCTCGATGGCACCCTTGCCGAACTCCTTCTTGTGCCGGGACAGCCGCTTCTCCACGTTGTAGCTGAGGAACGTGGGGATCTCCGCGCCGCCCGCGGGCAGGGCGCCGATCGGCAGCCCGATCGCCGTACCCCGCAGCCATGGCTTCCAGGACCGCCGCCAGTCCTCCGGGCCCATCCCGATCCTGCCGCCCACCGGGAGCATCTGCTCCTCGGGCGCCCGTCGCATCCGGGCCGCGGTGTAGAGCGCCTCCCCGATCGCGAAGAGGCCGACGGCGACGGCCACGATCTGGACGCCGTCGTACAGCTCCGGCACCCCGAAGGTGTAGCGGGCCTGGCCGGTGAGGCTGTCGATGCCGACGAGCCCGATGGCCAGGCCCAGGAAGAGGCTGCACAGCCCGCGCGCGGGGGCCTCGGCCACGACCGCGGTGACCGTGGCGAAGGCGAGGACCATCACCGCGAAGTACTCCGCGGGCTGGATCTTCTCGGCGATCCGCGCCATGGCGGGGCCCGCGAAGGTGATCCCCACGGTGGAGATCGTGCCCGCCACGAACGAGCCGATGGCGGCCGTGGCGAGCGCGGCCCCGGCGCGCCCGGAGCGGGCCATCGGATGGCCCTCCAGGGTGGTGGGGACCGACGCCGTCTCGCCGGGCACGTTCAGCAGGATGGCCGTGGTGGAGCCGCCGTACATCCCGCCGTAGTAGATGCCCGCGAAGAGCACCAGCGCGCCGGTGGGGTCGAAGACGAAGGTGAGCGGGAGGAGCAGCGCCACCGTGGTGGCGGGGCCCAGGCCGGGCAGCACGCCGACCAGCGAGCCGAGCGTGCAGCCCGCGAACGCCAGCAGCAGGTGCAGGGGGCTGAACGCGCTGCCGAAACCGCCCATGAGGTCGTTGAGGACATCCATGGTCAGAACGCCAATCGGACGATGCCGGGCGGCAGGTGGATGCCCAGCAGACGGTCGAAGAGGAAGTACACGGCCAGCGCGAGCACCAGGCCGATCAGGGCGTCACGGAGGATCCGGCGGCTGCCGAGCACCCGCGCGACCAGCGCGAAGAGCACGGCGGTCGACTGCCAGTAGCCACAGGGGGCCAGCGCGAACAGATAGCAGACCAGCAGCGCCAGCAGGGCCGCCACCGGACGCCACTCGGTCAGCCTGGCCTCCTCGCGCGCCTGCTCGGTCAGCGCCGGGTCGCTCCCGCGGAACGCCTGGACGACGGCGACCGAGGCCGAGACGCACAGCCCCACGCCGACCAGCAGGGGGAACGCCCGGGGGCCCACGTCCTGGTCGATGGCCCCCTCGGGGATGGCGAAGGCCCAGCCCAGCACGGCCACGCCCGCCGCGAGGAAGAGCAGGGCGGCTATCCGGGGGCTCCAGGGCCGCTCGTCGGGTGGGGACGCGCTGTCGGCGGCATGGTTCGCCGCGCTGTCGGGTGTCGGGTCCGCCGCGCTGCCCGGTGCCGGGTCCGCCGCGGCGTCCTGCGTCAGGTTCGCCGTCTCGTCCCGCGCGCTCATGAGCCGAGCCCCACGGCCGTGAGCGCCTGGCCGACCTGGCGCTGCTGCTTGTCGATCAGGGCGCCGTACTTCTTCCCCGGCACCCACACGTCCTTCCAGTCGTTCTGCCGCAACGCCCGCTTCCAGCACGAAGTCCGGCGCATCCGCTCCACCACCCTCACGATCGCCCGCTGTTCGTCGTCGCTCAGCCCGGGCGGGGCCATGACCCCGCCGACGCTCACCACGGACTCGTCCCCGTAGCCGAGCTCGCCGAGGGTGGGAGCGTCGATGCCCTCGGGAGCCTTGCCGCCGCTGACCGCGAGGACCCGCAGTTTCCCGGCCTCGATCTGCGGCCGGACCTCCGTCAGCGTGGAGATGCCGACCTTCGAGGCCCCGCTCAGCAGCAGGTTGAGCACCTCTCCGCCGCCACTGGTGGGCACGTAGGTGACCTTGCGTGCCGAGACGCCCTCGGCCTTGGCGAGCCCGGCCACCGTGATGTGGTCCGGGCCGCCCAGCGACCCGCCCACCCAGGACGTCCGCTTGGGGTCCTTCCGCATGGCGGCCAGCACCGAGCGCAGGTCGTGGAAGGGGGAGCGGGCGGGCACCACGATCACGGAGGTGCTCACCGTGAGCCCCGCCACGGGGGTGAGCTCGGACAGCTTCACGGGGGAGTGGTTCTGGAGGGCGCCGCCGATCATGGTCACCGTGTCCATGGTCATCAGCTGGTACGGATCGCCTTCCCGCCCCGCCATCCGGGCGAGCCCGATGGTGCCGCCCGCGCCCGGGGCGTTGGTGACCGTGACGTCCTCGTCGATGATCTCGCAGCTGGTGAGCGCGGAGCCGATGCCGCGCGCCCGCGAGTCCCAGCCGCCGCCGACGCTCCCGGGAGCGAGGATCGAAAGCCCCCGGGACGGATAGTCGGCGACGGCGCCCGAGTCGTCCAGCGAACCGATGGTGCACGCACTGCTCACCGTGGCCACGAGGGCGACCACCGCTGCCAGACGAGGGCCGTTCCTGAGGAGAGGAGGCATTGGGGACGCTCCAGGCGAGGGAGGGGAAGCCGAAGTGGGCTGGAGCTTGCGCCTCCGCCGACGGCCCGTACAAGACGATTGACTCGAAGGCATCAATGGCCGACGCTGCCCGGATGCCCGTCGTGATCGAACTGGGGTCCGCCCCGGAGCACCGCATCAGCACCCGTCTGTCCCCGCTCGCCGAGCTGTGCGCCTGTCTTCACGCGCTGGACGGGCCACGCCACCATCCGGCCAGCCGGCGCTGGGTGGGTGCGGTACTTCAGGGCGCGGACGAGCGGCTGCTGGAGCGGGCCGGCGGATGGGCGCCGCTGTGGGGCGCCTTCCGCGCCCGCTATCTGCTGCCCCTCACGCCGGGCCCGGAGCGCGAGCTGGAGGAGGAGCTGGCGGAGGTGGCGCGGCTGGACGAGGAGACGTTCGCGACCATGACCGAGCAGGCGCTCGTCGGCAAGAACGGCCACGGCCCGGGGCCGGGGCACGGCCTGGGGTCCGGGCACGGTCCGGGGTCCGGGCACGGCCTGGGCTCCGGGGCCCGGCACGGCGGCCGGGCGCCGGAGCGCTTCCTGGCCCGGCTGCGGCAGCTCTCCGAGCGCCGGTTCGCCCTGGGGCTGCGGCTGCTGGCCGATCCCTCCGGATTCCGCGACGGCCTCCTCGCCTTCCTGTCCGCCGTAGCCGAGGAGGTCTTCGAGTCGGAGTGGACGCGGCTGCGCCCCGCCCTGGAGGCCGACGCCCGGGTCCGCTCCCATGAACACTCCCGCTACGGGGCGGCGGTGCTGGCCGGATTCCCCACCGCCCGTATGGAGCCGGATCCGCCCCGGGTGGTCTTCGACAAGCTCTACAACGCACGGGCCAGCCTCGCCGACAGCCCCTGTCTGCTGGTGCCGTCGCTGCACATCAACCCGCATCTCGCGATCAAGCACTACCCCGGCTACCCGGTCGTGGTGCAGTACCCGGTGCGCGACGGGGCGGGCGCGGAGCCGACCGCCCTGGACGTGGTGATGCGCGGGCTGCGGGCGCTGGACGAGCCGCTGCGCATCCGGATGTGCCGGGCGCTGCTGCGGCAGTCGATGACGACGACGGAGCTGGCCACCCAGTTCGAGATGACGCCGCCGCAGATGTCGCGGCATCTGCGCAAGCTGCGGGAGGCCGGAATGGTGCATACCCACCGGGAGGGGGCGCGGGTGCACTACCAGCTGGACGAGGCGGCGGTGCGCAACCTCGGCGTCGACCTGCTCTCCGCGCTGCACCGCTGAGAAAGCACTGCCGGAAGCATCGGCAGGGGCATCGACAGGGGCCTCGGCGGAGGTATTGACGGAGGCATTGACGCTCAGGCGGCAATCATCTTGAGCGTGCGCCGACCGTTGCGGATCGTGGCGGCACCCGCGACGGCAGAAGGAAGCGATACGTGACCACCCCCCGCGTCAAGACCACCAAGGCGTTCTACCGCACCGGCTCCACCACCTGGTTCGCCTCCCGGCACGACCAGCGGTTCTCGTACGGCCTGCACATCCCGTCCGTCCACGAGACCACCGACACCCCGCTGCCGCTCATGGTGATCCAGCACGGCACCGGGCGCACCGCGTCCCAGTACCGGGACGCGATGGCCGAGTTCTCCGAGCGGCACGGCTGCGTCGTGCTCACCCCGATGTTCCCGGCGGGCATCGACGACCCGGAGGACCTGCACAACTTCAAGTTCATCGAGTACCGCGGCATCCGTTACGACGAGCAGCTGCTCGCGATCGTGGCCGAGGCGGGGGAGCGGTTCCACATCGACACCGAGCGCTTTCTGCTCCAGGGCTTCTCGGGCGGCGGGCAGTTCGCGCACCGCTTCCTGTATCTGCACCCCGACCGGCTGTGCGGAGTGTCCATCGGCGCGCCCGGCCGGGTCACGCTGATCGACCCGGACCGCGAGTGGTGGCTGGGTACGAAGGGGTTCGAGCAGCGCTTCGGGGCGCCGCTGCGGCTCGAGGACATCCGTAAGGTGCCCGTGCACATGGTGGTCGGGGCGGAGGACACCGAGACCTGGGAGATCAACAACCCCGGTGACTCCAATTGGATGGACGGCGCCGACGCCGTCGGGCACACCCGCGTGGAGCGCATCACCGCGCTGCGGGACAACTACGCCGAGCTGGGCATCGACGTCACCCTCGACATCGTGCCCGGGGTCGGGCACCAGGGGATGGGGGTGCTGGACGCGGTCCGGCGCTTCGCGGAGCGGGTCCTTCCGCGCGTCGTCTGAGCCCTGGACTCTGGGCCCGACGCGCCCACGGACACGGCTGTGCCCCTGGGGGCGGCGTGCAGCGGCCGCCCCCAGGGGCACAGGGGAGTCACGCCCCAGGGGCACAGGGGAGTCAGAATCAGCGGAGCGCGGTTCCTACGGGGCCGCCCGCTCCTTGGGGGCGGGGTCAGGTGAGGCGGCCGGGGCGGGCCCGCGGCCGGCGGTGAGGCGGTCCTTGACCAGGGCGAGGGCCACCACGAGCACGGCCACCAGCGCGGAGAGGATCACCTGCTCGCGCCCGTCCTTGTCGGTGAGCATATAGACCAGGACGAACGAGATCATCGCGATCGTCGCCCAGGTCAAATAGGGGAAGAGCCACATCCGGACGATCAGCTTCTCGGGGTTCTCGCGCAGGATCATCCCGCGCATCCGCAGCTGGCTGAAGCAGATCACCAGCCATACGAAGAGCGCCACCGCACCCGAGGAGTTCAGCAGGAAGGTGAAGACGGTGTCCGGCCACTGGTAGTTGAACCACACCGCGACGAAGCCGAAGACGACCGAGCCGAGGATCGCGGCCTGCGGGACGCCGCGGGAGTTGGTGCGGGCGAAGGCGGCCGGGGCGTCGCCGCGCTGGCCGAGCGAGAAGGCCATGCGGGAGGCGGTGTAGAGGCCGGAGTTCAGACACGAGAGCACGGCGGTCAGCACGATCACGTTCATGATGTCGCCGGCGTGCGGTATGCCGATCGAGTCGAGCGCCGCGACATAGCTGCCCTTGTCGGCGATCGCCTTGGAGTTCCAGGGCAGCAGGGTGACCACGACGAAGATCGAGCCCAGGTAGAAGACCGCGATGCGCCAGATCACGCTGTTGGTGGCCTTGGTGACCGCCCGCCGCGGGTTCTCGGACTCACCGGCCGCGAGGGTGACGATCTCGCTGCCCATGAAGGAGAAGACCACCAGCAGCACACCGGTGAGGATGGCGCCCGGCCCGTTCGGCAGGAAGCCGCCGCTGTCGGTGAGGTGGCCCAGGCCCGCGCCCTCGTTGTTCGAATGCGGCAGCAGCCCGAACACCGCGAGCCCGCCGACCACGATGAACGCCGCGATCGCCACGACCTTGATCCCGGCGAACCAGAACTCGAACTCACCGTAGGAGCCGACCGAGACCAGGTTGGTCGCGGTGAGCACCACCATCACGATCAGGGCCCAGCCCCACTGCGGGACGGCCGGCCACCAGCCCTCCAGGATCTTGGCGCCGGCGGTGGCCTCGACCGCCAGCACCACGACCCAGAAGAACCAGTACAGCCAGCCGATGGAGAAACCGGCCCAGCGGCCGAGCGCCCGGTCGGCGTAGGCGGAGAAGGAGCCGGAGGTGGGGTTGGCGGCGGACATCTCGCCGAGCATCCGCATGACGAAGACGACCATGAGGCCGACCAGCGCATACGAGATGAGAATGCCGGGGCCGGCCTTGGCGATACCCGCACTGGAGCCGACGAAGAGGCCGGCGCCGATCACGCCGCCGATCGCGATCATCGAAAGATGACGGTTCTTGAGTCCCGCCTTGAGGCCGTCGGGCGAGCCCGGGTCGCCGGGGGGCCGCTGCTGCTCCGGCGTGGTCGCAGGTTGTGCGCTCATGTGCTCGATTCCTTTGCTCTCGCGTTACGAGCGACGCCAGTGAATCTCAGGAGGTCGACCAGTTGAACCTTTGAATCCAGATTGTTACTTGAGGTTTTCATGAGGTTCTTTGGCATTACAGGGATTTATGCGATGCCTACCCTGGGCGGCGAGGACCACACGGCCATGACACACTCGGTACATGCGCGTGTACCTCGGCTCCGACCATGCCGGTTTCGAACTCAAGAACCACCTCGTGGAGTGGCTCAAGGCGGCCGGCCATGAGCCCGTCGACTGCGGCCCGCACATCTACGACGCCCAGGACGACTACCCGCCGTTCTGCCTGCGCGCCGCCGAGCGGACCGCCGCCGACCAGCAGAGCCTCGGCATCGTCATCGGCGGATCGGGCAATGGTGAGCAGATCGCGGCGAACAAGGTCAAGGGGGTGCGCGCGGCACTTGCCTGGAGCGAGGAGACCGCGGCCCTCGGCCGTGAGCACAACGACGCCAATGTGGTCAGCGTCGGCGCCCGGATGCACACCCAGGACGAGGCCACGAAGTTTGTCGAGATTTTCCTGAACACCCCGTACTCGGGCGAGGAGCGGCACACCCGCCGTATCGAGATGCTCAACGGTTACGAGACCACCGGTGAGCTGCCGCCCATCCCGGCCCACCACCCGCAAGGCGACTGATGCCCGAAGGGCACACCATCCACCGGCTGGCCGCCGACCACCTCGAGACCTTCGGCGGCCGGCCCGTCCGGGCCACCAGCCCACAGGGGAAGTTCGCCGACGGCGCCGGGCTGATCGACGGCCAGCCGCTGCGCCACGCCGAGGCGCACGGCAAGCACCTCTTCCTGGACTTCGCGGCCACCGGCTGGGTCCATGTCCACCTGGGGCTCTTCGGTACGTACGCCTTCGGCCCGGCCCCCGCCCCGCCACCCACCGACACCGTCCGGCTGCGGCTGGCCAACCCCGAGGGGTACGCGGATCTGCGGGGCCCGGCCGCCTGCGCCCTGATCACCGATGGCGAGAAGCAGGTGATCCACGACCGGCTGGGCCCCGATCCACTGCGCCCGGCGGACGACGGCGAGCGGGCCTGGGCCCGGATCTCCCGCAGCCGGGTCAGCGTGGCCGCGCTGCTCATGGACCAGAAGGTGATCTCCGGCGTCGGGAACGTCTACCGCGCCGAGGTGCTCTTCCGGCACGGGATCGACCCCTACCGGCCCGGCCGTGCGCTGACCCGCGCCGAATGGGACGCGATATGGGCCGATCTGGTGGCGCTGATGCGCGAGGGGGTGCGGAACAACCGGATCGATACGGTCCGCCCCGAGCACACCCCCGAGGCGATGGGCCGCCCGCCGCGCGTGGACGACCACGGCGGCGAGGTCTACGTCTACCGGCGCGCCGGACAGCCCTGCCATATCTGTGGTGGCGAGATCCGCACCGCCGATCTCGCCGCCCGCAATCTCTTCTGGTGCCCTGACTGCCAGGGCGCCTGAGCTCTCGGAAAGCGTCTGAGCTCTCAGAAGCCGTGGGGCAGCCACGGGGCGACCGGGGTCGCGAACGCGGTCGTGGCCTCCGTAAGGGCGCCCTGACGGACCTCCTGGACGCGCCCCGCACCCGCCAGCGCGGTCAGCGGGACGCCGCCGAGATACGCCGCTCCCAGGTCCCGCACACCCAGCCGGAGATCGGGGGCGTCGTCCGTGCGCTCGCAGGAGGCGCCCTTGGCGTCGCCGCTCAGCCGCCAGCGCCCCTCGTTCCAGGGGCAGAAGGGGTCCGTGACCTCCAGGACGGTCTCCACGGGCGTGGTGTACGTCCGCGCCTCGAGCGCGGCCCCCACGTCCACCAGGCGGACGTACAGCGAGTCGCGCAGCCTTACGGCGCACCGCCGGATGTCCGAGACCAGCAGCTGCCAGGGATCGTCGACCGGGCGGGGGCCGGTCCTGATCACCGAGGTCAGGTCGAGATCGAAGAGGAAGCGCCACAGCGCCGCGTGGGACGCCGGGTCCAGGGCCTCCAGGTCGCGCAGGACGACCGTGCCCTTCGGCCCGGCCAGATCCCAGTCGGGCTTGACCGCGAACCGCGCGTAGCCGCTGACCTCGCCGCCCGACTCGGCCAGCACACAGCGCAGCGGGGACGCCCCCTCGCGGTCGCCCGGCGGGTCCAGCAGCGGCACCCGCTCCCAGCCGGGGATCCGCTCCAGCATGCCCGGCCGGGTGCGCACCCGCCGGGCGTAGACGGCCTCGCACGCCTCGACGGCGGACTCCAGGGGCACGGCGCGCAGCCGTACGTCGTCTACGCCTTCGGGGACGGTCAGCCGTACCCGGGTGGTGTCGATCTCGGCGTAGGCGTTCTGCGTGGCCGCGCCATAGCCGAACCGTCCGTAGATGTCCGGTTCCGACGCGGTCAGAACGGCCAGCGGCTCATCGCCCGCCGCGCGGATGTCGTCCAACTGCCGCCGCATCATGGCCCGGAGCACCCCGCGTCGCCGGTGCGTGGCCTGCACGCTCACCATCGTGACCCCGGCCGCCGGGACGATCCCGCCGCCCGGGACCGACAGCCGGAAGCTGAACAGCCCCGCCGTGCCGACGATGTCGGCGCCGTCCCAGGCGCCGATCGAACGCTCGCATTCGGTCAACTCCCGCCAGAGCGCGGATTCCTCCGGCGCTTCGGGAACTCCTCCGAATGCGAGTACCAGTTTTCCGTACCAATCATCCCAAATCGATGGGTCGAGCACGCGCAGCTCAGTCCTCATATTCCCATCCCTAGCAGCCGTTTCCCGTACACGCGAACGAATTTCGCTTACGATTGCCCCCCTGGCTGGGTGGTTCAACGCGCCACGAATCGACGCGCGTCCGAACGGGTGGGTAGGGTCCCGATGCAATGACTGGCGGCGTGGACACTCCGTGGGCCCGGATGCGCAGAGTTCTGCACCGGGCTCGCACTGGCGTGCGCAAAGCCGGAGTGGACTACTTCCGGGGTGAGGGCTCCGACCGGCTCGCCCTGACCGCGCTGCTGCTCGGCGTCCCCGCCATCGCCGGAGGCACCATCGCCCAGCCCGACTGGTGCTCCCCGTCCGCCCTCGTCCTGCCCATCGTCGCGGGCGGGCTGCTGCTGCGCCCCGCCAGCCTGCTCGCCCTGTACGCGGCGGCCGCCACGGCCCTGATCGTGGAGTCCGCCGTGCTCGGCCCGTACACCGAGGAGGACGCCTCCTCCCGGGTCACCCCCGGCACCATCCTGGTCGTCGCCGCCGTCGGCTTCTTCGGCCTGCTGATCGCCCAGTTCCGCAGCCGCGTCGGAGTGCCCTGGCGGCGCGGCGGCACCATGCTCTTCGACCTGCGCGAGCGCATCCGCGTCCAGAGCAAGCTGCCCAACCTGCCGCGCGGCTGGCACCGTGAGATGGCGCTGCGCCCGGCCGGCGGGCAGTCCTTCTCCGGCGACTTCGTCGTGGCCGCCCGCACCGGCGGCGGCCGCACCCTCGAGGTCGTCCTCACCGACGTCTCCGGCAAGGGCATGGACGCCGCCTCGCGCGCCCTGCTGCTCTCCGGCGCCTTCGGCGGCCTCCTCGGCTCCCTGCCGCCACACGGCTTCCTCCCGGCCGCCAACGGCTATCTCCTCCGCCAGGACTGGGACGAGGGCTTCGCGACCTCCATCCATCTCGTCCTCGACCTCGACAGCGGCGACTTCGAGCTCTTCTCCGCCGGACATCTGCCCGCACTCCAGCTGAGCGCGGGCACCGGCAAGTGGGAGGAGAAGTCCGCCGACGGCCCGCTGCTTGGCGTCTACGACGGCGCCCAATTCGACCCCACCAAGGGCACGCTGCGGCCCGGTGACGTCCTGATGCTCTTCACCGACGGCCTCGTGGAGACCGCCGACCGGGACATCAGCGAGGGCATCGACCGCCTCACCGGCGAGGCGGACCGCTACGTCGGCTCCGGCTTCCACGGCGCGGCCTGGCATCTGATCGAGACGGTCGCGAAGGACGTCAACGACGACCGCGCCCTGCTGCTGATCTGCCGCCAGTAGCCGCGCCTCCCGGCCCCTGCCGCCTCCTGCCCCCTGCCGCCTCCCGGCGCTCCCGCCGAGCCCCGGCGGGGGTTAGCCCCACCCCGGATACGCCGGTGGCCGTCATGGCTGCCGAGGTGCCGTGCTCCGTACGTTCGAGGGGAATCGGGCGAACTCCTCGGAAGGGTCACCACCATGGGGCTGCGCAAGCGGCGACAGACAGCGGCGGCACCGGCCCCGCACCACGCCCATGCCATCGAACTCCACGGCGTCCAGCGCCGCTACGGCCGTGGCCGCACCGCCGTCCACGCCCTGCGCGGCATCGACCTGGCCCTTCCGCACGGCAGCTTCACCGCCGTCATGGGCCCTTCCGGCTGCGGCAAATCGACCTTCCTCCAGTGCGCGGCCGGGCTCGACCGGCCGACCGCGGGGACCGTCAAACTCGGTGGCACCGACATCACCGGAATGAGTGAGAACAAGCTCACCGCGTTGCGCCGCGCCCGCCTCGGCTTCGTCTTCCAGTCCTTCAACCTCCTCCCCTCCCTGACCGTCGAGCAGAACGTGCTGCTCCCGATGCGGCTCGCGGGTGCCCGCCCCGACCGCCACCGCGCCCATGAGGTGCTCGCCCAGGTCGGTCTTCGGGACCAGGCCAGGCGGCGGCCGGGTGAGCTCTCCGGCGGCCAGCAACAGCGTGTGGCCATCGCCCGCGCCCTCGTCACCCGCCCCGACGTGGTCTTCGCCGACGAGCCGACCGGCGCCCTGGACACCAACACCGCCGCAGAGGTGCTCACCCTCCTGCGGCAGGCCGTGGACGCGCTGGGCGCGACCGTCGTGATGGTCACCCACGACCCCGTCGCCGCGAGCTACGCCGACCGCGTGCTCTTCCTCGCCGACGGCGCGATCGCCGACCGGCTCCTCCGCTCCCCGGCGCACGAGATCGCCGAGCGGATGGGCCGCCTCACCGCCCGCACCCCGGCCCTCGCGGGCGCCTGGGCCCCGGAGGGGGCCCGATGAGGCCGCTCACCAACGGGCTGGCCCGCGCCGCCGTCCGTTTCAAGCCGTCCGCCTTCGCGGGCACCTTCGTCGCCCTGGCCATGGCCGCGGCGATCGTGTCCGCGTGCGGCATCCTGCTGGAGACCGGGCTACGGGCCTCCGTACCGCCGCAGCGCTACGCGAGCGCCCCGGTCGTGATCGCCGCGGACCAGCGGGTGCACTACGTCATCGGCCACGGCGACGACCGCTCGGATGAGTCCGAGCAGGTCCCCGACCGGGCCCGGCTCGACGCCTCCCTGGTGGCCACCGCCGCCCGCACCCCCGGAGCCGCGGCCGCGGCACCGGATGTGACCTTCCCCCTGCGCACCGCCCATGGGGCGCTCACCGGCCACGGCTGGGGCGCGGCGCCCTTCACGAGGGTGGCGCTCGCCTCGGGGGCCGCGCCCCGAGAGGGCGAGGCCGTGCTCAGTCCCGGGGCCGCCCGTGCGGCGGGCACCGGCGTCGGTGGCCGGATCACGGTGACCGCGCCGGACGGCCGCCACACCTTCCGGGTCTCCGGTGTGACCCGTAAGGCGGACGGCGCCGACGGTGACGGCCTTACGGCGTGGTTCACCGACCGCCGGGCCCGTGCCCTGAGCGGCCACCCCGCCACCGTGGATGCCGTCCTGGTCCGCCCCCGCACCGGGACCGGCCCCGACCGGCTGGCCGCACACCTGGAGCGGACCGTGAAGGGCGCGGCGCACTCCCCTCGTGTGCACACCGGCGGCGGGCGCGGCGCCATCGAGGAGCCCTCGCTCGCCAACGCCAAGGAGACGCTCATCGCGCTGGGCGGTTCCTTCGGCGGCATCGCGACCGCCGTGGCCGTCTTCACCACCGCGGGCACCGTCGCCCTCTCCGTGGGCCAGCGCGGCCGCGAGATGGCCCTGCTGCGGGCGATCGGCGCCACCCCGCGCCAGATCCGCCGCTCGGTCGCGGCCGAGGCGCTGCTGGTCGCCCCGCTCGCGGGCGCGGTCGGACTGCTGCCCGGATGCGCGCTCGCCCGCTGGTGGTTCGGGCAGCTCGAGGAGAAGGGCGCCGTCCCGGGGCCCGTGGAGCTCTCCATCTCCTGGATCCCGCTGCTCGTCGCCGTCGGGGCGGGCCTGCTCACCTCGCTCCTGGCGGGCCTGATGGCCGCCCGCCGCCCCGCGCGGATCCGGCCCGGGCGGGCGCTCGGCGAGGCGGCCGTGGAGCGGCTGCGGCCCGGTGTGATCCGTACGGTCCTCGGCGTCGCGGCCCTGGTCGGGGGCTTCGTCATGACCGGCGTCGCCGCCTCCGCCTCCGGCGACGACGCGGCCAACGCCGCCCTCGGGGTCGTGATGCTCTTCATGCTCGCCGTGGCACTGCTCGGCCCGGTCATCGCCCGGCTGTGCGCCTGGCTGATCGGACTGCCGCTGCGCGCCGGACCGGCGCCGGCCCATCTGGCCTCGGCCAACAGCCGGGCCAACGCCCGCCGCCTGGCCTCGGCGATCACCCCGATCGTGCTGGCCATGGCCTTCGCCTCGACCCTGGTCTTCATGCACACCAGTGAGGACCACACGGGCGCCCGCCAGCGGCGGGCGGGCATCGTGGCCGACCAGGTGATCTCCGCCCCGGAGGGGCTGCCGTCCGGTGCGGCGGCCCGTGCCGCTTCCGTACGGGGCGTGGCCGCGTCCGTGGGGCTGCTGCGCACCGGGGTGCTGGTCCCGGTGGGCTCGGGCGACGGGCGCTGGCTGCGGACCGCGTCGGCGCAGGGCGTCTCCGGGAGCGGCCGCGACCTGGCGGCCGTACAGGACCTGGACGTCCGTAAGGGGCGCCTGGAGGCCCTGGGACCGGGCCGGGTGGCCGTGGACGGGCTGCTGGCGAAGGCGGCACACGCCAGGGTCGGCCACCGGCTCGCCCTCCACCTCCCGGACGGTACGACGATCTCGCCCACCGTGGTCGCGATCTACGGGCGCGGGCTGGGGATCGCCGAGCTCACGCTTCCCCGTACGGCGCTGTCCGGCCATGTGACGTCGGCGTTCGACAGCGAGGTGCTGGTGCGGGACGCCGAAGACGCCGACCGTAAGGCCGTCGCCGCGGCGCTCGGCAGGCGGCTCGGCGAGGACGTCACCGACCGGGACGGCTATGCCGCGGCCCAGGACGAGGAGCGGAAGCTGAACGCCTGGGCCAACACCGTCATGGCCGGCGTCCTCGGCGGGTTCGCGGCCGTCGCCGCCGTCAACACCCTGGTGATGACCGTGCTGGACCGGCGCCGAGAGCTGGGCATGCTGCGGCTGATCGGCACCACCCGGCGGCAGGTGCTGGGGATGGTGCGCTGGGAGGCGCTGCTGGTGGCCACGGCGGGCATCGGCCTGGGCACGGCGATCGCCCTGGCCACGCTCGTGCCGATGATGCGCGGCCTGACCGGCGAGGATCCGTACGTCCCGCCGCTCACCTACGCGGGCTTCGCGGGCACCGCCGTGGCGCTGGGCCTCGCGGCGACGGCGCTCCCGGCCCGCGCGGCGCTGCGCCGCACGACGCCGAAGCCGTGAGCCGCACGCCTTGAGCCGTAGAAGAGCCGTAGAAGAGCCGTAGAAGAGCCGTAGAAGAGCCGTAGAAGAGCCGTAGAAGAGCCGTAGAAGAGCCGTAGAAGAGCTGTGGATGAGCCCTTAGAAGAGCCGAGAAAGGGCTGGCCCGTGGGGATCCGCGGTCCAGCCCCTCGTGTCGTGGCGGCGCCTGCGCCGCTAGGCCGCCGTCGTTGTACGGCTGCGGGCCTGTTCGGCGGCGTCCTTACGGAAGGCCCAGGCCATCTTCGGCTCCATGGCGAAGCGGAAGGCGCGCTGTACGGGTGGCGTGCACAGCGCGGTGACCACGGTGGCGGCGATGATCGTGACCGTGATCTCCCCCAGCGGCTTGTGCAGCCACTGGTAGTCGTCGAACCAGCCCCAGAACCGGGAGCCCTTGGCCAGGAAGCCGTGCAGCAGATAGCCGTACAGCGTTCCGGCGCCCAGCACCGTGAACCACATGTGGCGGCGCGGCACCCAGGCGAAGAAGCAGCTGACGAGCACGACCGAGCAGCCGAAGAGGGCGAGCGTCATCACCGGGCCGGTCCACGGCGGAGCGCCCAGCTCCTGGACGCTGTCGCGGTGGTAGAACCACGCCGAGCTCATCCGCGGCGCCGCCCAGTAGGCGAACACGAGGGCACACGCGAAGATCGGCACCGACGCGATCCGGACCGAGCGGCGGCGGATCATCTGGAAGTGCTCGGGCTTCATGCACAGGCCGAGGATGAAGAACGGCAGGAACTGGAGCAGCCGCTGCATGTCCAGGTCGTCGCCGATGTCGGGCGAGACCGCCGCGAGCGTGGCGACGGCGAGCGAGAGCGGGATCGGCCAGCGCACCAGCTTCCAGATCGGAGTGGTCAGCCGCCATACGAACAGCGCGACCAGGAACCAGGTGAGGTACCAGGGGTCCAGCAGGCTGAAGTCATACGTCGGGTCGTCGTCCGCCCAGCGCTTGAACAGCGTGTACGCGACCTCGAAGAGCACATAGGGCACCGCGATGCCGGTGATCAGGCGCTTGAGCCGGTCCGGCCGCATGTCGAAGCTGCGCGAGAAGTAGCCGGAGATCACGATGAAGGCCGGCATGTGGAAGGTGTACACGACCATGTACAGCGCTTCCGCGGTGCGGCTGGTGTCGGTGAGCGGCTCCCAGGAGTGGGCCATCGCGACCAGCACGATCGCGAGGTACTTCGCGTTGTCGAAGAACGCGTCCCGCTGTTTGGGCTGCTGCCCGGCGGGGGAGGCGGCTGGCGGGGTGGTCGCCTGCTGCCCTGGTTCTTCGGCCCGCGGCGAGGGGGGAGTGGGCGCCGCCTCCTGGGGGAGCGGGGTCCGCTGATAACCGTGCGGGCGCAGGGAGTTGGTCACAGGCCCTCCCACCAGGAACTGGGGGAGACCACCCGGCACCTCACTGCGCGTGGGGGAGTCATGGCAGCGTGAAACATCTGAGGCACGATAGCGCCGAAACCTGTATTGCGTAAAACCTCGTTCGGTTTGCTTTCCGTTCATAGCCTTCGTATCGCGGCCGATAGTCGACCCCGGTAAGTCGGCCGAGAGGTCGACAAAGCGATGCGATCATTCGATATCCGGTCGCGGGCTGTCCGTTCTGGTGGCCTTCGTCCCGCTTAATTGGGGCATATGCCCCGCAGGAGGCTCTGGCGGAATGTCTGATTCATTGATGTTTTGTCACCCCGTCGAGTGACCGCCGAGTGAATTCCGAATTCCTGCCCGAGATCATCCCGGGTGATCGGAATTCACCGGTCGGGCGGCTCGCCGAGTTGTGGGGAGTGTCACCCGTGACCCTTTGAATGAACGGTTACCGGACGGGTACCGAAGGGGTGGGTGTCGTGTGCACATGTGACCGTTTATCGCTCCACCCCACTGCTGAGCGGCGGGAGTTGATGGCACGATGGTGGCTGCGGGGGTGTGCGGGGTCGCGTGCTTCCGGGGCCTGTGAGACGTGTGCGACCGAGGGTGGGATGTTGTGGCCATTTCCCTGTCATTGGTACTGCTGGTGGGCATCATCCTGGTGTTCATGATCCGCAATGGCCGGGTCAAGTGGGGACCGGCCCTGGTCGCGATCCTCTTCGGGTTCCTGCTTGCCTCGTCCAATGTCGCGCCGGACGTCCAGAAGTTCCTCGACTCGGCCGCCGAGGCCATCGCCGACATCAACCCCTGATCGCCGACCCCTGGCCTCGACTCCCGGGCATCCGCCCCCGCCTCCCGGGGGCGGGGGCGCCCGGACGCGCGAGTGTGCGCAAAAGCGAACGGCCCGGCTCCGGGAACTCCCCGGGCCGGGCCGAAAGCCGTGGAGCGGGCGACGGGAATCGAACCCGCGTAGCCAGTTTGGAAGACTGGGGCTCTACCATTGAGCTACGCCCGCACACGCCGCGTACACGGATGCACCGGTCTCCCGGACACCTCCGCCCAGGCATGATCGCCCGGATCGCGGCACGGCATGCATCGTAGCGGTTCCCGACCGTTCCCCGCACACCCTTGCCCACCAGTCGAATAACCGGCAGCCGGGGCGTCCGCGGGCATGTACCCTACGTGTCGCACCGACGGGGTGTGGCGCAGCTTGGTAGCGCGTCCGCTTTGGGAGCGGAAGGTCGTCGGTTCGAATCCGGCCACCCCGACCATCCACAGGCGTCAAGATCGCGTTGTGGGGCCCGTCATGCTTGCGGTTACTATGCAAGCTGCGTGTCTGTGTCTTTTTAACCGGACGCGAATCCGCTGCGACGCGACAGCGCACCGCAGCTGAACACCACACGTCAGCCCCCAAGGAGACCGAACCGTGAAGAGCGCCGTGGAGAACCTGAACCCGACCCGGGTTCGGCTCACTGTCGAGGTGCCCTTCGAGGAGCTCAAGCCCAGCCTCGACGCGGCGTACAAGAAGATCAACCAGCAGGTCACGGTGCCTGGGTTCCGCAAGGGCAAGATCCCGGCCCGCATCATCGACCAGCGGTTCGGTCGTGGCGCCGTGCTGGAGGAGGCCGTCAACGAGGCGCTCCCGAAGTTCTACACCGACGCGGTCAACGAGGGTGAGCTGAACCCGCTCGGCCAGCCCGAGGTCGACATCACCGAGCTCAAGGACAACGAGCTGCTGACCTTCACCGCCGAGGTGGACATCCGCCCGGCGATCGAGATCCCGGACTACTCCGGTATCGAGGTCACCGTCGACTCCGTCGAGGTCTCGGACGAGGACATCGACAAGTCCGTAGAGCAGCTGCGGGAGCGCTTCGCCACCACCAGCCCGGTGGAGCGCGCCGCCGCCGACGGCGACATCGTCGTGGTCGACCTCGAGGCCAAGGTGGACGGCGAGGTCCTGGAGGACGGCGTCGCCACCGGCGTCACCTACACCATCGGCTCGGGCGAGCTGCTGGACGGCATCGACGAGGCCGTGACCGGCCTGGAGGCGGGCGGCGAGGCCACCTTCACCTCCGAGCTCAAGGGCGGCTCCGCCCAGGGCAAGGAGGCCGAGGTCTCGGTCAAGGTCTCCGAGGTCAAGGCCCGTGAGCTGCCCGAGCTCGACGACGACTTCGCCCAGCTGGCCAGCGAGTTCGACACCCTTGAGGAGCTGCGCGGCGACAGCCGTCAGCGCCTGGAGCGGTCGAAGAAGTTCGAGCAGGCCACCCAGGCCCAGGAGAAGGTGCTGGACGCCCTGCTGGAGCTGGTCGAGGTGCCGATCCCGGAGAAGCTCCTCCAGGACGAGATCAACACCCGTAAGCACAACCTCGAGCACCACCAGCTGGGCCAGATGGGCCTGAACCTCGACTCGTACCTGGAGATGCAGGGCAAGACCGCCGAGGAGTTCGACGCCGAGCTCAAGGAGCAGGCCGAGAAGGGCATCCGGACCCAGTTCGTCCTCGACGAGCTGGTCAACAAGGAGCAGCTGTCCGTCGGCCAGGAGGAGCTCACCGAGCACCTCATGCGCCGTGCGCAGTCCTCCGGCATGAGCCCGGACCAGTTCGCCCAGGCCGTGGTCGAGGGCGGCCAGGTGCCGATGCTCGTCGGCGAGGTCGCCCGCGGCAAGGCGCTGGCCGTGGTGGTCGAGGCCGCCAAGGTCGTCGACGACAAGGGCGAGACCGTGGACCTGGACGACGAGGAGGACGAGACCGGCGAGACGGTCGAGGCCACCTCCGAGACCGCCGAGGAGCCCGCCGCGGCCGAGGCGGAGGCCGCCGAGGCGCCCGCGGAGGCCGAGGAGAAGCAGGACAAGGCCGAGAGCTGATCCACGGTCCGCTCCACAGCCCGTACGAACGGGCCCGAACGTCTGCACGCGTCCGGGCCCGTTCGTGTTCCGCGACGCCGGTCCGCCGCCGGGACATGCGCTCAGAGCGAACAGTTCCTGATGCGGGATGGCGCCCGCCGACCAGCGCGTTAGGGTCCGTAGATACGAGGGCAGGGGAGTCTCGCGAGCCCGCCGGCCACATCGGCGGCCCAGGCCCCCACACCCCAGAAGAAGACGCTGAGACGGCCAGTCAGCCGTCAGAGACGAGCAGGTGGATACGTGACGAATACGATGCCTTCCGCCGCCGGCGAGCCGACCGTCGGTGGCCTCGGCGACCAGGTCTACAACCGGCTGCTCGGTGAGCGGATCATCTTCCTCGGCCAGCCGGTCGACGACGACATCGCCAACAAGATCACGGCTCAGCTGCTCCTGCTCGCCGCCGATCCGGAAAAGGACATTTACCTCTACATCAACTCCCCGGGCGGCTCGATCTCGGCGGGCATGGCGATTTACGACACCATGCAGTACATCCAGAACGACGTGGTCACCATCGCCATGGGCCTCGCCGCTTCGATGGGTCAGTTCCTGCTGAGCGCGGGCACCCCGGGCAAGCGCTTCGCGCTCCCGAACGCCGAGATCCTGATCCACCAGCCCTCCGCGGGTCTGGCGGGTTCCGCCTCGGACATCAAGATCCATGCCGAGCGCCTGCTGCACACCAAGAAGCGCATGGCCGAGCTGACCGCCTTCCACACCGGCCAGACGGTTGAGCAGATCGTCCGTGACTCCGACCGCGACCGCTGGTTCTCCGCCGACGAGGCCAAGGAGTACGGCCTGGTCGACGACGTCATGACGTCCGCCTCCAGCGTTCCGGGCGGGGGCGGCACCGGGGCCTGAGGCCCGCCGTCCCGTAGCCGACCTCCAGCCCTCAGATCGCCACAGGATGGTGAAGACCCAGATGAGCAACTTCCCCGGCAGCGGCCTGTACACCGGCCCGATGGCCGAATCCCGCTATGTCGTTCCGCGTTTCGTCGAGCGCACCTCCCAGGGCATCCGCGAGTACGACCCGTACGCCAAGCTCTTCGAAGAGCGCGTGATCTTCCTTGGCGTCCAGATCGACGACGCCTCCGCCAACGACGTCATGGCGCAGCTGCTGTGCCTGGAGTCGATGGACCCGGACCGTGACATTTCGGTCTACATCAACTCTCCCGGCGGCTCGTTCACCGCGCTGACCGCCATCTACGACACGATGCAGTTCGTCAAGCCCGACATCCAGACGGTGTGCATGGGCCAGGCGGCGTCCGCCGCGGCCGTGCTGCTCGCCGCCGGAACGCCGGGCAAGCGGATGGCCCTGCCCAATGCCCGGATCCTGATCCACCAGCCGTACAGTGAGACCGGGCGCGGTCAGGTCTCCGACCTGGAGATCGCGGCCAACGAGATCCTGCGGATGCGCTCGCAGCTCGAGGAGATGCTGGCCAAGCACTCCACGACGCCCATCGAGAAGATCCGCGACGACATCGAGCGGGACAAGATCCTCACGGCCGAGGAGTCCCTGGCGTACGGTCTTGTCGACCAGATCGTCTCCACCCGTAAGACGTCGGTCGGCCTCGGCTGAATCTTCGGTGGAAACACCCCCCTTGGACCGAGTAGGTCCAAGGGGGGCCCGAACCGGGGGCCCGGCAAGGTACCGTCATAGAGGGCTGAGGGCCCCGGCCCACGGGAAAGAAGCAGAAAGCGCAGCGCAAGCACCCGGTTCCGCGCAGCAAAGCGGATCCAAGGCGAAGGGGAAGCACCTCGTGGCACGCATCGGTGACGGCGGCGACCTGCTCAAGTGCTCGTTCTGCGGGAAGAGCCAGAAGCAGGTGAAGAAGCTCATCGCGGGCCCGGGTGTGTACATCTGCGATGAATGCATCGATCTCTGCAACGAGATCATCGAGGAGGAGCTCGCCGAGACCTCCGAAGTGCGCTGGGAGGAACTCCCCAAGCCGCGCGAGATCTATGAATTCCTCGAGGGCTATGTGGTCGGCCAGGAGGCCGCCAAGAAGGCCCTCTCGGTCGCCGTCTACAACCACTACAAGCGGGTTCAGGCGGGCGAGAACGGCGGCCACAACCGCGACGACGGCATCGAGTTGGCCAAGTCCAACATCCTGCTGCTCGGCCCCACCGGCTCCGGCAAGACCCTGCTCGCGCAGACCCTCGCCCGGATGCTCAACGTGCCCTTCGCCATCGCCGATGCCACCGCGCTCACCGAGGCGGGCTATGTCGGCGAGGACGTGGAGAACATCCTCCTCAAGCTGATCCAGGCCGCCGACTACGACGTCAAGAAGGCCGAGACGGGCATCATCTACATCGACGAGATCGACAAGGTGGCCCGCAAGAGCGAGAACCCCTCGATCACCCGTGATGTGTCCGGCGAGGGCGTTCAGCAGGCGCTGCTGAAGATCCTGGAAGGGACCACGGCGTCGGTGCCGCCGCAGGGCGGCCGGAAACACCCGCACCAGGAGTTCATCCAGATCGACACCACGAATGTGCTGTTCATCGTGGGCGGCGCCTTCGCCGGTCTGGAGAAGATCATCGAGGCGCGGGCGGGCGCCAAGGGCATTGGATTCGGCGCCACGATCCGCTCCAAGCGCGAGATCGAGGCGAGCGACCAGTTCCAGGAGGTCATGCCCGAGGACCTGGTGAAGTTCGGAATGATCCCGGAATTCATCGGCCGTCTCCCGGTCATCACCTCCGTCCACAACCTCGACCGCGAGGCGCTGCTGCAAATCCTCGTCGAACCGCGGAACGCCCTGGTGAAGCAGTACCAGCGGCTGTTCGAGCTCGACGGGGTGGAGCTGGACTTCGACCGCCCGGCCCTGGAGGCCATCGCCGACCAGGCGATCCTGCGCGGCACCGGGGCCCGGGGCCTGCGCGCGATCATCGAGGAGGTGCTGATGTCGGCGATGTACGAGGTGCCGTCCCGCAAGGACGTGGCCCGCGTCGTCATCACCGAGGACGTCGTGCACTCCAATGTGAACCCCACGCTGGTGCCCCGCACCCGCGGCACCGAGCCGGGCGAGCGGCACGAGAAGAGCGCCTAGCCGCTCCCGCACGCGTAGCCGCCCCGCTGAGGGCATACGAAGAGGGCCCCGGTCTCCCGGGGCCCTCTTCGTGTCGTACGCGCCCTGTGGCCGATTTACGGGCGGTTCAGGCGGGCTTGCGGGTGTCCTGGTAGATGCCCGCGGTCACCTTGGCGAAGGACTCCATGTCGGCGTCCGACGCCGAGGTGTTCTCCGCGTTGACGTCGAGGACCATCGCCGCGTCCGTCTCCTCGGCCCAGGCGCAGGCCGGAGCGTAGATCCGGTCGTAGAGCTTGACCACCTCGCACTCCACCGACGGGCCGTCAGCTCCCTTCGGCTGGAACCGCTTGCGCTTCCGCTCCACCGTGGGGGAGCCGTCGCCGCCCGCGAAGCCCTTGAACATCTCGTCGCGGACCGTGTCCGGGTCGCTGATGTCGCCGTACATACCGGAGAAGGCGAGCCCCGAGTTGTCGTCGTCCGACCGCTTGTACTGGGCCAGGACCGAGGTCGCGCCCTCGGGCATGCTGCCCTGCACGCTGGTGCCCTCGTTGTCGAGGTCGTCCGTGCCCTTGTCCAGCGTGTAGCTGCCGTCGGCGAGCGTCTTGGGGGTGACCAGCTTCATCGCCTTCGGGTCGTCGCCGCCGCCGGACAGCACCACGGCGCCGGTGACGATCGCGCCCACCACCACGAGCCCGGCCACCGTCACCGCGATGATCTTGGTGCGGTTGCCGCCCCCGCCGGCCTCGGGCGGCGCGGGGTGGGGCGGCTGACCGTAGGGACCCGCCTGCTGCGGGTAGCCGTAGCCCTGCGGGGGCTGCGCCTGCGGATAGCCGTACCCCGGCGTCTGCGCGTACGGGTTGGGCTCTGCGGGCCGCTGCTGCCCCCCGCCGTACGGATTGGGCTGGGCGCCCCCGTACGGGCCGGGTCCGCCGCCGTAGGGCCCCGGCGGCGGTGGCTGGTTGTGGCTCATGGCTGTGGGGGTCCCCCTCCGGATCGGCTGTGGCCTGTGAACTGCGCGGCCCGCTCGGCTACTTGATCTCCACGCGCGCGTCGTTGCGGACCTTCGCGGTGATGTCACCGGCCTCGTCGAGCGACATGCTCTTGCCGGACAGCGCCGCGGCCGCGTCGGAGACGACCACATAGGCCACCGTGCTGTTGTCGCCCCACATGCAGATCGGGATCGAGAAGCCCTTGGTGGGTATGCCGCTGGAGCCGGAGTCCCCGGTCGGGGTGAACTTGGTGTTCTGGCACTTCATCACGGCGTTCTCGAAGCCGCTGGGCGTCACCGTCTCCGGGCTGCCCACGAGCTCGGCCTTCATCCCATTGCTGGTGGAGGGGTCCTTCTCGGCCTCTTGCGCGATCTTCGAGAAGGCGCCGTCGACGACCGCCTCGGGGTCCTTCACCTCGCCCCAGACGCCGTTGAGCTGCAACTGCTTGGCGCTCATGCCCTCGCCGGACTTGTACTCCGCGCTCTCGGTCTTGGGGTTGGTGACGCCGAACTTCTCGAAGTCGTCCGCGTCCGAGGAGGTGAGCCCGCCACCGCCGGAGGAGCTCTTGGTGTAGTCGCCGGCCACCGTCGCGGGGGTGGTGAGCTTGTACCGCTTGCCGTCGTCGGCGACCTTACCGCCGCCGCCATCGCCGTCGTCCCCGCCCTTGAACACCAGGACACCGCCGACGACCGCGGCCACCACGACCACCGCGCCGATCGCGATCGCCAGGCCCTTCTTGTTGCCGCCGCCCTGGCCCGGGCCCGGCTGGTACGGCCCCGGCATGCCCGGCTGGCCGTACGGCTGCTGCTGGCCGTACGGGTTCGGCTGCTGACCGTAGGGGTTCGGCTGGCCCTGCGGCTGCCCGGGGTAGCCGTAGCCCTGCTGGGGCGGCTGCTGCGGCTGGCCGTAGGGACCCGGCTGACCCGGCTGCTGCGGGTAGCCGTAGCCGGGCTGGCCGACCGCTCCACCCTGCCCGTAGGGACCCGGCTGTTGGGGCTGCTGGCCGTAGGGGCCCGGCTGGTTGTAGCTCATCTGTATCCCTCGTTAGAAATCGTGCTGTTGTGTTGCTATGCGCCGGCCGGCGGGCTAGCCGTCGATCTCGACGCGCGCGTCCTTGCGCACCTTGGCCGTGATGCCGGCGGCGTCCTCAAGGGACATGCCACCACCGAGCACCGCGGCCGCCGGATCCGCCATGACCGTGACGCCCAGGGTGTCCTTGTCGCCCCAGACGCACGCGGGGGCCTCCATGGATCCCTGATCCGAGGTGAACTTCATGGACTGGCACTTCAGGACGTCCCCGTCGAAACCGTCCGGCGAGAACGTCTGGGGACTGCCCTTGGCCTGCGCGGTGCCGTTGTCCTGGAGCGTCTTGACGATGACCGCCAGCGCGAGGTCCGCGCCCCGCTCCGGGTCGGTCACCTCGCCCCAGACGCCGGTGAACTTCAGCATCTCCTTACCGGAGGTCTGGTAGTCGGCCGCCACCAGATGCGGATCCTTGACGACCGGCACCTGCTGGAGGTCCTTCCGGCCCGCCGCGGACAGATCGCTGTCGTCCGTGCCCGAGCCCTGGCGCTCGTAGTCCGAGGCCACGGTGTCGGGCGTGGTCAGCTTGTACGGGCCGCCGCTGCCGCCGCCGAACAGCGCGAACGCCCCCGCGCCCAGCGCCGCCACGACCACCACCGCGCCGACCGCGAGCCCCACCTTCCTGCCCTTACCGTTGCCACCGGCCGCCGGCCCCGGGGGCGGCGGGGTCTGGGGCCCGCCGTAGTAGCCCGCGCCCTGCTGGGGCGCCGGGGCCTGCTGGGGCGGCTGGCCGTACGGGTTCGGCTGCTGGCCGTAGGGGTTCGGCTGGCCCTGCGGCTGTCCGGGGTAGCCGTAGCCCGGCTGGGGCGGCTGCGGCGGCTGTCCGTAGGGACCGGGCTGCTGCGCGTACGGATTGGGCACGGGAGGCTGACCGGCGCCGTACGGCCCTGGCTGGCCCCCATAGGGGCCGGGCTGCGGCGGCGGCTGCTGATGGCTCATGTGCCTCTCCTTATGCGCATGACAGGTTCCAAACATCCTTCCCGACGCCCTCGGGGGCCTTGGCGCCGGGGCCACAACGGGTTCGTAACGGAAGGCCGCGGCCCTTTAGACTGCGGGCGTGACCGAGAACTCTTCGCAGCGCCCCACGAGCGGGCCGAACAGCCACCCCGAACTGCCGACCCAGTACGCGCCGGCCGATGTAGAGGGGCCGCTGTACGAGCGCTGGGTAGAGCGCGGTTACTTCGAAGCGGACGCGAAGAGCGACAAAGAGCCCTACACCATCGTCATCCCGCCCCCCAATGTGACCGGCTCGCTCCACCTCGGCCATGCCTTCGAGCACACGATCATCGATGCGCTCACCCGGCGCAAGCGAATGCAGGGCTTTGAGACGCTCTGGCAGCCGGGGATGGACCACGCCGGTATCGCCACGCAGAACGTGGTCGAGCGCGAGCTGGCCAAGGAGGGCGTCTCCCGCCACGACCTGGGCCGCGAGGCGTTCGTCGAGCGCGTCTGGCAGTGGAAGAGCGAGTCCGGCGGCCAGATCTCCGGCCAGATGCGGCGCCTGGGCGACGGCGTGGCCTGGAACCGCGAGCGCTTCACCATGGACGAGGGGCTCTCCAAGGCCGTCCAGACGATCTTCAAGCGGCTCTACGAGGATGAGCTGATCTACCGCGCCGAGCGCATCATCAACTGGTGCCCGCGCTGTCTTACGGCCATCTCGGACATCGAGGTGGAGTACGACGACGATGACGGCGAGCTCGTCTCGATCCGGTATGGAGAGGGAGAGTCGTCCATCGTCGTCGCCACGACCCGTGCCGAGACGATGCTGGGCGACACCGCGGTCGCCGTCCACCCCGACGACGAGCGCTACCGCCACCTGGTCGGCACCGAGATCGAGCTGCCGCTCACCGGCCGCCGGATCCCGATCGTCGCGGACGAGCACGTCGACCCCGAGTTCGGCACCGGCGCGGTCAAGGTCACCCCGGCCCACGACCCGAACGACTTCGAGATCGGGCAGCGGCACGGCCTGCCGAACCTGACCGTCATGGACGAGCACGCGGTCATCACCGCCCACGGCCCCTTCCAGGGCCTGGACCGGCTGGAGGCGCGCAGCGCCGTCGTCGGCGCCCTGCGCGCCGAGGGCCGGATCGTGGCCGAGAAGCGCCCGTACACCCACTCCGTGGGCCACTGCTCGCGCTGCAAGACCACCATCGAGCCGCGGCTGTCCATGCAGTGGTGGGTCAAGGTCGGCCCGCTGGCCAAGGCCGCGGGCGACGCGGTCCGCGACGGCCGGGTGAAGATCCACCCGGAGGACATGTCGAAGCGCTACTTCGACTGGGTCGACAACCTCCATGACTGGTGCATCTCGCGGCAGCTGTGGTGGGGCCACCGGATCCCGGTCTGGTACGGGCCGAACGGCGAGGTCGTCTGCGTCGGACCGGACGAGCAGCCGCCGAGCGGCGAGGGCTGGCACCAGGAGACCGATGTCCTGGACACCTGGTTCTCCTCGGGTCTGTGGCCGTTCTCCACGCTCGGCTGGCCCGAGCGGACCGAGAGCCTGGAGAAGTTCTATCCGAACTCGGTCCTGGTCACCGGCTACGACATCCTCTTCTTCTGGGTCGCCCGGATGATGATGTTCGGCCTGTACGCGATGGACGGCACCCCGCCGTTCCACACCATCGCGCTGCACGGCATGGTCCGGGACGAGAACGGCAAGAAGATGTCGAAGGCGTTCGGCAATGTCGTCAACCCCCTGGACTGGATGGACCAGTACGGCTCCGACGCGGTCCGCTTCACCCTGGCCCGGGGCGCCAACCCCGGCGTGGACGTCCCGATCGGCGAGGACTGGGTCCAGGCGTCCCGCAACTTCGCCAACAAGATCTGGAACGCGACCCGCTTCGCGCTGATGAACGGCGCCACGGTCGAGGGTGAACTGCCCGCCCCCGAGCGGCTGTCCGCCACCGACCGCTGGATCCTGTCCCGGCTGAACGCGGTGGTCGCCGAGGTCGACGCGTACTACGAGGACTACCAGTTCGCCAAGCTCTCCGACGTCCTCTACCACTTCGCGTGGGACGAGGTCTTCGACTGGTACGTCGAACTGTCCAAGACCACCTTCGCCAAGGGCGGCGCGGAGGCCGACGCCGCGCGGCGCGTCCTCGGCGAGGTCCTGGACGTCACGCTGCGGCTGCTGCACCCGGTGGTCCCGTTCGTCACCGAGAAGCTGTGGACCTCGCTGACCGGCCAGGAGTCCGTCGTCATCGCGGACTGGCCGGGCGACAGCGGCTTCCGGGACGAGGCGGCCGAGCGGGAGATCGAGAACCTCCAGCAGGTGGTCACCGAGGTCCGCCGGTTCCGCGCCGACCAGGGCCTCCAGCCCGGCCAGCGGGTCCCCGCCCGGCTGGAGCTGTCCGGCACCTCGCTGGCCGCCCACGAGGACGCGATGCGCTCCCTGCTGCGCCTCCAGCCGGCCGGTGAGGACTTCACCGCCACCGCGTCGCTGCCGGTCGCGGGCGCGACCGTGGCGCTGGACCTGTCCGGCGCGATCGACGTCGAGGCCGAGCGCAAGCGGCTGGCCAAGGACCTCGCCGCGGCCGAGAAGGACAAGGCGCAGACGACCGCGAAGCTGTCCAACGAGGGCTTCCTGGCCAAGGCCCCCGACCATGTCGTGGAGAAGATCCGCACCCGGCAGGCGACCGCCGAGGCCGATATCGCCCGGATCACCGCCCAGTTGGCGGCCCTCCCCAAGGGCTGACCACCGAAGAGCACCGATCGCACCACAAGCGCCCCCGCTGGATTCCGGCGGGGGCGCTTGTGCGTGAGGTGTGTGCGATGTGCCACAGGCGGTCCCGGAGAAGCCTCACGGGGCCCCGGAGAAGCCCCACAGACGCCTCACAGGCACCGCACAGCAATGCCCCAACGGGAACCAAACACTGCCTTCAGGGAGTTATCCGGCCGTACGTCCCGGAAGGAGCTCCCCCTCCATGAACAAGCCGCTGAGAAGGGCATCGGTGTTCTCGCTGCTGCTCGTGCTGACCCTGCTCGCCTGGGTCACCTATGTGCAGCTGGCGAGAGGCGACAGTCTCCGGGAGAACCCGCGCAACGCCCGGGTGGCCATCTCCGAATACGCCGGGCCGCTGGGCGACATCATCGCCGACGGCAAGCCGGTCACCGGCTCGACCGCCACCAAGGGCGACTTGAAGTACAAGCGCACCTACACGGACGGGAAGCTCTGGGCGCCGATCACCGGCTACGCCTCCCAGTCATACGGCAGCACCCAGGTGGAGGCCCTGGAGCGGCAGGTGCTCGACGGCTCCGACAGCCGGCTGAAGAACCCGCTCGAGGCGGTGACACGGGAGCGGTCCAAGCCCGGCGACGTGATCACCACGGTCAACCCGGCCGTGCAGAAGGCCGCCTACGAGGGGCTGGGGAACAAGACCGGCGCGGCCGTGGCGCTCGACCCCACCACCGGCGCCGTCCTGGGCCTGGCCAGCACCCCCTCGTACGACCCCGGCACCTTCGCGGGCTCCTCCACGGCGGACCAGAAGGCGTGGACCGCGCTCCAGAAGGACGACAAGCAGCCGATGCTGAACCGCGCGCTGCGCCAGACGTACCCACCGGGCTCCACCTTCAAGGTCCTGGTCGCCGCCGCGGCGCTGGAGAACGGGCTGTACTCGTCGGTGGACGAGGCCACCAAGAGCCCGGATCCGTACCGGCTGCCGGGCACGGTCACCGATATGCGCAACGAGAACAGGTCGGCGCCCTGCGAGAACGCGACGATACGCACCGCCCTGGAGTACTCGTGCAACACGGTCTTCGCGAAGATGGCCGTGGACCTCGGCCAGTCCAAGGTGGCGGCGGAGGCCAAGAAGCTGGGCTTCGACGACGCCAAGCTGGACATCCCGGTGCGCGCCGCGAAGAGCACCTACCCGAGCGGTATGAACGACTCGCAGACGGCCCTGAGCGGTATGGGGCAGTTCGATGTGACGGCCACTCCGCTACAGATGGCGATGGTCTCCTCGGCCATCGCGAACGACGGCAAGCTGATGACCCCGTACGAGGTCGACCGCACCACGGACGGCAGCGCGTCCGCCCTGGACCGGACCTCGGCGAAGACCTACAGCCAGGCGATGTCCAAGCACACCGCGTCCGAGCTCCAGTCCGCGATGCGGACGGTCGTGGACCAGGGCACCGGGACCAACGCGAAGATCCCCGGGGTGACGGTGGGCGGCAAGACCGGCACCGCCCAGCACGGTGAGAACAACAGCGGCAATCCGTACGCGTGGTTCATCAGTTACGCGGACGCCGGCGGCGGTCACAAGGTCGCGGTCGCGGTGGTGGTCGAGGACAGCGACGCGGCCCGCGCCGACATCTCAGGCGGCGGCCTGGCGGGCCCGATCGCCAAGTCGATGATGAAGGCGGCTCTGGCCGATACTGGCTCGTGACCTGGGTGGGGATGGCGCTGGGCCGGGTTGTCACCCCTGCCTCGTAGACTGGTCGGCGTGAGCGAGGAGCGCCCCCAGAACGAGTCCGACGAGTTCGAAGAGATCGTCGGAGCCGAGACCGACCGCGACCCCGATCTGGCGGTGATCGAGGCCGGCAGCCGGACGCTGCGTGCGCAGTCCGGGCCGCCGCAGGGGGACGGCATCCCGGCCCGCCCGGCCGACCCCGAGGTGGACCGCGCCCTGCGGGAGGTGGAGGGCGAACTGGCCAGGCGCTGGCCGGAGACCAAGCTGGACCCGTCGCTGGTGCGGATCGAGTCGCTGATGGACATCCTGGGCTCGCCGCAGCGGGCCTATCCGTCGATCCACATCACCGGTACGAACGGCAAGACCAGCACCGCCCGCATGATCGAGTCGCTGCTGGGCGCCTTCGAGCTGCGCACCGGCCGCTACACCAGTCCCCATGTCCAGTCGATCACCGAGCGGATCAGCCTGGACGGGGCGCCGATCTCCGCCGAGCGGTTCATCGAGACGTACCAGGACGTCCGGCCGTACATCGAGATGGTCGACGCCCAGCAGGAGCACCGGCTGTCCTTCTTCGAGGTGCTCACCGGTATGGCGTACGCGGCCTTCGCGGACGCGCCGGTGGACATCGCGGTGGTCGAGGTCGGCATGGGCGGCTCCTGGGACGCCACCAATGTGATCGACGCGGGCGTCGCGGTGATCATGCCGATCTCGCTGGACCACACCGACCGGCTCGGCACCACTCCGGAGCAGATCGCCGTCGAGAAGGCCGGCATAGTGAAGCAGGACGCCACCGTGGTGCTCGCGCAGCAGCCGGTGGAGGCCGCTTCCGTGGTGCTCAAGCGCGCGGTCGAGGTGGATGCCACGGTCGCCCGTGAGGGCATGGAGTTCGGTGTGCTGTCCCGGGAGGTGGCGGTCGGCGGCCAGCTGCTGACCCTGCGCGGCCTCGGCGGGGAGTACACCGATGTCTTCCTCCCCCTGCACGGCGCCCACCAGGCGCACAACGCGGCGATGGCGCTGGCGGCCGTGGAGGCGTTCTTCGGCATCGGCTCCCAGCACGCCCGCCCGCTCGACATCGACACCATCCGCTCCGCCTTCGCCTCCGTGACCTCGCCCGGCCGGATGGAGGTCGTGCGCCGCAGCCCCACCGTGGTGCTCGACGCCGCGCACAACCCCGCGGGCGCCCGTGCCGCCGCCGCGGCGGTCACCGAGTCCTTCGACTTCAGCCGGCTGATCGGCGTGGTCGGGGCGAGTGACGGCAAGGATGCGCGGGGTCTGCTGGAAGCCTTCGAGCCGATCTTCGCGGAGGTCGTGGTGACCGGCAATTCCAGCCACCGTGCCATGGACCCCGATGAGCTGGCCGCGATCGCCGTCGAGGTCTTCGGCTCCGACCGGGTCCAGGTCGAGCCGCGGCTGGACGACGCTCTGGAGGCCGCCATCACCCTGGCGGAGGAAGAGGGCGAATACGCCGGAGCGGGCGTTCTGGTGACCGGGTCGGTGATCACGGTCGGCGAGGCCCGGCTCCTCCTGGGAAAGGGCTGATATGCGAACGCTGTGCGCTTCCACCCTCATCGGCGAGTTCTTCGTGATCGGCTTCGCCGGGCTGGTCGCGATGAAGACGTCCGGGCTGTCCACGGGCACCGTCTGGACGGTCAGCGGAATCGCCATGGGGCTGTGTGTGCTGCTGTGCGGGCTGCTGAGCCGTCCGGGTGCGGTGCAGATCGGCTGGGCCCTACAGATCGGGCTGGTGCTGAGCGGTTTCGTGGTGCCCACCATGTTCTTCCTCGGGGCGGTCTTCGCCGCGCTGTGGTGGGCCTCGGTCCACTTCGGCCGTAAGGTCGACGAGGCCAAGGCGCGGTTCGCGGCGTCCTCGGCCGCCTCACCTGACACTGCGTGACGTGGCCGTCGTTCCCCCATGTAGCCTCTGCCTCACAGCCCCGCCGCATGTCTTTTCCCAAAGGAGCCCGCACCGTGAGCCAGCGCACGCTCGTCCTGCTCAAGCCCGACGCCGTCCGACGCGGACTGGTGGGCGAGATTCTGGGGCGGATCGAGAAGAAGGCGGGCTGGACGATCAGCGCCCTCGAGCTGCGTCAGCTGGAGCGTGAGGTCCTGGAGCAGCATTACGCCGAGCATGTCGGCAAGCCGTTCTACGAGCCGCTGGTGGAGTTCATGGCCTCCGGTCCGGCCGTGGCGCTGGTGGTCGAGGGCGAGCGGGTGATCGAGGGTGTCCGGGCGCTGGCCGGGCCGACCGACCCGATCGCCGCGGCGCCGGGCTCCATCCGTGGCGATTTCGGCACCATCGTTCGGGAAAATCTGATCCATGCCTCCGACTCGGCGGAGTCCGCCGAACGGGAAATCAAGATTTTCTTTCCCGGGCTCGCCTGATCCCGATCCGATCGTCACTGATCGGCCATCAGTTTGATCATCAGCTTGCCACACCCCTGCTGACCTGGGGGCGGCCGAATTACCCGGCCGCCCTTCGGCATATGCGAGCCGATCGGGGGAACGCATCTCCGCGACACGACGTCACCATTAGAGGAGGCGGGGTCGTGTTCTGCTGACAATGGCGGAGGACCCCCGCAGCGTGTTCGAGCGGGCGTGACTACGATGAAGTCTCTGCGCCTCGCAGCGCACACCCATCCTGCCGACCTCTAGCAAGCAATCGCTCCAGCAGGGAAGGCCTGACGTATCCTCATGGGGAACAACATGTCGTTCATCGGCCGTGACATGGCTGTCGACCTCGGGACCGCCAACACGCTGGTGTACGTCAGGGGCCGCGGGATCGTCCTCAACGAGCCATCCGTCGTCGCCATCAACACCAACACCGGCGGAATTCTCGCCGTGGGCGCCGAGGCGAAGAAGATGATCGGCCGCACCCCTGGCAACATCGTCGCTGTGCGTCCGCTCAAGGACGGCGTTATCGCCGACTTCGAGATCACCGAGCGGATGTTGCGGTACTTCATCCTCAAGATCCATAAGCGACGGTATCTCGCCCGGCCCCGAGTGGTCGTCTGTGTGCCGTCCGGTATCACCGGGGTCGAGCGCCGCGCCGTCATCGAGGCGTCCACCCAGGCGGGCGCCCGTCAGGTGCACATCATCGAGGAACCCATGGCCGCGGCCATCGGCTCCGGCCTTCCGGTCCACGAGGCCACCGGCAACATGGTCGTGGACATCGGCGGCGGCACCACCGAGGTCGCCGTCATCTCGCTGGGCGGCATCGTCACCGCGCAGTCCATCCGGGTGGCGGGCGATGAGCTGGACAACGCGATCATCCAGCACATCAAGAAGGAGTACAGCCTGCTGCTCGGCGAGCGCACCGCCGAGAACATCAAGATCACCATCGGCTCGGCGTACGAGGGCGACGAGGAGGAGCACACCGAGATCCGCGGCCGTGACCTCGTCAGCGGCCTCCCCAAGACCGTGGTGATCTCCGCCGCCGAGGTCCGCAAGGCCATGGAGGAGCCGGTCAACTCGATCGTCGACGCGGTCAAGACCACCCTCGACAAGTGCCCCCCGGAGCTCTCCGGCGACGTCATGGACCGCGGCATCGTGCTCACCGGCGGCGGTGCGCTGCTGCGCGGCCTGGACGAGCGGCTGCGCCGCGAGACCGGGATGCCGATCCACATCGCCGAGGACCCGCTGGACTCCGTCGCACTCGGGTCCGGCAAGTGCGTGGAGGAGTTCGAGGCGCTCCAGCAGGTGCTGGACGCCCAGCCCCGCAGATGACAACCCGGCGGACCGGCCGTACGGGTGGTTGGCTGCCCGTGCGGCGGAACGCTGATATACAGGCATAAGGCTCCCCAGGACCGACCGGTCATCACATCCCCGGCGCCGGTCCGACTTCGACGAGGAAGGCACGTCGCCGCACGTGAGGGACACACGAGAGAGCCGGCTGCTCCTGGTGCTGCTGGTCGCCATCGCGTTCGCGCTGATCACGGTGGATATCCGCGGCGGCGAGGACTCACCCCTCGACGGCGCCCGGCACGCCGCCGCTTCCGTCTTCGGGCCCGTGGAGGACGGCGTCGCCTCCGCCGTGGACCCGGTCGGCAACGCGGTCGCGGCCGTACGGGAATCCGGCGACCGGCACGACCGGGTCCGCCGGCTGGAGGAGGAGAACACCAAGCTCAAGCAGCGGCTCGGCAACAACGCCCGCGACCGCGCCCGCTCCGCCGAGCTCGACAAGCTGCTCAAGACCGCCGGCACCGGTCAATACGGCATCAAGGGCGCCCAGGTCATCGGCATCGGCGCCGCCCAGGGCTTCTCCTGGACCGTCACCATCGACATGGGCAGCGGCGACGGCATCCGCCGCGACATGACCGTCATCAACGGCGACGGGCTGGTCGGCCGGGTCACCACCGTCGGCTCCTCGACGGCCACCGTGCTGCTCGCGATCGACCCGGACTTCACCGTCGGCACCCGTATGGAGGGATCGGGCGAGCTCGGTTTCGCCACCGGGCGCGGCGACCGCTCGCTCCATGTGCAGCTCCTCAACGGCAAGGCCCGGATCAAGAAGGGCGACCGGATGGTCACCTTCGGCTCCCAGGCGGACAAGCCGTTCGTCCCCGGCGTCCCGGTCGGCAAGGTCGTCGGCGTCGATCCCACCGGGGGCGATCTGACCCGCACGCTCCGGGTGCGCCCGTACGTCCGGTTCAGCAAGCTGGACATCGTCGGGGTCGTCGTCCAGCCGCCGCGGGTCAACCCGCGGGACAGCGTGCTCCCGCCCAAGCCCGCGAAGCCCAAGCCGACGCCCACGGTCACCGTCACGGCCAACCCCTCCGCCACCGCCACCAGCCCGGCCGCCAACAGGAGCTGACCGATGCTGCACCTCAACCGGATCGTCCTGTCGACCTGCCTGGTGGTCTTCGCCCTCGTCGTCCAGATCTGCGTACTGGCCCGCCTCCAACTGCCCGGCGCCGTTCCGGACCTGCTGCTGCTCGTCGTGCTCGGTCTCGCGCTCGTCTACGGCCACACCGGCGGCGCCCTCATCGGCTTCGGCGCGGGGCTGCTCGCCGACTTCGCCCCGCCGGCCGACCACGCCGCGGGCCGCTATGCCCTGGTGCTCTGCGTCATCGGCTATCTGGCCGGGCTCGCCAAGCCGGAGAGCGGCCAGCTCAGGTCGGCCACCGGGCCGATGCTGGTGGTCGTGGCGGCGGCCATCGGCGCCACGCTGCTGTACGCCGGGGTCGGCATCCTCGTCGGCGACGACGCGGCCCGTCAGGTGGGCCTGGGCAAGCTGCTGTTCACCGCGGCCCTCTACGACCTGCTGCTGGCACCCTTCACGGTGCCGCTGATCATGGGGCTCGCCAGACGGAGTGAGAACGATCCGATGGCCGACAGCGCGGGCGGCGGCGAGAGCCCGTCCCGCTGGATCAGCACGGCGGGCGGCGTCAGCACCGGCCGGACCGGCCGGATGAGCCGGCTCAGGCGTCCGGGCCGGGCGCCCCGGATCGGCAGCCAGCGCGGCGGGCTGCTGGCCCGCACGGGGAAGAACCGGACGGCACGCATCAAGGGGGTCAAGCGCCTGTGAGCAATGCCCTCCCGTCGCTCGCCACCACCCTCAACGGAGGCGCTACGCGCCATGAGTAATATCCCTGAGACCGGACGCACCCCCCGGGTCACCATCCGGCTCGTCGGCCTCCAGATCCTGGTCTTCTCACTGCTGCTGACCCTCGGCGGACGTCTGTGGTACCTCCAGATCCGCAATGGCGACGAGTACACCGCCGAAGCCGCCAACAACCACGTCCAGCAGGTCGTCCACCCCGCAGTGCGCGGTTCGATACTGGACGCCCGCGGGGTGCCGCTGGCCGACAACGAGACCCGTCTGGTGGTCTCGGCCAGCCGCACCGAGCTGATGAAGATGCCGGACGAAGGCAAGGCCGTCCTCACCCGTCTCGCCGACGTCCTGGGCATGAAGCCCAAGGACGTCATGGACAAGGTCCGGCTGTGCGACGCCAAGACCCCGCAGCCGTGCTGGAACGGCTCCCCGTACCAGCCCATCCCGATCACCGACGAGGCCAGCGCCAAGCAGGCGCTCCAGATCCGCGAGCGCGAAGAGGACTTCCCCGGCATCAGCGCCGAGCCCACCGCCGTGCGCCGCTACGCCGCGCCCGCCGGCTCCAACGCCGCCCAGGTGCTCGGCTATCTCTCCCCGGTCACCGATGAGCAGGTGAAGGAGGCCGAGCACACCAAGTCGCCCCTGCTCCGCTCCGACCAGGTCGGCAGCAACGGCCTCGAGCGCCAGTACGACAGCGAGCTGCGCGGCAAGGCGGGGGTGACCCGCTACGAGGTCGACAACCTCGGCCGGGTCATCGGCCAGCGCGAGAGCCAGCGGGCCCGCCCCGGCGACAACGTCGTCACCAGCATCGACTCGCGGGTCCAGGCCGTCGCGGAGAAGGAGCTGGACCAGGCGATGCGGGACGCCCGCAAGCAGCACGACCGGAACACCGGCACCAACTACAAGGCGGACTCCGGCGCGGTCGTGGTCATGGAGGCCAAGACCGGCCGGGTGGTGGCCATGGCGTCCAACCCGACGTACGACCCCAACGCCTGGGTCGGCGGCATCTCCGGCAAGGACTACAAGCAGCTCACCGGCAAGAAGTCCAACTACCCGCTGCTCAACCGGGCGATCCAGGGCCAGGCCGCCCCCGGCTCGATCTTCAAGGTCATCCCGACGACCGCCGCGGTCAACGCCGGCTACGACTTCAACGGCCCCTACGCCTGCACCAGCTCGTTCAACATCGGCAGCCAGGTCTTCAAGAACTTCGAGTCCGAGAACTACGGCGGGATCAGCCTCGGCCGCGCGCTGGAGGTCTCCTGCGACACCGTCTTCTACCGGATCGCCTACGACGAGTGGAAGAAGGACGGCGGCAACAAGCCCAAGAAGAAGCCGGGGGACTGGTTCTACCGGACCGCCCACCAGTTCGGCCTCGGTAAGGAGACCGGCATCGACCTCCCCAACGAGGTCACCGGCCGGGTCCCGGACCGCCAGTGGAAGAAGGACTACTGGAAGGCCAACAAGGACGCCTGGTGCAAGAGCGGTAAGAAGGACGGGAGCTACGGTCAGCGGATCGCCTACGAGAACTGCCTCGAGGGCATGAAGATGCGCGCCGGTGACTCCGTGAACTACTCCATCGGCCAGGGCGACACCCTCGTCACCCCGATCCAGATGGCCACCATCTACGCGGCCATCAGCAACGGCGGCACGCTCCACGACCCGACCGTCGGCAAGGCGATCGTCAGCCCCGACGGCAAGCACATCCAGGAGATCAAGCCGAAGGCGCACGGCAAGCTGCCGATGAAGGGCCAGACCCGCGAGAAGATCGACAGCGCGCTCGCCGGCGTCGCCACCCGGGGCACCGCCGCCTGGCGGTTCCAGGGCTGGCCGCAGAGCAAGATCCCGATGCACGCCAAGACCGGTACCGCGGAGGTCTACGGCAAGCAGACCACCTCGTGGTTCGCCACGTACACCAAGGACTACACGGTCGTCATGACGATCTCCCAGGGTGGTACCGGCTCCGGCGCCTCCGGCCCCGCCGTGCGCAAGATCTACAACGCGCTGTACGGGGTCGACGCCAAGGGCGGCATCGACAAGAAGAAGGCGCTGCTGCCCCAGCCGCAGGCCGAACTGCCGAAGATCTCGTCGGACGGCTCCATCGAGTCCCAGCCGCTCGGCAAGCAGTTCGAGGCGGCCGCGCGGGAGCGGCGGCGGGGAGCCGATTCATGAGCGCGTCCACGCATGGCTACTCCGTCCGCCGCTTCACCCCGGAGCGCGGCGCCTGGAGCAAGCTCATGGCGCGCGACTCGGTCGTCCGCCGCCTCGACTGGGTGCTGCTGCTCACCGCGCTGGCCCTGTCCGCGATCGGCGGGGCGCTCGTCTACTCCGCCACCCGCAACCGCACCGAGCTGAACCAGGGCGACCCGTACTACTTCCTGGTCCGGCACGCCCTCAACACCGGCATCGGGCTGCTGCTCGCCATCGGCACCATCTGGCTGGGCCATCGCACCCTGCGCGGCGCGGTCCCGGTCCTCTACGGGCTGTCCGTCATCCTCGTCCTCGCCGTGCTCACCCCGCTGGGCTCGACGATCAACGGCGCCCACGCGTGGATCGTGATCGGCGGCGGATTCTCCCTCCAGCCGGGTGAGTTCGCCAAGATCACGATCATCCTGGGGATGGCGATGCTGCTGGCCGCGCGCGTGGACGCGGGCGACCGGCTCAACCCCGACCACCGCACCGTCGTCCAGGCGCTCGGCCTGGCCGGGCTGCCCATCGCGATCGTGCTGCTGATGCCGGACCTCGGCTCGGTGATGGTCATGGCGATGATCGTGCTCGCCGTGCTGCTCTCCTCCGGCGCGTCCAACCGCTGGATCGCGGGGCTCATCCTCACGGCCGTGGTGGGCGCGCTGCTCGTCTGGCAGCTGCACGTCCTCGACCAGTACCAGATCGACCGCTTCGCCGCCTTCGCCAACCCCGCGCTCGACCCGGCCGGGGTCGGCTACAACACCAACCAGGCGCGCATCGCGATCGGCTCGGGCGGGCTCACCGGCAAGGGGCTCTTCCACGGCACCCAGACCACCGGTCAGTTCGTCCCCGAGCAGCAGACCGACTTCGTCTTCACGGTCGCGGGGGAGGAGCTGGGCTTCCTCGGCGCGGGCCTGATCATCCTGCTGCTGGGGGTCGTGCTGTGGCGCGCCTGCCGGATCGCGCGCGACACCACTGAGCTGTACGGGACCGTCGTCGCGGCCGGGATCATCGCCTGGTTCGCCTTCCAGTCGTTCGAGAACATCGGGATGACGCTGGGCATCATGCCGGTGGCCGGTCTGCCGCTGCCGTTCGTCTCCTACGGCGGGTCCTCGATGTTCGCCGTATGGATCGCGATCGGGCTGCTCCAGTCGATCCGGGTGCAAAGGCCCGTATCGGCCTGATCCGTCCGGCAGGCCTCCCCTTCGGAGGTCTCAGGGGATTACATTCGGGTCATGGTGGACATGGCGCGGGAGATCGAGCGTAAGTACGAAGCCACCGAGGATGGCGGGCTGCCGGACCTGACCGGGGTCGCCGAGGTCGCGGGCGTGACGGACCAGGGCGTCGTCACGCTCGACGCCACGTACTACGACACCCCCGATCTGCGGCTCGCGGCCGACGGCATCACGCTGCGCCGACGCACCGGCGGTGACGAGGGATGGCATCTCAAGCTGCCCGTGGGCCCGGACACGCGGGACGAGATCCGCGCCCCGCTCTCGGACACGCTGCCCGCCAAGCTGGCCGGACTCGTACGCTCCCGCACGCGCGGCGCCGCGCTGGTGCCGCTCGTCCATCTGCTGTCCGAGCGGCATGTCAAGCACCTGGTGGACGCCGGCGGAGTGCCGCTCGCCGAGCTGTCCGCCGACCGCGTCACGGCGCGGCGGCTCGCACCGGAGCCCGGGGAGCCGGTGCGCTGGGCCGAGGCCGAGGTGGAATTGGCGGAGGGCGGCGACCCGGCGCTGCTGGACACACTGGAGCCGCATCTCGCGGACGCGGGGCTGCGGCGGTCGGCCGCCCCCTCGAAGCTGGCCAGAGCGCTGGCGGAGACCGACCCGGACCGGCGCGGTGAGAAGGCCGGGAAGCAGAAGGGGCCAGCGGGGCCGGCGAAGCCTCCGAAGGAGCGGCGGGAGAAGGGAATCAAGCCCAAGAAGGCCACCTCCGGCGACGTGGTGCTGGGCTATCTGCGCCGTCAGGTCATCGCGATCGTCACGCTCGACCCCGCCGTACGCCTGGAGACCCCCGACTCGGTCCACCGGATGCGCGTGGCCACCCGCCGGATGCGCAGCGCCTTCCGCTCGTACCGCGGGGTCCTGGACCGGACCGTCACCGACCCCATCGACGCCGAGCTGAAATGGCTGGCCGCCGAGCTCGGCGTCGACCGGGACCGCGAAGTGCTCACCGCGCGCCTCGGCGAGCGGCTCGGCGAAGTGCCCGTCGAGCTGCGGCTCGGCCCCGTGGCCGCCCGGCTGCGCGTCTGGTCGCACGCGCGCCGGGGCGGCTCGCGCGAGCGGCTCCTCGGCGTGCTGGACGGTGACCGCTATCTCGCGCTCCTGGACGCCCTCGACGCGCTTCTGGCCGACCCACCGCTGCGCCCCGCCGCCGCCCGGCCGTGGGCCGAGGCGATTCCGAAGGCCGTGCTGGGCGACTACGAGCGGCTCGCCGGCCGCATCGAGGCCGCCCTCGCCACACCTGCCGGGCCGGACCGCGACGTCACCCTTCATGAGGGCCGTAAGGACGCCAAACGCGCCCGTTACGCGGCCGAGGTCGCCCGCCCGGTGCTCGGGAAGCCCGCCAAGGCGTTCGCCGAGCTGATGGCCGAGGTGCAGGAGTTGCTCGGTGACCACCAGGACAGCGTGGTCGCCCGGGAGGCGCTGCGCGAGCTGGCCGTCGAGGCGCACGGCGCGGGTGAGAGCGTCTTCACGTTCGGGCTGCTCTACGGGCGCGAGGAGGCGCGGGCGGCCGCCCGCGAGCGTGAGCTGCCGGGCCTGTGGGCCGAGACCTCGCGCAAGAAGCACCGGGCGGGCCTGGAGCCGTGACCGAACGGGCCGCGAGACCTGATCCGTGGCGAGGGCGCCCGGCGGGGCAGGTACGCTTGAGGGTCACCCCTGTCAGCTTCACGAAAGTCCGCGATGTCTGTCGAGTCGGTCTTCCCACAGCTCGAGGCCCTGCTGCCGCATGTGCAGAAGCCCATCCAGTACGTAGGCGGTGAGCTGAACTCCACCGTCAAGGCGTGGGAGGCGTGCGACGTCCGCTGGTCGCTCATGTACCCGGACGCCTACGAGGTCGGGCTCCCCAACCAGGGCGTCATGATCCTCTACGAGGTCCTCAACGAGCGCGAGGGCGTGCTCGCCGAGCGCACCTACAGCGTGTGGCCGGACCTCGAGGAGTTGATGCGCGAGCACAAGGTGCCGCAGTTCACCGTGGATTCGCACCGCCCGGTGTCCGCGTTCGACTTCCTCGGCGTCTCCTTCTCCACCGAGCTGGGGTACACCAACCTGCTCACCGCGCTGGACCTCGCCGGTATCCCCCTGGACGCCGTGGACCGCACCGAGGACCACCCCGTGGTGGTCGCGGGCGGCCACGCCGCGTTCAACCCCGAGCCGATCGCCGACTTCATCGACTGCGCGGTGATCGGCGACGGTGAGCAGGCCGTTCTCGACATGACCGGGATCCTCCGCGCCTGGAAGGCCGAGGGCCGTCCCGGCGGCCGCGATGAGCTGCTCTTCCGTCTCGCCCGCACCGGCAGCGTCTACGTTCCGAAGTTCTACGACGTGGAGTACCTGGCCGACGGGCGGATCTCGCGCGTGGTGCCGAACCGCTCGGGCGTGCCGTGGCGGGTGTCCAAGCACACCGTCATGGACCTCGACGAGTGGCCCTATCCCAAGCAGCCGCTGGTGCCGCTGGCCGAGACCGTCCATGAGCGGATGTCGGTGGAGATCTTCCGCGGCTGCACCCGGGGCTGCCGCTTCTGCCAGGCGGGCATGATCACCCGCCCGGTGCGCGAGCGGTCGATCACCGGGATCGGCGAGATGGTCGACAAGGGGCTGAAGTCCACCGGCTTCGAGGAGGTCGGCCTGCTGTCGCTGTCCTCCGCCGACCACACCGAGATCGGCGACATCGCCAAGGGCCTCGCCGACCGGTACGAGGAGGACAAGATCGGCCTGTCCCTCCCGTCGACCCGGGTGGACGCCTTCAACATCGACCTCGCCAACGAGCTGACCCGCAACGGGCGCCGCTCGGGCCTCACCTTCGCCCCCGAGGGCGGCAGTGAGCGCATCCGTAAGGTCATCAACAAGATGGTCTCGGAAGAAGACCTCATCCGTACGGTGGCCACCGCGTACGGCAACGGCTGGCGGCAGGTGAAGCTGTACTTCATGTGCGGTCTGCCCACCGAGACCGACGACGACGTGCTCCAGATCGCCGACATGGCCACCAAGGTCATCGCCAAGGGCCGCGAGGTCTCCGGCAAGAACGACATCCGCTGCACGGTCTCCATCGGCGGTTTCGTCCCCAAGCCGCACACCCCCTTCCAGTGGGCCCCGCAGCTGAGCGCCGAGGAGACCGACGCCCGGCTGGAGAAGCTGCGCGAGAAGATCCGCGGCGACAAGAAGTACGGCCGCTCAATCGGCTTCCGCTACCACGACGGCAAGCCCGGCATCGTCGAGGGCCTGCTCTCGCGCGGCGACCGCCGGGTGGGCGCGGTCATCCGCGCCGTCTACGAGGACGGTGGCCGCTTCGACGGCTGGCGCGAGCACTTCAGCTACGACCGGTGGATGGAGTGCGCCGAGCGGACCCTGCCCGACTTCGGCCTCGACGTCGACTGGTACACCACGCGCGAGCGCACCTACGAGGAGGTCCTGCCCTGGGACCACCTCGACTCGGGCCTCGACAAGGACTGGCTGTGGGAGGACTGGCAGGACTCCCTCGACGAGACCGAGGTCGACGACTGCCGCTGGACGCCCTGCTTCGACTGCGGCGTCTGCCCGCAGATGCAGACCGAGATCCAGATCGGCCCCACCGGACGGAAGCTGCTGCCGCTGTCGGTGAAGTAGCCGGATACGGCGGGTAGCCGTACGCCGGTGGCATGGCGGTCGGACGGTGACGTGGCCGGTCCGGCGGTGACGTAGCCGTCCGGCGGCCCTCCGTCACCGGGCCGCCCGCGCCGCCCACAAAGTAGGCTGGAAGACACCGGGGCCCCATGGCCCTGGTGTTCGACGGCAAGGAAGTACAAGGAGACAGTCCCCTGGGCAAGCGACAGCCCGAAGGCCCGCCGCCCGCACCCGCGGTGCAGCGCATCCGTTTGCGTTACACCAAGCGCGGCCGCCTCCGGTTCACCAGCCACCGCGACTTCCAGCGCGCCTTCGAGCGGGCGCTGCGCCGCGCCGAGGTGCCGATGGCGTACTCGGCGGGGTTCACCCCGCATCCGAAGGTGTCCTATGCCAATGCCGCACCCACCGGCACCGGCAGCGAGGCGGAGTACCTGGAGATCCAGCTGACCGAGGCGCGCGACCCCGAGAAGCTGCGGGCGGTCCTCGACGAGTCGCTGCCCGCGGGCCTCGATGTGATCGAGTCCGTGGAGGCCCGCACCTCCGGGCTCGCCGACCGGCTCCAGGCGTCCGTATGGGAGATCCGGCTCGACCAGGTCGCCACGGCGGACGCCGAGCGGGCCGTCACGGCCTTCCTGGAGGCCGACACGGTCGAGGTGGAACGCCGGACGAAAAACGGGTTGCGAACCTTCGATGCCCGTGCCGCGGTGGCCCGGCTGGAGACGATTCCGGCTCGGGCCGATAGGCCCGGCGACGGTGGCTGTGCGATACTGCGCCTGGTGGTACGGCATCTGACACCTGCCGTGCGACCCGACGACGTCCTGTCCGGTCTCCGCGCCACGGCCGACCTGGCGCCGCCGGTCCCCGCAGCGGTGACCAGGCTGGCGCAGGGGCTGCTCGATGAGGAGTCCGGCACGGTGACCGACCCGCTCGCGCCCGATCGCGAGGCAGCTCAGGCCGCTCCAACCACGGCCGCCGAGCTGACCGCCGCGATGGCGCCGGAAGGTCCCGCGTAGGGCCGCCGTCGATGCGCCGCCGACGCACTTGGGAGCCACCCGGGTCCGGCTGGCGCACTGACCAGAAGACTTTCGCCGGTCCCGACAGATCCGGTCCCGGCGAGCGAGACGACAGCTCCCGTGCGGCGACCGCGCCCCGGACGGCGGCACCCGCGCACAGTGCGCGGGTGGCCGGCCGGAAGCAGGCGCGGCGCCCGGGAGCGTGACGGGAGAAACGCCCGCATGCTCGAACCTATTGAGCCGACCCAACCTGTCCAGCCCCTGGGGTCATCCGCGCCGCGTGCCGCGGTACCCGGGGAACCCATCGAGAACACGCCCAGCGACACGCTGCCGCCGCGCCGCCGTCGCGCGGCCTCCCGGCCGGCCGGTCCGCCGCCCGGCGCGGTGAGCGAGGCCGAGGTCACCACGGCCTCGGTACCGGCCATAGCCGCTGAGCAGACCGGTGCCTTCGCCGCCGCCGAGGCCGCTTCCGAGCCCGTCGCCGCCGGTGCCGCCATGGCCACCGCGAGTGGATCCGTATCCGGGTCCGACACCTCTGGGTCCGACACCTCCGGGGCCAACACCGAATCCGCCGCTCCGCCCGCCCGTACGCGGCGCCGGGTCGCCCGCAAGGCGACCGCCCCGGCGGGTTCGCCGGAGACCGCGGAGACCGTGGTCCCGGCCGACGCCGGGCGTGGCGGCGAGGAGACCGAGGCCGCCGCCGAGCCTGTGGCGGAGCCCGTGGTGGAGGCCGCCGCAGAGGCCGCTCCGCCCGCTCGTACGCGTCGCCGTGCGGTCCGTAAGGTGACCGCTCCAGCCGGTGCCCCCGCGGAGTCGGAGGCCGCGGAGGTCGTGGCGTCGGAGGCGGCGGAGGAGCCCGAAGAGTCTCAGGAGTCCGAGGCGGCTGCGGAGGCCGAGGCCGAGATCGTGCCCCCGGCTCCCGCCCGTACGCGTCGTCGTGCGACCCGTAAGGCCGCCGCCCCCGAGGGCGCGCCGCAGGCCGAGGCCGCCGACGCGGACGCGTCGTCTGCGGCGGCCGCTGGTGGCGGTGGTGACGAGGCCACGGCCCCAGCCGCAGTCGCAGCCGATGCCCAGACCGATGAGGCCCCGCGTGCCCGTACGCGTCGCCGTGCGGTCCGTAAGGTGACCGCTCCGGCCGGTGCCCCCGCGGAGTCGGAGGTCGTGGCGTTGGAGGCGGCGGAGGAGCTCGAAGAGTCTCAGGAGTCCGAGGCGGCTGCGGAGGCCGAGGCCGAGATCGTGCCCCCGGCTCCCGCCCGTACGCGTCGTCGTGCGACCCGTAAGGCCGCCGCCCCCGAGGGCGCGCCGCAGGCCGAGGCCGCCGAGGAGCCCGCCGCCGAGCAGCGCGGCGAGAGCGCCGAGGAGACCACCGGTACGCGGGCCGAGGACGAGGCGCCGCGCGCCCGCACCCGCCGCCGCGCCACCCGGAGCACCGCACCCGCCGCCGAGGAGCCGGGCGGCGCTCAGGAGCCGCAGGCCGCCGAGGGCGAGGCCCCGGCCGCCGAGGCCGCGTCCGAGCCGGAGCCCGCGCCCCGTTCGCGGCGCCGGGCGGTCCGCCCGCCCACGGCCGTGTTCCAGGCACCCGTCTTCACCGAGCCGGTCTTCCAGACGCCGGAGAGCGCCGCCGCCGAGGCCGCCGCCGCGCTGGAGGAGCCCGAGGAGGAGGACGAGGAGCAGCCGACGGCCGAGGCCGTCGAGCCCGAGGCGCCCGCCGGCCGCCGCCGGCGCCGCCGCCGTGGCGCCGCGCCCGCCGAGGAGCAGCCGGAGGCCGCAGAGGAGCCCGAGGCCACCGAGGAGGGCGAGACGGAGGCCGAGGCCGGTCAGCCCGAGGGCGAGTCCGGCGAGGAGGAGTCGGGCGACCGCCCGGCCCGTCGCCGCCGCCGTGGCGGTCGGCGTCGCCGTCGTGGCGAGACCGCCGAGGCCGAGGGCGCCGAGGGGCGTTCCGAGGCCGGTGAGCGGTACGAGGACGAGTCGGCCGCCGAGGGCGAGGGCGCCGAGGAGCAGGGCGAGGGCCGGGACGAGTCGGGCGCCGAGGCCGGTGAGCCCGGCGGCTCCAGCAGCAGCCGTCGCCGCCGTCGCCGCCGCCGTCGCAGTGGCGATGCAGCCGAGACCGAGGCCGCCGGTGACGACCCGGAGCGCACGGTCGTCAAGGTCCGCGAGCCGCGGGAGCGGCGCGCCAAGGAAGCCGAGTCCGGCGCCGACGAGGTGCAGTCGATCAAGGGGTCGACGCGTCTGGAGGCCAAGAAGCAGCGCCGTCGCGAGGGCCGTGAGCAGGGCCGCCGCCGTGTGCCGATCATCACCGAGGCCGAGTTCCTGGCCCGCCGTGAGGCGGTCGAGCGGGTCATGGTCGTCCAGCAGAACGGCGATCGCACCCAGATCGGGGTGCTGGAGGACAACGTCCTCGTCGAGCACTTCGTCAACAAGGAGCAGGCCACCAGCTACGTCGGCAACGTCTATCTGGGCAAGGTCCAGAACGTGCTGCCGTCGATGGAGGCCGCCTTCGTCGACATCGGCAAGGGCCGCAACGCCGTGCTGTACGCGGGTGAGGTGAACTTCGAGGCGCTGGGGCTCTCAGGCGGGCCGCGCCGCATCGAGACCGCCCTGAAGTCCGGCCAGTCCGTGCTGGTGCAGGTCACCAAGGACCCGATCGGCCACAAGGGCGCCCGGCTGACCAGCCAGGTCTCCCTGCCCGGCCGCTACCTGGTGTATGTGCCCGAGGGCTCGATGACCGGGATCAGCCGCAAGCTGCCCGACACCGAGCGGGCCCGGCTGAAGCAGATTCTCAAGAAGATCGTCCCCGAGGACGCGGGCGTGATCGTCCGTACCGCCGCCGAGGGTGCGAGTGAGGACGAGCTGTCCCGCGATGTCGCCCGGTTGCAGGCGCAGTGGGAGGAGATCAAGAAGAAGGCGAAGAGCGGTAACGCCCCGTCGCTGCTCTACGGCGAGCCCGACATGACCGTCCGGGTCGTCCGCGACATCTTCAACGAGGACTTCTCCAAGGTCATCGTCAGCGGTGACGACGCCTGGGAGACCATCCACGGCTATGTCTCGCACGTGGCGCCCGACCTCGCGGACCGGCTCCAGAAGTGGACCTCGGACGTCGATGTCTTCGCCACCTACCGGATCGACGAGCAGCTGATGAAGGCGCTGGACCGCAAGGTCTGGCTGCCCAGCGGCGGCTCGCTGGTGATCGACCGGACCGAGGCGATGGTCGTCATCGACGTCAACACCGGCAAGTTCACCGGCCAGGGCGGCAACCTCGAGGAGACGGTCACCAGGAACAACCTGGAGGCGGCCGAGGAGATCGTGCGCCAGCTGCGGCTGCGCGACCTCGGCGGCATCATCGTGATCGACTTCATCGACATGGTGCTGGAGTCCAACCGCGATCTGGTGCTGCGGCGGCTGCTGGAGTGCCTGGGCCGGGACCGTACGAAGCACCAGGTGGCGGAGGTCACCTCGCTCGGCCTGGTCCAGATGACCCGTAAGCGGGTCGGCCAGGGGCTGCTGGAGTCCTTCTCCGAGTCCTGTGTGCACTGCAACGGCCGCGGCGTGATCGTCCACATGGACCAGGCGTCGTCCGCCGGTGGCGGTGGCGGCAAGCGCAAGAAGAAGAAGTCCGCCGCCGGTGCCGCTCAGCAGCAGGAGCGGGCCGCCGCCGCTGCGGCCGAGGCCGAGGCCGAAGCCGAGGCGGAGTCCGAGGACGTCACCGAGGCGGCGGCCGAGATCGCGGCGGAGGCCACCCAGCCCAAGCCGCTGCCCGAGCCGGTCTTCGCGGCCGACGAGGAGCTTTACAGCAGCGCCGCGGAGGCCGAGGCCGCCGCGACCCGTGGGCGTACGCGCCGCCGTGCCACCCGTAAGGTGTCCGCCCCGGCGGGCGCCCCGAAGGCCGCCAAGGAGCCGGAGGGCGTGGTGGTCGTGGTGGCCGACGAGCGTCGGGAGGCGGCCCGGACGGAGCCGGAGGCGGCCGCCGAGGCCCCCGCCGCCGCTCCCGTCGAGGAGCCGGCCCCGCTCGAGGGCGTTCCCGCGCCGCGTACGCGGCGCCGTGCGACCCGTAAGGTGAGCGCCCCCGCGGGCTCGCCGACGGGTTCCGAGGACGCGGCCGTGGTGGTCGTGAGCGGGTCTTCCGCGGAGTCGGAGCTGGAGCCCGAGCCGGAGTCGGGGTCGAAGCCCGAGCCGGAGTCCGGGTCGAAGCCCGAGCCGGAGGCGGCGTCCGAGAGCGCGTCCGCCGAGGGTGAGGCCGAGGCCGAGGCCGCGGCACCGGCGAAGAAGACCGCCCGTAAGGCGGCCAAGAAGGCTCCCGCCAAGAAGACGGCGGCCAAGAAGACCGCTGAGAAGAAGACGGCGGCGAAGAAGACGGCCGCCAAGAAGACCACGGCCAAGAAGACGACCGCCAAGAAGACGGCGGCGAAGAAGACCGCGGCGGCGGAGCAGCAGACTCCGCAGTCGGTCTCGGCCGCCGCCGACGACTGACCCGGCCGCCATCCGGCCGACCGGGAGGGCACACTGTCGCGTGACAGTGTGCCCTTCGGGCTCTGGTAGCCTTGACCCTCGGCGTCTGTACGCCAAACCCCTGAGCACGTCCCTTCCGCTTCGCCGGAAGAGGCCGTTCGGCCGATGGTGAATCGCATGATCACTCGGTTGTCACGACCCTTGTGGGCCGTGTTGGGCGGCTGGCATCAGAGGTCCGTTTTCTAGCGAGAGAGTGAGAACCGCGTGTACGCAATCGTGCGCACCGGCGGCCGCCAGCAGAAGGTGGCCGTGGGCGATGTCATCGAGGTCGACCGTCTGGCCGGCAACAAGGTCGGCGACACCGTCGAGCTTTCCACTCTGCTCGTTGTCGACGGCGATGCCGTCACCAGCGACCCGTGGGTCCTGGCCGGTGTGAAGGTTCACGCCGAGGTCGTCGACCACCACAAGGGTGGCAAGATCGACATCCTGAAGTACAAGAACAAGACCGGTTACCGGAAGCGGATCGGCCACCGTCAGCTGCACACCGCGCTGAAGATCACCGGCATCGACCAGGCTGCGAAGTAAGGGACTGAGAAGAGATGGCACACAAGAAGGGCGCATCGTCCACTCGGAACGGTCGCGACTCCAATGCCCAGCGGCTCGGCGTCAAGCGCTTCGGCGGCCAGGTCGTCAACGCGGGTGAGATCCTGGTCCGCCAGCGCGGCACGCACTTCCACCCGGGCACGGGTGTCGGCCGCGGCGGCGATGACACGCTGTTCGCGCTGGACGCCGGTGCGGTGCAGTTCGGCACCAGCCGTGGCCGCAAGGTCGTGAACATCGTTCCGGTCGCTGAGTAATCAGCCCGGGCGATATCGCACAGCCTTTTCCGAGGGCGGACCGCTCTTCCCGTGACGGGAAGCGGGTCCGCCCTCGGCGCGTTACGAGCGTGAGGCACATCAGAACATCCCCGAACCCGTATGTAACTGGAGGCACCCGTCATGACCACCTTCGTGGACCGCGTCGAACTGCATGTCGCCGCGGGTAACGGAGGCCACGGCTGCGCCTCCGTGCACCGCGAGAAGTTCAAGCCGCTCGGGGGACCGGACGGCGGCAACGGCGGCCGGGGCGGCGATGTGATCCTGGTCGTGGACCAGTCCGTCACCACCCTGCTCGACTACCACCACAGCCCCCACCGCAAGGCCACCAACGGCAAGCCCGGAGAGGGCGGCAACCGCTCCGGCAAGGACGGCACCGACCTGGTCCTGCCGGTCCCGGACGGCACCGTCGTCCTCGACAAGCGGGGCAACGTCCTGGCCGATCTGATCGGGCAGGGCACCACCTACATCGCCGCCCAGGGCGGCCGCGGCGGCCTCGGCAACGCCGCGCTCGCCTCGGCCCGCCGCAAGGCCCCCGGCTTCGCGCTGCTGGGCGAGCCGGGCCACTCCGGCGACGTCATCCTGGAGCTCAAGACCGTCGCGGACGTGGCCCTCGTCGGCTACCCGAGCGCCGGCAAGTCCTCGCTGATCTCGGTGCTTTCGGCGGCCAAGCCGAAGATCGCCGACTATCCGTTCACCACGCTGGTGCCCAACCTCGGTGTGGTCACGGCCGGTTCGACCGTCTACACCATCGCCGACGTCCCCGGTCTGATCCCCGGCGCCAGCCAGGGCAAGGGCCTCGGCCTGGAGTTCCTGCGCCATGTCGAGCGCTGCTCGGTGCTGGTGCACGTGCTGGACACCGCGGCGCTGGAGTCCGAGCGCGATCCGCTGACCGACCTCGACGTCATCGAGGCGGAGCTGGCCCAGTACGGCGGTCTGGACGACCGGCCGCGGGTCGTCGTGCTCAACAAGGTCGACATCCCCGACGGCAAGGACCTCGCCGACATCATCCGGCCCGATCTGGAGGCCCGCGGCTACCAGGTCCTCGAGGCCTCGGCGGTCGCCCATCTCGGCCTCAAGGAGCTGTCCTTCGCCCTGGCGAAGATCGTCGCGGAGGCGCGGGAGGCGAAGCCGAAGGAGGAGGCGACCCGGATCGTCATCCGGCCGAAGGCCGTGGACGACGCGGGCTTCAGGGTCGTCGCCGAGGAGGGCTTCTACCGCGTGCTGGGCGAGAAGCCCGAACGCTGGGTCCGCCAGACCGACTTCGCCAACGACGAGGCCGTGGGCTACCTCGCCGACCGCCTGGCGCGCCTCGGCGTCGAGGAGGAGCTGATGAAGGCGGGCGCCCACTCGGGCGACGAGGTCGTCATCGGCCCCGAGGACGACGCGGTCGTCTTCGACTGGGAGCCGAGCCTCGCGACCGGCGCGGAGATGCTGGGCCGCCGTGGCGAGGACCACCGCTTCGACACCCCGCGCCCGGCGGCGCAGCGGCGGCGGGACCGGGATGCCGAGCGGGACGAGGCGGACGAGGAGTTCGACACGTTCAAGCCGTTCTGAGGGCCGCACGGCCGTAGCCGGGCGCCCCTGCGCTTCCTGGACGCCGCCCCTGCGTGTCCTGGACGCTCCCTGGGCGCTCCGGGGCACCCGCACGGGCTCTGAGCGGGCTTCTCGGCGCCGCGCGGCAGGTGGCACGGCGAAGGGCCCGGGAGGGATCTCCCGGGCCCTTCGCCACGCTCTCGGTGCCTGCCGTCGGTTCGGAACGCCGGACGTCAGACCGTCTGTCTGACGTCGGACCGTCTGACGTCAGACCGTCGCGGTCTCCTCCGGCTCCGCCGAGCCGGACTCCAGCTCCATCTCCTCCGCCGCGTCCCGGGCCTCGCGCTGCGAGGGGATCTCGTCGGCGAGCCGGGTGGCCATCCGGGCCCGGCGCTCGTCGGCCTTGCGGCACAGATCCTGCGTGGCCTGGTCGAAGCGCACCAGCGACGGCGGGTCGGACGGGCCGAGCAGATGCACCTTCAGCTCGGCACGGGCGCCCGCGAGGGTGTCCTTCTCGGGTTCGCGGACCGCTTCCAGCAGTCCGGTCACGCCCGCGGCTTCCGGCGTGAGGATCGTGGCGGCGCGCACGGTCGGGAAGCCCGCCCGGAACTCCTCCTCCGTCATCCCGCTGGTGTTCGCCACGGCGTACGGCTTCTCGCTCGTCAGGTAGTCCGAGACCACGCTGGAGACATCGCTGATCAGCACGTCGGCCTGGTTGAAGCAGGTGAAGATCGCCGGACGCGGACCGGTGATGATCTGGTGCTCCCAGACCGGCAGCGAGGCCCAGTAGGCGCTCTCCCAGGCGGCGGTGGCCGCGGCGGTGGCCGCCGCGCGGTCGCCGTCCGGGGCCCCCTGGAGCTTCATGCGCTCGATCTCGTCCGCGCTGGGGCGGAAGGAGGTGCTGGTGAGCCGGTTGAGCTCATCGGCGCACCGGGCCAGCTCGGCGGCGGCCTCCGCGCCGGGACGGTCGCCGCCGCGCTTGGTGTTCGCCTCGGCGATCATCGCCTTGATGCGGTCGTTGGCGCGGCCCGCGCGCGGGTCCACGGAGCCGGTCATGGGGTGCGGCTTGTACAGCAGGCGCACCTTGGGGTCGGCGAGCAGCTCGCGGACGATGTTCTCACCGGCCAGGATCACCGAGGTGTTGCCGGGGTTCCCGTCCCAGCCCTCCCAGGTCGGCGCGTACAGCACCGTCGTCAACTCACCGGTGGGCACGCCCGCGTAGGGGCGGATGGGGGCCAGCTGCGGCCGGCCGACCTCCACGACGTCCTTGTCCTCGACGCCGATGTCGGCGAGCTGGTAGCGCTCGCGCGCCGCCGGGCCCGCGACCCACACCTCGTCGTACGCCTTGGCGTACGGGTTGCAGCTGGAGAGCTTGTCGCTCTCGCCGTGGTTGATGAACGCGTGCTTGATCGAGGGGATGCGCAGCACCTGCGAGGTCTTGCCGGAGTTCGCCGGGTGCAGCAGCACCTTGAGCGTCGAGTGCTCCAGCCGCATCAGATGCGCGACCTTGGGGAGGCAGATGATCGGTACGTCCGTCGCCTCGATCTTCTGCACCATGAACCGCTCACGGAGCACGATGATCGGCTTGCCGTCGAGCGCGGCGAGCGTGGAGAGCCACATGTTCGCCTGGTACGCCGAGGAGTTGCCGCCGGAGAAGTACATGCCCACGGTCGGCTGGTAGTCGGCCAGCCACTGGTCCAGCCAGCGCAGGGCCGTGGCCTCGTTCGCCACGCGCTTGCGCGGCAGCAGCCAGCTGGCGAGGTGGGCCGTGCCGCCGATGCTGATCAGCAGCGCGATCGTCAGGCCGACGCCGCCCCAGACGGCGTCCTTGGTGGCGGCGGTGATCAGCAGACCGGCGGTGACCGGCGCGGCCAGCCGCAGCAGACGGCGCCCGTGCTGACGGGCGAACAGCCGCGGCGGGGCCTCGTTCAGGCGCAGCGCGGACGCGTCGATGTTGCGCGTGACGAACGGCAGCTGCCGGGTCCGGCGGACCAGGATGGCCGCCGCCTGGCAGGCGAAGTGCACCAGGTAGAAGAGCAGCAGCCCCACGGTCAGGGGCGCCTGTTCGTGCAGGGGGTTGATGCCCTCGATGCGCAGCAGCCCGACCATGATGAGCATGTCGCGGAACAGCTGGCGCACCGTGACGTCGAGGCGGATCTTCCCCAGCAGCGACAGCAGACCGGGCTGCTTGTGCTGCAAGAAGAGATCGAGCGCGAGACCGCACGCCGAGGCGGCGATGAAAAGCGGTACGTTCGGAAGCACGGCGCCGACGAGCTGTGTGGCGAAGAACACGAGCATCGCGAGCAGCGCCGTCAGCTGTACGACCCGGCGTGGGGCGATTCCGGCAGAGGGCACGGGGTGGGCTCCTGGCAGGAGGGCAACGGACTGGGGGGACCCCTGACCGTATGCCGATGCCCCGCCCGGTGACAATCCGCGCCGGTGCCAACCGGTCGCAATCGGTGTCAAAGGTCCCCCAGGAGGTCTCCGCGGGGCGCTCATGGCGGTGGGTGAGGCGGTGTGCGCGGGCGGTGTCCGGAGGCTGAAATGCCGAGGCGGGCGAGGACCGACTGTCGTAGATTGCCCCCTTGTCATGATGAGTGTGTAAGGCATGCGTTTCTTGGGCGTGTGATGGGCCGGGGACGAACGAGGGAGCGGCGTGGCGGAGCAGGACGGGTCGGCGGTACGGGACGAGGTGGCCGCCGCCCGCAGGATCGTGGTCAAGGTCGGCTCGTCCTCCCTCACCACCGCGGCGGGGGGCCTGGACGCGGACCGTGTGGACGCGCTGGTCGACGTGCTCGCCAAGGTGCTCGACGGCGACGGTAAGGGCGGCGGCGGCAGGAACGGCGACCGTAAGGGCGGTGACGGTAAGGGTGACGACGGTAAGGGCGGCGCGAACGGCAAGGAGATAGTCCTGGTCTCCTCCGGCGCCATCGCCGCCGGGCTGGCGCCGCTGGGCCTGGACCGGCGCCCCCGCGATCTCGCCCGCCAGCAGGCGGCCGCGAGCGTCGGACAGGGGCTCCTGGTGGCCCGCTACACGGCCTCCTTCGCGCGCTACGGCCGCCGGGTCGGCCAGGTGCTGCTCACCACGGACGACACCAGCCGCCGCGGCCACTACCGCAACGCCACCCGCACCCTGGACCAGTTGCTGGCCATGGGCGCGCTGCCGATCGTCAACGAGAACGACACGGTGGCCACGGACGAGATCCGGTTCGGTGACAACGACCGGCTCGCGGCCCTGGTCGCCCATCTCGTCCGGGCGGATCTGCTGGTGCTGCTCTCCGATGTGGACGGCCTGTACGACGGGGACCCCAGGACCCCCGGCACCTCCCGGATCGACGAGGTCCGGGGCCCCCGGGACCTGGACGGCGTCTCCATCGGCAGCGCGGGCCGCTCCGGGGTGGGCACCGGTGGCATGGTCACCAAGGTCGAGGCGGCCCGGATCGCCACCGCGGCCGGGGTCCCGGTGGTGCTCACCTCCGCCAGCCGGGCCGGGGACGCCCTGCTCGGCCGCCGTACGGGCACGTTCTTCCACCGCACCGGCCGCCGCTCGGCGAACCGGCTGCTCTGGCTCGCCCACGCCTCCGCGCCACGTGGCGCCCTCACCCTGGACGACGGCGCGGTACGGGCCGTCGTGGAGCGCCGCACCTCGCTGCTGCCCGCGGGGATCGCGGCCGTGGAGGGCGAGTTCACCGCCGGTGACCCGGTCGAGCTGAGGGACACCGAGGGCCGTCCCGTGGCCCGTGGACTGGTCAACTTCGACGCCAAGGAGATCCCGCAGCTGATCGGCCGCTCGACCAGGGACCTGGCCCGCGAGCTCGGTCCGGCCTATGAACGCGAGGTGGTCCACCGCGACGACCTCGTCGTCCTGGACTGAGCCGCTCCGGCGGCGCGGGCACCCTCGCGGGGCACCTCCCAGCGGTAGCTGAGGGAGAACCGGCCGCCGGAAAATAACCCCCCTCCGAAAAACCTCAAAAGCGCCCCGCGGGCGGGCGTGGGCTGGTCAACTTTGTTCAACGGGGTCGCGCGGGGCAGCGCGCCGGCTGTGGGAGACGCGGCGGAGTCCGAGCGGAAGGCCGCGGCCATGGCACCGTCACGAGATGCTCCGCCCGCGCGTGAGCGGAGCAGCGAGTTACAGGAGGCCGTCGGTGAGACGAGGGCGCCCGGGGGCGTCGCCCAGAGGGGCGGCGGAGCGCACCCTGACCAGTGTCGGAGCGGGCGACGCCGGGACCGGCGACGCCGTGGCGCACGATGCCGGGCGTGGCGAGGCGTCCCGGCTGTGGCACATCACCCTCAGCGTCTCGGGGAGCGAGGCGCCGCTGCCGGAGGTCCGCAGGGCGCTCGAGCAGCTGGCCCATGACCATCCGTTCCTGCTGACCAGCCGCTACGCCAACGATCACGCCGAGATCCGCTACTGGGAAGAGGCCCGTGATCTGCATGACGCCGCGGCGGTCGCGCTGCGGCTGTGGGGCGAGCACCGGGCCTCGGCCAAGCTGCCGCCCTGGGAGATCGTGGGGCTCGAGGTCATCGACCGTGATACGTATCACCATCGGGTCGCGGAGGGGTACGGGCCGCCACCGGCCTCCCCGGTGGGCGTGCATCCGTTCTGAGGACGGATGTGCGACGCCGAGATGTGAGAATGCCATCTCGAACTGCGGAATAGTGCGTGGATCTCCGCCCCCGGCTCAGTACGCTTCGGGCATGACCAGCGCACCCACGTCGCCGCTCACCGACCCCTGGCCGAAGTCCCCGGTCCTCCAGGCCGCCTACCGGGCCCAGGTCGCGGCCGCCGATCTCGCGCCACTGCCGCGCGCCGTCAAGGACGACGCGCTGCTCGCGATGGCCGACGCCCTGGAGGTGCGCACCAAGGAGATCGTGGAGGCCAACGCGGCCGATGTGGAGCGGGCCCGCGAGGCCGGCACCAGCGATGCCATCGTCGACCGGCTGACGCTCACCCCCGAGCGGGTGCGGGCCATCGCCTCCGATGTCCGCGACGTGATCGCGCTGCCCGACCCGGTCGGCGAGGTGGTGCGCGGCTCCACGCTGCCCAACGGGATCGACCTGCGCCAGGTGCGCGTTCCGCTCGGCGTCGTCGGGATCATCTACGAGGCCCGGCCGAATGTGACGGTGGACGCCGCGGCGCTCTGCCTGAAGTCGGGCAACGCGGTGCTGCTGCGTGGCTCCTCGTCGGCGTCCCACTCCAACGCCGCACTGGTGAAGGTCCTGCGCGACGCCGTCGGCGGGGCGGGGCTGCCCGCGGACGCGGTGCAGCTGGTGCCGGGCGAGAGCCGGGAGTCGGTGCGCGAGCTGATGCGCGCCCGCGGCCTGGTGGACGTGCTGATCCCGCGCGGTGGCGCCTCCCTCATCCGTACGGTCGTCGAGGAGTCCACCGTCCCGGTCATCGAGACCGGCACCGGCAACTGCCATGTGTACGTGGACGCCGACGCCGACCTCGACATGGCGGTCGAGATCCTGGTGAACTCCAAGGCCCAGCGGCCGAGCGTGTGCAACGCGGCGGAGACGCTGCTGGTGCACCAGGACATCGCCCCCCGGTTCCTGCCCCGCGCCCTGGACGCGCTGGCCGAGGCCGGGGTCACGGTCCACGCGGACGAGCGGGTCATGGCGCTCGCGGAGGGCTCCAAGGCCACCATGGTCCCGGCGGTGATCGACGACTGGGAGACCGAGTACCTCTCGTACGACATCGCGGCGGGCGTCGTGGACTCCCTGGAGGCCGCGGTGAGCCACATCCGCCTGTGGTCCTCCGGGCACACCGAGGCCATCGTCACGACCTCCCAGCAGGCCGCCCGCCGCTTCACCCAGCTCGTGGACTCCACCACGGTCGCCGTGAACGCCTCCACGCGGTTCACCGACGGCGGGCAGTTCGGCTTCGGTGCCGAGATCGGCATCTCCACCCAGAAGCTGCACGCCCGCGGGCCCATGGCCCTGCCCGAGCTGACCTCGACGAAGTACATCGTCACCGGCGACGGCCACACCCGCTGACTCACCCGTTCGGGGGATGGTCGATTTCCGGCGCCGCTGGGGTGGATCTTCCCCCGAATACCATTTCACCCTGCCCAAATTGACCCGTCCGGTCTACTCTGAATGGGTGCCGGACGACGTGGGGGGCAAGCCGTTCCCGGACGGCGACGAGCCCGACGACCGCAGCCACGGCGAGACGAACGACGAGTTCGCCGCCGTGGTCTTCGACGAGGACTTCGTACGGTCGGCCCCGATCCATGAGCCCACCGCCATCGAGCGGATGCTGGCCGCCGCCGAGGCCCGTGCCGAGGCCGAGGCGTCCCGGCGCCGCAGGGCCGGTGTCGCACCCGAGGACGAGCTCTTCGAGGACGGATACGGGGCGGAGGCCGACTTCTACGGCGCGGACGACCCCGACGGGCGCTTCCGCCCCGGACGGGACGGGGACGACGCCTACGGCCCCTACGGGCGCTACGGCAGCGCGGGGCGTCCTTACCGCGGCCATGCCCGCTGGCACCGCCCGGTGGCCTGGCTGCTCGCCGTCCTGATGGGCATCGGGGTGGTCGCCCTGGCCTTCACGGCGGTCTACCGGGGAGCCTCGGGCAACCGCCAGGACCCCGCCCCGCCGCCCGCCACCAGCGGTGTCGACGGTTCGCCCTCGGGGCAGCCGCGCCTGGAGCCCTCGGCGTCGGAGTCGGCCCCGGAGCCGAGCGGGGCCAAGGGGCCGACCGCCTCCGCCGTACCGCCGTCGCGGTGACGCCCTCGCACCTCGCTAGCACGTCGCGGCGTATGGGGCGTTTCCTCCGCACTCGCCTCCCAAGTTGTGGAGTACCACCGCGTTTACCGTCGCCCCTGGCGACCTACTCTTGAGATATGACCGGGCGTGGAGACCCTCCCGAGGGGACACCCGAGGGCGTCCCGGGAGGTGGTGAGGACGAGTACCGCTCCGTCGTGTTCGACGAGTCGTTCGTCCGTGCTGCCCGGCTCCAGGAGTTCTCCGCGGACGAGCGCATGGGCGAGCACGCACGGGCGGTGCGCAGCCGGCACGCCTGGGCCAGGGCCGGGGCGTCGCGCCAGGCCGTCGCGCTCGTCCTGCTGATCGCCATCGCCTTCGCGGCGGCCGTCTACATGGGCGTGCGCCACCCGTACCAGACGCCGCAGCCGCAGACCGTGGAGCCACTGCACAGCAGCGTGGTGCCGCTCGCGCCGCGTGGTGAGGTGCCCGGAGGGCCGCCGGACCGGCTGTTCCGCAACAGCCCTGCCGCCGAGTTCCGCACCGGCGCCCAAGGGGTCACCGTGCCCGGCGCCCGCCGCACCCAGAGCTTCTCCGAGAGCCAGGTGATGACGGCGCTCACCACCGCCAAGGACTACCTGGTCAAGTCCGCCATCGACCCGGGTGCGCTCACCGGCGGCCCGGTGCAGGCCGTAAGGCTGCTGCTGGATCCCGCCCAGCAGACCCAGTTCGACCAGAGCTTCCGGCACCCGGTCGACGACGGACGGCATGCGGCCACCGGCTGGCTGAACCGCTTCAATCCGGCCGAGGTGACCCTGGCCGACACCCCGGTGCGGGTCCGCGGCACCCTTACGGTCATCGAGCGCAGCGCCGCGACCCTGGAGGTCGCCGCCGACCACGTCTTCGTCTACGCGGTCCAGCCGGCCCATGAGCACGGATCGGACCATGCCTCGCTGTTCACCGTGCGCCGCGAGACGCGGTTCCGCTTCGACCGGAACGATCTGCGCGACCACCATCTGGAGCTGGTGCAGAGCACCGTGCTGGCGGGCCCGCAGGCCTGCGCCGCTAACGCCTCCGGCTATCTGCGGCCGATGCTCGCCGGTCAGAGCGCCAAGGGCGACGCCCCGACGGGCACCGACCCGTACACCACGGGCCGGACCACGGTGTCGCTGTGCGGCGTCATGGCCCCCGGGACCCAGCCCGCCGTCGACGGGCGGTCCTGAGGGGTCCTGAGGGCCGGGCGGGCCCGAGGGGTCCTGAGGCCGCCAGGGGCCGTCTCAGCGCCGCGGCGGGGTGTCCCCGGGCCCGTCGTTCCCCGGTCGCTCCTCCGGCCCGTCTCCGGTGCGCTGGTCCTCGGCCGCGTCCTGAGCTCTGTCCTGAGCCCCGCCCTGGGGCTCGTCACGGGGCTCCTCCCGGGGCGGCGTGCCCTCCTCGGCGGTCTCACCGTGCCTGCCCGCGCCGCCGGTGAACCGGTCGCGCAGCTTGCTGCCCAGGTCCCCGGCGCCGCCCGCCACGTCCCTGACGAAGGCGAACAGCGGGTCCTTGCTGTTGCGGACCGACTCCGCGTAGTGGCTCGCGGACTCCCGGAACGAGTCGCTGACCGAGGTGTCCCGGTCCTCGTCGCGGCGCGGGTAGTGGCCGTCCATGAGCCGCTGGTAGTCGCGGGTCGCGGCCCACTTCTTGAGCTCGGCGGCGCGCACGGTGGTGAACGGATGGCTGCGCGGCAGCATGTTCATGATCTTGAGGACGGAGTCCCGCAGATCGCCGCTCGACTCGTACTCCTCGGCCTGCTCCAGGAAGGCGTCCACGTTCATCTCATGGAGGTGATGGCCGCCCGCGAGCTTCATCAGCCCGCGCATCGAGGCCCGCAGATCCTGCCCGACCAGCAGCCCCGCCCGGTCCGCCGACAGCTCCGACTTGCGGAACCACTCGCGGAGCGCCGTGACCAGCGCCAACACCGCCACATTGCCGAGCGGAATCCAGGCGACCTTCATGGCGAGGCTGGTGAGGAAGAGCAGTATCGTCCGGTAGACCGAGTGCCCCGACAGCGCATGGCCCACCTCATGGCCGATGACGGCCCGCATCTCCTCCTCGTCGAGCAGTTCGACCAGACCGGTGGAGACCACGATGATCGGTGCGTCCATGCCGATGCACATCGCGGTCGGCTGCGGGTTCTGGGTGACGTACATGGCCGGGACCCGCTCCAGGTCCAGGATGTAGCAGGCGTCCCGCAGCATGTCGTGGAGATGGGTGAACTGCCGCTCGCTGACCCGCACCGAGTCGGAGAGGTAGAGCAGCCGCAGACTCCGCTCGGGCAGCAGACCGCTCAGCGCCTTGAAGACGGTGTCGAAGCCGGTCAGCTTGCGCAGCGCGACCAGCGCGGAGCGGTCCGCCGGATGTTCGTACGCCCGTGAGGAGATCCCGGGGAACCGCCGCCGTTCCCGGCCGGGCACATGCTCCCGGGCGTCTCCCGTCCCGTTTCCACCACCGGTCTCGTGGCTGTCGCTCATGTCGCCCCCTCGTTGATTGCCCGCTCGACGGGGAGCCCGGTCCGGGCCCTCGTCCGGCGGCCCCCAGCCTAGGCCCTGAGCGCCTGGGGGCTAGCGTGGAGACATGCCCGAAATGACTGGCCTCGCCGAAGCCCTCGCCGCCACCTCCCACAACAACGACGGCCCGGGAGCGCTGCTGCGCATCGTCATCGTGGTCGGCGTGGTGGGCGCCGCCCTGCTCGCCTGGTTCCTGCTGCGCGGATACAAGCAGGACTGATACGAGCGGGGCTGCCACCGGCAGGACGGACATCGGGACCGAAAACCGCCTCGCATACGATGTGGCCGACGTGTTGTGACGCCTAGACCCGGATAGGTACTGCCGCGATGACCGCTTTCAGCACCGCACATGCCGCCCTGACCACGCTCGCGTCCGAGGGCGGTGAGCACACCGACACCCACCCGAGCATCAGCCCCTTCATGACCGGCGGTGCGGCCCTGGTGATCCTCTTCCTGCTGCTGTGGATCACCACGCGCTTCAACCGGGACCGCTGACCTGGGCGATTGCCCCTATGGGCCCCGGCTCCGGGCCGGGCCCAGTAGGGTCTGCACGCATGGAAGAGCAGAAAGGGTCCGGCAAGCGGCGACTGGGTGTGATGGGCGGGACGTTCGACCCGATCCACCACGGCCACCTGGTCGCGGCGAGTGAGGTGGCCTCGCAGTTCCATCTCGACGAGGTGGTGTTCGTGCCGACCGGGCAGCCCTGGCAGAAGAGCCACAAGAAGGTCTCCCCGGCCGAGGACCGCTATCTGATGACGGTCATCGCGACCGCCTCGAACCCGCAATTCTCGGTCAGCCGTATCGACATCGACCGCGGCGGGCCCACCTACACCACGGACACGCTCCGGGAACTGCGCGCGCTCAACGGTGACGCCGATCTGTTCTTCATCACCGGGGCCGACGCACTCAACCAGATCCTCACCTGGCGCGACGCCGAAGAGCTCTTCTCGCTGGCCCACTTCATCGGGGTGACCAGACCCGGGCACATACTGGCCGACCCGGGGCTGCCGGAGGGCGGGGTGTCGCTGGTGGAGGTCCCGGCTCTGGCGATCTCGTCATCGGACTGCCGGGCGCGGGTCGCTCATGGCGACCCCGTCTGGTACCTGGTGCCGGACGGCGTGGTGCGCTACATCGACAAGCGCGAGCTGTACCGGCACGACTGCTGAAGGGGTACCGGTGAACGACCGGCAGGATCCGTACGACCCGTACGCACAGGACCCGTATGGCCAGGAGCCGCAGATCTACGGCTATGACGCCTATGGGCGTCCGGTTTACCAGCCGCAGGCGGAACAGCAGCAGAGTTACGACCCGTACGCGCAGCAGCAGGCCCGCTACGGGGAGCAACAGCAGCAACACGACGGGTACGGGTACGCCCCTTACGGCCAGCCGCAGCATCACCAGCCCCAGCAGCCCCAGCAGCAGTCCCAGACGCAGAACTACGACCCGTACGTTCAGCAGCAACAGCAGCAGTACCAACAGCAGCAGTACCAACAGCAGCCACCGCAGGGTTACGGCTACGACTACCCGCAGGCGGCAGCCGCCCCGACCGTCCCCCCGCAGCGCGAGGAGCCCAGCCCGGAGCCGAACCCCTACGAGGAGCTGAGCCCGGAGCAGTTGCGCCCCGGGTCCGAGGCGCCTCCGGCCGGGGAGCCCCGTGCCACCGGGCCCCGGTCTGCGGAGCGGCAGCGGCCAGGGGGCGCCGATCAGCAGGAGTACCACACCGAGCAGTTCTCCTTCGTCGAGGAACAGGACGAGGAATCCGACGACGTCATCGACTGGCTGAAGTTCGCCGAGACCCGCTCCGAACGTCGTGACGAACGCCGCCGTAAGGGCCGCAACCGGCTCGTCGCGCTCGTCGTGGTCCTGGTCCTCGCCGCGGCCGGCGGGGTCGGCTACCTCTGGTACGCGGGCAAGCTCCCGGGGCTGTCCGACGACGCCCAGGACCAGGCGGCCGCGGGCGGTCCGCAGAAGCGCGATGTGATCGTCGTCCATCTGCGCGAGACCAAGGGCGGCCGCACATCCACGGCCCTGCTGGTGGACAACGAGACCACCAAGAAGGGCACCACCGTCCTGCTGCCGAACTCGCTGGCCGTCTCCACCGAGGACGGCGCCTCCACCACGCTCGGCAAGTCCGTGACCGACGAGGGCTCGGACTCCACCCGGGACTCGCTGAGCACCTTGCTGGGGTCGAAGATCCAGGGCACCTGGCGGCTGGACACGCCCTATCTGGAGAACCTCGTGGAGCTGGTCGGCGGGATCAGCCTCGACACCGACGCGACCGTCCCCAGCCCCCAGAAGGGCGAGGACCCCCTGGTCAAGCGGGGCAAGGATCAGATCGTGAGCGGCCAGGCGGCCGTGGCGTACGCCACGTACCGCGCGCCCGGTGAGGCACAGTCCAAGCAGCTCGCACGGTTCGGGCAGGTCATGCACGCGGCCCTGAAGAAGCTCTCCAGCGATGCGGAGGGCGCCACCAGCACCGTGGAGTCCCTGGCCCAGATCCCCGACCCGTCGCTGTCCGAGCAGCAGCTGGGCGCGTCGCTGGCGAAGCTGGCCGAACAGGCCAAGAGCGGTGCGTACGACACCGCGATGCTGCCGGTCCAGCCGGACGGGACGCTCAGCAGCCAGGCGACCGACCATGTGGTCAAGGACATCCTGGGCGGCACGGTCAAGAACTCCGACAAGAGCACGGCACCCCGGGTCAGCGTGACCAACGCCGGAGGCCCCAAGGACGCGTCGAGCGCCGCGCGGGTGGCGCTCGTCAACGGCGGCTTTACGGTCGTCACGGCGGCGGAGGGCGGCGATGCGCAGTCGGCCTCGCGGGTGACCTACGCGGACAACGCCCAGGCGGGCCAGGCCAAGGAGGTCGCCAAGACGCTCGGGCTGCCGGAGTCGGCGGTGCGGAAGGGCAAGGGCGCGGCCAACGCGGACATCACGGTCCTCCTCGGCCCGGACTACGACGCCACGGGCTGAGGCGACCCGGACGGCGACCCGGCGGCCCGGGCGGCTCGGCGGCCTGGGCGGCTCGGGCGGCCCGGACTGCGGCCGCCCGGCGTGACGGTGGGCCGTGAGACCCTGGGGGAAGCCAGACCTTCGAGGTACCACCGACCGAAAGCCTTGCCTGTGACCGCCACGGACCGCTCCCTCGAGCTCATCAACGCCGCCGCCCAGGCGGCCGCCGACAAGCTCGCGCACGACATCATCGCGTACGACGTCAGCGATGTGCTCTCCATCACCGACGCCTTCCTGCTGGCCTCGGCGCCCAACGACCGCCAGGTCAAGTCGATCGTCGACGAGATCGAGGAGCGGCTGAACAAGGATCTGGGCGCAAAGCCGGTGCGTCGCGAGGGCGACCGAGAGGCCCGCTGGGTGCTGCTGGACTACGTGGACATCGTGGTGCACGTCCAGCACAGCGAGGAGCGGGTGTTCTACGCCCTGGAGCGGCTCTGGAAGGACTGCCCGCAGCTGGAGCTCCCGGCCGACGCCGAGGCCACCCGCGGCAAGGCGCAGGAGTACGCGCAGGCGCAGGGCCCGGACGGCGGCGCGGGCGGTGAGCTGAGCTGAACGGCACGCAAGGCGCCCGTGGCCGCCGCATCGTCCTGTGGCGCCACGGGCAGACGGCCTGGAACATAGAACGCCGCTTCCAGGGCTCCCTGGACATCGAGCTGACCGACACCGGTGTCGCGCAGGCGCACCGCGCGGCCCGGCTGCTGGCCGCCCTGAAGCCGGACGCGATCATCGCCTCCGATCTGAAGCGGGCGGCGGCCACGGCCGCCGAGCTGTCCGCCGTCACGGGTCTGTCGATCGCGCATGACGCGGGCCTGCGGGAGACCTACGCGGGCAAGTGGCAGGGGCTGACCCACGAGGAGATCATCGGGCGCTTCGGCGAGGAGTACGCGGCGTGGAAGCGCGGGGAGCCGATCCGGCGCGGCGGCGGTGAGCTGGAGACAGAGGTGGCCGACCGGGCGGCGCCGGTGGTGCTCGAGGGCGCCGACAAGCTGCCGGACGACGGCACACTCGTGGTGGTCAGCCACGGCGGCACGATCCGCACCACCATCGGCCGGCTGCTCGGCCTGGAGCCCCGCACCTGGGAGGCGCTGGGCGGCCTGTCCAACTGCTGCTGGTCCGTTCTGGGCGAAGGCGCGCGGGGCTGGCGGCTCCTGGAGCACAACGCCGGGTCGCTGCCCGAGCCGGTGCTCGGCGACGACGACTGAGCGGATTTCCTTTCCCGGCAGGTCACCGGCTATGCTCCTTCTCGTTCGAAGCGCTACGGCGCGGAGAAGAGCGGGGCTATAGCTCAGTTGGTAGAGCGCCTGCATGGCATGCAGGAGGTCAGGAGTTCAATTCTCCTTAGCTCCACAGAACCGGGATCCCGTCTCCCTCACAGGGAGGCGGGATCGCTGCTTTCCGCACCGCTTCCGGCCCGGGTCTCCGCCGCGGCCCTCTCCTCCCGCAGTACGGACAGCGGCTTGGCGTGCATCGTGCAGCCGATCAGCGGGTCGTGCAGGAGGCGCACCCGCCGCACATGGTCGCGGCTCTCCTCGTCGCAGGGCGTGTAGACCACGATCCGGGTCTCCGGCACCCCGCTGACCCGCATCGAGGTCGAGGTCAGCCGGATCTCGCCGACCGAGGCGTGCCGCACCACCTTGATCCGGGAGCCCGGCGGCGCCACGTCCCCGCTGTGCCACAGCCGGGCGAAGTCGTCGCTGGCCTCCAGCAGCCGGGCTATGAAGTCCTCCCAGGCGGGCTCGCCCACATGGCGTCCGTACCCGCCGCGCAGCGTGGCCACCAGGAGCGGCAGCTCCTCTTCGAGGTTCACATAGGGAGCGCAGCAGCGCCGGGCCACGAACAGCTGCCACAGGGCGTTCCGCTCGGCGGCGGCGGAGAGCAGCATCTCCGGGAACAGGCCGCCGTACCCGGCATTGGCGGCCAGGACGTCGTAGCGGGCGTTGTAGACCACCGCCGGGAGCGGGTCGAGCGCGTCGATGATGCCCTGCACCTCGGGGCTCACGCTGCGCGGATCGCGCTCCCGGCCGGGCACATACGGCACCTCGGCCAGGTGGTAGAGGTGCTCGCGCTCGGTCTTGTCCAGCCGCAGGGTGCGCGCGACCGCGTCCAGCACCTGCACGCTGGCGTTGATCGGGCGGCCCTGCTCCAGCCAGGTGTACCAGGTCACACCGACGCCGGAGAGCTGGGCGACCTCCTCGCGGCGCAGCCCCGGGGTGCGCCGCCGCAGACCGGGCGCCATGCCCACGTCGGCGGGGGTCACCCGGGCACGGCGGCTGCGCAGGAAGGCGGCCAGCTCGGGCCTTCTGCGCCGAGTGTTCGCGGTCATCGTCGCTCTCCCCATCCCCCGTGGAGCCGGGCCGCACGGTCGGTCCCCCGTGGAGCCTTACGGTTCCCCCGTCGAGCCGTACGGTCCCATGCTCCCGGGGGCGGCGGGCGGCTGCCAGGTGCTGCCACTACCAGCATCGGCGGGCTCTCGTTACCGGTATCCACCCGGCCACAGGCTCGACCCATGAGACACACGACCCCGACCACCCTTCCTCCGACGGGGGACCTCGGTGGATCCAGTAAAGGCGAGACCACTGACAACCGGGCCAATGGCGGCTCGGCCGCCGACCACCGGGCCGCACGGCGCCCTGCCTCCCGGCGCCCTCCGCGCCCCGGCTGGCTGCTGGCGATCGTCCTCACCGGCCAGCTCATGGCCGTCCTCGACGTCTTCATCGTCAATATCGCCGCCCCGACCGTGCGCGCCGATCTGCACGCCTCCGGCGCCGGGCTCCAGCTCGTCATCGCGGGCTACACCGTCTCCTACGCCGTGCTGCTGATCACCGGCGCGCGGCTGGGCGCCCTGATCGGTCACCGGCGGATGTTCCTGACCGGGCTCGCGGTCTTCACCGGTGCCTCGCTGGCCTGCGGGCTCGCCGCCACCACCGGGCAGCTGATCGCCTTCCGGTTCGTCCAGGGCGCGGGTGCCGCGCTGATGCTGCCGCAGGTGCTGAGCCTGATCCAGCGGACGTTCACGGGCGGTTCGCGGGCACGGGCGCTGGGCGCGTACTCCGCGGTGCTGGCCTCCGGCGCCGCCGGCGGGCAGATCCTGGGCGGGCTGCTGGTCGAGGCCGATCTGCTCGGCTCGGGCTGGCGCCCGGTCTTCCTGGTCAACGTGCCGATCGGGCTCGCGCTGCTGGCCATCGGCCCGAGGCTGCTGCACGACCCGGCCGATCCGCCGCGCCCCGCCGATCCACCGCACCGGGCCGAGGCCCCGCGCCCGGCCGACGCGCCGCGCCCTCGTGGGGAGGGCGCGGCCGTCCGCCGGAGCGGTCTGGACCTGCCCGGTCTGGTGCTGCTCGCGGCCGCGGTGCTGCTGTTCACGGTGCCGCTCGTGCTTGGGCAGGAGCGTGGCTGGCCGCTGTGGTGCTGGATCACGCTCGGGCTGAGCGCGGTCCTGGTGGCGCTCTTCGCCGCGTACGAGACCCGGCTGGCCCGGCGCGGCGGTGCGCCGCTGATCTCCCCCGGGGTGGCGCGGGCGCCGGGGATACCGCTCGCGGTGATCCGCATCGCACTGGGGATGGCGGCCAACGCGGGGTTCCTGTTCGCCCTGACCCTGCATGTGCAGGGCGGGCTCGGCTACAGCCCGCTGCGGGCGGGGCTGACGTTCGTCCCCACGGCGGTCGCGTTCGGCGTCGTTGGCCTCAACTGGCAGCGGCTGCCCGCCCGCTGGCACGCCGCCACCGTCCCGGGCGGATTCCTGCTGGCGGCCGTCTCGTTCGCCGGGACGGGGCTGGCCCTGCGCGACGGCACGGACGGCGGCCCATGGCTCCTCGTCGCCCTTACGGCTTCCGGCGCGGGGCTCTCGCTGGCCTACAGCCCCCTGCTCACGCGGACGTTGGCGACCGTAAGGCAGCAGGACGCGGCGGACGCCAGCGGGGTGCTGGTGACAGCGGCTCAACTCGGCCTGCTCACCGGCGTCGCGGTCTTCGGGGCGGTGTTCCTGGGCGCCGCGGACGATACGGTGCCCAGTGCGGGTGCCTCCGCGGACGCCCTATGGGTGACCTGCGTCGCCTTGGCCGGGGCCGCGCTGTGCGGAGCGCTGATGAGTCTGGTGAGACGAGTGGGGCATCTCCGCTGACCTGCGCGTCGTCCCGTGGCAGAATCGGACGGCCGGAGGGGGATGGGGCCGACACGTCCGATGGGGAGGGCAGGTGGGATGCGGACCAGCATCCTCGATGCGATCGAGGACCCGTCCCGCAGGGCACGAGCGGGCATCGTGTGCCCGTCCTGCGGCTCCGGACACGTGGCACAGGTCCTCGGTGACAACGGCGGTGTTTCCTACGTGTGTACGGCCTGCGGCCATAGCTGGAGCTGAGTGAGATGGGAGCCCACAGCCGGAAGTGCGACTGGTGCGGCACCGGTACACCGATCGTCCGCGACATGGAGCCGCTCAACTCCGACTACCAGTACTGGTGTGCGGAGTGCGCACGAGCGCTGATCATCCGGGGCGATCCCATCGAGACCTACCGAGAGCTGGAAGGGGAGCCGATCTACGGCCGGCTCCTCGATGAGCACTGCACGCTGAAGCGTTTCTATTCGTTCGCGACGGCGTAACGGGGATCTGCTCCGGCCTCCGGCTAATCGATTTGGCGGAAGGCCGGGGCGTCCGTGTAATGTAGGCGTCGCCGCCGGGGAAACCGGGCGGAGCGAGACCTGGGGCTATAGCTCAGTTGGTAGAGCGCCTGCATGGCATGCAGGAGGTCAGGAGTTCAATTCTCCTTAGCTCCACATCAAGGAGGCGAGTCGTCCGTAAGGGCGGCTCGCTTTTCGTTTCGCGTGACGAGGGCCACCACCTCCGTGCGGCCCGTCCGCGCCCTGCGGTAACCTGGCCGCATGCGTGCCGTACGCCTTCTGCTTAGCGGGCCGCGCTGATCAGTACCGACCGAGTAGCTCCGGTCGGCATCAGCGCGGCGTCCCCTCCTGTGCGAGGGGTCTTTTTGTTTCGGAAGCAGGGATCCGCTGCGTTGCCGCAGGCAGAGACGACCGATGGAGCTTTGAGGACCATGAGCGAGACCAATGCCGCGGCCGAGGTGGCCGCGCCGCACCGCTACACGGCCGCCCTGGCCGCCGACGTCGAAGCCCGCTGGCAGGACTTCTGGGACGCGCACGGCACGTATGAGGCGCCCAACCCGAGCGGCGACCTGGCCGGTGACGACGAGGCCGCCGCCCGGCCAAAAAAGTTCGTCATGGACATGTTCCCGTACCCCTCGGGTGCGGGACTGCACGTGGGTCATCCGCTGGGCTACATCGCCACCGATGTGTTCGCCCGCTACCACCGCATGACGGGCCACAACGTCCTGCACACCCTGGGCTTCGACGCCTTCGGCCTGCCCGCCGAGCAGTACGCGGTGCAGACCGGCACCCACCCGCGGGTCAGCACCGAGGCCAACATCGAGAACATGCGGCGGCAGCTGCGCCGGCTGGGCCTGGGCCACGACAAGCGCCGCTCGTTCGCGACGATCGACCCGGACTACTACAAGTGGACCCAGTGGATCTTCCTGGAGATCTTCAACTCCTGGTACGACCCGGAGGCGAAGAGGGCGCGCCCCATCGACACCCTGGTCCAGCGGTTCGCCTCCGGTGAGCGCCCCACCCCCGACGGCCGCCCCTGGGCCGAGCTGACCGAGCCCGAGCGCGCCGACATCCTGGGCGACTACCGCCTGGCCTACGCCTCGGACGCGCCCGTCAACTGGTGCCCCGGCCTGGGCACCGTGCTGGCCAACGAGGAGGTCACCGCGGACGGCCGCTCCGAGCGCGGCAACTTCCCGGTCTTCAAGGCCAAGCTGCGCCAGTGGAACATGCGCATCACCGCCTACGCCGACCGGCTGCTGGACGACCTGGACGAGCTGGACTGGCCCGAGGCCATCAAGTTGCAGCAGCGCAACTGGATCGGCCGCAGCGAGGGCGCCCGGGTCGACTTCCCGGTGGCCGAGCACCCCGATGCCAAGATCACGATCTTCACCACCCGCCAGGACACCCTGTTCGGCGCCACCTACATGGTCCTGGCGCCCGAGCACGGCCTGGTGGACGAGATCGTCCCGGCCGCCTGGCCCGAGGGCACCCACGACGTCTGGACCGGCGGTCACGCCACCCCGGCCCAGGCCGTCGACGCCTACCGCAAGCAGGCCGCGGCCAAGTCCGACGTCGAGCGGCAGGCCGAGGTCAAGGAGAAGACCGGCGTCTTCACCGGCGCGTACGCCGTCAACCCGGTCAGCGGTGAGCGAGTGCCGGTCTTCATCGCCGACTACGTCCTGATGGGCTACGGAACCGGCGCGATCATGGCCGTTCCGGCGCACGACGGCCGTGACTTCGCCTTCGCCCGAGCCTTCGAGCTGCCCATGCGCTGCGTCGTCGAGCCCTCGGACGATCGCGGTACCGACCCGTCCACCTGGGACGACGCGTTCGGCTCGTACGATGCCAAGATCGTCAACTCGGTGGGTGACGGCATCTCCCTGGACGGCCTGGGCGTGACCGAGGCCAAGGCCCGGATCACCGAGTGGCTGGAGTCACGCTCCATCGGCGAGGGCACCGTCAACTACCGGCTGCGCGACTGGCTGTTCAGCCGTCAGCGCTACTGGGGCGAGCCCTTCCCGATCGTCTACGACGAGGAGGGCGTGGCCCACCCCCTGCCCGAGTCGATGCTGCCCCTGGAGCTGCCCGAGGTCGAGGACTACTCGCCGCGCACCTTCGACCCGGACGACTCCGACACCTCCCCGGAGACCCCGCTGTCCCGGAACGAGGAGTGGGTCAACGTGGTGCTGGACCTGGGCGACGGGCGCGGGCCGCGGCCGTTCCGCCGCGAGACCAACACCATGCCCAACTGGGCCGGCTCCTGCTGGTACGAGCTGCGTTACCTGGACCCGCACAACGGCGAGCGGCTGGTCGACCCCGAGGCCGAGCGCTACTGGATGGGGCCGCGTGAGGGGCAGCCGCACGGCGGCGTCGACCTGTACGTGGGCGGCGCCGAGCACGCGGTGCTGCATCTGCTGTACGCCCGGTTCTGGTCCAAGGTGCTGTTCGACCTGGGGCATGTCTCCTCGGTCGAGCCGTTCCACAAGCTGTACAACCAGGGCATGATCCAGGCGTATGTCTACCGGGACAGCCGCGGTATCGCCGTCCCGGCCGCCGAGGTCGAGGAGCGGGACGGCGCCTACTGGTACAACGGCGAGAAGGTCACCCGGCTGCTGGGCAAGATGGGCAAGTCCCTGAAGAACGCCGTCACGCCGGACGAGATCTGCGCCGAGTACGGGGCCGACACGCTGCGGCTGTACGAGATGGCCATGGGCCCGCTGGACGTCTCGCGGCCTTGGGACACCCGCGCGGTCGTCGGCCAGTACCGGCTGTTGCAGCGGCTGTGGCGCAATGTCGTCGACGAGGGCACCGGAGAGGTCACCGTCGTCGACACCGAGCCCGACGAGGCGACGCTGCGCGCCCTGCACAAGGCGATCGACGGCGTCCGGCAGGACATGGAGGGCCTGCGCTTCAACACCGCCATCGCCAAGATCACCGAGCTGAACAACCACGTCACCAAGGTGCGCGAGGTGCCCCGCTCGGTGGCCGAGGGGCTGGTGCTGCTGATCGCGCCGCTGGCCCCGCATGTCGCGGAGGAGCTGTGGCACAAGCTGGGCCACTCCGAGTCGGTCGTCCATAAGTCCTTCCCGGTCGCCGATCCGGAGTACGTCGTGGACGAGACCGTCACCTGTGTGGTGCAGGTCAAGGGCAAGGTCAAGGCCCGGCTGGAGGTCGCGCCCTCGGTCTCGGACGAAGAGCTGGAGGCGCTGGCGGTGGGGGACCCGGCGGTCGTGGCGGCGCTGAACGGCGCCGGCATCCGTAAGGTCATCGTGCGCGCGCCGAAGCTGGTGAACATCGTCCCGGCCTGATCGGCTTCTCACCTGTGGGCGGGTTGGGGGTTCGTCAGGAACCTCTGACCCGCTCGGCGCGTTTACGCTGAGAGGACGACCGCCACCGTGCCGTGACCGCCGCCCCAAGGAGCGCACATGGAAGCCATCTGGATCCTGTTGACGCTTTTCGTCCTGATCATGCTGGCGGGGGTCTATGGGGTCGTTCGCGGGGTCAGGGCGGCCAAGCGCGGTATCGACCGTACGGTGCACCAGGCCCGTGCCACGGTGGAGGAGACCAGACTCCGGGCCCGGCAGCTCGCCCAGCCCGGCGCGGCCGGTGAGCTCGCACAGCTGCGGCTCTCCCTGCGCGGCTCGATGCGCGCCACCGGGCAGGCGCTCCAGGCGGCCGCCCCGCAAGACCGCTCCCTGTCGGAGTCGTTGGGCCTGTTCCAGCGGCTGAGCACCCATGCGCTGGACCTGGAAGCGGATCTGAAGCGGTTGGAGCAGGAGCCCGACAGGGCCAGGCTCGCCGCCCTGCTGCCCGAGATGCGGGAGCGTACGCAGCGGATCACCCATTCGGCCGACTCGCTGCGCTGGGCGGTCCAGGAGCGGGCGCATCGGATGGCGCACGACGATCTGGACTCGCTGGGCCGCGAGATCGAGATGGAGGCGGGGGCGCTGCGGCACTGGACGGCGGTGGAGCCCGACGAGCCGCCGACGGCGCCCGAGGCGGGTTCACGGCCTGAGCCCGGGGCGGGGGTGCGCTCGGGGTCCGAGGCGGGGCGGGAGCCGGAGCCGCCCCGGCCGTCGCTGGGGGCGAGGCCGAATACGGAGCCCCAGGCGTGGCAGAAGCCCTGGCAGAAGTCCCGCCGTCCCGAGAACACGGCCTGAGAACCCGGAACTCCCGGAACTCGGGAACTCGGGAACCCGAAACCGGCGAATCCCGGAACGAATCCGGTCTGAGAACAGGATCTGAGTCACGTCTGAACAGGGCATGATCGGCAAGGCAATTGATCATCCGGTGGGGTCGCGCTGTCGGCAGGCGCCATCCCCCGATAACCTCCCAGTCATGTCCCGCCATGTCGCGATCGTGACCGATTCCACGGCGTACTTGCCGCAGGATGCGATGGAGCGGCACCGCATCACCGCCGTGCCGCTGACGGTGGTGCTCGGAGACCGGGCCCTGGAGGAGGGCACCGAGATCTCGGCCCGGTCCCTCGCGCAGGCGTTGCAGAAGCGGAAGCCGGTGACGACGTCCCGGCCCAGCCCGGAGATGTTCGCGGCCGCCTATCGGGCCGCCGCCGAGGAGGGCGCGACGGGCATCGTCTCCCTGCATCTGTCGGCCGAGTTCTCCGGCACCTACGACGCGGCGGTGCTCGCGGCGCAGGACGCGCCCGTTCCGGTGCGGGTGGTGGACAGCGGAATGGTCGCGATGGCGCTCGGCTTCTGTGCGCTGGCGGCGGCCGGGACGGCGGAGGGCGGCGGCACGCTGGACGAGGCCGTGGCGGCGGCGGAGAAGCGGGCCGACGGCACGGCAGCCTACTTCTACGTCGACACCCTCGACTACCTGCGGCGCGGCGGCCGCATCGGCGCGGCCCAGGCCCTCCTCGGCTCGGCGCTCGCGGTCAAACCCCTGCTCCAGCTCGACGAGGGGCGGATCGAGCTGCGGGAGAAGGTCCGCACCGCCTCGAAGGCCATCGCCCGGCTCGAGGAGATCGTGGTGGAGCGGGCTGGCCGGAGCCCGGTGGACATCGCGGTGCAGCACCTGGCGGCGGGCGAACGGGCGGCGGCGCTCGCGGAGCGGCTGCGGGAGCGGGTGCCGGGGCTGGCGGAGCTGTATGTGAGCGAGGTGGGCGCGGTGATCGGGGCGCACACCGGGCCGGGGCTGCTGGGGGCGGTGGTCTCTCCGCGATAGCGGAGGGTGGGGGAGGCTCTTCACTCGACGGGGTGACGGAGTTGTCCACAACGCGGGGGTTATCCCCGGAAATTGACGGGGATCAGTGCGATCGGCTCCACACGCCTACCGTCAGGTGGCATGAGGTCACGATCACGCACAGTAACCACGGGCCCGGGGCGGGGCCGCCATCGCGACGGCCGGGCGGGCCGCCGCCCACGCCCGCCGTCCGGCACGGGTCCGTCCGGCACGGGTCCGGCCGACACGAGCCTGGTCGGCGCGGGAAGCCACCACCGCGGCGCCCACCGCCAGACGCACCCTGCCGCATCCTCACGCGCGAGCCGCGCGGCGACGCTCTTCGCCACGGCCTCGTCGCCGCCTCGGGCGTCCCCGGCCGCGGTCGGGTCCATCGCTCTGGGCGGCAGGGACGGGCCGAAGGGCGTCGCGGGGTCGGCCGTGGCTGTGAAGGAGGTAAGGCACGAGGGGCCGACCGAGGACGGGCACGAGGAGGGGCCCGAGAACGCGTGGCAGAGCGCGTCCGGGAAGACGTCCGAGACCTTGTCCGAGAAGGCGTCCGAGAGCGCTCCGCTGCGCCGACGCGACCGGGCAGGGCTGGCCCTGCGCGAGCGGCTGCCGGTGTGGCTTCAGGTGCGCTGCGGCATGGAGCTGAAGACGGTCGCCGCCCTGGCGGTCGCCCTGCTCACCGCCGTGGCCTTCGCGGCCTACCACTTCTGGACCGGCCGTCCCCAGACCGTGCGCGCCCCGGACCCGGAGCCCCCGCGCGCCGCGCCCTCCGAACCCGGGCCGACGCCGGGCGGGCAGCTCACCTCGTCCGGCGGCGGCCGGACGGTCGTGGTGGATGTGACGGGCAAGGTCCGCCGTCCCGGCCTGCGCAAGCTGCCGCCCGGGTCGAGGGTCGCCGACGCGCTGGAAGCGGCGGGTGGGGCACGGCCGGGCGCCGACCTGAGCGGGCTGAACCGCGCCCGCCCGCTGGTGGACGGAGAACAGATCGTGGTCGGCGCCCCTGCGGCCGCGGCCGGACCACCCGCGCCGGGCGCGGCAGCCGGTGGCTCGAACGCACCCAACGCACCCAACGGGCCAAGCGCACCCAACGGGCTCAACGCACCCAACGCACCGGCCGGGCCGGGGGCACCCGGTGGCTCCATCAGCCTGAACTCCGCGACCGCCGAACAGCTCGACACCCTCCCGGGAGTCGGCCCCGTCCTGGCCCGGCACATCATCGACTACCGCACCCAGCACGGAGGTTTCCGCTCCATCGATGAACTCCGCGAGGTGAACGGCATCGGCGAGCGCCGGTTCGCCGACCTGCGCCCGCTGGTCCAGCCATGACGTCCGCGCAGATCCCGCGCACCCGCGCGGTCGCGCAGACCCCGCGCACCCGCGCCCCGGTCCATGCCGCGGCCGCGTCCCCACGCGGTGCGTCACAACCGCGACAGGAAGGCCCACCCGACCTCCGCCTGGTACCCCCGGCCCTGGCCGCCTGGGCAGCCGCGGCACTGGCTCTGGACGCACCACTCCTGGCGGTGGCCCTCGCCTGCACAGCAGCCACCCTCGTAGCGGCGGCCCTATTCCTCCGGACCCGCCGACGAGCCCCGACGCCGGACGGCCGACACCACGACCTACCCCGCTCCCGACACGGACCGGACGCGCCCTCGTCGGCACCGCTCCCGGACGGCCCCAACCTGCCGGGGCGGCAAGCCACTTCACCACCACGCGCCGCCGCCTGGCGTGGGCGCCGTATGGCAGGAGCGATCGCCGCATCGCTGTTGTGCGGGGCCGCCGCGGGGGCGGTCGCCGGGCTGCACGGGGCGGACGTACGCCGCGGCCCCGTCCCCGCACTCGCCCGGGAGTACGCGGAGGCCACAGCCGAGGTGGCCGTCACGGGGGACCCACGGCTCACTCGGCCACGGGTGCGGGGCGCGGCGCTCGCGCCCGCGTCCGTGGTCCTGGAAGCAGAGGCCCACCAGGTCACCGGCCCCGGCGGCACCATGACCACCACCCGCACGCCCGTCCTGCTCACGGTCCACCCCAGGTCCGGCAAGGAGCGGACGGCCTGGCTCGGGCTGCTGCCGTCCACGCGTCTGCGCGTCCACGGCCGTCTGGCGCCGCCGTTGCGCGGCGGCGACCGTATCGCGGCCGTAGTGCGCGCAAGCGGCGGGACCCCGAGGGTCACGGGCCCGCCCAGCGCGGTCCAGCGGTTTGCCGGGCGGCTGCGCGCCGGGCTGCGCACCGCGACCGACGGACTCTCCCCGGACGCGCGGGCGCTGCTCCCCGCGCTGGTCGTGGGGGACACCTCACGGGTGTCACCCGAGCTGGACGAGGCGTTCCGGGCCACGGACATGCTGCACCTCATGGCCGTCTCCGGCAGCAATCTGACGCTGGTCCTCGCACTGCTCACGGGCCCGCCGCAGCTGGCCGGGCGGGCCGAGCGGCGCGGTCTCGCGGGCGCGCTCGGCATCCGGCTGCGCACCACCGCCCTCCTCGGTGGCGGTCTCACCCTCGCCTTCGTCATCGTCTGCCGTCCCGAGCCCAGTGTGCTGCGCGCCGCCGCCTGCGGGCTGATCACCCTGCTCGCCCTCGGCACCGGCCGCCGCCGCTCCCTGCTCCCGGCCCTGGCCGCCGTCGTCCTCGCGCTGGTGCTCTACGACCCCTGGCTGGCCCGGAGTTACGGCTTCCTGCTCTCCGTGCTGGCCACCGGCGCCCTGCTCACCATCGCGCCGGGATGGAGCGCGGCCCTTCAGCGCCGTGGCGTACCGCCCCGGGTGGCCGAGGCGCTGGCGGCCGCCGGCGCGGCCCAGGCGGTCTGCGCACCGGTCGTCGTGGTGATGGCCGCGCGAGTGAGCCTGGTGGCGATCCCCTGCAACCTCATCGCCGAGGTGGCGGTGGCCCCCGCCACCACCCTCGGCTTCGCCGCGCTCGCGGCAGCCGCCGTCGTACCGCCGTTCGCCCAGTGGATCGCCTGGCCGGCGGGCTGGCCCGCCGAGTGGATCGCCCAGGTGGCCCGGACCGGTGCGGCGCTGCCCGGCGCCGAGGCGGACTGGCCGGACGGCTGGACCGGCGCGCTCCTGCTGGCCGCCGTGACTCTGGCCGTGGTCCTCGCGGGCCGCCGACTGCTGCGCCACCGCCTGCTGTGCGCCCTATGCGCACTGCTGGTGCTGCTGGCCGTCATACGCCCGGCGCCCCTGGCCCGGGTCATCACCGGCTGGCCACCGCCCGGTTGGCGGATGGTGGCGTGCGACGTCGGCCAAGGTGACGCCCTGGTCCTGGCCGCGGGCCCCGGCACGGCCGTCGTCGTGGACACCGGCCCCGAGCCAAGAGCCGTCGACCACTGTCTGCGTTCCCTGGGCGTCGTCCGGATCCCGCTCCTGATCCTCACCCACTTCCATGCCGACCACGTGGCCGGGCTGAGCGGTGCGCTACGCGGCCGTGCGGTCGGTGCGATCGAGACGACCGCTCTGGAAGAACCACCAGGCCAGGCCGAGTTCGTACGCCGCAAGGCCCGGTCGGCGCATATCCCGGTCATCCCGGCGCGGCCAGGGGAGCGACGACGCTTCGGCCCGCTGTCCTGGCAGGTCCTATGGCCCGCCGAGCTACCCGGCCGGCCGCCCGGCCAGCCACCCGGCCCGGCCGCGACCGAGGGCCCGAACGACGCGAGCGTCACCCTCCTCGTCCGCACGGCGGGCCTGACCCTGCTCCTGCTGGGCGACCTCGAACCCCCTGCCCAGCAGGCCCTGCTGACGACGCACCCCGCCCTGCCCGAGATCGACGTTCTCAAGGTCGCCCACCATGGCTCGGCCTACCAGGACCCACAGCTGCTCCGACGCCTCAGCCCCCGCCTGGCCCTGATCTCCTGCGGCGCCGACAACCCCTACGGCCACCCCTCGCCCCGCACCATCGCCGCCCTGCGCGCCCAGGGCGCCGCCGTACTGCGAACCGACACCGACGGCCCCATCGCGGTCACCCACGACCGGGGCCTGCGCGCGGTCCTCGGAGGCCGTGGCGCGGGCACCCAACGGTCGGCCTGAAACACCCCAACTACCGAGGCGGTGTCCCTGGTGGCGCGAGCCGTCTGGGCAACTCCCCTCCCCGCGCCTCCCCGCAGCACCGATATGCGTCTCCGCCGCGTGGTCCGCGGGACAGCCCGTAGGCGGTTTCGGCCGCGAGTAGGGCGCCAGAGGTCTTCCCTTCGGCCCTGGCGCCTCACTCATGTCCGCGGCACGCCTCAGTGGCAGTGGCCATGGCGGCCGAGGGTCTCCACGGGGGTCGCGCCGGGGCGGGACCACTGCGGCACGGGGCGGCTGGTCGGGCCCCAGGTGGCGTTCCCGTCCGCGTCCGAGCGCCAGGACCAGCACGCGCCGCGCCCCTCGGGACGGCCCTCGGGGTTGTCCTCCCACGCCTCGCCGCGGCCGTAGGGCGTCATGTCGAGCAGGCCGAGCGATCCGTTGACCCGCTCGTTGCCGCGGCCCGTCGTGGAGTAGGTGAGGAACACGCGGTCGCCGTCGCGCAGATAGCAGGTGAGGTAGCCCATGTCGCCGCCGGCCGGCCCGTCCACGCCGCGCACCGAGTACCAGGGCTGGGGGTAGCCCATGAACGCGACGTAGGAGGCCACCTCGTCCCAGCGGCCCGTGGTCAGGACGGCGAACGAGACACCGCGCGCGTTGAGGTAGTCCGCCTCCTTGAGATGCCAGGCCGTGGTGGTGCAGCCCTCGCACTGCCCCTGGTGCGGTGCGCCGTCGTACCACATGTGCTTGTAGACCACGAGCTCGTCGCGGCCCTGGAACAGGTCCAGGAAGGGGACCGGGCCGTCGGGTCCGACCACCTTGACCGTCCCGTCGAACTCCACCATCGGCAGCCGTCGGCGGGCCGCGGCGATGGCGTCGCCCTCGCGGGTGTGGGCCTTCTCGCGGACCAGCAGCTCGTCACGGGCGGCCTGCCAGGTGGCCAGGTCGACCACGGGCGGGCGGCCGGGCAGCGAGGTGGTCGGGTCGTCCGGTGTGGCCGTCATGGTGTCCTCCGTGGTGTTTCGCAGGTGTCTCGTACCGGGCGGCGTCGTACGGCGTTCTACGACGGTCACCAGAAGAGACTCCCGGCCCGGCCGGAACTCATCGCCGCGGGGAGCGCCCCGCCCTCAGACGCGGTCCAGGGGACGGTGGGGTTCGGCGGGGAGCTCGGCCTGGATCAGGTCGCCCGGGCGGACCGTGCCGCCCTCCCGTACGACGCTCATGACTCCGGCCTTGCGGATGATGTTCCCGGCCTCGTCGCGGCCGACGACCTGTTTCAGGAGGCCGTTCTGGAAGTGGTCGATCTGGAGGCAGGGGTTGCGGAGGCCGGTGACCTCCAGCACTGCCTCGTCGCCGATGCGCAGCAGGGTGCCGACCGGGAGGGCGAGCAGGTCGATGCCGCGGGTGGTGATGTTCTCGCCCAGGTCACCGGGCAGCACCTTGAAGCCCTCCGCACCGACCTCCGCGAAGAGTTCTTCGTGGATGAGGTGGACCTGGCGCAGGTTCGGCTGGGTGGGGTCCTGGGCGACGCGGGAGCGGTGTTTGACCGTTACGCCGGCGTGGACGTCGCCCTCGACGCCGAGGCCGGTGAGCAGGGTGATGCTGTCCCGGTTCGGTTTGGTGAACGAGTACTCGCCGTTGCTGCTGACTGCCGTCACAGTTCCGTTCATCGTTCCGTTCATCTTCGGAATCCCCCTCTTCCATGACCACGATTGGTTACGGCACCAGTCTCGGGCGCTATTCGGCCTCGAGCCAGCCGTCGTACTCGTCCGCGAGCGCGTCCAGCGCGGTCGGGTCCAGCCCGCCGGCCGGGTCCTCGACCACCACCAGCCACTGGGCGTCCTCGGCGTCGTCCTCGCCCGCCAGGGCGTCCCGCACCAACTGGGGCTCCTGGGTGATGCCGAAGCGCCCGGGGAGGGCCTCGGCCACCTCCTCCGCCGCGTCGCGGTCGGGGAGCACCAGGATGTGCCGGGCGGGGCGGGCGCCGGTCAGTCCTTCATCGATCACCGGAACATTGTCGGACATCGGGCGGCGGGGCTGTCGGTGGTCCGTGGGATGCTGGACCGCGATGGCCAGGAAGACGACGACCGACGATCCACTCGCCCCGGTGACCCTCGCCGTGGGCCAGGAGGAGCTGCTGCTCGACCGCGCCGTGCAGCAGGTGGTGGCGGCCGCGCGCGCGGCCGACCCCGACACCGATGTGCGCGACCTCATGCCCGACGCGCTCCAGCCCGGCACCCTTGCCGAGCTGACCAGCCCCTCGCTCTTCGCGGAGCGCAAGGTCGTGGTGGTGCGCAACGCACAGGATCTGTCGGCCGACACGATCAAGGACGTGAAGGGCTACCTCGGCACCCCCGCCGAGGAGATCACCCTGGTGCTGCTGCACGCGGGCGGCGCCAAGGGCAAGGGGCTGCTCGACGCCGCGCGTAAAGCCGGGGCGCGCGAGGTCGCCTGTCCCAAGATGACCAAGCCCGCCGACCGGCTGGCGTTCGTACGGTCGGAGTTCCGCGCCACCGGCCGGTCCGCCACCCCCGAGGCGTGCCAGGCGCTGGTCGACGCCATCGGGAGCGATCTGCGCGAGCTGGCCAGCGCGGTCTCCCAGCTCGTGGCCGATGTCGAGGGCACGATCGACGAGGCCGTCGTCGCCCGCTACTACACCGGCCGTGCCGAGGCGTCCAGCTTCACCGTCGCCGACCGCGCCGTCGAGGGCCGCGCGGCCGAGGCGCTGGAGGCCCTGCGCTGGGCCGTCTCCACCGGGGTGCCGCCGGTGCTGATCACCAGCGCCCTGGCCCAGGGCGTCCGCTCCATCGGCAAGCTGGCCTCCGCGCCGCGCGGCGCCCGCCCCGGCGACCTCGCCCGTGAGCTGGGCATGCCGCCGTGGAAGATCGACCGGGTGCGGCAGCAGATGCGCGGCTGGTCGGCGGACGGCGTGGCGATCGCGCTGCGCGCCGTCGCGGAGGCCGACGCGGGGGTCAAGGGCGGCGGGGACGATCCGGAGTACGCCCTGGAGAAGGCCGTCGTCACGATCGCCCGCGCCGCCCGGGCGGGCCGCCGCTAGCCGCCGGGCGGGGGCGCGGGGGTAGGGGGGCGCGTTTCGTTCCCGGTTACCCCTTCATCTTCTCCAGCGTCGCCTTCGCGCTCTTCCTGAGCATCTCGGTAGCCTCCTCAGGCGTCTTGGCCGAGGCGCTGGAGGAGGTCGACACATACTCCGACCAGGTCGACTGATAGGTCATCCAGCCGTCCCGCACGGCGAGGATCACATAGGCGCCGGTGTTGGAGGTGCTGCTCTTGCTCTCCTGCCTCACCACATACGCCTCTTCGCCCAGCCCCTTGACCGGGCTCACCTCATAGCTGTAAGTGGACGTCTTCTGGTCCTCGTACGCCCGGTACTCGGCCTCGAACTCGGGGCCGGGGTCGGTCTTCTTGTGCAGCGAAGCCGTTGTGTAGAGCCACACCGAGGAGTAGTCGCTGCTGCCCGCGCCGGTCGGCTCGAAGTCGATGTTGCAGGTCATCGAGTCCAGCGCGGGGTTCTCGGAGCTGCTGTGCTGGGGGTTGGACGACGAACCGCTCTCGTCCTTCTCCTGGTACCCGGAGTCCTCGATGGCCTGGGAGTCCGTCGAGCCGCACAGGTTGGTCGTATAGCGGTAGCCCGCGAGATCGGCCTCCGCCTCGTTCCCGTCGAAGCCTCCCGTGGCGAACAGCACCCCGGCCCAGACCGCCGAGGCGACGACGGCCCCGCCCAGCCCCCACAGCCAGCCCTTGCCGCCGCCCCCGCCCCCGGCTCCGGGGCCCATGGGAGGCACCCCGGGAGGCGTGCCCGGCGCGCCCATCGGGCCGTAGCCGCCGCCAAGGGGGACGGAAGGCATCGTCGGCTGGGCGGCGTACGGATTGTACTGAGGCGGCTGAGGCATCTGAGGCGGTTGGGGCGGCTGCGGCGGCCCGTACGGATTGGGTGTTTCCCCCGGTGTCGACATGACGTGAACATACCCGAATTAAGCGCGAAAGCCCCGCGCTGTCCTGGGGGAAAGGACAGGCGCGGGGCCTTCGTATCGATCAAGTGCGCCGCACCCGCGTGGCGAACGCAGGCCGCGTGCGGCGCGGTACCGCTGAAGGGGCCGAAGAGGCTCTCGGCTGCCGGTCGGAGCGGGTGAGAGGGACCGCTGTGTCCAAACCGGCCGGAGACCAGCCCCGGAAGGCGCGTCAGCCTTCGAGGTCAGCCCGAAGGCGTCAGCCCTGGATGCTGGAGACCTGCTGGGCGAGCGCCGACTTCTTGTTGGCGGCGTTGTTCTTGTGCAGAACGCCCTTGCTGACGGCCTTGTCGAGCTTGCGCCCGGCGATGCGGATGGCCTCGGCGGCCTTCTCGGCGTCACCGGCGGCCACGGCCTCGCGGGTGCGGCGGATGGCGGTCTTCAGCTCGGACTTGACCGCCTTGTTGCGCAGGCGCGCCTTCTCGTTCGTCTTGTTCCGCTTGATCTGGGACTTGATGTTCGCCACGTAAAAGCCTTCGCAGGTTCGTTGGGTTTCACTTGCTTCGTGGTGTGTCCGCGCCCGTCGAGACGCCCATCGGGACGTCCGTGAAGACGACCATGGCGCCCCCCACGGAGATGTCCTCGGAGATCTCCGTGAAAGAGGGGGCACAAGACACAGTCGGCCAGGTTACCAGCAGGGTCCATGGCGTCCCAAACCCGGAAGAGGTCGCCATTCATGGGACCATGGACGGGACTGACCCATACCGATAACACCGAGTCCCGCCTAGACACAGGACCCTGCGTGCCCGCGACCCCTACCAATGTGCCGGAGCCGAGCCGTACCGACCCGGCCCTGATCCGTAACTTCTGCATCATCGCGCACATCGACCACGGCAAGTCGACGCTCGCCGACCGCATGCTCCAGCTGACCGGGGTGGTCGAGCAGCGGCAGATGCGCGCGCAGTATCTCGACCGCATGGACATCGAGCGCGAGCGCGGCATCACGATCAAGTCCCAGGCGGTCCGGCTGCCCTGGGCGCCGACGAAGGACGAGGGCGGCGAGCCCGCCACCCATATCCTCAACATGATCGACACCCCCGGCCATGTGGACTTCACCTATGAGGTCTCGCGTTCCCTCGCCGCGTGCGAGGGCTGCATCCTGCTGGTCGACGCGGCCCAGGGCATCGAGGCCCAGACCCTCGCCAACCTCTATCTGGCGATGGAGCACGACCTCACGATCATCCCGGTCCTCAACAAGATCGACCTGCCCGCCGCCCAGCCCGAGAAGTACGCCGCCGAGCTGGCCCACCTCATCGGCTGCGACCCCTCCGACGTGCTGAAGGTCTCCGCCAAGACCGGCGAGGGCGTGGCCGAGCTGCTGGACCGGGTCGTCAAGCTGGTGCCCGCTCCGGTGGGCGTCCATGACGCCCCCGCCCGCGCGATGATCTTCGACTCCGTCTATGACGCCTACCGGGGCGTCGTGACCTATGTGAAGGTCGTCGACGGCACGCTCAGCAAGCGCGAGCGGATCAGGATGATGTCCACCGGCGCCGCCCATGAGCTCCTGGAGATCGGCACCAACTCGCCGGAGATGACCCCCGCCGACGGGCTGTCCGTGGGCGAGGTGGGCTATCTGATCACCGGTGTGAAGGATGTCCGCCAGTCCAAGGTGGGTGACACGATCACCCAGGTCAGCGGCGGTGCTCAGGAGCCGCTGGGCGGCTACAAGGACCCCAAGCCGATGGTGTTCTCGGGCCTGTATCCGCTGGATGGCTCGGACTACCCCGAACTGCGCGAGGCCCTGGACAAGCTCCAGCTCAACGATGCCGCGCTGGTCTACGAGCCGGAGACCTCGGCCGCGCTCGGCTTCGGCTTCCGCGTCGGCTTCCTCGGGCTGCTGCACCTGGAGGTCATCCGTGAGCGCCTGGAGCGCGAATTCAATCTCGATCTGATCGCCACCGCGCCCAATGTGGTCTATCGGGTGGAGATGGAGGACGGCACCGAGCACACGGTGACCAACCCCAGCGAGTTCCCGGTGGGCAAGATCGCCACAGTGCACGAGCCGGTCGTCCGGGGCACCATCCTCGCCCCGAGCGAGTTCATCGGCGCGATCATGGAGCTGTGCCAGAACCGCCGCGGGGTGCTGCTCGGCATGGACTACCTCTCCGAGGACCGGGTCGAGATCCGCTACACCCTGCCGCTCGCCGAGGTCGTCTTCGACTTCTTCGACCAGCTGAAGTCCAAGACCCGCGGCTATGCCTCGCTCGACTACGAGCCCACCGGTGAGCAGACCTCCGAGCTGGTCAAGGTCGACATCCTGCTGCACGGCGACAAGGTGGACGCGTTCTCGGCGATCACCCACAAGGACAAGGCGTACGCGTACGGCGTCCGGCTGGTCGCCAAGCTGCGCGAGCTCATCCCGCGGCAGAACTTCGAGGTGCCCATCCAGGCGGCCATCGGCTCCCGGGTGATCGCCCGTGAGACGGTCCGTGCCATCCGTAAGGACGTCCTCGCCAAGTGCTACGGCGGTGACATCTCCCGTAAGCGGAAGCTGCTGGAGAAGCAGAAGGAAGGCAAGAAGCGGATGAAGATGGTCGGCAGCGTGGAGGTGCCCCAGGAGGCCTTCATCGCGGTGCTGTCCTCCGACTCCGACGGCAAGGACTCCAAGGCGAAGAAGTAGGGCCTCGCCCCGGGAGAACAGGACTCCGCCCCGGAGAAATGGCCCCAAGGCCGGAGCACCGGGGACAGTGTGGTCAGCGGGCCTGGCGTGATGGATGCGCCGGGCCCGCCGCCCTCCGGGGATTCTCTTGGGCATCTCGTGAGAACAACGTGACCCGGCCCCCTTACGCCGTAAGGATTCGGCCCCTACCCTGATCACCTACTTGAAGGTTACTCGCGAGTCACCAAGCAATGATGCGGGCCCCGGAGGATGCCGTGACCGACACACAGAACTTGCTCGAGAACCGGCCGCCGTCCCTGGCGACGCACTTCCTCCAGCGCGTCGAGGCGACACCGGACAAGGAGGCGTACCGGTATCCGGTGCCTCCTGCCTCGGGCACGGGCCCCGATGAGTGGCGGCCGCTGACCTGGCGGGAAAGCGCGGATCGGGTCTTCGCCATCGCCGCCGGGCTGATCGATCTGGGCATCCGCCCCGAGGAGCGGGTGGCGCTGGCCTCCTCGACCCGCGTGGAGTGGATCCTGGCCGACCTCGGCGTGCTGTGCGCGGGCGCGGCCACCACCACGGTCTACCCGACCACCAACGCCGACGAGACCTCCTTCATCCTCTCCGACTCCGGCAGCCGGGTGCTGATCGCCGAGGACGCGGCGCAGCTCACCAAGGTGCGGGCGCAGCGCGAGGAACTTCCCGAGCTGGCCCATGTGGTGGTGATCCAGGCCGATGACGCGATCCCCGCCGCGGACGACCCCGAGGGCTGGGTGCTCTCGCTCACCGAGCTGGAGAAGCGGGGCACGGCCCTGCTGGAACGGCAGCCGGACGCCGTACGGGAGCGGATGGACGCCCTGCGCAGCGATCAGCTGGCGACGCTCATCTACACCTCCGGTACCACCGGGCGCCCCAAGGGCGTACGCCTGGCGCATGACTCCTGGTCTTACATGGCCATTGTGATCGGTAATCAGGACGGACTGCTCTTCCCCGACGATGTGCAGTACCTGTGGCTGCCGCTCGCGCATGTTTTCGGCAAGGTGCTGACGGCGGGGCAGATCTACGTCGGCCACACCACGGCGGTGGACGGCCGGGTCGACAAGATCATCGAGAATCTGCCGGTGGTCCGGCCGACCTATATGTGCGCCGTGCCGCGGATCTTCGAGAAGGTCTACAACGGGGTGGCCCAGCGGGCGCGCGAGGGCGGGGCGGCCCAGTACAAGATCTTCCAGTGGGCGGCCGAGGTCGCCCGCGACTACGCCAGGGTCTCTCAGGACAACTTCCGCCGCACCGGCACCGCCTCCGTGCCCTTCGGCCTCCGGGCCCAGCACGCGGTGGCCGACAAGCTGGTCTACGGCAAGCTGCGCGAGGCGTTCGGCGGTCGGCTGCGGGCCGCGGTGTCCGGCTCCGCCGCGCTCGCGCCCGACATCGGCTACTTCTTCGCGGGCGCCGGGATCAACATCCTGGAGGGCTACGGCCTGACCGAGTCCAGCGCCGCCAGCTTCCTCAACCCGGCGGACTACCGCACCGGCACGGTCGGCAAGGCGTTCCCGGGCCTGGAGGTGCGGTTCGCCGAGGACGGCGAGGTGCTGCTGCGCGGCCCCGGCATCATGCAGGGCTACCACGGGCTGCCGGAGCTGACCGCGCAGGTGCTGGAGTCCGACGGCTGGTTCCACACCGGGGACATCGGCGAGCTGTCCCCGGACGGCTATCTGCGGATCACCGACCGCAAGAAGGACCTGATCAAGACGTCGGGCGGCAAGTACGTGGCCCCGGCGGAGGTCGAGGGCCAGTTCAAGGCGGTGTGCCCGTTCGTCTCCAACATCCTGGTGCACGGCGCCGACCGCAATTACTGCACCGCGCTGATCGCCCTCGACGAGCCCACGATCATGAAGTGGGCGGGCGACCACGGCCTCGGCGGCAAGACCTACGCGGAGGTCGTGGACACCGATGAGGTGCGGGAGCTGATCGGCGGCCACGTGCAGCGGCTCAACGACGGGCTACAGCGCTGGCAGACGATCAAGAAGTTCCGGCTGCTGCCCCGCGATCTGGATGTGGAACACGGGGAGTTGACGCCCAGCCTGAAGCTCAAGCGCCCGGTCGTCGAGCGTGAGTACAAGGATCTGATCGAGGACATGTACGCGGGCGCGCGGGAGGTTTAACGGGCAAGTATACGACCCCGCACCGGATTTCAGGTTGACCGGCCCGCCGGACACATGAATTTTCCCCTTATCGCGGTTCACTTGCGTAACCCGGTGCATATGAGGGCGGTCCGTCTGTCACTCTGTCCGTGCCGGATACGGTTACGGATACGGCGTTATGACGGAGCTTCTTCAGGAGCCGCACAGTGGGGACGTCATCTTCTGCCACTTCTGGTGGGTCGGTTGAGGGCGGTGGGGTGGTTCTACCGGTCGGGGGTGGGGTCGGCCCCATCCGTACCAGCGCGTCGGCACGCGTCAGCCTGCCCTGTAGTCCGCTCGCGGCCTCGGCCGCGCGCCGGTTCGTCCGTGCCGCCCTCGCCGACTGGGCCGCGCTGGAGGTCCCGGCCGCCGACCGGATCACCGACCCGGTGGCGGACGAGGCCGTACTGCTGGTGAGCGAGCTGGTCACCAACGCGGTGGTGCACGCCGGCACCGCCGTCGAGGTGAGCTGTGCGCTGGATGTGTCGGACCGCGAGGGCGAGCCGCCGTCCCTGGTGGTGGAGGTGACCGATCACCATCCCACCCGGGTGGTGCGCGGCGATCCGCCGGACGCGGACGAGCCGCCGGAGTACGCCGGGGGCCACGGGCTGCGGCTGGTGTCCGAGATCGCCGAGTCCTGGGGGACGACCTACCGGCGGGCGACCAAGTCGGTGTGGTTCCAGATGGCGGTGGCGCCCACGGGCCAGGCGGCCGCGGGCGGCATGGGCTCGGCCTTCATGGACGCCGCGGCCGCCGTGGACGTCGGAGATGCCGTGGACGCGGCGGACGCGGACGCGGCCGGGCCGGACGGCGGCTTCGGGACGGGGGTCGTCCCCGGGGGCCTGGAAACCGTTCCCGAGGGCCTGGGGACCGTCGGTGAAGGCCGTAAGGAGGCCATCGAGATCGTCGCGCCCGCGCAGGGCCTCGTCCCGGCCCGCCGTGACCCCGAGTGGATCCAGCGCGGCGCGCTCTCCTTCCTCGCCGAGGCGTCCGATCTGCTGGCCGGGCAGTTCGACGAGGACATGGTGACCTCGCTCGCCGGACAGCTGCTGGTGCCCCGGCTCGCCGACTGGTGCGCGATCTGGCTCGACTCCACCAGCGGCCCGCCCCGTCTTGCCCGGGTCTGGCACGCCAGCGAGGGGCGCATCGAGGGCCTGCGGCAGGTGCTGGAGAAGGAGCCGCCCCATGTGCCCACCGCGGTCCGAGGCAGCGCCGTGGAGTGGCCCTGGCCGGCCGATCCCGCCGCGTACGGACCCGGTGGCGCGGCCCTCGCATGCCGGCTGGTGGCGGGCGGCCGCGCGCTCGGCACGCTGCTGCTGGGGCGGGCCGGGCTGGTGCGGATGCCGGCCGAAGTGGTCGGCCTGATCGAGGACTTCGCCCGCCGCGTCGCCCTGGCGCTCGCCTCCGCCCGCCGCTACACCCGCCAGGCGACCATCAGCCGGGTGCTCCAGCGCGGGCTGCTGCCGTCCGTGATCCCGCGGATCCCCGGGGTCGAGTCGGCGGTGGTGTACGAGCCGACCGGCGAGATCTCCGCCGGGGGCGACTTCTACGACGTCTTCCCGGCCGGTGACGGCCGCTGGTGCTTCGTCCTGGGCGACGTCTGCGGGAACGGCCCGGAGGCGGCCGTGGTGACCGGCCTGGTCCGGCCCTGGCTGCGGCTGCTCGCCCGCGAGGGGTATGGCGTGGGGGAGGTCCTGGACCGGCTCAACCAGCTGCTGGGCGAGGAGGCGGTGGAGCAGGCCGTCGAGGGCGCCGCGGAGGCCGTGGTGGCCGGTGTGGAGGCCGTGGGAGGCCCCGCCGGGGTCGTGGAGCTGGTGGACGGCGGCCTGGTCGGAGGCGCCGGGCTGTCGACGGGCGGCGGGGTCGCGCGGTTCCTGTCGCTGCTGTACGGGGAGCTGGAGCCGCTGGGCGACGGCCTGGGGGTGCGCTGCACGCTGGCCAGCGCGGGGCATCCGCTGCCGCTGGTGCTGCGGCCCGACGGCGAGGTGCGGACGGTCGCGGCGCCGCAGATATTGCTGGGCGTCGTGGACGATGTGTCGTACGAGAGTGAATCGTTCGATCTGACGCCCGGGGAAACGCTGCTCTGTGTGACGGACGGGGTGACGGAGCACCGATCGGGCGACCGGCAGTTCGACGACGAGGACGGCTTGGCGGCGGCGTTCGCGCTGTGCGGAGGGCTGAGCGCGCGGCAGGTCGCGGAGCGGGTGCGCCGGGCGGTGGACGACTTCGCGGCGGAGCCGCCGGACGACGATCTGGCGATGCTGGTCCTGAAGGTGCTCTAGGGATGCTCTAGGTGCGCTGTCCGGCGGGTCGTGACGCCTGCGGCGGGCTGTTCCCCTCCCCGCCCCTTCCCGAAACTGGGGCTCCGCCCCAGACCCCGGGAGGGGCGGGGAGGGGAAGTATCGCTATGCGGCTCCGCCGCGTGGTCCGCCGGACACCTCGTAGGCCCGGTCGCCTGGGGCCGTGGGGTCCGGCCGCCGGGGGCCGCCGCGGCTGGGCGCCGTCTCGTGGTCCCTGGTGGCGCCGGTCGTGCCGGACAATGGGGGCATGCCTTCCGTATTGCCTGATGGTGAGCCCATGCCCGAGGACGGCGCACTGCCCGCGACCGCTTTGGCGGGGGTGGAGCGGCGGCCGCTGGGGTTCTATCTGCACGTGCCGTACTGCGCCACCCGCTGCGGCTACTGCGACTTCAACACCTACACCGCCAGTGAGCTGCGCGGTTCCGGCGGTGTGCTCGCCTCGCGGGACAACTACGCCGAGCAGGTCGTCGAGGAGGTACGGCTGGCGCGGAAGGTGCTGGGGGACGACCCGCGGACCGTGGAGACCGTGTTCGTCGGCGGCGGGACCCCGACCCTGCTCGCGGCGGCGGACCTCGGGCGGATGCTGGGGGCGATCCGGGACGAGTTCGGGCTGGCCGAGGGGGCCGAGGTCACGACCGAGGCCAATCCGGAGTCGGTCGATCCGCGGTATCTGGCGGAGCTGCGGGAGGCGGGGTTCAACCGGATCTCCTTCGGGATGCAGAGCGCCCGGCAGCACGTCCTGGAGGTGCTGGACCGCAACCACACCCCGGGCCGTCCGGAGGCGTGTGTGGCCGAGGCGCGGGCGGCCGGTTTCGGCCATGTGAACCTGGACCTGATCTACGGGACGCCCGGCGAGAGCGACGCGGACTGGCGGGCCTCCCTGGAGGCTGCCCTCGGGGCGGGCCCGGACCATGTGTCGGCGTATGCGCTGATCGTGGAGGAGGGCACTCAGCTGGCGCGGCGGATCCGGCGCGGCGAGGTGCCGATGACCGACGACGATGTGCACGCGGACCGCTATCTGATCGCCGAGGAGACCCTTACGGCTGCCGGGTTCGCCTGGTACGAGGTCTCCAACTGGGCCACCTCGCCCGCCGGGCGCTGCCGCCACAACGAGCTGTACTGGCGCGGCGCCGACTGGTGGGGCGCGGGCCCCGGCGCACACAGCCATGTGGGCGGTGTGCGGTGGTGGAACGTGAAGCACCCCGGGGCGTACGCGCAGGCCCTGGGCGAGGGCCGGTCGCCCGGCGCGGGCCGGGAGCTGCTGTCCGCCGAGGAGCGCCGGGTGGAGCGGATCCTGCTGGAGCTGCGGCTGGCCGAGGGCTGCCCGCTGGAGCTGCTGCGGCCGGCCGGGGCGGCGGCCGCGGCACGGGCCCTGGAGGACGGTCTGCTGGAACCGGAGCCGTACGGGCGCGGGCAGGCCGTGCTCACGCTCCGGGGGCGGCTGCTGGCGGATGCGGTGGTGCGGGACCTGGTGGACTGAGGCGGGGGCCGTCAGCCCTGGGGAGCCGTCACGAAGTCGATCAATTCCTCGACTCGTCCCAGGAGCTCCGGCTGGAGGTCCTTGTAGGAGTGGACCGAGGACAGGATCCGCTGCCAGGCGGCCCCGGTGTTCTCCGGCCAGCCCAGGGCGCGGCAGACGCCCTTCTTCCAGTCCTGGCCGTGCGGCACCGCCGGCCAGGCCGGGATGGAGAGGGAGGACGGCTTCACGGCCTCCCAGATGTCGATGTAGGGGTGGCCGAGAACCAGCACATGCTCGCCGGTGACCTGTGCGGCGATACGGGACTCCTTGGAGCCCGTCACCAGATGGTCGACGAGGACGCCGAGCCGGGCGTCCGGGCCGGGGGCGAAGTCCTCGACGATGGCGGGCAGGTCGTCGACGCCCTCCAGGTACTCCACGACGACGCCCTCGATGCGCAGATCGTCGCCCCAGACCCGCTCGACCAGCTCCGCGTCATGGCGCCCCTCGACATAGATGCGCCCCGCGCGGGCGACCCTCGCACGGGCTCCCGGCACGGCGATCGACCCCGAGGCCGTGCGCTGGGGCGCGCTGGGGGCGGCCGCACGCGGGCGTACGAGGGTGACGACGCGACCCTCGAGCAGAAAACCGCGCGGCTCCATGGGGAAGACGCGATGTTTGCCGAAGCGGTCCTCCAGAGTGACCGTCGGCCCCTGGGCGGTCTTCTCGCAGCGGATCACGGCACCACAGAATCCGGTGCTGACCTCCTCCACGACGAGGTCCGGTTCGGCGGGGACCTCGGGGGCGGGCCGCTGCCGCTTCCAGGGCGGGGTCAGGTCCGGGTCGTACTGTCGCATCCGGATGACGATAGCGCGCGACGGAGGCCCGCTCCCGCAGGCGCACAACTAGGCGAACGACTAGAGCGAGGGTCAGCCGGACACGCCGAAGCGGGCGGCCAGTTCGTCGCGTTGGGTCCGTACGAACGCGGCGTCCACCACGGAGCCGTGCCCCGGTACGTACCGCGCGTCCGGGCCGCCGAGGGCGAGCAGCCGGTCGAGCGCGGCGGGCCAGTGGCCGGGGATCGCGTCGGGCCCGGCCTGGGGCGTGCCGGACTCCTCCACCAGATCGCCGCAGAAGACCACCTCGGGTCGGCCGGACACCAGGACGGCCAGGTCGTGGGCGGTGTGGCCGGGCCCCACATTGGCCAGCAGCACCGTACGGTCGCCGAGGTCGAGGGTGAGCTCCCCGCAGACCAGGTGGTGCGGGGAGGCCATATGGTCCACGGCCTCGGTGGCGGCGTCCCGGTCCACTCCGTGGCGGATCGCGTCCTCGCGCAGCGTCTCCCGCTCACGGCGCAGCAGCTCGTCCAGTCCCGTGGCCCCGTAGACCTCGCAGCCCGCGAAGGCGGCCGAGCCCAGGACGTGGTCGAAGTGCGGATGGGTGAGCGCGATCCGGGTGGGGCGGCGGCCGGTCAGCCGGGTGATCCCGGAGCGCAGCTCGGCCCCGGCGCGCAGGGTCGCGCCGGTGTCCACGACGAGGATGTCGGTCCGTCCGACGACCACGCCGACCGTCTCGTCCCACTCCGGCATCCGACGGCGGGCCACACCGGGCGCGAGCCGCTCCCAGCCCGCCTCTTCCCAACACGTCTCCATACCGCGACGCTAGCTCAACGGGGATGGGGGAGAGTTGCTGCCAGCGGCGGCTCTTGCCCATGCCACCGCCCCCCGCCGTACACTGGCGGAGGGGTTCTGGCACTCGTGCCCGGTGAGTGCCAGGCGGACGACCTGATGAGACCGCTGGACTGGAGGTGCGCGGGGTGCTCAGCGAACGCAGACTCGAGGTGCTGCGTGCCATTGTCCAGGACTATGTGGGGACGGAGGAGCCGGTCGGCTCCAAGGCGCTCACCGAGCGGCACCGGCTGGGCGTCTCCCCGGCCACGGTGCGTAACGACATGGCCGCTCTGGAGGACGAGGGCTTCATCGCCCAGCCGCATACCAGCGCCGGGCGGATCCCCACGGACAAGGGCTATCGCCTCTTCGTGGACAAGCTGGCCGGAGTCAAGCCGCTGTCCAGCCCGGAGCGGCGGGCCATTCAGAACTTCCTGGACGGTGCGGTCGACCTCGACGACGTGGTGGGGCGCACGGTCCGGCTGCTGGCGCAGCTGACCCGGCAGGTGGCGGTGGTGCAGTATCCGTCGCTGACCCGTTCGACGGTGCGCCATGTGGAGCTGCTTCCGCTGGCCCCGGCCCGGGTGATGCTGGTGCTGATCACCGACACCGGCCGGGTGGAGCAGCGCATGGTCGACTGCCCCGCCCCGGTCACCGAGGATTCGCTCGCCGATCTGCGTGCCCGGCTCAACAGCCGGGTCGTGGGGCGGCGTTTCGCGGATGTGCCGCAGTTGGTGCAGGATCTTCCGGAGTCCTTCGAACAGGAGGACCGGGGGACCGTCTCGATCGTACTGGCGACCTTGCTCGAGACGCTCGTGGAGGAGACCGAGGAGCGGCTGATGATCGGCGGCACCGCGAACCTCACGCGTTTCGTGCATGATTTCCCCCTGACGATCCGGCCCGTTCTGGAGGCACTCGAGGAGCAGGTCGTCCTCCTCAAGTTGCTGGGCGAGGCCAAGGACTCGGGTATGACCGTGCGGATCGGGCATGAGAATGCTCACGAGGGGCTCACCGCCACCTCGGTCGTCGCGGTCGGCTACGGTTCCGGCGACGAGGCGGTCGCCAAACTCGGCGTGGTCGGACCGACCCGCATGGATTACCCCGGAACGATGGGAGCGGTACGCGCAGTGGCACGTTACGTCGGACAAATCCTGGCGGAGTCGTAAGTGGCGACGGACTACTACGCAGTCCTGGGCGTGCCTCGTGATGCCTCGCAGGACCAGATCAAGAAGGCATTCCGGCGGCTCGCCCGCGAGCTGCATCCGGACGTGAACCCGGATCCGAAGACCCAGGAGCGGTTCAAGGAGATCAACGCCGCTTATGAGGTCTTGTCGGACCCGCAGAAGAAGCAGGTCTACGACCTGGGCGGGGACCCGAACGCGGGGCCGGGCGGCGGTGGCGCCGGCGGCTTCGGCGCGGGTTTCGGCAACTTCTCCGACATCATGGACGCGTTCTTCGGCACCGCCTCGCAGCGCGGTCCGCGTTCCAGGACCCGGCGCGGTCAGGACGCGATGATCCGGCTGGACGTGGAGCTCAGCGAGGCCGCGTTCGGGACCACGAAGGACATCCAGGTCGACACCGCGGTCGTCTGCACGACGTGCAGCGGCGAGGGCGCGGCGCCGGGCACCTCGGCGCAGACCTGTGACATGTGCCGTGGCCGCGGTGAGGTCTCCCAGGTGACGCGGTCCTTCCTGGGCCAGGTCATGACCTCACGGCCGTGCCCCCAGTGCCAGGGCTTCGGCACCGTGGTGCCGACCCCGTGCCCGGAGTGCGCGGGCGACGGCCGGATCCGCTCGCGGCGCACCCTTACGGTGAAGATCCCCGCCGGCGTGGACAACGGCACCAGGATCCAGCTGGCCGGTGAGGGCGAGGTCGGCCCGGGCGGCGGCCCGGCGGGCGACCTGTACGTGGAGATCCATGAGGTGCCGCACCCCGTCTTCCAGCGGCGCGGCGACGATATGCACTGCACGGTGACGATTCCGATGACCGCGGCGGCCCTGGGCACCAAGGTGCCGCTGGAGACGTTGGACGGCCTGGAGGAGATCGACATCCGGCCCGGCACCCAGTCCGGCCAGTCGGTCCCGCTGCACCAGCGCGGCGTCACCCATCTGCGGGGCGGCGGCCGGGGCGACCTGATCGTGCACGTCGAGGTGACCACCCCGACCAAGCTCGACCCGGAGCAGGAGGAGCTGCTGCGGCGGCTGTCCAAGCTGCGCGGCGAGGAGCGCCCAACCGGCGAGTTCAAGCCGGGGCAGCAAGGGCTGTTCTCGCGCTTGAAGGATGCGTTCAACGGGCGGTAGGCGCTTCGGCCGGGGGTGCGGGGGTTGGCCCCCGGGGGAGTGCGGCAAGCCGGGGCAGCAAGGGCTGTTCTCGCGCTTGAAGGACGCGTTCAACGGGCGCTGAGCAGGTCGGAGGAGGTCCGCTACGGTTCGGGCAGCGCCCCGAAGGGGCGCGGGGCTGTTTCGATGTGCGGCTCGGCCGCGTGGGCGCGACCAGCCACGACGGCGCCGCAGTCGGCCGCCGAGGCATCGCGGCACTTCCAGCGGAGCGCTTCGGCCGGGAAACGGCTCGCGGCGCCCTTGATCCGGTGGTGAGCCGGTGCGGAGGGCATGACACGATGTGGCCATGTCCTCCGCGCTGACCGATCTCTACCGGTACCCGATCGTGCAGGCGCCGATGGCGGGTGGAGCCTCCTGCCCGCAGCTCGCCGCCACCGTCTCCGAGGCCGGTGGCCTCGGTTTCCTCGCCGCCGGCTACAAGACGCCGGAGGCGATGTATGAGGAGATCAAACAGCTGCGGGGGCTGACCGACCGGCCCTTCGGCATCAATCTGTTCATGCCGCAGCCGCCCAACCCGGACCCGGCCGCCGTCGCGGCCTACGGCGAGCGGCTCGCGGGCGAGGCGGCCTGGTACGAGACCCCGCTGGGCGACCCGGAGTCGGGCTCGGACGACGCGTACGACGCCAAGCTGGCCGTGCTCCTCGACAACCCGGTTCCGGTCGTCTCGTTCACCTTCGGCTGCCCGACCCGCGCCGTCCTCGACGCCCTCGCCAAGGTCGGCACCCGTACGGTCGTGACCGTGACCTCGCCCGTCGAGGCGCAGACCGCCCAGTGGGCGGGCGCCGACGCCGTCTGTGTGCAGGGCGTGGAGGCAGGCGGCCACCAGGGCACGTACAGCAATGACCCGGCCGCGGACGGGATGGGCGTCGGGCTCGGGCTGCTGTCGCTGATCACGCTGGTCCGTGAGTACGTCCAGATCCCGATCATCGCGGCGGGCGGGATCATGCGCGGTTCGCAGATCGCCGCGGCGCTGGCCGCGGGCGCGGTCGCGGCCCAGCTGGGGACCGCGTTCCTGGTGTGCCCCGAGTCCGGGGCGAACGCCCTGCACAAGCAGGCGATGACGGATCCGCTGTTCGGCCGCACCGAGCTGACCCGCGCCTTCTCAGGGCGCCCGGCCCGGGGCCTGGTCAACCGCTTCATGCGTGAGCACAGCCCGTACGCGCCCGCCGCCTACCCCCAGTTGCACCACCTGACCTCCGGCCTCCGTAAGGCGGCCGCGAAGGCGGGCGACCCCCAGGGGATGGCGCTGTGGGCCGGGCAGGGCCACCGGCTGGCGCGTGACCTGCCCGCCGCGCGGCTGGTGGACACGCTCGCGGTGGAACTCGACGCGGCGCGGGCCGCGTTGGGCCTTCAGCCCCAGCGGGGTGCGGTGTCGTGACCGCCCCGGTGTTCGTGGCCGACTCCCTGGCGGGGGCGGCCGCGGGGGCCCGGGTCCGGCTGGAGGGCCCGGAGGGGCGCCACGCGGTGTCCGTAAGGCGGCTGCGCGTCGGTGAGCCCGTGGTGCTGACGGACGGTCACGGTACGGGCGTCCAGGGCACCGTGGCGGCCGTCGAGGGCAAGGACCGGCTCGAGGTCGCGGTGGACGAGGTGCGCCGGGAGACCGCCCCGGACCCGAGGATCACCGTGGTCCAGGCGCTGCCCAAGGGCGACCGGGGCGAGCTGGCGGTGGAGACCATGACGGAGACCGGTGTGGACGCCGTCGTGCCGTGGTCGGCCGCCCGCTGCATCACCCAGTGGAAGGGCGAGCGCGGCCTCAAGGCGCTCGGCAAGTGGCGGTCGACGGCGCGTGAGGCGGGCAAGCAGTCCCGTCGGCTGACCTTCCCCGAAGTCACGGACGCGATGACGACCCGGCAGGTTGCCCGGCTTCTCGCCGAATCCCGATTCGCCGCCGTGCTCCACGAGGAGGGCGGGGAACCGCTCGCGACGGCCCAACTGCCATCGAGTGGCGAGATCGTGCTAGTCGTGGGGCCCGAAGGGGGCGTGTCCCCCGAGGAGTTGGCGGCCTTCGCCGAGGCGGGCGCGCGGCCGTACCGGCTGGGCCCGAGCGTGCTGCGCACCTCTACGGCGGGAACGGCGGCCGCCGCGCTGCTGCTCGGCCGCACCGGCCGCTGGGGGTGAGAGGCCCCTTCGGGGCCCCTCACCGGGCACGCCGGCACCTGGCCGAGGACGGCCTTCCGGTTCGCGTCGGCCGATGGGAACCTACCCCCTATGGGGGTATTGAGCCAGGTAAGGCAGGCACGACGGACACGGCGGGCGAGCCGGGCACGGCAGGCGAGCGAGGCATGGAGGACAGGACGGACACGGCGGACAGGACGGGGTCGGACGCTCTTCGCCGTCGCGGCGGTCGGCGCGGTGGCGGTCGCGGTGACGGCATGTGAGCCGACCGGCGGCGGCATCAGCTCCGTGACGGTCGCGATCACCACGGACCAGGTCGCCACCGAGGCGCTGGAGCGGGGCGGTGTCGGCGTCCGCTGGATGAGCTGCAACGCCGAGTTCAGGCACGGCCGTACGGCGGGTGCCGCTTCGCCCTCGCGGAGCGAGCGGGCCGGGGAGACCGACGCACGGGTGGACTGCCACGGCAGGACCGACAACGACAAGGACGTCAGGGTCAGGGGCCGGGTCACCTACGTCCGGGAGGACCACTGCGTCCGGGGCGACTTGACCGGCCAGGTGGACGGCCGGAAGGTCTTCGAGGCGAATGTGATCGGGGAGTGCCAGGGCGGTGGCCGGGACACCGAGAGCCCCCGGCCGACCCGCAGTCCCCCCTGGGAGCACCGGACCACGGAGGCTCCCGAGCCGACCCGTAGCCCTCCCTGGCAGCACCGGACGACCGAGGCCCCTGAGCCGACCCGTAGCCCTCCTTGGGAGCACCGGACGACCGAGGCTCCCGAGCCGACCCGTAGCCCTCCTTGGGAGCACCGGACGACGGAGGCCCCCGAGCCGTCCCAGGGCGAGTAGCCCGCGATCGCTTCCGCCGACGGGCCCTCCCGGTACCATCCGGACCGTACGTGCCGACGATCCGTGAGGAGCCACCGGTGGCGGGAGAACCGCAGGCCGACTGCCTGTTCTGCAAGATTGTGTCGGGGGAGGTGCCGGCCACCGTAGTCCGTGAGACGGACACCACCGTCGCCTTTCGCGACATAAACCCCCAGGCGCCCACGCACGTCCTGGTGATCCCCAAGGCGCACCATCCGGACGCCGCCGCCCTCGCGGCGGCCGACCCGCAGGTCACCGCGGACGTGCTGCGCGAGGCGGGCGCGGTCGCCGCGGATGAGAAGCTCGACGAGACGGGCTACCGCGTGGTGTTCAACACTGGCTCCGGCGCCGGTCAGACCGTCTTCCACGCGCATGCCCACGTCCTGGGCGGCCGCGGGCTCAACTGGCCCCCCGGATAACCCTTGTCCGCGCGGGAACTGATGGTCCTCGGCACCGCCAGCCAGGTGCCGACCCGGCACCGCAACCACAACGGCTATCTGCTGCGCTGGGACGGCGAGGGCCTGCTGTTCGACCCCGGCGAGGGCACCCAGCGCCAGATGGTGAGGGCCGGGGTCGCCGCCCATGACATCGACCGGATCTGCGTCACCCACTTCCACGGGGACCACTCCCTGGGCCTGGCCGGGGTGATCCAGCGGATCAACCTCGACCGGGTGCCGCACCGGGTGACCGCCCACTACCCGGCGAGCGGACAGCGGTTCTTCGAGCGGCTGCGCTACGCGACCGCCTACCGCGAGACGGTCGCGCTGACCGAGGAGCCGGTCGCCGGTGACGGCGCGGTGCTGGCCCGCACCCCCGCGTACACGCTGGAGGCCGCCCGGCTCTCGCACCCCGTCGAGTCCTACGGCTACCGGCTGATCGAACCGGACGGCCGCAGGATGCTGCCCGAGCGGCTCGCCGCGCTCGGCGTCCGCGGTCCGGAGATCGGCCGGCTCCAGCGGGACCGGGTGCTGGAGATCGAGGGGCGCACGGTGGCGATCGAGGAGGTCAGCGAGGTGCGCCGGGGGCAGCGCTTCGCGTTCATCATGGACACCCGGCTGTGCGACGGCGCCGACGCCCTGGCACAGGGGTGCGATCTGCTGGTCATCGAGTCGACCTTCCTGGACGAGGAGGAGGCCCTGGCCGTCGAGTACGGGCATCTGACCGCCGGGCAGGCCGCCCGGCTCGCCGCCGGGGCGGGGGTGCGGCACCTGGTGCTGACGCACTTCTCGCAGCGCTACGGCGACCCTTTTGAATTCGAGCGCCAGGCGCGGGACGCGGGGTTCGACGGGGAGCTCACGGTCGCCCAGGACCTGATGACGGTGGCGCTGCCCAAACGGCGCTGAGGGCGCCCAGCCGGGTCAGCCGGGACCGATGGCCGCCGGGGACCGCCGATGGCCGCCGATGGCCGACGGGACCGATGGCGCCGGGGCCCCGGGGGCCGATGCCCGCCAGGGTGACGCTGGGCCGGGTCCCGGCCCGTTGTCGGTGCCATCGTGCACACTGGCCGCACCCGCATCCGACGGCGGAGGCGGACCGGCAAGACCTGGGAGAGCGCGGTGACGACACACGACGGCGACAAGCTCACGGCGGCGGGCTACCACCTGCTCGACCCGCTCGCGGACGTGCGCCGCCCCGGCGACGCGGACTGCGACGTCTATCTCACCGGCACGGTCTTCCTGGACATCATCTTCACCGGTCTTGACAGCGCCCCGGTCCGCGGCACCGAGTCCTGGGCCCGCGGCATGGGGTCGAGCCCCGGCGGCGTCGCCAATATGGCCACCGCCCTGGCCCGGCTCGGCCTGCGCACCTCGCTCGCCGCCGCCTTCGGCGACGACCACTACGGGGACTACTGCCGGGACGCCTTGGACCACGGCGAGGGCATCGACCTCTCGCTGTCCCGCACGATCCCCGGCTGGCACTCCCCGGTGACCGTCTCCATGGCCTACGAGGGCGAGCGGACCATGGTCTCCCACGGCCATGAGGCCCCGCCGCCCGAGGAGCCCGCGCCCAGCAGCCCGCCCCCGGCCCGCGCCGCCGTGGCCTCCCTGGAGCCCGGCCGCGGCCAGGAGTGGGTCGCCGAGGCCGCCCGCCGCGGCAGCAGGGTCTTCGCGGACGTCGGCTGGGACGACACCGGCCGCTGGGACCCGGCCGACCTCGCCGAGCTGGAGCACTGCGAGGCGTTCCTGCCCAACGCCGAGGAGGCGATGCGCTACACCCGCACCGACTGCCCGCGCGCCGCCGCCCGTGCCCTGTCCGACCTGGTCCCGCTGGCCGTCGTCACGCTCGGCTCCGAGGGGGCGTACGCGGTCGACGGCCGCACCGGCGAGACCGCCGAGGTGCCCGCGATCTCCGTGGAGGCCCTGGACCCGACCGGGGCCGGGGACGTGTTCGTCGCCGGTTTCGTCACCGGCACGCTCGCCGGGTGGCCGCTCGCCGACCGGCTGGCCTTCGCGGGGCTGACCGCCGCGCTGTCGGTGCAGGAGTTCGGCGGCTCGCTGTCGGCGCCCGGCTGGGTCGAGATCGCCGCCTGGTGGCAGCACGCCCGCGCCTACGACGACCAGCCCGCCCGCGCGCTGCGCCGCTACGCCTTCCTCGACCGGCTGCTCCCGGCCGCCGCCCGCCCCTGGCCGCTGCGCCGGGCCGTCCCGACGATCGGTTTCCGCCAGGCGTAGCGCGGGCGCGGGCCGGGCCTGGCTCGGGCCTCGGCCGCTGGATCATCAGGGGGCGCGGGAGGCCCCAGATGAGCGGGGCGATGAGCGGATAGGAGTAAAAGGGCTCGGGTGTTGTCGGTGCTCCGTCGTACCCTTGGAACCCAAGGTTGTCGAGCGGCGAGAACCCTTGTATCGGGAGGTAGAAGCAGGCCAGAGAGCCGGCCCATGACGCAACCAACCACAGCACCGCAGGCGCATGCGCAGTTCACGGTCCCGAACAAGCACCCCATGGTCATGGTCCTGGGATCCGGTGACGCGCTGCTCCGTGTTATCGAGAACGCGTTCCCGGCGACCGATATTCATGTGCGGGGCAACGAAGTCAGCGCCACCGGGGATCCGAAGGAAGTAGCCCTGGTCCAGCGTCTGTTCGACGAGATGATGCTGGTGCTCCGCACCGGTCAACCGATGACGGAGGATGCGGTGGAGCGCTCGATCTCCATGCTGCGCGCGGCTGAGAACGGCGAGAGCGGGGTGGAGGAGACGCCCGCCGAGGTGCTCACCCAGAACATCCTCTCCAACCGCGGCCGGACCATCCGTCCCAAGACGCTCAACCAGAAGCGCTACGTCGACGCCATCGACAAGCACACGGTCGTCTTCGGTATCGGCCCCGCGGGCACCGGCAAGACCTATCTCGCCATGGCCAAGGCGGTCCAGGCGCTCCAGTCCAAGCAGGTCAACCGGATCATCCTCACCCGGCCGGCGGTCGAGGCGGGGGAGCGGCTCGGCTTCCTGCCCGGCACCCTCTACGAGAAGATCGACCCGTATCTGCGGCCGCTCTACGACGCGCTGCACGACATGCTCGACCCCGACTCCATCCCGCGCCTGATGGCCGCGGGCACGATCGAGGTCGCGCCGCTGGCGTACATGCGCGGCCGTACGCTCAACGACGCGTTCATCATCCTCGACGAGGCCCAGAACACGAACCCCGAGCAGATGAAGATGTTCCTCACCCGGCTCGGCTTCGACTCCAAGATAGTGATCACGGGCGACATCACCCAGATCGACCTCCCCGGCGGGACCAAGAGCGGTCTGCGCCAGGTGCGGGAGATCCTGGACGGTGTCGAGGACGTTCACTTCTCCATGCTCACCAGCACCGACGTGGTCCGTCACAAGCTGGTCGGCCGGATCGTCGACGCATACGACCAGTACGACAGCCGCAACGGAAAGTAACCGCGACCCCCATGGCGATCGACGTCAACAACGAATCCGGTACCGATATCGACGAGCGGGCGGTGCTGGACATCGCCCGCTACGCGCTCGCCCGGATGCGTATCCACCCGCTCTCCGAGCTCTCGGTGATCGTCGTCGATGCCGACGCCATGGAGCAGCTGCACATCCAGTGGATGGATCTGCCGGGTCCGACGGATGTCATGTCCTTCCCGATGGACGAGCTGCGCCCGCCGGCCAAGGACGAGGAGGAGCCCCCGCAGGGTCTCCTCGGGGACATCGTGCTCTGCCCCGAAGTGGCCAAGAAGCAGGGGGAGGAGGCGCCGACCGGGCACTCCATGGACGAGGAGCTCCAGCTGCTCACCGTCCACGGCGTCCTCCACCTCCTCGGCTATGACCACGAGGAGGCGGACGAGCGCGCCGAGATGTTCGGCCTCCAGGCCGCCATCGTCGACGGCTGGCGCGCCGAGCAGGGCGTCACCGGCCCGTCCCCGGCCCCCACCGTCCGATGAGTGCGCAACTCGTCACCGCGGCCGTCCTGCTGGTCGTGGTGGCCTGGCTGGCGGCCTGCGCGGAGGCCGGTCTCGCCCGCACCACCCGGTTCCGCGCCGAGGAGGCCGTGCGCTCCGGGCGCCGGGGCAGCGCCAAGCTGATGCTCGTCGCCGAGGACCCCACCCGCTATCTCAATGTGGCCCTGCTGGTCCGGGTCGCCTGCGAGGTCGCGGCGGGCGCGGTCGTCACGTTCGCGAGCCTGCGCGAGTTCCCCGAGACCTGGAAGGCGCTGACCGTCGCGATCGGCGTGATGGTCCTGGTGTCGTACGTGGCCGTCGGCGTCTCCCCGCGCACCATCGGCGCCCAGCACCCGCTCAACACCGCGACCGTCGCCGCCTATGTGCTGATCCCGCTGGCCCGGGTCATGGGCCCCATCCCGCCGCTGCTGATCCTCCTCGGTAACGCGCTCACGCCCGGCAAGGGCTTCCGCAAGGGCCCGTTCGCCTCCGAGGCCGAGCTGCGCGCCCTGGTGGACCTCGCCGAGCAGGAGTCGCTGATCGAGGACGAGGAGCGGCGCATGGTCCACTCCGTCTTCGAGCTCGGCGACACCCTGGTGCGCGAGGTGATGGTGCCGCGCACCGACCTCGTGGTCATCGAGCGCTTCAAGACCATCCGGCAGGCCCTCACCCTCGCCCTGCGCTCCGGCTTCTCCCGGATCCCGGTCACCGGGGAGAACGAGGACGACATCGTCGGGATCGTCTACCTCAAGGACCTGGTCCGCAAGACGCATATCAACCGCGAGGCCGAGACCGAGCTGGTCTCCACCGCGATGCGGCCCGCCGCCTTCGTCCCGGACACCAAGAACGCGGGCGATCTGCTGCGCGAGATGCAGCAGGATCGCAACCACGTGGCCGTGGTGATCGACGAGTACGGCGGCACGGCCGGGATCGTCACCATCGAGGACATCCTCGAGGAGATCGTCGGCGAGATCACCGATGAGTACGACCGCGAGCTGCCGCCCGTCGAGGACCTCGGCGACGGCACCCACCGGGTGACCGCCCGGCTCGCCCTGGGCGACCTCGGCGAGCTGTACGGCACGGATCTGGAGGACGAGGACGTCGAGACGGTGGGCGGGCTGCTCGCCAAGGCGCTCGGCCGGGTGCCCATCGCGGGCGCCAAGGCCGAGGTGGACGTCCCCGAGGGCGGTGTGGACCCCGCGCTCAAGGCGCTGCGGCTGACCGCCGAGTCCCCGGCGGGCCGCCGCAACCGCATCGTCACGGTGCTGGTCGAGCCGGTCCGCGAAACCGCCGCGGCCGAGTAGGCGCTCCGCTGGACGTGCCGCGATGCGTCGTCGGCCGTCCGCGGCGCCGTCGTGGCTGGTCCCACGCGGCGGAGCCGCGTATCGATACAGCCCCGTGCCCCTTCGGGGCGCTGCACCTGCGGTGCGGCCTCTCCGGACCGGCCGCCTCCCGCGCTCCCGCCGTACGCGCCGGGGCGCGGCACGCGCCCGCACGACAGCGGGCCATCGCGCCAGCGCATCGCCAACGCGCGGCCCGCGCTGCGCCATCTGGGTGGAATAGCCGTCCGTTCCCTGGCCCATCTGGCGTAGGCGCCCGCTTACTTGCAGATACCGACTGGTGGGTCGCCCATACCTCTGTCGGGGGACAGTCGGCCTGTCTGCTTTGACGTAGACGGGTCGGCCGTATGGGCACCCCCGCACAGAGGCCATGGCTCCGCGCGGCACGTGCGTCGCGCGGAGCCGGGCGGCTCATCCCCTGAGCTCAGGAAAGGGCGGCCGCTCCATGTCCACCACCACGGTGACCTCCGTACCGAATCCCTCCGTCTTCGGCGAATCCGTCACCTACACCGCCACCGTCACCGGTATCACCGCCGGAACCCCGCCATGGGGCGACGTGACCTTCGTCATCGCCGGAGGCCCGACCCTCGGCCCCGTGACACTCACCCAGACCGGGATCGACTCCGGCACGGCCAGCGTGACCGACTCCACCCTCTCCGTCGGCTCTCATCTGGTCACGGCGAACTTCGTCAACTCCAGTGATCCTCTGGACAATTCGTCCGGCACGACGATCCAGCAGGTCAACCAGGCGGCGACCACCACCACCGTCACCTTCGTCCCGCCCGCGCCGGTCTGCGGCGAGACCGTGACCCTGACCGCGCATGTGGCGGCGGTGCCCCCGGGCAGCGGCACCCCCACCGGTACGGTCACCTTCATCATCAGCGCGGACGGACCCACGGTGATCGGGACCCTCGACGCGTCCGGGAACGCCTCCGTCACCGTCCCCGCCCTGAGCGTGGGCACGCACCAGGTCGCCGCGTTCTACAACGGCGACACCAACTTCGCCCCGTCCAACTCGCCCTTGACGCCGCTCACCGTCAACCCGGCGAACTCGACCACGACCCTCACCATCTCCCCGCCCTCGCCGGTCTGCGGTGAGACGGTGACCCTGTGCGCCCAGGTGGCCGTCGTCGCGCCCGGCACCTGCACCCCGACGGGTACGGTGACGTTCACGGTCGCCGGCGGTCCGACGCTCACGGGCACGCTCGACGCGACCGGCCAGGCGTGCGTGACGACCAGCGCCATTCCGGTCGGCACCCACGCCGTGACGGCCACCTACGCCGGAAACGGGGACGTCTCGGGCTCGACCGACACCGGCTCGGTCACGGTCGGTCAGGGAGCCTCGACGACGACGGTCTCGGTGTCCCCGGTCTCGCCGGTCTGCGGTGAGACGATCACCATCTGCGCCCAGGTTTCGGTGGTGCCGCCGAGCACCTGTACGCCCACCGGCACGGTGACCTTCGTGATCACCGGTGGTCCGACCCTGACGGGCACGCTGGACGCGACCGGCCAGGCGTGCGTGACCACCAGCGCGCTGACCGCGGGGTCGTACACCGTGACCGCCACCTACGGGGGCAGCACGGACATCGCGAGCTCCAGCGGCACGGCGTCGATCACCGTGGGCCAGGGCACCTCGGCCACCTCGGTGAGCATCTCGCCCAGCCCGTCCGTCTGCGGCGAGGCGGTGACCATCTGCGCGGACGTGACCGTCGCACCGCCGAGCACCTGCACCCCCACCGGGACCGTGACGTTCGTCGTCGCCGGCGGTCCGACCCTGACGGCCATGCTGAACGCGGCCGGTCAGGCGTGCGTGACCACCAGCGCCATCCCGGTCGGCTCCCACTCCGTGACCGCCACCTACGCGGGCGACGGGGACGTCATGGGCTCGGCGGTGACCTCCACCGTGACGGTGAACCAGGCGTCCTCGACGACCGCCCTGACCATCACGCCCAGCACGGCGTCATGCGGCGAGTCGATCACCCTGTGCGCCCAGGTCACCACGACCCCGCCGGGGACCTGTACCCCGACCGGAACGGTCACCTTCACGATCGCGGGCGGTCCGACCCTGACCGGGACGCTCGACGCGACCGGTCAGGCGTGCGTGACGACCAGCGCCATTCCGGTCGGCACCCACGCCGTGACGGCCGCCTACTCCGGTGACACCGGCGTCGCGGGTTCGTCCGCCTCCGGGTCCGTCACGGTCAACCAGGGCGTCTCCACCACGACCCTGAGCTTCCTGCCCACCTTCCCGGTGTGCGGCCAGCCGGTGACCCTGTGCGCCCAGGTGACGGTCGCGGCGCCCAGCACCTGTACCCCGACCGGGACGGTCACGTTCACGATCGCGGGTGGTCCGACCCTGACCGGGACGCTCGACGCGACCGGTCAGGCGTGTGTGACGACCAGTGCCATTCCGGTGGGCACGCACGCGGTGACGGCCACGTACGCGGGCAATACGGGTGTGGCGGGCTCCGCGGCGTCCGGCTCCATCACCGTCGGCCAGGCCGCGTCCACGACCGCGCTGACCATCACGCCCGCCTCCCCGGTGTGCGGCCAGCCGGTGACCCTGTGTGCCCAGGTGACCCCGACATCGCCCGGCACCTGCGCGCCGACCGGGACGGTCACGTTCACGATCGCGGGCGGCCCAACCCTGACCGGAACGCTGAACGCCAGTGGACAGGCGTGCGTGACGACCAGCGCCATTCCGGTGGGCACGCACGCGGTGACGGCCACGTACGCGGGCAATACGGGTGTGGCGGGCTCCTCGGCGTCCGGCTCCGTCACCGTCGGCCAGGCGACCACCACGACCGTGCTCACCTCCTCGCCGAACCCGTCCACCCCCGGCCAGAACGTGACCTTCACCGCCACCGTGACCGCGGTGCCGCCGGCTACGGGCACCCCGACCGGGACCGTCACCTTCGTGATCAGCGGCGGCCCCACCCTCACCGGCACGCTCAACGGCGCGGGACAGGCCACCGTCAGCACCAGCACCCTCACCACCGGGGCGCACACGGTCACCGCCACCTACGGCGGCGACACCTGCTTCGCCGGTTCCACCTCACCGACCATCACCCAGAACGTGGCCGTGGCGCCGACCGGGACCACCGTGACCGCCACTCCGGCCACCATCCGGCTGCGGATCAACGGCACGTTCGTCATCCCGACCCTGAGCGCGACGCTGAGGGACGCGTCGAACAACCCGATCTTCGGCCAGACCCTCACCTTCGTCGCCAACTCCGTACTAGGCCCGATCGTGCTGGGCAGCGCGGTCACCAACGCCAGTGGCACGGCGACGCTCAGCAACGTCGCCGTCCCGTCGACGGTGATCACCGCCTTCACGTACACCGCCTCCTTCGCGGGCGCTCCGGGCTTGAGCCCGTCGTCGGGTTCGGCCTCGCTGACCTTCCAGGCGACGCCGATCCTCCCGTAAGGAGCTGGGCAAACCGCGCGCACAACCGCGTATCGGCCGCGCCGGGCCGCCGCACCGCGGCCCGGCGCGGGCCGCCGTGTGCCCACCGGAGTCACCGCCGGTCAACGCCCCGCATATGCTCATCCGCATGAGCGAAGCAGCGCAGTTGGACCCCGAAGACCGCAAGATCATCACGCTGGCCCGCTCCGTGCGGGCCCGCAACTCCGTGCCGGAGGGCGCCGCCGTCCGCGACGAGACGGGGCGTACGTATGTGGCCGGGACCGTGGCCCTCGACTCGCTGAAGCTGAGCGCCCTCCGGACCGCCGTCGCCATGGCCGTGGCGAGCGGTGCCACGTCCCTGGAGGCCGCGGCCGTGGTGACCGACGCGGAGAGCGCCTCGGAGGAGGACCGCGCGGCCGTCCGGGACCTCGGCGGGGCCGGGACCCCGGTGCTGCTGGCGGGCCCCGACGGCGCCCTGCGGGCCACGCTGGACGCCTGACCCGGCCCCGCCCGCCCCCGGCGGTCGTACGAGGCCGGGACGGCTGGTCCGAGCGGGTCGGGGCATCGGGGAGAATGGGGGCCATGACTGCCGGTACCTCCCCGTCCCCGACCGAGCAGCGGGAGACCCCGCACCGCTCGGGCTTCGCCTGCTTCGTCGGCCGCCCCAACGCGGGCAAGTCGACCCTGACCAACGCGCTGGTGGGGACGAAGGTCGCGATCACCTCGAACCGCCCGCAGACCACCCGCCACACCGTCCGCGGCATCGTGCACCGCCCCGACGCCCAGCTGGTGCTCGTCGACACCCCCGGTCTGCACAAGCCGCGCACCCTGCTCGGCGAGCGGCTCAACGATGTCGTGCGCACCACTTGGGCCGAGGTCGACGTCATCGGCTTCTGCCTGCCCGCCGACCAGAAGCTGGGCCCGGGCGACCGCTATATCGCCACCGAGCTCGCGGGCATCAAGAAGACCCCCAAGGTCGCGATCGTCACCAAGACCGATCTGGTCGAGCCCGAGCAGCTGGCCCAGCAGCTGATCGCCATCGACCGGCTCGGCAAGGAACTGGGCATCGAGTGGGCCGAGATCGTCCCGGTGTCGGCAGTCGGTGACCAGCAAGTGGATCTGCTGGCGGATCTGCTGGTCCCGCTGCTGCCCGAGGGCCCGACGCTCTACGCCGAGGGCGACCTTACGGATGAGCCCGAGCAGGTCATGGTGGCCGAGCTGATCCGGGAGGCCGCGCTGGAGGGCGTACGGGACGAACTGCCGCACTCCATCGCGGTGGTGGTGGAGGAGATGCTGCCCCGCGAGGACCGCCCCGCGGACCGGCCGCTCCTGGACATCCACGCCAACCTCTACATCGAGCGGCCCAGCCAGAAGGGCATCATCATCGGCCCCAAGGGCCGCCGCCTGAAGGACGTGGGCACCAAGTCCCGCAAGCACATTGAGGCGCTGCTCGGCACGCCGGTCTTCCTCGACCTCCATGTGAAGGTCGCCAAGGACTGGCAGCGTGACCCCAAGCAGTTGCGGAAGCTGGGGTTCTGAGGGCGGGTTCCACCGCCGGTCGGAGGCCGGTGCAGCCGTGCGAAGCCTGGGAGGCCCCCTGGGGCCGAGCAGTGCGAGGGCGGCATAGGGAGGGGGTTTGAGGCGCTGCTCGGTACGCCGGTCTTCCTCGACCTTCATGTGAAGGTCGCCAAGGACTGGCAGCGTGACCCCAAGCAGTTGCGGAAGCTGGGGTTCTGAGCCCGGCGCGTGGGCCCCAGCCAGGTGGGCCCTTACGCGCCTTCCTTCAGCACCGCGCGGATCAGTTCCCGCTGGGCGTCGCTCAGCTGGGGATCCGCGGCATGGATGGTGCGGCCGTCGACGGTGATCTCGTACTGGAAGCCGTCGGGGACGCCGCGGGGGGCCGTGGTGTGGCCGGTCTCGACGGCCTGGTGGGCCAGGGCGTCGAGATGGGTGGCGTCGGGCCGGCCGGTGGTGTCCAGCTCGGCCCGGCGCTCGATTCCGGCGAATCCGCCGGTCCGGGTGACGGAGATGCGCATGGCTCCATCACTACCCGATGGCGTGCCCTAGCGCGCGTCCACGTGGGCCCGCAGATCGGTGATGCCCACCCCGGCCCATGCCTCCCGCACCGCCGACTGCTCCTCGCCCTCGCCGTACCGGGCTTGCGCCGCGGCCACCGTGAGCTGGGCGAAGTCGGCGAACTGCGCGTCGGAGGCGAGATCGCCGCCGGTCAGCACGTCGTACCAGATCTGCCCGGCGCGCTCCCAGGCGTTGCCGCCCAGGGCGGTGGCGGCGAGGTAGAAGGCGTGGTTGGGGATGCCTGAGTTGATGTGGACGCCGCCGTTGTCACGTGAGGTGCGGACGTAGTCGTCCATCGTGCCCGGCTGCGGGTCCTTGCCCAGTACGTCGTCGTCGTACGCCGTGCCCGGGGCCTTCATGGAGCGCAGGGCCACCCCGGTGACCCGGTCGGTCAGCAGTCCCGCGCCGATCAGCCAGTCGGCCTCCTCGGCGCCGTGACCGAGCACATGCTGCTTGACCAGGGAGCCGAAGACGTCGGACATCGACTCGTTGAGCGCCCCGGACTGGCCGAAGTACTCGAGGTTGGCGGTGTACTGGGTGACGCCGTGGGTGAGCTCGTGGGCCATCACGTCGACCGGGATGGTGAAGTCCAGGAAGACCTCCCCGTCCCCGTCGCCGAAGACCATCTGCTCGCCGTCCCAGAAGGCGTTGTTGTAGTCCTCGCTGTAGTGGACGCTCGCGTTCAGCGGCAGTCCCGAGTCGTCGATCGAGCGTCGGCCGTACGCCTTGAAGAAGAGCTCGAAGGTCGCGCCGAGCCCGTCGTACGCGCGGTTCACCGAGTCGTCCCGGCTCGCCTGGTCGCCCTCGCCGCGCGTCTTCCTGCCCGGCAGCGAGGTCCGGTGCTGGGCGTCGTAGATGGTGCGCTGGGGCTTGTCGGAGGGCGCGGCCGCCCGCGCGGCGGGGATGCCGCGCACGGTGGTGATCCGGCGGCGGGTGCGCTGGAGGGCGTCGTGCTCGAGCGTGCGGCGGGCGGGATCGGCCAGCGAGGCGTCCTCGGCGTGGGACAGCTTGTCCAGGACGTGCGGCGGCACGATCGTGCAGAAGGCGGTGTGGCGGTGACCGCGGGCAGGGCGGGCATTGGCGTTGGCGTCGGCATTGGCGTCCATAGCTGGCAATGTCGCATCGCGTGATGCCTGTGTCACGCCTTGCGGTCATGATTGCTGAAATCGAGTGGAAGATGTGTATTCCTCCGAAGCACATACTTCGGTCCGCATAGTGATACGGGTCCGCCCGGCCCGTGCGTCTCGGTTAGGCTGCTCTCCATCATGCGTTTCGGGCTGCTTCTTCTTAGCTGCCGCGGCGAGGGCCTGTAGTCGAACGGCCGACCCCCTCCCCGCGGAGTTCGGCGTTGCTCTGATCACGCCCCGTCGGTCGCCCCAGGACCCCGCGACAGCGGATTCGTCCAGCGGACAGCGGACTATCCAAGGAGCCCCGCGCACCATGACTCACTCCGACACGCCCGGCCATTCCGAGCCCTCCGCGATCTCCGGTGACGGCGTCGGCCGTCCCACTCCCATCACCGCCGCGAGCGTCACCCAGCGCCCCTCGGGGATGCCGATCCACAAGTACGGCCCGTACGAGGCCGTCGACATCCCGGACCGCACCTGGCCGGACAACCGCATCACCGTCGCCCCGCGCTGGCTGTCCACCGATCTGCGGGACGGCAACCAGGCGCTGATCGACCCGATGTCCCCGGCCCGCAAGCGCGAGATGTTCGACCTGCTGGTGCGCATGGGCTACAAGGAGATCGAGGTCGGCTTCCCCTCCTCCGGCCAGACCGACTTCGACTTCGTACGGTCGATCATCGAGGAGGGCGCGATCCCGGAGGACGTGACGATCTCCGTCCTCACCCAGGCGCGCGAGGAGCTGATCGAGCGCACCGTGGAGTCGCTGCGCGGGGCGCACAAGGCCACCGTGCACCTGTACAACGCCACCGCCCCCACCTTCCGCCGCGTCGTCTTCCGCGGCACCCGGGAGCAGGTCAAGCAGATCGCGGTGGACGGCACCCGGCTGGTGGTGGAGTACGCCGACAAGATCCTCGGCGATGACACGGTCTTCGGCTACCAGTACAGCCCGGAGATCTTCACCGACACCGAGCTGGACTTCGCGCTGGAGGTCTGCGAGGGCGTCATGGACGTCTGGCAGCCCGAGGCGGGCCGCGAGATCATCCTGAATCTGCCGGCCACCGTCGAGCGCTCGACCCCCTCCACCCACGCGGACCGCTTCGAGTGGATGTCGCGCCATCTGTCCCGGCGCGAGCACATCTGCCTGTCGGTGCATCCGCACAACGACCGCGGCACCGCCGTCGCCGCCGCCGAACTGGCGATCATGGCCGGGGCGGACCGCATCGAGGGCTGCCTGTTCGGCCAGGGCGAGCGCACCGGCAATGTCGACCTGGTGACGCTGGGCATGAACCTGTTCTCCCAGGGCGTCGACCCGCAGATCGACTTCTCGCAGATCGACGAGATCCGCCGCACCGCCGAGTACTGCAACCAGATGGAGATCCACCCGCGCCACCCCTACGCGGGCGATCTGGTCTACACCGCCTTCTCCGGCTCCCACCAGGACGCCATCAAGAAGGGGTTCGAGGCGCTGGAGGCGAGCGCGGCCGAGCAGGGCAAGACGGTGGACGAGATCGAATGGGCCGTTCCGTACCTGCCCATCGACCCCAAGGACGTCGGCCGCTCCTACGAGGCCGTGATCCGGGTGAACTCCCAGTCCGGCAAGGGCGGCATCGCCTATGTCCTGAAGAACGACCACAACCTGGACCTGCCGCGCAGGATGCAGATCGAGTTCTCCAAGACGATTCAGGCCAAGACCGACGCCGAGGGCGGCGAGGTCACCCCGGGCCAGATCTGGGCGGCCTTCCAGGACGAGTACCTGCCGATGGAAGACAACCGGTGGGGCCGGATCTCGCTGCGCAGCGCGCAGACCTCGACCACCACCGAGGGCACCGACGCGCTCACCGTCGAGGCGGTCGTGGACGGCGCCGAGACGGTGCTGACCGGCACCGGCAACGGCCCGCTGGCGGCCTTCTTCGACGCCCTGGCCGCGATTGACGTGGACGTACGGCTGCTGGACTACTCCGAGCACACCCTGAGCGAGGGCGCCGCGTCCCAGGCCGCCGCGTACATCGAGTGCGCGATCGGCGGGCAGGTGCTGTGGGGCGTCGGGATCGACGCCAACATCGTGCGCGCCTCCCTCAAGGCCGTCGTCTCCGCGGTGAACCGGGCTCGCCGTTGATCCTTACGGAATCCTTCGGATTCCTTCAGATGGGTAAGTGATCTTTCACCGGCCTGACCGGACGGGGGCATCACCCCGTTGACCTGGTCACCCACATGGGCCCCGTTCACCCCGCGAGGTGGGCGGGGCCTCGGGTTTGGCCTGTTGTCTCCGTTCGGGGTACTGACGTCACATCATGGATGTGGCTAGCATCACGTCAACGCGGCAACGTGGCCGAAGCGTTATGGAGGTGTGACGTGGTGCACCGGCGAGCCCGCCGTGACCGGGACCTGTGTGTGGTAGGCGTACGCACTCTGTGGCGGACCGTCGGCGATGGTGAGTTCTTCTGCCCCGAATGCGGAGGTGACCGCAACTACCGCCGCCGTACCGGGCGTCGCCGCATCGTGGTGCTCGGCCTGCCGGTGCTGCCGCGCGGACCGGTCGCGCCCATCGTGGAATGCGCGGCCTGCGGCAGCCGCTACGGCACGGAGGTGCTTGACCACCCCACCACGACCCGCTTCTCCGCGATGCTCCGCGACGCGGTGCACACCGTGGCCCTCGCGGTCCTCGCTGCGGGCGGCACCGAGGCGACGGCGGTCCGGCAGGTCGCGGTCGGCGCGGTGCGCGCCGCCGGGTTCGCCGACTGTAGCGAGGAGCAGCTGCTCGCGCTCATCGAGGCCCTGGCCGCCGACACCGGGCGGCTGCCGGGCGCGTGCGGCGAGCGGGACGGCCTGGACCCGTGCGGTACGGCGCTGGCCATCGAGCTGCACGAGGCCCTGGAGCCGCTGGCCCCGCATCTGGCCCCCACCGGCCGGGAGGCGATCCTCCTCCAGGGTGCCCGGATCGCCGTGGCCGACGGCCCGTACCGCCCGGCCGAGCGCGCGGTCCTGGAGACGGTCGGCCGGGCGCTGATGATCTGTCCCGACGACACGGCCCGCTTGTTGGCAGCTACAAGGGCGGCGTTCTGAGCGGAGCGTTCCGGTCCGCTCTCCGTACTCCCCGGGGAGTAATCGCCCCCTCCTCACCCCCGGCGTAGTAGCCGCCGTTTCCGTCGTCGGCGCGAGGTATCGGCGCCCGGGCGCCGGAAGCCTGGGGGCATGCAGACGACATCATCAGGGATCGCTGGGGATCCCCAACAACCGAAGGCGCCACCGGCCGCCGCGGCCGGCGGCAAGCGGCGGCGCTCGCTGCCCTGGGCGGTCATCGCGGGCTGGGTGCTGCTGCTCCTCGTCGCCGTCCCCTTCGCGGGCAAGCTCGAGGGCGCCAAACGGGACACGGCCGTCGACTACCTCCCGGCGGGCGCCGACTCCACGCAGGTGGCCCGGCTCCAGGAGCGGCTGCCCGGTGGCGACACCATCGACCTCGTCCTCGTCTTCCACCGGGACGGCGGGCTGACCGACGCCGACCGTAAGGCGGCCGGCGGGCGGGTCGCCGAGGTGGCGGGGCGCCATGACCTCGTCGGCGGCACGGCGCCGCGCGCCGTGCCGTCCAAGGACGGCACGACCGTGATGTATCCCATGGCGCTCACCGGCCTGACGGACGAGAAGGAGCGCGCCGACGCGGTCAAGGACGTCCGCGCCGAGCTCGCCTCCCATCCCGAGGGCCTGACCGTCCAGGTCGGCGGTCCCGGGGCGCTCAGCGCCGACTCGCAGGAGGTCTTCGCCTCCACCGACGGCACGCTGATGTTCGCCACCGCCGGGGTGGTCGCCCTGCTGCTGATCGTCACCTATCGCAGCCCGCTGCTGTGGCTGGTGCCGCTGGGGGCGGTCGGCGCCGCCGCCATGGCCGCCATGGCGATCGTCTACGGCCTCGTCCAGGGCTTCGACCTCATCGTCACCAGCATGAGCTCCTCGATCATGACGGTGCTGGTGTTCGGCGCGGGCACCGACTACGCCCTGCTGATCGTGTCCCGCTACCGCGAGGAGCTGCGCCGCCACCGCGCCCCGTACGACGCGATGCGCGAGGCCGTGCGCGGCTGCGGTCCGGCCGTGCTCGCCTCCAGCGGCACCGTGGCGGCCGGGCTGCTGTGTCTGCTCGCCGCCGACCTCAACAGCAGCAGCGGACTGGGTCCGGTCGGCGCGGTCGGGGTCGTCTGCGCGCTGGCCGCGATGATGACGCTGCTGCCCGCGGTGCTGGTGCTGCTGGGACGCCGGGTGTTCTGGCCGCTGATCCCCGTCTACGGCAGTGAACCGCGGGCGACCCGGCGCGGGTTCTTCGGGGCGATGGGCGACTCGGCCCGCCGCCGGCCCGGTGCCGTGCTCCTCGGCGGGGCCGCGCTGCTGGGCGTCCTGGCCCTGGGTGTGCTCAATCTGCCCGGCAACCTCAAGCAGGAGGACACCTTCACCGACAAGCCCGAGTCGGTGGCCGCCACCGAGACCCTCGCCGACGCCTATCCGGACAGCAGCAGCCAGCCCATCAGCGTGATGGCGCGCACCGCGGGCGCGGACGAGGTGCTGCGGCGGGCACGCGGCACGGAGGGGGTGGCGCGGGCGGACACCGGGCGCAGCGGCGGCGGCTGGACGGAGATCGACGTCTTCCCCCGGGGCGCCCCGCAGTCGGCGGACGAGACGGCCGCGCTGCACGCCCTGCGCTCCGGTCTGGTGCGGGTCGAGGGCGCCGACGCGCTGGTCGGCGGACCCAGCGCCCAGCAGCTCGACCTGAAGGACACCAACGCCCGCGACCGGACGCTGGTCATCCCGCTGGTACTGATCGCCGTACTGCTGATCCTCGCCGCCCTGCTGCGCAGCCTCGTCGCGCCGCTGGTGCTGGTGGTCGCCGTGGTGGCGGTGTGGGGAGCGGCGATGGGGCTCGGCGGGCTCTTCTTCGACCCGGTCTTCGGCTTCGCCGGGGTCGACCCCGGACTGCCGCTGCTCTCCTTCGTCTTCCTGGTCGCCCTCGGCGTGGACTACGGCATCTTCCTGATGCACCGGATGCGCGAGGAGTCGCTGCGCGGGGCGGACGTCCCGGACGCGGCGGTGACCGCGCTGCGCACGACGGGCGGGGTGATCGCCTCGGCCGGTCTGGTGCTGGCGGCGACCTTCGCGGTGCTGGCCACGCTGCCGATGGTGATGCTGGTCGAGATGGGGTTCGTGGTGGCGGTCGGCGTGCTGCTCGACACCTTCCTCGTACGGACGTACCTGGTGACTTCGGCGAGCCTGCTGCTGAAGCGGTGGGTGTGGTGGCCGGGCGCCCTCTTCCGCCGTACGCCCGCCTCGCCGGCCCCGGCCGCCCAGGACGGACCCGCCGCCGGGCCCCGTCCGGAACCGGCCGTACGCGGCGGCTGACGCCGTCCCCCGGCCCGGACCGGCCGCACAGGGGACGGCCGGTCCGGGACACCCTTCGTACCGCCCCTGGCCGCCCCACGCCGCCCCTGGCCGCTTCCCGGACCCCGTACAGCCCCGATGGGATCCGTAGCCCCATGGCAGCCCCATGGCAGCCCCATGGCAGCCCTATGGCAGCCCTATGGATCGGCCCGAGGCGGATCCCCGAGGATGGAGCCCGTGCCCGTACCTCCTACGACCCACTCCGCGACCAACCCGCCGGAGCGTGCCGCCAACGCCCGGCACCCCGCCGCGCGCTCCGCCGTCCACCGCGCGATCGCCTCCGCGTCGCGCGCCCTGCACAACGGACCCCGCCCCGCGGAGGCCCCGGAGGAGGCCCGCAGGCGGCGGCGGGTGGACGCCCGGATCGCCGGTGCGGTGCTGGTCCTCCAGGTGGTCCTGGCGCTGCTCAACCCCGACCGGAACGGCCACCGCCCGGACGCGTTCGGCTGGGCGCTGCTCGCCGCCAGCGCCACGGTGCTCATCGGGCGGCGGCACAGCCCGATGGTGGTGACCGTGGCCGTGGTGTTCATGGTCGGGCCGTACCACGCCATGGACAACGTCCACCTCGCGGTCGTCCCGGCCGGGCTCCTCGCCGTCTACACGCTCGCCGTCATGGGCCCGCCGCTGCGGTCCTTCCTCACCGTCACGGCCGTGATCTCGATCATGGTGTCGGTGATGGTCCTGAGCGGGAAGCCGCACGCCGGTCTCGACATGCTGCGCACCTCCGGCTGGGTGCTGTCGGTCGTGGTGATCGGCGAGGCGGTCCGCATCCACCGCAAGTACATCGCCGCGATCCTGGAGCGCGCCGAACGCGCCGAGCGGACCCGCGAGGACGAGGCGGCCCGGCGGGTCGCCGAGGAGCGGCTGCGCATCGCCCGCGATCTGCACGATCTGCTCGCGCACAGCATCACCCTCATCGGCGTCCAGACCTCCGTCGCGGCGCATGTCCTGATCGCCGACCCCGAGCGGCTGGACCGCGAGGCGATGGCCAAGGCTCTCGACTCGATCGCCGACACCTGCCGGGACGCCCGCGCCGAGCTCCGGGCCACCCTCCAGGTGCTCCGCGGCGGCACGGGCGGCGACGCCGACCGCGCGGACGAGGAGGGCACCGGGCCGCTGCCGGGGCTCGCCGGACTCGCCGACCTGGCCGCGGCGGCGGAGGCGGCGGGCGTCCGTGTGGACCTTACGGTCGACGTGGAGGCGTCCGAACTGTCGCCCGCGGTGGGCGCCGCCGCGTACCGGATCGTGCAGGAGGCCCTGACCAACGCCGTCCGCCACGCACCCGGCACCAGGGTGCGGATCACGCTCGTACGGGACGAGGGGGAGCTGAGCGTCGCCGCCGTGGACGACGGCCCCGGGGGCGACGAACCGCCCCTTACCGCGCCCGTCGAAACGGGCTACGGCATCGTGGGCATGCGCGAACGGGCCCGCAGCGTCGCGGGCACCCTGTCAGCAGGACCGCGCGAGGACGGGCCCGGCTTCGCGATCAGGGCCGCGCTGCCGTGGGGGAGGGGCGGCCCGCCCGGCGGCCGTACGGGCACCGCCACCGGCACTGGCACCGCCACCGGCACTGGCACCACCACGGGCACAGGCGCCGCCACTGGGACGGGCACCGGCACCGGCACGGGCACGGGCACCGCCACAGGCGCCAGCACCGGACAGACCGCCGCACCGTCCAGGGAGGCCCCCGCATGACCACACCACCGGACCCGCCGATCAGGGTGTTGCTCGCGGACGACCAGACGTTGGTCCGTTCCGCCTTCGCCATGCTGGTCTCCTCGGCCCGCGACATGGACGTGGTCGGGCAGGCGGGCACCGGCCGCGAGGCCGTCGAACTGGCCCGCACCGCCCGCGCCGACCTCGTGGTCATGGACATCCGGATGCCCGACCTCGACGGCATCGAGGCCACCCGCCGGATCGCCGCCGACGAGGATCTCGCCGGGGTCAAGGTGCTCGTGCTGACGACATACGACACCGATGAGCACATCGTCGAGGCGCTGCGCGCGGGCGCGTCCGGCTTCCTGGTGAAGGACACCCGGCCCGCCGAACTCCTCGACGCCATAAGGACCGTGGCGGCGGGGGAGTCCCTGCTCTCGCCCGGCCCCACCGCCCGGCTCATCGCCCGCGTCCTGAGCCTGCCGGAGGCCCCGCCGCCCGGCGTTCCCGCGCCCGCCGCACTGGCCGCGCTCTCCGAGCGCGAACGGCAGGTGCTCGCCCTCGTCGCCCGGGGCCTCAACAACGCCGAGGCCGCGCAGACCCTCGGCCTCTCGCCGCTCACCACCAAGACCCACGTCAGCCGCATCATGGGCAAGTTGGGCGCCCGCGACCGCGCCCAACTCGTCATCGCGGCCTATGAGTCCGGCCTGGTCACACCGACTTGTCGGTCGGAATCTCCTTGATCTCGGCCGTCGGGGCGTTCTTCTTGACGGATTCGACGCCCTTCTGCGCGGCGGACTTGGACTCATAGGCCTCGCCGACCGCGATGATCTCGCCGTTGCCCGCCTTCAGCCGGAAGCGGTGCTTGCCGCGCTTGTCCTCGTAGATCTCGAACTTGCCTGCCATGGGTGCCACCTCCGTTGGGGCGTGTCCGGCCGATCTCGCCGCCTGCGGCGGGCTGCTCCCCTCCCGCCCCTTCCCGCTACTGGGGCTCCGCCCCAGACCCCGCTCCTCAAGCTCCCCCAGCTACCGCTGGGAGGTGCCCTCTGGAGGGGCTGGAAGGCGGGGTTTCGCCCCAGACCCCCGGGGTCCAGGGGGCGTAGCCCCTGGTAGCGGGAAGGGGCGGGGAGGGGGAAGTATCGATATGCGGCTCCGCCGCGTGAACCGATATGCGGCGCCGTCGTGTGGTCCGCCGGACACCTTGTAGCCGTCTCGGCCCCCTCAAACCATCGTAGAGCGGGCAATGCGGGCTCGCACTCCCGCGGCCCGAGGACGTCACGGCCCAAGGGCGTCAGGCAGCGCCGAACAGCGCGCGGCACGGCTCCAGTCCGGCGATCTCGACCGGGGTGGCGCGGTGCCCCTCCCAGGCCGCGCGGTCCAGCCGCAGCCGCTGGAGGGTGCGGGCCTCGCCCCGTACGGCGAGCACGGACAGCCCGTCGGGGCGGTAGCCGAGCCGCCGGGAGACCCCCAGCGAGCGGCCGTTCTCCACCATCGCACCGGAGATCAGCGACAGCGCGCCCAGCCCCTCGAACGCCAGGTGCGCCACGGCCGCCCGCATCTCCGTGCCCAGACCCTTGCCCTGGTGGGCGGTGCCCAGCCAGGAGCCGGTCTCGGCCTCCCGCGTGACGCCGAACTCGGTCGCGAACAGGTCCTGCCGCCCGATCACCGCCCCCTCGTGCAGCACCGCGAGGCTCAGCGTCCACTGCTCCGGCCGCCATTCGGCGATCGTGCGGAGCACATGCTGGAAGGTGCCGCGTCCGCGCTCCTCCGGGGGCGCGTCGGTCCACGGGACGGCGAAGGGCATCTCGTCCGGGTCGTGCACCCCGTCCGCCGCGACAGCGGCGAGCTCGTCGAGCAGGGGGAGGTCTGGAAGCCGCAGCTCCAGGCGTGGCGTGCGCAGACGAAGACCGTACAGGGGCCAGTAATGGGGGTCCATGACGGGAGGCTGCCGGAGCCGCGGCCGCCGAGTCGAACCAATTACGGCCGACCGCGTGGCCCGCCCCCGCGCGTGGGCGCACAATTCGTTTGCCGTAGTGCGGCATTCGGACGCATCCTGACCCGATGTTGATCCGACGAGAGACCCGCTTCGACATCGACGCCGTACGGACCGTCACCTCGGCCGCGTTCACGAAGTCGGATACCTCGGATAGCTCGGACACCTCGAGCAGTTCGAACCCCCCACCTCCGATCGAGGCCACGCTCCTGGACGAGCTGCGGATCAGCGACGGCTGGCTGCCCGCGCTGTCGTTCGTCGCCACCGGCGACCGCGGCGAGGTGATCGGACATGTCGTGTGCACCCGCGGCCATGTCGGCTCCGACCTGGCCCTCGCCCTCGGCCTCGGCCCGCTCAGCGTGCACCCCGCCCATCAGGGCCGTGGCGTGGGCCTCGCGCTCGTCCACGCGGTGCTCGGCGCCGCGGACGCGTTCGGCGAATCGCTGGTCGCGCTGCTGGGCAGCCCCGCGTACTACGGCCGGTTCGGCTTCCGCCCGGCGGCCGAGTACGGCATCACGGCCCCGGATCCGGCCTGGGGCGAGTACTTCCAGGTCCGGACCCTGACCGCCTATCAGCCGACCGTCAAGGGCCCCTTCAAGTACGCCGAGCCGTTCGACCGCGTCTGACGCGGCAGGAGTCGAGGCTCGCTGCGGCAGGAGCCGAGGCCCACGGCGGCGCCCTACTGCGGCGCGTCGGGCGGCGGCAGCCGGACGATCCGCTCCCGGTCCACCGACTCCACACCGTCCACCGCCTCCAGCACCGGGATCCGGTCCTCCGCGATCGTCCCGGACAGCGAGCCCAGGATCGGCTGCTCACCGGTGACCGTCAGCCCGACCCGGCGCGCGGCCTCCACGACCTGGGCGAACCGGTCCGGGTCGACCGAGAGGATGACCCCGACCGGCCCGGACCGTGCCGTCCGCCCCATGGCGCCGCTCACGGGGCCTGGAGCAGACCCGCGCCGATGTCCGCGCCCGGTTGCGCCAGCGGATGGGCGCCGGACAGCAGACGGGTGCTCAGGTCGGCCGCCGAGGCGTCCGGATGCGCCTGTGCCAGCAGCGTGACCACACCGGCGGCATGCGGCGTCGCCATGCTCGTGCCGCTCATCGTCTGGTACGTGCCGTCGGGCGCGGCCGAGAAGATGTCGACCCCGGGCGCCGCGATGTTGACCTCCCCGCCCGCGCCGTTGATGGCGCCGCAGGAGAAGAACGCGGTCCCCAGGTCCTTGCCGAGCGCCGCCACCGCCAGGATGGACGGGCAGTTGGCGGGCCGTCCCACCGGCGCCACGAAGCCGGGCCGCCGGCTCTCGTTGCCCGCCGCGGCCACGATCACGGTGCCGCGCCGCAGCGCGCGCCGCGCCACGTTCTCGTACGTCTGCGGGAACAGCTCGCCCGGCTGCACCGGAGCCCCGAGCGACATCGAGACCACCCGGGCGCCCTGGGCGACCGCCCAGGCCATCCCCGCCAGGATCTCGCCGTCGGAGCCCACGCCCTGGTCGCTGAGCACCTTGCCGACCAGCACCCGGGCCTCACCGGCCACGCCGTACCGGGGCGCGTGCCCTGGTTTGGCCGGACCGGCCACGGTGCCGACGCAGTGGGTGCCGTGGCCATGGCCGTCCTCGACGCTCGCCCCGGACACGAAGGAGGCCGTCGCCTCGACGCATCCGGCCAGATCCGGGTGGTCGGTGTCCACCCCGGTGTCCAGCACGGCGACCTTCACCCCGCTGCCCGTCAGATGCGACCAGTTGGCGCGGATTCCCTGGATTCCCCAGGTGGTGTTCTGCTCGTCCCACGCCGGTCCCAGCGAGGTGGCGAGTTCGGCCCGGGTGTGCCGGGACACCTCGCCATCGTCGCTGCGGTACGTCGGGAAGAAGCCGGTCAGCGTGCGCTGCGGCTCCGTGATCACCGACGCGTACACCACGCGCTCCGGCTCCGTCGCGATGATCGTCGGCTCCGCCTCCGCCGTGGTGACCAGCGCATGGCGCTGGTCCGGCCGCACATCGACGACGGCGACACCGAGTTCGTCGAAGACCACCGACACATCGGCGCGCCCCAGCAGCTCCGCCGCTCCGGGCTCGGCCCCGCGGACGCGCTCGACGGACGAGATCCCCACGGACGAGCGCAGCGCCTCCATACCGCGGTCGGGCTCCTGCTGATCGAGCAGGACCACATACCGCCCGGTGTACTCGGTCTGCTGCGCCCCCGGCGGCATACCGGCCCGCTGCCGCGGCCGCTCCCCGTTCGGTCCCTTACCCATGGGCCCCACGGGCCCAGGTCCGTTCGTCATTGCCTTTCTCCGCTCCTGTGCGCGGTCAGTGTGCTCCCCTGTGCTCCCCCGCGCTCCCCGGGATGTCTCACCCGCCCCCGCAGCCCCCGAGCCCCCACGTCCCCCTTATGCCCACCGTCACCCCCCGCGTGGGGGCCCGCAACTCGGGACCCGGGCGCCCCCGCACACCGATTGATCCGACGCGGCCATGGGCGAGGCGGACGCGCGCGGGTATAAGGGACGGCACGGGGAGCGGGGGACCGAGGGTTCGGGGGAGAACTGTGGCGGGCGGCAAGGGCAACGCGGAGGTGCTGACCCGGTTCGGGCTCGCGGTGGCGAGTCTGGTGCCACCGGCGGTGCTGGGGGCACGGTTCTGGTCGTCGGTCAGCGCGCATCCCGTCGTCTCGCTGCTGCTCTTCCTCGGGTACGGGGCGCTGCTGGCGGCCCTGGGATTCCTCGCCAAGGTGTACGGCAAGGTGGCCGACCGGTGGGTCGAGCGGGTCGCCGACGCCGTGGACCAGCGGCTGCGGTGGCGGCTCTCCCGCTTCGAGCGGGACTACCGCGCGTACGTACTGAGCCACCACCGCTTCATCGACCTCAAGGGCCTGGCCACGCGCGGGGATTACACCCCCGGCCTCGAGGAGGTCTTCGTCGATGTCAGCCTGGTGCCGAGGCCGGCCCACGAGGCGTCGCGCGAGTCCCTGGCGGGGACGCTCCCCGGGGGCGCCGACGGGGAGTTGCGCGTGCGGCAGTCCGTACGGGACTTCCTCGGCAAACCGGAGGGCGCCGCGCTCGCGGTCATTGGAGCCCCCGGCACCGGCAAGACCACCCTGCTCAAGCATCTGGCGCTGGGCCTCGCCCGGGAGCGGGGCGGGCGCGATCTGCCGGTGCTGCTGCTGTTACGGGACCACGCCGAGACCATCGGCGCGCGGCCGGACGTCTCGCTGCCGGAGATCGTCGGGGCCTCGCTGGGGCGGCTGAAGGGCGATGAGCCACCGGGCTGGTTCGGCCGCCAACTCCAGGAGGGCCGCTGCGTGGTGCTGCTGGACGGCCTCGACGAGGTGGCCCGCGAGGAGGACCGGCGCCATGTGTCCAAGTGGGTCGAGGAGCAGATCGAGCAGTACGAGGGGAACGACTTCGTCCTCACCTCACGCCCCCACGGCTATGCGAGCGCCCCGGTCAACCGCGCCCGGGTGCTCCAGGTGCGCCGCTTCACCGGAGAGCAGATCCGGCGCTTCGTCCACGGCTGGTACCGCGCGATCGAGCGGCTGAGCACGGGCACGGACGACGCCGCCGTCACCGACCGGGCCGAGGAGGGCGCCGAGGATCTGCTGGCCCGGCTGCGCGCCCGGCCCGTGCTGTACGACCTGGCGGCCAATCCGCTCCTGCTGACGATGATCGCCAACGTGCACCGCTACCGGGGCGCGCTGCCCGGCAGCCGGGCCGAGCTCTACGGCGAGATCTGCGAGGTGCTGCTGTGGCGCCGCCAGGAGGCCAAGGGCGCCGCAGTGGCCTCGCACGACGAGCTGACGGGGGCCAAGAAGGAGGTGCTGCTGCGGGAGCTGGCCTTCGTGATGATGGCCGACCGGATGCGCGACATCCGTGGCGAGTACGCCTCGGAGGTGCTGCGCCCGCTGCTGTTCCGGGTCTCCTCGATCCTGTCCTCACAGGAGTTCCTGGACGCGATCGTGGTCAGCGGATTGCTGATCGAGCGGGAGCGCGGGCTGTACTCGTTCGCCCATCTCACCCTCCAGGAACATCTGGCCGCCCTGCACATCCAGCACCGGGGGCTGGCCGACGTCCTGGCCGCCAACGTGGACGACGACTGGTGGCGCGAGACCACACTGCTGTACGCGGCCCGGGCGGACCCGGCCCCGGTGGTAGGGGCGTGCCTGGCCTCGGAGACCGTCAGGGCGCTCGCCCTGGCCTTCGACTGCGAGGAGGAGGCGACCGAGCTCGACGTGTCGATGGCCCGCCGTCTGGAAACGCTGCGCGAGGAAGCGCTTCAGGAGCCCGTCGGCTCGTCCCGGCGCCGTCTGATGACGGCCGTCACGGTCATGCGGTGGCTGCGCGACACGGTACGGGTCGGCGAGGACACGCTGGTCTGCGCGCGGCCGGTGACGTGGCAGATCTTCGGCCTCTTCGCGGCGGAGAAGTTCCCGCCGACGGCGCGTGGCCTGGGCGACGGCCCGCCCGAGGCGGCCGCCGTGGGGATGACCAGGGAGCAGGCCGGGGCCTTCGTACGGTGGCTGAACGGCCTCCTGCCCGAGGACGTCGACTATCGGCTGCCCACCGAGGCGGAAGTGGCCGACCCCGGTTTCCGCCTCGCCGCTCCGGCCTCCGAGCACACCATCTGGTACGCCTCCTCGGACGGTGAACCCGTGGGGGTGCCGCTGTGGGTGCCGGAGGGGGCGAGGAACCCGTGGTGGCCCGGACCGGCGGACCTGCGGTCCGGTCTCGTACTGGACGCGCCCGGCGGGTTCGCTGAGCTGAGGACCAGCCGGTCCTACTCCTGGCTCGGCCGGAGCGAGCAGGACGACGAGATCCTGGACCAGGGCAGATGGGCGCTCGCCATGGTGCGGGACCTCATCGACGAATCGGGTCTCATCCGTCCGGGAGAGGGCGGGGCCGGGACCGCCGTGGACCGTTCGCGCGGCCACGCCGTCAACGTGGCCTGGAATGCCCCGGAGTATCCGGCTCTGCTCCTGACCGTGGCCCTCGCATGCGACGACCTCCATGCCATGTTCCGCGCCGGAGCCACGTCGGACGCGCGCAGAGACGTGACCTCGGCCGTCTGGCATGCCGCTCGCGACGCCCCGGATCTGGGGCTCTCCCTCGTGCCGGAGGTGGGCGAGCTCGGCATCTCGGCCTACCAGACCGATCACGGAACCCTGAGGCTCCGCTCCCACGACGCCTACCGGGCCATGAGACTGGTCGCCCTGCTGCTCCTTCTGGCCGGTCGGCGGAAGGGCTCCTGGCGCGCCACGGCGCGGTCGGACTCCTTTCCGTCACTCGTCCACCGGGCGCTGAGCGGCATCGACTTCACCGCCTCCCGCCTATGGGCACTGTTGCCGGAGACGCTCTCGGTCCTGGCCAGGAACGCGGCGGCCGTCGTGTCGGGCCCGAGCCGCGAACACACCGTCTTCCCCAGCGCCCTGGGGGAGATGGCCGCCAGGATCGTCGAGGTCACCACGGATCTCGCCGCGGCACGGCGGTCCATCACGGCGTCGGAGGCCGCCTTCCTCCGCCTGGAAGCGCTGGCGCTGTCGGAGATGGCCGGCCTCGTGCTGCAAGACGCCGGTCTGGCCGGCACCTACCGGAACATCGCGGTCGGCCTCCTGGTGCTCGAACGCCGCGCGGAGGGCTCGATCGTGCCCAACGAGACGATCGTGCTGGTCCGTGCCTGACCGTGCGGCCCGGTCCGGGGTCGGCGATCACGGCGGCCACCACCGCTCCCAGGTCGCTCAGGTCGCCGACCACCACGTCCATGCCCTGCTGGGCGAGTCGGCGTGCCCTGGGCCCCTCGGGGCACGGACCATGGCCCGGACGCCGTGGCCCGATGACAGCAAGGCGTGAGCAGCCATCACGCGTCGCTCGGCGCGGCGCGCCGTTGCAGCACCCGCGAGACGGTGCGGGCGATGCTCTCGACGCCGAACGCCAGCTGATCCCGGGTGGCCCAGTGCGTCGCCGCCCGGCAGCCGTCGAGCAGACCCGCCGCCGCGAGCACGAGCGAGCCGGTGCTGGCGAAGGCCAGGTGCGGACCGACGAAGTCGAGCATGGTGTGACCCCCGTACAGCACCATGCCGACTTCCATCGGACGTGCGGCGTCCGTCCCCCGGCCGTTCCCCCGCGTCGTTTCGCGTGCCAACTCGAGCCTCCGTGGTGTGCCCGCCGAACGCGTGGAAATCACGCTTTGCGGCAGGCTAGGCACCGGTCACGGCATCAGCCATGAGCGTTTGTGCCGACCCTCCACGGATTCTCGCCAGCGCCCCGCGGGAGGACGCCGGACCTCATCCGAACTGGCCGGGCTGGTAGTCGCCGGCGGGCTGCTGGACGATGACGTTCAGCCGGTTGTAGGTGTTGATGACGGCGATGATCGACACCAGGGCGGCGAGCTGCTCCTCGTCGTAGTGCTCGGCGGCGTTCGCCCACGCCTCGTCCGTGACACCACCGGCCGCGTCGGCGATGCGGGTGCCCTGCTCCGCCAGCTCCAGGGCGGCGCGCTCGGCGTCAGTGAACACCGTGGCCTCCCGCCAGACCGCGACGAGGTTGAGGCGCGTCGGGGTCTCCCCGGCCTTCGCGGCGTCCTTGGTGTGCATGTCGGTGCAGAAGCCGCAGCCGTTGATCTGGCTGGCGCGGATCTTCACCAGCTCCTGCGTCGCGGCCGGCAGCGCCGAGTCGCTGATCACCTTGCCCGCGGAGTTGAGGTGCTTCAGGAAGGTGCCGAGGAGCGGGTTGCCGAAGAGGTTCAAGCGAGCGTCCATGACGGGCTCTCCTATGCGGTTGCCGTGGTTACACCTCCCTGACGGAACGGCTCGGAGAGATGTGACAGGACCGGATGTGACCTGCGTCTCTCATGGCGGGGGCGCCGCTCACCGAGCGTCGCCCGCCACCGGCGTCTCCGGACGGCACATCTAGTGCGTCAGCGCGTACCAAGCGGTGCTGCCCACCGTGATGCACACGGCCCAGGCCCACCGCAGCGCTTTGGGGGAGATGCGGACGGAGAAGGTCACGTGCTCGTCGAGGTTGACCTCGAGGTGTCGCCGGCGCCTGCGTTCGGCCATGCGGATTCTCCTTGGATTTCGAGGCCCTCGGTCATGTGCCGGGGCCCGTCTGGTGAGGGACTGACGGAGTGTTCGGCTCCAACTGCCAGGAAGGGGGGAACACCACGTCGGAACGTACGCCTGCCCGCGGACAGGTGTCGTGTAGTTAACGCAGCCACGTCGCTCGACGCAACTAAACCCGCACTAACCACTGACAAAGCGTCAGCCGTCGGCTGTCGGAGGGTGACACTACAATTCCCCTCCGCTTCAGGGACATTGATCCGCATAGCCCTCATCGCCGACCATAGCGGCCATACTTACCGACCGGTATCCCGCAACTTTGCGATTGGGAGCGCATGTAAATGCGCTTAACGCGCCAGTTGGGCCCGTCCTCGATATGGCCAACGCCACATTCCAGGTGGCGATGAAGCGCCCCAGAAACCGATTTCCCGGCATATTCGGCGTGTCTTCGCGAAAGCGTCATGTCCGGCATGGGGTGCGGCGGCGCTCAGCAGGAGTTTTTGGCTCCGCGGTGTCGGCTAATTGCCTCTCGAATTGGCGGCGGCCTGCTGTCCGGCTAAGTGATTGCCCGAGCGATCTATCCATAGCGGATGCAACGAGATGATCGCGAATGCAAATCGTGTGCGGATGGTTCGGATGAGCGGTGAGCAATGACGGTGTTGGCCGGAAACCGCCGCCCCTCCCTTCCTGGCAGTTGGAGCAGGGGCGGCGGCCCTCACCAGACGTGGAGAACCACGCCCGCTTACTTCGTCGTTGACCCCACGGATGTGCGGGCAGCGTCGCTGTTCCGGCCTCCGCCCAGTCAACGACTGGACCGAGGATAGTGTTTTTCTGTGCGGTTCGGATGCACTACAAGGGGTGAATATGTGTTATTCGCAACACTGTTCTGACCGTTCAGAAGAATGAAAAACCTCGACTCCGGACCCGATCTCTCAGTGCGTTCTGATAGCGGAACCTCTGATCCCGCCAGGGCATCGAGGTGCCGCATGATGAGCATGTGGCCGGTTTTCGTCACCTTCTAATAGGGCGGCCTATTCGGAGTCGGTGGCCCGGTCGCGCGTCGCGGTTCGGCGGACCCGGTGGTTGGCGACGTTGACGCGGTTGCCGCACAGTCCGGGCATGCAGTAGCGGCGGCTGCCGGGCCGGGTGGTGTCGATGAACGCTCCCCGGCAGGTGGGTGCGGTGCACGGGCGGAACCGCCGCTCGCCGAGGGTGTGGACGACCCCGAGGACGCCCATGCCGCAGATCAGGGAGAGTGCGTCGGCGATGGTCGCCCCGTCCCGGAGCGGGACGGCCCACCGCATGCGGCCCCCGTGTGCGGGGTCCGGTATCAGGGTGGCGCCCCGGGCGGACGAGGTGAGCCGGGTGGCGCCGGTGATGAGGCGGTCGCGGTCGGGGTGGTCGATCAGGTCCCGCACGGTGGTCCGCAGCGCGTGCACCGCATGGAGGTCGGCTGGGCGTCCCTGGCGGGCGAGTTCGGCCAGCGCGTCCGGAACGTCGTCGTCACCTCCGGGCCGGTCGCCGTGCGGCTCGGTGAACGCGACGAGGGCGGCCAGGTCGGGCAGGCGGTCGTCGCCGCGCCAGACCTCGGCGGTGGTGTTGACCAGCTCCGTCGCGATCCCCGCCGCCCAGACGTAATCGTCCAACGCCACTTGCATCGTTGACGCACTCCTCGCTACGTTCGGCTAAACGCAATTTTAACCCTTACATGCGGTGCCGGCTGCCGGCCTCGGCCCCGCCCGCCCCCGCTCCGTCAGGAGACCTTGCCCATGTCAGAGCTGGAGATCGACGCCGTCGTCTTCGATGTGCTCGGCACGCTCGTCGACGAACCCACCGGCATCCGCGCCGGTATCCGTGAACTCGCCCCGGCGCTCGACGATTCCGGGGTCGAGCGGCTGTTGTCGCTGTGGCAGCGGCATATCGACCGCGAGCAGCGCCGCATCCTCGACGGCGCCCGGCCCTACGTCACCACCGAGGTCCTCGACCGCGAAGCCGCCCGGCTCGTCGCCGACGCCGCCGGAGTCGCCGCCCCGGCCGCCGTGGCGGCGCTGGCCGTGTCCGGCCGCCGACTCCCGCCGTGGTCCGACACGGTGGCGGGGCTGGCCCGGCTCGCCGGGCGGTTCCCGCTGATCGGCCTGTCCAACGCGAGCCGGACGGCGCTGCTGGAGCTCAACGCCCACGCCGGACTGCGCTGGCACCAGGCCCTGTCCGCCGAGGACGCCCGCGCCTACAAGCCGGACCCCGCGGTCTACGAGCTGGCCGTCACCGTCTCCGGACGGCCGCCGGAGCGACTGCTGATGGTCGCCGCCCACGCCTGGGACCTGCGCGGTGCGCAGGCTCTCGGCCTGCGCACCGCCTACGTCGCCCGCCCCGTCGGCGACCCGCCCGGTCCCTCGGACCGGTTCGATCTGCACGCCGACGGCTTGGCCGATCTGGCCGATCAGCTCGATAGGAACTTGCTCACGCAATAGCCAGCGCCAACTACGCGGAGGTCTTCGTCACGCCCTCCGGTGTGTTGCGGGGCCGCGAAGGGGTGACCTTCGGCTTCCGCGACGGCCTCATCCAGGCCCAGACCGTGCGCTACACCCTGGTCGCCGAAGAGGGCTGAGCCACGGCGAGCTCGCCTGGGTCGGTGGTCAGCGCACCAGGGGGAGGAAGACCGTGTCCACGATCTCTTCGAGGGTGTCGTCGGGCACGGGGGCGAAGGTCGTGAGGATTTCGTGGCGCAGCAGGTCGAAGGGGAGCGACTTGACGCGTTCGGTGAGGCGTTCCGGTTTGATCTCGCCACGGTCGACGGCGCGGCCGAAGAGTGCGCCGAGAGCCTCCGCGCGTCCCGTCACGAGGGGGTCGCGCAGCTCGCCGGGGCTGTTTCCGGTCGCCTGGTGGTAGTCGGCCAGGCGCATGCTCATGATGGTGATGAACTGGACGCGGGTGGAGTTGATCTCCCGCATGAGGGTGAGGATGTCCTCCCGCAGGCTTCCCGTGTCGGGAACGTCGAGGCGGGACTCCTTCAGGGTGTGGACGATGGCCGCCCGGACCAGGTCGTCGCGGTTGGACCAGCGGCGATAGAGAACGGGCGGGCTGGTGCCCGCGCGCTTGACGACGGCGTCCATGGTGAACCTGGCGTAGCCGGTGTCCGTGAGTTCTTCCCAGGCCGCGTCGAGGAGCGCCTTCTCCAGGGCCGCGCCGCGGCGTCGCTCGGGCATGCGTTCCTCCATTAGATAGAGTTGCCTTTCTTATCCTAGCGTCCTACTCTGACCGCCGTAAGATAGATCCCTGTATCTTAAGGTGGCTGTTCATGGGCACTCCCCCCAACCGGTCCGACCCCGCGGCAACCGCGGGGGACCCCGATCGTGTGGATCCCGCCGTGTGGCGCATGGCGATCACCCTCATCGTGGGCGCCCTCGCCGTCGTCTTCGACACCACCATCGTCAGCGTCGCGCTCAACGACCTGGCGGGGGAACTCGACGCCCCGCTGGCCACCATCCAGTGGGTGAGCACCGGCTACCTGCTGGCGGTGTTCGTCACCATCCCACTCGCCGGATGGGCCCAGTCACGGCTCGGCGGCCGACATCTGTGGATCGCCGCCCTGGTCGTGTTCCTGCTCGGCTCGGTCCTGAGCGCGCTGGCGTGGGACGCGACCAGCCTCATCGCCTTCCGCGTCGTCCAGGGCGGCGCGGGCGGCCTCATGATGCCGCTCATGGCCACGCTGCTCATGCAGGCCGCCGAGGGCCGCAACATCGGCAAGGTCATGGCCATCATCACCGTGCCCACCTCACTCGGCCCGATCCTCGGCCCGGTCCTGGGCGGCCTCATCCTGCATCTGGCCGACTGGCGCTGGCTGTTCTTCGTCAACGTCCCCTTCTGCGTCGTCGGCGCCTGGCTCGCCTGGCGCAATCTGCCCAACGACCGACCGGCGCCCGGCCGCCCCCGCACCCGTCTGGACACCGTCGGCCTGCTCCTGCTCTGTCCGGGCTTCGCCGCCCTCGTCTACGGCCTCTCCCAGGTCGAGGGCAGCGCGGGCTTCGCCGACGCCAAGGTCCTCATCCCGCTGATCGGCGGACTCGCCCTGGTCGGGGGCTTCACCGCCTGGGCGCTGACCCGCACCACCGGCGCCCTGGTCAATGTGCGGCTGTTCCGCCACCGCGCGGTGGCCTCCTCCGCCACTCTGCTCCTCCTGGGCGGCGTCTCCCTGTACGGGTCGATGATGCTGCTGCCCCTGTACTTCCAACAGGTCCGCGGCGAGGACGCCCTCGGCGCCGGACTGCTGCTCATCCCGCAGGGTGTCGGCGCGCTCCTCGCCCGCGGGCTGGCGGGCGCGTACACCGATCGCATCGGCCCCCGCGGGGTCGCCTTCGCGGCGTTCGCCTTCGTCGCCGCGGCCACCGTGCCATTCGCCTTCGTCACCGCCGGCACCAGCGAAGTCCTGCTCATGGCCGCGCTGTTCGTCCGCGGCATCGCTCTGGGCGCGGCCATGATCGCGCCCATGGGCGCCGCGTACGTCGGTCTTGAGCACGGGGAGATCCCCGACGCCAGCATCATCACCCGAGTCGCCCAGCAGCTCGGCGGCGCCGTGGGCATCGCCGTCCTCGCCGTCATCCTCCAGCACAGCACCGGTGGCGCCCACACCCCGGACACCCTGGCCGACGGCTTCGGCACCGCGTTCTGGTGGTCGGTGGCCCTCACCGCCGTCGCCGTTCCGCTGTGCCTGCTCCTGCCCAGCCTCCCCGAACCGGCGGCCCCCGACGCCGCCGCCGAAGCGGAAGCCGCCGCCAAGGCCTGAGACGCGACCGCGCACGCCAATCGCGCACCCCACCCCACATATCGAGGAGTACCCATGACGATCTCGCTCCGCCCGGGAGAGTGTCGCTTGCGCCCCCCTGGTCCCCGGCTCACACCCGGGTTAGCGGACCGTTAGCGGGGCGGCAGTCTTGCGGTAGGGAGCCCGACCAGAGTGGGTGACGCACCGAAGAGACCACCACACCGACTGCCCCTGGGGGGACCCGAAATGAGCTCCAACACCGCTGTCCGCACCGTTCGCCGCCGCACCCTGCGCGTCGCCGCCGCGGTCCTGATCGCAGCCGCCGGCTTCAGCCTGACCGCCTGCAACGACTCGGACGCCAACGCCTCGAAGCCCGCGGCCTCCGCCACGTCCAACAGCGCGGACTCCTCCACCGGAGGGAAGGGCACCGACGCCAAGGCCGGCGCCGGGGCGGGCACCGAGGACAAGGCCGACAATGGGGCGGGCACTGAGAGCAAGGCGGGCGCCGCGGACGAGGCGTCATCCCCGGACCGCACCGAGACCCTGGCGGACGGCAGCACGGGCGAGATCTACGAGCTCGGCGACCAGCACTATCGCCTCAAGATCGTCAACGACGGTGACGTCCTGGCCACGTTCGAGACGAACGGGCAGGACGCCGGGCTCGACGCCAACGGCATGTATGTCGTGCTCACCATGGGCGGCGAGGTCAAGTCCTGGATGGGCGGCGAGCACAAGGCGCCGGGCACCTTCGAGCTCGCGGGCGGCTGGACGGCCAAGGTGACGAAGGTCGGCGAGAGCCACTACCGTGCGGAGATCATCGGCCACGGTGACGTCATGGGCACGATGGAGGCGAACGGACACGACGCCGGGCTCAACGCCAACGGCGTGTACATCGTGCTCAGCACCCGCGGTGTGATCAGCGCCCACGAGTAAACGTCAATGCCCGCGCGGCCGCGGCGGTGGAGCCACCTTCCGGTGGGTTCCACCGCCGCGCTGACTTTTCGGGTGCTCTCCGTAAACTGAGGGGCATGGCATGCCGCATCAGTGAGCTGGTCCTGGACTGCGTCGACCCCGAGCGGCTCGCCGCGTTCTGGAGCGAGGTCCTCGGCTACGTCGAACTCGGCCGGGAGGACGACGGAAGCATCGAGATCGGGCCGCCCGACGCCGGCTTCGGCGGTTTGCAGCCCACCCTCGTCCTCAGCCCCAGCAGCGACCCCCGGCCCGAGAAGCTCCGACTGCACATCGACGTCAACGCCACCGACCGCGACCAGGACGCCGAGCTGGAGCGGCTGCTCGCGCTCGGCGCCAAGCCCGCCGACGTCGGTCAGACCGGCACCGAGAACTGGCACGTCCTGGCCGACCCCGAGGGCAACGAGTTCTGCCTCCTGCGCCGCCGGCTCCAGCCCCTCTGAGCGGCTTCGAGGCTTCGACAAAATCAGTGGAGCGGCACCGCTCCGGGCCATTACCGTTCTGCCGACCCAAGTCGTCTAGGCAGGGACGTGCCGTTGTACACCGTGTGAGACCTCCCAAGCGCTGATTTGTCGCGCGTCGCGCATATGCGCCGCGCTCTTTTTTGCTGCGGATTTCTCACTGAAACCGGTGTACTTCTGTGCTCAATAGCTGGGTGGTCATGCCCACCTGCCTGCCGCTCGTTCTCCGCCGTTGCCACGCCTGCGCATCCGAGCGCTTCCGGGCAAGCGGTAAATTCCGCGTCAACGCGAACCACAAGCTCATCGACGCCTGGCTCCTCGTGCTCTGTACCGGGTGCGGGGAAACGGCGAAGCTCACGGTCCTGGAGCGGATGAACGTGCGCTCCGTACGACCCGAGCTGCTGGACCGGCTGCATGCCAACGACCGTGGCCTGACAGCCGAGTTGCTCCAGGATCCGGTCGTACGGCGCCGTAATCGCATCGCCCTCGACTGGAACGACGCCTGGCGCCTCGACACCGGCGGATCGGATCACCTGGACCGTGGATGGGGTCTCCCCTGCTCGAGCGAAGCCGAGAGCTTGGGGAGCATCGATGTCTCGGTCCGCTTCGCGGCGCGGATCCCCGTCCGGCCGGTGCGACTGATCGCTGAAGGCTGCGGTCTTTCGCGGGCCGAGGTCGAGAGACTGATCACGGAGGGCGGACTCGTTTCGGCGGTCCGGCTGAGCGCCAAGCTCACCGGCGACTTCACCTTCACGCTCAAGCGCTGAGCCCTCCCCGGGCCCAGGGGCGAAGTTCCCTGGGCCCGGCACGGCGCTGTGACATCCGCGCCGCCGCGTACATACGGTGAGATAGGGGTAACCCTGGCCGGGCCATCGTCCCGGGTGGCGGATGTGATGAGCGTCACTGCTCCGGGGTGCCCGTACGCGCCGCCCCGTCGTCCCATGCCGCCAACTCACCCGAAACGCGCCCAGGTCGGCCGCCGGGGTGCGACACGCCGGCCCTCCGCGCCGCCTCCCGCGTCCGCGCGGGTGGGCACCGTCACACATCGAGGGATCCGCCCATGCGGAGCCGGTATGTAGCGTGCGCCCATGCACGCCACGGATGACTCGACCACCCCGCATGACCACGTCCTCGGACAGCGCGCCGCCGGAGGCTGGATGTTCCTCCTCGAGGCAGCCCGCGACATCCGCACCACCGGGGCCCTCGCCCCCAGCGGCAGGGCGCTGGCCCACGCGCTGACCGAACCGGTGCGCTCACAGGCGGGGCGGCCGCTGAGCGTCCTGGAGGCCGGCGCCGGTACCGGGTCGGTCACCCGTTCCCTGATCCACCAGTTGCCGGCGGGCAGCCGCCTGGACATCGTCGAGGCCAACCCCCGCTTCACCGGCCGGCTGCGCGACCTCGTCCGCACCCACCCCCACCTGGCTGGACGGTCCGAGCGGATACGTGTGCACGAGGCCTACGTCGAGGAACTCGACGTAGGCCGCCGCTACGACGCGATCATCTCGGCCCTGCCCTTCGCCAACTTCGATCCCCACCAGATCGAGGCGATCATGGGCCGGTATCTGGAGCTGCTGCGCCCCGGCGGCCTCCTGGCCTACTTCGCCTACCGCGGCACCCGGCGGGCCCGCAGCCTGCTCCCCTCCCGGAACCAGGCGCGGCGGCACCGGGCCGCCGAAGAGGTGCTGGCCGACTACCGCCGCCGTTACGCCACCGGCCGCAGCACGGTCTGGGCCAATCTGCCCCCGGCCGACGTCTGGCACCTGCGCCGCCCCGCGGGCAGCCTCCCGGCCGCGCGCCGGACATCCGCCGGAGCCGCGGCCGGCTGGTGACCGTCAGCCATGGCCTCGCGGGAACGCGACGGCGGGATGGCCTCGCGGGAGCGCGGCGGTCGGCGATTTTCTCCGGTGGCGGGCGATTTTGTCCGCGTCGGCGGATCAACCCCACCCATATTCCCTTCCTCTTGACCCACAAGAGGGCCGCACCATCCGGTGGACGAGCGGCCGAGTCTGTGCGAGTCGAAGGGGATCACATGACACTGTTCGAGCATCCGTTCGTCGCGGCTGGTTCTGCCACCCCGCCCGTGGACGACACGGGACGGATGTTGCAGATGATCACGGGGTACTGGGTCACACAGATGGTGCGCACCGCGGCCGAACTGCGCATCGCCGACCACCTCCGCCCGGATGGGGCCACCGCCGCCGAGGTGGCCGAGGCGGAGTCGCTGGACCCCGCCTCGACGTTCCGGTTCCTGCGGTCGTGTGCCTCGCTCGGCCTGGCCGCGTCGGCGGACGGGAAACGGTTCGAGAGCACGTCCCTGCTCGACACCTTGCGTACCGACAACCCCGACTCGCTGCGTGATCTGGCGCTGTGGGGCGGTACCGAGTCGCACTGGCAGCCATGGGGACGGCTCGCCGACGCGGTACGCACCGGCACCCCCCAGGCGCAGGCCGCTCTCGGTGCGCCGGTCTTCGACTGGCTCGCCACCCAGCCGCGCGAGGCGGAGGTCTTCACCAACGCCATGACCGCCATGACACATAACCTGGCCCACCAACTGGCCGATGTGATCGACATCAAGGACGCCGAGGTCGCCGTGGATGTCGGCGGCGCCGGCGGAAACCTCGTCCAGACCCTCATGCGGCGGCATCCCGGATTGACCGGCAACGTGCTCGACCTTCCCCATGTGGGCGCCGATGCGGACGCCTCGGCGGAGAAGCTCGGCGTCGCGGACCGCTTCACCTTCGTCGGCGGTGACTTCTTCGACAAGGTGCCGTCCGGCGATCTGCACCTGCTGAAGTTCGTCCTCCACGACTGGGACGACGACTCCTGCGTACGCATCCTGCGCAACTGCCGGGAAGCGCTCGAACCCGGTGGCCGGGTGCTGGTGATGGAACTCCTCGTGGACGAGGTGGGCAAGCCGGGCCTGGAGCCGCTGATGGATCTGAACATGATGGCGCTGTCGACCGGACGGGAGCGCAGCGCCGACGAGTTCGAGGCCGTGTTCAACCGGGCCGGTCTGCGGCTCGTATCGGTGACGCCTTCCGCGTCCCTGCTCTCCGTGCTGGAGGCCATGCCCGTCTGACGCCCCGCCGGACAGGCCCTAGTCCCGGAACGAACCGTCCGCCCTGCGCGCGTGCCTGGACAGCAGGTGCCCGCACTGCGGGCAGTGCCGCCTGAACCCCTTCTTGACCAGATAGCTGATGCCGATCGTCACCACATGCATCAGCCCCACCGCCGCGTTCTGGAACAGCCGCCCCAGCCACGACCTCGTACATGTCTCACAGTCCCGGCAACCGGCCGCCATGGCGTATCCCCCCAACTCGTCGCTGACCTGCCCCGCACCACCAGTGTGCGCAATGGAGAACGCCGCCGAGCCGCCAACCGCCCTGCCTCCGCCGGGTTGTGACCGGCCCAGATCGCGTCCAGCACACGGCTGTGACATCGCGGCGGCGATGTCGCGGCCGCGACATCGCACAGGCCATGACGTAGATCACAGAGAAAGGGTGACAGGGTGTTGTCGCGGGCGGCTGCGAACGTCGGCGGCATGACGATCACAGATGTCGGTGGCACGACGATCACGGATGAGGACTGCCTCGCCGAAACCCTGGCCTTCAATGAGAAGTTCGCGGCCGACGCGGCGAGCCGGCCGGTCCGAGGGCCGGTGCCGAGCGCGGCCACACTGGCACTCCTGCGGCGCAACCGGCTCGGCGCCGACACCCCGCCGGTGAGACTGGAGCACGGCCAGGACCGCGTCGTCGCGGGCGGGGTGAAGGTGCGGACGTTCGTGCCGGACCGCGTCCACGGCGTGCATCTGCACATCCACGGTGGCAGCTGGGCGTTCGGCGCCGCGGACGGGCAGGACGAAAGGCTCTGGCGGCTTGCCGTGGAGGCACGGCTGGCGGTGGTGAGCGTGGAGTACCGCCTGGCGCCGGAACACCCGTTCCCCGCGGGGCCCGACGACTGCGAAGCGGTCGCCCGGTGGCTGGTGGAGCACACCGCGGCCGAGTTCGGTACGGAACGGCTGCTGATCGGCGGTGAATCGGCCGGTGCCCACCTCAGCGTCCTGACGCTGCTGCGCCTTCGCGACCGGCACGGCATCACCGGCGCGTTCCGGGCGGCCCACCTGCTCTACGGCCCGTACGACCTGTCGATGACACCGAGCCAGCGGTTGTTCGGCCCCCGACCGCGGCTGAGCAACACCGAATCGCTCCGGGGCGCCTATGAACTGTTCACGCCGGGGATGGGGGCGGAGCAGCGCCGCGACCCCGAGGTCTCCCCGCTCTTCGCGGACCTGGCCGGGCTGCCACCCGCCCGCCTCGTCGTCGGCACCGAGGACCCGCTGCTGGACGACTCCCTGTTCCTGGCCCAGCGTTGGCGCTCGGCGGGCGCGCCCGTACGGCTCGACGTCATCGCCGGCGCGATGCACGGCTTCACCCTGTTCCCCCTCACCATCACCGAGCGGGAACAGCGGCGCGAGCGGGACTTCCTGGCCACCGCGTGACGGCGGCGTCCGTCCACCGCGTGACGGTAGCGTCGGCCCCATGAACCGCACCGCCCGGCTGTACGCACTGGTGGAGGAGTTGCGGGCGGCCGCGCCACGGCCACTGACGGTCGCGGCGCTCGCCGCGCGATTCGAGATCAGCACCCGCACGGTGCAGCGCGACCTCCAGACGCTGATGGAGACCGGCGTTCCGGTGCGCACTTCACCCGGGCGGGGCGGGGGCTGGTCCATCTCCCCGGAGATGACCCTGCCCCCGATCCACTTCACCGCCGAAGAAGCCTCCGCACTGACCGCCGCACTCGCCACCGTCGGCGCCGCCACCCCCTACGCGGGCGCGGCCCGCACCGCGGCCCAGAAGATCGCCGCCTCGATGACGGGCCCCGCCTCGACGGCGGCCCGCGAACTCGCCGCACGGATCGTCATGCGGCCGACCCGAACCGACTCCGGGATCCGCACCGCCGTGGAACAGGCCCTCACCCACAACGTGGCGCTGCGGCTGTCCTACACCGACGCGTCCGGACGCGAAACCGACCGCGTCGTGGAACCGTCCGGCCTCCTCACCGCCGAAGGCCGCTGGTACCTCATCGCGTGGTGCCGCACCCGCCGCGCCGGCCGAGGCTTCCGCCTGGACCGCATCACCGCGGCGACCCCCACCGACGAACGGGCCCAGCCCCACGACCTGACCGCCCTCCTCCTCGGCTCAACCGCCACCGACGCGGTCCGCCCCACCTCACTGGCCTCACTGGCCCCGCAAACCGACACACAATCCTCTTCGCGGAGACTGAATGCGTGATTCCCCGGCTACCTTTGCCTCGATTATGGCGATGGTGGGGGTGTGGTGGGGATGGAACCGGATCCGACAGGGATGCTCGAGCGGCCGGGGAAACGGCATCGGAAGCTGATCTTCCGGTTGCTGGTCGCCTTGAGTCTGGCCGCCCTCGTCGGGTGGGGCGTGTGGCAGTACCGGGAGGCCGAGCGGTTGGTCACGGGGGATCGGGCCGATGTGCTGGATGTACGGCGGTGCTCCACTCACAGCTACAAGGGCGCCCCGCAGTACACCTGCCGCGCGACGTGGCGATTCTCCGGCGGGCGTACCGGCGAGGGGAACGTCGACGCGGGCGCCGAGCCGACGAGGAAGGGCTCCACCGTGTTCGCCGGCGACGACTGGGGATACGGCTCGCGTGGCCGACTGCTGGACTCGGTACTGCCGAAGGCCGGGGTCTTCCTGCTGATCCTTGGCGAACTGACCGTCTTGCTGGTCATCTCCCGGTTCGGGCTCAAACGCGGCTACACGCTGCCGCGTGTGCGCTCTTGACTCTTGGTCACTCGGTGAGGGGTTCGCGGAGCTCGAACCAGATGTGCTTGCCGGTGGGGCGCAGCCCGTTCTCCCAGGTGACGCCCCATGCGTAGGCCAGCTCCCGCATCAGGAACAGCCCGCGCCCTCCCTCCTCGTCGGGTGCCGCGTCGCGGGGGTACGGGTGGCGTTCCGGGGAGCCGTCGCGTACGGCGATCGTCGCGATGCGGTCGCGGACGAGGGTGTCGATGTGGATCAGCTGGGTGTTGGTGTGCTGATTGACGTTCGTCACGGCCTCGGAGACCAGGAGTTTCGCCGTGTCCGCGAGGTCGTGCAGGTCGTTGGCCTGGAGTAGCGCGGCGATCGCGTCGCGGCAGACCCTGGGGCTCTTCGGGGAGTTGGGGGCGCTGAAGCGGTAGGCGTACGGGGGTTCGGTGGGTTCGGCGACTTCGGGCATGGCGGTACTCCCAACGCGGTGCGTGGTTGGTTCGTTGCGCTGCGCTAGCAGGACCATAGAGCATGAGTGAGCACGCGTGCTATCGCTCGATAGAATTGCTGCTCTGTCTCGATGTGTGGGAACGTCCCACGCAACACTGTGTTCCGGGAGCGAAGGGAAGAGCGCATGCCGAGGACGGCCCCGACTGCGCGGCAGCGACGTCTCGGCGCGGAGCTGCGCAAGTTGCGTGAGCACGCCGGGATGAACGTGGCGCAAGCCGCCCAGCAACTGGGAGTGGATCGGACCCGGATCAGCAACACGGAGGCCGGTCGGTTCGGGGTGAGCGACGAACGGGTAAGGGCGCTCGCCGAGATCTACTCATGCGGCGATCAGGCGTACGTCGATGCCCTTGTGGTCATGGCGACGGAACGCGTCAAAGGGTGGTGGGAGGAATACCGTGGCAAGCTCTCCGCCAGCGCTCTGGACCTCGCCGAGCTGGAACACCATGCTGCGGGCCTGCGCTTGGTGCAGATCATGCACATCCCAGGGCTGTTGCAGACGGAGGACTATGCGCGGGCCGTGTTCTCCACGGCTGAGCCGGAGCCGACGCCAGCGCAATTGCGTTGCAGACTGTCCCACCGCCTGAGGCGCCGGGATGTGCTGGATCGTGAAGATCCACCGCAGTGCACCTTCCTTATTCACGAGGCTGCGTTGAGACTCCAGTTCGGCGGCACCAAGGTGGCGCTGCGGCAACTGGAGTACGTTGTGGAGGCATCGGAGCGGGACAACGTGACCGTACGGGTTGTCCCTTTCTCCGCTGGCGGATTCCCGAACGCGGGGACTTCCACGACGTACGTCACGGGGCCGGTGCCGCAGTTGGATACGGTGCAGCTCGACTCGCCCAACGGCAGCGCCCTCCTGGACGCGGAAACGTACCTGGCCAACTACAGGAGAGTTCTCGACCGGACCGAGGCGATGGCGCTGTCTCCCGACAAAACCCGTGACTTCGTTCACGGCATCGCCCATCAACTGTGAAGGCATGGAGATGTCCGACATGCGGTGGCAGAAGTCCTCTTACTCGGCCGACGCCGAGGGCAACGCTTGCGTGGAGCTGGCCCACGCCCTCAACGCTGCGGTACTCCTCCGCGAGAGCGATGATCCCTGCGTCGTGATCACCACCACCCCAGCTGCTCTCCGAGCGCTTGTCGCGAGGATCAAGACCGGCGGGTTTGACCACATGGCTGGCTGAGGGAGGTGGACTTACAACACTGGCGGAAGTCCTCGTACTCAGGTGACGCGGCCAACAACTGTGTCGAGCTCGCTCGAATACCGGATGCCGTCCTCCTCCGCGAGAGCGACGAACCCGGGACCGTGATCGCAACCACCCCCGCCGCCCTCCGGGCGCTGACCCGGGCCGCCCGGGCCGGGCGGTTCGATCAGCTGTCCCGCTAGGGGACAATGGGCGCCATGAGTCTGTTCCGCGACGACGGCATCGTGCTGCGCACCCAGAAGCTGGGAGAGGCGGACCGGATCATCACGCTGCTCACCCGCAACAACGGCCGCGTCCGCGCCGTCGCGCGGGGTGTGCGGCGGACGAAGTCGAAGTTCGGGGCGCGGCTCGAACCGTTCAGCCACGTTGACGTGCAGTTCTTCTCGCGTGGGGGCGGCGAGCTGATCGGCCGCGGGCTGCCGCTCTGCACGCAGAGTGAAACCATCGCTCCGTACGGTGGGTCGATCGTCACCGACTACGCCCGCTACACCGCCGGTACGGCCATGCTGGAGACGGCCGAGCGGTTCACCGACCACGAGGGCGAGCCCGCCGTACAGCAGTATCTGCTGCTCGTCGGCGCGCTGCGCACCCTCGCCGCCGGGGACCACGAGCCGCATCTCGTCCTGGACGCGTTTCTGCTCCGTTCCCTCGCCGTGAACGGCTACGCACCGAGTTTCGACGACTGCGCCAAGTGCGGGATGCCCGGTCCGAACCGGTTCTTCTCGGTCGGCGCGGGCGGGGTCATCTGCGGAGAGTGCCGGGTGCCCGGAAGCGTCGTACCCTCGGCGGAGTCGCTGACGCTGCTGGGCGCGCTGCTGACCGGGGACTGGGAGACGGCGGACGCGTGTGAGCTGCGGCATGCCCGGGAGGGCAGCGGGCTCGTGGCGGCGTATTTGCACTGGCACCTGGAGCGGGGACTTCGGTCGCTGCGGTACGTAGAGAAGTAGTACAGAGAGCAAGGGCTGAGGGAGACATGGCAGGCATGGCAGGACGCGGGTTTCTGGGCCGACAGCGGCGCGAGTACCGGACCCCGGAACCGCACCCGTCCGGCGCCCGGCCGCCGAAGATCCCCGGTGAGCTGGTGCCGCAGCACGTGGCCTGCGTGATGGACGGCAACGGCCGCTGGGCCAAGGAGCGCGGACTGCCGCGCACCGAGGGGCACAAGGTCGGCGAGGGCGTCGTGATGGACGTGCTCAAGGGCTGCCTGGAGATGGGCGTCAAGAACCTCTCCCTCTACGCCTTCTCCACCGAGAACTGGAAGCGCTCGCCCGACGAGGTGCGCTTCCTGATGAACTTCAACCGCGATGTCATCCGCCGCCGCCGCGACGAGATGGACGCGATGGGCGTGCGGATCCGCTGGGCGGGCCGGATGCCGAAGCTGTGGAAGTCGGTGGCGCAGGAGCTCCAGGTCGCCCAGGAGCAGACCAAGGGCAACGACGCCATGACGATGTACTTCTGCATGAACTACGGCGGCCGCGCGGAGATCGCGGACGCGGCGAAGGCGCTGGCGGAGGACGTCCGGGCGGGCCGCCTCGATCCGTCGAAGGTGAACGAGAAGACGTTCGCGAAGTACCTCTACTACCCGGACATGCCGGATGTGGACCTCTTCCTGCGCCCCTCGGGCGAGCAGCGGACGTCCAACTACCTGATCTGGCAGAGCGCGTACGCCGAGATGGTGTACCAGGACGTGCTGTGGCCGGACTTCGACCGCCGCGACCTGTGGCGGGCGTGCCTGGAGTACGCCTCGCGGGACCGCCGCTTCGGCGGGGCGATCCCCAACGAGGAGCAGCTGAAGAAGGACTCCCAGAAGGATTCCCAGAAGGGCTCCCCGTCCGCGTAGGCGGCAGGAGCGTGGCGGCGCTCAGGCCGAACCCTTACTCCGCCGCCACGATGCGCTCCACCGCCGCCGCCACCAGCTGATCCCGCTCCGCCTCCGTGAACACGTCCGGCAGGGTGAGCTGCTCGACGATCAGCCAGTTCAGCGCCAGCACGAGCAGCTTGACGGCCGTGGCGTCGCCAGGGAGGCCCGACTCCTCGTGGTACGCGACGTTCGCGTCGAGGTCGGCCCGGACCCGCTCGGTGAGGACCTTGCGCAGCCCGGGTCGGCGGGTGGCCTCGAGGCGGAGTTCCAGCAGCGCGAGATAGCCGGTGCGGAATGCGGCGACGCGGCCGACGAGCTCACGCATCAGCTCCGCGTAGGTCTCCCGGTCGCGGCCCGCCGCCCGCTGGCGGGCGATCGTGGCCTCGTCGGGCTGGAGCCGTTCATAGACCCGGGCGCCGGCCTGGGTGAGCACGTCGTCGCGGCTGCCGAAGTAGTTGGACGCGGTCCCGGCGGGCACGGCGGCCTCGGCGTCCACCGCGCGGAAGGTCAGGCCGCGTGCGCCCTCCCTGGCCAGCACCTCGATCGCGGCGTCCACGAGGGCGGCGCGCCGCTGGTCGTTCCGTCTCACCATTGACACCACTCCAGCTGTAGTACTACGTTCCAACCACTACAAGCAGAGTACTACGTTTGGAGCGGCTAGAGATGCGAAAGCTCGTGTACTACGTCGGTATCACGCTCGATGGCCGCATCGCGGGCCCGGGTGGTGAGTACGACTTCTTCCCCGGCGGCGACGAACGGCAGTCCGCCGCCTACTCGAACTGGACCAACACGCTGTTTCCCGAGACGGTCCCGACCGCCTACCGCGCGGCGGTCGGCCTGGCCGACGCGCCCAACCGCCACTTCGACACCGTCGTCATGGGCCTCGGCAGCTACCGTCCCGCCCTCGACGCGGGGATCACCAGCCCATACGCCCACCTGCGCCAGTACGTGGTGTCCAGCACCCTCGAGCCCGACACCGACCCGGCCGTCACCGTCGTCCCGGGCGACCCGCTCGCCCTCGTACGCGAGCTCAAGCGGGAGGACGGCGCGGGGCTGAACGTATGGCTCTGCGGTGGCGGCAAGCTCGCGGGCGCCCTGCTGCCGGAGATCGACGAACTGGTGATCAAGAACTACCCCGTCGTCGCGGGCGCCGGGATTCCCGCCTTCGACGGTGCCTTCGATCCCACCGTCTTCGACGTCGCCGAGCGCACGGCCTTCCCCAACGGCGTCACCCTCACCCACCTCACCCGCCGCTGACCAGGGCCCTGGCTCAGCTCATCGCTCATTGCCCGCCCGCAGCCAGGCGATGTACTCGGCGACCGCGCGCTCGGTGTCGTAGGCGGGCTCGTAGCCGGTGTCCTGCCGGATGCGGGTGATGTCGAGGTATGTCTGCGAGGTGGCTCCACCGGTGGGGAGGTCGATCCGGGCATCCGGGACGACCTCCTTGATGGCGGCGATGATCTCCGCGTTGCTCGTGGCGCGGCCGGAGGCCACGTTGTAGGTGCGGTGGTTGAGGCGGTCCGCGAGCTGGAGGAGTGCGATGGCCCGGCCCGCGTCCTTCGCGTAGCACAGGTCGACCGAGTCCTCCGCGTGCGCGGGCCCGGGGAGGGGGGAGAGGTCCGGCTCGGTGCCGTGCGCGGCGGCGTGGACGAGCTCGGGAGCGGCGAAGAACAGCGGACCGTGCGGCTCGAGCGGCCCCCAGATCCCGGAGATGCGGTAGTTGATGATCTCGATGCCGGTGGCGTCGGCCACGTGGTCGTTGAGCAGTTCGCCGATCTTCTTGAAGGTGGGGATGAGGTGCCCCGAGCTCAACGACACGGGCATGTCCTCGGTGAGCGGGCCCTCGGCTCCGCCGCCCCCGTAGACACCGATCGTGCTCGCGACGCCCACCCGCCGCACCCCCCAGTCCCGCGCGGCCTGGAGGACGTTGAGCAGGCCGCCGATCGCCTTGCGCGTCGCCTCGATGGGCTGCTCGGGGTCCGGCGGCCAGGGCATGGACCCGGCGAGGTGCACAATGCCGGTGATCTTGTGGCGTGTGCCCACGTCGAGCAGCGCGCCCAGATCGGTGATGTCGGCCCGCTCCACCGCGACCGGCGCGTCGAACCGCCCGGTCGGCGGCTCGGTGGAGCTGCGCTGGACCAGCACACACTCCTCGCCCGCGTCGAGCAGGGCCTGCACGGTGTGGGAGCCGATGAAGCCAAGCCCCCCGGTGACCAGAATCATTCCTGAACTCTCCTTACGGCGTGATCACGGCTCCGCCAGAAGCGGATCGTCGTTCCGATTAATATACGGATCCTCGTTCCGTTTCGTCAACGGCCCTCGGGGGGAGGGCGGGGTGCGCGCTGGGGTGAACACTCTTTACTCGCTGTAGAGGCCACATTGAACGGCCCGTGATGGTTGCCGCCCTAGCCTGGAAGCTTTGTACGGCAGACGTTCGGTTCAGTGGGGGAGGCGTCGCATGGGCACCGGGGGCGGCGGCAAGGTCCTGGATATCAAGGTGGCGGACATCAAGTCTGTCGCGCCGACGTTCCACCACCAGGCGGTGAAGCTGAGTGAGGCGCTGACCACGCTGATCTCGACGCTGGACGGCTATGGGGAGCCGTGGGGGGACGACAAGCCCGGTAAGGACTTCGGTAAGCAGTACAAGCCGAACCAGAAGCACGTCGAGTCGGCGGCCGGCATTCTCGTTCTCGGGCTGACCAGCATCTATGAGGCGATGAACGATATGGCCGACGGTCATGTCGACAACGACAAGCTCATCGAGGGCATGTTCACCAAGGCCAAGCACGGCTCGGGTCATGACCAGGGTCCGGGCGCGGGCGGCCATCGGTGAGTTTCGGCAGCGATATTGAGGACAAGGCCAAGGCCCTCCTCATGAAGCTGGGCATGTGGTGGCCGGACGCCAACTCCGGCACCCTGCGCCACGCGGCCGACGCCTGGCGGACGTTCGCCGACAGCGTGGACGATGTGCGGGTCGCCAGCAACAAGGCGGCCACGACGCTCATTCACCACAACAAGGGCGAGGCGATCGACGCCTTCGAGACCTTCTGGGGGCGTTACGCGAAGGGCGAGGACGAGGGCTGGCTGAGCAACCTCGCCAAGTCGGCCCGGAACATGGCCAAGGCGCTGGACAAGTTCGCCGACACCGTCGATGACGCCATCGAGAAGCTGTGGACGCAGATCAGCATCGATGCCGTCGCACTCGTTGGGGGCGGGCTGCTGACCATCGTCACCGGGGGCGCCTCGGACGGGGTGGCGGCGGAGATCATCGCCATGGCCGCCGGTCTGGGCGTGGCCGTGGAGGAGTCGGTCGCCATCATCGCGGCGGAGATGCTGACGGGCGCGGTCTTCACCAGCGTGCTGTCGGTGACGATCGACGCGGCGGTGGCGCAGCCGGTGAAGATCGCCCTGGGGCAGCAGAAGGGCTTCAGCCTCGACGAGGTCAACCAGGCCGCCAGGGACGGCATGATCGACGGCGGGATCTTCGGGGCCGGGTTGGGGGTGCTCAAGCCCGGTGTGATGCCGAAGCTCACCGGTGTCCCGGACCTGCTCAAGCCGCCGAAGGTGCCCTCGCTGCGCCCGAACCTCGTGGAGGAGGGCCCGGCCGCGCGCCCGGCGAAGAAGTGCCCGTGTACAGGTGAGCCGATCGACATCGCGACCGGCGCGATGCTGATGGAGCACACCGATCTGACGCTGCCCGGTTCGTTGCCGCTGGTCTTCGAGCGCACCCATGTGTCCTCGTACCGGGGCGGGGTGTGGTTCGGCCCGACGTGGGCCAGTTTGCTGGACGAGCGGGTCCAGCTGGATGCGGAGGGTGTGGTGTTCGCGGCCGCGGACGGGATGCGGCTGGTGTATCCGGTGCCGGAGGCGGGGGTGCCGGCGCTGCCCGCGAAGGGGGCGCGGTGGCCGCTGGAGTGGGACGGCAAACCGGACGGTGTCATGACGGTTACCGATCCGGAGGCGGGTGTGGTGCGGACGTTCGTCCGTCCCGCCGCCACGGAGGAGCCGGGCGCGGTCTACCTGGCCCTGGAGAGCCTCCAGGACCGCAACGGCGCGCGCATCGACATCGAACGCGCCCTGAGCGGCGCCCCGCTGGCCATCCGCCACTCCGGGGGCTACTACCTGGCCATCGACACCGAGGGTCAGCGGGTCACCGCGCTCCGGCTCCTCGACGAACCGCCGTCGGTCTACGCCCCCGGGCAGAGCCGCGAGGGCGGCACGGTGGTGATGCGCTACGGCTACGACGAAGCGGGCAACCTTACGGAGGTCATCAACTCCAGCGGCGAGCCGCTGCGCTTCACGTACGACGGCCAGGGGCGGGTGACGTCCTGGACGGACCGCAACGGCACGTCGTTCCGGTACGTGTACGGCCCGGACGGGAAGGTGGTGCGCACCGAGGGCAGCGACGGTGTCTACAACGGCAGCCTGGAGTACGACGACGCGGCGCGGACGACCGTCTACACGGACTCGCTGGGCCACCGCACGACGTACCGCTACAACGCCGACGGGCAGCTGATCGAGGAGACCGATCCGCTGGGGCACACGACGCTGACGGAGTGGGACGCGCGCGGCGACCGTAAGGTCGCGGTGACGGATCCCCTGGGGCGCACGACGCGCTACGGGTACGACGAGGACGGCAACCTCACGACTGTCACCCTGCCGGACGGGGCGCGGGCGGAGGCCACGTACAACGACCTGTGCCTGCCGCTGGAGGTCACCGAGCCGGGCGGCGGCACGTGGCGCCACAAGTACGACGACACGGGAAACCTCCTCTCGACGACCGACCCCGTGGGGGCGACCACGGCGTACGGCTACACCGAGCGGGGCCACCTGGCCGAGGTGACGGACGCGCTGGGCAACACCACGCGGCTGACCCCGGACCTGGCCGGGCTCCCCATCGCCGTCACGGACCCGCTGGGCCACACCACGAGCGTCCGCCGGGACCTCTTCGGCCGGGTGGTGGAGGCGACGGATCCGCTGGGCCACACCACCCGCATGGGCTGGACGACCGAGGGCAAACCGGCCTGGCGGGAGGAGCCGGACGGGTCCCGGGAGAGCTGGACCTGGGACGGCGAGGGCAACCTCCTCACCCACACCGACGCGGCGGGCAACACCACCCACCAGACGTCCACCCACTTCGACGTCCCCGCCACCCGTACCGAGCCGGATGGCGCCACGTACGCCTTCGCCTACGACACCGAACTGCGCCTGACCGAGGTCACCAATCCCCAGGGCCTGACCTGGACCTACACCTACGACCCGGCGGGCCGGCTCACCTCCGAGACCGACTTCAACGGCCGCACCATCGGCTACACCCACGATCCAGCGGGTGACCTGCTGACCCGTACCAACGGCGCGGGCCAGAGGCTGCACTTCACCCGGGACGCGCTGGGCCGCACGACGGAACAACGCGACGATGCGGGCGCACGGACGACGTATGCCTACGATGCACAGGGCGCCCTCACCCAAGCGAGCAACGCCGACGCGGTGGTTTCTCTCGAACGGGACGCAGTGGGCCGAGTCCTGTCAGAAACGGTCAACGGCCGGACGACGACGTACGCGTATGACGCCGTGGGCCGCCGCACCGAACGCACGATGCCCTCGGGCCTGAGGAGCGTCTGGACCTACGACGAGTCAGGCCGCCCCACTGAACTGACCACGGGCACGGCGGGCACCCTGACCTTCGCGTATGACGCGGCGGGCCGTGAGACGGAACGCCGCGTCGGCGAGGCGGTGAGCCTGACCCAGACCTGGGACAGGTCAGACCGCCTCACCACCCAAACAATCGCGACAGGCCACCACCGCGAAGCGAACCGGATCCTCCAACACCGCTCCTACGCCTACCGCCCGGACGGCTACCTCACCGAGATCCGCGAACTCACCTCGGGCACCCGCCGCTTCGACCTCGATCCGGTCGGCCGCGTCACCGCCGTGCACGCGCACGGCTGGACCGAGACGTATGCCTACGACACGGCGGGCAACCTGACGCACGCCACGGCCCCGGGTCATGAGGCGCCCGGCGACCGCGAGTTCACCGGCACAGTGATCCACCGAGCGGGCCGCACGACGTACGAACACGACGCCCAGGGCCGCCTCACCCGCCGCACCCGCAAACTCCTCAACGGCCAGACCCGCACCTGGACCTACACCTGGAACGCGGAAGACCGCCTGACGGACGCGACAACCCCGGACGGCGACCACTGGCACTACACCTACGACCCCCTCGGCCGCCGGATATCCAAACAACGCCTGGCCGAGGACGGCACGGTGGCGGAATCGGCGACCTTCGCATGGGAAGACACCCGCCTTGCGGAGCAATCCACCCAAGACGGCAAGCACACCACCTGGGACTACACCCCGGACACCCACCGCCCCCTGACCCAAACCGACCACACATCACTGGTGCGTGAGCCCGGCGAATCCCTCATCGAGAAATTCACCGGCGCCGATGACGACACCACACCCCGCTTCCACGCCATCATCACGGACCTGGTCGGCACCCCAACGGAGTTGGTCACCGCGGCCGGTGACCTGGCCTGGCAACACCGCACCACCCTTTGGGGTACGGATTTCCCCTCCCCGATAAGCCCGGAGGCCGTTGACTGCCCCCTCCGCTTCCCCGGCCAATACGCCGACCCCGAAACGGGCCTGTACTACAACTACTTCCGCCACTACGACCCCGAAACGGCGCGCTACGTCACGCCGGACCCGCTGGGTCTGGACCCCGCCCCCAACCATTACGCGTACGTCACTAATCCACTCGGCTGGGCTGATCCGTTCGGCCTTCAGCGCTGTCCGCAGGAGGCTCTGGACAAGGCTTACGAGCTGGACAACACCCCGCGCAAGCTGGAGCATGTAATCGACCCTCCGAAGCACGGGTTCGAGGACATCGTCAAGAATTCTGGAGGCAGGGAACAGGCTTTCAGGCGCATCGTTAATAGCTTGGGCGAAAAGGATGACTTGCCGGACGCTGGCGGGTTTGTGGTCAAGCGTACGATCGACGGCGAGGTCGTGACGATTCGCGGAGCCATGGTGAAGGGCGTGCCGCGAGTAGGCACGGCGTTCATCGAAGACAAGTTCCCCGGAGGGAAATGATGGCGGCAGTCGAGCACCCGCCCAGGCATCTACAACCGGCTGAAAGCGATGTACTGAACAAGCTCCTTTCGGCGCGATTCCCCGGCGCTGAGCAATTGAGGCAGCAGGTTCCTCAAGCGCGTGTCGTCGGTCGCTGGGGGAGTGATTCCCCCAGTGTGGACTTCAAGGTGCTTGATCCTTTTCTGCCTGCGGAGATCCCCAACGGTGTGATCCCCGCTACCGGCGTAGTGAAGGACTCCTCCGGGGAGTTGGTCGGCGAACTGCTGCTATGGGTAAGCGACGGAAGGCTGTCGGCTCTGGAGTACTCCTGGTACACCGACGAGGCCCCGACGGCGCTGCCCGACCCGCATGACGTGACCGTTGCTGTGCAGCACTCATGAGCGGGGAGCATCGGGCCGAGGGCGGCGGCTTATGCTGGGCGCGTGACATCGAAAGGCGAGCAGGGGCCGGCGCTGCGGGCGGATGCGGCGCGGAATCGTGCTCGGGTGTTGCAGGTCGCCCGGGAGCAGCTGGCCGCCGGTGATGACTCGCTTCAGCTGAATGCCATCGCCCGGCTCGCCGGGGTGGGCGTGGGGACCGTCTATCGGCATTTCCCCAATCGCCACGCGCTGTGGGAGGCGCTGTCGACCGAGCGCTTTCAGGAGCTGGTCGACGCGGCCCAGGCCGCGGCCGCGGACGAGGATGCCCTCGCGGGGCTGCACCGCCTGCTGCGGTTCGCCCTCCTGGAGGCGTCGGAGGACAGCGGATTCGCCGCCGTTCTCGAATCCGCCAGCGATGCCGACGCGCAGACCGCGGCGTTGAAGGCCGAGCTCGACGGGGCCGTGGCGCGCCTGCTCGACCGGGCCCGCCGGAGTGGCGTCATCCGGCATGATGTCGAGGCCGACGACGTGCGCCGTCTGCTCTGCGGTATCGAGCACGCCATACGTTCCGGCGCCGACGACGACCCGAAGCGCGCCGAGGTCTATCTCGATGTCCTCCTCGAGGGGCTGCGTCCCCCGCGCTGACAGCGGCAGTTCGGCCCAGCGGACTCCATCCCAACCCACAACCGGATAGATATCCGGTTGTGCTAGCGTGCCCTCATCGAAACGGATAGCTATCCGATTACGGATGGCGAGGCGGCGGAGGGCGGACCCATGGAGCAGCGGGCGGTAGTGACGGCGGGGACCGGGGGGATCGGTCTTGAGACCGCGATGGGGCTGGCGGCGCGCGGGTTCGCCGTCACCGTGGTGGGCCGGGACGCCGAGCGCGGCGCCCGCGCGGTCGAGCGGCTCGCCGCGGTCGCGACCGGCGGCGAGCCCCGGTTCGTGGCGGCCGACCTCGCATCCCTCGCCGACGTCCGGGCGCTCGCCGCCCGACTCGCGGCCGAGGGCCCGCTGAAGGTCCTGGTCAACAACGTGGGTGCGATGTTCGCGGACCGGCAGCGGACCGTCGACGGGATCGAGGCGACGTTCGCCGTCAACCACCTCTCGCCGTACCTGCTGACCGAATCGCTCCTCGACCAGCTCCGCGCCGGCGGGCCGAGCCGGATCGTGAACGTCAGCTCCGGTGCGATACGCGCCGCCAAGCGCACCTTCGACGCCGTCGAACCGCCCGGTGGCTACTACGGCTTCCACTGGTACGGCCGGGCCAAGCTCGCCAACCTCGCCTACACCCTGGACCTGGCGGAACGCCTGCGCGGCAGCGGTGTCACGGTCTTCGCGGCCGACCCCGGCGGCGCCGCGACCGACATGACCAACGGCACCATGCGCTCACCGAAGATCGTCTCCCCGGCGTTGCGCCTGCTGTGGCCGCTGGTCCGGCGGACGTTCGAACGCTCCACCGCCGGCCCCGCGGCCCTGGCCGCCCGGTCGTCCATCGTCGCCGCTACCGACGCCTCCCTCGACGGCCGGACCGGCCTGCTCATCGGCCCCGAGGCCACCCCGGTTCCCGCCTTCCGCGGAAGCACCGACCGCCGGACGGTCGACGACGTGCTCAGGCTCAGCCGACAGCTGGCACCCGTTGGCGACGATCGCTGATCGTGTCGCTCGGCCGTCCCGAAACGCCGACGTCCCTTAACCGGCTTCCTCGACCCCGGCGCGGGCAACCCCCGCCCGGGAAGCCGCGACGGCGGCGACCGCCGTCGCGGCCAGGGCGGCGCTGACCCACGCCGCGTCCCGGTAGTCGCCGGTCGTCCCGGTCGCGGCGCCCGCGATCAACGGGCCCAGGAACGCACCCGCGTTCAGCGCGGCCGTGGCGAACGAACCGCCCAGCGAAGGGGCCTGGGGCGCGACATGCATGACGCGGGCGACGAGCGTCGAGCCGATGCCGAACGACAGGGCGCCCTGGACGACCGTCACGACGAAGAGCGGGGTCGTATGGGCGCTGGTCCACGCCAGCACCGCCCAGCCCACCGGCAGGACGCACAGCGCCAGGAGCAGGCCCCTCCCGAGCCCGCCGTCGGCCGTACGTCCGGCCGTGGTCACCCCCGCGAAGGCGCCCGCCCCGAAGGCGGCGAGGAGGGCGGGGACGGCGGCGTCGGGGAGGTGGGCGATGTCCGTGGCGATGACGGCCAGGTAGGCGAAGGTCGCGAAGGTCGCCCCGTTCACCACGGCCGCGAGGGCCATCGCCCACCGCACCGGACGCGAGCGCAACGCACCCGCCTCCCGCCTGATCGAAACCTCCGCCCGACCGGCCGCGTCGGCGGGCGCCTGACGGAAGACCAGCGCCAGCGCGGGCAGGCACAGGGCGGCCACGGCCCAGAACGCCGAACGCCAGCCGGACCAGTCCCCGAGCAGCGCCCCGGCGGGGACACCCGCGACGCATGACAGCGTGACCCCGGACAGCAGAACGGCGGTGGCCCTGCCGCGCTTCTCGGCGGGGACCAGCGCCGTCGCGGTGGACATCGCGACGGCCAGGAAGCCGGCGTTGACGATCGCGGCGACGACACGTGTTCCGAAGAGCACGGCGAAGTCCGTCGCGACCGCGCCGATCACATGCACGACGACGAACGCCGCCAGAAAGCCCGCCAGCGCGCGCCGCCGCGGCCAACGCGCGCTCAACGCGGCCATCACCGGGGCGCCGACGATCATCCCGATCGCATAGGCGGACGTCAGACTCGCCGCGGCCCCCACCGATACGGAGAGGTCGCGGGCGATTCCCGGTACGAGACCGGACAGCATGAACTCGGACGTCCCCTGCGCGAAGACGGCAAGCGCGAGGACATAGAGGAAGACAGGCAAGAGGTCGACTCCAGCGATCAGCGATGAGCGTATGCGGGCAAGAGCGGCCGCGTGCTGGGTGTCGGACTACGCCAAGAGCCCGAGAAAGAGACCAGACACACGGAGTCGTGTCCGGTCGCTGGAAGCGAGATCGACCCGGAAATCAGATCAGGTCGGGTCAGTGGTCAGACAACTGCTCGCCGCCGGGCGACCGGCGGCTCCGTTCTGTCTGATTCAGGGCTCATCACGTCGGGCACCGTACCCATAACCCCCACCGAGATCAATCCGATTTCGGCGCGCCCCAGTCCCTCCGGTACGCGGCCCAGTCACCCGGCGTCGCCGCGAAGTCCACGTACAGCGCGACGCCGAACCGCTCGCGGCGCGCGTCCTCGCGGCTCAGGCCGAGGCGAGCGCCCCGGACGGCCGCCGCCACCGTCTCGGCCGATTCACGGTGGCCGATGTCGTCGGTGTGGAAGGCCGGGAGGCCCATCAGCAGGTCGGTGCCGCGCGGGGTCGCCTCGATGGCCAGCCGCGTCTGCTGCGCCACATAGCCCCCGTACAGGCTCTCCATGGGCATCGCCGTGTCGTAGGACATCACCGCGATCTGGTCGACCCGGCGGGCGACCGCGCCGAAGTACGACTGCGACCACCACTTGGGGTGACCGGCGACGAACCCCGCGACGGAGTGGAGGGAGGGGAGCGGGTCGATCTGGTGGGCGGCCACCGACAGCGGTGCGCGGTGGGCGCGGGTGACCTCGTGCACATCGTCCAGCAGCGACAGGTAGTCCCGGTCCCCGGAGTGCAGGGGCTCCAGATCGAAGTGGACGCCCGCGAACCCCGCGTCCAGCACCTGGCGCGCCGAGCGCACGACGCGTTCGCGCGTCGCCCGTTCGCCGAGGTCCAACCCCGTCTTGCCCTCGGTGGACAGCACGTCCCCGAGCCACGCCTGGACGCGCACCCCGGGCAGCTCCCGCCGCACGGCGTCCACCAGCCACCGGGCCTTCGGATAGCGCGCCGCGGGCAGGCCGCCGTCATGCTCCAGCGGGCCCGCGTGTACGTACAGATCCCGGATGCCGGTGCCGCGCATCCGCCGGACCAGCTCGGCCAGCCGCGCCTCACCATTGCGCCCGTCCACCCAGGCGTGCCCCAGCCACACCGCGTCCCGCTCCCGGGTCCGCGTCCCGGGCGCGGGATCCCCCGCGTATTGCAGCCGCAGCGACACCCCGGCGGTCAGGATGGGCACCACCAGCAGCACAGCGACACCCGCCGCCACCCGCTTGGGCCACTTCAGCCGCGGATGCGCCCAGCCCCGCACAAACGCCACTCGCCCCCGCCCGAGCACGGACGCCGCTCGGCGCAGCACACGGACGGGGGCGCGGTCGGGGTTTTCCGAGGGCATCGGCGGTCAGCCTCCGTCGTACGACACGACCGTGCCGTGCAGGGCGTCGGCGACACGCGACCCGAGGTCGTAGTCGCAGAGGTTGACGGTCCAGTTGCCGGCCGTGACCAGGGTCGCGGGCACGCCCTTGTAGGCGATGGCCTCGCGCAGCACCGCGTTACGGTCGGTGCCCGAGGCGTGCAGGGCGAGGGTGGCGCAGTTGGGCGAGCCGGTGTCCTTGCCGGTGGTGCAGGTCAGGACGGTGTCCGAGCGCCGCTTCCGGTCATCGCAGCCCACCGCCGCCGCGAGGTCGTCGGCGAGGGCGCCTACGGTCCGGTAGCGGGGGGTTCGGGGGATGTCCGGGAGCGGGTAGTCGGGGATCTTGGCCTTCTTGGGCGGCAGTACGACGCCGCCGAGAGCGGCCGCGATCCGGTTCGCGAAGCGGGGCTCGGTGACCCATACGAACCAGTGACCCGCGGCGACCAACGTGTGGCTGGTCGGCGGCGCTCTGTGGGACGCGATGGAGTCGCCGATCTCGTCGCGGCTGAACTTCTTCGGATTCAGTACCTGGATGTCGTTCTCGAACTTGATGCCGTCGATGACGGAGGCGCATCCGAGGCCGCTTCCTCCGGCACTGCCGCCCTGCGAGCGACGGGTGACTTCGCATGGGATGCCCCCTGCTTCGAGGGCTTCCACGACCGCGTCGGCGTTGTTGTACTCGGGCTTCGTGGGCACATTGCCCGGCATCGTGGCGCTCGGGCTGGGCGACGAGCCGGTGCCGCCCTGTGTGGTGTTGCCGCACGCGGCGACGACGGCCATGGCCATCCCCGCCGCGAACACGCTGATCACTCGCTTCATGAACTCACTTCTTCAGGGGGCCTAGCCCGTCGCCGAGGGACGCGGTGTGAGACCGGGGCTGGGCTCGGCCGGCTTCTTGTCGCCGCCCCCGCCGCTTCCATGGTCGTTCTCGCCACCCGAGGACGGCGGGGTGGGGGACTTCCCGGGCTCGGGCGACGGAGTGCCAGGTTCCGGCGCGCCGGTGCCGGTACCGGACGTCCCATCGCCGTAGATCGGGTCGACGGTGAACGAGTGCCCCTTGGGGGTGTCGCCCTCCAACTGCTCCAGGGCCTTCTGGCGCTCCTCGTCGCTCAGGGCCTCCCACGCCTTGGCGTCCTCGAGACGCGGCTGGAGCTTGTCCCAGTTCTCCCCGCGGGTCTTGATGTCGCCCCCTCGGTGGTCCGAGTCGTCCCCGTACTGCTCGTTCTTCTCGCGGACGTCGGGAGTGTCGGCGGCGTAGAGCATGAACAGCTGCTTGTCCGTGTCCGAGCCGTACGGATTCTTCTGCAACTCCTGGAGGTAGTACGCGCTCAGGCGGATGTCCTCGTTGGGGTTCTCCTCGATGTATTTGGTGAGTTGGGCATCGCTGAGGTCTCCCAGATAGGTGCCGTCCGCCGCGGTGAACGCCTGTCGGTGTTGACCGATCACATTACGGGCCGTCCCCAGCTTCATATGCGTGATACCGAGCGACTTGTCCGGCTTGATCGTCTGCTGGAGCGTCCAGTTGAACATCCTGCCGAAGCTCGGCAGGAGACCGCGGCCGTCCTTGTCGTAGTTCTGGTACCACTGCTGCTCCTGCCAGAGGATCGACAGCAGCAGCGTCTTGCTCATTCCGGTCTCCTTCGCGGCCCGTTCCACGGCGGCGAGCTGCGCGGGGGAGACATTGATCGGATGCGGGCCGTCGGGCGCTCCCGTCAGGCGCAGTGCGATGGCAAGCGGGCTGTTCTTCTTCAGCGCCTCCTTGACCAGCTTCGGGTCGGAGATCTCCGTGAGGCCCCTGATGGTCCGCAGCGCGGCCGACGCCGTGGTGTCGGCCTTGGTCGCGCGGGACAGGGCGTCCTCGATGATGCCCTGGGCGTGCCGGATCGGCTCCGACTCGCTGTCGTCACCTTTGCCGGAGGCCACCGGCTTGGAGTGGGAGACGCGACCGCTGTCGTCGACGGTCAGCTCATGGTCCTTGGCGTAGCCGAGCGCGCTGCTCAGATCGCGCTGCGCGGCCTCGATCTCGTCGGCCAGGTCGTCGTAGACGCGGCACAGCTCGCGCAGCGCCAGATGGGCCGCCTCGTAGTCCTCGGCGTGCTTGACGAAGGTGCGGCGGGCGGCGAGCCCCGCGTCGGACACCCACTGCTTCTCGATCGTGCGGGCCACGTCGTCGCGGGCGAAGGTGCCGATCTCCTCGCAGTGCTTGGCGGCGCTGAGAGCATCGGTGGCGGCGTCGCGCCAGGCTTGCGGGCTCGCGGAGTGGAGGTCGGGTACGGAGACCATCAGGCGCCCTCCAGCCAGCGGGCGTCCTTGCGGAGTTCCGCCTCGATGGAGTGGTCGGTGTCCATGTAGTCGTCCATGGCGTCCGTGATGGCGGCGGCCGCTTCCCTCGCCGACTTGCCGAGCTCGTGCAGGCGGTTGCGCCATGCCGTGACGCACTCCTGGTTGGGCTTCGCGACCGCCCAGCCGGAATGGGCCTTCCCGGCGGCCTCGGGGTCGTCCAGCTTGATCTTGTTCTGCCCCGTCGCGCTGGCGGTGTGGAAGGCGCCCGCGGTCTTCTTCGGGGACGGCGGATCGATGAAGAGGCCCGGCAGTCCCGGTTGATCGGGAAACAAGGACATCAGGCTTACCCCCAAGTAGCCGTAATGTTCATGTACTTGGCACCGTACTCGGCGCCCCGCCGAAGGACAGGGTGCCGCGCGCACGGGCGTGGTTTCAGTACAAGGCTGTGACGGCCCCGGGGGAAAAAGCAGACCGCAGGGGTGACCCTGTGGAGTGGGGTTGACCCACCGACGTGGGGGTCAGCCCTGGGATGCCTTGGCCGCGGCGCAGTCACCGCAGGTGCCGAAGATCTCGATCGTGTGGGCGACGTCCACGAAGCCGTGCTCGGCGGCGATCGCGTCGGCCCACTTCTCGACGGCGGGGCCCTCCACCTCGACCGCCTTGCCGCAGGCGCGGCAGACCAGGTGGTGGTGGTGCTCCTCGCTGTTGCACCGGCGGTAGACCGCCTCGCCCTCCGTGGTGCGGAGCACGTCGACCTCGCCGGCGTCGGCGAGGGACTGGAGGGTGCGGTAGACGGTGGTCAGGCCGACCGAGTCGCCGCGGTGCTTGAGCATGTCGTGGAGCTCCTGCGCACTGCGGAACTCGTCCACCTCGTCCAGTGCCGCCGCCACCGCGGCGCGCTGCCTGGTGGACCGGCCGCGTACTGGGGGACCGGCGGTCGCCACAGGTGCCTCCTCAACCTCGCATGCTCCGTCGCTCTCGGGGCCCGTTCCGCGCCCACCGCGCTTTCTGCCCGGCCATTGTGCCAGTTATCGCTTGGGTAGCGGACGAGAGTGATGGGATGGGCGATGGAGCGGGGCATTGGCCGGACAGTGGACTACGAGCGTGCACTACGAGCAGTGGACCGTACGAGTACATCGTCCCTCAGAGTGCATCGTTCCTCGGCCTCGGCCACCCGCCCCGCGCGTCTTTTCGCCAGGGGCGCGGCCAGGGCCGTGATCAGGGCGAAGACGCCGATGGCGAGGACGACGATGCTCGCGCCGGGCGGGACGTTCTTGTAGAACGAGAAGACCGTGCCGGACAGGGTCACCACGACGCCGATGGTGATCGCCAGGGCGAGCGTCATCGCGAAGCCCCGGGTGGCCTGCTGGGCGGCGGCGACCGGGACCACCATCAGGGCGCTGACCAGGAGCAGGCCCACGACCCGCATGGCGACGGTGACCGTGACGGCCGCGGTGACGGCCAGCAGCAGATTGAGCGTGCGCACCGGCAGGCCGGTCACCCGGGCGAACTCCTCGTCCTGGCAGACCGCGAACAGCTGGCGGCGCAGCCCCAGGGTGATCAGTACGACGAAGGCGGCGAGCAGGGAGATCGCGACGACGTCCTCGGGGGAGACCGTGGTGATCGAGCCGAAGAGATAGGTGGTGAGGTTGGCGTTGGAGCCGGTCGGCGAGAGGTTGATCAGCAGCACACCGCCCGCCATCCCGCCGTAGAAGAGCATCGCGAGCGCGAGATCGCCGCGGGTCTTGCCGTACCAGCGGATCAGCTCCATGAGGATCGCGCCGAGGGCGGAGACGACGACGGCGGTCCACACCGGGTTGGTGCCGGTCAGGAAGCCGAGGGCGACGCCGGTGAGGGCGACATGGCCGATACCGTCGCCCATGATCGCCTGGCGGCGCTGGACGAGGTAGATGCCGACGGCGGGCGCGGTGATGCCCACCAGGACGGCGGCGAGCAGGGCCCGCTGCATGAAGGCGTAGTCGAGGATCTCGAGCATCTCAGGTCAGCAACCCTGTCCGGATCGGTTCGGCGTCGGGCGCCGCATGGGGATGGACGTGATCGTGGCCGGGCAGCGCGTGCTGGCCCACGGCCTTGGGCGGCGGCCCGTCGTGGACGACGCAGCCGTCACGGAGCACCACCGCGCGGTCGATCAGCGGCTCCAGCGGGCCGAGCTCATGCAGGACGAGCAGGACCGTGGCGCCGCCGGCGACCTGCTCGCGGAGGGTGCCCGCGAGGATCTCCTGGCTGGCGAGGTCTACCCCGGCCATCGGCTCGTCCATGATCAGCAGCTCCGGTTCGCCCGCGAGGGCGCGGGCGATCAGTACGCGCTGGTGCTGACCGCCCGACAGGGCGCTCACCGGGTCCCGGGCGCGGTCGGCCATGCCGACGAGCTCCAGGGCCCGCTGAACGGCCGCCCGGTCGGCCTTGCGCGGCGGCCCGAACCGGCGGCGGGCCAGCCGCCCCGCCGAGACGACCTCGCGCACGGTCGCGGGGACGCCGCTGGCGGCGGTGGTGCGCTGCGGTACGTAACCGATCCGCGCCCAGTCGCGGAAGCGGCGCCGGGGGATGCCGAAGAGGGCCAGCTCACCGCCGCTGAGCGGCACCTGGCCGACGATGGACCGTACGGCGGTGGACTTGCCCGAGCCGTTGGCGCCGAGCAGCGCCACGACCTCACCGCGGCGGACGGTCAGATCGATGCCGCGCAGCACCGGGCGGCCACCGAGGGTGGCCGTCGCGCCGCGCAGGGATATGGGGTCCGCGGCCGGGTCCCCGGCCACCCCGGATTCCTCCCGGGCGGCCCTGGACTCCCCGGCCGCGGCGGCCGCCGACTCCCCGGCCGCCCCGGATTCCCGGGTCTCCTCGGCTTTCATGGCTTCCTCCGTCACTTGGCGCCCAGCGCCTTCTTCAGCGCCTTCAGATTGGCTCGCATGACCTGGATGTAGTCGTCGCCCTTGGACTTGGAGCCGATGCCCTCGATCGGGTCCAGTACATCGGTCCGCAGATGGAGATCGCCCGCCAGCGTCCTGGCCGTGCGGTCGCTCACCAGGGTTTCGAAGAAGACGGTGTTGACCTTGTCCTTCTTGGCGATGGCGTGCAGCCCCTTGACCCGGGCCGGGCTGGGCTCGGACTCGGGGTCGAGCCCGGAGATCGCCTCCTGCCGCAGGCCGTAGCGCTCGGCGAGATAGCCGAAGGCGGCATGGGTCGTGATGAAGGTGTCCGAAGAACGGCCCTTCAAACCGCTCCGGAAGTCCCGATCGAGCGTGTTCAGCTCCTTGACCAGGGCGGTGGTGTTCTTCTTGTAGGTCGCGGCGTGGTCGGGGTCGGCCTTCTCCAGCGCCTTGCCGACGCCCTTGGCCACCTGGGCGTAGCGCACCGGATCCAGCCATATGTGGGGGTCGGCGGCCGCGTCGCCTGAGTGGTCGTGCCCCTCGTGGCCGTCGTGCCCTTCCTCGCCCTCGTGCCCCGGCTCGCCCTCGTCGCCGTGCTCGTGCTCGCCCTCGACCTCCGTGCCGTGGTCCTCCAGCGAGGTGTACGAGGCGGCGTCGGCCACGTGCTTCGGCTCGGCCTGGGCGATGGCCCGGTCGACGGAGGGCTGGAGCCCCTTGAGGTAGACCACCAGACCGGCCTCGCTGAGATCGGCGGTCTGCCGGGGGCTGATCTCCAGATCGTGCGGTTCGACGCCCGGCTTGGTCAGGGAGGAGACATGGACCGCGTTCCCGCCGATCCGCTGGGCGAGGAATTGCATGGGATAGAACGACGCCACCACGTCCAGCTTGCCGTCCGTCCTTCCGTCTCCGGCGTTGGTGGAGCAGGCTGTGAGGGTGGTCAGACCCAGTGCGGCGGCTCCTACGAGGGCGGTCGTGGGCCTGAGGCGGCGTATGTTCATGACTCTCATTTTCAACAAAGATGGAAACGATTGTCAACAACTGTCCTCTTGTTGATCGCTTCGACTATCGATTTGATCCGGGGGGTGCCGCCGCCGGTAACCTGAAGCATTCGCTTCGTCGTCAGTGTCGTCATCAATGAAGAGAGCACCGTGGCCGCCGACAAGATCGACACCATCGTCAGCCTCAGCAAGCGCCGTGGCTTCGTCTACCCGTGCAGCGAGATCTACGGCGGCCAGCGCGCCGCCTGGGACTACGGACCGCTCGGCGTGGAGCTGAAGGAGAACATCAAGCGGCAATGGTGGCGTTCCACGGTCACCTCGCGTGACGACGTCGTCGGACTCGACTCGTCCGTGATCCTGGCCCGTGAGGTGTGGGAGGCGTCCGGCCACGTCGCCACCTTCACGGACCCGCTGACCGAGTGCACCTCCTGTCACAAGCGGTTCCGCGCGGACCACCTGGAGGAGGCGTACGAGGCCAAGCACGGCCGGCTCCCCGAGAACGGCCTGGCCGACGTCAACTGCCCGCACTGCGGCAACAAGGGCAGCTTCACCGAGCCCAAGCAGTTCTCCGGGCTGCTCGCCACCCACCTCGGCCCGACCCAGGACTCCGGCTCGGTCGCGTATCTGCGCCCCGAGACCGCCCAGGGCATCTTCACCAACTTCCTCGCGGTCCAGCAGACCTCGCGCAAGAAGCCGCCGTTCGGTATCGCGCAGCTCGGCAAGTCGTTCCGCAACGAGATCACGCCGGGCAACTTCATCTTCCGTACGCGTGAATTCGAGCAGATGGAGATGGAGTTCTTCGTCAAGCCGGGCGAGGACGAGAGGTGGCACGAGTACTGGATGGAGCAGCGCTGGAACTGGTACCGGGACCTCGGCATCCAGGAGGCGAACATCCGGTGGTACGAGCACCCCAAGGAGAAGCTCTCCCACTACTCCAAGCGCACCGCTGACATCGAGTACCGCTTCAGCTTCGGCGGTTCGGAGTGGGGCGAGCTGGAGGGCGTGGCCAACCGCACCGACTTCGACCTGAAGGCGCACTCCGCGGCGTCCGGCCAGGACCTGTCGTACTTCGACCAGGAGGCCGGCGAGCGCTGGACCCCCTACGTCATCGAGCCGGCGGCGGGCGTGGGCCGCGCGATGCTGGCCTTCATGCTCGACGCGTACGTCGAGGACGAGGCGCCCAACGCCAAGGGCAAGATGGAGAAGCGCACCGTGATGCGGCTCGACCCGCGGCTGGCGCCGGTCAAGGTCGCGGTGCTGCCGCTGTCCCGCAACCCGCAGCTCTCGCCGAAGGCCAAGGGGCTCGCCGCGGACCTGCGCAAGCACTGGAACATCGAGTTCGACGACGCGGGCGCGATCGGCCGCCGCTACCGCCGCCAGGACGAGATCGGCACGCCCTTCTGCGTCACCGTGGACTTCGACACCCTCGACGACAACGCCGTCACCGTGCGCGAGCGCGACACGATGAAGCAGGAGCGGGTCTCGCTCGACCAGATCCAGTCCTACCTCGGCGGCCGTCTGATCGGCTGCTGACCCCGGCCGGGCCACCGCGCCCGGCTCGCGGTCCGGGCCATCGCGCCCGGACCACGGGTACCGGACACATACCCGACGACGGGCTCCGGTGCCACGGACGCGAGATCCGTGGCACCGGGGCCCGTCGACTTGGCAGAACGGGGGTTCACCAGTCGTGCGAGGCGTGACGCACCACATCACCGCCGTCCACGAGGACGGCACGGTCTTCGAGGTGAGCTACGGCTACGGTCCGGGGCAGCGGCGGCTGCTCGGCTGCCGGCACTGCGACTGGCAGGAGCGGATCACCTACGGCGGCGCCCGGCACAAGGGGCTCGACCACCTCGCCCAGGCGCACGGGGCCCTCGGCTCGCCGCGGATGACCGCCGACGCGGCGGCGCGCCGGCAGGTCGTCCTCATCATGCTGGCCTGTTTCGCGGTGGCCGCGGTCATCGTCTGGTGGGCCGCCTCCCAGGGGTGAACCGGCGGTCCTCGCGGACGGTCCGCCGTTCCCCGCCGAGCGCCAGCGCCGTGCACACCGCCGCCAGCGGCAGCTCCGCGCAGAGGGCCATCGCGACCGCCGCCACCAGCTCTCCGCCCGGCGCGGCCGTCACCGTGTCGAACCACGCGTCCACCACCAGCAGCGCCCCCGTCGCCGCCGCGGTCAGCCGGTGGCGGTCGTCGCCGCGGCGGCGCAGCGCGGCGGTGGAGAGCAGCCCGAGCGCTTCGAGGGCGTCCAGGCCCACCCATGCGACGTTCCAGTGGCCGACCCGCGCCGTGGACGGCAGCGTCCGGGCCAGTACGTACAGCCAGGGGACCAGCGCCGCCCCGGAGAGCAGCAGCACCGACTCAGGCCGCACGAGCCGCCGGGCAAGCGTGAGCCGCGTCCTTCGCGACGTCCCCGGGCCGGTGGGCGCGGCGGTCGCCGAGCCGGTGGCGGTAGTGGGCGCGAACAGGGTGGTCATGGCGCGGATCTCCTTCCGGGCCCGGCCGGTCGTGCCGGGCACACCGTCAGCCTGTCCGGCGCCGCCTCCGGTGTCGGTCACATCAGTTGCCGACTCGGGGTGGCACCAGATACACCCCGGATCCGGGCATGTGGTCCAGCGCGCGGCCGCCCGGCGCCGCTCTAAGGTCGTCGCATGAGCCTCCGCACCGCGATACGCCCTGCCTTCGGGCGTTCGCCGCACCGGCTGCGGCGCGACGCCCGCTTCGGATTCGCGGGTATCGCGGTGCAGTTCATGGCCTGGGCGGCGCCGATGAGCGTGCCGTGGCTGATCTACGACGACGCCTCGTGGCCGATGGACATCCTGCTCGCGCTCACCGTCCCGCTGGCCGCCCCGGCCGTGGCCACGCCGCTGCTGACGCGCGTGCAGCGGTGGCGGTTCGGGGCGCTGCTCGGCGCCCGGATCACCGGGCCCCGGATGTCGTGGCGGCAGCTGTGGTACCACCTGCTGGCCGGACCGGCGGTGGCCTTCGGCGGGGTGCTGGCCTGGAGCTCGGCCCTCGTGGGCGTGGTGGCCGCGACCGCTTTCCTCTGGCGGCAGCCGGCCGGGCGGCTGAAGTTCCTGCCCGACGCCACGGTGGCCGCGTATCTCACCGTGGGCGGCCTCGTCCTGCTGGCCCTGGCGTACTGGCTCATCGGCGCCCTCGCCCGGCTCGACGCCCGCGCCGCCACCGCGCTGCTGGGCCCCGTCCCCGCCAAGGAGCTGGAGCGGCGGGTCGAGGACCTGACCGAGAGCCGTGCGGGGGCGGTCGACGCGGCGGATGCCGAGCGGCGTCGCATCGAACGCGATCTGCACGACGGCGCACAGCAGCGGCTCGTCTCCATGGCGGTCAACCTGGGGCTGGCCAAGGCCACTCTCAAGGATCTGCCGGACGAGGCACGGCAGGTCATCGACGAGGCGCACCGCGAGGCCAAGGAGGCCATCGAGGAGCTCAACAACCTGGTGCGCGGGCTGCACCCGGCCGTCCTCGACGAACTCGGCCTGGACGCCGCCCTCCCCGGGATCGCCGCCCGCGCCCCGCTGCCGACGCGGCTGCACGTCGACGTCCCCGAGCGGGCCGCCCCGACGGTCGAGGCCGTCGCGTACTTCGTCGTCTCCGAGGCCCTCGCCAACATCGCCAAGCACGCCAGGGCCACCCGGGCCGAGGTCACGGTCGTCCGGACCGGGGACACGCTGCGGGTGGTCGTCACCGACGACGGGGTGGGCGGTGCCGACCCCGCGCGGGGCAGCGGCCTCGGCGGGCTCGCCAAACGGGCCGGGTCGGTGGACGGCACGTTCGACATCAGCAGCCCCCGCGGGGGCCCGACCGTCATCACCGTGGAGCTGCCGTGCGCGCTGTGATCGCCGAGGACTCGGTTCTGCTGCGGATCGGCCTGGTCAAGGTCGTACAGACCGCTGGTTTCGAGGTCGTGGCGGAATCGGACGACGCGGAGGGGCTGCTGGCGGCGGTCGAGGAACACCGTCCGGACATCGCGGTCGTGGACGTCCGGATGCCCCCGGGCTTCGCGGACGAGGGCGTCCGGGCGGCCCTGCTGATCCGGCGGCAGTGGCCGGACACGGCCGTACTGCTGCTGTCGCAGTACGTCGAGGAGCGGTACGCGGCGGATCTGCTGACGGCCCACACCGAGGGGATCGGCTATCTGCTCAAGCAGCGGCTCGCGGACGTGGAGGAGTTCATCGACGCGCTGCGCCGGGTGGCGGGCGGCGGCACCGCCCTGGATCCGCAGGTCGTGGCCCAGCTGCTGGTACGACGGCACAGCGATCCGCTGGACCGGCTGACCCCGCGCGAGCGGGACGTACTGGAGCTGATGGCGGGCGGGCGGTCGAACGCGGGGATCGCGGGGGCGCTGATGATCAGCGAGAGCGCGGTGGCCAAGCACATCAACTCCATCTTCGGGAAGCTGGACCTGCCGGTCGCCGAGGCGGACCACCGCAGGGTGCTGGCCGTGCTGCGCTTCCTGGGCGTGGGCTGAGGGGCGCCCCGAAGGGGCGCGGGGCTGTGTCGATGTGCGGTCGGCTCCGCCGCGTGGGGGTGCCCGGCGGTAACGCGTACGCCTGCGGCGGGCTGCCCCCTCCCCGCCCCTTCCCGAATCTGGGGCTCCGCCCCAGCCCCCGGCCCGGGGCCCCGCCCTGGACCCCAGCCCCCCGGGCGGGGGCTCGGCCCTGGACCCTGGCCCCTGGGCTGGGGCTCGGCCCTGGGCTCCGGGCCCTGGGCCGGGGGATCCGCCTCAGACCTCAGACGCCGGACGCCGGACGCCGGACCCCGGCTGGGGCTCGGCCCTGGGCCCTGGGCTGGGGATCCGCCCTGGACCCCGGGTCCTGGGCTGGGGATCCGCCTCAGACCTCAGACGCCGGATGCCGGACGCCGGACCCCGGCTGGGGCTCGGCCCTGGGCTCCGGGCCCTGGGCCGGGGGATCCGCCTCAGACCTCAGACGCCGGATGCCGGACCCCGGACCCCGGCTGGGGCTCGGCCCCGGGCCCTGGACCCTGGGCTGGGGCTCGGCCCTGGGCTCCGGGCCCTGGGCCGGGGATCCGCCCCAGACCTCAGACGCCGGACGCCGGACCCCCGGCCGGGGCTCCGCCCCAGGCCCCCGCCCCTGGACCCCGGACCCCGGACCCTGGGTCGGGGCTCGGCCCTGGGCTCCGGGCCCTGGGCTGGGGATCCGCCTCAGACCTCAGACGCCGGACGCCGGACCCCCGGCCGGGGCTCCGCCCCAGGCCCCCGCCCCTGGACCCCGGACCCCGGACCCTGGGTCGGGCCCCCGGGGCCTGGACCCCGGGCCCTGGGCCGGGGATCCGCCTCAGACGCCAGACGCCAGACGCCAGACGCCGGACCCCAGACCCCCGGGCCCTGGACCCCGGACCCCCGGCCGGGGCTCCGCCCCAGACCCTGGGCCGGGGATCGCCTCAGACCCCGGACCCCGGACCCCAGGCGCCGGACCCCGGGCCGGGGGGCCGCCCCGGGCCCCGGGGTCCAGGGGCGGAGCCCTTGGTATCGGGAAGGGGCGGGGAGGGGAGCAGCCCGCCGTAGGCGTACGCGTACCGCCGGGCAGCCGTTAGCGGGCCCGTAGACCGTCCAGCAGCAGCTCGCAGACGGCCGCGAAGGCCGGGTCCATGTCAGGCTCCGACCAGCGCGGCGCGTAGACGGGGTCGTGGAACTGCGCCGTCGCGTCCCACAGCGCCCGGCCCGTGGCACGGGCGTCCCGCATCGTGAACTCCCCGCTCGCGATGCCGCTTTCGACGATCGTGGTGAGCTGGCCGATCATCGTCTCGACATGGCGCGCGGCGATCTCGCTGTTCTCGGTGGCCAGCGCCAGATACGTGGCGAAGAGCTCCGGATCGACGCCCGCCTTGCGGCGCTTGGCGGCGAACAGGGTGAGCAGCCAGTCCTCCAGCCGGTCGGCCGCCGGGCCCTTGGCGCGGGCGATGCGGGACAGGCTGTCGTGCTCCTGGTCCAGCCACCGCGCGGTGACCGCCTCGCGCAGCGCCGTCTTGGAGCGGAAGTGGCGGTAGACGCTGCCGTGGCTGACCCCCAGCGCCCGGGCCACGTCCACCACCGTGGCCTTCGCGGGGCCGTAGCGGCGCAGCACGTCCTCGGTGGCTTCGAGGATGCGGGCGGGCGTCAGGGGGGTCTCGGGCGGCGGCGGCATCGGGTCCCTTACTTCTTCTCGCTGTCGAGGGCGGCCATCTGGGCCTCCGGGTAGCGGTCGCCCGCGGCGGCGTCAGCCGGGACGGCGTCCTCGATGGCGGCCAGGTCGTCGGCGTCGAGCGTAACGTCAAGCGCGCCCAGGGCCTCGGCCAACTGGTCGCGGCGGCGGGAACCGACGAGCGGGACGATGGCGGTGGAGCGCCGGGCGCCCTGCGCGAGCACCCACGCGATGGCGATCTGGGCGACGCTGACGCCCTTGGCGCCGGCGATCTTGCGAAGGGCCTCCACGAGTTCGAGGTTGCGGTCGAGGTTCTCGCCCTGGAACCGCGGGGCCCTGCTGCGGAAGTCCTGGCCGTCCGTCGTGCGCTCCCGGCTCCAGTGGCCGCTGATCAGCCCGCGCGAGAGCACTCCGTACGGGGTGATGCCGATGCCCAGCTCACGGCAGACGGGCAGGATCTCGTCCTCGATACCGCGTGCGAGCAGCGAGTACTCGATCTGGAGATCCGAGATCGGGGCGACGGCGGCGGCCCGCCGGATGGTCTCGGCGCCCACCTCCGAGAGGCCTATGTGCCGTACGTAACCCGCCTGTACGGCCTCGGCGATGGCCCCGACCGTCTCCTCGATCGGGACGGCCGGGTCGAGGCGGGCGATGCGGTAGATGTCGATGTGGTCGGTGCCCAGCCGCTGGAGCGAGTACGCGAGGAAGTTCTTGATGGCGGCGGGACGGCCGTCATGGCCGGTCCAGGCGCCGTCCGGGCCGCGCAGGGCGCCGAACTTCACGCTGGTCAGGGCGCGTTCGCGGTGGGCGGCGGGGGCGGTGCGCAGGGCCTCGTTGATGAGCAGTTCATTGTGGCCCATGCCGTAGAAGTCGCCGGTGTCGAGCAGGGTGATCCCGGCGTCGAGGGCGGCGTGGATGGTGGCGATGGACTCGGCGCGGTCGACGCCGGCGCCGTACATGGGGGACATGCCCATACAGCCGAGGCCGATCGCGGAGACCTGGGGGCCGGTGGTGCCGAGCTGGCGGTTCTGCACGGGGGTGCTCCTTGGGATTTCTTTCGGGGGTCCAAGGAGAGAGTGGCATGTGCGATGACAGATTTCAATATCTGTCATCGCCTACCGGCCCGGTCACCCTGTCTGTTTGCTCCGCGAGCTCCTTACGACACCTTGCGCGGCAGTCGCAGGCTCATCAGCAGGGTCAGCGCGATCGCCCCCAGCTGGGCCGCGAGCGTGATGACCAGCGCGTCACCCATGCCCGCCGACGGCCCCAGGGACAGGAAGAGCGTGCCGAGCGTCGCCACGCCCAGCGCCAGCGCCGACTGCTGGGTGGTGACCATCACGCCGCTGCCCACCCCGGCCCGCTCGTTCGGCACATCGGCCAGCACGATCCGGATCAGCACCGGAAGCTGGAGCCCCTGCCCGAACCCGGCCAGCGCGACCCCCGGCAGCAGCCCGGCCAGCGACAGATCCGGCCAGTCCCGCCATACGGTCAGCGTCAGCAGCGCGATGCCCACCGCCTGGATCAGCCCGCCCGCGGTCACCACACGGCTGCCGTACCGGCCCACCAGACGCGGCCCCATCAGCGAGGCCACGAAGAACGTCGTGGCCATCGGCGCCAGCGCCAGCCCGGCCTCCACCGGCCCGTACCGCAGCCCCTGCTGGAGCGCGACCGCGATGACGAACATGAAGCCGCCGAAGCCGATCGAGAACGGCACCACCATCGCCAGCCCGCGCCGCAGCCCGGGCAGGGCGAACAGGCTCGGCGGCAGCAGCGGCGTCCTCCCGGCGCGGTCCGCGCGCCGCTCCACGGCGTAGAACGCGGCGGCCACGAACGGGAACGCGCCAAGACCCAGCCAGGTCCACAGCGGCCAGCCCGCCGCCCGTCCCTCGGTCAGCGGCACCATCAGCGTGATCAGCGACAGTGCCAGCAGCACGGTGCCCGGCACGTCCACCGGCGCGGGCCGCTTCGAGCGGGTCTCGGGGACCGTACGGACCGCGAGAACCAGGCCGAGCAGCGCGACCGGCACATTGACCAGGAAGACCGCGCGCCACCCGGTGCCCGCGATGTCCGCGGCCACCAGCACACCGCCCAGGATCTGCCCCGCGACCATGGACAGACCGGCCGTCGCGCCGTACATGCTGAGCGCGCGGGCGCGGCGCGAACCGCTGGTCGAGGAGTGGATCGTGGCCAGCACCTGCGGAAGCATCAGCGCCGCCGAGGCGCCCTGCGCCACCCGGGCGCCCACCAGGCTCCAGGCGTCCGGCGCGAGCCCGCAGGCCAGCGAGGTCAGCCCGAAGGCCGCCATCCCGGCGAGGAAGAGCCGGCGCCGCCCGAAGGTGTCGCCCAGCCGTCCGCCGAGGACCAGCAGCACCGCGTACGCCACGCCGTATCCGGCGACGACCAGCTCCAGTACGGCCGGACCGGCGTGGAGGTCCTGGTCCATGGTGGGCAGGGCCACATTGACGATGAAGAAGTCGATCAGCGGCAGCGCCGCGCCCAGCAGCACGGTGAACAGCCCGAGGGGGCTCAGCGCGGGTCCGGAGGAGGTGCGGGTCCTGTGGGTCCGCCCAGGGGTCTCCGTCGCGCCCGGGGCGGCGGTTCTCGTTCGCATCGTGGAAGTCTGCGTTTCGGTCACGCTTACGAAGATCCTGCGTCGCTCAGGCTGGTACCAGAGTGTCTTTATCCTGGTACAAGAACTACCTGGCAACCGGCTGAGCCCTCGGGCACCCTGGAACCATGACCACGATGGTGCGGGACGCGACGACCGGAGCCACCGCCGAGAGCAGGAGCGCGGGGGCCGAGATACGGCGCGGCGAGCTGGCCGCTTTCCTCCGCAGCCGGCGGGAGCGGATCACGCCCGAGCAGGTGGGGCTGCCCCGGGGCCGCCGCCGGCGCACCCCCGGGCTGCGCCGCGAGGAGGTCGCGCAGCTCTCCGCCGTCGGCGTGACCTGGTACACCTGGCTGGAACAGGCCCGCGACATCCATGTCTCGGCGCAGGTCCTCGACGCCATCGCCCGCGCGCTGCTCCTGGACCGCAGCGAGCGCGCCCATCTGTTCGCCCTCGCGGGGGCCGTCGACCCGACCCCGGCGAGCGAGTGCACGGGCATCCCGCAGTCGCTTCAGCTCATGCTGGAGCGGCTCGAACCGTTCCCCGCCTGCGTCCAGAACAGCCGCTTCGACCTGCTCGCCTACAACCGCAGCTACCGGCTGCTGATGTGCGACCTGGACCAGGTGGCGCCGGAGGACCGCAACTGCCTGTGGCTGGCCTTCACCAACGACGAGTGGCGCTCCAGCCTGGTGGACCGGGACGAGACGATCCGGCTGATGGCGGCCAAGTTCCGCGCCGTCATGGCCGAGCATGTGGCCGAGCCCGCCTGGAAGGCGATGGTGAAGCGGCTGGAGGAGGCCTCGCCGGAGTTCCGGGAGATCTGGGCCCGGCATGAGGTGATCCGGCCCGGCGACAAGATCAAGGTCTACCGCCAGTCGCGGGTGGGCATCCTCCGGCTGGCCTCCACCAGCCTGTGGACCGGCCCCCAGCAGGGCTCCAAGCTGCTCACGTACACCCCGGCGGACGTGGAGACGCATGAGCGGCTGGAGCGGCTGCATGCGCTGGCGGTGGCGGAAGAGGCCACAACGGGGGAGACGGCCCCGGCGACACTCTGACGCGCCGGGCCCCCGGGGGCGTCCGGCGGACTCTTTCCCCTCCCCGCCCCTTCCCGATACCGAGAGCTCCGCCCCCGGCCCCCGTCTCCCGGGGCTCCGCCCCCGGCCCCGCTCTCTGGGGCTTCGCCCCTGGCCCCCGCTTCCTGGGGCTTCGCCCCTGGGCCCCGTCTCCTGGGGCTCCGTCCCTGGGCCCCGTTTCCTGGGGCTCCGTCCCTGGGCCCCGTTTCCTGGGGCTTCGCCCCTGGGCCCCGTTTCCTGGGGCTTCGCCCCTGGGCCCCGTTTCCTGGGGCTTCGCCCCTGGGCCCCGTTTCCTGGGGTTCCGTCCCTGGGCCCCGTTTCCTGGGGTTCCGTCCCTGGGCCCCGTTTCCTGGGGTTCCGTCCCTGGGCCCCGTTTCCTGGGGTTCCGTCCCTGGGCCCCGTTTCCTGGGGCTTCGCCCCTGGGCCCCGGTTCTCTGGGGTTCCGTCCCTGGGCCCCGTCTCCTGGGGCTTCGTCCCTGGGTCCCCGTTCTCTCGGGGCTTCGTCCCTGGGCTCTCGTTATCTGGGGCTTCGCCTCTGGGCCCCGTTCTTTCGGGGCTTCGCCTCTGGGTGGGCCCCCGGCCCCCGTCTCCCGGGGCTCCGCCCTCGGGCCCCCGTTCTTTCGGGGCTTCGTCCCTGGGCTCCCGTGACCCGGGGCTCCGGCCCCGGACCCGGGACCCCGGACCCCGGACCCCGGACCCGGGACCCCGGACCCCGACCCCGGGGCTCCGGCCGTCCCTTGGTCTCGGGGGCGACGAGGTGGCCGTGGGGGCGATCGGCTCGTCGGGTTGGGCACCGGCCGTGGTCGGCTGCTGCGTGGGCGGGGGCTGGGGCGGAGCCCCAGTTGGGGGGAGGGGCGGGGAGGGGAACGGGCCGCCGCAGGCGGTATGGTCCGCCGGACGCCCGCCCCCTCGCGCCCACTACGCCTTCGCGTTCGCCGACGTCTGCCCCGTCGGCACGCCCTCCTCGAACAGCGCGGCGGCGTGCCGCGTCGTCCTCTCGGCCCAGTGGCCCGTCGTCACCAGCCCCAGCAGCAGGATGACGGCACCGCACGCGGCGATGATCCACCACGCGGGGCGGGCCGCGTCCACGAACGACGCGGCGGCCGCGGGCGAGGCGGCGTGTCCCATCCCGCCCGCCGCCGCCGACGCGGCGCCCGCCGCCAGCACCGCGCCGATGACCGCGACGCCGAGCGATTGGCCCACCTGTCGGCTGGTGGAGGCGACGGCCGCGGCCACCCCGGCCTGGGTGCGGGGCATCCCGGAGACCGCCGTATTGGTGATGGGCGCGTTGACCATGCCGAAGCCGAGGCCGAACAGCACATAGCCGATCAGCAGCCCCGCATCGCTCGCCTGGGCGTCGAAGACGGCGAACAGGACCCCGCTGGCCGTTATGGCCACCCCGGCCACCAGCATCGACGGCCGTGGCCCGCGGGCGCCCACCAGCCGCCCGGACAGCGGCGCGCAGACGAAGCACATGAACGCCATGGGCAGCATCCACAGCCCGGCGTGCAGCGCGTTGAGCCCGCGCACGTCCTGGAGGTAGAGCGTGTTCATGAAGAGGTAGCCGCCGAGCGCCGCGAAGGCGCACACCGCGACGACCGTCGCCCCGCTGAACGGCGCGCTGTGGAAGAACCGCACATCGATCAGCGGCTCCGCGCGCCGCCGCTCGTAGCGGATCAGCGTGAGCAGCCCCAGGGCGGCGATCCCCGCACAGGTGGCGATCAGCGGCGAGTCCCAGCCGCGGTCCGGCGCCTCGATGATCGCGTAGGTGAGGGTGCCCAGCACCGCGATGACCAGCAGCTGGCCGATGGGGTCGGCCCGGCGCGGCTTGGGGGCACGCGACTCGGGGACGTAACGCGCGGTGAGGAGCAGCGCCGCGAGCCCGACCGGAATGTTTATCCAGAAGATCGAGCGCCAGCCGATGGACTCCACCAGCAGCCCGCCCACGATCGGCCCAGCCGCCATGCTGATGCCGACGACCCCGCCCCAGACCCCGATGGCGCGGGCCCGCTCCCTGGGCTCGGTGAAGACGTTGGTGATGATCGACATGGCGACGGGGTTGAGCATCGAACCGCCGATCGCCTGCACCATGCGGAAGATCACCAGCGCTTCCAGATTGGGCGCGAGGCTGCACAGCCCCGATCCGAGGGTGAAGATCACCAGCCCGGTCTGGAAGGTGCGCTTGCGTCCCACCCGGTCGGCCGTCGACCCCGAGAGCATCAGCAGGGCGGCGAGGACCAGGGTGTAGGCGTCGATCGTCCACTGCATTCCCGAGACGGAGGCGTGCAGATCACTCCGTATCGAGGGCAGCGCGACATTGAGGACCGTGTTGTCGAGGCTGACGAGCAGCAGGCTCATGCAGCAGATCGCCAGCACAAGCATGCGCCGCCGATGGCTGAGCTCACGCATGGTTGAACGCTACATCGATACCGTCGGTGCGGCGGTCATCACCGCCCTGTCGATCCCTCTCGCGGGTGCGGGACACGTTCCCTCTCGCGGGTGCGGGACAATGAGAGATCGGCCCGCCCTCCCACCGTAGTACGCACGAGGAAGCTGATCCCATGACGCAATCGCCGCAGACGCCGCACACGGAGCGGACGCAGCTGCGGATCGGACCCCATACGGTCCAGCCGCCGGTCGTCCTGGCACCGATGGCCGGGATCACCAACGCTCCGTTCCGCACCCTGTGCAGGGAGTTCAGTGGCGGCCGTGGGCTGTTCGTCAGCGAGATGATCACCACCCGGGCGCTGGTGGAGCGGGACGCCAAGACGATGCGGCTGATCCACTTCGACGGCACCGAGAAGCCGCGCTCCATCCAGCTGTACGGGGTGGATCCGGTGACCGTGGGCAAGGCCGTCCGGATGATCGTGGACGAGGATCTCGCCGACCACATCGACCTCAACTTCGGCTGCCCGGTGCCCAAGGTGACCCGTAAGGGCGGCGGCTCGGCGCTTCCGTACAAGCGGCATCTGCTGCGTTCGATCCTGCGCGAGGCCGTGACCGCGGCGGGCCCGCTGCCGGTGACCATGAAGATGCGCAAGGGCATCGACGACGACCACATCACCTATCTCGACGCGGGCCGGATCGCCGTCGAGGAGGGCGTGACCGCGATCGCCCTGCACGGCCGCACCGCGGCCCAGCACTACGGCGGCACCGCCGACTGGGAGGCGATCGCCCGCCTGAAGGAGGCCGTCCCGGAGATCCCGGTGCTGGGCAACGGCGATATCTGGTCCGCCGACGACGCGGTCCGGATGACGCGCGAGACGGGCTGTGACGGCGTGGTCGTGGGGCGCGGCTGCCTGGGGCGGCCCTGGCTCTTCGGCGACCTGGTGGCCGCGTTCGAGCCGGGCGGCGGGGCGCCGGTGCCCGGCCCCGGATCGTCGGTGCCCGGCCCCGGGGCCCCGGGGTACGCGCGGCCGACGCTCAAGGAGGTCGCGACCGTGATGCGCCGCCACGCCGAACTGCTCGCCGAGTGGCTGGAGGACGAGGAGCGCGGCGTGATCGACTTCCGTAAGCATGTCGCCTGGTACACCAAGGGCTTCTCGGTGGGCTCGGAGATGCGCAAGCGGCTGGCGATCACCTCGTCCCTCGCCGAACTGGACGCCCTGCTGGCCGAGCTGGACCTGGACCAGGAGTGGCCCCCCGGCGCGGACGGCCCGCGCGGCCGCACCTCGGGCCGCAACCGCGTGGTGCTGCCCGACGGCTGGCTGGACGACCCGTACGACTGCGCGGGCGTCGGCGCGGACGCGGAGCTGGACACCTCGGGCGGCTGAGCCTGGTAGACCGGGGCGTAGGGCGGGTAAGGGTCGTAAGCCGGGTGGACCGGGCGCGAACCCGGTAGTCCGGCCGCGAGCCCGGTGGTCCGGCCGCGAACCCGGTGGTCCGGCCGCGAGCCCGCTGGTCCGGGCGCGAGCCCGTAGTCCGGGGGTCTCGCGGGGGCATCACCGGTTAAAGTGATGGGCTCGTGGTCGCGGTGGGATCTGGACGATCTGGGGGGATCGGTGACAAGCGTCGTCTTCGTCCACGGCACGGGGGTCCGGGCCAAGTCGTACGAGAAGGGCCTCGCGCGGGTCGTGAGCGGCCTGGGGCGGGTGAGAGCCGATATCAGGGTCGCCCGCTGCTTCTGGGGCGAGGAGCACGGAGCCTCGCTGGGGCTCGACGGGGCGTCGCTCCCGGTGCGCACGAAGAACCGCGGCGTCGGCGGTGACGGCGCGTTGGACGAGGACGATCCGCTGGCCGTATGGGCGCTGCTGGAGGTCGATCCGCTCGCGGAGCTGCGGGAGTTCGCGCAGGCGGCGCACGACGGCGGCGAGGAGACGGGCTTCGCGCCCGGCCGCGTAGACCCCTGGGAGACCGTCGCCGACAAGGTGCGCGGGCTGACGCTGGAGCCGGTGGCGCCCGGGGCGGGGCCGGCGGCGGCCGACACCGGGCAGACCGGCGGCAGTCTGCCCCGGCTCGTCGCGGATCTCGCACCGCATCTCGACGAGGCCGCCGGCCGCGTGGCCGACGAGATCTCCGGCAGCCTGGGCGGCACCTCGCCCGCCTACGGCATCGAGCCCATCGCGGCCCGCGCCGTGTACGCGCTGGCCGTCCAGCTGGCCGAGGACCCGTACGGCGACGACGAACCGCTCGCCGTGGACGGCGCCGACCGCGACACGCTCGTCGGCGCGCTCGGCGATCAGCTGGGCGGCACCGACCGGGGCGGATTCGCCGCCGGTGCCGCGAAGGGCGTCGCCGTACGGGCGCTCAACTCCTACCTCTCGCCGCTCTCCTCACTGGCCCACACCTTCCGGGGCCCGATCACCACCAAGTCCGTCCCGGCCAGCGGCGACATCCTCCGCTACCAGGTGCGCGGCGCCGGGGTGCGCGCCGCGATCCGGGCGGCGGTGCGCGAGGCGGTCGAGGCGGGGAACGGCCCGGTGGTGCTGCTCGCCCACAGCCTCGGCGGTATCGCCTGTGTCGATCTGCTCGCCGAGCCCGATCCGCCCGCCGGGGTGGAGCTGCTGGTGACGGTCGGCTCCCAGGCGCCGTTCCTCTACGAGCTGGACGCGCTCACCGCGCTGCGCCGCGGCGAACCGCTGCCCGGCGCCTTCCCCCGCTGGATCAACGTCTACGACGAGCGGGATCTGCTCGGCTTCGTCGGGGAGAAGGTCTTCCCCGGCCGGGTCACCGATCTGCGCGTCAACACCCGCCAGCCCTTTCCGCGCGCCCACACCTCGTACTTCGCCCACCAGCGGCTGTACGACCTGCTGGCCCCGGAGCTGCCGAAGTGACAGCGGTGGAGCACGACTGGCGCCGCACTCACGCCGTGATCGTGGCGGTCGAGCAGTACAGCGGCAGCGACGGCTGGACCCTCGACGGTCCGGTGAACGACGCGCTCGCGATGCGGAGGTGGCTGACCGGGCTCGGCGTGCCGGCGGAGAACATCCGTCTGCTGGCCTCGCCCACGGAGGGGAACAAGGCCGCCGTGGAGGCGGCGGACCGCGACTACCGCCCGGCGGACGGCCCCGTCATCCGTAAGGTCTTCATGGAGGAGCTGAGCTCCCTCGACGCGGACCGGCTGTGGATCTACTGGGCGGGGCACGGCGTACAGGCCCCGGGAGGCGGCTGGAGCCTGCTCTACCCGGAGACCCGGGACCGGGACATGCGGGGTCTCGACGCGCTGAACCTGATGACGCTGCTGCGCACCGAGCATCTGCCGAAGCGGGGCGTGGACCGGGTCACCGTGATCATCGACGCCTGCTGGCAGGCCCTTCCCCTCCGCACCCACATGATGGTCGCCAAACCGGACGAGCTCACCACGAAGCCGGTGATCAACAACGCCCGCGACATCTACTGGATGCGCGCCTGCCAGCCCGGGGCGGTGTCTAAGAACCAGCAGGGCGCGGGCCTGTTCACCGCCGTGCTGTTACGGCAGCTCGAAGCGGCCTCCGCCGGTGGTGTGGCGCCGGACCTCGACCGGGTGTGGCAGGGGGTCCAGGACGAGTTCGAGCGGCTGGGCCGGGAAGAGGGACTGCGGCAGTTCCCGACCGTGCACATCAGCAAGGGGCACGGGAGCGGCGGGGACATCCCGCTCGGCCCGCCCCCTTCGCCGCTTGACGAGCAGCAGCGGCGGGAGCGCGGCAAGCTGATCCACGCGATCGGCGCGCTGCTGGGGGAGCGTCCCGGCCGTGCGGGGGAGGTCGTCGTCGGGCTCTGCGAGCAGTTCACCACCGACCCGCCGGCCACGACGCCCCCCTCGGCCGAGGAGCTGGTCGACTGGGCGCTGGAGAACCCGCACGGCACCGTCACCCTCCTCGCGGAGCTCAGCGCGCCGGCCCCGGTCCGCACGGAGATCCGCAAGGCGTGCCACGTCCTCCAGAGCCAGTGGCTGACCCGCGCCGAGTACGCGGAGCTGACCGGGCTGCTGGAGCGGCTGGGGCAGCGGGGGCGGTGCGACCTGGCCGAGGAGGCCCGGGCGCTGTTCGGCCTGGTCGATCTCCCGTTCCACGATCCGGCCCGGCTCGCCGACGCGCTGGAGGAGCTGCTGCCCAAGCCGGACCAGCTCCCCCAACTGCTCAGGATCGTGGAGCGCTTCGCGGCCGTCGACGACGGACCGGTCGCCGCCGATCTGCGCGCCTGGTCGCTGCGGTGCGCCGAACGGCTGGGGCTGAAGGGCCATCTGATGGAGCGGCGCGGCGAGGCCACGGAGTACGCCGAGGCCGTCAAGGCGGCCCGGCTCGACCAGGACCAGGGGGCACCTCCCGGCGGTAGCCGGGGGAGTTTCCAGATCCGGCTCCACCCGTCCACCGGGCCCGGACAGCGGCGTGCGTACGAGGTGTGGACGCGGCGCGGCCAGGACGTCCACGCCCTGGCCAAGGTGGACACCCCGGCCTCACTGGACGAGATACGGGGCGGCCTCGAAGCCCTGCTGAGCGCCCAGCCCTACGCCCCGGACACCCTGGTGGAGTTCTTCGTCTCCGCCACCGACCTCGAACTGGCCGTGCACCAATGGCAGTTCGCCCAGCCCGTCAAGCGCCATCTGGGCACGGACTATCCGGTCGTCATGCGCTGCACCGAATTCCGCGAACCCCAGCGCCACGATCTGTGGAAGCGCCGCTGGAACCGGGTCGGCACCGCAGGGACCCAGGAGCTGCGCTGGCTGCCGGGCCATATGGACTGCGGTGAGGTGTACCGCGTCGTCCAGCAGTCGATGGACACCCCGGGCGCGCTGACGACCACCCCCGCACGGGCCCGGGCGGACCTGTTCAACGCCTGTCTGTTCGGCGGGGTGCCCGTCCTCATATGGCACGGCGAGGCGGAACCGTCCATAGCGGAGGACGAGATACGCGAGCTGCTCGGCGATGAGCGGCCCCTGCGCTCCCTTCCCCAGCGGCTGCGTGAGCTCCGGTCCGACAGCGACCCCTACAAGAGCCACCACGGCAGCCATATGGCCCTCCTGTGGGACGATCCGCACCGCCCGCTCCCCGATCAACTCGACCTGTCCGCACCCTGAGGAGAGACGAAGAAGATGGCACAGGACTGGAGGCTCTTCCAGGGCGGCGACACCCGGCCCCACAAGGTGGAGACCTGGCCCCCCGCCCCGCCGTGGCGGCGCTTCGGCGATGACGCGCGGCGCCGGGACAAGGACCGGGACGAGGAGCGGCCGCTGCCGTACCTGATCTCCGACGAGGACCGCGACGTCGTCAACATGGCGCTGCATCTGCACCGCCCGCTGCTGGTCACCGGACGTCCCGGCACCGGCAAGTCGACCCTGGCCCACGCCATCGCCCGCGAGTTGATGCTGGGCGAGGTGCTGCACTGGCCGGTCAACAGCCGCTCCACGCTCACCGAGGGCCTCTACTCGTACGACGCCGTGGGCAGGCTGCGCGAAGCCTCCCTCAAGCGGCGCGCCGACGAGAGCGCCGGGACCGAGCCGGACATCGGCGACTATCTGCGGCTCGGCCCGCTCGGCACCGCGCTGCTGCCGGCCGAGAAGCCGCAGGTGCTGCTCGTGGACGAGCTCGACAAGGGCGATGTCGACCTGCCCAATGACCTCCTTACGGTCTTCGAGGAGGGCGAGTTCGAGATCCCGGAGCTGGCCCGTCTGGGGGAGGGGAGGGAGGTTCAGGTGCAGTACGCCGGCTCCCGGGAGAAGGTCGGGATCACCGCCGGCTGGGTCAGCTGCTCCGTCTTCCCCGTCGTGGTCATCACCAGCAACGGCGAGCGCGAGTTCCCCCCGGCGTTTCTGCGCCGCTGCGTCCGGCTCGACCTCAAGCAGCCCGACGAGGCGCAGCTCCAGAGGATCGTCACCATGCATCTGGGCGAGGAGGTCGGCGCGCGGGCCCAGGAGCTGATCGCGGACTTCGTGTCCCGGCGCAACGAGCGGGAGCTGGCCACCGACCAGCTGCTCAACGCGGTCCGGCTGCGGTCCTCCGGGGTGCGGGTCGACCAGGACGTCCTCGACAAGCTGTTCCGCTCGCTGAACGAAGTCGACGCACAATGATCGAGCGGCTGTGCGCCCTGCTGGAGGACGCGGGGGTCGAGCTCTCCGAGGTGGAGCTGCGCGACGTCCTGTGGTTCGCCGCCACCACCGCCCCGGCGCGGGGCGAAGGGGACGGCGACGAGCCACCGCCGTCCCGGCGTTCCGCCGCTCCCGCCTCCGGCGCGGCCGACGGCGAGGACGAGGCGAAGGGCGCCCAGCGGCAGCCCCCCGGGGCACTCACCCCCGGTGAACCCGAGCCAGGACCCCTCGTCCCCGCCGGGCTCTACGCCCCCGGCGCCGCGCGCCCCGCCGCCGCCCGCCCGGCCCGCGCCGTCGGCGTCCGGGGCGTACGGGCGCTCCCCGGGACGCGCCGGCTCTCCCGCGCGCTGCGGCCGCTGCGGCGCAGTGTGCCGTCCCGTACGTCCTTCCGCGTCGACGAGACCGCCACCGCCGAGTGGATCGCCGAGACCGGTCTGCCGGACGTGGTGCTGCGCCCCCGCCCGGAGCGCTGGCTGAGCGTCGCGCTCATCGTGGACGACGGCCCGTCGATGGTGCTGTGGCAGCAGCTCGCCGCCGAGGTGCGCGGACTGCTGGAGCGGCAGGGCGCCTTCCGCTCCGTACGGAGCTACGGCCTGGACAGCTCCCACGAGGACCGGCCGGTGCTCAGGGCGCGCCCGTACGCCCCCGGCGCCCCGCGCCGCACCGCCCGCCAGCTCACCGACACCTCCGGCCGCACCGTGATGCTGGTCCTCTCGGACGGGGTGGGCCCGGGGTGGCGCGGTGGCGCGATCCCGCGGCTGCTGCGCCGCTGGGCCCGCCACTCGCCGGTGGCGGTGCTCCAGCCGCTGCCCGCGCGGATGTGGCCGGAGCGCGGTATGCCCACCCAGCGGCTGCTGGTCGACGCGGGCGGCCGCGAGGGCGCGCCCGGCCGCGCGCTGACGGTGCGCCATCCGGTGCTGCCGCGCGGCCTGGTGTCGTACGACGGCACGACACCGGTGCCCGTGCTGGAGCTGGCCGAGGGCGAGCTGGGCAGATGGGCGGCGCTCACCGGTACGGGCGGCGGCGGCGAGCCGCTGCCGGTGATGCTGCTGGACGGCGCCGAGAAGCCGGTGGCCGCGCGGGCCACGGCCCATGTCCCCGAGCCGACGGCCGGGGAGCGGCTGCGCCGCTTCCGCGCCGCCTCCTCGCCCGAGGCCCAGCGCCTGGCCGGGGCGCTGGCCACGGTCCATCCGCTGACCCTGCCGGTGATGCGGCTGATCCACCAGTCGGGCGCGGGCCGCGGGGAGCGCTTCCACCCGGCGCAGCTGGCCGAGGTGTTCCTGGGCGGGCTGCTGCGCGGACGGGAGGGGAGCGCGGAGGAGTACGAGTTCCACCCCGGCGTCGCGGATCTGCTGCTGGACGCGGTCCGGACGTCGGACGCGCTGGAGACGGCGGCGCAGGTCACCGAGTTCCTGCTGCACCGCCAGGGCAGCGGCCCCGAGTTCCGCGCCCGGCTCTCCGGCGACCACGGGGACTCCCGCGTCGCCGAGGAGGCCCGCCCGTTCGCGGCGGCGTCACCGGAGCTGCTGTCGCGGCTGGGGCTGGTGGAGGACGCGGCGGAGGAGGAGCCGCCGTCGCGGCCGAAGGCGCCGGAACGGCAGCCGGTGGTACCCGCCGCCGCCTTCCCGCCGCGCTCCTACACCTCCGAGCGCGTCCAGCCGCCGGTGATCGCGGTGGTGCGGCGGATCGCGGCGGACGACGGGCTGCCGAAGTCGGTGCGTGACCACGTCGAGAAGATGCTGGACGAAGCCGATGAGCGGAACGAGGAAACCGGCTGGTTCGGCGTGCGGGTCCTGCCCGACGTGGCCGAGCAGCTCATCGACGCCGGGTGGCGGGAGCATGTGGACGACCTGCGGGAGACGGCCCGGGAGCAGATCGAGGGGCTCAGGTCCCAGGACGACCTCGAATCCCGCAATCTCCGTGGGCATCTGGCGCTCACTCTGAACTATCTCGGGGAGCACGACGAGGCGGAGCGCGAGCTGCGCGAGGTGGTCGCGGCCTCGGGGAGGGTGCACGGCGTCGAACACGACTACACGCTCTTCGCCCGCGGCTACCTCGTCGAGCTGCTGAGCGACGCCGGTCGGACCGAGGCGGCGGAGGAGGAGTGCCGCACCCTGATCGAGGCATGGGAGCGGCGGGAGGGCGACGACCACCGCAAGCACGCCGAGGCCAAGCACCTGAGGCGTGGGCGCCTGCTGTTGGACCTCGAGCGAGTGGCGGAGGCCGAGGAGGAATTCCGGATCGCGGTGTCCAGCGCGCGGGAACTGTACGGGCTCACCAGCTTTGACACCGTCAACGCGCGTGCCTGGCTGTCCACCGCGCTGCGGCGGCTGAAGCGATTCGACGAGGCGGAGGCCGAGATGCGGGCGGCGGCCGACGAATGCGCCGCGTCGGCGGAGTCGGAGGTGGACCCGCCCCTGATGACGGCGCTCTTCACGCTCGGCGACATCCTGGACCTCAGGCAGCGCGGCGAAGAGGCGGAGGCGCTGTGGCACGACCTGGTCCGCAGGACGTCGGAGGACCTCAGCCCCACCCACTGGCGGGTGCGCCGGGCGCGTCGCAACCGCATCAACTGCCTGCGCGGCCTGGGGCGGTACGAGGAGGCGGAGTCAGAGGCCGACGCGCTGGTGGCGGAGACGTTCGCCGCCGTCGGGGAGCGGCACGACGAGTCGCTGACCGCACTGCGGATGCGCGCGATGGTCCTGGACGACCAGGGGCGGCACGACGAGTCGCTGGCGGCCTGCCGTGACCTTCTGGAACGGCAGACCGCCGTGCTCGGGGGCGAGCATCACAACACCCTCAACACCCGGCACCAGCTGGCGACCAGCCTGGGGAGGGCCGGACGGCATGAGGAGGCGCTGGCGGAGTACACCGAGGTGCTCCAGGGCCGCCTCCGCGTCTCGGGACCGGACGCCCAGGCGACGCTGGTGGCGCGCTACAGCCGTGCCGGGGCCCTGAAGCGCGTCGAGCGTGTGGCGGAGGCCGAGCGGGAGTACCGGCTGACCATGGAGGGGGAGGCCCGGGTGCTGGGTCCGGACGACCCGAGCGCGCTGCTGACCCTCGTCCAACTGGCCGCCCTGCTGCGCGATCAGGAGCGCTACGAGGAGTCCGAATCCCTGTTCCGCCGCGTGGTCGAGGGGCGCACCCGGTCCATGGGGGCCGAGGCCAAGGAGACGCTGGCGGCCCGGCACAGCCTGGGCAATGTGCTCAACAAGCGGGGCCGGTTCGCCGAGGCCGAGACGGAGATCCGGGAGACGCTCGCGGCCCGCCGGCGCGTCCTGGGGCCGGAGCACGTCAACACCCTCTGGACCCGGTTCAATCTCGGCACCACCCTCAAGGGCCTCGGCCGCCTCGACGAGGCGGAGGCCGAATGGCGGGCCGCGCTCGAGATCTGCGAGCGCGTCCTGAGCGACGAGCACAACTGCACCGTGCGGACCCGCGAGGCCTTGGCCGGGCTGCGGGAGCCCGGGGACGACCAGGACCCTCCCGGCGTGTCGCTCATCTGAGCGCACCCCCTCTCGTTGTATCCAAAAGGCGAGACAATGGGCCATGACGGGGCGTGATTCTCGCCACTCTGATCGGGCCTTCGCTCAGATGAGCGGCCTCCGAGGGGTGAACCGGTGGTGTCCCGCTGCGCTCACCTCTCCAATGCGTGGCACTCAGTGCCACCCACTTGATGTTCGACACCTCGAACCATCGGTTACGTATAGTGAAATTCCAAGCGTCCATCACGGGCGGAGGGTGGGTGTGTGTTCGAGGCTTGAAGGCATCTCATAAGGGCCTCATTCGCGCGCCGCACTTTCGAACACGTGGCAGGCGGGTGGTTACAGCCGTATGACGGTGGAGTGGACCTGCTCAGGGGCCTTTGATCTGGGTACGCTCCCCGCCGTCAGGGCAGCCGAGCCGAGGAGATCGAGTCCCGTGCCGGAAACACAAGATCAGCAGAAGTTCGTTTACGACTTCACCGAGGGCAACAAGGATCTCAAGGACCTGCTCGGCGGGAAGGGGGCCAACCTCGCCGAGATGACCAATCTCGGTCTCCCCGTGCCACCGGGCTTCACCATCACCACTGAGGCCTGCAAGGTCTACCTGGACAGCGGTGCGGAGCCCCCGGCCCTGCGCGACGAGGTGAGTGCGCACCTCGACGCCCTCGAAGCGAAGATGGGCAAGAAGCTCGGCCAGGCGGACGACCCCCTCCTCGTATCCGTACGGTCCGGCGCCAAGTTCTCGATGCCCGGGATGATGGACACCGTCCTCAACATCGGCCTCTCGGACCAGTCCGTGGCCGGGCTCGCCGCGCAGGCGGGTGACGACCGGTTCGCCTGGGACTCCTACCGGCGCCTCATCCAGATGTTCGGCAAGACCGTGCTCGGCGTGGACGGCGACCTCTTCGAGGAGGCCATCGAGCAGGCCAAGCAGGCCAAGGGCGTCACCGTCGACGTGGACCTCGACGCCGCCGACCTCAAGAAACTGGTCGGCGAGTTCAAGGAGATCGTCGCCAAGGAGACCGGCCGGGGCTTCCCGCAGGAGCCCCGCGAGCAGATGGACCTCGCCGTACGAGCCGTGTTCGACTCCTGGAACGGCGACCGCGCCAAGCTCTACCGCCGTCAGGAGCGCATCCCCCACGACCTCGGCACCGCGGTCAACATCTGCTCCATGGTCTTCGGCAACCTCGGCCCCGACTCGGGCACCGGCGTCGCCTTCACCCGCGACCCGGCCAGCGGCCACCAGGGCGTCTACGGCGACTACCTCCAGAACGCCCAGGGCGAGGACGTGGTCGCGGGCATCCGCAACACCGTGCCGCTGGCCGACCTCGAACAGATCGACCAGCGGTCCTACGACCAGCTGATGCAGATCATGGAAACCCTCGAGACGCACTATAAGGACCTGTGCGACATCGAGTTCACCATCGAGCGCGGCAAGCTGTGGATGCTCCAGACCCGCGTCGGCAAGCGCACCGCCGGGGCCGCCTTCCGGATCGCCACCCAGCTGGTCGACCAGGGACTGATCGACGAGCCCGAGGCGCTGCGCCGGGTCAACGGGGCGCAGCTCGCACAGCTGATGTTCCCGCGCTTCGACCACGAGGTGGCCTCCGGCGACACCGTCCAGAAGATCGGCCGGGGCATCGCCGCGTCCCCGGGCGCCGCCGTCGGCAAGGCCGTCTTCGACTCGTACACCGCCGTCAAATGGTCGCGCTCGGGCGAGAAGGTCATCCTCATCCGCCGCGAGACCAACCCCGACGACCTCGACGGCATGATCGCCGCGGAGGGCATTCTGACCTCGCGCGGCGGCAAGACCTCACACGCCGCCGTCGTCGCCCGCGGCATGGGCAAGACCTGTGTGTGCGGCGCCGAGGAGCTCGAGGTCGATACCAAACGGCGCCGGATGACGGTGCCCGGCCGGGACGGCAAGGACGGGATCGTGATCGAGGAGGGCGACATCGTCTCGATCGACGGCTCCTCCGGCAAGGTCTACCTCGGCGAGGTCCCGGTCGTGCCCTCGCCGGTCGTGGAGTACTTCGAGGGCCGGATGCACGCGGGCGCCGACGACGCCGACGAGCTGGTCGGCGCGGTGCACCGGATCATGGCGTACGCGGACCGGGTGCGCCGCCTGCGCGTACGGGCCAACGCGGACAACGCCGAGGACGCCGCCCGCGCCCGCCGGTTCGGTGCCCAGGGCATCGGGCTGTGCCGCACCGAGCACATGTTCCTCGGCGAGCGCCGGGAGAAGGTCGAACGGCTGATCCTCGCCCACACCGAAGAGGAGCGGGACACGGCGCTGGGCGAGCTGCTGCCGCTCCAGAAGAACGACTTCGTCGAGCTCTTCGAGGCGATGGACGGCCTCCCGGTCACCGTCCGGCTGCTCGACCCGCCGCTGCACGAGTTCCTGCCCGACATCACCGAGCTGTCGGTGCGCGTCGCGCTCGCCGAGTCCCGCAAGGACCACAACGAGAACGATCTGCGGCTGCTCCAGGCCGTGCACCGGCTCCATGAGCAGAACCCGATGCTGGGCCTGCGCGGGGTGCGGCTGGGCCTGGTCATCCCCGGGCTGTTCGCCATGCAGGTACGGGCGATCGCCGAGGCCGCCGCCGAGCGCCTGGGCGCCAAGGGCGACCCCCGGGCCGAGATCATGATTCCGCTGGTCGGCACGGTGCAGGAGCTGGAGATCGTCCGCGAGGAGGCCGAGCGGGTCATCGCGGAGGTCGAGCAGGCCCGGGGCGTGAACCTCAAGCTCACCCTCGGCACCATGATCGAGCTGCCGCGCGCCGCGCTGACCGCCGCCCAGATCGCCGAATCCGCCGACTTCTTCTCCTTCGGCACCAACGACCTCACCCAGACCGTCTGGGGCTTCTCCCGGGACGACGTCGAGGCCAGCTTCTTCACCGCCTACCTGGAGAAGGGCATCTTCGGCGTCAGCCCGTTCGAGACCATCGACAAGGACGGCGTCGGCTCCCTCGTCCGCGACGCCGCCCAGGCGGGCCGCGCCACCCGCCCCGACCTCAAGCTGGGCGTCTGCGGCGAGCACGGCGGCGACCCGGAGTCCGTCCACTTCTTCCACGAGGTGGGCCTGGACTACGTCTCCTGCTCCCCGTTCCGCATCCCCGTGGCCCGCCTGGAGGCCGGCCGCGCGGCGGCGAACGGGCGGTAAGACCACCGGAGCCGGCGCCGGGAACACCCACCCTCACCCCCGGCGGCGGCTCCGGATCTCAAAGGGGGCGGCACCTTGTGCGGAGGTGCCGCCCCCTCGTTCACATCTTCACAGTTGCATCTCCTCTGATCGGGCCTGCCGCGTGGCCTCCTCGTAGGCGCGCAGCAGCCGCTCCCCGGTCTCGCACTTGGCGCCGGGTATCCGGCAGGACAGGCAGCCCGCGGCGTGTTGGATCGCCGCACGCCATGCCTCGTCGGCGAACGGGTCCTTGGTCTCTTCGGCGGTCTGCTCGGGGGCCGTCACCGGCCGTCGCTCCGACCATCACTGGCGGCGGCGAGCAGGGCGCGGATCAGCGCCTTGTGCAACAGCCGCGGGTCGGTCAGGTACCCGTCGCGGGTGAACGGGACTCGCCAGTGCGAGCCGGGCCGGGCGAGCCGGTCCACGGGAGGAACGCCGAGGTAGGTGGCGACGCCTTCGACCGCACCGAGGATGTGGACGCGGTAGAGGTTCCAGGCTGCGGCGGAGCCGGGGGTGATGAGCCAGTAGAGGGTGTTGCAGCGGTCCTTGATGACGGCACCGGACTGGGCGCCGAGGACGCGGAGGGCGTGCTCGCCGATGTCCTCGGGCACACGGACCGCGTCCCACCATGTGCCCGTGGGTAAGGCTGTGGTCTGTGACCCGGTGGGTGGTGTCCACGCCGGGGTGTTGGTCGTCATGGGCGGCTCCGTGCACGGTCTGTGTACTGACCGTCACATGGTGGCTACCCGCAAGCATCTGTGCGTTGCCCAACTGGCAACGCACAGATGCTTGACCGACTACGGAACGTGCGCTAAACGCCGCACCACGCTGCGAACTCTCGCAGACGCTCGTCCGCGCGCTGCCGCGCCCGCAACAGCGTCGCCACCGTTTCGTGCGCCGAATGGTGATAGCGCGTCAACTGCGACGACGCCTCACGCGCCGCGCGCAACGAATCCAGCGCAGCGTCGTGCTGCGCCGTCCATGCCTCGGCGCGGGCCCGGTCGATCCAGTAATGCGCCGCCCGCGTCGGCGGATAGTCGTCCGGCAGGCTCACCCGAAGGGCGTGGTCCAGTGCCTCCGCGTGCTCATCCCGATCACCGGCCGCTGCGATCTGGTGCAGCCGAACGTTCAGCGGACCGAAGGCCAGGGCGTAGTCTCGCGTTTCGCCTGTTTCGCCTGCCAGTTCGGCGGCTTCCCCGAGCCAATCGCCAGCCGCGCCGTCGTCGCCATCGCGTGCGGACAGTACGGCGGCTCGGAGCTGAAGCGTGCCCCGCACCGCTCGGGTGGCACGATCGCCGTCGTCGTCCAAGTCCCGCAACGCATGCCGCATCAGCGAGATCCCCCGGTCCAAACGCGAGTTGTCCGCCGCCATCTGCGCGCGCTCGTACCGCTCGATCGCGACCTGGCGAGGGTCGCCGGACTGCGGTGCGGCGACCGCCATCCGGGACAGCGCGAGACGAGCCAGATCCATGTAGCCGAGGCGATACGCGACGATCGCCGCAGTGCGTGAGACTTCCGCCTGTAGATCATGGGCTCGCTCCCTGCGATGACCTGGCGGTGCCTGCACCTGGGTGGCGATCGCGGCCTCGCTGATCAGGCCCGGCAAGCGTTCCGCGATCTGAAGGAACTCGGCCTTCACTCGGAGCTGTACGAGTTGCGCGGTCTCAGCCTCCAACGTCTCGAGGGGGCGGGCAGGCGGGCCGTCGTCCGGTGGGATGTCCCAGTCGTCGAACGAGGTACTGATCGGAGTGAGCAGGGCGTCCAGTTGATCTTTCTGGAGGGCCTGGATGTAGGGCTGGCCCCGCAAGACGGAGACGCCCACGCCGAGCGCACGGGCGACGGACGCGATGATGGGTTCGCTGGGGTATCGCTCGCCGGTCTCGATGCGGGAGAGCTGACTGGTGGAGACGTGGGCGCGACGCCCGAGTTCAGAGAGGGAGTAGTCACGGATGAGACGGAACTCGCGGATGCGTGCGCCGATGCTCTCTGTGGACGTGTCGGTGCTGCCGGGCATGATGACTCCCGTCCTGTGCTGACACTCAGAACGGTACCCGCGGCTGCGGCAGTGGTGCCTCCGACTCGGCACCGTCGCAGCGGTTCGCCCGGGCGAGCGCGTAGTAGCCGATTCCGCCCACCACCAGGCCGACCAGCCAGGCGATGTCGGCACCGCCGAGTGGTTTCACCAGGGGGCCCACGTAGAGGCTGCTGTTGACGAACGGCAGCTCCGCCGCGATGGACACCGCGTAGAGGATGACCGCCCCCCAGTTGCACCGTCCGTAGCGGCCGTCCGGCTCGAAGAGGGCGGAGATGTCGTAGTGGCCGCGCCGGACGAAGTAGTAGTCGGTGAGGTTGATGGCCGTCCACGGGATGAGCAGATACAGCAGGAACAGGGTGATGTTGGTGTAGGTGGTGATCATGCTCCCGCTGGACAGGATGGCGAGGACCGCCCCGACCAGGGTGAAGCCGATGACGAAGAGCGCGCGGGCGAGCGCGGGGGAGCGCAGCCTGTCCTTGCGGGAAAAGATGCTGAGAGTGGAGAGGAAGGCACCGTAGGCCCCCTCGGCTCCGGCCGGGATCATGGACATCAACAGGGCGAAGACCACCAGGCCGCTGATGGCCGGGTAGCGGTCGGCGAGGAAGCCGATCGCGTCCGAGTTCAGCGCCTTGTCGTTGACCGCGGCGGCCATCGCGCCGATGACCATCGTGGCCGTACCGCCCACCGCCGAGCCGAGGTAGGTGTACCAGAAGGTGGTGCCTCTGGGGGTGCCCTCGGGCAGATAGCGCGAGTAGTCGGAGACGTAGGGCGCCCAGGTGACCTGCCAGGAGACGGAGATCGAGACGGCGAGCAGCACCGTGCCCGGCGTGGCCGGGGAGCCGGAGTTCGGCAGATGGGCGGGCAGGTGGGTGGCGAGCTGTACGAACAGTGCCAGGAACACGATCCCCGAGAGCACGGAGATCACCCGCGCGGTGGCGTGAATCAGCTTGTAGCCGACCAGCGCGACCAGCAGGTGTAGCACGCAGAAGACCACGATGCCCGCGGACTTGGGCATGCCGGTCCAGCCGGCCAGCGCCCCGCCGCCCACCAGACCGCCCTCGACGGAGAAGCCCAGGTACATCAGGACGACGATGAAGGAGGGCAGCGCCCCGCCGAGAAACCCGAACTGGGCCCGGCTCTGGATCATCTGCGGGACGCCGAGTTCGGGCCCCTGCACGCTGTGGTAGGCCATGAAGACGCCACCGACCAGGTTCCCGATGACGATCGTGGCGATGGCCCACTTCAGGTCGAGGCCGAGCGTGACCGCCACCGCGCCGGTGACCACCGCGGTCATCTGCACATTGCTGGAGAACCAGAGGGTGAGCTGATGCCACGGCTTGCCGTGGCGCTCGGCGGCCGGGATGTGCTCGATGCCGTGCTGTTCGAGGGTCGGTGTGGGGTCCGGGCGTGGCCCCTCGGCGTCGTTGCTCATCGTGGCTCCTGGCCGAGGTGGGAGGACCGGCGGGCGGCGGCGACCGCGGCCGCGATCTGGGTGAGGGACGAGGCGTGCTCGGCGCGCTGTGCGCGGGGGCCCAGCAGGCTGGACTGTTTGGCGATGACCACGTTCCGTTCGGGATCGAGCCAGAGGTACTGGCCGAAGATGCCGAGGCCGAGGAAGCTCCCGGAGGCGTCGCCGGTGATCCACCACTGGTTGCGGTACGACCCGTTCGGGTGGACCTCGCGGAAGTCCCCGTCCGGGGCCACCCCGGGCGGTGCACCGGCGCGGGTGGCGCGGACCCATGCCTCCGGGATGACCCGAGTGCCGCCGACTGAGCCGTTGTCCAGCACACAGCGCCCGAAGCGGGCGAGATCGCGCGCCGTCGCGTTGACCCCGGCGCAGGCGTAGGGGGTGCCCTCCGGGTCGGTGGTGACCAGGGCGTCGTGTTCGGCGCCGATGCGGGACCAGATCCGGTCGGCGATCACCTCGGGGTAGGGCTGTCCGGCGGCTCGTTCGAGGATCCAGGCAAGGACGTCGGTGGTGGCCGAGCAGTACTGGGTGGAGCGGCCGTGCGGCCCGTCCGGTTCGAGCCTGGCCAGGAAGGCCCGCACGGCCGGGTCCTCGGGGTCGCGCGGGCGCCAGCCGGAGGCGCGGTCCAGCGCCTGCACCTCGGAGGCCGGATCACGGTAGTCATGGTTGAACCGAAGCGAGACCGACATGTCCAGGACCTCGCCCACGGTGGCGGTCCCGTACGCCGAGGCGGCGAGTTCGGGCACATACGAGTCGACCGGGGCGGACAGCGTGAGGCGGTCCTCGTCCACCAGACAGCCCGCGGCCATGCCCGCGACCGACTTCGAGATCGACATCAGGGCGTGCCGCCGGTCCGGCCGCCCCTCGCCGAAGTACCGCTCGAACACGATGTGTTCCCCGTGGAGCACCACGATCGCGTCGGTTCGGGTCCGCTCCAGGAACTCCGCCACCGTGATACGCGCCCCGGCCAGGTCGACCTCGGCGTCCTCCAGCGGAAGGGGCGCCTCGGCGAACGCGCGGTGATCGCCGCGTCCCCGCGAGATCACGGCCGTCGGCAGGAACTCCTCGACATGGTTGAAGGCCCACTGGTTGACCGGCGGTTCGAGCCAGTCCCCGAGTGTGGGAGGCGGAGAGGCGGGTGTCATCGCGGACATAGGCGGATGCTCCGGGGGAGTCGACGGTGAGGGGGTCTCCATCGTCCTGAGCTCGGAGCATGCTGTCTAATACCAAAAATGCCGGGATTCCCATGCCGATATGGCATGATGCCGCGATGGAGATCAAGCGCCTGCGGTACTTCCTGGCCGTCGTTCGCGCCGGTACGGTCACTGCGGCGGCCGAGCGGCTCCATCTCGCCCAGCCCGCGCTTTCCCGGCAACTACGCAACCTTGAGGACGAGTTGGGGGTCGTGCTGTTCGACCGCTCCGGCCCGCGCCTGCGGCTGACCAGTGCCGGCCGGCAGCTCATCGACAGTGCGACGGACCTGGTCAGCCGCGCCGACCAGATCGAGTCGGTGGCGCACCACATGGCGCACGGCGGGCTGCGTCGCGTGGTCGTGGCCGCCTCGGAAACCACGATCCACGAAGTGGTCGCCCCCTTCGTGGCCCGGCTGTCGTCCACCGACCCGTTCGTCTCGATCCGGGAAGTGCCCGCCCAGCAGGTGCCCCAGACGGTTGCCGAGGGGGCCGACCTCGGCGTCGCCGCGACCGCGCCGGTCGCCCATGGGCTGAGCTGGCAGCCGCTGACGGACGTCCCACTGCGCGCCTATGTCGCCGCCACCCACCCCTGGGCCGTCCAGCGCCGCGGAAGCGTGGAGCTCGCCGAGCTGGTCCGGGAACCCCTCGTGCTGCTGACCGGTGAGCACCCGGCCAGGGCCGTACTGGACCAGGCGGTCGTGGCGGCGGGTCTGGCCTTCGCGCATGTGGAGGAGAGCTCCACCGCGCGGATGATCCAGGCCCTCGCCGCCGCCGGAGCCGGTGTCGGCGTCGTCACGGACCTGCCGCATTTCTCCGCCCATCCGGTGCTGATCACCGCCCCCGACGGAAACCCGCTGCGGCTTGCCCTGCACGCCTGCTGGTCCACTCAGCACTACGCGGCCCCCGCGATCGCGTCCTTCGTCGCCGGCCTCGAGGAATTCGCCACCACTCATGTCCGCCCGGCGGCCTGGCGGCTGGACGCGGGCGGGGGCGCCGGTCATGGGCTGCCTTCCCGACCATGACGAGGGCGGCACCGCGGCACATTCGGGGCGACATCGCGGCCCGGGGCTCCGGATCTCAAAGGGGGCGGCACCTTGTGCGGAGGTGCCGCCCCCTCTCACTCCCCCCACGGGAGCTGTTGCCGCGCGCATCGGCTACGTGCGGCAACACAAGTGCCCAGTCGCCGTAACGTACTCGTCACCCCCCACGGGAACGAGCAAACTGGCTCTGAGCACCGCCTGTTGAATTCCGGACAGCCCTCGGAAGTTTTTTCCCGGTGGCCCCCGGTTTTCCTGGGGAACAGCTTTCCTCTTCCGGGCTCCGCGCCGCTCCCCGTTTCACATCTGGCTAAAAGGGCGTGGTGACTGACCGTGCCAGCGTGCATACTCATCGGTGATCGGGGGGCGATCGCAATGTCACGTGTGGGGGTCTGGTGCTCCGTGTTCATTTCAGTGAACTCGATCTGGCCCGGCTGCGGATGGCGGTCCGCCCGGACGCGCTCTGGGAAACCGTTTTAAGTTTCCATCGGCTGCGGGAGAACCGGGCCGAGACCGTATACGGGAAATGGCGTTCCGAGGCGCGAAACCGACTCAACGGCGAAGCGCGGCTGCTTGCGCCGCTCATTCCGTCGCGTGGCTATTTCCCGGACTTCCTGACACCCGCCGAAGGGGTAATCGGTTGCGATGCCGCGATGTCCGCGCTGCGCGCCATCTCGGGTGAGCGCTTGCACGCGGAGCTGGCGGGGCTTCCGGCGGCCCGGGGGCTCCCGGGGTGGATACGGGATCTGGCGCAGGGCGAGCGAAGATCGCTGGACCGGCTGATCAGCACGCTGCGCGCCTACCACCAGGCCGCCGTCGCCCCGTACTGGCCGCATATCCAGGCCCGGATCGAGGCCGACCGGGTGGCCCGGGGCCGCGCCCTGCTGGACGGGGGCGCCGATGGGCTGCTGGCCTCGCTGCCGCCGACGATGCGGTGGCGGGCGCCCGTGCTGGAGGTCGACTATCCGGTGGACCGCGATCTGTGGCTGCGGGGGCGGGGGTTGTTGCTGCTGCCGTCGTTCTTCTGCCGGGGGACGCCGGTGACCTTCCGGAACCCGGAGCTGACGCCCGTTCTGGTCTACCCCGTCGAACACGCCCGGTGTGGCCTCGTAACCCGGCCCGAGCAGCGGCCCGCCGTCGCGTCCGGGCCAGGGTCCGGGGCTGGGCCAGGGTCCGGGGCTGAGGCTGGGGCCGGATCCGCCCGGACGCTCGGCAAGCTGGTCGGGCAGACCCGCTCGGCGGTGCTGCTGGAGGTCGGCGGCGGCTGTACGACCAGCGAACTCGCCCGCAGGGTGGGCGTATCGCTGGCCTCGGCCAGTCAGCACGCCAGTGTGCTGCGCGAGGCGGGCCTGGTGCACACCCTGCGCCAGGGCAGCGCCGTCCTCCACACGCTGACCCCGCTGGGGGCGGCGCTGCTGCGGGGCGGGGCGCCCGGGGAGCGCGTCTTCGGGCTACCGGCGGCGCTGCCGCCGGTAGCCACGAGCGGACGGGGGCCGTCAGGGCGCGGATGAGGTTTTCCGGCCCTCGGCCATGTCGTGGTCCCCAGTACTCCCCGGCGTGGCCCCGGTGGCCAGTGGCCGCCCGCGATCCGGCGGCCGCCGCCGCGGCCGCCACCGCGCATCTGTCCCAGACCGAGGTCTGGCTGCGGCGGTACGCCCCGCTGCCGGACGACGGCCCGGCCGCTGGGTGAGCCACACCGGTCACACCGGTCACACCAGCCGCACCGGCCGCATCGGCCTCAGTCGTCGATGCCCGTGCGCTCGACGCCCGCGACGATATAGCGCTGGAGTACCAGGAAGACCACCAGCAGCGGCACGATCGACACCGCCGCCGCCACGAACAGCTCATGGAGGTTGACGGTCTGGGCGGTGGTGAACGTCGACAGCGCCACCTGTACCGTCCACGCGTCCCGGTCCTGCCCGATGACCAGCGGCCACAGGAAGGAGTTCCAGGCGCCGATGAAGACGATCGTGCCCACCGCCGCGAAGACCGGCCGGGAGTTCGGCACCACGACCCGCCAGTACGTACGCCAGTAGCCAAGACCGTCCACCCGCGCCGCGTCCTCCAGCTCCCGGGGGAAGCCCAGGAAGTACTGGCGGAAGATGAACGCCGCGACCGCGCTGAACAGTGTGGGCACCACCAGACCGCGCAGCGTGGACACCCAGCCGAGCGAGCTGACCAGCACGAAGCTGGGCACGAAGGTGACCGCCGCCGGGACCATCAAGGTGCCCAGGATCCAGTAGAAGACCACATTGGCGTAGGCGTACGGGATGCGCGCCAGACCGTACCCGGCGAGCGAGGCCAGCAGCAGGGTGCCCACGGTGGTGAGGACCGCGATCAGCGAGGAGTTGAGCAGCGCGTGCGCCATCGGCACATTGGGGTCGTCGAACAACTCGCTGACGTTGGACCAGTGCAGCTCGCCCGGGAAGAACGTCCACCCCGGCGAGGTGATGTCCGCCTCGCTCGACAGACCGTTGCGCACCAGCAGATAGAACGGGATCAGGAAGACCAGCGCGAGCGCGAGCAGCAGCACCAGCCGCACGGCGCGCCCCACGCCGACGAGGGCGTCCCGGACGTCGCGGGTGTTCCGGCGCCGGATATCGCGTGACTTCGGGGGAGTGGGCATCAGTCCTCCTTCCGGCCCAGGCCGAACCAGCGGGCCTGCACCACCGTCACCACGGCGATGATCAGCGCCAGGATCACCGCGCCCGCACTGCCCAGGCCCAGGTTCTGCCCCTGGCCCAGCGCCGTGTAGTAGAGGTAGACCAGCGGCGGGCGGGCGTAGGGCGGATAGCCGCGCGAGTCCGACAGCAGGTTGTAGAACTCGTCGAACGCCTGGAAGGCGTTGATCACCAGCAGCAGCACCACCGCGACCGAGGTCGCCCGCAGCTGTGGAAAGGTGATGTGCCGGAACACCTGCCAGCCGGGCCGCGCCCCGTCCACGGCCGCCGCCTCGTACAGCCGCGGGGAGATGCGCTGGAGCCCGGCTAGGAACAGCACCATGTAGAACCCCGCCTGGAGCCACAGCCGTACGGTCACGATGACCAGCCAGTACCAGGGCGGATCCGTGGTCGACAGCCAGGCGATCTGATCGGCGCCGAACCAGTCCAGCACGGTGTTGGCCAGCCCGAAGCGCACCCCGTTGAAGATCGACATCTTCCAGATCAGCGCCGCCACCACATACGAGCACGCCACCGGCAGGAAGAACACCGACCGGAAGAACGCCTGCGCCCAGCGCAGCCGGTTGACCATCAGCGCGAGGGCGAGCGAGAGCGCGTAGGTGGCCGGGACGATGAACGCCGTGAAGACCAGGAAGGTCACCAGGCTGTCGGTGAACGCGTCGTCGCCCAGCATCGCCGTGTAGTTGTCGAAGCCGACGAAGTCCGTGGGCGAGACGGTGTTGTGCGCGTCGAAGAAGCTGAGGTAGACGCTCCAGGCCAGCGGGACGTAGGTGAAGAGGGTCAGCCCCAGGACGAACGGGCCGACGAATATCCAGAACCACAGATGACGGTTCTGCGGGCCCAGGAGCCCGCGGGCGAACCTCCCCCGCATCAGCTCTTCTTCTTCACGCGGCGCAGCTCGGCCTCGGTCTTGCGGACCACCGACCGCAGCTCGCTCTCCGGGTTGGCCCCGCTCTTGATGATCCGGCTCAGCGCGTCCTGGTAGGCCGTCTTGCTCGCGGAGGTCCACAGTAGCGGCTCGGCATGGCCGTGGTCGGTGGCGAAGCGCACCGCCTCACCGGCCGGGCCCTGCCGCAGCTTGGCCGCCTTCGTGGCGAGCGAGATCCGGGCGGGGATGTGGAAGCCGTAGCGGAGCGCGAAGTCCTCCTGGTAGTCGGTCCGTTCCACCCACAGCCACTTCACATACGCCTTCGCCAGCGCCTTGTCCCGGGCCCGTGCGCTGACCGCCGCCCCGTACGCGCCGACCGGCACCGCGGGCGCGCCGTGCGCCCCGTCCTGGGGGAACGGCAGCACCCCGAAGTCGTCCCCCAGCGCCTTCTTCACCTGCGGCAGCGCCCACAGCCCGGACCACTGCATGGCGGTGAGCCCCTGGGTGAACGCGGCCGGATCCGACCAGTCGGAGGGCGCGCCGAGCAGCAGCGACTTCTCGGCGTAGAGCTGACGCAGCTTGCCGAGCGTCCGGGCGGCGGCCGGATCGTCGAAGCCGACCTCGCCGTCCTCGGTGACCAGCGCGAGCCCGGCGGCGTTGAGCGGGGTGCCGCCGAGGACGCCGGGGCCGCCGTCATTGCCCAGGAAGAGCCCCTTGACGTCCTTGGTGGTCAGCTCCTTCGCCGCGTCGATCAGCGCGTCGAGGCTGCGCGGCGGTTCTACATTCGCGTCCTTGAGCATGCTCTTGCGGTAGTAGAGCAGCTGGGTGTCGATGACCTGCGGTACGGCCCAGATCTTGCCCTGATACGTCTTCGGGGCGAGCACGGCCGGGTTGAAGTCGTCCTTCGCCTCGCTGAGGAGATCGGTGAGTTCGACCACCTGGCCGCCCTGGATCTGGTCCAGCGTCGGGCCGTTGACCTCGAAGACGTCCGGGCCGGACTTGGTGAGCAGCGCGGCCGCGGTCTGCTGGTCGTAGTTGCCCGGCCGCCACTGCACCTGGACGTTCGCCTTCTGATACGCGTCGGCGTAGCGCTTGACGGCCTGTTCGGTGCCGGGCTCGCCGTACTGGTGGTACCACTGCTCGATCACCGGCTGGCCGGCGTGGTCATCGTCGCCCCGCCCGGTGTTGGACCCACACGCGGAGGCGAGCGCGCCCGTCAGGGCCAGCCCTCCGCCCGCACCCAGCAGCCTTCGGCGGCTCATGGACATTGGCGTGCGCCCCCTCGTCTCCCGGTCTCGGTCTCCCGGACTCCCGGTCTCCGTACGACTCAACGATCAACGATGGAGGCGGATTACGACAGAGGTGTTGCGGGGGGATGTCACTTTTCGGTATCGGAATGTGACGCAGAGTCGACGTCGGTGTCGGGCCCGGTGCCTTGGGTGTCCATGTCGTCGAAGACGCGCTGGGCGGTGGCGAAGGCCGAGTTGGCGGCCGGGACGCCGCAGTAGATCGCCGACTGGAGCAGCACCTCGCCGATCTCCTCACGGGTCAGCCCGTTGGTGAGCGCGGCCCGGATGTGCATGGCCAGTTCGGCGTCATGGCCGTGGGCGATCAGCGCGGTGAGGGTGATACAGCTGCGGGTCCGCCGGTCCAGCCCGTCGCCGGTCCAGATCTCGCCCCAGGCGTAGCGGGTGATGAAGTCCTGGAAGCGGGCGGTGAACGGGGTCGTCCGGGCCACCGCGCGATCCACGTGCGCGTCCCCCAGGACGGCCCGGCGCACCGCCATCCCGGCGGCGTGGCGTGAGGCGTCGTCCCGTGGGGGTGCTGGGCTGTTGAGGTGGTGGGCGAGCAGCGCCCCGGTGACCGCCTCCGGCCGCTCCACGCCCGCCAGGTGGGCGGCCCCGGCGACCTCGAGCAGGCTCGCGCCGGGCACCGCGTCGGCGATTTGGCGGGCGTGGGAGGGCGGGGTCGCGGGGTCGTCGCGACCGGCGACGACGAGGGTGGGCGCCGTGATCTTCTCCAGATCGGCCGTCATGTCGTACGCGGCGAGGGCGTCACAGCAGGCGGCGTAGCCCGCGCGGTCGGTGGCCCGCAGATCCTCGATCAGCGCGGCGGCGACGGGCGTGCGGGCGAAGTCGTGCGAGAACCAGGTGCCGGGGCGGCTCGCCACCATCGCCTCCGTCCCCTCGGCCCGTACGAGCGCGGCCCGCTCGCGCCAGACGGCGGGGTCGCCGAAGCGGGCCGAGGAGCAGACGACGGAGAGTCGGCTGATCCGCTCGGGGTGGTGGGCGGCGAGATGCAGCCCGACAGCGCCGCCGATCGAAATCCCCGCGTACGCGAACCGCTCCCATCCCTGCTCGTCGGCGAGCCGCAGTACGAGGGCGGCGAGACCGTCGATGGTGGCCGAGCCGTCCGAGGGCAGCAGCGGCGCGACGGGCGAACCGCCGTGACCGGGCAGATCCCAGCGCAGTACGCGGTGGCCCCGGGCGAGCGCGGGGAGCTGGGGCTCCCAGACGGCGAGGGAGGTGCCGAGGGAGGGGCCGAGGATGAGGGGTGGGGCGGTGGGGGGTCCGCTGAGGTCGTGGTGTGGCGGGGGGTTGGTCATGGGGTGGGTGCTCCGGGGTGGGATGCGGCGTGGGCTGGGGCTGGGGCTGGGGTTGCGGTTGGGGTTGGTGGCCGGGTGCGGGCCGGTGGTTGTTCCCCGACCCGCCCCTTCCCGAACCAAGGGCTCCGCCCCTGGACCCCGGGGGCTTTCTTCCAGCCCCCTGCCCCCGAGCGCCCTTCGGGCGTGTCCTCAAGCGCCGGACGGGCTGGAAAATCCAGCCCGTCCGGCGCTTGAGGACCGGGGTCCGGGGCGGAGCCCCGGCGGGGGTGTGGGGCGGAGCCCCTGCGGCGGGGGGCCGGGGGTGTCCCCCGGTTCGGGAAGGGGCGGGGTGGGGACAAGCCCCCGCAGGGGCTACCCATCGCGAGTCAGTGCCCGCGTCGTCAGTGCGGGCGCCGAACCCACATACGTGGTCGGGTCGGTCAGTTCGCGTAGGCGATCCGGCGGCAGGACACCCGACAGCGCTTCGGCCAGCCCCACGCCCTCCCTCGCCGCCTCCGCCAGGATTTCCTTCGCACGGGCCCGCCCGAGCCCCGGCGCGAGCGCCGCGATAAGGCGCTCGCTGACGATCAGGCCATCCGTCAGCCCCAGGTTCGCGGCCATCCGGTCAGGAAAGACCCGCAGCCCGGAGGCGAGTTCCGTGGCGTCACGGGCGGCACCCCCCGCGAGCCGCAACAGTTCCCGCAGCGGCTGCCACTCCGCGTGCCACGCCCCACCCGGCCGTTCGTCCTCCGCGGCGAGCGAGCCGAGCAGGGTCGCGGCGAGCCCCGGGGCCTGACGGGCCGCGGCGGCCATCAGCGTGGCACGCACCGGGTTCGACTTGTGCGGCATCGCGGACGAGCCACCCCCCGCCCCCTCCGCCACCTCGCCGATCTCCGTCCGCGAGAGCACCAGCACGTCCGCCGCCATCTTCCCCAGCGCCGCCACGGCGAAGGCGAGCGCGGTGCCCAGGTCGGCGACGGGGGTGCGCAGGGTGTGCCATGGGAGTTCGGGTTCGGCGAGGCCGGTCTCCTCGGCGAACCGGCCCAGCAGCGGAACCCCGCCGTCGAAGGCGGCCAACGTGCCCGCCGCGCCGCCCAGTTGCGCGGGCGGCCGCAGCGCCGCCAGCCGGTCGCGGGCGTCCAGGACGAGCGCCCGCCAGCCCGCCGTCTTCAGCCCGAAGGTGGTGGGGACGGCGTGCTGGGTGAGGGTGCGGCCGGGCATCGGGGTGTCGCGGTGCGCGGCGGCGAGCCGCGCCAGCTCCGCCGCCGTACGCTCCAGATCGGCCACGATCAGCGGCAGCGCCCGCGCCGCCACCAGCATCGCGGCCGTGTCCACGATGTCCTGGCTGGTCGCGCCCCGGTGGACGTACGACGCGGCCTCGGCGTCCGTACGGGCCACCGCCGCCGTGAGTTCGGCGACCAGCGGGATGACCGGGTTGCCCCCCGAGCGGGCGCGCAGCGCCAGATCGCGTACGTCGTACAGCTCGACGCGGGCCGCGCCCGCCACCGCCTCCGCCGCACCGGCCGGTGCCACCACCCGCGCCAGCGCGGCCTCGGCGTCCAGCATGGCTTGCAGGAACGCCGTGTCGCCCGTGGCGGCCTCCACCGCCGACCCGGCCCGCACCGGGGACAGCAACCCCACGTCGTCGCTGCCGGAAGTACCAGGACTAGCGGAACTCAAGGAAAACCGTCTCCCCTTCGCCTTGAAGGCGGATGTCGAAGCGATATGTCCCCGGCGGGGACCCCGCCGTCGCCACCAGCGTCTCGCGGCGCGCCGGATCCAGCGAGGCGAGCAGCGGATCGGCGGCGTTGGCCTCGGCGTTCTCGGGGAAGTACACGCGGGTGAAGAGGTGGTGCAGCAGCCCCCGGGCGTGGACGCACACGCTGATGTACGGCGCGGCGGGCGCGGCCGGGCCGCCCGGCGGCAGCGTACGGGCCGTCCAGTGGCCGTCCGCGTCGGTGGCGATGCGGCCGAAGCCGGTGAAGTCCACACCGTTGCGCCCGAGGAAGCCGCCGGTCACCGGGTCGCGCCGCATCGACCCGCCCGCCCCGGCGAGCGAACCGTCCGGGCCCGCCTGCCACAGCTCCACCAGCGCGTCCGGAACGGGGGCGCCCTCGCCGTCGCGGACATGGCCGTGGAGCGTGATGGCGTCGGGGTGGCCCGCCGGGGCCATCTCGCCGCCGGCGGGGAAGGGCAGGGCGTAGCCGTAGAACGGGCCCACGGTGTGGGAGGGGGTGGGCGCGAGCCCCTGTGCGGGTGCGGGTGCGGGTGCGGGCCTCTCACTCATCAGCGCCCCTCCTCGATCCACGTGGCGGACGGCCCGTCCAGCACGATGTCCCAGCGGTAGCCCAGCGACCACTCCGGCCGCGACAGCGCGTGGTCGTAACGGGCGACCAGCCGCTGCCGCGCGGAGTCGTCCGTCACCGACTGAAGGATCGGGTCGTAGGCGAAGAGCGGATCGCCGGGGAAGTACATCTGGGTGACCAGCCGCTGCGTGAACGCCGCGCCGAAGACGGAGAAGTGCAGATGCGCGGGGCGCCAGGCGTTCTCGTGGTTGCGCCACGGATACGCGCCCGGCTTGATGGTGGTGAAGTGGTACGAACCGTCGTCGCCCGTCAACGTCCGCCCCACACCGGTGAAGTTGGGGTCGAGTGGCGCGGGGTGCTGATCGCGCAGATGGGCGTAGCGGCCCGATGCGTTGGCCTGCCACAGCTCGATGAGCTGCCCCCGGACGGGGCGGCCCCGGCTGTCCAGGAGCCGTCCGGAGACGGTGATCCGCTCGCCGAGCGGTTCGCCCTGGTGCTGCACCGTGAGGTCGTTGTCGATCGCGGTGATGTCGGTGTGGCCGAAGACCGGGGTGTGCAGCTCCACGGTCTCCGGGTCGCCGTCCACCGCGACCAGCGGCTGTTTGGGGTGGCGCAGCACACTGCTGCGGTACGGGGGGAAGTCGCGCGGCGGGTGATCGGTGGCGGGAGCGCCCTCGGCGCGCGCCTTGTCGTACGACTCCCGTATGTGCGCGAGTTCGCCGTCGATATCGGACTGGGTGAGAGCCATGTCTGCCGTCAGCCTTACCTTTCCATCCGTGTCCATCCGTGCCGTTCCGTTGCGGGATTACCTCTCCAGGACGAGGGCGAGGCCTTGTCCGACGCCGATGCACAAGGTGGCCAGGCCCGTCCCCGAGCCGCGGGCGGCGAGCTGATGGGCGACGGCCCCGGTGAGCCGGGCGCCGGAGGCGCCGAGGGGGTGGCCGATGGCGATGGCGCCGCCGCGCGGGTTGACGATGTGGGGGTTCAGGTCGGGCCACTCGGCCAGGCAGCCCAGCACTTGCGCGGCGAACGCCTCGTTGAGTTCGAGGGTGGTCAGGTCGGCGAACGAGCGGCCCGCCTTGGCGAGGGCGCGGCGTACGGCCTCGACCGGGCCGAGCCCGAAGTACTGCGGTTCGATACCGGTCACGGCCGACGCGCCGATCCGGGCCAGGGGCTCGCGTCCGGTGGCCTTCAGCCCCTCCTCGTCGACGAGCAGCAGCGCGGCCGCGCCGTCGTTGAGGGGCGAGGAGTTGCCCGCGGTGACGGTGCCGCCGGGTTTGCGGAAGGCGGGCTTGAGCTTGGCCAGGGCCTCGGTGGAAGTGTTCTCGCGGATGGTCTCGTCCCGGACGAGCTCTGTGTCCGGATACGGCAGCACCTCGGCCTCGTACGCCCCGTCCTTCCACGCCCGCGCCGCCTTCTCATGGCTGGCGAGCGCGAACGCGTCCTGTGCCTCGCGGGTGATGCCGTGCTTGTCGGCGATCAGCTCGGCGCCCTCGCCGAGGGCGACGGTCCACTCGGGCGGCATGTCCGGGTTGGTCATCCGCCAGCCCAGAGTCGTGGAGTACATCTGCTGATGCCCGGCGGGGAAGGCGCGTTCGGGCTTGGGCAGCACCCAGGGGGCGCGGCTCATCGACTCCACCCCGCCCGCGAGCGCGATGTGCGCGTCGCCGACCGCGATCGCGCGGGCGGCCTGGAGCACGGCCTCCAGGCCCGAGGCGCAGAGCCGGTTGACGGTCGCGCCGGGCACGGTGACGGGCAGCCCGGCCAGCAGTACGGCCATGCGGGCGACATCGCGGTTCTCCTCGCCCGCGCCGTTGGCGTTGCCGAAGTAGACGTCGTCGATGCGCGCCGGGTCCAGGGCGGGGGTGCGGGCGAGCAGGCCGCGCACCACATGGGCGGCCAGGTCGTCGGGGCGCACCCCGGCCAGGGCGCCGCCGTAACGGCCGATGGGGGTGCGGACGGCGTCGACGACATAGACGTCACGCAGGGCGGTCATCGTGCGTCCTTTCCGGCGGCCTTCAGGGTGCGCAGTGCGGCCAGCTCGTCAGGGGTGGGCGGCTCGGTGGTGGTCACGGTGTCGGCGACGGTCAGCTCCCAGCCGGTGGCGGCCCGGACCCGCTCCACGGTGACGCCCGGGTGCACTTCGGTGAGCACCAGCTCGGCGGTGGCCGGGTCGGGGCGCAGGACGCCCAGGTCGGTGATGACGGCGGTGGGGCCGGCGCCCGGCATGCCGAGCTTCTTACGGTCGCCGGGGCCGCCGCCGTGGCCCAGGGTCGTCACGAAGTCCAGCCGCCGCACGAAGTTGCGGGTGGAGTGGCGCAGCACCATGAGCACCTTGCCGCAGTTGGAGGCGATCTCGGGGGCGCCGCCCGCGCCGGGGAGGCGGCCCTCGGGCTTGTCCGGGCCGCGGTCCACGACGGTGGTGTTGATGTTGGCGTAGCGGTCGACCTGGGCGGCGCCGAGGAAGCCGACGTCGATCCGGCCGCCCTGGAGCCAGTAGTTGAACATCTCCGGCACCGGGACCACCGCGTCGGCCGTGTCGGCGAGTTCGCCGTCGCCGATGGAGAGCGGGAGCCGGGTGGGCTTGGAGCCGATGGTGCCCGACTCGTAGATGAGCACGAGGCCCGGGTTGACGGTGGCGCGGGCCAGGTTGGCGGCGGTGCTGGGGAGGCCGATGCCGACGAAGCAGGTCCGCGCACTGGCCAGGGCGCGGGCGGCGTTGACCTCCATCAGCTCGTCGCTGGTGAATTCCGGGGCGTAGGTTTCGGTCATCGGGTGAGCGCCCCTTCGCTGTTTCGCACGTTCTTCTCGATCCACTGCGTGAACGCCTCGCGGTCCCGGGCGATCCGGTCCCACGCCTGGTAGAAGTCGTTGTCGCGGGTCGAGTACCCGGTGGCGTAGGAGGGGTGGGCGCCGCCGGGGACGACGGACACCGCGTCGATCACCCACGTCGGCAGGACGATCCCGCCGGGGCGTGGTGTCAGCTCCTCGACGATCTCCTCCACGGTCACCAGCACCCGGTCGGCCGCGAGCGCCGCCTCCTTCTGCACCCCGGTCAGCCCCCACATCTGCACATTGCCGGACCGGTCGGCCTGCTGGGCGTGGATGACGGTGACGTCCGGGTTGAGCGCCGCGACGGCGGCCAGCTCCTCCCCGGTGAACGGGCAGACGACGGTGGAGACGGTGTCCGTACGGGTCGGGATGTCGCTGCCGCGATAGCCGCGCAACACGGCGAACGGCAGCTTGGAGGCGCCCGCCACATAGCGGTTCGCCATGCCCGCGTGGCTGTGCTCGTCCAGCTCCAGCGGCCGCGGCCAGCCGTTCTCCACGGCGTCACGGAAGCGGTGCAGCGAGCCCACGCCGGGGTTGCCGCCCCAGGAGAACACCAGCTTGCGGACGAGTCCGGCGCCGATGAGCTGGTCGTAGATGACGTCCGGGGTCATCCGGACGAGGGTCAGATCGGTGATGCCCTGGCGGATGACCTCGTGCGCGGCGGCGTACGGGATCAGGTGGGTGAATCCCTCCATCGCGACGGTGTCCCCGTCGTGGACGAGGTCCGCCACGGCGTCCGGCAGGCTTCGGATGTCGGCCATCGTCACTCCGCGGGTCGGGATGCTCAGTATGCTGACTAATGTGGTGTCGATGTTGGTATCGATGTGGTGTTGATTTCGCACGCTGCCATTGGCTGGTGCGCTCGTCAAGGGAGTCTAGGTCGAATGTCGGCCTCTCGACATGGGGTCTTCCACAGGGCAGAATCATTCAGTGCACGGAGTAATGGGCAATCCAAGCATCCAAGCCGGGAGCCATGGGATGGGAGGCACGGCATGGGCGGCGCGGTCGATCTGAACACACACCCCGGTCATCTGGCCCGCCGCCTCCAGCAGGCGCACTCCCTGCTGTGGGGCGCGATGGTCTCCGAGGAGACCACCTCGCCGCAGTTCGCGGTGGTCAACGCGCTGATCGAGAAACCGGAGATCGACCAGCGGACGCTGAGCGAACACGTACACCTCGACCGCTCCACCATCGCCGACCTGGTCGCCCGGCTGGCCCGGCGCGGCCTGCTGGAGCGGGTGCGGGACCCGAACGACGGCCGCCGCAACGTCCTGCGGCTGACGGAGGAGGGCATCCGGCTCCACCGAAAGCTGGTCACCCGGACGTCCCGGATGAACCGGGTCTTCCTGGCCCCGCTGGACGAGACGGAGCGGGAGACCCTGCTGCGGTTGATTGCGCGGGTGGCGGACGCGGCGGAGGAGTTGCGCGCGTAGGCGCGGGGCGGGGGTCTTTCCCCTCCCCGCCCCTTCCCGAAACTGGGGCCCAGCCCCGGACGCCGGTCTGGGGCCCAGCCCCAGACCCAAAACCGGGGCCTGCCCCGGACTCCGGACTGGGGCTCTGCCCCTGACCTCGGGCCGGGGCTCCGCCCCTTTCCGTAGTGTCGATATGCGGCTCCGCCGCGTGGCGCGGGGCTCTGCCCCAGACCCTGGGGGTCCGGGGGCGGAGCCCCCGGTTACGGGAAGGGGCGGGGAGGGGAGCAGCCCGCCGCAGGCGTCACGGACCGGAGGCCGATGGGCTCGTGCCGATGATGACCGTGGCGTCCCACTCATCGCATTCGGCCAGCTGCGGCTCCATCCCGCCCTCCGCCACGATGGCCATCGCCACGCGCGCCTGCCGTCCGCTCGTCTCGAAGAGGAGCGAGCCGCCCGGGGTCAGCCAGCCGCCCGCCCCGGCGGTCACGCGGCGCAGGACGTCCAGCCCGTCCGCGCCGCCGTCCAGCGCCACGCGCGCCTCGTGGACCCGGGCCTCCGGCGGCAGCAGCCCGACCTCCTCGGTGGGCACGTACGGGACGTTGGCCAGCAGGACGTCCACGCGGCCGCGCAGCGCGGCGGGCAGCGGATCGTACAGATCGCCCTCGTACACCGTGCCGCCCGCCGCCCCCACGTTGCGCCGCGCGCAGCGCACCGCGACGGGGTCGATATCGGCCGCGTACAGCTCCACCTCACCCAGGGCCGAGGCCAGCGCGGCGCCCAGCGCGCCAGAGCCGCAGCACAGATCGACCACGACGGCCCCGGGCCGGGCCAGCGGTACGGCCTGCTCGACCAGGAACTCGGTGCGCCGGCGCGGTACGAAGACCCCGGCGTCGATGGATATCCGAAGCCCCCGGAAGTCCGCCCAGCCGAGCACATGCTCCAGTGGCAGCCCGGCGGCGCGCCGCTCCACCATGGCGTCGATCTCGGCCGGAACGTGGCCCACGGAAAGGATCAGCCGCGCCTCGTCCTCGGCGAACACGCACCCGGCGGCGCGGAGCCTGGTGACGACGGCGGAAAAGGTGACAAGTGAGGGTGAAGCCGACATGGAAGCCTGGAAGCCTTTCGGGATCCCTGAGGGCGCTCCCGGCAGTCAGCTATCCCGTGTATCCCTGCGGCGAGAGCACCCAGCCTGAACTGGCGTTGATGGGTCTCACCTCCTCGGTGCGTACGGGTGGGGCCACAGTACCCGATGCCCCGGCGCCGTGGCGGTCACGATGCGTCCGGGGTGTCCGGGGTGTCCGGGGCGTCCGGGGCGTCCGGGGTATCAGGCGTATCCGGGGCGCGGAAGGTGCGCCGGTACGCCGACGGGGCGACCCCCGCCTCCGCCGCCAGGTGCCGCCGCAGCGAGGTGGCGGTGGCGAAGCCGACCTCGTGGGCGACCCGTTCCACCGGCAGGTCGCTGGACTCCAGCAGGCGCCGCGCCCGCCGCAGCCGCTGCTGGGTCAGCCAGCGGCCGGGGCTCAGACCGGTCTCCTCCCGGAAGCGCCGGGCGAAGGTACGGGTGCTCATCGCCGCGTGCGCGGCCAACTCGTCCAGCGACAGCGGCAGTTCCAGCCGTTGCAGCGCCCAGTCGCGGGTCGGCCCGGTGCCGGTGTCGCCCGCCGGCGGCAGCGGCCGCTCGATGTACTGCGCCTGCCCGCCGTCCCGGTACGGCGGTACGACGCAGCAGCGGGCGACCTGGTTGGCCACCTCGCTGCCGTGGTCCTGGCGGACCAGGTGCAGGCAGACGTCGACACCGCTCGCCGCCCCGGCGGAGGTCAGCACGTCACCGTGGTCGACGAAGAGCACATCGGCGTCGAGCTCGACCCGGGGGAACAGCTCCCGGAAGTGGTCGCTGAGCGCCCAGTGGGTGGTGGCCCGCCGCCCGTCCAGGCGACCGGCGGCGGCCAGCAGGAAGGCGCCGGTGCAGATGGACACCAGACGGGCGCCGGGGCGGACGCGGGACAGGGCGGCGAGGGCCTGCGGGTCCGGGGTGGCGGCCGAGGCCCGGGAGATCGCGTACGGCGGGATGACCACGGTGTCCGCCTCGGCCAGCACCTCGGGACCGTGCCCGGGGGTGACCGTCAGGTCCGAGTCGGTGCGTACGGGCCGCCCGTCCGCGCTCGCGGACAGCACCTCGTAGCGGCCGTCGGCGGACCCCAGGACCCGGTGCGGGATGCCGAGTTCGAAGGGGTAGACGCCGTCGAGGGCGAGGACGACGACCTTGTGCGCGCTGGGTCGCGGGTCCGGGTGCATCAGACGGTCCAGCCGGGCCGCGTGTGCCGCGTGTGCCGCGTGTGCCGCGCGGTCGGCGAGGTCACGGGCCCGGGAGGGCGCGGCGGTCGCGGTGGCCGCGGCGGACGCGGTGGTCGCGGTGGCTGCGGCGGTCGCGGTGGTCGCGGTGGCCGCGGGGCGGGGGCCGGGAGTGCCGTGGGCTCCGGGAGGGCGGCGGGCGGCAGGGGCGATGGACATGGCAGGAATGTATCGGAGGCTGACCTTCTGGCCATCGCCCCGGGCCCGATCGTACGGCCAGGATCGGGGCATGACTTCGACGGACACCCCTGAGAACCGCGACACCCCCGAGAACCGCGACACCCCTGACAACCTCGACACCCCCGAGAACGTGATGCTCGCCCTGCACCAGACGGCCCTCGGCGGCCCCGAGGTCCTGCGGCTGACCGAGCTTCCGCGGCCCGCGCCCGGCCCCGGGGAGATCCTCGTCGCCGTGCACGCGGCCGGACTCAACCCCACGGACTTCAAACACCGCGCGCTGAGCATCTTCCTGCCGCCCCCGCCGCTGACCCTCGGCTGGGACGTCTCCGGCACCGTCGTGGAGACCGGTTTCGGCGTCACCCTCTTCCAGCCCGGTGACGAGGTGTTCGGCATGCTGCCCTACCCGTACGGGGCCGGCTCCCACGCCGAGTACGTGACCGGCCCCACCCGCGCCTTCGCCGCCAAGCCCGCCGGGATCGACCACGTCCAGGCGGCCGCGCTGCCGCTGGCCGCGCTCACCGCCTGGCAGGCCCTCGTCGAGACCGCGGGCCTCCGGGCCGGGCAGCGGGTGCTGATCCACGCCGCGGCGGGCGGTGTCGGCCATCTCGCCGTACAGATCGCCAAGGAGCGCGGCGCGCACGTCACCGGGACGGCGAGCGGCCCCAAGCACGACTTCCTGCGCGAGCTCGGCGCGGACGTCTGCGTCGACCACCGCTCCGAGGACTTCACCGACACCGAGGAGCGCTACGACGTCGTCCTCGACGCCCTCGGCGGGGAGACCGCCACCCGTTCCGTGGGCGTGCTCCGCCCCGGCGGCACCCTCGTCTCCCTGGTGCCGGGCGCCGAGGACACCCGGGCGGCGGCGGAGAAGGCACAGGTACGCGCCGTCACCCTGCTCGTCGAGCACGACCAGGCCGGGATGCGCGCCATCGCCGAGCTCGTGGAGCGGGGCAGGCTCCGCGCCCACGTCTCCGGCACCTTCCCCCTCGCCGAAGGCGCCCGCGCGCATGTCCAGGGGGAGACCGGCCGTACCACGGGCAAGCTGGTCATCACCGTGCGCTGAGGCGTAACGGCTCGACAGCGGCGGACGTGGCTCAGCGTGCGAGCGCCTCGTACCGCACCCCCGTCAGCCGCTCGGACGCGGCCCACAGCCCCCGCCCGGCCGTGTCGCTGAGCGTCCACTTGGCGCGGGCCGAGCGGATGGGGGAGCCGCGCAACAGCCCCTGGAGCGGCGGGCCGAAGAAGTCGTCCTGGCGGACGTCCGGGCCGGTCGCCGCGTACAGGACGGGCAGCGTGCCCTGCTCCGGGCTCTGGGCGAAGTAGCGGTTGCCGATCTCCATGAACCGCTCCTTCCCCCGGCGGCCCTCCATCTTCGGCGCGGCGGACATGAGGTTGGTCGCGGCGTAGCCGGGGTGCGCGGCGGCCGCCACGAGGCGGACGCCCGCCGCGCGCAGCCGGTGGGCGAGCTCGTGGGTGAAGAGGAGATTGGCGGACTTGGAGCGGGCGTAGGCGACCCAACGCCGGTACCTTCGCTCCATGTTCAGGTCGCGGGGGTCCACCGTCCCCAGCATGTGCATAAAGCTGGAGACGGTGACCACCCGCGCCCCCGGGCCCGCCTCCAGCAGCTTCGGCAGCAGCAGCCCGGTCAGCGCGAAGTGCCCCAGGTGGTTGACGCCGAACTGCATCTCGAAGCCATCGACGGTCCTGCGGTGCGGGAGGGCCATCACGCCCGCGTTGTTGATCAGCAGATCGAGCCGGTCGCCCTTGTGCGCGGCCGCGAAGGCCCGTACGGACGTCAGGTCCGCGAGGTCCAGCGGCACGACCGCCACCCGCGCGCCCGGCGCCTGCGCCCGGATCCGCTCCGCCGCCTCGTCCCCCCGCTTCTCGCTGCGGCACCCGAGCACCACCCGCGCACCGCGCCGCGCCAACTCCCGTGCGGTGACGAATCCGAGCCCGCTGTTGGCGCCGGTCACGACGGCGGTGCGGCCGGTCTGATCGGGAATGTCGCTCGCGGTCCAGCCCTTCATCACGCGCTCCTTAGCGGTCTGTCGCGTCTGTCGCGGCCTGCGCTACGCGCCGGTAGCCCCTGTGTCCGGCGACAGCCTAAGGGCGGGGTGATGAAGGTGCGAGGTGTGCGGGCCTGCACTCGAACCAGACGTCCTTGCCGCTGGGCGTGGGCAGCGCCGCCCAGCGGTACGCGGTGCTGCTGAGGAGGAACATGCCCCGGCCGCTTTCGGCGCACCAGTCCGGTTCGCGGACGGTGGGGAGGGCGGAGTCGGTGTCGCTGATGGTCGTGTGGACGCCGTCCTGGGTGTTCCACAGCCGGAGACGGCATTCGGGGGATCCCGTGTGCTTGGGGACATTGGTGAGCACTTCCGTGACGCAGAGTGCTACGGCGTCGACCAGGTCGTCCCGCCCCCAGAGGCGCAGATGGGCACGGATGATGCGGCGGATCCCGCGCAGTATCTGCGGGTCGACGTGCAGGTGCTGTTCGTAACTCTGGGGGACCTCTTCAACTGCCATGGCGGGCACGGCCTTTCGGTGACGGTCGGTGAATGTCGCCGATCGTGACCGGAACGTCGTCGCCCAGGCAAATTGTTCGTCCTGGATTCACTCCATTGGGTACACGTCGCGGGTGAAGGTTGTGAGTTGCGCCGTTTGGACGACAGCATGCGCCCATGGCACAGAGCGATATGCCCACCATGCGCAGTCGTCGGCTCGGCAATGAGCTGCGTCGGCTGCGCATCGAGGCCGGGCTGAAGGTGCAGGACGCCGCTGACGCGTTGGAGTGCGGGCACCCGAAGGTCAGTCAGATCGAGAACGGTAAGCGCGGCATCCGTCCGCTGGATCTGACGGTGCTGTTCAAGCTGTACGGGGTCGAGGACGAGCGCCAGTGCGCGAGCCTGCGGCGACTGGCGAAAGACATCCACAAGGTCGATTGGTGGAGCAATCAAGGCCCATTGTTGCGCGACAGCTTGAGGGACTACCTCACCCTTGAAGCGGACTCAGAGCTGGTGCGCACGTACGAGTCGGTTGTCATTCCGGGCCTCGTTCAGACTGAGGCGTATATGCGCCAGACGTTCGCAGTGCACCCGCCCGAGCGTGTGGATCTGCACGTCGAGATGCGCATGAAGCGCAAGGAATTGCTGGATGACGGTACAGGTTTTCGTCTACGGGCGGTGATCGATGTGCCTGCGTTGCACCGCATTGGCGGCTCGGCAGATACGGTCCGGGAGCAGCTCGAACAACTGCTGAAAGATGCGGAGCGGCCCAACGTGAACATCCAGGTCCTGCCCCTGGACGCGGCCTTGCCAGCGGACCAATATCCGCCGTTCACCATGTTTCGTCAGAAGGGTGAGCCCCCAGCGGACGTTGTCTGGTTGGAGCACATCACCGGTGGTAGCTTGCTGGAACAGCGGCAGGACGTGAAGCGGTACTCCAAGGCGTGGGATGAACTGACGGCCGCCGCGCTGCCTCCCGCTGACTCCCGGCACTACATCCGCGATCTCATCAAGGAACATGCATCGTGATATCTGAGCTGGACGGCTCGATTTGGCACAAGAGCAGCTACAGCGGTAACGACAACGGCTGCGTCGAACGGGGCATCCTCTCTACCGGCCATCAGGCCGTCCGCGACACCAAGGACCGTGAGCGCGGTGCCCTGCTCTTCGAGCCGTCCGCCTGGCAGGCGTTCGTGAACGCCGTCCGAGACGGCGAGTTCGGCGACTAGAAGAGCCGGGGGCTGCTCGGCTCGGCCGGGTGCGGCGCCGTCTCGCGCCTTCGGCGCATTTGAGCAGCGGGGCAGGAGGGCGGGGGCGCGGCGCCATCGCCGTCCACCGGCCGCTGGTGGCCAGGCGGGTGGCGGCCGCGCTCGATCCCGTCCCTCCCGGTACCCCCTCCGAAAAACGCTTGATCTGGCGCAACTAATGCATCAAGCGATTTCCAGAAGGCACCGTAGGGCCCACGGCGGGGCTGGGCCGCCGGGGGTGATCGGCTCGGGCGGGTGTGGGCTTCAGGGGGTGCGCTTCTCGAGGCGGGTGCCCTGGCGGAGCGTGATCGACATCAGGTCGCTCGGGCCGTCCAGTCGCAGGCGGTGCCAGCGGCCACGGGGGACGATCGCGGCGTGTCCCGCCGGGAGCCGCACCATCTCTTCGGCGCCGCCGGGGTCGGTGGGGCGGAAGTACAGGCGTACGCCGCCGGTCAGGCAGCAGACCGCCTCCTCGGCCTCGGGGTGCTGCTCCCAGTGGTCGGCGTGGACGTCGGCGTCGGTCTCGACGTGGAACGTCGCGACCTGCCAGGCGCCGGAGTCGCTGGACGCCATCTGCCGTGCGGCGGCGCGGACTTCACCGTCCGGGTGGATGTGCAGCGCCGAGGTGAACAGGTCGATGGGGTGGGTGGTCATGACGGGGTTCCTTCCGGCTGGGGCCCGTTTCTGTACGCGTAAGAAAAATAGCGGGAGCTGCTCGCCGATGTCGAGACCTGGTGGATGATGAGGCCATGTCGCACTCCTCAGCGCCGCGCAAGGCCCCCGGTCGGCCTGCCCGTATCTCCCGGGAAGACATCATCGGGACGGCCCGCCGGATCGTGACCGAGGAAGGCGCGGACCGGCTGACCATGCGGCGGCTCGCCAAGGAGATCGGCAGTACGCCGATGGCGCTCTACCACCATGTCCGCGACAAGGAGGAACTGCTCCTCCTGCTGCTCGACGACTACGCCGAGCGGACGCTGCACCGGCCCGCGCTGCCCGACCAGCCCCGCGAACGGGTCGTGGTCGCCGCCGTCGCGATCCACGATGTGCTGGCGGCCTGTCCCTGGATCGTGGAGGTGCTGACCGCCGATGACCTGATGTCCACCGCCGCCCTGTGGTTCGTGGAGCAGATCGTGGACGGCCTGGTCGAGTGCGGGCTGACGCCCGAGCGGGCCGTGCACGGCTACCGCGCGATCTGGTACTACACCGCCGGCGAGATCCTGGTCCGGGCGACAGCGGCCCGGCGGCGCGCGACGGACGACCAACCGACCTACCGGGACCGGGTCTTCGCGGATCTCGACCCCGGCGAGCTCCCGCGCCTGGCTCGAATGGCGGACCGCTGGGCCGAGCTGACCGTCGAGGACACCTACCTGGACGGGCTCCGGGCGTTGGTGGACGGGCTGTTGGACAGCTGACCGCCGGGCACGGATGCCTGCCGGAGGCGGGTGGGTCGCTGTCGGACCCATGGGCGATGATCTCCCCATGGTGTGTGCGACGGGGGAGGCCGCCTGGACGGCCGTGGATGACCAGCGCGTGGTGCCCGCGCTGGGCGGGCTCATCGAGGGCACGGGGATGTGGCGGACCGGGACGCTGGCCTGCATGGAGCGGACCGGCCGGTTCCTGACCGGGGCGTGGGATCCGCCCGGCCCCGAGGGCGAGGACGGGCCCGGGATCGCCGGGGAGGGGTCCTGGGCGCGGTTCATCGGGCGGATCGGGGCCGTGGCGCTCCGGGCCGCCGTCGCGTCCACCCGCCCCGAGCGGCGCGAACGGCAGCTGGCGCTGCTGGAGATGTGGGCGGAGAGCCCGTTCGCCGATCCGGCCGCCCGGCTGCGCACCGGGACCGTGGTCACCGAACGGGCGGCGGTGCGCGACGGGCGCGGGGCGGCCGTCAGCGTCGGACGGAGCCGTGAGGGGCGGCGCCGGTTCGTCGAGCTGCGGACGGGGGACGCGGAGCCGCCGAGCCTGGGGGAGGTCGAGGAGGTCGCCGAGGTGCCGCGCGGCTGGGGCAGCGCGGAGCAGTTGCGGCGGCTGGTGGCGCTGGTGCGGGAGCGCGGGCCGGTGCCGTGGGACCGGGAGGCCGTGGCCCTGCTCATGGACGGCACGGGGATGGGCCGGGCGGTGGCGTCGCTCGCGCTGGCCGGGATGGTCAGCTTGAGCTACCGTCCGCTCCTCGACTCCGATGAACGGGCGACGCTGCGGCTGAAGACGGCCGAAGCGGAGGACGCACACAGCGAGTTGGCGCGGGTCGGCCCGGCGGAGCGGCTTGAGCTGCTGGCGGACGTGCTGCCGGAGGACCCGGCCGAGCTGTGGGAGCCGGGAGGGATGCGGCCGGTGGCCGAGCGGCTCGCCGAGGCGTGGCGGGCACGGTACGGGCGGCGGACCACGGTGCCGGAGCGCACGTTCGGCGCGGTCGTCGAGATGCGGCCGTTCCCGCTGACCGCCGGCCGCTTCTGCGCCGCGTTCACCGACCCCGCGGGCGAACCCACGCTCCGCGCCGACCTCGACACCTGGTTGCGGAGGACCGACTACGGATGCTCCGCGGCCGACGAACGGTGGCAGATCGTGCGGTTCGAGGAGTTGCTGAGCGGCGCCGTCCGCAACCTGCCCTGGATCTACGCCGAGCTGCCCGCGGGCGATCCGGTCCGCGACGGGGTGCCCGGGTTCGTCGGTCTGATCGGGGAACGGCTGAACCACCCGGAACTGCTGCTGGACGCGGGCTTCTTCCGGCACGGCGAGAACGAGCCGATCACGGCGCTGCGCGAGGTGTTCGGCGGACGCCCGTACGCCGGGCCGGAGAGGCTGGACGTCGCCACGGTGGACGACGGGCTCACCGTCGGTGCGGAGGGCGCGATCGACCGCCGGGGGTACCGGAACGCCACCCGCCTGTACTTCCGCCCGGCCTTCTACGGGGACGACGAGCGCTCGAAGCGGCTGTCGGCGGCGTCCGCGACCGGAGTCGGCCGCCGGGAGCTGGACGCCGTGGAGTGGCTGCGCGGCCCGGTCTGCGCGCGCATCGTCGAGCGGGTCGCGGGCGCGTCGCTGCCGGTCGGGGCGTATGAGTCCAACCCGGCGGCCTCCGCGCCGGACCTGGTGGCGCGGGTCGCCGACGCGCTCGGCGTCGACCAGGACGCGGCCGCGCTCTACCTCCAGCTGCTGGCCCTGCCCGCGCCGACCGACCGCAACGTCCGCACCTGGAACGGATGGCAGACCGCCCGGCACCAGAAGGCCGCCGCCACGCTGGTCGAGCGCGGCCTCGTCACCGAGGACAAGCGCCCCCGGGCGGGCCGTCAGGTCTTCCTGCCGGGCGAGTGGATCCACGCCAAGAAGCCGTACCAGCCCATGGAGGCGTGGAAGGCGGAGCTGATCGGGCTGGGGCGCTCCTACAACGGGCGGCTGGAGAATCCGCTGCCGCTGCCCACCCGCACCCTGCCCGAACTGTTCGCCCACGCCTGGTCGCTGGTGGAGAAGGGCGAGGGGCCGGTCTGAACCGGCCCCCCTCCGCCTCGTGGGGCGAACCGGCCCCGGGCGCCCTTCCGCCTCGCTACTTCACCCGCACCTCGCACACCATCCGCCGCCGGTGGTCCACCGTGCGCTCGGGCCCGGTCAGCGTCAGCGGCACGGTGTGCCGTACGCCCGAGTCGGCGCTCGAGGAGGCCAGCCGCAGCTCCAGGGCGCCCGGTTCCACCACCCTCGTGCCATCGGCGCCCAGCGGATACGAGGCGAGGTCGGCATGGAAGGAGAAGTGGACCTCGGCGGACTCGCCCGGCCGCAGCGGCACCCGTGCGTAGCCGATCAGCCGGGACACCGGCCGGGTGATACGGGCCACCGGATCGTGGAGGTAGAGCTGAACGACCTCCGTGCCGGCCCGGTCACCGGTGTTGCGTACGGTCAGCCGGACCGTGGTCTCGCCGTCGGTCGGCACATCGGTCGCGTCGGCCTCCGGGCGCTCCCAGGCGAACGAGGTGTACGACAGCCCATGGCCGAAGGGGAACAGCGGAGTCGGGTCGATCGAGCTGGCGTTGTTCCCCCCGAGACCGAGCGGCGGCTGTGCGTATGTCCAGGGCTGGCCGCCGGACGTGTACGGAACGCTCACCGGCAGCCGGCCCGAGGGGTTGACGCGCCCGCCCAGCACCCCGGCGACCGCCGGGCCGCCCTCCTCACCGGGGAAGAACGCCTGCACGGCGGCGGCCAGCAGGCGCGACCAGCGGCCGAGGGCGTACGGCCGTCCGGTGAACAGCACCAGCACCACGGGGGTGCCGGTGGCCACCAGCGTGTCCAACAGCGCCCCCTGCTCACCGGGGAGTTCGAGGTCGGCGACGTCACAGCCCTCGCCCGAGGTGCCCCGGCCGAACAGACCCGAGCGGTCGCCCAGTACCGCGACGCACACATCCGCGTCCGCCGCCGTCCTCGCGGCCTGCGCCAACCGGCTCTCGGCGGTGAGCGCCGCCGCACCGGCCGAGGCCACGCCCCCCGCGTCCCCGGCGGACGCGGCCGGGCGGGGCGCGGCGCACCCCTCGGCATGGGTGATCCGCGCACCGGGCAGCTCGGCGCGCAGTGCGGCGAGGAGCGTCGGCACCTCGATGCCCAGGGGCAGTCCGGGGTGCTCCACCCCGACATGGCGGGGGAAGGTGTAGCAGCCGAGCATGGCGGCGGGGTCGTCGGCGAGCGGGCCGACCACCGCGATCCGGGCGTCCGGCGCCAGCGGCAGCACATCGCCGTCGTCGGCGAGCAGCACCACCGACTCCTCGGCCAGCTCCCGTGCGACGGCCCGCATCTCCGGGGGATCGAGATCGAGGTCGAGGTCGAGATCGAGGTCGGCGGGTCCCGCGGGGTCCACGGCCCCCGCGAGCGCCGACGGCACCGGCGACCAGTCCTCGTCCAGCAGCCCCAGCTCGCACTTCTGCCGCAGCACCCGCAGCGCCGCCCGGTCCACCAGCGCCTCGTCCACCTCCCCGGCCCGTACCGCGTCCCGCAGCGGGGTGCCGAAGCAGCGCACCGCGGGCAGCTCCACGTCCACCCCCGCCGCCAGGGCGAGCCCGGCCGCGCCGCCCCGGCTGTCGGCCACCCGGTGGGCCAGCTCCAGGAAGGACACCCCGAAGTAGTCGGCGACGACGGTGCCGGTGAAGCCCCAGGTGTCGCGGAGCAGTTCGGTCAGCAGCCAGGGGTTGGCGGCCGAGGGCACCCCGTCGAGGTCGTTGTAGGAGTGCATCACCGAGCGGGCGCCCCCGTCCCGTACCGCCAGTTCGAAGGGCGGCAGGATGACATCGGCCAGTTCCCGGGGACCGATGGAGGCCGGTGCGTGGTTGCGGCCGCCACGGGAGGCGGAGTAGCCCGCGAAGTGCTTGAGGGTGGCGACGATCCCGGTGGACTCCAGGCCGCGGACGTACGCGGTGCCGATGGTCGCGACGAGATACGGGTCCTCGCCGATGGACTCCTCCGTACGGCCCCAGCGCGCGTCCCGCACCACGTCCAGCACCGGGGCGAGACCCTGGTGGATACCGGCCGACCGCAGCGAACCGCCGATCAGCTCGGCCGCCCGCCCCACCAGCGCCGGGTCGAAGGACGCGCCCCAGGCGAGCGGGGTGGGGAAGACGGTGGCGCGCCAGGCGAAGAAGCCGGTCAGACACTCCTCATGGGCCAGCGCCGGGATCCCGAAGCGGTTCCCGGCGGCGATCCGGGCCTGGAGGCGGGCCAGCGCGACGGCGCCCTCGGCCGGTTCGACGGGGGAGGTGCCGAAGGGGCGGGTCAGCTGGCCGATGCCGTGCGGGAGGAGGCCGTCGAGGTCGACGGCCTCGGACACCTCGTGCTGGAGCGGGGCGACGTCCTCGCCCTCCTCGGCCTCGGATCCCGGCCAGACGCCGACGAGTTGGGCCAGCTTCTCCTCCAGCGTCATCGAGGAGAGCAGGGCCGCCGCGCGGTCCTCGGCGGAGAGGGAGGTGTCCTGCCAGGGCTGAGGCATGAAGCTCCTTGTCGGGGAAGGACGGCGGGGGTGGGACAACGGCTCGCGCGGCCCGGGAACGGCGTGGGGGCCGCGCGTGGGCGGCCTATTTGCCGCCCACGCCCATCAGTCCACTGATCAGCTGACGGCGGGCGAAGAGATAGACCAGGAAGATCGGGACGATGGAGAGCACCACGGCGGTGAGCAGCGCCGGGGTGTCCACCCGGAACTCGCCCACGTAGTCGTACAGCCCCAGGGTCAGCAGCCGGTTGCTCTTGGACTGGGTGAGCAGCAGCGGGAAGAGGAAGCCGTTCCAGGCGTGCAGGGCCGACATCACCCCGACCGTGGAGATCCCGGACCGCGACAGCGGCACCACGAGCTGGAGCAGCACCCGGGTCGGGCTCGCCCCGTCCAGCGCCATCGACTCGTACAGCTCCTCGTCGATGTCGCGCATCGTGCCGACCAGGATCAGCACGCTGACCGGCAGGGAGAAGGCGGCCGTCGGCAGGATCACCGCGAGCAGGGTGTCGTAGAGGTGGAGCTTGGTGATGACCAGATAGACCGGGATCACCACCGCCTGGGAGGGGATCGCGAGACCCAGCAGGAAGATCTGGAAGATCCGGCGGGAGGCGCGGCCGCGGGCGCGGACGACGGTGTAGCCGACGGTCACCGACAGCGTGATCACGATCGCCGCGCATACGGCCGTGACCAGCGCGGTGTTGAGGAGGTAGGAGAGGAAGTCGGAGCGCAGCACCCGCCGGTAGTTGGCGAGCGTCGGATGGTCGGGCAGGGCCAGCGGGCCGTCGTCGATATAGCCGTCACGGGTCTGGAAGGTGGCGGCCACCAGGACGTACAGCGGCAGTCCGACGATGCCGAGCCAGATCAGGGAACCGAGCCCGGCCGGGTAGTTGGCGCGGGGCAGACCCCGGCGGCGGAGGCGGGGGCGAGGGGCCGCCGGGGTCTTGTTCGGCGTACGGACGCCGTTCAGGGGGCGGTTCGGACGGGGATTCGGGTGGTCGTGCAGGACGTCGGTCACATCCCCTCCCGGGTGCTGCGCATCGCGGCGAAGCCGGTGAGCCGCACCAGCAGCAGCGAGACGGTGGTGGCGACGACGACGAGGATGGTGGCGACCGCGCTGGCGTAGCCGAGGTCGAACGCCTGGAAGCCGTTCTTGTACATCAGGTACGGCACGATCGTGGTGTCCGTGCCCGGCCCGCCCTTGGTGAGGATCAGGACGGTGTCGAAGAAGGTCAGCGCGCCCACCACCATGATCACCGAAGAGGTGACGATGGTGTTGCGCAGCTGGGGCAGGGTGATCGAGAAGAACTGCCGTACGGTCCCGGCGCCGTCGATCGCCGCCGCGTCGTAGAGCGAGCGCGGGATGGCGCGGGCGCCGCCCTGGTAGATCAGCGTGTGCAGCGGGATGAACTGCCAGGCGGTGACGAAGAGGATCGCCCCGAAGGCGCCCTTGGAGCTGCCGAGCAGATCGCCGTCGGCGAAGCCCAGGGCGGGCCCGATGTCGGCGATCAGACCGAAGTTGGGGTCCAGCAGCGACTTCCAGACCAGCGCGAGCGCCACGGAGGAGCCCAGCAGCGGCAGGAAGAAGATCGCCGACAGCACGGCCCGGTTGCGCTGCCGACCGGCCGCCCAGACGCCCAGCAGCAGCGCGAGCGGGGTCTGGAACACCCAGGTCAGTACGGTGAGGATCAGGCTGAGCCAGATGGCCTGATGGGTCTCCGGGTCGTCCCACAGCCGGGACCAGTTGCTCATCCCGGTCCAGCTCGGGGTGCCGATGCCGTCCCAGTCGGTGAAGGCGAGGGCGCCGACCAGGACCATCGGGGCCACCGCGAAGAAGACGAAGAACAGCGCGCCGGGGAGGGCCCAGACGACGCCGGGCCGGCCGACCCCGGCCCGCCCGACGCTCGCCCGGCCGCCGGACTTCGCGGCGTCCGCCATCACATGCCCTTCAGGGCGTCGATGAACCCGGCCGGGCTGAGCTGCCCGTTGAACAGCTTCTGCACGGCGGTGTGCAGCGGCGGGGTGTACTTGGCGGGCAGCGCCTGGTCCCAGGAGAGCGTGAAGTCGGGGGCCTGCTTGACCAGGTCGTACTGGAACCGCGCGTAGTCGGGGTTCTCGTGCTCGGCGAGCAGGGAGGTGGCGTCGGAGGTGGTGGGGACGTCCCCGTTGGCGATCAGGTCCTTGGAGTAGTCCTGCTTCGCCGCGAACTTCATGAACTCGATCGCCGCCTTCTGCTTGTCGCCCTTCACCTTGGCGTTGACCGACCAGTAGTTGGTCGGGTTGCCGACGACGCTCTTGGGGTCACCGCTGCCGCCGGGGACCGCCGGGAAGGTGGTCCAGCCCAGCCCCGACTTGGCGAACGCGGGCTGGTTGGCCTTCTGGTTGGCGTACTCCCAGCTGCCCATCAGATGCATGGCCGCCTTGCCCTTGGCGAAGAGGGTGGAGGCCCCGTCGGCGGTGTAGTTGACCGACTTGTAGTTCTTGCCGAACGCGCCCCGGTCGACCAGGTCCCTGACCGTCCGCGCGGCCTTGAGCACCGCCGGGTCGTCCCATGCCGCCATGCCCTGGCTCTGGATCTTCTGGAACACCCCGGCCCCGCCGTAGCGGTCCACCAGGTACTCCACCCACATCAGCTCGGTCCAGGCGTCGGTGCCGGCCAGCGCGAACGGGGCGACGCCCTTGCCCTTGAACGTGTCGATGAGCTTCAACAGATCGTCCCAGGACTTCGGGGGCTGGGCCCCGGCGTCCTCGAAGACGTCCTTGTTGTAGAAGAGGATCACCGGCTGCATCCCGCGCATCGGGATCCCGTAGTGCTTTCCGTCGATCGCGCCCGCGTCGAGGATCGTGGGGATGAACGCCTTCTTCAGCTCCGCGTCCTTGGCCATCGCCGGGTCCAGGTCGAGCAGCATGTCCTTCTTGACGAAGTCGCTGATGCTGCCGCCGCCCCAGTTGAAGAAGACGTCCGGGGCGTTGGGCGTGCCCATGGAGGTGCGCATCTTGTCCGAGTAGCCCTCACCGGGCACCTGGGTGAGCTTCACCTTGATGTCGGAGGTCTTGTTGAACCGCTTGACGACCTCGCGCTGCACCTTGGTCGAGGCGTCCTGGTAGACCCAGACGTCGAGGGAGTCGTCGTCCGAACCTCCGGGGCCGCTGCTTCCGCAGCCGGCGAGTGCCGTTCCGACCAGCAGCACGGCTGCTGCCAGGGTGGACGCACGAAGGGTGGACCTTGACCGAGGTATGCGCATCGTGTGCCTTCCGGAAGTAGCCCGATAATTCTCGGAAGCGGTTGCGTGGAAGGTATGGGGGTGCTGATGCGGTGTCAAGGGGTGCGGCGGCGACCGGCTTTCGTTCCCCACCCCGCCCCTCCCCGAACCGGGGGAAACCCCCGGCCCCCACTGCGGGGGCTCCGCCCCCACACCCCCGCCGGGACGCCGCCCCGGACCCCGGTCCTCAAACGCCGGACGGGCTGGAAATCCAGCCCGCCCGGCGCTTGGAACACGCCCGAAGGGCGCTCGAGAGGCCCCGGAGGCGGAGCCCCGGCGGGGGTCGGGGGGCGGAGCCTCGGCGGGGGCAGGGGGGCGGAGTCCCGGTGGGGATCCGGTGGGGGTCCGGGGGCGGAGCCCCGGCGGGGGTCGGGGGCGGAATCCCGGCGGGGGTCAGGGGGCCGGGGGGAGCCCCGGTGGGGGTCCGACGGGAGTCCAGCGGGAGCCCGGGGGCGGAGCCTCGGCGGGGGTCGGGGGCGGAGTCCCGGTGGGGTCCGGTGGGGGTCCGGGGGCGGAGCCCCGGCGGGAGTCCGGCGGGAGTCCCGGCGCTGGGTCGGGGGCGGAGCCCCGGCGGGGGTCGGTGGGGGTCGGAGGATGAGCCCCGGCGGGGGTCTGACGGGGGTCCAGCGGGAGTCCGGGGGCGGAGTCCCGGCGGGGGTGTGGGGGTGGAGCCTCGGATGGGGGGTCCGGCGGGGGCCGGGGGTTGAGCCCCGGCGGGGGTGCGGCGGGGGTCCGGGGCGGAGTCCCGGCGCTGGGTCGGGGGCGGAGTCCCGGCGGGGGACCGGTGGGGGTCCGGTGGGGGTAGGGGGCGGAGTCCCGGCGGGGGCCCGGTGGGGGTCCGGGGGCGGAGTCCCGGCGGGGGTCGGGGGCGGAGCCTCGGGTGGAGGGTCCGGCGGGGGTCCGGGGGCGGAGCCCCGTCGGAGGGGCGGGGGCAGAGCCCCCGATTCGGGAAGGGGCGGGGTGGGGGATCAGCCCCCGGCGGGTGGCGCCGCGGGATCAGCCCTCGGCGGGTGGCGCTGGGGGATCAGCCCTCGGCGGGTGGCGCCCGGGGACCAGCCCTCGGCGGGCGGCCCCCGGAGATCAACCCGGCGGGTGGCGTCCGGGGACCAGCCCCCGGCGGGTGGCGTCCGGGGATCAGCCCTCGGCGGGCGGGCGGCGCCTGGAGGGGCAAGCCTCGGCGGCGGGCGGGGCCGGGGATCAGCCCCCGGTGGGTGGGGTCGTGCTGGCGCGGATGATCAGCTGGGTGGCCAGCTCGACCCTCGGGGACTCGATCTCCTCCCCCCGCGCCTGCCGCAACACCGTACGGGCGGCCAACTTGCCCATGTCCGCCAGCGGCTGGCGGATCGTCGTCAGCGGGGGCGCCGACCAGCGGACCTCGGGGAGGTCGTCGAAGCCGATGACGCTCACATCCTCCGGAACCCGCAGCCCTCGCCGCCGCAGCGCCTCGATCGCGCCCAGCGCCATCTGGTCGCTGGACGCGAAGATGGCGGTCGGCGGGGTGGGCCCGGACATCAGCTGGTCGCAGCCGTGGAAACCGGACTCGTGGTAGAAGTCGCCCTGCGCGACCAGAGCCTGGTCGAAGGGCGCCCCGGCCGCCTCCAGCGCCGCGCGATGGCCGTCCAGCCGCGCCCGGCTGCACAGCAGCCTCGGCGGACCGGCGATCAGGCCGATCCGCCGGTGGCCGAGGCTCAGCAGATGTTCGGTGGCGGCCATGCCGCCCGCCCAGTTGGTGGCCCCCACGGTGGGCGCGTCCAGCGCCGGGGAGCCGGCCGGGTCGACGACCACGATGGGCACGTTCAGCCGCCGCAGCTCCTCGTGGACCACCGGCTCCAGTACGGATGTCACCAGGATCACCCCGTCCGAGGCGCGGGCCCGCAGGTTCTTCAGCCACTGCCGGGCGGAGCCCGCGCGGCCGTGGATCGCCGAGACCACCGTGCCCACCCCGTCCTGGTGCGCGACGTCCTCCACGCCCCGGATGATCTCCACCGCCCAGGGGCTGTCCAGGTCGTTGAAGACCAGGTCCACCAGGGCGGCGCGGTCGCCGGGCGCGCTCTGGCGGCGGCGGTAGCCGTGGAGCCGCAGCAGGTCCTCGACCCGGGCCCGGGTCTCGGGCGAGACATCCGAACGGCCGTTGACCACCCGGGAGACCGTGGGCACCGACACCCCGGCCTCCTGGGCGATGGCCGTGATCGTCACCTTGGGCCGGGCGCCGCCCTCGGTGCCCCTGCTCTCCGTAGCCATTACCGCCTCCTCCGTTGACGGGAGCCACCCCCGCCTCTTGCTTCCCGGGGACGCGCCCTCGGAACCTTGCAGAAGTCTTCCGGAAAACCGGATCGGACGTGAAGAGGCGAGAGAGGGACGTCCCCATGAAGCTCCTGAGCTTACGCAGCGCCGCCCGCGATCTCGCCGCGTGGGATCCCCCTCCTCCGGTGTAAGAAAGCGCGGCCCTCGACCACTGCATGGTGAGAGAGCCGAGATGAGGAGACGGCGTGACCGACGCCCAACGCTTTCGGGACCTTTACGAGGACTGTCATCCCCGTGTGCTGGCCTACGCGACCAGCCTGGTGGGCCGACAGGTCGGTGAGGACATCACCAGCGAGACCTTCACGGTCGCCTGGCGGCGGATGCGGGACATCCCCACGCCACCGCTGCCGTGGCTGCTCGGCGTGGCCCGCAATCTGACCCGCGAGCTGCGGCGCCGCGACGGCAGGCAGTACGACCTGGCCGCTCGGGAGGCCCAGCGCATCATCACCTCCGGCGCCCAGGTCGAGGACGTGGCCGCGGGGGTGGCCGAGCGCGCGGTGGCGCTACAAGCGCTGGCGGGGCTGTCCGCCGCCGACCGCGAACTGCTGACGCTGGTCGCCTGGCACGGACTCGGCCCGAGACAGGCGGCACGCGTCCTGGGCTGCTCCACCGCCACGTTCTCGGTGCGGCTGCACCGGGCCAGACGGCGGCTGGAGCGGGCCGTGGACGCGGCCGGATCCTCTCGCGACCCTCGCGACTCCCGCCCGAAAAAAATGACAGTGAAGGAGCACTGACATGGCACGCAAGCGGCCCGATGTCATGAAGACGCTGGCGGACGCCCGGCCCCCGGAGCTCGACCCGGAGCGCCTGGCCGGTTCGGAACGCGCCCGGCACGACCTGATCACCATCCTGGCGAGCGGGCCCGACGCGCCGGAGTCGCGGACGGCGTCCCGGTCCGTCCGGCCCTTCACCTGGCGGTGGGCGCTGCCCGTCGCCGCGACGGCGGCCGCGGCCGGGGTGCTCGTCGCCACCCTCCCGGAGGGCGGCTCCGGCGCCCGGGACACCCGCGGCTCCCGCGCCACCGCCGGACCCTCCACGGACGGCCCCCGGCACACCGCCGGGAGCGGCCGCCTGGCGCTGCTCAACGTGGCCGCCCGGGTGGACCGTACGGCGGACGAGGGCACGTACTGGCAGACGACCACGCGGTCGTCCTGGATCGGCGTCGCCTCCGCGGCCGAGTCCACCTTCGCGGTGGTCTCGTCCGAGACCTCGCGGTGGTCCTATGGGGTGCGGCCCGGTACGCGGAGCCTGTGGGTCTCGGGGATCGACGCCACCGCCGAGCCCCGCACCGAGCGCGACACGGCGCGCTGGCGGGCCGCCGGATCGCCGAAGGACGTGACGCTCGCCGCGTTCGCGTCGGGCGGCAAGCTCGGTCTGCGGCTGGAGCCGGGGACGAGGAAGCGGCCGACGGTGGCACGGATCAACGGCGGCGACAAGATCGCCGCCCTTGGCGCACGCAATGTGAGCTACGCGGAGCTGCGGAAACTCCCCGGCGACAGCGCGAAGTTGAAGGGGGTTCTGGCGGACCTGTACGAGGAGGACCGCGGAAGCGAGATCTCCGGCCGCACCGAGTGGATGTGGCGGCAGGCGGCCGGGCTGATCGGCCTCCCGGTCACGCCCGGGGTCCGGGCCGCCGCGTACCGCGTCATCGCGGATCTGCCGGGCATCAGGTCGCTCGGCGAGGTGACCGACCCGCTGGGCCGTAAGGGGGCCGGCTTCGCCCTGCCCGCGACCGCCCGGCCCGACTACGGGACCGGGCGGTCGGAGCTGATCGTGGACCCGGCGACCGGGGCCCTGCTGTCCGACCAGGAGGTGCTGACCAAACCGAACGCGAAGGCCGCCGAGGCGGGGCTCACCGCGGGCACGGTGGTGAACTACACCGCCACGGTGGAGTCGGAGTGGACCGACCGGCAGCTGAAGGCCCCTGAATGACCGGCCGGGGCGCGCTGTAAGAACGGCCGGGCGGCGGCCACTTCCTTCTGAGACCTCTGAGACTTCTGAGACCCCTCAGACCCCTCAGACCCCTCAGAACCCCACCCGAGCAGAAGGATGGTCATGGACAGATCCGCAGGACGGCCCCGAACCCGCCGGACGCGGCTGCGCACGGCGGTCGCGGTGTGCGCGGTCGCACTCGGCACGCTCACCACCCTCGGCACCCCCGCGAATGCCACGACCGGCGCCGCGCCCAGCGCCTCGTCCGACCGGGCGGCCCGCGCCGACACCCCGTGGAAGCTGCGGACACCGCTGAGCCAGACCGCCTCGCGGGAGTTCTGGGACGTCGCCGCGACCGGCGCCAAGGACGCCTGGTCGGTGGGCCGCACGACGGACGGCGCCGATGGGCCCGCCCCTCTGATCAGGCACTGGAACGGCAGCACATGGGCGGACGTGCCCGCGGCCTCCACTGACGGCAAGCCCGCCCAGTTGGAGAAGGTCGCCGCCACCGCGCCCGACGACGCCTGGGCGGCCGGCAGCCTGGCCGACAACACCTCCGCGCCGATCGTGCTCCAGCACTGGGACGGCGAGAAGTGGACGAAGGTCGGCCACGCGGCGCCCGGGGAGGGGTCGCTGAGCTTCGTCGGCGACCTGGCCGCGTTCGGCCCGAAGTCGGCCTGGCTGACCAGTTTCGACTGGGATCCGAACGGCGGCGCCCAGGTCTCCCGCCTGGAGCGCTGGACCGGCTCCGGGTGGGAGAAGGCGTCCCTCCCCGCCGCCCCCGGTGGTGGCGAGGTACAGCCCTGGGACATCACCGGCACCGGCCCGGACGACGTATGGGTCACCGCGAACGCCATGACCGGCGAGGTGTCCGTACCGCTGCTGTACCACTGGAACGGCAGCGGCTGGACGGTCCGCGAGGTGCCGGCCCCCGGCGAGCACCCGACCGGCTGGGTGGCCAACCACGCCGTGGCCACCGGCCGTGACTCGGTCTATGTCGTCGGGAAGACCAACGACCCGCAGTCGCCCACGGCCACCATGGCCGCCCGCTGGACCGGCGGCCGCTGGCAGTCGCTCCCCGCGCTCCCCGTCGGCGAGGCGAACGCCGCGGGCGCGGACGGCGCCGGGCGGCTGTGGATCGCCGGCTGGGCCCCGGGCAACCCCCACTCCATACTGGCCCGTTGGACCGGTACGCGGTGGGCGACCGAGGAACTGCCCGCCGACGTCACCGAGCACAGCGAGATGTCCACGGTGCTCGGGGTCGCGGGCGTCCCCGGGACGAAGGGTGTGCTCGCCGCGGGGACAGCGGGCTGTGCGAGCGACCCCGTCCAGTGCGGGGTGCTGGTCTCACGAGACTTGGGCTGACACTCGTCTCACGCGACCTGGGCCGAGACTTCGTCTCACGCGACCTGGGCTGACCTCTCGTCCGCGCCCGCCCGGGTACGGGTCGCGTACGCCTGGACGACGACCCCCTCGTCGTCCAGGCACCGCCCCGTCGCCAGGTCGAAGCGCTGCTTCAGCAGCGGGGAGGCGACGAACGGCCGCCCGCCCGCCGAGCCCAGCAGCCCCCGGGAGAGGACGTACGCCCCGGTGAACGGGTCGCGGTTGGCGATCGCGTACACGCGCCCCGAGCGGTCCAGGAAGACCGCCACCTGGGCGCCGTCCGGCAGCAGGGCGGCCACCCCGCGCCCGGGGGTGAGGTCGGTCAGCTCGCAGACGGTGAACCACCGCTGGTCGACGAGGAGTTCCACGCGGACCGCGGTCCGCTCGGCTGCCATGGGCGACATGGGCGTCCTGGGCGTCATGGGTGCCATGGTCATCGGCTGGCAGTCCCTTCGAGAGTACGGACGGGGAGGGTGGGTCCTGACAGGATCGTCAGGTCCGGCTTGACCTGGTCGCGCTCGGGCACGAACTTCACCGTCGGATCGGGCGCGCCCGGCGCGTTGACGAAGGAGACGAAGCGCCGCAGCCGCTCGGGGTCGCCCAGGGTCTCGGCCCACTCGTCGCGGTAGCCGGTCACATGGTCGGCCATCATCGCCTCGAGCTCGGCGCACAGCCCCAGCGAGTCCTCGACCACCACCTCGCGGACGTGGTCCAGGCCGCCCTCGATCCGCTCCAGCCAGGCCGAGGTGCGCTCCAGACGGTCCGCGGTGCGGATGTAGAACATCAGGAACCGGTCGATGAGCCGGATCAGCTCCTTGTCGTCCAGGTCCTGGGCGAGCAGATCGGCGTGGCGCGGGTCCGCCCCGCCGTTGCCGCCCACGTACAGGTTCCAGCCGTTGGAGGTGGCGATCACGCCGAAGTCCTTGCCGCGCGCCTCGGCGCATTCGCGGGCACAGCCGGAGACGGCCGACTTGAGCTTGTGCGGTGAGCGCAGCCCCCGGTAGCGCAGCTCCAGGTCGATGGCCATCCGGACCGAGTCCTGCACTCCGTAGCGGCACCAGGTCTGGCCCACGCACGACTTCACGGTGCGCAGCGCCTTCCCGTAGGCGTGGCCCGACTCGAAACCGGCCTCCACCAGCCGCGTCCAGATCAGCGGGAGCTGGTCCACCCGGGCGCCGAAGAGGTCGATCCGCTGACCGCCGGTGATCTTCGTATAGAGCCCGAAGTCGCGGGCCACCTCGCCGATGACGATCAGCTTCTCCGGGGTGATCTCCCCGCCGGGGATCCGGGGGACGATCGAATACGACCCGTTGCGCTGGAGGTTGGCCAGGAAGTGGTCGTTGGTGTCCTGGAGGGCCGCCTGCTCGCCGTCCAGCACATAGCCGCTCGCGCCCAGGGTCGGGGCCAGCGAGGCGATGATCGAGGCCACGGCGGGCTTGCACACCTCACAGCCGTCGCCCTCCCGGGCCTCCGCCCGGCCGTGGCTGTCCAGCAGCTGGGCGTAGCTGGTGATGCGCAGGGTGCGGACGATCTCGTACAGCTCGGCGCGGGTGTACGCGAAGCAGCCGCACAGCCCCTTGTCCACGCTGACCCCGCTCGCCTCAAGCTCGTCGTTGACGAGCGAGGTGAGCGCCTTGACGCAACTGCCGCAGCCGGTGCCCGCCTTGGTGCACTTCTTCACCTCCGGGACGGAGGCGCAGTGGTGGTCGGTGACGGCCGAACGGATCGCGCCCTTGGTGACGTTGTGGCAGTTGCAGATGACCGCCTCGTCCGGCAGCGCGGAGGGGCCGAGGGCGGCGGGTGCGCCGAGCCCCGCCGGGAGGACGAGCTGCTCGGGGCTCACGGGCGGCACCGAGCCGGTGAGGGGGCGCAGCATGCCGTACGCCTCGGCGTCGCCGACCAGCACCCCGCCGAGGAGGGCGCCGTCGGCGCCCACCACGAGCTTCTTGTAGACGCCCGTACGGGAGTCGGAGTAGACGACGTCCAGGCAGCCGTCGGCGGTGCCGTGGGCGTCGCCGAAGCTGGCCACGTCGACGCCGAGGAGCTTGAGCTTGGTGGAGGTGTCGGCGCCGGTGAAGCCCTCGCCTCCGGCGGCGGCACCGTCCGGCGTATCGGCGATCTCGCGGGCCGCCACCTCGGCCATCTCGTAGCCGGGCGCGACCAGCCCGTACACCCGGCCGTCGGCGGCCAGCGCGCACTCGCCGATCGCGTACACCGCGGGATCGCTGGTGCGGCACGTCTCGTCCACCGCGATGCCGCCGCGCTCGCCGACCTCCAGGCCACAGTCGCGGGCCAGTTGATCGCGCGGGCGTACGCCCGCCGAGAAGATGACGAGGTCGGTGTCGATGGACGAGCCGTCGGACAGCGTCATGGCGGTGACCGCGCCGTCGCCGTCCGCCGTGATCTCCTTACCGCCGACGCCGGTGTGCACGATCAGGCCCATGTCCTCGACCGTGCGGCGCAGCGCGGCGCCGCCGCCCTCGTCCACCTGGATGGCCATCAGGCGCGGGTTGAACTCCACGATGTGGGTGGTGAGCCCGAGCCCCTTGAGCGCACCGGCCGCTTCGAGGCCGAGCAGCCCGCCGCCGACGACGATGCCGGACGAGCGGTCCTTCGCGTACTCCTCGATCGCGAGCAGATCCTCAACGGTCCGGTAGACGAAGCAACCGTCGCTGTCCTTGCCGGGCACGGGCGGGACGAACGGATACGAGCCGGTGGCCAGCACGAGCGTGTCGTAGGCGACGGTCAGCCCGGACCGGCTGGTCACGGTGCGGGCGTCGCGGTCGATGACCTGGGCCGGGTCGTTCAGGCGCAACTCGATGCCGTGGCGCGCCATGAAGCCGTCCTCGACGAGGGAGAGCTCGTCCGGGGTGCGCCCGGAGAAGTACGAGGTCAGCTGGACGCGGTCATAGGCGGGGCGGGGCTCCTCGCAGAACACGACGACGCGGGCGGTCTCCGTGACCTTACGCTCGGCCAGCGCTTCGAGGAACCGCTGGCCGACCATGCCGTGGCCGATGAGCACGATGGTGGGTGCGGCATTGGCTTGTCGGGAGTTCGATGCGCTCATCGTCAGGACCCTCCATCGTTGGTCAACAGGTGGAGCAAGGGGGTGGTGGCGGGGAGCGGCTCATCGCTCTCCCAGGTACGGGCGAGCGCGCCAACGGTGCCGAGATCGCCGAGAAGAATGCCCCCGAGCAGGCGGTCACCGCGGACCACGACTTTGCGGTACGTGTTGCGGGTGGCGTCGGTGAGGTGAATGACGTCGTCGCCGGGGGCGGGGGTGGGGTTGCCGAAGGCAGCGAGATCGAGGGGGCCGGGGGTTGACGCCGAGGTGAGCGTCAGCCGGGTGAGCGTACGGGTGCCGCGGTACCGGGGCCCGGTCCCGCTGCCGGGTGCGGTATCCGTGTGCCGGGTCGGGGTTTCGTCGCCGGGTGCGGTGTCCGTGTGCCGGGTCGGGGTTTCGTCGCCGGGTGCGGCCCGGTGGCCGGTTTGTGCCCACCCGTTCCTCCCCCAGCTACCGCTGGGAGGTGCCCCCTCCGCGGAACGATTGCCCACAAACCGGTCCCCGAGTGCGGGCCCGAGGGCGAAGCCCTGGTCGGGGTCTGGGGCGGAGCCCCGGGTGGGTTCGAGGGCGGAGCCCTTGTGGGGGGCTGGGGCGGAGCCCCGGGTGGGTTCGAGGGCGGAGCCCTTGTGGGGGGCTGGGGCGGAGTCCCGGGGGGCTGGGGGGTGGGACCCCATAGGTTCGGGGAGGGGCGGGGTGGGGGAAAGTACGAGCGCCAGCACGTCCGCCTGCTCCTGCGCCGCGCCCGCCAAGCCGTACACAACCCCCGCGTGCTCCGCGCAGTCCCCGATCGCGAACACCCGCGGATCACTCGTCCGCAGCTCGTCGTCGATCACGACCCCCCGCGCCACCTCCAGCCCAGCGGCCACCGCCAGCCCGACCCGTGGCCGGACCCCGCACGCCAGCACGACCAGGTCCGCCTCCAGGGCGTATCCGTCGGCGAGTTCGACGGCCTTCACCAAGCGCCCCGCGCCCATCGCACGCGTGCGCAGACCACGGACGCGGCACTCCGTGTGGACCTCCACGCCCAGCGCGGCCATATGCCGCCGCAGCACCCCCGACGCGCCCGGGTCCAGCTGGCGCTCCATCAGGTGCTCGCCCTGCTGCGCCAGGACCACCTGGGCACCGCGCTGGGCCAGCGCACGCGCGGCGGAGACCCCCAGGAGCCCGCCGCCGATGACGACGGCCCGCGCCCCGGGGCGTACGGCGGCGCCGAGGGCCAGGCAGTCGTCCATGGTGCGGAAGGCGTGGACGCCGTCCGGAAGCTCGTGGCCGTGACCGTGGCCATCCGGTTCGAACAGACCGCGCAGCGGCGGCAGCACCGGGTTGGAGCCGGTGGCCAGCACCAGCGCGTCGTACGGCACGCGGTGGCCGTCGTCGCACACCACCTCCGCCGTGGGGCGGTCGATGCGCACCACCCGCACCCCGCTCAGCCGCCGCACCCCGGCGGCGGGCGCGGGGAGCGCGATGACCTCCGGGGCGTACCGCCCGGCGAGCACCTCGGCGAGCAGCACCCGGTTGTACGCGGGGTGCGGCTCCTCGCCGATGATCGTGACCTCGACGGCGCACGAGCCCGGGCCCGCGCCGCGCACAGCCAGCTGCTGCGCCAGCCGCGTACCCGCCATGCCGCCGCCGACGATCACCACCCGGCGGCTCGGGCTCGTCGGCTCCCTGTACGACTCCATGCCAGGAAGCCTGCGGGGTGCCTGTTACCCGACCGCATCCCCGCCGTTTCCCGTAGGCAACGCTGCCCTCAGCGCACCTCGTCAGCCGTTGTGAGGCACCCAGGGCGTCCCCAGCCGGATGGGCAGCCGCCGCGGGCTGTTGCCGACGAAGCTGGGGTGGGGGACCAGCTCCTCGTCGGGGACCGCCAGATCCAGCGCGGGGAAGCGGGTGAAAAGGGCCTCGAGGGCGATCACGGCCTCCATACGGGCCAGCGGGGCGCCCAGGCAGAAGTGGGCGCCGTGGCCGAAGGACAGATGGCGCGCGCCCCGGGTGACGTCGAAGCGGCCGGCGTCCGGGCCGTACGCCCGCTCGTCGCGCCCGGCGGCGGTGTACGAGACGAGCACGGGCGCGCCCTTCGGGATGACCGCGTCCCCGACCGGGAGGTCCCTCGTGGCGTACCGGAACGGGAAGAAGGACACCGGGCTGTCGTACCGCAGCGTCTCCTCGACCACATCGCTCCAGCTCGCGGCCCCGGACCGGACCAGATCCAGCTGATCGCGGTGGTTGCACAGCGCCCGCACCGCGTTGGTGATCAGATTGAGCGTGGTCTCGTGCCCGGCGATGATCGTCAGCATCAGCGTGCCGATCAGCTCCTCCTCGCTGAGCCGGTCGCCGTCCTCCTCACGGACCGCGATCAGCGCGCTGGTGAGATCGTCCCCGGGGTCCCGCAGCCGGGCGGCGGCCACCTGGCCGAGGATCGCCACCATCTCGCGGTTGGCGGCCGGGACCCGCTCGGGCGAGGTCTGGGTGGAGACGATCTCGTTGGAGAGCTCGTGCAGCCGGTCCTGGTAGTGGTCGTCGACGCCCAGCAGTTGGCAGATCACGCTCATGGGCAGCGGCAGCGCGAAGTGGCGGCGCAGATCGGCCACCCCGTCCGGATCGGCCGCGGCGGCCTCGCCCAGCCGCTCGAGCAGCGTGCCGGTCAGCTCGTGGACCACCGGGCGCAGCGCCTCCACCCGGCGCGGGGTGAACGCCCGGGTCACCAGGGACCGCAGCCGCTTGTGGTCCTCGCCATCCGCGGTGATCATGCCGCGCACGGTGGCGAAGGTCCGCATCGGCCAGCCGGGCGGGAGCTCGTCGTTCCGCAGCGCGGCGAAGTGGCAGGCGTTCTTGGCCACGTCGGGGTGGGTGACGAAGTCCTTCAGCTCCTCGTGCCGGGTGATGGCGTACGCCGGTACGTCACCGGGCAGCAAGACCGGGACCGCGGCCCCGCGGGCGCGCAGCTCTTCGTTCACCGCGTGCTGGCGCGCCCCGGTGGGGTCCAGGCGGTGCGGTGCGGCGGGGTCGGCGTGCGACACGGGGCATCGGCCGTCGGTCATCTGCTTGTCTCCTGCGGGGGAGTCGGGGGTCGGGACCGGTGGTCAGTCGGGGGGCGTAGCCGATGAGCCGGAGGCCGGGGCCACGGAGCTGAACGCCACCGGGCCCGAGCCCGGAGCCGAGCCCGAAGCCGGGCCCGAACCTGGCCCCGACCCCGACCCCGAAGCCGGGGCGTCGGCGGCCAGCTGCGGCGCGGAGAACCGCACCGGCAGCTTGGCCAGGCCCTTGGACCACGGCGAGGTGATCCACGGAAGCTGCTCCTCCGGCACCGCGATCTCCATGTCCGGCAGCCGGTGGCGCAGCGTGTCCACGGCGGTACGGGTGATCAGCCGGGCCGGATCCCGCGCCGGGCAGCCGTGCGGGCCCGCGCCGAAGGCGAGGTACGAGCGGTTGCCGACCACCGGCCGCCCGTCCTCGGGCAGCACCTCGGGGTCCGCGTTGGCGCCCGCGAGGCCCAGGATGAGCATGTCCCCGGCGCGGATGTCCTGGCCGCCGAAGCGCAGATCGCGGGTGGCGTAGCGGCCGGGGAAGTTCTGGGTGGGCGGCTGGCGCCACAGCACCAGGTCCAGCGCGTCGTCCACGGTGAGATGGCCACGGGCCAGCGAGGAGCGGAACGCCGGGTCGGTGAGCAGGATCTGGAGCGTGGAGGCGATCCAGTTCACGGTGGTGTTGTTGCCCGCGACGATGATCACCACGAGGTTGTGCAGCACCTCCTCGTCGCTGAGTCCGACGGGGTGCTCCAGCAGCCAGGACGTCAGATCCGCGCCCGGCCGCCGCTTCTTCCCGGCGATCAGCTGGAGCAGGATCTGGCCCATCCGCTTGTTGGCGCCGGTGGCGGCCACGGTCGGGGCGACGATCGTGGTCAGCGTCTCGACCAGCCGGGCCCCGTTCTCCTCGTCGAGGCCCAGCAGTTCGGTGACGACCTGGAGCGGCAGGAGGCGTGCGTAACTCTCGACCAGATCCGCCGCGTGCTGGTCGGCGAACCCGGCGACCAGCCGCTCCGCGGTGGCCCGCACCCTGCGGATCAGCTCATGGCCGTTGACCCGCCCCAGCGCGTCGGCCACCGCCGAGCGCATCCGGCGGTGCGCCGCGCCGTCCGCGAACAGCAGCGCCGGGCGCCAGCCCACCAGCGGCATCAGCGGCGAGTCGGCCGCCACCCGGCCCTCACGCAGCGGGGTCCAGCGGCGCGGGTCATGGGAGAAGTACTGCTCGTCGCGGGTGAGATGGAGCAGCTCACGGTGGCCGATGACCAGCCAGGCCTCGACCCGGGGCGCGATCTCCACCGGGACCACCGGACCGTGGTCGCGCCGCATCCGCTCGTACAGGTCGGTGAGCGGACCGTCGAGCGCGGTCCCGTACAGCGGCACCCGGGAGGCGGCGCGGGCGGTCACGACGCCTCCGTCAGGGTCTCGATCAGATGCGAGACGAGCGAGATCAGCGCCTGGACCGAGGACTTGTGTTCCCGGGCGTCACAGATGACCAGCGGGGTGTGCGGGAGCAGATCGAGCGCGGAGCGCAGATCGTCCTCGTTGTGCGGAGTGCTGTCCGGGAAGGCGTTGACGGCGACGGAGAACGGCACATCCAGGTCCTCCAGATGCCCGATCGCGTCGAAGGAGGCCTCCAGATCGCGGGTGTCGACCAGCGCGAGCGCGCCCAGCGCACCGCGCGCCAGGTCCTTCCAGGCGGGGAGGAACCGCTGCTGGCCGGGGGTGCCGAAGAGGTACAGCACCAGCTCGCCGCCCAGGGTGATCCGCCCGAAGTCCAGCGCGACGGTGGTCGTGGTCTTCGACGGCCGCACCTTGGTGTCGAGCCGGGCCCCGGCCTGGCTCATCGTCGCCTCGGTGGACAGCGGCTTGATCTCCGACACCGTGCCGATCAGCGTGGTCTTGCCGACGCCCATCGGGCCGACCACCAGGATCTTGGCCGCCCCGGCCACGCTGGACTCCACGTACATGACGGGGGTGTCGTCCATGTCATCCATGTCGTCCGTATCGCCCGTCTCGTCCGTCTCGCCTGTCTCGTTGGTGTGGTCTGTGCGGGTCGTGCGGTCCGCGTGGCCCGGGTGGGCCGTGTGGCCCGAGTGGGCCGGGTGGCCCGAGTGGGCCGGGTGGTGGTCGGTCCTGGTTGTGCCGTCCGTACCGGCCATCGAGATCTCAGAGCTTGCTCTCAAGCCCATCGAGCACCTTCCTCAGCAAGTCCAAATCGGCACGTTTTCGCTTGACCACCCGGATCGGCGGACGCGCCACGATGTGCCCCCAGTCGATGAGATCCGCGAGCAGCACCTGCACCACGGCCGGTGGCTGACCGAGATGGGCGGCGACCTCCGCCACCGACAGCAGCCCCTGGCAGCAGTCGGCGATCCGCCGGTACTCGGGCTGGAGATGCGGCGGCAGCGCGCTCCCGGACGCCACGACAAGCGTTTCCAGCGGCAGAGCATCCCGTGAGGAACCGGCACGCCCCCGTGTGATCACGTAGGGGCGCACCGCGGCCGTGGTGCGTTCCTCGCCGGGTCGGCTCATGACGTCGGGCGGCCCATCGGCTCCCGCGGCTGGCTGCTCAGATGGGCACCGATCTTCGCGACCAGTAACTGCATCTGCTGAGCCACCAGGCCGACATCCGCCTCCGTGTCGGTGGCCACCCCCAGTGAGGCGCCCTGACCGGCCGAGGTGAACAGCACGAACCCGCTGTCGGATTCGATCATCAGCTGCCGCACCCCGGCCTCGTCGCCGAACAGCAGCGACACCGTGGACTGGCTGGTGACCGTGAGCGCGGCACAGGCGGCGGCCAGCGACTCGGCCTCGGCCACCCCGAGCCGGGACACCTCGCCGGTCAGCCCCTCGGCGGAGTCATGGCCCATGCGCAGACCGTCCTCCGAGACGACGACGGCATGCCGCACCCCGGGGATCCCCGTCAGCGGACGCAGCATCCATCCAACGTCGGGCAACCTGGATATGGTTCCGGCCACTACCGGCCTCCCTCTCGGTCTTCTCGGTCCGGACTCGTCTCATCCTCGGGCGGTACGGCCTCCGCCTCCGTTTCTGCTTCCGCCTCCGCCTCCGCTTCCGCTTCCGCCTCCGTGCGCCCGCGGCGGGTGCCGGAGACGACGCTGGTGATGGAGGCGCGGGCGGCCTCGGGTGTCCAGGGGGCCGCCGCGGCCGGCGGGGTGGGCGCGGCGCGGGCGGGGGCGGTGGTGAGATCAACCGCCTCGGCCGCCTCGGCCGCGGCGGCCACGTCGGTGGACGAGGCGCGGGAAGCCGACGCGGCTCCGGACGCCGGGCGGCGGCGGTTGCGGCGCCGGGGCAGCCCGGTGCCGAGGGGCGCGGGGGCATCGGGCGCGCCGGGGACGTCGCCCACGGACACGCCGTTCAGCAGGCCGCCCCCGGCGGGGTCCGCGGTGGCCGGGCCGAGCCCCGCGCCGCCCGCGTCCTGGTTCACCGTGCCGACGACCACGGGCTCCACGACCACCGGCTTGTGGTCCGCCGCCCGTACGGCGCTCGGCTGCTCGGTCAGCAGCCGGTGCGGTACGAAGACCACCACCCGGGTGCCGCCGTACGCCGACGCCGTGGACAGCTCGACACCGAAGCCCAGCTCCCGCGACCAGCGCCCCACACAGGCGAGCCCCAGCCGGGGCACCGCGCCCAGCTGGGCCAGGTCGAGACCGTCCCGCAGCTGGCCCACGGCCTTCTCCAGCACGTCCGGCGGCATCCCGAGCCCCGCGTCGTCGATCTCGATGACCGCGCCCGCGGCGACCTCGCGGATGGCGACCGCGACCTGGGTACGGGAGGGGGAGAAGACCGTGGCGTTCTCCAGGAGTTCGGCCACCGCGTGCATCAGGCCCTCCACCGCGGGGGCCACCGCGTAGAGGGTCTGACCGCCGTGGACGTCCACCCGGCCGAACTCCACGATGCGCGACTGCGCGCCCCGCACACAGTCGAAGAGCGACACCGGCCGGGTCTCCCGCCGCGCGGGCCAGATCCCGCACATCACCAGCAGCGTCTGGGCCTTGCGGGTCATCTGGGCGGCGGCGTGGTCCGCCTTCATGACCTCGCCCATCAGCCCGGCGTCCTCGACATACTGCTCCAGGCCGTCGAGGACCTGCTGCTGCACCATCGACATGGCGTGCATATTGCGGGCCACGGACTCGAACGACGCCTGGACGGAGTCGCGCAGGATCCGCTCCCGGCGCGCCGCCTCGTCCAGATCGGCCTGTACGGCGGCCAGCCGGGCGACCTCCTCGCCGCGCTCGGCCGCCAGCTCCCGCGCTTCGGCCGCATTGGCTCGTTCCCGCTCGGAAACGGCTCGTTCTCGCTCGGTCGCCCTACGCGCGTCCGCGAGCGCGCGGCGAAGTCTGACCACCCAGGTGAGGCACAGTGCTAACACCAGTACCAGCACCGCGGACGCGGCCAGCACGACGGCCCCCGTCCCCGACAGCACCTTCGACACCTCCATCTGGGACACGGCCAGGAAAGGGCAGATACTACTGACCAACTGATCAGTCTGGTCCGGTAGTTGCCAAACTCTCACGACTGGGCGGCCGTGTCCGCACCGGGGTCGTGGCCCGGCTAGACCGCCCGGGGCAGGCGCAACAGCAGGCGAGCCCCGCCCCGCGGGCTGGTGAGCACCGTAAGGGTGCCGCCGTGGGCGTGAGCGATGTCATTGGCGATGGCGAGGCCGAGCCCGGTGCCGCCGTCCTGGCGGGCCCGGGCATCATCCAGCCGGGTGAACCGCTCGAAGACGCGCTCGCGGTCGCTTTCGGGGATGCCGGGGCCGTCGTCGTCCACGGCCAGTTCGACCATGCCGCCCTGGACCGCCACGGTGATGGAGACGCCGGTGCGGGTGTGGCGGCGGGCGTTGTCGGCGAGGTTGGTGAGCAGCCGGGACAGCTGCACCCGGCTGCCGGTCACGACGGCGGCCTCCTCGCCCCCAGCCATCGTCAGCGCGCCCGGGTGGCGCCGTACCTCATCGGCCGCCAGCGCGCCGAGGTCCACCGCGGCCTTGGGCGGCGCCTCCTGCGCGTCGAGCCGGGCGAGCAGCAGCAGATCGGAGGCGACGGCCTGGAGCCGGTCGGTGTCCCGCAGCGCCTTGTGCACGGCGTCCGGCCAGTCGGTGCGCGACGGGCGGGCCAGGACCAGCTCGAGCTGGGCGCGTACGGCCGCGATGGGGCTGCGCAGCTCGTGCGAGGCGTCGGCCACGAACTGCCGCTGCCGGGTCATGGCCCGGTGCAGCCGGTCCAGCGTGGCGTTCATGGTTCGGGCCAGCCGGTGGATCTCGTCCCGCGCCCGGGGCACCGGCACCCGGCGATGCAGATCGCGCTCGGTGATCTCGGTGAACTCCTGCCGCATCGCGGCGACCGGGCGCAGGGCGCGGCCCACCAGCAGCCAGGTGAGCCCCGCGACGAACAGCACCAGACCGGCGGCCGCGGGGGCGGCCTGGCGCAGCATCAGCCCGGTGGCGCTGTCGAGGGAGGTGGTCGAGGGGCTCACCGACACCTTGTACGGCTGCCCGGCCTCGGCGGGTTCGGCGGGTTTGGTTGGCTCGGTGGGCTCGGCGGGTTCGGTGTGGAGCTTCGGGAGCCCGGTCGACCCCTGCGAGGCGGTATCCGTCGGGCTCATGGGGGTGACCGTCCGGCCGGAGGCATCCTTGATCGTCACCGCGCCGGGGGCGACGATGTATGCCCGCTGCGGCATGGCCCGGGTCTTCCCCAGCTGGCCCTTGATCGCCACGGCGGCCTTCCTGGCGTCCAGATCGGCGCTGGCACGGAGGTTGTGCTGGAGGGCGAGCACCAGTGCCAGCATGCAGAGCGCGATCGCGAAGGCCACGGTCCCGGCGGCCGCCAGCACGGCCTTGGCGCGCACGCTCAACCCGGAGGTCAAGCGCGGGCGGTGCGTCCGAGTGCCCTCCGACTCCCGCTGCCCGTCCGCCATGTGCTCCGCGTTCGCCGTGTGCTCCGCGTCCGCGACGCGTATCGAGCCCGCTGTGTGCCCCACTGTCTCACCCTCCGTCGCGGGCCAGCAGATAGCCCGCGCCCCGTATCGTGCGGATCGACCGCCGTCCGTACGGCACATCGATCTTCCGGCGCAGACTGCGGACGTAGACCTCGACGAGATTGGCCCCGCCGTCGTACGCGGCGTCCCATACGCTCTGCACGATCTCGGACTTGGAGACCACCTGCCCGGCGCGCCGGGCCAGGTACTCCAACACGGCGAACTCCTTGGCCGTGAGCGTGACCTCGTCCGTCCCGCGCGCGCAGGCCAGCGCCGCGGGCTCCAGCCGCAGATCGCCCAGTTCCAGCACCTCGGGCCGGTCCAGCCCGCCGCGCCGCACCAGGGCGCGCACCCGGGCGATCAGGACGACGAAGGAGAACGGCTTGGTCAGATAGTCGTCCGCGCCCACATCGAGCCCATCGGCCTCGTCGTACTCGCCGTCCTTGGCGGTGAGCATCAGGATCGGCGTCCAGTCGCCCTCCTCGCGCAGCCGCGAGCACAGCTGATAGCCGGAGCACCCGGGGAGCATCACATCCAGCACGATCGCCGCGTACTCGCCGGACCGGGCGAGCGCCAGGCCGCTCAGCCCGTCCGCCGCCGTCTCGATGGTGAAACCCTCCTGCTCCAGGCCCTCGGTGAGCAGCTCGCGAAGCCGGGCGTCATCTTCCACCACCAGTATGCGCACGCGGTCAGGATGGCACGGGCGAGCTGAGGCCCCGCTGAAACCGGCAAGCCGGTTTCAGCGGGGCCTCAGGCGATTCAGCGAGGACTCAGCATCGGTGCGCAACGGTGAGTGCGCCGACGGATCAAGGGTTCTTCGGCAGCCAGTTCCACTCCCCGAACGAAGGAGAGCTGTGCCCATGTCTCGTACCCTGCCCCGTGCCTCGGCCGCGAAGCGGCGCGGTGTCGTGCTCGCCGTGGCGGCGGGCGCCCTGGCGCTGGGGGCCGCGGCCCCCGCCTCGGCCTCGGCCTCCCACTCCTCCTCGGCGTCGGCCTCCGCCACCAAGGGGAAGACGTCCCACGGTCCGGCTCTCTGTGTGATCCGGGCCGACGACGACAGCGCCACGCCGACCAAGCCGACCAAGCCGGTCGAGGCGGGCAAGGTGGTTGAGCGCGCCAAGCAGGGCAAGGTGGCCGGTAAGAAGGCCATCGCGGTGTCGAAGGACCGCTCCCGCGGGCACGACGACACCTGCGTCGCCATCCCCGCCTTCCCGACCGACCCGGGGAAGACCTGCAAGGTCGTGGTGATCAAGCATGGCTCCGCGAAGCCGGGCTCCGGCCCCGCCCTGCCCACGAAGCCGGGCAAGCCCACCACGCCCGCCAAGCCCGGGAAGCCCATGCCCACCAAGCCCGGTAAGCCGGGCAAGCCGGGCAAGATCTGCGTGATCGTCGTGTCCAAGGACGGGCACCGGGTCGCCAAGCAGTCTTCGGACGCGAAGACGACGGCGTTCGAGGCGACCCGCGCGACCCGCTCCTGATCCACCGGCCGGCCAAGTGGGGGGTCGGCCGTCAAAGGCCCGGTGCGCCGCACGGCGCGCCGGGCTTTCCGCGCGCCGTGAGACCGTGTCAGCGCCCGGAAGCGTACGACGAGCGAAGGTGTTCACACGGCATGTCGATCATTCACAAGACCACGATGAGCCCGACCAAGTTGGAGCTCCTCACCCCGTGGCTGCCCCAGCAGCCCTGGTACGCCGCCGCGCGGCGCCCTCCGGAGCTGTCCCGGGTCGGCGGCTTCCGGCTCGACGACCCGAAGGGCGAGGTGGGGATCGAGTTCATGGTGGTCCGGGACGACGCCGGTGACCGGCCCGCCTGGTACCACGTACCGATGACCTATCGCGCCGCGCCGCTCGACGGAGCCGAGCGGGCCCTCATCGGCACGACCGAGCACGGGGTGCTGGGGCAGCGGTGGATCTACGACGGGCCGTATGACCCGGTGCTGGTGGCCCAGTTGATCGCGCTCCTCCAGGGCCGCGCCGAACCGCAGGCGCAGAGCGTGTCCCACACCCCCGACCCCTCCGTCACCGCCGAGGTGGCCGGAGGCGGGTTCGACGTCCCGGCCGGGGCCACGGGGGCTCCGGTCGTCGCGAACCGTCCGGACGGCACCCGTCTGCCGCTGGGCGACGGGGGCCCCGTCCTCCATGTGACGCGCGTTCTGCGTCCGGAGTCCGGTGCGGAGGCCGGATCCACCGGATTCCTGGGCCATGTCAGCGCGGGCTGGCGGCTGTCGGAGGGCGGCGAGGCCCGCGGCCGTTACGTCGTCCTGTACGACGGCGACACGGTGTCCAACACGGCGTCCTGACACCCCGAACGCCCCTCACCGGGTCAATAGATCCAATGAATTGACGCACTGGAGGCGAGGTACGGCGATTCTGCCCCGCCATATTGACGTGTTCCGCTCATAGATCCTACCTTTCCCGGGGCCACCACTCCACGAGTTCCAGCAGGAATCCAGCAGGGGTTCCAGCAAGGTTCCGCAGGGAGGGACATGTCGGAGTACGTACGCTCACGCATCCGGACCGTCCGCGAGGCCCGTAGGGCGGCCCCGAGAGCCGCCGCCGCGGCCGTCTTAGCCACCCTCGCCACCCTCGGTGCCGCCTTCGGCGGCACCGCCGACGCCGTCGCGCGCGGGCCCCGCCCCGTCGCCGATGTCTCCGATATCGCCGATGTCTATGTCGCGCCCAACGGCGACGACCGCGCCCCCGGCACCCGCGCCGCCCCCGTCCGCACCCCCGAGCGCGCCCGCGACCTCGTACGGAAGCGCGTCCCGCGGCAAAGTGCCGACCTTACGGTGCACCTCGCGCCGGGCACGTACCGCCTCACCCGTCCGCTCGTCCTCGACGCCCGTGACTCCGGGGGCAATGGCCACCGCGTCATCTGGCAGGGCAGCCGGGGCGCCGTGTTCAGCGGTGGGCGGGCGGTCCGGGGCTGGCGGCCGGTCAAGGGTCGCGCCGGGCTGTGGTCGGCGCCCGCGCCCGCCGGGCTGGACAACACCCGGCAGCTGTATGTGAACGGCGTCCGCGCCCAGCGGGCGCGCGGGCCGGTCCCGGTGACCCTCACCGCCACCGACACCGGCTACACCGCGTCCGCCGACACCCTCGCCCGCTGGCGCAATCCGTCGGACATCGAGTTCGTCTATCCCAGCGGTGAGGCGCTGTGGAACATCCAGCAGTACGGACTCGGCCCGTGGACCGAACCGCGCTGCCCCATCGGCTCGATGACCGGCACCACAGTCACCATGGCCCAGCCGTGCTGGGACAACTCCACCAGGCGCGTGGAGTTCCCCGACATCCCCGGCCGCAGCATCAACATGGTCGGTCCGGCCAAGCTCACCAGCGGCGCGCTGCCCGGCTATGTCGAGAACGCCTTCGAGGTCCTGGACCAGCCCGGGGAGTGGTACCTCGACCGGCACACCCGCACCGTCTACTACCGCCCGCGCTCCGGGGAGAATCCGCGCACCGCCGACGTGGAGGCGCCGGTCCTGGAGAAGCTGGTCGACGGACGGGGCACCGGGCGCGCGCCGCTGCACGACATCGCCCTGCGCGGTATCGAGTTCTCGTACGCCACCTGGCTCACCCCCTCCTCGCCCGAGGGCTTCTCCGAGGTGCAGGCGGGCTATACGGTGACCGGCCCGGAGGGCTGGAAGACCCAGGGGCTGTGCGAGTACACCCCGGGCGGCACCTGCCCGTACGCGTCCTGGACCAAGATGCCCGGCAACGTGGCCATCAGCCACGGCCGTGACATCGAGTTCTCCGACGACGCGTTCACCCACCTCGGCGCGGCCGGGCTCGAACTCGGCACCGGGACGCGGAACGCGACCGTACGCGGCAATGTCTTCACCGACATCTCCGGCAACGGCATGGAGATCGGCGGGGTGGACGCCCCGCGGCCGGGCGGCGACGCCGACCTCACCCGCGAGGTGTCGGTGACGAACAACCACCTCTACGCGCTGCCCCGCGAGTACCACGGCGGCGTTGCCATCCTCAACGGCTACACCCAGGACAACACCATCGCCCACAACCAGATCGACCATGTCGCCTACTCGGCGATCTCGATGGGCTGGGGCGGCTGGCCCGACAAGATCGGCAAACCGGCAACCGCCAATGTCTCCCGCGACAACAGGGTGTCCAACAACCTCGTCTTCGACTACATGCAGGCACTCGACGACGGCGCCGGCGTCTACACCCAGGGCCTCACCGGAAGCTCCCTCGACAACGGCGAGAAGATCACCGGCAATGTCATCCACGACGGGTGGGGGCTGGGCCGGACCGTCTACACCGACAACGGCTGCACCTATGTCACGGTCGAGGGCAACGTCCTCTACGGCGCTCAGGCCAACGTCCTCAGCGCCCATGTCGACTACCGCGACGACCTCGGCAACAACGACCCGACCCGCATCGTCGGCAACTACTGGGAGCAGGGCGATCCCGATGGGAACGACAAGGGCGTGGTGACCAGCGGCAACCACATCCTGGCCGATCCGTCCAAGGCGCCGGCCGACATCGTGGCCGGGGCCGGGCTCGAACCCCCCTACCGGGGGCTGCTCGGCCGCACGTTCGCCGCCGACTCCGTGCCCGAAGCGCCCACCCGCGTGGGGGACTTCGCGGCGGACGGCTCGCTGTACGTCACCTGGAACCCGTCGTACGTCGAGGGTGGTTCCCCGGTCACGTCGTACACGGTGACCGCTTCGGGCGGTTCGCGGTCCGTCTCCACCACCGTCCCGGCCGCCGACTTCAAGCGCACCGCCTACGCGGTCGTTCGCGGGCTCGACAACGGGACGCCGTACGCGGTCACCGTCACGGCCCGCAACGAGGCCGGGGCGAGCGAGGTGTCCCTCCCCGCGGCCCCCGTGACGCCCACCGCCGGCGGCCCCGGGGCCCCGCCCGGCGCCCCGCCCGGCGCCCCGCCCGGCGCCCCCACCGGTGTGAAGGCCAACGCCGATGCCACGGCCGCGACGGTGTCCTGGACGCCGCCCAAGACCACCGGCGACACCCCGGTCATCGGCTACCGCATCACCGTCTCCGACGGCCGGGGCATCGCCGTGACCGGCCGCGACGTCCTGGTCTCCCAGCCCCGGGCCAAGGGGATGCTGCGGGTGATCGGCAAGCTGCGCCCGGCCACCGCGTACACCTTCTCGGTCGCGGCACTGAGCGCCACGGGCGCCGGTCCGTCGACGGATGTGTCCATCACGACTTCGAGCGAGTAATTCGAATGAATAAGGGGACGAAAGCTCAAATTATGCTCTGAAATGGCACTCATCGGGGTTCATCACGGTCCAGAAAGACAAAACTGACGTTACTTGAGCAGTTCGGATGGACATGGATGGGCACGGATGGACGGGGGCATTCCGATGTGTGCCATGACGAGACGCCCGGACCTTTATGACATCGCCTATCTGGTGGGCGGGCGGCCGTGGGTGATCCAGACCCTCCTGATAGCGCTCCAGGAGCGGGATGTGATCACCCTCCGGCGCTCCCGGATCCGTGCCACGGCGGGGGAGGGGGCCGAGCACCCGGTAGAGCGCGCGCTTGTCGCGCTGTGCCCGCGCTCGAAGCCGGTGGATCGTGTGATCCCCGCGCTGCTCGACGGACCCGAACTGGCGGATATCCGGCACCGGCTCGCCGCCGACGGGCTGCTCACCCGGCTCCGGGGGCGCCCCACCCGCATGGGCAGGCGCCGCGTGGCGGCGGCCGTGCGGGAGGGGGCGCTCCCCTCGTACGTCTTCTACGGCCCCGTCGTCGTCCCGGAACCGGCCCGGCGCAGGGCCGTCAGCGACGCGATACCCATCCCGACCGGCGACCCGGCCTACTGGGACCGGAACCTCCTCATCGCCTACGACCCCGAGTACCTCGACCAGGAGTCCTTCTACACCGCGCACGGGTGGGGCGACGACCGTGGCGGGAGCCACGGCGGCGACTACGGGGGCCACGGCGGTCACGGCGGTCACGGGGGCGACTACGGCGGCGGCCACCACTCCTGCGGTGGCGGTGGCGGCGGAGGCGGAGGCGGCGACTAAGCCTGCCCGGTGGGTCGCCTGCGGCGTGCTGCTCCCCTCCCCGCCCCTTCCCACAACTGGGGCTCCGCCCCAGACCCCGCCCGCGCCGCAGGCAGCGCGGCGGGCGCGCCCGGGGCCCGGTCGTCGTCAGGCGGTGGCCGCGTCCTCGTAAGGGGTGGGGCACCCATGCGTGGCGGTCACGGCCGTCAGCAGCACCACCGAGTCCTCCAGCGCCCGCAACCCGTGCCGTTCGTGCGGCAACTCCTGCACCTGGCCCGCGATGAGATCCAGCCGGTCACCGCCGCCGGTCAGCCGTACATGCCCGTGCAGCACCTGGAGGCTGGCCGCCGGGGGAGCGTTGTGCTCGTTGAGCTCACAGCCGGAGACCATGGCGATCACGCTCTGCCGCAGCGGGCCGTCGTGCAGGAACAGATGTGCGCTGCGCCCGTGCGGATCGGCCTTGGCCTGGTCCAGATGGTGGCGCGCGAGCGTGGTGAGGTCATCCATGAGTGCCCCTCGATCGGTCCGGTCTGATCGTCGGCGGGTTCCCTCAATCCTCACCGGCTAGCGTGGTGGGCGCCAGTCCGCAGCCGCGCCGTGCAGCCGCGCCGTGCAACCGCCCGTGCGACCACCCCGTGGAGAGAGGTACCGCAGCAGTGGCCGACTACCTGACCGTACTGACCACCACCGACACCCCCGAGAAGGCCGAGGCGCTGGCCCGTGGGGCGATCGAGGCCCGGCTGGCGGCCTGTGCGCAGATCAGCCAGCCCGTGACATCCGTGTACCGGTGGGAGGGGGAGGTCGAGACGGCGGCCGAGTGGCAGGTGCTGTTCAAGACCACCGCCGCGCGCTACGACGAGCTAGAGGCGCATATCCGCGAGGCGCACGACTACGAGACCCCCGAGGTCATCGCGACGCCCATCGTGAACGGCAGCGAGGACTACCTGGCGTGGGTGGTGTCGGAGACGACCATCGGCTGACGGCGATCGAGGGCCGGTGCGCGGGCCCGGAGAGATCCGGGGCCGCATTTCAATGCGAGGCCGCGCCCGAGTCCCGCTCCGCCAGCGCCTCCTCGATCCCCCGCTCCCGTGGCCCCAGGAAGTGCGGATCCGGCTCGAACGCCGCGTCCAGCGCGGCCTTGCCCGCCGCCACGACCTCCCGCGTGCCGCCGAAGTACCAGGTCGCATCGTGCGGCTCGTCGACCGCGACCCCGTACGCGTCGATCTCGGCCGCCCCGCACAGCGCCAGCGCCCGGCGGACATGGAACCCCTGGCTCACCAGCACCGCCTTGCGCACCCCGAAGACCCGCCGGGCCCGGGCGCAGGAGTCCCAGGTGTCGAACCCCGCGAAGTCGCTCACGATCCGCCGGTCCGGGACCCCGCGTTTGACCAGATACGCGCGCATCGCGTCCGGCTCGTCGTAGTCATGGCGGCTGTTGTCGCCCGTGACCAGCAGCGCATGGACCCTGCCGGCCTCGTAGAGCCGTACGGCGGCATCCAGCCGGTGCGCCAGATACGGCGACGGCTCCCCGTTCCACAGCCCCGCCCCGAAGACCACCCCGACCGGGGCCGAGGGCACATCGGCGACCGTATGGATCCGGTCGTCCGTGCTCAGCCGCAGCCAGGTCGCGGGGAGCAGGGCCAGTACGCAGACCAGGACGCCCCCCTGCACCAGCCGCCGCCACCCCCGCCGCGTCCTGGGCAACCGCCCCCGCACCCACCCCAGCATGTGCTCCCCCTCTTCGCCTCGCTGATCAGCTCGCGCTGTGTGACGCCGGAGAGGGGAGCGGCGGTTGCCTCACCCGGCCCAGGTGACGCGCACCACGGCGATCAGCTGCTGACTGGGCACCGGCAGGAAGTACAGCAGTCCCACATCCAGGAAGGCATCATGCACCGATCTCCTCGGCTGCGGTTCGGAGGATGCGGCCGATCTCGCTTGCCGCCGCGCTGTGGCCAGCGTTCGATGTTGACGACGGTTCCCCAATGCGCGGTGAAGGCTCGCAGCGGTCCCACGCTGCTCGTGCGCTGTGCACTGGTTGCCGCGCTCGCCAGATGCTCGTTCAGTTCCGGGAGACGGCTCGGAACGATCTGGGCGACCGCCACCCGGAGCGCGTCCGGGGTCAGCGACGGCATGGGGATCAGAGGCGACGCCGAGCCTATCGCTCCGGGCGGGTCCGCCGTCCGGATAGGGTGACGTCCTCCCCCGTCAGCGAAAACCAGCAGGTGATCCCCGCCATGCCCCCGATCCCCACCGCAGAGCTCCATCTCCATATCGAGGGCACCCTGGAGCCCGATCTGGCCTTCGCGCTCGCCGGGCGCAACGGGGTCGAGCTGCCGTTCGCCACCCAGGAGGAGCTGCGGGCCGCGTACTCCTTCGGCGACCTCCAGGACTTCCTGGACCTCTACTACGCGCTGATGACCGTGCTGCGCACCGAGGACGACTTCGCCGACCTCACCAACGCGTATCTGGCCCGCGCCCGTGCGCAGGGCGTGCGGCATGCGGAGATCTTCTTCGACCCGCAGGCGCACACCGCGCGCGGCGTGGAGATCGACACGGTCATCCGCGGGATCGGCCGCGCACTGGACGCCGCGCCGCGCGCGTACGGCATCACCACGCGCCTGATCATGTGCTTCCTGCGCGACGAGAGCGCCGAGTCGGCCCTGGCGACCTTCGAGGCGGCCCGCCCCCACCTGGACCGGATCGCCGCCGTCGGCCTGGACTCGGCGGAGGTCGGGAACCCGCCGTCGAAGTTCCGCGAGGTGTACGAGCTGGCGCGGCGGGCCGGGCTGAAGTGCGTCGCGCACGCGGGGGAGGAGGGGCCGCCCGCGTATGTGTGGGAGGCGCTGGACGTCCTCGGCGTGGACCGCGTCGACCACGGGGTGCGGAGCCTGGAGGACGAGGCGCTGGTGGCCCGGCTGGTCGCGGACCGTACCCCGCTGACCGTCTGCCCCCTGTCGAACGTCCGGCTGCGCGTCGTGGACCGCCTCGAGGACCATCCGCTGCCCGCGATGCTGGACGCCGGTCTGCTGGTGACGGTCAACTCCGACGACCCCGCCTACTTCGGCGGCTACGTGGGCGACAACTACACCGCCGTACGGGACGCGCTCGGCCTCGACGAGGCCACCCTGCGCACCCTGGCCCGCAACTCCTTCCAGGCCGCCTTCCTGGACGAGGAGACACGGGCGGCGTACCTGAAGGAGGTCGAGAGCTGGAGCTGACGCCGACCGGAGGCGGTCAGCCCTCGGCGGGCTCCAGCCGCACCGCGCACACCTTGAACTCCGGCATCCGCGACACCGGATCCAGCGCCGGGTTCGTCACGGTGTTGGCCCGCCCAGGCCCCGCCCAGTGGAACGGCATGAACACCGTGTCCGGCCGGATGTCCCGGCTGATACGGGCCGAGGCCACGGCGCGGCCGCGCCGGGAGACCACCGCGATCGGCGCGCCCTCGTCCACTCCCAGCCGCTCGGCGAGCAGCGGGTGGAGCTGGACGTAGGGGCCGGGCGCGGCCTCGTTGAGCTCGCCGACGCGCCGGGTCTGGGCGCCGGACTGGTACTGGGCCAGCACCCGGCCCGTCGTCAGCAGCACCGGATACTCCGCGTCCGGCTCCTCGGCCGCCGGGCGATGGCTGACGGGGGCGAAGCGGGCCCGGCCGTCGTCCGTTGCGAAGCGGTCGAGGAAGAGGCGGGGGGTGCCGGGGTGGGGGTGGGGACTCGCGGTTCTGGAGTCGGCCGGGATGGAGTCGGCCGGGCTCACGGAGTCGGCCGGTTCGGAGTCAGCAGGGCTCACGGAGTCGGCCGAGCTCCCGGATTCGGCCGGTGTGGAGTGGGCCGGGCTCACGGAGTCGGCCCCCTCCGGGCCGTCCCGTTCCGCGCTCTCCGGGCAGGGCCAGAACACCCCGTCCTCCTCCGCGATCCGCCGGTACGTGATGCCCGAGTAGTCCGCGGGGCCCCCGGCCGAGGCCCGTCGCAGCTCCTCGAAGACCTCCTCCGCGTCCGTGGGGAATCCCTTCTCCCAGCCCAGCCGGGCCGCGAGCCCGCTCAGTACCCACAGGTCCGTCCGGACGCCCGGTGGCGGGGTGAGGGCCGCCCGGCGGAGCAGGACCCGGCCCTCCAGATTGGTCATGGTCCCGGTCTCCTCGGCCCACTGGGCCACCGGCAGCACCACATCGGCGAGCGCGGCGGTCTCCGAGAGCACGACGTCCGCGACCGCCAGGAAGTCCAGGGACCGCAGCCGGGACTCCACATGGGCCGCGCGCGGGGCGGAGACCAGCGGGTTGGACCCCATCAGCAGCAGCGCCCGGACGTCCCGTCCGAGCGCGTCCAGGAGTTCGTAGGCGCTGCGCCCCGGCCCCGGGAGGTCGTCGGGTTCGACGCCCCACACGGCCGCCACATGGGCGCGCGCGGCCGGGTCGTCCAGCTTGCGGTAGCCGGGCAGCTGATCGGCCTTCTGGCCGTGTTCGCGGCCGCCCTGACCGTTGCCCTGGCCGGTCAGACAGCCGTAGCCGGACAGCGGGCGGCCCGCGCGGCCGGTGGCCAGGCACAGGTTGATCCACGCGCCCACGGTGTCGGTGCCCTTGGACTGCTGCTCGGGCCCCCGGGCCGTCAGCACCATGGAGCTCTCGGCGTCGCAGAACATCGTGACGGCCTTACGGAGCTCGGGAACCGGGACGCCCGTGATCCGCTCCACCAGTTCCGGCCAGTGGGCCATCGCGGCGGCCCGCGCCTCGGGCCAGCCGCTGGTGCGCCGTTCGACGAACTCCTCGTCCACCCGGCCCTCCGCGACCACCAGGTGCAGCAGCCCCAGCGCGAGCGCGAGGTCGGTACCGGGGCGCGGCGCCAGATGCAGATCCGCCTGCTCGGCCGTACGGGTCCGCCGGGGATCGACCACGATCAGCCGCCCGCCCGCCTCCTTCAGCTCGGTCAGATAGCGCAGCGCGGGCGGCATGGTCTCGGCCAGGTTCGAGCCGACGAGGACGACGCATCCGGTGCGGGCCACGTCCGCCAGCGGGAACGGCAGCCCTCGGTCAAGACCGAAGGCCCGCTGATGGGCGGCGGCGGCCGAGGACATGCAGAACCGGCCGTTGTAGTCGATCTGGGAGGTGCCGAGCACCACCCGGGCGAACTTGCCCAGCGCGTACGCCTTCTCGTTCGTCAGCCCGCCGCCGCCGAAGACGCCCACCGCGTCGGGGCCGTACGCCCGGCGGGTGGACTCCAGGCCCTCGGCGATCCGGTCGAGGGCCTCCTCCCAGGTGGCCGGTTCGAGCCGGCCGGTGTCAGGGCGGCGGACCAGCGGCTCGGTCAGACGCACCCGGGAGGAGAGCACGGCGGGCGCTGTGCGGCCCTTACCGCACAGCGCGCCACGGTTGACGGGGAACGCGGTGCGCTCGACGACCTCGACACCGACCGGCCGACCGCCCGGCCCGTCACCCGGCCCGTCAGCAGGCCTGTCACCAGGCTCGCCGCCCGGCCTGTCACCAGGCTCGCCGCCCGGCGGCACCGGGCGCAGCGCCATACCGCACTGGAGCGAACAGTAAGGGCAGTGCGTATCGACGGGGTCGGAGGAGGCGGGGGAGGCGGGGGAGTGCTCCCCGGGAACCGGAACGTGCGCCATGTGAAGGAGCGTGCTACGGCCGTGTTACAGCCCGCGTCACCTCGCATTACGCCTGCGGGAAGCGGACCTCAGCGCGGCGCCGGACGGCCGGTGAAGTCGACGCAATCACTCGTGACGGCCACGCAACGGCGGTGCAATCTGCCGCTGCCAGGCTCTCGCCATGACGCCCCACTCCGCTCCTCCCGGTCCACCTGGCCCTAGTGGCGCTCATAGCCCTCGTAGCACTCATAGCCCTCGTGGCCCTCACGACCCCGACGGCACGGCGGACTTCGACAGTGCCCAGCAGATCATGACCCGGTTCACCGCCCAGCTCACCACCCAGCTCGACCGGCTGGGCCCCCACGGCGTCCCCCGGGGCGGCCGCGATCGCCCGCCGACGCTCGTCGCCGTCGCCCACGGCAGCAGGGACCCCGAGGCGCCGCGCGCCGTGAACGCCCTCCTGGACCGCGTCCGCGCGCTCCGCCCCGGGCTGCCCGTACGCCTCGGCCATATCGAGCTCAACCGGCCGCTGCTGACCGACACACTGGCCGCGCTGCGCGGCGAGGCGGTGCTCGTCCCGCTGCTGCTGAGCCGCGGCCACCACATCAAACGGGACATCCCGGACGCCGTCGCCGCCGCGTCCCACCTGACCGCCCGGATCGCCGCCCCGCTCGGCCCGGACCCGCTGCTCGCCGAGGCCCTGCACGCCCGGCTGGCGGAGGCGGGCCGACGCGCCGCGGTTCCGCACGGGACGGGCAGCGGCGTCGTCCTCGCCGCCGCGGGCTCCCGCGACCCGGACGCGGCCGTCGACACGGCCCGCACCGCCGCCCTGCTCAGCGCCCGGCTCGGCGGGGTGCCCGTGCTGCCCGGCTTCGCCTCCGGCTCCGGTCCCTCCGTGCCCGAGGCCATACGGGAACTGGCCGCGCTCGGCCACGACCGGATCGCGGTCGCCTCCTACTTCACCGCGCCCGGCCGCTTCGCGGCCCAGTGCGCGAGCGCCGCCCCCGGGCTCGCGGCCGCCCCGCTCGGCGCCCATCCGGCGGTGGCGCGTCTCGTACTGCGCCGTTACGAACAGGCGCTGGCCTCTGCGCCCTTGTCACACCCGGCGGCTACCGTCGGTGTATGAGTCCCAACGCACCCCCTGAGCCGGAGCCGGAGCCGGATCCGGCCGTCTCGACTGGCGCCGCCTCAGCCGGTGCCCTCCCGGCCGGTGCCGCATCGACCGGTGTTGTCCCCGAGGCCGGTCCCCGCCGTGTCCCCGGCTATGCCGCGGCGGACCTCGAGCGCTGGGCGCCCGAGCCCGACAAGCGGCCGGGCCGGACCGCCTTCCAGCGGGACCGGGCCCGGGTGCTGCACTCCGCCGCGCTGCGCAGACTGGCCGCGAAGACCCAGGTGGTGCCCGCCGCACCGGCCACCGACCCTGGCCCGGCCGGGCTCGCCCCGGCCTTCGACGCCACGCCCCGCACCCGGCTGACCCACTCCCTGGAGTGCGCCCAGGTGGGCCGTGAGCTGGGGGCCGCCCTCGGCTGCGACCCGGATCTGGTGGAGACGGCCTGCCTCGCCCACGACCTTGGCCATCCGCCGTTCGGGCACAACGGTGAGCGGGTGCTCAACGAGATCGCCGAGCCCTGCGGCGGCTTCGAGGGGAACGCCCAGTCGCTGCGGCTGCTGGCCCGGCTGGAGCCGAAGCGGTTCGTGCCCGACCGGGGCACCGGCGAGCCGGTGAGCGTCGGGCTCAACCTCACCCGCGCCGCGCTGGACGCCGCCACCAAGTACCCGTGGCCGCGCGGCGGCCATCCGCACAGCCCCCGCTCCCCGAAGTTCGGGGTCTATGAGGACGACGTCCCGATCTTCGAGTGGTACCGGCAGGGCGCCCCCGAGGGCCGTACGACCTTCGAGGCCCAGGTCATGGACTGGTCCGACGATGTCGCCTACTCCGTCCACGACGTCGAGGACGGGCTGCACGCGGGCCATCTGAACCCCGCGAGCCTGCTCGCCGAGCCCGAGCGCCACGAGGTCTTCGCCGTCGCCGCCGACCGCTACGCCCCGGGGGCCGAGCCCGACGAGCTGGCCGAGGCGCTCGACCGGCTGTTGGGCCAGGAGTGGTGGCCGCACCGCTACGACGGCTCGTCCGTCGCCCAAGCCCGCCTCAAGGACGCCACCAGCCAGCTCATCGGCCGCTTCTGTCTGGCGGCCGAGGGCGCCACCCGCGCGGCGTACGGCACGGGCCGCTTCACCCGCTACCACGCCGAGCTGGTCGTCCCCCGCGTCACCCGCCTGGAGTGCGCGGTCCTCAAGGCGGTCGCCGACCGGTATGTGATCCAGCGCGCCGACCAGGAGCTGGTCCGGGCCGATCAGCGCGTGGTCATCGCCGAGCTGGGCGAGGCCCTGATCACCCGCGCCCCCGACGGCCTGGACCCCCAGTTCCGCGCGCTCTTCGACGCGGCCGGGGACGACCGGGGCCGGCTGCGGGCCATCGTCGACCAGATCGCCTCCCTGACCGACACCTCGGCCCGGGGACTCCACGCCCGGCTCACCGGTTGAGGCCGGAAGCCGGAAGCCCAAAGCCGGGGGGCCCAAAGGCGGAAGCCGGGAGCCGGGAGCCCGTAGCCCGTAGCCGGAAGCCCGAAGCCACCCGCCGGATACGGCTTCCGTGCACACATACGGCCTACCGGCCCTTCCGGACACACGCGCGGTGCGGGAGGCTCCCCTGGGTAAGGCACTCATAGAGGAACTGCTCGGCACCGCTCGGCAGCGAGGAGGACACAAGTGGTGGACGCACACCAGACATTCGTCATCGTCGGAGGGGGCCTGGCCGGGGCGAAAGCCGCGGAAACCCTTCGAGCGGAGGGATTCACCGGGCGGGTGATCCTCATCGGTGACGAACGCGACCACCCCTATGAACGGCCCCCGCTCTCCAAGGGCTTCCTCACCGGCAGCCAGGAGCGCGACAGCGTCTTCGTCCACGAGCCCGCCTGGTACGCCCAGTCCGATATCGAGCTCCACCTCGGCCTGCCCGCCGTCCACCTGGACCGCACCGCCAAGGCCGTGACCCTGGGCGACGGCACCCGGGTCCACTACGACCGGCTGCTGCTGGCCACCGGCGCCGAGCCGCGCCGCCTCGACATCCCCGGCACCGATCTGGCCGGGGTCCACCATCTGCGCCGGCTCGCCCACGCCGAGCGGCTCAAGGGCGTCCTCACCACCCTCGGCCGGGACAACGGCCAGCTGGTCATCGCGGGCGCGGGCTGGATCGGCCTCGAGGTCGCGGCCGCCGCCCGTGGCTACGGCGCCGAGGTGACCATCGTCGAGCCCGAGCCCACCCCGCTCCACCCCGTCCTCGGCCCCGAGCTGGGCGCCCTCTTCGCCGACCTCCACGGCGAGCACGGCGTCCGCTTCCACTTCGGTGCCCGCCTTACCGAGATCACCGGCCAGGACGGCATGGTGCTGGCCGCCCTCACCGACGACGGCGAGGAGCACCCCGCCCACAGCGTGCTGGCCGCCATCGGCGCCGCCCCGCGCACCGCACTCGCCGAGGCCGCGGGCCTGGAGGTGGTCGGCCGCGCGGCGGGCGGCGGCATCGCGGTCGACGCCTCGCTGCGCACCAGCGACCCGGACATCTTCGCGGCGGGCGACGTGGCCTCCGCGCCGCTCGCGTTCCTCGAGGGCACCCCCGTACGGGCCGCGCTCCCGCCGACCGCCCGGCTGCGCGTCGAGCACTGGGCCAACGCGCTGAACGGCGGCCCGGCGGCGGCCCGCGCCATGCTCGGCCAGGACGTCGCGTACGACCGGGTGCCGTACTTCTTCTCCGACCAGTACGACGTCGGCCTGGAGTACTCCGGCTACGCCCCGCCCGGCAGTTACGACCAGGTGCTGGTGCGCGGCGACGTCGGCAAGCGGCAGTTCATCGCCTTCTGGCTGAACGACGGCCGCCTGCTCGCGGGCATGAACGTCAACGTCTGGGACGTCACCGAATCGATCCAACGGCTCATCCGAGGCGGGCGGCAGCTCGACCCGGCGGCCCTGGCCGACCCGGCCGTCCCGCTGAACTCGCTGCTCCCGTAGCGCCCCGGGCAGGCATTCGCCGGGGTCCGGCAGGCGGCGGACAGCCTTGTCGGGCCCCGGCCGTAGAATTCGGGCGTGGCAGGCAGGATCAACGATGACGACGTGAAGGCGGTACGGGCAGCGGTCCCGATCGACGCCGTCGTATCCGAATACCTCCAGCTGCGGAACGCGGGGGGTGGCAATCTCAAGGGCCTGTGCCCCTTCCATGACGAGAAGAGCCCGTCCTTCCAGGTCAGCCCCAGCAAGGGGCTCTACTACTGCTTCGGCTGCCAGGAGGGCGGCGACACGGTCGACTTCATCATGAAGATCGACCACCTCTCCTTCGCCGAGACCATCGAGCGGCTGGCCTCCCAGTCCGGGATCACCCTGCGCTACGAGGAGGGGGGCTACACCCCCGGCCGCCAGCAGGGCGAGCGCACCCGGCTGGTCGAGGCCCACAAGGTGGCCGCGCAGTTCTACGTGGAGCAGCTGGACCGCCCGGAAGCGGAGATCGGCCGCACCTTCCTGGCCCAGCGCGGCTTCGACCAGGCCGCGGCGCAGCACTTCGGCGTCGGCTACAGCCCGGCCGGCTGGGACCACCTCGTCCGCTTCCTGCGCGGCCGTGGCTTCACCGACAAGGAGCTGATCGTCTCCGGGCTCGCCCAGGAGGGCCGCCGCGGCCCGATCGACCGCTTCCGGGGCCGGCTGATGTGGCCGATCCGGGACATCGCCGGTGAGGTCGTCGGCTTCGGCGCCCGCAAGCTCCGCGAGGACGACAACGGCCCGAAGTACCTCAACACCCCGGAGACCCCGCTCTACCGGAAGTCCCAGGTCCTCTACGGCATCGACCTCGCCAAGAAGGAGATCGCCAAGTCCAGCCGGGCGGTGGTCGTCGAGGGCTACACGGACGTCATGGCCTGCCATCTCGCGGGCGTCACCACCGCCATCGCCACCTGCGGCACCTCCTTCGGCGGCGACCACATCAAGATCCTCCGACGGCTGCTGATGGACAACTCGGGCGCGGAGGTGATCTTCACCTTCGACGGCGACGCGGCCGGGCAGAAGGCGGCCCTGCGCGCCTTCGAGGACGATCAGCGGTTCGCCGCCGAGACCTCGATCGCGATCACGCCCGACGGGATGGACCCGTGCGAACTCCGCCTGGCCCGCGGCGACGAGGCCGTGGCGTCCCTGGTCGACAGCCGCACCCCGCTGTTCGCGTTCGCGCTGAAGTCGATCGTCTCCCGCTACAACCTGGACACCGAGGAGGGCCGTATCGCCGCGGTCGACGAGGCGGTGCCGGTCGTCGCGGCGATCAAGAACCCCGGGCTGCGGGACCGCTATGCGATCCGGCTGATCGGGATGGTCGGCATCGCCACCCAGGCGGAGGAGCAGTCGATCATCCGCCGGGTGCGCGGGCTGGCCCGCAGCAGGCAGAACGGCGGGCCGGGCGGCCCGGAGCACGGGGGCCGCGGCGATCAGCGGGGCGGCGGCCCGGGCGGTGCCCGGTACGGCGGCCGGGGCGACCAGCGCGGCGGGGGCCCAGGCGGGCCCGGAGGGCCTAACGGGGACCCCGGCAACGCGGGCGCGCCGCCGGTTCCGCGCGGTCCCGCCCTCAACCTCCGCAGCCCCGCCCATCGCGTCGAGCGCGAGCTGCTCAAGCTGGCGCTGCAACACCCCCATCTGGTCTCCCCGGCCTTCGACGCCTACGGCATCGACGAGTTCACCGCCCCGCCGTACGCGGCGGTGCGCCGCGCCATCGAGGACGCGGGCGGCGCGGCCGCCGCGGACGACGACTATCTCGCCCGGGTCCGGGAGGCGGCGCCCGACGACACGGTCCGGGCGATGGTCACCGAGCTCGCCGTCGAGCCGCCGCACACCCGCCGGGACCCGGACGAGGTGTACGCGGGCGTGCAGTTGGTGGCCGTCCGGCTGGCCGCGGTGAACCACCGCGTGACCGAGGTGCGGGGCACCCTCCAGCGCCTGGGGCAGCATGCCGACCCCGCCCACCTCGCCGCCGTGCAGAACGAGCTGTGGGTGCTTCAGCAGTACGGCCAGGCCCTCCGGGACCGGGGCGCGGCGGCGCTGTAGGAACGAGCGGGCGCTTGGGGAGAAGGAAGCGGCCGGGGGCGGCGAGGGCCGGTGGATGGGTTCCGGCCAGCGCGTTCGTGCTCCGGCGGACGGGCCGGAGGGGGCGCTGTAGTCGCCGGGTAGTCGTACGGTCACGGGCCGCTGAGCAAAAAGTGCCCGCACGCCCCTCGTGGCGGGCCTGTGTCGTACTCCACACTGGGATGCGGTGCCTGAGTCCTCGGAGCGCGGCGGTCTTGGCCGGGTAGGGCCGGAATCCCCCGCAGAGTCGCTCAAGATGTACGGGACGGACGGCGGCGCGGCCGCCGTGCCGTACCCGATCGTTCTGCCCCCTCAGCAGCGATCACCCTGGAGGTCGCCCCCGTGCAGACCCAGACCCTCACCGACGCGGCCCTCGCGGCGCACCCCCTGTCCCCCCACTCGCCCCGCGCCACAGCGGTAGCGCCGGCCATGCCCGAGGACTCGGCGGACCTCGCCCCGGAAGGCGTACTGGACACCGGCCAGGACGCCGCACCGGACCCCATGGCCGAGCTCGCCCCCGACACCGCCACGGCCCCCGCGCCCGACGGCGCAGCCCCCGAAGCGGAACCCGCAGCGCCCGTAGAGCCCGCCGAGCCCGCAGAGTCCGCCGAACCTGTCGACCCGGTCGAGGCCGTGGAGCCCGTCGAACCGATCGAGCCGCCCGCCCGCGCCGACACCAGCGGCCCCTCCGCCGACCTCTTCCGCCAGTACCTCCGCGAGATCGGGCGGATACCACTGCTCTCCGCGGTCGAGGAGGTCGAGCTGGCCCGCCGGGTCGAGGCGGGCCTCTTCGCCGAGGAGAAGCTCGGCAACGCCCCCGACCTCGACACCCAACTCGCCCTGGATCTGGACCGGTTGGTGGTCCTGGGCCGGATGGCCAAGCGCCGGCTGATCGAGGCCAACCTCCGCCTCGTCGTCTCCGTCGCCAAGCGCTATGTCGGCCGCGGTCTGACCATGCTCGACCTGGTCCAGGAGGGCAACCTCGGCCTGATCCGCGCGGTCGAGAAGTTCGACTACGCCCGCGGCTACAAGTTCTCGACGTACGCCACCTGGTGGATCCGCCAGGCCATGTCCCGCGCCCTGGCCGACCAGGCCCGGACGATCCGGGTCCCGGTGCATGTCGTCGAGCTGATCAACCGGGTGGTCCGGGTCCAGCGCCGGATGCTCCAGGAGCGCGGCTACGAGCCCACCCCCGAGGAGGTCGCCGCCCATCTCGACCTGCTCCCGGAGCGGGTGAGCGAGGTGCTGCGGCTGGCCCAGGAGCCGGTGTCGCTCCACGCGCCGGTGGGCGAGGAGGACGATGTCGCCCTCGGCGACCTCATCGAGGACGGCGACGCGGCCTCACCCGTGGAGTCCGCGGCCTTCCTGCTGCTCCGCGAGCATCTGGAGGCCGTGCTGTCGACGCTCGGCGAGCGTGAACGCAAGGTGGTGCAGCTGCGGTACGGACTGGCCGACGGCCGCCCCCGCACGCTGGAGGAGATCGGCCGGATCTTCGGGGTGACGCGGGAGCGGATCCGCCAGATCGAGTCGAAGACGCTCAACAAGCTTCGCGACCACGCCTTCGCCGATCAGCTGCGGGGCTATCTGGACTAAGCGCTCCGCTGGAAGTGCCGCGATGCGTCGTCGGCCGACCGCGGCGCCGTCGTGGCTGGTCGCGCCCGCGCGGCGGAGTCGCACATCGACACAGCCCCGCGCCCTTTCGGGGCGCTGCCCGAACCGTAGCGGACTTCCTCCGACCTGCTTGGCGCCGACCCTGCCCACGCGGGCCGGACCGAGACCCGCCCGGCCCGAATCCCACGGCCTCACATGGCCCCGTACCCACCGGCCCCGTACCCGTCGGCCGTCCCCTGGCCCGCGGTCTCCGGGGCTCCCGCCTCGACGCCCCCGGACCCAAAAGCCTCCGGCTCAAAGGCCCCGGGGTGGATCTGCTCGCGCACCGCCACGTACTGCTGCCGCACCGACTGCCCCACCGGCAGCTCCTCGCCCGGCTCGAAGACCTGGCCCGCCGGGGCCGGCCAGCGCGGCGGCTCATGCGGCGAGTGGGTGCCGTGCGAGACGCCCAGCGCCCACGCGGCCTGCCGGGCCGCGCCCAGCGCGGCGTAGTCGGCCGGCTGGACCACCACGATCTGCGCGCCCAGCACCGCGGGCGCGATCGCGCGGACGGCCTGGAGGTCGGCCGCGGGTCCGAGCAGGAAGACGCGCCGCACCTGGACGCCGCGCCCGCGCAGCACGTCCAGCGCGTCCGCGAGCCCGCACAGCATCCCCTCGAACGCGGCCCGCGCCAGATGCTCGGGCTTCATCGACTCGCGCCGCAGCCCGGTCAGCGTCCCGGCCGTATGCGGCAGATGCGGGGTCCGCTCGCCCTCCAGATACGGCAGCAGCACCAGCCCGTACGACCCCGGGGTGGACTTCATCGCGAGCGCGGAGAGCCCCTCGAGATCCGTGCTTAGCAATTCCGCCGTACCGCGTAGCGCCCGTACCGCGTTGAGCGTATGGACCACCGGTAGATGCATGCCGGTGGCATCCGCGTACGACAGGATCGTGCCGGTCGGATCGGCCAGCGCCTCATGGTGGACGGAGAAGACCGAGCCGGAGGCGCCCAGGGAGATCACCGCGTCGCCGACCCCGACCCCGAGCCCGAAGGCGGCGGCCATGGTCTCGCCCGTACCGGCGGAGATCAGCAGCCCCTCGGGGGTGTGCCCGGCGGCGTCGGCCGGGCCGATGACCTCCGGCAGCCGCACCTGGTGACCGAGGGCCAGCTGGACCAGGTCGGGGCGCCAGGATCCGTTCGCCGCCGACCAGTAGCCGCTGCCGGAGGCCGTACCGCGGTCGGTCGTACGCCGCACCGGCCGCCCCAGCAGCTGCCACACCAGCCAGTCGTGGGGCTGCATCAGCTCGGCCACGCGGTGTGCCGCGTCCGGCTCGTTCCGCGTCAGCCAGCGCAGCTTCGCCACCGGCTGCGACGCGGTCGGCACGGCGCCGACCGCCTGGGCCCACGCGGTACGGCCGCCGAGCGCCTCGGTGAGGTCGGCGGCCGCGGACTGGGCGCGCTTGTCATTGCCCACCAGCGCGGGGCGCACCAGCACCCCGCCCGCGTCCAGCGCCAACAGCCCGTGCTGCTGCGCCGAGACGCCGATGGCCTGGACTCCCTCGAGCAGCCCGCCCTCGGCGGCCTCGCCGAGGGACATCAGCCACGCCTGTGGGTCCATATCGCCGCTGCCGCCGACCGGATGCGGGGCGTACCCCTGTTTGATCACGGCACCCGTATCGGTGTCACAGACGACGATTCGTGTGCTCTCGGACGAACTGTCCAACCCGGCGACTATCCCCATGGATCAGATCATGCCACCGCCGGGTCTAGGTGTTGCTGGTGCCCCAGTCGTCCTCGCCCACCGCGCGGGGGCCCCGCTGCCCGATCTTCTCGCGCAGCGGCCGGACCTTGTCCAGCGCCCGCACGGCCGCATGCCGGCCTCCTTGCGCGGCCGATTCGGCGGTATTGCGGACGGCCGGGTTCCGTGCGAACTTCTGCGCGCACGCGCGCAGCTGCTCGTACCGCTCGCGGCCGGCTCGCGTGCCCAGTACGTAACCCACAGCCATCCCGGTGATGAACGTCAGCCGGTAGCGCATCGACCTGCCCTTCTCGCTGTCCTTCACAACTGGACCCCGGGGTCGTGCCGCACGTCTACCCGCCCGCGCCGCAGATCACCCACGATCATCCAGAAGATCATCCCTGGATCGGCGGAGGTTCGCCCGAGGACGGACGCGGCGAACCGATTGGCGGAGCACCCCCCTGCTTGCGCTAATGTATGTGTCGCAGCGAGCGCACGCCGTCCGGGAGATCCGGGCGGGGCCACGGTCGCGGCACACGGAGCAATCCCCTGTAGCTCAATTGGCAGAGCAGCCGGCTGTTAACCGGCAGGTTACTGGTTCGAGTCCAGTCGGGGGAGCTCGGTCCCCTGTAGCTCAATTGGCAGAGCATTCGGCTGTTAACCGGAGGGTTACTGGTTCGAGTCCAGTCGGGGGAGCAGTGAGGAGGACCCCTTGTGGGGTCCTTTTTCATTTCCGGCCCCCTCCGGACGTGATCTACGTCATGATCGCAGCCAGGGGGCCTCCCAGCATCGGCCCTCCGAAGCAGCAGATCGTATGAGCGGCTATGCTGCGGCAGACGGCGCGCGCAGATGTGTACGACGCGCCGTTACGGGGCGGTAGCTCAGCCGGTTAGAGCAGCGGACTCATAATCCGTCGGCCGTGGGTTCGAGTCCCACCCGCCCCACCAGGGCACTACGCGGGCAGACCCATCCTGACCTGCGCAGACATATGAACGGGAGTCGCCGCGCCGACGCGGGGACTCCCGTTCATACGTTCAGACCAAGATCCAGGGGCCATACGGGGGCCACCCAGTAGGTCTGCGAGCAGGTTGAGCGCGCGGTTGGCGGTTCAGTCGGCGGAGTGGTCCGGCAGGAGTTGGGCCGCGAGCGATCGTGCTGTGGCAGTGAGTGTGGCCGTGTCCAGCCCGGTCCGGCTCATGAACACGAGCCCTTGTTGCGCGGCCAGGAGGGCCCGCGCCAGTGCGATCGGATCCGCTCCGGCCGGTAGGTCGCCCTCGCGTTGGGCGCGGGCGACGCAGTCACCGATCAGTGCGGTGGACGTCTCGTAGGTGCGGTGGGCGTGGTCGAGGACTTCCGGGTCGGCGTTACCGAGTTCGCAGGTGCTGTTGGCCAGCAGGCAGCCACGCCGCGTGCCGGCGCCGGTCGGGTCGTCGATCGGCGGCTCGAGGAGCATGCGTAGTGCGTCCAGGGCCCGTGGAGCCTCGGCGAGGGCTTCCCGAAGATGGCCATGGATGTCGTCGGTGTAGCTGTGCAGCACCCGGAGGAAGAGCTGACGCTTGTCGCCGAACGCCGCATACAGGCTGCCTTTGCCCAGCCCGCTGACCCGCATCAGGTCTTCCAGCGAGGTCGCGGCGTAACCGGCGTCCCAGAACTGATCACGGACGGCGTTCAGCACCTGCTTCTCGTCAAACGATCGCGGACGTGCCATGCGAACAGGATACGGATTCTTGACCGTGCGGTCCACCATGCTTATGGTGGACCGGGCGGTCAAGAACTCCGTCAGGGACTCCGTGGCACGTTGCACCTAGGGAAGTGGGAAGCACATGGGAAAGCTGGACAACAAGGTCGCGATCGTGACCGGCGGGTCGCGGGGGATCGGGGCGGCGTCGGCGCTGGCGCTGGCTGACGAAGGCGCCGACGTCGCGATCAGCTACTCGTCCTCGGCGGATCGAGCCAAGGCCGTGGTCGCGGAGCTGGAGGCGAAGGGGGTGCGTGCGGCGGCTTTCCAGGCCGACCAGGCGGACGCGACGCAGGCGGTGGGCCTGATCCGGCGCGTGGTCGAGCAGTTCGGGAAGCTGGACATTCTGGTCAACAACGCGGCCGCGGGTGGTGGCGGCCTCGTCGACAGCGAGCTCGTCGACCAGGCCGCCATCGAGCGGCAGCTCGCCGTCAACTACACCAGCGTGGTGGCCGGGATCCAGGCGGCGGTGCCGTCGCTGCCCGATGGCGGGCGGATCATCAGCATCAGCTCGGGTGCGGCTGCTCGGGCGGGTTTCCAGGGGATGGCGTACTACGCGAGCACGAAGGCGGCCCTCGAGGGCTTCAGTCGGGGCGCGGCCCGCGATCTGGCGCACCGGGGCATCACGGTCAACGTCATCCAGCCCGGGTTCATCGACACCGAAGGAAACCCCGCCGACGGCCCGGCCGCATCCATGTTCCTCCCGACCACGGCGATGGGGCGGTACGGCAGGCCGGAGGAGATCGCCGCGGGCGTCGTCTTCCTCGCCAGCCCGCAGGCCTCCTACGTCACCGGCGCGGTGCTGAGGATCGACGGCGGATACGGCGCCTAGCCCGACCGCGCGGCTAGCGCTTGGCCCGCTCTTCGCGTGCGTTCCAAGCCTCCGTCGGCGGCCGCGTTGACGCTGCCGCCGGGCGCGAGCTACTCAGCGTCTCCATCAACCCTTGATTCATCTATCGATTCTCGATAGATTTCCATCGCGACTCGATGGGAGGATGGGGCATGGGACAGCTGGCAGTACGTGCGCTTCGCACCGTGCTCGTGGTGGTGCTCGCCGGCACCGTGTTCGTGCAGGCGTTGATGGTGTGGGTGTTGGTCAGCGGGAGCGATCCGGAGGACGGGTCGCTGCCGCTGACCCCGCTGCGCGTGATCACGGTCCTGGGCATGGGCTCGGCCCAGGTCGCCCTGGTCAGCGTGTGGCGGCTGGTGACGATGGTGCGACGCGGAACCGTGTTCTCCCACGACGCCTTCCGGTACGTGGACGCCGTGGTCGGCGCGATCGTGGCGGCTGCCCTCTTGTGGTTCGCGGTCACGGCCATCAACGCGCCGGGCCAGCGGGACGACCCGGGCGTCACCGTCATCATGGGCGGGGTTGGCGTGGCCATCCTGGGGGTCGCGCTCATCGTGCTCGTACTGCGGATGCTGCTCGCCCAGGCCGTCGCGCGCGACGTCGAAGCGGCACGGATGCAGGCCGAGTTGGACGAGGTGATCTGATGCCGATCGTCGTCGACATCGACGTGATGCTGGCCAGGCGGAAGATGTCCGTGGGCGACCTCGCGGACCGCGTGGGGATCACACCCGCCAACCTGGCGGTGCTCAAGAACGGCCGCGCCAAGGCGGTGCGTTTCACCACGCTCGCCGCGCTCTGCGAGGTGCTCAAGTGTCAGCCGGGCGACCTGCTGCGCTGGGAGGCCGAGGACGCCGCGGGCGAATGACGTCCAACCTGCGCCATCACGCTCCGCGGTGCCTGCTTCGCTGACTGCGGGGCCCGGGTGTGGGCCTCACGGTGGTCCGCCCGTGCGCGCGGTCGCGCGTCGCGCACCGGGCCCTTATCCGTGTTGCTCGTGGCGGTGCCACTCGCGTCCGCCGTCGCGAGAGATCCATAGCCCTTCGCCCTTCACCAGGTCGTACGTCGCCGTCGTCGCGTCCGCGATGCCGTAGAGCGTCGTGCCGTCGACGGTCAACGACGTGAACGTCGCCGGTGTCTTCAATTCGTGGAAGGCGTTGTTGGCGCGATCGTCGGCGAGCCAGTAGCGGCCGCCTTCCTCGCCGACGAGCAGCCGACCGTCCGCGAGGGATTCCAGGACCAGCGACTCCGGGTCGCGCTTGAGGTCCTTCCAGGGGATTCCGCCGGCGAGGACCGTCCGCCAGTGTTCACCGTCGTCCGTCGTCAGCAGCAGGCCGCGCACGTGCTCGCCCCGGATGAGGGACAGCGCCGCGGTGCCGCCCCGGGCGGCGAGGATGCCTCCCGTGTACGGCTTCGGGACGGCTCTGGAGCCGAGGGTGTGACCGTCGCGCTGCCGTACGACGCGGTTGGGGTCGTCGGTCAGGGGCTGGTCCAGGCTCCAGACCGTGCCCCGTTCGTCGACGGCGAAGCGGATGGCGGAGTCCGGCACTCCGGCCGGGGGCGCCACGGTGCGGGTGGCGGGGCGGTAGATGAGGGTCGGCTCCAGTTCGGTGAGCAGGACATCGCCGGGGCGGGTGCGCGAGGGGGTCTCGGTGATGACGGCCTTGTGCGGTTTGCCGCGTACGTCGAGGACGTACGCCCCCTCCGCTCCCTCGCCCGGCGGCACCCGTACGAAGCCCTCGCGGACTCCTTTGAACGCGGGCGGCGCATCCTCCGCGTCCGCGTGTTCCGCGCGCTCGGCTACCGTATGGCCGTCGGGGCCGACGACGCGCCATGCGGTGGCGGCCGGTCCCTCGTCGTCCTCGACGTTGTCGGCCTCGTACGCCAGGAGCAGCGAGCCGTCGCTCGCGCGGGCCACGTCGGCGGGTGCCCCGGCCGCCTCGATGACATCGGCGGGGCGCGGATGAGGGTCTTCGATGACGCGTCTGTACTTCGCCTCACGGTCCCCGGAGTTCCCGTCGCCCGAGCCACCCGTGCCGCATGCGGCCAGCGCCAGTGCCAGCGCCGCGCTCGCCGCGGACCTGAGTCCGGCCGTTCGCCTCCCGCGTTTCCCCAGCCACACCATCGGCACATCCTCACATGACTCAAGTCCTTTGCGAAAAGCGCGAAGCGCGGCCAGAGTGAACGCATGCGCAAGGACATTGGCGCCGTGCCGAGGGTGGTCGGGCGCTTCGGACGGGGGGCGGGGACCGATGAGTGACGCACCGCTGGCGGGTGCCCTGCGGCTGCCGGACGGCTCATGGGTTCGGGGGCGCGGGCTGCGGAATCCGCGGCCGGAGGGGCCGCTGCCCGGGTTCGGGCTGTATCTGGGGTCCAGCCGGTTGCGCCGACGGCATGACGGGGAGCTGGGGTGGGAGCGTACGTGGGTCGAGTGGCCCGACTTTCTGCTGCCCCGTGACCGCGACCTGGCCGTACGGCAGATTCGCGCACTGCACCAGCGGGCCCGGGCGGGCACGCCCGTGGAGGTCGCGTGCGGGGGCGGAGTCGGCCGGACCGGGACCGTCATCGCCTGCCTGGCCGTCCTAGCGGGGGTGGCCCCCGCCGACGCTGTCACCTGGGCGCGCACCCACCATCACCACCGGGCCGTCGAGACGCCTTGGCAGCGGCGCTGGGTGGCCCGGTTTCCGGTCGGCTGACGGCTGAGGTGGCTGTCCGAGGCCCGGTCGTCCTCTCGGCCGCCGGGCCCTGGGCGTTCGTTCAGCCCTTCACCGCGCCGGAGAGCATGCCGGAGATGAAGTGCCGCTGGAGGAAGACGTACGAGGCGACGACCGGCAGGGCGACGATGATGGACGCGGCCGCCAGTACGGAGTACTGGGTGGTGTGTTCGCTCTGGAAGAAGGCCAGGCCGAGCGGTGCGGTGCGCTTGCTCTCGTCCGTGATCATGACCAGTGGGAGCAGGAACTCGTTCCAGGTCCACATGAACACCAGCATCGCCATCGTCAGCAGCGCCGGACGGCTGGTGGGCACCAGGATCCGCCACAGCAGCCGCCAGTCGGACGCCCCGTCCAGGCGTGCCGCCTCGATGACGCTGACCGGCACCGAGCGGAAGAAGTTGCGCATCCAGAAGACGCCGAAGGCGAGGGACTGGGCGGTTTGCGGCAGGATCAGCGACCAGTAGGAGTCGGTGAGTCCGGTGTCGCGCAGATTGAAGTAGAGCGGGATGACGAAGGCCTCGGGCGGCACCATCAGCCCGATGAGGGTGACGTAGAAGAGGGCTGATCGGCCGGGGTAGTCGAAGTGCGCGAAGGAGAAGCCCGCCAGGATCGCCAGGACGGCCGTCAGGAGCACCACCGAGACCGCGACCAGCAGGCTGGAGGTCAGGTAGGTGGCGAAGTGGCCCTGGCGCCAGGCGGTGGAGAAGTTGCCGAGGTCCAGGTGGTGGGGCCAGGTGAAGGAGGGTCCGGACTCCGCGGCGGGGGTCAGCGCGGACGACACCACGCCGATCAGCGGCAGCAGGGCCAGCGCGGCGAAGAGGGTGAGGATGGCGTAGTTGAGCGCCCGTTCGCGGCCGGAGATCATGTCTCGTCCTCCTGTGGCTGGACCTTGGTGATCAGGAAGGTGAGAAGGAGGATCACCGCGGTCAGGGTCACGGCGATGGCGCAGGCCGAGCCGACCTGGCCGGTGCCGAAGGCCCGGTTGTAGACCTCGTACGCGGGCAGGCTGGTGGCGTTGCCCGGGCCGCCGTGGGTGGCGACGTACACCAGGTCGAAGGTGCGCAGGGCGGCGATCACGGTGAGGGTGAGCGCGACCGTGATCTGCCCGCGCAGTCCGGGCAGGGTGACGGCGAAGAACTCCCGCACCGCGCCCGCCCCGTCCAGCTTCGCCGCCTCGTACAGCTCCGCCGGGATCTGTCCGATACCGGCGATGAACAGCACCAGACACAGGCCGATCTCCAGCCAGGTGCCGATGAGTCCGACGGCTGGCAGGGCGGTGGAGAAGTCGCCGAGCCAGGGGCGGGCGACCGCCTCGAGGCCGATGGCGCGCAGCGCGGTGTTGAGCACGCCGTCGGGAGCGTAGATCGCCGTCCAGGCGGTGGCGGTCACGACCATGGCGACCACCTGCGGCAGGAAGATCATCGCGCGGAAGACGGAGACGCCGCGCAGCCGGCCGGCCCGCGTGGTGACCGCCGCGAGCATCAGGGCGAGCGCGATCGGGATGACGGAGAAGAACAGGATCAGGACGAGGGAGTGGAGGAAGCCCGCGCGCAGCTGCGGATCGCGGGCGATCTCGGCGTAGTTGTCGAACCCCGCCCATGTGGAGACGGAGATTCCGTCCCAGTGGAAGAGGGAGATCTGCACCAGCTGGCCGAGCGGGACCAGCAGGAAGACCGTGAGGACGATCAGGGCGGGAAGGGCGTAGAGGTAGCCCTTCCACTGGATGACGCGGCCGCGGCGCCGGACCGGCTCCCGGGTGGGGGCACCGGCCGGGCGCTTGCGTGCCGTCGGGCGATGTGCGGTGGCGGCCATGAGATGGGGGTCTACCTGCTGTTCTGGAAGGAGGAGTAGTCGGACTGGAGTCGGCTGGTGAACGCCTTGGGGGAGAGGTGTCCGGCGGTCAGCTCCTGGACGGCGGCGGTGAGGGTGTCGTAGAAGGTCGGGGTGGTGTAGTCGAGGTACGGAAGCAGTCCGTCCTTCTCGCTCACCGCCTTCCACCGGGTGAGGATGTCCGCGTCGACGGTGCCGGGTGTCGGCTTGTAGTCGGCCGGTGGAAGGGCCGGCAGGTTGCCGTGGGCGGCCGCGGCCTTCATGCCGTTCTTGTTGACGAGGAAGTCGATGTACGCGCCGGCGACGTCCGGGTGCTTGGACTTGGAGGTCACGGCCCATGCGAGGCCCTCGCCGCCCTGGGTGAGCGGGGGCTGCCCGGCGGCCGGGCTGAGCGCGGTGAAGCCGACGTTCTTCTTCATCTTCGGGGCGAGGACGGCCGACTGCCAGGTGCCCTCCAGGAGGAACAGGGACTTGCCCCGGCCGAAGGAGTCGACGGCCTGGTCCTTGCTCTTGCCGTTGAATCCGGAGCCCAGATACCCCTTGTCGGCCCAGCGGCGCAGCGTGGTCGCGGCCTTGAGGGTCCCGGAGTCCGTCCACTTGGCGTCGCCCTCGTCGAAGACGAGCTTGCGGACCTCGGGCTTGCCGGCGGCGAGGGCCTGGATGACACCGAAGATGTGGATGCCGGGGCTCTTGTCGGCGTCGCCGTAGGAGAGGGGTTGCAGGCCCGACGCCTTGGCCTTGGCCAGTGCGCTCTCGAAGCCGGTGAGCGTGGTGGGCACGGGCAGGCCGAGCGACTTCAACTTGGCCTTGTTGTAGTAGACGCCGATGATCTCACCGGTCTGCGAGACGCCGTACAGATTGCCGGTCTCCCAGGTCTTGCCGTCGGGGGTGAAGCGGTTGAGGTCGAGCAGCTGGGACGGGAAGGCGGTGTCCCAGCCGTAGGTCTTGGCGTAGCGGTCCACCGGCTGGAGCAGCTTGGCCTTCACGAAGGCGCCCATGTCGGGGTAGCCCTGGTTCGCCTGGACGACGTCGGGCGGGTTGGCGGAGGACAGCGCGAGTTTCAGGGTGGTCTTGAGGTCGGCGAAGGACCGGGAGACGCGCTTGATGGTGACGTTCGGGTACTTCGCCATGAACGCCTTGTTGAGCGCCTCGGTGGAGGCGTTGGCGCCCGGGTCGGTGTTCTGGTCCCACACGGTGAGGGTGACCTTCCCGGCCTTGGCCGGGTCGGTGGCGACCGGGCCGGAGGTCTTGGCGCCGGTGGCCGATCCGTCGCTGGGGCCGGGGGAGCAGGCCGCGACACCGGTCAGGACACCGGTGGCGAGCGCCGCCGCGGCTATGAGGCGCCGGCGGGGGCGTCGTGGGGTTCTCTCGGCCATGGGGTGGTCCTCCTGGTGCTGGTGCTGGTGCTGGGGGTGCGGTTGGTGCCGGGGGTTCGTCCGTACGGGGCTGGGGGTGTGGCCGGTCCGGGGCCGGGAGTTCGGCGGTACGGGGCTGGGGCGGCGTCGGTCGGATGTGGCGGGGCGCGGTCGTCCGGCGGGACGCGGCCGTTCCGACCCGAACCGCCCGGAACGCGGGAGCTACGGCTTGATCGAACGGATGCGGATGAGGTCCGCGTCCGGGATCCGGGGGGTGCGTTCGAGGAAGGCGTCGATCGCCTCCCAGCGCGGTGCGCTGTTCGCGCCGCCCAGGCTCTGCACCGACAGGGCGGCGCACAGCCCGGCGAAGCGGAGCCGGGTGGCGAGCGGCCAGTCGTGGTTCAGGCCGGTGATCAGTCCCGCGGTGAACACATCACCGGCGCCGGTGGGATCGACGGCCGGAACTTGGGGAACGGCGACCCGGACCAGCTCGCCGGTGGCGCCGTCCACCGCCACCGCGCCGTTCCCGCCATCGGTCACCACGACGTCGGGCACATGGTCGGCGAGCACCTTCACGGCGTCCTCGACCGTGTCGGTACGGGTGTAGCTCGTGGCCTCGACGGCATTGCAGACGAATACGTCGACCTCGGCGAGCCGGGTGAGCAGATCCCGTGACCACTGGCCGGTGGGGTCCCAGCCGACGCCGCCCACCACCCGGGTGCCGCGGGCGCGGAACTCGGCCGCCCAGGCGGGCAGCGGCCGTCCGATCCCGAGCTGGAGAAAGCGGACGGCGGGCAGCTCGCCCTCCCACACCTCGGGGCGCAGGGCCCCCTTCTCCTCGTAGGTGAGGAAGGCGCGGTCGTGTTCCTGGGTCACCGCGACCGTGACCGGGGTGTGCACGGCGGGATCGCGGCGCAGCCAGGTCGGGTCCAGGTTCTTCTCGGCCGTGAGCCGGGCGGCGAGGTGTTCGCCGAAGAGGTCGGTGCCGATCACCCCCAGGATCCCGGTCCGCAGTCCGAGGCGGGCGGCGGCGACGGCGCGGTTCGCGGTTCCCCCGGGGGAGACGGCGAACCGGTCGGCGTACACCTCGGTTCCCGGGGTGGGCAGATGGGGCATGCCGCCGAAGACGAGGTCGCAGAAGACCTCGCCGGCGAAGAGCACGTCGAGCAAGGGGACCGCCTCTTTCCGGTGCGACCACGGTGAAGTGCTCAACTATGAGCACCACCCCTACCGAATGACAAGAGTCGATCAGCAACGAGAATGTCTCTCGGGCTCCATGACTGACTTCAGTCATGCGGTGCTATCGTCAATGCGTGACCTCACGCAAACGACATGCGAAGATCGTCGAGTCACTCCGGTCGACCGGGGTGGCCTCGGTACGCGAGCTCGCCGAAAACCTCCAGGTCAGCGAATCCACGATCCGCCGGGACCTGATCCTCCTCGACCGCAACGGTGAACTGGTCCGTACCTACGGTGGAGCGGCCCTGTCGCCGCGTGGGACCGCGGAAGCCGCCGGTGCGGAGGCGGAGCCCGAGACCCCGTTCAACCTGGTCATCTCGCGTGACGAGGCGCTGAAGGAGGCGATCGCCGAGGAGGCCGTGAAGCTGGTCGAGGACGACAGCGTGATCGTGCTCGACATCGGAACCACCCCCCTGGCCATCGCCCGCCGGCTGAGGGGCCGTCCGATCACCGTCATCACCAGCAGCCTGCCGGTGCTCGACGTACTCCGCGACGACGAGGCCGTACGGCTGGTGATGCTCGGTGGCGTGCTGCGCCGCAACTATCAGTCCCTGGTCGGCTCCCTCACCGAGCAGGCACTCCGCCAGGTCAGCGCCGACCTGCTCTTCCTGAGCTGCACCGGAGTGCGGCCGAACGGCCATGTGGTGGACAACATGGCCGTTGAGGCCCCCCTGAAACAGGCCATGATCGAGACCGCTGGAAAGGTCGTCCTGGTCGCCGTCGAGACCAAGTTCCCCGGCACCGGATCGCTGCGCGTGTGCTCGCTCTCCGACCTCGACGTCCTGATCACCACCAGCGGTGCCGACCCCAACACGCTCCAGCTCTGCCGCGAGGCGGACGGAAAGGTGATACTCGCATGAAGTTGACCGTCCTCGGCGGCGGCGGATTCCGCGTGCCATACGTCTACCAGGCCCTGCTGCACGATCAGGGCTCCCCCCGTATCGACGATGTGTGGCTGTACGACACCGACCCGGCCCGGCTCAAGGCCATGGCCGAGGTGCTCGCCCAGTTCGCCGACGGCCATGCCGAAGCGCCCAGGGTGACGGTCACCACGTCGCTCGACGACGCCCTGGAGGGCAGCGACTTCGTCTTCGCCGCCATCCGCGTGGGCGGGCTGGCGGGACGGATGTGTGACGAGCGGGTCGCCCTCGACCTCGACGTCCTCGGGCAGGAGACCACCGGCCCGGGTGGCTTGGCCTATGGGCTGCGCACCATCCCCGTCATGCTCGACATCGCGTACCGGGTACGGCGCCTGGCCCCGCACGCCTACGTCATCAACTTCACCAACCCGGCCGGCATGATCACCGAAGCGATGCAGAGCGTCCTCGGCGACCGGGTCCTCGGCATCTGCGACACGCCGTCAGGGCTGGGCCGCCGCATCGCCACGACCCTCGGCCTCGACCCGTCCCGGGCCCAGTTCGACTACGTCGGTCTCAACCACCTCGGCTGGATGCGCCGCGTTCTGCACGACGGCGAGGACATCCTGCCCCGGCTGCTCGCCGACGATCAGCGCCTCGGCGACCTGGAGGAGGGCGTCGTCTTCGGGCGCGAGTGGCTGCGCGACCTCGGCGTGATCCCCAACGAGTACCTGTACTACTACTACTTCAACCGGGAGGCCGTACGGTCCATCCTCGACGCTCCGCAGACCCGCGGCGAGTTCCTCGCCCGTCAGCAGCAGGAGTTCTACCAGCGGGTGACGGAGGCCGCCGCGGGCTCGGCCGTGTCGCTGTGGCGGAAGACCATCGCCGACCGCAGCGCCAACTACATGGCGGAGGCCAAGGGCGCCGTCCAGGGAGAGGCCCAACCGGACGAGGACTTCCGGCCGGACCCCGCGCACCAGGGGTATGCCGGGGTCGCCCTCGCGGTGATGGCCGCGATCAGCCGCAATGAACGCGCCACGATGATCCTCAACGTGCGCAACGGGACCACCGTCTCCGGCCTCCCCGACGGCGCCGTCGTCGAGGTGCCCGTGACCGTTGACGCGAACGGTGTCCACCCGCTCACCATCACCCAGCCCGATCTCCACCAGACCGGTCTGATGCAGCAGGTCAAGGCGGTCGAGCGGCTCACCATCAGCGCCGCTGTCACCGGCTCCCGGACCGATGCCGCGAAGGCGTTCTCCCTCCACCCGCTGGTCGACTCGGTGACTGTCGGCCGCAAGCTGCTCGACGGCTACATCGACCGCATCCCGGAAGTGGCCGAGGTCTTCGGCGGCCGGGCGTCCTAGCGGCGGACAGCGGCGACAACGCCTGGCGGGGCGACAACGCCCGGCGGCTCCCTTGGCCGCCGGGCCTTGGGTTTGGCCGCCGGGCCTCGGGCTAGGACCGCCGGGCCTCGGGGCTCAGCCGTGGGAGACGGTCAGCCCGTAGAAGCCGACGCGCGCTCCGTTCGTCGTGCTGTCGGAGGACGACTGGTTGTACGAGCCCGCCTTGAAGTACTGCTTGTACGGGAAGAAGGACGACGGGATGTCGTAGTGCGTCGTACTGCCGTTGACCGTCAGGTCGATGGTGTCGCCGCCGGAGACGCCGATCGTGTAGTTCCATGTCTTGCCGACCGACACATGTCCCACGTTGTGCAGCGTCTGGCCGCCGTCGGGGGAGTTCTCGGTGCCGAGGACGATGTCGCCGTTGGCGCGGTAGTACAGCTCCACCAGCGGCTTTGTGGAGGAACCGCCCGAGCCGAGGTGGATCTGGCCGACGCAGACGTTCTTCGTCACCGACACCACGCGCAGCGTCGCCTGAAGCTTGTGCGAGCCGCCGAGCGACCAGTCCGCGGCGCTGCCGTCGCGGTTCATCTCGCGCAGCTCGGAGCGGGCGTAGTTGGAGTTCGGGGTGGTGACGCCCTTTTCGGGGGCCCAGAACGTCATCGCCCCGTCGCGCCTGTCGGTGTAGAAGTAGTCGTCCTGGAATCCGCTCGCCCCCTGGAGCCGGGACGAGGGGATGGTCGTCGGCTTGCCCGGGGAGCCGACCGGTTCCTGGAGTTGCCACACGGACAGGTCGAAGTTGCCGCCCGGCGCCTTCGAGGGGTCGGCGAAGGCGGCCGTGGGGGCCTCGGGGGCCGTGCGGGCCGTGGGGGCCGTTCGCGCCGTGGGGGAGGCGTCGGCAGGGCCCGCGAGGGCCAGGCCACCGATGGCGGTGGTGACGGTCGCCAGCGCGGTGAGCAGCGTACGGATGCGCATGGGAATTGCCTTCCCGTGGGGGGTTGGTATGGACCGTGGTCCATGTATATGAAGTTGGTGTTTCATTGTGAACGCCGAGATGTGACGAGACGGTAGAGTCGTGGTGTGTCCGCGTCAATCCTCCGGGTGAGTACGGAGGTGCCACTTCGCGAAAACCATGTGTCACCCGGGCACGCTGTGCGCTAAGTTCCGCGTGGCGATTCCACTATCTGTCAAAGGACTGAAGCCAATGGACTCGGCGTCCCCCAGCGGCCGCCGTCGGCACTGAGCGATCGGTGCCAACAACCCGTTTCCTCACGGCGGCCCCACGTATCCGTACACCGCTTCCTTCCGCGGCGCATCGCCTCTCGCCGCGTTGATCCGTGAGGTCACTTCACCATGGGCACTGACGTCCAGAGTTTCGCCGTAGCCAACCTTCGCCGCCGCCCCGTGCTTGTCGAAGTCGGGGGCTTTGTGGCGGGGTTCGATCCCGGCACCACCAGCCCGTACATCAACTACGCGACCCCGCTTCCCGGCGCCCGGCCCACCGCCCGGGACGTCACGGAGCTGATCGGGGCGTTCCGGGTACGCGGGCTCAAGCCCCGGCTCGAGTTCGCGCCGGACGCCGCGCCCGGCGTGGAGCCCGCGCTGCGGGAGGCGGGGTTCGGCGTGGAGGCCACGCACGCGTATCTGGTGTGCACCCCGGCACGGCTCGCCGTTCCGCGGGGCACGGCGGCCGTTCCGGTGGCGGCTCCGGCCACGGACGAGGACTACCGGGCGATCGACGCCGCGCTGTCCGAGGCGTTCGCCAGTGAGTTCGCCGCGTCTGAGGAAGGGGCGGCCCGGCTGCGCCGCGTCCAGGAGGGCGGGGGTGCGGTCCGGTTCGTCCGGGCGCCCGATGGGGGCTGCGCAGGCGGGGCCACCTGCTCGGCTCCCGCCGTGGGCACCGCCGAACTGGCGGGCGTGGGCACCCGGCCCGCCTTCCGCGGCCGAGGCATCGCCGCCGCGGTCACCGCCGCGCTGACCGAGACGATGTTCGCCCGGGGCGCCCGGTCGGTCTGGCTGGAGTACTCGGGCGAGGGCTCCCGCCGCGTCTACGAGCGGGTCGGGTTTCGGCCGCGGGGGGCTCGTCTGTATATGAGCCTCGAGAGGTGACGTAAGGGGGGCACGGGGTCCTTCCCCTCCCCGCCCCTACCCGATACCAGAGGCTCCGCCCCTGGACCCCCGGGGTCTGGGGGCCGGAGCCCCTGCCGCGCGGCGGAGCCGCATGGCGATGGCGCGGGGAGGGGCGGGGCTCCGATCCGGGGATCGGGGAGAGGGGCTTCGGTCCGAGGTCTGGGGCGGGGTTCCGATCCGGGCCCGGGGTGGGGTTCCGATCTGGGTCTGGGGTGGTCCGGCCCGGGGGGCCGGGGTGGGACTCCGGGCCGGGGTCTGGGGCGGAGCCCGGGTCTGGGGCAGGGCCCGGGTGCGGGGGCTGGGGCGGGGCCCCAGTTGTGGGAAGGGGCGGGGAGGGGAGCAGCCCGCCGCAGGCGCAACCCCCCTCGGAGATCTCCTACCGCAGCGCGGCTAGCGCGGGGCCGCCGCCTCCAACTCGTCCACGCTGCCGGACATGATCGTGCGGATATGGGCGGTGACGTGCTCGATCGGCCAGTCCCACCAAGCCAGGGCCAGCAGCCTGGCGATGTCCTGGTCGTCGTAGCGGCGGCGAATGACCTTGGCCGGATTGCCGCCGACGATCCCGTAGTCGGGAACGTCGTCCACCACCACGGAACCAGAGGCGATGATCGCGCCGTGCCCGATACGCACGCCGGGCATCACCATCGCCCGGTATCCGAACCAGACGTCATGGCCGACCACGGTGTCGCCCCGGCCCGGCAGACCCGTGATCAGGTCGAAGTGCTCGGCCCACGAACCGCCCATGATGGGGAACGGAAACGTGGACGGGCCGTCCATGCGGTGGTTGGCGCCGTTCATGATGAACCGCACCCCTTCGCCCAGCGCGCAGAACTTCCCGATGACCAGCCGCTCCGGCCCGTAGTGGTACAGCACATTGCGGGTTTCGAACGCGGTGGGCTCATCCGGGTCGTCGTAGTACGAGAACTCCCCGACCTCGATCAGCGGCGAGGTGATCAGCGGCTTGAGCAGCACCACCCGTGGCTGCTCGGGCATCGGGTGCAGCACGGTCGGGTCGGCGGGTATGGCCGGCATCGTGCATCGCCCTTTCTCGTCGCGGGTCAGGGACCAGGGGCCATGGGTCAGGCGTCAGGCCTCAGGCGTCAGGCGTCAGGCGTCAGGCCTCAGGCGTCATGATCGCAAGGTCGGCGCCCGGTGTCGCGTGTATTTGGCGGGGGCGGCCGCGAGGCAACCCGAGCGCGCTCCCTGGAGTCCTTGAGCGGTGAAGCCCGTCTTAAGCGGTGAAGCCCGTCCGCTCGATCCGCCTTGCGAGGTGTCGCCGTGCGTTCGTCCGTTCCCGTCGCCGCCGTGGCGGTGTCCGTGGCCGTGTCCGTGCTGCTGCTCGCCGGGTGCAGCGAGGGCGGCCACGAGGGGCGGAGGCCGGTGGAGGGGGCCACCAAGGGGGCGGCCGGTGCCTCGCTCGGGGACTTCAACGGCGACGGTTACGACGACTTCGCCACCGCCATCCGCCCCACCAGCGCCTCCCGGGGACCGCTGCCCGCCCGGCTCGCGGTGGTCTACGGCGGGGCGCGCGGCCTCGACCCGCGGCACCGCCTCGTCGTGAACGGCGCCGACGACGACTACGTCGGCCCCCTGCTGCGCACCGATCTCGACCGGGACGGATTCACCGACCTGGTGACGGCGCGGTTCCGGCACGGGAGTTCGCCGCGGGCCGAGCGGACGGGGGAGACGGTGGTGCTGCGCGGCGGCCCCCGAGGGCTGGCCGCGCCGCGCCCGCTCGGCGGTGGCGCGGCCGGATTCCTGGCGCTGGCCGTGGGGGACTTCGACGGGGACGGGGCGGCCGACCTGTTGGCCTCGGCGGCGGACGGCCGGGTGGACGGTCTGGGTGACAGCCGGGGCGAAGGCCGGGTGGACGGCCGGGGTGACCACAAGGGTGGACGCAACGGTGATCGCAAGGGTGACCGTAGGGGTGAAGGCTGGGGTGCCGTACGCGTGCTGTACGGGCCGTTCGGCGCGAAGGTTCACCCCGCCCGTACCGCCCCGCTCCCCGCGGGCCCCACCGACCGGCCCCACCGCGGCGCGCCCGCCACCGCCACGGCCGGGGACTTCAACGGCGACCACCGCACCGATGTGGTGCTGACCTACCGCTACGGCCTCGGCCAAGCGGACCAGCCGGAACTGGGTGACACCGCCCCCCTCGACACCCCCGTCGCCCACTACCGCGGCGGGCCCAAGGGCCTGGTGCGGGACAAGAGGCCCGAGGCGCGCCTGGCCCACGCCCTCGGCACGGAGGACGGTCCGCGCGAGCCCGCGGCGGGGGACGCCGACCACGATGGGGTCGACGATCTGCTCGCGCCCGGCCAGGGGACCCTCGGCCCCGGCCGCCACCGCGGCTCCGGACGGCTGACCGTCGTCCACGGAGCCAAGTCCGGTCTGGGCCGGGGACGTGCGGATCTCACCGTCGATCAGTCCGGTCCGGGCATGCCTGGTGACGACGCACGGCGCGGGGACGGGTTCGGCGGCTCCCCGGCCGTCGGCGACATCACCGGCGACGGCCGCCCCGACCTCGTCGTGGCCACTCCCGAGAAGAACAACGGCAACGGCCGGCTCACGCTGCTGCCCGGCTCACGGCACGGGCGCGGCGGCGAGTACGCCCCCGACCCGGCCAAGAGCCCGTACCGGGAGCACGGCCGGGGGCACGGTCGGGGGCACGGCGGGGAGCAGTCCCTGGACCTGGACACCCCGGGGGTGCCCGGTCGGCACACCCCGTACGGCTTCGACGCCTTCGCCCCGCAGCCCCCGCTGCTCGACGTCGACGGGGACGGACACGAGGATGTGGTCGCCGCCGCGCCCGGCTACGGCCGCGGCAGGACGGGCGGCTTCTGGATCTTCCGGGGGACCGACCGCGGGCTCTCCACCAGGGACGTACGCCGCTTCACCCCCGCCGACCTGGGCATACGCTTCCGGGCGGGCTAGCTGGGCGGGTCCGGCGGCTCGTGACGCCTGCGGCGGCCTGTTCCCCTCCCCGCCCCTTCCCGAAACTGGGGCTCCGCCCCAGACCCCAGCCCGGGGCTCCGCCCCAGACCCCGGGCGGGAGTTCTGCCCCGGCCTTGGGCGGGGGTTCTGCCTCAGCCTCCGGGTGGGGCTCCGCCCCAGACGCCGGGCCGGGGCTCCGGCCCCAGGCCCCAGCCCGGGGCTCCGCCCCAGACCCCAGCCCGGGGCTCCGCCCCAGACCCCAGCCCGGGGCTCCGCCCCAGACCCCAGCCCGGGGCTCCGCCCCAGACCCCGGGCGGGGGTTCTGCCTCAGCCTCCGGGTGGGGCTTCGCCCCAGACGCCGGGCCGGGGCTCCGCCCCAGGCCTCGGGCGGGGGTTTTGCCTCAGGCCCCGGGCCTCGGGCGGGTTCTGCCCCGGGGCTCGGGTGGGGGTCCGCGCCAGGCCCCGAATCCTGGGCCGGGGCTATGCCTCAAGGCCTCGGGCCGGGGCCCCGCCCCTTCCCGTGGCGTCGATATGCGGCTCCGCCGCGTGGCAGGGGCTCCGCCCCGGACCCGCTCCCCCCGGCCCGGGGCTCCGCCCCAGACCCCCGGGGTCCAGGGGCGGGGGCCCTGGTATCGGGAAGGGGCGGGGAGGGGAAAGCACCGGTGTGCGGATCCGCCCCGTGGTGCGCCGGACACCCCCCCAGCGCTCGACGCAGCCGTGGGGCCGCCGCCCCCCCCCGCCGTCGGAGCGGAATAACGGCGGGCAGCGGCGGGGTTACGGTGCATGTGGCATCTGCCGACGTACGGAAGCGGGTAACGCAGGCATGAGCACTAGCACCGTCGAGCTCACCAAGGACAACTTCGACGAGATCGTGTCCGGTAGCGAATTCGTCCTGATTGATTTCTGGGCCTCCTGGTGCGGGCCGTGCCGGATGTTCGCACCCGTCTACGAGAAGGCCGCCGAGCGCCACCAGGATCTGCTGTTCGCCAAGGTCGACACCGAGGCCCAGCCCGAGCTGGCCGCCGCCTTCGACATCCAGTCCATCCCCACGCTGATGATCGTGCGGGAGAACATCGCGGTCTTCGCCCAGCCCGGCGCCCTCCCCGAGCCGGCCCTGGAAGACCTCATCGGCCAGGCCCGTGACCTGGACATGGACACGGTGCGCGCCTCCATCGCCGCCGCGGCGAACGAGAAGCACGCCATCGACGAGGAGAAGGAGCAGGGCGTCGCGGGCGAGGAGAAGGCATCCGGCGGCCGTGGCTGAGCTGCTGCTGGTCCGGCACGGCGAGACCGAGTGGAGCCGGTCGCACAAGCACACCAGCTGGACCGATCTGCCCCTGACCCCGCGCGGTGAGGAGCAGGCACGGGCCCTGCGCGAACCGCTCGCCGCACGGAAGATCGGGCTGATCCTGGTCAGCCCGATGGACCGGGCCCTGCGGACCGCGCGGCTCGCCGGGCTCGAGGATCTGACCGTCGAGCCCGACCTGCGCGAATGGGACTACGGCGGCTACGAGGGCATCACCACCGACGAGATCCACCGCACCCGCCCCGACTGGGACCTGTGGACCGACGGCGTGCCGTCGGCCGGTCCCGACCACCCTGGTGAGTCACCCGAGCGGATCGGGGCCCGGGTGGACCGGGTGCTCGCCCGGATCGCCCCCGAGCTGGAGTCGTCGGACGGCGCCGATGTGGTGCTGGTGGCGCACGGCCATGTGCTGCGGGTGCTCACCGCCCGGCGGCTGGGCCTGCCCCCGTCCGCCGGTGCGCTCTTCCGGCTCGACACCGCGACCGTCAGTCGACTGGGAAGTGAGCATGGTCGCCCGGCCATGGTCGCCTGGAACGTAGGCTCGGAGTCGATCTCCGGACAGGGTGCCACCGCAAGCGGTGGCACCCCCGCCGGTTGATCATCTCCGACCGTATACGGATCTCCGACCGAACCGTATACGCATACCGCACGTCCGACAGGAAGCAGGGAACAGCGAGCATGGCTACGACGCGTACCGCGCACACCGTCTGGCAGGGCAATCTGGCCGAGGGCAAGGGGACCGTCACCTTCGACTCCTCCGGCATCGGCGAGCAGCCGGTCTCCTGGCCGTCCCGCGCCGAGCAGGCGAACGGCAAGACCAGCCCGGAGGAGCTGATCGCGGCGGCCCACTCCAGCTGCTTCTCGATGGCGCTCTCGCACGGCCTCACCCAGGCGGGCAACCCGCCCACCCAGCTGACCACCCAGGCCGAGGTGACCTTCCAGCCCGGCACCGGGATCACCGGTATCCACCTCACCGTCGAGGGCACGGTGGAGGGCCTGGACGAGGCCGCGTTCACCGCGGCGGCCGAGGACGCCAAGAAGAACTGCCCGGTGAGCCAGGCGCTCGCCGGTACGGAGATCACGCTGTCGGCGAAGCTGGCCTGACGTCCTCCATACGCTGGAGCAGTCCCCAGGTGAACTCCGCCACATAGTGGCGGAGTTCACCGTTCTCCGCCTCCGGCGCGTCGAAGGCGAGCCGCCAGCGGGTGGGCGCCGAGCCCTCCATGGGCCGCGCGGGCGCGAAGGCGCGCGCCACCTCGTCCACCGTGCAGGACCAGGGCGCGAGGTCGGCGGCCGTACGCAGCCGGGGTCCGGGGGCGCCCGGAGCGCGCACCAGCCACTCGTTCCACACCGCCCCGTTCGGCGCGGTGAGCACCTCGAACCGCAGATCCGGCCACAGCGGCACGGACCAGCTCAGCGCCTCGCAGGTCAGATCGCCGATCCGGCGGGTGGCGGTGGACTCCGGCGGGCCCAGCACGGAGCGGTAGCGGGCCACCGCCGAGCGCCGCCGCGGCGAGCGCTGCATGGCCTGCCAGCGGCGGTTGGCCTCGCGCATCACCGCACGCCCGAGGCCCAGCTCGCGCAGTGCGTCCTCGACCAGCCCCGGCTGATGGTCGGCCATCCGGCGCAGCAGCACGAGGACGAAGGGGAAGGGGGCGGGGAACGAGTCGGGCTGAGCGAACGAGCCGGAGCCGGGCGCGGAATCCATGGCTCCTATGGTGGCGTACGGGCTCGCTGTGCCGTGGCGTACGGGCTCGCCGTGCCGTGGTGTGCGGGGGCGGCGTCCCCGTCCGGTGGCGCAAGCGCTTCCCGTCCCATCACATCGTGCCTTTGCCGGACCATTGCCGGGGGAAGTCCCCTCCGCATAACCTGTGTTCGCGATACCGGCCACCGGCCGGAATCTCGAACGCTTGCCATCTGAACCAGAAGGGGAGGGCGAGCACTATGGGACGCCTGGTGCCCGCGGTGACACGGGCTCTGGACATACTCGAGCTCTTCCTGGACGGGGACGGCACGCTCTCCGCACCCGAGATCACCCGTCGGCTCGGACTGCCCCGTACGACGGTCCATGAGCTGGTGACCACTCTGGCCGCCCGCTCCTATCTGGTCCAGGTTCCCGACCAGCCCGGCCGCTATCGGCTCGGGGTGCGGCCGTACCAGCTGGGCAGCCGCTACGCCGAGCAGCTCGACCTGGCCGCCGAGGGCCAGCAGGTGGCCCGGAGCGTCGCCGAGACCTGCGACGAGACCGTGCATGTCGCGATCCTCGAGGGCATGGACGTCATCTACATCGCCAAGGTCGACTCCACCCACGCGGTCCGCATGGTCTCCGCCGCGGGCCGCCGGCTGCCCGCCCACTGCACCTCGGTCGGCAAGATGCTGCTCGCCTCCCTCCCGGAGGACGACCTGGCCGCGCGGCTGTCCGGCGATCAGCCGCTGGCCGCGATGACGGACAACAGCATCACCTCCCCCGACGAACTGCGCCGCCACCTCGCCACCGTGCGCGAGCGCGGCGTCGCGGTCGAGCAGCGGGAGTCCAACCCGGATGTGAACTGCGTGGCGGCCCCCGTACGGGACTCGGCGGGGAAAGTGGTCGCGGCGCTGTCGATCTCGGTGCCGACGATCCGCTGGAGCGATGAGCGCCAGGCCGAGCTGGAGGAGCTGGCGGCCAAGGGCGCGGGCGAACTGTCAGTGCGGCTGGGACATCGGAGGCGGGACATATGAGCACACGGCCATCGCTCGAGATCGCGGTGCGCGCGAGCGCCGTGCTCGGTGAGGGACCCACCTGGGACGCCGCCGCGCAGCGGCTGATCTGGGTGGACATCCTCTCCTCCCGCGTCCACACCTACGATCCCGCCTCCGGCCGCCGCACCACCCTGGGCACCGAGCAGCACGTCGGCGCGGCCAAGCCCCGTGCGGGCGGCGGCCTGGTGGTCAACCTCCGCGACGGCATCGGGACGTACGGGGCGGACGGCGGCTTCGACTGGCTGCGGCGCGAGGCGGTCCCCGGCCGCCGGGGCAATGACGCCGCCGTCGCGCCCGACGGCTCGCTCTGGGCGGGCACCATGCGCTACGACGAGGGGGTCGGCGGCGGCACGCTCTCCCGGATCGGGGCCGACGGCTCGCATACGGAGTTCCTGCCGGAGGTGACGGTCAGCAACGGCATCGGCTGGAGCCCGGACGGCCGCCTCATGTACTACATCGACACCCCCACCCGCCGTATCGACGTCTTCGACGTCGAGGACCCCGATGGTCCGGTGGCCTCGGCCCGGCGGCCGTTCGCCGAGGTCGAGGAGGGCGCGGGCTACCCGGACGGGCTGTGCGTGGACGCCGACGGCGCGGTGTGGGTCGCCCTGTGGGACGGCGCCGCGATCCGTCGCTACGCCCCTGACGGGACACTCGATCGGGTGGTGGAGCTGCCGTTTCCGCGCCCGACCGCGTGTGCCTTCGGCGGGGCGGACCTCACCGATCTGTATCTGACCTCGGCACGCGTCGGCCTCGGCGCCTCCGCACCGCCGCTCGCCGGGTCGCTGCTGGTCATCCAGGGTGTGGGGCAGGGTCTCGCACAGCCCGCCTTCGGCGGCTGAGCGGGGGCGGGCGGGGCCGGGGCGTCGCCGGTTCGCCGTAAGACACCGTAAGACACCGGAAGACAGGGGCCTGACGAGGGCTTTCGTACGGTTCTTTGCACAGGATCCTCACACCCCGCGTCCTGCTGACCTGCCCGGTGGTCACATAACCTGCCCGGCGAAATGGATTACTGCTCTCCCTGTCGCCGCCATCTCAACGGTGCCGTCTCCTGCCCTGGATGCGGGAGGCCCGTGGAGGAACTCGGGCTGCCCTCTGCCGCGTCGGAGGGGGGCGCCGGGGCCGAGTCGTCCGCCACGCGGGCGGAACGGCGGGCGGACCGCCGTACGGCCCAGGCTTCCCGTGGCTCCGGCACGACTCGCGCCTCGCGCCGGAAGCCCAAGTCCCGGGGTCTTTTCGGCCGCCGCGCCCGTCGGGCCCGCCGGGGCCGGGGGCGCCGGGTGGCGATCCTGGCGTCGGTGCTCGGTCCGGTGCTGGTCGCGGTGTTCGTGGCCGAGCTGGCCACCGAGGGGCACTGGCGGGAGTCCTCCCCGGCGCCCAGGCGGCAGGAGCCGGTGGCCGACCGCGACGGCGGTGTGACGGAGTCCGCCGAGACGATCGTCCAGGACACGACCGGCCCGAGCGCGGGCCCCTCGGCGGCGGACGGTGCGGACGGAAGGTCGTCCAAGGACAAGGACAAGGACGGCAAGAAGCCCAAGGGCGAGAAGGACGACACGTCGCCCGATCCGGACGACGCCTCGTCCTCCGACCCGTCGGACGACTCCCCGGCCCCGGGCGGCTCAGGGGCGACCCACCGGCCCACCACCCCGGCGAACCCGAGGCCCACCGCCCCGGCGACCGTGGCGCCGACGCCGAGCCCGACGCCCACGGAGACTTGCCAGCGCTTCCTGTGGTGGTGCACGTAGGGTCGCGACGCCTGCGGCGGGCTGTTCCCCTCCCCGCCCCTCCCCGAAACTGGTGCTCCGCCCCAGCCCCCGAACCGGGGCTTCGCCCCAGACCCCGAACCGGGGCTTCGCCCCAGCCCCCGAATCCGGGGCTTCGTGTCTGACCCCGGGCCGGGGCTTTGCCTCAGACCTTGGGCCGGGGCTTCGTGCCTGATCCCGAATCCGGGGCTTCGTGCCTGATCCCGAATCCGGGGCTTCGTGTCTGGCCCCGGGCCGGGGCTTTGCCTCAGACCCCGAATCCGGGGTTTCGCCCCTGGCCCCGGGCCGGGGTTTCGCCTCAGACCTTGGGTCGGGGCTTCGTGCCTGATCCCGAATCCGGGGCTTCGTGCCTGATCCCGGACCTGGCTTCGCCCCCGACCCTGACCCCGGGGCTCCGCCCCAGACGCCGGACCGGGGCTTCGCCGCTGACCCCGAACCCGGGGGTTCGCCCCAGACCTCGGGCCGGGGTTTCGTGCCTGATCCCGGGCCGGGCTTCGCCCCCGACGCCGGGCTGAGGCTTCGCCCCAGACCTCGGGCCGGGGCTCCGCCCCTTCCCTCGGTATCGGTATGCGGCTCCGCCGCGTTGTGGGGCCCAGGTCCTGGGGCCAGACCTCGGGGTCCAGGGGCGGAGCCCCTGGTAGCGGGAAGGGGCGGGGAGGGGAAAGCATCGGTGAGCGGCACCTCCGCGTGGCCCGCCGGGCACCCCGTACCCAGGCACCCCGAACCCGGGCACCCCGAACCCGGGCACCCCGAACCCGGGCACCCCGAACCCGGGCACCCCGAACCCGGGCACCCCGAACCCGGGCACCCCGAACCCGGGCACCCCGAACCCGGGCACCCCGAACCCGGGCACCCCGAACCCGGGCACCCCGAACCCGGGCACCCCGAACCCGGGCACCCCGAACCCGGGCACCCCGGTGATGGGCGTCCCGGCGATGCCTCGCGGCCCGGCTCTACGGCGCGGTGCCCAGCATCCGTTTGAGCAGGTCGCGCAGTACCGTCCGCTCCTCGTCCGAGAGCTCCGCCAGCGGTTCGCGCGCGAAGTCGAGTGAGCCCCGGAGCCGTTCGGAGGTCTCGCGGCCCGCCTCCGTGGCGGCGGCCAGCTTGACTCGGCGGTCGGCCGGGTCAAGGCGGCGCTCGGCGAGGCCGCGTGACTCCAGGCGGTCCACGATCCCGGTGACGTTCGACGGCTCGCACTTCAGCTGTTGGGCGAGCCGTCGCATCGGCGTCGGGCCGCCGGTCAGCAGGCCCAGCACCCGGGCCTGTGCCCCGGTCAGGGAGTGCTTGGCCGCCGCCTCCTCGTATTCCTCGTGATAACGGGCCACGATGGTGCCGATGAGCTCGACGACCTCGAGGGTCAGCGGGTCGATGCGGGACGTCATGACGACCAGGGTACCCATTTACTTGACAACATGAAATATCCAGCAGCATGATTGTTTCATCTGCTGAAACGTAGGAGAGGCCCCTTCCATGTCCGTCATCCCCACCACCGGCCGTGAATGGCACCTGGTCGCCCGCCCCCAGGGGTGGCCGAAGCCGGAGGACTTCGCGTTGCGCGAGGCCTCGGTATCCGAGCCGGGCCCCGGACAGGCGCTGGTGCGTAATCTCTACATGTCGGTGGACCCGTATATGCGCGGCCGCATGAACGACGTGAAGTCGTACACGCCGCCGTTCCAGCTGGACCGGCCGATGGAAGGCGGCGCGGTCGGCAAGGTCGTCGCCTCCAACGCGGAGGGCATCTCCGTCGGCGACCACGTCCTGCACTTCGGCGGCTGGCGTGAGTACGCGACGGTGGACGCCAAGAGCGCCGTCAAGGTCGACCCGGAGATCGCCCCGCTCCCCGCCTACCTCGGGGTGCTCGGCATGCCCGGCCTCACCGCCTACGCGGGGCTGCTGGAGGTCGCCTCCTTCAAGGAGGGCGACTCAGTCTTCGTCTCGGGCGCGGCGGGCGCGGTCGGCAGTGAGGTCGGCCAGATCGCCAAGCTCAAGGGCGCCTCGCGGGTGATCGGCAGCGCCGGTTCGGACGAGAAGGTCCGGGTGCTGCTCGACGAGTACGGCTTCGACGCGGCGTTCAACTACAAGAGCGGCCCGGTCGCCGACCAGTTGAAGGAGGCCGCGCCGGACGGGATCGACGTCTACTTCGACAACGTCGGCGGTGAGCACCTCGAGGCCGCCATCGGCCGCCTCAAGGTGCACGGCCGGGTCACCGTCTGCGGCATGATCTCGCAGTACAACGCCACCGAGCCGACCCCCGCCCCGCGCAACCTCGCGATGGTCATCGGCAAGCGGCTGCGGATCCAGGGCATGCTGGTCGGGGACCACCAGCACCTTCAGGAGCAGTTCTTCCAGGAGGTCGGCGGCTGGATCCGCGAGGGCAAGCTGCACTACCGGGAGACCGTCATCAAGGGTGTCGACAACGCGGTGGACGCCTTCCTCGGGATGCTCCGTGGGGAGAACACCGGCAAGATGATCGTCGCCTTCGAGGACTGAGGCTTCGAGGACTGAGGCTTCGAGGACTGACGGTTCATGGGCCGATGGTTCATGGGCCGGTGGTTCGACCGCCCCTGCCACCCGTGTGGCTGGGGCGGTCCCGGCTATCGCAGCACCACCGTCGTCAGCGAACGCCCCGGCAGTTCGACCGCCAGCCGTCCGTCGCGCACCCGCGCGGTTCCTACGCGGCTGAGCGCATGCGTCCCGTCCGTCCGGTAGACCGCGCCCCGCGCATCCGCGCCACTACCCGCTCCACGTAGCGCGTAGTCCGTGCGCACCGGCTCCGTACCGGTGTTGAGGATCTCCAGGACCCGTCGGCCGTCCCGGTTCCGGAAGGCCGTCGTCTTCACCCCGTCCGCCCCGGAGTCCGCCGCGACCCGTACCGCCCCGGGCCGGATGAAACGGCTGTACGCGGCCAGGGCCCACAGCCGCTTGGAGACGTGGTAGTCCGGGCCGTCCAGCTGGATCAGCCCCCGGGTGGCGCCCACCGACGCGCCGAACCAGTACACATACCCACTCGCCCCCGCGTCCGCGAGCGTCGTGTGGATCGCCTCCGCCACCGCCAAGCCGTCATAGCTGCTGGCGTCGTCCCATGCCTCGTTCCACGTCGTCCCGTTGGGGCTCCACTCCGACATCCAGGTGCGGCGGGTGGTCGGCAGGGGCTGGTCGGAGGGGGTGACGTAGGGGTGGCCCGTGTGCACCGCGACCTGGTCCGCGGCGGCGCTGTCGGCCTCGATCGCGGTGGAGAACGCCGCCTGCTCGTCCCATCCGGCCGCGTCGCAGCACAGCAGATTGATCCCGGCCCGCCGTACCGTGGGGCCGATCGCCTTGATCACCTCGACCGCCTCCTCCGGGGTGAACCGCATCGAGGCGTAGGACGTGGCGAGGTCCGGCTCATTGGTGAAGCCGAGGTCGGTGATGCGTACGCCCTCCTGGCGGTAGAACTTCGCGTACTGCACCAGGTAGTCGGCGTACGCCCGTCGCCACTCCGCCTTCAGCGTGCCGCCGTTCGCGTCCGTCCCGTTCGTCTTCATATAGCCCGGCGCGCTCCAGGCGTCGGCGTAGAAGCGCTTGACGCCGTACCGCCGCGCCTCCTTGGCCAGCCACACCTGGCCGCCGTCGTCGCCGTCCCACTCATAGCGCGGGGGCGCGTCCGGGCCGCCCGGGTCGGTGGGCTGGATGGACTTCATGTGGTCGTAGACCTCGTCGGAGGACGAGCCGATGCCGAGCCGCAGAATGCTCAACCCGGCGCCCGTGGCGCGGTTCAGCAGCAGATCCAGCACCTCGCGCTGGTGTTCCGGGGTCAGGCCCTGTGCGCCGTGCATCAGATCGGCGCTGGAACGCCTGGGAGAAGCCGAAACCGTCGATGGGCTGGAGATGCCTTCCGAAATCCACGGTGCCGCCTGGGAGTGGTGCCGCGGCGGCGGACGGTGTGATGAGCGGGAGCAGTGCGGCGGCGAGCGCGCCGACGAGGGCCGTGCGGACCGAAGTGATCACGAAAACTTCCCTTCCCGGCTCCGAAAAGTTCCGGAACGTTTCCGTAACGTCGGCCGCACGCTAGAGGCGGCGGTGAGATGGGTCAAGGGATCGCTCACGAGGTGATGGGTCGGGGACGGGCGGGTACCCGGGGGCCGAAAGAGCCCGGAGCGAATTGGGAAAGGGGGCCCCATGTCCACGACGGCCGGTCCGGAACAGCCTCGGTCCGCCTCGCAGGTGCTGGTGGCGCTGAGCGGAATCTCGCGGGACGACGCCGAGGCCGTCTTCGGTGTGCTGCGCACGGCTTACGCGTCCGACCAGGCGACGGCGGATCTTCCGCAGGACGCGGGGGAGGGGCGCCCCACGGTGTGGACGTCCGTCTTCGAGGTGGCCGACCCACGCGCGGAGCCACGCCCGGCCTCCCTGACGGCCCCCGTCACCGCCGACCTCCAGGGCGGCCCCCTCCCGGTGCGACGGATGGCGGACGTCCTGGCCCGCGCCTTCGAGGTACGCGAGCAGGGCGCGGTGGCGGGCGACCAGGAGCAAGAGCTCCGGCTGAGGCTGTCCACCACCGGGATCCGCCCGTCGTAGCGAGCAAGGGGGTGAGGCCCCTGGCGGCTCGGCGAGCACATAAGGCGAGACATAAGGCGAGGAGATAAGGCGAGCACATTAGGCGAACGCATAATCGGTTGCCTGTCGGCGACGGCGGCGGATGCAATGTCCGGCATGGTCACCCAGGCGCGCCCGCCACGGCGAGACGGATCATCCATCCGGATCGGCGCTCTCGTTCCGCTCACCCGGCCCGGCTGGGCCGAGGCGGGTCAACACCTGCTCGCCGGCCTGGAGCTGGCCGTACGCGACGTCAATGACAACGGCGGGATCGCCGGAAGCCCACTCGAGCTGGTGGTCCGGGACACCGCGGCCGATCCGCGGAAGGCCGCGGCGGCCGTGGACGAACTGGCCAGCCAGGGCGTGGCCGCCCTGGTGGGGGAGTACCACAGCGTCGTCGCTCGTGCCGCCGCCACCCGGGCAGACGCCCTCGGCCTGCCGTTCCTCTGCTCGTCGGCGGTTCTCGACGCGCTCACCGAACGGCCGACGGACTGGGTCGCGCGCCTCCCCCCGGCACAGTCCCACGGCTGGCGGATCTACGCGGACTTCCTCCTCGGCGCGGGCCACCGCCGCATCGCCGTGGCAACCGAGCCGAGTGTCTACTGGGCATCCGGGGCCCGCGTCCTGCGGGACCACCTCGCTCCACGCGGCGGCACCGTCATCGAACTCGACATGCGCGCGCTCGCCCCCGCGGCCCTGTGCGACGAACTCGCCGCCCATCGCGCGACGGCCCTCCTGCTCCTGGTCGGCCACCCGGAGCCGGCCGTGTCGATCGTTGCGGCCGTCCGCCGCGACCAGCGCCTCGCCGAGATCATGATGGGTGCTCCGGCCGGGCAGCCGGAGTTCGCCGAATGGGCGGTGTCGCTGGGTGAGGACGGCACCGCGATCCCGTTCCTGCGCTACCTGCCCGAGCGCCTCGGCCCACTCGGCGCACGAGTCGCGGCGGCCCTCCGCGAGCGGCTGGCCGCGGCGCCCTCCTTCGTCGCCTTCGAGGGCTATGACACGGTCGCCGTCCTCGCCGAGGTGCTGCGTGCCCAGGGCACGGACCGGGCGCGCATCGCCGCGTCCTGGCCGAGCGTCGCGGTCGAGGGCACCCGCGGGCGGATCCGGTTCTCCCGCACCCCGGGCGGCGGCGTGTGGCAATGGACCTGGCCGCCGGTCCAGGTCGTCGATCGGGATCCGGCGGAACCCGATCGCTTCCGGATCCTTCACACCGGCTGAGCGAGCACGGAGATCCGGCCGCCCGGCGCGCGGGCCGCTCAGCTCGGACAACCGACGCCGTCCTGCCATTGACGCACGCCGTGGCGAGATCTTACGGTCGCGTTCGAAGAAACGAGCGCTGGTCGATATGTCGAATAGTCGCGCGGGCGCGCATATGCGCAGTCGCGACACCCGAAGAGATGGGCCGTCATGCCGCAGACCGATTCCGCCCGGTTCACCCTCGACCCCGCCTTCGCCATCGGAGACGTCAACCCCCGCCTCTTCGGCTCGTTCGTCGAGCACCTCGGACGCTGCGTCTACACCGGTATCCACGAGCCGGACCATCCGGCCGCCGACGAGGCCGGGCTGCGTACCGATGTCCTCGCGCTGATCCGGGAGCTGGGCGTCAGCGTCATCCGGTATCCGGGCGGCAACTTCGTCTCCGGCTACAAGTGGGAGGACGGTGTCGGGCCGGTCGAGGAGCGGCCGCGGCGGCTCGATCTGGCCTGGCGTTCCACCGAGACCAACCGGTTCGGGCTCTCCGAGTACACCGACTTCGTCCGTAAGGTCGGCGGCGAGCCCATGATGGCGCTCAACCTCGGCACCCGCGGCGTCGCCGAGGCCCTTGAGCTCCAGGAGTACGCCAACCACCCGTCCGGCACCGCCCTCGCCGACTTCCGGATCGGCCACGGCGACAAGGATCCGTACGGCATCGGGCTGTGGTGTCTGGGCAACGAGATGGACGGCCCCTGGCAGACCGGCCACAAGACGGCCGAGGAGTACGGACGGCTCGCCGCCGAGACCGCCCGCGCGATGCGGCAGATCGACCCGGGCGTGGAGCTCGTGGCGTGCGGCAGCTCCAACCAGTCGATGCCGACGTTCGCCACCTGGGAGGCGACGGTCCTCCACGAGACCTACGACCTGGTGGACCACATCTCCCTGCACGCCTACTACGAGGAGCGCGACGGCGACCGCGACTCCTTCCTCGCCTCGGCCGTGGACATGGAGTCCTTCATCGAGAACGTCGTCGCCACCTGCGATCACATCGGCGCCCGGCTGAAGTCGAAGAAGAGGATCAACCTCTCCTTCGACGAGTGGAACGTCTGGTACCAGACCCACTACCACAACGCCGAGCCGCTCAACTGGGAGGAGGCCCCGCGCCTCCTGGAGGACAACTACTCCGTCACCGACGCCGTCGTGGTCGGCTCACTGCTGATCGCCCTGCTCCGCCACGCCGACCGGGTCACCGTCGCCTGCCTCGCCCAGCTGGTCAACGTCATCGCCCCGATCATGACCGAACCGGGCGGCCCCGCCTGGCGGCAGACCACCTTCTACCCCTTCGCACAGGCGTCGGCGCACGGGCGCGGGCGGGTGCTGCGGGTCGACGTCGACAGCCCGACGTACGAGACCGCCGTCTACGGCGAGGTGCCGCTGCTGCACGCCACCGCCGTGCTCGACGAGTCCACCGGCGCGGTGACGGTCTTCGCGGTCAACCGCGACCAGCACCGGCCGCTCCCGCTGGAGATCGCCCTGCGCGCCCTCCCCGTGACCCGCGTGGTCGAGCACACCGTCCTCGCCGACGCCGACCCCGAGGCCCGTAACACCCTCACCGACCCCGAGCGCGTCACCCCGCGTCCCGGCGCGGGCACGGAGCTCGCGGACGGCGCCCTGCGCACCACGCTGGAGCCGATGTCCTGGAACGTCATACGCCTGGCCTGAGCACCCCGGGCGCGAAGGCCCCGCCCGGGGTGCCGGGCGGGGCGTGGACGGTGGACGGGGTGCGGGAGACGCTGTGCGGCGGCCGGTCAGGCGTCCGGGTCGACGCCGACCGTGAGCGTGCCGCGATAACCGGCGGCCGGCGTGCTGCCCAGCGCCGTCACGGCGAGCAGCCCGGCCGCGGTGCCGCCGTTGCCGTAGATGCCGTCGGCGGACAGCGGAGTGCGGGGGACGGTGTTGGTGGAGTACGGGGAGAGCTTGGCCACCGCCTCGGTGATCTTCTCGTCGAAGAAGAGCTGACCGGTGTGGATCTCGTTGCCGCCGGTGAACGAGCCGTCCGGGGTGAGCGTGACGCCCGTGTGCACCTTGAGGTGGACATGGATGCAGCGGCCCCGGTACCAGCCGGGGTAGATCCCGGTGAGTTTGGCCACCCCGTCGGTGCCGGTGAGCACGCCGCCGCGCAGGAACTTGCCGTTGTCCGGCTCCTGGTGGCCGTTGTTGCCGACGAAGCCGGAGTACTCGCCGAGCGCGTCGCAGTACCAGATCTCCACCAGCGCCTTGTTGATCGGTGCGCAGGTGGCGGTGTCCACGACGGTGAGGACGAGCTCGAGCGGGACTCCCTTCTTGTCCTCGGCGACGTTCGCGCGTACGAGGGCGTGGTCGAGGTAGTACGGGCCCTCGGTGAGCTCCTTGGTGAGCGTGCAGATGGCGGCGGTGGTCCCGGTGGCCGTGTCACTCGCGGTGGCCGTCTCGGGGCGTACGGCAGCCGTGCCCGCGCCGATTCCGATGGCCGCCGCGGCGGCGCTTCCGGCGAGCAGTACTCTTCGGCGCCCCATGGGGGCGGATAGGTCTGTCATGAGCATGGAAAGATAGGGGCGATTCCTGTGGGGCGTCTGTGGATTCGGCAAAGTCCCCGCCCGTCAACCTCTCGATACGGCCAACTCCCTTGCTTCGTACGGGTGTTGACAGCACCACAAGCGCTTACTAGCTTCTTCCGGGATGGCCGCTGCCCGCCGGGGCGATCCTGACCACATCGCCCGGCGCCAGGGCCCCGCACCGTCAGAGCCGCAACCTTTGGCGATCTCCACCGGCCTTTGTGATCAGCGTGCTTGCCGCTCACCCTCGCTCAATCCCGCAAGCGATTACCCTCCCGTGTGGAGATCCTCCGAATGAGAGGACTCCCCCCATGCGCTCGACGCACGACCACGGCACCACGGACGACGGCGATGTCACTGACGTCACCCGCGTCACCGCCCGCGACCGACGCCGGCTGACCGCGGTCGCCGCGGGCGTCACCGCGGTGCTCGCCCTCGGCGGCCTCTCCACGGTCTCCGCCCACGGCGCGGACTCGGCCGACACCGCCCGCTCCGGTACGGGGGCGCGTCCCACCGCCGAGACCACCCCCATCGGCTTCGGCGCCGGTACCACGGGCGGCGGGAACGCCGCCGCCACCACCGTGACCTCCCTGGACGCCTTCAAGGCCGCCGTCACCGGCGACAAGGCCAAGGTGGTCAAGGTCTCCGGGTTGATCTCCCTCACCGGCCAGGTGGACATCGGCTCCAACACCACCGTGCTGGGCGTGGGTTCGGGCTCCGGCTTCACCGGCGGCGGTCTGCGGCTGAAGGAGTCGACGAACGTCATCGTCCGCAACCTCAACATCAGCAAGCCCCGGAAGCCGTCCGACGGCATCACCGTGCAGAAGTCCACCAAGGTGTGGATCGACCACAACACCTTCTCGGCCGACCGCGACCACGACAAGGACTACTACGACGGTCTGCTGGACATCAACCACGGCTCGGACAACATCACCGTCTCCTGGAACAAGTTCGCCGACCACTTCAAGGGCAGCCTGGTCGGCCACAGCGACAACAACGCCGCCGAGGACACCGGTCACCTCAAGGTGACGTACCACCACAACTGGTTCACGAACGTCTACTCCCGCATCCCCAGCCTGCGCTTCGGCACCGGCCACTTCTACGACAACTACGTCCAGGGTGCGGAGACCGGTGTGCACTCCCGGATGGGCGCGCAGACGCTGGTCGAGAACAACGTCTTCCGCGACACCGAAGTGGCCGTCACCACCAGCCGGGACAGCGATGTCGACGGCTATGCGGTGCTGCGCGGCAACGACCTGGGCGGCGCGGCCACCGAGATCTCCCGGACGGGCAGCTTCACCACCCCGCCGTACGCGTACACGGCGGAACCGGCGTCCTCGGTCGTGGCCACCGTCACCGCCCAGGCGGGCGCGGGAAAGCTCTGAAACGCCTCAGCACCGGCCCCCGGGGGCCGTCACGAGGGCAGCACCCACATGGGGTTGGCGTAGAACCACAGGTCGCGCCATGGATCCGCATCGCCCGGCACATCCATCGCCGGGCCGTGCGGATCCACCGCCGCGCCCCGCGCGCCCACCGCCACGCGGTTGCCGTCGGTGCCGCGCAGCCGTACGTACAGCGGGCGGTCCACGGGGCCGAGGTCGTAGGAGAGCCGGACCGTTCCCGTCGCGCGGCCGATCTCAAACGATTTCACCACCCGGGTGCGCGGCGCCGCGAACGTGTCACGGTCGCTCACCGCGCCCGTGACCTCGCCCCGGATGACGTCCACTCGCGCCAACTTCGGTACGAAACCGGCCCAGTTGGGGCCGTTCGCCAGGGCGATGTCCAGCTCCAGCCGGACCCGGGTGCCGCGCTGCACATGCAGCGTGCCGCCGAGGGTGACCGAACGACCCCGGCCACTGCCCACGCCACTCCCGCCACCGCTGAGCCGTGCGTCCAGGCCGCTGATCAGCCCGCCGTGGTCCACCCACACCCGGCCCGCCAGGATGCCGTCCATGACGGCGGCGTACGAGAAGTCCTCGGCGCCCACATGGGTGCGGCTGTACTGGCCCGGCCAGTAGTCGTTCTCCTCCAGGTCGAGCCCGCCCCCGTACACCGGGTCGTCCTGCCGCCCGTTGGTCTCGTAGTCGCTGCCGGGGCCGCGCGCCGCGGTGTCGGCGTAGACGTTGTGGGAGTCGGAGTTGGCGGTGATCCACCACGGCTTGCCCTCGCTGAGCAGGCTGTCCCACAGCCCGCCCACCGTGGCCGTCATCCAGTCGAAGCCGCCCCAGGTGCGGTACGACTCGGCCGGGTACGCGGCGAAGGACTGCGGCCCGGGGGCGTTCTCGTACAGCCCGCGCGCACCGCCCGGACCGTGCGCGGAGGCCGGGATCCCGGCGGCCTGGTGGCCCGGCGCGCCCTCCATGCCCACGGCGATGTGCGGCTGGGCGTCCCGCCAGCCCCGGATCTCGTGCGGGGAGTCCAGGCCCTTGCGGGCGGGGTGGTTGGCGAGCATCAGCGCGGCCCTGACGCGCCGCCGGCGCACCGCGTCGGAGAGGAAGTCAAGACCGGCGATGGCCAGGGCCTCGTTCCGCGGGGTGGAGTCCGCGGCGTCCTTCACCGACCCGTCGAAGGAGGTCTCGAACTCCTTGAGCACCGCCACCTCGTCACGGCCGGGGTGGACGAAGACCGTGCCGTGCTCGGCGCCGGGGATGTTCCACTCCAGCCCCTGGAAGACCAGCGCGTCCCGGTGGGTCTCGCGCGCCTCGCGGATGTCGGGGTTGACCTTCTCGACCCCGATCCGGGCGTGGGTGACGTTGCCGTGGTCGGTGATCACCATCCAGTCCAGACCGTGCCGGGCACCCTGCCGCACCTGGTCGATGACCCGGTACTTGCCGTCGTTGCTGTACTGGGTGTGGATGTGGTGGTCCCCGGCGAGCCACAGATAGCCGCCGCCGTGCCGGGAGCCGGGCGTCGCCGCGCCGTTCGCCGCGACGTTCACCGCGTCGGCGCGCGCGGTGCCGCCGTCCAGCACGCTCACGGCGCCGAGCCCCGCGCCCAGCAGCCCCGCGCGACGCAGCATCGAGCGCCGGGAGAGCTGGTCGGGGGTCAGCTCCTCGTCCCGTACGGACAGGTCGAGGGCCGGGGGCAGGCTGTGCACCGCGAGTTCATCGTGAGGGTGGTGATGTCCGGGGGCCATAAGCGCGAAGGTAAGGACCGAGGTTGAACACCAGCCGAACACCGCACGCCCAACAGCCCATCGTCAGTGGTTCATCAGCCGAGAGGACATCTCCTTGAGACTCATCGCACGCTTAGCCGTCGCCGCCGCGGCGGCGCTCACCCTGTGCGCGACCGTCACGACATCCGGCGCCACGCCCGCGCTGGCGGACACCGGGACGCCGCAGGCCGCCTCGGGCACGTTCAATGTGCTCACCTACAACGTGGCGGGGCTCCCCGAGGGCCTGTCGTCCAGCCACCCCGCCAAGAACACCCCGCTGATATCGCCCCGGCTCGGGGCGTACGACATCGTCAACGTCCAGGAGGACTTCAACTACCACGCCGCGCTCTACGCCGGTGACGACCATCCGTACCGCACCCCCACCAGCGGCCCCGCCGTTTTCGGAGACGGTCTGAACACCCTCTCCGACCTGCCGTACGACGGCTTCGAGCGGGTGAAGTGGAAGCGGTGCAACGGCACCGACTGCCTCACCCCGAAGGGCTTCAGCTTCGCCCGGGTGCGGCTGGCCGAGGGCGCCTACCTCGACCTGTACAACCTGCACCCCAACGCGGGGACGACGGACGCCGACCTCGCCGCCCGCCGGGCCAACATCACCCAGCTCTCCGACTACATCGCCGCCCACTCCGCCGATAACGCGGTGCTCGTCATGGGCGACACCAACACCCGCTACACCCGCACCGCCGACAACATCCGCGACCTCACCACCCGCAACGGCCTCACCGACGCCTGGGTGGACCTCGTACGCGGCGGCTCGGCCCCGCCCGCCGGTTCCGACGCCCTCGTCTGCGACCCGGACAACGTCACCGACACCTGCGAGGTCGTGGACAAGGTCCTCTACCGCTCCGGCCCGCGGCTCTCCCTCACCGCCACCCGCTACCACAACGCGCACACGGCCTTCCTCGACGCCGACGGCAAACCGCTGTCCGACCACTATCCGCACACCGTCGACTTCAGCTGGCAGCAGTAGGCTTCGGCCCATGCGTGATCTTGTGAGTGGCTTCGGTTATCTGATGAAGGGGCAACGCTGGGCGGCCCGGCACGGGAGATGGTGGGGGTTCGGGATGATTCCCGCCCTGATCACCCTCGTCGGGTACGCGGCGGCGCTCGTCGCCCTCTTCTTCTGGACCGATGACGTCATCGCATGGGCCACGCCCTTCGCCGACGACTGGTCCTCACCCTGGCTCGGCGTCTTCCGCGGCGCGCTCTCGATCCTCTTCGCCGCCACCTGCCTCTTCCTCGCCATCATCACGTTCACGGCGGTCACGCTGCTGGTCGGCCAGCCCTTCTACGAGTCGCTCTCTGAAGCGGTCGACCGCTCCGAGGGCGGCGCGGTGCCCGAGTCCGGCATGTCGACCTGGGCGGAGCTGTGGATAGGGCTGCGCGAGGCCATCGCGCTGCTCATCCGCGTCACCCTCTGGAGCGTGCTGTTCTTCGCGCTCGGCTTCATCCCGGGGGTCGGCCAGACCGTGATCCCCGTCCTGGCCTTCTGCGTGACCGCCTTCTTCCTCACCGAGGAGCTGACGTCGATCGCCCTGCTGCGCCGCGGCGTCCTGCTGAAGGAGCGCCGCCGCATGCTGCGCTCCCGCCGCCTCCTCTCCCTCGGCTTCGGCGTCCCGCTGTCCGTCCTCTTCCTGATCCCGCTGGTCGCGGTCTTCCTGATGCCGGGCGCGGTCGCGGGCGCGACCCTGCTCGTACGCGACCTGAGGGGCGAGGACGACGAGCCCGCGCCCCCGCGGGGCGAGACGGCGGCGGACCCGGCGGGCGCCTTCAACGGTGCCAACGGCGTCAACGCCGGGTCGCAGGGGGCGTAGCGGCTATCCCGCGGCCTTGGGTTCGGGCCACCAGCCGACCCGCTCGACCGGGGTCGCGCCCGACGAGCAGTTGGGGAGCGCCGCGTCCGGCGAGCCTGGCCGCGATCCGACTGCCCAGCGGTCACGGCCCATCACCTCACGCCGTGGCCGCGACCACCGTGAGGATCGAGCGCACCTGGGCGGTGATGGCCTCGCGGTTGTGGACGAAGTCCGGGTCGGTGACCTGGCCCGTGGCGGGGTCGGTGTTGCCCGGGCCGAACTGGAGGACCGGGGTGTGGAGATGGCCGCCCGGGGCCTTCAGGCCGACCGCGTCGCGCAGCAGGGTGGCGCGGTAGGCGATCTCGTTGGAGAGGTAGTCGCCGCCACCGCCCGCGCGGGCCGTTGAGCCGGGGGTCGGGCCGTCCGGGCGGACCACGGGCGTGGTGCCGCCCGCCGGGATCTCGGTGACCTCGGTGTGGTCGTGGACGGGGACGGGTCCGGTGTTCGCCGCGACGATCTTCTCGTGGGGGAGGGTGGTCGTCGTCCACTGCGGCTGCGGGTGTGGGGTCGGCACACCGGCCGGGATGGGCACGGTCTCGGTGCGGGAGACGTTCGCGTTGTCCGGGTAGCCGCCCCGCCAGGCGCCGTTGGTGCGCTCGACGTCGAACCGGCCCACCCGGCCCTGGCTCACCGTCATAAAGGCGTCCACCCGGCGCGGGCCCGACCGGAAGGCGGGCAGCAGCGTCCGCTCGACCGTGCCGTCCGCGAAGTCCGCCCAGCGGACGGGGAAGACGGCCGTCTCGACGCGCGCCGGGCCGCTGTCCGTACGGATCGTCGTCCCGTCCAGCGCGAGCGCGGCCGCGCCGGAGGGGTTGGAGCGGCGGACGTCGGCGTCCAGCTGGAACGGGTCGAAGCCGGTGACCACGATGCGCTTGATGTTCGTACCGGCCGAGAGGTCGATCGAGTCCTGTCCGCGTGAGGTGCGCTCCAGCGTGTCGAGGAGCGCCGCGCGGCGGGCGTCGGTGAGCGGGAAGCCCGGCTGCCACTGGCCGAGCGCGCGGGTCATCCCGAGCCGCGCCCAGTACAGCGGCCGGTCGTCGTCCCGGCTGAGGTCCCCGCCCGCGGGCCCCCGGCCCTGAACGCGGTCCACGGCCCGCTTCCACAGATGCCCGCCTTCGCGTGCGATCACTCGCCCGGCCTCGGCGGGGGACCGTACGTCCGCCAGCGCGCGGGCGAAGTCCGGTGCCACGTCGTCGAACCCGCTCCGGCGCAGGATCTCCTGGGGCGCGGCCGCCTCGAGCCGCTGCTCCTCGACGGTGGGGGCGGCGGTCTCGGCTGCCGCCGTCGTCGGCGCGGCGAGGGCCAGAGGAGCGGCGGCGAGCAGGGCGGCGCCGAGCAGGGCGAGCCGGGGGCGTATCGGTCTCATGCGGGGGTCCTCTCGGGTAGGGAGTGGCGGATGACGGGGGCTCGTGCGGGGCCTGAGGCGGGGCCCGGGGAAACGACAACCCCTCCCGTCCCGAGCTCTTGAGCTCGGGACGGGAGGGGAACCGATGGACTACGGGGCCGTGCGCGGCGGAGCCGCTCAGCGGGTCGAGAACGAGTGCACCGTCGTCGACCGGTACGTCTGCCCCGGCCGCAGCACCGTCGAGGGGAACGACGGCTGGTTCGGCGAGTCCGGGAAGTGCTGGGTCTCCAGGGCGAAGGCGTCGCCCTGCCGGTAGACCCGCCCCGATGTGCCCGCGAACGTGCCGGTCAGGAAGTTGCCGGTGTAGAACTGCACACCGGGCTCGGTCGTGGCGATCCGCATCACCCGGCCGGACTCCGGCTCGGTCACCGTCAGGAAGTGCTCCGGACGGCTGGTGATGCCCTTGTCCAGCACGAAGTTGTGGTCGATCCCCTGCCCGTAGAGCACCTGCTGGTGCGACTCCCGGATGTCCCGGCCGATCTCCTTGGCGCGGCGGAAGTCGAACGGGGTCCCGGCCACCCTGGCGAGCTCGCCGGTGGGGATGAGGGTCTTGTCGACCGGGGTGTAGCGGCTGGCGGCGATCTCCAGACGGTGGTCGTAGACGGAGCCGCTGCCCTCCCCGGCCAGGTTGTAGTACGTGTGGTTGGTGAGGTTCACGACCGTCGCCTTGTCGGTCGTGGCCTCGTAGTCGATGCGGAAGTCGCCCGCCGCCGTGAGCGTGTAGTCCACCCGCACGGTGAGCGTGCCGGGGTAGCCCATCTCGCCGTCGGGGCTCACCCGGCGGAGGGTGAGCCCCACGTCCGCGCCCTTGCGGAACGGCTCCACGGACCAGACGCGCTTGTCGAAGCCCTTGTCGCCGCCGTGCAGGCTGTTCGGCCCGTCGTTGATCGGCAGCTGGTACTTCTTGCCGTCCAGCGTGAAGGTGCCGCGTGCGATGCGGTTGCCGTAGCGGCCGATGAGGGCGCCGAAGTACGGGCTGTCCGCCACATAGGAGTCCAGGTCGTCGAAGCCGAGCGACACATTGGCGCGGCGGCCGTGGCGGTCGGGGATCTCCAGGGCCTGCACGATGCCGCCGTAGCTGAGCACGCGCAGCCGGGTGCGGCCGTTCTCAATCGTCCAGCGGTCGACCCGGGTGCCGTCCGCGAGCGTGCCGAAGTGCTCCTTCACCGCGTCTCCCTTGCCCGCGGAGTCCCCTCCGCCTGCTGCGTGGGCGGTGCCGGTCGTGGCGGCCGAGGCCGCCAGTCCGGCCGCCGCCGCCGTGATCACCGTGCGTCTGCTCGTGGTCATATGCGGCTCCATAAGGCTCGATCCATGAGGGACAGCTGATGGGTTACGACCCGACCTTGCGCTTGTTCCAGACATCGAAGCCGACCGCGGCCAGCAGCACCAGACCCTTGATCACCTGCTGGTAGTCGGTACCGATGCCGACCAGCGACATACCGTTGTTGAGCACGCCGAGCACCAGACCACCGATGATCGCGCCGAGCACCGTGCCCACACCGCCGCTGGCCGAGGCGCCGCCGATGAACGCGGCGGCGATGGCCTCGAGCTCGAAGTTGAGGCCCGCACTGGGGGTTGCGGAGCCCAGCCGGGCGGCGAAGACCAGACCGGCGAGGGCGGACAGGATGCCCATGTTGACGAACACCATGAAGGTGACGCGCTTGTCCCGGACACCCGACAGCTTGGCCGCCGGCTGATTGCCGCCGAGGGCGTACACATGGCGCCCGATGACGGTGTTGCGCATCACGAAGCTGAAGATCACGAAGAGACCGGCGAGGATCAGCAGCCCGTACGGCGCGCCGTGCCAGCTGGACAGCGTCATGGTGAAGGCCATCACGGCGGCGACGATCGCGGCGCACTTGACGAAGAACAGCCCGAGCGGCGCCACGTCCAGCTCATAGGCCGCCCGCTGCTGCCTGCCCCGCCACTCCTGCCAGACGGCGGCGGCGCAGACGATGAGGCCGATCACCATGGTGGGGTTGTGGTACTGCGTGTACGGGCCCATCTCCGGGATGAAGCCGGTGCTCAGCTTCTCGAAGCCGTCGGGGAACGGCGACAGGGACTGGCCGTCCAGCAGGATCTGGGTGCCGCCGCGGAAGGCCAGCATTCCGGCCAGGGTGACGATGAAGGAGGGGATGCCGATGTACGCGATCCAAAAGCCCTGCCACGCACCCGCGGCCGCCCCGATGAGCAGGCAGAGGACGACCGCGAGGCCCCACGGCATATCGTGTTTGATCATCATCGCGCCGGCGGCCGCGCCGACGAAGGCGACGAGCGATCCGACCGACAGATCGATATGCCCCGCGATGATCACGATCATCATGCCGATCGCGAGGATGAGGATGTAGCCGTTCTGCTGCACCAGGCTGGTGACGTTGCCGGGCCGCAGCAGGATGTCGTCGGACCAGATCTGGAAGATGACGATGATCAGGGCGAGCGCGACCAGCATTCCGTACTGCCGCATATTGGACCGCAGGCCCTGGAGCAGCAACGTCCCGACGCTGGACGAGCCCTCGGCCGGCGGTGGGGCCGGGCTCTCGGTCTTCTGGGTGGCCGTGCTCATCCTTCGTCTCCTCTGTCCCTTGTCATATGGCGCATCAGGACTTCCTGGTTCGCCTCGTCCCGGGGGACCTCCCCGGTCAGCCGCCCGGCCGCCATCGTGTAGATCCGGTCGCACATCCCCAGCAGCTCGCCCAGCTCGGAGGAGATGAAGATGACGGCCTTGCCCTGGGCCGCCAGATCGTTGATGACCGTGTAGATCTCGTACTTGGCCCCGACGTCGATGCCGCGGGTCGGCTCGTCGAGGATCAGCACCTCCGGACCTGCGAAGATCCACTTACTGAGCACGACCTTCTGCTGGTTGCCGCCGCTGAGCCGGCCGACCCGCTCGAAGACCGTGGGTGCCTTGATGTTCATCGTCTTGCGGAACCGCTCGGCGACCCGGGACTCCTCGTGCTCGTTGACCAGACCGCGGCGCGCCACCTTGCCGAGCGAGGAGAGCGAGACATTGCGGCTGATGGTGTCCTCGAGGTTCAGCCCGTAGTGCTTGCGGTCCTCGGTGACGTACGCGATGCCGTGGTCGATGGCCTCCGGCACGGTACGGGTGCGGACCTCCTGGCCGTCGCGGAAGACCCGGCCGCCCGCGTAGCGGCCGTAGGTCCGGCCGAACACGCTCATCGCCAGCTCGGTGCGGCCCGCGCCCATCAGCCCGGCGATGCCCACGATCTCCCCGCGCCGGACATTCAGCGACACCCCGTCCACAACCTTGCGCTGCTGGTCGATGGGGTGGTGGACGGTCCAGTCCTCGACGGCCAGGGCCACCTCGGAGGCGTCCTCGCCCTCGTACGGGGTGCGGTCGGGGAAGCGGTGGTCGAGGTCGCGGCCGACCATGCCGCGGATGATGCGGTCCTCGGAGACCTCCGGTTCGGACTCCGGGGTCTCCCGGACCGACAGGGTCTCGATGGTCTGGCCGTCGCGCAGGATGGTGACGGAGTCGGCGACCTTGCGGATCTCGTTCAGCTTGTGGGAGATGATGATCGAGGAGATGCCCTGGGCCTTGAACTCCAGCAGCAGATCCAGGAGTTTGCCGCTGTCCTCGTCGTTCAGCGCCGCGGTCGGCTCGTCGAGGATGAGCAGCTTCACCTCCTTGGAGAGCGCCTTGGCGATCTCCACGAGCTGCTGCTTGCCCACGCCGATGTCGGCGATCCGGGTCTGCGGGGAATCCGTCAGACCCACCCGCTTCAGCAGCGCGGTGGCGTGCTTCAGGGTCTCGTTCCAGGAGATGAGACCGTGCCTGGCGTGCTCATTGCCGAGGAAGATGTTCTCGGCGATGGACAGGTAGGGGATCAGGGCCAGTTCCTGATGGATGATGACGATGCCGCGCTGTTCGCTCGCGCGGATGTCCTTGAACGCGCACGGCCGGCCCTCGAAGAGGATCTCGCCGTCGTAGCTGCCGTGCGGATGGACGCCGCTGACCACCTTCATCAGGGTGGACTTGCCGGCGCCGTTCTCCCCGCACAGGGCATGGATCTCGCCTTGGCGTACGCGGAGGTTGACATCGGAGAGCGCCTTGACACCGGGGAAGGTCTTGGTGATGGAGCGCAGTTCGAGAATGGTGCTCATAGCCCGGACCCGCCCTACTTGAGCTGCGACGCGGTGTAGTAACCCTGGTCCACCAGCACCTGGGTGTTGGACTTGTCGATGCTGACCGGGTTGAGCAGATAGGTCGGCACGACCTTCTTGCCGTTGTCGTACGACTTGGTGTCGTTGATCGGGGCCTTGCCGCCGGTCAGCTCCGCCTTGGCTATCCGCACGGTCGCCTTCGCCAGCTTGCGCAGGTCCTTGTAGATGGTCTGCGTCTGCTGGCCCCGGATGATGGACTTCACGGAGGCCAGCTCCGCGTCCTGGCCGGTCACCACCGGGAACGGCTTGGCCTTCGTGCCGTAGCCGGCGCTCTTGAGCGCCGAGAGGATGCCGATGGACATGCCGTCGTACGGCGAGAGGACGGCGTCGACGTCCTCGGTGCTGTACGACTTGTTGAGCAGGTCCTCCATGCGGTCCTGCGCCGCGCTTCCGCTCCACTTCTCGGTGTAGAGCTGGTTGAGGCTCTTCTGCTTGGAGCGGACGATCAGCTCACCCTTGTCCATGTACGGCTTGAGCACGCTCATGGCGCCCTTGTAGAAGTACCCGGTGTTGTTGTCGTCCGACGAGCCGGCGAACAGCTCGATGTTGAACGGGCCCTTGCGGCCCTTGGCCAGCCCCAGCTTGTCGACGATGTACTGGCCCTGGAGCCTGCCGACCTTCTCGTTGTCGAAGGTCGCGTAGTAGTCGACGTTCGGCGTGCCCAGCAGCAGCCGGTCGTAGGAGATCACCGGAATGTTGGCGTCATGGGCCTGCTTCAGGACGTCGTTGAGCGCCCCGCCGTTGATCGGCGCGATCACCAGCAGCCGGTGGCCCTTGGTGATCATGTTTTCGAGCTGGGCCACCTGGGTGCGGACGTCGTCCTCGCCGAACTGCAAGTCCGTCTTGTAGCCCGCCGCCTGGAACTGCTTGGCCACATTGCGGCCGTCGGTGATCCACCGCTCGGAGGACTTCGTCGGCATCGCGATGCCGATCGTGCCTCCCTTTTCCTTGGGCTTGTACCGGCTGCCGCCGACCGCCTCCTGGCCGCAGGCCGTGGCGGTCAGCGAGAGCGCGAGGAGGCCGGCGCCTATCGCCGCGGCTCGTGCTCCTCTTACCGTGCGCATGGTGTTGGGGTCCTTCCCTGGGGCGTCGTTGCTTCAGGAACTGGGGTGGTCCGCGTCGGCGGTGAAACGCCGCAGCGGACCCGGCAGCCGGGAGCCGAGCGGGGACATCCCGCCGTCCGCGCCCAGCCGGGTGAGCAGGTCGAGCACGAGCCGCCCGCGGCGCACCCGCTCACGGGCGCTGCCCAGCGCCACGTCGCGCAGCTGGGCGCCGTACGGGTAGATCCCCGGGGATTTGCTGAGCCCGAACTTCAGATAGATGGGGGCGCCGCGCCGGATCAGCTCCGCCGCGTCATAGAGCCGGACGTAGCCGCCGAGGTCGTCCGGTGCCTCGACGTAGAAGTCCATCGGGGCGCGGGAGACCCGGCGGATCTCGGTGAGGTGCTCCAGCGTCAGGTCCGAGGGGATGTTGATGGAGTCGGCCCCGAGCCGCTCGTACACCGCGAACGAGGCCGGGTTGACCGGGCCGACGAGCGCGGACAGCTTGAAGGTGGTGTCCGCGGGCAGCTCGCCGCTCGCCCGCAACTGGTTCAGCAGCCACAGCACCCCCTCGTCGGCCACCAGCAGGCACTTCACGCCCAGCGAGACCGCGCGCAGCGCGTCCTCCACACAGCCGGCCACCGCGTCATGGCCACGGGCGCGCAGCCCCCCGCCGCCGGAGTCGGAGCGGGTGGCGGCGCCGATGTCCCAGGTGCCGCGGGGGCCGGTGAACAGGCACAGCTCGGCGTTCCGCTCGGCGCAGCACTCCACCATCTCGGTGATCTCGGCATCGGTGAGCATCCAGACGCCGCTGCCCTGGCTGATCCGGTGGATCGGCACATCCAGCCGCCCGGCCTCCTTGAACACGGTGGCCAGCGCCTCCGGGCCCTCGACGGAGGGGATCTCGGTGCGCCAGGTGCCGCCGTCGGGGAAGGTGTGCGCGGAGGCGTCGGCGGGGTCGGGGGCGGGCGCGGCGTGGCCGAGCGACGCGAGGGCCGCGTCGGCGGGGCGGCGGGGGCCGGAAGAGGCGGGTGAGGCGGCGGTCACGGTGCTCCCTGTGGAGTGATGGCCGGTGGTTCGGCGTCCGGCTGGTGCTGCCCAGGACATCGTTGTCCTAGTGGGGCTGGGGTGATGACTAGAGACGGGCGGGAGGACTGGTGGAATGACTGGAGTCTGGTCCGAAAGGCTGGTGGGACGACCGGAGTCGGGGGCGGGAGGGTTGACGCGGCGAGGTTTGGCACAGCGCGGCTCGATCCATGGGCTAGTCGAGGCCGCGCGGACGCAGCAGCACCTTGCCGACGGCCGGATCGCCGCCGCCGACCAGCTCGATCGCCGAGGCGAAGTCGGTCAGCGGCAGCTCATGGGTGATCAGCGGGCGCAGGCTCAGCAGCCCGGCGTCGAAGACCCGTACGGCGTGCGACCAGGCGGCGGGCGGGGCCCCGAAGACGGTCTGCACCTCGATCTGGCGGACCACCAGATCGGTGGGGTCAAGACCCTCCGCGCCCGCCGCCGGGATGCCGGTGAGCACCAGCCGGCCGCCCCGGCGCAGCAGTGAGGCCGAGGTACGGGCGGCGGAGGCCGATCCGGCGGTCTCGATCACCACGTCATAGCCCGAGAGCTGGTCGGACAGCTGGTCCCGGGTGCGGAACTCGGTGCCGCCGAAGGACAGCGACAGCTGCTCCCGGTCCGGGCGGGTGCCCACCACCAGCAGCCGTGCGGGGGAGACGGCGGCGAGGAACTGCACGGCGATCATGCCGAGCGTGCCGGTGCCGACCACCGCGACCCGCTCACCGGGCTGGGTCCGGGCCTTGAGCGCGGCGGCGGCGACGCACGCGGCGGGCTCGAGCAGCGCGGCCGCGCCCAGGTCGGCGTCGTCGGACAGCGGGTGCAGCAGCCGGGCGGGCAGGGCCAGGGTGTCGGCCATCGCCCCGGGCTGGGTGAAGCCGGTCTCCTCGTACCCGGCCGTGCACAAGGTGGTGTCCCCGGCGTGACAGCGGTCGCACACCTGGCAGTTGCGGAACCCCTCGCCGACGACCTTACGGCCGACGAGCGCTTCCGGGACGCCCGCGCCGACCGCCTCGACCGTCCCGGACCACTCATGGCCGGGGGTGACGGGGTAGCGGACGTACCCCTCGGGCCGGTTGCCCTGGTACAGCTCGCGGTCGCTGCCGCAGATCCCGGAGGCGTGCACCCGCACCCGCGCGTCACCGGGGCCGGGCGCGGCCGCTTCGGCGGCGGTGCCGGTCTCGACGAGACGGAACGCGCCGGGGGCGTCGAGGACGAGCGCGGTCACTGCCGTCCGCCCTTCGGGTCACGCTTCTCCCAGCCCTCGGCCCACAGGTCGAAGCGGGCCTGCTGCTGGGGGAACTCGGCCGCCGCGTCGGTGTCCAGCTCCACGCCGAGACCGGGCTCGTGGGAGAGCTGGAAGTAGCCGTCCACGACCTGCGGGGCGCCCTTGACCACCTTCTTGATCTCCGCGTCGGCGAAGTCGTTGAAGTGCTCAAGGATCTTGAAGTTCGGGGTGCAGCCGGCGACCTGGAGCGACGCTGCGGTCAGCACCGAGCCGCCCACGTTGTGCGGGGCGATCAGGACGTAGTGGCTCTCGGCCGTAGCGGCCAGCTTGCGGGTCTCGCCGATGCCGCCGATATGGCCGACATCGGGCTGGATGATGTCGGCGGCCTGCGACTCGAACAGCTCGCGGAACTCGATCCGGTCGTGGATGCGCTCGCCCGTGGCGATCGGCAGCCGCGTCTTCTCCGCCACCTTCGCGAGCGCCTTGAGGTTCTCCGGCGGCACCGGCTCCTCCAGCCACGACGGGTGGAACCGCTCCAGCTCGCCCGCGATCCTCACGGCCGTCGCCGGGCTGAACCGCCCGTGCATCTCCACCAGCAGCTCGGTCTCCGGCCCGATCGCGTCCCGTACGGCCTCCACGAGGGAGAGCGAGTGCAGGGTCTCGGCGTGGTCCAGCTCGAAGTGGCCGGTGCCGAAGGGGTCCAGCTTCAGCGCCCGGTAGCCGCGCTCGACCACCGTGGAGGCCGCCTTGTGGAACGCCTCGGGGGTGCGCTCGACGGTGTACCAGCCGTTGGCGTACGCCTTGACCCGGTCCGTCACCTTTCCGCCGAGCAGCTGCCAGACGGGCACCCCGAGCGCCTTGCCCTTGATGTCCCAGCAGGCCATCTCCACACAGGCGATGCCGGACATCACGATCTCGCCCGCCCGGCCGTAGTCGCCGTACTTCATCCGCCGGACCAGGTCCTCCACCGCGAACGGGTCCGACCCGGCGAGGTGATTGGTCTCGGCCTCACGCAGATAGCCCAGCAGCGCATCGGTCCGCCCGAGCATGCGGGTCTCGCCGACGCCGGTGATCCCCTCGTCCGTATGGACCTGCACATAGGTGAGATTGCGCCAGGGGGTGCCGACGACATGCGTACTGATACCGGTGATGCGCACAGCAATCGACCCTTCGCGGTGTTCGATATTTCGTCACTCGTTCGAAATCTTGACGTGACGGTAGTGAGGGCCTATCGGGGGTGTCAATGGTTGTGCGTCGAATGAAGTTCGAACGTGACAACCCATCATGACCGATCAAGAACCATCATGACCGATCATTTCGCTGGGCGACATGGCTGCCGGAATGTTCGTTGGAGGCGCTGAGGTGCGGGGCTCAGTCCCTGGTGTGCGAGAGCAAACGGGCCGGGGTGACCTCTCGTACCTGGAGGACGGCATCGCACCAGTCCGCGAGCGATCCGCCGGAGAGGTGGTGGGCGGCATCGTCGGCCGGGTCGTAGTGGGGACCGAGCAGGCGTGTTCTGGTCGGCATGGTGAACCAGGCCCGCACGGCGGCCGGGCTGTCGGCGCGCGGGTCCAGGAGGTAGGCGTCCAGCGCGGTGCCTCCCAGGATCGCGTCAGCGAACTCCGCGGGCGGCTCCGGTACCGGACCGGGGGCCAAGCCGTGATGGAAGGTGAGGCCGATCGACACATAACCGGCTCCGAAGCGCTCACGGAGGTAACTGCCCGCGTTACGGTGCGTCATCGGCGGGGAGGAGGGCGAGACGGTCCGCGGGGTTCCGTTGACGGTGTGCGCGAGGCCACCCCAGTAGACGATCTTGTCCGCGGTGTGCTCGTGCCACCGGATCGTGTCCTCGGCCAGCCCCAGCTCGATGCGGGCGAGGCCGTCGGGCAGGGAGAGCTGGGCCAGGTGCTCCCGGGCGGTGGGGGCGGTGTCGACGAATCGGACCGGGTCATCGGGGTGGCGCCGGTTGAAGGAGCGCGTCCAGCGGACGACGTCGAGGATCTCCTCGGTCTGCCAGAACGACCTGGCCCCGGCCAGCAGCTCCCGGGGGTCGCCCGCCCCGGTGCCGATGTACTCGTCGAGGCCGACGCTCGACGGGTTGTCCCCCTCGAGCGCGAGCGAACGGAATCCCCGTTCCTCGACCAGCAGCCGGACGATCCGGTGCGAAAGGGCGCTGAGCTCATGGGACTGACGGGTCGAGGCGCCGATGGCCACGACCTTCGCGTCGCGCACGATGTCGAGCAGCGGCAGGAGATCGGTCAGCGGAGCCTCGGGATCCAGCGTGGTGAGGCGATGAGCGTGATCCTCGATCCATCGAGTCACCATCTCGGTCATGGCCGGACCTCCTTGATCGGAGTTGGTTGGTTTCGAAGCGCGCCCCGGTCGTGGCCGACGCGGCGAGAGCAGGCTCGGACATGAACCGAGGTTGAGGTCAAGCCAGGGGGCGACGGCGGCTACGAACCGCTTCGCTGCGCCTCCACCAGCACCTCGCCCGCCGTCGTCCGGTCGTACAGGACCGATCGCCCCGCCCGGCGCCTGCGGACCAGGCGGGCCTCGCGCAGGACGCGCAGATGGCGGCCGATCGAGCCCAGGGTCTGGCCGGTGAGGGCCACCAGATGGGTGGTGCTCTTCGGGGTGTCGAGGAGGAGCAGGACGCTCGCGCGGGCCGGGCCGAGCAGGCGGGCGAGGGGGTCGGCGGCGGGCGGCGGATCGGACCCGGCGAGGGCACCGGCGCACGGGTAGACCACGGCGTAGCGGTGCGGCGTGTCCCAGGAGACCCATCCGGCGGCGGGGGTGACGGGGACGAAGAGCAGCTGGGCGCCGTGGATCGCGCGGGGCGGGTTGTCGTGGGCGTTGATCTGGAGCCGGCTGCCGCCCAGCCAGCGCATCCCTGGGCGCAGGTGGTCCAGCGCCGCCGCCCAGCCACCCTGGCTCACCTGGCCGGTGCGCGCCACCACATCGGCTTCGATGATCCGGCGGCGGCGCGGCCAGGTGGGCCGTACGGCCTCCGTCCACACCCACTCCAGCAGCTCCGCTAGCCGCTCCGGCAGATCGTCACGGCGCAGCGCGGCGGGAAGCGGGGCGCGGCCGAGGGAGACCGTGAGGTCGGAGCGGGCGGCGGCGGGGGGCGTGGCGCGCATCCGGGCCAGTTCCTCCTCGACGGACGGCTCGCCCTCGCCCGGCGGTGTCAGGGTGAAGAAGTCCGCGAGCCAGGTCCGGCCCAGGGCGGCCCGTACGAGCAGCGCGGTCACCGGATCGTCGGCCAACCGCGCCCGGTAGGCGGGCAGATGGGCGTCGAGCCAGGCCCGCTCGCCCGGGTGCGCGGCGCTCGCCCGCTCCAGGGTGATCAGGGCGGCGGTGGTCTCGGCGGCGGCGGAGAGGACGAACCGGCTGCCCGCGAGCGTATCCGCGTCCATCAGCCACAGCCCCACCCGGTCACTCCCTCCCGTCACCCCGTGGTTTCGCGTCGTCCCGCGTCCTTTCGCGTCCGCGCGAAACATTAACGCCGCCGCGCGGCGACTCCCGAGCCTGAAGGCCATGCGCACATATCGAGAAGTGTTCCGGGTCCCGGAGTTCACCCCGCTGTTCCTGGTCTCCGCCACCCAGGTGGCCGCCTCCACGGCGAGTGGACTCGCCCTCGGCACCCTGGTCTACGCCGCGACCGGCTCCCCGCTGCTCTCCGCGCTCAGCATGTTCGGCCCCTCGCTGGCCCAGGTGGCGGGCGCGCTGGCGCTGCTGTCGGCGGCCGACCGGCTGCCGCCGCGCGCCGCGCTGTCCGGTCTTTCGGCGCTCTTCGCCCTGGGGACGGCCGCGTTGGCCCTCCCCGGGCTGCCGGTGGCGGCCGTCCTCGCCATCGTGTTCGGGCTGGGCGCGGCGGCCTCACTCGGCGGGGCCGTCCGCTACGGGCTGCTCACCGAGATCCTGCCCAAGGACGGCTATCTGCTGGGCCGTTCGGTGCTCAACATGTCGGGCGGCACCATGCAGATCGGCGGGTACGCGGCCGGTGGCCTCCTCGTGACCGCCCTCTCGGCGCGCGGCACCCTGCTCACCGCCGCCGCGCTGTACGCGCTGGCCGGGGCCACCGCGCGGTTCGGCCTGAGCGGGCGCGCGGCCCGGGCCGGCGGACGGCCCTCGGTCGCCGAGACCTGGCGCGTCAACGCCCGGCTGTGGTCCTCCGCGCCCCGCCGCCATGTCTACTACGCGCTCTGGGTGCCCAACGGGCTGATCGTCGGCTGTGAGTCCCTCTTCGTGCCCTACGCGCCCCGGCACGCCGGGCTGCTCTTCGCCGTGGGCTCCCTCGGCATGCTGGCGGGGGACCTCCTCACCGGACGGCTGCTGCCGCCGCACCGGCGGGCGCGGCTCGCGGCGCCCCTGCGGCTGCTGCTCGCCGCGCCGTATCTGGTCTTCGCCCTGCACCCGCCGCTGCCGCTCGCGCTGGCCGCCGTCGCCCTCGCCTCGATCGGCTTCTCGGCCACGCTGGCGCTCCAGCAGCGGCTGATGGCCCTGACGCCGGACGAGATGAGCGGCCAGGCCCTGGGGCTGCACTCCTCCGGCATGCTCACCATGCAGGGCGTGTCCGCCGCCCTCGCGGGCGCGCTGGCCCAGCCCACCTCACCGGCCGTGGCGATGGCCACGCTGGCGGCGGTCTCCGTGGCCGTCACGCTGGCCCTGGCCCCGGGGCTGCGGGGAGATCCGGCGGCGACACGCCCGCGCGAAGCGGCCCCGGCGGAGGAGGCGGCCCGGGAGTGAGCACCCGTAAGGGCGCGACGCCGTAAGGGCGCCGACGAGCACCGTAAGGGCGTGGCGAGCACCGTAAGGGCGTGGGCGAGCACCGTAAGGGCGTCACCGGGGGCAGCCGGTCGCGGGGCCGTGGGGTCAACCGGGCGCCCGGCGGCCACCCGTTGGGCGGTGCCGGACACGCCGCACGGGGGTGAGGTTCCCCCGGACGGATTCGGGCGCCCGGTAGCTGTACGGGCAACTGAACTCCCGCCCCCAGGAGGTACGTACGTCCATGCGCAACCGCCGCCGCGCCCTCGGCGCCCTCACCGTTCTTCTCATGGCGGCGCCCGCCGCCCACGCCGCGCCCGCCGCCCACGCCGCGCCCGCCGCCCACGCCAGGCCCGACGCGCCGCGTCTGCCCCTGCCCTGGACCGACGATCTGACCATCGACCGCACCGGGGACGTCACCCCGGACGGATCCGTCACGCTGTACGGCAGCTACCGATGCGTCCGGGAAGGGATGGAGTACCCGCGGGCGAGCGTGCTCGTCACCCTCACCCAGGGCCCGGAGCGCCACGGCCTCGGTGGCTATGACGCGATCTGCGACGGACAGCGGCACCGCTGGCTGATCGACGCGGTGGACGTGGGGCGGTACGAACCGGGACCGGCGAGCGCCGAGGTCACGCTGTTGAGGTTCGACGCCGGTGGCTCGTTCGTGCCGATGCCGAGGAACGCGGCCGGGGTCGAGCGGGGGGTCAGGCTGGTGGGCGGCGACGGCTGAGCCACCGTCACGGCACGGCCCGCGCGCACGGCCGTCATGCCCCGGCCGCTTCGTCTCCCTGCCCCAGCAGGGAGACGAAGGCCCGGAAGAGGGCGGGCATGTCCACCGCGTCCCGGTCGTGCAGCCACTGGAACTGGAGCCCGTCCATCACCGCCACCAGCAGTGGCGCGGCGGCCTCGGGGGTGAGCCCGCCGGGGAGCCGGTCGCCGAACTCGCCGCGCAGGATGGCCGCCATGTCGGCGCGCACCTTGTCATAGCGCTGGGTGAAGAAGCCGCGCGCGGGGTGGTCGTCGGTGACGCTCTCGCCGAGGAGCGCGGAGAAGGTCTGGACGATGCCGGGGCGCATCGCGTTGTACTCCACCAGCGAGGCGAGCAGGTCCAGCGGCCATATGTGCCCTCCGTCGCGCCGCGCGGAGCCGGTGTCCCACTGGTCGCGCTCCTCGAGCACGGCGATGAGGAGCGAGTCCTTGGTGGGGAAGTAGTGGAGCAGCCCCTGTTGGGTGAGGCCCACCCGCTCGGCGACCGCGCCGAGGGTCGCGCCCCGGTAGCCGCGCTCGGCGATCACTTCGAGCGCGCGGCGGACGATCTCCGCCCGTCGTTCCTCACCACGTCTGGTACCGCGCTCCGTCGCCCTCTCCATGTTCGTACCGTAGAGCATGTTTGATAACGAGTCGATAACGGTACCTACCTGGCAACAGGTTCCCGGGTCCACGATGGCCCCGGACGAGGACCGGACGGGACCCGCACCGGGAGGGGCGAGCGATGGCGGACGCGATCGGCGAGGGCGGCACGGCAGAAGCCGTGGTGGAGAAGGCCCTCGGCCTGCTGGATCTGGACACCAAGGCGCGGCTGCTGTCCGGGCAGGACATGTGGAGCCTGCCCGCCGTTCCGGCGATCGGGCTGCGCTCCCTGGTGATGTCGGACGGCCCGATCGGTGTCCGCGGCGTCCACTGGACCGCCGACGACCCCTCCATCGCCCTGCCCAGCCCCACCGCGCTCGCCGCGACCTGGGACCCGGAGCTGGCCCGGCGCGCGGGGCGGCTGCTCGCGCAGGAGGCGCGGCGCAAGGGCGTCCACGTCCTGCTCGCGCCCACGGTCAATCTGCACCGCTCCCCGCTGGGCGGCCGCCACTTCGAGACGTACAGCGAGGATCCGTATCTCACCGGCGAGATCGGCACCGGCTATGTGACGGGTGTGCAGGACGGCGGAGTGGGCACCACCGTCAAGCACTTCGTGGCCAACGACGCCGAGACCGAGCGCTTCACCGTCGACAACCAGATCGCCGCGCGGGCGCTGCGCGAGCTGTATCTCGCGCCCTTCGAAGCCATCGTCAAGAACGCCCGCCCCTGGGGCGTCATGGCCGCCTACAACGGGGTCAACGGCTCGACCATGACCGAGCACCGCGAGCTTCAGCAGGGGGTGCTGCGCGGCGAATGGGGCTTCGACGGCTTCATCGTCTCCGACTGGATGGCGGCCCGTGACACCGTGCGGGGGCTCAAGGGCGGGCTCGATGTGGCGATGCCCGGCCCGCGGACCGTCTACGGCGAGGCGCTGGCCGCCGCGGTGCGCGACGGCCAAGTGAGCGAGGCGGAGCTGGACGAGGCGGTGCGGCGGCTGCTCACCCTGGCCGCCCGGGTCGGCGTCCTGGACGGCGCGGCCCCGGCCGTCGCCCCCGCCGACCGGCCCGGCCCGATCGACGGGGACGCGCTGGCCCGCGAGATCGCCCGGCGCTCCTTCGTGCTGCTGCGGAACGAGGGCGCGGGCGGCCGGGAAGCGGTGCTGCCCCTCGACCCCGGCGCCCCCGGCGGGGTGCGGTCGCTGGCCCTGATCGGCGCCGCGGCGCGCGATGCCCGGGTGCTGGGCGGCGGCTCGGCCGTGGTCTTCCCCGACCATGTGGTCTCACCGCTCGACGGGCTGCGGGCCGCGCTGCCCCCGGGCGTCGAGCTCAGCTACGCCGTGGGCGCCGACCCCACCGACGAACTCGCCCCCGCCGCCCAGGGCTTCGAGCTGCGCGCAGTGGTCCGGGCCGCGGACGGGCGGGTGCTGGGCGAGTCCCGGCTGGCCGGCGGGCAGGTGCAGTGGATCAGCGACTTCCCCGACGGACTGAGCTTCGAGGAGCTGCACACCGTCGAGACCGTCGGCACCTTCACCCCGCGCGAGAGCGGCGTCCACTCCTTCGGCACCAGGGGGCTGGGCGGCCTCCGGCTGGCCGTGGCCGGAAAGGTGCTCTTCGAGGGGGAGCAGCACCCGGAGGACGTCGGCGATCCCTTCGAGGCGTTCATGGGCTCGCCCGTGCCCCGGGGCGGGGTGGAGCTCACGGCGGGTGAGCCGGTGGAGGTCAGCCTCACCTGCGCGGTGGCCCGCCCCGAGGACGCCCTTCTCGACGCCGTCTGCTTCAGCCTGCTGCACCGGGCCCCGGAGCGGGACGCCGAGGAGCTGATCCAGGAGGCCGTCACCGCGGCCTCGGCGGCCGAGGCGGCCGTGGTGGTGGTCGCCACCACCGAGCGGGTCGAGAGCGAGGGGTTCGACCGTCGGCATCTGCGGCTGCCGGGCCGTCAGGACGAGCTGGTGCGCCGGGTCGCCGCCACCGGCACCCCCACCGTGGTGGTGGTCAACGCGGGCTCGCCGGTCGAGATGGCCTGGCGGGACGAGGTCGCCGCGGTGCTGCTGAGCTGGTTCCCGGGCCAGGAGGCGGGGGCCGCGCTCGCCGACGTGCTGCTGGGCGCGGAGGAGCCCGGCGGCCGCCTGCCCACGACCTGGCCCCAGCGGCTCGAGGACGCCCCGGTCAGCACGGTCACGCCCAGCGAGGGCCGACTGGTCTACGACGAGGGCGTGTTCATCGGCTACCGCGCGTGGGAGCGGCGGGCGGGGACCGCTCCGGCGTACTGGTTCGGGCATGGCCTCGGCTACACGGACTGGGCGTATGAGGCGATGGACTTCACCCCCGCGGAGGGCGACGGCGAGGCGCTGGGCACGGTGACCGTGCGGATCCGCAACACCGGGCCCCGGGCGGGCCGTGAGGTCGTGCAGCTGTACCTCACCGTGCCGGAGAACGACGGGGTGGAGCGGCCCGTGCGCCGCCTCGCGGGCTTCGCGTCGGTGGCCGCGGCCCCGGGGGAGACGGCCGAGGCGACCATCCCCCTGCCCCGCCGGGCGGCCGAGATCTGGGACGAGACAAAGGGCGCCTGGCGCCTGATCCCCGGCACCTACACGGCGGAAGCGAACCGCAGCGCCGCCGACCGCCGCCTGTCCACCCCGGTGCCCGTGCGGCCGCCGGCCTGAGCTACGCCGGACTGTTCCCCTCCCCGCCCCTTCCCGAACCCGGGGCCCTGCCCCAGGCCCCGGGGGCCGGGGCTGCGCCCCAGACCCCGCACGGCCGGGGCTGCGTCCTAGGCCTCGGGGGGCCGGGGGTGTGCCCCAGACCCCGGGAGGGCCGGGGCTGCGTCCCAAGCCCGGGGGCCAGGGGGCGAAGCCCCTGCCGTGCGGCGGAGCCGCATAAAGGGAGGGGCACCCCGCGCCCGGCTCCCGGCCGGGAGCCGGGCGCGGCCAGGGGTCAGGGGGCGGAAGCGGTGATGCGGCGGTAGGCCATGTCGGCCAGTTGCGCCTGGCCCGCCTTGCTGGGGTGGAACCAGTCCCACTTGCTCAGCTCATGCGTGGTGAAGCGGTACTTGTGCACCGCCGGGTCGTACCGGCACAGCACATCCCGCCCGCATACGTCCTTCAGCACCTTGTTGTACTCGGTGACCCGGTCCGACACTCGCTGTCGGCGGTCGTTGGAGGCCGCGTCCAGGTCCTCGGAGTCCTTCAGCATCGACGGGCAGATGCCCAGCTTCCAGATCTGCCGCCCGAAGACGTTCTTCCGCCCCTCCGACCACAGCCGCTTCAGATCCGGCACGCTGGCCACGTACACCTGCGTCTTCGGCAGATCGCGGCGCAGCCGGGTGAGCGCCGAGGTGAAGGTGGTGCGGAACTGCTCGGGGGAGGTCATGTCGTCCACCGAGTCCCGGCACGCGTCATTGGCGCCGATCATCACGGTGATCAGCTTCGGCTTGCGGGCCGCGGCCGCCTCGATCTGGCCGGGGAGGTCGGCCACGACCGCGCCGGTCTTGGCGAAGTTCCAGGCGTGGGTCCCCGCGTCGGCGGTGGCGGAGGGCAGCAGCCGCTGGGCGAGGCTCCGCACATCGGTGCCGGTGGACCACGACACCTCGGGGCAGTCGGAGAGCACCGAACAGGCGTCGAAGCCGCGGGTGATGGAGTCGCCCACGGAGGCGATCGAGGTCGGCCGGGTGTTCCAGACGATGGACCGCTTGGCGCCGGGCGTCTTCCCCGCGCGGGTCGGCCCGTGCCGGGAGGGGTCGTCCGAGCTGCCGAAACAGCCCGCTGAGCTCAGCACGGCGGCGGTGGTGAACAGCACCATGCCCGTGCGTCCGGCGGTGCGCCCGGTGGTGCGCGGGGACGGGCGCACGATCGTACGCGTGGTCGAGGAAGCGGCCGCCGATCGCTTTCGGCGTGTCGCACTGACCCGCATGGCTGTTCCCCCTCCGGCTGTTGGGTGATATCTATCCGGACCGACGGTACGTCACTCCTCCGGCTGGCTCGCACGGTACGTTTTTCTTGTGCCAGATGAGCGTCGTCCCGGCGACAAGGCGCGCTATGCGGTACCAGCACATTACGCCCCGTCACATCCTGTCCACTTTCTAGAGAATTCTGCACGATAAATTTCACTGAAGGTGACGTCGAGACTGGTGTGGGGCTGATCACTAGGGCAGAATGTGATCCGATGTCCCGGGCGGGACCGGTACGGGCGCGAGGCCGCTGGGGAAGGCGCACCTCGAACCGCACAGGAGGCACCGGTGACGACCCGTGGAGTTCTGTATGTGCACTCCGCTCCGCGCGCGCTGTGCCCGCACGTCGAATGGGCCATCGCGGGCGTCCTCGGCGTGCGTGTCACCCTCGACTGGATCAAGCAGCCGGCGGCGAACGGCACCTGGCGTGCCGAGTTCTCCTGGCAGGGCGAGGTCGGCACGGCCTCCAAACTGGCCTCCGCGCTCCGCGGCTGGCATCTGCTGCGCTTCGAGGTGACCGCCGAGCCCTGCGCCACCGCCGAGGGCGAGCGCTACAGCTCCACCCCCGAGCTCGGCATCTTCCACGCCGTCACCGGAATGCACGGCGACATCCTGATCCCCGAGGACCGGCTGCGCGCCGCCCTCGCCCGCTCCGCCCGCGGCGAGAGCGACCTCGAGGCGGAGATCGCCAAACTGCTCGGCAAGCCCTGGGACGACGAGCTGGAGCCGTTCCGCTACGCGGGTGAGGGCGCCCCGGTCCGCTGGCTGCACCAGGTCGTCTGAGCGCCTGACGCGCCGCCATCCCTTTGGCCGGGAGCCCGCTTCGGGTTCGGCTCCGCCGCGGCTGTGTCGATATGCGGCTCCGCCGCGTGGGACCAGCCACGACGCGGCCGCGGATGAACGACCACACATCGCGCCACTTCCCGCGGAGCGCTTAGCGTGGCGGAATGACCGAACAAAACCCGGCAACGTCCGTCGCGGTCCTCGGCACCGGCATCATGGGCTCCGGAATGGCCCGTAACCTCGCCCGCTCCGGGCTCGAGGTCCGTGCGTGGAACCGCACCCGATCCAAGGCCGAGCCGCTTGGCCAGGACGGCGTACGCGTCACCGACACCCCGGCCGAGGCCGTGGACGGCGCCGATGTCGTCCTCACCATCCTCTACGACGGCGCCGCGGCGCTCGAGACGATGCGGCAGGCCGCCCCCGCGCTGCGCCCCGGAACAGCGTGGGCCCAGGCCACCACGGCGGGTCTGGATGCGCTGGAATCGCTCGCCGCGTTCGCCCGTGAGAAGGATCTCGTCCTCATCGACTCGCCCGTGCTCGGCACCAAGCAGCCCGCGGAGAACGGACAGCTGCTGGTGCTGGCCGCCGGGCCCAACCCCGTCCGCCCGGTCGTCTGGCCGGTCTTCGACGCCATCGGCAGCCGTACGGTGTGGGTCGGCGACAACGCGGAGGGCGCCGCCGCCACCCGGCTCAAGCTGGTGCTCAACAGCTGGGTCCTCAACGTCACCCATGCCACCGCCGAGGCGGCCGCCCTCGCCAAGGGGCTCGGCGTGGACTGGCAGGGGTTCCTGGACGCGGTCGAGGGCGGCCCGCTGGACAACGGCTATATGCGGGTCAAGTCGGCCCAGGTGCTCCGGGGCGACCTGGAGCCCAGCTTCGCCACCAAGACCGCCGAGAAGGACGCCCGGCTGATCGTGCAGGCCGGGGAGCGCGCCGGAGTGCGGCTGGACCTGGCGGCCGCGGGCGCGGAGCGGTTCCGCCGCGCGATCGAGGCGGGCCACGGCGACGAGGACATGGTGGCCTCGTACTTCGCCAGCTTCGACGGCGAAGCCCCCTGAGCCGGCACACCGGCTGACACGCCGATGGCCCGCCCCGGCCGGAGCCGGAGGCGGGCCACCCCCACATATCGGCGCCTCACGGCGCCAAGCGGTCAGACCGTGCGGAAGGCCAGCACCACATTGTGGCCGCCGAAGCCGAACGAGTCGTTCAGCGCCACGATCGGGCCCTCGGCCGGCAGCGCCCGCGCCTCGCCGGTCACGATGTCCGCGTCCGCCTCCGGGTCCAGCGAGCCGATGTTGATCGTCGGCGGGGCCAGCCGGTGGTACAGCGCGAGCACGCTGGCCACCGTCTCCACCCCGCCCGCGCCGCCGAGCAGATGGCCCGTCATGGACTTGGTGCCGGAGACCGCCATGTGGTCCACGTCGTCGCCGAACACCTTGCGCAGCGCCTTGATCTCCGCCAGGTCGCCCTGCGGGGTCGAGGTCGCGTGCGCGTTGACGTGCGCGACCTCGGCACCGCTGATGCCGGTGTTCTCCACCAGGTTCTGGAGCGCGTTCCCGATGCCGTTGCCGGACGGCTCCGGCTGGGTGATGTGGTGGGCGTCGGCCGAGATGCCCTGGCCGATGGCCTGTGCGTACACCCGGGCGCCGCGCGCCGCGGCGTGCTCCGCCGACTCCAGGACGATGGCGCCCGAGCCCTCGCCCATCACGAAGCCGTTGCGGTCGACGTCGAACGGGCGCGAGGCGCCCTGCGGGTCGTCGTTGCTCTTGGACATCGCCATCATGTTGCCGAAGGCGACCATGGGCAGCGGGTGGATGGACGCCTCGGTGCCGCCCGCGACGACCACATCGGCGCGGCCGGTGCGGATCATCTCGATGGCGTAGCCGATGGCCTCGGCACCGGAGGCGCACGCGCTCACCGGGGTGTGCGCGCCCGCGCGGGCGTTGAGGTCGATGCTGACGTTCGCCGCCGGGCTGTTGGGCATCAGCATCGGCACGGTGTGCGGGGAGACCTTGCGGACGCCCTTCTCGCGCAGCACGTCGTACTGGTCGAGCAGGGTGGTGACCCCGCCGATACCGGATGCCACGACCGCGCCGAGCCGGTCGGGGTCGATCGAGGAGTCCTCGCCCGCCTTGGCGGTGAAGCCCGCGTCCGCCCATGCCTCACGAGCCGCGAGCAGCGCGAACTGCGCGGAACGGTCGAGCTTGCGGGCCTGCGGACGCGGAATGATCGTGCCCGGCTCCACCGCGATCTTCGCGGCGATGCGGACCGGCAACTCGGCCGCCCATTCCTCCTCCAGGAGGCGGACGCCGGACCGGCCGGCCAGCATGGCCTCCCAGGTCGACGGGGCGTCGCCACCCAGCGGCGTCGTGGCACCAACACCGGTGACGACCACGGTGCGATTGGTCGAGTTCACAGGAATTCCTACTCCACGTGTAGAAGGTGCTGGACCTGCCACCGCACGGGCGGCGACGACCGGTCTTGATACGGGCTCAGCCCTGGTGCTTGAGGATGTAGTCGACGGCGTCGCCGACGGTCTTGAGGTTCTTGACGTCGTCGTCCGGGATCTTCACGTCGAAGCGCTCCTCGGCGGCGACGACCACCTCGACCATGGACAGCGAGTCGACGTCCAGGTCGTCGGTGAAGGACTTGTCCAGCAGGACGTCCTCGGTCGGGATACCGGCGATCTCGTTGACGATCTCGGCGAGACCTTCGAGGATCTCTTCCTGAGTGGCGGCCATTGCGGCGCTCCTTCTTCGGTGTGTTGCGGTGGTGGCGCAGCGTCCGACTTCTGTGGAGCTGCGTGGATATGGACTATGGAGCCTAAGGGAGGGTAACGACCGTCGCTGCGTAGACGAGACCCGCTCCGAATCCGATGACGAGCGCGGTGTCGCCGCTCTTCGCCTGCCCCGTCGCCAACAGCCGCTCCATGGCGAGCGGGATGGAGGCGGCCGAGGTGTTGCCGGTGGTCTCCACGTCACGGGCGACCGTGACGTGCTCCGGCAGCTTGAGGGTTTTGATCATCGAGTCGATGATCCGCATATTGGCCTGGTGGGGGATGAACGCGTCGAGCTCGTCCGCGCTGACCCCGGCCTCGTCCAGGGCCTGCTGGGCGACCTTCGCCATCTCGTAGACGGCCCAGCGGAAGACGGCCTGGCCCTCCTGGCGCAGCGCCGGGTAGCGCACGTCGGCGGCGTTCTGCTCGCGGTAGACGTCCCAGGGCAGCGTCTGGGTGATGGTGTCGGACTTGTCGCCCTCCGAACCCCAGACGGTCGGGCCGATCGCGGGCTCCTTGGAGGGGCCGACCACCACGGCGCCGGCGCCGTCGCCGAACAGGAAGGCCGTCGCCCGGTCCTCCAGATCGGTCAGGTCCGAAAGCCGCTCGACCCCGATGACCAGCACATGCTCCGCGGTGCCGTCGGTGATCATGCCCTTGGCGAGGGTCAGCCCGTAGCCGAAGCCCGCACAGCCCGCCGAGATGTCGAACGCGGCCGGCTTGTCGGCGCCCAGCAGATGCGCGATCTCGGTGGCGACCGCCGGGGTCTGCTTCAGATGCGAGACCGTCGAGACGATCACGGCGCCGATCTGCTCCGGCGCCAGACCGGCATCGGCGATGGCCTTGCCCCCGGCCTCCACGGACATGGCGGCGACCGTCTCGTCCGGACCGGCCCAGTGCCGGGTGGCGATGCCCGAACGGGAGCGGATCCACTCGTCGGAGGAGTCGATGTGCTTGAGAATCTCCTCGTTCGGCACCACCCGGGTCGGACGGTAGCCACCGACGCCGAGAATGCGCGCGTACGGGGCGCCCTTACTGGGCTTGATCTTCGCGGTCATGCTTCTCGGAGCTCCTCTTCGGCCGGTGTGTCGACGGGGACGGCGTGCTCCTCGATCAGCGCACGCGCCGTGTCGAGATCGTCCGGAGTCTTCAGCGCCACATTGGTGACGCCCGGCAGCGCGCGCTTGGCGATGCCGGTGAGCGTGCCGCCCGGAGCCACCTCGATCAGCCCGGTGACGCCCAGTCGCTGGAAGGTCTCCATGCACAGATCCCAGCGCACCGGGTTGGACACCTGGGCGACCAGCCGCTCGATCACCCCGGCCCCGGTCGCCACGACCCCGCCGTCCCGGTTGGAGACGTAAGCCGTGCGCGGATCGGCCACCGGGACCCCCGCGACCAGGGCCTCGAGGGCGGCGACCGCCGGGGCCATGTGGTCGGTGTGGAACGCGCCGGCCACCTTGAGCGGTACGACGCGGCGCACCCCCTCGGGCTTGTCCTCGGCCAGCGCCGCCAGCTGCTCGGCGGTGCCCGCGGCCACGATCTGCCCGGCGCCGTTGACGTTCGCCGGGGTCAGTCCGTGCTTGTCGAGGTGGGCGACGACATCGTCCTGCTCACCACCCAGTATGGCGGCCATTCCGGTCTCGGTGCGGCTCGCGGCCTCCGCCATGGCGAGTCCGCGGCGGCGTACCAGCACCATGGCCGCCTCGTCGGTGAACACACCGGAGGCCGCGGCCGCGGTGATCTCGCCGACGCTGTGGCCCGCGACCGCGCCGATACGGTTCGGCAGCTCCGCGTAACCGGTCGCGCCCTCGGCGCCCTCGCCGAACAGCGCGTGGGTGGCGACCAGACCGGCGGCCACCAGCAGCGGCTGGGCCACCGCGGTGTCGCGGATCTCCTCCTCATCGGCCTTGGTGCCGTAGTGGATGAGGTCCAGACCGGAGACGGCCGACCACCAGGCCAGACGTTCGGTGACGCCGGGGAGGTCGAGCCAGGGGGTCAGGAAGCCGGGCTTTTGAGCACCCTGGCCGGGAGCGACGAGTACGAGCACTCTCACACTCTCTCTTGTGGACGGTCCGGCTCGCCCGTGAGGACAAGGACGAAGAACCGACAGGGGAATTGTGGGGGTCCAACAAACGGTCAGGGCAATATGTTCGCGTCGGCGAGACGTCCCAGGATCAGGGCTATGCGTAGAGTAAACGCCGACCTGACGTCGGAAGGTGACCATCCGGTGACGTCCGTCACACGTCGTAGCCGGTAGCGGACGGTGTTCGGGTGAACGAAGAGCATCCGGGCCGCGCCCTCCAGACTGCTCGCCTGTTCGAGGTACACACTCAGCGTCTCGAGCAGCGCCGAACCGGCTTCCTCCAGCGGTCTGTAGATCTCCTCCACCAACTGCTCACGGGCAGCCGGATCCCCGGCCATCGCGCGCTCGGGCAGCAGATCGTCGGCGAGCACCGGACGGGGCGCGTCCGGCCAGGCGGTGCACGCCTTCAGCCCGGCCGCCGCGGCCCCCGCCGAGCGGGTCGCGGCCAGCAGGTCGGAGACCACGGGACCGGCCACCACCGGACCCGGGGCATACGGTCCGATCAGCGCCTTCGCAGCCTGGAGCGGATTGTCCGAGCCGCCCGCGACCACCACCAGACGGTCGCCCAGCACCCCGGTGAGCACCTGAAGCTTGGCGTGCCGGGCGGCCCGCCGGATCGCCTCGACGGTCAGCTCACTGTCCCCGTCCGGGGCGGTGCCCAGCACCACGCACACATGCTCGGGTGAGTTCCAGCCCAGGGCGGCGGCGCGGGACAGCGCCCCCTCGTCCGCCTCGCCGGACAGCACCGCGTTGACCACCAGCGACTCCAGCCGGGCGTCCCACGCGCCACGCGCCTCGGCGGCCTGCGCGTACACCTGGGCGGTGGCGAAGGCGATCTCCCGCGCGTACACCAGCAGGGCCTCGCGCAGCACCGCCTCATCGCCCGGGGCCGCCACGTCGTCGATCGCCGACTCCATGACCTCGATGGTCGTGCGGACCATCTCCACAGTCTGCCGCAGGGTGATCGCCCGGGTCAGCTCGCGCGGGGCGGTGCCGAACACATCGGTGCTGATCGCCTGGGGTGCCTCGGGGTGGCGAAACCATTCGGTGAACGCCGCGATGCCCGCCTGCGCCACCAGCCCGATCCAGGAGCGGTTCTCGGGCGGCATCGCCCGGTACCACGGCAGCTGCTCGTCCATGCGCGCGATGGCGTTGGCGGCGAGCTTCCCGGAAGACTTCTCCAGGCGGCGCAGGGTGGCACTGTGCGGATGCGGGGTGTTCGAGGCTGGTTCAGGCACGAGGACAAGACTGCCTTATCGGATGGTGAGCGCTGGGGGCGGGAGGCTACGCGGGGGTATACGCGGGGGTAGGGACGGGGCGGGGGCGGACGGTCGGGGGCGCACTACCGTGGACCGGGTGATGTGGATACAGCGGTCCGGTGCACGGTATCCGGGCGGGGAGGGCACGGGCATCGAGACGCGCCACGCCTTTTCCTTCTCTGGGTACTACGACCCCGGCAATGTGCGGTTCGGCTCGCTCGTGGCCTGCAACGAGGAGCGGCTCGCCCCCGGCGCGGGCTTCGCCGAACACCCCCACCGCGATATGGAGATCGTCACCTGGGTCGTCGAGGGCGAGCTCACCCACGAGGACTCCACCGGCGCGCGGACCGTCGTGCGCCCCGGCGACGTCCAGCGGCTCAGCGCCGGAAGCGGAGTACGCCACACCGAGCGCAACACGGGCGCCGAACCCCTCACCTTCGTCCAGATGTGGCTGATGCCGGGCCCAGGCGCCGCCACGGACCCGGCGTACGAGGTGGTGCGCGGCATCGCCGACGGCACCCCGTACGCACTGGAGCGCACCGAGGCGGTGCTGCATGTGCGGCGGCTGGTGGACGGTGAGCGCACCGCCCTGCCGGACGCGCCGTGGGTGTACGCGCACGCGGTGCGCGGCGCGGCGCGCATCGACGGGGAGACCCTCACACCCGGCGACGCGGCCCGGATCTCCGCCGCGGAGGGTCTTGAGGCGCGCGCCGAGGGCCCCGCCGAGCTGCTGATCTGGGAGATGCACGCGGAGCCGGGCTACGGCTGAGGGGTTACGGGGCGCCCGCCGCGGGGCAGGGGCTTCGCCCCTGGGCTCTGGGTCTGGGGCGAAGCCCCAGTTGTGGGAAGGGGCGGGGAGGGGGAAGCATCGATATGCGGCTCCGCCGCGCGGCCCGCCGCAGGCGTACGCGTACCGCCGGACACCCGTTATCCGAACGCGGCTGTTATCCCAGCTCGGCCAGGACCGCGTCGGTGAACGTGGGCCAGGCCTCGATCGCCCACGGGCCGAAGGCCCGGTCGGTCAGGGCCACACAGGCGGCGCCCGCGTCCGGGTCCACCCAGAGGAACGTCCCGGACTGGCCGAAATGCCCGAAGGTGCGGGGCGAGGAGGAGGCGCCGGTCCAGTGCGGCGACTTGCCGTCGCGTATCTCGAAGCCGAGCCCCCAGTCATTGGGCCGCTGATGTCCGTAGCCGGGCAGCACACCCGTGAGACCCGGGTGCACCACGGAGGTGGCCCCGGCCAGCGTCTCGGCCGCCAGCAGCCGCGGGGCCTGAAGCTCCGCCGCGAAACGCACCAGGTCGTCCACGGTCGAGACGCCGTCCTTGGCGGGCGAGCCGGGCAGGTCGGTGGCGACCATGCCGAGCGGCTGGAGCACCGCCTGGCGCAGATACTCCGGGAACGGGATGTCCGTGGCCTTGGCGATGTGGTCGCCAAGCACCTCGAACCCGGCGTTGGAGTAGAGCCGGCGGTTGCCGGGCGCGGCGACCGAGCGGTGCTCGTCGAAGGCGAGCCCGGAGGTGTGCGCCAGCAGATGGCGCACGGTGGAGCCCTCGGGCCCCGCCGGCTCGTCCAGCTCCACCGCGCCCTCCTCGACGGCGACCAGCGCGGCGTAGGCGGCGAGCGGCTTGGTGACCGAGGCGAGGGGGAACCGATGGCCGGTCGGGCCGTACGATCCCGCCAGGGTGCCGTCCGCGCGCACGACGGCGGCCGCCGCCGTCGGAACCGGCCAGTTCTCGATCGTCCGCAGGCTCTCCATGCCCATGAGCCTACGGGGTGCCCGGCGGGGGCCCTTTCCCTCCCCGCCCCTTCCCACAACCAGGAGCTCCGCCCTTGGACCCGGGGGTCGACGGGTCGACCGTCACCGTGATCGGCTGACCGGCCGGGGCGCCGATCGGGCGGCCTGCGATGGGGTGTTGCGCCTCTGGGCCCCCGGGGGTCGGGGAGCTGGCCGTGGTTGCGGTCGGCTGAACGGCCGGGGCGCCGACGGCGCCGCCTGCGACGTGGTGGTCGGGTGGCTGGCCGGTGGGCAGGGGCTCGGACGTCTGCGGGGAGGGCGGTGAGGGCGTGAGCGCCTGCACTGGCGGGTTGATTGCGGTCGGCGCGCCGGCGCGGTGGATGGCCGGGCGCGTCCGGGCCGTCCGGCGGGGTCTGGGGCGGAGCCCCAGTTTCGGGAAGGGGCGGGGAGGGGGAACGGCACGCCGCCGATGGCCGGGCGGGCACCCGCGTGGATCCGGGCCGTCCGGTCGGGGTTTGGGGCGGAGCCCCAGTTGAGGGGAGGGGTGGGGAGGGGAAGGACCCGCCGGGAGCGCCAAGGTTCCCCCAAATCTCGGCTTGCTTGGAGTGCACTCCAACTCAATAGCGTTGAAGACGTCGACGAGGTGTGCGGATCCGCGACCCGCGAGAGGTGAATCGGCATGACCGTGATGGAGAGCGCCCCGGTGAAGGCGCGGAAGAACTGCGCGGGGAGGACCGGGCACCCCCGGCCCACCGGGCAGGACCGCTACTCGATCAGCGAGGTCGTCGCCCACACCGGGCTGACCGCGCACACCCTGCGCTGGTACGAGCGGATCGGGCTGATGCCGCATGTCGACCGTACGAACACCGGCCAGCGCCGCTTCACCAACCGCGACCTGGACTGGCTCGACCTCGTCGGCAAGCTGCGGCTGACCGGGATGCCGGTCGCGGACATGGTCCGCTACGCCGAGCTGGTGCGGGAGGGCGAGCACACCTTCGCCGAGCGCGAGGAACTGCTGACCACGCACCGCGAGAACGTGCGGGAGCGGATCGCCGAGCTCCAGAGCACGCTCGAAGTCCTCGACTTCAAGATCGATGTCTATGCTGACGCCCGGAGGGCGTCGGAGAGGTTTGACCCCGTATGAGCGACAGCACCAACGAGACCATCGCGACCGTCGGCCTGGGGACCGGCGGACCCGAGGTCGGCGTCCAGGGCCTGGGCTGCATGGGCATGAGCTGGGCCTACGGACCGACCCACGACGAGGCGGAGGCGCGAGCCACGCTGGAGCGGGCCCTGGAACTGGGCGTCACGCTCTTCGACACCGCCGATGTCTACGGCTTCGGGCGGAACGAGGAGTTCATCTCCCCCTTCGTCCGGGCCAACCGCGACCGGATCACCCTGGCCACCAAGTTCGCCATCGAGCGCGACGAGAGCGACCCGTACGGCCGCCAGCGGATACGCAACGACCGCCCGTACATCCGCCAGGCCGTCGAGGGCAGCCTGCGCCGCCTCGGGGTGGACCATATCGACCTGTACTACATGCACCGGCGCAACCCCGAAGTGCCGCTGGAGGAGAGCGTCGGCGCCATGGCCGAGCTGGTGGCCGAGGGGAAGGTCACCCACCTCGGGCTGAGCGAGGTCACGGCGGACGAGCTGCGCGCGGCGCACGCGGTGCACCCCATCGCGGCGGTGCAGTCGGAGTGGTCGCTGTTCAGCCGCGACATCGAGGAGAGCGTGGTCGGGGCCGCCCGCGAGCTGGGCGTCGCCCTCGTGCCGTACTCGCCGCTCGGCCGCGGCTTCCTCACCGGCTCCTTCGTCCAGGCCGAGCAGGAGCTGGGCGAGGACGACTTCCGCCGCCGTCAGCCCCGCTTCACCGGCGACAACGCGGCCGCCAACGCCGCGCTGCTGGAGCCGCTCCGGAAGATCGCCGAGGCGCGCGGGGCCACCCTCGCCCAGATCGCGCTGGCCTGGGTGCAGCAGCAGGCCGAGGTGCACGGGCTCGCCGTGGTGCCGATCCCCGGCACCCGCACCCGCGCCCGGATCGAGCAGAACACCGGCGCCACCCGGATCGAGCTGAGCGCGGACGAGCTGGCCGTGCTGGAGCCGATCGCCGGACAGGTGGCGGGCGCCCGCTACGCCGACATGAGCGCGACGAGCGCGGGCCGGGAGTAGCCTGCGGCGCCGGGCCGCGGTGGGGGAGACCGCCGGTGCGCGGTGCTGCCGGTGCGCCGGGCAGCCCGTGGTTTCCGCAGGGCGGAGGGACGTCGGGCCGGGCGCGGCGTACCGGGCATGGCGGTGCCGCCGGTGCGCGGCGCTGCCGGGTGCAGGGGCGCGTTCGGTCAGACATGCCGGGTGGACGCCCGGGACGCAGCGGGCGGTCGCCGGGATACGACGGTGGGTGTCGAGCCGTGACGGCGGGCGGCTGGGACGCGGCGGGCGGCCACCCGTATGCGACGGCGGGCGGTCGGCCGTAGCGGCGGCCGCCAGGGCGCGGCGGGTGGCCGATGGCACCCGGCACCACCAGATGCCGGGCCGGACGCGGCACCACCAGATGCCGGGCCGGGCGGCGGTCAGCCGAGGCCCTGGCGGCAGTCCGGCCCCGTGCCCGGACCGCCGCCGTCCTCCTCCGCGCACCGCACCTCGTCGAAGTCCCCCAGCGCGATCCGCGAGAAGTTGCGCAGCGAATCCGTCCCCGGAGCGAAGTAGCCGGTGTGCCCGTGGGCGCTCTCGGAGGAGACCACCCGGGCGCCGAAGGACGGATCGGTCGGGTCGTCGCCGTGGCCCAGGCCCAGGAAGTCATAGCCGGTCACCCGGCGGATCCAGTCGGTGCGGTCCCGGGCCGCCCAGACCCGGGCCCCGGTGCGCAGGGACTCGGCGCTGTCCGCGCGCATCCCCGGGCTGCCCAGCACCACCAGGTCGGAGACGCGGGCGCGGTCCATCGCGGAGGCGGCGAGCCCGCAGACCACCGAGCCGTAGCTGTGGCAGAAGACGGCGGGCGGGGCGTCGGCGGTGGTCGCGGTGGTCACGGCGAGCCCGGCCAGAAACCGGTCCAGGCGGGGCGCGCCCGCCTCGGCCAGCCGGCTGGTGGCGGCGTCCGGGCCGAGCCCGACCGGGGTGGTGTAGCCGACCCAGGCGATGACGGCGGTCGGGGTCGCGGGCGCGTCCTCGGCCATCTGGGCCCGCAGCGACCGGGCCATTCCGGCCGGGGTGCCGTACGGGTCGCCCGTGCGGTCGAAGTCGTCCAGGTCGATGTCCGAACCGGGCACGATCACGGCCGTGCGGCGGGCCGCCGCCAAGTCCCCGTACACCTCCGCCACCTGGCCGCGCCCGCGCGGATCGAAGGCGAGGATCCGGCGGCCGGGCTCCAGCAGCGCCGCGTACCGCTCGGCGAGCGGGCTCGTCGGATCGGCCTCGCGCTCCTTGTGCCAGGCGGCCCGGATCGCCCGGGAGTTGGCCTCGTACCGCAGGTTCAGCGGTGCCCCGTCCAGATTGCCCACCACCTCGGGGTGCCGGATGACCAGCGCCTTCCGCTGGACCTCGGTGAGCCGGTCGAAGAACCGGGCGATCCCGGCGGGCGAGACGGTGGCCGGATCGGGCAGCTCGCGCCCGGCCCCGCCCAGCGAATGGTCCGCCAGCCATGCGGCGGTCCCCGGTGGCGGCCCGGTGATGGCCTGCTCCTCGTGGGCCACCGTCCAGCCGGCCGTCCCCGCCATGACGGTGATGGTGAGCGCCGCGGTGATCAGGCGTCGTGCGTAGTGCCTGGTGCGTAGCGTCTGGGACATGGCGGCGGCTTTCCCTCTTCCGTCAGCGGTTCCGTCGGTGTTCCGTCGGCGGTTCCGTCGGTGGTTTCCACCGGTGGCGGAGGGAAAGGTAGAGAGGCGTCGGGTGGCGGTACGTCACCCCCCGGTGCCAAGTGGGGTGTCATACCCCAGTAGGGGGTGGCCGCGCGGCCGGGGTCATTGGCCGGGCGTCACCAGGCCCGATTCATAGGCGAAGATCACCGCCTGGGCGCGGTCGCGAAGACCCAGTTTGGCCAGCACCCGGCCGATGTGCGTCTTCACCGTCTGCTCCGCGAGCACCAGCGACTCGGCGATCTCCTGGTTGGACAGGCCGCGGGCGATCAGCTCCAGCACCTCGGTCTCCCGCGGCGTCAGCCCGCTGCGCCGCAGGGCCGGGCCGTCGCGGCGCGGGGCGGGGCGCTGGCGGGCGAAGTCGGCGATCAGCCGGCGGGTGACGGACGGGGCGAGCAGCGCCTCGCCCGCCGCCACCACCCGGACCGCGGAGATCAGATCGGCCGGCGGGGCGTCCTTCAGCAGAAAGCCGCTGGCCCCGGCGCGCAGCGCCTCGTAGACGTAGTCGTCCACGTCGAAGGTGGTGAGCATCAGGACCTTGGGCCGGTGGGTGACCCCGCGCGGCGGGTCCAGCAGCCGACGGGCCGCCTCGAGCCCGTCCATCTCGGGCATCCGGACGTCCATCAGCACCACGTCGGGGTGGCTGCGGCGGCTGACCTCCACACCCTCCCGCCCGTCCGGCGCCTCGCCGACGACGTCGATATCGCTCTGCGCGGCGAGCAGGGCGGCGAACCCCGCCCGCACCATCGCCTGGTCGTCGACGATGATCACCTTGATGGTCATGGCGCGTCCGTCTCTTCGAGGTCTACCAGGGGGAGGCGGGCCGCGACACGGAAGCCGCCGTCGGCCAGCGGGCCGGTGTCGAGCATGCCGCCGACCAGCCGTACCCGCTCGACCATGCCGACGAGGCCATGGCCGGTGCCGCTGGTCTCCAGGGGTTTGGTGGGCGCGCTGTGGGCCGGGCCGTTGACCACCAGCAGGGTCAGCGCCGAGCCGTCCTCGGCGGAGATGGCCACGCGGGTGGCCGCGCCCGGTGCGTGGCGCACCACGTTGGCCAGCGCCTCCTGCACGATGCGGTACGCGGACAGCCCCACGGCCTGTGGCAGCGGTTCGAGCTCGGCCACGTCGTCCGCGATGGTCAGGGTGGTCGGTATCCCGGCCCGTACCGTCGCCTCGACCAGCTGTGGGACCTGCCGCAGCCCCGGCTGCGGCGCCCGCTCCCCGCGGGTCTCCTCGCTGCGCAACACGCCCAGCAGCCGCCGCATTTCGGCGAGCGACTCCCGGGCGGTGGCGGCGATGGTGGAGAACTCCCGCTCCGCCTCGGTGGGCAGACCGCCGATCCGGTACGGGGCGCTGTCCGCCTGCACGGTGATCACCGACATGTGGTGGGCGACCACATCGTGCAGCTCACGGGCGATCCGGGTGCGCTCCTCCAGCAGGGTGCGATGGGCCCGTTCGGCCTCGCTGATCGTCTCCTGCTCGGCCAGCCGCCGCTGGGCGTCCCCGCGCTCGCGCAGCGCCCCGGCGACGAGCAGCACCACGCCACTGAGCACGAACAGCACCACATTGCTGCCGTTGCTCTTGTCCGGGAAGGCCATGCCGAGCGCCAGTCCCGCGGTGCCGGTGACCAGCCACACCGCCACCAGGGTGCGGCGCGGTTCGCGCAGCGCGAGGGCGAGCAGCAGGAAGAGATAGCCGATGATGGCGCCCGGCAGCCAGGGCCACACCCGGTTCTCCAGGTGGTCCGCGGTGCCGAGCACCACCAGGGCACAGACCAGGTCGGAGAGGAAGACGATCCACCACGCCTGGAGGGGGCGGGTGACGGACAGCAGCAGCGGGCTGCCCTGGACGATGCCGAGCAGTGTGGCGACGCCGCCGCCCAGCCCGTAGTCATGGGAGAGCATCTGGGCGGTGGTGGGGACCAGGATCGTGGTGAGGACCATCGCCACGCCGTACGGCACCCTGCGCAGCCAGTTCCTGGGCGACTGGGCGAACAGCGGTGTCGCCGGATAGCTGGGGGTCACCAGGGCCCGGGCGAGGCCGCCCGCCTGCCGCCGGGCGGCCTTGGGCAGGCTCTCGTGCGCGGTGGAGGACGCGGTGGTCGATGCGGCGCCGGCGGCCTCGTCGGCCGGTGCGGAGGAGGGACCGGACACTTACAGCTCCGCCAGCAGCTCGGCCTTCTTCGCGCTGAACTCGTCGTCGGTCAGCAGCCCGGCCGTGTGCAGCTCGCCCAGGTGACGGATGCGCTCGGCGATGTCGGCGGGGTCGCGGCGCGGGGCGGCGGCCCGGTTCGGGGCCGGGGCGCCCTCGGCGCACGGCACGGGGGAGGAGGCCCGTATGGCCTCCAGGACGGCCGCGGCGAACGGCAGCGACTGGTGGACGAGGCCGTAGCCCATCCCGAAGACGACGGCCGCCGGGTCCCGGTCGGGGCGGTCGGCGGGCCGGCCCTCGGCGGAGCGCCGCAGCAGCCGCAGATGGCCGTGGCCACCGCCCTTGGGGGAGACCTTGCCGGTGCCGTTCCTGGCCGTGCCGTCCTTGGCGGAACCCCCTTTGGCCGCACCGGCCCTGGCGGCGCCCTCCTTGGGGGCGGTGCCCGCCGAGCCGCGGCTCTCCGGCGAGCGCCACTCCACACCGGTGAGTTCGTCGATCCGGAAGCGCTGGTCTCCGACCTTCCACTTCTCCGAGGAGGCGCCGGTCCAGAACCAGCGGAAGGAGATGGCCTTGCCGTCGAAGGACGCCTTGCCGTCGTACGCCTTGAAGGACAGCGGCGGCGGGGGCACGGTCACCAGATGCGCCTCGGCCGCGGTGTCCGCCTCGGGGCCGAGGGACTCGCGTATCCGCTCGGCGTAGTAGTCGGCGAGGGTCTCCCGCTCGGCGGGCAGCACCAGGCGGTACGGGTCGTACGCCTCCCTGAGCTGGCCGTCGGCGGCGTCCATCAGCGGGTCGGCGCCCGGTCTTGGCACGGCGCGCAGCACCACCGTTCCGCGTTTGCCCACGGCGAGCTCCACCCCGGACAGCGCCTCGAAGGGGATGCGGCGTTCGCCGAGCGCCTGAAGCAGCTTCGGCGTGCGGATCCCCCGTTCGAAGCGGATGAGCATGGAGTCGGTGTCGAACTCCCAGACGGTCTGAAAACCGGCCAGCACATCACCCATGCGGCTCATCGTATGCGGCGGTGGCCCGCCCGTCCCCCTTTGAGGCTACGCGCGTCACTAGAGTTTCCGGTGTTTATGCCGGGCGTCAGCGTAGCCCCGCGGTGCAGTCGTCGCCGTCGCCGCAGCTCACGGACTGGACAGCACCGATTCCCACCCGCGCGAAGTTGTCCAGGCTGGTCGTGCCCGGTTCGAAGTATCCGGCGTGTCCATCCGCCCCGTCCGCGGCCAGTACCCGGGCGCCGAAGCCGGAGGAGACCGGGTCCGCGCCGTGGCCCAGCCCGCCGAACTCCAGATGCGGAATGTCCTCGATCCAGTCGCCGGAGTCGCGCATCGCCCACACCCGAGCGCTGGTGCCCAGATCGGAGACGTGGCTCGCGCGCATCCCGGGGCTGCCGGCCACCGCGATGTCGGTGACCTTGGGCGGCAGGTCGCGGGCGGCGACCCCGCACACCACCGAGCCGTAGCTGTGGCACATCAGCGACACCCGGGAGAGCGAGGGCAGCCCGTTGACCAGCGCGCGCAGCCGCACCGCGCCCTGGGCGGCCAGCTTGCCGGTGGCCGCGTCCATGCCGATCCCGGCCGGGGTGGTGTAGTCGGCCCAGGCGATGACGGCCGTCTTGGTGTCGGGGGCGTCGGCCCGCTCGTTGTCGTAGAGCGCGCGGGCCATGCCGACCGTGGCGGTGTACGGGCGCTCGGTCTTCTGGAAGGTCAGGATGTCGGTGTCCACGCCCGGCACCACGATCGAGACCCGGTTGGCGTGGGCGAGGTCGCCGAAGACCTCGGCGGCCCGGCCGGCGCCCGAGGGGTCGAACGAGAGGATCTGCCGCCCGGCGCCCAGCAGGTCCTCGTAGCGGTGCATCCGGCGTGTCGCGTCCGAGCGGCCCATCGGGGTGAGCCGGGGGTCGTGGATCCGCTTGCGCTCATCGGCGCGCGCCTTGAACAGGGCGACGCGGTTGGCGCGGTAGCGCAGGGCCACCGGCGCGCCGTTGAGATTCCCCACGGCCAGCGGATAGCGCCGCACCACCCGGTCCGTCTGGGCCTTGGTGAGCGAGCCGAACCAGCGGCCGAGGGTGCGCGGCGAGCCGTACGGGTCGGGCAGCGCGCGGCCGCCGAGCGATCCGTGGCGCCAGGCGTCCATCGACGCGGAGAGCGCGTCCGGGGCTCCTCTGTGGCTCCGTATGGCCGTCCAGCCGGTCGTGGCGAGGAGGACGAAGACCACCGCCAGCGCGAGCAGGGCGCGCCAGGCGGTGGAACCGGGAGAGGGGGAGCCGAGCTCCGAGAAGGAAGTCACCGCGGGACACCCTAGGAGAAGCGCGGCGTCGCGTGCCAAATCCCGTGATTCATATCACGTTTGAAGGCGGGAATGCTTGGGAGATATGCCGATATTGATGCTATTTATCCCATTTCTCGGCGAGGGCGGGACCCACGTAATCAAGATGGAACGCGGTGAGGTCTTGCAAGGTGGCGACGCTGTCCTCCTCACCCTCGGTCCACAGCTTCCCGGCCACCCGGATCACCCCGCCGAACATGGCGACCACCAGCCGGGGCCGCGGGTCGGCGTCGATGTCCAGCCCCTCGCGGCGGGCGATCTCGCGCGCCAGCCGCTCCTCCATCTCCGCGATGCGGCGCAGATGGACCGCGAGCAGGCTCGGCGTCGACTCGATCACCCGGTACATCCGCATATGGAGCTCGGGCGGCACCAACTGCTCGATGTCGCCCCCGATGCTTCCCCAGGCGTCGAGGACCGCGCCGCGCAGCGCGGCCAGCGGCGCCTCGTCCGCGGGGCGTCCGCACAGGGCGGCGAAGAAGTGGCACTCGGCCGCCTCCTGGCTCGCGAAGGCGACCTCCTCCTTGTTGGCGAAGTACCGGAAGAAGGTGCGCTGTGAGACCTGGACCGCCTCGGCGATCTCGTCGACCGTCGTCCGCTCGTATCCCTGACGGGTGAACAACTCCAGCGCGGAGCGCACCAGGGCGCTTCGCGTCCGCTGCTTCTTGCGCTCGCGCAGCCCGGCCGGTGGCGGCGTCGTCGTGCCCGCCACTGCCTCGTCCGTCGTCACCTATCGGCTCGCTTTCTGCCGGTGTGGGGCCGCGTCGCGGCTGCTCAGAATACCTGTGACAAAAACGTCAGCTACCGGCGGATGAATCGGTTTGTCAATTGTCAGACGCTGACATTAGCCTCCGGTCATGACCTCTTCGACCACCGTCGCCGATTCGGCGTCGGAACCTCCCATAGCCGATGCCCCGAAGGGGCTTCGGGGTCATCCATGGCTGACGCTTCTCACCGTCGCCCTCGGCGTGACGATGGTCGCCCTCGACGGCACGATCGTCGCCATCGCCAACCCGGCCATCCAGAAGGACCTCGGCGCCTCGCTCGCCGATGTGCAGTGGATCACCAATGGCTATCTGCTCGCCCTCGCCGTCGCGCTGATCACGGCGGGCAAGCTGGGTGACCGCTTCGGCCACCGGCAGACCTTCCTCATCGGCGTCGTCGGCTTCGCCATCTCCTCGGCCGCCATCGGCTTCTCCGGCGAGGTGTCGCTCGTCGTGGCGTTCCGGGTGCTACAGGGCCTGTGCGGCGCGCTGCTGATGCCCGCGGCGCTCGGGCTGCTGCGCGCCACCTTCCCCGCCGAGAAGCTCAACATGGCCATCGGCATCTGGGGCGCGGTGATCGGCGCCTCCACCGCCGCCGGGCCCATCGTCGGCGGACTGCTCGTCGAGCACGTCAACTGGCAGTCGGTCTTCTTCATCAACGCGCCCGTCGGCGTGCTGGCCGTGGTCCTCGGTCTGCTGCTCCTGGTGGACCACCGCGCCGAGAAGGCCCCGCGGTCCTTCGACGTCCCCGGCATCGTGCTGCTGTCCGGCGCGATGTTCTGCCTCATCTGGGCGCTGATCAACGCCGCCGACTGGCACTGGACCGACCAGCGCACGCTGCTCTTCCTGGGTCTGGCGGCGGTCTGCTTCGCCGTCTTCGTCTTCTGGGAGAACCGGACGGCGGAGCCGCTGCTGCCGCTCAGCATGTTCCGCTCGGTGCCGCTGAGCGCGGGCACCGTGCTGATGGTGCTGATGGCCTTCGGCTTCATGGGCGGGCTGTTCTTCGTCACCTTCTATCTCCAGAACGTGCACGGGATGAGCCCCGTCGACAGCGGGCTGCGGCTGTTGCCGCTCACCGCGATGATGATCGTCGCCTCGCCGCTGGCCGGTGCGCTGATCACCAAGTTCGGGCCGCGGGCGCCGCTGGTGATCGCCATGACGATCACCGCCGTGGCGATGTTCGGGATGTCCCGGCTGGACGTGGACAGCGGCGGCCTCGAGATGGCCGTGTGGTTCGCCCTGCTGGGCCTCGGCCTCGGCCCGGTCATGGTCGGCGCCACGGAGGTCATCGTCGGCAACGCCCCGATCCAGCACGCCGGTGTCGCCGGCGGTCTCCAGCAGGCCGCGATGCAGGTCGGCGGCAGCCTCGGTACGGCCGTCCTGGGCGCGGTCATGGCGGGCCGGGTGGACAGCGCGCTGCCGGACAAGTGGGCCGGCGCCGGGCTGCCGCCGATGCCCGAGGGTGCGGAGTCCAAGGCGTCGGACGCGGTCGAGGTCGGTATCGCCCCCGTCCCCAAGGGCACTCCGCCGGAGGTCGCGGGCAAGATCACGGCCGTCGCGCATGACACCTTCGTGTCAGGGATGGGGCTCGCCTTCACGGTGGCCGCCGTCGTCTCGGTGGTCGCGGCCCTGGTGGCGGCCTTCACCAAGCGCGGTGAGAACGCGGACGCGTCCGGGGGCGCCGTCCACATCTGACCCCTCGCGGTCAACCCCCTATCAGGGTGGACCTTGATCGACCCCATGGTGGGGAACGGGAGCCGGCGGACAGGCTGGCTCCCGTTCTGTTCTTTCCACACGGGGAGCGAAAGCGTTATGCGCAAGATCATTACGGCCGCCGTCTCGGCCCTGGCCCTCACCACCACCCTCGCCGTCACCCTCGCCCCGGCCGCGGCGGCGGCCGGGCCCGCCGCACCACCGCGGCTGGGGAACTGCGCCGCCGGGCAGCTGTGCCTGTGGCGGAGCGGTGGCTTCACGGGGGCGCGCCAGACCCATGAACTGGCCGACGTCGACATCGAAAGCTGTGTCCCCCTGCCGTCCGGCACCACCGCCGCGGCCCTGGCGAACCGTACGGGGCGCCCGGTGACGGCGTATCAGAGCCGCGAATGCGCCGAGACGGCGGAGTTCCACACCTACCCCACCGGCACCTGGGCCCCCGAAACCCCGTACCAGGTCCGGGCCTTCAAGATCTGGGAACGCTGACCCGGGGGGCCGGGGCCCGCACTGGGTCCCGCTGCTTGGGTGGGGGCCCGGGGGCTGATTGCTCCCCGACCCGCCCCTTCCCGAACCAGGGGCCCCGCCCCTGGACCCCGGACCCCCTCCGGGCCTGTCCTCAAGCGTCCCGCCGGACGGTCGTGGGTGGCCCGGCCGCCGTCCGTGGGGCACCATGCCCCGGCGCGGCTCCGCCGTCATCGGGGCCGGCCGAGGGGCCGAGCCCGACGCCCGGCCGGGATCCGGGCCCTGGAGGTCCGGGGGCCCGAACTCCCGGGGGCCTGGGGCTTGGGGTCCGGGATCCCGCTGCTTGGGTGGGGGTCTGGGGGAGGGTTGTTCCCCGACCCGCCCCTTCCCGAACCAGGGGCCCCGCCCCTGGACCCCGGCCCCCTTCGGGCTTGTCCTCAAGCGTCCCGCCGGACGGTCGTGGGTGGCCCGGCCGCCGTCCGTGGGGCACCATGCCCCGGCGCGGCTCCGCCGTCATCGGGGCCGGCCGAGGGGCCGAGCCCGACGCCCGGCCGGGATCCGGGCCCTGGAGGTCCGGGGGCCCGAACTCCCGGGGGCCTGGGGCTTGGGGTCCGGGATCCCGCTGCTTGGGTGGGGGTCTGGGGGAGGGTTGTTCCCCGACCCGCCCCTTCCCGAACCAGGGGCCCCGCCCCTGGACCCCGGCCCCCTTCGGGCTTGTCCTCAAGCGTCCCGCCGGACGGTCGTGGGTGGCCCGGCCGCCGTCCGTGGGGCACCATGCCCCGGCGCGGCTCCGCCGTCATCGGGGCCGGCCGAAGGGCCGAGCCCGACGCCCGGCCGGGATCCGGGGCCAGGGGTCCGGGGGCCCGAACTCCCGGGGGCCCGGGGTCCGGGGCTTGGCGCCTGGGGCCCGGGTGCGGGGCCTGGGGTCCGGGGTGCGGGGCCTGGGGTGCGGGGCCTGGGGGCCGGGAGTCTGGGTCCGGCTCCCGGGGCCGGGGCCGTGTCCGGGCCTCGGAGTCCGGGGCCGGGGGCCGGGGCGGAGCCCCTGGGCCTGGTGGGGGAGGGCGGGGCGCCGTGCGCCCCGCCTTCAAGTAACCCCTGGCGCCTGGGGCGCAGCCCCGGGCGCCAGGGGATCGGGGCGCACGACGACGCGGGGCGGGCTGGAGAGTTCCAGCCCGCCCCGCGTCACGGGTTACCGCCGTCGAAGACGGCTACGCGTCGCCGCCTGCCGGGCCCGGGTCGGCCGCGGCCACGTCCAGGAGCTGGTAGCGGTCGATCGCCTGCTTGAGGGCAGAGCGGTCGATCTTGCCGTCGCGGGCCAGCTCCGTCAGGACGCCGAGCACGATCGACTCGGCGTCGATGTGGAAGAAGCGCCGCGCCGCGCCGCGGGTGTCGGCGAAGCCGAAGCCGTCCGCGCCCAGCGACTGGTACGTGCCGGGCACCCAGCGCGCGATCTGGTCGGGAACCGCACGCATCCAGTCGGAGACGGCCACCTTCGGGCCCTCCACGTCCGCGAGCTTCCGGGTGACATACGGAACGCGCTGCTCCTCCTCCGGGTGGAGCAGGTTGTGCTCCTCCACCTCGATGGCGTCCCGGCGCAGCTCGTTCCAGGACGTGGCCGACCAGACATCCGCCTTGACGTTCCAGTCCTCGGCCAGGATGCGCTGGGCCTCGAGCGCCCACGGCACCGCGACACCGGAGGCGAGGATCTGCGCCGGTACGGAGCCCTTCTCGCCCTGCCGGAAGCGGTAGAGGCCCTTGAGGATGCCCTCGCGGTCCACGTTCTCGGGCTCGGCCGGGTGCTGGATCGGCTCGTTGTAGACGGTGAGGTAGTAGAAGACGTCCTCACTGTTCTCGCCGTACATCCGGCGCAGACCGTCCTGGACGATATGGGCGATCTCGAAGCCGAACGCCGGGTCGTACGCGACGACCGCCGGGTTGGTCGAGGCCAGCAGCTGGGAGTGGCCGTCTGCGTGCTGGAGCCCCTCACCGGTCAGGGTCGTACGACCGGCGGTCGCGCCCAGTACGAAGCCGCGCGCCAGCTGGTCGGCCATCTGCCAGAACTGGTCACCGGTGCGCTGGAACCCGAACATCGAGTAGAAGACGTAGACCGGGATCAGCGGCTCGCCATGCGTGGCGTACGCGGAGCCCGCCGCGATCAGCGAGGCCGTACAGCCCGCCTCGGAGATGCCGTCGTGCAGCATCTGCCCGGTCGACGACTCCTTGTAGGCGAGCAGCAGCTCACGGTCGACCGACTCATACATCTGGCCCAGCGGCGAGTAGATCTTCGCCGAGGGGAAGAGCGAGTCCATGCCGAAGGTGCGGTACTCGTCGGGCGCGATCGGCACGAACCGCTTGCCGATCTCCTTGTCCCGCATCAGGTCCTTCAGCAGCCGCACGAACGCCATGGTGGTGGCGATCTGCTGCTGACCGGTGCCCTTCTTCAGCGTGGCGTAGGTCTTGTCGCCCGGCAGCTGAAGCGGCTTGGCGCGCACGACACGGGTCGGCGCGTAGCCGCCCAGCGCCTTGCGGCGGTCGTGCATGTACTGGATCTCCTCCGAGTCCCGGCCCGGGTGGTAGTACGGCGGGAGGCCGGACTCCAGCTCCTTGTCCGGGATCGGCAGGTGCAGCCGGTCGCGGAAGCGCTTGAGGTCGTCGACCGTCAGCTTCTTCATCTGGTGGGTCGCGTTGCGGCCCTCGAAGTTCGGGCCGAGCGTCCAGCCCTTGACGGTCTGCGCGAGGATCACCGTCGGCTGGCCCTTGTGGGCCTTGGCCGCCGAGTACGCCGCGTAGATCTTCTTGTGGTCGTGACCGCCGCGGCCCAGGTGCAGGATCTGGTCGTCGGTCATGCCCTCGACCATCTTGCGCAGCCGCTGGTCGTCACCGAAGAAGTGGTCGCGGATATAGGCGCCGGTCTCGGTCGCGTACGTCTGGAACTGACCGTCCGGCGTCGTGTTCAGCCGGTTGACCAGGATGCCGTCGCGGTCCTGCGCCAGCAGCGGGTCCCAGGTGCGGTCCCAGACCAGCTTGATCACGTTCCAGCCGGCGCCGCGGAACTGCGACTCCAGCTCCTGGATGATCTTGCCGTTGCCGCGCACCGGGCCGTCGAGCCGCTGGAGGTTGCAGTTGACCACGAAGGTCAGGTTGTCCAGGCCCTCACGGGCGGCCAGGGAGAGCTGGCCGAGCGACTCCGGCTCGTCCATCTCGCCGTCGCCCAGGAACGCCCAGACATGGGAGTTGGAGGTGTCGGCCACGCCGCGCGCCTCCATATAGCGGTTCATCCGCGCCTGGAAGATCGCGCCGAGCGGGCCCAGGCCCATGGAGACCGTCGGGAACTCCCAGAAGTCCGGCATTGACCGCGGGTGCGGGTAGCTGGACAGCGCGTGACCGAGCTTGGACTTCTCCTGACGGAATCCGTCCAGATGGTCCTCGCTCAGCCGGTCGAGCAGAAAGGCACGGGCGTAGATGCCGGGGGAGGCATGGCCCTGGAAGAAGATCTGGTCGCCGCTGTCGTGGTCCTTGCCGCGGAAGAAGTGGTTGAAGCCCACGTCGTACAGCGAGGCGGACGAGGCGAAGGTGGCGATGTGGCCACCGACCCCGATGCCCGGGCGCTGCGCCCGGGAGACCATCACCGCCGCGTTCCAGCGGGTCGCGTTGAGGACCTTGCGCTCGATCTCCTCGTTGCCGGGGAAGAACGGCTCGTCCTTGGTGGCGATGGTGTTGACGTAGTCCGTGCTGCGCATCTCGGGCACGGCGACGCGCTTCGCGCGGGCGCGCTCGATCAGGCGAAGCATCAGGTAGCGGGCACGTTCCCGGCCTCGCTCATCGACGGCTGCGTCGAGCGAGTCGAGCCATTCCTGGGTCTCTTCGGGATCGAAGTCCGGGACCTGGCTGGGAAGGCCGCCAATGATGATCGGGTTGCGATCGGATCCGGAAGCCACGCTATTCCTTCGCTTTTCGGTCGTGCTGTGCACGGACATGGATTCGTGCTCTGCTGCTGTCGCGCCGTTCTCCATCGTGTACCTCGGGTACGGGATGCGTCACCTCTACCCAGGGGTAACCATCACCAGGTGAGACGGGCGCTTCGGCGGCCGTCTCACGCGCGACGGCCGAATCGCAACCTTACGCCCACGACCGGGGTCGTCTGCGTACGACCGTTCGGCACGGGAGCGGCGTAGGGTGGCTAGACACACACGTAAGCCGGACATCCTCGGGCAATCCGGTCGGCCGCGCGCCGTTGCGTGCCGTTCCTCCATGATGGGAGTTGCGGCGACACGTCAACGTTTGGGCGGGATCGCTGGCCGGGTACTTGCGCGATCCGCCCGGCCCGTGTGGACTACGCCCAAGCCCTCGCGTACGCGCGCGGGGCGCACAGACTCGAAGAGTGAATGAAAGATGACAGGAGGCAATCCGTGAGCGCGACCGCGGACCACGCGGAGGAGCGGACCAACCCTGCCGCGAGGCTGGGTTTTCAGCCCGAACAGGTGGTCCAGGAGATCGGCTACGACGACGATGTCGACCAGGAGCTCCGCGAGTCCATCGAGGAGATCACCGGCCAGGAGCTCGTCGACGAGGAGTACGACGATGTGGCCGACGCCGTTGTGCTGTGGTTCCGGGAGGACGACGGCGATCTGACGGACGCGCTGGTGGACGCCATCCAGATGATCGACGACGGCGCACCGGTCTGGCTGCTGACGCCCAAGACCGGCCGTGACGGCTATGTCGAGCCGAGCGACATCAATGAGGCGGCGACCACTGCCGGCCTGTCCCAGACCAAGAGCTTCAACGCGGGCAAGGACTGGACGGGCAGCCGCCTGGTCACGCCCAAGGCCGCGCGCAGCGGCAAGCGCTGAGGCCGGCGAATCCACACCCCAGAGCCCCCCTCCGTTCCCTTACGGAGGGGGGCTCTGAGCGTAGGCTGGGCCGCGCAGCACATGATCAATTCAAACCTTGATCAATTGAAAGCTTGATCATGGCGAACATGATCTTCCGAACGTGACCGAAGGGATGGCTTCCATGGCGATAGAGGTCGGCGCGAAGGCCCCTGACTTCCAGCTGAAGAACCAGCACGGCGAGTCGGTCAGGCTCTCCGACTTCCGGGGCGAGAAGAACGTCGTACTGCTCTTCTACCCGTTCGCCTTCACCGGCGTGTGCACCGGCGAGCTGTGCGCGCTCCGCGACGAGCTGCCGACGTTCGTCAACGACGACGTCCAGCTGCTGGCGGTCTCCAATGACTCGCCCTTCAGCCTGCGGGTCTTCGCCGAGCGGGAGGGCCTTGAGTACCCCCTGCTGTCGGACTTCTGGCCGCACGGCGAGACCAGCCGCGCCTACGGCGTCTTCGACGAGGACAAGGGCTGCGCGGTGCGCGGCACCTTCGTGATCGACAAGGAGGGCGTGGTGCGCTGGACGGTCGTCAACGGCCTGCCCGACGCCCGGGACCTCAACGACTACGCCAAGGCCCTGGAGACCCTGTAGCCAAGGCCCGGCGAAACCCTGTAGCGGTGGGGAACCGCTCACTAGGATCGATGCGTTGATCCTGATGGGAAACCTTTGATGAAGGGGCACGCAGTGCTCCTGACGAACCTTTTTTGGGAGGACTCGTGGGAGTCAGCCTCAGCAAGGGCGGCAACGTCTCGCTGACCAAGGAAGCCCCGAACCTGACCGCGGTCGTCGTGGGTCTCGGCTGGGACGCCCGTACCACCACGGGCACGGACTTCGACCTCGACGCCAGCGCCCTGCTGACCAACGCCGAGGGCAAGGTCGGCAACGACCAGAACTTCGTCTTCTTCAACAACCTCAAGAGCCCCGACGGCTCCGTGGAGCACACCGGTGACAACATCACCGGTGAGGGCGAGGGCGACGACGAGCAGATCAAGGTGAACCTGGCGGGCGTCCCCGCCGATGTCGCCAAGATCGTCTTCCCGGTGTCGATCTACGACGCCGAGACCCGTCAGCAGAGCTTCGGCCAGGTGCGCAACGCCTTCATCCGCGTGGTGAACCAGGCCGACGGCAATGAGCTCGCCCGTTACGACCTCTCCGAGGACGCCTCCACCGAGACCGCCATGGTCTTCGGCGAGCTGTACCGGAACGGGGCGGAGTGGAAGTTCCGCGCCATCGGCCAGGGGTACGCCTCGGGTCTGCGCGGCATCGCGCAGGACTTCGGCGTCAACGTCTGAGCGACGTCCGAACGGGCCGTCGAAGGCCGCCGAAGGCCGTCGACAGGGCAATCATTCCGGCGCCGCACCCCCCGCGCCCCAGAGGCAGGGGTGCGGCGCCGGACGCGTATCACCCATGCAACACCGCGGGGAGGAAACAGCATCATGGGCGTCACACTCGCCAAGGGGGGCAATGTCTCCCTCTCCAAAGCCGCTCCGAATCTCACACAGGTGCTCATCGGCCTGGGCTGGGACGCGCGCTCCACCACCGGGGCGCCGTTCGACCTCGACGCCAGTGCCCTGCTGTGCCAGTCGGGGCGGGTGCTCGGCGATGAGTACTTCATCTTCTACAACAACCTCAAGAGCCCCGAGGGCTCCGTCGAGCACACCGGCGACAACCTCACCGGCGAGGGCGAGGGTGACGACGAGTCCCTGCTGATCGATCTGGGCAAGGTCCCGACCCAGGTCGACAAGATCGTCTTCCCGGTCTCCATCCATGAGGCCGAGGCCAGGCGCCAGACGTTCGGGCAGGTCAGCAATGCCTTCATCCGGGTGGTGAACCAGGCGGACGGCCAGGAGCTGGCCCGCTACGACCTCTCCGAGGACGCCTCCGGCGAGACCGCGATGATCTTCGGCGAGGTCTATCGCTACGGCGGCGAATGGAAGTTCAGGGCCGTGGGACAGGGGTACGCGTCGGGTCTGCGCGGCATCGCTCTAGACTTCGGAGTCAACGTTTCGTAAAACCGCGTAAAGCGCGCGGGGGAGACCTTACGACGAAGGATTGGGTAGGCAGTGCTCCTCAAAACCTTTGGTTGGTCGTTCGCCATCACGGCGATCGGTCTGGCCCTGGCCGGCGTCCTCTGGGGGTGGCAGGGGCTCGCCATCGTCGGGATCCTCTCGATCCTGGAGATCTCGCTCTCATTCGACAACGCGGTCATCAACGCGGGCATCCTGCGCAAGATGAACGCCTTCTGGCAGAAGATCTTCCTGACCATCGGCATCCTGATCGCCGTCTTCGGCATGCGGCTGGTCTTCCCGGTGATCATCGTCGCCGTCACGGCCAAGATGAGCCCCATCGAGGCCGTCGATCTCGCGATCAACGACAAGAACCAGTACGAGCACCTGGTCACGGCGGCGCATCCGGCGATCGCGGCCTTCGGCGGGATCTTCCTGCTGATGATCTTCCTCGACTTCATCTTCGAGGACCGGGACATCAGGTGGCTGGGGTGGCTGGAGAAGCCGCTCGCCAAGCTGGGCAAGCTGGACACGTTCTCGATCGTGGTCGCCCTGGTCGGCCTGCTGATCGCCGCCACCACCGTGGCCACCGACGTGGCCCACGGCGGCGGTGACAAGAGCGCCACCGTCCTGTTGTCCGGCGTCGCCGGTCTGCTCACCTATCTGATCGTCGGCGGCATCTCCGGCTACTTCGAGGACAAGCTCGAAGAGGAGGAGGACGAAGACGAGGACGACGAGGCCGGTGCGGCCGGGGACGAGGGCGACGAGGGCGCGAAGGCGGCCACGAACGCCCAGCTCAACGGCAGCGGCGGCCGTGGCTCCAGCGGCGCCTCCGTGGTCGGCCTGGCCGGCAAGGCCGCGTTCTTCCTCTTCCTCTACCTCGAGGTCATCGACGCGTCCTTCTCCTTCGACGGGGTCATCGGCGCCTTCGCGATCACCAACGACATCTTCGAGATGGCGCTGGGTCTGGGCATCGGCGCCATGTACATCCGGTCGCTGACCGTCTTCCTGGTCCGCCGGGGCACCCTGGACGACTACGTCTACCTGGAGCACGGCGCGCACTACGCGATCGGCGCGCTGGCCGTGATCCTGCTGGTCACGATCAAGTACGAGATCAACGAGGTCATCACCGGCCTGGTGGGCGTGGTGCTGATCGCCGCCTCGTACTGGTCCTCGGTCCGGCGCAACCGTAAGGAGGCGGCCGCCGGGGAGGATTCGGAGGCCAAGACGGAAGTCACCTCCGGAGTCTGACCGCCGGGGTGTGACACGGCGGCGTTTGAGGAACGCTCTGAGCGGGGCGGCCGAGGTCTTCGGATCTCCCGGCCGCCCCGCGGCAGTTGAACGGGCGGCAGACGGCTTGTGGGGCTGTTTCCGGGGCAGTCTTCTGCCAGCTTCGGGACAGCGAGCGACGAAGGGTGGGGGTGCGCACCATGGCGTTCTGGAACAACTGGGGAAGGTCCGCGTGGCGTCAGTTCGACAGCGGTGACGCGTCCGGTGTGGTCGAGCTGACCAAGCGGCATTCGTCGATCTCGCTGACCAAGCAGGGTGCCGCCACCGGCAATCTGCGCATCAACCTCTCCTGGCAGATGCGCACCTCGGACTTCAACAGCAGGGCGCGGCGCGGCTCGCTGCGCCATCCGCTACAGATGTTCAAGCCCGAGCCCGTGCAGGCCCAGGGACCCGCGTTGGTCAATGTCGACCTCGACCTCGCGGTGATGTACGAGCTGAAGAGCGGCGCCAAGGGCGTGGTGCAGCCGCTGGGCGAGTTCTTCGGCAATCTCAACGAGGCGCCGTACATCAAGCTCAGCGGCGACGACCGGTTCGGCTCCGGGTCCGGTGAGACGGTCTACGTCAACATGGACCACAAGGACGACATCAAGCGACTGCTCGTCTTCGTCTACATCTACGACGGCACCCCCGCCTTCGACCGCACCCACGGCCTGGTCACGCTCTATCCGAGCAATGGGCCGCGGGTGGAGATCGCGCTCGACGAGCGCGCCCCGCAGGCGCGCTCCTGCGCCGTCGTGCTGATCGAGAACGTCAAGGGCGAGATGATGGTCCGCCGCGAGGTGAAGTACGTCTACGGCTTCCAGGCGGAGCTGGACCGGCTGTACGGCTGGGGCCTCCAGTGGGGCCGGGGCTACAAGTCCAAGGTGTGACTCGGCTCACTCTCCGGCCCCCGCCCCCCGTCTTTACTTATCTGTTCTGGAACTGCGGGCCCTGCGGCGGCAGGACGAAGTGGGGGTCCGGCACCTGGGCGGGGATCGGCGGCGGGGGCGGCGGCACCGGCCCCGTCGGCTGCACCTGCTGCGGGTAGCCGTACGCGGGCGGCTGCGGATAGCCGTACCCCGGCTGCGGCTGCGGCTGCGGCTGCGGATAGCCATAGCCGGGCTGCGCCGGGGCCTGGGCGGGCGGCTGTGGGTACCCGGTGCCCGGGGCCTGCGGGGGCGGGGGCGGCACCTGCGACGGCACATAGGCGTAGCCGCTGTCGCCCTGCGCGGCGGCGGGGTGCATGGGCTGGGTGCGGTGCGGGTCCCAGGGGTCGGGTGACACCGGGTGCGGATAGCCGTACGCCGGGGGGTGGGCCTGGGTCGTCGCGTCGGAGGGCGGCGGGGGCGGAGTGCCGGGGGGCGAAGCGGGCGCGGAGGTCGCGGCGGCCGCGGCCGCGGGCTCAGGGGCGGGGGCCGGGGCCGGGGCCGGGGTTTCGGGAGCGGCGGCGGGCTCGGGTGCGGCGATGGCCTCCGGCTCGGCCGCGGCGTCGCCCTGCGGGCCGCCCTCGCCGTCCTCCACCGAGATCCCGTACTGCGTGGCCAGCCCGACCAGCCCCGACTCATAGCCCTGCCCCAGGGCCCGGAACTTCCAGCCGTCGCCGCGCCGGTAGACCTCACCGCAGATCAGCGCGGTCTCCTTGCCGGTGTCCGGCAGTACCGCGAAGATCGCGACCGGCTCGGCGTCCGCCGTGTCCGGCGCACCGGGCGAGGCGTCGTACAGCAGCAGGCTCAGATCCCGTACCTGCCCGAAGGTACCGCCGTCGGCGGACGCGGCGATCACCAGCCGGCGGATCTCCGGCTCCAGCCCGATCAGCTCGGCCTCGACGGTGTCCGTCAGCGCGTCCTGGTTCGGCTTCTTGGGCAGATGCCGGACCAGACCCGAGGGGTGCCGCGGCTGGTTGTAGAAGACGAAGTCCTCGTCCGAGCGCACCCGGTCGTCCGGCCCCAGCAGAAGCGCCGAGGCGTCCACGTCGGGTACGTCCGTGCCGGGGGTCCAGCGCAGCACCGCGCGTATGGCCGTGGCCTCCAGCGGGATGTTCGATCCCTTCAGCATCGCCTGCGTCATGGCGGCAATCCTGCCTTCCCGGTGGGTGCGGGGACAACGCAGGGTACGCGGCGGGCGGCAGTGCGGGGGTGGTACGGGGCGGCAGGGCGGGCATGCCGGACACCACGCGGACGCACATGGGTTACGTGATTTTCACGCCCTTGGGGAACTTTTGACCCATGGCCGCACGTACGATTATCGGCCAACCGCGGGTCAGCGTGACCGAGGCGGCGTACCGGCAGTGCGGGGAGTTGTATGCGGCATTTCGAACATCTGCCCGTCGAGGTGCGAGCCAAGCTCTTCCACCGGGAGCCCGGTGAATTCAGCGCGGACTCGCCCACCCGGACGCTGGCCGTCGCACTCGGCGCCACCCTGTACTGCCCGGCGACCCGGCCCCGGCTTGCCGAGGACATCGTCAAACAGGCAGGTCGTGGCGTGGTCTCCATGGTGCTGTGCCTGGAGGACTCCATCGACGACGCCGAGGTGGCGGGCGCGGAGGAGAACCTCGTACGGCAGTTCGCGGAACTGTCCGGGTGCGATTCGGCCACCTCGCTGCCGCTGCTCTTCATCCGGGTCCGCACCCCCGAGCAGATCGTCGATCTTGTCTCCCGGCTCGGAGCGGGCGTGCGGCTGCTGTCCGGATTCGTACTGCCGAAGTTCACCGAGGAGCGTGGCGGAGCCTTTCTCGAGGCGCTGATGTCGGCCGAAACCGCCCAGGTGACCGAGGCGTTGGGCGGACGGCGGCTGTTCGCGATGCCGGTCCTCGAATCGCCCGAGCTGATGCACCGCGAAACGCGCACCGACAGCCTCAGCGGCATCAGCCGGATTGTCGACAAATACCGGGAGCGGGTGCTGGCGCTGCGGCTCGGGGTCACCGATCTGTGCTCGGCGTACGGGCTGCGCAGGGCGCCCGATATGACCGCCTACGACGTCCAGCTGGTCGCGTCCGTGATCGCGGACGTGGTGAACATGCTGGGCCGGGCCGATGGCACGGGCTTCACGATCACCGGGCCGGTGTGGGAGTACTTCAAACCGCATGAGCGGATGTTCAAGCCGCAGCTGCGGATCAGCCCCTTCAGCAGCGGCCGCGCCGAATCGCTGCGCACCGCGCTGATCGAGCACCACATGGACGGGCTGCTGCGCGAGATCGAGCTGGACCGGGCCAACGGTCTCCAGGGCAAGACCTGCATCCACCCCACCCATGTGGCCCCGGTGCACGCGCTCTCCGTCGTCAGCCACGAGGAGTTCAGCGACGCGGTGGACATCCTCGAGCCGCAGCGCTGCGGGGGCGGTGTGCTGCGCTCCTCGTACACCAACAAAATGAACGAGGTGAAGCCGCACCGGGCCTGGGCCGAGCGGACCCTGCGGCGCGCGGAGGTCTTCGGGGTGGCCCGGGAGGATGTGAGCTTCGTGGAACTGCTGGCGGCGAGCCTGCGGACGTAGACGGACGTAGGCGGACGTAGAGCGAACCGGGCCCGGCACGGCCCCGGGGACGAGGGACGATGGAAACGAGGCGCAGGGCGGCGTGAGCGTGGACAACGTGTGGTCGGGACAGTGGGTCGCGGACCGGCTCGGAGTACGGCTGGCCGCTGCCGAGGCCGGAGGAGGAAGCGGGGCCGGGGCCGGAGGCGGGAGCGGGGCGGGGGCCGGGAGCGCGAGCGGGCGCGGGGATGGTGACGGCGGCGCGGAGCTGCGTGAGCTGCTGGGGCTGGCCCTGCGGCGCAACCCCAAGCGGGCGCACCTGCTGGTCTCCAACGTGCTCGGCAAGCATGTCCCGCAGCGCCCCGCCACCGTCCACGGCGCGGGCGTGCGGCTCGGCCGCCGGGTGCGGGAGCTGCTGGGCGACGAGGCGGCGGCGCGGGCGGTGGTGCTCGGGTACGCGGAGACCGCCACCGGGCTCGGCCACAGCGTGGCCGACGGGCTCGCCCTCGCCCCGTACCTCCACTCCACCCGCCGCCCGGTCCCGGGCGTCGCCACGGTGGGCGGCTTCGAGGAGGAGCACAGCCACGCCACCTCCCATCTGCTGCTCCCCGAGGACCCCGGGTTCCTGGCCTCGACGGGCCCGCTGGTCCTCGTGGACGACGAGTTCTCCACCGGCCGTACGGTCCTCAACACCATCGCCGCCCTCCACCGCCGCTTCCCCCGCGACCACTATGTGGTGGTCGCCCTGGTGGACATGCGCTCGCCGGAGGACCGCGCCCGCCTGGACGCCTTCGCGGCCGACCTCGGCGCCCGCGTCGACCTGGTCGCCGCCGCGGCCGGAGCGGTGCACCTCCCCGGCGACGTCCTGGAACGCGGCGCGGAGCTGGTGGCCGCGCACGAGGAGGCGGTTGCCGAGGCCCGTAAGCCCGCCACCGAGGGCGGTAGGGGCACCACCGAGGCCCGTAAAGCCGCTGCCGAGGGCGGTAGTGGCACCACCGAGGGCGGTACGGGCACTACCGAGTACCGTAAGGCCGCTGCCGAGGGCGGTACGGGCACCACCGAGGACCATAAGCCCGCCACCGAGGACCGTAAGGGCGCCACTGACGACCGTAAGGCCGCCACCGACGACCGTGACGACCGTAAGGACGTCACTGCCCCCGCCCCGGGCCGGGCCGCCGTCCGCGTGGAGCTCGGCTGGCCCGAAGGGCTCCCGGACGGCGGCCGCCACGGCTTCACCCCGACCCACCGCACCCGCCTCGAAGCGGCCCTCCCCACCCTGGCCACCCGCCTCGCGGCGGCGCTGCGGGAAACCCCGGACGCCGCTGCCGCGCCGGCCGATACCGCCCCGGCGGCGCCTGCGGGACACCCCGCACCGGACCCGGACCACCCGGCCGCGCCGGACGCACCGGCCACGGCTGCCGACGGCGCGGCGACAGCCTCGCGCCCGGCCGCACCCGCCCCGGGCGGACCAGGCGGCGCCGCGGGTGGCCCAGGTGGTGCCCCGGGCGGGCCGGGTGGTGCCCCGGGCGGACCAGGCGGCGCCGCGGGTGGCCCAGGTGGTGCCCCGGGCGGCCCAGGTGGTGCCCCGGGCGGGCCGGACGCCGACGCGGGCGGCCGCGGCGCCGGTGGCGCCCCCACCCCGCCCCGCCCCCTCCGTCGCGTCCTCGTCCTCGGGTTCGAGGAGCTGATGTACGCGCCGCTGCGGATCGCGGAGGCGCTGGACCAGGTGCTCGACGGCGTCGAGGTGCGGTATTCGACGACCACCCGTTCGCCCGTGCTCGCCGTCGACGACCCCGGATACGCGATCAGGACCCGGCTGACCTTCCCCGCGCACGACGACCCCGCCGACGGCCCCGGCCCCCGCTACGCGTACAACGTGGCGCCCGGTGCCGACCCCGCCCGCCGCTTCGACGCCATCGTCGCCGTCGTCGACTCGACCGCCGACACGCCCGCGCTGCACGCCCCCGGCGGGCTGCTCGCCGGCCTGGGCGCGCACACGGACCGGCTGGTGCTGGCCGTGGTGCCGTCCTACCGTCCCCAGACCCCACCCACCCCCCGCACCGTCACCGAACGACAGGCACCGCCCATGCACCAACCGTCGAACGAGCCCCTGCGCGGACCGGACTTCTCGTCCTACGCGCCCGAAGAGGTCGGCTGGCTGCTCCAGGACTTCTCCCACGTCACCCTCGAGGCGCCCACCGAGGAGCGGGAGGAGGCGATCCAGAGCGGGGGCGCGCACTACGCCGAGTCGCTGCCCGTGGAGTACCAGCCGAGCGAGCGCTACCAGCAGCTGTTCCGGGCCGCCCTCGACACCTCCGCCGCCCGGATCGCCCGCGCGGTCGGCGCGGTCACCGAGACCGTGCTCGCCGAGCGCTCCCCGCGCCCCGTCCTCGTCTCGCTCGCCCGCGCCGGTACCCCCGTCGGGGTGCTGATGCGCCGCTGGGCGCGCCACGCCCACGGGCTGGACCTCCCGCACTACGCGATCTCCATCGTGCGCGGCCGCGGCATCGACACCGCCGCGCTGCGCTGGCTGGCGGACCACCATGACCCGTCCGACGTCGTCTTCGTCGACGGCTGGACCGGTAAGGGCGCCATCACCCGCGAGCTGTCGGACGCCGTCGCCCCGTACCCGGACTTCGATCCGCGGATCGCGGTCCTCGCCGACCCCGGCCGCTGTGTGGACACCTACGGCACCCGGGACGACTTCCTCGTCCCCTCCGCGTGCCTCAACTCCACCGTATCCGGGCTGATATCGCGCACCGTGCTCCGCGCCGACCTCGTCGGCCCGAACGACTTCCACGGCGCGAAGTACTACCGCGAACTCGCCGGCTCGGATGTCTCGGAGCACTTCCTGGACACCGTCTCGGCCCGCTTCGCCGAGGTCACCGAGGCGGCCCTGGCCGACGCCGGGCGGCTCGCGGCCACCGACCGCACCCCCACCTGGGAGGGCTGGGCCGCGGTCGAGCGGATCAGCCAGGAGTACGGCATCCACGACGTCAACCTCGTCAAGCCGGGCGTCGGCGAGACCACCCGGGTGCTGCTGCGCCGCGTCCCGTGGAAGATCCTCGCCCAGCGCGGCGCGGGCGCGGACCTGGACCATGTGCGGCTGCTCGCCGAGCAGCGCGGAGTGCCGGTCGAGGAGGCCGACGACCTCCCGTACACCTGCGTCGGGCTGATCCACCCGCGCTACACCCGGGGCGCTACCGGGGCCGACGGAAAGACGGTCGGCACGGCGTCCGACAAGACAGCCGACGAGACGGCCGACAAGGCGAACACCTCGGACACGGCGGGCATCGCCGTCGGCAGACACGAGAGAACGGTGGCGGCACGATGAGCGTTCTGGTGGCAAGCGACCTCGACCGCACCCTGATCTACTCCGCGGCCGCGCTCGGCCTCGAGATGCCGGACGCCGAGGCCCCGCGGCTGCTGTGCGTCGAGACGTACGAGGGCAAGCCGCTGTCGTATCTGACCGAGACCGCCGCCGGGCTGCTCGCCGAGCTGGTCCGCACCTCCGTCTTCGTCCCCACGACCACCCGCACCGTCGAGCAGTACCGCCGCATCCGCCTCCCCGGCCCCGCCCCCCGCTTCGCGATCTGCGCCAACGGCGGCCAGCTGCTGGTCGACGGCGAGCCCGACGCCGACTGGAACCAGCGGGTGCGCGGCGCCCTCGACGACGGATGCGCCCCCCTGGAGGAGGTGCGCGCCCATCTCAGCGCCACCGCCGACCCCGCCTGGCTGCTCAAGGAGCGGGTGGCCGAGGAGCTGTTCGCCTATCTCGTGGTGAGGCGGGAGCTGCTGCCCGAGGGGTACGTCAAGGAGCTCACCCAGTGGGCCGACCCGCGCGGCTGGACGGTCTCCCTCCAGGGCCGCAAGATCTACGCCGTGCCCAAGCCGCTCACCAAGAGCGCGGCCGTCGCCGAGATCAAGAGCCGCACCGGAGCCGATGAGGTGCTCGCCGCGGGCGATTCGCTGCTCGACACCGATCTGCTGCTCGCGGCCGACCGCGCCTGGCGTCCCGGCCACGGCGAGCTGGCCGACATCGGCTGGTCGGCGCCCCAGCTGACCGTGGTCGAGGAGCAGGGCGTCGCGGCGGGCGAGGCCATCGTCCGCGCCCTGGGCGAGCGTTCCTCCGTCACCTGGGCGCGCGCCCGCAGCCGGATCATCCGCGCCGTCTCCCGCGACCGGGACTGACCAGCCGCACCGCCACCCATCCCAGCACCGCGAGCCCGGCCGCGCCCAGCACCGCCTTCGAGTAGACCGAGACGTAGTCCGTGACGTCGCGCCAGTTGTCGCCCAGCGCGTAACCGGCCAGGACGAACACGGAGTTCCAGATCGCGCTGCCGAGGGTGGTCAGGGCGAGGAAGACCGGCAGGGGCATCCGCTCGATACCGGCCGGAACCGAGATCATGCTGCGGAAGATCGGCACCATGCGGCCGAAGAAGACCGCCTTGGTGCCGTGGCGTCCGAACCAGCGCTCGGTCCGGTCGATATCGGCGGGCCTGACCAGCGGCAGCCGCTCGGCGATCGCGACGGTCCGCTCCCGGCCGAGCAGCGCGCCCACCCCGTACAGCGCGAGCGCGCCCACGACCGAACCGGCGGTCGTCCACAGCAGCGCGGCCACCAGGCTCATCCGCCCCTGCCCCGCCGCGAACCCGGCGAGCGGCAGGATCACCTCGCTGGGCAGTGGCGGGAAGAGGTTCTCCAGGGCGATGGCGGCGCCCGCGCCCGGCGCCCCGAGGGCGTCCATCAGGCCGGTGGCCCAGTCGGTGATCCGATCAGTCATGGCCGGAACGCTAGGAACCGGCCGCACCCGGCGGCCATGAGGCCGACCGTCCGGTTCCCCGGCCGTCCACCACACCGGCAACCTGCGGAAATCCTCAGTGTCCCGGCCGGCCCGGGCCGCTAGCGTTTCCACCATGAGTGCCACCACGGGGAGATGGCCGCGGCGCGCGGCGCGGCGCGCCGCCGGGCTGCTGGCGGGGGCCGGTACGGCGCTCGTCGCGCTGCCGTTCCTGGCGGCGGTGGGGCTGACCCTGCTGTCCGTGCCCTGGCCCGGCGCGCGGCAGTGTGTGCTGCGGCCGTTCACGGCGGGCGCGGCGCGGCTGATCGAGCTGGAGCGCCGCAGGCTGGCCCGGTTCCTGGACATCGAGGTCACCTCCGACTACGGCGGCCGCCAGGCGCTGCGCTACCTCGCGGCGCGCACCGCGGTCGGGCTGCTGGGCGGTCTGGTGCTGCTGGCCGGGCTCGCGGGCATCGCCTACGGCACCTTCCTCCTCTGGGGCTGGCTGCTCGGCTACGCCTTCCACGATCTGGTCAGCGTCGTGACCAGTGGTATCGGCGGTCTCTTCCTGCTGTTCCTCGCCGTCCAGGGGGCCCTCGGCGTGGCCGGCCTCGAGGCGCGGCTGGCGCGCGACATCCTCGGCCCCGAGACCCAGGACGCGCTGCGGCACCGCATCGAGGAGCTGGCCGCGAGCCGCGCCGGGGTCGTCGAGGCGGTCCACGACGAACGGCGCCGCATCGAGCGCGATTTGCACGACGGCGTACAGCAGCGGCTGGTGGCGCTCGGCATGCTGCTCGGCCGGGCCCGCCGCAGCCAGGACCAGGCCAAGGCGCGCGCCCTTCTGGCGCAGGCCCACGAGGAGAGCCGCCAGGCGCTGGACGAACTGCGCGAGGTGGCCTGGCGGGTCTACCCGACCGCACTGGACGAGGCCGGGCTGCGGATCGCCCTGGAGACGGTCGCCGAGCGCTCGGCCATCCCCGTACGGCTCGACTACGGGCTCACGGCCGAACCGGTCACGGCGGTGCGCACCGCCGCGTACTTCGTGGTGGCGGAGGCGCTGACCAACGCCCTCAAGCACTCGGGCGCGGACCGTATCGACGTCGCGCTGACGGCCGTGGCCCCTGGCACGCTGACCGTCCGCGTCACCGACGACGGCACCGGCGGCGCCGACCCGGCGGGCGGCGGTCTGCTCGGCCTGGCCCGCCGGGTCGCCGCCCTCGACGGCCGGCTGAGCGTGGTGAGCCCGCCCGGCGGCCCCACGACCGTCACCGCGGAGCTGCCCGCACCGTCCCCGGGCGGTGTGCTGTGCGGGTGATCCTGGCCGATGACTCGACCCTGCTCCGCGAGGGCCTGGTGCGGCTGCTCGCCGAGGAGGGGCACCAGGTGGTGGCGGCGGTGGGGGACGGCGCCGCGCTGGTGGCGGCGGTCGAGGCGGCACCGGACGTGGACGCGGTGGTGGTGGACGTACGGATGCCGCCGACGCATACGGACGAGGGGCTGCGCGCGGCGCTGGAGATCCGGCGGCGGTGGCCGGGGGTGGGCGTGCTGGTGCTGTCGCAGTACGTGGAGAAGCGGTACGCGACGGAGCTGCTGACGGGGGAGGGGGCGGCCGAGACCGACGGGCCCGGGGCTCCCGGGGCGCGGTCCGGGGGAGTCGGCTATGTGCTCAAGGACCGGGTGGTGCAGGTCGACGAGTTCCTCGACGCGCTGGAGCGGGTCGCCACGGGCCGCGCCGCCTTCGACCCGGAGGTGGTCCGCAGACTGCTCGCCCGCTCCACCCGCACCGACCCGCTCGGCCGCCTCACCCCGCGCGAGCGGGATGTGCTCGACGCGATGGCCCAGGGGCACACCAACGCGGCGATCGCCGAGCGGCTGTATGTGTCCCGCAGCGCGGTGGAGAAGCACATCAACGCCATCTTCGAGAAGCTCGAACTGCCGGGGAACGCGGGGTACAGCCGCCGGGTGCTCGCCGTACTGCGCTATCTGGGAAGCTGAAGCTGGTTGGTACGGACGGATGGGAACGGAACCGGTCGGGGAGCCGAAGAGCCGGGGAGCCGAAAGGGAGGCCGTGATGGCCGAGAGCAAGAGCACACCGATCACGGCTGAGCTGTACGACTACGTCCTGCGGCACAATCCGCCGCTCGACCCGGTCCTGCGCGAGCTCGTCGAGGTCACCCACCGCGATCTCCCCGGCCACGCCGGGATGCAGTCCGCCGAGGAGCAGGCCCCGCTGCTGGCCTTCCTGGTCCGGCTGACCGGCGCCCGCCACATCGTGGAGGTCGGCACCTTCACCGGCTTCTCCGCGCTGGCCATGGCCCGTGCGCTGCCCGCCGACGGCCGGTTGATCGCCTGCGATGTGTCGGAGGAGTGGACGTCGTACGGCCGGAAGGCGTGGGCCAAGGCCGGTGTCGAGGACCGTATCGACCTGCGGATCGCGCCCGCGCTGGACACGCTGCGCGCGATGCCCGCCGAGCCCCATGTCGATCTCGCCTATCTGGACGCGGACAAGCAGAACTACATCCCGTACTGGGAGGAGCTGGTCCCGCGGATGAACCCGGGCGGTCTGATCGTCGCGGACAACGTCTTCTACCACGCGCAGGTCATGGAGGCGGCGCCGTCGCCCGGGGGCGCCGCGATCCAGGCGTTCAACGACCATGTGGCGGCGGACGCCCGGATGGAGGCGGTCATGCTCACCGTCGCCGACGGCCTGACGCTTGCGCGCCGGGTCAGCTGAGCCGCCGGCCGGTCAGCCGAGCCGCTGCCGGTCAGCCGAGCCGCCGGTCGCGGATCCGCTGCCGGACCCGGGCCCAGCGCCCCTTGGGCTGGTCGGTGGGCTCGCCGCCCCCGGGCTGATCCAGCTTGCCCCACTTGCCGGGCGGCTGACCGGACCGTTCAAGAGGCCCACCCGGGGCGCCCGGGGCCTCGGGTGTGAGCGGGGCGCCGGGCCGGAGGGCCGTATCGCCCCGTTCGGCGGCCCGCTCCCGCGCCGCGATCAGCTCACGCGCGTGGGCGGCCTCGCGCTCGGCCTGCTCGGGGTGGCGGGTCACCCAGTACGGATTGTCATGCGGCAGCCCGCCGCTGACCCGTCCGTACATCCCGAACCACATCAGCAGCAGCCCCACCACAAAGCTGAACAGCACGTTCTGCATCCGGAACGCCAGGAAGTTGTACGGCGTCTCCAGCAGCGCCAGATTGACGAACCCGCTCAGCAGGAAGAGCAGCCCGAGCACCATATTGAGCGTCGAGGCGAAGTTGCCGCCGATGAGCATGCCGAAGAACAGCAGCAGCCCGATGACGATGGAGAGCACGCTCAGCGTGCCGTTGGTGTTGAGCCCGGCGACCGTGTTGCTGCCGGTGTCGAAGAAGCCGACCCGGTGGATCAGACCCAGGATGCCGAAGGCGACGAGCACCAGCCCCATGAGCCCGGCGCCGACGCGATAGACCTTGCTGAGCCGGTGATCGACGGGCAGATGCTCATCGAGCGTGGTGTGCGCGCCGATCCGCTCCGGGAAGTGCCGTGCGACTCCGGCGGGATGAGGACCGATGGGGGAGGGGCGGCCCGTAGCCATCTCCGGCCTCCTTGCTGCTGGCGACGCCGGACCTCGGCCGCGCGCTCTTCGCGGTCGAGGCCGTACCCGTGGACCGCCACGTCACCGGCGCGCACACGACGCACACGGCGCGCACGACGTACGCGCGCACAACCGGAGGCGCGGCACGGGTACGTATCTCCAGGATCCGCCCCGGCCCCCCAAGGCTCAACCGCAGCAACCGCCCCCGCAGCAGCCGCCACCGCCACCGCCGGACGGGGGCCGGGCGGAGGAAGAGGAAGCGGAGGACGACGAGGACGCGGCGCCGGTGACGGCCACGGTGGACAGCAGCTTCACCGTGTCGCCGTGCCCGTCCGGGCAGGACGCGGGAGCGGAGGACTCGGCCATGGGCCGGTTCAGCTCGAAGGTGGTGCCGCAGGCGCGGCAGCGGTACTCGTAGCGAGGCATGGCAGGAGCATAACCACCGAACCGCAGGTCAGCCCCCCGAATGTGCCCTCGGCTTCTGAGCCCTGGCCTCCGGGGCCCTGGCCTCCTGAGCCCTGGATCCCTGAGCCCTGGGCTTGGCGAGGGCTCAATGCCCCCCGCCCCGCTCGTCCCGGATCTCCTGGACGACCCGGCCGGCGGTCTGCCGGACGGCCTCGGTCTCGGAGAGGAAGTGCCACCAGTCCGGATGCCGCCCCTCGAGACCCGCGATGGCCCGGTCGAGGCGCTCCACTGCGTCGTCCAGCGGCCGCGCGTGGCGCGGATCGGGGGTGCTGCGCCCGGCCATGGCCAGCCGCTGCGCGTCGCGGATCGCGAACCGGGTGCGCTCGATCTCCTTCTGCTGGTCGTACGACACCTCGTCCAGCCGTCGCAGCCGGTCCCCGGCCGCCGAGACGGCCTCGTCCGTACTGTTCAGCAGCGCCCGTACGGTGGCCAGCAGCGCGGCGGCATCCGGCCAGCGCTGCTCCTCGCGCGCCGCCTGCGCCTCCTTGAGCTTCTCCTCGGCCTGCGCCACATCCCGCGCCGCCTGCGCGGGGACGGGCTGGAGATCCTGCCAGCAGGCCGCCGTGTACCGGCGGCGCAGCTCGCTGAGGACGGGCTCGACCCCGGCCGCCCGAGTGGTGATCGCCTGGGCGCGGGTGCGCAGCGACACCAGCCGCTTGTCGATCTCCGCCGCCCGCTCCGGCAGCCGCTCGGCCTCCCCGCGCACGGCCTCGGCCCTGCGCAGCACATCATCGGCGCGCCGCAGGGTCTCCTGCACACCGTGCTGCCCGGCCCCCTGGTTGAGCTTGGTCAGCTCGGGCGACAGCGCCGCCAGCCGGGCCGCCAGATCGTCCGCCCGCAGCCCCGACGCACGCACCGCGTCCAGCGCGTTACTCGCCGCGAGCAGCGCCTGCCGCGCCCGCTCCACGGCCGGCGCCAGCCGCGCCAGCCGCGTCTCGGCCTGCTCCAGCAGCGACCCCAGCCCCTGCGCGAACCGGTCCAGATCCGCCTTCGTCCGCTCCAGCGCTTCCTTCGCCCTGGTCAGATCGGTCCGGGCCCGGGAGGCCGTCGCCGCGTCCAGATCGTCCCGATCCAGATCATGGGCGTCCACCGCCGTGATGTAGTCCTGGCTGACCTGGTCGATCCGCCGCTCCAGCGCCGAGAAGTCGCCCGCCGTCCGGCGCGCGGCGGGCGAATCGTCCACGGCGGTGATCGTCTCGATGGAGATCCGCAGATCCCGCTGCGCGGTGTCCAGCTCGTAGAACGCCGCCGCCGCGGCGTCCTTCGCCGCCTGCGCCTCCGCCCGCTGACTCTCCCCCCGCCCCCCGAACCACCGCCGCCCCCCGCCCCCACCGGCGAACGACAACGACCCCACCGCGACCAGCAACGGCACGGGCAGCAACACCAGCCCGAGCACGGAGGGACCACGCGACTGCCGCGACTGCCGCGACCGACGCACACGGACGAGGCGCGCAAGGCGGTCAAAAGCGACGACTGGGGCGAACGGGGCCACAGGGTCGACCGGACGACGCAGACGGCGCGCTGGACGCGCAGACTCTCCAGATGACGCCGCCACTTCCCGCTCCCGATGGATCGCCCAGGTCCGAATGTCATTCTCCCACCCGACACTGACGAGCACAGCGCTCGGTTCGGTTCGCGATCTGCGGATTTCTCCGCCCCCGGCCCGCGCCCTCCGCGCCCCCTCCCCACGATTGCGGCACCACCCCGGAAACCCTGTAGGCTGACAGCCCCCTGGGGCGCATAGCTCAGCGGTAGAGCGCTGCCCTTACAAGGCAGATGTCGGCGGTTCGAACCCGTCTGCGCCCACCCTCTGGACCAGCGCGGATGCCGTCTCGGCGGCCCGCGCTGATCGCCGTAGCCATGGCATTAACCATGAATAGGTTCCGCAGCCATGGCGAACACCCAGTCCACGCCCCGCCCGCGCGGCAGCATCCGCCCCAACGGGGCTGGCTTCCAGGCCCGCGTCTACGCGGGCAGCGACCCCCTCACGAAGAAGCCCCTCTACCTCCACGAGCAGGCCGCCACCCTCCCCGAAGCCGAGAAGGCCCGCACGCGGCTGCTCGCCAAGGTCGACGAGCAGCGCCACCCCAAAGGGAAGATCACGGTCGCCAAGCTGCTCGACCAGTGGATGGACGTCGTCCGCATCGAGGAGAGCACCCGCGACCGCTACGTCATCGCCATCGACCAGTACCTCAAGCCGACCTTCGGCGAACTCCAGGCGGCCAAGCTCGGCCCACAGTTGATCGAACTCTTCTATGCCCGCCTGACCCGCTGCCGCGAACAGTGCGAGGGCAAGCTCGGCGGTCGCATCGACCCCGCCACCGGCCAGCGCCACGAGTGCCGGCCGCTCTCCAACGCCTACCTGCGCAAGCTGCACTACATCCTCAAGCCCGCGCTGCAACGCGCGGTCGTCTGGGGCTACCTCAGCAGCAACCCGATGGACGCGATCCAGGCCCCACCGGAGGACGACCCCGAGCCGGATCCGCCGTCCAACGCCGAGGTGGCCACCATCCTCAACGACGCCTGGCGCCACGACCTCGACTGGGGCACGCTGCTCTTCCTCATCATGGTCACCGGCTGCCGCCGCGGCGAGCTGTGCGGATTGCGCTGGCAGAACGTCGACTTCGACACCAACGTCATCACGGTCCGCCGAGCCACCGGCAAGACCAACCGACTGAAGAAGACCAAGACCGGCCGCATCCGCCGCGTCGCCATCGACATGGTGACCGCGGATCTCCTCAAGGCCCACCTCGCACGCCGCCGGGAGCAGGCCACCACCTTCGGGGCCCAGATCACTCCCGACAGCTACGTCTTCTCCCTCAGCCCGGACTCCTCCGAGCCCATCAAGAAGGGCACCGTCACCCAGCGATACGGCCGCCTGGCCCGCCGCAACAAGCTCCGCAGTACGCGCCTACAGTCCCTGCGCGACTACTCCGTCACCGAGCTCCTGGTCGCCGGAGTCGACATCCGCACCGTCTCCGGCCGCCACGGCCACAGCAGGGGAGCGACCACCCTGCGGCACTACGCGGCCTGGGTCCACGAAGCCGACCGCCGAGCTTCGGAAATCCTCCCCGGTCGCCTGCCCGTCCCCGGCGACGCGGAACCCCTGCCGCTCGCGCCCTGGGAGAAGGTGACAGCCGAACTCCGCGAGGCCATCGAGGACGGCACCATGCCGCCCGGCTCCGAACTCCCCACGATCGTCGACCTGTCACAAACGTACGAGATCTCCGTGGGCACGGCTCACCGGTGCTTCGCCCAACTGAAGAAGGAGGGCCTGATCACGGTCAGCCCCGGCCGCCGAGCGGTGGTCCAGGGGCCCGGCGCGATCCCAACGCCGCAGACTGCCCAGACGCTAACCAGCCACGGAGCCGAGGCAGATAGCAGCGACGTAGGGTGAGCATGATGGCGTACTGGGACTGCGGACGGCCAACAGACGCCGAAACCGTCAGCAACGTCAGCACAAATCGCTGACCTGTGGAAATACCTGTCAGCGCGGCGTCAGCAACCGTCAGCACTGTCAGCACAATTCCGAGTTGTGCTGACAGTGCTGACATCTGCTGACGCCCGTCAACGCAACAAAAAAAACAGCTCAGCGATTTGTGCTGACGTTGCTGACGGTCCAGCGGCTGTACCAGCCTCCAACGAGCGGCCGAGCACTGGAAGTAACTGTGCTGAAGGCCGTTCTGGTGGCCTGTCCTCGGCCAGTGACCACCGCCGGGCGGGCAACATTCGTTGTGCTGGTCGGGAGAACAGCGCCATCTTGGCGACGGGCAAACGGGCGGCGAGAACGACCGATGATTGTGCACACCGGCCGCCCGAACTGCCTTGTGCCGTAGGCCGGTCATCTCTGCGCCCGGCAGTTGCGCTCTGAGCTTGGGAAGCTGTGGTCATTTATGGTTGGTGAGGGCGCTGCCTGGGCGAACGGCCGCGATGCAATCTCGTCGGGCATGGCTGCTTTCACCGTGATTCCCCGCTGTTCCCCGCTCGTTCTGGTGCGGATATGGTGCGCACCTGCGGCGGCAGCCACTCAGGGGCGCCTACCACCTCTGAGGGCTACTGCACGTCGGTCCCTCCACTTGGCGGCTCAACTCATCACATGGTAGCGGTTCACTCCCGGAGCGAAGATACGCCAGCCGCTCACAAGATCTGTGCCTGCGGGCTGCGACACCCACCGGTCCGACGAGCCTGGCGCACACCTTGCCGACGCTGCTGCAGTTGTGTCCATGCATCCTCCGGAATCAAGTGCCTGCGTGCTCTGTCGTCTGCCATCCTGGCAACAATGGTGCGCAGTAGTGGGGAGAGTTGGTCATGGCGCCGGAGCTTCGTCAGGCCCACAGGGGCCCCAAGAGAACCATGCCTCCGGCGACGTCGGCGGCCCCATCGTCCAGGCACGCACGATCTACCGCAACGTGAGCTTCCAGGCTCCTACACCTGCGCAGCCTGAAATGCCGCTACACATAACGGTCAAGCCTCGGCATAGCCGCACCCTCGATTTGATCTTCGAGACCGACGGCGGAGAACATGAATTCATCAATAAACCCCTGGGGGCGGAAGTCTATGTGGAAGCACTCACAACCCAGGCTGTGATCCTTCATCGCCTGCGCCAGAATGGCCCCATTTTGCCGGGGCGCGATATCTCCGAAATCACTTCAATGCCCCGGGCCAGTAGGAATCCAGAGTATCGTGCTTGATTATTGCTTCAAGTCAGTGCAGGGTATGCATTGGGGCGAGTGATCGTAGTCACGTAGGGAGGAATTGGAAACGTCAGGCAATGGTGATACCGAAAACACTCTTGCTGGTGGCAGCGTTCACGGAGCGGTGATCCAGGGCAGGGATTTCCATTTTCATGGGCCGGTTGTTGCCAATAACTCATCTGAGAGGCATGCAGCAGCGCACCTGCATTCCGATCGTTGGCCAATAGTGAATTCATGGAATGCGTTAGCAGCGGGAGTGCATCAAAGCCGGCAAGGGGACGATGGAAATGCGGTTCCACCATACGTTGAGCGTGTCGTAGATCTCGCTCTCAGAGATCGCCTCGTCAACGCAGCCGAATCGGGCGGCCTTGTGCTCGTAATCGGCGACTCCACTGCTGGTAAGACACGTACTGCCTACGAAGCACTTCGAGCTACTTTGCCGGGGTACCGTATTCTGGTGCCAGAAATCGGAGATGATTTTGATGTAGTCTCTGATGCGGTAGCGAACTCTGAATGCCCTTGCATAGTTTGGCTGGATGACCTCGAGGATTATCTCGGACCTCAGGGACTTAGCCCCAGAGTGGTCCATGAATTAGCGCGGCTGAAAACCCCCGTGGTTGCCACGATGAGAACTCAGCAGTACGAGACGTTTCGCCCAAGACAGGAAGCGGCCGTTCATAGCGGAAATGAGATTTGGTATGCTAAAGCCACCGGTACTAGGGTCTTGAAACTTGCCGCAGTCATTGAATTAGAACGCGTCTGGGACGCTGAAGAGTTAAGACGAGCTCAAGCTTGCAGCGATCCGCGAATTATCGATGCGGTCGCCCATCATGGCCCATTTGGGATCGCAGAATACCTTGCTTCCGGGCCCGCGCTCTTGCATGAATGGCATGGCGCCTACAGGGCCGGTGCGAACCCTCGTGGTGCTGCTCTAGTTGCTGCTGCTGTAGATCTATCTCGCACCGGGCTGCGATCCCCCTACCGCCTAAGCGCCCTGAGGCCGTTGCATGAAGCTTATTTGATGATGAAGGGGGGAAGCTTATTACGTCCTGAGTCGCTGGAAAGTGCAGTATCTTGGGCATCTCAAATTCGTTTTGGTGTCACCAGCATGCTTCTGCCCGTGACAGAAGATGGTTGGGCCGTGTTTGACTATCTCGTTGACCATACAAGCAGCGAAATCCCTTCATCTGTTTGGGGAGCCGCGCTAGCCTACGCTACTAGTGATAGCGAGCGCTTCATCATTGGCGTCAACGCCAGTCGTGCAGCGCCCGACGTTGCACTCTCCGCCTGGCGTCCTCTTGCTGACAACGGTGTTGCAGCCGCTGAATTCAATGTCGGAGTTCTCCTGCGTGAGCTTGGTAAGGCAGAAGAGGCTGAGCTGTGGCTCCGCCGTGCACTCGCTTCGGGATATTCTGATGCCGCAATTAACCTGGGCATTTTGCTGGGTGAAACAGGCCGCGTTGAGGAAGGCGAGAAGACGCTTCGCCTTGTTGAGGGTAGTCCTTTGGGGGCTATGAACCTCGGAATCCTGCTAGCGTCAACCGGCCGAACCGAAGAAGCGGAAGTAACGTATAGGCGCGCACTTGATGGCGGATTTCCTTACGCCACGCCTCTTGCAAATTTGCTAATGATCCAAGGGCGCTACAAGGAGGCCGAGGAGATGTTCTTACGTTCCCTTGGCGCTGGAGATTCGGACGCAGCAGTAAATTTCGGTAACCTACTGCTAGAAATGGGACGCGTCGAAGATGCGGAGGCAATGTATCGGCAGGGCGTAGAAACATCTTCTCCTAGCGCGGACTATAATCTTGGGCTCCTTCTAGCTAAATTGGGGCGGGATGAAGAGGCGGCGAGGATGTATCGGAGTGCAATCGATTCCGGAAATATAGAAGCCGCCTTTAATCTGGGGAACCTCATGGTTAAGAGTAAGAATCTAGGAGAGGCTGCAGAGCTCTTCCGCTTGGCGGTACGTTCTGGGCATACTGGCGCTGCGGTAAACCTTGGGAACTTACTGGCGGATAAAGGGCGCATTGAAGAGGCAGAAAAGATGTACCGCCATGCGGAGAGCCTCGGAGATCCTAGTGGTGCCTTGAATCTTGGCATCTTGCTATGCGATCTTGGACGGCCAGAAGATGCGGAGAATGCTTATCGTCGCGCGAAGGAGGCGGGCAGCGTTGACGCAGTTGTTAATCTTGGAGCTTTATTGATGGATTTTGGACGCCACGACGAAGCGGAACAACTGTTTCGGGAGGCGTTGTTCGCTGGCCAGTCAGATATGGCTGTGAACCTTGGAGTTCTGTTTTCCAGGCTGGGGCGAATCGAAGAAGCCGAACGTATGTTCAAGGATGCCATTGATTTCGGCTACACGTCCGTTTCCGTGAATCTCGGGAATATGCTCATGGCGGAAGGGCGGCTCGAGGAAGCGGAAATGACTTTCCGGGAGGCGTTGAGTAATGGGAACTTAGGTGCGGCTAATAATCTTAGTGCCGCGCTGCTGCGTGCTGGAAGGATCGAAGATGCGGAGTATTGTCTTCGACAAGCGATGGAGGCAGGGGACTCCCAGGCCGCAGCAAACCTTGCAATTCTGTTGCGTCACTATGGGTAAAGGATCAGAGTGGATCGAAAGTGAGTTTTTAGGTGAGTAAGAAGACTACGGAGATCGGTGGAGCGGCTTTGGTGCGAGTGATCATGGCCCCGTAAGCTTGTGGCGCGTCGGGCAGTCTGTGGACTTGCCCGGTAAAGCACGACGTTGGGGCCATGATCTGCGAGGCTCGCGCCAAAGTGGCTCGGTAAAGCCGTGGGGCTGACTCTGTCTCGGGAGGTCAGGCCTCAGGAGCGGCTACGGATCACCGCATGCCGGCTCACTCAAGACGTCCGGCTGGCTAGATCAGCACCAACGTCTTACGACGCCATTAGGAGCGCAGGCCCACCCGGGCCTGCCCGCGCGGGGGAGCGGAGCGAGCCGCCTTGATGCCGTGGCGATGGTCGTAACGCGTGTTGGTGATCGACTGCTACTACAGAAGCGCTAGTTGTGCTGTTTCGGGAGATTGGTGCCGCCTCAGTGGTGGGCAGCCAGCGATGCGGCGAGAGCTCGGAAACCGGGCCGTTCGCCGCGCGTACACGCGGCGAACGGCGTCACCGGCTTGACGGTCCGGAAGCCGCGTCGGCGGCGCCCTGGTTCTTGAGGAAGCGGCCCACTGCCAACCTGCACAACCCAAGGCGGCGTACGAGGGAAAGTCTGGGCTTGGTCACCCGTCGGCCATGCGGTGCCACCTGCGTAAACGCCTCAGCACTCCGGAGGGAGGCCGCAATACTTCCCGCAGATGACCCCGCAAGGGATCTTGCAACCGCTAGCGCAATGGATCTCGCACTTACGCCGCCCGCCGCGATACCCGTCGCCCATCGACCACTCCGGAACGGATGGACGACGATCGGTGGATTGCCCATGAGGTCAGGGTGCATAGCGTGGTCTTCGACACCCTCCGGGCGGTTGCCCGGGAAAAGAGCCAGCTCACCAGACGGTTTGTGATGCGAACCGATCCAGGGGTATCCCGACAGCGGGCTGGATGGGTGGCTGCGTGCCTCCCTTGAGACAGCACAGTCAGTGGGATCGGGTGACTCCCGCACAGGTGTGTCGTTCCTCAGGATGGCCCCGTAACGATGCCCATTTAAATGGGAGATAGGATGCCGGATCGTGGCCGGACGACCATCAGCAAACAGTATCAAGCGAGCCCAGGGCCGACGGCTCGGTGCTCGTGTGCGCCGACTGCGCGAAGCACGCCGCTGGAGCCGCGAGCATTTGGCTGCGGTCGCCAGCATCCCGGCTCGTACCCTCGAACGCATCGAGTGTGAAGGTACAGCCAACCCTGGCTTCTTCACTGTCGCTGCACTTGCCGAAGCTCTCGACGTGCAGCTCGGCGTGCTCCTTCAGGCCGCCCGTGGAACCGCTGATGCCGGCGTAGTCTCAGTCGGCTACGAGGGCAGAACCATCGACGGCTTCGTCGAGGCCCTGGCCGAACGTGACGTGCGGACAGTCGCTGACGTTCGCCTTACCCCAATCAGCAGGAAGCCCGGATTTAGCAAGACTCGTCTTTCCGGTGCGCTGTCCGAGGCTGGCATTGCCTACCGGCATCTGCGTGCGCTTGGTAATCCCAAGGACAATCGCCCTCCTTTTTGGAATGGCCGCGCGGAAGAGGGGCGTATGGTATTCCAGCAGCTACTCACAGCCGACCCGGGTGCCCGGCAGTTGGACGAGCTACTCGCTCTGGCTGCGGATCAGACTGTTGCTGTGCTGTGCTTCGAGCAGGATGAAGAGCGATGCCACCGCAAGGTCATCTGCGATATTGCGAGGGACGGTCACGGCCTTACTGTTACCGCCCTGGACTAGAAGAGCTGGCCTTGATCCATGACTCCACTCGGCGGATAGAAGGCGCCGAGTAGCATGAACTGTCCTGGCCTCTTGTGCAGGTTGCCGACGAAGAAGTGCAAGTCGCGCCTTGGACCAGCGATCTCTGTGAACCACTTCTGCCGGATCTTCTCCTTCAGCACCTCGGGGGAATATAGGCGGCGCCACTTAAGGTAGGCTGCTCCGGCCTCCCAGTCGAGCAGGCCAATTTCATGACCCCGGCACCGAGAATCATTACAGCGAAAGCGGTAAACGAAGCGATACGGCATGGCCTCTAATTTCTTTCGCTCCTGGTCAAAAATATTCATCTGTGAGGCCATCATCTCCTGCCACGCTGACCGGTCGTCCGCCTTCAGTAGCCGAAAATCTTTCACCTCAGCTGGCCGGAAGACCCCAAGCGATGTCCCCCGCGCCTCCTGCTCTCGTTTGATCGCGCACAGCGACTCCGCCACTAACGGACGAACCCAGCGAGCGCGGCGCTCCCAGTTCCCGTCTGTGGGAACGTGTCCGACGACCTTGATCGAGTCCAACCTAGGCCTTCGACTCTCCGGCCGTGGGTCCTTGGCGTGATCTACCACGTCGACCTCAATCAGGTCGTACTTGTCGAACTGCCGACCTTGCTCAAGATCTCGAAACGGCACGGGGAAGAGCCGGACGTGCTGCGGTACGCCCGTATCCACGCGGACTCCCGCCACGCATACTGTCTCGTCGTACTGTTTCGAAAGCGTCGGGTATGCCTTAACGGTCACCATCACCCGGATCCGCTCAGCCTGCATCAGAGCCCCCCAGCCATCCGATCCTGCCTCCTCCAGGATCGGCCTGAGCGTGGGTCTCGCGAAAGACCGCCTCCCGACCGGCACCCGAGCCCTCGTGGTTTGGTCATCAACGGCCACGTCGGCGAGCGCACTCAGTCTGGCTCTATGAGGTCCGCAATGGTGGTCAGTCGGGTCTCGACGCTTAGCAAAAGTCTGCGAGCACGCTCTAGTTCTTCCCGCGCGCGGCGTAGCTCATTGATGAGCTGGTCACAGCGGACGCCGCTCTGGCATTCCTGCGCTTGCGCCCCTTCTCCTGGCGTGTAGTCCGAGCGTACGAATACGCCAGCTCCTTTGCGAGCGTGGGCGATACCATCCTCTTACAGGACACGGAGAGCCTGCCGTGCTGTCATGCTGGCCACACCGTACAGAGACCTGATCTGATTCTCTCCAGGCAGTCGCTCACCTGGAGCGTATTCGCCAGCGTCGATCGCATTCAGATCATTGGCGGTCTTTGGTACTTGGGCTGGGGGCTCTCGGTGTTACTGAGCTTGCTGGCGTGATGTCGTCATGGTGAGTCTGGTTCCGGCGAGACAGCGTTGATGAGTTCGCTGCGGTATTGGATCTGGCGGAGGCCGTGTCGAAGGGCGCGCATCAGATGTCGGGGGCGTTGAAGGCGGTGTTGGCCTGGCTGCTTGCGTCGCAGTAGCCACCAGATGCCTTCGACGGGGTTGAGGTCGGGTGTGTGTCCGCGCCTGGTTCAGAGGCGGGAGGGGGCGGCGTCATCGAGAAGCCGGCTTCAACCTCGAAGCACAGCCAAGCCACGAGCGCCGCCGCGGTGTTTCCACGCGGGGCCAGATCTCCTTGACCCAGCCCGTGACGGCTTCCTGGTTGCGCTCGGTCGTGCGGCGGCCGGGACCTGATGGCTGACGCCGTGCCGGTGCAACATATGCGCGATGGCCGACAGGGTCACGCTCTTGTGGAACCGGCGCCCGATCAGCGTTTTGATCCGGGCCAGCGTCCAGGTCTGATTCGGCCAGCCGTGCGCCACCGGCCCCTTGGCCACTTCCTGCTCCAGCACCTCAAACAGTGCCTCGCTCAGCTTGGGCCTGGATGCCGGCCCCTTCGACTCAAGGGCTGACGTCCGTGCTCCCAGGCCTGGCGCCACCCGCTGTACCGAGCCCACGCTGACACGTAGCTCCTTCGCGACCGCGGCATTGTCGTGTTCCAGGGCGAATAACTCGGCTGCCTGCATCCGGACGTGCTCGCGAAACGCCCGTCGCTCTGCGGTCAACCCGCCTCCTTGCGGATACCTCATGCAACCGGGCTGCATCGGCGACCACCGCTTGTCAGCCACGACATCACGCCAGCAAAGTCAGTAACGACGCAATGAGGCGGATTCCTGAACGCCGCCACCGCGCCGCTTCTGTGAACCCGTGCGCCCGCAGCAGCTGGCGCGGGGTTCAGTCTGCGATTTACCACATGTGGTAAGGACTTCTCCGTGTAATCGCCCGAGCGTAGGAAGGCGCCGCCCGACGATCTTCCGCCCTGGATTCAGCAACACCGCTGGGCGGTTGGGCAGCGGCTTCGCACCCTGCGTCTCGACAAAGGGCTGACGCAGATGCGGTTGGGTGCGCGGGTCGGGATCGACAACAAGACCATGAGCCAGATCGAGAACGGCCGGTACCCGACGTCGATCGACTAGATCGCCCGCCTGGCGCGGGCGCTGAACTTTCCCTCCTACCGCCTGTTCCGCGACTGTGATCCTTGAGCCTTGCTGGTCCGTGCAGTACCCAATTAGATGCTGACTCGGACAGTGTCCACCAGCGGGTACCTGTTACGTGCCGTCGAACAGTGGGGGAAGATCGGCGTCCCCGCCCGTGCGCCACGGGAGCGACACACGGACGGGACCGGGATCGGTCCAACCTGTCAGCCGAGGGGCGTGTCAGGTGAGCGGAGCCAGAGTCGCTGTCCGCCGAGGGACACGGTCAGCCCGAAGTCGCCGGAGTCCGGACTGCCATCCTGCACGTACGCGTCGTACACGGTGGTGACCTCGTCCCACAACCGGCGTGGGCCGTAACTCCACACCTCCTCCTGGGTGATCGTGGCCGCCGACCCGTTCCGGTCGTGGAGCCAGATCCGATATCCGCCGTCCGGTGCTCCGTCGGCCATGACCACACCCGGCAGTCTCGCGCCCGCGTAGAGGGCGAAGCCGAGGCCCGCCATGGTCTCGACGGGAAGCTCGCCGGTGCCACTGCGCCGCCCGGTTCCACTGTCCACCGGGGCATCCGGGCCAGGACGCTCCGAGCGCATCGGCATGAACCGGGCACCGCCGACGAACCGGCCGGAGGCCGCCCCATCACCGCCCACGTCGAGCCGTACCAGCGCCCCGGACCAGAAGTCTCCCGCCAGCGGGGCGAGGATGAGCCCGCCCGGTTCGGTCTGCCGTACCCATGCGTAGGGGATGCGGCGCACCGAACAGGTCGCGATGATCCGGTCGTACGGTGCCCCGGCCTCCCACCCCCGCGCGCCGTCGCCCCACACGGCGTCCGGGCTGTATCCGGCCTCCTTGATGGCCTTCGCGGCCTTCTCCGCCAGCACCGGGTCGACCTCGACTGTAGTGACGTTCTGGCTCCCCAGGCGGGCGGCGAGCAGGGCGGCGTTCCAGCCGCTGCCGGTGCCGATCTCCAACACGCGCTGCCCGTCGGCGACCTCCAGCGCGGCGAGCATGCGCGCCACCATCGTGGGCATGGAGTTGGACGAGGTCGCGATTCCCGGGCCGTTACTCTGCCCGTCGTCGACCTGCGTCACGATCGGCACATCGCGGTAGACCAGGTCCCACCAGGCCGCGTTCGTCGTGACAGGAACGCAGGTGGCCCGCTGCTCCCAGATCTCGCCGGGGATGAAGTGGTGGCGCGGGACGGCGTCGAAGGCCAGACGCCAGGCGTGCGGGAGTTCACCGGATGCGGCCAGGGCGCCCAGGAGTGCCGTATGGCGTTGTCGCCAGTTGTCGGTCACGTTCCCTCACTTCTGCCTCGGCGGTGGTGTGCCGTCCGGCGGGGGCGTCGGCGGGGGCGTCCACGGCTTGATCGGGGCGGGGTCGCCCTTGTGCTTGTTCTCGACAGTCACAGTTCCAACCTCCTGAGTACGGGCGCTTGGGCGTCCGTGTAAAGGCCCGCCCTGGTCGGCCGTCCTCACCGATACGGGGGCGGCCAAGGCGGGGGCTTCTTCTGTGGGGACTCCGGCCCTCGCGATCCCCATCTCGGGGGCCGGAGTCCCCGCCCTGCGGTAGACAGCCGTGCCTGGCTGCACCGACCGCAGGGTGCCTAGGAGGGTGGGTCGCCAGCGGCGAAGCCCCGGGGTGGGGGATCCCCGGGCGCCGGCGGCCCACCCGGTCTATGGGCCCGGGGTGCTCGCGAAGCAGAGCCAGACCACGAGCACCAGCAGCCACGAGCACCAGCAGCGCAGGGACCACGCTGAGCAGCAGGCCCATGCGGGCGGCGCGGAAGGCGAGCAGCCTGCCCCGCGTCGCGAGGGACGGTCGGCGGTGACTCATCCGGGGCCTCCCGGTCCCTTCGCCTCTCCCGGCGGGGTGGGGGTGGCTGCTCGGGCCGCACGTGCTTGCACCGGCCCTGCCGCACGCCCGTCACCGTGGGATAGCGGACCGTGTCGCACGTGGTACAGACAGCCGGCCAGGGAACGCTCGCCAGGCCCGGGTGAGGACCCAGGGGCACGTAACCCGACGCGCGGATACGCCGTTCCGCCCACACGGCGCGCCGTCGGGGAAACGACGACTTCGTCCAAGCGCTCACCCGCGACCACCACCCTGCCGAACCGCACCGGCGCACAGCGGTCGGCACACGTACAGCTCGACTTCCTCTTTGGCGACGCCCCCGCAGGTCCACACGACCGTGCCGAGCAGCTGGTCGGCGAGCAGCCGCTGTCCACACAGGGCGCAGTTCCAGCCCTGGAGTTGGGGCCCGGTCAGAGTTTCGGGGTCCGGCAGCTCGATGCCCGGGAGCAGGGAGGGCTGTTGGCAGGTCGTCATCGGCGCCGCCGCCCCTCGTGCTCGGCCGCGCCCGCGCTGGTGAGGCTCCGCGGGCGACGCTTCGAGTAGAGCGGCGCGTGGGCGGGGCAGGCGTAGGTGGCCTTGCCGAAGTCGCCGCCGCTGTCTTCCGCATCGACTGGGATCGGCTCGTCAGTGGGGAGCTGGCAGCGGTAGCAGAGTTGCCTGCCGTCCGGCTCCGGGCCGACGACGTCGTCGAGCGCCTGGCGCAGGGCGCGGACCAGGTGATTGGTGTCGGTCAGGTACCGGTCCGGGCCGAGCGGGATCCGCCAGTATGTCTGGTGCTCAGCGCCCCAGGAGGCGGGCGGTACGCCGAGGAGGGTGCCCTCGTCGGCGAGTTCGGTGAGGATGCGGACCTGGCGCATGCGCCAACTGCGGGCGGTGGAGGTGTCGATGCCGATGAGCCAGTAGGTCTTGCCGTAGGTGTCGTCCTGGATGACGGCTCCGGACCCGGCGCCGAGCAACTCCAGCGCACGGTCGGCGACGGCGGTGGGCGCGGAGATGGCGTCCCACCATTTGCCCACCGGTAACACCTCGACGTCCTCGGTGTTCGGCGGTGTCCACCACGGGAGGGCTTGGGTCGTAGAAGTGGCCATGCTGGCGCTCCTTGTGGCGTTGGCCGCGCCCCGGGAGGCTCCGCCGCCTCGCCGGGGTCTCGTCGTACCCGCAGACGCTAGGAGCGTGACGTCTGACACAGCTAGCCATGTACACGAATGTTCACACGAGTCTTCTCCCAGATCGCGACCTTGACGTACCGCGCCAAACGGCCGACGGTGGTGTACATCTGTGCACACCAAGAGCGTCGGAGGCGGCGATGACACTACGGTTCATCGGCATCGACCCGAACACTGGAACAGGCGAGAGCCCCACGGTGTGGGTCGACAACAGCAACAACGACTTGGTCATTCAAGGGTGGAAGCCAACGCCTGAACTCGAAGCTCAGTGCGCCTCGTTCGAGGTGCCTGGGCACGCGGCGGGCATCCCCGAGCACGAGGCAGTTATCCGCATTCCGGCCCGCATGGTGCCGATCTTGAGGAAGGCATGCGATGCCGCAGAAGGTACCGAGCTTCGATGAACTGCTCGACAGCGCCCAGCACTCCGCCGTCCACCTGGAGATGCGGGACGCCTATGGAGTCGTGAGCGAGGCCGCCGACTTCAACCGCTGGAAGAGCACCGGAGAACGGGACACCAACCCCGACTCGCCGTACTGGGCGCCCTGGGTGGCGCTGATCCGCCGCACCGTTGCCCGCGGCGTCGTCGTGCGCCGGACCCGCATCGTGTCCGAGCCGGTCAGCGACTACATCCGGTACGAGCACGCCGGAACGGTCGTCAACATCCACGCTGGTGAACGGGTGCGGTGGCTCGCCCGCCGACGCGCCTCCGACATCGCGCTGCCAGGAAACGACTTCTGGCTGATCGACGGCCGGCTTATCCGGTGGAACCACTTCACTGGCGATGGTGCTTCCGGCGGTGGGGAGATGAGCGAGGACCCGGGCGCGGCGAAGCTGTGCGCCGAGGCGTTCGAGACGTCGTGGGCGCGTGCAACCGCCCACGAGGACTACGAGATCCGCTAACACGGAAAGGCGCACGGTCAGCTCATGCCCACCTCGCCGTCCTCCTCGGCCCAGGCCGCGCGCGAGCGGGTCGCGCAGCGCCTGCGGGACCTACGTGCCGACGCGGGCATTACCGGCACTGAGCTGGCCGTGCGCTGCGGCTGGACGCACCCCAAGACATCCCGCATCGAGAACGCGCGCACTCCGCCAACACCCGACGACGTCCGCCGCTGGTGCCGGGCCTGCGGCGCTGAGGACCAGGCCGCAGACATCATCGCTCAGTCACGGGATGCCGAATCCCTGTACGTCGAATGGCAGCGCAAGGTGCGCGCGGGCCTGAAGCGTCTCCAGGACAGCTACGTGGAGCTCTACCAGTCGACGGAGTTGTTCCGGATCTACTCGCCCACCCTGGTGCCCGGCCTGCTACAGACCGAGGGGTATGCTCGCGCTCTGCTGTCCACCAATAGCCGTCTGCTCGACATTCCCGACGATGCCGAGGACGCTGCGGCCGCACGCCTTGAACGCTCGCAGATCATCCACCAGCCGGGGCACCGGTTCGTCATGCTGATCGAGGAGGGCGTCCTCCGCTACCAGCTGGGCGACGAGGACGCGATGGCCGCACAGCTTGGCTACCTGCTCACCGCTGGGGCTCTTCCGGCCGTATCGTTGGGGATCATCCCCAGCGCCACGCGAGGGCGCGTTCTGTGGCCTCAGGAACTGTTCCACGTCTATGACGACGCCCTGGTGTCGGTCGAGTTGCTGGCCGCGCGGGTCCAGGTCACCCAGCCCTCGGAGATCGCGCTGTATCTGAAGGCGTTCGAGCAGCTGCGCAGCATGGCCGTATACGGGGCCGAGGCGCGGGCGTTGATCCTGAAGGCCATCGAAGCCCTGCACTGACCCCGGGCACGGCTCACGACGCCTGCATGCCGCCGTCGACGGGGAGGACCACTCCGGTGACGTAGGAGGCGCGGTCGCTCAGCAGCCAGGCGGCGGCCTCGGCGATCTCCTCGGGCTCGGCGGCGCGGCGCAGTGGGGTGCGGGCGTTGAGCTGGGCGATGACGCCCGGGGATTCCGCTTCCCAGCCGCGCATCATCTCGGTCAGCGTGGTGCCGGGGGCGATGGCGTTGACACGGATGCCTTCCGGGCCGAAGGCGACGGCGGCCGACTCGGTGAGGCTGTGGACACCTCGCTTCATCGCGCTGTACGCGGGCAGTACGGGGTTGCCCCTCCAGCCGCCGACGGACGAGGTGTTGACGATGGCGCCCGTGCCTGCGGTCGCCCTGATCGCGCCGACCTGGGCGGCCAGGGCCAGCCAGACGCCCTTGAGGTTGACGCCGTACTGCTGGTCGAAGTCCGGCTCCCGCACCTGGTCCATCGGGCCGATCCGCTGCGTGCCGATGGCCCCGTTGTTGAACGCGACGTCGAGTCGGCCGTACACCTCCACGGTGCGGTCGACGGCGGCGCGCACGCTTGTCGCGTCCGCCAGGTCGCACACCGCGTACTCCGCGGTGCCGCCCGCCGTCCGGATCTGTTCGGCCACCGCTTCGAGCTGGTTCTCCGTGCGGGCCGCGAGCAGGACCCGGGCGCCTTCCCGGGCGAACAGCCGTGCCGCGGCGGCGCCGATGCCGCGGCCGGCTCCGCTGATGAAGGCGACCTTGCCGGTCAGCAGGCCCGGCGCGGCGGGGCTGGGGGTGTCGGTGGTCTGTGCGTTGTTCATGCCGATGAGCCTGTGTCCGGCCGCGCGCCCTCATCCAGGCACCGGCGGTACCTGGATCGGCTCCGTCGGCCCCGTGCACACTCGGGACCATGGACAGACGTGAGCTGGGCGGCTTCCTGCGCAGCAGGCGCGAGCGGATCACCCCGGCCGATGTGGGGCTGCCCGCCGGGCCGAGGCGTCGTACCCCGGGGCTGCGGCGCGAGGAGGTGGCGCAGTTGGCATACATCTCGACCGAGTACTACACGCGGCTGGAGCAGGCCCGCGGCCCGCGCCCCTCGCGTGAGGTGCTGGCCGGTCTGACCCGTGCCCTGCGCCTGTCGGACGCCGAGCGCGCCCATCTGCACTACCTCGCCGGCGCCCCGCCCGCACCGCCGTCAGGGCCCTCCCGCGAGGTGCGCCCGAGCATCCTGGACCTGCTGCGGCGGCTGCCGCACGCCGCGGCACTCGTACTGTCCGCGGCCTATGAGGTGATCGCGCACAACGATCTGGCGGCCGCCCTCCTGGAGGACTTCTCCGCCCTGCCCCGGCACGAGCGCAACTTCCTTCGCCGTACCTTCCTCGATTCGCGAGTGGGGGACCGGCAGTGGTACAGCCGGTCCGGTATGGACATCTTCGGCCGTACCGCGGCCCGGCACCTGCGGGCCGCCGCCGCCCGCTACCCCGACGACCCCGAAGTGGCCACGCTGGTGGATGACCTGCTCACCGGCAGCGCGGAGTTCGCCCGGCTGTGGGCCGCCTATGACTTGTCGGTCGAACCCGCCCCGCACAAGACCTTTCGGCATCCCCTGATCGGTCCCATCACGCTCAACTGCGATGTGCTGGACATCGCCGACCGGGACCAGCGAGTCGTGATCTACACGGCCGACCCCGGCTCCCCGGCGGAGGAGGCGTTGCGGCTGCTGTCGGTGATCGGCACACAGCGCATGGACGTACCCGGCTGACCGCGACCGCTGTTCTACGCGCGAGGAAGCGGCCGCGACCGCTGTTCCGCGCGCGAGGAAGCGGCTGCAACCGGATGGCCGCCACGGCGGTCTTGTTGATGTGTGAGACCACACCTGCCCTGGCGCCGGGCCGAACGGCGCGGTCTGCGCCTCTGGCCCGTCGGAACCGTCCTCGCTCTGTCCTTCGCCACCGCGATCGCCGTGGCGGGCGCGGTCTTCTTCGCCGGTTGGGACCTGCTGGGGGCCCAGGGACTCAGGTCCGAGCGCCGCCTCACCTCGCAGACGCTCTTCGACCTGGTGAAACTGTCATTCGGAGCTGTCGCAGGGGCCGGTGCCCTGGTCGCCCTGGTAGTGGCCTACCGACGGCAGCGTGTCGACGAGGACGGCGCCCAGCGTGAGGCCACCCGACTGCACACCGAGCGTTTCACCACCGCCGTCTCCCAGTTGGGGGAGGAATCCGCCGCCGTGCGCCTCGGCGGCGTCCACGCCCTGGCCGGTCTTGCCGATGACGCTCCCACCCGCCAGTTACGCCAGACGTGCATCGACGTTCTGTGCTCTTACCTCCGCCTTCCATACACAGCTGAGACCGACCTCCCGCAGGACGACGCGGATGCCCGGCACGCGTACCTGGCTCTGCGGGAAGTCCGGCACACCGTCATCCGCCTGATCCGCGACCACCTCCGCCTTCCGCCCGAGCATCCCCACTCCTGGCAGGGGCACGATTTCGACTTCACCGGTGCCACCTTCGACGGTGGAGACTTCTCCGGAGCAGTGTTTTCGGGAGGTGCGGTGAGCTTCGCCGACGCGATGTTCACCGGCGGCACGCTCAGCTTTCGCCGTGCGGTGTTCTCGGGCAGCATGGTCCGGTTCGACGGCGGGACGTTCTCCAGTGGTGCGGTCAACTTCTCCCGCGCGGTGTTTTCGGGCGGCATCGTCGGCTTCTCCCGCGCGGTGTTCTCTGGCGGCACAGTCAGTTTCACCGGCGCGAAGTTCTCCGGCGGCACGTTCAGTTTCTCCGACGCCGTGTTCTCCGGTGGGGCGGTCCACTTCGTCACCGCGGTGTTCTCGGGCAGCACGGTCCTCTTCGACCACGCGGTGTTCTCCGGCAGCGAGATCCACTTCAGTGGCGCGAAGTTCTCCGGTGGCGCGGTCGAATTCTACGGCGCGACATTCGACGGCGGCGCGGTCGTCTTCTCCGCCGCGGTGTTCAACGGTGGCACGGTCAACCTCTCCGACGCGCGCGGTGTAGCGCCGATTGGCCTGGCCTTCTCGCCCGGATCACCCACGCCGACCGGGCTGGTCCTACCTTCGGTGTGGTACTCAAGAGAGCCCTGACAGGGGCCGATATCGCCCTGGCGGCCCACGCGAGGCCAGGGCCGCCGCGAGGGTAGTGGTCGGAGCGTGGGCCAGCGGGTGAGCATCGCGCCGCGCATGGCCATGGCGAGCCGGCCCAGATGCTCGAGCTCGCTGCCGCTCGTGGTCATACGGCCGACGATCCCGAGGCGGTGGACGAGCCGCTGCCGGGCCGTCGCCGTGCCCCACCGCCAGTCCCCCTCGGGGACTTTGGACAGGTGGTCGGCGGTTCCCCGGTGGGCCCGCTCGACGAGCGCGTCGCCGCGGAGCAGCCAGCCCGCGCACGCGTCGGTGAGATCGTCCTGGACATCGGTGCCTGTCGCATGGCGCCAGGCCGTGCGGTAGGCGGTCTCCGCCGCGTCCAGCAGCGGCTGAGCGGGGGCCGTGGCGCACCAGCAGGTCGGGAAGCCGATGCGAAGGTAGGCGAGTTCCACGAGCCCAGTGCCGAGCGCGGCCTGTTCGAAGTCGATGAACCTGACCCCGCCGCCGGTGTGGATGTCGTTGCCGGGGCAGGGGTCGCCGTGCAGCAGGGCGCGCCCGGGTGGCTGGGTCAGGCGGTTCACGAGGTCGTCCAGCTCGGTCCGTACCGCGGATGGCACCGTGCGGCCGAGCGTCCGGGCGAGCCCGAGGAAGGAGCCGATGTCCTCTCTTGTGGGGCCGGACCAGGCGGGGAGGAGGCCGACGTCGTCAGGGCCGGTGGCCGCGTGGAGCCGGGCCAGCGCCTCGGCGTAGTCGATCACCCAGTCGTCGGCCGGTGGTCGATCGCCCAAGTCCTCCAGGACCAGCACCCGTTCGTCGGGGTCGGTGCCGAGGAGCCGTGGCGCGACGGGTGGGTCGACGCGGGACGCGAGCCGTAACGCGGTCACCTCGCGGGCGTATCTCCCGGCGGCCTCCGGGCCCGCGATGAGCTGTTTGACCACCACCGGTGTGCCGGACAGCTCGGCCCGCCACACGTGTGATCGCGGGCTGCTGTCCAGACTGCGAGCCCGGCGAGGCGAACCCAGCTCAGCCCGCAGCTTCTCCCCGAACGGCGGCGGTGGGCACATGGCCCGATCCTCCCATGTGCGCGAACGCCGCCGCCGGTGAACAGGGGAGGCGGCCGGCAGAGATGGACCACCCCGGCACCACGCGCGCCCCGGCCATCGCCCGCGCCGCCGACATCATCGCCGAAGACGCCTCGCGACACGCCCGTGGCAAAATCAGCGAGTGCAGATCGGGATGCTGGGGCCACTCGAGGTTCGCACGGACGACGGCGGCTCGGCCGACGTGCCGGGGGCGCGGTTGCGCGGACTGCTGGTCGCCCTTGCGCTCAGGCCGGGACGGGTGGTCCCGAAGGCGTCGCTCGTCGACTGGATCTGGGGGGAGCAGCCGCCCGCCGATGCGGCGAACGCCTTGCAACGGCTGGTCTCCCGGCTGCGGAAGGCGCTGCCGGGCGGGGTGATCGAGGGGCAGCCGGACGGCTATCGGCTGATGGTGGAGCCCGATGCCGTGGACGCCGTTCGGTTCGAACGGCTCGTCGTCGCGGGGTGGGCCAGTGCCGAGGACGGGGCCCGGCGGGCGCGGCTGTTGCGCGAGGGGCTTGAGCTGTGGCGCGGTGCGGCCATGCAGGACGTCGGTGCGCGGGACAGCGCCGCGTTCGAGGCCGCGGTCGTACGTCTCGAAGGGCTGCGGCTGACCGCCGCGGAGGAGCGGGCCGAGGCGGAGGTCGCCCTCGGGCGGGGTGCGGAGCTGGTGGTGGAGCTGACCGACCTGGTGGCGGCGCACCCGGTGCGGGAACGGCTCGTCGGGGCGCTGATGAGGGCGCTCGTCGCGGCCGGTCGGGACAGCGAGGCGCTCCAGGTGTACCAGCGCGCGCGGGAGGCGCTGGCCGACGCGCTGGGCGTCGACCCCTCGCCGGAGCTGGCCGCGCTGCACATCGCGCTGTTGCGGGGCGAGCTGGGGCGTGGCGGGCCGGAGCGGGGCGAGCCGGGGCGGGGCGGACTGGGGCGTGGCGAGCCGGGGCGTGGCGGGCCTGGGCGGGGGGAAGCGAACCGCAAGAGCAACCTGCGCGCCGAGCTGACCAGCTTCGTCGGCCGGGGCGCCGACGTCGCCGCGGTCCGCGGGCTGATCGCCGAGCACCGGCTCACCACCGTGATCGGGCCGGGCGGCGCGGGAAAGACCCGGCTGGCCACGGAGACCGCGCGCACGCTGCTCGGCGAAGGCGAACCTCCGGACGGGGCCTGGCTGGTGGAGCTCGCCACCATCGGCGCGGAAGGCGACGTGGCGCAGCCCGCGCTCGCCGGGCTCGGCCTCCGGGACGCCCTGCTCGGCGCGGCCCCGAACGCGGAGCTGACCGACCGGCTCATCGCCGCGATCCGCGAGCGGGAGGCGCTGCTGATCCTGGACAACTGCGAGCATGTGATCGAGTCCGCGGCGGTGTTCGCCCACCGGGTGCTCGGGGAGTGCCGGCGGCTGCGGATACTGGCGACGAGCCGGGAACCGCTCGGCATCACCGGGGAGGCGCTGTGGCCGGTCGAGCCGCTGGCCCTGCCTGAGGGGAACGCGGGCCCCGGCGAGATCGGGTCCGCGCCCGCCGTCCAGCTGCTGCGGGACCGGGCCGGGGCGGTGCGCCGTGGGCTCGCCGCCGACGACCATACGCTGGCGACGATGGTGCGGGTCTGCCGGGCGCTGGACGGGATGCCGCTGGCGATCGAACTGGCCGCGGCCCGGTTGCGCACCATGTCCATCGACCAGCTCGCCCACCGGCTCGACGATCGGTTCCGCCTGCTGACCAGCGGCAGCCGTACCGCGTTGCCGCGGCACAAGACGCTGCGCGCGGTCGTCGACTGGAGCTGGGAACTGCTCACCGACGCCGAACGGATGGTGTTGCGGAGGCTGTCGGTGTTCTCGGGCGGGGCGAGCCTGGAGGCCGCCGAACGGGCCTGCGCGGGCGCCGGAGTCGAGCGGGAGCAGGTGCTGGAGCTGCTCACCGCGCTGACCGAGAAGTCGCTGCTGGTCGCCGAGGGCGGCGGCGCCCCGCGCTACCGCATGATCGGCACGATCAAGGAGTACGCAGGCCACCGGCTTGCGGAGGCGGGGGAGTCGGAACTGGCGCGCCATGCCCATCTCGCCCACTTCACCGAGCTCACCGAGACCGCGGAGCCGCGGCTGCGCCGCGCCGAGCAGGTGGAGTGGCTGGCCGTGCTCGAGGCCGAGCACGACAACATCGGTACGGCGATGCGCGGCGCGCTCGCGGCGGGCGAGGCGGGGGCGGCGATGCGGCTCGCGGCGGGCGCGGGCTGGTACTGGTGGCTCGGCGGGCGCAGGACCGAGGGCCTGGAGCTGATCACCGCGGCCACCAGGACGCCCGGGGAGGTGCCCGACGACGTACGGGCCTTGGTGTACGCGCTGATCGTGCACTTCGTGACCTCCGGGCGGGGCGACGAGCGCCAGGCCGCGGAGTGGATCCACGAGGCGCACCGGCTCAGCGGGCACGGCCACCACCACCCGGGGGTGAAGTTCATCGCGGTACTGGAACGCATGCTGCACACGCCCGAAGCGGCCGTGACCGCGTTCGCACCGCTGCTGGATGACGAGGACCCCTGGGTGCGCGCGCTGGCCCGGTGGCACATGGGCAAGATGCGGATCATGTTCGGGCGGGACGGGCGGGACGGGCGGGACGGGCAGGGCGGGCAGGGCGGGCAGGACGGGCGGGATGGCCGGAACAGCCGGGACGGCCAGGACCGTCCGACCGCGGAGGGCTACCTGGAGGCGGCGCTCGCCGAGTTCCGGGCGCTCGGCGAGCGGTACGGGATCTCGCTCGCCCTGACCGAGCTGGCGGACCTGCTCGCCGTACGCGGCGACTTCGCCGGTGCGTGCGAGCGCTACGAGCAGGCGATCGCGGTCGTCAGCGAGGTCGGTGCTCCCGAGGACGTCATCCGGATGCGGTCGCGGCAGGCGCAGCTGTACTGGCTGCTGGGCGACGCGGACGCCGGCGCGGCCGCCGGCGCCGAGGCGCGGCGGTGCGCGGAGCGGGTCACCTGGCCGGAGGCGCTGGCCGAGCTGGCCTTCTCGCGGGCGGAACTCGCCCGGTGGGAGGGTGACACGGAGGAGGCACACCGGCAACTCGGCCTCGCGACGGCCATGCTGGGCGACGAGGCGGAGCGTGCGGACATCCGCGCGGTGACGCACGATCTGCTCGGCTATCTCGCCGACGACCTCGGCGAGGTCCGGGCGCACCGCGCGGCGGCCTGCGCGGCGGCGTCCGAGGTGGGCCACGCGCTGGTGATCGCGCATGTGCTCGTCGGGGTCGCGGACCTGGCGCTGCGCCGCGACGAGCATGAGCAGGCCACGCGGTTGCTCGCGGCGAGCACGGGCGTACGCGGGCTGCGGGACCGCGCTCATCCGGACATGGCCCGGATCGAGCGGGCCGTGCGGTGCCGCCTCGGCGACGCGAAGTTCGCCGAGGCGACTCGGGACGGGACGCGCGTCAGCTGGTCCCGGCTGGTCGAGGTCACGCTCGCTTCCTGAACGTGGCGATCGCCCACACGTATCCGACGAGCGTGAACCCGACGGACCAGGCGACGGCCGCGAACGCGTCGCCGGTCGACGGGTGGCCGCCCGACAGCAGCCCGCGCAGCGTCTCGATGATCGGGGTGAAGGGCTGGTACTCCGCGAACTGCCGCACACCGGTCCCCATCGTGTCTGCGGGCACGAACGCGCTGCTCAGGAACGGCAGCATGATCAGCGGCACGGTGGCCATGCCCGCCGACTCCACGGTCTTCGCGGCCAGGCCCATGGCGACCGTGAGCCAGCTGGTCGCGAAGGCGAGCAACAGCATGAGGCCGATCACGGCGAGCCACTGGAGGGGGCTGGCGTGCGGACGGAACCCCATCGCGAAGCCGACGCCGATGATGACCGCGTCGGCGATCAGACCGCGCACCGTGGTGGAGACGACATAACCGGCCAGCACGGCGCCGTGGGAGACGTCCATGGCCTTGAACCGGTTGTTGATGCCCTTCGTCATGTCGCCGTTCACGGCCGCCGCGGTCGGGCCCAGCCCGTAGGTGATGGCCATGACGGTCAGGCCCGGCACCGCGTAGTCGATGTACTCGCCGGTGACCTTGAAGGCGCCGCCGAAGACGTAGACGAACATCAGCATCATCACGACGGGAAACAGGACCGCCTGGAAGACCGTGACCGGATTCCTGACCGTGTGCTTGAAGTTGCGACGCAGCATGATCGCCGTGTCGCCGAATGACGTCGAGACAGTGCTCATTCCGCGATCGCCTCCGTGGTGGCGGGTGTGGTGTGTGTGGTCTGCGTGGTGTCCGCGGCCTGTGTGGCATGTGTGGCGTGACCGGTCAGGGCGAAGAAGACGTCATCGAGGTCCGGTGTGTGCACCGAGAACTCTTCCGCGGTGATCGTGTGCTCGTCGAGCCTGTCCAGCAGGGCCCGCAGCGACTTCGAGTCACCGTTGCTGGGCACGCGCAGGGTCAGCTCCTGGTCGTCCCGCGTGGACCCGGGCAGGGCCCCCGCCGCCGCGTCGAGTTCGCGGAGACCGGCGAACCGGAGCCGCACATGGGTGCCGGGGACCTGGCGCTTGAGCTCCTCGGAGGTGCCCTGGGCGACCAGGCGGCCCTGGTCGAGCACCGCGATCCGGTCGGCGAGCTGGTCGGCTTCGTCGAGGTACTGGGTGGTGAGGAAGATCGTGGTGCCGTCGGCCACCAACTCGCGGACGATTCCCCACATCGCGCGCCTGCTGCGCGGGTCAAGACCGGTCGTCGGCTCGTCCAGGAAGATGATCCGCGGGTTGCCGACCAGCGTCATGGCCAGGTCCAGCTTCCGGCGCATACCGCCGGAGTAGGTCGCCGCCATCTTGTCCGCCGACTCCACCAGGTCGAACCGCTCCAGCAGCAGCCCGACCACCTGGTCGCCGGAGCGCACGCGCCTCAGGTCCGCCATCAGCCGCAGGTTCTCCCGGCCCGACAGCAGCTCGTCCACCGCGGCGAACTGACCGGTCACGCCGATGACCGCGCGCACCTCCTTGACCCCGGTCACCACGTCGTGCCCGGCGACCCGCACGGTCCCGGCGTCGGCCTTCATCAACGTCGTCAGGACGTTCACGGTCGTCGTCTTGCCCGCCCCGTTCGGGCCGAGCATGGAGAAAACCGATCCCGCGGCGACCTCGAAGTCGATGCCGTCGAGCACGACTTTGTCGCCATATGTCTTGCGCAGCCCGGAAACTGCGATCGCCGAACTCTTCATGCCCAACACGGTCCCGGCCGCGGCTGACACCGGCCTGTCACGCCCCTGACACGGCCCCTGACATGGCGTTGTGCCCTGACAGGCCGTCGCGGGGGTCAATACGTGAAGCGACTCACGGTCTCCGGGTGGATGACGAGACGGATCTGCTCCGTGGCCAGGATCTCGGCGAGGTCATTGGCACGGGTCGGATCGTCGAGATCCCAGTAGCGAGCGGCCAGACGGGCGCACAGCTCGTGCGCTCCGTCGGCCTCCAGCGTGGTGCGGCCGGCGACCGACAGCCAGCGCTCGCGTTCACCCACGGGGGCGGCGACGACGATCGAGGCGCGGGGGTCGCGGCGCAGGCGCCGCACCTTGACCGAGTCCGGGGCCGTGAACAGCTGGATCGTGCCCTCGGCAGTGGCCTCGAACCACACCGGCCGGGGCTGTGGCGGGATCGGCCCCTCGGCCACGGACAGGAACCCGTGCAGGGGCCGGCGGAGGAAGTCGAGGTCCTGGGCGGTCAGCGAACTGGCGTCGGTGCTCATCACGGCCTTCCGGATATGTGAGTTGGATATGGGAGGGGGCAAGGGTGTCGTTGCCCATGACGCCGATTGAACACGGCCGATTCGGACGACCCCATGGCTGAAGAGCCGGATCACCTGTGTATTCGTCTAAACTCACTGAGGTGGACGCGTTCAGTGACCTGATCCGCGGGGTGCGAGCCCACGGCTCGTTGTTCGGCAGCTCGACCCTGTCCCCGCCCTGGGCACTCCACTTCGTGGACGGCGCGCCGCTGACCCTGTGCACGGTCCTCACCGGGTCGGGCTGGATCGTGCCGGAGCACCGTCCGCCCGAGCCGCTCCGCGCCCGCGAGACGGTCGTCGTACGCGGCCCTGGGACGTTCACCTTCGTCGACGAGGTCGGCACCCGGGCCGAACCGATCGCCTGCGGCGAGCACTGCGCGACGCCCGAGCAGGGCGGGACCAGGCACCGGCGTGGCTGGCACGACGACGGCGGGGACACCGGCGGCGACTGCGGCGGGGATGCCGGTGGCGACTGCGGCGGGGACGCCGGTGACAGCCGCCGTGACGGCGACGATGCGACGACCACCCTGATCGTCGGCGCCTACCCCGTGCGCGGCGAGATCAGCCGCCGGCTGCTGGACGCGCTGCCCGTCGTGTTGCGCGTGGACGCCGGAGGCACGTCCGACCCCGTGCTGGACCACCTCGCCGCCGAGGTCGCCGTCGACACGCCGGGCCAGCAGGTCGTCCTCGACCGGCTGCTGGACTGGATGCTGGTCTGCACGCTGCGCGAGTGGTTCGACCGGCCCGGTGGCGAGCCCCCGGCCTGGTGGGCCGCCCAGCGGGACCCGGTGGTCGGCCACGCACTGCGGCTGCTGCACGCCGAACCGGCGGCACCCTGGACGGTCGCCGCGCTCGCCGAGCGTGCCGGGGTGTCGCGTTCGACGCTGGCCAAGCGGTTCGCCGATCTGGTCGGCGAACCCCCGCTGACCTACCTCACCCGCTGGCGCATGACGCTCGCGGCGGACCTCCTGGTCGACCGGGAGGCCGCGACCGTCGCGGACGTCGCCCGGACCGTGGGCTACTCCGACCCGTTCGGTTTCAGCGCGGCGTTCAAACGGGTCCGAGGCGTCAACCCGAGCGACTTCCGCCGCACCGCGACCACCCCCTGAGGCCGTCGTCACTCGCCATGGGCGACCGGCTCCGGACCGGCGTCGAGCGCGTCGAGCACCGCGTCGCCGTTCGCCCTCGCCCACTCGGTCAGCATGTGGATCGGATCGATCAGCGTCGCCCCGAGCGGGGTGAGCTCGTACTCGACGCGGGGCGGCACCTCGGCGTAGGCGTGGCGGCGGATGAGCCCGTGCGCCTCGAGCCGTCGGAGCGTCTGGGTGAGCATCTTGCGGGAGATGCCGCCGATCAGCTCGATCAGCTCGCCATGGCGCACCGGGCCCTGGCTGAGGCCGTAGAGCACGACCACCGTCCACTTGTCGGCGATCAGCTCGACCGCCAGACGCGCCGGACAGTCGGCGAGAAAGAAATCACCGGGACCGAAACCGCTCATGGCGCCAAAGGTACCCGCGCCAGAGGTACCTGCCGGTTCCTATCGGAAACCTAGCCTGGGTGCTCTCCTCCCCAAAGGCAGGAGTCATGAGAAAGCCAGGAGAGTCATGCGAGTCATCACCCAGCAGACGCTCGGCGGTCCCGAGGTGCTCACCATCGTGGACGCGCCCGAGCCCCAGCCCCTCCCGACCGAGGTTCTCGTCCGCGTCAAGGCGATCGGGCTGAACCCGCTGGAGGCGCGCCTGCGCGCCGGCGAGTTCCCGCTGATCGGCCGGCCGCCGTTCATCCTCGGCTGGGACATCAGCGGCGTGGTCGAGGAGTCGCCGCAGACGTGGCGGTTCAGGCCCGGCGACGAGGTGTTCGGGATGCCGCTGTTCCCGCGGGCGGCGAGCGCGTACGCCGAGGTCGTGTCGGCACCGGCGTTGCACCTGGTGCGCAAGCCGGCGTCGCTCTCGCACGTCGAGGCGTCGGCGCTGCCGATCGTCGGGCTGACGGCGTGGCAGGGTCTCGTCGACCTCGGCGGTGTGACCGAGGGCGACCGCGTCCTGGTCCACGGCGGTGGTGGCGGGGTCGGCCACGTCGCGATCCAGATCGCGAAGGCGCTCGGCGCGCACGTGATCGCGACCGCCGGCGGGAGCAAGCGGAAGTTCGTCGAGGGGTTCGGCGCCGACGAGGTGATCGACTACACGGCGGTCGACTTCACCGAGGCGGTCCGAGACATCGACGTCGTGCTCGACACGATCGGCGGCGACACCGTCGAGCGGTCGCTCGAAGTGCTCCGCCCGGGCGGTCACCTGGTGACGGCGGTCGCCGAGGAGGATTCGGGGCTCGCCGCCACGTACGAGGCGGCCGGTATGCGGTTCAGCGGCATCGCGGTCGACCCCGATCCGGTCGCCCTGCGAGGTCTGGTCGAACTCGTAGAACAGGGCAGGCTCCGGGTCCATGTGCAGGAGACGTTCCCGTTCGAGCGCGTCGCCGACGCGCACCGGCTGCTCGACGGCGGTCACCTCCGGGGCAAGCTCGTCCTCACCGTCTGATCCCATTGCCGCGGGTGGCGGTAGTCGTGTCCCTTGCCACTGTGCGGCTTCTTGTCACCGCGTGGCTTCGACATCACCGTGCGGCTTCGACATCACCGTGCGAACAACCGGTCCAAGGCCGACTGACTCTCATCATCCGCGGCGCGGTAGATCAGCAACCGCTGGTCCGGATCTTGAAGTGGCATGAGCACTTCGAAATGCAGTGTGAGCACACCGGCGTCAGGATGCCGTATCACCTTGTGCCCGCGGCCATTGACCTTGACGTCTCGTTCGGCCCACAAGCGGGCGAATTCCTCATCATGAGTGGTGAATTCGGTGATGAGGTCGGTCAGCGCCTTGTCCTCCGGATGCGCGGCCCAGGCGGCGCGCAGATGGGCGATTCCCTCCCTTACGACGCGTTCGCGGTCGACATAGAACTCGCGTATCCGCGGATGCGTCAGGCACAGCCACATCGCATTGCGCCGCGCCGGTGGCAGGGTGTCGAAGTCCAGGAGCAGCGTCGCCATTTCGCCGTTCCAGGCCAGGATGTCGTAGCGGTGGTTCAGCAGCATGGCCGGCAGCGGCGACAGGTCGGCGACCAGCCGGGCGAGCGGCGGCACCGCGGTGGTGGCGGGCTTGTCGGCGTCGCGGGGGCGGCGCTGCTGGGCCAGGTCGAAGAGGTAGCCGCGTTCGTCGGGGCCCAGGCGCAGCGCCCGGGACAGCGCCTCCACCACGTCCACTGAGGGCCGCAGCCCGCGGCCCTGTTCCAGCCGCACGATGTAGTCGATGCTGATCCCGGCCAGTTCGGCGACCTCTTCGCGGCGCAGTCCCGGGGTCCGCCGGGACCGCCGACGCGACGGCAGGCCGAAATCGTCGGGGTTCAGCCGTTCGCGCCGGGTCCGTAGGAACGCGGCCAGCTCCTTTATCGCGTCTGTGGCGTCTGGCGCGTCTATCGCGTCTGGCGCGTCCACGGTGCGGGTCGTCATGGCCGATCCAACGATCAGAGTAGGACTGGCATTCCCAGGAACTTCCTTCCCTTATCCCCGGCTCGTGGCGGCCACAGGCTTGTTTTCGACAGCGGATCACAAGCACAGGAGGACACGATGTCGCTCACCCTCGACACCTATCGGCTGCTGGGCCGCTCAGGACTACGGGTCTCACCGCTGGCGCTGGGCGCGGCGACCTTCGGCACCGAGTGGGGCTGGGGCGCCGAGCAGGACGAGGCGCGCAAGCTGTTCGACCTCTACGTCGAGCGCGGCGGCAACTTCATCGACACCGCCAACACCTACACCAATGGCAGCTCCGAGCGGCTGCTGGGCGAATTCACCCGTGACAACCGCGAAAGCCTGGTACTGGCCACGAAATACACGACGCTGCGCCGTCCCGGCGATCCGAATTCCGGGGGCCCGCACCGCAAGAGCCTGTTCGCGTCGGTGGAAGCCAGCCTGCGACAGCTGAATACGGACTACATCGATCTGCTCTATCTGCACGTGTGGGATTTCACGACGCCGGTCGAGGAGATCCTGCGCGGCATGGACGATCTGGTCCGGCAGGGCAAGGTCCTGTACGTGGCCATCTCCAACGCCCCGGCCTGGCAGGTATCGCGCATGCAGGCGATCGCCGACCTGCGCGGCTGGTCACCGCTGGTCGCGCTGCAAATCGAGTACAACCTGATCGAGCGCACCGGGGAACGTGACCTGATCCCCATGGCACGCGAGATGGGACTGGGCGTGGTCCCGTATTCACCGCTGGCCGGCGGGGTGCTCACCGGCAAGTACAGCCGCGACGACCTGACCGCGACGAACATCGCATCCGACGACGGCACCCGCAAGAGCTTCAACTTCGCCTTGGGCACGCTCACCGAACGTAACCTCGCGATCACCGATGTACTGAAGGAGGTCGCAACCGACCTGGGCCACACACCCGCCCAGGTCGGACTGGCCTGGACCCTGCGGAACCCGAGCGTGACAGCACCGATCATCGGCGCACGCACGCCCGAGCAGCTGGAGGGCAACCTGGGTGCCCTGGAGGTCGACTTCACCGCCTCCCAACTGGCCCGCCTGGACGAGGCCAGCGCGATCGAACTCGGTGCCCCGCACGGCCTGCTCGCCAGTGACCACATTCGCAATGTGACGCGTGGCGACATGAAGATCGAAACCCGCCGCTGATACGTACTCGATCCCGTTTATCGGTATTCCGCGGCCCGGGTGGTCCGTGGTCCGAGCCCTGGCGCGGTGACCCGTGGGCGAGTCAGCGGTCAGGATTCAGCAGGCCGGGGCACGATGCTCACCGCGCGGTAGTCGTACCCGTCCTGTTTGAAGCCGGGGGCTTCCCAGGTGAGGTCCACTTGCTGTCCGGGCGACAGCGTGCGGAAGCCGGTCACCTGAATGTCGGAGAAGTGGCCGAAGCAGCCGCCGGGAGTCCCGGGGGAATCGAGTACGCCCCACCCCTCCTCGTCGCTCCACTCGCGGACAGTCGCAATCACCATGGGACGGACCCTATGGGCTCGGTCCGGTCCCGGCTCTGCATTTATGCCGATCTCGGCGGCAGGGCTCAATGACTCACCGCGCTGGGCTCCCTGGACCCGTAGAAGCAGGCCCTGTCGTCCATCCGCAAAAGGCGTCCAGGGGGCAGTGGTGATTCCAGGGGTTCATCGAGGGGGATGCCCGACCAGTCGATGTCGAACGGTCCGGTATCCGGGGCATCCGGCACCCGGGCGATCAAATCGTAGGTGGTGACGGGCCTGCCGGGCCGGTGTATCTCCAGCTCCAGTTTCATCATGCCGTCGAGGAACTCTCGTTCCAGGTCCCCGATCTCCCGCAGACACGCGTCGGCGTCCGCGCGGGCAGCGGAGAGGGTCCCGAACAGCCGTCGCTCCTCGAACCAGTCGGAATTTGAGATACGGCCCTGCTCGTGCAGGACGGCGAAGCCATAGGGGCGTCGGCTGATCGGATCGCCCGCCCCGGCGGGCGGCGGCTCCGCGGGCGTCACCTCGAGCTGCGCCAGGCACTCATGCGCGGTGCCGTCCCACGGATCCCTCCGCAACGCCTCCTCGTACGCGGCGACGGCACCCTCGCGGTCGCCGGTCCAGGCGAGCGCTTGCCCCAACTGCAAGGGGACCAAGGGATCGTCGGGGTCGGCGTCGAGCGCCGCCCGCGCTGCCGCGACGCTCTGGTCGGCGAGCGCGGCGGTGGCGCCGTCCTCGTCCCACTCCATCTCGCCGAGCGGTGGGCCCTCGTCGTCCCAGTCCCACCCGGAGTTGAGGTCGTGGTCCACATCCACGGCCAGCCGCAGGGCGAACGCGGCGATGGTGGAACGTCCGATGGCGATCGTGGCCGCGACCTCGGCATCGACGACCTCGCCGTCGGCGACCTCCGCCTCGGCGGGCGCCGCGTCGCCGGGCGCCCCCCGGCCCGCGACCGAGTCGTAAAGGCGTTCCGCCTCGGCCAGCCGGCCGGCGATCTCCTCCGTACCGTTGTCGAACCAGAACCCCCGCCAGGAATCGGCGAGCAACTGCCCTGCCCGCACCAGGCGAGCTCCCCCGTCGTCATCGACCATGGGGCGGCACGCTACCCCATCCGGGAGGTGCGCCGCCTGCTCCGAGGCTCGCGTACCTGCACCGGAGCCTCAGCGTGTCGCAACACGCCTAGAGGTGTCCGACGGGCCTTGGCCTGCGCCGGGCCGCTCCCCGGGCCGCGCTCCTCAGGCCGCGTTCCCTGGGTCGTGTTCCCAGGCCCCAGGCCCCAGGCCCCGGGTCCCGGCTCCCGCTCCCCGGGCCGCGCTCCTCAGGCCGCGTTCCCTGGGCCCCAGGCCCCGGGCCTCAGGCCCCGGGCCTCAGGCCCCGGGCCTCAGGCCCCGGGCCCCAGGCCCCGGGCCCCAGGCCCCGGGCCCCAGGCCCCGGGCCCCAGGCCCCGGGCCCCAGGCCCTGGGCCCCGGGCCGCGTTCCCCGGGCCGCGTTCCAGGCCCCAGGTCCCAGGCCCCGGGTCCCGCTCCCCGGGTCCCGCTCCTCAGGCCGCGTTCCCTGGGCCGCGTCCCCAGGCCGCGTTCCAGGCCCGGGGCCCCGGGCCGCGTCCTCAGGCCGCGTTCCCTGGGCCGCGTTCCAGGCCCCAGGCCCCGCCGCCCGGGCCCCGCTCCCCGGGCCGCACTCCTCAGGCCGCGTTCCCAGGCCCCAAGCCCCAGGCCCCAGGCCCCATGTCCCGCTCCCCGGGCCGCTTTTCCCGGGCCCCGCTCCCCGGGCCCCGCTCCCCGGGCCCCGCTCCCCGGGCCCCGCTCCCCGGGCCCCGCTCCCCGGGCCCCGCTCCCCGGGCCGCGTTCCCCGGCCCCAGGCCCCTGGCCCCGGGCCGCGTTTCCCGGGCCCCGGGCCTCGGGGTCCAGGGGCGGAGCCCTTGGTAACGGGAAGGGGCGGGGAGGGGAGAGCACCGATATGCGGCTCCGCCACGTGGTCCGCCAGACACCACCCCGTAGGTCTCCCGTCCTCCGCCCCGGGCCGACCCGAGATCGTTCGCGGGTCCGATGCCGCGTTCCCGAGGCGGCAGCCACCATGCTGGTGGAGACCTGCGAAGAGGAGCGCATCATGTCGTACCCGGAATTCCTCGAATACCCGGAGCCCCGCTACCACGGTGACAAGGGCGAGGTGAACGCGGCCTTTCGCCCGGCCAACACCCCGCCCGACATCTCCTCGCCCAGCGGCAGCTCTACGCACTACCTCGCCACCAATGAGTCGACCGGTGGCGAATTCGGCCTCTACAAGCTGGAGTTGGGTGCGCAGGCCGCCGGAGCGAAGGCCCACTTCCACAAGGCGATGTCGGAGTCCTTCTATATTCTCTCCGGCGAGCTGGAGCTCTACAACGGCGAGAGGTGGGTCACGGGCCGCGAGGGTGATTTCCTGTACGTACCCGTCGGCGGTCTGCACGCCTTCAAGAACGTGACCGACGAGCCCATGTCCATGCTCCTGCTCTTCTCCCCGGGCGCCCCGCGCGAGGAGTACTTCGAGCGGGTCGCGGAGATGTCGCAGCGCGGCGGCGAGGAACTCAAGCGCTTTCGGATCCGGCACGACAGCTACTTCGTGGAGGATTTCGAGCCCGAGGGGCAGTAGGGGAAGAGAGCAGTAAGGGAGTAGAGGAGTGATCCACGCCTATCGAGCCCTCATCCACCCTACGAGCTTTCGGGTACGCCGAGCGAATGCCAAGCCGACCAGTCATTGTCGTTGCCGGCGATATTCTGCCAGGCGCACCTGATGGTGCCGTCGCCGAAGAGGGCGAAGACGTCCAGGCGGCCATCGGCGTCCGGTATGACAGCTACGTCGCCTATCGAAGGCCGCACGCAACCGCTCCACGGTCGCCCCATCGAGCGGACCCAGGCCGTACAGGCCGGAGACGGCAGCTCATAGCTGGACCGGCCGTCCGGGGCGCGGCCGCGGCCGAACGCTTCCGCGGTCACCGCCGGGCGCTCAGCGTGGAACGCCCGCAGGAATGCCTCTTGCGATGCGGCAGTCGTCACTCACTCAACCTACGGCGGTTCCGGGCTCATTGGTCGCGGTCCTTTCCGATGAACTCGCTGAACACCCTGACCAGGCCGTGGGGCGCGTCGTCGCCGAACATGAGCTCGTCGCTGCCGACGCCTTCGGCGGCGACCTCGGCGCTGCGGGGGAACATGGTCCGCTCGTACTCGGCGAGCGCGGTCTCGACGTCGTCGGGGTGCGCGGCGAGGGCCTTGCCGAGTTCGGCGCCGTCGAGCATGGCCAGGTTGGCGCCTTCGCCGTTCGGGGCCGTGAGGTGGGCGGCGTCGCCGACCAGGGTCACACCCGGCAGCCGATCCCAACGGTGCTCGATCGGCAGGGCGTAGTGGGGGCGCAGGACCAGTTCGGTGTCGCCGTCGGTGATCAGCGCGGTGAGCTCCGGTGCCCAGCCGTCGAATTCCCGCGCGATCCGCGCGGTGGCCGCGGCGGCATCGGTGAAGTCGATCGCGGTGAACCAGTCCCGCGGCCTGGGGAGCAATACGTAGGTGTGCAGGGTGTCGCCGCTCTCCCGGTGCGCGTGGATCGCCCTGCCCGGCGCGTGCGCCATCATCGACCCGCCGCCGACCGCCTTCGCGGCGGCGGGGTGCCGGGTGTCGGCGTCGTACAGATACGTCTCGATGAACGACAGGCCGGTGTACTCGGGTACGGCGGTGGACAGCAGCGGCCGGACCCGCGACCACGCCCCGTCCGCGCCGACCAGCAGATTCGTGACGACGGTACTGCCGTCGGCGAACGTCACCTCGTGGCGGCCCTCACCGAGGGCACGCGTCCCGCTGACCTTGTGGCCCCACCGGACGGTGCCGGGCGGGAGCGAGTCGAGCAGCATCTGCCGCAACTCGCCGCGTTGCACCTCGGGGCGCCCACCCGTGCCGTCGTCGGCCTTCTCGAACAGCACGGTCCCTTCCCGGTCCAGGAACCGCATCGCCTGGCGGCCCTCCAGGACGAGGCCGTGGAACTCGTCCATCAGGTCGGCCGCCCGCACGGCCAGTTGGCCGTTGTAGTCGTGGATGTCGAGCATCCCGCCCTGCGAACGCGCCATCGGGGAGGCCTCCGCCTCGTAGACGGTGGCCGGGATGCCGTGGACGTGCAGGACGCGGGCGAGCGTGAGCCCGCCGAGTCCGGCGCCGATGATCGTGACGGGAGTGCGCATCGTGACTACTCCTTCGGAATCGAGGCCGCCCGGTGCCAACCCGGCCGACCTCGCGGGTATGCCATTCCAGCATTGGAACACCGCTCCATAATGGAACGCCGCTCCATTCTGGAACAACACTCCAGTCATGTCAAAATGGCCGCATGGCAACACGGACACGCCGGTCACAGCGGCGCACAGAGGCGCTCACCCGCGAGCGCATCGTCGAGGCCGCCGTCGAACTGCTCGACACGGCCGGCGAGGGCGGGCTGACCTTCCGGGCCCTGACCGAGCGCCTTGCCACCGGGCCCGGGGCGATCTATTGGCATGTGGCCAACAAGGAAGAGCTGCTCGACGCCGCGACCGGCGCGGTAGTCGCCGCCGCTCTGGCCGCAGAGCCGGCGGAGCGCACCGCCGAGTCGGCCGAGCCGGCCAAGTCCGCCGAGCCGGCCGAGCCGGCCAAGTCCGCGGAGCGGGCCGAGCCAGCCAGGTCCGCGGAGCCAACCGAATCCACCGAATCCGCCCGGCCCGCCGAATCCCCGGACTCGCCGCAGGACAAGATCCGCGCCATCGCGTTCGGCCTGTTCGACGCGATCGAGGAGCACCCATGGCTCCCCACACAGCTCGCCCTCCAGCTCTCCCGCAGCCCCTGGGGCTCGGTGACGCCGCAGATCTTCGAAAGCATCGGTCGGCAGGTCCGCGCGCTGGGCGTGCCCGAGGGTCACTGGTTCACGGCGGCCTCGGCGCTGGTGCACTACATCCTCGGCGCCACCGGCCAGAACGCCGCGAACAACGCGAGCGCCCGCACCCTGGCGCCCGACGTGGACCGCGCCGAGTTCCTCGACGCCGCGTCGAAGGCCTGGGAAGAGCTTGACCCCGACGACTACCCGTTCATCCGCGCCGTCGCGGCCCAGATGCGCGAGCACGACGACCGCGAGCAGTTCCTCGCCGGGATCGACCTCGTCCTCACCGGCATCACGGCTCTCCACCTGCCCAGCGAACAGGACCGCACCCCACCACTCGCCACCTGAGTGCTGCCGGGGGCGCCGCGAATGGGCCCGGCTCGCTCGCCGGATTTGGTTTCAATTGATACCGTATCGAACGAATGAGTGGCTGTAATGTGGCCCCATGAGTGCCGATCTCCCTCACCACACCTCCGCCTCGCGGGCGACCGGCCGTGCCGGGGACACCTCGCCGTTCGCGCTCGGCTTGCTGCTGCGTCGGGCGCACTGGCGGGCGGCGGCGGTGATGACGGAGGCGCTTCGGCCGCTTGGCATTGAGTTGCGGCACTTTGCCGTGTTGATCGTGCTGGTCGACTGCGGGCCCACGGTGCAGCGGGATCTGGCGGCGGCGACGGGGTCGGACAAGGCGGGGATCATGCGCGTTGTGGACGACCTGGAGCGCAAGGGGCTGGTTGTGCGCAAGGCCGTGCCGGGAGACCGGCGGGTGCGGGCTGTGGAGATCACGGCTCAGGGGCTTGAGCTCTTCGACGCGGCCCATGTGGCGGCGGAGCCGCTGGCCGAGCGGCTGGTCGGCGAGCTGGGGTCCGATGAGGCCGAGCGGCTGAAGGATCTGCTGACCCGGTTTGCCTATCCCGTGGAGGGTGGGGCGTAAGGGCGTTATGCGTCGGCCGTTGCCTGGGATGGGGGGAGTGGACGCCGGACGCCGTGTGACGGCCTTGCCTTGGTGAGGCGTCACACGGCGCCCATGGCGCGTAGGGGTTACGCGGACAGGCGTCGGCCCAGGCGCTACGCCGTCACGCGCTCCGCGAGCTCCTTCGCCTTTGTGATCGCCTCCTCGAAGGCGCGCTCGCGGGAGGCCTCGTACAGGGGGATCAGCTCGGACATGGCCGGGTTGCGCGGGGCCATGGTGAGCTCCGGGACGATGAAGTCGATGTCCAGGCCCAGGGTGCGGTGGAGGACGGCTTCCAGGTAGTTCTGTACGAAATCGAAGCCCTCGCGCGGGGTGCCCGGCGCGTAGGAGCCGCCGCGGCTGGCGACGACGACGGTCGGGGTGCCCTGGGCGGAGGGGGACTCGCCCGCGGTGCGACCGAGCAGGAGCACGTTGTCCAGCCATGTCTTGAGGGTCGACGGGACCGAGAAGTTGTGCATGGGGGCGCCGATCAGGATGGCGTCCGCCTGCTCCAGTTCCTCGATGAGCTTCTCGCGCGCGGCGAACGCCGCCGACTGCTCCGGGGTGCGCTCGGACGGCGCGGTGTAGCCCGCGGACCAGGCGTCGGCGGTGATGTGGGGGGCGGGTTCGGCGGCGAGGTCGCGGTAGATCACCGTGCCCTCCGGGTGCTGCTCCTCCCATGCCGTACGGAAGGCGGCCGCGACGGAACGGGACGCGGACGCCTCGCCCGGAAGTACGGACGAGTCGATGTGCAACAGCGTGACCATGGACTTTCTCCCATGAGTGCTCGGTGATGGTTGAGAGTAAGATGGTATCGAATGATACAGTCTCGACTGTAACGAAGGTGCGGCGCCTTGCGCGGATGGGAGATGGGTGATCTTGGACGTCTACGAGGCCGTCACGAGCCGACGGGCGGTGCGCGCGTTTACCGACCAGCGGGTTCCGCGGGAGGCGCTGGAGCGGGTGTTGTCCGCCGCGGCTTGGGCGCCGTCCGCGTCGAACCTCCAGCCGTGGCACGCCTACGTGCTGACCGGCGGGCCGCTGGCCGAGCTCAAGAAGCGGGCCGGTGAGCGGCTGGACGCGGGCGACGCCTGGGATGAGCCGGAGTACGAGCAGTACCCGCCCGCGCTGAAGTCCCCGTACCGCGAGCGCCGGGCCGCCTTCGGCGAGCAGCGCTACGGCGCGCTCGGGATCCCCCGCGAGGACCTGGAGGCGCGCCAGCGGGCCGCCTCCGCGAACTGGCAATGCTTCGGCGCGCCCGCCGCCCTGTTCTGCTACATCGACCGCGACCTGGGTGGGCCTCAGTGGTCCGACGTCGGCATGTTTCTACAGACCGTCATGGTGCTGCTCCGCGCCGAAGGGCTGCACAGCTGCACGCAGATGGCGTGGGCGAAGTACCACAAGACCGTCGCGGAGATCGTCTCACCGCCGGAGGGGCTCATCCTCTTCTGCGGTATGTCGATCGGGTACGAGGACGTCGCCGCGAGTCAGCCCCGTACGGGGCGGGCGCCGCTCGGCGAGACGGTCAGGTTCGTCGGCGGCTGCTGAGTCGATGGCTGTTGGGGTGATGGCTGTTGGGGTGATGGCAGTTCGGGGTGGGGGCTGTCGACGGCCGCTGGGGGTGAGGGGGCTCAGGTTTGCGGGGTGGTCAGCCACGCGCTGACGCGGGCCAGCGCGGTGGGACCCGAGGTGGAGGCCACGTCCTGGGCCAGGTCGGCGATCGAGACCGTACGCAGCGCCTCTCGCCAGGCCGCGTCCGCGCCGCCCATCACCCGGGCGATCGGGCATGGCGTGGTGCATGCCTCGGCGGGGGTGGCCAGTGGGCCCCGCTGGCGGATCTCCGTGCAGGTGAACGCCGGGCTGGGGCCGTCGACCGCTTCGACCACGTCGAGCACGGTGATCGAGGCGGGCTCCCGGGTGAGGACGTAGCCGCCCGCCTTGCCCTGGACGGAGCGGACGAGCCCGGCCCGGGAGAGTGCCTGTAGCTGTTTGGCCAGGTAGCTCGCCGATACGTCGTGCAGTTCCGCAAGCCTGGTCGCGGGGACGGGCTCCTCGACGGATGTGAGCACGACGCAGCAGTGCAGGGCCCACTCGACTCCGCCGGACATCTTCACCCGTCCCACTCTAATCAGCTCGCCGATCATCCCGCTTACTCGGACAACTTGTGTCCGGGTATTTTCTCGGACAAGATGTATCCGAGTTTGATGGGCGGCGCGGCCACGTGGTGGTCATGCGCCGTATCCAGGCAGGCGCCATGCGCCCATGCGGGCGTCCATGCGCACCACTCCCACGAAAGGCATGTCATGAAGTTCGCGGTCATCGGCGGTACCGGGCTGATCGGGTCCCAGGTCGTCAAGAATCTGAACGCCGCCGGGCACGAGGCGGTACCGCACGCGCTGTCCACCGGCGTCGACATCATCAGCGGCAAGGGGCTGGACGAGGCGGTCGCGGGAGCCGACGTCGTCGTCAACCTGACGAACTCCCCGACCTTCGACGAAGCCTCCCCGGCCTTCTTCAAGACCTCGATGGACAACCTGCTGGCCGCGGCCCGTAAGGGCGGCGTCGGCCACTTCGTGATCCTCTCGATCGTCGGCGTGGACCAGGTGCCGGAGCTGGACTACTACCGGGCCAAGGTGCTCCAGGAGGAGATCCTCGCGGCCGGGCCGATCCCGTACTCGATCGTCCGGGCGACGCAGTTCATGGAGTTCATGGACGCCGTCCTGTCCTGGACCGCCGACGGCGACACCGTCCGGCTGCCCGCCACGCCGATCCAGCCGATCGCCGCCAAGGACGTGGCCGCTGCGGTGACGGAGGCCGCCGTGGGCGGCCCGCTGCGGGGCATTCGCAACGTCGCCGGGCCCGAGGTCTTCCCGCTGGACGAGCTGGGCCGGATCACCCTGGCCCGGAAGGGCGACCCCCGCACCGTCGTCACCGACCCGGACGCCGGGATGTTCGCCGTCGTCCAGGGGGACGTCCTCACCGACACGGGTGCCCAGCTGGCCCCCACCCGTTACGTCGACTGGCTCTCCTGACCCGCGCGCGGTACGGGTGTCATGGGCCCATTGCTTCGGGGTCTACGGCCGGTGCGGCTGATGCGGCCGTCGCCCGCGCCGTTGAGGGGGAGCAGTGACTCCAGGGTGGCGCCCCGCACCCAGGCCCCGAGGAGGTTCCGGTGCAGGGCGAGGATCCCGTGCTTCATCGCGAGCTTCTCCGCCTCCCGGGTGAAGGCGCAGGTGGCGACGTACACCGCGACGTCCGCGCCGTGTTCGGCCTTCGCGGTGCCGAGGAACTTCTGCATATCGCCGCTCGGCACGGTGCGATGGGGTGCGTAGTGCTTGCACTGGATCACCAGCAGCCGTCCGTCCGGCATGCGGCCGATGACGTCCGCGCCCAGGTCGCCCGACTTCCCGGAGACGACGACCTGGGTGCAGCCGTCCCGGCGGCACAGCTCCGCGACGTAACTCTCGAACCGCTGCCAGGTCATGGCGTCCACTTCGGCCATGGACCGCTCACGTGCCGCGTTCTCCTGTTCGGTCTGCCAGGCCCGGTGTCGCGCCACGGTGCGCAGATGTGTTTTCCGCAGCCACCAGCCGGTGGCGCCGAACAGGCCGACGAGGACCACTCCGAGGACGTACGGCCATACCGTCTTCCAGGTCAGGGCCAGTGCGAGGGCCACCACCGCGCCGCCGCTCCAGGCCGTGCGGCGCAGCCGTGCCCTCAACCGCCGTAATGCCGCTTTACGTCCCCGTCCCTGTCCCTGTCCCCGTCGTTGTCGCTGTCGTTGTCGCCCTCGAACGGTCATTGTTCGCGCCCCCTGTCGGCTCGTTTCCCGCCCCCCTCGCAGTGTCGGGAGCGGCGGGACGCTCCCGCAAGACCGCCCCTCGCGCGGCGGCCGGGTCTGCCGTGGGCGAATCTGCTGCGGGCCGAGATTCCTTACGGAGCAGGCGAATTGGGTCGATGGTGAAAGGACCGCGGCGGTGAGGGCCGCGGTATTCACAGGGAGGTCCGATGGGAACATTCGCCACCGGCTGGGAGTCGGCAATGAGTCCGCGAGCCGCGGACGGGGACACGGCACCCACGCGGTTCGACGATCACCTGGCCGCGCAGCTGCTGACCCAGCGCATCGTCTTTCTCGGCACACAGGTGGACGAGGTGTCCGCGAACCGGGTATGTGCGCAGATGCTGCTGCTGTCGGCCGAGGATCCGCGGTCGGACATCAGCCTCTACGTCAACAGCCCGGGTGGTTCGGTGACCGCGGGGCTGGCGATCTACGACACGATGCGGCTGATTCCGAACGACGTCTCCACGCTCGTCATGGGATTCGCCGCGAGCATGGGGCAGTTTCTGCTCACCGTGGGCACGACGGGAAAGCGCTACGCGCTGCCGAATTCCCGCATCATGATGCATCAGCCGTCCGCCGGTATCGGGGGGAGCACGGCCGATATCGCGATTCAGGCCGAGAATCTGGAATTCATGAAGCGGTCGATCGAGCGGATCACGGCGGAGCACACCGGGCAGAGCGTGGAGACGATTTCGCGCGACGGTGACCGCGACCGGTGGTTCACACCGGAGCAGGCGAAGGAGTACGGAATGGTCGACCGGGTCGTGGAGTCGCTCGCGGACGTACGGCCCGCCGGTACGCGGCGCAGGATGGGGATCTGACATGGGGCAGTACACGATTCCGACGGTCGTCGAGCGCACCACGCAGGGGGAGCGGGCGTACGACATCTACAGCCGGCTGCTGTCCGAGCGGATCATCTTCCTCGGTACGGAGATCGACGACGGCGTCGCCAACGTCGTCATCGCGCAACTGCTCCACCTCGAATCGTCGAGCCCGGAGCAGGAGGTCTCGATCTACATCAACTCCCCGGGCGGCTCGTTCACCTCGCTGATGGCGATCTACGACACGATGACGTTCGTGTCGGCGCCCATCTCCACGTTCTGCGTGGGACAGGCGGCCTCGACCGCGGCGGTGCTGCTGGCCGGGGGAGACCCCGGGCGGCGGTTCGTACTGGAGCACTCCCGGGTGCTGCTGGGGCAGCCGGTGAGCGGTGGTGCGCAGGGGACGGTCTCGGATCTCAGCCTCCAGGCCAAGGAGATGCTCCGGATCCGCTCGCAGGTCGAGGAGGTGCTGGCACGCCATACGCCCCACGACGCCACCACGCTCCGCGCCGACATGGACCGCGACAAGGTCTTCACGGCGGAGGAGGCGGTGGCGTACGGGCTCGCCGACGAGGTGCTGAGCCGGCGGATGGCCCGGGCGTTCTGAGGGCTCGGGCGTTCTGAGGGTTCGGTGCCTCAGGCGGCCAGGCGTACGTCGCCCTGCCGCCCCGCGTGCCGGGCCCCGCGGTCCGCGACGGACGTGGCGGAGCTGATGGATGTGGTGGAGGTGACGGACGTGGCGGAGGTGACGGACGTGAGGGACGTGACCGACATCGCCGCGCCGTCGCGCCGCCGCGGGCCGGAGACGAGCCGGATCAACTCGCCCTGGGCCATCGCGAGGAGGTCGGCCAGGCCGAGGCCGAGTGCGCGGGCGGCGGCGGCCAGAACCTCGGACGACGCCTCCTTGCGGCCCCGTTCGAGCTCGGAGAGGTACGGCATCGAGATACGGGCCGCCTCGGCCACGTCCTTGAGCGTGCGCTGCTGGGCGAGGCGCTCGCGCCGCAGCACGCCACCGACGACATCCCGCCACAAGGGCTCCTTCACCGGCTCCCGGCCGGGCCGCTCCGGTCCGCCGGGGCCGCCCGGACCGGAGGGAACGGCTGGCGCCGTCGGGGCGGGGGCGGCCGCGGGGGCTCCGGCCCCGGCGGTGGCTCCCGCCCGGGGCGCCGGGTCCGCGGTGGCCGGACGCAGGGGAATGACGCGGGCTCGGTTCGACGCGTGGCTGCTCACCCCCTCAGGGTAGGAGCGTCGCGCCCCACGGGAAGGGGACAAGGTTCTGCCCTTGGCGAATCGCTCATGCGTTCGGCGTGGGGCGGATGGCGCGAACCGGGCGCGCACACCCCGCGCATCCCCGGCGAGGAGCCCCGTTGTCAGTGCCGGGCCCTAGCGTATGACTGTCCTTATTCACGCTTGCTGGGCTGCTTGCGTAACTCGGACACGGCGGGGGCCGGGCCCAACAGCGCGGGTCCGGCCCCCGGCGGAAAGACGGTCCGACGCCACGGGGCCGCGACGCCACGGGGCCGCGACGCCACCGGGCTATGAGGCCGGGTCAGCGGGATCACCGGTCAGCGGGGCACCCTCCGATGAAGCTCACCGTTTCCGCCATGTCCGCCAACGCAGCCGCGCCGCGCCTTCCTTCTCGAATCCCACCGATACGCCGCAGAACAGCACGAGTCCATCATCGGCTCCGACTATTTGGCTGACGGTCTCGCGATACATCGTCCACATCACCTGCGGACAGCTGTGCAACCCTTCCGCCCTCAACAACAGCATGACCGTCTGCAAGTACATCCCCGCGTCCCCCCACTGTCCGGGGCCCATGGTCCGGTCGAGGTAGCAGAACAGGACGACCGGCGCCCCGAACGCCTCCGAGTTCAAGGCGGCGATCTTCGTGGGCCGGGCGGGGTCGTCGCGCTCGACCCCCAGCGCTTCGTACCGCTGGGCGGCCGCGGCGGCGAAACGGTCCAGATAGGGCGAGGCCAGTTCGGCCGGGTACATCGGATACTCCCGCTCATCACCCGGGTCTCCGGCCAGCGCCCTGGCCGTCGCGCGCCTCTTCAACTCGGCCAAGGGCTCGCCGGTCACGACATACACATGCCACGGCTGGAGGTTCCCGCTCGACGGAGCGCGCGTCGCCGCTGCCAGCACTCGTTCGAGTACGTCTCTGGCCACCGGCTTGTCGCTGAACGCCCGTACGGCCCTGCGACTGTCCACGGCTTCATACACATCCACGTCTTCTCGTCCCCTCAGGCTTCAGGCTTCCGCGACGACGACGTACAGCGTCACGGCGGCGAAAAAGGGCTCCGTGGCGAGATGGTCGAGCCACCTCCGCGATGCCGGGGCGGGCAGGTAGCCCGCGGACACGGCGCGCTCGGTGTTGCGCTGAAGGCCGAGGACCAGGTCCGCGGCCTGGACCTCACGGAAGACCGAGGTGACCGGGGCGACGGTCGGCACCGCGAATCCCGCGTCCAGCGCGAGCCGGGCCAGCTGCCGGCCGATGACCCCGTTGCGTACGATCTTGTCCGTCACATGGCGGGTGTACGCACGCGAGACCTCGACGTCGGGGTAGTCGATGGTCAGCGAGTCCCAGTCGGGTTCGCCCATGACGAGTCTGCCGCCTGGGCGCAGTACCCGCCGGGCCTCCGCGAGCGCCCCGGCCGGGTCCGCCGCGTGCTGGAGCGTGCGGTCGGTCCGGGCACGGTCGATACTGCCGTCTTCGAGCGGAAGCGTGTGGATGTCGCCCAACTCCACGTCGACCATGGACAGATCTTCCGTACGCCTGCGTGCTTGCTCGGCCATCTCCTGGCTGGAATCGATGCCGATCACCCTGCCGGACGGGCCGACCACCTCGGCGAGAGCGCTGAGATCCGTGCCCGGTCCACAGCCCAGATCGAGCACGGTCTGACCGGGCCGGGCGTCCAGCGCGTCGAGCATGACGCCCTTGTAGGAACGCGCCGCGTCCGTCGCGGCCAGTCGATCGAGGTAGCCGATCCTGTCGGGAACGGCGCTCTCGAATACCCGCCCGGACAGGCGGGCCATGGAGTGCGCCTCTCGCTCGAGCAGCTCCCGCCCCGCGGGTGTGAGGCGGAACGGGCGCTGGCGGCCCTTTCCCTCCAAGGGCTTCACCAGCTGCTTCGCCTCCAGCCGGGCCAAGGCTCCGTAGAGGCTCCCGGGTCCGAGGCGATGGCCGGAGACCTGCTCGATGGCCGCGTTGATGGCGTACCCGTGCAGCGGCCCGTCGGTCAGTGCGCACAGCACAAGCATCTGGGCGTCGTTGGTGCGCATGCCTTCTCCAGCTGTGATCGGCTTCCGGTGCGGGTTCTCGTGATGCTACACGGCGCGTAGTACGCGTCACGTAGTATCCGGGCATCGAGTATCCGGGTATCCGGGTATCCGGGTATCCGGTAGCGGTGGACGCCGGACACCATGCCGGCCGTAGTACGGCCCGCTATCGCCTGTCCGGGGAGCTGCGGTCGCCCTCGGGTGGGCGGGGCTCGTCCGGGGTCAGGCGGAAGACGACGTCGGCCAACTGGGCGCAGACGCGTTCGATCTGGCGCCGGGTGGCGTTGCGTTCGGTGATGACCGCGGAGAGGAGCAGGGCCGTCAGGGCCGTCGAGCCGTTGAACGCCTGGAGGGTGACCATCCGGGCCGTGAGCGAGTGGTGGGAGAACGGGCCGGTGCCCTCCGCCGTCGAGGCGATCGCGAGGACCGTGACGATGAGCGAGCACGGGGCGGCGCCCGCGAGCTGGAAGCGCAGGGCGGCCCAGATCAGGAACGGGAAGACCAGGAAGAGCAGGCTGACCTCCGTCCGCATGGCCACCAGCGCGACGGCCGCCGTGCCCAGCAGCAGGGCCACCGCCTCCAGCAGGCGGTACGGGCCGACGCCGCGCGGGAGCCGGGCGCGGCGGAGCACCAGCAGCACGGGGGTGATCACCAGGACGCCCATCGCGTCGCCCGTCCACCACACCGACCAGGCCGTCCAGAAGTCACCCGCCGCGAGCGCGCCCGACAGCAGGAGTGCGGCGGTGCCCACCGTGGCGCTGATCAGCATGCCCGCCAACGCGCCGAGGAAGACCAGGACCAGCGCGTCCCGCAGCCGGTCCACGGCGGCCCGGAAGCCCACGCGCCGCAGCAGCAGATACGCGCAGACCGGGGCGAGGGTGTTGCCCGCCACGATCGCGATGACGGCCGGGGGCGACGGGCCGATGGGGGCGTTGACCGCGACGGCGCCCAGGGCGATGCCCGGCCAGGCCGGCGGGCCCAGCGTCAGCAGACAGGCCAGCGCGATGCCGGTCGGCGGCCACAGCGGGGTGACCTGACCACGCACCAGCTCCTGGAGCAGTCCGATCCTGGCGCCCGCGTAGTAGAGGGCGGCGACGGCCACGAGCCGCAGCGCGGTGGCGCCGTGACGCCGGAGGCCGTTGTTCCGCCGGATCCCCATGTCGCGCGCCACAGCCGCCATCAGACTACGGGCGTCCTCGGGCGGCGCGGCTGACACGCGGCCCCCGGGGCCCGGCTAGCCCGTACGCAGCACGGCCGACACCCCGGGCGTCCGCTTCCACCACATGGTCACCGTGTCGCTCGGCTCCCGCTTCCGCTCCGCGTCCCGCGCCGACGGATCCCCGCCACACGGACGACCCCGCGCCCGCGATACGACGCCTTCCCGGGGCGTATCGCGGGCACGCATATGCGCATCGGGCTTGCCCACCCGAAGCGGGAGACGTCACCGTTGTCCCGCACGGGCACGCGCCGCGCGCCCGTATTCGAATGGGACCGGAGGTGCCATGGGACCGATCGTTCCACCCCTCGTTCCACCGTACGAAACCGTCGGCGACGGGCCGCACCATGTGATGGCGGTGCACGGCTGGTTCTCGGACCGGGCCGCGTACGCCGCGATGCTGCCGCACGTCGACCGGCGCGGGTTCACCTATGTGCTGCCCGATCTGCGCGGCTACGGCGAGGCGCGCGACATCCCCGGCGCGTACACCACCGGCGAGGCCGGGGGCGATCTGCTCGCGCTCGCCGATCACCTCGGCTGGGAGCGGTTCTCGCTCATCGGCCACTCGATGGGCGCGGCCGTCGCCCAGCGCGTCCTGGCGGCCGCCCCGGACCGGGTCCGCCGGCTGGTCGGGGTCGCGCCGGTGCCGGCCAGCGGGGTGCCGATGGAGGGCGAGCAGTGGCAGCTGTTCGCGGCCGCCGCCGACCACCCGGAGAACCGCCGGGAGATCATCGACCTCACCACCGGCGGCCGCCACCCGGCCGCCTGGCTGGATCTGATGGTGCGGCACTCAGTGGAGCACAGCGACCCCAAGGCGCTCCGCGCATGGCTGGACTCCTGGGCGCTGGAGGACTTCCACGAGGACATAGCCGGTGCCCAGGTGCCGGTCCGGATCGTGGTCGGCGCCCACGACCCCGCGCTCACGGCGGAGGTGATGCGGCAGACCTGGCTGCGCTGGTACGTCAACGCCGAGTTGGTGGAGCTGGAGTACGCCGGGCACTATCCCGCCGATGAGACACCGCAGGAACTCGTACGGGCGGTGGAGGACTTCATCACGGCCGACGCGTAGCCGCCGGTGAGGAGCCGGAGGCGGGCCCGGACGGATCGCCGGAGGGCGAGGGGGAGGCCGGTGTGGAGGGTGAGGCGGAGGCACTGCCGGTGTGCTTCGCCTCGCTCTCCTGGTACCTCTCCTCGCTCTTCCGGTACTTGGGCAGCAGCTCCTTCAAGATCTTGTCGACATACTCCCGCGTCTCGAGGATCTTCGGGATGCCGCGCGCCCTGAGCACCGCGTTCGGCCCCGCGTTGTACGCCGCGAGCGCGAGCCGGGTCGCCCCGATCCCGGCCTTGCCGCCCGGGACCACCTTGACCACGTCGTACAGATGGCACATGTAGCGGGCCTGTGAGGGGATGGCGTCGCGGGGCTCCCAGACATCGGCCTTGCCGTCGCCGTCGCCGTCCTGGCCCCACTCCTTCCAGGTGACCGGGGAGAACTGCGAAATGCCCTGGGCGTGCCCGGAGTCCGCGTCCCGGCGCCAGCCGCTCTCCGCGTCGATCTGGGCGGCCAGCAGCGGCACGCTCAGCGGGGAGCAGGTGCGGACCGCGGCCTCCACGACGGGGCGCCTGGCGTCGGGGATCACCGGCAGCTCGGGCTCCGAGGGCTCGGTGAGATGCCGTACGACCAGGACCGCGGCGACGACCAGGGCGAGGCCGGCGAGGAACGCGGCGACCATCCCGGCGGCGCGGGTCAGCATGCCGGAACCGGCACGATGGGGGTACGCATGCAGGGACCGTAGCCGGTATCGCGGGCCGATAAGTAATCGTTCGCCGACACGGCCCCTACCGCGCCTGGTGGGCGCCGGGCAGCGGCTGCCCGGCCGGGCCCGCGGGGAGCGGTCCCGTCGCGCCCTCACCCGGACGCTTCATCACATACGCGGCACCGGCGCCCGCCGCGAACAGCGCGAGCACCGAAACCGCGGTGCCGAGCCAGGTGGCGCCGAGCCACTGGCCGCCTACATAGCCGAGGGCCACGCTGTACGCCGCCCAGGCCAGCCCGGCCACCGCCGACCACGGCAGGAATTCCTTCACCCTCCGGTGGGCCGCGCCCGCGCTCAGGCTGACGACCGAGCGTCCCGCGGGCGCGAAGCGGGCTATCACCACGAGCGGACCGCCGCCGCGCACCAGCGCGGTGCCCAACTGCTCCTGGGCGGAGGTGAGTCGGCGGGAGCGGGCGATGGCGCGGTCGAGCCGGTCGCTGCCGCGCCAGGCCAGCCGGTAGGCGACCATGTCCCCGAGGACGGAGGCGGTCGCGGCGCACAGCATCAGCCCGAACATGGCGGGGAAGTCGGCCGCGCCGGCCTGGCGCACCACGCCGACGGCGTCAACGGTGGTGCCGGCGGCCGCGGTGGCGGCGGTGATCACCAGAACTCCGCTGGGCAGAACGGGCAGGAAGACATCGAGCAGGACGGATGCCCCGATCACCGCATAGATCCATGGGGTGTTGGTCAGCGACCCCAAATGTTCCAACAACGTTCTACTCCCGATCCCGGTCCCCCCGCTGCGCATGTCGCCGGGAAGCGGCAGGCGTCAGCCTGTAACAGCCATACAGCGTACGCCTGTGACTGAAGAGGATATCGGTAAGGGGTGTGATGATGTTGTTCGAATCGCGCCATGCGGGGCGTTCGACCCCGCATGGCGCGATGCGTGACGTGATGTCGAATGCGTGGAACTGACGGCTGGACGAGGTGTCGTCCGGCTGCCGTCCGTGTGAGGTCCGGCCGCCGTCCGTCAGACCCGGGACGGCTCGCGCGGCGCCTCCGGCGCCGCCTCGCTCGCGCGGGGCGAGCCGAATATCCGGTCCAGCGCCCAGGGGCCGGGACCGGTGAAGACGAGCAGCAGCAGGGCCCAGCAGAACATCGCGGCGGGCTCGCCGCCGTTCTGGATGGGCCACAGCTTCTCGGGCTGGTGCTCATGGAAGTACGCGTAGGCCATCGAGCCCGAGGAGATGAAGGCCGCGCTGCGGCTGCCGACGCCGAGCATCACCAGCGCGCCGCCGACGAGCTGGATGACGGCCGCGTACCAGCCCGGCCAGGTGCCGGCCTCGATGGTCTTGCCGGTGCCCATCATGCCGCCGAACCAGCCGAGCAGCGACGAGGCGCCGTGGCAGAAGAACAGCAGCCCGACCACGATGCGGAAGAGGGAGAGGACATACGGCTTGGCACTGTCGAGCGCCTCGCCGAGGGTGCGGGGGGTGGTGGAAGAAGGCATGGGAGGGGAGCTCCTTGCTCCTGGGGACGGGGAACAGCGGAACGCCAGGTTAGGTTCCCCTCATCTTTTGTTGCAAGTTCAAGTTCCTGCCAATATGGCTGTCCCGGAGGCCCTGTTCTGGCGTTCCGAACCCGCTCCTCAGAGCCCCACGGCGCACATCGGGGCAGCTTCCTGCCGGGGTTCCCGCGCGGTCGTCACGCGCAGCACCGCCCGTGCCACCGCGTCCGTGTCGCAGAGGGTGACGGAGTTGACGCCCGGCCGCGCGCCCGCGGCCGTCACCCAGTGGACCCCCTCGGTCGGCACCCCGAGGGCGAACCGCCGCGGATGCGGGCGGCCCTGGGCGTCCACCAGCCGGTAGGGGGCGGTGGTGACATCGAGGCCGCCGGTCTCATAGCCCTCCACCCGGTGCGGACGGCCCTGCCCGGTCTCCAGCAGATGGATCAGCAACTCATCGGCGGTCCGGCGCACATCCGGCTCCGGCAGCCGCGCCTCGATCAGCGTCGTGGCCGTCACCGGCGGACCCGGCACCTCGGCCGACCGCGCGGTGAATCCGGCCCCATCCCCCCTTTGGTCTGGACTCTCCAAGGTCACTTCAAGCCGTGGGCCGAGGACGTCCAGGACACCCGCCTCGATCAGCGCGGCCATCTCCTCGATCCGGCGGCGCGGCGGGCCGATCGAGAGGAAGGCGTTGAGCGGGGTGTACCAGCGGTCCAGATGGGCCTGGCGGGACGCCCCCGTCAGGCCGCCGTGGTCGACGATCAGACGCAGCTCGTTGCGGAGGTCGCGCAGCACGTCGAGGGCGGCCTTGACCGGGCCCTCGACATTGCCCAGCCGCGCGTGCGCCACGTCCTGGTGGGCGTAGGCCAGCAGCCACCGCCGGAATTCGTCACGCCCCGTGAACCGGCGTCCGCGGTACGGCTGGGCCACCGCGTCCCAGGACCAGCGCTCCGCCTCCGGAACGCCGTACTCCGCGAGCACGGCGGCCTCTTCGGGGCTGCCGTGCTCGGTGGCCAAAAAGTGACGCCTGAAGTGTGTCGGGGTGAACGGGGTGGGGGTTCTGGGGCCGGACTCGGGGGCCTCCGCGGTTTGCGGGGCGGTCGGGGCTTGCGGAGTTTCCAGGGCGGCCGGGACCTCCGGGGCCGGCGGGGTTTCCAGGGCGGCCGGGGTGGCCGGGGCGTGGGTGTCGGGTGCGCGGAGGGTCAGTAGCGCCTCGTAGTAGACCGTCTCGGCCTCCTTGGCCACGAGCGGCCATATCTCGGCCAGGAAGTCCGGCGGATCGCCGACGTCCGCGCGCTTGCGGAAGTGGCCGAGCACATCGGGGGTCAGCAGCAGCGGGGTGTGCCGACCGCACGGCCCCTTCGCGTTGTCGCCCCGCGCGTGGTAGGGGATGCCGCGCCGGGAACCCGCGTACAGCCGTGGCTCCAGCCCCGAGGGCCGGTAGACCAGGCCGCCGTGCGCGTGTGGGACGAACGTGCCGCCCCGGCCCGCCGTCAGCAGCGTCATGTGGTCGAAGAAGTTGAGGCCGAGGCCGCGCAGCAGCACCGGCTCGCCCGGTGCGATGAGCGACAAGTCGACATCGGCGGGGTTGGCGGGCGGGTAGTAGCGCAGCCCGTGCCGCTCCGCGTGGGCCGCGTACCGCCGCTCCGCGGCGTCGGTGGCCGCCGGCAGATGGCCCTGCGCCAGGACGACCGCGCGCAGCCCCTCCAGACGGCTCCCGTCATCCAGGGTCAGCACCTGCTCGCCGTCGGCCCGTTCCTCTAGCCGTACGGCGCGGGCCCGGTGCGCCCGGACGGTCACGGTGTCCGGCGCGCCCCGCACCACCTCGCCGAACACCCACTCCAGATAGCGGCCGTAGAGCGCGCGGCTGGGGTAGTCGTCCGGGCCGAGGCCGGGCGCCAGGCCGCGCGCGGTGACCCATTCGTACAGGCTCGGCCCGGTCCGTACCGGTCCGCCGCATTCGACGCTCGCGTCGGTGAACAGGGTGACCTGCGAGGCCACGGTGTTCATCAGCAACTCGTCCGGCTGGGCGGTGCGCCAGACCCGTCCCGCACCGGGCGGGGAGGGGTCCACCATGTGCACGGTCAGCGGGGTGCCGGGCGCCAGCTCCGGGGCCGAGGCGCACAGGCGCTCCAGCACGCTGGTGCCGCGCGGCCCGGCGCCGACGACGGCTATCGCGTGAGAGTCTCCGGCCAAGGCTGTGTCTCCCGGGGCAGATGTGACGCAGGATGCGCGCCCATCATGCCGCCCGCTCCACACGAATCTCCCCGGTCTCCGGAACCTGCCGCTCCGTTGTGGCCCGTATCACGGACGCACGCCGCCATCACGTGACGTACGGCGTCATCATGTGGCGTACCGCGTCATCACATGCCGTACGGCGCGGAACGGTGCTCAAGGGGCGGGGCGGGGGAAGCATCGATATGCGGCTCCGCCGCGTGGCCCGCCGCAGGCGTCACGATCCGCCGGACGCCCCGTGGCCCGCCCAGTCCGTCTCCAGCGCCGTCACCAGTCGGGCGCCGCCGCCCGCGGGGTCCGACTGCGCCTGGTCCAGCCGCAGATGCGCGGTACGGCCCCGGAGGGTCAGCGTCATCAGCTGGTTGCCGAACCAGGGCCCGCCCGTCTTGTGCCAGCTCAAGCGGGGGTGCGGCACCCGCCCATGGCGCCGGAACGCACGGCCCAGGGCGCGCCCCGCCGCGCTCCAGCCGAAGCGGAAGCCGAGCCGTATCGAGGCGTAGATGCTGTTGTGGACCGGGGAGCAGGTCAACTGGCGCACCTGGCTGCGGGGCGGCCGGGACGGCCACCGCGACCAGTCCGGGGTGGCCACATAGGCGTGGTGCACATCGCCGGAGAGCACGCTGATCGTGGCGGGCGCGCCCGGCGCGCCGCCTACCGTGGCGATGGTGTCGGTGAGCGCGTCGAAGGACTCGGGGAACGCGGCCCAGTGCTCCAAGTCGCCGCGCTGCCGCAGATCCTCGGCGATCCGCGCCCAGCGCCCACCGCGTCTGCCGCCGCACACCGAGGCGTTCCACGCCTCCACGTCGTGCACGAAGTGCGGCAGCAGCCAGGGCAGCGAGGTGCCGAGCAGCAGATGGTCGTAGCTGCCCTCGTGGTGACTGCCGTCGTGGCCCTCTTCGTAGCCGCCGGAGGCAGCCCCGGGCCGCTCCGGGCCGGGGAAGCCGCCCACGCCGTCCATGGCCTGCTCGCGCACCCAGGCGAGCTCCTTGTCGGTCAGCATCGCCCGCCGGCCCTCCTCGAGCACCCGCGCCGCGCGGGTGTCGATCATCAGCAGCCGGGTGCGGCCGAAGTCGCGGCGGTAGCTCCAGCGGGTGTACCCCGGATCGGCGTCGGCGCGGGCGGCGAACTCCCGCAGCGCCTCGGTGCCGTCCTCCGCCGCGCGCACCTCGGCGTAGAGCGGGTCGGCGGCCAGTTCGGCGGGGGAGAGGTTGCCCAGGTGCTGATGGACCCAGTAGGACATCAGCCCGCTCAGTATCCGCTCCCGCCACCACGGGGTCGCGCGCATCCGGCGCTGCCACGCCTCGCTGGTGTTCCAGTCGTCGATGACATCGTGGTCGTCGAAGATCATGCAGCTGGGGACGGTGGAGAGCAGCCAGCGCACCTCGGGGTCCAGCCAGGACTCGTAGTAGAGCCGGGTGTACTCCTCGTAGTCCGCCACCTGCTCGCCCGGCGGTTCGCTCAGATCGCGGCGCTCGGCCAGCCAGCGGCGGGTCTCGGCGGAGGTCTCGTCCGCGTACACCTGGTCGCCCAGCAGCACCAGCACATCGGGGCGCGGGGCCTCCGGGGCGCGGGCGAGCGCCTGCGCGAGGGTGTCGAGCGCGTCGGGCCCCACGGGGTCGTGCGAGGCGTCGGAGGGTGGTGCGGCCCACCGGCAGGAGCCGAAGGCCACGCGCACGGGCGCGGGGCCCGGGACCGTGGGGTCGCCCCCCGGGTCCGTGGCCGTGGCCGGGGCCGTGGCCGGGGTGCGGATGGTGCTGTCGGGGAACGGGGAGTCCGGCGGTGGCCAGACCTGCTCGCCGTCCAGCAGCACCCGGTAGGCGGTCTCGCCGCCCGGCCGCAGCCCGGTGACCGGGATCAGGGCGTAGTGATGGCCCGCGATCCGCCAGGTGCGGGCGGTGCCGCCCGCGCCGTCGGCGCACCGCACCTCGGCCTCACAGGGCCGGTCGGCCTCGACCCAGACGGTCGCGCCGGTGCCGGTCTCCCAGTCGACATGGCGCAGCAGTGGTCCCAGGCGCAGCCCGGCCATCCGGACCTCCTCCGTCGTTCTTCGATGTGCTCGTCATGCGTACGGTACGGAACGACGGAGGAGGTGCGGCGGTTCCTCCGGCGGTGTGCCGGGGGATGTGTCCGGTGGTGCCGTGTCTCGGCGCGGTGTCTCAGCAGCCGTTGAGGATGCCGCTGAGCGCGGACTTCTCGGCCGAGTCGAGGGTGAGCTTGTAGGTGTACTTCACCGAGACCCACATCCGGGCGTACATGCAGTGGTAGGCGCTCCGGGGCGGCAGCCACTCGGCGGGGTCCTGGTCACCCTTGGCCTGGTTGACGTTGTCCGTCACGGCGATGAGCTGGGAGTGGGTCAGGTCGTTGGCGAACGCCTGGCGCTGGGCGGTGGTCCAGCTGTTGGCGCCGGACTTCCACGCCTCGGAGAGCGGCACCACGTGGTCGATGTCCACGTCGCCGGAGGCGGACCAGGTCTCGCCGTCGTACTCGGAGTACCAGGTGCCGCTGGTGGCCGCGCAGCTGGAGTCGGTCTGGACGTTCTTGCCGTCGCGCTTGAGGACTTCCTCGCGGGTGTTGCAGGCGCCGCTCTGGGTGATCCAGTGCGGGAACTTGTCGCGGCTGTAACCGTCGGACGAGCCCTCGGCCTTGACGGTCAGCGAGGCCAGCTGGGTACGGGCGGTGGCGGCGCTGGGCGGGGTGGGCGGGGAAGCCTCGGCGGCGGGCCCGCTCAGCACGAGCGTGCCCAGCAGGGCGACGAACCCGCCGAAGACGGAGGCGCGACGCGCGTAGACGCGACGGCGAGAAGACGTGTCCGACATGCGAACTCCCTTGAGGGTGGGGGGTCGTTGGCCACTGGTGCTCGGCCATGGTTGCGGCGCCGGGTTGCTGTGGGGTGGGCGCCAGGTAACAGAGTGACGACGCGGTCATGTCAACGCAAGGGGTTCTGGGAGGCAGTTGGTGCCGCGCACCCGCCCCGGCGCGGTCGTCGCGTGCTCGCGTTGCGCCTATGTACCGCGCGCGCCCGCGCCCGGGGTTGAGGCATCGCCGCCGCTCAACGCCGTGCCCCGGGGCGGCGCTCGCGGCTCCGCCGCCCGGCGAGCGCGCAAGCCGCCCGCGAGCCGGGCGCGCGGGCGGCGAGGGCGCGCCGGGAGGCGAGGGCGGTCCGGGTGGCCTGGGGGTGTCCGGCGGGTGGTGACGCCTGCGGCGCGCTGCTCCCCTCCCCGCCCCTTCCCGAAACCGGGGCTCCGCCCCAGACCCCGGACCGGGGCTCCGCCCCAGACCCCGGACCGGGGCTCCGCCCCAGACCCCGGACCGGGGCTACGCCTCAGGCCCCGCAACTGGGGTTCCGCCGCAGGTCCCGATCCGGGGCTCCGTCCCTGGTCCCGAAACCGGGGCTCCGCCCCAGCCCCCGAAACCGGGGCTCCGCCCCAGGCCCCAGGCCGGGGTTCCGCCCCAGGCCCCGGACCGGGGCTACGCCTCAGGCCCCGCAACTGGGGTTCCGCCGCAGGTCCCGATCCGGGGCTCCGTCCCTGGTCCCGAAACCGGGGCTCCGCCCCAGCCCCCGAAACCGGGGCTCCGCCCCAGGCCCCAGGCCGGGGTTCCGCCTCAGGCCCCGGACCGGGGCTACGCCTCAGGCCCCGCAACTGGGGTTCCGCCGCAGGTCCCGATCCGGGGTTCCGCCTCAGGTCCCAAACCGGGGCTTCGCCCCTTCCCGTGGCATCGGTATGCGGCTCCGCCGCGTGGTGGGGCTCCGCGCCTAGCCCCCGGGGTCCAGGGGCGGAGCCCCTGGTATCGGGAAGGGGCGGGGAGGGGAAAACCGGACGCCCCGTGGGGCGCGCTGTCGGCGGAGCTTGACCGGACGCTGGGATTGTGGGGCTCGTCATACATCCCAGCGCCCTCGCGCCAGCTCATCCGCGCGGGCAGGCGCGGTGCGGCTCTTCGGACCGATGACGGTGGGGCCGGGGCGGAGGCCCGGCGGCTGGGTGCGGCGGGGGTCCCGTATGCTTGGCGGAAGCAGAAGGGGAGTAGCTCCTCGCCGGACCGTCGACATACTGCCCGCCCCTCGAGGTGCGGGCCGGCGCCCGGAGCGTACGGATGATCACCGCGCGACGCGGAGGCCGTACGCCAGCGAGACCTTCGGCCGCAGTGTCCGACGCTGCCGTGCCGAAGCGATCCCTCCCCCGGGGCCCTTGGCGCGGCCCGATCTACGAGGTATCCATTCCGTGTTCAGCATCACCGTCGCCGCCGTGGTCTTCGGCGTCGTCTTCCTCGCCGAGCTGCCCGACAAGACCGCCCTGGCCGGGCTGATGCTCGGCACCCGTTACCGCGCGTCGTACGTCTTCGTCGGCGTGGCCGCCGCCTTCGCCCTCCACGTCGGGCTCGCGATCGCGGCGGGCAGTGTGCTCACGCTGCTGCCGCACCGCCTGCTCCAGGCGATCGTGGGGGTGCTCTTCCTCGGGGGAGCGGCGATGTTGCTCTTCAAGAAGGACGACGACGAGGAAGAGATCCGCAAGCCCGCCGACCAGAGCTTCTGGAAGGTCTCCGGGGCGGGCTTCACGCTGATCCTGATCGCCGAGTTCGGCGATCTGACCCAGATCATGACCGCGAACCTCGCCGCCCGCTACGACGACCCCCTGTCGGTGGGCGTCGGCGCGCTGCTGGCCCTGTGGGCCGTCGCGGGTCTGGGCATCGTGGGCGGCCGCACCCTGATGCGGTACGTACCGCTGCGGCTGATCACCAGGATCGCGGCCCTGGTGATGCTGGCGCTGGCCGGCTTCAGCCTGTACGAGGCCATCGCGGCCTGACCGGCGGTCGCACCCCCGGGCGTCCGGGGTGCGACCGCCGTACGGCGTGGGCCCCGGCGATCAGCCCGAGAAGTGCTCAGTCCGAGAAGCGATCAGTCCGAGAAGTGCAGCCGCATCGTGCCGTCGGGCAGAGCCTCGATCCGCACCTGCTCCAGGTCCCGCACATGCGCGTCCGGGGCGTGGGCCCCGGCGCGCGGGCCGATGCCGACGATTCGCATTCCGGCCGCCCGGCCCGCCGCGATGCCTGCCTCCGAGTCCTCGAAGACCACACAGTCGGCGGGGGCGAAGCCGAGCTCGGCCGCGCCCTTCAGGAACCCCTCCGGGTCGGGCTTGCTCGCGCCGACGCGCTCCGCGGTGACCCGTACCTCCGGCATCGGCAGTCCGGCGGCGCCCATGCGGGCGCTGGCGAGGGCCTCGTCGGCGGAGGTCACCAGGGCGTGCGGGAGTGCGGCCAGCGCGGCCATGAAGGCGGGCGCGCCGGGCACCGGCACGACGCCGTCGAGATCGGTGGTCTCGCGCTCCAGCATCCAGCGGTTGTCCGCCAGGTTCCGCTCCACCGGGCGGTCCGGGAGCAGCGCGGCCATCGTGGCGTGACCCTGTCGGCCGTGGACGACCTTGAGGACCTGCTCGGGGTCGAGCCCCTGCTCGGCGGCCCAGATCCGCCAGTAGCGCTCGACCACGGCGTCCGAGTTCACCAGGGTGCCGTCCATGTCGAGGAGGAGTGCGCGGGCGGTGAGGGACATGGGGACTCCTGGTCGCGAGCGCGGCGTGCGGACCGCGGAAATGCGCAACGGAAAGGGAAACAAGCGGCTCCGCCCGCCGGTCAGGGAAAACGGGCGGAACCACTTTGTTCCTTCACGATACAAAGCGGGGGCGCTATGCGCCAGGGGGGTGGGGCGCTTGGTGCGTGTCCGTGCGTGTCCGACGGACCGTGCCGCCTGCGGCGGGCTGTTCCCCTACCCGCCCCTTCCCACACTGGAGCCCCGCCCCAGGACCCGCCGGGGCTCCGCCGCCCCAGGCGCCGGGCCGGGGCTTCGCCCCTTCCCGCAGTATCGATATGGGCCCCGCCACGTGGCGGGGCCCCAGTTTCGGGAAGGGGCGGGTAGGGGGAAGACCCACCCGGCAGCCATAGGGCTCGTGGCGGCTCATCCCCCTACGGCTCGTCGGTTCTCGATTCGAGGTCGCGGCGCGTGTTCTCCCCGTAGACGCCGTCCGGATCGCCCGTGATGTCGTGCTGGTCCTGGTAGCTGGAGACGATCCTCCGCAGTCCCCCGTCGTACTTCCCGTCCGCCACACCGATGTACTGCAACAGCTGGGTCAGCCGCTTCTGGAGCTCGACCACCTCGGGTCCACTGTCGCCCTCGCGGAGCACCGGCGGGCCGGGCGGCTCGGGCGTGTCGGACGGGGTGGAGGTCGGAGCGCCGGACGCGCTCGGGCCGGGCTTCGTCGCCGAGTCGGTCGCGGAGGCCGACGCCGAGGGGCGGGCCGAGCCCGAGGGGCCGCCGCCGTGGCTCGGGGCCGCACCGGCCCGCGCCGAGCCGGACGCCGAGGGGTGGGGCGTCGCACTCGACGAGGGGGAGCCGGACGACGTGCCGGGCCCTTCGGTCGGGAGCTCCTCCTCGGCCGGAGGGCTGACGGTGCTGTCGGCGAGGGTGCGATCGCTCGCGCCGCCGCCGCTGCCGTCCTCCTTGTGGTCACCGCCGAGCAGACCGGTGCCGATCACCAGCGAACCGGCCACCGCCACGGCCGCCGCGCCCGCGAGCACGGCACCCACGACCTTGCGCTTGCTCTTGCGGTGACGGCCGGGGCCAGGGGTGTTTCCGGCGGCGTCGGTGTCGGCGTCGCCGTCGCCGTCGGCCTCGTACCCCTCGTCCCCGCCGGGTCTCTCCTCGACGCGGTCGATCACCCGCGTCTCCTCACCGTCCCCCTTCCCGGTGCTCCCGGTGCTCCCGGCGATCGCGGTGCTCCCGGCGATCCCGGCAATCCCCGTGCTCCCGGGGATCCCGGTGTTTTCCCCCTTCGGTGCCGTCTCCGCCGCCGCCTTCGCCACCCTCTCCGCCTCCTCGAAGAGGCGCAGATCGCGCGGATCGGGGCCGGCCGGGCGCTCCTCCGGGAGCGTCACCTGGGGGATCGGCCGGGTCTGGTCATCGGTCGCACCTGCCGTCGCGGTGGACGCGGCGGCGCGTTCGGCACACGTACAGCCGGGGCGGCCGTTGGCGCGCGCCGGTGCGAAGCAGTGCGGGCAGGACTCTGCCGTCACGGAACTTTCCCTCCCTGGAGTTCGCAGCGATTATGCGCATCCGATCGCCCTCCGCGCAGGTGTTCGCCCGCCGTGCGGACCGGTCCGGCGGGCCGTAACGGGGCATAAAGGTGAGGATGGGATGAGGATGAAGAGGATGAGGATGAAGAGATGAGGAGGGGACGGGAGGGGAGCGAGGAGGAGTCGCCATGGCGCGGGACGCCGGCAGCCCGGCTCCGGCCCCAGGAGGCCCAGGAACCCCCGGCGCCGCGGCCCCCGACCCCGGCCCGGGACGGGACCGGCCGCGGCGCGCGGTCCTCGTGGCGATCGGCGCGCTGCTGCTCGGCATGCTGCTCGCCGCGCTCGATCAGACGATCGTCTCCACCGCGCTGCCCACGATCGTCAGCGACCTCGGCGGCCTGGAGCATCTGTCCTGGGTCGTCACCGCGTATCTCCTCGCCTCGACCGCGGCCACCCCGCTGTGGGGCAAGCTCGGCGACCAGTACGGCCGTAAGAGGCTCTTCCAGACCGCGATCGTCATCTTCCTGATCGGCTCCGCGCTGTGCGGCCTCGCCGGGAACATGGCCGAACTCATCGCCTTCCGCGCGCTCCAGGGGCTGGGCGGCGGCGGCCTCATGGTGCTGTCGATGGCCATCGTCGGCGATATCGTCCCGCCCCGTGACCGCGGCCGCTACCAGGGCCTCTTCGGCGCCGTCTTCAGCGCCGCCAGTGTGCTGGGGCCGCTGCTCGGCGGGGTGTTCGTGGACCGTCTCAGCTGGCGCTGGGTGTTCTACGTCAATCTGCCCCTCGGCATCGTCGCCCTCCTCGTCGTCGCCTCCGTCCTGCACATCCCGGTGCGCCGCACCTCGCACACCATCGACTACCTCGGCACCTTCCTGATCGCCGTGGTGGCCGCCGCCCTGGTGCTGATGACCTCTCTCGGCGGGGTCACCTACGGCTGGGGCTCCTGGCAGATCGTCGGGCTCGCGGTCGTCGGCATGGTGCTGCTGGCCGCCTTCGTACGGGTGGAGACCCGCGCGGCCGAACCCGTGCTGCCGCTCACCCTCTTCCGCAGCCGCACCTTCACGCTCTGCGCGGTCATCGGCTTCATCGTCGGCTTCGCGATGTTCGGCAGCATGACCTACCTGCCGACCTTCCTCCAGATCGTGCAGGGCGTCTCGCCGACCACGTCCGGCCTCCATCTGCTGCCGCTGGTCCTCGGCACGCTGGTCTCCTCCACCGTCTCCGGCCATCTGGTCAGCCGCACCGGCCGCTACAAGGTCTTCCCGGTCCTGGGCACCGCGGTCACCGCCGTCGGGCTGCTGCTGATGCACCAGCTGCGGGAGTCCAGCGGGGTGGCCGAGATGAGCGCGTACTTCTTCGTCTTCGGCTGCGGTCTCGGCCTGGTCATCCAGGTGCTGGTGCTGATCGTGCAGAACTCCGTCCGCTACCAGGACCTGGGCGTCGCCACCTCCGGCGCGACGTTCTTCCGCTCGATCGGCGCCTCGTTCGGCGTCTCCGTCTTCGGCACGATCTTCGCCAACAACCTCGGCCCGCATATCGCCGACGCCCTCGCCGGACGGCGTCTGCCACCCGGAGTCACCCCCGGCGCCCTCACCTCCGACCCCCGCACCCTCGGCCGGCTGCCGCCCGCGGACCAGGCCGCCGTCCGGCACGCGTTCTCCGTCTCCATCACCGACGTCTTCCTGTACGCGGTGCCGGTCGTACTGCTCGCGTTCCTCCTCGCCTGGTACCTCCGGGAGGAGCCGCTGCGCGCCAGCGTCACCGCGCCCGACGGCAGCGAGATACTCGCCAGCAACCCGGTGGAACGCACCTCGCGCGACGAATGCGCCCGCGCGCTGTCCCTGCTGGGCAGCCGGGAGGGCCGCCGGAAGATCTACGTGGACATCACCCGGCGCGCCGGTCTCGACCTCAGCCCCGCCACGAGCTGGATGCTGCTGCGCATCCAGCACTACGGCTCGGTCGAACCCGCGCTGCTCGCCGAGCGCACGCCCGTACCGCTGCGGGCCATCACCGAGGCGGTCCGGCAGATCGAGGCGCGGGGCCTCGGCCGCCGCTACGGGCTGGAGCTGCTCCTCACGGACGACGGCCGCGAGCTCGCGACCAGGCTCTACCGGGCCCGCGAGGCGTCCCTCGCGGAACTGCTGGGCGACTGGTGGTCACCGGACCGCCCGACCGATCTGACCGAGCTGGTGGACGAGTTGGCGCGGGAGCTGTGCGGCTCGGACGCGGAGCGGCCGAGGGAGGGCACGCCCCGCCCGGACCACCGCAGACCACCGCCGCCGCGCGGCCCCTGACCCGGCCCCTGACCCGGCCCCGGACCCTGACCCGGCCCCGGCCCCGGACCCGGACCCGGGCCCGGCACTCGGATCAGCCCAGCTCCTTGGCCATCCAGACCTCGGCGTACGGCCCGTCCGTGAAGGCCGGAACCTCCCGGTAGCCGTGGTGCGCGTACAGCCCGCGGGCCTCGACCAGATCGAGGCGGGTGTCGAGCACGATCCGCCCGGCGCCCAGTTCGCCCGCCGCCGCCTCGACGGCCGCGAGCAGTGCGGCGCCCCCGCCCAGCCCCCGCTTGGCGGGCCGTACGTACACCCGCTTCAGCTCCGCCGTGCGCGCGTCCACCAGCCGCGCCCCCGCACATCCGGCGAGTTCGCCCTCGTGGTGGGCCAGCAGGAACACGCCCTGCGGCGGGGCGAGATCGTCGCTGGGCATCTCGGCGAGCGCCTGCTCGATCTCCTCCGGGGTCGAGTTCCGCGCCTCGTGGAGCTGGTAGTAGCGGTCGGCGACATCGACGAGGTACTCGCGCAGCAGCATGGCCGAGACGGGGTCGTCGACGGGCCGCGCGACGACCGTCCACGCGGGGGAGGCGTGAGCGCGCTCACCGGCTCGGGCATGAGGCGTACTCGTCATGGTCCGCATCCTGGCACCCGCCGCACCTCCGACGCACCGCAGTTTGAGGGACCAAGACCGGGCTACCCGGAGAGAGGAGCCCCCCGAACGCGGAGGGGGAAGCCAGCGGGAAGGCAGAAGCAGACCATGTCAACTGGTGCGATCAGCATCGTGGTTGTCGTCGCGGTCGTCCTCGCGGCCGCGCTCATCATCCGCGTCGTCCGCGCGGGCGCCGGCCGCGGGGAGCGCGCTCTGCGGCGCCGCTTCGGGCCCGAGTACGAACTGAACGTCGCCCAGCACGCGGGCGACACCAAGGCGGCGGCTCGGGAACTCGAGGAACGGCTGCGGCGGTACGGCGATCTGAGGACCGAGCCCCTGTCCGGTGAGCTGCGTGAGCGGTACGTGGCCGAATGGGCCGGTATGCAGGAGATGTTCATCGAGGCCCCGGAACACGCGGTGACCGGCGCCGATCAGCTCCTGGCCCGGCTCGCCCGCGACCGTGGCTATCCGTCGGGCCACTACGAGGAGCAGGTGGCGGCGCTGTCCGTACACCACGCCGACCACGTCCAGGGCTACCGGCAGCTCCACGACACGGCCGCCCGCGCCCGCGAGGGGCGCGCGGACACCGAGGAACTGCGCGAGGCCGTGGTGCACGCCAGGCCGTTCTTCGAGGATCTGGTCAGGCCGCCGCACCATGGCACCCACGGAACCCACGCCACCCCGACCGCCTCCGAGACCGCGCGGCAGCACCACCACCACGGCGAGCGGCGGAGCGGAAGCGGCGTTCGGAGGTGGCTGCCAGGGGCCGGGACCGGGATGCGGACGGGTACCGGTACGGGTACGGGCCATACGCGGTTCGGCCACACCAGGAAGGGCGGCGCCTGGTGACGGACCCGACGGACCCGACGGACCCGACCGATCCGACCGATCCGACGGAGAACGACGGGCAGCGCCGCCATGGGCTGGAGAAGCATGAAGTGGCTCCGCTGCCCCAGCGGCCGCCGGGCAATACGGAGGCGGCGGAGCCGATGACGCCCTGGCACGCGACGATGCCGAAGCACGAGCCGACGAACGGCGGCCGGCCCACGCCGACGAACGGGTCCTCCGCCCAGCCGTCGGGCGAGCCGTCGAACACCCCGAACGGCCCCAGCTTCCCCGTGCTGCCCACGAGCGAGCACGACAAGCTGACCCAGCGACTGCGGTACGCGGTCAGCGGCTTCGTGGACTCCCCACGCGGCGCCGTGGAGGAGGCCGACGCCCTGCTCGTGGAGGTGGTCGCCCGCCTCACCGACCTCCTGGCCGAGCGCCGCGCCACCCTCCGTGCCGCCTGGCACGAGGACGACGCGGCCAGCTCGGCGACGGAGGAGCTGCGTCTGGCGATGCGGGGCTACCGCAATGTGCTGGAGCGCCTCATCAGCATCTGAGTGCCCTACGGGGTGTCGGGCGGACGGGCCTTCGTAAATCGTTCGTGGTGGGGGTGGGGTACGGCCTACCGTGGCGCGGTTGTGGTTACGCGGGGTTCATGGAGGGCCGGGGGCGATGAGGGCGTACAGCGGGTGGGTCGACGAGGGATTCGGCGGCGTCGCGGATGTGTTCGCGCGGAACTTCGAGGAGTTTCCCGAACTCGGGGCGGCCGCCACGGTCTTCGCCGGCGGGCGCAAGGTCGTGGAGCTGTGGGGCGGGGTCGCGGACGAGGGGAGCGGGCGGGGGTGGGAGCGGGACACCGTCGTGCCGGTGTTCTCCTGCGCCAAGGGCCTGGTGAGCGTCTGCGCCCACCTCCTCGCGCAGGAGGGGCGGCTGGACCTCGACGCCCCGGTGAGCCGGTACTGGCCGGAGTTCGGCCGGTACGGCAAGGAGGCCATCACCTGCCGTATGGTCCTCGGACACCGGGCGGGGGTCCCCGTGCTCGACGGGGTGCTGACGTTCGAGGAGATCGCCGACTGGGCGCCGGTGATCCGCGCCGTCGAGGAGCAGACGCCGCTGTGGGAGCCGGACACGGCGTACGAGTACCACGGCCATGTCTTCGGCTTCCTCATCGGTGAGGTCATCCGGCGGATCACCGGGCACACCCCGGGCGCGTACTTCCGCCGGGCCGTGGGGGACCCGCTGGGGCTGCGGGCCTGGATCGGGCTGCCCGGCGCGGAGATGGACGGGCGGGCCCGGCTGGTCGAGGCCGAGGGGCGGCCCGGGATGCCCGGGCCCGAACATTTGCTGACCCGCATCGTGACCATGAACGGCGCGCTGGTCTTCCCCGGTCTCGACGAGCCGCACGGCTGGAACGACCCAGCGCTGCTCGGCATGGAGCTCCCCGGCGCCGGCGCCACCGCGTCGGCGAGCGGGCTCGCCGGGCTGTACGCGGCGGCCGTGACCGGCATCGAGGGCCAACGGCGGCTGCTGGCCCCCGAGACCGTGACGGACGCGGTCCGCGAGGTCTCGTCCGGGAAGGGCTGGCTGGGCTTCGACATGGGGGCGCGCTGGGGCTCGGGTTTTCTGCTGGACTCGCCGTCCTTCCGGCCGATGCTGGGGGAGCGCAGCTTCGGGAACGACGGGGCGGGCGGTCAGTTCGCCTTCGGCGACGACGAGTTCGGGGTGGGCTTCGCGTATGTGGCCAACCGCATGATCGGGCACGGCGATGCCCGTGCTTCTCGTCTTGTCGCCACCGTGCGGAAGTGCTTGGGCGGCTGACCACCCCCCACCCTGCCCCTTCCCGATCCGGGGGCTCCGCCCCCACCCCCACCGGGGCTCCGCCCCGGGCCCCGCTCCTCAATCGCCGGAGGGGCTGGGATGGGCGATGTCCCGCAGCGTTGGTATGCGGCTCCGCCGTGGGGGCAGGGGCTTCGCCCCCGGCCCCTCGGGGTTCGGGGTGGAGCCCCGCCGGGGTCCGGGGATGGAGCCCTTGCGGGTTCGGGGTGGTGCCCCAGCGGGGTCTTTGGGCGGAGCCGCGCCGGGGCCCAGGGCGCAGCCCTTGCGGGGTTTGGGGCGGAGCCCCGGCGGGGTCTGGGGCGGAGCCCCGGTTTCGGGGAGGGGCGGGGAGGGGAACAAGCCCGCCGCAGGCGTCACGGGGCCGCGGACTCCCGCTATGCCGCATCCCACAGGTCGGGGCTGTGCGCCCTCACCCGCGCGCCGATCCGCGCCAGCGCCTCCCCCACCGGCAGTGGGTCCAACCGGCGGCCATCCCGCAGCCGCAGGGCCACCCGGCCGTCGGCCGCCTCCCGGGCGCCCACGACGGCCTGGTACGGGACCAGGCGGGCCTCCCGGACGCGGGCGCCCAGGCTGCCGTCGTCCGGTCCGGCGAGTTCCGCGCGCAGGCCGAGATCATCGCACCGCCGGACGATTTCCTCGGCTCGCGCCAACTCGGCCCCGGAGATCGGCAGGACCACCACCTGAGTGGGGGCCAGCCAGGCGGGGAAGGCCCCGCCGTGCTCCTCGATGAGATGGGCCACGGCCCGCTCCACACTGCCGATGATGCTGCGGTGGACCATGACCGGACGGTGCCGGGCGCCGTCCGGGCCGATGTAGTGGAGATCGAACCGCTCGGGCTGGTGGAAGTCGACCTGGACGGTGGACAGGGTGGATTCCCGGCCCGCGCCGTCGGCGACCTGCACATCGATCTTGGGGCCGTAGAACGCCGCCTCGCCCTCCACCGCCTCGTACGGCAGCCCGGAGCGGTCCAGGACATCGGTCAGCAGGGCGGTCGAGCGGCGCCACAGCTCGGGCGCGGCGACGTACTTGCCGCCGGGGCCCGGGAGGGAGAGCCGATAGCGGGCCGGGGTGATGCCCAGCGCCTCGTACGCCCGGCGGATCATCTCCAGGGCGGCCCCCGCCTCGTCGGCGACCTGGTCCAGGGTGCAGAAGATATGGGCGTCGTTGAGCTGGATGGCCCGGACCCGGGTCAGCCCGCCGAGCACCCCCGACAGCTCCGAGCGGTACATCCCGCCCAACTCGGCCATGCGCAGCGGCAGTTCGCGGTAGCTGCGGCCTCGGGAGCGGAAGATGACCGCATGGTGGGGGCACAGGCTCGGGCGCAGCACGACCTGTTCCGCGCCCAGAGACATCGGGGGGAACATGTCGTCGCTGTAGTGCTGCCAGTGGCCCGACAGCTCGTACAGCTCCCGTTTGCCGAGCACCGGCGAGTACACATGCCGGTAGCCCGCCCGCCGCTCGGCTGCGCGGATGTACTCCTCCAGGGCGTGCCGTACGGTCGCGCCGTCCGGCAGCCAGTACGGCAGGCCCGCGCCGATCAGCGGGTCGGTGTCGAACAGGCCCAGTTCACGGCCCAGCTTGCGGTGGTCGGACATCGCGGTCTCCTCGTCGAAGTCGGCGAGTGACCGCACGGCGAAGCCCCGGGGCACTCGCCCCGGGGCTTCGGATCAGAAGTCGAATCAGAACATCGATCAGCGCGCCGGGACACTCTCCGGCGTCGTCGTCATGGCAGTGGCAGCGCGCTTCATGCCGGTCACCGTAGCAAGGCCCGGCGCGGCCCGCCCGGCAATTTCCCGGGCGTACGCCACGCCGGGCCACGGCCCGCACACCGCGCGGTGTACCCGCTACGCCCCCTCCGGCAGCAGCTCCCCCACCGCGTCCCGCCACGCGGCCCGCGTCGCGACCGCCTGCCGCCACGTACGCACCGCCTTCGGCGGCATCCCGACGGCCAGCACACCGGCCACCCGGTCCCCGGAGCGGTAGACGGCCAGGAACTTCCGCTCCGCCAGCTCGCCCTCCACCACCGCGACCTCCTCGTGCCCGCGCAGATACCCGTGCGCCTGGATGCGGAAGTCGTACTGGTCCGACCAGAAGTACGGCACCGGGGCGAACGGCCGCCGCTCGTCCGGGCGGAGGAGGTTGCGGGCCACGGCCATGCCCTGCTCGGTGGCGTTGGTCCGGTGCTCGATCCGCATCGCCGTGCCGAACAGCGGATTGTGCCAGCGGGCCACGTCCCCCGCGCCGTACACACCCGGCGCGGCGGCGCTGTACTCATCGCACTCCAGGCCGTCGCCCAGGGTGAGCCCGCTGCCCTCCAGCCAGCCGGTGTTGGGCACCGAGCCGATCGCGACCAGCACCTCGTCGGCCTCGACGAGCGTGCCGTCCGTCAGCCGCACCCCGCCGTCGGCCACCTCGGCCACCGCGACCCCGGTACGCAGATCCACACCGTGGTCGTGGTGGGCCTGGGAGAGCATCCGGCCGACCCGCTCGCCGACCGCCGGGGCCAGCGGCACCGGCGCCGGTTCCAGCAGCGTGACCTCCGCGCCCAGCCCCCGCGCGACGGCGGCCGCCTCGGCGCCGAGGAACCCGGCGCCGACCACCGCCAGCCGCCGACCCGGGCCCAGCCGGTCCCGCAGGGCCAGGGCGTCGTCCAGGGTGCGCAGCACATGCGCCCGCTCCCCGCCGTCGCCGGGCAGCCGGCGCGGGCGGACGCCGGTGGCGATGACCAGGCCGTCGTACGGCACCCGCGCCCCATCGGCCAGCGCGACCGTACGGCCCGCGAGGTCGAGCCCGGTCGCGGCGACGCCGAGGCGCAGTTCGAGGCCGAGCGCGTCCAGATCGGCGGGGGTGCGCAGCGGCACCCGGTCGGGTTCCCACTGCCCGCCGAGGATCTGCTTGGACAGTGGCGGCCGGTCGTACGGGTGGTACGGCTCATCGCCGATGAGCGTGAGCGTGCCCTCGTAGCCCTCCCGGCGCAGCGTCTCCGCCGCCGCCAGACCGGCGGCGGAGCCACCGACCACCACCACGTGCTTCAATTCTCGACCACCCGTATCGCCGCCGCCGGGCAGATCACCGCGGACTCCCGCACATCGGCGTGGAGTTCGGGCGCGGGCTGTTCGTCCAGCAGGACCACGATGCCGTCCTCCTCCCGCTGGTCGAACACATCGGGTGCGATCATCACGCACTGACCCGACGCCACACACTTGGGCACATCGACTTCCACACGCATGGTGACTCCCTTGCCTTCGCCGCTGCCGTCCCCGCCGCCTTCGTCGCTCATGACGTCCAGGTGACGGGCAGCTCGTAGACGCCGTAGACCAAACCGTCGTCTTTGAACGGTAGTTGGTCGATTCCGGTGGCCAGCCGCAGGGTGGGGATACGGCGGTAGAGCGTGCCGTAGACCACCTGGAGCTCCATCCGGGCCAGCGGCTGGCCCAGGCACTGGTGGACGCCGAAGCCGAACGCCATGTGGCGGCGGGCGTCGCGGCCGATGTCCAGCCGCTCGGGCTCGGTGAAGACCTCCGTGTCCCAGTTGCCGGTGCCGGTGTAGATGATGATCCCCTCACCGGCGCGGATGGTCTCACCGCCGATCTCGATGTCATCGAGCGCGACCCGGCGGCGGCCGTTGTGCACGATCGTCAGATAGCGCAGCAGCTCCTCGACGGCCCGGGCGATCACCTTCGGGTCCTCGGTCTCCCGCAGGACGGCGAGCTGGTCGGGGTTCTCCAGCAGGGCCACGGTGCCGAGGGCGATCATGTTGGCGGTGGTCTCATGGCCCGCGACCAGCAGCAGTACGCCCATGTTGGCGGCGTCGCGCTGGGTCAGCTCACCGGCCGTGACCCGGGCGGCCAGCTCGGAGAGCATGTCGTCGGCCGGGTGGGCGAGTTTGGCGGCGACCAGCCCGTCCAGATAGTCGGTCAGCGCCTCGTTGGCCCCGACCACCTCCTCGACCGAGGAGTGCCGGTTGATCAGTTTCGAGCTGTTCCGCTGGAAGAAGTCGTGGTCCTCGTACGGCACCCCGAGCAGCTTGCAGATCACCAGCGACGGCAGCGGCAGGGCGAGCGCCCGCACCAGGTCCACCGGGGTCGGCCCGGCCAGCATGGTGTCGATCAGCTCGTCGGTGATCTTCTGGATCTCGGGCCGCATCGCCTCGATCCGCTTGATGGCGAACGGTCCCGTGACCATCCGGCGGATCCGGGCGTGCTCGGGGTCGTCCATGGTGACGAAGGACCGCCGCCGCCCGGCGTTCTCGCGGAAGCCGGCGCTCGCGTGCGGATACCCGGGCCGTGTGCTCTCGGCGCTGACCCGCGGGTCGGCGAGCAGGGCGCGCTGGTCGGCGTACCCGGTCACCAGCCAGGGGGCGCTGCCGTCCCACAGCCGTACGCGCGCGACCGGCCGTTCGGAGTGCAGCGCCCGTGCGGTCGGGGGAGGGTCGAAGGGGCAGCCGGTCGCCCGTGGCATCGGAAACTCCGGAAGCGGTTCTTCCGCCTCGGGCGCGGTCTCTGCCAGCGTCTCGGTCATGTCTCTCCTCGGGTGGGGGTTCCGATGGGAGCGGAGCGTGAACCTTCGGTGGGTCGGTGGGGACGGGTGTCTTGGCGTTACGGGGACGCGAACCTTCGCGTTCCGGGGTCTTCCGGGGCCGTGAACCTTCGCGTTCCGGGGACGTGATGACCAGCGAACCCGGTCGACCTGACTCCCCCCGGTCAGTTTCCTGACGAAACGCTGACAGTGGGGAAGGCCACGGTGACCGTGGTGCCGCGGCCCGGTGCGCTGCTGACGCTCACCTCCCCGCCGTGCCGCTCGACCACCCTCCGCACGATGGTGAGGCCGATGCCGCCGCCCAGCTCGATCCGGCCGTCCTCGTCCTCGTCGCGCGGGGAGGTGAGCCGGGCGATGTCCCGCGGTCCCATGCCGGGCCCCTGGTCGCTGACCGAAAGCTCGACACGTGACGTTCCGCCGATCCCGGCCCCGGTCCCGGTCCCGGCCTCGTCCCCCGTCCCGTTCCCGTCCCCTGTCCCCGTCCCGCTCCCGTCCCCGGCCACCCGGCCGCGTACCGCCACGGTCACCGGGGATCCGGCGGGGGTGTGGCGCAGCGCGTTGTCCAGCAGATTGCGCACGGCGTGCCGCAGCATGCGGTTGTCGGCGACGACGGTCGCCCGGCCGGAGTTCTCGCGGGCGATGGGGCGTTCGGGGTCGAGCAGCCCGAGATCGGCCACAGCCTCGTCCGCCACGTCCCGCAGATCCACCGGCTCCCGCTCCAGCGGCCGTACCCAGGTGACGTCCGCACGGGGGAACACCTGCTGGACCGCCTGGTGCATATGGTCGGCCTCGTCCTGGATCCGGCGCAGGGCGCGCACCATCAGCTCGGGGTCGTCGCTGAGCCCTTGCAGCGGGAGTTCTGCCCAGCCCCGGATGGTGGTGAGGGAGGTGCGCAGCTCGTGCAGCAGGACCTCCAGCCGCTGCTGGCGCTCGTACGTGCTCATCCGGAGGCGAGTCCGCCGAGCCAGTAGCCGAAGCCACGGCGGGTGTGGATCAGGGCGGGTCCGGCCTTGTCGACCTTGTGACGGAGGCGGGAGACCAGCTTCTCGATGGCGTTGTCGCCGTAACGCCGGTGGTCCGCCACCCACAGATGCTCGCCGATCTGCTCCTTGGACAGCACCTGCCCGGCGTTGACCAGCAGATAGCGCAGCAGCCGGAACTCCGCCGGGGTCAGCTCCAGCGCCCGCCGCCCGCGCCGCGCCTGGCGGGTCGTCTCGTCCAGCACCAGATCCGCGTAAGCCGGCGGCGACTCCTCCCGCCGCCGGTTGCGGGTGCGCAGCAGGGCCTGCACCCGGGCCAGCACCTCGGCGATCCGGAACGGCTTGGTGACGTAGTCGTTGCCGCCGATGCCGAGGCCCGTGACCAGCGAGTCGAGCGAGTCGCGGGCGGTGAGGAAGAGCACCGGTGGATGGTTCTCGTCGGCCGCCACCAGGCGTCGGCACACCGTGAAACCGTCCAGATCGGGCAGCATCACATCGAGGATCACCAGATCGGGCCGGTCCCGCCCGACCCGGTCGAGCGCCTCCCCGCCGGTGGCCGCGGTGCCGACCCGGTAACCGGCCAGCTCGAGGGTGGTCGAGAGCAGTTCGGCGATTCTCGATTCATCGTCGACCACCAGGATGCGCTGCCCGTTGCCACGGGCCGGCGCAGGTTTCTCGCTGACACTCCCGTACACGCCATGACAGTACGTGAACCGACCGTTCCGGGGCACCGGGGCCTTGACCGCGACCGATGAGATCCGGACAGGGCGGAGCGGGATGCCTTACCGGATTGTGCGGCATCGCTCAGATAGCATGATCCGAACTCACGACGAGCGCCCCCATCGCCCGCCCTTCACCGGAAAACCGTGCTATCCGGTGCGAAGAGTGACCTACAGCCCACATCGAGCAAATCGGCCAAACAATTGATATCTATAGCATCGCGGATGTTTTCGCGAATAAACAGCCGAATAACGTTCGCCGCGTGGCGCCGGCCACGGACGGTGTTGTGGGCCGCGGCGGGTGTGGTGCTCCTCGGGTTCCTCGTCGCGCTGGAGATCACCGCCCGACGTTACGGCCTGCCGGGGCCGATGACCAATCAGGTGCAAGAGGTGGTATTCGCCCCCAAATCGGGCTTTCTGCTGTATGCCGGTATGGGCTTGATGATGGTGGTGCTCACCTGGCGGGAGCGGTTCATCGCGGCCGGTGTCGCGATCGGCATCGACATCGTCATCTTCCTGGTGCGGTGGGTGGCCGACGCGAAGGTGACCGAAGGGCACCCCTTCGGCAACGGCGCGCTGTGGGTGTTGCTGGGCTGTGCGGTCATCGCGGTCACGCGCCGCACCGGCCGGGAACGCGCCCTGCTGCTGAAGGGCGTCGGGCTGGGGCTGCTGCTGGTGGCGGGCCGTAAGACCGGCGACACCTGGCTGCTCATCACGGCGAAGTCCCGCCCGACGGTGCTCGATCCGTACCTGGCGGCCGCCGATCACGCGCTGGGCAACCCGTCGTGGCTGGCGGGCCGGATCGTCGAGGCCATGGGGCCGATCGGCGCCCATGTTCTCGACTACGTCTATATCCAGCTTCCGGTGGCCGCGGTCGTCGTCTCGATCTATCAACTGCGCAAGGTGTCGGCCGAGCGCCGCTTCCCGCGCCACCATCTGGTGCGCACCTTCCTCGCCATCGGCCTCCTCGGACCGGCCATCTACATGATCTTCCCGGTGGTCGGACCGATCTTCGCCTACGGTGGCGGGGCCTTCGGTACCGGCGGTGAGCACTGGGCGCTGGCCAATCTGTGGCCGCACACGCCGCCGCCCATCAGCGCCCCGCACTCGATGCCGTTCGACGAGATCACGCCACGCAACTGCATGCCCAGTCTGCACACCGCGTGGGCCACCGCGATCTTCATCCATTCCCGCCAGGGCCCACGGATCCTGCGGTTCGCAGGAACGTTCTGGCTGGTCGCCACGCTCGGCGCGACGCTGGGATTCGGCTACCACTACGGCGTGGATCTCGTCGCGGGCGTGGTGTTCGCGCTCACCATCGAGGCGGCGCTGCGCTCGCTCGCACGTGGCTGGGACCGGTCGGGAACCCAGCTGGTCGCCCACGGTGCGGCGGTCTTCGCCGCGCTCCTGGTGGCCTATCGCTATCTGCCGGTGGAGATGGGCAGACATCCATGGGTGTTCGGACCTCTGCTCCTGCTGGCGATGGGCTCGGTGATCCACGGCTATGTGCGGACCACCAGGCTGTGGCAGCCGAAGGCCGCATCCGCGCTGCGACCGGAACCGCAGCCCGAAATGGTGTGAGCCGTGTTGACCGTAAGGCGGCCATGAGACGGCCATGATGCGGCCGTCGACCACATGGCGAGGGCGGTTAGCGACGCGTTAGCCGATCGGCAGGGGATCATCAGCGGCGGTGGACAGCCTTGGTGTCACGGGCCCCCGAAGGACAGGGACGGGGGCCACCCGCGACACAGGGGGGAGTCTCATGTCACGCCGCCGCACCGGACATCACCACGCTCGTAAGGTCGCCGCCGCCGCGGTGGCCGCCGTCGCCGCGTTCGGGCTGACCGCCTGCCAGGGCGACGGCGACACCAAAGCCGGGTCTTCCACCGGCTCCCAGGACGCCGCCTCCCAGGGCTCCGGCTCCCCCGACGCCGAGGCGAAGAACGGCGAGGGCGGCGCGGCAGCCCTGCGAAAGACGGGCCCCAAGCCGCTGCGCGACGGCACGGGCCTCTACCCCCGGGCGATCCGTCTGGAGCACAGCGGGAAGGACAACGGCCGCGTGCTCGCCTCGACCGTCGTCCCCAACGGCGGCAACGGCGTCGGCGCCATCCAGGAGAGCACCGACGGCGGAGCGAACTTCAACCAGGTGGGCACGGTCGCCGACCCCAAGTCCGCCGACGACGGCAAGGGGCTGTGCTGCGCGACCCTCTATGAACTGCCGCAACAGGTCGGTGACATGCCGGCCGGCACGCTGCTCTGGGCCGCCTCATTCGGCCAGGACGAGCCCGAATCCAGCCGCCATATGTCGATACGGGTGTTCAAGAGCACCGACGTGGGCCGCACCTGGAGCCCTCTGTCCACGGTCGCCACCGCGACGAACGCCAAGGGACTGTGGGAGCCGGAGTTCTCCATCGACGCCGATGGCAACCTGGTCTGCCACTACTCCGACGAGACCGATCCGAACCACAGCCAGAAGCTCGTCGCCGTACGCTCGCGGGACGGCGTCTCATGGGACGGCCTGCACGACACCGTCGCCAGCGCCCCGGTCTCCGACCGCCCCGGGATGGCGGTCGTACGGAAGGTGCCGGACGGCAAGTACGTCATGACGTACGAGATCTGCTCCAAGGACCCCAAGTTCTCCTGCGTCGTGCACGTGCGCACCTCCTCCGACGGCTGGGACTGGGGCGACCCCGCCAACCTCGGCACCCGGCCCGAGACGGCCGACGGCAAGTACTTCAGGCACGCGCCGACCCTGGCCTGGGCGCCGGAGGACGGAAATCCGCAGGGCAAGCTGTTGCTGGTGGGACAGGTGATGTACAACGCGGACGGCAGCAAGGCCGAGGGCAGCGGGCGCACCGTCTGGACCAACAGCGAGGGCGGAGAGGGCGCCTGGAAGGAGATTCCGGCCCCCGTCGCCGTGAAGTCCGACAAGGTCGACTTCTGCCCCAACTACAGCTCCAGCCTCCTGCCTTCGGCCGACGGGCGCCAGCTGCTGGAGATCGCGACCGACTACGCCGGGGAAGTGTGCCGCCCGTACCACGCCACGGATGGCATGTGATCGGCGCTCTGGTCCGAGCGTCCGGCCCGGAGACGGCCCGCGCCGTCCTGACTCCGGACCGGTACGCGGACATCGAGGTCCACCGCTGGCAGTTCGGCGGGCGCCCGTCATGACCCGCCCCTCCACGGGGCCCGATCACTCGCGGAGTCGAGAGCGGTACTCGCCCGGGGCCATGCCCCGGGCACGTCGGAAGGCACGGCTGAAGGCGTGCGGAGAGGCGTAGCCGACCGCGCCGGAGATCGACTCGACCGGCTCATCGGTATCGCGGAGCCGGACGGACGCCAGGTCGATGCGCCACTGCGTCATGTACGCGCCCGGCGTCTGTCCGAGGGCGGACCGGAAGTGCCTGGTCAGCGTCGCCCGGGAGACGCTCGTCGCGGCGGCCAGGGTCTCCGTGGTCCAGGGGTGTTCCGGTTGGCCGTGGACACACGCCAGGGCGTCGCGCACGATCGGATCACGCATCGCTCCCAGCCATGAGCCGGACCGCTCCTCCGGGTGGCGGGCCAGCCAGGCGCGTACGAACTGGACGAGCAGAAGGTCGACGATGCTGTTGATGGCGGCGGTGGTGCCGATCTGCGGCTGTGCGAGCTCTGCGGCGAGGAGTTCGACGGTCCTTCTGAGCTGCGCGTTCTGGTGGGCTGTGACGTGCATCGGCCGGGCGAGGGAGGTGAGCACCGGTGTGCTCACCTCCGGGTCCTGCTCATAGTGCAGGACGATCACTTCCGTCTGCACCGGCGCCGAGCCCAGCCGCAGGGCTCGGCCATCGCCAAAGGCCCGGGCCGCCGCCTCACGGTCGCAGGAACCCATCGTCACGCTGGCGCCGCCGGCTATCCCGTGTGCGGTGCCCGGCGACACCAGGACGGCGTCTCCGGCCCGCACCTGAAGAGGTTTCTCGCCCGTGATGTGGAGCCACATCGTGCCACGGGACACCACGTGCAGCGCCGCTCCCGGATAGGAGTCCAGCCACAGGCCCCAGGTTCCTCCGGCCTCCAGCCTGACCCCGAGCGCCCCACGCGCACCCGAAACACGCAAGACCTCCGCCAGCACGTCCATGGGTCCATTCTCGTCCACCGTCGTCCAGGGTTTCAGGCCACGTCGAGAACGACCTTTCCGTGCACCTTCCGCGCGAACAGCGCCCGGACGGCGTCGTCCACGTCCTGCCAGTCGCCGCGCAGTCCGACCGGTGCCGAGAGCCTTCCGGCGGCCATGAGGCCCAGCAGGTCCGTCAGCTCCCCGCTGGTCGGCGTCATGTCGCCGTAGGTGGCGATGGCGCGGGGTTCGCCGAAGCCGAACAAGGCCCCTGACGGGAACGTGGTTTCCTGCCCCGAGGAGTAACCGACCAGGTGGATGGTGCCGCCCTCGGCGAGGGAACTCCACGCCTGGCCCACCAGCGGCCCGCCGACCGTGTCCAGGACGAGGTCGAACCGGTCCTCGGTCTCGGCCAGGTCGGTCAGGACCTCGTCGGCGCCGAGTTCCCGGAGTCCGGCGGCCCGGTCCGGCGAACCGACGAGTGCCGTCACCCGGGCGCCCGCCAGCGCCGCCAGCTGGACGGCGAAGTGCCCCACGCCCCCGCTGGCGCCGGTGACCAGGACGTTGCGCGCCAGCAGGGAACGCTTGCGCAGTACCCGCAACGCGGTGACTCCGGCGATCCCCAGCGCGGCGGCGTCGGCCAGGTCCACGCCCTCGGGGACGGTGCCGAGCGAGGCGGGGCTGACCGCCACCCGCTCCGCCCACGCGTGGGGAGCCATTCCCACCGCGACGCGCGCACCCTCGGGCGGCCCCGAACCGTCGGATGCGGCGCGCACCACGACGCCGGCCGCGTCGTGACCGTGCACAGTGCCGGCCGGCCACTGGTGCACGTAATTCAGCTCTCCGAAGTTGAGACCGATGTGCCGTATCTCGACCAACGCCTCGTTGCTGGACGGCACGGGCTCATCGACATCGGCGAACCGGACGGGTCCGGCCTCGCCGTGATCGACCACAAGGGCGCGCATGGATGTGTTTCCTTCTCTCGTGGATGCGCCTGAACACTCGGCGCGGTACGCAAAACCCTTACGCACGGCCAGGACAGCGGCCAGTCCCGTGAGAATCAATCAGTTGACGATCTGTGTCAGCACGACTCGCGTATCACAGCGTGAAGGGGTCCTCATCGAGCTTTTCCGCCAGGTGCTCAAGAGTGTCCGTAAGGCTGGTCGGCGCACCGTTCAGCGTTTCGCGCCGCTTGGCGACGTTACCGATGAGGCGGAGGGTCCGTCCTGAGGAGATTCCGGGTGCGGCGGTGACCAGGGACCTGATGACGTCTTCCGCGTCGCGCCAGGCATTGACGTCCAGTAGGCATTGGGCGAGCCGTGCGACTCGCTCGCTTGAGTAGCCAGTCGTGACGTCACGCCCTGGTTGTACGGATTGCAGTAGCCGCTCGATGGCTTTCCCCACGTCACCTGCGATCTGAAGTGTGTGACCCCACTGGCGGTCAATCTCCCCGCTAGTCAACCACCATGCCCAGGCCGGTTCGCCGACATCGTTACTGTTCTCGATGAGCGACCGGGCGCGTTCGAGCGACTCGGTCGCGTCCGACGTACGGCCCGTGCCAACCAGCCCCTTGGCCTCACGGATGCGGAACATTGCTTCGACGCGCGGGGACAGCCGTCTACGGTTGAGTACCGACCGGGCGATGGACAGCGCCTCCTGGTTCCGTCCACGCCATTCACTCTGCATCGCCATGTTCTGTAGCGTCAGCAATTCGATGGAGCGATCCCCGGAGACATTGGCGAGCAATAGGGCCTCATGGTTGAAGCGCTGGGCGGCGTCGTCTCTTTCCGCGTCCCAAAGAACCCAGCCCGCGACTTCGGCGAGTTCCGCAGCCGCCGACTGAATGTCGCGCTCGTACCGGGGATCGTAGTCTCCGGCCCCGAGCCGCCGATGCACGATCTTGAACGCACGGCCCGCGGGCTCCGCGATGGATACCCCGCTGAGTTCGTTGTCCAGGACGACCAGCCGATGGGAAGTCTCGCGGATGGCCTGTGCGAAGTCGGCTCCGCGTGCCTCGTTGAGCTTGAGCATCCGATCAGCGATGGACGGTGATTCAGTCGCTTCCGGTGATTCCGCTGGTGGTGCTACTCGTACCGCGATTTCGGCGAGTTCCCCGTTTGTCTCGAGCAGTTTGTCCAGCGCCGTCACGAGTTGCGTCGACGGCTGCTGTTTCCCGGAGAGCACGCGGGACAGGTAGGCGTGGTCGTAGTTCAGGTGGCGGGCGACCGCTCGCACGCTCATGTTCCGGTCACGGATCAGGTCGCGGACTCTCTGGCTGAACTCCCCGCTGTTCATGGTGACCAGGGTACGGCTTGTCACCGCGCAGTCACCAGGTGATCACCAACTGCGACCGCACATGCCCGGTTGTCTTTGACGTACGTAAGGACCGCTGACGGGAGCGACAACATGTCGGACACGTTGAAGGGCCGCGCGATGATGACCATGCGCGTGTCGCGGGACGGCGGAAGGACCTATGGGCCAACGCTGGTGGTCAGGACCACCGAGCCCCTGAGGCCGATTGAGACATCGGTGTGGCCGCCGTGCCAGTGCCCCCGATGTGCATCGGGGCACGTGAGCACCCGTCAGCCCTTATGACGGGTGCCACACAAAACCGCCGGCCCCCTGGCCAGGGCCAGGGGGCCGGCGGTGGTGGCGAGGGGTCCGGGGATCAGCCCTGCTTGGGTGCGGCCTGCTGGACGACCTCGAAGGACCACAGCGTGGAGCCGGACGCGGCGGGCTTCTGCTGCGGAGCGTCCTCGCCGCCGCGCTGGTGGGCCGCCTTCATCGGGCCCTCCATCCACGCCTGGAAGTCCTCCTCGCTGCGCCAGCGCGTGTAGACGAGGTACTGGTCAGTCCCCTCGACCGGGCGTAGCAGCTCGAACCACTCGAAGCCGTCGGAGTTCTCGACCGTCCCGGCCCGTGAGGCGAAGCGCTTCTCCAGCACCTCGCGCTGCTCCTCCGGGACCGCCAGCACATTGATCTTGACGATGCTCATGTCCACCATCCTGCCGCATCACCGGGGAAGGCCGCGGGCTACGACGCCGGGGCCTGTCAGGCGGACCGGACACGCCGCAGAGCGGATCGAGGCCCCGCCCATCCCGGCACGGGCGCCCACCGGCCGCGGTGTGACCGGTGCGGCGGCGGACCGTACGGCGACTGCCAGGCGGGCCGGTCGGTCCGACCCGGGCCGCCCGTGTCGCGGCGACGTACGACGGGGTCCCGGAGCAGTTCGGCTATCAGTGTGGGCACAATCGCCCAGTTTTTGGACATACAGTTACACCGGTTCCAGTGAGAAGACCGCAGCGAAAGGGAGCACGGCGCACAGGTGCGACGCGCGACGGATCAGCGCTTGGGGGGTCTCACTTGGTGTACATCGGCACGTCCTTGACGGGGTGACGGTGGGCTGGAGCACGCTAACGCACACCGGAGTGCGGCTCCACTGATTTTCGGGCGGTCAACGGCGCTTGAAGGCGGCGGTCAGTGGGTGATGACGACCTTGCCGAAGCGTGGGCCCTTCTCGAAGTACGCGAACGCCTCCGGGGCCTCCTCGAAGGGGAAGACGCGGTCGATGACGGGCCGGAGCCGGTGCTGGGCGATGGCCTTGTTCATCCGTTCGAAGTCGCTCCGGCTGCCGACGCTGATCGACCGGAGGGTCGCGGCGCGACGGAAGAACCGCGTCACGTCCATGCCGCCGCCCGCCGCCAGATTGCCGACGAGGGCGATCTGACCGCCGTGGGCGACGGCGTCGATGGACTGGGAGAGCGTTCCGGCGCCGCCGATCTCGACGACGCGGTCAGCGCCACCGCCGGTGAGTTCCCGTACTCGCGCGCCCCACTCCGGTGTGCTGGTGTAGTCGACGACATCGGACGCACCGAGAGCGCCGAGGCGCCTGGCCTTGGCGTCGCTGGACGTCGTGGCCAGGACGCGGGCGCCGGCCAGGCGGGCGAATTGCAGCGCGAAGACCGATACCCCGCCCGAGCCCTGAACCAGGAGAGCGTCCCCCGGGCCGATGCCGCTCACGGCCGACCACGCGGTGAGCGCGGCGCACGGAAGCGTGGCGGCTTCCTCGAAGGACAGCTGGTCCGGCACGGCGACCAGGCTCTGTTCGTCGAGGGCCAGGTATTCGGTGAGCCAGCCGTCGCGGTGCGTGCCGCGCAACTGCCCCCACTCAGGGAACGGGCCGTACAGCCAGGTCGGATGGAAGGTACCCACGACACGGTCTCCCACTCGGAACCGCGAGACCCCGTCCCCGACGGCCTCCACGACGCCCGCGCCGTCGGAGAGCGGGATGCGCCCCGGCGGCACGTCGACGGAGTACCGGCCGGTGACGATGAGCAGATCGCGTGCGTTGAGGGAGCTGGCCTTCACTCGTACGAGTACTTCGCCCGCTGCCGGGCTCGGCACCGGGCGCTCCGCCGAGGTGACCCGGCCACCGTCCGCTCCCACCTGAAATGTTCGCACTTCCCACCCTTCGTTCGTATGGAGCCTCCACGGTAGGCGCGCCCGGCTGGACGATCTGTATCTTGGCGTCCATTGTTTGACGCAGATCGTCCAGGAGAGGCCAGGAGAGGCCAGGAGGGTTCAGGGGAGTGGGAATGGATCCGATTGACGATCTCCTCGCCACGATGAAGATCGAGGACGCGCGGTACGTACGGGTGGACGCCCGTGCGCCCTGGGGAATCTCATTCCCTCCCCGGCACCTCGCCCGGCTGGTCCTGATCTCCCGTGGCGCGTGCCGGCTCGTCGCGGACACGCTCGCCGGGCCGCAACGGCTGGAGACGAACGACTGCTTCCTCGTCCGCGCGGGGGTGAGGTTCACGCTTCAGGACGAGGAGGGCAGCGAGGTCGTCGACTGCGACGGCCTGGTCTCCCAGGCTCCGGGCAACGTGGCGCGGGTCGGGGGCGACGGTGAGCTCACGCGGATCGTCTCCACCCGATTCGCCTTCGACGCCGTGGCGGCAGAACCGCTCTTCGCGCTCCTGCCGCCGGTGTTCCGGCTGAACCTGGACGACGCGTCCAGCCAACTCCTGCGCACCACGTTCGACCTCATCGCGCGGGAGAGCGCGGCGGGCGGGCTCGGTGGTGGCTTCATCATGAGCCGGCTGTCCGATGTGCTCTTCGTCCAGGCGCTGCGGACCTGTTGTACGGATGTCGGCGGCGGGACCGTCGGCTGGATCGCCGCGCTGCGGGACCCGCGGCTGGCGGTCGCCATGGAGGAGCTGCACGCGGACCTGGCCCATCCGTGGACGGTCGACGAACTCGCCCGCACGGCGGGGATGTCACGCTCGGCGTTCGCCGCCCTGTTCAAGGAGAGGACGGGGGACACCCCGCTGGGCTACCTCACGGCATGGCGCATGTACCGGGTCAAGGTCCTGCTCCGCGAGACGCCGCTGAGTGTCCAGGAGATCGCCGTCCGCGTCGGATACGACACCGGCAGCGCGTTGAGCCGTGCCTTCTCGGGCAGGGAGGGCGTCACCCCCGGCGCCTGGCGGAAGCTGAGGGGCCTCTGAATCGTCATGGCCATTGAGCCCTCATGGCCATTGAGCCCTCATGGCCTTGGCGCCGGGCCCTCAGCCGTGCAGCCGCAAGCCCTTCGTCACCTTGTCCACCTGGCCGCGCGGCCCGTAGACCGCGAGGCCCACCAGGTTCAGGGTGTCGGCCTCGACGGCGCGGACCGTGGCGCGGTTGTCGTCCTCGTTGTCGGTGGCGAATAGCTCCTCGGTGTAGAGGGACATCGCCAGGTCGCGGGAGAGGGCGCGGGCGTGGGTGCGGGTGAGGGCGGGGGCGTCGGCGGTGTAGACGAGGACCGGTTCGCGGAACATCGGAAGGTAGACATTGCCCGAGGCGTCCTCGTACGGCTTGCCGACGATCTCGTCCGAGGCGTGCGCCAGGCCGCTGGAGAGGAAGGCGGTCACGTTCAGCTTCTGCCAGTCGGCGAGGTCGGAGCGGACAATGACGGCGATCTTGGTGTCGAAGCGCATGCCGTCACTCTCGCCACTGCCGCGACCTGCGGTCTTGAACGCTCGTGCGCCACGGCACAATGGATCCGTGGACGCCGTCGGAGAAGGGGAGCGGGGCCGGGAGGACTGGGCCCGGTACTGGCGCGATCCCGACCGGCCCGTGGAGGCCATGCACGCGCACTTCTTCAGCCATCGCTTTCATCCCCATAGCCATGACACCTACTCCTTCGCCGTGACCGAGGTCGGCGCCCAGCGCTTCCGGTGCCGGGGTGCGCTGCGCACCAGCGGGGCGGGGATGGTGATGGTCTTCAATCCCGACGATCCGCATGACGGGGAGGCGGCCGCCGAGCTGGGCTACAAGTACCGCATCGTCCATATAGGTCCCGATGTGGTGCGGAATGTCCTCGCCGATGTGGCCGACAGCGCGGACGGCCGGGCGGCGCTGCCGCTGTTCGACCGGCCCGTGGTGTCCGATCCGCTGCTGCCCCGCGCCCTGCTGCGGCTGCACACCGCCCTGGTCGGCGGCGCCGGGCAGCTGGTGCGGGACGAGCGGCTGACCGCGGCCGTCGGGGCGATGGTGCGGCGCGGGGCCACCGGGCCGCTGTGGGCCCGGGAGCTTGCCGATGGGAGCGGCGAGCAGGTGCGGGCCGCGCGGCGGGCCAGGGCGCTGCTGGAGGAGGCGTACGCGGAGGAGATCCCGGCGGCGCGGCTCGCGGAGGCCGCCGGGTGCAGCCGCTTCGCGCTCTACCGGGCGTTCCGCGCCGCGTACGGGATGGCGCCGAGCGACTTCCAGCGGCAGCTACGGCTGCGCCGGGCGCGCGGGCTGCTGGTGGCGGGCAGCAGCGCGGCGGAGGCCGCGGCCCAGGCGGGGTTCGCCGACCAGAGCCACTTCCACCGGTGGTTCGTGCGGTGCTTCGGAGTGACGCCGGGAACATTTCAGCGCGCGGCGAGTCCCGATTCGCGGCGCACCCCGCGGCCCTGATGAAATTGGCCCGGACCGTACGGACCCTCGCGGAGCGCAAGGACCCTGCCAAAGGCTGACATCTTTCGGACAACCCCGGACGACAGTCAGGTGAAGAGGGGGTGTTCCGCGTCTGAGTAGAGGGCTCAGTAGGGTCTCCAAACATCCGGCACAGATGAAGAGGGCGAGTGGGGGAGCGGCACGGCGTGGCGAACGTGGAGCGGAGCGGACTGGGGAGAAGCCCGGACACGGGGCCGGCCCCCGGCGCCGTAGGGGCGCGGACGTCACGGACCAGAATGGGGCTGGTGGCCCTGTGGCTGCTGGCGGGCGTGCTGGCGGTCCGTCAGGCGGCGGCGGTGCTGCGGCTGCCGCCCGATGAGCGGCTGACCGATCTGGAGACCTGGATCGGCGACCAGGGTGTGCTGCATGTCAGCGGGTCGCTGTACGACGGGAACTCCTTCACCGGCACCCCGTTCTCCGGGCTCGTCCTCAAACCGCTGACCCGGGCCGCCGAGCAGAGCCTCGGGGTCGCCTGGACCTTCGGCACCCTGCTGCTGGTCGTGGTCCTCGGGCTGGTGGTGGCCCGGTCGCTGCCCGGCCCGGTCTCCCGCCGCACCTCGCTGATCGCCGCACCGCTGGCCATCAGCCTGCTGGTGCTGTCGCTTCCGGTGCGCAACACCTTCACCCTCGGCCAGACCAGCATCATCCCGGTGCTCCTGGTCGTCCTCACCGTGCTGCCCAGGACTTCCGGGCGGCAGGCCGGTGTGCTCATCGGAGTGGCCGCGGCGCTCCAGCCCGCGCTGCTGCTGTTCGGCGTCGTGCTGTGGCTGATCGGACGGCGCCGGGCCGCCGTGCTCGCGGGCGCCACGTTCGCCGTGTGCACCGCGCTCGCCTGGGCGGCCATGCCGCATGACTCGGGGACGTACTGGGGGCACCACATCGGCGGCTTCGGGCTCGGCGCCCCCGCCGACAGCCTGGCCAACCAGTCGCTGCACGGGCTGCTGCTGCGTATCGGCGTCGAGGGCCCGATGGAGCTCGCGCTGCTGGCCGTGCTCGCGGTCGCGGTCATGGTGATCGGCCTGCGGCGCGCGGTGCGCTACGCCAGGGACGGGCAGCTGCTGCTCGCCGCCGCCATCACCGGCAGCGTGGCGCTCGCGGTCTCGCCCACCTCCTGGCTCCACCAGCAGCTGTGGATCCTGCTGGCCGCGGTCGGCCGGGTGGGGCGGCGCGGCTCCGACCGGCTGGTGTGGCCGGTTCTGGTCGTACTGGCGATGTCGCTCAACCGCACCGCGCTGCTGCCTGACATCGAGATCCTCGGCCATATCGGCTACAATGCGCCGCTGCTCGCCGCGCTCGCCGCCGCCTGTCTGGTGCCGTTCCTCTCCCGCACCTCGCCGCGGTGGGACGACCCCGAGCCGACGCCGGTCGCCGAACCGGCCAGGAGCCGCTTCGCCTGGGTGCCGCTGCTGCGCGTCCTCAAGCGGCCGCTGTCCCGCCCGAACCTGATGCTCGAGCTGATGCTGATCCGCGTCGGCTACTTCGCGTACTCCTGGATCCGCGGCCACGCCCCGGACGAGCGCGGTGTGGCCGAGGGTCACGGAGACCAGGTGCTCACCCTCGAGGGCTGGCTGCACATCGACATCGAGCACTGGTTCAACGCCATCGTGGCCGACACCGGATGGCTCAAAGACTTCATGAACTGGTACTACAGCACCTTCCACTTCCTGATTCCGCTGTCCCTGCTGGGCTGGCTGTATCTGCGCCGCCCCGCGACCTACCGCTGGGCCCGCACCCCGCTGGCCTTCGCCACGCTGCTCGCCCTGGTCGGCTTCTGGCTCTACCCGCTGGCCCCGCCGCGGCTGATGGGGCTCGGCTACGTGGACACCGCGCACGGTCCGCAGGATCTGAGCAACCCGGACTTCGGCGCGCTCACCAAGCTGTCCAACCAGTACGCGGCCATGCCGTCGCTGCACGTGGGGTGGTCGCTGTGGTGCGGGGTGGTCATCGCGATCGTGGCGCCGTACGTCTGGGCGAAGGTGCTCGGCATCCTGTATCCGCTGCTGACGACGGCGGTCATCGTGGGCACCGCGAACCACTATGTGCTGGACGCGATCGGCGGCGCGGTCATCGTCACGGCCGGGTTCGCGCTCCAGTACGTGTTCCTCGGCGTGGGCGGGCGCCCGCACGAGGAGGCGCCACCGCTGTCGGCGGCGATGGGCGCCGCGGTCGCCCGAGCCAGGGGGCTGGTCCCGGGGCTGCTGGTACGGCAGCGCGGTGGACGGCACGACGACGCCGAGGCCGCGGAGGAGGGCCGGTCAGGGGCGGGCAAGTCCCCCGAAAAGGGGGCTGGGGCTCGCGTTGAGCGGCATGACCAGCGGGTCTAGCGTGGTGAGAAGGGGGCGGAAAGGCGTGAAAACGCGTTAAACGGGGGGATCCGGGAATCGAGACGGGGAGCGGGGACCCCGACCGAGGAGGGATCAAGGATGTCCCTGGTGAAGGCAGTAACCGCGGCGGTCGCGATGGGCGCCTCAATGGCCATCGCGACACCCGCGGTCGCCGCGCCGCCGCCGCACCCCTTCGTCTTCGTCCACGACAGGTTCCAGCCCGCGTCGCAGGCGAAGACCGCCGGTGCGGTGACGTACGACAAGTCGCTGGTGCCGACGTCCGCGTCGGTGTTCATCGCGGAGGCGCGGCTGAGCGGCAAGGGCATGAAGAACCACCACGAAGGTGGGGAGGGTCGCGGCGAGTACAAGATGCACAAGGGCACGTTCGTGTTCATCAGCGTGCGTGGCCTCGCGGCCGATCACCACTTCGGGATCCACGTCCACACGAAGCCGTGTGGCACCAAGCCCGACTCGTCGGGGCCGCACTACCAGAACAAGCAGGACCCCAGGCAGCCCTCGACCAACCCGAAGTACGCCAACCCGCACAACGAGGTGTGGCTGGACCTCACCACCAGGAGCAACGGCAAGGGCTGGGCCAAGTCCTGGGTGAAGTGGAACTTCCGGCCGGATGAGGCCCGTTCCGTGGTGATCCACAGGCATGCGACGGGTACCACGTCGGGCAAGGCCGGGCAGGCGGGCGCCCGGGTGGCGTGTGTGAACGTGCCGTTCAAGTAGCGGCGTTCCGTCCGCACATCGCGTATCGGGCGGCGCTCGGTGGAGGGCGGTCAGGCCGCGGCGGCAGCAGTCCGCCCAGGCCTCACGGCGGCAGCAGTCCGCCCTCCACCGAGGCGTCCCTGATCTCCTCGTACAGCGCGCGCAGCGTCTCGCTCACGGCCACCCGCGGCAGATTCAGCCCGTCCAGCGCCTCGGCGTCCACGGGGGCGTGGCTGTCGGTGGCCATATCGCCCCAGCCCTGGCCGGTCAGACAGCGCATCAGGGTGGGGTTGAGCCGGTCCACCCCGCGCACCAGGCACGCCTCGGGCGTACGGCCCTCCTCGTACTCCCGCCACAGCGCGAGGAGTTCGGTCCCGAGCGGCGCGGGGAGCGAGGCGAGGCGCGGTGGCTCACCGCCCGCGGCGCCCCGCTCCACCGCGTCCATCTCGACGAGGTCGTGCATCAGGCAGAGCTTGAGCATCTTGGTGAGGTCGAGCCGCTGCCCGGCCTCGCGCTCGAACTCGGCGTGCAGGATCCAGCTCACCATCGCCAGGTGCCAGGAGTGCTCCGCGACGCTCTCCTTGCGCTCCGGAGTGGCGTTGTTGGCGCGCTCGATCTCACGGAGGCGGGCGGTGAGGGCTATGAAGTCGAAGAGTCTTCGACGGTCGCCCGCCGCACCGTGCGGGCCGTACATCTCGCTCATGGCGGTCAGTGTGCCCCCGCCCGGTGGGTTGTGGGACTCCTGGCGCGGCACGAACAGCTTACGTACAGGTCACTTCGAGCTCCTTACGCGTAGGTCACCGCGACCTCTTACGCGTACGTCACCCTGAGCTCCTTGATCCCGTTCAGCCAGGCCGAGCGCAGCCGCCGGGGCTCACCCGCGAGCCTGATGTCCGGAAGGGTGTCCGCGATGGCGTTGAAGATCAGCCGGATCTCCAGCTCCGCAAGGCTCTTGCCGAGGCAGAAGTGCGGTCCGCCGCCGCCGAAGCCGAGGTGGGGGTTGGGGTCGCGGGTGATGTCGAAGGCCTCGGGGCCGTCGAAGACCTCGGGGTCGTTGTTGGCGGAGGAGTAGAACACGCCGACCCGCTGTCCCGCCTCGATGCGCTGCCCGCCCAGCTCGGTGTCCTGGGTGGCGGTGCGCTGGAAGGACATCACGGGGGTGGCCCAGCGCACGATCTCGTCGGCGGCGGTGGCGGGGCGCTCGGCCTTGAACAGCTCCCACTGGTCGGGGTGGGTGAGGAAGGCGTGCATCCCGTGGCTGATGGCGTTGCGCGTGGTCTCGTTCCCGGCGACGGCGAGCAGCAGTACGAAGAAGCCGAACTCGTCCGAGCCCAGATTGCCCTCGTCCTCGGCGGCCACCAGCCGGCTGACGATGTCCTTGGCCGGGCACGCCTTGCGGTCGGCGGCGAGGTTCATGGAGTACGAGATCAGCTCCATGGCCGACTCGGCGCCGATCTCCTCGGTGATGGCCAGTTCGGGATCGTCGTACGCGACCATCTTGTTGGACCAGTCGAAGATCTTGGACCGGTCCTGCTGGGGGATGCCGATCAGCTCGGCGATCGCTTGCAGCGGCAGTTCGCAGGCCACATCGGTGACGAAGTCCCCGCTGCCGCTCTCCCTGGCCCCGGCCACGATGCGGGTGGCGCGGTCGCGCAGGGCGTCCTCGAGGGCGCGGATGGCGCGCGGGGTGAAGCCGCGCTGGACGATCTGGCGGACCCTGGTGTGCTCGGGCGGGTCCATGTTCAGCATGATCAGCTTCTGGACGTCGATCTGATCGCGCTGGATGTGCTCGTTGAAGCGGATGATCGCGGTGTTGGCGTGGGAGGAGAAGATCTCCGGCCGGGTGGAGACCTCCTTGACATCGGCGTGGCGGGTGACGGCCCAGTAGCCGTCGTCGTCGAAGCCGGCCACGCCGTGTGGCTGGGGGATCCAGCACACGGGCGCCGTCTGCCGCAGCCGGGCGAGCTCCGGGAGTGGCACCCGATGCTGATGGAGGTCGGGGTCGGTGAGGTCAAAGCCTTCGGGGAGCGCTGGGCAGGACATCGGCCACTCCAGAGATCTGACGGCCTATCAGAAGTGTCCGCAAGGTAGTAACGGGTTCTACAAGTAGCAAGAGAAATCGCGGCCATTGTTTCGGGGGATCGATGCGCCTGTTGGTCCGCGCAACCCCTGCACAACCCTTGCGCCCCCGGGTCGGGTCTCAGCAGACTGAGCTGAAGAACTAGAACGCGTACTAGTTCTGACTGCGGGCGCTGCCGGGAGCCCCGTGGATGCGATGAGAGGACGAGACAGCCATGGCCGCCGAACCCGTCATCGTCGAAGCCGTCCGCACGCCCATCGGCAAGCGCGGAGGCGCGCTCGCCAACCTCCACCCCGCCTATCTGCTCGGCGAGACCTACCGCGAACTCCTCGCCCGCACCGGCATTCAGCCCGACTGCGTCGAGCAGATCGTCGGCGGCACCGTCACCCACGCCGGGGAGCAGTCGATGAACCCCGCGCGCACCGCCTGGCTGACGATGGGACTGCCGTACGAGACCGCGGCCACGACGGTGGACTGTCAGTGCGGCTCTTCGCAGCAAGCCAATCATATGGTCGCCAACATGGTCGCCACCGGTGTCATCGACATCGGCATCGGCTGCGGCGTCGAGGCCATGTCGCGGGTGCCGCTGGGCAGCGGCTCCAAACACGGCCCGGGCAAACCGTTCCCCGAGGAGTGGAACGTGGACCTGCCCAATCAGTTCCAGGCCGCCGAGCGCATCGCCCGCAATCGCGGCCTGACCCGCGAGAACGTGGACGCCCTCGGGCTGATCTCCCAGGAGCGGGCGGCACGCGCCTGGGCCGAGGAACGGTTCAAGCGCGAGACCTTCGCCGTGCAGGTGCCCACGACCGAGGAGGAGCAGACGGCCGGCGAGGGCATGTGGCGCGCCGTCGACCGGGACGAGGGCCCGCGCGACACCAGCATGGACGCGCTGGCCGGGCTCAAGCCCATCATGCCCACCGCCGTGCACACCGCGGGCAACTCCTCCCAGATCTCCGACGGCGCCTGCGCGGTCCTGTGGGCCTCCAAACGCATGGCCCGCGCCCTCAAACTCCGCCCCCGCGCCCGCATCGTGGCCCAGGCCCTGGTCGGCACCGATCCGCACTTCCACCTGGACGGCCCGATCGACGCCACGAAGGCGGTCCTGGGCAAGGCCGGGATGACCCTGAAGGACATCGACCTGATCGAGATCAACGAGGCGTTCGCCTCGGTGGTGCTGTCCTGGGCGCAGGTCTTCGAACAGAACCTGGAGAAGGTGAACGTGAACGGCGGCGCGATCGCCCTGGGACACCCGGTGGGGGCCACGGGGGCGCGCTTGATCACGACGGCGCTGCATGAACTGGAGCGCGCGGACAAGGAGTTCGCGCTCATCACGATGTGCGCGGGAGGTGCGCTGGCCACGGGCACGATCATTCAGCGGCTGTAGGGGGGCGAGTGGCGGTCGGGGTCGGACTCCGGCCGCCACCCGGCGGGCGGGGGCCTCTACGTGAAGTTCGCCGCCTTCGCCACGAAGGTGCCGCTGAACCCGGCCAACACGGCGGCGCCCCTAGGGCACGGGGCGGGCCACCTCTCCGGCTCCCGCCAAGCGGTACCAGCCCGGGAGGTCGGGGCGCTTTCGTGCGTTCGGGGACTCTGCTGCTGAATTGGCTGCAGGGGTGTGGGGTGACGGTCGTTCCAACTCACAGAGCCGCAGTACCTGGCTGTGCTCTCGTGGCGCCACGGCATGGTCAGCCGCGCGAGCACAGGGGGGCCGGTGCGTACCTCGGCGGGGCCGGTCCCTACAGGTGGCAACTAGGCTGCGCCGCAGGGCGTCCTTCCCTCCGACGGTGAACTGGCGGTGGGACAGGAGCTGTTGTGGGTTACGTGTTTGCGGTGTTGGCGGTGCTGTGTTTCGTGGGCGCGCTGCGGAGCAACGTACGAATGCGGGAGTTACGACAGCACGGGATCCGCACCAGCGGCGTCGTCGTCGGACAGGTGCACGTGAAGAGTGACGCCAGCAGCCACGGGGACGGCCACTGGGTCCCCGTCATCGCCTTCACCGACATGCGCGGGCAACAGGTGGAGTTCAAACCCCGCGTGACCGGCGGCGGGCTGGGACTGCCGACCGGGCAGCATGTGCCCGTGGTGTACCTGCCGGACAAACCGAAGTCGGCCTGTGTGGACACACGGCGGCACATGATGGCGTCCGTGCGGTTCTGGCTGCTCGTGGGAGTGATCGAGGCGTTCGTGGCCGTGCTCATCCTGGTGCAGCCGTGACCAGGAGCACGAGTCGCCGGCCGCGGCGTCCCGACCGCGCTGGACAGCGGCCATGGCGTCCTTGGCGATGCGTTCCCATGGACCACCGACCCGCTAAGCAAACCCCGCTCCACCCGGCTGGAACGCCTCAGCCAGCGAGCTGGCAGCTGGAGGCGCTCGAGTCGGCTGGTGCTGGGCTTGCGTAGTGGGTCGGTGGTCCACCAGGCGTCGAGTCTGACGATGTTGAGGGCCGTTGCGGAGAAGGCGTGCTGGAGGGTGACTTTCGGCAGGCCGCGGTAGCGGGCCCGGCGGATGCCGGTGACGTCGAGGGCCTGGTTGACGGTTCCCTCGATGCCCGCGCGGAGGGCGTACTTGGTTCTCCAGGACTTGGTGTGCTGCTCGGCGCGGGCCGCGGTGGTGCGTTCGTGGAGTTCACGCGGCCGCAGGGTGAGCATGCGGGTGCCGCGGACGGAGGTGGTGCATGCGGTCCGGGAGGGGCAGGGACGGCAGTCGGCGCGGGCGAAGTCGATCACGATGGCGTCGCGGCCGTGCCGGGTGACCGGGTACCAGCCGGCACTGGTGGCGCCCTGGGGGCAGCGGACCTGACGGGCCTTCCAGTCGATGCGGAACGCGCTCTTGTCGAAGCCCTCGGCGGCCTTGGCCTGGGGCGAGTGGTCGACCAATAGCGGAGTGACCATGCTGATGCCCCGGCCTGCCGCTTCCACGACCAGGTCGACGGAGGGGTATCCGGAGTCGAGGTAGTGCTCGCCCGGGGCGACCTGCCGCTCGGCCAGGTTCTGCTGGATGGGCACGGTGGTCTTGACGTCGGGAACCGTCGCCGTGGTGGTGTGCACATCGGTGATCAGTCGCGGCACGCCGACTTCGGCTTCGGCTTGAATGTCGCAGGTCTCGGTGAGGTGGACCTTGTAGCCCGTCCAGAACACCTCGTCGCCCTTGGCCGACCAGCGGGCATCGGGGTCGTAGGGGGAGGCCAGGCGGATATGGCCGGGCGGGACGCCCTCGTCGTCTGCGTCCCGCTTCTTGATCACCTCCCGTCCCCGGGCATCGGCACGGATGGTGAAGTTCTGCACCAGTACCTGCCGCAACAGGGCCACCGCCTCGATCTCGCGGACCCACACCGGGGCGGTGTCGGACCAGGCGGCCCGGCACAAGGCCAGCGCGTCCTGGCCGAAGACCTGCGCGAGCCGGTCCCGCTTGGTCTTCGAGCGCGGCATCGTCCAGCCCTCGATGCGCGGCCCGTAGCGTTCGGCGAACTCGGCGACGTCGATCACCCCGGCCAGCCAGGACGGCGCCGCGACGGCCAGAGCCTCCAGAGCGGCCCGCACGCTCTCCCCTGCCAGTTCGGTGCGGTTCAGGTCGCGGACCGCCCTGATCACGTGGGTGGAGTCGGTGCGCTGTTTGCCACCGGCCTTGATCAGCCCGGCTTCACGGCAGTGCCCGACCAGCCGGGCACGGAACTTCGACAGCGCGGAGAAGTCGAAGCCGGCATCGGACAGCTCCGTGCCCAGCGCGTACTTCCATGACAGACGGTCCCGCGACGCGTCCGCAGCCTGCCGGTCGGTGAGGTTCTCGGTGAACTGCAGCACCGTCACCAGAGCGAGCACGGCAGGGGACTGGGCGGGAGCCCCACGGCCGGGAAACGCATCGGCGAACAACGCGTCGTTGAACACCTCGCCAAGGTGATCACGCAGGCGCATAGGCAGGCTGCCGCCAGGGAAAGCGGCGCGGGCCGTCCTCGCGGTCTGTTCAGGAACGGGCGGCAACCCCATCGGCCGCATGGACACCACACCAACCCCCTGCGGTCAGGGCAGACAGGACGACCGCACCGACGATCATGCCGAACTGCCCCGCACCCCTGCCGCCAATTCAGCAACAGAGTCTTCGGGGTCAGGACAGGGGCAACTCGGCGAGCATGACGGCGTAGACCGGGGAGTCCGGGAAGGGCTGACGCTCCCCGACCTTCCGGAAGCCCCAGTCCTCGTACAGGGCCTGGACCCGGGGGTGCTTCGTGTCGGCGAGCAGGACCACGAGGTCTTCGTCCCGCTCCTCCATCAGCGCGCGGGTCAGCCACTCGGCCAGTCCCTTCTTGCGCCACTTCGTACGGACGGCCATCTCGGAGAAGGAGAACGTGCGGCTCTTCTCCGGGACCGGGTCAAGATGTTCGCGCCACCACTCACGACCGGGGTTGGCCGGGGCGCCGTAGGCGAAGCCCACCGCTTCGTCGCCGTCGAACGCGATGATGCAGGAAAACTCCGGGTGACCGCCCCAGTGGTCCACGAACCAGGGGAAGCGCTGGTTGAACTCGTCATCCATCGCGTCCGCGTACGCGTCCCTGTGGATGCCGATCAGGGCCTGGCGAATCTGCGGGAGGTCCTTGTGCGTGAAGCGGCGGACCACCAGCTCGGGCGCGTTCAAGCTCGGCTCCATTCGGTTCGGAAGCGGTCCCCCCACTCTCGGGCGACCGCCGCGTCCGGCGCAAGGGTGATCAAGTCCCGGTAGAAGTCGCCGAGAAGGGACCGCATCCGGCCCGGGATGGGCGAGTCGGCCATCAGCTCGAAGATGATGGAGGCCGTGGAGCACGCCTGGTCGATGTCCCGCTGGTGGATCTGGGCCAAGGCGAGTCGTGTGGTGGCCAGAGCCCTGTTCCTGCGGAACTGCTCGGGTATGGAGGCCAGGGCCTTGTGTGAGGCCGCCTCGGCCTTTGCCGAGTCGCCGATCCGGTCCCGGACGATGGCGGTCATCGCGGTCAGCTCGGCCTGGCCGTAGAATGCGATCCAACTCGGCCGGGGATCGTCTAGCGACGCCTTCCCCAGGGCGTCCTGAGCGTGCCCCAGGGACCGCAGGGCGGCCTGCCGGTCGCCGCGGTGGGAGTGGCCAACAGCCGTCCGGGCGTGGGCCAGGGAGGCGAAGAAGGGGTCTCGCTTCGTGATGGCCGTGGTCTGGGCGGCGAGGCCGGAGTCCACCGCCTCGGCGTGCTCGCCACGCTGGTGCGCGAGCATGGCGTACGAGTTCCAGACCCTCATCTCCACGATAGGGTCCCGGCCCATCCCGGCGAGGTACAGGGCGCGGCCGAGGAGGGCCTGAGCACGGTCTCCCTGCCGGGCGTCCAGGGCGCTCCAGGCGGCCGTGGCAGTGTAGTCGGCGGCCACCGAGAAGAGCCTCTGGCGGATGCGTTGGGTAGCGGAGAGTTTCTGCTTGGCCAGTGCGTCTTCGGCTCCGGCGAGCGCCGCTCGTTCCAGGCTCTCGTGGCCTCCCCGGGTGTCGTCCAGAGCCATCAGGGCGTCCAGGCCCGAGCGGAGCCGGATGACGTCGGACGTGCCCACCTTCGGAGGCGCACCGACGAAGGGGACGACCACCGACGCCGTCGTACCGGTCGCGCCTGTGAGGAAGTTCCTACGGTCCACAGGGTCCTCCGGAGGAGTCGAGGATCGTCGTCGTCTCGCCGGTGGGCGGAAGCCCAGCTCCTCGGCGGTCTGTCCGAATACTGCCTCTAGTGCCTCGCGCTGCCGGGGGTGGGGCCATCTCGTTTTTCCAGTCAGCCAGTTGCGGACTGTCCGGTCGCTGACTGTGCCCTCGTACCCGTTGTTGATCAACTGAGTGTTCACCGCGTCGGCTAACTCGTGCTGCTTGAAGGCGCGCTTCCGCACGGCGCTGCCGAGGCGCTCGTTCTCCTCCACATACCCACGGTAGTGACCGAGTCCCCCTCGGTTAGCAGGGATCGCACAGAAATTTCCGGTCGGCCCGGATGTACATCCAGCGGACTTTTCCTCCAATCGGAGCGGAGCGGGTCGTTGACTTGGCCAAGGAACCCGCCGCTCCCGGGGAAACCCGGCGAGCGGTTCACACACCCATCCGAGGTCCTGATGACTGTGACTGTCGAGTCCCGCCCTACGGGGCACCCCGGGTACTCCCAGACGCTCCCCCGGGGGCCGGAGAGCGCCGCCATCGCCCGCAAGCTCGTACGCACCGCCCTGGCGGCCTGGCACCTGGAGGACCTGATCGAGGACGCCGAGACGGTCATCACGGAGCTGGTCTCCAACGCCGTCGACCACGCCCGACTGGAATCCATCCGGGTCGTCGTCACCCGGCCCACCGAGAAGTTAGTCCGCTTCGGCGTTGTGGACCGCTCGCGCAACGTTCCCTACATGCGGACGGACTCCAACGGCGACAACACCCGAGGCCGGGGGCTGCTGTTGGTCGATGCCCTCACGGACCGATGGGGGACGGACCGATACCGCTGGGGCAAGCAGGTCTGGGGTGAGATGAAGTGCGATTGATCACCCGCAGCGTCGACTGCCCGCAGCATGGCCGCCCGCGTGGCTCCAACGCGGCGTTCTGGGCCAGGCCGCAGGCGCGCTACTGATGGCGGGCGGCGAGCGGACCGATGTCGCCTTGGACGCTGAGGAGGCGTGGCGGACGGCTATCGAGCACGCTGCGGGCTGCCCGGCCTGCTGGACGCCCGGCGCCGTATGCGAGACCGGCGAGCAACTCCTCAGCGCCTACGAGACGGCAGCACGGCTGGCCCGGTCGGCGGAGGGCGCATGAGGCAGCACCGTGGGCGGTCGACCGCTACGCGGGCCGGGCTGCTCGCGGTCTGGCTCTGCTTCGCGGTCGCCCCCATCCCATAAGCCGGGTGGGTCGCTGGTGGTCCGGGCCCCCGTACCGGACCACGGCCCCAGCGGCCCGCCCTCCAAGCCCCCTGCGGTAGGCGCGGCCCAGGCGTAGCCGCCGCAGGGCAAGGACTCCGGCCCCGATTTGGGGATCGCAAGGTCGGAGTCCCCATTCAGGAAAGCTCGCCCCGGCCTCCCGCTTGCAGGCCAGTGGCCGGGACGAGCACCGCGCAATCGCGCGGGGACACCCCTGCGCGAGTGAACTCACAGGAGACCCCATGCGATTACAACACGCCGTCGTCCGCCAGGACCCGGAAGACGGCAACACCATGCCGGACACGAACGCCCCGTCGCCGAGCGGCGGGACGCCCGGCGACTCGGACGACGGCCGCCAGTACGCGAGGTAACCAGCGTCAAGCGCCATAGATAAGCGGCGGCCTGCCCTGGACAGATCCACCCGGCCTGGGGCGGGCCGCTCCCATTACCAGGAGGTATCCCAGATGACGGCTCCGCCCCCGGTCATGCCGGCTCACTGGCACTGTTACCGCTGGACCGGAGAGCGCCGCACGTACGACGACGAGTCCGCCCGGCGGCCGCCGCACCTCGTCGTGCGGGATATCTCGCCCCAGGAGTGGAAACAGATCGCGGCGGCCAGTCCTGCCTTCATGGCGAGCGAGGTACCGCCGCTGGAGGTACCTCACTGGCTGCTCCGCCCGGCCAGAATGATCAAGGGCACCTTCGAGGCACCCGACAAAGCCTCCGCCTGGTACAGAGACCAGGTCAGCGACTTAAGCCCGTCCTTCCTCACCGACCACGACAAGAACTCGGCCCGGCAGGCCGAGTGGTTCGCGGCAGCGGATGACCGGCTCGGCTGGGGCGGCGATGTCGTCGGTGGGTGGTACTTGCGGGGTACCGGATTCGCCTCGGTCCAGGTCGTCGCATGCACTGCGAACCGCATCCGCCCGACAATCCCCTGCCCGATGCGCTGACGGGTTCCGAGCGCCTGGACGGGCACATCATGCCCCGGCCCGGCCGGTCAGCCGCTGGCCGCGACGGACAGGAGCACGTCCACGAGCCTGTCCGCCGCGTCCGGCCGTCCGTGTGCCCGGGCCGCTTCCGCCATCCCCACGCGCCGCGCCGGGTCGGTGAGCAGTGGCCCAAGCGCCTCCTGCAACCGCGCTGCGGTGATCTCCCCGGTGAGCGCGACTGCGGCGCCGGCGTCCTCGAGGTGCTGGGCGTTGTGCGCCTGCTCGTTTCCCGCCGAGGAGGCGAGCGGCACGAACACGGCAGGCTTGCCGAGGGCGGTGAGCTCCGCCAGAGTGCCGGCGCCGCTGCGGGATACCACGACGTCGGCGAGCGCTAGGACGTCGGGCAGCTCCGGGCCGACGAACCCGGTGAGGTAGTACCGCCCCGCGAGATACGGCGGGAGCGCCGATGCGCTCGCATGCAGGGCCTCGACGTTCGCCGGCCCGCACTGGTGCACTACGTTCGCGCGCTCCAGCAGCCACGGGAGCGCGTCCCGGATTACGCTGTTGATCTGTTGCGCGCCCTGCGCGCCGCCGGTGACGTACAGCGTCGGGAGCCCACGGTCGAAGCCGACCAGCCCGAGGGCGGCGACTGCCTTATCGGCGTGCCCGGTCAGGACCTCCGGCCGGATCGGGTTCCCCGTGACGACGGCCGCGGGCCGTACGGCCTCCGGGAGGAGCGGGAGCGTCGACTCCGACGACACGGCGATGCGCGCCGCCGACCCGGCCAGCTTCCGGTTCGCCAGCCCGAGCCGCACGGTCTGCTCATGGAGCACCAGTGGACGCTTGCACATCCGTGCCGCCAGACCGGCCGGGACGGCGACGTACCCGCCGGTCGCGAGGACGACATCCGGCCGGAAGTTCGACACGATCTTGCGGGCCTGAGCGACACCGAGCGGCACCCGTGCCATGTCCTTGACATTCGCCGGGCTGATCATCTTGAGCGGGTTCGCGGACCGGCGGATCTTGCCCGTCGCGACCGTCTTGAAGGCGATGCCCTCGGCCGGGGCGACGCGGGCCTCCAGTCCGTCAGGCGTGCCGATCCAGAGGACATCGAGCGCGCGGCCCTCGGCCGCCAGCCGGGCCTGCAACGCCCGGACCGCGGTGAGCGCGGGGTACGTGTGGCCGCCGGTGCCTCCCCCCGTGACGATGAGGCGGAAGGTGCTCGGGAGACGGGAAGCAGGTTCGTTCACCCCGCGCACCCTACTGGCCCGTCCGCAGCCCGGAGGACGATTCCAGCCGCGCCCCGCCATCGGCGAGAGTGTGGCTATGGGCGAGCGCTGATCGACCGGAATCCTAGGGTTGGATTTCGGCGGTAACGATTTTTCGGCGGTGCCCCTTGGGGCGCCGCCGTTTTCGTATGCCTGGAATCGTCAATCCACGGGTGACCGCCCTCGCCGTCACGGGGGCTATGTCGCATATGAGTTCATGTAGTACGAGCAGATGAAAAGTATGGAAGGGCAGCTAATCTCTGGGATGTCATCGGATTGGCCACTTGAGATGGTTTTGCCATCAATTGCACCTTGTGTGGCCGGAGTCGAAGGGAAGCGACGACATGTCAGCTCGCCGAATGCTCACCGGTACGTTCCTGGGGCTGGGAGCCCTGGCACTGGCCGCCACGGCGGTCGCCCCGGCGGCCAACGCCGCGCCCGTCCCCGTGACCAGCCTCAATTGCGACGGCGATACCTACACATGCACGGCCGGCCTGCGGTTCGGTGACGGAAGGTGGGTCGCGCAGTGGAATGTGAACGTATTCCACCAGAGCGCGGCGAGCCAACAGCGGGCCGCCCGGTCGGCGGACGCGCCGCGCGGCGCCGCGGCCCCGGTTCCGGTCACGACCCTCACCTGTGACGGGGACACCTACAAGTGCACCGCCGGGCTTCAGTTCGGTGACGGCAGGTGGGTCGCCCAGTGGAACGCCAATGTGTTCCACCAGGCGGTGGCCAATGCCGTGCCCACCGCGTCGGCGAAGACGGTCAAGGCTCCGCGGGAGGCCGCGGCGCCGGTGCCGGTGACCGCCCTGAACTGCGACGGTGACACCTATAAGTGCACGGCCAACCTGGGGTTCGGTGACGGCAGGTGGGTTGCCCAGTGGGACGCCAGCGTCTTCCACCAGAGCTGACGCCCCACCAGCAGGAGTGATCGAGGGCCCGGTGCGGACAACGCGCCGGGCCCGCCCGTTACCCGTCCTCGAAGGCCACCGGCGCCTCGAACGCCGCGCGGCGGGTGGCGCGGCGCAGCGCTCGCAGCACCGGTCCGCCGAGGGTGAGGGTGAGCACCATCGTGACCAGGGCGCGCGGCAGGTCCCAGCCCAGCGAGGTGGCCAGGCAGTACGCCACGAAGCGGGCGAGGTTCTCGCCGAGTGGGTCGCCGGGGACGTAGGAGATGCCCGAGGCCATGCCCTGCATCAGGGTCCAGCCCTGGAGGTTCATGACCGTTCCGTAGGCCACGGACGCCACCGCCCCGTACCCCGCGAGCAGCAGCGACTCCGCCCGGCCGGGCGGCCGGGCGGCGCCGGGGAGCAGCCCCGCGCCCATCGCCACCCACCCCATCGCCAGCATCTGGAACGGCATCCACGGGCCCACCCCGCCCGTGAGCAGCGCGGACGCGAACATCGACACCGCGCCGAGGACGAAGCCGAAACCGGGGCCCAGCACCCGTCCCGAGAGCACCATCAGGAAGAACATCGGCTCGATCCCGGCCGTCCCCGCGCCCAGCGGACGCAGGGCCGCCCCGGCCGCCGCCAGCACCCCGAGCATCGCGACGGCCTTGGCGTCCAGGCCGGTGTCCGCGATGGTCGCCACGACGACGGCCAGCAGGAGCGGGAGCAGCGCGGCGAACAGCCAGGGCGCGTCGGCGGCGTGGGTGGTGATCCCCGAGTCGCCCGGGGCGAACAGCGGCCAGCCGAAGGCGACGACACCGATCGCGGAGACGAGCGCGAGCGCCGCCACCGAGCGCGGGCCGAGGCGTATGGCCTTCGTCCCGCCGCCGCTTTCCCGCGCTGCCCGGTGGGGTCCGCTCGGCGCGGTCCGGCTCATGGGGCTTCCTCCAGGGCCAGTGCCTCGCGTACCTGCGGCACCGTCAGCCACGGCAGTGGGGCCAGCACCTTGGCCACCTGTGGGGCGAAGGCGGGGGAGGAGACCACCACCTCCGCCGTGGGGCCGTCCGCGACCACCTCGCCCTCGGCCAGGATGACGACGCGGTGGGCGAGTTCGGCCGCGAGCTCCACATCGTGGGTGGCCAGTACGGTCGCGTGGCCGTCCGCGGCCAGCCCGCGTACCACCTCCACCAGGCGCGCCTTCGCCGCGTAGTCGAGCCCGCGGGTGGGCTCGTCGAGCAGCAGCAGGGGCGGCCGGGCGGTGAGGATGACGGACAGGGCGAGCGCCAGCCGCTGTCCTTCCGAAAGGTCGCGCGGATGGGCGGTGTCCGCCACCTCCGGCAGCAGCCGGCCGACCAGCTCACGGCAGGTGCCGGGCGCGGCGCCCGCGTCCTGGTCGGCCGCCGCGCACTCGGCGGCGACCGTGTCCGCGTAGAGCAGGTCGCGCGGCTCCTGTGGTACGAGGCCCACCTGGCGCAGGAGCCGGGCGGGGCGGGTGCGGTGCGGTACGACCCGGTCCGGGCCGACCCGCACCGAGCCCGAGGCGGGTTCGTGCAGCCCGACCAGGCTCGCCAGAAGCGTGGACTTGCCCGCCCCGTTGCGTCCCATCAGCGCCACCGTCTCGCCCGGCCGCACCGTCAGGTCCACCCCGCGCAGCGCCTCCACCCGGCCGTGCCGTACGGACAGCCGCGCGACCTCGCCCACCGGGCCGCCCGGCGGCGGATCGGCCACCGGCCGCGGGGTGAGCGGCGCGAGCCGTTCCCGCAGCGGCCCCGCCTTGCGGCGGGCGTCCCGTACGGACAGCGGCACCGGCGCCGGCCACCCCGCGAGGCCGCCCAGTGCCACCACGGGCGGCTGGACGGGCGACACCGGCAGCAGCTCGGCCGGTGCGCCGGTCAGCGGGGCGGCGCCGGGGGAGGAGAGCAGGATCATCTGGTCCGCGTACTGCGCCACGCGCTCGAGGCGGTGTTCGGCCATCAGGACCGTGGTGCCCAGGTCGTGCACCAGCCGCTGCAACACGGCCAGCACTTCCTCCGCCGCGGCGGGGTCCAGCGCCGAGGTCGGCTCGTCGAGGACCAGGACGCGGGGGTGGGTGGTGAGCACCGAGCCGATCGCCACGCGCTGCCGCTGCCCGCCGGAGAGCGTGGCGATGGGACGGTCCCGCAGCTCGGCGAGGCCCAGCAGGTCAAGCGTCTCCTCGACCCGGCGGCGCATGGTGTCCGGGGCGGTGCCGAGCGACTCCATGCCGTACGCCAACTCGTCCTCGACGGTGTCGGTGACGAAGTGCGCGAGCGGATCCTGGCCCACGGTGCCGACGACGTCGGCGAGTTCGCGCGGCTTGTAGGTGCGGGTGTCCCGGCCCGCGACGGTGACGCGGCCGCGCAGGGTGCCACCGGTGAAATGCGGTACGAGACCGGAGACGGCCCCGAGGAGTGTCGACTTGCCGACCCCGGACGGGCCCACGAGCAGACACAGCTCGCCCTCGGGGACGGTCAGATCCACCCCCGCGAGGGCGGGCCGCGCCGCACCGTCGTAGTGGACCGACACCTGCTCAAAGCGGATCACTGCGTACTGCCCTCCTCGGGCCCCGCCTCGGCTCGCGCATCGCCTTCGGCGCGGGGCGGGGTTTCGGGGGTGGGGTGGTTGTCGGGGGCCGCGTCGTCGGGCCGCGGGTGCGGCTCGGTGGCGGGCCGGGCGCCGGGGTACGGGGGCTCGGGGCGTCGCCGGTCCCGGGCGCGGTCCGGTTCGGTGGGGGCGTCTTCCGGCGGGGCCGGTTCGCGGTTCGTGGCTGGGGGCGGTACCGGTGCGGGCGCGGTGTCCGGGGGCGGATCCGTGGCCGCGTCGTCGGGTCGCGGGTGCCGCTTGGCCGGGGACCGGGTGTCGGGGCCGGGGGATTCCGGGCGCTGCCGGTCCCGGGCGTGGGCCGGTTTGGCGGGAGCCTTGTCCGGCGGGGCCGGTTCGCGGGCTGGTGCCGGTGCCGGTGCCGGGGACGCGACGGCCGGGAGCAGGCCCAGGAGCACCGCCGCCGCGGGCCACAGCGGCAGGGTCGGGGCAATGAGTGGGACGACCGATGGCTGAAGGGCCTCGGGGGAGTAGGAGGCGGCCCGGATCATCAGTGCCGCGACCGCCGCTCCCGACCCCGCCACCAGCCACGCCCGTACGCCCCAGCGGTCCGGGCGGTAGCGGCTGCGCACCGAGCGGCGGCCGCCCAGCCACAGACCGCCGAGCGCGGCGGCCAGTCCGGCCAGCAGCAGCGGCAGTCCGTAGCCCGCGCCCTCGGCCGCGAGCAGGCCGTACGTACCGCAGCAGACGCCGAGCAGCCCGCCCAGCGTCAGCGCGGTGGTGGTACGGGCGACGGCGGGCGGGACCTGGGCGGTGCGGCCGTAGCCGCGTGCGTCCATCGCCGCCGCCAGGGCCACCGAGCGTTCCAGCGCGCCCTCCAGCACCGGCAGCCCGACCTGGAGCAGTGCCTTCACCCCGCGGTCGGGGCGGCCGCGCAGCCTACGGGCCGAGCGCAGCCGAGTCACGTCCGCCACCAGATGGGGTGCGAAGGTCATCGCCACCACGACCGCGACCCCGGCCTCATAGAGCGCGCCGGGCAGCGACTTGAGCAGCCGTGCCGGGCTGGCGAGGGCGTTCGCGGCGCCGACGCAGATCAGCAGGGTGGCCAGCCGCAACCCGTCGTACAGCGCGAACACCAACCCCTCGGCCGACACCCGGCCGCCGACGCGCACCCCCTGCGCCCAGTGGGGCAGCGGGACTTCGGGGAGCGTGAAGAGCACCCGCGTCCCGGGGATCGGCGAACCGAAGAAGACCGCGAAGAACAGCCGGATGGCCAGCACCACGAGACCCAGCTTGAGGAACGCCGTGTACGAGCGGGCCCATGGCGCGTCCGTGCGGCGCACGGCCACCACATAGCCCGCGACCGCGATGAGCAGCCCGAGCAGCAGCGGGTTGGTGGTCCGGGACGCGGCCGTGGCCAGCCCGAGCGCCCACAGCCACCAGGCCCCGGCGTGCAGGGCGCTTCCGCCGCGCGGGGTACTGCCGGTTGGCCGGACGCGGAACCCGGCGCCGCGGTGGCGCGGGGCGGTGGCCTCGGGCGTGGTGCGCGCTGCCATGGCGGTCTTCCGTGTGCTCATACGCGACGGCGGCGCGCCTGCCAGACCGCCGCGGCGCCCAGCAGCACGACGGCGGCGAGCCCGCCGATCAGCCCCGCCGAGGGGCCCGAGCCGCCGTCGTCCGCCTTGCCGCCGTCGCCCTTGGGAGCGGCGTGGGCGTCCACGGAGGTGTCCACCTTGTCCCCGCAGCCCGTCTCCGGATAGCCGGAGATGGCGCACAGCAGCGCCGTGGAGTTGTAGCGCAGCGGCTTCGCGACGGCGGCGAGCGCATCCCCGGCGGACGCGTCCTTCCCGACCCGTGCGCACTCGGTACGGGGTGCGGGCGGCGTCCGGCGGTCGGGTGCGTCGGTGGCCGTACCGAAGTCGATGACCACCGCGACCCGTTTGGTGCCGTCCGTGGCCGGGGTGTCGGCGCAGACGGCGGCGAAGTCGGCCATGCCGCGCGGCCGGGTGGCGTCGTCCGAGTCCTCGCTGACCGCGTAACGGAAGCCGATCATGTCGCCATCACCGGGCCGCGCGGAGGAGGGCCCCTGCGTGGCATAGCTCCAACTGCCGCCGCCCCCGCCCCGCTGCCAGAACGACCAGTAGCGATACCCGTCGGCGGCCTGCGCGGGCGCCGCGCCGAGCATCGCGAACAGGCCGAGTATCGCGAACAGGGCGGAGAGCGGGGCGACGACGGGCAGCGACAGCCGGGCCGCGTGGATGCGCGGGACCCAAGCCGCCCGGGGGCGGGTCGGGGCCGCATACCTGCGTGGGGTCAAAGCTGCCGCCTCTTCCGGCCGCTCAGGAGGAAGCCGATGCCCATACCGGCGACCGCGCAGACGCCGACCGTCCACCAGACGCCGCCGACCCCGCCGCCGCCGTCGTCCTTCTTCTCGCTCTTACCGCTTCCGTCCGACTCCGCGCCCGGGGCCGCCGCCTCGGGCTTCGGGCCGGTGGCGTTCAGCCGCTGTACGAGGTCGGTGCCGCCGAAGTCACGGGGGTTGGCACCGGCCGCGTGGGCCGCGAGGACCAGTTTGGCGAGGGCGCCGGGGTCGCCCTTGGCCCAGGCCGCCGCGCCGCTGTCCTTGCTCTGAAGCCACTGGAGGGGCTTGCTCGCGGCCGCGCTGTGTTCCCCGGCGGCGAGCGCGATCACGGCGTCGGCCGTACCGCCGAAGTCGGGCTGGTCCTTGGCGCCGGGCATCGCGGACTTCAGATGCGTACCGCTGTCGGACATGACGCGGGAGAGATGGGCCAGGGCGGCCTCGGCGGCGTCCTCGGGCGAACCGGCTCCGCCCTTTCCGCCCGCGCAGCGCAGCGGCTTCGGCCCGGCGCCGCTGTCCTTGCCGACGGTCTCGAAGACGAAGCCCTTGCCCCGCGCGGCCAGCGCGGCGCTCGCGGTGGCCAGCTCATTGGCGACGGGCTTGCCCTTGGCGGCCGTATACGCGAACGCCCCGCGCTCCGCCGCCTTCGCCGAGCAGTCCAGCTGGAGGCCGAGCAGTGCGTCGTACGGGGTCTTGCCGCCCTTGCCCGGGGCCGACGTCACCTTCGCCGGGTCCTGGCCGGTGGCGGCGAAGGCGCCGACCGCCGCCGCGGTGGAGTTGGCGTCGCTCGGGCCGCCCGGGTTCATGCCCCAGCCGCCGTCCTCGTTCTGGTGGCGCTTCAGCCAGCCGATGCCCTTCTCCACGGTGCCGGAGCGCCCGCCCACCGCGGCCAGCGCCTGGACCGCCGCCGCCGTCGCGTCCGTGAACTCGCCCTTCTTCGGGTCGCACGCCTTGGAGGTGTCCGCGCGGTACGCCGCGAAGCCGCCGTCCGCGCAACTCTGCCCGGCCAGCCAGTCGATGGCCGACTTCGCCGGGGTGACGCCCACCGCGTCCTGGGCGAGCAGCGCCAGCGACTGCCGCCACACCCCGTCGAACTTCGGGTCCTTGGCGCCGTAGAGCCCCTTGGCACGCCCGGCCGGGCCGTCGTCGGCCACGGCGGCAGGCGCGGCGGCCGCGCCCAGTGCGGCGCAGAGGGAAAGAGCCGCCACGCTGCGGCGAATGTTCATGGCTGTGGTGCCTCTCGGTCGGTGGACGGGCGCACGCAGCCGCGCACGGCCGTCCAGCCGCGCCGCACGCGGAACCCTCCGCGGCACGCCTGGCACCCGGCTCAGCTCCGCATACCTCGACGGTGCCGCCACCGGTCGTCCGGCGGCGGGAGCCTGCGTCGTCGCGCCCGCCCGGGTGTTCCGGCTCGCACGCCCCGCGGGACGCGCTCACGGTTGCGGGTCAGCGCCGGAATCGCACCGGCTTCCCCCGATCGGACGCGTATGAAGTTTACGGACAGCTTATCCGCCGACTTGTCGGGCGCCTTCAGCCGCCCACGGATGGGGCCGATCGACGGCCTGCGTCCCGGACGACCGCGAGACAGCGCGTCGTCGTGCCGTCCTCCTCCTCGATATCACGGCGGTGCGCGAAGCCGAGCCGGGTGAGCAGGGCCATCGACGCCTCGTTGGCCGCCATGACCGTGGCGTGCACCTCACTCAGCCCGAGCGCGCCGAAGCCGTGGCCGACGACCGCCTCGACCAGCTCGGTCCCCAGACCGCGCCCCCACGCCTCCGGCGCCAGCGCGTAGACGATCTCGTGGCCGCCGACGGCCTCGGTCGGCTTGATCTCGGCGTGGCCGACGTACCGGCCGTCCTCGCGGACGGCCCATACGTCGAACAGCCGCCGGGCGTAGACCTTGGTGAGGATCCGCCCGAACAGCGCCCGGTCCTCGGCCTCCGGGGCGAGTCTGCCGTCCCCCAGCCAGCGGCACACCCGCCGGTCCTGGAACAGCGCCACGAAGGCGTCCTCGTCCTCGGGCCGGTACGGCTCGAGCAGCAGGCGCGCGGTGCGCAGCGTCGGGGTCATGCGCCGCGACGCTACGCGGCCGGGCAGCACCCGGCAATCCGATAGCGCCGTGCCCCCGCCCGGCCCGCGCTCCCGGCGGCCGTCCGCTACCCGCGGCGCCACCACTGGGCCAGGGACTTCCACCAGCGGCGCCGGGCCTCGTGTTCGGCGCCGGATTCGGGCTCCGGCTGCGGCTCCGTGGTGGCGGTCGCGGTGTCCGGCGAGGGCGTGGTCCCGCCGGGGCCGTCGTCGTCCGGGGTGTCCGCGCGGGTGACCGTGGGCGTCCTGCCCACGGCTCCCGAGATGGCCGCGGTGGCCGCCGCCGCCATCTCGGCCAGCGCCTCATCGGACTTGGCGGCGGTCCGCGGAAAGCGCACCGGCAGCGCGGCCAGGGCCCGGTGGAAGGGGCCGGGCCGCCACTCCAACCGCTCGGCGGGAACGGCGAGTTCGAGATCGGGCAGGCGGTCGAGCAGCTTCTCGATGGCGACGGAGGCGATCAGCTGGGCCGGGTCCTTCGCGGGGCAGGTGTGGGGGCCCGCGCTCCACGCCAGATGGGCCCGGTTGCCGCGCCGGTTCGACAGCAGATACGGGTCGTTGTTGGCGGCCGCGAGGCTGATGACGACGGGGTCGCCCTTGGACAGCCGGTGTCCGTCGACCGTGACGTCATGGCGCGGGTAGTGGACGCAGAAGTTGGCCAGCGGCGGGTCCTTCCACAGGACCTCGTTGAGCGCGTCCTCGATCAGCATGGTGCCGCCCGCGAGATCGCCCCGGAACCGTTCGTCCGACAGCAGGAGCAGCAGCCCGTTGCAGATCAGGTTCTGCTGGGGCTGGGTGCCCGCGCCGACGAGGACGACGATCTGGTGGATCAGCTCCTCGTCGGTGAGCTCGGCGGGGTGGGCGATCAGCCAGGACGTCATGTCCGGGCCCGGGTTCTCCCGCTTGAGGGCGATGAGCTGGAAAAGGGTCTCCGCGAGGAGCGCGTTGGCCTGCTCGGAGTCCTCGGTGATGTCGAAGAGCGCCGAGAGCGCCCGCACCAGCTTGTCGCTCAGCTCGGGCGGGCAGCCGAAGAGCTGGTTGAAGACCAGCAGGGGGAGCCGGGCGGAGTACTCCTTGAGCAGATCGGCCTCGCCCTTGGGGCCGAAGAGGTCGATAAGGAAGTCGGCGCTCCGCTCCACGTAGCGGCGCAGCGCGTGGATGTCCAGGCGGTCGAGGGTGTCGGAGATCGCCGAGCGCAGCCGGTGGTGCTCCTCGCCGTCGCTGCACAGCGCGTTCGGCCGGTACATCATCATCGGCACCACGGGGTTGTCCATGGGGATGGTGCCGTCGGTGAGCGCCTGCCAGTGGCGCGCGTCCTTGGAGAACGTCTCGGGGCCGCGCAGGATGTCCAGCGCGGTCTGATAGCTGGTGACGAGCGAGACGGGGACGCCGGGGGCCAGCTCCACGGGCGCGATGCGTCCGTGTTCCCGCAGGCGGGCGTAGGTGGCGGACGGGTCGGCGGCGAACTCGGGGCCGTGCAGCGACTCGAGCCCGTACCCGGCCGGGGCCCGGCTGGAGTGGGCGGGGCAGCCCGGGGGCGGTGTCGGGTCGGCCGTGGGTCCTGGTATCGGGTCGGAATCGCGGGTGGGGCTCGTCACGCATGCTCCTGCTGATACGGCTGTTACGGGGGGCGCGGCTGTGTGCGGCGGTGTGCGCCGGGCCGGGTAAGGCTAGCTTCCGGTTCGTCGGACGGGCACCCCATACGTCACTCAAATCGCTTGGTACATCACCGGATTGCTCCCCGGCACCGCTTCCGCCCTGCCCAGCTTCACCAGCCGGCGCAGATGCGCCTCCGCTTCCGAGACCGCGATATTGCGGGAGCCGAAGGGGATCTGCTCCCACGGGCGGTTCCACTCCATGGCCTCGGCCAGCCGCCACGGGGTGAGCGGGGTGGTGAGCAGCGCCAGCAGCCCGGCCAGCCGCTCCTCGTGGTGGTCCAGCAGCGCCCGCACCCGCGCCGGGGCGTCGGTGAAGGCGTACTGATGGGCGGGGAGCACCTCGGCGGGGGTGAGGGCGGCGACGCGTTCGAGGGAGTCGAGGTAGTCGCCGAGCGGATCGGTGACCGTCATGTCGTCGGGGTCCTCGTAGAGCCCGATATGGGGGGTGATCTCGGGCAGCAGATGGTCCCCGGAGAACAGGCGCCCATGGCCGGACGGGCCCTCACCGGCCGCCGGATGGGCCTCTTCGAGGTGGAGGCAGACATGGCCGGGGGTGTGGCCGGGGGTCCAGATGGCGCGCAGCCGCCGGCCCGCCAGATCGAGGAGTTCACCGGGGACGATCTCGCGGTCGGGGAGCGCGGCCCGCTGCCCCGGGAGGCGCGTACGGCCGGACGCGCGGGTGGCGCGCAGCGGGGCCAGATGCTCCTCGGGCGCCCCGGCCGCGGCGAGCTTCTCCTCCAGGTAGTCCAGCCAGCGGGAGGGCTCGGCCTCCCGGGTGCGCCGGACGATCTGGGCGTCGGCGGTGTGCATGGCGATCCACGCCCCGGACGCCTCCCGCACCTGGCCGGACAGCCCGTGGTGGTCGGGGTGGTGATGGGTGACGAGGACGCCGTGGACATCGGAGACGGAGGCGCCGCACGCGGCGAGCCCGGCGGTGAGGGTGTCCCAGGCCGTGGGGTCGTCCCAGCCGGTGTCGATCAGGACGGGGCCGCGGTCGGTGTCGAGGAGGTGGACCAGGGTGTGCCCGAGCGGGTTGTCGGGGATCGGGACCGGGATGCTCCACACTCCGCCGCCATGGTCGGTCACCCGCGTCACCTGCGCCATCGGCTCCCCCTCTCCTCGACACAAGCATTGCCCACTATAGCTAGAACTGGTATCAGTTCTGATGCAGCGTCAGATATTGGCCGCCTCCATTGGCGGGGATCACCCTCAGTCATCGGCCGGAAGGCATCAGCGATGAACGACCTCATCGAGCACGGGCAGCTCTTCATCGGCGGCGCGCTGGCCGATCCGGCGGGCGAGGACACCATCGAGGTCGTCTCGCCGCACACCGAGCAGATCATCGGCCGGGTGCCACACGCCTCGCGCGCCGATGTGGACCGGGCCGTCACGGCGGCGCGGACGGCGTTCGACGAGGGCCCCTGGGCCCGGACCAGCCTGGACGAGCGGATCGCGGTGGTCACCCGGATCAAGGACGCCATCGCCGTACGCCATGAGGAGATCGCCCGGGTCATCAGCGCGCAGAACGGCTCCCCGTACTCCTGGAGCGTCCTCGCCCAGGCGCTCGGCGCGATGATGGTGTGGGACGCCGCCATCACCGTGGCCCGCGACTTCGTCTACGAGGAGCGGCGGGCCGGGGTGCTCGGCCCGCTGCTGGTGCGGCGGGAGCCGGTCGGGGTGGTCGCGGCCGTGGTGCCGTGGAACGTACCGCAGTTCGTGGCGGCCGCGAAGCTGGCGCCCGCGCTGCTCGCGGGGTGCTCGGTGATCCTCAAACCGTCCCCCGAGACGCCGCTGGACTCCTACATCCTGGCGGAGATCGCGGCCGAGGCGGGGCTGCCCGAGGGGGTGCTGTCGATCCTTCCGGCCGACCGCGAGGTCAGCGAGTACCTGGTCGGCCACCCGGGCGTGGACAAGGTGTCGTTCACCGGCTCGGTCGCGGCCGGCAAGCGGGTGATGGAGGTGGCCTCGCGCCAGTTGACCCGGGTCACGCTGGAACTGGGCGGCAAGTCGGCCGCGGTGATCCTGCCGGACGCGGACCTGGACGCGGCCGTCGCCGGGATCGTGCCCAACGCCTGGATGAACAACGGACAGGCGTGTGTGGCCCAGACCCGGATCCTCGCGCCGCGCGCTCACTACGACGAGATCGCCGAGCGGTTCGCGGCCGCTGCCTCCGCCCTGGTCGTCGGCGACCCGCTGGATCCGGCCACCCAGGTCGGGCCGCTGGTGGCGCGGCGGCAGCAGCGCCGTTCGCTGGACTACATCGCGCTGGGCCAGCGGGAGGGCGCCAAGGTGCTGACCGGCGGCGGCCGTCCGGAGGCCCAGCAGACCGGCTGGTACGTGGAGCCCACGCTCTTCGGCGACGTCGGCAACGATATGCGGATCGCCCGTGAGGAGATCTTCGGCCCGGTGATCTGTCTGCTGCCGTACGGGGACGAGGAGGAGGCGGCCCGGATCGCCAATGACTCCGACTACGGGCTGTCCGGCTCCGTCTGGACGGCGGACGTCGGGCACGGCATCGACTTCGCACGGCGCGTCCGCACCGGCACCTACTCGGTCAACACCTTCAGCCTCGACATGCTCGGGCCGTTCGGCGGCTACAAGAACTCGGGTCTGGGCAGGGAGTTCGGCCCGGAGGGGTTCTCCGCGTACCTGGAGCACAAGATGATCCACCTGCCCCAGGGGTGGGACGGGGAGCCGAGCTGATGGGGGACCGCTGGCGGATCGAGGTGGACCGCGGCGTGTGCATCGGCTCGGGGATGTGCGTGAGCACCGCCCCCGGCGGCTTCCGGCTCGACGGGGCGCGGCAGTCGCATCCGGTCGAGACGGAGGCCGACGCTTCCGAGGCGGTGCTGGCGGCGGCCGAGGGCTGCCCGGTCGAGGCGATCGCCATCCGGCTGTCGGAAACCGGTGAACAGGTCTTTCCCCCCGACGAATAGCTCTCCTGGCCGCCGCCCGCCGGCTCAGCGGCCCTCGTACCGCGGTAGTCAGACCCAGCCCTCGCACTGCGATATCCGTATGGCGTCCACGCGGTTGCGCGCCCCGGTCTTCCGGGTGATCGCGGCCAGGTAGTTGCGGATCGTCCCGGTGGACAGATGCAGCGTGCGGGCGATCTCCGGTATGGAGGCGCCGTCGGCGGCCAGCGACAGCACGCCCAACTCCCGCTCGGTCAGCGGGATCTTGGCCGCCTGGAGGAAGCCGTAGCCGAGCGCGTCGTCCACGTACCGCTCCTTCTTCGCCACCTGCCGGATGGCCTCGATCAGCCGCTGTGGCGGGGCGTCCTTGTCGACATAGCCGAGCGCCCGGGCCTCATGCGCGCGGCGCAGCGGGCCCGGCCGCTCCGAGTTGACCAGCACCAGCAGGCCGCAGTCCCCGCCCTCCCCGGAGGCGGACGCCACGAACTTCCCCCACTCGCCCTTCCGCGCCGCCTTGTCGGCCGCCGGGCTGTCCGTGTCCACCACGCACACCTGCGGCCGTAAGGAACGGGCTCTGCTACGCGCGTCGGGCCAGGAGCACCCGGCCGCCTCGATGTCTGGTTCGGCCCCTATGACGGATGCCAGGGCCGACCGCAGCAATCCTGACTCGTGTACCAGAAGTAATCGGATCACGAACTTCTCCACCCCCACGATGCCTTCTCTCGTCGCGCGCCGTTGTCGCTCTGTCGCGCGCCGTTCATGAATACCGGGATTGGGTAGGGCGTGAACGCGGAATTTGAGCCAATGGGGGGCGCGAGGGCGCACAAACTCTTTCCAGAAGCTCGAAGGGGCGCAGGAATTGGCGTGCGCGCCCCTGATGTACCGTCCGTCCGGCTATCGGGCCGAGGTGGGAGCGGTGAGGTCGATCAGACGGCAGACGGTCTCGATGTCGATCTTCACCTGGGCGATCGAGGCACGTCCCGAGAGCCAGGTGATCAGCGCCGAATGCCAGGTGTGCTCGATGACGCGGACCGCCGAGAGCTGCTCGGCGGTCGGGGCCTCGTCCAGGCCCATCGCATCGAGGATGATCGCGGTGGTGAGCCGGGAGACCGTGTCCACCTCCGGGCTGACCGACCGGTCGGCGAAGGTGAGCGCGCGCACCATCGCGTCGGCCAGATGGGGTTCGCGCTGGAGTGCGCGGAAGGCGCGCATCAGCGTCTGGGCGACCCGGGCGGCCGGTTCCTCCTCGGTCGGCGGCCGCTTGCGCAGCGTCTCGTGCATGTGCTGGAGCTGATCCTGCATCGTGGCGACCAGCAGATGGACCTTGGAGGGGAAGTAGCGGTAGAGGGTGCCGAGCGCCACTCCGGAGTTCTCCGCGACCTCGCGCATCTGGACCGCGTCGAAGCCGCCCCGGCTGGCCAGCCGGGCGCTCGCGTGCAGGATGCGCCGGCGGCGCGCCTCCTGCCGCTCGGTCAGCTGGAGGGCGGCCGGCTTGACTTCTGCGGTCATTTGTCCCACTTCGAATGTGTTGCGTCTGCGGGTCGGCGACAAGCGGACATCGTGCATGATGACAGGACCGTCCCGGGCCTGCGAGTCACTGGAACTCGTTCTAGGCTAGCGCGGGTCCTCCCCGAAGCGCCCGTGTCCGCGCAGTTGAGGCAGGTTGCTGTCGAGCGGCGGGCCGGGGTCGCGTCGGCGGGGCCGCGCGCGGTGCGCACCTCCGTCGTCAACTTCTCCTCAGGCCCCGGCTACCGAGTGGTAGGGATCACCTGCCCCGGTCCTGGAGAGGTCGCCCGGGGCAGGTATCTTCGTGACTCCTCAGGGGATGCGTTAGTGAAACTTGTTCTAGATAAACGGAAGCGGATACGCTCCCGCTGAACTGCACCAAGGAGGGGGCGCGAGTGACCGCAGAGGCCGCGCAGGAGACCGGGGCCGACCCGCTTCGAGCAGCACCCCCCACCGCCGCCGGGGAACGGCCGCTGCGCATCGCGCTGCTCAGCTACAAGGGGAATCCGTTCTGCGGGGGCCAGGGCGTCTATGTGCGCCACCTCTCCCGCGAACTCGCCCGGCTCGGCCACACCGTCGAGGTCATCGGCGCCCAGCCGTACCCGGTGCTCGACACCGAGGAGGGCGTCACCCTCACCGAGCTGCCCAGCCTGGACCTCTACCGCCAGCCCGACCCGTTCCGCACCCCCCGGCGGGACGAGTACCGGGACTGGATCGACGCCCTGGAGGTCTCCACCATGTGGACCGGCGGCTTCCCCGAGCCGCTCACCTTCAGCCTGCGCGCCCGCCGCCATCTCGCCGCGCGCCCCGGCCAGTTCGACGTCGTCCACGACAACCAGACCCTGGGCTACGGGCTGCTGGGCCTGGAGAAGCTCGGCTTCCCGCTGGTGACCACCATCCACCACCCGATCACCGTCGACCGCCGGCTGGAGCTGGACGCCGCCGCCGGCTGGAAGCGCCGGTTCTCCGTACGCCGCTGGTACGGCTTCACCCGGATGCAGAAGCGGGTGGCCCGGCGGCTGCCCTCGGTGCTCACCGTCTCCGGTTCCTCCCGCCGGGAGATCGCGGACGACCTCGGGGTGCGCCCGGACCGGATCCATGTGGTGCACATCGGCGCGGACACCGGCCTGTTCTCGCCCGACCCCGCCGTCCCGGAGGTCCCCGGCCGCATCGTCACCACCTCCAGCGCGGACGTACCGCTGAAGGGCCTGGTGTATCTGATCGAGGCGCTCGCCAAGGTCCGCACCGAGAACCCCGGGGCGCATCTGGTCGTCGTCGGCAAGCGGCCGGAGGAGGGGCCGGTGGCCGCCACCATGGCGCGCCACGGGCTCGAGGGCGCCGTCGAGTTCGTCAAGGGCATCAGCGACGCCGAACTGGTGGACCTGGTGCGCGGCGCCCAGATCGCCTGCGTTCCCTCGCTGTACGAGGGGTTCTCGCTGCCCGCCGCCGAGGCCATGGCCACCGGCACCCCGCTGGTCGCCACCACCGGCGGCGCCATACCCGAGGTCGCCGGGGTCGACGGCGAGACCTGTCTGGCCGTACCGCCCGGCGACGCCGACGCGCTCGCCGCGGCCCTGATCCGGCTGCTGGGCGACGCCGACCTCAGACGGCGGCTGGGCGCGGCCGGGCGGGAACGGGTGCTGCGGCGCTTCACCTGGGAACAGGCCGCCCGCGGCACCGTCGAGCAGTACCGCCGGGCGATCGGCGCCTCGGCGCGGACCGCCGCCGCCCGCCGCTGAGCCCCGGCTCCGCCCGTGTCTCTCCCGACCCCCTGACGCCTCCCGCCCCCGACCTCTCCCGCCTCACGAATCCGCCGGACGAAAGCAGACCCCCGTGCTGACCGTCGATTTCTCCCGCTTCCCCCTCGCCCCCGGCGATCGCGTCCTCGACCTCGGCTGTGGCGCCGGACGGCACGCCTTCGAGTGCTACCGGCGCGGCGCCCAGGTCGTGGCGCTCGACCGCAACGGCGAGGAGATACGCGAGGTGGCCAAGTGGTTCGCCGCCATGAAGGAGGCCGGTGAGGCCCCGGCGGGCGCCACCGCCACCGCCATGGAGGGCGACGCCCTCGCCCTGCCCTTCCCCGACGACAGCTTCGACGTGGTCATCATCTCCGAGGTGATGGAGCACATACCGGACGACAAGGGCGTGCTCGCCGAGATGGTGCGGGTACTCAGGCCCGGCGGCCGGATCGCCGTCACCGTGCCCCGCTACGGCCCCGAGAAGGTCTGCTGGGCGCTGTCGGACGCCTACCACGAGGTCGAGGGCGGCCACATCCGCATCTACCGCGCCGATGAGCTGCTGGAGAAGATGCGCGAGGCCGGACTGCGGCCGTACGGCACCCACCACGCCCACGGGCTGCACAGCCCCTACTGGTGGCTCAAGTGCGCCTTCGGAGTGGACAACGACAAGGCGCTCCCGGTGCGCGCGTACCACCAGCTGCTGGTGTGGGACATCATGAAGAAGCCGCTGGCCACGCGGCTCGCCGAGCGCGCCCTGAACCCCGTCATCGGCAAGAGCTTCGTGGCGTACGCGACCAAGCCCCACGCCCCGCGCGAGGACCGGGCGTGACGGCCCTCGGACCGCGCCCCGGCCCCCGCCCCGGCCCCCGCACCGAACGGCTCGCGCTGCCCGGGGTGCTCAGCCCCGAGCAGGTGCTGCGCACGGTCGAGGGCATCGCCGCCGTCCAGCGCGCGGACGGCGCCATACCGTGGTTCCGCGGCCACCACCTCGACCCCTGGGACCACATCGAATCCGCGATGGCGCTGGACGCGGCGGGCGAGCACGAGCGCGCCACGGCCGCCTACCGCTGGCTGGCCCGGCACCAGAACCCCGACGGCTCCTGGTACGCGGCCTACCCCGACACCCCGGACGGCGTGGCCGCCGCCGACCCCACCGACCGCGGCCGGGAGTCCAACTTCTGCGCCTACGTGGCGGTCGGCGCCTGGCACCACTACCTCTCCACGGGCGACGACGCCTTCCTCGACCAGAGCTGGCCCACCGTCTTCGCCGCCGTCGAGTTCGTGCTCGGGCTCCAGCAGAGCGGCGGCCAGATCGGCTGGCGGCACCGCGCCGACGGCACCGTGGACCCCGACGCCCTGCTGACCGGCTCCTCCTCCGTCTACCAGGCGCTGCGCTGCGCCCTGGCCATCGCGGAACACCGCGAGGAGCCCCAGCCCGACTGGGAGCTGTCGGCCGGGCTGCTCGGCCATGCCATACGCCACCACCCCGAGCGGTTCCTGGACAAGCACCGCTACTCGATGGACTGGTACTACCCGGTCCTCGGCGGCGCGGTCACCGGCGCCGCCGCCAAGGAGCGCATCGAGGAGGGCTGGGACCGCTTCGTGGTCCCCGGGCTCGGGGTGCGCTGTGTCTCCCCCAACCCCTGGGTCACCGGCGGCGAGAGCTGCGAACTGGCGCTCGCGCTGTGGGCGATGGGGGAGTCCGACCGCGCGGTGGACATCCTGCGGTGGATCCAGCCGACGCTGCGCGCCGAGGACGGCATGTACTGGACCGGCTACGTCTTCGAGGACGACGCGGTCTGGCCGGAGGAGCGCACGACCTGGACGGCGGGGTCGCTGCTGCTCGCCGTGGCGGCGCTGGGTGGTGACGAGGCGACGACGGCCGTCTTCGGCGGTGAGCGCCTGCCGCGGGGCTTGGACTCGGACTGCTGCGCCTAGGTCGTAGCCGACGGGTCTCGGCGCCTGCGGCGGGCTGTTCCCCTACCCGCCCCTTCCCGAAACTGGGGCTGACGCCCCAGACCCCCGGGGTCCAGTGCGCTGTCGATCACCCGCGACGGCGTCGTGGCCGGTCGCGCAGTTCCCCGCGCCCCTTCGGGGCGGAGCCATCGGCGGAAGTCGGACGCGCCCCGAAGGGGCGCGGGGCTGTGCCGATATGCGGCTCCGCCGCGTGGGCGCGATCGGCCACGACGGCGCCGCGGGCGATCGGTGGCAGGTCGGGGCACTGCCCCGGGGGCTGGGGCTTCAGCCCCAGTTGTGGGAAGGGGCGGGGAGGGGGAAGCATCGATATGCGGCTCCGCCGCGTGGCCCGCCGCAGGCGGCACGGCCCAGCAGGTGCCCGCTAGCCGCGGCGGAGTCGGCCCGCGATGGCGTGGCCGATGAAGAGGTACACCACGGCCGGGAGGCCGTAGTTGAGGACGGTCCGGAGCCAGTCCGTGTCCATCGTGAAGAGGTCATGGGACCAGCTCGCGAGCCAGCTCGCCGCGTCATGGACCACCGTGACGAGGTCGTTGGCGCGGTTGGCATCGAGAAGGGCGAACAGGATCCAGAGGCCGAGGATGACGGCCATGACGTCCGCGACGACCGCCACGACGGTCGCCGCCTGATTGCTTCCGTGGCGATAACTTCGTGACATACCTCACGGGTTGCCCCGCGACGCGGAGCCAAACTCAGCCCCGCGGCACACCCATACGACACGCTCCAGTCCGTGTTTCAGCCCGCCAGCTCCGCCAGCACCCGCAGCGTCCCAAGGTCCGGCGCCAGCGCCAGCAGATCCGTGATCGGGCCCTTGCGCCACAACTCCAGCCGCTCCGCGATCCGCTCACGCGGCCCGACCAGCGAGATCTCATCGGCGAAGGCGTCCGGCACGGCCTCGATCGCCTCCGCGCGCCGCCCCGCCAGGAACAGCTCCTGCACCCGGCGCGCCTCGGCCTCGTAGCCGAAGCGGGCCATCAGATCGGCGTGGAAGTTCCGGGCCGCGTGGCCCATTCCGCCGATGTAGAAGCCGAGCATCGCCTTGACCGGCTTCAGCCCCTCCGCCACATCGGCGCACACCCGTACCTGTGTCATCGGCGCCACCATGAAGCCGTCCCGGGCGTCGGCCAGTGTCGCCTGGTAGAGCTCCGTCCGCGACGGCGACCAGTACAGCGGCAGCCAGCCGTCGGCGATGCGCACGGTCTGTGCGATGTTCTTGGGCCCTTCCGCCCCGAGCAGCACCGGGAGGTCGGCGCGCAGCGGATGGACGATGGGCTTGAGGGGTTTGCCGAGGCCGGTGGCGTCCGGCCCGGCGTAGGGGTGCGGGTGGTAGCGCCCGTCGAGCCGCACCGGGGCCTCGCGGTTCAGCACCTGCCGGATGACCTCGACATACTCCCGGGTCGCCGTCAGCGGGCTCTTGGGGAACGGGCGCCCGTACCAGCCCTCGACCACCTGCGGCCCGGACAGCCCCAGCCCCAGCATCATCCGGCCGCCGGAGAGATGGTCCAGGGTGAGCGCCTGCATCGCGGTGGCGGTGGGGGTGCGGGCGGCCATCTGCGCCACCGCCGTGCCGAGCGCGATCCGGGTGGTGTGGGCGGCGAGCCAGGTGAGCGGGGTGAAGGCGTCCGAGCCCCAGGACTCGGCGGTCCACACCGAGTGGTAGCCCAGCCGCTCCGCCTCCCGGGCGAGTTCCAGATGGTGGGGGTCGGGGCCGCGGCCCCAGTAGCCGAGCGCCAGGCCGAGCCGCATGTCAAGCCCCCTCGTTCCGCCGGACAGGGTGGAGAACGGCGGCTGACGGCACGTCAGCCGCACACCGGCCGGACTGTACGGGCCGGGGCCGCACATGGCAACGGCCCCTCGCCCGAGCGTTCCGGGCGAGGGGCCGTTGCCATGTCATGCGACGCACACGGTCAAGTCATGCGACGCGCATGCGCGGGTCAGCCGCGCTGGATCCCCGTGGTGTCCTGGAGCACACCGCGGCGGCCGTCCTGCGTCTGGGCGACCAGCGCCTGACCGCGCTGCTCCACCGCGAGGTACCAGGTGCCGGGGGCCAGTTCGGCGATGGTGCTCGACGAACCGTCCTCCGCGTACAGCGGACGGGCCACCGGCACCGCGAACCAGAACGGGGCGAAGTCCCCGCCACCCGCGGCCGGCGGGGTGGGGGCCGGAGCCTGCTGGCCGCCGAAGGACTGGCCGGGCTGCGGCTGACCGGGCTGGCCGGGCTGCGGGGCACCGTACGGCGCGGGGGCGCCGGGCTGGGCACCGCCCGGACCCGGGTAGCCGTACCCCGGCTGCGGGCCCTGGGCGCCGTACGGGGACGGGGCCGGGGCGGAGGCGTTCATCAGCGGGGCCTTGAGGGCCGGGACGCGCTGGGAGAGCAGCGCGACGGCCGCCATCGCCAGGGTGGCGATCAGGCCGAGGATCTGCCCGACGCCCTTGTCGACTCCGTCCGGGCCACCGATGATCGTCCACAGCGAGCTCCAGGCCGCGAAGACCGCGAGCGCCGAGCCCCACTGCTCGAGCGAGAGCCCGAAGAGGTTGCGGCCCGCGGGCTGGAAACGTGCGGCGACGATGAGCGCCGCGGCGATCACGCCGGCCAGGAAGATGGATGGCAGTACGGGGAAGAAGTCGGACTTCCATCCGTTCTCACCGGCGTCCTTGCAGAAGCTGCTACCGCCGCAGTCGACGGTGTAGAAGTCGAGGAAGGAGGCGATGAACAGCAACACCGCTGCTCCGATCACCACGCCGTCGCCTCGAGTGAGCGAGCGGATGTTCAACGTGAGGTCCTTTGTCGGTTTCGTCTGTACGAGCGCTGCCGCCAGGCGCGATAGCGCGAAGGCGTCGGGGGTGGGCCCCATCGTACGGGTGAATCCGTCGCCGGAGACCGGGGGTGTCCCATCGGTATCCCGGTCGTGACCTCCCGTTCGGTTGTGGCGGCGCTACTCGCTCAAGAAGTCCGTAATGCCCTGTGCGATACCACGCGCCGCGCGCTCGCGCCACGCCGTATCGGTCAGTTCGGCGGCGTCCTGGGAGTCGCGCATATTGCCGCACTCGATGAACACCTTGGGGACGGTGGAGAGGTTGAGCCCGCCCAGGTCGCCCCGGACGTCCAACCCGCTGCCGTCGCCGATGTACTGTGCGGGCGCGCTCCCGGTGGCCTCGGCGAAATCGGCGCGCAGCCGCTCGCCGAGCCGGCGGGAGGGCGCGGTGATGGCGGAGGTGTCCGCGCCGCCGCCCCGTACGGACTTGGGCAGGATCACATGGAAGCCGCGCTCCCCGGCGGCCGCGCCGTCCGCGTGCACGGAGACCGCGGCGTCGGCGTGGGCCTTGTTGCCGATCTCCGCGCGCTCGTCCACGCACGGCCCGTACGGCCGGTCGCCGTCCTGGGTGAACCGCACGGTGGCGCCGCGCGCTTCGAGCAGGGTGCGGGCGCGGCGAGCCACATCGAGGGTGAAGGACGCCTCGGGGTAGCCGGAGTTGGTGGCCGTACCCGTGGTGTCGCACTCCTTCGTCTCGGTGCCGATGTCCACGAGCCGGGCGATCTGCGAGGGGTGGTCGCGATTGCGCGGATTGTGTCCGGGGTCGATCACCACGACCTTGCCCTTGAGGGGCTTACCGGGCTCCCCGGGCTTTCCGGGCTTTCCGGACTCCCCGGGCGGGGCGGGTGGTGCGGACGCGCCGGACGGCGGGGGCGGCGGGGAGGACGTCGAGGAGGTCGTGGGCCCGCCGGTCCCGCCCGTCCCGTCGTCCTTCGAACCGCCCAGCGAACTCCACAGCAGCCAGCCGACGAAGCAGGTCGGTATCAGCGCCACCAGCACGATGGCGAGGGTGCCGCGGCGACGACCGGGCTCTGGGAAAAAGCTGCCGTTGGACACGCGGGCGATGGTAGCGGCCCGGCCGATACGCGCCGGGTGCCGGGCGGGGGCGTCGGCCGCCGTCCGCCGTCGGGGCGGCCGTCGGGGCGGCCATCGGAGGACGAGCCGCGCGCGCCCTCGCGCTCAGGCGGGCGTGGCGGCCGCGGTGCGGCGCAGGACGCGGAGTGAGCGGGTGGCGGAGACCTCGGTGAACGCGCCGGAGGCGAGCGCGCGGCGGTAGATCCGGTACGGCGCCTGGCCGCCGTCGGCCGGATCGGGGAAGACGTCGTGGATCACCAGCAGCCCGCCCGGCGCGACATGCGGCGCCCAGCCCTCGTAGTCGGCGTTCGCGTGCTCGTCGGTGTGCCCGCCGTCGATGAACACCAGCCCGACCGGCTTCCCCCACACCGCCGCGACCTGCGGGGACCGTCCGACCATGGCGATGACGTGGTCCTCGAGGCGCGCCCGGTGGAGGGTGCGGCGGAAGGTGGGCAGCGTGTCCATCCGCCCCACCTCCGGGTCCACCACCTCCGGGTCGTGGTACTCCCAGCCCGGCTGCTGCTCCTCGGAGCCCCGGTGGTGGTCCACGGTCACGGCGACCGTCCCGGCCGCGCGGGCGGCGTCGGCCAGCAGGATCGTGGAGCGCCCGCAGTACGTGCCGACCTCCACCAGCGGCAGCCCCGGCGCCGCCGCCCGCACGGCCGCGGCGTACAGGGCGAGCCCCTCGTCCAGAGGCATGAAGCCCTTCGCCGCCTCGAAGGCGTCGAGCACGGTGCGGTCGGGGGCCGCGGGCGCGGCGGCGGCAGCAGACTGAGTCACCCGCTCATCCTGCCGCACCCCCCGCCACCGGTTCACGGTGCCCGGGGGCCACGACCTCTTGACGGGCCGTTCATTCGCATTTAAGCCGGTTTCGCCTAGGGAAATCACTTGACTTTCCCGGTGTGGGGCAGCGGTTCGACCGCGGTCCGGGTATCCAGCCCCCACTGATTCCCGGTGCCGACGATCCATAGTCCGATCTGGAGTCCGATCTGGCCGTCCGGGCGCTCGGAGCGCCGTTGCTCCGTGAGAGGTGGATCATGACCAGTGCGCCAACCACACGAGCGGAAGAGCGGGATCTCGCCCAGCTGGGCAAGCTCATCGAGGCCTCGGAGCAGCGGCTCGTCGACCGGATGCGGCGGTCGTTCGAGCTGCGGGAGGCCGCGCGTGCCACCCTCGCCGGGGGCGTCGCCTCGTCCTGGCAGGACGCCGAGCCCGGTGCGATCTGGATCGAGCGGGGCGAGGGCGGGCGGGTCCGGGACGCCGACGGCACGGAGTACGTCGATCTGCACGGCGGTTTCGGGGCCAATCTGGCGGGCCACGCCCACCCGGCCATCGTCGGCGCGGTCGAGCGGCGGGCGCGTCTCGGCACCCACTTCGGCCTGCCGACCGAGGATCTGATCGCCGTCTCACGGCTGTTGGCGGAACGGTTCGGCCTGCCGCTGTGGCGGTTCGGCAACTCCGGGACCGAGGCCACCATGGACGCCGTCCACCTGATGCGGGTGGCCACCGGCCGCAAGAAGATCATCAAGGTGGAGGGGGCCTACCACGGACACCACGACTCGGTTCAGGTGTCCACGTTTCCCCTCCCGGAGCAGGGTGACATCGGACCGGACCACCGGCCGCGCTCGGTGCCGTCCGGGCCGGCGTACTTACCGGAGTCCGCCGATCTGACGCTCGCCGTGCCGTTCGGCGACATCGACGCGGTGCGCACCGCACTGGAGGAGAACCCGGATTCCATCGCCGGAATGATCGTCGAGCCCGTGATGCTGAACATCGGCGTGGTGCTCCCGCCCCCGGGCTACCTCGCCGCACTGCGCGACCTGCTGCACGCCCACGGCGCGTATCTCGCCTACGACGAGGTGAAGACGGGTCTGGCGGTGGCACCCGGCGGAGCCACCGAACTGCTCGGCGTCACCCCCGACCTGGTGTGCCTGGCCAAGGCGCTCGGCGGCGGGCTCCCCTGCGGGGCCATCGGCGGCACCGCCGCGCTGATGGAACTGATCGCGGACAACAGCTACCAGCAGGTCGGTACGTTCAACGGCAACCCGATGACCATGGCGGCGGCCCGCGCGATGCTGACGGAAGTCCTCACCCCCGGGGCATACGCGCATCTGGAGGCCCTGCGCACCACCATCGTGACCGGGGTGAGCGAGCTGATGGCGCGCTACGGCATCCCGGGCCGTGTGGTCTCCGCAGGGGCCAAGGGCGCGGTCATCTTCACCGACCGGCTGCGCGGCTACCGCGACTTCCTCCGCTCGCCCGCCCCGTGGCGGCGCGCCCACTGGCTCTACCAGGTGGGTGGCGGAGTCCTGCTGCCGTCGTGGGGCAAGTCCGAGCAGTTCACCCTGTCGGTGCAGCACACCCAGGACGATGTGCGGCGGTACGTGGCCAACTTCGAGCGGCTGTGCCGGGATGTGCGCGAGGGCGCCCCGGGCGGTGTCCGCTGATGGCCGCCGGGAAGCGGGAGAAGCCCGCGCCGGAAGGCATACGGGAGCCGGAGTCGGTCCGCACCGTCGCCGTCGTCGGCACCGGCCTCATCGGCGGCGGCTGGGCCGCGCACTTCCTGCGGATGGGCTACGACGTGATCGCCCATGACCCCGCGCCGGGCGCCCCCGACGGACTGAACGCGCTGGTGGACCGCGCCTGGCCCGCCGTGGAGCGGCTCGGCCTCGCCGACGGGGCACGGCGGGACAGGCTGAGCTTCACCGGCTCCCTCGCCGAGGCGGTGTCCGCGGCCGACTTCGTCCAGGAATCCGTCCCCGAACGGCTGGACACGAAGGTCCGAGTGCTGGCCGCGATCGACGCGGCGGCACCCCGGGGCGTCGTGGTCGCCTCGAGCACATCCGGTTTCGCCATGACCGATATGCAGACGGAGTGCCGCACCCCCGGACGGTTCGTGGTCGGCCATCCGTTCAACCCGCCCTATCTCATCCCCCTGGTGGAGGTGGTCGGCGGCCGGGCCACCGACCCGGCCACGGTCGCCTGGGCCGAACGCTTCTACCGCCACACCGGGAAGACGCCCCTGACCCTGGACCGGGAGCTGCCCGGGTTCATCGCCAACCGCCTCCAGGAGGCGCTGTGGCGCGAGGTGCTGCACATGGTCGCCGCCGGTGAGGCCACCGTCGGCCAGGTGGACACCGCGATAGCCCACGGTCCCGGGCTGCGCTGGGCGCTGCTGGGGCCGTGTCTGACCTCCCATCTGGCGGGCGGCCCCGGCGGGATGGCCCATATGCTCGACCAGTTCGGCCCGGGGCTGCTCGATCCCCTGACCAGGCTCGACGCTCCCGAGCTGACGGACGAGCTGTACGAGCGGATGGTCACCGGGAGCGAGGAGGCGGCAGGGGGACGGTCGGTGGCCGAACTGGTCGAGGAACGGGACGCCTTTCTGATCGACCTGCTGCTGCTCCTGGAACGGCACAACCGGCGCTGGGGCCGCCGCGCGGAGCCGTCCGCGCCGCCGCCCTAACCGGCGGCGGCTGCCCTGCCCGGGGACGCCTTCACAGGGGACACCTTCCCCGAGGAAGCGTTCCCCGAGGACGCCTTCCCCAAGGACGCCTGATAGCGGAGCTGCGGCAGCCGGTCGACGGTCACGAGCCCCGGCTCCGCCCGGACGACGTCCGGGATCCGGTTGATGAGCGTGGTGCAGGTGGTGTCCCGGGTCATCACCCGGTCGTTGCGCAGCCGCAGCGTCGGCTGCCCGGTGGTGCGCCACTCGTTGAAGTCGGCCTCGTCCGCCTCGTACACCTTGCCGGTCGAGCTGATGACCAGGTCCACGCCCTCCTCGGTGTGCAGGGTGTCCGTGTCGGTGTAGCCGAGCAGCCTGCCCTCGGCGATGTCCTTGCCGAGCGCCGCGCAGGGAGTCGTCCGCGCGGCGACGAAGGGCGTGGTCCGGGTCTCCGGCCGCCCCGGAGTCAGCCCGATGGCGGCGGCCAGGGCGTAGAGCGCGGTCCGGCCGAAGGTGGGTTTCCGGGCGGCGCCCGCGAGCCATTCGCCGAACTCCGCCACCGTGCTGTCGACATGCTGCTGCCGCGCCACGGCCGGGCCGAAGTCGTCCACGTTCCAGGACAGTTCGCCCTCCACCGTGTGCAGCGTCTGGGCCGAGCCCGCCAGGACGGAGACCAGGCCGACCCAGTAGGGGTCCTGGTGTCCGGTGCCGGTCACGGTGACCCCGTGCCGCTTGGCGAGCTCGTCGAGCTGCCGCGCCCGCGCCCCGGAGGTCGGGAACGGGTACAGCATCTCCTCGGCCAGCGTGAGCACATTGGCGCCCGCTCGGACGATGGTCGCGTAGATGTCGTACATGGCCTGGTTGAGATAGGTGTCGACGGCGACCGCCACGGCGTCCGGCGCGGTCTCCGCGAGCGTCTCCTCGGCGTCGCAGCGGACCGGGACCCCGAGCGGGGGAAGGCCCGCGAGGGTGCCCAGATCCTCGCCCACCTTGTCGGAGCCGGGCCGGGTGATCGCGGCGACGATCGGCACTCCGCGCTCGTGCAGCAGCCTGGTGATGTGTAATCCCATGGACCCTGGACCGTAGATGGCGACGTTGGTGGCGCTGTCGGTCATGCTCTCCTCCGGTGTTGCCGGTCTCGACGAGGGATCTCCTTATCGGTCTACTCGGTCTTGCGCCCCACCGAAACGCGCGGAAACGCCGATGGATGGCCGTCCTGCCGCCGCGGACGCCCGCGGCGGCTCCTGTTAGCGGCTTACAGCCAGCCGTTCTGGCGGGCGGCGCGGACGGCCTCCATGCGGTTGCGGGTCTGGGTCTTGCCGATGGCCGAGGAGAGATAGTTGCGCACGGTGGCGGGGGAGAGGTGCACCTTGGCCGCGATGTCCGCCACCGTCGCCCCGTCCACCGCCGCCGCGAGCACATCGCGCTCGCGCTGGGTCAGCGGGTTGGGGCCCGCGCTGAGGGCGGCGGCGGCCAGGCCCGGGTCGATCACCCGCTCACCGGCCAGCACCCGGCGGATCGCCACGGCCAGCTCCTCCACCGGGCCGTCCTTGACCAGGAACCCGGCCGCTCCCGCCTCCATCGCCCGGCGCAGATAGCCGGGGCGGCCGAAGGTGGTGAGGATCAGCACCTGGCACTCCGGCAGCGCCTCGCGCAGCGCGGCGGCCGCGTCCAGACCGCTGCGGCCGGGCAGCTCGATGTCGAGCAGCGCCACATCGGGCCGGGTCTCCAGGGCCCGGGGCACGATCTCGTCCCCGTCCCCGAGCTGCGCGACGATCTCGAAGTCGTCCTCGAGCCCGAGCAGCAGGGCGAGCGCGCCCCGCATCATCCCCTGGTCCTCGGCGAGCAGGAGCTTGATCACGCCTGTCGCGTCCCGTACGCCCTTCGCGTCTTCCGCCTCGTTCACGCCGTCCGGGCTCCTTCGACCTCGGCCCCCACCACGTCCTCCGTATCCACCGGCAGTTCGGCGACGAGCCGGAAGCCCCGGCGCCCGGCGGGGCCGGACTCCAGCGAGCCGCCCGCCGTGGACAGCCGCTCGGCCAGGCCCTTGAGCCCCGTACCGCCGGTCTTCGGACTGCCGTCCGGGTTCGTACCGGTGGCACGGGAGCCTACGCCGCCCCCGTCGTCCGTGATCTCCAGCCGTACCCGGTCCATGCCGCCGCGCACCTCGATCTCGCACCGGGACGCCCCGCTGTGCCGCACCACATTGGTGACGCCCTCGCGGACCACCCACCCCAGCAGCGCCTCGGTCTGCGGGGCCAGCGGTGGCCCCTCGCGGCGGACGACGGCCTCGATACCGGCGGCGTCCAGCGCCGAGCGGGCCCGGTCCAGCTCGGTGGCCAGGCTGCCCTCGCGATAGCCGGTCACCGCCTCGCGGATCTCGGTGAGCGCCTGCCGCCCCACCGCCTCGATGTCCGCGGCCTGCCCCAGCGCGGCCTCCAGGTTCTTCGGGGCGAGCCGGCGCACCGCCTCCGCCTTGACCACGACGACCGACATGGTGTGGCCGAGCAGGTCGTGCAGATCGCGGGAGAACCGCAGCCGTTCCCTCTCCACCGCCGTACGGGCCAGCTCCTGGCGGGTCGCGCGGAGCTGGGCCACGGTCTCGAAGAGCGACAGGATGGCCGCCGTCACCAGGCCGGAGAGCATGGTGCCGTAGGAGACCGTGAGCGAGTCCGAGGGGCCGCCGCGGAGCCCGGCGATGACTCCCGAGGAGACGGACAGCACGAGGATGACGGGCCCCAGCTGCCGCCTCCCCCCGCGCAGCACGATCCCGGAGGCCAGGGACAGCAACGGGAAGCACAGCAGCCAGTTCCCGGCGTAGCCGATGCCCAGCGCGTAGGTGACCGCCGCCAGCCCGGCGAGCGCCAGCGTCGGGGTCCTGGTGTGGCGGCGGCGCTCGTCGAGGCCGGTGAAGACGGTGGTGAGGTAGAGCGCGATGAAGGCCGCCACCCCCGCGCCGCCGAGCCAGGGCAGCGGCGTCTTCCCCTTGAAGAGCGCCTGTACGTCCCCCGTGAGCATGAAGAGCCAGGGCACGAAGGCCCGGCGGCCCGGTGGCTTGAGGCGCTCGATGCGCGCGGCGGTGGCATACATGCGTCCGACCTTACGGATCCCCGTATGAGCTGGGCAGATGCGGATGTCGGGGGATGGCCGTGACATTTGTCCTCAGGCCTTCGGCACCCCGGCCGACACAACCTGACGGCCCGTCAGCACAAGCCGTCGACACCCTTCCCCCTTCGGGGCGATTGGGCTATACAGGGTGCCATCGGCTAGAACGCGTTCTACATGTCCGCGCGGACGACGCGACCCTGCCGACCAGCGACGACCCCGGCGCGGCCGACGGTGCGGACGGGCGGGCCGGGGTCTTCGGACCGTGGACCGGCGAGCGGACCAAGGAGTGGTGTCGCCCTATGCCCATCGATGTCGTGAAGGCCGTCTCGGCCGAACCCCGGAGCACGGCTCTCAACTGGGGGCAGAAGGACATCCAGCTCTACCACCTGGGCATCGGGGCCGGAGTCCCCGCCACCGACCCCCAGGAACTCCGCTACACCCTGGAGAGCAAGCTCCATGTGCTCCCCAGCTTCGCGACCGTCGCGGGCGGCGGGATGGCGGTCGCCGGGGGCATGGCCGCACCCGGTATCGACGTCGACCTCGCCGCCGTCCTGCACGGCGGCCAGACCGTCGAACTGCACCGGCCCATCCCGCTCGGCGGGGACGCCACCCAGACCTCGAAGGTCGCCGCCGTCTACGACAAGGGCAAGGCGGCGGTCATCGTGCTGCGCTCCGACGTGGCCGACGCGGACGGCCCGCTGTGGACCTGCGACACCCGGATCTTCGTCCGGGGCGAGGGCGGCTTCGGCGGTGAGCGCGGCCCCTCCGACCGCCTGGAGCCCCCGGCCCGTGAGCCGGACCGCACCGTGGAGCGGGCCATCCGCGAGGACCAGGCGCTGCTCTACCGGCTCTCCGGGGACTGGAACCCGCTCCACGCCGACCCAGAGTTCGCCAAGCTGGCGGGGTTCGAGAAGCCCATACTGCACGGACTGTGCTCGTACGGGATGGTGCTCAAGGCGGTCGTGGACACGGAGCTGGACGGGGAGGTGGACCGGGTGCGCTCGTACACCACCCGCTTCGCCGGAGTGGCCTACCCGGGGGAGACCCTGCGCGTCCGGATGTGGCAGGACGAGGGGCGCGTCCAGGTGACGGCGACCGCCGTCGAGCGGGACGACGCACCGGTCCTCACCGACACCATCGTCGAACACACCTGAGACGACGCCACACCTGAGGCCACGCCGCACCTGAGGCCACGCCACAACTGAGACCACGCCACGTCTGAGACCCCGCCACACCTGAGATCACGCACGCTCGACATCACGAGGAGCCGCTGTGCGCGCAGCCGTACTGCACGAGACGGGACAGGACAAGCTCGAAGTCCTCGACGACATCGAGGCGGTGGGCTTCGGCCCCGGCAAGGTCCGGCTGCGGCTGAGGGCCACCGGGCTGTGCCACTCCGACCTCTCCGCGATGGCCGGGGTGCTGCCGCAGCCCGCACCGTTCGTCCCCGGCCACGAGGGCGCGGGCGAGATCGTCGACGTGGGCGACGGGGTGACCGGGCTGAGCGCCGGCGACCGGGTGCTGGTGTGCTGGCTGCCCGCGTGCGGCGGCTGTCCGTCCTGTCAACGCGGTCAGACCGAGCTGTGCCTGACCGGGTTCATGAACGCCGGAACCCCCAACTTCCGGCGCCCCGGCGGCAGTCCGGAGGACGTCTTCGGGATGTCCGGGACCGGCACCTTCGCCGAGGAGATCGTCCTGGCCGCGCCCTGCGCCGTGCCGATCCCCGACGACGTCCCGTACGACATCGCGGCCCTCATCGGCTGCGGGGTGACCACCGGGCTCGGGGCCGTCTTCAACACCGCCCGGGTGGAGGCCGGTTCGTCGGTCGCGGTCATCGGCTGCGGCGGGGTGGGCATCAGCGTCATCCAGGGGGCGAGGGCGTCGGGCGCCGCGCAGATCGTCGCCGTCGACCCCGTGGAGTCGCGGCGCGAGGCCGCGCTGCGCTTCGGCGCCACCGAGGCGGTGACCCCGGACGGTCTCGACACCGCCAAGAACAGCGTCACGGCGGGCGAGGGCTTCGACTACGTCTTCGAGGTCGTGGGCCGCTCCGCCACCGCCCGCCGGGCGTACGAGATCACCCGGCGCGGCGGCACGCTGTGCGTGGTCGGCGCCGGGGCGCTGGACGACTTCCTCCAGCTCAACATGTTCGAGCTGTTCTTCGACGAGAAGCGGATCCTGCCCTCGCTGTACGGCGGTGGCGATGTGCTCCGCTCCTACCGGCGCACCATCGACCTGTGGCGGGCGGGCCGGATAGACCTCGAAGGGCTGATCACCCACCGGGTGCGGCTCGGCGAGATCAACGACGCGATCGGCCAGATGCGGACCGGGGAGGCGCTGCGCACATGCATCGAGATGTGACCGGCCCGCTGACCGGGAAGACCGCGATCGTCACCGGCGCCGGGCGCGGTCTCGGCCGCGCCGAGGCCCTGGAGCTGGCGCGGCTGGGCGCCAGTGTCGTCGTCAACGACTACGGACAGGGCGGACGCGACGGCAGCGGCGAGGCCTCGGCGGGACCCGCCGAACAGGTCGCGGAGGAGATCCGCGCGGCCGGTGGCCGGGCCACGGCCCACGCGGGCGACGTGGCCGACCACACCCAGGCGGGCGAGCTGGTCCGGCTCGCGATCGACACCTACGGCGCGCTGGACATCCTGGTCAACAACGCGGGCATCCTGCGCGACCGGATGGTCTTCTCGATGAGCGAGGACGAGTGGGACTCGGTGATCCGGGTCCATCTCAAGGGCCACTTCAACACCATCCGCTTCGCCGCCGCGCACTGGCGCGAGCGGTCCAAGGCGGCGGACGGCGGCCCGGTGCACGGCCGGATCGTGAACACCGCCTCCGAGGCGTTCCTCGCCGGTTCGCCCGGCCAGCCGAACTACGCGGCGGCCAAGGGCGGCATCGTCGGGCTCACCACCTCCACGGCGGCGGCCCTCGCCAAGTACGGGGTGACGGCCAACGTCATCTGCCCGCGCGCCCGCACCCGGATGACCGAGGACGTCTTCGCCGGTTTCGAGCGCCCGGAGGACGGCCGCCTCGACGCCCTCGCCCCCGAACACGTGGCCCCGCTGGTCGGCTATCTCGCCTCACCGGCCGCGGCGAAGGTGAACGGCCAGGTGTTCGTGGTGCACGGCGGCATGCTGGCGATCCTGGAGCGGCCGAAGGTGGCGGCGAAGGTGGACGCGAAGGGGGACGCCTTCGGCTTCGAGGAGCTGGACGCGGCGCTGACGCCGTACTTCGCGGAGCGGGGCGGGGAGGGCTTCGCGGCGGTGGAGGTGCTGGGGCTCAAGCGGGGGTGAGGTGCGGTCGGCCGGGGACGGCCGGGGGACCCGCGATCGCCGGACGGGCCGGACTTCCGGCGGAAATCCAGCCCGTCCCGCGATCGGGGACGGCCCTGAGGTGCCTGCGGTCCCGAGGCCGTCAGGAGCGAAGTCCCGAGGTCGTCAGGAGCCGTTCTCGTTCGGGCGACGGTGGCGGCCGTGGGCCGGTGCCTGGGTCTCCTCGGATGCGGCCTGCCCCCGGTGCTTGCCCTGAGCGCCATCGGCCTGGGCCGCGGCGGCGTCCCGCGGGCGCGCCTGGGTCGTGTCGATGTGGGTTTCGGACATGGTGGGTACGTCACCCCGTCAGATCGCTTGTACTGTGCGAAAGGGGCTGACCACGATGTCGCACGACGTTCCATGCGCATCACCCGAGGCGTCCCGCGCGCGGACGGAACGCAGGACTGCGCAGCCCCTGCCCGAGTCTAACCAATCGGGTGATCCCGGACCCAGCGGGGTGGCCGGGGCCGGGGTGGCCGCGCGAGCGGCGCCTGCTGGAGCGGTACGGGACGCAGGGCGGGGGTCAGACCGGTCCCGGGAGCGGGCTCCGGCTCGGGCCCCATCTCCTGCTCGACCCCGGCCCACGACCCGGTCCCACCCCACGGCTCGACCCCGGACCCGCACTCGGGCTCCGGCACCCGCTCGTGCACGGGCAGCGGCGTCGGCTCGTGCACGGACACCGGCCGGTGTACGGCCATCGGCACCGGCTGGTGTACGGCCATCGGCACCGGCTGGTGTACGGCCATCGGCGCCCGCTCCCGCAGCGGCATCGGCTCGGGTGCCCGGGACGGTGTCGGTGTCGGCTCGGGCTCCGGCCCGGACGCCCGCACGGGGACGGACGCGCCGGGCCCGTCGACCCGGGTCCACGGTGTGATCCTGGTCGCGATCCCGGCCGCGGGCGTCGTCGTCCGCGACGCCTGAACGACCCGCGCTTCGGCCGGAACCGGACCGGATCTGGGTGTCACCGGCGCGGCCCGCCGCGCCCCGGCCGCCTCGTCCGGCTGCCACGGAGCCATCGCGTCGTCCCGTCGCCACAGCGCTTCCGGCGCCTGGGCCGTGGCCGGGCCGGACACTTCCGCCACCGGGCCGGGTGGCTCGGACACCCGCGCCACCGGCGCGATCCGTCGCGCCCCTGGCGTGTCGTCCCGTCGCCACAGCGCTTCCGGCGTCCGGGCCGGGGTCGGGCCGGACACCTCCGCCACCGGGCCGGGTGGCTCGGACACCCGCGCCACCGGCGCGATCCGTCGCGCCCCTGGCGTGTCGTCCCGTCGCCACAGCGCTTCCGGCGTCCGGGCCGGGGTCGGGCCGGACACCTCCGCCACCGGGCCGGAGGGCTCGGTCATCGGGGTCACGCGCGCGATCCGCCGCGCTCCCGTCGCGTCGTCCGGCCCCCACGGTGCCGCCGTGTCGCCCGGTCTCCAGGGCCCCGCCGTGTCGTCCCGCCCCCTCGACCCCGTCGGTTCTTCGGGTTTCCACCGCGCCTCCGCCGACCCGGACGACGCCACCCCTGACGGTTCCGCCGCGCTCGCGGCGTTGTGCGTGGCGTCGCTCGTACCGCCCGGCGCCGCCGTCACCCACGCGCCCCCCGAAAGCCTCGGCGCCGACCCCGCCGCCCCGGGTGGGCGGACCCGGGCCAGCCCGCAGGGCACCTGGGGGGTGACGTACGGCAGACACAGCTCGCCGTCCCTCGTCCACAGGCCCGCGCCCGGGAGCCAGCCCTCCGGGGCCGGGAACTCGCGCAGCCGCCGCTCCGCCGGGCGCCATACGCCCACCCACGGCCGCCCGGCCCCGGCGCCGGCCCCGGCCCCGGAGCCGCCCCGTCCGTCGATGCGGAAGGCGACCGCGCACCCCTCGGGCGTCAGCACCTGCCCCGGCTGCACCGCGAACGGCGTGGCCTCCGACCAGCCCGCGGGCCGCAGACAGTCCGGGAACCGCACCGGCCGGGTGCTGCCCAGCACGCCCCACCCCAGCCGCTGCTCGCCGGGCGCGTCGGACCGTACGAGCAGCAGACCGCTGTCGGGGTCGGCGAGCAGCAGCCGGTCGTCGCTGCGCTCGGTGATCTGGAGCAGCGGGCTGATCTCGCCGCCGCGCCGCAAGTCGACCACCACGGTCTTGGTGCGGCCGTCGAGTTCGCGGTCGAGGGCCAGCAGCCGGCCCGTACGGTCCAGCCAACTGCCGCCCGTACAGCGGCCGGGCACCTCGACCAGGTGCTGGGGGGCGAGGACCCCGCCGCCGAACAGCAGCCAGACGGAGGTGGACCGCGGCCCGCGCCCCAGCGCGAACGCGCACAGGCCGCCGGGCGCGGGCGGCAGCAGCGAGACCTCGGCGCGGTCGATGCCGCCGAGCGGGCGCTCACCGGTGCCGGGGCCGGCCGGGTAGAGCAGCGAGAAGGCGTGGTGGCCGGCCACCTTGCGGTGGATGAGCACCTGCCCGTCGGCCAGCGGCAGCAACTCGCTGTCCGGCTCCTCGGGCTGGGCGGCGGGCAGCGGTACGGCGTAGGGCTCCGGGCCGTCCAGCGTCCAGCGCTCGGGGTACCAGCAGCCCGCCTCCCCGCTGAGCGCGAGCCGCGCGCCGTACGAGCGGTCCGAGGCGATGGTGAAACCCCCTCGTGGCCGGTCGCCGACGCCCCCGGTGAGGGCGGTGTCGAAGGCACAGGCAGTCATCGGTCAGTCACCTCCGGCCACTGAACGTAGTTTTCGCACTTCCTGCCGAAGGCCGTAATGGGTGCGCTCCACCCGTAAGTGTGGCTCTTGCCCGATTCGCCTGAGAGGTCGGGGGTGAATGTGCTGTAAGCGACGCGGGGATGGTTTGTGATTAAAGTAAGGCACACCTAAGTGCGATCGGCGCGCTCGTGAACACGGGCGCGCCCGGCTATCCCTGGAGCTCCGTCATGTCCCTGCGCGCCCGCGGCAGCGCCGCCCTCGCCCTCGCCCTGGCCGGGGCGCTCTCCCTCACCGCCTGTGGATCCTCGGACGACGGCGCGGACGGCGGCAAGCGCAACGGCGGGGGCGGGAAGTCCGTCGCCCAGGGCGGCAAGGACTTCGGCAAGGCGGCCGAGGAGACCGCGAAGCTGGGCACGGACGCCAAGCCCGGCACGTTCCCCCGCACCATCACCCACGCGATGGGCGAGACGGAGCTCAAGAGCAAGCCGAAGCGGGTCGTGGTGCTCGACGTCGGCGAGCTCGACAACGTGGTCTCGCTGGGGCTGAAGCCGGTCGGCTTCGCCCCCTCCGAGGGCGACCAGGCCATGCCCGACTACCTCAAGAAGGACGCCGGGAACCCGAAGAACGTCGGCACCATCAACAACCTCAACCTCGAGGCCATCAACGCCCTCCACCCCGATCTGATCCTCGGCAGCAAGCTGCGCGCCGAGCCGCTCTACGACGAGCTGAAGCAGATCGCCCCGACCGTCTTCGCCATCCGCCCTGGCTTCACCTGGAAGGAGAACTACCGCCTCAACGCCGCGGCCCTGGACCGCACCGCCGAGGCCGAGCGCAACCTCGACGCGTACGAGAAGAAGGCCGAGAAGCTGGGCGAGGACATCGGCGCGGACAAGCCGACGATCACCATGCTCCGCTTCATGCCGCAGGCCACCCGGCTCTACGCCAAGGCGTCCTTCATCGGCACCATCCTCCAGGACGTCGGTCTGCCGCGGCCGAAGAACCAGCAGATCAACGATCTCGCCGCGGAGATCGGCCCGGAGCGGATCGACGAGGCCGACGCCGACTGGATCTTCACCGGCGTCTACGGCGACCCCAAGGCCACCAAGCGCGACCAGGCGCAGTCCAACCCGCTGTGGAAGAAGCTGAAGGCGGTCAAGGCGGGCCGGGCCCGATCCGTGGACGAGGAGACCTGGTACCTGGGCCTCGGCGTCACCGCCGCCGACCGGGTCCTTGACGACCTGCGCGGCTACCTCGTCCACTGATCCGCGTCCACGGCGGCCGGGCGTCGCGGTGGTCGCGCTGAGTGAAGGCCGGGGCAGGGCTCAGCCGTGATCCGGGAGGTAGCCTTGCCCCGTGCCCGCACTCAACGACGTCCTCGCAGCGCTCGACGCCCTCTGGCCGCCCGAGCGGGCGGAGCAGTGGGACGCCGTCGGCACGGTGTGCGGTGACCCCGACGCCGAGGTCACCCGCGTGCTGTTCGCCGTCGACCCGGTCCGGGAAGTGGCCGACGAGGCGGTGGACCTCGGCGCCGATCTGCTGATCACCCACCATCCGCTCTATCTGCGCGGGACGACCACGGTCGCCGCCTCCACCTTCAAGGGCCGGGTGGTGCACACCCTGATCAAAAACGACATCGCCCTGCATGTCGCGCACACCAACGCCGACACCGCCGACCCCGGTGTCTCCGACGCCCTCGCCGGCGCGCTCGACCTGCGGATCGTCGGTCCGCTGGTGCCCGACGCCACCGACCCCGAGGGCCGCCGCGGACTGGGCCGGATCTGCGAGCTCGACCACCCCGAGACGCTGCGGGAGTTCGCCGAGCGCGCCGCCGCCCGGCTGCCCGCCACCGCCCAGGGGGTCCGCGCCGCGGGCGACCCGGACCGTACCGTCCGCCGGGTGGCCGTCAGCGGTGGCTCCGGCGACAGCCTCTTCGACGCGGTGCGCGCGGCCGGGGTCGACGCGTTCCTCACCGCCGATCTGCGCCACCACCCGTCCTCGGAGGCACGGGAGCACAGCGATCTCGCCCTGCTGGACGCCGCGCACTGGGCCACCGAATGGCCCTGGACCGAGCAGGCCGCGGCCCAGTTGGACGAGATCTCCGACCGGCACGGCTGGGGTCTGCGGACGCATGTCTCCCGTATCGTGACCGACCCCTGGACGGCCCACGCCGCGGCCCCCGCCGCCCCTCGCTCGACTCCCTGACCTCGTTTCCGTCCCACTCGACTCCCCTGGAGCCCCACGCTGAATGCCGCGCCCGCCGATCAGATCCGCCTACTCGACGTCCAGGCGCTCGACGTCCGGCTGTCGCAGCTCGCGCACAAGCGCAAGACGCTGCCCGAGCACGCCGAGATCGAGACGCTGAACGCCGATCACACCCAGCTGCGCGACCTGCTCATCGCCGCGCAGACCGAGGAGAGCGACACCGCCCGCGAGCAGACCAAGGCGGAGCAGGACGTGGAGCAGGTGCGCCAGCGTGCCGCCCGCGACCAGAAGCGCCTGGACTCCGGGGCCGTCACCTCGCCGAAGGACCTGGAGAACCTCCAGCACGAGATCGCCTCCCTCGCCAAGCGCCAGGGCGACCTGGAGGACATCGTCCTGGAGGTCATGGAACGCCGGGAGTCCATCCAGGAGCGGGCCGCCGAGCTGACCGAGCGGGTGGAGTCCCTCCAGTCGAAGATCGGCGACGCCACCGCGCGCCGGGACGCGGCGGCCGAGGGGATCGACGCCGAGATCGCGACCGTCACCAAGGAGCGCGAGGTGATCGCCGGGACCATCCCCGCCGATCTGCTGGCCCTCTACGACAAGCTGCGCCAGCAGCAGGGCGGCGTCGGCGCGGCCCGGCTCTACCAGCGCAGCTGCGACGGCTGCCGCCAGGAGCTCGCCATCACCGAGCTCAACGAGGTGCGCTCGGCGGCCCCCGACACGGTGCTGCGCTGCGAGAACTGCCGCCGGATCCTGGTCCGTACGCCCGAGTCGGGGCTGTAGGCCGATGGCGCGGCGCTTCATCGTCGAGGCGGACGGCGGGTCCCGGGGCAACCCCGGGCCGGCCGGCTACGGCGCCCTCGTGCGCGACGCCGAGACCGGTGAGACGCTCGCCGAGGCGGCCGAGTACCTGGGCACCGCGACCAACAACGTGGCCGAGTACAAGGGCCTGATCGCCGGGTTGCGGGCGGCGTACGCCCTGGACCCGGCGGCCGAGGTCCGGGTGCGGATGGACTCCAAGCTGGTCATCGAGCAGATGTCGGGCCGCTGGAAGATCAAGCACCCCGATATGCGGCCGCTCGCCGCCGAGGCCAAGGGGATCGTCCCGCCCGGCCAGGTGAGTTACGAGTGGATCCCGCGCGAGAACAACAAGCACGCGGACCGGCTCGCCAACGAGGCGATGGACGCGGGCAAGCGGGGCGAGCAGTGGCGGCCGAAGGTGCCGCCCGGCGGCACGCTGGCGCCGGGCGCGCCGGAGGCCGCCGCACCCGCCGACGACGCCCTCGCCGAGCCCGCCGCCACGGGCGCCGCGGGGGCCACGGGGGCCGCGGGCGCTGCGGGGGCCGCGGACGCTGCGGGGGCCACGGGTGCTGCGGGAGTCACCGGGGCCACTGGGGCGACGGCCGCCACGGCCGCCACCGGGGTCACGGCCGCCACGGGCGCTCCGGCGGTGGGCTGGGGCTCGGCGGATCTGGGCACCCCCGCCACGTTCGTCCTGCTCCGGCACGGGGAGACCCCGCTCACCCCCGAGAAGCGCTTCTCGGGCAGCGGCGGCACCGACCCGGCACTCTCCGACGTTGGCCGCCACCAGGCCGAGCGGGTGGCGGCGGCGCTCGCCGCACGCGGCACCATCCAGGCCGTCGTCACCTCACCGCTGCGGCGCTGCCGGGAGACCGCCGAGGTGGTGGCCCGCCGCCTGGGCCTGGACGTCCGCGTCGAAGAGGGGCTGCGGGAGACGGACTTCGGCGCCTGGGAGGGCCTGACCTTCGCGGAGGTCAAGGAGCGCTACCCGGACGACCTGGACGCATGGCTGGCCTCCACGGAGGTGGCCCCCACCGGCGGTGGCGAGAGCTTCGCGGCGGTCACCCGCCGGGTCGCGCTCGCCCGCGACAAGCTGATCGCCCGCTACCCGGGCCGTACGGTGCTGCTGGTCACCCATGTCACCCCGATCAAGACCCTGGTCCGGCTGGCCCTCGGCGCCCCGCCGGAGTCCCTGTTCCGCATGGAGCTCTCGGCGGCGTCGTTGACGGCGGTGGCGTACTACGGGGACGGGAACGCGTCGCTGCGGCTGCTGAACGAGACGGCGCATCTGCGGTAGGGGCACAGGCACCTTCGCCAACGACCCCACTTTCCTACTCGTTTGATAAAGTGGGTCGTATGTCTGAGTATGAGGCTGAGGCGTCGTACAGCATTGGCGAGGGGCCGGCCACCCGGGTAAGCCTCTCTCTCCCCGAAGGGACCGCCGAAGCGATTCGCTTGCGCGTCGGCAAGCGGGAGTTCTCGGCGTTCATCACCGCAGCGGTGGAGCGTGAGCTGCGCGGTCAGATTCTGGACGAGTACCTGGCGGACTATGAACGGCGCAAGGGCCCGGTCTCGGCGACGGCGCAGGAGCGGGCGCGTCAGGTCTTCGACGAGGTGTTCGCCGAGGACGAGCAGTGGCCCGCCGCAAGCTGAGTCACGATGGGACGCTCGTCATGGACAGCGAGGGCCTCTCCAAGCTGCTGAACGATGACGAACCGGTCGTCGCCCTGGTTGCGGAGGCACGGAGGCGGGGCATGGAAGCCGTGGTCTGCGCCCTCACCGTCATCGAGGCTGTGCATGCGCGCATCGACAAGGCCCGGCTGAACTGGGTCCTTTCCGGTCTCCGCGTTCTCCCGGTGGGGGAGGAGGAGGCGAAGGCGGCCTCGGCGTTGCTGATGGGGGCCGCTCTGCACGGCCACAAGTACGCGATCGACGCGGCCGTGGCGGTGACTGCCCTCAAGCAGAGGCACCCCATCGTCATGCTGACTTCCGATGTGGACGACATGACCAAGCTCTGCGGCGACCGGGTGCGCCTGGTCGCCGTGTGACGGAGCGTGGTGCGCTGCCCCATGACGACCTGTAGGAGTCCAGGCGGCCGTCCACCCGGGCCAGCGACGGGTCTCCGTCCGCCAGCGGCAGTTGAAGGCGGCCGACACCGAGTGGATGACGCTGTCGACGCTCCGCTCGTTCGTGATCACGATGATCTTCGGCAAGGCCGGGTTCGAGAAGACCAGCGGTCCGATTCCAGATCTCCCCGAGGGGTGCACGCGCGAGATCGCGACGACGGAGATCCATGCCGTACTGACCCGGATCCTGGAGACGTTCGGCTCGGCCTTCACGGCCCGGAACTCCATGGGCCAACTATCGGTTGCAGCGCCGTAACGAGCGCCGGGAGGACACCCAGCGCGCGCTGGATCTCTTGAACGAGATCCAGCACACGGTCGACGAACCGCCCACGGCCACCACCCCGGAGCGCCTGGCACAGCTCTCACGACGCCTCCGGCAGACCGAGGACGCCACCCCCGAGGACGTACCCGGAATCCGGCCGTTCTCTGAGGGCCCAGCTACCTCGACCTCCTTGAGCAGTGTCAACGTGATGTTGGTCGCCAGGTTGGAGGAGTCCGAGGCGAGGGCGACGTTCTTGTTCGGGATGACGCCCAGCAGATTGCGGTCGTGGAAGATCTGGCGTGCCGCCACAAGATCGATGTCGTGGTAGACCTCGACGCCGACCAGCCGCGCGTTGATGGCGGCTTCGTCGGTGAGGCCGTAGAGGGCCGGATCTTCGCGTAGCAGGAAGTGCGCGAGATGCTGGGTCTCGGCGTCCATCAGTACGCCCGTGACGTCGAACGGCAGATAGGTGATCGCGTCCAGGCCGAAGGGGCTCTGTACATGGTCGAGGCGGGTCGGACTCAGCTCCAACACCCTCAGCGGATCGCCAAGCCGCCGATCGACCTCGTTCACAAACCCCGTCGTCTGGTCGGTCACCGAGACCCCTGTTCCACCCCTGAGAACCCCCCGGGAGGCTTCCGGCCCCGGGAGATGTACATCCCGGCGGGTTGTACATCCCATCGAACATATCCAGGCGCGGGGAGCGATCAGGCGAACTCGGTCCTCCCGCAGTTGTGTGCGGACCTGTCCTTGGTGGCCGCCGCTGGCGTTGTCAGTCCCGCAGCGCCGCCGCCTCCCGGGCCAGCGACTCGACCCGGGCCCAGTCGCCCGCCTCGAGCGCGTCCGGCGGCAGCATCCAAGTGCCGCCCACGCAGCCGACGTTGGGGAGGGACAGATACCCGAGGGCGTTCGAGGCGTTGACCCCGCCCGTCGGGCAGAAGCGGGCACGGGGGAGCGGCGAGGCGAGCGCCTTCAGATACGCGGTGCCCCCGGCCGCCTCCGCCGGGAAGAACTTCATCTCCTCGACCCCGCGCTCCAGCAGCGCCACGACCTCCGAGGTGGTCGAGACCCCCGGCAGATACGGCAGCCCGGACGCGTCCAGCGCCCCCAGCAGCCGGTCCGTCCAGCCGGGCGTGACCAGGAAGCGCGACCCGGCGGCGACGGCCGTCTCCACCTGCTCCTGGGTCAGGACCGTACCGGCGCCGACGACCGCGTCCGGGACCTCGTCGGCGATCGCCCGGATCGCGTCAGCGGCGGCGGGCGTCCGGAAGGTCACCTCGATCGCGGGCAGCCCGCCCGCCACCAGCGCACGGGCCATCGGAACCGCGTCGGCCACGTCATGGACGATGACGACGGGGATGACGGGGGCGAGGTCGAGCAGCGAGGAGTCCGGGGTACCGGGGGAGGGTGCGGTGCTAATCACGGCGCCCATCCTGCCCGTGCGGCGGCGCACTGCGCAATGATGGTTGCGCATGTCGCAACGAGCGCTTACGGGACGGGCCGAGCCGGGCCCACAGACCGCTCGCAGGACCGGGCCCACACACCGCCCGATCGAGTACCCACCTACACCTCCGTCACCACCACATCCAGCCCCCACGCCCGCCCCGCCCGCTCCGGCGGCGCGGCCTCCACCACGTACCCCAGCCCGCGCAGCGCGTCCACCAGCTCGCCGGGGCCCTTCGGTTCGGCGCCCGCGGTCAGCAGGTCCCGTACCATCCGGCCCTTCGTCGCCTTGTTGAAGTGGCTGACGACGGACCGCTTCTCGACCCCGTTCACGATCTTCGACTGGAGCACCCGCACCGTCGCCGTCCGCTCGGCCACCGCCCCCTTGGGCTTCCACGCCGCCGCGTACGCCGCCGAGCGCAGGTCCAGCACCAGCCCGTCCCCGGCGGCCTCCGGAAGCACCTCGGCCATCGGGGTCCGGGTCCGCCAGTACGTGCCGAGCGCGCCGAGCCCCGGGAGCTTCACGCCCATCGAGCAGCGGTAGGAGGGGATACGGTCGTCGATCCGTACGGCGCCCCACAGCCCGGAGAAGACCAGCAGCGACCGCCCCGCGCGGCGGCGGGCGGGGGCAGGCAGCGTGGCCAGGCCGAGCGCGTCGTACAGCACACCGGTGTAGATCTCCCCGGCGGGCCGCGCCGCGGCCTCCCGCAGCGCCGCGTTCTTGGCGATCTCGCCGCGCAGCCCCTCGCTGAGCCCCAGCGCCTCCGCGGCCTTCCCCTCGTCGCCCGAGCAGAGCGACACCAGCTCATCCAGCACTTCCGCCCGCGCCTCGCCCAGGCCCGGCAGCGACAGCGATCCCAGGTCCAGCGGGGACCCGGAGCCTCCTGTGGCCTTTCCCTCGGACGGCGGCAGCAGGACGAGCACGGTCTCTCCTCGAAGGTCGAATGGTCGTCGGCGACGGGGCGCGGGGCGGCCCGGAAATCCGGCCCCGCCCCGCCCCGCAGCCTACGGCCTCCGGCTACGGGGCGGTTGGCGAGTCTTTCCCCTCCCCGCTGTCCAGCCCCTCCAGGGGGCACCTCCCAGCGGTAGCTGGGGGAGATTGAGGAGCGGGGTCTGGGGCAGAGCCCCAGTTGAGGGAAGGGGCGGGGAGGGGAAAGCAGCCCGCCGCAGGCGTCACAGCCCGCCGCAGGCGTCACGCCCCGCCGCACGCGTCACGCCCCGCCGGACCCCCGGCCGCAACCAGACCGTCGTCCGCCCCGGCACCCGCCCCCCATCGAGCGGACCGCTGGCCGGCACCACCTCCAGCCCCTCCGGCAGCGGCACCGAAACCGCCGACAGATTGCTGAGGCTGTGCCAGCCGGTGGAGCGCCGGAAGTGCAGCACCCCCGCGCTCAGCTCCTCCACCGAGCCGATCCACTCCACGCCCTCGTCGCCGCCCAGCGCGCGCCGCAGCCGCAGCGCCTCCCGGTAAAGCTCAAGCGTGGAGCCCGCCACCCCGTTCTGCGCCTCGGCCGACAACTCGCCGAAGTACTCCGGCTGCGGCAGCCAGGAACCCCTCGCGCCGAAGCCGAACGACGGGCCGGACCTCGTCCACGGCAGCGGCACCCGGCAGCCGTCACGGCCCTTGATCCGTCCGCCGCTGCGCTCCCAGGTCGGGTCCTGGAGCGCCTCCCGGGGCAGCTCGGCCACCTCCGGCAGGCCCAGCTCCTCGCCCTGGTACAGATACGACGACCCCGGCAGCGCGAGCATCAGCAGCGTCGCGGCACGGGCCCGGCGCAGCCCCAACTCCCGGTCGGCCTCCGGCTCCCGGCCGTCGGCGAGCAGCCACGCCTCCCGCCCCGCCCGGCTCAGCTCGTCCGGCAGCGCCAGCCGGGTGGCGTGCCGGATCACATCGTGGTTGGAGAGCACCCAGGTGGCCGACGCACCGGCCGTACGGGCGTCGTGCAGCGCGCTGTCGATGGCGGTGTGCAGCGCGGGCGCGGACAGCGGGGTGTAGAGGAAGTCGAAGTTGAACGCCTGGCCCAGTTCGTCGGGGCCGGCGTACGGCGTGCGGCGGGAGTTGCGGACCCATGCCTCGGCCACGGCGATCCGGGGCGGGTCGTACTCGTCCATCACCTTGCGCCACGCGCGGAAGATGCCGTGCACCTCATCGCGGTCCCACAGCGGATGGCTGCCGTCCTCGGGCAGCTCGTCCGGGTCGTAGCTCCGTACGTCCCTGATGTCGCGCAGCGGTTCGGCCAGATCCTTGGCCAGGCCGTGGTTCCTCGGCAACACTATCGCCGGGGTGAGCGGGGTGCTGCGCGAGGCCGAGCTCGACCTGCTCGTCTACAGCGTCACGGACCTGGCCGAACGCGGTGCGTTCTTCGACCGGCTGCCCGCCCGGCGCAACGCCGACGCGCTGCTGGTGACCTGTTTCGACCTGACCCCGGAGGAACGGGCCCGGCTGGACGCGCTGGGCATGCCCGTGGTCTTCGTCAGCCAGCACGTCCCCGGGCGGCCCAGCGTCTACATCGACGACGTGGACGGCGCCCAGCGCGGCATGCGCCATCTGCTCAAACTCGGCCACCGCCGCATCGCCTTCCTCCAGTCCAGCGACGACACCGGCTTCCCCTGGAGCTCCAAGGAACGGCTCACCGGCTACCGCAGGACGCTGGAGGAGGCCGGGCTGCCGTACGACTAGGAGCTGGTCCTCTACCCCGTCGCCCGGCACCGCCGCGGCATCCGCGAGGCCGTCGGCCACCTGCTGAGCCTGCGCAACCCGCCCACCGCCGTCTTCGCCGAGTCCGACGAGGTGGCGATCGAGGTGATGGGGGTCCTGCGCTCCTCCGGCGTCGACGTCCCCGGCCGGATGTCCGTACTGGGCTTCGACGACCACCACCTCGCCGAATGGCTCGACCTCACGACCGTCGCCCAGCCGGTCGAGGACATCGGCCGCGCCGCCGCGGAACTGGCCCGCTCGATCATCGACGACCCGGAGGCCGACCCCACCCGCCACGTGGTCTTCCCCACCCGGGTCATCCCCCGGGGCAGCACGGCCCCACCGACCCCGCCCCCGGCGGGAGCCCAGGACCCCTGACTACGACCTCGGGCCCCCGGCCCCATGCCCCCGCCCCGACCGGGGCCGCCCGTCCGCCGGGTATCATGGTCAACACGGCGGACGAGCCGGCCGGGCGGTCGCGTCGGGGTCCTTCAGGGCCCCGCCGAGGAACGTCCGGGCTCCACACGGCAAGGTGGTGGGTAACGCCCACCCGGGGTGACCCGCGGGACAGTGCCACAGAAAACAGACCGCCGGACGCCGCGAGGCGACCGGTAAGGGTGAAACGGTGGTGTAAGAGACCACCAGCGTCCGGGGTGACTCGGACGGCTCGGTAAACCCCACCTGGAGCAAGGTCAAGAGGAGCCGCCGCACGGCGGCTCTGCGCGGACGATCGAGGGCTGCCCGCCCGAGTCCGCGGGTAGACCGCACGAGACCGGCGGCAACGCCGGTCCTAGATGGATGGCCGCCTCCCCGAGGGCCGCGAGGCCCCCGGGAGACAGAACCCGGCGTACAGGCCGACTCGTCCGCCGCTAGGGGTCTCTGATCAGGGAAATTGCTGGTCAGGGGCCCTTTTTCGTGGAAACGTGAGCTTGGCCAGACCCCGGTCCGCACTGGTTCAAACGGGGCCGTGTGGCTACGTACGTAGCCATGAAAGTAGCCACGGGACGCGGGGCCGGAGTTCAGCGGGGGCGGGGTCTGACCTGCGGAGTGGCCTTCTGGCCTGGGCCGTCTGGATGCCTCGCCGCGGTGCCCGAGCGCGCAATGCGGCCGTGCTGCCTTGAACCTCTCCGATAGCTCTGCTCACTGGAGGGGTACGCCGCCGCGATTGAGGGGGCAGGCGGGGACGGTGGCCGGAGAAGACGGGAGCGGGGCTGAGGCCGGTCTCGGCCTCAGCCCCGCTGAGATTCAGCCCCGCGCCCGTGGAGGGCGAGGACGGAAGTAGATCATCATGCCGCGCGCACGACGGACAGCTTCGGCCGCGCCGTCAGGCCGGCGGCTACCGCGCCGTGCGTGTCGGCGTGGTCCTTCAGGAGGTGGCTGTACGTGCGCCGAAGCTCCTCGACGGAGTCGCCCACCCACGCGGCCACGGTGTGCTCCGGTATTCCGTTCTGGAGGCATGTGGAGATGAAGGTGTGTCGAAGGTCGTGGAAGGTCGGAACGTTCCCCTCCTCATCCTTGATGCCCAGCTTCAGCAGCGTGGGCTTCCACAGGTCATCGTTGAAGTAGTTGCGGCACATCAGGTTGTTGCGCGGTGTCCAGAAGAGTGCTCGTGCCGAGCCGCGCTTGCAGTCGTCGATCTTCTTCCTGTGTTCCCACCGAACTGTCTCCGTGGCCTGGGGCGGGAAGCGCTCCATATGCTCCGCCAGGGCCTCCACGAGGTACGGAGGCATCGGCACGTCCTTCGTGTTGAGGCGTGGGCTCGTCTTCAGACGGTCCACCATGAGGCGCTTGTAGCCAGTCTCCTTGGTCTTGAGCACTTGCCGTTGCACGGTGAGCACACTTCGGTCCAAGTCGATGACGTCATCGCAGACGCCGAACGCCTCTGCCTGTCGGGGGCCACAGGCGAAGCCGATCATGGGGATGGGCCGGTAGCGCTCCGGGAACGCGTCGTAGATCGCCCAGCACTCGTCCGGGCTGAAGACGTACGACGGCGATTCGCCTACGTAGGGCCCGTCGACCTCATAGGTCGGGTTGGAGCTGATCTTCCCGTTCTGAAGGGCGTCCTTCATGACCATCTGGAAGACCTTCCAGTGTCCCTCTCCAGTGGAGTTGGCGACGCTCTCGTCGTTCTCAATCTCCTGCACCCAGGCTTCGACCTGGGCCTTCTTGATGGTTCTGAGGCGTTGTCTCCCCCAGCGAGGATTGAGATGTAAGCGGATGGCTATCTCGTACTTCTCCAGGCTGGAGTCCTTTACCCGGCGCCTGCTGAGCCAGTCAGCCGCCCACTGCCGGAAGGTGAGGTTCGCTTCGACGGGCTCGGGGGCTGCGCCGGGAGCCATTCCGTCCAGAACCGCCTGCGCCTGGGCCTGGGTGATGCCGACGGAATCGGGAATCGAGGCGCGCGTCCGGTTGCCCTCGCTGTTCGTGAGGTTGTAGCTCCAACTGTGGTTACATCCGCCCTTTTTGGGCCTGTTCCGGTCGGAGCAGTCGCACCGCTTGTAGACAGTGGGCTTGCGTGCCACGGGACGCCTCTCGTGATCTCGGTTGATTCTCAGGTGACTCCCTGGCCAGGGGAGTTGGACTCTACGTAGGCGCAGCCATGGCTGGTCAAGCTGTCGGGCGAGAGGTGGAACGGTCGGTGCTGCACCCTCTATTCGCGGCTATGGCACTCCCGTTGGTGTGCGGAATTCACTCTGTACGTGCGTCGAGCCATGCCTCGAAATCGCGCTCTCGGACGCGAAGGATTCGATCACTGATGCGCACGACGGGGATTTCCCAAATCCTGTAGTTATCGAGAACGGTGCGCTTTGTGAGTTCCATCCGCTCGGCAATCGTCTCGAAACTCAGCAATGCATTGGAACCGCCACGAGGCATAGTCGTCCTTTTTCATCCGTAAGTTCCCCCCGGCGGACCGATCCGGCCGGATGGAGCCGGTTGTGTTCAGTCCGGCACCGACAAGTACGTGGATCGGCGGAATCTGTTACACCCGTGGGAAGTCCAACGTGTCCGCCGTGTGGCGAAGTCGCTACAGCTTGGGCCCTGCGGACCGATAGCTCGTGCGGCGCGGGCCGGGGTGGATGCGCATGACCTGCTGGGCCGTTCCCTTTCCGCGCGTGCGCAGTACGCCACGGCGGCGCCCCGCGCGCATGACTCTGAGGGCGGTGTCCTTGTCGATCTTGGCTTGCCGAGCGACCGCGTCGATGGAGATCCACTTGTCGAACGGCAGGAGCATGAGGGTGCGGTCGGTGGCAGTCGTGAACGGGGGCGGCATGGCCGCGGTCCTTTCGATTCGGGTCTAGGCCGTCGCCGGGTTGCTCTCCCGGCCTGCGTCGGCACCATATACCACAGTGTGCGTCGCGAGGTATCGCTAACCTGTTCGGCGCATTTCGTAAGAGGTCGGTTATGCTGCCTCAGCGTCGCACCGGAAGGTAATCCTCCTCCTGTGGGGGAGCAGTGGAGGGTGAACCCGAGGGCGGCGTTGCAGGGGGTCAGTGCAGCATCGGTTCTTGGGGGGCATCACGCCGTGACCGACATTCTGGAATCCCTGGCCAGACGCGCCGCAGCAGGCGGGGAGGACGGGGCCGACGCCATCGCGGCGTTATACGACGAGCTGAACGACACCGTGTACCACTGGGTGCGGCGTTACGTCCGCGACGGGCACGTCGCGGAGGACCTGAGCCAGGAGGTCTGGCTGAAGGTCTCCCGGAACATCAGCAAGTACCGGCCAGGTACGAACCTGCTGGGCTGGCTACGCACGATCACCAGAAACACCACGCTCGACTACCTACGCTCCGTGCAGCGGCGCCCCTCGGAAGTGCTGTACGCCGATCACCTCGAGCTCGACCGGCCGCGCGTCGACCAGAGCCCGGAAGATTACGCCGAAAGGCGTGCACTGGCCCAAGCCGTCGCATCCCACCTGCATAAGCTGCGGCCCCAGCAGCAGCAGGTCCTGATCCTGCGCTTCTTCGACGGACTAAGTTCGGGGCGCATCGCACAGATCATGGGGAAGACGGAGGGCGCCGTCCGGACATTGACGGTACGGTCGCTGCGCAAGCTCGCCGAGGTCATGCCGGATGGGGAGTCGTCTTCCCAACTGGTTGAGGAGCTTCTGACGGCGGCAGCGGGCAGAAACAGAGTTGTCGGTAAACGGGTTGAGACACGAGAGGCGATGGCGCATGTCGCGACGCGCTGAGCAGAGCGAGCGCCTGGAGCGGGCGCTTGACGGCGGGCCCATCCCTCACGACGAGGAGACACGCCAGATGCTGGCAGCCGCGGGCGCGCTGAGCCCCGGCTACCGACGTAATCCTGCGACGGTGCGCGCCACCAGGGATGCCATGCTCCGCGAGTATGCGCGCGCCCAGACTCCCCAGGAGGCCCGCGAGGACGCCGGCACCGGCGACGGCCTGGAAGAGCCGGAGATCCACCGTGCGGAGATCGAGCTGCCCGACGGCGGCCACCTCGTCCTCACAGACATCGAGGACATCACGCCCGAGCGCGCCGAGCGGACGGCTGCCCGCATCGCGCACATCCTTCAGAGCAAGGAAAGAGATCGGCAGAGTTGAGCAGCGCCTTACCCCTCGTGCGAGGAGAGCGGTCGTGACCTCGTCCGTACCGCCGGTGCAGATTCACGTCCTCAATCCGGACGATGAAGATGACGTACAGCTCACTGACGTGGGCGTGGTCACCATGAACGGTGAGCGGCACCTGTTTCTGACCCCGCAGAGCTTCGACTCCGCAGTGCGCCAGGTCAGCTCTGCCATGCCGGACCTACCGCTGGAGCAGGTCGAGCGGATGGTGCGCGAGTGCGGTCAGTTCGAAGACTTCGACGAGCTGCTGGTCCCGTTCGAGCCCGCGCCACCTGTGGACATCCCGCCGCCCTCGGCCGGGCCGTCTGATCCGGCGCGCCCCCGCGGCCGCGCCAAGAGGTGGGCCATCGCTGCGGCGCTGCTGCCAGCCCTCGCCGGGTCCTGGGCACTGGGGCACTTCACCAGCAGCGGCACAGTCGGTACGGCGGCCAGCGGCCCGGACAAAAGCTCGAGTTCCACCGGGACGAAGACGGCGGAGCCGTTTGACGATCCCAAGTTCATGGACTTTTCGGCAGCTGGGAAGATCGACTGCAACCCGATCGACAACTTAGAAGCGGAGTGCACCGACGCCGACGGGATGGTGATGTCCACCAAGGCCGCCACCGGTCCGGACAGCACTATCTTTACCTTCTCGTACGGCTCGGAGCGGCTTGGGCTGCGGATCTTCACAGACACCGAATACGCGGGCACGTGGACCAAGCAAGACGGATCTCAGGAGCTGTACCCCAACTTGGTCCGTGTAGGCCGGTACGTGCTCTGGGGCACGGACGAGGAGCGGCTGAAGGAGTACCTGAAGCTGCTGCGCTCCGGGCCGAAGAAAGTGCCCTCCGTTGCGCCCCCCATGGACATCGCCGAGCCACTGCCACCCCGGCTGGCCGCACTCACCCTGGGCACCCTGGGCCTGGGCGAACAGGATGTGCACACGATCCTGTCCGCACCGCAGGACGCCCCGATCGATACCCCCCTGCTGATGGCCGCCCAAGCAGTGCTCGGCGTGACTCATCACTCTCCCTCTGGCATGAGTGCGGGGGAGGACGACATCGTGGCGCTCGCTGCGGGGATCGAACCGTCTGGGGTGGTAACGGCGCCAGACCCGAGTACGAACACGCCCGTGGTGCCGGTCGTCGACCCTGCGGGCTCGGGGTCGACTCCCACAGGCAGTGGCGTGTCCGAGTCCATGCAGGAGACCACAACGCCCAGAACCGATCCAACGTCGGTCCCGAAGCCAACCGAGACGGCGCAGACGCAGGAGCCGGACGAGGAGAAGCCCACGCCGGGCCCGACCTCGTCGCCCAGCAAGGGTATGCCGCCCGAGCCGGAGCAGGTGCCTACGCCCCCTGCCGACCCGACACCATCGGATACCGAGACGCTGCCGCAGCAGCAGGAGCCTGCACCAACTGACCCACGGCCCCTTGCCGGGAGTGACGGCGAAACCACCCAGCAGCCGGTCATGTCCGACCCGGGCACGACGGATACCTCCGTGGCGGCCACCGCAGGAGACACGGACAGTGAACGGCTGGCGTTGCCGCAAGCCGGGAACACCCCGGCCGAGTAGAACATCAACGCGCCGCGCGGAGGACTCGTCCACCGCGCGGCGCGTCGCAGGTGCCGCCTCGGCTTAGAACGGCGGCTGAGGGTCTGCCCACTGGGCATCGGCCACTGGACGACCCGCAGGCGCGGCCGCGCGCTGGGCGCCGGTCTTGGTGACCTTCGTCGTCGCGCTCTTCAAGCTCACGCCGACATCCTCGACATCGAGTTCGAACACAGTGCGCCTGATGTCCTCATGGTCATCGTAAGAGCGCTGCTTCAGGCGTCCTTGCACGATGACGCGGGTGCCGCGGGTCAGGGACTCGGCGACGTTCTCCGCTGCCTGACGCCACACGGCGCACGTCAGGAACAGGCTTTCGCCGTCCTTCCATTCGCTCGCCTGCCGATCGAAGAGGCGCGGGGGCGAGACCACGCGGAACTTGGCCACCGCGGCGCCCGAGGGGGGTGAAGCGGAGTTCGGGATCGTCGACCAGGTTGCCGGTCAAGGTGATGATGGCCTCGCCTGCCACAGGAGCGGCCCTTTCGGGACTGGGCCGGCCCGCGCTAGGCGGCGGGCCGACCGGGGACGGGTCAGGAGAACGCGATCCGCCAGGTCAGCGGACCGGGCAGGCCGTCCGCATCGCCCTTCAGCTCCTTGTGGGCAAGCTGTAGATCCCGCGTGTTCAGCCGGTCGGCATCGGTCCACTCCTCCGACGGGCCGACGCGGTAGTGCTTGCCGAATCCCTTCTTGACGAGCTGCTTCCCCCACTGCTGCACATACCGGTTCTTCTTACCGGGGCCGAACTTGTCCCGGCCGGGGAACGGCGGCGGAGTCGGCTTCGGCTTCGGCTTGTCGTCGGCGGGCTCGTCGTCCTTCGACGGGGCCCCGCCGGTGGCCCACGTCTTCATCGCGGCCCGGCTGGCGAACTTCGCGACGTTCGTGTCCTGCGGCTTATCGGTGTACTGGTGGATGAGCCACTTCGCCTCGATGCGGGGCTTGCCCGCGGTGACGTAGTCGGCGATCCACAGGCCGTCCCCTGCGTACGAGGTCGTGTCCCGGTTCAGCCAGAAATCGCGGTTCACATACAAGATCACCTTGTGCGTGGGACGGAGCTTCTTCACCGCGCGGATGAACCGGTCCTTCTCCGCGCAGGACGCGCGGGTGCCGGAGCTGGTGTTCTCCCAGTCGACGGCGAGCACGTCTCCCTCGCGGGACGCGCACTTCTCGACGAAGTAGCGGGCCTGTTCCTCGATGTTGCCCGGCCACAGGAAGTGGTAGAAGCCCACGACGCACCCGGCGTCGCGGGCATGCGCGGCCTGGGCGGACTGCCGGGGGTTGACGTACGAGCGGCCCTCAGTCGCCTTGACGAAGACGAAGTCGATGCTCTTGGTGCTGAACGTCGCGCTCTGGTACGCGCTGACGTCGATGCCCTTGATGGTCACGGTGCTGCCTCCTCCGATGCGAATGGAGACGGCACCGTGACTGGTGCGGGGGATTAGTGTCGCGTGCTGCCATCCGCGGGCTTTGGCGGACTCGGCCGTGATGGACGGGAACACGATGGGGCCATGGATGCGCTGGGCATGGGCACCACCATGATGGCGTTCAGCCTTCGACTACCTCGGCGTCGACGAGGCTGCCGTCCTCAAGCTCTGGTGGATCGGGGTACTGCACAGCGAACAGGGTCTTGTTCAGCCGCTCGGCCAGCGCGCCAAGGTCGATGCGTTCCTCCTGGGCGGCTTCGCCGCTGTCCACGCCGGTGATCTCGATGGCGAGTGCGGCGTCTTTGCCGTAGTGGTTGCGGTGTTGCCGTTCCAGATACCAGGCGTCGGCACGCCAGTCCGGGGCTGTGCGGTCCTCGGTGACCTCCTCGACGATCTGGCCGGTCTCTGGGTCACGGAACTTCCTCGTCGTGACCTTGGTGACGACTCCGCCGTCAGCGACGCGCCTCACGTTGGCCATAGCTCGGGCCGCGGCCATGGCACGGGCGGTTCGGACCTTCGAGAAGAGCTCGACATAGGGGTCCTCGTCACGGTTCGGAACCTGACCATCCTCGCGCGCGGCGACCTCGGCACGGCCACGTGCCATCCACCGACGGTAGGTCGCGCTGGAGATGCCGGCCGCCTCGGCGGCGAGTTCGACGGCAATGCCGATGCGCGAGGCAGCGATGATGCGGGCCTCGACGTCTACGGAAAGCAGGGTGGGGCGGCCCGGCTTCGAGCGGTGGGGCTTGCGGCGCTCGGACATGGGGCGGCTCCTCAGCGGCTGGGCGTGAACGCGTGGCCGCAGGCTGGGCAGGTGGTCAGCGGGGCGCGTCCTTCATCGTCGGGGCTGAGCCTCTTCTCTCCCCCCAAACTGTCTCCGCCGTCGTCCGGGAGGTGCAGCACGGGCGCCTGGTCCTCGTTGATGGCGCCGGGCAGGGTCTCGGGGTCAACTCGGCGGAGCAGGCTTTCAAGTTCGTCTTCGGGGATTGCGAGCGAGTCGAACAGCTCGGCGTCGGCGGTCACGATGTCTTCGAGGTACGCGGCGAGGGCTCGAGGTCGCCAACCGCCGTCTGCCCCGATCTTGTTGAGCTTGATGTTCAGCGCCTTGGCCTCGGCGTCGGATCGGGAAGCCCAGCCTCGCTGGACGGGGACGAGCCATCCGCCATCGTTGTCCAGGAGCAGACCGGCGGGCAGGCGTTCCCCGCGGGTCTGCATCTCTATCAGGGCCTCGCGGCGGCCGTGTCCCCCCAGAATGGTGCCAGTGCGCTCGTCAGCAATGGGTTGGTCGACGAAGCCGTGTGTATGGATGCTCTCGATGATCCGTTCGACCTCGTGCTTCTTGGGGTTGCCCGGTGCGGGGGCTAGGTCAGTCAGCGGCACGTAGGTGGTGTAGCGGGGCGCGGGCACGGTCTCAGTCACGGTGATCCTTCCGGCGGTTCAGGATGCCGACGGCGAGCGCGGTCTGCGAGCCCGCGGACTTCAACCGCGGCGCCTCGCCTCGCAAGCGGGGCATGCCTCATGGCCGGGCCGCGCCTGCCGCCGGGCCGGGGTCGCCTCGTTCCGGATGGGGCGGCCCCGGGGCCTGCCAGCGCCGAGGCGACGTCACCGTGGGCTGGAGGGCCGAGCGGAAGGTAGGGGGCGCAGGCAGTTTGTGTCGCGGAGGCGTCTTTCGCACGCCGATCGACGCGTGCTGTACTATTTGGAGTGGCTGGGAGAGCAACCCAGCTTCCCGGGCCTAGGTGTAACAGATTCCGGCGGCTGTCGTACTTCTTGGCGACGCCCTCTGCGCCCCGCCCGGGGAAGACCCGAAAAGCCCTGGGCGGAGCCTTGGGCGAGAAAGGACCAGGATGTCGCACGAGGACGCCGATCAGAAGCCGGACATCGCCCTGCCCCTGGGCGACGCGGCGCTGCTCTCGGTCTTCGCCAAGCTGTTCAAGGCGCACGTCGTCCCCGCGATCGACGATCGGATCGCCACGGTCAAGGCCCCGCTCCTCGATGCCTACGACGGGCCCACCGGCCAACGCAGCGTCGACGCCAAGGTCAACGGCATCGCGGTCGCTACACACACGGTGGCCATCTCCAAGGACAAGTACGAGGTCGGCGACGAGGAAGCGTTCACCGCGTTCGCCGAGGAGCACGGCGAGATCGAGGTCATCATCCAGGCCCGGCCCGCGTTCCGTGACGCCATGCTCAAGCGCGCCACCTACGACAAGGACAGTGACACCGTCGTTGACAAGCTCACCGGCGAAGTGATCCCCGGCGTCAACCACATCCCCGGTGGCAAGCCCACCGGCACCGTGACCCTCTCCTGGAAGCCCGGCGGTCAGGAAGCCGTGCTGGAGGCATACCACAAGGGACAGCTCCACGGACTGCTGCGCGGCATTCCGATGCTCCCTGCCGCCTCGGTCCGCGACGGCGAGCAGTAAGCGCGTACCGGCCGTACGACGGCCCGGCCGCACCCCTGCCGCCGGGCCCCAGCCCGAAGGACCACCGCCTTGTCCACCCGTACCGTTGACGTTGCTCCGGTGCTTGCCGGAGGCATATCCGATCGTGCGTTCCGCTTGTACTGCTACCTGGTGCTCTACAGCAGGGGCTGCTGGGTCACCGTTCAGGACGCCGCTGATGCGTGTGGCCTGACGAACCACCAGGCCCGTGAACCGCTCTCCGAACTACGTGAGGCGGGCTTGGCCGAGTCTCAGCGCGTGTACGAGAAGGGCGACCACGGCCGCAAGACGTGGCACACCTACTTCCGGCTCGTAGAGACGACCAGCGAGGTGGAAGAGTGACCGCCAACCGCAGCGCGGTGCGCGTCAACCGGCGCACCCACTTCGTCCAGATCGAGTCCAAGACCGCCCGCGACACCCGCCTCAGCTACAGAGCGCTCGGCATCCTGACGTACTGTCTCGACCAGCACGACAGTTGGAACGTACGGTCCGAACAACTCGCGCGCGGCGACGGACGCGAGGGGCGAGACGCCGTCCGCAAGGCCCTCCACGAGCTGGCCGCGCACGGTTACTACCGGCTGGAGCGGCGCCGTTTCCTCGACGGTAGGACGGCCATGGGCGCCGCGATCAGTGAATACCCCGTCGAGCAGTGGGCTCAGGACTACGTTGTCTTCGGCAGGAAGCTGGACGTCCCTGTCGTCGAACAGCAGGACGGTTCGTTCTGCGTCCGCTACTCCGATGACAGCCTCGGCTCCGATGGCTTCGGACCCCACCTGGACTCGCCTGTGCCGGACCCCGTGCCCTCCGCGGACGCCTCCGAACCGGAGCCGAAAACGCAGCCGCGCGCGACTCCTCCGGCCGCCACCCGCTCCGCTGCGAAGAAGAAGGCGTCGCAGAGCAAGGCCCCTGCGGACGCGGAGAAGACGAAGACGGCGAAGGAGAAGACGCCTGGCGAGGCAGTTGCCACCTGGTACTACGAGCACGCCACGCAGCACCTCGGACCGTACGCGGGTAAGCAGAAGTCCGGGTGGTACATGGGCCTCCGCAAAATGACCCAGCAGGCCCTGGACGCGGGATACACGCAGAAGCAGGTCGCCAGAGCGTTCCAGCGTACGGGGCTGCACTTCCCCTCGGCGGCCCAGTTCCAGCGGGCTCTGAGCGACGAGCGCAACAACAAGCCGATGCCTGCCCAGTACGGCGGTCGCCCCGCCCCCTACAGCGATGCCGCGACCTGGGGGGCGAGCATCGCGGGCGGGCCGCCCCCTGTGAGCACCCCGGAGGACCCCGACGACGGCGCCGAGTTCGGCATCGTCCCCGCTTGATGAAGAAGGAGAACGAGCGGTGAGCACCGTGGAGGCTGCGCGAGAGCCGCGGCGCCTGTTAGAGGTCACCGACCACGTCCTGGAGATCCTGCGGCGCGGCGGCGCGGACCTGTCCCAGCTCGGCATGCCTGCCCCCGCGGACGAGGACAGAGGCGAGCTGTGGGAGGACGTCGCTGTCCCGCAGGCCAGCGCCCGCGCACTCGCCTGGAGGAACAGCATGCGCGAGGCCGCACACGACGACTACCTGAAGTGGCGATTCGCTGACCTCGACGCGAACCAGCACCCGAAGGTACTGCGCGGGTGGCTGAACTCGCTGGTCGAAGCGAAGAGGCACGGGGCCCGGCCGACCACCATGCACCTCATCGCCCCGGGCAACATCGGCACGGGGAAGACGACCGCGCTGGCTGCTCTCGGCAACGAGGCCAGCGAGCAGGGCCTGCTCGTGCGGTTCATCAAGCACGCGACCTACCTGACGTGGCGCCGCCCCGACGGCGGTCCGGGCGACATGACGGCCTACACGGTCCGTAAGCGGCATGTGGAGGCGGACCTGCTCGTCCTCGACGAGCTGTGTGGCGAAATGGACAGCGTCGCAACCGAGTTCGCGCGCCGTGAGACAGTCGACCTGATTGACTCCCGGCTCTCCGCGGGCAGGCCCACCGCGTTCTCCACGAACCTGCGACGCGACAACATCGCCGCCGTCCTCGGCGAGCGGTTGCTATCCCGGATCGAGGACCGCGCTTACCTGGTGAAGATCACCGGGCCTGACCGGCGCACGCCCAGGAAGCCGCTGGACTGGTGAATCACGGCCGTCACGCATCCGGTGGCGGGCCGTAAGCGAACCAAGGGGAAGCGCCACCGGCGGAGAACGCTATATCGTTTGGGCAGCCCGAGGACCGACGAGCATAGGCCCTTCGGGAAGACCCGAACGAAAGGGATTTGTCGTGCCCAAGCTGCCTACCTTACGAGCCATCACCCAGGGCGAGCGGGAGCTGCGAGACTGGCACCGGAACCTCCGCTTCGGAGCGGCGGCCGCGGGCTTCGGCATGATGCTCGCCTCTCTGTACCAGCTCCATTGGGCAGGGAAGCTCATCGGTTTCCCCACCTTCGCGGCCGGCGCGATGGCCGGATCACTGGAACTGCTCCTCGCCTTCAACGCCGGGGCGGTCACCACGATCCGCAAACGCACCGACCAGGGCGCAGACGGTGGCTACTACTGGTCGCTGTGGGGCATCTTCGCCTTCCTGCTGTGCATCTCGATCGCCGCGAACGTGGGACACGCCGTGGTCGCGCTGTCTGAGTGGTTCAGCACAGGCACCGCTCCGGCCGTCATGGTCGAGAACAAGGCGTACGTGTTTGCGGTCGGCAGCGCCGTCGCCGCGATGGTGCCCCTCGGCGGCAGCTTCGGTCTGCACGTTTCCGGCTTCGTCCGGGCGCGCGGAGCCGGATCGGACTGGGTCGATGCGGACGGGACCAGCGCACTGCTCGACCCGGTTGCGGCCGCGCCCGCTAACCAGCGCAGGGCCGCCCCTACACCTCGCCCGGACGCGAGGGTCCCGGCCCAGCCCAAGGGCCCGGCGCCGACGCCGCTCGCCAAGAACGACGAGAAGGGGCCCGATCCCAAGGCCGAGGAGACGGAGAAGCCTCAGGAGGAGGCGGAGGGCACACCGGAGACCAACCCGGTGGAGATCGTCTCCGAGGAGGACCTGTACGCCATCTACAAGGCCGCCCGGAATGCTGGGGAGCAGCACCGGTTCGGACCGCGCGGCGACTTGAACAACTCCCAGCTCGGCCGTCGCCTGGGGCAGAGCCCGCAGAACGGCCGGAAGAACGTCGGCCCGCGGTTCGAGTCGCGCTACGACGCGGAGAGGCAGGCGGAGCAGGGCGAAGGAGTAGACATGGACAGCCTTGCGGCTGGTAACGGGGCCACTCAGGCATCCTGATTTTCCACACCTGCACGACATCGCGGCGGGCGCACCCGGCATCGGGTCGCCCGCCCGCTGGCACGACTGGCCCATGACGACTCAAGAAATCTTTGTCCAGCGGCCCGCGTGCGCCGCCTGACCCGGCAAGATGGGGGTACGGTTTCCGGCACGGGCCCCGCGAGGGCTCGAGGCGGCGCGGCGGCTGCGGGCCGGGTGAAGCGACTGACCGACATGGCGGTGCTTGGCGGGGCCTGGGCAAGGTTTCCTCGAAGGAGATCACCAGGCCCAGGTCCGGTCGGCATCGGCGTACGAGGGGGCTGTGTACGACGCGCGCGGCCTGGACGTCTGGCACCGGCGGCACTGTGAGGATCCTTCGAGACGACCAGGCATACTCCTCGCCCCACTCCGTCCGGTTGTAAACGGACTGGGCGGCTGACGCCCGGGGGAATTCCTCAACCGCGCTGATGGTGGCCGGGAACGACGGACATAAGAGTGTAGATCTGCGGCAGGATCACCCGTCATGGATTCCGCCGTCATCGCCGCTCTCATCACCACGCCTACCGCCGTACTCGCCGCCGCTGCCGCCTACGCCGCAGGGCGCGCACAAGCGCGGGCGGCCCACCGTGGACCCGTGGATGCTATTCGTCGGCAACATCAACGTGAGGCGTACGCCGCCCTCGTCACCGAGGTCGCCAAGTACGAGAACCACATGTTCCGGGTGTACCTCGCCACCATCGACCCCGAGATGCAACGTCACTGGAACGACACCCTCACCACCCAGGACAACGAGGCCCTTGTCTTTGCTGCCGCAGCCGTCCGCCTCGAAGGGCCAGCGCACCTCGCCGATCTGGCCCACCGGATCGAACTCGCCTCGAACCACGTCTACGGCGCCGTGCTGGCACTCCAGCACGCCGAGGACCCCGTCGACTCTCCCGCGAACACGGAGTTCGAGGAGCGGCACAACACCCTCAAGGACAGGGCAAAGGCGTTCGTCGAAGCCGCCAGCACGCACCTCAACGGCACCAGCGGTCGTCAATAGGCAACCCGGGTGCTGTATAGGGTGCGCCTACCGACCGAGGGGCGGACGCTGGGGGTATCGCTGGTAGGAACATTCCCAGGTCCGCGCCAGTCGGTCTGGGGAATCAAGTCGAGCAACTCTGAGGCCGCCGCGGGCACCGGGCGGGGAGGTTCAGATATCGCCATCAGCCCGCTGGGACAGCGATCCGCCTGGAGAGAATCCGGCGTATGGCCTGCTGCAAGTGGATTGATTATCTGCCAGCTCGCGCTAAAATAGTACAGCACGCGTCGGGGCTAGAGCTTAGGTTCCTGCGCGCCGCAACATCCGGGAGAGCAACCCGGACGAAGACCTGAAGTGAAAGGCCCCCTTCGTGGCTGGAATCACCGCGCCGCAGCGCACCCGCAAGAGCCGGAAGCCCACCGGCAAACCGAACCCCCCGATCGTGTTGCTCGCAGGCCCGGAGAAGACCGGCAAGAGCTACGAGGCGGCCAAGGGATCCGGCTCCGACCTGATTGGCCGGACGTACTGGATCGAGATCGGCGGCACGGAAGGGACCGCCGACTACTACGGCCGTGTCCCCGGTGCCGACTACGAGATTGTTGAGCATGAGGGGTCGTATCGGGACATCCTTGATGCCATCCGCTGGGTGAATGCTCAGCCCCGCGTTGACAGCAAGCCGAACCTGCTCGTCATCGACTCCATGACGTCCCTGTGGGACATGCTCAGCGACGAGATCGCCCTCTTCGCGCGCAACCGCGCGATCCGCAAGGCACAGCGCAACCGCTCCCGCGTGCCAACTCTCGACGACCCGGTGGTCGTCGACTCCGACCTGTGGAACAGGGCCAAGGACCGCTGGGGCGCGGTGTTGTGGCTGTTGCGCCGCCACCACGGCCCGTGTCTGCTGATCGCCCGGCAGGAGATCGTTACCGCTTTCGAGAACGACAAGCCGACCCGTAACACCACCCGAAAGGTGAAGGCTGAGAAGAACCTGCCCGCCGCCGTCGACGCCGTTGTGGAACTTCACTCGCTCGGTGAAGCGTGGCTCACCGGTGTCCGTACCCTGCACATGAAGATCCAGCCGGGCGAGACCCAGCGGTTCCCCGACTTCAGCGTCGACTCACTGCTACGGCGCCTGGGGTTGCAGGACGCGGCCGAGACCCGCTCGGTGTCTGAGCTGCGACCGGACGCCGATTTGCAGGATCACGGGCAGCAGACCTCACAGGCCGAACCGCACCCGGCCACCGCGCGGCAGGCTCCGGCCCTGACCGGTGCCCAGGCCGCCGGTCTGATCCGTGATGCCTTGATGCACCCCACCGAACCGGAGACTGCTCTTCGCGAGCTGCGCGTGGAGTACGGCCGTCGCACGCTCAAGGCCGTGCACACCGACACCGGCTGGGGGCGGATGAGCGCCGACGCGCTGATCGCCAAGTCGCTCGACCACCTCAAGGAGAAGGCGGACGAGGCAGCGGGCGAGCACGGAGACCAGCCCGGCGAGCATTCGGCGCCGGTCGGGCAAGCGCACGACCAACGGGAGACGACCGCTGCGGACGAACCCGCCTCCTTCGAGGAGGGGACGCCGCCCTCGGGCCCAGCCGAAGAACCGCCGGTGCCCGAGCAGCCCGAGGAGATCAGCGAGGCCGAAGAGCCGCAGGACCTGCCCCGACCCCGGCCTACCCAGGTGAACAAGGTCAACAAGGTCCTGGCGGTGCTGCTCACCGAGGCGGAGATCCAGGCCCGCATCTTGGGCATGACGATGCAGGAGCACTTGGAGGCCGTCTCGGGCCCGGACGAGGGGACGCCGCCGCCGATGACGAAGCTGCGGAAGCACGTCATCGACCACCGCCCCGCCGTAATCGGTCTGTTGGAGGAGCGTGGCGAGCGCGAGATCGCCAACGCCTACCGGCTCGCGGGGAAGCCGGAGCTGAAGATCGCCCATATCTTCGCGACGCTCTACACCGACCTCGCCACGGTCGGGTGAGGTGACGTGATGTGACGCGCCGCAGGGACCCCTGATCCGCCGGGAACGGTATGGTCCGGCGCGCCACGCATCACGTCACGTCATCTTCCAGCGGGCACGCGTGCGCAACTCCAGCCATACGCAGGCGCGCCTTCGCTGTCTCCCGGTGGCACACCCCGGCAGCCGCAACGCGCTCCACCGCCCCATGACGGCGCGCGCCCGCGAGCGGGCCGGAGCGCTCCAGGTGTCGGCTTCCGGAGCGCGCGGCCGCGCCCCGCGCCTGGAAGGGCGCGCCTTCGTCCGAGTGGCGCGCACGACCAGGCGCGCCACGCGCGCGTGCGGCGTAGCGTCGAGGCGCGGGCGCTCCCTCGACTTAGGCGCGCGCCTCCAGGTGGCGTCGCCTGCTCTGACCTGCGGATTCGCCAGGCGCGCCACCTATGGCGCGCCTTGTCCGGCTGTCGCAACCGCCCGGTCGGTGCGGGCACTCTAGTGTGAGTGCAGGCGCGCCCTACGTCATTCGATGCGCGCCACCGGGGCGCGCCCACCAGAGAGCGCCGGGCTCGGGCATGAAGAAGCGGCGCGCCCAGGATGGGGGAGGTTGCGTCGTCAGTTCGCCTGGCGCGCCGCCGTCCGCTTCTCGTAGCGCCGCTGCCGGCGCACCTCCTCGCGTGCCTTCCGCGCGTCGGTGCGCACCGCGTTGAGCAACTGGGAGAACTCCTCTGGGTACTTCTCGGTGAGCAGACGCATCGCTTGGAGCCGGTGATTCGGCGCGGTCGGCATCCGCCCCCATCGCGCCACCGAGTAGTTCAGCGTGTACTGCAAGAACCGCAGCTCTGCTTCCAGCCGCGACCGGAGCTGGGTCACGCGAGCGTGATGCGCTTTGCGTGACTCGCCCTCCTTGGTGGGCAGGTATTGCTCCGGGACGCGCCTCATCTGGACGGTCACGGCCTGCGTGCGGGGAGCGACCTCCGGCGAGCGGAACGCGAGGCCCTGCACGTAGTCGCGGCCGGACCGCGTGCTGCCGGCGACCTGCTGGACGAATGCCAGCCACTCCGCGGCGAACGCCTCGTCGTCGAGCTGTGCCAGGTATTCCGCCTCGTCCACGGCGAGGTCTTCGATCGTGTTGACGATCGGCTGCCGTGCCGCCTGGAGCTGAGTGCGGAAGGCGTTCATACGGGCCTGGTACTCGCGCTTCGACTCACCGTCGCGGCGAGGTAGCACCGTCTTGAGCTCACGGGCGACGCGGTCCGCGGCAGCGAGTGTGCGGCTGGCCAGATCCGGTGACCGGAAGGCCGCAGCCTGCACGTCGCGCGGCGCCAGCCGGTCGACGCCACCCAGTACGTACGTTGCCCATGCCTCGAAGAACGCCTGGTGCGACATCTCCTTGAGGCGCCTGACCTCTGCCGTGACTTGCTCGGCAGGCGGCTGCGCGTCGGTCATCCCCGCGGTTCCTCCTGGTCTTAGCGGCTTGCTGCGCCGCCGTACCGCACGCGGCGGCCGGTGGGTAAACGATGGCCGCCTCGCAACCGAACCCACCCCGTGTGCCGGGTCGTCGCAGGAGCAACCACTGTTCCGGCCCTGGGCGCTCTGCACGCGCGCAGTGGTCTCGGACTGTGTGTCTGCTGGCCTAGACCCCGGAGGAAAGGGATACCCAAACTCCTAGGGACCAGCAGCAGCCCTCAACGCAGTGAGTTCGGCGGCGAAGCGGCCACCTTGTTGCGGATGATACCTGCCGGCGTTCTGGCGGGTTACCGGACGCGGCGCTATCCGGCCTGTCCCGAGCGCTTCGGACTGGTAACCGCCTCGATCGCCGGGGCGACCTTGCTCGGCTTCCAGATCAGGTCGTATGTGGACTGCGAGGCCGCGAGGACGGCGGCGATTGTGGCGAAGGTCATCGTGCCGTTTTCGAACTGCTCCCAGCCGCCGGAGGTCGCCACGGTGATGACGCCCGCGACCAGGGCGAGGACGACCGCCACCACCTTCTTCACGTCAGCCGACCAGGCCGGGCGCTGCACGAGGGCGGTAACCAGTGGGAGGAGGGCGCCGATCTGGGCGCCAGTGGTGATCGAGTCGAGGGTCGACATAGGGATTCTGCCCTTCTACTGGGGTGTAGTGCGGACAGAGCGTGCGGGCGCCAGCGTCCTTGTGTCGCGTGCTGCGCGCTGGGTTACGGGCCGTCGCGGTCGGCAAGGTCGACGGCGATCTCGGTGGGCGGCTCGGGCGCAGGAGGAGAGTGGGGCACGTCGCGGACCAGCAGATCGCGCAGGAGGTGGATGTACTCGATCGCGGCGGCCTTCCACCGGCGCCACTGCCGCTGCTCTTCTTGCAGGTGCTCGACACGGCGCTCGAGGTCGCTGTACTTGGCCTCGAGGGACGCCATCCGCTCCAGGGTCTGGTTCGCCGCCGCGCGCTGCTGCTCCAGGAGGCTGGTGAATCCGTCGGTGACCGTCCTCACCGCAGCCACCTGGGCATCGCTGTCGGTCTTGCGCCTGGTCTGTCGGTACACCAGCCAGGCACCGCCCAGTGCGCCGATCATCCCGAAGAGGGGAGCGAGTACGGGTGCCAGCGACACGAGCCCATCCACTGGCACTCTCCTCGGTCGACCGGTCGTGTGGGTGCGCGGAGCAGGGACCGATGACCGGTCCGCGGCTACTCGCGCGTCGTACGGTGCAGGACCTACCGGTTTGTGTCCTGTCCTGGAGATCAGGTCGCGCTGGGGTCCACCAGGGCGGGGGTCACTCCTGCGGTGATGTTCCAGGCGTCCTTCACCGCGGTGATGAGCTGGTCGTCGGTGACGGCGTCGCAGAGCGCGGCTGGCTCTGGGCTCGGGGCGTCGGCCGCCGCGGTGAGGACGGTCTCGCACGTCGCGATGACGGGCGTGAGTCCGCTGGTGGCCCCGGTCAGGTCAGTTGGGTTGAGGACCGAGCGTGCCAGGCTGACACGCAGCGGGTTGCCTGGCGTGGCAGGGTCCTCGTCGAGGACCTGGCGGGCCACGTAGGTCCAGGCCATGCGGACGCGGGCAGCAAAGGGGCCGTAGAGAGCCAGGGTGTGCATGGCGGTGAGGGAGAGGGCGGGCACGGTGGTTCCTCCGGGATTACTTGGTGTAGGTCACACGCAGTCGCGGGGGGTTGGTCTGGCCGACACCGCGGGCGATGCCGTAGTACGTGGAGCTGGTTGTGTTGGGGTCCAGGGCGATACCGCGCCAGGATGTGCTGTCGAAGACTCCGGTGATGTCGACCCATTTGCCCTCGTTGCGCTTCCACGAGATCGTCTGCGACTCCGAGTCGCTGGAGAACGCGGTGGGGCGGGAGGTGTGCTTGTGGGCCTTGATGACGGCCTTCCCACCGGCGTTCGAGTACCAGTGCTCGAAGTAGAGGTAGATCTCGGCTTTGATGATCTTGGCCCCAGACAGATCGATGCTGAGCGCTGAGGGGAACCCGACCAGGGCGGCTTGTGTCCCGTTCCCCGAGCTGTAGTAGCCCTGCACGCACCGATTGCCGTAGGAGCTGTTGTACGAGCTGCGGTTGGCGTACGAGCCGCTCCAGCTCGCCGCGTAGGTCTTGCTGTATTTCGTCACTGGAGGTGTAGCCGTCCCGCCACCGGTGTTGTAGCCGCCGGTCTCCGGAATCCGGGGGCCGATGTCCTCGACGTAGTACTTGCCGAGGCTCCCGCTGCCACCGGAGAGCGCTACCGTCTGGCCGGTGGGCTGGTACGCATTGGCGAAGGTGATCAGGGTGCGGTGCATCCCAGCGCCAAGGTCCGAGCCGGGAGCGATGTGCTCTAGCCGCGCCGTGAAGCTGTTTCCGAGCGCCATGTGGTGGACGGCGATGTGGAGCTGCTTGCTGGTGATGGTGGGCGCCTCAGCGGCACCGTCGCGAAGCCGGAGCTGGAGCTCTCCTCCCGCGGCCGACGGGTTCGCGCGGGCCTCGAATACGAACCGGTACATGCGTTCGGGATCCGCCTCGAAGTCCAGCTCGACGAACCCCATCTCGCTGCCCGACGCGGTGACGGTGCTGGACTGGTAGTCGATGGCAAGGATGCCGCGCGGGAGCTGGTTGAGGTATTCGGTCCAGTCGCTGCCGCCGACTGTGAGATTTTCCGCGACGGCGAGCCGCTGGAAGCCTGCTCCGCCGTCCTGGTCGATCGTTGCGACGGGTGTGCCGTCCGTGGCCAAGGTCAGATAGTTGGGGCGGCCGGTCACCAGGGCGACAGCCTCTTGCCCGGCGGAGTCATAGAGGAGAAGGCCCTGCGGCGAGAGCTCGGCGCGGGCCCCGGCAACGCCCGACGCGAGGACGACCCGGCATGAGGCGTTGTCGTATGCCACGGAGCCTGCGGTGGAGTCCACGGTGGAGCAGGCGATGCGGACCTGAGTCGTTCCGGCGGGAGCCGCCGCGTCCGGCACCCCAGTCAGCCGCTGCCACGAGCCGCGCACTGCGTCGGCGTCCCCCGTGGTGATCGTGCTGTATCCGAGGACCTGGCCGTTTGCGTCCTGCCACTGCGCGTAGAAGCTGATCCCGGCGCCGGACCAGTCCTCCGAGGCGAGGTAGTCAATGGTCAGCCACATCTTCTGCCCAGGAACGGCCGGCTGGACGGCCAGGGTCATGGAGCGCGTGATCGCAGTGGGGTTTGCGGCGTTCACCTGGAGCGCCTTGGGGGTCTCGTTGCCGGGCGTCACGATCGACCAGTACGGGGAGGCAGTGACGCGCTGCGCGCTGATGGCGTTCTCGAAGGACGGATCGGCGATGATATTGCCGTCGGTGCCCAGTGCCAGGCGGTCCGCAGTAAGGGCTCCAACCTTGATGTGGGTGGCGTCGATCGACCCGGCAAGGATCTTGGAGGCGGTGACAGCGTTTGCCGCGAGCTTGTCCGTCGTCACGGACAGCGCGGCCAGTTTGTCCGCCGTGACGGCCAACGCCGCGATCTTCTCGGCGGTGATCCCGAGGGCGACGATCTTCTCCGCCGTGACTGAGTTGACGGCCAACTGGTCGGCACCGATCGCGCCGAGCTTCACCTTGGCCTGTGACACGGCCTGTGCAGCGAGCTTGGTTTCGTCGATGATCCCGTCGATCAGGTCCTTCGGCACGGCCTGCCGAGGAGTGCCCTGCACGGCCGTCGATGGCGGCCCGGTGACCGAGGCGGTGTTCTGCGCGACGAGCCTCACCCAGACCGAGTCGTAGCCCTCGACCGCCACGGTCACGGTGCCACCGAGCACCGCGGTGATCGTGGCGACGAGGGTGGTCGCGTCCAGGGGGAAGTCCTCGGTGGGGCCAAGGTGGACCTGTATGAGGGAGAAGTCCGTGGGCGTGGCGTACGAGTCATCCCACGTGCCGTCCCAGCCGACGACGAGCCCGGCTAGCACCGGCTCGACGGTCGGCGGCATTGGGGTCGGCGGAGGGTCCGTGTGGACCGGGACCAGAGCGACCCCGCCATCGGGCTGCACGCCGACGCTCCCCTTGAGGTTTCCGTCGGCGTCGTAGATGTCCATGGTGCCGCCCTCGATAGAGGTGTGGGCGGCCTGCGTGGAGCGTTCGAGGGCCTTGAGGCGGCGGTCGTACTCGTCCAGGAGGGCAGCGAAGCGCCGGGCATCCGCTTGCGTGTCCAGGAAGGTGACCATGACGCGGGATGCTGCGTCCCCGCGGTGCCTTGTGTCGCGTGTTGTTCCCAGCGATCAGTAGTGGAAGGAGTCGGAGCGCTTCAGGGTGAGGACCACGGTGCCGTCCGCGCTGATCTCATCCGAGACGATCCGGTGCCACACGTCGACATCACCGACCCAAGGGACATGGACCTGGACGCGGATGTCGTCGCCGAGTTGCCAGGCGCCGAGGCGGGCGTTGGGGTGGTCGACGACCTGTATTGCCGGGATCTGGAGGGCTTGCGTGCGGCCGGCCAGCTCTTGCTGGCCGCGGGTGCTCAGAGCCTTGGACGAGGAGAGTGTCTTGTCGGTGACGGTCGCGACCCGACGCAGGCGCCCGTCGTACCGGTGGACCTGGGCGCGCGCCATCTTCCGGCCTTCACCCTTGCCCAACACCACGACTTCGTTGGCGAAGTCATCGCCCATCCCCTCCGGTTTCGCGATGGCGATGATGTTTTCGCCGTCGGCGAAGCGCAGGTCAGTGCGCTTCCGGCCGAGCCGGGGTGTGCCGAGCCGGATGCGGTGTTCGATCGAGTTGCCGGACCCGGCCCAGCCGTGCGTTTCGATCCAGTCGAACGGGGTGGTGCTGGTCAGGCTGTCGAGGGTTTGTCCGCAGTCGGGGTTGTTCCACCACGCCAACTCCCACGGATCGGAGCCATCCTTGGCGCCGAGGAGTTCGCCGAGATCGTGGCTGTCGATCTTCAGGCCGATGTTCCCGTACGGCTTGCCCTGGACGTGGGACCAGATCTTGCGGACCGCGTCGTAGACGTCGATCCGAGGGCCGCCGTAGGGCTTCGGAGGGTCCGGGACACGCTGCTTGCCCTTCTTACCGTCCACCCAACCATCATGATTTTTATCCTTTCCGGCATAAGGATCTTTAGGGGTGATCAGGGCACCGGAAACGATGTAGTCCTCGAACGGGATGCCCTGCGGGTAGCAGGAGAACCCTTCGCATTGGATGCTCGCCTGCGGACCGTCGTACGCCGTCTTGGTCACGACCCCGCCCCAGCGGATCACCCCATCGACCTCCAAATACAACTTGGTGTCCCATTCCTGGAGGATCGGCTTCTTGTCCGGGCCGAGCATGCGCGCGTACTCGGGTTCGATCGTGCCGGCCATTGCTCCGGGGCCGCTGAGATCACGCTTGGGATTGCTGCTGAGCGCGAACGGGACCTCCCAGTCCAGGATCTCCTCGGGCAGGGCGCGTTGTGCGATGAACCGCCACCCGGACGGCATCAGAGTTCTTCCTCGTCCGGGGCCTCGACGAACTCGACGTCCGAGACGATCGACGTCGAGCCGTCCACCGAGAGGTCGCCGGTCTCGATCTTCGACATGTACGTCTGGAGGTAGAGGCGCTGGGTGGTGCCGCGCACGGAGCTGGAGATGCTCAGGTTGTCGGCGATGACCACGGTCTGGCGGCGTGTCTCCTTGCCGGTGTCGTCGTCGATCACCGTGTTCTGCCCCTTGATCGTCCCGAACACGTTCTGCATGGAGGCGAAGACGTCGGCCTTCGTCATCCGCAGGCCCGCGATGGTGGTCACGATCTTCAGCCGTGTCGCCCAGGTCGGCACGTCGATGTCCCACTTCGCGGGTTCGCCCGGCCAGTTGTGCCACTTGTTGTCGGAGTACGTCAGCGTCGACAGGGTGCTGGGGAAGGCGGTGTAGAGCCTGCGGTCCCGGCGAGGTGCGACCATCGTGCGGAGATCCTTGATCATGGCCTGGGTGATGGTCGTGGTGTTGGCTGGCAGGTCGATGCGGGCTAGCGCGATAGCGGAGTCCGAGCTGCGGACCTGTCGCACGGTCGTTGTGGTCTTTGGGACCCCGCTGATCACGCGGGTGTAGACGTACGGGCCGACCGTCGGATCGGCTGGGTTGGGCCACGTCTCCCCGTAGCTGTACGGGTTCTCCACTCGGGCGACGATCAGGTCCGAGCGGGCGGAGACGCCGGTCGCGGCGATCGGCACCTGATCGGCGGTGGGTAGCCGGGCGGCGTATGCCTGGTAGGCGCCGCCCTGGGCGCGATTGATGATGGCACAAGCTCCGGTGCGGACCTGCACGGCGGCCGCAGGGGTGCTGAGAGCCTTCACCTGGAGGTCAGCGGAGCCGACCACGCCCTCGGCGCCGCCGAAGGCCGCGTAGGCCAAGAGCCTCGCCACCTCGCTCGAATGCGAGGCACCGCCCTCGGTGAACCACGGGACGCTGTCCCACATGCTGTTCCTCCGCTGATTGCTGGGTTGAACCGGCGGAGAGTGTTGAACGGGCGGCCCCCTTGCGTCGCGTGCTGCCGGAGGCGGCTTGCGGTGATCACGGTTCGAGGTCAGAGGTATGCGTGCGCGTCACGCCAGGCCACCGTCATGTACGCGGTGCCGGTGGCGTCCGTGCCGCGGAGCACGATGTCCTGTCGGCCCACGGGTAGCCGCATGTCCTCGAGACGCGGCGTTCTGCGGTAAAGGAGCCCAGCCACCGACGCGTTGCCGTTGCGCAGCACAGTCCGGGCCCACGGTCGGGGGTCGATCACGACGCGTTCACCTGCGGCCAGCGTGAGGTCGAGGGACGCCTTCCAGCGGCCGACGACTTCGCATGCGGGTTGGATGATCGGGCCCCAGATCGTGATGACCGGCCACGTCGGCTTGGTGCCGCCCACGGTGACGTCCCCGGCGACCTTTCCACTGCTCTCGCCCGTCATTGTCAGCGGAGTCGTCAGCGGGCCGACGAGCCCACGGTGCGGCGGCGGCTGGATGTCGACGCGGACGCTCTGCTCGACGTCGTCGTACGCGGTGTCGTCCTGGCAGGCGAAGGTGCACACGACGGGCGTGTAGCCCTGCCGGGTCAACCTCGACGCGGCGGGTGCCCACTTGCGGGGCCGCCCGTAGAAGCGGCGGGCCCGACCGCCCTGCGTAGTCGACAGCACCGCGGGGGTGGCGAAGCGCAGGCGCAACGCCTCGGCGTCCCACGCCTGCCCGAACACGGACAGTCGGTTGAGGGCCGCGCTGTGCCTGTCCTGCTGCGTGAGCGCGTCGTCGACAGCGTCGACGCCGACCTCGAAGGTGATGGTGGCTGCGGCCTTGAAGTCCTGCCCGAACCGGATGCCGTCGGCGCGCGGCAGCGGCGTGTCCCCGGCGTCCGTGTCGCCGTACGCGATCTCGTACGGTTCCAGTAGGTAGTAGCCGGACCGGATGGTGCCGAACGTGAACGAGGCACCAGGGTGCACGCCGTTCGCGCTGTACGACAGCCGCCATTCGCCCTCAGCCAGCGACATGGGCACCTCCCCTGCGTATGCGCCTCAGCTCGAACATCGCATCGTTCAGTGCTGCTCCGGGGCTCATGGGCTCACCGGTCATCGTGAGATTGAGGTCACCCCCGATGAGAGCAGGGCTGACCGCCTGCGGAACCGAAACCCGTGGCGCGGCCGCGCGGGTGCTGCGGTTGATGGCCACCGCGCCGTCGGCGTATTGGCGCAGCGCCCCGTTCGCCCAGGCCACGACACCGCCGAACTCCTGCACGACCTGTTCGACGATCGCCTTCGACCGGGTGCGTTTCGACGGGCTGAGGGGGACGTACGCTTCGCCCCCGGTCTCCGGCTCCGCCCACAGCCGCCACTCGCCGGGGCGAGCGATCTGCGCGACGTGCCGTTCGGCTCCGGCCGCGAATGCCCTGATCCGGCCGCCGACGCGGCGAATTCCCCCGTCGGCGTACCGCAGGATGCCGCCGTTCGCGTTCTCGGAGACGTATGGCTTGCCCTTGGTCGTGTACTGGATCGTGACGTGGACGGTCTTTCCGGTGAGGCTGTTGATCTTTCGCTGGATCGCCTGGACCTGCGTGGTCGCCGATCCGGTGGGAGCCGTGATCTCGACCTTCTTGCCCTTGAGGTCCCTGACCTTGAAACCCAGGTCCTTGATCATCTGCTGTGCCGTCTTCGTCGGCGCTTCCATCTTCAGCTTCTTGCCTGGCGGCAGGCCCGCGACCTTGTCGCGGATCGTTTGCAGGTCGCCCGTCGCCTTCTTGATGATCGCGTTGACCGTGACGTTCTTCCGGTTCGGCGCATTCGCAATGTCCTGAGCCAAGGCGGCGACGCTGACGCGAGCCCCGCCCGTCGGCGCAGTGATCTTCACGTTCTTGCCGCCGGGCAGGGTCTGCACCTTGAACCCGAGGAGTTCGAGCTGCTTACGCGCGTTGGCAGTCGGCGCCTTAACGGTGATGGACTTCCCGGCGCCCAGGCTGTCGAGCTTGCCGCGCAACCCCAGAATCTGGGCGGTGGACTCCGGGATGCCCTTGGTCGTCATCAGCGTGGTGACAGTATCCGGGATGAATCCCATCTGGTCGGCGAGTGCCTTCGCCTGCGTTTTGGGGATGCCCATGTCCATCGCGAGCTGGATGGCCTTCGCGCGGGCCCGCTCCATCGCGCCCTGTCCCTTGTCCATCGCAGCGGACATGGGCATCAGGCCCTGCTCAGCCGCCTCCTGCGCGCGGGTGGCGACACTGAGCATCGCGTCGCGCATTTCGGTGAGCTGACTGTTCAGCGTCTGGCCGTTGCGGGAGGCAGTGTTCACCAGGCCATCGCTGTCGACGAGAGCCTTGCCCCAGCCCTCAGCCCGGTCAATGTTGCCCTTCATCGTGTCGTCGATCTGCAACATCACGGAGTTGAGCTGAGCGGTCGCGTCGTGGAAGGACTGGGAATTGCCACTGAGAGCGTCGAGCGCGCGGCGCAGGTTGCCGACTCGCTCGTCGGCGTTCTTGGTCTTGTCGCCGAAGCCCTGCACGGCGGCCTGGAGACGGTCGTACGCGGACGTGCCAGTGCTGGCTGTGCCGTTGACCGCCTCGTTCAGTTCCTTCGCCTTGGACTTCGACTTGTCCAACTCGCCGCTCATTCCCTTCAGCGCATCGGCGGCGGCCTTGTACTTCTCCCCCTGGGGCGTCATCTTCAGGACATCGGCTTTGGGGCCCATCGACACATAGCGCTCGGTCTCCTTCGCGAGACCGCGCAGCCTTTTCTCCAGTCCGTCAATGGAGCCGCCCTGATCGAGGTATGCGTCCGTGACCTGCTTCAAGCTCACGTCGGCGCTACGGAGGACATCAACGAGTTTGCCCTTGCCGTCGGAGAGCTTGACGTCCTGGAGATACTGCGCTGCCTGTGCCCTGACGTTCGCGTCGATCTGGCCGTTCGAGTCCGCGAGGGCCTGTGCCAGGGAGCTGATGCGTTCCTCGTGTGCGGCTGCGGCGCGGGCTGCGGCCTCCTGCTTCGCGGCGAGCAGTCCCAACCCGATCGTGACGCCGGCGATGGCGATACCGAGAGGCCCGCCGAGCGCGGCCGTCATGCCGCCGAGCGATCTGGAGGCCACCCGGTTCGCGGCTCCGATGCCGCGCAGCGTGCCGGATAGGCGTCCGCCTTCGGCGGCGGCGGTGCGGTAGGCGCTACCCATGCGCTGCCACACGGTGGCCTGGGGGCCGATCGTTCCCGCCGCGAGGGTGCCGCGCATGACGTTGCCCAGCGATGTCGCGGACCGAGTGGCCGCGGTCACCGACGTGCCAAATCCGCGAAGCGCGGTCGAGACGGCGGAGACGACCTTGAGCGCGAGCATCGTGCCGAGCAGCGCGGCCAGGGCAATGTTCGCGCCGGGAATCGCACCCATCAGCGAGTTGAAGACGTGCAGCAGGCCATTGAAGGCGGCCAGGAGGACGCCGAGCCCGCTGCCAGCCGCCGAGAGGTTCCCGAACGCGGTAGCCAAATTGGAGACGAGACTGATCAGAGCCGGCCCAATCGAGTGGCCGACGGAATCGAAGAAGCTCCCAAGCGCGGGCATCAGCTCCGTACGGATCTGCCTGATCAGATCCGTGACCCCGTTGTCCTTCGCAGCTCGCCCCAGTCCGCGGAAGAAGTCCCCGACCAGGAGGTTCAATTCGTGGAACGTGGGCGCGGCGTCGGAGAAGAACTGCTTCATCGACGCCTGGCCCTTTGCCGAGTTCGCCCACTGCTTGAAGCGGTTCATGGTGCCCTCGAACCCGTCGAGCAGGGCGTTACCGCTGTCCTGCGCCGCCTTGCCGACGCCGCCGAGACCTTTGACCAGGTCCCGGGTGGAGCGGCCGAGCTGCGCCGCCTTGTCCCCAGCATGATCAAGAAATCTGGACAGGGAGCCGGTCTCACGTCCGGCCTGGACGGAGGCCCGTGCCCATTGCGTGAACCTCTCCGCGCCGCGGCTGACCCGCTCGACGAAAGGTCCGGAAGCCACCAGGAAGTCGAGGCTCGCGTGCCCGAGGTTGGCGAGCCCATCGTTCATGTGACCAATGGCCGTGCTGTTGGTGGCCGCGATCTTCTTGAAGTCCCGGCGGAACGGACCGGTCTGCATGAACTCTGCGCCGCGCTTGGCGAGATTGCCCATCTGGCCAGCCGTGTCGCCGAGCGAGTCCTTGAGGAGCGGCAGCACCGCGGACGAGAGCGGCTTGACCTCGTCCGCGACCTGCGAAAAGAAGCGCTCCTGCACGGACTGGCGCATCTTGCGCCACGCGCTGCTCAGGCTGGCAACCGTCGTGACGGTCTTGCGAGCGGAGGTGGACAGCCCGTTGAGCGACTGAGCCAGGGCCTCCTGCTGTGCCTTGGTCTGTTTGGTGCCGGAGGCGGCTTGCTGCTGAGCCTTGAGGGTCTGCTTCAGGGCCTCGCCGAACCCGCCGAATGCTGTCTTCGTGCTGATCGCCGCTATACCGGCTGCGGCGATCAGCCCGGGTATCGCGCCGAGGACGCCGACGGCGGGCGCGGCGGCCGAGACGAGCGCGGTCAGTCCGGCGCCGTACTGGGTGAGTGCGGCGACGGCGGGCTGGGCGAGGGAGATCAGGGAGCCGATGCCGAGCATGCGCATCGACCTGCGGCCGTGCGGCATCCGCATCCGCACCGGAACGTTAACCGGTGTGCGGTCGGCTTCGCCTTGCGCGCCGCGGATCAGGTCGCGGACGCCCGACAGCAAGCCGCCGCTGCGACTCCCGCTGGCCGAGTCATCATTGGGCAGGACAGGCACGCGGACGTCAGTACCGGCGATGCGCCGCGTGATGTCGTCCAGCTCGGCGCGGAGCCGCTGGTCGTCGATCTTGATCTTGACCTTGGCGCTGACGCCCTTCGACGCCTCCTTGACAGCGGTCTCGAGCTTCTTGCGTAGGCCCTTGGCGTCGACCTTGACCTTGACCTTGACGGCCAAGCCTTCCGCGGCCTCCTCGACCTTCGTGTGCAGCTCACGCGCGAATCCGGCGAGGTTGGCGACGACCGGCACGTCAAGGCGGCCTGCCTGCATGCCCTCAGCCACGGCGGACCATTCCTCTCTGCATTGCGGCCGCGAGCATCTGCCGGTGTCCGGTGAGTTTGAGGGCGGGCTGCGGCTGCGACTGCGCGCCAGATGACTCGAGGGCGGCGTCGGCGGGGTGGTACGGACGAGGGACCGACGTCGGTTCTTCACGACGCCGGTCAGCGGCCAGGATGCTGACCTCTTCGATCAGCTGCGCCAGGAGTTCCGTCTCCTTGGTCCACCCGGCGATCTGGGCGGACTGGATACGGGACTCCTCGGGGAGGCCGTCGATCAGGACGATCAGACGCCTCAGCCCGAGGAAGCCGGGCTCTCCGGGGCGTCGCCAGATTCCACGGGCGTCGAGTCCGTGGAATCGGCTGAGGTCGGACTCGACGTCTCCCCATCGCTCTCGGAGGAGTCGCCCAGTCCGAAGGACTTTCCCAGGTCAACTCCATAGACCTTGATCAGGCCCAGGGTGAGGCGGATGTACGCAGGGAGAGACGGGTTCAGGTTCTCGAACCGCTTGTACTCCTCCGTGCCGAGGAGGATGCGATGTACCTCGTAGATCGCCTCGACGAACTGACGTGGCAGATGAGGCCGCTTGAAGATGAGATCGATGACGACGGAGGCGGTCGGGTTCTCGCTGGCGTCGATCACGTCGCGGAGCAGGCCGACGAGGTCGAGTTCGTCGGCGAGTAACGGGTCGAGCGTCTTGGCGGGCAGCTCTGCCGGGTAGATGAACTGCTCGCCGTGGAAGAGCACCGGAATGCCGTGGGGGTACTGGACCTCTCGGCGTTCGGCGGCGTCGAGGTCGATGACGAAGGACATGAAGGGCTGGCCTCTCGTGTGTGCGGGCTGAGTCGCGGGTGCGGCAGCACGCGGACATTGCCAAGTCGGTGAGGCTTGCGTCGCACGCTGCCGCGGTGAGAGGTCAGCCGTCCGTCGGCGGCGCGACCGGGGCGAAGCTCGGGTCGTTGGTGATGACGTACCAGGCGTCGGAATCGTCGCCGGACTGCACGGCCAGGCGCAGAGGCAGGACGGCTTCCTTCGTCTTGGCCAGTTCGGTGTTGACGCCTTCCATCTGCATGGTGCGCGGGACCATGTAGCGGTAGTTCTTGCCGCCGTCGATCACCTCGATGCACGCGGCGATCTCAGTGCGTGCCCCGATCCTCGGTGGCGTGAATTTGTAGTGCTTCTTGGAGTCCTGGGCTGTGATTTCGGTGACCTCGCCGCCGCCATACACGGCCCGGAAGTTCTCCCCAGACCACTGCTGGAGGTCGACCTCGATGGTCGACGCGTCCTGCGTTTGGAAGGTCCGGGTCGGGTACGAGGACTGTGCGCTGCGAACCTGCTCGAAATTGGGTTCGTTATTGAACTTCAAGCTGTCCTCGGTAGTGAGGCCGACGGCGCGCCAGCCCGCAGGCATTACGACGGTGGCGTCGGCTGGCGCGGCGGTGCCGACTTCGGCAAGCCACACACGGGTGAGCGAGGGGATGACGATTTCGTTGTTGTTGGCGGTCTCGCCTGCCATGACGGGCTTCTCCCTAGGTTCCGGTGATGTGGCCCCGGAACCTTGGGGAGAGCAAGGGGTTAACGTCGCGGCCTGACTGGAACGCTATGGGTCTCCAACTGGAAGGGGCGAATTCGAGCCTTTTGCAAGGCGGGCTGCCCCTCTCACTGCCCAGGCCGCACGTTCAGCGACGTCAGGAGCGCTCGCGCGTGATGGCGGAGAGGCTCGATGAGGTGGGGATGGTCGCCGAAGCCGGATCGGTGCAGGAGGCGGGCACTGACGTAGAGCTGGGCGCGGTGTCCATCGGGTGTGTCGAGCACCGGGAAATAATCTCGTACCTTCTGTGCCAGGTCAGGAACAGCGAGGCTGTAGCAGTAGAGCGTGGCGGCGTCAGTGCCGACAGGCCCCCGACCCCACAGCTCCCAGTCGAGCAAGCCCAAGGGTTCGATGAGCAGATTGCCCCAGTGCAAATCCGCGTGCACGGTCTCCCAGTGCTCGATGCGGACCTCGGCGGAGTCGCCGAAGGCGTCGCGGACGCGGCGGTCGATCTTGTCTTGATCGATGCTGATGCGGTCGGTGGGTGTCTCGGCGAGACGGGACACAGCGTCCCGGAGGTCCTTCCACCAAGGAGGAGGCGGGGCAATGCCGGGGTGTGCGTCCGCAGTGGGGGAGCAGGAGGTTCCGGGGAGGAGAGATAGGACTTCGGCGCGCTGGCGCCGCCAGTCTCCCTCGGCCCACTCGTAGACGTCGAGCAGGTGGGGCTTCGGCAGGCCGCGTAGAGCGTTGGCGTCGGCGTTGCCGGTCCAGGCGCGGCCGTGTGCCCATTCGGGCCGCTCGGAGACGACGCGTAGCCACATCCGGCCCTCCGTCCCGTCGGCGGGTGCACCGATCGAGCGCAGGAGCCAACCGAAAGTGGGCTCTGCCGCGATCGTGAGGCCGAAGTGGTGCGCGGCCTGTTCCAGGTTCTTCCGCATCCAGATGCGGAAGCGCCGGTCGGCTTCTTCAACGTCGGGGTCGGTGTCGGCTGCGTTCACGGGACGATGATGTGGCGCAGGTAGGCGCGAGGGTCGGACAGGTAGCGGCGCCAGTGGTCAACCAGTTCCAGTTCTTCCCATTTCACGCGGCGGGAGCCGTGCTCGCCGACCTCGATGATGTCGGCTCCGGGAGTAGCCGCCAGGATGGGCGAGTGGGTGGCGCAGATGACCTGCGCTCCGGACTGGCCGAGCTGGTGCATCAGGCCGACCAGTTGCAGGCAGGCTGTGAAGGACAAGGCGGCTTCGGGTTCATCCATGACATAGAAGCCGGGCGCGTCGAACATCGAGCGGAACATGGCCAGGAATCCTTCGCCGTGGCTCATGGCGCTGGTGTCCTCCTCCCAGTAGCCCGGCACGCCGCCCAGATTCTCGGTCATGTCGAACGCAGTCTCGGCGCGGAGGAAGAAGCCCTTCTTCTTCTTTCGAGGGCCGGCCAGCATCCGCGCGCCCGCTGAGGTGGTATCTGCCCGCAGCACCTCGCCCAAGGGGGTCTTGGTGGGATCGGGCCGCCCGTGGAGCCGTCCGAGTCGCCCGCCGTAGGCGTCGAGCTTGAAACTTTCCGCGATGGCTTCGACGAGTGTGGACTTGCCTGAGCCATTGTCCCCGACAAGGAAGGTAACAGGCTGCGCAAAGGCCAGCCCGTGTTCCAGCAGCTCGGCGACGCACGGCACAGTGAACGGCCACCGACCGCGCTGGGCGCGGTCAGGGGCCAGTTTCTCCGGTACGTAGACCCGGTCGACGAACACAAAGCTCCTAGTCGTAGTTGGGTTGGCAGCCTCCCTTTGGGCTGCACGGGCCGGTCCCCGTGGGCCAGCACGACGGGTTGCATGCGGGACCGCATGACGGGCCGCACTGCGGGTCACAGGGCTTCTTCCCGGCCTCCGGCAAGGTCGTCTGCCTCTCGGTAAACTCTAGTCGCAGCTCGCTCCGGACCCGTTCCGCCTCGGGGCTGTCGAGGATCTCGGCCAGCGCCGTCTCCAGGACGTTGCCGATGGGCAGCCATCGGGAGAAGACACAGGGCCACACCTCACCGTCCGGCGATATGGCGATCACGCCCGAGGCGCAGCGCCCGCACAGCTGAGAGGCGTCCGGCTGCTGGTCGCGTACGCCGCGTCCCACCTGCCGCAGCCGGTCCGTGCCAATCTCGGGTACGCCGAGAGTGATCAGTTCCTGCTGCGCGGCGGCTGAGCGCTGCCCCTCACGCACATCGACCACCCCGGCCCGAATCGGGATCTTCCGCCGTACGGCCTCGGCGATGTTCGTCCTGGTCCGTGCATGGCTGGGGCGGCGGGTGATCGCGGCATGCTCAGCGGGGTCGTCGGAGTAGTAGCTCGTTGCGAGGGAGACACCCGGACGCTCCAGAACCTCCCACACCGCGGTGGGGACGTGGACGAGGTTGGAAAAGATCTCGACCCGCAATCCTTGATCGAGAGCGTGCCCGGCCAGAGTGGGAAGATCCGGGTGCAAGGTGGGCTCCCCTCCAATGAACTGCACCATGCCCACGCCCCGCTCCGCGAGCTGGTCAACCACGCGGCGCCAGTCCTCTGAGCGCATCGTTCCGTGCGTCCCGTCCGGCCCTGACGCTGGATAGCAGTGCTCGCAAAGGAGCTGGCACTTGCCGGTGATCTCCAACCAAGCGAAGCCGATCTCGTGCACCGTGTCCCCTTCCACTCGACTGGGCTAGAGGTTGCTACCCGTGCGGGTGAACACGGACACACGGGAGACGCCTGCCCAGCTGCCGAGGGTGGACGGTCTACATAGCGAGAAGCGATCCCGGATGGAGCGGGAGACGATCTCGATACACGAGTGCGCGGTTCCTGGCCGCAGAGTTCTGTCGGTGCCCCTACGGGTGCAGGGTGACCAGCAGACCGAGGAGCCAGCGCGGCTGCCCGCCGACGAGCGGCGACCACAGGAGTGTGCCGGAAGGCCGGATGCCGCTGATGACGGGCTGCCCCGGCGTGTGCGGGGTATCGGGCAGTTCCATGGCGGCGGCCGCGCAGACAAGGATGATTCGCCGCAGCTCGGCCTGTCCCGGCCAGCCGCCCGGATCGCCATACGCCTCCAGGGTCACCTCGGGCTCCGTTGCCCACGTCAGGGTGCGCATATCCCCGCCGGGCCCGTGGGTGACGCGCAGGTGCGGCCATGGTGCCTCGGAGATCCCGGACACGCGGCCGGGGCCGCCCAGGGCATCGGTCACGCGCGTGTGCTTCTGGAGCCAGGTGAGGATCGCTGATACCGGATCGGCGTCGGCGAGTTCGAGGGGGGCGGCCATCAGGTGCGGGCGACGTAACCCTGCTGGCGCAGGTGTCGGGCGTAGTCGGCGGGCACTCGTATCTTGTCGCCCGGCCGGTGGTTGGTGCCCTCGATGTTGAGGTGGTGCGACAGGGTGATGGTCTCCATCCCTAAGCCGGGGACGGAGCTGACGTGGACGGTCTTGACCTCGTCGGCCGGGGACTCCGGAGCGGCGGTCTTGGTGAGGTTCTTCGCAGTCATGGCGCGCACTGTGGGTGGTGCGGTCTGCTTGTGTCGCGTGCACTCGTGATGTGCCGAATGATCAACACGTTCCAGGGCTTCTTGTCATGGACCCAGGTCGCGTGCGCGCACCCGGGAGTGAACCCAGGTATCTCACCTCGCGGGCCAGGTCCCGACGCACACGTTCCGCAGGGAGGCGCTGGTCAGGGGAGGGACCGGCTACCAGAGTCAGCGTCGGGCGGCCACGATCGCCGCCGCGTGGGCCATGAAGTGGGTGCCGTCGGCCAACAGATTGCCGGGGTAGACGGTGCCCACTTCGGCCTCGACGACCATCGGGCCACGCGCCGTGACGGTCACGGTGACCTTCTTGCCGGTGATGATCGGCTGGCCGGTGCTGATGTTCCGGGCGATGCCTTCCGGGTCGATCACCGTGGTGCAGCGGCAGTTCTTCAGGTTCGCGACGGCGCGGGACGACTGGTCGCGGGGCTGGAGCATGTAGGTATTGGGACCGGCGCCGCGGTGCTTGCGGTCCCAATCCATGCTGTTGACCTTGAAACGCAAGTTTCCGGGGACGACCTGGCCCTGCGCCTGGAGGTGGGCAGGGCGGACCTTGTCGTCGGCCATCGTGACCCACTGTTTCGTGGGCGGGGCCAAGCGCTTGGCCTCGACCTCGACCTGGTGGGCGATGCGCTGGACGTACGGGGTGATCATCCGCGCGAGCAGAGCTTCCAGCGACGGGTTCGGGGTGAACTTCGCCATCACGGCACGTCCGGGGGATTGCGGGTGGCGGTGGCCTGGACGTAGTCGACAGCCGGGCAGCCGGGCACCTGGTGAAGCCGAGCGGTGGTGATGGTCCACGTCATGCCAGTCTCGTCGGTGACGACGTCGCTGGGCTCCACGGGCCAGGCGGCCGGGTCCAGGCGAAGCGACCAGGTCGCGTCCGGCTGCTCCAGTGCGGAGCCGGGCCAGGAGCCACGCTGCTCCCGCTGCTGGTTCGGGTTCGGCGGTACCGGGATGCCGTTGGCGTCTCGGGTCCACGGGTGCTCGAGCGCGTACAGCGTCAGCAGCCGGTTCGGCAGGACGATAGCCACAGCCCTCAGCCCTTTCCGGGGGTGACGAGGGCCTGCCGGATGCCTGTGGTCACCGCGGTGATGTACGCGGTGAAGGCGGCCGTGGTGTTCTTCCGGTTCGCGCGGCTCATGTCGCCGCCCTGGAAGAACTGGGTGCGCTGGGCGTTGGTGAGTTCGAGCTGCACGCCCATGCGGCGGGTGCCGCGGTTGGCGATGTTCGCCGGATCGGTTCCGCTGAGGTCTTCGGAAGCCACGCTGACCGCGAAGCCCGTGTTGGCCAGGGCCTCGCCGATCTGGTCGCGCAGGTTGTAATCCAGCCCGCCGAGATAGGTCAGCGCTGTGGTGCCGGCCGCGCCGTGCCAGGACACGATGTGGCTCGCGGCCTTCGCCATTGTCAGGCCCTGCGGCTCGTCGAACCGGGTTGAGGTGATGTGCAACTCGGTGTTGGCGCCTGGTTCCTTGAATCCGTCGAGGGTGTAGAAGTCATGGACATCGCCCGCGGCCGCGTCGGCAAGTTCGGTAGTGGCCTGCTCGATTCCACCTCCGTGTATGGCCAGGTGCAGCAGGCTGGAGAACGCGCTGGTGCGCCATGTGCGCTGGTAGTGGATGCCTTCGATCTGGCCGCTGGCCAGCTCCGCATACGACTGGTAGAGGTCCCCCATGGGGGGTTCCTTCCTTCCCGTCAGCGCCAGCGACGCGTGCGGCCGGACGAGTACGGCCACGGGGCGCGCGGCGGGCGGGACAGGGGCTGGAACACCAGACGACGCAGCCGGTTGAGGCTGTTGAGCGTGGGAAGAGCTCCCGCCTGCCCGATGGTCGGGGTGGACTCGTACGAGACCGACTGGCCTTCGGCACTCACCGAGGAGACTCGGCGGGCGGGCCCCGTGCTCTGGTCGGGGCGCTGCCGGACGGACTCGGCGGCGTGTGCGACGACGTACCGCACCACCGTCTCCTCCTGGGCGCCATTCAGGCCGATGAGGAGATCCACGTCGTACGTTCCGTCGGGGTTGGCCCGGTAGGTGACCACCTCGGCGATGTCGTTGAGGTGGAGGGGCCAGGCGTCGATGTCGTCGAGCGCGTCCGTCCAGTGGGGGGTGATGCCGCGCACCGTGGTTGCGGTCGGCACCAGCGACCGGTTGAGGTACGCGGCGACGTCGGCTTGCGCATTGCGGATCTCCTCCTCGTAGGTGGTGCGCTGGGCGGAGGTCAGGGGAAGCGGGACACCGAGGGCGTCCGCAACTGCTTCGGGTGAGCCGACCAGGCCCTGGCCCGTGGGCAGGTCGAGGCGGACGGACGTGTCTGTGACGGGCTGCGCGGCCGAACTGGGGGTGAAAGTGACCGTTCCCCAGTACCGGCCCTGGGTAGCGGTGGGCAGATCGAACCGGTATACCCCGGCGCGGAGGCGGACGGCGGGTGCTGCCGAAGCGACCACCGGCCCGTCGCGTTCGGGTGTGGCGTACAGGTCGAGGCGTGTTACCTCGCCGCCGGCTGGGCCCGGGTCGTAGTGAGCCCCGGCCCACATGGGCTTGTGGTCGTAGATCGACACCGCCTCTCCCTTACTGGTTGCTGCCGAGACGCGCGGCCTGCGCGTCGAGGCGTTCGCGGATGCGGGCGGCGATGCTCTCGGAGACGACGGCGCCCTTGGGCTGAAGGAGCCGCGTGACGGGGTTGCGGTGCGGCCCGAGGAAGGTGCGCTCGACCAGGCGGACGGCGCATTGGCGGGTCGAGCCGAAGGGGGTGAGCGGCACGAACACGGTGTCGACGTCCGCGGGCGGCTGACCTGTGGCGTCGTCGAGGATGACGTCGGACAGGTTTTCCTCGTCGGGGATGACTTCCGTCGGCGTGGCGTACGGGCTCGGCGCCGGGGGCTCCGGAGCCTCGTCGACGTGCGGCGGTTCCAGCGGGGCGGCGTCCGGCGAGGCGGGGGCCGAGCCGACCTCGGGAGTCTCAGCCTCCGGGGCGGTCGCCTCGGCCGGGGCCTCTTCAGCGGCCGTCTTCGCGGTGGTCTTGCGGGTGCGGGCAGTGGCGGCCATGGGTGGCTCCTCAAACGATGTCGGTCCGATCGCGCGCACCCTGCACAGAGGGTTCGGCTTGTGTCGCGCGGTGCGGGACGGTCGCGATGTCTGGCTCGAAGGTCTGGGCCCGCGGGCGTCAAGAAATCGGGGGGCCGGGCGACGGGGACGGGGCCCTGACTCAGCTTCGTCGTTCCGGTCAGCCTCCGGCCGGGGCCTCATAGGTGAAGGCGTTGGCCTTGGAGACGGTGCCGCTGTCGTCGGTGAGGTCGACGGCCACGGCTCCAGCCTCACCGGGCGGCGTCTTCACGGTCAGCTCGGTGGCCGAGCGGACGTGAAGGTCGACGCCGACGGTGCCGCCGAAGGTGATGGCGGAGACACCGTCGAGGTGGGCACCCTTGATCGTGATGGTGGTGCCGCCTGCGGCGGGGCCCTTGACGGGGCTGATGCTGGCGACGATCGCCGCGGTGAACAGCCGGTCGACAGCAGAGCGCAGGACGATGGCCCCGGCCTGGTAGAGCAGGAAGCGCTTGGAGCCTTCGGGCTGCCCGTCGCCGCGCCCGTACGGCTCGGAGACGTAGATGTCTTCGGTGACCCTGACGGGCGGATCGTCGAGCGTGGCTGCGGGAAACGCTGCCTTCGTGATGCGGGTGCCATCCTGGCGATATAGGCCCATGGTGTCCTTCCTCCGACGCGATGGTTCGGGAGAGGATGCCCCCCGACACGTGCTTGGGTCGCGCGCTACGGGCGGCAGGCGCAGTTGCGCAACTGGGCGAATGATCTTGCTTGGGGTCTTCGCTACAGCAGTCGGAGGTGGTCCCAGCCGTTCGGCCCAACGCTGAAGACGAGCAGGCTGGCGGAGGAGACCTCACCGGAGCGGGCCGCGTACCAGTCCGATCCGTTGTCGAGGGTGGGCGCCTGGATGTGAAGGCGGCCGTTGCCGAGCTGCTGGGCACGGAAATGGTGGTAATGGCCGGTGACCAAGATGGTGGCGTCCGCGATGGCCTGTCGGCCGAAGCTCTGCGCCCTCCACCAATCTCCAGCCTTCTCTGGCCTGGGGTACTGATGGCCGTGGGCCAGGCCCACGGTGGTCCCCGCGATGTCCAGGCTCACGGTCTCCCGCCACTTCTCCGGCAGGACGAACGAGACGTGCCCGTACGCAGCGGTGTTGCGGGCATACGCATCGGCGATCTGCGACATGACCTCGATACCCCAGTCGTCGTTGGGCGGGCCGACGGCTTCGCGGCCGCGACGGACCCGGCCATGGTTGGAACCGCACGTCGCTACAACGACGCGGCTGAAGCGTCCGGCGAGGCGGTCCAGACCCTCAAAGGTGATCCGGCGGTACACGCGGATCATCTCCGTCATGGACAGGCCGTTGGTTTGCGCCTGCTGCGCGGTGTTCTCGTAATTCTCGATGCAGTGCCCGGCGTCCAGCCAGTACGCGGCCGTGGGGTCTTGGCCGATGGCCTTCAGGTCCCGTACATGGTCGTAGAGTCTGTCGAACCGTTCGGCCACGCGCCCGATCAGCTCCGGGGCTCCGCCGTCCCTGCCCACCTTGCCAGCCTGCGCGTCGGCATACACGACGACGAGGGCACGCTCCGCGGTATCGGTGGTCGTGCGAGGCTTGCGGCGGCCGCGCATCGCGGCGCGGACCAGGGTGTCGACGTCGCCTGCGGAGAGCCATGCGGGGGCGGCGGGTTCGACAACGTAGCGGCAGCGCCAGACCGGCCGGGTGACCGCGTCCTCGCCCTGGGCGTAGCGGTGCCAAGCGGCCGGGTCATGGCGGGCCTCGACAAGGCGGACTCTCCAGCCGTCGGGGATCGCGAGTCCGAGTTCTTCGACGCTGGCGCACCAATCTGCTTCGCTGCTGGGAGGCTGCTCGGCTGCCGGGGCGGTGACGACCATTGTGCCGCCCGGCTCATACCGGACCCCGGCCTCCCAGCCGCGGGGCGCAGGGGCCGGGGCCCGCAGGACCTCGCTCGGCTCTGACTGAGCGGCGGGGGTGGGCTGGAGCAGGGACATCAGGTCGTTCGTCAGGGTCATCGCGCGCACCGGCATCCGTTGGCCCTGCTGCGGCGGCGGTGGCGGGCCACGGTGTAGGCAGTGACCGCCTGGCCATGCTGACTGAGTACTTCGGCGATGGCGGTGGAAGAGACCGTGCGGTTCTCGAGGATGCGGCGCAGCGTTGCCGCGGTCTCCTCGTCGACCGACATGAGTACGGTACCGACGCCGCACAGCGGGCCCTTGCGTGCTGTCGGCGCTTCGATCAGCGCGTCCAGTTCGGCGCCGAGCCCAACGAGTTGTTTGTTCGTCACCGGCGTTCCTCCGTGTCGAGGCGTGCAGAAGAAGACGGAGGGGAGGGGCCATCACGGCGGGCGGCGCCTCCCTCACCAGCGGTCAGCCCGTAGTGGGCTGGGTCCAAGTGCCGATCACGAAGGACTCGGGGCGAGGGACTTCCAGAGCAACACGCTCGTCCGCGCGGAAGGTGATCAGGCCCTTCTCGAAGTTGTCCGCGTTCTCCGAGCTGACGGTGACGGAGACGGATTCCCTGTCGTGAAGCTGAGCGCCAAGGCCAAAGGCGCCGACCAGGAAGTTGTCATCCGCCATGGCGGTCGTCTCCACGACGTCCAGACGCCAGACGCGCTTGGTCGCCCCGACGGCGATCTGCAAGGCGACGCGGAACGCGCCGGTCTTGTCCTCCTCGACCTCAACGTGCTCCCACATGGTCGGGCTCAACACGATGCCGGTCGGGTCGTATTCGGCGAGCAGGGCCTTAGTAATGCTTCGCCTGATCTGAACGCTGTACTGGTCGGTGTTCAGTCCCGTGTACTGCTGGACACCGGGGGTGTTGAAGATTCCGGTGAGGCTCTGGCCGTCGCCGACGGAGTGCAAGAGATCCCAGTCCTCCTGGTACTTTACCCCCTCGATCATCCTGCCGCTGATGAAGGTCTTCAGCCGGGGCTCGTCCGCCAAAATGTTCTTGTGCGCGTCCAGCATGTGGGCGATCTCGCTGACGGGGTACATCACCGGGACGAGCGAGAGCTTGGAGCGCGGCGCTCGACCCCAGGTGTCGGTGTCGGCGCCGGTCGCCGGGCTGGTGCCGTCGGCGGCGTAGCGTTCCTTCACCTGCTTGGCGTTGTTGGTCCAGCCGGTCTCGCGCGCACCGTAGAGCACGGCTTGCTTGGTGCTGCTCTTGGGGAACAGGTCGCGGATGTGGAATTTGCGGTACTCGCGCTCGGCCAGCCCGAGGTTCTGCGCGGAGCCGAGGGTCTGGTGCGTGACGGTGCCGGCCGACAGGCTGAAGATGCTCTTGCCCTCCATCTCCGCGCGCACGTACGGGCGGTCGCGGAATCCGGCCTGGGCGGCGTTCTTGTAGGCATCGCTCTCGACGAACAGGTCACCGAGGGACTTGCCCTCCATGGCTCCTGACGGCTTCTGCCCGTAGTGCTGGCCCGCGGCGGGCACGGAGTCGGGCTCGGCGAGGTACTGCTTGACCTCGCTCAGACCCTCGGCGTCGGCGATGAGCTGCTTGAGCTCCATCGCCTCGGCGGACACCTTTTTGAAGGCGGCGGCCTGCTCGGTGGACACGACGAAGCCACCGTTGTCCTCCACCTTGAAGGTCCGCGAGATCCGCTCGGCCTCGGCGGACTTCTCGGCGAGCTGGGCCTTGAGGCTGTTGACCAGACTCTTGTTCTCAGCCATTGCGGGGTGCTCTCTCCCTGATGCTGGGTGCGGTTGACGTGCGTCGCTCGCCCGGCCAGCACCGGGACGACCCGACAACGCGATGTATTTGAGAGAGCGGGGGTGCTTAACGTCGCGCGCTGTTGCATCTCACGAGTTCAAGGGAAGGCACTAGATGGGCCCTGACCTGCTGTTCCGTTGTTCTCGACGGTCGTGCCGCCGCGTGTCTGTGAGGAGGACCGCAACCTGGTTGTGAGACTGGGTTGCATGCGCCTACCCCTGAATCGCGGCGAGTTGGGCCTTGACCTCGTCGGGGTCGAGGCGGACGGTGCCCTTCTCGCTGCCATCGCCTTCTTCGTCGCCGCCGTCGCCCGGCGCGTAGTCGGCACCAGGTGCGGTGTCGTGTGGTTCGTCGTATGGATCGTCGTCCCACAAGTCGATGCCGCTGCCCGCCATCGGGGAGGGCACGGCAGGAGGCCGCTCCTGCTCAGGCTCGTCGTCGGGGTCAAAGTCGAGTCCCTTAGAGGAGAGCGCGGCGAGGAGGTCACCGACGGTCGCACGTACAGGGCCAAGCTGCTCGGCATCGTCGGTGGCCCGGATTCGGGCGGTGGCGTCAGAGAGAGCGCGCATGGTCGGCTGGACGACGCGGCTATCGGTCGTTTCGCTGCTGTCCGCTTCACGAGCCGGGCCCTGATCGGGGATGACGACCGTGGTCAGCTCGACGGGCTGCGGGATGCCGAGGGATATCTCGAGGCCGGTGTTCTCGTACGGGACGGCGTAGGTGGCGGGGTCGGTACCGTCCTGGTGGACGGAGACGATGACGCGGTCGGGGTAGGTGGCCTCGACGCACGCCCATGCGCCGTCCTCATTGGCCAGCAGGCGACGGACGGCCGCGCCGACGCGGTCTCGGATCTCCTCGTACGACGCGGGCAGGGGCTGGATGGACGGCACGGCGGCTCCTGGGATGATGCGGGACTTGGCTTCGATGACGGCGGCGCGAGCGCTCTTGCTTTCCGGCACACGGGCAGCGAGGGGGCCGCCTTCGGCGGCGTGGTTCCTGGCGCCCACCGCGGCTTTCGCCTCCAGGACCGCGGCGCGGGCGGTCTTCGCTTCGACGCTGGCCCGCATTTCAACGTTCCTGCCCGATGGTGCAAGTCCAGTCATGGGCGCCGGTTCGTCGGAGGTGGCACCGGTGAGGCGGATGGGGGTGGCGTCCGGCCCGCGAACGACGTGCACAGTGTCGAAGGCGACGGGGGTGGGCGGCACGGTCGGGGTGTCGGCGGGCAGGTCATATCCGAGCGTGATGTGCGGGGTGAAACCGTGGTTGGTGCGCAGGGCTCCGGCCAGAGGGGACACTTCGAGTACGTCCACGATTCGGCGACGAAGTTCGCTCAGGCCCGGCACGTCGACCGGAACAAACATCGGCTCTCCATCTCCGCTATTGGGGAAGCGGCCGATGCCTCCGATCGTTCCGCCGATCGGCTCGGCGCCGTCGAGCGCCGTGGCGACGATCCGGGCGAGGTCGTCGGGGTGGCCGGGGAGTTCGTCGGCCTCACCCAGATAAGCGAGGGTGATGTGTAGGTCGCGCGGTTCCGTCCCGTCGCTGTGGGCGATCTTCTCCGCGATATCGGCGGGGAGGTAGAGCGCCACCATGGCGCCGCGGCCGCCCTGCTGCTCGGCGGCCTTGACATCGATGTAGCTGCTGAACGCGGTGGTCTTGTGCTCCAGCTCGGCCATGCGCGAGTCGGCCTTGACCTGTAGCGACTGCGTCAGGGGGTGCGCGCCGTGCAGGACCGGAGAGACCTCGTACAGGTCGAGCTCGTGGATCACGCGGACACCGTCGGAGCGCTTCGTCGCCCCGCTCGGTGGGACGCGGTAGCCGATGGAGAATTGAGCTTGTCCGTGGATGTGCCACTGCCGTACCTGCTCATAGACGTCGCGCCCCTTGGACGTGCGAAGGTTGAACGCGATGGTCGCGACGAGCGCTCCGGCCCCGGCTGGCCAGTTCGGGATGTCAGCAAACCGGGCGTCGCCGGGCTGCCACTCAGCGATGTCCAGCACGACGCCGATGGGCTCTTTCCACTCGTGGTGCCAGACGGTCTTGACGGGCCTGGTCGCCAGGGTGTGGGCAAAAGCTCCGGGAGTGATGAGGTCCGCGACTTCATCAACGACACCGGTGACGGCGAAGATCGCCGTGCAGATGCCCTTGCGGGGTGCGGGTGCTCGGGGCGTGTGGGCTGTCGGCACGATGAGGGACCCTCCGGCGGATGGACGGTTGACCGCCGGGACCGTGCCGTGCTCGCTGGGCTACTGTCCTGCGCTCGCCTCTGCCTCCGGGTTCTGCGCCTCCGCAGCGGTGCGTGCCGCGATCCATCCTTGGGTCCAGTATCGGGCGCCGAACTGCTGCTCCGGATCGGCGCTGTACTGGTCGTAGGGGCAGGCGTCGGAGGGGTCTCCGGCAGCGAACGCGGCTTTGCCCTCGTTGAGCAGCGCCAGATACGTCTGGCGGTTCAACTCCACCGGTACGGCTCCTAAGTCTGCTTCGGGGGGAACAACGGGTCCTGTCCGCCATGGTTGGCTGACTCGCCACCGTCCCCGCCGCCGTTGGGCTGGCTGTGGGTGCGGGTCATCTGGGCGTCGTCGACGTCGATGGCCCATACGTCTGGGTCGGTGTACCGCCACACCTGGCCGACGTCGTCGCGGACCCATCCGGTCAGTGTGCCGTCTGGAGCCTGATCGAGCCATGCCTCCTCGCCGTTGGCGCCCCTGTAGGCGGCGAACGCGGCGGAGGGGTCGGTCTCGTCGCCCTCGTCGTACATGTCGCCGGACCAGGGGCGGCCCGAGTCATCCTCCGGTCCTGGGGTGGGGTCGGCAAGCTCGCTGTCCGCTGTCTCGGTGCCGTTGGCTGGCTCAGGCACTTCCTTATCCGGGGCCTCCTTCTCGGATACCTCCTCGTCTGCCGGAACCTCTGGGTCCGGGGTGTCTTCATCGGGGGTGGCCACGCGCTCTGCGCTCGGGTCGCTCTCGGGTGACGGTGCGGCGGCTTCGGTGCCGCCCGCGGCGGAGACGTCCTGCTCCTGGTCTTCGTCGTCCCTGAACGGCTTGCTGCCCTTGGGGAGTGCCTTAATGGCGATTGCGTATCTGGTCACGTGGCGCAGGGTGGGTAGGGTGACCGGCTAGTGTCCTGCGCTGCTCGTCCCAAATTCCGTGCTGCTCAGCCCTTATCGATGATGTTGGTGTACCGGCGGAGGACGGCGAGAACAGCCTTCTCGTCGTCTCCGGCCACCGTGCGCAGCGGGCCCGTAGGCGTCAGCGCGATCGACTCGCCCGTATGCAACTCGACGAGTGCCGCCGCGCGGACGGAGCCGACCACCGGCCGATCCGCGTCCCCGGTGACCTGCACCTGGTAGGCGGATCCGTCGTCGAACCGGCCGGTGACAGTGGGGAGCATCGTCTTCTCCTTCATCGAGTGGCGAGCAGGCCGAGGAGGAACGACCTCAAGTCGTCGTCGAGGTACCAGTCGCCGGTGAACATCGCTTGCAGGGACCGGGCGAGGCTGTCACCCGTGTCCGGCTGCGTCTGCTGCTGCGCTAGGAGGCGCCCCAAGGCGGTGCGGTCGAGGATGCGGGCGCCGGGGCGACCGGTGTGCGTCCGCGTGAACCAGAACACCCTCTGCGCGGTATCCAGGTCCGGCAAGTGCCCGGCCAGGTGCTGCGCCAGGACGTGCGCGGCCGTACCGACTCCCGCGTCGCCGAGGTCGGCTACGGTCGCACGGCGTGCGTCGGGCTCGTAGCGGCCGACATCTCCGTCGACGGCGGTGAGTCGGCGGCCGTCCGGGGTAGCGAGCCAGTCCCTTGGGATGAGGCGCTGCACGTCGCGGACGGCGCGCTCGGCGTCCGGGGTGCTTTCCGGGCCGAAGACGATGCCCGCGTTGCCCCGGGGACCAAGGTCGCGGACGTCGGCCAGGGCCGCTGCGACGGCGTCGGGCACCGCGGCGGCGTACCGGCTGCGCAGGTCCTCCCACTCGCGGCGTGCGGCGGCAGCCTCCATCCGGGCGGCGGCGATCTCCACCTCGACGTCCGGGTCCTGGATGGTGCTGCTGGTCCGGGCAGCCTGGAGGTTGAGCAAGCGGCGCTCGGTGGCGGCCACGTAGTCGTCCGCGTGCTGAAGGGTGCCATGCGGATCGCCGCCGAAGTCGCCACCGAGCGCATCGGCCAGGCGGCGGGTCACGTCCTGGTCGACGTCGGTGCCAGCGGCCCGCAGGGCGGCCATCTGCCGCAGCGTGGAGAGGCCCGGACCGCCGTCGGAGGCCCGGTCCGGCACCCACCGGGTGCTGCTGGAACGGCCAGGAAGTCGGCCTGCGGCGAGCCGCGCCCACGTTGTCGGCTTCCACCACGAGACGCGGCGGGATGTCTGACCGAAGCGGCCACGCTCGGGCAGCAGATCCGCCCACTGGGACACCCGCGCGGCCAGCGACTCGCCCTCGACATCCGCGAGATTGAGCGCAGCGTGCAGACGCGCCAGGTGGCGGGACTCCGGCCAGTCGCGTACCCGGCGTACCAGACGACGCAGGAACACCTTCAGCCGAGACAGCCGGTCACGCGAGTTGCGCCACAACTCGGCAATCTTCCGGGCGGCGGCCTTCACCAGCTCGATCAGGCGACGGCCGATGCGCCCCAGCAGGGCGATCACGCGAGCGAGGAGACCAGGCTGCCGACCGGTGTCCGGGGCCGCCCGACGGACGATGCGCCGGGCGGTCGCCTGGCGGGTGCCGTTGAGCTGCGTCGTCAGGATCCGGGTGAGCGCGTCGATATCGGCCGGATTACCCCCGGCCTCTTGGAGCTGCCGCAGGAGCGCGGTCACAGCGTCGTCGACGTGCGTGGCGGCGTCGGAGGACCCGCCACCAACTGACGTGGAACGCCTGCCTGACGTGGCCGGGGTGCTATGACGAGGCACAGGGGAGGCGGTATTGACCTGGTCCGGGATAAGCCGCAGGAGACCGGCCGCCCGCTGGGCCAAGTCCTCATTGGACTCGCCGGGGAGGGGTGCGAGGTCGTTGATAGTGCGGAGCGCGGCCCGCACGGTCCGCTCGTGCGCCTTTTCACGGGCCCGACGGAGGGCCTGTTGGATGGCGGCGCGGTCGCGGCCAGTGATGCCTGCGGTGTTCAGGGCGGCGCTCGCGTCCTGGCGGGCGGCTCTGCGGGCGTCTTGCAGAGCCTCCGGGGTCAGGCGCTGGGCGATCTGCTCGCGCAGCGCGTGGATGTTGCCGGGCGGCTCGGTCCCGGCAACGGCCTCGTCGATGATGCGCACGGCCACCGTGCGGCTGTGGCCGGCGACGATCTGACGCCGCAGCGAGGCCAGCGGCGGGTTGGAGTCGCGCGGAGTGGGGGCGGGCGCCGGGTCCGCGGCGCCGTCGGCATCCGGGGAGGGCTCGGGGAGCTGCCACACGGGCATGGCGGCGTGGACCAGGCGACGCCTCCACTGCCGGTTCTCGTCCTCCAGAAGCAGGCTGCGCACCCCGCCGGGTCCTTCCTCCACGTCGATGACGCGGTAGACGTGAATCTCGTTGCTGCGGCGCTCGTCAGGCATAGCGATGACGTCGCCCTCGCTGATCTGGGCGGCGTTGGACGGGCGAGGGCGGTCGAGCCCTTCTGGAGCCGGGCGACCTGCGGCGCGGTCGAGGTGACCGGCCGCGCGCAGAGCGGCCCGTCCCTCGGGAGTGGCCGAGTCGGCGTTCGCCCGGAGTTGGGCGGCGAGCGCGGCGGCCTGGTCCGGCGTGACGGGAAGGTCGGCGCCGAGCCGGGCGGTGGCCTGCTGTGCCTCCGGATCGTCCTCGGGGCTGGTGCCGTGGTCGGCGATGGCGTCGCGATCCTCCGGGGTGAGGTCCGGGTCGACGGTGGGGCCGGTGACAGGGGCGAGCGCGGGCAGTGGCTCGTGCACCGTGAGGTCGTCGGCGGCCGGCGCGTCGTCCGGGCCGAGGGCCGGGGCGGTGCCGTTCGCCCCCTCGGCCTTGTGGATGACGGCTGTGGCGTCCATGTCGATGGTGCCCAGTTCGCCCGTCGTGGTGTCGGCGTAGTCGAGGGTGACGCGGTCGCCGTCGCGGTTGGTGTCTAGGACCCTCACGGTGGTCGGCATGCCGTCAAAGTCGAGAATGACGATGTCGCCCTCCGTGATCTCATCGGCGGTCGGCTCGCTGATGTCCGTGATGGGAGCGGCCTCGGGAGTGCCGTCGCGGACTTCGCCGACGACGCGGAGGCGAGCGGCGTCGCGCATGACGGTGCCCTGGGAGGTGGTGACCGTGATGCGGTCGCCGTCGGCCTCGTCGACCGGGCCGAGGAGCGCTCCGTGCTCGTCGGAGACCACGTGGCCGGTGCGAATTCGCTGGCCGGTGGAGGTCCAGCCTGCTGGGCGCTGGTCATCGGAATCGTCCACGGTGAGGGACGTGGGGGCGACGCCGTTTTCGGTGTCGCCGTTGGTCCACCGCACGGAGACCGTTGAGTCGGTGACACCGGTGACGGTGCCTTCACGGCCTCCAGTGCCGGTGACATGGCTGCCGGGGAAGAGGCCGCGGCCACGGGTGTCGGTGGCGATGGTGTCCGGCAGGTCGCCGCTGATGACGTCGCCTTGGGCACCGCTCGTGGGGGCGCCGGGGGTAGCGTTCTCGGGAGCTTCGGCGCGTGCAGCGTTGGCGTTGAGCGGAGTGTAGACCGTGCCTCGGCTGCCCGTGCGGCCGTCAGGGGTCTCGCCGATCGTCGTACGCCACATGTCTTCAGTGCGGCCCCGGTGGGTCACGGTGATTCGCTCAGGGGTGTCGAGGACGTATCCGGCTCGGGTCACGGCGCGGCCTTGGCGAGTCGTGCCGTCGATGCGCGCCATGTCTCCGGGCTGGAGCTGGCCGACACTGGCCCAGTGCGCGGGCTGCCCGCCGATGGGCTCGGGCTCCGGCCGGAGCTCGGGCTCGGGAGTGGCCTCGTCGGTGTTGTCGGAGGTCTGCGTCCGTTCCGGCTCCCGATGGGGCTCAAAGGCTGGGTCGGCATTCTGTGCCGGTGCGTCGTCGGTGCTGGTGCGCGCGGACTCTGAGTCGTCGGCGCGATTCGCCCCGGGGGCCGCCGCGGCGTCGGGGGTGTCGTCCCTGCGGCGGTTGTCCGGGACGTGCGGGGTGCTCTCGGCCGGGGATGGCTGGTCTGCCGTGCCCGTACGCGGCTCGTCGGCGTCGCCGCGGGCGGGCATCCCCTCGCCGACGGATGGCTCTCGTGGAGTGCTGGGCGCGGCCGGGACCGCTCCGTCCGGTTCGTCGACAGGTGCGCCCGGAACCCGGCTCTCGTCCTGGGAGAACCCGGCACGCAGTCGCTCCGCCCAGAAGGACCGGCGCTCAAGGTCCTTGAGCGCATCGTGGTCCTGCGGCTTGCCCTGAGCAGTGGACAGGGCGTCGCGCAGCCACTGGAACTCTTCTCGGACATGCTCCAAGTCCTGCGCCAAGTTCCCACTCGGCGACTTCTGCGAGCGGATCGACTCGATGAGGTGGACGAGCCGGTCGTAGCGCTCCTGGACCGACGGATCGTTGCTGAGGCTTTCGGGGAGTTCTGGCAGCTCCGGGTTGTGGCCGGCGAGATGTGCCTTCACCGTGTCCCAGGCATCCGCGCTGGGGTTCGCGGCGTTGGCAGGGTTCTGCTCGGCCCGCACGACCAGGTTGGCGACGGCCAGGTTCCGTGTGGCGGAGCGGCTGTTGTGGTCATGGTTGATCGTCAACAACGGCGTCGCGTCCCACATCGGCCCGTGGTTGTCCGAGTTCTGGGCTACGTCGCGCACGGTGCCGATCCGACGACCGTCCATCCACACGTCGAATGTGCCGGTGCCGACGGTGGTCAGGCGGAGTTCGGCGCGCTCGGCAAAGGCGCGCACCTGGTCGGCGCCGCCGAAGCGGCGATTCGCGTCCTCCTCGGGCTCCGGCATCAGGGTGAACGACGGCAGGTCGATGCCGGGCGCCGTGATGGTGCCCACGTCAGGCGTGGTCTCGTCAGTGGCAGCTGCGGCGAGGCGCTGCTCCTCCTCGTACTGCTGGCGCTCGACCTTCTCGTCCGCGCGGCGTCGCTGCTTGAACTGGTTGTAGGTGAGGCGTCCGCCGTTGGCGGCGAACCACTCGATCAGTTCCTCGCTGGCGTAGTCCTGCCACCGGCCGAACCGGGACAGAGAGCCGCCGGAGAATAGATCGCGCTCACTGACGGGCGGGAGGCTCCGGCTTGCCCTACTGAAGAAGTAGCCGTTCGTGGCGTCGATCGCGGCGGAGTAGCGAGCCTCGTCGATGTCCTGGAACTCACGCTGGAGGCGCTTCTCGCGGGTCTGGGGGCGGCGAGTGACGTCGGAGGTACCGAAGCCCAGGGCGGCGTCCATCGCCTCGCCGCGGCGTCGAACCTCCTCATCGTCGGCTGCCGGCGTGCTCGGGATGGCATCCCGTAGCCGCTGGTCGGCGGCGTCGCGCTGGTCCATCTCCGCGGCGACACGCATCTGGTCGTTCTCGGAGAGTCCCGCTCCCCACGCGGCGGCGAGTTCATCGTCGCTTAGGCCGGTCAGGTCATCCGGGAGCGTGACGGCGGGCGTCGGCTCCGGACTGCTGCTGTCCGGGTCGTCGCCCTCCTGGAACAGGTCGCGCATCGCACGCAGGGCCTCGGGCAGCGTACGGCCCTGGCGGTCGCGCCACTGGTCGATAGCCGCCGGGCTAATGGGCTGGTGCCAGTCAATCGGCTTTCCGTCCGCGTCGGTGGTGATCTCGAACAGGTCGGCAAGGTCGCGGGCGTCGTGAGCGTCACGCGCGATGAGCGTGATACTGCCGAAGCGACCACCGTTGCGGGCTTGGGCGAACTGCCAGAGCCTCATCCCGTCGGCGGTGTCGTCGGTCGTCCAGGTGACCAGGCCGCCGCCGGAGGACAGCGTGAGTGTGGGGTTATCGGCGAGCTGTGCGAGGAACCTGCGCCGCTCAGGGGTGTTCTCCTCCGCAGTCAGCCGGTCACCGCGGCGCCACACGTCGCGCAGGTCGGCCACGGTACGGGGCGACCCATGGTCGGGCGGCTCGCCGTCGCGTCCCGCGCCATTGCCGTCCGCACCGCCGCTGCCCCTGCTGGCCGGGATGCGCGGCAGGTCACGCCGGGGCATGCCGGGGCTGCCCGGCCCGTCGTCGCCTCGGTCTCCACGGCGCCGACGGCGACGCCGGTCACGGTCGTCTTCGTCGCCCTGGGCGTCCGGCTCGTCAGCACCTGCCCCGGTCTCGTCGTTGAGGTCGGGGCCTTCCGGCACCCGCGGGCCACCGTCGGCGCCGACGGGAGCGTCGGCGGGCGAGGCGCCGTCGGTGTCCCGCCGGTCTCGCCGGTGGTGCTGGTCGTCATCCTCGTTCTGCCGCTGAGTGTCGTCCTCCTCCTGCTGGTCGTCGTGTCGCTCCGGCTCGCGGACCTCGTCGCGTGCGGCGCCCTCGTTCTCCGGCCGGGCGGTGTCGCTGGCGTCGCGGTTGTCGGCCGCGGCGCTCCCCGTGGTGTCGTGGTTGTCGGAGCGGTCAGCGTCGAGAACATCGCCTTCGCCGCCGTGGTGGGGGTCAGACGTGGGTCGCTCGTCGCGGTTGTCGTCGGTGATCTCCTCGTCGGGATGTCGCAGCCGAAGCTGGGCGTCGCGGCCGTAGAACCGTTCCCTCTCACCATCGTCGGTGACGATCCGGACCCGGCCCCGGCCGGTGACCTTCGGCGGCTCAGTGACCGTGTGCGTGCGTCCGTTCGCATCGGTGTACCGGTCGCCCTCCGCCAGTTCCTCGGGGCGGCGCATATGGACCGGGCGGAGACGGCTGGTGTCACGGCCCTCGTGGTCCGCGAACATATCCGGCGTGCCGAACGAATCATCGGGCTGGTCGAGTGGGTTGTTCGGATCGGCGACCTGGGGAGCCCGCTGCTCCGGCACATCGACGTTGAAGAGGCCACCTTCCGGCTCGGTGGGCTCAGTCTTCCTCGGCTCGGGCTTCGGCGTGCGCCCCGCACGGCGGTCCTTCTCCGCTTCCAACACGGCCATGCGGGTGCGATCGGATCCGATCAGCTCGCCGTTGGCCATCTCCCGTTCCACCAGGGCCACGATCTCGTCGGCGATCTCCTGATCGGACATAGCCGACGGCGCCTTGGTGCCCTCGGGGCGAATCGCGTCGAGCTGCTGAGCTACCTCGTCACGATCGAGGCTGACCATGTCGTCGGCGGTGTCCGTCTCGGGCGTGCTTGTTGCGTCCGGGGTATCCCTACGCGTGCTGGTCAGCTCGTCCGGCCGGAATGTGGCGCGGCCGCGGCCATTACCGACGTTGACTGAGCCGTCAGGGTTTTCACTGTTGACGTACCAACCCTGGCCGTCGGGGTCGGTTACGGGCTCGTTGAACCGGAAGCGGCCCGCGATGAGGTTGCCTCCCTGAGCCGGTGCATGCTGGTCGGTTTCGTGCTCCTCCGGGTCGTCGTCGCTGGGTGCGGCGGGCGTCGACGGGAGGTCGCGGCCACCGTTACCGCCGTCCCCCGTGGCCACTGTGGTGTCCGGCTCGTCAGCGGTCTGTTCCTCCGTGGTGTCGCTGCTGTCGTCTCCGTCGGGGCGGATCTGGTCGAGGGTCTGGGAGACTTCCTCGGCGGATAGCCGGACCCGGTCCCGCTCCTCCGGCATCTCCGGCTTCTCGGCACGCTCCGGCTCGGGAAACTTGCGGTCGAAGTCTTCGAGGGTGAGCACTGCGGCGCCGACCGCGGCCTTGAGCGGGATACGGGCCTCGTACCGTTCCTCGACGATTTCCTGGCGTTGCGCCTTGGTCAGCTCCTTGTCGAGTTCGTCCTCGTCGATCTCGGGGAGCTTGTCAAGGTCGGCGATCCGGCCGACCACGTCGTCCAGCAGGTTCGCGCGGGCCCGCGCGTGCTCGATCTGCGGTGTGAAGTCCGCGGCTACCTGCGCCGACTGGAGGAGGGCTATCTGCTCGTCAAGTTCGGGCAGCCGCGCTCGGTCCGCCTGCTGGAGGGCGGGTGCCTTCTCCAGCGCGTTGGTGAGTCGGGTGATCATGCCCGACCCGGCGCCCTTCTTCTTCAGATCCTCCGGTCCGCGCTCGAAGTCGGAGCGGGCCAGTTCGGGGAAGCCGACGTGCGCGACGAGCTTGCCGTCCGCGCGGCGTTCGGTGCGCACACCAAAGTCGAGGCCGCCGAACTGGCCCAGGACCTTCCATGGGCCCATGCCGTCGCGGTCGTGCTCCAGGAGCTGGGTGGTGACCTGCCGGTGCAGGGCTGCCGCGGCGTCGGAGCGCTCGGTGTACGACATGCCGCCGAGGTTCATAGCGAAGGAGTCGCGGACGTCGCGGATACGGGGCAGGGATTCCTCGCGGCGGGCGATGCCGTCACGGGTGTCGGCGAGTTCCTGCTGAAGGTCGGCCAGGGTCTCCTGACGGCGGACGCGTTCGGCGGCCTCGTTGTGCTGGTCGATCTCCAGGTCGCGCAGCATGCGGCGGGCCTTCATGAGCTGGCTCATGTAGGGGTTGCCGCCGATCTCGGCTTCCATCGTCTCGTAGTCGGGGTAGTCGACGTCGAGTTCCGTGACGGTGTCGCGGGTGTCGCTGTCGGCCATCTCCGGGCGCTGGATGTCGATCAGGCCCTCGGCCTTGGAGGCGACGAACCCGGCCTTCCACCCGTCGAGGCTGCCCTTGGTTGCGAAGACGTCGATCTCGACTTCAGCGTTCTGGTTGCCGTAGCGCAGGATGCGGCCGTTGCGCTGTTCCATCTGCGCAGCGCCCCAGTCGAGGTCGACGTGGGTCAGCGACACCATGCGGTTCTGGGCGTTCATGCCGGTGCCGGCGACGCTGCTGGAGCCGATGAGGACGGCTATGTCGCCGTCGCGGGCCTTGCGGAACAGCTCGGCCAGTTCCTCGGGCTTGCCCGTCTTCTTGTGGTCCTGGACGAACGCGATCCGCTCGGCCGGGATACCGCCTGCGACCATGAGCTGCTTGAGCTCGGCGTACGCGTCGAAGCTGCCGCGGTTGTTGCCGCCCGGTACTCCCTCGTTCAGGAAGATCATCTGAAGGGCGCCGGGAACCGGGTGGTCCTCGGTGCTGCCGTAATACGTCTTGTAGACGCGGTCCTTGTGCTGGTTGTAACGCTCGACGTGCCTGGTAGCGACGGCGGCGAGCTTGTTGCCCGCCGGGGACTTGGCGTCGACGAGCCGCGGGTCCAGCGCCACGGACGTGCCCTCGTTGGACACGGCGAGCATGTTGTCCTGTGAGCGGTCGACGTCTCCGTTGTGAATCGCGCGGCCGCGGGCGACCAGCCGCTTGAGGCGGGCTGTCTGGTCCTTGGTCGGGTTGACCATGACCAGGTTGGGGCCACCGTTCGCGATCTTCGGACGCGGGATGCCAACGTCGTCAGCGCGCTTGGTGTCCGCGACGAGGCCCCACATCGTCTTCATGGCACGGCGGTTGTGGAACTCGGCGAACCGCTCGACGATTCGCAGACCCGAGCCGTCAGGGGCGTTCTCGACGCGGAGTGTCTTGCGGCCGAACGTCGCGGCCCACAGGTCCGGGGCTCCGGCGTTGTAGGAGTCCAGGACCCACGGGGCGGCCAGTGCGAGCATGGTGAACTGCTCGGTGATCGAATTGCTGAGGGGCGTGCCGGTGGCCAGGGTGACGGTGGCGCGGCCGGCGCGGCGGCGGTGCAGGTCGGTGAGCTTCTGGTGCAGGTCAATGCCGCGGATCGACGCGGGGTCGCCGCCACCCTCGCGGGAGCGGAAGCCAACGCCCTTGTACCGGTGGGCCTCGTCGATGACCGCGTAGTCGAATCCGAGGTCGTCCCAGTACGTCTGGCCCGGCGTGCGCATCGGTGCCGCGTTCTTGCTGATCTTGTTCTGGACCGTCGCGATCCGCTGCTCGATCTTGGCGACGATGAACGGATGATCCGGATTGGTCGCGTCCTCGTACTGCCGGTCGAGCTGTTCTCGCAGAGCCTCCAGCTCCCGGAACTCGTACTCCTCCTGCGCCTCCGGCGACATCTTGATCGAGCCGAACGCGGGCTCTGTGAAGATCACCAGGTCCGGCTTGTTGGCGCGCAGCCACTCCAGTGTGCTGTCGCGGCGCCCGTCGGCGAGGTCCCCGCTCGTGATCAGGTGGATCTCGGCGTTGGGGTACAGGAACCGGGCCTCGTCGTACCACTGCTGCGCGAGGTGGTCGGGGACGACGGCGTACGGCTTCTCGATCTGCCCGGATGCTTTGAGCGCCTGGGTGCCCAGGACGAGCGTGGACGTCTTGCCTAGGCCCACTTCGTGGGCGAGGATCACCGACCGCTCGAACTGCATGCGGGCGGCACCGCTCAACTGCCAGGAGTGCGGGGTGCGGTCCGGGGTGAAGCCGTCCAAGGACGGGCTCATGCCGTCGTACGAACGGACGACGTGCCCGTTCATGATCTTGTTGTAGGAGTCAGTCAGCCGCGTGAGGCGTTCGGCGTTGGCCGTCGCGTACTTCGCGAACTCCGACCGCATCTGGTCGGCTTTCTGCCGGACCAGGCGGGACGTTTCTTCATCGACGTCCCGGCGCTTGTCGTCGTGGTAGATCGTCAGTGAGCCGTGGCCGAGGATGGCGCGGGCGATCTCGACGGCGCCCTTGCCCTTGGTACCCTTCTCCTCGTTGGCCGGGACGCCATACATGACGTTGTTGGCCTGCGGGACCTTGCCCGTGTAGAGCATCCAGCCGTAGCGGTCGTCGTGCGCAACGCGCAGCGTCCGGTCGCCCAGGTACTCGCGTAGGAAGCCCTGAAGCAGCTCCGGCGGCGTCCAGTGCGCGCCCATCTCCGGGGTGAACTCGCCGATGGTGCGGTCAGTCGGCTGGACCGCCTCGAGCGCGGAGACGTTGACGGCGAACGCTGGGTCCTTCTCGGCAGCGCGGCGCGCGGCTTCGAGCTTGTCGCGGACAGGGCCGGACAGGTAGGCGCCGGCCAGTTCCAAGCGTCCGGTGGACGGGTCGGTGAAGACCTCCGCGCCCAGCGCCCGGAGGGCGTCCTGCGGGTCCATGTCCAGCAGGCGCGCGATCTTGCCGAGGTCGACCTCTCCGGTCGCTGCGACGACCGCGGATAGGGCCGTCTTAGGGTCGTCGGTGCGCGAGAGCGGCTGGCGGCGGGCCGCGGCCCGCTCGGTGAAGACGCGCGAGAGGATCGGCTCCTGCTTGTCCGCGTCCCACCGCTCCAGGGCGAGGACCGACCCGGCATCCGGGTCGGAGCGGAAGTAGCCCCACGCGGTCGGCGTGCGCTCCTCCGACCCGTCCGGGCGGGTGCCGGTCTTCATACTGCGGAACTGGCCCGGCTTCGAGAGCGGGCCGTACTGCTCGACGTACGCGGTGTGCAGGTCGCGGAGCTGGGCGCGCAGTTTCTCGGCGCGTTCGTCTTCGTCGTTCTTGCGGTCCAGCGCCCGTAGTTCGGCGGCGACGTCGCGCAGCTGCATCAGGGCGCGGAGCTGGTCACCTCGGTCGTCGGACGGCTCGACAGCGACGGGGTTGCCGCCGTTGACGTGCTGGTAGAGCTTGCCGTCGTCACCCTCGTAGAGGCGGCCGGTCCAGTCGTTGGCGTGCTTCTCCCGCGCGGTCTGCAAGAACACGGGCGGCCGATTGTCGCCGTCGGGGTGCGGCTCGTAGCCGTTGCCGTCAGCCTTCGCCTTGTCGGCGATGTCCTTCAACGCGTCCCGGAGTTGTTCGGCGGCCTTGGCCGGGTTGCCCTTGACGGTCAGGCGCGGCCCGTACGGGGACGACTCGGTTGTCAGGTCGCCGAGCACATGCTCGGGATGCGCGGTGAAGTACGCATTGACGTGCTCGCGGACGTTCCCGATCCTCCGCTCGGGCGCATTCAGCCACGAGGTGTCGCCCGGCTCGTCACCATCGGCGCGGCGCCGCAGCACGAGGACGTCGGTGACGACGCTGGTGCCAGCATCGTTGAAGACGCCGGACGGCAGGCGGACAGCACCGATGAGGTCGCCGTACTTGGCGATCTGCTTGCGGGCCCTGTCGCCCTTGGAGTCGAGGGTGTGCCGGGAGGTGATGAGTAGGGTGATGCCACCCGGCCTCGTCAGCGCGAGTTCCTTGGTGATGAACCCGTTGTGCAAGCTCTCCGCGGGGTACCGCTTGTCGCCGAACGGCACCGAGGCGAAGGGGACGTTTCCGATGCTCGCGTCGAACGTACCGGGGTGGGCGTCGGTCTCGGCGAAGTTCTCGTTCAGGACGTTGGCGTCCGGGTAGATCGCCTTCGCGATCCGCGCGGTCGTCGGGTCCAGCTCGATGCCGGTGAGCCGGGCGCCCTCCGGGGACACGCCGAAGAACGTGCCGGAGCCGGACCCGGCCTCGAGGACGTCACCGCGGTCGAACCCGAGCGCCTTCAAGCCGTCCCACATCGCCTCGGCAATGGGCTGCGGCGTGTAGTGCATCGACAGCGTGCCACGCCGAGCCTGCTGCCACTCCAGCGGCGTCAGCTCGTTGGAGAGCATGGTGCGCAGCTCGCGGTACTCCGCCCAACGGGCGTGGTCCTGTGCGAACTTGCCGTACCGGGCACCGCCCTGCTGGTAGCGCGGCTCCTTCTCGTTCGGCTCCGACGCGAACATGATCGGAACCGAGCCCCACCCGGTCCAGCGGGCGAGGGTGACCTTCTCCTTCTGGGTGGCCGGACGGTTCTCCCGCTCCAGCCGCTTCAGGACCCGGATCGCCTCGACGTTCGCGGCGGCACGCTGGATTGGTCCCTTGGTGGCGGCGTCGGCCGGGTTCGGCCGGAAGCGCGGTGCTACATGTCGTACACCGCGTCCTTCAGCGCTTGCAGATCCCGCATCTCCGGGCTGAGCGTCGGCGCCCCCTCGGTCTCCGGTTCCGGCTCCGGCAGCAGATCCCGCAGCACCATCGCGGTCGCGTCCCGCCTGATCTGCTTGATCTGACCCGCCCGAGCCTCGTACTCCGTCGCCGTCGGCACGGTCTCCTCCAGCGCCTCCTCGGCTACCAGAATCGCCGTCTCGATCTCCCTGCCCTTGTTCAGGAAGAACGTCTCCGGATCGGTCATCTGCGCCAGCTCCCGCGGCCGGTGCCGCGTCCAGTGATCCCTGGCCACCTGGCTGTAGATGCTCACCATCAGCCCCTTCGTCCGTTCTGAGAGCCGCGCGCAGGGCTGCCTGCTGCGCCTCGATCTCCTGGCGGGAGATGACCTTGCGGTCGTCGTCCCCGCCATCCTTGCGTACTGCGGTGCGCTGCGCGTCGATCCCGTGCAGTGCAGCGTTGATGGAGGCCAGCCGGCTACGGGCCTTCGACCGGTCTGACGAGTCCAATTCACGGTCGCTGGCCCGCAGCATCATCTCGCGGGACAGTTCCTCGGTGACACGGTGGAACTCGGCGAGCAGGCCCTCGGGTACGTCCAGGTTGGCGCCCTTGCCGGTCTTCCCCGTCAGCGGGTTCCGATCGTCGGACCAGCCGTAACCGTGACTCTTGAACAGGTCGTAGAGGGTCTGACGCTCCTTGCTCGCCGAAGGGAAGGAGTCGGCGCGGCGGGAGGACTGGTACAGCTCGAAGAACATCTTCGGCACCCACACGCGCCGCACGGAGCCGTACAGGCGCACCGGCTCGGTGGCGGGGTCGGTGTCGTAGCTGTCGACGATGGCGGCCAGAGCCTCGGTCATGCTCGGGAAGGCGCCCAGGATGCCGCCGTGGCTCTGGCGTTGCGCATTCCATCCGGCCTTGTGGCCGCCCGCGTACGAGTCGTACTCGTGGTAGCTGACCTTGCCGTAGTCGTTGTCATCGACCCGGACGGAGGTGCCGTACGAGCCGCCAGCACGGATCGGGTCCTCGCGGGTGTCGGCCCGTCGAACGGTCTGCTCACGGCCCTCGGCGCCGCGGCGGTTCTGCTCGTCGAAGAGGGCCTTCAGCCGCTCCTCCAGTGCCTCCAGTTCCCGGCCACTGGCGAGGTTCCGGTTCTTGTGGAGGTTCCGGAACTCCTTGATCAGATCCCCGTCGCTGAGTCCGGCCGGGTCGGGTCCGTTGCGGTAGACGTTTGCCTTGCGGTTCTGCCGCTCCTCGTACACGGCGTGTCGGCGGGCGGCCAGGATCTTGTTCTGTTCGTCACCGAGGCGCCGCATGCGGATGGGCAGCCCCAGGAACTCCGCCTCCAGGGCGCCGTCGTCGAGGTCCTGGACCGGTGGACGCTGCTGGATGTCGCGGAGCTGCCGGGTCTGCTGCTCGGTCTCGGCCTCCTCCAGGCGGTTGCCCAGCTCGTTGTGCAGGTCGCGCTCCGGGGCCAGGTCCTCGTCCTGGTTGTTCGTGTTCGACGGCTTGTGCGTGCGCTGCCGGGTCTCCAGCTCCTTGGCGTACGCGGCGAGTTCGTCGTCGCCCAGGTTCTCCGGGGCGCCGTACTGCGAGAGCCGTTCGTTCGTGCGGCGACGACGGTCGGCGTACAGGGCCTGCTCGTCCTCGTTGAGGAGATCACCGCGGCGGGAGCCATACGTACTGCGGTCACGTTCGGAGCGGTTGATGGCCTCGGTGAGGTCGTCATCGCTCATCGAGGCCGCGCGGTCCTGCGCGCTCGGCTTCGCCTCCGGCTCGTCGCGGCTGTCTTCGTCATTCTTGGCGATGCGGCGCCGGTCGAGTTCCGCCTCGACTTTCTGTAGAGCGGCGCGCGCCCGCTGCTTCCGGGTCGGAGTCGTGGCGACCTGGGCGTGGATCTTGAGGTTGTCACGGTGCCCGCGTAGGTCTGCGTCGGACAAGGCGCGCAACTTCTTGGCGTCCTCGTCGAGGTGTTCGGGGGCGTCGGAGGCACGGGTGTTGGCGTCCTCGTCGGTGATGCGGACATTGCGGCCTTGGCGGGCGAACGCGGCGAGGACTTGCGCAGCCTTGCGGTCGCGGGTCTCCGGCTTCCACTGGGTGCCGGTGATTCTTGCGTTCTGGACGGGCGACCAGGCCAGCTTTCCGGCGGCGCCGACGGCCCTGTCGTCCCGTGCGTCGTTCTTGATCGTGCCGCGGACGGCGATGACCCGCTTGCCCTTGTGGGTGGTCCACGCCAGGTGCACATGGTCGGCCTGCGACGGGTTGGTGGTGGCGAGGTGGTGGCGGGCGATGATCTGGTCCGCCGAGGACAAGCTGTCGCCAATCGGGATGTAGACGCCGTCGACTGTGGCGTGCCTGTCGGCGTAGCCGCCGACCACGCGTCCGACGAGCTTGCCGTCCGGTGCGTACACGGTGACGTTCCCGGAGGACCAGGTGGTCCAGTAGCCATCCACGCCATCGACGGGCTCAGCGTCCTCCGGTACGCCTGCCGGCCGCCCGTCGGCCTTGGGCTCCGGGGTCTCCTCCGGCTGGGGGTCGGCCTCGGGCTCAGTCTCCGGTCTCTGCTGCTCGTCCGGGGCGTTCTGCGGCTCGGGGACGTCGGCGGGAACAGCCGACGCATCGGCGGCGGGCTCGGGGGTCTGCTCGGCGGGTGCGTCCGCCTTCGGGACCTGGTCCTCGTCGTCGCCGAAGGGACGGCGGCGCAGTGTCTCGGCGAGCCGGTCGGTGGCGATGCTGTGCTTCGGCGGGTGCTCCTGGTCCCACAGGGCGCGGGCGGCCGTCCACTCCTGGTGGTAGTCGCGGCCCTCGGCGGAGCGCCACGTCCTGCGGTACTCATCGAACTTGGGGTCGGAGAAGTCAAGGGCGTTGCCCTGCTCGTCCTTGAGCCTGCCGACGATGTGCTCGGCGAACCCCTTGGCGTCGGCCTGCCGGTCGAACCACCACGGCATCTGCTGACCGGTGCCGGTGGCGTACAGGTACCAGTCGCCTTCGACCCGGCGGGCGGCGAACTGGCCGTCACCGACCAGCTTGAGGCGCTGCTCCTTGATGAGACTGTCGAGGTCCTGGGCGTTGCGCCGGTCCTGCTCGCTGCTGGAGGCGCGCAGGGCCTCGGATCGCTGGGCCCAGTTGTCGCGGACCTGCTGGAGCGTGGTGAAACGCTCGCGGGGCTGGGGGCGCTGCCGCTTGGGCGCCGGGGGCTGCGGAGCGTTTCCGTTCTCGCGGGAGGCGCCGAAATCCCGCACTGCGCGACGAATGGCCTGCTCAGCGTCCTCACCTTTGGTGGAGCGCCATGTCAGGAACCAGTCGCCGATCTTGGGGTCCGAGAAGTCGATCGGCTCGTTGAACTCGCCCGGCATGATGTGCCCGTTGCGGACGTGCTCGTTGATGTACTCGGCCGCCGCTTCGGCTTCATCGCGGGTGGCGAAGTCGCCGACGTCAAGGAACCCGCCGGTGCCGGTCGAGGTGAGGTACCAGCGGCCGTTCGCATCGTCGCGGGTGGTGACGAGGCCGCCGGACGGGGTGATCTCCAGGTCCTCGTCACCGGCCAGACGGCGCAGCGCCGGTGCGTTGGCGCCTGGCTGCTGGGCCAGGTCGAGGAAGTGTCGGCGCACCGCTGCGGTGTCCTCGAACCGGGCCCCGGCGCGGGCCCTGCGGTTGGGCAGGGCCTCGATGTCGACGTCGTGGTGCCCTCCCTCGGGCTCGTCCTGGTCGTCGCCGGGGCCGTCGCCTTCGTCGTCGCCGATGGCGTTGCCCTCGTCGTCGACGTCGTGTGGCGTGTCCGGGGTATCCGGGTCGCCGTGGTCGTCGCGGGACAGGCCCAGGCCGCGCCGTTCGTCCTGCTCGCGGCGGGCGTCTTCGACCTCGACCTTCTGTTGGTTCGAGGTGGGAGCGCTGCCGTCAGGGCGCGCCACCATCGTGATCCAACGGGCACTGGTGCTGTGACGTTGCCCGGTGTACGTGCCATCGGCGGTGCGGTCCTGGACGAGGACACGGTCACGCGGAAGGGCGCGGACAACGCGGGCGAGCTTCCCCGACCAGAGGCGGGCAATGCCACCGGTCTCGATGAACCGGCCCTTCGAATCCCGAGGATGGAGGGCAGGGTTCCACGGCCGTCGTACGGACTTGGTCTCAAGGGCGCGACTCAGCCCGACCGAGGAAGCGGTGCGATTCTGCATGGCGCGGACCATGCACAGCGCGGGTGGTTAGCGTCGCGCGCTGCCGAGCCGTCCCGCGTCGACCGAGATCATTCCCTACCTGCTCGGCGAGCGGCTACATCGTCTCGGTCAGGATGTGGATGGCGAACCAGGCGGAGAACCCACACCACCCCACCGCGAATGCTGCGCGCCCGGCCTTGGACGTACGGGTGTGAAACAGGAGTCGGAGGTTCTCGCTCAGGGTGTCATTCTCGCGCTTGTTGATGAGGGCGATCGTCTCGAACCCGGCGAACAGGCAGGTCCAGACGATCCATATGGCAGGCCACATCAGGGGGTCTCCTCGGTGGTGGGACCGGTGCGGTAGTGCAGTCGGCAGCGGCAGTTGACGGTGAGGTTGGTGGGGGCGAACGGGTCGCCGGGGAAGCGCAGGGCGGAGCCGTCGACCGCGTATGGGACGCCTGCGGGCAGGGTGGTGCCGTTGAGCTTCTGGTGTGCGGGTCGTACGCGGGTGTCGCCGCGGGTGACCCACATCCGCAGCACGGCGGGGCCTGCGCTCTCGGCTGCTGCGTCGGCCGCGCCGTTCACGGTGGCGACGGCGCAGGATTCGGCGAGCAGCGCGATGAACTTCGCGGCTCGAGCCCGGTAGAAGGCGGTGACGGTGTCGGTAAGGCCGTCGAGAGTGGCATCCCCTGCCTGCGCAACGTCCAGGGCGGTGGCGAGTTCGGAGAGCAGCCCGGCGACGGCGCGTCCGGCCATAGCCGTGGCGGCGAGCGCTGCGGCGGCCGCGCCCGGCGGCACGGTCGCAGCGCCGGTCATGCTCGTGCTGAGCACCGCCGCGGTGGTCGCCGCAGTTTGCTGGAGGATCGGGGTCAAGGTGCTGGCGGTCTCCTCCTCCCATCGCCCGGCGCTGACGACACGTGTGCCGTCGATCGGGTCGTCACCACGGCGTAGGTCGGTGTCGCCGTCTGGCTGCCAGTAGCGGGTGCCCTTGCGCGTCTTGGGCGCGTGTAAGCGGGCCACGATGACACCTTCTTGCCGGGCAAGGAGCGCGGCCAGCACAGCCCTGACGGCTGCGGTGGTCGTGTCGATGTCGCTGTCGGCGACCTCGAACCCATCGTTAGGCAGCTCCTTGCGCTCGAGGCGGGAACGGGCGGCATCAACGTCAGCCGCAGCCTCCCCAGCGCCCGGCTGCTTGACGGAGGAGCGCGCGGCCGCGACGTCGTCTGCTGCGTCGCCGGGCAGGGTAAGCGGCATGTTGTCGCGGGCCTGCTCGACAGTGGCCGCTGCTGACTCTCCGCCCATCGGGTGGCCGGATGCCTCGCGGGCGGCTGTTACCGCGTCGGCGGCGGTTCCCTGCGCATCCTGCACGCGAGCGTCGGCAACCGCGTCCGCTGCCGAGCCACCCTCGGGGCCGGACGGTGCGATGGCGGGCGGGGGCGAGCCGCCTGTGCCCGGCATGCCCGGCGCGCCTCCGGCCGGATCCTGGGCCACCCCGAGCGCGGCCGCGTCCTTGGCGCTGGCAGGCACGGGAGCCTTCTGCGGGCTGATCCACAGCGCGCGGGTATGCGGGACGTTGAATGGGCGGCGTCCGGCGATCTCTCGGTACTCATCGACCGTGATCAGCCCGGCGTTCCACTCGGCTCGTGCTTCCTCTCTACGCTGGCGGCGGGGGAACTCCAGAGCCTCCACGGACGAGGTGTTGAAGCGCAGCGACCAGCCATCGTCCAGGTCCAGGTCGAACGCTGAGGCGATCAACGCGAGGTGTGGGAGTTCGGTGTGCTCCCAGAAAGTCCACGACTCACGGTCTGCATTGGCGTACGTTCGCTCGCTTGCGTTGCCGACGATGCTCTCGGGAACGCCGAACGCCGACAAGATCTCGTCTTTCGCAGTCTGGGCCAGCGTCTCGTAGTTCATGTCGCGCGGCCGCGTGCTGGTGTCGACGTAATTGAGGCCACCAGGCCCACTGCCGACGACGACGGTTTCGCCGGCATGCTGCGCGCCGGGGGCGAGGCGCTGCTGAATCCGGTCGATCTCACGCTGGTCCAGGCCGTCGACGTCGATGCCGACGATCCCCGATGGGCGCGCGTCATTGTCAATGAAGGTGATGTTGTACGTTCGCGCCTTCACGTCCAGATCGACGGAGAGCCCGGCAGCCTCCAAAGGTGTGACACCGCAGAAGGGGTCGGTCGGGTGGGGGTCACGAAGCCAGACGACGCGGCTGGGGTCCAGCTCGCGGACCCGGCCGTCGTACGTCGTGAACTCGAAGTGAGAGACATAGTCGCCGTGGGGGTCGGGTATCGGCTCGACCCGGTTCGGGGGCATCAGGTCGAGCCGGGTGATCGTGCCTCCGCGGCTGCGGGTGATCTCGACGAACGCGCCCTTCTTAGACAAGAGGAGTTGCGCGGAGAGCCGCTTCTTGAAGACGGTGGCCCGCTCCAGCGGGTTGGCCTGGACGTTCAGGACGTGCAGGAGCGGGTGATCGGCGAGGGTTTCCGCGAACTGGCGCTCGTCGCCGCCGCGTCCGATCTCGACGGTGAGCGCGCCCGGGTGCTTGGAGATTGCCTCGACGGACTTGAACGTCCAGATGGAGCGCTCGTAGCCTTCCTGGATGACGCGGTCGAGGTCCCAGCCCGCGGCGCGGTCCTCGGTGCCCCACACCGTGGTGGTGCCCGCGTAGGTCAGAGAGACGTACGAGTTGCCAGTCGGCGTGGCGGACTTCTCCTCGAGGGGCACGGCCGTCCGCGGTATGAGGAGGCGGCGGAGGCGGGGCAGGAACTGGCGCGACATCAGTCCCCCTCACTGGCCAGCCACATGCCCGCCGTGCTGAGGGCCGCGCCGACTTCGACCCACCCAAGAAACGGGTAGTACGTAAAGGCGCAGCCGATGGCAGACGCAGGCACGATGGTGCTGATGACGCCGGTGATGGCCCGGGAGGCGTTGGTCCTCGGCGGTGCCAGGAAGCGGAAGACCGCGAATATGCTCGCTGCGGCCGCACTGGCGGTGAGTAGCGGGTGTACGCCGCCCAGGGTGACGAGCACGACGAGGACGCCAGCGGCGACGAGGAGAAGTCCGGCGACTTCGCGGGCGATGCTTCTCAGCGAGGGTGGCTCAGGCGGTGTACTCACGGGGTGCACGATGGGTGCGGCGCCGGGGTAATGTCGCGCGCTGGCTTATGGGGGGCTCAGCGAGGGCGGCTCACCCCGGCCATGTAGGCGCTGATGCCGCGCCGCTGAACCTTCTCACCAGGGATGATCTTGGCATCCTTCGGGGGCGACGGGACCTTGCGCTTCTTCCGCGTCGACTGGTCCCCGCCGATCAGGTGCCGGTTGTCCACCTTCTCCTCGCAGTCCTGGCCCTTCACATCGTCGTACGGACGTCGGCAGCCCTTGCAGTAGACCTCCAAGGCGTCCACGCGCTGCCCTGCGGTCGTCTTGAAGGAGCCGCGGAAGTCGGCGATGCTCGCGATGCGCGGCTCCACCTGGATCTCAGCGGCCACGACCCAGGTGTGCGTCAAGTCTCGAGGTTTCTCCTCCTGCGCGGCGGGTGGCTCCGGTGGCCGAGCAGCCTTCTGCACAGATTCCCGAACCGGGTCGGGGAGCCAAGCGAACAGGCTCTCTTGCCAGTCGGACCGATCTGTCTCGGGCCAAAGGGGAGCTATCGCGGTCGTCACCATTCCTCCGGAGTGCTGCGGGGGTGGACGTTCAGGCCGAACCCCCTTTCACTCCCGAACGCCAAACAGCCGCGTCCCGTTACACCCTTATTCTGCCGTTCCAAGTCATGGGGCGTCGTCTCCGGTGCGTGGCTTGCCTGTGTGCGGCGATGCCTATCCCGGGTCTGATGTGCAGCGAGGGGATAGAGAGCTGACGGTAGTCTTGCGGCCATAACAGCAACACGATACGAAAGTGACGCACTGTGACCGCTGCACCTGTGGCCCCTACGATCTCGGACTTCTACTGCCACCAGGCAATCCCCGGGCACGTGAAGATCGACCGCGTGATGGAGACGGACAGGGTACTGGCTTTCCACCACACCCGGCCGTCCTACCCCGTGCACATCGTGGTAGTGCCCAAGGAGCACACTCCGTCGCTCATCGACCTCGGAGAGGGCGGCCCGGAGCTGCTGGCTGAGGTCGTCGATGTGGTCGCCAAAGTGGCTGCTCAGGTGAAGCAGACACACGGCGCCGCCTCAGTGACCACGAACGTCGGGCTGTATCAGGAATCGCAGCACCTTCATTGGCACGTCTACCACCGCGGCGAGTCCGACGAGCAGATCCTGGCGATGTACGGGCACCACGACGGCTGAGGCTAGGTGCGGCGGCTACGCCCGGGTCGGGCTGTAGCGATGGTCTCCTGTGCGATACGGTCGGCGGCCCGGTAGACCGACTCCGGGTCCGGGCGCTCTCGCGTGGCGCGGCCAAGGCCAACGGACAGCTTCAGGCACGCTTCGGCCAGTTCCTCTCCGTCCTTGAGGCTTTCGTCGTCGGGGACGACCATGCACTGCCCCGGGCGGCGACGCGCGAAGGCGTCGGCGTTGTCGAGCTGATCGCCACGGCTGACTGCCGCGGGCAGCGGGACGAGAACCGCACGCTTGTCGAGCGCTTCCACTTCGGCAAGCGTCGTGGCGCCGGCGCGTCCGATCACTAGGTCGGCGAGCCACAGGGCGTCGGCCATCTCATCGTGCAGGTATTCCATCTGCCAGTAGTCCGGTACGCCCTGGAGGGAAGGGTCCAGATTGCCCTTACCTCGGACGTGCAGGATGGAGAAATGCTCGCGCAGCAGAGCGAGTTGGCTCCGTACGGCGGCATTGACGCGCTGGGATCCGCTGCTGCCGCAGAAGATCAGCAGGACCGGCTTGCCGACGGGGATGCCGAGCTTGTGACGCAGTCGCTCCGGGGCGCCGACAGCGAGGTCGTGTCGCAGTGGGAGGCCGGTGACAGTGGACTTCCGGGAGATCCAGCGCGGCGTGTCGGCGGGGGCCGCGACGGACAGGCAGACTCGGGTGGCCATTCGGGCAACGATCTTATTGGCGAGGCCGAGAGAGTGGTCGGATTCGTGGACCACGATCGGCACTCGACAGAGCCAGGCGGCGATCCCGACGGGTACGGATACGTAGCTGCCCTTGGAGAACAGGACGTCAGGGCGTTCGCGTCGCATGGCAGTCACAGCCGCCCCGATCCCGTGGAGAACGGTGAACGGCATCAGCAGATTGCTCCACGAGCGGTAGCGCTTCAGCCCTGCGGAGGGGACGGGGCTGAATGGGATACCAGCTTTCTCGGCGTATTCGTGCTCGATGCTTCCGGGACGTCCGAAGAATACGAGCTCTTTCGCCCCCTGAGCGGGGAGTCGGGCTGCCACGGCGAGGGCCGGGACAACGTGTCCGGCGCTCCCGCCTCCGGTAATGCCAATTTTCATCTGCACCGCACCTGGTTCGCTTTTTGGGTTAATTGAGCGTCTTCACTGTTTCGGATGGGACGGGATAGTCCGAATGATGGACGGCTCCCAGCTCTGGACGTCTGAGCAGGGTGGTCCGCGTGTGGTACTGGTCGGGTCGGCTGGACTCGAACCAGCTCCTCGGCAACACTTATGCCGTGCTCTTGCCCTTGAGCTACGACCCGGCTACTGCTTTCGAGATTAGAGGCGAGAGATGGGGCGGTCAACGTCCAGTTCGGTATTGGTGGCAAATTTTTGCCACCTCGCTGAGCAGCTTTCGATTTCTATCTTCTTGTTTTTCTGCATGCGGATTCTGGCGCCGATCGATAGTAGTTGAGCGGCGACTCGAAACGGGGTCAGCGAGTGATTGGGTGTGTTAGCGCAGACTCCAGGTGTCCGGGATCTGGCTGACAGGTGTTTGGTGGGCCCGGGACGTCCACCGGTCGATGAGTTCGACCTCGTTCTCGTTCTGCTGGGGGGAGAGGACCAGAGCGTGCGGGAGGCCGAGGAGGTTGGCGTAGTGAAACTTCTCGCCGGCCGGTTCTGGTCGGTCGTCGACGAACAGGGGTGCCCCGCGGTCGCAGAGGCGCTGGACGACCTGTTCGGAGCGTTCGCGCATGACGGGCAGATCGGGGCGCAGCACGATGATGTGGAGGGCGGCCGGGGCGGTTGCTGGCTTCCAGCGCAACCCGTCCTTGTCACGGTGCAGGTCGGCGAGGGTCTGGAGGCATCTTGTGATGCCGATGCCGGAGCATGCTGCATAGGGAGTACGCGCCGCGCCGTGCTCGTCGGTGAATGACAAGTTCATCGCGGCGGTGTACTGGGTGCCCAACTCAAAGACGTGAGCCAGTTCGATGGCTCGGGCTTCGCGGTAGTGCCCGTCGTCGCATTGGCCGCATCCCATCCCCTGCGCGGCGCAGTGGAGGTCGGCGGCGGTGGGCGATAGGGCGGGTAAATCCTTCGTTCCTGACCAGGTCACATGGTGGCGCAGTCCGGTGGCGCCGTCGGAGATGGAGAAGGTCTCCAGGTGGGCGACGGAGGTGTCGAAGAGTGTGTTTGCTTTGCCACCATCCCAGGGGGTGAGGGTGCCGGCTTCTTTTCCGAAGTGTTTGGGCAACTCGGCGGGGTTCAAGAGTTCGACGCGGACGGCGCCGGTGGCGGCGGCGAGCTTTCGGGGGCTGACCTGGAGGTCCGAGCGGATCGCCACGGCGGCCGGGGTCGAAGTGCCGTCGTGAGCGGTGAGTGCGAAGGTGATGACGTTGACGATCGGATCCTTCTGCGGAGCGGGCCGGGCCCGCAGGACGGCGTCGTCGCCACGGTGGCCGCAGTGGTCGCAGACAAGGATGGTGCTCTGTCCGGTCTCGCCGAGGACCAAGTGCTCGGTGGACGGTCCGGCTGAGATGCTCCCGCCATCTGCCTGAGCCTGGAAGACGCCGGTGAGGCCCATGCGGAGCAGAGCGGCGCGGCAGGCGTCGTTGAGGAAGTTGATCGATACGCGCATGCCGTCCGGGCCGGTATCGAACGTGTAGGCGTCCGCCATGGTGAATTCGCGGCCGCGCATCAGCCCACCCCGTGGAGCGATCTCGTCGCGGTATTTGGAGGTGCTGAGGAACAGCCGGACCGGGAGATCGCGGTAGGAGAGCAGGTGCTCCCGCACGGTGGCGACCGCGATCTCCTCGGACGTCGGGGCCAAGCACATCTGCTCGCCGCTGCGGCTGGTCACGGTCAACAACGCCCCCTCAGCCTGGTAGGCGGCCCACCTGCCGGACTGTTCCCACAGCGAGCGGCTTTGGAGCGCGGGGAATCCGACGGTGTTTGCACCACGCTCCTCGAATGCTGTGCGAGCGATTCTGGAGAGTCGGTCGTGGACGCGGAGCCCCAGCGGCAGCAGGGTGAACACGCCGGTGGCGTCGGTCTTGGCGATGTAGCCGAGGGATTCCAGCAGCTCGAGGGTCGACACGGTCGTGTTGACTGCGCGGCGGCGCACGGGCGGCCACAGGCGGCTGGCGTACAAAGGTGTGTCAGACACGGGCCCTCCTCATCACGGTTTTCGACAAGTCACGCAGGTGGGCGGTGGTGGCGGTGATGTCGTGCCGCCGGGCGTTGCTTGCTGCGGCGCTGCTGAGGGTGCGGCGTAGCCCGGAGTCGTTGGCGAGACGGTCGATGCGCGCGGCCAGAGCGGCGGCGTCCCCCGGCGGGTACGCCAGGGCGCCGGCGCCAAGAGTGCGGCGCAGGCCGGGCAAGTCGCCATAGAGGACGGGGAGCCCGTGCGCCTGGGCCTCGACGGCGACCAGACCGAACGCCTCCAGTTGCTTGGTGGTGAGCAGGAACGCATCGAAGTTGGCGAAGCGCTGCCACAGGACCTCGCGAGGCAGAAACGGCTCGAACCGGACCCGATGGCTCAGGCCGAGCTCGGCGACTCGGGCAGTGAGGCGGGGCAGTTCGCTGCCGCTGCCAATGACCGTGAGGTGATGTTCGCTGATTGTGAGCTTCAGCGCCTCGATCGCAGTGATCGTGGATTTGTTCGAGTCGAGGCGTCCCGCGTGTACCAGCAGTAGCCGATGCCCGTCAGTGGGCAGGGCGGTGGGATGCTCCGGTAAGGGAACGCCCCAAGGCACGGTGACTAATCGGCTGCTGTATCTCCCGCGGGTGAGGGCATTGACCTGCTCGGCCATCGCGGCATTTGGTACCGCGACGGCTGTACTGGCAGCCACGATCTCGATCAGCGCATCTCGGGCTTGATCGTTCTCGGTGGCGGCAATGGCGTCGGTGCCGTGCGCGATGGCGATGATGGGCGTTTGGCCCGCGGCGCGGGCGAAGGCGAGCGCGAGCCCGAAGCCGAGGTGCTGGGCGTGGATGAGGTCGGGACGCCGGTCGTGCAGCAGTCGCTTGACCTCCTCGGTCAGCGCATTGGTGTACTGGGCGAAGTTCGGGCCGTACGACTGCTTTGTTGCGCGCAGTGCGACGGTTTCTTCGAAACCGTGCTGCCACACCTCGTGGCTGGGCAATGCCAGGAACGTGGTGCGGAAGTCGGGGGCGAGCTGGCGGTACACGTCGCTCGCCCAGATGGTGGAGCCGCACGACGGCTGGAGGGGCAGATCGATCCCGGTGATGATGCGCGGGCGGGTCATGGTGCGTCTCCCGTGGATGCGGTGGTGCGGTAGTCGTCGAGGCCAGCGCGGAGCATGGCCGAGACGCCGGCCCAGCCGATGGCGCAGGCCGCGTCGATGACCGACAGGTTCGGGGTGAAGCCCTGTTTCACCCACGCCTGGGCGTAGCGGGGATGGCGACTGGCGTACTCATTCCAGGTGACGGTGATCCCGTTCTTGGCGAGTGCCGTGGTGTCGAGGTACTGCCGTGTGCCCGAACCTGCCCACAGGTCCCGCTCACCAGCGGCTGTGCAGATGCGGGCCAGGCGCTCGGTTTTGTTGCAGGAGCCCGTCGAGGACATGCGGGAAGTGAGCAGGAGGGACGCGCGTGAGCCGAGTGCTGTGGCGATCTGCGTGAGGAGGTCCACATTGAGGTCGGCCAGCCACTGGTGGCCCGCCGACAGGGGCGGCTCGATGACTTGGAGGGCTTCGTCGGCGTACGGGCTGCGCCCGTACGCCAGGCGGATCGCCCTGACCATGCTCACCGCGTCGAAACTGTTCGCGATCCGTGTGTCGCGGATGAGCTGGCCGGTGTTCCGGGCTACCGGCACGGTGATCCAACTGATGCCGTTGGCGGTCTTGATCCTGTTGCGGTTCTGCCAGCCGCGCTCAACGAACTGCACGTCGTCGTACAGGGCGATGGTGGTGCAGGCGATGAGTGCCTCGCAGAAGCCGAGCCATGGCAGGAACGGTGGTTGTTCGATGTAGATCATGGGCACTCCAGTGCCGGAACACGGTGCAGCAGGGTGAGCAGGGGAGTCTCGAACGCCTCGTAGCCGCGGCCCGACGCGGCGTCAGTGGGCCGCAGCCGCCATCCGGCCGCTGCCGCTCGTTGACGGGTGTAGGGCTCGCCCAGGTACCAGCGGCCTTCTTGCGTCTCGTGGCGCGCTAGGGCCTTGACCTTGTCGTCCAGGAAGTCCGTGATGTCGACCAGGACGGTCGGGGCGAACCCGCTGCGAGGAGCGTGCGGTTCGCCGTACAGCACGGTGTGGCAGGACGGCACTCGGGTGGCGGCGTTGGCGGTAGCTGCGCCGAGCGCAAGGTGGTCCTGGTGGTCGTTGTCGGCATGCGGGCTGTGCGTGATCACGGTTGTGCAGCTCCTGCGCGCCAGTTCGCCCTCGAGGGCTGAGATCAGGCGCTGGTCGGAGTGAAGCGCACCATCGGTGAGGCCGAGGCAAGCAACCTCGACGCCTGTGCCGTCCCAGGCCAGGCGCACTTCGCGCACACGTTGCTCTTTGGAGAGGCGGACGCCGCGGGCCGCGTCGGCGAGGGAGACGCCGTTGGCGCCGTGGGTCGCCATCAGTACGGTGACGCTGGCGCCGAGCTGGCGGTAGCGCCGCAGAGTGCCGTAGGCGAGCAGTTCGGCATCGTCGGGATGCGCGACCACGGTGATGACGTGCTCCAGACTGTTCGGACTCGTCGCGGAGGCGTGGGGCACTGGATTACCGCCCCTCGAAGTCGCGATGGATCTGGGAAGGCATCGCGCTGGTGGCGCCCTGGTACTTGCCGTCGTACAGAACGACGTCGCCCTGGACTGTCCAGAACGTGACCTGCCCGATCCGTAGGCCCGGGTAGATCTTCACGGGTTGCACCGCGTGCAGTTGCAGCGTGAGGTGTCCGTGAGAGCCGATGTCGATCAGGTCTGCGGTGACGTGGACGAACAGACCGAGCCGGGCCACGGAGGAGCGGGCACGGATGATCGGTACGAAGTGGTCACTACCGATGCGCTGTGCGGTAGCGGCAAGGTAGATCCGGTCCGGGGTGAGGAGCATGCCCTCGGACGGAATCGTGTGTGATTCGAACGGGTTCCGGCGCGCACAGTCGAGGCGTCGTTCGGTGTACCAGCCGATCGTGCTGCCGAGGTGGAAGTCGTAACTGTTGGGGCTCAGGAGAGCAGGATCGAACGGATCGATCTGAATTTCCCCGGCCTTGACTCGGCTGTGGATCTCGGGACCGGTGAGAATCACGCCGCGCTCCCCTCTTGCACCGGGGTGCCGGCCAGGGCGCTGGGGGAGCAGGGCGATGGGTCATCGAGTCGTCCGTAGTGGCCGACGTAAGGCATCTGCGCACCGGCCCGCTCCCAGAAGGACACCTGGCCCACGCGCATTCCGGCGTAGATGGTGAGGGGCTGTACGACGACGATCTCCAGTGTCCACTGGTGGAGCGCGCCGAGTTGCGCGAGGTCGGCGGAGATCTGTAGGAAAGCGCCGAGGCGTCCGAGGGAGGATCGCCCGATGAGACTCGTCACGTAGCGGGCGCTGCCGATCCGCTCGGCTGTCGCCCCAAGGTAAAGCGTGCCCGGTTGCAGCTCGTACCCGTCGGCCGGAATGTGGATGGTCTTCAGCGCCGTCTCCCTGCGGGGATCGGCTGGCCCATCGATGGGAATCTTCAGCACATCCCCCAGGCGATAGTTGTAGCTGTTGGGGTTGACCAGATCCAGGTCGAACGGATCGATGGTGAGGTCCCCGCGGCGGACGGCATTCTCGATGGCGGATCCGGTGAGAATCACCGAACACCTCCGGTGCCCACGTGGCCTACGTAGCCCTGCTTGAGCAGGCGCCGCCGGTCTTCGGGAACCGTCTCCTGGCCGCGTCCGAGCGGCATCCGGCCGTGTGCGTAGCGCCACTGGTCGAAGACGAGTAGCTGCCCCGGGGCTAGACGGACGGTGGTGCGGTGCTTGTAGGCGGCGGTCACTAGCCGGTCGAACGCCCGGATGATGTAGGGGAGGGTGCCTTCACTCGCGTTCATAAGCTGGCCTTGCCGCAGGTGGGGCTGCATCTTGCTGGTGAAGCGGATCGGTGTGCTGTTGTCGATCTGCTCAGGGAGGATGGGGAAGTGAGGCAGGCTCTCGCCGACTCCGTGCACGCCCTTATCGGGCCAGTAGGAGAAAGCGGGTCTGCTGAGCAGGTCCCGGTCGGTGGTCGTCAGATCGTCTGCTGCGGCCCATAGATCGGACAGAGCTGACGCGCCCCCGGTCAGTGGATCGGCGCGGACGCAGTACAGGGCGATGTAGCGGGGGCTCAGCTCGCGGTCCACCAAGTCGACATGGAGCCGGTTCTCACCGACGCCGTGGGTTCGCGCGGGGTCGACGTCCGTGCGCACTGCCAGGTCGCTCCAACAGCCGTCGTCGGGATACACGCTCAGCACCGGGCCCAGCGCGGACAGCAGCCCGAGGCTCAAGTCCAGGGCGCGGCGGTGGTCTGTGTCCCGCTGGAGCGAAACCACTGCGACTCCGGCGCCGTCGCCTGTGAGGCGGGCTGCGAACTCACGCGGCGCGGTGGGGCCATGCACCAAGTCGTGGCCCTCCAGGGTCAGCACGTTGCTCATCAGGTCTCCGTAACGAGATCGGTGAGGATGCCGCGCAGCGTGCACGGCGGGAAGATGGGCTGCGCAGTGAGGCCCAGCCGGTCGGCGAGATAGCTTGTGGTCGCCAGTGAGTACGCTGGGCCCGCCCCGGCGGCCGGGTGGTAGAGGACCGGTTCTTCGCCAATCCGGCGCGACTGGTCCACGACCCCTTCAACGCGGTATTCACCGTCGAGGAGGACGAGGTCGGAGTCGAAGGGGACGCAGTTCATGAGGGCCCGGCGGGTGATGGCCTGCGGCAGTCCCTGGCGCAAAGCCCACAGGCTCATGAGGAAGGCGTCAGCGCCGGTGGTGACCTGCGCCCGCTGGGCCAGCAGGCACGCCACGTCCTTTCGATCCGGGACGGGCGCGGGCAGAGCTCCGATCAGCTCGGCTCCCCAAGCCGTGTACTGGGCCATTTCCTCCTCAAGCCCATCCGAAGCCGCTGGAGAGTTGGTGGGGAGGGCTTCGACGGTGAATTGGTGGCGGCCGCGGGAGTCGAGGTTGAGCCGGAGGAGTCCCTGCCCTGTCTCCGGAGCTTTGATGACGTGTCGATCCTCCGATGCCCAGTGGTACGAGGTGCTGTGGCAGTGCCCGGAGACGACCAGGGACAGCGGCCAGTCGTTGTCCTGATCGGCGACGTCAAGGGCGAAGCCGCTGTGGCTCACGCCGATCACGAGGTCGGCCCCGGCGGATAGCAACCGGTCTCGCTCGGCCGCGATCAGGTCCGCGGTCGGGTCCACGAAGTCGAATCCGGCACGCTCCTGGACGGGGACGGCTTCGTACGCCTGTCGGCCCAGGTAGCCGACGATGCCCACCCTTGGCGCGGACCCCGGGAGCAGCAGCCCGCTCTCCCAGCGGGCCGAGAACCCTCGCGGAGGTCGCAGGTTCGCGCACACCACCGGCGGGAACCGGTCCGGGCTCCGCAGTCGCAGCAGGTCGGAGAAGTCGTGGTTACCCGGCACGAGCGCGTCGTACAGGTCTCCGAGAAGTCGTTCTTCTACTGTCCCCTGGGAGAATGCGTGGAAGGCGGTGCCGCCGAAGAAGTCTCCGGCGTCCACCATTACTGCACCGCCTGCCTGGCGATACTTGCGCAGAGTGGCCAGAAGGGCCCGTCCTTCTGGCACGTTCGAATGGAAGTCGGTCGTTACGATCAGCGAGGTGTTCATCGGCACCTCTCGATAGACACAACGCGCAATGCTTCGGGCGCCTTCGGCCAAAACTCAGAGCGAGAGATCCCGTCGACCTCGCGCAGCCGCAGTGTGCCTCCTTCTTCTCCCGCCGCCTGGTACTGCTCCAGCGTCCTGCTCGGCACGACCACGAGCCCCCGCTCCACCTTCGGTGTGGAGGCGAAAACGTGCCGGGTGAGCACCACCGAGAGCTCCCAGTCGAACGGCATGATCGCCAGGAGCACAGTGCCGGCAACGAGCCCTTCGTCAAGGTCAACGTCGCGTACGTCCGAGATGCTGACGCGTGCCCGCGGGCCGAACCGGTCCAGCACGTCCTGGAGGATGGACCCCAGCCGTTGGTCCTTCTCCACCGCCCAGATTCGACGTCCGCTCTCCGCCACCGTGCCGGACAGCGTCCCCAGGCCCGCACCGACCTCCAGGACCTGGTCCTCATCCCCCAGGTCGGCGCAGTCCAAAAGCCGGTACGCCGCATCCTGTGATCGCAGAAAGTGCTGGCCGAGATCGGTACAGACGTCGAAGCCGGCTTCCGCGAGAAGGTCGGCGGTGACCCGGCTTTCGCCAGCCGACGGCATACGTGCCCGCTGGTGGGTGTGTCCCGTCGCGCTCGCGGGCATCCCTTCAAGATTCGGAGGTATGACGGTCACTGAGGTCGCTCCCATTGGACGAGGGGCACGGTCGAACAACCGTGGTGAAGGTGGGCAGCGCGCACGCGACGTCGACAGGCCGACGACAAGTGCCTCTGGCCAGAGGCGGGGTACGCCAATCTCCTGATCGTGGGCGCCGTACCGGATTGGCCACGGCACTCATTCATCGTGCTGGCAGGTGGTTCCCAGGTCATTGCCGGATCTACTTGCGCGTATTGCGGGCAACTCGCAATGTCGGCGCCGTCGCGACAGGACGTACTCCCACCGGCACGGAAGCTCGGATACTGTGACGCGCAGCCAGCCTCATTGCGGGGGGTGCGTAAATGATTACGGTCAGTCGATCGCGTCGCGCCGCTATCAAGAAGGCCGCCGCCGAGATCAGGGAACGGTGCCTGCACAGCGGCAGCGGAGTCGAGCAGACGGCCGACGTGATCCGCGCCGAGCTGCCCGAAGTGCACTCGTTGGAGGCGTGGCGCCTCGCGCTCGGCTGGCCTCGGTCCCGCACCATCGAGCGGGTCGGCGCCCTGTACCGGTCGCGCGGGCTGATGCCACCGGGCATGTCGGAGTCGATGCTCTGCCGATGGGAACACCGGCCCTACGAGAGGCCCAGCCTGGAGTACGTCGAGGTCCTGTGCACGGTCTACCAGGCCCGGCCGGAGCAGCTCGGGCTTGACCGTGCCCCTGACCACGAACAACCCGAGTGGACTCAGGCCACTCGATACAGTGCTCCCGGGCCCCAAGCGTGCGTCCTTCCCGCACGGGAAAGCATGGTGACCATGACGACCTCCGCCGGTTTGCCGGCCGTCCGGGAATCTCTGCATCTCGCGTTGCTCGCCGACCCGTCGGGCAGTACTGCGGTCGTGGACCTGACCGAGGCAGCGATCGAGCACTACGCGCTCGGCTACAGCAAGCACCCGCCCCACGTGCTCTTCACCGAAGTGCGTGCGGCCAGGGGCCTGCTGGTGCAAGCCCTCACCTGCGACGCGTCGACGCCGGAGCGAATCGAGACCGAACTGCGGCGAGGCGTCGGCTGGCTCTCCGCACTCCTGGGCAACCTCGCATATCACCTTGGCGACCACGCCGGAGCACGGGCACATCTGGCTACGGCCACGACCTACGGCGACCGCAGTGGAGACGCGCGACTCACAGCGTGGGCTTGGGGCGCTCAGGCGATGGTCGCCCGTGTGGCCAGCCAGCACATCCTCGCTCTGGCCCACGCTGAACGCGGCCTGGCCTGCGCCCCCTCCGGATTGCCTCGGGCGCAGCTCCACGCATGGGCACTGCTTCCGTCCTTGGCCGCACTGAACCGTCAAGAGGAGGCTGACGCTGCGCTGGCGACCGCGACGCATGAACTGGAGACCGACGCAGCGGGCTGGGCGCCAGGCAGGTTCGGCTACGACATCGCAGAACACCGGCTGCACGAAGCGGACGCCGATCGCGCCCTGGGAAGGACCGACAGGGCGGTGGCCACCGCCGAGACGTCCATGAACGCCTGTACCGCGGCCACCCCCGGCTGGGCCGCCGCCGCCCTGCTCCTGGCCCAAGCCGAAGCCCCCACCCAACCGGCCGATGCCGCGCAACGCGCTCTGGACGTCCTGGCCCGCGTACCCGCAGCACGGCTTCGCTCCACTTCCAGAAGCCGCCTCACGCAGCTCGACGCCGTTCTCAGCCCGACGCACGCAACCGGTGTCGACGAACTGCATGACCGTGTGCGCGCCCTCCCTGCGATCATCGACGCCCACGGCACCGCTGCCCCCGCGTGAAGCTGCTCTCACGACCAGAGCCGCGTATCGCGGTCGTAACAGCTGCTGGATGGGGCACCGGCCCACTTCGGTGATGCCGACGGGCCGTCTGATCACCGTGCGCATGGTGCGGCTTGCGTGAGTACGCGTTCCAGGCGAGCGCGGTTGAAGCGGTACAGGACTAGGGCGTGGTCGGAGGCGGCGCGGGTGTCATCGGTGTCGATGACCTCGACATGGTCGAGAGCAACGGCCGCACCACCAGCCGCGTAACCGCGGTCAATGCGCTGTGGACCGCCCTGATGCGGTTTGTCGAACCCCGCCGTAGGGGCGAGCGCCACCTTGCTGTCCACCCCGAGATGGTCAGCGGCGTGCCGAGCGAGATCGACATATCCGGCGTCTATGAGGGCGGCGTCAGGACGAGTGTCGCTACGCCGGTGGCCGTCGGCATCCACGTAGGTGCGGTGGACCATGTGCGCGCGATCGGTGACCGAGTCCCAGTCCGGCAAGGTCACCGGTTCAGGAGCCCTCGGGTAACTGTTGCTGTCCATGCCGATGAGGGTCACCATGCCGGGCTCGGCGAGAGTGGTCAGCCACCCAGCTTCGGTGAGCCGCTGATTGGCGTCGAAGAAGCACAGATGCGCGGAGACGATGTTCAGCGGCACAGGGCAGTCGCCCAATTGCGCCTGTACGTGGCAGGGGTGCAGCCACCATGGCTTCGCGCGCGGCGGCTCCTCGCGGACGTGGAAGAGTTCGGGGCGTAGGTACACGGCGGTGGCGATGTCGGCATCAACGTAGGGGTTGGGCTCTGCCAGGAAGCCGCGGAGCCCGAGCCGCTTCGCCGCGCTGTTCTTGAGTCGTTGGCCGCCTTCCCGGCTGTGTTTCGCTTCCTGCTGGAGCCAGACGTCCGGCTCGTGCTCGGCCAGGATGTCCAGGGCGAGGTCACGGCGTTCACCCTGGCAGCCGCCGTCTGCCTCGATGTTCCAGACAGCCACATCGATGGTGCTGCTGGCGTCCATGGAGCCCTTTCAGGTGGTTGGTGGAACCGGTATGGGGATGGTGGGCCGGCCGCGGCTTCCCCACGAGCCGCAGCCGGGGCGCTCAGGCGCCGCCTCCTCCGAGAGGCACGGCCGGGGACCTTCCAATACAGGGGGATGGTCCTCACGACCGGGAGGAAGCCCCAGTCCTGGGAGCGCTCGCACGTTTTCAGCGCGGCAGCGCAGAGGATTCCTTCAGGCGGCGAGCGCGTTCGCGTCAACGAGGACGGCGTGCTCCTCGGCCGTGATCGCGTTGAAACTGCGATCGATCTGATCTGTACGCGACGGAGCTTTCAACTTGTCAGTCATGGCTCTATTCCTCAAAGAGGACAGCGCGTAATTGTTTACAGTCGCTCAAGGAGGTCCCGTTGCGGTTCGAGAAGGCCCAACTCCCATCCACGACGGATGAGATGGGCTCCGGTTTTGGCGTCCACAAGTGCCATCAGCTTTCGCACGTCTCTCCGCACGATATCCGTAGACACCCCTCTGTTCGCAGCGATCCATCCCACGTCCTGGCCATCTGCCAAGCCGCGGAGAACCTCGTGCTGCCCCGTACTGAGTACGAGGTCCACACCGTCGTTTGTGCGGTCGGGCGGAGGAATTTCCTCCAGCAGGTAGGCCCGGTGCACGGCACCCGGCCGTTCGGGGGAGAGGAGCTTGGCTGAGGCGTCCCGCAGGCAGTCGTTCACCCTGGATGTACAAACGCCCATCTCTGTGGCCGCTTCCGTCGGCGTCATACCACTCGCTGTGAGCTGGAGGGCTTCGCGCTCGCGAGCAGACAGCCTTAAACGGCCCGGTGGTTTGCGCGGTTGGCTGGTCATTATGGCTCCTTTCCAGTTCCGGGATATGTAGGGATGCGATGACACGGGGTTGGACGGCTTAGGCGGTGGCCTGTTCGATCAGGTCTTCAAGGTCCACGGCCGTGCAGCCGTGCAGCGAGACGACTTCGCGATATGCGAGTGTCCATGGGAGTCTCGGGTCGTTGTACTCCACGAGTGCGAATTCGTTGCCGTTGTCACGGGGCACCGGCGCAAGGGTGTCGGGCGAGTACACGATGCCGGCGACACCCCAGACCAGGGCGTGCTCCACCAGTACCGCCACATGCCGTCTCCGCGAGGGCGGGCCTTCCTGTACCGCCTCGACAGCACAGCCCGCGCATGAAGGGGGTGTGACGGTTTTGTCTCCCTCGGCAATCGGCTGTCCGGTTGCCGAGGCCATAAGGAAGAGATGCCGTTGATCGCGTCGGCAACCAACGGTGGATTGGCCGCAGCCCTGACACAGCATGTGATACATCGCCTGCCGCTGACGCAGGGCGTGTATCCGGCCGAGCAACGGCCCACCCGCTCCGGGTTTGACCGGCATCCTGACCCACAATGCGCCCCGCATACGATCAGCGATGCCGTATTCGTCCGCATAGCCGATCCCATAGCCGATGCGGCCCAGTCGCGTCGTTATCGTGGGCTGACGTGCATTTTCTCCAGTCCACGGAGCGATGAAGGGCACGCGGATGCTGCCCGCGAAGTGCTGATGGGGCCGTGGACGTGGAAGACCAGCAGTGGGGCGATCCGGCGGCGGTCCGCCGGGGGGATAAAGGAACTCGCTCCGATGCATGTCAGTCCTTTCCGACGTGCGGTGAAAGCCCCTCTCCGGCTGTGGCAGGACGGCGGGGGAATGTGGTCCTGCCGTGTAATGCCAGCCGGAGAGGGAGTGTGGTGCGGCCGGGTTACGCGGCAACCATGGGAAGCGGCGTCAGGCCGACCGGCAGGGTATGTGGTCCGTGGCCGCGGAAGGACGCCACGAGGACGGGCGGGGCGCAGGTGCTCATGGGTCAGAAACCCACGCGGCTGAGCCACCTCTCCGGGTAGGCAACCTCGTCCGCCGTGGGGACGTACGAGGTGTCCTGCCAGACCCTGTTGAACGGGATCACGCCACCGGCCCCCTTGATGGCTAATGCCACCCAGTGCAGGCCCTGACCGCGTAGATCGTGCATCTGCTCCTCCGCCCGCTCAACCGCGTCGGCGTTGGCGACCCTGCGGGCCATCCACTTGATCAACGCGGTCTGCCCGCGGTAGCGCCACGACCGCCGCAGATCCGCAGCAGGCGCTGTGTCCGGCCCGAACAGCCGACGCGCGACCTCCTGCACCACCCAGTCAGCGTGGCCCTCCGCCAGATAGATCAGGCCCTGGTGGGGAGCCGTGAGGTCGCGGTCCAGTACCGGAACGGGCATGATCGCGGGACTGCTGGAGGCTATCTGCCACTGGTGGACAGCCTCGTGCACGACGAGCCGGTATAGATGGTTGCCGGCGTAACGCAGCCCCGTATGGTGCAGCGCTTTGGGCGCGATGAGGCTCTGCGGTTCGCCCGTACTGTCGAGCATCGTCCTGCCTTCCGTCATCCACCAGCTCGCCAGAGTCGATGCACGGTAGGTGATCTCTGTCTTCCGCGCCTCGGCTTCCTCGTCCGCGGAGGGTGCGGACCGGGCGAAGCTGGCCTCGACCTGGCGGCGTATATACGCCAGCGACTCCGCGCGCCATGCCGAGGGGCTCAGCAGCCGGAACCTCAGCACGGCCGGTGGACTCAGAGCAGTGATGTCCGACACCAGCTCGGCTGTATCTTCCAGCATCCCTGTGATCTGGTCGGCGAGCTGACGCTCGCGCCCGGTCTCATCAAGGACATCGATCACGGTCACGCGTGTATCTCCATATGGTCTGGTTCGCCGGGTCGTTCGGGTTGGTGGCGACCCACCCGCGCCTCGGAGTGTTCGAGGCGGAGGGGCCTTCCCTCTGCCTCCGCCGGTCAGCCCGGCGGCGGCAGAGGCATCTCGGACGCGGGAAAGTGAACACCGCGGTCGAGGGGGATTCAGTCCTGTCTGGCCTGATGGTGGAATTGGCAGAGGGGTAGTTGACGTCGGTGTCGACGCGGGCGAGAAGGCAGCGCCAGGATTTGAGGGTTGGTGTCACGGCTGGTTTTGCCGCCGCCCCTCCCTTCCTGGCAGTTGGAGCAGGGGCGGCGGCCGGCACCCACCAGACGCGGGGGTGGTCCAGTTGACGCGATCATGGAGTGACATCGATGCGCCCTGTCTGGGGAAGGCGCTCCAGCAGTTCGCTGGTGACCCACGCCAGTCGTCGCAAGTGGCTGATGGCCGTCCAGGGGCCGATCGGCCTCTCTTTGGAGCGCACGGTGTGGGCCCGCTCGACGAGTACTGTCGTCTCGTGATCCCGCTGGTCCGCGCACCCGGCCTGAGCGATGTTGACGAGTTGCCCGAGGTTGTCGCTCAGGCGACAGGCGAGTTGATCGGCCTCGCTGTCCTCAGGCGCCTGGTGGTCCAAGGCGTCGGCCAGGTCCTCGAAGATCGCGTCGCAGTCGAGCGGATCCCAGCCCCGCATCTTGACCAGGATGTGCTCCAGCGTTTTCGCGTCCAGTGGAGGCACCCACCGGACGGCTTCCCGCACTCCGCTCGTCCCGATGGCGTGTGCAGCGACCATTCCCTTAGCCACCGTCCCGTCCGGGCGAGGGGACAGGGATCGAGCACCAGGTGCTGGTGCCGTCGGAGCTGACGCCCCAAGAACCGCCGTGCTGCTGGGTGATCCACTGTACGAGCTGGAGTCCACGACCGCTTTCGGCGTCGTCGTTTGGATGTTGGACCTGAGGCCGCTGGGCGGTCTCGTCCCTGACTTCAAGCTGCAATTCGCCATCGTCAATGCAGAGCGTCATGGTGATCTGGGTACCGCAGCTGTGTTTGACGCCATTGGTAACCAGCTCGGACACGAGCAGCGTCACGTCACCGGCCAACGCAGGCAGCTTCCAGTAGACGAGCCGCGCCCTGGCCAGGTGGCGCATCTGGGAGATGCGTTGCGCGTCCTGGTCAGGTATGACCTCTCCAGCGTTGCGCGGACTGATTTCGAAGCACACCGTCACGACGTCATGCGTGCGAAGACCCCTCGGCCGCGCCCCTGGTTCCATGGCCAGGCTCCGCTCTCGGGGAGGCGTTCTCCGTAAGGTCTCGACCATCGCGAATGTCCTTGTCATGAGGCGACCCGCACTCACTTCGTGATCACTCCGTCCCAGAGATCACAGACACCGTCCGGAGCGATCGGTTGGAGTATTGCAGTGGGTCCTCTCCCTCTGTAACGCTCACAGAGAGAGTGTCCGCATGGCTGTTACCACCGTTGCGGTACTCGATCACGGTTCGTCGACTCTGCCGTGTAACTTCCCCCTTATGGCGGCTACGCGCCAGCAAAGGGGAGACTGGCTGCGACTAGTCCGAGGGAGTACCGCGATGACGGAGAAGCCGATGGAACCGGCCGAGTCGGTGGAGGCTGCGGGGCCGACAGCTCGGCGGCGGCAGCTTGGCTTCCGCCTTCTGGCGCTTCGGGAAGCCCGTGGTTGGAGCGCTGAGGAGGCTGGTGAACGTGCCGGCGTCTCGAAGGCAACTGTGAGCCGGTACGAGCGCGCCAAGGGCAACGTGCGGTGGAACTGGGTAGATCAACTGTGTCGTGCGTACGACGCCTCGGACGAGGAGCGCGAGGCCCTGGTCGACCTCGCCAAGAACTCGAAGGCCGTGGAGGGGTGGTGGGTTCCCTATGCGGGCAAGCTGCCGAGCCCGATGCGGTTGTTGCTCGCCCTGGAGGACGAATCCTCGCGCATCAGCCACTACACGGTGGGCGTGATCCCTGGTCTCTTGCAGACGCTGGAGTACGCGCGGTCTATCAAGGCCACACCCAGCAGTGCGCTCCCTCCTGCCGAGGTCGACGAGTACCTGTCCATGCGGATGCAACGGCAGCGAATCCTTGATCGCCAGTCCCCTCCGAAGTACCAGGTGGTGATGGACGAGGCGGTCATTCGGCGTGAGGTGGGCGGGCCGGACGTTATGACGGCACAGCTCGACCACCTGCTACAGCGCAGCCAGGAGCCCAACATCAGTATCCAGATACTGCCCTTCTCCGCTGGTGCATACAGCGCGGCCCTCAACAGCTTCGTTGTGTACGGCGGCCCGGATCCATCACTGGACGTCATCTTCATCGAGAACCCGGTCGGCTCTCTGTTCCTCGAGGAACCAAGCGCTCGGGAAGAGTACGCCAGTGCGATTTCCTTCCTGCGCCAAGAGGCGCTGGACACCGCCTCCTCGGCCGAGTTGATTGCCGAGGTCAGCAAGACGCATCTGCGAAACCGGAAGTAGCGAGGAAACGTACGTGGCCGAACAGCCCCAACTTGAGTGGTTCAAGAGCTCCTACAGTGGCTCACCCAACAACGAATGCGTGGAGTGCGCCAACTTGCCCCAGAGCCTCCTGGTCCGGGACTCGAAGACGCCCGATGGCCCGCACCTCACCTTCTCCCAAGCGGCATGGGGTGCCTTCACCGTCGCTGTGCGTACCAGGACTCTTCGGCGGAACTGATCTGCTGCGGACCGCCAGCCCGGCCCGAGGCCCGCGAGGGCCTCGGGCCGGGCTTTGTGGTGGCTTCGTGACACTGGGTTGCGGTATCCAAGAGGTGCAGTACCGGTCCGCCGGACTCCAACTCGCGAAGTTGGCTCCTGATGCGGACCGCCTGATGACGCTAAAGCTGTCCGCATGAGGGTGTCGAGGAGGACGCTGTGCCACAGAAACCGAAGCCCTTGGACGATACCGAGTCCATGGCCCATTGGTTTGGTATGGAACTCCGCAACTGGCGCACAGCCCGGCGCATGTCTGCCGAGGCGCTCGGTGCAAAAGTGCACCTCAGTGGGGCTTCCATTGTGAAAATCGAGAAGGCTGAGCGATCGTGCAACGCCCACCTCGCTGCGGTGTTGGACGACGCGCTAGATGCTGGCGGTGCTCTCCGTAGGCTGTGGCGCCGAGTGGAAGAGGATGCGGACAAGCGGCGTGCTGATGCGGACAGGCCGATCGTCGGCAAGGGCACCTCTTCAGCGGCAACTGCGATGGAAGGTAGGAAGGCACAAGCTGCGGGCATGCCTGATACAGACCCGTTCGCCTTCCTGGATCGGAGCCTGTCCGCCGTGGAGCGTCGTGCATTACTTGCCGCTGGCGGCCTAGCCGTCCTCGACCCGGCATCCTTCGGTGATCTGATTCGGGAGACGGTCCACGCGCAGTTGCCTGATGTGGTGCGGCCGGACGACCTTGAACAGGTCCGTGCTGCTGCCGAGAACCATGCCAGTTGGGACAATCTGTACGGCGGCGGTGGGATCGTTCGAACAGCTGCCTTCGGCCAACTGGCCTGGGCCCAGGGCCTGCTCGACGTCAAGTGCCCATCGGAGTACGAGGCGGAGTTGTTCACTGTCGTCGGGCATCTCGCCATCGTGATGGGTGCGAGCGCGTTCGATGCCTACGAGCATGGAAACGCTGCCCGTTTGCTGGACTTTGGAGCACAGTGTGCAGAGAAGGCGGATAACTGGCACTTGAGAGCGTTTGCCCTTAACTGGCGTGCCCGGCAAGCTATTTGGTGCGGAGCCCTGGATGGAGGCTTGACCTATGCCGATATGGGGCTGGTGCGGTCCGATCGCCTCACCCCCCGCGAGCGGGCGATGTTACACATAGCCCGTGCTCGAGCCTGGGCCAAGATTGGGAACCGGCAGGAGACCCTGACCGCCATCGGCCAGTCAGACGAGGCTTTCAGCCTGGCCGAGGACGGAGAGGACGCATCCTGGCTGGCGTACTACGACTACGCTCAACATCATGGCGACACTGGACATGCCGCATTCGATATCGCCTTGCTCCCCGGTCAATCGCCGAGGCTCGCGATCGAGCGGTTGGAAACAGCAATCGATAACCACGCTGAGTCTTACGTGCGTTCTCGTGCACTCTCCGGCACTAAGCTAGGAACGCTGACCATGGCTACTGGTGATCCTCAAGAGGCGGTGTGTATCGCTCACCGGGCGCTGGATGAGATCGGCCAACTGCGGTCCAAGCGAGCTGTCACCGACGTGCAGGACCTGGCGAGGGCGTCGGCGAAGTACGCGAAGAATTCGGAAGTGGCGGGACTGCGTGAGCGGATCCGGAGGACGGTCTCGGCATGTTGACGCCTCGAGCCAAGGAATCTCTCGCCATCTTGCGAGAGGTTACTGCTGCTGCTGGCCTATCTTCACAGGGAGCAGAACCTATCCGGCTCGCCGAGAACGACCTGTGGCGGTTGCCAGGCAACATCGTGGTTCGTATCGCGCGCGCTGGCCAGGAGTATGCAGCGGCTCGTGAGGTAGCAGTGGCTCGTTGGCTCGCTGAAGCCAGCATTCCGGCTGTCCGACCGTTGCCAGTAGAACAGCCCGTGCACAGTGGTACGCGAGCAGCGACATTCTGGGAGGAGCTTCCTCCCCACCGGCATGGTACCGAGGTAGATATAGCCCCCCTTCTGCGGCGACTGCATGCCCTTCCGCTACCGCCGTTCGCCATAGGACATTTGGATCCGTTTGTTCGGATCGAAGGTCGGTTATCGGGGGCTCGTTCCCTCGACAATGACGACCAGCAGTGGCTCCTCCGTTGGCTCGAGGACCTGCGGCAGGAGTGGAAGGAGCTGCCGCTCGGCTTTCCGGAGTGCTTGATACATGGCGATGCATGGGGTGGAAACTGCGTAGTCACGCCGAGCGGGGCAGTGCTGATGGATTTCGAACGCACCTCGCAGGGGCCACCGGAGTGGGACCTGGCTTGCATTGCGGTTGATTACGAAACTTTCGGCTCAGTCTCGAAAGAAGGATACGGCCGTTTCTGCGAGGCTTACGGATGCGACGTCATGAGCTGGGTCGGATATCCGACGCTACGCGGAATTCGTGAGCTCCGAAAGGTCACTTTTGCTCTTCAGATTGCGGACGAGAACCCGCAGGCCCTCGCTCAGGCCCGGTATCGCATCGCCTGTGTGCGGGGACGGCGTGGGCCACGTCCATGGGGCTGGAGTGCTGTCGCTTGATCGTTTGGACCACGCCCGCAGTACCCCTCACTCATCCCTCGTGAGAGCGAGCGCCTGGTGTTGACGCACCCGTCGATGGCGCGCGCCATCGGGGTGGCCGTGATCGTGTGCGCCTTCCCTGCTGGGTTTACCAGGGCCACGACTTGGTTCGTTCGCGCGCTGGTCGTTTCAGCCGCTGGTGTACTGCCTCGCATAGCCTGAGCTGCACTGTCACATCCTTGAGCGCCGCGTCGTTCCCATGATCGGTGTGCTCTGGGCCCTGGCAACCCGGTGGAGAGCAACCGCCGGAAGACCCGAAACCAAGAAGGAGCGGGCGATAGCCGCGAATGCCGAATTTGAGGTGGACGGTCGGCAAGGGCTGCGGTGGCAGCTCACCGACGCTGGCACGGCCGCGCTGGAGGTGGAGGAGATCACCGCCCCAGTTGGGGACTCGGAGCAGGTCTACTTTTGGACTGCTGCCGCAGGTCTTCGTGATGAAGTCGCGGCTGCCGCTTCTGTGGAAGGAGAACAAGGCGTGACCGCGCTGGCTGTCGAGACGTCGGCCCCGAAATGGGTCGGGCGGGTCATCGTGCGTGCGGCGGGCCGGATGGCGCTGCACATCGTGGTCGAGGGCGCTGCGGTGCCCTCCACGGCGATGTTCACCGTGCCGGTGGAATGCCACCCGGACCTCGAGTCGGCGCCAGGCGTACGGCCCTGGAGCGGCCCTGTCGACGAGGAGCGGCTTTGCGTGGCGTGCTTACGGGCACTGCGCGGCGAGACCGAGCCAGAACCGGCCCGCCTCCTGTCCACAGGCACGATCGAGACGCTGCCGGATCCGGCGCCGGACCGAAAGGCGCGCCGCATGTGGGCCGTCCCGGACCTGCCGACATACACCTTGCCAAGCTTGCCGGCCGAGCGCGGTGGGCGGCCGATCCAATGGTCTCCGTGGGTCGAGGCACCGAAGCTGTCGCACTATTCATCGGCGTGCGACTGGTGTGGCGACGCTGGACCGTGCGTGATGGCGGGCGGCCGTCAGGACGAGCCGCTGTGCCGGTTTGTTGCCTACCGATGCCCGTACTGCCAGGAGATGCGGGTGTACGAGCAGACGGGCGCGGCGGACCTGGATCTGATCGCCCACTTCAAGCCCAAGTCCCCGAAGGGAGTCCGCACGTGACCACCACCGAATCATCCGCGAACCTGCTGAGGGAGGTCGCGCTGATCGCGTGCGGCCGCAGGGAGGGCAAGACGGGCTCGTGCGCATCGTGCGCGCGCAAGGCCCCGGCCCTGCTGAACATCGCCTCTACGGGCGCACTGGATGCTCTGGCGGCGGCCATTTGCGGCAACCACGGCGGAGCGTGCCAGGACTGCCACACCAAGGCCGAGACGATCATCAACGAAACGGTGGGGGTGTGCACCGTCTGAGCGGGGAGATCGGTCCGCAGCCGTCGCCGACCCGCCACAAGGGGGAGTGGCTGCTCCCGGAGGGCTGGCTCAACATCGAGCTGCGTTGTCCCACGACGGAGTCGGTCCGTCCGACCGGCACCCGGACCTCACGCAGGTCCTGCTGTCGGTCCCGCCGTCCGAGGAGTCCGGCCGTGTCGACCAGCGGGTGGAAGCTCTCGCCGATTACATCAGCCACACCATGGAGATGGGCGCCAGCATCGAGGAGACCGAGCGGGAGATCCCCGGCCAGGCCCCGCAGCGCACCGGTACCTCGTGGAGGCCCTGATGCCGTGGCTCGTCACCCATCCCGCGCCGGAAACTGAAAGATCCCTGGGACCGCGGGTACGAGGCGGGCCGTCGGCGCGCTGATGGTTCCTGACGGTGGAGAGCGGTAACCATCGCAGCCGTACGACGGGCTGTCGCGCTACAGTGACCACCTAACCGAATACAGGGCTATGGGCCCACCTCCTCGGCGGAGAGCAACCGCCGGAAGACTCGAACGAAAGGCCACCGCGATGTTCGCGTGTACCCTCCTCGTCGCCTTCTTCAGGTGATGTGACGTGTCCCAGGCAGGGGTTTCCCCTCTCCCTCGTCACGTCACTTCTCTGTGGAAGGCCCCCGATGAAAGACGCCCGACTGCGCCGTGTTGCAGCCGCGGTGACCAGCGCGTCCGTCGCTGTCTGCCGCTTCTGCGGGCGGCTGCGCTACGAACTCATTCCGGCCGCCGCGACGTTCGGCCTGACCACGATGTCGTGGTGGCACCACGCCACTGGTATCGGCTGGACCGATCACGCGGGCTACGGCTTAGCCACGGCCGCCACAGGCGCTCTGTGCTGGAAGGGCCTTGAACACAAGAACACCACGGCGGCCCTAGCCGGGCTCGGCGGCACGGTGATGTCCGTCGACACGTGGCTCGGCGCCGCCCTGGGCCCGTCCGTGCCGTCGTTCATGGCGACTGGCGCGACGATGGTCGGCGCGTACTGGGCGTACGGACCTTGGCTGGTGAAGACCCGCCACGACCGCATGAACCTCCAGATCAAAGCCGCGAAGAATGGCTCCCCGCCCAACTCCATGGGTCTGAACATCGACACCCCGGGCGTTACCGGCGACAGCACAGAGGAGACCGCGCTGCGCCGCGCCCTGGTCGCCCTGGGCATCCCAGCGCAGGACGTGTCCCGGATCACGTACACCGAGACCGGTTGGAACTGCGTGGTGACGCTGCCGCCGGGCAAGAACACCTCCGCCGCCGTCGTCATCGCCAAGCAGAAGCAGCTCGCGGCCAACCTCGACCTGCCCGGCGCGCTGCGGCTGCGGGTCGGCGAGCGGGAGAACCAGCTCCTCGTACAGATGCAGGTGCGGGACCCGCTGACCGAGACGATCGCGTGGCCGGGCCCGGCCATGACGTCGTGCACTGAGTGGCTTCCCCTCGGCCTGTCCCCGGACGGGACTCCGTTCGGCTTTCACCCGCTCTACAACCACGTATTGGTCGCGGGCGCGACGGACAACGGCAAGTCGGGTGTGCTGAACGTGATCCTGGGAAACCTCGTCGCCTGTCAGGACGCCGAAGTCCTGCTCGTCGACATGAAGCCGGGCGCGGTCGAGCTGGGCCCGTGGGAGTCGTGCGCACTCGCCCTGGCGGACACCGCGAGCCGAGCCAAGACCCTGTTCGACATGGTCCGGCAGGAGATCAAGGAGCGCGGCGAGCTGATGTCGCAGTGGCGCCGGGAGACCGGCGTCCCGGTGCGCAAGTGGGATCCTGCCAAGCACGGACGCCCAGCCTGGTTCATCGTCATAGACGAGCTGGCGGAGCTGATCCGGCGTGCCCCGGACCTGGCGAAGGAACTGGAATCCCTCAAGCAGCTCGCGCGCTTCGCCGCGATCATGTTCGTCGAGGCGACTCAGTCCCCGTCGGCGAAGGTGTTCGGCGACTCGACCGATGCCCGGCAGCAGTACCAGGTGCGCATCGGCCTGGGCGTCACCGAGCCGACCGCGACCAACCTGATCTTCGGAGTGGGCGCTCACGGCGAGGGCTGGCGGCTCGACCTACTGAACCTGCCAGGGAAGTTGATGATCGCCTCCCGCGACAAGGCCCACAAGACGCCCCTGGAGCGCCGCGCCTACTACCCGACCGACGAGGACATCGCCGCGACGATCGCCGAGTACGGCGGTGTCTCCCGGGACGGTGCGCTGCTGGAGCCGACCGCCCCGGCGGGCGGCCCGAGGGGCGGAGGGTCCGGTGGCGGAACCCCGGTTCCGCCGGCACCGGGGCCGACGGAGCCCGCCGCGCGGCCGCGGCTGCGCCCGGTACCGACGTTCCCGGACGGCTCCCGCATCCCGGACAACCGACTTGCGCTGTGGGAGGCCCTGCGGAAGGCAGGCCCCGGAGGGCTGACGCTCCAAGAGGCCGTTGCCCAGGGCATCGCGGGCCACCGCACCTCCGTACAGGGCCCGATCTCCCAGTGGGTCGCGAAGGGCTGGGTCGACGACTCCGGTGTCCGCGGCCGCGCCAAGGTCTACGTCCTCACCGCCACCGAACACGCCCCCGCTCCCATTGTCCCGTCCCTGGAGAAGGAGAACACCGTTGCCCGGTAAACCCGTGATCCCTGCGCACGTCTTCCCGTACGAGCAGATAGCGCCGCACATGCCTGCTGAGCGATACCACGGTGCCCTGCCGACGGCCTGTCAGTGCGGCCACGCACACGGCCAGCCCGTGCAGCAGATCATCGTGAAGCAGCCGGACCGATGGGGCCGCTATGTCGCGCTCGGGTTCGCCGCGGCGGCCATCGCCGTGATGCTGCTCATTGGCCTGGTGGTCGCGCTGGTTGCCGCCGGGGTGTGCGCCTTGTGTATCGCGGTAGCCGCTCGGGCCCTACGGGGCCTGTTCGGAGGGAAGAAGAAGTGACCGAGGGGCCTCGAAAGGGGCCCCTCGGCCGTTGCCCAGGCGCGGGCATCATCGGCGAACCGAACAGTACGCCATGGGACGGACAGGCTGTTCATGGCATGATCCCCTCTTATGGGGAGATACACGTGGGGGAGGACCGCGGCGGGCGTGCTGCTCGCAGCCGCAGTGATGGGGATGAACGCCTGCGGCGGTGAGACTGAGGCGCAGAAGCAGCCGGCCGCGAAGCCGAAGGCACCAAGCGTCAGCGAGGCGACGAAGACGTTCCAGAACGCGGTCGACGAGTTCGATACCAGCGACGGCTGTCCGGAGGCGGCTGGGGAGTGCTGGGACAAGATGCAGGCTGTGGTCAAGCCCGCGCGAGCACTGCGGAAGGCGATGAACGCCGACAAGGCGACCGGTCCGGAGTTCTGGCGGGAAGCGTACGTCCTGCTCGACAAAATGCAGGATGGGATGGATGTCGGTGAGGACGCCTTCACCAATCGTCCGGCGGTCCTCGGTTCGGCGCATGACCTGTCCGACTGGCTCGACGAGCACCCGACGCAGTAGCGCAAGGACGGTACGCCTCGGCCGCGCGGAGAGGAAGTGACCGCGGAGCGGCACGGCGCAGCGCCTCGGCCGCTCCTGCGGTGGGTTCTGCCGCACAGCCGAAGCGAGCCGCGGCAGTGAGGACGCGACGCTAAGACACCCAGTCCTCCAGAGTGCGCGGGCCTGTCGATCTGGCAGGTTCCCGATACTCAGGAGGACCTTTCTCATGACTCAGTGGACCCCGAGGCTGACGAACGTGAACGGCTCGGACGGCACGGTTGGCACCGGCGAGTACGTCGAGGTGAACGGCTTGGTGACCTTCACAGCGCAGATCGTGGCGCAGATGGAGACCACTGCGGCGTCCAGCGCGGGGTTTGGCCTGACGCTGCCGAAGCCCGCGAAGTCGGGCGTCCGCTACGTGTTCAGCCTCAGCCTGGATGGCCGCGACGCCGACCATGGCATCTGGACCGGTGAGGCGCAGATTTACGCCGGGTCGGACGGCTCGCAGATCGACAGGCTGCGCGTGACCGGGACATCCAACGGTGCCGCCCTCCAGAACGTCAACCACCTCTACGGCGATGCCGAGGGCGCGAAGTATGCGGAGATCATCACGGTGACCGGCTCGTACCCGGCGGCCTGATCCAGGAGCCGATGAGGGGCCGCCGGAGGACACGTTCCGGCGGCCCTTCGGCGTTCCGCCGAGGCCATCATTACCGGCTGCCGTGGGGCTCCTGAACGCGGGAGCGGAGCCGCAGCCGGAACCTTCGGGACTGGAGGGCTCGGGAGACCTCGCGGCCGAATCGGTCGAGGGCGGCGTCCAGGCGGGTAGCATCCTCCACCCTCGATGCTGCGGCCAACAGGTTGTCGGCGGCGGTGGCGACGCCTTCGTCGGGGTGGCGTACCAGCGGGGCCGCGGCGGTGGCGAGGCGCAGCATCGGCCCTTGCACTGTGGCGGCGTGCTGCTTGCTCGCTCGTCGGTCAGCGCCAAGGAGGTGGGCCGCTGCCCCGAGCCCAGCGACGAACGCGAGCCGGTCAGAGCCGCCAGCAACCCGTGTGCGGGCCGCTGCTCCCGCGCAGGCGAGGGCGGCCAAGAGCCCGGAGCGGGCACGTTCAGGCCAGCCCTCGTACAAGATTCGGGCGGAGGCAGCCGCGCCCCGCACGTCCGCCACGGCGACAACCAGGGCGTCAGCCTGGATCTGGAGAGCGCTTCTCTCGGCTTCGCGATCGGCGCGCTTACGGGAGAGGTTGGTCAGCCACCAGGTCAGGACGGCGACGGCGACCGCGACCGCGAGGTCTTCAATCTTGTCCACGCGGGCAGCGTCCTGTTTGTCGCCAGGAGACTGAGCGGCTGTTGCGGCTCTGGCGCCGAACGCTGGTGTGCTTGTTACACAGCGGTCACGCGGAGCATGCCCCGGGCGTTTCAGATCGGCGCTGGGCCATACGGCCATCTTCCCCTCGACGCGTCGGCCGCGGCGGGTTCAGACCATGCTCTGGCCGTTGGCGCAGATCGGACAGCCCGCGTTCGCGGCGTCGAGGTCGGCGCAGACGACACAGTCCTGTTCGCCGTCGCCGGCGGGAGGCATGTCGCTCAGATCGAGCCCGCACAGCGCCCGCTTCGGATCGCAACAGTAGTAGTGGGTGATCGTCTCGGTCGGCCGTGTCGCCTTCGTGGTGGGGGCCACAGCCGGGAGCTCACCGCGGACTCGCGCGACGACGGTTCGGGTGGCCTGGTCGAGAGCTGCAAGGAACGGATCCGCCATGGACAGGCAGAGTAGCGCGACGCGGGAATGCGAGGGTTGTGAAGTGCGCCGCTGCCCCCGCATGCCTTCAAGGTGTCATCGGCCATGCATTCTTCAGTTGAGGAGGCCACGGCGGCGTGGTTTGTGTAGGGGCTCCGGCTCGTACAAGGCAAGCAACACGGCTTCGGCACGATCCGGCGACTTCATGCCGCGTGCTTTCATCGCCCGCTTGCTCTCGACCTGGGTGTAGCCGCTCGTCGTCGACAGCAGCTTAGGTGTGGAGAGCTGGGCGGCCGCCTTCTTGTCGACGTGAAGCCGCAGCCGCCCCCGACCAGACGACGGGTCCGGCTGGAGGAGGCTCCTGGTTGCTAGCCACATCTCGTCACGCTTACGCCACGGGCGCATGACGGCCCCTGGGTCGTCCTGACTCGGGGACTCCGACACCATGACGCCGACGATCTGCGCGCGGTGCCGCCCGGTCTCTGCCCACCGCTGGAGCATGGAAACCACACCGTGGCCGATTCCGTTCTGGTCAATCTTGACGCGCACGGGGTGCGGGGAGTTCAGGGCGTCGGCGAGGCGCTGCGCGGCGTGGATCTCCTCGAGGACGCGCTCGGCGACGGACACCTGGTTGTCGTTCGCGGCACCGGCGGACGCGTGCCGGAATTCGACGGCATCGCCGACGGAGCGGTACACGGTGAATTCATCTCCTCCATCGGCGGCAATGTCGGAGCCGAGGCGGACCCAGGCGCCTTCGCAGACGGTGTGCTCGGCAGTCTCTCCTTCCAAGCCGAGGTCGCAGATCCGATGCCAGCCGTCGCCTGTCGGATCCTCGTACGACATGGCGGCCTCGACCCAGCTCGGCGGGACGACAATGCCACCGCCGCCCTTCGGGAACTTGGCGAACACCTTGGCGATTACATATGGATGGTCTTCGCCGTACGAGCGGATGGTGCGGTCCACCCAGTCCTGGTCGGGCATGTGATCGGCGAGGGAGTGCCGGGCGACGCCGTGGGGGCAGTCGGTGCAGTACGGGGCGAGCTCGCCAGTGATCGCCGGGGAGTCGAGCGACGAGATCGGGATCGTGACGGTGGTCGGCTCGCTCGGGTCGTCGCCCTCGATGCACAGCTCCTCGAACCAGCTCGCCGGGTCGTCCATCGCGGGGTTGCCGATGGCGAGCATCGCGGCGTGCCCGCCGGTCAGCAGGTTGTTCGTGCCGTGGCCGATCATCGGGGCGATACCGCCCGCCTCGTCGACGATGAGCAGCAGGTGAGGCATGTGGATGCCCTGCATCGCGGCCTCGTCGTTGGCCGGGGCGGAGAAGCCGTACGCGGCCACGAAGTCATTGCCGTACGGGTCGGGCATCTTGTACTGGACCGTGTCGCAAGCGCCCGGCAGGCCGGCGCGGGGCACGACCTTGCGGATGTGCGGCCAGAGCTGCCGCTGCACCTGACGGAAACGCGTCGCTGTGGTGATGCACAGAGCCGTCCCGACGGGATACACGTTGGTGAACCACACGGCTGCGCGGGCAGCGAGGTGCGTCTTGCCGACGCCGAACCCGGCCGGGACGGCGACCCTCTTGTGGTCGACGATCGCGTCGAGCACGGCTTGCTGCTTCGACCACAGGCTCTCGCCAAGGACGTCTTCAACGAAGCCGCTCGGGGTGTCGCGCCACAGGCCATACAGGGAGCCCGTGGCGCGCTCGACCTCCGTCAAGACGACGGCGCGTTCCCGGTCGGTGAGGTGGTGCTTGAAGGCGTTGCGGCGCTCGGTGGGCGGAAGGCGCAACAGGATGTCGGCGACGTTGGCGGCATCGCGGGAGGCGATGCCGGGGCGGGCGTGCCGCAGCTTGGACGCCGAGGGGGCCACGCGGGTGCGTGCCGGCTGGTCAGGCTGCATGCGGGACATGCGGTGGACGGTGCCGATCGGGCCTGGTTTATGTCGCGGTCTGGCTGGGTGCCCATGCCCTGACGTCCCGGCCAAACCGCGGCTTCCGGCGCAATATGAACGTCACGCGTCATCTGCGCTCCGCGCCGGAAGTCTGGCTCGAGGCCCGCGCGACCAGAGGGGGAGAAATCGCGCGGGCCTCAGCACCTATATGTACGTTGGCAGGCCCGATCTTGTTACGCCTGCACCATGCCCGGGGTGTCGACAGCGGGCTTGTGGGCGGCGACGTCCAGCAGCGCGGCGTGCTCCTCGTTCGCGCGGCGCACTGCCTCGAGGACGATCTCCGCCTCGGTGACGGCGACGGCACGCTCGTCGGCGGTGAGCCGGTACCAGGGTGTGATCTGTGTGCCGCACGCGGCCAGGACCTCACGGCGGATCTCGTAGTAGTGGCGGGCCAGGGGCAGAGGGCTGGGCATGGTCGTCATGCCGGGGGGAACGCCGCCTCTCCCGACTTTGTGACAGCCGCGCCAATCCCTGTGGTCGGGGGGACACCGGAACCGCTCTGACGCCGACGGTGCCTGAGCGAAGCGAAGGCACCGTAACTACTTGATAGTGATGCTTGATGATCTTACTAAAGGCGCCTGATCTGCCGGAACCCGGACTCCCGGGACCCGGTTTCACCGGCACCGGAAATTCAGGCGCCGGTCACCGGCGACTGAAAACCCGGCCCCGGTGATGCATCAGGGCCGGATTGAGGGACGGGCGAGTCAGCGCCCGCGGCGTCGGTTCGCCCGGCTCTTCAGGTTGCGCACGTACGCGGGGGTGACGTCACCATGCGCGGCGATGCGGTCTGTGGTCCACTCGTACGGCTCCTCGGTGAGGACGAGCGTGACGTCGTACAGGAACGGCATCGCGGCCTTCCTGCGCGCCGTCGCTACCGACACCGTCGCGGCCAGGGACGGCAGCCGGTCGGCGGCGTCCTCGATGTACGGCACGCCGGCCTTCTCGGCGGCGCGGCGACGCTCCTCGGCGGTCATGCGGGCTTTCAGGTCGCCGCCTGGGTTGATCGTCGCCTTCTTGTCGCCGTGCAGGGCGATGCGGCGCATCTCCGAGTACGCATTGGGGAGGATGCCGAGAACCTTGTCCAGGCCGCGGATTCCCTCGTAGAACCACAGGGACAGGGCGGCCTGGTTGCGCTCCTCAGTGTGTGCGGCGATCTCCAGGTCAGCCTGCTGGACAATCTCGCAGCCCCGCTTGAACCGCTCGTCGGGCCGGGCGATGGCGCCCAGCTCCTCCTTGACTTCGCGCTCAGCCTCGGCGCGCAGCATCTTGTGGTCGGGGATCGTGAGGTTGTGGTGCGCAGCGGGCATGACTGGCCTCCGTTGGACGGCGGCACCGCGCGGGTACCGGGCGAAGGCTGGGGCAACCCCATGCCGAACGAACCCGGAAATAGTACAGCGGTAGACGCGACCTTGTCATAGTGCCCGCCGCGCACTCCTTCTGAGCAGGGCGAACCCTAACCGCCCCACCAAGAACATCCGACCGTAGACGTCGCACCCTGTACCTGGATCGCGTGGGTGCGGGGCGTCGGTGAAGGCTATCCGGCCGACCGTCGTGCGCGGGACCACGGCGCGGCGCAGCACGCCGAGCCCGGTCAGGCGCGTCACCACGACCACCACCGTCGACACCGGGGGAGCGGTTGGAACTCCTCGCTCGCCTTCGCCCACGGATCGCGCTTCCGTGCCTCGTGCTCGGCGCGGGAGTACAGGGCGAAGACCGCCCATGTGCGACGGCCGATCGTGATGGCGGGCCCGCAGACGCCGTACGGACTCTCATCGCGGCTGTAGGCGTAGCCAATCGCGAACCAGATGCCAGGCGCCGTGGTCCAAGTGCCAGCCGTCCAGCGGCCGAAGTCGATGAACCCGGGGTTCGACCGCCTCATCGGGTCGCTACCGCAGTTGTGGTGCGCATGCCGTCCGGGGTGAGCCGGTACATGCGCCCGTCGGCGTACTGGACCTCGACCTCGTGGGGGAGCTGGGGGCGACGGACCTTCCATCCGGCCTCGTACGACGGCTTCGGGTTGTCCTCGAACCAGCCGTTGCACGTCGTGCAAACCAGCAGCAGGTTCTGGGCCTGGTTGATCCAGGGCTCGCGAGCGCCGCCCATGCCGCGGTTGACGCGGTGGTGGATCGTCAGCCGATGCAGGGAACCGCACCGCACGCAACATCCACCGTCGCGCTGGTAGACGAGGTCGCGGACTGTGTCCGAGGGGCCGGTGCGTCGTCGGGCCACGATCGGTCTCCGTCCTGCCCGGCCGCCGGGCCGCAGGGTGCGGTCCGTTGGGGAACGACAGGGCGAGCGACGGGAGAGTGAACGGTGGCCCCGCCTTACGTCGCGTTCTCCGGGGGCCTGCGGCGACGCACCCGGGGATTCGGTCGTTGTCGCGCGGAAGAGTAGGTGGCCGCAGCCGGGGCTATGGGGGCGCACCCGAGCCGGTTCCAGCCGTCCCGGGAGGTGCGGGAGGACGAGCCGGGGGAAGACATCCCGACCACGGCCCCGCCGAGTGGTGGCGAGGCCGCGCTGGTGGGTCAGACGGTTAGCTCGTACTCGGCCCATAGGTCGTCGTAGTGATAGAGGCCGGTGAGGTAGTCGCGAACCAGAGGCTCCCAGTCGATGCCGTGAATCGCAGCGAGGACGAACGCGGCGACGACGGGGCAGACGACGTCTCCAGCCTGTTGGAAGGAGGAGGAACGGGAGCCTTGCCAAGGGTAGGTGGCGCGAAAGCTGACAAGGGTTCCGGCCTCCGCGGGGGTGAGGCGCAGACCATCGCGTTCGCGGACCCAGGTTCGGGTCTTGCCGGTGAGGCACCAGGACGGCTTGTCGGCGTTGAAACAGTTGCCGCCCTTGGCACGGCCGGTGACCGGATCCATGGGCCGGTTGCCTCGGGTGTTGATCCGCTCGCCCTCATCCCAGCCGAGTGCTGCGGCCATCGTCGTGACCGGTAGGGCCGCGGCGGGAGGCGCGATGTCGACCCACTTGTGTCGGGTAGCGATCATGAACACTCGCTTGCGGCGGGAGGCGACGCCGAGGTCTGCGGCTTCCAGGATGGCCCAGGAGGTACGGAACCAGTCGGCGCACCCGAACTCGATCGAGAGGTCTTCAAGGACGCGCTCAGGCAGGTTGCTGGACTGCTCCATGGCCATCCACTCGATCGGTGCACCCGCCGCCTGGAGTCCGAGCGGCCATATGGCGACCTCGGCCATGATGGCTATGCGTGGGTCGGTGAGCCCGTCGAGCATGGCGCGGACCTCGGCCCAGGTGGCGCCGGAGCGCGGAGCGTACCCCTCGTGGTAGCCGTACTCCCCGCATAGCGGGCAGTCGCCCTCGAGGTCGGGGTACAGCTCATCGCAGCACACCTCGTCGAGGCGGATGAACCCGGCGGCCTCGCCGACGTACGAGATGGTCTCGCACAGGATGTTCAGGTTGGCCTCCAGGAGCCCGGCGCGTTTGCCCGCTGTCGAGAAGCTGGGGCATGGGGGGCTGATGATGACGCCGCGGGTGCCGCGCAGTGCGGGGTGCTCGGGGTCGAGCTGGGTCACGTCGGCGCAGATGCGGACGTGACCGGCGGCGCGGGCGGTGGCGCATGCGTCCTGGTCGATGTCGATGCCGACGACGTCGAAGCGGGTGATGCCGAGAACGGTCTTCAGTCCCTCGCCCCATCCGCCCGGACCTGCGCACAGCTCTACGACGCGTTCCGGCTCGCCTTCCTCCCAGGGAAGGAGCCATCGGCCGGGCCATGGCGCGGCGATCTGGTCTAACTGATCCCTGACGTGGGCGGGGATCGGGGTGCCGGTCCCCTTGTAGGAGAGGGCAGTGGTGACGACGCTCTGTTCGGCTGCGGTCAGCTCGGGCACGTTCCGGGCCTTTCGATCTGGGTCTTGCGGTGGTTGCTCTCCACCAGCTTCAAAAATACTACAGCACGCGTCATTCTTGCTGTGTTTCAGCACTTCATACGTGACCGGTGCCGCTCCCTGGCGTATCCCGTCTGTCCGTCACGCGTGAGTCGAAAGCCGTGCCCGGCCCACTCGGCAGAGAGCCGGGCACGGCCGCACCGCTATGTGGCCGTAACTTCGCCGTGCGCGCGCTCAAGTAACACCCGGAGAGCGTCCGTCGCCTGCGCGGGCACCACTCCGTTCCCCAGAGCAGCGAGCTGCGCCGCCCGCGGCAGACCAGGCACGGCGGTCACCCAGCCGTCGCGGAGCCCCATCATCCACTCCACGAATACCGTGGCGAGACGGCCACGAGCGTCGACTGCGAGCGGAGCCGCCCGACCGATCCGTTGCGCCCACCTGGCGATGGCCGGGGCGTACCGTCCCCATACGGCTTCACCCGGGGCCTGGAGGCGGGGGCAACAGGCGCCGCGCGGGGGCGTGGTGAGCGGCACTGCGAGCTGGTACCCCTCCTCGGCGCTGCCGGGGCCACTGGGTGGCTCCTCGATGTAGTGGGCAGCGCCCGGCAGCAAGTGCTCCACCTCATCGGCGAGAGTGGGCCCGTGCCCGCCCTCGCGCCGCTTGTCAGGGTGCTGGGACCCACCATTCACCGCGAGTTGTGCCGTGGGCGTCTTCAGCAACGGCGGAGCCGACGGGCAGTCACCCGGCGAACCGGAGGGGGCCGCGTGCCGCCGCAGGGGCGGCTGCCTGCGGCCGCGCTCCACCTCGGCGCGCCGGTAGGTCATGCCGGAACCGACGGCTCTATGTTGCCGGCCAGGCGAGGATGAACACGCGCTCACGGCGGTGCGGCGCTCCGGCATCCGAGGCACGGTGCATCTTCCACTCCGCATCGAACCCGAGGGAGGCCAGATCTCCGAGTACGGCACCAAGACCTCGAAGAGGCCCGGGTCGCTGCTCGCCATCCACTGGCCCGCCCCCTGGTCCCAGGCTGCGAGCGGCCGGTGCGGAGAGAAGACCTCGGACATTCTCGATCACTACCAATCTTGGGTGAAGGGCGCGGATGGCTCGGACGACGTGGGCCCAGATACCGGAGCGGGTGCCGGGCCCGATACCCGCGAGCTGCCCCGCGAGGCTGACGTCAGTGCAAGGGAAACCGGCCGTGAGGGCGTCGATGGGTGGGACAGTGCTCCAGTCGACGCGGGCGATGTCCCCGTAGTTCGGAACCTGCGGCCAGTGGTGAGCCAGGATGCGGGCGGCATGCTGTTCGGCGTCGTCGGGGTCGTACTGGCAGTGCCACAAGACCTCTCCGCCAAGCAGGTCTTGTACCGCCAGGTCCAAGCCGCCGTAACCGCTGCAAAGGGAGCCGATACGGGGGTGGGACGGGATGCGAGGGCGGGGGGTGCGCTCAGGGGCGCAGAGGCACAAAGGGACTCCTTCCCGAGGGGAGCGGCGGCCTCGGAGATCCGGGCGCGCGAAGGAGTCGGAAGGCTGTCGCTCGGGGTCAGCTTCTGTCCGCTGGGAGCGCCGCTGCCGGGCGTGAGGTCAGTCACGCCCGGCAGCAGATCAGCGGGGTTTCGGGGCTCGGGGTGATCAGCCGGTGCGGCCCCTGGCGTCCAAGTCGATGGTGAGCCGAGCGCCTTCGTCCGGGTGCAGCAGTTCGGTGAGTGCGCCGAGCGCCCGCGTCAGCGGCGCGTCGTCGAGATCGACGGTCTCGTTCGGGTCGTCCTGGCCGGGCGCGTACAGCTCCACATCGTTGGTGCTGTAGTCGTCGTGTCCCTGCCCCAGTTTGGTTTCCACCGCCGTGAACACGGCGGCCTCGTAGCGAGGCGCCAGGGCACGCAGACGCCGGGCGATGACACGTCGCCAGGCGGCCTCCTCGGCATCGGCCACGGTCTCGCGGATATCGGTGAGCGTCTGCGGGGCGAGGGCATCGAGGAGCGGGCGCAGCGCCACCGCTGGCCCTGCATGGCGCACCTCGCGGGCGAACTCGGCGCGCTGCTCTGGCCGGTGCAGGTCGGTCAGGTCGCGGTGTGCCTCCACCAATCCACCCGACATCGGCAGGCCGCCACGGCGGAGCATCGCGGCCACCTCGGTGTAGGTGTCCTGGCGGACGGCGGCGGCATGCGGCTCGACCTGGGCGCCGATGAGCGGCGGGAAGGTCTCCACGGGGGTGGGGGTGTTCTCGAGCATGGGAGTGGTCTCCGGTCCGTGGGAGGGTGCGCCCCGGCGTTCGGGCCAGGGCTGACCATGGGGTGGGTGGATCAGCGGGCGAGGATCGGGGCGAGGTGGACCAGGTGGTCAACGCCGACGCCGTGCAGCTCGGCGGAGATGGGCGCGGTGTCGCGGAGGCGGTCGCCCGGGGCGTCGGATGGGGCGACGTAACCGAACGGACCGGTCGCTGCGCCGAAGGCGAGTCCGCCGTCGTCGAGCTGGTCGACGGGTGTGAACTGCGCCAGGTACGCGGCCACATGGCGGCCCAGGTGGGTGCTGACGGCGGGCACCGGGAAGGTAGAGGGCAAGGTGGAGGGCTCGGCAGCGGGCTCCGGCAGGAACAACGGCAGCACTCGTTCCATGACGGTCAAGGGGCCGGTGACGGACAGGTCGCACGCCGGTTGCGCACCGACGAGCGTCACCACGTACCGCACGCCCTGACTGCGCCATGCCACGAGGTGGCTATTCGGCTGGTTGCCGACGAGAGTGCGCGGCGCAGCGCCGTGCGCGCGCATAGCGCTGCCGATCAGCTCGAGGTGACGCAGCCGGTTGGCCTCGGCGGGGCGGTGGGCGTACGCCACTGCGGATGCGTCGTCCAGGCGCGGCAGGATGAGCCGCAGGATCTCGCGGGTCACGGGCTCCGGGTCCATCCGGTCAAGGGATAGGTCCGGGTCATACGGCTCGCGGTCGTCGAGCTGCCACGCGATCTCGGTACGCCAGGGGTGCTCGGCAAGGATGAGCGCCCCTGGACGCCCGGTCTGGGCGAGGCGGTAGGCAGGGCGGGGGGTCCACCACGCGGCGTACGGCGTGGTCGTCCACCCGTTGCCGTCGCGGTGCGGGAGCTGCGCGGCGACGCGATGGGCGAGCGCCGACGGGGCGGGCACGGGGGCGGTGGCAGTGGCCATCAGGTGGTTCCTCGGGTCTTGGTCGGCGGTTGCTCTCCGCCGGGGAGTGGAACGGCAGGGGGCGACTTGCGTCGCCCCCTGCCTGGGGCGGGGCTACTGGGGAGCGCGATTGAGGCAGGTGTCCACGGTGGGGGCGTCACAGTTGGGCGGGCACTGCGACGGGGATACGCCCGCAAGGAGTTCGCGTACGGCGTTGGTTCCAGTGGCGTTGGCCTGCGTGGTGACGCTGTCTGACGGGTACTTGAGCAAGGCGCGCAGGATCTTTCCGGAGCGGGCGCCGACGGTGACATGGCCGGACACGCCGTGCGGGCCGGGCGAGCTGAGGACGAGCGTGTGGGTCACCTTGCCGGTACGCCAGGTCGGTCGCAGCCGCTTGGACTCCGCAAGGTTGGCCACGCCCAGGGTGTACGGGGTGAGACCGTCGGGCTCGGCAGGCGTGCCGACCATGAGCGTGTCCGCGCGCATGGTGAGCTTCTGGGGCGGCGTGAGCGCAGTGGCGACGTCGAGTAGGTCGCGGTACGGCGGGTGGCCGTGAGACGGGCACCGGTTGCAGATGAGGATGTCGGGACGGTCACTGTCACCAGAGGCAAGCCGTGAGTCCGGATCGGCGCAGACATAGCAGGTAGCGGGCTTCCAGATGTAGGTGTCGGTCATCAGGGGGCCTCTCAAATCGGGTCGGCCCGGCGGCTGTTGTCCGCCGGGAAGGGATCGCGCGGGGAGTGGGACCCCGCGCGATAGGGGCTTCTGGTTCAGCCGGTCCTGGCTGTCCCCCGGCCCCAGGGCGGGCGCGCCGCGTAGGCGCGCCCGCAGGTGGTCAGAGCCAGGAGCGGATGACGCTCGGGCACTCGTCGTAGTTCTCCGTGGCCACCTTGTGGAAGTCGGCGTCCGGATCGTCGAGGAGCGTGAGCGCCGCGTTCACGATCAGGTTGTCCAGGTCGTCCGCGACGGTGTGTCGCTCGCGTTTGGCGGCGAGGTCGATGCCGTTGTTCACGGCCTGGGAGACCTGATCGCGGGTGTACTGCGGGTCGTCATCGTCGGTCGGGGCGGGGCCGGGCGCGTAGTGCGCGTTCCTCACGGTGGCCCAGTTCGCGGACGGGTTGTCGAGCAGCGTCATGGCGGCGGCGTGGGCCCAGACGAATCGGCTGTCGCCGCTGCTGATGTTCGCTTCGTCAGCTGCCATGGTCACGCCGTCGGTCATCGCAGTGCGGACGGCGTCGCGCGAGTACAGCTTGACGGGGCTGTTCTCGGTGAGTGCCAGCATGTCGCCTGGGCGCAGCGTGCTGACGTCGATGTCGACGATGTGAATACGGTCGTCGTCGGGGAAGTCGATGATGCTCATGGCGTGTGGGCCCTTTCTGCTCGGGTCGGGCGGGCCCGGTTGCTCTCCGGGCCCAGGGCCCCGGCCGGGTGGCCGGGGCGGGGTCTTGGTGGGTGATCAGCCCTCGCCGTTACGGAGGCTGCGCACGGTGTCGGCGACGCGGGTGGCGAGCACGTCAAGGCCGTCGACGGCACACGCGTCGGACAGGTAGACGGTGCTTTCGATCAGGTCGGACCTGACGTACAGGTCGTCATCGATCTCATCAACGCCGAGGGTGAAGGTGCTGCGGGGCTCGCCGTTGCGCGCCAGACGCGCCCCGACGCCCCACGAAGTGGATTCGGCGTGCCAGTCGGGGCCGAGCAGCTGCACGGCGGCGCGGCCGATGTCAGAGACGCTGAACTCGTATTCGGTGCCGGGCGCGGGGTTGTAGCGCCCGTGGTCGTCGCACGGGAGGGAAGTGGCGTGCGCCGTTTCGAAGGCGAGGATGGCGTCCAGCACGATCGCGATGGCGGCCCGACGGATCGGGCGTCCGCCCAAGAGCGGCGTGTCGATGGCCGCGCTTACGGCGTCGATGGCACCGCTGAGCTGCTTGGCGGCGGTGCTCCAGGCGCGGCTGTTCTCGGCTCGGGCCGACGCGTGCGCCTGCATCGGGGTGATCCGCTCAATGAGCATGTCGGCGGCGTACCGGCGACGGGGGAAGGTGGCGTACACGCCGTAGGCGGCGCGGGCCTCGGGGACGAGCGTGGTGACGGTGCTCATCAGTTGGTGCCTTTCGGGTCGGGCCGGTTGCTCTCCGGCCGGGTCATGTGGTCATGCGGGTAGTGCTTGGTCCCGCCCGGTGGCTGGCGTGGTCAAGCGTCGGTGGGCTTGCCCTGGTTGCAGGGCCGTGCGTTGTCGACACGGACGGCTCTGGCGAGCTTCATCAGGTCGCGCTGGAGGGCGAGTGCGATGGGGAGCCACGCGTCGATGGCGGGCTCGCTGGTGGCGCGTGTGAGCTTTTCGTGAACGAGGATGAGGCGGTGCCGGAGGTCGGTCTCCTGTTGGGCGAGTGCAGGAGTGACGGGGTTGAACGGGGCGAGCGTCGGCAAGGCGACGCCAGTGAGCGGGGCTTCGATGTAGTCCGTGAAGTTCGCGGGGAACTGGGTGTCCGGGTGGAGCTGTGCCATCTCGCGGGCGTCACTGAGGATCTGGGCCGCGTCCTTGAGCGCCTTACGCTCGAGTGCTTCAGCGGCCCGGTCCAGGTGGGATGCGATGAAACGGAGTGCGCCCCGGGTGGCGGGCGGGGCGGACCGGTCCCGGGCGATGTTGGCGGTGATGCGGGCGCGCAGTGCGGCAGCCTCGGTGGCGGTGAGCGTGGCGCGTGGAGCGTTGGCGTTCATGTGGTGGTCTCCGGTGTCTGGGGCCGGGGCGCAGAGTGTGCGCCCCGGCGCAGGCTTGTGTCCGTCAGGCGGCGGCGAGGGCGGCGCGGATGACCTTGTACTCGGCCTTGCGCGGCTTGTAGTTCGCGACGATCTGGGCGACCTGCTCAGCGGTGTAGCGGTAGACGGTGACGACGCGACGGGCGCGGCCGTTGAAGGTGCGTCGGATGCGGGCGGCACGGCCCCGTACGCCTGCCTTGCGGGCCTGAGTGCGAAGCGCATCGGCGGCTCCGCTCACGATGTCGAGCGGGGCGCCAGTGGCGATGATGTGAGTGGCCAGTGAACGGGGACCGGTGCGGACACGGCGGGCGGCGGTGGCGGCGGAGCGGCGTGCGCGGGCCTCAGCGCGGTTGGCGCGGGCGCGGTCGCGGATGACGGTGGCGGCGCGGCGAAAGTTGGCAGAAGCCATCAGGGTCACCTTTCGGTTCGGGTCTTGTCGGCGGTTGCTCTCCGCCAACACCTAAAATAGTACAGCACGCGTCGTCATGGGTTCAGTTGGGGTACGCGGCGCGATGGCTAAATGCTTACTGAGCAGGGAATTTCGTGACCGCTGCGCATGCGGTGGGGTGCGCGTGTCACTGTTCAGCAACGCGTGCTGTGCTACGGGAATGTGAGTCAGAACAAGGTGTCACCCTGCGGTTCGGCGGGCTGCGTCTTCCGGCGGGGCGCGGCCCGACGCGCGGGCACCTCGTCGCCGAACAGGGCGGCGGTGCCATACGCGTCCGGGGTGGCCGGCACACGGGCGCCGGTCCGCGCGGTGGCCTCGTCGATGAGAGCGAGCGGCGCGGACCCGTCGAATTCGGCGCGGCCCATCTGCGACCACTTGGGGCCCGTCACTGGCCCTCCTCCGTCTTCTCGGCGTTCTGCGAGTCGATCACGGTCGCCTGGCCGTCCTCATCCTGCGCCTCCACCTCCGGCTCCCAACTGCTGAACGGGTACGGGCTGTTCGGGTCGTCCAGGAAGGCGAGCAGGGCCCCCGTGAAGAGTCGCCGGTCGCCTCGGTGGCTGAAGTCGAAGAAGGCACGCAGACAGTCGAAGGCGTCGTTGGCGGCTTGCTCGACGTGCTCACGGCTGTAGCGCCTCTCGTGAGCCCGGACCTGGACCGCCCCGTACGCCGCCCAGCGGGCAGGCACGACGACGAGGAGTTCGTCGGCGTTGTTGAGCTGGCACACCGGGTCCAGTCCCAGTTCCTGGCGCGGCCAGACGGTGAGCGCGATCGGGTCGGTGAGGTATGTGTGTGGGGCCGCACGATGCTGGCGACACAGCTCGCACGGGCACGCAGGGTCAACGGGACGCGGCCGGGCGGCATACGGGACGCAACCGTACGGCAGGTAGCTGACTCCGGCGTCGTGACCCGGGTCGTAACCGTAGACCTCGCCGAGCACCACGTCCCCATGCTGTATCCGGTCGGCGCGGACGATGCGCACGGCGGCCTGATCGAAGTCGTACGGGTGTGTGTCGGCCGGGCGGGCGCTCAGGCGCACAGGACGAATGGTCGGATCGAGGTCGAAGAACACAGGCATGGCAGTCCTTTCCGGGGGCCGGGGCGCCGCCGCGCGGCTGCGCCCCGGCAGGGGTGGTCAGTGGTGCTCGCACCATTCGGCGTCGAGGGCGCGCAGCGCGGCCATGAACTCCGGCGTACCGGGTACCTCGTCGAGGTCGCGCACCTGGGTTCGACCTTCGGGGTTCTCGGTGCGGGAGCCTCCGGGGTTGATCCAGCCGTACGCGGGTCGGCTCGCTACCGTCACGCACAAGTCGGTGGCGGTACCCGCGCCTTTGCACTCGTCGGGCACCTCCGGGTCGGTGCCGGTGCAGGAGCCGAAGAAGCCGGGGTCCCCGCGCCATTCGATGCCGACGGAGCACCCGGGGGTGCCGAGGGTGGCTCCGGCATTCTGTCCGTCGTAGACGCTTCCGAAGGTTGCGAGGGTGCCGAATGCGGCAGTGGATAGTCCCCCGGCGAGGAGTGTGAGGGGGCGCGGACGGCGGGTGAGAAGGCGCGGCATGCGCATAGGGAAGTCCCCTTCAATTCGGGTCTGTTGGCCCGGTTGCTCTCCGGGCCGGTGGTGCGGAGCAGGACACTACACACCTCAACACGATAAGTACAGTTCGCGTCACTCGCCGAGGAATCTCGGGCTATATACGTGCAGGTCAGAGGGATTTTTTGGGCACGGCTAGGTGATTGTCTGTCGCGACCTGTACTATTCTCTGTGTTGGCGGGGCGCACCGACCCGCCGCCCGGAGAGCAACCGGGCCAGACCCGAACCGAAGGGGACACCCATGTCCATCTCGCTCGCCAAAACCACCCGCAGCTTCACCATCCTGATGCAGCACGGCACCGTGCACGCCGTACTCCTCACCCCCGCTGGCGACCAAGAACGCAGCAGACTGAGCGCCGAGTGGTACCTGAAGGACTGCCGCGACATGATCGAGGTAAGGGCCATCGACGGCTACGACGCGAGCGTTCAAGCCATGCCTCTAGCCGAGCGTCGAGCCGTCATCAAGACCTACCTGGACTACGACGAGAACAACACCTTCCGCGACGCCTCCCGCATCTACCGGAGTTTCCGCGATTACGTCCGCTCCCTGACTCCCGAAGAGCGCGCCGCGAACTTCAACCCCGACCTCGCCAACAACCCGCCCATCGGCCCTCTCATCCACTTCGCGTTCGTCGAGACCATGCGTGATCTCGGCGAGCCCATCCCCGCCTGATCCGCTCGCTCCGCCCCACCACGACCCCGGAGAGCAACCGGGGCAGACCCGAAACCGAAAGGGGCACCCATGCCCTTCACACCTGAGAAGACGCCCCGCTCCTTCACCGTCCTCATGCAGGACGGCACCGTGCACGACGTCCTCCCCACACCCGACACCCAGGAAGACCGCGATCTCCTGTACTTCGACGCGTATTGGGGTGATTGCCTCGACCTGTTCGAGGTGACGGCCACCGACGCCGACGCCGCGCGCGTCCGAGCCGTCGCCGCCCACGAGCGGGCGATCGTCATCCAGGACTACATGAACCGCGTCGGCATCAGCCACCAGGCAGCATGGACCGTCTACCGCGACTGCCACGCCTGGGCCCGAGCCCTGACCCCCGAAGGTCGCGCCTCCTGGCACACCGACATCCTCAAGAGCTACGCGCCCCTCAAGCACTTCGCGCTCATCGAGGCGATGCGCGATCTCGGCGAGCCCATCACGGAGTGACCTGCCGCGCCGCCCGCCCTCTCCCGGCGGGCGGCGCGCCGCCCCACCCTGCGCGCCGGGCAGCCCGATGCCAGCGCCGGGCGCACCGCCCCCACAGCACACCATCCCCGTCCCGGAAGGACCCCCGTGTCTCTCGACGCCGCCCCCCTCTACCGAATCCGTCTCAGCAAGGAGTGGGATAACTTCCTACTCGTCGTCGACGACGAGAGCGGCTACAGCCGACTCGTCAACGAGGACGACATTCCCGAGCGGAGAATCCTGAGAGTCGAGCGCGTAGCCGCTCACCCCGTCGAAGCCACCATGCAGCGCGATGTCCTCGACGAGGAGCTGTTCGAGACGCACTACAAGATCCTCACGTACACCGCTCGCAGCGAAGCGCACGCGGCCGGACTCGCCTTGCGTGATCACTACGAGGAATGGGCGCTGCTCGCCCTCGAAGACGTCTTCTACGCCGACGAGAACGCGTTCCCCGGCGTCGCCGCCCACTTCCACCGGGGCGACTAACCACACCCGCCACAGCGAGCCGGAACAGCGCGCGCACTTACGCGTGCGCGCGCGTAGAGGCCGCTCAAAACGCTCGAAATTCCGTCCGCCCTCCCTTGGAAGGACCCGTTCTGATGACCGCTTCGATACCCGTTTCTGAGCTGACCCCGGCGCAGATCACCATCACCGTCGACCAGTGGCACCGCCCCGTCGCGGTGCTGCCCGACGGCATCGCCATCCGGCTGGCCGTATCGTCCCGCGAGAGCGTCAGGGACTACGGCTACTGCCACTTCGAGTCGCGGCGCTTCGAGGCCGACACCTTCGAGACTCGTGCCATCCGCGCCCTCCTTGAAGCCGTTGTTCAGGCGTACCCCGAAGCACAGGGTGTTGGCCAGTACCGCACGTACGACGTCGGCTACTTCTACGGCTCGATCGTCGGCGCGAGCGGCTGGGACATGGCCGCGCGCACCTGGAAGGACTACGCCGCAACGGAGCACGTGCGTGTGCGCAGTGGTATCCACCTGCACCACGACGGGCGCAGCCACTTCGGGTCGTGATCGCGCTCCGGGCGCCCGTTCCGGCGGGCGCCCCCTTCTCCACTCCCTCCCCGGCTCCTGGAAGGACCCATCCGTCATGCCCGTCTCTCTCGACAAACCCACCCGCCCGTTCACCGTTGTGCACCAGCGCGGGGAAGTGCTCCACGTAGTCCCGGCGCGCGCCATCGTCCAACCAGGCGGTTCCCTGGGCCCGTACGCCAAGGTGTGGCAGGAGATGTTCGCCCGTCGCCTTCGGTCCACAGAGGTCCGGGCGGTTGACCGGTGGTCGGCCATCGCGGCGGCGGCCGAGGAGATCGGTCCGCACATCACCGAGAGGGACTGGCTCCTCCAGCAACTCGACACGTTCGCACGCCGTAACCAGTCGGCGAACCCGTCGCTGCCCGACCACGAACGCGCCCTCGTGACCGAGATCGTGTTGGAGTCCGGATTCACCCCCGTGGCTAGCGCGACAGGCCCAGTGATTGTGTGGGAGGACGCGGCCGCCGAGGAACGGCACGCTTGGCTCGACGAGCAGCCGACGGGCGTTCTCCTGCACTGGTACCGCCACCTCCGGCAGATCCACCGCTGAACCTTGCCTGACACCCCCCGTTGTGGGGGTCAACTGTCGGCCATCTTCCCCTGATCTCCCGTGCGCTGTCAGTGCCCGTTCAAAGGTGCTCTGCCCTGCGCACGGAGCCCTTCCGACTGGCGTGGTCACGCGCCAGGTCCTGCCCCCGTTGAGGATTCCGTGAGTACACCTGCCAGCACCCTCGCCCACCGGTCCGTGTTCGCCGTCCCCGATGCCGGGACACTGCTCGACACCGTCCGCTGGCTGTCCGCAGCGTGGCTGATGAAGAAGTTCCCGCGCACGGCCGTGCAGCTCGGCACTGGCCAATGCCAGCTCAGCGAGTCGTCGTTGCTGTTCTCGCAGGCCGCGTACGACGAGGCCGGCACCGAGTCAGCCACCCGCCTCCAGCTTCGCGAGGACAAAGCCGAGGCGACCTGGCGCACCACGGTGACAGCCGTCCGCTCCGCTGCGGGCCCCGGCGCGGTGTGCGTCGACCTGGAGTGCTTCTCGAACACCACCCAGACGCTGCGCCCCAGCAAGCCCCGACTCGTCCGCGACCTGGTGGGCGAGCTGGAGCCGCACGACGGGGTGTCGAGACTGAGCATCAACGCACTGCGCGTCACCCACGATCGCGTGAATCAGCTCGTCGACGTGCTGTGTGCCCCGGAGCGGCAGTTGCCTGTCGTCGTCGCTGCCAGACCGGTGCAGCCCGACCCCCTGTGGTCCAAGCGCGTAGCCAGCACCATGCAGTTACTCGCCGGGGACGCGTCCTTATACCTGCTGTGGGATTTCGCGGCGGTCGACGCGTTCCTCCAGGCGATCGGTGAGAACCACCGAGTCGGACCCGGCGCGGTGCGCACCTTCATGCCGCTGGTCGACCCCGACTGGGCGCCGGACGCGGCACGACACCGAGTGCTGGGGCCCACGCGGTGGACCGACCCGTCCGACAACGCATGGCACGGTGTCGCACGCCGTGTGCATGCCCTTGCCCTGGAAAGGCCGCTGCCGCCGCTGCTCGCCGGGGTGACGTTCCCGGACCGTGTGGCCGAGCAACACCGTCAGGAGCGGGCGGAGGTGATGGACAAGGCACGGGCACTGACGGCCCTTGCGGTGCAGAGGTCTGGGGAGGGCAACGAGGACATGCGCGCCGAGGTGAGCCTGTTGAACGGGCTTTTGGAACAGGCGGACAAGGAACTGTCCGAGCTTGGAAGCGAGATCGACCTGGGCGAGCGGACGCGCGCGTCGATGCAGGCGCAGCTCCAGGCGGTCATCGGCGAGCGGGACAGCGAGATCGAGGACCACCTGACGACGCTGGACGCACTGGCGCAGGCGCTGGCCGAGGCGGATCGGCTCCGGCTCTTGCTGTTGCGTCAGGGCCGGGCAGAAGAGGTCGCCGAGGCCGCCGACGGTGTGCCGGGCGCCCCGAGGTCGTTCGAAGAGCTGTGGGAGCGTCTTGGGGAGCTGGACCACCTGATGGTGACGGCGGACCCGCGGATAGCTATCGGGCTCGACGAGCACCCGATGTCGCGCACCTGGGCGGCGAAAGGATGGACGGCATTGGTGTCGCTCGAGTCGTACGCTGCGGCGGCAAAGGACGGGTTCAACGGCGGTTTCTACCAGTTCTGCATGACCCCGCCCGTGGGTGCGAAACCGTACCCGGTCAGGCAGGTCGCGATGACAGAGAGCGTGCCGACGATGGAGAAGTACGGGCACGAGCGACTGTTCCCGGCCCCCGGTGGCGGGCGAGTGGAGATGCAGGCGCACCTGAAGCTCGCCGCGCGCGGCCGCATCGCGCCGCGGGTGTACTTCCTGGACGGCACGAAAGGTGCGCAAGGCGAGGCGGTCGGCCGTCTGGTAGTCGGGTACATCGGGCCCCACCTCACCAACATGATGACCAACTAGGCCAGCGCACTGGTTTGGCACAGCGCGCAGCACTGGAGGGTAGACCGGCCCAATTTTCCAGGGACGAGTACGAATGTGGTGTTGCGTGCTGTACTATTTGACGTGTTGGTGGAGAGCACCCGCCAACGAAGACCCCAACCGCAGAAAGGCACACCATGCCCAACATCACCACCATGCTGTTCGATGCGCTGGCCACGCACGGAATCTCCGCCTTCTACGACGTGGACGAGGGCCTGCTCATCGCGCACCCGGCCACCATCCCCCAAGAGAAAGCCATGGCGGGCGAGCACATCGTGCTGACCACGCCTGGCACTGCTTCTCCCGGTTGCCACGCCACGGCATGGGCGCCGGAGGGCGCACCGGACTACCAGCAGATCGCCACGGTGTACGAGCCGCAGAGCGGATCGGCGCTGGCCGATGACGTGAACCTGTGCGCGCGGGCTGTCGCCGAGTGGTTCACCACGCCCCGCCTGACGGCCGGAGCCGTGCTGCTCGCCGCGCTGGTCGAGTGGGGCATCACCACGCATAGCGACGACATCGGCATGAGCTACGCCATCCCCCTGGACCTGGCCACCTGCACGGCTGACGTCCGAAACGGTGCCCACCTGTCCGTGGCCGACCGCGACTCGTCGGTGGAGCATGTTCCGGCCGCACACACCGGCTGGTCGGTGTTCGTCCACGACGAGAACGGCTATCCGGTCGGCGACCCGCTGTTCATCAGCGGCGACGGAGGGCCGGTGGACTGCGGCGCCGACTCGGCGTCCGCCGCCGAAGCCATCGCCGACTACCTCACCCACCCCACCCACTGACCGCCCTCCGGGGCGCGGCCGCGCCGCTGCGCCCCGGCACCAACGCAGGCGGGAGAGCAACCCGCCCAGACCCGAACTGAAAGGCCCTTCCATGCTGCCTGAACACAAGCTGTCCTACCTCATCCAGAAGATACCGAAGGGACAGCGCCGCGCCATGCTCGCCGCCATCGACACGGGCGGCCGCCTGCCCACCGACATCCACAGGGGAGTCCTCAACTCGCTCCCCGAGGAGTGGGTCCGCACCGACCCCCGGACCGGGACGCGGTGGCTCACCGGCGCAGGGCGGGGCGTGCTGCTGCCGGTCGACCGGTTCCGTGCGCTGAAGCGCGCCGACCCGAGGACGGGTGTTGTACCGGGCCTCAACTACGCGGCGGGGCGCGGCCTGAGCCGTGATGGCTTGGTCGTCTTCCGCGACCGGGCCGGGAATCGCGTGGAGGCCACCGACCGATGGCGCTTCGGCGTCAGCGCATACATCACCACGCGCGGCCGGAAGCTGGTGGGCATGCCGCTCACGGCACCGGCCTTCGCCGAGCGGTTTCCCGTGCACTCCAGGGGCATCTGGAGGCGCCCCGGGCAGCCGGACACGCGCGTGCAGATCAACGGCTGGCCGATGGCTGACGGCACCGTGCGCGTGTGGCCGCTCACCGGGGTCTGCGGCGAGCGGGAGGTGCCCGCAGTCGAGCTGCGGCCCGAACCCCGGCGGGTCCGCGGCCTCCCCGCATCGTCCCCTGGGGGCGGGCCGGTCAGGGCCGCGCGTGCCCGCTTGGCCCGCGCGCACGGCACGGTCCTTCGTAGCCGGTATCCCCATCTACGCACGATGGCGCTTCGTGGTGAGTGGCGGCACAGTGCTCAGGAAGCTGCCATCAGGGAGTTCGGGGTCGGTGGAGCGTCCGCGTGGCGCAGCGGCGCGTACGGCCGTCCCGTCCCGCGTCCGCCCGTGGACCGCTCCGCGCTCCCCCGGGAGGAGCGGACGGGTACTGCTCGCCATGTTGGCCGCCCCGGCCGCCCGTAAGCGTCTCCACCCTCACCACCGGGGCGTCCTGCGCGGCGCCCCGGCTTTCCCTGGCGGGAGAGCGACCCGCCCAGACCCACTTCCGAAAGGCCCTGCTCGTGGCTGCCACGGCTCAGACCGCCCTGTTCACCCTGCCCGAATCGTTCGTGCCAGCGACCGCCCCCACCGTCGGGAAGCGGCCTACTGTCCTCTCGTACGGACTGGGTGCGGACAGTACGGCGATCTTGTTGAAGTTCCTTGCCGACCCACAGACGTACGGCCTGGAGCCGGATCTGTCCGACCTGATCGTCGTGCATGCGGTGACTGGCGACGAGTGGCCTGACTCGCTCTCGTACGTTGAGCGTCGGGTGCTGCCGCTCCTCGCGGCCCGGAGGGTACGCACGGTCCAGATCGCACGCGGCGGCCGTCGGGATGCCGACGGAGTGCTGATACTCGACGACACCCGTACACCGTCGCGCATATGGGCGGCGGGTCCGTGGCGGCTGTCGGCCGAGTTGCGCGCGGCCGGCACCGTGCCCCAGATGGCTTCCGGCCGTAGGACCTGCTCTATTCGGTTCAAGGGATGGTGTCTGGACGCGTGGGCCGCCTACGAGTTCGACACCGCCACGTTCCGGCGAGTCATCGGCTACCACGCTGGGGAGCGCGACCGTGCGGAGAAGGACACGAAGATCCAGGAACGGATCAATGCCGAGGCAGGCCGTGTCGTGTGCGAGCCGTATTACCCGCTGATCGAGACGGACGGGATGGACCGGTCGGCGGTCGAGGCGTACGTCCACGCTCGGCTCGGCGAGAAGATCAAGAAGAGCTACTGCGCGCAGTGCCCGTTCAGCGGCGTGTGCGCGTCCCGGGATCGGCACGAGGAACGGTTGAGGGAGCACCCGGAGATTGGCTCGGCGGTGCTGATGATGGAGTACGCATCGCGCGCCCTGAACGAGAAGGTGGCGCTGTACGGGGAGCGGTCGCTGTACCAGCAGCTCGCCGAGGACGTAGCGTGGAACGACGAGCTGCTGACGCGGTTCGAGCGGAACCTGGACGAGGCGCCGTTCGCGCTGTACGAGGTGCGGCGCCTGTACCTGTCCGGCCGCACGAATGACTGCAAGACCTGGCACGGCAAGCGATGCTCGTCGCCGCGGTGGTGGTGCCGCGCGAAGCGGTCGACGGCGTGCAGGCGCCACCACCGAGCGGGCGCGAGCGCCCCGTGGTGTGCCGGCTCCGACCCCCGCTGCCGCGGGGAGCAGGCGAAGGGCCAGGCGTGGAGGTCGGTGCGAACCGTATGGGAGGGCTCGCGGTTCGACGCGGAGATGACGTTGCTGCGGTGGGGCCGGGCGGCCGGTGCGCGGATACGGGCCGGGGAGAAGTCGGTGATCCGGCGGGCGCACTACCTGGAGGCTGTGGATGGCTATCCGTCGGCGAACGCGTATCTTGTGGCGGCCCCGGCGGGGGTCGAGGACAAGCAGCGCACCGCGAAGAAGCCGGACGCCGGGTTCGAGGCGAAATGGACCCAGGTCACAGGGCTAACGGGAACGCGATGGGAGCCGATCCGGCCGCTCGTGGTGCGTGAGCGGGACCGGTCCTCGGGGCCGGTACCGGTGCGTCCGCTCGCGCCGAGCGAGGGACAGCGTGCGTCGGATGTGGAGCTGACTGCCTAATCCGGTGGCCAAGTAGACCAGCATGTGACGCATGCTGTAGTATTTTTGGTGTTGGTGGAGAGCAACCGCCGACGACAAGACCCGAACCGAAAGGGACTCCTGTGCAGCCCGCTGCCCTTTTCGACATACCCGCGTCCGCAGTGGTCGAGCCCCCACTACCGCCAGGCCCTGTCGACCCCGGCCGCACGTACCTCCAGTACGGCGAAACCGACCGCTGGTCGTACCTGGGCACACACCAGCCGTCATGGCTGGAGCGGCCTGAGTTCGGCGGCAGCCTGGCTGTGCCACTCTGCGTCTCACACCGCCGCCTCGTCCGGCGCCGCCGTCTCCCGCGCGCCGTCACCTCCTGGATGCTCGATTCCGGCGGATTCACCGAGTTGAGCCTGTACGGCGAGTGGACCGTGACCCCGGCCCAGTACGCCGCCGCCGTGCGCAGGTACGCCGACGAGATCGGCGAGTTGGAGCGGGCAGCCATTCAGGACTGGATGTGTGAGCCGCAGATCCTCGCCAAGACCGGCCAGACGGTCTACGACCACCAGTGCCGCACAGTCGCCTCGTACCTCAACCTTATGTGGCACGACGATGACCTTCCGTGGATGCCTGTCCTCCAGGGCTGGACGCGAGACGACTATCTCCGGTGCGTCGACATGTACGCCGCGATGGGCATTGACCTCACGGTGGAGCCGCTGGTTGGGCTCGGCTCGGTATGCCGACGCCAGTCCACCAGGGAGGCCGTCCGGATCGTGGAGACGCTGTACGGGCTCGGCATCCGCCTGCACGGCTTCGGATTCAAGGTGACCGGCCTGCGCGAGGTTCACCACCTGCTCTACAGCTCCGACTCCTTGGCCTGGTCGTTCAACGCCCGCCGTCATGCGCCGCTACCCGGCTGCACGCACAAGACGTGCTCCAACTGCCCCCGGTACGCGCTCGCCTGGCGCAACTGCCTTCTGGCCTCCCTGTCCGAGTGGCGGCAGGACAGCGCAGATTCCTCCCTCGACCTTGCCGCCTGACCGCCCGCCGGGGCGCGACGTTGACCGCCGTGCCCCGGCATCTTCTCCCCCTCACACCAACTCCTGAAAGGTCAGCGCCATGACCGCGCCGTACCTGTCCGTCTTCCTGCCCGACACCTCTCGCAACCGGGATAGTCTCGTCGTCGCGTGGGCGCGGATGTTGGAACTCGGCTACGCGCCGCGTGCGACCCCGGTCGACGAGCCCGAGGGTTGCACCCGCACCCGTTGCGCCGGAGTCCATAGGGGCTACCCGGGCAGCGAGCACCGATGGGCTCTCACTTGCCTGTTGTGCTGCAAGGACATCGACGTCTACTACAGCCACATGCGGGACCGGAAGGACGCCAACCCGGCCCCACCGCGCCGTCACAAGGGCTGCCCGTATTCCGGGCCCGGCAAGGCCACGGCGCGCGCTGCCCGCTACGCGGAGATCGGCCGCGCCATCCCCGACTGGGACACCGAGGCCCGCGCCGCGCTCGTGGCCTGAGCCCCCGGCCGGGGTGCGACGCCGCCCGCCGCTCCCCGGTGCCTTCCCCACCTTTCGCCACCACATCAGGAGGTAGTCATGACCAGCCCTACGACGAACGTCACCATCAAGGACACCAGCAAGCTCGCCCAAGGCGACATCGTGCGCACCCACGGGATGCGCGTCCGGCTCGATCTCGGCGCTACCCAGGAGCGATCCGACTGCACCGTCTACGCCTGGACCGGGACCGTTCTGAACCTCGACGAGGTCCGCGAAGAGGGACATGTGCCCATGTCCTTCCTGCGCACCGAGCGGTGGCAGTCCGGCCAGGGCTGGGTGACCGACCGCGAGGACGTGTGGGTCGTCCAGGGCAACGAATATGCCGAGTGGATCGTCGAGAACCCCTCCTAGATCGCTCTGCCGGGGCGCACACCCGCGCCCCGGCCCCGCCCCAACCGCCGGTCGACCGTTCCTGCCTCCCGACGCGAGGAATGGGCCGGACGCCCCGGCTGCCCGTAGCCGTTCCATCGCGGAGGCGCTGTCACGTTTACCGCGCCCCGTGCCCCTTCAGCCGTCGCCCCGCATGCTCCTGCCGAGGACACCATGACCGCCCAACTCGCCCTATTCGCTGAGGTCCCCGCCCCGAAGAAGAAGCGCGCCCGCTGCATCCACCCGTCTGTGCCCGATGTGCCGACCACGACCGTCCCCGCCGAGCTGCTGCGCGTCGCCGACTGGATTCTCCTGAACTCCAGTGGTGGGAAGGACTCCCAGGCGATGGCGTCCCACGTGTGCGACCTGGCCGCCAAGCTCGGTCTGCTGCACCGCGTCGTGATCGTCCACGCCGACCTGGGCGACATCGAGTGGGAGGGGACCCGCAAGCTCGCCGAGGAGCAGGCCCGCCGCCTCGGCGTGCGGTTCGAGGTCGTGAAGGCAGCGGGCGGCGACCTGCTGGCACGCACTGTCGAGAGGTTTTTCAAGCTCAAAGCGAAGACGGAGAAGGAGGCCCGCGAACAGGGTCTCGACCCGGCCACGGCGAAAGTCGCCCCGGCGTGGCCTTCGTCCTCAGCCAGGTGGTGCACTTCGGACTTGAAGCGGGGCCCGATCCGGAAGCTGATGACGCGGCTCGTAGCCGAACTCGGCGACCTGGGGCGCCCAGCGCACATCCTGAACTGCATGGGTCAGCGGGCCGCCGAGTCGGCTCCGCGCGCCAAACTCACGGCCGTCGAGATCGACCGCCCGGCGAGCAACGGAAAGAGGCATGTCACGACGTGGAGGCCGATCCACGGGTGGACAGATGCCCAGGTCTGGAAAGAGATCGCCCGCTCCGGCCTGCCGTACCACGAGGCGTACGACTGGGGTATGAGCCGTCTGTCCTGCTCATTCTGCGTGCTCGGGTGCGAGGCGGACGTTGTCCTTGCCGCCCGGCTGCGCCCGGAGAAGGCCGCCCAGTACGTCGACGTGGAAGCGAAGGTTCGCGCCGACTTCAAGCACGGCCTGTCCATGAGGGAGATCGTCGCGCGGGCCAAGGCACTGGACGACGAGCACGGCGAGCTACAGCGACCCCCGCGCGGCACCGCGCTCTCCGGGTACGTGGGCAAGAAAGCCACCAGCAAGTACCTGGCGCGCCTCGAACGAGGACACCTCGACCTGGCGGTCTGACACCCGCTCGCGCCGTTCCACCACGGGCCGGAGAGCAACCTGCCCGCAGACCCGAACTGGAGTGACCCCATGTCCCGCACCACCCGATCCCACACCATCGCCAGGCACCTCACGGCCGGTGGCCTCACCCACCTCCACCTCACCGAGGTCGAGCAGCAGAGGGGGCCGACCGGTCGGCACGAACACGACGGATTCGCCGTACGGCAGCACCGCGACGAGGCCGGGACCTTGGTCGTCATCGCGGGCGCGTACGGCCCGGACTGGTTCGCCACCATGCGGGAGATCCGGCACCGCCTGGAGCAGCCGTACGTGAAGTGCACCGTCCTCTCCGACGCGCCGGGTCTTGGCGATCACGAGGTCATGGTCCGGTGGGCGACGTCGGAGGAACTACAGGCCCGCAAGCGGGCCCAGGCCGAGCGGCAAGCTCCGCTCGTCGCGCTGCTGCGCAAGCAGGCCGCCGCCGAAGAGGCGGCCGCCGAGCGGCAGGCTCTCGAGGACGCGGGACAGTATGGACTGTTCTGACCCTGCGGCCGCGCGGTGTCGGTGACGCCCGCGCACCATGGTCGTCACGAGGTACCGAAGGGACCGGCACCGTGAAGGCTGACGAGATCCACCTGAGCTATACCGACCCGCTGACTGGTCAAGCGCCGCACCAGAAGCGGTACCGCGAGGTGCAGTACGCCGACATCGACGGGGTGGTCCTGGTAGTGCACCACTACCACCGCTCCCGGTACCCGGAGTGGACGGCGAAGCCGTACATGGGCCATCTATCCTCGGAGGCGAACGTGACATGGGTACAGCACCTGAGCGCACATCCGGGGTGCGGGCTCATCTTCGCGCACATCCGGCGTCGGGACCTACGCGAGCAGATCGCGAACTCCGTGGGCACGGAGGAGTGGACGCGGGGCCGCGAAGCCTGGCTGGCGTTGCCCCGCGACCCGCGGTGGGACGGCCCCCGCTACCGGATCGTCCGGCGGGCGCCGCGGGAGTGGTGGGGCATGCCCAGCGACCCGAACTGGCACGAGCCGGTGGGGCCGTGGGGCAGTGAGCGGCAGGCCCGCGCCGAGCTCGGCGACCAAGCCACCTGACGTGCGCAGCACGTGCGGCGGGCCCAGACCTGGACGTGGCACGGCCCTGAAGGGCGGTTACGAGCTCGCCGTGCAGTCGCCTACCACCCTGACACCCGACAGGGTCTCGGAGGTCGCCGCCACGGACGACGGCCGCCTCCTGGTCCTGGAGTGGATCCGCATGGCGGTCGTCTGCTGGCCGACCCGCGGGGGTGCGACTGACGTGAGTGGCATAGAGCACCTTGCCGACCCTCAGCCGCGGCGCTACTCCCAAGGGTCACCACAGGCTCATCGACAACATCGAGGGCATAACCATCACCGCAGACAGCAGCGGAGCCCGGCCGACGCTTCCGTACCGGCCGGGCTCTGGTCGTGCGTGGAGTGGCTACAAAACGACGAACGCTGCCGCGGTGGCTGCGCCGAGGGACGCGCCCGCGACGGTCTGTGCGATGGTGTGGTAGGTCAGCGCAACGCGGGACCAGCACACGGCTATGACTAGGCCGTACGCGGCGATCCACCAGGGAGAGTGGACGGCGGCGAGCATCGCGACGACCGCAGAGGCGACCGCGCTGTCCACCGAAATCTTCCAGATGGTGTTCACGGCCAAGAGGCCGATGGTCATGGCCCAGAGGGCGAGCATGGCGATGAGGATGCCGGTCGGCGCGTGGCCGAGGACCATGGCGAGCGAGCCGAGGCCGATCGACGCCAGGATGACGAAGAAGATCGGGGCCCTCTTCGTGCGGTCCACTACGTGCCGGTCACCCCAGGTGCCGCGCCGACGCTCCCACGAGATGTAGGCGGCGGGGATGATTCCTGCGCATAGGGCACCCAGCAGGCCCCACAGGATGCCAGTCCAGTCGCCGGCGGCGGCCAGACCGATGCCGAGCATGCCGATGAGGAGGACGTTACGCGGCTGGAGAACGTCGGTGACAGTCCGAGCCGTGGCGGTGAGCGTCATGCGGCCGTTCCTATGGAGGTGAGCAGGTTCTGTGCCTGGGACCGGTTGGCCTTCTTGTACGCCTTGGCGACGTCGAGGAGCCATGCGACCTCGGCGTCCTGATCCATGGCCTGTTGCTGCTCGAAGGCGGCAACGGGCCCCGCAGGCGTGCCCTGGATTTTCGCGGCAAGGGCGGCCTTGATCCAGTGCGCCTGTGCGACAGCGCCGTTGCGGGTGTCGGCCGTCTCCTGGGCGGCTGCCATCAGACCATCCGGGACGTGGTGGCGCAGCCTCTCGATGGCGTCCGCCAGGTCGTTTACCCATCTGCCGAGCTGGAGGTCAGCGTCGAGGTCACGGCGAGTCAGCTCTTGTCGGCGAGAGTGAGGAGTTTCCATCGGGATGCTGGGGAAGGCGGCCATCAGCTCTCGCCACATCGGGTAGAGACGTATGAGGGCGTACCAGGAGCGTGCGCGACGCAGCCCGTTTTCCGTGGCAGGGACCGAGACGCCGAGGGCGAAGAAGACGAACAGTAGTTGCTGCATGGCCTCGGTGCTGGTGTCCACGTCAGAGGCGAAGGTGTGGCTGGGCTGTTCGGCGAGCCAGTACCACATGAACAGCGTCCGGCCGACGGAGTACAGGACGCCGAGCACCATGGCGAATGCCATCATGCCCAGGCCGACGCGGAGCAGTTTGCGGTCCTCGCGGCGGAAGGCGCCAGCCCACTGGTAGAGGCAGATGGCCGACGCGCAGCTCAAGTAAACGTAGAAGACGGTCATGTAGGCCGTGGCGCCCCACTGGCCTGCGTGGTCGGAGACGAAGCGATCACTCGGCTTGGACCGGTCGACGATGGTGAAGAACATGGCCGTCATCACGAGGAAGGCGGACAGGGCCGTCTTCGTGGCCACGCGTTGGATGAAGCGGGATACCTTTACGGCGCGAGCCATGTCTCCGTCGGCAGGGTACTGCCCGTAGACAGCGACGATGTAGTACAGGATCGCCAGGATCGCCGCGCCGGCAGAATAGTGCTTGATGAGGACGGAGGCGTCCGTGATCTTGCTGTGGTTGAGCCCGATTCGCACGTACTGCGTCTTGGTCCAAAGAGCGACGGCGAACCCAAGGAAGCAGCCCCAGAGGGATCTTCGGCGGGCGTCGGTACCGCCGAGTGCACGCCAGATGGCGACAGCGGTCATCAGTGCGGCTACGGCGTAGCCAGCTAATTCGAGCAACGGTGGTCCTTCTGTTACGAGCGGGGGTTGGTGAACGGGCGGCGGCGGAATCTCCGGTCGCCTACTGGTCGGGAGAGAGAGTCACCAAGGCGGCCAAGCATGTCGTCGCTCGCGACATCCCGCGCCATGCGGCGGATCAAGCTGGCGCCGAGTTCGGCCACCTTCTCGTCCTTGCTCTCGTAGTTCGCGCGGGCCTGGATGGGGCGGTCTGCGACGAAGCGCTGGAGGAGTGTGGTGTTGAAGACCGGCATCATCTTCTGAAGGTCTTCAAGGCTGAGTGTGCCTCCATGGTCGAACCACTCGTGGGTCAGCTCGTGGAGGATGACGTGATCGGTCTGATAGACCGTGGGCCGTCGACGGAAGAGGATCATGCTGAATTCGGGGGCCTTCACACGCAGCCCGCACGCGGTGTTGGGGTGCACCATCCGGTCCGGTAGAGGGACGAGCACGATCCGGCGATGGCGAGCCTGTTCCATGTTGCGCACGAGGGCGGGGATGCTGAACTTCGTTGGGATGGGAAGGTCGGCTAGCCCGACTTCGCAGACTCTACGCAGCTCGCGCAGGGACATCAGCGGCCTCGACGTTGGTTTCTCTCGCAGCGGTGTGCGATAGGGGCGGGGGTGATGGGATCGACCGGTTGCGAACAAGCGTTCGCTATGGGGTCGTGGCCTCGGGGCTGCCGTCGCCCTGCTGGAACTTGCGGACCTGCTCGAGGACGAAGTCGAGCATCTCGGCGGACATGCCCTCCTCGCCGATGCTTCGGCCCGCGATGCCGCTGATGTCGCCGGTCCGGGTTCCTGCGAGGAGCGCGAGGCCCGCCATGACGTCTTCGACGACATCCGATTCGTCCTTGAAGAAGCGCCAGTTGGCGATACCGAAGCCGAGGGCCAGGGCTTGCAGGGTCTCGTCGCGTACCTCGGTGATCTGTCCCTTGCGCAGCTTGCCGAAGTAGCTGTGAGAGAGGGCGCCTCCGTGACTCTCGACGATCCGGCAGAACTCGCGGTCGCTCGGAGCTCCATCCGGGAACGCGTGATCCAGCAGGTAGACGATCTTCTCCTGCAAGGTGTGTGGCTCGTCTCTCTCGTCGCCACCCATTTCCGCCCCCAGCCCGTTCGTGTGCCAGTTGATCCGATTTGCGCGCAAGGGGTTCGGGCGGTGACCCATCTCGCTGAGCAAGAGTTCACCTGTTGTTCAGTGATCGAACTTGTTTGAAAACTCGATCAAGACCCGGCTTGCGTAAACATCCTACGTCACTGTTAACTCAATGACACACAGAGCCGCTCGACGGGGGTAGCGCGGCCGGATTGCGCCGTGCTCTGGCTTGACCCACTCGACGGGATGGAGTGATGGACGAACCGTGGCGATCTCCGACACCATGCCTCCGCTCTGGGCCTCCGGTCTGCGGCCCCCCGCGGCTAGGCGCAGCAACGCTGGCTTGCAGGCCCTCGGCACGGAGAACTCCCTCGAGTTCCGGACCGGCCCTGAACGCCAACCCACCGAAGCCATGCGCCGCTCGCGCCGGTTCGCCGCAATGGTGCTGCCGGCGCTACTTGGCGAGATGTCGGAAGCCGTAGCCGTCGCCGAGTCAGTGCTCGGAGTGCTCACGGAGTTGGTCGACGTCACCGCGCGGCACCGCGCGAGCGTTGACCTGGCGGGGCGGATCTCATGCGACGGGGCCCATGTCCTGCTCACCGTCGGGGAGATGGACCGGCCCCTGCCTGATCCGGAGGTAGAGCCGGGCCTGTATCTCGTGCACCGCCTGGTCGACGACATCGGCCAGTACCGCGGCGACGAGGCTGGGTATGTGACCTGGGCGTCCGTACCGGCTCCGTCGAAGACCCAGTAGCGCCTTTTGCTGCGCGACTGCTACGGCGGGGGCTCCCTGGGGCATCATCGCCACAGCTTGCCCGGAGGGGCCGGGTGCGACCCCCGTCGACCGTCGACTGCTCGGTGTGCGTGGCTCGACGCCCGCCACGATCACCCCATTGATCCCGCACCCTCAGGTTCGTGGGGTTGAGTCGATCGCCGTGGAGCGCCCCGTGATGGGTGAAGGTCTGAATTTCCGGATGCTTGCCGTTTTGGAAAGGGTGAGTCTCCATTCCGGGTCCTCGTCGCAAGTTCAAGGGTCGTGGCCAGGCGCGCCCGCTCCGTCAGTGGGCGTGCCTTATGGGAGGGTCGCCGACGTCTATCAGCAACTGGCTTGGATTCAATCCGGTTGTGCGTGCGGCCGGTGCGGACGGGGCGGGCGATATGTCGTCCGTGCAGAGTGGTTGCCTGGCGCAGCTTGGGCCTCTGAATTTCGGAGATGGTCCCACTGGGAATCGCCCGCCTGCATTAGGGCTGTGATGCAAGCCACAGATCATGTCCACATGGTGGACATTCTTGGGTTGGCTTGGCGGGCCTCCGCGATGAGGTCCTCGTCCGTGCGCGGGGCTGACGAGCTTAGGCACTTAGCTGCTGGGCCGGGCAGCGAAGCGGTGCCAACGTAGGTGTCAAGCAAGGTCAGAAACGTGCGTAGCCATCAAAGTAGCCACACGAGTGGCCCTCCCGCATGTTCGCGCAGGTGGGAGCGTCGGGGTGACACTCCCCGGCGTACAGGCCGACTCGTCCGCCGCCAAGCCCCTGACCAGGGAATATGCGCTGTTCAGGGCCCTCGGTCAGGCCCCCGCACTTCCCTCCTCTGCCTGGGAGTCCCCGGGAGTTCCCGCGTGAGTGTGCACGCGTTGTGCACCGGGCCCACTTGCCCGCGCCCCCGTCCAGCTCGCTGGGGCCTTGGCATACTCGGAGATCACCGCCCGCCCCGCGAGTCTCCTGAGACGGGCGCAGGGCCGTCCGCGTGTGTGACGCGAGGCGCGCCCAACCCTCTGGGACGCACCGGCCGTACCCGCGGTACCGGACCCGTCCGCCGAACCGGACGACGGGACCGCGTCGTTCGGCGTGCCCGGATCGGCCGCCCCGTCCCGTACGGACGATCGCACGCCCCCCAGCACGTCCTCGACCACCGCGCCGTCCCGCAGCCGTACCCGCCGCGGCAGTTGGTCCGCGACCTCGAGGTCATGCGTGATGACCACGATGGTCGCGCCCGCCGCGCTCAGGTCGTGCAGCAGCTCCATGACCGACTCGCCGGACGCGGAGTCCAGCGCGCCGGTCGGCTCGTCCGCGAGCAGCAGTTCGGGATCGCCGACCACCGCCCGTGCGATCGCGATCCGCTGCTTCTGGCCGCCGGACAGCTCATGCGGCCGGTGCCGGGCGCGGTCGGCGAGTCCGACGCGTTCCAGCGCCTCGTCAACGATGGTGATCCTGCGGTGTGGCTGGTGCTGGTGGACGGCGCGTATGCGCTGGCCGACCGGTACATGTGCGCCTGCGCTGAGACCCTGCCGCAGAGGCGTGTTTCGTTTCTCTCGGCGATCCCCTTTACAACGACGAAACCCCCTCATCCGGTAGACAGGAGCCATGCGTGTGCTGCTCGTGGAGGATGAGGAGTTCCTGGCCGAGATGATCGCCGAGGGGCTGCGGCGCGACGCCCTCGCCGTCGACGTGGCACACGACGGCCGCGAGGCGTTGGACAAGCTCCGCTTCGGCGCGTACGACGTCCTCGTCCTCGACCGCGACCTGCCCGTGCTGCACGGCGACGAGGTGTGCCGTCGCGTCGTACGGCAGCGGCTGCTCACCCGCATCCTGATGCTGACCGCGGCCGGGGACGTACGGGACCGGGTGGCCGGCCTCGGACTGGGCGCGGACGACTACCTCACCAAGCCGTTCGCGTACGACGAGCTGCTGGCCCGCGTGCTCGCCCTCGGCCGCCGCGCGCGGCCCGCGCTGCCGCCCGTGCTGGAACGGGCCGGGCTGGTCCTGGACACCGCCAGGCGCCAGGTCAGTCGGCAGGGCCGCTATCTGGCCCTGTCCCGCAAGGAGTTCGCCGTGCTGGAGACGCTGCTGCGGGCCGACGGCGCGGTCGTCAGCGGCGAGGACCTGATCGAGCAGGTGTGGGAGGAGGACACCAGTTACCGCACCAACGCCGTCCGCGTCACCCTCTCCAAGCTCCGCGCCAAGCTCGGCGATCCGCCGGTCATCGAGACGGTCCCGGGCGCCGGCTACCGGCTGGGCGCGGGGCCGGAGACGGGGGCGGGCGAGGGTGCCGCGCCCGACTCGCCCCCACCGGCTCCGCCCGCGCCCGATACGCCGGGCACCGCGCTGGATTCGCCCGGCGCCGTGCCCGAGTCATCCGTGCCCGCCCCCCTGCGCCCGGACCCGGACGGCGCCGCCCGATGAACAGCGAACGCGCGCGCCTCACCGCCCTCTACACCGGACTGCTGGTCCTGGCCGGCGTCCTGCTCACCGCACTCGTCTACGTCCTCCTCCAGCAGAGCCTCGACTCCCGTATCGACACCGCGGTCACCCGGGCGATACCGGAGAACGCGTACGACACGCCCCGCACCACCGCACCGCGATGGAACGACACCGGCGTCACCCCCACACCGACCAGGAAGACGAGCAAGAGCGGCGAGGCGGTGGGCCTGCAAGTGCGGCAGGTGAGCGACGCCGCCGGCGACGCGGCGCTGAGCCGCCTGCTCACCGTCTCCGGCGCGTCCCTGGCCGCCTTCACCGTCCTCTCCGCCGCACTGGCCTGGTGGATGGCGGGCCGTGTGCTGCGTCCCGTCGCCGTCATCACGGCCAAGGCCCGTCAGCTCTCCGCCGAGAACCTGCACGAGCGGCTCGCCCTCGCGTCACCCCGCGGCGAACTCAAGGAACTCGCCGACACCTTCGACGAGATGCTCGACCGGATCGAGCGTCTCGTCGCGGCCCGCCAGCGCTTCGCGGCCAACGTCGCGCACGAGCTGCGCACCTCCGTCGCCGTCCAGCGCGCCGCCGCCGAGATCGGTCTCGCGGACGACCCGCCCCCGGAGAAGGTCGCCCGCATGCGGAGCAAACTCATCGAGAACGCGGATGGCAGCGGGCGCCTGATCGAGTCCCTGCTGCTGCTCGCCGTATCCGACCGCCAGCTACAGCGCCGCGAACCCGTCGCCCTGCACGACATCACCGCCCGCTGTACGGACGGCCTGCGCGACGAGGCGGCACGGCGCTCCATCGCCCTGCACGTGGAGACGGCGGAGTCGCTGTCCGTCGAGGGCGACCCGGTCCTCCTCGAACACACCGTCCACAACCTCGTGTCCAACGGCCTCCACTACAACCACCCCGGCGGCACCGTCCACGTACGCGTCGACGCGGACGGCGTGGAGGTCGCCAACACCGGCCCGGTGGTGCCGTCCGAGGATGTCCCGCGCCTCTTCGAGCCGTTCCGGCGCGCGCAGGAACGCGGCCACCGCAGGGACCCGTCGGACGGCGGCGCCGGCCTGGGCCTCTCGATCGTCGCCTCGATCGCCCGCGCCCACGACGCGACCACGCGCGCGACGGCGAACCCGGACGGCGGCCTCACGATCCGCGTCTGCTTCCCCCCGGCCCCGCAGCTGACGACGGCGGCCTGACCGCACACATGCGAGCCGGCCCCGGGACACGTGTCCCGGGGCCGGCTCGCATGTGTGCGGTCGCCGCTCGGGCGTGCGCCGTCTTGTGTGCGCGGAGCCGCGCACACCCCCGCATAGCGGCCCCGCACACCCCCGCATGACGGCCCCGAAAACCCCGCATAATCGCCCACCTAACCACCCGCATAACCCCTTTATAAAGCCCTCTGTTACGTATGAGAAACGCTCTCATTTTTAATTAAGCGAGACCTCATCAAAAAAGGTGATGACAACCCTTCCGGCTCGCGTAATGTATTCCTCATCGCCACCGGAGAACGGAAGCCGGAAGCGACGGGGAATGCGGTTCGCATTCCTTTTCCGGGGATAACCGACCGGGAAACACTTACGAAACATCAAGAATTGGAGAATCTCATGAGCAAGCCCAGGAAGACCCAGCCGGCCAAGTCCGTCGACATCATCAAGCGTCCCGGCGGCATCAGCATCGTTCGGCCGGGCCGTCCCATGCCGACCCAGCCGACCCGTCCGGTGCGTCCGGGGCGCCCCATCGGCGGCTGCTGACAACACCACATTCCGGAGGCGGGTCCATGGGGGGCCCGCCTCCGGGCGTGTACGCACCCTGAAGGACGAGGACGGAAGAGGAGTGGCGTGATGCCTCCGTACGAGGATCAGCCGACGGTCCGGCTGCGGGCCATCGCACCCGCACCGAAATTCCCCGCACCCGCGCCCGCGCCGAATCCCGCAGCGGAATTCACGGAGGACGCGGAAGACGTGGCCGGCGCCGAGCCGGCCGCCGCCGCCCCGCACACCGGATTGTCGAAGAACGCGTTGCACGCCTTCCGTGCGTTCTGGCCGCTGACCAAGGGCGACCGGCGCTGGCTGGTGCTGATATGCCTGTGCGTCGTGGCCGCCGCGCTCGCGGAGACCGGCGCCGTCCTCCTCTTCGGTGAACTCACCGACAACGCCCTCCAGAAGGGGTCGGTCAGCGCGTTCTGGGGGCCGGCCGGGCAGTGGTTGGCGATGTCGGTCCTCGGAGCCCTCATCGGCTACGTCGGGAACTCCGCCGCCGTATGGGTGGCCGAGCGCTTCGTCATGCGGCTCCGGGCCCGGATCTTCAGCCACGTACAGGTGCTGCCGCCGCACTTCTTCCAGCGCCACCGGCAGGGCGACCTCGTCACACGCCTCACGGGTGACGTCGAGGCCATCGAGCAGATGGTCGTCTCCGGCGTGGTCCAGACCGTGTCGGCGCTGTTCAGCACGGTGTTCTTCTTCGGCGCCGCGCTCATGCTGCGCTGGGATCTGGCCCTGGCCACGTTCGCGCTGGCGCCGCTGTTCTGGCTGACCGCCCGGCAGTTCGCCGGCCGCATCAAGACCGCGGCCCGGCAGGAACGCGTCGCCGACGGCGCGATCACCTCCGTCGTCGAGGAGTCGCTGGGAAACGTCGTGCTCACCCAGGCGTACAACCGGCGGTGGAACGAGGAGGAGCGGCTGAGCGCCGAGGCCCGCGCCTGGATGCGCGCGTCGGTGCGCGGGAACCGGCTGAGCGAGATGTACGAGCAGCTGGTCCAGGTGATGGAGACCGTCTGCGTGCTGACCATCATCGGGCTCGGCGCCTGGGAGATCTCCGAGGGCCGGATGACGCTCGGCCAGCTGCTGTCCTTCGCCGCCTTCCTCGGCTATCTCTTCCCGCCGATCCGGCAGTTGGGCCAGCTGGGGCTCACCGTCACCGCCGCCACCGCGGGCGCCGAGCGGCTGCTGGAGATCCTCGCCGCCAGGCCCGCCGTCACGGACCCGCCCGGGGCCGAACGGCCCGTCCAGGAGATCCACGGCGTGGTCGAGTTCGAGCAGGTCGCCTTCGAGTACCCCGGCACGGTCGCGGACTCGGACCTCGGCGAGGCTACCGGCGGGGCCACCGGTACGGGCTTCGGCACCGACCCCGGCCCGACTCCCGGCGGGAGCACGGCAATCGTCGGCCACGTCCCCGCGCGGCCCGCGCTCCGCGACGTCTCCTTCACCGCCCGCCCCGGGGAGCTGATCCTGATCACTGGCCCCAGCGGCGCCGGCAAGTCCACCGTCGCCAAGCTCCTGCCGCGCTTCTACGATCCGGTCGCGGGCGACATCCGGCTCGACGGGATGCCGCTCGACGCCCTCCCGTTGGAGTTCCTGCGCGAGCGCGTCACCCTGCTCCCCCAGGAGACGCTCGTCCTGCACGGCACCATCCGCGAGAACATCGCGTGCGGACGGCCCGGCGCGACCGACGACGAGATCTTCCGGGCCGCCCGCGACGCCGCCGCGCACGAGTTCATCGACGCACTCCCCGACGGCTACGCCACCCATATCGCGCCGGGCACCGCCCAGCTGTCCGGCGGCCAGCTCCAGCGCATCGCCATCGCCCGTGCCCTGCTCCGCGACTCGCCCGTGCTGGTCCTGGACGAGCCGACCGCCGGCCTTGACGCCCTCGCCGCCCGCCAGGTGATCGCCCCGCTACGACGCCTCATATCCGGCCGTACGACCCTGCTCATCACCCACGACCTGCATCTGGCCCCCGACGCCGACCACATCCTCGTCCTCGACCACGGCCGCCTGGCGGAGTCGGGCCGCCACGAGGAGCTGCTGGACCGTGGCGGCACCTACTCCCGTCTCCACGGCAACGGCGCCGCCCGGCAGTTGGCCACTCCATGAGGAACGGGCTCCGGACGAGTGGGCGCCCAGGGAGCGGGCTGCCGCGGAACGTTCCCCGGACGACCGGGCGGCTAGGGAGCGGCCTTCCGCGGAACGGCCCGCGTGCCGCAGGCGATACCCCACCCGCGGCACCGTCTCCACCACCGTCGGCCGCCCCAGCTTGGCCCGCAGCCTGCTGACCGCGATCCGTAGGGCGGTGTTCCGGGCGCCCGACTCCCCGCGCCACACCCGCGCCAGCAATTCCTCGCCGCTGACCACCGCCCCGTCGGCCAGCATCAGCACTTCGAGTACGTCGAACTCCCGGCCCGTCAACGCCACCGGCCACCCGTCGCGACTGACCCGGCGGCCCGGCGCGTCCAGTACGAGTCCGGCGCACTCCAGAACGGACGGGCGTGGCGGGCTCGGTGCGGCATCGTCGCCCCCGACGACCTCCACTGTGTGCCCGGCACGCCGCAGTTGACCGGCCAGCCGCTCGGCCGCGGATTCCCCGCGCCGTACGACGTCGCCCACGGGATCGTCCGCGTCGTCATCCCTCATGTCGTCCACGATCAGTACACGCATGGGCGCCTGTGTACCAGCCGAGGGCATTTCGTCGCTGTTTCGCGCGCGGCCCGGCGCGACTTCGAACCCCTGAGGCACGCCATGGTGGGCGATCCGTGCGGTGACGCGCCACGGGACCGTGCTCGCACCGGGCCCCCGCGACGCTCACCGCCGCGGAGGCCTTCGGCTTCCCGGATGCCGGCCTCGCCGGCGCCTCGTCAGCCCCGTTCGGACCAGACGTAGTCGAACTTGAAGGTGACGGGGTTGTATGCACACGGCTTGTCGATGTCGTGGTCCTCGGCATAGCCGCTCTGGCTGTCCAGACAGCTTTCCATCGAGTAGTTGGTTTGCGTGTGGAGGTGATCGCCCCGTCCGGCCGGCTCCTGCCAGGCGAAGATGTACTGCCGGAACGTGTCGAGATGGCAGGTCTGCTTGATGATGTGGCCCTGTGCCACATGCTTTTGCGGATCGGCGTTGCAATCGGCCTCATTGTTGTAGGCCAACTGCCAGTGGGTGTCATAGGCGGCGCGCGGCGCGCGGCGCCTGCGATGCGCCGGCCGGGGCCGCGCCGACGGTGAGTCCTCCGAGCAGCAGGGCGTGAATTGGAAGTTTTTTGTGCGGGGTTTACCGCGGCCCGCGGTAACGGCTGGCTCGGCGAAGTCGAAGGACTCCAGGACGGCCTCGACGCCGCCACAGCCAAGCTTTCGAAGCCCATCACAGCACGATGGTGACGAGCATGGCGGCAGCAAGCCAGCCCAGGTCACGGGAGGCGCCCCGGCCGGCCGACTGGGGGTATGTCCTGCTCAGGGCCCAACGTCCGTGGCGGCGGCCGCGACATGGCCGGTCAGTGTCTCCCAGTTGCCGGACCCGATGGCCGCCTTCTCCTCCTGGGTGAACGGCGCCTGCTCCAGGAACGACCGGGCGACCCCGCCGCTGGTGTCCAGGAAGGGGAAGCCGCCGGGCCGCGTCCCGAACGTGTAGGGGTAGTCGGTCGAGTACAGCATGCGGTCCGTGCCGACGACCTCCGCCGTCCACCGCAGATAGCGCTCGCTGACCGTGCCGCTTCCCGCGACCCAGAAGTTCTGGCGGAAGTAGTCGGCCAGGGGGCGCTCCAGCTTCGCCGCGTGTCGCAGGATCCCGATGTGGTCCAGGTAGAACAGGACGACCTCGCCCCAGTGTCCCGCGATCACCTGAAGGCCGGGGTGGCGGTCGAAGACGCCGGAGAAGATCATCCGCAGGTACTGCACGCCCAGGTCGTAGTACCAGCCCAGTCCGGCGGTCGCGAGCATGGGGCCCACCCCGTGGGGCAGTCCCGAGTAGTACGCCTCCTGGACCGCCCGTACCGGGGTCTGCGGGTGGAAGTGCAGGGGCACCCGGAGCCGCTCGGCGGTGGCGTAGAGGCCGTCGAACTCCGGTGCGTCGGCCGGCTTGTCGCCGGTGCGCCCGTAGAGCATCGCGCCGCGGAAGCCCAGCCGTGTGACCGCTCGTTCGAGTTCCGCCGCGGCGGCTTCGGGTGACGGTGTCGGGATGGCCGCCAGCGCCTGGAAGCGCCGCGGGTGGGCCTGGACGACCTCGGCGAGCGCGTCGTTCGCCGCACGCGCGACGCTCACGGCGTCCGTCGCCGCGAGGTTCTGCACCCCGGGGGTGGCCAGGGACAGCACCGCGACGTCCACGCCCTGGTCGTCCATGTCGGCCAGGCGCCGATCGCCGACGTCTCGCAACCGCCGCGCGAACGGCTCGTCGCCGTAGCCGAGTTGCGGGATCCGCGGAACCCCCGCCTTCGCCCATGCGTCGAGCAGGACCGGCAGGACCACGTGTTCCTCCAGGCCTACGATGCGCAGCTTCTCGGGCATGGCACTCTCCTCTTGACTCGCTGTTTCCGGTGATACATCAATGACGATAACACCGATCGTATCGATGGAATCGGATCAGCGTTATCATTGATTCGGTGACCATCCGCGCGGTCGCGGCGGCCGCCGGGGCACAGCCACCCGCGATCTATCGCTTGTTCGGCGACAAGGACGGGCTCCTCGAGGCGGTGGCCGAGCATGGCTACGCCACGTTCCTCGCGGCCAAGCACGCGGACGCCCACCCTCGGGACCCCGTGGAGGATCTGCGCGGATCAGCGCGACCCGGCCCTGCTCACGGCCATGCGCGAATCCATGGTCACCGCCGTCACCCACGAGAAACCCGCCGTGCGGGACGCGGGCCCGGCCGGCGCCGCCCGGACCTTGCGCGCCCTCCTGCCCGAACAGACCGCGCTCAGCGGTGCGGAGCGACAGCTGCTCGGCGAATGGCTCGACCGGCTCTCCGCGGCCGACTAGGAACTCACGCTCATCCGTTCGGCGCCGGTCACGCGCAGCGCGTCGAGTCGACCTACCCCCACCTGATGTATCCGTCCTCCAAGGCCGACCTCAACGGACACCGGGGCACCCAGACGGTCACCGGCAGGGCCGGGACATTTGCGCTGGAGTCGACTCCAGCTTTTAGCGTGGGGGCATGGCTGACTCCTCCGAGCCGGACCGGATCGGCATCCGCGCTGTGTCGGAGCTGACGGGGCTGAGCATCGACACCTTGCGCTGGTACGAACGCGAAGGTCTGCTGCCGCTGGTGGAACGAGGCCCTGGCGGACGGCGCCGCTATTCGCCCGCCGCGATCCGGTTCATCCGCCTGGTGCAGGCGCTGCGCCGTACCGGCATGTCGGTGGACGACGTGCGGGCCTTCGTGCGGATGGGGTCCGGCCTGGAGTGGCACGACAGGCGTACGGCGCTCCTGGAGCGGCGCGCCGCGGCCATCGAACAGCAGATCGGTCAGTTGCGTCAGGACCTGGCGGTGGTGCGGGAGAAGATCGCGCACCACCGCGATCTGAAACGGCGCGGTCTGGACTGCGAGGACGAGATCGGCACCGCCGCCCCCGGCGCCCTCCCTCCGGGCGAAGCGGGCCCGCGTACGACGTGAACGACGCGTACGGCGCGAGCGACACGAACGACGAAAGACGGGAATTGAGCATGCGTAAGGTCAGTGGATGGGCGGCTCACGCACCCGGCGCGGCCGTGGTCCCGTGGGATTTCGAGCGCCGGGAGCCACGGGACACGGACATGGCCGTGCGGGTCCGCTACTGCGGTGTGTGCGCCAGCGACCTGTCCGCGATCCGCCACGGCGACCCGGCCGCCTTCCCGCTCGTGGCGGGTCACGAGATCGTCGGGGAGGTCAGCGCGGTCGGCGACGCGGTCACGCGGTTCTCGGTCGGCGACCAGGTCGCGGTGGGCAACATCGTCGACTCGTGCCGTACCTGCCCCGCGTGCCGCGCCGGCCGGGAGAACTGGTGCCACGAGGGAGTCACCCTCACCTACGGCGGCGTCGACCGCGTCGACGGCTCCCGCACCCAAGGCGGATACTCCACCGAATACGTCGTTGACGAGCACTTCGCCTATCCGCTGCCGAGCGGGCTGGATCCGGCGGGAGTGGCCCCGCTGATGTGCGCGGGCGTCACCACCTACGTACCGCTGCGCCGCTGGGGCGCCGGCCCCGGCCGGACGGTCGGCATAGTCGGCATGGGCGGCCTGGGCCATATCGCCCTCCGACTCGCCCATGCCATGGGCGCCGAGGTCGTGCAGTTCACCACCTCCCCCGACAAGGCCGCCGAAGCACGCCGACTGGGCGCCGACGATGTGGTCCTCTCCCGGGACGAGCAGCGGATGGCCGCGCAAACCGGGCGCTTCGACCTGATCCTCGACACCGTCGGAGCGCCGCACGCGCTGGAGCCCTATCTGAGCGCCCTGGCGATCGACGGGACCCTCTGCCTGGTCGGCATCCCGGAGCAAGACCTGCGGCTCAGCGCCCTCAGCCTGATCGTCGGCGCGAAGAACCTGGCCGGCGCGGGCAGCGGCGGAACCGCCGAAACCCAGGAGATGCTCGACTTCTGCGGCACACACGGCATCACCGCCGAAACCGAGATCGTGCCCGCGCACGAGGTCAATACCGGCCTCGACCGGCTGGCCCGCAACGACGTGCGCTACCGCTTCGTCCTCGACCTGGCCCGATGCGCGGCGTGAGGTGTTTCACGGAGGGGCGTGAGGTGTCGGGGGCTGGGTAAGCGCGCCGCGATCATCGCTTGAGATGCCGAGGTGATCGGTACACATAGGGCGAAAAGCATTGCCGGAAAGGAGACGACATGTCGTCGAAGCGACGTCGTAAGAAGAAGGCCCGTCGTAAGAACGGGGCCAATCACGGTAGCCGTCCCCAGTCCTGACCTGGGGCTTCCGCCGAGTGAGGGTGATGGGCTCCCCGAGCGCGTGGCGCGCCACCGCGCGCCCGGGCGCGGGGAGCCCCCTCGCAGAGGGCCGTCTGGACGGCGGCCTTCATATCGGCGTCCTGGGCGTCCGTGCCGCCCGGGTCGAGATTCACCATGACCGTCGCCTGTCTGCCGTCGACCGTGGCGCCGCCCACCGTTCCGTAGCCGAGGATGTCGCCGCTGTGCCCCCAGTAGAGGCCGCCGCAGGGCAGTGGTCTGCTCTCCAGGCCGAGGCCGTACGCGCGGCCGTCGGGGTTGCCGGTCGGGCGGGTCGTCATCATCTGCCGCAGTTGCGCCGGGCGCAGCAGCTTGCCGCGTACGAGTGCGTCCAGGAAGCGGTTGAGGTCGGTGCCGCTGGAGATCATGCTTCCGGCCGCGCCCGCGACCGAGGGGTTGATCGCGGTGATGTCCATGAGCGGCGCGTTCTCGCCCGGCCGGGCGTAGCCGCGGGGATGCGGTCCTGGGATCGTCGGGTCGTCGCCCGGTACGTACGTCTCGTGCAGCCCGAGTGGCGTGATGATGCGCCGGTGGATCTCCTCGCCGTACGGGTGGCCGGTGACCCTTTCGATGAGCAGGCCGGCCAGCAGGTAGTTGGTGCTGGAGTAGCGCCAGCCGGTGCCGGGCTCGAAGGTCGGGGGGTGGGCGAGCGCCGTCTTCACGAGGTCGCGGGTGTCGTGGTGGGCGAGGGGGTCCTTGAGGACGTCCTGCGGGGTGAGGTGGTCGAGGATGTCGGGCACGCCGCTGGTGTGCTGGAGCAGCTGGCGTACGGTGATGATCCGCCCGTCGTTCCCGTGTCCGCGGATGACACCGGGCAGATAGCGCTCCACAGGCGCGTCGAGGGCGATGCGATGCTCTCCCACCAGCTGGAGCACGACCGTCGCCACGAACGGCTTGGTCATGCTGCCGATCCGGAACCTGCTGTCGCGGCGCATTGGCGCATGGCTCTTCACGTTCGCTACGCCGCTGGTCAGGACCGCGCTGCCGGACCGGTTCCGCGTCTCCACGAGCGCTCCGGGCACGCCGTCGACCGTGGTCAGCCGGTGCAGGATCGCGCGCAGGCGTAGGCGCAGGCGGAGGTCGTGTTCTGCCGCGGTGGCCGTGGCGGTGGTGTTCTGCCGCGGCGCGTCGTCACCCCTCGGTGCCGCCGCCGCGACGCCCTTCGGCGCCGCCGCCGCTGCACCCGCCGCCACCGCCAGTGTGAGTCCGCCACTCAGTACCCGCCTGCGCCTGACCACGTTCATGTGATCCCCCTCGAAGCCCCATCGCGACCGAATGGTCACGTTAGAGACCGCCGAGCCCGGGATCGATCCGGCCAGCCACCCCCATCGCCCTGGGGACAACCCCACTACGGCCGGCGGAGGGCGCGGGCCGCTGATGGTGAAGAGGCCGGTCCTTCCGTCATCGGAGCAGTTCGAGCAGCGCGTCGGTGAACTCCTCGGTGGTGGCCGTACCGCCCAGGTCCGGAGTGCGGACGGGGGTCTTCGCCAGGACGGCCGCGATGGCGTCGGTGACGCGGGTGGCCGCCTCGGGGTGGCCGAGGTGGTCGAGCATCATGGCGGCGGACCAGATCGCGCCGAGCGGGTTGGCGATACCGCGTCCGGCGATGTCGGGGGCGGAGCCGTGGACGGGCTCGAACATGGACGGGAAGTCGCGTTCGGGGTTGAGGTTGGCCGCGGGGGCGATGCCGATGCTGCCCGCGACCGCGGCGGCGAGATCGCTGAGGATGTCGCCGAAGAGGTTCGAGGCCACGACGACGTCGAAGCGCCGTGGGTCGAGGACGAACTTGGCGGCGAGGGCGTCGATGTGCTCCTGGTCCCAGGCCACCTCCGGGTGCGCGGCGGCGCGTTCGGCCACCAGCTCATCCCAGAAGGGCATGGTGTGGATGATGCCGTTGGACTTGGTGGCCGAGGTGAGCCGGCCGCCGCGCCGCTCGGCGAGGGAGAAGGCGTAGTCCAGGACGCGGGTGACGCCCTTGCGGGTGAACACCGCTTCCTGGACGGCCATTTCCTCCGGCAGCCCCCGCCCGAGGCGGCCGCCGATCTCGCCGTACTCGCCCTCGACGTTCTCCCGGACGACGACGAGGTCGACATCGCCGGGGCCCGCGTCGCGCAGCGGGCTGGGCACGCCCTCGAAGACGCGGATGGGGCGCAGATTGACGTACTGCTGGAAGCCCCGGCGGATGGGGATCAGCAGCCCCCACAGCGAGACATGGTCGGGGACACCGGGGTAGCCGACCGCGCCGAGCAGGACCGCGTCATGGCCGCGCAGCTGGTCAAGACCGTCGTCGGGCATCATCGCGCCGAGGTCGGCATAGCGCTCGCAGGACCAGTCGAACGTCTCGTACGTGAAGCCGAGGCCGTGCCGGGCGGCGACGGTGTCCAGGACGCGGCGGGCGGCCGGGATGACCTCGTTGCCGATGCCGTCGCCGGGGATCAGGGCGATGCGGTGGGTGGTGGTCGTGCGGCGGTTCGTCATGGAGGGGATTGCAGCAGGGGGGCGACTTCCGCGTCCAAGACGCAGATCGCATGGGTCTTATAGGCCGGCCCTATGAGCGCGCTATGAGTTTCCACGGCGGCCCGCCCCATGGGATTCCATGGCGGTGCCGACGAACGCCTCCGCCGCCGGTGTCAGCCGGGCCCGCCTGCTGACCAGGGCGATACGCAGACTGGTGCTCGGCTCCAGGTCCAGGACCCGGGCCCCCGCCCGCTCCGCGAGGCCGCGCCAGGCGTCGGCCACCACGGCCAGGCCGACGCCCCGCAGCACCAGCGGCAGGATCGACACCCGGTGTTCGGTCTCGACCACCACGGTCAGCGCCACGCCCTCGGCCACCAGATCGTCGACGTACCGGCGCATCCCGGTGCCCTTCTGGCCCACGATCAGCCGGTGTCCGGACAGCTGCTCATGGCGCACCGGTACCCCGGGGCGGAACGGCCCGTCCGGCGGTGTCAGCAGCACGAAGCGCTGCTCGGCCAGCGGATAGGTGTGCACATCGCCCGGCGGTACGGGGTCGGGGGAGGCCAGCAGCCCCAGCTCGCACACGCCGGTGCGCACCATCTCCGTCACATCGCGCGGGGTGAACGCGGCCTGCACGCGTACGGACACCTCGGGATGGGCGTGGGCGAAGCGGTGGATCAGCCCCGTGAGCGGTTCGACGGCCTGGGAGGGCGGGGCCGCGATGTCCACCCGGCCGCCGCGCAGTCCGTGCACCGACTCCACACTGGCCCGCGCGAGCTGGAGGCTGCGCACCGCCTCCCGCGCCGGTCCGATCAGCGCCGTGCCCGCGTCGGTGAGGACCGCCCGGCGGCCGATGCGGTGGAAGAGGTCGCTGCCCAGGTCGCGCTCCAGGGCGCGGACGGCCTGGGAGAGGGACGGCTGGGACAGATACAGCGCGGCGGCGGCCCGGTTGAACCCGCCGTGGTCCACCACGGCCAGGAAGTACTCCAGCTGCCGCACATCCACCGCGCCGCCTCCCCGCTCCTGCCGCCTTCGGCGCCGTCAGGTCCATAGGTGTTGCTTATAAGCATTGTCGTCAACGGGTCTTGGACGCGCACCGCGGGGGCTGCTGGGATCGGGGCATGAGCGAGCAGCCGCTGGACGACTTCGACCGCCGCACCGTCCACGTCGAGGGGGTGGGAATCAACGTACGCACCGCCGGGGAAGGGCCGCCGGTCCTCCTCCTGCACGGCTATCCGCAGACCCATATGATCTGGCACCACGTCGCCCCGGCGCTCGCCGCCACCCACCGGGTGGTCCTGGCCGATCTGCGCGGCTACGGCGACAGCGACAAGCCCGTGTCCGACGCCGAGCACACCCCGTACTCCAAGCGGGCCATGGCGCGCGACCAGCTGCTGGTGATGCGGGAGCTGGGCTTCGACCGGTTCGCGGTGGTCGGTCACGACCGGGGCGGCCGGGTCGCCCACCGTCTGGCCCTCGACCATCCGCGCGCGGTCTCGGCGCTCGCGGTCCTGGACATCGTGCCCACGCAGTACGTCTTCCAGCACGCCGACAAGGACTTCGGTCTCGGCTACTTCCACTGGTTCTTCCTGGCCGCGGACCACGGCATCCCGGAACACCTCATCGGCCAGGACCCCGCGTTCTGGATCCGCACCCGGATGGGGGCGCGCCACCGGGGCGGGACCCCGTTCGACGAGGCGGCCCAGGCCGAGTACATCCGCTGCTTCTCGGATCCCGCGGCCATCCACGCCAGCTGCGAGGACTACCGCGCCGCCGCCTCCATCGACCTGGTCCACGACGACGCGGACGCCGCCGCGGGCCGCCGGGTCACCGCACCGCTGCTGGCCCTGTGGGGCGCGCACGGTTTCGTCGGCCGCCACTACGACGTACCGGAGGTCTGGCGCGGCTACGCGGACGATGTGCGCGGGCACGCGCTGCCGTGCGACCACTACCTCCCGGAGGAGGCGCCGGACGAGACGCTGCGCCATCTGCGGGCGTTCCTCGGGGAGCACGGGAGCGCCTGACCGGAGACCTACGGCGCCGTCTGGAGGTTCTCCTTCCGCGAGGTGGTCTCCTCGGCCGGGTCGGCGGCCCCGCGTGTCTCCCGCGCCAGTGCCACCGTGACCACGGTGAGCGCGCTCATCAGGGCGATGAAGACGACCACGCCCGTGACGCTGTGGTCGAACCAGAGCAGCAGGGCGGACGCGAGCATGGGCGCGAGACCGCCGGTGAGCACGGTGCCGATGTTGTTGGCGATGCCGACCGCGCTGAACCGGACCGTGGTGTCGAAGAGTTCGGCGAAGAACGCGGGCTGGGAGCCGAGGACGGCGGACTGACCGATGCCCAGGGTGAGGAAGAGCGCGAGCCAGATGGCCCAGGTGTGTCCGCCGTCGATCACCGTGAAGAACGGCCAGGCGGCGGCCAGCAGCACCAGGGCCCCGCCGATCGAGACCGGGCGCCGTCCGACGCGGTCGGAGAGCGCGCCGAAGGCCGGCACCGTCACCAGTTTCACGGCCGCGACCAGCGAGATGCCGCTGAGGAGCGCGGCGGTCGGCAGTCCGCGGTCCTCGGCGTAGGTGACCGAGAAGGTGCCGAAGACGTAGTAGCCCGCGTTCTCGGCGGCGCCCGCGCCGATCACGATGAGCATCTCCTTGGGGTAGTGGCGCCAGGCGGCGACGCAGCGGCTCTCGGCGATCCGCTGCCGCAGCGGGCGGCCGGACGTGGCGGAGGGGCCGGACGTGGCGGAGTGGCCGGATGTCTCGGCGACGGAACCCGCCTGCCGCGCCTGCTGGAATTCGGCGGTCTCCGGCAGCGAGCGGCGCACCCAGAGGCCGAAGAAGGTCAGGCCCGCGCTGAGCAGGAAGGGAATCCGCCAGCCCCAGGCGAGGAAGGCGTCCTCGGACAGCAGCCCGGTGGTGAGCGCGAAGGCGCCGGTGGACAGGAGGGTGCCGGTGCCGGTGCCGATCGCGGGCAGTGAGGTGAGCAGTCCGCGCCACTTGGGCGGTGCGTTCTCGAAGAGGATGATCAGCGCTCCGGTCTTCTCGCCGCCCGCGGCGAAGCCCTGGACGAAGCGCAGCAGTGTCAGCAGCACCGGCGCCGCGACGCCGATCTGCGCATGCGTCGGCAGCAGTCCGATGGCCGTGGTGGCGAGCCCCATCATCAGCAGGGTGGCCACCAGTACGCCCTTACGGCCCCGGGTGTCGCCCCGCTCCCCGAAGTAGGCGCCGCCCAGGGGCCGGGCGAGGAAGCCGATGGCGAAGGTGCCGTAGGCGAGGACCGCGCCGACCAGCGGATCGCTGTCCGGGAAGTAGATCTTGTTGAAGACGAGGGCGGCCGCGGTTCCGTAGAGGGCGAAGTCGTACCACTCCACCGTGGTGCCGAAGACGGCGGCGAGGGCGACCTTGGGCTGGAAGACCGGCCTTCTGGTGGCGGAACTGCCGGTGTGCGTCATGGGTGGACTCCCTTGTCACCGTTGATCGAGTACCACTGTGTGGTTCGCTTGTGCCACTTGGTGGTTCGGTGATGTTATGGAGGCACACACCCCGTGGCAAGGGGTCACACCCCGATTCGCGCTGGAGGTCATCCGTTGAGCACGCCCGCCCCCGCCGCCCCGCCACCCCTGCTCGACGGCATCCGGGTGCTGGATCTGACCAATGTCCTCGCCGGGCCCTTCGCCGGATATCAGCTGGCCCTGCACGGCGCCGACGTCCTCAAGGTCGAGATGCCGGGGGCCGGGGACCTGGCCCGCCAGTTGGGCGCCGACCGGCAGCTGAGCGAGGATCTGCTGGGCGCGTCGTTCCTGGCCCAGAACGCCGGGAAGCGTTCGCTGACCCTGAACCTCAAGGAGGACGAGGGGCGCGCGGCCCTGCTGCGCGCGGTGCGAGGGGCCGATGTCCTCCTCGAGAACTTCCGGCCCGGGGTGATGGACCGGCTGGGCGTCGGCCGCGAGGTCCTGATGCGGGAGAACCCGCGGCTGATCTACTGCGCCGTCTCCGGCTTCGGCCAGACCGGACCGCTGCGCACCCGGCCCGCCTACGACCAGATCGTGCAGGGCCTCTCCGGGATGATGAGCGTGACCGGCACCCCCGAAGTCAGCCCGCTGCGCGCCGGTTTCCCGGTGGCCGACACCCTGGGCGGCATGGCCGCCGCCTTCGCCGTGGCGGCGGCCCTGGTGCGCCGGGAGCGCACCGGAAGCGGCGCGTATCTGGACGTCTCGATGCTGGAGGCCGCGCTCACCGCGATGGGGTGGGTGACCTCCAACTACCTGATCACCGGACGCCCGCCGCGGCCCATGGGCAACGAGAACTTCACCGCCGCGCCGTCGGGGACCTTCCGCACGGCGGACGGCTACCTCAACATCGCGGCCAACCGCCAGCGGCAGTTCGCCACCCTGTGCCGGCTCATCGGCCGCGCGGAGCTGCTGGACGACGAGCGGTTCGCCCATCCCGCGGACCGCAAGGCCCACCGCGAGGAGCTGCGGGTCGAGGTCGAGAAGGGGCTCGCCGAGCGGACCGCCGGGGAGTGGGAGGAGATCCTCGCCGACGCGGGGGTACCGGCGGCGCGGGTGCTGTCCGTACCCGACGCGCTGGGCCTGGAGCAGCTCGCGGAGCGGGACTTCGTCCGCACGCTGCCCTTCCCGGACGGGCGGGCGCGCGAACTGCGCGTCCTGGGCAGCCCGTTCCGGGTCGACGGCGAAGCGGCGGCCGCGACCGCCCCGCCACCGCTGCTGGGCCAGCACACCGACCAGGTCCTGGCCGAACTCGGCTACACCCCGAAGGAGATCGACGCGATGAAGGAGCGTGGTGCGATATGACCCGCCCGTCCGGAGAGCCGGAGGCCGCGGCGGTTCCGCAGGACGTCACCGACTGGTGGGCCACCGCCGTCAGCCGCATCCGGCCGGGCGAGATCCTGCTGCGCGGCTACCCGGTCGAGCAGCTGATCGGCCAGGTGTCGTTCGCCGAGACCGTCTGGCTGCTGCTGCGCGGCGAGCTGCCCACCCGGACCCAGGGCCGGTTGCTGGAGGCCGCGCTCGTCGCCGCCGTCGACCACGGGCCCCAGGCCCCGTCGATCGCCGCCGCCAGGATGGCGGCCACCTGCGGACTGGGGCTGAACAACGCGGTGGCCACCGGGGTGAACCTGCTGGGGGACGTCCACGGCGGGGCCGGTCAGCAGTGCATGGGCGTCCTGGCCGGGCTGGAGGGGGCCGCGGCCGGGGGAGCGGACCTCGACGACGCCGCGAAGAACCTGGTGGCGGAGTACCGCGCCACGGGCTCCCATGTGCCCGGATTCGGCCACCGCTTCCACCCGTACGACCCGCGCCGCACCCCGCTGCTCGACCTGGTGGGCGCGGCGGTGGCGGACGGCGAGGCGCCGGGCTGGGCGCTGCGCGCCGGGACGGCCCTGGAGCGGGCGCTGGCGGAGGGCCGCCGCCGTCCCGTGCCGATGAACATCGACGGCGCCACCGCCATCGTCTACAGCGAACTGGGCTTTCCGCCCGAGCTGGGACGCGGGCTGTTCGTGCTCTCCCGCAGCGTGGGCATCCTCTCCCACGCCTGGGAGGAGAAGTCCGGCGGGGCCAGGATCAAGGGCCCGCTGCCCCGGCGGCTGCTGCCCTCGTACGAGGGCCCGGCACCCCGGGACCTCAACCGGCCGGAGAGCGGTGGGAACAGCTCCGAGAGCGCGTGAACGTCAGCCGCTCCCGCCGAGGAACCGCAGCTCCGACAGCCGCTTCGCGGCCTCGGCCAGCGCCGGGCGGAACGACTCGACGCGCTCCTCGGTGAAGCGGCTGGTGGGCCCGCCGAGCCCCACCGCCGCGACGACCTGCCCAGTCGCGTCGGTGACCGGGGCGGCCACGGCCGACACCCCGTCCTCGCGCTCACCGTGGCTGACCGCCCAGCCCCGCTCCGCGGCGAGGCGCGCCCGGGTCGCCAGGACGGAGGTGAAGTCCGGGCCGCGCCCGGCCGCCGCGGCCACCCGGCTCAGCGTCCGGGACGAGCCGCCGATGAGCAGGACGTGCCCGGAGGCACCGGCCCACAGGGGCATCTCCTCGCCGATGCGCACCACATGGCGCAGCTGCTGGGTGCCCTCGTGCTGGGCCACACACACCCTGGAGCCGCCCTGGCGGATGTAGATCCGCGAGGATTCGCCACCCGACCGGACCGAGAGGACGCGCAGACACTCCACCGCCTCCGGGGGCAGCCGCCAGGCGTCCTGGGCGAGCGCCGCCCAGCGCAGCAGACCCGCGCCGGGGGTGAGTCGGCCGTCCCCCCGGCTCCACAGCAGCCCGCGCTGCTCCAGGGTGGCCACCAGTCGGACCACGGTGGACTTGGCCAGTCCGGTGGCGTCCGTCAACTCCCGTACGCTGCGGGAGCGGTGGGTCTCGTCGAACAGGGCGAGCAGATCCAGTGCGCGCAGGACGCTCCGTACGCCCTCGCCGCCCTCTCCGGCCGCCGTCCCCATCGCCGTCCTCCTCGCCGCACACCGCATGAGCCGCCCATCGGTGCGACGGTACCACCAGGCGGTCCAGGGCAGGCGGGAGTCGGCTACGCCGGTATGACGGCGACCAGATCGGCGGGCATCCGGCCCCGGAGGTCATCCCACTCGCCCTCGCTGATGTGGCGTTGCAGGGCCTCCAGGACGGTGTGGACCAGCTGTTCGGTGTCGCCCTGGATCGCGTACGGGAAGTCGTGCCGGATCCGCTGGAAGAACTCCTCGCTGTGCATCTTCACGGGCGTCTCCGCGGGTCTCCACCCCTCGTAGTAGATGCCGCGCACCAGCATCGGCAGCTGTGCGCCGAACTGGACGGCCTCGTCCACCGTCAGCCGGTCCCGCAGCTGGTGCAGCACCGCGCGCAGGGCGGCGTAGGACTGTTTGCGGCGCTCCTTGGGCCAGCCGTACGCGTCCTCGATGTCCTTCAGGAGCCGGTTGGTCTTGTCGACGGTCGTGTCGAACGCGGGAAAGCCTGTCGCAACCATCGTGTTCGTCCTTTCGGTGCCCGTGGCGGCCGCCCGGCGGGGCGGGGGGCCGCCACGGGGGTGGAAGACTCAGAAGCCTCCTGGCTGTTGCGGTTGCTGTTGCTGTTGTTGCTGGGGTTCCTGCTGCCGTCGGCTCTCGCCCTCGATGCTCTCGGTGATCTCTATGTGGCGGGGCTTGGCGGTCTCCGCCTTGGGCACGGTGATCGTGAGGATGCCCTCGGACATGGCCGCCTTGACGCCCTCGGTGTTCACCTCGCTCGGGAGCAGCAGCCGGTACTCGAAACGACCGGTGCGGCGCCCGCCACGGCGCAGGACGCCCTTGCGCTCCCGTTCCTTGATCTCGCCGGTGACGGTCAGCTCCTGGCCGTTGACCTCGATGTCGATCTCCTGGCGCCGGACGCCGGGGAGTTCGAGTTCGACGTGGTACGCCTCGTCCGCTTCGGCCACATCGGCGGCGGGTGTCCACGCCGCGAGTCCGGGCACCGCGGCCCCGCCGACCGTGGATTCGAGCAGACCGCCCATCTGGCTGAGCAGGTCGTCGAACTCCGCCAGCGGATTGCGTGCCCAGACCCGGGGGCGGTCCATCGCGCCTTGGCGCTGCGGTTGTTGTCGTCGTGCGGGTGTGCTCATCGCCCTTCACCTCCGGTCGTATGGAGTGGATGTGTATGGGGGGTGGATTGGTGTGTCGGATCGCCGGACGGGCGGGTGAGGTCGGCGGTGGTGTGGCCGAGGTGGTCATGGACGTGGTGGACGGCCATCGCCCCCTCACCGGCCGCCGAGGTCACCCGCTTGACCGAGCCGCTGCGCACATCACCGGCGGCGAAGACCCCCGGCAGACTGGTCTCCAGGCTCAGACAGCGGCGGCCCTGGCCCTCCCACACACCGGCCGCCGCCCGGGCCTCGGCCTCGGCGCCGGTGAGTACGAAGCCACGGTCGTCCAGGGCCACGGCACCGGAGAGCCAGGCGGTGCGGGGTTCGGCCCCGATGAAGACGAACAGCGAGCAGGCGTTCAGGACGCGGCGCTCCCCGGTGCGGCGGTGCTCCACCACGACCGCCCGCAGGGCGTCGTCGCCGCGCACCTCGCGGATCTCGGTGTCGAGGGCCACGGTCACCCGCGGATGGCGCTCGATCTGGTCGACCAGATAGCGGGACATCCGGGAGCCCAGATACGAGCCCCTGATCAGCAGGTACACCCGGGGCACCCGTTCGGCGAGGAAGAGCGACGCCTGGCCCGCGGAGTTGCCGCCGCCGACCACCACGACCGGGTCCGCGCCGCACTGCCGCGCCTCGTGGACGGTGGCCGCGTAATAGACGTTCGCGCCCTCCAGCCGCTCGATCCCGGGAACCTCCAGCCTGCGGTACCGGGCGCCGGTGGCCAGGACGACGGTACGGCACGTCGTCTCGCCGCCGTCGGCGAAGGTGACGCGGTAGTGGCCCTCGTCCGGTTCGAGGGAGGTGGCCTCCGCCGGGACGCTCACCCGCGTCCCGAACATGCGCGCCTGGAGCACACCGCGCTCGGCGAGTTCGGAGCCGGAGATCCCGGCCGGGAGGCCGAAGTAGTTCTCGATCAGGGACGAGGTGCCGGCCTGGCCGCCGGTGGCGAAGGCGTCCACGAGCGTGGTGCCGAGACCGTCGGAGGAGCCGTGGACCGCGGCGGCGATCCCGGCCGGGCCGGAGCCGACGACCAGCAGATCGCAGTGGCCGCGGGTGCCCGCCGATGGGGAGAGGCCGATGAGCCGGGCCAGTTCGGCGTTGCCGGGGTTGCGCAGCACCTGGTGCTCGCGCCAGATGACGATCGGGGTCTCCTCCGGGCCGACCGAGACGCGGCGCAGCAGCGTCTCGGCCTCCTCGTCCGCCTCCAGGTCGATCCAGCGGTGCGGCAGATGGTTACGGGCCGCGAACTCGCGCAGCCGCCGGGTGTCGGGCGAGTAGCGCGAGCCGAGGATGCGGAACCCAGCGCCCGCCCCGACCAGCAGGGCGCGGCGGCCCAGATAGGCGCGGAGGATGAGGTTGCCGAGGACGGGGGCGCGGGCCACCAGCACCCGCAGCCGGTCCACCGGGACGGCCAGCACCTCCCCGGCCTCCCGGGCGTGGGCGGCGTAGAAGGCCGCCTGCCCCCGGAGCAGGGCCAGTTCGCCGATGAAGCGCCCGGGGCCGTGCACCCTCAGCACCCGCTCGTCCGGGGTGCCGTGGTGCTCGGTGATCGCGATGGTGCCGCTGAGGACGACGAGGAAGTCCGTGCCCCGGTCGCCCTCGCGGATGACCGCCTCACCGGCCGCCACCGACCGGCGGGTGCCGTGTTCGGAGAGGAACGCGATCTGCTGGCCCGTCAGCCGCGGAAACGCGCCGTACAGATCCGGGGTCTCGTCCGGTGCCGCTCCCTCCGCGGCGGTGTCCGGGGGCCGGTCCTCGCCCGACATCAGGCCATGGCCTCGTGGGCGTAGCACCACCGCCAGGTCTCGCCCGGTTCCATGGGCTCGACGATGGGGTGTTCCTCGGCGTACGCGTGGGACCGGGCGTGCTTGAGCGGCGAGGAGTCGCAGCACCCCACGTGCCCGCAGGTCAGGCAGAGCCGCAGATGGACCCAGGGGGACCCCAGGCGCAGGCACTCCTCGCACCCCTGGGGGGTGCGCGGGGAGACCTGGCGCACCATCGACAGATGTGGATCGGGCTCGATGGCCATGGCGTTCACCCTTTCTCGTTTCCAGGATGGGCAGGGACGGGACGGCCCGCACCTCGGACCGCGGGGCGGTCCGCGGGGTGCGGCCGACGGCGGGGCGGTACGGTCCGAGGCGGCATCGCGCTCACGCGGCCTTCCCGAGTCCGGCGATCTCCGGCTGCCGTTCGTAGCCGACCGCCAACTCGCCGTGTCGGCCGTCCACCTTGACGGTGGCGCCCTCCTCGACATCGCCGCGCAGCAGGGCGCGCCCGATGAGGGTCTCCACCTCGTGGGAGATGTAGCGGCGCAGTGGGCGGGCCCCGTACACCGGGTCATAGCCCTCGTGGGCGATCACCTCACGCCCGGCCGGGGTCAGCTCGACGGCGATCAGGCGCTCGGCCAGCCGCTTGCGCAACTCGGCGAACTGGAGCTCCACGATCCGCTCGATCTGGGCCTCGCCGAGCGGCTTGAACAGCACGATGTCATCGACCCGGTTGAGGAACTCGGGACGGAAGTGGCCGCGCAGCTCGCTCATCACCAGGCCCCGGGCGTCCGGCTTGAGCTCGCCCCCGGAGGTGACCCCGTCCAGCAGGTGCACCGACCCGATGTTGGAGGTCATGATGATCACGGTGTTGCGGAAGTCCACCAGCCGCCCCTGGGCGTCGGTGATCCGGCCGTCGTCCAGGACCTGGAGCAGGGTGTTGAAGACATCGGTGTGGGCCTTCTCGATCTCGTCGAAGAGCACCACCGAGTACGGCTTGCGCCGCACCGCCTCGGTGAGCTGGCCGCCCTCCTCGTAGCCGACGTACCCCGGCGGGGCGCCGACCAGCCGGCTGACCGTGTGCCGCTCCTGGTACTCGCTCATGTCCAGGCGGATCATGTTCTCCTCGGTGTCGAAGAGCGCGGCGGCCAGCGTCTTGGCCAGCTCGGTCTTCCCGACGCCGGTGGGGCCGAGGAAGATGAACGAGCCGATCGGGCGGCGCGGGTCCCGGATGCCCGAGCGGGCCCGGATGATGGCGTCGGCGACCAGCTTGACCGCCTCGTCCTGGCCGATGACCCGCTCCTGGAGGATCTGGTCCAGGCGCAGCAGCTTCTCCCGCTCGCCCTCCTGGAGGCGGGAGACCGGGATCCCGGTCCAGGCGGAGACGATGTCGGCGATCTCCTCCTCGGTGACCACCTCGCGCAGCAGCCGGTGCGTGCCCTGCTTGGCGGCCAGCTGCTCCTCCTCGGCGGCCAGCTTGCGCTCCAGCTCCCGGAGCCTGCCGTAGCGCAGTTCCGCGGCGCGGTTGAGGTCGTAGGCGCGCTCGGCCTCCTCGGCCTCGCGGCGCACCTCCTCCAGCTCCCGGCGCAGATCCTGCACCCGGCGGATGGACTGCCGCTCGGCCTCCCACTGGGCGTGCTTGGCGTCGGCCTCGGCGCGCAGATCGGCCAGCTCCCGGCGCAGCTCCTCCAGCCGCTGCCGGCTGGCCGGCTCGGTCTCCTTGGAGAGCGCGGCCTCCTCGATCTCCAGCCGGGTGACCCGGCGGGTGATCCCGTCCAGTTCGGCGGGCATGGAGTCGATCTCGGTACGCAGCCGGGCACATGCCTCGTCCACCAGGTCGATGGCCTTGTCCGGCAGGAACCGGTCGCTGATGTAGCGGTGGCTGAGGGTGGCGGCGGAGACCAGCGCGGTGTCCTGGATCTTGACGCCGTGGAACACCTCGAGACGTTCGCGCAGACCGCGCAGGATGGAGATGGTGTCCTCCACGCTCGGCTCGTCCACCAGCACCATCTGGAAGCGGCGCTCCAGCGCGGCGTCCCTCTCGATGTGCTTGCGGTACTCGTCCAGGGTGGTGGCGCCGATCATGTGCAGCTCGCCGCGGGCCAGCATCGGCTTGAGCATGTTCCCGGCGTCCATGGCGCCCTCGGCGGCCCCCGCCCCGACCACGGTGTGCAGCTCGTCGACGAACAACAGGATCCGCCCCTGGGCCGACGTGACCTCGGTGAGCACGGCCTTGAGCCGCTCCTCGAACTCCCCGCGGTACTTCGCGCCGGCCACCAGGGACCCCATGTCCAGGGCGAAGACGGTCTTGTCGCGCAGCCCCTCGGGGACGTCGCCGCGGACGATGCGCTGGGCCAGGCCCTCCACGATGGCGGTCTTGCCGACGCCGGGGTCGCCGATGAGCACGGGGTTGTTCTTCGTCCTGCGGCTGAGGATCTGGGTCACCCGGCGGATCTCGGCGTCCCGGCCGATCACCGGGTCCAGCTTGCCCGAGCGGGCCTCCAGGACCAGGTCCCGGCCGTACTTCTCCAGCGCCTCGTACGCCACCTCGGGGTTGGCGGAGGTGACCCGCTGGCTGCCGCGCACCTGGGTGAGCGCGCCCAGGAACGCCTCCTTGGTGACGCCGTGCTCCTTGAGCACCCGCCCCGCCGCGGTGGCGGACCCCTCCTCGGCGAGCGCGAGCACCAGGTGCTCCACCGATACGTACTCGTCCTTCAGACGCTCGGCCTCCCGCTCGGCGGTGTCCAGCACCTGGGCCAGCCGCTGGGTGGCGAAGATCTGCCCCGGTGTGGCCCCGGGGCCGGTGACCCTGGGCTTGCGGGCCACCTGCGCCTCCAGCAGGGTGCGCACCGCTTCGGGGTCGGCGCCCAGCCGGCCGATCAGCCTGGGTGCCAGCCCGTCGGGCTGTTCGAGGAGGGCCAGCAGCAGATGCTCGCCGTCGACCTCGGTGTGGCCGTAACCCTGGGCCCTGGTCTGGGCGTCCTGGAGGGCTTCCCTCGACTTCTGGGTGAGGCGGTTCATGTCCATGGTGGTTCCTCACTCCTCGGCGGTTCCGCACTCCTCGCGCCGCCGCGGCGCAGTTCGGCTTCGAGCCGGTTGATGCGGTCGAGCAGGTCGAGCACCAGGCCGATGGAGGCGTAGTTGAGGCAGAGCCCGGTGTGCAGCCGCTCGACGCGGGCCAGCGCCGCCGGGGCGTCGAGGGCGAACACCAGCCGCCCGGCGGCGTCGCGCTCGGCGTCGATCAGGCCGAGGGCGACGAAGCGCCGGATCAGGTCGGGGTGGAGCCCGGTGCGGTCGGCCACGGTCTCCAGGGACAGCCTGCGCGCGGGCACCAGCTCGTAGTGGACGGACGTCACGGGCGGGTGGCGGGTGACCGTGACGGTCCCGGGTACGTGAGTGCTCATCGCTCCCTCCGGGGGTCGAAGGAGGAGGTGCGGCCCAGCTCCTCGAACAGCTCCCGCTCCCGGGGGCCGAGGTGGGGCGGCACCATGACGCGGATCTCGGCGTACAGATCGCCGTCGGGGCCGCGCGGGTCCGGCATGCCCTCGCCGCGCAGCCGCAGCCGGCGTCCGCCGGAGGAGCCGGGCGGGACGGTCACCTTGGCGGTGCCGCCTGGCGTGGGTACGGGGACGGTCGCGCCGAGCGCGGCCTCCCAGGGGGACACCGGGAGCGTCACATGGATGTTCCGGCCGTCCAGTCGGAACCGCGGATGGGGCTGGATCCGCACCCGTAGGTACAGATCCCCGGCCGGTGCGTCACCGGTGCCCCGGCCGCCCTGCCCGGCCAGCCGGATGCGCTGCCCGTCGATGACGCCCGCCGGGACGTTCACCTCGAAGGCGCGCTGCCCCGTCGGCCCGGCCAGGGTGACCCCGCGGCGCCCGCCGTGGAAGGCGTCCTCGACGGTGAGCGGCAGCTCCGCCTCCTGGTCGGCCCCGGGGATGGTGACGCCGCCCGCGCCGCCCGGCCCCGCGCCGCCACCGCCGAAGAACGCGCCGAACAGGTCCTCGAAGTCCACCCCCTCGCCCCCGGCGTCCTCGCCGAAGCCACGGGTGAACCGCACCCGGCCGCCGTCGCCGGCCGTCGTCCAGCCGCGGAAGCCACCGCCACCGCCTCCGGCACCGGCGCCCACGCGCTCCTCCCAGTCCTCGGGGATCTTGCGGAAGTCCTCGCCGAACCGGTCGTAGCGGGCCCGGGTCCTCGGATCGGAGAGCACGCTGTAGGCGTCGTTGAGCTCCTTGAACCGCTCCTCGGCGGTCGGGTCCTTGTTCACATCGGGGTGATGACGGCGGGCCCGGGTGCGGAACGCCTGCTGGATCTCGTCCTGGCTCGCGCCCCGTGAGACCCCGAGCACCTCGTAGTAGTCCCGTGCCATGGCCTTCTCACTCCCGCTTCGCCACGGCCACGGCCACCGGCCGGAGCTGGCGGCCGGGCTCCCCGTAGCCGGGGCGCAGCACCTGGACCACGGTGCCCGGTTCGGCCTCGGGGTCCTCGACCACGCCGACCACCTCGTGCCGGGCCGGGTCGAACGGCACCCCCGTCTCGCCCTGCCGCTCGTAGCCGAGCCGGGACAGGGCGGCCACGGCCTGGTCGTGGATGGCCTTGACGCCCTCCACGATCGAGCCGGGGTCGGCCTCGGCGTGGGAGAGGGCCAGTTCGAGGTTGTCGACGACGGGCAGCAGGGCCACCGCCGTACGGGCCCGCTCGGCGGCCCGCTCCCGCTCCAGCTCCCTGGCGTGGCGCTTGCGCAGGTTCTCCAGGTCGGCCAGGGCCCGGCGCCAGCGGTCGTCGAGCTCGGCCAGCGCGGCGGCCTGCTCGGCGGCCCGCTCGCCGGCCTCGCCGATGGTGGGGCCGCCGGCCGCGTCCGGGCCGGGGCCCTCCTCGCCCGCGCCGCGCGCCTCCGCGGTGCCCGGGGCGGGCAGCTCCTGCTCCTGCTCCAGTTCCGGCTCCGGTTCCAGTTCCGGCTCCGGTTCCGTCACGGCGCCCTCCGGCACCGGGTCGGGCTGCTGAGGTTGAGTGGACATGGCGGCCTCTCGGTGAGCCTTTGTCGGATGGGCCTTTCGGTTCAGCCCTTGTCGAACTCGGCGTCGATGACGTCCTCGTCGTCTCCCCCTCCGCCGCCCCCGGCCCCGGTGCCGGTGCCCTGGGCGCCGCCCGCCCCGGGTCCACCGGCCGGGCCCGCGCCCGCACCGGCCGTCACATGGGCGGCCAGGCCCGCGTAGACCTGCTGGAGTTCGGAGGCCAGTGGCCTGGTCCGATCGGTCCCGGCCTCGTTCCTGACCGCCTGGCGGGCGTCGTTCACCAGCATCTCGGCGCGCGATCTCTCATGGGAGGGCACCGCGTCGCCCAGTTCGGAGAGGCGCTTCTCGACCTGGTAGGCGCCGGTGTCCAGTTCGTTGCGCGCGTCCACGGCCTCGCGCAGCGCCTGGTCCTCGCCGCGGTTGCGCTCGGCCTCCTGGACCATCCGCTCGACCTCGCCGCGTTCGAGGTTGCCGGTCTCGCTGATCTGGATGGACTGCTCCTTGCCGGTGTCCCGGTCGCGGGCGGTGACGTTGAGGATGCCGTTGGCGTCGATGTCGCAGACGACCTCGATCTGCGGTTCGCCGCGCGGCGCCGGGCGGATGCCGGCCAGCTGGAAGCGGCCGAGCACCCGGTTGTCGGCGGCCCGCTCGCGCTCGCCCTGGAGGATCACGATGTCCACGGCCTGCTGGTGGTCCTCGGCCGTGGAGAAGGTCTCGGTGCGGCGCACCGGGATGGTGGTGTTCCGCTCGATGATCTTCGTCATGACGCCGCCGCGGGTCTCGACGCCCAGCGACAGCGGGGTGACATCGAGCAGCAGGACGTCCTTGACCTCGCCCTTGAGCACCCCGGCCTGGATCGCGGCGCCCAGCGCCACGACCTCGTCGGGGTTGACGCTCATATTGGGCTCCTTGCCGCCGGTCAGCCGGCGGACCAGGGCCTGTACGGCGGGCATCCGGGTCGAGCCGCCGACCAGGATCACCTCGTCGATGTCGCTCTCGCCGGCCTTGGCGTCGGCCATGGCCTGCTGCACCGGGCCCAGACAGCGCTCCACCAGATCGACGGTGATCTGCTCGAAGGTGGACCGCATCACGGTCTCGGTCAGATGCTTGGGACCGGAGCCGTCCGCGGTGATGAACGGCAGGTTGAGCTGGGTCTGGGTCACCGAGCTCAGCTCGGTCTTGGCCTTCTCCGCGGCCTCGAAGAGCCGCTGGAGTGCCTGTGGGTCCCGGCGCAGGTCGATCCCGTTCTCCCGCTGGAACGTGTCGGCGAGATGGTCGACCAGCCGCCGGTCGAAGTCGTCGCCGCCCAGATGGCTGTCGCCCGCGGTGGAGCGGACCTCCACCACCCCGTCCCCGACGTCCAGGATGGACACGTCGAAGGTGCCGCCGCCGAGGTCGAAGACGAGGACGGTCTCATGGCCCTTCTTGTCCAGGCCGTAGGCGAGGGCGGCCGCGGTCGGCTCGTTGATGATCCGCAGCACGGTCAGACCGGCGATCTCACCGGCGTCCTTGGTGGCGCTGCGCTGCGCGTCGTTGAAGTACGCGGGCACCGTGATGACCGCCTCGGTCACCCGCTCGCCCAGCTGCTTCCCGGCGTCGTCGGCCAGTTTGCGCAGCACCTGGGCGCTGATCTCCTCCGGCGAGTACAGCTTCTCGCGCACCTTGAAGCGGGCGAGGCCGCCCTCGTCCGGGACGACGTCGTAGGCGACCGCCTTGGCCTCGGCGGAGACCTCGTCGTAGTGGCGGCCGATGAACCGCTTGGCCGAGTAGATGGTGCCCTTGGGGTTGAGGATCGCCTGGCGCCGGGCCAGCTGCCCCACCAGCCGTTCACCGGTGTCGGTGAAGGCCACCACCGACGGTGTGGTGCGGCTTCCCTCGGAGTTCGGAACGACCGAGGACTCACCGCCTTCCCATGCGGCGATCACCGAGTTGGTGGTGCCCAGGTCGATGCCGACTGCCTTGGCCATGGCAACTCCTTCCGGGGGCGGCCGCGGGCCGCATGCATCGCCCGGTCGGCCGCGGAAGCGGATCGGTGGACGGGGCCTCTCCTTCCAGGGTGACAAATCGGACAGGAATCGGCCCCTGCGCCCCGGGGGGCCGGTGCCCCTCAGCCCGTGGAGCCGGTCCCCTCAGTCCGTGGAGTCCGTGGAGTCCGTGGAGTCCGTGGAGTCCGTGGAGTCCGTGGAGTTCGTGGCGTCCGTGGATACGTCCTGCTCGACCCAGATCGTCTTGCCGTCCGTGCTCTGCCGGGTGCCCCAGCGCGTCGCCATCTGGGCCACCAGCATCAGGCCCCGGCCGCCCTCGTCGAAGACCCGGGCCCGCCGCATATGGGGTGCCGTGCTGCTGGCGTCGGAGACCTCGCAGATGAGGTCGCGGTCGCGGATCAGCCGCAGCCGGATGGGCGGACGGCCGTAGCGGATCGCGTTGGTGACCAGTTCGCTGACGATCAGCTCGGTGGTGAAGACGGTCTCCTCGAGACCCCAGCCGATCAGTTGCTCGGTGGTGCTCCGGCGGGCCTCGGCGACGGCGGGCGCGTCCGCCGGGATGTCCCAGGTGGCGACCCGGTCGGAGTGGAGTGCCCGGGTACGGGCGAGGAGCAGGGCGATGTCGTCGTCGGGATGGGTCGGGGGCAGGGCCCGCAGGACGTCGTCGCAGAGCGCGTCCAGGGAGGGCGCGGGGCGGCTCAGGACGTCGCGCAGCGTCTCGAGCCCGGCGCCGATCTCGCGCTCGCGGCCGTTGATCAGGCCGTTGGTGTAGAGGGCGAGCAGACTGCCCTCGGGCAGCTCCGTCTCCATGGTCTCGAACGGCAGTCCGCCCAGCCCGAGGGGTGGGCCGGTGGGCAGGTCGAGCAGGTCGGCGGTGCCCCCCGGGTCGGCCACCAGCGGTGCGGGATGGCCCGCGGCGGAGATGGTGCAGCGCCGGGAGACCGGGTCGTAGATCGCGTACAGACAGGTGGCGCCGAAGGATCCGAAGCTCTCGGGGCTCTCGTCCGAGGACAGCCGGGTGACCAGGTCGTCGAGGTGGGTCAGCAGCTCGCCGGGCGGCAGATCGCAGTCGGCCAGGGTGCGCACGGCGGTGCGCAGCCGCCCCATGGTGGCGGCCGCGTGGATGCCCCGGCCCACGACATCGCCGACCACCACGGCGGCGCGGCCGCCGGACACCTGGATCGCGTCGAACCAGTCGCCGCCCACCCCGGCCCAGGCGCCCGAGGGCAGATAGCGCGAGGCGATCTCCAGCGCGGTCAGCTCGGGCAGCCGCTGCGGCAGCAGGCTGCGCTGGAGGGCCTCGGCCGTTCCGCGCTCACGCAGATAGCGGCGGGTGTTGTCGACGCAGACGGCCGCGCGGGAGGTGAGCTCCTCGGCCAGCAGCGTGTCGTCGTCGGTGAAGGGCGCCGGGGTGCGGTGGCGGGCGAAGAAGGCCGTACCGAGGGTGACCCCGCGGGCGCGCATCGGCGCCACGATCACCGAATGGCTTTCGTGCTCGCGGATCCGGGCGGCCCGGCCGGGGTCCGTGGCCTCCCAGCGCGCCAGCAGGGACGGCGTCACCTGGTACCGCGCGGCCCGGCCCTTGATCAGGCACGCCGCGGTGGGGGAGTGCTCGGGATGCGTGGCCAGGCTCCCGACGTCGACCAGCGCCTCCGGGGCGCCCTCCAGGACGGACCGGTGGGCCGCGCGCCGCAGGGTGATGGGCTCGCGCAGTGGCCCCTCCGGGGGCTCGTCGCCCTCGTGGAGGAAGGTGAGCAGATCGACGCTGGCGAAGTCGGCGAGCCGGGGGACCGCCACCTCGGCCAGCTCCTGGGCGATCCGGTCCAGGTCCAGATGGCCGCTCAGCCGCGCCCCCGCCTCGTTGAGCAGCTGGAGCCGCTGCCGGGCCTCCTGCTCGGCGGTGGTGTCGCGGGCCGCGAAGCACACGCCGCGCAGCCCGCCGGTGGGATTGGCCAGCGGGGCCAGGGAGACCGACCAGGCGTGCTCCTGGCGATCGCCCGGCTCCCGCAGATGGGCCTCCAATTCCAGCCGTTCGCCGCTCTCCAGCACCCGCCGCATGGCCCGCTCGACCCCCTCGCTCTCCCCGTGCCCCACCAGTTCCGTCAGCCGCAGCCCGCGCATCTGCTCCTCGCTGCGGGCGGTGGCGGCCTGCATATAGGCGTTCGCCCGCGCCAGCCGCAGCTCGGTGTCGAAGAGCGCCAGGACGCAGGGGCACTGGGCGAACACGTGGTCCGCCGGTACGCCCGGCTCCTGTGGTTCCAGGGGCGCGGCGGAGACCAGGAGCCAGCCCGCGGGTCCGTCGCCCACCGGACCGCCCGGACCGCCCGGACCGCCCGGACCGCCCGGACCGCGCTGGGCCAGCAGCTCGACCTCCACCGGATGGCCGTCCCGGTGGCACAGCGCGATCCGGCCGCTCCACCGGGGCTCGTCCGCCAGACAGCGCCCGGCTCCCCCGGCGGTGTCCCCGGCGGTCGGCTCGGCGCGCAGCTCGGCCGCCGGCCGCCCCACGACCTCCTCGGCGCGGTAGCCCAGCAGCCGCCGCGCGCCCTCGCTCCACCCGGTCAGCACGCCGTGGTCGTCGACCGTGGCCGTGGCCAGGCCGGGGGCGCCGGGCGGCGGGTCCGGCCGGACGCGGGGGGCCGTGGGGTCGGGAGGCGTCGTCATCGGACATCGGGTGGACGGCTCATGGACCCGGCGGATGCCACTCGATCATCAAAATCGTGGCGTCGTCGCTGAGTTCGCTGTGCCGGTGGTCGAGGATCGCGTGGATGAGCAGGCGCAGCACCTCGGGGGCGTTCTGCCCGGCGGCCGTCGAGCGGATGATGTGGTCGGCGAAGCGCTCCAGGCCGAACTGCTCGCCTCCCTCGTCGCGCGACTCCACGACCCCGTCGGTGTAGAGCAGGACGCGGTCACCGGGGTCCAGCGTCGTCTCATGGATCTGGCGGGGCGCGTCCGACAGCCGCGCGGGCAGCCCCAGCGGCGGTTCGGCGGGCCGCTCCAGCTCCTTGTCCAGCAGCCGCTGGTGGCGGATGACCAGCGGTGTGGGGTGGCCGCAGTTGGACCAGCGCAGCGCCCCGCTGGGCATGTGCAACTGGAGGAAGACGCCCGTGCAGAACTGGTCCGGAAGCCATTTGGCCAGCGCCTCGTCCACGGTGGTGACGAGCGCCGCCAGGTCGGCGCCGGTGCGCCGGGCGTTGCGGCTGCCCGCCATCGCCACGGAGGTGGTCAGCCCGGACGCCAGGTCGTGGCCCATCGCGTCGAGGATCGTGGCGTGCAGGACGTCCTCGGTGAACGAGTGGTCGAAGGCATCGCCCCCCAGCTCGTACGCGGGCTCCACGACGGCCGTCGAGACCACCCGGCCGGTGCCGATGGAGCGGGGCGGGAGGAAGGCCCGCAGCATCTCCGTGGGCAACTGCATGGACCGGGTGCGGGTGCGCTGCGCGAAGGTGTCGATATAGGTCCGCTTGGCCGTGATGACCAGGGCCAGGAGCGAGGCCAGCGTCCGGCAGCGCCAGAGCCTGAGCCCGTCCAGGGAGGCCATCCGCAGCTGAAGTACCCCGAGCCGCTCCGCGCCGTTCATCAGCGGCAGCCATACGGTGAGCCCGCCCGAGACCTCCTCCTCGACCCGCACCGAGTCGGTGCGGTAGGCGAATCCGGCCAGGGAGTGGTCGAGCTCCAGGCGCGGCTCCCCCTCCTCGAGCGGCATCAGCAGCCGCTGCCGGAGGTCGATCAGGAAGACGACCGCGCGGCCCATGTCCATGGCCTCGGTGTAGCGGTCCAGGGCCACCGGGAGCTCCGCCGGTGACGCCTCGTGGGTGGCCCTGAGCAGCTGTTCCAGCGCCTGCTCAGCGGTCTCGGCCGAGGTCGACACGTTCGCGTCCACCATGCGGTCAACCTTACGGCGGCGGGCCCCGCGACGCCCGGGGGTCATGGGGGCCACGGGGGTCATGGGGCCACGGGGGTCACTGGGGCGTGGGCACCGGCTCCCGGGGGACGGCGGCGGGCTCGCGCGTTGGCTCGCCGGGGGCGAGGGCCTCGCGCGCGACGGCCTGGCGTACGGCGGTCTCCAGGGCGGCCTGGCGTACGGCGGTCTCTCGTACGGCGGTCTCCGGCAGGGCCACGGCGGCATCGCGTACGCCGGACTTCCGTACGACCACGGTGTCCCCGCGCGTCCCCACCCCCGACCGCGGAGCCCGCGAGAGCAGGACCACCCCGCGGGCGGCCGCCGCCGCGCCCACGGCGGCCAGGGCCCAGCCGCCCGGCCCGCCCCGGAACCGCTCGTCCAGCAGCACGATCCCGATGGCGGCCGCCGCCACCGGGTTGGCCAGGGTCAGGGTGGCAAGGGGCGCGCCGAGGCCGCTGGCGTAGGCGCTCTGGGACAGCAGCAGACCGCTCACCGCGAAGGCCGCGACGAGCACGGCCACGACCGCGGTCCGCCAGGACACCAGGGCCGCCTCGGGGGCGCGGGAGCCGGCGAGCGCCACCGTGAGGGTCTGGGTGAGCGCCGAGGCGACGCCGGAGGCGACCCCGGACGCGGTGGCGAATCGTAGCCCGCGGCCCGGTGTCCCGCGACTCCCGTGCCCCGACCGGACGCACAGCCCGATGAACGCCAGCACGACGGCCGCGAGCCCGACCGCCTCCGGCAGGCTCAGCGTCTCGCGCGGGGTCTCCCCGGCGGTGACCGGCAGCAGGGCGCCGAGGCCGAGCAGGGCGAGGACCACGCCCCGCCACTCGTCCCGGACCACCGGCCGCCCGGCGAGCCGCGCGCCCAGCGGGACGGCCGCCACCAGGGTCAGCGCGCCGAGCGGCTGGACCAGGGTGAGCGGTCCGTACCGCAGCGCGGCCACATGCAGCAGGGCACCGGTGGAGTTGAGGCCGACCGCTCCCCACCAGGCGCCGCGCAGCAGCAGCCGCGGCATGCGGTCCGGCCGGCCGCCCGCGGCCAGCCGCTCCTGCGCCACGGCCGCGGTCGCGTAGGCGACGGCCGAGGCGAGCGCGAGCGCGACGGCTATGACGGTCGGGTTCATCCACCGTGCCTTCCTCTGGGCACTTGGGCACTGTCTGCCTGCCTGCCACCAGTGGCGCTATCGGCACACAAACGTATCGATACAAGAGTGTACCGGTGCGGAGGTGTATCGGTACAAGGGCGTATCGGTACGCGGATGTGTCGGTACACTGCGTGGTCGGGGAGGGAGCCGGAGTCCGGTGGACCGAGGAGGAGGACCCGATGGCGACGCAGAGCCCGGAGACGGACGCGCCGCAGCGCCGTTCCAAGATCACCCCAGAGCGGGAGCAGGAGTTCTATCAGGCGGTCCTCGAACTGCTCCAGGAGGGCGGCTACGAGGCCCTCACCATCGAGGCGGTCGCCGCCCGCACCCGCGCCAGCCGCTCCACCCTCTACCGGCAGTGGTGCAGCAAGCCCCAGCTCGTCGTCGCCGCGCTGCGCTCCTGCAAGCGCCCCTTCGCGCTGGAGGGCATCGATACCGGTTCCCTCGCGGGCGATCTGCGCGCCGTCGCGGAGGCCGTGGGCGAGGCGGGGGAGGTGTGCGGCGGTGACACCGCGCTGGTGTACGCCCTCGGGCACGCCGCGTTGCAGAACCCCGATCTGCTCCAGGCGCTGCGCGCCGCGCTGATCGAGCACGAGGTGAAGACGATCCAGGCGATGGTCCGCCGGGGGGTGGAGCGTGGCGAGGTGGCCGCGGACAACCCCGCCCTCGAGTTCGTCCCCACCCAGCTGATCGGCGCGATGCGGGTCCGCCACCTGCTCGAGGGCCGGGCCGCCGACCGCGCGTATCTGACGCGCTTCCTCGAGGCGTCGGTCTTCCCCACCCTCGGGCTGACGCCTTAGGGGCGCCCGGCGGTACCCGCACGCCTACGGCGGGCTGCCCCCACCCCACCCCTCCCCGAAACCGGGGCTGCGCCCCGGACCCCACGGGGGCTCCGCCCCAGACCCCGCCGGGGCTGCGCCCCAGACCCCGAAACCGGGGCTTCGCCCCAGGCCTCACGGGGGTTTCGCCCCGGGCCCCGCCGGGGTTTCGCCCCGGGCCCCACGGGGGCTTCGCCCCAGACCCCGAAACCGGGGCTTCGTCCCGGGCCCCGCGGGGGTTTCGCCCCGGACCCCACGGGGGCTCCGCCCCGGGCCCCGCGGGGGTTTCGCCCCAGGCCCCGCGGGGGTTTCGCCCCGGACCCCGCCGGGGTTTCGCCCAGATCCCACGGGGGCTCCGCCCCAGATCCCACGGGGGCTTCGCCTCAGCTCCCGCCGGGGTTTCGCCTCGGGCCCGGCCGGGGCTCTGCTTCAGGTCCCACCGGGGTTCTGCCCCAGGCCCCACGGGGGCTCCGCCCCAGGCGCCACGGGGGCTGCGCCCCGGGCCCCGCCGGGGCTGCGCCCCAGACCCCGAAACCGGGGCTTCGCCTCAGGCTGCGGATCGGGGCTCCGTCGCTTTCCGCGGTCTCAATGATGTGCGGCTCCGCCGCGTGGCCGGGGCTTCGACTCGGGCTTTGGGGTCCAGGGGCGGAGCCCCTGGTATCGGGAAGGGGCGGGGAGGGGAACAGCCCGCCGCAGGCGGCACGGTTCGCCGGACACCGCGTAGGGGCGTTGGTGCCTTCGAGTCGGCCCCGTAAGGCCGTCGGCCCGGCCGCCGGGCCGTCAGATGATGGGCGGGCGGCCCAGCTTGGTCATGTGCCAGACCGTGCGCCAGCGCATCGGGCGGCGCCGCCCGCAGCTGGTGCGCAGGCCCTCCAGGAAGCCGCCCGCCCAGGCCCGCAGCCCGGTCAGGGAGCGGGTGCGGGCGAGCGTGAGCAGCGTCCAGGTGGCCAGGTACAGCGGGGCCAGCGGCAGCGGCAGGTGGCGGCGGGCCAGCCAGACCCGGTTGCGGGCGGTCATCCGGTGGTAGACGGCGTGCCGGGCGGGGGAGGTCCGGGGGTGCTGGAGCAGCAGTTCGGGGGCATAGACGACCTTCCAGCGCGCGTCGAGCGCCCGCCACGCGAGGTCGGTCTCCTCATGGGTGAAGAAGAACTCGTCCGGCCAGCCGCCGATCTGCTCCAGCATCGCCATCGACAGGCCGTGGGCGCCACCGAGGAAGGTGGTCACCTCGCCGCCGCGCATCGGGTCGGACGCGCGCAGCCGGGGTACGTGGCGGCGCTGGGTCTCGCCCGTCTCGTCGGCGATGCGGAAGCTCACGATGCCCAGGCGCGGATCCGCGGCGTACAGATCGCGCACCCGGCGGAAGACGTCGGCGTCCACCAGCAGCCCGTCGTCGTCGAGGTCGACGACCACGTCCACGTCGCCGAACTCGCGCAGCCGCCGCCAGGCGACGTTACGGCCGCCCGAGACCCCGAGGTTCTCCGCCAGCTCGACCGTGGTCACCTCGCCCGGGAACTCCGGGAACTCCGGGAGCGGGGAGCCGTTGCCGACGACCACGACGCGGGCCGGGGGTACGTCCTGCTTCGCGACCGACTCCAGGAGGGCGGCCACCTCTCTGGGCCGGTTGCCCATGGTCAGGATGGCGATACCCAGGCGTGGTTCGGGGGCGGCGGACACGGCGGGACTCCAGAGTTCGGTTGCGATGCCCGCGATCGTAACCGTTCACTCAGAAGGACACTTCCGTACGGCTGATGTTCATCAAGGACTGAGCAAGGCAATCAGCCGTCGAGTGCGGCGAGCGCCTTCTTGGCCGCGTCGATGGCGCCCTTACGGATGTCATCGGAGTCGGCGGCCTTGTGGCTCTCGAAGTCGCCGCCGTTGTAGGTCACGGTGACCGTGGCGTTGTCCTGGTGGACCGTCACCACGGCCTCGCGTATGCCCTGGTCGTCGTCATCGGTGGTCTTCTCGGTCACCGAGGCGTCGTCGCCGAGGCCGGGCACCGCGCTGCCGCCCTCGCTCTTCTGCTTCCCCTTCCCCGCGACGCTCTTGACGTCGTAGGCGATGTCCAGCCAGCGGTAGTCGAAGTCGTCAAGCGCGTGCCAGGAGCAGCCCGTACGGCGGTTGAGGTCGCTGGACTTCAGCTCGTTCCCGGCCGGTTTGGCGCCCGGCACGAGGTCCTTGATCATCGACTCCGGGAGGACCGTGCACGCCTCCTCGGGCGGCTTGGCGTAGCGCGGCGCGGCGGCGCCGGTGGCCGGGGCCGAGGTCTGGGGGGAGGGGCCCGCCGGGGTGGCGCTCGTATCCGAGTCGTCCGACGTCGTCATGGCCACCCCCGCGGCGGCGAGGACGGCGACGGGCAGCAGACGGGCGACCAGGGTGAGCGGCAGAGAACGCACGGCGGTCTCTCTTCGTTCGGATGCCGGTGTGGGGCGGTGGTGGGACGGTGTGGCGCGGTGGTGGGACGGTGTGGCGCGGTGTGGGGCGGTGGTGGGGCAGCGGTGAAGGATGTGGCGCGGTGGGAATCGACCCTGCCATATCGAGCGGTCCTCGAACAGTCCGGGGGGAGGCGAGGAGGTGTCCGGGAACCGCTGTGCCGATGGGGTGAATTGCCCGCATCCTCACATTATCTCCACAATCGGAGGGTTATCTACGACGGGTGACGTTCCCTCATCCGTCAGCCGCGGCCGATGTACGGCATCGCCGTCGCCATGACCGTCGCGAACTGCACATTCGCCTCCAGGGGCAGCGACGCCATATGCCGCACCGTACGTGCCACGTCCGCGACGTCCATCACGGGCTCGGCCACCACCTCCCCGCTCGCCTGCGGCACCCCGGCGGACATCCGCTCGGTCATCTCGGTCGCCGCGTTGCCGATGTCGATCTGCCCGCAGGCGATGCCGTACCGGCGCCCGTCCAGCGACAGCGACTTGGTGAGCCCCGTGATGGCGTGCTTGGTGGCCGTGTACGCCACGCTGTCCGGCCTGGGCACATGCGCCGACAGCGAGCCGTTGTTGATGATCCGCCCGCCCCTGGGGTCCTGATCGCGCATCAGCCGGAACGCCGCCTGTGCGCACAGGAACGCCCCCGTGAGGTTGGTGTCCACGACCGACCGCCAGTCCTCGTAGGCCAGATGCTCCACCGGCACGCCGCGCGGGCCGAAGCTGCCCGCGTTGTTGAACAGCAGATCCAGCCGTCCGAACCGCTCCCGCACCGCCGCGAAGAGCGCGTCCACCCGCTCCGGACTGGCCACGTCCGTCGGCACCACGGGGGCCGGGGGGCCGCCACCGGCCAGCCGCGCCGTCTCGGCAAGGGCCTCCTCGCGGCGCCCGGCCAGCACCACCGACCAGCCCGCCTCCAGGAGTTCGAGCGCCACGGCCCGGCCGACCCCGGAGCCCGCGCCCGTCACCACCGCCACCTTCGACACCACCGATACACGTCCGTCGCTCATGGCGCCGCAGCGTACGCCACGTCAGTTCGCCATGTGGTGGCGCCGATTCGCCGTAAAGGTCCCTTCCGGCAATGGAGCTCACCGAGCGGTCATATCCATGTCGTGTGCACGCAAACACCCGGCCGTCCCCCGACACTCCAATTCCTCTGACGCCACGAGCCAGGGGAGAGCACATGGCACACGACTCGCATCAGCGCGCCATACGAGCGGCGGCCGCGACATTGGGACGCCGCCGCTTCCTCACCGTGACGGGAGCCGCCGCCGCGCTCGCCTTCACCACCAACCTGCCCAGCGCCCACGCCGCGCAGGTGTCGCCGCGCGCCCTCGCCGACAACCCGTTCACGCTCGGCGTGGCCTCCGGCGACCCGCTGCCCGACGCCGTCGTGCTGTGGACCAGGCTGGCGCCCCGCCCCTACGAGCCGGGCAACGGGCTGCCCGAGGAGGGCACCGTCAAGGTCGAGTGGGAGATCGCCCGCGACGAGAAGTTCAGCCGCGTCGCCCGCCGGGGGACAGCCACCGCGCATGCCGAGTTCAACTACACGGTGCACGTGGACGCCAAGGAGCTCGAACCGGGCCGCGTCTACTGGTACCGCTTCAAGGCCGGGGACTGGACCAGCCCGGTGGGCCGCACCCGCACCACCCCCGCCCAGGGCGCCAAGGTCCAGGAGGTCCGCTTCGGCCTGGTGTCCTGCCAGGCGTACCACGACGGCTACTTCACCGCCTACCGCCACCTGGCGCAGGAGGACCTGGACGCCGTCTTCCACGTGGGCGACTACCAGTACGAGTACGCGGTCAACGCCGCGGGCGGCGCCCGCGGCTACACCGACCGCACCCTCCCCGCGGTGTTCAACAAGGAGACCATGACGCTCGGGGACTACCGGCTGCGCTACGCGCTCTACAAGTCCGACGAGGACCTCCAGGCCGCCCACGCCGCCTTCCCCTGGTACGTCACCTGGGACGACCACGAGACCGAGAACAACTACGCGGGCGACATCGACGAGAACGGCGGCCCGTCCGACGAGTTCCTGATCCGCCGGGCCGCCGCCTACCGGGCGTACTGGGAGAACATGCCGCTGCGGATGCCGCAGCAGCCGAACGGCGCCGACATGCGGCTCTACCGCCGCTTCCACTACGGCAAGCTGGCCCAGTTCGACATCCTCGACACCCGCCAGTACCGCTCCAACCAGGCGTACGGCGACGGCTGGCAGTACCCGGGGCCGGAGTCCGAGGACCCCTCGCGCACCCTCACCGGCGCCGCCCAGGAGCGCTGGCTGCTCGACGGCTTCCAGCGCTCCACCGCCACCTGGAACGTGCTGCCGCAGCAGGTCACCTTCTCCCAGCGGAAGAACACCACGGCCGCGCGCTCCAAGCTCTCCATGGACTCCTGGGACGGCTACCCCGCCTCCCGGGAGCGGATCCTGGCCGGTGTCGAGAAGGCGGGCCTGGCCAACTTCGTCGTCCTGACCGGCGATGTCCATGTGCACTACGCCTTCGACATCAAGAAGGACTTCGACGACCCGGGCTCCCGGACCCTGGGCGTGGAGTTCGTCGGCACCTCCATCAGCAGCGGCAAGGACGGCGCCGACAAGCCCGACAACTGGGCCACCTACATGGCCGCCAACCCGCATATGAAGTTCTACAACGGCCGGCGCGGCTATGTGACGGTCTCGCTGGACGAGGAGCGGGCACGGGCCGACTACAAGACTGTCTCCGCGGTCACGACCCAGGGCGCGCCGCTCACCACGGCGGCGTCGCTCGTCAGCGAGGCCGGGAACCCCGGCCTGAAGCAGGTCTGACGGGCGGGCGATGGGGGCCCGCGGCGCCGACCGGCGCCGCGGGCCCCGCCTTCAAAGAGCCACCGGCCCCACAAAGAGGACACCGACCCCGGGCCGTTGGCGGTTACCGCAGGAACTGGCGCAGCATTCTGGTCAGCTCATGAGGCTTCTCCTCGGTGATCCAGTGACCGGAACCACGGATTACCCTGCCTTCGACGTGTGTCGCGTAGGCGCGCCACTGGTCGGCGACGCTTCCGGCCAGAGCCTTCTGCCCGCCGATCGCGAGGACCGGCATCGGCAGCTTTCCCTTGGCCCGGAACTGTTTGTTCTGATCGATGTTGGTGTAGAGCGCCCGGTACATGTTCATCCACGCGGTCACGCGCCCGGCGTCGCAGGTATCGGGCGTAGAACTCGTAGTCGGCCGGGGTGAAGGCCGACTTCACTGCCAGGTACTGGCCGATGAATCCCTCGACCAAGGCACGTTCGTGTCCCTCGATGAGATTCTCGGCCAGTGGCTTTTCCTGGAACAGTCCGAATTGCCACTCCGACGGTCCGCCCGTGGGATTCAGGGCCGGGAAGTCGTAAATCTTGTCGTCAGGAATCGGCGCCTCCAGCACGGCCATGCGGCGGCTTCTCGGGGCCACTGTGCGCCGTATGGGTAGGCGACCCACAGGCCGATGTCATGGCCGACGACCTGGATTCCCTTGTTCAAGCGCAGTTGTTCGAGCAGTGAGTGCACGTCCTTGGCCATCTGAGCCGTGTCGTAGCCGCTCTTCGGGAACCCGGACTCGCCGGTTCCGGGCAGATCGACGGCGATGACCGTGTGGTCTTTCGCGAGGGGGCCGAGCTCCTCTCGCCACTCGGCCCAGGTCTGCGGGAAACCGTGCAGCAGCACGACGGGAGACCCGCTGCCTCCTCGCACGTAATGCATGCGGAATCCATTGACCTGTGCGTACCGTGATGTGAAGCCCGGTGGAAGTCGGCCCTCGCTCTGTGCTCCGGGTGTGTGCGTGGCCGACGTACGGTCAGCCTGTGGGGGATCAGCAGCGGTTGAGCAGGCCGTGGCCACCGGTACGAGCCCGGCGATCCCCGCTGCGATCAACACGATGACTTTTCTGACGTTGAGTTTGCGCTTACTCATGGTGCTCCTGCCATACGTCATTTCTGATGAGGGCCGGGGTGAGTGGTAAAGGCGGCTCTGGTGGGCGCATAAGACGCGTGAAAGGCAGCATAAGGTCGGCGGGAATGCGGCGGCATCATTTCCCGCGGCACCAACGGACCGAAGAATGGTCCGATGGAGTGACCTCTTAACTCATCGCCGTAACACCGGCCCTCACGGGGGTTCGTCGCGGCCTTGCTACGGTGGCCGCCATTGTGGCGATCGAGTACGGGGAGACGGCGATGCGTGGCCGTGGCTGGATAGTCCGGGGTGTCCTGGTGACCGTGACCGTGTTGGGGCTGAGCGGCTGTAAGGGCGCCCGCGAGCCGGGGAGCGCGGCGCTGCCGGAGCGGCCAGAACCGTGTGCCTCGCGGACATCGGATCGCCCGACTTCGGCTCCGGCCTCGACCTCGCCGCCGGTCACGACTCGACTCGCCTACCGCGCGGAGGAGATGGACGACGGTTCGGTGCACATGACCGTGGGCGACGTCGACGCGGCACCCAAGAACCCGGACTCCAAGCGCGTCGTCGACTTCCGGCACCCGGACTCTCCCGCCCGGTGCGAGGAGGAGCGGATCGTGCGGGTCCGCGGCTGGTGGTGCACCACCACCGTCAAACCCATCGAGGTCGAGGGGGAGATCGTCGTCGGAGGGGCGCGCCCGCGCGCCCGTATCGGAGGCGACGGGTTCGCCACCCGTTGCCACGGGCGGCCGGAGAGGATGCGCCAGATCTACCGGCTGGAGCGGGACAGCTGGTCGGGCTGGCGTGGCTACAGCGCCCCCCGGCACACGAAGTGGACCGGCGGACAGCGCCAGGAGGGCGCACCGGTCTCGGATCTCTGCCCGCGGGGCCGGACCGGCACCTACAACTACCGGCTCGCCATCAGGATCGAGGTCGACGGGACGCCTGTCGGCGAGTCCTGGGCGGCCAGCCCCGTGATCCGCACCGACTGCGGCACGGGTGCGAGCTAATGGCTTGAGCCACTACGGGGTGTCCGGCGCGTGGCAGGGGCTTCGGCCCCCAGACCCCGGGGTCTGGGGCGGAGCCCCGCCCTCCAGCCCCTCAGGGGGCACCTCCCAGCGGTAGCTGGGGGAGATTGAGGAGCGGGGTCTGGGGCGGAGTCCCAGTTTCGGGAAGGGGCGGGGAGGGGGAAGCACCGATATGCGGCTCCGCCGCGTGGCCCGCCGCAGGCGTACGCGTACCGCCGGAAACCCCTTAGCCCTCCCCGGGGTACCGAACCCCCAGCCGCCCCCGCGCCGCGTCCAGCGTCCGCATCACCGCCAGCGTGCCGTCCAGCGGCACCAGCGGGGACTCCGTCTCGCCCGCGCGCAGCGCGCGCATCACCTCCGCCGCCTCCCGCTGGTAGGAGCGCAGCCCGTCCACCGCCGTGATCTCCTCCGGATCCCGGCCCGGCCGGTGCAGTACGAAGCGCTCGGGGTGGAAGAAGCCGCGCGGGAACTCGATCCGCCCCGCCGTGCCCGTCACCGCCGCTGTCATCGGCGTATCGGCGGTGATCGAGCAGGACAGCAGCGCCACCGCCCCGCCGTCCCAGCCCAGTGCCAGGCCCGTGTTCACATCCACGCCCTCGGGGGAGAGCTGTCCCACCGCCCGCACCTCGTCCGGCTCGCCGAGCAGCAGCTGGGCGAAGGACACCGGATAGACGCCGAGGTCCAGCAGGGCGCCGCCGCCCAGCGCCGGATCGCGCAGCCGGTGGTCCGGGGCATACGGGCCGGGCAGCCCGAAGTCCGCGTGGACCGCCCGGACCTCGCCGATCGCGCCGTCGTGGATCAGCTCGGTCATCCGGCGGACGACCGGATCGCAGTACGTCCACATCGCCTCCATCAGGAAGCGGCCCCGGGTCCGGGCGAGGTCCACCAGCTCCTGGGCCTCGCGGACATTGAGCGTGAACGGCTTCTCGCACAGCACCGCACGCCCCGCCTCCAGACACAGCCCGGCCGCCGTCCGATGGGCCGAGTGCGGGGTGGCGACATAGATCACATCGATGTCGTCATCGGCGGCCAGCTCCTCCCAGCCGCCGTAGGCCCGGGGTATCCCGAACCGTTCCGCGAACCGCTTCGCCGACTCCGGGCTGCGCGATCCCACCGCCATGACCTGCGCGTCCGCCATCTCCAGCAGATCTGTGGTGAACGACGCGGCGATGCCACCGGTCGCCAGGATCCCCCACCGCACGGGCTCGGCCTTCGGTCCGGACATCCTCACCCCTGGCTTGTTCGGTGCTTATTCGGTCGTGAGCACTCCAATTCAGCTGAGAGCATAGACAACGATTCAACGACTCATGGAAGGTCAGCATGCAGCAGCCCGGCCAAACGGCCGCCGCTCCCTCCCGGGCTCCCAGACCCGAACCCTCTTCTCCCCCCTCCGCCGCCGCGCCCCAGGTCACCGCTTCGACCGCGCAGCGCCGTACGAGCCTCCTCGTCACCTTCGTCCTCGGCGGGCTCACCGCTCTCCCCGCCCTCTCGATGGACATGTACCTCCCGGCCCTGCCGGAGGTCACCGACGCGCTCCACAGCTCCGCCGCCACCGCCCAGCTCACCCTCACCGCCTGTCTGATGGGCATGGCGCTCGGCCAGCTCGTCGTCGGCCCGATGAGCGACAAGTGGGGCCGCCGCCGTCCCCTCCTCATCGGCATGGTGATCTACGTCATCGCCACCGCCATCTGCGCCTTCGCGCCCACCGCCGGGCTGCTCATCGGGTTCCGGCTGCTCCAGGGGCTCGCCGGGTCGGCGGGGATCGTGATCGCCCGCGCCGTCGTCCGCGACCTGTACGACGGCATCGCGATGGCCCGCTTCTTCTCCACTCTCATGCTGATCTCCGGCGTCGCGCCCATCGCCGCGCCCGTCATCGGCGGGCAGATCCTGCGCTTCACCGACTGGCGCGGCGTCTTCGTCGTCCTCACCGTGATCGGCGCCCTGCTCACCCTCGTCGTCTGGCGCTTCCTGGGCGAGACCCTGCCCGCGGAGCGCCGCCACGACGGCGGGCTCGGCCAGACGCTCCGTACGATGCGCGGACTGCTCGCCGACCGCGTCTTCGCCGGATACATGCTCGCGGGCGGCTTCGCCTTCGCCGCCCTCTTCGCCTATGTCTCCGGTTCGTCCTTCGTCGTCCAGGAGATCTACGGCGCCTCGCCGCAGACCTTCAGCCTCCTCTTCGGGCTCAACTCGATCGGCCTCATCGGCATGGGCCAGATCAACGGCCGGGTGCTCGTCGGCCGCGTCAACATGGACAAGGTGCTGGCCGTGGCGCTGACGCTGATCGCCCTCGCGGCGACCGCGCTGCTGGTCCTCTCCGCCGGGGTCTTCGGCAAGGCCGGTCTGGGGCCGGTCGCGGCCTGTCTGTTCGTGCTGATGTCGTCGATGGGTCTGGCCATGCCGAACACCAACGCCTCGGCGCTGATGCGCACCCCGCACGCCGCCGGTTCCGCCTCCGCGCTGCTGGGCACCTCCACCTTCCTGCTGGGCGCGGTCGCCTCCCCGCTGGTGGGGATCGCGGGCGAGACCACGGCGGTGCCGATGGCCGTCGTCCAGCTGTGCTGCGCGCTCGCGGCCATGGCCTGCTTCATGGGACTCTGCCGTCCGTGGCAGCGACGTACGAAGCACAGCGTGACCGTGGTCTGACCCGGCTGCTGGAGACCGTCAGGGCGCTTCCCGAGGGGGAGCGCCCTTGGTGTTCCGGGGTGGCACTGGCCGCCGGGACCGGCTCCGGCCCGCTGGCCGAGGAGTGCTTCGGCTGGGCGGTGCGCCACGCGGCGTACGACGAGACCTCCGACCGGGGCGTGGAGCTGCCGCGCGAGCGGTGGGAGCCGGTGCGCCGGGATACCGTCTTCGACCTCGCCTCGCTCACCAAGCTGTTCACCACCATCGTGGCGCTGCGGGCCGTCGAGCGCGGGCTGATCTCGCTGGACGGGCGGGTGGCCGGGTACGCCCCGGAGTGCACGGCCGCCGCCGAGCACGCCATCACCGTGCGGCAGCTGCTCACCCACACCTCCGGGCTGATCCCCGAACTGCCGCTGTACGAGGAGGACGGGCGGGAGCGGGCGCTGGCCCGGCTCGCGGCCGAGCCGCCGGTCACCCCGCCCGGCACCGCCCGCCGCTACTCCGACCTCAACTTCCTGCTGCTCCAGCGCGTCCTGGAGCGATCGGCCGGGCAACCGCTTGACCGGCTCGTCCAGGAGACGGTCACCGGCCCGCTGGACATGACCGCCACCCGCTTCAACCCGCCCGCCTCCTGGCTCCCCCGGATCGCGGCCACCGAGGACCAGCGGCGGCCCTGGGGCAAGCTGGACCGGGGGATGCTGCGGGGTGTGGTGCACGACGAGAACGCCTGGGCGCTGGGCGGGGTCGCGGGGCACGCCGGGCTCTTCTCGACCGCCGGGGACCTGGCCGTGCTGTGCCGGGCGCTGCTGGCCGGGGGCGGGCCCGTGCTGTCGCCGGAGTCCACCGGGCTGATGCTGACCGCGCCGGGGCTGGGCTTCGAGGTCGACCAGGCGTGGTTCATGGGGGAGTTGGCGGGGCGGGGCGCCGCGGGGCACACCGGGTTCACCGGGACCAGCCTGGTGGTGGACCGGGCCCGCGGGGCCTATCTGGTGCTGCTCGCCACCACCGTGCATCCGCGCCGCCGCCCCGGCGACAGCGCGCCCCGCGCGGCGGCGGCCACGGCGCTGGCCCGCGCCTTGGGCTGACGGCGTCGGGCCGTGGCCCTGGGCTGATGGCACTGGCCCGCGCTCTCGGGCTGATGGCACTGGCCCGCGCGCCTCGGACTGACCTGTCTTCACCGGTCGGTGATGTCAGGACAGTTGGCCTGATCCGATCGCTTGGTTAGCCTGTGCAACTGCCGTGTACCCCCGGACGGCCGCGCTGCTCCACCGCCATGAGGAAGACCGCTGTGACGAACCTCCAGGACCCGCAGGACTCTTCGGACCCCCAGGACCAACCGGGCGCGGAGGACGCGCCCGGCGACCCGGGCCCGGCGGCGCCGCCCCCCGGCTGCCCCGCCCACGCCGACCCCTCCTCCACCGGCCCCGCACTGCTGTACGGGGAGCGGTACCTGCGGAATCCGACCGAGAGCTATGAGCGGATGCGGCGCGACCACGGGCAGGTCGCCCCGGTCCTGCTGGAGTCCGACGTCCCCGCCTGGCTCGTCCTCGGCTATCGCGAGATACGCCAGGTCGTCACCGACGTCCAGACCTTCGGCCGCGACTCACGCCGCTGGAACCGCTGGGACGAGGTGCCGTCCGACTGGCCCCTCATGCCCTGGGTGGCCCACAGCCCCATGATCCACTTCACGGAGGGGGACGAGCACCGGCGGCGCTCGGCGGCCGTCAGCGACGCCCTCGCCTCCGTCGACCCCTTCGAACTGCGCCGGCACTGCGAGCGCTTCGCCGACTCGCTGATCGACAAGTTCGTCGGCAGCGGCAAGGCGGACCTGGTCTTCGACTACGTCTACTCGGTGCCCGCCCTCGCCATGGGCACGATGTACGGCCTGCCCGAGGATCAGCTGGAGTACATGGCGGAGGCGGTGACCGTCTCGCTGCTCTCCAACGACGAGGCCATGGCCGCCCAGCAGCGCGCCGCCGAGGTGGTGCAGCGGCTGGTGGCGGCCAAGCGCGAGGAGCCCGGCCCGGACGTCACCTCCCGGTACATCGAGAACTCCCCGGACCTCACCGACGAGCAACTCGTCGGGGACCTGATGGTGATGATCGCCGCGGGCATGCCCGCCACGTCCTACTGGATCGGCAACACCGTCCGGCTGATGCTCACCGACGACCGGTTCACCATGACCCTCGCGGGCAACCGCCGCAGCATCGGCGAGGCCATGAACGAGGTGCTGTGGGCGGACTCCCCGCTCCAGAACGTCATCGGCCGCTTCGCCACCCGGGACACCACGCTCGGGGACCAGCGCATCCGCGCCGGTGACCTCCTCGTCCTCGGCTTCGCCGCCGCCAACGCGGACCCGCTGCTGTGGCCCGACTCCACGGTGGGCTACGCCGGGAACAACGCGTATGTGTCCTTCTCCGGTGGCGACTACGGTTGCCCGGCGCATGCGCCCGACCTGGGCAAGATCATCTCGGAGACGGCGATCGAGGTGCTGCTCGACCGGGTGCCGGACCTGGAGCTGGCGGTCGAGCCCGATGAGCTCCAGTGGATGGACTCCCTCTGGTACCGCTGCCTGGTCTCCCTCCCGGTCACCTTCACCCCCGCCCCGGCAGGGGGTTAGGTGGCGCCCGGCGGTACGCGTACGCCTGCGGCGGGCTATTCCCTGACCCTTCCCGAAACTGGGGCTCCGCCCCAGGTGCCGGGGTCTAGGGGCGAAGTCCCTGGTGACGGGGGGTGCTCCTCCGCACTGGCCGCGGGCCAGGCGGTGTCCGGCGGCTCGTGATGCTGCGGCGGGCTGCTTCCCTCCACTCGAAACCGGGGTTCTGGGGTCCAGGGGCGAAGCCCCTGGTTCGGGAAGGGGCGGGTAGGGGAAAAATCCGCCGGAGGCGCGGGGCTGTGTCGGTGCGCGGCTCCGCTGCGTGGAGGTGAGCGGCCACGACGGTGGCGTGGACGATCGACGGCAGGTCAGGGCATCCAGCGGAGCGACTGGCGGAGCGCCTAGTGCGGCGGCTCAGCCTCGGGGGGCCAGGCATCGCCCCAGGACACATCGCGGGCGGCGCGGTACAGCGGCCCCTGACGCTTGGTCACCGTGGCCCGCCCCAGCCCCTCCTCGGGCGCGCACAGGTCCAGCAGCACCTGGCCCTTGCGGATCTGCGGACGGCGCACCACCCGCGCCCCGGCGGGCGTCGCGTCGAACCGCACGGCCGCGACATAGCTGAACTTCTCGTCCTCGTACGGCAGCGAACCGCCCTTGACCCGCCGGTGGAGGGAGGAGCGGCGGACCCGGGTGGCGAAGTGGCACCAGTCGGCGCCGGGTTCGATCGGGCAGGACGCGCCGTGCGGGCAGGGGGCGACGATCCGCAGCCCGGCCGCCAGCAGCCGGTCCCGGGCCTCGCGGATCCGCAGATAGCCGTCCGGGGTGCCCGGTTCGATCAGCACCACGGCCCGCGCCGCGCGCGCCGCCTCGGCCACGACGGCGTGCCGGTCGGCCTCGGTCAGCTCGCCCAGTACGTAGCTGACGGTGACCAGATCGGTCCCGTCCGGCAGCGCGAGGCCGTCGCCGATGGCCCGGCGCTGCCAGCGGGCGGTGCGCAGCGCCTCGGAGGGCGCCTGCCGGGCCAGTTCGCGGCCGAGGGCCAGCGCGGGCTCGGCCCAGTCCAGGACCGTGGTGGTGTGCCCGGCCCGCGGCCAGGCGGCGGCCACCGCCCAACTGGCCGCGCCCGTACCGCCGCCGATGTCGATGTGCGTGGCCGGGGCCCAGTCGGGCGTACGGGCGCGGAAGGCGTCGAGGGCGGCCCGCACGGCCTCGAAGGTCGCGGGCATCCGGTACGCGGCGTACGCGGCGACGTCGGAGCGGTCGCGCAGCACGGGCGCGTCGGTCGGGGTGCGCCCCCGGTAGTGGCCGATCAGCCGGTCGACCGCCTGAGCCGCCTGGCGGGGCGGCAGACCGTCGAGGAGCCCGGCGAGCGCGGTGTGCGGCGTCTCGTCGGTGGGGGCGGCGTCGGGGGCGTGCATTCGGGGGATTCTACCGGCGGGAGGGGGCGCCTTCGGCGCCTGGGCCGGGGCCTCTCGCGGGGGCCGCGCTGCCCCTGGGCGGCGCCTTCGGCGCCTGGGCCGGGAACCTGCCGTGCGGTCCGCCGCCCCCAGGGCCGCCCCCGCCGCGCGGTCCGCTGCCCTCAGGGCCGCCCCGTCGCGCGGACCGGGGGCTGGGCCGTCGTCCGGGGCCACCGCCCGGGGCCGGGACCGGGGGCCTCACGGGGTCCCGCTGCCCTCAGGGTCGGCCTCATCCAGGGTCGGCCTCGCCGCCCGGGGCCGGGTCCTGCTGGTCGGTCGGCGCGCCCGGGGCCGGGCCCTGCTGGTGGGTCCGCGTGCCTGCGGGCGGGCCCTGCGGTCGGTCCGCGTGGCCCACGGGCGGGCCCTGCGGTCGGTCCGCCTACCGCGGACTGCCGCTCATCCCCCGCCGGGCGCCCGTGGCGTTCGTACGGGCGTGGAGATCAGCCGTCCCGGCGCGTCCGTGATGATGCCGTCGCAGCCCAGCCGCAGCATCCGGTCCCGCTGCGCCGGGGTGTCCACGGTGTGCGCCCACACCCGCGGTATCCCGGAGGCGACGGCCCGCCGTACGTCCTTGTCGCGCGCCCGGTAGTCGACGTCCAGCAGATCGACGACTCCGCGCCAGTCGCGCGGGGTGTCGGTGCGCATCTGCCGGGCGGACCGCCACAGCTGGGTCAGCAGCCCCTCGCGGTGGGCCTCGCGGGCCACCTCGGGGCGGTTGCTGTTGACGTAGACGGAGTGGATCAGCCCCCGGTCGCGGATCATCTTCGCGAGCCGCGGCAGGCTCTCCGGGTCCTTGGCCTCCACCATCAGGGTGATCCGGCCGCCGAACCGGTCCAGCACCTCGGCGACGGTCGGCGGCCGCTCGGGTCGCCAGGTGCCGCGCAGCGAGGGGTCGGGGCGCAGCCGGACGTCGCGCCACTGGGCGGTGGTCAGGGCCCGCACGGGCCCGGTCCGGTCGGTGGTGCGGTCCAGCGTGGCGTCGTGCATCACCACGAGCGTGCCGTCCGCCAGCATGCGGCTGTCGAAGTCCAGGACCTGGACGTCATGCCTGCTGAAGGCGCTGGCCAGCCCGGACATGCTGTTCTCGGGCACTTCCAGGGCGCCGCCGCGGTGCGCGGTGTAGACGACGGCGGGCTTACGGGACGACGGCGTCGTGAGCGCGGGCTGGAGGTCGGGGCGGGCCGGTTCGGCGGCCGGGGGTATGAGGCGTCGTACGGACGGACGAGCGGTGGGGTGGGCCGCGACGGCCGCCGGTATGGACAGGCCCAGCACCACGACGGCGGTCAGAAAATGCCTGCTGATCATAAATGGCACGCTAGGGGCGCGACATCCGTTATGCCCTGATATCGGCACCCGGTCGGGGTGCTCTCACCACCCCGGATGCGGACACCGGCCACTTCCGGAGCAGGATGGTGGCAGCATTGATCGGGTACCGGCGGTACCGCCGGTACCGGCGGTGAAGCGAGGCGGTAGATGGAACGCAAGGGCAGGTTCTCCCAGTGGCTGCGCCGGCCGAGGAGCGGAGCGGGCGGCGACCAGGGCACGGGAGCGGGCGCCGGGGGCGTCCGCGAGGATCTGCTCATGGCCGCCGCGGCGGCGGGTTTCCCACTCGCGCCGGCCGCGCACCCCTCCGGCTACGGCTGTTCCTGTGACCGCATCGGCTGTCCCACCCCGGCCCGCCACCCCGTCTCGTTCGCCTGGCAGACCCAGGCGACGACGGACCCGGACAAGGTCACGCAGTGGCTGCGCGCCGATCCGCAGGCCAACTTCATCACCGCCACCGGCATCGTCCACGATGTGCTCGACGTGCCCGCGGACGCGGGGCGGCTGGCCCTGGAGCGGCTGGGGGAGGCCGAGGTCGAGGTCGGGCCCGTGGCCACGAGCAGCGGCGATCTCCAGCAGGGCCGGATGCTCTTCTTCACGGCCACGCGGGGTACGCCCGACGACGAGGACGAGTGGTGGCCGTGTGAGCTGGACTGCCATCCGGAGACGATGGATGAGCATCCGGGGCTGCGGTGGCACTGCCGGGGGAGCTATGTGCTGGTGCCGCCCGCGAGGCTGCCCGGGGACGGGCATGTGGGATGGGTGCTCGGGCCGGAGCGGGCGCTGCCGGATCCGCTGACGCTGCTGGAGGCGCTCACCGATGCGTGTGCCCGCTTCGCGGGCGAGGATCGGGAGACGGCCGCTTGGCCCATGGGGCGGTAAGGCAGGGGTGTGGGCAATCGTTCTGCGGGGCGGAACGGGTGGGCACACCCCACCCACCGGCCCGCACCCGACGACGAAACCCCACGGGCCTATTCGCCCTTCGCGGCGGTTACGCCCTCCAGGCGGTTGAGGAAGACCACCTTCGGGTCGGCCGCGTCCTTCGCCGGGACCCGTACCGCCGACTCCGCGATGCGGGTCAGCGTCACCGCCTTCTTCGCCTCCCCCGTCATCAGCGCCTTGATCTGCGGATCCGGGTTGGGCCGGAACCCCTTCGCCATGGTCTGCTTCTGCCGGTGGTGCGAGGCGAAGAACACGATCGCCCCGCCGTCCGAGGTGCGCAGCCCCACCGGGGCGTCCTGCGCGCCCTGCGCCGGGCTGTCGATGTACTCGGTCCAGAACTTCGGCGTGCGCAGGTACTTCTTCCGGGTGTCCCGCAGCCCCGACGTGGACTGGCCGTCGGCGAAGACCGAGCCCTTGCCCGTCATCAGGTAGTCGGCGTACTCCGCGCTCAGCTTGTCCGGCCGGGTGGCCAGCTTCGGGGCCGGCCCGGCGGCCCGGACCGGCTTGGCCCAGCCGTCCTTGTCGGTCGCGAAGTCCGGCACCTCGTCCTGGCTGAGGATCGACAGATACGCGGCCTTCCACGGCTCATCGGCACCGCCGCGGGTGAAGACGAACAGCCAGCGGTTGTCGTCGCGGTTGCTGTCGGTGTCCGCGACGAAGAACTTCGGCCAGCCCACCTGCTTGGGGATGCGGTAGGTGACGTCGGACAGCTCCAGCGACGGGTACTTGGGGTTGCCGTCGGGCGAGCTCGCGTGCTGGGCCTTGAGGTCGGCCGTGGTGATGGCCTCCAGCGGGCCCGTCTCCACCTGGCTCGCCAGCGCCGGATCCAGCTCCCGGTACGCCTTGTTGTAGGTGTCGGTGAACCGCTTGAGCGCCTTGGGCGCCTCAGCCTTGTCCACCGACGGAATGTTCTCCCGCTCGCCGTGCACCGTCATGCACCCCGTGAGCGTCATCCCCAGCGTCAGTACCACCGCTGCGGTCGGAACTGCCAGTTGCCGACGGGGCGACCTGCGTGTCATGGGGCTCCGGCTCCCGATTCGTGGGGGCTGCTGTGGACGGCGACACCCTACCGGGGCGGAGGAACAGCGCGAGCGTGGGGACCAGGTAGAGCGCCCACATCCACACCTGGAGCCAGGTCGGGTCCGGCTGGAAGTTGAAGACGCCCTTCAGCACCGTGCCGTACCAGGAGTCCGGCGCGATGGTGGAGCTGATGTCGAATGCCAGCGAGTGCAGCCCGGGCAGCCAGTCGGCCTCCTGGAGGTCGTGGAAGCCGTACGCGAGGACCCCCGCCGCCACCACGACCAGCATCGCACCGGTCCAGGTGAAGAACTTCGCCAGGTTGATCCGCAGCGCGCCCCGGTAGAACAGCCAGCCCAGCACCACCGCGGTGACCAGGCCCAGGACCACGCCGATCAGCGGGTCCGCCGTACCGTCGTTGCTCGCCCGCACCGCCGTCCACACGAACAGCGCGGTCTCCAGACCCTCCCGGCCGACCGCGAGGAAGGCCGTGGCCACCAGTGCCCCGGTGCCCATCGCGAGCGCCGCGTCCAGCTTGCTGTGCAGCTCGGACCTCAGATGGCGGGCGGTGCGCCGCATCCAGAACACCATCCAGGTCACCAGACCCACCGACACGATCGACAGCGAACCGCCCAGCGCCTCCTGCGCCTCGAAGGTCAGCTCCTGCGAGCCGAACTCCAGCGCCGCGCCGAAGGACATGCTCAGGGCGACCGCGACGGCGATCCCGAGCCACACCGGGCGCAGCGCCTCCCGGCGCTCGGTCTTGACCAGATAGGCGACCAGGATGCAGACCACCAGGCTGGCTTCGAGCCCTTCGCGCAGACCGATCAGGTAATTGCCGAACACGAGGTTCGCCTTCCTTGTCGAGGGTTCCTGGATGAGTCCGTCAGTCCGTCAGGAGAACAGCGCCCTGCCCCACCAGTCGTCCGCGTCCCGGACGCCCGGCGGGATGGCGAAGAGCGCCGAACCCACGTGCTGGATGTACTCGTTGAGCGCGTCGGTCCGCGCCAGCCGCCGCTGTACGGGCACGAACCCGTCCCGTACGTCGTGCTGGTAGGCGAGGAAGAACAGCCCCGCGTCCAGCCGCCCCAGACCGTCCGTGCCATCGGTGAAGGAGTAGCCGCGGCGCAGGATCCGGGCCCCGCCGTTGGAGTCCGGATGCGCCAGCCGGACATGCGCGGTGGGCAGCATCGCCTTCAGGTTGGGCTCGTCGTGCTCGCGCTGTCTGCCCTGCGGCGCGCCCTCGCCCTTGTCCCGGCCGAAGACGTCCTCCTGCTCCTTGAGCGAGGTGCGGTCCCAGGTCTCGATGTGCATCCGGATGCGGCGCGCCACCAGGTACGAGCCGCCGGCCAGCCACGCCGGGCCCGCCTTCCCGCTCACCCACACATGCTTGTCCAGGGCGGCGGTGTCGGTGCCCGCGATGTTCCGGGTGCCGTCCTTGAAACCCATCATGTTGCGCGGGGTCTGCGCGTCCGGCGTGGTCGAGGACGTCTTGCCGAAGCCCAGCTGCGACCAGCGGATGGCCACCTTGCCCATGCCGATCCGGGCCAGGTTGCGGATGGCGTGCACGGCCACCTGCGGATCGTCCGCACACGCCTGCACACACAGATCGCCGTCGCTGCGCGCCGGGTCGAGGTTGTCGCCGGGGAAGGCGGGCAGGTCGATCAGCGCCCCGGGGCGGCGGTCGGCGATGCCGAAGCGGTCCTTGCCCTTCTTGTCCGTGAACAGTGTGGGCCCGAAGCCGATGGTGAGGGTGAGCCGGGACGCCTTGAGGCCCAGCGCCTCGCCGGTGTCGTCCGGCGGGGCCTCCGCCAGATCGCTCACCGCGCCGCCGCCGACCGCATGCCCCTGGGTCATCCGGGCCGCCGCCTTCGTCCACTCCTTCAGCAGCGCGATCAGCTCGGCGCGGTCGTCGGTGGTGACGTCGAACGCCGCGAAGTGCAGCCGGTCCTGCACCGCGGTGGCGATCCCCGCCTGGTGCGCCCCGTGGAAGGGCACCGCGGCGCCGCTGTCCGCGACCGCCTGGGTGTCGTCCGCGTCGCCGAGCGCGGCCGCCGCGCCCCCGGCGGCCGCGGCGCCGAGCGCGAGCCCGGCGCCGCCCCAGCCGATCAGCGCCCGGCGCGAGGGAGCAGCCGTACCGGTCTCGCGCGAGGGAGCCGTACCTGTCTCATGTGAGGGAGCCGTTTTGGCCTCGTCGGTCATGCCCGGCCCCTCACTTGGTGACGACGGCCGCGGCGAGCCGGGACAGCGGCTCGGCGAGCGCGTTGACCGCGTCGGACAGCTTCTTGCGCTGGGACTCCGAGACGGTGTCGTACGACACGAAGCCATCGCCCTCGCGGTACTTGTCCAGCAGCTTGGCGACGGCCGCGAACTGCTTGTCCAGATCCTTGGCCAGCTCCGGGTCGTTCTTGGCCGCCACCGGCTTGAGCAGCTCGTACGAGGTCTCGGCGCCCTCGACGTTGGCCTTGAAGTCCACCAGGTCGGTGTGGCTGTAGCGCTCCTCCTCACCGGTGACCTTGCCGGTCTGCACCTCGTCCAGCAGCTCCTTGGCGCCGTTGGCCATGCCGGTGGGGGTGATGTCGGCGGTTCCGACGCGCTTCTGCCAGTCCTTCAGATCCTTGATGAGCCGGTCGGCGAGGTCATGGTCGGCCGCGGTGATCTTCTTGGTCTGCCACAGCGACTTCTCCAGCCGGTGCCAGCCGGTCCACTTCTGGCCCTTCTCCAGACCGTCCTCGCGCACATCCACCTTGGGGTCGATATCGCCGAAGGACTCGGCGACCGGCTCGGTGCGCTCCCAGCCGATGCGCGAGGGGGCGTAGAGCTTCTTGGCGCCCTCGAGGTCGTCCTTCTTGACCGCGTCGGCGAACTTCTGGACCGCGGGCAGCGTGTCGTCGGCCTGCTTCTGGACGTACGTCCGGTACGCGGCCACTGCCTTGTCCAGCCGCGGATCGCGCTGGGGCAGCTTGCCCTTGCCGGTGGCGGACACCTTCTGGCGGATGCCGTGGCCCTTCATCCCGGGCTTGCAGGCGATCTCGTACGAACCGGCCTTGACCTCGGCGTTGATCGAGGCGCTGGTGCCGGGGCCGATGTTCTCCCGCTCGGTGACGATCCGGTCGCCCGGGGCGTAGACATAGACCTCGGTGACCTTGGAGCCCTTGTTCTCCACCGCGAGCTTCACATGCCCGGCGGGGAAGGAGGTCTTGGAGACCTCGCACGCGCTGTCGGAGGCGGTTACCTGGACGGCGTCCGAGTCCTTGGCGTCGGACTTCTGGGCGCATCCAGCGACGGCGGTGATCGTCGTCAGTGCCGATATCGCGGCGACAACGGAGGTGCGAGCGGCTCGCATACGGGCTCCAGACGGAATCGGGACAGGCGGGGCAGGACGGACGTACGGTGGCGGATAAGGCTGGCCTAACTTAACTGAGCCTTGCCTGTGTCGATCCTGTGTAAGGTCAAGGAGTGCTCTGTGGATGGCAAAGGTTTGGCCAAGGTGGCTGATTTGATGCGGTTCGCAGTCCGGGAAGAGTGACGCACGCCTCTTATGGGCGCGGTGCTTTCACGGGCGCGGCACTTCTGTGGGTGCGGCGCTTCTGTGGGTGCGGCGCTTCAATGGGCCCGGGTCTTCCCGCGGGCGCGGCTCGTCAGATGTCGTCGCCCGGTCGCGTGGCGGGCAGGCCGGCGGCGAGTGCCGCCGACGGCGTGGACTCGCCCGCGCCCCGTTCAGGCGCTGAGCCGGAACTCCTCGGCCAGCTCCCGGAAGATCCCCGCGTTCAGCGCGTAGGCGCGCTTGCACTCCTCCACGACGCGCTGCTTCTCCAGATCGTCCACCGGCAGCGCGTCCAGCAGCGCGCGGTACTCCCGCTTGAACGCGGCGGGGTTGGTTATCGACTCGAAGACGTAGAACCGCACCCCGTCGCCCTTACGGTCGAAGCCCCAGGTCTTCTCCGCCGTGTCCCGGACGATCTGGCCGCCGGACAGGTCGCCCATATAGCGGGTGTAGTGGTGGGCGACATAGCCCGCCGGCCAGTCACGCGCACACTCCGCGACCCGCGCCGCGTACGCCGCCGTGGCGGGCAGCGCGGTGAGGCCGCTGCGCCAGTCCGGGCCGCCGAGGTGGGCCAGATCGCGCTCCAGCTCGGCCAGCCGGGCCAGCTCCGGCCGGAGGAACGGGCCCGCCACGGGGTCCGCCGCGAGCGCGTCGGCCGGAGACTCCAGGGCGCGGTAGACGAACCACAGCTGCTCGGAGTAGCGGCGGTAGGCCGCCACCCCCAGCCGCCCACCGAGCAGATCGCTCATGAACGACGAGCTCCCGACGTCCGAGTGCGCTTCCCGTGAGGCGGTGCGGATCTGGGCGGAGAACTCCACGGTGGACCTCCGGGGGCCGAGGTGTGTAGGTTAGGCTTACCTAAGTAGAGACCATCGCCTACGTCAATGCTTTCCCGACAGGCTGTCGGTAAAACGGCCGCCGAAGAATCAGCCCCCGGCACAAGACATTCCGGACCGCCCCGGCCGCTAGGGCAGAGTGAGGATCTCCGCCCCGGTCTCGGTCACCACCAGCGTGTGCTCGAACTGCGCCGTCCGCTTGCGGTCCTTGGTGACCACGGTCCAGCCGTCCTCCCACATGTCGTACTCATGGGTGCCCAGCGTCAGCATCGGCTCGATGGTGAAGGTCATCCCCGGCTTGATCTCGGTGGTGTGGTGCGGGCTGTCGTAGTGCGGCACGATCAGGCCGGAGTGGAACGAGGTGTTGATCCCGTGGCCGGTGAAGTCGCGGACCACGCCGTAGCCGAAGCGCTTGGCGTACGACTCGATGACCCGGCCGATGATGTTGATCCGGCGGCCCGGCTTGACGGCCTTGATCGCGCGGTTGAGCGACTCACGGGTGCGCTCGACGAGCAGCCGCGACTCCTCGTCCACCTCGCCGCACAGATAGGTGGCGTTGTTGTCCCCGTGCACCCCGCCGATGTAGGCGGTGACGTCGAGGTTCACGATGTCGCCGTCCTTGAGGACGGTGGTGTCGGGGATGCCGTGGCAGATGACCTCGTTGACGGAGCTGCACAGCGACTTGGGGAACCCGCGGTAGCCCAGCGTCGAGGGATACGCGCCGTGGTCGCACATGTACTCGTGGGCCACCCGGTCCAGCTCGTCCGTGGTGACCCCGGGCGCGATCAGCTTGGCGGCCTCCTCCATCGCCCGCGCGGCGATCCGCCCGGCGATCCGCATGCGCTCGATCGTCTCGGCGTCCTGGACCTCGGGCCCGTCATAAGGAGTCGGGCCCTGCTTCCCGACGTACTCCGGACGCGGGATCGAGGCGGGGACGGTGCGGGTGGGGGAGAGCTTCCCCGGGACTAGAAGCGACTGGCCAGACATATCAGCGAGTGTATCGGCGGCGCATGGGGCAGCATGGCCGCAAGGGAGTACGAGCGGAAGGTCGGGGCCGGGATGGCGCTGTTCAGGAGAGGGACCGCCGGCAAACCCGGCGAGTGGTACTACTGCATCAAGCACCAGAAGGTCGAGGAGGGCCCGGAGTGCCGCGCCGCCGACCGCCTCGGCCCGTACGCCTCCCCGGAGGAGGCCGCCCGCGCGATCGAGACCTCGCACGAACGCAACGAGGAATGGCGAAACGACCCGCGCTGGCGCGACGACGAGCCCCCGGCGACGGACTGAGACGCCCCCTCGGGGCGGGGGCTTCCCCGGCTGCCGGGAGCGGGGCTTTCCCGGCTGCCGGGAGCCTTGCCGGGCGCCGTGAGCGGACGCCGGCCTCGCCCTGACGCGCGGAGCTTCCCCGGGCACGGAGAGCTTCCCCGGTGCGGGGCGCCGAGGGACCGGCCCGGTCCGGAGTGCCGCGCCGCCCCACCGTCTCGGCCTGTACGGCTCCCCGGAGGAGGCCGCCCGCGCGATGGAGACGGCACGCGAGGGCAATGAGAGTGGCGGCGCGCTGGGAATCGGCCCAGCGCCCGGCGATCAGCCAGTGGCGGGGCGGAGCTCGCGGGACTCTCTCGCCCGGCGGGCGTGTTCGTCCGTTCGGGCGTCGTAGGCCATCAGCCGGGGCAGTGCGAGTGCCAGGAGGCCGACCGAGGCCACGCAGGCCAGCCCGCCGGACCACACCGAGGCCCGTACGCCCACCCACCCGGCCATGGAACCGGCCCGGACCTGGCCCAGTTGGGGGCCGGTGGCGTAGGAGAGCAGCTCGATACCGGCCAGTCGGCCGCGCAGCCTCTCCGGGATCGTCTGGTTCCACAGCGTGGCGCGGAAAAGCCCGCTGACCATGTCCCCGCCGCCCGCCACCGCCAGGCACAGCAGCACCAGCCAGACGTTGGACAGCCATCCGGCCGCCGCCATGGCCAGGCCCCAGACGGCCGCGCCCGCGACCACCAACCGGCCGTGGCGGTGCACCCGGGACGTCCAGCCGCTGGTCGCGCTGACCACCACCGAGCCGATCGAACCCGCCGCGTACATCAGGCCCAGCGCCCAGGGCGCGTCCAGATCGTCGGCGAGGAAGGGGAAGATCGCGTTCGGGAAGGCGAAGAACATGGCGGCCATGTCCACGGCGTAGGTGCCCAGCAACTCCTTGCGCCGCCAGGCGTAGCGCGCGCCCTCGCCAATCGCGCGCAGCGACGGCGGCTCGGCGTCGTGCGCGGGCGGGGCGGAGGCCAGTCGGAGGGCCAGCAGTCCGGAGACGGCGAAGGTCAGCAGATCGAGGCCGTAGGCGAGCGGCAGCCCGGCGTACGCCACGACGACCCCGGCGAGCGAGGGCCCCGCGATCGCGGACAGCTGCCAGCGCAGCGAGTTGAGCGCGGCGGCCGCGGTCAGCTGGGCGTGCGGGACGATCCGGGCCACCACCGCGTCGATGGCGGGGCGCTGGAGCCCGGTCAGCGCACTGGTCAGCGCGGCCACCACATACAGCGGCCACAGCATGGGATCCGGCAGCAGGCTGTTGACCAGCAGCAGCGCGGAGAGCAGCCCGAGCCCGACCTCGGTCAGCAGGATCAGCCGCCGCCGGTCGACGGCGTCGGCCAGCGCGCCGCCGTACAGCCCGAAGACGATCAGCGGCACCAGTTCGACCGCCCCGATCGCGCCCACCGCGGCGGCGGAGCCCGTCAACTCCTTGATCTGGAGCGGCAGCGCCACCATCGTCAGGAAGCTGCCGAAGGCGGTCACCAGCCCCGCGGTCCACAGCAGCCGGAAGTCGCGGGAGGAGTGCCACGGGGCGAGATCGGGCAGCAGCGCGCGAGCCCGCCGCGGGGCGCGCCGCGGCGGGCGGGGCGCCGGAGGGTCGTCCTGGTCGGTCAGGGTCACGAGGCGACATCGTCCGGCCGCGCCGCCGCGCCGGGCAACCGAATTACGGCCCGTGGGGCGCCGATTGGCGGTGGCCGCCGTACGGCCCGCGCGGGCGCCTCATGGATCGCCGCGGCCCCATGAGCCGTGGCCGCCGTACGGCCCGTGCGCGCCTCACGGCCCGCCCGCCGCCGTACGGCCCGGCAGGGCGCCGTCACCAGCCCGCTGGGCACTCTCACCAGCCCCTGGGGTGTGCACCCCCAAGCCCCCTCACCAATGCGCCGGCGGCGGCGCCGTCAGGTGTTCGGCCAGCCGGGCGAGCCGGTCCTGGAAGCGGCGGCGGCCCGGGCGCGGCAGGCTGTTTTCGCCGGCGGCCGCGCTGACCAGATGCTGGAGGGTGTCGAGGTCGAGTTCGCCGCTCTCGGGGGCGGAGAGGGCGTCATGGGCCAAGGCGTGCAGTTCGGCGGCGCCGCCGTCGAGGGCGAGCACGGTGGCCCCGCCCCGGCGGGCGTCGTTGACCCGTTCCAGCAGCCCGGAGCCGGGGTCGTCCGGCGCGACCACCAGCAGGGTTTCCCCGCGGCCCGCCCGCTCCAGCCGCCCGAGCCCGACCGCCAGGTGCGCGGGGACGGCGGTGCCCTCCGGCACCCGGTGGCGGACGAGGGTGGGGGACAGCTCGGGCAGCCCGGACCAGGCCGCCTCGTCGTCGAGGTGCGCGGCCAGGTGCCACGGTTCGTAGGCCTCGCTGCCGACCAGCAGCAGTCCGCCCGCGCGCGGTCCGACCGAGGCCCGTAGCGAGCCCGCGAAGCGGCGGGTGGCCTGGAGCCATTCCGTTCCGGCGAGGACTTCGCGCAGCAGCGCGACCCTTACGGCGTCCATGGCATCCGGATCCTGCCCCGGCCCGCGCCCCGGCGGGCGCGATTCGGGCCCGGCTCACCCGTTCGGGGCATATGCGGTGGGCATGCCGTCAGCCCGTTCCGTGTCCGGTGCCCACGCGCACCACGTCCGCGTCTCCAACTGTTCATGCGCCGTCTCTTGACGCTCCGTAAGGCAAACCCTAAGGTCGCCGCACACAAGGGACGTCCTACGTCCTATTTTTCTGACTCGGCACTCGATTGCGACGGGGCATCGGGAGGTCTGGTGACAGTCGACACGGGGGCGGCACGCTCGTACGAGGTGTCCGTTCCGTTCCGGGCGGGGACCGAGGGCTATGCGAGCTACCGGATCCCGGCAGTCGTGCTGACCCGCGACGGCACCGTCCTCGCGTTCGCCGAGGGCCGGGTGGACTCCTCCGCCGACGACGGCCATATCGACCTCGTGCTCAAGCGGTCGGCCGACGGCGGACGGACCTGGGGCGCCTTACAGGTCGTGGCCCGCAACGGCGACGGGACGGCGGGCAACCCCGCCCCCGTCGTCCTCGACGGCGGCCCGGACGACGGCCGCGTCCTGCTGGTGCACGTCCGCAGCGCCGCCTCCGCGACCGAGGACCGGATCCGGCGCGGCGAGGTGAGCGCGGCCGACGGGCGGCGGGTGTGGCTGACGTACAGCGACGACGACGGTGCGAGCTGGAGCGGGGCGCGCGAGATCACCGCGAGCACCAAGCGGCCCGAATGGCGCTGGTACGCCACCACCCCGGGCCACGCCCTCCAGCTGCGCTACGGCCCCCACGCGAGCCGGATCGTCGTCCCCGGCAATCACTCCCTGCCGCCGACCGTCCCCGGCGACGACGGCACCGAGGGCCGGTACAACGGCGGGCACGACCTGCTCAGCGACGACGACGGCGCCACCTGGCGGATCGGGTACGTGGACGACAACCCCGACGGCTACGTCAACGTCAACGAGACCACCGCCGCCCAACTCCCCGACGGCCGGGTCTACTTCAACACCCGCACCGACGCCACCGCGCCCGGCACCCGCGCCGACGCCCACTCCGGCGACGGCGGCGCCACCCTGGACCTCCCCTTCCGGCCGCAGGCCGGTCTGGTCGCCCCCGTCGTGGAGTGCAGCGTGCTGCACCTCGGCGAGCCGGACGCACTGCTCTTCTCCGGCCCCGCCGACCCCGCGTACCGGGCGCTGATGACCGTCCGCACCAGCTTTGACGGCGGCGTCACCTGGCGGACCGGCCACACCGTGAACGGCCTGCCCGCCGCCTACTCCGATCTGGTCCGGCTCGACGACGCCACGGTCGGACTGCTCTACGAGACCGGCGACTTCAGCGCCTACTCGACCATCACATTCCGGCGCATTCCGATGGAGGGGCTGGTATGAGCGACACCGCAAGAAACCGGAACACCTGGCCGCACGGCACGCCGCCGCGCCGCGCGGTCCTCGGCGGCGCGGCCGCCGCGGCCGCCGGGTTCGCCCTCGCGGGCTGCGGCTCGGACGACGACGGGGGTGATGAGCCCAAGGGCCGCAAGAAGGGCGAGAAGATCACCCTGACCTTCTGGTCCTGGGTGCCGGGCATCGACAAGCCCGTCGCCCTGTGGAACAGCAAGAACCCGGAGGTCCGGGTCAAGGTCGAGAAGGTCTCGGCCGTCGACGGCGCCCAGTACGCCAAGATGCACGCCGCCATCAAGGCGGGCAACCCGCCGGACCTCGGCCAGATCGAGTACCCGGTCGTGCCCAGCTTCCTCATCGACAACGGGCTGCTGGACCTGACCAAGTACGGGATCGCCGACCACAAGGACAAGTTCATCGGGTGGCAGTGGCAGCAGTCCGTCTTCGGCAAGGCCGTCTACGCCGTACCGCAGGCGTCCGGTCCGATGGGCCTGTTCATCCGTCGGGACCTCTTCGAGAAGTGGGGCATCGAGCCCCCCACCACCTGGGACGAGTACGAGGCGGCGGCCACCGCGATCCGTAAGAAGGGCGCCTGGATCGAGACCTTCTCGGCCACCAACGGCAACCGCTTCGCGGGGCTCGCCTGGCAGGCAGGGGCGCGCTGGTTCGGCACCGAGGGCGACACCTGGACCGTATCCATCGACGACGAGCCCACCCGTAAGGTCGCCGACTACTGGTACGGGCTGGTCCGCCGGAAGCTCATCAAGACCATCCCGGACCGGCAGAACGCCTGGTACAAGGATGTCCAGACCGGCGACATGGCCTCCTGGCTCGGCGCCAGCTGGGGCGACGCCCTGCTGGTCGGCAACGCCCCCAAGACCGCGGGCAAATGGCGCGTGGTGCCCATGCCGCAGTGGAAGAAGGGCGACGCCGCCTACGCCAACTGGGGCGGCTCCACCACCGCGGTCTTCGCCAAGAGCAAGTACCCCAAGGACGCGCTGGCCTTCGCGATCTGGCTCAACACCGACCCCGAGTCGATCAAGCTCCTGATCGAGAACGGCTATGGCACCCCGGGCGCCAAGCGCGGCTACACCACCTCCCAGCTCGATGTGCACAAGGACTTCTTCGGCGGCCAGGAGTACAGCAAGGTCTTCGACGAGGCGAGCAAGGGCGTGGACACCAGCTGGAAGTGGGGCCCCGCCACGGACACCCTCTACCAGCGGCTCGGCGACGCCTTCACGGCGGCCATCGGCGACGGGTCCGACTTCCGCTCCGTGCTGAAGAAGGTGCAGAGCCAGACGATCACCGATCTGAAGGAAAAGGGCCTCCAGGTGAAGGCCGGGTGAGGCGGATGAGAGGAGCCCCCCGCCGTCTCACCAGGACCGAGGCACGCGGCGCCCGGGCGGCGTCCGGGTTTCTGCTGCCCTTCCTCGCGCTCTTCCTGCTGTGCTTCATCGCCCCGATCGGCTACGCCCTCTACGAGAGTCTGCTGAAGGTCGAGCGCACCGGGCCGCTCGGCCTCGGCGGGGAGACCAAGCAGGTGTGGGCGGGGCTGTCCAACTACGCCCACGCCCTGGAGGACGACCGGTTCACGGCGGGCTTCGGGCGGGTGCTGCTCTTCGGCGCCGTCCAGATCCCGGTGATGATCGCCTTCGCCACCGGGCTGGCGCTGCTGCTGGACGCGGCGTCCGCGCGCTGGGTGGGCTTCTTCCGTACCGCCTTCTTCCTGCCGTACGGGGTGCCCGGTGTGATCGCCTCGATCCTGTGGGGCTTCCTCTACGTCCCCGGGATCAGCCCGCTGGTGGAGATGGCCGATTCGGTGGGCTGGAACGTGGACTTCCTGGGCCGCGGGGCGGTCCTGTGGTCCATCGCCAACATCGTCACCTGGCAGTTCACCGGCTACAACATGCTGGTGCTGATCGCCCAGCTCAAGGCCGTCCCCGGCGAGCTGTACGAGGCGGCGCGGATCGACGGGGCGAGCGCCTGGCAGGTGGCCCGGCACATCAAGCTCCCGCTGATCCGGCCCGCGCTCGTGCTCACCACCGTCTTCAGCCTCATCGGCACCCTCCAGCTCTTCGCCGAGCCGAAGGTGCTCAAACCGCTGAGCAACTCCATCGACTCCGGCTACACCCCCAATCTGGCCGCCTACAACGAGGCGTTCACCAGCAACAACCAGCACATCGCGGCGGCCGAGGCGGTGCTGCTCGCCCTCGTCGCCTGCGTGCTGTCCTTCGGCTTCCTGAGACTCGTGGGACAGCGGGGGAAGGACGGCGAGAGCGGATGAGCGAGGCGAACGACCCGACCGGCGGCGTGGTCGTCGGCGGGCCCGGCGGGGCCGCGGGCGGGGCCGCGGGCGGGGCCGCGCGCGGGGGGCCCGAGGAGGTCCCGCCCGGCGACCGGCCCGGTGCGGGCCGCCGCCGCGCGGCGAAGCGCCGGAAGGGTCTTGAACCCCCCTTGCGGCACCGCATCATCACCGCCTCGCTGCTCACGGTCGCCGCCCTCTACTTCCTGACTCCCGTCTACTGGCTCGTGGTCTCCTCCACCAAGTCCAGCAGCGACCTCTTCGGCACCTTCGGCTTCTGGTTCCACGACCCGCACCCGCTGGACTACCTCCACCGGGTGCTCACCTACGACGACGGCATCTACGTCCGGTGGTTCGTCAACAGCCTGATGTACGCGGGCGTCGGCGCGCTCGCCGCCACCCTGCTGTCGGCCGCGGCCGGCTACGCGCTGGCCAAGTACCGCTTCCCCGGCCGGGAAGGCATCTTCAACGTCATCCTGGCCGGAGTGCTGATCCCGGGCACGGCGCTCGCGCTCCCGCTGTATCTGCTCTTCAGCGAGATCGGCCTGGCCAACACCTACTGGGCCGTGCTGATCCCCAGCGTGGTCAGCCCGTTCGGGGTCTATCTGTGCCGGATCTACGCGGCCGCCGCCGTGCCGGACTCCCTCCTGGAGGCGGCGCGGATCGACGGCGCGGGGGAGGCCCGGATCTTCTCCACGCTGGGGCTGCGGCTGATGACCCCGGCGCTGGTGACCGTCTTCCTGTTCCAGTTCGTGCACATCTGGAACAACTTCTTTCTGCCGCTGGTCATGCTCTCCGACTCCGACCTCTACCCGATCCAGCTCGGTCTGACGTCCTGGCAGGGGTACGCGGACCGGCAGCCGGAGCTGTACCAGTACACGGTCGGCGGGGCGTTCCTGTCCGTACTGCCGCTGATGGTGCTGATGGGCGTACTCCAGCGGTACTGGCGCACAGGGCTGACGGAGGGGAGTGTCAAAGCGTAAGAGACGTCACCATGAAGGTGGCCGCGGTGCGTGACAGGATCACTGTCATGACAACTCCTGATGCCACGAACTCCGCGTCCGACGCCCCCGCGAAGAAGGCCCCCGCCAAGGACCCCTGGGACCTCCCCGATGTGTCCGGCCTGACCGTCGGTGTCCTCGGCGGCACCGGCGACCAGGGCCGTGGCCTCGCCTACCGGCTGGCCAGGGCCGGTCAGAAGGTGATCATCGGCTCGCGTGCCGCCGAGCGCGCGCAGACCGCGGCACGGGAGCTGGGCGGCGCGGAGCTCGGCATCGAGGGCGCGGACAACGCGGAGTGCTCGCGCCGCAGCGACATCGTGATCGTCGCGGTCCCGTGGGACGGCCACGCGAAGACGCTTGAGGGGCTGCGCGAGGAGCTGGGCGGCAAGCTGGTGATCGACTGCGTCAACCCGCTGGGCTTCGACAAGAAGGGCGCGTACGCGCTGCGGCCGGAGGAGGGCAGTGCCGCCGAGCAGGCCGCCGCCCTGCTGCCGGACTCCCGCGTCACCGCGGCCTTCCACCACCTCTCGGCCGTGCTGCTCCAGGACCCGGAGGTCGAGCAGATCGACACCGATGTGATGGTCCTGGGCGAGTCGCGCGCCGACACCGACCTGGTGCAGGCGCTCGCGGCGCGCATTCCGGGCATGCGCGGGGTCTTCGCGGGCCGGCTGCGCAACGCCCACCAGGTGGAGTCCCTGGTGGCCAATCTGATCTCGGTCAACCGCCGCTACAAGGCTCACGCGGGCCTGCGCGTCACGGACGTCTGAGGGCGGCCCCGCGGGCCTGCCCGCACCCGGGGCGCCCGGGTTGCCCACCCCCCCGGGGCGCCCGGCTCCTCGGGCGGCGCATGGGGGACAATGGCGGGGAGTGACACACCCCCCGACAGGAGCCGACCCCATGCCCCGCCTCGCCCTCTACACCCTGGCCGTCTGCGTGCTCGCGATCGCCGCGGCCGTCGTGTCCTTCGCGCGGGGGAGCTGGCTCGGCGTCGTCTGGATCCTGATCGCCGGTATCTCGTCCAACATGGCCTGGTACTACCTCCGCAAGGCCCGCGCGGACCGCGCGCACCGCGCGGCCGACCGCGAGAGCACGGGCGCGGCGGGCTGAGGCCACGGGGGCGCCTGCGGCGGGCTGTCCCCCTCCCCGCCCCTTCCCACAACTGGGGCTCCGCCCCAGACCCCGCTCCTCAAACGCCGGAGAGGCTGGAAGGCGGGGCTCCGCCCCAGACTCCGGTCCTCAAACGCCGGAGGGGGTGGTAGGTGGGGCGCCGCTCCAGAGTCCGGTCCTCAAACGCCGGAGGGGGTGGTAGGTGGGGCGCCGCTCCAGAGTCCGGTCCTCAAACGCCGGAGGGGGTGGTAGGTGGGGCTCCGCTCCAGAGTCCGGTCCTCAAACGCCGGAGGGGCTGGGAGGTGGGGCTCCGCTCCAGAGTCCGGTCCTCAAACGCCGGAGGGGCTGGGAGGTGGGGCTCCGCTCCAGAGTCCGGTCCTCAAACGCCGGAGGGGGTGGTAGGTGGGGCGCCGCTCCAGAGTCCGGTCCTCAAACGCCGGAGGGGCTGGGAGGCGGGGCTCCGCCCCAGACCTCGGGGCCCAGGGGCGAAGCCCCTGCGGGAACTCCACCACGTGCGGGGGCTGGGGCGGAGCCCCCTGCCACGCGGCGGAGCAGCAAAGCGATGCCGTGGGAAGGGGCGGGGAGGGGGAAGCACCGAAATGCGGCTCCGCCGCGTGGCCCGCCGCAGGCGTCCCCTAGGAGCGGAACCCGGCGATATCGGGCTCGCCCTGCCAGAAGCGGAAGAACTCCTGGCCCCAGTAGGTGTCCCATTCCGATACGCCCAGCGCCCGCATCACCGCGTCGATCGCCTCGAAGAACGCCTGGTTGACCTCGGGTATCCACAGGATCCCGAAGACCGCGAGCAGCCCGAACGGCGCGTACGGCTCGACCTGGCGCCGGATGCGGTAGGACAGCCACGGCTCGATCACCCCGTACCCGTCCAGGCCCGGCACCGGCAGGAAGTTCAGGATCGCCGCCGTGACCTGGAGCAGCGCCAGGAAGGCGAGCGCGTAGCGGAAGAGCTCCGGCACCCGGTCGGTGGCGCCGAGCCAGAACGGCGCGGTCAGCGCGGCCGCGAACAGCACATTCGTCAGCGGCCCGGCGGCCGAGATCAGGCTGTGCTTCCAGCGCCCCCGGATCCGGTGCCGCTCGATGAACACCGCCCCGCCCGGCAGCCCGATCCCGCCCATGATCACGAAGATCACGGGCAGCACGATGCTCAGCGCCAGGTGGGTGTACTTCAGCGGGTTGAGGGTCAGATAGCCCTTCGCGCCGATCGTCAGGTCCCCGCCGTGCAGCGCGGTGCGCGCATGGGCGTACTCATGCAGACAGAGGGAGACGATCCAGCCCGAGACGACGAACAGGAACACCGCGAAGCCGGGGCTCGCGGAGTACTCCGTCCACACGGCCCACGCGGATACGACCATGATCGCGAACAGACCGAGGAAGACGGGGCTGATACGCCGGTCACGGCGGCTGACTGCGGTGGTCATCGGGTGGGGTCTCCATACGGGCTGGTGAGCGCTGAGGGGGAAACGACGGACAGTGTGCGTGGAGTTCCGGGCCGGGAGGGCCAGATATGAGCAGCGCCACGCGCCCGTGGAGCCCGTCCTCGACTCGGCACCGTTCCCGTCACCCGGCACCGTTTCCGTGACCCCGTCACCGTTCCCGCGCCCCGTCACCGTTCCCGCGCGTCCGAGGCCGATGCCCCGCCCGGCGGGCCATCCACCAGAATGGGCCCGTGCGCTACGGCATCCTCGGCACCACCCAGGCCCGCCACGACGACGGCACCCCCGTGGACGTCGGCGGGGCGCGGCTGCGTGCGCTGCTGGCGGCGCTCGCGCTGACGCCCGGGCGGGCGCGGACCACCGGGGCGCTCATCGGGGAGATCTGGGACACCGATCCGCCCGCCGATGAGCACGGCGCGCTTCAGGCGCTGGTCGGACGGTTGCGACGGGTGCTCGGCAAGGACGCCGTGGAGTCCGTTCCGGGCGGGTACCGGCTGAGCGCCGACCCCGACGACGTCGATCTGCACCGCTTCGAACGGCTCGCGGAGGAGGGCGCCCGCGCCCTCGCCGACGGCGATCCGGCCAAGGCCGTCGATCTGCTCGACGCCGCCCTCGCACTGTGGCGCGGGCCCGCGCTCAGCGATCTGCCCGACGCCACCGCGCCCGCCGCCCGCGCCGAGGCGCGACGGCTGGACGCGCGGCGCGCCCGGCTCGCCGCCGACCTCGCCCTCGGCCGCGCCGGCCAGGCCCTCCCCACGCTCACCGGGCTCTGCGACGCCCATCCGCTGGACGAACCGCTGCACGCGCTGCGCGTCCGCGCCCTGCGGGACGTGGGGCGGATGGCGGAGGCGCTGGCCGCGTACGAGGCGATCCGTACGGAGATCGCCGAGCGGCTGGGCGCCGATCCGGGGCCGGAGCTGCGGGCGCTCCACGCCGAGCTGCTGGCGGCGACCGGCGAGGGGGCTGCCGTGCCGTCGGGCCCCGGTTCGCCGGAGCCCGTACCGGCCGCCTCCGCCCGCGCCCGTGGTGGCAATCTGCGGGCCAGGCTGACCAGCTTCGTCGGGCGCGAGGCCGATCTGGCGGCGCTGCGCGGCGATCTGGCCGAGCACCGGCTGATCACGCTCCTCGGGCCCGGCGGGGCCGGGAAGACGCGGCTGTCGCAGGAGGCCGCCGAGGCGGTCGCGCCCGGCTGGCCGGACGGGGTGTGGCTGGCCGAGCTCGCACCCGTGGACGACCCCGAGACCGTTCCGGAGACGGTCCTCAGCGCGCTCGGGGCGCGTGAGACGGTCATCCTCGGCACGGCGGCCGAGGGGCTGCGCGCCGCCGCCGACCCGACCCTGCACGATCCGCGCGCCCGGCTCATCGAGCACTGCGCCCCGCGCCGGATGCTGATCGTGCTCGACAACTGCGAACACCTCGTGGCGGCCGCGGCCCACCTCACCGAGTCCCTGCTCGCCCAGTGCCCAGGGGTCACCATCCTGGCCACCAGCCGCGAACCCCTCGCCGTCCCGGGCGAGTTGGTGCGTCCCGTGGAGCCGCTGCCCGACCCCGTCGCGCTGCGGCTGCTCCAGGACCGGGGGGCGGCGGCCCGGCCCGGGTTCCGTACCGAGGACGACCCGGCCGCGTGTGCCGAGATCTGCCGCCGCCTGGACGGGCTGCCGCTGGCGATCGAGCTGGCCGCCGCGCGGCTGCGGCTGCTCACCCCGCGACAGCTCGCCGACCGGCTGGACGACCGCTTCCGCCTCCTGACCAGCGGCAGCCGTACGGCGCTGCCCCGTCAGCAGACCCTGCGCGCGGTCGTCGACTGGTCCTGGGGCCTGCTCGACGCCCCGGAGCGCACCGTGCTCGCCCGGCTGTCCGTCTTCGCGGGCGGCTGCGGGCTGGCCGAGGCGGAGGTGGTGTGCGGGGACGTCGAAGGGCACACCGGGCGGACCGGGGCCGTGGACCCCCGCGATGTGGCCGCCCTGCTCGGTTCCCTTATCGATAAATCGCTGGTCGTCACCGCGCCCGGAGCGGATCCCGGAGCGGATCCCGGGGCGGACGGGGAGATGCGCTACCGGCTGCTGGAGACCGTCGCCGAGTACGCGGCGGAGCGGCTGGACGAGTCCGGCGAACGGGCCGCGGTCGAACGCCGCCATCTCATCGCCTACCGGGAGCTGGCCCGTACCGCCGACCCGCTGCTGCGCGGCCCGGCGCAGCGCCACTGGCTCCTCCGGCTGGAGACCGAGCACGAGAACCTGCGCACCGCGCTGCGCCGGGCCGTGGCCGCCCGCGAGGAGCAGGAGGCGCTGTGCCTGGTGCTCTCGCTCGGCTGGTTCTGGCATCTGCGCGGCCATCGCGTCGAGGCCCACCACTGGGCGACGGCCGCGGCCGAGCTCGGGCCGAGCCCCTTCGCACCGCCCGTGACGCCCGCGCCGCCGCTGTACGTCAGCTGTATCGCCGCCCCGCCGCCGATGGAGCCCGAGCTGCTGGCGGAGGCGCGGCGCGGGGCGCGGCTGTTCGCGCTGTCCAACATCGAGGGGGATCTCCAGGTCATGGCGGGCGGCGACGCCCAGCGCGAGTTGGAGGGCATCGTCGCCGCCTACCGGCCGGGGCTGCCCCAGTCCTGCCGGCTACCGGGCGTGCTGTGGTTCTTCGCGGTGTTCCTCAAGGGCGACTTCGCCCTGTTGCGGGGGATGGTCGACGAGGCGGTGCGCACCTGCCGGGAGCTGGGCTACGCATGGGAGCTGGCGTTCAACCTCCAGCTGCGGGCCAGGGTCCACAACGAGCGCAGCGGCGAGCACGAGGGCGCGATCCGCGACGCCGACGAGGCTCTGGAGATCTTCCGCCGGATCGGTGACGTATGGGGCACGGCGGAGGCGCTGGCCGGCCGCGGCGAGACACGGGGGCAGCGCGGCGAGGGCGCGGCCGCGGCGGAGGACTACCGTGCGGCGATCCGCTGCGCCCAGGAGCTCGGCGCCCATGAGCAGGTGCTTTTCCTCCGCTCCCGGCTGGCCGGGGTCTTCGTGGAACTGGGCGACGAGGAGGAGGCCGCGGAGGGCGAGCGGATCCTGCGCGAGGTGGTCGGGCAGCGGCAGCACGTGGGCGCCGAGGCGCTGTCGTACGCCCGGATCCATCTGGCGCTGCGCTGCGGGTCCACGGGCCGCCTCGCGGAGGCACGGGCCCTTCTGACCACGTTGCACGGGGAGTTCGAGGGCCGGGAGCTGCGGCTGTTCGCGGGCATGGTGGAGGGGATGCTGGCCTGGCTCGACCTGCTGGAGGGACGGCCGGGCGACGCCCTGGAGAACGTGCGCGGTGCGCTGGCGAAGACGCCCGGCCGGATGACGGACCTCGTCGCGCCGTACATCCCGGTGACCCAGCTGCTCACCGGGGCCGAGGCGCTGAGCGGCCTCGGCGGCGCCGAGCGGGCCGGGACCGCGGCGCGGCTGGTGGGGGCGTACGACGTGCTGCGCGGGGCGCAGTACTACCGGAAGTCCGCCGTCGAGCGGACGGGCCGGGAGCGCACCGTGGCCGCGGCGCGGGCCGAGCTCGGGGACGCCGCGTACGAGCGGGCCTACGCCGAGGGCACCGGGCTCACGCTGGAGGAGGCCACCGCACTGGTCCGCACGGGCCCGCCCGGCACCGCTCTGACCGGGCCCGGCCCGGGCCCGGCGGCGACATGACACCGGCCGGGCGCGTCCCCCCCCCATAGGACGCGCCCGGCCGGTGGTGGGTGCGGGGCCGCGGACCGTCAGCTCGTCTTGATGCGGAACCTGCGCACCGCGAGCGGCGCCACGACCACCGTGAGGGCCACCGCCCAGCCCAGGGTCACCATCACCGGTTCGGCCACCGCGCCATGGCCGCTGGTCAGCGCCCGTGCGGCGTCCGCGAGCCGGGACAGCGGGTTGTACTCGGTGAAGGACCGCAGCCACCCCGGCATGGTGGCGGTCGGGGCGAAGATGGAGGAGCCGAACTGGAGCGGCATCATCACCATGAAGCCCAGACCGCTGACCGCCTGCGGAGTGCTCAGCGACATCCCCAGCAGCATGAAGATCCAGGTCAGCGACGATCCGAAGACCACGGACAGCGCCACCGCGGCCAGCAGCTCCACGGGCCCGGTCTCGAGCTCGAAGCCCATGATGAAGCCCATGATCAGCAGGATGACGGTGGACACCAGCATCCGGCCGGCCTCCACGATCAGCTTGGCGATCAGCACCGAGGAGCGGGCGATCGGCATGGTGCGGAAGCGGTCCATGACGCCCTTGCTGAAGTCGTCATTGACGCCGATGCCGATCGACATCGCGATGTTGAGCCCGCCCATCGCCATCAGACCGGGGATGAAGTAGTTGACGTACTCGGAGCGGTTGCCGCCGGTCATCGCGCCGCCGAAGACATAGGTGAACAGCAGCGCGAAGACGATCGGCTGGGCCAGGGCGTCGAACATCGCGAACGGTTCGTACCTGATCTGCATGGCGTTGCGCCGCACCAGCGCGCCGATGTGGCGCAGATTGGCGCGGAGGCCGATCCGGCCGTCGCTCTTCCCCCGCACGGGCGCGGTCATCGTGGCCGTACTCACGCGGCGACCTCTTCCAGCGTCTTGTTGTCCTGCGGTGTGGACGCCTTCCGGCCGGTGATGGCCAGGAAGACCTCGTCCAGGCTGGGGAGTTGGGTGTGGATCCCGGAGATCGCGAAGCCGCGCTCACCGAGCAGACCGATCAGGGCGGTCAGCTGCTCATCGCTGGCGATGGGCACACTGACCTGGCCCTCCTCGACGTCGGCGATCGCGCCGCCGATGCCGTCGAGCCCCGCCTGGCTGATGGCGCCGACCATGCGGTGCAGCTCACCGGGGTCGGACGGGCGGATCTGGAGGGTGCGGCCGCCGGTCTTGGCCTTGAGCTCGTGCACCCGGCCGTTGGCGATGACCCTGCCCCGGTCGATCACCGTCAGGTTGTCGGCGAGCTGCTCGGCCTCCTCCATGTACTGCGTGGTGAGCAGCACGGTGGCGCCGTCGGCGACCATCCGCCGGACCTCGTCCCACACCTCGTTGCGGGAGTGCGGGTCCAGACCGGTCGTGGGCTCGTCCAGATAGAGCACCGAGGGCCGGCCGATCATGGACGCGGCCAGGTCGAGCCGGCGGCGCATACCGCCGGAGTAGGTGCGCACCCGGCGCTTGCCCGCCTCGGTGAGCGAGAACCGCTCGAGCATGGCGTCCGCGCGGGCCCGCGCCTCCTTGCGGGAGAGATCGAGCAGCCGCCCGATCATGTAGAGGTTCTCCCAGCCGGGAAGCTTCTCGTCGACCGAGGCGTACTGCCCGGTCAGCCCGATGGTGCGGCGCAGCTGCCGGGGCTGGCGTATCACGTCGTACCCGGCCACCACCGCGGTGCCGGCGTCCGGCACCAGCAAGGTGGACAGACACCGGACGACCGTCGTCTTACCGGCGCCATTGGGGCCCAGCACCCCCAGGACGGTGCCCTCCGGCACGTCCAGATCCACTCCGTCGACGGCCTTGGTGTCACCGAAGTGCTTGACCAGCCCCCGAACTTCGACGGCGTTGCCGTCCCTGATCCTGTGTTCCCGTCGCGTCATGCCGTCCACGATGTCAGCCGTCACCGACAGACCACCGACAAGCGGCAGACAGCCCGCCGACGGGGGAAGATCGGCGGGCTGTCGTCGTACCGCAGTGGCTCGTGGGGGCGGTGGTTCTTCCCCTCCTAGCGGTGGTTCTTCCCCTCCTAGTGGAAAGAGTGCTCCTCGGCCGGGTAGGCCCCGCCGACGACGTCCTCCGCGAAGGCCCGCGCCGCGTCGCCCAGGCCCTGGCGCAGCCGCGCGTACTGCTTGACGAAGCGCGGCACCCGGCCGTCGGTCATGCCCGCCATGTCCGTCCACACCAGCACCTGGGCGTCGCAGTCCGGACCGGCGCCGATGCCGACGGTGGCGATGTGCAGCGACCGCGTCACCTCGGCGGCCAGCTCGGCCGGGACCAGCTCCAGGACGACCGCGAACGCGCCCGCGTCCTGGACCGCCTTGGCGTCCCGCAGCAGCTGCTGGGCCGCCTCCTCGCCGCGCCCCTGGACCGGGTAGCCGCCGTAGGCGTTGACGGACTGCGGGGTCAGCCCGATATGCGCCATGACCGGGACGCCGGACTGGACCAGCAGCTCGATCTGATGGGCGGAGCGCTCCCCGCCCTCCAGCTTCACCGCGCCCACGCCCGCCTCCTTGACCAGTCGGGTGGCGTTGCGCAGCGCCTGGACCGGGCCCTCCTGGTACGAGCCGAAGGGCAGGTCGCCGACGACGAGGGCGCGCCGGGTGCCGCGGACCACGGCGGCGGACAGCAGGGCCATCTCGTCCATGGTGACGGGCACGGTGGACTCGTAGCCCAGATGGCAGTTGCCCATCGAGTCGCCGACCAGCAGCACCGGGATGCCCGCCTGGTCGAAGACCGACGCGGTCATCGCGTCGTAGGCGGTGAGCATCGGCCACTTCTCGGCGCGCTCCTTGGCGGCCGCGATGTCACGGACGGTGATGCGGCGGGAGCCCGTGCCCCCGTAGAGCGCCTTCTCGGACTGCTTTCGCGCAGGATTGACGTGCGTCATCGCTACGGCTCCTGTTCATCATCTCGAGGCGCCCTGACGGCGTCCCCGGACCAACCCCATGCTGGCACGGCTCCTGCCGGGGCGAAAGTGGGCCCGGCCGTCCACGGCCCGACCGTCCACGGTCCGTCGGCCCAAAGTCTCGCAAAGATTTTCCAATACGAGACGGTCTCGTATCGTAAAGCGCCTAGCCTGGGCGGCATGGCAAGCCCATCCAGCACCCAGGGCGTCCCGGCCGGGTCCGGCGTCCCCGAGGCGGTCCACCGCAGGCGCTGGGCGATCCTCGTCGTCCTGATGTTCAGCGTGCTGGTCGTCGTCCTCGACAACTCGATACTCAACGTCGCGATGAAGACCATCGCCTCGCCGAAGCCCACCGGGCTCGGCGCCACCCAGAGCCAGCTCGAATGGGCGATCAACTCCTACACGCTGGTCTTCGCCGGGCTGCTGTTCACCGCGGGGATCCTCGGCGACCGGATCGGCCGTAAGAAGGTCCTGCTCGGCGGGATGGCGGTGTTCGGCATGGGCTCGGTGCTCGCCGCCTTCTCCGGATCGCCCGGTGAACTCATCGGTTTCCGGGCGCTCATGGGCCTCGGGGCCGCGTTCGTGATGCCCGCGACCCTCGCCATCCTGGTCAATGTCTTCGAACGCGAGGAGCAGGCCAAGGCGATCGGCATCTGGGTCGCCGCCGTGGGGCTGGCCATCGCCATCGGCCCGATCACCGGTGGACTGCTGCTCGAACACTTCTGGTGGGGTTCGGTCTTCTTCGTCAATGTGCCGATCGTGATCGTCGGACTGATCGCGATGGTGGTGCTCGTCCCCGACTCCAGGGACCCCGCGCCCGGCCGGGTGGACCCGCTGGGCGTGCTGCTGTCCGTCGTCGGGCTCGTCCTGCTGGTCTACGGCATCATCAAGGGCGGCCAGCTCGCCGACTTCACCGATGCCCAGGTGCTGGGCTCGATCGCCGCCGGGCTCGCCGTCCTGGCCCTGTTCGTGGTGCACGAGAAGCGCAGCGACCACCCGGCCATCGATATCGGCTACTTCCGCAACCCCGCCTTCTCCGCCGCCATCGCCGCCGTCGCCCTGGTCTTCTTCGCCCTCATGGGCGTGACCTTCTTCATGGTCTTCTACACCCAGAGCGTGCGCGGCTACAGCGCCCTCGAATCCGGGCTGCTGATCCTGCCGCTGGCCGTGGCGCAGCTGATCTTCGCCCCGCGCGCCCGGCTGGTCGTCGAGCGGTTCGGCGCCCGCGCGGTGTGCACCTGCGGGATGCTGCTGGTGGCCGCCACCATGTCGGGATTCCTGCTGCTGGGCGTGGACACCCCGATCGTCGTGCTCGAGGTGCTGTTCTTCGCCCAGGGCACCGGAATGGCACATATCATGCCGCCGGTGACCACCGGGATCATGCAGGCGCTGCCGCGCCACAAGGCCGGCTCCGGCTCGGCCCTCAACAACACCTTCCGGCAGGTCGGCGGCGCGCTCGGGGTCGCGGTGCTGGGCTCGGTGCTCTCCGCCGCCTACCGCGACCGGATCCGGGACACCCTGGCCGCCGTGCCCGGTCTGCCCGAATCCGTACAGCGCTCGGCGGGCGAGTCCGTCGAGGCCACCATGGGGGTCGCCGAGAAGCTCGGGCCCAGGGGCCAGGCGCTGGTGGGCCCGGCCCAGGACGCCTTCGTCCACGCCATGCACATCACCGCCCTCGGCTCGGCGGGCGTCGCCGTCCTCGGCGCGCTGGTCGTGCTGGCCTTCCTGCCCGGCAAGGAAGGCTCCGGCCGGGCCCCCGACGACGGGCGGCCGCGTTCGCGGGAGGAGGCGTCGGCCGACCGATGACCGCACCGGAGAGCTCCGCGCCCAGGCTTCGCGGCCGCCCCCGCAGCCCCGCCGCCGACGCCGCGATCATCGAGGCCGCGCTGCGGCTGCTGGAGGAGGGCGCCTCGGTGGGCGGTCTTTCGATCGAGGGGATCGCCCGCGAGGCGGGGGTCGGCAAGGCCACCGTCTACCGCCGCTGGCCCGGTAAGGACGCGCTGATGCTCGATGTGCTGCGCTCCCTGGAGGAGCCCAGCCCCGAACCGGCCGGGGTCTCGGTGCGCGACGACCTCGTCGCCATCCTGGAGTTCATGCGCCGGCGCGGGCTCGCCAAGCGCAACTCCGCCCTGCTGCGCAGCGTCATCACCCAGATGCACGCGCACAAGGAGCTGTGGCGGGCCTACGACGAGAACGTCATAGCGGCCCGCCGCGCGAGCCTGCGCGCCGTGCTGCGGCGGGGCCGGGAGAGCGGTGAGATCCGCGCCGATGTGGATCTGGAGCTGCTCGCCGACCTCTTCACCGGCCCGATGCTCACCCGCGCCATGCTCCACGAGTGGAAGGAGCTGCCGGAGGGGCTGGCCGAACGGATCGTCGACACGGTCCTCGAAGGGGTCTTCCCACGCCGTTGAGCTCCGTTGAGCTCCGCTGAGCGGTTTGTGCCTGTTGTGTCACAACACCCCCTCCCGGGGCGGGACGTGGAACTCGGGTCCGTCGTCCCATCGTCCTCGGATGGGGAGCACCCCAACCGGGGGCGTCGGGAAAAGGCCTGGTCATCACCTAGGGTCGTAGTCCAAGGCGCGGCAGTTGAGGCAGTGAGGGACAGCGAATGACGCAGGCGCACACGCAGGAGACGGGACAGCTCGGGGACGCGCCCCAGCGATCGGGCTCCCGGATCGGCCGCCTGTTCGACCGGCTCCGGAACGATCGCGGCATCTGGCGGCGCGGACTGGTGCTGGCGGCGATCGCGGTCCTGCTCGCCCTGGTCATGATCTTCCACGCCGACATCCCCAACCGGGTGGGCAACCTCGGCTCGCTGCTGGAGACCTTCCTGCCGTGGCTGGGCCTGTTCCTTCCGGTGCTGCTGGTGCTCGGTCTGGTGCGGCGGTCGGCGAGCGCCGTGCTGGCGCTGGTGCTGCCCGTCGCCGTCTGGCTGAACCTCTTCGGCGGGCTGATGTTCTCCGACAAGTCCGGCGGCGGCGGTGAGCTGACCGTCGTCACCCACAACGTCAACGCGGAGAACGCCGATCCGACCGGCACCGCGAAGGACGTGGCCGCCTCGGGCGCCGATGTGGTGGCCCTGGAGGAGCTGACGGACTCGGCCGTGCCGACGTACGAACGGGCCCTGGCCGGCACCTACCGCTACCACACCGTGCAGGGCACGGTGGGGCTGTGGAGCAAGTACCCGCTGTCCGGCACCAAGCCGGTGGACATCAAGCTGGGCTGGACGCGGGCGCTGCGCACCGCCGTCGCCACCCCGCGCGGTGAGGTCGGCGTCTATGTGGCCCATCTGCCCTCGGTCCGCGTGAAGTTCAACGCGGGCTTCACCGCCGGGCAGCGTGACGACAGCGCGGAGGCGCTGGGGCAGGCCATCGCCCGGGAGCCGCTGGACAAGGTGATCCTGCTCGGCGATCTGAACGGCACCATGAACGACCGCGCGCTCGCCCCCGTCACCGCGCAGATGCGGTCCGCCCAGGGCGCGGCGGGCGACGGCTTCGGCTTCAGCTGGCCCGCCTCGTTCCCGATGGCGCGGATCGACCAGATCATGGTGCGGGGGCTGGATCCGGTCTCGGCGTGGGCGCTGCCCAGGACCGGGAGCGATCACCTTCCGCTGGCGGCGTCGGTCGACTACTGAGCCCGGCCGTTCGGGGGCCGCCGGGTGACACAGCTCACGGGGCGCCCGGCGAGATCTTACGTGCCGTTCATCTTGGGGATCTCCTCGGGAACATTCTGCGTGAGAGACTTTGTTCAGCTAGAGAACATATGCTTCCCCGCACGCTTCTCCTTCGTTTGAAAGGTCTCTCATGCCCCTGGCCCTGCTCGCCCTTGCTGTGAGCGCCTTCGGCATTGGTACTACCGAATTCGTGATGATGGGCCTGCTGCCCAATGTCGCGAATGATCTGGACACCTCGGTGCCCACGGCCGGATACCTCGTCTCCGCCTACGCCATCGGAGTCGTGGTGGGCGCTCCGCTGCTGACCGCCCTCGGTTCCCGTATCCCGCGCAAGCGGATGCTCGTGTTGCTCATGGCGCTCTTCACGGTCGGCAACCTCGCCTCCGCCCTCGCCCCCAACTTCGGGCTGCTGATCGCGGGCCGGGTGCTCGCCGGGCTGCCCCACGGCGCGTTCTTCGGCGTCGGCGCGGTGGTCGCCGCGCGGCTGGTGACCGAGGACCGGCGGGCCCGCGCGGTCGCCACCATGTTCCTCGGGCTGACCATCGCCAACATCGTCGGCGTCCCCGTGGCCACCCTCCTCGGCCAGAACCTCGGCTGGCGCGCGACCTTCCTGGTCGTCGCCGCGATCGGCGTGGTCGCCATGGCCGCGCTCGCCCGGCTCGTCCCGCGGATCTCCCATGAGCAGCACGGCGGGCTGCGCCAGGAGCTCGGCGCGCTGCGCGACCGCCAGGTGCTGCTGGGGCTGCTCACCGCCGTCTTCGGCTTCGCCGGTGTCTTCGCCGTCTACAGCTACCTCGCCTCGATGATGACCGAGGTCACCGGGTTCGGGGAGTCGACGGTCACCCTGGTGCTGGCGCTGTTCGGCATCGGCATGACGCTGGGCGCCCTGGTCGCAGGTCCGCTCACCGACCGGGCGCTGCGGCCGACCCTCTACGGCTCGCTGGCGGCGCTGGCCGCCGTGCTCGTGGCCTTCGACTTCACGGTGCATGTGAAGTGGGCGGCGCTGCTGTCGGTCGTGGTGCTGGGCGCGGTCGGCTTCATGACCACGACCCCGCTCCAGATGCTGGTGATGAACAAGGCCCAGCACGCCCCGACGCTGGCCTCCGCCTCCAACCACTCCGCGTTCAACCTGGCCAACGCCGGCGGTGCGTGGCTCGGCGGCGTCGCCATCGCGGCGGGCTGGGGCTGGACCTCCCCGACGCTGGTCGGCGCGGTGCTCGCGGTGATCGGCCTCGCGATCGCGCTGATCGCGGGGCTGACGGATCGGGGTCCGGTGGGTGGCTCGCGGGTTGTCGCGAGTAGCGAGTCGCTGCCGCAGATGTCTGAGGTGAGCTGAGCCAGGGGGCGCGGCCGTGACGCCTGCGGCGAGCCGCCCCCCTCCCCACCCCTCCCCGAACCCATGGCTCCGCCCCGGACCCCGCTGGGGCTCCGCCCCGGACCCCGCTGGGGCTCCGCCCCGGTCCCCGGGCTGGGGCTCCGCCCTGGGCCCCGAGCCGGGTTGTGCGCCGGGCCCCGAGTTGGGGTTGTGCCCCAGGCTCCGAGTTGGGGTTGTGCCCGGGTCCCTGAGCCGGGCTCTGAGCTGGGGTTTGTGCGCCGGGCCCTGAGTCGGGCTCTGCCCCGGTCCCCGAGTTGGGTTTGTGCGCCGGGCTCCGAGTTGGGGCTCTGCGCCGGGTCCCGAGCTGGGCTCTGCCCCGGACCCCGAGCTGGGCTCTGCCCTGGGCCCCGAGCTGGGTTGTGCGCCGAGCCCCGAACCGGGTTGTGCCCCGGGTCCCGAGCCGGGCTGTGTGCCGGGCCCCGAGTTGGGGTTGTGCCCCGGGCTCCGAGTTGGGGTTGTGCCCGGGTCCCTGAGCCGGGCTCTGAGCTGGGGTTTGTGTCCCAGGCCCTGAGCCGGGCTCTGCCCCGGGCCCTGAGCCGGGCTCTGCCCCGGGCCCTGAGCCGGGCTCTGCCCCGGGCTCCGGGCCGGGGTTTGCTCCTTCCCGCAGTGTCGATGTGCGGTTCGCCCCTTCCCGTAACCAGGGGCGGAGCCCCTGGTTACGGGAAGGGGCGGGGAGGGGAAAGATCCGCCGGACACCCCGTAGGCGCCGCTACCCGAGCCGCCGTCGTACGTAGCTGGTCGCGCCCATGCGGCGGAGCCGCATATCGACACAGCCCGCGCCACTTCAGGGCGCTCCCGCCCCGTCTCGCTTGACTTTGACATCCATGTGAGGCTTTAGCGTCCCCGTCATCAGCCGTGAAACGTAAGGACACACCTGATGACCAGCACCTCACCCCTGGCCCGCATCGTCCGGGGCACCGGACCCGGACTGCTGCTCGCCCACGGCGGGACCGGCTCCATCGAGGGGAACTACGGCCCGATCCTGGACGGTCTCGCCGAGCGTCACCGCGTGGTCGGCCCCGACTATCCCGGCTCCGGCCGCACCCCGCGCGCGAGCGGGCCGCTGGACCTCGACACCCTCGCCGATCAGCTGGTGGCCACGGCCGTCGAGGAGGGCCTGGACACCTTCGCCATCGCCGGATACTCCCTCGGCGGGCCGGTCGCACTCCGTGCCGCCACCCGCCATCCGCAGCGGGTCACCGCGCTGGTGCTGACCGCGACCTTCGCCCACCCCAGCGCCCGGATGCGGCTCCTGGTGGACGACTGGCTGCGCCATCTCCGTTCGGGCGACCAGGAGGCGACCGCCCGCTGGACGGCGCTCATGGGGGCGGGCGCGCCCCATCTGGACCGGATGACGCCCGAGGAGCTCGCCACGGTGATCGAGGGCGCCCGCGCCTCGGTGCCGCCCGGCGCGATCGACCAGGTCGAACTGGTCGGCCGGATCGATGTCCGCGAGGACCTGGGCCGGATCCGGGTGCCCACCCTGGTGATCTCCACGACGCTGGACGCGATGGCCACGCCGTACCACCACCGTCAGGTGGCGGACGCGATTCCCGGGGCGCGCCTCGCCGAGCTGGCGTCCGGCCATCTGCCGTTCGCGGAGGCGCCGGATGCGTGGCTGGGGCTGATCAGGGCGTTCCTGGACGCCCAGAAAACGCGGTCATAGGGCGTGGTCATGGGGCGTGGTCATGGGGCGCGGTCATAAGGCGCGGTCATACGGCGCCGCCGTAACGCCCGCCCAAGACGCTCAGACCTGTTCCCGCCAGCGGTTGGTGATCGGCAGCCGGCGGTCCTTGCCGAAGCCCTTCGCGGAGATCTTCGTGCCCGGCGGGTACTGCCGCCGCTTGTACTCGGCCGTGTCCACCAGCCGCAGGATCCGAGTCACCAGCTCGTCGTCGTAACCCGCCGCCACGATCTCGGTACGCCCCTGGTCACGGTCGACATACAGCTCCAGGATCCGGTCGAGGACGTCGTAGTCGGGGAGCGAGTCGGTGTCCACCTGGCCGGGGCGCAGCTCGGCGCTCGGCGGCTTGGTGATCGAGTTCTCGGGGATGGGCGGGGTCTGGCCGCGCTCCTCCGCCGCACGGTTACGCCATTTCGACAGGCGGAAGATGGAGGTCTTGTAGACGTCCTTGATCGGGCCGTACGCGCCGACCGAGTCCCCGTAGAGCGTGGAGTAGCCGCAGGCCAGCTCGGACTTGTTGCCCGGGGCGAGGACGATATGGCCCTCCTGGTTGGAGATCGCCATCAGCATCGTGCCGCGCAACCGCGACTGAAGGTTCTCCTCGGCCAGCCCGGTGAGGCCCAGGGAGCCCATATAGGCGTCGAACATCGGGGCGATCGGGACCGTGCGGAAGTTCAGCCCGGTGCGCCGCGCCAGCTCGGCCGCGTCGTCGATCGAGTGCTCGGAGGAGTAGCGCGAGGGCATCGCGACGCCGTACACGTTCTGCGCGCCGACCGCGTCACAGGCGATGGCGGCGACGAGCGAGGAGTCGATCCCGCCGGAGAGCCCGATCAGCACACTGCGGAATCCGTTCTTCGCGACGTACGCCCGCAGCCCTACCACCAGCGCCGTGTAGATCTCCTCGTCGTCCCCGAGCCGCTCGGCCTCGCCGCCCGCGAGCTCCGGCTCATAGCGGGGCAGCGGGTCGGCGGAGAGGGTGACGTGGTCGACGCGGAGCCCGTCGTCCACGACCCCCTCGGGGACCGAGCCCGGGTCGGCGGCGGGCAGATCGAGGTCGAGCAGCACACAGCCCTCGGCGAACTGCGGGGCCCGCGCGATGACTTCGCCGTCCCGGTCCACGACGATCGAGTCGCCGTCGAAGACCAGCTCGTCCTGGCCGCCGATCATGGCCAGGTACGCGGTCGTGCAGCCCGCCTCCTGGGCCCGCTTGCGCACCAGGTCCAGCCGGGTGTCGTCCTTCTCCCGCTCGTACGGCGAGGCGTTGATCGACAGCAGCAGCCCGGCCCCCGCCGAGCAGCTGGCCGGCACCCGGCCGCCGTCCTGCCACAGGTCCTCGCAGATGGCGAGCGCCACGTCGACGCCGTGGACGCGGACCATGGGCAGGGTGTCGCCGGGCACGAAGTAGCGGAACTCGTCGAAGACGCCGTAGTTCGGCAGATGGTGCTTGGCGAAGGTCAGGGCGACCGCGCCCCGGTGCAGCACGGCGCCCGCGTTCTGCGGCGACCCGGCGGGCTGGCCGTAACGCCGGGCGCGCTCGCTGCGGTCGAGGTAGCCGACGACCACCGGCACCTCGCCCAGCCCCTCGGCGTTCAGCCGCTCGGCGAGCGAGTGCAGCGCGGCCCGGGACGCCTCGACGAAGGACGAGCGCAGCGCCAGGTCCTCGACGGGGTAGCCGGTCAGCACCATCTCGGGGAACGCCACCAGATGGGCGCCCTGCTCGGCGGAGTGCCGGGTCCAGTGGAGTATCGATTCGGTGTTGCCGTCGAGGTCGCCGACGGTCGAGTCGATCTGGTTCAGAGCGAGGCGAAGTTGAGGCACGCGCCCAGTGTAATCGTCTGTCTGACGCGATAGCCGGGGGTGTCTCCCTTCTCACGCCGGTCGCGTCCGGCTTCACTTCTGGTAGCCGAGGATGGTCATCATCCCGGACTCCGAGTGGTAGACGTTGTGGCAGTGGACCATCCACAGCCCCGGGTTGTCGGCGTCGAGGTCCACGTTCACCTTGTGGTGCGGCAGCAGGACCGTGGTGTCCTTACGGGGGCCGCCGTCCGGCAGCGCGAAGGTGTGGCCGTGCAGATGGACCGGATGCCACATGTCGGTGCCGTTGATGAACGAGATCCGCACCCGCTCACCCTCCCGCACCGGATAGCGTTGCGAGGGGTCGTACGGCCGGCCGTTGATCGCCCAGTCCCAGCGCCGCATCGAGCCGGTGAGCCGCATCCGGATGATGCGGTCGGGCTCCTTGGGCGTCAGCCTGACGTCCTCCGCCGCCTTCAGCCGGTCCGCGGTGAGCAGCTCGCCGTCCAGCTCCTTGGGGCGCGGGAACTTCACCGGGTTCTTGCCACGGGTGCGCAGTACCGCCATCGCGGACCGCCCCTTGCCCTCGGCGATCACGGCGAGCGGGAAGACCCCGTCTTTGACGGTGACCAGCACGTCGTAGCGCTCGCCCATGCCCAGCAGCAGCGCGTCCGTCTTGGCCGGTACGACGGGGTAGCCGTCGGTGTGGGTGACGGTCATCCGGTGGCCGCCGAGGGCGACGCGGAAGGCGGTGTCGCCGCCCGCGTTGATGATGCGGATACGGATCCGGTCGCCGCGCTTGGCGCGGAAGACCTGCGGGGACTCTGGGCTGCGGCCGTTGACCAGGTAGTAGGGGTAGGTGACGTTGCCCGCGTGGCCGCCCAGCAGGCGGCTCTCCATGGGCGGGGTCGGGGCCTTCTTCCGCGCCGTGGGCCGGGTCCGGTCGCGTTTGGAGGTGCCCTTGGGGGTGCCTTTGGCGGTGGCCCCGGCAGTCGCCGTGGCCTTGGCGGTGGCCGTCGCCGTGGCCTTGGCCCCGCGCTTGCCGTCGCCTGCCGCGGAGGCATCGCCCATCGAGCCGTCGCCCATCGAGCCGTCGTCCATCGCATGGCCGACCGTGCCGCCCTTGCCCGCGTTCAGCCGCTCGAACTCCTTGTCCGGGGTGCGGCCGCCCACCCCGTCGAGCCAGTCGTCCAGGACGACGACCCACTCCTTGTCGTACTTCAGCGACTCCTTCGGATCCTCCACGATCAGCGGTGCGTACAGCCCCCGGTCCAGCTGGACGCCCGAGTGCGGATGGATCCAGTACGTGCCCGGGTAGAACGCGGTGAAGCGGTAGTCGAAGGCGGCGCCGGTCTTGATCGGCCGCTGGGTCACCCCGGGGACGCCGTCCATGTCGTTGCGCAGCCGGATGCCGTGCCAGTGCAGCGTGGTGGGCTGCGGCAGGTTGTTGGCGAGGGTGAGGGCGATCGTGTCGCCCGCCGTCACCCGGATCTCCCGGCCCGGCACCTGGTCCTCGTACGCCCAGGACGTCACCTTGCGGGCGCCGATGTCCAGGGTGGTCGCGGTGGCGGTGAGCCGGAAGGTGCGTACCGGGCCGGGGCCCCGCCGCCGCTCGGCCGCGGCGACCTCCGGGCCGTGGGGGGAGACGTACTGCGCCGGGGTGTCGTCCGCGGCCGCGCCGGGCCTGGCGGGGGCGCCCATCGCGTTGCCGTCCACGCCCTCGGGACCTCCGGCGCGGGGGCGGGGGCCGGGGGAGCCGCAGGCGGCGAGCAGACCGCTGCCCGCGGCGGCGATGCCCGTGCCGAGCACGGCACGGCGAGTCTTTTCGTGCATGAGTCAGTACCCCAATGCTGATATGTGCCGGATGCGTGAGGGTCGGCGCGTCCACCGCCCCGCCGGGAGGGCGGGCGGCCGACGCGCCGCTCTATGCGCCGCATCAGCGATCGGCTCCGGGGTGAGGGGCTTCGCCGCATCGCCGCCTCCATCTGACCGTTCTGACCTTCAGATCATCATCCGACCGTTTGATCATCGTGATAATCGGCACCCTACCCCCAAGGGGTATGGAGCCCCGGCAGGCGCCACGGAGGGGACGGAACGGTCGGGTCCGGGACCGGCCGGGTGAAAGTACGATGCACCCATCGTGGTGAGGTGAGGGGAGACCGGGGCGACCGGACGAAACCTGCGTGAAATCCCGCCGCGTGATACTGGGGATGCGGAAGGTGCCCCGCGCCCGCGCAAAGAGCCGTTTGACCTGCAAGGATTGGGGACCATGGATAAGCAGCAGGAGTTCGTGCTCCGCACGCTCGAAGAGCGCGACATCCGGTTCGTACGGCTCTGGTTCACCGATGTGCTCGGCTTCCTCAAGTCCGTGGCCGTCGCGCCGGCCGAGCTCGAGGGCGCCTTCGACGAGGGCATCGGATTCGACGGCTCCGCGATCGAGGGCTTCGCCCGGGTCTACGAGTCCGACATGATCGCCAAGCCGGACCCGGGGACGTTCCAGATCCTGCCCTGGCGCGCCGAGGCCCCCGGGACCGCTCGGATGTTCTGCGACATCCTGATGCCGGACGGCTCGCCGTCCTTCGCCGACCCCCGCTTCGTCCTCAAGCGCATCCTCGCCAAGACCTCCGACCTCGGGTTCACCTTCTACACCCACCCCGAGATCGAGTTCTTCCTGCTCAACCAGAAGCCGGTGGACGGCACCCGCCCGGTGCCCGCCGACTCCTCGGGCTACTTCGACCACACCCCGCAGAACATCGGCATGGACTTCCGCCGCCAGGCGATCACCATGCTCGAATCGATGGGCATCTCGGTCGAGTTCTCCCACCACGAGGGCGCCCCCGGCCAGCAGGAGATCGATCTGCGCTACGCCGACGCGCTCTCCACCGCCGACAACATCATGACGTTCCGCCTGGTCATGAAGCAGGTCGCGCTGGAGCAGGGCGTACAGGCCACCTTCATGCCCAAGCCGTTCTCGGAGTTCCCCGGCTCGGGCATGCACACCCACCTCTCCCTCTTCGAGGGCGACCGCAACGCCTTCTACGAGTCCGGCGCCGAGTTCCAGCTCTCCAAGGTGGGCCGCTCCTTCATCGCGGGGCTGCTGCGCCACGCCGGGGAGATCTCCGCCGTCACCAACCAGTGGGTCAACTCCTACAAGCGCATCTGGGGCGGCTCCAAGCGCACCGCCGGCGCGGGCGGCGAGGCCCCCTCCTACATCTGCTGGGGCCACAACAACCGCTCCGCCCTCGTCCGCGTCCCCCTCTACAAGCCCGGCAAGACCGGCTCCACCCGCGTCGAGGTCCGCTCCCTGGACACCGGCGCCAACCCCTACCTGGCCTACGCGGTCCTCCTCGCCGCCGGCCTCAAGGGCATCGAGGGCGGCTACGAACTCCCGGCCGGCGCCGACGACGACGTCTGGGCCCTCTCCGACGCCGAACGCCGCTCCCTCGGCATCGAGCCCCTCCCGCAGAACCTGGGCGAGGCGATCGACCTCATGGAGCGCAGCGAACTGGTCGCCGAGACGCTCGGGGAGCATGTCTTCGACTTCTTCCTGCGCAACAAGAAGCAGGAGTGGGAGGAGTACCGCTCCGAGGTGACGCCGTTCGAGCTGCGGAAGAACCTGCCGGTGCTGTAGCCACGGGGCTTGGGCGGGCGCGGATCGGGCCCGCCCCGCCGGTCGTCACCGCCCGGACCTGCCGCTTCGCCCTCGGGGTCGCTTAGGCTCGTCAGCGGCGCCTTTGATCACGGGTGTGCGCGTGGTCGAGCGGCGCGGAGTCGACCAGGACGGGAGGCGGCGGGATGGCCGTACCGCAGGGACGCAGGAGCAGCAACATCACCCGGCTGCTGCGGCACGGTTTCACCGACGCCTCGGCCGCGCAGCGGCTGCTGGACGCGCCCGAGCTGGCCGCGGTGCGGAGCGATTCGGTGCTGCTGGAGGCGCTCGGCGCGACCGCCGATCCCGATCTGGCGCTGCTCGGGCTCGTACGGCTCGTCGAGGCGCTGCCCGAGGAGGACGCGGAGGAGAAGGAGGACGGCGGGCAGCGGGCCGGGTCCCGGCAGGCGCTGCTGGACACCCTCGTCACCGCCAAACCGCTGCGCGACCGGCTGCTCGGGGTGCTCGGCGCCTCCGAGGCGCTGGGCGACCACCTCGCCCGCCACCCGGGCGACTGGCACGCCCTGGTGACCTATGAGTCGGCCGATCTGCACCCCACCACCCCCGAGTTCGAGCGGGCCCTGGCCGAGGGGGTCTGGGGCGCGCCCGGGGCGGGGAGGCCCCGGCCCGACGCGCTGCGCGTCGCCTACCGCCGGGCGCTGCTGGCCATCGCCGCCCGCGATGTGTGCGGCACCACCGACATCACCCAGACGGCCGCCGAACTGGCCGACCTGGCGACCGCCACGGTGCGGGCCGCGCTGGAGATCGCGGCCGAGGAGCAGCCGCAGGACGCCGCCGCCTGCCGGCTGGCCGTGATCGGCATGGGCAAATGCGGCGGCCGCGAGCTCAATTACGTCTCCGACGTGGACGTGATCTTCGTGGCGGAGGCCGTCGAGGGCGTCGAGGAGGGCGAGGCGGTACGGGCCGCCACCCGGCTCGCCTCGCGGCTGATGCGCGTCTGCTCCGACGTCACCGTCGAGGGCACCATCTGGCCCGTCGACGCCAACCTCCGCCCCGAGGGGCGCAACGGCCCGCTGGTACGCACCCTCTCCAGCCATCTGGCGTACTACCAGCGCTGGGCCAAGACCTGGGAGTTCCAGGCGCTGCTGAAGGCACGTCCGATGGCGGGCGACGCCGCGCTCGGCCAGGCCTACGTGGACGCCCTCGCGCCCATGGTCTGGCAGGCTGTCGAGCGCGAGAACTTCATCCCCGACGTCCAGCAGATGCGCCGCCGCGTGGTCGAGAACATCCCCGTGTCCGAGGTCGACCGCGAACTCAAGCTGGGCCCCGGCGGGCTGCGCGACGTCGAGTTCGCCGTCCAGCTGCTCCAGCTGGTGCACGGGCGGTCCGACGAGTCGCTGCGCAGCGGTACGACGCTGGACGCGCTCGCCGCCCTGGCCGCCGGCGGCTATGTGGGGCGTACCGACGCCGCCGCGCTGGACGCCGCGTACCGCTTTCTGCGCACCATGGAGCACCGGCTCCAGCTCTACCGGCTGCGCCGCACCCATCTGATGCCCGAGGGCGAGGCCGACCAGCGCCGCCTCGGCCGGTCGCTGGGGTTCCGCACCGAGCCGGTGACCGAGCTGGGCACCGCTTGGCGGAGGCACGCCCGCGAGGTGCGGCGGCTGCACGAGAAGCTCTTCTACCGGCCGCTGCTGGACGCCGTCGCCCAGCTCCAGCCCGGTGAGATCCGGCTCAGCTCCGAGGCGGCCGGTCAGCGGCTCACCGCGCTGGGGTACGCGGACCCGGCCGGTGCGCTGCGCCACCTGGAGGCCCTGGCGTCCGGGGTGACCCGTAAGGCGGCGATCCAGCGGACGTTGCTGCCCGTGCTGCTGGGCTGGTTCGCCGACTCCGCCGACCCGGACGCCGGGCTGCTGGGCTTCCGCAAGGTCTCGGACGCGCTGGGCAAGACGCCCTGGTACCTGCGGCTGCTGCGCGACGAGGGCGCCGCCGCCGAGAACCTGGCCCGGGTGCTCTCCGCGGGGCGGCTCGCCCCCGACCTGCTGCTGCGCGCCCCCGAGGCGGTCGCCCTGCTCGGCGACCCGGAGGGGCTGCGCCCGCGCGGCCGGGCTCATCTGGAGCAGGAGGTGCTGGCCGCGGTCGGCCGCGCCGACGGCGCCGAGCAGGCGGTCGCGGCGGCGCGCGGGGTGCGGCGGCGCGAGATGTTCCGTACGGCGGCCGCGGACATCATCGAAAGCGCCCGGCTGGCCAACGGCGAGGTGCGCCCGACCGTGAGCTGGCCGCCGTCGGGCGATCAGACACCGGGCCGGGCCACCGGGGCGGCCGCCCCCGCACCGGCCAAGGCGCCCGAGGTCCCCAGCGCCCTGCGGGACTCCGAACCCCATGTGCCGGCCCGGCCCGCCGCGCCCGCCGCCGAACCGCCAGTGGACGACGCGATGCTGATCGACATGGTCGGCGACGCCCTCTCCGATCTGAACGCCGCGGCCCTCGCCGGGGCCCTGCGCGCCGCCGTCCGTGACACCTGGGGTGATGAGCTGCCCACCCGCTTCGCCGTCATCGGTGTCGGCCGCTTCGGCGGCCATGAGCTCAGCTACGGCTCGGACGCCGATGTGCTCTTCGTCCACGAGCCGCGCGAGGGCGCCGACGACCAGGAGGCCGCCCGCGCCGCCTTCGCCGTGGCCAACGAGATGCGACGGCTGCTCCAGCTCCCCACCGTGGACCCGCCCCTGCTCATCGACGCCGATCTGCGCCCCGAGGGAAAGTCCGGGCCGCTGGTGCGCACCCTGGCCTCGTACGCCGCCTACTACCGCCGCTGGTCGCTGGTCTGGGAGAGCCAGGCGCTGCTGCGCGCCGAGCCGGTGGCGGGCGACCCCGGGCTCGGCGAACGCTTCATCGAGCTGATCGATCCGCTGCGGTATCCGGCCGAGGGGCTGGGCGAGGACGCGATCCGCGAGATCCGGCGGCTCAAGGCCCGGATGGAGTCCGAGCGGCTGCCGCGCGGGGCCGACCCCACCACCCACGCCAAGCTGGGCCGCGGCGGTCTCAGCGACGTCGAATGGACCGTCCAGCTGCTCCAGATGCGCCACGGCTGGGCCGAGCCGGGGTTGCGCACCACCCGCACCCGCGAGGCCCTGGCCGCCGCCCACGCCGCCGGGCTGATCTCCACCGAGGACGCCCAGACCCTCGACGAGGCATGGATCCTCGCCAGCCGGGTCCGCAACGCCGTCATGCTCGTCCGCGGCCGCCCCGGTGACACCTTCCCGACGGACGTGCGCGAACTGGCTGCCGTGGGCCGGTACTTGGGCTACGGCCCCGGCCACGTCGGCGAGATGCTGGAGGACTACCGCCGCACCACCCGCCGGGCGCGGGCGGTGGTGGAGCGGCTCTTCTACGACTACGAGAGCTGAACGAGGATCGGCGCCACCCCTGGACCCCGGAGCCGGGTGGAGCCCAGCCACGTGGCGGAGCCGCATATCGATGCCGCGGGAAGGGACGGAGCCCCGGTTCGGGGTCTTGGGCACAGCCCCGGGCCGGGGTCTGGGGCGGAGCCCCGGTTCGGGGTCTGGGGCGGAGCCCCGGTTTCGGGAAGGGGCGGGTAGGGGAACAGCCCGCCGCAGGCGTCAAGATCCGCCGGACACCCCTAGCCGTCCGAGGGCAGGGTGACGCGCAGCGGACCGCAGCCGATCCGGTCGGCCTCCGCGGCCACATAGCGGGGGAGGATCGTACGGATGTCGGCGGGGCGCCGGCCGCTGTCCGCCCGGATCAGGAAGGTGACCGGGCCAGTCTGGCACTCGGCCTGGAACAGCCCCATGTCGTCGCGGACGAAGCCGTGTCCGTCCTGCTCACCGGCCTTGACCCGTTCCTTGGCGCCGTCCCCGGACAGCTGCTCGTAGAGCACCGCGAGCCGGGGATCCTCGACCGTCATCAGCCGCAGTTCGGGATGGTCGAAGAGCACCCGGCGGTCGCAGGTGCGCACCGGCCCCGCGCCCCGGGTGACCAGGGTGCGGCCCAGCGTGCCGTGCGCGTAGCCGCGGGGGAGCGGCAAGCCCTTGACGCCGCACATGGCGTCCTTCTTCTCGTCCAGGAACCGCGGCGGCTCCGGCATCCGGCGCGTCGGGTCGGCGATGGTGCCCGTGCACCCCTTGTCGGCCATGTAGTGGTTGACCAAGGTGACCACGGCACGGGCGAGTCCATCCCTGGCCTCGGTGTTGACCTCGTCGTCGTAAATCGTCCAGCCGGTCGCCAGGTCGATCACGGTGGGGCCGTCGGCGACGCCCAGCCGACTCGGTCGGCCGATGCAGCCGTCCGGCACCGCGAGCCAGGCCCGGGTGTCCGAGGCCATCCCCAGCAGCCCGTCGCCCAGCGGGGTGAGCCGCGCGGACAGGAACTCATCGGCCCACTGGTCGCCCGCGCCGCCGAACCGGGTGTCCAGCTGATGCGCCTGGACGGTGATCCGCGATCCGTCGGAGGTCAGCAGACACTGGCCGGACGAGCCCTTGGCGCCGATGCGATCGCTGGTGATGGGCAGCTCGGAGCTCTTGACGTCCTCTTCGCCGCCGGATTTGCCGTCGAACAGCGCCGCCGCATCGTCCCGGCTGAACGCCCCCCAGCAGGCCCGGTCGTCCGCGAACGGACCCGCCTCGGCCCGCCAGGCCACCCCGGCGCCGCCGAGCAGCGCTCCCACGATGGCTCCGACCACGGCCATGATCACGGCCAGCCGCGGCCGGGAGCGGGCCACGCGCCGCCAGTGCCACCAGGGGCGGCGCCGCTCGTGCAGCGGCACGCGGGTGCCGCTCTCGTTGCTCTCGTTGCTGTTGTCGTTCTCGGAGTCGTTCATCGGCTGGAACCCCCAGGTGCGACGGGCGCGCAACCGACGCGTCGCGCCACGGCGTCGGCGAAGGCGGCGAAGTACGGAGTCGTCTCGCGCAGCGAGGGGGCGAGCATCAGCACGGTGAGCGGGCGCCCCGCGCAGTCGGCCCGTACGACCTTGTAGTCGTCGGCGAAGACCCCCGTACCGCGCCAGCCGCGCGCCGGTGCCTTGCTGCCCGTGGCCCCGTCGAACAGCGCGGAGAGCCGCGGCTGGGCCACCATCAGGGCGTCGAAGTACCGGCCGTCACCGTGCTGCGTCCGTACCGAACAGGACTGGAGATCCCGGGTGACCGCGCCCACCTGGTACTCCAGGTCGCGGGCCGCCTCCTCGCCGAACTCCAGGCCCCTGATCCGGCAGGCCCGGGTGAAGAAGTCCTCATCCTCCTCGGGCAGTGTGGGCATGGGCGAGACGGCCTCGAGCGGCTTCGCCGGGGCGCAATCCGCCTTCTCCATCGCGCGGTTGGCCGCCGCGACGAGCAGCCGGGCCACGGACTGGGAGCCGCCGAGCCCCGCGTCGCCCGAGATGGTGGAGTCGGTGTAGACCGACCGCGCCATCGAGTCGAGCGTCACCGCGGTCGGCCGCCCGTCCTCGGTGTCGCAGCCCTTGGGCAGCACCAGCAGCGCGTGCCGACCGTCGGTGGCGCCCGGCAGCCCGTCGGGCAGTGGCATCGCCCGGTCGCCGAGGTAGCCGCCGATCCACTCCATGCGCTCGGCGGCGCCCTCGGGAGCGGGCCCGTAGGTGACCGTGATCTTGGTCTCCTCCACGACCTTGCTGCCGTCGCTGCTGTCCGCGCGCTCGGAGTGGAGCGCCACGGTGCACCGACCGCGCTGGCGCCGTGGTGTCGGCGCGGTCTCCTTGGACGTACGGCTGGCGCTGTCCCCGTCCAGCGCGTCGCCGCTCAGGAACTCCGGCCCGCTGTCCTCTTTCCACGCACCCCAGCAGTAGGTGTCTTTCCCGTCGAACGGCCAGGTGTCCGTGGCCCACGTCCCGACCCCGGCCACCGCCACCAGCACCGCGACGGCGCCACCGATCGACACGGCCCGGCGGCGTGCGCCGCCCATCAACTGTTTCATCAATGACCTTCCCCCGTGTGGTCGCCGATCCTACTCAGCGGCTCCGCGCACGACGTGAAGAGGCCATGGCAATTCCGTAGGCGTCAGCGGCTGCTCGCGGCGGGTGGCTGGTCGAGCCGCACGGTGAGGGTGACGCGCCCCTTGCCATCCACGTCAGCGACGGCATGCCCGGTCCGGCCGCTCCCGTCCAGGTCCAGCGATATCGGCCAGCCCTCACCGGTGAAGTTGCGCCACCACAGCTTGCGTTCGGGCATGGCGACGGAGATCGTGACGACATTGGCGGCGCGCCGATAGGCGACCGGCGTACTGAAGCTGCGCCCCGACCGCCGCCCCGTATAGGTCACCACCGTGAGCCGCCCGCTCACCCACCGCCCCCACCGCGGAGAGGCGCGCAGCCCGACCATCCAGGCATTGAACCGGCCGGTGACCCGCTTCGGAAGCGGCCCTTTGTACCGCACACCATCCTCCAGGCGCCGAGGGACAGGGAGTTGTGGCGTCACGGTAGCTCCACGGATGGCACCCACTGGTCCTTGCGGCCCCGAAGTGAGAGAGACGAGCCCCGAGCTCTCTCGTGTACGTCGGCGACTGAGCGACTCGACCGCTCATGAACTGGCCCCGCTGACCTGGAACCACACTGCTTTCCCGGGACCGTGTCCCGTTCGGTCCGGTGCTGGGGCCGGTGGTGCGGTGCGGGTTTCGTTTCGCGCCTTCGGCGCCATTGAGCATGGGGGACGGGGGTGGGGGGCGCGGGCCTCGCCGCCGGCCGTCGGGCCGGTGGTGGTGCGTCCCGGTGGCGGCTCCTGCGGTCTTGGGCTGGGACCCGGCCGACTGACGGCCCCTCCGGGTACCCCTTCCGAAAACGCTTGATCTGAAGCAACTAATTTGTCAAACGTTTTTCAGGGGGGTACCCCACCCCCTCGGTGGTCCGGCATCGGCACAAGCCCCTGAGCACGGGAGCCGCCACCGGCCCCGCCACTCACGGCCCGGCGGCCGGCGACGCCACCCGGGCCCCCACCCCCGCCCCCATGCTCAAAGGCGCCGAAGGCGCGAGACGAGACCGTCAGTCGCCCGGCGGCTCCCAGACCGCGCAGTCGTGGGCGAACACAACGCGGCGGGGGTCGAAATCGAGGAGGTGGTCCAGCCAGGGGCGGTACGGGGGGAGGGGCTGGGCCACGCCATCGAGGGCGGCCCTGCGGGCCAGGTGGTCCGAGGTGAGCTCGGAGGCGAAGTCGTGGGCTTGACCGGCGAGGATCACCGTGCCGTCGGACTGGCGGACCGCCAATGACTGATGGCCGTCGGTGTGGCCGGGGGTGGGGATGATGTGGACGCCCGGCCAGATCTCGGTCTCCCCGGCGAGTTCCTCATACGTGGCGCCGGGGAAGTCCAGCAGCTCGGCGAACGTGTAGTCGCCCCCGCGAGCGGTGGCCAGCTCCACGTCCTGGACCAGGATTGGCCTGCCGCCCAGCAGGGGGTTGCCGCCGCAGTGGTCGAAGTGGAGGTGGCAGTTCACGACCAGGGAGACGTCCGCGAGGGTGACCCCGGCCGCCGAGAGCGCGTCCGGCAGGGGGCGGCGACGGGGGCGGTAGTGCGCCTCGGTCTCGGGGTCGGCGGCGCCGATGCCGGTGTCGAAGAGGATCAGCCCACGGTCGTGCCGTACGAGGTAGGCGAGTACGGGTTCGACCCGTGGCCGCGGTCCGCCGGTTTCGGGGGCGGGGCGGACGAAGTAGCCGAGGTCGAGGCGGCGTACCGCTGTGTCGTTGGCCATCTCGCCATGGTCGCGCGGCGCATAGCGTGCCCGCTCGGTGCTCTGCCGGGAGCAGAGCGGCTAACGGTGGGCCAACAGGGCGGTGGCGATGGTGACCTGGGCCGGTTCCAGGGTGGCCTTGCCGTCTTCGATGTCCCAGAGGGCGTTCTGTAGGACGCGGCCGAGGGTCCAGCCAGTGGCCCGCCGCCGATCCAGGCCGAGGGCCTCGGTCAGCAGGTCGAAGCGGCGGAGTACCGCACGGGTGGGGTCGCCGGTGGCCAGGACCTCGTCCCAGCGGTTGTCCAGCGCCGGGAGGAGTTCGAAGCCGGGGTCGCCGGTGAGCGGTTCGGGGTCGATGGCCAGCCAGGGCTCGCGTTCACCGGCGAGGATGTTGTCGTAGTGGAGGTCCCAGTGCAGCAGCCGGTCTCCGGGCTCGTCGAGCAGTTCGGCCACGGCGGAGGCGCAGGCGCGGACCAGCCGCTGTTCGGCCGGGTCGCGCAGGGCCGGTACGGCGTCGGGCGTCTGCTCGAGCATGGTGGCGGCGATCTCGGACAGCCGGCGCAGGCCGCCGGGGGCGGGTACCGAGGTCAGCCGGGCCAGCAGATCGGCCAGGACGCGCATCGCGGCGGTGTCGTCGGGCAGCGAGGAGAGCGGACGGGACGCGTCCAGGCGCTCCAGCAGCATGGTGCCCGTGTCCGGGTCGTGGTCGAGCAGGAGCACCACGCCGTTGCCGTTCCAGGTCCGCAGGCCCAGTGGGGCCCCCTCGGTCTCCTCCCCGACCTGCTGGAGTTTCAGGACTGCGGGAGTTCCGTCCGCGCCGGTCACCGGGAGGACGAGCGAGGCCATGCCATGGGCGGCGAGACCGGCCGGGCGCAGGTCCCAGCGGTCGAGGAAGTCCTCGGCCAGCCGGGGCAGCGCGGCGAGCCAGGCGCGTCCGGCGGTGTCATGCTCGCCGAACGACGCGGCGAAGGCTTCGGGGACGTCGATGCGTCGGATCGGTGGGGTCATCCGGAGTGGTCTCCGGTGTCGGATGAGCGCAGGTAGTTGTAGACCGTGGCGCGGGAGACCCCCAGGAGTTCGGTGACCACCTGGACCGAGTGCTTCACCTGGAGGTAGCCGCTGGTCTTGAGAGTGCGGACGAGTTCCTTCTTGGCGGGGGTGCCCAGGCTGCGCGGGGTCTGGCCGCGGGCGGCGGCGAATTCCTCGATGACGGTGCGCAGCTCCGCGGCGGTGCGGGCGCGGAGGGTTTCGGTGAGCGGCTGTTCCTGCTCATCGGTCCGTACGAGGTTGTTGAGGCTGCGGGCGGCGCTCGCGAAGAGGGAGACGTCCAGGTTGAGGCAGATGGCGGCGACGTACTGGCCCGCGCCGTTCTTGATGCCGATCGAGGTGCTCTTCGCCGGGCGGCCGTCCGGGAAGCGGTTGGCGTAGTTCTGGACGATGTCGGGGAAGCCGGGGTCCCGCATCCGGGCCAGGCCCAGCTCGGTGGCGGGCTGGCCCACCTCGCGGCCGGAGAGATTGCTCTCGATGGCGCGGATGGACTGGTCGGGGTTGCGCAGATCGTGGAGGACCACCTCGCACAGCCCGGGGAACATCCGGCCGAGGGCGACCACGATCTTCTCCGCCTCGCGGAGCAGCAGCTCGTCCTCGGGTGTTCCCGTCGTCTCCTGACGCCTCTCCTCGGTCATCGCTCATCGCCCTCCGGTGCGAAGAGCTCCGTCATCGTCGGCGTCGCCTTCAGGCCCGACCCGGTCAGCAGCACCACCGTGGTCTCACCGGGGCGGATCGCGCCCCGAGCGCGGAAGACCTCGATCGCGGCGGCCGCCGTCGCGCTGGTCGGCTCCGCGTAGAGCCCCATCGCGGCCAGCCGGCGGACCGCCCCGGCGATCGCGTCCTCCGGGATGGCCGCCATGTCGCCGTCCGAGCGGCGGATGGCGCGCAGCACCTCGGGGAAGCGGACGGGCTCGCGGATGGCCGTGCCCTCGGCGATGGTCGGGGCGTGGAGAGACGGTACGGGGGTCTCGGTGCCCGCGCGGAACGCGGCGTGCAGCGGGGCGCAGTGGGCGGGCTGGGCCACCAGCAGCCGGGGGCGGCGGGCGATCTGGCCCGCCGCGAGCAGTTCGGAGAAGCCGAGGTCGCAGCCGAGTACGGTGCTGCCCGCGCCCGCCACGGTCACCACGGCGTCCGGTGCGGCGAAGCCCAGGTCCTCCCACAGCTCGTACGCCAGGGTCTTGGTGCCCTGGAGGAAGAAGGGGTGCCAGTTGTGGCTGGCGTAGTACGTATGGGCCGACTGGCGCAGCGCCTCCGCCGCGGTGGCGTCCCGATCGCCCGGCACCAGCTGGACCTCGGCGCCGTAGGCCCGGCTCTGGAGGATCTTCGCGGGGGAGGTGGTGGCGGGGGCGAGGATCCGGGCCCGGATGCCGGCGGCGGCGCAGTACGCGGAGACTGAGGCCCCGCCGTTGCCGGAGCTGTCCTCGATGACCTCGCGTACGCCGCGCTGGGCGAGGAGCGAGATCATCACGCTGGTGCCGCGGTCCTTGAAGCTGCCGGTGGGGCTGAACCACTCCAGCTTGAAGAGAATCCGATCCTCTCCCCAGCTCTTCTCGACCAGCGGGGTGCACCCTTCTCCCAGTGACACCGGGGCGTCGATGCGCACCGGGAGGGCCGCTCGGTAGCGCCACAGTGACCGGGCCCCGGTGTCCACCTGCTCGCGGGTGATGCCGGGCAGTGCGGAGACGGTGAGGGGAGCCCCGTCATCGCCGCACCAGCGAGGGTCGTCGATCGGGTAAGTGGCGCCGGAGCGCTCGTCGACGTAGCGGGGTTCGGATCCTGGTTCAGCTCGCACCTTGGATATTTTGTTTAGTTGTGTATAGCCAGTCAAGGGCGTGGCGGGCCGCTCGAGCCCAGGGCGAGTGCGGTGCGAGGGCCGCTCAAGGGTGGGCGAACAGCCGTTCAAGCACCACCGCGACCCCGTCGTCCTCGTTCGCCGGCGCCACCTCGTCGGCCATCGCCTTCAGTTCCGGATGGGCGTTGCCCATCGCGACCCCGTATCCGGCCCAGCCCAGCAGCGGGATGTCATTGGGCATGTCGCCGAACGCGATCGTCTCGGCGGGGGTGAACCCCATGCGGTCGGCGGCCAGTTGGAGCCCCACCGACTTGTCCGTCCCGGCCGGGAGCACCTCGATCATGCCCTTCTCCGAGTGGGTCACCGCCACCTCGCCCGCGCCCACCCGCTCCGCGGCCGCCGCGACCAGCCCGTCCGCCACCGTGCGGTGGCGCATCAGCACCTTCTCGATCGGCGCCGCCCACAGCTCATCCCGCTCGGCCAGCCCCCACTCCGGACGCATCCGGTCGGTGAAGCGGGAGGTGACGACGAAGCGGTTCTCGGGCGCCGCGGTCACCACGGCGAGCTCCAGCGGCCCCGCGCCCAGCGCCTCCTCGGTGCGCTCCACCACCGACCGGGCCAGCTCCCGGTCCAGCGACGCGGAGACCAGCAGCCGGTCCGCGGAGGCGTCGTACAGCTGCGCGCCCTGTCCGCACACCGCGAGCCCCCGGTAGCCGATCGCCACCAGGAACTCCCGGCAGGACGCGGCCGGGCGCCCGGTCACCACCAGATGCCGCGCCCCGGCGGCCCGGACCAGGGCCAGCGCCGCACGGTTGCGCGGTGAGACCGTCAGATCCCCGCGCAGCAGGGTGCCGTCGAGGTCGGTGGCCACCAGCGGGAAGCGGGGCCGCCCGGCGGTACGGGGCCGGGGGAGCAGTACGCCCGGGGACCCGGAGGCGGACGCGGATACGGAGGAAACGGCAGCGGTGGCGGCGTCGGCGGTGTGCACGGTGGCCGGTGGTCCCTTTCGTCACGCTCATCGTGCTCATTCCGCGTCGAGTCAGCGCGACACATGGAGCCCCTGAACCATGTCGACATGTGAACTCATGTCGACCTTGCGGAACAGAGAATGGCGGCTCCGCCGGGGACGATCAAACCGTGCAGATCACGGCCACCTGCTTCGGCAGCCGGTACGGCAGCGAGCCGTACCACGCGCACGACAGCGCGAAGCCGAAGGAGAGACAGATGACCCCGCCGACCGCGTCCATCCAGAAGTGGTTGGCGGTGGCGACGATCACCAGCAGCGTGGCCGAGGGGTAGAGCAGCCCCAGCGCCTTCACCCACACCGGGCGGGCCAGCGTCGCGATGGTCAGACCGCACCACAGCGACCAGCCGATGTGCATCGAGGGCATCGCCGCGTACTGGTTCGACATATCGGCGAGGTTCCCCGAGGCCATCGAGCCCCAGGTGTTGTGCACCACCACGGTGTCGATGAAGTGGCCGCCGCTCATCAGCCGGGGCGGGGCCAGCGGAAAGAAGTAGTAGCCGAGCAGGGCCACGCCGGTGGTCGCGAAGAGCGCCAGCCGGGTGGCGGCGTAACGGCCCGGATGCCAGTGGTAGAGCCACACCAGCACGCCGAGCGTCACGATGAAGTGGAGCGTGGCGTAGTAGTAGTTCATGCCCACGATCAGCCAGCTGACCGAGTCGATCGCATGGTTGACGCCCCGCTCGAAGGCCATTCCGAACCGGTGCTCCCACTCCCAGATCCAGCTCGCGTTGCGCAGCGCCTCCGGGCGCTGTTCCGGGACGGCGTTGCGGATCAGCGAATATGTCCAGTAACTGACGGCGATGAGGACGATCTCGAACCAGAGCCGGGGCCTTCTTGGGGTACGCAACCGGTCCATCAGGGTGAGGCCCGGTGCCCGCTCCGCGTCGGTGTCCGCGATGGGTGCCGGGGTGGCTGTACGGCCTGCCGTGGTCCTGATCGTCGCTCCACCCATAGGGCAACAGTCTGCCAGACGACGTCCACCCGCAGATCATCCGCGGCATCGGGTCTTGGTTGCTTATGTCCTGGTCCGGGGGGTCCTCCAAGGGGCGTATGCCCCTATACGTCCACCGGCTGTCGGGTCACTGGACGAGGCCCCGGGACGGGGGCTTTCCCCTACCCGCCCCTTCCCACAACTGGGGCTCCGCCCCAGACCCCGCTCCTCAAGCGCCGGAGGGGCTGGAAGGCGGGGCTCCGCTCCAGGCTCTTAAGCGTTGGAGGGGCTGGAAGGTGGGGCTCCAGGCTCGGGTCCTTGAGCGTCGGAGGGGCTGGAAGGTGGGGCTTCGTCCCAGGCTCGGGTCCTTGAGCGTTGGAGGGGCTGGAAGGTGGGGCTTCGCCCCTGGGCCCCGGGGGGCTGGGGCGGAGCCCCAAGTCGGGGTCTGGGGCGGAGCCCCGGTTTCGGGAAGGGGCGGGTAGGGGAGCAGCTCGCCGCAGGCGACGTGGCCTCAGCCGCCCCCGGACGCCCCCTAGGCCGCGCCCCCGGCCGCCCGACTCCGCGCCTCCACCCCATGCGCCGACGCCGTGGACCCGCGCACCACCAACTCGGGCAGGAAGACGAACTCGCTGGGCGGCGCCGGGGTGCCGCCGATCTCCTCCAGCAGCGCCCGCACCGCCGCCTGCCCCATCGACTGCACCGGCTTACGGATCGTGGTCAGCGGTGGATCGGTGAAGGCGATCAGCGGGGAGTCGTCGAAGCCGACCACCGAGACGTCCTGAGGGACCGCGAGACCCTGCCGCCGGGCCGCCCGGATGGCGCCCAGCGCCATCATGTCGCTCGCGCACACCACCGCCGTACAGCCCCGCTCGATCAGCGCGGTCGCCGCCGCCTGACCGCCCTCCAGGGTGTACAGCGAATGCTGGATCAGCTCCTCGGACTCGGCCGGGGAGAGCCCCAGCCGGTCCCGCATCGCCTGCTGAAAGCCTTCGATCTTGCGCAGTACGGGTACGAATCGCTTCGGCCCGAGCGCGAGACCGATCCGGGTGTGCCCGAGCGAGACCAGATGGGTGACCGCCAGCCCCATCGCCGCCCGGTCGTCGGGCGAGATGAACGGCGCCCGCACCTTCGGCGAGAAGCCGTCCACCAGGACGAACGGCACACCCTGGCCGCGCAGCTGGTCATAGCGCTGCATATCGGCCGAGGTGTCCGCGTGCAGCCCGGAGACGAAGATGATCCCGGCCACCCCCCGGTCCACCAGCATCTCGGTCAGCTCGTCCTCCGTCGAGCCGCCGGGGGTCTGGGTGGCCAGCACCGGGGTGTAGCCCTGCCGGGTGAGCGCCTGCCCGATGACCTGGGCGAGCGCGGGGAAGATCGGGTTCTCCAGCTCGGGCGTGATCAGTCCCACCAGTCCGGCGCTGCGCTGCCGCAGCCGCACCGGCCGCTCATAGCCGAGGACGTCCAGAGCGGCGAGGACGGACTCGCGGGTGGCCGCCGCCACCCCCGGCCTGCCATTGAGGACGCGGCTGACGGTGGCTTCGCTGACCCCCGCCTGGGCTGCGATGTCAGCAAGCCGTGCGGTCATGGAGTGGGACTGTACCGGTCGCATGTCAGATTGCCCACCACGCGCACGAATCAGGCGGAATGCACACGGTTCCGGCCTGGTACGCCAGCGGCGCCGACGAGAGCAGCGCACGCCCCGGAACCGGCAGTTCGACCTCCTCTCCGAGCGTGTTGAGCGTGCACACCAGGCCGGGCCGGGACAGCGCGAGCACCCCCGCCGGGGCGTCCAGCCAGCTCATCGGGCCGTCCCCGAGACCCGGCAGCTCACGGCGCAGCGCGAGCGCGTCCCGGTACAGCTCCAGCGTGGAGCCGGGGTCGCCGGTCTGTGCCTCGACGGACAGCTCGGCCCAGTCCTCCGGCTGGGGCAGCCAGCTGCCGCCGGGGCCGAAGCCGTAGGAGTCGCCGGAGCGGGTCCAGGGCAGCGGCACCCGGCAGCCGTCGCGGAAGCCGTCCTGACCGTCCTGGCCCTCCTGCCCCTCGGCGGAGGTGCGGAAGAAGGCCGGGTCCTGGCGCAGCTCGTCCGGCAGCTCGGTCACCTCGGGCAGGCCCAGCTCCTCGCCCTGGTAGAGGTAGGCCGAGCCGGGCAGCGCCAGGATGAGCAGGGCCGCGGCACGGGCGCGGGCGAGCCCCCGCTCCGGGCCGCCACCGGCTCCGTCGGCGTAGCGGGTGGGGTGCCGGACCACGTCGTGGTTGGAGAGCACCCAGGTGGTGGGGGCGCCGACGGAACCGGTGGCGGCCAGCGACTCGTCGATCACCTCGCGCATCGCCGCCGCGTCCCACGGGCACTTCAGGAACTGGAAGTTGAACGCCTGGTGCAGCTCGTCGGGGCGTACGTAGAGGGCCAGCCGCTCGGCGGTGGGCGCCCATGCCTCGGCGACGCCGATCCGGTCACCGGGGTAGGAGTCCAGCAGCCGCCGCCAGGAGCGGTGGATCTCGTGCACCCCGTCCTGGTCGAAGAACGGCAGCACCTGGGAGCCGATCAGCTTGGCCTGTTCGGTGTGGCCGATGTCGGGCAGCCCGGCGGCCTTGACCATGCCGTGTGCGACATCGATACGGAAGCCGTCCACGCCCAGATCCAGCCAGAAGCGCAGCACCGAGTCGAACTCCGCGCGGACCTCGGGGGAGTCCCAGTTGAGGTCGGGCTGCTGGGGGGCGAACAGGTGCAGGTACCACTCGCCGGGGGTGCCGTCCGGAGCGGTGGTACGGGTCCAGGCGGGGCCGCCGAAGACCGACTCCCAGTCGTTCGGCGGCAGTTCGCCGTGGGCACCGCGGCCGGGGCGGAAGTGGTAGCGGGCGCGGGCCGCGCCGCCGGGCCGCTCGGCCAGCGCCTCGCGGAACCATGGGTGCTGGTCCGAGCTGTGGTTCGGGACGACGTCCACGATCACCTTCAGCCCCAGCTCATGGGCGGTGCGCACCAGGTCGTCGGCGTCGCCGAGGGAGCCGAAGAGCGGGTCCACGGCGCGGTAGTCCGCCACGTCGTAGCCGCCGTCGGCCTGCGGGGAGGCGTAGAAGGGGGTCAGCCAGACGGCGTCCACACCCAGCCCGGCGAGGTGCGGCAGCCGCTCCCGCGCCCCGCGCAGATCGCCGATCCCGTCGCCGTCGCTGTCGGCGAAGGAGCGTACGTACACCTGGTAGATGACGGCGTCGCGCCACCATCCGTGGCCTTCGGACGGGCGCGCCGGCTCGGTGGCAAGGGAGGTCGTGAGCTCCTGGGTCATGGCGCGAACGTAACAGCTCTGCAATGCCTTGCGGAAGAGCTTGCAGGGCGCGCTGGTGCCCTCCGGGGGGTGCTCCGGTCGTGCTGTGGGCGTACGTCAAGCGCCATAACGGGACCCGTCAAGCGCCTACCGGGACCTGTCAAGCGCCGCAACGGAGCGGAGCGGCTACCGCGGGGACACGCGGACGTAACGATGCCGGGCGCCTTGCAGAAATTTGCCGCAAGGTCTTTCGGTGAGCTTGCGGCCCTGTTACGTTCCTCCGCAACTTGGGGCCGCGAGGGAGCGGCCGGCTTTGGAGGAGTTCAGATGCGACGTGGCATAGCGGCCACCGCACTCGTCGCGGCCATGGCGCTCGCGGCGACGGCGTGCGGCGGTGACGACGGCGACAGCGGCGACAAGAAGTCCGGCGGCCGGCTCTCCGGCACCGTGACGTACTGGGACACGTCGAACGACGCGGAGAAGGGCGCGTACAAGGAGCTCGCCCTGGGCTTCGAGAAGAAGCACCCCGACGTCAAGGTCAACTACGTCAATGTGCCCTTCGGCGAGGCGCTGGCCAAGTTCAAGAACGCCGCGGGCTCCGGCGGCTCCGGCGCGCCCGATGTGCTGCGCACCGAGGTGGCCTGGACCCAGGACCTGGCCAACATCGGCTATCTCGCCCCGCTGGACGGCACCCCCGCCCTCGCCGACCAGTCCGACTATCTGCCCAAGGCGCTCGCAGGCGCCAAGTTCAAGGGCAAGACCTACGCCGTACCGCAGGTCATCGACACCCTCGGCCTCTTCTACAACAAGAAGATGCTGAAGGACGCCGGGGTCCAGCCGCCCAAGGACTGGACCGAGCTCAAGGCCGCCGCCAAGAAGATCAAGGAGAAGACCGGCAAGACCGGCCTCTATCTGCGCGGCGACGACGCCTACTGGTACCTGCCCTTCATCTACGGCGAGGGCGGCGACCTCCTCGACACCGGCGCCAAGAAGGTCACCGTCGACGACGAGCCCGGCATCAAGGCGTTCGCGGCCGCCCGCGATCTGGTCACCTCCAAGGCGGCGGAGACCGACGCCACCGACGGCTGGGACAACATGCAGAACGCCATCAAGAACGGCGACGTCGCGATGACGATCAACGGGCCGTGGGCGATCGAGGACACCCTGGCGGGCAAGGCGTTCAAGGACAAGTCCAACCTCGGAGTGGTCCCGGTCCCGGCGGGCAGCAAGGGCCAGGGCGCCCCGCAGGGCGGTCAGAACCTCACCGTCTACGCCGGGTCGAAGAACCTCGACGCCTCCTACGCCTTCGCGCAGTACATGAGCTCGGCCGAGGTGCAGGCCAAGACCACCGAGAAGCTCTCCCTGCTGCCCACCCGCACCTCCGTCTACTCCAACAAGACGGTCGCCGCGAACCCGAACGTGAAGTTCTTCAAGGCCGCGGTCGACAAGGCGGTAGAGCGCCCCTGGATCCCCGAGGGCAACAGCCTCTTCCAGGCGATCCTGGTGCAGTTCCCGGGCGTCCTCACCGGCAAGACCTCACCGGAGAAGGCCGCCAACGCGGTCGGTGACGCGTACCGCAAGCTCCTCAAGGGCGACTGGAAGTAGGGCCGGTGACGATGGCTGTCGACACCAGCCGGCCGCTGGACCCGGCCGCGGGCGCGAAGGGCGCCCGCGGCCGGGGCGGCCGGGTTCGCAAGGCCGGCACCCCACCGCCGCGCCGGATCCGCAACGCGCTCGCCCGCCACTGGTACGCCTGGGCCATGGTCGCGCCCGTCGTGCTCGTCATCGGGCTGATCATCGGCTATCCGCTGGTCCGCGGCGTCTATCTGTCGCTCACCGACGCCAACGAGGCCAATGTCGAGCGCACCATCGGGATCAACCACATCCCCGCCACCTACAAGACGGTCGGCCTCGACAACTTCCGGGCGATCCTCAAGGACCAGGTCTTCTGGGACCGGCTGAGCTGGACCGTCACCTGGACCGTCAGCTGTGTGGCGCTCACCTTCGCGATCGGCCTGGGCCTGGCCGTACTGCTCAACCGGCGGTTCGCCGGGCGCACCCTCTACCGGTCGCTGCTGATCCTGCCCTGGGCCGTCCCCGCCTTCGTCTCCGTCTTCGCCTGGCGGCTGCTCTACAACGAGAAGAACGGCATCCTCAACAAGGTGCTGCACGGCGGCGGGATCGACGCGGTGCCCTGGCTGAACGACCCCACCATGGCCAAGGTCTCGGTGATCGCCGTGAACATCTGGCTCGGGGTGCCGTTCATGCTGGTCGCGCTGCTCGGCGGGCTCCAGTCCATCCCCGGTGAGCTGTACGAGGCCGCCGAGATGGACGGGGCGAGCCCCTGGCAGCGGTTCCGCCACATCACCCTGCCCGGGCTGCGCTCGGTCAGCTCCACCGTGGTTCTGCTGTCGACCATCTGGACGTTCAACATGTTCCCGGTGATCTTCCTGCTGACCCGCGGCGGACCCGGCGACTCCACCGAGATCCTGGTGACGTACGCCTACCGGCTCTCCTTCGTCAACAGCCCGCGCGACTTCGCCGGCGCCTCGGCCTGGGGTGTGCTGATCCTGCTCATCCTCATGCTCTTCGCGGTGATCTACCGCCGTTCGCTCCGCAAGCAGGGAGAGGTCTGGTAGCCATGCGCGACCAACGACGCGGCCCGCTCGCCTCCGTCGGGCTGCACACCACGCTCGTCATCGCCTCCGCGGTCGCGGTCTTCCCGCCGCTGTGGCTGGTGGTGACCTCGTTCAAGCCCAAGAGCGAGGCGTTCAGCACCGATGTGGTCAAGGACCCGACGCTGCGGAACTACCAACACGTCCTGGGCGACACCGAGTTCCTGACCTGGTTCGGCAACTCGCTGTTCATCGTGGTCATCACCACGCTCCTGGGCGTCTTCGTCGCGGCCACCACCGGCTACGCCGTCAGCCGCTTCCGGTTCCCCGGGATGCGCCCGCTGATGTGGCTGCTGCTGATCACCCAGATGTTCCCGGTGGCCATCCTCATCGTGCCGCTCTACAACATCATGTCGACGCTGGGCTGGCTCAACCAGCCGATCTCGCTCATCGTCACCTACCTCACCGTGGCCGTGCCGTTCTGCGCCTGGATGATGAAGGGCTTTTTCGACACCATCCCCGTGGAGATCGACGAATCGGGCCGGGTCGACGGGCTCAACCCCTTCGGGACCTTCTGGCGGCTGGTCGTCCCGCTGGCCAAGCCGGGGCTCGCGGTGACCGCGTTCTACACCTTCATCACCGCCTGGGCCGAGGTGGCCTACGCCTCCGCCTTCATGACGGGGGAGGACAACCTCACGCTGGCGGCGGGGCTCCAGACCTTCGTCAACCAGTACACCTCCGACTGGGGCTCCATGACGGCCGCCGCCGTCATGATCGCCATCCCGGCGGCGCTGGTGTTCTCCTGGGCCCAGCGCCATCTGGTGGCGGGGCTCACGGCCGGGGCGACCAAGTCGTGACGGGTCCGTTGGCGGCGGGTCCTTCTACTGCGGTTCCTTCGACTGCGGGTCCTTCGACGGCGAGCGCGCGGGAGGCGGGCGTGTCCGCGGCGGGGGCATCCGCGGCGGGCCCACCGGGGGCTGGCTCACCGGGGGTGGGTCCACCGGAGGCGGGCCCACCGGGGGCAGGCCCATCGGGGGCGCCGCCGCGGCTCGCCGATATCGCCGCCCAGGCCAAGGTCAGCGAGGCCACCGTCAGCCGGGTGCTCAACGGCAAGGCGGGCGTGGCGGCCACCACCCGGCAGCGGGTGCTCGCCGCCCTCGACGTCCTCGGCTACGAACGGCCGGTACGGCTGCGGCGGCGCAGCGCCGGGCTGGTCGGCCTGGTCATCCCGGAGCTGACCAACCCGGTCTTCCCCGCCTTCGCCCAGATCATCGAGCAGGTGCTGGCGGGCCATGGCTACACCCCGATCCTGTGCACCCAGATGCCCGGCGGCGCCACCGAGGACGAGCTGGTGGAGCAGTTGGAGGAGCGCGATGTGGCGGGCATCGTCTTCATGTCCGGACTGCACGCCGACACCACGGCGGACCCCGCCCGCTATGCCCGGCTGGCCGGGCGCAAGGTGCCGTTCGTGCTGATCAACGGCTACCACGAGCACATCCAGGCGACGTTCGTCTCGCCCGACGACCGGGCGGCCGCGCGGATGGCCGTCCGCCACCTGGCCGCGCTCGGCCACCACCGGATCGGCCTCGCGGTGGGGCCTGCCCGCTATGTCCCCGCGCTGCGCAAGGTCGAGGGGTTCCTCGCGGCGAGCGCGGAGCTGCTGGGCCGATCGGCGGACGAGGCACGGGAGTTGGTGCGGCATACGCTCTTCAGCGTGGAGGGCGGGCAGGTGGCGGCGGCCACGCTGCTGGACCAGGGCTGTACGGGCATCGTGTGCGGCAGCGATCTGATGGCGCTCGGGGTGATCCGGGAGGCGGCCCGGCGCGGGCTGCGGGTGCCGCACGATGTGTCGGTGGTCGGTTTCGACGACTCCCCGCTGATCGCCTTCACCGATCCCCCGCTGACCACCGTCCGCCAGCCGGTGCAGTCGATGGCGACGGCGGCGGTGGGGGCGCTGCTGGAGGAGATGGCCGGAAACCCGGTCCAGCACACGGAGTTCGTCTTCCAGCCGGACCTGGTCGTGCGCGGCTCGACGGCGAGGCCGCGCTAGGAGTGCCCGCCGGATAGCGCCGCCTGTGGGCGGGCTATTCCCCTACCCGCCCCTCCCCTCAACTGGGGCTCCGCCCCAGCCCCCGACCGCGCCACAGGTGGCTCGGGGCGAAGCGAAACCGGGGCTCCGCCCCGGGCCCCGGGCGGGCGGCTCGGGTGTGTGCGGGCCTCCGTCCGGTTGTCCGCCGTGCCGATCGGGGTCAGCCCGTTGGTGGGGGTGTTCAGGGTCTCGTCGCTGGCCGCGGGGAGCGGCTGCCCCGTGGACGCTTTGGTTTCCTGCTCACCGGTCGGTCGCTCGACCGCTGCGCCACAGGTGGCTCGGTCGGCGCCCTGGCCGGGGAGCTGATCGCGGCGAGGGTCGGCTCGCCGACGTCTGGGGACCAGGGGAGCGAGCCAGGGGCTCCGCCCCGGGCCCGGCCGGACGGTCCGGGGGCGTGCGGGTGTCCGCTCGGTCTTCCGTTGCGTCGGCGTGCCGATCGCGATCAGCTCGCCGGTGTGGGGGGCCGCGGCGGCGATGGTCGGCTCGTCGGCCCCGGGGGCCACGGGCGGAGCCCCTGTTACGGGAAGGGGCGGGGAGGGGAGAGACTCGCCGGACCCGCCGCCCCAGCGCGTTTGGGGGTGTCCGGGGCTTCGCCCAGGCCCACGCCCCTGGGTCCAGGGGCGGAGCCCGTGTCACGCGGCGGAGCCGCGTATTGAGGCTGGGGAAAGATCCGCACGCCGGGCACCCCGTAGCCGGCACCCCCTGGGAAAACCGATCCGACCGGCCGGGCGCGTGGGGCCCGTTGACCGGGCCCCCGGCCGGCCGGATCGGAGAACGTGGTTGAACGTAACACCGCCGCAATTACTTGCGAAAGGCCTTGCAACAACGAAAACTCGCGAGTACGTTCCCGTCACCACCCCACCACTGACGTCTTGCAGCAAGAACCTTCAACCGGCCTTACGGGCATGGCGCGTTGCCGTACGAGGCTCAATCGGCACCCCCGAACTCCCCCCACGGAGGAACGATGGCCAGCAGCCGCATACCCCTCGCCACCGCACTCGCCCTCGCGGCGAGCGCGGTGACGCTCGTCGCACTGCCCCAGACCGCGCGGGCGACGCCGCCCGGCGCCAAGGACGTCACCGCCGAACTCTTCGAGTGGAAGTACGGCTCCGTCGCCAAGGAGTGCACCAGCACTCTCGGCCCGGCCGGATACGGCTTCGTCGAGGTGTCCCCGGCCACCGAGCACATCCAGGGCGGCCAGTGGTGGACCTCCTACCAGCCCGTCAGCTACAAGATCGCCGGACGGCTCGGCGACCGCGCCGCCTTCAAGAACATGGTCGACACCTGTCACGCGGCGGGCGTGAAGGTCGTGGCCGACGCCGTCATCAACCACATGTCGGCCGGATCCGGCACCGGCACCGGCGGTTCCTCGTACACCAAGTACGACTACCCGGGGATCTACCAGCCCCAGGACATGGACGACTGCACCGCGCAGATCAGCAACTACCAGGACCGCTGGAACGTGCAGCACTGCGAGCTGGTGGGCCTCGCCGACTTGGACACCGGTGAGGAGCACGTCCGCACCCGGCTCGCGCAGTACCTCAACGACCTGCTCTCGCTCGGCGTGGACGGCTTCCGCGTCGACGGTGCCAAGCACATCCCGGCGGACGATCTGGCCGCCATCAAGAGCAAGTTGAGCGACCCGGGCGTCTACTGGAAGCAGGAGGTCATCTACGGCCAGGGCGAGGCGGTCTCGCCGACCGAGTATCTGCGCAACGGCGACGTACAGGAGTTCCGCTACGGCCGTGACCTCAAGCGGGTCTTCCAGGGCGAGAAGCTGGCGTATCTGAAGAACTTCGGCGAGGGCTGGGGCTATATGGCGAGCGGCCAGTCCGGTGTCTTCGTCGACAACTGGGACACCGAGCGCAACGGCTCCACCCTCACCTACAAGAACGGCGCCGACTACACCCTGGCCAACGTCTTCATGCTGGCCTGGCCGTACGGCTCCCCGGACGTCCACTCCGGCTACGAGTTCAGCGACAACGACGCGGGCCCGCCCAACGGCGGTGCGGTGGGCGCCTGCTACCAGGACGGCTGGAAGTGCCAGCACAAATGGCCCGAGATCAAGAGCATGGTCGCCTTCCGCAACACGGCCCGGGGCGCCTCGGTGACCAACTGGTGGGACAACGGCAACAACGCCATCGCGTTCGGACGCGGCGACAAGGCGTACGTGGCCATCAACCACGAGAGCGGCTCCCTCACCCGGACCTTCCAGACCTCGCTCCCGGCGGGGGGCTACTGCGACGTCCAGAGCGGCAAGTCCGTCACGGTCGACTCCTCGGGCCGGTTCACGGCCACGCTGGGCGCCAATACGGCGGTGGCCCTGCACACGGGCGCCCGTAGCTGCGGGTAGGCGGCGGCCTTCACCGACGGGCCCGGGACAGGGGGCTCCGCCCCTGCCCCGGGCCCGGGCCCGGGACACCGATATGCGGCTCCGCCGCGTGGCAGGGGCTTCGCCCCTGGACCCCGGGGTCTGGGGCGAAGCCCCAGTTGAGGGAAGGGGCGGGGAGGGGAAAGCAGCCCGCCGCAGGCCTCAAGATCCGTCGGATACCCCCTGGGGGCGGCCCCCGGCCCCGCCCGGAGAACGGGGCCGCGGGGCCGCGGGGCCCACACCCACATCACACCTCAAGGAGCCACCACGTCCGTGAAACCCGTCAAATCAACCCTGCTTCGTACGGCCGTCGCGCTCGCCACCCTGGCGCTGGGCGCGGCGGCCGTGCCCGCCGTCTCGCAGACCGCCCGGGCCACGGCGGCGACCGCCGCCACCGCCGCCACCGCCGAGGCGCAGTGGATCGACCGCGCCACCGTCGTCTGGAAGGTCGAGCACACCGCCGCGACCGCCGAGGAGCTGCGCTATGCGGGCGGCGGCACGCTGCGGCTGGCCCCGGCCGCCCTGACCGACGCCCAGAAGGCCGCCTACCCGCACCTGGCCGACCGCCCCGCCTACCGCCTCGACCCGCGCGACCGCGACAAGGCCGCCACGGCGCTGCGCGGCCCGCTCAGCGCCGTCCAGCGCGCGGTCGGCGACCGCGACCACGTACTGCACCGCACGGGCGTGCAGATCCCCGGCGTCCTGGACGACCTCTACGCCGACCGGGCGCGCCGGGCCCGCCTCGGCCCGGTCTTCCACGGCGGCCGCCCCACCCTCTCCGTATGGGCGCCAACCGCCCGGAGCGTCTCGCTCGACCTCGACGGGCGCACCGTCGCCATGCGGCGGGACCCCGGCAGCGGGGTGTGGAGCGTCACCGGGAGCCCCGACTGGCGGGACAGGCCGTACCGCTACCGGGTCCGGGTCTGGGCGCCGACCGTCGGGAAGACCGTCACCAACGAGGTCACCGACCCCTACTCCACCGCCCTGACCGCCGACTCCGCCCGCAGCCTGGTCACCGATCTGGCCGATCCCCGGCTCGCCCCCGCCGGCTGGGCGTCGCTGAAGAAGCCCAAGGCGGTCCCGCTGCGCGACGCCCGCATCCAGGAGCTCCAGATCCGCGACTTCTCCATCGCGGACCGCGGCAGCGCCCACCCCGGCCAGTACCTCGCCTTCACCGACCGCGGCTCGGACGGGATGCGGCACCTCACGCGGCTGGCCCGGTCCGGCACCTCGTACGTCCACCTCCTGCCCGCGTTCGACTTCGGCACCGTCCCGGAGCGGCGGTCCGACCAGGCCCGGCCCGGCTGCGAGCTGGCCGCCCTGCCCGCCGACTCCGACCAGCAGCAGAAGTGCGTGGCCCGGACCGCCGGCAGGGACGGCTACAACTGGGGCTACGACCCGCTGCACTACACCGTGCCGGAGGGGTCCTACGCGAGCGACCCGGACGGCCCGGCGCGCACCCGCGAGTTCCGGGGGATGGTGCAGGGGCTGGCCCACGCCGGGCTGCGCACCGTCATGGACGTGGTCTACAACCACACCGTGGCCGCGGGACAGGACGACAAGTCGGTGCTCGACCGCATCGTGCCCGGCTACTACCAGCGGCTGCTGGACGACGGCAGCGTGGCCACCTCCACCTGCTGCCCCGGCACCGCGCCCGAGCACGCGATGATGGGCAAGCTGGTGGTGGACTCGATCGTCACCTGGGCCCGTGAATACAAGGTCGACGGCTTCCGCTTCGACCTCATGGGCCACCACCCCAAGGCCAACATCCTGGCCGTGCGCAAGGCACTCGACGCCCTGACCCCCGCCAAGGACGGGGTGGACGGCAAGTCGATCATCCTCTACGGCGAGGGCTGGAACTTCGGCGAGGCGGCCGACGACGCCCGCTTCGTGCAGGCCACCCAGCGCAACATGGCCGGTACCGGAATCGCCACCTTCAGCGACCGGGCGCGGGACGCGGTGCGCGGCGGCGGGCCGTTCGACGAGGACCCCCGCGTGCAGGGCTTCGCCTCCGGGCTCTTCACCGACCCCAACGGCTCACCCGCCAACGGCGGCCGGGACGAGCAGCGGGCCCGGCTGCTGCACGCCCAGGACCTGATCAAGGTCGGGCTCTCCGGCAACCTCGCCGACTACACCTTCACCGACACCGGCGGACGCCGGGTCAAGGGCTCCGAGGTCGACTACAACGGCGCCCCGGCCGGTTACGCCGCCGCGCCCGGCGACGCGCTCGCCTACACCGACGCCCATGACAACGAGACCCTTTACGACGCGCTCGCCTACAAGCTCCCCGCCACCACCTCGGCCGCCGACCGGGCCAGGGCCCAGGTGGTGGCCCTGGCCACCGCCACCCTCTCCCAGGGCCCGGCGCTCAGCCAGGCGGGCACCGATCTGCTGCGCTCGAAGTCGCTGGACCGCAACTCCTTCGACAGCGGGGACTGGTTCAACGCCATCCACTGGGATTGCGCGTCCGGCAACGGCTTCGGCCGGGGGCTGCCCCCGGCGGCGGACAACGAGCCCAAGTGGTCTTACGCCAAGCCCCTGTTGAGCAATCCGGCGGTACGTCCTGGCTGCTCCGAGATCACGGGCGCCTCGGCGGCCTACCGGGATCTGCTGCGGATCCGCACCACGGAGAAGGCGTTCAGCCAGACCACGGCGGAGGGGGTGCGGCGGGCGCTGTCCTTCCCGCTGTCCGGGACCGGGGAGACGCCGGGTGTCATCACGATGCGGCTCGGCCGGCTCGTCGTGGTCTTCAACGCGACCCCGTCCCGGCAGTCGCAGACCGTCCCCGCTCTGGCCGGGGCCCCGTACGGCCTCCATCCGGTCCAGGCGCACGGCGCCGACGCCACGGTGAGGACGTCCGGCTACGAGCGCGCGACCGGTACCTTCACCGTCCCCGGCCGCACGGTCGCCGTCTTCGCGGCGGCGGGGGCAGCGGGGCGCTGAGCAGATCGACGGCAGGTCGGGGCACGTCCGGCAGAGCGCGACGCCTGCGGCGGGCTGCTGCTCCCCTTCCCGAATCTGGGGCTCCGCCCCAGCCCCCGGGCCGTGCGACCCGGTACGCGGGCGTCCGCCGCGCCGAGCGCGATCAGTCCGCCGTCGCAGGCCTGTAGGCAGCGGGGAGGGGCGGGGAGGGGAAAGCTCCCCTGGGCATTGGCTGCGGGGCAGGCGGCGTCCGATGGATCGTGACGTCTGCGGCGGACTGAGCCTCGATACGCGGCTCCGCCGCGTGGCAGGGCCCGGTCCCAGCCCCCGGGCCGGGCGACCCGGGAGCGTTCGCCTGGTCATCCGCCGCGCCGCCGCGCCGCCGCGCCGAGCGCGATCAGCCCGCCGTCGCAGGCCTGTACGGCCCGACGCTTGGCTCGTCGCACCCCCGCCGGGGTTCAGGGGCGAAGCCTCTGGTAGCGGGGAGCGGTGAGAGCCCCTGGCTTCGGGGTCCAGGGGCGGACCCCCTGGTAGTGGGAAGGGGCGGGGAGGGGAAAATCCCACCGGAGACTCCCTAGCGCAGGGGACCCAGCCGGTCGCCGTTCGCCAGGTGGGCCTTGAGGTCGGCGCGGGCGCCTGCCTTGGCGGGGAGGGTCAGGCCGCGGCCGTAGGTGCGGCCCCGGACGCCGCCGGTGGCGACGATCCCGGTCACCTGGCGGCTTCCGGCGGCCAGCAGGTACCAGTGGCCGGACCGCGCCTTCCATAGCACCCCCGCCAGCACCCGCGGCTCGCGCGGGCCGCAGGCGGGGGAGTCGTCGGCGCCGGCCGCGACCGCGCCCGCCTTGCCGCGGCGGGTGTCCCACGGCTGGAACTGGGCCAGGACCTTGCTGCCCGTGCCCCGCCAGGTGTCGGCGCGGGTGCACAGCCAGGCCGCGTGGCCGCCCGCCTCCGGCAGGGCCTGGGCGGCGAACCGCCAGGCGTTGACCGAGCGCACTCCGCGCGCCCGCATCATCGCCAGCCGGCACCCGGTCCTGGCCCAGCTCCCTCGGGCCGCCCGCCCCGCCACATCGCGCACCCCGGCGCTCGGGGTGCCGTAGGTGAGCCGGGCCGGAGCCAGTTCGCCGAGGTCGGCCACGAGCCGCGAGCCGAACTGGAGCACGGGCCAGCCACGGCAGGGGCGCAGCCGCGGAACGGTGCGCACCGGGTCGGTCACCCCGTCCCCGGTGCGGTGCAGCGGGCGCGGCGCCCCGGCCGGGTGCAGCAGGTCACGCACCCAGGCGTGGCGCACCCAAGGGGCGGTCAGATAGCGGACGTTGCCGTCCGTGCGGCTGAGGACCAGCGCGGTCGAGGTGCCCGCGTCCGCGGCGTCCAGCCGGGCGAAGTCCAGCGCGACCGCGCCGCCCTCACTCGCCTCCGCGTACCGCGCCACCCGCAGCCCGTCGTACAGCAGCACCACCGTGGCCTGGTCCACCTCGCCCGCGAACAGCAGCTGCGGCGGCCCCGACGGCGGCCCGGACTGCGTGCCCATGGTGGCGGACACCCGCACCGAACGGCCCGGCCGCGCCCAGACGGCCAGCGCGCGGCGCAGCAGCGCGGTGTCCCGGACCCGGTCGCCGCGCGCGGGCCAGGAGGAGAAGTCGGCGCGGGACGCGGTGCGCCAGGTGTCGGGCGCGGCGCGGGTCAACCTGTCCGGGTCCAGGGCCCGTTCGGAGGCGGGATTGCGGGCGTACGAGGGCGCGGCGGCGCCGCTCGGCCCCCAGCCCCGCCCCGGCATCCCGAGCAGCGTGCCGCACACCACCAGCGCCACCACGGCCACCAGCACCGCCCGCAGGTGCTGACGGCGGCGCATCAGATCGGTGGGCCGCGCCTGGAGCGAACACGGGTCGAACTCGGCGGACTCCAGCAGCGATTCATCCCGGCTGCCCGCCGGATCCGGCACCGACTCCGCCTCGTCCACCGCCTCCCGCGCGTCGGCGACCCCCGCGGCGCGCAGCAGGGCGCGCGTCTCGTGCTCGTCGAGCTGCTCCAGCTCCAGCAGGACGTACGCGGCGCGGCCGGGGGCGGACAGCTCCGACAGCGCCTTCTCCAGGGCGAGTTCATCGGCGCCGCCGGAGCGCGGGAACAGCCGCAGCCCGAACACCTGCGGCAGCGCCGGGGGCCGCTGCCACCAGGGCCGCTGCCGGGCGGCGCGCAGCGCCAGGCGGAGCACCCGCAGCCGCACATAGGCGTAGCCCGTGTCGGCCCCCGGGCCCTTCGTCCCGCGCTGCCAGGGCAGTTCGACGTCGGGGTGCGGGTCCGGGCCGGTGCCGTAGCCCCGGTTGCGGGGCAGCGCGCGCTGGGCGAGGGCGTGTGCCGCGAGCACCCGGCGGGTGCGCCCGATGCCCGGCGGCAGGATGAGATACGCGAGCCGCACCAGCCGCGGATAGTGCTCGACGATGGCGGCCTCGGCCTGCTCGACGTCGATCAGGCCGGTGGTTTCGTCGTCGGTGGCGACTGTCGCCTGGTGCTGGTCCACGGTTCGTGAACGAGTGGCGGGCCGGGTTGGTCACCTACGGGCGTCCGGCGGCACTTGGCGCCTGCGGCGGGCTGCCCCCCTCCCCGCCCCTTCCCGAAACCGGTGCTCCGCCCCGGGCCCCGGACCGGGGTTCTGTCCCCGGGTGCCGGTTCGGGGTTCTGCCTCCGGGTCCCGGTTCGGGCTCTGCCCCCGGGTCCCGGTCCGGGGTTCTGTCCTCGGGTCCCGGATCGGGGTTCTGTCCCCGGGCCTCGGATCGGGGTCTGCCTCCGGGTCCCGGATCGGGGTCTGCCTCCGGGTCCCGGATCGGGGTTCTGTCCCCGGGTGCCGGTTCGGGCTCTGTCCCCAGGTGCCGGTTCGGGCTCTGCCCCCGGGTCCCGGACCGGGGTTCTGTCCCCAGGTCCCGGTTCGGGCTCTGCCCCCGGGCCCCGGTTCGGGGCTCTGCCCCCATACCTCGGACCGGACTCCGCCCCAGCCCCCGGACCGGGGCTCCGCCCCAGGCACCGGGGGCCATGGGCGGAGGCCCTGCCCTGTGGCGGAGCTTCTGCCAGCCGGCGGAGCCGCTGCCGCCCGGGGGCGGCGAGCCGATCGGCGGCGCTGTGAACACTCGCACGGCGGGCTGAACGCGTCGGCGCGGTGGACGATCGGGCTGGTGCCCGCGCCCATGCGGGGTCGTCCGGCCGGGGTCTGGGGCGGAGCCCCAGTTGTGGGAAGGGGCGGGTAGGGGAAAGCAGCCCGCCGCAGGCGTACGCGTACCGCCGGACACCCACCGAGCCCCGCCCCGCCACTGAGCCACTGACGCCAACCCGCTACCGCGTACTCGTCCTCCAGCCGCTGAACTCGACCGTCCCCCGAGCCCCCGTCCCACCGTTCGCCGCGGTCATGAAGATCCCGGCGTCCTGCGCGGCCGCCCCGCCCGGCGCCGTCACCGTGGCCACCTTCCGCCAGCTCGCGCCGTCGTCGGTGGACAGCTCTCCGGTGTAGGAGGTGGCGGCGGTGCGGGTCAGCCGCAGCAGTACGGGGGCCTTGACGCCGGTGATCCGCTGGTAGGTGTCCAGCGTGCCGTCGCCGCCCGAGTCGTACGACAGGACGACACCGTTGGCCGGGGTGACGGAGAGGTTCACAAAGCCGGGGGAGCCCGCCGTGGCGAGGTCGCCGCGGACGATGATCCCGGCCCGCGCCCAGGGCCCGGTGACCGCCTGGGCGTCCACCTTCACGGTCATGGCCGTGCCCACCGTAAGGACGCCATCACGGTAGACGGAGCCGAATTCGGCGGTGCCCTTCCACAGGTCCTGGCCCGCGCCGTCGATCGCGAACCGCTCGTCCAGCTGGCCGAAGGCCGCGCCGTTGTTGGTGACGGTCCGCAAGCCGTCCGCCAGCGGTCCGGCGATCCACAGCGTCCCGGTGCGCACGGCCCGCACCCGCTCCTCGCCCCGTGGCCCGTACGTCACGCCCAGCTCGTACGGCAGCGGCTTGAGCGGGCGCTCCAGCGGCTCGTCGGGCGCGGTGGCCCGCCAGCGGACCTCGCCGGTGCCGCCCGCCGGGACGCCCGGCAGCCGGGTCGGCCCGTCCGGGGACGGGTCGAGCCCGGTCACGGTGAGGTCGAAGTCGACGCGGCCGGTGGGGCGCAGCCCGTTGACGTTGCGGAGGGCGGCGGTGAGGGACGCGGAGCCGCCGGGCGGCAGGGTGGCGGGCTCGGCGGTGACGGTCAGCGTGCCCTGGTACGGGGCCTTGGCCAGCGCCTCGTACACCCGCTGGGCGGTGCGGTGGGCGTCCGCCGTCGGCCGCACGGGGTAGCTCTTGCGCTCGCGCGTCCACGGCTCCTCGACGGCGAACCAGTCGAAGGCGCGCGGCGTGCGGTTCTCCGCCAGCGCGTCCTCCAGCTCGTCCAGATAGGACTGCCACTGGGGGAGGTGGAAGTCGGCGATGAGACCGCTCCAGTCGCGGTTGGCGTAGTTGGCCAGTTTGCCGCCGTCGGCCGTGGCGCGGTCCGCCCAGGTGGTGATGAGGGTGCGCGCGGCCCGCTCCAGCTGGGCCGACTCCTCCTCGCCCAATGCCATCCGCTTGGCGTCCTCGAGCCATGGGCCTAGCAGGAACCCGCGGTGGGCGCCGGTCATGTCGTCGCTGAGCCGCATCAGCTTGAGCCACAGCCGGGACAGCGTCCGGAAGGCCGTGCGGTCCTTGCGGTCGTAGGCGTCCTGGAGCTGCGGGATCAGCTGCCAGGAGCGGTTGGCGAGGGCCTGCCGGGCGATGTCGGTGAGGTCGTGGCGGTAGGCGTCGCTGTCGCGCAGCCCGGCGCGCACCCCCAGCAGCGCCGCGAAGGCCATGTCGAACCCGGCCGGGTCGAAGGCGGGGGTGTGGGTGGCGTAGTTGGTGCCCGAACGCGCGGTCAGGGAGGGCCGGGCGGCGAACACCGAGTCATGCGGGCGGCCGTCCTTGCTGCTGATCTCGTACGCGGTGTCGCGCAGCGCGGCGAACGCCTCCCGGGCCCTGGTGTCCCGCCCGCCATAGCGCACATCGGCGTAGGAGCGGAACCACTCGGCCCGGTCCACCGCCTCATCCCGCCACGCCAGCTCGCTGAACAGCTCGAGCGCGGCCGGATCCCGCTCGACCGCCTCCGGCATATAGGCCGTGCCGACCAGCTTGCTGCCCGGTTTGTCGCGCCAAACGGTGAACCGCTTGGTCCACATATGGGTCTTGGCGCCGATCGTGGTGCGGCCGCCGAAGTTGGGGATGGTGCCGAACGCGTACGGCACCTCGCCCCAGTCCCGCTCCCGGTCGGTGACGGTGTCCAGGTCCGAAAGGCCGTCCACGATGAGCATCCGGTCGTGGTCGACGGCGTCCAGCAGATCGCGGCGCGGGTTCTCCTGCCAGCCGAGGATCACCCAGGTGGCGCCGGGGCGGGCGGTCTGGAGCGAGGTCTCCACGGCGCGGGCGGCCTCCGGCACGGGGACGTCACCGGGGTCGCCGCCCTCGTGCAGCAGATCCATCTTGAACAGCTCGGCCTCGCCGAACAGTTCATCCTGATGGCGGTAGAAGGCGGCGGCCACCTTCCGGAACACCTCGGTGCGCGGATCCAGCCAGTCGGGCCGCCTGAGCCCGTTCCAGTCGCCCTGCGGAACCGTACGGCCCCCCGGGTTGCGGTCCGCGAAGCCGTCCGGGACGGTGCCGAAGTAGCCGGGGAACACCGGCCGCATGCCCAGCTCCCGCAGCCGGTCGGCGATCCGCCGCCCCAGCTCGGTGCGCTTGGCCAGGAGCGCGGTGGACACCGGGCCGCCGTATCCGCTCATGTTCTGGAGCAGCCACCACGGCTGGTGGGAGGGGGCGGGGAGCCAGGCCCGCGCCTCCTCGTCCGTATAGCCGAAGTCCTGGAGCAGCCGGTGGTAGACGGCTTCCTGACCGGCGGTGACCAGCAGTTCGTTGCAGCCGTGCAGGGCCGCGATGTCGATCAGGTGCTCCCAGCGGTCCCAGTCGGCGAACGGCGCGGTGTAGCCGTCATGGGTGTCGTTGAACGCGAAGCGGTGCGGGAGCGCGGTCGAGCGGATGACGCGCCGGGCGGGCGCGGGCAGCTTCCCCGGCAGGTTCAGCTGATCGCCGGACCAGGAGATCTGGGCGTGGCAGGTGTACTTGAGGTACCAGTGCACCCCGGTGAGCAGCACCGCGGGGCTGGTCCCGGAGACCGTCAGCCGCCCCGCGGACCCGTCGACCTCGAACCGCTCCTCATCGCCCCGCTTCTCCAGCGCCACCAGCCGGAACTGATCGGCGTGCGCGGGCAGCAGCCGCCGCAGCGCGGCGCGGGCGGGAGCGGTGTGGAATGCGGTCACGGCGGTGTCCTGTGCGTCGTGCGGTTCGTCGGCCACGGCGGGGATCCGGCTCCCCAGTGTGGCCCCGGCCCCCAGTGCTCCGGCGGTTCCGATCAGCGTGCGTCTGCTCAGGTCGCTCATGCGCCCCCCAACGGACAACGGCCAATGGGTCATATGGACAAGGCACTTAACCAGCGTTGCGGGGTGGGAGCAATGGGGCGCACGGGAGGCGGGGGCACGGCCGACCGGCTCCGGCGGGCCGGGGTACGGCCGGCCCCGTCGCCGACCGGCTCCGGCGGCTCAGCCCCGGTCGAGGTAGGCCAGCACCGCCAGCACCCGCCGGTTGTTGTCGTCGGACGGCGGCAGACCGAGCTTGCCGAAGATGTTGGAGGTGTGCTTGGCGACCGCACGCTCGGTGACGAACAGCTGTGCGGCGATGGCCGTGTTGGACCGCCCCTGCGCCATCAGCTCCATCACCTCCCGCTCGCGCGGCGTCAGATTCCCCAGCGGCTTGTCCTGCGACCGCCGGGTCAGCAGCTGCGAGATCACCTGCGGATCCATCGCCGTCCCGCCCGCCGCGACCCGCCGCACCGCGTCGATGAACTGGTCGGCGTCGAACACCCGGTCCTTGAGCAGATACCCCACCCCACCGCTCCCATCGGCCAGCAGCTCCCGCGCGTACAGCTGCTCCACATGCTGCGACAGCACCAGCACCGGCAGCCCCGGCCGCGCCCGCCGCGCCGCCAGCGCGCACTGCAACCCCTCGTCGCTGAACGACGGCGGCAGCCGCACATCCACCACCGCCACGTCCGGCTCCAGCTCGGCCAGCGCCTTGCTCAGCTCGGGCCCGCTCTCCACGGCGGCCACGACCTCGAAGTCGTACGCCTCCAGCATCCGCACCAGCCCGTCCCGCAGGAGGAAGAGGTCTTCGGCGAGGACAACGCGCACGGCGGCTCCAAGACTTCGTCGGGCCCCTGGGATGGGGGACGTGACCGAATCCGACGAATGTACCGCTGTGCGGTGAGCGGGAGGGGATCAGCGCCCCGCGCGGGGAACCGTTCTGCCGGATTCCGCGTAATCTCCTCTTGACCTGCTGCTGGCTGGTGGCGGGCGAACGAAGGGGGAGCCGGTGCTGGGTCGGGTGCGGGTGACGGTGGGCGTGGCGGTGTCGCTTTCGGTGGCGCTGGTGGCGTGCGGGCCGGAGAAGGAGTGGACGGGGGCGGAGCCTTCGAAGGGGTCCGCGGCCGAGGCCGCGCGGTTCGCGCCGTTGGTGCGGCTGGCCAAGGGGGAGTCGCTGTTGCCGATGGACGCGACGCGGTTCATCGGGCGGTCCGCGCTGCGCTTCGACCACGACGGCTTCTGCCGTGACGAGGGGCCGGTGGCCGATCCGATCGACCCGCGGCGGTTGGGGAGTAAGGACAATCCCTACCAGCACGCGGAGGTGCAGCCGGGGAAGTCGTCGGCCAAGCCGGTGTCCTGCCCGGGACACGGGGACAAGTGGCGCACCTCGACCGAGGCCGACGGCGGTTTCTATCTCGACCCGCCGAAGGAGGTGCGGAAGGGCGAGGGCACTGACGCGCCGGTCTACTGGGAGTACCACAACCACAAGACCGACCCGAAGCGCGGGGCGTACGTCTACTGGTTCTTCTACGCCTACAACAACCTGATCCCGGGCAACAGGCACGAGGGCGACTGGGAGCGCGTCGCGGTCCAGCTGCGCGACGGCAAGCCGGAGGCGGTGACGTTCGCGAAGCACGGCAAGGACACGTGCAGCGTGAAGTGGTCGGAACTGGATCCGCGGGACGGGCATCCGACGGTGTACTCCGCGCGTGGTTCACACGGCTCCTATCCGACCGATAAGAACCAGTGGGTGAACGGCACGCTCGATCGGCCCTCGAAGGGCGGCGCCGAGTGGCGCACTTGGGAGCACGCCCGCCCGGTCAACCGCGAGCCCTGGTGGGGGTACGCCGGGTGGTGGGGGTCGCAGCAGCATGTGAGCGGATTCAACGGGCCGATGGGCCCGCGCCCGGGGCGTCTGCTGTCGGGCATCTTCACCGACGACAGTTGCGGGCCCGCCGACAAGCCGCCGACGGATCCGCCCAAGGACCAGCCCACGGACCAGGCCACGGACCAGGCCACGGACCAGGCCACGGAACAGCCCACGGACCAGGCCGCGCCCAGGACGAAGGAAGGGGCGATCCGGCGGTACGAGGAGTATCTGCACGCCGTGGGCCGGGAGGACATCAAGACGGTCTGCGAGGTGGCCGGGCCCGCCGCGAAGCAGGCGGAGGACCAGGGGTTCGGTCCGTGCACGTCCACGTTCCTCATCACGTTCCAGATGATCTCGCCTACGCAGAAGAAGGCCCTGACGACCGCGACGGTCGATCCGCGGAAGGTCGTCGTACGAAGCCCCGCCAAGATCGACATTTCGGCCGATGCGGTCAAGGCCTCCGTCACCTTCTCCGAAAACGAGATCGGGACCAGCACCCTGGAGTACATGAAGGACGACTGGTACATCACCGACTGAACTGGTACGTCACTGAACGACTGGTACGTCACCGACTGAGCGCGCGCGGCGCGGTGGACCCGGTCGCCGTCCCGCGCGCCGCCGCGCGGTAGTGGTCGCGTATGTCCTGGCGCAGCAGCGCGCCGAACCCCGCGTGCTCCACCCGGGAGGCGAGCTGGTCGCGACTCACCCCCAGGGCGTCGGCGGTCGCGCCGAAATGCCAGTCGTGGGCGGCGAGGAGGGTGAGCAGATGGCCGCGCCGGGTCTGGGCCTCGGAGAGGCGGAAGGTCTTGAGGTAGGCCAGGCGGCCGTCCTCGTGGGTGATGGTCTCGCCGATGTGCTGCTCGGTGTTGCGATGGAAGGGCGGCAGGAAGCGGGACAGGGCGAAAGGCCCCATCGTGCGGACGCGCTGGAGGGAGTACGACTCGTCGAGCAGCCCGCCCGCCATGGTGTGGTCGTGGAACTCCGCCCACTCCCGCTGATGCCGGGCGGCCTCCGCCCGCAGCTCGGCCAGCGAGCCCACCGCGCCGTCGCGGATCCGGGCCCGGAACTCCGGGACCGGGCCGTACAGCGTGGTGTAGTGGTGGATCAGCTCCCCGAAGAGGTCCAGGACCAGCGAGGGGTGCAGGGCGCGGTAGTCGTCGGGGTGCGGCACCACGAAGGCGGCCGTGAGGGCGTCGGCCGCGTAGACCAGGACCCCGCACTGGCCGGGGTGGATCTCGAAGACCCGCAGCGCGTCGCGCAACCCCTCCACCTCGGCCCCGACGTACGCCTGCTCGACCCTCGGGGACAGACCCCGGCTGACCGCCCGGTGGGACCACTCCTCCCACACCACCGCGGGGCCGCCGAAGTGCAGCGCCAAATACCCTCCAGGGCCAGGTGGAGAGGCAGGAAGCGCACCCGGTTCTTGTCGACGCGGCGGGCCATCCGGCGGTGGAGGCGCAGCGGAACGCACGCGGGGCGCGGCCCGTCGGCGTCCTGCCGCAGCTGGGTGCCGTAGGAGGACGCGGGGGTGCCGTCGTCGGTCCAGCTCGCCACGTAACCGTGCGGGATGTACGAGCAGTACGCGGTGCGCCGGTCGACCGCCACGGCCGCGAAGTCATCGCCGTACAGCCGGTCGTCCAGGCGCAGATCGGTGATCGGCTCCTCCCGCACCAGCGGTACGAGGCGAATCGCGCCCCACACCTGGGAGGGCAGCGCGGTCAGGCCCGTGAGCGCCACGAGCGTCCTGTCCTGCCTCATCCCTCCACCTCCAGGAACCGCCGTACGCGGGCGTCCATATGAGTCCACAGCTCGGCCGCGCGGGTGCGGCCCTCCGCGAACTGGGCGAGCTCCACCAGGGCCGGAAGGTCCTCCGCGTCCCGCACCCCCACGGTCGGCACCTCCCGCGCCAGCCGCCGTACGTCGAAGTCCTCCACGTCGTACACCGGGTTGAGGTGGACCACACTGGTCCGGCCCCGGGGGTCCAGGCGGGTGCGCCATATCCGCAGCACCTCGCCGGCCAGACCGGGCGGCGCGTTGTCCCAGCCGTCGGAGACGATGACGAGCCGGTCCGGCAGGTGCTCCAGCGCGTCCAGGACACGGGTGCCCAGCGGGGTCGGGCCCAGCGGATACATCAGCAGCGCGTCGGTGCGGCCGGACAGCCACAGCGGGATCAACTCGCTCGCCAGCGCCTCCAGCAGAAAGTGGCAGCCCAGCGCCACCGCCAGCGGGCGGCGCCGCTTCCGCGTGGAGCCGAACGAGGAGAAGCTGTCGTCGAGGACCGCCGCGACCCGGCCCCAGGTGCCGGTCCGGGCGCCCGCCGCGCGCCGTGCGGCGGCGCGCAGCGCGGCGGTCAACTCGGCGCGGCGGGCGGCCCGTTCGTCCAGCGGCAGCGAGAGCACATGGGTCGCCAGCCGGGTCAGCGGCATGGTGGCCAGGTCCGCCCGTACGGAGTCGGCCCCGGCCGCGCGGGCCGCACCCTGGAGCCGCAGCCGCTCCAGCCGGGTGAGCCGCGGGGCGATCCGCTCCAGGAAGACCTCGCGGTCGATGCCGTGCCTGGCCGCGAAGCCCTCGGCGACGGTGTACGGGAGGTCGTACACCGCGGACCGCTCGTAGTGCGCGCGGCGCCACGCCTCCAGCAGCGGGGAGCCGAACCCCTCGCTCCGGCGGCCGACCGGCTCGAAGAGGAACGGGCCGAGGTCGCCGTCGAGCCGCAGATGCGCGTGGCGGACGGCCGACTTGACCGCGCCCCGGTACTTCACCGCGTCGAACGCCGGATCGGGGCGGGCCGCCAGCCAGTCCCGCACGATGGCGCGGGTGCGGCGGTTGTTGACCCCGGCCCGGCGCAGCTCGCGGAACAGCCGGTAGACCCGGGGCGGCGGAAGGGCGGCAAGGCGCCGGGCGATCAGCCGGCCCTCGGTCCGGCGCTGTTCCGGTGTGGCCTCCTTGGCGCTCTCCAGCAGCCGCCGGACGATCAGTGCCGCGTTGTGGTCATTGATGTTCAGCGCGAGGGTCGCCGCGTACAGATCCCGGTAGTTCCCGAGCAGGTAGGAGTGCAGGAAGTCGAGCGACATGCGCTGCTCGCCCGCGTCGGAGTGGAACTCCCGCTGGCCCGTGGAGGTGATGGCCGCGTTCACGAACAGCAGGACGTCCTCGGCCGCGACCAGATCGGCCAGCGTCTCCATGGGGCCTCCGGCGACGGGGTGCGGGAGCCGGCCGGGGAATGGGGGCACGAACTGCGAATCGTCGCTTAGCAGGCGGGTTCCGGAAGTCGCACCGGAGTCCCGCGGCCGGCATCGGCACGCTAACACCGGCGCGGCGCGTCCCGCCGCCGGATTTCCCCCGGCCCGCCGGACTTTCCCCGGCGGTGGGTCATCGGGCGGCGCCCTGCGCCGAGAGGGCGCAGGGGATCTCCATCGTCACCATGGTGGGCCCGCCGGGAGGGCTGCTGACCGCGAGGACCCCGTCGAACGTGCCCAGCCGCCGCTCGACGCCGCTCAGCCCGCCGTCCGGGGTGATCTCCGCGCCACCGCGGCCGTCGTCGGTCACGGTGATGCGCAGCATGCCGTCCTGGTGGTGGATGTCCAGCCACATCCGCGAGGCGCCCGCGTGCTTGGCCGCGTTGGTCAGCACCTCGCTGACCGCGAAGTACGCCGCCGACTCGACCGGTTCGTCGGCGCGGCCCGTGAGGTCCACGTCCACCTCCACCGGCACCGCCATCCGCAGCGCCAGCGCGCGCACCGCGTCCCCCAGTCCCCGCTCGGCCAGTACCGGCGGATGGATGCCGCGGACCAGGTCGCGCAGCTCGGCCAGGGCCTCGGCGGAGTTCGTACGGGCCGCGGCGAGCAGCTCCCTGGCCTTGGCCGGGTCCTTCTCGATCAGCGCCTCCACGGTGCCCAGGCTCATGCCCATCGCCACGAGCCGGGCCTGGGCGCCGTCGTGCAGATCGCGCTCGATGCGGCGCAGTTCGGCGGCGGAGGTGTCCACCGCGTCGTGCCGGGTCTCGGTGAGCCGCCGCACCCGCTGTTCGAGCGCCATGTGCGGGGTCGGGTCCAGGAAGGAGCGCGCCAGCAGGAAGTGGCCGCGCAGCAGGACGGGGGAGAGGACCGAGCCGAGGGCGATGAAGCCGACGCCGACCGGGACGGCCAGCAGGGCGGTGCCCAGCGAGTCGATGGGCAGGAACGCGTACCAGTAGGTGCCGCCCGCGTCCACGATCGGCTGCCACACCCCGGCGGCCAGTACGAACCCCTCGACCCCGTACGGCATGAAGACGAAGGCCAGCAGCGCGATGGCGTACCCGGCGGTCATGTCGACCTGGAGCCACAGCAGATCGCGCCAGGTGGCCGGGTCCTTCAGCAGAAAGGTGCACAGCTCCACCTGGCCGGTGACCCCGGAGCGCCGATCGGCCGGCAGCGGCCGGTACGGCAGCTGGATCCGCACATCGGACCAGGCGGCGGCCAGCAGCCGGCGCCGATTGGCGTGCGCCCGCACCGCGCGGATCAGCGGAGGGGTGGTGAACACCCCGATGCCCAGCGGGATGAAGCTGATCGACACGATCGTCAGCACGGACAGGGTGATCGACACCAGCGCGAGCCAGGAGACGGCGAACCCCCGTGCGCAGGCCGTCAGCGCTCCACGTGCCCTCATCCGGCTTCCCCCTCGCTGGTCGGAATGTCGTGCCCGCACCGGCGGGCCATCTCAGTGTGTCAGCGGCCCGCCGCCCGGACACGGGGGCCGCACACCGTCCCGGGGTGTACCTGGCACCACCTCCCCGCCTCGCCCTATGGCTCGGCGACAGGGTGGCTGCCCGGCTGGGGCGCGGACCTGCGGATTTCTAGCGTCGTGGCATGACCTGTTCCGTCCGTACCTCACGGGGAGAGACGCCATGAGCGCAACGAGGAAGGGCCTGGCCGTGCGGCTGGGCGGGTGGTCCACCCGCCACCGCAAGACCGCGATCACCGGATGGCTGCTGTTCGTCGTGGTCGTCGCCGTGGTCGGGGGAATGTCGGGGTCCCGGCAGATGACCAACTCCGAGAACAGTACGGGCGATTCCGCACGCGCCGAGAAGATCCTGGAGGACGCGGGCCTCCAAACCCCGGCCGGCGAGATGGTGATGCTGCGCAGCGACCGCCCGGACGGCTGGCGGGACGCTGCCCGCGACCTCTCGGCGCGGCTGGAGCGTACGGGCGAGACGGTGCGCGTGCAGCCCCCGGTGCGCTCGGAGAACGGGCGGGAGGCGCTGATCAGCTTTGAGATGAAGGGCGACCCGGACACGGCCGGGAAGCGGGCCGGGCCCGTCGTCGAGGCGGTGGAGAAGACCGAATCGGACCACCGGGGCGTCGTGGCCTACGAGTTCGGCGACGCCACCGCCCAGCATCGGCTCGACGACATGCTGACCGACGACTTCAAGAAGGCCGAACTGACCGCCGTACCGCTGGCGCTGGGCATTCTGCTGGTGGTCTTCGGGGCGCTGGTGGCCGCGCTGCTGCCGGTGCTGCTCGCGGTGACCGCCTGCGTCGGCACCTTCGGACTGCTCGCCCTCGTCAGCCATCAGCTGCCCCTGTTCGACTCCACCAACTCGGTGATGTTCCTGGTGGGCCTGGCGGTCGGCGTCGACTACTCGCTGTTCTACCTGCGGCGGGAGCGCGATGAGCGGGCCGCGGGCCGGGACGCCGGGACCGCGCTGCGGATCGCGGCCGCCACCAGCGGCCGGGCGGTGCTGATCTCCGGGGTCACGGTCATGCTGGCGATGTCCGGGATGTTCCTGTCCGGGCTGATGCTGTTCCACGGCTTCGCGGTCGCCACCATCCTGGTCGTGCTGATGGCGATGCTCGGCTCGGTGACCGTGCTGCCCGCGATGCTGTCCTGGCTGGGCGACCGGATCGACGCCGGGCGGGTGCCGCTGCTGAACCGCCGCCCCAAGAAGGGTGCCCGGAAGGGCGTGCACGCCGGCGGTGGGCTCTCCGGCAGGCTGATGCGGCCGGTCCTGGCCAAGCCGAAGCTGTTCGCCGCCGTATCGGGCGCGCTGCTGCTGGTGCTGTGCGTGCCCGCCCTCGGGATGAAGACCGAACAGCTCGGCCTGGAGAAGCAGTTCGGCTCCGACGCCGCCATCACCGTGGCGTACCAGGAGATCACCGGCTCCTTCCCCGGCGGCCCCGCCCCGGCCGAGGTGGTGCTGCGCTCCGACGGGGTCGGCTCCGCCCGCTTCGACGCGGCGGTGGCGGACTTCAGGAAGGAGCTCGCCGCGTCCGGGCGGTTCGGGAAGACGGTCGACGTCGAGGCGCACCGTACGGAGGGAGTGGCTCGGATCGAGGTGCCGCTGGCCGGGGACGGTCAGGACGCCACCTCCCGGCGCGCCCTGGACACCCTCAAGGAGGATCTGGTGCCGAGGATCCTCGGACCGGTCTCCGACCAGGCGTACGTGACCGGTGAGCTCGCCTCCAGCCGCGACTTCAACGACCAGCTGAAGACCGACATCGCACCGGTCTTCCTCTTCATCGCCGCCGTGACCTTCGTACTGATGCTGCTCTGCTTCCGGTCGCTGCCGATCGCGATCGTCTCCATCCTGCTCAACCTGCTGTCGGTGGGCGCCGCGTACGGCACGATGACCGCCGTCTTCCAGCACGGCTGGGGCGCGGAGTGGCTGGGGATGGAACCGGCCGGGGCGATCGAGGGGTGGATGCCGCTGTTCGTCCTCGTCATCCTCTTCGGACTGTCGATGGACTACCACGTGTTCGTGGTCTCGCGGATCCGGGAGGCCCATGAGCGGGGGCTCGCCACCCGGGACGCGATCCGCGAGGGCATCCGGACGACGGCGGGCTCGGTCACCGGGGCGGCCGCCATCATGGTCGCCGCCTTCGCGGTCTTCGCGCTGCTGCGGATGCAGGACATGCAGCAGATGGGCGTCGGGCTCGCGGTCGCGGTGCTGGTGGACGCCACATTGGTGCGGATGGTGCTGCTGCCCTCGGTGATGGCGCTGCTCGGGGAGCGCAACTGGTATCTGCCGCGCGCCCTGCGGTGGCTGCCGAACGTAAGCCATGGCGAGGAGCCGGTGGAGCGGCCGCGGCCGCCGCTGGTGGGTGCGGGCCGCTGAGATTCCGGATCCGCCGGGGTCCCGGATCCGCTGGGGTCTCGGATCCGCACCGCACGACGCCCGCCGTGGCGGACAGGCTCCTGGCCTGCCCGGCACGGCGGGCGTTCACGGGTTGACGAGAGTGGTCAGACGGTGGGCACGTACTTGTACCCCACCCGCCGCACCGTCACGATCGTCCCCCGGTGCTCGGCGCCCATCTTGCGGCGCAGCCGGGCCACATGGACATCGACGGTCCGGCCGTCGCCGACATGGCCGTACCCCCACACCGTGGTCACCAGCTGATCGCGGGTGTGCACCCGGTGCGGATGGGCGACGAGATGGCTCAGCAGCTCGAACTCGAGGTACGTCAGGTCCAGGGGCCGCCCGGCGATCTCGGCGGTCCGCTGGTCGGGGTCGATCCGGATCAGCTCGTCACCCGTCACCGCCGGAACCCCCTCCGTGGGCGGCTCCGCCGCCTCGGGTATCTGCCGGTCGGCCGGGACCAGCACCAGATAGCCGACCATCGGCGGATGGCCGGGGAGTGCGGGCACGGTGTGCGGGGGAGCGGGCAGCCAGGTGGCGCCGGGGTGCAGCAGATCGGCGACCGGTGGCACCTCGTCGGGTGCGACGGCTCGCAGCCGCTGGCGTGCGGGTGGGACGGACGGGCTGGTCGGGGCCGCGGGAGTGGAGGCGGGGGCGGTGGCGGACGACAGGCCACGGAGGTTCGTCATGAGGTCAGCTCTTTCGCGCGAGAGGGCGTCAGTGGACGTCGTGCGCGCGGGCTGGGCGGCCGGGCGGAGAGGTCAGCGGCCGAGCGAGCGGGCCCGCGCTTCGGATGCGCGGCAACACTCGCGGTCGAAGTGGTGCGCCTGCCGGGACGGCCAGAACGGCTCGAGGTCGTAACGACCCGTCGCGATGTCATGGAGGCTGGCCATGGCCCTATTGAAGCAGATACCGGGCCCGGGGCGCTCGGCCGTTGACCGGGAAGAGGTGCGACGATGCCCCGGTAAGAGGCCCCGCGCGGAAAGCTCCGCAGGCCGCCGCGTACCCCTTGAGGAGCGCAAGCCCATGCCGCACATCGTCGTCGAATACTCCGACACCCTGACCGACGCGTTCGACCGCCCCGGCTTCGGTGCCGCCCTGCACCCGGTGGTCGCCAAGACCGTCGACACGGCGGTGGCGGGCTGCAAGACCCGGTTCCGGCGGATAGAGGAGGCCCATCTCGCGGACGGCGCCGATGACCTCGCCATGATCCACATCGAGGTGTCGATCCTGTCCGGGCGCGACGCCGAGACCAAGCGGGAGCTGTCCGCCGCGGTGGTGGAGGTGGCGCGCGCCCATGTGTCGCCGGTGCCGGGGTTGACCGTGCAGACCACCGTCGACGTGCGGGATCTCGACCGGGACTGCTACGAGAAGCACGAGGCGGTCCATCCCGCCTGACGGGGGCTTCTCGGCGGGTCGCACGATACACCTTCGAGGGCGAATCCGGCATCTACCTATATACCAAGCCGAGGCGCACAATGGTGGTGCGGTGTTTTTACCGCACTGTGCGGTCAGACTTGCATGGATCGAAGGAGGCGAGTCGAATGGCCGACGTCTCACGTGCGAGAGGCGATATAACGGGCCACCCCGACGTGTCGGAGATGCGGGAGCGCTACGCACGCATGATGGACGCGCGGGACGTTGTCTTCCTCGACGGGCCGGTGCTTCTCGCCGGTCTGTACTTCGCCATCTCTCCCTGGGTGGTGCACTTCTCGGGCACCAGCCCCAACCTCATGGTCAACAACCTCATCCTCGGTATCACCATCGCCCTGCTGGGGCTCGGCCTCACCACGGCGCCGAGGAGGATGTACAGCCTGTGCTGGGCCATGTCCGCGATCGGTGTATGGATGATCATTTCTCCCTGGGTGGTCGCCCGGGGCGCCGATGCCGGGATGATCGTGAACAATGTCGTCGTGGGTGCCATCACCTGCCTGTTCGGCCTGATCGCGGCCGGCATGGTGATGCGGAAGGGCAGGGAATCAACCTGACCGGACGCTGAATCACCGGACCGTCTGGACAACGGCGGAGGCCGTCCACCGCACACCCTCCGGGGCCGTGCGGCGGACGGCCTTCGCGCGTTGCCCGTGCGCTCGGTCTCAGCCGATCGGCTCGGGCAGCGGGACCACGTCGTAGGAGCACTCGATGGTCCGGCCGGTGGCGGGGTCGCCCAGCTCCACCCGCCAGTGCCCGGCGAACTGGTCCACGCCCTCGGTCATCGGGATGGTGCCGGAGATCAGTACGGTGCCGGGCACCAGGTCACCGCGTTCGCGCAGCACCTCGACCCAGTACGCGGGCGGCAGCAGCTCGGCCAGGGTGCCGTTCTGCACCTCGGTCTCCTCACCCTCGTGAGTGACCCAGGCGCGGAGCGTCAGATCGTCGAGGCGGGGCGCCACATCGGACAGCCGCCAGGCGCGGGTGGCCAGCACATCGGGGGCCGCGTTCTTGCTCCAGGCCACGCCGTGGACCTCCAGCTCCCGGTCGGTGTGGTCGCAGGCCGCGGTCAGCAGCAGTTCCCCGTCCGCGGCCACGACCAGCGCCCACTCGGCCTCGCCCGAGGTGCGGGCGTGCTGGACGCTGACGCGGCCGGTCTGCTGGGCCAGGTAGGGGGAGATCGGGTAGAGGGCGGGCGTCACGGAGGGCGCGGGCACGCCCAGCTCGGCGAGCTCGGCCACATGGGCGGCCACATCCTCCTGGCTGCGTCCCGCGTAGCCCGCGTTGAGCACCTGGACGACCTCCACGTGGTGCAGGGAGCCATCGGGGAGTTCGAAGGTGAGCGAGGACGGGGCGGACTGTGCTGCGGGCTGCGAGGGCTTCGTTGTCATGGCTGCTGTGCTCTCCAGGGCGCGGTGGGGCTTGTGGGGGCGATCTGCGGTTCTGTGCTTGCCGAGCGGTGATTTCTGCGCTTGCCGAGCGGTCACCCGCTGCCGCGGGTGACCGCGCTTTTCGCGGTTTCGAAGCGGTTAACTTCCTCCGGAGGGGTTGCGCATACGCTTGGTATACAAGAAGTATGCCGGAAGGCCGATCCGCGCAACCCCCACCCCTCGCATCACTACGAAAACGCCACGTACCATCCCGTAAGCCTCATGCACCACCTCGAGGACGGAATATGCAGCCCACCGCATCGAGCGCACCGCCACCCCGGGCCGACCGGTCCGGGGTCCGTCGCGCCTTCGTCGCCAGCCTCACCGGCACCGCCCTGGAGTGGTACGACTTCGCCGTCTACTCCGCCGCCGCGGCCCTGGTCTTCGGCGATCTCTTCTTCCCCTCCAAGGACCCCACCACCGGCACCCTGCTGGCGTTCTCCACCTACGCCGTCGGCTATGTCTCCCGGCCGCTGGGCGGCTTCGTCTTCGGGCGGCTCGGCGATGTCATCGGCCGCAAGAAGGTGCTCATCGCGACGCTCGTGCTCATCGGCGGCGCCACACTGCTGATCGGGCTGCTGCCCACCTACGCCACGGTCGGCGTCGCGGCCCCGGCCGCGCTGGTGCTGCTGCGCTTCGCGCAGGGCGTCGGCGTCGGCGGCGAGTGGGGCGGCGCGGTGCTGCTGTCCAGCGAGTTCGGCGATCCGCGGCGGCGCGGCTTCTACGCCTCCGCCGCGCAGGTCGGCCCGCCGGCGGGCAATCTGCTGGCCAACGGCGTCCTGGCCGCGCTGGGCGCGGCGCTGACGGAGGACCAGTTCACCAACTGGGGCTGGCGGGTGGCGTTCCTGCTCTCCGGGCTCCTGGTGGTGTTCGGTCTGTGGATCCGCGCCAAGCTGGAGGAGACCCCGGTCTTCAAGGCGATGGAGGCCGCGCAGGACCGCCCGGAGGCGCCGCTGCGCGAGGTGTTCACCACCCAGCCGAGGGCGCTGACCGCCGCGATCCTCAGCCGGGTCGCCCCCGATGTGCTGTACGCGATGTTCACCGTCTTCGTGCTCACTTACGCCACCGAGGAACTCGGCATGTCACGCGGCTCGGCGCTCACCGCCGTGCTGATCGGCTCCTCGCTCCAGATCGTGCTCATCCCGCTGGCCGGGGCGCTCTCGGACCGGGTCAACCGGCGGCTGCTGTACGTGGGCGCCGCCGTGGCCGCCGGGGTCTGGCCGTTCCTGTTCTTCCCGCTGGTCGCGGACGGCAGTTGGGCGCTGCTCACCCTCGGGGTCGTCGGCGCGCTGGTGATCCACTCGCTGATGTACGGGCCGCAGGCGGCCTTCATCGCCGAGCAGTTCTCCCCGCGGCTGCGCTACACCGGGTCCTCGCTCGCGTACACCCTCGCCGGGCTCGTCGGCGGCGCGATCGCGCCGCTGCTCTTCACCACGCTGCTCGGGGCCTATCACGCCTGGGTGCCGCTGGCCATCTACATCGCGATCACCGCCGTGGTCACGGTGGCGGGCCTCTGGCTGGGCCGGGACCCGTCGACGGCCGAGGAGGAGGAGCCGGAGCCGCTGCCCGTCGGCCACACCGCCTCCACGGCCGTGTCCTGACCGCCGTCCTGCCCGGTCCCGTCCTGTCCTGTCCGTCCTGCGCTGCCCCACCCCTTCTGTCCTGCGCTGCCCGTCCCGCCCAGCCCCGCTTCGCGGAGCTGTAAAGCGAGCCGTACCGGGGAAGGGGCGGGATGGGGCCGCGTACCCTGCCGGGATCACGAACCCCGACCGCACTCCCACGCTTCCGACGAGGGCCGCACCCCGACCCTCCGACCAGGAAATGAGGCAAGCACCCGCCATGCCCCTCCGCATCGCACTGAGCCAGATCACCACGGGCCCGGACCCGGCGTCGAACCTCGCCCTGCTGCGCGAGGAGACCCGGCGGGCGGCGGCTGCCGGGGCGCGTCTGGTCGCCTTCCCGGAGGCGGCCATGGCCTGCTTCGGCACCCGGCTCGGCCCCATCGCCGAACCGCTGGACGGCCCCTGGGCCACCGAGGTCCGGCAGATCGCGAAGGACGCCGGGCTGGTGGTCGTGGCCGGGATGTTCACCCCGGCGCCCGACGGCCGGGTGACCAACACCCTGCTGGCCACCGGCCCGGGGGTGGAGACCTCCTACGACAAGATCCATCTGTATGACGCCTTCGGCTTCGCCGAGTCCAAGACCGTGGCCCCGGGCTCCGAGGTGGTGACCTTCGACCTCGACGGCGTCCGGATCGGCCTGGCCACCTGCTACGACGTACGGTTCCCCGAGCTCTTCCGGGCCCACGCCGATGCGGGCGCGGTGCTCTCCCTGCTGCCCGCCTCCTGGGGAGCGGGGCCCGGTAAGCGCGAGCAGTGGGAGCTGCTGACCCGGGCGCGGGCGCTGGACGCCACCGTATGGCTGGCGGCCGTGGGCCAGGCCGACCCGGCGGCGTCCGGTGTGACCGCCGCGTCCTCCGCGCCCACCGGTATCGGCCACAGCGCCCTGATCGGCCCCGACGGCACCGTACGGGAGCGGCTGGACGCGGGGCCCGGACTGCTGGTGGGGGAGGTGGACACCGAGGAGGTCACCGCCGTGCGCCGCACGGTGTCCGTCCTGGCCAACCGCAAGCTGGGCGGACAGTCATGAGCGAGGCCGGGCGTACGGCCATGAGCGGCACCGCCGGGGCCAAACCGGAGCACGAGTTCCATCTGCCCACCGCGCCCTGGCGGCGGCCGCCGGGCGCGGCCGCGGGGGTCAGCGAACAGATCCTCGCCGCGGACGGGAGCGGCGCCCACACCACCGCCCTGGTGCGCTGGGAGCCGGGGACGGACACCTCCCCGTCCGGGGTGGTCCGCCACGACGGCTGGGAGGAGGTCTATCTCCTCGAGGGCAGCATGCGCGATCTGACCCTGGGAGAGACCTTCTCGCGCGGCTTCTACGCCTGCCGTCCGCCGGGGATGGAGCATGGCCCCTGGGTCTCCGAGGAGGGCGTCACCATGCTGGTGATCACCTATCCGGAGACAACGACCGGTCGGTGACGCGCCCCTGGGCGGTGAGTCCCCCTCTGGGCGGTGGCGCACCCCTGAGCGGTGAGTCACCCCTGAGCGGTGAGTCCCTCCTGGGCGGTGGCGCACCCCTGGGGTGGCGCACCGCTGGGGTGGCGCGCCCCTGGGGGGTGACGTACCTCTGGGCGTGACGCGCTCTTGGGTGGTGACGCGCCCCTGGCGGTGACGTACCCCTGGGGTGGCGCACCTATGGGCGGTGACGCGCTCGTGGGGTGGCGCGCCCATGGGCGGGTGGCGCACCTCTGGACGGTGCCTCACCCCGGGTGGTGAGTCCTCCGGGCGGCGGCTCGCTCCCGGGCGGTGGCTGACTCCAGGGCGGTGGCTCACCCGGCGAGCAGCACCTTCAGTGTCGATCCCAGATGGGCGCTGATCGCCGCGCGGGCCGCCTCCGGGTCCCCGGCGGCCACCGCGTCCAGGATCGCCCGGTGCTCGCCGAGCACCTCCTCCTGGCGGCCGGTCTGGGTGTAGAGGGCCACCACCCCGGCCCGGATCTGGCGGCTGCGCAGCCCGTCGTAGTGCCGGTTGAGGAGTTCATTGCCCACCGCGGCGATCATGGTCGCGTGGAAGAGGTGGTCCACGGCGATGAACTCCTTGGCCTGCTCCGGCCCCATCAGCTCGCGCTGCCGCTCCAGCAGCTCCGTCAGCTTCTCGACCGGCACCGTGCCCGCCTCGATGGTCCGCTCGGCGGCGTGGCGCTCGACGATCCCGCGCAGCTCCATCAGCTCGGTGATCTCCCGGCCGGAGAGCGGGGCGATATGCGCACCCCGCTTGGGGACCAGCTGGACCAGATCCTCGGCCGCCAGCAGGAGCAGGGCCTCGCGGATCGGGGTCCGGGAGATGCCGATCCGGTCGGCGATCTCCTGCTCGGTGAGGAACCTGCCCTGCATGTCGGGATCGGTCAGTACGGTCTCCTTGAGGAACGCGTACGCCTTTTCTCGTCCGGACTGCGCTGGCACTGGGCCCCCATGCTGCTTCGCATACAACTCGTATACGAAAATTATCACGGACCGGTGGCGGCGTCGGGGGAGTCGGGTATCGAGGAGCCCTCCATGGAGCCCTCCGCGGCCTCCGCGACCAGGACCACCTTTCCGGCGACGGTGCCGGACTCGGCCAGCCGCATCGCCTTCGCGGCGGCGGAAAGCGGAATCCTCGCCGCCACCAGTGCGGTGAACTCGCCCTTCGCCATCAGCTCCAGCACCTGCCCCAGGTCGGCGCGGATCCGCCCCTGGAAGGCGGCCAGGCGCCGCCGCCCGGCCCAGAGGTTGTAGAAGTGTGCCCGCCGTCCGTTCGGCAGCAGATTCCACAGGGTCAGCCGGGCGAGCAGCTTGAGCACCGGGGCCCGCGACGAGCCGGGGACGTCCCGGGTGGCCGCCGTGCCGTAGGAGACCAGTGTGCCGCCGCGGGCGAGCAGCCGGAAGGAGTCCACGATGCCCTCGCCGCCGATGTGGTCGAAGACCGCGTCGACCCCGCCCGGCGCCAACGCCCGCACCCGGGCGGGCAGATCAGGATCGCGGTAGTCGAGCGGGGTGGCGCCGAGGGCGTGCACCGCGTCGTGGTGGCGGGGTGAGGCGGTGCCGATGACCTTGATGCCCGAGTGGCGGGCGAGCTGGACCAGGGTGGTGCCCACCCCGCCGTTGGCCCCGTGGACCAGCACGGTCATCCCGGGGCGCACCTTGGCCACGCGGTGGAGCATCTGCCAGGCCGTGATCCCGTTGACCACCACCGTCTCCGCCTCCGCCGCGCCCACCCCCTCGGGGACCTCCACCAGATCGCCCGCGTCGACGAGGGCGTGACTGGCCCAGCCGCCGATCTTCGTGAGCGCCGCGAACCGGCGCCCCCGCAGGGCCCGGTCCACCCCGGGGCCGGTCGAGACCACCTTGCCCACCAGGTCATAGCCGGGCACGAAGGGGAACGGCGGCTGGTCGTAGTACTTCCCGCGGCGCATCTGCTGCTCCGCGAAGGAGACCCCCGACGCCTCGACGGCCACCAGCGCCTGCCCGCGGCCGGGCTCGGGCAGCGGGCGGGTGCGGAGCTCGAGCCCTTCGGGCTCCACCCGGCCCGGCAGAACGACTTCGGTGATCACGGCTGACCTCGTTTCGCAGTGAGGAGTCCTCGCTGTTGTGAGAACTTCTAACCAAACAATGAACCTGTTACTCTCAAGGTGTCAAGTCCGAGTTCGAAGACCCGCACGGGAGGGCGTCCATGGCGACGGCACGGCGAGAGCGCTATCGGAAACAGACCCGGGAGGAGGCCAAGGCCGTGGCCCTGGCCCAGCTGGCCGAGTCGGGCACGGCGGGCATCTCGGTGAACGCGATCGCGAAGGCGATGGGGATGACCGGCCCCGCGCTCTACCGCTATTTCGCGAGCCGGGACGAGCTGCTGACCGAGCTGATCACCGACACCTACCGCGATCTGGCCGAAACCCTCGCCCAGGCCGTCGCCGACGCCGCCCCGGCCGACCGCTTCCGCGCCATGGCCCGCGCCATGCGCGACTGGGCGAAGCGCCAGCCCGACCGCTATCTGCTCATCTACGGCACCCCGGTGCCCGGTTACCACGCGCCGCCGGAGACCGCCGAGATCGCGGCCGGGATGATGCGGACCATCTTCGACGCCTGCTCCACCGTCGGCGATGCCGATGGCGCCACCGCGCACGGTGGCACCGCGCACGGCGCCGCCACGAGCCATGAGCAGCAGCCCCTCACCGAGCTCGAGGCCGAGTTGGCGCGCCATCTCGAGGGCGTGGGCTCCTGGGTGCCCGGTGAGGAGCCCGGCGGTGAGCTGAAGGGCCGTGCGCTGCGCACCTGGACCCGGCTCCACGGCGTGATCAGCCTTGATGTGCAAGGCCAGTTCACGGGCATGGGCTTCGATCCGTCGGTCCTCTTCGAGGCCGAGATCGACGCCCTGGTGCGGGGCGGCTGAGGTGTCCCGGTCCGAGCTGCCCGCCCGGCGGGCCCGGCGCACACTGGAGGGACACCGGAGCGCGACGGGGAGCGGAGGCCGCGATGGAGCAGGGTGAGTTCGATGTGGTCGTGGAGATCCCGGAGGGGTCCCGCAACAAGTACGAGATGGACCATGAGACCGGCCGGATCCGGCTGGACCGGATGCTGTTCACCTCGACGAAGTACCCGGCCGACTACGGCTATGTCGACCACACCCTCGGCCGGGACGGCGATCCGCTGGACGCCCTCGTCACCGTCGCCGAGCCGACCTTCCCCGGCTGTGTGATCCTCTGCCGTGCCATCGGCATGTACTGCATGCGCGACGAGCAGGGCCCGGACGAGAAGATCCTCTGCGTTCCGGCCCATGACCCGCGCTATGTCGGCGTGCAGGACATCGACGACGTCCCCGAATTCGACCGCAAGGAGATCACCCACTTCTTCGAGGTCTACAAGGACCTCGAGCCCGGCAAGTCCGTCGAGGGCTCCCACTGGGAGGGCCGCGACCGGGCCTATGCCGAGATAGCCTCCTCCCGCGCCCGCGCGGCCGAAACCGGCCGGTTCCAGAGCCCCTGAGCGGGATCTGCGGCGCCGGCCCTTGAGCCGGACCGCCGCCATCCGCCGCGGATCGTGGGGCGCGTCCGGTGCGTCACGCGACCGGGAAAAGCGCTGGAGCCGGGCGCCGTTCGCGTGCTTCGATGCGCTTCATGGTGTCCATCGACCGACTGCTCGCCTTCGCGGCCATGTCCTTCCTGCTGATCGTGATCCCCGGTCCGAGCGTGCTCTTCGTGGTCGGCCGGGCACTGGCCCAGGGCCGCCGCGCCGCGCTGACCACGGTCGTCGGCAATACGCTCGGGGCGTATGCGCTGGTCGTGGCCGTGGCGCTGGGCGTCGGATCGGTGGTGGAGCGCTCGGTCCTCGTCTTCACCGCGCTGAAGCTGGTGGGCGCCGCGTATCTGGTGTACCTGGGGGTCAAGGCGGTGCGGCAGCGCCGCTCGCTCCAGGCCGCCTTTACCGGCGACGGCCCCGCCCACGGGGGCCTGCGGACGCTGTGGGAGGGGTTCGCGGTCGGTGTGGCCAACCCGAAGACGATCGTGTTCTTCGCCGCCGTACTGCCCCAGTTCGTCGACCGCGAGCAGGGACATGTCGTGCCGCAGATGCTGCTGCTCGGGCTGGTCTTCAACGCCATCGCCGTGGTCTCCGACAGCGTCTGGGGCCTGGCCGCGGCCACCGCCCGCACCTGGTTCGCCCGCTCCCCGCGGCGGCTCGCCATGGTCGGCGGGGTCGGCGGACTCTCCATGATCGGCCTCGGCGCCACGGTCGCCGCCACCGGCCGCGCGGACTGAGCGCTCCGCGCAGCAGGAGGGTCGGCGAACCCGACCTCGGCCCCGCCCCGCCGCCGCCCTGGCCCATGCCGACGGCCGCCGGAGCACGTCTGCGGGCACCCTGCGGCTCGTCGTCTCCCGCGCCTACGGCAGACCGGGCCACGCCACGCCACGTGCCCCGCCCCGCCACGTGCCCCGCGTGCGCGGGCAGTTGAAGGCCGTGCACGCGCGCCGGGCATGGGGTGGGAGGTGCGCTGGAGGAGGGGATGAGCGCTGCACCGTATGGGGTAATTCGGGGGCGTATCTATGGTGTTGGCGGCATGTCGCGCGCCTACTGGTGCTACGGACCGGTGGGTTTCACATCTTCCGGGGGACGGCGAGGCGCGCATCCCCCGCCGAACGCCGTAAGCGCACCCCCCAACCCCTGATGCGCCGCCACGCGTCGCGGTCACGGCCCCGCGTGGCGAGCAACGGCCCACCACTCCACCCACTTGGAGGGCCATCATGGCTTCACCCACGATCACCCTGGTCACGGCGGCACCGAACCCCGCCGTGTCCGGGCAGTCGGTCACGCTCACCGCCACCGTGATACCCGTCGGCGCCGGAACGCCCACGGGCACCGTCACCTTCGTGGTCAGCGGCGGTCCCACCCTGACCGGGACGCTCTCCGGCGGGACCACCTCGGTCGTCGCGAGCGGTCTGAGCGTCGGCACCCACATCGTCACCGCCACCTACAACGGCGACGCCAACTTCACCCCGTCCACCGGCACCACGGCCGTCGTCGTGATCCAGGCGTCGACGACGACATCGGTGACGTCGGCGCCGGATCCCTCGACGCTGGGGCAGTCCGTGACGTTCACCGCAACGGTCACCCCGGTCGCGCCCGCCACCGGCGTCCCGACCGGCTCGGTCGCCTTCGTCATCAGCGGCAGCGGGGGCGGTACGTTCACCCAGCCAGTGTCGGGCGGCGTGGCCACGCTCACCCTCAGCACCCTCGGCGGCGGTACCCACACCGTGGTCGCCATCTACAGCGGCGACACCAACTTCCTGTCGTCCACCGGCACCGACACCCACACGGTCACCCCCGGGCCCGCGGCCACGACCACGACGCTGACGTCCTCGGTGAACCCGTCCGCGTTCGGGCAGCCGGTGACGTTCACCGCCACGGTCACGCCGAACACGCCCGCCACCGGGGTCCCGACCGGCACGGTCACCTTCGTGATCAGCGGTAGCGGGGGCGGTTCGTTCACCCAGCCCCTTTCGGGCGGCACGGCGACGTTCATCACCAGTGGCCTGGGCACGGGTTCGCACACCGTGACGGCCAACTACAGCGGTGACACGAACTTCGCCGCGTCGTCGTCGGCGACGCTGACGCAGGTGGTGGACCCGGCGGTGTCGAGGACCTCGATCAGCTCCAACCCCAACCCGGCCCCGGAGGGCACGGAGATCGACTTCGTCGCCTTCGTGGAAGCCGTCCCACCCGGCGACGGCACCCCGACGGGCACGGTCACCTTCACCATGACCGGTGCGGCCATCATCGAGACCGACGTGCCCGTGGACGCCTTCGGATTCGCCTTCCTCACCTTGGGCCTGTCGGAAGGCGACTGGAGCGTCAGCGCGGTCTACTCGGGCGACGCCAACTTCGGAGCCTCGGGCGTCGCCGAGTACACACAGGTCGTCACCGGCGCCCAGGCCACGGTCACGACCTGATCGCACAGCACTGAGTCCCGCCACTGCCCGAGAGGGGCGGTGGCGGGGCCCAGCCATGCGGTGCCGAGGGACACATCCCGGTTCCCGGCGCATACGTGCCCTGTATGGGGGTAAACACGAAGTGTGTCCGGCAAGACGCCACGATGGGGCACGCTCCTGCTGGCCGTCCTCGTCGCCCTGACGGCGGTGGTACTCACCGCCGGGGGCGCCCATGCCGAAACGGATGTGAACAAGATCGGCAAGGCGCTGCGCGGCAGCCCCGTGTACGTCGATCCCGGGGCCTCCGGCGCCCTGAGCCCCGGACAGGCCCGTGCCCTGGTGGCACACATCCGCACGGCGGATGTGCCGGTCTACGTGGCCGTTCTGCCGGACAACCCCGCGTACGGCGGAGAGCGCGTCTTCGGGCGGCTGCGCGCCGCCGTCGACCGCCCCGGCGTCTACGTGGTGGCACTCGGCTCCTCCTTCGGGGCGGCCTCCGACACCTCCGTGCTGCCCGGACGCACCTCGCGGGCGCTGGCGGAGCGGAACCTGCGGCAGCACCCGCACGACCTCGCCGCGGTCCTGAACGGCTTCGTGACCGACACGGCCACCGCGATCCACGACCGGACCGGCCAGGGGAGCGACGGCGGCCAGGGCGCGCGGGGCTCCACCTTGTCGGTGGGGGACGCGGTGGCGGTGCTGATCGTCCTGGCCGCCGTCGGTGGAAGCGGCCTGTACATGCTGCGGCGCACCCGCAAGCAGCGCCGCGAGCGCGAACGGGCCGAGCTGGAGCAGGTGCGCGGCGCGGTCGAGGAGGACATCACCGCGTACGGCGAGAGGCTCAGCGGGACCCGCTTCGACCCCGCCGACCCGGCGTCCACCCCCGAGATGGCGGACGACTACGGCCGCGCCCTGGACGCCTACGAGGAGGCGAAGGCCAGGTCCGCCGCAGCCCGGCGGCCCGAGGACGTACGGCCGGTGACCGAGGCGCTGGAGGAGGGCCGCTTCGCGCTGGCGGTGCTCGAAGCCCGCGGCGAGGGCGGCCCGCTGCCCCAGCGGCGCCCACCGTGCTTCTTCGACCCGCGCCACGGCCCCTCGGTCCGGGACGTCCCCTGGGCACCCCCGGGCGGCGCCCAGCGCTCCGTACCCGCCTGCGCCGCGGACGCCACCCGCATCGACGACGGCCGCTACCCGGACGCCCGCACCGTCCCGGTCGGCGGCGACCGGCGCCGCCCGTACTGGGACGCCGGTCCGGCCTACGGGCCCTGGGCGAGCGGCTACTTCGGCGGCTACGGCTCGATGCTGCTGCCCGGGCTGCTGGTCGGCACCCTGCTGGGCGGATCCCTCGGCCCCGACTACGGGACCGGCGCGTTCGACGGTGGCTTCGGCGACGGCGGGGACGGCGGCGACTCCGGCGGTGGCTTCGACGACGGCGGTTTCGGCGGCGGTTTCGGTGACGGCGGTGGCTTCGACGGCGGTTTCGGCGGTGGCTTCGGCGACGGCTGACCCCCGCGCCGCCACCCGACGCGGAGGCACCACGTCCCCCGCCCCGTGCGCGGTGCGTACGCGGGGCCCTGACCCCGGCTGGCGCGCGCCGCACGGGCCGGATGATCTGCGCGGGGAAGGCCGCCGAGCGCTGCGCCATCCGGGGTAATTGGGCGGCACAACTCTGGCGGCCGGCGGCGAGTCGCGCGCCTACTGGTGCTACAGACCGGTGGGTTCCACATCTGCCGGGGGACGGCGACGCGGGATGCCCCCGCGTGGACCGCCGTATGCGCGCACCCCTGACCGTCGATGCGCCGCCGCGCCCCGTTCCCGCATGCGTGGCGAGTAACGGCCCACCACCCCACACCACTCGGAGGGCCACCCATGGCTACGCCCACGATCACCCTGGTCACGGTCTCACCCAACCCCGCCACCTTCGGACAGTCGGTCACGCTCACCGCCACCGTGATCCCGCTCGGCATCGGAACCCCCACCGGCGACGTCACCTTCGTCGTCACCGGTGGCCCCACCCTGACCGGGACCCTGTCGGGCGGGACGACCTCGGTCACCGTCTCCACCCTGAGCGTCGGTGCCCACGCCGTCCTCGGCAACTACAACGGTGACGCCAACTTCGCACCCTCCACCGGCGCCAACGTCATCGTCGTCGTCCAGTCGGCCACCACCACCTCGGTGTCCTCGTCGCCGGATCCGTCCACGCAAGGGGAGTCGGTGACGTTCACCGCCAACGTCACCCCGATCGCCCCCGGCGCGGGCGTCCCGACCGGGACGGTCACCTTCATCGTCGGCGGCATCGGTGGCGGCGCCTTCGTCCAGCCGCTGTCGGGGGGCGTCGCGACGCTGTCCCTCAACACCCTGGGCGTCGGCACCGTCCCCGTGGCCGCCCTCTACAACGGCGACACCAGCTTCCTGCCGTCCTCCGGCACCGACACCCAGACCGTCAACCCCGCCGCATAGGCCGCCCACGACCGGTGGACCTGCACTGAGCCCCGCCACCGCCCGAGGGGCCGTGGCGGGGCTCAGCCGACCATCGGTTGATCCCCGGCCTCCGGCGGGGTCCCGTGGCTCTCGGGTTCCGTTCCGTCACGCAACTCCTGCTGAATCCGTCGCCAAGCCCGGATGGTCTGCGGCACCTTGTCCAGCACGTCGTTGATCTGTGCGAGGAGCAGGGTGACGAGGCCACAGGACGCGAGGACGATCAACGTCACGTCGTCCCACTTCATGAGCGTGTGTCGCCCTCCGGCCGTCTTCGAGCCCTCATCCGAGGACGCCCCGGGTGCAGAGCCAGTCGAGGGCGTCCACCCCCATCCGGTCGGGTGCTTCGCGCAGCGCGTCCTCCACCGCCGTGAGGTCGGCCAGGGCTTCGGGCGCGTCCGACCGGTCCAGCGCGGCGAGACGTTCTATGGCCGAGGCGACGGTAGCGGGCCAGCCTGGCATGCCGAAGCTTGCGGGAGCCTTGACCGCGGCCGAGGCGGCTCTGTGCAGGACCCCGGCCCGCCAGCCCCGCTTCCGTATGGTCTCCGAGGTGTACCAGACCCGGTCGTCGAGCTGCTGGACGAACTCGTCCGTGGGCTCACCGCTGTTACGCAGCGTGAAGCACGAGCCGCCCGCCCACGGAAGATCCACGTCTGACGCGACGGCCTGAAAGGCGAGCAGTGCCTCGGGGTCGTGCTCCTCGGCGGCGATGAGCGCCACTCGAGCCCTGCGGTACAGATCGACACTCTGCGCGAACATCTCTCCGTCACTCGGCCCCCGGTCGACCGCGTGAATTGCGTCGAGCGGCCCGTCGCGCCACGCGTCGGCAACGAGACCCACCGCTGCCGCGCTGACGAGAAGCTCCGTGTCGTTCGCATCCACGCCGAAGTACTCCAGGACGGCGACGAGCTGGTCGGTCATCTCGGCTATATCGGGTCCGGCCGTCTCCTGTGCCGCCCCCGCCGCACCGTGTGCCACTGGCGGATCCTGGTGATCGATGACGACACCGTGCTCCGCTAGGTCCTCGAAGATGGCGTCCGGTCCGCAGTCGATATGCGAGCTGTGGTGACGGTCGGAGCAGCCCTCCGGACACTCGAACTCTTTGCACAGCTCCGGCTCGGCGGGTATGCCCTCGTTGATCAAGCCGTAGGCGAGCCTTTCCGCCACTGCCTCCCGCGCCGAGATCATCTCCAGGGCGAGCCGGAAGTCGGCGTCCTTGAGGGACGTATCTTCAGGGTTCGCGGAAGGCGGCGGCTCGAGGGCGTCGTTCGTGGCCCAGGCGTACGCCGACTCCAGTGAGACGAGGAGCCAGGCGATCCGGCGCGGTTCGAGCTTCTCCTCCTCGGCGAGCCGGGCCACGGCCTCGGCGGCCGTGCGCACGCCCTTGAGACCGGCCAGATGCCGTGCGAGCACCCGCGTCCACGCGGCCGATTCCGACTGGGCGCGCTCGGCGTCCTGGGCGAGCGCTGCGTCGCGCGACCGGCGTGCCCGCGCCACCAGGCGTCTCAGGCAGGGGCGGCATGCGAACAGACCGGACGTCTCGGTCGGGCCGAGCGGGACCGGCAGACGATCGTCGAAGGGCTCGTCGCAGAGACAGCAGTCAAGACGGCCCACGTGACGTGAAGTGGGTATGGCCGGCAGCGCGGCGCGGATCGTGGCATGGGCGTAGGCAGGGATGTGCATAGGTGGACAACTCCTCGGAAGAAGGCGCCGACCCCCATCGACGCCGACTTCCATGCTCCTCGCAGCCACCTGGGGGAAGTCACCGTCTGACGGGGCAACTGGGGAATTGGCGAAAGCTGACACGCCGCCGACCTGGCGACTCCTAAGGTGTTGGCAAAACTTGACATCGTGTTCCGGAAGGTGGTCCCCAGACAGTGATCGCTACGTCATCCCCTCAACCGAGCGGCGCGCACCGGGATTTGGTCGAGGCTCTACAGGAACTGCATCGGGCGACGGGCAGGCTGAGCCCGCGGAAGGTGAGCGCGCTCATCAAGGACCGGGACGATCTCCCGGGGAAGCTCAGCCATGAGGGCGTCCGGACCGCCCTTCAGGGGTTACGCGTGCCGCGCTGGGAGAACCTGCGCACCATCGTCGCCGTGCTGGCCGAGCGGTGCAGCCCGCCCCGGGACCCGCAGGAGGAAGAGGCTCGGTTCTTGCCGCTGTGGCGTGCCATCGCCGAGGGCGAGTCCGGCACGCTGAAGTCGGCGCGGGAACTCGATCTCAACGGCTGGGGAGGCGACGACGGCCGGTGGACCGCCGAACAGGTCGTCGGCATCCTGCTCAACCCATTCAACGCCATTGAGATCCATCCCTCGCTCGCGACGCCGCATGAGCCCTTGATGTCGGAGGACGACTGGGTGCGGGCGGGCGTGCGGCTCATCGAGGAGTCCGGCGCTGAGTTCGCCCTGCGCGCCCTGCTGCGCATTCTGAAGGGCGACTACGTGGGAGCCGAGAGCGGTGCGCCCTACGGCTATGAGAACCCGGGCTTCGAGACCGTCGAGGCGTTCGAGGTGTTCCGGTACGGCTGCCAGGAGATCTTGCGTCGGTTGCGATCCGAACCCAACCTTCTCCAGGACTCGATCCGTGCGATGCGCGCCGACGAGACGATGAGCCGCGACGACCGGGCGGAGATGCTTCGGGCAGAGTCGGACATGGGCCTGGTGCGCGAGGTCATGACGGTGACACCGGACACCTGGAACGACGTGTCCGAGGAGGCACACCACATGGTGTTCGGGTATCTCATCCAGAACGTCCAAACCGTCGGTCGCGCCGACCTGCCCCCGGCCGAGCGGTTCCGGATCACCTGGCGGATCCCGGAGCTGCGGACCGAGTGACTCCTTCCGCGCGGTCCCGGAAACGCGGCAGGGCCGCCCCTCATGGGGGGCGGCCCCGAAGCGCGGCTGAGGCGCGTCGATCACACGTCGAAGTAGAGCTCGAACTCGTGCGGGTGCGGACGCAGCTGGAGCGGGGCGATCTCGTTGGTGCGCTTGTAGTCGATCCAGGTCTCGATCAGGTCGGAGGTGAAGACACCGCCCTGGAGGAGGAACTCGTGATCGGCCTCGAGGGAGTCGAGGACGGCCGGGAGGGAGGTCGGGACCTGCGGGACGCCCGCGTGCTCCTCGGGGGCGAGCTCGTAGAGGTCCTTGTCGATCGGCTCGGCCGGCTCGATCTTGTTCTTGATGCCGTCCAGACCCGCGAGGAGCAGGGCGGAGAAGGCCAGGTACGGGTTGCCGGAGGAGTCCGGGGCGCGGAACTCGACGCGCTTGGCCTTCGGGTTGGAGCCGGTGATCGGGATACGCATCGCGGCGGAGCGGTTACGCTGCGAGTACACCAGGTTGACCGGCGCCTCGAAGCCCGGGACCAGGCGGTGGTAGGAGTTCACCGTCGGGTTGGTGAAGGCCAGCAGCGACGGGGCGTGCTTGAGGATGCCGCCGATGTAGTAGCGGGCGGTGTCCGACAGGCCCGCGTAGCCCTGCTCGTCGTAGAAGAGCGGGGAGCCGCCCTGCCACAGCGACTGGTGGACATGCATGCCCGAGCCGTTGTCACCGAAGATCGGCTTCGGCATGAAGGTCGCGGTCTTGCCGTTCTGCCACGCCACGTTCTTGACGATGTACTTGAACAGCATCAGGTCGTCGGCCGCGGCCAGCAGCGTGTTGAACTTGTAGTTGATCTCGGCCTGGCCGGCGGTGCCCACCTCGTGGTGCTGGCGCTCGACCTGGAGGCCGGCCTTGTTCAGCTCCAGGCTGATCTCGGCGCGCAGGTCGGCGAAGTGGTCGACCGGCGGGGTCGGGAAGTAGCCGCCCTTGTAGCGGACCTTGTAGCCACGGTTGTCCTGAAGCGCGCCGGTGTTCCAGGCGCCCGCCTCGGAGTCGATGTGGTAGAAGGCCTCGTTCGCCTTGGTCTCGAAGCGGACGCTGTCGAAGACGTAGAACTCCGCCTCCGGACCGAAGTACGCGGTGTCCGCGATGCCGGTGGAGGCGAGGTACGCCTCGGCCTTACGGGCGATGTTCCGCGGGTCACGGCTGTACTGCTCGCCCGTGATCGGGTCGTGGATGAAGAAGTTGATGTTGAGGGTCTTGTCCCGGCGGAACGGGTCGACACGCGCCGTGGAGAGGTCGGCACGCAGCGCCATGTCCGACTCGTGGATCGCCTGGAAGCCGCGGATCGACGAGCCGTCGAAGGCCAGCTCCTCGTGCGGGTCGAACGCCTCCGCCGGTACGGTGAAGTGCTGCATGACGCCGGGAAGGTCACAGAAACGGACGTCGACGAACTTCACGTCCTCGTCCGAGATGAACTTCCGAGCGTCGTCGGCGTTCTGGAACATCCAACTCCTCCTAGCCCGGCCGCGGTGGGACGGGGATATGTCCGGTGGCGCGATTCCATGTGCGGTGGCGCGCTCTCGCCGACCATAGGCAGACGGGATTTCCCGGGCATGACCCATTTGTTTCACCCAGGTTAACCGGCTCAAGGGTGGCCGCGGGGCCCTTGTGGCCTCGGAAAAGGCGCCGTATGGGGTCGCGGGAACCGCTGGGAAGGGGTCCGGCCGGGGGAACGTATGCGGTCGCAGTAACGTAGACGGGTGGACAAGAGGCAAGCAATCGGATCGTGGCTTTCCGGGCCCCGCGCGGCCGCCGAGGAGATGGGCGTCGACTTCGGCTACCGGGGCCAGGGCCTCGGTCTTCCCGAGAGCGGACCGGGCTCCATCGCGCCGCTGGGACGCCGTTTCGGGGCGCTCTTCATCGACTGGGGCCTGTGCCTGCTCGTCTCCTACGCGCTGCTGTCCGGCCGTGACGCCCAGGTCGCCGGGAACTGGGCGCTGCTGGTCTTTCTGGCGCTCAGCCTGGTCACCGTGGGCACCGTCGGCGCCACCCCCGGCAAGCTGCTGCTGAAGCTGCGGGTCGTCGGCGAGGGCGGGGTGCGGCTGAGCCTGCCGCGGGCCGTGCTGCGCAGTGTGCTGCTGGTGCTGGTCATCCCGGCGGTGGTCTGGGACCGCGACACCCGCGGGCTGCACGACCGGCTCTCCCGCGCGGTGCAGATCAGGGTCTGAGCCCGCGGATTGAATACAACCGCGTTACACACGAAACGGCGGCCTGGACAGAGAGTCCCGGCCGCCGTCTCGCATCCGTTTCGGTGAGGGAGGCGCTCAGCGCCCCTTCGGCATCCGCATCCCCTTGGGCATCGGGCCCTTCGGAATCGGCATGTTGCTCATCAGGTCGCCCAGCGCGCGCAGCCGGTCGTTCACCACGGTGACCTGCGCGCCCGGCAGCACCCGGGGGAGCTTCAGCAGTGTGGTGCGGAGCTTCTTGATCTCGACTTGGCCCTCGCCGGAGCCGACGATCACATCGTGGACCGGGACGTCGGAGACGATGCGCGCCATCTTCTTCTTCTCGGCGGCCAGCATGCCCTTGAGCCGGTTCGGGTTGCCCTCGGCGACCAGCACGACGCCCGCCTTGCCCACCGCGCGGTGGATGACGTCCTGGTTGCGGTTCATCGCCACCGCGGGGGTCACCGACCAGCCGCGGCCCACGTTCTCCAGCACCGCCGCCGCCGCGCCCGGCTGGCCCTCCATCTGTCCGAAGGCGGCCCGCTCGGCACGGCGGCCGAAAATGATCGCCATCGCGAGGAAGGCCAGGACGAAGCCCAGGATGCCCAGGAAGATCGGGTGGCCGATCCAGAAGCCGATCGCGAGAAGGACACCGAAGGTGACAATCCCCACGCCGGCGACGACAAGTGTGACCTTCGGGTCGACCCGCTTGGTCATCTTGTAGGTCAGGGCGATCTGCTTCAGCCGCCCGGGGTTCTCGGATGTTTCCTTCCTCGCCATACAGCGAAGTTTACGTGGCCTGGGAAGCCCCGGTGGACACGGCCTCCAGCACGTGTTCGGCCTCGTCCCGGTCCTTGGCCCGGCGCCGGTCCTCGAGCACGGCCGTCCAGGCGTTGCGGCGGGCGGTGCGCTGCCCGCCGCGCAGCAGCAGACCTTCCAGGACGAGGAGCGCGTCGGTGACGGACGGGCGTACGGGCGCAGCCGGCATGGATACCCTTCGGAAGCGGCGGATGATCGCTACGCACAACGTATAAGCAGTGCGTGGCTCAATCGTTACCCAATGGTGTTACCAGTGCGTGACTGGCCGGTCAAACACCGATGAAGCCCTGCTGTGGCCCGTATTCCGCCCTTGACCTGCGACGTTCTCAAAGCCCTCGAACCCGTGTGTGCTCGCAATCACACAGCGTGTTGCTCACACGGCCTACCGCCGACGGAACGTGACGGCGGAGCGAGGACGGAGAGTCAGACAGCCTGAGACGTCACCGCGACATTGCGCCGCTCGATGGCCTGCTGGTAGAGACGGCCGGCCCGGTACGAGGAGCGGACCAGCGGGCCGGACATGACACCGGCGTAGCCGATCTCCTCCGCCTCCTCCTTGAGCTCCACGAACTCATGGGGCTTGACCCAGCGCTCCACGGGGTGGTGCCGCGGGGACGGCCGCAGGTACTGGGTGATGGTGATCAGCTCGCAGCCCGCGTCATGGAGGTCCTGGAGCGCCTGGCTGATCTCCTCGCGCTCCTCGCCCATCCCCAGGATCAGGTTGGACTTGGTGACCAGACCGGCCTCGCGCGCCTTGGTGATCACCTCGAGCGAGCGCTCGTAACGGAAGCCGGGGCGGATCCGCTTGAAGATCCGCGGCACCGTCTCGACGTTGTGCGCGAGCACCTCGGGACGGGCCGAGAAGACCTCGGCGAGCTGCTCGGGGACCGCGTTGAAGTCCGGGATCAGCAGCTCCACACCGGTGTCCGGCATCAGGGAGTGGATCTGGCGCACGGTCTCCGCGTAGAGCCAGGCGCCGCCGTCCTCCAGGTCGTCACGGGCGACGCCGGTGATGGTCGCGTACTTCAGCTCCATGGTGCGTACGGATTCGGCCACCCGGCGCGGCTCGTCGCGGTCCAGCGCCTGCGGCTTGCCGGTGTCGATCTGGCAGAAGTCGCAGCGCCGGGTGCACTGGTCGCCGCCGATGAGGAAGGTCGCCTCGCGGTCCTCCCAGCACTCATAGATGTTCGGACAGCCCGCCTCCTGGCACACGGTGTGCAGGCCCTCCCGCTTCACCAGGCCGTGCAGCTCGGTGTACTCGGGACCCATCTTCGCCCGGGTCTTGATCCACTCGGGCTTGCGCTCGATGGGGGTCTGGCTGTTCCGGACCTCCAGGCGCAGCATCTTGCGTCCGTCGGGTGCGACTGCGGACACGTCCGGCACTCCTCTTTGCTCGACTCTGCTTGGCGGCTCGGCGTGGCGAGTTTGCCGGCGGGCTTGTCAATCGTCGGCGGTCACCAGGGTACGCCCGTGGTTCGTAAGGATTTACGTCCAGGGCAACCGAACGCTTTGAGGACGCATTCCCGCGGGGGCCGTCCCGGATTCCCGCGGGGGCCGTCCCGGAACGGCCGGAGCGATCCGGGGAGCGGCCCGGTAGGGTCAGACCGCTCGCGGCAGCGGGACGGAGGCCTCCAGGACGTCCCGCAGATGCCGCTCGACCACCGGCAGCACCTCGGCGATCGGCACATCCCGGCCCAGCTCCTCCGAGAGCGAGGTCACACCCGCGTCCCGGATGCCGCACGGCACGATCCGGTCGAACCAGGTGTTGTCCGGATTGCAGTTGAGCGAGAAGCCGTGCATCGTCACACCCTTGGCGATCCGCACCCCGATGGCGGCCAGCTTGCGGTCCTCGCGGCGCTGCCCGGCGTTGGACGGGGCGTACTCCGGACCGTTCAGCCGTGCGTCGAACTCCTCGTCCTCCAGCCGCGGGTCGAAGTCCAGCTTCAGCCCGCCGAGCGCGGGGCGCTGGTCCACCGGGTCGCCCAGCACCCACACCCCGCTGCGGCCCTCCACCCGGGTGGTCTCCAGACCGAACTCCGCACAGGTGCGCAGCAGCGCGTCCTCCAGGCGGCGGACATGCGCGATGACGTCCACCGGGCGCGGCAGCTTGAGGATCGGATAGCCGACCAGCTGGCCCGGGCCATGCCAGGTGATCTTGCCGCCGCGGTCCACGTCCACCACCGGGGTGCCGTCCAGCGGGCGCTCGCTGTCGGCCGTGCGCCGCCCCGCCGTGTAGACCGGGGGGTGCTCCAGCAGCAGGCAGGTGTCGGGGATCTCGTCCGCGAAGCGGGCGGCGTGCACCCGGCGCTGCTCCTGCCACGCCTCCTCGTAGTCCACGGCGTCCGCGCCGAAGCCCAGGTGGACGTAGGTAAGCGCCGATGAACCGGGGGCCGCCCCCGGGGAAGACGTGGTCACGGCGGTCACGGCAAGCTCCTTCTCGACCCGCGTCGGATGGGGTGGCGGAGCCTCGCGGCGGCGCCCCCGCCACTGTACGACCGTGTCCCCTTACGTCCGCACCCGGCTCGTTCTCACACGATCGGATGAATGGAGCCGGACGGCCGCGATCGGCCCTCGAGCGGCGGTTACATTCGCGCCGTTCCACAGAGCGATCAGGGAGACCGGCAGGCTGATGACGGAACGACCCCCGCAGCGCATTCCCAATCGTCAGCTCGCCGCGCTCATCGCCGAGGCGGGCTTCTCCAACGCCGGGCTCGCCCGGCGGGTGGACCAGCTCGGACTGGAGCACGGGCTGGACCTGCGGTACGACAAGACATCGGTGACACGGTGGCTGCGCGGACAGCAGCCACGCGGCACCACCCCGGCGCTGATCGCCGAGGTGTTCACCCGGCGGCTGGGACGCCGGCTGACCGCCCAGGACCTGGGCCTGGACGCGTGTGCGCCCGTCTACGCGGGGCTGGAGTTCGCCGCCACCCCGCAGGAGGCGGTGGACATCGTCAGCGGGCTGTGGCGCAAGGACTCCGGGAGCCATGCGGAGCTGCGGAAGATCGCGTTCACCCCGGCGGGTCTTGTCGTCCCCAGCCGCGACTGGCTGATCGGACGGCCCGACGACCGGGTGGCGCGCGGCGATCCACCGGCGGGGGCCGCTCCGGCGGGGGTGGGCGCCGGGGCCGGGCCGGGGGCCGGTGGCGCCGGTACCGTCGGGGCGGCCGGGGCCGGGGTCGGGCGGCTGCCCGCGCAGGGCGGCCGGGTGGGCGGCCCGGTGGGGGCGGCGATGGGGCGCGCGGTCGGTCAGAGCGCCCATGGCGCTCATGGCGCCCAGGGACCCCACGGCACCCATGGCACCCATGGCACCCATGGCGTTCATGGCCCGCACGGCGCCCATGGTCCTCAGGGCCGGGCGCCGCTGCCCCGCCAGCGGCGCCACGACCGCGACCGGCGCGGCCCGGGCTACCGGGTGACCTCCGGCGACATCGCGGCCCTGCGCTCGGTCGGGGAGCTGTTCGCGGCGCTGGACCAGACGTACGGCGGCGGCCACGCCCGGCAGGCCCTGGTGCGCTATCTCGAGCACGAGGGCGAGCCGATGCTGCGCGGCTCGTACAACGAGGCGACCGGGCGGCGGCTGTTCGGCGCGATCGCCGATCTGACCCGGCTGGCCGGGTGGACCTCGTTCGACATCGCCGCCCACGGCCTGGCGCAGCGCTACTTCGTGCAGGCGCTGCGGCTGGCGCAGGCGGCCGGGGACCGCACGTACGGCAGTTATGTGCTGGTCACGATGAGCCGCCAGGCCGTCTACCTCGGCCATGGGCGGGAGGCCGTACAGCTGGCCCGGGTGGCCCAGCAGGGGGTCGGCGGCGGCGCCCCGCCGGTGCTCCAGTCGCTGCTGCACGCGATCGAGGCGCGCGGCCACGGGGTGCTGGGCGAAGTACGCGCGTGCACCGCCTCGCTCGCCCGCGCCGAGCGGTCGCTGGAGGCGGCCCGGCCGGGGGACGAGGTGCCGTACTGGGCGCGGCTGTTCGACGAGGCACAGCTGGCGGACGAATTCGGCCACTGCCACCGCGATCTTCAGCAGTACCGCGCCGCCGCCCAGCACGCGGAGCGCTCCCTCCAGCTCCACGGCGCCGGTTTCGCGCGCAGCCGGCTGTTCTGCCGGGTGGTGCTGGCGACGGCGCGGCTGGGCCTCGGCGAGCTGGAGCAGGCGTGCCAGCTGGGCGCGGAGGCGGCGCAGCAGGCGTCGGAGATGCGGTCGGTGCGGGCGGCGGAGTACGTACGCGACTTCGAGCGCCGCCTGGAGCCGTACCGCGACGCGGCACCGGTACGGGGCTATCGGGAGCGGGTGGCGGCGCTGGGGTAGGGCAGCGGCTGGAGGAGGCGCGGCTGGGGTAGGGGGCCTGCCGCCGCTCAGGCTTCCAGCACGACGCCGAAGGTGCGCTCCAGACCGGTGCGACCGGCATCGGTCAGGTCGATCACGCGGCGGCGGCTGCCACGGCGGATCCAGTCCAGCGCGAAGAGCCGGTCCGTCAGGGCGGCGCCCAGCGCCCCGGCGAGGTGGTGGCGCTGCTCGGTCCAGTCCACGCAGTAGCGGATCAGCTGGCGGCGTCCGGCGAGCTCGTCCGCGTCCACGCCGAACGCGGCCAGCTCCGCGCGCCCCGGGGCCGTCAGCCGGTACGTGGTGTCCTTGCCCGGGGCGGAGAGCCGGTCGCGCTCCGCCGTCTCGGGGTGGAAGCGCCCGTCGCCGCCCTCCAGGACCCCACGCTCCAGCAGCGCCGCCATCAGGGCCACGCCGAGGGTGCCCGCGACATGGTCGTAGCAGGTGCGCGCCCGGCGCAGGGCGTGTGCGTGGGTGCTCTGCCGCAGCGAGGTGACGGGCAGCGGCGGGGCGATCCTGGCCAGCGCCTCGAGCGCCTCGCCGACGGCGGGGCCGGTCAGCCGGTAGTACCGGTGCCGCCCATGCCGCTCGACCCGCACCACCCCGGCCTCCAGCAACCTGGCCAGATGTCCACTCACCGTGGAAGCACTGACCCCGGCCTCACCGGCCAGCACGCTGGCGGGCAGCGCACGCCCCTCCAGCAGCGCCCGCAGGACGCGGGCGCGGGACGGGTCGGCGATCGCCGCGGCCGCGCGGGCGATGTCGGCGTCACGGGCATCCGTGGTGGTGGCCATGGCTCCAGCGTAGGACGGGGTCGCTTCGGCGCGGGCCGAAGTGTGGCGGGGCGGGCCGGAGTGCGGGGTGGGCCGGAGTGTGGCGGGGCGGGCCGGAGTGCGGGGTGGGCCGGAGTGTGGCGGGGCGGGCCGGAGTGCGGGGTGGGCCGGAGTGTGGCGGGGCGGGCCGGTGCAGGGGCGTGTCATGGGCGCACCACGATTCGGCCGTCACCGAAGGGACCAGGGGTGAGGCTGGAGGCATGAGGACGTACCGCTCCACCCGCTCCACACACCGGCCTCCGCGATCCTCGGACTCGCCCGTGGCGGGTGCCGTGCGGAAGGGGCCGCTGCTCGCCATCTGCCTCGGCTACTTCCTGGTCATCCTCGACGTCACCGTCGTCAATGTGGCCGTGCCCCGCATCGGGGCCGGGCTGGGGGCCGGGCAGGGGGCGTTGCAGTGGATCGTGGACGGGTACACGCTCGTCTTCGCCGGGCTGTTGCTGCTCTGCGGTGGGCTGGGGGACCGGCTGGGCCATCGGCGGGTGTTCCTCGCCGGGCTCGGGCTGTTCACGGTGGCCTCCGCCGCATGCGCGCTCGCGCCGGGCGCCGGCTTCCTGGTCGGCGCGCGGCTGGCGCAGGGGGCCGGGGCGGCGACCATGGTGCCCGCCTCGCTCGCGCTGCTCGGGGCGCTGCATCCCGAACCCGGCGCACGGGCAAGGGCGTTCGGGGTGTGGGGCGGGATCGCGGGGGTCGCCGCCGCGGCCGGGCCGGTGCTCGGCGGGGTGCTGGTGTGGGGCGTGGGCTGGCGGACCGTGTTCGTCGTCAACATCCCGCTGGGCGCGCTCGCCATCTGGCTCACGGTCCGCCATGTGCCCGGCACGCGCCCGCGCGCGGAGCGTCCGCCGCTGGACCTCGCCGCCCAGCTCACCGGCGTCGGCGCGGTGGCCGCCCTGACGGCCGGGCTGAACGAGGCGGGCGGGCGCGGCTGGACCGATCCGCTGGTACTCGGCGCGCTGGCGGCGGCGCCGCTCGCGGGGGCGCTGTTCCTGTGGCTGGAGCGGCGTGCGGCGGCGCCCGCGCTGCCACCGCGACTGCTGACCGGTTTCCGGTTCCCGGCCGCCCTGGCCGTGGGGGTGCTGCTCAACCTCGGCTTCTACGGGCTGCTCTTCCTCACCACCCTCTACTTCCAGCGCCACCGGGGCTGGGACCCGCTCGCCACCGGTCTGGCGCTGCTGCCGATGGGGGCGCTGGTCGCGCTCGCCTCGCCGCTGTCCGGGCGGGTCGCGGCGCGCGTCGGCACCCATGTGCCGGCCGTGGCCGGGCTGTTGACCGGGGCCGTGGGGCTGCTCGGCTGGGCGGCGGTGGGACCGCATACGCCGTATGCGCTGCTGGTCGTGCCGCTGCTGCTGACCGGGTTCGGCACCTCGTTCACCATGCCGTCGGCGACGATCGCGGCGATGGAGGCCGCGCCGCACGAGGTGCGCGGCGCGGCGTCCGGCGCGTTCAACGCGGCGCGGCAACTGGGCAGCGCCATCGGCGTGGCCCTGTTCGGAACCCTCGCGGCGGCGTCCGCGAACTCCGCCTTCTACGCCGGGATGCGGCTGTCCGCCGTGATCGCGGCCGGATGCTTCGTGGGGGGCGCGGTGCTGGCGGCGGTGTCAGGGCCCGCCGCCGGCACCGCGCCGGTCAGCAGCTCCGCCACAGACGCGTCATGACGCGTACGCCGAAGCGCAGCCCTTCGAGCGGTACGCGCTCGTCGACGCCGTGGAAGAGGCGGCCGTAGTCGAGGTCGTGCGGCAGCCGCAACCCCTTGAAGCCGTAGGCGCGGATGCCGAGCTTGGTGAACGCCTTGGCGTCGGTGCCACCGGGGTTGCAGTACGGCACGGGGTGGCCGTCCGGGTCCTCGGCGCGCACCGCCGCGCACATGGCGTCGACCAGCGGGCCCTCGAAGGGAGTCTCCAGGGCGATGTCGTGGTTGACCCACGCGCGGGTGACGGACGGCAGCAGCAGCGCGTCGATCGTGTCGAGCAGTTCCCGCTCATGGCCGGGCAGGAACCGGCCATCGACCCGGGCGGTGGCCCGCCCCGGGATCACATTGGTCTGGTAACCGCCGTTGAGCATCGTGGGGTTGGCCGAGTTGCGGAGCACCACCTGGATGAAGTCCTTGACCGGGCCCAGCTTGTCCAGGCTCGCCTCGATGCTCGACTGGTCCGTGTCGTCGAACTCCGTCCCGTACAGCCGCGCCGTCTCCGCGAGCAGCGCGCGGACCGGTTCGATGAGGCGGACCGGAAAGGTGTGCCGGCCGATCCGGGTGAGGGACTCGGCGAGGTCGGTGACCGCGTTCTCATCGTTCGGCGAGGAGCCGTGCCCGGCCCGGCCGGTGGCGGTCAGCTCCATCCAGGCCATGCCGCGCTGGGCGTTCTCGATCGGATACAGCCGGCGGGTGTCGTCGAGTGCGAAGGAGAAGCCGCCGCCCTCGCCGATCGCCTCGGTGACGCCGTCGAACAGTTCGGGTCGGTGCTCGACCAGCCAGTGGGCGCCGAACCTGCCCCCGGCCTCCTCGTCGGCGAGGAAGGCCAGGACCAGGTCGCGGGACGGACGCAGACCGGTGCGGGCGAAGTGGCGGACGGTCGCCAGCACGACGGCCACCGTGTCCTTCATGTCGATCGCGCCCCGGCCCCACAGATAGCCGTCGCGGATCTCCCCGGCGAACGGATGCACCCGCCACTCCCGCGGATCGGCGGGGACCACATCGAGATGGCCGTGGACGAGCAGGGCGCCGCGCGAGGGGTCCGTACCGGCGATGCGGGCGATGACGTTCGCCCGGCCCCGTACGCTCTCGATCAGCTCCGAGTCGATACCGACCTCGGCCAGTTGGGCCTGGACCCATTCGGCACAGGCCCGTTCATCGCTGGTGGGGTTGGAGGTGTCGAAGCGGATCAGTTCGGCGCAGAGGTCCACGACCTCGGCTTCGGCTGGGGTGGTCATGCCGCTCCTGCGGGAGTCGTCCGACGGGGGGTGGGGAGGTCCTGGTCCGCGTCCTCGCGGGCGGAGGTGCCGTACGGCTTGATCCAGCCGAGCAGACCGAGGCCGCAGTACAGGACGAACGCGGTGCCCAGCGAGTTGAGGGCCGGGATGCCGACGGTCACGTACTTGCCGACACAGAACGCGGCGGCCCAGATGACCAGCGACATCGGCACCCAGGTCGGCGAGGTCGCGGGCAGCGTCTGGGCGGCGCGGGTCTCGTCCAGCGGGCGGCGCATCCGCCGCACCACCCAGTACTCGGCGACGATGATCCCGCCGATGGGCGGGATGGCGATGCCGAGCGTCGAGAGGAAATCGGTGAAGTGCTCCATGACGCCGGCCGCCGACAGGGCCGTCCCCGCGAGCCCGAGGGCCACCGTGACGACACCGCGGTGCAGCCGCCTGCCGAAGACGACCTGGAAGAAGTTGACCACGCCGAGCGAGGAGCCGTAGAGGTTCCAGTCGTTGATCTTCGCGGTGGCCAGGATGACCACCACCGCGCCGACCGCACCGGAGGTGGAGAGCACGATGTGGGAGACATCGCTGCTCTTGACCAGGTGGCCCAGGAGCACCCCGGTCATGCCGACGATGTACTCGGAGAGGATCATCGACGACGCGCTCTGGACGAAGACGTGGGAGCCCTTGGCGTTGTAGCGGGTCATCTCGGGGGCGACGATCGCACCGGTCATATAGCCCCCCGCGATGGCGGTGGCGGCGACCGCGAGCGGCATATGCGGCCCCGGCGCCGGGGAACTGATCAGTTGGGACAGCGAATGGTCGCTGAGGGTGCCGACGATGGACCAGGCGACCAGGCCGAAGAAGAGCGGTGTGGCGATCTTGGCGAGCAGGGCCATGGACCGGAAGCCGAAGATCACCAGAGCGGTGATGGCCAGGCCCCCGACCGCGGACCACAGCCTGGGGGAGCCGCCGGCCAGAGCGGTGACATTGGTCGCGAAGATCGTGTTCTGGACCCCGAACCAGCCGATGAGACTGAGCGCGATGACAAAGCTGACCAGCGCCGAGCCATTGCGGCCGAAACCGATCCAGCGGGTGAGCAGCGGGGTCGCCAGACCCTCGCGCATCCCGGCCAGTCCGATCGCGAAGATGACCACCTCCAGGATGACCGCGCCGAGGGTGAAGGCGAGGAACGCCTGGCCGAAGGTCATGCCGACACCGATGGTGGCGCCGAGGGTGAACTGCGACAGCGACCCCGACTGCCCGAGCCACTGGAGCAGCATGGTCCAGAAGCCGAGCCGCTGGTCGCGGGGGACCCTGGAGAGCGAGTGGTCGTCGTTGCCGAGGCTCTTCGGGGGAGAGGAGGAGGCGGATGCCATCGGGACTCCGTAAGCGGTGGAATCGAGGGTGAACTCCACCTCGTCGTGGAAGTCCGGGCGGCGCTCGCCGCAGGTCCCAGCAGAGTCCGACTGGGGTACCGTTCGGCGCAATGGTTTCCCGTTATTAGCAAGAGGTGTCTGAATGGTGAGATGGCCGATGGACGCGGGCGTCGGGCCCCCGGAGAGCGGGCCAGGTGGTGCCCGGGGCGCGGCCCGAAACCTGGACGCGGACCGTCGCACCCCGCCGGGACTGCTGCAAACGGTGGACCGTGCGCTCCTGGTGCTGCTCGCCTTCGAGCGGACCCGCCCCGACTGGGGCGTGACCGAGATCGCCGAGGAGTTCGGCTGGGACACCTCGGTCGCCCAGCGGCTGCTGGCGACCCTGGCCGGACGGGGCTTCCTCGTTTCCGACCCGGCCACCCGTCGCTATCACATCGGCCCCGCGGCGCTGCGGCTCGGACGGCTGTGGGACCGCTCGGGGACCCTGGAGCTGCTGGCCCGGCCGGTGCTTGAGGAGCTGTGCCGCCGCACGGGGGACCACGTCCTGCTGTGCGTGCCGGACAACTTCCATATGCGCTGCATCGCGGCCGTCGAGGGCCGGTCGGGACCGCTGCGCTACTACCCGCTGGTCGGGGAGCTGTACCCGGCTCACGCGGGCGCCACCTCCAAGTCGTACTACGCCTTCCTCCCCGACGAGCGGCGCCACCTGCTGTTCCGGGGCCGCCCCATGGCCCGCTTCACCGAGCGCACGGTGACCGATCCCGACCGGCTGGAGGAGGAGTTCCGCCAGGTGCGGGCGCAGGGCTACGCGTGGACGGTCGGCGAGTACGACACGGGGATCGCGACCGTGGCGGTACCGGTCTTCCTGGGCCGTGAGCCGTACGGAAGCCTGAGCCTCGGCGGCGCGCGGGAGCGCTTCCCGGACGGTCCCCAGGACCGTCTGGAGGCGCTGCGGCAGGCCGCCCAGCTGCTGGAGGCCCGGCTCACCACGCCGTCCAGGAGGGCGGGCCGGGCACCGCGAAGGTGACGCCGCCTCAGGCCACCACCGCGGCCGGAGGCGACGCTGTCTCAGGCCGCCAGGACGGGAGGTGACGCCAGCTCAGGCCGCTGCGGCCGGAAGGGATCCGGAGGAGTCGGTGCCCGAGCTCGCCCCGGAACCGGAGCCCGGAGGGGCGCCGAAGTCGCTGAGGATCGCGTGGGCGGCTCGGCGGCCGGAGGCCAGGGCGCCCTGGACCGTGCTGGAGTCGCGGTGGTCGCCGCAGACGTACAGGCCGGACAGCAGTCGCACCGGGCGGCGTGGGTCGTGGGGTGCGGGCATGGCCGGGACGGCGTACGGGTCGTGGTGGACGGCCAGCAGGTCCCAGGCCGCCGTCGACGTTCCGTACACCGACGCCAGTTGGGCCCGGACGGCCCGGTCGAGCTCGGCGGTCGGCAGCGCGGCGGAGGCGCCCAGCACCGTGGAGGTGATCAGCACCCGGCCGGGCGCGGTGCGCGAGGGGTCCACCTCGCTGGTCACCATGGTGTGGGCCACCGGCCCCTGCCCGCCCGCGGCGAGTATCAGCGCGGGCTCGCGCAGCGGCGGCCGGTCGGCGGTGTGGTGCACCACCGTGACCGGGTGGAAGGCCGGTACCCGCAGCCCGGGCAGCAGCCCGGCCGCGTCGTGCGCCCCGGTGGCCACCAGCACCGCACGGCAGCCGAACTCGCCGTGTTCGGCGGTGGCCACGGCCGTGGTGGAGGCCGATACGGCCCGGACGCCCGTACGGACCGTCCCCGGCGGCAGCGCGGCCGCGAGCAGTTCGGGGACGGTGGACGCGCCGCCCGCCGGGAGGCAGAGGCGGCCGCGTGCGTAACCGCGCAGCGCGAGGTCGGCGCAGCGGCTCGAGGTGGTGAGGTCCGGGTCGCTCAGCAGTGAGACGAGCAGCGGACGCAGTACCCCCTCGACCGTACGAGCAGGTAGGCCCCGCCCCCCCAGGGTCTCGGAGACCGGCCGGTCGGGGCGGGCGAGCAGGCGGTCCGCGGGCAGGGCGGCGAGCCTGCCGAGCGCGGCACCGAGTCGGGCCTGATCGAGCCCGCTGCCGAGCGGCGCGCGGGCGGCGTTCGCGAGGGCGCGTGCCGTGGTGAATGCGCCCCTCATGCTCCGGGGCGTGTCCACCCGGTGCGTACGGCCCTCGCTGTGGACCAGCACCCCCTGGGCGAAGGGGCGCAGGGCGAGGGCGCCGAGCCCCGGAGTGCGCCGCAACTCCGGGAACGAGGTGTTCATCAGATGGCCGGTGCGGTCCAGCCGGAAGCCGTCCACGGTCTCGGTGGTCATCCGTCCGCCCACGTGGGGCGCGGCCTCGAGCACCGTGACCGCGACTCCCGCGCCGGTCAGCCGATGGGCCGCGGCCAGTCCCGCGAGCCCGGCGCCGACGATGACGACGTCCGTGCGGTGCGCGCGCTTGAGCACGTGTCCTCCCCGAGGTCGGTGCGTCCGTCACGGGGGCTGCTGCCCCGACCGGCGGCCCGGATGCGTGGGTCCCGCGAGTCGGCTCGGCGAGACGGTCTTGACAGTACGGACAAAAACGGTCGATGCCAGACGCGCATCGACCGGGCACGGGCGCACACCGGTCGCACACCAGTCGCACACCGCCATCGAACGGTCCACGGCCGGGGGAGGAGAGGGAGCGGGGGAGAGCGGGAGGGGGCGCGGAGCGCCCAACTCCCTTATCCGAGCGCCGCCTTGATCGCCTCTTCCACATGCGGGCAGGCGAACGTGAAGCCGGAGTCCAGAAGGCGGCGAGGGACGGCCCGGACGCTCCCGAGGACGTCCCCGGACATCTCGCCGAGGGCGATCCGCAGCGCGGGCGCGGGGACCGAGAAGAGCGTGGGGCGGCCCAGCACCCGGCCCATGGCGGCCGTGATCTCGCGGTTGGTCACCGGCGTCGGCGCGGTGAGGTTGACCGGCCCGCTGAGCTCGGGCGTGTCGAGGATGTGGCGCAGCGCGGCGATGTGGTCCCGCAGCGCGATGAAGCTCCAGTACTGCCGGCCGCTGCCCATCCGCCCGCCGAGCCCCAGCTTGAACAGGGGGAAGAGCTTCCCCCACGCCCCGCCCTCGGCGGAGACCACCAGACCGGTCCGGGCGAAGACCGTACGGACGCCCGCCTCCTGCGCCGCGGTCGCCGCCTCCTCCCAGTCCTGGCAGAGATCCGGAAGGAAACCGTGGCCGGGGGGCGCACTCTCGTCGACCGCGCGCTCCCCGGTGTCACCGTAGAACCCCACCGCGCTCCCGCTCACCAGCACCCGCGGCGGGGTGTCCAGCGAGGCGATCGCCTCGGCGATGGCGGCGGTGCCCAGCACCCGGCTGTCCCGGATCTCCTTCTTGTACGCGTCGGTCCAGCGCCGGTCGCCGACGCCCGCGCCCGCGAGGTGGACCACGGCCTCACAGCCCATCAGCCCGGAGGCGTCCACCCACTCCCGCCGCGGGTCCCACCCCACCTCGTCCTCCGCACGCGGCGGACGCCGCACCAGACGCACCACCTGGTGGCCGTCCCCGCGCAGCGAGCGGACGAGTGCCGTGCCGATGAGCCCGGAGGAACCGGTGACCGCGATACGCATGGCCCCATCCTGCCCTCGATCAAGGGAGGGATGCCGGACAACGGGCGGGCGTGGCACGACCGCGGGGTGGTCACCTCAGAGCCTGAAGCGCTCCCACAGCCGCGGAAACCGCTCCGCCAGCACCGCCTCGCTCTCGAAGTCGAGGGGCTCCCCGATCGGTTCCCGGGGGGTGGGCGGGAGCCCCAGCTCCGGCAGGGGCGCGCCGGTCAGCCGCTCATACGCCTCGTCCGCCGCGTACCCCAGGTCCTCGCAGTCGCCGTCCACCTGCTCGTCGAAGTCCTCGAGCAGATCGGCGAGGGCGTCCGGATCGTGCAGCGCGCCCTCGAAGATCTCCCGGCCCTGGCCGATCAGCCAGTAGCGGAACGCCTCGAAGGCGTCGTCGCTGACCCCGCCGAGCAGCACCCAGGCGGCGCCCCACACATCCCAGCGGTACGCCCGGTTGGAGCGGGCCTCGAAGTGCCGGGCGAAGTCCAGCACCGCGTCGGGGTCGAGCCGTGACAGCTGCTCGACGAGCAGGTCGGACTGGTCCTCGGGGTCGCCGTCCGCGGCCTCCCGAGCGCTGTCGACCAGCCCCCAGAACTCCGTCTCGTCCATCATCACGGGACCAGGATCGGCCCTGCCGCGCACCCCCGCACGCGGAACGGGCCGGATGCGGCCGCCCCGCAATACCGGACAGTGGATGTCGGGTTTCCCTGCGAAGGTCGACCCGTGGCCGACGGGTGGCCGACGGGTGGCCGACCCGGGTCGACCACGTCACCCGACACGGCATTCCACCGAGAGGACGTATCGAACGTGAGCACACAGGGTGCACTGGCGGGCCGGGTCGCGCTCGTCGCGGGGGCGACGCGCGGCGCGGGCCGGGCGATGGCCGTCGAGCTGGGGGCGGCCGGGGCCACCGTCTACGCGACGGGGCGCACCACCCGGGACCGGATCAGCGAGGTGGGGCGGGCCACCGAGACCATCGAGGAGACGGCGGAGCTGATCACGGCCGCCGGCGGCACGGGCATCGCGGTGCCGACCGACCACCTCGAGCCCGAGCAGGTCCGGGCGCTGGTGGAGCGGATCGACCGGGAACAGGGCCGGCTGGACGTCCTGGTCAATGACGTATGGGGTGGTGAGGCGCTGATCGAGTTCGGCAAGAAGACATGGGAGACCAATCTGGCGGGCGGGCTGCGGATGCTCCGGCTCGGCGTCGAGACCCACCTCATCACCAGCTACTACGCGCTGCCGCTGCTGATCCGGAACCCGGGCGGGCTGGTGGTCGAGGTGACCGACGGAAGCGAGGAGTTCAACAGGACGTACCGGCTGAACCTCTTCTACGACCTCGCCAAGAACGCCCCGATCCGCACCGCCTTCGGGCTCGCGGAGGAGCTGAAGGAGTTCGACGGCACGGCGGTCAGCGTCTCGCCGGGCTTTCTGCGCTCCGAGCAGATGCTGGACCACTTCGGGGTGACGGAGGGGAACTGGCGGGACGCGGTGGAGAAGGAGCCGCACTTCGCCATCGCGGAGTCGCCGCACTTCGTCGGGCGCGCGGTCGCCGCCCTCGCCGCCGACCCGGACCGGGCGCGGTGGAACGGCAAGTCCGTCTTCAGCGGGGAGCTGGCCAAGGTCTACGGTTTCACCGATCTGGACGGCTCGCGGCCGGACGCCTTCGGCTACTTCCGGGACGTCGTCTTCGGCGGTAAGGAGGGCACGGCGGCCGACTACCGGTGAGACCGCGCGCTCGCTGAACCGCGCGCTCGCTGAACCGCGCGGTCACCGAACCGCGCCGTCACTGGTACAGCTCCGCCGTACGGCGCGCCGCCTCCGTGAAGAGCGCCCGCAGCTCCGGCGGCCCCAGCACCTCCGCGTCCGGGCCGAGCCCGAGCAGCTGGGCGAGGGCGACCTCGTACGACTCGACGGGCAGGGCGACCGTGAGCCGCCCCTGTCCGTCGGGCTCCCCGGCCTCGCGTACGGCCTCCTCGGCCGCCACCCGGTCCGTGACATGCGGCAGCCGCCGGGCCCCGGCCGGGGTCAGCCGTACGACGGCCCGCTCCCGCAGGATGGAGCGGGCGAACTGTTCGGCCCGCTCCTCCCAGAAGGCGGGCAGGTCGAACTCCTCGTCCCGGGTGAAGCGGGCGCCGGTCGGTTCGACGGCGGCGAAACGATCCACCCGGTACACCCGGAAGCCGCCCTCCGTACGGGCCGCGAGATACCAGACGCCCGCCTTGAGCACGAGCCCGTACGGTTCCAGCTCCCGCCGGACCTCCGCGTCCCGGCGCCGGTAGCGGACGGCGATCCGCAGATCGTCCCAGACCGCGTCGGCGATGCCCGGCAGCAGCTCCGGCGCCTCCGGCTCGCGCCACCAGCCCGGGGCGTCGAGGTGGAACCGCTGGGCCACCGTGTGGGAGGCGTCCCGGAGCTCGGGGAGCAGCGCGGCGGACACCTTCAGCCGGGCGGCGGAGGCGGCGTCCGCGAGGCCCATCTCGCGCAGCGCGGAGGGCACACCGGAGAGGAACAGCGCCTCGGCCTCGGTCCGCCCGAGCCCGGTCAGCCGGGTGCGGTAGCCGCCGATGAGCCGATAGCCCCCGGCCCGGCCCCGGTCCGCGTAGACCGGGATGCCCGCCTCGGACAGCGCGGCCGCGTCCCGCGTCACGGTGCGCTCGGAAACCTCCAGCTCCCGCGCCAGCTCGGCCCCCGTGATCGAGGGCCGGGCCTGGAGCAGAAGCACCATCTTGATGAGCCGGGCGGCACGCACGCCCCCATGATGCCGTGCTCTCGGGCGAGCGGCGGACCATGGGGGGTGGCCCGGCGGCGGGGCCGTTGCGTGTCGGGTCACGGGGACTCCGCCGCGTGGCGGGCGTCCCGGGGGCTGGGGCGGAGCCCCAGTTGTGGGAAGGGGCGGGGAGGGGAGGATCCCGCCGCGGGCGTCACCGGGCCCGCGGCCGGGGCGGCGGCCGGGTGTGTGGCCGGGGCGGCGGCCGGGTGTGTGGCAAGGGGCTGGGGCGCGGCCCAGCCCCTTGGCAGCCGATGCCGTCAGATGCCGTACCGCTCCGCGGCCTCCTTGGGGGCCGTGGCGCGGACCGCGCCCTGGCGGGCGAGGCGGGACAGGGCGGCCACCACGATGGCCGGGGCGTCCACGCCGAAGTGGCGGCGGGCGGCCTCGCGGGTGTCGGAGAGGCCGAAGCCGTCCGTGCCCAGCGAGTACCAGTCCTGCTCGACCCACTGGCTGATCTGGTCGGGGACGGCGCGCATCCAGTCGCTGACGGCGAGGACCGGGCCCGGTGCGCCTGCCAGGGCACGGGTGACGTACGGGACCCGGTCTTCGCCCTTGAGCTGCGCCGCGTCACAGGACAGGGCGTCGCGGCGCAGCTCGCTCCAGGAGGTGGCGGACCACACGTCGGCGGCCACGCCCCAGTCGTCGGCGAGGAGTTTCTGGGCCTCCAGCGTCCAGTGGACGGCGGTGCCGGAGGCGAGGAGCTGGATGCGGGGGGAGTCCTCGGCCGGGGCCGTGGCCTCCTGGTAGCGGTAGAGGCCCTTGAGGATGCCCTCCTCGACGCCTTCGCCCGCGGGCATCGCCGGCTGGACCTTGGGCTCGTTGTAGACCGTCAGGTAGTAGAAGACGTCCTCGGCCTCGGGGCCGTACATCCGCCGCAGACCCTCCCGCACGATCGCGCCCACCTCGTAGGCGAACGCCGGGTCGTAGGCGAGCGCCGCCGGGTTGGTGGAGGCGATCAGCGGGGAGTGGCCGTCGGCGTGCTGGAGGCCCTCGCCGGTCATCGTCGTACGGCCCGCCGTGGCGCCGATGAGGAAGCCGCGGCCGAGCTGGTCGGCCAGCGCCCACATCTGGTCGGCGGTGCGCTGCCAGCCGAACATCGAGTAGAAGATGTAGAAGGGGATCATCGGCTCGCCGTGGGTCGCGTACGACGTCGCGGCGGCGGTGAAGTCGGCCATCGAACCGGCCTCGGTGATCCCCTCGTTGAGGATCTGACCGTTCGCGGCCTCCTTGTAGTACAGGAGCTGATCGCGGTCGACCGGGTCGTAGGTCTGGCCGAGCGGGGAGTAGATCCCGGCGGTGGGGAAGAGCGACTCCATGCCGAAGGTCCGTGCCTCGTCCGGCACGATCGGCACCCAGCGCCTCCCGGTCTCCTTCTCCCGCATCAGGTCCTTGACCAGCCGGACGAAGGCCATGGTGGTGGCGATCTCCTGGCTGCCGGAGCCCTTGGCGAGCGCCTGGAACGGCTTCGCGGACGGCTCGGGCAGGGCCACCGCGTGGACCCGGCGGGCCGGGGCCGGGCCGCCGAGGGCCGCGCGGCGCTCCTGGAGGTAGCGCACCTCGGGGGAGTCGGGGCCGGGGTGGACGTACGGCACGAGGGCGTCGTCCAGCTTGCTGTCCGGGATGGGGAGTTCGAGGAGGTCCCGCATGGCGCGGAACTCCTTGCCCGTCAGCTTCTTCATCTGGTGGTTGGCGTTGCGCGACTCGAAGCCGGGGCCCAGCGTCCAGCCCTTGACGGTCTGGGCGAGGACGACGGTCGGGGCGCCCTTGTGCTCCACGGCCGCGCGGTACGCCGCGTACACCTTGCGGGGCTCATGGCCCGCGCGCGAGGTGTGGAAGCACTCGGTGAGCTTGGCGTCGGTGAGCCCCTGGGCCAGCCGGGCCAGCTCCGGGTCGGCACCGAAGAAGTGCTCGCGGATGTAGGCCGCGTCGCGGGTCGCGTACGTCTGGAACTGGCCGTCCGGGACCTCGCGCAGCCGGCGGACCAGCGCGCCCGAGGTGTCCAGCGCGAACAGCTCGTCCCAGGCGGAGCCCCACAGCGACTTGATCACGTTCCAGCCCGCCGCGCGGAACTGGGCCTCCAGCTCCTGCACGATCTTGAAGTTGGCCCGCACCGGGCCGTCGAGGCGCTGGAGGTTGCAGTTGATGACGAAGGTGAGGTTGTCCAGGCCCTCGCGCCCGGCCAGGGCGAGCGCGGCCGTCGACTCCGGCTCGTCCATCTCGCCGTCGCCGAGGAACGCCCATACGTGGGAGTTCGCGGTGTCCTTGATGCCGCGCGCCGCCAGATAGCGGTTGAAGCGGGCCTGGTAGATCGCGGAGATCGGGCCGAGCCCCATCGAGACGGTGGGGAACTCCCACAGCCACGGCAGCCGCCGCGGATGCGGATAGGACGGCAGACCGTCGCCGCCCGCCTCGCGGCGGAAGTGGTCCAGGTGGTGCTCGGTCAGCCGCCCGTCGAGGAAGGCGCGGGCGTAGATGCCGGGGGAGGCGTGGCCCTGGATGTAGAGCTGGTCGCCGGACCCGTCCGCCTCCTTGCCGCGGAAGAAGTGCTGGAAGCCCGTCTCGTAGAGCCAGGCGGCGGAGGCGAAGGTGGCGATGTGACCGCCGAGGCCGTCACGGCTGCCGCGGGTGACCATCGCCGCCGCGTTCCACCGGTTCCAGGCGGTGATGCGGCGCTCCATGGCCTCGTCGCCCGGGAACGCGGGCTCGGCGGCGGTCGGGATGGTGTTGAGGTAGTCCGACTCCAGCAGGGGCGGCAGCGCGAGCCCGGCGCTCTCGGCGCGCTCCAGGGTGCGGCGCATGAGGTACGAGGCGCGGTGCGACCCGGCGGCCCGGGTGACGGCGTCCAGGGAGGCGCCCCATTCGGCGGTCTCCTCGGGGTCACGGTCGGGAAGCTGGTCGAGCGCACTCGGCTGCGTGCGTGCGAGATCGGTCATGAAATAACGGTAAGACTGATCGATGATCGATCAAAGCCCTGCCAAAGAAAAAGTGCTCCGCAGGCCGAAATTGGCATTCCGTGCCGCGAAACTAGGCACGCGGTGCACAGCCGAGGACATGCTCCTTGACCAGTTCGCCGACCCGCGGATCCCGCCGTCTGAAGGCGTCCACCACCGCCTGGTGCTCCTCGGCGTACGACTGCTGGACGGTGCCCAGCCAGCGGATCGACAGCGTCGTCCAGATCTCGATGCCCAGCGACTCCCAGGTGTGCAGCAGCACGCTGTTGCCCGACGCCCGCACCAGCTCCCGGTGGAACGCCACGGTGTGCCGGACCTGCGCCTCCCCGTCGGCCATGCGGTCCGCCTCGTACAGCGCCCGCACCTCGGGCTCCAGCGCTGAGCTGTCCTCGGCCAGCGCGGGCGCGGCCAGCTCCGCCGCCATCTGCTCGAGCCCGGCCCGCACCGGATAGATCTCCTCCAGGTCGGCGGCGGTCAGATTCCGCACCCGGACGCCCTTGTTCGGCGCCGACTCGATCAGCCGCAGCGACTCAAGCTCCCGCAGCGCCTCCCGTACGGGCGTCTGGCTGACCTCCAGCTCGGTGGCGATCCGCCGTTCCACGATCCGCTCGCCCGGCTTCCAGCGACCGCTGACGATGCCCTCCACGATGTGCTCGCGGATCTGCTCGCGCAGCGAGTGGACGACGGGCGCGGCCATGGGGGACTCCTTAGAACCAGCGGTGAACAGCTGCCATTATCCCGGCTGTGCGGTAATGAAAACCGCGCCCCGCACGGGAAGCCCGTGCGGGGCGCGGCAGGGAAACCGAGGTGAGGATCAGAGCCCGAGGTCCACCTCGAACTCGCCGGCCTCCAGGATCTCCTTGACGGCCGTCAGGTAGCGGGCCGCGTCGGCACCGTCCACCAGGCGGTGGTCGTAGGAGAGCGCCACGTACGTCATGTCGCGCACCGCGATGGTCTCGCCCAGCTCCGGGTGGTCGATGACCACCGGGCGCTTGACGGTCGCCCCGATGCCCAGGATGGCGACCTGGTTCGGGGGCACGATGATCGTGTCGAACAGCGCACCGCGCGAGCCGGTGTTGCTGATCGTGAAGGTGGCGCCGGACACCTCGTCCGGGGTGATCTTGTTGGAGCGGACCTTGCCCGCCAGCTCCGCCGTCTTCTTGGACAGACCGGCGATGTTGAGGTCGCCGGCGTTCTTGATGACCGGGGTCATCAGGCCCTTCTCGGCGTCCACCGCGATCCCGACGTTCTCCACGTCGAAGTACGTGATGGTGTTGTCGTCCTCGTTGATCCGGGCGTTGATGGCCGGGTGGGCCTTCAGCGCCTGGACGGCGGCCTTCACGAAGAACGGCATCGGCGAGAGCTTGACGCCCTCGCGCTGGGCGAACGCCTCCTTGGCCCGGGCGCGCAGCCGCATGACCTTGGTGACGTCCACCTCGACCACGCTGGTGAGCTGGGCCTGGCTGTGCAGGGCCTTCATCATGTTGTCGCCGATGACCTTGCGCATCCGCGGCATCTTGATGGTCTGGCCGCGCAGCGGGGACACCTCCTGCGGGGCGGCCTTCGGCGCGGCGGCGGCCGGCGCCTGGGCCTGGGCGGCCTTGGCGGCCTCCGCGGCGGCGATGACGTCCTGCTTGCGGATGCGGCCGCCGACGCCGGTGCCCTTGACCGTGGACAGGTCCACGTTGTTCTCGGCGGCGAGCTTGCGCACCAGCGGGGTGACGTAGGCGCCCTCGGCCTCGGGGGCCGCGGGAGCCGGGATGGTGGCGGCCGGAGCCGGGGCGGGCGCCGGAGCGGCCGGGGCCGGCTCCGGGGCGACCGGCTCCGGGGTGACGGCCTGCGGCGCCGGGGCGCTCGGGGCCTGCGGGGCCGGGGCGGGCGCCGGGGCCTCCTGGACCGGCTCGGGAGCCGGGGCGGGGGCGGCCGGGGCCTCGGCGGGCGCGGCGGCCGGAGCGGCACCGGCGGCGCCGATCACGGCCAGCTTGGCGCCGACCTCGGCGGTCTCGTCCTCGCCGACCAGGATCTCCAGCAGGGTGCCCGCGACCGGGGCCGGGATCTCGGTGTCGACCTTGTCGGTGGAGACCTCGAGCAGCGGCTCATCGGCCTCGACGGACTCGCCGACCTCCTTGAGCCAGCGGGTCACGGTGCCCTCGGTCACGCTCTCGCCGAGCGCGGGAAGGACCACATCGGTGCCCTCGGCGCCACCGGCCGGAGCGGCGGCGGCCGGGGCCGGCTCGGGGGCGGGGGCCTCGGCGGCGGGCGCCGGGGCGGGCTCGGGCTGAGCCGCCGGAGCGGGCTCGGCCGCGGGGGCGGGGGCTTCGGCCGGGGCCGCGCCGCCGTCGTCGATGACGGCCAGCTCGGCGCCGACCTCGACCGTCTCGTCCTCGGCCACCTTGATGGACGTCAGCACACCGGCCGAGGGGGCCGGGATCTCGGTGTCGACCTTGTCGGTCGACACCTCGAGCAGGGGCTCGTCGGCCTCGACGCGCTCACCTTCGGCCTTGAGCCAGCGGGTGACGGTGCCCTCGGTCACGCTCTCGCCGAGCGCCGGCAGGGTTACGGAAACCGCCATGGTGTTCGGTTGCTCCTTAACGATCTTTGGATGGTTCGCGCTCGGTATGAGTCAGTCGTGGGAGTGCAGCGGCTTGCCGGCCAGGGCCAGGTGGGCCTCGCCGAGCGCCTCGTTCTGGGTCGGGTGCGCGTGGACGAGCTGCGCGACCTCGGCCGGCAGCGCCTCCCAGTTGTAGATCAGCTGAGCCTCGCCGACCTGCTCGCCCATCCGGTCACCGACCATGTGGACGCCGACGACGGCACCGTCCCGTACCTGCACGAGCTTGATCTCGCCCGCGGTCTTGAGGATCTTGCTCTTGCCGTTGCCCGCGAGGTTGTACTTCAGGGCGACGACCTTGTCCGCACCGTACAGCTCCTTGGCCTTGGCCTCGGTGATGCCGACGGAGGCGACCTCGGGGTGGCAGTAGGTGACCCGCGGCACGCCGTCGTAGTCGACCGGCACCGGGCTCAGACCGGCCAGCCGCTCGGCCACCAGCATGCCCTCGGCGAAGCCGACGTGGGCCAGCTGGAGGGTGGGGACCAGGTCGCCGACGGCGGAGATGGTCGGCACGTTGGTCCGCATGTACTCGTCGACGAGGACATAGCCGCGGTCCATGGCGACCCCGGCCTCCTCGTAGCCGAGCCCCTGCGAGACCGGGCCGCGGCCCACGGCCACCAGCAGCAGCTCGGCCTCGAAGGTCTTGCCGTTCTCCAGCGAGACCTTGACGCCGTCGGCGGTGTACTCAACGCCCGAGAAGCGGGAGCCGAGGGAGAAGTTGATGCCGCGCTTGCGGAAGGCGCGCTCCAGCAGCTTGGAGCTGTTCTCGTCCTCGACCGGGACGAGGTGGGGAAGCGCCTCGACGATGGTGATGTCGGCCCCGAAGGACTTCCACGCGGAGGCGAACTCGACGCCGATGACGCCGCCGCCCAGCACGATCGCGGACTTCGGCACGCGGTCGAGCACCAGCGCGTGGTCGGAGGAGATGACGCGGTTGCCGTCGATCTCCAGGCCGGGCAGGGACTTCGGCACCGAACCGGTGGCCAGCAGGATGTGGCGGCCGGTGTAACGCTCGCCGTTCACATCGACGGAGGTCGGGGAGGACAGCCGGCCCTCACCCGTCACATAGGTGACCTTACGGGAGGCGATCAGACCCTGAAGACCCTTGTAGAGGCCCGAGACCACGCCGTCCTTGTACTTGTGCACACCCTCGATGTCGATGCCCTCGAAGGTGGTCTTCACACCGAATTCCGAGCCCTCGCGGGCCTGGTCGGCGAGCTCACCGGCGTGCAGCAGCGCCTTGGTGGGGATGCAGCCACGGTGCAGACAGGTGCCGCCCAGCTTGTCCTTCTCGATCAGGGCGACGTCCAGACCCAGCTGCGCCGCGCGCAGGGCAGCGGCGTAACCGCCGCTACCGCCTCCGAGGATCACTAGGTCGAAAACGGTGCTGGCGTCGTTCGCCACGTCACGTCCTCCATGCATGGTGCGCCGGGGCCGGCCGTTGGTCGGCCGGGCGGCGGCGTGTGTTCGGCCGCTTCTTACGTCGGCCCTGGTGTCGGGGGCCCTGTCCTGCCGGGACAACATCTTCGCACTTGTTGGGAGGAGGCGGGACGCGGGGCCGCTGTGTGAGAAATCTCCAGACCCCAGTTCAGGGGTTACCGCTGCGTATCCGGAACGCGAAGCCCCGTCGATTTCGTTGAGGGCGAAATCGACGGGACTTTCGGCCTATGGCGGCGGCGTCTCATACGGTCGCGATGCGTTGCCGCGGCATGTCGCTGTGTCGCGGGGCCGGGGGCTCCTGGCTGGGTCCCAGGGGATCACCTGGCGTTTGGGGCTTCGGGGCTTCGGGGCTTCGGGGCTTCGGGGCCTGGGGCCTCGGGTCAGCCGAGGTCGCCGTCGGCGGTGCGCTCGGCCAGCCGCACCAGGGTGCGGACCGCGGTGCCCGTGCCGCCCTTGGGGGTGTAGCCGAACGGACCGGACTCGTTGAAGGCCGGGCCCGCGATGTCCAGGTGGCCCCAGGTGATCCCGTCCGCCACGAACTCCTTCAGGAAGATGCCGGCCACCAGACCGCCACCCATGCGCTCGCCCATGTTCGCCATATCGGCGACCGGCGAGTCGATGCCCTTGCGGAGGTGGTCGGGCAGCGGCATCGGCCAGGACGGCTCACCGGCCTCCTCCGCGACCTCGTGGAGCGTGGTGCGGAACGCCTCGTCGTTCGTCATGATCCCGAACGTGCGGTTGCCCAGCGCGAAGACCATCGCCCCGGTCAGCGTCGCCACGTCCACGATCGCGTCCGGCTTCTCCTCACCGGCCCGGGTGATCGCGTCGGCGAGCACCAGCCGGCCCTCGGCGTCGGTGTTCAGCACCTCGACGGTCTTGCCGCCGTACATCGACAGCACATCGCCGGGGCGGGTGGCCGAGCCAGACGGCATGTTCTCGGCCAGCGCCAGCCAGCCCGTCAGATTGACCCGCAGGCCCAGCTTCGCGGCGGCGACGACCGCGGCGAACACGGCGGCGGCACCGCTCATGTCGCACTTCATCGTCTCGTTGTGACCCGCGGGCTTGAGGGAGATGCCGCCCGAGTCGTAGGTGATGCCCTTGCCCACCAGCGCGAGCGTCTTCTCGGCCTTGGGGTGGGTGTACGCGATCCGGACCAGCCGCGGCGGGGCGTCCGAGCCCTGGCCGACGCCGAGGATGCCGCCGTACCCGCCCTTCTTGAGCGCCTTCTCGTCCAGCACCTCGGTCTTGAGGCCGTGCTCCTTGGCGGCCGCGACCGCCTCGGCCGCGAAGGCGGCCGGGGTGAGCAGGTTGGACGGGGTGTTGATCAGGTCGCGGGCGCGGTTGACCTCCGCGACGAGGGCGGTGGCGCGCTCCACGGCCGCCTTGTACGCCTTGTCGCGCGGCTTGCCGCCGACGAGGGCGACCTCGGCGAGCGGCCCGTTGTTCTTCTTGTCCTTGTCCTTGGCGCCCTTGTCCTTGGCGTTGCCGCCGTTGCCGTTGCTCTTGTCGTACGCGTACGCCCCGAGCAGCGCGCCCTCGGCCACGGCGGCGGCGCCGGCCGGGTCCTCGATCGGCAGCGCGAACGCGCCCTTCTTCGAACCGGACAGCGCGCGGGCGGCGGCGCCCGCGGCCCGGCGCAGCGTCTCGGCGTCATAGCCGTCGCCCTTGGCCGGGGCGTCGCCCAGCCCGACCGCCAGCACGACCGGGGCCTTGAGGCCGGACGCGGCGGGCAGTTTGGTCACCTCGCCCTCGGCGCCGGTCGCGCCGAGCGTCTCCAGGACGGCGGCCAGCTTCCCGCCGAACGCCTTGTCCACGGCCTCGGCGCCGACAGCGACGACGGGGCTCTTGGCCCCCTTCGCCACACCGACGACGACGGCGTCCGCGCGCAGTGCCGCGGCGGACGAGGTGCTGAGAGTCAGAGCAGTCACAGTGGTCGGGTCCCTCTTCCGGTAGTTCGTCGGCCCTCATGGATTGGTTGGCCGCGCCCCTCCGCATCGTATGCCCAGGCCCTATTCAGGGCTCAGTTCTCCCCCGCCTGCCGCTGGGACAGCGGAGTGCCCTGGGGCTTACCCGCCACGGGAGACCGGGATAGCCTTCCGCGCGATGGACACCACGCCGGAGCCGCCGCAGCCGCAACCGCAGCCGTCCGCACGCCCGCCGGAGGCCGAGCCCGAGCGGCCGGAGGGCTCTGAGCCCTCTGAGCCCTCTGAGGGCTCAGAGCCTTCTGAGGGCGCGGAGCGGCAGCCCGGCCGGCCGGAGCATCCGCCGCGGCCCGGCTACGATCCGCCGCCCGCGCACGCTCCGCGTGCCCCCTGGGGCGACGGGGTCCGCTTCGCGTTCGGCACGCTCACGGTGCTGCCCGTACGGGGCACGCGGTGGGACCGGGAGGCGGCGCACGCGGGGATGCTGTGCGCTCCGCTGGCCGGGCTGACCGTGGGGCTGTGCGCGGCCGCGGTGGGTGGGGTGTTGCTGTTCCTGGGCGGTGGTGCGCTGCTCGCGGCCGTCGCCACCGCCGCGATACCCGCCGTACTGACCCGCGGCCTCCACCTGGACGGGCTCGCCGACACCGCGGACGGGCTCGGCAGTGGCAAGCCCGCCGAGGACGCGCTGCGCGTCATGAAGCGGTCGGACATCGGGCCGTTCGGTGTGATCACGCTGCTGTTCGTCCTGCTCGGGCAGGTGGCGGCCCTGGCCGAGCTCTACGGGCAGGACTGGGCGCACGGCGCGGTCGGTGCGGCCGTGGCCGGTGTCGCCGCGCGCTGCGCCCTGACGCTGGCGGCCCGCGTGGGGGTTCCGGCGGCGCGGCCGGAGGGGCTGGGCGCGGCGGTCGCGGGCAGTGTGCCGTGGCGTTCCGCCGGGGTCGTGGCGGCGGTGACGGTGGTGGGCTGCGCGGCGGTGGCCGTTCCGTTCGGCCCGTACGCCGTCGTCCGTAACGCCTTCGCCGCACTGGCCGCCCTTGCGGCCGCCGAACTCCTCCTGCACCACTGCCACCGCCGTCTCGGCGGGGTGACCGGCGATGTCTTCGGCGCGCTGGCGGAAACGGCCGCCACGACCGCCCTGGTGGTCCTGACCTTCGGCTGATCGGCTGAGAGGTGTCCGGCGGGTCGTGGCGCCTGCGGCGGGCTTGGTCCCCTACCCGCCCCTTCCCTCAACTGGGGCTCCGCCCCAGACCCCGCTCCTCAATCTCCCCCAGCTACCGCTGGGAGGTGCCCCCTGAGGGGCTGGAAGGCGGGGCTCCGCCCCTGCCACGTGGCGGACACCCCCGTGGGGCCGGCCCCTAATCGTCGCGCTCCGGGAGCTCCGCGTGCAGGGCCGCGGCCGCCTGGACGAGCGGCAGGGCGAGCAGCGCGCCCGTACCCTCGCCGATCGTGACGCCGTGGTCGAGCAGCGGGGTGAGGGCGGTCCGGTCGAGGGCCTTCTCCTGGCCCGGTTCGCCGCTGGCCTGACCGGCCAGCCACCAGTCCGGGGCGCGGAACGCCACCCGCTGGGCGACCAGCGCACAGGCCGCCGAGACGACGCCGTCGAGGATCACCGGGGTGCGGCGTACGGCGCTCTGCAACAGGAAGCCGGTGATCGCGGCGAGGTCGGCACCGCCGACGGTGGCCAGCAGCTGGAGCTGATCGCCGAGCACGGGGCGGGCGCGGCGCAGCCCGTCGCGGATGGCGGCGCACTTGCGCATCCAGGCGAGGTCGTCGATGGCGGCCCCGCCGCGGCCGGTGACCACGGACGCGTCCGTACCGCACAGCGCGGCGATGAGCGTGGCCGCGGCGGTGGTGCCGCCGACGCTGAGGTCGCCGAGGACGAGGAGGTCCGTGCCGGAGTCCGCCTCCTCGTCCGCGATGGCCATCCCGGCGCGGAAGGCCCGCTCGGCCTCGTCCAGGGTGAGTGCGTCCTCGACGTCGATCCGGCCGGACCCGCGGCGTACCCGGTGGCGGGTGACGTCTTCGGGGAGGTCCTCGGGGTCGGAGTCCAGAGCCATGTCGATGACGCGGACGGAGGTGCCGAGACGGGCGGCCAGGATGGCGGCCGGGCTCTCGCCGTCGAGCACGGCGCGGACCAGACGGTGGGTGCTCCTGGCGGGGCGGGCGGAGACACCGAGGTCGGAGACGCCGTGGTCGCCCGCGAAGAGGACGACGCGGGGCTGCTCGATGGGCTTGACCGGCACCCGCTGCTGAGCGGCGGCCAGCCACTCGCCCAGTTCGTCCAGCCGCCCGAGCGCACCCGGCGGCAACGCGAGCCGCTCGCGGCGCTCCTCGGCGTCACGCCGGATGCCCCCGTCGGGGCGCTCGATCAGGTCGACGAAGTCATCGAGATTGAGAGCACTCACCTGGCGAACCCTACCGGGCGCTCCGGGAACCGGTACGGCGTCCGTCCGTGGAGCCCCGCGCGGGCATGGGCGCAGGCACGGGCGCAGGCACGGGCGTGGGCGCGGGCCGGGCGCAGGCCGGGCGTGGGCCGGGGCCTGCGTCGGGTGCGGGCCGGGGCCTGCGTTGGGCTGCTCGGCTCGGTTGGGTGCTGCTTTCGTCTCGCGCCTTCGGCGCAATTGAGCAGCGGGGCAGGGTGTGGGGGGCGCGGGCCGCGTCGCCGGGCGCCGGGCCGGTGGGGCGCGGGGGCCGTGGCGGCTCGGGCCTACGGGGCTGGGCCCGTTGCCGGACTGCCGGGGGGTCGGGGTACCCCCTTCGAAAACGTTTGACAAATTAGTTGCGTCAGATCAAGCGTTTTCGAGAGGGGTACCCGGAGGGGCTGCCCGGGAGACCGGCCCGCAGTCCGGAGGGGCCTCGGCCGCCGAAGTGGGAGGCCGCCACGGGCGCCCGCCCCCGCCGACCCGGCGCCCGGCGGCGGTGCCGCGCCCCCCACCCCCTGCCCCACTGCTCAAATGCGCCGAAGGCGCGAGACGAAAGCCGCACGCCACCGAATCGAGCAGCCCCCGCGAGGCGTCCCGCGCACCCAGAACCCCGGCCCGCGATCAGCACCCCGGCCCGCGATCAGCCGCGCAGCGGCAGTGGCTGACCCGCCACCACCAACAGCACCTGCTCGCACTCCTCGGCGAACGCCGCGTTCAGTCGGCCCAGTTCGTCGCGGAAGCGGCGGCCGGAAGCGGTCGCGGGCACGACGCCCGAGCCGACCTCGTTGCTCACCGCGACGACCGTACGGGTCGTGGCGCGGACCGCCGCGACGAGGGCGGAGACCCGTTCGTGGAGGGCGCGTTCGCCGCCGTGTGCCCACTTGCCGTCGTCCCAGGCGCTCACGGAGTCCATCGCGTCGGTGAGCCACAGCGCCAGGCAGTCGATGAGCAGCGGTGGGCCGTCCTCGGCGAGCAGCGGGGGCAGGTCGCAGGTCTCGGTGGTGCGCCAGGAGCCGGGGCGGCGGTCGCGGTGGGCGGCGACGCGGGCGGCCCACTCGGGGTCGCCCTCACGGGTGCCGCCCGTCGCGACGTACAGGACGTCGGGGAACGCGGCCAGCCGCCGTTCCGCCTCGAGGGACTTGCCGGACCGGGCGCCGCCCAGCACCAGCGTTCGGCGCGGCAGGTCCGGCACCGCGTGGTACTCGCCGACGATCAGCGTCTGGCCGTCCGGCACGGCCCGCGCGCCCGCCGTGGCGAGGCGGCGGTGCAGCTCCCGGCCGGGCGGGGTGGCGTGGTCGAGATGGACGGCCAGGACGTCGGTGGTGGCGCCCACGGCGCCCGAGGAGCGGAGGGCGGCCAGCGCGTCGGGGCGGCCCAGCACGTCGAGCAGCGCCATGTCGTACGGCTCGGCCGGGTCCGGGAGCCCGGCGGCGGCCGCGCCCGGCGGGAGGTACAGCAGCCGGGTGCCGTCGGGTCCGGTGACCTCGTAGCCGGTACCGGGGGAGTCCAGCGCGACCGCCCGTACCCGGTGGCCGCTGATCAGGGACAGCGTGCGGCCGTCCGGCACCCGCCCCGGCGCCGGCAGTCCGGCCGGGAACTCGACGGCCGGACCCGCGTGCGGATGGGAGAGCAGCACCTGGCGGACGCCCACCAGCGAGTACCCGGCCCGCGCGGCGGCGAAGGCGGCCCCCGGGGTGAGATCGATCAGCAGCGCGCCGTCGATCAGCAGCGAGGTGGCGGCCCGTGCCTCCTCGCCGACGGCGGCGGCACAGGCGGCGCAGGGGCAGCCGTGGCGCGGCAGCCCGTCGGGGGCCCCGGTGCCCAGAAGAGTGAGTTCCACGCCCCGATCGTCTCGCGTCCGTTCCCACGGGTCGCGCGGGGCCACCCCGTACGGAGTGATCAGTCACCTAGGCTGCGGGCAGACATCAGCTGTGGACCGGCGGGTATCACCCGTGGGTCGGCGGGATGGAGGAGGCTGGAATGGCGTGGACATGGCGGTTCGAGAAGTCCGACGGGGCGGAGACGAAGCCCGCGGTGCAGCCGGAGGAGTTCCCGACCCAGGGGGACGCGGAGTCGTGGATCGGCGAGGAGTGGCGGGAACTCCTCGAGGGAGGCGCGGAGCAGGTGACGCTCTTCGAGGACGGTAAGAAGATCTACGGCCCGATGAGCCTGCGCGCCGAGTAGGCGGAAGCGCGGGGTGGCGGTCCTGACCGCCACCCCATCCCGGCCCCGGATCAGCCGCGCACCCCGCACAGATGCAGCAGCGCCGCCACCGCCCGGTAGGGATCCGTACGGCCGGCCCGCTCCTCGGCCGCCAGCAGCCGCTCCCACTCCGGGGAGCCCGGCGGCTCCGCGTCGTCCGGGGCGAGGTCGGTGAAGACCCGCACGCCGTACCAGGCGCGCAGCGGCGCGCCGATCGCGGTGAGGGTCTCGGTCAGCTCCTCGCGCCGGTCGGCGCGCACCGGCAGCCCGATCCGGTTGGTGTACGAGGGGGAGTCGAAGGCGGCCAGCGCGGTGTCGAAGTCCCCGGCAAGACCGGGCCGCATCGCCAGCGCGTCACCGTTGCGCACCAGCAGCGAGAGCAGACCGCCGGGGGCCAGCACCCGGGCCAGCCCGGCGAGCAGCGGATCCGGTTCGGCCACGTACATCAGCACGCCGTGGCACAGCACCACATCGAAGGTGCCCGGCAGGAAGTGTGCCCCGGTCTCCCGGCCGTCGCCCTCGATCAGCCGCACACGTCGTCGAATGCCCTCGGGCTCGTCGGCGAGCGCGGTGCGGGCCGCCTCCAGCATGGTGGCGTCGGACTCCAGCCCCGTCACCTCATGGCCCGCGCGGGCCAGCCGCAGGGCCTGGGTGCCCTGGCCGACGCCCACGTCGAGCATCCGCAGCCGCTGCCCCACCGGGAAGCGCGCGGTGATCTGCTCATCGAGCTGGTGGGCGACCAGCGCCTGCCGGACGGTGTTCCGCAGGCCCCCGAGGTGGCGTAGCCAGCCGGCCGCCCCTCCGGTGAAGCCGGAGGGGGAGGGTTGGCCGCTCAGGGCCGCTCTCCGCGCTTGACCTGCGGCTTGGGCAGCCGCAGCCGGCGCATCTGGAGGGTGCGCATCAGGGCGTACGCCACCGCGCCGCGCAGATTCTCGTCGGGGTAGCGCTTGCGCAGCTGCCGCTTGAGCTGGACGCCGAGGACGAGGGAGTTGACCACGATGAGGACGATGACCACCATCCACACCAGCAGCACATAGCTCTGCATGGCGCCGGCCTGGATCATGCTCAGGACCAGGATGACCACCGCGAGCGGCAGGAAGTACTCGGCGACGGAGAACCGCGAGTCCACGAAGTCACGGGCGAACCGCCGCACCGGACCCTTGTCGCGGGCCGGCAGATACCGCTCGTCACCCCCGGCCAGCGCCTGGCGCTGCTTGGCCAGATCGGCGCGGCGGGCCTCGCGCGCACGCTTGGAGGCGTCCTTACGGTTGGTCGGCGTCTTCGCCAGGCTGCGGCGCTGCGACTGGGCCTCGCTCCGCTTGGGAGTGGGGCGGCCCTTGGGCGCCTGCGGGTCACGGGTCTGCTGCGGCTGGTCCGCGGTCACCTTGGTGGTAGCGGCCTGCTCATCCTTGGAACGGCTTCGGAACACAAAGCCCAAGGGTACGGGTTGCGGGGTGTGCGCCCCAGCCTCTGGGGGAACGATCAGGCAACGGAGTCCCGCCCTAATCGGGACACAGGGGGCGCACTCCTCCTTGCGCCGGAGGCTCCCACCGCCTGATCGTCCTGGAGGAGGAGCGCGAGCGCGCTCGAACAGTGCGGTAATGGAAGCAGGGCCCGTAGGCTGGGTCTGTTGGAGTGCCGGAGTCACACGTCCGTCAGAAGGGGGCGCGCGAGGCCCATGAGCGGTGTCATGAAGCGTATGGGGATGATCTTCCGCGCGAAGGCCAACAAGGCCCTGGACCGGGCCGAGGACCCGCGCGAAACCCTTGACTACTCGTACCAGAAGCAGCTGGAGCTGCTCCAGAAGGTGCGCCGCGGTGTCGCCGACGTGGCGACCTCGCGCAAGCGCCTGGAGCTTCAGCTCAACCAGTTGCAGGGCCAGTCCACCAAGCTGGAGGACCAGGGCCGCAAGGCGCTCGCGCTCGGCCGGGAGGACCTGGCCCGCGAGGCGCTGTCCCGCCGCGCCGCGCTACAGCAGCAGGTCACCGACCTGGAGACCCAGCACCAGACGCTCCAGGGCGAGGAGGAGAAGCTGACCCTGGCCGCCCAGCGGCTCCAGGCCAAGGTCGACGCCTTCCGTACGCGCAAGGAGACCATCAAGGCCACCTACACCGCGGCCCAGGCCCAGACCCGCATCGGCGAGGCGTTCTCCGGCATCTCCGAGGAGATGGGCGACGTCGGCATGGCGATCCAGCGTGCCGAGGACAAGACGGCGCAGCTCCAGGCGCGCGCGGGCGCGATCGACGAGCTGCTGGCCTCCGGCGCCCTGGACGACCAGTCCGGTATGGCCAAGGACGACATCGCGGCCGAGCTGGACCGGATCTCCGGCGGTACGGACGTGGAGCTTGAGCTTCAGCGGATGAAGGCCGAGCTGGCCGGCGGCAGCCCGCAGCAGGCGATCGAGGGCGGCAAGACGGACGAGTCCCAGCAGTCCCGGACCCAGCACAAGTTCGACAAGCAGTAGCCCGCGCCCCCGCCTGGGCGAGGTCTCCAAGGAGGTCGTCATGATCGTACGGATCATGGGGGAGGGCCAGGTGCGGGTGGCCGAGAGCCATCTGCCCGGACTGAACAGGCTCGACGACGAGCTGCTCGCGGAGATCGAGGGCGGCGATCACGAGGGCTTCCGGAGGACCCTGGGCGCGCTGCTCGGCGCGGTGCGCTCGGCCGGTGAGCCCCTGCCCGACGACGCGCTCCAGCCGTCCGAGCTGATCCTCCCCGCCGCCGACGCGACCCTCGAGGAAGTCAAGGCGATGCTCAAGGACGACGGCCTCATTCCGGGCTAGTGCGGCGCGCTCCCGGATCCACACTCCAGCACAGGTCGTACCTCCCCTCACCGGCCGGGTACGGGCCGCCCATGAAGCCGGGCGGTCTCCCGCGGCCCTTACCGTTGGATTCCGTGACTCCCCTCGCCGTCGGGCCGGGCCTGGCCCGTCCGCACCGCTGGCTGTGCGCCCACCCCCGTGCCCTGGACACCCTGGTGGCGCTGGGGGTCCTCGCGCTGATCCTGATCGGCGCGGTGGCCGGCCCGCGCATGCGCCACCAGTCACTGGGCGCCTTCTTCGTGCTGCTGGCCGTGCTCGCAGCCGCCTCGCTGGTGCTCCGCCGCGATCTGCCCCGCGGGGTGCTCGCCTTCAACGTCGCCCTCACCCTTACCGAGCTCATCACCAATGACGTGGGCCCGCCGCGCACCTCGATCGTGTTCGGGGTCGTGGTGGCGCTCTACACCGTGGCGGCCCGCACCGACCGCCCCACCACCTGGCGGGTCGGCGCCGCCACGGCCGTGCTGCTCACCGGCGCCGGGATGCTCTTCGCGCTCAACCCCTGGTACTCACAGGAGAATTGGGGCCTGTTCGCCTGGACCGGGCTGGCCGCGGCCGCCGGTGACGCGGTGCGCAGCCGGCGCGCCTATGTCGCCGCCATCGAGGAGCGGGCGGTACGCGCCGAACGCACCCGCGAGGAGGAGGCGCGCCGCCGGGTCGCCGAGGAGCGGCTGCGGATCGCCCGTGAGCTGCACGATGTCGTGGCGCATCACATCGCGCTGGTCAACGTCCAGGCCGGGGTCGCCTCCCATGTCATGGACAACCGCCCGGACCAGGCCAAGGAGGCGCTCGCACACGTACGGCAGGCGAGCCGCTCGGCGCTGGAGGAGCTGCGGGCCACGGTCGGCCTGCTGCGGCAGTACGGCGACCCGGCCGCCCCCACCGAACCGGCCCCCGGCCTCACCGTCCTGGACCAGCTCGTGGACGGCTTCGTACGGGCCGGGATGCGGGTCCGGGTCCGGGCGGAGCCGCCGGAGAAGCTGGGGCCGCTGCCGGGCTCGGTGGACCTCACGGCCTACCGGGTGGTCCAGGAGGCGCTGACCAATGTGCACAAGCACGCCGGACCCGGGGCCACGGCCGAGATCCGCATCGCCCGGGTCGCGGACGCGCTGGAGGTCACGGTCGAGGACGACGGGGCGGGGGCGCGGACCGAGGGCCCCGAGGAGGCGCCGGACGGCGCGGACGGAGCCGCGCGGCCCCGGGCGGACGGGACGGAGCCCGGCGGCGGACACGGCCTGCTGGGGATGCGCGAGCGGGTGACCGCGCTGCGCGGCAGCTGCGAGGCGGGAGCCCTGCCCGAGGGCGGTTTCCGGGTGCGGGTGAGACTTCCCTTGCAGCCGCGTAGGGGAGGGGACTCATGACGATCAAGGTGCTGCTGGCGGACGATCAGGCGCTGCTGCGCAGCGCGTTCCGCGTCCTGGTGGACTCCGAGCCGGACATGGAGGTGGTGGGCGAGGCGTCCGACGGGGCGGAGGCGGTGGACATCGCCCGGGCCCGGGGCGCCGACGTCGTCCTGATGGACATCCGGATGCCCGGTACGGACGGGCTGGCCGCCACCCGCATGATCACCGAGGACCCGCAGCTCAAGGACGTCCGGGTGGTCATGCTGACGACCTTCGAGGTGGACGAGTACGTGGTGGACTCGCTGCGGGCGGGGGCCAGCGGCTTCCTCGGCAAGGGCGCCGAACCCGATGAGCTGCTCGCGGCGATCCGCATCGCGGCGGCGGGCGAGGCGCTGCTGTCCCCGGCCGCGACCAAGGGGCTGATCGCCCGCTTCCTGGCCCAGGGCGATGGGAGCGGCGACGAGGACGCCTATGACTCCTCACGGCTGGACGCCCTGACCGTGCGCGAGCGGGAGGTTCTGGCCCAGGTGGGCGGCGGGCTGTCCAACGACGAGATCGCCGCCCGGCTGGCGGTCAGCCCGCTCACGGTCAAGTCGCATGTCAACCGCGCGATGGCCAAGCTGAGCGCCCGCGACCGCGCGCAGCTGGTGGTGATCGCCTACGAGACGGGGTTGGTCCGCGCGGGCACGTAGCGCTACCCGCCTGGGCTTTCCCCCACCCGCCCCTTCCCGAACCTGGGGCTCCGCCCCGAAGGGGCGCGGGGAACTGCGCGATCGGCCACGGTGGTGCCGCGGACGATCGACGGCAGGCCAGTGCCGGGGGCTGGGGCGGAGCCCCAGGTTCGGGAAGGGGCGGGTAGGGGACACAGCCCGCCGCAGGCGAACCGCGCCCCGCCTCCCATTGCCGGACGCTGCCTACGGCAGCATGAGCATCCGCTCCAGCGCCAGCTTGGCGAAGTGCTCGGTCTCCTTGTCGACCTGGATGCGATTGACCACCTTGCCGGCCACCAGCGACTCCAGCGCCCACACCAGATGCGGCAGATCGATCCGGTTCATGGTCGAGCAGAAGCAGACCGTCTTGTCGAGGAAGACAATCTCCTTGCCCTGGTCGGCGAAACGATTGGCCAGGCGCCGTACGAGGTTCAGCTCGGTGCCGATCGCCCACTTCGAACCGGCGGGGGCGGCCTCCAGGGCCTTGATGATGTACTCGGTCGAGCCCACGTAGTCGGCCGCCGCCACGACCTCGTGCTTGCACTCGGGGTGCACCAGCACGTTCACACCCGGTATGCGCTCGCGCACATCGTTGACCGAGTCCAGCGAGAAGCGGCCGTGCACCGAGCAGTGGCCGCGCCAAAGGATCATCGTGGCGGCGCGCAGCTGCTCGGGAGTGAGCCCGCCGTTCGGCTTGTGCGGGTTGTAGACGACGCAGTCCTCCAGCGACATGCCCATGTCGCGGACCGCCGTATTGCGCCCCAGGTGCTGATCGGGCAGGAACAGCACCTTCTGGCCCTGCTGGAACGCCCACTCCAGCGCCCGCCGGGCATTGGAGGAGGTGCAGATCGTGCCGCCGTGGCGACCGGTGAAGGCCTTGATGTCGGCGGAGGAGTTCATATACGAGACGGGCACCGTCACACCCGCCACACCGGCCTCGGTGAGCACCTCCCAGCACTCGGCGACCTGCTCGGCCGTGGCCATGTCGGCCATCGAGCAGCCGGCCGCCAGATCGGGGAGGACGACCTGCTGGGCGTCGCCCGTGAGGATGTCGGCGGACTCGGCCATGAAGTGCACACCGCAGAAGACGATGTACTCGGCGTCCGGCCGCGCGGCCGCGTCCCGGGCGAGCTTGAAGGAGTCCCCGGTGACATCCGCGAACTCGATGACCTCGTCGCGCTGGTAGTGGTGGCCGAGCACGAAGACCTTGTCCCCGAGCTTCTCCTTGGCCGCGTGGGCGCGAGCCACCAGATCCGGGTCGGAGGGCGCCGGGAGGTCTCCCGGACACTCCACACCGCGCTCGCTCCGGGGGTCGGCCTCCCGGCCGAGAAGCAGCAGAGCGAGCGGGGTCGGCTGCACGTCGAGGGGCTGGGCGGTGGTCACGTCACGCACCCTTCTTTCTTCGCTGGGAACCCTAATCGTCAGAATGACGCTATCTATCATAGCTCCTTCACGTCACGTTGACGAGAGGCATTGTGTCGATGTGACGCATTCCGGTGTGTCCGCCCGTATGCGAGCATGAAGGGCAACAGGAGATAGGCGCTTGGGCCCGGAATGAATCCGGGACGCCGTTGGTTTTTCCCAGCGGCAAGCAGTCCGTACGACCCGGGAGAGAAGCAGATGACCGTTCAGGACGAGACCACCGCGAGCGAGGGCATCATCCTGTCCGACGCCGCCGCGTCGAAGGTCAAGAGCCTGCTGGAGCAGGAGGGCCGTGACGACCTCGCGCTGCGCGTCGCCGTCCAGCCCGGCGGCTGCTCCGGCCTGCGCTACCAGCTCTTCTTCGACGAGCGCTCGCTCGACGGCGACGTCGTCAAGGACTTCGGCGGCGTGAAGGTCGTGACCGACCGCATGAGCGCCCCGTACCTGGGCGGTGCCTCGATCGACTTCGTCGACACCATCGAGAAGCAGGGCTTCACCATCGACAACCCGAACGCCACGGGCTCCTGCGCCTGCGGCGACTCCTTCAGCTGAGCCCCCGGGCGCGGCGGAGTAAACAGCACGGCGGAAGGGGGCGGGCCCACTGGGCCCGCCCCCTTCCGGCTGTCCTGAGTCCGGCTGTCCCGAACCGTTCGCTCACTTCCGCAGCGGCACCGTCTCACCGGTGGACCCGTCCACGACCTTCCGGCCGTCCAGCGGCTCCTTCAGCGTCACCTTCCGCTCCAGCTGCTTGGCGATGAGGATGCAGGCCCGCCCCGGATGCTTCGGCTTGCTCTTGAGGTCCAGCGTCACCTTGTCGGAGGTCTCCTTCGCGGAGACCGAGTAGGTGTTGCAGACCCCGCCCCAGAAGCGCAGCGTCAGGGTCTTGCCGTCCACGCTGTACGAGGTGAGGTGATCCGGCTTGGAGGTGCTGTCCCCCTTGCCCGGCGAGGGGGAGTGGCCCGGCTCCTTCGCCTTCTTGATGAACTCCGGCTTCACCGCGGGGTAGGGGAGGGTGACCGCCACCCGGTTGGTCCCGGTCGGCTTGGTCTCGAAGATCCACGACGGCACCAGCGCCCGCCGGCCGTCCACCATGTGCGAGGCGAGGCCGAACGTCACCTTGCGCACGCTCACCTTCCCCGAGGGGCCGTCGCTCCTGCCCGACGTCGAGTTCAGCCGCTGGAGCGCCTGCTCCGCGCCGAGCACCGGATAGCTGTCGTCCTCCTTGGGCTTCGACAGCGTCCCGCTGCCGCCGACCAGTTGGCCGTCGGCGCCGACCTGGAGATTGGTGCCCCAGCCGTAGGTGGGCAGATCGCCCACCTTGGGGTCCGCGTTCACCATCCGCACGGCGCCGTAGAGGCCGCTCGCGTCCAGCTTGGCGTCCGACAGCCCGAGCGCCTTGAGCACCGGCTCGGCGGCGCTCTGGGCCTTCTTCTCGGAGACGGCCTTGTCGCGGCCCTCGGCGGCGCGGTTGTCACCGCGCTTGTCGCCGTCGCGGTAGGTGGGGCAGCCCTTGTCGGTCTTGTCGGCCTCGTCCGCCCCGTCGCCCTTGTCGGTCCGGGCGCCCTGGGGCGCCTTCTTCCCGTCCGGGTGGACGCAGGAGGTGTCGCCCGGCGCCCCGTAGCGGGAGTACGACCAGCTGCCCGGCCCGGTCCGGCTCACCCGCAGCGTCGGGCCGCTCGCGTCCGGGGTGCCGCCCACCTTCCAGTACCCGTGGTCGGCGCGGGGGCTGCCGGAGACGTCCAGCGCCTTCGCCAGCCGCGCCACATCGGCCTTGGTGACCTTCGGGTCGGTCAGATACACCGGGGCCTTGTCGGGCCCGTCCGGCAGCTTGCCCGTCACCACATAGCGGCCGCCGTGCGGGTCGGGCTCACCGGGCGCGATGCCCTCGTTCCCGTCCCGCTCCCCGCCCGGGGAGGCGTAGGCGTCCAATGCGAGGGGTTTCGGCGATCCGTTCTCGCCCGACGCGCCCGGACCCCGGGTGCCGCCGTCCGCCGCGGTGGAGGCCCAATAGGCGCCGCCACCACCGGCGACCAGCACCGCTGCCGCCACCGAAACGACGGCCAGCGGCGAGCGCCGGCGCGCACGGGAAGTGTCGTCGTCGGGGGTCTGCGGGGTGTCGGTGTCCTCGGTGCTCACCGTTTCGCTCCTTCGGCTCCGCTCACGTTCTACGGTCCCATCCCTCGCGAGGAGATGCCGGTGAGACGGAGCCGGGGCGTGGCCGGTTCCTTCAATCGCCGTAGTCGGACATGCCGGCCAGCAGATCGGCCGAGGTGGCGGGTACCGTGATCCCCCGGATGCGGGAGGCGGCGACCGGGGAGACGGGCCTGGTGGGAGCGGCCGATACGGTGACCGCCCAGTGCGGCGCCATCCGCGCACCGTCGCCGCGCAGCTCCTCCAGATATTCGGGCTCGATGGCCCCGGTGGCGGGAAACGCGGGGGTGAGGTGCTGGGGCATGATGCCTCCCGGTCCTTGGGTGTCGCCGACGCGTCCCCCGTGTCCACGCACCGTATTCAGCTGGTGTCGGTGAAAAAAGACCTACTATTGGGTAGTTTCTTCCGTTCGTATGGACCGGGCCGAGCAGATAGCGTGAAGCGTCCGATCTCTCCGCCCCGCAGGAGCGACTCAGTGCGTATCGCCGTAACCGGCTCCATCGCCACCGACCATCTGATGTCCTTCCCCGGCCGTTTCGCCGATCAGCTGGTCGCCGATCAGCTGCATACGGTCTCACTCTCCTTCCTGGTCGACACCCTCGACGTCCGCCGCGGCGGAGTCGGCCCCAACATCTGTTTCGGTATGGGCGTGCTGGGTCTGCGCCCGATCCTGGTCGGCGCGGCCGGCGAGGACTTCGCCGACTACCGCGCCTGGCTGGACCGGCACGGTGTGGACACCGCGTCCGTCCATATCTCCGAGGTCCAGCACACCGCGCGGTTCGTCTGCACCACCGACGCCGACCACAACCAGATCGCGTCCTTCTACACCGGCGCCATGAGCGAGGCCCGCCAGATCGAGCTCCAGCCGGTCGCGGAGCGCGTCGGCGGCCTCGACCTGGTGCTGATCAGCGCGGACGACCCGGAGGCCATGGTCCGCCACACCGAGGAGTGCCGCTCGCGCGGCATCGCCTTCGCCGCCGACCCCTCCCAGCAGCTCGCCCGCATGGACGGGGAGGACATCCGGCTGCTGATCGGCGGCGCGGAGTACCTCTTCACCAATGAGTACGAGGCCGCGCTGATCGAGACCAAGACCGGCTGGACCGCGGACCAGATCCTCGCCAAGGTCGGCACCCGCGTCACCACGCTCGGCGCGCAGGGCGTGCGGATCGACCGCGAGGGCGAGGAGCCCGTGGTCGTCGGCTGCCCGGAGGAGCAGCAGAAGGCCGACCCGACCGGCGTCGGCGACGCCTTCCGCGCGGGCTTCCTCTCCGGTCTGTCCTGGAACCTCTCGCTGGAGCGGGCCGCGCAGGTGGGCTGCATGCTGGCGACGCTGGTCATCGAGACGGTCGGCACGCAGGAGTACGAGCTGCGCCGCGGCCACTTCATGGAGCGCTTCGCCAAGGCATACGGCCATGACGCGGCGGGCGAGATCGCGGCCCACCTCCCCTGAACCCGCGGAACGCCCAGGGGGCCCTCGGCCCCCTGGGCGCCGCCTTCCAGTCCCACCGGCGTTTGAAGCGGGGTCTGGGGCGGAGTCCCGCCTCCCAGCCCTCCGGCGTTTAGCGGGGTCTGGGGCGGAGTCCCGCCTTCCAGCCCCTCCGGCGTTTGAGGAGCGGGGTCTGGGGCGGAACCCCAGTTTCGGGAAGGGGCGGGGAGGGGAGCAGCCCGCCGCAGGCGTCACGCGCCCGCCGGACACCCCTAGACGCGGCGGCGCACTCGATAGGCCACGCCCCGATCGGCCGGCCCCTCGCCCTCATACGTCTGGCCACGCATCTCGCACCAGGCCGGGATGTCCAGCCGGGCCGCCTCGTCGTCGGCCAGGACCGTCACCACCCCGCCCACCGGCACCTCGCCGATCACCTTGGCCAGTTCGATCACCGGGATCGGGCACCGCTTGCCGAGCGAGTCGACGACCAGCTCGGGCTCGGGCTCGGGCTCGGGGGCCGCGTCGGCGGCGGTTTCGGGCCGCTTCGGCGCACCCAGGCGCTCCCGTACGCCCGCCACCACCCCCGGCAGCGCCTCCAGGAACCGGTCCACGTCCGCCCCGGCCGTACCGCGCGGGAGCGAGACCCGCACATTGCCCTCGGAGAGCACCCCCATGGCCCGCAGCACATGGCTCGGGGTCAGCGTGGAGGAGGTGCAGGAGGAACCGGACGAGACCGAGAACTCCGCGCGGTCCAGCTCATGGAGGAGCGCCTCTCCGTCGACATAGAGACAGGAGAAGGTCACCAGATGCGGCAGCCGCCGCTCCGGGTCGCCGACCACCTCGACATCCGGCACCAGCTCCGGCACCCGCGCCCGGATCCGCTCCACCAGCCCCCGCAGCCGCTCCGCCTCGGCGGCGCCCTCCGCCCGGACGGCCCGCAGCGAGGCGGCCGCGGCGACGATGGCGGGGAGGTTCTCGAACCCGGGGGAGCGGCCCGACTCCCGCTCGTCGGCGGGCTGGACCGTACGGAAGCGCACCCCCTTGCGCACCGCGAGCAGCCCCACCCCCGCAGGGCCGCCCCATTTATGGGCACTTGCGGTCAGAAGCGACCAATTGCCCTCCGTGGGGCCCCAGCCGAGCGACTGCGCCGCGTCCACCAGCAGCGGTACGTCCGCCGCCGCGCACTCCTCGGCGGCCTCGGCCACCGGCTGTACCGTGCCGACCTCATGGTTGGCGGACTGTAGACAGGCCAGCGCCACCCCGCCCGGGGCCTCCCGCAGGGCCGCCGCGTACGCATCCGGCGCGACCCGTCCCGTACGGTCCACCGGGACCTCGGTGACCGTGCCGCCGTCCGCCTCGTGCGCGGCCGCCGCGTGCAGCACCGAGGAGTGCTCCACGGCGGAGACGATCAGATGGCGACCGGCGCGCCGCCGTCCCGCGAGCGCCCCCGCGATGCCGTCGTGCACCGCGCGGGTCCCCGAAGGAGTGAAGACGAGCTCGTCCGGGCGGCACCCCACGGCCTCGGCGGCCGCCTCCCGCGCGGCGTCCAGCAGCAGCCGGGCCCGCCGCCCCTCCCGGTAGAGGCGCGAGGGGTCGGCCCACCCCTCGTCGAGCGCGGCGAGGAGCGCCTGCCGGGCGACGGGGTGCAGAGGAGCGGATGAGGCCGCGTCGAAGTAGGACACGTAAGGAACGCTAGTCGCCGGGACCGGCGAACGGGCGGCCACGGCCCCGCCTAGGATCGCACCGGCACCGGAGCCGGGATCGCACCGGCACCGGAGCCGGGATCGAACCGCCTCCGGAAACAGGGTCGCACCCGCCCGGAGCCGGGCCCGGACCGGGGCCGGAACCCCGCCCGGACCGGGGCCGGAACCCGGGCCGCGCCCGGCCGGAACAGGCCGCCGGAACCCGGGCCGCGCCTGGCCGGAACAGGCCGCCGGAGCCCGGGATTCCACCCCTTCGTGGAGCGCCCCGGCGCGTTGGGCACCCTCCCCGCGCGACCCCAAATGGCGTCCAGTAGGGTTTGGTCCGCATAAACATCCAAACCCCTGCCCGCACCGGGCCCGGCGACCGACCAGACAGACGGCCGCGGCCGACCGCGCGGGCGAGACTCTCGGGAAGGCGCTACGTGAGTCCCAACGGCTCCGACCGCTCGTCGCGGCGCCCGGTGCGGCGGAAGCTGCTGCAGGCGCTGGCCGCGGGCTTGGTCCTGGCGACCGCCACCGGTTGCACATCCAAGGACTTCCCCCGCCTCGGAATGCCTACCCCCGTCACGGAGGAGGCGCCGCGGATCCTCTCCCTGTGGCAGGGCTCGTGGGCGGCGGCGCTCGCCACGGGCGTCCTGGTCTGGGGCCTGATCATCTGGGCGGTCATCTTCCACCGTCGCAGCAGGACCAAGATCGAGGTTCCCGCGCAGACCCGGTACAACATGCCGATCGAGGCGCTGTACACCGTGGTCCCGATCATCATCGTCTCGGTGCTGTTCTACTTCACCGCACGCGATGAGAACGCGCTCCTCAAGACCTCCAAGAAGCCCGACCACGTGGTCAACGTGGTGGGCTACCAGTGGAGCTGGGGCTTCAACTACATGGAGAACGTGGACGGGTCCACCGCCACGCCCAAGCAGGAAGCCAAGGAGATCTCCGCGATCCCCAAGCGCATGCTGAACGCGGTCCCCAAGGGCGCCGAGGGCGTCTACGAGGCGGGCACGCCCGGTGAGCGGAACCCGCAGACCGGCAACCCGGGCCCGACCCTGTGGCTGCCGAAGGGCGAGTCGGTCCAGTTCATCCTGACGTCCCGCGATGTCATCCACTCGTTCTGGGTGGTCCCCTTCCTGATGAAGATGGACGTCATCCCGGGGCACACCAACCGTTTCGAGGTCACTCCGAACCGCGAGGGCACCTTCAAGGGCAAGTGCGCCGAGCTGTGCGGCGTCGACCACTCCCGGATGCTCTTCAACGTCAAGGTCGTGTCGCCGGAGCGTTACCAGCAGCACCTCAAGGAGCTGGCGAAGAAGGGCCAGACCGGCTACATCCCGGCGGGCATTGAGCAGACGGAAGCCGCCAAGAACGCGGAGACCAGGACATCGTGAGCATCCTCAACGAACCCCAGGGTGCCGGCACCGCCACCTCGCAAGAGCGGCAAGCGCCGGTACGTCGGAAGCAGCCGGGCAATGTCGTCGTCAAGTGGTTGACCACCACGGACCACAAGACGATCGGCACGCTCTACCTCGTCACGTCGTTCGCGTTCTTCTGCATCGGCGGCCTGATGGCGCTCTTCATGCGCGCCGAGCTGGCCCGTCCGGGTACGCAGATCATGTCGAACGAGCAGTTCAACCAGGCGTTCACCATGCATGGCACGATCATGCTGCTGATGTTCGCCACCCCGCTGTTCGCGGGCTTCACGAACTGGATCATGCCGCTCCAGATCGGTGCGCCCGATGTGGCGTTCCCGCGGCTGAACATGTTCGCGTACTGGCTGTACCTCTTCGGCTCGCTGATCGCGGTGGGCGGGTTCCTGACCCCGCAGGGCGCGGCCGACTTCGGCTGGTTCGCCTACTCCCCGCTGTCGGACGCGGTCCGCTCACCGGGTATCGGCGCGGACATGTGGATCATGGGTCTGGCCCTCTCCGGCTTCGGCACGATCCTCGGTGCGGTCAACTTCATCACCACGATCATCTGCATGCGCGCTCCGGGCATGACGATGTTCCGCATGCCGATCTTCACCTGGAACGTGCTGCTGACCGCGGTGCTGGTCCTGCTCGCCTTCCCGGTGCTGGCCGCCGCGCTGTTCGCCCTGGAGGCGGACCGTAAATTCGGGGCGCATGTCTTCGACGCGGCCAATGGCGGGGCGTTGCTCTGGCAACACCTCTTCTGGTTCTTCGGCCATCCAGAGGTGTACATCATCGCGCTGCCGTTCTTCGGCATCATTTCCGAGGTCATTCCGGTCTTCTCCCGGAAGCCGATGTTCGGTTACATCTCCCTGATCGCCGCGACCATTTCGATCGCCGGTCTCTCGGTGACGGTGTGGGCACACCACATGTATGTCACCGGCGGAGTGCTACTGCCGTTCTTCTCGTTCATGACGTTCCTCATCGCGGTGCCGACCGGTATCAAGTTCTTCAACTGGATCGGCACGATGTGGAAGGGGTCGCTGAGCTTCGAGACCCCGATGCTCTGGGCGATCGGCTTCCTGATCACCTTCACCTTCGGTGGTCTGACCGGTGTGATCCTGGCGTCGCCGCCGATGGACTTCCACGTCTCCGACTCGTACTTCGTGGTGGCCCACTTCCACTACGTGGTCTTCGGCACCGTGGTCTTCGCGATGTTCGCCGGGTTCCACTTCTGGTGGCCGAAGATGACCGGCAAGATGCTGGACGAGCGGCTCGGCAAGATCACCTTCTGGACGCTGTTCGTGGGCTTCCACGGCACGTTCCTGGTGCAGCACTGGCTGGGTGCCGAGGGCATGCCCCGCCGGTACGCCGACTACCTGGCGGCCGACGGCATCACCACGCTGAACACCATCTCGACCATCAGTTCCTTCCTGCTGGGCCTGTCGATCCTGCCGTTCCTCTACAACGTCTGGAAGACCGCCAAGTACGGCAAGAAGGTCGAGGTCGACGACCCCTGGGGCTACGGCCGTTCGCTGGAGTGGGCGACCTCCTGCCCGCCCCCGCGGCACAACTTCCTCACCCTGCCGCGGATCCGCTCCGAATCCCCGGCGTTCGACCTGCACCACCCGGAGATCGCGGCGCTGGACCAGCTCGAGAATCACGGTGCGCCCGACGATGACAAGGCCCTCGCGGGTGGTAAGGAGGCCGGCAAGTGAAGGTTCAAGGCCGGATGTTCATCTGGCTGGCCGTCTTCATCCTCGTCATGGCGATCGTCTATGGCGTGTGGTCGAAGGAGCCGGCCGGCACCACGGCGCTCTTCCTGGCCTTCGCGCTGAGCATCATGATCGGCTACTACCTGGCCTTCACGGCCCGCCGGGTGGATGTCGGCGCGCAGGACAACAAGGACGCGGATGTCGCGGACGACGCCGGCGAGCTGGGATTCTTCTCCCCGCACAGCTGGCAGCCGCTCTCCCTCGGCGTCGGTGGCGCCATGGCGTTCCTGGGCGTGATCTTCGGCTGGTGGCTGCTCTTCTTCTCGGCCCCGATCATCATGATCGGCCTCTTCGGCTGGGTCTTCGAGTACTACCGCGGCGAGAACGCCAACCAGTAGCCCTGACCGGCTGATACGAGCGGGGCCCGGACACCTCCCCCGGTGTCCGGGCCCCGCTCGGCGTCGTGGGCCCGCACGGGCCCGCCGGTTCACTCCGGTGCCTCACTCCGCGCGCCGTTCCCGGACACCGTTCTTACGTTGGCTCCATGAGCCACACACCTCGATCACTCAGAAGCCGGGCGGTGCTGACCTGCGCACTGCTGGTGGCGCCGCTGATAGCGGGTCTGAGCGGATGCGGGGGATCCCCCGACCCCCTGTCCGCCAAGCCGTACGACGCCGCCGACCAGATCTCGTTCAGCGGTGACGGCGACGGTCGTAAGGCCAACCCGGACAAGCCGCTCGAAGTGACGGCCAAGGACGACGACAGCCGGATCACGGATGTCACGGCCACCGACGCCGCGGGCCGCTACGTCCGGGGCGAGCTGACCGACGACGGCAGGCACTGGCGCAGCACCGTGCCGCTGGCCGCGGGCGCCCACTACACGCTGAAGGTGTCCACGGAGGACTCCAATGGCGCTCCGGGCCGCCGTACGGTCGACTTCACCACCAGCTCCGCCCACCGGCTGCTGAAGGTCACCTTCGGCCCCAAGGCGGGGGAGTACGGGGTGGGGCAGCCCATCACGGCCAAGCTGAGCCGGCCCGTCAAGGACCCCTCGGCCCGCGCCGTGATCGAGCGTGCCCTGAAGGTGGACTCACGGCCCGCGGTGGAGGGCGTCTGGCACTGGGTGGACAGCCGGAACCTGCACTACCGTCCGCAGGAGTACTGGCCCGCCCACGCCACCATCACGGTGCACTCCAACCTCAAGGGCATCCGGATCGGCGGCGGGCTCTACGGCGGCGAGGCCAAGTCGCTGCGGCTGACCACCGGCGACCGCCTCGAGGCCCTCACCGACTCCGGCACCCACCAGATGACGGTGAAGCGCAACGGAGTGCCGATCCGGACCATCCCGATCACCACCGGTATGCCCGGATTCGACACCCGGAACGGCATCAAGGTCATCCTGGCCAAGGAGTCCGCGGTACGGATGACGGGCGCCAGCATCGGGCTCGGCGCGGGCTCCTACGACCTGATGGTCTACTGGGCCGCCCGGGTCACCAAGAGCGGTGAATACGTCCATGCCGCGCCCTGGTCCACCGGTTCGCAGGGCTATGCCAACGTCAGCCACGGCTGCACGGGCATGAGCACCGCGAACGCCCAGTGGTTCTTCAACACCGTGCGCCTGGGGGACATCGTCCAGGTGGTGCACAGCAACGGAGACGACATGGCGACATTCGACAACGGCTACGGCGACTGGAACATGGCCTGGGCGGACTGGCGCAAGGGCAGCGCCGTCGCCTCCGGTCAGTCCGACGCCACCCCCGCCGACTCCGCCCGGCTCCGGCCCCAGGTCTGAGCGGACGGTGCGGACGGTGAGATCAGGCGCCCACGGCGAGCCGCTTGCGGAGCAGCCCGGCCAGCGCGTCCGCCAGGGCCACCGGGTCCACCGGATGCGTGACCGCGGCCTCCGCGCGGCTCCAGGTGGCCAGCCAGGCGTCCTGCGGGCGGCCGATGAGCAGCAGCACCGGCGGGCACTGGAAGATCTCGTCCTTGATCTGCCGGCAGACGCCCATCCCGCCCGCGGGCGCCGACTCACCGTCCAGCACACAGGCGTCGATGCCACCCTCCTCCAGCGCCGAGAGAACGGCCGGGAGAGTGGCGCACTCCAGGAACTCCACCGGGGGCACATCGGCGGCGGGGCGGCGCCCGGCCGCCAGGCGCACCTGCTCGCGGGTGCTCACGTCATCGCTGTAGACCAGCACCGTTGCGGTGGGCCGCATCATGACCTCCGGACGAAGTAAGTGATCTGCCGGGCTCCTGAGGCGGATGCTACTCCCGTACAGCCGTCCGGAGGAGGGGGTGTACGGATCTCTCCCTCCTTCGGGGGACTGTCCGGAACAGCCCCGACGAGCAGGGTCGATGTCCTTGACGCGGCCCTTGACACTCCGAACGGGACCCCCGGGAGTGAGCGCTGGATAAGCGACCGACATAATGTCGGTCGTGGCGACAGCAACAGCAGTAGAAACCGGGCACGCGCACCCGTCGGTCAACCGGCCGAACCTCACCAGCGTCGGAACCATCATCTGGCTGAGTTCCGAGCTGATGTTCTTCGCGGCCCTCTTCGCGATGTACTTCACCCTGCGATCGGTGACCGGAGCCGAGCACTGGAAGGAAATGGCGTCCTCGCTGAACTTCCCGTTCTCGGCGACGAACACCACGATCCTGGTGCTCTCCTCCCTCACCTGCCAGCTCGGCGTCTTCGCCGCCGAGCGCGGCGACGTGAAGAAGCTGCGCTCCTGGTTCGTGATCACCTTCATCATGGGCGCGATCTTCATCGGCGGTCAGATCTTCGAATACACCGAGCTGGTCAAGAAGGACGGGCTTTCGCTCTCCTCTGACCCCTACGGCTCGGTGTTCTACCTGACCACCGGCTTCCACGGACTGCATGTGACGGGCGGCCTGATCGCCTTCCTGCTGGTCCTGGGCAGGACGTACGCGGCCAAGAGGTTCACCCACCAGCAGGCGACGGCGGCCATCGTCGTGTCCTATTACTGGCACTTCGTCGATGTCGTCTGGATCGGCCTCTTCGCCACGATCTACATGATCAAGTAAGCCGGTCACCGCACCGGAACCACGTCCTTAACAGCATCGACGCAGAAGATCCTGACACCGGGGTAATCCGTGAAAAAGCTCTCCGCACGACGGCGCCATCCGCTGGCTGCGCTCGTCGTCCTACTCTTCGCGCTGGCGGTCACTGGGGGGCTGTACGCCGCGTTTTCGCCGAGCGAGGCGAAGGCCGACGACAGCTCCGCCCAGTCCCTCGCCATCGAGGAGGGCAAGAAGCTCTATGCCGTCGGCTGCGCCAGCTGCCACGGCACGGGCGGTCAGGGGACCTCTGACGGCCCGAGCCTGGTCGGCGTCGGCTCCGCCGCCGTGGACTTCCAGGTCGGCACCGGCCGCATGCCGGCGCAGCAGCCGGGCGCCCAGGTGCCGAAGAAGAAGAAGGTCTACTCGGACGCCGAGACCGAGCAGCTCGCGGCCTACATCGCGTCGCTCGGTGCGGGTCCGGTGACGCCCACCAAGAGCGAGTACAGCCCGGACGGCGCGGACGTCGCGAAGGGCGGGGAGCTCTTCCGTACGAACTGCGCGCAGTGCCACAACTTCGCCGGTAAGGGTGGTGCCCTCACCAACGGCAAGTTCGCGCCGGCTCTCGACGGGGTCAGCCCCAAGCATCTCTACGAGGCCATGCAGACCGGCCCGCAGAACATGCCCTCCTTCCCCGACACCGTGATGCCGGAGAAGAACAAGCAGGACATCATCGCCTACCTCGACACGGTCAACAGCGACAAGAGCAAGACCCCCGGTGGTCTTGAGCTCGGCGGGCTCGGCCCGGTGAGCGAGGGTCTGTTCGGCTGGGTCTTCGGCATGGGCGCGATGATCGTCCTCACCATCTGGGTCGCCGCCCGGACCGCAAAGGCCAAGAAGTCATGAGTAGCCACGAGATTTCAGAAGCAGAAGACAAGCTGCCGGAAGCGCGGGGGGCCGGGAGCGCCGTAAGGCCGGCCGACGACCCGTTCGCCGACCCGGGGCTGCCCCCGCACGAGCACCGTAAGCAGGACATCGACGAGCGGGCCGCGAAGCGCTCCGAGCGCACCGTCGCCCTGCTCTTCACGGTCTCGATGCTGGCCACGATCGCCTTCATCGCCGCGTATGTGGCACTCCCGGTCGACAAGTACATCTACGTCTTCCCGATCGGGCACATCAGCGCGCTGAACTTCGCGCTGGGGCTGACGCTCGGCATCGCGCTGTTCACCATCGGCGCGGGCGCGGTCCACTGGGCCCGCACCCTGATGTCCGATGAGGAGATCGCCGACGAGCGCCACCCCATCGAGGCCAGCCCCGAGGTCAAGTCGAAGGTCCTCGAGGAGTTCGCCACCGGTGCCAAGGAGTCCGGCTTCGGCCGGCGCAAGCTGGCCCGCAACACCCTCTTCGGCGCGCTCGCGCTGGTGCCGCTCTCCGGCATCGTGCTGCTGCGCGACCTCGGTCCGCTGCCGGGCACCAAGCTCCGGCACACCAGGTGGGCCAAGGGCAAGCGGCTGATGAACTACAACACCATGCAGCCGCTGCGCCCCGAGGACATCTCCGTGGGTTCGCTCACCTTCGCCATGCCCGAGGGCATGAGCGAGGAGCAGCACGACTTCCAGACGGAGATCGCCAAGGCGGCCCTGATGCTGGTCCGGCTCCAGCCGGAGAACATCAAGGACAAGCGCGAACTGGACTGGTCGCACGAGGGCATCGTCGCGTTCTCCAAGATCTGCACCCACGTCGGCTGCCCGATCAACCTCTATGAGCAGCAGACCCACCACGTCCTGTGCCCCTGCCACCAGTCGACCTTCGACCTCTCCGACGGTGGCCGAGTGATCTTCGGTCCGGCCGGTCACGCGCTGCCGCAGCTGCGGATCAGGGCCAACGACCAGGGGTACCTCGAAGCCATGGGCGACTTCTCGGAGCCCGTCGGTCCTGCTTACTGGGAGCGCGGATGAGTACTACAAGCGACAGCGCCGCGCAGCGCCGGGGCAAAGCGCCCGCGGGTGAGCGCGTCGCGGACTGGGCCGATGGCCGGCTGGGCATCTACAGCCTGGCCAAGGCCAATATGCGCAAGATCTTCCCGGACCACTGGTCCTTCATGCTGGGCGAGGTCTGCCTCTACAGCTTCATCGTCATCATCCTCACGGGTGTGTACCTGACGCTGTTCTTCCACCCCAGCATGTCGGAGGTCGTCTACGAGGGCCCGTACGTCCCGATGCAGGGCGTGCGGATGTCCGAGGCGTTCCAGTCGACCCTCGACATCAGCTTCGAGGTGCGGGGCGGTCTGCTGATCCGGCAGATCCACCACTGGGCCGCGCTGGTCTTCCTCGCCGGCATGTTCACGCACATGATGCGCGTGTTCTTCACCGGTGCATTCCGCAAGCCGCGTGAGATCAACTGGCTGTTCGGCTTCCTGCTGTTCTTCCTCGGCATGCTGACCGGCTTCACCGGCTACTCGCTCCCCGACGACCTGCTCTCCGGCACCGGTCTGCGGTTCATCGAGGGTGTGTTCCTGTCGATCCCGGTGGTCGGCACGTACATCTCGATGTTCGTCTTCGGTGGCGAGTTCCCCGGTACGGACCTCATCGCGCGGCTCTACCCGGTCCATGTCCTGCTGCTGCCGGGCATCATGCTCGGCCTGCTGGTGGCGCACCTGATCCTGGTCTTCTACCACAAGCACACGCAGTACCCCGGGGCCGGAAAGACCGAGAAGAACGTCGTCGGCATGCCCCTGCTGCCGGTCTACATGGCCAAGGCGGGCGGCTTCTTCTTCCTGGTCTTCGGTGTGATCGCGGTCCTCTCCGCGGTCGCGACCATCAACCCGATCTGGACCATCGGCCCCTACCGGCCCGACCAGGTGTCCACCGGCGCCCAGCCCGACTGGTACATGGGCTTCGCCGAGGGTCTGGTCCGTGTGATGCCCGGCTGGGAGATCACCGCCTGGGGCCACACGCTCGTCCTGGGCGTGTTCATCCCGATCGTGCTCTTCCCACTGGTCCTGTTCGCGATCGGGCTCTACCCGTTCATCGAGTCCTGGATCACCGGCGACAAGCGTGAGCACCACATCCTGGACCGCCCGCGCAACGCCCCGACCCGTACTGCCTTCGGTGTCGCCTGGATCACCGCGTACTTCGTGATGCTGGTCGGTGGCGGTAACGACCTGTGGGCCACCCACTTCCACCTGTCGATCAACTCGATCACGTGGTTCGTGCGGATCGCCTTCTTCGTCGGCCCGGTCCTGGCGTTCATCGCCACCAAGCGGATCTGCCTCGGCCTCCAGCGGCGCGACAAGGACAAGGTGCTGCACGGCCGGGAGACCGGCATCATCAAGCGGCTGCCGCACGGTGAGTTCATCGAGGTACACGAGCCGCTCCCGCAGGACCAGCTGCACGCGCTCACCCAGCACGAGCAGCCGGAGCCCTACGAGATCGGCCCGGAGGTCGACGAGAACGGGGTCAAGCGGAAGATAAAGCGTTCCCAGAAGCTCCGTTCGAAGCTCTCCAAGGGCTACTACGGTGGGGACAACGTCATTCCGAAGCCGACCCGCGAGGAGTACCACGAGATCACCAGCGGCCACGGCCACCACTGATCTCCCGGTACCTCCTCAGCGACCGGTTTCTGCATACAGCGACATAAAGCGACGCCACAGACCAGGGCCCCGGCCCGGACCACACGGTCCGGCCGGGGCCCCGGCCGTGCGGCCGATAGGCTTGCGACGGGCCGCTGAAGTGCGCGGACCCCTTCCCTGCCCACCCCCACGGATCCAGGAGCGGACCATGGACGTTGTGACCCCCGCCGGAGGCGACAGCACCGCGACGGCCCGCACCTGGCCGGACGTACTGAGCTCGCTGATCGCCGGCCGTGACCTCGATGCCGACGACACGGCCTGGGCCATGGACCGGATCATGCGGGGCGAGGCCACCGACGCCCAGATCGCCGGTTTCGCGATCGCGCTGCGCGCCAAGGGCGAGACGGTCTCCGAGGTGGCCGGTCTGGTGCGGGCCATGTACGAGCACGCCCGGGTGATCGAGGTGCCCGGGGAGACCGTGGACATCGTGGGCACCGGCGGCGACCGCGCCAGGACCGTGAACATCTCCACCATGTCCGCGCTGGTCGTCGCCGGTACCGGCGCACGGGTGGTCAAGCACGGCAACCGCGCCGCGTCCTCCGCCAGTGGCGCCTCCGATGTGCTGGAGAAGCTCGGGGTCAATCTGGACATCACCCCCGAACGGGTGGTCGAGGTCGCCGAGGAGGCCGGGATCACCTTCTGCTTCGCGGTGAAGTTCCACCCTTCGCTGCGGCATGTCGCCTCGGCCCGCCGCGAGCTGGGCGTCGCCACCCCGTTCAACCTGCTCGGCCCGCTGACCAACCCGGCGAAGGTCACCTGCCAGGCGACCGGGGTCGCCGACGCCCGTATGGCGCCCATCATCGCCGGGGTGCTGGCCGAGCGAGGCTCCTCCGCGCTGGTCGTCCGGGGTGACGACGGGCTGGACGAGCTCACCGTGACCACGACCTCCCAGGTGTGGGAGGTCCGGGACGGCGCCGTGCGCCAGGAGACCTTCGACCCCCGGGACGTGGGCGTCGAGCGCGCCCCCGTGGAGGCTCTGCGCGGCGCTGACGCCTCGTACAACGCCGATGTGGCCCGCCGGCTGCTGGCGGGCGAGCGGGGCCCGGTCCGGGACGCGGTACTGCTGAACTCGGCGGCGGCGCTGGTGGCGCTCGAGCGGAACCCGGGGGACAAGCCCCTGACGGACCGGATCGGGGCGGGTGTCGCGCGGGCCGCCGAGTCGATCGACTCGGGCGCGGCGCGGGACGTCCTGGAGCGATGGGTCCGGGCCACCCACGCGTAGGGGGTTCGGCGGGTCTTGGCGGCTGCGGCGGGGAGGGGAAAGTTCCGCGGGCCCCTTACGGCGCCCATGGTCTGTCCGGGATGCGGACAGGGCATGGGCGCCGGCGTCTGACATGGCATACTCCTGCCCAGGTCACGAGCGACAGCGACTACGGCCCCGGCCCGCTGTCCGGCAACCCTCCGTCCGTGGCGGGGTGCCCCGGGTGATGACCAGGCCGCCAGGCAGCGAGGCCGGCGGCAAGCGCGGACCCCTCGCACTAGGGGTCCTGGTGGTCGAGGGAGTTCTTCCGTGATGCAGCGAATGCGCTAGGGCCGAGCGGCCCCGTCTCTCCTCAATGTGCTCCGCGCGGTGCGGCCGTGCGTCGAGCGACTTTCCGCGCCCTTACGGCTGGCTCGTCGCCGCCGTCTCCGTGCGCGTCACGCATTCCTTCGACCCCTCCGGGAGACTTCGCCATGTCCGCGCGCCCCGCTGCCACCGCCACCGCTACCGCTTCCACCTCCGTCGCCGCCTGTGAACCGCTGCCCGTGCTGGGCGGCGATGTCCTGGTCCCCCTGGTCACCGGCGGTGAGGTGACCTACGCGGCGCTCGACTACGCCGCCAGCGCCCCCGCGCTGCGGCGGGTCTGGGACGACATCGCCGCGTACGCGCCGTACTACGGCAGCGTGCACCGCGGGGCGGGCTACCTCTCGCAGCTGTCCACCGACCTCTTCGAGAACAGCCGTAAGGACGTCGCCGCCTTCCTGGGCTGCCGCGAGGACGACCAGGTCGTCTTCACCCGCTCCACCACCGATTCGCTCAACCTCCTGGCCGCCGTGGCGCCCCCGGGCACCGAGGTCTTCGTCTTCGAGACCGAGCACCACGCCTCGCTGCTGCCGTGGGAGCAGCGGGAGGACGTCACCGTCCGCTACCTCAGCGCCCCGCGCTCCCCGCGGCAGGCGGTGGAGACGCTGGAGAAGGCGCTCGCGGGGCGCGCTGAGGGCCCGGCGCTGGTGTGCGTGACCGGCGCGTCCAATGTGACCGGCGAGCTGTGGCCGGTGCGGGAGCTGGCCGCGGCCGCGCACGCCCACGGCGCCCGTATCGTCCTGGACGCCGCGCAGCTGGCCCCGCACCACCCCGTGGACATCGCGGAGGCGGACGTCGACTGGGTGGCCTTCTCGGGACACAAGCTGTACGCGCCCTTCGGGGCCGGGGTGCTGGCCGGGCGGGCCGACTGGCTGCGGGAGGCCCGGCCGTATCTGGCGGGCGGCGGCGCCAGCCGTAAGGTCACGCGCAGGGACGACGGCGGCGTCGACGTCGAGTGGCACACCACCGCCGCCCGGCACGAGGCGGGTTCGCCGAACGTCATCGGCGTCTACGCGATCGCGTCGGCCTGCAAGGCGCTGACCGAGGCCGGGTTCGAGGGCCTGGTCGCGCGTGAGCGGCAGCTGATCGAGAAGGTGCGGGCCGGGCTTGCCGAGGTGCCCGAGGTGCGGGTGCTCTCGCTGTTCGGCGACGACGCGCCCCGGGTCGGCGTGCTGTCGTTCGTGGTGGAGGGCTGGAACAGCTCCCACTTCGCGGCGGCGCTCTCCGCGGAGTACGGCATCGGCGTACGCGACGGGCTGTTCTGCGCCCATCCGCTGGTCCGCACCCTGCTGGACAGCGAGCCCGACGAGCCGGGCGAGTGCGGCGCGCCCGAGGCCGCGCCGGGGGAGCGGTCGCTGAACGCGATCCGGGTCAGCTTCGGGGCGGGCACCCCGGACGAGCATGTGGAGCGGTTCGTGGGCGCGGTGAAGGAGCTGGTGCGCGACGGCGCCCGGTGGAGCTACCGCACCGAGGACGGCCGCTGCGTCCCGGACCGCGGCTGAGGCCCTTGGGCCTCCGGCCCAGGAGTCCGGGGCGGCCGGGCCCTGCGGGGTTTCCGGCGGGGGCTCTTTCCCCACCCCGCCCCTTCCCACAACCAGGGGCTCCGCCCCTGGACCCCGGGAGATCGACGAGTCGGCCGTCGCCGCAGTGAGCGCCCGCCGCGGTGGGCTGATCGCGCTCGGCGCGCCGACGCGGCGGACGGCCGCGCGGAGGCCCGCGTGCATCCCGGATCGTCCGGCACGGGTCCAGGAGCAGGGTCCCGGTTTCGCTTGGCGCCTGGGGCCCGGGGGCGACGGGGTGGCCGTTGCCGTCGTGAATGCCTGCACCGGCGGGGCGGATGGCCCGGCAGGCGTCCGGGTTGTCCGGCCGGGGTTTGGGGCGGAGTCCTGGTTTTGCTTGGGTCCTGGGGCTGCGGTGGGGGTCGGCCGTGGCTGTCGTGGGTGCCTGGTGCCGGCGGGCTGGTTGCGGTTGGCGCGTCGGCGCGGTGGGGTGACTGGGCGGGCGTCCGCGGGCGTCTGGGTTGTGCGGCCGGGGTTTGGGGCGGAGCCCTGGTTTCGCTTGGGCCCTGGGGCTCGGGGGGGCGACGAGCCGATCGTCCCGCGATCAGTTCACTGGGGCCAGGGTGCCGACCGCGTCGCCCTGCGACGTGGCCGGGGGCTGGGGCGGAGCCCCAGTTTCGGGGAGGGGCGGGGAGGGGAACAGCTCGCCGCAGGCGTCACCGCCCGTCGGATCCTAGCCGTCCAGGCCGATCGCGAACGCCGCCTCCAGGTCGTGCTGCGAGTACGTCCGGAACGCGATGTGGGTCTCGGTCGAGGCGACCCCCGGCAGCTTGCTGATCTGGCCCGTGATGATGTCCGCGAGGTCGTCGTGCCGGGCCACCCGCACCATCGCGATCAGATCGTGCGCGCCGGTGACCGAGTAGACCTCGCTCACACCCTCCAGCGCGGCGATCTTCTCGGCGGTCTCCGGGATCTGGTCCACGTTGGTCTTGATGAGCACGATCGAAGTGATCACGGCTGGCTTTCTCCCTCACTGGGCCTGGCTGCGGCGCCGCCCACTCTAGCCGTCCGCCCGAACCGGGCCCACGCGTAGAGAAAGCCGAGCGTGAAGCCCACGAGATGGGCGAGATAGGCGACGCCGGGGCGGTCGTCGGCCTGCCGGGCGGCCAGCCACTGGAGGGCCACCCAGAAGATCAGCACCGCCCAGGCCGGAAAGCGCAGCGGGAGGAAGAGCAGGAACGGGAAGAGGCTGGTCACCCGGGCCCGGGGAAACAGCCACAGAAAGGCGCCGAGCACCCCGGAGATGGCCCCGGAGGCGCCCACCAGGGACTGGGCCGAGTCGGCGTGCGCGGCGGCGTACCCGAGCAGCGCCAGATAGCCGGTGGCGAGGTAGAAGACGGCGAACTGGAAGCGGCCCATCCGCTCCTCGGTCATCGCGCCGAAGACATAGAGGAACAGCATGTTGCCGAGCAGATGCAGCCAGTTGCCGTGTACGAAGAGCGCGGTCAGCGGGGCGAGCGGCTGATCGGGGTCGCCGCTCCACAGCGCGCTGGGCACCACCCCCCAGCGTTCGAAGTACGTGGACTGGGCCTCCACCAGCCGCCCGCCCGAGCCATAGCCGGGGTTGAGTCCCGAGGCCGGTCCGAGGACGAAGATCAGGCAGCAGCTGACGATCAGGCCGTACGTCATCCAGGGGCGGCCGGGCCCCGCCATCCAGGGGCGGTGGCGCCCCGACGACGTCTCGATCATGAGCAGATCATTCCGTACCGGGCGCAACCTCCACAGAGCGCCTCGCCGCGCTCCGCCGGGTCGTGGGGGCGGACCGGGCCCGGCACGGGCCAGGGCTCAGGCCGTAGGGTTACAGGACGCCGCCGACGAGCCGAGAAGCGAGGACCCGCAACCATGGCCGTGCCCCTGCCGACCACCCAGACCCGCTGGCGTTGCACACTGTGCGGCAATCTCACCCGGTTCGATGTGACCCGCTCGACCAGAGCCGTGGAGTATGTGCATCTCGACTTGGCGGGGGAACCCAGAGTCGAGGAACGGGAGGTGCTCAGTGAGACCATTGAGTCAGTGCGTTGTCGCTGGTGCAACGCGGTCGACCAGGTCGAACTAGTGGATCGTCCGAGCACCGGCCAGAGCGCCTGAGAACGGAGCGGTGACAGGTGGTGGAGCGGACCGGTGACCCCGGGGCGGCCGGTGACGCCGAGGGCGTCCCCGAGGCGCTGGACCGCCCCCTGCCGGAAGGGGTGCGACGGCGCGTGGTGGCGCTGGTCGCGGACGCCTTCGGCGGTCTGACGGTCACCGAGCTGCCCACCCAGCTGCGGCAGTACGCCCGTTTCACCCCGACCCGCCGCGCCAAGTTCGCGGGCAACGCGATGGCCGCCGCGGTGGAGAGCGACCCCGTCTTCCGGCAGCGGATCGCCGGACGGCTGCGGGAGACCCAGCGGGAGCTGGCCGAGGCGATCGAGGGCGGTTCGCCGCCCGCCGCGGCCGATCCGGTGGATGTCGCGGCGGTGGCGTATGTGCTGCGCCCGGTGGGCTGGGTCAAGCTGGTCGAGGCGGCGGGCGAGGAGGCCCAGCGGGCCTCCGCCGAGCGGGCCGGTGAGGAGGCGGCGCGCGAGCTCCAGCGGCTGCGCGACGAGCTCGCCGAGGCCAAGGCGGCCACCCGGCACGAGACCGAGCGGACGCGCACCGAGCTGGAGTCGGCCCGCAAGGAGAACGACGTGCTCCAGCGCAAGCTGCGCAGCGCGCAGAGCGATGTGAAGCGGGGCGCGGCCGCGCTGCGCAAGATCGAGGCGGAGCTGGAGTCCGTACGGTCGGAGGCGGCGGCCCGTCAGGCCACCGCGGACAGCGAGGCACGGCGGCTGCGGGGCCGGCTCGCGGAGGCGGAGTCGGCGCTGGAGGCCAGCCGGCGGGCGGTGCGCGAGGGGCGCAGCGTGGAGGACATGCGGCTGCGGCTGCTGCTGGACACGGTGCTGGACGCGGCGCAGGGGCTGCGGCGCGAACTGGCCCTGCCGCCCGCGTCGATGCGCCCGGCAGACACGGTGGACGCCGTGGAGCCGGGGAAGATGACGCCGAAGGACATAGCGACCAGGGCGCTGTCGGAGATGGACCCGGCGCTGCTGGACCAGCTGCTCGCGCTGCCCCAGGCACATCTGGTGGTGGACGGCTACAACGTCACCAAGACCGGCTATCCCACGATGCCGTTGGAGAAGCAGCGGCTGCGGCTGCTGGGCGGTCTCGCGGTGCTCGCGGCCCAGACGGGCGCGGAGATGACCTGTGTCTTCGACGGGGCGGAGCTGGCCGCTCCGGTGCTGCTCGCGCCGCCGCGCGGGGTGCGGGTGCTGTTCAGCAAGCCGGGTGTGACGGCCGACGAGTTGATCCGGCAGCTGGTGCGGGCCGAGCCGCCGGGCCGTCCGGTGGTGGTGGTGTCCACCGACCGCGAGGTGGCCGACGGGGTGGCACGCGCCGGAGCGCGCCCCGTGGCATCGGCGTTGCTGCTGAAGCGACTTGCCCGTTCCTGAGCCGTCGTGGTCCGAATCGTCCCTCCGGGTGCCCCGGTTGCCCCGTTTCTCCGTTCCACGGCCGAGGTGCCCGAATCACTTCGAATGACTTCACAAGTCTGACCCGGGCCACTTGTGATGTCAGCGGAGCGTTATCGACCATCACTGCCCGTACGGTATTTGTAAAATATGCCCTCGCCGACCGACTTTTTTGCCGTCGGGATTTGAACGGATCACGGCGGGGTCACTATGGTCAGCTCGAACCTTCGCGCGGTTGATCACTCATCCGGGGTGACAGCGGAGGTACCGCCGAGTCCGCGCCCTGTCGCGGAGCCGGGGCTCACAACCCCCCCAACTCCCGGTAGGCGGCTGGAGGAAGAAGGAGCTCGCCTTCGTGGCGTCCCACCGTCGACCCAAGCAGCCGAGCCGCACTCGGGTAACCGTCCTCACCGCGACCGCGGCCGCCGCCGTCGCTCTCACTTCCCAGGCCGCCCAGGCCGCTCCGAAGCAGGACAAGAAGGACGTCAAGGAGCAGGTCGACAAGCTCTACGAAGAGGCGGAGCAGGCGACCGAGAAGTACAACGGCGCCAAGGAGAAGCAGCAGAAGCTGGAGAAGCAGGTCGGCGAGCTCCAGGACAAGGTGGCGCGCGGCCAGGAGGACCTGAACAAGCTGCGCAACGGCCTGGGTTCGATGGCCACCGCCCAGTACCGCTCCGGTGGGATCGACCCCTCGGTGCAGCTGCTCCTCTCCTCCGACCCGGACACCTACCTCGAGAAGGCGTCCACCCTCAGCCAGCTGAGCGGCAAGCAGGCCGAGTCCCTGCGGAAGATCGCGGACAAGCAGCGCACCCTCAAGCAGCAGCGCGAGGAGGCGTCCACCAAGCTCCAGGACCTTGCCGACACCCGTAAGGCGCTCGGCAAGAAGAAGGACGAGATCCAGGGCAAGCTGTCCAAGGCCCGGAACCTCCTCAACACCCTGACCGCCAAGGAGCGCGCCAAGCTGGCCGCCCAGGACGCCGAGCGCGCCAACCGCTCCAGCGAGCGTGTCGACCTCGGCAACGAGGTGCCCGAGTCGGGGCGTGCCGCCGCCGCGCTGGCCGCCGCCAAGACGAAGATCGGCCTCCCGTACGTCTGGGGCGCGACCGGTCCGTCCTCCTTCGACTGCTCCGGGCTCACCGGCTGGGCCTACCAGCAGGCCGGGGTGCAGCTGCCGCGCATCTCCCAGGACCAGGCGAACGCCGGCACCCGCATCAGCCGCGGTGAGCTCAAGCCGGGCGACCTGGTGCTCTTCTACGGCGACCTGCACCACATAGGCCTCTACGCGGGCGGTGGCCAGGTGCTGCACGCGCCCAAGCCCGGTGCCGGTGTGCGCTATGAGTCGATGGACAACATGCCGTTCCAGTTCGGCGTCCGGGTCTGATCCGGGAGTCCTGCGAACCAGGTTTCAAACTGCCTCAACTGCCATCCTTTCGGGCGAATCTCCAACGCCCTCGCTGATCCCCCGCCCCGCCGGTGACCTGCGTCAGTCGACGGGGCGTCAGCGTGCCCGCACCTCACGGCCGTTGGACCGTGGGTGGTGCCGCGGCTACTGTCTGCCCGCAGTTCTCAGCCCGACACTGCGGAAGGGAGTGCGGCTTCCCATGGCGTCCTGTCGCCGCGTCGCGAAACCCCGGTCCGGCCGGGCCACCGTCCTCGCCGCCTCGGCGGCCGCGGTGGCCTCCGCCGCCGCGCTGTCCGCCGTGCCCGCCGGTGCGGAGCCGCACGACCCGGCGGACCGTCCGTCCGCCCGGTCCGCCGGCGACCGGATCGCCACGCTCTACACCCAGGCCGAGCGGGCCACCGAGCGCTACAACGCGGCGGAGACGCGCACCCGGACCCTGCGCCGCCAGGTCGGCCGGGTCCAGGACCGGGTCGCCCGCGGCCAGGGCCGGGTCAACCGGATGCGGACGGCGCTCGGCGCCCTCGCGGGCGGCCAGTACCGCACCGGCGGGATCGACCCGGGCCTCGCCCTGCTGCTGTCCGGCGACCCGGCCCAGTACCTCGACCGGGCCGCCACCCTGGAGCGGATCACCAGCCGTCAGACCGCCCGGCTGCGGGTGCTCCAGAGCGCCCAGCGGACCCTGCGGCAGGAGCGCGCGGAGGCCGCGGCCAAGCTGGTGAAGCTGGAGCACAGCCGTAAGGAGGTGGCCCGCCACAAGCGGGCCGTCCAGCGCCGGCTGGCCACGGCACGGCGGCTGGTGAACGCGCTGCCGCCGGGGGAGTGGGAGAGCTACGCACGCCGCGCCTCGCGGGCGGGCGGACGGGAGCACGGCGCACTCGCCGGGCTGGTGCCGGGTGCCCTCCCCGGCGGCCGTTCCCCTTCAGGTTCCGATTCCGGTTACGGCCCCGACGAGCTCCGTGGGGGCCTGCCGGGCGGACCGCACGCCGTACCGTCCTCGGGGCGTGCCGCCACGGCGTTCGGCGCGGCACGGGCGGCCCTGGGGCTGCCGTACGCATGGGGCCAGGCCGGTCCCACCGCCTTCGACTGCTCCGGGCTGATGCAATGGGCCTACGCCCGCGCCGGGGTGGCCATTCCGCGCACCTCCCAGGCGCAGGCGCACGCCGGGCAGCCGGTGCCGCTGTCCCAGGCGCGCCCCGGCGATCTGGTGGTCTACCGCTCCGACGCCAGTCATGTGGCCATGTACGCGGGCAACGGGCAGGTGATCCACGCCCCTTACCCCGGGGCGCGGGTCCGGTACGACCCCGTGGGCATGTTGCCGATCTCCTCCATCACTCGCGTCTGAAGCCGGCGCGCGGGCTCGTACGATCTAAGACGTGTCGGGTCGGTGGAGAACGGGCGGATGGCGGGCGCTGCTGTGCCTGCCCCTGGCGGGCGCGTTCTCCCTGACCGCGCTGAGCGGCTGCGGCCCCGTCCCGGCGCCCGACGACCCCGAGGGGCGCGACGGCCGGGCCGTGCAGCGCATGCTGGACCAGCGCGCGGCGGCGGTCCGGGAGCGGGACGCGGACGGCTTCCTCGCCACTGTCGACCGCGGCTCGGCCGGCTATCTGGCCGAGCAGCGGCGGGTGTTCCGGCAGATGTCCGCCGTACCGCTGCGCTCCTGGACCTACCGCCTGGTGCGCACCGGCGGCTTCGAGCCCGCGCGGGTCGGCGGCCGCAGCCTCGCCGCGCAGGTCGAACTCCGGTACCGGCTGAAGGGGTACGACACCGCGCCGGTCGTCTCCGCCCAGTACCTCACTCTCGCCCGGCGCGGCGGGCAGTGGTACGTCGCCTCCGACGACGGTGTGGTGGACGGCAAGCGCGGTATGGAGCAGCTGTGGGACCAGGGCACGGTCGACGTCGTGCGCGGCGCCCACAGCCTCGTCCTGGGCGTCGGCCAGGACCGGCGGGTGCTGCGCGCGGTCGCCGACACCGCGGACCGGGCGGTGCCCGTCCTGGGCCAGGTGTGGCCCCACCAGTGGGCCGGGCGCGTCGTGGTCGAGGTCCCCGCCTCCCTGGGCCGGATGGCCGCCCTGCTCGGCGCCTCGGCGGACGGCTACCGGGGGATCGCCGCCGTCACCACGGGCGAGGTCGGCGGGGCCGGTGACGAGACCCCCGCCGACCGCGTGATCGTCAACCCCGAGGCGTACCAGGTCCTCGGCGACTTCGGCCGGCGCGTCGTGATCACCCATGAGACGGCCCATGTGGCCACCCGCACCGCCACCAGCGCCGCCACTCCGCTCTGGCTCTCCGAGGGCTTCGCCGACTGGGTGGGCTACCGCACCCCGGGCCGCACCCCCCGCCAGATCGCCCCCGAACTCACCGACGCCGTCACCGCCGGGCACCTGCCCGCCGCGCTCCCGCGCGACGACGACTTCCGCTTCGGCAGCGACCCCGACCGCCTCTCCCGCGCCTATGAACAGGGCTGGCTCGCCTGCCGCCTGATCGCCGACACCTGGGGCGAGAAGAAGCTGGTCGAGTTCTACCGCGCGGTGGGCCGGGCGCATGAGCGCTCGGGGGCGGTGGAGTCGGCGCTGCGGAAGGTGCTCGGGGTGAGCAGCGGGGAGTTCACGGCGCGGTGGCGGAAGTACGTGGCGACCGAGCTGAGCTGAGCGCCGCGCCCGTCCGTTGCGACCGAGCTGAGCTGAGCGCCGCGCCCGTCCGTTGCGACCGAGCTGAGCTGAGCGCCGCGCCCGTCCGTTGCGACCGAGCTGAGCTGAGCGCCGCGCCCGTCCGTTGCGACCGAGCTGAGCTGAGCGCCGCGCCCATCCGTGGCGGGCGCGCTGGGCTGAGCGCCCGCCCCGTGCCCCGGCCTGGACGCGGCGGAGCGGGTCCGTCGCCGCACCCGGTACTGTCGGCCACGATGGACAAGACCCTGCTCGTGACCAACGACTTTCCGCCCCGCCCCGGCGGCATCCAGGCGTTTCTGCACAACATCGCGCTGCGCCTGGACCCGGACCGGATCGTCGTCTACGCCTCCACCTGGAAGCGCGGCCGGGAGGGCGCCGAGGCCACCGCGCGCTTCGACGCCGAGCAGCCGTACCCGGTCGTCCGGGACCGGACGACCATGCTGCTGCCCACCCCGCGCGTCACCCGCCGCGCGACCGCGCTGCTGCGCGAGCACGGCTGCACCTCTGTGTGGTTCGGCGCCGCCGCGCCGCTCGGGCTGATGGCCCCCGCGCTGCGCGCGGCCGGGGCACGGCGGCTGGTGGCCACGACGCACGGCCACGAGGCCGCCTGGGCGCAGCTGCCCGCCTCACGGCAGCTGCTGCGGCGGATCGGCGGGGCCACGGACACCCTCACCTATCTCGGTGAGTACACCCGCTCCCGTATCGCCGCCGCGCTCGACCCCCGGGACGCCGCCCGCATGGTCCAACTCCCGCCCGGTGTGGACGAGAAGACCTTCCACCCCGGCTCGGGCGGCGATGAGATCCGGGCCCGGCTGGGCCTGGCCGAGCGGCCCGTCGTGGTCTGTGTCTCCCGGCTGGTGCCGCGCAAGGGGCAGGACACGCTGATCCGGGCCATGCCGCGGATCCTCCAGCGGGTGCCGGACGCGGTGCTGCTGATCGTCGGCGGCGGGCCGTACGCGAAGGATCTGCGCCGCCTCGCGGAGACCATGGGCGTGGCCGGGTCGGTGCGGTTCACCGGCCCCGTCCCCTGGGAGGAGCTGCCCGCCCACTACGGCGCGGGCGACGTCTTCGCCATGCCCTGCCGCACCCGCCGCGGCGGGCTGGACGTCGAGGGCCTGGGCATCGTCTATCTGGAGGCGTCCGCGACCGGTCTGCCGGTCGTCGCCGGGGACTCGGGCGGGGCGCCGGACGCGGTGCTGGACGGCGAGACCGGATGGGTCGTACGGGGAGACTCCGCCGAGCAGAGCGCCGAGCGCGTCGTGACCCTGCTGGAGGACGCGGAGCTGCGCCGCCGCATGGGCGAGCGGGGCCGCGCCTGGGTGGAGGAGCGCTGGCGCTGGGATCTGCTGGCCGACCGCCTGAAGTCGCTGCTGTGACGCCTGCGACGGGCCACGCGGCGGAGCCGCGTACCGGAAGGCGGAGCCGTGTGTCGATGCCGAGGGAAGGCGCGGGTCAGCCCCGGTAGAGGGCCTCGATCTCCGAGGCGAAGTCCTTCGCCACCACGTTCCGCTTCAGCTTCAGCGAGGGCGTCACATGCCCGGAGTCCTCGGTGAACTGGGTCGCCAGGACGCGGAACTTCCGGATCGACTCCGCCTTGGACACCGCCGCGTTGCCGTCGTCCACCGCCCGCTGGATCTCCGCCAGCAGGTCCGGGTCCTCCCGCAGCTCGGCCACCGTCACACCCTCGGGCTTGCCGTGCTCGGCCACCCAGCGCGGCAGGAACTCCTCGTCCACCGTGACCAGCGCGCCCACGAAGGGACGGCCATCGCCGACGACCATGCACTCGGCCACCAGGGCATGGGCCCGGATCCGGTCCTCTATCACCGCCGGGGCGACGTTCTTGCCGCCCGCGGTGATGATGATCTCCTTCTTCCGGCCGGTGATGGTGAGGTAGCCGTCCTCGTCGAGCGTGCCCACGTCCCCGGTGTGGAACCAGCCGTCCGACAGCGCCTCCGCCGTGGCCGTCTCGTTGTTCCAGTACTCGGTGAAGAGGTGCTCTCCGTGCAGCAGCACCTCGCCGTCGTCGGCGATGCGCACCACCGTGCCGGGCATCGGCTGCCCGACCGAGCCGATCTTCTGCCGGTCCCAGGGGTTGAAGGTGGTCGCCGCGCAGGACTCCGTCAGGCCGTACCCCTCCAGGACCGTGAAGCCGATGCCCCGGTAGAAGTGGCCCAGCCGCTCGCCGAGCGGCGCCCCGCCGGAGATGGCGTGGGTGGCCCGGCCGCCCAGCACGGCCCGCAGCTTGCTGTAGACCAGCCGGTCGAAGACCTTGTGCTTGAAGCGGAGCCCGAAGGACGGGCCGCCCGGGGCGTCCAGCGCCTTGCTGTACTCGATGGCGGTGTCGGCCGCCTTGTCGAAGATCTTGCCCTTGCCCTCGGACTGGGCCTTCGCCCGCGCCGAGTTGTAGACCTTCTCGAAGACGCGCGGCACGCCCAGCACCAATGTGGGCCGGAAGGCGGCGAGTTCGTCGGTCAGGGACTTCACATCCGGCACATGGCCGAGCTTGATCGGCGCCAGTACCGCCGCGATCTCCACCAGCCGCCCGAAGACATGGGCCTCGGGGAGGAACAGCAGCACCGACGACTCACCGGTGTTGAAGATCGGCTTGAGCCGGGCCACCGCGTTGCCGCACTCGGCGAAGAAGCTGCGGTGGGAGAGCACACAGCCCTTGGGGCGGCCGGTGGTGCCCGAGGTGTAGACGATGGTGGCGGGGGAGTCGGCGTTGGCGATCGAGGAGCGCTCGTCCACCTTCTCCTCGGGGACGTGCTCGCCCAGCTTCCGCAGCGTCCCGATGGCGTCGCCCTCGATCCGCCAGACGTGGTTCAGGGCGGGCAGGGTGTCCCGGACGGCCTCGACGGCGGCCTCGTGGACGCCGGTCTCGACCAGCGCGGCCACCGCGCCCGAATCGCTGAGGATCCACTGGACCTGCTCCGGTGAACTCGTCTCGTACACCGGCACGGTGACCCCGCCCGCGCTCCAGATGGCGAAGTCGAGCAGCGTCCACTCATAGCGGGTCCTGGACATCAGGCCGACCCGGTCGCCCGGCCCCACACCGGCCGCGATCAGGCCCTTGGCGGCGGCGCGCACCTCCGCCAGGAACATGGTCGCGGTCACGTCCTCCCATCGGTCGTCGACCTTGCGGCCGACCACGGCGACATCGGGATGCTGTGCGGCATTGCGGCGGATGAGATCCGTCAGATTGCCGTCGGCCGGAACCTCGTACAGGGCCGGAAGGCTGAACTCGCGCAAGACTGCTGCTCCTCGTGGGGCGCCGGCGCCGCTACAGGGCATGGGGGGTGGTGGACGGCCCGGACGTTACCCATCGGTACGCTTCCGGGATAGGGGTTCCTGCCCAGATGTTTGATGCGTCACACACCGCCTTCGTGCTGCCCGCAGACTAGTCGACGGGCGTCATGTCCGCTAAGGAACCGCAGGTAGACGCGGGGCGGTGCGGCCAGAACACCTTACGGGCGCGGGCCCTTACGTCTTAGGGTGACACGCATGCGAGTCCACGTGGTGAGCGACGTGCATGGCAACAGTGAGGACCTGGAGAAGGCCGGTGACGGGGCGGACGCCCTGATCTGCCTCGGCGACCTCGTTCTCTTCCTCGACTACGCCGATCACTCACGTGGCATCTTCCCCGATCTCTTCGGGGTCGAGAACGCCGACCGGCTGGTCGAACTGCGCACCGCCCGCCGCTTCGAGGAGGCGCGGGCGCTCGGCAACCGGCTGTGGGAGGGGCTGGACCGCGGCGCGGCGATAGAGGCCGGGGTCCGCCGCCAGTACGCCGAGCTCTTCGCCGCGTTCCCCACTCCGACGTACGCCACCTACGGAAATGTCGACATGCCGTCACTGTGGTCGGAGTACGCCCGGTCCGGCACCACGGTCCTGGACGGCGAGCGCGTCGAGATCGGCGGGCTGGTCTTCGGTTTCGTGGGCGGCGGGCTGCGCACGCCGATGCGCACCCCCTACGAGATCGACGACGAGACCTACGCGGCGAAGATCGCGGCGCTCGGCGAGGTGGACGTGATCTGCACCCACATCCCGCCCGATGTGCCCGACCTCTGCTACGACACCGTCGCCCGCCGCTTCGAGCGCGGCAGCGCCGCCCTGCTAGAGGCGATACACGCCGTCCGCCCCAAGTACTCCCTCTTCGGCCATGTCCACCAGCCGCTCGTCCGCCGTATGCGGATCGGGGCCACCGAGTGCGTCAATGTCGGACACTTCGCCTCCTCCGGCACCCCCTGGACCCTGGAGTGGTGACCCGCGCGCGGTAGCCTTCAGCCGCAGAGGACCCATGCGGCGGACCGGTACGGAGGAGCCACGGCGATGGCGGAACACACCAGCTCGAGCATCACGATCGAGGCGGCCCCGGCCGACGTGATGGAGGTGATCGCCGACTTCGACCGTTACCCGGAGTGGTCCGGTGAGGTGAAGGAGGCCGACATCCTCACCAAGGACGCCCAGGGGCGCGCCGAGCAGGTGCGGATGCTGCTCGACGCCGGCGCGATCAAGGACGACTACACCCTCCAGTACAGCTGGACCGGGGACGACCAGGTCAACTGGTCCCTGGTCAAGTCCCAGATGCTGCGCACACTTGACGGCTCCTACCGGCTGTCGGCGCGCGACGGCGGCAAGACCACCGAGGTGACGTACCAGCTCACGGTCGACGTCAAGATCCCCATGCTCGGCATGATCAAGCGCAAGGCCGAGAAGGTCATCATCGACCGCGCCCTCGCGGGCCTGAAGAAGCGCGTCGAGGGCGCCTGACCCGCCCGGACCGCCCCGGGCCCGACGGTGCCCGGGGTGATCCACGGTGCGGGGTACGCTCCGGCGGGTGCGGATCACCGGACCCGCGCCGCACACACCGACGTAACCCCCTGCCGGAGGCTCTCTTCATGCGTACGGTCCTCGTCACCGGCACCGGCGGCGCGGGCCGCACCACCGTGGCCGCCGCGACCGCCCTCGCCGCCGCCCGTGAGGGGCAGCGGACCCTGCTGCTCACCGCCGACTCCGACGGCACCCCCGAGGCGCTGCTCGGCATCGGCGCGCCGTGGTCCGTCCCCGGGCGCACGGCGGACCGGCTGCCGTGGTCCGTACCCGCCGAGCTCGCGCCGGGGCTGTGGGCCGCCCGGATCGTCACGGACGAGTGGTTCCGCGGTGAGCTGACCGCCCTCCAGGACCGCGGTCACGGTCTGCTCGACCTGCTCGGCGCGACCCCGCTGGACGGCGAGGAGCTGACCGCCCTGCCCGGGGTGGAGGCCATCGCGCTGCTGCGCGCCCTGCGCGCCGCCCAGACCGCCCCGCCCGGCACCGGCTGGGACGTCCTCGTCGTCGACATGCCGCCCGCGCCGGACACCGTCGCGCTGCTCGCGCTGCCCGAGCAGCTGCGGCGCTATCTGCGCCGGCTCATGCCCGCCGAGCGGCAGGCGGCCCGTGCGCTGCGGCCGATGCTCGCCCAGCTGGCGGGGGTGCCGATGCCCGCGCAGAAGCTGTACGAGACGGCCGAGCGCTGGGAGCGTGAGCTGGCCGCTGTCGAGGGGGTGATCGAGTCCGAGGCCACCACGGTACGGCTGGTCGTGGAGCCCGGACCGCTCGCCGACCGGGCGCTGCGCACCGCCCGCGCCGGTCTGGCGCTGCACGGCTGCCGGGTGGAGGCGGTGATCGCCAACCGGCTGCTGCCCACCGGCACCGCCGACCCGTGGCTCGCCGCGCTGTCGGGTCAGCAGCAGGACGCGCTCAAGGAGCTGTACGAGCAGTGGGCGCCCGCCGTCCCGGTCCGTGAGCTGCCGCATCTGGGCCGCGATCCGCGCGGCCTGGGCGACCCGCGGCCCGCCGAGCCGCACCCTGCCGAGCCGTACCCCGCCGAGCAGCACTCCGCCGAGCAGCAGTCCGCCGAGCCGCACCCCGGCGACGGCGCCCGGCGCGCCCCGGCCGCGCTCGCCGACCTCGCCGATCTCGCCGGGGCCGTCGGGGCGCCCGGGGCGCGGCCCGACCGGCCCGCCCCCGACCCCTGGACCGTCGAGGACCGGCTGGCCGAGGACGGGGTGCTGCTGTGGCGGCTGCCGCTGCCCGGCGCCGACCGCGACGGGCTCTCCCTGGTGCGCCGGGGCGATGAACTGATCGTCACCGTCGCGCCGTTCCACCGGGTGCTGCCGCTGCCGTCCGCCCTGCGCCGCTGCACCGTCTCCGGCGCCGGGCTGCGCGACGGATGGCTCCAGGTGCGCTTCACCCCCGACCCGGACCTGTGGCCGAAGCGGCTCTGACCCCCGCGTCCACGACGGCCGGTCTCCGGCTCTGACCCCGCCCTCTCCTTCCGGTAACGTCGGTCACAAGCCCGGATGAACGTCACCGGGCAGCCAGCATCCCCGCCGCAGGAGTTCGCCATGAGCGATGCCACCGAGCGCCCCCCGGAGCCCCCGGTCACCGATGTGCCGGTCACCGAGATCGATCCCGATGCCTGGGAGCGGGCCTGTGAGGAGGACCTCGCCGCCGAACGGGCCAGGCAGCGGGCCCGGCAGACCACCGAGGAGCCGGGAACCGTGGCCGAGGAGTTCCTCAAGCTGGCCGACGCGCTCGCCGAGAAGGTCGCCCAGACGCCGATCGCGGGGACCGCGGTTCAGGGGGCCGTACAACAATTGATCGCACAGGCGAAGGCCGGGGTAGAACCGGTCATAGAGCGCAATCCAGAGGTTTTCGAACACCTCGCCAGTGCCGGATCCGAACTGCTCGCCGCCTATCGCGCCGCCGTGACCGGCCAGGAGCGACGCTGGACCCAGGGCGCCGAGGGCGATTCCAAGGGCAGCGGCGAGAAATCCGAGAGTTCGAGTAGTGAACACATCGACCTCGACTGAGCGCCACCTCCGGTACCGTTAGCCTCGGCGGGGTTCGACCAAATAACTGAGGGACTCATGGGACTCACCATCGGCGTCGACATCGGCGGCACGAAGATCGCGGCCGGCGTGGTCGACGAAGAGGGCTCGATTCTCGAGACGAGCCAGGTTTCGACCCCGCACACTCCCGAGGGAGTCGTCGACGCCATCGCGGACGCGGTGCGCATCGTCAGCGAGGGGCATGAGATCGAGGCCGTCGGCATCGGCGCGGCCGGATACGTGGACGACAAGCGCGCCACGGTGCTCTTCGCGCCCAACATCAACTGGCGGCACGAGGCGCTCAAGGACAAGGTCGAGCAGCGCGTCGGCCTGCCCGTCGTGGTGGAGAACGACGCGAACGCCGCGGCCTGGGGCGAGTACCGCTTCGGCGCCGGGGTCGGCCATGACGACGTCGTCTGCATCACCCTCGGCACCGGCCTCGGCGGCGGCATCATCATCGGCGGCAAGCTGCACCGCGGCCGGTTCGGCGTCGCGGCCGAGTTCGGCCACATAAGGGTCGTTCCGGACGGACTGCTGTGCGGCTGCGGCAGCCAGGGCTGCTGGGAGCAGTACGCCTCCGGCCGCGCCCTGGTCCGCTACGCCAGGCAGCGCGCCGCCGCCACCCCGGAGAACGCCACGGTCCTGCTCGGCCTCGGCGACGGCACCTCCGAGGGCATCGAGGGCAAGCACATCAGCGACGCCGCCCGCCAGGGCGACCCCGTCGCCATCGACTCCTTCCGCGAGCTGGCCCGCTGGGCCGGGGCCGGGCTCGCCGACCTCGCCTCGCTCTTCGACCCCTCGGCGTTCATCGTCGGCGGCGGCGTCTCCGACGAGGGCGATCTCGTCCTGGAGCCGATCCGCAAGTCCTTCCGGCGCTGGCTGGTGGGCAACCAGTGGCGTCCGCACGCCCAGGTGCTCGCCGCCCAGCTCGGCGGCAAGGCCGGCCTCGTCGGCGCCGCCGACCTGGCCCGCCAGGGCTGAGGCGCGAGGGGGGAACGTGCCGCTCACGGACCTGCCCGGATCCACCACCGGCCCGGACGCGGCGGTGGTGCGGGTGCTCAGCTACAACATCCGCTCGATGCGGGACGACCGTGAGGCGCTGGCCCGGGTGATCCGGGCCTGTGCCCCCGACGTCGTCTGCGTCCAGGAGGCGCCGCGCTTCTTCCGCTGGCGCAAGGCCGCCGCCTGGCTGGCCCGGGAGACCGGCCTCGTCTACACCACGGGCGGGGCCACCGCCGCCGGTCCGATGATCCTCACCTCGCTGCGCGCCCATGTGGAGCGCGCCGAGGACACCCTGCTGCCGCGCGTCCCCGGGCTGCACCGGCGCGGTTTCGCCACCGCCGTGCTGCGCTTCGGCGGCGGCCACCGCGACACCGGCCTGCGTGACACCCCCCGCCCGGCGAACGGCCACCCGGAGGGCGGCGACGGCGTCCGGCTCGGCGTGGTCAGCTGCCATCTGAGCCTCGCCGAGGCCGAGCGCTACGAGCAGGCCGGGATGCTGCTGGACCACGTGACCGCGCTGGACGTCCCGTACGCCATCGCGGCCGGTGACATCAACGACCGGCCGGACGGCCGCGCCTTCCGCCGGATCGCGGGGAAGCTGCGGGACGGCTGGGCCACCGAGCCCTGGGGGAGCGAGGCCACCTTCTCCCCCAAGGACCCGCGTCGGCGCATCGACGGGGTCTTCGCCTCGGAGGGCATCGAGATCATCGGCTGTGGGGTCCCGGCCGGGCTGCCGGGTGTCACCGACGCGGACCTCCGCGCGGCCACGGACCACCTTCCGGTGCTGGCCGCGCTCAGGCTGCCCCGGGTGTCACCGGCCTGAGACCCGCTGCCCCGGGTGTCCCCGGTCTGAGAGCCTGCGTCATACCCCGGGCCGGGTATCCCCGCCGGGCAGGAGCCGGAGCCGGGCGCGCCCGGCTCCGGAGTGCCGGGGTCAGACGACGGCGCCGCGCCCCGGGTCCTCGTCCTCGTCCTCGTCGTCGTCCTTCATCCGCAGCACCAGCGTGACGAAGCCGCCGAGGAAGCCGCCGACGCCCAGCGTGGCGATCCACCAGACCATCTCCACCTGGAACAGCACCACTCCGAGCAGCAGCAGCGGCCCGCCCAGCACTCCGAGCCAGGCGAAGCGGGAGGTGGTGTCGGACTCGGGCAGCGGCGGCGGCTCGGGCGGGACGAAATGGCCCTCGTCGGTCTCGTCGAAGTCGTCCTCGGAAGGCTCTTCGGGCTCCCAGTCGCGGGGGCCCACGCCCGGTGCGTAGACGATGAATCCGCCCGGCTTCTCGGTCTTGTCGGGCTTGGTCAGCCCGCCCGTGGCCGCCTCGCCGTCACCGGACCCCTCGGCGCCGGTGTCGGTGTCGCCGTCCGCCGCGGACCGGCGGTCCCGGTCCCGCTCCTTGTCGGGGTCCTCGTCGAGGTTCTCGGCGGCGGGCCAGCGCTCGGCGCCCGGCGGGTCCTGCGGTTCCTCCCCGTACGCGGCGACGATCGCGGCGAAGGCGGCGTCGTCGTCCCGCCGCGCGTCCGCCTCGTTCTCATTCGAGTCGCGCTCAGCCACTGGCCGCCGCCCCCTCCTTTCCGCTGCCCTTCCCGAGGCCGGTCCGGGTGGTGTCCTCACCCATACCCGCCGTCAGCCGGGTGATGAACGTGTCCGTCTCCTCGAAGATGAACTCGGCGTCGTGGTCCAGCGTCGCCACGTGGTAGCTGCGCTCCAGCAGCCGCTCGGTGACGTCCCGCGAGGACACCTGACTCAGGATGCGCTCGGAGTCGGCCGGCGGCACCACATGGTCCTGGGGGCTGTGCATCACCAGCAGCGGCTGGGTCACCTGCGGCAGTTCGGCGTCGACCACCCGGTAGAAGCGGCGCATCGAGTGCACGGCGTGCAGCGGCATCCGCTCGTAACCGGACTCCCGCACGCCCGGCTTGGCGATGTCGCTCACGATGCCCTTCACCGACGGCACCAGATGACGCAGCACCGGAAGGGCGACGGCCAGCGGATCGTGGATGCGGTTGGCCGGATTCACGACGGCCACGCCGCTGATCGCCGCGCCGTGCTGGGCGGCCAGCCGCAGCGCGAGCGCCCCGCCCATCGACAGACCGCAGACGAACACCCGCTCGCAGACCCGGGAGAGCCTGCTCAGCTCGCGGTCCACCTCCGCGTACCAGTCCTGCCAGCCGGTGACGGCGAGATCCTGCCAGCGCGTGCCATGGCCGGGAAGCAGTGGCAGCGAAACGGTCAGCCCACGGCCCGCGAGATGGTCGGCCCAGGGCCGCACGGACTGCGGGGAGCCGGTGAAGCCGTGACAGACGAGGACGCCGATCTCTCCGCCGTCGTGGCGGAACGGCTCGGCTCCGGGCAGGAGCGGCACCACGGATCTCCGTTCGCTGGGGAAGCGGGCTCGGGTCCTCAGCGTACGCGGCGCGCCGCATACGGGGTAGGCAGGTTAAGGTCTCCTCGTCGGATACAGGAGGTCCCGGTTGTTCTACAGCGCAATGAAGCTGTCGGTGGGTGGCGCCTTGAAGCTCACCTTCCGGCCCTGGGTGGAGGGGCTGGAGCACGTCCCCGCCGAGGGCCCGGCCATCCTCGCGAGCAACCACCTCTCCTTCTCCGACTCCTTCTTCCTGCCCGCGGTGCTCGACCGGAAGGTCACCTTCATCGCCAAGCAGGAGTACTTCACCACCCCCGGCGTCAAGGGGCGGCTCACGGCGGCCTTCTTCAAGGGCGTCGGGCAGTTGCCGGTGGACCGCTCGGGCTCGCGCGGCGCGGGCGAGGCCGCCATCAAGGCGGGCATCGACGTGATCAAGCGCGGTGAGCTCTTCGGTATCTACCCCGAGGGCACCCGCTCGCCCGACGGGCGGCTCTACCGGGGCAAGCCGGGCGGTCTGGCGAGGGTCGCGCTCGCGACCGGCGCCCCGGTGATCCCCGTGGCGATGATCGACACCGAGAAGATCCAGCCCCCCGGCAAGGTCATGCCGAAGCTGATGCGGCCCGGTATCCGGATCGGCAAGCCGCTGGACTTCAGCCGCTACCACGGCATGGACGGCGACCGCTTCATCCTGCGCTCGGTGACCGACGAGGTCATGTACGAGATCATGAAGCTCTCCGGCCAGGAGTACGTGGACGTCTACGCCACCGCCGCCAAGCGGCAGATCGCGGAGGCGGAGGCGGCCCGGAAGCAGGCCGAGAAGAAGCAGGCCGAGGCCGAGAAGAAGCAGGCCGAGAAGGAGAAGGACAAACACAAGTCCGGCGCCTAGCCGCGCCGGCACCGGGGGTGGGGGACGTTGACGGAGCGGTCCAGGGAACGGTCCGGACGGGAGCGCGCCGGGGGCGGGCGCGCGGTGCGGATGTCCGTCGAGCAGCCGCTGTGGCAGGCGTTGACCGCCTACCGGGTGCTCACCCTGCTCTACGCGCTCGGCCTGTGCGTCTACTCCTTCGACGACTACGACCATCCGATCGGCGCCGTCGTCTACATGGCGGTGCTGACGCTGTGGACGGCGCTCACCTTCCGGATGGTCGCCTCGGCCGAGCGCTGCACCCGGCGGTTCCTCGTCGGCGACCTCGGCATCGCGGTGACCGGCATTCTGCTCACCCCGCTCGTGGACAGCCACGACCGGATCGCCGAGGGCACCCCCACGCTGCCTTCCATATGGACGATGGGCGCGGTCCTCGGCTTCGCCATCAAGGGCGGCTGGCGCTGGGGCGCCTCGGCCTCCACCGTGGTCTGCGCCGCCAATGTGATCGAGCGCGGCGGATTCGCCCAGGACACCGTCCACATGCTGTCGCTGGTGTGGGTGGCGAGCGTGGGCATCGGCTATGTGATCGAGGTGGCCCGCGCCAGTGAGCGCACCCTCGCCCGCGCGCTGCGCATCGAGGCGGCCACCCGGGAGCGGGAGCGGCTGGCCCGCGACATCCACGACAGCGTGCTCCAGGTGCTCGCCATGGTGCAGCGGCGCGGTGCCGCGATCGGCGGCGAGGCGGCCGAACTGGGCCGGATGGCGGGGGAGCAGGAGATCGCCCTGCGCACCCTGGTCTCCACCGGTCTGGTGGCCCGGCCGCGCACGGGGGAGGACGAGGCGGAGCCGGCAGCCGACCCGGGCGCCCTGCCGGACGCGGTGGACCCGCCGGTCCCGCCCTGCCCGCCCGAGCCCGAGCGCTCCGACGGCGGCCCCTGCGATCTGCGGGCCCTGCTGGCCCCGCACGCCGGCTCCCGGGTCACCTTCGCCGAGCCGGGTGCCCCGGTGCTCCTCCCGGCGGGCGTCGCCGGGGAGTTGGCCGCCGCCGTCGGCGCCGCCCTGGACAACGTGCGGGTCCATGCGGGAGACGACCCCCATGCCTGGATCCTGCTGGAGGACGAGCCGGACGCGGTGATGGTGACCGTACGGGACGATGGCCCCGGCATCCCCGAGGGGCGGTTGGCGGACGCCGAGGCGGAGGGCCGCCTGGGGGTGGCCCTGTCGATCCGGGGACGGCTGCGCGACCTCGGCGGCACCGCCGAGTGGATTTCGGCACCGGGGCAGGGCACTGAAGTGGAGTTGACGGTTCCGAAGGCGTCGGCGAAGAAACCGAAACAGAAGGGGGAAGCGGCACGATGACCGCTCAGCACGACGGCCGCCCGGTGACGGTGATGGTGGTCGACGACCATCCGATGTGGCGCGACGCGGTGGCCCGGGACCTGTCCGAGGCCGGGTTCGACGTGGTGGCCACGGCCGGGGACGGACCGCAGGCGGTCCGCCGGGCCAAGGCCGCCGGGCCCGACGTCCTGGTGCTCGACCTCAACCTGCCCGGGCTGCCGGGGGTCGAGGTGTGCAAGGAGGCCCTTGCCGACCGCCCCGAGCTGCGGGTGCTGGTGCTCTCCGCGAGCGGTGAGCACGCGGACGTCCTGGAGGCGGTCAAGTCCGGGGCCACCGGCTATCTGCTGAAGTCGGCCAGCACCGGGGAACTGCTGGACGCGGTGCGCCGTACGGCGGTCGGCGACCCGGTGTTCACCCCCGGCCTCGCGGGCCTGGTGCTCGGCGAGTACCGGCGGCTCGCGGGCGAGCCCGCCCCCACCGCCGCCGACCAGCCCGCCGCCCCGCAGCTCACCGAGCGTGAGACCGAGGTGCTGCGCCTTGTGGCCAAGGGGCTTTCGTACAAGCAGATCGCCGAGCGGCTGGTGATCTCGCACCGCACGGTCCAGAACCACGTCCAGAACACCCTCGGCAAGCTCCAGCTGCACAATCGGGTGGAGCTGGTCCGCTATGCCATCGAGCGCGGCCTGGACGACGCCTGACTCCGTCCGCCCGGGGCCGGTGACGTCTGACGCCGTCCCGCCCGGGGCCGGTGACACCGCGTCACCCTCTCGCCCCTCGTACGGGTGAAGTTCAAAACCAACTCCCTTGATCCGCGCGGGAATCGTCCAACGCCCCATCCCGTGTGACCTGGATCACCGTTAGCGTGGCTCTCCGTACCGGGCCCAATCACGGGATTGCATGGGAGAAGGGAAGAAACGATGCGGGTCGGAGTGCTGACCGGCGGCGGTGACTGCCCCGGGCTCAACGCGGTCATCCGCGCCGTCGTGCGCAAGGGCGTACAGGAATACGGCTATGACTTCATCGGCTTCCGGGACGGCTGGCGCGGCCCTCTCGAGAACGACACCGTTCCCCTCGACATCCGCGCGGTGCGCGGCATCCTGCCACGCGGCGGCACCATCCTCGGCTCCTCCCGCACCAACCCCCTCAAGAGCGAGGACGGCATCCGCCGGGTCAAGGAGACCCTGGTCAAGCAGGAGGTCGACGCGCTGATCGCGATCGGCGGCGAGGACACCCTCGGCGTCGCCGCGCGGCTCTCCGGCGACTACGGCCTCCGCTGTGTCGGCGTCCCCAAGACCATCGACAACGACCTGTCCGCCACCGACTACACCTTCGGCTTCGACACCGCCGTCAACATCGCCACCGAGGCCATCGACCGGCTCCACACCACCGCCGAATCGCATATGCGCGTGCTCGTCGTCGAGGTGATGGGCCGTCACGCCGGGTGGATCGCCCTGCACTCGGGGCTCGCCGGCGGCGCCAATGTCATCCTCATCCCCGAGCAGCGCTTCGACGTCGACCAGGTCTGCGCCTGGGTCGAATCCCGCTTCAAGATCCGCTACGCCCCGATCGTGGTCATCGCCGAGGGTGCGATGCCCAGGGACGGCGACGCCGTCCTCAAGGACGACACGCTGGACTCCTTCGGCCATGTCCGGCTCTCCGGGGTCGGCGAGTGGCTGGCCAAGGAGATCGAGAAGCGCACCGGCAAGGAGGCCCGCACCACCGTCCTCGGCCATGTCCAGCGCGGGGGCACGCCCAGCGCCTTCGACCGCTGGCTCGCCACCCGCTTCGGGCTGCACGCCATCGACGCGATCCGGGACGAGGACTTCGGAAAGATGGTCGCGCTGCGCGGCACCGACATCATCCGGGTACCGCTTGCCGAGGCGACCGCACGGCTCAAGACGGTCGATCCCTCGCTCTACGCCGAGGCCGAGGTGTTCTTCGGCTGAGGCCGTCTGGGTGCAGTACGGCGATGGGCCGGGCGCGGAAGCCGCACCCGGCCCATCGTCACGCCGCCCTACGGGCCGGTGCCGCCCTACGGGCCGGTGCCGCCCTACGGGCCGGTGGGCCCTTCAGACCAGCACGGCCGCCAGCAGCTCGGCCACCAGCGCCGCCCCGCCCCGCGACAGCACCGACTCCGGGTGGAACTGCACCCCGGCGAAGCCCGGCCCGCGCAGCGCGTGCACATCACCGGTCGCCGGGTCCCGGCTCAGCTCCACGCGGTGCATCGCCAGCTCCGTCTCCGCCGCCTCGTCGCAGCGCGCCGTGAAGGTGTTGTAGAAGCCGACGGTCTCCTCGCGCCCGAAGAAGTCGATCCGCTCCTGGGCACCCTGGAACGGCACGTCCTTGCGCACGATCTCCAGCCCGAGCTCGGCCGCGATCAGCTCGTTCCCCAGGCACACCCCCAGCAGTCCGTGCCGGTGCCCGGCCACCAGCTCGGCGGCCAGCGCCCGCAGGAACCGCATCTTCGGGTCGGCCGTGTCGTTCGGGTCACCGGGACCGGGGCCGAGCACCACGGGCCCCTGATGCGCCAGCGCCGCCTCCCGCGCCCCCGGCTCGTCGTACCGCCGCACGGTCACGGTCAGCCCCGAGGTGCGCAGCAGATGCGCGAGCATCGCGGTGAACGTGTCCTCGGCGTCGATCACCAGGGCATGCCCGGCCAACCCCCCGACCCCGGCCCCGGGCTCCTCGGGGGCTTGCATCCGCAGCCAGAACGGCGCCAGGTCCGCCCGCCGCGCGTCCAGCGCCGCCCGTACCCGCGGATCGTCCGTGAGCCGCGGCCGGGGGCCCGCCTCCTCCGGCCGTACGGGCGCGGGCCGCACGCCCAGCGCGGTCAGCACTCCGGCCGCCTTCGCATGCGTCTCGGCCACTTCGCCGCGCGGGTCCGAGTGGCGGACCAGCGTGGCGCCGACGGCCACCTTCAGCGATCCGCCGGCGTCGATGTCGGCGGTGCGGATGAGGATCGGTGAGTCCAGGGTCTGGGCGCCGCCGCCGTCCCGTCCGATCAGCGCGAGCGCCCCCGCGTAGTAGCCACGGCCACCGGGCTCGTACCGCTCGATCACCCGGCACGCGTTCTGCACCGGGGAGCCGGTGACGGTCGCCGCGAACATCGTCTCGCGGAGCACCTCCCGGACGTCGAGCGAGGAGCGGCCGCGCAGCTCGTACTCGGTGTGCGCGAGGTGCGCCATCTCCTTGAGCCGGGGCCCGATCACCGTCCCGCCCATGTCGCCGACGGTGCACATCATCTTCAGCTCCTCGTCCACGACCATGGACAGCTCCTCCACCTCCTTGCGGTCGTGCAGGAACTCCAGCAGCCCCTCGGCGCTCGGCCCGCCCTCGGGGTAGCGGTACGTCCCGCTGATCGGGTTCATCACGACAGTCCCCCCGGACATCCGCACATGGACCTCGGGGCTGGCCCCCACCAGCGTCCGCCCGTCCGCCAGCCGCACGACATAGGTCCAGTAGGCGCCCCGCTCCCCGGCCAGCAGCCGCCGGAAGAGCGCGAGCGCGTCGGTACTCGCGAACCCCGGGATCTCGCCCGTGAAGGTCCTTCGGATGACGAAATTGGCGCCTTCCCCGGTGCCGATCTCGTCCTCGATGACCCGGCTCACGATCTCCGCGTACGCGTCGTCGGCCACGTCGAACGCCCCGTCCTCGACCCGCACCGGATGCGCGGGCAGCGCCTCCAGCGCCTCGGCGAGCGGCAGCTCGTAGCTCTCCTCCGGGCGCAGCACGGCCAGCGGCGTCCCGTCGTCGCGTACCTCGAACCCGCGCTCGCGGATCTGCCGGAACGGCACCAGCGCGAGGGCGTCCGCCACCGGGGCGCCGTCCCGTGGGGTCCCGGTCGGCAGCGGGATGTCGGTCAGCCGCTCCACCTCGCCGACCGGGCCGAGCAGCACCTCGACGGTGTCGGGCGCCCGGCCGGGGGTGCGGCGGTGCAGCAGGGCGAAGGGCGGCGCGTCGTCGGAGAGCAGCCGTGTGACGACGGCCTGGGCATCGGGGTTCGGCATGGCGGGTGATTCCTTCCGGAATGAGGAACGACCCGCGGAAACGCAGAAGGCCGCCCCTCGGGCGGCCTTCGCGAGATCTTGGGAGCGCGCGATTCAGTGGGCCGCCGGATGAGCGGTCCACCACCAGGTCATGGTCAGTCGCGCGTGCATGTCGAGGACCCTACAGGATCAGTTCCAGGGGTTGGCCGGCTGATCGTTGATCGCGGTCCAGAAGCGGGTGCCTTCGGGCACGTAGCCGTACGCCCAGAAGGACCAGCCACCGCTCGCCTCCAGGTTGGCGCCGTACCGGCCGTCGTGGAACTCGGCCTCCCGCCAGTCCGCGCCGTAGTACTGCGCACAGATCGCGTCCGCCGCGGCCCGGCTGGTCAGCGACTTGCCCAGCACGGGCGGCGTCGCCGCCACGGTGCCGCGTGACCAGCCCGCGTAGAAGTCCGGGGTGATCCCACTGGGCACGGCGCTGCCGCTGACTCTCAGGCACAGCAGGGGGAGCGTCGCCGTGGCGGCGGTGTCACCGTTGTACGCGTCGGTCGCGGAGTCCGCGCCCACCCTGATCGTGCCGTTGGTCCCCTTCGCGAGTACGGTCCAGGTCATCCCGGACGGGATGGCCGATGAGTCCGCCTGGGCGGGTGTGGCGTTGAGCGACATCAGTACGAGCGAGGCGGCGGCCGCGAAGGCGGCGGCACCGCGGCGGAGCAACTTCCTCATGGGGCACTCCTTCGGATGAGTACCGGCCACGGGGGTGGGCCGGTCACCCGAACAGCGTCCGAGGAACGCACGGTTCCATCACGGTATCTTCACGACATGACCGTAAACGGTCAGAGGATGCCCGAACGCCCGTTCTTGCGCGACGCGTCCTGAGTGTGCTTGGTGCGGACCTTTAGTGCGCGGAGCTCAAAGCGTGAGGGGCGGTGTCTCACCCTGTGGGCAACGGGCTGGACGGCCGTGGAGACCCCGTAACCTTGTGCGGGTGACCGTGAACGCTGAAACCCACGCCGGTGGCCACACCTGGCAGTCTCTTCCCGCGGCGCAGCAGCCCGACTGGCCGGACCGAGCGGCTCTGCGCGATGTGATCGCTGAGCTCGAGTCCTATCCGCCGCTCGTCTTCGCGGGCGAGTGCGACGCGCTGCGGCACCGCCTGGGGGCCGTGGCGCGGGGCGAGGCGTTTCTGCTCCAGGGCGGTGACTGCGCCGAGGCATTCGACGGCGTGGGCGCCGACCAGATCCGCAACAAGCTCAAGACGCTCCTCCAGATGGGCGCCGTGCTGACCTACGCCGGGTCCGTCCCGGTGGTGAAGGTGGGCCGGATCGCCGGGCAGTACAGCAAGCCGCGCTCCAAGCCGACCGAGACCCGGGACGGGGTGACCCTGCCCACCTACCGCGGCGACTCCGTCAACGGGTTCGAGTTCACCCCCGAGGCGCGGATCCCGGACCCGCAGCGGCTGAAGCGGATGTACCAGGCGTCGGCCTCGACGCTGAACCTGGTGCGCGCCTTCACCACCGGCGGCTATGCGGACCTGCGGCAGGTGCACGCCTGGAACCAGGACTTCGTGAAGTCCTCGCCCTCGGGTCAGCGCTACGAGGCCCTGGCGCGCGAGATCGACCGGGCGCTGGCCTTCATGAACGCCTGCGGGGTGGACCCGGAGGAGTTCAAGACCGTCGAGTTCTTCTCCTCGCACGAGGCGCTGGTCCTGGACTACGAGACGGCGATGACCCGCACCGACTCGCGCACCGGTGAGCTGTACGACGTCTCCGGGCACATGGTCTGGATCGGCGAGCGCACCCGGCAGCTGGACGGGGCGCATATCGAGTTCGCCTCCCGGGTCCGTAACCCGGTGGGTGTGAAGCTGGGCCCGACCACCACGCCGGAAGAGGCGCTGTCGCTGATCGAGCGGATCGACCCGGACCGTGAGCCGGGTCGGCTGACCTTCATCACCCGGATGGGCGCGGACAAGATCCGCGAAAAGCTGCCCAACCTGGTGGAGAAGGTGACCGCCTCCGGTGCGCAGGTCGCCTGGGTCTGCGACCCGATGCACGGCAACACCTTCGAGGCGGCGTCCGGGCACAAGACCCGCCGCTTCGACGATGTGCTGGACGAGGTCAAGGGCTTCTTCGAGGTCCATAAGGAGCTCGGCACCCATCCGGGCGGCATCCATGTGGAGCTGACCGGCGACGATGTCACGGAGTGCGTGGGCGGCGGCGACGAGATCTTCGTCGACGATCTGCACCAGCGCTACGAGACGGCGTGCGACCCGCGGCTCAACCGCAGCCAGTCGCTGGACCTGGCGTTCCTGGTGGCGGAGATGTACCGGGACCAGTAGGGCTCGGTCGGTAGAGATCATAAAGACGCAGGTGGGGCGCGGATCACAGGGATCCGCGCCCGCTGTGCGTTGTGGGGGCCCGGCGCGGCAGGTAAGGTAAGGGTTACCTCACTGATCAATGCCATCGTCGATGCCACCGCTGGAGAGCCCGTGTACGTCTGCTCATGCTTCGGGATCACCGAGCAGCAGGTGCGTCAGCACGCGGAAACGGGCGCGTGCACCCCGCGCCAGATCGCCGGTGCCTGCAAGGCGGGCACGGACTGCGGATCGTGCGTGCGGAAGATCCAGGCGCTGCTGGGCCGCGGTGCCTGCCCCCGGCGCGAGGCGCTGGACCCGGTCGTCCTGACGACGGCCGCGACGACGGCATCCGCTGCCGCTTCCCTTCCGGAGGCGACGGCGGCCGAGGCGGCCTGACCGGCGGACCGGTTCCTCGCCGTGTCGCCGCGGGCTCAGTGGCCCTTGCCGCTCCCGGAGTAGTTGTCGCCGTTGTCGCTGGGCTGCTCGATCTGCTGGGCGATGTAGAGGGGCTCACCGAGCTTCTCGATCAGCTCCAGCTGGGTGTCGAGATAGTCGATGTGGAGTTCCTCGTCGGCGAGGATGTACTCGAAGAGATTCGCCGAGGTGATGTCCGCCTTGGACCGCATCAGCTCGATGCCCCGCTTGAGGCGGTCGATCGCCTCGATCTCCACCTGCCGGTCGGCCTGGAACATCTCGGTCAGTGTCTGGCCCACCCGGACATGGAAGAGCCGCTGGTAATTGGGCAGCCCATCCAGAAGAAGGATGCGGTCGGTGAGGATCTCCGCATGCTTCATCTCGTCGAAAGACTCCGACCGGGTGTATTTGGCAAGCCGAGTCCAGCCAAAGTGGTCCTGCATCTTTGAGTGCAGAAAGTACTGATTGATCGCGGTCAGCTCGCCGGTCAGCTGCTCGTTGAGGAACTCGAGGACCTCGGGGTCACCCTGCATCGGAGGGGCTCCTTCCAATCCGATCGGGAACGGCAGGTTCCGCGCATCGTCGCACCGCGCCTGTTGGGGCGTCCAGTAAGTGCACGCTTAGTACGAGTTGTGCCTGTCCCCGATGCCCTGGTCACGACCACCCCCGGCGGTCTGAGACCATGGAGCCCATGGGTCAGTCGGAAAGCCGCGAGGGGGAGCTCGCGAAGCTGCCTCCTGGTCAGCGACTCCAGCGCGGTTGGCCGGTTACGCACTATGGGCCGGTCCCGAAGTTCAAGCCGGACCGATGGGAGTTCCGGGTCTTCGGCGCCACGGCGGACGGCGAAAAACACTGCTGGACGCATGAGGAGTTCTCGGCCCTGCCGTACTCGACGGTCGTGGCCGATCTGCACTGCGTCACCAAATTCAGCATGCTCGACGCCGAATGGGGCGGGGTTTCCTCGCTGGAGATCGCGAAGCTCGCACCGCCGGCGCCCGATGTCACCCATGTGATGGTGTGGGCCGAATACGGGTTCAGCTCGAATCTGCGGCTGTCCGACTTCATGGCGGAGGCCACGATTTTCGCCACCCACAAGGACGGCGAGCTGCTCACCGCGGAGCACGGCTTTCCGGTGCGGCTGGTGGTGCCCCATCTGTACGCCTGGAAGGGCCCGAAATGGGTGCGCGGGGTGGAGTACATGACCGCCGACCGCCGCGGCTTCTGGGAGGAGCGGGGCTACCACAACATCGGCGACCCCTGGACGGAGAAGCGCTACTCCTACCAGGAGGAGCCGGGCGACGGCCCGGAGCTCTAGGCCGGGCCGCCGGGTAGCGGTGTTCGGTCACGCCGCCGTGGCGCGGTCAGTGGTACTGGTGGACCACCGCATGCCCCTTGCCCCGACTGATCATCCACCTGTTGACCGGCGTGGTGATCAGGAACGCCACCGCGAACGACAGGGCCAGGCTGAGCCAGAAGAGGGCGTCCGACAGTGTCGCGTCCATCGCGCCCGGGAAGACGACGATCGTCGCGTTGTCGGCCAGCTCCATGATCGTGATCGATACGGTGTCGGCCGCCAGCGCCACCCGCAGCGCGCTGCGCACATCCAGCCCCGCCCGCAGCACGCCCCGCATCGTCAGGGAGTAGCCGAAGACGAAGGCGAGCACGATCGCGAGGATCATGGTCGGGACGTTGTGCCAGGCCAGGGCCGTGCCGATGGCCATGCCCACGACCTCGCCGATGGCGCAGCCGGTGAGGCAGTGCAGGGTGGCCTGGGCGGCCATCGACCAGCTCGTCGCGCCCCCGTGGTGCTGATGGTCATGGTCTTGATGCTCATGAGACCCGCTCTGTGCGTGCTCATGCTGTCGCATGTCCGTACCCCCAGCGGTGATCGCGGATTTGTCGACCACGTCAACGCTATACCCCCTAGGGGTATTCCTCAATGTGCCGGACACATTCTCACGCCACCCCGGCGCGCAGCTCCTTCAGCCGGGCCACATCCGCCGCATGCCCCTCCGTACCGCCCGGTGTCTCGATCACCAGCGGCACCCCGTCGGTCGCGGGGTGGGTGAACAGCTCGCGGAACGGCTCCGCCCCGATGTGCCCGGCGCCGATGTTCGCGTGCCGGTCCTTGTGGGCGCCGACCACGTCCTTGGAGTCATTGGCGTGGATCAGCCTGAGCCGCCCCTCACCGGCGACGGCCACCAGCTCGTCCAGCGTCTGCTTCACACCGCCCGGGGCGGCGAGGTCATGGCCGGCCGCGAACACATGGCAGGTGTCCAGGCAGACACCGAGCCGTGGGTGCCGGTCCAGCGCCTCGAAGTACGGCCCCAGATCCTCCACCAGCGCGCACAGCGAGGTGCCCTGCCCGGCGGTCGGCTCCAGCAGCAGCCAGGGGTCGTCGTCCCGGGTCAGCTCGTCCAGCAGCGGCAGCATCCGCTCCCGTACCTGCGCGATCGCGGTGGCACGCGGGCGTCCCCCGGTCGCCGAGCCGGTGTGGACGACCACGCCGAGCGCGCCGATCTCCCTGCCGCGGTGGAGCGAATGGCGCAGGGACGCGACGGAGCGCTCGGCCGTGGCCTCGGTGTGCGAACCGAAGTTGATCAAGTAGGGGGCGTGGACGTACACCGGTATCGACCGCTCGGCGCAGCCGGCGCGGAAGGCCTCGTCCTGGGCGGGCGTACCGGCGGGCGTGGCCCAGCCGCGCGGATTGGCGACGAAGACCTGGACGGTCTCGGCGCCGATGTCGGCGGCGTGCGCCAGACCGACCGTGGCCAGGCCGCCGGCCACACGGATATGGCCACCGATGGGGTTGCGGATGCGATGCGTACTCACGCCATCAAGGGTCCCAGGTGCGAAGGGCCCCCGTTGCCGCCCCCTCGGTGAGGTCATGGCCCCGGGCCGGGAGCCGTTGTCGGTGGGCGCCCCTACTGTGACGTACATGACTCTGCTGAGCTTTGACCGTCGCTGCTCCGAGATCGTCGCGCAGACCCAGCTGCTGCTGGGCTCGATCGAGGGCGCGGATCCGACGCGTCCCGTGCCCACCTGCCCGGGCTGGAACGTCGGGCAGCTGCTGCGCCATCTCGGCGGGACCCATCGGTGGGCCGAGGAGCTGGTGCGCACCCGGGCCACCGAAGCGCTGCCCGATGAGCACTTCCGCGATCTGTCGCCGTACGCGGAGGAGGACCCCGCCGGGCTCGCCCCCTGGCTGGTCGAGGGCGCCCAGATGCTGGCCGACACGCTGCGCGAGGCGGGGCCCGAGGCGCGGCTGTGGACCCCGGTGCCGGACTTCGGGCAGATCGCCGGAGGGCGCGCGGACTTCTACGCCCGCCGCTTCGCCCATGAGACGGCGATCCACCGGGCCGACGCGGTCCTGGCCCTCGGCGCGGAGTACACCCTCGACCAGGAGGTGGCGCTGGACGGGTTCGACGAGTGGCTGGCGCTCGGCTCGCTGCCGATGCACTTCGAGGTCCACCCCTGGATGCGCGAGCTGCTCGGCCCCGGCCGCACCCTGCACTTCCACGCGACCGACACCGCGCCGGAGGTGGCGGCGGAGTGGGTGGTCGACCTCACCGGCGACGCGATCATCTGGCGGCGGGCGCATGAGAAGGCCGCGGTCGCGGTGCGCGGGCCGCTGACCGACCTGCTGCTGATCATCTACAAGCGGCGCCCGGCCCGCGGCGCGGGCGTGGAGATCCTGGGCGACGAGAAGCTGCTGGACTTCTGGCTGGAGCGGGTCAGCTTCGGATGAGCGGCCGGACAGGTGGCGTCGGTCGGACGAGCCGTCGGACGGATGGCGTCGGCCGGATGAGCGGCTGGACGGATGGCGTTGGTCGGATGGGCCGCTGGACGGATGGCGTTGGCCGGATGGGCCGCCGGACGGATGGCGTCGGCCGTCCGGCCGCCGCCATCCGTCCCCGCGCCCTCAGAACACGCCGCCCTTGGTCCTGATGGTGATCGTGCTGCCCTTGGGCGCCTCGTCGCCGCCCTCCACCGACTGGTCCTGCACCTTGTCCCCGGGGAACAGCAGCGCCTTCTCGACGTCCACCTCGAACCCGGCGTCCTCCAGCTTCGCCTTGGCGTCGTCCACGTTCATCCCCGTGACGTCCGGCACCTCGACCATCTGCACGCCCTTGGAGATGGTCAGCGTCACCGTGTCGCCCTTGGCCGCCTCGTCGTCCGTCGACGGGGACTGCTCGGCGACCGAGCCCTTGTCCTCCTCCGAGAACACCTGCCGCTCGGCGATCTTCACCTTGAAGCCCTCGTCCTCCAGCGTGGACCGGGCCTCGTCGACCGGATCGCCCACCACATCCGGGATGTCGACCGGTTGGCCCCTGCTGACCACGATCGACACCGGCGTCTCGGGGCGGCGCACGGAGTCGGGCCCCGGGCTGGTGGAGAGGACCGAGCCCTGGGCCGTCTCACTGCTGAAGCGGCCGGTGACCTTGCCGACCGTCAGCCCCTGGTCCGCGATCTTCCGCTTGGCCTCGGCGAGCGGCATGCCCACCACATTGGGCACCTCGGCCCGCGGGCGCCCCTGGGAGACCCGGATGGTCACGGTGCCGGTGTCGCGGACGCGCTCACCCGGACCCGGCTTGGAGCCGATGACCTTCCCCTTGGGGACGACATCGCTGAACTCGTTGACGACCTTCACATCGAGACCCGCGCCGCGCAGCTTCTTCTCGGCCTCCGCCTGGGTCTTCCGCAGCACCGGCGGGACCTCGGTGAACTGGCCGACGCTGATGTACCAGACCCCGACGCCGAGGGCGATCGCCAGCAGCACCGCGGCGGCGATCGTCACGATCCCGCGCCGCGGCAGCCGGCCCCGGCCGCCGCGGCCGCCCCCGCGGTGCCCCTCCTGCCGGGGCGGTTCCGGGGGCAGCTCCAGACGGCTGGTGTGGTTGAGCTGGTCCTGGCCGTCGACGGCCGCCGCCGGGCGCGGAATCACCGCCGTACGGTTCTCGGACCCGGCCGAGTCGTCCTCCTTGGCCTGCGGCGGCACCGCGTCCAGCTGGTCGTCGGTCAGCGCGGCCCGTACCGCACGGGCCGTGCTCAGCAGCGCGACGGCGTCGGCGGGGCGCGCGTCGACGGCGCGCGCGGTGGCCGAGGCCACCAGCGCGTCCAGCTCCGGGGCGACCCCGGGCGCGAGGGCGGAGGGCGGCGGGACGTCCTCGTTCAGATGCTGGTAGAGCACCTGCGCCGGGGTGCTGCCGCCGTGCGGCTTGGCACCGGTCAGCATCTCGTACAGCACCACACCGCAGGCGTAGACATCGGCGCGGGTGTCGGCCGTGCCGTGCTCGATCTGCTCGGGCGCGAGATACGAGACGGTGCCGAGCACGCTGCCGGTGGAGGCGCTGGTGTTGGTGTCCACCGCCCGGACCAGGCCGAAGTCGGCGACCTTGACCCGGCCGTCGTCCCCGATCAGCACATTCTCGGGCTTCATGTCGCGGTGGACGAACCCGGCCCGGTGGGCCGCCCCGAGCGCGGCCAGCACCGGCTCCAGGATGTCCAGCGCGGCGCGCGGGCGCAGCGCTCCGCGCCCGCGGAGCACATCGCGCAGGGTGCAGCCCGAGACGTACTCCATGGCCAGATAGACGTGGCTGCCGTCGGTCCCCTGGTCGTAGACGGCGACCACATTGGCGTGCGCGAGTCTCGCGACGGACTTCGCCTCCCGGATGAAGCGCTCGACGAAGGCGGCGTCGGAGGCGAGGCTCTGGTGCATCACCTTCAGCGCGAGCACACGGTCCAGCCGGGTGTCGACGGCCCGGTAGACCGTCGCCATCCCGCCAACGGCGATGCGCGCCTCGATGCGGTAGCGGCCGTCGAGCTCCTGCCCGACGAGGGGGTCCTGGAGGGTCGTATCCACGGGGGAAGTCTACGAGGCGCCGATATCGGCCAGGACCGCCCGCCCCAGGCAGGGCGGGCACTACAGCGGAACGGTGACACTTGCGGGTCAGTGACCGTGACACTTGCGGGTCAGTTGTGCGACGCGGCGGCGATCGCGGCCAGCTCCTCCAGCGCGGAGGTCCAGGACAGCGTGGCGTACTCGGCGTGCTTGGCCTTGGCGTCGTCGGGGACGGCCAGGGCGCGGATACCGCTCTCCGCGAACCGCAGCCGGGTGCCCCGCCCCTCGGGCGAGAGCGCGAACTCCACGAGGGTGGCTTCGCCGGGGTCCGAGGGGGCGTGATCGGGCTCCAGGGCCAGCCGGAAGCGGAAGAGGGCGTCCGGAACCGCCCGCTCGACCATGCCGTGGAACTCTCCGTGCTCGTCCCAGCGGAACCGGAGCCGCCCGCCGGGGTGCGGATCGATCTCGCAGCCGCCGGGGGCGTACCAGGCGCGGATGTGCTCGGGCGTGGTCAGCACCCGCCACACCCGGTCGATCGGCGCCGGTACGTACACCTCGCGCTCGATCCGGTCGTCCACGGTCACGGTCACGGCGACCACCTCCGGGCTGTGGGCTGCTCCCTCCCTCCACGGTAGGGCCCCGGGGGGCCCGGACACCGGGCTGGCCGAAGGCCAGGGCCCCGAAGGGGCGCGGGGCTGTGTCGACGTGCGGCTCCGCCGCGCGGGCGCGCCCAGCCACGACGGCGCCGCGGTCGGCCGGCGACGCATCGCGACACTTCCAGCGGAGCGCTCAGCCGAAGGCCGGGCGCTCGGGGTCGAGGGCGGCCAGGCCCTCGGCCGGGCTCGACGCCTCGGCGAAGTGGCGGCGCGGGATCCGGCCCGCCCGGTGGGCCAGCCGCCCCGCCTCCACGGCGTGCCGCATCGCCCCCGCCATCAGCTCCGGCTCCTGGGCTCGGGTGACGGCCGAGGCGAGCATCACCGCCGCGCACCCCAGCTCCATGGCCAGCGCGGCGTCCGACGCCGTGCCCGCGCCCGCGTCCAGGATCACCGGCACGGTGGCGCGCTCGGTGATCAGCTGGAAGTTGTGCGGGTTGCGGATGCCGAGCCCGGAGCCGATCGGGGAGCCGAGCGGCATGATCGCGGCGCAGCCGACGTCCTCCAGCTTCCGGGCCAGGATCGGATCGTCATTGGTGTACGGCAGAACCGTGAACCCGTCGTCCACCAGGATCTCGGCCGCGTCCAGCAGCTCGATCGGATCGGGGAGCAGGGTGCGCTCGTCGGCGACCACCTCCAGCTTGACCCAGTCCGTGCCCAGGGCCTCCCGGGCGAGGCGGGCGGTGAGCACGGCCTCACCGGCGGTGAAACACCCGGCGGTGTTGGGCAGCGGGCGGATCCCGTGCCGGTCGAGCACGGAGAGCACCGACCCCTGCACCGTGGGGTCGAGCCGCCGCATCGCGACGGTCGTCAGCTCGGTGCCGGAGGCCAGCAGCGAGCGCTCCAGGATGTCCAGGCTGGGTGCGCCGCCCGTGCCCATGATCAGCCGGGAGCCGAAGTCGGTCCCGGCGATGGTCAGCGGGTCGGGCGTGGCGAGCGTCGCGTGGTCGGCGGCGTGGTCGGCGGCGCGGTCGGCGGCGCCGTGGGCCGTCGTGGCGTCGGGGGCGGTGGTGACGGCGGCCGGGGTGGCCTGGGTGGTCGCGGTGGCCGGGGTGGTCGTGGTGGGAGCCATGGTTGGGATCAGCCTCCTTGGACCGCGGTGAGGACCTCGACGCGATCACCGTCGCCGAGCGAGGTCGCGGACCACTGGGTGCGCGGGACGACCGTCTCGTTGACGGCGGCGGCGACACCCGAGGGTGCCTGGGTGAGGGTCGCGACGAGCCGGTCGAGCGTGGTGCCCTCGGGCACTTCGCGAGGCTCGCCGTTGACGGAGACGGTCATGTGTGCTGCTCCTGTGCTGGGGAGTGCGCGGCGCCGGGGGCACCGGGAGAGGGAGTCGCCGAGGGAGCCGTGAAGCGCCGCGGGCTGAACGGCCGGGCCTCCGGGGGGAGTTCTCCGCTGGTGAGGGCTTCGGCCATGACATCGCCGGTGATCGGGGTGAGAAGCACGCCGTTGCGGAAGTGGCCGCTGGCCACCAACAGCCCCGGCAGCGCGGTCGGGCCGAGCATCGGGGCGTTGTCGGGGGAGCCGGGGCGCAGCCCGGCGGACGTCTCCACCAGCGGCAGTTCGGTGATGCCGGGTACCACCTCATGGGCGTCCCGCAGCAGTTCGTACACCCCGCCCGCGGTGACCGTGGTGTCCCAGCCCAGCTCCTCGCTGGTCGCGCCGATGACCAACTCGCCGTTCTCGCGAGGCACCAGGTAGACCGGCGCGCCGCGCACCACGGCCCGTACGGTCCGGGAGAGGAACGGCGCGTACCGCTCGGGCACCGACAGCCGCACCACCTGCCCCTTGACGGGCCGTACGGGCGGCAGGACGTCCTCGGGAACGCCCGCGAGCCGTCCGCTGAGGCTGCCCGCGGCCAGTGCGGTCCGCTCGGCGGCCAGGCGCGTGCCCCCGGTCAGCTCGACCCCGATGGCGCGGTCGCCGTCCAGCAGCAGCCGTTCCGCGCGGTCGCGGTGGAAGGCGACCCCGGCCCGCTCGCACGCGGTGAGCAGCGCCGCGGTCAGCCGCCGTGGATCCACCTGGTGGTCACCGGCGACACGCAGCCCGCCGTGTACGCCCGGCGCGAGCATCGGCTCCAGACGACGGCATTCACGCCCCGACAGCCACTCGGACTCCAGCCCGAGCCCCTGCTGGAAGGTGTGGAGCTCGCGCAGATGGGCGCGGTCGTCGGCGTCGAACGCGACGGCGAGCGTGCCGCACGCACGGTGGCCCACGTCCTGGCCACCGGCCTCCTCGAGCTCGGCCACGAAGTCCGGATAGCGGCGTGCGGAGGCCATGTTGAGGCCGAGCAGGGTCTGCTCGCCGTAGTGCAGTTCGGTGACGGCCGCCAGCATCCCGGCCGCGACCCAGGCGGCTCCGCCGCCGGGCGCGGGGTCGACGAGCGCGGTGCGCAGCCCGCGCTGGGCCGCCCGCCAGGCCGTGACCAGCCCGATAATGCCGCCGCCGATGACGAGGGCGTCGTAGCGTCCGCCGGGTGGCGACCCGCCTGATGTACGAGGTCCGTGACCGTGACCGTGGTCGTGACTGTGGTCGTGACGGTGACCTGGTGCGTGCGTGGACACGCTGCCCCTCCCTTCGCCGGCATGACCCGGATCAGGTTCGTACGGTCGGAGGCCGTCCCAGCCTCCCTCTCAGCCCGGTCCGCCCGGGCTCCCGCGAGTGCTCTGTCCCGCCACCCTAGTACGTGCCCCGAATAGCCCGAAAGACCGGCCGTACACCAGGAAGCCCAACCCCGGCGGCTCCCCATTCAGCCCCGGCGGTTCCCATTCCAGCCCCTCCGGCGCTTGAGGAGCGGGGTCCGGGGCGGAGCCCCGGCGGGGGCCGAGGGGGCGGAGCCCCCTCGTTTCGGGAAGGGGCGGGGTGGGGGCTCACCGCCGAAGGCGCCCACAACCCGCACCCCGCCCCCGACCCCCGCCCAACCCTCGCCCACCCCCCTCCGACCCCCCGCTCTGTGTCCGACCTCTCGTAAGCCGCTCTCCAGTCCGCCCCACCAGCCGCAATACAGTGATCGTGTGAGCGATGAGACGACGACGAAGCCGTCCTCGAACGGCGCCGGTCAGCGCGTGGTGATCGTCGGCGCGGGCATGGCGGGGGTGCAAACCGCCGTCGCGCTGCGCGAGCACGGCTGGACCGGGGAGATCGTCCTGCTGGGCGCGGAGCCCCACCAGCCCTACGACCGCCCCCCGCTGTCCAAGGCCGTACTGCTCGGAAAGGCCGAGGGCTCGACGCTCGACGTGGACTTCGCCGGGCTCGGCATCGGGCTGCGGCTCGGCGTCGAGGTCACCGGCCTGCGCCCGGACAAGCGACAGGTCGAGACCGCGACCGTCCAGCTCCCGTATGACGTCCTGGTGATCGCCACCGGCGCCGAGCCGATCCCGCTGCCGGGCAGCCTGCCGGCCAGTCTGCCCGGCAGCGAACGAGAGCCCGGCGTCCATCTGCTGCGCACCCTGGACGACGCCCAACGGCTGCGCCCGGTACTCGCCCGGCAGCGCGAGATCGCGGTCGTCGGGGCGGGCTGGATCGGCGCGGAGTTCGCCACCGCGGCGCGCGAGGCGGGCTGCGCCGTGACCGTCGTCGAGGCCGCCGACCGGCCGCTGGCGGGCGCGCTCCCGGCCGAGGTCGCGGCCCCCATGGCGGCCTGGTACGAGGACTACGGCGCCCGGCTGGTCACGGGCGCCCGAGTGGCCTCCGTCGACGAGAGCGGGCTGCTGCTCGGCGACGGCACCCGGCTGCGCGCGGGCGCGGTGGTCGTCGGGATCGGGGCCCGGCCCGCCACGGACTGGCTCGCGGGCTCGGGCGTGGAGCTGGCCGAGGACCGGTCCGTCGCCGCCGACGACCGGCTGCGCGCCTCCGCGCCGGACGTCTACGCGGTCGGCGACTGCGCCTCCTTCCCGTCCGCCCGCTACGGAACGCGACTGCTGGTGCACCACTGGGACAACGCGCTCCAGGGCCCGCGCACCGTCGCCGCCAATGTGGTGGGGAGCCGGACGGCCGCTCACTTCCCCGGTGTGGTGTACGACCCGGTGCCGTACTTCTGGTCCGAGCAGTTCGGGCGCTTCGTGCAGTACGCCGGGCACCACTCGGAGGCCGACGAGCTGGTCTGGCGCGGCGATCCGGCCGGTGCCGCCTGGTCGGTGTGCTGGCTGCGCGAGGGCGCCCTGGTCGCCCTGCTGGCCGTCGGCCGTCCGCGCGATCTGGCCCAGGGGCGCAAGCTGATCGAGCGCGGCGCCCGGCTGGACCGGACGCGGGCCGAGGACCCCTCGGTGCCGCTGAAGTCGGCCGTCCTCTGACCGGCGGGCCGACCGCCGATCGGCCGTCGGCCGGGGCGCCCGGGGCGGGCCGGGCGCCCCGTGCGGCGGACGCCCGGCTACCCACTGTCAGTCCCAGATGGCAGGCTTGTTCCGTGACCGAGATTGACGCAAAGATCGATGCTCTCGTCCCCGCCTGGCTCACCCTCCCCGACGTCGCCGAACGGCTGGGGGTCGAGGTGACGCGCGTCCGGCAGCTGGTCAAGGAGGGCCAGCTGATCGCCGTGCGCCGTGGCGAGAACAGGGTCCTTCAGGTGCCCGAGGAGTTCATCGGTGACGGAAAGGTCGTCAAGGGCCTCGTGGGGACCTTGACGCTTCTGAAGGACGACGGCTTCAGCGACGAAGAGATGCTGGAGTGGCTCTTCACCCCCGACCCAAGCCTGCCCGGCACCCCGGCGCGGGCGCTGAGCGAGAATCGCGGTACGGAAGTGAAGCGGCGCGCCCAGGCCCTCGCCGTCTGAACGCCGTCTGAACACCAACTGACGCCTTCAGCGCCCAGCCTTCCGTGGCTTTTCGCACCTGACCGCACCCTGATCGCACCTGGCGTACGGGCCGCGATCCACTCACGGCCCGTACGCCGCCCGACCCTCCGGGGGGACCCATGTCCACCGCCGCCACCGCCACCACCACCGCTCGCGAGCGGCTGGCCGACGCCCGCCTCTATCTGTGCACCGACGCCCGGAAGCGCCAGGGCGATCTGCCGGAGTTCCTGGACGCCGTCCTGGGGGCGGGGGTGGACATCGTCCAGCTCCGGGACAAGGAGATGGAGGCGGCCGAGGAGCTGGAGCGCCTCCAGGTCTTCGCGGACGCCTGCCGACGGCACGGCAAGCTGCTGGCCGTCAACGACCGGGCCGACATCGCGCATGCCATCGGCTCGGATGTGCTCCATCTGGGCCAGGGCGACCTCCCGGTGGCCGCGGCGCGCGCGATCCTCGGCGAGGACGTGCTGATCGGGCGCTCCACCCACGCGGAGGCGGAGGTGGACGCGGCGGCCGTCCAGCCCGGTGTGGACTATTTCTGCACCGGCCCCTGCTGGCCCACCCCCACCAAGCCGGGCCGCCCCGCCCCGGGGCTGTCCCTGGTGCGTTACGCCGCCGCGCTGGGCACGGAGCGTCCGTGGTTCGCCATCGGCGGAATCGACGCCTCCAACCTGGACCAGGTCCTGGAGGCGGGCGCCCGCCGCATCGTCGTGGTCCGGGCCATCACGGCCGCCGACGACCCGGCGGGGGCGACGGCCGAACTGGCGAAGCGGGTCCGCATGGCGGCCTGACCGGGACGCGATCCGACCGGGGCGCGGCCCGCCCCGCGGCCCGGCCCGGCTTTTCACCTGGGCTTCACCCACCTTTCATCCGGCCCGGCCCGCCCGCCGGTCGAAGGCGTACGGAACTGTCCGCACTGCGGACAGAAAGCTGGCAAAACCCCCATATCTCCGAGGCCGGGTGGGCGTAGCCGAGCCGGGTCGATAGCCTGCACATATGGCCCTAGGCACCGCTTCCACCAGGACCGATCGCGCCCGAACCGTGCGCGATCTGCTCGCGTCGGGCGAGCAGTCGTATTCCTTCGAATTCTTCGCCCCCAAAACGGCGAAGGGCGAGCAGACGCTGTGGAACGCCATCCGCAGGCTGGAAGCCGTCTCGCCCACCTTCGTCTCCGTGACCTACGGAGCCGGCGGTTCCTCCCGCGAGGGCACCGTGCGTGCCACCGAGCGCATCGCGACGGACACCACGCTCACCCCCGTCGCCCATCTGACCGCGGTCAATCACTCCCGGGCCGAGCTGCGCAACATCATCGGGCAGTACGCCGGCGCCGGGATCCGGAACATGCTGGCCCTGCGCGGCGACCCGCCGGGCGACCCCATGGGGGAGTGGATCCAACACCCCGACGGTCTCACCTACGCCGCCGATCTGGTCCAGCTGATCAAGGAGTCCGGCGACTTCTGTGTCGGCGTGGCCGCGTTCCCCGAGATGCACCCCCGCTCGACGGACTGGGACACCGACATCCGTCACTTCATCGACAAGTGCCGCGCGGGCGCCGACTTCGCCATCACGCAGATGTTCTTCTACCCCGAGGACTATCTGCGGCTGCGCGACCGGGTCGCCGCAGCGGGCTGTACGACGCCGATCATCCCTGAGATCATGCCGGTCACGAACGTCAAGCAGATCGAGCGGTTCGCGCAGCTCAGCAATGCGGCGTTCCCGCCCGAACTGGCTGAGCGGATCCTGGCGGTGAAGGACGACCCGGCGGCTGTACGCTCGATCGGGATCGACTACGCCACGAAGCTGTGCGCGCGGTTGATGGCCGAGGAGATCCCCGGGCTGCACTTCATTACCCTGAACCACTCCACGGCGACGCTGGAAATCTACGAGAATCTGGGACTGCATCAGCGGTCCTGACGACGGCAGCCGACGGGCGGCCGCATTGAGAGGGGCGGGCATGGGCTGGACGGTCCTCTACATCGCTTTCGGCGTCGTCGCGCTATGGCTGCTGGGAGAGGTCCTCCTTCAGTACAAGGCGCGGCTCCGCTGGCGGCTGTTGGCCTTCGTCGGCTTCCTGGGCGTGGTCCTCGGTGTGCTGATCCCGTCGGTTCCGGTGATCGGTGCGGGCGCGATCGCCTTCGCCGTCGGCCAGACGTATGTGACCCTCTCCTTCCGCCGCGGTTTCGCCGCGGGCTGGGCCCTGAGCGGCGGGCTGCCGGGGCTGCTCGGGCGCGAGGGGAGGAGCGTCTGGCCGGACGACGCGGACAAGGAGCCGATCCTCGAGGTCTCCGACCTGGAGGCGGTCCCGGCGGCGCGGCCGGAGCCGCCCGCGTACCAGCCGGAGCCGCCCACCTACCAGCCGCAGCCGATGCCCGACGACACCGGCGAGTACGGCGTCTACGAGGAGCCGTCCCCCTTCACCCCGGCCTCGGGCGCGTACAGCGAGGCGACGGCGGACGGCTACAGCGCGTACGAGACGTACGGCGGCTACGGCGCGCAGCAGGACCACAGCCAGGGGCAGGGCCACAACTACGGCCAGGACGTCTACGCGGACCAGATGGGCCAGGCCGGGCAGTACGGCTATGGGAACGAGGCGTACGCGGCGTACGGCCAGGACCCGTACGGCGGCGCCCAGCCCCAGGCCCAGCCCTACGACCAGCAGCCTTACGACCAGCAGGGGTACGGCCAGCAGCAGTACGCCGACCAGTACGCGGCCTACGGCCAGCAGGATCCGTACGGCGGGACCTACGGCGGCGGCGACCACTGGGCGGCCGAGGCCGGCTACCCCTCGCCGGACCCGGCGTACGACGTGACGCAGTCCGGCGGGCCCTGGGTGCCGCAGCAGCGCGAGGGCGACGCCCCGCCCCCGGCGGACCAGCAGGCGTACCCGTACCAGCAGCAGGGCCAGAACCAGGGCTACCCCCAGGGCTTCGACGAGCAGTACCGCTACTGAGCTCGGCCGACAGGTGGGTGCCGCTCCCGGAAGCGGCACCCACCCGTGCGTCCCCGGGGCCCACGCTGCTGGTTTCCCGGGCCCGCGCTACGGCTGGGACGCGCCGCCCAAGCGCGCGTTACGGCTGGGACGCGCCACCCGAGTCCGCGCTACGGCTGGGACGCGCCGCTCTGGCCCGCGTTACTGGGAGCCGCGCCAGTCCCCGCCCTCGACGATCAGCCCGGCCACCAGCGCGCCCGACATCCCCGCGTGGGCGAGCCCGCCGCCCGGATGGGCCCAGCCGCCCGCCAGATACAGACCCGGTATCCGGGTGGCATTGGCGGGCCGCAGAAACGCGCCGTCCGCCCCGGCGAGCACCGGGCCCGGAACGCCGCCGCCCCGGGCGCCCGTCTCCGCCGCGGTGTCGGCGGGGGTGCGGACCTCATGCCACAGCAGCCGCCCCCGCAAGTCCGGTATCGCGGCCTCGGCGGCCGTGATCAGCCGCTGGGCGTCCCGCTCCGCCGCCGCGCCGTCCGTCCAGTCCACCGGGCCGTGCGGGGCGACGACGGCGGTAAGGGTGACGGCCTCGTGCTCCGCGTCCGGGCGCACCGTGGGGTCGTCCGGACGCAGCACGGTCACCGTGGGGCGGGGGCAGGGCTCGCGGAGCCCCTGGCCGTCGCCGAAGACGGCGGCCAACTCCGCGTCGCGGTCCGGGGCGTGGACCACGGTGCGGTGTGCGGTGTCCTCGGGGCGGGCTCCGCGCAGCGCCAGAAAGACGGTCAGCCGCCCCGGGGCGCCGCCGCCCGCGCCCGGCTCCGGCCGCACGTCCCCCTCCCGCCAGGGCCGCTGCCCGCCGAGCAGTGGGGGAAGCAGCGCGGGGTCGATGCCCGAGACCACCGCGTCGGCCTCCGCGACGGTGCCGTCGGCCAGCTCCACACCCGCCGCACGGCCGTCCTTCTCCACGATGCCGGTGACCTCGGCATCGAAGTGGAATTCCACTTTCCGCTGACGGCAGCGCTCGTGGAGGGCGTCGGCGAGCGCCCGCATCCCCCCGCGCACGTACCAGGTGCCGAATGTCTGCTCGACGTAGGGCAGCACGGTGGCCGCGGCGGGGGCTGATCGCGGGTCCAGGCCGTGCGCCAGCGCATGGCTCTCCAGGAGGGCCACGGCGCGCGGATCCCCCAGCTCACGGCGGGCCACCTCGGCGAGCGTGGGCGGCCCGGCGGTGCCGCCCCGGCGGAACAGCCCGCCGAGCCGGCCGCGCCGCACCGGGGCGGCCGGATAGGGGTCGCGGCCCAGAACCCGCCAGTCGGCGCGCAGCGGCTCCTCCAGGAGCGGCCTGCGGGTGGCGTCCCACACCTCGCGCGCCCGGTTGACGAGATCGCTCCAGCGCTCGCCCGCGCCCGCGCCGAAGGCGCCGTCCAGCGCCCGGAGCACCCCGGCCCGCGAGGCGTTGGGCAGCCGGACGTCCGTGCCGTCCGCGAAGAGGTGCCGGCTCGCCGGGTCGACCTGGACGAGCTCCACGCTCTGCTCCAGGGTCTGCTTGCCGGTCTTCACGAACAGATCCCGGTGGACGGCGGGCAGATGCAGCAGCCCCGGGCCCGTGTCGAAGCGGAAGCCGTCCCGCTCGAAGCGGCCGACCCCGCCGCCATGGGTGCGCCCGCGCTCGTACACCACCACCCGGTGGCCCGCCACGGCCAGCCGGGCGGCCGCCGCCATGGCGCCCATCCCGGAGCCGATCACCACAATCCGTGCCATGACCGCGACTTTATCCGCCCCCACCGACAGCCGGGTCACCGTGCCTGGGGACGAACGCGCAGAGCTGAGTACGCGTACTCAGCCGGGGAGATGAGTAGCCGCGCGGATGGGCCGCCACCTGCGCGGACGGGAGAGTGGAGCACACGGAAGGGCACGCGCCGCACCGCCGGCACGGGGCGGCGGAACGGCGCGGGCCCGGACGAAAGGTGGGAGTCACCGGGAGTCTCCGGACCAGGAGCCTCCAACGGGGGAAGTACGGGGGAGTTACGGGGGGAGGCGCTGTTCCGGTCAGGCCGACGAAAGTCGATCTGCCGGAACAGCGCCTTCTGCTTTCACCCCGAGGCCACGGTCCCGCCGACGCGGCCCTGCAACAGCCGTGACAGCGCCGCGTGCACATCCTCCAGCGACCGCTCCGGCTGATAGGACTGCCAGTCCAGCGCGGCCACCAGCACCATCCCGAACAGCGCCGAGGCCGTCAGCGGGATGTCGATGTCCTCGCTGAGCTCATGCGCGGCCACCCCGGCCCGCAGCTCGGCCTCGATCACCGCTATGGCCCGCTGCCGGACCATCATCAAGGTGGACTGCCAGGCGCGGTTGGTGCGCCACAGCTCGGCCACGTACAGCTGGGTCAGCGACGGATAGCGGGAGATGAAGTCCAGCCCGGCCCGGACCATGGCGTCCAGCGCGTCCACATGGCTGCCGCCGCGCTCGGCGTTCTCGTCGGCGGCGGTCTGGAGCGAGGCGGTCAGCAACTCGATGCCGTGCCGCAGCAGCTCCTCGAAGAGCACGGTCTTGCTGGCGAAGTTGTAGTACACCGTGCCCTTGGCCACCCCGGCCCGCTCGGCGATCTCGTCCACGGTGGTGGAGGAGAAGCCCTGTTCGGCGATGAGGGTGACCGCTGCCTCGAAGAGTTTCTGCCGGGTGGCCTGGCGGCGCGTGCTGCTGCTGTCCATGGCGCCGATTCTGCCCGTTGTCGATGTTATCCCGCTCACAGGCTCAGTTCCGGGTGCAGCCGGTCCACCGTCCACACCTGCCGGCGCCGCGCCGACCACGCGGTGAGCGCCAGGGCGGCCGCGGTGAAACCGAGGAGCACTCCGCAGGCCAGCCACACCGGTCCGAGCCCGCCGCCGGTGATCAGCCGGCGCAACCCGTCCACCACGTAGGTCATCGGCAGGAAGGGGTGGATGGCGTTGAAGAAGCGCGGACTGGTCTGCACCGGATAGGTGCCGCCCGCCGAGGTCAATTGGAGCATCAGCAGGGCCAGTACCAGGATCCGGCCGGCCGGTCCGAAGCGGGCGTTCAGCCACTGCACGATCGCCGCGAAACAGGCCGTCACCAGCATCAGGAAACCGAGCGTGCCCGCGGCCCGCACCATCTCGAGGCCGATCGCCCAGTGCAACACCGCCATCAGGGCCGCCGTCTGGAGCACACCGATCGCGGCGACCGGCAGCCAGCCCGCGAACGCGATCCGCCAGGAGGACGCGCCCGCCGCCAGGGCGCGCCCGTTGAGCGGCTGGATCAGCATGTAGGCCACCATCGCGCCGACCCACAGGGAGAGCGGGATGAAGTACGGGGCGAAGCCCGTGCCGTAGTTGGGCGCCTTGTGCAGCGCCTGGTTCACCAGCCGCACCGGATCCGACATCACCTCCGTACGGGCGTCCCGGTCCTGCTTGCCGTAGTCGGGGATCTTGGCCGCGCCGTCGTGCAGACCGCCGGAGAGCTTCCCGGAGCCGTCCACGAGCCGGTACATCCCGCCGCCCAGGGTGTCCGCGCCGCCGCGCGCCTTACCGACGCCGCTGTCGAGGTCGGAGGCGCCGGTCCTGGCGGTGCTCAGCCCGGTGTGCAGGGTTCCGGCGCCCTTGGCGACCTTCCGCGCCCCGGAGTTGAGGGTGTTGATCTTCCGTACGGCGGAGTCGAGGTCGGTGTCCAGGTGCGGGGCGTTGTGCGCGAGCCAGAGCGCCTGGTCGTGCAGATCGTCCAGATGACCGCCGAGGGCGTCGAGTTGGCCGGTGTGGTCCTGGACCAGCTTGTCGACGTCCTCGGCCACATCGGCGGCGGTGTCGGCCGCCGCCACCGACTTCTTCAGCGCGGGGCAGTCCGGGTCAGTGGGCACCGCGCCCCCGCAGCGGGTCCGGTAGTCGGCGGCGAGGTCGTCGGACGCCTTACGGGCCTTGGTGGCCGCCGTGGAGGTCTTCTCCGGCAGGGTGTCGAGGTTGTCGGACGCCTTCTGGGAGGCGTCGGCGACCAGTTGGGAGATGTCCCCGATCTCCTTGCCGTGCTCCTTGAGGAACGGGCGGACCTTGGCCGCCACGTCGTTGACCTTGTCGGACAGGGACTGGGTGCCGTCGGCGACCCCGCCCGCGCCGGTCTCGAGCGTCCCGGAGCCCTTGTAGAGCGTGCCGAGCCCGGACTTCAGATCGCGGCTGCCCTCCTTGGCCTTCGCCAGGCCCTTGGCGAGGTCGTCAGCGCCCTTCTTGGCCTTGCCGATGCCCTTACCGAGCTTGTCGGCGCTGTCGGCGGCCTTCTCCGTCTCGCCGTGGATGTCGGCGAAGGAGATGAAGATGTTGTCGTAGAAGCCGCGGGACGCCTTGGTGGAGGCCGCGGCGCGCACCTCGGAGAAGACCGAGCGGGAGATCTGGCCGACGATGTAGTTGTTGGCGTCGTTGGTGCGCACCTTGAGGGCGCCGGTCTCCGGGGACTTCCCGGAGCTGGAGGCGATCTGCCGGCTGAAGTCCGGGGGGACGGTCAGCGAGAGGTAGTACGTGCCGTTCGCGACGCCCTTACGGGCCTCGGCGGCGCTCGTGGGGTGCCAGTCGAAGGTCTCGCTGCCGAGCAGCTTGCCGGTGATGTCGTCGCCCGCGGTGAGGTGCTCGCCCTTCACGGTGGCGCCGGTGTCCGAGTTGACGAGGGCGACCGGGATCTTGTTGAGCTTGCCGTACGGATCCCAGAAGGACCACAGGTACAGCGCGCCGTAGAGCAGCGGCAGCAGGAGCAGGGCGGCGAGCGCCGCGCGCGGCAGCTTGCCCCTCCCGAACCGCTTCAGCTCAAGCGCGGCGAGTTTCGGCGAGCGCATCCGCCGACCCCTCCTCGTTCTCGTCGTGTGCGTGTCCTTCGGCGGCGGGCGCGTCGGCCTGCTGGGTCCGGCGCGCCTTCTCGCCGTTTCCGCCCTTCTCGCCGTTCTCGGCGTTCTCGGCGGCGCTGGTGCGCGCGGTGCGGACCACGACCGCGCCGGGCGGGGCCTGGCTGCACACCGCGAGGACCGTGGTGCCGTCCTCCGCGATCTCCCGCAGCAGCGCCCAGGCCCGCTCGCGATCGTCGTCCGAGAGCTTCAGGTCGGCGTCGTCGACGGCCAGCAGCCGCGGCCGGGCGATGAGCGCGAGCGCGATCGACAGCCGCAGCGCCTCCAGCCGCTCCAGGTCCCGTACGGCCGTACGCGGCCCCTTGGGCAGCGTGTCGAGGTCCAGCCCGGCGGCCGTGAGGGCGGCGTCGATCCCGGCCCGGGACGTGGCGGTCCGCTCCCGGCGTCGGCGCAGCAGCCCGCGCGGGGAGTCGGCGAACCGGCGCCGCAGCAGGGCCCGCTCGCGCAGATGCTCGGCGACCGTGAGCGCCGGGTCGAGCTCGGTGACGCCCGGCACATGCGCGAGTGCGCTGATCCGGCGTATGCGCGCCATCTGTTGGGGCACTCGGAAGCCACCGACACCGCCGTGTCCCTCGGTGGGGCGCATCCGGCCGGTGAGCGTGAGCAGCAGGGAGGTGCGGCCCGAGCCCGACGGGCCCTCGACGGCGATCAGCGCACCCGGGTCGGCGGCGATGTCGGCACCGCGGAACGCCCAGCCGTGCGACCCCCTGACGCCGAGTCCCTCGGCCGTCACCGCCGCCCCGGTCTCCGCCTCTGGGGTGCCCCCCACACAGATCACTTCCTTGATTTTTGAACTGACTGGTCAGTGCAAAAACCAGTATGGAGCATGGCCGGGCGGGGCGTGGCATCGGGGGTGTTCGCGCTGGTCAGGGCCGATTGTCAGTGGTGTGCCCCACGATGGCCCCATACGGCGGTCGCTTTACCACACGAGCGGCCGCCACGCGACGACAGGAGGTTCGTCATGGCCAGTACCGCCGCAGCGCGCCGGCACCGTGCCGCCGCCCCTGCCCCCTCGTTGACCGGTCCCGCGAGCGATGTTCACCCCGTGCTGCGCCGCGCGTCCGCCCCACCCGCCGCCGCGGCCCTGCTCACCCAGGCCCATGAGGGGCTGGAGGAGGCCGCCGCGCTCGAGACCGCCAACGAGCGCTTTGCGACCGCACATCTGGCCGCCCTGCGCACGGCCGCCGCCGTGCTCGCCGTGCGCGGCCGCCCCGAGCCCACCGCGCGCCGCCGCGCCCGGATCCGCAGCGCCTGGGAGGTGCTGCCCGAGGTCGCTCCCGAACTGGCCGAGTGGAGCGCCCTGTTCGCCTCCGGCGCCGATCGCCGGGCCCGCGCCGAGGCGGGGATACAGGGCGCCGCGAGCCCGCGGGACGCGGACGATCTGCTGCGCGCCACCGCGATGTTCCTGCGTCTGGTGGAGCGCATGCTGATGCTCCAGCCCGCCCTGCCCCACCAGAGGCCGGACGACGAGCCGGGCCCGTCGGGGGCCTGAGGGGCGGCCGGTATCGGCGCGGGGGGCGCTCCGATATGGGTGTGGGAGGCGCTCCGGCATGGGCGTCGGAAGGTGCTCCGGCATGGGCGTGAGGGCGGCCCCCGTACCCGCGCTGGGGGTCGTCCGGGGTCCGCGTGGGAGTGGTCCGGCACCGCGCGGGGACGGTCGGGTGTCCGCTGGGGGCGGTATCCGTGGGTGGCGCCGGTCCGCCGGCCGCCTCGGCGCGGCCCGCCCCACGGAGGCAATAGGCTGGGAGCGCCGACGTTCAGCAAGCCGTCGTCACCGCCTACGGGCAGTGGCGGCACCGCGCCGAGGAGCCACCCGCCGTGTCAGACCCGCAGCGCCCCCGTGCGTCCCTCCGTACCGCCGTGGTCTGGGAGGTCCTGAAAGACGCCCTGGACCGGCGGGCCAAGGCCGCGGGCCGGGAGCCCGCCGGGGGCGAGGCCGTGCACGGCGCGCTGGACGTCCTGGACACCGGCGGCGGCAGCGGTAATTTCGCCGTCCCCGTGGCCCGCCTCGGCCACCGCGTCACCGTGGTCGACCCGAGTCCGAACGCGCTGTTCGCGCTGGAGCGGCGGGCCGCCGAGGCCGGGGTCGCCGACCGGGTGCGCGGGGTCCAGGGCGATGCCCACGGGCTGTTCGACGTGGTCGAGCGCGGCGGTCACGACGTGGTGCTCTGCCATGGCGTCCTGGAGTACGTGGACGACCCCGCCGAGGGCCTGCGGAACGCGGCGGCGGCCCTGCGCCCGGCCGGGACCCTCAGCGTGCTCGCCGCGGGCCTGGGCGGCGCCGTGCTGGCCCGCGCGCTGGCCGGTCACTTCACCGAGGCCCGGCAAGCGCTTACCGACCCCGAGGGCCGCTGGGGCTCCGGGGACCCGATGCCGCGCCGCTTCACCGAGGACCAGCTGTCCGGGCTGGTGCGCGCGGCCGGTCTGGAGATCGCCGCGGTGCACGGGGTGCGGGTCTTCGCCGATCTTGTCCCCGGGGTGCTCGTGGACACCGAGCCCGGGGCGCTGGACGCCCTGTTGCAGCTGGAGGAGGCCGCCGCCGAGCTGCCCGCCTTCCGCTCCGTCGCCACTCAGCTGCACGTTCTCGCCGAGCGGGACTAGAGCGCTCCTCCCGCCCCGTCCGACGACGGGCGGCGCAGGTGGAGTCGGCCACAGGAGACCCGATCGGCCGCCCGGCGCCGTATGATCGGGGTACACCGTCCGGCATGGCCAATCGGCGGGAGGGGAATGGACGTCTCAGCGTCAACTTTCGCCACGCCCGAAGGGGTGGGCGAATTGGCGTTGAGGGGCGGGTTTCACGGGGGCGATTCCCTGCCTATCCTGAAAGGGTCGCACCCGGTCGCCCCCCGCGACCGACGAGTAGGAGGACTCCGTGCCGCTCTCGGAGCACGAGCAGCGCATGCTCGAGCAAATGGAGCGAGCGCTGTACGCCGAAGATCCCAAGTTCGCGACAGCGCTTGAGGGAAGCGGCCTGCGAACGTACACCCGGCGACGGGTCTACCAGGCGGTCGCGGGTTTTCTGGTGGGCATCGCACTCCTCATGGTCGGGGTGATCGTTCCCCAGATCTGGATCAGCGTGGTGGGCTTCCTGATCATGCTGGGATGCGCGGTGCTCGCGGTGACCGGTTGGCGCAAGGCTCCCAAACCCGGTGAGGCACAGCGCGGCGGGGCGGCTCCCCGCCGTCAGGGCCGTCAGCGCCGTTCGATGATGACACGCATCGAGGAGCGGTGGCAGCGGCGCCGTGATGAGCAGGGCCACTGAGAATTCACGGATGAGCGGTTGAGGGGCGGTCGCCGACTGGCGACCGCCCCTCAACCGTGCGGTGCGCTGCTGGGGCACGGCCCTTGGACCGTGCCGTAGCTCACGGCCGAGCCCCCGCGCCATGCGCGGGGGCTCGGTCACAGGCGCTCAGGGCCGCCCGGGGATCAGTTCTCCTGCTGGCCGCGCGGGGTCCGGAGCTGGGAGGCCCAGCGGGCCCAGCGGGGCGCCCCCCACCGCTCGACCAGCGCCGACCAGCGCTGTCCCGCCGCCCACGCCAGCTGGGCCGCGGACCGCGGGGCCAGCAGCGCCCGCAGCCGCTCCCGCCGCCCCGCCTTGGCCCGGAATCCGGCCAGTACCAGCCGGACGTCGTCAGCGACGCCCGTGACCGGGCGCGGCCGCGGTGCGTACAGCGCCTGCTCGACCGCCTCGGCCACCCGCCGCGCCGCCCGGGCCGGTTCGTCGTCGAGCCCGGCGATCCGCACCATCCGGGCCACCGCTCTGCGCGAGGTCAGCGAGTCGTCCGGCAGTACGCCGAAGTCCCAGGCCGAGTCGGTGAGTTCACGCCATGCGGCGAGCACCCGGTCGGCGGCGTCCTGCTCGGTGCGCCCGCCCGAGCCGTTCAGTCTGCGGGTCCGTGTCCGCCGCCGCCACAGCATGGGCAGCAGGGGCACCACGGCCAGCAGCACCGCCAGCGAACTCCAGCTGGTGACCTTGGTGGCCGACCAGCCCCCGCCCGAGGCGCCGTTGTCCGGCTGCTGGGCCGCGGCGCCGCCACAGGTGCCCAGCTTCTTCATGTCCGGGGGGCAGCTGTCGGACGCGGTCGGCGCGGCCGTCGGCTCGGAGGTCTCGGTGGGCTCGGTCGTGGGCTCGTCGGTCGGGGTGCCCGAGGGCGTCTGCTCCATCGTGTAGTCGGGCTGGGTGCCCCGGCTCGGGGTGGGCTCGAAACGGGTCCAGCCCACGCCCTCGAAGTACAGCTCGGGCCAGGCGTGCGCGTCCTTCAGACCCACCGACACCGAGCCGTCCGCCTGGGCGGTGCCGGGGGTGAACCCGACCGCGACCCGCGCCGGAATGCCCAGCGTCCGGGCCATCGCCGCCATCGAGAAGGAGAAGTGGACGCAGAAGCCCTCCTTCTGCTTCAGGAACCGGACGATGGCGGCCGAGCCGCTGCCGGACTGCACCTGGGTGTCGTAACGGAATCCGCCGTTCACCGCGAACCAGTCCTGGAGCTTGACCGCCTTCTCGTACGCGTTCGCCGCGCCGGCGGTCACCTCCCGCGCCGTACGGGCCACCACGGACGGCAGCGAGTCCGGCACCTCGGTGTACTCACTCCGCAGCCGGGAGGGCGGTGCCGGGGCGGCCGCCAGTTGGTCGGCCGTCGGCTCCACCAGCAGGCTGGTGACCCGGTAGCGCGCGCCCCGGGTGGTCTGGCCGCGGTCGCCGACCAGCGTGCGGCCCTCCGGCTCATAGCGCCAGCGCCCGTCGATCTCGACCCTGGAGGCGGGGTAGGGGAGGGGCAGCCAGTTCTGCGCGTACCAGTCGGCGGCCGAGATCGAGGTGTCGATCGAGGAGACCCGGACCGAGGGGCCGAGCCCGGTGGGCGAGGGAAGCTGACTGGGCACATCGGTGACATGCCGCTCGGACGACTTCCACGAGGTGCCGTCGAACCGGTCCAGCGCCACGATCCGCAGATAGAGGTCCTGGGTGGTCTGCGAGGATGTGCGATAGCGCAGCACCTCCTTGTTCTCCGGCTGGTTCAGGCTGTCCTGGAGCGACACCAGCGGGTTGACCGCCGAGATCGTGCCGCCGCCGCTGCCCGCCCCGCCGCCGCCGCCCTGCCGGTCCAGCAGCCCGCCGTCCAGGGAGGGCAGCACCGCGGGCACCGCGAGCGCGATACCGAGCGCCAGCACGCCGATCCTGCGGCCGGTGCGCACCGGGGCGAGCGCCGGGCTGCCTCCCGCCCCGGCCAGGCCCGATGGCGGCATCCCCGCCGGATGCGGGGCTCCGCCGCTGAACACCCGGCCCCACTGGGACAGCCGGTCCCGGCCCTCGGCCAGGAGCAGCAGCAGATAGCCGGCCGCCGCCAGCAGGAACCACAGCCAGTCGCTCCCGTCGTCGGACAGACCGGCCGCGACCGAGTAGAGCGCGAGCAGCGGAAGCCCGGCGGGGGCCGCGCTGCGGTAGGTGACCGCGAGCGCGTCGACCACCAGGCCGATCACCAGCACCCCGCCCACCAGCATCAGCCGGATGCCGTCGGTGAGCGGTGCGGGGATCGCGTACTGCCCCACGTCGTCGGCGCCGTCGCGCAGCAGCAGCGCGAACTCGTGGAGCGCCTGCGGGCTCGGCAGCAGCCCGCCCAGCGCCTGGTCGTGCGCGAAGACCAGGGTGAGCAGCAGCAGCGTCACCACGGCCTGTGCGGCCAGCGTCAGCGGGCGGGCCAGCGGCACCCGGCGGGCCGCCACGCCCGCGGCGCTCTGGACCGTCAGCAACAGGACGGCCTGCAACAGCCAGCTCGCCGGATCCACCAGCGGCAGCAGCGCACAGGCCGCCGCCACCGTGGCCAGCGCCGCGCATATCGCGAGCCGAACGCTTCCACTCATGCCCAGCTCCCTGTCATGCCGCCGACCGCGCGGCTTCCGGCGTCCGCCCGGGTGGCGCCCTGGGCGTCGGCCTGCCGCCACAGCTGCGCCAGCGAGGCCCCGGGGCCGACCGGCAGCGCCGTCCACCCCGCCTCGCGCAGCCGCCGCAGCCGGTCCTCCAGCTCCTGTGTGCTGCCGAGCTCCGCCCCGCGCGACCAGGCGGCGCCGTCCAGCACAAAGGCCAGCGCGGCCGTGGTGCGGTGGCGCATCCGGGCGGCCATCGCCGCCTGCTCCTCGTCCAGATCGCCCAGGAAGGCCACCAGCAGCCCCTCACCGCCGCCGCGCAGCACCTCATAGGCGGGCGACAGCCCTCCGCCGTCGGAGTGGTCCACCACGGCGAGGGTGTCCAGCATCAGCCCGGCCGTCTCCGCCGAGTCATGGGTGGAACCGGCGAAGCCGCCTCCGCCGTCCGGGCCGGGCACCGAGCTGCCGGTGTCGGTCAGCAGCCGGACCGCGTAGCCCCGCTCCAGCAGGTGGACCGCGGCCGAGGCCGCCCCGGAGACCGCCCATTCGAAGGCCGAGTCCGGCCCGGAGCCGTAGTGGGCGGTGCGCCGGGTGTCCAGCAGCACCGTGCAGTGGGCCCGCTGCGGCTGCTCCTCCCGGCGGACCATGAGCTCCCCGTAGCGCGCGGTGGAGCGCCAGTGCACCCGGCGCAGATCGTCGCCTATGCGGTAGCCGCGCGGGATGACGTCGTCCTCACCGGCCAGCGCCAGCGAGCGGTGCCGCCCGTCCCCGTACCCCGCGGCCTCGCCGGTCAGGCGCACCGGGGGCAGCGGCTCGACGCGGGGCACCACCGTGAGCGTGTCGTAGGCGCTGAAGGCGCGGGTGAGCTCGCACATCCCGAACGGATCGCTCAGCCGCAGCTGGAGCGGGCCCAGCGGATAGCGGCCGCGCAGATCGGAGCGGACCCGGTAGGACACCTCGCGGCGGCCGCCCGGCTCCACCCGGTCCAGTACGAACCTCGGGCGCGGCCCCAGCACATAGGGCACCCGGTCCTGGAGCATCAGCAGCCCGGTGGGCAGCCGCGAGACATTGTCCATCCGCAGGTGCACCCGGGCCTCGGAGCCCGCGGGCACCCGCGCGGGCGCGAGCCGTCGGCTGCCCGCCACCCGGTACCGGGTGCGGTAGACCACGGCCACGCAGACCAGCGGCAGGGCTGCCAGCAGCAGCCCGACCCGCAGCAGATCCGCCTGGCCCAGGACATAGCTGCACACCGCGGCGGCCACCCCGGCGGCCAGGAAGGAACGGCCGCGGGTGGTCAGACCGGCGAGGGCGGCCCGCAGCCCGCCCGGCTGCTCGCCGGCGCCGGGCCCCTCCGGGCCCATGCCCGTCCCCCCTGCGGTCATCACAGCCTCCGCGCGCCCGGCTGCTGCCGTCCGAAGTCGGCCGGGGGCATGGGTGGCATGGGGGGCATCCCGCCCGCGCCGCGCTGGGCGGAGGTGGGCACCGGGGTGCGCTGCACGATGTCCGCGACGACCTGCTCGGAGGTGCGGCGGTTCAGCTGGGCCTGCGCGGTGGGCAGCAGCCGGTGGGCCAGCACCGCGACGGCGAGGGTCTGCACATCGTCCGGCAGTGCGAAGTCCCGCCCGGCCAGCGCGGCCGACGCCTTGGCGGCCCGCAGCAGATGCAGCGTGGCGCGCGGCGAGGCGCCCAGCCGCAGATCGGGGTGGTTGCGGGTGGCGGCCACCAGCTCCACCGCGTAACGCCGGACGGCCTCGGCGACGTGCACCGAGCGCACCGCCTCGATCAGCTTGACGATCTCATGGGCATGCGCCACGGGCTGTAGGTCGTCCAGCGGGGAGACCCCGCCGTGGACGTCCAGCATCTGGAGCTCGGCCTGCGGGCTGGGGTACCCGATGGAGACACGGGCCATGAAGCGGTCGCGCTGCGCCTCGGGCAGCGGATAGGTGCCCTCCATCTCGACCGGGTTCTGCGTGGCCACCACCATGAACGGGTTGGGCAGCTCATGGCTCTCGCCGTCGATGGTGACCTGGCGCTCCTCCATCGACTCCAGCAGCGCGGACTGGGTCTTGGGCGAGGCGCGGTTGATCTCGTCGCCAATCACGATCTGGGCGAAGATGGCGCCCGGTTTGAACTCGAACTCCTTGCGCTGCTGGTCGAAGATGCTCACGCCGGTGATGTCGGACGGCAGCAGGTCCGGGGTGAACTGGATACGCCGCACGGAGCAGTCGATGGACCGGGCGAGCGCCTTGGCCAGCATGGTCTTGCCCACGCCCGGGACGTCCTCGATCAGCAGATGCCCCTCGGCGAGCAGCACGGTCAGCGAAAGCCGTACGACCTCGGGCTTGCCCTCGATCACACCCTCCACCGACCTGCGGATCCGATCCGCTGTGGTGGTCAGATCGCTGAGGCTCGCTCGCTCGTCATAGGTCGTCACCCGGCCCTCCTCGGCCCGTTCTCAGGGCCGTTGCCCTCGGAACGGACCGGCCCACCGCAAACGCTGACATCGGACCCCCGCGTGGTTGCGGGGGACGATGTCACCTATGCATTCTTGCGGTCTCCGCGGCCTCGCGTCACTCGGCTGTGGATAACCCGGGGTTATTTGTCACGCTTGTACGAGTTCGAGTGCTGAATCCCTTCCGTATCTCCAGCACCTCTCACGTCCGCGGCGTGACCTCCCGCAGCAGACCCGTCGTCACATCGAAGATGAAGCCGCGGACATCGTCGGTGTGCAACAGGAACGGCGAGGTGCGCACCCGCTGCATCGACTGGCGGACGTCGGCGTCGAGGTCCTTGAACGCCTCGACCGCCCACGACGGCCGCTGTCCCACCTCCGCCTCCAGCTCGTGCCGGAAGTCCTCGGTGAGGTTCAGCAGACCGCAGCCGGTGTGGTGGATGAGCACGACGCTGCGGGTCCCGAGGGCCCGCTGGCTGATGGTCAGGGAGCGGATGATGTCGTCGGTGACCACACCGCCCGCGTTGCGGATGGTATGGCAGTCGCCCAGTTCCAGGCCGAGTGCCTCATGCAGGTCCAGACGGGCGTCCATGCACGCGACGATGGCGACGCGCCGCACCGGGCGCGCGTCCATCCCCGGGTCGGTGAACTTCGCGGCGTAACTGCGGTTGGCCTCCACGAGGCTGTCGGTGACCGTGTCTCCCGTGCGGGCGTCGCGGTCGGTGGATGGGTTCGGCTGCGGCGCTGATATCGACATGATGACGACGCTACCTCTCACCAGGGAATTTTGTCTTCTCTTTAGGTAGGGCAAACGGGGGCAACGAGGTGGGCCGAAGGGGTGATGTGAGGCAGTCCACAACCCCCCGCGCCCCGCGGTCCGGTGCCCGGGGGAGGGGATATCACCCCTGGGGCGGGACGCGCAGGCCGGTTGGTTGACCGAAGGGACGAGTGGACTAAAGTGGCGCGAAGTGGGAGGCGTGACGCTCCCCTCGGATCCCGGAATTTCGCGTGAGCGCGGTGCGTACGTACCCCTCGGCCTCCTCCCGCTCCGGTCGCCTGACGTCACTTCCCCGGCGCCAGTAGGCCACTTCCCCTTCAGAGCGGGCGGGGACCCGGCGGTGCGTATCATCCTCGCCCGATCCTCAGAAGGGCGCACGAGCAGCGCAATGAGCAGCAACGCTCTCCATGTTCCCGTCATGCTCCAGCGCTGCCTGGACATGCTGGCCCCCGCTCTCGCCCAGCCCGGCGCGGTCGTGGTCGACTGCACCCTGGGCCTCGGCGGCCACAGCGAGGCGCTGCTGCGCGACTTCCCCGAGGCCCGGCTGATCGCCCTGGACCGCGACCCGTCCGCACTGCGGCTCGCCGGGGAGCGGCTCGCCCCTTACGGCGACCGGGCGACGCTGGTCCACGCGGTCTACGACGAGCTGCCCGAGGTCCTCGACCGGCTCGGCGTCCCGCGCGTCCAGGGGATCCTCTTCGACCTCGGTGTGTCGTCCATGCAGCTGGACGAGGCCGGGCGCGGTTTCGCCTACGCCCAGGACGCCCCGCTGGACATGCGGATGGACCAGACCACCGGAGTCAGCGCGGCCGAGGTGCTCAACACCTATCCGCCGGGCGACCTGGTGCGCATCCTGCGGACGTACGGCGAGGAGAAGTTCGCCAGGAAGATCGTGGACGCGGTGGTGCGCGAGCGCGCCAAGGAGCCGTTCACCAACAGCGCCCGGCTCGTCGAGCTGATTCGCGAGGCGCTGCCGCAGGCCGCCAAGCGCACCGGCGGCAATCCGGCCAAGCGCACCTTCCAGGCGCTGCGGATCGAGGTCAACGGCGAGCTCGCGGTCCTGGAGCGGGCCATCCCGGCGGCCGTAAGGGCGCTCGCGGTCGGCGGGCGGATCGCCGTGCTGTCGTATCACTCGCTGGAGGACCGCCTGGTCAAGCAGGTGCTCGCGGCCGGTGCCAGCCATACGGCGCCCCCGGGGCTGCCGGTCATCCCCGAGCAGTACCAGCCCCGGCTGAAGCTGCTCACCCGTGGCGCGGAGCTGCCCACCGAGGAGGAGATCGCCGAGAACCGCCGGGCCGCCCCGGCGCGGTTCCGGGGGGCGGAGCGCATCCGGGAAGAGGTCGCCCCATGAGTGCGCGGGGGACGGGCCCGAAAGGACGGCCGGCGCCGGGCGCCGCCACGGCCAGGCGCACACCCTTCGTGCTGCTCGTCGTGGTCCTGCTCGGCTCCGGCCTGATCGCGCTGCTGCTGCTGAACTCCTCCCTCAACCAGGGGTCGTTCGAGCTCACCAGGCTCGAGAAGCAGACCAAGGAGCTCACCGACGAGCGCCAGGCCCTCCAGCAGGACGTGGACAAGCTCTCCGCGCCCGGCGAGCTGGAGCGGCGCGCCCGGGAGCTGGGGATGGTGCCCGGCGGCACCCCCGCCTTCCTCAACCCGGACGGCTCGGTCAGCGGGGTGCCCGCCCCGGCCACGGGGCAGCCCTCGGTGCTCGGCGGCCCCGGCCGGGTGCTGCCGCCCGCACTCGGCGCCACGCCATCCCAGGCGTCGCCCGTGTCCGAGGCGTCGCCCACTCCGTCCGCCCTCGCGCCGCCGTCGCCGCCGTCCGCCACGCCCTCGGTGACCCCGTGGGGGTTGCCCACCGGTCCCTCCGCCTCCGTATCCACCTCTGCCTCCGCCTCCGCGAACTCCACCCCGGCCCCTCAGTAGGTGACACGGTGACGCGATCCCCAGCCTGCGCCCAGCCCACCCCGCCCGCGCGGACGCCCGCCCACGCCCGGTGGACGGCCACCGACCTGAGGACGGCCACTGATCCGAGGACGGCCGACGAGCCGAAGGCGGTCACCGACCCGAAGGCGGCCGTCGCGTGAGCGCGCCCCAGGACCCCCGCCGCCGCGGGGTGCCCGGCCCGGCCGGTCCGCGCGGCGACCGCCGCCCGCGCCAGGAGTCGGCGCGGCGCCCCGTCGACCGCCCCGGAAAACCTTCCGGCCGTCCGGCCCCGCGCCCCCGCCCCGGCGCCCCCCAGCAACTGCGGCTGGGCAGCCCGCGCCCCCGGCTGCGGCTGATCAGCCTCGGCCTCACCCTCGTCATGCTGGTCTTCGTCGTACGGCTGCTCCAGGTGCAGGCCGTCGACGCCAGCGCCTACGCGGCCAAGGCCAACGTCAACCGCTACATCCCGGTGAAGCTGTCCGCCGAGCGCGGCTCCATCACCGACCGCAACGGCGTCGACCTGGCGACCACGGTGGACGCCTACGACATCACCGCCGCCCCCGACCTCCTCACCCCCAAGACGGCCAAGACCCACGACGCGCCCCGCCAGGCCGCGGCCCTGCTCGCGCCCATCCTCGGCAAGGACCAGGCGGACCTGGAGAAGAAGCTCACCGACAACCCCAGGTCGCAGTACGTCGTGCTCGCCCGGCAGCAGTCCCCGCAGGTCTGGAACCAGATCAAGGACCTGAAGAGCGCCCTGGACGACGCGGCGGCCAAGGGCAAGGGCACCAATGTCCTGGCCGGGGTCAACCGCGAGGCGCACAGCAAGCGGGTCTATCCGAACGGGGACCTCGCCGCCGGGATACTGGGATTCGTGGACGCCGACGGACGCGGCTCCGCCGGGCTCGAGCAGCAGCTCGACAAGAAGCTCGCGGGCAAGGACGGCAAGCGCGTCTACGCCCAGTCCGGCGGCCACCAGGTGCCCACCGGCGACGTCAGGGAGCAGCCCGCGGTCCCCGGCAGCGACTACGAGCTGACCATCGACCGGGACATCCAGTGGGCCGCCCAGAGCGCCATCGCCGACCAGGTGCGCAAGTCCGGGGCCGACCGCGGCTACGTCATCGTCCAGGACACCCGCACCGGACAGCTCCTGGCCATGGCCAACGCCCCCGGCTTCGACCCCAACGACATCACCACCACGGACGCCGACGCCCTGGGCAACGCCGCGGTCTCCGACGCCTACGAGCCCGGCAGCGTCAGCAAGCTGATGTCCATGGCCGCCGTCCTCCAGGAGGGCGTGGCGCGCTGGGACACCCATGTGGTGGTCCCCAACCGGCTGCCGCGCGCCGACCGGGCCTTCGCCGACGACATCGACCATTCGACCTGGTACCTCACGCTCAACGGCGTGCTCGCCAAGTCCAGCAACATCGGCACGATCCTCGCCACCGAGCAGCTGGCCAAGACCAAGCGGGAGAAGAACCAGATCCTCTACTCCTACCTGCGCAAGTTCGGGATCGGCCGGCCCACCGGGCTCGGCTTCCCCGGCGAGACCCCGGGCATCCTGGCCAAGCCGCAGGACTGGAGCGCCTCGCAGCAGTACACCATCCCCTTCGGCCAGGGGCTTTCGCTCAACGCCATCCAGGCGGCCTCGGTGTACTCCACCATCGCCAACGGGGGCGAGCGCATCGCGCCCACCCTCGTCCGCGGCGCCAGGGGGCCCGGCGGCGACTTCACCGCGGCGCCCGCCCCCAAGAAGACCCGTGTCGTCAGTAAGGAGACCGCGAAGACGCTCGCCGAGATGCTGGAGTCGGTCGTCGACGATGAGCAGGGCACCGGCGCCAAGGCGAAGATCCCGGGCTATCTTGTCGCGGGCAAGACCGGCACCTCCAACCGGGTGGACCCCAAGACCGGCCGCTACCGCGGCTACACCGCGTCCTTCGCCGGCTTCGCCCCGGCCGACAAACCTCGGCTGACGGTCTACTGTGCCGTTCAGAACCCGACCAAGGGCAGCTACTTCGGCGGTCAGGTCTGCGGACCGGTCTACAAGAAGGTCATGGAGTTCGGCCTCAAGGCCTTGCAGGTCCCGCCCTCCGGGAAGCAGCCCAAACGGCTCCCGGTGAGCTACAACCCGGGCCAGTGAGCGGGCCCAGCAGTGATGACGATCACGCCGGACCCCGGGAACCACGGTCCGGTACGGCCCCGCACCGCCGCCTCATTTCGCGGGGGAGCGGGTGTCCCGGGTACGCTCACCGCCGTGCCCCACGCTGATCAGTCCCAAACCCCTCAGAAGGACGTTTCTGTGGAATACCCGGGAGCGCCCCGTCCCCTCCAGGTCCGCCCGATCCCGCTGGCGGAGCTGGCGGATCAGCTGGGCGTCGAAACCCCCGCAGCCTCGGAAGGGGCCGCGGCCACCGGGATCACCCATGACTCGCGGGCCGTGCGCCCCGGCGATGTGTACGCCGCGCTGGCCGGTGCCCGCCTCCACGGCGCGGACTTCGCCGCCCAGGCCGCCGACCTCGGCGCGGTCGCGGTGCTGACCGACCCGGCCGGCGCCGAGCGCGCCGCCGCCACCGGCCTGCCGGTCCTCGCGGTGGACAACCCGCGCGGCCGGATGGGCGCGCTGGCCGCCACGATCTACGGCGAGCCGGGTCACGACCTGCTCCAGATCGGCATCACCGGCACCTCCGGCAAGACCACGACCGCGTATCTCATCGAGGGCGGCCTCAAGGCCGCCGCGAAGCACGACGGCGGCCTTACGGGTCTCATCGGCACCGTGGAGATGCGGATCGGCGACGAGCGCATCAAGTCCGAGCGCACCACCCCCGAGGCCACCGACCTCCAGGCCCTGTTCGCGGTGATGCGGGAGCGCGAGGTCCGCTCGGTCGTCATGGAGGTCTCCAGCCACGCCCTGGTCCTCGGCCGCGTCGACGGCTGCGTCTTCGACGTCGCGGTGTTCAACAACCTCAGCCCGGAGCACATGGAGTTCCACTCCGGTATGGAGGACTACTTCCAGGCCAAGGCCCAGCTGTTCACCAAGGCCCGCAGCCGCCTCGGAGTGATCAACTACGACGACGAGTACGGCCGCCGCCTGATCGAGCAGTCCGAGGTGCCCGTCACCACCTTCTCCGCCGAGGGCCACCCCGACGCCCACTGGCGCGCCGCGGACGTCGAGGTGGGCCCGCTCGGCTCGACCTTCACCGCCGTCGGCCCGAATGGTGAGTCCGTACGGGCCGCCGCGCCCCTCCCGGGCCCCTTCAACGTGGCCAACGCGCTCGCCGCCGTGGTCGCGCTCGCCGTCGCCGGGATCGACCCGCAGACCGCCGCCGACGGCGTCGCCGCCGTCCCCGGCGTACCGGGCCGGCTGGAGCGGGTCGACGTGGGCCAGCCCTACCTCGCGGTCGTCGACTACGCCCACAAGACCGACGCCGTGGAGTCGGTGCTGCGTGCCCTCCGCAAGGTGACCGACGGCAGGCTGCACGCCGTCCTCGGCTGCGGTGGCGACCGCGACCGGCTCAAGCGCGGCCCCATGGGCGCCGCGGTGGCCCGGTACGCCGACACGGCCGTCCTCACCTCCGACAACCCCCGCTCCGAGGACCCGCTCGCGATCCTCGCCGCCATGCTCGCGGGCGCCGCCGAGGTGCCGGCCCACGAGCGCGGTGATGTGCTGGTCGAGGAGGACCGGGCCAACGCCATCGCGGCCGCCGTCGCCCGCGCCGAACCGGGTGACACCGTCATCGTGGCGGGCAAGGGCCACGAGCTGGGCCAGGACATCGCGGGCGTGATCCGGGCCTTCGACGACCGCCAGGTACTCCGCGAAGCCATCGAGCTCAGTGAGCGAGCCCACAGGCGCGATGCCACGCGCCCCGGGGCGAGCCCACAGCACCGGGACAAACACCTACACGACCAGGGATGACAGACCGCCATGCGCGCACCAGCACCCTCCAGGCAGCTCTCCCGCACGGCCGGAGGTGATCAGTGATCGTACTGTCCCTCGCCGAGATCGCCGGCCTAGTCGGTGGACAGCCGCACGACATACCGGACCCGGACCTGAAGGTCACGGGCCCTGTCGTGATCGACTCCCGTGAGGTGCGGCCCGGCAGCCTCTTCGCCGCGCTCCCCGGGGAGCGCGTGGACGGCCACGACTTCGCCAGGGGCGCGGTCGAGGCGGGCGCCGCGGCGGTCCTGGCCGCCCGCCCCGTCGGCACCCCGGACGCCCCCGTACCGGCGATCGTCGTCCCCGACGTCATCGCCGCCATGGGAGCGCTCGCGCGCGCCGTCGTGGAGCGCCTGGGCACCACCGTGGTCGCCCTCACCGGCTCCGCCGGCAAGACGAGCACCAAGGACCTCATCGCCCAGCTGCTCCAGCGCCGCGGCCCCACCGTATGGACGCCGGGCAACTTCAACAACGAAATCGGGCTGCCTGTGGCCGCGCTCAGCGCCGACGAGGCCACCCAGCACCTGGTGCTGGAGATGGGCGCCCGCGGTAAGGGCCACATCCGGTATCTGGCCACTCTCACCCCACCCCGTATCGGACTCGTGCTCAACGTCGGCACCGCCCATATCGGGGAGTTCGGCGGCCGGGAGCAGATCGCCGAGGCCAAGGGCGAGCTCGTGGAGTCCCTGCCGTCCGCCGTGGAGGGCGGGGTGGCGGTGCTCAACGCCGACGATCCCTTCGTGCGCGCCATGGCGTCGCGCACCAAGGCCCGTACCGTCCTGTTCGGCGAGGCCGAGGACGCCGATGTGCGCGCCGGGAATGTCCGGCTCGCCGACGGCGGCCGCCCCGCCTTCACGCTTCAAACCCCTACCGGGTGCAGCGAAGTGACCATGCGCCTGTACGGTGAGCACCACGTGTCGAACGCGCTCGCCGCGGCCGCCGTCGCCCATGAGTTGGGCATGTCCGTCGACGAGATCGCCGTGGCGCTCTCCGAGGCGGGGCAGCTCTCCCGCTGGCGGATGGAGGTCACCGAGCGCTCGGACGGCGTGACGGTCGTCAACGACGCCTACAACGCGAACCCCGAGTCCATGCGAGCAGCGCTGCGCGCGCTGGTCGCCATGGGCGCTGTCACACCGGGGCGTCGCACGTGGGCGGTGCTCGGCCCGATGGCCGAGCTGGGCGAGGAGTCACTGGCCGAGCACGACGCGGTCGGGCGGCTGGCCGTCCGGCTCAACGTCAGCAAGCTCGTGGCGGTCGGCGGCCAGGAGGCCGCCTGGCTGGACATGGGCGCCAAGAACGAGGGTTCGTGGGGTGAGGAGTCGGTGCACGTGTCCGACGTGCGGGCAGCGGTCGATCTGCTGCGCAGCGAGCTGCGACCGGGGGACGTCGTGTTGGTGAAGGCGTCCCGGTCGGTCGGCCTGGAGGCGCTCGCGCAGGCGCTGCTCGACAGTGAGGGTGAGGTCGCCGGCCGATGAGCATGGGGCATACCCTCTTCGCTGAAGCGATCGCCGCGGGGGCGGAAGACCACGTACCCGCCATGAGGCAGGTCCTCTTCTCGGGAGCCATCGGTCTCTTCCTGACCCTGATCGGCACCCCGCTGCTGATCAAACTGCTGGCCCGGAAGGGCTACGGCCAGTTCATCCGGGACGACGGCCCGCGGACGCACGGCAGCAAGAAGGGCACGCCCACCATGGGCGGCATCTCCTTCATCCTGGCCACGCTGATCGCCTACGCCGTGACCAAGGTGCTCACGGGCAGCCAGCCGACCTTCTCCGGGGTGCTGGTGCTCTTCCTGTTCGCGGGGATGGGCCTGGTCGGCTTCCTGGACGACTACATCAAGATCGTCAAGCAGCGCAGCCTGGGCCTGCGGGCCAAGGCCAAGATGGCCGGCCAGCTGATCGTCGGCGTCGCCTTCGCGATCCTCGCCCTGAACTTCGCCGACTCGCGCCAGCAGACCCCGGCCTCCGACCGGCTGTCCTTCGTCCAGGACTTCGGCTGGTCCTTCGGCCCGGTGATCTTCGCGATCTGGGCGCTGTTCATGATCCTCGCGATGTCGAACGGCGTGAACCTCACCGATGGCCTCGACGGTCTGGCCACCGGCGCCTCCGTGATGGTCTTCGGCGCCTACACCTTCATCGGCGTCTGGCAGTACCAGGAGTCCTGCGCCAACGCGTTGACCCTCACCAACCCCTCGTCCTGTTTCGAGGTGCGCGACCCGCTCGACCTCGCGGTCGTCGCCTCCGCACTGATGGGCGCCTGCTTCGGCTTCCTGTGGTGGAACACCTCGCCCGCCAAGATCTTCATGGGCGACACCGGCTCCCTCGCCCTCGGCGGCGCGCTCGCGGGCCTGGCCATCTGCTCCCGCACCGAGCTGCTGATGGCCGTCCTCGGCGGTCTCTTCGTCCTGATCACCCTGTCCGTGGTCATCCAGGTCGGCTCCTTCCGGCTCACCCGGCGACGGGTCTTCCGGATGGCACCGCTCCAGCACCACTTCGAACTCAAGGGGTGGAGCGAAGTCCTTGTGGTGGTCCGGTTCTGGATCATCCAGGGCATGTGCGTGATCGTCGGCCTCGGCCTCTTCTACGCGGGGTGGCGGGCCTCGTGACGTCGGGCGCCGCCTCCCTCGACGTGTCCGACCTCGCCGGACGGCAGGTCACCGTCGCCGGACTCGGCGTCTCCGGGGTCCCCGCAGCGCGTGCGCTGCGGGGCCTCGGGGCCTCGGTGACCGTGGTCAACGGCAGCGACGGCGAACCGCAGCGCGCCCAGGCGGCCGAGCTGGAGCCACTGGGCATCACGGTCCGCCTCGGCGACGGGGCGACTCTTCCCGACGGCACCGAGCTGATCGTGACCACCCCCGGCTGGAAGCCCACCAGCCCGCTCTTCCTGGCCGCCGCCGAGGCGGGCGTGCCCGTCTGGGGCGATGTGGAGCTGGCGTGGCGGCTGCGCGGGAAGGACGCCCCGCCCTGGCTCGCGGTCACCGGCACCAACGGCAAGACGACCACCGTAAGGATGCTGGCGGCCATCCTGGAGGCGGCCGGGCTGCGCACCGCCGCCGTCGGCAACATCGGCGTCTCGCTCCTGGACATCGTGCTGGGCGACGAGCCGTACGACGTGCTGGCCGTCGAGCTCTCCAGCTATCAGCTGCACTGGGCGCCCTCGCTGCGCGCCCACTCCGGGGCGGTGCTCAACCTCGCCCCCGACCACCTGGACTGGCACGGCTCCATGGCGGCCTACGCGGCCGACAAGGGCCGGATCTACGAGGGCAACCAGGTGGCCTGCGTCTACAACGTGGCCGACCCCGCCACCGAGGACCTGGTGCGCGCGGCCGACGTCGAGGAGGGCTGCCGGGCGATCGGCTTCACCCTCGGCACCCCGGGCCCCTCCCAGCTCGGCGTCGTGGAGGACATCCTCGTCGACCGGGCCTTCGTGCCGGACCGGCAGAAGCAGGCGCAGGAGCTCGCCGAGGTCTCCGACGTGAACCCGCCGGCCCCGCACAACATCGCCAACGCCCTCGCGGCGGCCGCCCTGGCCCGCGCCTACGGCGTCCCGCCGACGGCCGTACGGGACGGTCTGCGCGCCTTCCGGCCCGACCCGCACCGGGTGGAGCATGTGGCGGACGTCGACGGCGTGGCCTACGTCGACGACTCCAAGGCGACCAACACCCATGCCGCGGAGGCGTCGTTGGGCGCCTATGAGCACATCGTGTGGATCGCGGGCGGCCTCGCCAAGGGGGCCACCTTCGACGAGCTCGTCCTTACGGCGGCCAAGCGGCTGCGCGGCGTGGTGCTGATCGGCGCCGACCGCGCCCTGATCCGGGAAGCGCTCGCGCGACACGCAGCAGATGTCCCGGTCGTGGACCTCGACCGGACCGACACTGGGGCGATGGCTGCGGCTGTGCGCGAAGCGGCGCGGCTCGCCCGGCCGGGCGATACCGTCCTGATGGCCCCGGCCTGTGCCTCGATGGACATGTTCACCAACTACAACAAGCGGGGCGACGCCTTCGCCGCGGCCGTTCATGACCTGGCCTCCGGCCGGGTCCCGGACGATCAGTAGCCCGCCGGTCCCCCGCGAGGACCGCCCGCGCGGGGAAACCGGAGGGGATACGACATGACGCCCGACCAGCCCGCCGCCCCGCGCTCCCGGACGGCCCGCCCCGGCACCGGCCGCCCGGTGCCGCGCTCGGGCGGTGCCCCGCGGCTGCGGGAGGCCGTACGGGGCAAGGGCCGGGCGGCGTCACCGGCCCGTCCGCGCGGTACGGCGGGCGCCACCCGGCCTCCGCGCCGCCCGTCGAGGGTGAGCGTCCCTGAAGCCCTGCGCGGGCTTCAGCAGCGTGTCAGGCGGGCCTGGGACCGGCCGCTGACCGCGTACTACCTGCTGCTCGGCGGCTCGCTGCTGATCCTGGTGCTCGGGCTGGTCATGGTCTACTCGGCCTCCCAGATCAAGGCGCTCCAGTCCGGGCTCTCACCGTCGTACTTCTTCCGCAAACAGCTCTTCGCCGCCGCGCTCGGCGGCGCGCTGATGCTGCTCGCCGTGCGGATGCCCATCAAACTGCACCGCGCCTTCGCCTATCCACTGCTCGCGGTCTCGGTCTTCCTGATGTGTCTGGTGCAGGTCCCGGGCATGGGCATCGCGGTCAACGGCAACCAGAACTGGATCTCCTTCGGCGGCCCGTTCCTGCTCCAGCCCAGTGAGTTCGGCAAGCTCGCGCTGGTCCTGTGGGGCGCCGATCTTCTCGCCCGCAAACAGGACAAGCGGCTGCTGGCCCAGTGGAAGCACCTGCTGGTCCCGCTGGTGCCCGCGACCGGTATGCTCCTCGGCCTGATCATGCTGGGCGGGGACATGGGTACCGCGATCATCCTCACGGCGATCCTTTTCGGCCTGCTGTGGCTGGCCGGCGCCCCCACCCGGCTCTTCGTGGGCGTCCTCGCCTTCGCCGGGGTCATCGGCATGCTGCTCATCAAGACCAGCGCCAACCGGATGTCCCGGCTCGCCTGTATCGGCGCCACCGAGCCCGGTGCGCACGATCAGTGCTGGCAGGCGGTGCACGGGATCTACGCGCTCGCCAACGGCGGATGGTTCGGCTCAGGGCTCGGGGCAAGTATGGAGAAATGGGGCGAACTGCCCGAACCGCATACTGACTTCATCTTCGCCATTACCGGGGAGGAACTCGGTCTGGCGGGGACGCTGTCCGTTCTCGTTCTCTTCGCGGCTCTAGGCTATGCGGGTATCCGCGTGGCCGGACGCACGGAGGACCCCTTCGTGAGGTACGCCGCGGGAGGCGTGACCACCTGGATCACGGCCCAGGCCGTGGTCAACATCGGCGCGGTGCTGGGTCTGCTGCCGATCGCGGGTGTTCCGCTCCCGCTGTTCTCCTACGGAGGGTCCGCCCTGCTGCCGACCATGTTCGCCGTCGGCCTGCTGATCGCCTTCGCACGGGCAGAGCCCGGTGCGCGGGCGGCGCTGGCCATGCGGCAGCCTGCTTTGCGGAAGAAGCTGGCTCGGGTGAGACGGAAGACGATGAGACGGCCCGTCAAGAGGCGGCCGTCCGGAGAGCGGTGAATTTCGGTGCATGTCGTACTCGCCGGTGGGGGGACCGCCGGCCACATCGAGCCCGCGCTCGCCCTCGCGGACGCCCTGCGCAGGCAGGACCCGACCGTGGGGATCACGGCGCTCGGCACGGAGCGCGGGCTCGAGACCCGGCTCGTACCGGAGCGCGGCTATGAGCTCGGGCTCATCCCGGCCGTACCGCTGCCGCGCAAGCCCACCCCCGAACTGATCACCGTCCCCGGGCGGCTGCGCGGCACCATCAAGGCCGCCGAGCAGATCCTGGAGCGCACCAAGGCCGACTGCGTCGTCGGCTTCGGCGGCTATGTGGCCCTGCCCGGCTACCTGGCCGCCAAGCGGCTCGGCGTGCCGATCGTCGTCCACGAGGCCAACGCCCGCCCCGGCCTCGCCAACAAGATCGGCTCCCGGTACGCCCACTTCGTGGCGGTCTCCACCCCGGACAGCAAGCTCCGCAACTCCCGCTATGTGGGCATCCCGCTGCGCCGCTCCATCGCCACCCTCGACCGGGCCGCGGTCCGCCCCGAGGCCCGCGCGGCCTTCGGGCTCGACCAGAACCTGCCGACGCTGCTGGTCTCCGGCGGCTCGCAGGGCGCGCGACGGCTGAACGAGGTGGTCCAGACGGTGGCGCCGTTCCTCCAGCGCGCCGGGATCCAGGTGCTCCACGCGGTCGGCCCGAAGAACGAATTGCCGCATGTTGACAACATGCCCGGAATGCCGCCCTATATCCCGGTACCGTATGTGGACCGTATGGACCTCGCGTACGCCGCGGCCGACATGATGCTCTGCCGCGCGGGCGCGATGACCGTCGCCGAACTGTCCGCCGTCGGGCTCCCCGCCGCCTACGTCCCGCTGCCGATCGGCAACGGCGAGCAGCGGCTCAACGCCCAGCCGCTGGTCAAGGCGGGCGGCGGGCTGCTGGTCGACGACGCCGAGCTGAGCCCCGAGTGGGTGCAGAGCAATGTGCTGCCGGTGCTCGGCGACCCGCACCGGCTGTACGAGATGTCCCGGCGCGCCGCCGAGTTCGGCCGCAGGGACGCCGACGAGCTGCTGGTCGGCATGGTGTACGAGGCGATCAGCGCACGCCGCCAGGCGTGAGGAGGCAGGGAGCGTGGCCGGACCGTCGACCGCCGAGCGCGGCGCACGAGGGACGACTCCGTCCGGCCCGCCCCCACGCCTCCTCCGGGTCCGCCGCAGGCTCCGGCCGCCCCGCCGCCGCACCCTGCTGGTGACGGCGGTGGCGGTGACCCTGCTCGGCGCCGGGGCCGTGTGGCTGCTCTACGGCTCGAGCTGGCTGCGGGCCGAGCGGGTGCGGGTCGCCGGCACCACCGTCCTCACCGCCGACGAGGTGCGCGACGCCGCCGATGTATCCCTGAACACCCCGCTGGTGGCGGTGGACGGCGGAGCGATCGAACACCGTGTGCGCGAGCGGCTGAAGCGGATTGCGAAAGTGGACGTATCCCGGTCATGGCCGCACACCGTCAGTCTGGTGGTGACGGAACGCAGGCCCGAAGCCATTGTCGAAGAGGACGGGAAGTTCCACGAAGTGGACGCCACGGGAGTCCGGTTCTCCACGCTGAGCAAGCGCCCGAAGGGGGTTCCGCTGCTGGAAATGGAGTCGGATCGGTCGCCGAGTTCGCGCCATTTCGGCCCGACCCGACTGCGTCGCGAGGCGGTCCGGGTGGTCACCCAACTCCCCGAGAAGGTCCGCCAGGACACCCGTTCCCTCCGGGTCCGCTCGTACGATTCGATCACCCTGGAGCTGACCGGGGGCCGTACCATCGCCTGGGGGAGCGGAGAGCGCGGCGAGGCGAAGGCGAAGGCGCTCACCGCCCTGATGAAAGCGCGGCCGGACGCCGACCACTTCGATGTCCAAGCGCCGAGTGCCCCCGCGGTGTCTCGCAGTTGACGTGGATAGCGGCAGGCCAGCACCCTGGTTGGCTAGCCCGCTGGGTGATCACATAGGGTGAAAAGAAAAGCGGGAGGTTCGGCGTGTTCATTGAACGCGCGACACTTGTCGACTTAGTGTCCTGTTCCGAAGAGTCCGGGAAACAGAGGCACTGGTAACCCTAAACTTCAGCGTTAGGGTTGGGGTCGGCAATCGGAACCGTCCCATTCGGCATCAGTCGGCGCACCGCGGCAACAGCGGGGTGGCGACACGTAACTCGAGGCGAGAGGCCTTCGACGTGGCAGCACCGCAGAACTACCTCGCAGTCATCAAGGTCGTCGGCATCGGCGGCGGTGGCGTGAATGCCATCAACCGGATGATCGAGGTCGGGCTCAAGGGCGTCGAGTTCATCGCGATCAACACCGATGCGCAGGCCCTGCTGATGAGTGACGCGGACGTCAAGCTGGACGTCGGTCGCGAGCTCACCCGGGGCCTGGGAGCCGGCGCCAACCCCGATGTCGGCCGTAAGGCGGCCGAGGACCACCGCGAGGAGATCGAGGAGGTCCTCAAGGGGGCCGACATGGTCTTCGTGACGGCGGGTGAGGGCGGCGGCACGGGCACCGGCGGTGCCCCGGTGGTCGCGAACATCGCCCGCTCGCTGGGCGCACTGACGATCGGTGTGGTCACCCGTCCGTTCACCTTCGAGGGCCGCCGCCGTGCCAATCAGGCGGAGGACGGTATCGCGGGTCTGCGGGACGAGGTCGACACGCTCATCGTGATCCCGAACGACCGGCTGCTGTCCATTTCGGACCGTCAGGTGAGCGTGCTCGACGCGTTCAAGTCGGCCGACCAGGTGCTGCTGTCGGGTGTTCAGGGCATCACCGACCTGATCACCACCCCGGGTCTGATCAACCTCGACTTCGCGGACGTCAAGTCCGTGATGTCGGAGGCCGGATCGGCGCTCATGGGCATCGGCTCGGCCCGCGGCGACGACCGCGCGGTGGCCGCGGCCGAGATGGCGATCTCCTCGCCGCTGCTGGAGGCGTCCATCGACGGCGCCCGGGGCGTGCTGCTCTCCATCTCCGGCGGCTCGGACCTCGGTCTGTTCGAGATCAACGAGGCCGCCCAGCTGGTGAGCGAGGCCGCCCACCCCGAGGCCAACATCATCTTCGGCGCGGTGATCGACGACGCGCTCGGCGACGAGGTCCGGGTCACCGTGATCGCGGCGGGCTTCGACGGCGGTCAGCCGCCCGCGAAGAACCGCGACAAGGTGCTCGGCTCCTACAGCGGTGGCGGCCGCGAAGAGGGATCCGGCAGCTCCTCGAACCGCCCGGCCGGCCAGGACACCGGCAGCCGCCCGTCCTTCGGCGGGCTCGGCAGCGTCACCCCGCGCGAGGAGGAGCCCGCCCCGGCGGACCCGGCCCCGGTCGCCGAGGTGCCGCCGCCGGTGCCCACCCCGCACCCCCAGGTCCCCCCGGCTCGCCCCTACCCGGAGAGCCAGGCCGAGGAGCTGGACGTCCCGGACTTCCTGAAGTGAGCCGTCCGGTATGGCTCGGCGGCGACTTTGAAGTGAACCAGACGTGATAGCGCAACAGCACGACGCGAGCGGCGCGCACTTCGCCTTCACCGACCGGTGGGGCGGGGTGAGCGCCGCTCCGTATGAGGAGCTCAACCTCGGCGGGGCGGTCGGCGACGACCCCCAGGCCGTACGGACCAACCGAGAGCTGGCCGCCAAGGCGATGAGCCTGGACCCGGCGGCGGTCGTCTGGATGAACCAGGTGCACGGCCGGGACGTCGCGGTGGTCGACGGACCGTGGCCGGACGACGAGATCCCGGCGGTGGACGCGGTGGTGACGCGGCGTCGGGGCCTCGCCCTGGCCGTCCTCACCGCCGACTGCACCCCGGTGCTGCTGGCCGATCCGGTGGCCGGGGTCGTCGGCGCCGCCCACGCCGGGCGGCCGGGACTGGTCGCCGGAGTGGTCCCGGCGGTGGTGAAGGCGATGACCGAACAGGGCGCCGAGCCCGCCCGGATCGTCGCCCGCACCGGTCCCGCGGTCTGCGGCCGCTGCTACGAGGTCCCCGCGGAGATGCGCGCCGACGTCGCCCGGACGGTGCCGGAGGCGTGGGCCGAAACCAGCTGGGGTACCCCCGCCGTGGATGTGGCGGCCGGTGTTCGGGCCCAACTGGCATGCACGGGTGTGCGGATGGACGAGATGGATGGACAATCTCACATCTGCACCCTGGAGTCGGCGGACCACTTCTCGTACCGGCGCGAGCGCACCACGGGGCGGCTCGCGAGCTATGTCTGGTTGGGCGGCTGAGCTGTGACGGATCGCAAGGCGGAACTGGCCGCGAATCTGGCCCGGGTGGAGGAACGTATCTCTGCCGCCTGCGCCGGGGCCGGTCGCAAGCGCGAAGAGGTGACCCTGATCGTGGTCACCAAGACCTATCCGGCGAGCGATGTCCGTTTGCTCGCGGAACTCGGCGTACGGCATGTCGCCGAGAACCGCGATCAGGAGGCCGCCCCCAAAGCCGCGGAATGCGCGGATCTGCCATTGATCTGGCACTTTGTCGGGCAATTGCAGACCAATAAGGTGCGTTCCGTATCGAGTTACGCCGATGTGGTGCAATCTGTCGATCGCAAGCGATTGGTCGACGCGCTCTCCCGTGCGGCTGTGGGGGCCGCGCGGGAACTGGGCGTCCTGATTCAGGTCGCGCTCGACGTGGACTCCAGTGACCGGGGAGAGCGCGGAGGGGTTGGGCCGGACGGAGTGGAACGGCTTGCCGAGTCCGTGGCCGAGGCCGAAGGGCTCCGGCTCGACGGTCTGATGACCGTCGCCCCGTTGTCGGGTCCCTACGAGGGGCGGCCGCGGGCGGCGTTCGACCGGCTGATGGAAATCTCATCCCGCCTGCGCGTGGCCCATCCGGCTGCGAACATGGTCTCGGCGGGGATGAGCTCGGACCTGGAGGAAGCGGTGGCGGCGGGGGCGACACATGTGCGCGTCGGCACTGCGGTACTCGGAGTCCGACCCAGGCTCCGGTAACGTCGCGAAGAAGTCGGACCACAGCAGAAAATATGGTCATTCCCGTCAAAAGGCGGGCGGGCCACGTGGATCCATGGCATCCGGTGGCGGAGCCGATCCACCACAGAGCGGAGGACGCAGAAAATGGCCGGCGCGATGCGCAAGATGGCGGTCTACCTCGGCCTCGTGGAGGACGATGGGTACGACGGCCGGGGATTCGACCCCGACGACGAGTTCGAGCCCGAGCCGGAGCCCGAGCGGGAGCGGGACCGTCGGCGGCATCAGGTGGTGGAGACCGAACCGCGGCCGGAAAGGGGCGAATCTGTGCGAGTCGTCCACCCTCCCGCACAACGCGAACCGGCCCCACTTGCGGTGGAAACCGGGCGACCCGCGCGAATTGCCCCCGTGGCGTCCATCACACCTGAACGTCAGAACTTGGAGAAGAACGCGCCAGTGATCATGCCCAAGGTCGTGTCCGAGCGGGAGCCGTACCGCATCACCACGCTGCACCCCCGGACCTACAACGAGGCCCGTACTATCGGGGAACACTTCCGTGAGGGCACTCCCGTGATCATGAATCTGACGGAGATGGACGACACGGATGCGAAGCGACTTGTCGACTTTGCGGCCGGTCTGGTGTTCGGTCTCCATGGGAGCATTGAGCGGGTGACGCAGAAGGTGTTCCTGTTGTCTCCTGCTAACGTCGATGTCACGGCGGAGGACAAGGCCCGTATCGCAGAGGGCGGGTTCTTCAACCAGAGCTGAGACGCAAAAACGGCAAACCGGCAACACCGAGTCATCCGAGGCCGAAAGGCCGAGTACGAACCAGGGGAGAGGGACGCGCGGGATGGGCATCGCACTACAGGTGATCTACATCGCGCTCTACTGCTACCTGATCGTGCTGATCTTCAGGCTCGTGATGGACTACGTCTTCCAGTTCGCGCGCTCGTGGCAACCCGGTAGGGCGATGGTGGTCATCCTCGAGGCCACCTACACTGTGACCGATCCGCCACTCAAGCTGCTCCGGCGGTTCATTCCGCCGTTGCGTCTCGGGGGTGTGGCGCTCGACCTGTCCTTCTTCGTGCTGATGATCATCGTCTGGATCCTGATCACCGTCGTGAGCAATTTTGCGAGCAGGGTGTGAACGATACGGTCTTGCCGATTGCCGACGACTACGTTGAGGTGAAGTAGAGATGCCGTTGACCCCCGAGGACGTGCGGAACAAGCAGTTCACGACCGTCCGCCTCCGAGAAGGCTATGACGAGGACGAGGTCGATGCCTTCCTCGACGAGGTCGAAGCCGAACTGACCCGGCTGTTGCGGGAGAACGAGGATCTGCGCGCCAAACTGGCCGCCGCGACACGTGCCGCGGCCCAGAGCCAACAACAAGGCATGCGCAAGCCTCCCGAACAGCAGGAGCGGCCAGGCGCACCCGTGCCCGCCGCCATATCTGGACCGCCGCAGCAGCCGGTGCCGCCCGGCCAGCAGCAGATGGGTGGCCCGCCCCAACTCCCGGGCGGAGCCCCGCAGCTGCCGGCCGGCCCGATGGGCCAGAACGGCCCCGGGCCGATGCAGCAGGGTGGCCCCGGTCCGATGCAGCAGGGCGGTCCGGGCCCGATGCAGCAGGGCGGACCCGGCCCGATGGGCCAGAACGGACCCATGGGTCCCGGCGGGCCCATGGGTGGCCCGATGGGCGGTCCCGGTGGCCCGGGTGGCCCCGGCGGTCCTGGCGGCCCCGGTGGCCCGCAGCTGCCGCAGCCGGGGCAGGGCCCGGGCGGCGACAGCGCCGCGCGCGTGCTCTCGCTCGCGCAGCAGACCGCCGACCAGGCGATCGCGGAGGCCCGTTCCGAGGCCAACAAGATCGTCGGCGAGGCCCGTAGCCGCGCCGAGGGCCTGGAGCGGGACGCCCGCGCCAAGGCCGACGCGCTGGAGCGGGACGCGCAGGAGAAGCACCGTGTCGCGATGGGCTCCCTGGAGTCCGCTCGCGCCACGCTCGAGCGCAAGGTCGAGGATCTGCGCGGCTTCGAGCGCGAGTACCGCACGCGGTTGAAGTCGTACCTGGAGAGCCAGCTGCGCCAGCTGGAGAACCAGGCCGACGACTCGCTCGCCCCGCCGCGCACCCCGGCAACCGCGTCGCTGCCGCCGTCCCCCTCGATGAGCGGCTCCATGGCCTCGGCCGGCGCCGGCACGATGGGTGGCCACACGATGGGCGGCAACCAGTCCATGGGCGGCCACAACCAGAACGGCGGAGCGCCGTCCTACGGTGGCCAGCAGCAGATGTCTCCCGCGATGACCCAGCCGATGGCACCGGTGCGGCCGCAGAGTCCGCAGCCGATGCAGCAGGCGCCGAGCCCGATGCGGGGCTTCCTCATCGACGAGGACGACAACTGACGCGGGGCGCGTAAGCGCGGAGCGTTCGGCAATCACAAGGGCCGGGTCCCAGGAGCCTCCTCCTGGGACCCGGCCCTTTGCCGTGCGCGCGCTGGCTGCGGGGGCTTTTCCCTACCCGCCCCTTCCCGAACCAGGGGCTCCGCCCCCGGACCCCCGGACGCCCTCCGGGCGTGTCCTCAATCGCCGGACGGGCTGATTTCAGCCCGTCCGGCGATTGAGGACCGGGGTCCGGGGCGGAGCCCCGGTTGTGGAGAGGGGCGGGGTGGGGAACAAACCCCCGGCCGGGGTTACGCCTTGCGGAGGCGGAAGGTGAGGCCCAGCGGGGCGTCGGTGAACTCGTCGCCGTAGCCTTCCTCCCCGTCGCCGGAGGCGAAGTCGGTCGCGAGGACCTCGTCCGCGATCAGCTCGGCGTGGTCGGCGAGAGCCTGACGCAGCTCCTCGTCCGCCGACTGCCACCGCAGTGCGATCCGGTCGGCCACATCCAGCCCGCTGTTCTTACGGGCCTCCTGGATCAGCCGGATCGCGTCACGGGCGAGCCCCGCGCGCCGCAGCTCCGGGGTGATCTCCAGGTCGAGGGCGACCGTGGCGCCCGCGTCGGAGGCGACGGACCAACCCTCGCGCGGGGTCTCGGTGATGATGACCTCGTCGGGGGAGAGGGCGACCGTCTCGCCGTCCACCACGACCGACGCGTTCCCCTCGCGCAGCGCGACCGACAGCGCCGCGGCGTCGGCCTCCGCGATCGCCTTGGCGACCGGCTGGGTGCCCTTGCCGAAGCGCTTGCCCAGGGCGCGGAAGTTGGCCTTCGCGGTCGTGTCGACCAGCGAGCCGCCGACCTCGCTCAGCGAGGCGAGCGAGGAGACGTTCAGCTCCTCCTCGATCTGGGCGCGCAGTTCGGCTCCGAGGGTTTCGAAGCCGGAGGCGGCGACCAGCGCGCGCGACAGCGGCTGGCGCGTCTTCACACCGGACTCCGCGCGGGTCGCGCGCCCCAGTTCCACCAGGCGCCGCACGAGCGCCATCCGCTCCGAGAGAGCCGGGTCGATCATCGACCGGTCCGGCTCCGGCCAGGTGGTCAGGTGCACGGAGGCCGGGGCCTCCGGGCTCACCGGGACGACCAGGTCCTGCCAGACCCGCTCGGTGATGAAGGGCACCAGGGGTGCCATCAGCCGGGTGACCGTCTCGATGACGTCGTGGAGGGTGCGCATCGCGGCGGCGTCGCCCTGCCAGAAGCGGCGGCGCGACCGGCGCACGTACCAGTTGGACAGGTCGTCGACGAACGCCGACAGCAGCTTTCCGGCGCGCTGGGTGTCGTACGCCTCCAGGGACTCGGTGACCTGCTCGGTGAGCGTGCCCAGCTCGCCCAGCAGCCACCGGTCCAGCAGCGGCCGCTCGGCCGGGGCCGGGTCGGCCGCGGACGGGGCCCAGCCCGAGGTGCGGGCGTACAGCGCCTGGAAGGCGACGGTGTTCCAGTAGGTGAGCAGCGTCTTGCGCACGACCTCCTGGATGGTGCCGTGGCCCACCCGGCGGGCCGCCCACGGCGAGCCGCCCGCGGCCATGAACCAGCGCACCGCGTCCGCGCCGTGCTGATCCATCAGCGGGATCGGCTGAAGGATGTTGCCCAGGTGCTTGGACATCTTCCGGCCGTCCTCGGCCAGGATGTGACCGAGGCAGACCACGTTCTCGTACGAGGACCTGTCGAAGACGAGCGTGCCGACCGCCATGAGCGTGTAGAACCAGCCGCGGGTCTGGTCGATGGCCTCGGAGATGAACTGCGCCGGGTAGCGCCGCTCGAAGAGCTCCTTGTTGCGGTACGGGTAGCCGTACTGGGCGAACGGCATCGAGCCCGAGTCGTACCAGGCGTCGATGACCTCGGGCACCCGCTCGGCCGTCAGCGAGCAGCCGTCGGCGGTGCAGGTGAAGGTGACCGCGTCGATGTACGGCCGGTGCGGGTCCAGACCGCTCTGGTCGGTGCCGGTCAGCTCGGAGAGCTCGGCGAGGGAGCCGACGCAGGTGAGATGGGACTCGGCGCAGCGCCAGATGGGCAGCGGGGTGCCCCAGTAGCGGTTCCTCGACAGCGCCCAGTCGATGTTGTTATTGAGCCAGTCGCCATAGCGACCGGTCTTGACCGACTCGGGATACCAGTTGGTCTTCTCGTTCTCCCGCAGCAGCGCGTCCTTGATCGCGGTGGTGCGGATGTACCAGGACGGCTGGGCGTAGTAGAGCAGCGCCGTGTGGCAGCGCCAACAGTGCGGGTAGCTGTGCTCGTACGGCACGTGCCGGAACAGCAGCCCGCGCTCCTTGAGGTCCGCCGTCAGCGCCTCGTCGGCCTTCTTGAAGAACTGGCCGCCGACCAGGTCCAGGCCCTCCTCGAAGGTGCCGTCCGGGCGGACCGGGTTGACCACCGGCAGCCCGTAGGCCCGGCAGGTCAGCAGGTCGTCCTCACCGAAGGCGGGGGACTGGTGGACCAGACCGGTGCCGTCCTCGGTCGTCACATAGTCGGCGTTGACGACGAAGTGGGCGTCGGGGATCTCCACCAGCTCGAAGGGGCGCCGATAGCTCCAGCGCTCCATCTCGGCCCCGGTGAAGGACTCGCCGGTGACCGTCCAGCCCTCGCCGAGCGCCTTCTCGACCAGCGGCTCGGCGACGACCAGCTTCTCCTCGCCGTTGGTGGCGACCACATAGCGCACCTCCGGGTGCGCGGCCACGGCGGTGTTGGAGACCAGGGTCCAGGGTGTGGTCGTCCACACCAGCAGCGCCGCCTCGCCCGCCAGCGGGCCCGAGGTCAGCGGGAAGCGCACGAAGACCGAGGGGTCGACGACCGTCTCATAGCCCTGGGCCAGCTCGTGGTCGGACAGCCCGGTGCCGCAGCGCGGGCACCAGGGGGCGACCCGGTGGTCCTGGACCAGCAGCCCCTTGTTGAAGATCTCCTTCAGGGACCACCACACCGACTCGATGTACCCGGGGTTCATGGTCCAGTAGGCGCCGTCGAGGTCGGTCCAGAACCCCATCCGGGTGGTGAGCTCGGCGAAGGCGTCGGTGTGCCGGGTGACGGACTCCCGGCACTTGGCGTTGAACTCGGCGATGCCGTACGCCTCGATGTCCTTCTTGCCGTTGAAGCCCAGCTCCTTCTCGACCGCCAGCTCGACCGGCAGGCCGTGACAGTCCCAGCCCGCCTTACGGTCGACGTGGTAGCCCCGCATGGTGCGGAAGCGCGGGAAGACGTCCTTGAAGACGCGGGCCTCGATGTGGTGGGCGCCCGGCATGCCGTTCGCGGTCGGGGGGCCCTCGTAGAAGACCCACTCGGGCCGCCCCTCGGACTGCTCGAGGCTACGGGCGAAGATCTTGTTCTCCCGCCAGAAGTCGAGCACGGCGTGCTCGAGGGCGGGCAGGTCGACCTGGGCGGGCACCTGGCGGTACTGCGGCGTCATCGGGGCTCTTCTTCCTCCGGCGGACACGTGCTCTTCGTTTCCGTCGGAGGGACGAGAGCCGTGCGCTCCCGCGGTACCACCCTCCTTGGCCGGCAGCGGCTGGCTCCCGGCCCCCTCATTGGGATCGCGATGCCGGTTCTACTGACCCAGTGCGGGCGTTCTTCCGGCGGCTCCGGGGTGATCCTTCACATCGCGCTCGCCCCCGGGCTCACACCGTCCCCGGGTCGCTCTGGGCCGCCTGCGACGCTACTCGTCCCCATCCACGCCTTTCGCTGCGCCCCAGTGTACGGGGCCGGGGAGGCCGGGGCCGACCGAATAAGGCGCTACGCCGAGTGGGGGACGCCCGGGTCCGGCGACTGACCCGGATGGCCGGACGCCGGGGGCCGCGATCCGGATGGTCACGCTGGGTCACCCCCGGGTATCGGATCCCGGACGGATTACCGGAGGCGGAGTGGGGCACAACGGTGGAGACCGGGTTGTCGTACGGGCAAGCCGGGCGAATCGGGCGGCGTGCCCCGTTGCCGCCCGCCCGGAGTCGATTTATCGTTCCGGAACGATTCGCGCGCAAGATCACAATATGTGAAGGGGCCGCGGCCATGGTGGCGAGAAAGACCACCGTGCGGAAGAGCACGGCGAAGGCGACGAAGGCCGCGCCCGGCAAGAAGAGCGCCTCGGGCAAGAAGGCCGTCAACGAGACCGCGGCACCCGGCAGGGCCGCCGCGCAAGGCGCCGCCAAGGCGGCGAAGAAGAGCGCACCGAAGAAGAAGTCGGAGACGCCCGCCAAGAAGGCCGCGCCCGCCGACAAGGCGGTGCCCGCGAAGAAGACGGGAGCCAGGAAAGTGGTTGCGAAGAAAACCTCGGGTGGTGCGCCGACTGGCAAGAAGGCCACGACGACCGCGCCGCCCCTGCCCAAGGCCCGTGCGGCGGGCGCCCTCGTCGACCCCGGCGAGCTCGCGGTCCGGCCGGGCGAGGACCCCTGGTCGGCCGAGGAGGTGGACGAGGCGCGCGCCGGGCTGCTGACCGAGGCCGGCCGGCTGCGCACCGAGATCCTCGCCTCCGAGGAGGCGATCACCGGGCTGATGCGCGATTCCGGCGACGGCGCGGGCGACGACCAGGCCGACACCGGCACCAAGAACATCACCCGCGAGCATGAGATGGCCCTGACCGGAAACGCCCGCGAGATGCTGCTCCAGACCGAGCGGGCCCTGGATCGGCTGGACACCGGGACGTACGGGCTGTGCGAGAGCTGTGGCAACGCGATCGGCAAGGCGCGGATGCAGGCGTTCCCCCGGGCCACGCTGTGTGTCGAGTGCAAGCAGCGCCAGGAGCGGCGCTGACGCCCGTACGCGTGTGCCGTACCCTCGTCCCTCACAGGGGGAGACAGACTCACGAGGTTGAGGGACTCACGTGACAGAGGCGGAGCAGGCCATCGGTACGCCGGACGCGGGGAAGGCAGAGGGGGGCGCCGGGACCAGCGCCGCCGGATCCGGTGAGGCCGCGCCGGACAGGGGGAAGCGGCGTGTCGGGGTGCTCCTCGCGGTCGCGGCGCTGGCCTATCTGATCGATCTGACCAGCAAGCTGGCCGTGGTCGCGAAGCTGGAGCACCACGCTCCGGTGGAGGTGATCGGCACCTGGCTCCAGTTCGAGGTGATCCGCAACCGGGGGGCCGCGTTCGGCTTCGGCGAGGCCATGACCATCGTCTTCACGGTGATCGCGGTCGGCGTCATCGTGGTGATCGCGCGGCTGGCCCGCAAGCTCCACAGCCTGCCCTGGGCCATCGCGCTCGGGCTGCTGCTCGGCGGCGCCTTCGGCAATCTCACCGACCGGGTCTTCCGGGCGCCCGGGGATTTCCAGGGGGCGGTCGTCGACTTCATCGCGCCCTCCCACTTCGCGGTCTTCAACCTCGCCGACTCGGCCATCGTGTGCGGTGGCTTCCTGATCGTGATCCTGTCCTTCCGCGGTCTGGACCCGGACGGCACGGTCCACAAGGACTGACCGGGGCCGACACCGGTCCGGTCCCCGGGAGGGCGTATCCGACGGGCGTACGAACCGGTGCTCCCGGTCCGGCATACTCGTCGGGTGAGTACGATTCCCGAGATCCGCACCCTGCCCGTACCGGACGGTCTGGAGGGCGAGCGCGTCGACGCCGCGATCGCCCGTATGTTCGGTTTCTCCCGGACCAAGGCGGCCGAGCTCGCCGCCGCCGGAAAGGTGCAGCTCGACGGCAGTGTCGCCGGGAAGTCCGACCGGGTCTCCGGGGGTGCCTGGCTCGAGGTCGAGATGCCGCAGGCCGCGCCGCCGGTGCGGATCGTCGCCGAGCCCGTCGAGGGCATGGAGATCGTGCACGACGACGAGGACATCGTGGTCGTCTCCAAGCCGGTCGGCGTCGCCGCCCACCCCAGCCCCGGCTGGAGCGGCCCCACCGTGATCGGCGGGCTCGCCGCCGCCGGTTTCCGGGTCTCCACCTCGGGCGCCGCCGAGCGCCAGGGGATCGTGCACCGGCTGGACGTCGGCACCTCCGGGCTGATGGTCGTCGCCAAGTCCGAGCTCGCGTACTCCGTGCTCAAGCAGCAGTTCCGCGAGCGCACCGTGGACAAGCGCTACCACGCGCTGGTCCAGGGCCACCCGGACCCGCTGAGCGGCACCATCGACGCCCCGATCGGCCGCCATCCTCAGCACGACTACAAGTGGGCGGTGACCGCGGACGGCAAGCCGAGCGTCACCCACTACGACCTCATCGAGGCGTTCCGGGCCGCGAGCCTGCTGGACATCAAGCTGGAGACCGGCCGCACCCACCAGATCCGGGTGCACATGGCGGCCCACCGCCACCCCTGCGTCGGCGACCTCACCTACGGCGCGGACCCGACGCTCGCCAAGCGGCTGAAGCTGACCCGGCAGTGGCTGCACGCCGTGCGGCTCGGCTTCGAGCACCCCGCGCACGGCGGATGGGTCGAGTTCGAGAGCCGCTACCCGGACGACCTGCGCGGGGCGCTGGACATCGTGAAGGCGGAGAGCGCGTGATCGAGGTCGTGACCGACGGGGACCTCTCCGGCTGTTTCGCGGTCCGCCGCGAGGTCTTCGTGGTGGAGCAGCGGATCCCCGAGGAAGAGGAGATGGACGCGTACGACGCGCACGCCGTCCACCTCCTGGCCACCGACGACGGGGGCCGCCCGGTGGGCACCGTCCGCTTTCTGCACGGCGCGGCCGCGGACAAGAAGTACGGCCGCGCGGGTGTCGACGGCGCCACCACCGCCGTGCTCGGCCGCCTCGCGGTGGCCCGCGCGGCGCGGGGCACGGGGCTGGGGGCCGAGCTGGTCCGGGCCGTCGAGGCGGAGGCCCACCGGCGCGGTCTGGCCGAGGTCTATCTGGAGTCCCAGACCCATGCGCTCGGCTTCTACGAGCGGCTGGGCTACGAGGCGTTCGGCCCCGAGTTCGACGAGGGCAGCGGCATCCCGCACCGGGCGATGCGACGGTCGCTGTAGCGACTGGCGAGCGATGCGGCGGTCGCTGTAGCGGCGCGCCGCCGGGCTCACCGTGGGTGCCGGGCGTCCTTGCGCAGCCCTTCCTCGAAGCGGGCGAAGTGATCGTGGCGCTCACGGCGGCGCTCGCTCTCCAACAGCGCCTGCGGGGCCTGCGCGGCCGGGGCGGTGGCGATCCGCGGCAGGGCGTACGGATGGGCGTCCCGCAGCCAGGTGATCATCTTCTCGCGCACCTCACAGCGCACGGTCCACGCGTCGTCCGGGTCCCGCGCCGTGATGAGCGCCCGCACCAGGATGGTGCTCGGGGTGGTGTCCGTCACCACCAGATTCCAGTCCCGGCCGTCCCAGGCCGGGGATTTCTGCACGATCTCGCGCAGGTGCTCCCGCATCTCCTCGATCGGCGCGGTGTGGTCCAGGTGGAAGAAGACCGTGGCCACCTTCTGGGTGCCGCCGCGTGACCAGTTCTCGAACGGCTTGTTGGTGAAGTACGACACCGGCATGGTGATCCGGCGCTCGTCCCAGGTCCGTACGGACAGGAAGGTCAGCGTGATCTCCTCGACCGTGCCCCACTCGCCGTCCACGACCACCGTGTCGCCGATCCGCACCATGTCGCCGAAGGCGATCTGGAGCCCCGCGAAGAGGTTCCCCAGCGTGGACTGGGCGGCCACACCGGCGACCACCCCGAGGATCCCGGCGGAGGCCAGCATGGAGGTGCCGACCGTGCGCATGGTCGGGAAGGTCAGCAGCATGGCGGAGGCCGCCACCACGCCGACGATCGCGGCCACCACCCGCTGGATCAGCGTCACCTGGGTGCGCACCCGGCGCACCCGCGCGGGGTCGTGCGCGCTGGAGGAGGCGTAGCGGAAGTAGGAGGACTCCACCACGGCCGAGGAGACCCGCACCATGAGCCACGCCGTGGCCGCGATGAGCACCAGCGCGAGCAACTGGCCGATCGCCGACCCGTGCTCCTTGACGACCCTCGCCTCGGTCTTGTCGTACGAACCGCTCAGCAACGCCGTGCACACGGTCACCTGAAGAGGGAGCCGGCAGCGGCGCAGATGGCCCCACAGGGGGGTCTCGGGATGCCGGGCGTCGACCCTCCGCAGCAGCCAGTCGACGGCCCAGCCGATGAACAGCGTGATTGCCAGTGAGCCGCCGATGACGATGAGCGGACGCAGCACGTCCTCCATGGACACCTACCTCATCCTTCCCCAGGGGAGACTCCAGGGCGTCCTGTGCCGCCTTCCCCGGATCCGGTGTCCTCAGACTGTGACTGGCACGATAGGAGGGGGCGATCCACGGAAAGTGAAACGGGAAGGAAAGTGACGGCGGTGGCCGATACCTCGACGATTGTGCTGTTCCACTCCGCGTACGGACTGCGGCCCGCCGTCCACGAGGCGGCCGACCGGCTGCGCGCGGCCGGGCATGAGGTGGTCGTGCCGGACCTGTACGAGGGGCAGACCGCCGAGACCGTCGAGGACGGCATGGTGATCAAGGAGCGGATCGGCCGGGACGAGCTGCTGAAACGGGCCATCGCCGCCGCCGCTCCGTACTCGGACCGCGGGCTGGTCTACGCCGGGTTCTCGCTCGGCGGCTCCCTCGCGCAGAACCTGGCGCTGGCCGACGACAAGGCGCGCGGACTGCTCCTGCTGCACGGCACCTCGGACATCGCCGACGACGCCGCGGCCGACGACCTGCCGGTGCAGCTCCATGTGGCCGACCCCGACCCGTTCGAGCCGCACGACTGGCTCAACGCCTGGTACCTGCGGATGCGGCGGGCCGGTGCCGATGTGGAGGTCTTCCGCTACGGCGGGGCCGGGCACATCTTCACCGACCCCGAGCTGCCGGACTACGACAAGGAGGCCGCCGAGGCCACCTGGCGGGTGGCGCTCGGCTTCCTGGCGAGCCTCTGAGCCCTTGGCGCACGGGCGAGTCTCTAACGCACGGGGCGAGTCTCTAGCGCACGGGCGCGTCGGCGCGCTCGATCTTCTGGCTGCCCGCCTGGGTGCGGTACGACCGCGTCCAGGCGCTCGTGGCGTGCGGATCGGTCCGGTCGGAGACGGTGTAGTAGTCCATCTGGGCCCGCCGCGGGGTGACATCGAGCACGCCGTAGCCGTGTGAGTCCATGTCCACCCACTTCACATGGCGGTTGGCGGCCCTGATCGCGGCGGCCGCCGCCAGGGACACCGTCTGCGGCGCCACATGCAGCAGATCGTCGAGGTTGTCCGAGGTCACCGAGGTGACCACGAACTCGGTCGCGGCCGACCGGGAGAGCGGATAGGTGGCGGCCTTCACCGGTACGTCGTTGGCCCACGCCATATGGATGTCACCGGTGAGGAAGACCGTATTGCCGATCCCGTGGGCGGTGAGGTGGGCGAGCAGCTCGCGCCGGTCGTCCGTATAGCCGTCCCACTGGTCGGTGTTGATGGCCAGCCCGCCCTTGGGCAGCCCCAGCAACTCGGCCAGCGGGCCCAGCAGCTCGGCGGGGAGGGCCCCGAAGGCGACCGGTGAGATCATCACCGAGTTGCCCACCAGCCGCCAGGTGGTGTCCGAGGCGGTCAGGCCCGACTTCAGCCAGTCGAGCTGGGCGCGCCCGGTCAGGGTGCGCTCCGGGTCGTCCACGTCCCCGCTGCCGGTGGCCGCCTGCTGGGAGCGGAACGAGCGCAGGTCGAGCAGGTGGAGTTCGGCCAGGCTGCCGTAGCGCAGCCGCCGGTAGGTGGTGCCCTGGGTGGAGGGGCGCACCGGCATCCACTCGAAGTACGCCTGCTTGGCGGCGGTCACCCGCTGGGCCCACGCCCCCTCGGTGCCGGGCGTGTGGTTCTCCGCCCCGCCGGACCAGGCGTCGTTGGCGAACTCGTGGTCGTCCCAGATCGCGATCAGGGGGAGCGCGGCGTGCAGCGCCTGGGCGTCGGGGTCGGTCTTGTAGTTCCCGTGCCGGACGCGGTAGTCGGCGAGTGCGACGATCTCGTGGGTGGGGGCGTGCGGACGGACGACGTACCTGGCCTCCGGGTATTCGCCGCTCTTGTACTCGTAGATGTAGTCGCCCAGATGGAGCACCGCGTCCAGATCGGTGCGGGCGGCCAGATGGCGGTACGGGGAGAACCAGCCCGCCTCCCAGTTGGCGCAGGAGACCACGCCGAAGCGCACCCCCTCGGTCGCCGCGTCGTGCGCGGGGGCGGTGCGGGTGCGCCCCACGGGGGAGCGGACGCCGCCGTCCACGCCGAAGCGGTAGAAGTAACCGGTGGCGGGCCGCAGCCCGCGCACATCGGCCTTGACGGTGTGGTCGGTCTGGGCGGCGGCCTTGACGGTGCCGTGGGCGACGACCGAGCGGAAGTCCCGGTCCTCGGCGACCTCCCAGGTCACCTCGACGGCGGGCCCGAGCCCCGAGCCGGGCACGGCGTCGGGGGCGGGCGTGATACGGGTCCACAGCAGGATCCCGTCGGGCAGCGGGTCGCCCGAGGCGACGCCGTGCAGGAAGGCGGGCCCGGAGGCGGCGGTGGCGGTGGGGCCCGGGACGAGGGGCAGCAGGGCGGCGGCGGCCGCCGCGGCCGTGACGGCGCTTCGGCGCGATATGTGGAGGTCGGTCACGGCCGAGGAGATTACTGACAAGTAGCCCGCGCGGACAGGGGACTTGGGGGATGTTCGCCCACCCGTCGCCGCCAGGTCACCAACGGCACCGGGCCATAACGCCGTCGGCGGGCGCGCCCTCGAGGGCACGCCCGCCGACTCGGCCTGAGAAGGGCCGGACGTTACTTCTTGAGGTTCTGCTTGACGAGCGGGGTGAACTGGTCCGGGGTCATCGGCGGGTTTTGGCCCACCATCAGCTTCTTCCCGTTCATCTTGAAGGACGGGGTGGCGTCGACGTCCTTGGTGTCGTTGAACGACTTGGACATGGCCAGCGCCCACCGGTCGTAGGTGCCGTTCTTCACGGCCTTCTCGAAGGCCGTGTTGCCCTTCAGCTCCTTGACCTGCTGTGCGACGTCGATCAGCTTCTGGTCGTTCGCGAAGGCGTCATCGGTCTCCTGCGGGTGGTTCTTCGGCGCGTACAGCGCCTCCTTGTAGTCCAGGAACGCCTGCGGGCTGACGTTGAGGGCCGCGCCGAGCGCGCTCAGCGCGTTCTTCGACCCGGCGCCGGGCTGCTGCTTGTTGTCGTCGAGGAAGGTGCCCATGGTGAACTGCGCCTTGTAGGTGCCGTCCTTGATGTCCTTGAGCACGGTCGGGCCGGTGAACTTCTCGAACTGGGCGCAGACCGGGCAGCGCATGTCCTCGTAGACGTGCAGGGTGTTCTTGGCCTTCTTGTCGCCGATGACGACCGTCGTGCCCTGGGGGCCGGTGGCGTTGGCGGGCTTGGCGAACGTCTTCTTCTCGGCCGCCGCCCGCCACTTCTCGTTGGGGTTGTCCGAGCTCATGTTGGTGACGGCGTAGCCGATGCCGCCGGCTATCGCGAGGACCGCGACGACGGCGCCGCCGACGAACAGTTGGCGCCGCATCCGGTCCTTCTTGGCCTGGCGCTCGCGCTCGGCGCGCAGCCGTTCGCGCGCGGCCTGCTTGTTCTGCTGGCTGTTGCGATTGCTCATGATGGTTCGATCTCCGTGGGTGTGCGTCGTCAGTGATGCGTACGAGGGTGTGGAGCGCTGTGCTCAGGCAGCGGCCGAGCGGGGCGGTCCACGACGCACCACGGAGTGCACGAGGAGAGGGAGGGCGGGCGCCGGGCGCACCGGCCGTACGGGCCGCGGGGCCCGGCGGTGGGGCAGCAGGACCGCCGCGTGGACCGCGACGGCCAGCAGCAGCGGCCGGAAGGCGAAGGCGGCCACGGAGGCCAGCAGACGGCTCAGGGCGGCCTCGCCGCGCCGCAGCCAGGCCGAGGCGATCAGACCCACCGCGATATGCGCGGCGAGCAGCAGCCAGGGGGTGGCGGTGCTCACGGCGGCCGCCAGCGGGGTGGCGACGCCGTTCTGGGAGACCCCGGGCAGCGGACCGCCGAGGTCGCCACCGCCACACAGCACGGTGACCCCCATGGAGCGCAGGGAGCCCGCCACCGGGCCGCCGGACTGTCCGTAACACGCCTGCTGGCCGGTGGTGAAGATCGTGTCGGCGGCCAGCTCCAGGGGGATCATCAGGGCCGCTATGGACCAGAAGCCCCGCTCCCGGCCCGCGAGGGCGTACGCGACGGCGAAGACGGCCACCGCGAGCGCGGCGACGGTGCCCAGCGGAAGCGGGGCCCGCGACAGCAGGACATGCGAAGCCGAGGACAGCGTGACGCACAGCGCCGTGAAGAGCGCCGCGCGCACTGCCCTCAGCTGCGGTCCGGTGCCATCCATGACTTCGAATTCTGCCATGAACGGCTGTAGGGACCATGTGAAGAGTCGGCCCGGCGCTTGGCTACCCCGCCTGACCTGCTGGTTCACCCCTTGAGCTGTTTGTTCACCGCTTCCGTGAACTCCGCCGCGGTCGCGGGGGTGGAGCCGCCGCCGGTCAGCTGGGAGCCGTCGAGCTTGACGGTGGGGGTGCCGTTCACCCCGGAGGCGTCGAAGTCGGCGATCATCTTCTTCGCCCACGGGTCGTAGGTGCCCTCGCGCAGAGCCTCCCGGAAGGAGGCGTTCGTCTTGAGCGCGTACACCTCCTGGGAGACGGCCAGCAGCCGGTCGTCGTCGGCGTAGGAGTCCTTGCTCTCCTCGGGGTGGTTCTTCGACGACATCAGGGCGGCCTTGTAGTCGAGGAAGGTGTCGGTGCTCACGTCCAGCGCCGCCCCGAGGGCGCTCAGGGCGTTCGCGGAGCCGCTGCCGCCCATGCTCTTGTCGAGGATGGCGGCGAAGTGGAACGAGACCTTGTACTTGCCGGCCTTGATGTCCTTGGCGATGGTCGGCCCGACCGCCTGGTCGAAGGAGGCGCACGGCGGGCAGCGCAGATCCTCGTAGACGTCGAGGGTGTGCTCGGCATCGGCCTCGCCGATCACCACGGTGGTGCCGCTCGGCCCGGAGCTGTGGGCGGGCGTGACGAGGTTTCCCGGGCCCTGTGAGCCACCGGAGCCGTCCGGGTCCCCGGAACCGCCCGAGCCCGGCGGGCCCTGGACGACATCGTCCGACGCGCCGACCCGGGAGCCCTGGTCGTCATCCGTGAACACGAGGACGCCCGCGACCACCGCGGCGGCGGCCGCCACCGCGATGACGGCTGTAAGGCCGCCCTTGCGCTGCCGGTCCGCCGGTGCGGGAGCGCCGCCCCAGGGCCCGCCACCCGGGCCGGGCGGTGGGCCCTGGGGCGGCGGGGGAGCGGACGGGAAGCCCGGAGGCTGATCCGGGGGCGGCGGATGACCCGGCTGCTGGTACGGATTCTGCTGCGGGTCTCGCTCGCCCCCCGGCGGCTGCTGTCCAGGCCACATGACAGACAACGATAGGGGGGCGGGCGCACCCCGGCCATGGCCGGGGTGACGATCAACGGCCCCGGGGGACGGGGCGCCCCCCGGGGGAGGCGATCAGAGGCCGGGAATGCGGCCGTTGCGGAAGAGGTCCACGAAGATCTGGTGGTCGGCGCGGGCGCGCGCACCGTAGGAGTGCGCGAAGTCCACCAGGAGCTCGGCGAAGCCGTCCTCGTCGGCGGCGATCACCGCGTCGATGGCCCGCTCGGTGGAGAACGGCACCAGCGAGTGGCCGCTCTGGTCGTCCGCGGCCGCGTGCATGGTGGCCGTGGCCCGGCCCAGGTCGGCCACGACGGCCGCGATCTCGGCCGGGTCGTCGATGTCGGACCAGTCCAGGTCCACCGCGTACGGCGACACCTCGGCGACCAACTGCCCCGCCCCGTCCAGCTCGGTCCAGCCCAGCCACGGGTCGGCGTGGGCCTGGAGCGCACGCTGGGAGATCACCGTGCGGTGGCCCTCGTGGTGGAAGTACGACCGCACCTGCTCATCGGTGATGTGCCGGGAGACCGCCGGGGTCTGCCCCTGCTTCATGTAGATCACCACATCGTTCTCCAGGGCGTCGCTGTTGCCCTCCAGAAGGATGTTGTACGAGGGCAGCCCGGCGCTGCCGATGCCGATGCCCCGGCGGCCCACCACGTCCTTGACGCGGTAGGAGTCCGGGCGCGAGAGACTGGACTCGGGGAGCGTCTCCAGATAGCCGTCGAAGGCGGCCAGGACCTTGTAGCGGGTGGCCGCGTCCAGCTCGATGGACCCGCCGCCGGCCGTGAAGCGGCGCTCGAAGTCGCGGATCTCGGTCATCGAGTCCAGCAGCCCGAAGCGGGTCAGCGAGCGGGCGTCGCGCAGCGCGTCCAGCAGCGGGCCCTCCGCGGTCTCCAGGGTGAAGGGCGGCACCTCGTCGTTCTTGGCGCCGGTGGCCAGGGCGTGGACGCGCTCGCGGTAGGCGCCGGCGTACGTCCGCACCAGCTCGGTGATCTTCTCGTCGCTGAGCGCCTTGGTGTAGCCGATGAGCGCCACGGACGCGGCGAAGCGCTTGAGGTCCCAGGTGAAGGGGCCGACGTACGCCTCGTCGAAGTCGTTCACATTGAAGATCAGCCGGCCGTTGGCGTCCATGTAGGTGCCGAAGTTCTCGGCGTGGAGGTCGCCGTGGATCCACACCCGGCTGGTGCGGTCGTCCAGGTACGGCCCGCCGGAGCGCTCCCGCTCCACATCGGAATAGAACAGGCAGGCGGTACCGCGGTAGAACGCGAACGCCGAGGCGGCCATCTTCCGGAACTTGACGCGGAAGGCGGCCGGGTCGGCGGCGAGCAGCTCGCCGAAGGCGGTGTCGAATACGGCGAGGATGTGCTCGCCGCGCTGTTCCGCCTGGGTCTGCTGGGTCGACATCGCGGAACGCCTCCTGGGGCATGAGAGAGATGATCGGTGGTGCGGATACGACAGGGTATGTTCCGTCTCGCCGGGTGCGCGGGAAGACCGGATGACCCGTCGGGATCAACGCCTGAGGCTACTCGCGAGTGCCCGGCCGTTGTCAGTGCGGAGGGGTAACCTTCGGAGCTGTCTCGCCCTGCCGTCATCGATTGTTCGCCGGAGGTCTTCCACCGTGACCAAGCCGCCCTTCACGCACCTGCATGTCCATACCCAGTACTCGCTGCTGGACGGTGCGGCGCGGCTCAAGGACATGTTCAACGCGTGCAATGAGATGGGCATGACCCACATCGCCATGACCGACCATGGCAACCTCCACGGCGCGTACGACTTCTATCAGCAGGCGACGAGCGCGGGGATCACCCCGATCATCGGCATCGAGGCGTATGTGGCCCCCGAGTCGCGGCGCTACAAGCGGCGTGTCCAGTGGGGCCAGCCGCACCAGAAGCGCGATGACGTCTCCGGTTCCGGTGGTTACACCCACAAGACCATCTGGGCGTCGAACAAGACCGGTCTGCACAACCTCTTCCGGCTCTCCTCGGACGCCTATATGGAGGGCTACTTCGTCAAGTGGCCGCGGATGGACAAGGAGACCATCGCCCAGTGGTCCGAGGGCCTGATCGCCTCCACCGGCTGCCCCTCGGGCGAGCTCCAGACCCGGCTGCGGCTCGGCCAGTTCGACGAGGCCCTCAAGGCCGCCTCCGAGTACCAGGACATCTTCGGCAAGGAGCGGTACTTCCTGGAGCTGATGGACCACGGCATCGAGATCGAGCGCCGGGTCCGGGACGGGCTGCTGGAGATCGGCAAGAAGCTGGACATCCCGCCGCTGGTCACCAATGACTCGCACTACACCTACTCCCGCGAGTCCGTGGCGCACGACGCGCTGCTGTGCGTCCAGACCGGCAAGAACCTCTCCGACCCGGACCGCTTCCGCTTCGACGGCACCGGCTACTACCTCAAGTCCACCGACGAGATGTACGCCATCGACTCCTCGGACGCCTGGCAGGAGGGGTGCCGCAACACCCTCCTGGTGGCCGAGCAGATCGACAACAACGGCTGGTTCGAAAAGCGCGACCTGATGCCGCGGTTCGACGTGCCCGAGGGGTACACCGAGGTCACCTGGTTCCAGGAGGAGGTCCGCAAGGGGATGGCCCAGCGCTTCCCCGGCGGCGTCCCCGAGGACCGGCAGAAGCTGGCCGAGTACGAGATGGACGTCATCATCCAGATGGGGTTCCCGGGGTACTTCCTCGTGGTCGCGGACTTCATCATGTGGGCCAAGAACAACGGCATCGCGGTGGGCCCCGGCCGAGGCTCCGCGGCCGGTTCGATCGTCTCGTACGCCCTGGGCATCACCGACCTCGACCCGGTCGAGCACGGGCTGATCTTCGAGCGGTTCCTCAACCCCGAGCGTGTGTCCATGCCCGATGTCGACATCGACTTCGACGAGCGTCGGCGCGGTGAGGTCATCCGGTACGTGACCGAGAAGTACGGCGCCGACAAGGTCGCCCAGATCGGTACGTACGGCACTATTAAGGCCAAGAACGCCATCAAGGACTCCGCCCGGGTCCTCGGCTATCCGTACGCGATGGGCGACCGCATCACCAAGGCCATGCCCGCCGACGTCCTCGGCAAGGGCATCCCGCTCTCCGGCATCACCGACGAGAAGCACCCCCGCTACAGCGAGGCGGGCGAGGTGCGCGGGATGTACGAGAACGAGCCGGATGTGAAGAAGGTCATCGACACCGCGCGCGGAATCGAGGGCCTGGTCCGGCAGATGGGCGTGCACGCGGCCGGCGTGATCATGTCCAGCGAGACGGTCACCGACCATGTGCCCGTCTTCTCGCCGAAGAACGACGGCCAGGTCGTGACCCAGTGGGACTACCCCACCTGTGAGTCGCTCGGCCTGCTGAAGATGGACTTCCTGGGCCTGCGCAACCTCACCATCATGGACGACGCCGTCAAGATGGTGCGCGCCAACAAGGGCGTCGACCTGAAGATGCTCGATCTGTCCCTGGACGACCCCAAGACCTTCGAACTGCTCTGCCGCGGTGACACCCTGGGCGTCTTCCAGTTCGACGGCGGCCCCATGCGCTCCCTGCTGCGCATGATGAAGCCCGACCACTTCGAGGACATCTCCGCCGTCTCGGCCCTCTACCGGCCGGGCCCGATGGGCATGAACTCGCACATCAACTACGCGCTGCGGAAGAACGGCCAGCAGGAGATCACCCCGATCCACCCCGAGCTGGAGGAGCCGCTCAAGGAGGTCCTGGGCATCACCTACGGCCTCATCGTGTACCAGGAGCAGGTGCAGAAGGCCGCCCAGGTGCTCGCGGGCTACTCGCTCGGACAGGCCGACCTGCTGCGCCGCGCGATGGGCAAGAAGAAGCAGGAGGTCCTCGACAAGGAGTTCGTGCCCTTCCAGAAGGGCTGCCGCGAGCGCGGCTACTCCGACGAGGCCATCCAGGCGGTGTGGGACGTCCTGGTCCCGTTCGCCGGATACGCGTTCAACAAGGCGCACTCCTCCGCGTACGGCCTGGTCACCTACTGGACCGCGTACCTCAAGGCCAACTACCCCGCCGAGTACATGGCGGCGCTGCTCACCTCGGTCCGCGACGACAAGGACAAGTCGGCGGTCTATCTGAACGAATGCCGCCGCATGGGCATCAAGGTGCTGCCGCCGAACGTCAATGAGTCCGAGGCCAACTTCACCGCCCAGGGTGACGATGTGATCCTCTTCGGTCTCACGGCGGTCCGTAACGTCGGTCAGAACGTGGTGGAGGCGATCATCCGCGGCCGTAAGGCCAAGGGGAAGTACACCTCGTTCCCGGACTACCTGGACAAGGTCGAGGCGGTCGTCTGCAACAAGCGCACCACCGAATCGCTGATCAAGGCGGGCGCCTTCGACGAGATGGGCCACACCCGTAAGGGGCTCACGGCACACTACGAAGCCCTGATCGACAATGTGGTCGCGGTCAAGCGCAAGGAGGCCGAGGGGCAGTTCGACCTCTTCGGCGGCATGGGCGGCGACAGCGGGGACGGCGACGGGCCTGGCTTCGGGCTCGACGTCGAGTTCGCGGACGTCGAATGGGACAAGAGCTATCTGCTGGCCCAGGAGCGGGAGATGCTGGGCCTGTATGTCTCCGACCATCCGCTGTTCGGCATCGAGCATGTGCTGAACGAGAAGGCGGATGCCGCGATCTCCGCGCTCACCGGCGGTGAGCACGCGGACGGCGCGATCGTCACCATCGGCGGCATCATCTCCGGTCTCCAGCGCAAGATGACCAAACAGGGGAACGCCTGGGCCATCGCCACCGTGGAAGACCTGGCCGGCTCCATCGAGTGCATGTTCTTCCCGGCCACCTATCAGCTGGTCTCCACCCAGCTGATCGAGGACGTGGTCGTCTTCGTCAAGGGTCGGCTGGACAAGCGCGAGGACGTGCCCCGGCTGGTCGCCATGGAGCTGATGGTCCCCGATCTGTCCGAGGCGGGCGCCAACGCGCCCGTGACGATCACCATTCCCACGGTCAAGGTCACCCCGCCGCTGGTCGAGAAGCTGGGCGAGGTGCTCACCCACCACCGCGGCTCCACCGAGGTGCGGATCAAGCTCCAGGGGGCGCGGAAGACCACCGTGCTGCGGCTCGACCGGCACCGCGTCACCGCCGACCCGGCCCTCTTCGGGGATCTCAAGGTGCTGTTGGGGGCGTCCTGCCTGGCCGGGTGACCGCCGCAGTTGGGGGCTTCCTGCCCGGCCGGGTGACCGCCCGGCGCTGACGAAGGCGATGAAATAACGTCCAAGGGGCGCGCCCGTGTCGGGCGCGCCCCTTGTGGCCATGTCACACGGCCTGCCGCCGCGGTGGCCCAGCGCCGGTGCGCGGTGCGTCAGTTGTGGCCGAAGCTCTTCTGCCGGTCCTTGCGCGGCGCCGAGGGGCTGCCCTCCGACCGCATCGCCTGCGACTGCGCGTCCATCGAGGACTGCTGGTCGGCGGGGCGGTCGGCCATGCCGCGCTCCTGACGCCGCTCCTGCTGCTGCTTGCGATCGCGGTTCTTGTTCTTGCCCATGGTGGTGTTCCTCCAGTTGGGATCAGCCCCCCGGTGCAGGGCCTTCCGGGAGATGCCCTTCGGAAGAAGCCCTTCGGGAAGAACAGTGACATGCCGCGGTGACCCGTGCATTTCGGGCAATTACGGTGAGTGAGAAGGGGGGTCTTGGCGGGTAAGCCGTATCCGCCACGCCGGTGATCCAGTTCGGACTGATAACCCCCGCACGGTCGGGCAGACTCGAAGGAAAGCCGAAAGACCGCATCCGGGGACGGCTGTGCGCGGGGGGCGACCGAGGACTGGATTCGTCAGGGAAGAGGGTGGAACGTGGACCGCTGCGTCGTCCTGGTGGACGCCGGGTACCTGCTGGGCGCCGCCGCGAGCCTGCTGGCCGGGGAGCCCGCCCGATCGCGTATTTCCGTTGACCACGCGACCCTCATCCAGGGCCTGCGGGAGCGGGCCGAGGCCGAGACCGAGCGCCCGCTGCTGCGGATCTACTGGTTCGACGGCGCCCCCGACCGCGTACCCCAGCCCGAGCACCGGCGGCTGCGCGTGATGCCCCGGGTGACCGTGCGGCTCGGCGCGCTCACCCGCAGCGACGGCCGCTGGGCCCAGAAGGGCGTGGACGCCGCCATGCACGCCGAGCTCACCGAGCTCGCCCGCAACCGGGCCTGCTCCGACATCGTCCTCGTCACCGGCGACGGGGATCTGCTGCCCGGGCTGATGTCGGCCAAGGAGCACGGCGTCGCCGTCCACCTCTGGGCGGTGCAGGCCGCCGACGGCGACTACAACCAGTCCGAGGACCTCGTGGCCGAGGCCGATGAGCGGCGCGTCCTGGACCGCGCCTGGATCACCCGGGCGGTGCGCGCCAAGGAGCTTCCCGGGCCCTGTGCGCCCGTCTCCGAGCCGCGCCCGGAGATCGCGGCCATTCTCTCCGCCCCGCTGCCGGAGACCGCCACGGCGGCCGCTGCCGCTGCCGCCGCGGCGGCGTCGCCCGGCGCGGCGGAGGCGGCCCCCGGCCGTAACGGCGCCGCCCGGCCCGGCACCGATGTGACCGGCCCGGCCGCCGCCCCCGGCCGTCCCGCCGCCGCGGCCGCCGAGGCGGGCGCGGACGTCGCGGCGGGGGCCGCGGCCAAGGGCGTACCCACCCCCAAGGACCTCGCCGACCTGGGCCGCGGGCCCGCCGGTCCCGCCGGGCCCGGCGGCCAGGCGGACCGGCAGCCGGCCGGTGCCACGCTGCGCTGGTCCTCCGACAAGGGCTGGATCGACCGGGGGCCCGGCTCCGGGGTGGGGGAGCCGCCGGAGACCGCCAACCTCCCCATGCTGGCCCAGCTCACCAGCGCCGAGCAGCGCTGGGCCGACCGCGAGGAGGACATCACCGCGGTCAGTGGCGACCCGTTCGAGGTCGGCCAGGTCTTCGCCCGCCGCTGGACCGACCGGCTCGCCGATTCGGGCCACCTCCAGCAGCTCTCCACGGAGTACCCCCGCATCCCGCACCGCATCGACGGTGAACTGCTGCGCTACGCGGCCCGCTTCGGGCTGCTGGCCCACAAGGACGACCAGATCGACGAGCACGACCGCTATGCGATCCGGGCGGGCTTCTGGCGCGAGATCGACCTCCGCTCGGCGGCGGAACACGCCCAGACCGGCGGCTAGGGGCATCCGGCGGGTGGTGCCGCCTGCGGCGGCCCTGCTCCCCGCCCCGCCCGTCCCGCAGCGTTGCTCCCGTAGCGTCGCTGCGCGGCTCCGCTGTGTGGGGGGCTCCGCCCCAGGTCCCGGGCTGGACGGCCCGGATGTGCGCGGGTGTCCGCCGCGTCGGCGTGCCGCGGGAGGGGGTGGGCCTTGTTCCCCTCCCCGCCCCTTCCCGAAACTGGGGCTCCGCCCCAGCCCCCGGACTCGGGCTCCGCCCCTTCCCGCAGTTTCGATATGCGGCTCGGCCGCGTGGTGGGCTCCGCCCCAGGCCCCGGGTGGGGGCTTTGCCTCGGGTCCCGGGTGGGGGCTTTGTTTCGGGTCCCGGGTGGGGGCTTTGCCTCGGGTCCCGGGTGGGGGCTTTGTTTCGGGTCCCGGGTGGGGGCTTTGTTTCGGGTCCCGGGTGGGGGCTTTGTTTCGGGTCCCGGGCGGGGGCTTTGCCTCGGGTCCTGGGTGGGCGCTTTGTTTCGGGTCCCGGGTGGGGGCTTTGTTTCGGGTCTCGGGCGGGCGCTTTGTGTTCGGGTCCCTGTGAGGGCTCCGCCTCAGCCCCCGGGCCGGGGGCTTCGTCCCCCCGCAGCATCGATACGCGGCTCCGCCGCGTGGTGGGGCTTCGCCGCTGGATCCGGCCGGGCGGCCCGGATGCGCGCGGGCGTCCGCCCGGTCATCCGCTGTGTCGGCGCGCCGCGGGAAGGGGCGGGCTGCTCCCCTTCCGTTTCCGTCTTTCCCGCGGCATCGGTATGCGGCTCCGCCGCGTGGGGGGCTCCGCCCCAGGGCCCGACGCGGTGTCGATATGCGGCTCGGCCGTGTGGTGGGGGCCCGTCGCGGGTTCGGGGTCCGGGGGCGAAGCCCCTGGTAGTGGGAAGGGGCGGGGAGGGGAGAGACCCCCGGACACCCCGTAGGCCGCGGCTCGGCCCTGTCCTGCGAGCCGTGCCCCGAGGGCCCCAAGGACGGGAGCGGGTGTTTGGGCGCGTACCCTCATAGCTCGTGAGGACGGGCGCGAAACAGGCGACGAGTGGCGATGTGGTGTGCACCGTGCGCGGCCTGGTCAAGACCTATCCCGCGGCGCGCGGCCGACGCGGGGCGCCCGCCACGCCCGCCGTCCGGGCCAGCAACGGCATCGACCTCGATGTGGTGCGCGGCGAGGTCTTCGGGCTGCTCGGGCCCAACGGCGCCGGCAAGTCGACCCTCGTACGGCAGCTCACCGGCCTGCTGCGGCCCGACGAAGGCCAGGTGCGGGTGCTCGGCCACGATCTCGTACGCCACCCCGAGCGCGCCGCCCGGCTGCTCGGCTATCTCGGCCAGGACTCGACCGCGCTGGACGAGCTGACCGTCGGCCTCGCCGCCGAGACCACCGCGCGGCTGCGCGGTCTGGAGACCCGCGCGGCCCGCGCCGAGCGCGACGCGGTGATCGAGGAGCTGGGGCTCGGCGAGGTCGCCGGGCGCCCGCTGAAGAAGCTCTCCGGGGGCCAGCGGCGGCTGGCCTGCGTCGCCGCCGCGCTGGTGGGGGAGCGGCCGCTGCTGGTGCTGGACGAGCCCACCAGCGGGATGGACCCCGTCGCCAGGCGCGCCGTATGGGCGGCCGTGGACCGGCGGCGGGCCGAGCGGGGGGTGACTGTGGTGCTGGTCACCCACAATGTGATCGAGGCGGAGACGGTCCTGGACCGGGTCGCCGTGCTGGACCGCGGCCGGGTCATCGCCTGTGACACGCCCGCCGGGCTCAAGGCGCTGGTGGCCGACGAGGTGCGGCTGGAGCTGGTGTGGCGCACCGAGCCGCCGCTGGAGGTGCCAGAGGTCGCCGCCCTGTGGAAAACCGCCGAGGCGGCCAGGGCCGCTGGCGGCGCCTCCGGGCGCCGCTGGACGCTCCGGCTGCCGCCGGACGACGCGCGCACCGCCATCGCCACCGTGACCGGCGGCCCCGCCTTCGCCGCGCTGGACGATTTCACCCTGACCACGCCGAGCCTGGAGGATGTGTACCTCGCCCTGGGGGGCCGCGCGGAGGGCGCGGAGGGGCTGGTGAAGGCGTGACCGCCGGGGCGAGCCCGTGAACGCGTCGGTGAACGCGTCGGTGACCGTGGCCGTATTCGAGCCGTAAGAGGCGAAGAGGAGCAGCACAACGTGAGTGTCATGCCCGCCGTGTCCGGTGTATCCGGTGTGTCCGGGACCACTGGTGTGCCTGGTGTGTCCGGTGCGTCTGCTGGGCTGCCCGGTGCTTCTGGTGCCTCCGGTGTGCCCGGTGTCTCCGGTGCCTCGGGTGCGTCCGGGGACGCCGGTGAGGTCGGTGACGTGCCCGCGCCGCTGGCGGCTCGGGCGCGGCTCTTCCCCGCGCTCGTCGCGGTCTACCGCGCCCAGCTCTCACGGGCCCGGGTGGCCCGGATCCCGCTGCTCTTCGTGGCCACCTTCCAGTCCATCGGGATCATGATCCTGATGCGCGGGGTGGTGGACGGCGGAAGCGAGGCGCGGTCGGTGGTGGCCGGGTCGAGCGTGCTGGTCGTCGCCTTCGTGGCGCTCAACCTGCTCGCGCAGTACTTCGGCCAGCTGCGGGCCAGCGGCGGTCTCGACCACTACGCGACCCTGCCGGTGCCGCCCTCGGCCGTGGTGCTCGGGGCGGCCGCCGCGTACGCCTCCTTCACCGTGCCCGGGACCGCCGTGACCGCGGTGATGGGCAGTGTGCTCTTCCAACTGCCCATGACCAACCTGTGGATCCTCCTCGCCGTGATCCCCCTGTCCGGCGCCGCCCTCGCCGGACTCGGCGCCGCGCTGGGGCTGCTCGCCCCGCGCCAGGAACTCGCCACGCTGTGCGGGCAGTTGGGGATGTCCGCCGCCCTGCTGCTCGGCGTGTTGCCCGCGGCCCGGATGCCGCAGGTGGTGTCGTACGCGCGCGATCTGCTGCCGTCGACGTACGGTGTGGAGGCCCTGGCCCGGTCCTTCGACGGGCAGCCCGACTGGTGGGTGGTCTGCGCCGACCTCGGGGTGTGCGCCGGGGTGGCCGTGGTGTCCCTCGCCGCCGCGACCTGGGCCTATCGGCGGGCGGCGGTGCGGTGACGCGCCGCAGCGAACGTCCCGCCGACCGAAGTACGCCATCCGCCTGGCACGATGACGGGGTGACCGCACCGTTGACGCCACATGATCAGCACTCGCCGCACGACGAGCCCGCCGAGGGCCGGCCGCCGTCCCCCGAGCAGCCTGCCGGGGACTCGGCCGTGCCGTACCCCACCGGGTACCCCGCGCATCCGGGGCAGGCTTCGGGGCATCCGGAGCACGCCGAGCACTCCGATGAGCACGCAGAGCACGCAGAGCACGCGGAGCACGCGGAGCACTCCGAGCCCGGGCCCGAGTTGCGTGCCGAACTGGTGCAGGCGTCGCTGGTCGCCATCGCCGTGGCTGTCGCGGGGGTGCTCCTCGGGCTGCTGTGGCTGTGGTTGGCGCCGAAGGTTCCCCTGGTCTCGGACGGTTCCGCCGTCCTTCTGAAGAACGCCGAGGGGGAGGACGCGGTCGGCGCGGACGGGATGTTCACGCTGCTCGGTCTCGCCTTCGGGGCCGTCTCGGCCATCATCGTCTTTCTGTTCTTCCGCCACGGCGGTATCGCGCTGGTCATCGGACTGGCGATCGGCGGGGTGCTCGCCTCGGTGATCGCGTGGCGGCTGGGCGTATGGCTGGGGCCCACCTCGGACGTCGTGGCGCATGCCAAGGCGGCCGGTAAGGGCGTCACCTTCGACGGGCCGCTCAAGCTGGGCGCCAAGGGTGCCCTGCTGGCGTGGTCGGTGGCGGCGATGGTGATCCACCTGGCGCTGACCGGGCTCTTCGGCCCGAGGGACCCGGAGCCCGCCCTGCCGCCCCCGGCGACGCCGGGAGCGCGCTGACCGGAGCGCGTCTCCTGCCGGGCCCGGTGTCCGCGGGTCCAGTGTCCCTGGCCCGGTCCGCCGCCCCCTCCCGGCTCAGGGAGACGGGACGCTGGACCCCGGCTCAGGGAGACGGGACGCTGGACGCGCGGACGATGAGTTCGGGGCGTAGCCGCTTGGACTCCACGGCCTCGCCCTCCAGCAGCCGCACCAGCGTCCGCAGCCCCTCGCGCCCCATGTCGAGCATGGGTGACCGCACCGTCGTCAGCGGCACCGGCAACTCCGCCGCCAGCGGCGTGTCGTTGAAGCCCACGACGGCCACGTCGTCCCCCGCCCGCAGCCCCTGGTTGCGCAGCGCGCCTATCGCGCCGATGGCCGCGAAGTCGTTGACCGCGAAGATGGCCGTCGGCGGGTTCGGGGTGTCCAGCAGCCGCGCCGTCGCGGCGTGGCCGCCGGAGACGTCGAAGCGGGACTGGGCTATGCGGTCCGCCGGAACGGACAGTCCCGCCTCCCGGTAGCGGTCCACCAGGCCCGCGGTGCGGTCGATACCGGTGCTGGCGTACGGCTCGCCCGCGACGACGGCGACATCGCGGTGGCCCAGCTCCAGCAGATGCTCGGCCACCAGCCGCCCGCCGAGATAGTCGTCGCAGGTCACCGAGGGATGGGCCCCGGCGGTGCGGCTGACCAGGACGAACGGAATGCCGCGGCCGGCCACCTCGTCCAGGAATCGCCCGTCCACATACGCGTCGCCGAAGATCATGCCGTCGACGCGCCGTCCGATGACCATATTGGTGCGGGTGCGCTGTGCCTCGGGGCGGTCGCCGGTGTTGGCGACGAACGTGGACAGTCCGTGCTCGGCCGCGGCCTCCTCGATGCCCTCGTAGATCGTGGCCAGCACCATGTCGGACAGCCGGGGCACCAGCACGCCCACCAGGTTGCTGCGCCGGGTGCGCAGGCTCGTGGCGTGCGGGTTGGGCTGATAGCCGAGCTCGTCGGCGAGGCGGCGGATGCGCTCGACCGTGCTGGTCGAGGCGGCGCGCAGGCTCTCGTCCGGTTTGGCGTGCAGCACCCGCGAGACGGTCGAGACATGTAGGCCGAGCTGATCGGCGATGGTGCGCAGGGTGACCGGTCGTGATCGCTGCGTACCCACTCCGCTCGGCCTCCGGTTGTTCCGCCGCCGCAGCCGGACCTCGGTTACGGCCAGTTGGCGCGATGGTAACAGCGGCCCCCTTGACACCCGCTGCCGGTGACCCACATTCTACCCAAACGATTGGCCCAAACGTTTGGGTGCGAGATCGAGCCATCCGAGGTCGGTTTCGCGTCATCGATGAGGAGGCAGGGTGCGCAGGATCGTCGTGCTGTCGACGGGCGGAACCATTGCCACGCGGCAGGACGCCCATGGCACCAGGCTCGCAGCCGAGCCCGCGGACGCCCTGTTGGAGCGGCTCCCGTGGCCGCCGGGGGTGGCGATCGAGGCGAGGGACGTGTTCTGCCTGGGCAGCTATCTGCTGACCCCGGCCGATATGCACGGCGTCGCCCTGGCCGTCCGCAAGGCGCTGGCCGACGAGTCGGTGGCCGGGGTCGTCGTCACCCACGGCACCGACAGCCTGGAGGAGACCGCCTATCTGGTCGATCTCTTTCACGGCGACCCCCGGCCCGTGGTGTTCACCGGGGCGATGCGCCCGGCGGACGCCCCGGACGGTGACGGCCCGCGCAACCTGGCGGACGCGATCGCGGTCGCGGACGCCGTCGCCGCCCGCGACCTGGGGGTGCTGGTCTGTTTCGACGGCCAGGTCTACCCGGCCCGTGGCACCCGTAAGGCGCACACCACGGCGCCCGCCGCGTTCGCCGCACCCGACGGCGGCCCGCTGGGGCGGGTCGGCGACGGCGAGGTGCGGATCTCGGCGGTGCCGGTGCGTCCCAAACCGCTGGACCTCGGCGCCTTCCGCCCCGACGGGATCCGCGCCGACATCGTGGCCTGCTACCCCGGATGCGATGTCCGGGCGTTGCGCGCGGTGGCCGACGCGGGCGCCCGCGGGATCGTGCTCGAAGCCACCGGGGCGGGCAACGCCAACCCGGAGGTCGCCGCGGAGGTCGCCCGGCTCACCGCGTGCGGCGTCGTCGTCGCGCTGTCCACCCGGGTGCACGCGGGCCCGGTGGCCGGGCTCTACGGAAACGGCGGCGGCGCGGATCTGGTGCGGGCCGGGGCCGTCCCCACCGGAACCCTGCGCCCCTCCCAGGCGCGGGTCCTGCTCATCGCCCTGCTCGGCGCCTACGGCGATCCGGAGCGGGTGCGGGCCGAATTCAACGATTCACTGGAGAGGAACACCCATGGCTAAAGAGATCTTCGTGGCGTTCGGCGTCGATGTGGACGCGGTGGCCGGCTGGCTGGGCTCCTACGGCGGCGAGGACTCGCCCTGTGACATCTCCCGGGGGATGTTCGCCGGGGAGGTCGGGGTGCCGCGGCTGCTCCGGCTGTTCGAGCGGAAGGAGCTGCGCACCACCTGGTTCATCCCCGGCCACTCCCTGGAGACCTTCCCCGATCAGACCCGTCAGGTGGTCGACGCGGGCCATGAGATCGGCGCCCACGGCTACTCGCACGAGAACCCGATCGCGATGACCCGGGCCCAGGAGAGCGCCGTCCTGGACCGCGGCATCGATCTGATCGAGAAGGTCTCCGGGCGCCGCCCGACCGGTTATGTCGCCCCCTGGTGGGAGTTCTCGCCGGTGACCAACGAGTTGCTGATCGAGCGCGGTATCACTTACGACCACTCGCTGATGCACAACGACTTCACGCCCTATTACGTCCGGGTGGGCGACAGCTGGACGAAGATCGACTACTCGCGCCCGGCCGAGGAGTGGATGAAACCGCTGGTGCGCGGTCAGGAGACCGGACTGGTCGAGATCCCGGCCAACTGGTACCTCGACGATCTGCCGCCCATGATGTTCGTCAAGGCCAGCGCCAACAGCCACGGTTTCGTCTCCCCGCGCGAACTGGAGCAGACCTGGCGCGACCAGTTCGACTGGGTGTACCGGGAGATGGACTACGCGGCCTTCACCATGACGATCCACCCCGATGTCTCCGGCAGGCCCCAGACGCTGCTGATGCTGGAGCGGCTCATCGAATACATCGGCGGCCACGAGGGCGTGCGCTGGTCGACCTTCGACGACATCGCCACCGACTTCAAGGCGCGTTTCCCCCTTTCTTGAATGAAGGCTCGGTTCGCCTCCGGGCGCCTCAGTCTCCCCCAGCTACCGCTGGGAGGTGCCCCCTCGCTCCCTGCGCGGTCATCCCGTGCGTGGCGCGGCCCATTCCCGGGCGACAGGTTTCATGCCGCCGGGCCCCGGCCCCACCCCCGGCCGAAGCATCTCCGTCCCCGCATCTCCGTCCCCGCATCTCCGTTCCCCCCGCCGCGACGGCGCGGCGATCCCCCGCTTCCGACAAGGGGCACCCGTCATGACCACAGTCTCCTCCGATCCCGTCGCGCCCACCCGCAGACTGCCGCGCATCGGGGTGCGGCACACCCGTAAGGCGACGGCCATCGCGTTCTTCGCATGGGTCTTCGCCGTCTACGACTACATCCTCTTCGGCACCCTGCTGCCGGAGATCTCCGACCGCTTCGGCTGGAGCGAGGAACGAGCGGCGCTGGTCTCCACCCTGATCTCCGCCGGAACGGCCATCGTGGTCCTCGGGGTCGGTCCGCTCGTCGACCGGCTCGGCCGCCGTAAGGGCATGATCCTCACCGTCTCGGGCACCGCTCTGGCATCGGCCGCCTCGGCCGGAACCGTGAACGCCGGGTATCTGGTCGGTGTCCGCTCCCTGGGCGGCATCGGGCTATCCGAACAGTCCGTCAACACCACCTACCTCAACGAGATCTACGCCGTCACCGAGGACGAGGCGATCAAGAAGCGCCGTGGCTTCGTCTACAGCATGGTGCAGGCCGGCTGGCCGACCGGCACGCTCGTGGCCGCGGCGTTCGTCGCCGTGTTCCTCCCGCTCGTCGGCTGGCGCGGCTGCTTCCTGCTGGCCACCTTCCCCGCCGTCGTCATCGCCCTGCTGCGCCGCGGACTGCCGGAGACCCCGCAGTTCGAACTGGAGCGGCGGCTGCGTCGGCTGCGCCGGGAGGGCAAGGCGGACGAGGCACGGCGGGTCGCGGCGGAGTACGGCGTGGACGAGGGGTCCTCCGCACCGCTGCTGGAGATCTTCCGCGGCCGCGCCCGGCGCAACACCCTGGTGCTCAGCTTCGCCTGGCTGGCCAACTGGTTCGGCATCCAGACCTTCAGCGTCCTGGGCACCACGGTGCTCACCAAGGCCAAGGGGGTCAGCTTCGCCAACTCCCTGGTGCTCTTCATCATCATCAACGCCGTGGCCTTCGCCGGATATCTCTTCCACGGCTGGGCCGGTGACCGTTTCGGACGCCGGAATGTGATCGCCTGCGGCTGGATCCTCTCGGGCGTGCTCTTCGCCCTCATGCTGACCGTCGCCCACGGCACCGTCGCCGTGGTGGTGCTCTACTCCCTGGGGATGTTCTTCCTGGTCGGCCCGTACGCCGCGATGCTCTTCTACATGGGCGAGTGCTACGACACCCGCTGCCGGGCCACCGGAACCTCGTTCATCAACGCGTTCAGCCAGCCCGGGGCCATCGCCGCCGGGGCGATCGCCACCGCGATGCTCGCCTCCGGCGCCCACTGGGATCGCACCGCGCTGCTCGTCGGGGCGGTCGGCATCTTTCTGTCCGGCTTCGTGATGTTCGCCGCCCGGCGCGTCGACACCGTCGACGACTGAAACCATCGGGAGAAAACCACAGTGGCAAGGACCGACCATCCCACGGACCGGCGGGTCGCCGTCATCACCGGGGCGGCCAGCGGCATCGGCCGCGCGCTCGCCGTGGAGTACGCCCGCCACGGGGTGCGCACCGTCATCGGCAGCTACCCCGGCGACCCCCACGACCCCACCGAGACCGAGCGCCTGGTGAAGGCGGCGGGCGGGGAGTGCACGCGGTACGAGGTCGATGTGCGCGACCCCGCTCAGGTCGAGGCGTTCGCCGAACACGCCCTTACGGCCTTCGGCCGCCTGGACATCGCCGTGGCCAACGCCGGGGTGCTGCGCCGGGCACCGCTCGATCAGCTCACCGACGACGCCTGGGACGACATGCTCTCCGTCGACCTCACCGGGGTGCTGCGCACCCTGCGCTCCGCCGCGCGGCGGATGGACGGACCGGGCGCGATGGTGGCGGTGTCCTCCATCGCGGGCGGCGTCTACGGCTGGGACGACCATGCCCACTACGCCGCCGCGAAGGCCGGTGTGCTCGGGCTGTGCCGCAGTCTCGCGGTCGAACTCGCCCCGCGGGGCATCCGCGTCAACTCCGTCATTCCGGGGCTCATCGAAACCCCCCAGTCCTCCGATCCCGTCAACTCGCTCGGTCCCGAGGGGCTGTCCCGTGCCGCCGGGGACATCCCCTGGGGACGGGTCGGGAGGCCCGGGGAGATCGCCTCGGCGATCGCCTATCTGACCTCGGACGGCGCCTCGTACATCACCGGTCAGAGCCTGGTCGTCGACGGCGGCCTCACCGTGAGGATGCCGGCATGAGGAGGGAGTGCTGATGGGTGCGCTGGCCGGACGGACCGCGTTCATCACCGGCGGGGCCAGCGGGATCGGCCGTGCCGTCGTCGAGGCCTACGCGGCCGAAGGGGCCCGGGTGGTGGTGGCCGATCGCGACGGGGAGCGGGCGAGGGCCGTGGCCGAGCGGACCGGCGCCGCCGGGCACACGGCGGTGGACGTGAGCGATCCGGCCGCCGTGGAGGCGGTGATGTCGGCCGCGGTAGGGGAGTTCGGCGGGATCGACATCCTCGTCAACGCCGCGGGCATCCTCACCGAGGCGCCGCTGATGGAGATGGACCCGCGGATGTGGTCCGAGACCCTCGCGGTCGATCTGACGGGCGTCTTCCTGTGCTGCCGCTACGCCGTTCCCCAGATGGCGGAACGGGGCTGGGGGAGGGTCATCAACATCGCCTCGCAGCTCGGTATCAAGGGCGGCCGGTCGCTGTCCCACTACGCGGCCGCCAAGGCCGGGGTCATCGGGCTGACCAAGTCGCTGGCCCTGGAGGTCGCGGAGCGGGGCGTCCTGGTGAACGCCATCGCGCCGGGGCCGATCGACACCCCGCTGGTCGCCGGGATCACCCCGGAGTGGAAGGCGGCCAAACAGGCCGAACTGCCACTGGGGCGGTTCGGCCGGCCCGAGGAGGTCGCCCCGACCGCCGTGCTGCTCGCCAGCGACCCCGGCGGCAATCTGTACGTCGGCCAGACCCTCGGCCCCAACAGCGGCGATGTGATGCCGTAGCCGGGAACGACAGAAGAAGGAAGGTGGCGGGATGTGCGGGGCCTGCGGTGAGCGGGGCGCGTTCGACTGGGCGCGGCCCTGGGTCAGCGGGGTCGCCGCCCGCCGGGCGGTGGCCGCCGCGGTCGGCGCGGTGGACCGGCCCGGGCTGCGGGTGGCGGCCGGGAGCGGCGGCTGGCTGGTGACCGGACCCACCGGAGCGACCACGGCCTGTGCGGGGCTGGTCGACCTGGTGGCTGCCGTACGGCACTGGGCCCCCGGAGCGGAACCACCATCTCCGGACCGCGCGCGGCCGTCCGGGCCGCTGTCCGTGCCCGGGGAGGAGGACCGGCGCCGGGGCGTGGTGCTGCGCGTCGCCCCGGGCGGGGCCCGCCACGCCGACGCCGCGTTGGAGGCGCCCGGGACGGTGGCGGTGGTGGACTCCGGGGTCACGGCCCGCGCCGTCATCGCCGCGCTCGCCTCGCCCCGCTGGTCCCCCCGCCGCTATCTGGAGCGGGTGGAGGGCGTGGCGGACGCCTGGGCCCGTCCCGCGCCCGCCCTGTGGCCACCGCCGACCGGCCCGGGCCCCTGCGCCCTGGCCGCCGACACCCTGGTCCGGCTGGAGTGGATCCGGCAGAGCGGCCGGCTGGACGGGGACGCCCTCGCCGTCCGGGGCGCGCTCGGTCCCGCCGCCGGGTACGACGTGGAGATCCGCGACGGGCACGTGGTGCGGGCCCGCACCTGGCTCGCGGGCCATGAGCGGGCCCGCCGTGAGGGCTACGAGCGGGCGATCGGTGCCACCACCGCGTCCGTCAGCGACGCCAGGTCCTTGGGGGACAGTTCGACCTCCAGGCCGCGGCGGCCCGCCGAGACGCAGATCGTCTCGTAGCCGTCGGCCGACGCGTCCAGGGCCGTGGGGAGGCGTTTGCGCTGGCCGAGCGGGGAGATCCCGCCCCGCACATAGCCCGTGGTGCGCTCGGCCACCGCCGGGTCCGCCATCGTGGCGCGCTTGCCGCCGACCGCCGAGGCGAGCGCCTTGAGGTCGAGCGTGGCCGAGACGGGCACGATGGCGACCGTAAGGCGGTCATCGACGCTTGCGACGAGGGTCTTGAAGACCCGCTCCGGTTCGACGCCGAGCGCCTGCGCGGCCTCCTCGCCGTAGGACGGGGCCGCCGGGTCGTGCTCGTAGGAGTGCACGGTGAAGTCCGTGCCCGCGGCGGTGAGGGCGGTGGTGGCGGGGGTGCCCGCCGAGTTCTTCCTGGTCTTCTTCGGCATGTTCGTCCGCGTCAGTTGGGGCTGGTGGGACCGCGGGTCAGATCGACGGCGGGGAGCGACGGGAGCTTACCGATGACCGCGCTCTCGGCGCGAAGGAGTTTCAGCTCGTCGGCGAGGCGGCTCGCGGTGTCCGGCGCCTGGAGCAGCCGTTGCTTCGCGGGCGTGTCGAGCACGGCCGCGGCGGCCACCAGGTAGGAGAGGACGGAGGGCTCGCCCGGCAGGTCCTGCTCGGCCGCCAGGGTGCGCTCCCGGGCGCCCGCGAGCCGCTTCTGGTACATGCGGAAGGCCCGTACGACTCCCGAGGCCAGCGCCCCGGCGCCGTCGCCCTGCTCCTCCTCCAGCTCCTTGACCTCGGCCGTCAGATACGGGCCCGAGGAGTCCACGGAGACCAGCTCGAAGCGGGTGGTGCCGGTGGCCAGCACCTCGAAGGTGCCGTCCTCCTGCTCCCGGATGGTGGCCGCGTCCGCCACGCACCCCACGGAGTAGAAGGACTTGGCGGGGTCCGGGCCGAACCCGGCCGTGGGGCCGGGGTCCGGCAGCGTGAGGGAGTCCGGGAGGCCGATCGCACTCGGCGCGACCTCATGGCCGTCCCTGATCGCGATCACCCCGAACCGGCGCGGCGCGTCCTCGGGGAGCGCCGACAGATCGCGCATCAGGGAGCGATACCGCTGCTCGAAGACGTTCAGGGGCATGACGAGCCCCGGGAACAGCACCGTGTTCAGCGGGAAGAGCGGAAGGCGCGCGGAGGTCACGGGGCGTAAGCCTAATGGCCCCACGCGTTCCCTTTCACTGGCGCCGGAGCAGCGGTCACTGGCGCCGCAGCAGCCGGGACGCGCCGGCGGCGACCGCGGTGGCCAGCACCCAGCCCAGAAGGATCATGACGATGGAGGCCCATTGGACGGCGCCCTGGGGTTTCCAGTAGCCGTCCATGCCCAGATCGATGACCGGGATCAGCAGATCGAGCGTGTAGAGCGAGGCATTCCAGTTCGGTGATTCATCGGGCTTCAGCGCCTCCGGCCGGTTGTGGGCGAAGAACACCGAGCCGACCGCCCACAGCACCGCCATCCACACCGCCGCCCGGCCCGGCCGGTAGCCGTAGGCCACCGTCCAGTCCTGGAGGTAGCCCCACACCTTCCCGGCGAGCGGCAGCGTCTCCCGGCGGCGCCGCTGCTTGGCGAGCTGCACCTCGCGCGCGTCGGCGTCCTCGCCGCTGGCCCGCATCGTGTTGGCCAGCATCTCGTACGGCTCGGGCGCGTACTCGGGCGTGGCGGCGGCCACCCACTCCAGCCGCCGGGCCAGCGGGAAGTGGCCGCGCGGAATCAGGCACTCATAGCTGAACCCGGCCATGGTCAGCCCGCCGGGCCCCGGCCAGCTCACCGACTTGTCGACAAGGTTGACCACCCGGGCGCCGGAGAGGATCACCCGTCCGCGCTGCGGCCGCTCCCCGAGGAAGCGCAGCTCGGGCGTCTGGACCCGGCGCAGCGACAGCTCCTGGTCGTTCTCCATGATGAAGCGGGCCTGGTCGAAGTCGATCGCGTCGCCGATCCGCCCGTCGTCCAGCCGGATCCCGCCCTCGCACTCGAAGCGCTGGATCCGGGTGCCACGGGTGGGGGTGGAGGCGGTGCCGTACGGCGGGGTGGAGCCGCTGGAGTACGTGCTCACCCCGCCCGCGGTGAGGTACAGGCTGCGCTCCACGGTCAGCTGCGGCGCGTTCAGCGCGCGGCGGCCGTAAGGGTTGCGCAGCCGGCTGCCGCGCAGGCTGAGCGACACGCCGATCTGCGCCCCGCGCAGGCTCAGCTCGCCGTACGACTCGATCATGTCGGCCTGGAAGTCCTGGGCGACGGTCAGCCCGTCGGCACTGATCGACATGCCCCGGCGGTCGCGGCGCACGATGAGCTGGTTGAGCAGTAAATCGGTGCCGATATGGGCGTCGGTGAGCCTGATGCCGTGCTCGACCACACAGCGCGGCAGATGCAGATCGCCCTCGGTGCGCAGCCGGGCCGCCTCCAGCCGGGGGAGGGAGCAGCCCACCAGGCGCAGGGTGGTGAACTGCGCCTCGGGGACCAGCACCTCCCGCTCGAAGCGGCAGTTCTTGAGCTCCACATAGGGCTCGATGTTCCCGCCGGCCAGATCGAGCGTGCCGGTGATGTGCACCCCGTTGAGCTTGAGCGCCGAGACCCGGCCCGGCTGCGCGGGCGGCCCGTCCAGCAGCAGGAGGGCCACGACACGCGCGCGGACACTGCGCTCCGGGCCCCAGGCGTACGGTCCTGAGGGGTCGTTCCGCTGGGGGTGGGAGGTGCGCAGATCATGGGTGCTGCCATTGCGGAACGCCTGCCACATGCCCCATTCGGCGGTGGTCAGATCGAGGCCCGGGGGTGGGTCGCCATCGTGCGGCTCGGTCACAGCCGTGTCCCCTCCTGATTCTCCGTGTCCCCGTACGGAGCACATTCCCGCTGAGTAACCGGTTGAACGCCAACGGTCAGGGTCAACTTAGGGGGTCCGTATCACTGACTGATACGGGGGGAGGGGCCTCGTGGCGGGTCTGAGACAATTGATCGCGTGATCTCCCGTATCGATCTGCGCGGCGCCGCCTTCCCGGAGGGCGGGATCGACCGCGACCTGCTGCCCCGTGCCGAGCTCGACGTGGAGGCCGCCCTGGAGAAGGTGCGGCCCATCTGCGACGACGTGCGCCATCGCGGAACCGCTGCGCTGATCGACTACGCCCATCGGTTCGACGGCGTGACGCTGGAGCGGGTACGGGTCCCCGCGGAGGCGCTGGAGAGCGCCCTCGCCGAGCTGGACCCGGCCGTGCGGGCCGCCCTGGAGGAGTCCATCCGGCGGGCCCGGCTGGTCCACCGCGACCAGCGGCGCAGCGACCACACCACCCAGGTGGTGCCGGGCGGCACGGTCACCGAGCGCTGGGTGCCGGTCGAGCGCGTCGGGCTGTACGTACCGGGCGGGCGCTCGGTCTACCCCTCGTCCGTGGTGATGAACGTGGTGCCCGCGCAGGAGGCCGGGGTCGCCTCGATGGCCGTGGCCTCCCCGCCGCAGGCGGAGTTCGGCGGGCTGCCGCACCCCACCATCCTCGCGGCGTGCGCGCTGCTGGGCGTGGACGAGGTGTACGCGGCGGGCGGCGCCCAGGCCGTGGCGATGTTCGCCTACGGCACCGAGGACTGCCGTCCGGTCTCGATGGTGACCGGGCCCGGCAACATCTGGGTCGCCGCGGCCAAGCGGCTGCTCAAGGGCCGGATCGGCATCGACGCCGAGGCCGGTCCGACCGAGATCGCCATCCTCGCCGACGCCACCGCCGACCCGGTGCATGTCGCCGCGGACCTGATCAGCCAGGCCGAGCACGATCCGCTGGCCGCGTCCGTGCTGGTCACCGACTCCGAGGAGCTGGCGGCCGCGGTCGAGAAGGAGCTCGAGGTCCAGGTCGGGGCCACCAAGCATGTCGCGGACCGGATCGGTCCGGCGCTGGCCGGGCGGCAGTCCGGCATCGTGCTGGTGGACGGTCTGGAGCAGGGCCTGGCCGTCGTGGACGCGTACGCGGCCGAGCACCTGGAGATCCAGACCGAGGACGCGGCGGCCGTCGCGGCCCGGGTGCGCAACGCCGGGGCGATCTTCGTCGGGGCCTACGCCCCGGTGTCGCTCGGCGACTACGCGGCGGGCTCCAACCATGTGCTGCCCACCGGCGGCTGCGCCTGTCACTCCTCGGGGCTGTCCGTGCAGTCCTTCCTGCGCGGCATCCATGTGGTGGACTACACCCGGGACGCGCTGGCCGAGATCGCCGGCCATGTGGTGACGCTGGCCGAGGCGGAGGATCTGCCCGCCCACGGCGCCGCGGTGAAGGCAAGGTTCGACTGGAAGGTGCCACCGAGCAAGTGACCGGCATTGACGATCTCCCGATCCGGGACGAGCTCCGTGGCAAATCCCCGTACGGCGCTCCGCAGCTGGACGTGCCCGTACGGCTGAACACCAACGAGAACCCCTATCCGCTGCCCGAGCCGCTGGTCGCCCGGATCGCCGAGCGGGTCACCGAGGCGGCCCGTAACCTCAACCGCTACCCGGACCGGGACGCGGTCGAGCTCCGCACCGGGCTGGCCCGCTACCTCAGCCGCACCGCCGGTCTCGAGGTCGGTGTCGCCCAGGTCTGGGCGGCCAACGGGTCCAACGAGGTGCTCCAGCAGCTGTTGCAGACCTTCGGCGGCCCGGGGCGCACCGCGATCGGCTTCGAGCCCTCGTACTCGATGCACGCGCTGATCTCCCGTGGCACCGGCACCGGCTGGATTTCCGGTCCCCGGAACGCCGATTTCACCATCGATGTCGATGCCGCCCGTAAGGCCATCGCCGAACACCGCCCCGATGTCGTCTTCATCACCTCGCCGAACAATCCGACGGGGACGGCGGTCGGCGCCGAGGCGGTGCTGGCGCTGCACGACGCGGCGCAGGACGCCAGGGCGGACACCGCCGGGGCGCTCGTCGTGGTGGACGAGGCGTACGGGGAGTTCAGCCACCGTCCGTCGCTGCTGCCGCTGATCGAGGGGCGGCCGCGGCTGGTCCTCTCGCGGACCATGTCCAAGGCGTTCGGCGCGGCCGGGCTGCGGCTCGGCTACCTCGCCGCCGACCCCGCGGTCGTCGACGCCGTACAGCTGGTCCGCCTGCCGTACCACCTGTCCGCCGTCACCCAGGCCACCGCGCTGGCCGCCCTGGAGCACACCGATACGCTGCTGGGGTACGTCGAGGCGCTCAAGGCCGAGCGCGACCGGCTGGTGAGCGAGTTGCGCACCATCGGCTGCGAGGTGACCGACTCCGACGCCAATTTCGTCCAGTTCGGCCGCTTCGAGGACGCCCACGCGGCGTGGCAGGGCCTGCTGGACCGGGGCGTCCTGGTCCGGGACAACGGGGTACCGGGATGGCTGCGGGTCACCGCGGGGACCCCGGCCGAGAACGACGCGTTCCTCGACGCGGTACGCGAGCTGATGAAGGAGAAGAGCGCATGACCCGCGTGGGACGCGTGGAGCGCAGCACCAAGGAGACCTCGGTCGTCGTCGAGATCGACCTCGACGGCACCGGCCAGGTCGATGTGTCGACAGGGGTCGGCTTCTACGACCACATGCTCGACCAGCTCGGCCGCCACGGCCTCTTCGACCTCACCGTCAAGACCGAGGGCGACCTGCACATCGACAGCCACCACACCATCGAGGACACCGCCCTCGCGCTCGGCGCCGCCTTCAAGCAGGCGCTCGGCGACAAGGTGGGCATCTACCGCTTCGGCAACTGCACGGTGCCGCTGGACGAGTCGCTGGCCCAGGTGACCGTCGACCTCTCCGGCCGCCCGTACCTGGTGCACACCGAGCCGGAGAACATCGCGCCGATGATCGGCAGCTACGACACCACGATGACCCGGCACATCCTGGAGTCCTTCGTGGCCCAGGCGCAGATCGCCCTGCATGTCCACGTGCCCTACGGGCGCAACGCCCACCACATCGTGGAGTGCCAGTTCAAGGCCCTGGCGCGGGCCCTGCGCTACGCCAGCGAGCGCGACCCCCGCGCCGCCGGGATCCTCCCCTCCACGAAGGGCGCTCTTTAACCGTGAGCGTCGCCCGCGCGGCCGCCGGGCCGCAGACAACACTCGACCCGCGCTTTCGCCGCGCGGGCGGAGAAGCGAACGAGGTAGCTGCGTGAACGGCCTGTCGACCGTATTCATCCTCGTGGGGCTGTTTCTGCTCGGCGGGGTCATCTCCTTCGTCAAGCAGGGCATGTCCAAGAGCATCATCACGCTGCTCGGCATCGGCGCCACGATGGCGCTGCTCGCCGGCGTCCTGCGGCTTGAGGTATGGAATTGAGCAACAAGAGCGTCGTTGTCCTCGACTACGGATTCGGCAACGTCCGGTCCGCCGAGCGGGCCCTCGCCCATGCCGGCGCGCGGGTCGAGATCACCCGTGACTACGACAAGGCCATGGCCGCCGACGGCCTGCTCGTCCCCGGTGTCGGTGCCTTCGCCGCCTGTATGAAGGGGCTGCGCGCGGCGCGCGGCGACTGGATCGTGGGGCGCCGGCTGTCCGGCGGCCGCCCCGTCATGGGCATCTGCGTCGGCATGCAGATCCTCTTCGGGCGCGGTATCGAGCACGGCGTCGAGGCCGAGGGCTTGGACGAGTGGCCCGGCACGGTCGAGCCGCTGCGCGCCCCCGTCGTCCCCCACATGGGCTGGAACACGGTCAAGGCGCCCGGCGACTCCCGGCTCTTCGCGGGCCTGGACGAGGGCGAGCGGTACTACTTCGTCCACTCCTACGCGGTCCGCACCTGGGAGCTCGAGGTCACCAACCCGCATATCCCCGCCCCCAAGGTCACCTGGTCCACCCATGGCGAGCCGTTCGTCGCCGCCGTCGAGAACGGCCCGCTGTGGGCCACCCAGTTCCACCCCGAGAAGTCGGGCGACGCCGGGGCGCGGCTGCTCCGCAACTGGCTCGACACCCTCTGACCGGCCCCGCGCCAGCTCTCACCGCCCGCACGCTCTCACCGAAGGTTGCCCGCATGCGCACCCACCGCCTCGAACTCCTCCCCGCCGTCGATGTCCGCGACGGCCAGGCCGTCCGCCTCGTCCACGGCGAGTCCGGCTCCGAGACGTCGTACGGCGACCCGATGGAGGCCGCCCTGGCCTGGCAGCGGGCGGGTGCCGAGTGGCTGCACCTGGTGGACCTCGACGCCGCCTTCGGCACCGGGGACAACCGCGCGCAGATCGCCGAGGTGGCCCGCGCCATGGACCTCAAGGTCGAGCTGTCCGGCGGGATCCGCGACGACGCCTCGCTGGCCGCCGCCCTCGCCACCGGCTGCGCCCGGGTGAACCTCGGCACGGCCGCGCTGGAGTCCCCGGAGTGGGTCGCCAAGGTCATCGCGGAGCACGGCGAGCTGATCGCCGTGGGCCTCGACGTGCGCGGCACCACGCTGCGCGGCCGCGGCTGGACCCGGGACGGCGGCGATCTGTACGAGACGCTGGCCCGCCTCGACTCCGAGGGCTGCGCCCGCTACGTCGTCACCGACATCGCCAAGGACGGCACCCTCCAGGGCCCCAACCTGGAGCTGCTGCGCAATGTCTGTGCCGCGACCGACCGGCCCGTCGTCGCCTCAGGCGGCGTTTCCTCGCTTGACGACCTGCGTGCCCTTGCGACCCTGGTACCGGAAGGTGTCGAGGGCGCCATCGTGGGCAAGGCGCTCTACGCCAAGGCGTTCACCTTGGAAGAGGCGTTGGAGGCGGTGGCCGTATGACCTCACCCGAGATCGGGCGACGGGTCCAGACCGAGAGCCCCTGGGAGCAGACCATCGGGTTCGCCCGGGCCGTCGAGGCCGGTGACCTGGTGCTCGTCGCCGGGACGATGCCGCTCGCGGAGCGCGGCGTCCTGGAGGGCGAGGGGGATCCGTACGAGCAGACGCTCGCGGCCTTCCGCCATGCGCTGGACGCGCTGAAGAGGTTCGACCTCGGCGTCGAATCGGTGGTCCGCACCCGTATGTACCTCACCCACGCCCGCGACGTGGACGAGGTGGGCCGCGCCCACAAGGAGCTCTTCGACGCCGTGCGCCCGGCCGCGACGCTGGTCGTGGTGTCCGGCTTCGTCGACTCGCGCGTCCTGGTGGAAGTCGAACTGGAAGCATTCCGAGGAGCACGACAGTCATGACCCTGGCGGTCCGAGTCATCCCCTGCCTGGACGTGGACAACGGCCGGGTCGTCAAGGGCGTCAACTTCCAGAATCTGCGCGACGCGGGCGACCCGGTCGAGATGGCCAAGATCTACGGCGAGGAGGGCGCGGACGAGCTCACCTTCCTCGACATCACCGCCTCCTCGGGCGACCGCGAGACCACCTACGACGTGGTCCGCCGCACCGCCGAGCAGGTCTTCATCCCGCTCACGGTCGGCGGCGGCGTCCGCACCCCGGAGGACGTCGACAAGCTGCTGCGCGCCGGGGCAGACAAGGTCGGCGTCAACACCGCCGCCATCGCCCGCCCCGAGCTGATCCGCGAGATCGCCGAGCGCTTCGGCAGCCAGGTGCTCGTCCTCTCGGTCGACGCCCGCCGCTGCCTCGAGGGGACGGTGACCCCCTCCGGCTACGAGGTCACCACCCACGGCGGCCGCCGCGGCACCGGCATCGACGCCGTCGAATGGGCCCACCGCGCGGCGGAGCTGGGCGCCGGGGAGATCCTGCTGAACTCCATGGACGCGGACGGCACCAAGGACGGCTACGACACGGCCATGATCGAGGCCGTCCGCAAGCACGTCACCGTCCCGGTGATCGCCAGCGGCGGCGCCGGCAAGGCGGCCGACTTCTCGCCCGCCATCGCCGCGGGGGCCGACGCGGTGCTCGCGGCGTCCGTCTTCCACTTCGGCGATCTGCGGATCGGCCAGGTGAAGGACGCGCTGCGGGACGCGGGGCATCCGGTCCGCTGAGGCGCCTGCGCGCCACCCAGGGGGTGGGTTGTCCGGCGGATTGTGACGCCTGCGGCGGGCCACGCGGCGGAGCCGCATATCGATGCTTTCCCCTCCCCGCCCCTTCCCTCAACTGGGGCTTCGCCCCAGACCCCCGAGGCGGGGCCGCACCCCGGACCCCGGGACGTGCGCTGCGCCCCAGGCCCCGGCCGGGGGTCTGGGGCGCATATCTATGCCGCAGGCGCGCCTGGTATCACTTCGCGGCGGAGCCCGGCCGCTCGCGGTAGTGGTCGACGATCCCGCGCTTCAGGTACGCGGTCTTCTCCATGACGTCGCCCTTCTTGCCCGCGCCGACGTCCCTCGTCAGGTAGCTGCGCTCACCGAGCAGGGTCAGGCTGTCCCGGTCGAAGACCCACTCGGTGATCTCCCCCGTCCTCTTGTCGACGCGGGCGACGCCGACCCCGTGGCGCCCCGCCGCGTCCACCGCGTCCTCCTTCCGCGTCACCCCGGGGAGCTTCGCGGCGGCCTTGTAGAGAGCGGCCGCGTTCTCCGGCGGCATCACCGTCTCACCCAGGAAGGAACCGATCCGGTTGAAGACGGCCTGTGCCTTCTCCCCCTCGTCGTCCGGTTCGGCCATCCGGTAGAGCTCCTTGAGCAGGACGTCCGGGTCGGTCGGCAGGGACGCCAGCCACTGGTACGTGGGGCGGTAGGGGCCCGCCGGGGACCCGCCCAACTCGGCCATCCGGCCCCACTCCCCGTTTTCCCTTATCTCGCCGGTCTTGGTGATCCGCTTCACCTGTTGCGACATCCAGACCTCGCGCTCATGCCGCGGCTCCAGTTTCGAGGAGCCGTCCTCCTTCATCTCGGCCCCCGCCGTAAGGCTCTTGACGTAGACGAACTGGTCCTGTCGCACCGGCTTGACGTCCGACTTCGCCGCGGTCCCGGCGATCCGGTCGAGCAGGACGGTGGCGGTCTCGCGCGGCTGGGCGGTGGTGTCGCCGGACGTCCCGCCCCCGGTGAAGGTGACGGCCAGCGCCCCGGCCAGCGCCAGGGCCGCGGCGGGAATCAGCAGCGCCGGGCGCGGCAGCCGCCGCAGGGCCTTCCGGGCGGGCGCGGGGGTGCGGTTCTGGTCGTCATCGATGTGCTGCATCAATCGGTCCTTGTGATGGAGGTACGGAGCGGAGGGCACGTCCCGTTCGGCCGGGACGGGAGGAAGCAGCCGGGCGAGCTCCTCGCGCGCGATGTCCTCGTACGCGTCGCGCGCGGTGTCCTCGTACGCGGCGTCCTCGCGCTCGCGCTCGGGCCGGGCGGGCCCGGAGCCGACGGCGTTCATCGGGGGTCCTCCTGAAACTCCTGAAAGGGCAGGGCCGCGAACGCGGCTTCACGCTGTACCTCTCCGCGGCGGTGCGGCGGTTCCTTCTTTTCTTCCGCGAGCCGCTGGTCGGCGAGGGTGCGCAGCCGGGCGCGGGCCCGGGACAGCCGCGAGCGGACCGTTCCCACCGGGATGCCCATGGCCTCGGCCGCCTGCGCGTAGTCCAGACCGGACCAGACGCACAGCGCCAGCACCTCCTGCTCCCCGCGCCGCAGCCGGCCGAACACCGTGCGCACGGCGGCGATCCGGCGGGCGTCGTCGATCCGGCCCGCCGCCTCGTCCGCGAAGTCCGCCACCGGGGCGGGCGGCGGGCGGCGGGCCAGGAAGGCCAGGCGGCGGCCGATGCCGCGGTTGGCGTTGCGCGCCTTGTTCGTCGCCACGCCCAGCAGCCACGGTTTCAACGTGCCGTCGCCCGGCTCCAGTTGCTCCCGGGTGCGCCAGGCGTCGAGGAACGTATCGCCCATCACCTCCTCGGCCACCGACCAGTCGCCGGTCAGCCGGAAGGCATGGTTGTAGACCGTGCGCGCGTAACTCTCGTAGAGCTCCGCGAACGCCTCACGGTCACCCGCCCGTATCCGCGCCCGCAGGCCATCACTCATCTCGTTCACACCTCACACCCGTGCCTCTCCGCACGGCGGAGGTGGTTCCCGTGACCTGTGCCACATGTGGGGCGCGGGCGCGAGCAGCTCCTGGATGCGGATGACGCGGTCCACCGCGCCCTCCCCGTACTCGCGATGGCCGCCCGGGGTGCGCTCGGCCGTCACGCGGCCTGAGCTCAGCCGACCCGGACGGCCGGCTGGTGGCGGACGGGGAAGTTGACCGAGTTCGCGATGAAGCACGCCTGATGGGCGTCCGTGTGCGCCGAACGCGCCCGCTCCAGCATCGCCTCGTCCGCGACGGTGACCACCGGATTGAGCACCACCTCGGTGAAGCGCCCGCTGTGCCCGGCCGTCTCCTCCATGACCCCGGCGGCGACGTCCTCGTACGCCGTGACCGTCACCCCGTCCCGGGCGCATACGGAGAGGTAGGTCAGCATGTGGCACTGTGAGAGCGAGGCCAGCAGGAACTCCTCCGGGTTCCAGCACTCCGGATCCCCCAGGAACGCGGGATCGGCACTGCCCCGCAGGGTCGGCTTCCCCTCGCCGAGGATGTCGTGCGACCGCCCGTAGTCCCGGTAACCAGTCGTCCCCGAACCGGTGTTACCGGTCCACCGGACGGTTGCGCGGTAGGTGTGCTGTCGGCCCATCGTCTGTGCCTCCCCTTCGTGTCCCAGCGGTGGCGGAACTGGCTCCCGCCCATCGTGCCGTGCTGACTGGGAGTGTCCCACCCAGGAGGAGCGCGTCCTGGTACAGGGGCTCTGACCTGCGCAGACTCGGTGGGGTCAGGACAGAGCGGCACCAGGACGGAAAGGGATACCGCCATGAACGCCATGCACGCCACGACCGGGACCGGCAAGGTCGTGCTCATCACCGGGGCCAGCAGCGGGATCGGGGCGGCGACCGCGCGTCGGCTCGCCGCCGACGGGCATCGGGTCCATCTGGGGGCGCGGCGGACCGAGCGGCTGGGGGAGCTGGCCGGGGAGATCACCGCCGGGGGCGGCAGCGCGGCGTACCAGAGGCTGGACGTCACCTCGGCCGATGAGATGCGGGCCTTCGTGGCGGCCGCCCGGGAGCGGTTCGGGCGGGTGGATGTGATGGTCAACAACGCCGGGGTGATGCCCCTCTCACCGCTCGAGGCGCTGAAGGTCGACGAGTGGGACCGGATGCTCGATGTGAATGTGCGCGGTGTGCTGTACGGCATCGCCGCGGCCCTGCCGGTGATGCGGGAGCAGGGCGGCGGGCATGTCGTGAACATCGCCTCGGTCGGCGCGTACGAGGTGTCGCCCACCGCCGCGGTGTACTGCGCCACCAAGTTCGCCGTGCGCGCCATCTCGGAGGGGCTGCGCCAGGAGTCGGCCGGTGACATCCGGGTCAGCCTGGTCTCCCCGGGCGTGACCGAGTCCGAACTCGCCGAGTCCATCTCCGATCCGAGCGCCCGCGAGGCCATGAAGACCTACCGCTCGGTGGCCCTCCCCGCCTCCGCGATCGCCGACGCCATCGCATACGCCATCGGACAGCCGCCCGAGGTCGACGTCAACGAGATCGTGGTGCGCCCGGCCGCGAGCGCCCAGTAGGGGCGGGCCGTCCAGGAGAGGCGGGCCGTCCAGGAGGGGCGGGTCGTCCGCGGGGCGGGTGGAAAACCGGTGGGGCGATCGGTGACGGCGGCTCACACTGAGGGCATGGACGGAGCCATGTCGAGTCAGCTGCTGGGGTTCCCGCCCGAGGCGCGGGTGCTCATCGTCAACTGCGACGACCTCGGCATGCACGAGTCGGTCAACGTCGCCGTCATCGACGCGATCGAGGAGGGGATCGCGAGCTCGTGCAGTCTGATGGTGCCGTGCCCGGGGGCGCCGCAGGCCCTGCGGATGCTGCGCGCGCGGCCGGCCATCCCGTTCGGCATCCACCTCACGCTCGTCCGCGACGCGGACCACCTCCGGTGGGGGCCGCTGAGCGCGAAGGGGACGGTGGCGTCGCTGCTCGACGAGCGGGGCGAGCTCTTCACCGCCGGCCGGCGGGAGGAGCTGTTCGCGCGGGCGCGCCCCGAGGAGGTCGAGCGGGAGTTCCGGGCCCAGATCGAGGCCGTGGCCGACGCGGGACTGACGCCGACTCATCTGGACTGGCACTGTCTGGCCGACGGCGGCCGTGCGGACGTCTTCGAGCTGACCGTGGCGCTGGCGGGGGAGTACGGACTGGCGGCGCGGGTCTGGCTCGACGGCGGCCGCCGGACGGCGCGCGGGCGAGGGCTGCCGGTCACCGACCATGACTTCCTGGACAGCTTCGCCCTCGACGTCGACGGCAAGGCGGCCCGCTACGCCGAGCTGCTGCGCGCCCTGCCACCCGGGCTCAGCGAGTGGGCGGTCCACCCCGGTCTTGACGACGCCCGGTCGCGGGCCGCCGAGCCCGGCGGTGGATGGCGGGTGCGCCACGGCGACCACACGTTCCTGACGTCGGCGCGGGCCCGCGAACTGCTCGCGGAGGAGGGCGTCGTGGTGATCGACTACCGGCCGCTCCAGCGGATCTGGTCCGGGGACCGCTGACTTGACGCCGTTGCCGGGGCCCGCTTTGATCGCAGCAGCCGCACGGTGTACTTGCCCCGTGCCGCGCAAGAGGTGCGCCCAGCCGGTAGGGGACCCGGTGCCGGTCCCGAGCCCGGACACAGTCGCCAGGACGGCGGATGCCATCCGAGGCGGGGACGCTACCCGCGAGTGTTGGAGTTTTCATGCCAGCCAGCCATGCCGCACGCCTTCGTCGCCGCTGGGCCCTCGCGTCGGTGGTGACGGCCGCCGCCGCTGCGGCCGCCGTCGTGACCGTGTCCATGTCCTCGGGAGCCAGCGCGTCCGAAGTGGCGCTGCCGCCCGTCCACGGTGGCTTCGACTACCAGATCGGCGGGGCCTACACCCCGCCGAAGGGTGTCGACATCGTCAGCCGCGACCGCGGGGACTCCCCGGCGAAGGGGCTGTACAACATCTGCTACGTCAACGCCTTCCAGGTCCAGCCGGGCGAGCGCGACCAGTGGCCGGACGACCTGCTGCTGCGCGACCGCAACGGCGATCTCGTCATCGACACCAAGTGGAAGGAACCGCTGCTCGACCTCCGTACCGCCGAGAAGCGCGAGCGCGTGGCGGACAAGGTCGACGGGTGGATCGACGGCTGTGCCGACAAGGGGTTCGACGCCGTCGAGCCCGACAACTACGACAGCTACGAACGCTCCAAGAAGCTGCTGACCACCGCCCACGCCAAGGCGTTCATGGCCCTGCTTTCGGAGCACGCCCACGCCCAGGGGCTGGCCATCGCGCAGAAGAACACCGCGGAGCTGCTGCCCGACCGGGAGGCGGCCGGGCTGGACTTCGCGGTGGTCGAGGAGTGCGGCGAGTACGACGAGTGCGGTGAGTTCGCCAAGGCGTACGACGACCATGTGGTGGTGGTCGAGTACGGCGACGAGGGCTTCGCCAAGGCGTGCGAGGGCTGGGGCGACCGGCTCAGCGTCGTCCGGCGGGACGAGGGCGTCTCGCCCGCGGGCGAGGACGGCTACGTTCGCGAGACCTGTTAGGGGATTCCCTCGTGTCGTCCCCGCCCGCCCCGCGCGGGCGGGGACGCGTGGCGTCCGGGGCGGGGGCGGCTCAGATGCCCAGCTTGGCCTCGTGCGCCGCGGCCACGGCCTCCTTGTCGCCCTCCAGCTCGACCCGGGCGGAATCCTGGCGGCCGGTGAGGAAGAGCGCCAGCTCGCCCGGTTCGCCGGTGACCGTGACGACCGGGGTGCCGCGGTTGGCCACCGCCGTACGGCCGTCCGGGCGGCGCAGCACCAGGCCGACGGGGGAGCGGCGGCCGAAGATCCGGGCGCCGCGCTCGATGCGGGACCAGAGCGTGTCGGCGAAGACCGGGTCCAGCTCGCGCGGTGTCCAGTCCGGGCGGGCGCGGCGCACATCCTCGGCGTGGACGTAGAACTCGAAGCTGTTGGCCGCCTCGTCCACCTGCTTCAGCGCGAACGGCGACATCCGCGGCGGACCGGTGCGGAACAGCTGGAGCAGCTCCTCGTACGGCCGCGCCGCGAACTCCTGCTGCACCCGGGCCAGCCGCGCGGCCAGCGGCTTGACCAGCACCCCGGCGGCCGCGTCGGGGCGGCGCTCGCGGACCACCAGATGGGCCGCCAGATCGCGGGTGCTCCAGCCCTCGCACAGCGTCGGGGCCCCGGGGCCCGCGCCGTCCAAGAGGTCGGCGAGAAGCAGGCGTTCGCGCTTCGCGTGAGTGGACATGCGTCCACCCTACGACCGGGACCCGCCCACTGCCACGAGGAGCGCCGCCGCACCCCGGCGCGGCGCCCCCTCCTGCCAGGCCTACGCGGTGTGCGGCTCCGCCGCGTGGCGGCGGCACCGCCCCTGGACCCCAGGATCTGAGCGGTACCCCGCAATCCGCCGGACGACACGCCGCCCTAACTAACCCGGCAGCGGCTTGCTCAGCTTCTTGCCGTCGCGCCCGGCGCTCAACGTGAGCGCACAGGAGACCTGGTCCTCACCCTGGATGGAGTACGTGCCCAGCGCGGGGTACAGCGCGTAGTAGTAGTACATCCGGCCGTCGTTGGGGATGCTCTTGAGCCGCTTCTTGGCATCCGTCGCGCACAGCGCCAGCGCCTTGGTCTGAATCGCCTTCTCGGTGGAGAAGTCGCCGCTCAGCGTCTCGTTGGCGATCACCTCGCCGTCGTGCGGACCGTGGCAGGACCGCTTCTCGACCTTGGTGACGCTGCTGTCCATCGCCGGATGGTCGAAGCACCGGCCTGGGGCGAGCACCACATACGGCACCTTGTCACCGGGCGCGCCGGACTCCGACGCGTCCGGGGCCGCCGACTCCGAGGCGCCCGGATCCCCGTCGGGGGCCTCGCTTCCGCCGCCCAGCGGCGCGCCCTCGCCGGGGTCCTCCGAGCCCGACGGGGCGGCGGACGACTCGGCGTCCGAGGGCGAGGAGAGGGGACGGTCCGAGGCCGAGGCGGACGAGCCGGCGTCGGCCGACGTCTCCTTGCCGCCGTCGTCCTTCGTGCCGATGACGATCGCGCCGACGACCACCGCCACGGCCACCACCGCCGCGATGACGATCGCCGTGGTCCTGGAGCCGCCGCTGCCGGGCGGCGGGGGAGGGGGCGGCAGCGCCCCCGGGGGTATGGACCCCGGCGGCAGCGCGCCCGGGGGCGGGCCGCCGGGCAGCAGGGCCGGCGGGGTGGGCGGACCGAAACCGCCGCTGGGCTGCGCGGGCTGGTCCGCCGGGGGCGGCGGCCCGAAGCCCTGCTGCGGCTGCTGCGCCTGCGGGGGCTGCGCGGGCTGCTGCGGCTGCGCGGGCTGTGGCTGTGGTGGTTGCTGCTGCGGCTGCGGCGGTGGTGGACCGAACCCCCCGCCGTTTCCAGGCCGGTTGGGCTCGTTCGACGGCGGCGGAAACGTCATGCCCGAAGCATGCCCCATTCCACTGACAATCCGCCCATCGGGCCCGGCCTGCCGGCCGGTTTCCCGGCCCGGTTCCCCAGCCCCGGCCCCGGTCCGATCCCGGTCCGGCGGAGATCATTCGGGGGACCCCCCTCCGGACGTGCAGAATGGTCGCATGACCGGCTCCGACTGCCCCTCCGCCCTCGACCCGGCCCTCGCCGCCCGCCTCAAGCGCGGCGCCGACGGCCTGCTGCCCGCCATCGCCCAGCAGTACGACACCGGTGAGGTGCTGATGCTCGGCTGGATGGACGACGAGGCGCTGCACCGCACCCTCACCACCGGCCGCTGCACCTACTGGAGCCGCAGCCGCCAGGAGTACTGGGTCAAGGGCGACACCTCCGGCCATGTCCAGCTGGTCAAGTCCGTCGCGCTCGACTGCGACGCCGACACCGTCCTCGTCAAGGTCGACCAGGTCGGCGCCGCCTGCCACACCGGCGACCGCACCTGCTTCGACGCCGACGAGCTCCCCCTCGGCCCGCAGACCGGCCTGCGGACGGGCCCGCGGACCGGCCAGTAGACCGGCCACCACCCCGCCCAGCCTCCCAGCCCCAGCCCCGTGCCCCGCCGGGCTCCCGAGCCCCAGACCCAGGACGCTGTCACGATGGATCTCGAGACCTTCCGCAAGCTGGCGGCCGACCGCCGCGTCATCCCCGTCAGCCGCAAGCTGCTCGCGGACGGCGACACCCCCGTGGGCCTCTATCGCAAGCTGGCCGCCGAGCGCCCCGGCACCTTCCTCCTCGAATCCGCCGAGAACGGCCGCTCCTGGTCCCGCTACTCCTTCATCGGCGTCCGCAGCGCCGCCACCCTCACCGAGCGCGACGGCCGCACCCACTGGCTGGGCACCCCGCCGGTCGGCGTCCCCACCGACGGCGATCCCCTCCAGGCGCTGCGCGCCACCGTCGAGACCCTGCACACCCCGCGCGACCTCGGCGGGCTGGTCCAGCTGCCGCCGTTCACGGGCGGCATGGTCGGCTACCTCGGCTACGACATCGTCCGCCGCCTGGAGAAGGTCGGCGAGCACGGCCGGGACGATCTGCGCCTGCCCGAGCTGACCATGCTGCTCACCTCGGACCTCGCGGTGCTGGACCACTGGGACGGCACCGTGCTGCTGATCGCCAACGCGATCAACCACAACGACCTCGACACGGGTGTGGACGAGGCGTACGCGGACGCCGTGGCCCGGCTCGACGCGATGGCCGCCGACCTGGTCCGCCCCATGGCGACCGACCCCGCCGCGCTGCCCGACTCCGAGCTGCCCGAGTACACCGCGCTGTGGGGCGGCGAGGACTTCATGGAAGCCGTGGAGGACATCAAGGAGCGGATCCGCGCGGGCGAGGCGTTCCAGGTCGTCCCCTCGCAGCGGTTCGAGACGCCGTGCTCGGCCAGCGCCCTCGATGTCTACCGGGTGCTGCGGGCCACCAACCCGAGCCCCTATATGTACCTCTTCCGGTTCGAGGGCTTCGATGTGGTGGGCTCGAGCCCGGAGGCGCTGGTCAAGGTCGAGGACGGCCGGGCGATGCTGCACCCCATCGCCGGTACCCGCCGCCGGGGGGCCACCCCGCAGGAGGACGCCGCGCTCGCCGAGGAACTGCTCGCCGACCCCAAGGAGCGGGCCGAGCATCTGATGCTCGTCGACCTCGGGCGCAATGACCTCGGGCGGGTCTGCGAGCCCGGCAGCGTGGAGGTCGTCGACTTCATGTCGATCGAGCGCTACAGCCATGTCATGCACATCGTCTCGACCGTCACCGGCAGCCTCGCGGAGGGCCGTACGGCCTTCGACGTGCTCACCGCCTGCTTCCCCGCGGGCACCCTCTCCGGCGCCCCCAAGCCGCGGGCGCTCCAGATCATCGAGGAGCTGGAGCCGAGCCGCCGCGGGCTGTACGGCGGCTGTGTCGGCTATCTCGACTTCGCGGGCGACTCCGACACCGCGATCGCCATCCGCACCGCGCTGCTGCGCGAGGGCACGGCGTATGTCCAGGCGGGCGCGGGGATCGTCGCCGACTCCGATCCGGTGGCCGAGGACGCGGAGTGCCGCAACAAGGCGGCGGCGGTGCTGCGGGCGGTGCACGCGGCGGGCCGCCTGGGGCGGTAGTCCCGGTGGCGGGTGGCTCCCCGGGGCGGTGGTTTCCGGTGGCGGGTGGCTCCCGGGGGCGGTGGTTCCGGGTGGCCGGTGGCTCCCGGTAGGTCCCATATCCCCCACCCGGGAACGATCGCGTACCCGGGTGGGGGATAGTAGTAGGCGTGACTGCCGCAGCCGTACCCCAGCCCAGGGCCGAGCACGAGCCCTCCGCCCCCGCCGCGCGCGGCCGCCGAAGCAGCCTTGCCATCGCCCTGCTCGCCGGTGCGCTCGGCGCCGCCCTGGTCCTGCTGGCCACCAGCCGCAAGTGGGCCGAGGGCACCGCCTCCGTCGCCCAGGGATCCCTCTCGCAGAGCGCCAACGGCGATGACATCACCGGACTCCCCGGTGCGCTGGCGGTCGTCGGCCTGGCCGCGCTGGTCGCGGTCTTCGCCGTGCGCCGCCTCGGCCGTGCCGTCGTCGCGGCGCTGCTGGCCCTCTGCGGCGCGGGCATCGTGATCAGCTCCGCCCTCGGCGCGTCCGACAAGGCGGCGCTGGAGGAGAAGGCGTCCAAGGTGAGCGGGCTGACCCACAGCCCCATCCACGACGTGGCGTACACCCCCTGGCCGTGGGTCGCCGCGGCGGGCGGGGTGCTGCTGCTGCTCGCGGGCGTGCTCGCCCTGGGTTACGGCCGTCACTGGCCCGCCATGTCCGGGCGGTACGAGCGCGCGGGCGCCCCGGGCACCCCGGGCCGGAGCCGCACCCGGGTCGGCGGCGCCGCCGCCGACCCGGACCGCCCCGAGGAGCTGTGGAAGGCCCTGGACCGCGGCGAGGACCCGACGGAGGCCACGGCCCGGCAGGAGCAGGAGGCTGAGCGCGGCGCCTAGGGCGTCCGGCGGCTCGTGACGCCTGCGGCGGGCCACGCGCGTCAAGATCCGCCGGACACCCCGTAGGCCCCGCCCCAGAGCGCTGCCCTCGACGCCTGCCCTCGCGCCCGCCTTCCCGCCTCGCGCCGTAAGGTCCCACCCCCGCTCAAGGGCGTTTCGCGCATCGGGGACAATGGCGTGGGAGCGTTCGCCCCCGAGCGCCCGGACCAGGCGCGTACAGATACGAGGAGAATTCATGGCGGGTCACGACCACGGACACACCCCGGCCGCCTGGACCGGTGTCACCATCGCCTTCATCGGCTTCTGCGTCGCCGGCGCGTTCACCGTGGCGGCCAACCCGCTCGGCTTCTGGGCGGGCATGGTGATCATCGCCCTCGGCGGTGTCGTCGGCGCGGCGATGCGCGCGGCCGGGCTGGGCATGCCCAAGACGCAGCACCCGCCGCAGCCGCGGCCCGCGGCGCAGTCGCAGACCCAGGCGCAGACCCAGACCCAGAGCTGAGCCCCGGCGCGGCCCGGGGCCGCGTCCGCCTCCATCGCATGCGGCACTGAGCCGTACGGAGGTCGGCGCATCGGCCCTGAGCTGCGCCTTAGCGGCTCCCCGGGCAGACTCGGCGGTGTGACCGAACCACTGCCGACCGCCCTCGTCCCCCTGGTGCGGCGTCTGGCCGCCCCGTTCGGTGTGCTCGCGGGCGTTCTCGCCGCCTTCGGCTATGTCGGCGCCGTGGACCCCCGGGAGCCCGGCCACTACCCCGTCTGCCCGCTGCTGCGGCTCACCGGGCTGTACTGCCCCGGCTGCGGTGGGCTGCGCGGCGCCCATGCCCTGGCCCATGGCGATCTGGCGGCCGCGCTGCGTGACAACGCCCTCGCCGTCGGCTGTTACGCGGTCTTCGCGGTCTGCTGGGTGGTGTGGTGCGTACGCGGACGCTTCCCGGCGCCACGGGTGTGGCACGCGGGGGCGCTCGGCGTGGTGGCCCTGGTCTTCGCAATCGTCCGGAATCTCCCGTTCGGGGGACTGCTGGTGCCGTGACCGTTGTTGTGTATGTGCATGTGGCGGGCGTCCGCGTCAACCGGATGCGAGACCTCGGCCTACCGACGGCTACCATCGCAGTGCCAGGTGACACGGTGGACCGCCGCACCCGGTACAGATCAGAAGCTTCATCCCCGTCACGGAAGGGGGCCGCTCGGTGAGTGTGCTCGACGAGATCATCGACGGAGTCCGTGCCGACCTCGCGGAGCGGCAGGCGCGCGTCGCCCTCGACGAGCTCAAGGAGCGGGCGGCCAAGGCCCAGCCCGCGAAGGACGGTGTCGCGGCGCTCAAGGGCGACAGCGTCAAGGTGATCTGCGAGGTCAAGCGGTCCAGCCCCTCCAAGGGCGCGCTCGCCGCGATCGCCGACCCCGCCGGGCTCGCCGCGGACTACGAGGCGGGCGGCGCGGCCGTGATCAGCGTGCTGACCGAGCAGCGGCGCTTCGGCGGATCGCTGGCCGACCTGGAAGCCGTAAGGGCGAAGGTCGACATCCCGGTGCTCCGTAAGGACTTCATCGTCACCTCGTACCAGCTGTGGGAGGCGCGGGCGCACGGCGCCGACGTCATCCTGCTGATCGTCGCCGCGCTGGAGCAGCAGGCGCTGGTCTCGCTCATCGAGCGGGCCGAGTCGATCGGGCTGACGCCCCTGGTCGAGGTGCACGACGAGGAGGAGACCGCCCGCGCGGTCGACGCCGGTGCCCGGGTGATCGGCGTCAACGCGCGCGATCTCAAGACCCTCCAGGTGGACCGCTCGAACTTCGCCCGGATCGCACCGGAGATCCCGGACCATATCGTCAAGATCGCGGAGTCCGGGGTGCGCGGCCCGCACGACCTGATCGCCTACGCCAACGACGGCGCGGACGCGGTGCTGGTCGGCGAGTCCCTGGTGACCGGGCGCGACCCCAAGGCCGCGGTGGCCGATCTGGTGGCGGCGGGCGCCCATCCGGCGCTGCGCCACGGCCGGGACTGACGACGGGGCGGGATCGGCGGACCATGGAGACGTACGCGCGACTGGCACGGGGCTGTCGGCCCCGGGGCTGCCGCGCGCCCGCGAGGCGGGTGCGGGGGCGGCGCGTGCGCTACCACATCGGATGCGAGCCGGGGCAGATCAACGGGCGGCGATGGCGCCGGGCGGCGGCGCGCTGAGCGCACGCCGCACGCGTTCCTATCCATTCCACCTGTTGCGGGGCGATGCCCCGATTGTCGCGGGGCGCTGCCCCGATCGAGGAGTACGTCGCATGTCCTCTGATTTCTTCATCCCTGACCCGGAGGGTCAGGTGCCCAGCGCCGAGGGGTATTTCGGTGCCTTCGGCGGCAAGTTCATCCCCGAGGCGCTCGTCGCCGCGGTCGACGAGGTCGCCGCCGAGTACGAGAAGGCCAAGGCGGATCCCGCCTTCGCGGCCGAGCTCGAGGATCTGCTGGTCAACTACACCGGCCGGCCGAGCGCGCTGACCGAGGTGGGGCGGTTCGCCGAGCACGCCGGGGGTGCCCGGATCTTCCTCAAGCGGGAGGATCTCAACCACACCGGCTCCCACAAGATCAACAACGTGCTGGGGCAGGCCCTGCTCACCCGGCGGATGGGCAAGTCCCGCGTCATCGCCGAGACCGGCGCCGGCCAGCACGGGGTGGCCACGGCCACCGCGTGCGCGCTGTTCGGTCTCGAGTGCACCATCTACATGGGCGAGATCGACACCCAGCGGCAGGCGCTCAACGTGGCGCGGATGCGGATGCTGGGCGCCGAGGTCATCGCCGTGAAGTCCGGCAGCCGCACCCTCAAGGACGCCATCAACGAGGCGTTCCGGGACTGGGTCGCCAATGTGGACCGTACCCACTACCTCTTCGGCACCGTGGCCGGACCCCACCCCTTCCCGGCGCTGGTGCGCGACTTCCACCGGGTGATCGGCGTGGAGGCGCGGCGGCAGATCCTGGAGCGGACCGGGCGGCTGCCGGACGCGGTCGCGGCCTGTGTGGGCGGCGGATCCAACGCGATCGGGCTGTTCCACGCCTTCCTGCCGGACGAGAGCGTGCGGATCGTCGGCTTCGAGCCCGCCGGGCACGGCGTGGCCACCGGAGAGCACGCGGCCACGCTGAGCCAGGGTGAGCCCGGGATCCTGCACGGCTCCCGGTCCTACGTCCTCCAGGACGAGGACGGCCAGATCACCGAGCCGTACTCGATCTCGGCCGGTCTCGACTACCCCGGTGTCGGCCCCGAGCACGCGTATCTGAAGGACATCGGCCGCGCCGAGTACCGGGCGGTCACCGACGACGAGGCCATGCGGGCGCTGCGGCTGCTCTCGGAGACCGAGGGCATCATCCCGGCGATCGAGAGCGCCCACGCGCTCGCGGGCGCCCTGGACCTCGGCCGGGAGCTGGGGAGCGACGGCCTGGTGCTGGTCAATCTCTCCGGGCGCGGCGACAAGGACATGGACACGGCGGCCCGGTACTTCGGGCTCTACGAGCAGCAGGGCGACGAGGGGGCGAAGTGATGGCCGGGAACCTGGAGCTGCTGGGGTCGGTCCTGGCGGGCGCCAAGGACGAGGGGCGCGCCGCGCTCGTCGGCTATCTGCCCGCCGGCTTCCCCACCATCGACGGCGCGGTGGACGCGATGACCGCCATGATCGAGGGCGGCTGCGACATCGTCGAGGTCGGGCTGCCGCACAGCGATCCGGTGCTCGACGGGCCGGTGATCCAGACCGCCGACGACATCGCGCTGCGCAACGGGGTGCGGATCCGCGATGTGATCCGCACGGTGGGGGAGGTGCACACCCGCACCGGCGCCCCGATCCTGTGCATGACGTACTGGAACCCCGTGGACCGGTACGGCGCCGAGCGGTTCGCCGCCGATCTCGCCGAGGCGGGCGGCGCGGGCTGCATCCTGCCCGATCTGCCGGTCGAGGAGTCGGAGATCTGGCGGAAGGCCGCCGAGCAGCACGGTCTGGCGACCGTGTTCGTGGTCGCGCCCAGCAGCCGTGATGAGCGACTGGCGAAGATCACGGCGGCGGGCAGCGGTTTCGTCTACGCGGCGTCCCTGATGGGCGTCACCGGAACGAGGGAATCGGTGGGCCAGGAGGCGCGCGTTCTCGTGGAGCGCACCCGCTCCACCACCTCGCTCCCGGTCTGCGTGGGCCTCGGCGTCTCCAACGCCACCCAGGCGGCGGAGGTCGCGGCGTTCGCCGACGGGGTCATCGTGGGCTCGGCCTTCGTCAAGCGGCTGCTGGACGCCGAGGGTGACACCGAGGCCGGTCTGGCGGGGCTGCGCGAACTCGCGGGCGAGCTGGCGGAGGGCGTCCGCGCCGCCCGTTAGAGGGTCGCTCGTTCGAGGGAACAACGGGGCGGAGGAGCTCAGCGGTGCTCCTCCGCCTCGTTAGGCGAGGGCGTGAGCCAGAGAAACCGTGAGGGAAAGCGCGGCGCCCGAGAGCGCCTGCGGGAACAGCGCGAGCGGGACCGGGCGCGTGCGAAGCGTAAGCGGACGCTGGGCGTCCTGGGGACGGTGGTGGCCGTCCTCGGTGCGGCGGTGGGCGTGGGCATCTTCGCGTCCAGGACCGACGACGACTCGGGGAAGTCGGGCAGCGCCCTGGTGCCGCCGCGCGGAGCCGTCGGCAAGGGGCGCCTGGTGATCCCCTCGGGGAGGTCGGAGAAGGCCGGGCAGGAGGGGAAGGCGGGGGCGGCGGGGAAGGCGGGCCCGGTGACCCTGACGGTCTACGAGGACTTCCGCTGCCCGGGGTGCAAGCAGTTCGAGGACGTCTTCCGCAAGACCGTCCACGAGCTCCAGGACACCGGCCGGATGAGGGTCGAGTACCACCTGGTGACGATCATCGACGGAAACCTCGGCGGCACCGGTTCGGTCCGCGCCGCGAACGCGGCGGCCTGTGCCCAGGACAAGGGCTCCGCGAAGTTCCGGGCATACCACGATGTGCTCTACCGCCACCAGCCCCAGGAGACCCGGGACACATACGCCGACAACGGCAGGCTGATCAAGCTCGCGGACCAGGTCCCCGGGCTGGTCACGCCCGGCTTCCGGCGTTGCGTCGAGGACGGCCGCCACGACGCCTGGGTGCGCAAGTCCAACGACGTCTTCGCCCACTCCGGCTACGCCTCCACGCCGACCGTGCTGCTGGGCGGGAAGTCGATCTACGGCGACCCCAAGAAGCCGCTGAGCCCCAACAAGCTCAAGCGCATGGTCCTCGCGGCGGCCCGCGACTGATCCTTGTTACGCAGCCGTTGCCGGGTGGGTTGCCGCATCTCCCGCCCGGCACGGTAGCGTCGGTCCTGTCATGGACCTCCTCGCTTATATTCCCAGCCCGTCGTCCGGCGTGATCTATCTCGGTCCGGTCCCGCTGCGCGGCTATGCGTTCTGCATCATCATCGGCGTCTTCGTCGCGGTCTGGTACGGCGGTCGGCGCTGGGTCGCCCGTGGCGGCCGGGTCGGCACCGTCGCCGACATCGCCGTCTGGGCGGTGCCGTTCGGCCTGGTCGGCGGCCGCCTCTACCACGTCATCACCGACTACGAGCTGTACTTCACCGACGGCCGTGACTGGGTGGACGCCTTCAAGATCTGGCAGGGCGGCCTGGGGATCTGGGGGGCCATCGCGCTGGGCGCGCTCGGCGCCTGGATCGGCTGCCGCCGCCGGGGGATCCCGCTCCCGGCGTACGCGGACGCCATCGCCCCCGGAATCGCCTTCGCCCAGGCCATCGGGCGCTGGGGCAACTGGTTCAACCAGGAGCTGTACGGCAAGGCCACCACGCTGCCCTGGGCGCTGAAGATCGACGGCGACGCCGACGCGGGCCGGGTGGCCGGCACGTACCACCCGACCTTCCTGTACGAGTCGCTGTGGTGCGTCGGCGTGGCGCTGCTGGTGATCTGGGCGGACCGCCGCTTCAAGCTGGGGCACGGCCGGGCGTTCGCCCTCTACGTCGCGGCGTACACCGTGGGCCGCTTCTGGATCGAGTACCTCCGGGTGGACGACGCCCACCATGTGCTGGGGCTGCGGCTCAACAACTGGACGTCCGTCGTGGTCTTCCTGGCCGCGGTGGCCTATCTGGTGATCTCCGCGAAGCGGTCCCCGGGCCGCGAGGAGGTCGTGGAACCGGCCGCGATCGAGGACGGCGCGGCCCCGGCCACCGGGACGGGCGGCGACGCCCCGGCCGGGAGCGCGGCCAAGGGCGGCTCCACTCTGGCCAAGGGCGACGGCACTCCGGCCAAGGGCGGCGACGCGGACGAGGCCGGTGCGGTGGCCGCCGAGGCGGAGCCCACCAAGAAACCCTGACGCGCGTCCACCGGGCCGCCGGACCCCTCGGGGTTTGGCGGCCCTTCTGCGTTTGTGCAGGTCAGCGAGGTAAGTTCGGCCTTCCTTGCTGGCGGAGCGGGGGAATTCGTGCGTACCTTCGAACCGTTGGGGTGAGGGCCGCATCGCCACACCCTTCTCGAAGGGAGCACATCTTCATATGTCCGTCATCGACAGTGCCGAGTCACCGCACATCGCCCACCGCGACAACCACACCCACCGTGATGTGAACGGCGGCTGGCTGCGCCCCGCCGTCTTCGGGGCCATGGACGGACTGGTCTCCAACCTCGCGCTGATGACCGGTGTGGCCGGTGGCGCCGTGGACCGGCAGACGATCGTGATCACCGGTCTGGCGGGCCTCGCGGCCGGTGCCTTCTCGATGGCCGCCGGTGAGTACACCTCCGTCGCCTCCCAGCGCGATCTGGTCCAGGCCGAGCTGGAGGTGGAGCGGGGCGAGCTGCGCAAGCACCCGGCGGACGAGCTGGAGGAGCTGGCCGCGCTCTACGAGTCGCGCGGGGTGGAGCCGGCCCTGGCCCGTGAGGTGGCCGAGCAGCTCTCCCGCGACCCCGAGCAGGCGCTGGAGATACACGCCCGCGAGGAGCTGGGCGTGGACCCGGACGATCTGCCGTCGCCGCTGGTCGCGGCGGTCTCCTCGTTCGGCTCGTTCGCGCTGGGCGCGCTGCTGCCGGTGCTGCCGTATCTGCTGGGCGCCTCGGCGCTGTGGCCGGCCCTGGTGCTGGCGCTGATCGGGCTCTTCGGCTGCGGTGCCGTGGTGGCGCGGGTGACCGCCCGGAGCTGGTGGTACAGCGGGCTGCGGCAGCTGGCGCTGGGCGGCGCGGCGGCGGGTGTGACCTATGCCCTGGGCGCTTTCTTCGGAACGGCCGTAGGATGACAGTCATACGGCGAGCCGCATAATCACGCCGTTACTCCTCGGTTTCGATCCTTTTACGGGCGGGCATAAGCCCGAAGCGCTTGGGCAGTGTCGCCCGATCCGCGCCATGGCGACGCCGGTCGCCCCATCCCCAATGCCCGTACTGCCTCACCTCACCCCACTCCTGGGGTGTCCGCATGATGGAACGGAATTTCCGCTTCCCGAGATTCGCCCCATCATGTAACCTGCACGAAATTCTCGCGGAGGGCCAACGTCGTCCCTCGGCACACGCAAAATGCCATGACGACGACGGGAGAGCCGATGCGTTCCGCATCCCACCCTGCCCGCCAAGGGATGTACGACCCGCGCAATGAGCACGACGCCTGTGGCGTCGGCTTCGTGGCGACCCTCACCGGCGAGGCCAGCCACGAGCTCGTGGAGCAGGCTCTCACCGTGCTGAGGAACCTCGAGCACCGCGGCGCCACCGGTTCCGAGCCCGACTCCGGAGACGGCGCGGGCATCCTCATCCAGGTTCCGGACGCCTTCCTGCGGGCCAGTGTGACCGGCTTCGAGCTGCCCGAAGCCGGTGCCTACGCGGTGGGCATCGCGTTCCTCCCGGAGGGCGAGACCGAGGGCGCGGCCGCCGCGGAGCACATCGAGCGGCTCGCCGCCGAGGAGGGCCTGACCGTCCTCGGCTGGCGCGAGGTGCCCGTCGCCCCCGAACTGCTGGGCAACGGGGCCCGGGCCACCATGCCCGCCTTCCGCCAGCTCTTCGTCGCCGACGGCACCAGCACCGGCGTGGCCCTGGACCGCAAGGCGTTCATGCTGCGCAAGCGCGCCGAGCGCGAGGCGGGGGTCTACTTCCCCTCGCTGTCCGCCCGCACCCTGGTCTACAAGGGCATGCTGACCACCGGTCAGCTGGAGCCGTTCTTCCCGGACCTCTCCGACCGCCGCTTCGCCACGGCCGTCGCGCTGGTCCACTCCCGGTTCTCCACGAACACCTTCCCGAGCTGGCCGCTGGCCCACCCGTACCGCTTCGTCGCCCACAACGGTGAGATCAACACCGTCCAGGGCAACCGCAACTGGATGCGGGCCCGGGAGTCCCAGCTGGTCAGCGATCTGTTCGGGGAGAAGGGCCTGGAGCGGATCTTCCCCGTCTGCACCCCGGACGCCTCCGACTCGGCGACCTTCGACGAGGTCCTGGAGCTGCTCCACCTCGGCGGCCGCTCGCTGCCGCACTCGGTGCTGATGATGGTCCCCGAGGCGTGGGAGAACCACCCCTCCATGGACCCGGCCCGGCGAGCCTTCTACCAGTACCACTCCACGATGATGGAGCCCTGGGACGGCCCGGCCTGTGTCACCTTCACCGACGGCGTCCAGGTCGGCGCCGTGCTGGACCGCAACGGTCTGCGGCCCGGTCGCTACTGGGTCACCGACGACGGTCTGGTCGTGCTCTCCTCCGAGGTCGGCGTCCTGGACATCGACCCGGCCAGGGTGGTCCGCAAGGGCCGGCTCCAGCCGGGCCGGATGTTCCTGGTGGACACCGCCGAGCACCGCATCATCGAGGACCACGAGATCAAGGCCGAGCTGGCCGCCGAGCAGCCGTACGGCGAGTGGCTGGAGGCCGGTCTGATCGACCTGGCCGACCTTCCCGAGCGCGAGCACATCGTGCACACCCACGCCTCGGTCACCCGCCGTCAGCAGACCTTCGGATACACCGAGGAGGAGCTGCGGGTCCTGCTCGCGCCGATGGCCAAGGCCGGCGCCGAGCCGATCGGCTCGATGGGCACCGACTCGCCGATCGCCGCCCTCTCCGAGCGGCCGCGGCTGCTGTTCGACTACTTCACCCAGCTGTTCGCGCAGGTCACCAACCCGCCGCTGGACGCGATCCGCGAGGAGCTGGTCACCTCGCTGATCTCCTCGCTGGGCCCGCAGGGCAACCTGCTGGAGCCGACTTCGGCCTCCTGCCGCAGCGTCACCCTGCCCTTCCCGGTGATCGACAACGATGAGCTGGCCAAGCTCATCCACATCAACGCCGACGGGGACATGCCGGGCCTCAAGGCGGCGAACCTCTCGGGCCTGTACCGGGTCGGTGGCGGCGGTCAGGCGCTCGCCGCCCGGCTGGACGAGATCTGCGCCGAGGCCGACCGCGCCATCGAGGACGGCGCCCGGCTGATCGTGCTCTCCGACCGCCACTCGGACGCCGAGCACGCCCCGATCCCCTCGCTGCTGCTCACCTCCGCTGTCCACCACCACCTCATCGGCACCAAGCAGCGCACCCAGGTGGGGCTGCTGGTCGAGGCGGGCGACGTCCGCGAGGTCCACCATGTCGCGCTGCTGATCGGCTACGGCGCCGCGGCGGTCAACCCGTACCTGGCCATGGAGTCGGTCGAGGACCTGGTCCGGGCCGGCACCTTCCTGCCCGGTGTCGAGGCCGAGACCGCGATCAAGAACCTCATCAAGGCGCTCGGCAAGGGCGTCCTGAAGGTCATGTCCAAGATGGGCATCTCGACCGTGGCCTCCTACCGGGGCGCGCAGGTCTTCGAGGCCGTCGGCCTGGACGAGTCCTTCGTGGACACCTACTTCCACGGCACCGCCACCAAGATCGGCGGCGCGGGCCTGGACGTCGTCGCCAAGGAGGTGGCCGCCCGCCACGCCAAGGCGTACCCCGCCTCCGGCGTCCCCTCCGCCCACCGCACGCTGGAGATCGGCGGCGAGTACCAGTGGCGCCGCGAGGGCGAGCCGCACCTGTTCGACCCCGAGACGGTCTTCCGGCTCCAGCACTCCACTCGGTCGCGCCGCTACGACATCTTCAAGAAGTACACGGAGCGGGTGAACGAGCAGTCCGAGCGGCTGATGACGCTGCGCGGTCTGTTCTCCTTCAAGGGTGAGCGCACCTCGATCCCGATCGAGGAGGTCGAGCCGGTCAGCGAGATCGTCAAGCGGTTCTCCACCGGCGCCATGTCGTACGGCTCCATCTCCCAGGAGGCGCACGAGACCCTCGCCATCGCCATGAACCAGTTGGGCGGAAAGTCCAACACCGGTGAGGGCGGCGAGGACTCCGACCGACTGCACGACCCGGCGCGTCGCTCCTCGATCAAGCAGGTGGCCTCCGGCCGCTTCGGCGTGACCAGCGAATACCTGGTCAACTCCGATGACATCCAGATCAAGATGGCCCAGGGCGCCAAGCCCGGCGAGGGCGGCCAGCTGCCCGGCCACAAGGTCTACCCCTGGGTGGCCAAGACCCGGCACTCCACTCCGGGCGTGGGCCTGATCTCCCCGCCGCCGCACCACGACATCTACTCGATCGAGGATCTCGCCCAGCTGATCCACGACCTGAAGAACGCCAACCCGAAGGCGCGCATTCACGTCAAGCTGGTCTCCGAGGTCGGCGTCGGCACCGTGGCCGCGGGCGTCTCCAAGGCCCACGCCGATGTGGTGCTGATCTCCGGCCACGACGGCGGCACCGGCGCCTCGCCGCTCACCTCGCTCAAGCACGCGGGCGGCCCCTGGGAGCTCGGCCTCGCCGAGACCCAGCAGACGCTGCTGCTCAACGGGTTGCGCGACCGCATCGTGGTGCAGACCGACGGCCAGCTGAAGACCGGCCGCGACGTGGTGATCGCCGCGCTGCTCGGCGCCGAGGAGTTCGGCTTCGCCACCGCGCCGCTGGTGGTCTCCGGCTGCGTCATGATGCGCGTCTGCCACCTGGACACCTGCCCGGTCGGCATCGCCACCCAGAACCCGGTGCTGCGCGAGCGCTACAGCGGCCAGGCCGAGTTCGTGGTGAACTTCTTCCAGTTCATCGCCGAGGAGGTCCGCGAGCTCCTCGCCGAGCTGGGTTTCCGCTCCCTGGACGAGGCCATCGGCCACGCCGAGCTGCTGGACACCACCCGTGCCGTGCAGCACTGGAAGGCCCGCGGCCTGGACCTCGCCCCGCTGCTGTACGTGCCCGAGCTGCCCGAGGGCGCCGTCCGCCACCAGGCGATCGAGCAGGACCACGGGCTGGCCAAGGCGCTCGACAACCAGCTGATCAAGCTGGCGGCCGACGCGCTGAACGCCGAGAGCGCCGAGGCCGCCGAGCCGGTCCGGGCCCAGGTCGCGATCCGCAACATCAACCGGACCGTCGGCACCATGCTCGGCCATGAGGTGACCCGGAAGTTCGGCGGTGCGGGCCTGCCCGAGGACACCATCGACATCACCTTCACCGGCTCGGCCGGCCAGTCCTTCGGCGCGTTCCTGCCCAGCGGTGTCACCCTGCGGCTCGAGGGCGACGCCAACGACTACGTGGGCAAGGGCCTGTCCGGCGGCCGCGTGATCGTCCGCCCGGACCGGGGCGCGGACCACCTCGCCGAGTACTCGACGATCGCGGGCAACACCCTCGCGTACGGCGCGACCGGCGGTGAGATGTTCCTGCGCGGCCGGGTCGGCGAGCGGTTCTGCGTCCGCAACTCCGGCGCCACGGTCGTCTCCGAGGGCGTGGGCGACCACGGCTGTGAGTACATGACCGGCGGCCACGCGGTCGTCCTCGGCCCCACCGGCCGTAACTTCGCGGCCGGGATGTCCGGCGGTATCGCCTATGTGATCGACCTCGACCCGGACAACGTCAACGTCGATCTGCGGGACGCCCTCGGCGCGCTGGACGAAACCGACCAGCGGTGGCTGCACGACGCGGTGCGCCGCCACCACGAGGAGACCGGCTCCACCGTCGCGGGCGCGCTGCTCGACGACTGGGAGACCGCCGTCACCCGCTTCAGCAAGATCATCCCCGCTACGTACCAGGCCGTGCTCGCCGCCAAGGACGCCGCCGAGCGTGCCGGGCTCTCCGAGTCCGAGACCCACGAGAAGATGATGGAGGCGGCGATCAATGGCTGACCCCAAGGGCTTCCTGAGCACTGACCGCGAGGTCGCCGAGACCCGTCCGGTGGAGACGCGCGTCAAGGACTGGAACGAGGTCTACGTCCCCGGCTCGCTGCTGCCGATCATCAGCAAGCAGGCCGGCCGATGCATGGACTGCGGCATTCCGTTCTGCCACAACGGCTGTCCGCTCGGAAACCTCATCCCCGAGTGGAACGACTACGCCTACCGGGAGGACTGGCGCGAGGCCAGCGAGCGGCTGCACGCGACCAACAACTTCCCGGAGTTCACCGGGCGGCTGTGTCCCGCCCCGTGCGAGTCGGCCTGTGTGCTCGGCATCAACCAGCCGGCGGTGACCATCAAGAACGTCGAGGTCACCATCATCGACAAGGCCTGGGACGCCGGTGACGTCACCCCGCAGCCGCCCGAGCGGCTCAGCGGCAAGACCGTCGCCGTGATCGGCTCGGGCCCGGCGGGCCTGGCCGCCGCCCAGCAGCTCACCCGCGCCGGTCACACGGTCGCCGTCTATGAGCGGGCCGACCGCATCGGCGGGCTGCTGCGCTACGGCATCCCCGAGTTCAAGATGGAGAAGCGGCACATCAACCGCCGTATCGAGCAGATGCGCGCGGAGGGCACCAAGTTCCGCACCGAGACCGAGATCGGCCGCGACATCGACGCCGCCAAGCTGCGCAAGCGGTACGACGCCGTGGTCATCGCGGCCGGCGCCACCACCTCGCGCGACCTCCCGGTCCCGGGCCGGGAGCTGAACGGCATCCACTTCGCGATGGAGTACCTGCCGCTCGCCAACAAGGTGCAGGAGGGCGACCTCACCACGTCCCCGATCACCGCCGAGGGCAAGCACGTCGTGGTCATCGGCGGCGGAGACACCGGCGCGGACTGCGTCGGCACCGCCCACCGGCAGGGCGCCGCCTCCGTCACCCAGCTGGAGATCATGCCCAAGCCGGGCGAGGAGCGTGCCCCGGGCCAGCCCTGGCCCACCTTCCCGATGCTCTACAAGGTCACCTCGGCGCACGAGGAGGGCGGCGAGCGGATCTACTCCGTCTCCACCACCCACTTCGAGGGCGACGAGGACGGCAATGTCCAGTGGCTGCACCTGATCGAGGTGGAGTTCAAGGACGGCAAGCTGGAGCAGAAGCCGGGCACCGAGCGGAAGATCCCGGCCCAGCTGGTCACCCTCGCCATGGGCTTCACCGGCACCGACCAGAAGAACGGCCTGGTCGAGCAGTTCGGCCTGGAGCTCGACGAGCGCGGCAACATCGCGCGCGACGCCGACTTCGCCACCAATGTGCCGGGTGTCTTCGTGGCCGGTGACGCGGGCCGCGGCCAGTCGCTGATCGTCTGGGCCATCGCCGAGGGCCGCTCCGCGGCGCGCGGGGTGGACCGCCATCTGGCCGGGGCCAGCGAGCTGCCCGCCCCGATCCGCCCCACCGACCGGGCCCTCATGGTCTGACCCGGTCTCCCGGCTTTCCCGGATCTCCGCCCGTACAACGGCGTACGGACCGGCCGCGCGGCGCCTTCCCCCCTCCCGACCGGGGGAAGGCGCCGCGTGGCGTTTCGGTTGACGTTCTCTCGGACCGGCTGAACAGGTCGGTTGACATTCCCCCGGGCGCACTCCACCATCATTCCACTAACTGATTAGTGAAAGGGTGGTGGAGGGCGGATGGTCGAATACCGCATCGACCGGCGCAGCGGCATCGCCACCTATATGCAGATCGTCCAGCAGACCAAGCAGGCACTCCGCCTCGGACTGCTGGAGCCCGGGGACCGGCTGCCCACGGCCAGGGAGGTCGTCGCGGCCACCGCCATCAACCCCAACACCGTCCTGAAGGCGTACCGCGAGCTGGAGCGCGAAGGGCTGGTCGAGCCCCGGCCGGGTCTTGGCACCTTCGTCCGCCGGTCGCTGGCCCGGCCCGGCGCCGCCGCGGACTCACCGCTGCGCGCGGAGCTCGCCGACTGGACCGACCGGGCCCGCGCCGCCGGGCTCGGCCGCGAGGACGTGACGGCGCTGGTGGCCTCGGTCCTCGAAGAGCGCTTCGGCGAGACCGCCGCCCCCGGCGAGCGTGGACACGAGGAGAACGGGTGACCGACGAGATCGACGCGGCCGGCGCGCTGGAGGCGTCCGGGCTGGGCAAGAAGTACCGACGCGGCTGGGCCCTCAGAGACGTCGCCTTCCGGCTGCCCGCCGGGCGGATCTGCGCCCTGGTGGGCCCCAACGGCTCCGGCAAGAGCACCCTGCTGTCCCTCGCCGCCGGGCTGCTGACCCCGGACACCGGGACCCTGCGGGTCTTCGGCCGGCCCGCCTCCGACCCCGGCACCCGCGAGCGCATCGCCTTCGTCGCCCAGGACAAGCCGCTCTACCCCCGCTTCTCCGTGGCCGACACCCTGCGCCTGGGCCGGGAGCTCAACCCCCGCTGGGACCAGGGGGCCGCCGAACGGGTGGTGGCGGAGGCCGATGTGCCGCTGTCCGCCCGTGTCGGCTCGCTCTCCGGCGGCCAGCGCACCTGTGTGGCCCTCGCCCTCGCCCTCGGCAAACGCGCCGATCTGCTGCTCCTGGACGAGCCGATGGCCGATCAGGACCCACTGCGCCGCCGCCGGATGATGGGCGCCCTGATGGCCGAGGCCGCCGAGCGCGGCACCGGCGTGGTCATCTCCACCCATGTGCTCGCCGAACTCGACGGCGTCTGCGACTACCTGCTGCTGATGGGCGGCGGCCGGATCCGCCTGGCGGGCGGGACGGACGACATCCAAGCCGCGCACAGTCTCGTCACCGGACCCCGCGTGGCCGGGGGCGGAACACCGGACGCGCTCGCCCGCCACACCGTGGTCGAGACCCGTACGACGGGCCGTCAGCTCACCGCGCTGATACGCCCGGAGGGCACCCCGGCCGGGGACGGCTGGATCGTCACCGAACCCTCCCTCGAGGACGTACTGCTCGGCTATCTGCGCGCCCCCGACGCCCCGCCGATGTTCACGGCCGAGGCGCGCGCGACCGTTACGGAGGTGGGGGCATGAGCACGATCGGCATACGGCTCCGGACACCCGGCGCACGGCTCCGCGCCCGAGGGCTGGTGTGGCTGGTGGCGCGCCAGCACCGGGCCGCCCTGTGGGCGGGCCTGGCCGTGGTCGTGGCGATCGCCGCGTACATCGTCTGGCAGCGCGCCGAGATGGTCGGCTATATACGGGCGCACGACATCCAGGGCTGCGCGGACCTGAACGCGGGGGCGCTCTGCCGCGGCAGGGAGATCAGCCCCCAGGAGGGGACCAACCCGACGGCCGAAGCGTTCCGCCACCTCCTCGACACCTACCGCACACCGCTGCTCAACACCGGACGGCTGCTCATCGCGCTGCCCGCGCTGATCGGCGTCTTCATCGGCGCGCCGCTGTTCGCCCGGGAGCTGGAGACGGGCACCCACCAGGTGGTGTGGACCCAGTCCGTCGGCAGGACCCGCTGGCTCATCGCCAAACTCGCGCTCCCGCTCGCCGCCGTCACGGCCGGCACCGCGGTTCTCGCGGCCCTCTACACCTGGTGGTGGCGGGCGGCCCGGGCGCAGTTCCAGGACATCGCCTGGGGCACCGCCGCACCGTTCGACGCGACCGGCCCGGCGGCGGTCGCCCTCACCCCGCTGGCCTTCCTCCTCGGCGCGGCGGCCGGGCTGCTGCTGCGGCGCACCGTGGCCGCCATGGTGGTCACGCTGGGGGCCACCGCCGGTGCCCAGTACGGGCTGGACGCCCTGCGCCCCCATCTGATGACGCCGCGGACGGTCGGCTCCGCCCTCTCCGCGGACACCCCTCCGCAGATCTATTTCAACGCGTGGCGTGGCATGGGCAACGGCTATCTGACCCGGTCCGGGGAGAAGATCCCCCTGGAGAGCTGCTCGTCCGCCGTCGGTGCCGGCTGGGAACGCTGCTTCGCCCGGCTCGGCGCCACCGGGAGGTGGTACGAGGAGCTGCACCCGGCGAGCCACTACTGGCCCATGCAGTGGATGCAGGCCGGAATCTGCCTGGCCGCGGCCGCCGCGCTCGCCGCCCTCTGCGTGTGGTGGATCGGCCGCAGAAGGGCCTGACCCGGGCCCCTCCCCGCCACGGTATTCACGGCATCCACGGCATCACCTTCCGCTCCGATCGGAGTTCCCCTTCCCATGGCCGTCTCGCCTGCCCTCGACACCGCCGGGGCCACCCCGCGCGCCCGCCCGGCGCCCCCGGCCCCGGCGCCCCGCCGCACCGGGCTTACCGGGCGCACCGGGCTTACCGGGCGCGCCGTCGTCGGGCTCGTTCCGGCCGGGCTGACGCTGGCGCTCGGGCTGTGGGGGATCCGCCGCGAGAACAGCATGTGGCGGGACGAGTCGACGACGTATCAAGTCGCCCACCGGAGCGTCGCCGACATCTGGCAGCTGCTCGGCCAGGCCGATGTCGCCCACGGTCTGTACTACCTGCTCATGCATGGCGTCTTCGCCCTCTGGGACGGCGGGCTCGTCGCCCTCCGGCTCCCCTCGGTGCTGGCCATGGCCGCCGCGGCCGCCGGGGTCGGACTGCTCGGGCGGCGGCTCGCGGGGCCCCGCGCCGGACTCGCCGCCGGGCTGGTCTTCCCGCTGGCCCCGGCGGTGCAGCGGTACGCACAGGAGGGGCGGTCGTACGCCCTGGTCTGCGCCGCCGTCGTCGCGGCCACCCATCTGCTGCTGAGCGCCGTGGCCCGGCCCCGCAAGCGCACCTGGGCCGGATACGCCGCCGTCGCCTCGCTGGCCTGTCTGCTGCACGAGTTCGCGATCCTGGCCGTCGTCGCGCACGGTGTCGCGCTGTACCGGGCGCGGGTGGGCGCGCGCTTCGGCTGGGCGTGGGGGCAGGCGGCCTCCGTGGTGGCGGTGGTGCTGGCACCGCTGGTGATCGTCAGTCAGCAGCAGGCGGCGCTGGTCGGCTGGATCTCCCCGCCGGGCCCGCCCGAACTGCTCGGCTTCGGCGCGCTCGCCCTGGTGGGCCTCGGCTGCGCCCGGGGACCGCTGCCCGCGCGCGGGCCCGTCCCGCTGCGCGACCTCGCGCTCGGACTGCTGATCCTGCCCCCGGCCGCGCTGCTGGCGGTGTCGTATCTCCATCCGCTCTACGTCGACCGGTATGTGCTCTACGCCTACGTCGGTCTCGCGCTGCTGATCGGGGCCCGGCTGGACGCGCTGTCGCGGACCGCCGTGGTCCCGGGTGCGCTGGCCGGGGGGCTGGCGGTGGCCGCCGTGGCGGCCCTGCTGCCGTACTCGCTCCAGCTGCGGACCCCGCAGAGCCGGCTCGACGATCCCCTCGCGGCCGCGCGCGCCGTACGGGAGCTGAGCCGCCCTGGCGACGGGGTGCTCTTCCTGCCCGCGCGGCGCCGGGAGCCGGTCATGTCAAGACCGGGGGACTTCCGGGGCCTGCGGGAGCTGGCGCTGGCCCGGCACGCGATCCCCTCGGGCACGCTGCACGGCATCGAGCTGCCCGCACCGCTGATCCGGGCCCGGATGCTGACGGCCGGGCGGATCGTCACGGTGAACGACCCGCCCGGCCAGCCGCTGGACGACACCTCCCAGGAGCGGGTGAAACGGGAGGTGCTCGCGGAGCACTTCCACCGATGCGCCGTCAGGGACGTCACCGGGATGCGGATCGTGCTCTACGGGCGCGAGGGGAAGTGGCGTGAGGGGACCCGGCGCGCGGGGGAGCGGCGCGAGGGGAAGTGGCGCGCGGGGACGTGCTGAACGCCGCCGGGCGCCGTCAGCCCTCGTCCTCCACCAGCCGGGCCGGGAAACCGCCCGTGGCCACCGGGCCCCAGCGCTCGGGGGTGACCCGGATCAGCGACTTGCCCTGCTTGCGCATGGCCTCGCGGTACTCGTCCCAGTCCGGGTGCTCGCCCGCGATATTGCGGTAGTACTCGACCAGCGGCTCGACGGACTCCGGGGTGTCGATCACCTCGGCGGTACCGTCGATCTGCACCCACGGGCCGTTCCATTCGTCGGACAGCACGACGAGGCTCACGGCGGGGTCCCGCTTGGCGTTGCGCACCTTGGCGCGCTCGGGGTAGGTGGACATCACGATCCGGCCGGAGTCGTCGACTCCGCAGGTCAGCGGGGACGCCTGGGGCGAGCCATCCGTCCGGCGGGTCATCAGCAGCGCACGGTGGCGCGGGCGTACGAACTCCAGCAGTTCGTCGAGGCCGACTTGGGTGTTGGTGGCGATGGAGGGGCTCATGCAGGCGAGCGTACGACGTCGAGCGCACTCCAAGGCCGTACGGCGCCGCGGACCGGAGGCGCGTCAGAAGCCGCGGTCACGTGGTCGGCTGCCGCGTCACGTGTCGCCTCATGTGCCGCGTCACGTGTCGCACTCCAGCACCGTGCGGCACAGCCCGCAGCGGGCCCGCAGCCGCCCGCGCACCGGGACCCGGATGCGCTGACGGCAGGTCGGGCAGGGGAAGGAGACGCTCAGCGGGGGGCCGGTGTCGAAGGCGTACTCCCCTCCGGTGGGCGAGGGTCGGCCGGACTGGGCCGACCGGCGGTCCTTGGCGTAGCGGCGGCGGCCGGTCCAGCCGGCGGCGGTGAGCGGCGGCCGGGCCCGCTCCCGGCGGGCCAGCTCCAGCCCCTTGGTGTACGCGTCGTACGCCTGCGGAGAGGTGAACCAGGGGGAGGGGTCCTCGTCGAAGAGCAGCGCCCGCATGGCCAGGACGTAGCCGAACTCCTCCGGTGTCAGATAGCCCAGTTTCTGGCTGGAAACCGAGTCCTGGCGATAGGCGTCGAGCAGCAACCAGCCCGTGCCGAGATAGGCGGCGGTGGTGTCGGTGAGGATTTCGTTGTCGCGTGTGCCGGGGAACGACAGGTCCAGGCGGTGCAGATACACATGTGTGACCTCGTGGGCCAGGGCCGCGCCGATGTCCCGGCGGTGGGTCTTGAAGCGGGAGTTGAGCTCGATGAAGTACTCCGGGCCCGCGGCCAGCTCCACGTTCCCCGCGTGCCGCATCTCCCGGAAGCTCACGATCATCCGGGCGTCGGGCAGCCGCAGATGCTGCACCATGACCCGGGCCACCCGCTGTACGCCCAGGTAGAGGTCGTCCTGGTCGGAGAAGGCCACATCGCCGGGGACCACGCTGAGCCCGAAGGTGTCCACCGTGTCGCGGGACAGCCGGTGGTAGAGCGCGGTGATCGCGGCCCGGACGGTGTCCAGGTGGGGATAGCCGTGCTCGATGTCGCTGCCCGGTGCCGCCACGCCGTCACCCCGTGCCCGTCGCCAGCCGTGCGCCCTGTCTCGCCTCAACCTTACGGTCGTTCGGTGGGGCAGTGGGTAGGCCGCGCTGGCTGGAAACCGACCCTTGTCACTCCGTTGACCCGGTCCACATAATCACAGGGCGTTTTACCGGCTCATCCACGGGATTTCAGAGAGGTTTCCGGATTTCTGTGGTTGGCATGAGCCTGACATGCGCCTCGAACCCCCCACGAAAGGACAGTCCGTTGCGGAACACGCTGAAGCACATCAAGAGAGCCTCGGCCCTCGGCGCGGTCGCCCTCGCCGCCTTCAGCCTCACCCCCGGCAGCGCCAACGCCCAGCCCACCGGCCCCGAGCCGAGCCCCTCCGTGGTCGGCGGCACCCGCGCCGCGCAGGGCGAATTCCCCTTCATGGTCCGGCTCTCCATGGGCTGTGGTGGCGCCCTCTACACCCAGGACATCGTCCTCACCGCCGCCCACTGTGTGGACGGCAGTGGCGCCAACACCTCCATCACGGCCACCGCGGGCGTCGTGGACCTCCAGAGCTCCAGCGCCATCAAGGTCAAGTCCACCCGGGTGCTCCAGGCCCCCGGCTACGACGGCACCGGCAAGGACTGGGCGCTCATCAAGCTCGCCAAGCCGATCAACCAGCCCACCCTGAAGATCGCCGAGACCACGGCGTACAACAAGGGCGACTTCACCGTGGCCGGCTGGGGCGCCGCGGTCGAGGGCGGCGGCCAGCAGCGCTATCTGCTGAAGGCCACCGTGCCGTTCGTCGACGACGCCACCTGCAAGTCCGCCTACGACGAGCTCGTCACCGGCGAGGAGATCTGCGCCGGGAAGATGGCCGAGGGCGGCGTGGACACCTGCCAGGGCGACTCCGGCGGCCCGATGTTCCGCAAGGACGACAGCGGCCAGTGGATCCAGGTCGGCATCGTCAGCTGGGGCGAGGGCTGCGCACGGCCCGGTAAGCCCGGCGTCTACACCGAGGTGAGCACCTTCGCCAAGGACATCAAGGCGGGCGCGACCCAGCTCGGCGGCTGACCTCTCCTCAGCATCGCCTTCGACGGGCACTGACCGGGGCCCGGCCACCGTGCCGGCCCCGGTCAGCTCGGTTCCATCTGTCCGTAGCAGATGCAGAACGGGTGCCCGGCCGGATCGTTGAAGACCCGGAACCCCGAGCGCTCCCCGCCGCTGTCCCGCAGGAACGTCGCCCCGAGCTCGATCAGCTCCCGCTGCGCCCGCTCCGCGTCCGCGCGCGTCTCCACGTCGAAGTCCAGATGGATCTGCTGCGGGTGGGCCGGATCCGGCCAGCGCGGCGGCTGGTGATCAGGCGCCAGCTGGAAGGCCAGCTTACGGCCGTCCTCGGCCGTCAGGGTCGCCCACTCGGGATCGCTGTCGTCCAACCGCCAGCCCAGGATCCTGCCGTAGAAGGCGGCCAGCGCGGCGGGGTCGGGGCAGTCGATGACGGTGCACTGAAGTGTCGCGATCATGTGGGGACCCTACGGGGTATGGGGTATCCGGTGGCTTTCCCCTCCCCGCCCCTTCCCGTTACCAGGGGCTCCACCCCTGGACCCCGCCCCTTCCCGCAGGGGCCGATATGCGGCTGCGCCGCGCGGCGGGGCTTCGCCGTTGGGATCTGGGGCCCGGGGCGGAGCCCCCACGCGACGGAGCTGGACCCCGCACGCCGGTATGCGGTTGGCGCCGTCTGGCAGGGGCCCCGCCTCCCGGCGTCCGGGGCGGATCCCCGTTTTCCTCTCCTCGCCCGTTTCCGCAGGGGTTGATATGCGTCTGCGCCGCGCGCAGGGGCTTCGCCCCTGGGGCCCGGGGCGGAGCTGGACCCTGCACCCCGGTATGCGGTTGGCGCCGCCTGGCGAGGGTCCTGCCCCCGGGGCCTGGTCCCCGTCCCCGTCCGCTTCCGTAGGGGCCGATATGCGTCTGCGTCGCGCGGCAGCGGCTTCGCCTCCGGGGTCTGGGGCGGAGCCCCAGTTTCGGGAAGGGGCGGGGAGGGGAGCAGCCCGCCGCAGGCGTCAAGACCCGTCGGACGCCCGCCCCTGGCCCGGAAACGGCTCCGCCCGGAGCGGCCACGGGGAAAGCCGGGCCGGAGGTCACCGGGAAAGCCGGGCCGGAGGTCACCGGGAAAGCCGGGCCGGAGGTCTCCGGAAAGTCGGCCGGAAGTGGAACCTCTCCCCGCCCGGGCGACTCCTCCACGGTGGAGGCGCCGTACCGGGAGCGGTCCTCCACCACGACCGCCCCGCCCCCTTCCGCGCCCCCGCGGGCCGGACCCCGAACCCCCCACAGGGGTCGGGGCGGTCCGGAGGCCCGGGGCCGACCGAGGGCAGACCCCGGACCGGGCCGACGCGGGCCGACCCAGGCCGAAGCGCCCCCGAGCGGAACCGGGCTCCGGGGAAAAGTACTCTCGGGAGGCATGACGCACAGCATGAGCGACCACACCGCCGGACAGCCGGCGACGCCGGGGAACCCCGAGGGGATCGACCCGTCCGTCCTCGACGAGCTGACCCGGTTGCGCGACAGCATCGACAACATCGACGCGGCCGTGGTCCATATGCTCGCCGAGCGATTCAAGTGCACCCAGCAGGTCGGCCACCTCAAGGCCGCCCACCGGCTCCCCCCGGCCGACCCGGCCCGCGAGGCGCGCCAGATCACCCGGCTGCGGCAGCTCGCCGAGAGCGCCAAGCTCGACCCCGGCTTCGCCGAGAAGCTACTCAACTTCATCATCGCCGAGGTCATCCGGCACCACGAGACCATCGCGCGCTCCGACAACGGCCCCGAGGGCCCCGAGGGCGCACTCCGGTAGTGCGCCCGGGCGGTCGTACGCGCCGGGCAACCACTTCCCACCCGTGTGCGGCCCGCCGCACGTAGGGCAGCATGTCCCCATGTCCGTACTGACGCGCGAGGAAGCGCAGAACCGAGCCCGCCTCATCGAGGTCCACCGCTACACCATCGACCTCGACCTCACCCGCGGGGAGGAGCTCTTCGGCTCCACCACGACCATCCGCTTCAGCGCGCGCCAGGCGGGCGCGGACACCTTCGCCGAACTCCAGCCGGCCGCCCTGCACCGCGCCGTGCTCGACGGCCGGGAGCTCGACCTCACCGGTGAGACCGCCGAGGCGCTCGCGGGCGGCCGGCTCCCGCTCACCGGGCTCGGCGAGGGCGAGCACGAGCTGCGCGTCGAGACCGACATGCGCTACTCCCACACCGGCGAGGGCATGCACCGCTTCACCGACCCCGCCGACGGTGAGACGTACCTCTACACCATGTGCTGCATGTCGGACGCGAACGACGTCTTCGCCGCGTTCGACCAGCCCGACCTCAAGGCCGTCTTCGACGTCCGCGTCACCGCCCCGCCCGAGTGGACCGTCCTCGGCAACGGCATCGCCACCCGCGTCGGCGCCCCCGAGGAGGGCCGCTGGCAGCTCGCGCCCACCCCGCCCATCAGCACGTATCTGATGGCCCTGGCCGCCGGCCCGTACCACTCGGTGCGCACCGAGCACGCCGGACTCCCCTTCGGGCTGCATGTCCGCCGCTCCCTCGCGCCCTACCTCGAGGCCGACGCCGACGAGCTCTTCGACATCACCCGGCGCTGCTTCGACCGCTACCACGAGATCTTCGAGGAGCCGTACCCCTTCGACTCCTACGACCAGGCGTTCGTCCCCGAGTTCAACTCCGGCGCCATGGAGAACCCGGGCCTGGTCACCTTCCGCGACGAATACGTCTTCCGCTCCGCCGTCACCGACGCCGAGCGCCAGACCCGCGCCATGGTCATCGCCCATGAGATGGCCCATATGTGGTTCGGCGACCTCGTCACCATGAAGTGGTGGGACGACATCTGGCTGAACGAGTCCTTCGCCGAGTACATGGGCTACCAGATCCTCACCGAGACCACCCGCTACACCGACACCTGGGCCGACTTCGGCGTCCGCCGCAAGAACTGGGGCTACGACGCCGACCAGCGCCCCTCCACCCACCCGGTCGCCCCCGCGCCCGAGCTGGTCCCCGACACCGCCGCCGCCCGCCTCAACTTCGACGGCATCTCCTACGCCAAGGGCGCCTCGGCGCTGCGCCAGCTCGTCACCTGGCTGGGCGAGAAGACCTTCCTCGACGGCATCAACGACCACTTCACCCGGCACCGCTTCGGCAACGCCACCCTCGCCGACTTCATCGACTCCCTCGCCCGCTCCTCCGGCCGTGACGTCCACGCCTGGGCCGACCGCTGGCTGCGCACCACCGGCGTCGACACCCTCGCCCCCGTCGTCACCGCGAACGGCGACCGCTGGAGCGCCGACATCCGCCACCAGGGCGGCGGCCCCGACGGGGACGCCCCCGCCAGGCGCCCGCACCGCATCGCCATCGGCCTGTACGACCACGCGCCCGCCGCCCCGCACCAGCTGGTCCTGCGCGAACGCGTCGAGGCCGAGCTCGACGGCGCCGAGCCCGGCCTCAGCCTCTCCTTCACCGGGCCCCGCCCCGATCTGCTGCTGCTGAACGACGGCGACCTCACCTACACCAAGATCCGGCTCGACCCCGCCTCCTGGAAGGCCGTCCACCGCTCGCTGTCCGGCCTCCCCGACGCCGTAAGCCGCGCCGTGGTCTGGAACGCCGCCCGCGACATGGTGCGCGACGGCGACCTCCCGGCCACCGACTACCTCGAGGCCGCCCGCGCCCATCTGCCGCACGAGACCGACATAGCGATCGTCCAGGGCGTCCTCGCCTTCGCCCGCACCCAGATCGCCGACCGCTACCTCCCCGCGGAGCAGCGCCCCGCCGCCCTGGCCACCATCAGCGCCACCTGCCGCGATCTGCTGCGCCGCACCGAGGACGGCTCCGGGGACGGGCTGCGGCTCGCCGCCGTCCGTACGTTCATCGGCAGCGCCACCGCGCCCGCCGAGCTCAGCGACTGGCTCGACGGCGACACCGTCCCCGGCGGCCCCGCCCTCGACCCCGAGCTGCGCTGGCAGATCCTCGGCCGCCTCGCCGTCCTCGGCGCCGTCGGCCCCGCCGACATCGACGCCGAGCTCGCCCGCGACTCCAGCGCCACCGGCCAGGAGGGCGCCGCCCGCTGCCGGGCCGCCCTGCCGGACCCCGCCGCGAAGGAGGCCGCGTGGCAGACCCTCTTCGGCGGCGAGGACGACCAGAACACCGATGACCAGAACACCGGCGGCCAGGTGACCGGCGGCCAGGTGACCGGCGGTCAGGGGGCCGACGGCCGGGGGACCGGCGCTCAGCGGGCCGAGCTCTCCAACTACCTGGTCACCGCGACCGTCGCGGGCTTCTGGCAGCCCGAGCACCACGACGTCCTCGCCGACTACGTGCCGCGCTACTTCCCGGCCGCCGTCGCGCTCGGCGCCCGCCGTGGCCCCGCCATCGCCGACACCGTCGCCCGCTTCGGCTTCCCGAGCACCGTGGACGCCGAGACCCTGCGCCTGGGCGAGGAGTGCCTCGCCTCCCCCGAGGCCGTACCCGCCCTCCGCCGCCGCCTCGCCGACCAGATCGACGACCTGCGGCGCGCCCTGCGGGTACGGGAGAAGCAGGGCGAGTGACCCCGCGCCGACGGGGACGGCGTGGGCACCCGGTCGCCCCGCCGCCCCTGCCGCGCGGTCATGGCATGGGGCCGATCAGCTCGGGGTGTCGGCGAGCCGGGTGACGAGGAGGTCGAGACGCTCATCCTGAGTGTCCGCGGGGATACGGCCGCTGTCCGACAGCACGGCGATGCCGTGCAGCGCGCTCCAGATGACCTCGGCGAACAGTTCGCGCCGTGCGTTGTCCGGGCGGAAGCAGCTGACGAATTCGTCGAAGCCGGCGCGTAGTTGGGGCGGTGTCTCGGCGTGCGCGAACTTCACGTCGGTCGGCATGACGAACATGGCCTGGTAGAGGGCGGGCCGCTCGGTGGCGAACGCCAGATAGGCGCGGCAGACGGCGTGCAGGGCCTGCCCTGGCTCGGGGGCGGCCAGCCGGGCACGGCGCAGCTGGGCGGCGAGTTCGCCGAAGCCGTCGATCGAGACGGCGCGCACGATGGCGTCCTTGCCGCTGAAGTGGCTGTAGAGCACGGGCTGGCTGTACTCGACGCGCTCAGCGAGCCTTCGCGTCGTCACCGCCTCCCAGCCTTCGGCCTCGGCGAGTTCGCGGGCTGCTGTGATGATCAGCTGATGGCGTTGGGCGCGTTCACGTTCACGGCGCTCTTTGATGGCGGACATATCGACATCCTAGCGCCGCTAGACATCCTGCCGAGGGTAATGACTGTCGTCGGCACAACTACTAGCGCCGCTAGCCGACAGTGGGCGCCGCCGATGCCGATCTCAGCCCGGTCCGGGCACGGGGCAGACTGGCGGTCATGGATCGAGGAACGCGCCGGTGGACACTGACGGTCGGCGGGGAGGGGTTCGACGTCGCCGAGCGTCCCGACGAGCCCGGGACGTACGACTTCACCTGGCTGACCGGGCCGAACCCGGGATACGGCTTCACCACGCATGTGCACGGAGCCGACTCCTTGAGCGAGCGGGAACTGGAGGAGTCCGCACGGGACTTCCTCGGCCAGGTGGACCCCGAGACGGGGCACATCGAGTAACCGATCAATCCGCGGGGCCGCGCCGTACCACGTACGGGTGCACTTGGACCCGACCCCGGATCGGACCGTCGGCGGGCGAAGTAATTTAGGCAGCCCTGACCGCCGCCCAGACACCCCCTAGGGGCACACCCATGCCCGTGCCCGCATCCGGAACCGCCCGCCTCCTCGCCGGGGGCCAGAGCGGACCGGGCGTGCTCCGCCCGATGGTCGACACCGTCCTCGACGCCCTCGCCCACGGCGCCGCCGACCGCGGTGGGCCCCTCCCGGCCGGGGGACCGGCCGCGGTGGCCCGGCGGATACGCGGTGCGGCCCGGCCGCTCATCCCCGACGAGGGGGAGGGGCCCCACCACGCGCTGCGCAGCCTCGTCCGCGCCCTCGCCCATGGCGCCGCCGAACCCGCCGACCCCCGCTGCACCGCCCATCTGCACTGTCCGCCGCTCGCCGTCGCCACCGCCGCCGACCTCGCGGTCTCCGCGCTCAACCCCTCCCTCGACTCCTGGGACCAGGCTCCGGCCGCCTGTGCGCTGGAGGCGCTGACCTGCCGTGCCCTGGCCGAACTCGTCCACCCCCACGGCCCCGACCCCGACGCCCTCGTCACCACCGGCGGCACCGAATCCAACCAGCTCGGCCTGCTCCTGGCCCGCGAGGCCGCCCAAGGCGCTCCGCTCCGTATCGTCCGCGGCGCCAACGCCCACCACAGCGTCCAGCGCGCCGCCTGGCTGCTCGGGCTGCCCGAGCCGCTCACCCTCCCCACCCCCGGCGGCGTCCTCGACCCGGTCGCGCTCCACACCGTCCTCGACCGGCCGTCCGACGCCCCCGTCCTCGTCGTCGCCACCGCCGGCACCACCGACACCGGGGCCATCGACCCGCTCCCCGACATCGCCGACGTCTGCGACCACCACGCCGCCACCCTCCACATCGACGCCGCCTACGGCGCGCCCCTCCTGTTCAGCGACACCCTCCACAAGCGGCTCCACGGGCTCGACCGCGCCCGTACCGTCGCCCTCGACCTGCACAAACTCGGCTGGCAGCCGGTGGCCGCGGGCCTGCTCGCCGTGCCCGACGGCGCCGCGCTCACCGCGCTTGCCCACCACGCCGACTACCTCAACGCCGACGACGACACCGAGGCGGGCCTGCCCGATCTGCTCGGCCGCTCGCTCCGCACCACCCGCCGCCCCGACATCTTCAAGATCGCCGTCACGCTGCGGGCGCTGGGCCGACGCGGTCTCGGCGAGCTCGTGGACCACGTCTGCGCGGCCGCCCAGCACCTCGCCGACCTCATCGAGGCCCGCCCCGGGCTCGAGCTCCACGCCCGCCCCACCCTCAGCACCGTCCTCTTCCGCCCCACCGGGGCACCGCCCGCCGCCGTCGCCGCGCTGCGCCGCCGCCTGCTCCACCACGGGGCGGCCGTCTTCGGCCGCGCCGCCACCTCCGAGGGGCTGTGGCTCAAGGCCACCGTTCTCAACCCGCACATCCAGCCCGACGATCTGCGCGGGCTGCTCGAACTCGTGGAAGGCGACACCACCCCATGAGCACCGCACAACCCCCCAACCCCGCCGCCGATCCCGCCTCCACCGCCGACCGGCCCGTGGACCTGGCCGGTATCGGCATCGGCCCGTTCAACCTCTCCCTCGCCGCCCTCGCCCACGGCGTCCCCGCCCTGCGCACCGCCTTCTACGAGCAGCGGCCCGCCTTCCACTGGCACCCCGGCCTCCTCATCGACGGCGCGACCATCCAAGTCCCCTTCCTCGCCGACCTGGTGACCCTCGCCGACCCCGGCAGCCCCTGGACCTTCCTCCAGTACCTCAAGGCCCATGAGCGGCTGTTCCCCTTCTACGTCGCCGAGCGCTTCCACATCGAGCGCACCGAGTACGACGCCTACTGCCGCTGGGTCAGCGAACGGCTCCCCGGACTCCACTTCGACCACCGCGTCGACGCCGTCCGCTGGGACCACGAATACGAGCTGTTCGAAATCGACTTCACCCGGCTCGGCCCGGCCGCCGGCGCCCCCGCCTCCGACGCGGCCGGAACCGACGAGGAGGGCAGGACCCTCGGCCGCGCATACGCCCGCGACCTCGTCCTCGGCGTCGGCACCGAGCCATACGTCCCCGAACCCCTCCGCCCGCTCGCCGACGCCCCCAACGTCCCCGTCCTCCACTCCTCCGACTACCTCGAACACCGCGAGCGGCTCCTGGCCACCGGCCACGTCACCGTCATCGGCTCCGGCCAGTCCGGCGCCGAGGTCTTCCTCGACCTGCTGCGCAACCGCCCCCTCGGCGCCGAGGGGCTCCACTGGATGGCCCGCACCCCAGCCTTCGCGCCCATGGAGTACGGCAAGCTCGGCCTGGAGCAGTTCAGCCCCGACTACACCCGCTACTTCCACACCCTGCCCGAGCCCGTCCGCGACCAGCTGCTGCCCCGCCAGTGGCAGCTCTACAAGGGCATCGCCCATGCGACGCTCGACGCCATCCACCACGAGCTCTACCGCCGCGCCCTGCACTCCGACGGCTGGCCCGGTGCCGTCCTCACGCCCGGGGTCACCGTCCGCACCGCCGGCCGTATCGCCGCCGCCCAGCTCGAACTCCACCTGGAACACACCGAGCAGGGCACCCGGGCCCGCCACACCACCGAGGCCGTCGTCCTCGCCACCGGCTACCGCGAGCGCCGCGTCGACACCCTCCTCGCCGCCCTCGACCCCTACATCCGCCGGGACGCCTCCGAGCGCCCCCGCGTCGACGCCGACCACCGGCTGGTCCTCGACCCCATGATCAAGGGCTCGGTGTACGTCCAGAACGCCGAGCGCCACACCCACGGCGTCGGCACCCCCGACCTCGGCCTCGCCGCCTGGCGCTCCGCCGTCATCCTCAACTCGCTGCTCACCGACCCCGCCTACCGGCTGCCGTCCCGCACCGCGTTCACCGCCTTCGGCCTCCAGCCGTCGGGGCGGTGCGGCACCGTCATCGGCGACCCGCGCCTCCCCGACCAGCGCACCCCCCTCGCCCCGACGCGGACCTGACCGCGCCGGGGCGAGGGGTGCCCGGACTACGGGAATCGCACCTCAGCCGGCGGCGGTCAGCGCCCGCAGCCGGGCCAGCGTCTCGCGGATGACGTCGCGCAGGTCGCCGTCCTCGGTGGCGTTGATCCATCGTTCATAGGCGACGCGGAACACGGCGACGCCGGTCTCGGTGGCCAGACTGGCCTCGGCGTCGTCGATACCCCGCCGTCGCAATCTGTCGGCCAGGACGGCCGACATGGACGCGAGCTTGATCAACTCACGTTCGCGGAGATCGGCGTTGGCCATGATCACCGTCTGCCGCGTCCGCGCGAACTCACGGTCGCCGCCGACCACCCCGGCCACCGCGTCGAGCGCGGCCGCGACGGCATCCAGCGCCGACGCCGTGGCCGGCGCCGCCTCCAGGGCGGCAACCGACAGTTCCTCCAGTTCGGACGCCCCGTCGAAGAGAACCTCGCGCTTGTCGGCGAAGTGCCGGAAGAAGGTGCGGGCGGTGACACCGGCCCGTTCGGCTATATCGGCGACCATGGTCTGCTCGAAGCCACGTTCCAGATACAGCGCCAGCGCGGCCTCGCGCAGCCGGCTACTGGCTCCAGGTTCCCACCGTCCCATGCGGCGAGTTTATGTGATGTCACCTGATGAAACCGTGCCGCCAGTGATGTCATCAGGTGACATCGCCGTGCTAGAGTGATGTCACCTGATGACATCACTGGCCGGTGGAGGCCTCGAATGACAACGGCGAAGCGCATCCAGTACCACCAGTACGGCGGGCCCGAGGTCCTGCGGCTCGAGGACTTCGAACCGGCACGGCCCGGCCCCGGCGAGGTTCTGGTCCGTGTGCGGGCGGCGGCGGCCAACCCGATGGACTGGAAGATCCGCAGTGGCGCCATGAAGATGCTGACCGGCCGGCGCTTCCCGCGCGGGCTGGGCCACGACTTCGCGGGCGTCATCGAGGCGGTCGGCGACGGCGTCACCCGGCTCGGCGTCGGCGACGAAGTGCTCGGCGGGGCGCCGCTCAAGACGGCGGGAGCCTTCGCCGAGCTGGTCGTCGTCGAAGCGAAGGGGGTCGTGGAGAAGCCGGCGGATCTCTCGTTCGAGGATGCCGCCGCGATCCCGACGGTCGGGATCACCGCCTTTCAGGCCCTGGCCAACCTGGGGAAGCCGCGACCCGGGCAGGCCGTCTTCGTCCACGGCTGCCTTGGCGGAGTGGGCCGGGCCGCCGTCCAGCTGGCCTCGGCGCGGGGCGCCTCGGTGGCAGGCAGCTGCCGCTCCACCGCCACACGAGACGCGCGCGACCTCGGCATCGACCCGATCGTCGAGTTCGACTTCGACCCGACGGCGCTCAGAGGGCGGTTCGACATCGTCCTCGACACGGCGGGCACGCTCCCGGTCAAGGCGGCGCAGACGTTGCTGAAGCCCGGCGGCCGCATCGTCGACATCACCCCCACCCCCGCGAAATTCGCGAGAAGTGCCCTGCCGGGGCCCTTCAAGGTGTTGATCGCCCAAGCTGTCACAGAGGACCTGGAGGAGGTCGCGCGAGCCGCCGGGCAGGGAACGCTGCGGCTGCCGATCGCTCGCACGGTGCCGCTCACACAAGCGATCCCGGCGCTCACGGAGTTCGATCGCGGCATACCCAAGGGCGGCAAGCTCGTCATCACGACCGGGTGAGGGTGCCGTGCCGCTGTCGGCTCACGCCGTTCCGGCGCGGCGGCCCGCCGGAACGGTGTGAGCGCGGCGGCACCCCCGGAGGACGCCCTAGAACACCGGAACGCCGTCGCGGGTCAGCTTCCAGTCCACCGAACCGAACAGCGACACATCGATCGTCCCCTTCGCCTGCACCCAGGCGATGATCGTGTTCCGGATCTCCTCCGAATTGGCCCACACCTGCTTCGCGGAGGCCACATGCGGGAAGTTGCCGCCCCCGCTCGCCCGGTAGTTGTTGACCGCCAGTACGAACTGCGCCTTCTCGTCGACCGGCTCGCCGTCGAAGCTGAGCTTCGCGATCCGCGAGCCCGGCGCCTTCGCGATGTCGATCTCGTAACGGAGGCCGCCGACCGCGTCGTAGTTGTAGTCCGGGATGTCCGAGGCGTTCGTCAGCTTCGCGGGGTCCACGTCGCCGCCCGGCGGGGTCTGGACGTAGTAGCGCGCCGAGAACTCCAGATAGTCCTTGAGCTGGGCGCCCGTCACCACCCGCGCCTCCAGGGTGTTCTCGAACGGGTACAGCCCCGCCACCTGCCGGATCGTGACCTCCCCGGCCGGGATCGCCGCCGTACGGGAGAAGCAGGACGCCTGCGAGAGCACCGGCAGCTCCGCGTACTCCGTCCCCGCCAGCGCCGCCTTCACCGTCTCCGCCTGCACATGGTTGATGAAGTCGACGATCGGCGCGTCCTTGTACGGCGCCTCGGTGGCCGCCATCGCCGCCGAGCAGGTGCCGATGACCTGGTTCACATAGCCGACGACCTTCTTGTGCTCGGCGTCGAGCAGCCGCACGATCCGCGGGTCCTCCCCGGCCGTGTTGGAGTTCAGCACCTTCGCCGACACCGACGCCACCTGCCAGCGGCCCCGCTCCCACGCCAGCTCGAAGTCGAAGAGGGTGAGCCGCTGACCCCACTTGAGCGGTTCCGACAGGACGACCTCGCGCCCGGTCTCCTTGTTGACCACCCGTGACTCGGGGATCTCCACATGCGCATGGCCCACCAGGATCGCGTCGATCCCCGCCACCTTCTCGGCCACCAGCGCCGCCGCGTTCTCCACGTACGGCACCTGGTCGCCGTAGCTGGAGGTGCCGCTGGTCCCCGAATGCGCCGAGACGATCACCACGTCCGCGCCCATCGACCGCAGCCGCGGCACCCACTTCGCGGCCTGCTCCTCCAGGCCCGGGAAGGTCATCTTGCCCCCCACATTGACCTTGTCCCAGATCGCGATGCCCGGGTTGGTCAGCCCCAGCACCGCCACCTTCACATCCCGTCCGCAGGGGGTGCGCAGCCGCGCCATCCAGTACGGCGGGAAGGCGGGCCGCAGCGTCTTCGCGTCCAGCGCGTTCGCCCCCAGCAGCGGGAAGTCGCACTGCTCCTCGAACTTCCGCAGCACCGGGATGCCGTAGTTGAACTCATGGTTGCCCAGCGCCGCCGCGTCATAGCCGATCGCGTTCATCGCCTGCGCCATGGGATGCACCGGGCCGCCTTCCCCGGTGATCGGGTCCACCCGGGCGTAGTAGTACGACAGCTGGGTGCCCTGGATGGTGTCGCCCGCGTCGATCAGCAGCGTATTGCGGCGCCCCTTCTCCTCGCGGACCTGGTCGACCAGCGTGGAGATCTTCGCCAGGCCCACATCGTTGTGCGCCGCGTCGTCGAACTCGGCGTCGGTGAAGTAGTCCCAGTTGAAGACGTTGCCGTGCAGATCGGTCGTGCCCATCACGGTGAAGGCGTACCGCCGCCGGGGCCGCTCATGGCCTCGCGCCTCCGCCGGGACGGCGGCCGCGGCGGAGGCGAGGGCGGCCCCCGCACTGGTCGCCGCGGTGCGGCCGAGGAACTTCCGACGGTTGAGCGGCATGGCTGATCTCCCCTGAGATACCTGCGAATTGGGCACAACGCGCGTAGATTCTGGCCCAGCCGCACCGCTTCGCACCAGCCCTCGCGCACTTGACCGGGAGCCGTAATGAATCAGCCGCCCCAGCCCGCCCAGCCTGGCCCGCCGTCGCAGTCCGCCCAGTCCGGCCCGCCGCCCCAGCCCACCGCCCACGTGCCGTACGGCACCCCCGAGATCCCGCGCGTCGCCGTCCGCGGCGAGGCGACCCTGGAGGTCGACCCCGAGATCGCCCGGCTCACCATCACCGTCAGCGCCCGCGGCGCCGACCGGCGCGCCGCGCTGGAGGACCTCACCCGCCGCAACAACCAGGTCCTGGAGCTGGTGAAGTCCTACGGCGAGGCGGTCGAGAAGCTGGAGACCGGCGCCTTCTCGGTCACCCCCGAGATCAACCCCAAGAGCCGCCACGAGCGCGTACGGGCCTATCACGGCCGGGTGCACCTCACCGCGACCCTCATCGACTTCACCGCCCTGGGCGAGCTCACCACCCGCCTCGCCGACCTCGAGCTCACCCGCGTCGACGGCCCTTGGTGGGGGCTGCGCCCCGACTCACCCGCGTATGGCCGGGCCCGGCAGCAGGCGGTGCGCGAGGCGGTGCAGCGGGCCCGCGAGTACGCCGGAGCGCTCGGCGCCCGGCTGGTGGCGCTCACCGAGCTCGCCGACCTGGAGGCGGAGGAGGGCCCGTTCCAGCCCGTGGCCGTCGCGGCCCCGCGCGCCCGGTCCGGCTACGGCGGCCCCGCCGACCGGGACGCCGTGGCCGCGCTCGACCTGGAACCGCGGCGCCAGACGGTCTACGCGCACGTCAACGCGCGCTTCACCATGACCCCGCCCGAGCTCTGAAACACCTCCTCCGGAGCTCCGGAACCACCCTCCGAAACGCTCATCGGAGCGGCCCACTGCACGTTTCATTAGTTGTCAATAACCTGCCATGCAAAGGCCATGGGGGAGTATGAAGTTCCCGGTTCTTTACTCGCGGGTAAGTCATAGGCTCGGCATCATGCGCCGAGCAAAAATCGTCTGTACTTTGGGACCCGCCACCGACTCGTACGAGCAGATCAAGGCACTCATCGAGGCCGGAATGGACGTGGCCCGCTTCAACCTCAGCCACGGCACCTATGCCGAGCACGAGGAGCGTTATCGGCGAGTGCGCAAAGCCTCGCTGGAAACCGGCCGCAGCGTCGGCATCCTCGCCGACCTTCAAGGTCCGAAGATTCGGCTCGGCCGTTTCCGTGAAGGGCCGGTACTCCTTGAACGCGGGGATGAGTTCATCATCACCGTCGAACCCATCGAGGGCGACCGGTTCCGCTGCGGCACCACCTACGAGGGGCTGGCCGGCGACGTCAGCAAGGGTGAGCGGATCCTCGTCGACGACGGCCGGGTCACCCTCGAGGTCGTCGACATCGACGGCCCCCGGGTGCACACCATCGCCATCGAGGGCGGCATGATCTCCGACCACAAGGGGCTCAACCTCCCCGGCGTGGCCGTCTCCGTCCCCGCGCTGTCCAAGAAGGACATCGAGGACCTGCGCTGGGCCCTGCGCATCGGCGCCGATGTCATCGCCCTCTCCTTCGTCCGCAACGGCAACGACGTCGTGGACGTCCACCGGGTGATGGACGAGGAGGACCGCCGGCTCCCGGTCATCGCCAAGATCGAGAAGCCGCAGGCGGTGGAGAACCTCGAGGGGATCGTCGACGCCTTCGACGGCATCATGGTCGCCCGCGGCGACCTCGGCGTGGAGATGCCGCTGGAGCAGGTGCCGATCGTCCAGAAGCGCGCGATCAAGCTGGCCAGGCGGAACGCCAAGCCGGTGATCGTCGCCACCCAGATGCTCGACTCGATGATCGAGAACTCCCGCCCCACCCGGGCCGAGGCGTCCGACGTCGCCAACGCGGTGATCGACGGCACGGACGCGGTGATGCTCTCGGGCGAGACCAGCGTCGGCAAGTACCCGATCGTCACGGTCAAGACGATGGGCCGCATCGTGGCCGCCGCCGAGGAGGACATCCTCGCCAAGGGCCTGCCCCCGCTCACCGAGCGCAGCAAGCCCCGCACCCAGGGCGGCGCGGTGGCCCGCGCGGCGGCCGAGATGGGCGACTTCCTCGGCGCGAAGTTCCTCGTCGCCTTCACCCAGTCCGGCGACACCGTGCGCCGCCTCTCCCGCTACCGCTCCCCGATCCCGCTGCTGGCCTTCACCCCGGAACCGGGCACCCGCTCCCAGCTCAATCTGACCTGGGGCGTGGAGACCTTCCTCGGCCCGATGGTCGATTCCACGGACGAGATGGTGGCCCAGGTGGACGAGGAACTGCTGCGCCTCGGCCGCTGCAAGAAGGGCGACCTGGTCATCATCACCGCCGGTTCCCCGCCCGGCGTCTCCGGCTCCACCAACCTGGTCCGCGTCCACCACATCGGCGCGGACGACCTGAGGTAGCCGAGCCTCGATCCTGGGGCCGAAGTACTGGTTCAGTACTTCGGCCCGACATGGCATTCCGGCGAAACGTTCACTTCATCGAGTGAAGAAGACCGATTCCAATGTGACCTTGGAATCGAAGGAAAAGTGCCCCGGGTCGGACTCGAACCGACACTGTATGGGTTTTGAATCCATTGCCTGCTGCCAATTGGGCTACCGGGGCTTGCAGTTTCGAAGGTCACCAATGACCCGCTGCGCGTCCACCTTACCGCAGCTAGGTAGGCTCGTGGTGCCCACCTGCCAGGAAAACGAGGAGCACAGTGAGCACCGCTGACGCCCCCGACGCGCAGTCGCACGTCCCACCGCAGACAACTCGCGTCGTCATCGCCGAGGACGAGGCCCTCATCCGCCTCGACCTGAAGGAGATGCTCGAGGAGGAGGGGTACTCCGTCGTAGGCGAGGCGGGCGATGGCGAGACGGCTGTCGCGCTCGCCCAGGAGCACCACCCCGACCTCGTCATCCTCGACGTGAAGATGCCGGTACTCGACGGCATCTCCGCCGCCGAGCGGATCGCCGCCGACCGCATCGCCCCCGTGCTGATGCTGACCGCCTTCTCCCAGCGCGAACTGGTCGAACGGGCCCGGGACGCCGGGGCGATGGCGTATCTCGTGAAGCCGTTCAGCAAGAGCGATGTGGTCCCCGCCATCGAGATGGCCGTCTCCCGCTTCACCGAACTGAAGACCCTGGAGCAGGAGGTCGCCGACCTCTCCCAGCGGCTGGAGACCCGCAAGCTGGTCGACCGGGCCAAGAGCATTCTCCAGACGCAGTACGGGCTGACCGAGCCCGCCGCCTTCCGCTGGATCCAGAAGACCTCGATGGACCGCCGGCTGTCGATGCAGCAGGTGGCCGAGGCCGTCATCGAGGACGCGGCGGAGAAGAAGGCCGGCAACAAGGAGCAGTAGAAGAGGGACGAACGGACAGGGCCCGCACCGCCCGAGCGGCGGTGCGGGCCCTTCCCGTCGGCCTCAGTCCTCGCCGAGGTACGCCTTCCGCACCGACTCGTCGTGCAGCAGCGTCTCGCCGGTCCCCGACAGCACGATCTTGCCGATCTCCATCACATGGCCCTGGTCGGCCAGCGACAGGGCCGCCTGGGCGTTCTGCTCGACCAGCAGGATCGTCGTGCCCTGGGACTTGAGCTCGGCGATGGTCTGCATGATCTTCTGCATCATGATCGGTGAGAGGCCCATCGAGGGCTCGTCGAGCATCAGCAGCTTGGGGCGGGACATCAGGGCCCGGCCCATCGCGAGCATCTGCTGCTCACCGCCGGAGAGGGTGCCCGCCGCCTGGTTGCGGCGCTCGCCGAGGATGGGGAAGAGCTCGTAGGCGTGCCGGATGTCGGCGGCTATGCCGTCCGCGTCCTTCCGGAGGAACGCTCCGAGCTGGAGGTTCTCGGCGATCGACAGCCGCGGGAAGATATGCCGCCCCTCGGGCGAGTGGGCCAGCCCCAGGGCGACGATCTTGTGCGCGGGGACGCCCCGCAGCGGTTTGCCGTCGAAGCGGATCTCCCCGCCGAGCGGCTGGAGCAGGCCGGACAGGGTGCGCAGCGTGGTGGTCTTGCCCGCGCCGTTGGTACCGATGAGGGTGACGACCTGTCCGGCCTCGACGCTGAACGAGATGCCCTTGACGGCCTCGATCTTGCCGTAGGCGACCCGCAGGTCCTCGACCTCGAGCAGTGCGGTCACTGTCCGTCCTCCGTACGTGCTGTGGTGCCCCGCTGGGCCTCGTCCTGCGCGGCCCCGTCCGTGGCTCCGGTCGTGGCCCCGGCCTCCGCGGCCTCGACCTCGGCGGCCTCCTCCTCGCCCGGCGCGCCCTCGAAGGGGGTGCCGAGGTAGGCGGCGATGACGCGCTCATCGCTCTGGACGACCTCCGAGGTGCCCTCGACGAGCTTCTGGCCCTGGACGAGCACGGCGACCCGGTCGCAGAGGTTGAAGATGAAGCGCATGTCGTGCTCGATGACGAGCACGGCGGTGCCCAGGTCCCGGATGGCGAAGACCAGTTCCTCGGTGGCGCGGGTCTCCTGGGGGTTCATTCCGGCGGTGGGCTCGTCGAGCAGCAGCAGTCCGGGGTCGCTGGCGAGGGCGCGGGCGATCTCCAGCTTGCGCTGTTCGCCGTAGGGGAGGTTGCGGGAGAGGTGGTCGGCCTTGTCGGCGAGGCCGGTGAACTCCAGGAGTTCCATGGCACGGGCCTTGGAGGCGGCCTCGGCGCGCTTGAAGCCGGGGCCGCGCAGCAGGGCCGACCACAGACCCTCCTTGGTGCGGGTGTGGCGGCCGACGAGCACGTTCTCCAGGACCGTCATATTGGCGAAGAGCCGGATGTTCTGGAAGGTGCGCGCGATGCCCGCCTGGGTGACGAGGTGGGGCTTGGGCGGCAGCACGGTGCCCCGGTAGGCGACGCTGCCCTCGGTGGGGACGTAGAGACCGGTGAGGCAGTTGAAGAAGGTGGTCTTGCCCGCGCCGTTGGGCCCGATGAGGCCGACGATCTCGCCTGGGTGGACGTCGAGGTCGACCGCTTGTACGGCCGTGAGCCCGCCGAAGCGCATGGTGACGCCGGTGGCGGTGAGCACGGGGGAGGTCGTGGTGGTGGTCATCGCTGTCATGCCTCCGCCTTGGTGACGCCGACGGCACTGTCCTTGAGTCCGGTGGCGCCCGGGACGTCGAGCTGGCCGGTCTCGTGGTATTCGAGCTGCTGCCGCCGGTTGGGGACGATCCCCTCGGGGCGGAAGCGCATCAGCAGGATGAGCGCGACGCCGAAGGCGAGGAGCTGGTAGTCCTGGAGGAACTCCAGCTTCTTGGGGATCAGATAGAGCAGGGTGGCGCCGAGCAGCGGGCCGCCGATGGTGCCCATGCCGCCGAGGATGACGGCGGCCACCAGGAAGGTGGAGTTGGGCGGGACGGGTCCGGCGAAGACGTACTGCTCGGGGACGACCGTGGACTGGAAGTGGGCCCATACGGCGCCGGCGACCCCGGCCAGGGTGGCGCCGAGCGCGAAGGCGATGAGCTTGACCCGGAATCCGTTGATGCCCATGGCGGTGGCGGCGGTCTCGTCCTCGCGGATGGCGACCCAGGCGCGGCCGATACGGGAGTTGCCCGCCCGGCTGAAGATCAGCACGACGACCACCGTGACCAGCAGCATCAGCAGGTAGTAGTTGCCGTTGGAGTCGAGGCTGATGCCGCCGATGCTGTGGTCATCGTTGAAGTTGAACCCGAAGATCTCCAGCGGCGGGATGTTGGGGATGCCGTCGGGGCCGTTGGTGACGGAGGGGCCGGAGGTGCCGTCGAGGTTCAGCATGGCGAGACGGAAGATCTCTCCGAAGCCGAGGGTCACGATGGCGAGGTAGTCGCCGCGCAGCCGCAGGGTCGGGGCGCCGATGACCACGCCGAAGATCAGGGAGACCACGCCGCCGGTGATCACGGCGGCCCAGAACGGGAACTTGACGTCGATCGTCGAGGCGGTGGACCCGGAGACCAGGGCGGCGGTGTAGGCGCCGACGCCGAGGAAGGCGACATACCCGAGGTCCAGGAGGCCCGCGAGGCCGACGACGATGTTCAGGCCGAGGGCGACGGTCGCGAAGATGGCGATGTTGACGCCCAGTTCGGTGAAGCTGGACTTGTCCTGGAAGAAGGGGAAGACGATCGCGGTGATCAGCGCCGCCACCAGGGTGACGGAGCGGTAGGAGCTGGTGAGCTCGCTGATCCGGCTGATGAGCCCGGCCTTGACCAGGGCGACGGCCGCGAATCCGACGGCGATGAGGTAGCCGAGGAACGGCTCGGGGTGGTCGTTGTCGGTCTGGATGCCGTAGTTGACCACGTAGAGGCCGACGGCGAAGACCGCCGCGATGATCAGGATCTCGGCCCAGGAGGGCAGCTCCTTCGGGCGGCACAGCGGACGGCTGTCGTCCGGGAGCAGGAAGGTGGTGGCCACGGGGGCGGCGGTCACCACTGCGGCGATCCAGCCGCCGGGCTCCAGGTTGACCAGGCCGTCCAGATCCACCGCGATGGCGATGACGGTGAACCAGGTGACGGCGAAGGTGCCGAGGGCCAGCATCCGCAGGGCCTGGGTGGAGCCGCTGGGGGTGAGCCAGCGCAGCCCCTTCAGGTCGAGGGCGGCCAGCGCGAAGACGCCGGTGGCGATGGACAGGACGAGGGTGAGCAGCTGTAGTCCGCCGGGGTAGCCGTAGACGGTCAGATCGCCGGGGAACTCGGCGGTCCAGGTCCAGGCCAGGAAGGTGGAGACGACGGCGGCGGCGCCGCCGGCCGCGGTGAGGGCCCGGAGCAGGGTGGTGCGCGGGGCGGGTGCGCCGGCCTCGGCCTTGCGCACGGCGGTGGGCTGGGTCTTGTCGGTGGTCATCGGTTCACTCCCTCACGCCCGGTCCGCTACGCGTTCGCCGAGCAGACCCTGTGGCCTGACCAGCAGGACGACGATGAGCAGGGTGAAGGCCCATACGTCCTTCCAGGCACCGCCGCCGAGCTGGTCCATCCCGGGTATGTCCTGGATGTACTTGATGGCCAGGGCCTCGACGACACCCAGGACGACGCCGCCGAGCATGGCGCCGTAGATGTTGCCGATGCCGCCGAGCACGGCGGCGGTGAACGCCTTGAGACCGGCGATGAAGCCCATCTCGAAGTTGATCTGGCCGTACTTGAGCCCGTGGGAGAGGGCGGCGACGGCGGCGAACGCACCGCCGATGGCGAAGGCCATCACGATGATGCGGTCGGTGTTGATGCCCATGAGCTTGGCGGTGTCGGGGTCCTGCGCGGTGGCCTGCATGGCGCGGCCGGCCCGGCTCTTGGAGACGAAAAGACCCAGGGCGAGCATGCACAGCGGGGCGGCGATGAGGAGGAAGGCGTCGCCGCGCTGGATGTGCAGATTGTCGAGGATCTCGAACGACGATCCCTCGAACTGCGGGAAGCTGCGGGGCTTCTTGGCGTCGGGGTAGAAGGCCCAGACGGCCTGTTGCAGTGCGATGGACAGACCGATCGCGGTGATCAGGGGGGCGAGCCGGGGGCCGCCGCGCAGGGGCCGGTAGGCGAAGCGTTCCGCCGCGGTGGCGATGGCGACCGAGGCGACGATGCCGCCGATCAGCATCAGGGGCAGGGCGAGGGAGAGCGCGGTGCCGCTGGGCAGCCAGATGTAGATGGTGAGGGCCCCGAAGCCCCCGATCATGAAGATCTCGCCATGGGCGAAGTTGATGAGCTGGACGATGCCGTAGACCATGGTGTACCCGATGGCGATCAAGCCGTAGAGGGCGCCAAGGGTCAGGCCGTTGACCAGCGTTTGCGGCAGTTCGTGCACCGCAGGGCCTCCGATGAGCGTGTCGGATATGACGCCGCGCGAGGGCGATGGGTACGCCCTCGCGCGGATTCGTTTCGTGGGTGTGCGATCGCTGCCGGGGGTCAGTCCTTGAAGGTCTCGCTCTTCACGGACTTCCAGGCGCCCTTGGTGACCTTGTAGACGGTCAGCTGCTTGTTCGTGGTGTCGCCGTACTGGTCGAAGGAGACCTTGCCGGTGACGCCGTCGAAGGAGACCTTGCCGAGCGCCTCGGTGATCTTGGCGCGGGCGTCGTCCGGGAGCTTGCCGTCGTTGTCCTCGACCACGGCCTTGACGGCCTGGATGATGGCCCAGCCGGCGTCGTAGGAGTAGCCGCCGTAGGCCGCGTACGGGTCCTTGTAGTGCTGGTCCGCGTAGTTCTTCACGAACGTCTTGGCGGAGTCGAGCTGCTCGACCGGGTAGCCGACGGAGGTGGCGAGGTCACCGTCGTTGTTGGTGCCCGACGCCTTGATGAAGGCGGGGTCGTAGATGCCGTCGCCGCCCATGATCGGGACCTGCGCGCCGGCCTGCTTGACCTGGTCGGACAGCAGACCGCCCTCGGGGTACTGGCCGCCGAAGTAGACCGAGTCGGCGCCGGAGGACTTCACCTTGTTGGCGATGCCGGAGAAGTCGGTCTCCTTGACGGTCAGGTGGTCCCGGCCGACGACCTTGCCGCCGAGGCGCTTGAACTCCTCGGCGAAGATGGTGGCGAGGCCGTTGCCGTACGCCTGCTTGTCGTCGATGACGAAGACCTTCCGCTTCTTCGCGTCCTTGAAGTAGTACTGCGCGGCGAAGCGGCCCTGGATGATGTCGGTGGTCGCGGTGCGGAAGTAGGTCTTGAAGGGGCGCGACTTCTTGCCCGAGGCCCAGTCGTCGCCCTGGCTCAGCGCCGGGTTGGTGTTGGCGGGGGAGACCTGGGCGAGGTCGCCTCTGTCGAAGACGCCCTGCATGGACTGGGCGACGCCCGAGTTGAGCGGCCCCACCGCGCCGAGGATGTCCTCGTCGTCGACCATCGAGGTCGCGTTCGCCTTGCCGGAGGAGGGCACGGCCTGGTCGTCGAAGGACTTGACCTTGAAGGTGACCCCGTCCACCTCGTTGTTCTTGTTGGCTACCTTCGCCGCGAGGTCGACGGAGTTCTTGATGCCCTGGCCGAGGGCGGACAGCGAGCCGGTGAGCGGGGCGTCGACACCGATGACCACGGTCGTCTTGCTGTCCTTGCCGCCACTGTCGTCTTTGTCGTCCCGCGACCCGCAGGCGCTGAGAGTGAGTGCGCCCGCCGTGATGGCGGTCGTCATGATGAGCAAGGAACGGTGTCGCACGAGGAATCCTTTCGCTGGCCCGGCACCCCGGGTTCGGGGGGTGCCGTGTCCTCGCCGGATGAACCTGGAAGGGCCGGGTGGGTGCGGCGTACATCCCACGGGGCCGTGACTGGCTGTGACTCTAAGCGCGGGGCGCGACCGGGGGCAGAGGGCTAGACGATGATGTGACTGTCTTGTTATGACGCGCGTCACCCCGGGATGTCCGTGTAGCGGAACGGAAGGGACGAATGGGGCGGATTTGGGCCAATCATTAGGTCCGGATCCTGAGAAGGTGCAGTTCCGCTAAGGAGTGCGGTGAGCTTGTGAACGAAGCGCGGAAGCGGGTGCGCGGATGAGCGCGGAAAGATCGTTTTCGGGGTCGCCGAGCGTGTCGAAAACGCGATCTTATATTGCGTCAGTGTTACGCAGTGTTACGGCTGGCGGTGCGGGTCGGGAGCCTGTCCGGGGCGGTGGGCGGGGTTCCGGAATGGTGTCGGACCGGTGCCGCGCGGATGTGTCGCGTCGGTGCGGCTCAGGTCGGCGGGCGCCAGTTCTCGGAGCTGTGGGTGGCGCCGTCCGCGGCCGCGCAGCGGCGCTCGGCCAGTCGCTTGATCAGTGCTTTGGCCGCCGGGGTGCCATGCCGCTTCCGCTCGGTGCGCGCGGCCCGGACGATGTCGTCGTAGATCTCGTACTGCTCGTTGGAGAGCCCCTTCTGCTCCCAGTCGAGCCCGGCCCAATGGCTGCCCGCGAGATCCTGCTCGGCCCAGTAGGAGGTGAGGTCGGCGCAGAGCCGTACGGGGGAGGCGGCCCGCGGCGTGGGGCTGTGAGGGGCGGGTGCGGACGCCGGGGCGTTACGGGAGTCACCGGAGTTGTGGGAGTCGTCCGAAGGGCCGGAACCGGAGCCGCCGCATCCGGCCAGCGTCACGGCGAGTACGAGAACGCATCCACGGACGGCGGCGGGCCGGGGGCCCGCCCGGGTCGTTGCCCCCATGGAGGGTCACGGTAGACCCGGCCTCCCAGGGGGACAACGGCGATGGCGCCGGGCGTCACAGCTCGGCGCGGTCCTTCGCCTCAGTGATGTCGGCGACCGTCCTGGCCCGGCCGGCGTCGTCCACCTCGCGCAGCAGGCAGGTGAGGCGGGCGGTGCACACCCGCCGGTCCTGCTCATCGCTGATGACGATCTCGTAGGTGGCGGTGGAGCGGCCCCGGTGGACGGGGGTGGCGACGCCGGTGACCAGGCCCGAGCGGGCGCCCCGGTGGTGGGTGCAGTTGAGGTCCACGCCGACCGCGATCCGCCCGCTGCCGCCGTGGAGCATCGAGCCGACCGAGCCCAGGGTCTCGGCCAGCACGGCGGAGGCGCCGCCGTGCAGCAGCCCGTACGGCTGGGTGTTGCCCTCCACCGGCATGGTGCCCACGACCCGCTCAGCCGAGGCCTCGAGGATCCGCACGCCCATGCGGGTGCCGAGGTGCCCGGCGGAGAACAGCGCGGGAAGATCCACGCCGAGCGCCGCGTACTCCTCGAGTACCTCTTGCGGGAACTTCACGCTGGTCTGCTCGCCCATCGGGACAGGCTCCGTTCGGTTGCTGTGGTGGCCACCTTTGCTTGTGGTGGCCACCTTCTTACCAGGCAACTGAGCAAACGCTTAGGCCGGGGTTGTCTGTTCCAGGCGGACGACCACGGACTTGCTCGCCGGGGTGTTGCTGGTGTCGGCGGTGGCGTCCAGCGGGACCAGGACGTTGGTCTCCGGGTAGTACGAGGCGGCGCAGCCGCGCGCGGTCGGGTAGTGGATCACGCGGAAGCCGGTGGCGCGCCGCTCGGTGCCGTCCTTCCACTCGCCGACCAGGTCGACGTAGGAGCCGTCGGCCACCCCGAGCTCCTGGGCGTCCTCGGGGTGCACCAGCACCACCCGGCGGCCGTTCTTGATGCCGCGGTAGCGGTCGTCCAGGCCGTAGATGGTGGTGTTGTACTGGTCGTGGGAGCGCAGGGTCTGTAGCAGCAGCCGGCCCTCGGGCGCCTCGGGGTACTCGACGGGGGCCGCGGTGAAGTTGGCCTTGCCGGTGGCGGTGGGGAAGCTGCGGCTGTCGCGCGGGGCGTGCGGCAGGGCGAAACCGGAGGGGTCGCTCACCCGCTCGTTGAAGTCCTCGAAGCCGGGGATGACCGCGGCGATGCGGTCGCGGACGTGCGCGTAGTCCTTCTCGAACTCCTCCCAGGGGGTGCGGCTCTCGGGGCCCAGCACCCGGCGGGCCAGCCGGCAGACGATGGCGGGCTCGGAGAGCAGATGGGAGCTCGCGGGCTCCAGGCGCCCGCGGGAGGCGTGCACCATGCCCATGGAGTCCTCGACGGTGACGAACTGCGGGCCGCCGCCCTGGACGTCGCGCTCGGTGCGGCCGAGGGTGGGCAGGATCAGCGCCCGCGCGCCGGTCACCACATGGGAGCGGTTGAGCTTGGTGGAGACATGGACGGTCAGCCGCGCGGTGCGCATCGCGGACTCGGTGACCTCGGTGTCGGGGGAGGCCGCCACGAAGTTGCCGCCCATGGCGAAGAAGACCTTGGCCTGGCCGTCGCGCAGGGCGCGGATGGCCCGGACGACGTCGAAGCCGTGCTCGCGGGGCGGGGCGAAGCCGAACTCGCGCTCCAGGGCGTCCAGGAAGGCCGGGGCGGGCCGCTCGAAGATCCCCATGGTGCGGTCGCCCTGCACATTGCTGTGGCCGCGCACCGGGCAGACCCCGGCGCCGGGGCGGCCGACGTTCCCGCGCAGCAGCAGGAAGTTGACCACCTCACGGATGGTGGGCACCGAGTGCTTGTGCTGGGTCAGGCCCATCGCCCAGCACACGATGGTCCGCTTCGAGTCGAGGACCATGCGCAGCGCGCGGTCGATGTCGGCGCGGTCGAGACCGGTGGCGCGCAGCGTCTCGTCCCAGTCGGCGGCGCGGGCCTCGGCGGCGAACTCCTCGAAGCCGTGGGTGTGCTCGCGGATGAACTCCTCGTCGATGGCTCCCTCCCCCGCGCCGGAGGCGCTGTCGGACGCTTCCAGGATGAGCTTGTTGAGGAGGCGGAAGAGGGCCTGGTCGCCGCCGATCCGGATCTGGAGGAAGAGATCGGTGAGCGCGGTGCCGCCCCCCGCGATACCGCGGGCGTTCTGCGGGTTCTTGAACCGCTCGAGACCGGCCTCGGGCAGCGGGTTGATGGAGATGATCTTCGCGCCGTTGGCCTTGGCCTTCTCCAGGGCGGAGAGCATGCGCGGGTGGTTGGTGCCCGGGTTCTGCCCGGCCACGACGATCAGGTCGGCCTTGTAGAGGTCCTCCAGCAGCACGCTGCCCTTACCGACGCCGAGGGTCTCGGTGAGCGCCGAGCCGGAGGACTCATGGCACATGTTGGAGCAGTCTGGCAGGTTGTTGGTGCCGAACTCGCGGGCGAAGAGCTGGTAGAGGAAGGCCGCCTCGTTGCTGGTGCGGCCCGAGGTGTAGAAGACCGCCTCGTCGGGGGAGTCGAGCGCGGTCAGCTCGTCGGCGATGATGTCGAACGCGCGGTCCCAGCTCACCGGCTCGTACCGCTCGGCGCCCTCGGGCAGATACATGGGCTGGGTCAGCCGGCCCTGCTGACCGAGCCAGTAGCCGCTGCGGGTGGCGAGGTCGGCCACCGGGTGGGCGGCGAAGAAGTCGGGCGTCACCCGGCGGAGGGTGGCCTCCTCGGCGACGGCCTTCGCGCCGTTCTCACAGAACTCGGCCGCATGGCGCTTGTCCGGCTCGGGCCAGGCGCAGCCGGGGCAGTCGAAGCCGTCCTTCTGGTTGACGCGCAGCAGCGTGAGCGCGGTGCGGCGCACGCCCATCTGCTGGTGGGCGATGCGCAGCGAATGCCCCACGGCCGGCAACCCGGCGGCGGCATGTTGTGGGGGTGTGACCTCGGGCGCGTCCTGGATCGGATCGCCTGCGGGCGGCTTCGCTGCCATGTCGCTCCCCTTGGCTCGGGCGTTGCGGGACCTGTGTGTGGACCTACTGGGTCCGATCCTGTCACGGGCCACCGACAGCCGGGGCGGCGGCCCGGTCCGGCTTCGGCGGCCCGGCCCGGTCTGGCCCGGTGGTACGGCCGTTCCGGCCGCGCGGACCGGTCCGGTCGTGCGCCCGGTCCGGTCCGGTGGCCGGAGCGGGAGGCATTGTCGGTGGGGCGTGGCAGGATCGGGGGCGTGGCAGAGAAAGCATCGAAGAAGACCGCAGCGCCCGCGCCCGACCGCACGGGGGATGACCGTCCCCGCCTGCTCCTGCTGGACGGGCACTCCCTGGCATACCGGGCGTTCTTCGCGCTGCCGGCGGAGAACTTCAACACGACCACCGGCCAGACCACCAACGCGATCTACGGCTTCACCTCGATGCTGGCGAACACGCTCCGTGATGAGCGGCCCACGCACCTCGCCGTGGCGTTCGACGTCTCGCGCAAGACCTGGCGCTCCGAGCAGTTCACCGAGTACAAGGCGAACCGCTCCAAGTCCCCCGATGAGTTCAAGGGCCAGGTCGAGCTGATCGGCGAGCTGCTCGACGCCATGAAGATCACGCGCTTCGCGGTGGAGGGCTTCGAGGCCGACGATGTGATCGCCACCCTCGCCACCCAGGCCGAGGAGCAGGGCTTCGACGTCCTGATCGTCACCGGCGACCGGGACTCCTTCCAGCTGGTCACCGACCATGTCACGGTGCTCTACCCCACCAAGGGCGTCTCCGAGCTGACCCGGTTCACCCCCGAGAAGGTGCAGGAGAAGTACGGCCTCACCCCGAGCCAGTACCCCGACTTCGCGGCCCTGCGCGGCGACCCCTCGGACAACCTCCCCGGTATCCCGGGCGTCGGCGAGAAGACCGCGGCGAAGTGGATCAATCAGTTCGGCTCCTTCAAGGAGCTGGTGGAGCGGGTCGAGGAGGTCAAGGGGAAGGTCGGCGAGAAGCTCCGCGACCACCTGGAGTCCGTGAAGCTCAACCGCCAGCTGACCGAGCTGGTGCGGGACGTGGAGCTCACCGCCGGCCCCGAGGAGCTCGCGCGCGCCCCGTACGACCGGGAGGCGCTCGGCGTGATCCTGGACGCGCTGGAGTTCCGCCACCAGAACTTCCGCGACCGGATCATGGCCGTCGACCCGGGCGCGGCGGCGGACGAGCCCGTGGCCGCCGAGCCGGGTGTCGCGGTCGACGGAGCGGCGCTGGGCGCGGGTGAGCTCGCCCCCTGGCTGGAGAGCCACCGCGACGCCCCGCTGGGCCTGGCCACCGTCGACACCTGGGCGCTGGGCAGCGGCAGCGTCAGCGAGGTCGCGCTGGCCACCGGCTCCGGCCCCGCCGCCTTCTTCGACCCCTCGCAGCTGGACGAGGCCGACGAGCGGGCGTTCGCCGAGTGGATCGCGGACCCGGACCGGCCCAAGGTGCTGCACAACGCCAAGGGGATCATGCGGGTCTTCGCCGAGCACGGCTGGTCCGTAGCGGGCGTCTCCATGGACACCGCCCTCGCCGCCTATCTGGTCAAGCCAGGCCGCCGCTCCTTCGAGCTGGACGCCCTGTCGGTGGAGTACCTGGGCCGTGAGCTGTCCCCTGCGGTGGCCGCGGACAGCGGACAGCTGGCCTTCGGCGCCGATGAGGAGGCCGAGCGGGACGCCCTGATGATCAAGGCGCGGACCATCCTGGACCTGGGCGAGGCCTTCGGCGGCCGGCTGAAGGACGTGGGCGCGGCCGGGCTGCTGCACGACATGGAGCTGCCCGTCTCCGAGCTGCTGGCCCGGATGGAGCGGTCGGGCATCGCCGCCGACCGCGGCTGGCTCGAGCGCATGGAGCAGCAGTTCGCGGCCGCCGTGCAGCACGCCGTGAAGGAGGCCCACGCCGCGGTGGGCCATGAGTTCAACCTCGGCTCGCCCAAGCAGCTCCAGGAGGTGCTCTTCGGCGAGCTGGGCCTGCCCAAGACCAAGAAGACCAAGACCGGGTACACCACGGACGCCGACGCGCTGGCCTGGCTGGCCGCGCAGACCGACCACGAGCTCCCGGTGATCATGCTGCGCCACCGTGAGCAGGCGCGGCTGCGCTCCACCGTCGAGGGTCTGATCAAGACCATCGCCCCCGGCGGCCGCATCCACACCAGCTTCAACCAGACCGTGGCGGCCACCGGCCGGCTCTCCTCCACCGACCCCAACCTCCAGAACATCCCGGTGCGCACGGACGAGGGCCGGGCGATCCGGCGCGGCTTCGTCGTCGGCGACGGCTTCGAGTCGCTGATGACCGCCGACTACAGCCAGATCGAGCTGCGTGTGATGGCCCATCTCTCCGAGGACGAGGGCCTGATCGAGGCGTTCACCTCCGGTGAGGACCTGCACACCACGGTCGCCTCCCAGGTCTTCTCCGTCGACAAGTCGGCGGTCGACCCGGAGATGCGCCGCAAGATCAAGGCCATGTCCTACGGGCTGGCGTACGGCCTCTCGGCGTTCGGACTCTCCCAGCAGCTGGGCATCACCCCCGACGAGGCCCGCAAGCTGATGGAGAACTTCTTCGAGCGGTTCGGCGGGGTGCGCGACTATCTCCAGCGGGTCGTCGAGGAGGCGCGCGCCACCGGCTATACGGAGACCATGCTCGGCCGCCGCCGCTATCTGCCGGACCTCACCAGCGACAACCGCCAGCGCCGCGAGATGGCCGAGCGGATGGCGCTCAACGCCCCGATCCAGGGCACCGCCGCCGACATCGTGAAGATCGCGATGCTCAAGGTGGACGCGGCGTTGACGAAGGAGAAACTCTCGTCGCGGATGCTGTTGCAGGTCCACGACGAAATCGTGCTGGAGATCGCCCCCGGTGAGCGGGAGCGGGTCGAGGAGCTGGTGCGCCGGGAGATGACGGGCGCCTTCCAACTGAGCGCTCCGCTGGACGTATCGGTAGGATCCGGTGCCGACTGGGAGTCCGCGGCTCACTGAGAGTTCGCCCGATGGGGTGTTTGCACCGGTAGCTGCGGGCCATAAGTTGTCGTAGTGTCACCAGAGTTGACGCGCCGGGGGAGCGCATCGTGTTCGACGGGAGGGGCACACGGATGGCACCGCTAATCGGCCGACGACTGCGCAAGGGGGCGGCCACGACAGCGGTGGCGGCGGCCGCGATGGCCGCCCTCACCGCGTCCCAGGCGCCGGGATTCGCCAATTCCGACCATGGCGACCGGGACCGGGAGCAGCGGGCGGGGGAGGCACCGGCGCCGGACGACACGCCCATCGACGGTGGTTCCTCGTACCACACCGATCTGCCACCTCTGGTCACCCCCGACAAGCCGGGCTCCTCGATCGATCTGCCCGGGCTCCCCGGGGGCAGCAGCACCAAGCCCGAGGCGGGCATACCAGCGAGCGTCCTGGCCGCCTACAAGAAGGCGGAAGCGACCCTGAGGGAGTCCAACCCCGGCTGCAATCTGCCCTGGGAGCTGCTCGCCGCGATCGGCAAGGTCGAGTCCGGCCAGGCCGGCGGCGGCAATGTGGACGCGGACGGCACCACCGTCTCGCCCATCCTCGGCCCGGTCCTCAACGGCGACGGCTTCGCCCTGATCAAGGACACCGACGGCGGTGCCTACGACGGCGACAGTACGCATGACCGGGCGGTCGGCCCCATGCAGTTCATCCCGTCCACCTGGGCCAGCTGGGGCCGGGACGGCAACGGTGACGGCGAGAAGGACCCCAACAACGTCTATGACGCCGCCCTCGCCGCGGGCGGCTACCTCTGCGCGGACGGCCGCGATCTGTCCGTCAAGGCAGACCTGGACCGCGCGATCCTCGGTTACAACCACTCGCGGGAATACCTGAACACCGTCCTGTCGTGGTTCGAGTACTACAAGCGCGGCACCCATGAGGTCCCCGACGGCACCGGTGGGATCCCCTCGGGGAAGGACTCCGGCTCGGGCGACAAGGGCAAGGACTCGGGCAGGAATCCGGGTAAGGGCGGTGGCAAGGACCCAGGGAAGGGCGAGGAGAACGACGCCCACACCCTGCCCAAGCCCAACGACGAGCCCGACACCACCACCCCGACCCCGCCGGCCGACGGGAACGAGGGCACCCCCGGCACCGGGACCCCGACCCCGAAGCCTCCCACCACTCCGCCGTCCACCCCGAGCGGCACCAGCAAGCTCACCACCGTCGGCGCGAAGGAGCTGTCCACCATCGCGGGCACCGGGTTCGACCGGTCGCCGCGCGTCAAGGCCGTGGACACCGCGGGCAAGCCGGTGGCCGCCGCCCGGGTGCGGTACGAGATCCTCGGCGACACCGACACGCGCTTCCTCGGCCTGGTCAACTCCGCCACCGTGCTGACCGCCGCCGATGGCACCGCCGCCGCGCCGAAGCTGCTCGCGGGCGAGAAGACCGGCACCTTCACCGTGCGCGCCACCGCCGTGGGGCGCGAGGCCGCCCCGGTCGAGTTCACCGCCACCGTCAAGGCCCGGCCCGTGCCGCAGGCCGACGCGCTGGCCCGGATCGGCGACAAGAAGCTCACGGCCCAGGCCGGTGCCTCCTTCGCCGACGCGCTCACCGTCAAGGCCACCGACAAGGGCAAGCTCATGGCGGACGTCCCGGTGACCGCCACCATGATCACCTCGGCGAAGGACCCCAAGCCCAACGACAAGGGGCCCTACTTCCTGGACGACAAGGGCAAGCCGGTGCGCACCCTGGCCGCCCTGAAGACCAACGTCCTCGGCCAGCTCACGCTGCCGAAGATCCTCACCGATGACCAGGCGGGCACCTTCCTGCTCCGCCTCACCGCCGAGGGCGGCGCCGTCCTGGACATCGAGCTGACGGTCACCCAGGCCCCCGCCGCGTAGCCAAGCGCCCCTCATACGGTTCACCGCACCGCCCCTGAGCCCCCACCGGGCCCAGGGGCGGTGTGACGCGTTCACGCTTTCGTGTTCTCATCTGCGCCCCCCGTTGCTACGGTGCCCCATCCCTGACGAAGCGTCAGGCAGCGCCTCGTACCGACCACGAGGAGGCCCCGTATGCGTGCCCTCGCCGCCGCCGCGATCGGACTCGCCGCCGCCCTCGCCATCGTTCTCACGGTGACGGCCATCGGCGCCCCCAGCGGTGAGACCTCCCCGGAACCCCTGCTCACCACCGTCCCCAAGCACCCCTGAGGGAGGGACATCCGCCATGCGCCGCAGAGCAAGCCTGGTGCTGCTGGCCTTCGCCGTCTTCTTCGCGGTCCTCGCGCCGCTGCTGCGCTGGTACGCCTATCCCCGGCTGGCCAAGATCCCGCCCAGCGAGTACCAGACGGCGGTGATGGAGGCCAGCCCGGCCACGCTGCTCGACTACGGCACGATGCGGCCCCGCACCGTCCCCAAGGTCAGCATCGTGCAGACCCTGCGTGGCAATGTGCCCGCCGCGAAGAAGGTCGGCAAGGCGACCGGGCGCGATGTCGTCGTCTGGGACACCCTGTCGTATGTGGCCGGGCCCGACGGCAAGATGGTCTCCAAGATCCCCGAGCGCTATGTCTTCGACGCCCACTCCCAGGATCCGGTGCACGCGGGCGGCGAACATGTCGACGGGGACGCGGTGCGCCGCGACGGCATCGAGTACAAGTGGCCGTTCCTCACCGAGAAGCGCGACTACGACTACTTCGACGCCCAGACCCGGACCTCCGCCCCCATCCACTACAAGGGCACCCGGAACTTCCGCGGCCTGGAGGTCTACTACTTCGAGCAGACCATCCCCTGGACCAAGGTGCCGCTGCCCAAGACCATGCCGGTCAACGGCGTCACCCCCGAGACCGTCCGCAAGGCCGGCACCTCGCGCTGGTACAGCACCAAGCGGATGTTCTGGGTCGAGCCCACCACGGGCGCCCCGGTCAACGGGCAGGAGATCCATAAGGAGGAGCTGCGCGGCGGCACGCTGCTGGGCGACCGCGACCGGGTGACCGTCTTCTCCGGCCATGTGAAGATGCGCGAGGACTACATCCGGCACACGGTGGACATGGTCAAGTCCCAGCGCCAGCTGGTCCTGCTGCTCACGGCCTATCTGCCATGGGGCTTCCTGATCCTGGGGCTGGCACTGCTCGCGCTCGCGCTGCTGCTGGAGGCGCGCGGCCGCGCCACGCGCCCGCCGTCCGCCCCGGCGGCGCCGGCCGCGTTGTCAGTGGCGGGCCATAGCGTATGACCATGCCAGTGAACAGCTGCGTCCCCGGTCCCGAACTCATCGGCCACATCGCCGACTTGGCAAGCCTGGAATGGACCCCGGGCGCGACGGCGGCCGCCGCGAAGCGCTTCGGCTGGGTGCCCGACGGCTCCCGTACGTCTTCGTACGCAACCAACACCGGACACTATGTCCTCCCGGAGTGGTTCGGCGGTCCGGACGACGCGGACACCGAATGCATGATCCCGTTCTGTTACTACTACGAACCGGACGACTTCGACGCGGAGTTGCAGGCCGACGGGCTCAGCGGCAATGTCGACTGGCTCGCCGGGTACCACTCCGGCGACCCCGGCTGGGTCTTCGACCGCGACGCCGACCGCTCCGGCTTCGACGGCAGGTGGCGCGCCGCCGTGGACGCCTTCGGCGAGCGCCTGGGCGAGCCGGAGGCCGTGGTGCGGGACGAGAAGGGCGACCACCCGTGGAACTACGCGGCATGGCGCTGCGGCGGCAATGCGGTGGTGGTCGGCCAGTGCGTCGACAACGGCTCGTACATGACCTTCGAGCAGGCGCTCATATGGGTCGGGCCGCACCCCGTGGACGAGCCGTTCCCGACGGGGGAGCAGTTCGCCCTGAGGCTGGAGTGCTGAGCGGGCACGAACGCTGAGCGGGCACGAACGCTGAGCGGGCGCGAGTGCTGAGCGGGGGCGAACGCCGAGCCGGGGGAGGAGAGCGCCGAGCGGCACGGCCGTCGCGTCAACTTCCGTCCTCGCGATTCGCCCGTGGTGGCCAAGCCGGTAGTGATCAGGGTGAGGGCGTGGCTAGCATGCCGCCCATGCCTGGCATCACGATTGAGTTCACCGAGCAGGAGCTGGCCGAGCTGCGTGCCGAGGCGAGGGAGAAGGGCGTCGCGATCAAGCGGCTGGCGCACGACATACTGACCGAGGACGTGGTGCGGAGGCGTCAGAAGCAGCGCTTCGTCGAGGGCGCCGTGAAGTTCGCCCTGGCCTACAAGGCCGAGTTCGAGCGGGAGTTCCCGCACGGCATGCGGTGATCCTGTATGTCGACGCCGGTTGGGTGCTGAACGTCCAGGTCGAGGTCTCCCCGGTGAACACCCCGGTCCGGGACTGGGGTGCGCTGCACTGCATGACCGAGCGCCACCGCTACGAGCGGTTCGCGGGCGAGCCCTACTACGAGGAGGCCGCCGCCCGCGCCGCGACCTTTCTGCACACCTCACTGATCCTCGAGCCGTTCTCCGACTACAACGCCACGATCGGCGCGGCCTGCGCGCAGATGTACATGGAGGAGTCCGGAGAGCCGATCGCGCCCCCGCCGGGCGCCATGGTCAAACTGGTCCGCGACATACGGGAGATCAGCGGCTTCCGCCTCGGCGAAACCGCCCGCCGCCTACGCGCCTGGGCCGACTGACACCGGACTGACCCGCCGCGCGGCTCCCCGGGCTCCGGTTTCCTTCTGCGTCCCCCACGACTCACCGCGTGGGCCCGCTTGGCCGCGCGCCCCAGCGCCCCACGCGTCCTGCGGCGTCCCGTCGTCCCGCCGCGCCGCGTGGCCCACCGCGCCTCGCTGCCCACTGAGCGATGGCGGTCGTGCGGTCTCTCGGCCGCATCGCTCAGCGGCGGGTGTTGGTGCGGCGGGTTGGTTCGGCCGTGGTCGGGTCCTCGGGCCAGGGGTGCTTGGGGTACCGGCCGCGCAGTTCGGCGCGGACCGAGCGATAGCCGTCCTTCCAGAAGGACGCCAGATCGGCGGTGACCGCGGCCGGGCGTCCCGCCGGGGACAGCAGGTGGATCAGCAACGGCACCCGGCCGCCCGCGATCCGGGGCGCCTCCTGCCAGCCGAACAGCTCCTGAAGCTTGACCGCCAGCACGGGCCGGTCCGCGCCGTAGTCCACCCGCACCCGCGAGCCGCTCGGCACCTCGATCCGCTCCGGCGCCAGCTCCTCGAACCGCGCGGCCTCGCCCGTGGCCCACGGCATCAGCCGGGCCAGCGCCTGCCCGGCGTCCACCCGACCCAGATCGGCGCGCCCGCGGGCCCGCGCCAGCTCCGTCCCGAGCCAGTCGTCCGCGCGCTCCAGGAGTGCCTCGTCGGAGACGTCCGGCCAGGCCCCGCCCAGTTCCCGGTGGAGGAACGCCATCCGCTGCCGGACCGCCGTGGCCTGCGCCGACCAGCGCAGCAGCCCCGTGCCCTCGCGGCGCAGCCCCTCCAGCAGCGCCCGACGCACCAGTTCCGGATCGGGGTCGGCCAGCGGCCGGGACACCAGCTCGATCGCGCCGAGCCGGGCCACCCGGCGCGCCAGGACGTCCCCGTCGGCCCAGCGCACCTCCTCACCCTCCGAGGCCAGCGCCGCGGCCGCCGCCCGGGCGGTGTCCTCGTCGGTCACCGCCGCGAGCCGCACCCGCGCCGACGCGGAGGCCACCGGCCGGTCCGCCACGGCCACCGCGAGCCACGGCGCCCCGCCCAGCCGCGAACCGTCGCCCAGCTCCGCGCCCGTCCCGGCGGCCATGAGGTACGCCCGCTCGCCGCGCCGCCGGGCCACCCGCTCCGGGAACGCCAGCGCGGCGATCAGCCCCGCCACGGCATCGTCGCCGTGCGGACTGCCACTGCCGTGTGCCGGGCCGCCACCGCTGTGCGCCGGACCATCACCGCCGCGCGGATCGCCGCCGTGCCCCAGATGGTCTCCGCCGCGGGCCGGGCCGCCGTCGCCCAGCGCCGGACCGTCTTCGTCCCGCCCCGGGCCATCTACGCCCCGGGCCCTGCCCGGTCGTGCGCTTGCCTCGGCGGTCAGGGCGTGTTCGAGCCGCCGGGCCTCCTGGCGCCAGCGGGCGGCGTAGGGGTCGCCGCCGTGGCGGGCGGTGCGCCAGGCGGCCGCGAGGTCGTCGCCGTACTCCCTCGGGGGCTCCTCGCTCAGCAGGGCCACCACCTCGGCCGCCCGACGCGCCCCGACCTCCTTCGCGCCGTCGATGAGCGCCCGCGCCAGGCGGGGGTGGAGGCCGAGGCGGGCCATCCGGGTGCCGCGTTCGGTGGCCCGTCCTACGGCGTCCACGGCGCCGATCGCGGTCAGCGTCTCGCATGCGGCCGCCATCGCCCCGGTGGGCGGCGGATCGAGCAGGGCCAGCCCAGAGGCGTCCGGATCGCCCCAGCACGCCGCCTGGAGGGCGAAGGCCGTAAGGTCCGCACCGGCGATCTCCGGGGACGGGAAACGCGGCAGCCGGGCGTCCTCCGCCTCCGGCCAGCAGCGGTAGACCACCCCGGGCGCCTCGCGCCCCGCACGGCCCGCGCGCTGCCGGGCGGCGGCCCGTGACGCCCTTACGGTCGTCAGCGCGCTCAGCCCGCGTGCGTGGTCCATCCGGGGCTCACGTGCCAGCCCGCAGTCCACGACGATCCGTACGCCCGGCACGGTCAGGCTCGACTCGGCGACCGAGGTGGCCAGCACCACCCGCCGCCGCCCGCCGTCCGCGCCCGCGAGCACCGCCTCCTGGACGGCGGCGGGCGCCCGCCCGTGCACCTGGAGGACCTCCGCGTCGGCGAGCCCGCCCAGCTTCCCGGCCACCCGGGCGATCTCCCCGACACCCGGCAGGAAGCACAGCACATCGCCCTCCCGCTCGCGCAGCGCCCGCCGCACCACGGCCGAGACATGGTCCAGCAGGGTGGGGTCCACCCGCATCCCGTGCGGCGGCCTTACGGGGCGCTCGGGCGGCGCCCACACCACCTCCACCGGATGGGAGATCCCCGGCGCCGAGACGACCGGCGCGGGCTCCCCAGAGCCCTCTCCGCCGCCCGCCCCGCCATCCCCGGCGTCCCCGCCATCCCCCACATGCCCGCCGTCGCCGCCTTCCCCGCCGTCGCCGAGCAGCCGCGCCCAGCCCTCCGCGTCCGTGGTCGCCGACGCGGCGACCAGCCGCAGATCGGGGCGCAGGGCGGCCCGGACGTCCAGCAGGAAGGCGGCGGCCGTGTCCGCGTCCAGGTGGCGCTCATGGCATTCGTCGAGCACGACCACATCTACGCCGGCCAGCTCCTGATCGCGTTGCAGCCGCTGCAACAGCACCCCGGTGGTGACCACCTCGACCACGGTCCCGGGCCCGGCCCGCCGCTCCCCGCGCACGGTGAAGCCGACCCTGCCGCCCGGCCGTTCGCCCAGCAGCCACGCCATCCGCCGCGCGGCGGCCCGCGCCGCGATCCGCCGCGGCTCGGCCACCAGCACCCGCCGCACCCCCGGCCCGCCGCCCACCAGCCCGGCGAGCACCAGTGGCACCAGCGTCGTCTTACCGGTCCCCGGGGGCGCGCACAGCACGGCGACCCCGCGGTCGTCGAGCGCGCGCAGCAGCTCGGGCACGGCTTCGCGTACGGGAAGGCGGTCCAGGGCCTCGGCGCGCGCGTCCGCGGGGGCGGGGTTGGTCAACGCTCGCCCCGGTCCCGCTCGCATACGAAGATCGCCGTGCCGGGGATGAGGTTCCCCCGAAGCGGGGACCAGCCGCCCCACTCCTGGTGGTTCCACGCGGGCCACTCCGGTTCGACCAGGTCGACCAGCCGGAAACCCCCGGCCACCACGTCCCGCACCCGGTCACCCAGTGTCCGGTGGTGCTCCACATAGACGGCCCGGCCAGACTCGTCCTGCTCCACATAGGGCGTGCGGTCGAAGTAGGAGGCGGCGATGGACAGCCCCTCGGGCCCCGGTTCGTCGGGGAACGCCCAGCGGATCGGATGCGTCACCGAGAAGACCCACCGCCCGCCCGGCCGCAGCACCCGGCGCACCTCGCGCATCACCCGCACCGGCTCGGCCACGAACGGCACCGCCCCGTACGCCGAGCAGGCCAGGTCGAACGAGCCGTCCCGGAAGGGCAGGGCGGTGGCGTCGGCCTGCACCAGCGCGACCCCGGCCCGGTCGCCGGACCGGAACGCCCCGGAGCCCCCGGAAACCCCCGAGGGCTCGGAGCTCCCGGAGGCCGCCCCCGAGGCCGCCGCCTCCGCGTCGATCCGCCGTGCGTGCCGCAACTGCCGGAGCGAGAGGTCCAGCGCCACCGGCCGCGCCCCCCGCGCGGCCAGCCAGCGGGCGCACTGCGCGGCGCCCGCGCCCACCTCCAGCACATCGCGCCCCTTGAGCGCCTCCACCGGGCCCAGCAGCCCGGCCTCCGCCTCGTCCAGCCCCTCCGGGCCCCATATGAACCGGTCGTCGCCCAGGAAGGCGCCGTGCTCCTCCTGGTACTCATCCGCGTTGCGGTCCCACCACCCCCGGTTGGCCCGGCTGCTCTCCGCCGTGTCGGCGGTCCGGCGGGTGGCCGTCGGCTCGGCGGCCACCCCAGGGGTGCTGGGCTCGTGTTCTTGGACCATCGCGCGCGTCGTCGTACTCTCTGTATCGACCTGTGGCTGCGGGGCACGGTGGAACCGCGTCGCAGTACGGACCATGCAATTTGCCGGGTTTGGGGCGTTATTCCCCGCGTGTGCTCTTCGTGCATTGACCATGCCCGGCTGCCCCCGTATGCTACAAGTTGCGCTGCGGGCCTGTGCGCCTCGGACGGAGCAGGCCGCGCTCGCATCTGTTGTATGTCCCCTCGGTTGTCGAGGCGCTCGGGTTTTTCGATACCTGAAATCGGAAAGATTCAGCGTCTCCAAGGCTGTCCGGCTTCGGCAGTGCGATAAGGGTCCTCGGCGTAGCAGTACCTACGACTTCATGTCCGTACCGGAGCCCTTTTCCACATGACGAGCAGCACCGAGGCAACCCGCACCACCCCGCAGGTGGCGGTCAACGACATCGGTTCCGAGGAAGCCTTCCTCGCCGCGATCGACGAGACGATCAAGTACTTCAACGACGGCGACATCGTCGACGGCGTCATCGTGAAGGTCGACCGGGACGAGGTCCTGCTCGACATTGGATACAAGACCGAAGGCGTCATCCCCTCTCGCGAACTGTCGATCAAGCACGACGTCGACCCCAATGAGGTCGTCGCCGTCGGCGACGAGATCGAGGCCCTCGTCCTCCAGAAGGAGGACAAGGAAGGCCGACTGATCCTCTCGAAGAAGCGCGCCCAGTACGAGCGCGCCTGGGGCACCATCGAGAAGATCAAGGAAGAGGACGGGATCGTCACCGGTACCGTCATCGAGGTCGTCAAGGGTGGTCTCATCCTCGACATCGGCCTCCGGGGCTTCCTCCCCGCGTCCCTGGTGGAGATGCGCCGCGTCCGCGATCTGCAACCCTACGTGGGCAAGGAGCTCGAGGCGAAGATCATCGAGCTCGACAAGAACCGCAACAACGTGGTCCTGTCCCGCCGCGCCTGGCTGGAGCAGACCCAGAGCGAGGTCCGCCAGACCTTCCTCACCACCCTCCAGAAGGGCCAGGTGCGCTCCGGCGTCGTCTCCTCCATCGTCAACTTCGGTGCGTTCGTGGACCTGGGCGGCGTCGACGGTCTCGTCCACGTCTCGGAGCTGTCCTGGAAGCACATCGACCACCCCTCCGAGGTCGTCGAGGTCGGCCAGGAGGTCACGGTCGAGGTCCTGGACGTCGACATGGACCGCGAGCGCGTCTCCCTGTCGCTCAAGGCGACCCAGGAGGACCCGTGGCAGCAGTTCGCCCGGACCCACCAGATCGGTCAGGTCGTCCCGGGTAAGGTCACCAAGCTCGTGCCGTTCGGTGCGTTCGTCCGCGTGGACGAGGGCATCGAGGGCCTGGTCCACATCTCCGAGCTGGCCGAGCGCCACGTGGAGATCCCGGAGCAGGTCGTCCAGGTCAACGACGAGATCTTCGTCAAGGTCATCGACATCGACCTCGAGCGCCGCCGCATCAGCCTCTCGCTGAAGCAGGCCAACGAGTCCTTCGGTGCCGACCCGTCCGCGGTCGAGTTCGACCCGACCCTGTACGGCATGGCCGCGTCCTACGACGACCAGGGCAACTACATCTACCCCGAGGGCTTCGACCCCGAGGCCAACGACTGGCTCGAGGGCTACGAGAAGCAGCGCGAGGAGTGGGAGCGCCAGTACGCCGAGGCGCAGCAGCGCTTCGAGCAGCACCAGGCGCAGGTCATCAAGTCCCGCGAGGCCGACGAGCAGGCCGCTGCCGAGGCGGGCAACGCCGCCCCGGCGCCCGGCGGGCAGGCGGCCGGCGGCGGTGGCGGTTCGTACTCCTCGGAGTCGGCCGACAACTCCGGCGCCCTGGCCTCGGACGAGGCGCTGGCCGCGCTTCGCGAGAAGCTGGCCGGTGGCCAGAGCTGACCAGCCGCCGCTAGTCGGCACCAGCTGAGCAGGTAAGGCCCGCTCCCCCTGGGGAGCGGGCCTTACGCATGCCCATGGCGCCGCACACTGACCGAAACGGATTCCACGGTCACGCCCCGGGCGCCGTCGATCCTGATGCCCTCCTTGCCGCCGTCGACCGTGATCCCCCTGACGGTCCAGTACGAGGCGCCGTTCAGCCGCAGCCCATAGCCGCCGCTCGCGGTGAGGACCGCCTTCGGGGAGCCGGTGAGGGTGATCCGCGAGCCGGAGGTGCCGGAGGCGGTGATCTCGAAGCTGCCGTGGTACCTGCCGTCGGCGAGCCGGATCGTATCGCCGGGCCGGGCCCCGGCGAGGGCCTCCCTGAGCCCGTCCGCGTCATCGACGGAGATCGGGACGGCGGTGGCGGGGGCCTCCCGCCCGGTCGTGCCCGCCGCCATCAGCCCGCCGGTGGCGATCAGTCCGGTGGCGAGGGCGGTGAGGAGGGTGCGTAATCGGGTGGGTGTGCGGCCGGGGGAGTGCATAGGAGGCTGCCTTCCTGTGCCGTGGCCAGAGGTGAACACGCTGGGTTCGGGACAGTGAACGCCGAATGACATGATGAACCGCTGACGGCTGGCGAAGATAGGCGTGCCGCATATGCGCGTCAACCCCGCGACGTGCGCCGACGTCGAGATCGGGCCGCTCCCGCTCGCCCCGGTGGGCCATGGGGAGGTCGCCCAAGTGGGCCCCTCGGAGACGGGGTTCAGGGCCGCTCGGCCATCGAAGGTCCCGCCCGGGGAATGCCCCCGCCCCCGTTCGGTGTTCTTCGGTGCGAACACGAGGAGGAGCGGTCACAGTGCATGATCCGCAGGAGTTGTACGCATGGGAACCGAGCGGGCTGGCGGAGGTCGACGCGATAGCCTCGCGGGACTCGGCCGGGCTGGTGCTGCTGTACCACTTCGACGGCTATATCGACGCCGGCGAGACCGGGGACCAGATCGTGGAGCGGCTGCTCGACGGTCTGCCCCGCAAGGTGGTCGCGCGTTTCGACCATGACCGGCTGGTGGACTACCGGGCCCGGCGCCCGCTGCTGACCTTCCAGCGCGACCGGTGGACGGCGTACGAGACCCCGAAGATCGAGCTGCATCTGGTGCGCGACGCGACCGCGGCCCCGTTTCTGCTGCTCAGCGGACCGGAGCCGGATGTGGAGTGGGAGCGGTTCGCGGCGGCCGTGGGCCAGATGGTCGAGCGGCTGGGCGTCAGGCTCGCGGTGAACTTCCACGGCATCCCGATGGGCGTGCCGCACACCCGGCCGGTCGGCATCACCCCGCACGGCAATCGCACCGATCTGATGCCCGGTCACCGGGGCTACTTCGACGAGGCCCAAGTGCCCGGCAGCGCCGAGTCCCTGATCGAGTACCGGCTCGCCGAGGCGGGCCGCGATGTGCTCGGCGTGGCCGCGCATGTGCCGCACTATCTGGCCAGGTCGGCCTATCCGGACGCGGCGCTCACCGCACTGGAGGCCATCACCGCGGCCACCGGTCTGGTGCTGCCGGGGCCGACGCACGCCCTGCGCAACGAGGCCCTGAGGACGCAGGAGGAGATCGAGCGGCAGATCTCGGAGGGCGACGAGGAACTGGTCGCGCTCGTACGGGGCCTGGAGCACCAGTACGACGCGGTGGCCGGGGCCGAGAGCCGCGGCAATCTGGTCGCGGAGCCGGCCGAGCTGCCCTCGGCGGATGAACTGGGCGCGGAGTTCGAACGGTTCCTCGCCGAGCGCGAGGGCGACGGCGGAGCCTGACCGATGACCCCACCGGCGCGCCGTATAGCGTGGGCCCCATGCTGAACCTGGGGCTCACGGGCGGAATCGGCGCGGGCAAGAGCGAGGTCTCACGGATACTGACCTCATTGGGAGCGGTGCTGATCGACTCGGATCGGATCGCTCGCGAGGTGGTCGAGCCGGGCACGCCGGGACTGGCCGCCGTGGTCGCCGAGTTCGGCCCCGAGGTGCTGACCGCCGACGGCCGTCTGGACCGGCCCAGGCTCGGCGGAATCGTCTTCAACGACCCGGAGCGGCTGAGCGCGCTGAACGCGATCATCCATCCGCTGGTCCGGGACCGCTCCGCCGAACTCCAGGCAGTGGCCGCGCCCGACGCCGTGGTCGTCCATGACGTTCCGCTCCTGGCCGAGAACAAGCTGGCGCCGCTCTACGACCTGGTCATGGTCGTGGATGCCACGCCCGAGACCCAGCTGGACCGGTTGGTACGGCTGCGCGGCATGGCCGAGGACGAGGCGCGGGCCCGGATGGCCGCACAGGCCACCCGCGCGGAACGGCTGGCGATCGCCGATGTCGTGATCGACAACAATGGCCCGATCGAGGCGCTGGAGCCGCAGGTCAGAAAGGCCTGGGCGGACCTGGTGCGGCGGGCGGCGGCCGCGGAGGGCTGAGCGGGGGCGCGGTGCGTACCGGGGCCGAGCGGGGCCACGGCGCGCGGAGCGGCCGGAGCCGAGCCGGAGCGCGGTGCGTGCCGGGGCCGAGCCGGGGCGCGGTGCGTGCCGGGGCCGAGCCGGAGCGCGGTGCGTGCCGGGGCCGAGCCGGGGCGCGGTGCGGAGCGTGCGGCGGCCCGTGGCGGGGAATGCGGCGTGCGGGGTGATTGTTGTGCACCCCGTAGCGACGAACGATCATCCGTGACGGTTCATCCCATCCCCTCACTCCATCCACCGCCTCACCACCGAGTACGTACCCGGGGAAGGAAACGGCTGTGCCCGAGCCCACGCCCGAGACCCACGTCATCGACTTCCGCGCCGCCGAGCACCTGCTCGCCGCCCGAGATCCACGGGGCGCCGTCAAGCTGCTCGACTCGGTCATCAGCGCCCACCCCGAGAACACGGCGGCCCGGCTGCTCAGGGCGCGCGCGTTCTTCGGGGCGGCCCAGCTGCGCTCGGCGGAGCTGGAGTTCCAGCTCGTCCTGGAGCGTGAGCCGGACAACGCCTTCGCCCACTTCGCCCTGGCCCGCACCCTGGAGCGGGCCAACCGCCCGGCCGAGGCCACCCGTCACTTCCGGCTGGCCGCGGCGCTCGATCCGCGCCCGGACTTCGTGGAGGCGGCCCGGTTCGGCGAGAAGGGCGGCCGGGACGGATAAGCGGGGCGCGGGCTGAGCCGCGGCGCTCGCCGGGGCCCGCGTGCCGCCGTACGCGCGGGCCGGGGCGCGGCGGGCGCCTGGGCTCCGGTCAGCGCCAGAGGGCGAAGCCACCGAGGACCACCGCGCCCAGCAGCACCACCCCGCCGAGGCCGAGTGCCACTCCGCGCTGACGTGCGAAGTCGTACGGGTCGGCCTCCGGTCCCCGCCGGGTCTCCCGCCGCCCGTACGGCTCTCCGCTCCCGGAGAGCATCAGCCCGAGCGCACAGAGCGCGATGCCGATCGCCAGCACCCCCATGACGGCCCCCCTGTCGCGGCAGGTACTCAGCTGGTACTGGGCAGTATCCCCCGGAACGCGGTGCTCCCCGCCGTCGATATCCCGTCACCGCCGGAGCGCCGCGACGCCGCCCTTACGGTGCCCACGCTTCAGCGGCGCCGCCCTTACGGAGTCCTTCGCCGCCCGCGGCTCCGCCTGCGCTCGGCGACCGGCGCGTACGGCGGCACATCCCGGCCCGGCTGATAGTGCGGCCCCTGCCGGATGTGCCGGATGACCAGGACGAGGTCGATCAGCGTGACGACCGCGAGCGCCCCGCACGCCGCCGCCCACCCCGGCCGCCCCGCGGTCGCGAAGGCCACCGCGCCGCCGAGTGTCCAGAGCAGCCCCCACGTGGCCAGCCCCAGCCGCATCCGCAGCGGACTGCGCGCGTGGATCGGCTCATCGCCCGTTCGGATCAGCCGCATCGGCATGGCACCGCATCTCCCGTTTTCGGCTGCTTCCTTACACTTTCCGCCCTCTCGAATCTACCGCCGAGGGACGCCCACCGACACCTGAGATCATGTCGTGTGCATCCATACGGGACGGCATGGGACCAGGACGATGAGGAGCTGCCAGTGATCCGCCAGTCATGGGACGAAACGGCCGCCAAGCGGGCCCGCATCCGCGGCTGCCTGCTGGGCGGTGCGATCGGCGACGCCCTCGGCAATCCCATCGAGTTCCTGTCCCTGCGGTCGATCCGCGAGACCCACGGCGCCGCGGGCGTCACCACCCTCGTCCCGGACGGCAGCGGAGTCGTGGGCCGGGTCACCGATGACACCCAGATGACACTCTTCACGGCCGAGGGCCTGATACGGGCCCACGCCAGAACCTCGTCCAAGGGCCTCGAAGGGTCCGAGACCGCCGTCGTCCGCCATGCCTATCTGCGCTGGCTGGACACCCAGAACCACCCCGGGCCGCCGCCCGCCGAGGGCACCGGGGACCTAGTCCGCTCCGGCTGGCTGCGCACCCAGCCCTGGCTGTACGCCCGCCGCGCCCCCGGCAACGCCTGCCTCTCCGGCCTCGCCGCGAAACACGTCCCCGCCTCGCGAGCCCCCCTCGACGGCACCCCCGGCCCGGTGAACACCGGCTCCAAGGGCTGCGGCACCGTGATGCGCTCGGCGCCGTTCGGCCTCACCGGGCTCGACCCCCGCGACTGCTTCGAACTCGCCGCCCGCTGCGCCCAGATCACCCATGGCCATCCGACGGGCTACTACGCGGCCGGTGCCCTGGCCGCCATGATCGCCTGCCTGCTCGACGGCGAGTCCCTGGAGGGCGCGACCCTGCGCACCCTGGAACTCCTCGCCCGCTACCCCGGCCACGAGGAGACCACCGCCGCCCTCCGTAAGGCGGTCGACCTGGCGGCCGAGGGCGATCCGACGCCCGAGAAGGCCGAATCGCTCGGCGGCGGCTGGGTCGCCGAGGAGGCGCTGGCCATCGCGGTCTACAGCGCCCTGGCCCGCACCCCGGCCCAGCAGATCCTGTACGGCCCCGGCGGCAAGATCAGCTATGACCCGGCGCCCCCGCGCACCCCCGTCCAGGCGGCCCTGCTGCTCTCCGTCAACCACTCGGGCGACAGCGACTCGACGGGCTCGATCTGCGGCAACATCCTCGGCGCCCACCACGGCGACCTCCGCCTCCCGCCGTCCTGGCTGTCCCTCACCGAGGGCCGCGGCACGATCGCCGAACTCGCCGACGACTTCGCCTCCGAGTTCCACCGTTCGGTGGAGCTGTACGAGCCCTACGACGACGTGGTCTTCCCCCGCGACCGCTACCCGCTCAGCTGACCGCCCCCGGGCTCGGACCGCCCCCTGGGCTCAGACCGCTCCGGAGCCGTCCGTACGGCCGCGCCGGAACCGGCGCCGCAGCTTCTGGAGGAAGAGGAAGCGCTCGCGCTTCTCGCGGGTGCTCCGGTCGAGCTCTTCCATGAGCCGCTTGGAGCGCTGCTCCATGTCGAGTTCGTCGAGGACGCGGTCGATCTCCGCCAGCAGGGCACCGTGCAGCTGCCACTGACGGGGGTGCTCCTGGACGCGGCGCAGCAGGAGGTCGGCGCCGCGGTCACGGCTGGCGTGGGCCTTGACGAGCTCGCTGGAGAGGCGGGATTCGGCCTCCTCGGCGTTGGCGCTGACCTGGGTGGTGACCAGGATGGCGAAGCTCTCGACGGCGGCGGCGAGATGGATGAAGAGGTCCTTAAGGGCGTCAGCCACGTCCGGGGGGAAGAGGGGTTCATCCGTCCGCTCCCTGGCGAGGTCGGTCAGGGTGCGGGACATGACGCGCAGGATGACGGTGCAGATCTCCAGCGTGTCCAGGCCGGTGCGGAGCACCACGCGATAGAGAAGGCCCTCCTTGACGCGGGGGTTGAGCCGCACACTGTCCTCCGCCTGCCGGAGGGCCGCGTCGACCTGGGAGATGTCGTGGTCGAGGCGGCGGGCCTCGTAGAGCCGGGCGGCGGCGCGGTCGACGGCGATCTGACTGCCCAGCTCCTCGCCGATGTGCAGCAGCAGCTGACGCATCCGGCGGGCCAGGTCCTCGATGGACTTGCCGGCCGTCTCGACCCACACCGGAGGGGCGAGGAAGAAGTTGAAGGCCATCCCGACACCGGCCCCGATGAGGGTCTCCAGCACCCGGTCCCAGGCGTAGGTGGTCACCTGCGCCACGCCCAGGACCAGCATGGCGCTGATCGCCACCTCCTGGACCCAGTCGCCCACGCGCGTGAGGTATCCGGCGGTCTGGGCGGCGAGGATGATCAGGCACAGACTCCACCAGGTCAGCCCCACCAGCACGCTGAAGGCGACGGCGATCAGGACGCCCACGACCACGGCCTCGACCCTGCGGAGGCTCCTGGTGAGGGTCGCGTACAGGGTGACCTGGACGACGAGGAGGGCGGTCAGCGGCGCGGTGAGCGGGGCGGGTTCCTTGCTGAGCTCGAGGGCGACGACGTAGGCGATGGTCGCGGCCGCGGTGGAGCGCACGGTCTGGACGACGACCGGATCATGGCGCCGTTTGACGAGCTCCGCCAGTGGGTCGAGAACATCGGGCACGTACATGCCCCTTCCACGCCGAGGGGGCCGCCATGTCATCGGGTTTCGCGGACGGGTTAACGTGTCGGGCGTGATCAGCCCATTCAACGGAACGCAGGGGACGGGGGACGGCGCGGCGCTTCCCGGAAGCACCGGCCCGGCCGCCACCGTCGAGGCTCATCCGCGCCAGGTCGGGCGGGTACGGACCAGTTACGCACCCGATCCGGACGGGGATCCGGACCCCGGCGAGATCGTGTGGACATGGGTGCCGTACGAGGAGAACGACGGCCGGGGCAAGGACCGGCCGGTGCTGGTGGTCGCGCGGGAGCGGGCCGGGACGCTGCTCGCCGTGCAGCTGTCGAGCAAGCGGCACGACGGCGACCGCGAGTGGGTGCCGATCGGCTCCGGGCCGTGGGACCGCGCCGGGCGGGAGTCATGGGTCGATGTGGACCGGGTGCTGAGGGTGCACCCGGACGGGATGCGGCGCGAGGCGTGCGCGCTCGACCGGGCGCACTTCGACCTGGTCGTGCTGCGGCTGCGGCAGCGGTACGGCTGGAGCTGAGCGCGGCTCGGCGCTTCCCCGGCCGACGCCGAGGAGGCGTCTCAGCCGTCGGCCAGCGCCAGCAGCTTGGTGACGGTGTTCCAGTTGCGGGCGGTGGCCGGCACCCCCAGCCGGGCGTTGGTGACCTTCGCCGCCAGCTTGGAGCGGCCGACCCCGTCCGGGCAGCGCAGGAAGATCTCGCGGCCGATGAGGCGGAACGCGTCCGGGGCGTAGGCGGCCGGATCCAGCGCGTCCAGCGCGGCCGTGTCCGCGGGCACGGCCGCCAGGAAGACCACATGCAGGGTCTTGGGCTCGGCCGCGGCCTCCGGATAGGGATTGGCCTCGATCGCCGCGGCCAGCTCGTCGCGCGTACGGACCATGACGTCCACGGGAAAGCCGAGACCGGCGGCGAAGTGGTCCTCGAGGGTACGGGCCGTCCGCTCGGGCGGGGTGCCGGGGTCGGCGAAGACGATATTGCCAGTCTGGAGGTGGACGGTGACGTCCTCGAAGCCCAGCTCGGCCATCAGCTCACGCTGCCGCGCCATGGGGAACTTCCTGTTCCCGCCCACATTGATGCCGCGGAGCAGCGCTATCTGAGATGTCATGGCCGGAGGGTACCGCTCCCGGAGCCCCTGGCCCCTGGCCCCTGGCCCCTGGCCCCTGGCCCCGGGCTCTTGGCCTGTGGCCTCTGGCCCCCGGAGCCCGCAGCCCCCGGGCCCACGGCATGATGGGGGCGTGCGGCTCGAAGCGATCACCTGGGAACGGCTGACCGACGCGACCGCCGACCGTATCGCCGGGCTGACGGCGGCGGACGGCAGCCCCTGGCTGAGAGTGGCCGTCGACGGGGCTCCGGCGGCGCCCACCGGCGAGCTGGCGCGGGATCTGGCGGAGACGCTGCGCGTCCTCGGCCGGCCGGCGCTGGTGGTCGCGGCGGCGGGGTTCTGGCGGCCCGCCTCGCTGCGGTACGAGTACGGGAAGCGGGACCCCGACGCGTACTACGACCGCTGGCTGGACACCGGCGCCCTGTGGCGCGAGGTCTTCGATCCGCTGGAACCGGGGCCGGGCGGCACCGGGCGGGTGCTGCCCGACTTGTGGGATCCGGAGACCGACCGGGCCACGCGCAGCCCGTACGCCGAACTCGCGCCGGGCGGGGTGCTGTTGCTGTACGGCGCGCTGCTGCTGGGGCACTGGTTCCCGTTCGACCTCTCGGTGCATCTGCGGCTGTCCCCGGCGGCCCTCGCCCGCCGCACCGACGAGGGCGACCGCTGGACCCTGCCCGCCTTCGCGCGCTACGAGGACGAGGTGGGGCCCGGTGAGGCGGCGGATGTGGTGGTGCGGATGGACGACCCCCGGCATCCGGCCTGGCACCGCCCGGAGTCGTAGCCGGGTACGTTTCGAGGCGGTGCGCAGGGGGTTATGTCCGGGTTGGCGCGCGGGGGTCACTTCTTGGTCGGCGGGCATTCCTTCCAGGCGAAGTGATAGGTGGTGCTCACATCGCCGTCCGTCGAGTCCATGGCGATGAAGCTGGTCGTTTCCTGGGTGTTGGACGTTCCGGCGTTGACCCGCAGCTCGGTGTTGATGTTGAAGTTGCGGAGTTCACCGCAGGGCGACCACACCACAGTGGCGATATCGGATACGTCGGTGGCCTGCCAGTTGTCGTCGTAGGCGCCGTTGTAGCTATGCGTGTTCGACGAGGTCTGCGACTGCCCCTGGAAGTAGTACGAGGCTTTCTGCGTGGCGGACGCGCCCTTTTCCAGATGGGCGAAACCACGGTAGTCGACACTGGCGATGGCGTAGGAGAATCCCTGTGGCACATGCGTGACCAGACTCAGCTGACAGTTCTTTCTGAAGTCCGTCGGCTTGGATCCCTTGCCCACCTGCGCGAGATACTCGCTGTAGGTCACGGTGAAGGCAGTGTTGTCCGGGGAGACGGCGATCGCCGCGGTGCCCGCCGGGCAGCCCGACCCATTGACGGTCGCGACGGTGATCACGATCTTGTCGGGCGGCACGGTGTCGAACGGGGGTTGTGCATATGCCTGGGAAGTGAGCGTGGAGGCGAATAACGCCGCGACCACGCCGCCTGCGTACAGAACACCGGGCATGATTCTCCATTCGATGGTGGATTTACCGGGCTACCGGACGGCGGAAGGGCATTCCTTCCAGGCGAGGTGGTAAACCGTGTTGACCCCGCCGTCCGTCGAGTCCATGGCCATGAAGCTGGTGGTGCCCGCAGGAGAGGTGCCGGCGTTGACCCGCAGCTCGGTGTTGACGTTGAAGTTGCGGTCCTGGCCGCAGGGGGCCCACACCAGGGCGCTGTAGTCGGTGCTGTCGGTGGTCTGCCAGTTGTCGTTGTACGGACCGCTGAAGTCATGGGTCCGTGACGCGGTGTCCGACGAGCCCTGGAAGTAGTAGCTCGCCTTCTCGGTTCCCTTGGCGCCCTTTTCGAGGTAGCCATAGCCCCGGTAGTCGACCTGGGCGATGGCGTAGGTGAACCCCTGCGGCACATGCACGCCCAGGCTGAGCTGGCAGTTCTTACGGATGTCGGTCGGGTCCGCGCCGGGCCCGACCTGGGCGAGATAGTCGCTGTAGGTCACGGTGAACGCCGAGTTGTCGGCGGCGACGGCCACGGCGGTGGTGCCCTTGGGGCAGCCGGAGCCGTTCACCGTCTTGACGCTTATCTGGATCTTTTCCGGCGGCCCATCAGGGGCCGAGGAAACACCCTGGGTGGAAAGGACCGAGGCGAATAGTGCCGCGGCCGCGCCGCCCGCGAGTAGAACACCGGACATGGCTCTCCAATTCGATCACTTGTGGGGACGTAGTTGAGCGATGAATTTCCGATGAGCGGGAAGAGCGAGGAAGGGCGGGGAAGAGCGGGGAAGAGCGGGGGTGCGGGACGTTCGGGAAGTACCGGCGGAGCGGGTGGCACGCGCGATCGGTGGAGCGGGAAGAGCTGAAGAGCGGAAGAGCGTTATCGCGCGGTACGGTTCGTACGGCCGAACGCAATGCGAGCCCCATGCCCGGCTGGTGACGGAAAGCCAGGGCGATGGGCGCTCTTAAGATAAGGGCGATAGACAAGCACCACAAGACGGCCGCGGAATTCCGGAACAAGATATTTCCGTCCGGCCGGGAAGAACGATTCAGAAGAGCGGTTGCGGAAGAACGCCTTCCAGTGCCAGCAGGATGCGCTTGGTCTCCAGCCCGCCGCCGAAGCCACCGATGCCCCCGCCGCTCTCCACCACTCGGTGGCACGGCACCACGACCGGCAGCGGATTGCTCCCCATGGCCATGCCGACGGCGCGGGCCGCGCCCGGCTCACCCACCCGGTCGGCGAGGTTCTGATAGCCGACGACCGTGCCATAGGGCACATGGGCGGCCAGTTCGCGCAGCACCCGGCGGTTGAAGCCGGTGCTCAGGGACCAGTCCAGGGAGAGGGTGAACACTTTGCTGTCCCCGGCGAAATAGCTCTCCAGCTGCCGTATCGCCTCGGCGAGATGCCCGGCGCGGCGAGGTGTGCCGGACGGGGCGGTCGAGGTGCCGGGGGCCGTGGGCGGCACCGCGGTGGGCTCGGTGCCGAGGCGGCGGGTGAGCCTGGCGACGGCCTCGGCCGCCGTCTTCTCCTCCGCGTGGAAGACCACCTGGGCCAGCCCCTCGTCGGTGGCCGCGAGCAGCAGCGGGCCGATGGGCGTGGCCAGGACCGCCCAGGCCCAGGCGCGCGCGTCCGGCCCCTCCGGGCGCTCCGGCGGGTCCGGCTGTGTCTGCCGCTCTGCGATCGTCACGCCCTCAGCGTAGAACCCCCCACCGACAGCGCCACCAAAAGCGACGTCCACAGCGCCGTCCCACAGCGCCCCGCCGGCCGGCCGGCGGGGCGCCTCGTCAGGGGGAGCCGTGGCTCACGAGGCGTCGTCGAGGGCGTCCCGGATCACATCGGGCTTGTTGGTGATGATGCCGTTCACGCCCATGGCCGCGACCGAGACCGCCGTCGGGCCGTCGTTGACGGTCCAGGTGTAGACCTCCAGCGGCTTGCCATGCGCCCCGTCCACCGACCGCACCGCGGACACATAGCCGGCGTCGATGGTCGTGTAGCTGGGGTTGATCTGGTCGGAGAACTCGGCGTACTCCGGCAGGTCGGCGACGGCCGGGGTGCCCAGGAAGCCGGTCTTGACGTCCGGCCGCAGCCGGTGGACCGCCCGCACGGAGTCGGCGCTGAAGCTCTGGACGATCAGCCGGCGCTTGTGCCGGTGGTCCAGCCAGCCCTCTCTTCGCAGTTCCCGCAGCGTCTGGCGCTCGATCCCCGGATAGAGCTCGGGAGCCTTGAGCTCCAGCAGGAGCTTTTGGTGGTTGTCCGAAACCCGGTCCATGTACTCCTCCAGGGTGGGCACTCCCTCGCCCTGGAACTCGGGGCCGAACCAGCTTCCGGCGTCCAGCTTCTCGATCTCGTCGAGGGTGAAGTCGGAGATCTTCCAGGGCGCGCGGTCCGGGAAGACCTGCTCGACGTCGGTGGTCCGGCTCAGCGTGGTGTCGTGCATGACGATCAGCTCGCCGTCCCTGGTGCGCTGGACGTCGTTCTCCACCCAGTCGATGCCCAGGTCGTCGGCGGCGTCGACGGCGGCCAGGGTGTTCTCGGGGGCGTACGCGGAGGCACCGCGATGGGCCACGGTGACCGTGTGGTGGTGCGTCGTCCGGCCGGTGGCCTGGGCCGTGGCCGTGGGGAGGAAGAGCGCGGACATCCCGATGAGCGCGCCGGTTAACGCGGCGGCCGGGCGGATCTGCATACGGACTCCTCGCATCGTCTGGTTCTCGTCCGACTCATGGACGGGCAGAGGGTCCCAGATGGGCGGCAGTGGAGGATAGATGCCGGATGGGCGGAAAATTCGTGCCACGAGCGACATCGTGTGCATGATCATCTGAATCCGGCCAGCGGGCCGGGGGGAGGGTGGCGCGGACGAGTGCTCCGCCGTTGTCAGTGGCGAGTCGTACGGTGGGTCTCATGCGGCCCGTAACTCAGCTCGAACGCAAGGTGGCGCCCTTCGAGGTCGTCAGCCCCTATCAGCCCAGCGGTGACCAGCCCACCGCCATCGCCGACCTCGACCGGCGCGTCCGCGCGGGGGAGAGGGACGTCGTGCTGCTCGGCGCGACCGGCACCGGCAAGTCCGCGACCACCGCGTGGATGATCGAGAAACTTCAGCGGCCCACCCTGGTCATGGCTCCGAACAAGACGCTGGCCGCCCAGCTGGCCAATGAGTTCCGCGAGCTGCTGCCGAACAACGCGGTCGAGTACTTCGTCTCGTACTACGACTACTACCAGCCGGAGGCGTACGTCCCGCAGTCGGACACCTATATCGAGAAGGACTCCTCGATCAACGAGGAGGTGGAGCGGCTGCGCCACTCGGCGACGAACTCGCTGCTCACCCGGCGTGACGTGGTCGTGGTGGCCTCCGTCTCCTGCATCTACGGCCTCGGTACGCCGCAGGAGTACGTGGACCGTATGGTGCCGCTCAAGGTCGGCGAGGAGATCGACCGCGATCAGCTGCTGCGTCGCTTTGTCGATATTCAGTACAACCGCAATGACATGGCGTTCACCCGGGGCACCTTCCGGGTCCGCGGCGACACCATCGAGATCTTCCCGGTCTACGAGGAGCTCGCGGTCCGCATCGAGATGTTCGGCGATGAGATCGAGGCGCTGTCCACGCTCCATCCGCTCACCGGCGAAGTGATCAGCGATGACCAGGAGCTGTATGTGTTCCCGGCCACCCACTATGTGGCCGGGCCCGAGCGCATGGAGAAGGCCATCGCCGGGATCGAGGCCGAGCTCGCCGAGACGCTGGCCCGGATGGAGAAGCAGGGCAAGCTGCTGGAGGCCCAGCGGCTGCGGATGCGCACCACCTACGACATCGAGATGATGCGGCAGATCGGCACCTGCTCCGGCATCGAGAACTACTCGCTGCACATCGACGGCCGTGAGACCGGCTCCCCGCCGCACACCCTGCTGGACTACTTCCCGGAGGACTTCCTCCTGGTCATCGACGAGTCGCATGTCACGGTGCCGCAGATCGGCGCGATGTACGAGGGCGACGCCTCCCGGAAGCGGACCCTGATCGAGCACGGCTTCCGGCTGCCCTCCGCACTGGACAACCGCCCGCTGAAGTGGGAGGAGTTCCTGGAGCGCGTCGGCCAGACGGTCTATCTCTCGGCCACCCCGGGGACGTACGAGATGTCCCGCGGCGACGGCTTCGTGGAGCAGATCATCCGCCCGACCGGCCTGGTCGACCCGGAGGTCGTCGTCAAGCCGACCGAGGGCCAGATCGACGATCTCATCCATGAGATCCGCACCCGCACCGAGAAGGACGAGCGCGTCCTGGTCACCACCCTCACCAAGAAGATGGCCGAGGACCTCACCGACTACATGCTCGAGCTGGGCATCCAGGTGCGCTATCTGCACAGCGATGTGGACACCCTGCGCCGGGTGGAGCTGCTGCGCGAGCTGCGCGCCGGTGAGTTCGACGTACTGGTGGGCATCAACCTGCTGCGGGAGGGCCTCGACCTTCCGGAGGTCTCGCTGGTCGCCATCCTCGACGCCGACAAGGAGGGCTTCCTGCGCTCGGGCACCTCGCTGATCCAGACCATCGGCCGTGCCGCCCGTAACGTCTCGGGTCAGGTGCATATGTACGCCGACAAGGTCACCCCGGCGATGGCGAAGGCCATCGACGAGACCAACCGTCGCCGCGAGAAGCAGGTCGCGTTCAACAAGGCCAACAAGATCGATCCGCAGCCGCTGCGGAAGAAGATCAACGACATCGTGGCCCAGATCGCCCGCGAGGACGTCGACACCGAGGAGCTGCTCGGCACCGGCTACCGCAAGGCGAAGGACGGCAAGGGCGCGAAGGCGGCCGAGCCGACGGCCGGCGGCAAGGCGGCCAAGGGCGGCAAGGCCAAGGCCGCCAAGGGCAAGGCCAAGGAGGCCGTGCTGACCGACCGGCCCGCGGCCGAGCTCGCCGAGCAGATCGAGGAGATGACCGACCGCATGCGGGCCGCGGCGGCGGAGCTCCAGTTCGAGGTGGCGGCCCGACTGCGCGACGAGGTCTCGGAGTTGAAGAAGGAGCTGCGGCAGATGAGGGAGGCCGGAGTTTCCTGATCACCGGGCGCCCCGGGTCCTCACCGGGGCGCCCGCGGGTTCCCTGTGTTGCAAGACCGACACAAAAGTCCGCTCGTCCGGCCGGAGCCCTGGCCACAGTGCATAGGGTTTTCGGAAGGGCCGTGCGTACGGCGCGGTCACGGCCGCACACCCGCGGCGGCCACGGGGAATCGAGAGATGAGAGTAGGGACAGCGCGTGACGGTCAACATGTCCAAGGGACAGGCCATCAGCCTGCAAAAGGCCGACGGGGGCACCCTGACCGCGGTGCGGATGGGGCTGGGCTGGCAGGCGGCGCCCCGCCGCGGGCTGTTCGGCTCCCGTACGCGGGAGATCGACCTCGACGCGTCGGCCGTCCTCTTCGCCGACAAGCAGCCGACCGACGTCGTCTTCTTCCGCCACCTGGTCAGCGACGACGGCTCGGTCCGCCACACCGGTGACAACCTCGTGGGCGGCGCCGGACAGGGCGGCGACGACGAGGCGATCCTGGTCGACCTCCAGCGGGTGCCCGTCCACATCGACCAGATCGTCTTCACGGTGAACTCCTTCACCGGCCAGACCTTCGCCGAGGTGCAGAACGCGTTCTGCCGGCTGGTGGACGAGACCAACGGCCAGGAGCTCGCCCGCTACACCCTCACCGGCGGCGGGCAGTACACCGCCCAGATCATGGCCACGGTCCAGCGCGCGGGCAGCTCCTGGCAGATGAAGGCGGTCGGCGAGCCGGCCAACGGCCGCACCTTCCAGGACCTGATGCCGCACATCCTGCCGCATCTGTAAAGGTGTACCGCGTCTGTAGAGGCGTACGGCATCTGTAGAGGCGTACCGCCCAGGTGAGCGCGTCGGCCCGGTTGAGCAGAGCTCGCCGGGCCGACGCGCTCACCGCACCACCGCATCACCACACAACACGTACGGCACACAGCGGAACACAACGAGGGGACGCAGCCATGACGGCCGAGCTGGTCCGAGGGCAGAACCACCCGCTGCCCCAGACCCGTTTGGAGATCCGGATCTCTGCGGGCAATCCGATCGTGGCCGGGGCGACACTCGGCGATGAGCGGGGCACGGTGCACGGCGCCGAATGGGTCGCGCATCCCGCCTCGCCCCAGCTGGCCGGGATAGAGGTGCCCAAACAGGCGGCGGCCGACCACCGGCTCGCCGTGGACCTCGACGCGATGCCCGAGCACATCCACCGGGTCACCGTGCTGCTCGCGCTGCCGACCGGCGTCGGCGGACCGGCCCGGTTCGGCGCCATGGCCGCGCCGTTCGTCGCCGTCACCGGCCTCGACGGCACCGAGATCGCCAGCTACACCATCACCGATCTGGACTCGGAGTCCGCGGTGTCGGCCCTGGAGCTCTACCGCAGGCAGGGCGCCTGGAAGGTGCGCGCCATCGGCCAGGGGTACGCGGGCGGGCTGGCCGCCATGCTGCACGACCAGGGGCTGGAGCAGGGCACCGACCTCGCGGCGCGGATCAACGAGGCGGTGGCCCGCGGCATGGCCCGCTCGGTCGCCCAGCCCCCGCCCCGCCCGGACGGCGACGGCCGGGTGCGCACGGCCGCCGCGGGCGGCGCCACCGACCCGGCCCCCGCCCCGCCGCAGACCCCACCGCAGCAGCCGCAGGGCACGCCCGCGGCCGGAGGGTCCATCGACTACCAGCACCCGGGCCGTCGTACGGCCGCGCTGCCCACACCCCCGCCCGTGGCGCCGCCCGCCGCGCCCGGGCAGCCCGCCCAGCCGGTCGCGGGCGACGCCTCCGGCTGGTCCATGGACGAGCGGCTCTACAACCAGGTCTGGGGCATGTTCGAGGACCTGGCCCGGACGACCGCGGCCTACCGCAGCGCGGTGGACTTCGCCGAGTCCCGCATGGAGCAGGAGCTGGACCGGGTGCTCTCCGACCCGCGCACCCGGGTGGGCCCGGCCGCCGACTCCGCGCGCGCCGAGGCGCGCGCCAAGCAGACCGACCTCGTCGAGCAGGCCCGGATCGCCCTCGACCGCGATGTGGCGCAGCTCATCGCCGAGGCCGAGGTGGTGGAGCCCGCGCTGCCGTACGCGTACGCCCGCTGGGACAGCCCGGTGTGGCAGGCGTACCAGGTGCCGATGGAGGTGCCGATGGCCCTGCGCCTGGGCGATCTGCACCTTCCGGAGCGCGCCGATCTGCGCATCCCGATGCTGGTGCGGCTGCCGCTGGAGCGGGGGCTGTGGATCGACGCCGGGCGTTCGGGCTCGTTCGACGGGCCGGCCGACTCCGGTGAGCTGCGCAGGCTGGCGGCGGACGCCGCGGTGGCGATCGCGGCGCGGATGCTGGCCGTCTATCCGGCCGGGGAGTTCGCGGTGCATGTGATCGACCCGGCGGGTTCGGCCGCGGGTTCTTTCGCGCCGCTGGTGGGGGCGGGTGTGCTGGCCGAGCCGCCGGCGGCCGGGGCCCAGGGGGTCTCGGCGGTGCTCGCCGCGCTGACCCAGCGTGTCGACCTGGTGCAGATGGCGATCCGCAGCCAGGCCACGGACGCGCTGCCGCCGGATCTGGACACCGCCGAGCAGCTGCTGATCGTCCATGACTTCCCGCACGGCTTCGACGACCGGGCCGTCACCCAGCTGCGCTATCTGGCGGACGAGGGGCCCTCGGTGGGCGTGCATCTGATGATGGTCGCCGACCGTGAGGACGCGCGGGCCTACGGTCCGGTGCTGGACCCGCTGTGGCGGTCGCTGCTGCGGCTCACGCCGGTTGCCGACGACCACCTCGCCGACCCCTGGGTGGGCCACGCGTGGACGTACGAGCCGCCGATGGTGCCGCCGGGCAGCCGGGTGCTGGACCAGGTGCTGGGGGAGGTGGGGAGGGCCGTGCGGGCTCTGAGGGCGGCGCGGGCCCGCCAGTCCTATGGCGGCTGACCAGGGCTGACTCTGCTCTGACCAGGGCTTTTGCCCTTCTCTTTACTCTCCCATGGGGATTCCTGTACTCTCTTTTGCGCGGAGGGGAGTACTCCTTAGCGGTGTTCCCGTCACCACGGATTCCGTCCGGCACCAGGAGGCCGGACGGAATCCCGGGACACCGGTCCAGGGCGCGGTCCATGGGCGGAAGAGACCTCCGGCAGCGACGACGCTGAGACTGCCGTACGAATGCCGGAGGAACCGTGGACGTATCCGTGACCATGTGGGGGCTGACGATCATCGGCCTCTGCGCCCTGATCGCCGTCGACTTCTTCATAGGCGGCCGCAAACCGCATGAGGTCTCCATCAAGGAGGCCGGGATCTGGACCGCCGTCTGGGTCGCCCTCGCCGGGCTCTTCGGGCTCGGGCTGATGGTCTTCGCGGGCGGCCAGCCCTCCGGCGAGTTCTTCGCGGGCTTCATCACCGAGAAGTCGCTGAGCGTCGACAACCTCTTCGTCTTCGTCCTGATCATGGCGAAGTTCGCCGTGCCGACGATCTACCAGCAGCGCGTGCTGATGGTGGGTGTGCTCATCGCCCTGGTGCTGCGCGCGGTCTTCATCGCCGCCGGCGCCGCGATCGTCTCGACCTTCGCCTGGGTCTTCTACATCTTCGGCGCCTTCCTCATCTGGACGGCCTGGAAGCTCATCCAGGAGGCGCGGGCCGATGAGGAGGAAGCGGAGTTCGAGGAGAACCGGGTGCTCAAGGCGGTCGAGAAGCGGTTCCCGTCCACCGACCGGTACCACGGCACCAAGCTGTTCATCGTGGAGAACGGCAAGCGGCTGATGACCCCGATGCTGATCGTCATGCTGGCGATCGGCACCACCGACGTCCTCTTCGCGCTGGACTCGATACCCGCGATCTTCGGCCTCACCCAGGATCCGTACATCGTCTTCACCGCCAACGCCTTCGCGCTGATGGGCCTGCGCCAGCTGTACTTCCTCATCGGCGGCCTGCTCAAGAAGCTGGTCCACCTCTCGTACGGGCTCTCGATCATCCTCGGCTTCATCGGCGTCAAGCTGGTGCTGCACGCGCTGCACGAGTCCGGGGTGCATGTCCCGGAGATCAGCATCCCGGTCTCGCTCGGCGTCATCTGCGCGGTGCTCGCCGTCACCACGGCCACCAGTCTGTACGCCTCGAGGAAACAGGCCCTGGCGGAGGCGGGGAGCGGGGAGGACCGGGCCCGGGACAAGGACAGCGTCGACGTCTGACGGCGCCCGCGGCGTCACCGCCCTGACGGCGCCCGAGAGCGCCCGGCGGCGTCCGACAGCCTCCCACGTCCCGGACCCGGGAGACGGGCTCACACAGCCGCCTCCCCGGCCTCCAGAGGCCGTACGGCCGACCGTCCACCGTCCGGACGGTCGGCCGTCGGCCGTGTCTCCGGCAGCAGGGCGAAACAGCCCAGGCTCAGCAGCGCCACGGCGGTCAGATACGCGGCGACGCCCCAGGGCGGGCCGTCGCCGTGGGACACCGCCGTCGCCACGATCGGGGTGAGCGCTCCGCCCAGGACGCCCGCGAGGTTGTAGCCGAGCGCCGCCCCCGTACAGCGCACCCGCGCCTCGAACAGCTCGGGCAGATAGGCCGAGGTCACGGCGAACATGGTGATGAAGGAGAGCAGCGCGCCCAGGAAGCCCAGGAACATCAGCGGCGGCTCACCGGTGCGCAACAGCGCGACCAGCGGAAACATCCACACCACGATGGCCGCGCAGCCCACCAGGCACATCGGCCGCCGCCCGAAGCGGTCGCCGAGGTGGGCCGCCAGGGGCGTCAGGGCGCCCAGGACCGCCACGGCCGCCATGATGCAGCCCAGCAGGGTGGTGCGGGCCACCCCGAGCCGCTCCGTGCCGTACGCCAGCGACCAGGTCGTGACCGCGTAGAAGACGGCATAGCCCACCGCCAGCCCGCCCGCGGTCAGCAGGACCAGCCGCCAGTGGCCGCGCACCACCTCGGCCAGCGGCGCCACGGCCTGCTCGCCGCGCTCGGCCAGCTCCCGGAACTGCGGGGACTCGGTCACCTGGGCCCGCAGCAGCAGCCCGGCGCCCGCCAGCAGCCCCGCGCCCCAGAACGGCACCCGCCACCCCCAGGACCGGAACTCGCCGTCGCTCAGCGTGGCCGACAGGGCCAGCATGGTGCCGTTGGCCAGCAGAAAGCCGATGGACGGGCCGACCTGCGGAAAGCCCGACCACAGCCCGCGCCTCGCGGCGGGCGCGTGCTCGGCGGTCAGCAGCACCGCGCCGCCCCATTCGCCGCCGAGCCCCAGCCCCTGGAGGAAGCGCAGCACGAGCAGCAGGACGGGGGCGGCGATGCCGATGGAGTCATAGGTCGGGACGAAACCCACGGCGATGGTCGCGAGACCGGTGAGCAGCAACGAGGCGATGAGCACCGGACGGCGCCCGTGGCGGTCGCCGAGGGGCCCGAAGAGCATCGAGCCCAGCGGCCGGGAGACGAAGCCGACGGCGAAGGTGCCGAAGGCGGCGAGGGTGCCGGCCAGCGGCGAGAAGGTGGGGAAGAACAGCGGGCCGAGGACGAGCGCCGCAGCCGTGCCGTAGACGAAGAAGTCGTAGAACTCGATCGCGGTGCCGACCAGGGACGCGGCGGCGAGGCGGACCATGGACGGTGAGCGGTCGTGTTGCGGTGAGCGGTCGTGCTGCATGACGCGACAACCGCCCCGGCCCGCCGGGGGTCACGGGGCGTACGGAGGCGCGCGGCGCTCCGGGGCCGTGCGAGCGCCGTTACCAGCCGCGCTGGCGCCACTCCCCGAGATGCGGGCGCTCGGCGCCGAGGGTGGTGTCGTCGCCGTGGCCGGGGTAGACCCAGGTCTCGTCGGAGAGCTGGTCGAAGAGCTTGGTCTCGACGTCGTTGATCAGGCTCTCGAACGCCTTGGGATCCTTACGGGTGTTACCGACCCCGCCCGGGAACAGGCAGTCGCCGGTGAACACGTGCGGATGGCCGTGCGGATCGTCGTAGATCAGGGCGATGCTGCCGGGGGTGTGGCCGACCAGATGGCGGGCGGTCAGCTCGACCCGGCCGACCCGCAGTGTGTCGCCGTCCTCGACCAGGACGTCGGTGCGCGCCGGGATGCCCTCCGCGTCGTAGCGGCCCGCGTAGGTAGTCGCGCCGGTGGCCTCCATCACCTCGCGCAGCGCGCCCCAGTGGTCGGGGTGGCGGTGAGTGGTGACCAGGGACGCGATCCCGCTCTCGCCGATGAGGGAGAGCAGGGTGTGCGGCTCCGCGGCGGCGTCGATCAGCAGCTGTTCGTCGGTGGCCCGGCAGCGCAGCAGATAGGCGTTGTTGGACATGGGGCCCACCGCGACCTTCGAGATCATGAGATCGGGCAGTTCATGCACGTCGGCCGGTCCGCCGACCGTCACCACTCCGCTGTAGGTCATGGCCTCAGCCTAGTGCGGGCATCGCGGGCAAGGGACCGCCGGGGCAGGAGAGATCGGCACCGTCCGTACGGCCGGTGAGCCGGCCCAGCGGGGCGGCGGGGGAATATCCGGCCGACCGGCGAACCTTGTACCAGACGGCCACGACATGGCCGCGGGTCCCGCCGGGGAGCCCCGTAGTGCGCACCACACGATCGGGTGAAGTCGGCTCCCGCGTCCCGCAAATCGAATGTGCGTGCTATAGGCTCGGTGTGCTGCATCCTTAAGACATCGTCGTCGTGCCCTCATACCCTGGGTTGGGGGCTTCGCTCCGCTCCGCCTCTGCTCCGACCGGCAGGGCCGCCCCGCGAGCGGGCTCGGCGCACCCCGACTCTCTCAAGAAAGGTGCCGACCGGCGTGGCCGACCGTCTCATCGTTCGTGGCGCTCGCGAGCACAACCTCAAGAACGTCTCACTCGACCTTCCTCGCGACTCGCTCATCGTCTTCACCGGGCTGTCCGGGTCGGGCAAGTCGTCCCTCGCGTTCGACACGATCTTCGCCGAGGGGCAGCGCCGGTACGTCGAGTCGCTCTCCTCCTACGCCCGCCAGTTCCTGGGGCAGATGGACAAGCCCGATGTGGACTTCATCGAGGGCCTGTCCCCCGCGGTGTCGATCGACCAGAAGTCGACCTCGCGGAACCCGCGCTCGACGGTCGGCACCATCACCGAGGTCTACGACTACCTCCGGCTGCTGTTCGCCCGTATCGGCAAGCCGCACTGCCCCGAGTGCGGCCGTCCGATCGCCCGCCAGTCGCCGCAGGCGATCGTGGACCGGGTGCTGGAGCTCCCCGAGGGCAGCCGCTTCCAGGTGCTCTCCCCGCTGGTGCGCGAGCGCAAGGGGGAGTTCGTCGACCTCTTCGCCGATCTCCAGACCAAGGGCTACAGCCGCGCCCGGGTGGACGGCGCCACCATCCAGCTGTCCGACCCGCCGAAGCTGAAGAAGCAGGAGAAGCACACCATCGAGGTGGTCGTGGACCGCCTCACCGTCAAGGACAGCGCCAAGCGCCGGCTGACGGACTCGGTGGAGACCGCGCTCGGCCTCTCCGGCGGCATGGTGATCCTCGACTTCGTGGACCTGGCGGAGGACGACCCGCAGCGGGAGCGGATGTTCTCCGAGCATCTCTACTGCCCGTACGACGACCTGTCCTTCGAGGAGCTGGAGCCGCGCACCTTCTCCTTCAACTCGCCGTTCGGCGCCTGCCCGGAGTGCACCGGCATCGGCACCCGGATGGAGGTCGACCCGGAGCTGATCGTCCCGGACGAGGAGAAGTCACTGGACGAGGGCGCCATCCACCCCTGGTCCCACGGCCACACCAAGGACTACTTCGGCCGTCTGGTCGGCGCGCTCGCCGACGCGCTCGGCTTCCGTACCGACGTCCCCTGGGCCGGGCTTCCGCAGCGCGCCAAGAAGGCGCTGCTCAATGGACACCGGACCCAGATCGAGGTCCGCTACCGCAATCGCTACGGCCGCCAGCGGGCGTACACCACGGCCTTCGAGGGCGCGCTGCCCTATGTGAAGCGGCGCCACTCGGAGGCGGAGAGCGACGCCAGCCGGGAGCGGTTCGAGGGCTATATGCGCGAGGTGCCCTGCCCCACCTGTGAGGGCACCCGCCTCAAGCCGATCGTCCTGGCCGTCACCGTGCAGGACAAGTCCATCGCGGATGTCTCGGCGATGTCGATCAGCGAATGCGCCGAGTTCCTGCGCGGCATGGAGCTGAGCGCGCGTGAGAAGACCATCGCCGAGCGGGTCCTCAAAGAGGTCAACGAGCGGCTGCGGTTCCTGGTCGACGTCGGCCTGGACTATCTCTCGCTCAACCGCGCGGCGGGCACCCTGTCCGGCGGCGAGGCCCAGCGCATCCGGCTGGCCACCCAGATCGGCTCCGGCCTGGTCGGTGTGCTCTATGTGCTGGACGAGCCGTCCATCGGTCTGCACCAGCGCGACAACCACCGGCTGATCGAGACGCTGGTGCGGCTGCGCGACCTCGGCAACACCCTGATCGTCGTGGAGCACGACGAGGACACCATCAAGACCTCGGACTGGGTGGTGGACATCGGCCCGGGCGCGGGCGAGCACGGCGGCAAGGTGGTGCACAGCGGGCCGCTGAGCGAGCTGCTGGTCAACCAGGAGTCGGTGACCGGGCACTATCTGTCCGGCAAGAGGGCCATCCCGCTGCCGGCGGCGCGCCGGCCCATGGACCCCAAGCGGCGCCTCACGGTCCATGGCGCCCGGGAGAACAACCTCCAGGACATCGATGTGTCCTTCCCGCTCGGGGTGCTCACCGCCGTCACCGGTGTCTCGGGATCGGGTAAGTCCACGCTGGTCAACGACATCCTCTACACCCATCTGGCCCGCGAGCTGAACGGTGCGCGGGCGGTTCCCGGGCGGCACACCAGGGTCGCCGGCGACGATCTCGTCGACAAGGTGGTGCATGTCGACCAGTCGCCCATCGGCCGCACCCCGCGCTCGAACCCGGCCACGTACACCGGCGTCTTCGACCATGTGCGCAAGCTGTTCGCGGAGACGATGGAGGCCAAGGTCCGCGGATATCAGCCCGGACGGTTCTCCTTCAACGTCAAGGGCGGCCGCTGCGAGAACTGCTCCGGCGACGGCACCATCAAGATCGAGATGAACTTCCTGCCGGATGTGTATGTGCCGTGCGAGGTCTGCCACGGCGCGCGCTACAACCGGGAGACCCTGGAGGTGCACTACAAGGGCAAGTCCATCGCCGAGGTGCTGGACATGCCCATCGAGGAGGCCCTGGACTTCTTCGAGGCCGTGCCCACCATCGCCCGCCATCTGCGCACCCTCAACGAGGTCGGGCTGGGCTACGTCCGGCTCGGACAGCCCGCGCCGACCCTCTCCGGCGGTGAGGCCCAGCGCGTCAAGCTGGCGAGCGAGCTCCAGAAGCGGTCCACCGGCCGCACGGTGTATGTGCTCGACGAGCCGACCACCGGTCTGCACTTCGAGGACATCAGCAAGCTGATCAGCGTGCTCTCCGGCCTGGTCGACAAGGGCAACACGGTGATCGTCATCGAGCACAACCTCGATGTGATCAAGACGGCCGACTGGGTCGTGGACATGGGCCCCGAGGGCGGCAGCGGCGGCGGTCTGGTGATCGCCGAGGGCACCCCGGAGGACGTGGCCTCGATCCCGGTCAGCCACACCGGGAAGTTCCTGCGGGACATGCTGGGCGACCGGGTGAGCGACGCCACGGTGCCCGCCGCGCGCAAGGGCGGCGTGACCACCAAGAAGGCGCCCGCCAAGAAGGCCGCCGCGAAGTCCACGGCGGCCAAGAAGACCGCGGCGAAGAAGACCGTGGCCAAGAAGGCGGCGGCCAAGACCACGGCCGCCTCCAAGCGGGCGGCCGCGAAGTAGCCCGGGCCGCTGTGCCGGCGCCGCGCCCGGACCGACCCGGGCGCGGTGCGAGGGCGGTGCGAGCGCGGGCGTAACCGGTTGGGCTCAGACCAGCTCAGACCAGCTCGGACGCGTAGGGCGGCTCCGCGCCCGCGCGGGAGCAGGTGATCGCGGCGGCGCGGGCGGCGAAGCCCAGCACATCCCGCCAGGCCGCCTCGTCCAGCTTGGCCAGTGCGGGCGCCGACAGCGCCTGGTGCCCGGCCAGCCGGTGCAGCAGCGCGGCGTTCACGGTGTCGCCCGCCCCGATGGTGTCCACGATGTCCACCCGCTCACCCGGCACCGAGATCACCGAGCCGTCCTGGCGCCGTACGCTCAGCCCCTCCCCGCCATGGGTGAGCACCACGGCCGCCGGGCCCGCCGCCAGCCACGCGCCCACGGCCCTCTCGACATCTCCCGCGTCCTCCGAGTCGGCCAGCCACCTGGCGTCCTCTATGGACAGCTTCAGCAGGCCGATATGGGGCAGCCAGCCGTGGAAGCGGGCCCGGTAGGCGTCGGCATCGGGGATCAGGCCGGTGCGGATATTGGGGTCAAGCGTGGTGAAGACCCCGCGCGCGGCCTCGCGCCGCAGCAGCTCCTCGTACGCGCTCGCGCCCGGCTCCAGCACCAGCGAGCAGGTGCCCAGCGACAGCGCGCTCACCCCCTCGGGCAGGGACGGCGGCAGGGTGAAGAGCCGGTCCGCGGTGCCCTGCACATAGAAGCCGTACCCGGCCGAGCCATCGGCCCCGATGGAGGCGACGGCCAGGGTCGTCGGCTCCTCGCCGCGCTGCACCAGCGCGGTGTCCACGCCGTCCTTCCGCAGGCCCTCCAGCAGCGCCTCCCCGAAGCCGTCCGTGGAGACCCGCGAGCAGAACGCGGTGGGCGAGCCGAGCCGCCCCAGCGCCAGCGCGGTGTTGTACGGGCCGCCGCCGCGCGCGGGGCGCAGCGCGGGCAACTGGCCCCCCGCCGCGGCGCTCGACGTGCGCTCGGGCACGAGGTCGATCAGGGCTTCTCCGGCGACGACGATCACGAGACGGGGTCCTTTCCGGCGAGTCCGGGAGTTCCGGGGAGCGGTGGTCGGTCGAGGGCCTCGGCCACACAGCCGCACGAGGTGCGGTGGACGAAGGCACAGGGCAGCCGTACGGTGCGCGGCGGCCGCCCTGGATTCTCCAGCCGCTCGAGCAGCAGCCGGACGGCGGTGGCGCCGACCTCCCGGCTGGGCTGGGAGATCGCGGTGAGCCCGGGGGAGAAGACATCCGCCCAGGAGAAGTCGTCGAAGCAGACCAGCGCGAGATCGTCCGGCACGCTCAGCCCGGCCGTCCGCAGGGCGCGCAGCGCACCGATGGTCATCGCGTTGTTCGCGGTGATGACCGCGGTGGGCGGTTCGGGCGAGGCCAGCAGCCGGTGGACGGCCTCCTCCGCGCCCCGCGCCTCGGAGTGGCCCTCGGCCAGCAGCCCGGGGCGGAACGGCAGTCCGTGCCGCTCCAGCCCGGCCCGGTAACCCGCGATCCGCTCGGTGGTGGTGCTCAGCCCCGGCAGCCCCGCGACCAGCCCGATGCGGAGGTGGCCGAGCTCGGCGAGATGGCCGACCAGCTGTTCGACGGGGTGCGCGTTCTCGGCGCACACCTGGTCATGGGCGTCGCCGACCAGCCGGTCGAGGAAGACGGCGGGGATCTTGCGGCGGGCCAGATACTCCAGCAGCCCTGCGGGCTCGGCCGACGGGGCGACGATCACACCGTCCACCCGTCGCTCATGGAGCAGCCGGACGACGGTGAGCTCATGCGCCGGGTCGTCATGCGGATCGGCGATCAGCAGGCCGTAGTCCCGCTCCAGGGCGCTGGACTCGACGCCCTGGAGGATCTCGGTGAAGTACGGATTGCTGATCGCCGAGACGGCCAGGCCGATCGAGCGGGTACGCGCGGTCACCAGGGAGCGCGCCAGCGTATTGGGGATGTAGCCGAGGTCGTCGATGGCGTCCAGTACGGCCTTACGGGTGCCGGGGCGGACCGGCCGGGTCTCGTTGAGCACATGCGAGACGGTGGCCACGGACACCCCGGCGCGACGGGCGACATCGACCATGGTTGCCATCCGCTGCGGTCCTTAATGTCGAGATCTCTGCCGAGCCCTGCTGGGGGCCCGTAACGTATCGCATCGACCGTCGGACGTAAACGTTTGCGCAAACGCTTACGTCCTCCCCGGGGGTGGCGGCGAACGGAAGGATCTGTGCCGGTATGGTCGGAGGGCCCTCACACCCCCAGGAGCCGCAGATGTCCAGCCAGCCCGCCTCCCGTCGAACCGTGCTGTGCCGCGCCGCGCTGGCCGGGGCCGCCGGGCTCGGGGCGGCGGCCTGCTCCCCGGACGGATCGGGCAAGAAGGCGCCCCCGACGCCCACCGCCCCCGTCGAGCTCGGCTCGGCCGGTGTCGTGCCGGTCGGCGGCGCCAAGATCTACCGCGAGCAGCGGGTGGTGGTCGCCCAGCCCGCCAAGGGGGAGTTCACGGCGTTCAGCGCGGTGTGCACCCACGCCGGGTGCGTCGTCGACACGGTCGAGGACGGCAAGATCAACTGTCCCTGCCACGGCAGCCAGTTCGACGCCCGCACCGGCAAGGTCGTGCAGGGGCCCGCGGAGAAGCCGCTGCCGTCGGTCCCGGTCACCGCGAAGGGCGGACGGCTCGTCGCGGGCCCCGACGCCTGAGCGGGTCCTGGCGGCTGAGCGGGCCCTGACGTCTGAGCGGGTTCCGACGCCTGAGCGGGTTCCGACGCCTGAGCGGGTTCCGACGCCTGAGCGGGTCCTGACGCCTGAGCGGGTCCTGACGCCTGAGCGGGCGCCCGGCGTGCGCCCGGCGGCCGCGCGATTCCCAAATCCCCTGGACCTCACCGCACCGCGTCCCGAGGGCGCCGGATGTGTCACTCCCCGCAAGTAGGGTGGTGACCATGGCCGACCCGAGCAGCTACCGCCCCAAGCCGGGACAGATCCCCGACTCGCCGGGGGTCTACAAGTTCCGTGACGAACACGGCCGGGTGATCTACGTCGGAAAGGCGAAGAGCCTGCGCCAGCGGCTCTCGTCGTACTTCCAGGACCTGGCGAACCTCCACCCGCGGACCCGCACCATGGTCACCACGGCCGCCGCCGTGGAGTGGACCGTGGTCTCCACCGAGGTCGAGGCCCTACAGCTCGAGTACTCCTGGATCAAGGAGTTCGACCCCCGGTTCAACGTCAAGTACCGCGACGACAAGAGCTACCCCTCCCTCGCCGTGACCCTCAACGAGGAGTTCCCCCGGGTCCAGGTGATGCGCGGCGCCAAGAAGAAGGGCGTGCGCTACTTCGGCCCGTACGCCCACGCCTGGGCCATCCGCGAGACCGTCGACCTGATGCTGCGCGTGTTCCCCGTCCGGACCTGCTCCGCCGGGGTGTTCAAGCGCTCCGCCCAGATCGGCCGCCCCTGCCTGCTCGGCTATATCGGCAAGTGCTCGGCCCCCTGCGTCGGCCGTGTCACCGCCGAGGAGCACCGCCAACTGGCCGAGGAGTTCTGCGACTTCATGGCGGGCCGCACCGGCACCTATCTGCGCCGCCTGGAGGAGCGGATGCAGGAGGCGGCCGAGGAGATGGAGTACGAGAAGGCGGCCCGGCTCCGTGACGACATAGGGGCGCTCAAGCGCGCCATGGAGAAGAACGCGGTGGTGCTCGCCGACGCCACCGACGCGGACCTGATAGCGGTCGCCGAGGACGAGCTGGAGGCGGCCGTCCAGATCTTCCATGTGCGCGGCGGCCGGGTGCGCGGTCAGCGCGGCTGGGTCACCGACAAGGTCGAGGCCGTCGACACCGCCGGGCTGGTCGAGCACGCCCTCCAGCAGCTGTACGGGGAGGAGCGCGGCGACGCGGTCCCCAAGGAGGTCCTGGTGCCCGCCGTGCCGGAACCGGCGGAGCCGGTCACCCAGTGGCTCGCCGAGCGCCGGGGCTCCCGGGTCGATCTGCGCATCCCGCAGCGCGGCGACAAGAAGGACCTCATGGAGACCGTGCAGCGCAACGCCCAGCAGGCGCTCGCGCTGCACAAGACCAAGCGCGCCTCCGACCTCACCACCCGCTCCCGGGCGCTGGAGGAGATCGCCGAGGCCCTGGGTCTGGACTCCGCTCCACTGCGCGTGGAGTGCTTCGACATCTCCCATCTCCAGGGCGATGACGTGGTGGCCTCCATGGTGGTCTTCGAGGACGGGCTCCCCCGGAAGAGTGAGTACCGCCGTTTCCAGATCAAGAGCTTCGCCGGGCAGGACGATGTCCGCTCCATGCACGAGGTCGTGAGCCGCCGCTTCCGCCGCTATCTCCAGGAGAAGCAGAAGACGGGGGAGTGGCAGGAGGAAACCGCCGGGGCTTCCGGGGTTCCGGGGGCTGCCGAAGCGTCCGAGCCCGCCGGGGCTCCCGGGGCCACCGGGACCGCCGGGCAGCCCATTGACGGACCAGACGGACCCGACGGACCCGACCAGGGGCCCTCCGGTCCGATCGACGAGGAGGGTCGGCCGAAGCGGTTCGCCTACCCGCCCCAGCTCGTCGTGGTCGACGGCGGCAAGCCGCAGGTGGCCGCCGCCAAGCGGGCCCTGGACGAGCTCGGCGTCGACGATGTCGCCGTCTGCGGCCTCGCCAAGCGACTCGAGGAGGTGTGGCTGCCGGACGAGGAGGACCCGGTGGTGCTGCCCCGCAGCAGCGAGGGGCTCTACCTCCTCCAGCGGGTCCGCGACGAGGCCCACCGCTTCGCCATCACCTATCAGCGCAGCAAGCGCGCCAAGTCGCTGAAGGCGGGACCGCTGGACACCGTTCCGGGCCTCGGTGACAGCCGTAAGCAGGCCCTGCTGAAGCACTTCGGCTCGGTCAAGCGGCTGCGCGCCGCCACCGTCGAGCAGATCTGCGAGGTGCCCGGCGTCGGCCGTAAGACGGCCGAGACGGTCGCCGCGGCGCTCGCCGGGGCCGCCCCGGCCGCGCCCGCCGTGAACACCGCCACAGGAGAGATCATTGAGGACGAGGCCGCCGGCGCGGCTTCGTCGAACGGGGGGACCAGACCATGACCGAGCACGCGAACCATGGAGACGGAGCGCAGGTGAATACGGGCACGTCGGGCGAGCCCGCCGAGGCGGCGGCCATCCCCGAGCTGGTGATCATCTCTGGAATGTCGGGCGCGGGCCGCAGCACCGCCGCCAAGTGTCTTGAGGACCTCGGCTGGTTCGTCGTGGACAACCTGCCGCCCGCGCTGATCCCCACCATGGTCGACCTGGGCGCCCGCTCCCAGGGCAATGTGGCCCGGATCGCCGTGGTGGTGGACGTCCGCGGCCGCCGCTTCTTCGACAACCTCCGCGAGTCCCTCGCCGACCTCGCCGCCAAGAACGTCAAGCGGCGCGTGCTGTTCCTGGAGGCGTCCGACGAGGCGCTGGTGCGCCGCTTCGAATCCGTGCGCCGCCCGCACCCCCTCCAGGGCGACGGCCGGATCGTGGACGGCATCGCCGCCGAGCGCGATCTGCTGCGCGAGCTGCGCGGGGACGCCGATCTGGTGATCGACACCTCCAGTCTCAACGTCCATGAGCTGCGCGCCAAGATGGACGCCCAGTTCGCGGGCGAGGAGGAGCCCGAGCTGCGGGCCACCGTGATGTCGTTCGGCTACAAGTACGGGCTGCCGGTCGACGCCGATCTGGTGGTGGACTGCCGCTTCCTGCCCAATCCGCACTGGGTCCCCGAGCTGCGCCCCTTCACCGGGCTCAACGAGGAGGTCTCCAGCTATGTCTTCAACCAGCCCGGCGCCAAGGAGTTCCTGGACCGCTACGCGGAGCTGCTCCAGCTCATCGCCGCGGGCTACCGCCGTGAGGGCAAGCGTTATGTGACCATCGCCGTCGGCTGTACCGGCGGCAAGCACCGCAGCGTCGCGATGTCCGAGCGGCTCGCCCCGCGGCTGGCCGCCGAGGGAGTGGAGACCGTCATCGTCCACCGGGACATGGGGCGCGAGTGACCATTCGTAGCAACCGGCTGCGACGCCTGGTCGGGGCGCGGACGAACCGGGGCGCACAGCCCAAGGTCGTCGCCCTGGGCGGCGGCATGGGCCTGTCGGCGTCGCTCGCCGCGCTGCGCCGGATCACCGGCGATCTGACCGCCGTCGTCACCGTGGCCGACGACGGGGGGTCCAGCGGACGCCTCCGCGACGAGCTGGGCGTGCTGCCGCCCGGCGATCTGCGCAAGGCCCTGGCCGCGCTGTGCGGCGACGACGACTGGGGCCAGACCTGGGCGCGGGTCATCCAGCACCGCTTCGCCAGCGAGGGCGAGCTGCACGGCCACGCGGTCGGCAATGTGCTGATCGTCGCCCTGTGGGAGCAGCTGGGCGACCATGTGAAGGCGCTCGACCTGGTGGGCAAGCTGCTGGGCGCCCATGGCCGGGTGCTGCCCATGTCGGCCGTCCCCCTGGAGCTCCAGGCGTACGTCCGGGGCCATGACCCGGCGCGCCCGGACGACGTCTCCACCGTCGCCGGGCAGGCCACCGTGGCGCTCACCCCCGGCGAGGTGCAGTCGGTCCATCTGGTGCCGCACGATCCGCCGGCCGTCCCCGAGGCCGTCGAGGCGGTCATGGACGCCGACTGGGTGGTGCTGGGGCCCGGCTCCTGGTTCTCCTCCGTGATCCCGCATCTGCTGGTCCCCGATCTGCTCAAGGCGCTCACCGAGACCAAGGCCCGGCGCGTGCTCTCGCTGAACCTCGCCCCTCAGCCGGGAGAAACCGATGGCTTCTCCCCGCAGCGTCATTTGGAGGTTTTGGCCCGACACGCCCCTAAACTCGCCTTCGACGTGGTGCTGGCCGACGAGGCCGCCGTCCCCGACCAGAGCAGTCTGTGCGACGCCGCCAAGCGGCTGGGCGGCACAGTCGAGCTGGCGCCGGTGGCCGCGACCGACGGTGCCCCGAAGCATGACCCGGAGCTTCTGGCGGCCGCGTACGACCGTATTTTTCGGATGCATGGAAGGATCGGCCCATGGCGATGACGGCAGCGGTGAAGGACGAAATCTCCCGGCTCCCCGTCACCCGGACCTGCTGCCGGAAAGCGGAGGTCTCGGCGATCCTGCGGTTCGCGGGCGGGCTGCACCTGGTCAGCGGGCGCATCGTGATCGAGGCGGAGCTGGACACCGGGATCGCGGCCCGCAGAGTCCGCAAGGACATCCTGGAGATCTTCGGCCACTCCTCGGACCTGGTGGTGATGGCCCCCGGCGGGCTGCGCCGCGGCAGCCGGTACGTGGTGCGGGTGGTGGCGGGCGGTGACCAGCTGGCGCGGCAGACCGGCCTGGTCGACGGCCGCGGCCGGCCGATCCGCGGACTGCCGCCGCAGGTCGTCTCCGGCGCCACCTGCGATGCCGAGGCCGCCTGGCGAGGGGCCTTCCTCGCCCATGGCTCGCTCACCGAACCCGGCCGCTCGTCCTCCCTGGAGGTGACCTGCCCCGGCCCGGAGGCCGCGCTCGCCCTGGTCGGCGCCGCCCGCCGGCTCCAGATCGCCGCCAAGGCGCGCGAGGTGCGCGGGGTGGACCGGGTGGTCGTCCGGGACGGTGATGCCATCGGCGCGCTGTTGACGCGGCTGGGGGCGCATGAGTCGGTCCTCGCCTGGGAGGAGCGGCGGATGCGCCGCGAGGTGCGGGCCACCGCCAACCGCCTCGCCAACTTCGACGACGCCAATCTGCGCCGCTCGGCCCGCGCCGCCGTCGCCGCCGGGGCCCGGGTACAGCGCGCCCTGGAGATCCTGGGCGACGAGGTGCCCGAGCACCTGGCCGCGGCCGGGCGGCTGCGCATGGAGCACAAGCAGGCGTCCCTGGAGGAGCTGGGCGCCCTCGCCGATCCGCCGCTGACCAAGGACGCCGTCGCGGGCCGTATCCGCCGACTGCTGGCCATGGCCGACAAGCGCGCCCAGGACCTGGGCATCCCCGGCACCGAGTCCAGCCTGACCGAGGAGATGGCCGACGGCATGGTCGGCTGACGGCGTCCCGCACCCAGGGCCGACCGCCCCGGGACCGCGTAGCGGTCGGGTAGTCTCTTCGTATCCGCTCGCGAGCCTGCAAGGCACGAACCGGCTTGCCGGGGATACGGCTCAGATGGCGCTGACCGGGCGGATGTCGCCGGGCGATGCCTGGCGTGGGGCCCCGTCAACGGTCCCACACCGCAGTCCTGCGGTGGATGTGAGTCCGGGCGCGGAAGCCGGCTGCGCAGGAGAGCATGAATTGGTGTGAGCCTTGTGTTCACGGCCGAGAAGTTGACATTCCGCTGCTGCTCCGCGCCGGAGCGGACGGCACCGAACTGAGGCGGCAGGTGCCCGACAAGGGCACCGGCCCGGTCGAGCTCTACCTCACCGCCGGGCAGGCCGCCCGCTTGCGCGGCAAGGGCGTGCGGCTCGCCGGGAAGAAGGTCTCCGCACAGAGCCGCGACCGGCTGAAGGCCGCGGGCGACGGCGTCTTCCGCCCCTACAGCGGCGAGGGCGGGCTGAAGCAGCAGCAGACCGAGGGCGTGGTCGGCTGACCGCCTCAGGAGTGAACGGCGCGGAAGCCGCGTCCCCGCTTCCCGCCAAAGCACCTCGCGCCCCTGAAGCACACGAGCGATCCGGCGGCGCATACGTCCCCCGGGTCATGCGCCGGAGCGCTTGCTTGGTGTTCGCGATGGGGAGTTCATCGCCTCCCGTAGTGGCGTTGCGGAGCGTCGCCGCTCTGCTGTCTGTTCAGCACAGAACGCCCGGACGGTTGGTGGAGCCGGAGAATCGAACAACCGCCCTGTGAGTCACTAGTTATGGTGAGCGATGGGTAAAGGCGGGCTTGCGTGCGGCGGTCGTACTACGGTCCGAGACCGTGAAGCTCGTGACGCAGGTGAAGCTGATGCCGGATGCCTTGCAGGCTCCGGCATTTGAGCGCACCCTGCCCGCGATCAACGAGGCCGCAAACTGGGTCTCCGCCGTGTCCTTCGAGTACTTCAAGCTCAAGGGCAGCGTGCGTGAGCTGCGGAAACTGTGCTACGGCGAGCTGAAGGCCCGTGGGTTCGGTGCACAGGCCGCGCAGCACATCATCAAGCGCGTGGCCGACGCCCATACGACGCTGCGGGCCAACATCAAGGCCGGGAATCTCGGCCCCGAGCACTCCAAGCGTCGGCGCCTGGCGGAGTCCAAGCCGGTCGTCTTCCGTCCGCACGCCGCGCACGCTTTTGACGACCGGTGCCTGAGCTGGAACTACGACACCCGGACCGTGAGCGTCTGGACCCTGGAGGGTCGGGTCAAGAACGTGCGGTTCGCCTGCTCGCCCGGCGCTCTCAAGCAGCTTGCCGAACACCGCCAGGGCGAATCCGACCTGGTGTTCCGCGACGGCAAGTGGTTCCTGATCGCCACCTGCGAGATCCCCGAAGCGCCCCGGTTCGAGCCGAAGGGCTTCCTCGGCGTGGACCGGGGCATCACCAACCTCGCCACCACCTCCGACGGGGACAACCACTCCGGGCGTCGTCTGGGACGGTACCGCCGCTGGCAGGCCCGCAAGAAGGCCGAACTCCAGGCCAGGCGGACCCGGAGTGCGAAGCAGCTTTTGAAGAAGCGTGCCGCGCCGTGAGGCGCGGCACGCGACCCACACCAACCACAAGATCGCCAAGACTGTTGTTGCTGTCGCCCAACGCACCGAACGCGGCCTTGCCCTGGAACAGCTAAAGGGCATCCGCGAGCGGGTTACGGTTCCCCGCGACCAGCGAGCACGCCAGTCCTCTTGGCCGTTCCACCAACTCGGCTCGTTCATCGCCTACAAGGCCAAACGTGTCGGCGTGCCGTTCATCGAGGTGGACCCGGCCTACACCTCGCAGCGCTGTCCGCGCTGCGGCCACACCGAGAAAGCCAACCGGCCCACTCGGGATCACTTCCGCTGTCGTCGGTGCGGCCTCGCTGGGTCGGCCGATCACGTCGCCGGGGTCAACATCGCGCAGCGAGGGGCCACGGCGTGGGTATTCGTCAACATGCCCGATCCGGTCCCCGCCTAGCAGGGACCGGTAGATGTGACCCGTGACCGTCCTGCCGTAGGGGGCAGTCGGGAGCATAAGCGGAGCCGCATCGAACCGAGTCAACGAACTCGGTCGTTTGCCGCCGAGCAGTTGACCTATGACACCGAGCCCGCTCATGTGATCATTGAGCGCGCACCGCGGGCCAGGACGACTGGACCACCCTCCCCGACGCCAACGGCGGCTCCCCGGCCAAGGTGCCCACCGGGTGCCACGCGGGCTCCCTGCTCAATCTGCACCCGTTCGTCAACTTCTCGGCCGTGAACGGACCGAGCTTGTTGACTCAGTCGGCCACACCGATTCAAGTTCTCCCGCGCGGCTGGCGTCCGCGCCGGGAGTCACATCCACCGCAGGACTGTGGTGCGGAACCGTTGACGGGGCCCCACATTGGGGCGCGCCCAGTGGCATCCGTTCGGTCAGCGCCATCTGAGCCGCATCCCCGGCAAGCCGGTTCGTGAGTTGCAGGCTCGCGAACGGATGCGAAGTGATTGCCGGACCGCTGCGCGGCCCGACTGCGAAGGATGCGATATCTCCCGAGCGTGAACACCCGGGGTTCCTCGCAAGGACAGGCTGAAGCACTACCTGACCCCCGGCGACGACGGCTGCACCGCGAAGGGCAGCACGGGCTCCTGGAACAGCCTGACGGGCTCCTCCGAGGGGTGGCGGCCGGTCTCGCTGGACCTGAGCGGCTACGCGGGCAAGAAGGTCGAGCTGGCCATCTCGTACGTCACCGACCCGGGCACCGGCGGCCGGGGCGCCTTCGTGGACGGCACCGAGCTCACCGTCGGCGGCACCGCCGAGGACTCCGAGGGCTTCGAGACCGCTCTCGGCCCGTGGACGGTGCCGGGGGCGCCGGAGGGCAGCCCGGCCAACGCCGGGGACTGGTCCCGTTCCCGGGAGCTTTTCCACACCGTCGCGGGCGTCACCACGCGGGACACCGTGCTGCTGGGATTCGGCCTGGAGCACGTCCCCGACGCCGGCCAGCGGGCCCGGCTGATGGGCGACGCGCTACGTGCGCTGCGTCGTTGACAGCGCGTGACACATCGTGACTGAATCGGCGGTCCGTACCACTTTCCGGTGGTCATGGGCCGCCGATGCCAATGTCACGTACGTCCCGTGATAGCGGTAGGGTCGGAGGCGGTCGGGGACATCCCATTACACGTTCGCCGGCGTCCAGACCGGCACACCAACGAGGAGATCGGTTCGTGACGATCCGCGTAGGCATCAATGGCTTCGGCCGCATCGGTCGCAACTACTTCCGCGCGCTCCTTGAGCAGGGCGCGGACATCGAGATCGTCGGTGTCAACGACCTGACCGACAATGCCACCCTGGTCCACCTGCTCAAGTACGACTCCATCCTCGGCCGGCTGAAGCACGAGGTCAGCCACACCGAGGACACCATCACGGTGGGCAACCAGACCTTCAAGACGATGGCCGAGCGCGACCCGGCCGCCCTTCCGTGGGGCGAGCTCGGCGCCGACGTCGTGGTGGAGTCCACCGGCATCTTCACCAAGCGCGAGGACGCCGCCAAGCACCTCGCCGCCGGCGCCAAGAAGGTCCTGATCTCCGCGCCCGCCAAGAACGAGGACATCACCATCGTGATGGGCGTCAACCAGGACAAGTACGACCCGGCGAACCACCACGTCATCTCCAACGCCTCCTGCACCACCAACTGTGTGGCGCCGATGGCCAAGGTCCTCGACGAGAACTTCGGCATCGTCAAGGGCATGATGACGACCGTCCACGCGTACACCAACGACCAGCGCATCCTGGACTTCCCGCACAAGGACCTGCGTCGCGCCCGCGCGGCGGCCGAGAACATCATCCCGACCTCCACCGGTGCCGCCAAGGCCACCGCGCTGGTCCTCCCGCAGCTCAAGGGCAAGCTGGACGGCATCGCGATGCGCGTCCCGGTCCCGACCGGCTCGGTCACCGACCTCGTCCTGGAGCTCGACCGCGAGGTCACCAAGGACGAGATCAACACCGCCTTCCAGAAGGCCGCCGAGGGTCAGCTCAAGGGCATCCTCGAGTACACCGAGGACCCGATCGTCTCCTCGGACATCGTCAACTGGCCCGCGTCCTGCACGTTCGACTCCTCCCTGACCATGGTCCAGGGCAAGCAGGTCAAGGTCGTCGGCTGGTACGACAACGAGTGGGGCTACTCCAACCGCCTCGTCGACCTGACCGTCTTCGTCGGCGGCCGGCTCTGACCGCTGTCCCGATGAGCTAGGAAACGGGGCCCGCTACGACGCCGTCGTAACGGGCCCCGATCCATGATCAAGGAGTCATCCCAGTGAAGACGATTGACGATCTTCAGGTCGCCGGGCAGCGGGTCTTCGTCCGCGCCGATCTGAACGTCCCGCTCGACGGCGAGACCATCACCGACGACGGCCGGATCCGCGCCGCCGTCCCGACGATCACCAAGCTCCTGGACCGGGGTGCCAAGGTGATCGTCGCCTCGCACCTGGGCCGCCCCAAGGGCGCCCCGGACCCCCAGTACTCGCTCGCCCCGGTCGCCCGGCGGCTCGGCGAACTCCTCGGCAGGCAGGTCGCCTTCGCGACCGACACCGTGGACGACGGCGCCCGGGCCACCGTGGCGGCCCTGGGCGACGGCGAGGTCGCGCTGCTGGAGAACCTGCGCTTCAACGCCGGTGAGACCAGTAAGGACGACGCCGAGCGCGGCGCCTTCGCCGACCGGCTCGCCGCCCTCGCCGACCTCTACGTGGGCGACGGCTTCGGCGCGGTCCACCGCAAGCACGCCTCGGTGTACGACCTCCCGGCGCGGCTGCCGCACGCCGCGGGTGACCTGATCGCCGCCGAGCTCTCGGTCCTGAAGAAGCTCACCGAGGACGTCAAGCGGCCCTACGCGGTGGTCCTCGGCGGCGCCAAGGTCTCCGACAAGCTGGGCGTGATCAACCACCTGCTGGAGAAGGCCGACCGCATCCTGATCGGCGGCGGCATGGCCTACACCTTCCTCAAGGCCCAGGGCCACGAGGTCGGCGGCTCGCTGCTCCAGGAGGACCAGGTCCCGGCGGTCCAGGACTATCTGCGCCGGGCCAAGGAGCGCGGGGTGGAGTTCGTGCTCCCGGTCGACGTCACGGCCGCGGCCGAATTCCCGGACCTGAAGACCAAGGCCCCCGCGAACCCGCGGACCGTCGCCGCGGACGCGATCCCGGCCGACCTCCAGGGCCTGGACATCGGCCCGGAGACGCGCAAGCTCTACGCCTCGAAGCTGGCCGACGCGGCCACCGTCTTCTGGAACGGCCCCATGGGCGTCTTCGAGCACCCCGACTACGCCGAGGGCACCCGCGCCGTTGCCCAGGCGCTCCTGGACAGCCCGGCCTTCACCGTGGTCGGCGGCGGCGACTCCGCCGCGGCCGTACGCATCCTGGGCTTTGACGAGAACGCTTTCGGCCACATCTCGACCGGCGGTGGAGCGAGCCTCGAATACCTCGAGGGCAAGACGCTCCCCGGCCTCGCCGCACTGGAGGACTGAACACCGTGAGTGACCGCATTCCGCTGATGGCGGGCAACTGGAAGATGAACCTCAACCACCTCGAGGCCATCGCCCACGTCCAGAAGCTCGCCTTCGGGCTCGCCGACAAGGACTACGAGGCCGTGGAGGTCGCGGTGCTGCCGCCCTTCATCGATCTGCGGTCCGTGCAGACCCTGGTCGACGGCGACAAGCTGAAGATCAAGTACGGCGCCCAGGATATCTCGGCGCATGACTCCGGCGCCTACACCGGCGAGATCTCCGGCCCGATGCTGGCCAAGCTCAGGTGCGCCTACGCCGTCGTCGGGCACTCGGAGCGGCGCCAGTACCACGACGAGACCGACGAGCTGTGCAACGCCAAGGTCAAGGCGGCCTTCCGCAACGACCTCACCCCGATCCTGTGCGTCGGCGAGGGCCTCGACGTCCGTAAGGCGGGCAACCAGGTCGCGCACACCCTCGCCCAGGTGGACGGGGGCCTGAAGGACGTCCCGGCCGAGCAGGCCGAGACCATCGTGATCGCCTACGAGCCGGTCTGGGCGATCGGCACCGGCGAGGTCGCGACCCCCGAGGACGCCCAGGAGGTCTGCGGGGCCATCCGCGGCCGGCTCGCCGAGCTCTACGGCCAGGAGGTCGCCGACAAGGTCAGGATCCAGTACGGCGGCTCGGTGAAGTCCGGGAACGTCGCCGCGATCATGGCCAAGCCGGATGTGGACGGCGCCCTGATCGGCGGCGCGTCGCTGGACGCGGACGAATTCGTCAAGATCGTTCGTTTCCGCGACCAGTGAGTAGGCCCTAGCGCGCGCGTCGTCGTACCCTGTCGGGGGTCGAGGCGGTGGAAATCGCACCGTCCGGCCCCCGACGTCCGTACAAGCCCGAGAAGGTTGGTCCAGCTGTGATCATGGGGTTCTCGATCGCCCTCATCATCTTCAGCCTGCTGCTGATGATGTTGGTGCTCATGCACAAGGGGAAGGGCGGCGGCCTGTCCGACATGTTCGGTGGCGGCATGCAGTCCTCGGTGGGCGGCTCCTCGGTCGCCGAGCGCAACCTGGACCGCATCACCGTGGTGGTCGGGCTGCTGTGGTTCGTCTGCATCGTCGTGCTCGGGCTGCTGATGAAGCTCGACTGAGGGTCCGCCGGCGGGGCCCGTCCGGGGCCCGGCTGACGCCCGATAACTGACGTACCGTCGTCAGCGGGGCCCATATGCGGCCTATGATGGCATGGCGTCCACGGTGACGGGTGTAACTCCTCTCACTGGACGCGCGTTGGGCCTTACGTAGACTGGGGCGCCGGGCGGCGAAGCTGCCAATCGAGGCTTCGCGGCACCATCACGCAGGGAGTTACGACCGTGGCAAGTGGCAACGCGATCCGTGGAAGTCGGGTCGGGGCGGGGCCGATGGGAGAAGCCGAGCGAGGCGAATCGGCGCCGCGCCTGCGCATCTCCTTCTGGTGCTCGAACGGGCATGAGACCGTGCCGAGCTTCGCCAGCGACGCGCAGATCCCTGACACGTGGGACTGCCCCCGCTGCGGCTTCCCGGCCGGCAAGGACCGGGACAACCCGCCGGACCCGCCGCGCACCGAGCCCTACAAGACGCATCTGGCGTACGTACGGGAGCGGCGCAGCGACGCCGACGGCGAGGCGATCCTCGCCGAGGCACTCGCCAAGCTCCGGGGCGAGATCTAGACACACAACGCGGTACGACGGCCCGGCCGGGCACCTCCTGCGAGGGGTGCGCGGCCGGGCCGTTGTCAGTGGTGCGGGCTACGGTCATGGGGGTGCTGGATCACCGGGGGAGCCGTCCCGCCGGGTGGGGCCGGTTCACGGGACGTAGGGGGGATCGTCATGGCCGCGGTGGACGCCGGTGAGCTGAGTGCCGGGAAACCGGCGGGGCCCGCGTGGCGCGGGGGGTTCGGGCGGCTGTGGGCGGCCGCCGTCGTCTCCCGGTTCGGGGACGCGCTGCGGGGTGCGGCGCTGCCGCTGCTGGCCGTCTCGCTGACCGATTCGCCGGTGCTGGTCTCGCTCGTGACCGCCTGCGGCTTTCTGCCCTGGCTGCTGTTCGGGCTGATCGGCGGGGCCATCGCGGACCGGGTGGACCAGCGGCGGGCGATGTGGGCGGTGGACGGCGTGCGGGCCGTCCTGATGGCGGGGTTCGCCGTCGCGGTGTGGCTGGACCGGGCCACCATCGGGCTGCTGCTCGTCCTCGCCTTCGCCCTCACCACGCTCCAGACCCTGTTCGACAACGCGGCCACGGCGCTGCTGCCGTCCGTGGTGGGGCAGCGGGCGCTGGGCCGGGCCAACGCCCGGCTGATGACCGGGCAGGAGGTCATGGGCCGGTTCGTGGGCGCCCCGCTGGTGCCGGTGCTGCTCGGCCTCGGCGCCGCGATGCCGTACGCGGCGGACGCGGCCACCTATCTCGCCGCTGCCGCGCTGGTGGCCTCGCTGCGGGCGGCACCCCCCGAGCGGGCCCCGCGCCCGGCGGGCGGGTCGCTGCGGCGCGATATCGCCGAGGGCCTGGCCGTGCTGTGGCGGGACCGCACGCTGCGGGCGCTGTGCGCCTCCACCACGCTGTGCAACATCGGCATCGGCGCGCTCATAGCCACCCTGGTACTGCACATCACCGGCTGGCTGGATGCCGGGAACACCGGCTACGCGGCCACCATCACCGTCTACGGAATCGGCAGCGTGGCCGGGGGCCTGGTGGCCGCCCGGCTCACCGAGAAACTGGGGCGCGTCCGAGCCCTCGTGGTGTGCGGCACCGCGCAGATCGGCGCCCTGGTCGCCCTCGGGGCGATACGGAACCTGCCGGTCGCGGTCGCCGCCATGGGCCTCTTCGGCTTCGCGGGGATCGTCTGGAACGTCACCGAGGTGACGATGATGCAGCAGCGCAGCCCCGACGGGGCACTCGGGCGGGTGAGTTCGGCCTTCCGCACCCTGTCGATCGCGGGCGCCCCGCTCGGCGCGCTGCTGGGCGGGGTGATGGCCCAGGCGTGGGGGCTCAACACCCCGGCGCTGGGGGCCGCCGCGCTCTTCGTCTGCGGGGTGGCGGCCCTCGTTCCGGGAATGCGGTCCGTCATCAATTAGGTTGGTGGCACGGGGGCCAGGTACCGACGAGAAGTGGGCTGATGTCCGAGATGAACATGGAAGGCCGCACCAGGCTGGACCAGCTGCCGGAATGGCACGCGCTGGCCGCACACCGCAAGGAGCTGGGCGACGCTCATCTGCGCGACCTGTTCGCGGGCGACCCGGAGCGCGGGAGCCGCCTCACCCTTCAGGTCGGCGATCTCCACGTCGACTACTCCAAGCACCTGGTGACCGACGAGACCCTGCGGCTGCTGCGCGAACTGGCGAGCGCCACCAAGGTGGCCGAGCTGCGCGACGCCATGTTCCGCGGCGAGCGGATCAACACCACCGAGGACCGCTCGGTGCTGCACATCGCGCTGCGCGCACCGCACTCCGCGGAGATCAAGGCGGACGGGCAGGACGTCGTCGGCGAAGTGCACGCCGTGCTCTCCAAGATGGCCGTCTTCGCCGACCGCGTCAGGTCCGGCGACTGGACCGGCCACACCGGCAAGCGGATCAAAAACGTCGTCAACATCGGCATCGGCGGCTCCGATCTGGGCCCGAAGATGGCGTACGAGGCGCTGCGCTCCTACAGCGACCGCTCGATGACGTTCCGGTTCGTCTCCAATGTGGATGGCGCGGATCTGCACGAGGCGGTGCGCGACCTGGACCCCGCCGAGACGCTGTTCATCGTCGCCTCCAAGACCTTCACCACCATCGAGACCATCACCAACGCCGTCTCCGCCCGCGACTGGCTGCTGACCGGGCTCCGGGCCGGTCAGGAGGCCGTCGCCAAGCACTTCGTGGCGGTGTCGACCAATGCAGAGAAGGTCGCCGAGTTCGGCATCGACACGGACAACATGTTCGGGTTCTGGGACTGGGTCGGCGGGCGCTACTCCTACGACTCGGCCATCGGCCTCTCCCTGATGGTCGCCATCGGCCCGGACTGCTTCCGCGAGATGCTGGCCGGTTTCCACCTGGTCGACGAGCACTTCTCCACCGCCCCGCCGGAGCGGAACGTCCCGCTGCTGATGGGCCTGCTGGGCATCTGGTACGACAACTTCCACGGCGCCCAGGCGCACGCCGTCCTGCCCTACAGCCACTATCTGTCGCGGTTCACCGACTATTTGCAGCAGCTGGACATGGAGTCCAACGGCAAGCATGTGGACCGCGACGGCAACCGCGTCGGCTGGCAGACCGGCCCCATCGTCTGGGGCACCCCCGGCACCAACGGCCAGCACGCCTACTACCAGCTGCTCCACCAGGGCACCAAGCTGGTCCCGGCCGATCTGATCGGCTTCGCGCGGCCGGTGAAGGACCTGCCGCCAGGCCTGGAGTCCCACCACGACCTGCTGATGGCCAACCTCTTCGCCCAGGGCCAGGCGCTGGCCTTCGGCAAGACCGCCGAGGAGGTCGCCGCCGAGGGAGTGCCCGAGGAACTGGTGCCGCACAAGACCTTCGACGGCAACCGCCCCACCACCACGATCCTCGCCCACGAGCTGACCCCGTCGGTGCTGGGCCAGCTGGTCGCCCTCTATGAGCACAAGGTCTTCGTCCAGGGCGCGGTGTGGAACATCGACTCCTTCGACCAGTGGGGAGTGGAGCTGGGCAAGGTGCTCGCCAAGCGCGTCGAGCCCGCCCTGACCGAGGGCGCCGAGGTGCCCGGTCTGGACGCCTCCACCGAGCACCTGGTCGCCACCTACCGCTCGCTGCGCGGCCGCTGAGGCCTCCAAGGCGAACAACGAACGATCCCCCGGGCGCCCGAAGCGCCCGGGGGATCGTTGCTGTGCGATACGAGGGTCACGGCGACGCCGGAGGGTACAGCTCGCGCGGCAGCCCCGCCGCCGCGGCCCGGTCCAGCAGCCACAGCGTCCGGCCGCGACCGCGCGCGCCCGCCGCCGGAGCCTGCAACTCCCCGGCGCCCGACAGCGCTATCGTGACCGCCTTCGCCTTGTCCTCACCGGCCGCCAGCAGCCACACCTCCCGTGCCGCGCGGATCGCGGGCAGGGTCAGCGAGATCCGTACCGGCGGCGGCTTGGGCGCGCCGCGCACCCCGACCACCATCCGCTCGGTCTCCCGGACGGCGGGCAGCTCGGGGAAGAGCGAGGCCACATGGGTGTCCGGGCCGACGCCGAACAGAGCCACGTCGAACGACGGCACCGCGCCGTGGTTCTCCGGCCGCGCGGCCCCGGCCAGCTCGGCCGCGTACGCCTCGGCCGCGGCGTCCACATCGCCGCCGTGGGGCCCGTCGGACGCGGGCATCGGGTGCACCCGCGCCGGGTCCAGCTCCACCGCGTCCAGCAGCGCCTCGCGGGCCTGTGTGACATTGCGGTCCGCATGGCCCTCGGGCAGGAATCGCTCATCGCCCCACCACAGGTCCAGCCGCGACCAGTCGACCGCGTCGCGCGCCGGGGAGGCGCCGAGCGCGGCCAGCAGGCCGTTGCCGTTGCGCCCGCCGGTCAGGACGACCGAGGCCGAGCCGCGGGCGGCCTGGGCGTCCACGATCTTCGTGATCAGCCGGGCCGCCGCGGCCTGGGCCATCAGCTCCTTGTCGCGGTGGACGACCACCTGTGGTGCGGTCATTCGTCCGCCTTCCCGTCCGCCTTCTGCTCCTGGGACTTCGGGGGGTGGGGCTTGGGAACCGGCGGCTGTGCCGGTGCCTGCGGCGGGTTCTTCGGCGAGCCCGGGGCGTGCTCCGAGGGCGTCTCCGGGTCCCGGGTCGGCAGCGGCGGCAGGTCCGCGCCGGGCGGCACCACCTGGGTCGCGGGGGCGGCCTTGGCGTCCCGCTCCAGCGTCCCCACGCCGCCCTTGCCCAGCTTGCTGACGCCGTACTTCACCGACGACTCGTAGCTCTCGTCGGGGTCCAGCCGGCGCAGCTCCTCGGCGATCAGCTCCGACATCTCACGCCGCTGGAGCGCCACATGCCGGTCGGGCTGGCCCGGCATGGCCAGCTCGGCCAGCGAGCCGTTCGCCCGGTCCAGGCAGATCACGCCGTCGGCCGTCTCCAGCCGGACCGCGGTCAGCCCCGGGCCCTCCGAGACCTGCCGGTCCACCGGCACCCCCAGCCGCTGGGCGAGCCACAGCGCGAGCAGTTCGCTGCTCGGGTTGTACGCCTCGCCCTCGACGACCGCTGAGGTGATCGGGGAGTGCCGCTGGTCCAGGGCCGCGGCCAGCACGCTGCGCCACGGGGTGATCCGGGTCCACGCCAGATCGGTGTCGCCCGGGGTGTAGGTGGCGGCCCGCAGCCCGAGGGCCGCGACCGGGTCCTCGGTGGCCTGGGCGTCGGTGATCCGGCGCTGGGCCAGCTGCCCGAGCAGATCCTCGGCGGGGTGCTCCGGGGCGTCCTCCGGCCACCACACCACCACCGGGGCGTCCGGCAGCAGCAGCGGCAGGACCACCGAGTAGGCGTGGTTGGCGAGTTCGCCGTGCAGTCGCAGCAGCACCGTCTCGCCGGTGCCGGTCTCGCCGCCGACCCGCACCTCGGCGTCCATCCGGGCCATCTTGCGGTCGCGCGGCGACCGGCCCGGCCGCTTGATGACGACCAGGGTGCGCGAGGGATGCTCCTTGGACGCCTCGCTCGCCGCCCGCAGCGCGTCGTAGTGGTTGCCCTCGTCGGTGACGATGACGAGGGTGAGCACCATGCCCACGGCCGGGGTACCGGTGGCCCGGCGTGCCTGGACCAGAGCGGAGTTGATCCGGCTGGACGTGGTGTCCGTGAGATCGATGTTCATGGCCGCCGCCAGCTCCGTCCGTCTCGTGCGAGCATCTCGTCCGCGGCTTTCGGCCCCCAGGTCCCGGAGGTGTACTGCTCGGGCCTGCCGTGCTGGTCCCAGTACTCCTCGATCGGGTCCAGGATCCGCCAGGACTGCTCGACCTCCTCATGGCGGGGGAAGAGGTTCGCCTCGCCGAGCAGGACGTCCAGCAGCAGCCGCTCGTACGCCTCGGGGCTGGACTCGGTGAAGGACTCGCCGTACTGGAAGTCCATCGTCACGTCCCGGATCTCCATGGAGGTGCCGGGCACCTTGGAACCGAACCGGATGGTGACGCCCTCGTCCGGCTGCACCCGGATGACCAGGGCGTTCTGCCCGAGCTCCTGGGTGTCGGTGGCGTCGAAGGGGGAGTGCGGGGCGCGCTGGAAGACCACCGCGATCTCGGTCACCCGCCGTCCCAGCCGCTTGCCGGTGCGCAGGTAGAAGGGGACACCCGCCCAGCGGCGGTTGTCGATCTCCAGCTTGATCGCGGCGTAGGTGTCGGTCTTCGAGTGGGGGTCGATGCCCTCCTCCTCGAGGTAGCCGTGCACCTCCTCACCGCCCTGCCAGCCGGTGGCGTACTGGGCGCGCACCGTGTGCTTGCCCAGGTCCTTGGGCAGCTTGACCGCCCTGAGCGCCTTCAGCTTCTCGGTGACCAGGGAGGACGCCTCGAAGGAGGCGGGCTCCTCCATGGCGGTCAGCGCGAGCAGCTGCAACAGGTGGTTCTGGATGACGTCGCGGGCCGCGCCGATGCCGTCGTAGTAGCCCGCGCGCCCGCCGATGCCGATGTCCTCGGCCATGGTGATCTGTACGTGGTCGACGTACGACCGGTTCCAGATCGGCTCGAACATCGTGTTGGCGAAGCGCAGCGCCAGGATGTTCTGGACCGTCTCCTTGCCCAGGTAGTGGTCGATCCGGAAGACATCACTGGGCCGGAAGACCTCGTGGACGACCTGGTTGAGATCCTGGGCGCTCTTCAGGTCGTGCCCGAAGGGCTTCTCGATGACCGCGCGCCGCCAGGAGTCGCCCTGTCCGTGCGACAGCCCGTGCTTCTTGAGCTGCTGGACGACGGTGGGGAAGAACTTCGGCGGGACCGACAGATAGAAGGCGAAGTTGCCGCCGGTGCCGCGCGCCTTGTCGAGCTCCTCTATGGTCGCCCGCAGCTGGACGAACGCGTCGTCGTCGTCGAACACGCCGGGGACGAAGCGGAACCCCTCGGCCAGCTGCTGCCAGACCTCCTCGCGGAACGGGGTCCGCGCGTGCTCCTTGACCGCGTCATGCACGACCTGGGCGAAGTCCTCGTTCTCCCAGTCGCGGCGGGCGAAGCCGACGAGTGAGAAGCCCGGGGGCAGCAGCCCGCGGTTGGCCAGGTCGTAGATGGCCGGCATCAGCTTCTTACGGGACAGGTCGCCCGTGACGCCGAAGATCACGAGGCCGGACGGCCCCGCGATGCGCGGGAGCCGCCGGTCTCGTGGGTCACGCAGCGGATTGCTGCTGCTCACGTTTTCACGCCTCCGAGGGTGCGAGGCGCTTGAGCTCCGCCTCGGTGGACTTCAGCAGGTCGTTCCACGAGGACTCGAACTTCTCGACGCCCTCGTCCTCCAGCACCTGGACGACGTCGTCGTAGGAGATCCCGATCCCGGCCAGCGCGTCGAGGTCGGCCTTGGCCTGCTCGTACGTGCCGCGCACGGCGTCGCCGCGGATCTCGCCGTGGTCGGCGACCGCCTCCAGGGTGGCCTCCGGCATGGTGTTGACGGTGCCGGGGGCGACCAGGTCCACGACGTACATGGTGTCCTTGTACGCCGGGTCCTTGACGCCGGTCGAGGCCCACAGCGGACGCTGCTTGTTGGCGTTCGCCCGGTCCAGGACGTCCCAGCGGTCGGAGCTGAAGACCTCCTCGTACGCCTGGTAGGCGAGGCGGGCGTTGGCGACGGCGGCCTTGCCGCGCAGCGCCTTGGCCTCATCGGTGCCGAGCTTGTCGATGCGCTTGTCGATCTCGGTGTCCACGCGGGAGACGAAGAAGGACGCCACCGAGTGGATCTTCTGGAGGTCGAGACCGGCGGCCTTGGCCTTCTCCAGACCGGCCAGGAAGGCGTCCATGACCGCGCGGTACCGCTCCAGGGAGAAGATCAGCGTGACATTGACGCTGATGCCCAGGCCGATCACCTCGGTGATCGCGGGCAGCCCCGCCTCGGTCGCCGGGATCTTGATGAAGGTGTTGGGCCGGTCCACCAGCCAGGCCAGCTGCTTGGCCTCGGCGATGGTGGCGGCCGTGTTGTGGGCCAGGCGCGGGTCCACCTCGATGGATACCCGGCCGTCCTGGCCGCCCGTCGCGTCGTACACCGGCCGGAGGATGTCGGCCGCGTCGCGGACGTCCGCCGTGGTGATCATGCGGACGGCCTCTTCGACGGTGACCCGGCGGACGGCGAGGTCGGCCACCTGCTGCTGGTAGCCATCGCCGCCGGAGATCGCCTTCTGGAAGATCGACGGGTTGGTGGTGACGCCTACGACATGCTGCTGGTCGATCAGCTCGGCCAGATTGCCGGAGGTGATCCTCTTGCGGGAGAGGTCGTCGAGCCAGATCGCGACGCCTTCGTCGGCCAGCCGCTTGAGTGCGTCTGTCATGGGGTGTGTTCTCCTACTCGTCGCACTTACGTCGTCTGTGGGGGTCAGCGCCCGGCGGCGTCGAGGGACTCGCGGGCGGCGGTGACCACGGCCTCGGCGGTGAGGCCGAACTCCCGGAAGAGCACCTTGTAGTCGGCCGAGGCGCCGAAGTGCTCCAGCGAGACGATGCGGCCGGCCTCGCCGACGTAGCGGTACCAGGTCAGTCCGATACCCGCCTCGACGGCCACACGAGCCTTGACGGACGGCGGCAGCACTGTCTCCCGGTACCCCTTGTCCTGCTCCTCGAACCACTCGACCGAGGGCATCGACACAACGCGGGTGGGAATCCCGGCGGCCTGGAGCTGCTCGCGCGCCTCCACGGCGAGCTGGACCTCGGAACCGGTGCCGATGAGGATGACCCGCGGCTGACCGCCCTCGGCCTCGAAGAGGACGTAACCGCCCTTGGCGGCGTTCTCGTCGGCCTCGTAGGTCGGCACGTTCTGCCGGGTCAGCGCCAGGCCGTGCGGAGCCGGGTTCGCGGTGTGGCGGCGGGTGATCTCCCGCCAGGCGATGGCCGTCTCGTTGGCGTCGGCCGGGCGGACCACGTTCAGGCCCGGGATGGCGCGCAGCGCGGACAGGTGCTCCACCGGCTGGTGGGTCGGGCCGTCCTCGCCGAGGCCGATGGAGTCGTGCGTCCACACGTAGGTGACCGGCAGCTTCATCAGCGCGGCGAGCCGGACGGCCGGGCGCATGTAGTCGGAGAAGACCAGGAAGGTACCGCCGTAGACACGGGTGTTGCCGTGCAGCGCGATGCCGTTCATGGTCGAGCCCATGGCGTGCTCGCGGATGCCGAAGTGGATCGTGCGGCCGTACGGATCGGCCTCCGGCAGCGGGTTGCCCTTCGGGAGGAAGGACGAGGACGCGTCGATCGTGGTGTTGTTGGAGCCCGCGAGGTCGGCGGAGCCGCCCCACAGCTCGGGGAGCACCCCGCCGAGCGCCTTGAGCACCTGGCCGGACGCCTTACGGGTGGCGACGTCCTTGCCCGGCTCGAAGACCGGCAGCGCGCTCTCCCAGCCCTCGGGCAGCTCGCCCGCGGTGATCCGGTCGAACAGGGCGGCCCGCTCGGAGTTGGCGTTCCGCCACTCCTGGAGCTTCTTGTCCCAGGCGGCGTGGGCCTCGCGCCCGCGCTCGACCAGGGCGCGGGTGTGGTTGATGACGTCGGTGTCGACCGCGAAGTGCTGCTCGGGGTCGAAGCCGAGGACGCGCTTGGTGGCGGCGACCTCGTCGGCGCCCAGCGCCGAGCCGTGGGACGCCTCGGTGTTCTGCGCGTTCGGGGCGGGCCAGGCGATGATCGTACGGGCCGCGATGATCGAGGGGCGCTCGGTCTCGGCCTGCGCCGCCTTGAGCGCCGCGTGGAGCGCGTGGATGTCGAAGTCGCCGCTCTCGGCCTGCTCGATGCGCTGGACGTGCCAGCCGTACGCCTCGTAGCGCTTCAGCACGTCCTCGGAGAGCGCGGTCGCGGTGTCGCCCTCGATCGAGATGTGGTTGTCGTCGTACAGGGCGACGATGTTGCCCAGCTTCTGGTGGCCGGCCAGCGAGGACGCCTCGGCGGAGATGCCCTCCTCCAGGTCGCCGTCGGAGACGATCGCCCAGATGGTGTGGTCGAACGGAGAGGCGCCCTCGGGCGCCTCCGGGTCGAACAGGCCACGCTCGTAGCGGGCGGCCATCGCCATGCCCACCGCGTTGGCGATGCCCTGGCCCAGCGGGCCGGTGGTGGTCTCGACACCGGTGGTGTGGCCGAACTCGGGGTGCCCCGGGGTCTTGCTGCCCCAGGTGCGGAACGACCGCAGATCGTCGAGCTCAAGACCGAAGCCCGCCAGGTACAGCTGGACGTAGAGGGTCAGGCTGGTGTGCCCGGGGGAGAGGACGAAGCGGTCCCGGCCCGCCCAGCCCGCGTCGGAGGGGTCGTGCCGCATCAGCTTCTGGAAGAGCAGGTACGCGGCGGGCGCGAGACTCATGGCCGTGCCAGGGTGGCCGTTACCGACCTTCTGTACGGAATCCATGGCCAGGACCCGGGCCGTGTCGACGGCTCGCTGGTCCAGATCGGTCCACTCGAGGTCTGTGGTAGTCGGCTTGGTGCTCACCCTGAGTCAGGGCTCCTCTCCACAATGTCGAAATCCGGTGACCGTATGTACACCGGCGATGTCGAGCCTACCCCTGGAACAACGGTCATCTTTTCGAGTTCCACCCAACGGGATAAGGAACGAATTCCGAGGTTGCCGCATTCCCTCCGGGGCCCGTCCGAGGGGCGTCCCGGGCCCTACGGAAGGCGCCGTTCCGGGCTCTGCCGGGCCCGTCGTCCCCCGGGCGTGGCCGCCTTACGGGCGCCTTGCCGTGCCCCTACAACACGAGGGACCCCGGCGGCGGGCGGCGCATCCGCTACGTCTAGAGTGGCGTGGTACGCGCAAGTCTTTACCGGCTCTTCATGTCCGGTGCTTGCTGGTTCTTGTCTTCCACCAGGGGTGTGCGTGACGGCCGTCGAATCCCGTCCTGCGGGGGTGCTCGAGACGAGCGAAACGAGCTCCGGTCACCGGCCGTTCGGGGCCCGTGTCAAGGCGTTCGTGGCGCTGACGAAGCCGCGCGTCATCGAACTGCTGCTGATGACGACGGTGCCGGTCATGTTCCTGGCCGCCCAGGGCGTGCCGGACCTGTGGCTGGTGGTCGCCACCTGCGTCGGCGGCTATCTGTCCGCCGGTGGTGCCGCCGCGTTCAACATGTATTACGACCGGGACATCGACGCGCTGATGGAGCGCACCGCGCAGCGCCCGCTCGTGACCGGGATGGTCTCGCCGCGGGAGTGCCTCGTCTTCGCCTTCGCGCTCGCGGTGGGGTCGACGGCCTGGTTCTGGGCGCTGGTCAACCCGCTGTCCGCGATGCTGTCGCTCGGTGCGCTGGTCTTCTACGTCGTCGTCTACACGATGTGGCTCAAGCGCCGTACCTCGCAGAACATCGTCTGGGGCGGCATCGCGGGCTGCATGCCCGTGCTCATCGGCTGGTCCTCGGTGACCAACGAGGTCTCCTGGGCCGCCGTCATCCTCTTCCTCGTCATCTTCTTCTGGACGCCGCCGCACTACTGGCCGCTGTCGATGAAGGTCAAGGACGACTACGAGCGGGCCAGCGTGCCGATGCTGCCGGTGATCGCGGGCAACAAGGCGGTCGCGCGCCAGATCGTCCTCTACAGCTGGGCCATGGTGGGTGTATCGCTGCTGTTGTGGCCGCTGGGCTACACCGGCTGGTTCTATCCCGTGGTCGCGGCCGTGCTGGGCGGGTTCTGGCTCAAGGAGGCGCACGGTCTCCAGGCGCGCGCCAGGGCCGGGATCACGGGCGCGAAGCTCAAGGAGATGCGGCTGTTCCACTGGTCGATCACCTATGTGTCGCTGCTGTTCGTCGCCGTCGCCGTGGACCCTTTCCTGCGGTGATTACCGGCGGGTAGCATCGGCTGTATGGCAGACACCACCCAGCCGGAGACACCCGAGAGCGGCGAGTCGGCCGCCCAGCCCTCCGCGCCGGAAGCACCGGCCAAGCCGCCCAAGCCCGCCAAGCCGTCCAAGGACGAGAAGCGGGCCGAGCGGCTCGCCCGCCAGATCACGGCCTTCGCCGGGGGCCACGGCGGCGCCGAGGGGCAGATCGCGCACATCGGACGCGGCGCCGTCCGGATCGCACTCGTCGGCGCCGACGGCGAATGGGGCGTCCTCGTGGCCCCCTCCCAGGACAGCGCGCGGCGCGCCGCCGAGATCGCCGGGCTGACCCTCAGCGACGACTTCGACGGCGAACTCGCCGCCAAGGTCCGCACCGGTCCGTACGAGTGGACGCGCATGGCGGGCATCCAGCTCGGCGGACCCGGCAACCCTCCGGCAGCCGCCTCGTAGAACGCCTGAGCCTCAACGCCTGAGCCTCGTGAACGCCTGAGCTTCGTAGAACGCCTGAGCCTCGCAGAACGCCTGAGAACGGGTCCGGCGACACCTCGCGCCCCTTCCGTCCGTTAAGCCCATCGATGCCGGAGGGCGAGGAGGCGGGCGGCGATGCACGAGGCGACGGACTCCCCGGACACCGTGGGCCCGCCGACCGGCCCGGTCCCCCGCGACGGGCCGGCCCCGGCGGCGGGACCGATCACCCTGCCGCCGCTGGTCGACCAGCACAGCCACGGCACGGTCGACGGCGAGCTCGGAGTCGGCTCGTTCGAAACCCATCTGGCGGCCGCCGCCGGGTCCGGCGCGGCCCCGGCCGACACCACCTTCTTCGACAGCTGGACCGGCCTCGCGGTGCGCCGCTGGTGCCCCCCGCTGCTGGGCATGGAGCCCCACTGCGCGCCCGTCAGCTATCTCGCCCGCCGTCGTGAGCTGGGCGCCTACCGCGCCGCGCGACTGCTGCTGCGCGGCGCGGGCATCGGCACCTTCCTGCTGGAGTCCGGCGCCCGGGACGACCTCAGCACCCCGGACGAGCTGGCCGCGGCCGCCGACGGCACGGTCCTCGAAGTGGTCCGGCTGGAGCCGCTGGCCGAACAGGTCGCCGACACCTCGGGCACGGTCGACGCCTTCATCGGCAACACCGCGGAGGCCCTGTACGCGGCGGCCCAGCACGCGACCGCCTTCGCCATGGGGATCGCCTTCTGCGACGAGATCCCGCCCGACCCGCGGGAGGTGCGGCGCGCCGCCGCCCGCTGGCTCGCGCTCACCGTCCGCCCGGCCCCAGGCCGCGCTCCCGACCCCGCGCTCGCCCAGCATCTGCTGTGGAGCGCCGTGGCGACCGGTCTTCCGGTGCAGCTGCACTGTGCCGATCCGCAGTCGCTCATCGGCTTCCTGCGCGCCACGGCGGGCTTCGGCACCGATCTGGTGCTGCTTCCGGACCGGCCGCACCACCGGCGGGCGGCCCAGCTCGCCGCCGCCTTCCCGCACGTCTACGCGGACGCCGGGCCGCGGCCCGGGGAGACCCTGGGCGAGGCGCCGTTCGGCAAGCTGCTGTTCTCGACGGGCGCGCGGGCGCTGCCCGAGCTGTATGTGACCGCGTCCCGGCTGTTCGGCCAGGCCATGGCCCGGCTGGCCGAGGAGTGGGTCGGCGAGGGGATCTGCACCCGGGCCGAGGCCCAGCGGATCGCCGGGCTGGTCGCGGCCGGGACCGCGCGCCGGGTCTACCGGCTGGACGCGGCCGGCTCGGGCTGAACGGTCTCGTGGTCGCCGGTGGGGGCGGGCGCGGCCGCCGGAAGGGCGGCGCGCTCGCGCTGGGCGAGCAGCACCCGCAGCACCGCGATCCACACCAGGCAGGAGCCGAACATGTGGATGCCGACGACGACCTCGGGCAGATGGGTGAAGTACTGGACGTACCCGATCACGCCCTGCGCGAGCAGTACGACGAGGAGCTCAAGGACCGTACGGCGCTGGGCGGCGGGGGCCTTCACGGCCCGCAGCGTGAACCACAGGGCGACGGTGAGGCCCAGCACGATGTAGACGAAGTCCACATGCAGCTGGGTGATCTCCTGCCAGTTCAGCGGGATGCGGTGCACCTCACGGGCGTCACCGGCGTGCGGGCCCGCGCCGGTGACCACCGTGCCGATCAGGATCAGCGCCAGGGTCGCGCCGACCAGCAGCCAGGTCAGCTGGCGCACCGGCCGGGCGATGAGGTCGCGTGGCTCACCGTCACCCTCGCGAGCCCGCTGCCAGACCACCATCGCCACCGTGAGGAGCGCGGAGGACAGCAGGAAGTGCGAGCTGACGATGTACGGGTTGAGTCCGGTGAGGACCACGATGCCGCCGACGACGGCGTTGCCCATCACGATCCAGAACTGGGTCCAGCCCAGCCGGGTGAGGGAGCGGCGCACCGGTGTACGGGCCCGCGCGGCGATGATCAGCACACCGACGAAGACGCACAGGACGTACGTCAGCATCCGGTTGGTGAACTCGATGACACCGTTGATGCCCATGTCGGCGGTGGGCGTCAGACTGGACGGGGTGCACTTGGGCCAGGTGTCACAGCCCAGGCCGGACTGGGTGAGCCGGACCGCGCCCCCCGTCACCACGATGACCACGGCCATCACCACGGTGGCCAGCGCGGCCCGCTCCACGAAGCGCGCGGAGGGCTGCCAGCGCCGGGCGATCAGCTCGAACGGATTCAGCGAATTCGGCACCCGCCCATCGTAGGCCGCCGCTTGTGCAGCTTTTCACGAGGGGGTTGTGTTCCGGTAAAGCCGCAGGCTGTAAGGCCGTCCCCGCGGGACCCGGGCTACTCCCAGCGGAAGAAGCTGGCCGCCGCGCCCAGTCCCAGCACCGCCCAGACCGCCAGGATCCCCAGATCCCGCCACGGCATCCCGGCCCCGTCCTGGAGGACGTCCCGCAGCCCGCCCGAGAGCGCCGAGATCGGCAGCAGCTCCAGCGCGCTCCGCACGGCGCCCGGGAACTTGTCCAGCGACACGATGACGCCGCCGGACACCAGCAGCAGCAGGAAGACCAGATTGGCGGCGGCCAGCGTCGCCTCGGCCTTCAGGGTGCCCGCCATCAGCAGCCCGAGGCCGGAGAACGCCGCGGTGCCGAGGATCAGCAGCAGCGCCACGGAGAGCGGGTCGCCGTGCGGCGACCAGCCGAGCGCCAGCGCGATCGCGGTCAGCAGCACGATCTGCATCACCTCGGTGACCAGCACCGCACAGGTCTTGGCGGCCATCAGCCCCCACCGCGGCAGCGGTGAGACGGCGAGCCGCTTGAGCACGCCGTAGCGCCGCTCGAAGCCGGTGGCGATGGCCTGCCCGGTGAACGCCGTGGACAGCACGGCGAGCGCCAGCACACCGGGCGCCAGGAAGTCCACCGTGCTGCCGTCCGAGCCGGTGTCGACGATGTCGACGGTGCTGAAGAGCACCAGCACCAGGGACGGGATGACGACGGTCAGCAGCAGCTGCTCGCCGTTGCGCAGCAGCATCCGCGTCTCCAGCGCGGCCTGCGCCCGGATCATCCGCGGCAGCGGGGCCGCCCCCGGCTGGGGGAGGAAAGTGCCCGTGGCGGTCACGCTCGCAGCTCCTTACCGGTGAGCTCCAGGAAGACGTCCTCGAGGGTGTGCCGCTCGACCGAGATCCGGTCCGGCATCACCCCGTTCTGCGCGCACCAGGAGGTGACGGTGGCCAGCATCTGGGGGTTGACCTTGCCGGTGACGCGGTACGAGCCGGACGTCAGCTCGGCGGCCGTGGAGTCGGCGGGCAGCGCCTTCAGCAGCGAGGCCAGGTCGAGCGCGGGGCGGCCGATGAAGCGCAGGGTGTTCTCGGCGCCGCCCCGGCACAGCTCCTCCGGGGTGCCCCGGGCGATCACCCTGCCGCCGTCGATGATCGCCACGTCGTCGGCGAGCTGCTCGGCCTCGTCCATGTAGTGGGTCGTCAGCATCACGGTGACCCCGTCGTCCCGCAGATCTCGGATGAGGTCCCAGGTGGCGCGGCGGGCCTGCGGGTCGAGCCCGGCGGTCGGCTCGTCGAGGAAGACCAGCTCGGGTCGGCCGACGACGGCCATGGCGAGCGCGAGCCGCTGCTGCTGGCCCCCGGAGAGCCGCCGGTAGGTGGTCCGGCCGCAGGAGCCGAGGCCGAGCCGCTCGATCAGCAGATTCACATCGACCGGATGCGCGTGGAGGGAGGCGGTGTGGCGCAGCATCTCTTCTGCGCGCGCGCCGGAATAAACGCCTCCGGACTGGAGCATCACCCCGACCCGGGGGCGCAGCGCCGGGGCGTCCGCGACCGGGTCGAGCCCGAATATCCGGACCGTCCCGGCATCGGGGCGGCGATACCCCTCGCAGGTCTCGACGGTGGTGGTCTTACCGGCTCCGTTGGGACCCAGAACGGCGGTCACGGTGCCCCGGCCGACGGACAGGTCGAGCCCGTCGACCGCGGTCTTCGGGCCGTACCGCTTGACCAGGCCGACGATGTCGACCGCGGGCTCTTCTCGCATGCCCGGCAGTCTACGAATCCCGGGGGCGTCCGTGGGCGGCAGGGCCGAAAGGCGCGGAGTCCGCCATCCGGGCCCGGACGCGTCGCCGCAGGTGAGCCCCGGTCTCGGACTTAGGCAGACCTAAGTGATGTACCCCACCGGAACCGGCGAACTCCTCGCTTGTGGATCGCCGGAGAATTACGCAACAATGGCGTTGTGAAATACGCGAGCGAGGCTTCGAACGAACGCGCGGCCGAAGCGGCCGCGCGGTCTGGCACGCCCGTGTCCGCGCCGGAAGAGCAGCACGGCACCCGCAACCGGGTGGCGCGCTCCATCCTCGACCACGGCCCCTCCACCGCGGCGGAGCTCGCCCTGCGGCTGGAGCTGACCCAGGCGGCCGTCCGCCGCCACCTGGACACCCTCGTCGCCGACGGCGTCGTCGAGCCCCGCGAGAAGAGGGTGTACGGGGCGCGGGGGCGCGGCCGCCCGGCCAAGGTCTTCGCGCTCACCGACTGCGGTCGCGACGCCTTCGACCAGGCCTACGACAAGCTCGCCGTCGACGCTCTCCGCTGGATCGAGCAGAGCGCCGGAGGCGGCGAGGCGGGGCGTGCCGCGGTCGCGGCGTTCGCCCGCGCCAGGCTCGCCGCCCAGGCGGAGGGGTACCGCGGCGCCATCGAGGCCGCCGCCCCCGGCAGCCGCACCGAAGCGCTCGCCGGAGCACTCTCCGCGGACGGGTACGCTGCTACGGCGCGCAGCGCGCCGGTCGGCGAACAGCTCTGCCAGCACCACTGCCCGGTCGCCCACGCAGCCGAGCGATATCCGCAGCTGTGTGAGGCGGAGACCGAGGTCTTCTCCCAGCTGCTCGGAACCCATGTGCAGCGTCTGGCCACCATCGCCCATGGCGACGGGGTGTGCACGACGTTCGTTCCGAAGACAGGCAAGGTCGAGAAGACCGACACCAGCACCACCAAGACCACCACCGCATCTGCCAGCACGGCCGGGAGGAACCCCGAATGACTCTCCCCACGGAGACCGCTCACCCCGAGCTCGAGGGTCTGGGCAACTACGAGTACGGCTGGGCCGACTCCGACGTGGCCGGCGCCTCGGCCAAGCGCGGCCTCTCCGAGGAGGTCGTACGCGACATCTCGGCGAAGAAGTCCGAGCCGGAGTGGATGCTCAAGCTCCGTCTGAAGGGCCTGCGGCTCTTCGACAAGAAGCCCATGCCCACCTGGGGCTCGGACCTGTCGGGTATCGACTTCGACAACATCAAGTACTTCGTCCGCTCCACCGAGCAGCAGGCCGCCTCCTGGGAGGACCTGCCCGAGGACATCAAGAACACGTACGACAAGCTGGGCATCCCGGAGGCCGAGAAGCAGCGCCTCGTCGCGGGTGTCGCGGCCCAGTACGAGTCCGAGGTCGTCTACCACCAGATCCGTGAGGACCTGGAGGAGCAGGGCGTCATCTTCCTGGACACCGACACCGCGCTCAAGGAGCACCCGGAGCTCTTCAAGGAGTACTTCGGCACCGTGATCCCGGCGGGCGACAACAAGTTCGCCTCGCTGAACACGGCGGTCTGGTCCGGCGGCTCGTTCATCTACGTGCCGAAGGGCGTGCACGTGGAGATTCCGCTCCAGGCGTACTTCCGCATCAACACCGAGAACATGGGCCAGTTCGAGCGGACGCTGATCATCGTCGACGAGGACGCCTACGTCCACTACGTCGAGGGCTGCACCGCGCCGATCTACAAGTCGGACTCGCTGCACTCCGCGGTCGTCGAGATCATCGTCAAGAAGGGCGCCCGCTGCCGCTACACGACCATCCAGAACTGGTCGAACAACGTCTACAACCTGGTCACCAAGCGCGCCGTGGCCTACGAGGGCGCGACCATGGAGTGGGTCGACGGCAACATCGGCTCCAAGGTGACCATGAAGTACCCGGCCGTCTACCTGATGGGTGAGCACGCCAAGGGCGAGACCCTGTCCATCGCCTTCGCGGGCGAGGGCCAGCACCAGGACGCCGGCGCCAAGATGGTCCACATGGCACCCCGCACCTCGTCGAACATCGTCTCCAAGTCGGTGGCGCGCGGCGGCGGCCGCACCTCCTACCGCGGTCTGATCGAGATCGGCGAGGGCGCCGAGGGCTCCAAGTCCAATGTGCTGTGCGACGCCCTGCTCGTCGACACGATCTCCCGCTCGGACACCTACCCGTATGTGGACGTCCGCGAGGACGACGTGTCCATGGGCCATGAGGCGACCGTCTCCAAGGTCAGCGACGACCAGCTCTTCTACCTGATGAGCCGAGGTCTGTCCGAGGACGAGGCCATGGCGATGATCGTGCGCGGCTTCGTCGAGCCGATCGCGCGCGAGCTGCCCATGGAGTACGCGCTGGAGCTCAACCGGCTGATCGAGCTGCAAATGGAGGGCGCGGTCGGCTGACGCCGCCCCCTCCCCGCCCGGCGGGGGCTTGAAATCCTCCGCCCGGGCACCCCACTCAGGCCCATCAGGCAGAAAGCGAGCAGTACGACAGCCATGGCTGAAACCATCCCGGCCGGATCCACCACGGACGGCGTCATCCAGGTGGGCCAGCCCACCGATGCCCGGGTGAGCGCGCCCGCGTCGTACGACGTGGCCGACTTCCCGGTGCCCCACGGCCGCGAGGAGGACTGGCGGTTCACCCCCCTGGAGCGGCTGCGCGGTCTCCACGACGGCACGGCCGTCGCCGACGGCGGCGTCAAGGTCGAGGTGACCGCCCCCGAGGGCGTCACGGTCGAGACCGTGGGCCGTGACGACGCGCGCCTGGGGAAGGCCGGCAAGCCGGTGGACCGGGTGGCGGCGCAGGCGTACAGCTCCTTCGAGAAGGCGTCGGTCGTCTCGGTGCCCAAGGAGACGGTGCTCACCGAGCCGGTGCGGATCGCCGTGCACGGCGAGGGCGGCACCGCCTTCGGCCACCAGGTGATCGAGGTCGGCGCCTTCGCCGAGGCGGTCGTGGTCATCGACCACACCGGTGACGCCACGGTCGCCGCCAATGTGGAGTACCTGATCGGCGACGGCGCCAAGCTCACCGTGGTCTCGGTCCAGGACTGGGACGACACCGCGGTCCACGCCGGTCAGCACACCGCGCTGGTCGGCCGGGACGCCACCTTCAAGTCCGTGGTCGTCACCTTCGGCGGCGATCTGGTGCGGCTCCACCCGCGGGTCGTCTACGGCGCCCCGGGCGGTGAGGCCGAGCTCTACGGCCTGTACTTCACCGACAACGGCCAGCACCAGGAGCACCGGCTCTTCATCGACCACGACACCCCGCACTGCCGCAGCAACGTGGCCTACAAGGGCGCGCTCCAGGGCGCGGAGGCGCACGCGGTGTGGATCGGCGATGTGCTGATCCGGGCCGCCGCGGAGGGCACCGACACCTACGAGCTCAACCGCAACCTGGTCCTCACCGACGGCGCCCGCGTCGACTCGGTGCCGAACCTGGAGATCGAGACCGGTGAGATCGTCGGCGCCGGTCACGCGAGCGCGACCGGCCGCTTCGAGGACGAGCAGCTGTTCTACCTGATGGCGCGCGGCATCCCGGCCGAGGAGGCCCGCCGTCTGGTGGTCCGCGGCTTCTTCGCCGAGCTCGTCCAGCAGATCGGCCTCCCCGAGCTGGAGGAGCGGCTCATCGCCAAGATCGAGGCCGAGCTGGAGGCGTCCGTAGGATGACCCCGACCTTCGTACGCGCCTGTGCGCTGGACGAACTCGAGGAAGACACCCCCAAGCGGGTCGAGCTCGAGGGCGTGCCGGTCGCTCTGGTACGCACCGAGGGCGAGGTGTTCGCGGTCAACGACATCTGCTCGCACGCGAACGTCTCGCTGTCCGAGGGCGAGGTGGAGGACTGCCAGATCGAGTGCTGGCTGCACGGCTCCAGCTTCGACCTGCGCACCGGAAAGCCGTCCGGCCTCCCCGCGACGCGCCCGGTCCCCGTATACCCCGTAAAGATCGAAGGGGACGATGTGCTCGTCTCCGTCACCCAGGAGTCCTGAGGCACCCATGGCCACGCTTGAGATCCACGACCTGCACGTTTCCGTCGACGCCGAAGGCGGCCCCCGCGAGATCCTGCGCGGTGTCGACCTGACCGTGAAGCAGGGCGAGACGCACGCCATCATGGGCCCCAACGGCTCCGGCAAGTCCACCCTGGCCTACTCGCTCGCCGGTCACCCGAAGTACACGGTCACCGGCGGCACCGTGACGCTGGACGGCGAGGACGTACTCGCGATGTCCGTCGACGAGCGCGCCCGCGCCGGTGTCTTCCTCGCCATGCAGTACCCGGTCGAGGTCCCCGGCGTCTCGGTCTCCAACTTCCTGCGTACCTCCGCGACCGCGATCCGCGGCGAGGCGCCCAAGCTCCGCACCTGGGTGAAGGAGGTCAAGGAGGCCATGGAGCGCCTCCACATCGACCCCTCCTTCGCCGAGCGGAACGTGAACGAGGGCTTCTCGGGCGGTGAGAAGAAGCGCCACGAGATCCTCCAGCTGGAGCTGCTGAAGCCGGCCATCGCGATCCTCGACGAGACCGACTCCGGCCTCGACGTGGACGCGCTGCGGGTGGTCTCCGAGGGCGTCAACCGGGTCCGCGAGTCCGGCCAGGTGGGCACCCTGCTGATCACCCACTACACCCGCATCCTGCGGTACATCAAGCCCGACCACGTCCACGTCTTCGCGGCGGGCCGGATCGCCGAGTCCGGCGGTCCCGAGCTCGCCGACAAGCTGGAGGAAGAGGGCTACGAGGAGTACGTGAAGGGAGGCGCGTCCGAGTGACACAGTTGCCGGGCCTCCTCGACACCGAGGCGATCCGTAAGGACTTCCCGATCCTGGACCGGGTCGTCCACGACGGCCAGCGGCTCGTCTATCTGGACAACGCGGCGACCTCGCAGAAGCCGCGCCAGGTGCTGGACGTGCTGAACGACTACTACGAGCGCTCCAACGCCAATGTGCACCGGGGCGTCCATGTGCTCGCCGAGGAGGCCACGGCGCTGTACGAGGGCGCCCGCGACAAGGTCGCCGACTTCATCAACGCTCCCAGCCGCGATGAGGTGATCTTCACCAAGAACGCGTCGGAGTCGCTGAACCTGGTGGCCAACATGCTCGGCTGGGCCGATGAGCCCTACCGAGTGGACCAGGACACCGAGATCGTCATCACCGAGATGGAGCACCACTCCAACATCGTTCCGTGGCAGCTGCTCTCGCAGCGCACCGGCGCGAAGCTGAAGTGGTTCGGCCTCACCGAGGACGGCCGCCTCGACCTGTCGGAGATAGAGCAGATCATCACCGAGAAGACCAAGGTCGTCTCGTTCGTGCTGGTCTCCAACATCCTCGGCACGGTCAACCCGGTCGAGGCGATCGTCCGCCGCGCCCAGGACGTCGGCGCCCTCGTGGTGATCGACGCCTCCCAGGCCGCCCCGCACATGCTGCTGGACGTGCAGGCGCTCCAGGCCGACTTCGTGGCCTTCACCGGCCACAAGATGTGCGGTCCGACCGGTATCGGGGTGCTGTGGGGCCGCCAGGAGCTGCTGGAGGACCTGCCCCCGTTCCTCGGCGGCGGCGAGATGATCGAGACCGTCTCGATGCACTCGTCCACCTACGCCCCGGCGCCGCACAAGTTCGAGGCCGGTACGCCCCCGATCGCCCAGGCCGTCGGCCTCGGCGCGGCCGTGGACTACCTCACCTCGATCGGCATGGACAACATCGCCCGCCATGAGCACGCCCTCACGCACTATGCGGTCGGCAGGCTCCTGGAGGTGCCGGACCTGCGCATCATCGGCCCCACCACGGCCGAGGAGCGCGGTGCCACGATCTCCTTCACGCTCGGTGACATCCACCCCCACGATGTGGGCCAGGTACTGGACGAGCAGGGGATCGCGGTCCGGGTGGGCCACCACTGCGCCCGCCCCGTATGCCTGCGCTACGGAATTCCGGCGACCACCCGAGCGTCGTTCTATCTGTACTCCACGCCTGCCGAGGTCGACGCCTTGGTGGAGGGCCTGGAGCACGTACGGAACTTCTTCGGGTAGGGGCGTGCCGCGTGAAGCTCGATTCGATGTACCAGGACGTGATCCTGGACCACTACAAGAACCCCCACGGCCGGGGGCTGAGGAACGGCGACGCAGAGGTACACCACGTCAATCCCACCTGCGGTGACGAGATCACGCTCCGGGTGCGGCTTGACGGCGACACCATCGAGGACGTGAGCTACGAGGGTCAGGGCTGTTCCATCAGCCAGGCCAGCGCCTCGGTGCTCAATGAGCTGCTGGTGGGCAAGGAGCTGGCCGAGGCCCGCAAGATCCAGGAGACCTTCCTGGAGCTGATGCAGTCCAGGGGCAAGGCCGAGCCGGACGACGCCATGGAGGAGGTGCTGGAGGACGCGATCGCGTTCGCCGGCGTCTCCAAGTACCCGGCCCGGGTGAAATGCGCCCTGCTGAGCTGGATGGCATGGAAGGACGCCACGGCGCAGGCACTGGGCGAGACCGCCGGAGGGAAGACCGCATGACTGAGAACGCCGCCACCACCACCAAGCCCGCCAGCGAGGAAGAGGTCCGCGAGGCCCTGTACGACGTCGTGGACCCCGAGCTGGGCATCGACGTGGTCAACCTCGGTCTGGTCTACGGCATCCATGTCGACGACGGCAATATCGCCACCATCGACATGACGCTCACCTCGGCGGCCTGTCCGCTGACCGATGTCATCGAGGACCAGGCCAAGTCCGCGACCGACGGCATCGTGAACGAGCTGCGGATCAACTGGGTCTGGATGCCGCCGTGGGGCCCGGACAAGATCACCGACGATGGGCGTGAGCAGCTGCGGGCGCTGGGCTTCAACGTCTGACGGCTCCCTCAGGGCTTTTCGAGCGGCCCCCGCGCTTCGGCGCGGGGGCCGTTTCGTATGCCGTGGATCGTTGTGTACGCCCGTACGCATCTTTGTGTACGTCCGTACGTATCGTTGTGTACGATTGTACGCATGGGATATGTGACGCTCTCCGGGGCCATCCTGGCCGAGATCCTGGCGACCACCTCGATGAAGTACAGCGAAGGCTTCAGCAGGCTCTGGCCCTCCCTGGCCACCGGCGCGGGCTATCTGGTGTCCTTCGTGCTGCTCGCGCACACGCTCAAGACCATCTCCGTCAGCACCGCCTACGCCATATGGGCCGGGGCCGGGACCGCCGTCATCGCCGCGATCGGCATGCTCTTCCTGGGGGAGGCGATGACCGCCGCCAAGGTGCTCGGCGTGCTGCTGGTCATCGCCGGAGTGGTGGTGCTCAATCTGAACGGCGCCCACTGATGGGCCGCCGCTACGACCCCGAGCGGCGGCAGCGGATCATCGACGCCGCCGCCGCCGTGGTCCGCGAGCGCGGCATCGCCGGACTCGGCCACCGGGCCGTGGCCGCCGCGGCCGATGTACCGCTGGGCTCGACGACCTACCACTTCGCGACCCTCGACGACCTGCTGATCGCGGCGCTCCGCCAGATCAACGCGGAGTGGCTGGCGGAGGTGAGGCGCTGGGTGGAGGGCGTCGATCCGGCCGCACCGCCCGCCGACGAGCTGGCCCGGTGGCTGGGGGAGCAGCTCACGGGCGACCGGGCGCGGATGGAGCTGGAGTACGAGCTGTACTTCGCCGCGCTGCGCCACGAGGGGCTGCGGCCGCTCGCCGCCGAATGCCTGGACGAGATGGCCCGGATGCTGACGCGGCTGGTGCCCGACGAGGCCACGGCGCGCGCGGTGGTGGCCCTGATCGACGGGCTGACCTTGCAGGTGCTGCTGGCGGACCGGCCGTACGACCGGGAGGGCACCAGCGCGGCGCTGGCGCGGATCATGGGCGTGGGCGGCGACGACGGCAGCCCATGATCCGCGTCAGCTGAGACCGCACGGCGGTTCGCCCGCCGGTTGAGGCCCTACGGCGGGCCGGGCGCCCGGATTGTCGGACGAGATCGTACGGCGGACCGCCCGGATTGCCCGGACCGCTCGCTGAGACCGGTTCGCCTCCCGGGCCCGGCTCCGGTTAGCGTTCTGACCATGACCGATGCACCCACCACCGCCCCCACCGGCGCCGTCGCCGCCGGTCTCGCCACCCTCACCGAGGACGGCACCGTCCTGGACACCTGGTTCCCGGCCCCCGAGCTGACCGCCGAGCCCGGCCCGGCCGGGACCGAGCGGCTCGACGCCGAGCACACCACGCGGCTGCTGGGCGAGACCGCCCTCAAGGCGGTCGGACCGGACCCCCGGCGCGGCGTCGAGGTCGTCGCCGTCCGCACGGTCATCGCCTCGCTCGACGAGAAGCCCAGGGACGCCCACGACGTCTATCTGCGGCTGCATCTGCTCAGCCACCGGCTGGTCAAGCCGCACGGCCTGAGCCTGGACGGCCAGTTCGGCCTGCTGGCCAACGTGGCCTGGACCTCGCTCGGCCCGATCGCCGCCGACCAGGTGGAGCGGGCCCGGCTCGCCGCCCGCGCCGAGGGGCTTCAGCTGTCGGTGACCAGTGTCGACAAGTTCCCCCGGATGACCGACTACGTCGTCCCCGGCGGCGTCCGTATCGGCGACGCCGACCGGGTCCGCCTCGGCGCCCACCTCGCCCCCGGGACCACGGTCATGCACGAGGGCTTCGTCAACTTCAACGCCGGCACGCTCGGCACCTCCATGGTCGAGGGCCGGATCAGCGCGGGCGTCGTGGTCGGCGACGGCTCCGACGTCGGCGGCGGCGCCTCGATCATGGGCACGCTCTCCGGCGGCGGCAAGCAGACGATCACCATCGGCGAGCGCTGCCTGCTCGGCGCCGAGGCGGGCCTGGGCATCTCGCTCGGCGACGACTGCATCGTCGAGGCGGGGCTGTATGTGACGGCGGGCACCCGCATCACGCTCCCGGACGGCAAGCTCGCCAAGGCCCTGGAGCTCTCCGGCGTCAACAACCTGCTCTTCCGCCGCAACTCCATCACCGGCACGGTGGAGGCGCTGCCTCGGACGGGTTCTTGGGGCGGGTTGAACGAGGCGTTGCACAGCCACAACTGAGTTGGGGTCCGGCCCTTTGGGTTTCGTCGCTGGGTGCGGGACGGTGGGTGGTGTTGTGCCCACCCGTCCCGCCCCGCGGGACGATTGCCCACAACACCCCCGGAAAGCGTCCCTCAGGGGCGCACTCGTACTATCTGTGGGTCGTGGTCGCTGGACTGGTCCGAGAACTCGGCGTTGATGTGCACGATGTCGTAGTCGGCGCGGCGCAGTGCGTGGCTGGTCAGGATGTGGTCCAGCGCCTGCGAATTGCCGTTGTAGACATAGCCGTAGCGCTCGTCCTTCGGCAGCCCGGTCACCAGGTCCGTCAGCACACCGCCCTTGGTGAGTTCGGCCAGCGCGGGCGAGAACTGGTAGTCGTTGAGGTCGCCCGCGACGACCACCGACGCCTTCGGATCGGCGTTCAGCAGTGCCTTGACGAAGGTGTTGACCGCCGTGGCCTGCCCGGTGCGCTGGGTCTCCGAGGAGCGGGCCGGGGGCTGGAAGCGGCTGTCCAGGCCCTGGTCGCCGCCCTTGGAGTTGAAGTGGTTCGCGACCACGAACACCGGGCGGCCCCGGAAGGAGAACTGCCCGGCCAGTGGCTTGCGGCTGTCCTTCCAGGCGCCGTTCGCCGGGTCGATACGGCCGGGTGAGGCCGACAGCGTGGCCTTGCCGTCCTTCTTCTCGACCTTCACGGGGGTGGTGGAGTCGCCGCCGGGGATGTCGGTGAAGGAGACCCGCTCGGGGTTGTAGAGGAACGCCACGCGGATGTTGCCGCCCGGCTCGCCGCCGTCCTGGTCGTCCACCGGGTTGATCTGCCGCCACTCGTACGCGGGACCGCCCGCCGCCTTGATCGCGTCGGTGAGCTTCTTCAGCGTGGCGTCGGCGCTCACCACCGAGTCGTTCGTCGCGCCGTTGTCGTCCTGGACCTCCTCCAGGGCGACGATGTCCGGCGAGGCGAGGTGCTCCACGAGACCGGTGGCCAGCCGGTCGAACTTCGACTGGGCGGTCTTGGGGGAGAGGTTCTCCACGTTGTAGGTGGCGATGGAGAGTTCGTCCGCCTTCTGCTTGCGGGTGGTCTCCCGCCGCGGGCCGTGGTCGGTCAGTTCGCCCATCGCGGTGGCCGCGATCGTGTAGCCGCCGAAGTTGTCGTAGTCCATCGGCCCGGCCGTGGTGCCGGTCAGCGCGTCGCCGACGTCCGCCACGGGGAAGGGGTGCTGGGCGTAGGGGAGCAGCGAGACCACCTTCACCCGGCCCGCGTTCGGGTCGCGGTACGAGCCGTAGAGGGCGCCGCCGCGCGCGGTGCGCTGGTGGCGGGGCTCGGCGGTGACCCACAGCTCCTTGTAGGTGTTGGTCGCGCCGACCACGGGGGCGTCCTCGACCGAGACCCGCATGCCCTCCAGCGACTCGTAGCGGTCCAGGGCGTATGAGCGCGGCCGCAGCGTCAGCCCCTCGATGGAGTCGCCACCGGCGTCCGGGGCGTAGCGGTCGGGGATCGTGGAGGGGTTGAGCCGGTGGGCGGCGGGCAGCGCGTTGCCGGAGGACTGGACCGTCCAGGTCCCCTTGGAGAGCTCGGTGAGCGACTGCCCACCGGCGTCCTTGCCGCCCGGGTAGTACTCGGACACCGTCCCGGAGACCAGCACCGAGTCGCCCACGGCGACCGAGGGCGTGGTCGACCCGGTGAAGACGAAGATCGCCTCGCTGGTGGCCGGGTCCTTGTCGGGCCGGGGGTCCTGGATCCAGAAGCCGCGCGAGGAGCCGAAGGCGCGTATCGCCGTGACCGTGCCGGGGACGTCGCTCACCTGCTGTCCGGCGAGCGGGGATATCCGGGTACTGCCCTGGATGTCATGGATGCGGACCTCGGCGGCGGAGGCCGACGAGGGGACCGCGAGCAGCCCGGCCGCGAGGGCGGAGGCGGCGACGGCGGTGCGGGCGACGGGCCCGCGCGGGGCGCGAAGGGACATGGTGGTGGCCTCCGGAAAGGAGTGAACGGCGAGGAATCTGCCTCTACGCGCGTCAATCTCTTTCCTCGCCACGGAAGTTGTCAAGGGAGGGCGGATGGCCCGGACATGGCGGAAGCGGGGCGGAAACATGAACGAGGGCCGTGGGATGTGGTGCGGGAGGGGCGTGGAACAGAGCGCGGGACGGGGCGCGGACCACATCGGGACGAAAGTGCCGTCCCGTTCCGTCTACGCTGGGGGCCGGGCCGTATCCGCGCACCCGCGCCGGTACGCCCCGCACCGCCGTACCCCCATGGCTCCACGCTCCCGTGGACCCATGGCCCCACAGCCCCATAGCCCCGCATTCGCGCCCGCGACCTCCGCGCCCGCGACTTCCGTGCCCTCGAGGAGTGACGTCCGCCCATGCCAGAAGAGCGCCCCACCATGCCGCCCGTGCGGCTTCGCACCGACGCGGAACTCGCGCGGGACGCACTCGCCGCGCCGCTGCTCGCCCGCGCGGTCCGGCTCGCCCGCTGGGCCGAGCAGGGGAAGCCGGTGGCGTCGGGCGGGGCGCTGCCGGAGGGCGAGCTGCGGGAGGCGACCGAGCTGCTGGAGCTCGCGGGGGACGAGGACGGGCCGCTGTACGCGGCGCAGGCGTGGCAGCTGGCGGTGGACACCGGTCTGGTCGAGATCGAGGAGCCGGCGGGGGCCGACGACGACAGCGACAGCGACGGCGACGGCGACGGCGACAGTGACGGTGCCGGTGTTGACGTGGACGGTGAGGCGACGGCCGAGGACGAGTTCTCCGCCGTCGCGACCAGCGGCGAGGAGCTGCGGCTGATCACCGAGGGCGGCCCGCGCGACGTCCTGGACATCTGGCTCGACGGTTTCGAGACGGTGCTGGCCGACGCCGCCGCCCCCGATCTGAGCGACATCGCCGCCCAGATCAGCGAGAGCGGTGAGCTCGACCTCGACGCGTTCGACTGGAACCCGGAGGAGGAGGCCGAATTCCTCGACGGGGTACTGGGCAACCTCTATCTGCTGACCGCCCTGGACGAGGACGCCGCCACGGCCCCCGTACCGCTGCCCGCGCTCGCCGCCTCCATGATCGTGCCCGAGGACATGGACGAGCCCACCGACGACATCCTCGAAGAGGTCTCCGAGGCGATGGTGCGGCTGGACGACCAGTTCCGGCTGCTCGCCCCGACCGGCCTCGTCGACTACCAGCCGGTGGACGAGGCGCTGATCCAGGAGGTCGACGGCGAGGGCCGGATCCAGGAGCCCGAGACGGCGCAGGAGCTCGAGGACGAGGACGTCTCCCGCTACGGCATGGTGCGGCTCACCCCGCTCGGCGTCTACGCCGTACGGGCCCGGATGCTCGAGGCGGGCATCGACGCCCCGGCCGTCGGCGACCTGGCCGACAAGGGCGCCGACATCCTGCTGGACGCGCTCCCCGGCCACCCCGAGCCCGCCGCGCAGGCCGAGGCCGAGCGGTGGCTGGCCCGCCGTACGCCCGAGGAGGCCGCCCGCGAGCTGCTGGCCGCCGCCCGCGGCGACGACGAGGACGCGCCGCTGCGCCGCCTCACCTGCCAGCAGACCCTCTCGCTGGCCGGGACCGAGGCCGAGCCCGCCCTGCGCGAGGTGCTCGACGACCGCCACCTGGGCGGGCTGGCCCGGGTCTGGCTGGCCGAGCACGGGGTGGCGGGCGTTCCGGAGCCGTCGGAGGAGATGGTCTTCTGGCTCACCGTGGACACCCTCGCGGCCCAGCTCGCCTCCGAGGGCGACTCGGCGGAGCTGCGCGACCTGGTGCGGGGCCTGGTCGACCAGTCGGGGAGCTTCTTCGACTCGGCCTGGCGGGTGGACCATCCGGCGACGGCGGATGTGCTGGAGGCGATGGGGCGTCTGCACCCGGACAAGAAGGCCGCGAAGGAGGCCCGCAAGGCCGCCTTCAAGGCTCGATCGAGGGCGTAACCGCGCCAAGGGGGATGCTGGACGGGTGGTGACGCCTGCGGAGCGTTCCCCTACCCGCCCCTTCCCGAAACCGGGGCTCTGCCCCGGACCCCGGGGTTCGCTGGGTGGCGGGGGTCTGTCCCGGTCCCCGGGGTCCAGGGGTGGTGCCCCTGGTAGCGGGGAGGGGCGGGGAGGGGAAAGGCCCGTCGGCCCGGGAAGTCGTGCGCTGCGTAGAGCCGTATCGGCCTGCGCACCGTATACGGGATCGGCAGCCATTCGTCCGCTGATGTCGCGCGCCGTTCAACTGATGTTCGGCCGGGGACGGAAACGTATGGCCGCAGTCCGGAGGACACCACCCTGCGTTCGGGAGAAGACATGCCGCTCAGCCGAAGAGACTTCGCGAGGCGTTCCGCCTACACCGGGGCCGGGTTCGCCCTGGTCGGAAGCGCGGGGGTGCTCGCCACCGCACCCGGCGCACTCGCCGCTGAGGCGACGGAGGAGGGCCTCGCGGGGGTCGAGGGCCACGGCGGCTCGTCGCTCGGCTACGGTCCGCTCATCGCGGACCCCAAGGGCATCCTGGCCCTCCCCAAGGGCTTCAGCTACAAGATCATCACTCGTACCGGTGAGACGAAGCTGGAGTCCGGCGAGTCCACCCCGTCCAACCACGACGGCACCGCCACCTTCGAAGGCCCGCGCGGTGCGACGCTGCTGGTCAACAATCACGAGCTGGCCGGCCCCCGCAGCAAGTGGCCGCACCCGGTCCCGCTGACCGAGGGGCTGGTCTACGACCCGGCGGCCTCCGGCGGCTGCACCGTCGTCGAGGTCTCCAAGCACGGCGACCACGTCACCGAGTGGGTGGGCATCGCGGGCACCGCCACCAACTGCGCCGGTGGCCGTACCCCCTGGGGCACCTGGCTGACCTGCGAGGAGACCGAGGACAAGGCCGGCCAGAACGGCATGACCAAGGACCACGGCTACGTCTTCGAGGTCGACCCGCACGACCGCAAGGCCAACCGCGACCCGAAGCCGATCAAGGCCCTGGGCCGGTACGCCCACGAGGCCGTCGTCGTGGACCCCAAGCGCGGCCACCTCTACCTCACCGAGGACGCCTCGGGACCGAACGGCCTCCTCTACCGCTGGGTCCCGCCGCACGGCTTCGAGCACGGCCGCGGCAAGCTCGACACGCTCAAGGACGACGCGGGCGTGCTCCAGGCGCCCAAGTGCTATGACTCGGGCGGCAACTTCGTGGACGACCTGTCCCGCGCCACCAAGATCGGCACGGTCTACGGCGTGGACTGGGCGCCGGTGCCGGACCGCGACGCGAAGTCGGTGTCGGTGCGCAAGCAGTTCAAGGACGGCGAGATCACCCGGGCCCGCAAGCTGGAGGGCATGTGGTGGGGGGACGGCGGCGCGTACATCGTCTCCTCGTACGCCCGCGAGGAGAGCCCGGTCCAGCACGACGGCCAGGTCTGGTTCTACGACCCCAAGCGCCGCACCCTCACCCTCAAGGTGCTGCTGGGCGTCAACCCGGACCCGTCGAAGGACGGCGCCTTCGACGGCCCGGACAACATCACGGTCTCGCCGTACGGCGGTCTGGTCATCGCCGAGGACGGCGAGGGCATCCAGCACCTCTTCGGCGCCACCGAGGACGGCCGGACCTACCCGATCGCGCGCAACGACCTGAACATCGGCAGCGCGGAGGAGCCGGAGTTCAGCGAGTTCACCGGGGTGGTCTTCTCGCCCGACGGCTCGACGCTGTACGCCAACATCCAGGTGCCCGGCATCATGCTCGCGATCACCGGCCCCTGGCGCCGCCAGGGCTGAGGTCGACGGCCCGGGGGAATCCTCCCGGCCGGGGCACGCGTTGACGTGAGCGTGACCTCACGCCTGCGCACCACCCCCTTCTCCATCCTGGACCGCTCCCGCACCCGCCAGGGGCGGGAGCGGTCGCAGGCGCTGCGCGACACCGTACGGTTCGCGCAAGCCGCCGAGGCGCTCGGCTACCACCGCTTCTGGGTCTCCGAGCACCACAGCGTGCCCGGCGTGGCCGGTTCTGCGCCCACGGTGCTGGCGTCCGCCGTCGCGGCGGCGACGGTCCGCATCCGCGTGGGCACGGGCGGCGTGATGCTCCCCAACCACCGCCCGCTCGTCGTGGCCGAGCAGTTCGGGGTGCTCGAATCCCTCTTCCCGGGCCGGATCGACATGGGCCTGGGCCGCTCCGTCGGCTTCACCGACGGCATCCGCCGCGCCCTGGGCGCCGAGAAGGACGCCGCACGGGACTTCGGCGCCCAACTGGACGAGCTGCTCGGCTGGTTCACCGGTGAGCAGGACGCCCACCCCCAGGTCCACGCCCACCCGGCGGAGGGGCTGCGGCTGCCCGTCTTCGTCCTGGCCACCGGCGCCGGCGCGGATCTGGCGGCGCGGGCCGGGCTGTCCCTGGTGATCGGCGATCTACGCGGCCGGGACGAGATGCTGCGCGCGATCGACCGCTACCGCACGGGCTTCCGCCCCTCCGCCTGGTCCTCCGCCCCGTACGTCGTCGTCTCGGGCAATGTCGCGGTCGCCGACACCACGGAGGAGGCCCGCCGGCTGCTGCTCCCCGAGGCGTGGTCGATGGCCCACTCCCGTACCCACGGCGTCTTCCCACCCCTGGCCCCGGCCCCGGAGATCGAGGCCCGGGAGATGACCGAGAAGGAGCGCGGCTTCTACGAGCGCGGTCTGCGCGGCCAGCTGTACGGCACGGAGGACGAGGTCGCCGCCGCGCTCGACGAGCTGATCGAGCGCAGCGACGCCGACGAGGTGCTGGTCACGACGAGCACCTACGACCGCGATGCCCTCCTGGACTCCTACCGCCGCCTGGCCCGCGTGGCGGGTCTGTCGGCCTCCGGCCCGGGTTCGCTCGCGCATGCCGGGCCATCGGCATGGGCCGGGCATCCGCGGTGACGCGGGAGCTCCCCTGGATCAGCTGTGTCACAGGGCCTTGCCGGCGGGCTTGGCCATGCCCCGGACGGTGCGCGAGTCCACGTACTCGCCCATCGCGGTCATCTCCCACTCGCCCGAGAACTGCTTGATCAGCTTGGCCATCATCACGCCCGTGCGCGGCTCGGCGTGGGTGAGGTCGAAGCGGACCAGCTCCTCGCCGGTCTGGGCGTCGAGGAGGCGGCAGTACGCCTTGGCCACGTCGGTGAACTTCTGGCCGGAGAAGGAGTTGACCGTGAAGACCAGGCCGGTGACCTCGGGCGGGAGGCCGCCCAGGTGGACGGTGATGGACTCGTCGTCGCCTCCGCCCTCACCGGTGAGGTTGTCGCCGGAGTGCTGGATGGCGCCGTTGAGGATGGCCAGCTTGCCGAAGAAGCAGGCGTCGATCTTCTTGCGGTCGACGCCGAAGGCGATCACGGACGCGTCCAGGTCGATGTCCTTGCCGCGGAAGGCGGGCTCCCAGCCCAGGCCCATCCGCACCGAGCTGAGCACCGGACGGCCGCCCTTGACCAGGGACACCGTCTGGTTCTTCTGGAGGCTGACCCGGCCCTTGTCCAGGTTGATCTTTCCGGTGGCCGGGGCCGCCGCCGCGGGCTCCGCGGCCGGGGGAGCGGACGGCATGGGCGGCGGGGGCTGGAAACCGGCGGGCGGACCGCTCGGCGGGGGCGGCGTCTGGGCGGCGGGGGCGGTGGGGGCGGGCGGCGCGGCGGGCTCCTCGACCGTCACGCCGAAGTCGGTGGCGATGCCCGCCAGACCGTTGGCATACCCCTGCCCGACCGCGCGCACCTTCCACGCCCCATTGCGCCGGTACACCTCCACGACCACCAGCGCGGTCTCGTTGCCCAGCCGCGGCGGGGTGAACGTGGCGATCGCCGCGCCGTCGTCGGCGCCGCGCACGGTGGCGGTCGGCTCGGTGCCCGCGAACGTCGCCCCGGGCGCGTCCAGGCTCGCGGTCACCACGATCTTCTCGATGTCGGCGGGGACGGCGGCGGTGTCCACGGTGATGGTGTCGCCCGCGCCCGCCGTCCCGGCGCGGTGGGCCACACCCGGTCCGGTGGGCTGGTTGTAGAAGACGAAGTCGTCGTCGGAACGCACTTTGCCGTTGGCGGTGAGCAGCAGGCCCGATACGTCGAGCCGCACCGGAGCGGTGACGTCAACCGCCACGCGCGCGACGGAGAGGGGGAGGTTCGAGCCGGGTGTCATAGCGGTCATGCCCGGGGTAACGAACGTCCCCGCTTTACGGTTCCTTGACCTGCGGAGTGACTTCCACGGTGGCCTCACCCGGTCCCGCCGTGACCGTCCGGCTGTCGGTGGCCCCCGCCATCATGGTCCGCATGCGGCTCGGTGGACTGCTCAGTTACGGCGACGAGGACTATGACGCGGTGGTCGACACCGCCGACTCGGACACCTGGGCCGGTTCGACTCCGATGAGGACGCGGACATGATGTGGGGCGACTGCGGCGCGCTGTACTGGCTGATCCGCCCCGACGACCTCGCCGCGGGCCGCTTCGAGAAGGCCCTGTTCGCCTGGCAGTGCTGCTGACGGCATTTGCCGTCGCGGCAAACCGCGTTGGGGGTCCCTCGTGCCCCGGTCGATTCTGGGCGCTCTGACCCCGTCAGAGAGGCACTTCTCCCATGCATGTCTTCCTCACCGGCGCGAGCGGCTATATCGGCGGCACCGTCGCCGTCCGCCTCCGCCAGGCAGGCCACCACGTCAGCGGTCTGACCCGTGATCCGGGCAAGACCGGACAACTCGCCCGGCTGGGCATCGAGCCCGTGGTGGGTTCGCTCGACGACACGGACCTCCTCGCCGCGCGGGCCCGCCGCGCCGACGCCGTGGTCAACGCGGCCGACAGTGACCATCGCGCGGCCGTGGAGACGCTGATCGCCGCGCTGGCCGGATCGGACAAGCCGCTGATCCACACCAGTGGCTCCAGTACGGTCGGCACCGGCACGGAGGGCGAGGTGTCGGAGGCGGTCCACGGCGAGGACATCCTCGACCCGGGTTCGGCCTGGGAGCCCGACCACCCGATCCGCGCGGCCCGGGTCGCCATCGACCGCCTGGTCCTGAGCGCGGCCGAGCGGGGCGTACGGTCGGCGGTGCTGTGCGACAGCCTGATCTACGGGCGCGGGCGGGGCCTCGGCCGGGACAGTGTCCTGATCGCCGCACTGGTCCGGCAGGCCCGCGCCGGGGGAGTGGTCCGCCATGTCGGCCCCGGCCGCAACATCTGGTCCACCGTCCATGTCGACGACGTCGCCGACCTGTACCTCCTCGCGCTGGAGAAGGCGCCTCCGGGCACCTTCTGCTTCGTGGAGAACGGGGAGGAGTCGTTCGGCGCGATCGCCGGGGCCATCGCCCGCTCCCTCGGCCTGCCCGGCCCCCGCCCCTGGGACCCCGACGCGCCGGACAACGTCTGGGACCCCCGGTTCGCCCGGCACGCCCTGGGCTCCAACAGCCGCGTACGGGCGCGCCGCGCCCGCGAGCTACTCGGCTGGCACCCGCGACACCGCTCGATCACCGACTGGATCCTCCGCGAGCTGCGCTGACCGGTCGGGGCGGCGGCGCGCGGTGGCCGCCGTCACCCCGATCACGCACACCGCCATGCCCGCGAGGGCCGCCCACCCCGGCGCGTCCCCGAACATCGCGTACGCCCACACCAGCGTGGTCGGGGGCGTGAGGTAGATCAGCGCGCTGGTGCGGGTGACGCCGTTGCGGCGCAGGCTCAGCCAGTAGAAGCCGTAGCCGCCGACCGTGGAGAGCAGCACCGTCCAGGCCACGGCGGCCCAGAAACCCCCGCCCGCCGGGGGCGCGGCATGGCCTCCGGCCACGGCGACCCCGGTGAACAGCACGGCGCTGACCAGGCAGTGCAGCGGTATGGCGTCCACGGGGTCGAGCGGCGCCCGCACCCTGCGTTCCAGGAAGCTCGCGGCCAGCAGCGCCGCCATGGCGGCGAAGGGCAGCCCGTACGCCCACGCCGGGGCGGCCGGACCCGCCGACAGATCGCCCTGGACGACGAGCGCGACCCCGCCGAGGCCGATGGCCAGTCCCGCCCACTGGCGCGGGCTGACCGTCTCGCCGAGCAGCCGCCCCGCCAGCGCGCCCGCCGCGAGCGGCTGCAACGCGGCGATCAGGGCGGCGGTGCCGGACGGCACGCCGAGCCCGACCGCCCAGACGATCCCGCCGAGATAGCCGCCCTGTGAAAGCGCCCCGATCACCGCCTGCTCGGCCATGGCGCGCGGGCGCGGTCGGCGGCGCCTCAGCAGCGCCCAGGCGCCGCCCAGGACCGCCGCCGCGGCGAGGAAGCGCCACATCAGCAGGGTGTCGGCGGGGGCCTCCCGGGTGCCGAGCTCGGCTCCGATGAAGCCGGAGCTCCACATCACGACGAGGCCGATGGCAGTGACGGCGGCGCTGACGGGCATGGGGCGTTCCTCGTTCCGCTCGGGGTTCTGCTCGAGGTTCCGGGTCGGTTCCGGGTATACTGGTCTGTTTACTGCCTCACCCACTAGACTAAACAGATCGGTATACACGTCAACCCTTCACCCGGAGGTGATCACGGCATGGAAGCGCGTATCGATGTGCTCACCCCCGCCGGGCGCCGCATCCTCGACACCGCCGCCGAGCTGTTCTACCGGCAGGGGATCAACGCGGTCGGCGTGGATCTGATCGCCCAGCGCGCCGGAGTCACCAAGAAGACGCTGTACGACCGCTTCGGCTCCAAGGAGGCGCTGGTCACCGCGTATCTGCGGGAGCGCGATGAGCGGTGGCGGGCCTGGCTCACCGCCGAGGTCGAGAAGTCGCCCCCGGCGGACCGCGCCCTGGCCACGTTCGACGCGCTCGCGGAGTGGGTGCGCCGCGAGAACCCGCGCGGCTGCGGCTTCGTCAACGCGGCGGCCGAACTGCCGGACGCCGGACATCCGGCCCGGCAGGTGATCGCCGACCAGAAGCGCTGGCTACGCGGCTATCTGCGGCAGCTGTGCGAGGAGGCGGGCGTGACCGCCCCCGACGGGCCGGCGGACGAGCTGCTGCTGCTCCACGAGGGGGCCACGGTGCTGAACGGGCTCTCGGTGGTCGGCGATCCGGTCGCCACCGCGCGTGAGCTGGCCCGACGGGCGCTGGAGCGGGCTCGGGCGGCCTGACCCGGGCGCGACACCCGAGCGCGTTGCTTGACCTTGAGCGCGCTCGAAACCGTACGTTCCCCGCATGACGACCGAACAGCATGCGATCGGCTCCGGTTTCGGGGTGCGCAGTACGACGAGTGACGTCCTCGCGGGCATCGACCTGTCCGGCAAGCTCGCGCTCGTGACCGGGGGATATTCGGGGCTCGGGCTGGAGACGACGCGGGCTCTCGCCGGTGCGGGGGCCCATGTCGTGGTGCCCGCACGGCGGCGTTCGACCGCCGTCGAGGCGCTCGGCGGGATCGAGGGTACGGAGGTCGCCGAGCTGGACCTCGCGGACCTGGACGGCGTTCGGGCCTTCGCGGAGGAATTCCTCGCGTCCGGTCGCGATATCGACATTCTGATCAACAACGCCGGGATCATGGCCGCGCCCGAAACCCGGGTCGGCCCCGGCTGGGAAGCCCAGTTCGCCATCAACCACCTGGGGCACTACGCCCTGACCAACCGGCTCTGGCCCGCCATCGCGCGCGGCGGCGCACGCGTGGTGTCGGTCTCCTCCAATGGGCATCAGCTTTCGGACATTCGCTGGGACGACCCCCACTTCGAGCGGCACGCCTACGACAAGTGGCAGGCGTATGGGCAGGCGAAGACGGCCAACGCCCTGTTCGCGCTGCACCTCGACGCGCTGGGGCGGAACACCGGTGTGCGGGCGTTCTCCGTGCACCCCGGCACGATCGCCACCCAGCTGGGCCGCCACATGTCCCCGGAGGAACTGGCGGAGCTGAGCGAGACGATCGAGGCCAGCCCCACCAACATCGGCTGGAAGACGCCCGAGGAGGGCGCGGCCACCCAGGTCTGGGCGGCGACCTCGCCGCGGCTCGCGGGCCTGGGCGGGGTGTACTGCGAGGACTGCGACATCGCCGAGCCCGCGCCGGAGGGCACCGAACTGGGCAGTGGGGTGAGCGCCTGGGCCACCGATCCGGAGCGGGCGGCGCGGCTGTGGGCGCTGTCGGCCGAGCTCACGGGGGTCGATGCCGTCACGGAGTAGATAGACAGTCCAGGCTGCTCAGTTTGAACTGGACAGCCTGGACTGAAGGAAATATCGTGCGGGGCATGGCAGAGACCCCTGGCGGCATGTCCGCGTCCGCCGTGCGCGCCGCGCATGAGATCCGTGTGGTCGTCGGCCGGCTGCGGCGGCGGATCAAGGAGTCGTACGACCTCGAGGAACTCACCCCCTCTCAGACGTCGGCGCTCAGCCGGCTCAGCAAGGAGGGACCCGCCTCGGCCAGCGCGCTGGCGGCGGCCGAGCGCGTACGGCCGCAGTCGATGGCGGCCACGCTCGCCGCGCTGGACGAGCGCGGGCTGATCCAGCGGCGCCCCGACCCCGGCGACGGGCGGCGGCAGCTGGTCTCGGTGAGCGAGACCGGCGGCGCGTTCCTCGACGACAAGCGGCGGGCGGGCGAGGAATGGCTCGCCCGGGCCCTGGAGAGCGGCTATACGGAAGCGGAACGGGAGACCATCCTCGAGGCGCTGGCCCTGCTGGACCGGCTCAGCCGCGCATGATCGAGCGGCTGACGCGGCGAAGGGGAAAGGGCAGGGCGGACGCGGGGAGCGCCTTCGACCGGAGGCTGCTCGCGCCGATGATGCTGGGTTCGGTACTGAACCCGGTCAACTCCTCCATCATCTCCGTGTCGTTGGTGCCGATCGGCGCCGCGTTCGGGGCGCCGCCGTCGCAGACGGCCTGGCTGGTCTCCGCGCTCTATCTGGCCACCTCGATAGGCCAGCCGGTCATGGGCCGGCTGATCGACCTCTACGGGCCGCGCCGCCTCTTCCTCGCCGGGGCGGCCCTGACCGGGATCGCGGGGCTGATCGGTCTGCTCGCCCCGAACCTGGGGACGCTGATCGTCGCGCGGGTGGTGCTCGGGTTCGGCACCTGCGCGGGCTATCCGGCCTCGATGTACCTCATCCGCGGGGAGGCCCGGCGGACCGGTCAGGAGAGCCCCGCCGGGATCCTCGCTATGCTCGCGGTCGCCAGCCAGACCATCGCGGTCATCGGACCGCCCCTGGGCGGACTGCTGATCGGGCTGGGCGGCTGGCGCAGCACGTTCGCCGTCAACATCCCGCTGGCGGCGGCCGGTCTGATCCTCGGCGTCCGGCGCCTGCCGAAGGAGCGGCCCCCGGCCGAGCGCACCGGCGAGCGCGTCCGGCTGGATCTGATCGGCATGGGGCTGTTCGCCGCGATGCTCGTCTCGCTGCTGCTGTTCCTGATGGAGCCGCGAGCCGGCCGGTGGTATCTGCCGGTGCTGATGGCGGTGGCGGCGGCCGGGTTCGCGGTGCGGGAGCTGCGGGCGGCCGAACCGTTCATCGACCTGCGGGTGTTCGGCGGCAATCTGCCCCTGCTGCTCACCTACGCCCGCGCGCTCCTCGTCTCCGTCGTCTCGTATGTCTTCCTGTACGGCTACACCCAGTGGCTCCAGGACGGCCGGGGACTGACGGCCTCACAGGCGGGGCTCGCCCAACTGCCCCTGTTCCTGACCGGTATCGCGGTGTCCACCGCTACCGGCCGCCGCGCCGCCGTGCGCGGCAAGCTGCTGGTGGGGACCGTAGGGCAGATCGTCGCCTGCGCCCTGCTGCTCCCGCTCCAGCCGCACAGCGCGATATGGCTGCTGATCGTGGTGGGGATCGTCTTCGGCGTACCGCAGGGGCTGATCAACCTCGCGCTCCAGAACGCGGTGTACCACCAGGCCGATCCGGAGCGGATGGGCTCTTCGGCGGGGCTGCTCCGCACCTTCTTCTACCTCGGCGCGATCGTCGCCTCCAGCGCCAACGGCGCCTTCTTCGGCGCCCGCGCCGACACCGGCGGGCTGCACGGCCTGGCCTGGTTCACGCTCGCCATCACCGGCCTGTGCCTGGCGCTGACGCTCATGGACCGCTCGCTGGCCCGTATCGGTTCCGACGATTCCTCTTCCGCACAACAATCGACGCAGCGAAAGGCTTCGTGAACTTGGACATGAACGTGAACATGAACGCGGACATGAACGCGGACAAGACGGCTCTGCTCGTGATGGACGTCCAGGAGGGCATCGTGGCCCGCGTCCAGGAACCCGGCTATGTGCCGCGCGTGAGCCGTGCGGTCGACGCGGCCCGCAACGCCGGAATCCCCGTCGTGTACGTCGTCGTCGGCTTCCGCTCCGGCCGCCCCGAGGCCTCGGCCCGCAACAAGATCGTCGGCTCCCTGCCGCCGGGTCTCTACACCGAGGACGACCCCAAGATCGCCATCCATGCCGGTGTGGCGCCCCGGCCGGACGAGGTCGTGGTCACCAAGCGGCGGGTCAGCGCCTTCGCCGGCAGCGACCTGGACGTGGTGCTGCGGTCCGGCGACATCACCCATCTCGTCCTGACCGGCGTCGCGACCGGCGGCGTCGTTCTGTCCACCCTGCGCCAGGCCGCCGACCTGGACTTCCGGCTCACGGTGCTGTCCGACGCCTGCTACGACCCGGACCCGGAGGTCCACCGACTGCTCATCGAGAAGGTGTTTCCGTCGCAGGCCGAGGTCATGACGGTGGAGGAGTGGGCCAAGGCGGGGGGTTGAGCGGCTCCGGGTGGGCGCGGACGTGGCGTTGGGCTGGTCGGCTCGGTCGGGTGCGGCGCCGTTTCGCGCCTTCGGCGCATTTGAGCATGGGTCGGCGGGTGGGGGCCCGGCCCTCGTCGCCGGGCGCCGGGCCGGTGGGGGCGGGGCCCGGTGGCGGCCTCCGTGCTCGGGGGGCAGGGGTCGTTGCCGGACTGGCGGGTCGATCGGGGCCGGGGTCGGACCGTCTTCCGGATGGCCCCGGGGGGTACCCCTCTCGAAATTGCTTGACAAATTAGTTGCTTCAGATCAAGCGTTTTTTGCGGGGGTACCCGGAGGGGCCGTCCTGGGCCCCGCCGGTCCGCACTCCGGACAGAGAGCCGCTCCTCCCACGTCGCTGAGCCGCCACGACCGCCAACACCCCACCGGTCCGGCGGTCGGCGGCGGCGCCCCGCCCCCCACCTCCGCCCCCATGCTCAAAACCACCTCGCTTCGGTAAGCGGCGCCCCTGCGCACAAGGGCTCGCCCGAAAACCTCGGTGTGGCCCGGCCCCCGGGAGGGGGAGCCTCAACGCGGCCAGATCGGCGGGTTGGTGCAGAACGCCCCGCCGAGGTGGTCATGGTCCGGGTTGCCCGGCTCCAGCTCGCCCTGCTCGGCGATCAGCTTCGCGGCGTACGGCTCGGAGTCGTCCTGGGGCTCGTACCCCAGGGCGCGGGCCGAGGAGAGGTCCCACCACAGGCGGGTGTTGGCCGAGCTGCCGTAGACCGTCGTGCAGCCCACGTTCTCCGCCGTGAGGGCGGCGTGGAGCAGCCGGGCGCCGTCCGCCGGGCTCATCCAGATGGACAGCATGCGGACCGTCGTCGGCTCGGGGAAGCAGGAGCCGATGCGGATGGCGACCGTCTCGATGCCGTGCTTGTCCCAGTAGAACGCGGCCAGATCCTCGCCGAACGCCTTCGACACCCCGTAGTAGGTGTCGGGGCGGCGCGGGGCGTCGAGCGGGATGAGCGGGTCGTCCCCCACCGGGCGCGGGGTGAAGCCCACGACGTGGTTGCTGGAGGCGAAGACGATCCGGCGGACCCCCGCTTCGCGCGCCGCCTCGTACACGTTGTACGTGCCCTCGATATTGGCCCGCAGGATCTTCTCGAACGGGGCTTCCAGGGAGATGCCCGCGAGATGGATGATCGCGTCAACGCCCCGCACGGCCTCGCGCAGGGCGTCCCGGTCGGACAGATCCGCGGTGATCGCGTCCGGCTCGCCCTCGATGGGGAGCTGGTCGAGCAGCCGCAGCTGGTATCCGTACGGCGGCAGCAGCTCGCGCATCAGGGTGCCCATGCCGCCGGCGGCGCCGGTGAGGAGGACGGTGCGGGGAGCGGGCATGGGCGGATCTCCTCCGTGGGGGTATCGCGTTATGGGGTTGTCGCGCAGGGCTCTTGCGTATGTGGTTTTTATTCATGTATGTGGTTCAGATTCATGGACACCGTAAGGATCGACGCATGGGTCGTCAAGGGTGGCGCGATGTCGGCGAATTCACCTTCGGGTGAGTGGCGTCACCCGGTTGGCGCCCTTGACCGGCGGCCGATGGCTGCCTTACGGTGAACTTGTTCACGAATGTAGATGACGATCAGAAACGTGCACACGGCGTCGGTGGGTGACGGCGGGTCGGTGTACACGACAGGGAGAAGCCCGTGACCTCAGCTTCACTCGCCGAGCGCCTTGACGGACTGCTGTTCTTCCCCGTGACCGCCTACGGTCCCGATGGCGCCCTGGACCTGGAGATCTACCGCGCGCACATCCGCGCCGGGATCGAGGCGGGGGCGGGCGCCGTCTTCGCGTGCTGCGGCACGGGCGAATTCCACGCCCTGACGCCGGAGGAGTTCCACGACTGCGTCGTGGTCGCCGTGGAGGAGGCCGCCGGGCGGGTGCCGGTGGTCGCGGGCGCCGGGTATGGGACCGCGCTGGCGATCCAGTACGCCAAGCTGGCCGAGCGGGCCGGCGCGGACGGGCTGCTCGCCATGCCGCCGTATCTGGTCGTGGCCGGTCAGGAAGGGCTGATCCGCCACTACAGCGCCCTCGCGGGCGCGACCGACCTCGACATCATCGTCTACCAGCGGGACAACGCCGTCCTGGCCCCGGACTCCGTGGCCCGGCTCGCCAAGGTGCCCGGCATCATCGGCCTCAAGGACGGCATCGGCGACCTCGACCTGATGCAGCGCGTCGTGAGCGCCGTGCGGGCGGACGCCCCCGACGAGGGCTTCCGGTACTTCAACGGGCTGCCGACCGCCGAGCTGACCGGCCTCGCCTACCGCGGCATCGGCGTGACGCTCTACTCCTCCGCCGTCTTCTGCTTCGTTCCCGAGGTCGCCCTCGCCTTCCACAAGGCGCTCATGACGGGCGACGACGAGACCGTCAACAAGCTGCTGGACGGCTTCTACCGGCCGCTGGTCGAGCTCCGCAACCAGGGCCGCGGCTATGCGGTGTCGCTGGTCAAGGCCGGAGTCCGGCTGCGCGGGCTGGACGTCGGTGAGGTGCGGCCGCCGCTGAGCGAGCCCAACCCCGCCCACGTCAAGGAGCTGGCCGAGCTGATCGAGCGCGGCATGGCGCTGGTCGGGGACGGGGACGCGGACAAGGACGGGAACGGGGCCGGGGACGGGGAGGCGCGGTGAAGGCTTCCGCCTTCGTCTACCCCTGGGACGTCGTCGGCGACCCGGACGCCGCGCGCCGCATCGCCGACCTCGGCGTCCAGCAGGTGACGCTGGCCTCCGCCTACCACTCCACCCGGGCCCTGACCCCGCGCCACCCCGGCCACCGCATCGTCACCGCCCGCCACGCGGCCGTGCTCTACCCGCCGAGCGCGGAGCGCTGGCAGGGGCGCGAGCTGCGGCCGTACGAGCAGTCGTGGGTGCCCGGCGACGATCCGTACGGGGAGGCGGCCGCCGCGCTGGCCGACGCCGGTCTCGAGGTCCACGCCTGGGTGGTGCTCGCGCACAACACCCGGCTGGGCGAGGAGCATCCGCGGATCACCGTGCGCAACGCCTATGGCGACCGCTACCCGTGGGCGCCCTGCATCGCCCGCCCCGAGGTGCGCGCCTATCTGGTGGACCTGGCCGCCGAGGCGGCCGTACGGCCCGGAGCCCGGGGCACCGAGCTGGAGTCCTGCGGCTGGTACGGACTCGCGCATCTGCACGCCCACGACAAGATCGGCGGGGTGCCGCTGGGCGGCGCCGGCCAGTACTTGATGTCGCTGTGCTTCTGCGAGAGCTGCGAGGCGGGCTACGCCGGGCTGGGCGCCGACCCCGAGGAGCTGCGCGCGCTGGTGGTGCGCGCCCTGCGGCCGGTGTGGGCGGGCGAGACCACCGCGGACGGCGGTGACCGCGCGGGGGAGTGGGCCGAGGTCGAGAAGCTGCTCGGCGCCGACCACGCCGCGCTCTTCGCCACCTGGCGCGACCGGATCGCGAGCGGGCTGCGGGGCGAGGCCGTGGCCGCCGTAAGGGCCGCGGCGGACGGGGACTTCCAGGTTCTGCTGCACGCCGACCCGGCCCCGCACCGGCTCGGCGCCAACGTGGGCGTGGACCCGGCCGATGTGCTGGCCCAGGCCGACGGGGTCGTACTGCCGTGTACGGGGGGCGAGGCAGCGCGCTCCGGGGTCCTGCCCTCGTTCGTCCCGTACCGGACCGAACGGACCGTGCTCGCCGCCAACTTCACGGTGGTGTCGGGGATGGGCGGCAGCCCGGCGACGCTGGCCCAGGACGCGGCCCACGCGGTGGAGCTGGGCGCGGACGAGCTCCGTCTCTACCACGCCGGTCTGGCCTCGGACCAGGATCTGGCGGCCGTCCGCACGGCCCTGGCCGAGCTGAGCTGAGCCGAGCTCGGGGACCCGTCGCCCGCTGGCGGGTTTCCGGGACGGCCCGGCGGATTATCGGAAGCGCGACACCCGGTGGCATCGCCACGATCAAAGGGTGTCGACGAAACGGACCCCCTCACCCCGCAGGCCCATCGCGCTGATGTCCCTGGGACACGCCTGCGTGGACATCTACCAGGGAGCGGTGGCCGCGCTGGTGCCGTTCCTCGTCTCGGAACGGGCCTACGGCTACGCCGCCGCCTCCGGCGTCGTACTGGCCGCCTCGCTGCTGTCGTCCGTCGTACAGCCGCTGTTCGGGGCGCTCACCGACCGGTGGGCCATGCCGTGGCTGCTGCCGGTGAGCACGCTGGTGGGCGGGGCGGGTGTGGCGCTGAGCGGGGTCACCGGCTCCTATGCGGCGACCCTGGCGGTGATCGCCGTCTCCGGCATCGGCGTCGCCGCGTACCACCCCGAGTCCGCCCGGGTGGCCCGGCTCGCCAGCCGGGGCAGCCACACCGCGATGAGCTGGTTCTCCCTCGGCGGCAACATCGGCTTCGCCGCCGCGCCGCTCGCGGTCGCCGCCGTCATCGCCACCGGCGGTCTGCGGGCCTCCCCGCTGCTGGCCGTCCCCGCCGTCGCCGGAGCCGCCCTGTGCGTGGCCGCGCTACGTGCGCTCAGGGCCCCGGGCGCGGCGGCCGGGCCCGCGCGGGCGAGCCGCGGGGGAGGGGGACGGGACGACTGGCCCTCCTTCCTCCGGCTGTCCGGCGCCATCATGTGCCGCTCGATCGTCTTCGTCGGGCTGAGCGCGTTCATCTCCCTGTACGTGCGCGAGCGCGCGGGCGGAGGCGAACTGGCCGGTACCGCCGCCCTGTTCGTGCTCTACGCCGGGGGCGCGGTGGGCACGGTGGCCGGCGGCGGACTCGCCGCCCGCCACGGCCGTGTCCCGGTCGTCCGGTGGTCGTACGCCCTGACCGTCCTCGCCGTCGCGGGCGTCGTCCTCGTCCCCGGTCCGGCGCTCTACCTCTGCGTGGCCCTCGCCTCGGCCGGGCTCTATGTGCCGTTCTCCCTGCACGTCACCCTCGGCCAGGACTACCTGCCCCGCCGTGTGGGCACCGCCAGCGGGGTCACCCTGGGCCTGACGGTCAGCGTCGGCGGCCTGGCCAGCCCCCTCATCGGCGCCCTGGCCGACGCCACCACCCTCCAGACCGCCCTGGCCCCCCTGATAGCCCTCCCCGCCCTCGGCTGCCTCCTCATCCGCCCCCTGCGCGAACCCGCCCTCCCCGAAGCCATCGCCCAACGCCCCCACCCGGTCGACGCCCCCGAGCGGGCGTGAGGGCGGGACGCGCCCGGCCTTGGCGCTCTGGGACAGTTTTTGTCAGAACCGTTGACGAACCCCCGGGACCGCCCTAACTTCATCGCGTCGTACTTCGTATGTCATATATGAGACGCGATATGTGAGATCTGAGAGTATCCATGGACATCGCCCCGAGCCCGATCCCCTCCCGCACCCAGTACGTGCTGGAGGCGGTCAAGCACGCGATTCTCACCGGGGGGCTGCGGCCCGGGCAGGCGTTGGTGGAGGCCGAGCTGGCCGCGCAGTTCGGGGTGTCGAAGACGCCCGTGCGGGAGGCGCTCAAGACGCTCGCGGGGCGGGGGCTCGTGGTGATGAGCGAGTACAAGGGGGCCACGGTCAGGACCGTGGACACCGCGATGGCGCACTCCGTCTACGATGTGCGGCTGCTCCTGGAGCCCGAGGCGCTGCGCCGGACCGTGGCGGCGCGGGCCGGTCTTGAGGACGCCGGGGCCGCGCTGGAGCGGTCGGACGCGGCCGCCGATCCGGCCGGGCGGTCGCTCGCCAACCGGGACTTCCACCGGGCGCTCTATCTGCCCTGCGGCAACCCCCTGCTGACCCGGATGCTCGACGAACTGCGGGACCAGGCCGCGCTGGTGTCCGCCATCGCCTGGCAGGCGGTGCCCTCCTGGGAGCGGGAGGCCCGTGAGCACCGGGAGATCCTGGCCCGCGCGCTCGACGGCGACGCCGACGGGGCGGCCCGCGCACTGCACGAGCACATCGCGTCCTTCGTCCGGCGCGCCTTCCCGGACGGGGAGTAGCACCCGGCGGCCCCGGGCCCCGACCCCAGCACTCAGCACGCAGCACTCAGCACGCAGCACTCAGCACGCAGCACTCAGCACGCAGCACCATCCGAACAGCTCGTCCCGATGCCGAACATCGAGAGAAAGGGTTCGTATGGACTACTCACCGCTGAGGACGGCGCTCGCGGACGTCGTGGCGATCCCGGTGACCCCGTACGACGCCGGGGGCGCCGTGGACCGCGCCGCCTACCGGGCCCTGCTCCGCCGGCTCCTCGACGGCGGGGTCAAGGCCGTCACGCCGAACGGCAACACCGGGGAGTTCTACGCCCTCACCCTCGAAGAGCGGCGGCTGGTCACCGAGCTGACCGTCGAGGAGGCCGCCGGGCGGGCCGCCGTCCTCGTCGGGGTCGGCCATGACGCGGCCACCGCGGTCGAGGCCGCCCGGCACGCCCGCGCGGCCGGGGCCGACATGGTGATGGTCCATCAGCCGGTGCATCCGTACGTCGCCCAGGACGGCTGGATCGACTACCACCGCACCATCGCCGAGGCCGTCCCCGAGCTGGGCGTGGTGCCGTATCTGCGCAATCCGCTCATCGAGGGCGCGGCGATCGCCCGGCTCGGCGAGGAGTGCCCCAATGTCATCGGGGTCAAGTACGCGGTCCACGACGCCACCCGCTTCGCCGCCGTGGCACGCGACGCCGGTCTTGACCGGTTCGTCTGGGTGGCCGGGCTCGCCGAGCTGTACGCGCCCTCGTACTGGGCGGTCGGCGCCACCGGCTTCACCTCGGGCCTGGTCAACGTGGCCCCCAACGTCTCGCTCAACATGCTGGGCGCGCTGCGCGCGGGGGACTACCCGGGGGCGATGAAGGTGTGGGAGCAGATCCGGCGGTTCGAGGACCTCAGGGCCGAGCGGCAGTCCGCCAACAACGTCACGGTGGTCAAGGAAGCGCTTGCCGCGATGGGCTTATGCCGGCGCGACGTCCGCGCCCCCAGCAAGCCGCTGCCCGAGCCGAGGCGCGCGGAAGTCGCCGCGATCGTCGAGGGGTGGTCGGTATGAGTACGCAACGCAGAACGCGCAAACGCCCCGAGGAACTGCGCAGCCACCAGTGGTACGGCACCGACGGCCTGCGCTCCTTCAGCCACCGGGCCCGCACCCGCCAGCTCGGCTACCTTCCCGAGGAGCACCTGGGCAAGCCGGTCATCGCGATCCTCAACACCTGGAGCGACATCAACCCCTGCCATGTGCACCTTCGCGACCGCGCCCAGGCGGTCAAGCGCGGGGTCTGGCAGGCGGGCGGTTTCCCGCTGGAGTTCCCGGTCTCCACGCTCTCCGAGACCTTCCAGAAGCCCACCCCCATGCTCTACCGCAACCTCCTCGCCATGGAGACGGAGGAACTGCTCCGCTCGTACCCGGTCGACGGCGCCGTGCTGCTGGGCGGCTGCGACAAGTCCACCCCGGCACTGCTGATGGGCGCGGCCAGCGCCGACCTCCCGGCGGTCTTCGTCCCGGCCGGGCCGATGCTGCCGGGGCACTGGCGCGACGAGGTGCTGGGTTCGGGCACCGACATGTGGAAGTACTGGGACGACAAGCGGGCCGGGCTGATCGGCGACTGCGAGATCTCCGAGCTGGAGCGGGGGCTGGCCCGTTCGCCCGGCCACTGCATGACGATGGGCACCGCCTCCACGCTGACGGCCGCCGCCGAGGCGATGGGCGTGACCGTGCCCGGCGCCTCGTCCATCCCGGCCGTGGACTCCGGGCACGACCGGATGGCGGCCGCCTCCGGGTTACGCGTGGTCGAGCTGGTCTGGCAGGACCTCAGGCTCTCGGAGCTGCTCACCCGGGAGGCGTACGAGGACGCGGTCGCGGCCGTGCTCGCCCTCGGCGGCTCCACCAACGCGGTGATCCATCTGATCGCCATGGCGGGCCGGTCCGGGGTGCGGCTGACCCTCGACGACTTCGACCGGATCGCCCGTACCGTCCCCGTACTGGCCGATCTGCGGCCCGGCGGCCGGTACTTGATGGAGGACTTCCACTTCGCGGGCGGGCTCCCGGGCTTCCTCTCCCGGCTGACGGACGTCCTGCACCTGGACCGCCCCACCGTCGCCCACCCCACACTGCGCGAACAGCTCGACGGCGCCCTGGTGCACAACCCCGAGGTGATCCGGGACCGTGACCGCCCGCTGGCCGAGGAGGGCGGAGTGGCGGTGCTGCGCGGCAATCTGTGCCCCGACGGCGCGGTCATCAAGCACATCGCGGCCGAGCCCCGGCTGCTGGAACACACCGGTCCCGCCGTGGTCTTCGACGACTACAGGACGATGCAGGCCACCATCAACGACCCCGGTCTCGGCATCACCGAGGACAGTGTGCTGGTGCTGCGCAACGCGGGTCCGCTGGGCGGCCCCGGAATGCCCGAGTACGGGATGCTGCCGATCCCCGACCATCTGCTCAAGCAGGGGGTGCGGGACATGGTGCGGATCTCCGACGCCCGGATGAGCGGCACAAGTTACGGGGCCTGTGTGCTGCACATCGCGCCCGAGTCGTATGTGGGCGGCCCGCTCGCCCTCGTCCACGACGGCGATCCGATCACCCTCGACGTCGCGGCGCGGATGCTGCGGCTGGAGGTGGACGACGCCGAACTGGAACGGCGCAGGGCGCGGTGGACGGCCCCGCCGCCCCGCTATGAGCGCGGCTACGGCGCGCTCTACCAGGACCAGATGACCCAGGCCGACACCGGCTGCGACTTCCGCTTCCTGGCCCGCCCGGGGGCGGTGCCCGAACCCTACGCGGGCTGACACCGCCTCCCAGCGCAAAAAATTTTGTACGAGATACCGAACGATATTCGGTAAGCGCTTCACGGAAGCGCTTCACCAGACCCCTGATGACCGTCCGCCCCCGCACCTGTTGAGAACGGAGAAGCAGTCATGGCCCACGCCGTGGCGAAACCACCCCGGGTCACCCGGCGCCGTACGGGAGGCCCGGCCCGCCGCCTCCCGTATCTGCTGATCGCCCCTGCCGGGCTGCTGATGCTGGGCTTCATCGCCTATCCGATGCTCAGCGTCCTCTACTACAGCCTGCGGAACTACAACGTCACCAAGCCCTGGCGGAACGGCTACGCGGGCCTGGACAACTTCACCCGGATCTTCACCGACGACCCGCAGTTCTGGGACACCCTCGTCTTCAGCGGCAAATGGGTCGTCACCGAGGTGCTGTTACAGCTCCTGCTCGGCCTCGCGCTCGCCCTGCTGGTGAACCAGACCTTCCTCGGCCGCGGCCTCGCCCGCGCCCTGGTCTTCTCGCCCTGGGCCGTGTCCGGGGTGCTGACCACCACCATCTGGATGCTGCTCTACAACCCCTCGACCGGCATCAGCCGCTATCTCGCGGACGCGGGGATCGGCACCTACGGCACCTCGGTGCTCTCCGACACCGGGACCGTCTTCTGGGCCGCCGTCGTCGCCGAACTCTGGCGCGGCGTCCCGTTCTTCGCCATCCTCCTCCTCGCCGACCTCCAGTCCATCCCCAGGGACCTCTACGAGGCGGCCTCGGTCGACGGCGCCGGCCGGGCGCGACGGTTCCTCCACATCACCCTGCCGCACCTGAAGGACGCGATCGTCCTGTCCACGCTGCTGCGCGGCGTCTGGGAGTTCAACAACGTCGATCTGCTCTACACCCTCACCGGCGGCGGACCGGCCGGGCAGACCACCACCCTTCCGCTGTACGTCGCCAACACCGGGATCAACGGCCATGACTTCGGCTACGCCTCCGCGCTGACCACCGTCGCCTTCGTGATCCTCCTCTTCTGCTCAATCCTCTATCTGCGCCTGAGCAAGTTCGGAGGCGAGACCAAGTGACCGCCGCACTCGCCGAGCAGGGCACCCTGCCCGCCGCCGCGGCCGCCCCGCCGCCCACCGCTCGCGGGAGGCGCCGGCGCGGGTCCGACCAGGGCGTGCCGCGCTGGCAGATCTATCTGCCGCTGGGCCTGTATCTGCTGTTCACCCTCGTCCCCTTCTACTGGATGCTGCTGTTCGCGCTGCGCCCCGCGGGCTCGAACGCGCTGGTGCCCTGGCCGATCACCGGTGAGCACTTCCAGAAGGTCTGGAACGAACGCAGCTTCGGGATCTTCTTCCAGAACAGCATGATCGTCGGCGTCGCCTCGCTGGTGATGACGACGGTGGTCGCGCTGGCCGGGGGCTATGCCCTGGCCCGGTTCGACTTCCGGATCAAAAAGGGTTTCATGCTGGCGCTGCTGGCCTCGCAGTTCATCCCGGGCGCGCTGATGCTGGTGCCGCTCTTCGAGATCTTCAAGAACCTCCAGATGATCAACTCGCTGGGGAGCGTGGTCATCGCGGAGACCGTCTTCCAGCTGCCCCTGTCGATCATCCTCATCAGCGGCTTCATCAAGAACGTGCCGGTGTCGCTCGAGGAGCAGGCGTGGGTGGACGGCTGCGGCCGCTTCCGGGCCTTCTGCGCGGTGGTGCTGCCGCTGCTGCGCCCGGGGCTGATCGCGGTCGGCTCCTTCGCCTTCGTACACAGCTGGAACCACTTCCTGTTCGCGCTGATGTTCCTCAGCTCCCAGGACAAGCAGACGATCCCGGTCGGCCTGAACACCCTCATCGGGGCGGACAGCGTCGACCTGGGGGCGCTCGCGGCGGGCGGGGTGATCGCCGCGGTGCCCGTCGTCATCGTCTTCGCCTTCATCCAGAAGTGGCTGATCACCGGCTTCAGCGCGGGGGCGGTCAAGGGTTAGGGGGCGTCCGGCGGTTCTTGGCGCCTGCGGCGGGCCCCGCGGCGGAGCCGCATATCGGTGCTTCCCCCTCTTCCCCGCCCCTTCCCACAACTGGGGCTCCGCCCCAGACCCCGCTCCTCAATTGCCGGAGGGGCCGGAAGGTGGGGCTCCGCCCCAGACCCCCTGGTAGCGGGGGAAGGGGCGGGGAGGGGAAAGCCGCGCCGACGCTCATCCCGGCGGTGGCCGGGCGGAGCACATCTATCGCGGACAAGGAGGTCCGAAGATGCGCATGGTGTGCCCCCAGAGAGGGGGATTCCAGTGATACCTCTCGTCCTCGCGGGCGCCCGCGGCCACGGCCGCTGGCATCTGGACAACATCCGGCGGCTGACCGCCGAGGGAAAGGTCCGGCTGGCCGGGGTGTGCGAACTCGCGCCGCTCACCCGGGAGGAGCTGGGCGACGGGCTCGGCGAGCCCGAGCAGTCCGCCGACCTCGCCGCGCTCGTGACCCGCACCGGCGCCCGGATCGCCGTCATCTGCACCCCGATCCACACCCACGCCGACCTCGCCCTCGCCGCCGCCGAACGCGGTGCGCACCTTCTGCTGGAGAAGCCCCCCACACCCTCGTACGCCGAATTCACCCGGTTGAGCGAAGGACTACGCGGCCACGGAACCGCCTGCCAGATCGGCTTCCAGTCGCTCGGCTCCCATGCCCTGCCCGCCATCCGGAAGCTCGTCGCCGACGGCCGTATAGGGGCGATCCGCGGCATCGGCGCGGCCGGGGCATGGGCCCGCGACGAGGACTACTACACCCGCGCCCCCTGGGCCGGACACCGCACCCTCGACGGCCGCGACGTCGTGGATGGCGTCCTCACCAACCCCCTCGCCCACGCCATCGCCACCGCCCTGCACCTCGCCGACGCCGACCGGGCCGAGGACGTGGCCGGTATCGAGCTGGAGCTGTACCGGGCCAACGCCATCGAGGCCGACGACACCTCCTGCGTACGGATCCGCACCAGCCGCGGCACCACCGTGGCCGCCGCCGTCACCCTGTGCGCGGAGGAACCCGGTGAGCCCTATGTGGCCATCCACGGCGAACGGGGCCGGATCACCTTCTGGTACAAGCTCGACCGGATCCGTATCGAAAGCGACGGGGCGCCGCCCGAGACCACCGATCACGCGCGCACCGATCTGCTGGACAACCTCGTCGCGCATCTGCGCGACGGCACCGAACTGCTCGTTCCCCCGGACCGCACCGGCGCGTTCATGCGCGTGGTCGAGGCGGTCCGCACCGCCCCCGCACCGGTCCCGCTGCCCGCCGACGCCTGGCGCACCGAGCCCGGTGCGGGCGTCACCGCGCGAGCGGCCGAGCGGCGCGTGGTGACCGGCATCGACCGACTGGTCACCGCCGGCGCCGAGCGCCTCGCCCTGTACTCCGAACTGCGCGCCCCCTGGGCCGCTCCCCCCACGGAGGTCCCGCACCCATGACATCCCTGACCCCCTCCAGCCCCCTGACCCCGATCAACCCGCTCACTCCCTCCCTCACCCGCCGTCCCCCGTGCACCCTGCTGCGCCATGAGCACCGGGTCGTCGGCACGTATGTGCACCGCCCCGAACTGCCCGGCACGGTCGCGCCGCGCCCGTATCTGCACCCCGTGCGCACCCTCGGCGGTGTCACCGTCACCGGGCTGCGGCCCGCCGAGGACCCGGACCGCATGGGGGTGTCCATGGCCATCCCGGAGGTGGCCGGATGGAACTTCCGGGGCGGTCCCGGCCGACGGGACCACCACGGCGGCCAGCGCCACCTGAGCTGGCTGCTGCGCGACCCCGACGGATTCGTGCAAGAGCTGTCGTGGACGGCCGGTGGGCGGCAACTGCTGCTGGAGCGGCGCACGGTGGCCGTACGGTCCCTCGGAACGGAGTGCTGGGCGCTGGACTTCACCTCCGCCCTCACCAATGTGACGGGCGAGGAGATCGCCCTCGGCGGGGCGGGCCACGCGGGCGGCTTCTTCTGGCACGTCCCCCGGCGGCCCGAGCCCGCGCATGTCTTCAGCGCCGACGGCGAGGGCGAGGCGGCGGTGCACGGACGGCCCGCGGACTGGCTGGCGCTGGCCACCGACGACTGGACGCTGGTCTTCGTCGGCGCGACCGGCGACACCCGGGCCGACCCGTGGTGGGTCCGCACCGGCGACCACCCGGGCGCCGGCTCGGCCCTCACCTGGCAGCGCCCCCTGCCCATAGCCCCGGCCGACACGGTCACCCGCCGCATAGTCACAGCGATAGCCGACACCCACCTGACCCACCGGGAGTCAGCCCGCCTGGCGAGCCACCTCTCAGACAAGGGAGCGGCGGTCTAGGAACCACGTTGTGGGCGCCCCCAGCGACCACTACCCGCAAGGAAACCCACAAAGGAGACGGACAACTACCCATGAACCCACGCACCCGCAGAGCACCCCGAACCGCGGCAGCCCTAACCGCAGTCGTAACCCTCGCCCTGACGGTCACCGCTTGCGGAGACGACGGCTCAACCTCCGGCGAGGAAGGCTCCGGCAAGGGCACCATCACCTTCTGGGACAACAACGGCGGCCCCCGCACCAAGATCTGGAAGCAGATCATCGCCAAGTTCGAGGACAAGTACCCCGACATCACGGTCAAGTACGTCCCGATACCGATCGCCAACGTGCAGTCGAAGTACGACACCGCCATCCAGAGCGGCGGCGACAGCCTGCCCGACGTCGGCGGCGTGGGCACCGCGTATCTGGCCAATCTCGTCGCCCAGGGCGCCCTCGACCCCGTGACCGACCGCATCGGTGACAGCGCCCTCAAGGGCAAGCTGATCAAGAACATGGTCGAGAGCGTCCGCGCGGCGGGAGGTGACGACAAGGAGCTGTACTCCGTCCCGACCTCCGCCAACCAGGGCACCCTCTGGTACCGCACCGACCTCTTCAAGGCGGCGAAGCTGCCCGCGCCCGACAGCTGGGACAACTTCTACAAGGCCGCCGAGGAACTGACCGACAAGGGCCGGAACAAGTTCGGCTTCACCCTGCGCGGCGGCGCGGGCTCGATCGCCCAGGCGCTGGACATGATGTACGCCCAGTCCGGCATCTCGTCCTTCTGGAAAGGCGAGAACGGCGAGGGCGACGGGGACGGCGACAAGACCACCCTCAACGACCCCAGGAACGTCGCCGCACTCGAGAAGTACATCGCCCTCTTCAAGAAGGTCACCCCCGCCGCGGACCTCAACAACGACTTCGCCAAGATGGTCGCCCAGTTCGACCAGGGCGACATCGGGATGCTCCAGCACAACCTCGGCAGCTATGTCGACCACGTACGGCTGCTCGGCAAGGACAAGATCGCGGGCATACCGCTGCCGCCGTCCCGGCAGGGCGCGGCGCGCACCATCGTCTCCAACCCGGTCGACGGCCTCGGGCTGTTCAAGGCGAGCAAGAACAAGGCGGCGGCCTGGAAGTTCATCGAGTTCGCGGCCTCCCCGGAGATGAACAGCCTCTGGAACGAGGACGTCGGCGCCATTCCCGCCAACGTCGGCGCCGCGGACGACGACTGGATCGCCAAGGCCCCGCCGACCAAGGCCGCGCTGGAGTCGCTCAACGATCCGCGGACCAAGGTCGTCCAGCTGCCGTACTACCTCCCGGACTGGAACAACATCAGCAAGGCCGACAACGAGCCCAGCTTCCAGAAGGTGCTGCTCGGCAAGATGACCGCCAAGGCGTTCTGCGACAAGGTCGCGAAGGAGCTCAACGCCGCACAGGCGGACTGGAAGAAGCACCAGGGCTAGCCGGACCGGCCGCCATGGCTGGACATCCGTATGAGCCGCGCGCATCGGGGCGGCCGCGCCACAGCGGCGGCCGTCCCGGCACCCGTCACGCCCCGCTCCCCGGACGAAAGGCATCCGCTCGCCGTGTCCCCGACCCGCAGACACGCGGCCGCTTCCCTCGCCGCGCTGCCCCTCACCTTCGCCGCCACCTTCGCCGCCACCGGCACGGCCGAGGCACGTCGCCGTCCTCGTCCCCGTCCCGGCCGCCGTACGACCGTCTACCTCGCGGGCGACTCCACCGCCGCGACCAAGCTCCCCTCGGCCGCCCCCGAGACCGGCTGGGGGATGGCCCTGCCGGTCTTCCTGTGGGACGACCGGTTCGCGGTGGCCAACCACGCCGTCAACGGCCGCAGTTCCAAGAGCTTCTACGACGAGGGCCTGCTCACCCCCATCCTGGCCGCCATCCGCCCCGGCGATCTTCTCCTCGTGCAGTTCGGCCACAACGACGAGAAGACCGAGGACCCGGCGCGCGGCACCGATCCGCGGACCACCTATCCGAAGTACCTGCGGCTCTACCTCGACGGCGCGCGCGAGCGCGGCGCGCACCCCGTGCTGCTGACCTCCGTGGAGCGCCGCATGTTCGACGCGGCGGGCAACGCCCAGCCCACGCACGGCGCGTACCCCGACGCCGTACGCCGCCTCGCCCGTGCCGAGGGAGTGCCGCTCCTGGACGTGCAGGCGTCCAGCATCGAGCTGTGGCAGCGGCTCGGACCCGAGGCCACCCAGGGCTACTTCAACTGGCTGGAGCCGGGGGAGTCGCCCAACTACCCGGCCGGCCGCCAGGACAACACCCACTTCCAGCCGCACGGCGCGATCGAGGTGGCCCGGCTCGTCGCGCGCGAGCTGGCGGCCCGGCGCGTGCTGCGGCCACGCGACCTGCGGCGGCTGGACGCCGCGATCCCGGACAGCTGGATCACCTGGTAGTCCCTCATCCGGCAGTCCCCTTCCCTCCTCTTCGCCCACAGGAGCCGTCATGTTCAGACGTCATGCCCGCGTGGCCGCCGTGCTCGGCTGCGCCTCGCTCGCCCTCGGCGCGCTGGCCGCCACCCCCGCCGCTGCGCACGGCCCGTCCGCCGCCGCCCGTGCCGCCCTCCCGGCCGGTGACGGCTGGGCGTCCGCCGACGGCGGTACGACCGGTGGCGCCAAGGCCGACCGGGCGCACACCTTCACGGTCACCAACCGGGCCGAGCTGGTGAAGGCCCTCGGCGACGGGGACGCCACCCCGAGGCTGATCTACGTCAAGGGAACGATCGACGCCAACACCGACGACGCCGGAAAGCCGCTCTCCTGCGCCGACTACGCGACCGGCGGATACTCCCTGGACGCCTACCTGAAGGCCTACGACCCCGCCACCTGGGGCAAGGCAGCGCCGTCCGGCCCCCAGGAGGACGCCCGCGCCGCGTCCGCCGCGCGCCAGTACGAGCGCGTCGAACTGACGGTGGGCTCCAACACCACCCTCCTCGGGGTCGGCCGGAACGCCAAGCTGCTCGGGGCCAGCCTCCAGGTCCGGGGCGTGGACAACGTCATCGTCCGCAACCTGACCTTCGAGGACGCCTTCGACTGCTTCCCCGCCTGGGATCCGACCGACGGCGACGACGGCAACTGGAACTCCGAGTACGACAACCTGGTGGTGTACGGGTCCACCCACGTCTGGATCGACCACAACACCTTCACCGACGGCCGCCGCCCCGACAGCGCCCAGCCCAGCTACTACGGCCGGCTCTACCAGCAGCACGACGGTGAGCTGGACGTGGTGCGCGGCGCCGATCTCGTCACCGCGTCCTGGAACGTCTTCGCCGACCACGACAAGACGCTGATGATCGGCAACAGCGACGGCGCGGGCGCGACGGACCGCGGCAGGCTCCGGGTCACCCTCCACCACAACCTGTTCAAGAACATCGTGGAGCGCGCGCCGCGGGTGCGGTTCGGCAAGGTGGACGTCTACAACAACCACTTCGTCGCGCCGAGGAGCGGATATGCCTACAGCTGGGGCGTGGGCGTCGAGTCCCAGCTCGTCGCCGAGGCCAACGCCTTCACGACGCCCTCCTCCGTCGACCCCGCGAAGATCATCAAGAAGTGGAAAGGTACGGCGCTGACCGCGCGGAACAACGTCCTCGGCGGTCGCCCGGCGGACCTCCTCGCCCTCCACAACGCGGGCGTCCCCGGGGAGACGTTGGGCGATGACGCGGGCTGGACGCCGACGCTGCGCCCGCGGGTCGACGCGCCGCGTGCGGTGCCCGGTGCCGTGGACGGGGGCGCGGGCGCGGGCCGTCGGCTCTGACGGCCCGCCACCCCCCGGGAGCAGGGAGGCCGGGCGCTACTGACCCCGCCCGGCCTCCCTTTCCCCGACCGACTATGAACTCCATGTATACGCGCTGTGTATAGTGCTCTCACTGCGTGCCGCCAACTTTACGTATTTAGGCAGGCGTTGGCGGCATCGCGACCAGTATTGGCCACAAGAGGACTTCGGGGACATCAATGGGGCGAAAAGGTCGAATATCCGGGCTGTGCGTCAGTCTCGTCGGTGCGGTCTGCCTGACGCTGGGCCTCAGCGGCTGCGGGGCGTCGTACGACACCACCTCGCCGCGCAGCGCCCGGGAGCACGCGGCGTCGGACGCCGACGGCTCGACACCAGCCGCCTCCAAGCCGGACGTGCTCAAGAAGGGCGACGGGGCGAACGGCTCGGTCGACTGCGCCGTCGCCAAGTGCGTCGCCCTCACCTTCGACGCGGGCCCCAGCGGCAACACACCCCGGCTGCTGAAGATCCTCAAGCATGAGAAGGCCCACGCGACCTTCTTCATGCTCGGCAGGAAGCACATCGACCGCCACCCGGACCTGGTGCGCCGTATCGCCGACGAGGGACATGAACTGGCCAATCACACCTGGTCGCACAAGATCCTGACCAAGACCGACTCCGACGAGGTCCGCACGGAGATCACCCGCGTCCAGACCGCCGTCAAGAAGCTCACCGGCCGTACGCCACTGCTGATGCGCCCGCCGCAGGGGCGTACCGACGAGCGGGTCTCCAAGATCTGCCGTGAGCTCGGCGTGGCACAGGTGCTGTGGAGCGTGACGGCGAAGGACTACCAGACGAACGACTCCGCGCTGATCGAGAAGCGGGTGCTGGAGCAGACGAAGCGCGACGGGATCATCCTGCTGCACGACATCTACAAGGGCACGGTGCCGGCCGTGCCGGGGATACTGGCGAAGCTGAAGAAGGAGGGCTACACGGTGGTGACGGTCTCCCAGCTGATGGCCCCGGCCGTCCCGGAAGCGGGCAAGGTCTATCGCCCATGAGGCAACAGACCGACACGATCTCCGTCGCGTTCGAACATCCTCGGCCACAAAATGATCAAGTGTTGTCGCAAGCTATCGCGATGCGATCGGGATTTCGTAATCTAAGAATCCTCGGGAGCCCGGCAACCTAATCTGGAGTGGCGGCAACTACGACATGGAGCGGGCCGGTCCGGATCCTCCGGCCCGTTCTCTCGACGCGGAACAGGAGTTGCCATGGGGCTGAGACGCAAACGGGGCCGTCACCGCCGTCGCAAGGATCGCACGCTGCCGCTGGGCAGCGCCGTGATCGTGGCGTCGGCCGTGGCCGGGGTGTATCTGACGGCTTCGCCGGAGGGCGCGAGCGCCGTGCCCACCACTCTGTATGTGGCCACCAACGGCAGCGACGGCAACACCGGCACCCTCAAGTCCCCCTACCGAAGCCTGGAGAAGGCGTTCTCCACCGCCAAGGCCGGCACCACCATCGAGGTCCGCGGCGGCACGTACTACCCCTCCAGAACCCTGCGCAGCTCCATCAGCGGCACCCCACGCGAGCGCGTCCAACTGCGGTCGTACCGAGCGGAGAAGGTCCGGCTCGACGGCTCCCGGCTGGGCCGGGGCTCCTCACTGGTCTCCCTCAGCGCCGACTACTGGACGGTCTCCGGCATCGAACTGCGCAACGCCCCGGGCGGCGGCCTGGTCTGCACCTCCTGCGCGCGCAACGTCTTCCAGGACCTCAGCACCCACGGCAACGGCGACACCGGGCTCACCCTCCGCGGCGACGACACCAACGACAACGTCATCCGGAACCTCGACTCCTACGCCAACCACGACGACGCCACCGGCGGCCAGCGGGCCGACGGCATAGCCATCACCCACGGCTCCGGCTCGGGCAATGTGGTCACCGGATCCCGGCTGTTCCACAACAGCGACGACGGCCTCGACCTGTGGATGTGGGCGAGCCCCGTCACCATCGAGCACTCCTGGGCCTTCGGAAACGGCCGGAACCGCTGGCACATCCCCTACTTCAAGGGCGACGGCAGCGGCTTCCAGCTCGGCTCCGACCGCAGTGACGCCCCCTCGCCCGCCCATCTCGTACGGTCCTCCGCCGCCTGGGCCAACACCAAGAGCGGCTTTGACGCGGGCGGCAACACCGGGGCCCTCCGGCTCCAGCGCACCACCTCCTTCGACAACTGGGGCAAGGGCTACGCCGTCGCCGGCTCCCGCGCCAAGCTGACCCGCAACCTCGCGCTCTCCAACGGCCGCGGCAGCGCCGACACAGGCCTCCTCGCCGTCTCGCGGGAGAACAACTGGGCGCCGGGCCGCCGGACCACCCCGCCTCTGGTCACCACCGACCCCACCACGGCCTTCGGACCCCGGCGGCCGAACGGCTCGCTGCCGCTCACCGGCTTCCTCGTGGTCATGGACCGCACCGAGATCGGTTCGCCGATGAACTGAAACCCCGGGAAAACCTGAATCGCGCTCCTGGCGGGCACAATCCCCTGATCCGGCACGCCGCCGACCAGCCCGCCGTCCCCCGAGGAGCGCGACCATGGCGAGACAGATCACGGACAAGGCCCCGGCCCCACCACTGCCCGGACTCCCCCTGCTCGACCGCTACTTCCGAATATCCGAGCGGGGCTCCACCCTCGGCCGGGAGGTCCGGGGCGGGTTCGCCACCTTCTTCACGATGGCGTACATCCTCGTCCTGAACCCGATCATCCTGGGCGGGGCGAAGGACAAGTTCGGCGAGCAGCTCTCCGGCACCCAACTCGCCACCGCCACCGCCCTGGTGGCCGCCGTGATGACCGTCCTCATGGGCATCGGCGGCAATCTGCCGCTCGCCCTCGCCGCGGGCCTCGGGCTCAACGCCGTCGTCGCCTTCCAGATCGCCCCGCAGATGAGCTGGGCCGACGCCATGGGCCTCGTGGTCCTGGAGGGCCTGATCATCTGTGCGCTGGTGGTGACCGGGCTGCGCGAGGCGGTGATGCACGCCATCCCGCAGCCGCTGAAGCAGGCCATCAGCGTGGGGATCGGGCTGTTCATCGCCTTCATCGGCTTCATCGACGCCGGGTTCGTCTCCCGCATCCCGGGCCCCACCGGCTCCACGCCCGTACAGCTCGGCTCGGACGGGCGGCTCAGCGGCTGGCCGGTGGTGGTCTTCTGCGTGGGGGTGCTGCTGACCATCGCGCTGATGGCGCGCAAGGCCAAGGGCGCCCTTCTGATCAGCATCGTCGTCTCGACCGTGCTCGCGATCGTCATCAACGAGATCGCCGACATCCGGCCGGAGGCATGGGGGCTGACCGTGCCCACCCTCCCCGACAGCGTCGTCGACACCCCGGACTTCGGACTGCTCGGCTCCTTCAGCCTCTTCGGGGCGTTCCAGCAGGTCGGTGTGGTCACCATCGTCCTGCTGATCTTCACCCTCATCCTGTCCGACTTCTTCGACACCATGGGCACGGTCGTCGGGGTGAGCAACGAGGCCGGGCTGCTGGACGCCGAGGGCAGGGTGCCGGGGCTGGGGCGGGTGCTGCTGATCGACGGTGCGGCGGCCGCGTTCGGCGGCGCCGCGTCCGCCTCGTCCAACACCAGCTACATCGAGTCCGCGGCCGGGGTCGGCGAGGGCGCGCGCACCGGGTTCGCCAGCGTGGTCACCGGGGCGCTGTTCGGGCTCGCGCTCTTCCTGACCCCGCTGGCCACCGTGGTGCCCGCCCAGGCCGCCGCCCCGGCGCTGATCGCGGTGGGCTTCCTGCTGATGAGCCAGGTGCGGTCCATCGACTGGGAGCGGATCGACATCGCCGTCCCGGCGTTCCTCACCATCGCGCTGATGCCGTTCAGCTACTCCATCTCCAACGGGATCGGCGCCGGGTTCATCTCGTATGTGGTGATCAAGACCGTGCTGGGCAAGGCGCGGGAGGTGCACTGGCTGCTGTGGGGGACGGCCGCGCTGTTCGTGGTCTACTTCGCGATCGACCCCCTCGAGCAGCTGCTCACCTGACCCGCGACGCCCCGCCCCGTCAGCTGTGGCCCATGATGGGGCGCGGGCGGTAGGGGGCCTCCAGGCGGGCCACCTCCTTCTCGTCGAGCGTCAGCCCGACCGCCGCGACCGCGTCCTCCAGATGGCGGGTCTTCGTGGCCCCGACGATCGGCGCGGTGACCGCGGGCCTGCTGAGCAGCCATGCCAGCGCGACCTGCGCCGGGGACACCCCGCGCTCCTCGGCGATCGCGCGGGTGGCGTCCACGATGGAGAAGTCCGCGTCCGCGTACCACCTCTCCACCAGCGGATCGTTGCCCGCCCGGACCGTCTGCCCGGTGCGGTCCCGGTCGCGCGTGCCCGCCAGCAGCCCGCGCGCCAGCGGGCTCCACGGGATGACGCCCACGCCCTGGTCCAGGCAGAGCGGGTTCATCTCCCGCTCCTCCTCGCGGTAGAGCAGGTTGTAGTGGTTCTGCATCGAGACGAACCGGGTCCAGCCGTGCGCCTCGGCGATGTGCTGGGCCTTGGCGAACTGCCAGGCGTACATGGAGGACGCGCCGATGTACCGGGCCTTTCCTGCCTTCACCACATCGTGCAGCGCCTCCATCGTCTCCTCGAGCGGCGTCTCGTGGTCGAAGCGGTGGATCTGGTAGAGGTCCACATGGTCGGTGCCCAGCCGCCGCAGCGAGGCGTCGATGCCCGCCATGATGTGCTTGCGGGAGAGCCCGCGGTCGTTGGGCCCCTCGCCCATCGGGTTGTAGACCTTCGTGGCCAGGACGTAGTCGTCGCGGCTGGGGAAGAGCTCCCGCAGCAGCTCACCGGTGATCTCCTCGCTGCGGCCTACCGAGTACATGTCGGCGGTGTCGAAGAAGGTCACCCCCTCCTCGGCCGCGCGCCGCACGATCGGCCGCGCGTCGTCGATGTCCAGCTGCCAGGGCCGGTGCTCGGGATTGCCGTAGCTCATCATGCCCAGGCAGATCCGCGACACCTTGACGCCCGACGTGCCCAGCCGTACGTACTCCATGCGTCTGCTCCTCCTGCTCGTCCGCCCGTTCGGCCGACCCGTCACAGCAGACCACCCCCGCCGCCGGATGTCAGCCCGGCGTGACGAAGCCGCTTTCGTACGCGGCGATCACCGCCTGGGTGCGGTCCCGCACCCCCAGCTTGGTGAGCACCGCCCCCACATGAGTCTTGACGGTGGCCGGGCCCACCGCCATCCGGGTCGCGATCTCGGAGTTGGACAGCCCGTCGGTCATCAGCCGCAGCACCACGGCCTCCCGCTCGGAGAGCCGGTCGCGCAGCGCCCGCGCCGTCGCCTCGCGGTCCGGGCCGCGGGCGGCGCCGTGCTCGGCGGCCAGCGCCCGCACCGCGGCCGGGAACAGCAGCGAATCGCTGCGCGCCACCACCCGCACCGCCTGTACCAGCTCCGCCGCGCGGGCCCGCTTGAGCAGGAAGCCACTGGCCCCGGCGCGCAGCGCGTCGTACACATAGCTGTCGTTCTCGAACGTCGTGACCACGATGACGCGCGGCGGGTCCGGTACGGTGCCCAGGATCCGCTCGGTGGCGCGGATGCCGTCCACATCGGGCATCCGGACGTCCATCAGCACCACGTCCGGGCGCAGTTCACGGACCACCGGCACGGCCTCGGCGCCGCTTCCTGCCTCGCCCACGACCTCCAGGTCCGGCTCGCTGGAGAGGATCGCGCGCAGCGCGCTGCGCACCATCCGCTCATCGTCGACGAGCACGATGCGCAAGGGGGACGCCGGGGTGCTCACCGGGACGCCTCCACCGGGAGCCGGACCGTGAGCCGCCAGACGCCGTCCACGGTGTCCCAGGCGCAGGTGCCGCGCAGCAGGGTGACCCGCTCGGTGATGCCGCGCAGCCCGCGGCCGCCGCCGGCGGTCCGCGCCCGGGGGGTTCCGTCCACCGGGTTCTCCATCGTGATCTCCACTTTCTTCCGGTCCTCTGCGATCCGGAGCCGCACCGGCACCCGGCCCGCGTGGCGCAGCGCGTTGCTGAGCCCTTCCTGGACGATGCGGTACGCCTCGCGGGAGACCACGGGCGGCAGCCGGTCCAGCGTGCCGGGGGCCGTCAGCTCGACGGCGACGCCCGCGGCCCGGGTGCGGGCGAGCAGCCCGTCCAGGTCCATCAGGGTGGGGGAGGGGACGGTGGCCGGGGCGGCCTCCCCTTCCCGTAACAGCCCCAGCACGCTGTCGAGTTCGCCGACCGCGTCCCGGGTGGTCTCCTCGATGGCCGCCAGCGCCTCCCGGGCGAAGTCCGGATCGGAGTCGAGGACCTTACGGGCCGCGCTCGCCTGGAGGGTCACCGCGCTCAGTGCGTGGCCGACCGAGTCGTGCAGTTCACGGGCGAGCTGGTTGCGGGAGGCGAGCCGGGCGGCCCGCCGCTCGGCGGCGGCGAGCCGCTCGGCGGGGGACGGGCCGAGCAGCGCGGGCGCACAGCGGGCCAGCAGCGCCCCGGCGGCCGCGGCGATCCCCATGAGCATGGCCAGCAGCGCCACCCCGGCCAGGGGCGCCAGCGCGGTGGGGGTCGAGCCGAACGCGTCCGGCCAGCCCAGCCCGTCGGCGTACGAATCATCGGTGAACGGCAGCGCGACCAGCAGCGCCGAGGCGGGCAGCAGGGACAGGAAGAGCCCGCTGACCAGCCCGCCGATGGCCAGGTGCAGCCCGTACCAGAGCGCGGTGCGGGCGCGCGCGTCCCATGAACCGGCGGGCCCGGCCGCGAGCTCCGCGGACTCCGGCAGCCCGCACAGCGAGCGCGCGGCGGTGGCCTCCAGGGGCCGTACCAGCGGCAGGAGCGCGGTCGGCGCGGCCAGCGGCAGGGCCGAGGCGAAGGTGCCCAGCTGCCAGCCCAGGGAGGTGAAGGGATCGGCCCCATGGGCCAGCATCGCGAAGACCACGGTGGTCAGCAGGTAGTACGGCATCAGCAGGGCGCCGCCGAGCACCAGATGGACCCAGCGCAGCTGGGTCCGGCGGCCGACCACCGCCCGGACCGCCCGCCGCCACCACGCCCCGGTCACCGGGGCAATCCGACGGTCATCCGCACAGCGTAGGGCAGATTCGCGGGTGCCGGGCTGGGTCTGGGCCATGGCCACCAGCCTCCCGGTGCGGCGGGCGCCGCGCGTCACCCCGCCCGACGATCTCCCTCCGCCGTCCGGTGGAGGGGACCCTCCTCCCGTGGGGAGGGGACCCTCCTCCCGTGGGTCAGAGGCGGCGCGTCGCGAGGGTGAGCCGGTCCCGGGCGTCGAACAGGGCGTCCTTGATCATCTGCTCATGGGTGGGGGTGAGCCGGGCCACCGGCACCGAGCAGCTGATGGCGTCGCGCGAGGGGGTGCGGTACGGGATGGCGATGCCGAAGCAGCGCAGGCCCAGGGTGTTCTCCTCGCGGTCCACCGCGTACCCCTGCTCCCGGATGAGGTGCAGCTCCTCGATCAGCTTCTCGCGGTCGGTGATGGTGTGCTCGGTGAGCTGGCTCAGCGTCTCCGGCAGCAGCTTGCGCACCTGCTCGTCGGAGTACGTGGCCAGCAGCGCCTTGCCCAGCGAGGTGGAGTGGGCGGGCAGCCGGCGGCCGACGCGGGTGAAGGGGCGCAGATAGTGCTGCGACTGCCGGGTGGCGAGGTAGACGACATTGGTGCCGTCGAGCCGGGCGAGGTGGATGGTCTCGGTGGTGTCGTCGGAGAGCCGGTCCAGGGTGGGGCGGGCGGCGGCCACGACCTCGTCGCCGTCGATGTAGGAGGTGCCGACGAGGAGGGCGCGCACCCCGATCCCGTAGCGGGTGCCGGTGGCGTCGGTCTCCACCCAGCCGAGCTCCACCAGGGTGCGCAGCAGCATGTAGAGGCTCGACTTGGGATAGCCGACGGCCTCCTGGACCGCGGCGAGGCTGTGCATCCCGGGCCGCCCGGCGAAGAACTCCAGCAGTTCGACCGTGCGGACCGCCGATTTGACCTGGGCCCCGCCCGTCTCGGCAGCTGACATCGCCTTGACCCCTCTGTTCGACCAGCCATAGAGTCCCGAGGGGAAATTCATCACCCGGGACAGCGTTCAGCATATCGAACACCGTCGATGTGTGTGACGCAAGCAGCGGTAACACCACAGCAGGAGGAATCCGCGGTGTCAGCACCAGTGTGGAGCGTCGACCCCCGAACCGGAAAGCAGCGTGAGCAGGTAGCGGTCGAAGCCACGGCGGAGGAGGTCGACCGCGTGGTGCGCGCGGCCCACGCCGCGCGCGGCTCCCTGGCCGACCGTGCGGTGCGCGCCGCCCTGCTGCGCACCGCCGCCGATCTGCTCGACGAGGCCCGTGACCAGCTGGTCGAGGCCGCCGACGCGGAGACCGCCCTCGGCCCCGCCCGGCTCACCGGCGAACTCGCCCGCACCACCTACCAGCTGCGGTCGTTCGCGGCCATCGTGGACGAGGGCGCCTTCCTCGACGTCCGCATCGACCACGCCGACGCCACCCAGACCCCGCCCTGGCCCGATCTGCGCCGCTACAAGCTGCCGCTCGGCGTCGTCGCCGTCTACGCCGCGAGCAACTTCCCGCTCGCCTTCTCCGTGCCCGGCGGGGACACCGCGAGCGCCCTCGCCGCGGGCTGCCCGGTGATCGTCAAGGCCCACCCCGACCACCCCGCCACCTCCGAGGTGGCCGCCTCCGCGCTGCGCCGCGCCGCCGAGCGGGTCGGGGTGCCCGCCGATGTGATCGCGGTGGTGCACGGCTTCGACGCGGGCCTTGAGCTGGTCAAGCATCCGCTGATCGCCGCCGCCGGGTTCACCGGCTCGGTCCGCGGCGGCCGCGCCCTGCACGACGCGGCGGCCTCCCGGCCGGTGCCGATCCCCTTCCACGGCGAACTGGGCAGCCTCAACCCGGTCGTGGTCACCGAGGCCGCGGCGAACGAGCGCGGCGACCAGATCGGCGCGGGGCTGGCGGGCTCCATGACGCTGGGCGTCGGCCAGTTCTGCACCAAGCCCGGCTTTGTGCTGGCCCCGGCCGGCCCGGCGGGCGACGGCCTGCTGAAGTCCCTCACCGACGCGGTCAGCAACACCGACGCCGGGGTCCTGCTCGACCACCGGATGCGGGACAACTTCGTCGCCGGGATCAAGGAGCGCGTCGAACTGGCGGACGTGGAGGCCCCGGTCACCCCGGGATCCGGCGGTGAGCACACGGTCAGCGCGGGTTTCCTGACCGTCCCGGCGCGGCGGCTCGCCGAGGGCGGCCCGCACGATGTGCTGCTGGAGGAGTGCTTCGGCCCGGTGACCGTCGTGGCGCGCTACGAGAGCGACGACGAGATCAGCGCGGTGCTCGGGCGGCTCCCGGGCAACCTCACCGCCACCGTCCACCTCTCCGCCGCCGAGGGCGAGGGCGCCGAGGGCCGGGCCGGTGAGCTGATCGCCGAGCTGACCCCGCTGGCCGGCCGGGTCCTGGTCAACGGCTGGCCGACCGGTGTCGCGGTCGCCCCGGCCCAGCACCACGGCGGCCCCTACCCGGCCACCACCTCCACCTCCACCTCGGTCGGCGGCACCGCCGTGGAGCGCTGGCTGCGGCCGGTCGCGTACCAGGACACCCCGCCCGCCCTGCTGCCGCCGGAACTGCGCGACGAGAACCCGCTGGAGCTGCCGCGGCGGATCAACGGCGTCCGGGAGCAGCGCGGCTGACCCCCGGAACGACGGCTCGGCCGCCGGACCCGCGGATCTGACCCGTGCGTCCGGCGGCCGATTCACATCGGCGTTCACCCCGGCGCCGCCCAAGCCATTGGAATCGCCGCTGGTCAGCGGGTATGTATAAGGATCGCTTGAAGGCATCCGACACGGAAACGCGATGGACGCCGGGGTGTGCCCGTCCCATAGTGGATGGACATGGAGAGCCTGGCGGGCGCCGAATTCGCGCCACACACGACGTATCTCACCACCGCGTCCAGCGGTCTGATCCCCGCACGTTCCGTAGCCGCCGTGAAGGCGGTCCTCGACGGCTCGGCCGCCGGACAGCCCATCGCCGACGTGTCCTTCGAGGCGGTCGAGGCGAGCCGCGCCGCCTACGCCCGGCTCGTCGGCGTACCGGCCCGGCGCGTCGCGGCCGGCAGCTCGGTCGCCGTGTACGCGGGGATGATCGCGACCTCGCTGCCGCCCGGGGCCGAAGTCCTGGTGGCCGACGGCGACTTCAGCTCCCTCGTCAACCCCTTCGCCGTCCGCGCCGACCTCAAGCTGCGCATCGTGCCGCTGGAGGAGATCGCGGATGCGGTGCGGCCCGGTACGGCGCTGGTGGCCGTGAGCGCGGTCCAGTCGGCGGACGGGCGGATCGCCGACCTCGCCGCCATCCGGGAGGCCGCCCGGACCCACGGGGCCCGCACACTGGTGGACATCAGCCAGGCGGCGGGCTGGTTCCCGGTGAACGCCGCCGAGGCCGACTACACGGTCTGTGTGGCCTACAAGTGGCTGATGTGCCCGCGTGGGGCCGCCTTCCTGACCGTGCCCGAGGACCTCGGCGAACTCACCCCCGTCTTCGCGGGCTGGGTCGCGGGCGAGAAGCCCTGGGACAGCTGCTACGGCCCGGTGGAGGAACTCGCCCACTCCGCACGGCGCTTCGACGAGAGCCCGAGCATGTACGCGTACGTCGCGGCCCGGCACTCGCTCGGGCTGATCGAGGAGCTGGGCACCGAGGCCATCGCCGCGCATGACCGCGCGCTCGCCGACCGCTTCCGGGACGGGGTCGTCGCACTCGGCCACCGGCCCGTGGCCGCCCCCGGCTCGGCCATCGTCTCCGTACCGGGCCTGGGCGACGCCGCGTCCCGGCTGGCGGAGGCGGAGGTGCATGTCTCGGCGCGGGCCGGGAACCTCCGCGCCTCCTTCCACCTGTACAACACCGTGGCCGATGTGGACCGGCTGCTGGAGCGGCTGTCCGGCTGAGCGGGTCCCGGTACGGGGGATGCGCGGCGCAAGAAGCGGCACAAAAACCTGAGGGAAGCCGGGGTGCTCCGGCTTCCCTCAGATCACGGACGTCACGTCATCGCACGGCGGTCGTCACCGTACCGGCGTGAAGTCCCTCGCGCCGATGAACTCCGGCCGGCGGACCGGTGCGGCGAACGGCTCGACCGCCGTGTTCTCCACGCTGTTGAACACGATGAACACATTGCTGCGGGAGTACGGCGTGATGTTGTCGCCGGACCCGTGCATGCAGTTGCAGTCGAACCACGTCGCCGACCCGGCCAGGCCGGTGAACAGCTTGATGCCGTGCTTGTCGGCGAAGCCGGTGAGGGCCTCGTTCGACGGGATGCCGGCGTCCTGCATCTGAAGCGACCGCTTGTAGTTGTCCTTCGGCGTGGCTCCTTCACAGCCGAGGAAGGTGCGGTGCGAGCCCGGCATGATCATCAGGCCGCCGTTGGTGTCGAAGTTCTCGGTCAGGGCGATCGAGACCGACACGGTCCGCATGTTCGGCAGCCCGTCCTCGGCATGCCAGGTCTCGAAGTCCGAGTGCCAGTAGAAGCCCGAGGCCCCGAAGCCCGGCTTGACGTTGATCCGGCTCTGGTGGACGTAGACGTCCGAGCCCAGGATCTGTCGCGCGCGACCCACCACTCGCGGGTCGCGCACCAGGTTCGCGAAGACCTCGCTGATCCGATGCACCTCGAACACCGACCGTACGTCCTTCGACTTCGGCTCGATGATCGAGCGTTCGTCGGCGCGCACGTCCGGGTCGGTGACCAGCCGGTCCAGTTCGGCGCGGTACACCGCGACCTCATCCGGAGTGATCAGCTGGTCGATCGCCAGGAAGCCGTCGCGATCGAAATCGCTCAGCTCGGACGGTTGCAGCGGCCCCGGAGCCCCGGGCTCGGACCACACCACCGGGTCCACGCGTGGTGTGGCCACCTCCACGGCACCACGGGTCGGGTACAAGTCAGTGACCGTGGTCATCGGATCATGCCTCCTCGGTCTCGGTGATCAGCGGGTATACGCCGTTCTCATCATGGTCCTCCCGTCCGGTGATCGGCGGGTTGAAGACACAGACGCACCGGAAGTCCGTCTTGGGGCGCATTGTGTGCTTCTCGTGCCCGTCCAGCAAGTACATGGTGCCGGGCGTGATCCAGTGCTTCTCACCGGTCTCGTCGTTGGTGAGCTCGGCCTCACCCTCGACGCACAGCACCGCCTCGATGTGGTTGGCGTACCACATCGACGTCTCGGTGCCCGCGTAGAGGATGGTCTCGTGGAGCGAGAAGCCGACGCCCTCCCGGGCGAGCACGATGCGCTTGCTCTCCCAGGTGCCGGACTTGGACTTGATGTGCCTCTCGGTGTCCTCGATGTCCTTGAAGGATCGGACGATCACGGTGAGATCTTGCCTTTCTCTTCTCTGCGGTGCGGGAGGGTGGTTATGCGGTCTCGCGGACCGCGCGGGCGAGGGTCCGCAGCCCCTCGTCCAGGTCTTCGGGGGAGATCGTCAGCGCGGGCAGCAGCTTGACGACCTCGCTCTCGGGGCCGGAGGTCTCGACCAGCAGGCCGAGTTCGAAGGCGCGCTTGCAGATCGCCGAGGCGCGCGGCTTGTCCTCGAACTCGATGCCCCACACCAGGCCACGGCCGCGGAAGTGGGCGCCGGACTGCTCCTCGCAGATGGCGCGCAGGGCCTGCTCGACCTGCTCGCCGCGGGCCAGGGTCTGCTTCTCCATCTGGCCGTCCGCCCAGTAGGTGTCCAGGGTGGCGGCGGCGGTGACGAACGCGGGGTTGTTGCCGCGGAACGTGCCGTTGTGCTCGCCCGGCTCCCAAATGTCCAGCTCGGGCTTGAAGAGGGTGAGCGACATCGGCATGCCGTAGCCGCTGATGGACTTGGAGACGGTCACGATGTCCGGGGTGATGCCCGCCTCCTCGAAGGAGAAGAAGGCGCCGGTACGGCCGCAGCCCATCTGGATGTCGTCGACGATCAGCAGCATGTCCTGGCGCTCGCACAGCTCGGCCAGGGCGCGCAGCCACTCGGGCCGGGCCACGTTGATACCGCCCTCGCCCTGCACGGTCTCGACGATCACGGCGGCGGGCTTGTTGAGCCCGGAGCCCTGGTCCTCCAGCAGCCGCTCGAACCACAGGAAGTCCTCGACCGTGCCGTCGAAGTAGTTGTCGAACGGCATCGGGGTGCCGTGGACCAGCGGGATGCCCGCGCCGGCGCGCTTGAAGGCGTTGCCGGTCACGGCCAGCGAGCCCAGCGACATGCCGTGGAAGGCGTTGGTGAAGGAGACGATCGACTCGCGGCCCTTGACCTTACGGGCCAGTTTGAGCGCGGCCTCGACGGCGTTGGTGCCGGTCGGGCCCGGGAACATGACCTTGTAGGGCAGGTCGCGGGGCCGCAGGATGTTGTTCTGGAACGACTCGAGGAATGCGCGCTTGGCCGTGGTGGACATGTCCAGGCCGTGGGTGACGCCGTCACGCTCGATGTAGTCGATCAGGGCCCGTTTCAGCACCGGGTTGTTGTGGCCGTAGTTGAGCGATCCGGCCCCGGCGAAGAAGTCGAGGTAGGTGTGGCCGTCCTCGTCGTACATGTGGCTGCCCTGCGCGCGGTCGAAGACAGCAGGCCAACCGCGGCAGTAGCTGCGCACCTCCGACTCCAGGGCCTCGAAGACGCTCAGGGCGGGCGGGGTGATGGTCACAGCGTTCTCCTGGGAGAGGGGTGTGAGGGGGGTGAGGAGGGGGTGATGGATCGGGGGTCGATCGAGGTCGGGGTCAGGTCCGGTCGGCGCTCGGGCCGAGCGGGCCGAGCGGACCGATGCGGTAGAGCACCTCGGGCTCGTGCGCACCGTCGGGGAACAGACCGCCGTGGAAGAGCACCTCACGCTCGAGCGGGGCTTCGTGCCGTTCCGCGAACGAGGTGAACAGCCGCTTCGAGGCGGTGTTGTCCGGGGTGATCGTCGTCTCGATGCCGCGGACGCCCGTCGCGGCGACCCGCTTGACCAGCCCGTCCAGCAGGGTGGCGGCCAGTCCGCGGCCACGCCAGGCGTGGTCGACGGCGACCTGCCAGACGACCAGGGTCTCGGGGCGCTCGGGGCGGACGTAGCCGGTGATGAAGCCGACCGGTCCGCCGTCGGCGTCGCGCGCCACTACGGATGTGGCGGCGAAGTCGCGGCACCACAGGAGGTAGCTGTAGGAGGAGTTGAGGTCCAGGGTTTTGGAGTCGCGGGCGATTCGCCAGATCGCGGCTCCGTCCTCGACGCGCGGGGTGTCGAGCGACAGGCCCTCCGGCAAATCCAATTCGCTACGGACTAGGTCTGCTTGTGCGGCGGTCATGCAAATTCAATTTACCCAGCAGAATCAGAAAATGCATCGTGGTGGGGGGTTACGTGAAAGGGGGTCGATGTGTTATCACGCGGCCGCGCGCGCACGCGCGGCCGCTCGCCGAAAGGCGGTGATTTGTGGGGGAGTTACCGGGTCATAGCGCATGGCATGTGGAGTCTGTCACATGTGCGTAACTGGCCGGTGACCCGCTTGAATTTTGGTGGCAGGATCTCGTGAAAAATTTTGTGTTTAGGAATCACAAAAGCGGGCAGACGAATGTGGAAGCAGTAGCGGAAAAACGCGGGGAATTTCTGGCCAAGCCGCCATGAATTCAATCTCCCACGGTGAACTGAGGGAAGTCGCCCCGCACGGCGAAGGCCCCGGAGGCGCCGTTGCCCGAGGCCGCGTACGCGTCCCGGCCGGTGTCCCGGTCGCCCTCGGCGTGGTTGTACTGCCCCGCGAAGACATACCGGCCCGTGGGCACGGTCGCCCCCTTCCGGAGCGTCCAGCGGTAGACCAGCACACCGTCCTCGACATGGGTGGCGGTGGTCACATCGCCGGTCGGCAGCGAGCTCCAGGACCCGGTGGACCGCACACCTCCGGTGTCCGCCACCCGCAGCTCCACCGTCAGGGAGGTCAGCGGCCTGCCGATGGTGAGCGTGATGTCGCTCTGCGCCCAGTACGGATTGGAATGGGTGTTGATGGCGCCCTTGGATCGCACGGTCGGCTCGGCGAGGTGGTTTGGACCGGCCGCGGTGGGATAGGCGCTCGGCGTGTGCCGCTCAGCATCGCTCTGCGACCCGGCGTCCGGCTCGTCCCCGGGCCGCCGGTCCGCGTCCGCGCTGCTCGTGCCGGCGCCCGCGCCCGCCGGGGGCGCGGCTGGCTCGCTCGAGGTGCGCACCGTCTGCGGTCGCTCGGCACCGTCCGTGGCCACCACCGCGATCCCCGTCGCGGCGACCGCCGCGGCCAGCCCGGCGACCGGGCTCACCACCCGGGTCCAGCGCGGGCTCCTCCGCGGGACGCGGCGCCGGTCGTCGGCCGCCATGCCCGCCGTGACCCGGGCCAGCATCCGGATCCGGTCCGGCTCATGGGAGGCGGCGGCCGTACGCAGCTCGGCGACGACGTCGCGGCTCTCGGGGCGGCCGCGGCTCTCGGGGCGCTCGCGATGCTCGATCATCAACTGCCCCCTCCTGCGTGCCCGGCGTGGCCTATATGACCGGAGTGGCGGGCTGGACCTGTGTGACCGGTGTGGCTCGTGTGACTGGTGTGGTTCATGTGGTCTGTGTGGCCCGTGTTTCCGGCGCGGAGCGTTCGAACCGTCCGTCCGGTCCGTTCGGGCTCGGTCGCCGCGGACAGTTCCTCCTCGTCCTCGCCGTCCGGAGGGCCGAGCAGCCGCTCCAGCTCGGCGATGCCCCGTGAGGTCTGGCTCTTGACCGTGCCCACCGAAATGCCCAGCGTACGGGCCGTCTCCCGCTCGGAGAGGTCGAAGGCGTGGCGCAGCACCACACACGCGCGCTTGCGGAACGGCAGCCGGACCAGCGCGGCCTGCACATCCACCACGGCGGACACATCCGGGTCGTCCACGCGGTCGGGGCGCTGCGAGGAGAAGAGCGCCACACGGCGCCGTTCGCGCACCAGACTGCGGATCCGGGACCGGGCCAGGTTGGCGACCACACCACGGGCGTACGCGGCCGGGTGGTCGGCGGCCCGCACCCGGTCCCACTGGTGCCAGACCGCCACCAGAGCGTCGGCCGCCAGGTCGTCCGCCCCGTCGGAGCTGCCGAGCAGCAGATGGGCGAGGCGGGCCAGCTCGGCGTGGTGCCGCTCGAAGAAGTCCCGGAACTCGGCTTGTGGATCGGCCGGTAAGGCGTCGGCGGGCGGCACGTCGGCCGGTAGGGCGGCAGCGGACAAGGCGTCGGCCGATAGGGCTTCGGCGGGTAAGCCGTCGGGGCCCTCCGGTGCGTCGGGCGCCTGCGGGGACATGTGCCCCGGGGCCCCCGGACCCCGTGGCGGGTCCGCCATGCGCGCCGCGTCCATCCGTACGGCTCGCGCGGTGCCCGAGGCGGCCGCGTCATCGGCGGGAGCGCTCACGAGGACCTCCTCACTGCCGCTCGTCCGGTGGGTTGCGTGAGCGTAGCAGCGCTCTGCGTGTTGTTCGAGTGGCGCCGTTCCCGCTGAGGGGAATTGGCCGGTCAACGCCCTGCCCCGGTCTCGTACAGTGCGTTGCATGAGGGATAGCGCGGTGCTCCACATCAAGGGCCGGGTCCTGGTCGGACCGGACACCGGCGACGCTGCCGGGGACGTACGGGACGAGCTGTGGGTGGTCGACGGCAGGATCACCTTCGAGCGGCCCTCCGGGGCCAGGGACATCCGGCTGATCGAGGGCTGGGCGCTGCCCGGCCTCGTCGACGCCCACTGCCATGTGGGACTCGACGCCCATGGGGCGGTGGACGACTCGACGAGCGAGAAACAGGCGCTGACCGACCGGGACGCCGGGGCGCTGCTGCTGCGGGACGCCGGATCGCCGGCCGACACCCGCTGGATCGACGACCGCGAGGACCTGCCCCGCATCATCCGGGCCGGCCGCCATATCGCCCGCACCAAGCGCTACATCCGCAACTACGCGCATGAGATCGAGCCCGAGGACCTGGTCGCCTATGTGGCCGCGGAGGCGCGGCGCGGCGACGGCTGGGTCAAGCTGGTCGGCGACTGGATCGACCGGGAGACCGGCGACCTGGGGTCCTGCTGGCCGCGCGGCGCGGTCGAGGAGGCCATCGCGGAGGCGCACCGGCTGGGCGCGCGGGTCACGGCGCACTGTTTCGCCGAGGAGAGCCTGGCTCCGCTGGTCGAGGCGGGGATCGACTGCGTCGAGCACGCCACCGGGCTCACCGAGGAGACCATCCCGCTGTTCGCCGAGCGGGGCGTGGCGATCGTGCCGACCCTGGTCAACATCGCCACCTTTCCCCGGCTGGCGCTGGGCGGCGAGGCGAGGTTCCCGCGCTGGGCCGACCATATGCGGCGGCTGCACGCGCGCCGCTACGAGACGGTGCGGGCGGCCTACGACGCGGGCATCCCGATCTACACCGGCACGGACGCGGGCGGCGGCCTGGCCCATGGGCTGGTCGGGCAGGAGGTCGCCGAGCTGGTGAAGGCGGGTATCCCGGTCCGCGACGCGCTCTCGGCGGCGACCTGGGGAGCGCGGGACTGGCTCGGGCGGCCGGGGCTCACCGAGGGCGCCTCCGCCGATCTCGTCGTCTACGACGCGGACCCGTGCGCCGATGTGCGGGTGCTGACGACGCCGCGGCGGGTGGTGCTGCGGGGACGGGTCGTCGGCTGACGCGGCGCCTGGGGCCGATACGGGCGGGGGCAGGTGGGGACGGGTGGGGACGGGTGGGGCGAGGGGTGCCGGAAGGGAACGTGGTTCGAACTGGGCGGCGAACCACACCCTTTGGGATGAACGGACATCATGTGTCTGCCTGTTTACCCTCAGTGCGCAAATATGGCGTGGTCGAGGCCGTCGGCGCCCGTGGAGTCCCCCGCGGCAGGCGCCGGCGGCTCCATGTCTCCTGTGGGGGTCAACTCACGTGTCCTGTTCCAGTAACACCTACTTCGGCATGCCCACCCGCCGTCTGGCGGCCGCCACTGCGGCTGCCGCGGTCTCCGTCCTGGGCCTGCTGCCCGCGACGACCGCGCAGGCCGACACCGGTGCCACCACCGGTAAGGCGGGTGCGGTCGTGCTCCGCACCAATCTCGATGTCTCCCTGCTCAACAAGACCGTCAATGCTCCGCTCTCGGTCGTGTTGAACGATGTGCAAGCGCCCGCGACCGCCAGCAAGACGGCGCTCAGCGCGACCTTGGACGGCGTGGACGGGGGCCGGCCGTTCAATGTCCTGCGGGCCGATGTGGCCACCGCCCGGGCCGCCGCGGACAAGCAGCGCGCCGAGGGGTACTCCAACCTCGTCAACGCCCAGGTGCATGTCCCGGGCCTGGCCGCGGTGCCGCTGATCACGGTCGAGCAGGTGACCTCGAAGGCGGTGTGCGCCGTCGGGAAGCGGCCGACCGCCCACTCCAACCTGCTCGGCGCCGTCAGCGTGCTCGGTCAGAAGGTCACCTTGCGCACGAGCGGCACCACCACGGTCGATGTGCCGTCGCTCGGCCAGGTCCGGCTCGACCTGTCGCGGACGGCCACCACCTCACGCACGGCGGCGGCCACGGCCCTCAACCTTAAGGTCTCCGTGAACCCGCTCAAGCTGAACGTCTCGGAGGTCGAGGGGCAGGTCACCCTCGCCCGGGCGACCTGTGAGTCGCCCGTGGCCGCGGCGGTCGAGCCCAGCCCGAGCGTGGGCTCCCAGACCAAGCCGGAGCCCAAGCCGGAGCACCTGGCCGAGACCGGCGGCAGCTCGGCCACGCCGTACCTGGTGGCCGGTGGCGCCCTGCTGCTCGCCGTGGGCGGTGGCGCCGTCGTCCTGGCCCGCCGCCGCCGAGCCGGCGCCACCGGCGGCGACGCCACCTGACGCTGGTTCGCCGGCGTTCGGCCCGGCACCCGCGCCATCCGGCGCGGGTGCCGGGGCCGGGGCGGCCGCACGCATGGGTGCGTGCGGCCGCAGGGCCCGCTCATGAGGGCCCGGGTGAGCCGTAGTTGACCGTGCTCCACGCGCCGCGCCGCGTGGGGCGCGGTCGGGCGGCAGCGTCCGCCAAGCGGCCTCGCTGAAGTCCGGTGCGGTTCGGGTGCGCCCCGAAGGGGCGCGGGGCTGTGTCGATATGCGGCTCCGCCGCGGCTGTGTCGATATGCGGCTCCACCGCGTGGGACCAGCCACGACGCGGCCGCGGATGGACGACCGCACCTCGCGCCACTTCCCGCGGAGCGCTCAGGCGGCCGTGTCCGCTATCGCCTTCGTCAAGGCGATGACGAAGCGATCCGTCGTGGCGCGGTCGCGGACGGCGAGCCGGAGCCAGTCCGGGCCGAGGCCCGGGAACGTGTCACCGCGGCGGACGGCGAAGCCCAGCTCCCGCAGTCGGGTGCGGATCGCCGCCGCGCCCGTCACATGGATCAGCAGAAACGGCCCGGCCGCCGGGCCGCACACCCGCACCTCGGCCGACTCCGCCGACTCCGCCAACTCGGCCAGCCGATCGGCCAGATGGGCCCGGTCGGCGGCCGTACGGTGGGCGGCCCGTGCGGCCTCGGCGAGGGCGGACGGGGTGCAGCACGCCTCGGCCGCCGCCAGGGCCGGGCTGGACACCGGCCACAGCGGCTGGACCCGCTCCAGCGCCGTGACGGTGTCCGGCTCCGCCAGTACATAGCCGATCCGCAGCCCCGCCAGGCCCCAGGTCTTGGTGAGGCTGCGCAGCACCACCAGCCCCGGCACATCGGTGCGGGCCGCCAGGGACTCCGACTCACCCGGGACGGCGTCCATGAACGCCTCGTCCACCACCAGCGTCCGCCCCGGCCGGGCGAGCCCGGCCAGGGCATCGGCCGAGTGCAGCACGGATGTGGGGTTGGTGGGGTTGCCGATCACCACCAGATCGGCATCCTCCGGCACGGCCGCCGGGCCCAGCCGGAAACCGTCCCGCTCATCGAGGACCACGCGCTCCACCGTGTGCCCCGCGTCCCGCAGCGCCGCCTCCGGCTCGGTGAACTGCGGATGCACCACCACCGGCCGCCGGGCCGGTATGGCGCGGGCGAGCAGGACGAACGCCTCCGCGGCGCCCGCCGTCAACAGCACCCGGCCGACCGGAAGCCCATGGCGCGCGGCGACCGCCTCCCGCGCCACCCGCCCGTCCGGATAGGCGGCCAGCCCGTCGAGGGACGCGGCGATATGGGCCTTGAGCCAGTCCGGAGGCGTACCGGCCCGGACGTTGACCGCGAGGTCCGTCAGGGCGGCATCGGCACCCCGCACCTCCGCGTCCCCGTGATGCCGCAGATCGAACCCGGCGGCCCCGCCATCGGCGCCGGACCCTTCCGCGGGCAGATCCGCCGATGCGTCAGGGGCCATCGCCGAGGGCTCAGCGGCCATCGCCGACGGCTCAGCGGACATCGGCGTGGGCATCCGGATGCGCGAAGGCATGGGCCTCATCGCTGAACCCGGCGCGCTCGCTGGTGTCGGCCACCTCCTCATAGCGATCCATGACCAGGTCGGCCAACTCCCGCGCCGGGCCGATGACATCGGCCGAGACCACCTCGACCTCGGGGTGGGCGAGCCCCCAGCCCTCCGCCTGCTGCCGCACCCGCTCCAGGGCATCACCCTCGAACAGGAAGTACGGCAGTACCACGACCCGCCGCGCCCCCAGCTTGGCGCAGCGGTCCAGGCCGGAGGCCACATCGGGGGCGGCGAGCGAGGCGAAGGCCACCTCGACGCCCGCGAAGCCACGGCCCTCCCACAGCAGCCGGGCCGCGCGGTGCACCTCGGCGTTGGCCTCGGGGAGCGGCGAACCGTCGCCCACCAGCAGCACGGTCGTCTCCGCGCGGTCCGAGGGCAGCCGGGGCCGATTGCCCAGCGCCTCGTCGAGCCGCCGCTCCAGCAGGCTCAGCAGTGTGCGGTGCGGGCCGAGCGGCCGGGCGGAGGCGAACGAGGCGTCGGCGTGCCGCTCCGCCTCCTGGGCCAGCGCGGCGGCGATGCCGTCTCTGGGGGGAGCCGCCGGGATCAGCGCCATCGGGACGACCGCGAAACGGGTCACCCCTTCCCCGACGAGCCGGGTGACCGCGTCGGACAGCGGGTGGCTGCCCGGTCCGGTGAGGCCACCCGCCACGGGCAGGTCCGGGTGGCGTGCGGCCAACTCCCTGACGAATGCCTGGAAGGCGGCGGCATGCCTTTCGTCTCGCGTGCCGATGCCTGCGATGAGCAGGGCGGGCGGGGTCGTCACGAGGTCTCCTTGGTGCAGGTGGTGCGGTGTCACGGTCGGCGGGGGGCGGGCTGTTCCGCCCCGAGACGTTACTGACCTGCGTCGGGGCGGTCGACGGCAGGTCTTCGCTGCCCGCCCTGCCCGGATTTGACCGCCGCCGGGCGGCGGGCGACGGCGCAGGTGGCCTTCCCGGGGCGGCCGTGTGGCGTGGACTTCCGCTTGGCGACGAGCAGTTGGCCCCCCGGACCGGCGGCCAGCAGCGCGGCCGCCTCGGCGACCCCGGCCGTGCCCACGGCGGTGAGCGGTGCCGTGGACGGGTTCGGCACCTCCACCGCGGCCAGCGCCTCCGCCGGGTATCCGCACAGCGGCACCCCCAGCCGTTCGGCCGCCGTCAGCAGCCCGGCCTCCCCGGCCTTGGCCTCGACCGTAGCCAACTCGGCGACGCCCCGCGGCGGAAGGCCCGCCTCCGCCAGGGTGGCCTCGACCAGCCCGAGCACCTCGTCGGCGGATACGCCCCGGCCGGCCCCGACCCCGACGACAAGCGGTGCCGCGGGCGGGGGAGACGCCGTGCCCCAGCCGATGACCTCCACGTCAGCTCACCGCCTCGGCTCAACCGGCAGGGGGCGCACATCTGTCGACGAACCGGGCCGCCGCCCCTGGGACCGAGGCCCAGTGCACATGCAGATAGGAGGCATGCACATCTCCCTGTGCGAACCCTTCGGTACGACGCTCCGGGTGGACGAGCCCCCAGGCGGGCTCCGGCCCCGCTCCGGGCACGATGGTGGTGCGGTGGAACTCATGGCCGCGCACCCGTGTCCCCGCGGCGGCGAGTGAGGTGTCGGAGACGGCCACGGCCTCACGGTAGCCCAGCGTCAGACGTTCCGACATCCGTGCCTTCGCGGCCAGCACCCCGCACATCGGCTCCCCGTCCAGCGAATGCGCCAGATACAGCAGGCCGGCACATTCGGCGGCGATGGGCGCGCCGGACGCGGCGAGCCCGGCGACGGCGGTGCGCAGCGGCTCGTTCGCGGACAGCTCGGGGGCGTAGACCTCCGGGAACCCGCCGCCGATCACCAGACCGCCGGTGCTCTCGGGGAGGCGCTCGTCCCGCAGCGGGTCGAAGGGGACGACCCGCGCCCCGGCGGCCGTGAGCAGCTCGGCGTGCTCCGCGTACGAGAAGGTGAACGCGGCCCCGCCCGCCACGGCGACCACCGGCCGCGCCGCCCGGCCGCCCCGGACCCCGGCACCGGGGACGGCGTCCATCGCCCGGTGTATCTCCTCCTCCGGATCCCAGGCCCGCCCGGACAGCGGCGGTGCGCTGCGCGCCAGCGCCAGCAGCCCGTCGAGATCGCAGCCCTCCCGCACTCGGGCGGCCAGCGCGGCTGCCGAATCGACCGCCTCCGCATGGCGCTCGGCCACCGGCACCAGACCCAGATGGCGGCTCGGGGCCCGCACCGCCCGCGTCCGGCGCAGCGCGCCGAACACCGGCACCCCGCACCCTTCCAGCGCCTCGCGCAGCATCGCCTCGTGACGGTCCGAAGCGACCTTGTTGAGGATCACCCCCGCGACCCGCACCCCGGGGTCCCAGGAGGCGAAGCCATGCACCAGCGCTGCCACCGACCGCGACTGCGACGACGCGTCCACCACCAGCACCACCGGCGCCCGCAGCAGCTTGGCCACATGCGCCGTCGAGGCCAGCTCGCCCTGCCCGGCCGCCCCGTCGAACAGGCCCATCACCCCCTCGACCAGGGCCAGATCGCAGCCCGCCGCCCCATGCAGGAACAGCGGCGCGATCCGGTCCGGACCGCACAGATAGGCGTCCAGATTCCGGCCCGGGCGCGCATTCCCCACCCGCGACCGGCCGGCCACCGAGGCGCCCGAAGAGGCGGCCGAGGAGATCGCGAGCGCGTGATAGCCAGGGTCGATGTAGTCCGGGCCGACCTTGTGCGGGGACACATCCAGACCGCGCTCCGCGAAGGCGGCCATCAGCCCCGCCGTGACCGTCGTCTTCCCGCTGCCCGAGGCGGGCGCCGCGATCACCAGGCGCGGGACACTCACCACTCGATGCCTCGCTGGCCCTTCTGACCGGCGTCCATCGGATGCTTGACCTTGGACATGTCGGTGACCAGATCGGCGAAATCCAGCAGCTGAGCCGGCGCGTTACGCCCCGTGATGACGACGTGCTGCGTCCCGGGCCGGTCCCGCAGCACCGCCACCACCTCGTCGGGGTCCACCCAGCCCCAGTGCATCGGATACGCGAACTCGTCCAGCACATAGAGCCGGTATGTCTCCGCCGCGAGATCGCGCTTGACCTGCTCCCAGCCCTCGCGTGCGGCCTCCTCGCTGGAAGCCATGTCGCGCTGGACCCACGACCAGCCCTCGCCCATCTTGTGCCATGCGACGGTCCCCCCTTCGCCCGAGTCGCCGAGGACGCGCAGCGCACGCTCCTCACCGACCCGCCATTTCGCGGACTTTACAAATTGGAATACACCGACCGGCCAGTTTTGGTTCCACGCCCGCAGCGCCAGCCCGAACGCCGCGGTCGACTTGCCCTTCCCCTGACCGGTGTGGACGAGCACCAGCGGACGGTTGCGGCGCTGGCGGGTGGTCAGCCCGTCGTCCGGCACGACGGTCGGTTGTCCTTGCGGCATCAGGCGGCCCTCCGGGGGTTCGAAACGGTTCGTACATCGCGCACCAGCGCGGTCACGCTGTCCGCGCGCAGCTCGTCGAGTGTCACCGGTGTGCCCCGCAGTTCGCGGGCGAGCGCGCCCGCGAGCCCCAGCCGAACCGGCCCCGACTCGCAGTCCACGACCACCGAGGCGACCCCGTCGCCCGCGAGCATCCGCGCCGCGCGCCCGGCCCGCTCGACCGGCGTGGGCCCGCCGGACCGCCGCGCCTCCGTGGCCCGCCCGTCGGTCACCACGACCAGCAGCGGACGGCGTGCGGGATCCCGCAGCCGCTCCACTCGCAACACTTCCCGGGCCTTCAACAGCCCGGCCGCCAGCGGCGTACGGCCGCCCGTCGGCAGCCGCTCCAGCCGTGCGGCGGCCGTGTCCACCGACGAGGTGGGCGGCAGCGCCAGCTCGGCGTCCGCGCCCCGGAAGGTGATCAGCCCGACCTTGTCCCGCCGCTGGTAGGCGTCCAGCAGCAGCGACAGCACCGCGCCCTTGATCGCGCTCATCCGCTTGCGCGCGGCCATCGAGCCCGACGCGTCCACCACGAACAGGACGAGGTTGCCCTCCCGCCCCTCGCGCACCGCCTCGCGCAGATCGTCCCGGCGCACCAGCAGCCCCGGCCCGCGCCGGCCGCGCGCCAGCTGGTGCGGGGCGGCCGCCCGGACGGTCGCCGACAGGTGCAGCGCGGAGAGCGTGCCCCGCGGGCGGCGCGCTCCGGTGGTGCGGCCGTGCGCGCTGCGGGCGCGCGAGCGACGCCCTGCCGCGCCCTCGCCCAGGCCGGGGACGTCGAGCCGCCGGGTCCGGAACGGTTCGGCGGCGCCCACGGCCGCCCGCTCGCCTCCGGCCCCGCCCGCACCGCCGTCCGCTTCGTCCGCCCCACCGTCGCGGTCGGCCGGTGCGGAGTCGGATTCGCGGTCGGCCGTCTCGTGCTCACCCGTTCGCTGGTCGGGGACGGACGGCTCGGGCTCGGCGGGCGGTGCCTGCTCGCGCGCCCCGTCGCCCGCGCCCTCCCGCGGTCCGCCCTCGGGGCCGCCCGCGTCATCCGGCCCCGAGCCGCCCGGCCCGTCCTCGGGACCCGGGTCCGGATCCGGCTCCGGGTCGTCCTCCTCGAACTGCCGCAGGATCTCGTCCAGTTTGTCCTCGTCGAGCCCCGGCGCGTCGAACGGAGCCCGCCGCCGTCGGTGGGGGAGCGACAGCAGCGCGGCCCCCCGTACGTCCTCGGTCCGGACGTCGGTGCGCCCCGCCCAGGCGGCCAGCGCGGCCGCCGTACGGGCCGTCACGATGTCCGCGCGCATCCCGTCCACCTCGAACCCGGCGCACACCGCCGCGATCTGCCGCAGCGCGCGGTCGCCGAGAGCCACCCGCGGCAGCAGGGCGCGCGCCGCCGCGATGCGCTCCCGCAGGGCCTCCTCGTCCGCCGCCCAGCGCGCCGCGAACCCCTCGGGATCCTCGTCGTACGCCAGCCGCCGCCGCACCACCTCGACCCGCTCCTCGGTGTCCCGGGACGCCGCGACCTCCACCGTGAGGCCGAAGCGGTCCAGCAACTGCGGCCGCAGCTCGCCCTCTTCGGGATTCATGGTGCCCACCAGGAGGAAGCGCGCCGCATGCCGTACGGACACCCCCTCGCGCTCCACGTAGGAGGCGCCCATGGCGGCCGCGTCGAGCAGCAGGTCGATCAGATGGTCGTGCAGCAGATTGACCTCGTCGACGTAGAGCACCCCTCGGTGGGCGTCCGCGAGCAGCCCGGGCTCGAAGGCCTTCACGCCGTCCGACAGCGCCCGCTCGATGTCGAGCGCGCCCACCAGCCGGTCCTCGGAGGCGCCCACGGGAAGTTCGACCATCCGCGCGGAACGTGCCTCGCCGGTGCCCGGCTCATGGGGCCCGTCCGGGCAGGACGGGTCGGGCGCGGTCGGATCGCAGGAGAACCGGCACCCGGCCACCACGTCCACCTCGGGCAGCAGCGAGGCGATCGCTCTTACGGCGGTGCTCTTGGCCGTGCCCTTCTCACCGCGCACCAGGACGCCGCCCACGGCTGGGGAGACGGCGTTGAGGAGCAGGGCGAGCCGCAGGCCGTCCATGCCGACGATCGCGCTGAAGGGGTAGGTGGTGGTCACGCGGCGATACCTCCTGGGGTGCGTGGGCACAGCGGTCCGGTGTGGGGGCGGGGGTTCCTCATGTCATCCCCCCTGGCACCCCCGGAGGGACGAACGGCAGGCCCTCCGGGACGCCCTCCTCGATGAGCCGCAGCAGCGCGTCCGTGTCGGCGTGCTCCTCGATCAGGTCGCCGAGGCGGTCGAGCTGCTCCTCGCGCAGCTCCCCGAAGCGGGTGTCAGGCGCGGGGACGAACGCCCGGCCCGCCGCGGCGGCCACCCGCCGCAGAAACGCCCGCCGGAAGCCGTCGCTCTCCAGCGAGCCGTGCCAGTGCGTGCCCCATACCGAGCCCACCCGGCAGCCGTCCAGGAAGGGCTCCTCGGCCCCGTCCAGCAGCTCGGCGACCCCGTGGTGGATCTCGTAGCCCTCCACGCGCTCGCCGAGCGCCTCGCCCACCGGCCGGGCCAGGGTCTTCTCGGCCGCGAACCGCACCCGCACCGGCAGCAGCCCGAGCCCGGCGACCGTCCCGGCCTTCGACTCGACCTCGTCCTCGATGCGCTCCCCGAGCGCCTGGAAGCCGCCGCAGACGCCCAGCACCGGACGGCCCTCGGCGGCCCGCCGGGCGATCGCGTCGGCCAGCCCGCGCTCACGCAGCCACTCCAGCGCCCTTACGGTGCCCCGGGTGCCCGGCAGCACCACCAGATCGGCGTCGGCCAGCTCCTCGGGCCGGTCCACGAACCGCACGATCACGCCCGGCTCCGCCGCCAGCGCGTCCACGTCCGTGAAGTTGGACATCAGAGGCACGGCGGCCACCGCTATCCGTAGGACATCCGCACCGTAAGGGGGCGCCACGACGCTCTCCCGCACCGCGCCGCGCAGCGACACCCGCAGCCCGTCCTCCTCGTCGATGCCCAGCCCGTGGGCGAACGGGAGCACCCCGACGGTCGGGCGCCCGGTGAGGTCGCGCAGCATCTCGAGACCGGGCTCCAGGAGGCTCACATCGCCGCGGAACTTGTTCACCAAGTAGGCGGCCACATGCCGTTGGTCCGCCGCCGACAGCAGCGCGGTCGTGCCGAAGAAGGACGCGAAGACGCCACCGCGGTCGATGTCCCCGACCACCACGACCGGAAGCCCGGCGGCGCGCGCCAGCCCCATGTTGACGATGTCGGTGCGGCGCAGATTGATCTCGGCGGGGCTGCCCGCGCCCTCGCAGATCACCGCGTCATGGGTGCTCCGCAGCTCCTCCAGGCATTCCGTGACGGTCCCCAGCAGCGCCTCACGCCCCGCAGAGAGCCTTTCGCCGGGCGAGGGGGCTCCGGGCCCGCCGAAGTACCCGCGCGCGCTCAGCTCGCCCACCGGCCTGCCCAGCAGCACCACTTGGCTGCTGCGGTCGCTGCCCGGCTTCAGCAGGACCGGGTTCATCAGCGCGCTCGGCTCGACGCGCGCGGCGGCGGCCTGCATGGCCTGGGCCCGCCCGATCTCCGCCCCCTCCCGGGTGACGAAGGAGTTGAGCGACATGTTCTGCGCCTTGAAGGGCGCCACGCTGACGCCCTTACGGGCGAGCCACCGGCAGATCCCGGCCGTCACCACGCTCTTGCCCGCGTCGGAGGTCGTGCCCGCGACCAGCAGCCCCCCACCGCGCGCCCCGGAACCGTCCGTGCCGCCCTTACCGCGTATCCCGCTCATCCGCCGCCCCTTCCCAAGGCCCCGGGCCGTCCCGTCAACGCCCGCAGCACCGGCCGGGCCGCCATGGACACCCCGAGCGCCAGGACGCCGGCGCGCCGCGACAGCCGTATCGCCCGCTCGATGTCGGCCGACTCCACCGGCCGCCCGCCGGAGTTGAGCACCGGCCGGTGCTCGACCCGGCCGCCGTACGCGAGGGTGCCGCCCAGCCGGACACCGAGCGCACCCGCGAAGGACGCCTCCACGGGGCCCGCGTTGGGGCTCGGATGGCGCCGGCCGTCCCGCCGCCAGGCGCGCCACGCACCGCGCGGATCGGGGCCCGCGAGCGTCGCCAGGGCCGCCGTAAGGCGCGCACCCGGCCAGCCGGCCACATCGTCCAGCCGGGCCGCCGCCCAGCCGAACCGCCGGTAGCGCGGCGACTTGTGGCCCACCATGGCGTCCAGGGTGTTGACCGCGCGGAAACCTATGAGCCCCGGCACACCGCCCACGGCGCCCCACACCAGCGCGCCCACGACCGCGTCGGAGGTGTTCTCGGCGACCGATTCGACGACCGCGCGGGCGATCTGCGGCCCGTCCAGCGCCTGCGGATCACGGCCGCACAGATGCGGCAGCCGCTCCCGGGCGACCTCGAGGTCGCCGACGGCCAGCGCCCTGCCGACGGCCCGTGCCTCACGGCCCAGGCTCGTGCCCCCCAGCACGGCCCAGGTGGCGGCGGCGGTCAGCGCGACCTCCGCGCCACGGCGGCCGTCAAGGCCTCGTACGGCGCGGGTCAGCAGCGCGGCACCGGCGGCCGCGCCGCCCGCGCACAACGCGGTGTGCAGGGCCCCGTAACCCCGGTGGTCGCGCCACAGCAGGCGCTCGGCGGCCGCGGCGGCGCGCCCGAACGCGGCCACCGGATGGCCGCGGCGCGGATCACCCGTGGCGAGGTCGCCGAGGAAGCCGAGGGCCGCACCGCACGCGAACGAGGCGTGGTCGGCACGCATCCGTCAGGCCGCCGTCACGCCTCGGCGCGGCGATGCGGGACCAGACGGGCCGGAGGGGCCGGAAGAGCCGAAGCGGGCAGGGAGGGCTGGCGGCGTGGCGATGCCGGGCATGGCGGTATGTCCTCACTCAGGGTCCGCGCCCTGGTTCGACGTGACCGGCGGTGAGAGTCTCCTGGCTCCCGGATCCGCGGCCCTCCCGGTCTTCCAGCCCCGCGTACGCGACGAACCGTACGGACGAGCCGTGACCCCAATACAGGCGATGGGAGGGCGCTCCCCGGTGACAGTGGCGGGACCGCGCCGGATTCTCACCGGCTTCCTCTCCTGCCGCCGTTTGGCTCGGGAAGTCCACCATGGGCCGCGAATGGCCGTCAACTCGCATATGACCCATGTCGCCCGAGTGTGCCGAGCCCCACAGACAACCGCCCCTCACGGAACGGCCGCCGGACGGTCGGCGCTGGTCAGCGCCGCCATCCGGCGGCCGGTGGGGCGTTCGGGGAAGCTGGGGCCTCAGACGACGATCAGATATCAGGCGACGATCAGGTAGATGCCGTACGCCACGACCGCGGCGCACACCGCGAAGCAGGCGTACGCGCCGGTGCGCGCGAGCGGGGAGGTGCCCACCGCGCCCCCGGGCACGGCGGCGGCCGTGCCGCCCTGCTCCGGTGCCGCCTTACGGGAGGTGCCGACGATGCCCAGGGTGAAGACGCCCACCATGGCGACCGTCACCGCGAGGCTGATGCCGAAGACCTGGCCGAGTGCCGCCCAGTCGATGCTCATGTTTCCTGGCTCCTTAGCGGGTGGTGCTGCTCGCGACGGCGGGGGTGGGGGTCTGCTCGGGCGTGCTCTCCGAGGTGCCGTCCTCGGGGGCGGCGCTCGACGCACCGGCGGGCGGCGGGGCCACGGACCGCAGGGCGGCCGTGACGGCGCCCACCGGCTCCTGGGTGCCGACCTCGTTGACGTTGGTGTGGTCCACGGGCTTGCGGCGCGACAGCATCCAGATCGCCCCGCAGGCCAGGACGGCGAGCACAGCCACCGCCGTGATTCCCGCGTTCCCCTGGTCGGCCAGGAGCGCGGCGGCCCCGGCCACCAGACCGGCGGCCGGCAGGGTCAGCACCCAGGCGACCACCATCCGGCCCGCGGTCGACCAGCGCACCACGGCGCCCTTACGGCCAACACCGGCGCCCATGACGGCGCCGGAGCAGACCTGGGTGGTGGACAGCGCGAAGCCGATGTGGGAGGAGGCGAGGATGACGGTGGCGGCGCCGGTCTGGGCGGCGAAGCCCTGTGGCGGCTGGATGTCGGTGATGCCCTTGCCCATGGTGCGGATGATGCGCCAGCCGCCCAGGTAGGTGCCGAGCGCGATGGCCAGGCCCGCCGAGACGATGACCCACAGCGGCGGGTCGGCGTCGGGCGACACCACGTTCCCGGTGACCAGCGCCAGGGTGATCACGCCCATCGTCTTCTGGGCGTCGTTGGTGCCGTGGGCCAGGGAGACCAGGGCGGCCGAGGCGATCTGCCCCGCGCGGTAGCCCTTCGCGGTGTCCTCGGGGGAGCGGTCGCGGCCGAGCCGGTAGGTGAGCCGGGTGGCGGCCAGCGTGGCGATGCCGGCCACGATCGGCGCGGCGACGGCGGGGATCAGGACCTTCATGACGATCGCGTCGCCGTTGACCCCGTCTAGGCCGACGGAGACCACGGTGGCGCCGATCAGACCGCCGAACAGGGCGTGCGAGGAGCTGGAGGGGAGTCCGGCGAGCCACGTCACCAGATTCCACAGGATCGCGCCGACGAGCCCCGCGAAGATCACTTCTGGCTGGATACCGGAGCCCTCGTCGATGATCCCGCCGGAGATGGTCTTGGCCACCTCCACGGACAGGAACGCGCCGACGAGATTGAGGACGGCCGACATCGCCACCGCCACCCTGGGCCCGAGCGCTCCCGTGGAGATGGTGGTGGCCATGGCGTTAGCCGTGTCGTGAAAGCCGTTCGTGAAGTCGAACACCAAGGCCGTGACGATCACGATCCCGATGAGAAGCGTGATGTGTTCCATACACCCGGTCAATCAGTTCGAAGGTCGTTAGTGGCACGGTGAACGTAAGGAAACAGGGTGAACGGGAGATGAACTGAGCAGGGCATCGCGGTGACATGGTTGCGGGATCGCTAAAGCCCAGTGAATTTCAGCCTACGTTCCCATGTCGTAGGGGAGTTGAGCCGCGATCGAGGGCCGCCGGAGCAGGCCCCGGGACCGGTCTCGCGGGCGTCCGTCGTCCCCCTGCGTTCACCCGCCCGGAGCCGGGTGCCCACGAGGCACGGTCGTAGTCGCCCGCCGTGCCCGTTCCGGTCCTGCCGCCGCGCGGTCGGCGGCCGCCTGGAAGGATCGGGCCTCGGAGGTGAGGGCAGGTGACCCAGTCGCGATCCACGCGGCAGCCGCAGCCGCGGCTGACGCATCCCCTGCGGCAGGCATGGACGCAGGTGGTGAGTACGGCCCGCAGGACCACCGCGGACGGCCTGGTCGTCGGCACCTCGGGCAATGTCTCGGCCCGGGTCGGCGACACCGTCCTGGTGACCCCGAGCGGTGTCCCTTACGACCGGCTCGGCCCCAGGGACGCCGTCGCCGTCGACCTGGACGGGCGGCAGGTCCTCGGCACGCTGAAGCCCACCAGCGAGCTGCCCATGCACCTGGCGGTCTACCGGGAGACCGACGCGGAGGCCGTGGTCCACACCCACGCCGTCCACGCCACGGCCGTCTCCACGCTCGTCGACGAGCTCCCCGCGATCCACTACATGACCGCGGCCCTCGGCGGCCCGGTCCGCGTCGCGCCGTACGCGCTCTACGGCACGGACGAACTGGCCGACGCCATGCTCGAGGCGCTGCGCGACCGCAGCGGCTGTCTGCTGCGCAACCACGGCACCGTCGTCCACGGCGCCACCCTGGACCAGGCGTACGACCGCACCGCCCAGCTCGAATGGATGTGCCGGGTCTGGCTCACCGCGGTCTCCGTCCCCGGCCGCACCCCCTCCCTGATCCCGCCGGACGAGATGCGGCGCGCCGCCGAGAAGCTGAGCGGCTACGGCCAGAAGGGCTGAGCCCGCCCCGGCACGTCCCAGGCCCGCCCGGCATGCCCCGGACCCCGCCCGGCATGTCCCCGCCCGGCGCACCCTCGGCCCCGCCCCGGGCCCCGCCCCGGGCGGTCACCCGGCCGGGGACGCCCGCTGGCCGGGCGCGGCCTCCCCGACCACACTGGGAGGGATGCGTCTGCGAACAACGGCGGTCGCGGCCGCCACCACCCTGCTGAGTGTCGGCGTGGCCGCGGTGGCGGCCGGACGGTACGCCACCAGCGCTGCGCTGAAACCGGCCCCCGACCGTCCGCTGCCGCACGAGGCGCCGCTGACCGTCCACGCGACCGCGGCCGGCCAGATCACCCTGACCCGCTCGCTCGCCTCCCTGCGCCCCGGCACCTACGGCCTCACCGGCCGCTCCTGCCACGCCGTCGTCGGCCCCGTCATCGAGGACGCCCCGCACCCCGCCGACTGCGTCGTGCGCCGCCTGGAGCGGGTCACCCACGGCGAGCTCACCCCCGGCACCCGGGTCCGGCTGACGCCCCAGGTGCACATCGGCAACCCACGGGACACGCTCGGCATCGACCACGCCGACGTGGACGTGCCCGCCGAACTCGGTCCGCTGCCCGCCTGGTTCATCCCCGGCGAACGCTCCACTTGGGTGATCACCACGCATGGCCTCGGCACCACCCGTGAGCACCCTATGGTCGTCATGCCCTTCCTGCGGCAGCTGCGGGTGCCGGTGCTCGACCTCGCCTACCGCGGCGACCCCGGCGCCCCGCGCTCCGAGGACGGCATATCCCACCTCGGCGACACCGAGTGGCGCGACCTGGACGCGGCCATCCGCTACGCGGTGGGCTACGGGGCGACCGGGGTCGTGCTGCACGGCTGGTCCATCGGCGCCTCGATGGCCCTCCACGCCGCCGCGAACTCCGCGCTGCGGCACCGCGTCATCGGCCTCGTCCTGGACTCCCCGGTGCTCGACTGGCAGGCCACCCTGCGCGCCCTCGCCGCGGCCCGCGGCATCCCCGCGCCGCTGCTCCCGCTCGCCCTGCGCGCCGCCGAGGGGCGCACCGGACTCCACGACAGCAGGCTCCCGGAGGTGGCCGACCCGGAGCGGCTGTCCGTGCCCACGCTCGTCGCCCACGGCCCCGACGACACCCTCGCGCCCTGGCACGTCTCGCGCGAACTCGTCGACCGCCGACGTGATCTGGTGACCCTTCACACGGTGCGGCAGGCCCCGCACGCGGCCATGTGGAACGCGGACCCCAAGGCGTACGAGGAGGCGCTGCGGCGCTTTCTGATACCGCTCCTGTAGCGCCCGTAAGGCGATTTCCCGCACCGTCCGACCTCCTGTAGCGCCCATAAGGCGATCGCGAAAGCGCGTGCGGGGCGGCGCGGGAAGCGTTCGCGGGGCGGCGGCGGAAGCGTCCGTAAGATGGCGTGAACCCTTCGCGGCGACCGCCGGACGGGTGCCGATTGGGCTTTCGGGCCGTCAAAGGCGAGACTGCTTCCGTGACGTCCCGTACTCCGCGCGACTCCCGGCTCCGACTTGTCCGTAACCGGCCGATGGCCACGGCCCGCCGGCCCGCGGTGAACCGCGGCTCAAGACCGGCGCCCCGTCCGCCGGAGGGCACTCCGCCGCCGTCGGAGCTGGCCCGGCAGGCCCGGGCGGGGCTCACCGGGGCCGTGGCGATCGCACACTGGGCCGCGGCCGAGCACGGCGCGCCCGGCGCGCTGTCCGACGAGGCCGCCGCCCGCGCCACCGAGGCGCTCGGGGTGAGCGAGCGGGAGGTGCGGACCGACTGGGACCGCGCCCGCCTCATCGGCCTCATCGAGCACCACGCGGGCACCACCCGCCCCGGCTGGCGGCTCCAGGCGTGGGACCGGGACGACAGCGCCGTACTGCGGGGCTGGGTCGCGCTCCTGGACGCGTGGTCCCTGGCCTGCCCCGCCCCCGAGACGGCCGAGCCGACGGCGGTCGCTGAGGTCGTCGAGGCCGTACCGCAGCTGCTCTCCCTGTTGCAGCTCTCGGCCGGTCCCGTGCCGATCTCCACCCTGCTGGACATGCTCCGGCAGCGGGTCGCCGAGCTGCGCACCGAGCGGTGCGAGGTCCCCCAGGAGGTCACGGAGGACCGGGAGCACGCGGAGGGCGCCGGGGACGCCGGGGGCACCGCGAGCGCCGACGACGCCAAGGACGCCGAGGACGCCGCCACGCTGGAGGGGCTGCTCGACTGGGCCCTGGACGCCCTCTCGTCCGTCGGGGCGCTCACGGTGCGGGAGGAACCCCAGGACGGGCCGGAGGGGCCGGAGGGCGCCGGGAGCGCCGCCGACGACGCCAAGGGCGACCGCCGGGAGGCCGAGCTGACCGCGCTCGGCAACTGGGCGGTGTGGGTCAAGCTCGAGCAGATCTGCGTCGCCGCCCAGAGCCCGGCCGGGAACATCGAGCAGCACGCCGCCGACATGCTGCGCGGCTGTGCGGGCCTGACCCCGGGCCCGGCCCGTGCCGAGTACCGCGCCTGGCTGGCCGCCCGCCCCGTCGGCAGCGCCGTCGTCGAGCTCATCGACGCGGCGCGTGGCGACGACGCGCTGCTGCGCGGGCTCGCCTTCGAGGCGCTGCGCGTCGTCGGGGCGCCCGCCGAGCCCAACGTGCGGGCCGTCGTCGACGAATCGTGTCTGCGGCCGTACGCGCTCCTGTGGCTCGCCGAGCACGAGGGCGCCGACCCGGACGAGGCGCTGGACGCGCTCACCCGCGAGGAGGCCACCTGGCTGTGGGTGGACACCGCCGCGGCCATCTCCGACCACGGGGAGGGCCCGCTGCTCGTCCGCCACCTGGAGTCCGCCGTCCAGGGCACCGTGCCCGCGCTGCTGGCGGAGGTACGGGCGGTGGGGCACCCCCGCACCGTGCAGGTCCTGGTGGCGCTGGCCGCGGCCCACCCCGATCCGGCCCTGGCCAAGGCGGTGCGCCGGGCGGCCTTCCAGGTGCACACGGGCGGGGCCTGAGGCAGGGGCGGCCGGGGGGAAAGCCCGGGGAAAATCGACTTGCCCGCCCCGCTAAACTAGCCGCATGGCAATTCTCCTCGTGCATTAGACGGCGTCGGCCGCCCTCGTCCGTCCCGTCCGCCGTCCACCCTGCCCAGGAGTAATTCCCGTGATCACCGCCTCCGGCGTCGAGCTGCGTGCCGGCGCCCGCGTCCTCATCGAGTCCGCTTCCTTCCGCATCGCCAGGGGCGACCGCATCGGTCTGGTCGGCCGCAACGGCGCGGGCAAGACCACGCTCACCAAGTGCCTGGCCGGTGAGGGCATCCCGGCCGGCGGCACCATCGCCCGCTCCGGTCAGGTCGGCTACCTCCCGCAGGACCCGCGCACCGGCGACCTCGACGTCCTCGCCCGTGACCGCATCCTCTCGGCCCGCGAGCTCGACTCCGTGCTCCGTAAGATGCGCGAGAACGAGGACCGGATGGCCAACGGCAAGGGCGCCACCCGCGAGCGCGCGATGAAGAAGTACGAGCGTCTGGAGACCGAGTTCCTCACCAAGGGCGGATACGCCGCCGAGGCGGAGGCCGCGACCATCGCCGCCAGCCTCGGCCTGCCCGACCGGGTGCTCGGCCAGCCGCTCCATACGCTCTCCGGCGGTCAGCGGCGCCGGGTCGAGCTGGCCAGGATCCTCTTCTCGGACTCCGACATCCTGCTGTTGGACGAGCCCACCAACCACCTCGACGCCGACTCGATCACCTGGCTGCGGGACTACCTGAAGACCTACAGCGGCGGCTTCCTCGTCATCTCCCACGATGCCGACCTCGTCGAGACGGTGGTCAACAAGGTCTTCTACCTCGACGCCAACCGCTCGGTGATCGACATCTACAACATGGGCTGGAAGCTCTACCAGGCCCAGCGCGAGGCCGACGAGAAGCGTCGCAAGCGCGAGCGCGCCAACGCCGAGAAGAAGGCCGCGGCGCTCAACGCGCAGGCCGACAAGATGCGCGCCAAGGCGACCAAGACCGTGGCCGCGCAGAACATGGCCCGCCGCGCCGAGAAGCTGCTGGCCGGTCTGGAGGAGGCCCGGCGGTCCGACAAGGTCGCCAAGCTGCGCTTCCCCGACCCGGCCCCGTGCGGCAAGACCCCGCTGACCGCGGAGGGGCTGTCGAAGTCGTACGGCTCCCTGGAGATCTTCACCGATGTCAACCTGGCCGTCGACAAGGGGTCCCGGGTCGTCATCCTCGGACTGAACGGCGCCGGTAAGACGACCCTGCTGCGGCTGCTGGCCGGGGTCGAGAAGCCGGACACCGGCCAGGTGACCCCCGGACACGGGCTGAAGCTGGGCTACTACGCGCAGGAGCACGAGACGCTCGACCCGGAGCGCACCGTCCTGGAGAACATGCGCTCGGCCGCCCCGGATCTCGACCTCGTCGACATCCGTAAGACGCTCGGGTCCTTCCTGTTCTCCGGCGACGACGTGGACAAGCCGGCCCGGGTGCTCTCCGGTGGTGAGAAGACCCGGCTGGCGCTGGCCACCCTGGTGGTCTCCTCGGCCAATGTGCTGCTCCTGGACGAGCCCACCAACAACCTCGACCCGGCCAGCCGCGAGGAGATCCTCGGCGCGCTGCGCACCTTCGCCGGTGCGGTGGTCCTGGTGACCCACGACGAGGGCGCCGTGGACGCGCTTCAGCCGGAGCGGATCATTCTGCTTCCGGACGGTGTCGAGGATCTGTGGGGCCAGGAGTACGCGGACCTCGTCGCGCTCGCCTGACGGGGCCCGACGGCGGGCGGTGCGGGCCCGGCGGAGGGTCGGGGGTGGCGTTCCGGGCGCCGCCCCAAGAGTCCGGTTCCTCCGGTCCGATCCCCTTCTTGTAGATCATTTGGCCTAGGCGTGATCCATCATCTGAGTGAGAACGGCTGGTATCGCGGCGCGTCGCGGGCCACCGGCGCACACCACGTGCCGTGCGCCGGTCCGGATGTCTGCGACGTAGGTCACGTATGCCCTGACCTGCCTCTTCGTCGATGAACACGAAAGAGTGTCAGGTTGAACAGCGCCGGAATCCTTGCTTCCGAAGGCCGTCGTGCCGCGATTTCCCGCAATCCTTCATCCACAGACCTTGCCGAATGGGTGGCCAGGAAGGCCTGTAGGGGTGATCATGAGAGTCCAGAGCGCACTTCCCATGAGGAGGCACGGGTGGCCGAGACTCTGAAGAAGGGCAGCCGGGTGACCGGCGCCGCGCGCGAAAAGCTCGCGGCAGACCTGAAGAAGAAGTACGACTCCGGGGCGAGCATCCGGGCGCTGGCCGAGGAGACCGGCCGTTCCTACGGATTCGTTCACCGGATGCTCAGCGAATCCGGAGTTTCCCTACGGGGACGCGGCGGTGCGACGCGAGGCAAGAAGACAGCCTCGGCCTGATCGCCCGCATGCTCCATCACCATCAGCAGGTAGGGACAGGGGTGCCACCCGGCTGATCGTCGGTTCGGCCGGGTGGTTACTGTGCAGTCACTTGTACTGACCGCACCCGACCGGAGGCCCCTGTGACCCTGCTCGACAAGGACGGCGTTCAGCTCACCGTCGATGACACGGTCGCCACGGTGACCCTGAACAACCCGGCGAAGCGCAACGCTCAGTCGCCCGCCCTGTGGCGGGCGCTGGCCGAGGCCGGAAAGCTGGTGCCGGGCACCGTGCGCGTCGTGGTGCTGCGCGCCGAGGGCAAGTCCTTCTCGGCGGGCCTGGACCGCCAGGCGTTCACGCCCGAGGGGTTCGACGGCGAGCCGTCGTTCCTCGACCTGGCGCGCGGTTCCGACAGCGAACTGGACGCGACCATCGCCGGGTACCAGGACGCGTTCACCTGGTGGCGGCGGAACGACATCGTGTCGATCGCCGCCGTCCAGGGCCATGCCGTCGGGGCCGGTTTCCAGCTTGCGCTCGCCTGCGACCTGCGGGTCTGCGCGGACGACGCGCAGTTCGCCATGCGCGAGACCAGCCTCGGGCTGGTGCCGGACCTCACCGGCACCCATCCGCTGGTCGGGCTGGTGGGATACGCCCGTGCGCTGGAGATCTGCGCGACCGGGCGCTTCGTCCACGCCGAGGAGGCCGAGCGGACCGGGCTGGCCAATCTCGTGGTGCCCGCCGCCGAACTCGACGGCGCGGTCCAGGACCTGGCGGCGGCCCTGCTCGCCTCACCCCGCGACGCCTTGGTCGAGACCAAGGCGCTGCTGCGGGGCGCCGTGGACCGCGGCTACGAGGAGCAGCGTGCCGCCGAGCGCGCCGCCCAGGCCCGCCGACTGCGCGACCTGGCGGGGCTGACGGAGTGAGCGCTCGGCGGAAGTGCTCCGCTGACGTGTCCTGACCCGCCGTCGATCGTCTGCGGCCCGAAGGGGCGCGGGGCCGTATCGATATGCGGCTCCGCCGCGGGGCGCGATCAGCCACGACGGCGGCGCGAGCGCCCCCGTCACCCCATCCGCTGCGGCGCCACCGGTGGCACCGCCTCCAGTACCAGTACCGCCAGATCGTCGTCGATCGGCTCGGGGCTGAAGTCATGCGTGGCGCGCCGCACCCGCTCCGCGACCGCCTTGGCGCCCAGCCCCACGCAGTCCCGCAGGATGTCCGACAGGCCGTCGTCGTCATCCAGCTGACGGAGGCCGTTGCGCCGCTCGGTCACCCCGTCGGTGACGCACAGCAGCGTCTCACCGGGCTCCAGGGCCAGCGTGTCGGCGTGGAAGTCCGGGTTCTCGTCGATGCCGAGCAGCATCTGCGGGGAGGCGGCGGGTGCCACCGCGCCCTCGGTGGTCAGCCGCAGCGGCAGCGGATGGCCGGCGCTCGCCAGGGTGCAGCGGGCGCCGCCCCCGGCCGGGTCCGGCTCCAGCTCCCCGTAAAGCAGGCTCAGGAAGCGCGGCCGGGACTGCTCGCCATCGATCTCCGCCGCCTCCGCGTCCTCCTCCACCAGCGCCTGGTTCAGCCGGTTGAGCACCGACTCCACTCCATGGCCCTCGCGGGCCAGCAGTCGGACCAGATGGCGGGCTAGCCCGGTGACCGACATCGCCTCCGGGTCGCTGCCCTGGACGTCGCCCAGCAGGAAGCACCAGCGGCGGTCGCCCATGGGGAATAGGTCGTAGAAGTCGCCGCCGACGGTCTGCCCCTCGCCGTGCGGCTCGTAGACGATCGCCGTGTCCACCCCGGGGATATGGGCGAGCGACATGGGCAGCTGGCGGCGCTGGAGCGCCCGGCTGATCGTCGCCTGACGGGTGTACTGCCGGGCCGTGGCCACCGCCTGGGCCACCCGCCGCGCCACGTCCTCCGAGAGCCGCACCACGCCCTCCGCCATGCGGGGCACGCCCGCCCGGCCGAGCAGCAGGACCCCATGGCTGCGGCCGTGTGCGATCAGCGGGAAGCACACCGCCGATCCGCCCGTCCCCTGTTTGTCCGCGACCCCGGGCCAGGGCCAGGAAGTGCCCGCCGAGCCGAGCCCGGTCGGCGGCGGATGCCGCTCCAGTGAGACGCGGAGCTCGCCGATACGGTGCTCATCGCTGTGCCAGACGCGGGCGAGCTGGAGCCCGCCGCTCTCGGTGGTCAGCCAGACCGCGCACCAGTCGGCCAGCCTGGGCACCAGGAGCTGCCCGGCGAGGGCGGCCACCATGTTCTCGTCGAGCTGGCCGGTGAGGAGTTCGCTGGCCTCGGCGAGGAAGGACGGTCCGCCGCGGTCCACCCAGTCGGCGGTCGGATCGCGCTGTTCACGCGGTGCGATGGGGGCCAGGGTCTCGGCGAACCGCAGCTCGCGCCCGAGCGCGCTGGTGGGGACGGCGTCGAACTCGGTGCCCGCCCGCTCGGCGTCCAGCCGGAACCAGACCGCCTTACGGGTGCGGTGATAGGTCACGCCCCAGGATTCGGCGAGCGCCCCGATCAGCTGGAGCCCGCGGCCGCGGCCCCGCCGCTGGGTCTCAGGGCCTCCGTAGACGGTGCTGGCGGGGTGGAGGTCCGCCACCTCGATGACGATCCCCGCCCGCCTCGGCACGTCCCTCGGCACATCGTCCGGGCCGCTCGTCTCCTCGGGTCCGAAGGGGCCGCCCTCCGGCCCGTAGCCCTCCCCGGCGGCGCCGTCGCCGGGCTGGAGCCGGCAGACCACCTCGACCCGGGTTCCCGCGTGCAGCACGGCATTGGTGACCAGCTCGCTCACCAGCAGCACCGCGTCGTCGATCGCCCGCTCATCGAGGGTGACCGGGGCGAACGCCTCCGCCGCGCTCCGTCCCGTGAGCGCCGTACGGACGAAGGCGCGGGCCGCGCCGGGCGCGCGCACGCTCCCGGGCAGCGTCGTCCGCGAGACGGACTCACGCGCGAGAGGAATCAAAGCTCCCACGTGCGGCTCCAGGGCAATACGGGCTGTTTAGGCTATCTAGGTGCCATATTATGACAGACAGGGGGATATGAATGATCTTTAAGGGACGACGCCATGGCTCTCGACCCGATCACCACCGACGCTTCCCCGGACCCGCCCGTGGAATGTCCGGAAAACGCTCGGCCCTCCGGCCCGGCGCGCGGTGCGGAGACCGCGTCCGCGGCCGACCTGCGGTCTCTGCTGGCGGCGATGAACGCCCTGTGCGACGGCGACTTCACCGTCCGCGCGGACACCTCGGCCGAGGGTCTGGTCGGTGAGATGGCCGGGGTCTTCAACCAGCTCGCGGTGCGCAACGCGCATTTGTCCGGGGAGCTGCACCGGGTGCGCCGCGAGGTGGTCCGCCAGGGGAGGCTGGACGAGCGGATCACCGCTAGCCCCGGCCCGGGGGCCTGGGCCGCCAATGTGGACGCGGCCAATCAGCTGGTGGACGCCCTGGTCGGCCCGGTGTCCAACGCCACGCGGGTGCTCGACGCGATCGCGTCCGGCGATCTGACCCAGCGGGTGGATCTGCACGACGGCAACCGCCAGCTCCGCGGCGATCTGCGGCGGCTGGGACGCGGGGTGAACCGCACGGTGGACCAGCTGTCGCTGTTCACCGGCGAGCTGACCCGTATCGCCCGCGAGGTCGGCACCGAGGGGCGGCTGGGCGGCCGCGCCAAGGTGCAGGGGCTCTCCGGCGACTGGCGCATGGTCACGGAGGCCGTCAACACCATGGCCTCCCGGCTCACCGCGCAGGTCCGTGACATCGCCGAGGTGACCACGGCGGTCGCCCGCGGTGACCTCACCCGCCAGGTGACCGTCGAGGCCACCGGTGAGCTGCTGGAGCTCAAGCTGACCGTGAACACCATGGTCGACCAGCTGGGCGCGTTCGCCGACGAGGTGACGCGGGTGGCGCGCGAGGTGGGCACCGAGGGCGAGCTGGGCGGCCGGGCCCAGGTCCGCGGCGTGTCCGGGGTGTGGAAGGACCTTACGGACAGCGTCAACTTCATGGCGTCCAACCTGACCTCCCAGGTCCGCAACATCGCCCAGGTGACCACGGCCGTCGCCACCGGTGATCTCTCGCAGAAGATCACCGTGGATGCGAAGGGCGAGATCCTCCAGCTCAAGTCGACGATCAACACCATGGTCGACCAGCTCTCCGCCTTCGCCGACGAGGTGACGCGGGTGGCGCGCGAGGTGGGCACCGAGGGCCGGCTGGGCGGCCGGGCCCAGGTCCGCGGCGTGTCCGGGGTGTGGAAGGACCTCACGCAGAACGTCAACTTCATGGCGGACAACCTCACCTCCCAGGTCCGCAATATCGCCCAGGTCGCCACCGCCGTGGCGGAGGGCGATCTGAGCAAGACGATCACGGTGGAGGCCAAGGGCGAGATCCTGGAGGTGAAGTCGACGATCAACACGATGGTGGACCGGCTGTCGTCCTTCGCCGACGAGGTGACGCGGGTGGCGCGCGAGGTGGGCACCGAGGGCAACCTCGGCGGTCAGGCCCAGGTGCGCGGCGTCTCCGGGGTCTGGCGGGACCTCACCGAGAACGTCAACTTCATGGCCCTGAACCTGACCTCCCAGGTCCGCAACATCGCCCAGGTCACCACGGCGGTCGCCAACGGCGATCTGTCGAAGAAGATCACGGTCGATGCCCGGGGCGAGATCCTGGAGCTCAAGGACACCGTGAACACCATGGTCCAGCAGCTGCGCTCGTTCGCCGACGAGGTGACGCGGGTGGCGCGCGAGGTGGGCACCGAGGGCCAGCTGGGCGGCCGGGCCGGAGTGCCGGGCGTCTCCGGGGTCTGGAAGGACCTTACGGACAACGTGAACTTCATGGCGTCCAACCTGACGTCTCAGGTCCGCAATATCGCGCAGGTCGCGACCGCGGTGGCGGAGGGCGATCTGAGCAAGAAGATCGACGTCGACGCGCGCGGCGAGATCCTCGAGCTGAAGACCACCATCAACACCATGGTCGACACGCTCTCCTCGTTCTCCGACGAGGTGACCCGGGTGGCCCGCGAGGTCGGCAGCGAGGGCAGGCTGGGCGGCCAGGCCCGGGTCGAGGGCGTCTACGGCACCTGGAAGCGGCTGACCACCGGCGTGAACGAGCTGGCCCTCAACCTGACCACCCAGGTGCGCGCGATCGCCGAGGTCGCCTCCGCCGTCGCCCAGGGCGATATGTCCGGATCCATCTCGGTCGAGGCGCAGGGCGAGGTCGCCGCGCTGAAGAACAACGTCAATCTGATGGTCGCCAACCTCCGCGAAACCACCCGCGCGAAGGACTGGCTGGAGTCCAACCTCGCCCGTATCGCCTCCCTGATGCAGGGCCACCGCGATCTGGTCGAGGTCGCCGATCTGATCCTGAGCGAGCTGACCCCGCTGGTCAACGCGCAGTTCGGGGCGTTCTTCCTCAGCGCGGCCGGCGCCAGGCCCGGTGAGGGGCTCGAGCTCATCGCCGGATACGGCACCGATCAGGACGCGGTCGGGGGCGACGGCCGGACGTCGCGGCCCCGCCCCAGGGGCCGCGGGCTGGTCGCCCAGGCGGCGGTGGAGAAGAAGCGGATCCTCATCAACGACGTCCCGCCCGACTACATCACCATCGACTCCGGGCTGGGCTCGGCGCTCCCGGCCAGCGTGGTGATCCTGCCGATCCTCTACGAGGACCAGGTGCTCGGAGTGATCGAACTGGCCTCGTTCAGCCGGTTCAGCGAGGTCCACCTGGCCTTCGTCGACCAGTTCGTCAACACCATCGGCGTCTCGATCAACACCATCATCGCCAACGCCCGGACCGAGTCGCTGCTCTCCGAGTCCCAGCGGCTCACCACCGAGCTGCGCCAGCGCTCGAACGAGCTCCAGCGCTCCAACGCGGAACTGGAGGAGAAGGCCGCGCTGCTGGCGACCGCCTCCCAGTACAAGTCCGAGTTCCTGGCCAATATGTCGCATGAGCTGCGCACTCCGCTGAACTCGCTGCTCATCCTGGCCCGGCTGCTCGCGGACAACCCCGAGGACCGGCTGTCCCCCCAGGAGGTGCAGTTCGCCGCCACCATCCACCGCTCCGGCTCCGATCTGCTCCAGCTGATCAACGACATCCTGGATCTGTCGAAGATCGAGGCGGGCCGGATGGACGTCCGTCCGAAGAAGCTGCCGCTGGTCAAGATCCTCGACTATGTGAACGCGACCTTCCGGCCGCTCGCCGTCGACCGGGGCCTGTCGTTCGAGATCACGGTCGGCGAGGACGTGCCGCGCGAGATGTTCTCCGACGAGCAGCGGCTCCAGCAGATCCTGCGCAATCTGCTCTCCAACGCCCTGAAGTTCACCTCCTCGGGCGGGGTGACGCTGCGCGTCGAGCGCGCCCCGGGATCGGAGTTCGAGGAGGAGACGCTGCGGGCCGCGGGCGCCGTCATCGCGTTCTCCGTCACCGACACCGGTATCGGCATCCCACCGGAGAAGCTGCCGGTGATCTTCGAGGCGTTCCAGCAGTCCGACGGCACCACCAGCCGGAAGTACGGCGGGACCGGCCTTGGCCTGTCCATCAGCCGGGAGATCGCCGGAATGCTCGGCGGCCGGATCGTGGCCGAGAGCGAGCTGGGCGTCGGCTCCCGCTTCACCCTCTACGTCCCCGCGCACTACAGCGGCGTCGCCCCGGCGCCCGACCCCTCCGACCCCAGGGCCACCGGCTCCACCGTCCCGGCGGCCGCCCCCGCCTCGGACGAGACGCTGCCGGACACCGCCGACCACGCCCCGAGCGGGGTCTTCGGCGAGGCGGAAAGCCTGGTCGCCAGTCGGCTCGCCATCCGGGCCCCGGGCGGCGGGGCGGAGGCCGGGGCCGGGAGCGAACGGGGGGCCGAGGGCGAGGGCGAGGACCACGACGACGGCTGGCCGGGGACCACCCGGCTCAAGGAGTGGCAGCGCGGACGCCCGGGCCGGGTGCTGAACGGCCGCCGCATCCTGATCGTCGACGACGACATCCGGAACGTCTTCGCGCTCACGCATGTGCTGGGCCGGGTCGGCATGACGGTGAAGTACGCGGAGAACGGCCGCGAGGGGCTGGAGGTGCTGCACCGCAACCCGGACGTCTCACTGGTCCTGATGGACGTGATGATGCCGGAGATGGACGGGTACGAGACCATCCGGGCCATCCGGAGCACACCACGCCTCGCCGATGTGCCGATCCTCGCCCTGACCGCGAAGGTCATGCCCGGCGACCGGGAGAAGGCCATCGACAGCGGTGCCAATGGCTATGTCCCCAAGCCCGTGGACGTCGACCAGTTGATGTCGGCGATCCTCGATCTGCTCGATCCGGACGTTGAAGTGGGGGAATCGGGCGAGTCTGAGAGCGATGACGCCACGTCTGACGGCGACACCGCCGTATCCGGAGAGGGCGCCGCGCCTGCCGAGACCGGTCCGCCGAGGCCGAGGCAGGGGGAGTGATGACTACGAGCGTGTCCGAGAAGGCCGGAATCCTCATCGTCGATGACATGGAGGAGAACCTGATCGCGCTGGAGGCGGTCCTCGGCCCGCTCGATCAGCAACTCGTCCGCGCCCGCTCCGGCGAGGAGGCGCTGAAGGCGATGCTGCGGCAGGACTTCGCCGTCGTTCTGCTCGACGTGCTGATGCCGGGCATGGACGGTTTCGAGACCGCCGCCAACATCAAGCGGCTCGACCAGACCAAGGACGTCCCGATCATCCTGCTGACCGGGACCGACGCCGACTCCGACTACGCCTACCGGGGCTATGCGATCGGCGCCGCCGACTTCCTCACCAAGCCCTTCGATCCCTGGCTGCTGCGGACGAAGGTCAATGTGTTCCTGGAGATGCACCGCAAGAACCGCAGGCTCGAGGCGCGGACGGAGCAGCTGTCCGACCGGGTCGAGGAGCTGGAGCGCACGGTCGAGGAGCTGCGGAAGTACGTCGAGGACTGACCGGCCGGGGCGGGGCTCCACGGCGGTGACTCAGGGCTCCACGGCGGTGACTCAGGGCCCCACGGCCGTGAGTCAGGGCCGCACGGCCGTGAGTCAGGGCTCCACGGCCGTGACGAGGACGGCCACCGTGGGCGGCTGGTCCCCCGGCGCCGGGGCGGCCTCCGCCACCGCCGTTCGTACCGCCCTCGCCACATCCACGGCACGGTGATCCGCCGCCACGGCCAGCTCGATCCGGATGTGCGCCCCCTCGATCCGCACGGCCCGGGGCGAGCCCAGCACCGGCGCGAGCCGGGCGACGCCGGGCACGGAGGCGGCGGCGCGGGCGATGGCCGCGGTGGCGGGATCCGGGGCGGGGCTTTCCACCGGGTGGGGTCGCGGGGCCTCCGGGGACGGGGCCGGGAACTCGTCCAGCACCTCCGTCACCCGTATGTCCACCGCCTCCACCAGCAGGCCGAGCCGGTCCGTCACCGCGTCGAGCAGTACGTCCCGCAGCCGGTCCACCGTCACCGGAAGCGGTTCCTCCAGCGTCGCCCCGCACTCCGCCGCGATGCGCAGGGGCCCCGGCGGCAGCGCGCTCGGCGGCGGCGGAACCGCGGGTGTCCCGGCGGTGCCGGGGTCGGCGGGCCCGATCCGCAGCGCTCCCAGACGCGCGCCGGGGACCTCGGCGGCGGCCCGCCCCAGCACATCGCTCGCCGCCCGTTCGGTGATCCAGGAGCCGTCCTCCCGCTCGCCCAGGGGCAGGAGCCGACCGATCCGCAACTGCTCCCTCACGGTCTGCGCGAGCCGGTCCGTGACCACCGTGTCACCCCTTACCGCCGTACGGACGTGAGCCCCACCGCTCTCAGCTCTCAGCCTGCCGTATCGATCGCGCGAGTGCCGCATCTCCGAAGCGGTTCGGGGAAGGCCCCTTTAAGGTGGCAAATAGAGCGAGCGGAAATCGCTTCCACCGCTCTTCGCCTCGGAAGGGACGATCGGTGATGTCCGAGACCGCACCACGGAACCGACCCGAGAACCCCGCAACGGAACCCGCCGCCGGTACGCCCAAGACACTGGGCGCCGGGCCCGGCCTCGCCGCGGCGGCCGCCGCCACCGATCGGACCCGGCGGGGCGGAGGCGACCCGGCAGTGCGGGGGCGCACCACCATCGCCGACGGCGTCGTCGAGAAGATCGCGGGCATGGCGGCCCGCGACGTGGTCGGCGTCCACGCCATGGGTGGCGGTCTCGCGCGTACCTTCGGGGTCGTACGGGACCGGGTGCCCGGCGGCCGGTCGGTCACCCGCGGGGTGAAGGCGGAGGTGGGGGAGGTACAGACGGCCCTCGACCTGGAGATCGTGGTGGACTACGGCGTCTCCATCGCCGATGTCGCACGGGCCGTACGGGAGAACGTGATCGCGGCGGTCGAGCGGATGACCGGCCTCGAGGTCGTCGAGGTCAATATCGCGGTCAGCGATGTGAAGTTGCCGGACGAGGAAGAGGAATCGCCGGAGCCGCGGCTCCAGTAGGCCGGCAGCGGTTCCGGTTGGCTCCAGCGAAGGAGCACACGATGAGCATGGCCGTGGTCGGGATGATCGCGGGAATGGCGCTGGCTTTCGCAGGTTACTTCGGTGGTTTCGGGGCCTTTCTGCTGGTGGCGGCGTTGGGAGCCGTCGGGTTCATCGTCGGTCGGTTCCTGGACGGTGATCTGGAACCGGGCGACTTCTTCCGTTCCCGTGGCCGTGACGGACGGCCACGGTGAGCGCCATGACGACCGTAAGGACGTGCCGTGGTGGAGCCGGGTGAGCGGGGTGCGACGCGGATCGCGGACCGGGTCGTGGCGAAGATCGCCTCACAGGCGGCGCGGGAGGCGCTCCGGGGCGGCGGCGCGGCGGGCGCTGGCGCGGTCGGCGGTGCGGATACGGGCGCGAACGCCGGTGCGGTCGGCGGCGCGGACACGGGTGCGGACGTCGGTGTGGACCCTGGTGAGGCCGTCCTCGCCGATGTCGTCGGTGCGGCGCGGCCGTACGCGGTCGCCGCGGTGCGCGGCGGAGTCGCGCGCGTCCGGGTCTCCGTCGAGCTCGGCTATCCCTCGGACATCGGCGCGCACTGCGGTGCGGTGCGTCGTCAGGTGATCGAACGGGTAGGCGAGATGACGGGCATGGAGGTGCCCGAGGTCGCGGTGACGGTCGAACGGCTGCATGTGCCGAAGTGGGAGCGCCCGGAGCGCAGGGCGCGTCGGGGGAGGGACAGGGTGCGATGAACGCGGACCAGAAGATGCGTCAGTCCACCTCGGCGTCGGCGTACGGCGCGAGGGTGGGGACGGGTGCCGGTTCCGGTACCGGGGACGGGGATCCGCCCGGGCGGGTCCGGCGCTTCTGGTCCGAGCGGCGGGTACCGGCCGGGATCGTCGCCCTGGTCATCGCCGCCGTCAGCGGGCTGCTGCTGTACGACGTTGCGGCCGTGCGCTCGGGGCGGCGCGCCATGCGGTGGCGGGACTGGCTCGCCGATGAACTCGCCTCGCGGCCGCTGGACAACGCGTGGATCGTGGGCGGGGCGGCGCTGCTGGCCGCGCTGGGGGTGTGGATGGTGGTCATGGCGATGGCGCCGGGGCTGCGAGGGCTGCTGCCGATGCGGGCGCCGGAGCCGGAGTCGGGAGCGGGGCCGGGGGCAGAAGCCGAGGCCGCCGTTCGAGCGGGAATCGACCGAACGTCGGCGGGGCTGGTGCTGCGGGACCGGGCGATGGAGGTGCCCGGTGTCCGGTCGGCCCGCGTGGACGTCGGCCGACGGCGGATCAGGGCCCGCGCGCTGGCCCACTTCCGCGACCTCGACGAGGTACGCGCGGATCTGGACACCGCCCTCCACGAGGGCATCCGCCAACTCGGCCTGGCCCGGCCGCCCGCCCTCTCCGTCCGCGTACGGCGCTCCGCGAAGTCGAAGGGGTGAGCGCGCCATGCTGAGTGTCGTCAACCGGGTGCTGCTCGGGCTCGTGGGGCTGGTGCTGGCCGCCGCGGGCGCGGTGGTCCTGGCCGGGTGGCCGCCGTTCGACGGCCGCGACGATGTGCTGCTCAGCCGGGCGGACCGCACGCGGTGGCGGGACACCGGATGGTGGTGGCCGGCCGTCATCGCGGCGCTTGCGGTGCTGTTCGTGCTTTCGCTGTGCTGGTTCCTGGTCCAGCTGCGACGCCGTCGCCTCCAGGAAGTCCTCGTGGAGACGGGCGACGGCGAGGGCGCCCTGCTACGGGGTCGCGCCCTGGAGGCCGCCCTCTTGTCGGACGCGGAGTCGCTGGACGGCGTGGAGCGCGCCCACGTCCTGCTACGGGGCCGCCGGACGACACCGGAGGCCCGGATGGGCTTGGCGCTGGACGCGCGGGCGGATCCGCTGTCGACTCTGGACGCGGTGCGAGCGGAGGCCCTGGAGCGCGCCCGCACGTCGGCGGGGCTGGAGCGGCTTCCGGCGGAGGTGCGGCTGAGGGTGGCGCGGCACGGGGCGGAGCGGGCGCGGTAGCGCTGCGAGCGCGGATGCGTGGCGTGACCCCGCCGCCCCGTGTCCGCCTCCGGCGGGCGATTCCCGCTCGGTCGGTCCGTTTGCCTCCGGCGGGCAATCCCCCACCCCGCCCCTTCCCGAAACCATGGGGCTGCGCCCCCTGGACCCCCACCGGGGCTCCGCCCCGGACCCCGCTCCTCAAACGCCGGAGAGGCTGACTTCCGCAGGCGACCCCTCAGATGTTGTGGAGGGCCCCGCCGTCCACCGGCAGCATCAGCCCGGTCAGATACGACGCCGCAGGCGACAGCAGGAACGCCGCGGCCTTGCCGAATTCCTCGGGCGTCCCGTACCGCCGCAGCGCAATCGCCGCCGCGTTCCGCTCCCGTGAGGCCTCCGCGTCGCCGGAGAGGGAATCGAGCTCGCGCACGCGGTCGGTGTCGATACGGGCCGGGAGGAGGCCCACGACGCGGATGCCGCGGGGGCCGACCTCGAGGGAGAGGGACTTGGCGAAGCCCGCGAGGCCGGGGCGCAGGCCGTTGGAGACGGTGAGGCCGGGGATCGGCTCGCGGACGGAGCCGGAGAGGACGAAGCCGATCACGCCCCCTGAGGGGAGCCGCTCCGCGGCGGCGCGGGCGAGGCGGACGGCGCCGAGGAAGACGGAGTCGAAGGCGGCCTGCCACTGGGCGTCGGTGATGTCGGCGGTCAGTCCGGCCGGCGGGCCGCCGACGCTGATGAGGATGCCGTCGAAGCCGCCGAAGTGCTCCCGGGCGGTGGCGATGAGGCGGGCCGCCGCCTCGGGGTCGGCGTTGTCGGCGGCGACCCCGACCGCGTTCGGCCCGAGGTCGGCGGCGACGGCGGCCGCCGTATCGGCGTCGCGGCCGGTGATGACGGTCTTCGCACCGTCGGCGATCAGCTCACGGGCGGCCGCGAGCCCCAGCCCGCGGGTGGCCCCGGTGACGATGTACACCCGGTCTTTGAGTCCAAGATCCATGGGGTCAGTCTGCCCTGGGCGGTTCCGCGAGGGTGAGGGCGGTCCCCACCAGTCCGATGTGGCTGAACGCCTGAGGGAAGTTGCCGAGCTGCCGGCCGGCCGCCGGGTCGTACTCCTCGGCGAGCAGCCCGACGTCGTTGCGGAGCGCGAGGAGGCGTTCGAAGAGGGCCAGGGCGTCCTTGCGGCGGCCGGCCAGCTGGAGGGCGTCGGCGAGCCAGAAGGAGCAGACGAGGAAGGCGCCCTCGGCGCCGGGGAGGCCGTCCACGCCGCCGTCGGTGGTGTAGCGGCGGATCAGGCCGTCCGCGCTGAGCTCGCGGCGGACGGCGTCGATGGTGCCGAGGACGCGGGGATCGGTGGCGGGGAGGAAGCCCACGCGCGGGATGAGCAGGGTCGCGGCGTCCAGCTCGGCCGAGCCGTAGGACTGGGTGAAGGCGGACCGCTCGGGGTCGTAGCCCTTCTCGCAGACCTCGCGGTGGACGGCGTCGCGCATCGCGCGCCAGCGGTTCGCGTCCCCGCCCAGCTCCGGGTCGGCCTCCATCGCGCGGACGGCGCGGTCGGCGGCCACCCAGGCCATGACCTTGGAGTGGACGAAGTGGCGGCGGGGCCCGCGGACCTCCCACAGCCCTTCGTCGGGGTCGCGCCAGGCGGACTCCAGGAAGTCCATCAGCGCGGTCTGGATCTTCCAGGCGTGCGGTTCGGCGGGCAGCCCGGAGGCGCGGGCGAGGTGGAGGGTGTCGAGCACCTCGCCGTAGATGTCGAGCTGGCGCTGGTCGACCGCGTCGTTGCCGACCCGGACCGGGGTCGAGTGCTCGTACCCCTCCAGCCAGGTCAGCTCCTGCTCATGGACCCGGCGCTCGCCCGCCAGGCCGTACATGATCTGAAGCTCCGCCGGGTCGCCGGCGATCGCCCGCAGCAGCCAGTCGCGCCAGGCGACGGCCTCCTCGTGGTAGCCGGCGCGGAGCAGGGCGTTCAGGGTGAGGGTGGAGTCGCGCAGCCAGCAGTAGCGGTAGTCCCAGTTGCGGACCCCGCCCAGCCGCTCGGGCAGCGAGGTGGTGGGGGCCGCGACGACCCCGCCGCTCGGAGCGTAGGTGAGCGCCTTGAGGGTGATCAGGGAGCGTATGACGGCGTCCCGGTACGGGCCCTCGTAGCGGCACCGGGCGGCCCAGCCGCGCCAGTCCTCCAGGCTGGCGCGGAAGGAGTCGTACGGGTCGACGAGCCGGGGGCGGGGCTCATGGGAGGGGTGCCAGGTGAGCACGAAGGCCACCCGGTCCCCGGCCGAGACGGTGAACTCGGAGCGGGTGCTGAAGTCCTCGCCGTAGGTGTGGACCTCGGGCTCCGAGCGCAGCCATACGGAGTCCGGCCCGGCGATCGCGATCCGGTGGCCGTCGGTGCGGCGCACCCAGGGGACGATCCGCCCGTAGTCGAAGCGGAGCCGCAGGACGCCGAGCATCTCGACGCTGCCGGAGACGCCCTCGACGATGCGGACGACATCGGGGGCGCGGTCGCGCTGCGGCATGAAGTCGACGACCTTGACCGTGCCCGTCCCCGTCTCCCAGACCGATTCCAGGACGAGGGAGTCGTCGAGGTAGCCGCGGCGGGTGCAGGCGCCCGCGCCCTTGGGGGCGAGCCGCCAATGGCCGTTGTCGCGGTCGCCGAGGAGCGCGGCGAAGCAGGCGGGGGAGTCGAAGCGGGGCAGGCACAGCCAGTCGATCGAGCCATGGCGGCTGACCAGGGCAGCCGTCTGGTGGTCACCGATGAGGGCGTAGTCGTCGATGTGCTGGGCCATGTCCGGCGCTTTCCCGGGGAAGCGGGATTCTAGGCCCCCGCCCGGCCAAGATCCGCTGGGCGGGGAGGGGGAAGGCCTGCCGCAGGTGGCACGCCCCGCTGGCCGGGGCCTGGGCAGATCGTGCGGACCGCTTAGTCCGTGGCGGCCGTGGCGGGGACCTTCTCCGGAGTGGCCGCCGCCTTCGCGGCCTCTGCGGCGCGGTCCCGGCGCTCGCGGCGGGCCAGTACGAACCAGCCGATGGGCACCCCCGCGGAGAACAGCCACCACTGGACGGCGTACGCCATATGCGGGCCGATGTCGCTGTGGTTGGGCGCGGGGACCGGCTGGGGCTGCTTGCCGCCCTTGGGGGAGGACGAGGTGAGCTCGATGTAGCCGCCGAGGACGGGCCGGGACAGCGCCTTCGCCTGCTGTTCGCTGTTGATCAGCGAGACCTGGCGGGGCGGCAGCCCCTGCTTGTCCTTGATGCCGCTGTTGCCCGTGGTCTCGTCGGCCTTCAGCCGGCCGGTGACGGTGACCTTGCCGGAGGGGGCGGCGGGGACCTTGGGGAACTTGGTGAGGTCCGTGCCCGCCGGGATCCAGCCCCGGTTGACCAGCACCGCGCGGTCGTCCGGGAGCAGCAGCGGGGTGAGCACGAAGTAGCCGATGGACTGCTCGTCGGAGCCGGTGCGCTGGCGGACGACGACCTCATGGGCGGTGTCATAGGTGCCGGTGGCGGTCACGGTGCGCCAGGTGTCACCGCGGGGGACCGTACGGCCGGGGGCGGTGAACTTCTCGACGGCCACGGCCGGGGCGTCGAGGTTGTCCCCGATCAGCTGGTTCTGCGCGACCCGGTGCTCATGGCGGTGCAGCTGCCAGAAACCCAGCCTGATCATCGTCGGGATCAGGGCCAGGGCCACGAGTGTGAGGATCACCCACTGCCGGGTCAACAGGAAGCGGTACACATCCTTGACCCTACTCGGCGTGGATTGTCCCTCGACCGCTGGGGGCGGCTCAGGACAATCCACGCAGGTGGCCGGGTTCACACATGGTCGACGATGCCCACCTTCCCTTCCGCCCGCGCGCAGTGCGCACAGCAGTAGAACTGGCCGTCGGCCTCCACGCCCTGCCCGATGATCTGGGCCCGGCAGTGCTCACAAATGGGCGCCATGCGGTGAATGGCGCACTGGAAACAGTCGAAGACGTGCACATTGCCCTGTGCATGCACTTCGAATGTCATCCGGTAGTCGTTTCCGCAGACCTCACAACGTGCCATGCGCCTCAGCGTGCGGGGCCGCGCGGTGGCGGGCGAGCGGCGGACGGGCGCGTCGCGCCGACTTCACCTGTTTGTCGGCGGCGCGGGGGTGACGTCCTGGAGGAGCTGCATGAAGGCGGCCTCGTCGATGACGGGTGTGCCGAAGGAGCGGGCCTTGGTGGTCTTGGACGTGGGCGACTCGGGGTCGTTGGTGACCAGCACGCTGGTGAGCCGGGAGACGCTGGTGGCCACGTGCAGCCCGGCCTCGATCGCCCGGTCCTCCAGCAGCTCGCGGTCCACGGAGGTGTCCCCGGAGAACGCCACCCGCATGCCCTGGACCAGCTGCCCGCCCGGCTCGTAGCGCCCGGGGTTGGGATAGGGGCAGGCGGGGCGCTTGCGGCTGGGGCGCCAGGTCTGCTGGTACGACCGCTGGCGGCCGATGGCCGGGCCGTCGGACCACTCGGTGAGCGGCTGGCAGGCCAGCAGCGGCAGCCGCAGCCCGGTCTCGGCGGCGCGGTGGAGGCTGGGCCGGAAGGTCTCGGCGAGCACCCGCGCGTCGTCCAGGGCGTGGTGGGCGCGCCGCTGGACCACTCCGTAGTGCGCGGCGAGGGTCTCCAGCTTGTGGTTGGGCAGCGGCAGGCCCAGCTCCTTGGAGAGGGCGATGGTGCACAGCCGCTGCCGCACGGGCGCGGCGCCGCGGGTGCGGGCGTACTCGCGGGCGAGCATCGACCAGTCGAAGGCGGCGTTGTGCGCCACCAGGACGCGGTCGGCCAGGCGCGCGGAGAGCTCCGCGGCGATCTCGGGGAAGCGCGGGGCGCCCGCGAGCATCTCCTCGGTGAGGCCGTGGATCCACACCGGGCCGGGATCGCGCTGCGGATTGACCAGCGTGTACCAGTGGTCCTGCACCGCGCCCCGGGCGTCGAGCTGATAGACCGCCGCGGAGACGATCCGGTCGTCGCGGGCGAGGCCGGTGGTCTCCACGTCGACGACCGCGTACCCCTGCGGATAGGTGGCCGGCCAGGAGGACGGCGGGGCGAGGTGCGGGGCGGCTGCCGTGGGGTCTTCGAGCATGGTCAATGAGGATACGGGCCGTCACCGACAACCCTGACCGGCGGGCCGGTCGGGACGTACGCCGCCCCGGGGTTGACGGGGCGTCGGGCCCCGGCGGCGGGTCGGGGTCCGCATACGGCGGGTCAGAGTTTGGACAGGGCCAGCTGTAGATCGACGTCGCTGATGAGGAGGCGGCCGGCGCGCTTGTCGCCCGGGCGGTCGGGCACCGTCACCTTCACCCCGGGCGAATCCCCGGTGAGAACCGTCACCTTGGCGCCGTCGAAGCGCGGGGCCCGCTGGCGGATGACGGACTTCAGGCGGTCGGCGGCCCGTTCGGCGGTCCGTTTGCCGTCGGTGAGGGCGCAGATGACCCCGGATGTCTGGTTCGCGGACTTCGCCAGCTGTCCGGTGGCCGAGAGGCGCACCGGGTCCTTGGGGTCCTTCCCGCCGAAGTCGACGCGGTAGACATCGCCCAGACAGTCGCCCAGCGCCCGGTAGTCCGGGTCGTCCGCCACGGACTTGCCCCTGGCCGGGCGCACCGCCGACAGGCCCTTGTCGGCGTTGCCGAAGGAGATCTCGTCCTTGGCGACCTGGAGGGTGATCCCGTCCTTCGTCCAGACCGTCTCGCCGTGCCAGGTGCGCCGGGCGAATCCGCCCGCCTTGAGCTTGGCGGTGACGCGGTCCGCGTCGAAGGAGCCCTGCCAGTGCCCGGCGTATCCATTGGTCACATCGGTGTCGATCATGGCCGGATCGAGGCCATAGGCATGGGCGTTGAAGCGGTAGCTCGTCATCAGCGGACTGCCCGCCTGGCCGACGGCGCGGAACCGCTGGGAGCCGCCCTTCTCGCCCTTCTCCAGGGATCGCACCCGGGCGGCGTCGAGATAGGAGACCTGGGCCCCCTTCGCGCCCGCGGTCGAGATGTGCCCCACCGCGTCCATCAGGGCTGAGGAGGAGTCATCGCCGCCCGCCCCGGAGGAGCACCCCGTGGTGAGCGCCGACAGCAGACAGGCGAAGGCCATGCCGCCGATCCGAAACCGTTCTCTGGCTCTGCGCACAGGCGGGGAGCTTAATCGGCCATGCCGCCATCGGCCATGCCGTCATCAGCTATGCCGTCCGGGGCGAGACCTGTTGTTGACGCCGCATCTACCATACTTGTTGGTAACTACCCCTAGCGGCGGCCTTGAGGGCGGTTCTATGTTGCGGACATGCCGCACCTGCCCAATGCCGTGATGTGGTCGATACCGGCCTTTGTCCTGCTCGCCGTCGTGGAGATGGTGAGCTACCGCTTCCACCCCGACGACGACGCCGAGGGCTACGCGGCGAAGGACGCCGCGACCAGCGTCACCATGGGGCTCGGCAGCCTGGTCTTCGATCTGCTGTGGAAGATCCCGATTGTGGCGATCTACGCCGCCGTCTACGAACTCACCCCGCTGCGCGTCCCGGTGGTGTGGTGGACGCTGCCGCTGATGCTGCTCGCCCAGGACTTCTTCTACTACTGGTCGCACCGCGGGCACCATGTCATCCGCATCCTGTGGGCGTGCCATGTGGTGCACCACTCCAGTCGCAAGTTCAACTTCACCACCGCCCTGCGGCAGCCGTGGACCACCTGGACCGTCTGGCCGTTCTACGTGCCGATGATCGCGCTCGGGGTGCATCCGGCGGCGGTGGCGTTCTGCTCGTCGGTGAACCTCGTCTACCAGTTCTGGATCCACACCGAGCGGATCGGCACCCTGCCGCGCCCCGTCGAGTTCGTCTTCAACACCCCCTCGCACCACCGCGTCCACCACGCCTCCCAAGGCGGCTATCTGGACCGCAACTTCGGGGGCATCCTCATCGTCTGGGACCGGCTCTTCGGGTCCTTCGTCCCCGAGACCGAGCGGCCCGTCTACGGCCTGACGAAGAACATCGACACCTACAACCCGCTGCGCGTGGCCACGCATGAGTACGCGGCCATCGCCCGCGACATCGCGGCGGCGCGGGACTGGCGCGAGCGGGCGGGCCGGGTCTTCCGGGGACCGGGCTGGCAGCCCGCGACGGTCCCGGAGGCGGGTCTCCCGGAGGCCGGTTCGGAGGCCGGTTCCCCGGGCGCCGGTTCGGAGGCCGGGCGGCCGCAGCCGGTCGGCGAGAGCGTGCGGTGACGGTCGCCGCCGGGCGCGCGACGACGGTCCTGTGTGCCCTCCTCGCGCTGCTGACCGCCGTTCATCTGGGCGCGCTGCTCCTGGACGCCACAACCGCCGTCCACCTCACCAAGCCCGCCCTGATGCCCGTGCTCGCCGTATGGGCCCTGGCGCGGGGCGGGCCGTGGCCGCTCCCGGCCGCGCTGCTGTGCGGCTGCGGGGGCGATGTGCTGTTGCAGATCGGCGGCGAGACCGCGTTCCTGGCCGGAATGGGGTGCTTCGCGGCCGGGCACCTCTGCTATCTGGCGCTGTTCGCCCGCGCCTGGCGGCGCCGTACGGCGCCCTGGGTGGCCGCCGGGTACGGGGTCGCGTGGCTGGGCACGGTGGCGCTGCTGTGGCCCGGCCTCGCGGCGCATCTGCGGCTTCCCGTCGCGGGCTACAGCCTGCTGCTGACGGTCATGGCGCTGGCCGCGCTCGGGGCGGGTGTGCGGACCGGGCTCGGCGGGGCGCTGTTCATGCTCTCCGACACCCTGATCGCTGCCGGGCTCGCCGACTGGCCACGGCCGCCGGTGCCCCAGTTCTGGATCATGGCCACCTATATAGCCGCCCAGTGGCTGCTGGCGGCGGGGGCGACGCGCGACGCGGTCCCGCGCCCCGCGCCGGAACGGGCGCTCGTCAGCCCGTGACACCCGTAAGGCCGTGATGTCGGTAAGGCCGTGACGCGTAAGGCCGTGACGTCCGTAAGGCCGTGACGCGTAAGCGCCGAGGAACCGAACACACACGGGCCGCCGGGGCGGCTGCTCCGCCCCGGCGGCCCGTGGCCCGTGCTTGTGTCAGCCGGTCACTTCTCGACGGCGTCCAGGGCGTCCGCGAGCCCGGCGCCGTAGAAGCCGTTGTACCGCTTGCCGCCCTCGCACACCGCGTCGACCGTGCCGTCGCCGTCGATGTCGTACGGCGTCGGGCAGGCCAGGTCATCGGCCTCGGCCTTGAGCAGCGCCTTCACCTGCCAGGGGGAGGCGTGCGGATGGGTGCTCTTGATGAGCGCCGCGACACCGGCCACATGCGGCGAGGCCATCGACGTGCCCGCCATGTAGCCGTACTGCCCGCCCGGCAGCGTGTTGTAGATCAGGCCGCTGGTGGCCGGGGGCTCGGGCTTCTGGTAGGCGGTGCTGTCGCCGCCGGGGGCAGCGATGTCGATGATCCCCAGACCGTAGTTGGAGAACGAGGACTTGAGCCCCTTGGCGCCGGTCGAGGCGACCGTGACGACGCCCGGCAGCTGGGTCGGGATGTCCAGGCAGACGCTCGGGTCCACCTCCCGGTCACCGGGGGTGGTGTCGTTGGGGCTGGAGGGGTCGGTGATGGTGTCCGAGGTCAGGTCGTAGTTCTCGTTCCCCGCCGCGGCCACATTGACCACGCCCCGGCGCTCGGCGTACGACGAGGCCCGGCGCACCGCCTCGACCAGGGCCTTCTGGTCCGGGTCCGTGGTGCAGTTGAAGTACCACGGGTCGGTGTAATAGCTGTTGTTGGTGACGTCCACGCCGTGCTCTGCGGCCCAGACGAAGCCGCAGACGACCGCCTCGGTGTAGAAGAACCCGGCCGTCGTGGACACCTTGATCCCGGAGACCTTGACGCCCGGGGCCACACCGGTGACGCCGACGCCGTTCTTCGCGGCGGCGATCTCGCCCGCCACATGCGTGCCGTGCGGGGACTCCTCGGCGCTCGGCCGCCAGGCGCCGTCGGCGGTGTCCGGCTTGCCCGTCACACAGTTGACGGACGCCTTACGGTCGAAGTTCGGCGCCAGATCGGGGTGGGTGTCGTCCACACCGGTGTCGATGACCCCGACGGTGACCTTACGGCTGCCCAGGCTCTTCTCATGCGCCTTGTCCGCCTTGATCGCCGGCAGATCCCACTGGAGCGGCTCCAGCGGGTCCTGCCCGGCCTTCGCCTTCGCCGCCACCGCCTGCCGCTGCTTCTCGCTCAGCAGCTTCGGCGTGTCGATGTCGTCGGTGGACTGGGCGGGCAGCGGGGCGGTGCGGGTGTTCCCGGCGGAGGTGACGCCGCGCACCTTACGGACGGTCTTGGCGAAGTCCGGGTTGGCGGAGTGGACGACGATGACGCCGATCCGGTCGTAGGACACCACGACCGTGCCGCCGGCCTGGGCGATGGCCTTGCGGATCCGGGACGGGTCCTGGCCCGGGCGGGTGTTGACGACATAGCTCAGGGACGGGCCGTCGGCCGTGGCGGCCGCGGCGGCGTGGCCGTCCCGTCCGAGCGCGGTGGCGGTGGTGGGCAGGAAGGCCAGCGCGGTGGTGAGCGCCATGGCGGCGGGTATCGCGGCGGTGCGCAGCGGCAGGGAGGTGCGGCGCGGCGTCATGGGTACTCCGGTTCTCTCGACGGTTCTCTCGAGGCGCATCTCGAGGTGGATGAGAAGGCTCTGGGCGGGCGGACCGGGCTGGATCGTCAGCGTTCCGGACCGGGGGCGCGGACGCGCGCTCAGCGCGCCACTCGGGGGACGCGGAGCCCCCGGGCGCGGGCGGCGGTCCGGCGGGCCGCGTCAACGGCGGCGGTCCGGCCGGGGTCATCCGCACAAGCGAATGTGCGCGCCCTCGCGGCGCGGCTCCCGCGCGCCGCCTCGATACCCCGGGACGCCGCGGAACCGGGGCAGAGGCGGCGGGGAGTGGTGAGGGGGTGGTGCGAAGCCGACGGGTCGTCAAAAGCCCGCCGTCCGGGTCTTGGAGGAGCCGATCTCAGATGAGCCATGGGGTCTCCACTTCATCCTTACGGGCCGCCCGGACGCCCTCGGCGGCTGGGCGGGTACATGACGAAGGAAGCTATCGCTGATCAAGGTCTGACATCAATGCATTCCGGAAGAAAACCCGCCACAGTACCCGGAGCCGATCCCTCCCCCGAATTCTTATCCGTCTTTCAATCAACCGGCCTCTGTCGTACGGGTCCGCGCCGCCCTACCATGCGTGATCTGGATCACTCGCCGCCGTATTCATTCCCGTCGGACCCACTCACCAGGAGAGACCGTGGATACCGCACCGGCCAACGATCGCCCCGACGATCAGCGGCAATTTGACCGTTCTGCCTACGCCGAGGTCCAAGCGAGCGCGGAGTTCGGCGAACTGCGCGGTGCCCACCGCTCGTTCGCCTTCCCGCTCACCATCGCGTTCGTCAGCTGGTACCTGCTCTACGTCCTGCTGTCCAACTACGCGGACGGCTTCATGGGCACCAAGGTCGCAGGCCATATCAACGTGGCCCTGGTGTTCGGGCTCGCCCAGTTCCTGACCACCTTCCTGATCGCCTGGTGGTACTCCCGGCACGCCGCCACCAAGCTGGATCCCCGCGCCCAGGCCATCAAGTCCCGTCTGGAGGAGCGCTCATGAGCCCCCACCTGCTCGCCGCCGAGAGCGCCTCGGACAACCGGCCGTTGATCATCACGCTCTTCGCCGTCTTCGTCCTGGCCACCCTGGCCATCACCGTCTGGGCGGGCCGCCAGACCAAGGACGCCACCGACTTCTACGCCGGCGGCCGCCAGTTCACCGGCTTCCAGAACGGCCTGGCCATCTCCGGCGACTACATGTCCGCCGCGTCCTTCCTCGGCATCGCCGGCGCCATCGCGCTCTCCGGCTACGACGGCTTCCTGTACTCGATCGGCTTCCTCGTCGCCTGGCTGGTGGCCCTGCTGCTGGTCGCCGAGCCGCTGCGGAACTCCGGCCGTTACACGATGGGCGACGTGCTCGCCTACCGGATGCGCCAGCGCCCGGTGCGCACCGCCGCGGGCGTCTCCACCATCGTCGTCTCGATCTTCTACCTGCTGGCGCAGATGGCGGGCGCGGGGGTGCTGGTCTCCCTGCTGCTGGGCATCACCAGCGAGGCCGGGAAGATCCTCATCGTCGTCCTCGTCGGCGTCGTGATGATCCTCTACGTGACCATCGGCGGTATGAAGGGCACTACCTGGGTGCAGATGGTCAAGGCCGTGCTGCTGATCGCGGGCACGCTGCTGATCACCTTCCTGGTGCTGCTGAAGTTCAACTTCAACATCTCCGACCTGCTGGGCGAGGCGGCCAAGAACAGCGGCATGGGGGAGGCGTTCCTGGAGCCGGGGCTGAAGTACGGGCTCAACGCCACCACCAAGCTGGACTTCATCTCGCTCGGCATCGCCCTGGTCCTGGGCACCGCGGGCCTGCCCCACATCCTCATCCGGTTCTACACCGTGCCCACCGCGCGGGCCGCCCGTAACTCGGTCAACTGGGCCATCGGCATCATCGGCCTCTTCTACCTGATGACCATCGCGCTGGGCTTCGGCGCCGCCGCGCTGCTGGGGCACGACGACATCATCGCCTCCAACAAGTCGGGCAACACCGCCGCCCCACTGCTCGCCGAGGAGATCGGCGGTGGACCGGACTCCACCGGCGGCGCCATCCTGCTCGCGGTGATCTCCGCGGTGGCGTTCGCGACGATCCTCGCCGTGGTCGCCGGGCTCACCCTCGCCTCCTCGTCGTCCTTCGCCCACGACCTGTACGCCAACGTCATCCGCAAGGGCAAGGCGACCCAGAAGGAGGAGATCTCGGCCGCGCGCTGGGCCACCGTCGGCATCGGCACCGTCGCCGTCGTCCTCGGCGTCTTCGCACGAGATCTCAACGTCGCGGGACTCGTGGCGCTCGCCTTCGCGGTCGCCGCCTCCGCCAACCTGCCGACCATCCTCTACAGCCTGTTCTGGAAACGCTTCACCACCCAGGGCGCGCTGTGGTCCATCTACGGCGGACTGATCTCGTCGGTCTTCCTGGTGCTCTTCTCGCCCGTCGTCTCGGGCAAGGAGACCTCGATGTTCCCGGACGTGGACTTCCACTGGTTCCCGCTGGAGAACCCCGGACTGATCTCCATCCCGCTGGGCTTCCTGCTCGGCTGGCTGGGCACCCTCGTCTCCAAGGAACAGCCCGACAAGGAGAAGTACGCCGAGCTGGAGGTGCGCTCGCTCACCGGGCACGGAGCCCACTGACCAGCCACTCCCACCGTGCGGCCCCTCCATGTCACACCCGTCACGTACGCTGCGAGAGAATTGAGCAGTGCACGCACGCCAACCGTGGAGGGGCCGCCACCATGCTGATCGACACCTATGGTCGCGTAGCCACCGACCTGCGTGTCTCCTTGACCGATCGCTGCAATCTGCGCTGCACCTACTGCATGCCCGAAGAGGGTTTGCAGTGGCTGGCCAAACCGGATCTGCTCACCGACGACGAGATAGTCCGGCTGATCCGGATCGCCGTCACCGACCTCGGGGTCACCGAGGTCCGCTTCACCGGCGGTGAGCCACTGCTGCGCCCCGGTCTGGTCGGCATCGTGGAGCGCTGCGCGGACCTCGACCCGCGCCCCCGGATGTCGCTCACCACCAACGGCATCGGTTTGGAGCGCACCGCCCAGGCCCTGCGCGACGCGGGCTTGGACCGGGTCAATGTCTCGCTCGACACCCTGCGTCCGGAGGTGTTCCAGGCCATCACCCGGCGCAAGCGCCATGCCGATGTGCTGCGCGGCCTCGACGCGGCGCACACCGCTGGGCTGACCCCGGTGAAGGTCAACGCCGTGCTGATGCCCGGACTCAACGAGGACGAGGCCCCCGAGCTGCTCGCCTGGGCCCTGGAAAGCGGCTATGAGCTGCGCTTCATCGAGCAGATGCCGCTCGATGCGCAGCACGGCTGGAAGCGCGACGGCATGATCACCGCCGGGGACATCCTGGCCAGTCTGCGCACCCGCTTCACCCTCACCCCCGAGGGCGAGGACGAGCGTGGCTCCGCGCCCGCCGAGCGCTGGCTGGTCGACGGCGGCCCGGCCCGGGTCGGCGTTATCGCCTCGGTCACCCGCCCGTTCTGCCGCGCCTGCGACCGCACCCGGCTGACCGCCGACGGGCAGGTGCGCACCTGCCTCTTCGCGCGCGAGGAGTCCGATCTGCGCGGAGCGCTGCGCTCCGGCGCCCCGGACGAGGAGATCGCACGGCTGTGGCGGCTGGCGATGTGGGGCAAGAAGGCCGGATCCGGGCTCGATGACCCCTCGTTCCTCCAGCCGGACCGACCGATGTCGGCGATCGGGGGTTGATCACCGGTCTTCGGCGGCCGACCATTCCTCCAGCGTCACCACGTCCTTGAGGAAGCCCCGCACTCCGAGGAACTCCGAGAGATATTCGCGGTGTTCCTCGCAGGCGAGCCAGGTCTTGCGCCGCTCCGGGGTGTGGATCTTGGGGTTGTTCCAGGCCAGCACCCATACGGCGGGGGCGTGGCAGCCCTTGGCGGAGCAGATCACGGTATCGGTCTCGGCGGCGGTCTCGCGGGTGTTCACACCGCAGACTCTACGAAAAGCCCGCCGGACATGACGACGCCGGGCAGCCACGGGGGGAGCCGCCCGGCGTCGGTCCGTCGCTCCGACGGGGGATGCGGAGCGCGTACGCAGTATGTCACGAGGGATGGGGCCCGGTGCACCGGTACTGCACTATTGATCTGAGCTTTTCTTGAGCTTACGGAAACGTGGCAGGTCAGCCACGTTCACCGCGTCCAGGCTCGCTGATATGTCCGACGTCCTCCGGGACGGATTCCGCCCCGTGGGGCCCACTCGGCTCCTCTCCGCGCCCGGCGATCAGCATCGGACGGGGCGGGGTCGGGATGAAGGTGGTGGGCAGCGAAGTGACGTTCTCCCGGCCCGCGTTGGCTATCACGACCGCGATGTAGGGCAGCACCGCGCCGAGCACCAGAGCCACTATGGCCACATGGCGCTCCACGTTCCACAACACCGCCGCCAGCACGACCGCGACGGTCCGGACCGACATCGAGATCACATAGCGGCGCTGCCGGCCACGGACATCGTCGGCCAGCCCCTGCCGCGCTCCGGTGATTCGGAAGACCTCCGCATCGCCGTGCTTCCGCATCACGTTCCACCACCTGATCACCGAGCGGGCTTCCCCCGCTCTGGGACGTACTCAACGTTACGCCGCGCCTGCTGTCGGTTCGAGACCGGGGCACCCTGATGGGTGCCGTCTCCGGCCGCGCCGACGTGCGTATCGGCCCTTCGGCGTGCGCCGTACTCGAAGTGGCCGAACACTGGAAGCGATGTGCATCCCCTCGCCGCGTGTCAGGGAGGCGACATGAACTGGCTATGGGCGATCGTCGTGGGCCTGATCCTGGGTGTGATCGCCAGGGCGATCCTGCCCGGCAAACAGGCCATTCCGCTCTGGCTGACCTGCGTCTACGGCATCCTCGGCGGCATGCTGGGCAATGCGGTGGCGGGCTGGATCGGGGTCAGGCACACCGGGGGCTTCGACTGGATCCGGCATCTGCTCCAGCTGGCGGGGGCCGTGCTGATCGTCGCGCTGGGCACCCCGCTGTGGCACTCGATCCGCGGTGGCGGACGCAGACGCAGCGTGACCTGAGGGGCGCGGCGGCGGTGTGATCCGGTGCGCGACGGCGGCGGCCGCCGATACGACGGCCGGTACGGCGACGGCGGCGGCCGGTGCGCGTGGTGGACGCGCACCGGCCGCCGCTTCCTCGCGGATGCGGGGCCCCGTGGCGGGGCTCCCGTCGTGGGGTGCGCGGGCTACACCCCGCGCACCTGGGCGATCTTCCGCCCGGCCTTGAGGTAGACCCCGCCGGAAGCCCCCGTGAGCCCGGCGGACGCCAGCGTCTCCGTGACCACCTCGGCCAGCGGGCGCACCGCCTGGGCCTCGGGCAGCACCACCGACTCCTGGCCGGCCTCGGTCTCGATCACCAGCCGCAGACCGTTCTGCTTGGCGACCCGGCGGGCGGCCGAGGCGCTGGGCTGGAACTCCAGCACCTTGCTCAGCACGGTCGCGATGGACTGGGTGCCGTGCTCCCCGGCGTCGACCACCGGCGTCTCGACATCGGTGAAGCTCTTCTTGGAGAACTGGGCGACGAAGCCCGCACGGGCCGCCATCGCCTTCTCCAGGCCGTACATCGCCGTCACCACCTCGCCCGCCAGGACCTTCTTCAGATCCATCGGGTGCAGCGACCGCTCCTCGACCCGGGCGGTCGCGGCGGCGATCTCCGCGTCCGTCCACTCGGTCCATGCCTCCAGGTACGGCTTCATCAGCCGGTCCGGAATCGACATGATCTTGCCGAAGACATCCTCGGCGGTCGCGGAGAGCGCCACATAGTTGTCCTTGGACTTGGACATCTTGGCGCCGGTGCCGTCCGTGCCCTCGATCAGCGGCATCGTGACCACCAGCTGCGGCCGCTGCCCGCGCAGCTCCATCAGCTTGCGGCCCATCTGTAGGTTGAGCAGCTGATCCGCGCCGCCCAGCTCCACATCGCACTCCAGGGCCACCGAGTCCAGGGCCTGCGCGATCGGGTAGAGCAGCTCGGACATGGTCAGCCCGGAGCCGGCGGCCAGCCGGTTGCGGAAGTCCTCGCGCTGTAGCAGCTGCGAGACCGGCACCTGGGAGAGCAGCCCCAGCAGCTCCGGGAAGGTGTACGGCGCCAGCCACTCGCTGTTCTGCCGGAAGTTGACCTTCTCGAAGTCGAAGAACGGCCGGACCTGGTCCTGGTAGCCCGCGAGGTTCCGGGCGATGTCCTCGTCGGTCAGCGGCGGGCGCTCGGCCGTACGGCCCGACGGGTCGCCGATCTTGGCCGTGAAGTCGCCGATCAGCAGTGTGACGTCATGCCCCATGCGCTGGAAGCGGTTGAGGATGATCATCGGCACCACATGGCCGAGGTGCACATCGGCGGCCGTCGGGTCGATGCCCAGCTTGATGGCCAGGCCCTGGCCGGCGCCGCGGCGCTCCTCGATCCGCTTGGCCAGGTCCGCCACGCCGGGCAGGATCTCGACCGTACGGGACGCGATCAGCTCGGCCTGCTCCGTCGGCGAGAGGTCCGTCAGGTCGATATAGCGCCGCGAGCCCGTCTCCTCGAGCAGCCGCTCGACGGTCTTGTCGGAGGAGAGATCCTGGCTGAGGAGCTCGCTGGCGCGGGCGACGGATTCGCCGAGGCGTGTCATGGCGTTCCTGGGGATAGACGAAACGGAAATGGATGGATCCGAAACGGTCGCTTCGGATGGGCGTGGACCAGTCTATTCGGCTCCTCACACCCCCTTGCTGACCGAGCTCATATTGAAGTCCGGAATGCGCAGCGGCGGCACCGCGGCGCGGTTGAAGTAGTCGCTCCACTCCCGCGCCAGTGTCCGCTCGGTGCGGCCCGCCTCGGTGGCGCGGGCCAGCAGATCCACCGGCGACTCGTTGAACCGGAAGTTGTTCACCTCGCCGACCACCTCGCCGTTCTCCACCAGATAGACCCCGTCCCTGGTCAGCCCGGTGAGCAGCAGTGTCGCCGGGTCGACCTCGCGGATGTACCACAGGCAGGTCAGCAGCAGCCCCCGCTCGGTCGACGCGACCATCTCCTCCAGCGAGCGGGTGCCGCCCGCGTCCACGATGAGGTTGTCGACCCCGGGGGCGAGCGGCAGCCCGGTCAGGGCGGATGTGTGCCGGGTGGTGATCAGCTGCTGGAGCACCCCGTCACGGACCCAGTCGGTGGCGGACAGCGGCAGACCGTTGTCGAAGACCGACACATCGCCCCCGGACGAGTGCGCGATCACGAACGGCGCCGCCTCAAGACCCGGCTCGGCCGGGTCGCTGCGCAGCGTGAAGGGCAGCTCGGACAGCTTCTCGCCGACCCGGGTGCCACCGCCCGGCTTGCTGAAGACCGTACGGCCCTCGGCCGCGTCCCGGCCCGAGGACGACCACAGCTGGTCGATCAGCAGATCGGCCACCGCGCTCGGCGGCAGCAGCGTCTCGTAGCGGCCGGCCGGCAGCTCGACCCTGCGCTCGGCCCAGCCGAGCCGCTGGGCGAGCTCGGCGTCGATCGCCGCCGGGTCCACATCGGTGAAGTCCCGGGTGGCCCGCCCGGCCCAGGCCGAACGCGTCCGGTCCGGTGACTTGGCGTTGACCTCGAGCGTGCCGGTGGGCTGGTCATGGCGCAGCCGCAGCCCGGTGGAGCTGCCGAGATAGCTGGAGACCAGCTCATGGTGGGCGAATCCGTACAGCTCCCGGCCGCCCGCGCGGGCCCTGGCGAAGGACTCGCCGAGGGCGGGCGCGAAGCCCGCGAACACCTCGGAGGAGGTCACGGCGGGGGCGTCGGCGAAGCCGGGGGAGACCGCCGCGCCCGGATCCCGCTCCACCAGCGGCTGGGCGTCCTCGGCGGGCTCGGCCTCCCGCGCGGCCGCCTCGGCGGCCCGGACCAGCGGCTCCAGCTCCTCGGCGGTGACCGCGGACCGGGACACCACGCCCGAGGCGGTGCCCTGCCCGCCGTTCACGGTGGCCACGACGGTCAGGGTGCGGCCGCGGGTGACCCCGTTGGTCGTCAGGGCGTTGCCCGCCCAGCGCAGATTGGCCGTCGAGGTCTCGTTGGCGATCACCACACAGCCGTCCGCGCGGGACAGCTCCAGGGCGCGCTCGACGATCTCATGGGGCTTCACGCTCATCGTCCGGCCTCCTGGGTGGTGTTGAGGATGTTGACGCCGCGGAACAGCGCCGACGGGCAGCCGTGCGAGACCGCCGCGATCTGCCCGGGCTGGGCCTTGCCGCAGTTGAAGGCGCCGCCCAGGACATATGTCCCCGGGCCGCCCACGGCCGTCATCGAACCCCAGAAGTCGGTGGTGGTGGCCTGGTAGGCGAAGTCGCGCACCTGCCCGGCGAGGGCGCCGTTCCTGATGCGATACGCCCTCTGCGCCGTGAACTGGAAGTTGTACCGCTGCATATCGATCGACCAGGAGCGGTCGCCGACCAGATACAGACCGTTCTCGACGTCCCCGATCAGCTCCTCCGTCGAGGGGCCGCCGGGGGCGGGCTGGAGCGATACGTTCGCCATCCGCTGCACCGGCACATGGCCCGGCGAATCGGCGAAGGCGCAGCCGTTCGACCGCTCGAAACCGGTCAGCCGGGCGATCCGGCGGTCCAGCTGATAGCCGACGAGCGTGCCGCCCTTCACCAGGTCCCAGGACTGGGCGGCCACGCCTTCGTCGTCGTACCCGATGGTGGCCAGCCCGTGCTCGGCGGTCCGGTCCCCGGTCACGTTCATGACCTCGGAGCCGTACTTCAACTTTCCGAGCTGGTCGAACGTGGCGAAGGAGGTGCCCGCGTACGCCGCCTCGTAACCGAGCGCGCGGTCCAGCTCGGTGGCGTGGCCGATCGACTCATGGATGGTCAGCCACAGATTGGACGGGTCCACCACCAGGTCGTACGACCCGGCCTCGACGGATGGCGCGCGCATCTTCTCGGCCAGCAGCTCCGGGATCTCCGCCAGCTCCGCGTCCCAGTCCCAGCCGCCCGCGCCCGGCCCACCGGTCAGATACTCCCAGCCGCGCCCGACCGGCGGGGCCAGGGTGCGCATCGAGTCGAACTCCCCGCTCGCCGGGTCCACGGCGACGGCCGTCAGCTGCGGATGGAGTCGCACCCGCTGCTGGGTGGTCGTGGTGCCCGCCGTGTCCGCGTAGAACTTGTTCTCCTGCACGGTCAGCAGCGACGCGTCCGCGTGCGCGACCCCATCGGCCGCGAGCAGCCGCCGGCTCCACTCGGCGAGCAGTCCGGTCTTGTCGGAGTCGGCCACATCGAACGGGTTGACCTCGTACGACGAAACCCAGGTCTTGTCGGCGTGCACCGGCTCGTCCGCCAACTCCACGCGCTCATCGGACCCGGCCGCCTCGATCACCTTGGCCGACAGCTTGGCCATCGCCACGGCCTGCGAGGCCACGCGGGCGGCGGCGTCCATGCTCAGATCCACCCCGGAGGCGAACCCCCACGCCCCGCCATGCACCACCCGCACCGCGTACCCCAGATCGGTGGTGTCGGACGCCCCGGCCGCCCTGCCATCCCGCAACCGCCACGCGGCACCACGCACCCGCTCCAACCGGAAGTCCGCATGCTCGGCCCCGAGCGCCCGGGCCCGCGCCAGCGCCGCGTCCGCGAGTGCCCTGAGCGGCAGCGCGAGGAAGGACGGATCAATCTCATGCGTCACGGGCGGCTCCTCTTCGTCGGGTACGTCGCGTGGTGTCCGTCGGCAGTGAACCATGCCGATGCGGGGTGGGGCGCGGTAATTGCCCCTGGACCGCCCAACGGCCGCCCCGGTTGCCCAGGGCGGCCGAACGGGTGGTTACGCGCCGAACTCTTCAGCCGTGAGGCGACCGATGAACGCGTCCCACTGGCGTATGGAGAAGGCGAGTCGTGCTCCGTGGCGGTTCTTGGAGTCCCGTACGTGGACGGTGTCGGCGGTGGCGGCCACCTCGACGCACATGCCGCCCTCGCTACTGCTGTAACTGCTCTTGAACCAGGACAGGTTGACGTGCTTGTCGCTCATATTTCTCCCCGCAGCTTCTCGATGAGCTCCAACGACTCGCGTGGCCTGAGAGCCTGTGCTCTGATGATGCCGTAGCGCAGCTCGATCTCCCGGACCGATTTCCGGTCCGTGAGCAGCCTGCTGATGCTCTGGGCCTCGACGTAGGCCATCGTCTGCCGTCCTTTGGGCTCCAGCAAGGCAAAGGGACCTGCGGTTCCGGCATGATCGTCCACGTTGATCGGCATGACCTGAATCTCTACGTTTCGCATCCGCCCGATTTGCAGAAGGCGCTCCAACTGCCCGCGCAGCACCGCTGTACCGCCGTATGGTCGGCGCAGTACCGCCTCCTCGGTGACGAAGCTCATGATCGGGGCCGGTTGCCGGGAGAGGAGTTCCTGCCGGGCCAGCCTCGCTGACACCAGCCGCTCTATGGCCTCCTCCTCCAGTAACGGCCGCTGCATATTGAGCACCGCACGGGCGTAGTCCTCGGTCTGGAGCAACCCGTTGACCACCAGGCATTCGTACGCGTGGAACTCGACCGCCTGCGCCTCCAGCCGTGCCGCGCCCCGGAAGAACGCCGGGAGCTGTACGTTGGCGACTTCCTCCCTGGCCGCCCGCAGCACCCCGAACGCCTCCAGTGCCTCGTCCGCCGCGTCCAGGAAGTCCGGCTGTGGCACCCGGCGTCCCTGCTCGACCGAGGAGACCTGCTCCTCGCTATACCCGATCGCCTCACCCAACTGTGCCTGCGTGAGCCCCGCCCGTTCGCGGAAGAGCTTCACCTGCCTGCCGATGCATTTGACGATGTCACCCGCCATGACCCACCCACCTCCTTGCGCGAGAACGCGCCCCTTCCCCTCGGCGTCACGGCGGTCCTCCCGTACGGGCACCCGTCGTGCCCGTACCGCGACCCTGCGTACCCGCCGCCCGTCTGGTCAGGCTAGGTGCGTTTCGCCACGCTCGGTGACGTGAATGGCGAAAATCCCCCTAGCGGTACATTCGAGATGTTCTTCACCTCTTCCCGGCGCGGTGCCCGGCTCGCCCGGCGCATCGTCGTCCGCAGACTGGAGGAGTGGGGCATCCCCCGGGACGGCGAGGCTTCGCAGAGCCTCGCGCTGATCGCGGGCGAACTCGCGGCGAATGCCGTGAACCACGGGCATGTGCCCGGCCGGAACTTCTATCTGCGGCTCAGCGTGCAGCCTCCGCCCGGCGGAGACGGCAGTCGCGCCCCGGTCTCGGCCCGCATCGAGGTGTCCGACACCCGTGACGAGCGGCGCCCGGTGCTCCGTGACCGGGACGATGAGGCGGAGGGCGGGCGCGGGCTGCTGCTCGTGGACGCGCTCGCGTCGAAGTGGGGGGTGGCGGAACGGGGCGTCGGGAAGACGGTGTGGTGTGAATACGCCCTGGCTCCGGACGGGTGCCGGTCGCAGCAGGTCGCGGGAGACAGTGGAGCCGGCGATGCGCGATGATGGGGGCACCGGCGAGCAGGTTCGCCGTGGCGAAGGAGCGTCGGCCGTGGGATACGGACGTCTACGGGAAATCGGGGAGCGGCTTGCCGAGCACGCGCCGGACCCGTTCCGGGGCTATGAGATCAGTGGTGACGAGATCGTCATGATGATGTCGCGCTCGCGTCCGCACGAGTTCATCGCTCTGCGTATCCGCCAGCAGCTTGACCGGCAAATCCCGTCTTTTCTGGTCGTTCACACGGGTGGCGAGGTGGAAGATGCCTCTCTTGGGAAACTTCGGTGCCCTGATCTGATCGTCGTTCCGGACGCGGTGTTCGCCGAGAACACGATGGCGCCGTTCCATCCTCGAGATGTCGCTTTGGTCGCCGAAATCGTCTCGCCGTCGAATCACTCCACCGACTACGTCGAGAAGATGCACGACTACCCGACGATGGGCATCCCTCTCTATCTTCTCGTCGATCCACGGAAGGGCACCATCGCGGCCCTGTCCGATCCCGGTCCCGGGCTCGGCGGTGAGGGCCCCCGTTACCGCACCCGCAGTGATTACGCCTTTGGCGACGAGGTGACCATCGGTGACTGGACCCTTGCTACCACGGACCTGCGGACCTATCCCGAGGACCGCTGACGGCGGTCAGCGGGTACGTGGCGTGGTTGCCCGTCGGCGGTGAACCATGTGGCTGGGCCCGGGGCGCGGCAATTCCCCCGGAAGTGGGGAACCCTGGCGTCAACCATTCATGCCTGCGCTAGCCGTACTCGGGCCGACTCTGGCTCGCTGCTATCGCTCAAGGCATGGCCGCCAGCACCTGGGTGAATGCCTATTGGCTTACCCACATAGGGGACCAGTAGAGGACCTCAGTGCCGGTTTCGTCAGCCAAAAGAAGGGTCTTCCGGCCTTCGCTGCCATGCAGGGTGAACAATCTGACGGAATCTGTTGCAACCGACTCGAGGGCTTGTAGGAGGCGACTTATCTCCGCATATTCTGTTGTGTCCGAGGAGAACCTATTGATTCTCCTTTGGTAAGTTCGTTTGAGTGACTCGACGCTTACTTCGGAATGTGAATGATCCACCCTCTCTGCGTTTCCGATGAGCGATAGAAATGATGCGTCGATAACGCCTCGATCGATCGCCCTTTCGAGAGATTTGATCAACCTGGACACTTCCAGCTCTTCCCGTTGTTGATGGACACTTGGGCCCCTGTTACTTCGCCCCTGATCAATATCTCACTTTCGCCATAGATGTCAGGTGACTCGACTATTCGCGATTCGGGTATGGTGGATTTCGGAATCCTCATGACTATTCCTCCAGATCCCAATTCGTCGGCCGCGTCCACCGCTACTCCATCGAAGTCGGTGGTCCATGAGGTGAACTCGCTGTTTGTGTTGCCTCCATTATGGCTTGCGGGATCATCGTGGCCACCCAGCGGTACTGCACGCCCCTGTTTGGCTTCATCGTACTTATAGTGTCCGTTCGGAACCCCGCGATAGAGATATTCGTCTTCGTCGCGTGCTCCCGATTCCAGACCTAGTGGGTCTATTCGCGTGAGAGAGTTCCGCACATAGGCGTGATGGTTGGGCGCTGGCCGAAGCCCGAGGGGGTCAGGAGAGGCGTACCGCGCCGTTTCCGGGTCGTAGTGGCGGAAGTAGTTGTAGTGGAGGCCGGTTTCCGCGTCCGCGTATTGGCCGGGGAAGCGGAGGGGGCAGTCGGCTGATCCGGGTGGGGCGGGGAGCGGGGTGCCCCACAGGGTGGTGCGGTGCTGCCAGGAGAGGGTGCCGTCAGGGGTGACCAACTCCGTGGGGGTGCCGACCAGGTCGGTGATGATGGCGTGAAAGCGGGCGTCGTATTCCGATTGCGGGGTCGTATCGGTCAAGCGACGGAGGACCGGTGATGTTTCCGCCGCCGACTCACGCGACGTGTGGCGCTCGGTTTGGGTCAGGGGGCGGTGGGTGTCCGGGGTGTAGTCCCACGTCAGCGTCGTACCCTCGGCCGTCGTCTGTTCGGCCAGCCTCGTGCCGTCCCACGCGAAGTCGATTCGGTCGGCGGTCGTGCCGTCCTTCGCAACGCGTTGTTTCGCCGTGCGGCGGCCCAGCGGGTCGTACGTGTAGTGCCAGCGCTCGCCGTCCGGCGTCGTCGCGTCCGTCAGGCGGTCTTCCGCGTTCCAGGTGTAGGTCCAGGTCCGGGTCCGGCCGTTCAGGAGTTTGCGGGTGCGGCGGGTCAGGCGGCCCTGGGCGTCGTGTTCGTAAACCGTGCGGCCCGCGCGGTGGATCACCGTGCCGGTGAACTCGCGGTCGCCGGGCGACTCATGGCCCGGGGCCGTGGCGTGCGTCAGGTTGCCCGCCGCGTCGTAGGCGTAGGTCTCGGTCCAGCCGTGGGCGTGGACCGCCGTCACCCGGCCGACCGGGTCGAGGTCGAAGCGGCGGGTGCCGGACGTCAGTTCACGGATCTCGGTGAGGTGGTCGTCCGGGCGGTAGCTGTACGCCCGGTGCTGGACGAGGGCGTTGGCCGGGCCGGTGACGGTCTGGCCCGTCAGGCGGTCCAGGGCGTCCCACGCCTGGGTCAGGGTCACGTCGTCGCCGAAGGTGCGCGACGTTTCCCGGCCCGCCGCGTCGTACGCGAAGTTCAGCGCGTTGTCCGCCGTGGTGAGGGACGCGGGGCGGCCCGCCGCGTCGTACGTCCACGCCGACCGCAGACCGCTCGGCGTGATCCGCTCGGTGCGGTTGCCCGCCGCGTCGTACGCGTACGATGTCGTACGACCACCCACCGTCTCCGCCAGCACCCGGCCCCGCGCGTCATACGTGCGGCTCAGCGCCGTGTCCGGGTTCGCCGCCCGCGTCAGGCGGCTCGCGGCGTCGTACGCGAACGTCGTCTCCGTGCCGTCCGCCGTGCGCGTGGCGACCGTGCGGCCCAGCGCGTCACGCGTGTAGGCCAGCGCTTCGCCCGCGCCGTTCACCCGGGATATCAGGCGGCCCGCCGCATCGTGCTCGTACGACAGCGTGCGGCCGTTGAAGTCCGTTTCCGCGGTGAGCCGCCCGGCTCCGTCGTACGTGTACGTCCACGTCCGGCCCTGCGGGTTCGTAACCCCGGTCAGGCGCAGCTCGGTGTCGTATGCGAAGGCGTACGTCGCCCCGTCCGGGTCGGTCCGCGTCGCCGGGAGGTCGAAGTGGGTGTGGGTGTGGCGGGTGGTGTTGCCCGCGGGGTCGGTGTGTTCGAGGAGGTTGCCCTCGGCGTCCCAGGTCCAGGTCTCGCGGCTGCCGTCCGGCCGGACGCGCCAGGCGGGCTTGCCCTCGATGGTCCAGCCCTGGCGGGTGACATGGCCCAGGGGGTCGGTGACGCGGGTGATGCGGCCATGGGTGCCCCGGCGGACCCGTGTCGTGTTGCCCAACGCGTCGGTGACTTCTATCGGCAGGCCCGCCGCGTTGCACACCACGGTCACCGTGTGGCCCAGCGCGTCCGTGACCGAGGTCAGGTTCCCCGACTCGTCGTACGTGTAGTGCGTCTCCGCGCCCGCCGGGTCCGTCGTCCGGACGCGGTTGCCCCGTTCGTCATAGGCGTGGCGCCACACCGCGCCGTCCGGCTCCCGCACCTCCAGCGGCCGGCCGTACGCGTCGTACGCGGCCGTGGCCGCCGTGCCGTCCGGGCGGTCGACGCGTATCAGGTTGCCGGAGTCGTCGTACGCGTAGCGCGTGGTGTGGTCCAGTGGGTCGGTCACCGACAGCGGACGGCGGCCCGGTCCCGGGGTCCATTCGGTGCGGGTGGTGTGGCCCAGGGCATCGGTGCGGGCCACCGCGCGGTACGCCTCGTCGAAGACATATGTGACGCGGTGGCCGAGCGAGTCCGTGTAGACGGTGGTGCGGGACGCCTCGTCGTAGTGGAAGCGGCCGGTCATCATGTCGTCCGAGCCGATGGTGCGCAGCACCCGGCCCCGGTGGTCGTAGACGTACCCGAAGCTGGTGCCGTTGCGGTCGGTCCATGACGTCACGCGGTGCTGGTCGTCGTAGGTGAACCGCATCGGCTCGGCGGCGGAGTTGAAGACCTCGGTCAGGTCGCCCGCGCCGTTGTAGCCGAAGGAGACCAGCAAGGTCCCTTCCTCGGCGTCACCCACGCCCAGCAGCCGCAGCCCCGTGATGCGCATCAGCTCCGGATCGGTGTCGATCGCGATGCGGTACCCACCGGAGTGGACCACCTCGCGCGGGGTGCCGTCCTCGTCGTAGCTGAAGGTGATGGACCGGCCGTTGCGGTCCTCGATCACCGTCAGGGGGAGTTCGTTGCCCGCCAGCGGGTCGAAGCGCAGCGTGCGCCCCTGTTCGGGGATCTCGACTCGCATCGTGCCGCCCGCAGCGCCGTCCCAGCGCAGCGGCCAGCGCGGGCCCCGCGCCGGATAGGTGTCCTCCCCGGGCGTCGGCACCCCGTAGCGCAGCACCATGCCGTCGGCCGTGACGAACACGATCCCGTCCGCGTCCAGCTCCAGCCGCTGGTCGAGCGTGGCCGCCCAGGTGCGGCCGAACCAGCCGCCGCAGGTGTGCCCGGAGACGAAGGTGCGCTCCAGGACCAGGGGGAGTGCCCCGGGCAGGGACACATCCGTGGCCGACATGACCATCTCGCCGGTCGCGACGTCGACCGGGTCGTCCTCGCAGTCCCTGTCGCGGGTGTGCCGGTCGTGGGTGCCCTCGCTGTCCGCCCGCCCGGACGCCTCGCCGTCCCGGCCCAGGACCTTCTTGCGCGCCGCCAGCCGCTGGGCGGCGGTCCTGCCCGTCTGGAGCTCCTTGCGCAGCGCGCTCGCACCGCCCGTGGCCAGGGCGAGCAGCAGCGACGGGGTGATCTCGCCCGCCGCGCGCAGCGGGTCCTTGGACCACATGTCCCAGTTGGTGACCGCCTTCGCGAACTCCTTGGGGTGCTGGGCCGCGTACGCCGCGCCGTCCACCATGCCGGCCAGCTGCATCGCGAAGCCCTGGGCGTCGCCCTTGAGGAGCGAGGCGGGGAGCTCGGCCACGCCCAGGATGCCGTGGTGGACCTTCCACAGCCCGTCCTTGAGGCTGTCCCCGGCCTTCTGCCAGTTGCTCGGCTTGTCCGGGGCCTTCTCCGCAGCCTTGTCGATCTTCTTCTTCGACGCGTCGACGACCAGCCGCAACTCCTCGATCAGCTTGTCCAGCCGACCGACACAGCTCTCCATCGCGGCGATGCCCGGATCGGTCTCCGAAGGCTTCTCCGGCAGATGCTCGTCGCCGCGGGTCACCGCGTCGTTGTACGCCTCGACCTTCTTGCCGTACGCCTTGGACGCCGCCCGCGCGGCGTCCGCGTCCTCGATGATCGGCTCACAGCGCTTCTGCACCGACCGCAGCTTGGTGGCGTACGCCGCCAGCGCGCTCGCCGCATGGGTGAACTGGTCGTGGCCCGAGGTCAGTTCCTTCGGCAGCCGGTCGACCGACTTCCGGAACTCGCTCGCGCCCTTACCCGACCAGTCCGCCAGCTCCAGCGGCCGCAGCTTGTCCTTGCCGTCCTGGAAGGCGCCCGCGTACGCGCGCAGCTCCAGCACCAGGTCGTCGATGTCGTCCGGATTGCCGGGGATCAGATCCTTGGGCTTGGCATCGGCCGGTATCCGTATCTGCGGGGGCCGCCCCGCGTCCGGATCGCCCATTACGACTCGTCCCCGTACTCACTCAGCAGCTTGCGCGAGAACTTCGACAATGCCGTGTCCTCCGGGCGCTTCTCCATCTCCGGCGCGCCCACGTGCTCCCAGGACCACTTGCCCGCCGCGCCCGAGGGGAGCTTGGCCATGTTCTCGTCCGAGGGCCAGAAGTCCTTGATCCGCATCAGATCCGCCAGCATGTACCCGGCTATCGCCTCGTACAGCCGCTCCACCACCGCGTCCGCGTGATCGGCCAGCTCCCCCATGCCGAAGCCCCACGCCCGGAGGAAGCCCTTGCCCGATTCCAGGAGTTCGGGCGCGCCGCAGTGCTGGAGATATGCCGTCAGCTTCTCCTGGCCGTTCTTCACCGCCCGGGCCCCGACGACCGACTCCTCCAGCGGGGCGATCAGACCCTTCACCGACTCGATCTCGATCTTGTAGCCGTCGGCACCCTCATTGCCGCCGTACTTGCCGTGTTCGCCGCCCTCGCTGGGGGCGCGGTTCGCGTTCCTCGCGTCGGGATCAGCCACCGTCGGCCCCCTCCGTGTCGCGCAGTGTCGCGGCGTCCAGCAGGAAGGGGCGCTCGCCCAGCGGATCCACCAGCGCCCGTACGCCCTCGGGCAGCAGGCCCACCAGGTCCTCGACGGTCGTGGACGCCCATCCGCACGCCCCCGCGAAGCGCGCGAACCCTTCGAGCGAGGTGAAGACCGGCACGAGCGGGCCGCCTTCGGCTGTCTCCGAGACCAGGAAGCCCGGCTCCTCCGGGCGCTGGAAGTACACCCGCGCCTTCCGCAGCGCCGCCCACTTCTCCCGCTCCGTCATCCGCGCGGCGGTCTCCTGGCGGATGAGGTCTGCCAGTGTCTGCTTGCCGGGCTGACCAGGTGGTCTGCTGTCCCCTCCCCCAAACATGCGGGCCATCTTCGCACAGGTGACTGACACCACTGGTGACCGCCGCGCGACGCGGCGTGATGAATGGGTCAACCCAAAGGTCTGGACCAACGCCGAGATTCACGGGACCGTGAGAGAGGTCCCGGCCCGAAAGTACAAGATCGGCAGGGTCTACCGGTTTTGTCCACGGCGGGCTGACCCTGGAGGGGCGGTCCGGATCAGGGCCGCATCCCTGGAAGGAGCCCGGTCATGGACGACTGGTACGTGGACCAGCGCTGTACCAACTGCGATGTCGCCCGGCAGTTCGCGCCCGAGCTGATCAGCGAGGTCGGCGGGCGGTCGGAGGTCGTGCGTCAGCCGCGCGACGAGGCGGATACGCGACGCCTGCACGCCGCCGTGTTCGCCTGCCCCACCCGCTCGATCCGCCCGGCGTCCGGGCAGCCGGACCGGGCGCTCGACCCGTTCCCCATGCCCCTGGACGACGGGGTGCTGATCTGCGGCCACAACTCCCAGCACACCGCCGGGGCCAACTCCTATCTGCTGCCGCGGCCGTCCGGCACGGCGATGATGATCGACACGCCGCGCTGGAGCCGGGAGCTGGCCGGGCGTTACGCGGCGTCGGGCCCCGTCACCGATGTGCTGCTGACCCACCGCGACCACGCCGCACACGGCCGTCGCTACGCCGATCACTTCGGCGCCCGGCTGTGGATCCACGAGGGCGACCTGGACGCGGCGCCCGACGCGGACCAGGTGATCCGGGGCCTGGAGCCCGTGGAGATCGGCCCGGGGGTCATCGCCCATCCGCTGCCGGGCCACACCCTGGGCAGCGTGCTCTACCTCGCGGACGACCGGTACTGCTTCAGCGGCGACAGCGTCTACTGGTCGCGCGCGCTCGGGGATCTGGCCGTGGCGGAGAGCGTGACCTGGCACTCCATCGAGGAGCTGGCCGCCTCACTGGCGAGGGTGGCCGGACGGCTGCGTTTCGAGTGGATCCTGCCGGGCCACGGGGACCGGTGCCGTCTGGACGCCGACGACATGTCCCGGCGGTTGCGGGCGCTGGCGGAGCGCTCGGCGCTGCTGCGGCCCCGGCCGATCGACTTCACGGCCGTCCGCTGGTGACGGAGCGGCCGGGTGATATCAGGGTCGTGATCGGGTCCGGCGGGCGCTCAGTGACCACTGGGCTTCTGTAGGAAGTCGACAGGGAGGGACACACGCCCCTGTGGCTGCCCGATTCCTCCTCGGGGGCCTTGGACCGATAGTTTGCGAGGGTAGGGGTCGGCACGCACTGCGACGTCCGGCTCGACACCGACATGAGAGATCGACAAGAGAAGGTGGTCCCTTGAGCCGCTCGGTTCTCGTCACCGGAGGCAACCGCGGCATCGGCCTCGCCATCGCGCGTGCCTTCGCCGACGCTGGCGACAAGGTCGCCATCACCTACCGGTCCGGTGAGCCGCCGGCCGGCTTCCTCGCGGTCAAGTGCGACATCACCGAGCCGGAGCAGGTCGAGCAGGCGTACAAGGAGATCGAGGAGAAGCACGGCACGGTCGAGGTCTTGGTGGCCAACGCCGGGGTCACCCGCGACCAGTTGCTGATGCGGATGACCGAGGAGGACTTCTCCGCCGTCCTCGAGACCAACCTCACCGGCACGTTCCGCGTGGTCAAGCGGGCCAACCGGGGGATGCTGCGGGCCCGTAAGGGGCGCGTGGTGCTGATCTCGTCGGTCGTCGGGCTGATGGGTTCGGCCGGTCAGGCGAACTACGCCGCGTCCAAGGCGGGCCTGGTGGGCTTCGCCCGCTCCCTCGCCCGTGAGCTGGGCTCGCGCAACATCACCGTCAATGTCGTCGCGCCCGGATTCGTCGACACGGACATGACGCGCGCGCTCAACGACGACCAGCGCGAGAACATCGTGAAGCAGGTACCGCTCGCGCGTTACGCGCAGCCCGAGGAGATCGCCGCCTCGGTCCGCTTCCTGGCCTCCGACGAGGCCGCGTACATCACTGGAGCCGTCATCCCCGTCGACGGCGGATTGGGCATGGGTCACTGAACGTCATGAGTGGAATTCTCGCCGGTAAGCGCATCCTGGTCACGGGCGTCATCACCGAGGCGTCCATCGCCTTCCACGCCGCCAAGCTGGCCCAGGAGGAGGGCGCCGAGGTCATCCTCACCGGCTTCGGCCGGGTCTCCCTCGTCGAGCGGATCGCCAAACGGTTGCCCAAGCCCGCCCCGGTCATCGAGCTCGACGTGCAGAACCAGGAGCAGCTGGACGGCCTGGCCGACAAGGTGCGCGAGCATCTGGGCGAGGGTGTCGACCTCGACGGCGTGGTGCACTCCATCGCCTTCGGCCCGCAGGGCGCGTTCAACTTCCTCGAGGGCACCTGGGAGGACGTCGGCACGGCCGTGCATGTCTCGGCCTACTCGCTCAAGGCGCTCACCATGGCGTGCCTGCCGGTGATGGAGCGCGGCGGCGCGATCGTCGGCCTGACCTTCGACGCACAGTTCGCCTGGCCGAAGTACGACTGGATGGGCGTGGCCAAGGCGGCGCTGGAGTCGACCAACCGTTACCTCGCCCGCGACCTCGGCGAGAAGAACGTGCGCTGCAACCTGGTCTCCGCCGGGCCCATCAAGTCCATGGCCGCGAAGTCCATCCCCGGCTTCGAGGAGCTCGCGGACGTGTGGAACCACCGGGCGCCGATCGGCTGGGACCTGACCGACCCGGAGCCGGCCGGCCGCGGCGTCGTCGCCCTGCTGTCCGACTGGTTCCCGCGCACCACGGGCGAGATCGTGCATGTCGACGGCGGTGTGCACATGATGGGTGCCTGAGCCCACGGCCTCGCCCACTGCGTTTCCGCGCGACGGCCGCCGTCCCGCTCCCGCGTACCGCGGGTCCGGGCGGCGGCCGTTCCGCTTCCGCGTTCACCCGTTCGGGGGAGCAGGACGCGCGTACGGGTGGCGGGCACGCGCACTGTGGAGCCATACACCCCGTAACACCTGATACGCCCGATACGCCTGATACGACGAACCGACTCACCGGAGCGCCGGCGCCAGCGGTACGGCCGAGGAGGTCCCGCATGCGTACGACCCGCCGTGTCGCGGCCGCGGTGCTGCTCGTCGCCACGGTGGGTCTGGTCATCGCCGCCTCCAACTCCGCCGCGCAGGACCGGCCCCGGCCGCGCGAGGCCGCCTGTAGCACCACGGTGCGCGGTTCGCACGCCACCGCCAGCTGCTTCAACCCCAATCCCCGCGCCGACCGGGTGCAGCTGCATGTCGAATGCGCCCACTGGTGGGACCCGGACATGGACGCCCGTCCGGTGGAGGTCGGCCCGGCGCAGTATGTGCGGCTCGCCGAGCGCTGCTGGAAGGAGATACGGAAGGCCTGGGTGAGCCACCGCTGAGCGCGGGGCTGCTCAGCGGCTGCGGAAACGGCAGCCGAACGGGTGGGTGCTGGCCTCGGCCGCCGCCCGTCCCCCGTCCCCCTCCCGGATCGCCTCCACCAGCCGCCCGTGGTCCACATAGGTGTCAGGGCCCATCCCGCTGTCCACGTCCGCGCGCAGGAAGTCCCGTACGACCGCGCCCAGATCCGCGTACAGCTCGGCCAGCACATCGTTGTGCGCGGCGGCCACGACCGCCATGTGCAAGGTGGCGTCCGCCTCGACGAAGGCGTCCGGGTCACCCGCCTCCCAGGCCCGCTCGCGCCGGTCCAGCTGGGCGTCCAGCTGCTTGAGGTCCTGCTCGGTACGGCGCTCCGCGGCCAGATGGGCCGCCTTGGTCTCCAGCGCGCTGCGGAGCTCGGCCACATGACGGGGGTCGGCGGCGGCGAAGCGGCGGTGCATCACCCCGGCCAGTTCGCTGGTCGCCAGCACGTATGTGCCCGAGCCCTGGCGGATGTCCAGCAGCCCGTTGTGCGCGAGGGCGCGCACGGCCTCCCGTACGGTGTTGCGCGCGACCCCGAGCTGCTCGACCAGCTCGGGCTCGGTGGGGATCCGCGAGCCCACCGGCCATTCGCCCGAGGTGATCTGGGCGCGCAGCTGGGCGATCACCTGGTCGGCGAGGGCGGAGCGCCGGGGCGAGGTCAGCGGCATGACTCTCCTGTGCGTGCGGCTGCGTGCGGCGGATGCGGTGCGGGTGCGGATCCGGATGCGGTGCGATGCGGATGCGGCCCGAGGTGGGCGAACGGACGACCCTTCCATGATGCCGTCCGGCCGTTACCTGGTGGTCGTTATCCACTGGACGAGCATTCATCCCATGATTCTATGATGGTCGGCATGCATACGCCCCCGTCCGACGACCTCGCGACGCCCGAGACCGCCGCCTCCGCGCCCCGTCCGGCGGACCACGGAGGACCGCGCCGCGCCGCCTCGCCCTGGCGCGGCCGCGTCATGGCGGCAGGGCTCATGCTCGCCGCGCTCAATCTCCGCCCCGCCGTCACCAGCCTCGGCCCCCTGCTCGAGGAGGTCCGCGATGACCTCGGGATGAGCGGCACCGTCGCCGGAGTGCTCACCTCCGTGCCCGCGGCCTGCTTCGCGCTCTTCGGGCTCACCGCGCCCCGGCTGGCCCGGCGCTGGGGGCCGGGGGCCATCGTCTGCGCCGGGCTCGCCGCCATCGCCACCGGTCTGCTGCTGCGCCCCTTCGCCGGGGGGACCGTGGTCTTCCTGGCCGCCAGCGCGCTCGCCCTGGCCGGGATCGCGGTGAGCAACATCCTGATGCCGGTGATCGTCAAGCGCTGGTTCCCGGACCGGGTCGGCGCGATGACCGGGCTGTACTCGATGGGTCTGTCGCTGGGCACGGCCGCCGCCGCGGCGGCCACCGTGCCGATGACCGACGCACTGGGCGGCTCCTGGCGGAGCGGACTCGGGGTGTGGGCGCTGCTCGCCGCGGTGGCGCTGGTGCCCTGGCTGTTCCTCGCCCGGTCCGCTCGCGCCGATGCGAGCCGACCGGAGGCGGGCGGTACGGAGGCGGGCGGTACGGACACCGACGCACCTCCCGCGGCCGAGACCGCCGCGGCCCCCGCGGCCGCCCCCGCGATACGGATCACCCGCTCCCCCCTCGCCTGGGCGATGGCCGTCTTCTTCGGCTTCCAGGCCACCGCCGCGTACATCTCCATGGGCTGGATGCCGCAGATCTTCCGGGACGCGGGGGTCTCCGCCTCCACCTCGGGTCTGCTGCTGGCCGTGATGATGGCGATGGGTGTGCCGCTCGCCTTCGTCCTGCCGCGGATCGCCGCCCGGCTGCGGCACCAGGGCGTCCTGGTCGTCATCCTCGGCGTCTTCGGGCTCACCGGTTACGCCGGGCTGTGGCTGGCCCCGGCCGGGGGCGCCTGGGCGTGGGCCGTGCTGCTCGGCATCGCCAACTGCGCCTTCCCGCTCGCCCTCACCATGATCGGCATGCGGACGAGGACCCACACGGGCGTCGTCCGGCTGTCGGCCTTCGCGCAGAGCGTCGGCTATCTGCTGTCCATCCCGGGCCCGCTGCTGGTCGGCGTGCTCTACCAGCACAGCGGCGGCTGGGGGCAGCCGCTCGCGCTGATGGCCGGGTTCATGGTGCCGCAGATCGTCGCGGGCGTACTGGCCGGACGCGACCGCCACCTCGAGGACGAGGCCTGACGAGCACGGAGCCTGACGAGGACAAGGCCTGACGAGCGCAAAGCCTGAGCCGGGCGAGGGCTGAGCGGTCCCGCGTACCGGGGATGGGACACTGGTGCCATGCCAGTGCTCGATGAGAACCCCCCGAACGGCCAGAAGAAGCTCCTCGTCATCTTCGGCGTGATGCTGGGCATCACCGTGATCATCGGTGTGATCGCCACCATCGCCTCGCCCTGACCTGGTGCGGATGCCGGATGGTGGGGCTGGCCCCACCATCCCCTAGGGGGCAGGGCTCAGGGGTAACTGGGTGGCTCACCGGATGGGAGACGCCGCGCCCGCTCCGTACCGTCGGACCATCGACACGTTCGGCGACCCCGGAGGCGATCCCATGTCCGCCCGCACCCAGACCCGGCCCGCGCATCCGGTGGACAGCGGTATGGATACCCGGCTGCCGTGGTGGGCCGTGGCCCTCCCGGCCGTGGCCTTCGCGGCTCTGCTGCTCCTGCTGACCGGACCCTCCGACGCCCACGCCGACAGCGGTGGCTCCGGGCCGGTCTCGCAGGTCGTGGAGTTGGTGCGGCGGACCTTCGGGGAGGCGGCACCGTGACCACGGTAGGCGGTGGAGATCAGTTGTGTCCGCCGTATCGCGGGTGTGCTCACGTTTGACGAGGTCGTTCCAACACCCTGCGCCTCGTGCACCGATTCATGCGAAGCTGGGACGCATGAGCGTCGATGTGCCCCGCAGGATTGTCCTCCTTCGACACGCCAAGGCCGACTGGCCCCAGGTGGCCGACCATGAGCGCCCGCTCGCGGAGCGCGGCCGCAATGACGCCCCGCTCGCCGGGCGCCGGATCGCGGACGCCGGTCTCACCCCCGAACTCACCCTCTGCTCCACCGCGCTGCGCACCCGTGAGACCTGGAAGCTGGTGGTCCACGAGCTGCCGCGGCGCCCCAAGACCGTCTATGAGGAGCGGCTGTACGACGCCCCGGTCGGTCAGCTCATCGAGGTGATCAACGAGACTTCGGACGACATCACCGACCTGCTGGTCGTCGGTCACAACCCCGGGATGCACGGCCTCGCCGACGCGCTGGCGGGCGAGGCCGACGAGGACGCCAAGGAGCGCATGGACCGCGGCGCCTTCCCCACCTCCGCGTTCGCGGTCGTGACGTTCAGCGGTTCGTGGAAGTCGGTCGAGATCGGCTGTGGGCGGCTGACCAGCTTCTGGGCGCCCCACGAATGATCCGCTCGCCGGACGTGCCGCCCCGGGCGTGATGCCGCGCCCCACAACGCACCGGCCCCCGCTCCACCGTCGTCTTTGACGTACTGGGAGCGGGGGCCGTCGTACGGGGGGCGGGGGCCGTCCCGCGTTCCGGACCGGGCTCGTCGGTCGCTCGTCGGTCGCTCGTCAGTCCACGTGTGCGTCCGCCGCCTCGACCTCTTCGCGGGTCACGCCCAGCAGATACAGCACGGTGTCGAGGAACGGCACGTTCAGGGCGGTGTGCGCGGCCTCCCGGACCACCGGCTTGGCGTTGAAGGCGACCCCCAGCCCCGCCGCGTTCAGCATGTCCAGGTCGTTCGCCCCGTCGCCGATCGCGACCGTCTGCACCAGCGGCACCCCCGCCTCGGCCGCGAAGCGCCGCAGCAGCCGGGCCTTGCCCGCCCGGTCCACCACCTCGCCGATCACCCGGCCGGTCAGCTTGCCGTCCACGACCTCCAGGGTGTTGGCGGAGGCGAAGTCCAGCCCAAGACGTTCCTTGAGGTCGTCGGTGACCTGCGTAAAGCCACCGGAGACCACGCCCACCTGATAGCCGAGCCGCTTCAGGGTGCGGATCAGCGTACGGGCGCCGGGCGTGAGCCTGACCTCCGCGCGCACCTTCTCCACCACGGACTCGTCGATCCCCGCCAGTAGCGCGACCCGCGCGTGCAGCGACTGCTCGAAGTCCAGCTCACCGCGCATCGCCCGGGCCGTGACCTCGGCGACCTCGGCCTGACAGCCCGCGTGCGCGGCGAAGAGCTCGATCACCTCGTCCTGGATCAGGGTGGAGTCCACGTCCATGACCACCAGCCGCTGCGCCCGGCGCTGCAACCCCGACGCCACCACGGCCACATCGACGCCGATATCGGCGGCCTCGGTGGCGAGCGCGGTGCGCAGCGGCTCCGTCTCGGCGCCGGACACCTCGAACTCCACGGCCGTCACCGGATACTTCGCCAGCCGGAAGATCCGGTCGATATTGCCGCCGGTGCCGGTGATCCGGGAGGCGATGGCGGCCGTCGACTCGGCGGTCAGCGGATTCCCGAGCACGGTGACATGGGACCGGCCCGTGCCACGCGGCCGGTTGTCGCCCCGGCCGGAGATGATCTCGGCCTGGAGCCGCATGGACTCCGCCCAGCTGTGCACGGTGGCCCGCAGATCGCCCTCCGCCCCGTCGGCCTTGGGCGCCGTGACCAGGACGCACAGCACGATGCGCCCCCGGGTGACGACCTGCTCTATGTCGACTATGTGCACGCCATAGGCGGCGAGGGTGTCGCAGAGCCCGGCGGTGATACCGGGGCGGTCCTTGCCGAAGATCTTGACAAGGAGGGTGGGGACATCGTCGTCCGGAACGGTGGTGACAGGGAGGATCCGCGATGCGCTCATGGTCTTCCCACCGTATCCGGCTGTTCGCGCGCCGCGCGCGGCAGCCCGCACCGTGGACGGCCGACCGAGGCGGAACGTTCATTTCCAGGTCGCCGTGATGTCACCCCTCGCATGATCGGCGACGTCATGCGCCACGCCCGCCGCCCGGCCCCCGGGGCCCGCCGCCGCCCTCCTCCAGCCGCGCGAGCGCCACCGCCCGGCGCCCCGCCGCGCCCGTCGCCCATGCCGCCAGCGCTCCGGCGGCCCCCGCCACCGCGCCCCACCCCGCGCCCAGTGCCAGCGCCAGCGCGGCGTTCCCGTACAGCTCGATCCCCGCCCCGAAGGCGTCGAAGCCGAGCACGGACAGGCTCGCCCCCGCCGAGACCTGGGTCAGCCCCACCAGCAGCGGCAGCGCGAGCGCGGTCACCACGCCCAGCCGCAGCGCACACCACCCCGCGAAGGCGAACGGCCGGGAGCCCTCCACGGGTGACGGCCGGGAGCCCCCCGGGGGTGGTGGCCGGGACCCCCCAAGGGGCGACGGCCCGGAATCCTCCGCAGGTGACGGCCGGGGGCCCGCCACGGGCGTACGGGCCGCGGTGAGCACCCCGGCCGCGAGCATCAGCAGCACACTCGCGACCACCAGCAGCCAGACCCGGCCGTCGAACTCGGCCAGCCGCCCCACCGTGAGCCGCTCCCCGCCCGGCCCGGCGAGCAGATCGTCCACCGGGGCGGGCAGCACATGGCGCAGCGCACCGCTCGCCCGGCCGTACCAGGGGACGAACAGCCCGAGCGGTACGCCGATCCACACCCCGTTGGGCGCGCCGAGCAGCGCCGACCCGAGCACCAGCCGCGGATGGTCGTCCCCGATCGCCGCGTAGACCCCGGCCACCAGGCCCGCGACCACCGCCAGCACCAGCATCCCGCACAGCGCGGACACCGCGGGCCGGACCGTGCGGTGCAGCGCCCATCCGCCGGGCGGCAGCGGGGTGCGGCGCGAGGCGAGCAGCGCGAGCAGCAGGATGGCGACGACCCACACCAGGCCGCCCAGCAGCGAGCGGCCGGGGGCCACGGTGAAGCCGACGGACGCCTTCGCGCCGACGAGGTCGGACAGCCGGTCCGGCAGCAGCCCGCCGCCGATGTCCGCGATGTCGCCCAGTTGCTCGGGGAGCCGGCTCAGCAGATCGTGCTCGGCCTGTTCGGTGCCGAGGCCGCGGCGGACGAGCGTGGCGCCGTCGATCGTGACCGTATCGTTGCCCACCCAGGTCAGCCCGGCGAGCAGCAGCAGGAAGAGCAGGACCACCAGGCCGGCCCGCGCGGCGAGTTCGGCCCGGCCGATCACCGCCCCCGCGCCCCGCAACGACCGTACGAACAGCCATCCCAGCAGCAGCGCGCCGACCAGGCTCACCCCGAGTGGCGCGATATCGATGGCGGCGTGGGCCTGCGCGCCCTCCAGCCCGAAGACGCCCACATCGCCGTACGGAGTGACGGAACCGCCGACGGCCAGCACCGTCGCCGCGGCGGCCATCGGCCCCAACGCGCCCGCACCGTCCGCGCCGATCAGATGCAGACCGAGCGCGCCGATACCGACCATGGCCAGGAACGCCCAGCTCACCGAGGCGATCGCGGCGAGCAGCGCGGGCCCCCAGGGCACTCGTACACCGCCGCTCGCGCTCATACCGCCGCCCCCCGATCGTCGCGAGTTGCCCGGATAAACCATGATCCGCACTATCCGTCAGGGCTTACCACTTTCCGAGGGCCTTTCGGATGAGTCAATGACGCCCGAGATGCGGTCTTGTCAAAACCCGACTTCCGGTGAAGGGACTGAGCCTGAAATAGTTCCTCACGATGTTCGCCATCCCTAGACTCCCTGTGTCAGGGGGTAACTCGGGGGACAACTAGTGGGGCATGGAGTGCCGGAACTCGTACTGGAATTGAACGGACAGACCTGGACACTTGATCCATCCAGGTCGTACAGCCTGGGGCGTGACCCACAGGGCGACATGGTGCTGGACGACGCCAGGGTCTCCTGGCGACATGCCACGGTGCGCTGGGGCGGGCGCAGTTGGATCATTGAGGATCAGGGTTCCACCAACGGCACCTATGTGCAGGGCCAGAGAATCCAACAGGTGGAAATCGGCCCAGGTTCTGCCGTCCATCTCGGCAATGCCACCGATGGCCCCCGGCTCAGCGTCTCCGGCGGCGGTGCCCCCTCGGGCGGTGCCCCCTCGATGGGTGCCGCGGGCGCCTACGGCCAGCAGGCCGCGATGGGCATGCCCCAGCAGGGCCAGCAGGCTCACCAGGGTCAGCAGCCCCCCGCCCAGCAGCCGCCGCCGCAGCCCGGCCCCGGCGGCTGGCCGCAGCCGGGCGGGCAGCCGCCCCAAGGGCCGCCCCAGGCACAGCCCCAAGGGCCGCCCCAAGGCTGGCAGCAGCAGCCCCAGGCCCCGAACCAGCAGCAGCCGTTCATCCCGCAGCAGCAGGCGCCCCATCAGCCGCCGCAGCAGCAGGCCCCCCAGCCGCACCAGCAGCCGCAGCAGCAGGCCCCGCTGGGCAACCTCGCGCAGAGCGGTCCCGGCGCCGGCCCCTCCGGCCCGGCCGGCACCGCGACCGCCCAGGGTGACCGCAGCCCGACCACCTTCCACCAGCTGGCCGCCGGCCGGGTGATGCGCATCGGCCGTGCGCTGGAGAACGACCTGGTCGTCTCCGATCTCCAGGTCTCGCGCCACCACGCCGAGTTCCAGGCGCTGCCCGACGGCCGCTTCGAGATACGTGACCTCGGCAGCCACAACGGCACCTATGTCAACGGTCAGCCGGTCCGGCAGCAGATCATCGGCCCCACCGACACCGTCGGCGTCGGTCACTCCACCTTCCGGCTGGTCGGCGACCGCCTCGAGGAGTTCGTCGACACCGGTGAGGTCTCCTTCTCGGCCCGCCATCTGACGGTGACGGTCGACGGCGGCAAGCAGATCCTCAAGGACGTCTCCTTCGGCGTCCCGGAGAAGTCCCTCGTCGCGGTCATCGGCCCATCCGGCTCCGGTAAGTCCACGCTGCTCAAGGCGCTCACCGGCTACCGCCCGGCCAACCAGGGCGATGTCCTCTACGACAACCGGAACCTCTACAAGCAGTTCGCCGAGCTGCGCCAGCGCATCGGTCTGGTGCCCCAGGACGACATCCTCCATAAGGAGCTGACCGTCCAGAAGGCCCTGCGCTACGCCGCCAAGCTCCGGTTCCCCGGTGACACCGCCGAGGCCGAGCGCGAGGCCCGGATCGACGAGGTGCTGCGCGAGCTCAAGCTGGACATCCACCGGGAGAAGAAGGTCACCGCGCTCTCCGGCGGTCAGCGCAAGCGGGTCTCGGTCGCGCTGGAACTGCTCACCAAGCCGTCACTGATCTTCCTGGACGAGCCGACCTCCGGTCTCGACCCGGGCATGGACCGCGATGTCATGCAGCTGCTGCGCGGTCTGGCCGACGACGGCCGTACGGTGCTGGTGGTCACCCACTCGGTGGCCGAGCTGGCGCTGTGCGACAAGCTCCTGGTGATGGCGCCGGGCGGTTCGGTGGCCTACTTCGGCCCGCCGGACGAGGCGCTCAACTTCTTCGGCTACGACACCTGGGCCGATGTCTTCTCGGCGTTCGAGAACTACCGCGACTACGACTGGGCGGGCCGCTGGCGCGGTTCGCAGCATTACCAGATGTACGCGGCGGACCTCGACTCCGTGGCCCCGCAGTCGGTGAACGTCCAGGCGCCGCCGGCCCGGATGCAGAAGTCGCAGAGCTGGGGTTCGCAGCTGTGGACGCTGATCCGCCGCTATCTGTCGGTGATCGGCTCCGACAAGGGCTTCATGGGGCTGATGGTGATCCTGCCCGCCGTGCTGGGGGCGGTGAGCGTCGTCATCCCGGCGAAGTTCGGCCTCCAGATGGCCCCGAAGGGCAGTTTCAACCAGGCCGCCGGGACGGTGTTGCTGATCCTTGTGGTCGGCATGTGCTTCACCGGCGCGGCCAACTCCGTACGAGAACTGATCAAGGAACGGGTCATCTACGAACGGGAACGGGCGGTCGGCCTGTCCCGCTCCGCGTATCTGATGTCCAAGGTGATCGTGCTCGGCGTCATCACCGCATGCCAGGGCGTCATCATCTCCGCCATCGGTCTCTCGACGCGCAAGCTGCCCGAAGAGGGCCTGCTGATGCCGCCGGCCGCCGAGCTCTGCGTGGCCGTCATCGCGATCGGCTTCACCTCGATGATGGTGGGCCTGGTCATCTCGTCCCTGGTGAAGACCGCCGAGAAGACCATGCCGCTGCTGGTCATGTTCGCGATCGTCCAGGTGGTCTTCACCGGTGTGCTGTTCAAGATCTTCGGATCGCCGGGTGTGGAGCAGTTCGCCTGGCTGATGCCGTCCCGCTGGGCGATCGGCGCGGCCGGTGCCACGCTGGACCTGGGTCCGGGCGCCGGTCACATGATGGCCCCGTGGGACAGCAAGAAGCCCCTGGACACCGACCCGCTGTGGGAGCACACCACCACCCAGTGGGGCATCGACATGGTCGCGCTGATCGTCCTGGGCATCGTGTGCGGCATCGCGGTCGCACGGCTGCTGCGCCGCCATGAGCCGGAGGTCATGCGCAAGTAGTCGCGAAGGGCACGGCTACGGAAAAGGGCGACGGCACCCCTCGCACACAGGGGGTGCCGTCGCCCTTCGGCGTGGGAACGCCGGGTTCTGGACGGGCCCTTCGGGCTTAGTACGGGCCGTTCACGTTGTCCATCGAGCCGTACCGGTCGGCGGCGTAGTTGCAGGCGGCGGTGATGTTCGCGACCGGGTCGTACGGGTCCCAGGAGGTGCCCTCGACGTGGTACGCCTGGAAGGTCGGGGCTATTACCTGGAGCAGGCCCTTGGAGGGCACGCCGTTCTGGGCGTTGATGTCCCAGTTGTTGATGGCGCGCGGGTTGCCGCCGGACTCCCGGATGATGTTGCGGTGGATGCCCTCGTAGGAGCCGGGGATGCCCTTCTCCTTCATGATGTCGAGGGACTCCCGGATCCAGCCGTCGAGGTTGTCCGGGTAGGTCTTCTTCTCGGCGGCGACCGTCTCGATACGCGTGGCGGAGCGGCTCGCGGCCTGCTTGGCGGCGCGCTCCTTGGCGGCCTTGGCCTCGGCGGCCTTCTTCGCGGCGGCCTCTTCGGCCGCCTTCTTCGCGGCGGCCTCTTCCGCGGCCTTCTTGGCGGCGGCCTTCTTCGCGGCCTCGTCCTTGGCCTGCTTCGCGGCGAGGGCGGACTGCTTCGCCAGGGCCTCGTGGTGGGCCTGGGCGTCGGCCTTCTGAGAGGTGAGGGCGACCGGCTTGTTCGGCAGGTCCTGGGCCGTGGTCTTGGCGCCGGCGTCACCACCGGGGACGACGGCGAAGGCTATGGCGGCCGCACCGGCGGCTGCGATTCCGGCGGCGGAGTACTTGTGCGTCTTGGTGAGACGGTTGTAACCGGGGATGTGGGGCAGGGGCATGGCGGAGTAGACCTCTTCCAATCGCTTGAGTCGCAGGCCAAATCGGCGCGCAGAGCGCCGTTCCTGGATCTACGGCGCCGTGCGACTGGGTGAAATTCTTAGCTGCCGCAAAAAGTTGTCGCAAAGGCGTGACATACGATGCTGCTTAGTGGATAAGTAGGCCGTTCATGCCCACGCGGACGGCCGTCATCCCCGCTCAGTCGCCTATGAAACGTCCACTAAGCACGTTCGTACGTGATTTAGGTCGTGTGTCCGGGCTCACATCGCGGAGCTTCTCATATTGCGGGCTGTGCCCACGCAAATGCTCAGGGTGTTTGTTTTTTCCACCCCTGTAACAGCCCCTTTGGGGGTCTCGTGTGCGCCGTTCGACCTAGGGCTCAGGTCTTATCAGGTGGCCGCCGACCGGCCGATATGCCCACCGGATGGGGGTGGGTACGGTAATGCCCATGACGAAAGGACGGGGCGGCGGAGCCGAGGCCGGGCTGAGCCGGGTGAGCGCGGCGCTGCTCGCCATGAGCCGACATCTGGAAGTCCGTGATGTCCTAAAGACCATCGTTGTGTCCGCCCGTGAGCTGCTCGATGCGGAGTATGCCGCTCTGGGGGTTCCGGATGATCACGGAGGTTTCGCCCAGTTCGTAGTAGATGGGGTCAGTGAGGAGCAGTGGAAGGCCATCGGACCGCTGCCGCGACAGCACGGCATTCTCGCCGCGATGCTCAAGGACGCCACTCCACAGCGACTCGCCGATGTGCGACTGGATGCCCGTTTTGAGGGATGGCCATCAGCTCATCCCGTTATGTCGGATTTCTTGGGACTTCCCATTGCCGACGGCGATGAAGTTCTCGGCGCGGTATTCCTCGCCAACAAGCGATGCCCCAAGCCCGAGGGCGGCTGCGGTTTCACCGCCGAGGACGAGGAACTGCTGTCCATCCTGGCCCAGCACGCCGCCATCGCCCTGACCAACGCCCGGCTCCACGAGCGCGGCCGCGAGCTCACCATCGCGGGGGAGCGGGCCAGGCTCGCCCATGAGCTGCACGACGCGGTCTCCCAGAAGCTCTTCTCGCTGCGGCTGACCGCCCAGGCGGCCACGGCCCTGGTGGACCGCGACCCCGGCCGCGCCAAGGACGAGCTCCAGCAGATCGCGCTGCTCGCCGCCGAGGCCGCCGACGAGCTGCGCTCCGCCGTGGTGGAACTGCGCCCCGCCGCCCTCGACGAGGACGGCCTCGCGGCGACCCTCAGGACCCAGGTGCAAGTGCTCGACCGGGCCCACTCCGCCCGTGTCACCTTCGCCTGTCACGGCGTACGGGCGCTGCCCGCCGCCCAGGAGGAGGCCGTGCTGCGGGTGGCCCAGGAGGCGCTGCACAACGCGCTGCGCCACGCCGACGCGCGGCAGGTGGACGTCACCCTCGCCCGGCACGGCCAGGGCGCCCGGCTCCGCGTCGCCGACGACGGCAGGGGATTCGACCCCTCGGCCGTACGGCGCGCCGGGCGCCACCTCGGGCTGGTGTCGATGCGGTACCGGGCCGGTGGCGTAGGCGGCGGTCTGACGGTGGAGTCGGCGCCCGGCGGGGGCACCGTGATCGAGATGGAGGTGCCCGGTGGCTGACCCGGGACGGATTCGGGTGCTGCTCGTCGACGACCACCAGGTGGTGCGGCGCGGCCTGCGGACCTTCCTCCAGGTCCAGGACGACATCGAGGTGGTCGGCGAGGCGTCGGACGGCGAGGAGGGCATCGCCCGCGCCGAGGAGCTGCGCCCCGACGTCGTCCTGATGGACGTGAAGATGCCGGGCGTGGACGGAATCGAGGCGCTGCGCACCCTGCGCGACCTCGACAACCCCGCCCGGGTGCTGGTGGTGACGAGCTTCACCGAGAAGCGCACCGTGGTCCCCGCCCTGCGGGCGGGTGCCGCGGGCTATGTCTACAAGGACGTGGACCCCGAGGCGCTGGCCCGCGCCATCCGCTCCGTCCACTCCGGGCATGTGCTGCTCCAGCCCGAGGTGGCCCTCGCGCTGCTCTCCCAGGAGGACGGCGGTGGGCAGGGCCGCGGCGGGTCCCTCACCGAGCGTGAACGCGAGGTGCTGGCGCTGATCGCGGACGGCCGGTCCAATCGGGAGATCGCCCGTGCGCTGGTGCTGTCCGAAAAGACCGTGAAAACTCATGTGTCCAACATTCTTATGAAATTGGACCTCGCCGATCGCACCCAGGCCGCTCTATGGGCGGTACGGCACGGAATCGGAGCATGACCAGCGTTTCTCCGTGAAATCACACCAACGTGTGGCGATCACTCGAACAGCGCAACTCGCCATCGGCCGGGCCGTTCTTCACGGCGTACCGCGGCGGACCGCCGCGGTGATGCGCTGATGAATGAAGGGTCTTGAGAAGTGAAGAACATCAAGAGGTTCGCTGCCCTCACGATCGTGGCCGGCGGACTCGCCGTCGCCGGTGCCGGTGTCGCCTCCGCCCAGGGCCCCCAGGCCGACGGTGGGGCGATGACCTCCCCGGGCACCGTTTCCGGCAACAACATTCAGGCGCCCATCCACGTGCCCGTGAACGTATGCAGCAACGGCGTCACGGCCGTCGGGGCCATGAACCCGGTCTTCGGCGTCCCCGGCGTCTGCTGACCGACCCCCTGGCGGATATCCCGACGCACCACCGGCCGGCCCCGGAGGCACCCGCCTCCGGGGCCGGCCCCATGTCGGCGGCCGAGCCCCGAAGACGGCCCGAGACACGAGACATCACACCCGCGAGGACCAGCCCCCGCGAAGGTCAGAGACCGCCCCGCTCCCGCTCCTCCACATACGCGTTGTACGCCGCCACCTGGGCCCGGCGCGAGGTGCGCTCCACCGGCCGCAGCGCCTCGGCCCGCGCCGTGATCTCCGACGCGCTCACCGCCCCGCCGTGCTCCCGGCCGTCCCCGCCCGCCATATAGGCGATGTCCACCAGCGCACCCACCCGCTGCGCCAGCTCCAGCACCCGTATGGCCCGCGGCGGATAGCCCGGGGCCAGCACCTCGCGCCCCCGCTCGGCCCGCGCCCGATACGCCTCCAGGGCCGCATCGGCCACCGGGCCCGATCCGGCCACGTTCAGCCGCGAGAGCACCTCCGTGGCCTCCCGCAGCGCCTCCGCCAGCTCCCGCTCGGCCTCGCTCAGCGACGGCACATCGGCCGGTGGCGCCTCCCGCACGGCCTGACACCGCCACACCACCTCGATGTGCTGATCGCCCTCGGGCCCGGCCGCCGACACCTCGGGCACCAGGCCGAGCGCCGCCCCGGTGGCGATCACCGCCTCGCCCGCGTCGAGCGCGTGGGCGTTGAACTCCGGCGGGCCGCTCAGCCCCAGGGGATGCCCCGCTATGGGCAGCGCCACCCGCAGCCCCTTGGCCCCGAGCGCCCGCAGCCGCCCCAGCGCCAAGGTGAGCCCCACCTGCCCGGACTCCCCCGGAAGCCCGGCCACCCGGTGCGACGCGTCCTCACCCGCGATGCGATGCGCCGCCTCATCGGGGGAGACAAGTCCGGCGAGAAGGGCATTTCCCCAAGCTGCGAGGCGCCCTGAACGTGGTTCATCGAGCATGGAACCAGCCTAAGGACTGCCACCGACAAGGTGTGGCGTAGGTTTTCCCCAGGGGGCTGCGCCCACAGGCGCACGCACGACTCGAGACTGCAATGGGAGACAACGCGCTCATGAGCGAGGTTCTGGAGCTGCTGGACGTATCGGTGGTCCGCGATGGGCGGGCTCTGGTGGACGAGGTCTCCTGGTCGATCAAAGAAGGCGAGCGCTGGGTCATCCTCGGGCCCAACGGCGCCGGTAAGACCACCCTCCTCAACCTCGCCTCCAGCTATCTCTTCCCGAGCACCGGAACCGCCCGGATCCTCGGCGAGCGACTCGGGCGCGTCGACGTCTTCGAGCTGCGCCCCCGCGTCGGCATGGCGGGCATCGCCATGGCCGAGAAGCTGCCGCGCCGCCAGACCGTCCTCGAGACCGTCCTCACCGCCGCGTACGGCATGACGGCCCACTGGCAGGAGGACTACGACGCGGTCGACGAGACCCGCGCCCGCGCCTTCCTCGACCGCCTCGGCATGACCGAGTACCTCGACCGGAAGTTCGGCACCCTGTCCGAGGGCGAGCGCAAGCGCACCCTCATCGCCCGCGCCATGATGACCGACCCCGAGCTGCTGCTCCTCGACGAGCCCGCGGCCGGACTCGACCTCGGTGGCCGCGAGGACCTCGTCCGCCGCCTCGGACGGCTCGCCCGCGACCCGCTCGCCCCATCGATGATCATGGTGACACATCATGTCGAGGAAATCCCCCCCGGCTTCACCCATGTTCTGATGATCCGCCAGGGGAAGGTGCTCACCGCGGGCCCGGTCGAGACCGAACTGACCTCCCGCAACCTCTCCCGCTGCTTCGGACTCCCGCTGGTCGTCGAGCGCAACGGCGACCGCTGGACCGCCCAGGGCCTGCCGCTGACCTGATGTCCGCCCCTTGCGCCCACCGTGCCACCGGCAGGTGATCCGCGCACTGTCCCCGGCGACTTGGGACAACTACCATGACCATGTGGATCCGTGGGTGTGGTGGCTGATCGCCGCCGTAGGACTGGGCATTCCGCTCGTGCTGACCGCGATGCCCGAATTCGGGATGGTCGCGGTCGGCGCCGTGGCCGGTGCCATCACCGACGCGCTCGGTGGCGGCATCGTGCTTCAAGTCGTCGTCTTCTGCGCCGTCTCCGTGGCATTGGTCGCCGTCGTACGCCCGATGGCGGTCCGCAGCCGCCGTCAGCAGCCCGAGCTGCGCAGCGGCATCGAAGCGCTGAAAGGCCGCCAGGCCGTCGTCCTCGAGCGCGTCGACGACGGCGGTGGCGGCCGGATCAAGCTCGCGGGCGAGGTGTGGTCCGCGCGCTCGCTCGACCCCGGCCAGGCATATGAACCAGGGCAGCAGGTCGACGTGGTGGAGATCGACGGTGCGACGGCCGTCGTCATGTAGACGCCGTACCGGGAGTGTCCTACCAGGAGTTGAGGGCGCCCCGGTTGAGCTGCGGAGTCGACCGTCGATCTGACAGACTCCACCCTCGGGAACCGCCAGACTTGATCATCCCGACCATCCGAATCGCCGCATGAAGGGCACGGGGAGCCGCTGTGGAACCGATCATCATCGTCCTGATCATCCTGGTGGTGCTGGTCTTCATCGCACTGATCAAGACGATCCAGGTCATCCCGCAGGCCAGTGCCGCCATCGTGGAGCGCTTCGGACGCTACACACGCACCCTCAACGCGGGCCTGAACATCGTCGTCCCGTTCATCGACTCGATCCGCAACCGCGTCGACCTCCGTGAACAGGTCGTGCCCTTCCCCCCGCAGCCGGTGATCACCCAGGACAACCTGGTGGTGAACATCGACACCGTCATCTACTACCAGGTGACCGACGCCCGCGCCGCCACCTACGAGGTGGCCAGCTACATCCAGGCGATCGAGCAGCTGACCGTCACCACCCTGCGGAACATCATCGGTGGCATGGACCTCGAGCGCACCCTGACCTCCCGCGAGGAGATCAACGCGGCGCTGCGCGGCGTCCTCGACGAGGCCACCGGCAAGTGGGGCATCCGCGTCAACCGCGTCGAGCTCAAGGCCATCGAGCCGCCCACCTCCATCCAGGATTCGATGGAGAAGCAGATGCGCGCCGACCGTGACAAGCGCGCCGCGATCCTCCAGGCCGAAGGTGTCCGGCAGTCCGAGATCCTGCGCGCCGAGGGTGAGAAGCAGTCCGCGATCCTGCGGGCCGAGGGTGAGTCCAAGGCCGCCGCGCTGCGCGCCGAGGGCGAGGCCCAGGCCATCCGTACGGTCTTCGAGTCCATCCACGCCGGAGACCCGGACCAGAAACTGCTGTCCTACCAGTACCTCCAGATGCTGCCGAAGATCGCCGAGGGCGACGCCAACAAGCTCTGGATCGTGCCCAGCGAGATCGGCGACGCCCTCAAGGGCCTCGGCGGGGCCATGGGCAACTTCGGCCCGTTGACCGGCGGCGGAAACGGCGGCGGCACCCCCGCCGCCACCGGTAAGGAGCCCGCCCCGCGCCGCGAACAGCCCACGATCGACTGAACGGACGGCGGCGGGACGGCACTCCGGCGGCCCCCTCCCAGGCGGCTGTGAAAACGGGCCCGGGCCGTGCCCAGGCCCTGCCTAAGAGGCCTCGCTGAAGTCCGGTGCGGTTCGGGTGCGCCCCGAAGGGGCGCGGGACTGTGTCGATATGCGGCTCCGCCGCGGCTGTGTCGATATGCGGCTCCGCCGCGTGGGCGACCGGCCACGACGCAGCCGCGGATGAACGACCGCACCTCGCGGCGCTTCCCGCGGAGCGCTTAGGCAGGCAGCGCCAGCCACTCCGGCAGACCGTCCCGCTCCGCCGCCCCCAGCGCCAGCACCAGCGCATCCGAAGGCGTCGGCTCGAACGGCGCCTTGAGCAGCCGCATCCCGGCCTGCTCCGGTGTCCGGTCCGCCTTACGGTGGTTGTCCTCGGCACACGAGGCGACCGTATTCAGCCAGGTGTCCCCGCCCCCGCGCGAGCGCGGCACCACATGGTCCACGGTCGTCGCCCGGCGGCCGCAGTACGCGCACCGGTGCTGGTCCCGGACCAGTACCCCGCGCCGCGACCACGGCGCACGTCTTCGGAACGGGACCCGTACGTAACGGCACAGCCGGATCACCCGCGGCAGCGGCAGATCGACCTCCGCGGCCCGCACCCGCAGCCCCGGGTGAGCGTGTTCCACGACGGCCTTGTCCTGGAGGACCAGCACCACGGCGCGCCGCAGCGTGACCGTCGCCAGCGGCTCGAAGCTCGCGTTCAGAACCAGCGTCTCGCGCATCCCGACCACCCCCGCATCCCGGTGTCCCGGTCCCGTGCCGGAGATCGGCGGGACCGGGATCAACTCTGGCCGGGAGCCTGGCCGAGAACAACGCAATTTCGCCGCGTCAGCCCGCGGCCGGCACCTCGTACTCCCCGATCAACTGGGCCCGCCCCAGCGTGTGGAACCGCAGATTGAAGCCGACCACCGCGGGCGAGGCATCCGCGTCCGGGCCGAGCTTCTCGGCGTCCACCGCGTAGACGGTGAACACATAGCGGTGCGGACCGTCCCCGGGCGGCGGCGCGGCCCCGCCGAAGTCACGGGTCCCATAGTCGTTGCGCGCCTGTACGGCACCCTCGGGCAGGCCGGTGAAGCCACCGCTGCCCGCACCCGCCGGAAGCTCGGTGACCGTGGCCGGGATGTCGAACACCACCCAGTGCCAGAACCCGCTGCCCGTCGGCGCGTCCGGGTCGAAGCAGGTGACGGCGAAGCTCTTCGTCCCCTCGGGGAAACCCTCCCAGCGCAGCTGCGGAGAGGTGTTCCCCGCCGCCTGCACCTGGGCGGACTTGAGCGTGCCGCCCGGTGCCACATCGTCGCTCACCACCGTGAACGACGGCACCGGCGGATGGAAGTCGTGGGGGAGCGGGGCCCGGTTCTGCTCGGACACGTCGAGAACCTCCTCGAAGTCGCAGTGGATCATCTCCGCGGCCAGCCTAACGAGACCGGTACCCGGCGGGCTGGCACCATGGCGCCCATGACCGGCCCCACCCTCGCCCTCCACCTGCGCCTCGACGGCGTGACGGACAAGGACGGCTTCCTCGCCCGCTGCGCCCGGGACCTGCGCTTTCCCGACTGGTACGGGCGAAATTGGGATGCCCTCGCCGACTGCGTCACCGATCTGTCCTGGTGGGCCGAGGGCGGCGAGCCCAGCGGCTGTCTGCTGGACATCCAGGGCTGGCCGGCCTTCCGCGACGCGGACCCCGACGCCGCCGCGATCGCGGCCGACATCCTGGCCGACGCGGAGGCGTACTGGGCGGCGCGGGGACGGCCCCTGGTGGTGCGCTACGACGACGGCCCCTGACCGCACGGGAAGGCCCTTGCGGGGACCGCGGGGCCCCTCGCACACGCAGGCGGGGCGTGCGCCGAGCCGCCCTCGGTGCACGCCCCGCGCGGAAGTCCGGTCCGGGGAGGGGGGAACCTCAGAACCAGTTGCGCTTGCCGCCGACCTGGGCGAGCCACTGGTTCAGATACGCGGCCCAGTCGGTGTCCTGGAAGGTGGCCAGGCTCATCGTGAACGACCGGTAGGTGTCACTGCCCTCGGAGAACAGCCCCGGCTTCTTGTCCATCTCCAGCACCACGTCCATCTCGCGGTCGTCCGCGACGAAGGACAACTCCACCTGGTTCAGGCCCCGGTACTGCTCCGGCGCGTAGAACTCGATCTCCTGGTAGAAGGGCAGCCGCTGGCGGGTGCCGCGGATGTGCCCGCGCTCCAGATCGGCGCTCTTGAACCGGAAGCCGAGGGCGCCGAAGGCGTCCAGGATCGCCTGCTGGGCGGGGAGCGGATGCACATTGACCGGGTCCAGGTCACCCGAGTCCACCGCGCGCGCGATCGCCAGCTCGGTGGTCACCCCCACGTTCATACCGGACAGATGGCGGCCCATGAACATGGTGATCGGGGTCTCCCACGGAATCTCCAGGCCGAACTGGACCGCGTGCACCGCGCCCGGCTGCACCTCGAACGCGCCGCCCAGCCGCTGCCGGGTGAACTCCACGTCCTGCTTGTACTCCTGGTCGTTGCCCTCCACCTCGACCCGCGCTTGCAGGCCGACCGAGAGCCCCTCGATCTGCTGCGCGACCGAGCCGCCCTGGATCCGGACCTCGCCCTGCACAATGCCGCCCGGGACGACGTTCTCCTCGGTCAACACCGTCTCCACTGAAGCGCCACCGGCACCCATACTCGCGAGCAGCTTCTTGAAGCCCATGTTCTCCCTCTCAAGGACGCGACTGCGTCTTGACTCGATCGCATTCGATCACTGTTGACACCTAGAAACGCGAAACAGCCGTGGACGGTTCCGCGGCTCTTACCCTTCCAGCGGACCGGTGCCGCCTCCAACCACCGGTTGGTATCTGTTCCACTACGCTCGGGGCGCGTGACAGCAGGACCTGACCGCACCCCCCTCGACCGTGCCTTCTTCGACCGGCCCGTCCTCGAGGTCGCCCCCGACCTCCTGGGCCGCGTCCTGGTCCGGCGTACCCCGGACGGACCGATCGAATTGCGCCTGACCGAGGTCGAGGCGTACGCGGGCCCGGCGGACCCCGGCTCGCACGCCTACCGTGGCCGCACCGAGCGCAACGCCGTGATGTTCGGCCCCCCGGGTCATGCGTATGTCTACTTCACCTATGGCATGTGGCACTGCCTCAACCTGGTCTGCGGACCGGAGGGCCACGCCAGCGGGGTGCTGCTGCGCGCGGGCGAGGTGCTGCACGGCCATGAGTGGGCCCATCAGCGCAGGCCGAAGGCGCGCAACGACCATGAGCTGGCCAAGGGCCCGGCCCGGCTGGCCACGGCCCTGGGCGTGGACCGCAGACAGAACGGCTGCGATGTGTGCGGGAGCCCCGACGCCCCGCTCGCCATACTCAGCGGCCACCCGGCCCGGCCCGAGCAGGTGCTCAGCGGTCCGCGCACCGGGGTGGGCGGCGAGGGCGCAACCCACCCCTGGCGCTTCTGGATCGACGGCGACCCCTCGGTGAGCCCCTACCGGGCCCACACCCCGCGTCGCCGGAATTCGACGCGCCGTCAGATCGGAACTTGACTCCGCTGGGCGGGACGCCTAACGTAGCCCGAGCCGCTTGAGACGGGCAGCGCTGTCGTCACGATCCCAGGATCGAGTCACCGCGGCCCCGGAGCGGCCAACCACTACGACGATTCCCCAACAGGGTTTTGTTTCGCTGCGCGAAATCAGGGCCTGGGGCTCCGATTAGGAGCCGAGCGGGAAATTCGCTAAAGTAGTGGACACGCCGGAAGGCGCGAAAGACCCCGCTCCAGCAGGGGGCCGGAAACGGAATTCGGATCGGAAACGACCGGAAATCGGGTCTGGTAAGGTTGGAAACACCGAAGGGAAGCGCCCGGAGAAGCCGGTGAAACGGTTTCGAAGGAAGCGTCCGTTCCTTGAGAACTCAACAGCGTGCCAAAAGTCAACGCCAGATATGTTGATACCCCGTCCACTCGTGGACGAGGTTCCTTTGAAGAAAAACACAGCGAGGACGCTGTGGACGGGCCGGGTTATTCCTCCGGTTCCGTTCCGCTCTCGTGATGTGTTGCCGGGATAGCCCGGAAGCATTCACGGAGAGTTTGATCCTGGCTCAGGACGAACGCTGGCGGCGTGCTTAACACATGCAAGTCGAACGATGAACCGGTTTCGGCCGGGGATTAGTGGCGAACGGGTGAGTAACACGTGGGCAATCTGCCCTGCACTCTGGGACAAGCCCTGGAAACGGGGTCTAATACCGGATATGACTGCCGACCGCATGGTCTGGTGGTGGAAAGCTCCGGCGGTGCAGGATGAGCCCGCGGCCTATCAGCTTGTTGGTGGGGTGATGGCCTACCAAGGCGACGACGGGTAGCCGGCCTGAGAGGGCGACCGGCCACACTGGGACTGAGACACGGCCCAGACTCCTACGGGAGGCAGCAGTGGGGAATATTGCACAATGGGCGCAAGCCTGATGCAGCGACGCCGCGTGAGGGATGACGGCCTTCGGGTTGTAAACCTCTTTCAGCAGGGAAGAAGCGCAAGTGACGGTACCTGCAGAAGAAGCGCCGGCTAACTACGTGCCAGCAGCCGCGGTAATACGTAGGGCGCAAGCGTTGTCCGGAATTATTGGGCGTAAAGAGCTCGTAGGCGGCTTGTCGCGTCGGATGTGAAAGCCCGGGGCTTAACCCCGGGTCTGCATTCGATACGGGCAGGCTAGAGTTCGGTAGGGGAGATCGGAATTCCTGGTGTAGCGGTGAAATGCGCAGATATCAGGAGGAACACCGGTGGCGAAGGCGGATCTCTGGGCCGATACTGACGCTGAGGAGCGAAAGCGTGGGGAGCGAACAGGATTAGATACCCTGGTAGTCCACGCCGTAAACGTTGGGAACTAGGTGTGGGCGACATTCCACGTTGTCCGTGCCGCAGCTAACGCATTAAGTTCCCCGCCTGGGGAGTACGGCCGCAAGGCTAAAACTCAAAGGAATTGACGGGGGCCCGCACAAGCGGCGGAGCATGTGGCTTAATTCGACGCAACGCGAAGAACCTTACCAAGGCTTGACATACACCGGAAACATCCAGAGATGGGTGCCCCCTTGTGGTCGGTGTACAGGTGGTGCATGGCTGTCGTCAGCTCGTGTCGTGAGATGTTGGGTTAAGTCCCGCAACGAGCGCAACCCTTGTTCTGTGTTGCCAGCATGCCTTTCGGGGTGATGGGGACTCACAGGAGACTGCCGGGGTCAACTCGGAGGAAGGTGGGGACGACGTCAAGTCATCATGCCCCTTATGTCTTGGGCTGCACACGTGCTACAATGGCCGGTACAATGAGCTGCGAAGCCGTGAGGTGGAGCGAATCTCAAAAAGCCGGTCTCAGTTCGGATTGGGGTCTGCAACTCGACCCCATGAAGTCGGAGTCGCTAGTAATCGCAGATCAGCATTGCTGCGGTGAATACGTTCCCGGGCCTTGTACACACCGCCCGTCACGTCACGAAAGTCGGTAACACCCGAAGCCGGTGGCCCAACCCTTGTGGAGGGAGCCGTCGAAGGTGGGACTGGCGATTGGGACGAAGTCGTAACAAGGTAGCCGTACCGGAAGGTGCGGCTGGATCACCTCCTTTCTAAGGAGCGCATAGCCGACTGTAGGCAAGTGTCCTGCACGGTTGCTCATGGGTGGAACGTTGACTACTCGGCACGGTTCTTCGTGTGATGACCGCTAGTACTGCCCTCCTGGGGCGTGGAACGCGGGTCGGATCGGAGATCGTGTCGGGCACGCTGTTGGGTGTCTGAGGGAATGAATCCCTCGACGAGCCGGAGTCCATGTAGGTGGTGGATGACTGGTCGTTGCTTGAGAACTGCACAGTGGACGCGAGCATCTGTGGCCAAGTTTTTAAGGGCGCACGGTGGATGCCTTGGCACCAGGAACCGATGAAGGACGTGGGAGGCCGCGATAGGCCCCGGGGAGCTGTCAACCGAGCTGTGATCCGGGGGTGTCCGAATGGGGAAACCCGGCAGTCGTCATGGGCTGTCACCCATACCTGAACACATAGGGTATGTGGAGGGAACGCGGGGAAGTGAAACATCTCAGTACCCGCAGGAAGAGAAAACAACCGTGATTCCGGGAGTAGTGGCGAGCGAAACTGGATGAGGCTAAACCGTATGTGTGTGATACCCGGCAGGGGTTGCGCATGCGGGGTTGTGGGAGTGAGCTTCAGTCGTCTGCCGGCGGCTGGGTGAGTCAGAAACCATTGCGATAGGCGAAGGACATGCGAAAGGTCCGGCGTAGAGGGTAAGACCCCCGTAGCCGAAATCGTGATGGCTTGCTTGCTCATTTCCCAAGTAGCACGGGGCCCGAGAAATCCCGTGTGAATCTGGCGGGACCACCCGCTAAGCCTAAATATTCCCTGGTGACCGATAGCGGATAGTACCGTGAGGGAATGGTGAAAAGTACCGCGGGAGCGGAGTGAAATAGTACCTGAAACCGTGTGCCTACAAGCCGTGGGAGCGTCGCGCAGGGACTTGTCCCTGCGTCGTGACTGCGTGCCTTTTGAAGAATGAGCCTGCGAGTTTGCGGTGTGTTGCGAGGTTAACCCGTGTGGGGAAGCCGTAGCGAAAGCGAGTCCGAATAGGGCGGTTGAGTAGCGCGCTCAAGACCCGAAGCGGAGTGATCTAGCCATGGGCAGGTTGAAGCGGAGGTAAGACTTCGTGGAGGACCGAACCCACCAGGGTTGAAAACCTGGGGGATGACCTGTGGTTAGGGGTGAAAGGCCAATCAAACTCCGTGATAGCTGGTTCTCCCCGAAATGCATTTAGGTGCAGCGTCGTGTGTTTCTTGCCGGAGGTAGAGCACTGGATAGGCGATGGGCCCTACCGGGTTACTGACCTTAGCCAAACTCCGAATGCCGGTAAGTGAGAGCGCGGCAGTGAGACTGTGGGGGATAAGCTCCATGGTCGAGAGGGAAACAGCCCAGAGCATCGACTAAGGCCCCTAAGCGTACGCTAAGTGGGAAAGGATGTGGAGTCGCAGAGACAACCAGGAGGTTGGCTTAGAAGCAGCCATCCTTGAAAGAGTGCGTAATAGCTCACTGGTCAAGTGATTCCGCGCCGACAATGTAGCGGGGCTCAAGCGTACCGCCGAAGTCGTGTCATTGCAGCATGTGCCCCTAACGGGGGCTGTGATGGGTAGGGGAGCGTCGTGTGCCGGGTGAAGCAGCCGTGTAAGCGAGTTGTGGATGGTTCACGAGTGAGAATGCAGGCATGAGTAGCGATACACACGTGGGAAACGTGTGCGCCGATTGACTAAGGGTTCCTGGGTCAAGCTGATCTGCCCAGGGTAAGTCGGGACCTAAGGCGAGGCCGACAGGCGTAGTCGATGGACAACCGGTTGATATTCCGGTACCCGCTTTGAAACGCCCAGTATCGAATCCTCTGATGCTAAGTCCGTGAAGCCGCCCTGATCTCTTCGGAGTTGAGGGGAGTGGTGGAGCCGACGGTCCAAGGTGGTAGTAGGTAAGTGATGGGGTGACGCAGGAAGGTAGTCCAGCCCGGGCGGTGGTTGTCCCGGGGTAAGGGTGTAGGACGCTGGGTAGGTAAATCCGTCCAGTATGTGTCTGAGACCTGATGCCGAGCCGATTGTGGTGAAGTGGATGATCCTATGCTGTCGAGAAAAGCCTCTAGCGAGTTTCATGGCGGCCCGTACCCTAAACCGACTCAGGTGGTCAGGTAGAGAATACCGAGGCGTTCGGGTGAACTATGGTTAAGGAACTCGGCAAAATGCCCCCGTAACTTCGGGAGAAGGGGGGCCATTGCTGGTGATGGGACTTGCTCCTTGAGCTGGTGGTGGCCGCAGAGACCAGCGAGAAGCGACTGTTTACTAAAAACACAGGTCCGTGCGAAGCCGTAAGGCGATGTATACGGACTGACGCCTGCCCGGTGCTGGAACGTTAAGGGGACCGGTTAGCTCTGTTTCGATGGGGCGAGGCTGAGAACTTAAGCGCCAGTAAACGGCGGTGGTAACTATAACCATCCTAAGGTAGCGAAATTCCTTGTCGGGTAAGTTCCGACCTGCACGAATGGCGTAACGACTTCTCGACTGTCTCAACCATAGGCCCGGTGAAATTGCATTACGAGTAAAGATGCTCGTTTCGCGCAGCAGGACGGAAAGACCCCGGGACCTTTACTACAGCTTGATATTGGTGTTCGGTTCGGCTTGTGTAGGATAGGTGGGAGACTGTGATCTCTGGACGCCAGTTCAGGGGGAGTCGTTGTTGAAATACCACTCTGGTCGTGCTGGATGTCTAACCTGGGTCCGTGATCCGGATCAGGGACAGTGTCTGGTGGGTAGTTTAACTGGGGCGGTTGCCTCCTAAAGGGTAACGGAGGCGCCCAAAGGTTCCCTCAGCCTGGTTGGCAATCAGGTGTTGAGTGTAAGTGCACAAGGGAGCTTGACTGTGAGACCGACGGGTCGAGCAGGGACGAAAGTCGGGACTAGTGATCCGGCGGTGGCTTGTGGAAGCGCCGTCGCTCAACGGATAAAAGGTACCCCGGGGATAACAGGCTGATCTTCCCCAAGAGTCCATATCGACGGGATGGTTTGGCACCTCGATGTCGGCTCGTCGCATCCTGGGGCTGGAGTCGGTCCCAAGGGTTGGGCTGTTCGCCCATTAAAGCGGTACGCGAGCTGGGTTTAGAACGTCGTGAGACAGTTCGGTCCCTATCCGCTGTGCGCGTAGGAGTCTTGAGAAGGGCTGTCCCTAGTACGAGAGGACCGGGACGGACGAACCTCTGGTGTGCCAGTTGTTCTGCCAAGGGCATGGCTGGTTGGCTACGTTCGGGAGGGATAACCGCTGAAAGCATCTAAGCGGGAAGCCTGCTTCGAGATGAGGGCTCCCACCCACTTGATGGGTTAAGGCTCCCAGTAGACGACTGGGTTGATAGGCCAGATATGGAAGCCGGGTGACCGGTGGAGTTGACTGGTACTAATAGGCCGAGGGCTTGTCCTCAGATGCTCGCGTCCACTGTGTGGTTCCCGGGTTGCGAACAGTCGCACCGGTGAATCAGTTCCACTTTACTTAATTGAAGAGTGTGCTTGTTCGCTAGAACCCGATAGGGTTTCGGTGGTCATTGCGTTAGGGAAACGCCCGGTTACATTCCGAACCCGGAAGCTAAGCCTTTCAGCGCCGATGGTACTGCAGGGGGGACCCTGTGGGAGAGTAGGACGCCGCCGAACAATCTTTGAAGGACCCTTGGTCCCAGCGTGCATGCTGGGACCAAGGGTCCTTTTTGTTTTTGCTGGGCCCCCATCGGCATGACCGATGCGGGAGAATGGCTGAAGTACATGAAGACAGGAGTCACGCCGATGTCCACCAACTCTCCCGACGACCGGTCGGGCCGCGAGCCGCGGGGCCGGGAAGCCGGCGACCGGCGGGAGGCCCGCGGCTCCGGGCCGCGACGCGACGGCGGTCGTGGTGGTTTCCGGCGTGACGACCGCCGCGATGAGCGGCCGCGTGGACCGCGTCGCGATGATGACCGTGGCGGGTTCCGCCGGGATGAGCGGCCTGCGTACCGCCGTGACGATGACCGTGGCGGCTTCCGGCGAGACGACCGGCGGGACGAGCGCCGGGATGATCGCCGGGACGACCGGTCGCGTGGCCCGCGTCGGGACGATGAGCGTGGAGGCCGCTCCGGCGGTTATGGGCGCCGCGATGACCGGGGTGGCCGTCCCGCCGGGCGAATTGAGCGCCGGGACGACCGTCGTGATGACCGCAGGGACGATCGTCGGGATGACCGCCGTGATGAGCGGCCGCGTGGGCCTCGCCGGGATGACCGCGACGGTGGCTCCCGACAGGGCGGTTTCCGCCGGGACCGTGATGATCGGCCGGGCTTCCGCCGTGACGATGACCGTGGTGGTTTCCGGCGTGACGACCGCCGCGATGAGCGGCCGCGTGGGCCGCGTCGCGATGATGACCGCGGCGGGTTCCGCCGCGATGACCGTGATCGTGACCGTGGTGGCCGGGGCGGCGGCTACGAGCGTCGGGATGAGCGGCCGCGTGGGCCGCGTCGCGATGATGACCGTGGCGGGTTCCGCCGGGATGAGCGGCCTGCGTACCGCCGTGACGATGACCGTGGCGGCTTCCGGCGTGACGACCGGCGGGATGAGCGGCCCTCGTACCGCCGCGATGACGACCGTGGCGGGTTTCGCCGTGACGAGCGTCGGGATGAGCGGCCTTCGTACCGCCGCGATGACGACCGCGGCGGGTTCCGTCGGGATGAGCGCCATGACGATCGTCGGGATGACCGTCGTGACGAGCGGCCGCGTGGGCCTCGCCGGGATGACCGGGACGGTGGCTTCCGGGGCGGTCGGGACGACCGCGGGCCGCGTCGTCCGTACGGTCAGGGCCGGGGCCGCGACGACCGGCGCTCCGGCGGCGGTGGGTTCAATCGCCGTGACGACCGCGGCGGCTACGGGCGTCGCGAGGAGCGCGGCAGGGACCGCGACCGCGAGCCGATCAAGCGGCTGCCGATCCCTGAGGACGTCACCGGCGAAGAGATCGACAAGGGCGTGCGGCAGGAGCTGATGAGCCTGCCGAAGACCCTCGCCGAGGACGTCGCGAGGAACCTCGTCATGGTGGCCAAGCTGCTGGACGACGAGCCCGAACGGGCGTACCAGTACTCGCGCGTCGCTCTGCGGCTCGCCTCCCGGGTGGCCGCTGTGCGCGAGGCCGCGGGCTTCGCCTCGTACGCCGTGGGGAAGTACGCCGAGGCGCTGGCGGAGTTCCGCGCCGCGCGCCGGATGACCGGCAACTCCGAGCTGTGGCCGGTGATGGCCGACTGCGAGCGCGGCATGGGCCGTCCCGAGCGGGCGCTGGCCATGGCCGGTGAGCCGGAGGTGCAGAAGCTGGACCGGGCCGGTCAGGTCGAGATGCGGATGGTGGCCGCCGGTGCCCGGCGTGACATGGGCCAGGCCGACGCCGCCGTGGTCACCTTGCAGAGCTCGGAGCTGGCCTCGAACTCCATCCAGCCCTGGACCGCCCGGCTGCGCTACGCGTACGCCGACGCGCTGCTGGCGGTCGGCCGTGAGGACGAGGCCCGCGAGTGGTTCGCCAAGGCGCTCGAGGCGGATCAGAGCGGGAGCACGGACGCGTCGGACCGGCTCGCCGAGCTGGACGGGGTCGAGTTCGTGGACGCCCTCGACCCCGAGGAGGCGGCGGATGGCGATGCTCTCCAGCCCGTCGAGGAGCCGAAGGTCGAGGAGTCGGAGGTCGAGGAGCCGAAGGTCGAGGAGCCGGAGGCCGAGGAGCCGGAGGTCGACGAGGTTCCGTCCGACGAGGACCTGGTCGAGCCCGAGGCCGACGACGCCGAGGACATCGAGCCGGTGGCCGAGGTCACGTCCGAGGGCCAGGCAGCCGGGCCCGACGAGGACGGCGACGACCGCTGATGCCATGACATGAGGGGGCGGGATCCCGGACCGGGATCCCGCCCCCTTCGCATGTCCGCTCGCTCACCCCAGCGTCAGGCTCCGCAGCACCAGCCCCGTCGCGGGCTTCGGCCCGAAGGACGTCGACTTGTGGGGCATCGCGATGCCCTGCCGCGCCAGCTCGTGCACGACGTCCTCGCGCACCGGATGCATCAGCACCACCGTGCCGCCCAGCCGCTCCGCCTGCTCGACGGCCGCCGTCGGATCGTGGAGGTAGCCGATGTGCTCGGGCGTGTCAGGGACGTTCCACAGATGGTCCAGCAGGGTGTGGTGGAGCACCGTCGCGTCCAGCGTGCGCCATGCCTCCGGGCGTCCGTCGGGGATCGTACGGGCCAGCAGTTCCGGATCCGGCCGGTCCAGGAGGTGGAACCGGCCGCCCCCGGCCAGCAGGAAGGCGTTCGGTGCGCCGGGCTTGGCGCGCGCCGCCTCGGCGGCCTCGGCGAGGGTTTCCAGGGCACGCGGCAGCGGGCCGTCGATCGTCCGCACCCGGAAGGCGCGCCGTACCGCCGGAAGCGCCTGGTCCGGGGACAGCCGGCGGAGCAGCCGGTGGATGGCCCGGACCCGGAGCGGATAGCGGGCGGTGTCGACGAGCAGGACGAGCCCGAAGTCCCAGGGGCCGGGCTCCCGTCGCTCCTCGCGCAGCCGCAGATAGGTGGCCCAGCGGTGGTGGCCGTCGGCGATGAGGGCCTGGTGGTGGCGGAGGTCGGTGGAGACCTCCACGAGATCGGTGGGGTTCGTGACCCGCCACAGATGGTGGTCGACGCCGTCCTCGGTGGTCGTGGAGAGCAACGGCTCGCGCAGGATGGTGCGTTCGATGACCTCTGCCGCCCCGCCGGTGCCAGGCCCGCCGGTCCCCTGCCCGGCGGCTCCGTTCCCTGAGGCCCCGTTCGCCGAAGCCCCGTTTCCGTTGCCGCGGTAGGCGAGCAACAGCGGCTCCAGATGGGCGGCGGTGGCGCGCATCAGATCGGCTCGGTCCTCGACGATATGCGGCATGACCTCCTCGTGGGGGAGGACGATGCCCTCCTCGCGGGGGCTCAGCCGCAGCGCGCCGATCAGCCCGCGCTGGAGGGTCGGGCCGTCGCGCTGTTCGTAGACGTAGAGCGCGGGTTCGGGGTCCGGGGCGAGCACTCCGTCCGCCTGCCAGCGGCGCAGCGTCTCGGCGGCCTGGCGGTGGCGGGCCTCCGGGGTCCCGGCCTGCGGCAGGATCAGCCGGACGATGTTGTACGGGTCCGACGTCTCGAGCTCGCGCAGACCTTCGGGCCTGACCACCACGTCGTAGGGCGGTGAGGTGACGGCGGCGAGACTGCCGACCCGCTCCGCGACATAGCGCAGCCCCCGGAAGGGGGTGAGCTGAAGACCTTGTCCGGCAGGCCCTGGAATGCTCATCAGTGAATGTTATGCCCCGCGCGGCGATACGCGATGATCGGGGGAGAAGCGCACAGATCTGCGAGGAGTGGCCCCCATGAACCAGCCCGTCCGCACCCGGCCCGAGTCGAGCCGGCAGTCGCTGAACGAGGCGTACGACACGGCTCTGCTGGACCTCGACGGGGTGGTGTACGCGGGCGGCGAGGCCATTGACCATGCCGTGGAGTCGCTGGTCACCGCGCGGGACGGTGGGATGCGGCTGGCGTATGTGACCAACAACGCGCTGCGGACGCCGGAGGCGGTGGCCGAGCATCTGACCCGGCTCGGGATGCCTGCCACCCCCGACGACGTGATCACCTCCGCGCAGGCGGTCGCCCGGCTGATCTCCGAGCAGCTGCCGGAGGGGGCGCGGGTGCTGGTGATCGGCGGGGAGGGGCTGCGGGTGGCGCTGCGCGAGCGCGGGCTGACGCCGGTGGACTCGGCGGATGACGACCCGGCGGCGGTGGCGCAGGGGTACGGCGGGCCGGACATGCCCTGGGCACGGCTGATGGAGGCGGGGTACGCGGTGGCGCGCGGGGTGCCGTGGTTCGCCTCCAACCTGGACCTGACGATTCCCAGCGGCCGGGGCATCGCCCCCGGCAACGGCGCGGCGGTGGAGGTCGTACGCATCGTGGCGGGCACGTCCCCGCAGGCCGCCGGGAAGCCGCTGCCGCCGATGCACCGGGAGACGATCCTGCGGACCGGCGCCCGGCGGCCGCTGGTGGTCGGGGACCGGCTGGACACCGATATCGAGGGCGCATACGCGGGCGGGGTGGATTCGCTGCTGGTGCTGACCGGCGTGACCACCCCCGCGCAACTGCTGGCCGCCGAGCCCGGGCACCGGCCGTCGTATGTGGACCGCGACCTGCGGGGGCTGCTCACCCCGCAGCCGGAGGTGGCGCACGACGGGGAGTCGGGCGGCTTCCGGTGCGGCGGCTGGGCCGCGTGGGTCGAGAAGGGCGCGCTGGTGCTGGAGGGCGGGGGCGAGGAGCCGCTGGACGGGCTGCGGGCGCTGTGCGCGGCGGCGTGGTCCGAGGCGGGGGACGGTGTGAGCGGCGCGGACGCGGGGAAGGCTCTGGCCCGGCTGGGGCTGTGAGCCGACGCGGCTGAGGGCCCTGAGCCGACGAGGGCTGTGAGGCCGAACTCGCGCTCCGGGAAGCCCGCATGGATGCGACCAGTGGGACTTAGGGTAACCTAACTTAACCTGAGTCCTGATCGGCCGTGCTGTGAGGTGGAGTTCCGCGTGACCCTGGTCAGTCCGGCGAAAGCCGGGGCCGAGACAGCGAGCGCGCCGCCCCGGCGGCGCACCGCGCGCCGTGCGACCGGATTGGTCGTCTCCCTGGGCGTGCTGTTGGCGATCGCCGCGGCGTCCATCGCGATCGGTGCCAAACCGATTCCGCTGGACCAGGTGTGGCACGGGCTGTTCCACTACACCGGCAGTGACACCGATGTGGTGATCCGGGACGTACGGCTGCCGCGCACCATCCTCGGGCTGCTCGTCGGCGTCGGTCTCGGCCTCGCGGGCGCGGTCATCCAGGCCCTCACCCGCAACCCGCTCGCCGACCCCGGGCTGCTGGGGCTGAACGCGGGTGCGTCCGCCGCCGTCGTCTCGGCCATCAGCTTCCTCGGCGTCACCTCCCTCACCGGCTATGTGTGGTTCGCGTTCCTCGGCACCGCCGTCGTGTCCGTGCTGGTCTACGCGCTCGGCGGCAGCCGGAGCGCCACCCCGGTGCGGCTCGCGCTCGCCGGGATGGCGGTGTACGCGGCGCTCTACGGATACGTCAACGCGGTGGAGCTGCTGGACACCGCGGCGCTCGACAAGATGCGCTTCTGGACGGTGGGTTCACTGGCCTCCGCCAATATGACGGTGGTCCGGCAGGTGAGTCCGTTCCTCCTGGTCGGCGTCGTGCTGGCGGTTCTGCTGGGCCGTTCGCTGAACGCCGTGGCGCTCGGCGACGACACCGCCCGTGCGCTCGGCAGCAACCTCAACCGCACCCGGGCCCTGTCGATGATCGCGGTCACCCTGCTGTGCGGGGCCGCGACCGCCGCCTGCGGGCCGATCGCGTTCGTCGGGCTGATCGTGCCGCATCTGGTCCGCGCGCTCACCGGCCCCGATATGCGCTGGATCCTGCCGTACGCCGCGGTGCTCTCGCCCGTTCTGCTGCTGGGCGCCGATGTGATCGGGCGGTTGGTCACCCGGCCCGCGGAGCTCCAGGTCGGCGTCGTCACCACCTTCATCGGCGGGCCCCTCTTCATCTACCTCGTACGTCGCCGAAGGATGGCCCAACTGTGAACGCGAACAAGCGCACCGCCAAGTCCGGGACGCGCGGGGTCACGCTGCGCACCGCCGGTCTCTCGCTGCGCCTGGACGTCCGCGGCGCGGTCGTGGGGCTGCTGCTGATCGCCGTGGCGCTGGTGATGGGCGTCGTGCTGATCGGCACCGGCGACTTCCCCATCGCCCCCGCCGATGTGGTGCGCACGCTGTTCGGCGGCGGCACCGTGGCGCAGGACTTCATCGTCAACGAACTGCGGCTGCCGCGGGTGCTGGTGGGGCTGCTGGTCGGCGCGGCCCTGGGGCTGGGCGGGGCGATCTTCCAGTCCATCTCCCGCAATCCGCTGGGCAGTCCGGATGTGATCGGCCTCGGCCAGGGGGCGGCGGCCGGGGCGCTCACGGCCATCGTGCTGATCAAGGGCGATCCGAACGTGGTCGCCACCGGGGCCGTCCTCGGCGGGGTGCTGACCGGACTGGCCGTCTACGCGCTGGCCTGGCGGCAGGGCGTCCACGGCTATCGGCTGGTCCTCGTGGGCATCGGCACCTCCGCGACGTTCACCGCCGTCAACGGCTATCTGCTCACCCAGGCCCACCAGGAGGACGCGGCCCGTGCGGTGATGTGGCTGACCGGCTCGCTGAACGGCCGCGACTGGGACCAGGTCTGGCCACTGCTGGCCGTCTGCGCGGTGCTCATGCCCGTGGTCCTCGGGCAGGCGCGGAACCTGCGGATGCTGGAGATGGGCGACGACAGCGCCTACGCCCTCGGGGTGCGGGTGGAGCGGACCCGGATGGTGCTGATGGGCGCGGCCGTGCTGCTGGTCGCGTCCGCCACGGCCGCCGCCGGGCCCGTCGCCTTCGTGTCGCTCGTCGCCCCGCAGCTGGCCCGCAGGCTCACCCGCTCGCCCGGTCCGAACCTGCTCCCCGCGGCTTGGATGGGCGCAGCACTGCTGGTCAGCGCCGACTGGGCCGCCCAGCGCGCCTTCGGGGCCGATCAGCTGCCGGTGGGGGTGCTCACCGGGATGCTGGGCGGCGCCTATCTGCTGTGGCTGCTGGTGACCGAGCGCAGGGCGGGGCGGATATGACGACTGTGGACACGACCCGGACGGAAATTGTGGATACGACCCGGACGGAAGACGACATGGACAAGGACACCCGGCAGACCGTGGCTTCCCGCACGAGTGGCACCCAGGACCAGCGGCAGCGGCTCATGGCGGAGGGGCTGACCCTCGCCTACGACCGGCGCACGGTCGCCGAGGAGCTGTCCGTGACCATCCCCGACCACTCCTTCACGGTCATCGTCGGGCCCAACGCCTGCGGGAAGTCGACCCTGCTGCGCGCACTGTCCCGGATGCTCAAGCCGGCTGCCGGATTGGTGCTGCTGGACGGGCAGTCGATCGGTTCGCTGCCCGCCAAGAAGGTCGCCCGCACCCTCGGACTGCTGCCCCAGTCCTCGATCGCCCCGGACGGGATCACCGTCGCCGACCTGGTCGCCCGCGGCCGCTATCCGCACCAGGGGCTGCTGCGGCAGTGGTCGGAGACGGATGAGCGGATCGTCGACGAATCGATGGCGGCGACCGGGGTGGCGGAGCTCGCGGATCGCTATGTCGACGAATTGTCCGGCGGTCAGCGCCAGCGGGTGTGGATCGCCATGGCCATCGCCCAGCAGACCCCGCTGCTGCTCCTCGACGAGCCCACGACCTATCTGGACATCCAGCACCAGATCGATGTGCTGGACCTGTGCGCCCAGCTCCACGAGGAGCAGGGCCGCACCCTCGTCGCCGTGCTCCACGACCTGAACCACGCCGCCCGCTACGCCACCCATCTGATCGCGATGCGGGGCGGGGAGGTCGTCGCGGAGGGGGCGCCGGGGGACGTGGTCACGGCGGAGCTGGTGGAGCGGGTCTTCGGGCTGCGCTGCCAGGTGATCGACGACCCCGAGACGGGGACGCCGCTGGTCATCCCGGCCGCCCGACGGTCCCGTACGGCACGGGTGGAGGCGCCTCTGGCGACCGCCGCGGCGAGCGAGTCCTGACGACCGGCGCGGGGCGGGGCTCGCGCCGGGGCGCCGGGGGCGCTTGTGTCTAGAGCAGCTTCCGCAGCCGCAGCAGGTCGCGCAGCCCGGCCTCGAGCTTGATCCGTCCGGCGCCCCACGCCCGTGCGAAGTGCAGCTCGCCATCGACCAGGGCCACCAGGTCGTCGCCGGTCATCGCCAGCCGGATCTGCGCACGCTCGGCAGGGGGGCCCGACGCGGTCGTCACGTCCTCGATCCGGCTGTCCACGAGACGGCCGACGAAAGTGGTGTCCAGATCGGTGATCCAGCAACTGACCGAGCGATCGAGCGCGGCAGCGCTGCGAAGGTCCCCGTTCGCGGTCGCGAGGTTCTCCGCCAGTTTGTCGAGTGCGCTGCGGCACTGTTCCAAGGTCGCCATCGCGGACGACGTTACCCCAGGTCTCGTACGTCGGAGAACGAGGGATTCGCGGTAGCGTCGGGGCCATGAGTGAGCCGATGCCGGCCGGGTGGCCCGGCCCGCGGCCTGGTCCGGCGGCCGAGGAGGCCCGGGAGGCCGCGCCGGAGCCGGTGCCCGAAGGGGCCGAGGGGGCCGAGGGGGCCGACGGGACCGGGGACGTCGCGGTGGAGCGAGTGCCCGAAGGGGCTGAGGGGGCTGGGGACGTCGCGCCAGAGCCGGTGCCCGAGGGGGCCGAGGGCGTCGCGCCGGAGCCGGTGCCCGAGGCCGTGCCCGAGCCGCCCGGCCCCGCCGATCCGGCCCCGCTCGGCGTCGACCGTACGCCGACCGGCGTCGCCGAGGTGGACGCCCGGCTGGCCCGGCTGGCCGACGCCGACCACCTCGGGACGAGCGGACATCTGGAGGTGTACGAGGATGTCCACCAGGGCCTGCGCGACACGTTGACCGCACTCGACCGGCGGCCCGGCCCCCCGGCGCCCGGCCCACGGCCCCCGTCCGCTACGTAAACGACCTCAGGAGCTGAACCACCCGTGGCAGTGACCCGTCCACGACGCGCACGACTCGACGCGGAGCTGGTGCGCCGCAAGCTGGCGCGTTCGCGTGAGCATGCCAGCCAGTTGATCGCCGCGGGCCGGGTCACCGTCGGCGGGGCGGTGGCGACCAAACCGGCCACCCAGGTGGAGACCAGCGCGGCCGTCGTCGTGATCGAGGACGCCAGCGATCCGGACTATGTCTCGCGCGGTGGCCACAAGCTGGCGGGCGCGCTGTACGCCTTCAGCGAGGAGTACCGGAAGGGCGCGGGCGCGGGGCAGGACCCCGGGGTACGCCCGGCCATGGGAGCCGGTGCGGGGCTCGAGGTCGCCGGGCGGCGGGCGCTGGACGCGGGCGCCTCAACCGGAGGTTTCACGGACGTCCTGCTGCGCGCGGGCGCCGCTCAGGTGCTCGCCGTGGATGTCGGCTACGGGCAGCTCGCCTGGTCGCTCCAGAGCGATGAACGCGTCAGTGTTTACGACCGTACAAACGTACGCGAGCTGACACTTGAGCGGATTGGTGGGAAACCGGTGGACTTGGTGGTCGGTGATCTCTCCTTCATTCCGCTCGGGCTCGTCCTGCCCGCCCTCGTGCGGTGCGCGGCGCCCGACGCCGATCTGGTGCTGATGGTCAAACCACAGTTCGAGGTCGGCAAGGAGCGGCTGGGCAGCGGGGGAGTGGTCCGCAGCGCCGAACTGCGCGCCGAGGCGGTGCGCACGGTGGCCGGACGGGCGGCGGACCTGGGGCTGGGAGTGCTGGGCGTAACGGCCAGCCCGCTCCCGGGGCCGTCGGGTAACGTCGAGTACTTTTTGTGGATGCGCGCCGGGGCGCCGGCACTGGACCCGGCGGATGTTGACCGTGCAGTGGCGGAGGGGCCCAGTTGACCACTTCAGAAGCAGCGCAGCAGAAGGAAGCAGTGCCCGTGCCCGAACCCGGAGCCGTGCCCGGAGCCGGAGCCGGAGCCGTGCCCGTGCCCGGTGCCGGGGACGCCGTGGCGGCACCGGCGGTCGAGCCGATGATGCCGGCGGCCGAGGCGACGGCGGACCGCACCGTCTTCCTCCTCGCGCACACCGGCCGCCCGGCGGCCATCCGCAGCGCCGAACTGGTCGTTCAGGGGCTGCTGCGCAGCGGAATCGGGGTGCGGGTACTCGCTGCCGAGGCGGCGGATCTGCCGCTGCCCCCCGCTGTCGAGCGCGTCGACGCGGAGCGTGATGTGCTGAACGGCTGTGAGCTGCTGGTCGTCCTCGGCGGGGACGGGACGCTGCTGCGCGGCGCGGAGTTCGCCCGGGTCTCGGGCGTGCCGATGCTCGGCGTGAACCTCGGCCGGGTGGGCTTCCTGGCCGAGGCCGAGCGGGATGACCTCGACAAGGTCGTGGACCGGGTGGTGACCCGGCAGTACGAGGTCGAGGAGCGGATGACGATCGATGTGCTGGTCCGCAACGACGGGCACATCGTGCACACGGACTGGGCGCTGAACGAGGCGTCGGTCGAGAAGGCCGCGCGTGAGCGGCTGCTCGAGGTGGTCACGGAGGTCGACAACCGCCCGGTCTCCCGGTTCGGCGGCGACGGCGTGGTCTGCGCGACCCCGACCGGCTCGACGGCCTACGCCTTCTCGGCGGGCGGGCCGGTGGTGTGGCCCGAGGTGGAGGCGCTGCTGATGGTGCCGATCAGCGCCCACGCGCTGTTCGCCAAGCCGCTGGTGACCTCGCCGAAGTCGGTGCTCGCGGTCGAGGTGCAGCCGCAGACCCCGCACGGGGTGCTGTGGTGCGACGGCCGCCGCACGGTGGAGCTCCCGGCGGGCGCGCGGGTCGAGGTGCGCCGGGGCGCGGTCCCGGTCCGGCTGGCCCGCCTCCACCACGCGTCGTTCACGGACCGCTTGGTCGCCAAGTTCGCCCTGCCGGTGGCGGGGTGGCGGGGGGCGCCGCACTAGCGGGGCACCGCGCTAAAGGGGCACCGTGCTGAAGGGGCACCGTGCTGGGGGATCTCCGGCGGGTTGTGGCGCCTGCGGCGGGCTGTTCCCCTCCCCGCCCCTTCCCGAAACCGGGGGCTTCGCCCCCGGGCCCCGCTCCTCGAACGCCGGAGGGGCTGAAAGGCGGAGCTCCGCCCCAGCCCCCGGGATGATCCGGGAACGAGGCCCCACCCACGCGGCGGAGCCCCGCAGTCCCAGTCTCTCCGGCGCAACCCAGCCCCTCCGGCGTTTGAGGAGCGGGGCCGGGGCGGAGCACCGGTTCGGGAAGGGGCGGGGTGGGGGCTCTTCTCCGGAGGCGCCCACGGCCCCACCCCCCACCCCACCCCGGGCAGATGTGCGGGTGGCCCCCATAAGTGGCGCCCCTTCGTCGCATCGCACCGACCAAACCTCGTATGGTCGTGCACGTGCTGGAGGAGATGCGGATACGTGCGCTGGGCGTCATCGACGACGCGGTCGTCGAGCTGTCGCCCGGCTTCACCGCGGTGACCGGTGAGACCGGCGCGGGCAAGACCATGGTCGTCACCAGCCTCGGGCTGCTGCTGGGTGGCCGCGCCGACGCCGCCCTGGTGCGGATCGGGGCCAAGGCGGCGGTCGTCGAAGGCCGCCTTACGGTCGACGCCCGCTCGGCGGCGGCCGTAAGGGCCGAGGAAGCGGGGGCCGAGCTCGACGACGGTGCGCTGCTGATCAGCCGTACGCTCTCCGCCGAAGGGCGGTCGCGCGCCCATGTGGGCGGCCGCTCGGTCCCCGTGGGCCTGCTGGGCGAGCTGGCCGACGATCTCGTGGCCGTGCACGGCCAGACCGATCAGCAGGGCCTGCTGCGGCCCGCCCGGCAGCGGCAGGCGCTGGACCGGTACGCGGGCGCCGCGGTGGCCGGGCCGCTGGAGAAGTACGCGGAGGCCTACCGCCGGCTGCGCGCAGTCTCGGCCGAGCTGGAGGAGCTGACCACGCGGGCCCGCGAGCGGGCGCAGGAGGCGGATCTGCTGCGCTTCGGCCTCGAGGAGGTCGCGGCCGCCGAGCCCCGCCCCGGGGAGGACGAGGAGCTGGCGGCCGAGGCCGAACGGCTGGGGCACGCCGAGGCCCTGGCGTCCGCCGCCGCCGTCGCGCACGCCGCCCTCGCCGGAAACCCGGAGGATCCGGAGGGCGTGGACGCGGCCACCCTGGTCGCGGGGGCCCACCGCGCCGTGGAGGCCGTACGCTCCCATGACCAGGCCCTCGCCGGGCTCGCCGACCGGATCGGCGAGGTCGGCATCCTGCTGTCCGATGTGGCGGGGGATCTCGCGGGGTACGCCGACAACCTGGACGCCGACCCGATCCGCCTGGCGGCCGTCGAGGAGCGCCGCGCAGCGCTGACCCAGCTGACCCGCAAGTACGGCGAGACCATCGCGGACGTGCTGGCGTGGGCCGAGCAGGGCGCCGCGCGGCTGGCCGAACTCGACGGCGACGACGACCGCATCGGCGAGCTGACCGCCGAGCACGACGCGCTCCGCGCCGAGTTGGGCGAGTTGGCGCAGGCGCTCACCGACGCCCGTACGGAGGCGGCGGGGCGGTTCGCGGAGGCGGTCACCGCCGAGCTGGCCTCCCTGGCGATGCCGCACGCCCGGGTCACGTTCGCGATCCGCCAGACCGAGACGGAGGCGGACGGCATCGAGGTGGGCGGCCGCCCGGTGGTCTTCGGGCCGCACGGCGCCGATGAGGTCGAGCTGCTGCTCGCGCCCCATCCGGGCGCCCCGCCCCGGCCGATCGCCAAGGGCGCATCCGGCGGTGAGCTGTCCCGGGTGATGCTCGCGGTCGAGGTCGTCTTCGCGGGCTCCGACCCCGTACCGACGTATCTCTTCGACGAGGTGGACGCGGGCGTCGGCGGTAAGGCGGCGGTTGAGGTGGGCCGTCGGCTGGCCAAGCTCGCCCGCTCCGCGCAGGTCGTGGTGGTCACCCATCTGCCGCAGGTCGCGGCCTTCGCCGACCGGCATCTGGTGGTCGAGAAGACCAACGACGGGTCGGTGACCCGAAGCGGTGTGAAGGCCATGGAGGGCGAGGACCGCGTACGGGAACTGTCGCGGATGCTCGCGGGCCAGGAGGACTCCGAACTCGCGCGGGCGCATGCGGAAGAGCTCCTGGAGGCGGCCCGCGCGGGACGCTGACCCTCAACGCGACGCTTCCCCGGCCCTTGCCCATCGCTTCCCCCGAACCGTCACGCGACGCTTCTCCGATCCTTCACCCGAACGGGTGGTACCGCGGACGCGCGGGCGAGTTCGGGGCAGGCGTCACCTGGGAGCGTTGCGACGAGGGCTCGGCGAGTGCTGGCATTCTTGGGCGGAGCGCGTCCGCACCGTCCCCCCCATCGCCCCGACACCGTCTCAGGAGCTCCGCCCGCGTGAGCAGTACCGTGAGCAACAACCCGGTCCCGCCGCACGGGCGGTCGTCGCTGCACGCGGTCCAGGTGCTGGGCGAGGGGAGTTCGGGCAGCGGGGTGCATGTGCGGTCGCTTTCGGCCGGGCTGGTGGCGCGCGGACTGCGGGTGACCGTATGCGGTCCCTGGAGCGCCGAGCAGGGGTACGGCTTCACCCAGACCGGAGCGTGGTTCACCGGGCTCGACGCCCTGACGGACGCCGGAAGCATGGCGTCGCTGCGCAGGGCCACCCAGGGCGCGGCCCTGGTGCACGCCCACGGGCTGCGCTCGGGGCTGCTGGCGGCGGTCGCGCTGCGTGGCCGGAACGTCCCCCTGATCGTCACCTGGCACACCCGCGTGGAGGCCGAGGGCGCGCGGGCCCGGCTGGTGCGGCTGATGGAGCGTCGGGTGGCGCGGGCCGCCGCGATCGTGCTGGGGGCCTCCTCGGATCTGGTAGCCCGGGCCCGGGCCCGCGGTGCGCGCGACGCCCGGCTGGCCCCGGTCGCGGTGCCCGCCCCGCGGCGGCCGCCGGAGACCGCCGACGGCCGCCGTCAGAAGGCGCGGGCCGAACTGGGCGTGGTGGAGCGGCCGTTGCTGGTCACGGCCGGGCGGCTGGAGGCGATGGCCGGACACGGCCCGCTGCTGGACGCGGCGCGGCGCTGGCGGGTGCTGGATCCGCGGCCGCTGCTGGTGGTGGCGGGGGAGGGGCCGGACCGTGCGGTGCTCCAGCGCCGGATCGACACCGAGGGGCTGCCGGTGCGGCTGCTCGGCCGCCGCGAGGATGTGCCGCAGCTGCTCTCCGCGGCCGATGTCGCGGTGCTCTCCAGCCGCTGGGAGGCCCGGTCGCTGCTGGCCCAGGAGGCGCTGCACGCGGGGGTGCCCCTGGTGGCCACGGCGGTCGGCGGGGTGCCGGAGCTGGTGGGGGAGGCGGCCGAACTCGTGCCGTACGGAGACCCCGAGGCCCTGGCGCACGCCGTGACCGGGCTGCTCGCCGATCCGGTGCGCCGGGTGGAGCTCGCCGCGGCGGGGCGGGCGCGGACGGCGGGTTGGCCGACGGAGGACGACACCGTCGCCCATGTCCTCAGCGTCTACGATGAGTTGGTGCAGACCTTTCTGCGTGAAGGGGTTGACGGGCCCGGTCGTTGATCGGCAGGGTGCTGGGCAGAGGAACGAGAGAGCGCTCTCAATTTCGCGCCTCCCGTCACCCCCCACGCCATTTTCCCGGCAACCCCCACTACGCCGAGGAGCACCATCATCATGATCAGTCGCAGGAAGCTGCTGGGTGGAATCGCCGCCTCCGCCGCCGCCGCGGGAACCGGCCTCGCGTTCGCCGGCGGCCGCGCCAGCGGAGCCCCGGGCGCGAAGGCGGCCGCCTCCCTGCCCCTGACCGTCGTGAACAAGACGGGGCAGTACGACAACGGTTCGGTATGGCTCTACATCGTCGGCAACGAGGGCGACCGGCAGGTCCACGTCACCCCGGACGGCAACATCGCCCCCGTCGAGCTCTCCGACAACGGCTCGGACGGCTTCACCGACTACGCGATCCCGCTGGCCGGAAGCGGTGAGACCAAGCTGAACCTGCCTCAGATGTCCGGCCGGATCTATGTGGCGCTGGGCTCCAAGCTCAAGCTCAAGGTGGTCGAGGACGGGGCGGGCAAGGCCGCGCTCCAGTACCCGGCGGGTTGGGTGTCCGGCGACCCGAACTACGACATCATGCACGACTGCGCGGAGTTCACGTACAACTCCTCGGGGATGTTCTGCAACACCACCATGGTGGACATGTTCAGCGTTCCGCTGTCGATCCACCTCACCGGTGCCCAGGACCAGACGACCGGCACCCTCAAGGACGGCGCCCGCGCCAAGGTCTTCTCCGACATCGCCGGCGTCGACGCCTTCAAGAAGCTGATCGTGGGCGACAATCTGCGGGTGATCGCTCCCGGTCATGGCATGGGCGCGGGGGTGTTCGCGGAGGACTACTTCGCGTCGTACATCGACCAGGTCTGGGACACCTACGGATCGAAGGACCTCAAGGTCACCACCAACGCGGGCACCTTCACCGGCCGGGTGAGCGGGGGGAAGTTCGCCTTCACCGGCCCGGCCTCGGTCTCCTTCGACAAGCCCTCCACCAAGGACGTGCTGTTCTGCGACGGGGCCCTGGCGGCCCCCAACGACGGGACCACGGGCCCGGTCGCGGCGATCCTCGGTGCTGGCTTCAACCGCTCCACGCTGCACAACGCGGACGCCCAGCCGACCACTGACCCGGCCGCCTTCTACGGCGAGGACGTCACCAACCACTACGCCAAGGCCATGCACGCGGCGACCGTGGACGGCAAGGCGTACGGCTTCGCCTTCGATGACGTGGCCGAGTTCGCGTCCTACATCCAGGACACCGCCCCGAAGGGGATCACGCTCACGCTGACCCCGTTCTAGGGGGTGGGGGGTAGGGGGTGTCCGGCGGGTCTTGACGCCTGCGGCGGGCTGTTCCCCTCCCCGCCCCTTCCCGAAACTGGGGCTCCGCCCCAGACCCCGGGATCCAGGGGCGAGGTCCGCCGGACGGCTCGTAGGCCCGTCCGGTGGATCGTCTTCGCGCCCGCGGCATCTGGTGCGGGGGGTGCCTCCCAGCGGTGGCCGGGGGCGCCGTGCCAGGGCTTGCGGGGCCGCGAAGATCCGCCGGGCAGGGCAGGGGCCGGGCAGGGGCCCGCCGAGGCCCGGCACAGGGCAGCCGGGCGGGGAGGTGTTCGCGGCGCACGGCGAGGGCAGCGCGGCGAACGGCGAGGGAGCCCCTCCCCGCCCGGCGACACCGGGGAACGCCGGGCGGGACCCGCACAGACACAGCGGGCCGCGCCTGCGTCGCGGTGGGCCACATCCGTGTCGGGTGGGCCGCGACCGTGTCGGGGTAGGCCGCGTCCGCGTCAGGCGGGGCCGCGCGGCGCACCGTCCGACCTTCGGCGGACTCCTCCTCCACCGGCTCGTCGGACGCCCCCACCGCGTCCGCCACCAGCGAGAAGAGCTGTAGCGCAGCACGGCCCGCCTGCGTCGGGCGGGACCGCACCCGCGCCAGGCGGGTCGTGTCCGCTTCGGGGTGGGTCGTGCCCGCGTCGGGCGGGACCGCATCCGTGTCAGGCGGGTCGTATCCGCTCCAGGGTGGGCCGTGTTCGCGTCGGGCGGGGTCGCATCCGTGTCAGGCGGGCCTTGTCCGGGTCGGGCGGGGTGGGGTGCCGTTGTGTTACCGGACATGGCGGCGGGCCTGGAGGGCGACGCCCAGGGCGAGCACTGTTTGAGGGTCCTCCAGGTCGCTGCCCAGCAGTGACGCGATCCGGGCCAGCCGGTCGTACAGCGTCTGGCGGTTGAGGTGCAGGGCGCGGGCCGTTTCCGCCTTGCGACCCGCATGTCGCAGATATGTCTCCAGCGTCGGCACCAGCGGCGGGCGGGCGGTGCGGTCATGGGTCAGCAGCGGTCCGATCACCCGGTCCACGAAGGCGGCCAGATCGCCGTGCTCGCGCAGTCGCCACAGCAACAGGTCGACATCCAGGCTCCGTACGTCGTACCAGCCCCGGTCGGGCGGCGCTCCGCAGGCCGCGTTCGCCGCCTCCGCCGCATGCCGCAGCTCGGCTCCGGCCGTGTCCCAGCCGACCGCGAGCCCGGCGACCACCACCGGCGGCCGGGCGTCGGCCCGGTCCGGCCAGGCCCGCTCCACCCCGGCCCGCAGCGCCGCCGCGATCCGCTCGGCCACCGCGTTCCGCTCGGTCGCGCCGCGCAGCCCCGCCAGCAGCGGAACCCGTCCCTCCGGAAGTCGTACGCCGAGCAGCACCGGAACCCCGACCCCGGCCAGTTCCTCCTGCACGGCGTGGGCGAGAGCCGCCCAGCTCTCCCCGCCCCCGGCCAGCGGCCGCGGATCCTCCACCAGCCGCATCACCACCGGCAGCAGCGGTCCGCCCGGGCCCGGCCGGAAGCCCAGCACCCGGGCCTGGGCCGGGGCGTCCGACGCCTCGATCCGGCCCTCGGCGAGATCGGTGAGGAAGTCACCGCGCCCGCGCGCCGCCAACTCCTCCTCCTGACGCGCCCGCAGCAGCACCACCGCCAGCAGGTCCGCCGTCCGCTCGGCGGCGATCCGGTGCACCGGGCCCAGCGGCCCGGCCACCGGAAGGACGGTCAGCCGCGCCCGTACCGCACCGGGGCCGGGCCCGCCGCCCGGGATGTCCGCGATCACGCTGCCCGCCGGCGGCTCGGGCCGCTCGGCCGCGCGCGGCGCCCGCAGCCCCTCCCACACCTGGAGCGGATCGGCCGCGCCCGCCGGGGGCGTGCCGCCCGGCCCGGCCGCGTACAGCAGCCGTCCGTCGGGGGTCTCCAGGAAGACCGGATTGGCCGCGAAGGCGGCGAAGTGGCGCACGATCTCCGGCACCCCGCCGCCGCGCAGCAGCACCTCGGTGGCCTGCCGGTGCACCACATCGGCCTGGCGCAGCAGGGCGTAGTGCTCATTGACGATCTCGGTGTGGATCTCCTCGGTGACCGTCACGAACGGCACCTCGCGATGGAGCTGCACCAGTGGCAGCCCGCACGAGCGGGCGGTGTCCACGACCGGTCCCGGCAGGGTGCGGAACCGGGCCCCCAGCTCCACCACCAGGGCCGCGATGCCCCGCTCGGCGAGCCGGCGGACGAAGGCGCGCTGCTCGGCGGGGCGCGGCCCGACCCCGAGGCCGGTGGTCAGCAGCAGCTCGCCGCCCTTGAGCAGCGCGGCGATGTTCGGCGCCTCGCCCGCGTGCACCCAGCGCACCGGGCGGTCCAGCAGCTCCTGCCCGGACACCACCTCGGGGAGTCCGCGGCGCAGGGCGGGAAGGCCGAGGGCCCGCGCCACGGTGATCGTTCCCTCTGGTTCCATGCCGCCACGCTAAGCGCTCCGCTCGGAGTGTCGCGATGGGCCGTCGGCCAGCTGCGGCGCCGCCGTGGCTGGTCGCCCACGCGGCGGAGCCGCACATCGACACAGCCGCGGCGGAGACGCACATCGACACAGCCCCGCGCTCCTTCGGGGCGCGGCCCGAACCGTAGCGGACTTCCTCCGAGCTGCTCAGCCGCTCGTTCGATGCCCCGCCTCGACCCGCCTGGGCCCGCCCAGCGGACGCCGCCCGGCGGGCCGAGCCCGGGCGTGGGGTGCCCGGACGCGGGGTGCCCGGACCCCGGGGGCCCGGGCCGGGGGCTAGCCTCCGTACGCGCCGGACGCCGTCAGCCGCAGCGCGGTGTCGATCAGCGGCACATGGCTGAACGCCTGCGGGAAGTTGCCCACCAGACGCTGGTTGTGCGAGTCCCACTCCTCGGCCAGCAGCCCGAGGTCGTTGCGGAGCGCGAGCAGCTTCTCGAAGAGCTTGCGGGCCTCGTCCACCCGGCCGATCATCGCCAGGTCGTCGGCGAGCCAGAACGAGCAGGCCAGGAAGGCCCCTTCGTCGCCCTCGAGACCGTCCACCCCGGCGTCCTCGCCCGCGGTGGGATAGCGCATCACGAAGCCGTCCTCGGTGGACAGCTCCCGCTGGATCGCCTCGATGGTGCCGATGACGCGCTTGTCGTCCGGCGGCAGGAAGCCCATCTGCGGGATGAGCAGCAGCGAGGCGTCCAGCTCCCGGGAGCCGTAGGACTGGGTGAAGGTGTTCCGCTCGGCGTCGTAGCCCCGCTCGCAGACGTCCCGGTGGATCTCGTCGCGCAGCTCCCGCCAGCGATCCAACGGCCCGTCCACATCGCCGGATTCGATCAGCTTGACGGTGCGGTCGACCGCGACCCAGGCCATCACCTTGGAGTGCACGAAGTGGCGGCGCGGTCCGCGCACCTCCCAGATGCCCTCGTCCGGCTCGTCCCAGTGCTCCTCGAGGTAGCGGATCAGCTTCAGCTGGAGCACGCTCGCGTAGTCGTTGCGCGCCAGACCGGTCATATGGGCCAGGTGGAGCGCCTCGGTGACCTCGCCGTAGACGTCCAGCTGGACCTGGCCCGCCGCGCCGTTGCCGACCCGGACCGGCTGGGAGTTCTCATAGCCGGGCAGCCAGGTCAGCTCGGCCTCGGCCAACTCCCGCTCGCCCGCGATGCCGTACATGATCTGGAGATTCTCCGGGTCGCCCGCGACCGCGCGGAGCAACCATTCGCGCCAGGCGCGGGCCTCCTCGCGGTAGCCGGTGCGCAGCAGCGAGGAGAGGGTGATCGCCGCGTCCCGCAGCCAGGTGAAGCGGTAGTCCCAGTTCCGGACGCCGCCGATCTCCTCGGGCAGGGAGGTGGTGGGCGCCGCGACGATGCCGCCGGTGGGGGCGTAGGTCAGCGCCTTCAGCGTGATCAGCGAGCGGACCACCGCGTCCCGGTAAGGGCCGTGGTACGTGCAGTGCTCGACCCACTCCCGCCAGAACGCCTCGGTGGCCTCCAGCGCGCCCTCCGGCTCGGGCAGGGCGGGCGGTTCGCTGTGCGAGGGCTGCCAGCTGATGGTGAAGGCGATCCGGTCGCCGGGGCCCACCGTGAAGTCGGAGTAGGTGGTGAGGTCCTTGCCGTAGGTGTCGGCCTCGGTGTCCAGCCATACCGAGTCCGGACCGGCGACGGCGACGGTACGGGTGTCCACCCGGTGCACCCAGGGCACGACCCAGCCGTAGGAGAACCGCATCCGCAGCGCGGAGCGCATCGGCACCCGGCCGCTGACCCCCTCGACGATCCGCACCAGTTGCGGGGCGCCGTCACGGGGCGGCATGAAGTCGATCACACGGACGGTGCCGCGCGGGGTGTCCCACTCCGACTCCAGGACCAGGGAGTCGCCGCGGTAGCGGCGGCGGTCGGCGGCGGGCGGCCGACTCCCCGCGGGGGCGGCGGGCCCCAGCCGCCAGAAGCCGTGTTCCTCAGTGCCCAGCAGACCGGCGAAGACGGCATGGGAGTCGAACCGCGGCAGGCACAGCCAGTCGACGGTCCCGTCTCTGCAGACGAGGGCGGCCGTCTGCATATCACCAATCAGTGCGTAATCCTCGATACGCCCGGCCACGTGCATTCCCCATTCGAACGGCCGTATTACCCCGGAGGGCGTTGCTTACGGTCTCGGAAAATTCTGACGAGCTCTTGTTCCGGGGGCGTGCTGGTGGTGCCGTGCCGGGGTGGCTCGCATGCGTGCGTCCGATGAGGATACGACGGACAACGGTGATCCGCTTGAGCCCGTCCACATCGTGGCTCGCATCTCACGGCCGATCGGGTGGCCAGGTCACGCATGGTGTTCGGACGATTGCGCAGACCGAACGCGGGAACCCGGTCAGCAGCGACCGCTCCGGGGCGCTGATACCCTGGTAGCCCGTGGAGCGGCGGGCACAAAACCCCCGAACCTCAGCGGCGACGCCCCCGGACCCCGGAGCGGCTGCCGTACGCAACCTCACGACGCGACCACGGGAGCCCCCTCTTGGCCATTGCCGCTAAGCCCATGACGACCAAGCACCTCTTCGTCACCGGGGGTGTCGCCTCCTCACTCGGCAAGGGCCTTACCGCCTCCAGTCTGGGGGCGCTGCTGAAGGCGCGCGGTCTGCGCGTCACCATGCAGAAGCTCGATCCGTATCTGAATGTCGACCCGGGCACGATGAACCCCTTCCAGCACGGCGAGGTGTTCGTCACCAACGACGGCGCCGAGACCGATCTGGACATCGGCCACTACGAGCGCTTCCTCGACGTCGACCTCGACGGCTCGGCCAATGTGACCACCGGACAGGTCTACTCCACCGTAATCGCCAAGGAGCGGCGCGGTGAGTACCTCGGGGACACGGTGCAGGTCATCCCGCACATCACCAATGAGATCAAGCACCGCATCCGGCGCATGGCCACCGATGACGTGGACGTCGTCATCACCGAGGTCGGCGGCACCGTCGGCGACATCGAGTCGCTGCCCTTCCTGGAGGCCGTCCGCCAGGTCCGGCACGAGGTCGGCCGGGACAACGTGTTCGTGGTGCACATCTCCCTGCTGCCCTACATCGGCCCGTCCGGCGAGCTGAAGACCAAGCCCACCCAGCACTCGGTGGCCGCGCTGCGCAACATCGGCATCCAGCCGGACGCGATCGTGCTGCGAGCCGACCGCGAGGTCCCCACCTCCATCAAGCGCAAGGTCTCGCTGATGTGTGACGTGGACGACGCCGCCGTGGTCGCCGCCATCGACGCCAAGTCGATCTACGACATCCCCAAGGTGCTGCACTCCGAGGGGCTGGACGCCTATGTCGTCCGCAAGCTGGACCTGCCCTTCCGCGACGTGGACTGGACCCAGTGGGACGACCTGCTGAAGCGGGTCCACGAGCCCGACCACGAGATCACCGTGGCACTCGTCGGCAAGTACATCGACCTGCCCGACGCCTATCTCTCGGTCACCGAGGCGCTGCGCGCCGGAGGCTTCGCCAACAACGCCCGGGTGAAGATCAAGTGGGTCACCTCCGACGACTGTAAGACGGCGGCCGGCGCCCGGGAGCAGCTCGACGGCGTGGACGCGGTCTGCATCCCCGGCGGCTTCGGCGACCGCGGTGTCATCGGTAAGGTCGGCGCGATCACCTACGCCCGGGAGAACAAGATCCCGGTGCTGGGCCTCTGCCTGGGACTCCAGTGCATCGTCATCGAGGCCGCGCGCAACCTCGCGGGCATCGAGGGCGCCAACTCCACCGAGTTCGAGCCCGCCACCACCGACCCGGTGATCTCCACCATGGCCGAGCAGCTCGACATCGTCGCGGGCGACGGCGACATGGGCGGCACCATGCGGCTGGGCATGTACCCGGCCAAGCTGGCCGAGGGCTCGATCGTCCGCGAGGTCTACGACAACCAGCCGTACGTCGAGGAGCGCCACCGCCACCGCTACGAGGTCAACAACTCCTACCGCGGTGAGCTGGAGAAGAAGGCCGGGATCGTCTTCTCCGGCACCTCACCGGACAACAAGCTGGTGGAGTACGTGGAGTACCCGCGCGAGGTCCACCCCTATCTGGTCGGCACCCAGGCCCACCCCGAACTGCGCTCCCGGCCGACCCGTCCGCACCCGCTCTTCGCGGGCCTGGTGAAGGCGGCGGTCGAGCGACAGGTCGCAGCTCAGACGCCTGGCGCACGCGCCTGACCGTTACGGTTGGCAGGGGCGGGCGGCGCCGGCGCGGCCACCGCCCCGTCAACCGCACGCGGAAAGGACGCTGAGGCAAGCATGCGCATCCAGGACACCCCCGAGGAATGGCCGGTCACCGCCACCGCCACGCCGTTCACCGGCAACAAGACGAGCGTGCGCACGGACGAGGTGGAGATGCCCGACGGGAGCCGGGCCAAGCGCGACTACCAGGTCCACCCCGGTTCCGTGGCCGTCCTCGCCCTGGACAGTGATGACCGCGTGATCGTGCTGCGGCAGTACCGGCACCCGGTCCGCCAGCGGCTGTGGGAGATCCCGGCCGGTCTCCTGGACGTCCCCGGTGAGAACCCGCTGCACGCCGCCCAGCGGGAGCTGTACGAGGAGGCGCACGTCAAGGCCGAGGACTGGCGGGTCCTCATCGACCTCTACACCTCGCCCGGCGGCAGTGACGAGGCCGTGCGGATCTTCCTGGCCCGGGAGATCTCCGCGGCCGAGGGCGAGCGGTTCGAGGTCGCCGAGGAGGAGGCCGACATGGAGCTCGCCCGGGTGTCCCTGGAGGAGCTGGTGCGCGGCGCCCTCGCGGGCGAGCTGCACAACACCTGCCTCGCGACGGGCGCGCTGGCGCTGCGGGCGGCGCTCTCCGGCGACGGCCTCGACGCCCTCCGGCCCGCCGACGCCTCCTGGCCCGCCCGGCCCTTCGACGCCTGAGCCACTGATGGGGCGCATGGGCCCCGCTCGGCCTCGGTGAAGATCCGATGGAGTGATTTTCGGTCCGTGCTGTGGGCCGCGAGTACCGGGTACCTGACGCGGAGTGAACTACGCTCATAGTGAGCCGAAGGGGCTCGTACGCGCAGGTGGACGGGAGTGGGCCGGTGGCGGAGCAGGCGGTCGACACCGATGGGGAGCCGGCGGCCCCAGGGAAGCGGCAGCCGCCGCCCACCGCGTCCGCTTCATCCGCTTCGTCCGCCCCCGGCGCTTCGCCGGAATCCACCGGCCGCCCGCCGGAACCCGCCCCTGGCCGCCCGTCGGAATCCGCCCCCGGTCGTCCGCCCAAGGATGGGGCATCGTCCTCCGACACCCCGCCGCGGCAACGGCGCTCCACCGCGGACGCCCAGGACGGCGGGGTGTGGAGCGGGGCCACCCGGGCCGTGCTGTTCGCGGCGGCCGCCTCCGTGGGGCGGGGGTTCGCCGGGCGGCGGCGGGAGCTGCTCTCGCTGCGGGCCGACATCGAGCGCGCGGGCCTGGACACCCTCGCCGGCCGTAAGGCCGCCCGCAGCCGGGTGCTGCTGATCGCGGGCCGCCCCGGCTGGGGCCGTACGGCGCTGGCCGAGGAGCTCGCCCGGCGGCTCGCCGACGACTACCCCGACGGGGTGCTGGCCGCCCGGCTGACGACCTCCGCCGGCGATCCCGTGCCCACCGAGCGCACCGCCCGTGAGCTGCTGGGACGGCTCGGCGTGACCGCCCCGCCGGGGGCGGACGAGGACGATTTGAGCGAGGCGCTGCGCGAGGCGCTCGACGGCAAGCGGGTGCTGCTGCTGCTCGACGACGTGGCCGGGGCCGAGCAGGTGGACGCGCTGCTGCCCGATGAGCCCGACTGCCTGGTGGTCGCCGTCTCGCGCGGGCCGCTGACCGGAGTGCCGGATGTGCGTCCGTGCACGGTGGGCGGGCTGGATGTGAGCGCGGCGGTCGGGCTGCTGGCGCAGTACACCGGCCCCACCCGGATCACCTGCGATCCGGTGGCCGCGCAGTCCCTGGTCGAGGAGTGCGCGGGCCAGCCCGCGGCGCTCGTCCTGGTCGGCGGCTGGCTCGCCGCCCGTCCCCAGGCGTCGGTGGCCGACGCCCTGGCCCGGCTGCGCGAACTGCCGCCGGACGAGGGCGACCACGACCACGGCGCCCGCCCGCTGGCCCGCGCCTTCCGGCTGGCCTACGCCGCGCTGCCGTCGGCCGCCGCCCGGATGCTGCGGCTGCTGGTGCTGGCGCCCGGCGGATCGGCCGACGCCCAGATCGCCTCCGCGCTGGCCGGCTGCTCGGTGGCGGACGGCGAGGCGGCGCTGGAGGGCTTCGCCGCGTACGGGATGCTGCGCCCGCGCGGCCCCGGCCGCTACCTGGTGCCCGGCTGTCTCGATCCGCTGCTGCGGGAGCGGCTGGCGGCCGAGGAGCGCCCGGCGGAGGTGGAGCTGGCGCGGGCGCGGATGCTGGAGCGCGCCGTACGGCAGCTGCACGCCTGCCGGCTGGCCGCCGAGCCCGCCGGTTCGCCGGGCCGGAAGAAGCTGGCCGGGATGCCGAGGCCGCTGCGGTTTTCGTCGTCGGCGGAGGCGGCCGGCTGGCTGGAGGAGCGGCTGCCCACGCTGATCGAGGCCGCCCGTCTGGCCGTCGAGACCGGTCAACTCGACACTCTGGCACGGCGGTTGGTGGCCGCGCTGACCCACGCCCTGACCGCCCACCGGGGCTTCGAGGGCGCGGCGGTGGAGCTGTACGGGCTGCATGAGCTGGTGCTGGACGTGGCCCGGCGCCGCGATCTGCCGGTGGAGCGGGCGGCCGCGCTGCTGAACCTCGGCGATCTGGACGGCGGGGCGGGCCGGGTGGACAAGGCCCTCGCCCGCTACAAGAGCGCGCTGGAGGCCGCCCGCGCCTCGGGCGATCCGTATACGACCGGCCGTGCGCTGGAGTCGATCGGCGGCACGTACCAGGCGCTGGAGGACTGGCACCGGGCGGCCGACTGGTTCGGACGCGCCCTGGAGCTGCGGCTGAGCCGCCGCGACACGCCCGCGGCGGCCCGGCTGTACGCACGGCTCGGCACCGTCCACGGCTATGCCGGGCGGTGGGGCGAGGCGCTGCGCGACTGGCGGGCCGCCGCGGCCGCGTGCCGCCGGGCGGACGACCGGCCGGGGTACGCCCGGGCGCTCAGCGGCACCGCGGACGCCCAGGAGCGCTCGGGGCGGCCGAGGGAGGCGCTGCGCACCTGGGCGGAGACCGCCGCGGCCGCCCGGACCTGCGGTGACACCGGGCTGCACGCCGAGCTGGCGCGCCATGCGGCGGATGCCATGGACCGGCTCGGCGGGGACCCCGCGGTGGCGCGGTCGCTGCGGCGCACCGCCCGGAGGATCGAGGCGGGCGAAGCGGAAGACACCGGTCCGTCACCTCAGAGTGGGGCCTGAAACCCTGTCGACCTACGAAATCAGTAGTGGTCTTCCAAAAGATTGATGCATTGCAAGGCTAGACAGCGCGAGGTCCTTCATTAGACTGGCTGTACCGCGATTGTTGCGGTCGTCTCCGGCATGCGGACGCGCCTGCCGGTTTGCCTGTCTATGGTCGATGGTGTATCGGCCCATGGCCGGTTGTGGCGATATGTTCCTTTTCCCCCATTCAAGGACCGTGATCGACGTGAAGGTCGGCATCCCCCGCGAGGTCAAGAACAACGAGTTCCGTGTGGCCATCACCCCCGCCGGTGTGCACGAGCTGGTCCGAGGCGGCCATGAGGTCGTCATCGAGCGGAGTGCGGGCCTCGGCTCGTCCATCACGGACGAGGAGTACACCGCCGCCGGCGCGCGCGTCCTCGGCACCGCCGACGAGGTCTGGGCCACGGCCGACCTGCTGCTGAAGGTCAAGGAGCCCATCGCGGAGGAGTACCACCGGCTGCGCAAGGGCCAGACGCTCTTCACCTATCTGCACCTGGCCGCCTCCCGGGCCTGCACCGACGCGCTGCTGGAGTCCGGCACCACCGCCATCGCCTACGAGACGGTCGAGACCGCGAACCGCGCCCTGCCGCTGCTCGCGCCGATGTCCGAGGTCGCGGGCCGGATCGCGCCGCAGGTCGGCGCGTACCACCTGATGCGCTCGGCCGGCGGCCGCGGTGTGCTGCCCGGCGGGGTGCCGGGTGTGGCCGCCGGGCGGGCCGTCGTGATCGGCGGTGGTGTCTCCGGGTGGAACGCCGCCCAGATCGCCATCGGCATGGGCTTCCACGTCACCCTGCTCGACAAGGACATCAACAAGCTGCGCGAGGCCGACCGGATCTTCGGCAACCGGGTGCAGACCATCGCCTCCAACGCCTATGAGCTGGAGAAGGCCGTCCTCGAGGCCGACCTGGTCATCGGCGCGGTGCTCATCCCGGGCGCCAAGGCGCCCAAGCTGGTCACCAACGAGCTGGTGTCCCGGATGAAGCCGGGAAGTGTCCTTGTCGACATCGCGATCGACCAGGGCGGCTGCTTCGAGGACTCCCGTCCCACCACCCACGCCGAGCCGACCTTCGAGGTCCACAACTCGGTCTTCTACTGCGTGGCCAACATGCCCGGCGCGGTGCCGAACACCTCCACCCACGCGCTCACCAACGCCACGCTCCCGTACATCGTGGAGCTGGCCAACCGCGGCTGGCGGGACGCGCTGCGCCGGGACGCCGCGCTGGCCAAGGGGCTCAACACCCATGAGGGTCAGGTCGTCTACGGCCCGGTCGCCGAGGCCCATGAGCTGCCCGTCGTCGAACTGGGCTCGCTGATCGGCTGAAGGGCGACCGGAGTTCACCGGCCCCGGCCGCCGGGGCCCGTCGACCCCGGTTGCCGGACGGTCAACCCCGGCCGTCAACCACATGTCAACATCGGGCATCCGGCCGGGTCTTGTCGAAGGACGAGGCCCGGCCGAAGGTGTGTCCGCTGTGTCCCGTATCGCCTGCTGGCCACCGCTCGGCCAACTCGCCCTAAATGCAACTATTCAGACGCTTTATACGGTGGTGAAATCTCCGCGGCACCGTTCACACGCCCTTGACATCGGGGTGTTCGATTGCCGACACATCGTGCCGTGTCCGGTGGATTGTGTTGCTGCGGACCGGTGACACGCCATAGAGTCGCCAACCGTCGGCATGGTGTCACGCTGACCTATAGAGAAATTTCCTGGTCACCAAGGAGGTAGGACGACTTGTGAATGAGTCGACATTTTCTCCCGGGGGTGGTCAACCAGGACCGGCTGCGCGGGGCCAGGGCCCCTCGGGGCTCGAGGCTGTCGGCTCCGTCGCTGTCCGTACCTTCGCAACCCGCCAGAGCCCGACGACAGCCCACCAGAGCCACAGCATGGACGGCCATCACGTGAACGCCATGGCCGGCGACCAGGGGGGCACGGATCCCGCCCGCTTCGCCGACTACGACGACCTCCCCGACGGGCACTTCTACGACCCGGACGCGGAGTACGAGCCAGACCCCGAATACGCGGCCACGCTCGCGCCCGACGCTGCCCGCCAGCGCCGCGAGCGGATCGGCCCCACCGGGCGTCCGCTGCCGTATTTCCCGATCCCCGGGCCGCTGACCGACCACGGTCCCGCGAAGATCATCGCGATGTGCAACCAGAAGGGCGGGGTCGGCAAGACCACCTCCACCATCAACCTGGGCGCGGCCCTGGCCGAGTACGGCCGCAGGGTCCTGCTCGTCGACTTCGACCCGCAGGGCGCCCTGTCGGTCGGCCTCGGGGTCAACCCGATGGAGCTCGACCTCACGGTCTACAACCTGCTCATGGAGCGGGGCATGTCGGCCGACGAGGTGCTGCTGAAGACGGCCGTGCCCAATATGGACCTGCTGCCCAGCAATATCGACTTGTCGGCCGCCGAGGTGCAGCTGGTGAGCGAGGTCGCCCGGGAGTCGACCCTCCAGCGCGCGCTCAAGCCGCTGATGGCCGACTACGACTACATCGTCATCGACTGTCAGCCCTCGCTCGGTCTGCTCACGGTCAACGCGCTGACCGCCGCGCACAAGGTGATCGTGCCGCTGGAGTGCGAGTTCTTCGCGCTGCGCGGTGTGGCGTTGCTCACGGAGACGATCGAGAAGGTCCAGGAGCGGCTCAACCCCGACCTGGAGCTGGACGGCATCCTCGCCACGATGTACGACTCGCGCACCGTGCACAGCCGTGAGGTCCTCGCCCGCGTGGTCGAGGCGTTCGACGATCACGTCTACCACACGGTCATCGGCCGTACGGTCCGCTTCCCCGAGACCACGGTCGCGGGTGAGCCGATCACCACGTACGCGTCCAACTCCGTCGGTGCCGCCGCCTATCGCCAGCTCGCCAGGGAGGTGCTCGCCCGGTGTCACGCCGAGTGAGTCTGCCGGGAGCCGACGAACTGTTCCGCACCACGGGAGGGATGGGCCTCCAGTCCTCCGCCCCCGCCGCCGGGCGCCGCCAGGCGAACGGCGAGGGCCCCCGGGTACCCCCGCCCGCCGCCGAACCCGACGCGGGCGCCGAGCCGCGCGAAGGACAGGAGCAGCGCGCGGACGGCGAGCAGTCCGGCTCGGGCGAACACACGGGACGGGAGACGGCCTCCCCGGACGCGGTCGGCGAGCGGCGCCCCGCCGCCGGGGACCGGCCCAAGGGCCGTCAGGCCCAGGGCGGTTCGGCCGCGGCCGAGCAGAACGGCCCGGCCCGCCGCCGCGCCCGTACCCCGAACCGAAGGCCCAGTGGGCGCGAGCGCCACGACGAGAAGATCACGGTCTATGTCTCCGCCGAGGAGCTGATGGACCTCGAGCACGCGCGTCTGGTGCTCCGCGGCGAGCACGGGCTCGCCGTCGACCGCGGCCGGATCGTCCGCGAGGCGGTCGCGGTCGTCCTCGCCGACCTCGAGTCGCGCGGCGACGCGAGCATCCTGGTGCGCCGCCTCCGCGGCCGTTGACCGGGCCGGGCGATAGCCTGCCCGGTCGTACGGGCTGCCCCGCCCGGCCCTGAACACCCTGGACCGCGATGCCGACGAACGACACCCCCGCCCCGCCGCCCCGCCCCTCTCGCCGCACCCTCGGCCGGGGGCCCGGCACGGCGCCGGCCGGGACGGATCCGGACCGGTCCACCGCGCCCACGCAGCACCGCGACGCGCCGTCCCCCGCCCTGGACGCACCGGCCCCGCAGGCGGACACCGCCGCGGAGGAGCGCCCCGCGCCGCGCGGCGAAACCGCCCCACGCACGGCGACGGAGGCCACCCCTGCCACGGCGACGGCCGAGCCCGCCTCGCCTTCGGCGGCCGGAGGGCCGCTGGACGGCGCTCAGACGGCTCCCGAGGCCACCGTTGAGCCGTCGGGCGCGCCCGAGGTGCGCGAGGCCGCCTCGGAGGAACTCACGGCGCCGGACGCCGGACCCGAGCCGTCTCCGGCGACGGTCGACGCCGCTGCCCGGGACGCGCGGCGGGACGCGGGCGGTGGGCGCGGCCGTAAGGATGCGTCGGCGGACGAGCCGGAGCCGGTGCACGCTCGGGCCGACCTCGACGTGGCGCCCTCCGCGGGCGGGCACGGCGGTGCGGCGGCCGGGGGCGGGAGCGACAAGGCCGACGTGAGCGACGGGGCCCAGGCGGGTGAGGGGGCCGAGGCGGGTGAGGGGGCCCAGGCGAGTGAGGGGGCCGAGGCGGGTGGTGGGGGCGGTCAGGGCGAGGCGCGAGCCGAGGACGGTGGCAACCGGTTCACCGTGCGGCTGGACAACTTCGAGGGGCCCTTCGACCTCCTCCTCCAGCTGATCTCCAAGCACAAGCTGGACGTCACCGAGGTCGCCCTCTCCAAGGTCACCGACGAGTTCATGGCCCATATCCGCGCCATGGGGCCGGACTGGGACCTCGACCAGACCACCGAGTTCCTCGTCGTCGCGGCGACCCTGCTGGATCTCAAGGCGGCCCGGCTGCTGCCCGCCGCCGAGGTCGAGGACGAGGCGGACCTGGCGCTGCTGGAGGCGCGCGATCTGCTCTTCGCCCGGCTGCTCCAGTACCGCGCGTACAAACAGATCGCGGACATCTTCAACGACCGGCTGACCGCCGAGGCCGCCCGTCACCCCCGTACCGTCGGCCTGGAGCCGCACCACGCCGAGCTGCTCCCCGACGTTGTCATCAGCATCGGCCCCGAGGGCTTCGCCAAGCTGGCGGTCAAGGCGATGCAGCCCAAGCCCAAGCCGCAGGTCTACGTCGACCACATCCACGCCCCGCTGGTCAGCGTCCGGGAGCAGGCCGAGGTGGTGGTCGCGCGGCTGCGGGAGCTGGGGGAGGCGACCTTCGCCGCGCTCACCGAGGACGCTCCCGACGTCCTTACGGTCGTCGCGCGCTTCCTGGCGCTCCTGGAGCTCTACCGCGAGCGCGCGATCCTCCTGGACCAGCCGGAGGCGCTGGGCTCGCTCATGGTCCGCTGGACGGGCGAGGCGGGCGAGCGGCCACTGGTCACCGACGAGTTCGACCAGGAGGCCGTGCCCCGTAAGGAGCGCGAGAAGCAGCCCGAGAAGCAGCCCGAGAAGCAGCCCGAGAAGGAGACGGTCACGCCCGAGAAGGAGAAGGAGGAGGTAGCGAGTTGAGCGAGCAGCGGACACCCGCCGGGCTCTCCGAGGTCGCCGAGCTGGACCTCAAGCCCGCCCTGGAGGCCGTCCTCATGGTCGTCGACGAGCCCGCCACCGAGGAGAACCTCGCCAAGGTCCTCCAGCGGCCGCGCCGCGCCGTCGCGGACGCGCTGCGCGAACTGGCCGACGAGTACGCGACCCAGGGCCGGGGCTTCGAGCTGCGGCTGGTCGCGGGCGGCTGGCGCTACTACACGCGCCCGGCCTACGCTGCCGCCGTCGAGGGGTTCGTCCTGGACGGCCAGCAGGCCCGGCTCACCCAGGCCGCTTTGGAAACCCTCGCGGTGGTCGCGTACCGTCAGCCGGTCAGCCGTTCCCGAGTCTCGGCCGTCCGCGGCGTCAACTGCGATGGCGTGATGCGGACCCTCCTCCAGCGGGGCCTGGTCGAGGAGGCGGGCACGGAACCCGAAACAGGTGCGATCCTGTACAGGACGACGAACTACTTCCTGGAGCGGATGGGCCTGCGGGGGCTGGACGAGCTCCCGGAGCTCGCGCCGTTCCTCCCCGAGGCGGACGCGGTCGAGGGCGAGTCCCAGGAGGGCGTGCCGTCGTTCGACCCGGACGCCATCGACGGCGATGACGCGCAGGACGACGCAGAACGCACGACGACGTAGAACACCGAGCCGGCAGCGGCCACTCTCAGACGGAAACTTGATGCGAAGCAGCGGCAGGAACAGCAGGGGCAGCGGTAGCGGCGGCAAGAACTACCGAGGCGCGGGGAACAGGCGCGACGAGCAGCAGCAGCGCGCCGGCCGCCCCCGCCCCGAAGAGCGCCGCTACGACGTGGGTGGCGGCCCCAAGGCGGGTCCGAAGGCAGGCCCGAAGGGCTCCCAGGGCGGCCCCAGGACGGGCTCTCAGGGCTCCCAGGGCTCCCAGGGTGGCGGCCCCAAGGGCGGTGGCCCCAAGGGCGGTGGCGGCGGCCGTGGCCGCAAGCCCGGCCCGGCCCGGCCGCGCGAGTACGAGGCGCAGATAGAGGAGCGCAACCGCGCCCGCCACGACAAGCCGCGGGTCAAGATGCCCAAGACCTTCGGCGAGCCGGAGGGCGAGCGGCTCCAGAAGGTGCTCGCCCGCGCCGGTATGGGCTCGCGCCGCGCCTGTGAGGAGCTGATCGACCAGGCCCGGGTCGAGGTCAACGGCAAGATCGTGACCGAGCAGGGGCTGCGCGTGGACCCCGAGAAGGACGAGATCAAGGTCGACGGGCTGACCGTGGCCACCCAGTCGTACCTCTTCTTCGCGCTGAACAAGCCCGCCGGTGTCGTCTCCACCATGGAGGACCCCGACGGCCGCCAGTGCCTGGGCGACTATGTGACCAACCGCGAGACCCGGCTCTTCCACGTCGGCCGCCTCGACACCGAGACCGAGGGCATCATCCTGCTCACCAACCACGGTGAGCTGGCCCACCGCCTCACCCACCCCCGCTACGGCGTGCGGAAGACCTATCTCGCCGCCATCCAGGGCCCGCTCCCGCGCGACCTGGGCAAGCGGCTCAAGAGCGGTATCGAACTCGAGGACGGCTACGCCCGCGCCGACCACTTCCGGGTGGTGCAGAACACCGGCAAGAACTATCTGGTCGAGGTGAGCCTGCACGAGGGCCGCAAGCACATCGTGCGGCGGATGCTCGCCGAGGCCGGCTTCCCGGTCGACAAGCTGGTGCGGACGGCCTTCGGCCCGATCGCGCTCGGCGACCAGAAGTCCGGCTGGCTGCGCCGGCTGACCAACACCGAGGTCGGCATGCTCATGCGCGAGGTCGAGCTCTGATACGGACCCGGCGCCGCTGAAGGACCCGGCCGTCGGCGGGCCGTAGCGTCGTCAGCGGGCCGCGGCGTCTCGCCCAGCGGTCGCCCCGGGAGCCTGTCCGACCCGCTCGTTACGCTGATCGGGAGTGTGGCCGGACACCGCGGCCGCGCCCGACGCACGACAGGCACAGCACGCACAGGGGAGCGAGACGTGGCGGTACGAGCGGTCCGCGGGGCCGTCCAGCTGGACCGGGACGAGCCGGAGCACATGCATGAGCGGGTCTCCGCGCTGCTGACCGCCATCCTGGAGCGGAACGCCCTCGATCCGGACGACCTGATCAGCGTGTGGTTCACGGCCACCCCCGATCTGCACAGCGACTTCCCGGCGGTCGCCGCCCGCAAGCTGGGCATCACCGACGTACCGCTGATCTGCGCCCAGGAGCTGGACATACAAGGGGCCATGCCCCGCGTCGTCCGCATCCTGGCGCATATCGAGACCTCCCTGTCCAAGTCCGATGTCGCCCATGTCTACCTGGGCGCCGCCGGCTCCCTCCGCAAGGACATCGCCCAATGAGAACCGCCCTCGTCATCGGCACCGGCCTGATCGGCACCTCCGCCGCGCTGGCCCTGGCCGGCCGTGGCGTCCAGGTGCACCTCGCCGACCACGACGAGGCCCAGGCCCGGACCGCCGAGGCGCGCGGCGCCGGGACTCAGGGCCAGCCCGAGGGACCCGTGGACCTGGCGATCGTCGCCGTGCCCCCGGCGTACGTGGCGGCGACGGTGGCCGATGTGCTGCGCCGCGGGCTGGCCCGCGGCGTCCTGGACGTCGCGAGCGTCAAGGGCGGCCCGCGCCGTGAGCTGGAGGCCCTGGGCTGCGATCTGACCCGCTACATCGGCACGCATCCGATGGCGGGCCGGGAGCGCTCCGGGCCGCTGGCCGCCACCGCCGACCTCTTCGAGGGGCGGCCCTGGGTGCTCACGCCCACCGGCGGCACCGACACCGAGGTGCTCAACCTCGCGCTCGAGCTGGTCGCGCTGTGCCGGGCGGTGCCCGTGGTGATGGAGGACGAGGCCCACGACCGGGCGGTGGCGCTCGTCTCGCACACCCCCCACCTGCTGTCCAGCATGGTCGCCGCGCGGCTCCAGGACGCCGATGAGACGGCGGTGCGGCTGTGCGGGCAGGGCATCCGCGACGTCACCCGGATCGCGGCCTCCGACCCCGCCATGTGGATCGACATCCTGTCCGCCAACCCCGGCCCGGTGGCCGACGTGCTCGCCGCCGTCGCCGCCGACCTGGACGAGACGGTCCGGGCGCTGCGCGCGCTCCAGTCCGCCGACGAGGCCAAGCGCGGCGATGGCGCGGCCGGGATCGAGGACGTGCTGCGCCGGGGCAACGCCGGGCGCGAGCGGGTGCCGGGCAAGCACGGCGCCGCCTCGGCCGCCTATGAGACCGTGACGGTGCTCATCGGCGACCAGCCGGGCGAGCTGGCCCGGATCTTCGCCGACGCGGGCCGGGCGGGTGTCAACATCGAGGACGTCCGGATCGAGCACGCCACCGGGCAGCAGGCCGGTCTGATCCAGCTGGTGGTCGAACCCTCGGCGGCCCCGGGGCTCACCCAGGCCCTGCGGGAGCGGGGATGGTCCATCCGGCAGTAGCGGCGGACCGGACCGCCCGCGGCCCCGGCCCCGGGGCCGCCCCCCAGCGGTGCGAAGCCGCCCGGGGGAAGCCAGTAACCTTGTCCGAGGCCCACATGGCCCGTTCAACCCAGCCCCGTGCACACGAAAGGTGTCTGTCACCGTGGAAACCGCCGCCCGGACCGCCCCGGCCGCAGTGATTGTCGCGATCGACGGCCCCGCAGGCACGGGCAAGTCCAGTACCTCGAAGGCCGTCGCCGCCAAGCTGGGCCTGGGCTACCTGGACACCGGCGCCCAGTACCGGGCGATCACCTGGTGGATGGTGGCCAACGGCATCGACGTCGAGGACGCCGTGGCCGTGGCCGACGCCGCGGGCAAGCCCGCCATCGTCTCCGGCACCGACCCGGCCAACCCGACGATCACCGTCGACGGCACCGATGTCTCCGGGCCGATCCGCACCCAGGAGGTCACCTCGCGGGTCAGCGCGGTCAGCGCGGTGCCCGAGGTGCGGTCCGTGATCACCGAGCTCCAGCGGACCATCGCCGCCGAGGCGCCGCGCGGCATCGTGGTCGAGGGCCGGGATATCGGCACCACGGTCCTCCCGGACGCCGACCTGAAGATCTTCCTGACCGCCTCCCCGGAGGTCCGGGCGGCCCGCCGCAGCGGTGAGCTGAAGGGCAAGGAGGCCAGCGACCTGGCCGCCACCCAGGCCGCGCTGGCCAAGCGGGACGCCCTGGACTCCGGCCGCAAGACCTCGCCGCTGGCCAAGGCGGACGACGCGGTCGAGGTGGACACCTCCGAGCTCACCCTCGACCAGGTCATCGAGTGCGTGGTCACCCTCGTCGAGGAGAAGCGGACGGTCGCGTGAGCACCACCGACGGGACACTTCCCAGCGCGGCCGGGGCCGCCGTGGGGCGGCGGATCGGCATCGGTCTGATGTACGGGCTGTGGCGGCCGCGGGTGCTGGGCGCGTGGCGGATCCCGTCCGCCGGGCCCGTCATCCTCGCGGGGAACCACTCCCACAACATCGACGGCCCGATGCTGATCGGCACCTCGCCGCGGCCGGTGCACTTCCTGGTCAAGAAGGAGGCGTTCATCGGCCCGCTGGACCCGTTCCTGCGCGGTATCGGTCAGCTGAAGGTGGACCGTACGAGCGCCGACCGCACCGCGATCGGCCAGGCCCTGGGGGTGCTGGAGCGCGGCGGGGTGCTGGGCATCTTCCCCGAGGGCACCAGGGGCGAGGGCGACTTCGCCTCGCTGCGCTCGGGGCTCGCGTACTTCGCGGTGCGCTCCGGCGCGCCGATCGTGCCGGTGGCGGTGTTCGGTACCGCCACCCCGCGTGACGACGGCCGGTCCAGGCCGCTGCCCCGGCTGCGCGGCAGGATCGACGTGGTGTTCGGCGACCCGTTCGAGGCGGGGGACGGCAGCGGCAGGCGGACGCGGGCGGCCCTGGACCAGGCCACCGAGCGCATCCAGAAGCGGCTGGCCACGCATCTGGATACCGCCAGGCGGCTCACCGGCCGCCCGGAACAGACATAGACCCGCGAGCCCCCAGGGGCGGTGCGCGGTACTGAGGGACGACGAGGAAATCTTCATGAACGACCAGATCCACAGCGGCGGCGACGAGCACGGGGAGCTTGGCGACGCCGAGTACGCGGAGTTCATGGAGCTCGCCGCGCAAGAGGGCTTCGACCCCGCGGAGGTCGAGGGCGACCTCGCCGCGGCGGGGCATGGCCCGCTGCCGGTGCTGGCCGTCGTCGGCCGCCCCAACGTCGGCAAGTCCACCCTGGTGAACCGGATCATCGGCCGCCGGGAGGCGGTCGTGGAGGACCGCCCCGGCGTCACCCGCGACCGGGTGACCTATGAGGCCGAGTGGTCCGGCCGCCGCTTCAAGGTGGTCGACACCGGCGGCTGGGAACAGGACGTGCTCGGCATCGACGCGTCCGTGGCCGCCCAGGCCGAGTTCGCGATCGACGCCGCAGACGCGGTGGTCTTCGTCGTGGACGCCACGGTGGGCGCCACCGACACCGACGAGGCCGTGGTCAAGCTGTTGCGCCGGGCCGGAAAGCCCGTGGTGCTGTGCGCCAACAAGGTCGACGGGCCCAGCGGCGAGGCCGATGCCGCGATGCTGTGGTCGCTGGGCCTCGGCGAGCCGTACGCGGTCTCCGCGCTGCACGGCCGCGGCACCGGCGACATGCTCGACGCGGTCCTGGAGGCGCTGCCCGAGGCCCCGGCCCAGACCTTCGGGGCCACGATCGGCGGCCCGCGCCGGATCGCCCTGATCGGCCGTCCGAACGTGGGCAAGTCCTCGTTGCTCAACAAGGTCGCGGGCGAGGAGCGGGTGGTCGTCAACGAGGTGGCGGGAACCACCCGCGACCCGGTCGACGAGATGATCGAACTCGGCGGCATCACCTGGAAGTTCGTCGACACCGCCGGTATCCGCCGCCGGGTCCACCTCCAGGAGGGCGCCGACTACTACGCCTCGCTGCGCACCGCGGCCGCCGTGGAGAAGGCGGAGGTCGCGGTCGTACTGATCGACGCCAGCGAGTCCATCAGCGTCCAGGACCAGCGGATCATCTCGATGGCCGTCGAGGCCGGGCGCGCGCTCGTCATCGCCTACAACAAGTGGGACACCCTGGACGAGGAGCGCCGCTACTACCTCGAGCGCGAGATCGAGACGGAGCTGGTGCAGGTCCAGTGGGCGCCGCGGGTCAATGTCTCCGCCCGCACCGGCCGCCATATGGAGAAGCTGGTCCCGGCGATCGAGACGGCGCTGGCCGGCTGGGAGACCCGCGTCCCGACCGGGCGGCTCAACTCCTTCCTCGGCGAGATCGTCGCCTCCCATCCGCATCCGATCCGGGGCGGCAAGCAGCCGCGGATCCTCTTCGGGACGCAGGCCGGGACCCGGCCGCCGCGGTTCGTGCTCTTCGCCTCGGGCTTCCTGGAGGCGGGCTACCGCCGCTTCATCGAGCGGCGGCTGCGCGAGGAGTTCGGCTTCGAGGGGACGCCGTTGCAGATCTCGGTGCGGGTGCGCGAGAAGCGCGGCCGTAAGAAGTAGCGGAGGCGCGGCCGCGAGACGGAGCGGGGGCGCGGCCGTAAGAAGTGGGGCCGTAGGAAGTGGCGGTGGCGCGGCCGCGGGACATGGCGGCGGCCGCGCCGGGGGGCTCCTGCCGCCCCGGCCCCCGGCACCGCGTCAGTACGTGTGCCCCGGCTCCTCACCCCGGCCGGGCGGGAGCGCGGGGAGGTAGCCGCGGTAGTACAGCTCGTCGGTGTGCCAGGCCCCGCCGTGGTCGTCCGGGCGGCCGTAGCCGCTGACGAGGCCCCGGGGCTGACCGATGGCGGCGAACGCCACGAACTCCATGTTCTCCTCGTCCGAGCGGTCACCGGGCAGCGCCCGGAACAGCCTGCGGTACTCCGCGTACAACGCGTCGTAGATCGGCGTGGCGGAGTGGCGCCAGGGATCGTGCGCCGCCTCCAGCGCTGGGCGCATGGCTGGAATGCAGCCGTATGAGGGGGAACGGTAGGAGAGGTCGTATGCGTGCACGTATGTGCCAACGACCCGGCCGCCCGTCGGATGCGGCATCGGTGGCGAATGGGCTGCCCACCAAGGATCGGTGAGGTCCGGGGGCGAGCCCGGGGCGGCGGCGGCCATGGCGGTCATGTGCCCGCGAGCGGCATCGAAGCGCCGACCAGAGCGCCGCGCGCGGCGGCCCGGTCCAGCGCCGCGCGCAGTTGGTCCTCGCGCGGCTGGGTGCCGATCGTGCCCGCGGCCGCGGCGTAGACCAGCACCTTCTGGGAGCGGCCGACGGCGCTCCGCCAGCCCTCGCTCAGCGGCATCGGGCTGTGCGCCTGCCACCAGGCCACCGGTCGGCCGCTGCCCGGCGCCGGCATCAGCACCGCGTGCAGCCGCCCCATGGCCAGCAGCACCGACCAGCCGGGGTTGGGCGCGGGCGGCCGGCCCAGGTCGACCACCGGGGCGAACCCCTGCTCGCTGAGGAGCTGGAGGAATTCATCGCCGTGGCCGATCGAACCGGGGCGGATGATCGGCGCGGTCGGCTCCACCACCAGCGCCGCGCACGCCTCCTGACCGACCAGCACCACCCCGCTGGTCACACCGAGCACCGCCTGCTGCGGCGCCGGCGCCTGCCCGGACGGCTCCGGGGTGTGGGACACGGTGCCGGGCGACACCGGTGACGGGACCGGGGCGGGCGACGTGGCCGGGGCCGGGGCCGTCGGGCCGGGGAAGTACGACGTGGCGGCGTGCGACGCGGCCGGTACGGGCGGCGCGTGGGAGGCCTCGGCGGTCGGCGGCGCGCTGTCCTCACCCGTGATGGACCGCACCGCGCCGCGCAACTGGTCCTCCGAGACCGGGACGACCTGGGAGGGCACGCAGGTGGCGTGCGCGAAGGCCAGCACCGCCGTCTCCTGCCCCACGAAGAGCACGGTGCTGGTCCGCTCCTGCTCGGTGTTGCCGGGGGTGCGGCAGGACGTGCAGTCGTAAGCGCCCGGGGCGTTGTCCCCGGCGAGCAGCCGGTCGGCTTCTTCGTCGCCGATCTCGGCGCGTACGTCATCGCTGACGTCGAGCATGCGCGGCACGGGTGGCTCCTCGGTCTCGGTGGGTGGGCCGAGTGGTTTCCCGGCTCATACGTAGACAACGGGCCATGCGGGGCGGGGGTCACGCGCCCGGCCACCCCGCGGTCTGATGCGCCGTCGGGCCGAAAAGTTCCCCCGACTCCCTACCGATTTCACATCTGTTGGAGCACAAGAAGGTGATGAAACCCAACCCTGTGCCACTTTTCCCGGTCTTACATCGTGGTAGGCGGACGACACACCCGTCCGCGGGGAAGCAGTGGGATACGGGGCCGGATGCACATCTCTTTCCTTATTCACAACGCGTACGGGATCGGCGGGACGATCCGGACCACGTACAACCTCGCCCGCACCCTGGGGGAGCAGCACGATGTGGAGATCGTGTCGGTCTTCCGCCACCGCGACCAGCCGATCTTCGACCCCGGTCCGCGGGTGGGGCTCAGCCATCTCGTGGACCTCCGGAAGAGCAGCCCGTCCTACGACGGCGGCGACCCTGACCACGGTCGCCCGGCGCAGGTCTTCCCCGTGACCGAGGGCCGCTACAAGCAGTACAGCGCGCTCACCGACCGCCGTATCGCGGATCATCTGCGCTCGCTGGAGGCCGATATCGTCGTCGGAACCCGGCCCGGGCTCAATGTCCACATCGCCCGGGAGGCCCGCCGCGGTCCGGTACGGGTGGGCCAGGAGCATCTGACGCTCAGCACCCACTCCAATGGACTGAAGCGGGCTCTGCGCGCCGTCTACCCTCGGCTGGACGCGGTGACCACCGTGACCGAGGCCGACGCCCGGACCTACCGCGGCCAGATGCGGCTGCCCGGCGTGCGGGTCGAGGCGGTCCCCAACAGCGTGCCCGCGCCCGGTCTCGACCCCGCCGACGGCACCGGCAAGTGGGTGGTCGCGGCCGGCCGGCTGGCCCCGGTGAAACGCTACGACCTGCTGATACACGCCTTCGCGAAGGTCAGTGAGGCCCGCCCCGACTGGCGGCTGCGGATCTACGGCGGCGGCGCCCAGCACGCCAAGCTGCGCGCCCTCATCGACAGGCTCGGCCTCTACAACAACGTCTTCCTGATGGGCCCGGCCAATCCGCTCGACCCCGAGTGGGCCAAGGGCTCCATAGCCGCCGTCACCTCCAGCCTGGAGTCGTTCGGCATGACCATCGTGGAGGCCATGCGCTGCGGCCTTCCGGTGGTGTCCACCGACTGCCCGCACGGGCCGGCGGAGATCATCGACAACGGTGTGGACGGCCGTCTCGTGCCCACCGGCGACACCGACGCCATCGCCGCCGCGCTGCTCGACCTCATCAACGACGACGAGCTGCGCCAGCAGATGGGGCAGGCCGCGTTGAAGGACTCGGCCCGCTTCGACCCCTCGCGGGTGGCCGGGCGCTACGAGACGCTGTTCTCCGAGCTGATCGGCCGCAGCGGCCTGCGGGGTTCCCTGCACCGCGCCCGTGGCTCCCTGATCGGCGGCGCGTTCGCCGCCAAGGACTCCCTGCGGAAGGTGCGTGTCGCATGAGTGCACCAGCACAGGCAACGCAGCACGTCGAGGAGGACAGAATGAGTGAGGCCGCCGAGGGCGCCCCCGCCCGCGCCGACTGCGTGGCGGACTCCGCCGGTGGGCTCACCTTCCACATCGCCGACCGGGCCCGCCCGGCCCCGGGCGGCCACGACGACTGGAGCGGTGCGCTGGTACTGATCCGCCGGGGCGGGAGGGACGCCCCCGACGGGGAGGTGCGGCTGCCGCTGGGCCCGACCGCGGACGGCGGGCTCCAGGCCGCCCTGCCCAGCACCGTTGCCCTGCCCGAGGGCCGCTGGGACGTCCATGTGGCCCACCGGGACGCCGAGCCGCGGCGGCTCGCCCCGGGCCTGAACGACCTGCGCTCGCTCGTGGACCGCCGCCCCGGCCCGAGCACGTCCCCGCTGTCCGTGCGCATCCCGTACGCCACCAAGCACGGCAACCTCTCGCTGCGCAGCTGGCGGCGGGCGCCCCACGCCGAGGCCGGGGAGATCCGGCTGGAGGACGACACGATGGCGGTGCGGGGGCGGCTCTACCGTGTCGCGTACCCGTCCGAGTGGCTCGCCGACGCGGTGGTCGAGGCCCGCTGCCGCGGGGGCGAGGCCCCGGTGCGCACGGCACCGCTGGAGGTGGAGGGCTCGGACTTCGCCTTCACGCTCTCCTACGCCGAGCTCGCGCGGACCTGGGGCGGCGGCGCGGACGTCTGGGACCTGTGGCTGCGCCCGGCGGACCAGAACATGGCCCCGGCGCGGCTCGCCCGGATCCTGGACGATGTCGCGGACAAGAAGGAGATCTTCACCTATCCGCCGCGTACGGTGGCCGGTCGGGGCGGGGAGGCACTGGCCCGGCCGTACTACACCCGGGACAACGATCTCGCGGTGCGGATCGAGGCGCTCGTCTGAGCCCGGGAGTCCGAGGGCGAGCCGAGGTCAGCCTTGGGGCGAGCCGAGGACATCTTGAGAGCGAGCCGAGGACAGCCTTGAGGACCAAGGCTGTCCTCGACCGGTGGCAGACTCGGCCGCATGCTGGAGACCTCGGCCCGACTGCTCCGCCTGCTCTCCCTGTTGCAGGCCCACCGCGAATGGTCCGGCGCGGACCTCGCCGACCGGCTCGGGGTCACCCCGCGCACCGTGCGCCGCGATGTCGACCGGCTGCGCGAGCTCGGCTACCCGGTGCACTCCGCGCCGGGCACCGGCGGTGGCTATCAACTGGGCGCGGGCGCCCAACTGCCGCCGCTGCTGCTGGACGACGAGGAGGCGGTGGCGGTCGCGGTGCGGCTGCGCCAGGCGACCGGCGGCGGGGTCGAGGGCATCGAGGAGACCTCGGTGCGGGCCCTGGCCAAGCTGGAGCAGGTGCTCCCGGAGCGGCTGCGCCGCCGGGTGGGCGCGCTGACCGCCTTCACCGTGCCGCTGTCCGGCTGGAGCGGCGGCCCCGGGGTGGACCCCGGGGTGCTGACCGAGCTGGCCGCCGCCTGCCGGGACTGCCATCAGCTGCGCTTCGAGTACCGCGACCACGGCGGTGCGGTCACCCGCCGCACGGTCGAACCGCACCGGCTGGTCGCCGCGCAGCGCCGCTGGTATCTGGTGGCCTGGGACGTGGAACGGGCCGACTGGCGTACGTACCGGGTCGACCGGATCACCCCGACCCCGCCGCACGGCCCCCGCTTCCCCCCGCGCCGCCCGCCCGCCGACGACATCGCCGCCTATGTGGCCCGGGGCATCACCACCTCCGTCTACGCCCAGCGGGCCACCGTGCTGCTGCGGGTGCCCGCCGAGCGGGCGGCCGAGCGTTTCACGCCCACGGTGGGGGTGCTGGAGGCCGTGGACGAGCACAGCTGTCTGCTGCACACCGGCGCCCACAGCCTCGATGCGCTGGTGATCCACATCGGATTGAGCGGCTTTGACTTCGAGGTGCGCGAGCCGGTGGAGCTGAACGACCACATCCGGGAGCTCAGGAACCGGTTGGACCGGGCCCTGGGCTGACCGAGCCCCGTGGCCCCGGCCGCTGGTCCCTCCCCTGCGTGAGGCTCGCCACCTCGGGATGGTTCAGATCGAAGGCCGGCGATTCGGAGCGGATCCGGGGGAGCGTGGTGAAGTTGTGCCGGGGCGGGGGACAGGAGGTCGCCCACTCCAGGGAGCGGCCGTACCCCCAGGGGTCGTCGACCTCCACCTTCTCGCCGTACTTGGCCGTCTTCCAGACGTTGTAGAGGAACGGCAGGGTCGACATGCCCAGCAGGAAGGAGCCGATCGTGGAGATGGTGTTGAGCGCGGTGAAGCCGTCCGCCGCCAGATAGTCGGCGTAGCGGCGCGGCATTCCCTCGACGCCCAGCCAGTGCTGCACCAGGAAGGTGGTGTGGAAGCCGGTGAACAGCGTCCAGAAGTGGATCTTGGCCAGCCGCTCGTCCAGCAGCTTTCCGGTGAACTTGGGCCACCAGAAGTAGAACCCGGCGAACATCGCGAAGACGACCGTCCCGAAGACCACGTAGTGGAAGTGGCCCACGACGAAGTAGGTGTCCGTGACATGGAAGTCCAGCGGCGGTGAGGCCAGGATGACGCCGGTGAGCCCCCCGAAGAGGAAGCTCACCAGGAACCCGACCGCCCACAGCATCGGCGCCTCCAGGGACACCGAGCCGCCCAGCATGGTGCCGATCCAGTTGAAGAACTTCACCCCGGTCGGCACGGCGATCAGAAACGACATCAGGGAGAAGAAGGGCAGCAGAACCGATCCGGTGGCGAACATGTGATGGGCCCAGACCACCATCGACAGTCCGGTGATGGCCATGGTCGCGCCGATAAGCGTCACATAGCCGAAGATCGGCTTGCGTGAGAAGACCGGGATGATCTCGGAGATGATGCCGAAGAACGGCAGCGCGATGATGTAGACCTCGGGATGGCCGAAGAACCAGAAGAGGTGCTGCCACAGCAGCGGCCCGCCGTACCGGGGGTCGAAGACCACCGCCCCGAACCGCCGGTCCGCCTCCAGCGCCAGCAGCGCCGCCGCCAGCACCGGGAACGCCATCAGGATCATGATCGAGGTGAAGAGGGTGTTCCAGGTGAAGATCGGCATCCGGAACATCGTCATGCCCGGCGCGCGCATCGCCATGATGGTGGTCAGGAAGTTCACCGCGCCCAGGATCGTTCCGAACCCCGACAGCGCCAGCCCCATGATCCACATATCGGCGCCGATACCGGGGGAGCGGATGGGGCTGTTGAGCGGGGCGTAGGCGGTCCAGCCGAAGTCCGCGGCGCCCCCCGGCACCAGCAGACCGGCCACCACGATCAGCCCGCCGAACAGATACAGCCAGTACGACAGCATGTTGAGGCGTGGGAAGGCCACATCGGGCGCGCCGATCTGGAGCGGCATGATCTCGTTGGCGAACCCCGCGAACGCCGGGGTCGCGAACAGCAGCAGCATGATCGTGCCATGCAGGGTGAACGCCTGGTTGAACTCCTCCTGCGAGACGATCTGGAGGCCCGGCCGGGCCAGCTCGGCACGCATCACCAGCGCCAGCACGCCGCCGACCAGGAAGAAGCCGAATGACGAGATCAGATACAGATGCCCGATCTTCTTGTGGTCGGTGGTGGTGAGCCAGTCCACCAGCACGCTTCCCTGCCGCGTCTCCTGTACTGGACCGGCGGTCCGCGCGGTCTCTGTCGCCATCGGGACTCCTCCGTGTCCTGGGCGGGTATCGCCATGATCGCCCGGTGGGCGGCGTGATCCGGGGAGCTGCCCCGAGCGTCACTCCCTCGGGGGCAGGAGCGGACCGAGTGGCCCAAGGTCCAGATTGAGATCGGAGGGCGCGATGCCGTAGCGGTCGCAGAGCGTGCCCATCCGGTCCTCCAGGAGCATCAGCGTCAGTCCGATCCGTTCCTCCTGGTCCTCCGTCAGATCGCCCTGGTCCACCCGACGCAGCGCCTGCCGCTCCATGAGCTGGCGCAGTAGCTCCACGACGGTGAGCACCAGCTTCATCAGATCGCGCTCGACGGTGTCCTGGTCCAGCTCCAGCTTGCGGCTCACGGTTCCTCCCAGGGGGACGGCACATTGGCGTTGACCGAGCTGATGAGCGCGCGCAGATCGATGCGGACCAGATCGACGTCGGCGATCCGCAGGGTCAGATCACCGGTGATCACCACGCCGCCCGCCAGCAGCCGGTCCAACACGTCCACCAGAGCGATCCGCTGATGGGCCAGGGGGCCCTCGGGGGCCATCGTCATCCGTCCGCCCCCGCGCTCTCGGTCTCCGCTTCCGCGTTCTCGGTCTCCGCTTCCGCGCCTTCCGAGCCTTCCGCGCCGGAGGTCTCGTCCACGGCGGTGAAGGAGTACGGCGCCCAGGGGCCGGTCAGCTCCACCCGCAGCGCGGGCGTACGCCCGGCCAGCTCACCGACCCGCTCGGCGAAGTCGGCGCTGTCCTCGCGCCGCACCAGATACGCGGCGTTCAGCACATTGCGGTCGGAGATGCCCGACAGCCGGGGGTCCTGCGGCGGATGCAGCCGGGACTGCTCGGCCAGCCCGCTGAGGGTGTCGTGCACCAGCCGCGCGCCCTCCTCCGTATCGCCCCAGCGCCGCTCGGCGGCCTGCCGCTGGGCCTTGCGGCGGCGCAGATAGTCGCGGCCGGACATGGCGCCCGGGGAGTTCGGGGCGCTCGGGACGTCCGCGGTGCTGAGGGAGCGCGCGGCGTTGGCGGTCCCGGCGGGCGGCTCCTCGGCGGCGGGCTGGGTGGCATACGCCTTGACGCCCCATTCGACCCTGCCCTCCAGCCGGTCCAGCGCCGAGACGAATCGCTCCCGCCCGGTGGCGAGCAGCCGCCGCAGCCCCTCGTCGCCGTGGCACACGGTGGCCAGCCGGACCGGTATGACACAGGACTCGGCAGCGGCGGTGTCGACCACCCGCTGGTGGGCCCGGGCCATCTTCTCCAGCCAGGCCATGTCCTCCAGCCGCTTCCGCAGCGAGCCCTCGTCGTAGTCCTCGGCCGGTACGGCGCCCGCCAGCACGGCGAGCCCCAGATGGCGTACGGCGTACACCGATTCGTCCGCGACGCCGGGCACCCCCTCCAGGGCGGTGAGGGCGTCCAGGGCGGCGTCCGGCGCACCGGTGTCGCGCACGACCGCGTAGGCGTACCGCAGTCCTTCGGTCATTCGGTGGTCTCCCGGTTCCGCCCGCTGGTCACCTCGGTGTTCTCGTGGCCGTCCCTGCGGGTGGCCTCGGCCTGCTCGCCGCCGTCCACCCCGGTCCGGGCGCGCGACGAGAGCGATGGGTCGTGCTCCCACCAGTCGATGCCCATCTCCTTCGCCTTGTCGACCGAGGCCACGATCAGCCGCAGCTTGATCGTGAGAAGTTCGATGTCGAGCAGATTGATGCGGATATCGCCCGCGATCACCACGCCCTTGTCGAGCACCCGCTCCAGGATGTCGGCGAGGTTCGCCCCGCCCTCACCCCGTCCGGCCAGGCCGTACGACCCCGAGGAGCCGAGCGACGACGCCGGTGAGCCGTAGGCGCCGGCCGTCGGGGCCACACCGCCCCGGGTGGTCACAGAGTCCCGTTCGCCCACTGGCGCGCCTCCTCCAACCGGTCGAGCAGCACGTCCTCCTGCCGCTCGAACTCTCGTTCGTCGATCACGCCCTGGTCGAGCCGCGTCTCCAACTCGGCCAGAGCGCGCTGGATGTTGGCCGGGTCGTAGTACTCCCGCTCCGCCGCGGCGACGACCTGCCTCAGCACCCAGCCGATCATCAGCATCAGGACTCGACGAAGCTGTACGGCGGCAGCGGACCGTTGATCCGCAGCTTCAGCCAGGGGTGGGCCCGCTCCAGTTCGGCGGCCGCCGACAGCAGCGGATCGGCGGCGTCCTTGCCGAGCAGCAGCGACAGGCTCACGAACCAGCCGCCGCTCTCCGGGCCGGGCCGCACCTCCTCGGCGGTCGGAGCCAGCGCCTCCTCCACGAGCTTGGCGTCCCGCACCTCACGGGCCCGTACCGCGCCCGCCATCAGCTCGCCGAAGCGCACCCGGTCCTCGTAGGTGCCGCCGCCCGCCGCCCGGTTGGCGTCCGCCATCATCCGCAGCTCCGGCTCCTCGGCGAGCACCTGGTGGAGCACCGAGTCCTCGTCGTGCACGGCCTTGACGTTGTACTCCACCCGGCCGGTCAGCCGGTTCAGCTGGTCCTGGTAGCGGTCGGCGTGCTCGGCCAGCACGCTGCGGACGTCGTCGTCGCTGGAGGAGACGCTGCCGAAGCGCATCGGCAGCACCGCGCGGGAGTCGCTGACCTCGGCCAGTACGTGCTGGTGGGCCAGCAGATCGCGGCGCCGGGGTTTGAGCTCGGGCGGGCAGTCGCTGACGATCGCGGCCAGCTCTCCCTCGTTCAGCGCCCGGACCGGCAGTGGGGGGTCGCCGATGCCCAGCAGCCGATCGCCCAGGTCCGGGACCTCGCCGCGCGCGATGCCGTAGACATACGTGGTCATGAGGACTCCTCGGACTTCCGCGGCGCCGCCTTACGGGCCGGACGGCGCCGGTGCGGCTCCTCCTCCTCGTCCTCCTCCGACGGGCGGATCGCATTGGCCACGGACTGGGCGGCCTTGGAGACGGTGTCGCCGGCGCCGGAGAGGGCGCCCTTGGTCTTGGACCGCGCGCCGTTCTCGGTGACGCCCTCGACGACCTCGGGCAGCCCGGGGGACTTGTTCGGGCCCGACTCCAGGTCGAGGCGATTGCACGCCTCGGCGAACCGCAGATAGGTGTCGACACTCGCGACCACGATCCGAATGTCGATCTTGAGTATTTCGATGCCGACCAGGGAGACTCGGATGAACGCGTCGATCACCAGCCCTCGGTCGAGTATGAGTTCCAGGACGTCGTACAGGCCGCTGGTGCCGCCCCCGCCCCTGGATTGCTGTGCCGGGACAACGGTGGTCATGTCGGGTGTGTTCCTCTCGTTTCCGGTGGCGTCCGGTCCCCCGCCGGCGTCAGCGGCGGTCGCTCCGGCCGCGCTCATAGCGGCGCAGGCGCCGGTAGCCGGTGAGCAGGCCGTCCGGGTCGAGGGTCACCTCGTACAGGGCCATCAGGCTCATCGTCTCCGGCACCCGGACCAGCTCCGTCACCTCGGCCTCCAGCAGCCACCCGTCGTCGGTCCGCTCCAGACGGGGGAGGGACTCGGGGGACAGGCCCGTCAGCTCGACGAGCTGCTCACGGGCGCCACGCAGGAGTGCCAGCGGGCTCGGGCCGCCGGCCGCCGTCTTCTCGGGGGTCTCATCGGATCTGTCAGTCATGTTGGCTCCGGGGCGGCGGGTACCGCGCCCGGGTGGGGGTAAACCTCGGACTCCAACCCCCGGCGATTTGTGGCGGAATTGTGCGCTCCGGATGGGGCCGGGCCGTGCTTTTCCGGCCGCCGCGTGAATTGTTCGGCAGATCTCGCCCGCGCGCCGCCGCCCATACCGGAGCCGGTCGTTTGGCGGGGGATATCGACGGAAACTCGCAATCATCTTCGAGGCGTCAACACAAGCCCCGGAAGAGTGATGAAGTCGTTCACAAACCCGGGCGTGTTTTCTGTGACACAAGTGTGACGAATGGCGGCCGTGAGAGGCATGGGACGGTGGTAGTCCCATGCCGGTCCAAGACAACTCTGGGTTTGCCCCCCGTGGGCAGCCACCTACGGTGGCTCTCATGGGACCTGTACCGAACCTTCCGGCCGAACCCGACGACGACCTCGACAGCTATGTGGGCCTCGATGCCGGCACCGCCGAGGAGAGGGCGCGCGCACGCGGCTGGAGCACCGTACGGACGCTTCCGCCGGGCGCGATCATCACCATGGAGTATCTGCGGGGGCGGATCGACTTCGAGGTGGACGACGGCACGGTGAAGCGCTGCTGGCGCGGCTGACCGGGCGTGGCCGCTGACCGGGCGCGGTTGACGGGCCGCCCGCCGACCGGCCCGGGTCCGCGTCGGCGCGCGCCGGTCCGCGCCGGTGTGCCCGGTGCGCGACGGTGGGCCGGTGCGCCCGGCCGCGGATACGACGACGGCCCCGGAACGCTCTTGAGGGAGCGTTCCGGGGCCGTGGCGCGGATGTGGCCGGTTGGCGCGGGGGAGGAGGTGCGTACCGCCCCGCGGCCCGGGTGGGCGGCTCGGCTCAGCCTCCGGTGGCCGTCCGGCCCCGGGAGGCGCCGGACGGGCCGAAGGGCGCCGTGGCGCGCGGCACCCGGTCGGCGTGCGGCGGCCGGCGGCTGCCGACCGGGGTGACCGGGGTGCGCTCGGAGCGCATCGTGTGCTGGCGGACCGGGTGGAGTGGCCGCCCGTCGGGGCTCCGGCCGGTGGCGGTGCCGGGCCTGACCACGGCCACGGTCTCGCGGGCGGGCAGTTCGTCGTCGCGGGCGGTGCGCGGGGTGGCCAGCGGGGTCCCGGCGACCGGCCGCCCGGACGGCACCGGTACGGGCGCCCGGCGCTCGCGCAACCGGCGCCACAGGGTCAGCAGCAGCACCTCGGCGCGGGCCATGGCGGGTTCCAGCCAAGGCAGCGCCAGCAGCACCAGCACCCCGGCGGCCCAGCCAAGCACCACATCGCTCAGCCAGTGGGTGCCGAGGTAGACGGTGGTCATGCCGACCCCGAAGGCGAAGCCCGCGGCGATCAGCGAGGCGACCCTGCGGGCCACGGGGGTGGTCGCCAGATAGGCCAGAATGCCCCAGGTGACCACGGCGTTCGCGGTGTGACCCGAAGGAAATATATCGCCGGTGCCCCACATCTCGTTGGACCCGACGGTGGTCGCGTAGTGCGGACCGAGCCGGCCGAAGCCGATCTTCACCGCGCCCACGGTGGCGTTCAGCATCAGCAGGGACGTGCCCAGCGCCAGCAGCGGGCGCAGGGTGCGCTGCCGGTGGCAGCACCACCCCAGCCAGGCGGCGACGGCCACGGCGGTGGGCCCGCGCTGGCCCATGACCACGAAGTAGTCCAGGAAGGTATGGAACTCGGGCCACTGCTTGTAGGGCCGGAAGAGCATGACCTGCCAGTCGAGCTTCACCAGCCATGAGGTGGTGAGCACGCCGATCACGGTCGCCGCGTAGACCGCCAGCGTGGTCCCGAGCAGCCAGAAGCGTGTTCGGGTCATGCGCGGTCGCGCGAGATCGGGCCTTCGCTCCTCGGTCGCGGGGAGCTTGTCTTCGGTACGCACCTAATCGACGTTACATTGCGTGACAGGTGGGTTCAGTCGATCAGGTCGCTTTGTGATGACGATGTGATGTGGAGTACGTCTCGTCCACGCCTTTTGGCCGCGCCCTTTCCAAGGAATGCACGAGGCCCCGGGACTTTTCCGCTCCCCACCTTCCAATGGGCGTGTCTCGGGGGCTTTATGGAATTCTTACAGGGCGTGTTTATCGCTTATTAGCCATGGCGTTCCCCGAAGTTTCCCTTGGCGTCGCCGGGTGGCCGGGAGTGATCGTCCGCGGTGCTCCGTGGGGCTCCGCGGTGCTCCGTGGGGCTCCGCCCGGCCGGTCGGGGTGGCCGGATCGCGGCGGTGGCCGGATCAGGGCGGCCCGGAGCCATGCAGCCAGAAGGCCCCGTACACCGCCGAGGCGAGCCCCACCGACCCCAGGACCAGCGCGGTGCGCACCGGGCGCAGCCGGGCCAGGGCGACCGCGATCGGCAGCAGCAGCGGGAAGGCCGGTATCAGCAGCCGGGGCTTGGAGCCGAAGTACCCCTTCGCGGCCAGCGCCAGGACGAGCACCGCCCCGCCGTAGGCAAGCAGCGGCAGCGGCTGGCGCTGCCGCACACAGCGGACCGCGAGCCAGATCAGTGCCCCCACGCCGAGCAGCAGCCCGAGCCCGCCCACGAAGGGCGGCTCGATCAGCAGCCCCCCGATGAAGCCCGCGAAGGCCAGACCGCCGTCGAAGCCGTTGCCCCAGCCGTTCTGCACCTCGAAGTAGCCGGTGACGCTCCCGGTGCGGAGGGCGACCCACACCACGTAGCCCAGCCAGCCCAGCGGCGCGAGCGCGACGCCCGCGAGAAGCCGGAGGAAGGGCGCGCAGCGCCTCCGCTGAGGGTGGTGGTGGGTGACGGGAGGGGCGGTGAGCCACGCCTGGCGCCGGCGCGCCTCCGGCAGCAGCTCCACCGCGGCCGCCACCCAGACCGCCGCGACCACCGCCGCCCCCACCGGCCGGGTGAGCCCCGCCAGCGCCGCGCACAGCCCCGCCCACAGCCACCGCCGGGTGAGCGCCGCGTAGACCCCCCAGGCGGCCAGCGCCGTGAAGAGGGACTCCGAGTACGCCATCGACTGCACGATGCCGACCGGCAGCACACCCCACAGGACGGCCAGCGTGACGCCCACCCGCCGCCCGTACAGCAGGTCACCGATCGCGAAGATCCCCCAGGCGGCGAACAGGGACGTGACCGAGCTCACCAGCAGACCGGCGTCGGCCACGTCCAGCGGGGTCATGGCCGATATCACTCGCTCCAGCGCCGGGAGCAGGGGGAAGAACGCCAGGTTGGAGTGGACCGAGCCGTCGGGCAGATGGAGCGTGTAGCCGTATCCCTCCGCGGCGATGCGGGCGTACCAGAGCGAGTCCCAGCGCGCGGAGAGCAGCTGGTGCGGGCTCTTGTCCGCGAAGGCTCCCCAGATCGCGAGAACCACCAGCCCGAGCAGGCGCGTCCCCGCATACGCGAGCAGTGCTGGAGCGGCCCGGCGCAGCGCGCGACCAGCGGCGCGGCCCGGTCGGCCGTCGTCGCTGAGCGGCGCGGTGCCGGCCTGGGCGAGATCAGTCACGGCGACGATTATCAAGGATGATCCGGGCCGCCCGCGGAGCCTGTGGACAACGCTCCGCGGAGGAGTCGCGGGGGGCCGGGAGGACACAGGAGGGACGGCAGAGGGACGGGGGACAAAAGGGGAAGTCTGGAACGTACGCCTCCGTAACCATCCGCGGGCAGGTTCCAACATGACCTGCGGCACACGGCTCGCGCGGGGACTCGCGTACCCTGACCTCTCACTCGCGCCTTCGCCACCGGGGTCACCCGGACGTCCCTACGACGTGGCGTACCGCCGTCACGAGGGCGGACCGCGAGCGCAAGACCCAGGGAGGTGCGTACATGTCCGGGACGACCACGGCCGGCAATCGGCGGACGGCGGGCGTTCCCCGGCAATGGCGCGGCACCGAGGCGAGCGGCGGGGCGAACCGCTGGGTCGTGCTCCTCGTGCTCTGCGTCAGTCTGCTGCTCGTCGCCGTGGACGCGACCGTGCTCCATGTCGCGGTCCCGGCGGTGACCGAGGATCTGCGCCCCGGCGGGATCGAACTGCTGTGGATCGTGGACGTCTACCCACTGGTCTGCGCCTCGCTGCTGATCCTCTTCGGCACCCTCGGCGACCGCGTCGGCAGACGACGCGTCCTGCTGCTCGGCTACGGGCTCTTCGGCGCCGCCTCCGCGATCGCCGCCTTCGCCCCCAACCCCCAGATTCTCATCGTGGCCCGCGCCCTGCTGGGCGTCGGCGGCGCGATGATCATGCCTGCCACCCTGTCGATACTGCGCCAGGTCTTCCCGGACCGCCGGGAGCGGGCGCTGGCGATAGGCGTCTGGAGCGCGGTCGCCGCCGTCGGCGCGGCCGTCGGCCCGCTGCTCGGCGGCTTCCTGGTGGAGAACTTCTGGTGGGGCTCGGTCTTCCTGGTCAACCTGCCCCTGATGATCGTGGCGCTGCCCGTCGGCCGCTGGCTGCTGCCGGAGTCCACCGGCGACAAGAACGGCCCCTGGGACGTGCTGGGCGCGCTCATGGCCGCCTGCGGGCTGTTCTGCGTCGTCCTCGGCGTCAAGCGGGTGGGCAGCGGCGTGGGGCCGCTGGACGCCGAGACCGCCGCCCCGGTGCTGGTCGGGGTCGTCCTGCTGGTGCTCTTCGTACGCCGCCAGCGCCGCCGTACGCATCCGCTGGTGGACCTCAATCTGTTCGCCCGGCCCGCCTTCTCGATCTCCGTCGGCTGTATCGTGCTCGCCCTGCTGGCGCTCGTCGGCCTGGAGCTCATAGCCGCCCAGTACCTCCAGCTCGTGCTCGGGCTCACCCCGCTCGAGACGGGTCTGCGGCTGCTGCCGCTCACCTTCGCCGCCATGGCCGCCGGGCTCGTGGGGTCCCGGATGCTCCAGTGGCTCGGCCCGCGGGTCATGGTCGCGGTCGGCTTCGCGCTCACCGCCCTCGCCGTGCTCTCGCTCACCGCCATGGGCCAGTCCGACCGGCCCGCCGTGCTCGTCGGCGGCTTCATCGTCCTGGGCTTCGGCCTGGAGACCACGCTCTTCAGCGCGTACGAGTCCATGCTCAACGAGGCGTCGTCCGGTTCCGCGGGCGGCGCGGCCGCCATCGGCGAGACCTCCTACCAGCTCGGCGCCGGGATCGGCATCGCCCTCCTCGGCAGCGTCATGAACGCCGCCTACAAGCCCGGCGTCTCCTCGGTGCCCGGCGTCCCCGCCTCCGCCAGCTCCGACGCGAGCCAGTCGCTGGGCGCCGCGTACAAGGTCTCCGACCGGCTGGGCGGCCACGCGGGGGAGGCCCTGCGCTCGGCCTCCCGCGCCGCCTTCGTACACGGTCTGCACGTCACGCTCGCGGTCAGCGCCGGACTGCTGACGCTTGGCGCGCTGGCCGCGATGCGGCTGCCCAAGGTCATGGAGTGCGCCGCCGACGACGACGAGGGGTCCACCCAGGGCCCGGCGGACCAGCAGGGCCTGCCGGAGCAGCAGGGCCCGGCGGATCAGCCAGGGTCGGTGGATCAGCAGGGGCCGACGGATCAGCAGGGGCCGGACGGCGCGAACGCTCCGGCCCGCCTCGACCGCGCCACGGTCGCCGCCGAGTCCTGACCGGCCTGGGGTGGGCTGGGCTGACCCGGGCTGGGGTGACCCGACCCGGGCTGGGCTGGGTCCACGGGGTGTCCGGCGGTTCTCGGTTCTTTCCCCTCCCCGCCCCTTCCCACAACTGGGGCTCCGCCCCAGACCCCGGAATCCGGAGGCGAAGCCCCCGCCGCGCGGCGGAGCCGCTGCCGCGCGGCGGGGGCCTTGCCGTGGTGTGCTGGGGCCGCTGCTGTGCGGCCGGGGTCCTTGCCGCTGTCGTGCGGTGGGGGTTTCTGTCGTGGGGCGGAGTCCCTGCCGTGGGGTGGAGCCGCAGTCGTGTAGTGGAGCGCCTGTCGTGGGGTGGGGCTGCTGCTGTGCGGCCGGGGTCCTTTGCCGCTGTCGTGCGTCGGGGGCCTTGCCGTGTGCGGGGGCCGCTGCTGTGCGGTCGGGTCCCTATCGCTGCCGTGCGGCCGGAGCCCCTGCCGTGGGGCGGAGTGCCTGTCGTGGGGCGGAGCCGCTGCCGTGGGGCCGGGATCCCTGTCGTGCGGCGGGGGCCTTGCCGTGTGGTGGAGCCCTTGCCGTGCGGTGGGGCCGCGTAGCGACGCTGGGGGGAGGGGGGGCGGGCCGTCGTGGGGCCGGGGCAGCTCGCCCGAGGCCCGGCCTCGCCCTGGGCGATCGCTGCCCGGCCCCTGATGACCCGGCGTGAGCAGGTCTGGACGCCGAGGGTTACCCGGTCGTAGCGTCGGAGCGGCCGGGCTGATCAACCCGGCCGCCGGGCGGGAGGACGTGCCCCGGCGGCCGGTATCCGCTCGGTGTACCCGGAACCGCATCCACCGGAGGCCGTCACCCATGTCCGCTGGCACCCTGCCGTCGTTCGATCCGCGCGACCCGCTGGGGCTCGACGATCTCCTCGACCCCGAGGATCTCGCGGTCCGCGACACCATGCGGCAGTGGGCCGCCGACCGCGTACTGCCGCACATCGCCGACTGGTACGAGCGCGGTGAGGTGCCCGGCATCCGCGAGCTGGCCCGGGAGCTCGGCTCCCTCGGCGCGCTCGGGATGTCCCTCAGCGGTTACGGCTGCGCGGGCGCCGGCCCGATCCAGTACGGCCTGGCCTGTCTGGAGCTGGAGGCGGCCGACTCCGGGATCCGCTCCCTGATGTCGGTGCAGGGCTCCCTGTCCATGTACGCCATCCACCGCTTCGGCTCCGAGGAGCAGAAGGAGCGGTGGCTGCCCCGGATGGCCGCCGGCGAGGTCATCGGATGCTTCGGGCTGACCGAGCCCGACCACGGCTCCGACCCGGCCGGTATGCGCACCTACGCCAAGCGGGACGGTTCGGACTGGGTGCTCACCGGCCGCAAGATGTGGATCACCAATGGCTCGGTGGCCGGGGTCGCCGTGGTGTGGGCCCGTACCGACGAGGGCATCCGCGGCTTCGTCGTCCCCACCGACGCGCCCGGTTTCTCGGCCCCCGACATCAAGCACAAGTGGTCGCTGCGCGCCTCGGTCACCAGCGAGCTGGTCCTGGACGAGGTGCGGCTGCCCGCCGACGCGGTGCTGCCCGAGGTCACCGGCCTGCGCGGGCCGCTGAGCTGTCTGAGCCACGCCCGCTACGGCATCATCTGGGGATCGATGGGCGCGGCCCGCTCCGCGTTCGAGTCGGCGCTGGAGTACGCGCGGGAGCGGGAGCAGTTCGGCCGGCCGATCGGCGGCTTCCAGCTCACCCAGGCCAAGCTGGCCGATATGGCGCTGGAGCTCCACAAGGGGGTGCTGCTCGCCCACCATCTGGGGCGGCGCTTGGAGGCGGGGCGGCTCCGCCCCGAGCAGGTCAGCTTCGGCAAGCTGAACAATGTGCGGGAGGCGATCGAGATCTGCCGTACGGCCCGGACGATTCTGGGCGCGAACGGAATCTCGCTGGAGTATCCGGTGATGCGGCACGCCACGAACCTGGAGTCCGTGCTCACCTATGAGGGCACCGTCGAAATGCACCAGCTGGTGCTGGGCAAGGCGCTCACCGGAATCGATGCCTTCCGGTGAGCGGCCCCGGGGCCTGGGCCCTGCTCGGGCCTAGCTCTGGTTGAAAAAGCCCGTGGCGTGGCCGGACTGTCCGCTGACGATCTGGAAGTCGGCCGGGGTGAGGAGGAAGACGCGATTGGCCACCCGGTCGATCGAGCCCCGCAGCCCGAAGATCAGCCCGGCCATGAAATCCACCACGCGCTTGGCGTCGGCGGACTCCATCGTCGTGAGGTTCACGATGACCGGTACGCCCTCCCGGAACAGCTCGCCGATGCCGCGGGCGTCCCGGAATCCGTCCGGGGTGACCGTGGCGATCCGGGTGCCCTGGTCCCGCGCGGTCTCGTCGGCCACCCGCGCACGCGGGTCGGTCATCCAGGAGTCGCCGGGCTCGGACCCCTCGGCGTAGTCGTCGTCGTAGTAGCGCTCGTCATCGCTGTCGTCGACGAGGCCAAGCCAGGCACTTGCCTTGCGTACCGATCCCATGGACGCCTCCTCTCCCTGATGGTGTGTACTGTCCGCCCCTCTATGGTCGTCCATGATGCGGATGGTCTGCCACGTGGATTGCGGCCGCACAGGGGATTCGTGACGTTACTGGTGCACAACGGCTGGCGCCATATCAGAGTTCCACCTGCTTACGAAGGCTGACGGAGCGGTGGGTAGACTCCGCCGCTGCCGGACGGGTGACGTCGGGGACGTACGGGTGAACGGGGATCGTGGTGTTTGGCATTATCCGGCCTTGTCGGCATCGGCTGTCGGAAAACCTGCGCACCGAGTGGATGGCGCATTTGTGCGGGCTGTGCCTCGCGTTGAGGGGTGACCACGGGCAGTTCGCCCGCATCGCCACCAATTACGACGGCCTGGTGATATCGGTGCTGGTGGAGGCCCAGGCCGGGCGGTCGGAGGGCTGGCGGCGGACCGCCGGGCCCTGTCCGCTGCGCGGGATGCGGACGGCGTCGGTCGCCCGGGGCGAGGGGGCGCGTCTCGCGGCCACCGTCTCGCTGGTGCTGGCCTCGGCGAAGGTACGCGACCATGTTGCGGACGGCGACGGGGCGTTGGCCCGGCGGCCGGTCGCCGCGGCCGCCCGCCGGGTGGCCGGGCGGTGGGACCGGGCCGGGGAGCGCAGCGGCGCCGCGCTCGGCTTCGACACCGCGCTGCTGCTCGACGCGGTCGGCCGGCAGGGCGAGCTGGAGTCCCTCGCGGGCCCCGGCACCCCTCTGCTGACCGTCACCGAGCCCACCGAGACCGCGACCGCCGCGGCCTTCGGGCACACCGCGGTCCTGGCCGGGCGGCCCGGCAACCGGGGCCCGCTGGAGGAGGCGGGCCGACTCTTCGGGCGGCTTGCGCATCTGCTGGACGCGGTGGAGGACCTGGCCCAGGACGCCGAGACCGGCGCCTGGAACCCGATCGCGGCCACCGGGACCGACCTCGCCGAGGTCCGCAGGCTGTGCGACGACGCGGTGCACGGGGTGCGGCTGGCGCTCAAGGACACCGAATTCGCGGGCAAGGGGGCCGGGCGGCTCGCCCATGTACTGCTGGTCCATGAGCTGGGGCGCGCGGTCGACCGCGCCTTCGGCACCAACGGCTGTGCGCACACCGGAGGCCAGGGCGCGGGCGCTCCGGGCGCCCCGGAGTCTTCCTTCGGGCCGCCGCAGTCGCCGTGGATCAACCCGGGCGGCCCCGGCGGCGCGCCCCCGGAGCCGCCGCACGGCCGCCGCCGGGGGTTGATCGCGGGCTGCCTGGTGTGGACCGGGCTCTGCTGCACCTGCCAGGTGTGCTGCCGCGATCCGTACCACGACCCGTGGTCCGGGCAGCCGCGCGAGGGCCTGTGCCATAAGTGCGGTGACTGCTGCGACTGTTGTGACTGCTGTAGCAACTGCGGTGACTGCTGTAGCTGCGACTGCTGTGATGGGTGTGACTGCGGCTGCGACTGCTAGCCGCCCGGGGGCGCCCGACGGCTCGTGCCCCCTGCGGCGAGCTGTTCCCCTCGGGCCTCGCCGCCTGCGGCGCGCTGTTCCCCTCCCCGCCCCTTCCCGAAACCGGGGCTCCGCCCCAGCCCCCGACCCGGGGCTCCGTCCCAGATCCCGGACCGGGCTTCGCCTCAGATCCCGGACCGGGCGTCGCCCCAGGCCCCGGACCGGGCGTCGCCCCAGGCCCCGACCCGGGGCTCCGTCCCAGGCCCCGGACCGGGCTTCGCCCCAGACCTCCGAAACTGGGGCTTCGCCCCAGACCCCGGGCGGAAGTTTCGCTCCGGGCTCCGGGCGGCGATTTGGCTTCGGGCCTCAGGCTCCGGGCGGGGGTTGTTCCAGGCCCTGGGCGGGGGCTTTGCTCCGGGCTTTGGGCGGGGGCTTGGCCTCAGGCTCGGGGTGGGGCCCCGGGTGGGGGCTTTGCTTCAGTTCCCGGGCCGGGGCTTTGTCCTTTTCCGTGGCATTGGTGTGCGGCTTCGCCGCATGGCGGGGCTCCGCTTTCGGGCGCGGGGGTCCAGGGCGGAGCCCATGGTTACGGGAAGGGGCGGGGAGGGGAGAGAACCGCCGCACACCCCCGTAGCCGAACGACGAGTTGAGGGAAGGGGTGGGCTGAAACGCTGACGTGTGTGGGAAGGCCAAAGGCGCGTGACGACGCGGATGTGCTGCGGCCACACCGGGGGAGGGAGCCCGGCAGGCGCGGGCGAAGCCTCGAAGTGCTGGGGAAGGGAGTCCCCTTACGGCAGCGGAGGCGGGCAGTCAGCCCGAACAGGACGACGACCACACCCGACCGAAGTCGATGTGGTCGCGCGTGACCAGTCGCTGCCTTGAGTCCATGGGGCAAGTGGAGCAGCCTTCCGCTTCCGCGTCAACCGCGGTGAGACGCACTGCTCACAGTTCGGACAGCCTTGACAGCGCACCATGGGGTCGTCTTACTCTCGGGCCCATGCCGGGCTGAGGGGCCCGGCCGTTGTCGAGCTGAGGGGCTCGGCGTGTGTGAAGGCCATGCGTGTGTTCACTTCAGAACTCACGGAGCCTCCGCATGTCCGCGAACCCGGACCATCCCGCGCATTCGGACCAACCCTTCCGCTCACCCGCCACGGTCGTCATCGTCGGCGCGGGCCCGCGTGCCACCGGTCTGATCGAGCGCATCGCCGCCAACGCCCCCGAGCTGTACGGCGATGGCGCCCCGTTCGAGCTGCACCTGGTCGACCCGCATCCGCCCGGCGGCGGCCGCATCTGGCGCCCCGACCAGTCTCCGCTGCTGTGGATGAACTCCATGGCCGAGGACGTCACCATGTTCACCGACGAGTCGGTGGAGCGCGAAGGCCCGATACGCCCCGGCCCCTCCCTCGCCGAATGGGCCCGCGAGGCCTGGGAGGCCCGGGAGGCCCGCGAGGCCCGGGAGGCCCGTGGAGTCCGCGAGGCCCGTGAGGTCCGCGGAGCGGAGCCGCCGTACGCCCTGCCGCCCGAACTCGCCGCCGAGGCCGCCGCCCTGACCGGGCGGAGCTTCGCCACCAGACGGCTCCAGAGCGCCTATCTGCGCTGGGTGTACGAGCGCTCGGTGGCCGATCTGCCGCCCGGCACCATCGTCCACGAGCACCGGGACCGGGCCGTACGCGTCACCGGGCCGCGCGACGGGCGGCAGCAGGTGTGGCTGGAGGGGCGTACCGCGCCGCTCACCGCCGACGCCGTGGTCCTCGCCCTCGGCCACCTCGACGCCGAACCCGACGCCGAGCAGCGGGCGCTCACCGCGTTCGCCGCCGAGCACCAACTGGTCCATCTCCCACCGGAGTTCACCGCCGACAGCGATGTGAGCGCGCTGCGTCCCGGCGAGCCGGTGATCGTACGCGGCCTCGGCCTCGCCTTCGTGGATCTGATGGTGCTGCTCACCGAGGGGCGCGGCGGACGCTATGAGCGCGGCCCGGACGGCGAGTTGGTCTACCGGCCCTCCGGCCGCGAGCCCGTGCTGTACGCCGGTTCGCGGCGCGGTGTGCCGTACCACGCCAAGATCGGCTACTCGCTGAGCGGTGAGCGGCCCCCGGTGCCGCGCTTCTTCGGCCCCGCCGAGGTCGATACGTTGCTCTCCCGCCCCGGGCGGCCGGACTTCCGGCGCGACATCTGGCCGCTGATCGCCAAGGAGCTGGGGTTCGCCCACTACCACCGGCTGTTCACCGCCCATCCGGAGCGCGTGACCGGGGAGTGGTCCGCGTTCGAGGAGAAGTACGCCGCCTGCCCGCCCGGCGGCCCCGATCTGGACGTCCTGGTCGCCGCGGCCGTCCCCGACCCTGCCGACCGGCTTGACCTCGACACCCTCGACCGCCCCCTGGCCGGGCTGCGGTTCAGCGACCACGAGACCCTGCAACAGGCGCTGCGCGGCCATATCGAGGCCGACCTCGCCCGTCGCCACGACCCCGCGCACAGCCCCGACCTGGCCGTCTTCCTCGCCCTGCTCTCCGTCTACGGTCAGCTGATCCGGCTCGGCGACATCGGCGGCTGGTGGCACGGCTTCTTCAGCTTCCTCGCCTCCGGCCCGCCGGGACCGCGGCTCGAGCAGCTGCTCGCGCTCTCCCGCGCCGGAGTGGTCCGCTTCCTCGGCGCCGAGATGACCGTGACCACCGATCCGGCGCGCGGGGTGTTCCGGGCGAGCTCCGCCAGTGTGCCCGGCCATGCCGTCGAGGCCCGTGCGCTGGTCGAGGCCCGGCTGCCGGAGCCGACCGTGGACCGCTCCCGCGACACCCTGCTGCGCTCCCTGCACCGCGACGGCGCCGCCGCCACCCCGGCCGGACTGCTCGCCGTCAGCCCCGCCGACGGCCGGATCCTGGACCGGGCGGGCCGCCCGCATCCGCGCCGCTTCGCGCTCGGCCCGCACACCGACGCCCGCGCCTCGGGCGCCTTCGCCCGGCCCCGCACCAACGCACCCGCGTTCCGGCAGAACGACGCCACCGCGCGCGCCCTGCTGCGCTGTCTGCGCGAGCTGTCCTGTCGCGCCACGGTCACCGCCTGACCCTCACGGCTGAGTCTCACGGCCTGAGTCGCACGGCTTGGACCTCACGGCTTGAGTCTCACGGCCTGAGCTTCACCGCCTGAGCTTCACCGCCTATGGCCCGGCCGACTGAGCGCCCCCGGAAACCGCCCTCCCGGAAACCGCCCCCGGAAACCCATCCCCCGCACAACCCCCAGCTCTCCCCCGAAGGACCCTCCATGTCCCTGACCTCCGATCCACCCGTCGGCAAGGCCGCCGCAAGCGGCGCCGAACGCGAGGACTACTCCGCCCTCAAAGTCGTCCCGGTACGCCACCCCTGGCGCTGGGCCGCCGTCGTCGTCACCGCCGTCCTGGTGGCCCAGTTCGCCCACGGCCTGGTCACCAACTCCGGCTGGGAGTGGGACGTCTTCGCCGACTTCTTCACCACCCGGACCATCCTCAAGGCGGTCTGGATCACCATCCAGCTCACCTTCTACGGCACCGCGCTCGGCTTCGCCCTCGGCATCGTCCTCGCCTTCATGCGGCTGTCCCAGAGCCCCTTCCTGAAGTCGGTCGCCTTCACCTACATCTGGGCGTTCCGTTCAATCCCGCTCATCGTCCAGCTGCTGTTCTGGTTCAACCTCACCTATCTCTACAAGCGGCTGGACTTCGGCATCCCCTTCGGCCCCGGCTTCTTCTCCTTCGACACCGCGGGTCTGGTCGGGGCGATGAGCGCGGCGGTGCTCGGGCTCGCGCTCCACCAGGCGGCCTACGCGGCGGAGATCGTGCGCGGCGGCGTCCTCGCCGTGGACGGCGGACAGTTGGAGGCGGCGGCCGCGCTCGGCATCCCCCGGCTGCGGCAGTTGCGCCGGATCGTGCTCCCGCAGGCGATGCGGTCGATCCTGCCGAACGCCGCCAACGAGGTGATCTCGCTCTTCAAGGGCACCTCGATCGTCTCCGTCATGGCGATCGGCGAGCTCTTCTACCAGGTGCAGGTCATCTATGGACGCAACGGCCGGGTCGTGCCGCTGCTGATGGTCGCGACCGTCTGGTACATCATCCTGACCACCGTGCTCTCGATCGCGCAGTACTACATCGAGCGCCACTTCTCGCGGGGAGTCACCCGATGACCGCCATGGTCGACATCCGCTCCGTCCACAAGAGCTTCGGGTCGCTCCAGGTGCTGCGCGGCATCGACCTGGAGGTGCGCTCCGGGGAGGTGGCCGTCGTCCTCGGCCCCTCCGGCTCCGGCAAGTCCACCCTGCTGCGCGCCATCAACCACCTGGAGAAGGTGGACAGCGGCTGGATCAGCGTCGGCGGCTCGCTGGTCGGCTACCGCTGTCAGGGCGACCGCCTCTACGAGCTGCGCGAACGCGAGATCCTCAGGCAGCGCACCCGGATCGGCTTCGTCTTCCAGAACTTCAACCTCTTCCCGCATCTGACGGTGCTGGAGAACATCGTCGAGGCGCCGATATCGGCGTTGCGCCGCCCCAGGAAGGAGGCGGTGGGCGCCGCCCAGGCGCTACTCGAACGGGTCGGTCTGGCCGACAAGGCGGCCGCGTACCCCCGGCAGCTCTCCGGCGGACAGCAGCAGCGGGTGGCGATCGCCCGCGCCCTCGCCCTGGAGCCCGAGCTGCTGCTCTTCGACGAGCCGACCTCCGCCCTCGACCCCGAACTGGTCGGCGAGGTCCTCGACGTCATCAAGGACCTGGCCCACCAGGGCACCACGATGATCGTCGTCACCCATGAGATCGGCTTCGCGCGGGAGGTCGCCGACACCGTCGTCTTCATGGACGGCGGCCGGATCGTCGAGCGGGGCACGCCCGCCGAGGTGCTCGACGCCCCGCGCCACGAGCGCACCAAGGCGTTCCTCTCCAAGGTCCTTTGAGGCTACCGATGTCCACTAGATCCCAGATCTCCACCAGATCACCGATATCCACCTACGCAAGGAGCACCCCCGTGAAGACCCGCCGCACCCTCATCACCGCCGTCGCCGCGCTCACCGCCTCCGCCCTGCTCGGCGGCTGCGGCGATGGCGACGCCCAGGAGACGGTGGGCTCCAAGGGCTCGAAGAACGCCATCAACATCAGCCCGGACCAGCACCGCATCAGAGGGAAGAAGGTCGACTCGATCGCGGCGAAGGTCCCGGCCGCGATCCGTAAGCGTGGCACCCTGCGCATCGGCGGCAGCGCCGACGCCTCCGCCCCGCTCGGCTTCTACGCGACCGACGACAAGACCCGGATCGGCTCCGAGCTCGACATCGCCACGCTGGTTGCCGACACCCTCGGGCTCAAGGTCGACTTCCAGCCGGTCTCCTGGGAGAACCTCTTCGTCGGCCTGGACAGCTCCAAGTTCGACGGCGTGTTCTCCAATGTGACGGTCACCGAGGAGCGCAAGGAGAAGTACGACTTCGCCACCTACCGCCTGGACGACCTCGCCTTCGAGGCCAAGAAGGGCACCTCCTGGCGGGTCAAGGGGCCGAAGGACGTGGCCGGCAAGACCGTCTCGGTCGCCTCCGGCACCAATCAGGAGAAGATCCTGGTCGGCTGGAGCAAGCAGAACGAGAAGGCGGGCCGCAAGCCCGTGGACATCAAGTACTTCCAGAAGGACACCGACTACTACCTCGCCCTCCAGTCCGGCCGTATCGACGCCTACTTCGGTCCGAACCCCACCTCCGCCTACCATGTCGCCTCGGCCGGCCAGACCCAGATCATCGGCCGGTTCTCGGGCGGTGGCGACCAGGTGCAGGGCAAGATCGCGGCGACCACCAAGAAGGGCAGCGGGCTGGTCGACGCCTATGCCGCGGCCCTGGACCACGTGATCCAGGACGGTTCGTACGCCAAGGTCCTGAAGCGGTGGGGGCTCTCCAGCGAGGCGGTGAAGAAGTCCGAGATCAACCCGCCCGGGCTGCCCAAGCCGTGACTCGACGGGGAGGGCGCGCCCGGGAACTCCCCGGCCACGGGCGGTGCGCCGGTCCGGCTGACCGACACGCCCGGCGGACCTCCGCTGTACCGCGGGGGACCGGTGGAGCTCGCGGGACTTGATCGCCGTACGGCATGACGCCGGTGCCGTGAACGGCTTCCACATCACCGTTCCTGAAGACTGAGCAGGAGTGAGCCCGATCAGGGCCGGGAGTTCGCCGCCTCCACCGCCGGCATCATCTTCACCCGGCACGGCTCACTGGAGGCAGGGCGCGCCTTCTACGCCGACGTCAAGCGGCGGCTCGCGCGGTACGGACGCGCCCCCGGGGACCTGAAGATCATGCCCGGAGTGACCCTGGTGCTCGGCGACACCCAGGCCGACGCCCGGGAGAGGGCCGCCGAGATCCGGCGGCAGCAGGTCTCGCCGCAGACCGCGATCCTCACCCTGGAGCAGATCTGGGGTGTGGACCTGTCCGGCTACGACCCGGACGGGCCACTTCCGGACAGCGATCCCGACCCCGGGTCCCAACTGGTCCAGGGCCGGGTGCGGCACGGCGATCCGCTGGCCGTGGCCGCCAAGTGGCGGGCGCTGTCGGAGGAGAAAGGGCTGTCCATCCCGCAGACCGTCATCGAGGCGACCGGGCGTCAGTCGTTCATCGGCACCCCGGAGGCGGTCGCGGCGGAGATGGCGGAATTCGCCGCCGCCGACGCCGCCGACGGCTTCATCCTCGTACCCCATCTGACCCCCGGCGGACTCGATGACTCCGTGGACCGGGTGGTGCCGCTGCTTCAGGAGCGCGGGGTGTTCCGCACCGCGTACACCGGCCCGACACTCCGCGATCACCTGGGACTTCGGCATCCGGGGGAGCGGGGCTGAGCGGCCGCGCGGCGGCCCGGCCGCCGGGACGCGATACGTCCGCGCCATAACGGAACCCGATCGCCCTTGCGTCCGTCTCACCGGATACCCAAGGGGATGGGAGCACAAGCCCCGGCGGCCTGAACCCGCCGGGGCTATGTGGCGTGTGCCCGACGGCTGTTCCGAATTGTCCTCTTGCGCACTGCGCCCGGAGCCACGAATACTTCCGGAAGCGCTTGTCAGGGGCACGCCGAATCGGTCATATCGGCGTGCTCATTGACTGCGCCTCACGGGCCTGCCCACCCAAGCGGACCCCCGATTCCCCCGGAGGAAGAGTTGAGGATCAAGCGCAACGCCCCCCACAGCAAGCAGGCGAGACGTATCGCCCTGATCGCCGCGACCTCCGCCCTGGTGGCCGGAACGGCGCTTGCCGCCCCCGCCGCCTACGCCGGTAGCGACGGCGCCCGCACCTTCAGCGCGGCCGAGGCCAAGTCGGCGAGCAGCGCCGTGCTCGAGGCCGATGTCGCGGGCACCGCCTGGTATGTCGAGAAGGGGACCAACAAGCTCGTGGTCACCGCCGACAGCACGGTGTCCCAGAGTGAGATAGCCAAGATCAAGAACACCGCCGGCTCGAACGCCGACGCGATCGAGGTCAAGCGGACCTCCGGCAAGATTCAGAAGCTGATCTCGGGCGGCGACGCGATCTACGCGAGTAGCTGGCGCTGCTCCCTCGGCTTCAACGTGCGCAACAGCAGTGGGGCCAACTACTTCGTCACCGCCGGCCACTGCACCGACGGCGCCGGCACCTGGTGGTCGAACTCCGGCCACACCACCACCATCGGCCCGACGGCCGGCTCCAGCTTCCCGACCAACGACTACGGTCTGGTCCGGTACAGCGGCTCGGTCACCCCCCAGGGCACCGTCGGCAGCCAGGACATCACCTCGGCCGCCAACCCGACCGTGGGCCAGACGGTCACCCGGCGCGGCTCCACCACCGGCATCCACAGCGGCCGGGTCACCGCGCTGAACGCCACGGTCAACTACGGCAACGGCGACATCGTCTACGGCATGATCCAGACCACTGTCTGCGCCGAGCCCGGCGACAGCGGCGGCCCGCTCTACGCCGGCTCCACCGCCCTCGGCCTCACCTCCGGCGGCAGTGGCAACTGCACCTCCGGTGGCACCACGTTCTTCCAGCCGGTCGTCGAGGCGCTGAACGCGTACGGCGTGAGCGTGTACTGACCGGCGTCGTTCCCGAAGCTGATCAGCTCCGCACCAGGCTGAACGAGAGCCCCCGTCCGTGCTGCCGGACGGGGGCTCTCCGCGTTCGGCGGGGGCTCTCCGCGCCGGTGGGAAGCGCCCTACGGGGCGGCCTGACGGGGGTTTTCCACAGCCCTCCCCACTGTTCGGCGGTCGGACTATCGTGGACATCAGTACCCCACGAGGGGCATTGTTCGCGATACGGACGGCAGGTGGCCGTGATGGTCGATGCGCTCGTGACATTGATAGTGGTACTGGCTTGCCTCGGCGCCCTGGGCGTGCTGGCCGCGGCCCGAGTGGTCAAGCAGTACGAGCGGGGGGTGGTCTTCCGGCTCGGGAGGCTCCGCTCGGATATCCGGGGGCCGGGGTTCACCATGATCGCTCCGTTTGTCGACCGGCTCCAGAAGGTCAATATGCAGATCGTGACGATGCCCGTCCCCGCCCAGGAGGGCATCACCCGGGACAATGTGACCGTGCGGGTCGACGCCGTCGTCTACTTCAAGGTCGTGGACGCGGCCGACGCGCTGGTCGCGGTGGAGGACTACCGCTTCGCCGTCTCCCAGATGGCCCAGACCTCGCTGCGGTCGATCATCGGGAAGAGCGATCTGGACGATCTGCTCTCCAACCGGGAGAAGCTCAACCAGGGCCTGGAGCTCATGATCGACAGCCCGGCGGTCGGATGGGGCGTCCATATCGACCGGGTGGAGATCAAGGATGTGTCGCTGCCGGAGACCATGAAGCGGTCGATGGCCCGCCAGGCGGAGGCCGACCGGGAGCGCCGCGCCCGGGTGATCAACGCGGACGCGGAGCTGCAAGCGTCGAAGAAGCTGGCCGAGGCCGCCTCCCAGATGGCCGACACCCCCTCGGCGCTCCAGCTGCGACTGCTCCAGACGGTCATGGCGGTCGCCGCCGAGAAGAACTCCACACTGGTGCTGCCCATCCCGGTCGAGCTGCTGCGCTTCCTGGAGAAGGGTCAGCAGGAGATCCCGGCGGCGGCGCGGACGGGGGGCGGCGCGGAGGGCGGCGCCCCGGCCGCCGGTCCGGCCGCCGCGCCGGAGCGGGAGGCCGCGCCCGCGCAGCCCGGCCAGCCGGCCCAGCCCGCTCGGCAGGCGATGCCGACGCTCACCGAGCGCGAGCCGGAGCCGCATACGGTCGAGCGATGAGCCGTGGGAGGTGACCCGGCACGGAATCCCGCGAGGGAATCCTGCTAGGGAACCCCGCGACGGAACCCCGCGAGGGGATTCCGTCGCGGGGTTCCGTTAGGGGCTCCATGGGGTGATCCGCCTGGTTTGACGGCTCATCCGGATATCTGATTCGGTGCCCGTACACCTCGAAGGTGTGCGGGCACCACCATGTCCGGACATGAGTCCGCAGTGTAAATTTCACGCCCATGACGTGAACGCGCCCTTGTGCGCGCCCGGTGGTGATGGGAATACTCGGCGGCGCAAATTGGCATGGACGCGCCCCCGAGTGGGGAGATGCGCTATGCCGTTACGCCCTCCGGGCCCTGGCACCCCACTGCCGACGGGCCCAACCCCCCACTGGAAGGCAGAGAGTTGAAGCACCGCCGCATACCCAAGCGTCGTGTCGCCATCGCCGGAGCCGGCATAGCGGCCCTGGTCGCCACGGGCATCACCCTGCAAAGCGCCAACGCCGCCCCCGGTGAGCCCCAGCCCGACACCCTCTCGGTCGGCGCCGCCGGAAAGCTCGCCAGCACGCTCACCTCCTCGCTCAAGAGCGACACGGCGGGTTCGTACTACGACGCCAAGGCCAAGAAGCTCGTCGTCAACGTGGTCAACAAGGGCGTCGTGGACAAGGTCCGGGAGGCCGGGGCCGAGGCCAAGGTGGTCACGAACACCCTGGCCGAGCTGAGCAAGGCGCGTGAGACGCTGAAGCAGAAGGCCACCATCCCCGGCACCTCGTGGTCGGTTGACCCCAGAAGCAACAAGGTCGTCGTCACCGCGGACAGCTCCGTCAAGGGCACCCGGATGGCCACCCTCAACAAGGTCGCCGACGCGCTCGGCGACAAGGTCGAGGTGAAGCGCTCGGCCGGGAAGTTCTCCACCTTCATCGCGGGTGGCGACGCCATCTGGGGCGACGGTGGGCGCTGCTCGCTCGGGTTCAACGTCGTCAAGGGCGGCCAGCCGTACTTCCTGACCGCCGGTCACTGCACCGAGGCCATCAGCAGCTGGTCGGACTCGCAGGGCGGCGAGGAGATCGGGACCAACGAGGGCAGCGAGTTCCCCGGTAACGACTACGGCCTGGTCAAGTACACCAAGGACACCGACCACCCGAGCGCGGTCGACCTCTACAACGGCAGCAGCCAGGAGATCACCAAGGCCGGTGACGCCACCGTTGGCCAGAAGGTGACGCGCAGCGGCTCCACCACGCAGGTGCACGACGGCGAGGTCACCGGCCTCAACGCGACCGTCAACTACCAGGAAGGGTCGGTCGAAGGGCTGATCCAGACCAACGTCTGCGCCGAGCCCGGCGACAGCGGCGGCGCGCTCTTCGCGGGCGACACGGCGCTGGGTCTGACCTCCGGTGGCAGCGGTGACTGCTCCTCGGGCGGCGAGACCTTCTTCCAGCCGGTGCCGGAGGCGCTTCAGGCGTTCGGCGCCGAGATCGGCTGATCCGGCCGATCTGGCCGGCCTGGTGAGCGTTTCGCTCCCGCGGTCCGCTCCCGTGTGAACCAAAGCAGGCCCCCGGACACCCGTGGACGGTGTCCGGGGGCCTTCCCCTTTTCCGGTCAGTCTGTTTTTCCGGTTCAGCCCATCAGAACTCGAAGACCATCGTCGGGGCCGCGCTCTTGAAGCAGTTGTTCGCGAAGGTGTGCTCGTACGACACCCGGCGGCCGTCCCAGATTCCCTCGGCGGTGACGGTGATGGGGTGCCATTCCTTGGTGCACACCCGGCCGGCCTCCGCCCCGGTCCGCAGCTGACCGAACACGCCGCCTACGGAGTGGAGTTCGGCGCATGCTTTGGCGGGAGCCGGGTGGGTACCGGTGGGGGTGGGGCGACAGCTCAGAGTCACCGCCCGCTGGACCTCGGTCGTGGCCGCGTCGGCCCCCCAGCCGACGGTCAGGACCAGCGCGGACGGCGGATACAGGCTCTGCGGCTTGGCGGGCGCGGCATGTGCCGCGCCGCTCGTGCCGATCCCCAGCACGGCGCTCACGGCCAGTGCGGCTCCCAGCCCGATCGCCCCAGTAGTCTTCCGCATTTCGAACACTCCCTTGCTCGTCGTTGCAGATACCGGACGGAGTTCTACGCGGTGTGCGTCAGGAACGCACGTCGATCGAGCACTTCCGGTCGCTACAAGTAGTCGTTCGGTGGCTTATTGTCGCGTGCGGTGGATGTCCGGGCGCGGAACGCCGCGTGGCGACCGGGTGCGCGGCGCCGCGCGCATTGCGCCCCTCGATGGACCTCGTCCGCCGTCTCGCGCTCCTGTGGATGGCGTGCTCAGCGAGGTGGCCGAGGCGCTCAAATCGATTCAAGGGTGCTCAGGTGAGCGGGATCGAGTGATGTTCGTGATGCCTCTGGGGTGAGGGCTGTCGCGTACCACGCTAGAGCGAGAACCTGCCAGGGCAAGCCGACCGGCGGAATGGGGTCGGAGCCCGGAATCCGCGGCCCCTCGGGGCCGTCCCGGAAGCTGGGGCTTCGCCCCAGACTCCTGCCCCGGGGTCGATGCCCCGGCGCCGCGGGGGTCCAGGGGCGAAGCCCTTGGTATCGGAAAGGGGTGGGGAGGGGGGACGGCTCGCCGCAGGCGTCAATATCCCTGGCGGCCCCCTAGTCGCCCTGGCCCAGCCCTCCGCTCAGGGGTCCGGTCCGGCTCCCCCAGCCGTAGCCGCGCTCCGCGCGCAACCGCACCACCAGCCGCCGCTCGGCCACCATCGCCGCGCGGAACTCCTCCCAGTCCGGATGCTCGCCCTGGATCGCGCGGTAGACCTCCACCAGTTCATCGGCGGTGGCGTCATGGGGGTCGGCGGCGACCGGCGTCAGCTCGGCATCGCCCTCGGCCACCAGATAGGAGTAGTGGTCCCCGCTGGTGACATAGAAGCTCGCGCGCGGATCGCGGCGCAGATTGCGGGTCTTGGCGCGGTCGTCGGTGACGGAGATCCGGATGAGGCGCGTCGCGGGATCGTAGGTGAAGGCGACATTGGACAGCTGTGGCCGTCCGTCCCGCTTGAGGGTGACGAGCGCGCCGGTGCGCTGCTCCCGTAGCAGATCGAGCAGGGATCCCTCCGTCATGGTGATCAGCATACGCACGGGCCGGTGGCCCGCCTACTGATCCGACCCACCGGCCTCCGCTTCGACACGTCGGCCTCCGCTTCGACCCACCGGCTTCCGCGTGCCGCGTTCACAAGGCGACACGCGGGATTAAAGGGCGTTTTGGGTGCTTATGGTGGAGAGGGAAGTGCCATCGAAGCCGACTCGCACGCGTGTTCGAGAATGGGGTTATGGTGGGGCGTGGGAGATGCAGGGTCGGTCAGGGGGTGTGAGCAGCGGGAGGTGCGGATGCCAGGCTTCACGCATCTGCACACCGCGTCCGGGTTCTCCATGCGGTACGGGGCCGCGCACCCGGAGCGGCTGGCGCAGCGTGCCGCCGAGCGCGGTATGGACGCGATCGCGCTGACCGACCGCGACAGCCTCGCCGGAGCGGTGCGGTTCGCCCGTGCGTGTGAGCGCGCGGGGGTGCGGCCGCTGTTCGGGGTGGACCTCGCCGTACGGATGGAGGCCCCGGAGCCGGGGCGCACGGCCCGGCGCCGTACGCCGGTGCGCGGCGGGGCGTTCATCGACGAGTCCGCGCCCCGGGTGGTCTTCCTCGCCCGGGACGGCGCGCCCGGCTGGGCCGCGCTGTGCGGGCTGGTCTCCGCCGCCCACGCGGGGCTCGGCCACCCCGGAACCGCCCGGACGAACGGCGAAGGACCGCCCCTGCTGCACTGGCGCGATCTGGTGGGCGACCCCGGCGCGCTCGCCCCGCTGACCGCGCTGCTCGGCCCGGACTCCGACGTCGGCCGGGCGCTGGCCGCCGGACGCCCCGACCGGGCCGCCCGGCTGATCGCCCCCTGGCGTGAACTCTTCGGTGACGCGCTGCGGCTGGAGGCCGTATGGCACGGCCGCACCGGCACCGGACCGGGCTCGCTGCGGCTCGCCGCCCGTACCGTCGGCTTCGCCGCCGAGCAGGGCGTCCCGGCCGTGCTGAGCAACGCCGTGCGCTACGCCGACCCGGGGGAGGGGCCGGTCGCCGACGTCCTGGACGCGGCCCGCCGGCTCGTCCCCATCGACCCGCGCACCCCCGGGGCGCTCGACAGCGGTGAGCGCTGGCTCAAGGGCCCCCGGGACATGGCGAAGGCGGCCGAGCGGATCGTGGAGGCGGCGGGGATGCGGCGGGACGCCGCACACCGGCTGCTGGAGGAGACCCGGCGCACCGCCGCCGGGTGTCTGGTCGACCCCGAGGACCACATCGGCCTGGGCAGCGTCCACTTCCCCGAGCCCCGGCTGGTCGGGGCCGGGCGGCGGAGCGCCGAGCGGGTGCTGCGGTCGCGCTGCGCCGCCGCCATGGTGCTGCGGGGGTACGACCGCGACCAGGCGCGCTGGGAGCGGCTGGAGGACGAGCTGCGCACCATCGAACGGCTCGGCTTCGCCTCGTACTTCCTCACCGTCGCGCGGGTCGTCGACGACACCCGGGAGCTGGGCATCCGGGTGGCCGCCCGGGGCTCCGGCGCCGGATCGTTCGTCAACCATCTGCTGGGCATCGCCCATGCCGACCCCGTGGCCAACGGTCTGCTGATGGAGCGCTTCCTGTCGGTGCGGCGGGCCGCGCTGCCCGATATCGACATCGACGTGGAGTCGGCGCGCCGGCTCGACGTCTATCGCGCGATCTTCGAGCGGTTCGGGGCGGAGCGGGTCGCGACCGTCTCGATGCCCGAGACCTACCGGGTGCGACACGCCGTACGGGACGTGGGCGCGGCGCTCGGCATGGACCCGGCCGAGGTGGACCGGCTCGCCAAGTCCTTCCCGCACATCCGCGCCCGCGATGCCCGCGCGGCGCTCGCGGAACTGCCCGAGCTGCGGGAGCTACGAGAGGCGACCGCCGAGCAGAAACGTTTTGGCAGATTCTGGGAGCTGGTCGAGGCGCTTGACGGGCTGCCCCGTGGCATCGCCATGCACCCCTGCGGGGTGCTGCTCTCGGACGCCGGGCTGCTGGCCCGTACGCCCATCGTGCCGACCAGCGGCGAGGGCTTCCCCATGTCGCAGTTCGACAAGGACGACGTGGAGGAGCTCGGACTGCTCAAGCTGGATGTCCTCGGGGTGCGGATGCAGTCCGCGATGGCGCACGCGGTCGCCGAGATCCAGCGGGCCACCGGGCGTGTCGTGGACATCGACGACCCCGAACAGGTGCGGCCCGGCGATTCGGCCACCTACGACCTGATCCGGTCCACCGAGACCCTTGGCTGTTTCCAGATCGAATCGCCCGGTCAGCGCGATCTCCTCGGCCGGCTCCAGCCCACCTCCTTCCACGATCTCGTGGTCGACATATCGCTTTTCCGGCCCGGCCCGGTCGCCGCCGACATGGTCCGGCCCTTCATCGACGCCCGGCACGGCCGCAAGCCCCCGCGTTATCCGCACCCGGATCTGGAGGACGCGCTGCGCGAGACATACGGGGTCGTGGTCTTCCATGAACAGATCATCAAGATCGTGTCGATCATGACCGGATGTGAGCGGGACCTCGCCGACGAGGCGCGGCGCGCGCTGTCCGACCCCGAGCGGCAGGGGCGGGTGCGGGCCTGGTTCCACGCGGAGGCGGAGAAGCGGGGTTACGCGCCGGAGGTGCTGACGCGCACCTGGGAGATCGTCGAGGCGTTCGGCTCGTACGGCTTCTGCAAGGCGCATGCCGTGGCCTTCGCGGTTCCGACGTATCAGTCCGCCTGGCTCAAGGCCCACCATCCGGCCGCCTTCTACGCCGGGCTGCTCACCCATGACCCCGGGATGTACCCGAAGCGGCTGCTGCTGGCGGACGCGCGGCGGCGCGGGGTGCCGATCCTGCCACTGGATGTGAACCGGTCGGGGGTCGCCTATCGAATCGAACTGACGTCTGGCGCTTCTCATGACAGCGGTAGCAAATGCGATAGCAGTAGCAAACATGACAGTGGTAGTAAGAGCGACAGCCGTCATAAAGCGGACGTCGGTATCCGGCTGGCGCTGAGCGACGTCCACGGCATCAGCGAGGCCGAGACCGAGCGGATCGCGGCCGGACAGCCGTACTCCTCGCTCCAGGACCTGTGGCTGCGCGCCCACCCCGGGCGGCCGGTCGCCGAACGGCTGGCCCAGGTCGGCGCGTTGGACGCGTTCGGCGCGAGCCGCCGCGATCTGCTGCTCCAGATCGCCGAACTGCACCGGCAGCAGCGGGGCGCCGCCGCCCGGCACAACGCGGAGGGCCAGCTTCCGTTGGCCGAAACCGGCCCCGCCGCCCCCGCCGGACTCCCCGACCTCGACGCGGACGAACGCCTCGGCGCCGAACTCGGCATCCTCGGCATGGACGTCTCCCGCCATCTGATGGGCGACCACCGGGACTTCCTGGAGGAGCTGGGCGCGATCCCCGCGAAGCGGCTGCGCGACGCGCCGCACGGCGAGGTCGTGCTCGTCGCCGGCGCCAAGGCCGCCACCCAGACCCCGCCGATCCGCTCCGGGCGCCGGGTCATCTTCACCACGCTCGACGACGGTACGGGGCTGGTCGACTGCGCCTTCTTCGACGACAGCCACGCGGCGTGCGCGCACACCGTCTTCCACTCCTGGCTGCTGCTCGTCCGCGGCGTGGTCCAGCGGCGCGGTCCGCGCAGCCTCAGCGTCGTCGGCTCGGCCGTGTGGAACCTCGCCGAGCTGGCCCAGCTCAGGAAGGAGGGCGGCCTCGGGGCGGTCGCCGCCGAACTGGCGGGGGCGGGCCCGGAGACGGGCGAAGCGGACTCCGGCCGCCGCATCGAGATGCCCACCGGCTACGCCATGCACCCCTGGGCCGACCTCCGGCCCGCGGGCGACCAGGCCGCCACCGGCCGCAAACTGTGGCACTCCAGCCCGGGGAGCGCGGGATGACCACCGGCCGGCCCCCCTTCCCGACCCGTCTGATGGACATGGCCCTGCCGGGCGGCGGCCGGGCCGTGGGCCCCGAGCGGGCGGTCGAGGTGCCGCATGTGCTGTACGTGCGGTTCCACCCCGCGCCCGGGGAGGACGTCTACCAGGGGCTGCTCACCCTGCTCGGCGAGCTGACGCCCGTCGTCGAGGCGCTGCCGCCCGATGCCGCGCTCGCGGATGTGCGGGGCGCGCTGCGGTACTTCGGGCGGGACGCGGCGGGGCTGGCCGAGATCGTACGGGTCCGGGCGCTGGCCCGGTACGGCGTGGACTGCACCGTCGGCGTCGCCGCCAACCCCCTGCTCGCGCGCATGGCCGCCCACGAGGCCCAGGAGGCCCGGGGTGCTCAGGGGGCTCAGGGCGCTCAGGAGTCCGGGGCGGTCCGTACCGTACCCGGCGATCCGGACGCCGTCGCCGCGTTCCTGGCCCGTAAGCCGCCCATCGCCCTGCCCGGGGTGGGGCCCGCGACCGCGCGCACCCTGAGCGCGTACGGTCTGGACAGCGCGGCGCGGATCGCCGCCGCGCCGCTGTCCACCCTCCAGCGGATCCTCGGCGCGGCGACCGCGCGCCGCGTCCACGCCTGGGCGCGCGGTATCGACCCGGCGCCGGTCACCCCGAACGCCCCCGCCCGTGCGATGGGCGCCGAACACCGTTTCCGCCGCGACGAGTTGGACCCCGTCCGCCGTCGCCGCGCGCTGCTCACCCTCGCCGACGGGCTCGGTGTCCGGCTGCGGACGAGCGGGCAGGTGGCGGCCGCGATCAGCCTCACCGTCCGCTACGCCGACCGCTCCACGACCACCCGCACCCGCACCCTGACCGAGCCGACCGCCCACACCCCGGCGCTGACCGCCGCCGCGTACGCGCTGCATGACGCGCTCGGGCTCCAGCGGGCCCGGGTGCGGTCCGTGGCGCTGCGCGTCGAGGGGCTGACGGACGCCGGACTCGCCTCCCACCAGCTGACGTTCGACCCCGCGGACGAGAAGTCACGCAGGCTGGAGGCCGCCGCCGACCGGGCCCGCGCCCGCTTCGGCGTCTCCGCGGTCCGGCCCGCCGGGTTCCTCGACGTCGCGTAAGTTCCTCGTCGCGTACGTTCCTCGGCGTCGCGTAAGCCGCAGGTCCCACCAGTCCCACTGGATTTCCCCACTTCGCTTAACCCGGCGCATTCCTGGACGTCACGTGAAAATCGCGTGGACGTTCCTTCACTGACGAATGGCTGGATGGCTTTGCTACTCGCGCGTAATTTCGAGTGAGCGCACCACTCTTGTGATCCGGATCGCAGGGCGCAGCGCAAGCGCACCGTCAGCGCGACTCTCTCCCCCACCAGCGAGGAGTTCATGTGATGCTGCCCTGGAGGCGTATCCGGCGATTCCGGAAGACCAAGACCCGCACCTTACTACCCGCCCTGGCCCTCGCGGTCGCGGCGACCGCGGCGACCCCCACCGCCGCGCTCGCCACGGACACCGCGTCGAAGGCGGCGAGCGGCGGCTGGAACGACTACTCCTGCAAGCCATCGGCCCAACACCCCCGCCCCGTCGTCCTGGTGCACGGCACCTTCGGCAACTCCGTCGACAACTGGCTGGGCTTCGCCCCCTACCTGGTCCAGCGCGGTTACTGCGTCTTCTCCCTCGACTACGGCCAACTGCCCCTCGTCCCGCTGTTCAACGGCCTGGGGCCGATCGACCAGTCGGCCAAGCAGCTGTCCGCCTACGTGGACCGGGTGCTCGCCGCGACCGGCGCCGCCAAGGTCGACATGGTCGGGCATTCGCAGGGCGGGATGATGCCCCGCTACTACCTCAAGTTCCTCGGCGGCGCGCCGAAGGTGAACGCACTGGTCGGCATCGCCCCCACCAACCACGGAACCACCCTGTCCGGGCTGACGAAGCTGCTGGACTACTTCCCCGGGGCCGGCGACATCATCGCCAAGGGCGCCCCGGGGCTGATGGACCAGGTGGTCGGCTCGGACTTCCTGCGGCGCCTCAACGAGGGCGGCGACACCGTCCCCGGAGTGCGCTACACCGTCATCTCGACCAAGTACGACGAGGTCGCCACGCCCTACCGGGCACAGTTCCTCTCCGGTCCGAACGTCAAGAACGTGGTGATCCAGGATCTGTGCCCGACCGACATCTCCGAGCATGTGACCATCGGGCTGACCGACGGTCTGGCCTTCCATGAGGCCGTCAACGCCCTCGATCCGGAACACGCCACGCCGACGACGTGTGCGTCGGACGACTGACGCTTGACGGCACGTGGATGAAGCGCACGTCATGGCGCGCCCTGCCTCGGTCCGTACGAGCAGGGCGCGTCGTCCGTCGGGCCGGCCGCCGTCCGATCACTCGGTGACGAGCTCGACCTACTCGGTGATGAGCTCGACCTCTTACTCGGCGATGAGCTCGACCTCGATGTTGCCCCGCGTCGCCTTGGAGTACGGGCACACCTGGTGCGCCTGCTCGACCAGCTTGCGGCCGGTCTCGTTCTCCAGCTCGCCCGGCAGCTCGACGCGCAGCGTCACCTTGAGCCCGAAGCCGTCGTCCGCCGCGTCCTTGCCGATGCCGACCTCGGCGGTGACGGAGATGTCCTTGGTGTCGACCTTGGCCTGGCGGCCGACGAGGCCGAGCGCGGAGGCGAAGCAGGCGGCGTAGCCCGCGGCGAACAGCTGCTCGGGGTTGGTGCCCTTGCCGTTGCCGCCGAGGGCGGGCGGCATGGCCAGCGGCAGGTCGAGCTGTCCGTCGGAGCTCACGGCCCGGCCGTCGCGTCCGTTGGCCGTGGCCACCGCGGTGTAGAGAGCGTCCATGAAGACCATCCCTTTCGTGTTCCGGCAGTCGGATGGAGGTGGGGGCTCGGGGTGCCCCGCCTCTTGAGCAGAAGTAGAGCACACAATTAAGTTGCGCACAACTAAAGGGTACGCTGGGGGCATGTCACACCAGCCCGACCGCACCACCGACAGCACTGCCGATCGCGGCACCGACCGCCCCACCACCCCCGAGCCGCGGCCCTCCGACGAACTGCTCCGGCTCGACCGGCAGCTCTGCTTCAGCCTGCACGCCGCCTCCCGCGCCTTCGACGGCCTCTACCGCCGGGTGCTGCGCGACACGGGGCTGACCTATCCGCAGTACCTGGCCATGCTGGTGCTCTGGGAGCACGGGGAGATGCCGGTCAAGCGGCTGGGGGAGCATCTGCGGCTGGACTCCGGCACCCTCTCGCCGCTGCTCAAGCGGATGCAGTCGGCCGGACTCGTCCAGCGCGAGCGCAGCGCGCACGACGAGCGCTCGGTGACGGTCCGGCTCACGGCGGAGGGGGTGGCGCTGAAGGAGCGCGCCCAGGGCGTACCCCTGGCGGCGATGGAGGCCAGCGGCCTCGACCTGAAGGAGGCGGTGGAGCTCCAGGCGCGGGTCCGGCGGCTGACGGCGGCCCTGGACGCGGCGCTGGCCGAGGAGACGCCGTAGGTGGACCCGGAGCAGGCAGACCCTAGGCGGGTGCCACGGCCACCAAGACGTGCAGGCCGCGCGGCCCCGGGGCGGCATGGACCACCTCGAGCCCCGTGTCCCGGCAGCGGTCGGCGAGCCAGTCCGTGCCGATGCGCAGTTTGGGGTACGAACTGGTGTGCAGCGTCCAGCCCTCGGGCGTACGGACGTGGAGCAGGTCGTGCACCTCGACGGTGTCCGCGTCGCGATACTCCAGGAAGCAGGTCAGTATGCGCTCCGCATCACTTCTGACCGGCAGGAAGCGGGCCGTCCCTTCGAGCGGCCGGGTCAGATCGCGGTAGGTGACGACCAGCCGGCCGCCCGGGGCGAGGGCTCGGGCCGCGTCGGCGAGCAGTGCGGGCACGTCCTCCTTGGCGGGCAGATGGGTCAGCGTGTCGCCCATGCAGACGATCGCCGACACCCCGCCCGGTGAGGTGAACCGCGGCAGCGCACCGCGCAGATCGGCCCGTACGGGACGGATCGCGGGGGCGGCGGAGTCCAGGGCGTCCGGGGCGTCCGTGCCGCACGTTCCGGCTGCGGCCAGGGCCAGTTCGTCGAGCAGGGTCTGGTTGGTGTCCACGGCGGTGATGTGGAAGAAGCCCAGCGCGGCGAGGGCGAGCGTCTGGGCGCCCGGTCCGCAACCCAGGTCCACGGCGCGGGCCCGGGCGGGGCCGGGGCCCGGGGACACGCCCAGCTCACGCAGCAGCGCGGTCTGTTCCTCGGCCGCCGCGCGGAGATCGCCCCCAGTCATCCAGGTGTAGTGGGCGGCCAGCAGCCGCTCGTAATGGACTTCGGCGGAGGTGGTCATCCGGAGTTCTCCTCGCTCGTGGCGGTCGTGGCGGTCGTAGTGGCCTTGTCGGTGCCGTTGCGGGTGCGGAAGGTCTGGAACATCGGGAGCGGTCGGCGGCTCCGGAGTGTTCGGCACGCCTGGAAGCACAAGGCCACGACCGCCAGCGCCGGCGGAATCAGCAGCAGCGGGCCGGAGAGGGCGAGCACGGTCGAGGTCGCGGCCACGCTGCCGACCGCCGCCCACCACAGCGGTGTACGGCGCGGCAGCAGCGTCAGCGCCGCCAGCAGCCCGGCCAGGGTGACCGCCGCGAGACAGGTCGAGGTGGCCCGCATCAGCCGGTCCAGCCCGGCCGTGCCGGTCGCGGTCACCGCCCCGACCACGGCACACCCCACGGCCAGCACCGCGAGACTGCGCCGGGGCACCTCGCCGGGCGCGCCGCCCCGGGCCAGCGCCCGGGGCGCGGCCCCGTCGCGGGCGAGGGCGGCGCCGAGGCGGGCGGCGCCCGCGAGATAGGTGTTGACGGCGCCGAAGGACAGGAAGAGTGCCGCGGCGGCGGCCACCGGCCGGGCCGCGTCCCCCACGCTCAGCGTCAGCAGCGCCGTCAGCGGGGTGTCAGTGGTCGCGGCGCCGGGGCCCAGCGCGCCGATCGTCGCCACCGCGAGCCCCAGATACAGCACCCCGACGACGGTGAGCGTGAAGGTGGTGACCCGTGGCAGATCGCGCCGGGGATCGGCGAACTCGGCGGACAGATGGCTGGCCGCCTCCCACCCCACGAAGCCGAAGAAGAGCACCCCCGCCGCCGAGCCGACCGAGTGCCAGCCGCCCGGCAGGAAGGGGGTGAAGTGCGCGGTGCGCAGATGCGGCGCCGCCGCGATCACGGCGGCCAGCAGCAGGGCCGCGAGCAGCCCGGCCAGCAGCAACTGCACCCGGCTGGACAGGTGCAGCCCACGGGAGTTGGTGGCGAAGGCGGCCGCCAGGACGAGCGCGGCGACGGCCGCCGCGCCCGTACGGTCCCAGCCCGCGGCGGCGGCCGTGTACTGCCCGCCGATCCAGGCGCCCGCGACCACGCCGACCGGTACGGAGCCGTAGAACCACCAGCCGACCGTGGCCGCCGCGCGCGGCCCGAACGCACGGTGGACATAGGTGGCCACCCCGCCGCCGTCCGGGAACCGGGCGCCGAGCGCGGCGAAACACGCGGCCACCGGCACGCTCGTCGCCAGCAGCACGGCCCAGGCCAGGATCGAGGCGGGTCCGGCGGCCGCGGCGGCGAGCGCGGGCAGGGCGAGCACCCCGGGCCCGAGGACGGCGCCCACATACAGCGCCGTACCGCCGCCGATCCCCAGACGGCGAGGGGAGGGGACGGAGGGTGAGGGGGAGGTGTGTGGAGCGGTGGTAGGAGTGCGTTGTACGGTCATGCCGGAGAAAGCTAGCTGGATGAACATGGGGAAAACGGCCCTGCCGAAGGAAATTCGGCGGGGCCGGGAAGTGGGCGTCATGGACGAACTTGATACGGCGATCGTCCGCGAACTACAGCGCGACGCACGGCAGACCAACCGCGAACTCGCCCGGACGCTCGGCATCGCCGCCTCCACCTGCCTGGAGCGGGTGCGGGGGCTGCGCAACCGCGGAGTGATCACTGGCTATCGCGCGACGGTCGATCTGCGTTCGCTGGGGCGGCCGGTGCAAGCACTGCTCGCGGTCCGAATCCGGCCGCTCAGCCGGGAGGTGATCGAGGGGTTCAAGGCCTATCTGGTCACACTCCCCGAGGTGCTGTCGGTGTATGTGGTCGCGGGCGGCGACGACTTCTTGGTGCATGTCGCGGTACGCGATGTGGACCGGCTGCACGCGTTCTTGATGGACCGGGTGTCGGGGCGCAAGGAGGTCGTGGACTTCCGCAGCTCGATCATCTACCAACATGTGGCGGGCGATGTGATCACTGAGCTGGAGTGACGACGGGGAAGGCGACGGGGAAGAGCGCGAAGAGAGCCGGTCCCGGGGGTGCCGTCATCCGCCCCGGAACCGACTCCGTCCGATCGGCCACGGCCACCGCTACAGCCACGGACACGGCGTCAACGGCGTCGCCGTAAGGCTTCGGCCTCAGCCGTGACGTACGGCCTCAGTGGTGACGCGGGACCTCAGTCACGGCCTCGCCGTACGGTCTTGCGGCGGTTGGCGACGGCGAACAGGACGGCCGCGCCGGTGGCGAGGACCGCTGCGCCGCCGATGGCCATGGGGCCCGTGGACCCGTCGTCCCCGGTCTCGGCTAGGCGCTGCCCGTCGGCGGCGCTTCCGGCCTGCGAGCCCTGCGCGCCCTCCGGTCCGGTGCTCGCGGCCATGACCTCGGCGTTCTTGGCCTCCATGGCCTTCTCGTCCGCCGCCTCCGCCGCCTTCGGCTGGTGGTTGGCCTCGGCGCCGCTGTCACCGCCGTGGCCGTGGTGATCGACCGTGGACTTCTCGGCGCCCTTCGCTATCTGGGCGTCGTTGGGCGCGGCGGGCGTGGGTGCGGAATCCGCTTTCGTCCCGGCTCCCTCGGCCGCGGCGGCCCCTCCGCCGAAGGTCACGTCCGAGCAGGTGTAGAACGCCTCCGGGCTGTCCGAGCGCTGCCAGACGCTGTAGATCAGATGGCGGCCCGACTTGGCCGGCACCTTCCCCGAGAAGACGTAACTCCCGTCCCGCAGCGTGGGGTCGGTGACCTTGGCGAACGGCTTCGCCTCCAGGTCGGCCCAGGTCAGGGGCTTCGTCGGGTCGTAGCCGTCCTTGGTGATGTAGAGCTCGAAGCTGCCGCGGTGGGGCGCGGTGGCCCGGTAGGTGAAGGTGTGCTCACCGGCCGTCATGGCGGTGGCGGGCCAGTCGGCGCGCGGCAGGTCCAGGCCCTTGTACTTGTCGCGGCCCGCGCTGCACAGCTTTCCGTCCGGGATGATCTCCTTGTGGCGCCCGGCGGCGTCCGGGATGTTGACCTCGTTCCAGTCGTAGAGCGCCTGGGTGCCGCCCGCCTGGACGGCAGCCTTGCAGGCCGCCGAGTCCGGGCTCTCCGGCCCCTCCGCGAAACACGCCGACACCCGGCTGACCGGGTCCGTCATCGAGCCGTGCGCGGAGGCCGGGTCGGCGCTCAGCGCGGTGAGGGCGAGCGGCACCATGCCGAGTACGGCGATGCGGGCGGTTCTGCGGCGAACGGTCGCACGAACGGTCATCGTCGGGGACTCCTTCGGTGGGGGGTGACGCGCAGCACGCTAGCCCCGCCCACGGGCCTCCCCGCCGGTCTTATGGCGCCGTTAAGGAGCAGCTCAGGCCCAGCTGAGACTGGGCGGGGCGCGGGGGTACCCGAGGTGATCCACCCGAGGTGATCGCCGATGGTTGCGAGGGGTCGGTGGCGTGGAAGGGTGACACATATGACCGGTACGAACTCGCCCAGCGCCACGGGCGCCTCCCGCGACACGGGCTCCCGCCCCGAGGGCGGCTCCCGCGCCACGGGCTCCCGCGCCTCCCGCGACACGGGCTCCCGCGCCTCCCGCCCGTCGGCCCGTGAGCTGATCGAGGCCATCGTCGACCCCGGCAGCTGGCACGGCTGGGACGAACCGGTGGAGATCACGACGGACGACCTCGAGTACCGGGCCGACCTGGAGCGGGCACGCGAGCGCACCGGGCTGGACGAGTCGGTCATCACCGGTGAGGGCCGCATCGAGGGGCGGAGGGTGGCGCTGATCGCCTGTGAGTTCCGTTTCCTGGCCGGTTCGATAGGCGTGGCAGCGGGGGAGCGGCTGGTACGGGCCGTGGAGCGGGCCACGGCGGAGCGGCTGCCGCTGCTGGCGGCACCGGCGTCGGGCGGCACCCGGATGCAGGAGGGCACGGTCGCGTTCCTCCAGATGGTGAAGGTGGCCGCGGCGATCACGGACCACAAGGCGGCGGGCCTGCCGTACCTCGTCCACCTCCGTCACCCCACCACCGGCGGCGTCCTCGCCTCCTGGGGCTCCCTGGGCCACGTCACGGCCGCCGAGCCGGGCGCCCTCATCGGCTTCATGGGCCCACGGGTGCACGAGGCGCTGTACGGCGAGGAGTTCCCGCCCGGCGTCCAGAACGCCGAGAACCTGATGAACCACGGCCTGATCGACGCGGTCCTCCCGCACAGTCGCCTGTCGGGCGTGGCGGCCCGAGTACTGAGGGTGCTTTGCGCGGGCGCCCCCGCACCCGCCGCCGCCCCGGCGGCCGTCCCGCCCGCATCGGCGGGCGCTTGGGGCGCGGCCGGGGCCGCCGCGGCGGACCGCGGCGCGCCGGGTGACGTGCCCGGTGGCGGGGTGTCGCCCGCCGGGGGCGGCAGTGGGCGTTGCGGCGCGAGGGGCGCCGCCACGGCGGAGGCGGCCGGACCCGCCGGGGGTGTGTCGGCCGCCCACGATCAGGCCGCGCTCGCGGCCTCCGCCGGGGCCGGCGAGGCGCCCGAGGGTGTGGAGAGCGGGGCCCCGGCCCCCACCGCCGACGCCGGGACCGCGGCGGAAGACCCCGGGCGGCGCGAGAACGCCGCGCCCGGGTCCGCCACGGCGGCCGTCCCTGGTCGACCAGGGAGCGGGGCGCCGGGGGCGCCGGGCGGTTCCGTGGCATCCGCACCCGGGGCACTCGACGACACGGACGCGGGGGCGGTCGTGCCGACCGCGGAAGTGTCGATACGGGCTTCGCGGCGGGTGGAGCGGCCCGGGGTGCGGGATTTGTTGCGGGTGGCCGCCGAGGATGTGAGTCCGCTCAGTGGTACGGGGGCCGGGGAGCACGACCCCGGGTTGTTGCTCGCGCTCGCCCGGGTCGGGGGGACTCCCTGCGTCGTCCTCGGGCACAACCGGCGCAGTGCCCGTAAGGGCGAGACCGCCGAGGGACCGGGGGAGGGGCAGGCGCTGGGGCCTGCCGGGTTGCGGACCGCGCGGCGCGGGATGCGGATCGCCGCCGAGCTCGGGCTGCCGCTGCTCACCGTCATCGACACCGCGGGCGCCGCGCTCAGCCGCGAGGCCGAGGAGGGCGGGCTCGCGGCGGAGATAGCGCGGTGCCTCGCCGACATGGTGACCCTGCCCGCGCCCACCCTCTGTCTGCTGCTCGGCCAGGGAGCCGGTGGCGCCGCGCTCGCGCTGCTGCCCGCCGACCGGGTCGTGGCGGCGCGCCACGCCTGGCTGTCGCCGCTGCCGCCCGAGGGCGCGTCCGCGATCCTCCACCGCACCACGGAGCGGGCGTACGAGGTCGCCGCACGTCAGGGCGTACGTTCCGCCGACCTCCTCGCCCAGGGCATCGTCGATCGCATCGTGGAGGAGGATGCGGAGGAGGATGTGGAGAAGGACGTGGAGAAGGACGTGGCGGGGGACTCGGAGGGCTTCGGGGCGCCCGATGTCTTCCTCAGCCGCCTCGGCCAACTCCTCGGCGCCGAACTCGCCGCCCTCCGCGCCCAGGACCCGGACGAGCGGCTCGCCGCGCGCCGGGTCCGCCATCGCCGTATCGGACTACCCCGTTGACGCCGAGCGTTGACGATCTTGACGGCCAATTGGGGCCAAACGGGCGGACCGGAACGTCGAATTAGCGGTCTTAGGCATGCCTAACCTAATCTCGGGCCGTGAACGAGAATGATCTCGATGCGGCGTCACGGCCGTTCTCCTCCCCTGCCCGCAGCGGCCTCTCGGCCGCCCCGCGGCCGCCTCGGCTCCACCTCCTTGCCCTCAACCCCACCGACTCCGTCACCGAGGGCTTCCTCCCCGCGGCGGCCCGGCTCGGCCTGGCGGTCACCCTCCTCACCGACCAGCCCGAGGCCCATGAGCGCGCCTATGGCAGACGGGAAGAAGACGGCGCGGCCCCGCACCCCTTCCCCGCCCTCGACTTCCCCGCCCTCGACTTCCCCGCCCTCGACATCGCCCCCTGTGACGTACGGGACTTCGCCGAGGTCATCAGCCGTATCGCCGCCGACGGCCCCCGCCCCCGCGCCGTCTTCACCAACAGCGACCACCTCCAGGCCCAGGCCGCCCTCGCCGCCCAGTACTTCGGCCTCCCGGGCAAGGACTGGCGCGCCGCGCTGCGCACCAAGAACAAGGCCGAGCTGCGCCGCGCCCTCGCCGCCGCGGGCCCGGACGTCGCCGACCCCGTCTGGTCCGCCGAACTCGCCACCGGACAGGACCCCGCCACCCTCGCCGGGCTCGACGCGCCCTACCCCTGTGTGCTCAAACCGCGCGAGGGCGTGGCCAGCGAGGACGTCGTCCTCGTCGCCGACGCGGACGAACTCGTCCGGCGCTGCGCCGAGATACGGGAACGGCGACCGGGCGCGGCCCTGGTCGTCGAGGAGTTCCTCGACGGCGAGCTGCGCACCCTCGAAACCCTCGGCGACGGCCGCACCCTCCACGTCCTCGGCGCCTTCCGCACCGAGCTCTCGCCGCCCCCGCACTTCATCGAGGAACGGCTGCACCTGCTGCCCGCCCCGCCGCCGCAACCGCACACCGATCAGGTGCTGGCGCAACTGCGTGCGCTGGGCGTCGGCTTCGGCGTGTGCCACACCGAGTACGTCGTCCAGGGGGACCGGGCCCGCCTCATCGAGGTCAACTACCGTGCCATAGGCGACCAGTGCGACCTCGTCCTCGCCGAACTCCTCGGCATCCCCCTTTTCGAGTACATCCTCCGTACGCACATGGGCGAGCCGCTGCCGGACGACCTCGGCGCGCGCACCGACGGCAAGGTTCGCATGGAGTACGTCATGGCCGACCGCGCCGGGCGGCTCGCCTCCGCCCCTCCGGCCAGTGTGACCGAGCGCGACGGCGTACGGCTGGACTACCGGCCGCTGCGCGGGGTCGGCGAGGAGCACCCGCTCCACCGCACCAACCGCGACTTCCTCGGCGTGCTCCGGGCCACCGGCACCGACCAGGGGCGGATCGACGCGGCGGTGGCGCGGTTCCTCGCGGCCCACCGATGGGAGATCGTGTGACAGAGGAAGAGGAGCTTCTCGGACGGGTGCTCGACACGCTCCTCCGAGAGGACGCCTACAAGCTGCGCAGCCACGCCGTCCCGGTGCGGCGCGCCGACGGCGACTGGCTGCGCATCGCGCTCCCGGGGGTCGAGGGGTCCGAGGGGGGCGAAAGCGTGCTGCTGCCGGTGGAACCCGAAGGCTTCCAATGCGACATCCGCACCCGCCGCCCGGCCCGGCTGCTCTGTGCGTCCGCGCACGGCGAGTGGGAACCGGCCGCCGCCGAGCAGGCCCTGGCCCCGCTGGGTGGCGCCGAGCCCGGCCCGCCCGGCCCCGGTTCTGCTGAGCGCCACCCGGGCTCGGGCGCTCACGCGACGTCGTCCGTGCCCGGCCGCCCGTACGTCGCAGGGGCGGCATCGGGCGTCGTCGGCCCGGACCGCGACCGGGACCGTGGCCGGGACGGGGGCCGTGCCGGCGTGGCCGCGCCGCCGTCCGCGCCCGGTCGTCGTTCCGCGCCCACCGTGCTGACCGGGCTCGACGCCGTCCTCGGGCGGCTGCGGCGGGCCGTGCCCGACGAGGACCGGGCGCTCTACGACGTCTTCGTGGACGAATGCCGTCAGGCGCTCGACGCCATGCGGCTGCACACCCGCGTGCGGCCCCGCGTCGTCGCCGAGTTGGGCGCGCGGTACGGGCAGCGGTGGGGCGGGATGGCCGGAGCCCTCGCGTATGACACGCTCGCCGCCTTCCGCGACCATCCGGTCTATCCGACCAGCCGGGGGCGGTCCGTTTTCAGCGAGGAGCAATTACGGGCCCACGCACCCGAGTTCCACCCCACCTTTCCGCTGCGCTGGCTCGTTCTCCCGCGCGAGGCGGTGTGCGGGGATCCGGCGCGGCTGCCCGGCTGGTGGCCCGCGCCCGGGGACCTCGGGCCAGGGCCGAGCGACGGCCACCTCGCCCTCCCCGTACATCCGCTCACCCTTGGACCCCCGCTGGAGAACGCCCTCCGCGCGGCCGGGCTCCACGACGCCGCCCGGCTCGCCGAGCGCCCCCTGCTGGACGTGCGGCCCACCCTCTCCATGCGGACCGTGGCCGTCGCCGACGACCTGGCCGACGACCCCCTCGTCCACCTCAAACTGCCCCTCACCACCTCCACCCTGGGGCAGCGCAACCGGCGGTCCGTCAAACCCGGCACGCTGATCGACGGCGAAGTGGGGCAGCGGCTCGTGGCGGCCGTGATCGAGCGCGAGCCCAGGTTCGGCGCCACCGTGCTGCTCGCCGACGAGACCACCCACCTCCACGCCGGACACGAACTGCTCGCCACGCTCGTCCGCCGCTACCCGCCCGGTCTGGAGAACGCCACCATCGTGCCGCTCGCCGGGCTGCTCGCCCCCGCCCCGGACGGCACGCTCGTCATCGACGGGCTCGCCGAACGCCACTACGGCGGGGACGTCCTCGCCCTGCTGGACGACTACCTCACGCTGCTGTTCGACTTCCACACCACCCTCTTCGCGTACGGCATCGCGCTGGAGTCCCATCAGCAGAACACGTCGCTGGTCTTCGAGGACGGCAGCGAGAACGGCGGTGCGGTGCCCCGGCTACGGCTGCTCATCAAGGACCACGACGGCCCCCGCGTCCACGCGATACGCCTCGCCGCCATGATCGGCGGAGGACCGGCCGCCGATCTGTGCGGCTTCGACGACCGCAGGATCCTGACGTCCGGCGACGGGCCGGTGGCCGATGTATTCACCACCATCACCGTCCACCTCTGCGCCGCCGCCCCCCTCTTCGAGCTCGCCCGCCTCGGCCGGGCCCCGCTCGACACCTTGTTGCGGCGGCTGCGCGACCGGCTCACCGACGCCGTCGACCGGCTCGCCGTCACCCGGCCCGGCGCGGCCGCCGCGCTGCTGCGCAGACGGGTGCTGGACGCGGACCGGCTGCCGGTCAAGGCGATGGTCACCGCCGGCACCTTGTTCACCAAGGAGCGCTCGGGCGCCGCGGACATCAACAAGCACTACGTCACCGGGCCGAACTATCTGCTGCGGGGAAGCGGCAGATGACCGCCGCGCCCGATCGGCCCGTTTTCCCGGACCCCCGAACCCCGCACTTTCCCTCCGTACCTCTCTCCTCCGCACCCGTTGGAGCCGCCCCATGCCCATGACCTCCTCGCCCGCCGCGACCGTGGCCTCCGCCGACCACGCCACCGCCCACACCCTCCTCAACTGTCTGCTCCGTGAGGTGTCGGGACCGGAGCACCAGACCGTCGTGGCCGATGGATGGCTGCGGCTGAGGCTGCCGCGCTGTGGGGTGCTGTTGCGCGTCGAGTTGCGGCGCACCTCCCTCATCGGGGCGCACCGCTTCACCGGGCCGGTCAGCGAGGAGCGCGACGGCACATGGGCCGAGGTGTCCTGGCGCGGGCTGGCCGAGCGGATCCACCGGGAGCTCCAGCTGCGCACGGGGGTGACCAACGATGAGTTCCTGGGCCAAGTGGCCTCCAGCCACGAGGGGATGACGGCCGCCCTGGAGGCCCTGGATTCCCTGGAGGACCGGAGCGCGGAGAGCGATAGCGCCCAGGACCTCTACCTCGCCTCCGAGCAGTCTCTCCTCTTCGGCCACCGCTTCCACCCCACCCCCAAGGCCCGCACCGGCAGCGCCGACTCCTGGTCGCGGTTCGCCCCCGAGGCCGGGGCCCGCTTCCCCCTGCACCACCTCGCCGTACGCCAGGAGTACGTGCGCGAGGAGTCCGCGCGGCCCGGGGCGCTCGCCGCGCTGGACCGGCAGGGCGCCGTCCCCGAGGGCTACCGGCTGCTGCCCGCGCACCCCTGGCAGTACGCGATGCTGCGCGAGCACCGGCTGCTGCGGGCGGCCATCAGCCGGGGCGAGGTGTTGGACCTCGGGCCGGGCGGTGCCGAGTTCGCGCCCACCGCGTCGGTCCGTACGCTCTACGACGGCCGGGACTTCCTCAAGTTCAGCCTGAACGTGCGGATCACCAACTGCCTGCGCAAGAACGCCGACTACGAGCTGTCCGGCGCCGTCGCCCTGACCCGGCTGCTGGAGCCGGTCGCCGCCGATCTCGCCGCCCGCTTCCCCGGCTGTGAGCTGCTGCGCGAACCCGCGTACCGGACGCTGGACCTCGGCGACCGCGAAAGCGGCGGCGACGGCGGCGACCGGCAGCTGATCGAGGGCTTCGGGGTGATCGTCCGCGAAGGGCTGGCCGCCCGGCTGCGGCCCGGCCTGACCGCGCTGCTCGCGGCGGCCGTCGCCGATGAGTACCCGACCAGCGGCGCCCAGATCTCCCGGCTCCTCCCCGACGCCGGCCCCGACCGGCTCTCCGCGTGGTGGCAGGCGTATCTGGAACTGCTCGTACCGCCCGTACTGGCCGCCTACTTCGACCATGGCGTGGTCCTCGAACCCCACCTCCAGAACGTCGTCATCGGCGTCGATCCCGCCGACGGCACCCCGCACCAGGTGCTCTTCCGCGATCTGGAGGGCACCAAGCTGGTGCCCGAGCACCACACCGCCGCGCTCGCCGCGCTGCCCGAGGCCGTCGCCCGCCCGCTGACGTACGAGCGGGAGCGCGGCTGGGACCGGGTGGTGTACTGCCTGCTGGTCAACCACATCGCCGAGATGGTGGCCGCCCTCGCCGACCGCTGCCCGGGGCTGGAGCCCGCGCTGTGGTCGGCGGTCCGCCGGGTGCTGTGCGAGCGTACGGCGGCCCATGACCACCCGCCCGCGCTGCGCGCCCTCGTGGCGGGCGTGCCGCTGCCCGCGAAGGCCAACCTCCTCACCCGCTGGGGCCGTCGGGCCGACCGCCACGCGGGCTATGTCCGTATCGCCAGTCCGCTCGCCTCCGCCCTGCTGTCCGAGGCGGCCCACGTCATGCACCCCGGGAGCAGCCGTTGATCACCCCCGCCGTCCGTACCCTCGCCACGGAGCTCACCGGCGACGACCTTCCCGCCTACGTCTACGACCTGGCCGCGCTCCGCGCGCACGCGCGGGCCGTACGGGACGCGCTGCCGCCGGGCCTCGAGCTGTACTACGCCGCGAAGGCCAACCCGGCGCCCGCCGTCCTCCAGGCTCTCGCGCCCCACGTCACCGGCTACGAGGTCGCCTCCGGCGGTGAGGTGGAGCATGTCCGCGCGGCCGTGCCCGGGGCGCCGCTGGCCTTCGGCGGACCGGGCAAGACCGAGGGGGAGCTGCGGCGGGCGCTGACGCTGGGCGTGGAGCGGTTCCATGTGGAGAGCGAGCAGGAGCTGCGGCTGCTGGCCGGGGCGGCGGACGACGCGGCGATCGACACCGTGGACGTCCTCCTGCGGGTCAATCCCCCGTTGGCCGGTGAGCGGGCGGATGGCGAAGGGGCGCTCGGCGCGGCCCTGGGCGGCGCGGCGCTCGCCATGGGCGGCCGTCCCAGCCCCTTCGGGCTCGACCCCGAGGCGGTCGAGCGCTGCCTCCCCCAGCTCTCCCCGGGCGGCGCGGGCGGCCCCCTCCGGCTGCGCGGCATCCATGCCCACCTCGCCAGCGGCCTTGACGCCCCCGCCCAGGTGGCCGTGGCCGCCGCGATCGCCGACTGGGCGCGGAAGCTGTCCGAACGCCACGATCTGGAGATCACCGAGGTGAACGTCGGCGGCGGGATGGGCGTGGACTACGCCCGCCCCGACCGCCGCTTCGACTGGGCCGCCTACGGCCGGGGCATGGCGGTCCTCGCCCTGCGCCACCCCGATCTCACCCTGCGGATCGAGCCCGGCCGGGCGCTGACCGTCTACTGCGGCTGGTACGTCACCGAGGTGCTGGACATCAAGCACAGCGGCGGCGAGGCGTTCGCGGTGGTGCGCGGCGGCACCCACCACATCCGCACCCCCGCCACCAAACAGCACGACCAGCCCTTCCAGGTGCTGCCCACGGACACCGTGTGGACCCGGCCGTGGGCGCGCCCGGCCGTACGGGAGGAGCCGGTCACGCTGGTCGGCCAGCTGTGCACCCCCAAGGACGTGCTGGCCAGCCGGATCCCGGTCGCGGAGCTACGGGTGGGGGACCGGGTGGCCTTCGCGATGGCGGGTGCGTACGCGTGGAACATCTCGCACCACGAGTTCCTGATGCACCCCCGGCCGGGCTTCCACTACCTGGAGGAATAGCCGTACGTCAGCCGTCGGCGGGCCGGGGCTCACCGCGATAGGTACCGAAGGACCACTTGTTGCCCTCCGGGTCGGCGATGGCGAATTCCCGGCTGCCGTACGGCTGGTCCTCGATGGGCCGGAGCACCCGCACACCGGCCGCCGTGAGGCGCTCGTACAGCGCGTCTACGTGGTCGGTGACGACGTACGCCCCGAAGGTGCCGGGCTCCAGGCACCAGGTCTTGGTCTCCGGGTCGTACGAGCCGAGCATGATGCCGCCGCCCTCGGGCCAGTCGAGCTGGGCGTGGGCGACGCGGTTCCCGTCCTGGTAGACGGCCGTGCGCAGGAAGCCGACCGTGTCGACCAGGAAGTCGATCAGGGCGACGGCGTCGTGGGCCTGGAGGGTGGGCCAGATGGCGGGGTCACGGTGCTGCTTCTGCTGCTGGTTCGGTGCGGTGTTGTCCATGGGCTCTACTCTTCGCCGTAGAGATGGCCCCCGGCTTGGATATTCCGGCACTCTTCGGCCAGCCAGGCGGTGGGGCTCACCCCGGTGTACTGCCGGAAGTCGCGCACCAGGTGGGAGTGGTCGCAGTAGCCGCAGTCGGCGGCGACCCGGGCCAGGTCCGGCGCCCGGCCCGCCGCGACGGCCCGGACCACCGTGTTCCTGGCGTGCTGGAAGCGCATGAGCCGCGCCGCCTGCTTGGGGCTCAGCCCCGTCTCGGCCTGGAACACGCTGGTCAGCCGACGAGGGCTGAGCGACACATGCTCGGCCAGGCCGGTCAGCGTCCCGGCCCCCCGATGCCGGGCCAGCCAGGCCCACGCCTCGCCGACCTCGCTCCGCACCGGCGTTCCGCCCTCACCAACGGCCGCGCGCTCCCGCAGATACGCGCCGAGCGTGGCGAACCGGTCCTCCCACGCTTGCTGCCCACACAGCCGCTCGCGAATTTCGGCGGCCCGCTTGCCCAGCACGTCGGCCCCGGAAGTGACCAGGTCGTCGTCGGAGGCGAGCGCACCCGCCGGAAGCCCCAGCAGCGTGCGCGCCGCCAGCGGATGTACGGCCAGCTGCACTCCGGCCTCGCGGCCGGGCTGGACGATATACGCCGGTCGCTGGTGCAGCCCGCCCACGACGATTTCGGCCCGCGAGGCATCGGGCCCCCGCGCCTGCTCGGGCGTGACGCCGCCGACGACAGGCCCGTCGAGGGAAAAGATCAGCGTCAGATAGGGCGAGGGCAGCCCCCGGTGCAGCGTCGGCGCCGCCCCCTGGGACCGATAGCCGACCGCCGTCACCACCATCCCCCCGAGCCCATGCCCGAGCCCGCCCCCGGCCCGCACGAACTCCTGGCTGCTCATGCGCCCAGTATCACCCTGCGGGCGAGCCCGTTCGGCGATCATGTTCCGCGTCGATTTCGCGTAGCTCTGCTTGAGCGGCGGCGCGCTCCTCCTCGGTGACAGGCCCGTGCTCCCCTTCGAGCCAGTCCACCAGCTCCAACAGCCCGTCCCGCGTTCGCCTTGTCACCATGCGTGCACCTTAGTCGCACAGGTAGTGGCCACTGAGAGCGGCTACGCTGAGAGCGCACCGCACCCGAAGGAGGCTCCCGGTCATGACCGCGACCCACGATCGTCCGCAGATGCTGCCGGAGGAGTTCGAGGAGTACGCGCGGTTGGCGGCCCGCGTGGCGGAGGGGGTGCGGTGGGAGTTCATCAACGGAAAGATCGGGGTCACGCCGGTGCCGGACGGCGATCACGGGCGGATCATCCAGTGGCTGGCGCGGATCTGCATTCAGACTCATCCCGACCTGTGGCTGCACGACCAGGGCCTCAAGGTCGAGACGTACCGCAACGGCCACGCCCGCCCCGACGGGACTCTCGCCCACAGCGACGCGTTTGTCGGCCAGGGGGAGTGGGCCGACGCCGAGCCCGTCCTGATGGTCGTGGAGGTCACCTCGTACGACTCCGACACCGACCGCAGGGACCGGGTGGAGAAGCCACGCGCCTACGCCGAGACGGGCATCCCGGTGTATCTGCTGGTCGATCGGGAGGCCGGTGAGCTCACGGTCTTCAGTGAACCCGACGGGGTCCGGTACGAGAGCACCAAGACCGTGCCGTTCGGCAAGCCGCTCACGCTGCCCGCGCCGGTCGGCGTCACGCTCGACACCGAGCCACTTCAGGACTGGGTGCGCTGAGGTCCCTGGCTCCGGGGGGTTGCGGTGGCCTGGAATGATTCCGTGGCATGTACACCGTTACCCTCGGGCGCATCCCTACGCGCCGCTGCTGGCCTCCCTGCCCCGCATCGGGAAGGTCAACCTCGGGCAGATCATCGGCGAGATCGGCCCGATCCTGGAGCGCGTCGAGTCCTGCGAGCAGTTCATCGCCGAGACCGGCGTCGCCCCCGTCACCCGAGCGTCCGGCAAATCCCACGCGGTGAGGTTGACTCAGGAACTCATGCGGCCAGACCCTGCGGGCGAGCTCGCTCGTCAGAAACCCTCAATGACGGCGTTCGCGTGAAACGCCTCAGGGGTCACTGCGAAGAAGGGCGCCATCGCGCTGGCGAACTTGACGAACCCCTCAGTTTTCGCGAACACCTCGGTATGGTATTCCAGCGACTCCCATTGAACGCACAGCAGGATTACTCCTTCCTTGTCAATGGCCCGAAACAGTTTCAGGTCCAGACAGCCTTTGTCCTCCTCGAGGATCGGCAGATGCGACCGGACAATGGATTCGAATTCGTCCTGCTTGCCCTCTGGCACCACTATTCGAACCATCTCCCAGACCGCCATGTGATTACCTCCTGAGTTCGCTCTGTGGTGTGTAGTTCTTCAGCATGTCACGGTCGGGGAGTGGGGTCGCGGTGAAGACGTGTTCGGGGTCGTAGGATTCCTTGGCCCTGACCAGGCGCTCCGGGTGGGCGCCGTAGGCGTGCGCGACCTGTTCGGCCTGGTCCGGCAGGAGGAAGTTGGGGTAGCCCCCGGGCAGAGCGAAGGGTGCGAGGGCGTTGCTGACGTTGTCGACCCAGTCTCTGTAGACGGCAGGTTCCTCATCAGGTCCGTGGCCCGCCGAGATTTCGACGGCCACATGGTTGGTACGCAGGCCGAAGGCGCTGTCGTCAGCACCTACACGAGTGGCGGCGCCGTGGAATTGACGCAACCCAATCCCTGCTCCGGGTCCGGGGCGTGTTTCTGCCCAGCCGGTCAGGAGGTCGATGATGTCGGGTGTGAGTTCGGCGATGTTGCGGGTGCGCAGCTCCCAGTGCATCCCGTTGGGGACGCTCTGATCGAACTGCCCCCAGAGGTCCTTCTGTGTGGTCGGAGCGACGGTGCTGTTGATCGGCGTGCCGAGTCGCTTGACTGCGCCGATGGCGGCATCGGCATGCCATGGCTCACCGGACCAGACCGGCACGACGACCAGGCACGGTCCGATATCGGGGGCGACGGTCATCTCGAGCAGGAGGGTGAGCCCGTCGGGAGCGTCGGCGATCAGTCCCGCGAAACGGGACAGCACGGTCGACGCTTCCTGCCAGGGGAACAAGGCCATGCCGCCGACGAGTCCGCGATCGGGGTGGAGGCGGACGCGCAACGAGGTGGCCACGCCGAAGTTCCCGCCGCCACCCCGCAGCGCCCAGAGCAGTTCGGGGTCGTCCTCGGTCGAGATGAGCCGGCCGTCGGCGAGTACGACCTCCGCTCCGAGCAGGTTGTCGGCGGCCAGCCCGGCCGTGCCCAGCAACGGGCCGTAGCCTCCGCCAAGGGAGAGCCCGGCCATGCCGACGACACCGGCGGTGCCCGCGGCGACGTTCATACCGTACGAAGCGACAGCCGCTATGACGTCACCGGCCCGGCCCCCCCTCCGATGACAGCCGTATCCCGCTCCACCCGTACGTCACGCATAGAGCCGAGATCGATCACCAACCCGCCGCGGAGCGCACGCCCGGCCCAGTCATGACCTCCTCCGCGTACGGACAGACCCACACCGAACTCCCGCGCGGAGGTGACCGCAGCGGCGGCCTCCACGCTGGTGCGGGGCCGTACGACCAGGGACGGTCGGGCGGTCACCGCACCGTTCCAGAGTGTTGTCGTGTCGGTATACGACGGATCGCCCGGACGGAAAAGGCGGTCGGCCCGCAACCGCTCGCTCAGGCGGCGGGCCAGTTCGTCTATCGCTTGCGCGGAACTCATAGTCGTCCCTAAGGCTGGTTGGGGGCATGAGCCATACGGATGTACACGGATGCAAGTAGCCCGCGGTTCAGAGGGCGGGCAAATTTTCGGCATCCCCGGCTTTCCCCTATCGGCCTGGAGCAGTCGGAGACAGACATCTCCCGCCGGTGCGGCGCGGGTGCCATCGTGAGATGTGCGAGAGGACAACGGGATGTCGGGCAGAGGGGGTACGGCGTCGTGGCGGACACGAAGGAGCAGCGGTACGTTGAACGGCTGACCGGGCTGTTGCGCGAGATGAGACGCCAAATGGCCCGCGACGCCGAGCCGGATGTGCGGGAGGTCCTGGACTGGCTGCACCAACAGACCGGCGCGGGCATCGGGCTGGTCGTGGACGATGAGGGCACGGTGGAATCGTCCACTACGGGATTTCCCCGGGAGATTCTGCGACCGCTCGCTCCGCTGCTCGCGCGATTATCCGGCGGGAAGTTGGCCGCGGCCGCGACCCAGACCGCTGTGTGGCACGTGCGCTGTGAAGCCCTCGGCGCGCATGGGTCGCGCTTGGTACTGGTGGCTGCCGCGCGGTCGGAGCTGAGCCCGGAAGCGGTCGCACTGATCTCGCACACTGGCAGCCTCATCACGCTCCTGCGCCGTGTCGGGAATGGCGACCGGGCCTGGCACGGCTTCCACGACAAGGCATACCAGGTGCGGTTCGCGGTGTTCCAGGCGCTGCTGGTGGGCGAGCCGATGCTGGCCCGCCGCATGACGACCGGTGCCGTTCCACCGTTGTTGGAGGCCGACCGGCTGCGGGTCCATCTGCTGCACTGTCCGCCGGCCGACCGCGACCGGATCGAGCGGGCCTACCAGGATCCCTCCGGCTACCACGGCCCGGATCTGATGGTGCGGTGCCCCGCCTTCAAGGAACATCTGATCTGTCTCATCACCGACGGACCCGGTGACGGGGGCGTCGGTGATGAGACACGCTCCAGCATCCAGCCCGGTGGCCGGGGCGAGACGCTGTCCCGCTTGGTACGCGACAACTCCGGTTATGCGCTGGGTGTCAGCGGCCCGCATCCGCTCAGCGCGACGGCCAGGGCCTACAGCCAGGCCGTCCACGCCCTGGCCGCCGCCCGCACCATGCCCGGCCGCGTGGCCGTCTATGCGGGAAAGACGTCGTTGGACGGTGTTCTGCCCCGGGAGCCCGCCCTCGCCTGGTCCCGTAACTTGCTGCGCCCGCTGGACTCTCTCCCGGCGCTCACCGTCGACGTCACCCGCTTCTTCATGAGCGCACCCCGAGCGGCTGTGGCCCGCTTTCTCGACCTCAGCCGCAACACCGTCACCGCCCACATCAGACGCGCGGAACGGGCCCTCGGCCTGGAACTGGCAGATGTCCGCTCTCGCGCCGCCGTCCACCTGGCGCTCGCTCTCACCAGCGCCTCCTTCGCCTCCGAACCCGTTGAGCAGCAACCTCCCCCGACTCTGGAGAGCCTGCTGCGTACCGAACGCGCCGCCGCTTGGGCCCAGAGCTTCCTCGGGACTCTGCACGCCCCGCAGCACCGCACCCTGCGGGCGTGGATCGACGCCAACACCGACGCGCAGCAGACCGCCCGCCGCCTCGGCATCAGCCGCAACACGGTCCGAGCCCATCTGCGCACCGCCGAAGCCGCACTCGGCCGCGATCTGCTCACCACCGGCGTCGGTATCCACGACGCCGTCCACGCCTTCCGTATCACCGCCGCGCGGGCCCTTTGAGCACCGTGCACAATTGGCGCCCGGAATTGAACACTATGCACATTGCTCAGCGGGTACGGCGTCTCCTACGGTTTTCATGACGGTATGACACTCCGGAAGGCCGTGGCCAGCGCTTTATGGCAGAGGTTTCAGCGTGCCCCCGGAACGACTCACCGCCAAGGTAAGGAACAGGAGCGCGAATATGGGAAATCGCTTCGAGAGGAGAGGCAATCGATGAAATCAGCCAAAGTCCGGGCTTCCCGGTTACGTAGTGGAGTTATCGTATCGATGGCCGCAGCAGGAATGTTTGCCGGTCCGTCGCTGGCGGTGGCCGACACTCCTTGGGTCTACGAATCGTCCAAGAGGCAGTGCGCGGCGCGGTGGCTGTCATCCCAGAACCAGTTCCGGATCGACGACCGGGACCTGAATGACGACGACTACTGCTACGTCGACTTCTCGTGGGTGGCCTCCCATGAGCCCGAAATGAGGAGGTCGCACCCGCAGGACGTCCCCGGGGCCAGGGATTACAGCGTGTCAGTGGGTGGCCGTGATGTCATCCATTGGCAGGTGTGCAAGGAACGCCAGGACGACCCCGACATTTGCTCGGACTGGCGTACGGACAGGACCTGATAGCTGTCCCCGGGCACCCGCAGATGCTGCCGGAGGAGTTGTGAGCACCAAGACCGTGCCGTTCGGCAAGCCGCTCACGCTGCCCGCGCCGGTCGGCGTCACGCTCGACACCGAGCCGCTCCAGGGCTCGGTGCGCTGAGGGGGTGTCCGCCGCGTGGCAGGGGCTCCGTCCCTGGACCCCCGGGTCTGGGGCGGAGCCCCAGTTGTGGGAAGGGGCGGGTAGGGGAACAGCTCGCCGCAGGCGTCACGCTCCGCCGGGCATCCCATAGGTCCCCGGCTCTGGGGGGTTGCGGTGGCCTGGAATGATTCCGTGGCATGTACACCGTTACCCTCTGGGAGTTCGCCGCGCTCGCGGCGGCATCCATACTCGTCGGCTTCTCGAAGACCGCCGTCAGCGGCGCCAATACCGTCAGCCTCGCGATCTTCGCGGCCGTGCTTCCGGCCCGGGAGTCGACCGGTGTGCTGCTGCCCCTGCTGATCGTCGGCGATGTGCTCGCCGTGGGCACCTACCGGCGGCACGCGCACTGGGGGACCCTGCTCCGGCTGTTCCCGGCGGTCGCGGTCGGGGTCGTGGTGGGGACGGTGTTCATGCTGTGGGCCGGGGACGCGGAGGTGCGGACCTCCATCGGCGCGATCCTGCTCCTGATGGCGGGCGTCACGGTGTGGCGGCGCCGTGCGGCCGCCCGGGCGGCGGCCCCGGAGGTCCCGGCCGCCGACGGGGCGGGCGCACGGCTCAAGGCCGGTTCGTACGGGGTGCTCGGCGGCTTCACCACGATGGTGGCCAACGCGGGCGGCCCCGTGATGTCGCTCTACCTGCTCTCCGCCGGTTTCCGGAAGCTCGGCTTCCTGGGCACCTCGGCCTGGTTCTTCCTGATCGTCAACGTCGCCAAGGTGCCCTTCAGCGTCAGCCTCGGCCTGATCGACGGCCGCTCCCTGCTGCTGGACCTCCTGCTGGCGCTCTTCGTCCTGCCCGGTGCGTACATCGGTAAGGCGTGCGTGGACCGGATCAATCAGCGGCTCTTCGAGCGGCTGGTCATCGCGGCGACGGTGCTGGGCGGCCTCCAGCTGTTGCTGCGCTGAGGACCACATCGGCGAAGTTCGCCGCCAGCCGCCGCGCCGTACGCACGGACTCCGGCTCCACCCGCTCGGCCTCGGCCCGGAGCGCACCCAGGTCCAGGCCCGCGTCGGCCAGGGCGGCTTCGTCCCAGCCGTCGAGGCGGTCCGCTCCCACCTCCGGATGAAACTGCACGCCCCAGGCCCGCTCGCCCATCCGGAACGCCTGCACCGGACAGGCGTCGCTCGATGCGAGCCAGACGGCGCCGGAGGGAAGCGCGGTGATCTGGTCACGGTGGTTCTGAATGGCCCGGAACTCACGCGGCACCCCGGCGAACAGCGCGTCGGCGTCAGCCTCGGGCCGCAACCGGACACCACATGAGCCCCGTTCGGGCCGACCGTGATCGCCGAGCACGGTCCCTCCCGCCGCCACGGCGAGCACCTGGGCTCCCAGGCAGATCCCCAGCAACGGGACGCCCTCGGCGATGGCACGCCTGGCGAGTTCCCGTTCGGCCGGTAGCCAGGGCGCGTACGCGTCGGCATCCGGTAGGAAGCCACCACCGAGCAGGACCACCGCGTCGAAACCCTCCGGGGACGCGGGGGCCGACGCGCCATCGGTTTCGACGACCGTCAGCCCCATCTCCTCCCACCACGGCAGGAGCCGCCCCGGCCCACTGCGTTCCGCGTTGCGGACGACGAGGAGGCGGCTCACATCCCTGCCTTCTTCTTCAGGCTGGCTATGAAGGCGCTCCACGAGTCGTTCGAGAATATGAGGGCGGGCCCGTCGGGGTCCTTGGAGTCGCGTACGGGGATGATGCCGGGGAAGTTGTCGGCGACCTCGACGCATTCGCCGCCCGCGTTGTTGCTGTAGCTGCTCTTACGCCATGCGGCAACTCTCAGGTCCGGGATGGTTGGCATGAGGACCAGTCCTCCATAGCGGCTCGGATCACCGCCTCGGAGTCGCGAGGCGGGAGGGCCATGGCCCTGAGCAGATCGTAGTTCTCCTGGAGCTCTGCCACTGCGTCCCGATCCTCGATGATGGTCCCGGAGCGACTGCCTTCTTCGTAGGCCACCTTCGGCGCCTCAGGCACCGTATAGAGCGTCAGTGAACCGCCTGCCTCCGCATGCTGGCCCGAGCTGAACGGCAGGACCTGAAGGGTTACGTGTGACTGTGTCCCGCGCTTGAGCAGGGCCATCATTTGTCGACGCATCCCCTCCGGTCCTCCGGCCGCGCGGCGAAGCACGGCCTCGTCGAGAATGAACCAGCAGTGAGGCGGCTTGACTTGGTCAAGTCGTGCTTGCCGCTCGATGCGTGCCTTCACCATTGCGTCGATCTCAGCGTCCGGAGCATGGCGGTTTCCGCAGCGCAACGACTCCCTTGCCAGGTCGGGTGTCTGAAGCAGGCCGGGGATGGTCGCGCATGAGTACTGCTCGATGGCAAGGGCGTGCCGCTCGAACTCGATCACTCGGCGGAACTTGCCCGGAAACGGCTCGTTCTTCGCCAGCGCGTACAGCCGCGCGAATAACCCGTCCGCCCCAAAGCACGCGTCCAACTTCGCCGGAAGGTCGTCGTACGGCAGGGACTCCGCCGCCTCGATCCGGGCCAGGTGCGATTTGCTGTAGTTGAGCACCTCGGACAGTCGCCGCAGCGACATGTCCGCCTTCTCGCGGTGGCGGCGGATCTCCGCGCCGAAGAGGTCGCGGGCCGAGCGGTCGGGAAACAGTTCGCGTGGCTGGAACGGCATGGTGTATCCCCTCTTGTCCCGCGATCTTGGCTGGGACTTGTCGCCTCTTTCCAGCCTATGCGTCGGAACGCAACGGTGTGTGCACTTAACGTAATTGGCCGACCGGAAAGACAGGTCAACGTGTTCTCACACACCGAATCCACCGCTCCACGGATGACGATGCGCGTCTACCGCGTCTCGCCGGACGGCGCGGTCGTCACGCAGGAGCTCGGCAGGGTCGTCGTCGTGGTCAAGGACAAGCTCGAACCCCTGCGGTCCAGCCAGTTCCCACCCTGCCGCTGCCCGCGCCACGGGGACGGTGCGGACCTGTGATGCAGCTGCATTATGCATGCAGCGCTGCTAAAATGCAGCGCATGACCGCTCTGACCATCCGCGATGTACCGGACGACGCCCTCGCCACGCTGAAGGCCCGCGCCGCGCAGGCTGGCAAGTCACTCCAGGCGTATGCGCTGGACGTCCTCGTCGGCGAAGCCTCCAGGCCCACCCTTGCCGAGGTCGCGGCCCGTGCCGAAGCCGAGGCCGGCGCGAGCCTGAGTACATCGGACGTGCTCGCCGCGATCGACGACGCAAGGGCGGGCCGTTGATCGTCATCGATTGCTCCGCGCTCGTCTTCTTCCTGACGGACGAGGGGCCCACCGGGCATGGGGTGCGTGAACGTGTCGCGAAGGAGGATCGGCTCGCCGCACCCCACCTGCTCGATTACGAGATCATGTCGGCGCTACTCGGCCTGGCGCGCGGGCGGCGCGGTGGTGATCCCAAGCTGAGCGAAAAGCAGCTCCGCAAGGCCGTGGCGACGTATCGGGACCTGCCGATTGACCGGCATGAAACGCTGATCCTGTGGGAGCGAGTCAAGGGTCTGTCGAGCAACCTGTCCGCCTATGACGCCCAGTACGTCGCGCTTGCCGAAAGCCTGGGCGTGCCGTTCATCACCAGCGATGCCAGGATCGCCAGGAGCGGGGTGGCGCGCTGTGAGGTCGAGACGCCTGGGACCTCTCCCTGACAAGGCGCTCACGGGGCCCCTGGGGGCGGGTTGCTGCCGTCCTCCATGACCAGGCCGGGGACTTGAGGCAGGGTGGCGCGGACGGTGTCGGCCACTCGTTGGAGGTCGACCCCCAAGCGTTCCAGTCGCCTTACGAGTTCGCCCGTCGGCAGGCCCGAGAAACGGGCGATGAGAAGGAAATCGGCGATGGGGCGGCGGAGGCCGAGGGGAAGGTAACTGGCCTCGTTGCCCCACTGGTGCTGTTCGGCGCAGAGGCGGCGGTCCACCTCGTCCACCTGGGCCGACTGGTAGTCGGGAACGCGGAAGCCAAAGGCGGACAGGCGCTCCGTGACCTCACGCGCCTCCAGGAACAGTCTGGCCGAGGCGGCGATCAGATGGTGAAGCGGTACCGGCTTGTCCCAGTCGAGTGGCGGCCATTCTTCGCGTGGATCGTCGCTCTTCAGTCCCAGGCTGACAAGGTCGGAATCGAATCTGTTCCCCTTCGCCGGCGCTGTGTCGAGGGAGGTGCGCAGACCGTACTGGGCGAGACGGTCGACGACGGCCGCGGGTGATACGCCGAGTTCGATGGCGATCTGGATCACTTGGTGAACCGGTACCGGCTCGTCCTCCGAAAAGGGGGTCTCGGAGGAGACGGTCGCCATCTTGAGCAGGCGGACATCGTTCGGCTCGGCGCGTGCGGGGAACGGAGGGTCTGGCGGTACGAGCCCGTAGGCGTGAAGCCGGGATGTCACCGCTGATGGTGAGAGCCCGGTCGCCACAGCCGCTTTCACCACGTGATCGACATACAGGTCGGTGTGGACTGTGAGCCAAGGGGCTTCGCCGTCAGCATCGACACTGAGGACTGCCCTGTCCGTGTCGTCCGCGTGATCCGGGAGAGCGGAGGGCGGGGCGAAGCCCAGTTTCTGGATCCGCCGGGCGACCTCGATGAGAGGAACACTCAGGTCGAGTGATGTACGGGCGAGCAGACCAGGCGGAATCGTCTCACCGTCCTTCAGGCCCTGCCAGTCTTCGATGTCCCAGCCCCACTCCGCGCCTTGTCTCAGGAGGTTGTCGGCCGACCGTTCATGGGTGGAGTCGATCTCCACGCGGTAACCGTAGGTTCGAAGTTCCTGTGTCACCTCCAGTACCGGGCGTTGTAACTTCACGGCCGCCCGGAGGACATGGTCGAGCGCGACGGGTTCGGACGGGTCCAGCCAGGGCCACTTACCGTTGAGCCACGTGCTGAGCACCCGCAGTGTCAGCTCGTTCGGATTCGGTGGCAACGCGTCTTCGTCCGGGACGGTGAAGCCCAAGGCTCTCATCCGGCGAACGGCTTCCTCCACGCTGATGTCAAGCACCAAGTTGGCGGTCAGGAGATGTCCCGGTGGCACCGGCTCGTCGGCTTCGATCCAGTACAACACCTCCGTCTCCCCGTTGCGGCTGAGTCCGTGAAGGTCATCGGTGAGCAGCGCGAGGCCAACCGCGTCGACTACGGGGGCGCCACTGGGCCGGGCCGGAGACGGCACGCGGAGCTGCTCCATACGCGAGACGACTTCTCCGTATGACGTCCCGCAGACGCTGGCTACGAAGAGCGCATGGCCCGGGGTGGCGAGTTGCATGGCCGTGGCGTCCTTGCCGGGCCACGTTCGATCATTCCACTTCTTGAAGTGGGCGGTTCGTATGAAGACGTCCGAGGGGAGGGCGGCGAGTACGCTCCTGACTCGGGCGAGTTCCGGCACGATCTCGACCAGCGCGGCCAACTCGGCGTTGGGTCGCTGGGCCAGTAAGCGCCACAGCAGGGTGGCGTCGTCCGGATGGCCGTACACGTGTCCCGACAGCGTTTCGCCCAGCACCGTTTCGGTCTCCGAGAGTCCCGAGTCGTCGCGATGGACGATGTGTATGTCCTGCGGGAAGAACCCGGCTGTGGCGACAGGCGAGGAATGGTCGTGCAATTCCAGCTCATGGCCCGCCGCTCCGGCCGCCTCGGCCACGATATCGGCGAGCCTGGGGCTGCATCCCGCGACATTTTCCAGCCAGTCGGTATCCAGCACCGGGGGCTCGGAGGTGAGCAGCGTCGGCAGTGCTGCCCTGATGAGCCGCTCCACCTCCAGGCAGACATCGTCGTCCAGGATCTCCGTGCGATCCACGGAAAGCCGCTTGGGGCGGCTCTCTCCGGTGAGGTTCACCACGGCACCATAGAGTTTGCCAAGACCATCCGGGTCGGTTAATACACCTCGCCGTACGCGGGGCTCGGCATAGATTCCGTCGACCAGGACGCCTCCGCCGGACTCGCACCAGACGACCTGACCGCCCCTGCACCCGGGACTCGCGGACCAACTGGCCAGTCGACCGTAGGCCTCGAAGCCGTCGTACCGGTATCCCGGTGCCTCCCGGGGGTTCATGACGCCCGGCGGCCACTCCGCCCGCTGCGTTCCGTGCTTCGCGGTGGTCCTGAATTCAGCGATGCCCAAGAATCTCCGGAGTTCCGTGACGCATGAGAGTGCCTTGTCGCCGTTCCGCAGATAGAGGCGGACTGTGGTCCCGATGGTCCCCGGTCGGCCGGTCGGGCGGATCCTGAAATAGTGTCCCGGCCCGGTGATGAGGACGGTGATCTCCGTCAACCTGCCGTTGATTCCATCCATGTGGCATGTGGTGACGCGGATTTCGTCGGCGAGCATGAAGTAACTGAGCACACCGATGCCGAATCTGCTGTTCGGGTAGATGGTGATGCCCTGGTTGTGCCACTCCTGTCGCTCTTCCTGATAGCGAGGAAGATCCGTGAAGCGGACCCCGGCCTGGGAGAAGACCTCGGAGAGCATGATCTCGTTCATGCCGACACCGTTGTCCCGGCAGTCCAGGTAGAAGCGGCCCTCCTCGTCGATCCCCTGATGGAACGCGATCCGACCCTGGTAGGTGTCGTCCTCCGGGCCGTTGCGGGCCTGCTCCCGGGCCCGGCGGTAGCGGCACGCGTCCAGGGCGTTCTGATACAGCTCGCGGATGGCGAGGGAACGGTCGCGGTAGAGGTTCTCGCCCATGAGGAGTTCCTGGACGCGTTCTTCGTCGAGCCGGAAGCGGATGACCCTGTCGGCGGACCCCGGCGTGCTGAGGGCGTCGACGTCACGTACCTGGTCGGCGTTGGTGTACACCGGGAGCGTGCCGAGCTCCGGTACGGCGGTCTGCCGTATGCCGCGCAGCAGCGACTCCACCCGTAAGGCGTGGTCGGTGAGGGCGGCCACAGTCGCGGGGTGGTCGCACTCCGCCGTGAGCCCGAGCACATCCAGGTGGTGGCGCCAGGACGCCGCTCGCACGGTGGCGAGGAGCCGGGCGGGATCGAGGGGGTCGGGGATTCCCACGTGCTTGACGATCGCCGACGACAGGTCGGTGACCTCGATCGCCAGGCCATGGGCCACCGCGATCACCAGCCCCAGCAACCGCTCTCGCACGTCCTGGAAGTCGCGGCCACCGAAGTCGAGCGGGAACACCTCATTGCGCCGGTGCCCCTCGTGGGCGGCACTGTGCAGCTCCTGCGGGGTCACACGGGCGGAGGAGAGCAGCCGGGGCAGCAGCTCCGGATCGAGTGCTGCCCCGATGTCGGTGCCGTCCACGTCCATGGCCCTCCGGAGCGCCTGCGGCTGTCCGGGCTGCCGCTTCGCCCACTGATGGAACAGCCACCACCCGATTTCCCGGCGTCCGTCCGGACGGTCGCTCAGATGGCCGAGTTCCGTCCGGCGCACAAGCCGTTCGTGCCCCCGCAGCAGCACCTCGTACGCCTGCCGCTCTGGATCGGCCGAGTTCATCTGCCGCAGGTCGGTCGGGCTGACGCGGGACAGCTCGGCGGCGGTACGCGTCCGGTGAACCTGGTGGAGGAAGGGGAGCAGCGCGAGCAGGGCGGCCTCGGCGGGAACGAGTGCGTCCTGCTCGTCGCGCCAGACCATGTGGAGCAGCTGATTGATCCTGCGGGCGGTGCGTGGTGCCAGGTTCGTGTCCTGCCATGGGTCGTCGGTCAGCGCTTCACGCGCCTCCTCGTACAGCTCGGCCAGACGACCGGCGACTCCCAGGGCCTGCTTCCGCAATGGCTCGGCCCGTCCCTCGTCGCCGGCCTTCAGCAGCCGCCATGCCCGGGAACCCGCTACCTCGTCCAGCCAGATTTGCCGAGCGTCGGTGACGCGGGGTGACAAGGAGGCGGGGGCGCTTCGCACGACTGCCCCCTTGCGGCGGGCGTCCCGCGCTTCTTTCGCCATTTTCTGCCACTGCTGTCGGCTTGGAAGGGTCGGCTGTGGCGTGGGGAGCTGCCTCGTCTTCGTCATGCGATACAGCGCGGACAAGAACGCTTCCAGGTCCTCGTCCTGGCGGGGAATCGTCCGGCCCGCGATCCAGTCCGCGATGGTGCTGTCCGCTGGAGGCCGTTGCGATCGAGGAAGTTCCCTCCTCATCTCCTCGCGCACATCAGCCGCGGCGGGGCTGCCCGCCAGCTTCATCAGGCGTGCCAGTACCTCCTCGTACTTCGGCGATCCCGCCATTGGCTCCCCGCCCCCGTCCGTGCTCGCCCCGATGCCCCCGACTCGGCCGGGTCGGCCGAGTCGGAACGTCGCACATTACCGCTCGGACCTGCGAGGTCATCCGAAATCACCAGGATCGGCCGACGCGGCGGTGAGGACAGGCCCGACACCATCAATCGACATCATCTTCCCGTGTTCCGAAGGAGCCGCAATGGACCCGCTTCTCGCCGCCGCTTTCTGCGGTGTCGTCACCATGTTGATCGTGGCTGGTGCGGCCGTGCTCGTCGTCCGGTCCGCCCTGGGCGGGGCCGAATCGCGGGATCGGGCACGGATTCTCGGGGCCGTGGCCGAGGTGGTGCGCGCGGTGCGCGGAAGGCGCTGATGTCGCGCTCGCGAGCCGCCGTGGCCTGCCCTGCCGCTGCCCGCGCCGCCGCGACGGTGCGGACCTGTGACGCCGCCGCGTCACGCCTCCAGCCCCACGCGTCGACCGCGGATGCTCAGGGTGACGACGGAGACGAGGAACCAGAAGGCGCCGAAGGCCGCGTATCCGGCGACGGTGGACAGGCCGCTCGTCGCCGAGGCGGACGTGGCGGCGACGGTGGCACCGGCGACTACGGACTGGCCGCCGCTGATGATCATGGGCCACTGGGCGCCGACGGCGCGCCTGCGGCGGATCGCCACGGCGAGCTGGATCGCTCCGGAGAGGAGGGCCCAGATGCCGAACACGAGGAGCGCCGTCTTGATGGTGGAGAAGACGGCAATGATCATTCCGGCCGTGGTGGCTAGGCCGAGAGCCACGTTGATGGTGCCGACGCGGTCCGTGGAGCCGGTGCCCGCCATACGAGGCTCGAGGAGCGTGGCGATGACGTCCCATAGGGGGTAGATGATCAGCAGCACGGCCGCGATCACTGTGGGCCGGTCCGTCGACACGAGCGAGGCGGAGGTCGCGAAGACGAGTGCTGCCCAGAACAGGGAGAAGGCGACTCGGATCAGGTAGAGCGATCGGAGCCCGGAGGGCGTCGCCGTGGTCGTGGGCGGAGTTACGGTGGTGTGAGTCATCGGGCGTCCCGTTGTGATCGAGATGGGTGAGGCGGTCGCCTCGATGACGAGTCTCAGCGGCCTCGGGAGGGGCCGCGTACTTCGATCGAAGTAGTTCTGCCATCCATTTCGATCGAATGAGTTCTGCCGTCTCCAATCGGCCGAAGCAAGTTCGCCGTCTACTTCGTTCGAAGTACACGGCCACAGCACACGGGAACGAGAATCAGGCCATGGTCAAGGCGCAGAACAATCAGGACGGGCCCGCGGCGCCCCTATGGGTCCGCCGCCCCGAGGTGCTGCACCGGGTCGCCTATTCCGTGGCCGCGCTCGTGTTCACCGGGCAGATCGTGGCCGTGGTACTGAGAGGGTCGGATGGGCCGACGGCCCTCTCCGTATTCCTCGCCGGTGGCGGTGTCGCCCTCTCCTGGTGGAAGCCGTGGGCCGGGCTGGTCGTGACGAGCGCGGCGTCCTTCGCCGTCACGGCGGTGGGCCATGACCCCCTGTCGGTGTGGATGATGGCGGTGCTCGTGCTGTTCTCGGTCACCCTCAGGGGAAAGCAGCCGCTGGCCGGAACCGGCATCGTGGCGGCGTTCTTCCTGGGGGCGTTCATGACGCTGGGAGGATTCCGCGGCGGCGCGATCGTGGGAGCCGCCGCCCTCTTCTCGGCCATAGCGGGAGGTGCGACAGGGGCCGCGCTCCGCATCCATCGAGACCACTGGTGGATCCTGGAGGAACGCGCCGAGAACGCCATCGCCACCCGCGAGATCGAAGCCATCCGACGAGTGACCGAGGAACGGCTCCGCATCGCCCGGGACCTCCACGACGTCATCGGCCACCAAGTTGCGATGCTGAGCCTGCATCTCGGTGCCGCGGAGATCGGGCTGCCCGAAGACGCCGAATCCTCCCGGCAGGCCCTGGTCTCGGCCAGGTCCAGCGCCCGTACCGTCGTCGTCGAAACGCAACGGATCCTCGCGCTCCTCCGCCTCGGAGACGACACTTCCGGCGACGATGCGCTCCGGCCGACCCCGTCGATCAATGGCCTGGAAGGACTCATCGCCTCTTTCGAGAGCATCGGCCTCGACGTCCGGCACTCCATCGACACCCCCGCCGGTTTCGTGGAGCCCAGTATCGGCGTGACGGTCTACCGGGTCGTTCAAGAAGCGCTTACGAACGCCTATCGGCATGGCGAGGGGACGGCGACGGTGGAGGTGCGCGAGCGCGACGGCAGGATCCGCGTCACCGTGGAGAACCGCGTCGGTCATTCACCTTCGCATTCACTCCGCGGCTCCGACGCGGGCAGCGGACTCGGGCTCGTGGGAATGCGCGAACGCGTCGAGTCCTCCAACGGGCGGCTGACGATAGACGGTGACGACGGACGATTCCGGGTCCATGCGGAATTCAGCCCCCTGGGAGCGGTCGTCCGATGACGCAGATCCTGATCGTCGACGACCAGGACGACATGAGGGCCGGCATCCGGACGATGCTTGGGCTCGACCCGAGCCTCGTAGTCGCGGGTGATCTCTCCGATGGACTCCAGGTCGTCCCCTTCCTCCGGGACCACCCCGTCGACCTGGTCCTGATGGACATCCGGATGCCCGGCATCGACGGTGTCGAAGCCACCCGCCGGATCCGCGAAGAGCACCCACCCGAAAAGCTGCGGGTGATCGTGCTGACCACTTTTGACCAGGACGACATCGTTCTCGCCGCCCTTCGCGCGGGCGCTAACGGTTTCCTGAGCAAGACCGTGAGCCCTGCCGAACTCGTCGCCGGAATCAACGAGGTCGTCGGCGGTGGCGGTGCGCTGTCGGCCGCCGCGACGGCCGCGCTCATCGGCCATATGACCCACAGCCCGCCCCCGGTGATCGACCAGGAGCTGCTGCGGCGCTTCGACGCTCTGACCCCCAGGGAACGCGACGTGGTCGTTCTCGTCGCGAGCGGTCTGGGCAACGACGAGATCGCGGCTCAGATGTCCGTGTCGCCGTTCACCGTGAAGACGCATGCGGTGCGGGCCATGACGAAGGTCGGCGCACGTGATCGGGCGCAACTCGTCTCGTTCACCTTCCGGGCCGGGCTCTACCCCTGAGCCTGCCGAGCGGAACCCCGCAACAGGTGGCCACAGCTCTCGCGTATGACCAGCTCGGTGGGGATGGTCACGCGTACCCCCGGCTCGGGGGTGCGCTCCAACTGGTCCGGGTGGTCGAGTTGGTCGAGCATCAGGCCCAGACAGCGGCGGCCGATTTCCGTGAAGTCCGTACGGACCGTGGTGAGCGGTGGGAGCAGATGCGCGGCCTCGGGGATGTCGTCGTAGCCCACGACGCTCACGTCCTCGGGGACCCGGCGGCCCGCCTCGTGGAGGGCGCGGAGGACGCCCACCGCCATCTGGTCGTTGGAGACGAACACCGCCGTGACATCCGGGTCGTGGGCGATGCGGCGGCCCAGGTCGTGGCCCGAATCCGCGCTCCAGTCGCCGAAAAGCGGCTCGTGGGCCTCCGCGCCCGCGTCCTTCAGGGCGGCCCGCCAGCCGTCCACCCGGGCCTCGGCGGCGATCCAGCCGACCGGGCCCGCGATATGGCGGACCGTGCGGTGGCCGAGGCGCAGCAGGTGTTCCGTGGCCTGGCGGGCGCCGGACGCGGAGTCGCCCGCGACGACGGGGAAGCGGGCGCCGAAGCTCTTGTCGAGGGTGACCATGGGCCTGCCGTGGTCGGCCTCGACCAGGGCCTCGCCCACCGAGCGCTGCGGGGCGATCGCGATGATGCCGTCCGCGCCCTGGCCGAGCAGCCGGTCGACCGCGCCGCGCACCGCCTCCTGGTCGGCGGCGGTGAGCGCGATCGTGCTGACCAGGTAACCGGCCTCCTGCGCGGCCTCGTTGATGCCCACCAGCGTGGCGGCCGGGCCGAATCGGGCCGCGTCGAAGGAGATCACGCCGAGCGTCCGGCTGCGGCCGCTGGCCAGGGTGCGGGCGCTGGCGGTCGGGCGGTAGCCCAGTTCGCGCATGGCGGCGCGGACGCGTTCGCGGGTCTCGGGGCGGACGCGGGGGTGGTCGTTGAGGACGCGGGAGACGGTCTGGCCGGAGACCCCGGCGCGGCGGGCGACGTCGGCCATCACCGCACCGCCGCCCGCCGTCGCCCGGCGCCGCCGGACGCGCTGGGGCCCGCCCGCCGCCGCCTCCTCCTCCGGCTCGCCCATGTCCGTGGTGTCTCCCCTCGTCCGTCTCGGCCCTTGCCGGTCTCGTACGACTCAGCTCTCGTACGACTGTCTCAGCTTTCGTACGACTCAGCTCTCGTCCGTCCAGCCCAGGTCCGGCTCGTCCGTCAGCCGTACGGTGCGCGTCGTCGCCGCGTGCAGCTCCAGCAGGACCAGCTCGTTCGTCCCCGGCCGCAGCACCGGCGCGGGTACGTAGAGGCGGCGCTGCGGGCCGCGCGACCAGTAGCGGCCGAGGTTGAAGCCGTTGACCCAGGCCACGCCCTTGGTCCAGCCGGGCAGGGCGAGGAACGCGTCGGCGGGGGTGTCCACCGTAAAGGTGCCACGGTGGAAGGACGGACCGGCGACGGGGGTGTTGCCCGTGCCACGGAAGGGCAGTTCGGGGAGGCGGTCCAGGGGGAGCGGATGGCAGGTCCAGTTCTCCAGGGGCTCGCCGTCGAGGGTGACCGGGCCGGTGATGCCCTTGGGGTCGCCGATGCGCGGGCCGTAGTTCGCCCGGCCCATGTTCTCGACCAGGACGTCCAGCCGGGCCCCGTACTCCGGGCTCCGCACATGCAGCGTGTCCTCGTGGCACTCGCGCTCCAGGACGCCCGCCGGGGCGCCGTTGACGAAGACCTGTGCCCGGTCGCCCACCCCGCCCGTGAAGTGCAGGACGCGGTCGCCGAGCGCGGGCAGCTCGGTGCCGTAGAGGACGAAGCCGTACGCCTGGCCCAGCCGCTCCATGGTGGGCGGGTCGGTGAACTGCTCACCGGGGGACAGGAATTCGGCGCAGACCAGGGCGTTGGCCGAGTCCGTGAGCCGTACGTCGGTCGGCGGCAGCTTGGGCGAGGGCTCCGGGACGGGCTCGTCGGGGACGGCGGCGTGGCGGGCGATGACATCGCGGAACGCGGCGTACTTGGGGCCCGGGTCGCCGCATTCGGTGAGCACCGCGTCGTAGTCGTAGGAGGTGACGGCCGGGGTGTAGGCGTGGTCGTGGTTGGCGCCGGCCGTGAAGCCGAAGTTGGTGCCGCCGTGGAACATGTAGATGTTCACCGACGCGCCCGCCGACAGCAGCGCGTCCAGGTCCGCCGCCGCGTCGTCGGCCGCCCGTACATGGTGCGGCTCGCCCCAGTGGTCGAACCAGCCGATCCAGAACTCCGCGCACATCAGCGGCCCGCTCTCCTGGTGAGTGCGCAGCACCTCCAGCGAGTCGCCGATCCGGCCGCCGAAGGTGCCGGTGGCGAGCACTCCGGGCAGGCTCCCGGCCGCCAGCTTCGACTTGTCCGCCTGGTCGCAGGTGAACAGCAGCTCCTCGACGCCACGGGTGCGCAACGCGTCGGCCAACTGCGCGAGATAGGCGGTGTCGTCGCCGTACGCCCCGTACTCGTTCTCCACCTGGACGGCGATCACCGGGCCGCCGCGCGCCGCCATATGGGGAGCGAGGGGCGGCAGGAGCAGATCGAGGTACGCGTCCACGGCGGCGGTGAAGCGGGGGTCGCGGCTGCGCGGGCGCAGGCCCGGCTGGGCGGTCAGCCAGGAGGGCAGCCCGCCGCCCTCGAACTCGGCGCAGATGTAAGGACCGGGGCGCAGCAGTACGCGCAGCCCCTCGGCGTGGGCCAGCTCCAGGAAGCGGGGGAGGTCGAGCAGGCCGTCGAGGTCCAGGGTGCCGGGGGCGGGCTGGTGGAGGTTCCACGGGACGTAGGTCTCCACGGTGTTGAGCCCCAGCAGCCGCGCCTTGCGCAGCCGGTCCGCCCACTGGTCGGGGTGGGTGCGGAAGTAGTGGAGGGCGCCGGAGAGGATCCGGAAGGGCTCACCGTGCAGCAGGAAACCGTCGTCGGAGAGCGTCAGGGCGGGCTGGTCGGCGGGCATGGGCGTCAGGGGGTCCTTTCGGCGGCGGGGGCGGGCTGCTCGTCGGGTGGCGTTTTGAGTTCGGGTGACGGAGGGGGCACGGGTGACGTAGGGGGCGCGGGCGGCGTAGGGAGTACGGACGGGGACGCGGCGCGGATCAGCCATCCGGTGGTGATCAGGCACACCGCGGAGATGGCGCAGAGGATCAGCGGTACGGCGCGGACGCCCGCGAGTTCGATCGCCTTGCCGAGCGCGGGCGGTGCGGCGACCCCGCCGACCATGGAGGCCGCCATGACCAGCGCCCCGGCCCGGTGGGCGCGCGGCGCCGCCCGGAGCAGCCAGGGCAGTCCGGTGGGGAAGATCGGCGCGATGAACAGCCCGGCGCCCGCGTACGCGTACGGGGCCGCGGCGGGGATCGCGGCCAGCAGCAGACACCCCGTCATCCCCGCGCAGCTCACCGCGATGATCGCCTGGGCGGACCAGCGGAGGGCGAGCGGGGCGACGAGGAAGCGGCCGACCGTCATCATCAGCCAGAAGGCGGAGGTCGCGGAGGCGGCGGCGGTCGCCCCGTAACCGATGGTCTCCAGGTGGGTCGGCTCCCAGCCGCCGACGCCGGACTCGATGGCGACGTGGAGGACGTAGAGGACGACGAAGGCGCCCAGGACGGTGGCGAGGCTGCGGGCGCGGACGCGGCGGCGCGGGTCGGTGTGCCCACCCGCGCCACTGTCGGCCCCGGTGCCGCCGCCGCGCGGCGGGGCCTCGTCGCGCACCCCGGCCAGACACAGCAGCAGCGGCAGCGTGAGTGCGGCGAAGCCGAGGAAGACGGCGGGGTAGTGGGCGGACCCGACCAGGCCGATGAGGGCCGGGCCGAGGACGGCGCCGATGCCGAAGTGGGCGTTGAGGATGTTGAGCATGGCGGCGCTACGGTGCCCGAAGCCGACGGCGAAGAGCTGGTTCAGCCCGTAGTCGATCCCGCCGAAGCCCAGCCCCGCGAGGAGCGCAAGACCCAGGGCGAGCGGCCAGGCGGGCGCGAGCGCGAACCCGGCCGCGCCGCCCGCCATGAGCAGGTAGGACCAGCCCAGCAGCCGGCGGTTGCCGATCCGGCCGAAGAGCCGGTCGAAGCCGAGGACACCCGCCACCGCGCCGATGAAATGCGCGCTCAGGCCCATCCCGGCCGCGGATGGCGACAGCCCGTAGGTGTCGCGGAGGGCGGGGATCGACGGCCCGTAGAGCGCCTGGAGCGCGCCGATGAGAACGAAGCCGACGCAGGAGGCGGCTACGGCGGCGCGGCTGAAGAGTTGGGGAGGTGGTGGTGAGGGGGTGCTCGTTGGTTGCTCCAAGGAGTCCACGAGGGGGAGTGTTACCGCTAACATGCGGACCGTCAAGGGCGTTTGGCGGCTGTTGGCCAGGGCGCTGCGGGGTGTCCGGCGGTTCGTTCCCCTCCCCGTTCCCCTTCCCCTCCCCGCCCCTTCCCGTTATTGGAGGCGGCGGAGCCGCGTATCGACGCCGCGGGAAGTCCTGGGCGCCCCGGAAACGGAACCAAGCCCGGAAAACAACCTGCGGACCGGGACGGGTCTTGCCACGCTGTGCGGATGGACCGTAAACGGAGATCCCATCTCGCGCACGCCGACCATCCGATCGCCGCCCCGATCGCCGACGAGTCGGTCGCCCGGCTGCTCGACCGGGCGGTGGCGGACGAGGCCGACCGCGCCCTCGACCTCGGCTGCGGAGGCGGCGAATGGCTGCGGCGGCTGCTGGTCCGCTATCCGTGGATGCGCGCCGAGGGGGTGGACATCCACACCGCGGCCCTGGAGCAGGCGCGCGAGGGCGCGGAGGAATCCGAGGTCGCGGACCGGCTGGTCCTCCATGAGATGGAAGCCGCGGTCTTCGCCTCGGCGCACCGCTTCGACGTGGTCCTGAGCGTCGGCGCCGCGCACGCCTTCGGCGGTCTGCTGCCCACTCTCGCGGCGGCGCGCGAACTCCTCGCCCCGGACGGCCATGTCCTCGTGGGCGACGGCTTCTGGGAGCGCGAACCCGACGCCGCCGCCCTCTCCGCGCTGGGTGCCACCTGGGACGACTACGCGGACCTCGCGACGACGGTGGACCGAGTCGTCGCGGACGGCTGGACGCCGGTCTACGGCCATGTCAGCACGGCCGGGGAGTGGGACGACTACGAGTGGTCCTGGACCGGCTCCCTCTCCCGCTGGGCCCTGGACCACCGCGAGGAACCCGACGCCCTGGACGCGTACAAGGCCGCCGCCGAACACCGCTCCCAGTGGCTGTCCGGCTACCGCGGCACGCTGGGCTTCGTCACGCTCGTGCTGCGGCGGAGTCCCTGAGCGGGCGTTGTCAGTGGTCGATGCGACCATCGCGGCATGAGTGCAGAGACCTCGACCAGCGCCTACTGGGACGCCGCCGCCGCGGGCTTCGACGATGAGCCGGATCACGGGCTGCGGGACCCGGCCGTGCGGGAGGCGTGGGCCGGGCGGCTTCGGGGGTGGTTGCCCCAGCGGGGCGCGGATGTGCTTGACCTCGGGTGTGGTACGGGGAGCCTCGCGTTGCTCGCGGCCGAGTGGGGGCATCGGGTGACGGGGGTCGACCGGTCGCCGCGCATGGTCGAGCTGGCGCGGGCGAAGCTGGCCGGTACGGGGGCCAGGGTGATCGTCGGGGACGCGGCGGAGCCGCCCGTGGGGGAGGGGCGGTTCGATGTCGTGCTGGTGCGGCATCTGCTGTGGATGCTGCCGGATCAGCGGGCGGTGCTGCGGCGTTGGGTGCGGCTGCTGCGGCCGGGTGGGCGGCTGGTGCTGATCGAGGGGCGGTGGGGCGAGGCCGAGCCCGTCGGGCTGACCGCCGCCGAGCTGTCGGCGATGGTCGGGCCGTTGACGGAGCGGCTGTCGATCGAGGAGCTCGCGCCGGACGCGGCGCTGTGGGGGCGGGCCGTCCGCGACGAGCGGTATGCCCTGGTGGCGGATCTCGCGCCGGTTCGGCGGCATCGGGAGATCGTCGATGTGCATCTGATTCTGCGCCGGGGCGGCGAGGTGCTGCTCGCGCGGCGGGCGAACACGGGCTATGCGGATGGGCTGCTGCATGCCCCGTCCGGGCATGTCGAGGACGGTGAGGACGTGCGGGCCGCGATGCTCCGGGAGGCGGTCGAGGAGATCGGGATCGGCCTCGGCCCGGACGAGGTGCGGGCCGTTCTCGTGTTGCAGCACAAGGCGCCGACCGGGGACGCCCGTACGGGGTGGTTCTTCGAGGCGGAGCTGGGGGAAGGTGGGCGCGAGCCCGTCAATCGGGAGCCCGGGAAGTGTTCCGAGCTGGGCTGGTTCCCGCTGGACGCGTTGCCGGACGACATGGTGGCGTACTGCCGCGCGGGCCTCGAGGCGTATCGCGCGGGGCACCGCTTCGCCCTCCACTGGCATGAGCCGGACGACCCCATCGCGTACGTCCCCGGGGGGCCCGATCGGCTGACCCCGCTCTGATGGTCGGAGGTTCTGGGACGTTGTCCCGGTTGGCTAGACTCAAGTGCGAAGGGAGCGTGCGGTGAACGACGACGATCAAGACGCGGAGCGCGCGGCGCGGCCCAAGCGGGCGGACGCGCGGCGCAATGAGAAGGCGCTGCTCGAGGCCGCCGCCGCGGTGTTCGTCAGCTCGGGCGTGGAAGCGCCGATACGCGATATCGCGGCCAAGGCCGGTGTCGGGACGGCCACGATCTACCGCCACTTCCCGACCCGGGCCGACCTCATCGTCGCCGTCTACCGGCACCAGGTGGAGGCCCTCGCGGAGGCCGCTCCCGCGCTGCTGGCGAGCGGCGAGACCCCGCACACCGCACTGGGCCGGTGGATCGACCTCTTTGTCGACTTCCTGGTCACCAAGCACGGCCTCGCCGCCGTGTTCCAGTCCGACGACCCCTGCTTCGACCCCCTGCACTCCTACTTCATCGACCGGCTCATGCCCGTCTGCACCCAGCTGCTCGACGCCGCGGTCGCCTCCGGTGAGATCCGCTCCGGCCAGGACGCCTACGAGCTGATGCGCGGCGTCGGCAGCCTCTGCGCGGGCGCCGGCAACAACCCCCGCTATGACGCACGCCACCTCGTCGGGCTGCTCATCTCGGGGTTGCGCCAATCGCGCTGACCACTCCGTTACGCCGAGAGCTCCCGTACGTAGCGCCACTCCGTGGCCGCCGGTTCGTAGCCGAACCACTTGTTGACCGCCAGCATCGGACCGTTGTCGCCGTCGTTGCCGGTGAACGCCTCCCGGCAGCCCGCCGAGCGGGCGCGGTGGAGCGAGTCGTTCTTGGTCAGCTTGGCCAGCCCGCGGCCGCGGAAGGCGCGGCGGGTGCCGGTCATACCGGACCAGTAGCGGCCCCGGCCGTCCGTATGGGCCACGCTGTAGGCGGCCACCGCGCCGTCCACCACCGCCACCGACGTCAGCTCGCGGTCCAGCGCGGGATGTTCCCAGGTCAGGGCCAGCCACTCGGCGTACGGCGGCGCGGCCGTGTCCACGTCGCCCGGCTCGTCCACCGAGCACTCCACATCCGCCTCGTACAGCGGACGCGGATCGTCCGCGAAGTCCGCGGCCGTGCGCAGCTCCACCCCGTCCGGGAGGCCGCCCGGGTTCAGCGGCGGCAGCGCCGCCGCCGTCAGGTCCAGCCGCTGGACACGGGAGCAGCGGCTACGACGGTAGCCGCGCCGCTCGGCGAAGGTCACCGACCGCGACTCGTCCAGCGTCCAGGCGAAGATCTTCGCCGTGCCCAGCCCGGACAGATACTCCTCCGCCGCGGTCACCAGCGCCGACCCCGCGCCCCGCCCGCGCGCCCCCGCGATCACCGTCGTATTGGCGAAGGCCAGCCCCGGCTCGTCGCTGTCGTGGAAGACGCCCATCTCGCTCGAACCCACCACCCGCCCGTCCGCCTCGGCGACCAGCAGCCGGTAGTGCTGTTCGACGGGCGCGCTCTCCGACTCCCAGGCCACCGTCCGGGGCGTGGTCACCAGATAGGGGAAGGCGGCGCGGCGCGCCGCCACCACGGCCTCCGCGTCGGTGGCCCGGAAATCGCGCACAGTCATGGTCATGGTTGCGCAGATTACGGCCTGTCAGCCCGGCCCGCCCCCCAATTTCCCCAGCTCGTGGGCTAGATCACCGGGGCCGTGCGGTTCCCCTCGAGCTGGCGCACGGTTCCCCTCGGCTTGGCACACAATGGGTGCCACAAACACCGTCCCGCCCCCACGCCCCAGGAGCCCCAACGTGGCCTTGCAGATCACCGTCGACCAGGACGCGGCGACCGCCCCGTTCGAGCAGATCCGCGCGCGGATCGCCGAGCTGGCCCGCTCCGGCGCGCTTCCCGTGGGCTACAAGCTGCCCACCGTACGCGGGTTCGCCGAGGAGCTGGGGCTGGCCGCGAACACCGTCGCCAAGGCGTACCGGGCCCTGGAGTCGGACGGTGTGATCGAGACCCGCGGCCGCCACGGCACCTTCATCGCGGCGGCGGGCGACGCGACCCTGCGCCGGGCCGCCGAGGCCGCCCAGACCTACGCCCAGCGGGCGCGCCGACTGGGCCTGGACCGCGCGGCCGCCCTCGCCACCGTCGAGGACGCCCTGCGCGCGGTCTACGGCGACTCCGAGTGACCCCGGCGGGGTGGCTCGGGCCGTGCCCCCGCCTGGCATGCTGTCCCCCATGACCAGCGCGCTGCCCAACCCCATGACCGGCCGTACGACCAGCCGTAAAGCCCTCGTCCGGCGCCCCAGCCCCCGCCTCGCCGACGGGCTGGTCACCCATATCGACCGCACCCCGGTCGACCCCGCGCTGGCCCTGCGGCAGTGGGAGGTCTACGTCGTGGCGCTGCGCGCGCACGGCTGGGAGACGGTCGAGCTGCCCGCGCTGGACGACTGCCCGGACGGGGTGTTCGTGGAGGACACCATGGTCGTCCACCGGAACGTCGCGGTGATCGGCCGCCCCGGAGCCGAGTCCCGCAGGCCCGAGACCGTGACCGCCGAGGAGGCCGTGACCGCCCTCGGCTGCTCGCTGAACCGGATCCGCGAGCCGGGGACGCTGGACGGCGGGGACGTCCTGAAGATCGGCGACACCCTCTACGTGGGCCGCGGCGGACGCACCAACGGCGACGGCATCCGCCAGCTGCGCGCCGCGCTGGAGCCGCTGGGCGCGCGGGTGGTGGCCGTACCGGTCAGCAAGGTGCTCCACCTGAAGTCGGCGGTCACCGCGCTGCCGGACGGCACCGTCATCGGCTACCCGCCCCTCGTCGACGACCCGGCCGCGTTCCCCCGCTTCCTCCCCGTCCCCGAGGAGTCCGGCGCCCATGTGGTGCTGCTCGGCGGCGGCAAGCTGCTGATGGCGGCGAGCGCGCCGCGCAGCGCCGAGCTGTTCGCCGACCTCGGCTATGAGCCGGTGCCGGTGGACATCAGCGAGTTCGAGAAGATGGAGGGCTGTGTGACCTGCCTGTCCGTACGGCTGCGGGAGCTGTACGGCTGACTGCGGTCGCGGGAGCTGCGCGGCTGACTACGGCTCCGGGAGCTGTACGGCTGAGTCGGCCCCCGGTGGGCGTCTCACCGACGCCCCCGGTGGGCGTGTCACGGACGCCCACCGGGGGCCGCTCAGAGATACAGCCCCGCGTTGGACTCCGCCGACTGCGACGGCACGGCGGGCGGCCGGGTGCCGCGCCGCAGCGCGTACAGCTCCGCGAGCGTCGCCCCGTCCCGCCCGATGACCCCTTCCCGGTCGTCGATCTCCCCGCCGAGCCAGGTGACCGCCTCCGGCCGCGTCAGCTTGCCGACCTCGATCCGGGCCAGACACCGGCCGGGCCGGACCACCGCCGGGTGCAGCCGCTCCAGATCCTCGTTGGTGGTCACCCCGACCAGCACATTGCGCCCCTGCCCGAGCAGACCGTCCGTCAGGTTCAGCAGCCGGGACAGCGCCTGCCCCGCGGTGTGCTTGGCCTCGCCGCGGATCAGCTCGTCGCAGTCCTCCAGGAGCAGCAGCCGCCAGCGTCCCTTGGCCGTGCCGTCGTCCTCGCCGATCGCGATGTCCATCAGATAGCCCACGTCGGTGAAGAGCCGCTCCGGGTCCAGGACGCAGTCCACCTGGCACCAGTCCCGCCAGGAGCGGGCCAGGGTGCGCAGCGCCGAGGTCTTGCCGGTGCCGGGCGGGCCGTGCAGCAGCAGGAGGCGGCCGGCGATGTCGTCCGGGGTGACCTTCATCAGCCCGTCCATGGCCTCGGCCACCGGCGCCGTGTAGTTGCCGCGGATCTCCTCCCAGGTCCCGGCCGAGATCTGCCGCGTGGTGCGGTGCGGGCCGCGCCGCGGCGAGACGTACCAGAATCCCATCGCCACGTTCTCCGGCTGCGGTTCCGGCTCGTCCTCCGCCCCGTCCACGGCCTGGTGCAGCACCTTCTCGGCCAGGTCGTCGTCCACGGCGGTCACGGTCACGTCCGCCCCCCGGTTCCACCGGGAGATCAGCAGGGTCCAGCCGTCGCCCTCGGCGAGCGTCGCGCTGCGGTCGTCGTCACGGGCCGCGCGCAGCACGGTCGCGGACGGCGGCAGCAGCGTGGCGCCCGACCTCACCCGGTCGACGGAGTGACTGCGGGCGTACGGCTGCTCGCCGGTCGCGAAGCGTCCCAAGAAGAGCGCGTCGACGACATCTGACGGCGAATCGCTGTCATCGACGTTCAGCCGGATGGGGAGGGACTTTTCGGCGGGTGTCGTAGGCAGGGTCTGCCTCCTGAGAACGGGGGGCCTGGTGCGTCGGTCAGCGCACCCGCCCCATGATCCAGGACGGGGAGCGAGGGCGCACCAAGGTTTGTGGCCGTTTACCGAGCTGTTCCACGGAAGCCCACCGGAATGGGGGCGTTTACGGACAGTCTTACCCGTTGTGGCGTAGCGGTTCACCAGCTCCGGCGCGCCCTTGTCCCAGTCCTGACTTCGTGTCATGCGTCGCCGCCGGGCGAGCCGGGTGAGCGGCGTGGCGCCAGGATCGGCATCGAAAGATTTTTGCCAACTACCCGCATAGATTGGCCGGTTTAGCGGGATGACATATCCATGTCACACCGCCGCAATCGATCCCCGCGGTGTGACTGACGGTTTCGAACGCGATTGCTCATTTTTCGGGCTATCGCGCCTCACATCGGCACAGCAGTGATCCTGCTAGGGAGATCGAATGAAACTGTCCAGACTCACGGCGACGATGGGTGCGTTCGTCGTCGGTGCCGTCCTCGCCCTCACCGGGGCCGGCTCGGCCCAGGCCACCGAGAACAGCGCGGGCCCCGCCTATGTGGCGCTGGGCGACTCCTACTCATCCGGCGTCGGCGCGGGCAGCTACGACGGCGCCAGCGGCAGCTGCAAGCGCAGCACCAAGGCGTACCCCGCGCTCTGGGCCGCCTCGCACGCCCCCTCGAGCTTCAACTTCACCGCCTGCTCCGGCGCCAAGACCGGCGATGTGCTGAACAACCAGCTCGGCCCGCTGAACTCCGGTACCGGCCTCGTCTCCATCTCCATCGGCGGCAATGACGCGGGCTTCGCCGACATCATGATGACCTGCGTGCTCCAGTCCGAGTCCGCGTGCATCAACGCGGTCAACAGCGCCAAGAACTTCGTCCAGAACACCCTGCCCGGCAAGCTGGACCAGGTCTACGACGCGATCAGCGCCAAGGCCCCCTCCGCGCATGTCGTCGTCCTCGGCTACCCGCGGTTCTACAAGCTCAGCGGCTCCTGCGCGGTGGGCCTCACCGAGGCCGAGCGTGCCGCGATCAACGGCGGCGCCGATGTTCTCAACTCCGTCACCGCCAAACGCGCCGCCGACCACGGCTTCAGCTTCGGTGACGTCACCGCGACCTTCACCGGGCATGAGATCTGCTCCGGCAGCGCCTGGCTGAACAGCGTCACGATCCCCATCGACGAGTCCTACCACCCGACCGCCGCCGGTCAGTCCGGTGGCTACCTGCCGGTCTTCAGCTCGGCCGCCTGATTCGCGCCCGCCACCACTCACGGGGGAGGAGGCTCCGGCCGCCGGGGCCTCCTCGCGGTACCTCCACCGTCACGGTCCGGCGGGCGTTCCTATCCGCCGTTGTTCAGCAGCGCCCAGGCCAACCCGGCCAGCGACAGCCCGGCCAGCAGCGCCCCGGCCACCAAGGCCGCCACCGCGGCTCGCTGACGCCGTGGCGGCGGTGGCGGCGGTGGCTCATCGGCGGGCCCCGCCGGGCCGTCCGGGGCCGGGGGACAAACGGGCGTCGTGGCGGGCTCCGATAACCGGCCCAGCGGCTCCGTCTCCGCCGTGGCGGCGGGCCCGAAGGCGTTCGGGGACGACACCGAGCCGCCCCCTGGTGTGCCTCCCGCGGCCACCAGCCGCAGCAGCCGCTCCGCCTCCGCAGCCGGAAGCCGCCGCCGCGGATCCTTGTCCAGCAGCCCCACCAGTACGGAGGTGAGCGGTCCGGCCCGGCGCGGCTCGGGCAGCGACTCGTCCACCACGGCGCGCAGCGTGCTCAGCGGGGTGTCCTGGCGGAACGGCGAGAAGCCCTCCACCGCCGTGTACAGCAGCACACCCAGCGACCACAGATCCGCCTCCGGGCCCGGCGACCGCCCCAGGGCGCGCTCCGGGGCGAGGAACTCCGGGGAGCCCACCAGCTCCCCGGTCAGCGTCAGCGCCGCATCGCCCTCCACCACCGCGATCCCGAAGTCGGTGAGCACCACCCGGCCGTCGTTGGCCATCAGCACATTGCCCGGCTTCACGTCCCGGTGCAGCACGCCCACCGCATGCGCGGCACGCAGCGCGCCCAGCACCTCCGCGCCGACGCGCGCGGCCCGCGCGGGCGGCAGCGGACCCTCGGCGTCGAGCACATCGGCCAGCGACAGCCCGCGCACCAGCTCCATCACGATCCACGGGCGGCCCTCCATGGCCACGTCGTGGACGGTGACCACATTGCGGTGCGAGATCCGTGCCGCCGCCCGGCCCTCGCGCTCCATCCGCGCGTACAGCCGGTCGATGTCGCGGTCCCCGAAACCGGCAGGGGCGCGCACCTCCTTGATGGCGACCTCGCGGCCCAGCGCCTCGTCGTACGCGCGCCACACCACGCCCATGCCGCCCCGGCCCAACTCGCCCAGCAGACGGTAACGGCCGCCGCCCACCCGCTCTCCCCGCCCCCGCCCGAAACCCTCTTCGCTCATGGCCGAGCCCCTCCCCCTCAACCGAGCAATTCGGGCTGAATGTACCTCAACCGAGCGTGGTTGCCGCCCCCCTCAGCACCAATCCGCACCCCAACGCGAGGACGACGGCGGCGGTTCCGACGGGCGAGGCGCGGCGCACCGCCCCCAGCAGCCGGTCGATCCGGCCCCCGGACCCCTTGCGCGCCGCCAGCCGCTCCGTGGCCCGCGCACCCAGGCGCACCGCGGTGAACCCGGCCAGCGTGAGTGTCAGCGCCAGCCCGATCCCGTACGCCACCACCAGGACGAAGCCGAACCACGCCTGGCCCAGCGCGGCCGCGCCGACGAGCACGATGACGGCGGAGGGGCTGGGCACCATGCCCCCGGCGAACCCGAGCAGCAGCGTGCCGCGCAGGGTGGGGCGCACCTCGTGGGCGTGGGCGTGACCGTCGCCGTGGTCATGGGTGTGCGTATGCCCGTGGTCGTGCCCGTGCCCGTGCCCGTGGTCGTGGTCGTGGTCGTGGCCGTGGGTATCCGCATGGCCGTGGTCGTGGGTATGCGTGTGGCCGTGGCCGTGGTGATGGCTGTTGGCGTGCAATTGCCGACGGCGGCGCAGCGCCTTGCGGAGCAGTCCCGCCCCGGCCACCGCCACCAGCACACCGCTCGCGATGCCCAGCCACGAGATCACCGAGGGGGCGGCCGCCGAGCCCGCCGTGACCAGCAGCCCCAGCGCGAACACCCCCAAGGTGTGGGTGACCGTCACCGACGCCCCCAGCGCCAGTACGTCGCGCAGCGCGCTGCGCCCGCCCGCCGCGGCGGCCGCCGCCATCATCGTCTTGCCGTGGCCGGGGGCCAGGGCGTGCATAGCGCCCAGCAGGACGGCCGTGGCGAAGGCCGTAAGGGCGAAGCCGAAGGTGATGTCATGGCGCGCCACCATCGAGGTGAGCGCCTGCGTCCACCGGTCCACCCCGCGCGGCAGCACCGACGAGCCCACCGCCTCGTCCCGGTCGGACTCCGCCGCGCTCGCCAGCGCGGGGCCGCCCGCCTCGACCTTGAGCGCGGCCGACCGCTGGTCGGGCGGCGAGGAGAGCTGTCCCGCCGGATAGCGGACCAGCCGGTGGGAGGTGGAGGTCTTGGGGACGTTGGCATCGGTGAGCGTCATACGGTCGCCCTGTGCCGTCACCTCCCGCCAGCCGGGGCCCGTACCGATGTCGCGCGGGCGGTAGGCGACCGTCGCCCGTTCGCCGTCGCCCAGCGCGGCCGTGAGACGGCACTCCACCCGCAGTGTCGGCAACCCGGCCTGTCCGGGGCGCTGACGGGCCTGCGCGCGCCCGGCGCGCACGGGCACCTCGCGCCCGTCGACCGTCAGCCGCGCCCCCTCCGCCGCGCCCGCGCAACGCCGCGCCGCCCACGCGCCCAACTCCCGCCCGGACAGCGCGTCGTCGCCGTCGCGGTCGATCTCCGGCTTCGCCTGGGCGGCGGGGATCTCGGCGAGGTCCTCGACGTGGTCGACCCGCAGCGTCCCGGGGGTGACCACGAGCCCGTCGTAACGGTTGACGGTGAAGTTCCCGAGCGGATGCGCCTCGGCGCTCCCCGCGGGCAACACCACCATGGCGACGGCCCCCAACAGCACCCCAATGGCCGCCAGCCGCCATCGGCCGCGCTGCCCCGGGCTTCCGGTTTCGTTGGCGGGGTGTCGGGTGCGGAGCGCCGGGGGCTTCTCGTCCCCGGTTCGGGGAGGGGTGGGGTGGGGGAGTGTCATCGGCTGGCTCCCAGCTCCTTCAGGGCCGCCTTCGCCGCCCTCGCGCCCGTGGGGGAGAAGCCCGGGTTGAGGTCGAGCGCGGCCTTCAGGTGGCGGCGCGCCGATCCGTCCTCGCCCAGGGACTTCTCGATGGCGCCCTGGTGGTAGAGGAACGCCGCGTTGCGGTAGCCCGGTTCTGCGGCGTCCTCGGCATACTTCAGGGCCTCCTCGTCCTTGCCGTTGCGGTGCAGCGCCCAGGCCAGCGCGTCGGCGGTGTGTACGGTCCGCCGTCGGTCCCACTCGGCGCGGGCCGCCTTCAGCGCCTCCTTCACATCGCCGTGGTCGGCCGCGACCAGCGCGCTGTCCAGGTCGGTCGCCACTCCGTTGGCCCGCGCTAGCGCGATCCAGGTGTCGACCACCGAGTACTGCGCGCGCGCCTTGGAGCGGTCGCCCCGCGCCTCGTACGCCTCGCCCAGCGCCGCGAGCTCGGCGGGCAGCGGATAGCGCCGTACGACCGCCTCCAGATCGCGGATCCCCGCCTTCTGGCGGCCGTCCGCGAGCGATGTGCGGCCCTGGCCCTCCAGCGCCGGGAGATAGCCGGGAACGGCGCGCAGCGCGGTGCCGTACGCGCGCCGCGCCGTGTCGTACTCGCCCTGGTTCCAGGCCAGTTGGCCGAGCGCCGTCGACACATAGGCGATATCGCTGGGCGAGGTGGCGGAGTCCTGGGCGCGCAGCAGCACCCGGCGCGCCCCGGCCGGGTCGCCGCGCAGTTCGTGGACGTAGGCGAGGCGGGTGAAGACGGGGATGCCGGGGCGCAGGGAGTCGGCCTTCTTGGCGGCCGTGTACGCGTCCTCGTAGCGGCCCAGTTCGACGAGGGCGTCCACCCGGACGGCCAGCGCCCCCTGGCTGTAGGAGTTCACCTTCAGGGCCTTGTCGGCGTCGCGCAGCGCGCCCCGGAAGTCATGGCGGGCGGCGGCGAGCGAGGCGCGCCCGGCGAGCGCCACGTCGTTGTCGTGCGGCTCGAGGGACAGGGACCGGGCGAACGCCTTGTCCGCCTGCGGATAGCGGGTGGGGTCGCCGCTGGTCCTGGCCTGTTCGACATAGGCCGAGCCGAGACCGGCCCAGCTCTCCGCGTCCTTCGGCTCAGCGCGCAGATGGGTCTGCATCGCGTCGATCTGCCGGGCGAGGCCGTCGCCGCTGAGCTGCTCGTACCGCGCGGCGGCCGGGTGCAGCGCGCGGGTGGTGTCCTGGCCGCCGCCGGACCCGCCAGGCCCGTCCGAGGCGTCGATCACGATCGAGGCGGCGGTCAGCCCGGCCGCGAGCGCGAACACCACGGCCGCGGTCCGGGCCGTGGGGGTGAGGGATGGCCGTAGAGCCATGGTGACAGCTGCCTTTCGGGATGAGCACGAACCCAGCGGAACGGAAGGGTCGGACGGGTGAGGAGGAGCCTGGGCGCGGCCGCCGCGCGGGTTTCGGCGGGGCCGCGCCCGGTGGTACGGGCCCGGTGGCACCCGTGGTTCAGTGCCGGCGCACGCGCGGAGCCCGCCGGCGCGACCGCATCCAGAGGAATCCGAGGCCCAGCAGCAACACGGCCCCGCCACCGGCCGCCGCGGACCCGGCCAGCAGCATGTTGTCGTCGGAGGAGGAGCCGACGCCCGAGCCTCCGTTCAGCAGTGACTGTCCGGCGCTCTTCGAGACGGCCTTGGCGTCCGAGCCGGAGCTGGGCAGCGCCAGATACGGGAACGAGCCGCCGAACTTCTGGTCGTTCTCGTCCACCGCGTCGCCCAGGTCGTTCTTCTTGCCGAGCAGCTCGCCCTCCATGGCCTGGAGCGCGATGTCCAGGACGTCGTCGGAGAGCCTGCGGCCGTTGGGGAACCCCGCGTTGTCACCGTCCAGGACGCCCAGCCGCTTGGGGCTGCCGTTGGGTTCTATGGAGGTGTTGAGCCGTAGCTCCTCGGCGGGGCGGACGTTCGGTGGCTGGTTGAGCTTGGGCACACCGGTGAGGAACGCCTGCACCAGGTCGTCGCGCGGGGTGTCCGGCGCCTTGATCTTGTAGATCTGCTCGACCAGCTTGGGGAGTTCGGGGTCCTGGACGAACTTCAGGAACTGCCCGTCGTCCCACGGCGAGGAGGCGTTGAACTTGTCCTTGTCCTTGCGCGGGATGACCACCTCGTTGACCAGCGGGCTGCCGAGCCGGGAGACCTGGGTCCAGTCGCCGTCGGCGGTCTGGCGGTGGGTGGTGGCCCAGACGCCGATCACCGGCTGGTCCTTGGACTCGGTCAGCGCCGACGTCGGCACCTGGAGGGCCATCGACTGGACGTTGTAGCCCTTGAGGGTGTCATTGCCGACCTCGGACATGTCGCCGCCGTACAGCAGGTCGAAGACGCGCAGATCGAGGAAGAACGGGTCGTCGGCCTGACCGGCGAAGGCGGTCGAGCCCCCGCTGTAGCCGATCTTCTGCACCGACTGGTCGCGGAGCTTCTGGTAGTTCGGCATGGACGCCTTGCCGACGTTCGACGGCGCGACCGGCAGATCGCTGCCCAGCTTGGCGCGGGCGACGGCCTTCTGATGCTTCAGCTTGATGACTTCGAGGTCGTATGTCTGGGTGAAGTTGAGGGTGGCGTCCTCGATCGAGTTCACCGGCCCGGTGTTGTAGAGGAACGTGTCGCCGTTCTTGAGGTGGTCCTTGAAGGTCCACCGGAAGAGCAGATCGCCCTGGCCGTCGCCGTCGTTGTCGACGTGCAGGTCGTAGCGGGCGTCATGGGCGAACTTGTAGAAGTTGGGGCCGCCCGCGGGGTCCTGGAACGGCAGCACATTGACGACCATGGTGGTCGTGTCCGGCTTGTCCGGGCTGACGAACGCGTAGACGTCCGTGGCGTCGTACTGCGGCTGACCGGAGATCAGCGGCGCCTCGCGGTGGCTCGAAGCCTGCGCCGTCCCGGGCTGGAGCACGGCCACTCCGGCGGCCGTGAGCCCGCCGGCGGCCAGTGCGCAGCTGACCAGCGTGGCCAAGCTCTTGGTGAATGCGGTCATCCTGTAGGTCCTTCGCACGCTTGTTGGAGCAGTCCTTCATGCGGCTATTCGGACCCGGTGAACGAACGGATTGGTCGGCCCGGGAATTTGTTTGCGCGTGATAGGTATCGTCAACACCCTTGACGCGGTGGTGAATCCGGAACCTGGGATGCGTGGGTGACGGCTCGGGGAGGTAGGGTTACTCTGCCCGGGGCGGGTGCCCTCGTACGGGTGGGGAGTGTCATGGAGCAGATAACGGTACGGAGCAGGCCACGAGTGCCTGCGATCAACTGCGGAAGCGGTGCGTCCAGTGCGCGCCTCGAGCGCCATCTCGCGGTGATGGGCGGCCCTGCCGTCTCGCAGCGGGAGGCGGAGAGCGCGGCGGTGCTGATGCAGGAGCTGACCGCGCGCGACCACGCGCGCGCGAAGAACAGCCGGGGTGCGCGGGTGTCGCTGTTCGCGCCGCTGCGCCGGTTGCGCCGTTCACTGTTCGGCAACCGCGGCTGACCCGGCCGGCCGGTAGGCGTCTTCGTCGTCATCCCGGGCAGGCACGGGGTCAACCGGTTCGCTCCAGCCGGTGAGTTCCGTGCTGTGATCCACCCCACGCCGCTGTTGCCGTGGGATGCCGATGAGAGGCCACGACCGGCCGTGTGGCCGGCGTTCCGAGGGTTCGGGCTCGGAGTTCCGAGGGTTCGGGCTCAGAGCTCCGAGGGGCTCAGAGCAGGGCGAACTGTCCCTCCGGGCCCTCCTCGTGGTGATCCAGTACGGACGCCGGGCGCCGGGCCGCACCGGGCACCGGCAGCACCCCCGCCCCCCGCAGCTCCGCCACGTCGATGAGCGCGCCGGCCGCCACCCGGTCGGCGAGCGCCCGCAGCTCCGGTCGCAGCTCGGCGAGGAGCGCCAGCACGGTGATCAGCTCCAGCAGCTCCGAGGTCCACGCGGACGGCCAGCCCGCCGGGCCGATCGCCTCCAGCGTGCCCGGCTCGCGCGGGGCCGTGCGCTGCTCGAACCAGGTCTCCAGCACCCGTACCCCGCCCGCCTGGAAGTCCCATGCGGCCTGCGGGACGGGGGAGATACGGCCCTCGCCCAGCAGCAGGGCCTCCTCGTCCGGGTCGTAGTCCAGGGAGCCCGGCAGTCCGCTCGACGGAAGCGCGGCGCGGACATAGGGGCGCCGGCCACCCGGCATGCGCGGGCGTTCACCACTGTGCGCCCCGCGCGTATGCAGCCACAGCGCACGGTGGCCCAGCTCCACGCCCGTTCCCCACAGCTCCGGGTCGGCGGTCAGGGGTACGGCGCATGGCGCGCCGCGCGCCGTGGCGGCGGCCCAGGCCAGGAAGTCCTCGGCGGTCACCGGGCGGCCGAGCCGGGTGGTGAGGTGGTCCAGCAGCCCGGGCGCGAGATTGGGCTCCTGCCCGCCGGGGCGGCGGTAGAGCGGACGGATCCGGCCGGGGCGGCCCGCGGGGGAGTGGCCGTCCGGCAGCAGCGCGGAGAAGGTGAGCACCGGGTCCGGATCCGGTCCGGCGGCCTCGACGACGTGGATCTGCCGGTCGTCCGCCACCCGCCACAGCTCGGGGCGGGCGGCGTCGATCAGCCGGTGATCCGGTATCAGCCACTGCTGGTCGAAGGGCCCGTGCGCGATCCGCACCGGCTCGGGGCACGGCCCGTCCTCGCGCGCCAGCCGGGCCGTGGAGGTGGGCTGGCCGGGTAGCTGCGGTACGGAGCTGTGCGGCGTACGGGCGCGGGTCGGCCGGAACAGCGCGGTCCGCGCGGCCTCGTCCTCGGCCTGGGTCAGCCGGTCCCAGCGCGCCCTGAGCGAGGCCGCGTCCGGTCCCATGGCCCAGGCCCGCCCGAGCCGCAGTGGGCCCACGGCCCACGGCATCAGGTCCCCCAGCGGCGGCGCCTCACGTTCTCCCACGCCCGGCATGGTATCGATGCCGCCCTGTCCTTCCAGGGGCTGCCCGATGTCGTCGTCGTCCGCCGCCGCGGCTCCGGTGGCTCCGGCCGCGCGCGGCCACGGCATCTGGGACTGTGCGGCCCGGCTGGTCTTTCCCCTCCCCGCCCCTTCCCGAAACCGGGGCTCCGCCCCAGCCCCCGAGCCCAGGGCCGTCCGGGGGTCTTTCCCCTTCCCGCCCCTTCCTGCGGTACCGATATGGGGTGCTGGTAAGAACGCTGTCACCAGCCGCAAACGGCGGTGATCACTCGATGAGGGCGCTGACGCGGTTCTCGTACTCGCGGCGGGCCTTGCGCTGAGCCGGGACGACCGGGACGCCTTGGGTGCCGTCGAGGGGCTGACAGTGGTCGAGGAGCTGGCGGTGGACTGCGGGCGCGGCACTGACGCGCAGCGTGTAGCCCTGGCCGCGTCGTACGGCCTGGCCCTGGTCGAGCGCGGCCCGCTCGACGTCGTCCAGGCCGGCGGCACGGAGGAAGTCGGCGACCTTCCCCGGCATGTCCAGGGTGACCGGCAGCTCCCGGGCCGGGGGGACCGGCCTCGGGGAACATCGGTACAGCGGTTAACGCTAAGCCGGTGATCATGGCGTCTGGCACAGGCGGCAGGCCCGGCGGCGAAGTTCGACGGAAGATCCCTGAGCGGCTGCGGGCGCCGATAGCTTCGCGCTCATGCCAGTGGAGTTCCTGACCGACGAGCAGGCGGCGTCGTACGGCAAGTTCAACGAGGAGCCGACCCGGCCGGAGCTGGAGCGGTTCTTCTTCCTGGACGACGAGGACCGCAAGCTGATCGCGAAGCGGCGCGGGGACCATGGTCGGCTCGGGTTCGCCCTCCAGATGTGCACCGTGCGCTACATCGGCCGGTTCCTCCCGGACGACCCGCTGGACGTGCCGTGGGTCGTGGTCGAGCACCTGGCCGCGCAGCTCGGCATCGAGGACGTCTCGTGCGTGAAGCGGTACACCGAGCGCAAGCCGACGGCGTACGAGCACGCGTGGGAGATCCGGGACGCCTACGAGTACCGCGAGTACGAGGACGCGGAGTGGTCGCGCCGGTTCCGTACCTTCTTGCACGGGCGGGCGTGGACGCATGCCGAGGGGCTGGTGGCGCTGTTCAACCAGGCGGTGGGCTGGCTGCGCCGTCACCGGGTGCTGCTGCCGGGGGTGAGCGTGCTGGCCCGGCAGGTGTCGGAGGCCCGCGCGGTCGCGGAGAAGCGGCTGCACGCCACGGTCGCAGGTGCCGCCCGTCGCGCCGACCCGGCGCTGCCCGGTGAGCTGGTGGCGACGTTGAAGACGCCGGAGGGTTCGCGGTTCTCGGAGCTGGAGCGGCTTCGCCGGCCGCCGACGCGGACGACGGGGACGGCGTTCGCCCGTGCGCTGGAGCGGGTACGAGATCGGCGCCTACCGGCTGGGGCGGCTGAGGCTGTCGCAGATCCCGCCGAACCGGATGGCCGCGCTGGCACGGTACGCGCTGGGGTCGAAGGCGCCGCTGCTGGAGCGGGCGGCTGAACCGAAGCGCACGGCGATGCTGACCGCGGTGATGCGGCACCTGGAGGCGAAGGCGATCGGCGCGGACCTGGACGTGGCCGCGCTGTGGGCGGCGGTGGAGGAGGTCGCCCCGCGCGCCGCCGTGATGAGCGCGGCGGCCACCGTGGTGACCCTGGTGCCCGAGGACGAGAACACGGCCGACGTCGCCATGCGGGCCGCGCTGGCGACCCGGTACGCCACGGTGCGCCCGGTTCCTGTCGTTGCTGGGCGAGTCGAAGGCGCTGGACGCGGCGAGCGCCGGGAAGCGGGTCCTGGCCGGGGTTCGCGGTCTTCCGGCGCTGGCGCGGCGGGCGCGGTGGACCGGGACGCGTACGTGGTGTGTGTGCTGGAGCAGCTGCACCGGGCCCTGGACAACCGCGACGTGTTCGCCTCGCCCTCGCACCGCTGGTCCAACCCGCGCGCCCGGCTGCTGGACGGGCCCGACTGGGATGCGGTCGAGGAGGACGTGCTGGCCGGGCTGAGCCTGGACATGCCCGTCGAGGGGCACCTGGCGGAGCTGGTGCGGGGCCTGGACGCCGGGTGGAAGCAGCTCGCCGAACGCCAGGAAGAGGCGGGGCCGGCAGCGAAGGTCTCCATCGAGGTGCAGGACGACGGGGCGCGGTGGAGGACCTGGCCCGCAACCGGGTCAACCTGAACAAGGTGATCATGCACTGGCCGGACATGCTGAAGGTCGCCGGTTCCCTGGTCACCAACCAAGTCCGCGCCTACGACCTGCTGCGCATGTTCGGACGCGAGGGGCGCTCGACCCCGCTCGGGTCGGCGTTCGCCGGGTACGGGCGGATCGCCAAGACCGAGCACCTGCTACGCGTGGTCGACCCGGTGGACGACACCTACCGCCGCCAGATGAACCGCCAGCTCACCGTGCAGGAATCCCGCCACAAACTCGCGCGGGACGTGTGCCACGGCAAGCGCGGCACCATCCACCAGGCCTACCGCGACGGGATGGAGGACCAGCTCGGCGCGCTCGGCCTGGTCCTCAACGTCATCGTGCTCTGGACCACCCGCTACATCGACGCTGCCGTCTCTGGCGCATCAGGGTCCCGAAGCGGGCGCAGGGCGCCGGCGGCCGGAACGCTGGCGGTGAAGCTGTAGCGGCCGAGGACGAGGATGAGGACGAGTCGGTCGGCTCGGAGTGAGTTGGGGCCGTCACTGCCTGCTTCCCTACCGGCGGTCGCCCGGCGTCACAGGAGGGCGCCGCCGGAGACCTCGATGCGCTGGGCGGTGACCCAGCGCAGTCCCTCGGAGGCCAGCGTGGCGATGGCGTCGCCGATCTCCTCAGGTTCGCCGACGCGGCCGAGCGCGGTCTGTCCGGCCAGGACCTGGCGCATTCCGGCGTCGTCCCGCATCGCTCCGCCGTTGAAGTCGGTGGCGGTCGGCCCCGGGGCGATGGAGTTGACCCGGATGCCGCGAGGTCCGAGTTCTGCGGCGAGGGTGCGGCTCAGAGCTTCGACGGCGGCCTTCGATGCGGAGTAGACCGAGGTGGCGGGGCTGGTGTGGCGGGTCAGTGACGTCGAGACGTTGATGACCTGGCCGCCCTGGGCCAGCAGCGGCACGAGCGACTGGATGAGGAAGAACGTGCCCCGGACGTTGGTGCCCATCACCGTGTCGAAGTCGTCGATCGTGACAGTCTCCAGCGGACCGAAGACTCCCACTCCCGCGTTGTTGACCAGGATGTCGAGCCGCGAAGTACCCCAGCGCTCCAGCTGCGCGCCCAGTTCGGAGGTGAAGGACGCGAAGGAGGAGACGTCGCTGATGTCGAGCTGGAGAACAGCGGCAGTCCCACCCACGGCCTGCACCTGTTCCACCGTCTTCTCAGCCCCGGCCGCATCACCGCGGTGGGTGACCACGACCCGCACCCCGCGTGTGGCCAGGGCGATGGCCGCGCTGCGCCCGAGGCCGCGATTCGCACCGGTCACCAAAGCGATCTTGTCGACTGTCATGAACTTCCTCCACCGTGCGGCAACCAGGATGCGCCCAGGTGCCACAGATCAGATGCGAGTCACTCGACTCGCCTTGCTGGTGCACCGTAAGCGGCCCCCCGAGGCGAGTCAAGTGACTCGCCTCGGGGCTGCGGCATACTCTCCGCATGGCAGCAGAACTCACCGCGCATCACCGCAGGCTCGCCCAGCAGAAGCGCGAGGCGATCACCTCCGCGGCCACAGAACTGTTCCTGGACCGCGGCTACGACGGCACTTCCCTCGCACGGATCGCCGAAGCGGCCGGGGTCTCGAAGTCCACCCTGTTCAAGCAGTTCCCCACCAAGGCGGCCCTCTTCGAGGCCATCGTCACCGAGTCCTGGCAGCGCGACGCCGGCGATACCGCCGCGCGGCCGCAGGCGGGAGATCTGCGCTCCGGGCTGACAGCCATCGGCCACCGCTACGCCGACCTGATCGGCCAGCCCCGCATGGCGGGTCTGTTCCGGATCGTCATCGCCGAACTGCCTCGTTTCCCCGAGCTGGGACGGATGCAGTTCCAGCTCGGCAAACTGCCCTACTTCGCCTCCGTCCAGCACTACTTGGAATCCGAGCACGAGGCGGGCAACGCTGATGTGCCCGACGCTGAGAGCGCCGCGAACCAGTTCCTCGGCATGATCGCTAATTACGTCCTGTGGCCCCGCATGCTGCTGACCGGCTGGAACCCCGCAGCCTCCGACATCCACAACGCCGTCGAAGAGGCCGTCCAGACCATGCTCGCCAGATACACCCCCGACCCGCCGGCCTGACCCGAAGCCGGAATTTCCACACTGACGCGCAATGCCAAAGACCGCGACACCTTCACCCGTGATACCTGTCGGCAAACGATCGTTTACCGACAGCAACGGAGTGCGGCAGTTGCGCTCGAAGGGCTATGCGTGCGGGGTGTTCGAGGTGTCGTTTCGCCAGTCGTCGATCGAGGCGGAGGGTGCGGAAGGTCCGGCGGGAGATCCCGGCTGCGCACTCAGCTGCAATGCGGCCGAGGAACCACTGCCTCCGATGGCCTACCGGACCTTCGCATGGGCACGCATCTGCTGGGCCAGCCGCCCGAGTTCGGCCGCCGTCGCAGGGGAGGCGTCGCTGAGCCCGCTGTATACGGCCGTCGGGCTGCGCAGGAAGCGCCGCAGCAGGGCCACGAGCAACCCTTCCGGCAGGGTCTGTAGTGCAGCGAACGCGCGGGGGACCGGCGGCGCCGGCATGGCGGCCAGGTTCTGCCGCATGAGGTGGAGCATGCCGCGGACCGCGTCGGGATCGTCGGCCAGCGCTGCCGGGCCGCCCGCCGCGTGCACCGCTTGTCCGAGCGGCACCTCGAACGCGGCGTGTGTCTTGAGCCAGGCATCCATCCGCGGCTCGGCCTTGGCGTTCATCCCGGCGGTGCGGAACCCCCGGACGATCCGTTCCAGTCGCGGGGTGGTTCGGCCGTCGGGTTCGCCGATCGGCATCGGGACCCGACTGGTCATGAAGGTGGTCGCGCGGTAGCGGACCACGTCCCCGTCCATCGTGCCGCCGGCCAGTGCCGGGGGGAAGCCGAGCAATACTCGCTCGTGGCCGATCGCCTCGCCCAGCGGCTCCGCGCCAGCCGCCCAGTTGTGCAGGAACAGCACGTCGCCGGCGAGGCCGGCGAGTGACTCCAGCACCGGGTCAACTTGATGGGTGCGGACGAGGACGGCGGTCAGGTCGTACCCGCCGGTCGGGTGCTCGACCACCGGTACTGGTACACGCCTGACGGTATGGCCGTCTTCCTCGGCGAGCTGCACGCCGTACCGGCGCAGGGAGGCCAGACGCTCGCCCCGGGCGAGGAGCGAGACGTCGAGCCCGGCCTCATGCAAGTGGGCGGAGAACAGGCTGCCGCAGACCCCGGCGCCGTACACGAGCAGTTTCATGACAACCTCTCCCACACATGGGTCAGACGTTCGTTTCAATCGAACGTCTGTATAGTACGGCACATGGCGCTACCCGATACCCGGACCAAGATCCTCGACGCGGCCGAACGCCTCTTCGCCGAGCACGGCTACAGCGGCACCTCGGTCCGCGCGATCACCGACCTCGCCGGAGTGAGTCTGGCCGCCGTCAGCTATCACTTCGGCTCGAAGGCGGAACTTTTGGCCGCGGTCGCCCGTCGCGTGACCGAGCCCATCACTGCCGCCCAGAGCGCCGGGCTCGACGAACTGCTCGCCCGGACTCCGGACCCGTCGGTCGCCGAACTGGTGGAAGCATTCGCAGGGCCGTTCTTCGACGAGATGCCCGCTGGCAATGAGAGCGGAGCCCGGACGTCCCGGCTGATCGTGACGATCCTCACCGACCCGGCCGAGGAGGCGCGCAGCTGGACCGGCCCGGACGAGGACACGGTCCGCGAGCGCTACCTGGCGACTTTCGCGCGCGCACTGCCCGGCCTTGCCCCACAGGAGTTGTTGTTCCGGATGCGGGGGATCTTCGCCGTGACAGCCGTGGACCGCGTCGAGGTCTACCACCGGCCCTCCCCCGCCTGCTCCACGGTGACGGCGGGCGAGGAGGCCCGGCGCTGGGCGATCACGTTCCTGACGGCAGCAATGAGCGCGCCACCGACCCAGGCCTGGCGATAAGCCGGGGCGGCTCACTCACCACCCTCGTCGCCGTCCTCAGGCACGTTCGGGTCGCGCAGCGGGCGCAGGCCCTGGCTGAGCCCGGGCCTGTAGCGGAGCAGGTTCATACGTTCTCCACGGCGGATCGGGCGGGCTCGCTGTCCGCGGCGCGGGGCCGCGGAAAGGTCGCCGCGGTGAGGTTGAGGCGGGTGTCCATGTCGAGGTTCACGTCACCGTAGGGCCGGACGTGGGACCAGAAAAGCGGGGTCAGGCCGCGCCGGTCGGCGGGCGTGAGGAGGTCCGCCCACTCCGGTTCGCCGAGGATGTCCTGGAGCATCAGGGTGTTCACCTCGAACCGGCCCCGGGGAAACCGGCCGTACTGCGTATAGAACTTCAGCAACACGGCGAAGCCCAGCCGCGTCGCATCGCGCTTGCCGGACACGAGCCCCTGCTCGTCCTTCAACAGGGTCCAGTGCTCGACCAGGTCGTCCAGGTCCAAAGGAGTACGGGCCACGGTCGTCGATCGTCCTCTCGGGGCCTCACCCCGCGCAGCTGCACGGCCCCGGACTCACCCACACGGGTGACACCCACGCAAGATCACCACCGTTTGCGGCTGGTGACAGCGTTCTTACCGGCACCCCGATATGCGACTCCACCACATGGCAGGGGCCCCGCCCCACGTTTCAGCTCTTCCGGGGTCTGAGGGGCGGGGTTTGCGGGGGAGTCCCACGTTCTAGCCCTTCCGGGGTCTGAGGAGCGGGATCTGGGGCGGAGCCGCACCTTCCAGCCCCTCCGGCGATTGAGGAGCGGGGGCTGGGGCGGAGCTCCAGTTTCGGGAAGGGGCGGGGAGGGGGACGGCCCGCCGCAGGCGTATGCGTGCCGTCGGACGCCCTCTAGTCGGCCTCGACCGTCACCGAGAACGAGAACCGGTCCCCCCGGTAGTGGATGCGGGCCACATCCACCACGCGGCCGCTCTCGTCGTAGGTCACCCCCGTGTAGTGCAGGATCGGGCTGAGTAGCGGGACCTGGAGCAGCCGGGAGGTCTCGGGGTCGGCGAGGCGGGCCTCCACCGTGTCCGTGATCCGGCTGATCCGCACCCCCACCGCGTCCCGCAGCACCTTCGTCATCGGCCAGCGGGCGAGGTCCGCGAGGTCGATGCGGTCGGCGAGCTCGGGGCGGACCAGGTTCTCCGCCCAGTTGGTGGGCTCGCCGCTGTGGCCGTCCCGGCGCAGCCGGCGGTAGGCGGTCGCCTCGTCCAGGCCGGGGAAGTACTCCGCGAGCGCCGCAGGCACCGGTGCCGGGCCGTGCTCCAGCACCGTCGTCCGCTCGCCCGACTGCTGTGCCACGATCGCGTCCACCGACCCCAGCAGCCGCACCGGCGCGGCCCGCCGGGCGTTCGGCTCGATGAACGTGCCACGGCGCCGGTGGCGGCTGATGAGCCCCTCGGTCTCCAGCTCCTTCAGCGCCTGCCGCATGGTGAGCACGCTGACCCCGTAGTGCTCGGCCAGCCGGTCCTCGGTCGGCAGCCGCAGCGGATCGTGCGGGGCCCGCCCGAGTATCGAGGCCCGCAGCGACTGGGAGACCTGGTACCACAGCGGCAACTTGCGGTTGAGGGCGAGGGAGTCGGGGGCGAAGGTGGTCACACGGTCTCCGGTCGACGGCGGCAACGGGCGCAACGGCGGCAACGGCGGCGTTCAGGGGCGGAAATGGCGTTCCAGACCCTGCCATACGTCGTCATAGCGCCCCTGGAGGTGGTCCGCCTCCAGCGCCTGCCGGGTGGCCGTGACCGGCCAGCGCGTCTCGAACATGAAGGCCAGCCCGTCGTCCAGCCTGTGCGGCGCCAGCTCGGCCGCGCTCGCCCGCTCGAAGGTCTCATGGTCCGGGCCGTGCGCGGACATCATGTTGTGCAGCGAGCCACCGCCCGGTACGAAGCCCCCCGCGCCGCCGGTCTTCGCGTCGTACGCGCCCTCGATCAGCCCCATGTACTCGCTCATCACATTGCGGTGGAAGTACGGCGGCCGGAAGGTGTCCTCCCCGACCAGCCAGCGCGGGGCGAAGACCACGAAGTCCACGCCCGCGAGCCCGGGGGTGTCGGAGGGCGAGGTGAGCACCGTGAAGATGGACGGGTCCGGGTGGTCGTAGCTGATGGTGCCGAGCACATTGAAGCGGCGCAGGTCGTACACGTACGGCACATGGGTGCCGTGCCAGGCGACCACGTCCAGCGGTGAGTGGTCGTAGGTGGCGGCCCACAGATTGCCGCAGAACTTGTTGACCACCTGCACCGGGCGCTCCACGTCCTCGTACGCCGCGACCGGGGCGAGGAAGTCCCGGGGGTTCGCCAGCCCGTTGGCACCGATCGGGCCGAGGTCGGGGAGGGTGAACGGGCGGCCGTAGTTCTCGCACACATAGCCGCGCACCGACGGCTCCAGCGGCTCCACCCGGAACCGCACCCCGCGCGGGATCAGCGCCACATGCCCCGGCTCGGCGCGCAGCAGACCGAACTCGGTGTGCAGCAGCAGCCCGCCCCGCTCGGGGACGATCAGCAGCTCGCCGTCCGCGTCGCTGAACACCCGGTCGGCCATGGGCGCGTTGGCAGCGTAGAGGTGGATGGCCATCCCGGCGCGCTGGGTGGCGTCGCCGTTGCCACCCAGTGTCCACAGCCCGGCCAGGAAGTCGGTGCCCTCCGGCGGCTCCGGCAGCGGGTCCCAGCGCAGCCGGTTGGGGTCGGGCGCGGCCTCGGTGAAGGGCGCTCCGCGCAGCGCGCCGCCCGCGATGCGAGTGAACGGCGGATGCGCGGCGGAGGGCCGGATGCGGTACAGCCAGGAGCGCCGGTTGGTGGCGCGCGGCTCGGTGAAGGCGCTGCCGCTCAGCTGCTCCGCGTAGAGCCCGAGGGGGGCGCGCTGGGGGGAGTTGCGGCCGATGGGCAGTGCGCCGGGCACGGCCTCGCTACTGTGCTCATTGCCGAAACCGGAGGCGTAAACCAGCCCTTCGGCCGTCTTACGCGCCTGCTCGATCCCCCGCCCGTGTCCTTGCCGATCCCCGTGCTGGATCCCCGTGCCGTCGCCCATCGCGCGCTCCCACCGCTCCGCCGCACACCACTGGTTTCCCTTTGATTCCTATGTCAGACGATAGGAATCGAAACCCGGGCCCGTCAATGATCGGGCAGGATGGTGGCGTGCCCATACCGCCCCTCCGCCGCCATCCGGTCCAGCGCCGCAGCGCCGAGCGCCTCGGCCGGATCCTCGACGCGTGTGCCGAACTCCTCGACGAGATCAGCTACGAAGAGCTGAGCACCCGGGCCGTCGCCGAGCGCGCCAACGTGCCCATCGGCTCCGTCTACCGCTTCTTCTCCAACAAGCGGGCCATGGCCGAGGCCCTGGCCCACCGCAATCTGGACGAGTACGCCGAGCGGATCACCCGGCGGCTGGCCGCCTCGGACGCGGCCTCCGCCTCCGCCTCCGGGTCGGACGGGGGCGGCGGCTGGCGGGAGGCGATGGACGTCGTCGTGGACGAGTATCTGGCGATGAAGCGCGGGGCGCCGGGCTTCGCGCTCGTCGAGTTCGGCCATCCGGTCCCGGCCACCGCGCCCCCGGAGCAGCCCAACCACCTGGTCGCCGACCGGCTGCGGACGCTGCTCGCCGACCGGCTCCGTACGGGCGGGGACGAGGCGGCCGAGGAGCGGCTGCGGGTGGCCTTCCTGCTCGCGGTCGAGGCGGCGGACGCGCTGCTGCGGCTGGCGTTCCGGGTGGACCCGGAGGGCGATCCGGCGATCGTGGCGGAGACGAAGGAGCTGCTGCGCGCCTATCTGGCCCGGGTCCTGGACTGATCCGGGGTCCGCTGAGAAGTCGGTCGGTAGTTCCCGTCGATCCCTCCCCGGCATGCCTACCAGTCGGTATGGTGGGCGGGTCCGGCGCGTCATCGCGGCCTCGCCGCCGTCCCTGGGAGAGACCGATGAGCACTGCCCCGCGTATCTGCCCGCTCTGCGAGGCCACCTGCGGGCTGACCCTCACCATCGACGAGGGGAGGGTGACCGGGGCGCGCGGCGATCGCGAGGACGTCTTCAGCCGCGGCTTCATCTGCCCCAAGGGCGCCGCGTTCGGGCAGCTCGACGCCGACCCCGACCGGCTGCGGCGCCCCCTCGTCCGCCGTGCCGGGCGCCTGGTGGAGACCGGCTGGGACGAGGCGTTCGCGGCCGTGGCCGAGGGGCTGGGCCCGCTGCTGCGCGAGCACGGCCCGCGGTCCGTGGGGGTCGTGCTCGGCAACCCCAATGTGCACACCGTGGCCGGAGGGCTCTATCCGCCGCTGCTGCTGGGCGCGCTGCGCACCCGTAACGTCTTCAGCGCCAGCACCCTCGACCAGATGCCCAAGCACGTCTCCAGCGGGCTGCTGTACGGCGACGCCAACGCGCTTCCGGTGCCCGACCTGGACCGTACGGACCATCTGCTGATGCTCGGCGCCAACCCGCTGGACTCCAACGGCAGTCTGTGCACCGCCCCCGACTTCCCCGGGCGGCTGCGGGCGCTGCGGCGGCGCGGCGGCCGGCTGGTGGTGGTCGACCCCCGGCGCACCCGTACGGCCGCGCTGGCCGACCGCCATGTGGCGATCCGGCCCGGCACCGACGCCCTGCTGCTCTTCGCCATGGTGCAGGTGCTGTTCGCCGAGGATCTGGTCGCCCCGGGCCCGCTCGCCGAGCACGTCAGCGGGGTGGCCGAGGTGCGGTCGCTGGCCGAGGACTTCCCGCCGGAGGCGGTGGCCGAGGCGTGCGATGTGCCCGCCGAGGAGATCCGCGCCCTCGCCCGTGAGCTGGCCGCCGCGTCCCAGGGCGTGGTGTACGGGCGAGTGGGCTCCACCACCGTCGAGTTCGGCACCCTCACCAGCTGGCTGGTCGATGTGGTCAACGTGCTCATCGGGCAGCTGGACCGGCCCGGCGGCATGATGTTCCCGCTCGCCGCCACCGGCCGCCGGGAGCGCCCGGCGCGGCCCGGGAAGGGGTTCGCGCTCGGCCGCTGGCACAGCAGGGTCAGCGGATATCCCGAGGCCAAGGGCGAACTGCCCACCGTCGCGCTCGCCGAGGAGATCGAGACCCCGGGCGAGGGGCGGATACGGGCGGTGCTGGCGCTCGCGGCCAACCCCGTGCTCTCCGCGCCGGACGGCGACCGCCTGGACCGGGCGCTGGCCGGGCTCGACTTCATGGTCAGCGTCGATCCGTACCTCAACGAGACCTCGCGCCATGCCCATGTGGTGCTGCCCCCGCCGCCGCCCAGCCGCAGCCCCCACTTCGACTACGCCTTCAACAGCCTGGCCGTGCGCAACCAGGTCCGCTACACCCGCCCGGCGATCCCGCTGGAGGCGGACCGGCTGAGCGAGAGCGCCATCTTGGCGCGGCTGGTGCTGTGCGTGAGGGGGAACGGCGGCGCCGACCCGGAGACGGTGGACGCCATGGCGATCCAGGGGACCCTCGGCAAGGAGGTCGCCGACCCGTCCTCGCCGGTGCACGGACGCGAGCCCGGCGAACTGGCCGCGCTGCTGACCGGGGTGGACGGCCCCGAGCGCCGGCTGGACATGATGCTGCGGCTGGGCCCGTACGGCGACGGCTTCGGCGCCGACCCGGACGGGCTGAGCCTGGAGAAGCTGCTCGCCCATCCGCACGGCATCGACCTGGGCCCGCTGCGGCCGCGCCTTCCGGGGCTGCTGAAGACCCGCAGCGGCACGGTGGAGCTGTGCCCGGAGCCGCTGGCCGCCGATGTGGCGCGGCTGCGCCGGTCGCTGGCCGACCGGCCCTCGGGGCTGCTGCTGGTCGGCCGCCGCCATCTGCGCTCCAACAACAGCTGGATGCACAACGTCCCGGCCCTGATGGGCGGCAGCAACCGCTGCACCCTCCAGGTGCACCCCGAGGACGCCACCCGGCTCGGCCTGGCCGACGGTGGTCTGGCCCGGGTCAAGGGCGAGGGCGGGGAGCTGGAGGTGCCGGTCGAGGTGACGGACGCGGTACGGGCCGGAGTGGTGAGCCTGCCGCACGGCTGGGGCCATGCCCGCCCCGGCGTCCGGCTGTCCGTGGCCGGGGCCCGCCCCGGGGTCAATGTCAACCAGCTCTTCGACGGCTCACGGCTGGATCCGCTCTCGGGGACGGCGGTGCTCAATGGCCACCCGGTGCGCGTATCACCCTCGCTACGGCACTGACCTGGGGTTTTGCGCTTATTGCTCACGCGTCAAGACCTTGTTAACGGAAAGTTGCCGCACCTAACGTCGCCTCGACCGCCAAATCTGGGGGAGTTCAAAGGCGAACGTGAGGTAGCCAACTATGCTGACCATCCTCGGCTTCGTCATGATCGCGACATTCCTTGTCCTGATCATGATGAAGAAGATGTCCCCGATGGGCGCCCTGGTGCTCATCCCCGCGCTGTTCTGTGTGCTTGTCGGGAAGGGGGCGCACCTAGGGGACTACGTCATCAAGGGCGTCGGCGATCTGGCACCCACGGCAGCCATGCTGATGTTCGCGATCATCTACTTCGGGGTGATGATCGACGTCGGCCTCTTCGACCCGATCGTCCGGCTCATCCTGCGGTTCTGCAAGGCGGACCCGATGCGGGTGGTGGTCGGCACCGCGATCCTCGCGGCGATCGTCTCGCTCGACGGCGACGGCTCCACCACCTTCATGATCACCGTGTCGGCCATGGTGCCGCTCTACCGGCGGCTGAAGATGAGCCTGGTGGTGATGACCGGTGTCGCGGCCATGGCCAACGGCGTGATGAACACGCTGCCCTGGGGCGGCCCGACCGCCCGCGCCGCCGCCGCGCTCAAGGTCGACGCCAGCGACATCTTCGTGCCGATGATCCCGGCCCTCGCGGTCGGTCTGCTCTTCGTCATCGCCCTCGCCTACGGCCTGGGCCTGCGCGAGCGCAAGCGGCTCGGCGTGCTGACGGTGGACGAGGTCACCGCGGCCGACCCGGAGCAGGTGCTGGTCGGCGCGGGCTCCGGCGGCAAGGGGGCCAAGGGCCGTAAGGGCGTCAAGGCCGCGCTGACCGGCGGCGGCGCGGGCTCCGGCACCGACGCGGAGGCCCGGTCCCCGAAGGGCTCCGGCTCTTCGGATTCCTCCTCCCACGAGGGCGAGGACGACGACGAGTTCAAGGGGCTCGACCCCCACCGCGCCACCCTGCGCCCCAAGCTCTACTGGTTCAACGCGGCCCTGACCGTCGCCCTCCTCGCCCTGATGGTGCGGGAGACCCTGCCGATCCCGGTCCTCTTCCTGCTCGCCGCCGCCGTCGCGCTCACCGTCAACTTCCCGAACATGAACGACCAGAAGGCGCGGGTGGCCGCGCACGCCGAGAACGTCGTCAACGTCTCCGGCATGGTCTTCGCCGCTGCCGTCTTCACCGGCGTCCTCACCGGCACCGGCATGGTCGAAAGCATGGCCCGCTGGCTGGTCGACGGCGTCCCCGAGGGCATGGGCCCGCACATGGCCATCGTCACCGGTGTGCTGTCCCTCCCGCTCACCTACTTCATGTCCAACGACGGCTTCTACTTCGGCATCGTGCCGATCCTCGCCGAGGCCGGGGCCGCCCACGGGGTCTCCGCGCTGGAGATCGCCCGCGCCTCGCTCGTCGGACAGGCCCTGCACATGTCGAGCCCGCTGGTCCCCGCCGTCTACGTGCTCGTCGGCATGGCGAAGGTCGAATTCGGCGACCACACCCGGTTCACCGTGAAATGGGCCGCGCTCACCTCCCTGGTGGTGCTCGCCGCCGGACTCGCCTTCGGCATCATCTGACCCGTGAAGATCTCGAAGCCCGGTAGGGGCTGGCTGCTGCGCCTGGTCATCGCCTTCTCGTTCACCCAGGGGGCGGTGAGCATGGCGCGGCCGGCCGTCTCCTACCGGGCGCTGGCGCTCGGCGCCGACGCCCGTGCCATCGGTGTGATCGCCGGAATCTACGCCCTGCTGCCGCTGTTCGCCGCCGTACCCCTCGGGCGGCGCACCGACCACGGGCGGTGCGCCCCGCTGCTGCCCATCGGGGTCGCCCTCATCGCCACCGGCTGCGCGTTCAGCGCGACGGCCGGATCGCTGCCCGCCATGGCCGCGTGGAGCGGGGTGATGGGCCTCGGCCATCTGTCGTTCGTCATCGGTGCCCAGTCCATCGTGGCCCGCCAGAGCGCGCCCGAGGACCAGGACCGCAACTTCGGCCACTTCACCATCGGCGCCTCGCTCGGCCAGCTCATCGGGCCCATCGCGGCCGGTCTGGTGGTCTCCGAACACGACGGGGCGATGGGCCGCACCAGCGCCGCCGCGCTGTTCGTCGCCGCCGCCCTCGCGGCCTTCTCCGTCACCTCGCTGTGGCGCATCGAGCGCCGCCCGGACGGCACGGCGGCCGGGCCCGCCAAGGAGGCCACGGCCCGCAAGGTCTCCGTACGGTCCATCCTGACCACCCGCGGGGTCGCCTCCGGCATGTTCATCAGCCTCGCCGTGCTCTCCGCCACCGACATCCTCACCGCCTATCTGCCGGTCGTCGGCGAACAGCGCGGCATCTCGCCCGCCGTCGTCGGTGTGCTGCTCAGCCTGCGCGCCGCCGCCACCGTGGCCTGCCGGCTCGCCATGACCCCGATGATCCGGCTGATGGGCCGCACCGTGCTGATGGCGGTCAGCTGTCTGGGCGCCGCGCTGCTGTGCGCGGGCATCGCCCTGCCGGTGCCCGCCTGGGCGCTCGGGGTGCTGCTGGCCGGGCTCGGCTTCTGCCTCGGCGTCGGCCAGCCGCTGTCGATGACGACCGTCGTCCAGGCGGCCCCCGAGGGGGCGCGCAGCACGGCCCTCGCGCTGCGGCTCACCGGCAACCGGCTCGGCCAGGTGGCCGCGCCCGCCTCCGCCGGTGTGCTCGCGGGGCTCGCGGGCACCGCCGCGCCCTTCGTCATGCTGGGCGGACTGCTGCTGATATCGGCGGTGATAGCCGTCCGGCCGCTGCGGGGTCGCCCGGCCGCGGGCCCCGCCGCGGACCCCGCCGGGGACCGGCCGGTGCCGGAGGAGCGGCGTACGGAAAAGCCCTCGGCCTCACGGGGCACGGGGCGGCCGCCCCGGTGAGCCGACGGCGAGATGGTCCGAGATGGTCTCAGGGCCGCTCGCCGTCGACCATGGCCAGCCACGCCCCGGAGGCGTCCCCGAACGGCTCGGTGCGCCCGTCCACCGCGTCCATCAGCCACCGCCCCGCCGCCTCGGCCTCCGCTATGACATCCGCCGGATAGCCGTACCGCACCTGGTGCTCGGCGAACTCGTCCTCGTCGTCCAGCAGGGTCGGGCCGTTCCGCTTGCGGATCACATCCAGGTCCAGGTCCACCATCGACACCTCGTGGGAGGAGAGCCACTCGGCAGGCGTGGCGATGTCGCAGTAGATCTCGGTCTCCCGGGGCGGGGCGTTGAACGCCGCGGTCCACCACGCGTCGCGCGGGAGCAGGACCACATGCGCGCAGGCGATCGGCACCATCGGGCCGTACCCCTTGCGCATGACGCCGCCGCCGGGCAGCCCCAGCCAGACGCCGTGTTCGTCCTCGCCCAGCCTGCGCATCCGCAGATTCCAGTGCAGGGAGCCGTCGTACTTGCGGTAGTTGACGGATACGAGATCTGGCATGAGCCGATCCTATGCGGTGGCCGGAGCGGGGTGCCGCCTACCATCGGTGCAATGAACACCCCCGTATCGCCGTGGAAGGACCGCGCGGGACCGCAGGCCGGGCCGGTGCCGGACGCGGGGAGCGAGGACTTCCTCCACCACCGTGAACTGCTCTTCTCCATCGTCTACAACATGCTCGGCACGGTCGCCGACACCGAGGACGTGGTGCAGGAGACCTGGCTGTCCTGGGCGTCGGTCCAGGGCAAGGAGATCGCCAACCCCCGGGCCTATCTGGTGCGGATCGCCGTCAACCACGCGCTCAGCCAGATGCGCCGCGCCCGCCGCAGCCGGGAGAGCTATATCGGCCCCTGGCTGCCCGAGCCCGTGCTGACCGAACCGGACACCCCCGACGCCGCGATCCGCACCGAATCGGTGTCCCTGGCGATGCTGGTGGTCCTGGAGACGCTGACCCCCTTGCAGCGCGCGGTGTTCGTGCTGCGCGAGGCGTTCGCCTACGACCACGCGGAGATCGCCGCGATCCTGGGCCGCAGCCCGGCCGCCGTCCGCCAGCTCGCCCACCGCGCCAAGGAGCGGGTCGAGGCCCGGCGGCCGCGCTACGACCTCGACCGCTCCACCCAGCGCATCGTCACCGAGCGGTTCCTCGACGCGGCCATCGGCGGTGACCTCGACGCCCTGATGGACGTCCTGGCCCCGGAGGTGGTCATGTGGAGCGACGGCGGGGGCAAGCGCCGCGCCGCGCTCCGGGTGATCGAGGGCCGGGAGAAGGTGGCCCGCCTGGTGGCCGCCGTCAGCGCGCGGTTGCCCACCTTCCACACGCGTCCGGTACAGATCAATGGTGGCCCGGGGGTGGTCCTGTTCATGGGCGGGACGCTGTACGCGGCCGCGGTGTTCGACCCCGCTCCCGACGGCGAGCGGGTGCGCGGCATCTACGGTTTGATCAACCCCGACAAGCTCGGCCGACTCGCCGAGTCCGTCCACCCCCCGGCTGGAAGACTGGCCCCATGACAGAGCTGAACGGGGAACCGGCGGGCGTCCGCGAGCTGACGGCGCTGGCCATGACCAACTACGGCCACTTCACCACCATGCGGGTGGAGGACGGGCGGGTTCGCGGGCTGTCCCTCCATCTGGACCGGCTGGTCCGGGACTGCGGTGTGCTGTTCGGCACCGACCCGGACCGGGACCGCGTCCGCGAACTGGCCCGGCGCGCGGTCGCGGACACCGAGGGGCCGCTCACGGTCCGGGTGACCGTGTACGACCCCGACCTCGGGCTGGAGCGGCCCGGGGCCGAGGCGGCGCCGCGGATCCTGGTCACCACCCGGCCCGCCGCCGCGCCCGCGCTGCCACCGCTGAGCGTGCGCACCGCGGCGCACCACCGTGACCTGCCGGAGGTCAAACACGTCGGGCTCTTCGGGCTGTTGCGGCTGCGCCGCCTGGCCCAGCTTGACGGCTACGACGATGTGCTGCTGACGGACGAGCGGGGCGCGGTGTCCGAGGGCGCGACCTGGAACGTGGGGTTCTTCGACGGCGATCGCCTGCTCTGGCCGGACGCCGTGTGCCTGCCCGGCGTCACGCAACAGCTCATTCGCCGTGGCCACGGCGGCCCGCAGCACACCGAGCGGATCGACCGCGAGCGGCTCGGCGAACTGCGCGTGGCCTTCGCCCTCAACGCGGGGGTGGGCGTACGGCCGATCCGGTCGATCGACGGGGTGGAATTCGCCCCGGAGCATCCCGTCCTGGAAACCCTCCGCAAGGAGTACGCGGCGACGGAAGCGGAACCGCTGTAGGCAGGACGGGGACCGTGACGCCTGCGGCGGGCTGTTCCCCTCCCCGCCCCTTCCCAAAACTGGGGCCCCGCCCCAGCCCCCGCTCCCGGGCCTCCGCCCCAGCCCCCGCTCCCGGGCCTCCGCCCCAGCCCCCGGGCCGGGGCGCTGTGCCAGCCTTCGGGTGGGGGTTCCGCCCCAGACTCTGGAGCGGGGCTTCGCCCCAGCGCCCCGTCTCGGGGCGCCGTGCCAGCCCTCGATCCCGGGCTTCGCCCCAGCCTCCGGGCCGGGGTGCCGTGCCAGCCCCCGGGCCGGGGCGCTGTGCCAGGCTTCGGGTGGGGGTTCCGTCCCAGACTCCGGAGTGGGGCTTCGCCCCAGCCCTCGATCCCGGGGGCGCCGTGCCAGACCTCGAACCCTGGGGTTCCGCGCCAGCCCCCGATCCCGGGGCTTCGCCGCAGCCCCCGGGCCGGGGCTCTGCCCCAGCCCCCAGGCCGGGGTGCTGTGCCAGGCTTCGGGTGGGGGTTCCGTCCCAGACTCCGGAGTGGGGCTTCGCCCCAGCCCTCGATCCCGGGGGCGCCGTGCCAGACCTCGAACCCTGGGGTTCCGCGCCAGCCCCCGATCCCGGGGCTTCGCCCCTTCCCGCGGCATCGATATGTGGCTTCGCCGCGTGGCAGGGCTTCGCCCGGATTCGGGGTCCAGGGGCGGAGCCCCTGGTTACGGGAAGGGGCGGGGAGGGGAAAGCATCGATGCGGCTTCGCCGCGTGGCAGGGGGGGCCGGGGGCGGAGCTCCCGGTATCGGGAAGGGGCGGGGAGGGGACAGAGTCGCCGGGCATCCCGGAGGCGGCCTGCGTGAGATGGCCCCTGGGGGCGGCGGCGTGAAACGGTGCGGGTCAGGAGGCCGCCCGCGTACGGCGGGTCCGCCGCCCGGGGTAGTGCGCGGCGGACCCGTGAGCCGTCTGTGTGGTGCGCGGCGGACCCGTGAGCCGCGTCTGGGCGGGCCGCGAACCCGGGCCGCGCCGATCAGCCGGTCAGCGCCCGGTCGCCGTCGTGGCGAGGGGCCGGGGCCGAGGGCTCCTCGCGCAGGCCGTACCGGCTGTGCAGCCGCCGCAGCGGCGCCGGGGCCCACCACGTGGCGCGCCCGCCCAACCGCATCGCGGCGGGCAGCACCGCTCCCCGGATGAGCGTCGCGTCCATCAGCACGGCCAGCGGCAGCCCGACCCCGTACGCCTTCACCAGCGAGATGCCGGAGACCGTGAAGGCCAGGAAGACCACCGAGATCGCCACCGCCGCCGCGGTCACGATGCGGCCGGTGCGTTCCAGACCCTGGGCGACGGCGGCCGTCGGCGAGCCGGTCAGCTCGTACTCCTCGCGCATCCGGGACAGCAGGAAGACCTGGTAGTCCATCGCGAGCCCGAAGGCGAGGCCGAAGAGCATCACCGGGATGGTGGCGGCGATGTTGCCGGTCGGGGTGAAGTCGCCGAACAGCCCCGCGAGATGGCCGTCCTGGAAGACCCACACCAGCGCGCCGAAGGTGGCCGTCAGGCTCAGCGCGCTGAGCACCAGCGCGAGGAACGGCAGCATGACACTGCCGGTCACCAGGAACAGCAGCACCAGCATGGTCAGCAGCACCGTGCCCAGGGCGTACGGAAGCCACTTCTCCAGCGCCGCCGCGGCGTCGTGGTTGGTGGCCGCGGCCCCGCCCACCAGCGCCTCGAACGGCGCCTTCTGCGAGCGGATCTCGCCGACCAGCCGGTCCGCGTCGTCCGCACTGGCCGTCTCCGGCACCACGGAGAAGTAGACGGCGTCGCCCGAGGCGAAGCGCGCGTAGCGCTGGTCGGGCGGGGCGGCCTGGCGGCCCTCCGCGTAGGCGCCGGTGGCGGTGCGCACCGCGGCCACGTGCGGCAGCCGCGACAGCCGCTTCGCGTACGCGCCGACGGCCGCCCGGTCGGAGCCGCCCTCGGGCGCCACGACCTGGAGCGCGTTCTGCTCACTGCTGTCGAACTCGGCGCGTACGGTGTCGGCCACCTGACGTGCCGACGAGGACGCGGGCATCACCCGCTCGTCCGGCATGCCGAGGTTGATGCCGAGGAACGGCGCGCCGAGCAGCAGCAGGAACCCGGTCACGATGGTCACGATCGGCACCGGGCGCCGCATCACGGTGGTGGCCAGCCGGTGCCAGAAGCCGTTCTCCACGCTCCGGGCGGCCGTCTGGCTCACTCCACGCCGCCTGCGGAACACCCGGCCCTTCTCGATCCGGTCACCGAGCAGCGCGAGCAGCGCCGGCAGCACGATGAGCGAGGACGCGCCGGACAGCAGCGCCGTGAGCGCCCCCGCATAGCCCATGGACCGCACCGCCTGGAGCGGGAACCAGGCCATGGCCAGGGACGATACGGCCACGGTCAGCGCCGAGAAGGTCACGGTGCGCCCGGCGGAGGTCAGCGTCGCCCGGATGGCGTCCGGCGGGGCGAGCCCCGACCGCAGCTCCTCCCGGTAGCGGCTGACCATCAGCAGGCTGTAGTCGATGGCCAGGCCCAGACCAAGCAGGGTCACCACGCTCGCCGCGAGCGAGCCGACCGTCGTGACGCTCGCCAGGATCCACGTCAGCCCCATCGTCAGCATCATCGCCACCAGGGCGACGGCCAGCGGCAGCGCCGCGGCCACCGCGCTGCCGAAGATGAACACCAGCGCGACCAGGGTGATCGGGATGGCGACCGTCTCACCGGTGGTGGCGTCCTTCTGGCCCTGCTCCAGCAGCTCCCGCTGGAACTTCGTATAGCCGCCGAACTTCACCTCAAGACCGCCCCGCGAGCCCTCGTAACGGTCCGCCAGCTCGGCGACGCGCTTCTGCGAGGTGGTGTCGTCCCCGGTGACCGTGCCCATGATCAGGGCCTTGTGGCCGCTCTTGCCGCGCAGCTGCGGGGCCTTCCCGGTGGTCCAGTAGGAGCTGACGTTCGCCACTCCGGGTTCCTTGCTCAGCTTCCGGGTGAGCTCGGTGCCCGCCGCCGTCACGGACGGGTCGTCCACCCGCCCCTTGGACGTCACCAGCAGCGTGAGATTGGGCAGCCCCTGCCCGAACCTCTTGTCCAGCGCGGTGATCGCCCGCGATGACTCCGATTTCGGATCGTCGAAACCGCCCGCCGTCAGCTTGTCGAACAACGTCGTACTCGCCACCCCGCCGACCACGGCGAGCAGCAGGCCGACCACCAACACCGCCAGGCGCTTCCGCACGACGAAACCGGCCAGTCTGTCCAGCATTCCCTCTTCCTTCCTCAAGCGCACCGGGTCTGGAATCCCGTACCGGCATCCCAGACGCCGAGCCCCTCCCGGATGTGACATCCCCGGGCCGCGTCGCTCACCGGACGGCCGTCAGAACGCCGGGGTCGTCGGGCACCTCGGCCGGGCCCCGGTTCCAGGCCCACGGCGAGCGGCCCTCCTCGCGGACCTTGCGGTACAGCAGCACGCAGTAGGTCGCGTCGATGGTCCAGACGGTCAGGAAGAGGAAGATGAAGAGGTGGTGGCCCGGGTACATCACCAGCACCGTCCAGCCCGCGAAGAACGATCCGATGCCCTTGGCGAGCGCCACGTACATCGACTGCCCGAGAGAGGAGCCGCGGCGGTTCAGCATGAAGATGAAGGACAGGCTCAGGAACACGTTCAGCCCGGTGCCGGTGTAGATGCCGGTGGCGTCCTTGAGCTCATAGGTCGTCATGATGTGGAAGACCGCGGACCAGGCGATGACGCCGAAGACCATCCACCGGAAGGCCCGCCGGCTCATACCGGGATAGTCCTTCCATCCGTAGGCCAGCGTCTGCCGGAGGATGAAGCAGTCGACCAGGAACCAGCTGAGGTTGATCGGGCGTTGCACATCGGCCTGGTCCAGGATGAGGGAGAGGGTGAACTCCCAGGCGAGGTTGACCTCGACCACGAAGACGGGAATCCCCACCCGTTTGTCCAGTTTGGCGCGGTAGATGGCGAGTCCGTACGCCACCAGCCAGCCCGATGCGCACGGGCCCATCAGGATCCAGAACAGCCAACTCGGCCGGTCCGCCTCCGGGAGCGTCACCGGGGCGACGTTCGGGAGGTCGATGAGAGCGGGCGGGAACCACACGGCTAATTACCCCTCGTTCATGGTGGATGCGGTCATCTCGATGCGTTGCGTCGTGGTGCGTTGCGTCGTGGTGCGTGGTGCGTGGCGCCGGTCAGGTGGTCAGGTCCACTGGCCGGTGCCGTAGGTGTCGCTGTTGCCCAGCAGCTGTTCGCGCAGCTCCCCCCGGCGCACCTTCCAGGTGGCGGTGCGCGGCAACTCGTCCCAGGGCACGAGCCGGGGCTTGTCCATCTCGGGCAGGCCACGGCAGGCGCGGTCCCACTCCTGGGGGTCCAGGGCGTCGTCGCGCATGCACAGCACCGGGATCGGCAGCTGTCCGGGGACCCCGAGCACGATCACCTCGGAGGCCCGGTCCAGCCGGTCGAGCAGGGTGGACTCCAGCTCGATACCGCTCATCCCAGGGATCATGTCGACCTCGCGGTCGATCAGCCGGATGCGGCCGTAGCCCGCGTACTCGCCCAGGTCGCCGGTGTTCCACCAGCGGCCCCGGTCCTTGGCGCGGTGCCGGTCGTCCTCGCCCAGATAGGTCAGACAGCGCGACTTGGTCCGCACCATCAGCAGCCCCGGCTTCCCCCGGGGCCGTTTGCGGCCGGTCTCCGGGTCCACGACCTTGACCCGGACCAGCGGCGGGAACCCGACGTTGGTGGCGTCGTGCGCCCGGGTCTTGTCCGGGCGGACCATGGAGCGGGTGGCCACCCCGGCGGCGATGCCCGCGATCTCCGACTGCCCCACGCCCCAGGCCCACAGCGGCAGCCGGACCCGGGAGGCGCCGAGGAACTTGCGGACCGTCCTGGGGTGCACCGCGTCGAAGGTGCTGATGAACCGACGTACGCCCGCGAAGAGTTCGGGCCGGGTGTCGGCCAGCTCCTCCCAGTACTGGAAGACGTTCGGACAGGCCTCCAGCGAGGTGGGCGGGTGCGCGGCCAGCATGCGCGCCACGTTCTCCAGGCCCGGCTCTGAGAGGATCACCATCTTCCGCGGCCCGCGGAACAGCGTCCCGTTGGTCCAGGACAGATTGCGGTTGTGGGCGAAGGAGATCCCGCTGGCCACCACGTCCTCCGGCCGGGAGGTCATCAGCGGCAGCCGGTAGGACTCGATGCGGAACGGCACGGCCGCGAGCGTGGTGGCGGACGAGTGCACCACCAGCTTCGGCACGCCCGTGGTGCCCGAGGTGTGGGTGACCAGCATGGGCTCATGGCGGCCGCGGAACCGCACCGGCGGCCGGGCGCCGCCGCGCACATCGTCGATGCGCAGCGTCCCCCCGGGCAGCCCCGGGCGGTCCTCGCCGACGGCCACGAGCGTCATCCCCGGGTCGTCGAGCGGGATCCCGGCGGCGGTCATCCGCGCCAGCACGGTGGTGCCCATCACCAGCACCTTCGGGGAGATCCTGGTGAGCAGGGTGCGGATATGTGACTCCGACCGGATGGGCGCGATCATCACCGGCAGCGCCCCGAGCCGGGCGGCGGCCGCGGCGAGCAGGATGAAGTCGTAGTGGTTCTCCTTGACGATGGCGAGCCGGTCGCCGTGGCGCAGCCCCGCCCCGTGCAGCCAGCCCGCGGCGTCCTCCACCGTCGCCGCCAGGGCGGGCACGTCGAAGCGGGTGCCGGAGTCCGGGGCGATGTCGAAGGGCCGGTCCAGGTGCATGACCGTCGGCCTGCCCCGTTCGGCGGCCCAGTGGAACAACCAGCCTACGTTGACGGGCCGTTGGGAACGCGCCGTCATGCTCATCTCCTTGGATAGGGGTGCGTAGGGCTGGGACGGGGGTACGGCCAGGTGGTGTCCGGCGGGTCGTGGCGCCTGCGGCGGGCTGTTCCCCTCCCCGCCCCTTCCACAGCATCGATATGCGGCTCCGCCGCGTGGCTGGGGCTCCGCCCCAGACCCCGCTCCTCAATCGCCGGAGGGGCTGATTTTCACGCCGCAGGCGTACGCGTACCGTCGGACACCCCTTAGGACAGGACGTACAGCGCGGGCGCCAGCAGACCCAGGAAGCCCAGGTCGTAGGCGTAGAGCCCGAGCTTGCGGGCGCTCAGCCAGCGCCCCCGCAGCGGGCCCTCGCGCAGCTGGGCCGCGTGGAGGGCGGTGGCGGGCAGCAGGGTCAGCAGGGTCCACCACGGCCACCGGGTGGTCAGGCCCAGGACGCAGATCAGCGTGGCCGAGGCCAGGAAGAAGACGGCCATGGCGGTCTTGTAGACCCGCGGCCCGGTCGACGCGGCCAGCGTGCGGCGGCCCACCGAACGGTCCCCGGCGGCGTCGTTGACGTTGGAGTAGCTGCTCACCATGACCAGCCAGAGCCCCAGCAACAGACCCACCAGCACCGCCGGGGACGACCAGTGCCGCTCCACCGCCAGATACGGGGCCAGCAGCCCGGCCGTGGTGGCCAGGCACAGCAGCGTCTCCGCACCGCCCCGGTGGTAGCTCAGCCGCAGCCCGGCCGAGTACTGCACGCTGAAGAAGAACCCGACCCCGTAGAGGAGGTACGCCACGGCCGGAGCCCGCCAGTCCAGCGCCCAGAACGCGCCGGTCCCCGCGAGCACCGCGACCGAGGCCGCGCAGGCGATGAACCGCACCGCCTCGCGCTCGGTGACCGCCCCGCTGAGCAGCGGCTTGCCGCGGATGTCGCGCTTGGTGTCGCCGGCCTTGTAGTTGCGGGCGTCGCTGCCGTTGCGGAAGCCCACCAGGTCGTCGGTGGCGCAGGTGCAGGTGACGATGCCCATGGAGCCGAGCAGGAACAGCAGCATCGCGGCGGTGGTCCCCGGGCGGTCGCGCGCCTGAGGGCTCAGGGCGAGCCACGCCATGCCCCAGCCGAAGTAGTTCTGGTACACGAAGATCTTCGACAGCCGGAACAGACCGCGCGCCACGTCCCCGCCGCGGCGGGTGCGCGCCGTCGTCGTCCGGCTCTCGCTCGTCAGTGAGGTCACGGCCGTCCTCCCCGGGCCGGGGTCCGCTCCCGCGCCAGGCCCACATAGTTCTCGGCGAAGTCCCGCGCGGCGGCGGGGGAGCGCACCACGGCCTCGAGCCGGGCGCGCTGGAGCCGTTCGTCGAACACCCGGCCCTCCGTGGGCCGGTGCAGCAGCCGCGACATCCAGTCGGAGAACTCCTGCGCCTGCCAGACCCCGGGCAGACAGGCGGCCGAATAGCCGTCCAGCGGGTCGCGGTCGCCGGTTTCGTAGAACTCCCGGAAGGCCGCGGCGAGCGCCTTGACGTCCGCCACGGCGAGGTTGAGCCCCTTGGCCGCGGTCGGCGGCACGATATGCGCGGCGTCCCCGGCCAGGAACAGCCGCCCGTAGCTCATCGGCTCGGTGACGAAGCCGCGCAGCGCCACACAGCTCTTCTCCAGGACCGGCCCCTCGGCCAGCTCCGGCGCGCCGTCGATGTCCAGCCGGGTGTGCAGCTCCTTCCAGATCCGCTCATCGGGCCAGTTCTCCACCGACTCACCGGCCTCCACCTGGAGATAGAGCCGGCTCACCGCGGGGGAGCGCATGCTGTGCAGCGCGAAGCCGCGGCCGTGCACCGCGTAGATCAGCTCCTCGGCGGCGGGCGGCGCCTGGGCCAGTACCCCGAGCCAGGCGTACGGATAGGTGCGCTCGTAGGTCGTCAGCGCGCCGGGCGGCACGGAGCGGCGGGAGACCCCGTGGAATCCGTCGCAGCCCGCGACGAAGTCACAGGCGATCTCCACCGGTTCGCCCGCCACCGTGCAGCGCACGGCCGGTGTGTCCGTCTCCAGGCCCCGCAGCTCGACGTCGGGGACGTCGAACCACAGCCGGGCCCCGGCCTCGGTCCGGGCCCGGATCAGGTCCTTCACCAGCTCCTGCTGGCCGTACATATGGACGGTCCGGCCGGTCAGCTCGGTGAAGGGCATCCGGTGGGCGCGCGAGCCGAACCGGAAGACGAAGCCCTCGTGGACCAGCCCCTCGCGGTCCAGCCGGTCCGCCAGACCGGCCTCGCGCAGGAAGTCCACGGTGCCGCCCTCCAGCAGCCCGGCCCGTACCCGCTTCTCCACATAAGCTCGGCTCCGCCGCTCCAGCACGATCGAGTCCACCCCGGAGAGCTGGAGCAGATGGGAGAGCAGCAGCCCGCCGGGGCCCGCCCCGACGATCGCGACCCGTGTGGTCAGGCGCTTCACGGATGCCCCCTCATCCCACGCTGACGGTGGGGGACTCGGGGGCGTCCCGCGGGCCCGCCTCCTCGGCCAGGCGCATGGCCTCCTCGATCAGGGTCTCCACGATCTTGCTCTCGGGGACGGTCTTGATGACCTTCCCCTTGACGAAGATCTGGCCCTTGCCATTGCCCGAGGCCACCCCGAGATCGGCCTCCCGCGCCTCCCCCGGACCGTTGACCACACACCCCATCACCGCGACCCGCAGCGGCACTTCCATGCCCTCGAGACCGGCGGTGACCTGGTCGGCCAGCTTGTACACATCCACCTGGGCCCGGCCGCAGGAGGGGCAGGAGACGATCTCCAGCTTGCGCGGCCGCAGATTGAGCGACTGGAGGATCTGGGTGCCGACCTTCACCTCCTCCATCGGAGGCGCCGACAGCGACACCCTGATGGTGTCGCCGATGCCCTGCCGCAGCAGCGCGCCGAAGGCCACCGCCGACTTGACGGTGCCCTGGAACGCGGGGCCCGCCTCGGTCACCCCCAGGTGCAGCGGATAGTCGCAGGACTCGGCGAGCAGTTCGTAGGCGCGCACCATGACCACCGGGTCGTTGTGCTTCACCGAGATCTTCAGATCGTGGAAGTCGTGCTCGGCGAAGAGCTCCGCCTCCCACAGCGCCGACTCCACCAGCGCCTCGGGGGTGGCCTTGCCGTGCTTGGCCATCAGCCGCGCGTCCAGTGAGCCCGCGTTCACCCCGATGCGGATCGGGGTGCCGTGGTCCTTCGCGGCGCGGGCGATCTCCTTGACCTTGTCGTCGAACTTCTTGATGTTCCCTGGGTTCACCCGCACCGCCGCGCACCCCGCCTCGATGGCGGCGAACACGTACTTGGGCTGGAAGTGGATATCGGCGATCACCGGGATCTTGGACTTGCGGGCGATCTGCGGCAGCGCGTCGGCGTCGTCCTGGCTGGGGCAGGCCACCCGGACGATGTCACAGCCGGTCGCGGTCAGCTCGGCGATCTGCTGGAGGGTGGCGTTGACATCGGCGGTGACGGTGGTCGTCATGGACTGCACGGAGACGGGGAAGTCGCTGCCGACACCCACCGCGCCGACGCGGAGCTGACGGGTGACGCGGCGCTTGCCGAGCACCGGTGGCGGCGCGGCGGGCAGGCCGAGATCGACGGTCATCGGGAATCCTCCTCGGGGCGCCGGACGCCCGGCGCACGGTCGGCCGCGATCCGCATCCGGATCGAGCGGGCCAGTTCTTCGGGGCTCAGGCCGCATTCGGCGAGGATGTCGGCGCGTTTGCCGTGGTCCAGGAAGCGCTGCGGAATCCCGAAACCGGACACCGGGGCCGGGACACCGGCGTCGCGCAACTCCTGGGCGAGCAGCGAGCCGTAGCCGCCGACGCGCAGGTTGTCCTCGACGGTCACCACGAGCCGGTACTGCTCCGCCAGCTTGATCAGCGACGGGCCGACCGGTTTGAGCCAGGCCGGGTCCACCACCGTGACGCCCAGGCCCTCCTCGGTGAGCCGGCGCGCCGCCTCGCACGCCGTCGCTGCCATGGCGCCCACGGACACCAGCAGGACGTCGTCGCCGGGGGAGCGGTGCAGCACATCGATGCCGTCGTGCTGGTCGACGGCGGGAATGTCGGGCCCCACCGGGCCCTTGGGGAACCGGATGGCGCTGGGTCCTTCGGTGATCGCCACCGCCTCGCGCAGCGCGGTGCGCAGGGAGGCACCGTCGCGGGGCGCCGCGATCCGCAGGCCGGGCACGATCCCGAGCACCGACAGATCCCACACGCCGTTGTGGGACGCCCCGTCGTCGCCGGTGACACCGGCCCGGTCCAGGACGAACACCACCGGGCAGGAGTGCATCGCCACATCCATCAGCAACTGGTCGAAGCCGCGATTGAGGAACGTGGAGTACACGGCCACCACCGGCACCATCCCCGCCATGGCGAGCCCGGCGGCCGAGGTGATCGCGTGCTGCTCGGCGATGCCGACGTCGAAGACCCGGTCGGGGAACTCCTCGGCGTACGCCGCGAGCCCGGTGGGCTGGAGCATCGCCGCCGTCACCGCCACCACCTCGGGGCGCTCACGGCCGATCTCGACCAGCTCCGCGCCGAAGACCGAGGTCCAGGACGGGCCCGGGGAGCCCAGCGGTTCGCCGGTGGCCGGGTCGCCGGCAGCCACCGCGTGGTGGTGGTCGCGCTCGTCGGCCTCCGCGCGCCGGTAGCCGCGGCCCTTACGGGTCAGACAGTGCACCACGACCGGCCCGCCGAACCCGGCGGCCTGCCGCAGGGCGGCCTCCACCGCCGCGATGTCGTGTCCGTCGACCGGCCCGAGGTACTTCAGCCCCAGGTCGGCGAAGAGCCCCTGCGGGGCCAGCATGTCCTTCAGCCCCGCCTTGACCGCGTGCAGCGCCTCGTAGAGCTTCGGGGCCGGCCGCAGCCGCTGCTTGGACCACTCCAGGAACCGCTCGTAGTCGGGGGAGGTGCGCAGGCCCGCCAGACGGGTGGCGAGGCCGCCCGTGGTCGGCGCGTAGGAACGGCCGTTGTCGTTCACCACGATGACGACGGGACGGTCCGGGGCGCCCGAGATGTTGTTCAGCGCCTCCCAGGCCATGCCCCCGGTCAGCGCCCCGTCCCCGATGACGGCCACCACCGCGCGGTCGGTCTCGCCCCGCAGCCGGAACCCCTTGGCGAGGCCGTCGGCGTACGACAGCACGGTGGAGGCGTGGCTGTTCTCGATGGTGTCGTGCTCGGACTCCGCCCGGCTGGGGTAGCCGGACAGGCCGCCCTTCTGCCGGAGCCGGTCGAACCCCTCCCGGCGGCCGGTCAGGATCTTGTGCACATACGCCTGGTGTCCGGTGTCCCACAGGACGCGGTCCCGGGGGGAGTCGAAGACGCGGTGCAGGGCGATGGTGAGTTCGACGGTGCCCAGGTTGGGCCCCAGGTGGCCGCCGGTCCGCAGCACCTTGTCGATGAGGAACTGCCTGATTTCCGCCGCGAGATCGGTGAGTTGGCCGGCGTCCAGGTGCTTGATGTCGGCGGGACCGTGGATGGTCTCCAGCAGTGTCATCCGGGTTTGCTCCCTGAAGCGTCGGTGCCAGCGGGCGCGGTCGCTGTCGGTGCCCATCGGTGGCCTCAAGCGCTCCGGTAGGCGACCTCGTGGGCCATGGCGGCCAGTTCCTCCCGCCACTCCGGCTCCAGCGGGGCCTCGGCGATGGCGCGGCAGGCCCGCTCCACGAGCCCGTCGATGTGCTTCTCGACGTCGTCGCGCACACCCGTCTCGATCAGCAGCCGCCGCAGGTGGTCGGCGCTCCGCAGCTGAGCGGGCACCAGCTCGCGGATGTGCGCGTTGCGCTGGATGGCCAGGGCCATCAGCAGCGTCATCTTGTGCTGCTCGAAGTCCAGACCGCTCGGCTTGCCGGTCACCTCGGAGTCCCCGAAGGCGTCCAGCAGGTCGTCCCGCAGCTGGAACGCCTCGCCGAGCGCCGCCCCGTACTCCTCGAAGGCCGGCGCCGCGTCGGCGCGGCCGGCCACGGCCGCGCCCAGGACCAGCGGCCGGTGGATGGTGTAGCGGCCGGACTTGGCGATGGCGATCCACCGCGAGGTCTCCGGGTCCGGCTCGAACTCCACGGACGCCGCGACGTCCATGTACTGGCCGATGATCAGCTCCGAGCGCAGCAGATGCCACTCCGCGGCCACCGCGGGCTCCACCTCGGCCATGATCTCGTCGGAGTAGACCAGGGCCAGATCGCCCGCGAGGATCGCCACGTTCTCCCCGAAGCGCTCCGCCGTGCCCTGCCATTCGCGCTCGCGGTGCAGCGCGGCCTGGCTGGTGTGCACGGTCGGCGCGCCGCGCCGCACCGCGGACTCGTCCATCACATCGTCGTGGATCAGCGCACAGGCGTGGAGCAGCTCCAGCGCGGCGGCGACGGGGATGGCCCGGCCGTCCTCCGGATCGCCGCCGGCGGCCAGATAGCCGCTCAGGCAGAACGCCGGGCGCATCCGCTTGCCGCCCGCGCCGACCAGGTCGGCGATCGCGTCGATGGGGACGCTCGAGCGGGGGTCGAGACCGTGCCAGCGCTCGTACTCCGCGGACAGGAAGGTGCGCAGCCGCTCCTCGACCCGGGGCAGCAGGCTCATCAGCGTCCGGCGGGCGGTGGTGGCCTGGGCCGGGGCGGGGCGGGGGGTCGCCATCGTATGGACCGTCACTTCGTCCTCCTGGAGGGGCCGGCCGGTGCGTCCGTCGGGACCTTCGACCAGGCGTCGTCGAGCCGTTCCCGGTCCTCGGACCGGATGCCGTCGGTGAGCGACAGGGGCATGGAGAAGACCACGTCCTCGACGGCCGTGGACTCGATGTCGACCTGGTCATGGCCGAACTCGGCCAGCCGGTCGAGGAGTTGGTTGACCAGGGCGTCCGGGACGCTGGCGCCGGAGCTGACGCCGACGGTGGTCACGCCCTCCAGCCAGCCGCCGTCCAGCCGGGAGACGTCCGGGACCAGCTGGGCGGGGGTTCCGGCGTCGCGGGCGACATCGACCATCCGCTGGGAGTTGCTGGAGTTCTCCGAGCCCACCACCAGCACCAGATCCGCCTGCCGGGCGAGGGACTTGATGCCGTTCTGCCGGTTCTGGCTGGCGTAGCAGATGGTGTCGGTCCCGGGGCCGGCGATGTCGTCGAACCGCTCGGTGAGGGCGCGGACGATGTCGGCGGTCTCGTCCACCGACAGGGTGGTCTGGGTCAGATAGGCCACCGGGGTGTTCCGGGGCAGGTCCAGCCGTTCGACGTCCTCGACGGTCTCCACGACCAGGGTTTCCCTCGGTGCCTCCCCGCGAGTCCCTTCCGTTTCCTCGTGTTCCGCATGTCCCACGAGCAGCAGTACCCGGCCGTCCCTGACCACCCGGCGCGCCTGCTGGTGCACCTTGGCGACCAGAGGGCAGGTGGCGTCGATGACCTGGAGATTTCTGGTGGACGCGGCGGTGCGGACGGCGGGCGCGACACCGTGTGCGGAAAAGAGGCAGACGGCCCCTTCGGGAACGTCGTATTCCGATTCCACAAAGCGTGCGCCCTTGCGCTCCAGGAGGCCGACGACGTAGTGGTTGTGGACGATCTGTTTTCGAACATAAATAGGCGGGCCGTATACCTCAAGGGCCCGCTCGACCATGGCAATGGCGCGGCGGACACCCGCGCAGAAACCACGGGGTTCGGCGAGGATGACGCGTTTGCGGGACGCTCTCGTATCGGGCTGGGAGGTCTTCGTGCTTAAGCGCATGACGTATTGCTCCAACGCCGGCTTGCGGCTCGGATGAGAATGGACGCGTCGCTGTGCGGCCATGCCGCCTAAGGCGGTCATGGCTTTGTCCCGACGTTTGCGGATGGCTGTCGAAGGGTCGGCGGCCCAGCGGTCAGCAATTGCCCACACGGCCATGAAAGCTGATCTGAGCTGGGGAAACGCCGAGAGAGCCACTGCCGGGAGGCAGGGCGTTAAGGGCGGTCTCCGGAAGCCGGCGCTCGGAGACGATGCGATGGAAGAGACATTCACTTACCCCCGTAAGTCTCATGTGATTTCTACGCCATCCGTTGCAGTGCCCCCACTGGATAAGCGCAGGTCGAAAACACTATAGAAGGCGAGTCTGAGTGCAAGTCTTACGCATGTGACCTTCGTCACATTCCGAAATGTCGGCGGAACTGTCGCTTACGGTTACACCCTATTGCTAAGCTCCCTGCCGCGTTGAATCGACCGTGTCGTCGGCCGCGCAACGGGGGCTCTAAGCCGGAAATTCCGGCAGTAACCGCTGGTAATCCCTTCCGGGTGATGAAGAAATTCACTCGAAGGAGTGACGGACGCATATTCACCATTTCTATATCCGCTGGTCGCGGATTTGCGACCGGGAGCGGATGCGTCCGTTTCCTCGGTTCCGTCGACCCGTCCGGCCAGCCGGTTCGCGGGCCTCACGGGTGTCCCGCGCCGCCTCGGCGCTTCAGCAGGATGTGTCCGGCCCGACCAGTGGAGGCTTCCTACATGACCGCTCCCGGCCCGACCGCGGAGAAGGTGACCGCTCAGCAGCCGCCGTGGCCCGACCCGGACCGGCTCGAGGAGATCCGGCACGCCCTGAGCGGCCGCCCCGCGCTGATCCCCCTGGAGGAGACCGAGCAGCTCACCCGGCGGATGGCCGCGGTGCAGCGCGGCGAGGCCGCCGTGCTCCAGGGCGGGGACTGCGCCGAGCTGTTCACCGACGCCGCGCCGCGGGTGGTGCGGCGCAAACTGGGGCAGCTGCGCGAGCTGTCCACGGTGATCCGCACCGGTCTCGGCCTTCCGGTGGTGACGATGGGCCGGATCGCGGGCCAGTACGCCAAGCCCAGATCGGCGCCGTACGACACGCTCGCCGACGGGAGCCGGTTACCCGTCTACCGGGGAGACGCGGTCAACGGCGCCGCCGCCGATCCGCGCGCCCGGATCCCCGACCCGGACCGGCTGCTCACCGCCTACGACCGCGCGGCAGCCGTGCTGTCCACGATGCGGAACGAACAGACGGCCCACGACGACGCCGAGCGGATCCACGCCTCCCATGAACTGCTGCTGCTCCCCTATGAGTTGCCCCTGGTCCGGGCGGCCGCCGACGGCGGCGGCTTCGCCTCCTCCCTCCACTTCGGCTGGATCGGCGAGCGGACCAGGGACCCCGGGGGGCCGCACATCCGGCTGGCCGCCTCGATCCGCAACCCCGTCGGCGTCAAGGTCGGGCCCTCCGCGACCCCCGCGGACCTGGTGGAACTGGCCCGGCTGCTCAACCCCCAGCGCCGGCCCGGCCGGCTGGCCTTCATCGTGCGCATGGGCGCGGACCGGATCGGCTGGCTGCTGCCGCCGCTGGTCGAGGCGGTCGCGGAGACCGGGATCCCGGTGGTCTGGCTGAGCGATCCCATGCACGGCAACACGATCCGCTCCGGAAGCGGTCACAAGACCAGAACCCTGTGGGCGATCCGCGACGAGATGGCCGCGTTCCACCGGATCCTGCGGGACCGCGGTCAGTGGCCCGGCGGGCTGCACCTGGAGCTGACGCCGGAACCGGTGACCGAGTGCGTCGCGGAGGCCGGGGACGCCGGGGCCGCCGCGTTCCCCCGGTTCCGGTCCCCCTGTGACCCCCGGCTGAACCCCGAGCAGGCCGCCGAAACGGTCCACGCGTTCACCTCGCTGCTCAGCGCGGGGTGAACCGTGCCGGTCATCCTTAAGTTCCGATAGGTTCGAGGTTTCGATGCGCACGCTGCTGGTAGACAACCACGACTCGTTCACCTACAACCTGTTCCACTACCTGGCCGAGGTGGGCGGCCGGGAGCCCGAGGTGATCCGGCACGACGACCCCGGCTGGAAGCCCGAGATGCTGCGGGACTTCGACAACGTCGTCATCTCCCCCGGCCCCGGCAGCCCCGAGCGCGCGGCCGACTTCGGCATCTGCCGCGACATCGTCCTCGAAGGCGCCCTGCCGCTGCTCGGCGTCTGCCTGGGCCACCAGGGGGTGGGCCTGCTGAGCGGCGCCCGGGTGGTCCGGGCCGCCGAGCCCCGGCACGGGCGGCTGTCCCGGGTGACCCATGACGGCACCGGCCTCTTCGCCGGACTGCCCAGCCCCTTCGACGTCGTCCGCTACCACTCGCTCACCGTCACCGACCTGCCCGAGGAGCTGCGGGCCACCGCCTGGACCGAGGACGGGGTGCTGATGGGGATCGCCCACCGCGAACGGCCCCTGTGGGGCGTGCAGTTCCACCCCGAGTCCATCTGCACCGAGCACGGCCGGCTGCTGCTGGGCAACTTCGCCGGTCTCACCCGGTCCTGGCAGGCCCGGCGGGGAGTGGAACCGGCGGCGCGGCGGCGCGGCACCCGCTCCGCCCCCCGGGGCGGCGCGGAGCCCACCGCCACCCCGCGCGCCACCCCGCGGTCCCTGCGGGTGCTGGTGGAGACCCTGCCCACCCGCTGGTCCGACGAGGTCGTCTTCGACCGGCTGTTCCGCGCCGACGGACACGCCTTCTGGCTGGACAGCAGCGCCACCGGGGGCGAGCGCGGACGGTTCTCGATGATGGGGGACGCCTCCGGGCCGCTCGCCCGGGTCGCCACCGCCGACACCTGGGCGGGCACGGTCACCGTCACGGCGGGCGGCTCCCGCGAGGTGCTCCACGAGGAGTTCCTGACCTGGATCGAGCGCGACCTGCGCGCCGCCCGGGTCCAACTGCCCGCGCTGCCCTTCGACTTCGCCCTCGGCTGGACCGGCTACCTCGGGTACGAGCTCAAGGCCGAATGCGGCGGTGAGCGCACCCACCGCTCCCCGGAACCCGACGCCGCGATGGTCTTCGCGGACCGCGCCGTGGTGTTCGACCACCAGACCTCGACCACCTACCTCCTCGCCCTGGCGGAGGAGGGCGAGCGGCGGGGCGGCGAGGAGCAGGCCCGGACATGGCTGCGCGGGACCGCCGGCCGGCTTGCGGAGCTGGCCGGGCGGGAGCCCCGCGCCACCCCGCTCACCACCGGCCCGGACGAGGTACGGCTGCGCCATGACCGCGAGCGCTACCTGGAGATGATCGCCACCTGCCAGGAGCTGATCACCGCGGGGGAGACCTATGAGGTGTGCCTGACGAACATGGCCGAGGCCGACGGCCCGGTGGACCCGTGGGCCGCGTACCAGTACCTGCGCCGGCTCAGCCCCGCGCCGTTCGCCGCCCTGCTCCGCTTCGGCCCGCTGTCCGTGCTGAGCACCTCGCCCGAGCGCTTTCTGCGGGTCTTCCGGGACGGCACCGTGGAGTCCCAGCCGATCAAGGGCACCCGGCCGCGCGGCGGCTCCCCGGCCGAGGACGAACTGCTGCGGGTGGACCTCGCGACCAGCGAGAAGGACCGCTCCGAGAACCTGATGATCGTCGATCTGGTGCGCAACGACCTCGGCCGCACCGCGGAGATCGGCTCGGTGCGGGTGCCCAAGATATTCGACGTCGAGACCTATGCGACGGTGCATCAGCTGGTCAGCACGGTACGCGCCACGCTGCGGCCGGCCACCTCCGCGGTCGAGAGCGTGCGCGCCGCCTTCCCCGGCGGGTCGATGACCGGCGCGCCCAAGATCCGCACCATGCAGATCATCGACGATCTGGAGGCGGGGCCGCGCGGGGTGTACTCCGGCGCCATCGGCTACTTCTCGCTGTCCGGGGCGTGCGATCTGAGCATCGTGATCCGCACCCTGGTGGTGACCCCGGACCGGGTCAGGTACGGGGTGGGCGGGGCGATAGTGGCGCTGTCCGACCCGGACGAGGAGTTCGAGGAGACGGCCGTGAAGGCGACCCCGCTACTGCGGCTGCTGGGCGCGGAGTTTCCCGGCCGGGTGGGCACCGAGACGGCGGCGGCCCGCTGAGCGCCCACCGCGGCCCCGCAGCGTCAGCCGCTGATGTCACAGGCGTGAAGGTCCACCGGAGCGGGCCTAAGCGCTTGCTCACTCTCCGTGTAGGGTGTGCGCCATGGACGCGGAGCCCAAGAACACCGGAGGCAAGGTCGAGCCCTGGGGCGACATCACCCCCGACGCCGCCCGGCGGCTGGTGAGCGCCGCCGTGCACGCCTTCGCGGAGCGTGGCTACCACGCCACCACCACCCGGGACATCGCCAGCCGCGCCGGAATGAGCCCGGCCGCGCTCTACATCCACTACAAGACCAAGGAAGAGCTCCTCTACCAGATCAGCAAGGTCGGCCATGAGCGGGCCCTGTCGATCGTGGAGCGGGCGCGGGACGGCGAAGGCACCCCCGCCGAGCGGCTGGCCGCCGCCGTCCGCTCCTTCGTCCGCTGGCACGCCGAGCACCATACGACCGCGCGCGTGGTGCAGTACGAGCTCGGCGCGCTCGCGGCGGAGCACCACGCGGAGGTCATCGCGGTCCGCAAGGCCACGGACGGGGCGGTGCGCTCGATCATCGAGGACGGGGTGAAGGCGGGCGTCTTCGACGTCCCCGACGTCCGCGGCACCACGGTCGCGGTGCTGTCCCTGTGCATCGACGTCGCCCGCTGGTTCAACGCCGCCGGGCGCAGCACCCCCGACGAGGTCGGCGACCTCTACGCGGGTCTGGTGCTGCGCATGGTGGGCGCCGGAGGCGATCAGGGGTAGTAGCGGACGACGGACTCCGCCACGCAGACCGGCTTGGCGCCGCCCTCCCGCTCCAGGGTCACCGTCAGCGTCATCTGGAGACCGTCCTTGACCTCGGCCACGTCCACGATCCGGCCGGTGGCGCGCAGCCGGGAGCCGACCGGGACGGGGGAGGGGAAGCGGACCTTGTTGACCCCGTAGTTGATGCCCATGCTCACGCCCTCGACCCGCAGCAGCTGCGGGGTGAACGACGGCAGCAGGGACAGCGTCAGATAGCCGTGCGCGATCGTGGTGCCGAACGGACCGGCGGCCGCCTTCTCCGGGTCCACATGGATCCACTGGTGGTCGCCGGTCGCGTCGGCGAACAGATCGATGCGCTTCTGGTCGATCTCCAGCCAGTCGCTGGGGCCGAGTTCCTCGCCGACCGCGGACCGCAGTTCATCGGGCGAGGTGAAGATCCTGGGCTCTGTCATGCGTGCCTCCCGGGCAACCACTCACTAAGCGACTGCTCAGCATGGTGGGCTGACCTGGACCCTGTCAACGCGGCCCGCGCCGACGCGGCCATCGGCATGCGTCAGCGATCGACGGCATGTGTCAGCGGCCGACGGTGATCGACGGCGGTCTCAGGGGGATTCCGGCGCGCTCGCCGGTCGTCCGGTGCTCAAAGGTTCCGACGAGCGCGCTCCCGGCCGGGGCGGCCGGGTGTCATACGGTGGCGTACCGGCTCATCCGGACCACGCGCCGCGCCGCCGCCAGGGCCTCGGTGGTCAGCAGCGGCAGCGGCACCACGATGCCGCAGTCCGCGCAGACCGGCCCGGCCGAGGGATAGCGGTCCAGGTTCTCGCGCCAGACCAGCCCCGGTCGGATGCATACCGGGCAGGCCGCCCCCGGGCCCGACTCCATCGCCGCGATCAGCCGTCGCAGCACATCCGCGAGGCGGTCGTCGGGGTGGGTCGAGGGGCTCTCGCAGGGAATGATGTCGCATCCGCCCCAGGTGCGCAGATGCCAGTCGTCGACAGCGCTGGGCTGCCGGATGCCGAGGAGTTTCTCCTGCCTGCGCCGGGCGGCGAAGTCCGCCTCGTACGCGAGCCACAGTGTGCGGGCCTCCTCGAGCTCCTCAAGGGCGGTGAGCAGTCGTAGGGGGTCCGGCCTGCGATCCTCCGGGGTGATCCCGGAGCGGGTGCACAGATGGTGCCAGGTCGCCCGGTGCCCGTACGGCGCGAACCGTTCCAGGCATTTGCGCAGCGATGTGCGCCGAGCGGTGATGTGTCTGCGTGGATTGCGAACCTCTCGGGCGAGTGCTCTGAAACCGGCCACTTCCTACCACCTCCGCGATTGCGGACCCGACTCGTTGTCGAATGGACGTAACGCAGCGCGATCCGGATCCATCGAATTCCCTGGATCTTCGCGAGCAGTCCTCATTGGCCCCCGAGCGGAAAGAAGTTGACGCCCGCTCATCTTCCGGGCCGCTGATACCGCCGGTAACCTCCGTCCGACGGTAATCGGGAGGAGCGCACATGCGACGACGAACCCCCAGGCCCACCAGAACCCGCAAGCTCACCAGTACCGTGCTCGCCGCGGCCGCCGCGCTCGGCCTCGGCATCGCCCTCGCGGCCCCGGTGCCCCAGCCGGCCCGGGCGGAGCCCGCCGCGGCGGCCGCCACCGACTACTGCCGGGGCCAGTGCTCCGACATCCTCCCGCCGGGCGCCACCGGCAACGCCACCCTCGCCGACATCCTCGCCAACCGGGTGCTGGGCACCCACCCCGAGCACAGCACCGACCAGCTCGGCCCGTACGGCGATCTGGCGAGCGGCTACCCCACCCTCACCGACGACAAGCTGAACAGCTTCTTCAACGACTCCTCCTTCGGAGTCCCCGCCGACCAGGTCGCCTCCGTGACCAAGCCGCGCGACGACGTCACGATCACCCGCGACAAGAAGACCGGCGTCCCGCACATCCAGGGCACCACCCGCGAGGGCACCGAGTACGGCGCCGGATACGCCGCCGCCCAGGACCGGCTGTGGCTGATGGACCTCTTCCGCCATGTGGGCCGCGGCGAGCTGACCCCCTTCGCCGGCGGCGCACCCGCCAACCAGGGCCTGGAACAGGACTTCTTCCGCCAGGCGCCGTACACCGAAGAGGACTACCAGGCGCAGATCGACTACATCCTCGCGCACGGCGGAGAGCGCGGCCGCCAGGCGCTGGCCGACGCCCAGGCGTATGTCGACGGCATCAACGCCTACGCCAAGAAGTCCAAGGACGGCCGATACTTCCCCGGCGAGTACGTGCTCACCGGCCATATCGACGCGATCACCAACGCCGGTGAGATCCAGCCGTTCAAGCTCACCGACCTGATCGCCCTCGCCTCCGTCGTCGGCGCGCTCTTCGGCAACGGCGGGGGCGGCGAGGTGGAGGGCGCGCTCTCGCTGCTCGCCGCCCAGCAGAAGTACGGCCTCGCCGAGGGCACCAAGGTGTGGGAGTCCTTCCGGGAGCGCAACGACCCGGAGGCGGTGCTGACCGTACGGGACGGCAGCTTCCCGTACGCGGGGAAGCCCGCCGATCCCAAGGGCACCGCCCTGCCCGACACCGGCTCGGTCACCCCCGAACAGCTCGTCTACGACCGCGAGGGCGGCGCCGCCACCAAGGCCCGCACCCAGGTCAAGGCCCCCAAGTCGTCCCTGGAGCCGCTGCGCGGCATCTACGACGACGGAGTGCTGCCCCGCGATCTGTTCAGTCGTAAGAAGGGCATGTCCAACGCGCTCGTGGTCTCCGGCAAGTACACCGAGAGCGGCCACCCGGTGGCCGTCTTCGGCCCCCAGACCGGCTACTTCGCCCCGCAGCTGCTGATGCTCCAGGAGATCCAGGGCCCGGGGATCAGCGCCCGCGGCGCCTCCTTCGCGGGGGTCGGGATGTACGTCCAGCTCGGCCGGGGCCAGGACTACGCCTGGAGCGCCACCACCTCCGCGCAGGACATCACCGACACCTACGCGGTCGAGCTGTGCTCCCCGGACGGCTCCGCGCCGTCCAAGGACTCCACGTACTACCGCTTCCGCGGCGACTGTGTGCCGATGGACAAGCTCGAGCGGCGCAATGCCTGGAAGCCCACCCTCGCCGACTCCACCGCCGCCGGCTCGTACCGGATGCAGGTCTACCGCACCAAGTACGGGCTGGTGACCCATCGCGCGACCGTCGGCGGCAAACCGGTGGCCTACACCATGCTGCGCTCCACCTACCGCCACGAGGCCGACTCCATCATCGGCTTCCAGATGCTCAACGACCCCGGCTATGTGACCGACGCCAAGTCCTTCCAGAGCGCGGCGCAGCACATCAACTACACCTTCAACTGGTTCTACGCCGACTCCCGGCAGACCGGCTACTACAACAGCGGGCTCAACCCGGTGCGCGCCGCCGACGTCGACTCCTCGCTCCCGGTGAAGGCCGAAACCGCCTATGAATGGCGGGACTTCGACCCGAAGGACAACACCGCGGCCGCCACCCCGCCCGCCGAACACCCCCAGTCCATCGACCAGGACTACTACATCAGCTGGAACAACAAACTGGCCAAGGACTACAGCGCGGCCGGCTTCGGCAACGGCTCGGTGCACCGCGGCAACCTCCTCGACGACCGGGTGCGCGCCCTGGTCCGCAAGGGCGGTGTGACCCGCTCCGCGCTCACCCGGGCCATGGCCGAGGCGGCCGTCACCGATCTGCGCGGCGAGGACGTGCTGCCGGAGCTGCTGAAGGTGGTGCGCTCCAAGCCCATCGACGACCCCAAGCTGGCGACGGCCGTGGCTCAGCTGGACTCCTGGCGGTCGGCGGGCTCACAGCGCCATGAGACCAGCGCCGGATCGCACACCTACGGGCACGCCGACGCGGTGCGCATCATGGACGCCTGGTGGCCGCTGCTGGTCGAGGCCGAGTTCAAGTCCGGCCTGGGCGACGGGCTCTACGACGCGCTGCGCACCAATCTGTCCGTCGACGAATCGCCCTCGGCCGGGCACGGCCCCACCGGCTCGCACGCCGGGTCGTCCTTCCAGTACGGCTGGTGGTCCTATGTCGACAAGGACCTGCGCACGGTACTCGGCGAGGACGTCAAGGGCCCGCTGGCCCGCCCGTACTGCGGCGGCGGGGAGCTCGGCGCCTGCCGTGACGCCCTGCTGACCAGCCTGAAGACGGCCGTGGGCAAGACCGCCGCCCAGGTCTACCCGGGGGACGACAACTGCTCCGCGGGCGACCAGTGGTGCGCCGACGCCATCATCCAACGGCCCGTCGGCGGGCTCACCCACGACAAGATCAGCTGGCAGAACCGGCCCACCTTCCAGCAGGTCGTGGAGTTCCCGGCGCACCGCTGAGGCCATGAGGACGGCCCACCGCCGACGCCATGAGGGGCGGGGCCTCGCACCCGGTGAGGCCCCGTCCCCGGTCGGCTACCCCTCTCCGATCCGGCCCGCGCGCAGCACCACCCGGGCCAGCTCCTCATGGCAGATGTCGCTGTGCGCCCCGGCCGGCGGCACACCGTGCCTGACCACCTCCGAGACATCGACGCTCACACAGCCCCCGGCCGGGAGCCGGCCGTCCAGCGCCTCGGCCAGCTCCAGCCGCGGGCAGTCGTCCACCGCCTGGACGCCGTCGTACCCGATCGCCCCCCAGCGGATGTCGCCCGGCAGCAGCGGGGCGTCGTCCCAGGACGCCCGCGACGCCACCGGATACAGCAGCCCGAGCGCCGTGTCATGGCGCGAATGGCAGGACACCAGCGGTCCGCCGACCCGGCGCGGGGCGTCGCGCAGCACCCCGCCCCGGTCGGCCGCGTGCGGCAGCCGCTCGGCGAAGGCGTAAGTCGAGAACGCCCCCTGGAGCAGGGTCACCGACGCCACCGTGGCACCCTCCGGAAGACCGGTCAGCGCGAACGACACCAGCCGGCCGCCGAAGCTGTGGCCGACCAGATGGAGCCGCGGCGCGGGCCGGAGGGACGCGAGGGCGCCGAGCACCGGCCCGAGGCCCTCGCGTCCGACCGTGCCGGCCCGCCGCTTCATCACGTAGTACGTCCCCTGGCGCAGCAGCTCGTGCGCCCCGTCCCAGAGCCCGCCGAGTCCGCCGAGTCCGCCGAGCCCGCTGTCGAAGGCGGCGCGGTCCTCGGAGTCGGTCTTCCCGCGCGCCTCGGTGAGCGCGGCGGCGAACCGCTCACAGACCTCCGTCACATCCTCCCCGAACATCGCCGGTACGCCGTCCTCGTCCCGCTCCGCGCCCGTGTCCGCCGCGTCCCCCGCGCCGCCGGACATCCCGCGCACCCGCACAAGACCGCGCACCAGCACCGCGAACTCGTCCAGCGCCGCCAGCCGTTCCGGCCGCTCGGCCAGCAGCTCCGCGAGGCGCGCCACGATCTGCTGCCGCCCCGGGAAGACCACGTCCAGCGCCCGGTGGGTGTCCGCGTCCAGCCCCGGGGGCGCGCCGGGCGCCTGCTCCCGGGGTAACCCGCCGAGCGACTCGTCGGCGAACCGCATCGACGGCCACACCACTCCCACATAGCCCAGCCGCGCCGGGCCCGCCTCGCCGAGCAGCCCCGGAAAGGGCGCGAAGAAGCGGTCGTACAGTCGTGTGGCCATCGTCCGGGTGTTGTTCCAGCCGTGCGAGAACACCACCAGATCGGTGAGCTCCGCTTGAGCGGCCCCTTCCAGCAGCCGGTCCCGCTGCCGGGTGTCGACGTCCCCGTCCGCGTCGAATCTCAGCTCCCAGTACGGCCTTACGCTCATCCCCGTCATCGTTCTTTCCCCTCGGATGGTCCGATGTGCGTGCATCGTCCCAACTGCCCCGACCGCTGGCCATACGACACGCGTACGGTCGCCGTCGGACAATCGGCCAGCCGTTCGACTTACCCGGAATGGGACGGGTGGAACCTGGAATGCCGGACTCCGTCACCATCCGGCGATAGGGAATTCCCGAATATCCATCGGAAGAATATCGCCGCTGTTCTCGGGATCAGTACATGACAAGGCGCTGCACTATGCTGCGAACGGAAACGTCATTGGGGTGCCGAATACTCTTCGAGCGGAAGGCCGGAATGCCCTTAAAGGATCGATGGCAGTACCCGACGGCGCTGCTGGACACCACGATGGACCAGCTCAGGACGTTGCTCGCGGTCCATGAGGCGGGCACCGCGCTGGGCGCCGCCCGGCTGCTGGGGCGCGAGCAGTCCAGTGTGCAGAAACAACTGGACACCCTGAACCGGAACTTCGGCGCACTGTGCGGAGAGCCGCTGGTGGTCAAACGGGGGCGCAGTCAGAATGTGCTCTTCACCGCGACCGGGGAGTCGCTCGCCGGACTCGCGCGCGGCACCCTGGAGGACTGGCGGGAGGGGCTGCACGACTGCCGCCGCCGGCTCGGCAGCCGGCTCGTGGTCGGCTCCACCCGTTACACCCTCGGCTTTCTGCTGAATGCCGTGGAGCTGGTCACCGAGGAATTCGACGGCCGGGGCGTCGAGCTCAAGGTCGAGCATGTGCGCACCCGGGATCTGCTCCAGCGGCTCGACGCCAAGGAGCTCGACCTGGTCTGTGGCAGCGTGCTCACCACTGCGGGCCACGACGACCGGCTCGACGGCTTCGAGGTGATGGAGTGGCGGCGCAGCGGTCTTTCCCTGGTCACCAACCTCGACGCCGAGGAGCTGCCCGGACCCTCGGTCCCGGTGAGCGAGCTGCCCCGGCTGCCGCTCGCGGTCTCCGCCGACGGCCTCATACCCGGCTTCCTGCGCGGCTGGTTCGGCGCCCGCTACCGCCAGGAACTGCATATCGCCGCCGAGATCGACACCGTGCAGTACGGTCTCGAACTGCTCTCCTCGGGGGTGCAGCGCGGCTGTGTGCTGGTCACCGAGGGCATCGGCGACGCGGTGGCCGACGGCCGGATCCGGGCCGGGGTCGGGCTGCGCACCCTGGAGCTGACCGACGGCATGGGGCCGGAGCTGGAAGTGCTGGTCGGGGTGTTCGTACGGGCCGGGGAGCGCACCGCGCAGGACGCCGGCCATCCGCTCAACGTGCTGTGGAGCGCGCTCGCCGGGGAGAACGCGCGGTGGCGCAGCGTCATGCGCAAGGAGCGCCCCGGCCGGTAACCCGCACGCCGCCGGTGGATAACCCCGCGGCCGTCCGGGGGGTGGTGGATGTGCCTCTTCCGTTCACACATACCGACTGGTTAGTCTGCTGGGCGGAAGCCGGGCCGGGCAGAGGCCGAGCCGGGCGGAAGCCGATCCGAGCCGAGCCGAGGAGCTGCGAATCGTGGGTAGCGTGCGTGGGGCGCGTGTAGTGGTCACCGGAGCGGGCGGCGGCATCGGCGCCGCCCTCGCCCGGCGCTTCGCCGCCGAGGGCGCCCGGGTCGTGGTCAACGACCTCGACGCCGCCAAGGCCGCCTCGGTCGCCGGGGAGATCGGCGGGATCCCCGTCCCCGGTGACGCCTCCGGTGTCGTACCCGCGGCGCGTGAGGCGCTGGGCGGCGCCATCGACATCTTCTGCGCCAACGCGGGCGTCGGCCACGACGGCGGCCCCGAGGCCGACGAGGCGCTGTGGCAGCAGTCCTGGGACGTCAATGTGATGGCCCATGTGCGGGCCGCCCGGGAGCTGCTGCCCGAGTGGCTGGAGCGCGGCAGCGGCCGCTTCGTGGCCACCGTCTCCGCCGCCGGGATCCTCACCATGATCGGTTCGGCGCCGTACGCCGTCTCCAAGCACGCCGCGCTCGCCTTCGCCGAATGGCTCTCGGCCACCTACCGCCACCGCGGCATCGGCGTCCACGCCGTCTGCCCGCAGGGGGTGCGCACCGACATGCTCACCGCCTCCGGAACCGCTGGGGAGCTGGTGCTGGCGCCCACCGCGATCGAGCCCGAGCAGGTGGCCGACGCGGTCCTCGCGGGCATCGAGGAGGAGCGCTTCCTGATCCTTCCGCACCCCGAGGTGGCCCGCCACTACGCCTCCCGCGCTGGTGACACCGACCGCTGGCTCGGCGGCATCAACAAGCTCCAGCGCAAGCTCGAAGAGCTCGAGGCGGCGTCCGGGACCACGGGCTGACCCCACGGCCCGGCGCTCCCGTATCTTGCGTACCTTCCCGCTCTTGCGTACCTTCCCGCCTCCTCCGCACCTTCCCGCGCCACCACCCTCACCCCCGTCGAGACAGGGCCGCACCCATGACCACATACCAGGACCAGCCATGGCTCGCTCAGCTCAATGAGAAACAGCGCCGGCCGATCGTCCCGCGGCCGAGTCCGCTGCACGCGTTCCGGGACGCCGTGCGCACCGCCCCCGACCACCCGGCGCTCGCCTACTTCGACGGACGGCTGACCTACCGGGAGGCCGACGAGCTCTCCGACGGCGTAGCCGGCCATCTCGCCGAGCGCGACTTCCGGCCCGGCGACCGCCTCGCGATCATGCTCCAGAACACCCCGCACTTCGTGCTCGCGCTGCTGGGGGCGTGGAAGGCGGGCGGTACGGTCGTCCCGGTCAACCCCATGTACAAGGGTGCCGAGCTCGCGCACATCCTCGACGACGCCGAGGTGAGCGCCCTGGTCTGCTCCCGCCACGGCTGGGAGGACTACATACGCGACACGGCCGCCGCGTCCCCGGTGCGCATCGCCCTCACCGCCGACGCCCGCGACCTCCAGACCCGCGACGACGAGCGGGTGCTGCGCGACCAGCCCATCCCGGTCCCCGAGGACACCCAGGACCTCCTCGCCGTCGCCCGCGCCGGGGCCCGCCCGCCATCCGTCCCCGCCCCGGGCCCCGACGACATCGCGCTGATCAGCTACACCTCCGGGACCAGCGGCACCCCCAAGGGCGCCACCAACACCCACGGCAACATCTCCTACAACGCCGACCGGCAGCACCTCCTCCATGAGCTGCCCACCGGTTCGACGCTCTTCGCGCTCGCCCCGCTGTTCCACATCACCGGTATGGTCTGCCAGCTGTGCGCATGCGTCTCCGGAGCCGGCACCCTCGCCCTGGCCTACCGCTTCGAGACCGGTGTCGTCCTCGACGCCTTCGCCGAGCACCGCCCCCTCTACACCGTGGGCCCCTCCACCGCCTTCATGGCGCTGATGGCCCACCCCGGGGCCACCCGCGACCACTTCTCGTCCTTCCGCATCATCTCCTCCGGCGGCGCCCCGCTGCCGCCCGCGCTGGTCGAGCGGTTCCAGTCCGGCTTCGGCCCGTATCTGCACAACGGCTACGGGCTCACCGAGTGCACCGCGCCCTGCGCAAGCGTCCCGCCCGGGGTCCGCGCCCCCGTCGACCCGGTCTCCGGCACCCTCGCCGTCGGCGTCCCCGGCGCCGACACCATCGTGCGCATCGCGGACGACGAGGGGCGGGACGTGCCGTTCGGCGAGCAGGGCGAGATCGTCGTCCGCGGCCCGATGGTGGTGCCCGGCTACTGGCGGCGCCCGGAGGCGACCGCGGCCGCCCTCCCCGACGGGGAACTGCGCACCGGCGACATCGGTTTCATGGACGAGGGCGGCTGGCTGTACGTGGTCGACCGCAAGAAGGACATGATCAACGCCTCGGGGTTCAAGGTCTGGCCGCGTGAGGTCGAGGACGTGCTCTACACTCACCCCGCCGTGCGGGAGGCGGCCGTCGTCGGCAAACCCGACGCGTACCGCGGCGAGACGGTCAAGGCGTATGTGAGCCTCCGATCAGGGGCCGAGGTCACACCGGACGAGCTGTCCGCGTACTGTGCGGAGCGGCTTGCCGCGTACAAGTACCCCCGCGAGGTGGAGATCCTGCCCGAGCTGCCGAAGACGACCAGTGGCAAGATCCTCCGGCGGGAACTGCGAGGATGAGAGAGAAGAGGAAGAGAACGGGTGGCGACCATGGCCAGAGCGACGGACGGTGACGGACAGCCGGTGCCACAGCGGCTGCTGGCCGCTGCCACCCGCCTCTTCGCGGAGCGGGGCTACGACCGGACGTCCGTACAGGAGATCGTCGAGGCGGCGGGCGTCACCAAGGGCGCGCTCTACCACTACTTCGGCTCCAAGGACGATCTGCTCCACGAGATCTACGGCCGGGTGCTCCGGCTTCAGCAGGAGCGGCTGGACGCCTTCGCGGACGCCGACGCACCGGTGGAGACCCGGCTGCGGGAGGCGGCGGCGGATGTCGTGGTGACCACCATCGAGAACCTCGACGACGCGACCATCTTCTTCCGGTCGATGCACCAACTCAGCCCGGAGAAGCACAAGCAGGTGCGCGCCGAGCGGCGCCGCTACCACGAGCGGTTCCGCGCGTTGATCGAGGAGGGGCAGCGGGCCGGGGTGTTCAGCTCCCGGACCCCGGCGGACCTGGTGGTGGACTACCACTTCGGCTCCGTCCACCACCTGGGCACCTGGTACCGCCCCGGCGGCCGCTGGGCCCCCCAGGAGGTCGCCGACCACCTGGCCGACCTCCTGATGCGCGCGCTACGGCCGTAAAACCAGCCCGTCCAGGGGGCACCTCCCAGCGGTGGCTGGGGGAGTTTGAGGACCGGGGGTCCGGGGGCGGAGCCCCCGGTTGCGGGAAGGGGCGGGGCGGGGAACAAACCCCACCCCGCTCTACCTACACGTACCGCTTCAACTCCCGCCGCGCCAGCGACCGCTGATGCACCTCATCCGGACCGTCCGCGAGCCGCAACGTACGCGCCGCAGCCCACAGCTCCGCCAGCGGAAAGTCCTGGCTCACCCCACCCGCCCCATGCAACTGCACCGCCCGGTCCAGGATCCCCACCACCGTCCGCGGCGTCGCGATCTTGATGGCCTGGATCTCGGTGTGCGCCTCGCGGTTGCCCACCGTGTCCATCAGCCAGGCCGTCTTCAGCACCAGCAGCCGCAGCTGCTCCACCGCGACCCGCGCGTCCGCGATCCACTCGTGCACCTGCCCCTGCTGGGCGAGCGCCTTGCCGAACGCCTGCCGGTTCACCGCCCGTCGGCACATCAGCTCGATACCGCGCTCGGCCATGCCGATCAGCCGCATGCAGTGGTGGATCCGGCCGGGGCCGAGGCGGGCCTGGGCGATGGCGAAGCCGCCGCCCTCCTCGCCGATGAGGTTGCCGACCGGCACCCGCGCCCGGTCGAAGACCACCTCGGCGTGGCCGCCGTGGTAGTGGTCCTCGTAGCCGTACACCCGCATCGCGCGCCGCACCTCGACACCCGGGGTGTCGCGCGGCACCAGCACCATCGACTGCTGGCGGCGCACATCGGCGCCCTCCGGGTCGGTTTTGCCCATCACGATGAAGATCTTGCAGTCGGGGTTCATGGCCCCGGAGATGTACCACTTGCGCCCGGTGATGACGTAGTCGTCGCCGTCGCGCTCGATCCGGGTCTCGATGTTGGTCGCGTCGGAGGAGGCGACCTCGGGCTCGGTCATCGCGAAGGCCGACCGGATCTCGCCCGCGAGCAGCGGCTCCAGCCACTGCTTGCGCTGCCGCTCGTCGCCGAACTGGGCGAGCACCTCCATGTTGCCGGTGTCGGGGGCGGCGCAGTTCAGGGCGGTGGGGGCCAGCTGGGGGCTGCGGCCGGTGATCTCCGCGAGTGGGGCGTACTGGAGGTTGGTCAGCCCCGCGCCGTACTCGGCGTCGGGCAGGAAGAGGTTCCACAGGCCCTGGCGGCGGGCCTCGGCCTTGAGCTCCTCGACGACCGGCGGGGTCAGCCAGGGGGAGTCGAGGGCGGCCCGCTGCTCCTCGGCGACCGCCTCCGCGGGATGGACGTGCTCGTCCATGAAGGCGAGCAGCTTGGCGCGGAGCTCTTCGGTCCGGGCGTCGAATGCGAAGTCCATGACGGGATCAGCTCTCCTGGAGGGTGGTGAGGCCGTGGTCGATGAAGGCGGGGACGATGTCGCCGATGCGGTCGAAGCCCGCGCCGAGGGTCTGACCGAGGGTGTAGCGGTAGTGGATGCCCTCGAGGATCACCGCCAGCTTGAAGTAGGCGAAGGCGGTGTACCAGGCGACGCCGCTGACATCGCGCCCCGAACCCTCGGCGTACCGCTGGATCAGCTCGTCCGTGGAGGGGTGGCCGGGGGCGCCCTGGGTGGAGGAGATGGGGGAGTCGGCGAGGTTCGGATGACCGCTGTACATCACGATCAGTCCGAGGTCGGTCAGCGGATCGCCGAGCGTGGACATCTCCCAGTCGAGGATCGCGGTGATCCGGTCGTCGGCGTTCACCAGAACGTTGTCGAGGCGGTAGTCGCCGTGCACGACCGTGGGTGCGGGGGAGGCCGGGAGCGCCTTGGCGAGCCGGGTGTGCAGCTCGTCGATCCCGGCCAGCTCACGGCTGCGCGAGGCGGTCAGCTGCTTGCCCCAGCGCCGCAGCTGCCGCTCCAGGAAGCCCTCCGGGCGCCCGAAGTCACCGAGCCCGACCTCGGCCGGGTCGACGGAGTGCAGCGTCACGAGCGTGTCGACGAGGGAGAGCACGACCTCCCGGGTGCGCTCCGGGCCGATGGCGGCGAGCTGCTCGGCGGTGCGGTACGGGGTGCCCTCGACGAACTCCATGACGTAGAAGGGCGATCCGATGACCGACTCGTCCCCGCACAGCAGCACCGGCTCCGGCACCGGCACGGCCGTCGGATGCAGGGCGCTGATCACCCGGTGCTCCCGCGCCATGTCATGGGCGGTGGCGAGCACATGGCCCAGCGGCGGACGGCGGACCACCCAGCGCGACGTGCCATCGGTGACGGTGTAGGTGAGATTCGAGCGGCCGCCTTCGATCAGCTCGGCACTCAGCGGCCCGCGCACCAGCCCCGCACGTTCGCGGTCGAGGTGGGCGCGGAGCCGTTCGAGGTCGAGCCCTGGGGGATTGCCTGCGTTCATCGAACCTCTCTCGTACTCGTATACGGGAACGGGCGGGCCGTTCGTCCCGCCTCATGATGCCGACCAGTCGGTATGTAGTCCAGTGGGTGTCGGGTGCGGGGCGTGTGACATGGCGGTTCGGGGGGCGACGAGGCGGGCCCGGGGCGGGCGCTGGGGCGGACCGCCGGGGCGGGGCGCTGGGGCCGGTCACCGGGGCGGACCGCCGGGCGGGGCCTACCGCCCCTGCCCGGTGCTCCGTCCCTGCCCGGTGTTCCGCTCCTGCCCGGTGTTCCGCTCCTGCCGCTCCTGCCGCGCTCGCCGCCGCTCGGCCCGCTCCTGGGCCTCGACCACCGCGTCCCCGTACTCCACCGACCAGGCGCCGAGCGCCTCGACCGGCCCCAGCAGGGTCTCCCCGAGCGGGGTCAGCCCGTACTCGACCCGGGGCGGCGCCTCCGCGTACCGGTGCCGCTCCACCAGCCCGTCGTCCTCCAGGCGGCGCAGGGTGTCGTTGAGCACCTTCGCGCTGATGCCGCCGATGGCCTCGCGCAGCTCGCCGGGGCGGCGCGGCCCTTCTCGCAGCCCGAAGATCACGACGGCGGTCCAGGTATGGGCCAGCAGATCGAAACCCAGCCGCGCCCGGCAGTCGGCGATGAATCCGTCCGGGGCGATGAATCCGCCCGGGGTGGTGGGCCGTGTCGTCGTCGCCTGTTCGCTCACTGATGACCTCCTGGCCGCCGTCCTAGCGCATCCGTCGCACACCGCGCGGTGTGCGACGGACTTCCTAGTGTCGCTGCCCTACGACGCGCGATGACGAGGAGACCGCGATGCGGATCGGAGTGCTGGGCACGGGCAACATGGCCGACGCGCTGGGAACCCAGTGGGCGCGGGCGGGCCACGAGCTGCTGATCGGCGGCCGCTCGCGGCCGAAGGCGGAGGCGCTGGCCGCGCGGATCGGCCATGGCGCGCGGGCGGGGAGCCCGCGCGAGGCCGCCGGTTTCGGCGAGGTGACGCTGCTGGCAGTGGCGTACGAGGGCGTCGAGGCGGCCCTGGACGCGGCGGGCGCGGCCGAGGGGACGCTAAGCGGCCGGGCACTGATCGACTGCACCAACGCGATCGTCCCCGGCCGCTTCACCCTCGCCACGGACGGCGGGCCGGGCATGGCCGAGATCGCGGCGCGGGCCGTCGGGGCGCGGGTGGTGAAGGGGTTCTGCCACTGCGCGGACGCGGTGTGGCGGATGACCCCGCCGGTCTTCGCCGACGGCCCGCTGGGGGTTCCGCTGTGCGGGGACGACGAGGGCGCCCTGGAGGCCGTACGGACCCTGGTCCGCGACATGGGCTGCGTACCGCTGGACGGCGGTGGTCTGGAGCGGGCCCGCCTGCTGGAGGCCACCGTGGCGTTTCTGCTGGGCTTCTGGTTCGGCGGGGTGGAGCCGCGCGCCGCGCTGCCGCCGCTGGCGGTGCAGGGGCGGGCGTAGCGGGCGGGGGGACGGGTGCGGATTTGCGGTGGCGGTGGGCGAGCAGGAGCGTCGAAGGGGAGGAGCGGGCAAGAAGACGCCGGGACGGGGAACCCGCGAACCCGCGAACCCGCGAACGAAGCCGCGAAGCCGCGAACGAAATCGTGAACCCGCGAACGAACCGCGGACCCGCCGCGAACCGCGAAGACCGCGAAGACCGCGAGGAGCACCACCATGAAGGCCATCAGCTACCGCCGCTACGGCGGCCCCGAGATCCTGGAGTACGGGGAGCGGCCGGAGCCCAAGGTCGGCCCCGACTCCGTACTGATCAGGGTCAAGGCCGCCGCCGTGAACCCCGTCGACTGGAAGGCGCAGGCCGGATACCTCGAACCGGTCCTGGACGCGGTCTTCCCGGTCATCCCCGGCTGGGACGTCGCGGGGGTGGTGGAGCAGCCGGGCCCGGCGGTGACGGAGTTCCAGCCAGGTGACGAGGTGATCGGCTACGTACGGGAGGACTTCCTCTCCCGGGGCACCTGCGCCGAGTACGTGGCCGCGCCCGTCCGCACCCTCGCCCGCAAACCGCGGAACCTCTCCTTCACGCAGGCCGCGGGCATCCCGCTGGCGGGCCTGACGGCGTACCAGTGCCTGGTGCGGGCGCTGAGGGTCGGCGAGGGCGACACGGTGCTGGTGCACGCGGGGGCGGGCGGGGTCGGCTCGATGGCGGTGCAGTTGGCCCGGCACATGGGGGCGCGGGTGATCGGCACGGCGGGGGAGCGCAACCACGAGTATCTGCGGGCGCTCGGGGCCGAGCCGACCGCGTACGGGGACGGGCTCGCCGGCCGGGTCCGCGCCCTCGCCCCGAACGGGGTGGACGCCGTGCTCGACCTCGTCGGCGGCGACGCGCTCGCCGTCTCCTCCGAACTTCTCGCCCCCGGGGGCCGCTTGGCCTCCATCGCCGATCCCGCCGTCCTCGGCCTGGGCGGCCACTACGTCTTCGTCCGCCCCGACCCCAACGACCTCCAGGACCTCACCGACCTCGCCGAACGCGGCGCCCTCGGTGTCGAGGTCTCCGCGGTCTTCCCCCTCCAGAAGACGGCGGACGCGCAGCGTCTGAGCATGGAGGGCCATGTCAGGGGCAAGGTCGCCATCACGGTGGATTGACCGGAGGCCGCCTGCGGCGTGCTGAGCCCCCACCCCGCCCCTTCCCGATACAAGGGGCTCCGCCCCTTGAACCCCGCCAGGGCTCCGCCCCGGACCCCGCCAGGGCCCCGTCCCGGACCCCGCCAGGGCCCCGTCCCGGACCCCGCCGGGGCTCGGCCCCGGACCCCACCGGGGACCCCGCCGGGGGTTCTGCTCCGGGCCCCTGCCGTGGTTCTGTTCCGGGCCCTGCCAGGGTTCTGCTCCGGACTCCACCGGGGCTCAGCCCCCGTCCCCGCCGGGGCTCCGCTCCGGGCCCCGCCAGGGCCCCGTCCCGGACCCCGCCGGGGCTCGGCCCCGGACCCCACCGGGGACCCCGCCGGGGTTCTGCTCCGGGCCCCTGCCGGGTCTCCGTTCCGGGCCCTGCCGGGGTTCTGCTCCGGGCCCTGCCGGGTCTCCGTTCCGGGCCCCGCCAGGGCTCCGCCCTCGACCCCGCCGTGGTTCTGTTCCGGGCCCTGCCAGGGTTCTGCTCCGGACTCCACCGGGGCTCAGCCCCCGTCCCCGCCGGGGCTCCGCTCCGGGCCCCGCCAGGGCCCCGTCCCGGACCCCGCCGGGGCTCGGCCCCGGACCCCACCGGGGACCCCGCCGGGGTTCTGCTCCGGGCCCCTGCCGGGTCTCCGTTCCGGGCCCTGCCGGGGTTCTGCTCCGGGCCCTGCCGGGTCTCCGTTCCGGGCCCCGCCAGGGCTCCGCCCTCGACCCCGCCGGGGTTCTGCTCCGGGCCCCGCCAGGGCTTCGCTCCGGACCCTGCCGGGGTTCTGCTCCGGACTCCACCGGGGCTCCGCCCCGGGCCCTGCCGGGTCTCCGTTCCGGGCCCCGCCAGGGCTCCGCCCCCGTCCCCGCCGGGGTTCTGCTCGGGGCCCCGCCAGGGCTTCGCCCCGGGCGCCGACGTGGGCGTGCGGGGCGGCGCGGGCCAGCGTGTGTGCTGGGGCGGCTGGGGGTCGGGGCGGAGCCCCGGTGGGGTCAAGGGGCGGAGCCCCTTGTATCGGGAAGGGGCGGGGTGGGGAATCGCCCCCGGCCCCAGCCCAGCCCTATCGCAGCGTCGCCGCCCCCAGCGCCGTCAACGCGACCGTGCAGGCGACCACGGCCGCGGCCGCCCGCGGGGACAGGGCGGGCGGCCGGGGCGCGTGCATGGCCCGGATACGGTGGTGGGCCAGGGCCAGGAAGGCCAGCCACGCCAGCACGACCAGGGCCAGGACCACGAGCGAGACCGGGTCGATACCGCTGTGCAGCGTCTGCCGACCCGCGAGCGAGGCGGCCACCGCGCACGCCAGCGTCGTACGGCGCCAAGCCAGCCGCGTCCGCTCCGGCTGGAGGCCGGGGTCCCGGTCCCGCGTTCGGGACCCGCCGGTCCCTTTCCCTTCCGGCATCGCCTCACACCTCCCGGCTCACCCGCCCCACCCGAAGGCGGCCACGATCACCATCAGCAGCGCGACCACCCCGACCGCCAGCCCCAGCACGATCGGGAAGCGGGACGCCGGCAGGTCCTCGCCGCGTCGCATGGCCCGCTCGCAGCGCACCCAGTGGCTGATGGCCCGCAGGGCGCACAGCGCGCCGGCCGCCAGCAGCATGAGCGCCAGCGCGAGCCGCAGTGGGCGGCCGGTCTCCGGGAGGAACTGGTCGACCGCGAATCCGCCGCCCACCAGCGCCATCGCGGTGCGCAGCCATGCCAAGAAGGTCCGTTCGTTGGCGAGCGAGAAGCGGTAGTCGGGGGTGCTGCCCTCCTCCCGCAGCCGCTCGGGCGCGAACCACAGCCGGATGTCCGAGACCGCTGAGAGGCGGCCACCGCCACGCGGCTCGGGCTCGGGCTCGGTGTGGCGGGAAGGCTCCGAGGGCCCGGAAGTATCCGTCACTTTTCGACCTTCTCACGGTGCCACTCCGCCAGCCGCTGGTACGCCTCCCACCCGTCCGGCACCCACTCCCACTCCGGCAGCCGCCGCGTCAGCTCCTCCTCGGTGAGGAACGCGTGCCAGGCGACCTCCTCGGTCTGCGGATCGACCGGCAGCTCGCAGCGCACCTCGTAGATCCGGCTCCACCAGGTGTGCTCGGGCGTCTCGTAGAGGAACGAGAACAGCGGTACGGGCTGGGGCAGCCCCCGCACTCCCAGCTCCTCCTCCGCCTCGCGCAGCGCCGCCTCGTCATAGCCCTCGCCCGCGCCGACGACCCCGCCCACGAACATGTCGTACAGCGACGGGAAGACCAGCTTCTCGGCGGTGCGGCGATGGACGAAGATCCGGCCCTGGGCGTCCCGCGCCTGGATGAAGACGCAGCGGTGGCGGAGCCGATGGGCCATGGCGTCGCCGCGCCGGGCCTGGCCCACCACGCGATCCCGCTCGTCCACGATGTCCAGCAGTTCGTCGGCGGAAAGCGGTTCCTGATCAGGCATACCGCCATACAAGCAGATCGGGGGCGCGGTCAGCGCCGGTGGCCCCCGCCGTAGCCGCCCCCGTACTCGCCGCCATAGCCTCCGCCATAGCCGTTCCCACCGCCATAGCCGTTGCCGCCGCCATAGTCTCCGCCATAGCCGCCGCCGTAGCCGTCGCCCTGTCCCTGTCCCGGTCCGTACGGCCCGGAGCCGCCGTCCTGGCCGCGCTGTCTCGCCTGCTGTTCGGCCCAGCTGTCGAACGCCTCCACCGCGTCCTGCCAGTCGTCGTACTGCCCCGGTCCCCGGGACGACCAGCCCGGCCAGGACGGGGTGGAGCGGCCCTTGCCGGACGACGACGCCGCGGGCTTGTCCGGTGCGGAGTCGCCCGCCGGGGCCTGGGCCGTCGGCTGGGCGGCGGCCGGTGGCTGCGGCTTGGGCTTCTCGGCGCGGGCGCCGCGCAGCGGGGTCTCGCCGACCGCCGCCTCGGCGTACGGGACGGCATGGCTCTCGGGCTCGTCCGGCGCGGCCGTCGAGCTGTCGTGGCCGGAGGCGGCCGTCGCCTGGCGGGCGTCCTTGCCCATGAGCATGAAGAGCGCGGTGGCGGCGCCGGTGGCCGACAGCAGAATCGCCCCTGCGGCCGCCTTGCGCCGGTTGTCCGCCTGGCGGCGGCGGGCGTGCCGGGGGCCGATCACCTCGCCGCGGAGCACCTGTGGTGCCTCGTCCGCGTCCGGTGCGGCTAAGAGGGGCTGTGGGCCGGGCGTGATGAGCGTCGGGTTCACCACACGACGTTCGACATCGGGCCTCGGCCCTGAGTGCTCAACGGAGCGGTCAGCCATGGTCGATGATGATGCCCGTTTGGCCGAACCCTGTCCAATGTCGGTGAACGAATGTGACCTTTTGTTCCACGCCCAGGCTGCACGGACGGAGTTGGCCGTCCGGCACGGGGCGGGCACGGGGCGGCAGCGGCCGGAAACCGCTCCCACACCCCGGGTTGACGCCGTACTAGCCGGTAGGCAGGATCGGCGGTCATGGCTCCGGCGGTGCACCGCCGGCACACCGCCGGTGGCCGCCGGCGGGCTCACGAGAACGGGACACCACACCATGGCGTACGACGCGGATGTCATCGTGGTCGGCGCGGGGCTCGCGGGCCTCGCGGCCACCGCCGAACTGGCCGACGCCGGCCGTAAGGTGATCCTGCTCGACCAGGAGCCCGAGCAGTCGCTCGGCGGCCAGGCCCACTGGTCCTTCGGCGGTCTCTTCCTCGTCGACTCACCCGAGCAGCGCCGTCTGCGCATCCGTGACAGCCACGAGCTCGCCTGGCAGGACTGGCTGGGCACGGCCGGGTTCGACCGCGAGGAGGACCACTGGCCGCGCCGCTGGGCCGAGGCGTACGTGGACTTCGCGGCGGGCGAGAAGCGGTCCTGGCTGCACGCCCAGGGGCTGCGGCTGTTCCCGCTGGTCGGCTGGGCCGAGCGCGGCGGTTACGACGCCACCGGGCACGGCAACTCCGTGCCCCGCTTCCACATCACCTGGGGCACCGGCCCCGGCATCGTGGCCCCCTTCGAGCGGCGGGTGCGGGCCGCCGCCGCCCGCGGCCTGGTCGAGCTGCGCTTCCGGCACCGGGTGACGGGGCTGGCCCGCAGCGCGGGCACGGTCGACACCGTCACCGGCGACATCCTGGAGCCCAGCCAGGCCGAGCGCGGCAGCCCCAGCAGCCGCGAGGTCACCGGCGCCTTCGAACTGCGCGCCCAGGCCGTGATCGTCACCTCCGGCGGCATCGGCGGCAACCACGACCTCGTCCGCGCCAACTGGCCCGAGCGGCTCGGCTCCCCGCCCGAGCGGATGATCTCCGGGGTCCCGGCCCATGTGGACGGCCATATGCTCGGCATCGCCGAGGGCGCCGGCGGACGGATCATCAACCGCGACCGGATGTGGCACTACACCGAGGGCATCCAGAACTGGAACCCCATCTGGCCCCGGCACGGCATCCGCATCCTGCCCGGCCCGTCCTCCCTGTGGTTCGACGCGCGCGGCAAGCGGTTGCCGGTGCCGCTGTTCCCCGGCTTCGACACCCTCGGCACGCTCGAGCACATCATGCGGACCGGCCACGACCACACCTGGTTCGTGCTCACCCAGAAGATCATCGAGAAGGAGTTCGCGCTCTCCGGCTCCGAGCAGAACCCGGACCTCACCGGCAAGAGCGTCCGCGGTGTGATCGGCCGCGGGCGGGCCGGGGCGCCGGGCCCGGTCCAGGCGTTCATGGACCACGGCGCGGACTTCATCGTCGAGCGGTCGTTGCCCGCGCTGGTCCGGCGGATGAACGAGCTCACCAAGGAGCCGCTCATCGACGAGGCCGAACTGCGGCGGGAGATCGTCGCCCGGGACCGCGAGATCGCCAACCCCTACACCAAGGACCTCCAGGTCACCGCCCTGCGCGGCACCCGCAAGTACATCGCCGACCGGCTCATCCGCACCGCCGCCCCGCACCGCGTCCTCGACCCCAAGGCGGGCCCGCTGATCGCCGTGCGGCTGCACATCCTGACCCGTAAGACGCTCGGCGGCCTGGAGACGGACCTCTCCTCCCGCGTCCTGACCGAGGGCGGCGAACCGCTGCCCGGCGTCTACGCGGCCGGTGAGGCGGCGGGCTTCGGCGGCGGCGGAGTGCACGGCTACCGCTCCCTGGAGGGCACCTTCCTGGGCGGCTGCCTCTTCTCGGGCCGTACGGCGGGCCGCGCGGCGGCCGAGGCGGTGGGGTAGGCGGGTAGGTGGGCAGCCGGGCAGGCGGGGGAGACCTTAGTGGCGTAACCCCCTCGTACGCCGCTCGCCCCCGGAGTCTTACCGAAGTCTGACGAATCCCGGCAGGAGATGGCGCACCACCCCCGCCCGGTGCTCTCATCAATCCATGGACCCCAACACCGGTGCCGGACCGGACGGCGACGGCACGCCCGTCGGCCGGCGCCTCGTCCTCGGCATGCTGGGCCTCGGCGCGGGCGCGATGGCCGCGGCCCCCTGGCTCCAGGGCCGGCTGGAGACCGCCCTGGGCGCGGTGGCCGACAAGGACCCGACGGGGGTGACCGGACTCCTCCCCAACGGCGGCGGCTTCCGCTACTACTCCGTCACCTCCTCCGTGCCCCACAAGGACGCCGACAGCTACCGCCTCACCGTCGACGGACTCGTCGACAAGCCCGGTGCGTACCGCCTCGCCGATCTGCGCGCGCTGCCGCAGACCCGCCTGGTGCGCGACGTCCAGTGCGTCACCGGCTGGCGGGTGCCCGAGACCCCGTTCGAGGGGGTGCGGCTGTCGGCGCTGCTGGACGCCGCCGGAGTGCGCCGAGGGGCCAAGGCGGTCCGCTTCACCTGCTTCGACGGCGCGTACAGCGAGAGCCTGACCCTCGACCAGGCGCGGCGCCCTGATGTGCTGGTCACGCTGAAGCTTCGGGACAAGCCGCTCGGCCACTCCCACGGCGGGCCGGTGCGGCTGTACGTGGCGCCGATGTACTTCTACAAGTCGGCGAAGTGGCTCTCCGGCATCACCGTCACCGATGAGGTGCGGCCCGGCTACTGGGAGGAGCGGGGCTATGACGTCGACGCCTGGGTCGGCAGGTCGAACGGACGCGACGATGACCCCACCGCCTGAGCGGACGACGGCGCCTCCGCCCCGGGCCGGGGAGCGGGAGGCCGGCTCCCGGGTGCTCCGGTTCAGCCCCGCCGAGCGCTGGATCCACCGCACCACGGCCCTCCTGCTGGGCGCGTGCGTGGTCAGCGCGGCCTGTCTCTATCTGCCCGCGCTCGCCGAACTGGTCGGCCGCCGCGAGCTCGTCGTCACCGTCCATGAGTGGACCGGCATCCTGGCCCCGCTCCCGGCCCTGCTCGGCCTCGTCTCCCGCGCCTTCCGCGCCGATCTCACCCGCCTCAACCGCTTCGGCCCGCACGACCGCCGCTGGCTGCGCGCGGCGCTGCGGCGCGACCACCGGCCCCAGGAGCGCCCGGCGGGGAAGTTCAACGCCGGGCAGAAGCTGTACGCGGGGTACATCGCGGGCGCGGTGCTGGTGATGGCGGGCACCGGGCTGCTGATGTGGTTCACCGGTCTGGCCCCGCTGGTGTGGCGCACCAGCGCCACCTTCGTCCACGACTGGCTGGCGCTGGCCATCGGCATCGTCCTGCTCGGCCATATCAGCAAGGCGCTCGCCGATCCGGAGGCCCGGCGCGGGATGCGCACGGGCCGGGTCGAGCGGGCGTGGGCGGCCCGGGAGCACCCCCTGTGGCGTACGGACGAGGACGCGCGGGAGCGCCGGGAACGCTGAACCCATGACACCCGGTGCCATGATTCGTCGCATGCGAGAGAAAGGTGCAAGAACGAGCATTATGCGGCTTTGGTTGCATGCCGCCGTATGCCTCGCGGTGATGCTTCCGCTGGGTGCATGCCGCATGTTCGAGTCCCCCCTGCGGCGCGGCGGGCTCTGGGTGAACCCGGACAGCCTCGCCGCCCGGCAGGCTCATGAGAGGGAACACGAGGGAAAGAACGGCGACGCCGCGCTCATCCGGCGGATCGCCCAGCAGCCGGTCGCCGAATGGTTCGGCCCCGCGCCGCCCCGGGAACGGGCCCGCTCCATCACCGAATCGGCGGCGCGGACCGGGTCCACCCCGGTTCTGGTGGCCTATCACATCCCGTACCGCGACTGTGGGCGGTACTCGGCGGGCGGCGCGCGGAACCGCGCGGCCTACCGGTGGTGGATCGAGCAGTTCACGCTCGGCATCGGCGATCGCAGGGCGATCGTCGTCCTGGAGCCCGACGCGGTGGCCCAGCTGGTCGACGGCTGTGTGCCGCGCAGGCTGCGCAAGGCCCGGCTGGAGATGCTCCGCGAGGCGGTCGCCCTGTTCGCCGCGCTGCCCCGCGTCCAGGTGTACCTGGACGCGGGGAACCCGAGCTGGATCCGGAATCCCGCCCGGCTGGTGCGGCCGCTGCGCGACGCCGGTATCGAGCAGGCGGACGGCTTCGCGCTGAACGTCTCCAACTTCCAGCCGACCGCCCGCACCAAGGCGTACGGCCACCGGCTCTCCACCGCCCTCGACAAGGCCCACTTCATCATCGACACCAGCCGCAACGGCAACGGGCCGCTGCGGGCCCGCGGCGCGGCCCGGCACGGCATCCGGGCGCGGGACCGCTGGTGCAACCCGCCGGGGCGGGCGCTGGGCGAGCCGCCCAGCACCCACACCGGGGACCCCCTCGTGGACGCCTATCTGTGGATCAAACGGCCCGGGGAGTCCGACGGCACCTGCAACGGCGGCCCTCCGGCGGGCCACTGGTGGACCAAGTACGCCCTCGACCTGGCCCGCAACGCCCCCCACCGCTGAGCGCTCCGCTGGAAGCGCCCTGATCTGCCGTCAATCGGCCGCGGCGCCGTGGTGGCCGGTCGCGCCCACGCGGCGGAGCAGCATATCGACGCAGCCCCGCGCCCCTTCGGGGCTCGCCGCGTCGCGCGCCGTCGGCACCGTGCCACGCGCCGGACCCTTCCGGCCGCGGCGCGGCAGCCCCACCGACCAGATCGCCACCGGAGCCAGGCACAGGGCCAGCGCGAGCACCGCCCACACCCGCATCACCGCATGGGTGTGCCCCAGGAAGAACGAGCCGACCAGCGAGGAGCCGAACACCCCCGCCCACAGCAGATGGATACGGAACGTGGCGAGCCGGTCGGGGCTGGACGAGTCGCCCTTGGGCGTGACCACGAACCGGCTGGTGCGCCGCAGCACCGCGTCGCACAGCGACTTGGCGTAGATCGGCGCGGACAGCGCCGAGAGCAGCATCCCGGCCAGCCCGCCGGAGCCCTCCGGCTCGTGCGGGGAGACGTTGTGCCGCCGGTTCCAGATGTACAGCCCGATCTGGAGCATCGCGGCGTCGCTGTAGAGCATCATCCACATCTCGGCCGGGATGTGGATCCCGGCGGCGCCCAGCATCAGGAACAGCGCGCACGACAGCGCGGAGAGGAGCCAGTTGACCGCGGTCATCGGGTAGTACGCGATCATCAGCGAGTAGTTCAGCAGCTTGCCGGGCGACAGGGTGAACGGGCCCTTCCAGAACTGCTTGAGCACGGTCTCGTAGGTGCCGCGGCTCCACCGCATCTGCTGGGTGAAGAAGTCCGTCCAGGTGCTCGGCCCCTCGCCGACCGCGAGCACATCGGGGGTGTAGACCGAGCGCCACTTCTTACGGGTCGCCGGGTTGCGGTGGCGGTGCAGCTCGAAACCGGTGGCCATGTCCTCGGTGATCGAGTCGTACAGCCCGCCGATCGAGCGCAGCGCGCTGATCCGCACCACGTTGTTGGTCCCCACGAACATCGGGCCGCCATAGGCGTTTCCGGCCCGCTGGATCAGCGCGTGGAAAAGGAACTGCTGGCTTTCGGCGGCCTTGGTGACCGGGGTGTCGTAATTCCCGTAGACCTGCGGGCCGACCACGAAGGCGATATCCGGATCCCGGAAGTAACCCAGCATGCGCTCCAGGAAGTTGGACAGCGGCACATGGTCGGTGTCCACACACGCCATGAATTCATAACCGTCGCCGTGCGCGTCCAGCCAGGCGTTGTAATTCCCGTGCTTGGTCCGCGCCCGGAAAGCCCCCTTCGGCTGATTCCACTTCTCGATTCCCTTGCGCGAGAAGTGCCGTACGCCCAGCCGCTCGCACAGCGCCTTGACCTCGTCGTCGTCCCCCTCGTCGAGCAGCCAGACGTCCAGCGGACCGGTGTGCCGGATCCGCACCGCCCCCTCCAGCGTGGCCCGCACCATCGCGATCGGCTCCTTGCCGGGCACGAAGCTGGTCAGGAACGCCACCCGGGTCCCAGGCTCGGCCACCACCGGCACCGGATCCCGCGCCACCAGCGTGGCATGGGCGTTGGAGACGACCGTGAACAGGCGAAACCCCTCGATCAGCGCGATCGAGACCAGCATCGCCACATCCGCCGCCCGCTGCCACCCCGGCGCGTACCCGCGCTCCACCCAGTGGTCCGGGTGCAGCAGCCACAGCAGCAGCACCGCCGAGCACACCGGCGCCGCGCACAGCAGCAGCGCGGCACGGATCCGGTGCGGCTCCTGCGCCAGCAGGCTCCGGCAGCGCACCCTGTAGGGGCGGTCCGCCGGGGGCTTGGTCAGCGGGCCCGCCAGTTCGCTGTACCGCTTGTACTCGTACACCGGGGCGGGACGGTGGTGCGGGACGCGGGAATCCGACGCGGTACGCGCGGGCGGCGGCCCGGCTACGGCGCGTGCGGTGGTTTTCCGGGGGGAATCTCTGACGGGGGTCGGTGCAGACATCTGGGCACTCCCGCGGGGCTGGCTCGAACCGAATGTCGCGCCACGATGACCCATACGGGCCATATTCTTCAGGTCATCGCGCGAGATGAGAAGGTAACAATCCCATGGGGCATGAGCGCGCACATCGGATATTCGGCGCGCCATTGTTGACGGCTCGTAAGGCATCCACTCCGACGGCCCAGCGGCGCGCGTCTTACGTGATTTACATCCCGCCGTCTGGCAGGGTCGGCACCGATCGAAGCCCATCGGAATACGGAGGATGGGGCGCAGTCGCCCGATGAGAGTCCTGCACATCATCTCCCGCCTCGGGGCCGGAGGAGCCGAACAGCAACTGCGGCTGCTGCTGCGCCATATGCCGGTCCGCTGTGACGTCATCGCCCTCTCGGGCCCCGGCGCCACCGCGCACGGCATTCGCGCGGACGGCATCCCGGTCACCCATCCGCCCCTGGGCGGCGGGCGCGAGCGGCAGCTCACCACCGTGCCCAGACTGGCGCGGATCATCCGGTCCGGCGGCTACGACCTGGTGCACACCCATCTGTACCGGGCGTGTGTGCTCGGCCGGATCGCCGCCCGGCTGGCCGGAGTCCGGGCGGTCATCGCCACCGAACACAGCCTGGGCGAGCGCCGGATCGACGGCCGTCCGCTCAACGCCGCCCTCCGCGCCCGCTATCTCGCCGCCGAGCGGCTGGGCTCGGCGACCGTCGCCGTCTCGGCCGCCGTGGCCGACCGGCTGCGCGACTGGGGCGTGCCCAACCGCCGGATCCATCTGGTGCCCAACGGGATCGACGCCCGCCACTTCCGCTTCGAGCCGACCGCGCGGGCGGCCGCCCGCGCCCGGCTCGGCATCCCCGACCGGGCCTTCCTGGTCGGCGGGGTGGGGCGCCTGGTGGCGGACAAGCGGTTCGACACGGCGGTGCGGGCCGTCGCCGAGGTGCCGGACGCCCGGCTGCTGCTGGTCGGCGAGGGCCCCGAGCGCCCCGCCCTGGAGGACCTGGCCGCCCGGCTCGGCGTGGCCGACCGGGTCAGGCTGCTGGGGGAGCGCGACGGCGCGGTGGCCCCGGCCGACGACCGGCCCGCGGGGCTGCCCGCGCTGCTGGCCGCCATGGACGTCCTGGTCTCGCCGTCCGCCGAGGAGGCGTTCGGCCTCGCGGCACTGGAGGGGCTGGCCGCCGGGCTGCCGGTGCTGCACACCGTCTGCCCCGCCCTCGACGAGCTGCCCGACGGCGCCGCGCCCGGCGCCCGCCGTATCGCCCCCGGCCCGGCCGCCCTCGCCGCCGCCCTGCGCGCGCAGGCCGCCCAGGGCCCGCTGCGCTTCCCGGTCCCGGACGCCGTCGACCGCTACGCCATCGCCCGCGCCGCCCGCCGCCTGATGGACCTCTACGACCGCACCACCACCTGCGGCCCGGACGGCTGCCTGCGAGTGCCGCCGGTCAGCCGCATGCCGCGGCGCGGCGCGCCCGCGGGCTGAGACGGCCCGCGCGACGGGGCATCAGCCGCGTGGCGCGGACCCGCCGTCGCCGTTGCCGGTGCCCGCGCGGCTGACCGTGACGAGGGCCCGGGAGACCGGCTGGACCAGCGAGTGGAGGCTGAGCGGGGCGGTGGTGTCCGGCAGCGCCATGCCTCCGGTATCCCCGCGCCCACAGTGAATCGGTCAGCTTTTGTTGCCCGAAGCGTGAGCCGCGCTCAATGCCGATGCGCGGTGCGCCCGCGGGCTCAGGCCGCGCTCGCGCTTGAAGGCGGCGCTGAGCGCGAACGCGCTGCCGTAGCCGACCCGCCGGGCGACCGCCGCCAGGGTCTGCTCCGGATCCCGGAGCAGATCCGCCGCGAGCGACAGCCGCCAGCCGGTCAGATACGCCATGGGCGGCTCGCCCACCAGCGCGGTGAAGCGGCGGGCCAGCGCCGCCCGCGAGACACCCGCCTCGGCGGCGAGCCCGGCGACCGTCCACGGATGGGCCGGGTTGTTCTGGAGCAGCCGCAGGGCGCGGCCCACCACCGGGTCGCCCAGCGCCCGGTACCAGCCGGGCGCCCCGGCCTCCGGCCGGGAGAACCAGGCCCGCAGCACCGAGATCAGCAGCAGATCCAGCAGCCGGTCCAGGACCGCCTCCTGCCCGGGTTCGTCCTTGACGATCTCCTCGCCGAGCCAGGGCATCAGGGGGCAGTCCCACACCCCGCCGTCCAGCGTCAGCAGCGGGGGCAGCGCGTCCAGCAGCCGCCCGTTGATCTCCCCGTCCAGCAGATAGCTGCCGATGAGCATCACGGCCGAGCCGTCCGGGCTGTTGCCCCAGGTGCGCACCCCCAGCGCCATCGCCTCGGCCAGATCGACGCCGTCCGCCGTGCGGCACACCTCACCGGGGAGGATCCACGCCCGCGGCGCGGTGGCGGGGTCGCCGGCCACCGTATACGGATCCGGGCCGCGCGCGATCGCCACGTCCCCCGGGCGCAGCCGCACCGCCTCGCCCGCGTCCGGCACCACCCACGCCTCGCCGCGTGCCATGGTCATCACGCACAGCGGGGCCCGGTCCTCGATCCGCACCGCCCAGGGCGGCTCCATCACGACCCGCAGCAGAAAGGCCCCCCGGGCCCGCGGGCCGTCCAGCAGGCTCGCCAGCGCGTCCATGCGGCACAGCGTAGACGCTCGCGCATGCGGTGGAGCCTCTCGGCCATGGCCCGTCTCACGGCCCGCGAGTTGACTGGCCGTATGACGACACAGCACACGGAAACACAGGCCACGCGATCACGGTCCACAGAGCGCACGACCGTCCTCGTCCTCGGCGGCACCGGCAAGACCGGCCGCCGGGTCGCGGAACGGCTGAGCCGGGCGGGACACCCGGTGCGGATCGGCTCCCGGTCCGGCGGAACGCCGTTCGACTGGGAGGACCCGCGCACCTGGGAGCCCGCGCTGGACGGGGCCGCCGCCGCGTACATCGCGTACTACCCCGATGTCTGCGACCCGGGAGCCGCCGCCACCCTCCGCGCCTTCGCCGGACTGGCGGCCGAGCGCGGCACCCGGCGGCTGGTGCTGCTCTCCGCCCGGGGTGTGGAGGCGGCACGGCCCGCCGAGGAGGCGGTGCGGGTGCCGGGCGTGGCGGCGACCGTGCTGCGCGCGAGCTGGTTCTTCCAGAACTTCGACGAGGGCATTCTGCGCGACGGGGTGCTCGACGGCGAGATCGTCTTCCCCGCCGGGGACGTCAAGGAGCCCTTCGTGGACGCCGACGACATCGCCGATGTCGCGGTCGCGGCGCTGACCGGGGACGTACCCGGAGACCGGAGTTTCGAGATCACCGGGCCGAGGCTGCTGACCTTCGCCGAGGCGGCCGCGGAGATCGCCGGGGCGACGGGCCGCGCGGTGCGCTACGTGCCGGTCTCCGCCGGGAGTTACGGGGCCGCGCTGGTGCGCGACCACGGGCTGCCGGAGGGGCTGGGGGCGTTTCTGACCGAGCTCTTCGCCACCTTGCTGGACGGGCGCAACGCGCATCTGACGGACGACGTCCGTCGCGTCCTGGGGCGCGCGCCACGGGACTTCGCGGACTACGCGCGACAGGCCGCGAGGGACGGGGTCTGGACCGGCTGAGGTGCGACGGAGACCGCTGCCCGCCGCTGGGCGTCAGGGGAGTGGCTGTTCGGTCCAGATGCACTTGCCGGTGGGCGTGTAGCGGGTGCCCCAGCGCTGGGAGAGGGCCGAGACCAGCTGGAGTCCGCGTCCGCCCTCGTCGGTCTCCGAGGCATGGCGGATCCGGGGGGTGGTCAAGGAGCCGTCGGTCACCTCGCAGATCAGCCCCTCGCCACGCAGCAGCCGCAGTTCGACCGGGCCCTTGCCATGCCGGATCGCGTTCGCGACCAACTCGCTGACCAGCAGCTCCGCGGTGGGGGTGAGCGGGGCCAGCTCCCAGCGGGCCAGCTGGTCCCGGACGTGGTCGCGCGCCTCACCCGCGGCGATCGGCCCCTCGGACAACGGCCAGGCGGCGATGTGGTCGGGGGCGAGCGCATGGGTACGGGCGATCAGCAGTGCCGCGTCATCGGCGGTGAGCTGCTTCTCCGGCAGCAACTCGGCCAGCACCTCGTCGCACAGCCGCTCCAGCGACGCGTGTCCGCCCCGGTCTCCGTCGGGCCGGCCGTCCCCCGGGCCGGGTGTGCGGGCCGCGCTGGACAGCGCGCTCGCCAGGTGCCGCATCCCGCGGTCGATGTCCCGGGCGGCGGATTCCACCAGACCGTCGGTGTAGAGCACCAGCAGACTGCCCTCCTCCAGCCTCACCTCGGTGGTCTCGAACGGCGGCTGGGCCGCGCCCAGCGGCGGATCGGGGGCGCCGCCGGCGAAGCGGACCGGGTGGCCGGGGCGTACGACGGCCGGCGGCGGATGTCCGGCGCTGGAGAAGACGCAGGTGGCGCCGACCGGGTCGTACACGGCGTACAGACAGGTCGCGTAGAGGTTGTCGCCCAGCTCGCTCACCACGTCGTTGAGCCGGGTGAGCAACTCGGCGGGCGGGAACTCCAATTCGGCCAGGGTGTTCACGGCGGTGCGCAGCCGGCCCATGGTGGCCGCCTCGGACAGCCCGTGCCCCATCACATCGCCGATGACCAGGGCCACCCGGGCGCCGGACAGCGGGATCACGTCGTACCAGTCGCCGCCCACGTCGATGCCCTCGCTGGCGGGCAGATAGCGTGCGGCGGTGGTGACCGAGGACAGCGACGGCAGGGCACGGGGCAGCAGCCCCCGCTGGAGCTCCTTGGCCCGGGTGTGCTCCACGTCGTACAGCCGGGCGCGCTCGATGGCCTGCCCCATCAGTCCGCTGAGCGCGGTGAGCAGGGCCCGCTCCTCCGCGTCGAGCCGGCGCGGCTCGGCGAAGGCGACCACCGAGCAGCCGATGTTCCGGCCGGAGACGATCAACGGCAGGAAGGCCCATGCCTGCTTCTCGGCCGCGGCGGGCCGCCCGGCCATGCCGGGATAGCGCGCGGTGTACTCCTCGGCCGACTCGACGAAGGCCGGCGCCCCGGTCTGGTACACCTCCGAGACCGGCGACACCTCATGGATCGAGGCCCCGTCGATCGACTCCAGGAAGGGCTGCGGATAGCCGACGGCCCCGGCGATCCGGATCACGTCGCCCTCGATGAGCTGTACCACCATCCCCGAGGCGCCGAACGGCGGCAGCACCCGGTCGGCGATGGCGTTCACCACGTCGCGCATCGTCAGCGCCTGCGCGAGGGCGTTGGTCAGCTCGCCGATCCGGGCGGTGCGCTCGGCCGCCGCGTGCTCGGCCGCGGCCCGCTCCGCCTCCCGCGCCCGGCTCGCGGTGATATCGGCGGCGTAGACCGTGAGCCCGTTCGGCACCGGGACCAGCCGCATGGAGTACCAGCGCTGATTGGTGGGCCAGCGGACCTCGAACCCGACCGGGGTGCCGCTCTCGGCGGCCCGCCGGTAGCGGCTTTGCAGGCCCGGCTCGGCCTCCTCGACGCTCAGCCGCGCGAAGGCGTCCCACAGCGTCCGGCCGAGAGTCGTCCGGGCGGCGCCGAGCAGCCGCTCCGCCTCGCCGTTGACGAAGGTGATGCGCCAGTCGCCGTCGACCGCGAAGAAGGCGTCGCTCATATGCCAGAGCGCCTGGCTCACCTGGTCGTCCGCCGGCAAGGTGCCGGTGCCGCCCCGGCCCCGGCCCTGGCCCTGGTCCTGGCCCCGGCCCCGGCCCTGGTCCCGGTCCGGGTCGGGAGGGTCCTCCCGCAGCCGCAGGGCGGCCCACGCGGCCAGCGTCTCGACGGCCGCCCACCGCTCCGGCGCGGGCCGCTCGGCCGGGACCATCAGCACCGACACCGCGCCGGTGACCCCCTCGGGAGTGATCAGCGGAACCGCCAGCAGCCCGCTTCCGGCGGGCAGCGCCGGGCCCGTGCCGTCCCCGGCGCCGAGGGTCGGTGCCCACACCGATATGCCCCGGGCCATCGCGCGGGCCGGGGCGCTGGCGCCGGCCGGCTCGACCTCCGCCCAGTCCCGGGCGACCGGACGGATCAGCCCGTGCACCGCCGTGAGCAGCGGCGACCGGGCGCCGGGACCGCGCAGATGCACCATGCCGCCGAGGCCGCCGGTCTCCGTCACGGCGTGGTCGAGCGTGAATCCGAGCAGATCGGGGCCGCTCAGCCCGTCACCCGCCTCGGTGATCATGCGTATCCGAGCGGCGATGGCGTCGTCCATGCCCATGGGGAAAATTTACTCCCTTGGAGGTGTATTCCAGGGAATGGGCCATCGCGCCCACGTCATCTCGTGAACATCTCGGGGTGCTCGCGGACGTACTCCCGCACCCCGGTCGCGGGCCTTCCCGTGATCGTCTCGATGTCGTCGGTCCGGCGGTCGTAGCGGTTCTCCGCGTGCAGCCGCGCCATCGTGGCGAGGTGGTCGAAGAGGTGGTCGGGCAGGCCCAGCGGCTTCAGGTCGTGGTTGACCCAGGCCTCGTAGGAGACGTCCACATAGGCGACCGGCCGGCCGAGCGCGTCGGCGAACTCCGCGGCCATGGTGGTCATGTCGACGGAGGCCGGGCCGGTCAGGTGGTAGGTCCTGCCGATGTGCGAGGAGGGGTCCACCAGGATCGCCGCCACCACCGCGGCGACGTCCCGTGCCGCGACCGGGGAGGTGCGCCCGGTGCCGAACGGCAGCCGGATCGTGCCCTCCTCGGCGATGGAGCGGTAGACGAAGGCCGTGAACAGCGGATTCTCCAGGAAGACAGTGGGCCGCAGATGGGTGACGGGCAGCCCGGACCAGTTGAGCGCCTGCTCCGCCAGCCAGTGCTCCCGCTGCTGCGCCGACTCCGAGGTGCTGGTGAAGTCCATCTGGGAGACCGTCATCTGCGACATGTTGACCAGCGCGTCCAGCCGCGCGTAGTCGCGGGCGACCGCCGCCGTGGTCATCGTCGCCTCCAGATACCTCGGCGACACGCTCATGCCGAAGTACATCCGACCGCAGCCGTCCAGCACCCGGACCACGTCCGGGGCGCGGGTCAGATCGCCCGCCACCACCTCCGCGCCCGTGGCGCGCAGGGCCTCGGCCCGCTCGTCCTCCCGGTGGACCATGGCGCGCACGGGCAGCTCGCGGCGGCGCAGCTCCTCGACCACGGTGCGGCCGACGGCCCCGGTGCTGCCCGCGGCGCCGGTCACCAGGACCGGTGGATCGGGCATGGCTAGGACACCAGCTTGTCGAGGGTGATGGGCAGTTCGCGGATCCGGACACCGGTGGCGTGGTGCACGGCGTTGGCGATGGCCGCGGCGGTGCCCGTGATCCCCACCTCGCCGAGGCCCTTCGCCCCCATGGGGTTGGTGTACGGATCGGACTCGTCCAGCCAGTGGGCCTCGACCGAGTGGACATCGGCGGCGGAGGCGATGTGGTATTGGGCGAAGTCCTGGTTGACCACATGGCCGAACCGCGGGTCCAGCACGCTGTGTTCGTACAGCGCCATCGAGATGCCCTGGGTCATCCCGCCGATCAGCTGGGAGCGGGCCGTCTTGGGGTTGATGACCCGGCCCACGTCGAACATCCCCAGCAGCCGCGCCACCCGCACCTCGCCGGTGTCCTCGTCCACCCGTACCTCGGCGAACTGGGCGCCGAAGCTGTGCATCGCGAAGCGCTCGGCCTCCGGATTGCCGCCGGGCAGCTCCGCGGTGACCTCCAGCCCCTCCGGCGGCGCGATACCGCCGTGCTCGGCCTGGAGCCGGGCCCGCAGCCGGTCCGCCGCCTCCCAGATCGCGGTGCCCCAGCTGTTGATGCCCGCCGAGAACCCGGCGACCGACGCGGCCGGCAGCGCCGTGTCCCCGATCCGCATCTCCACCTGCCCCACGGGTACGCTCAGCGCGTCCGCGGCGATCTGGGTGAGCGCCGTCCAGGTGCCGGTGCCCAGGTCGGCGGCGGCGATCCGGACCGTGTAGTGGCCGTCCGGGGCGAGCCGGATGGTGGCCGCGTTGCCGGGGAAGCGGGGGGAGGGGTACGTCGAGGCGGCCACGCCGGTGCCCACCAGCCAGCGGCCCTCGCGCCGCGACCGGGGAACCGGGTCGCGGTGGTCCCAGCCGGCCCGGCGGGCGCCCTCGCGCAGACAGCCCCTCAGATGGCGGCTGGAGAACGGCAGCCCGGACTCCGGATGCACCTCCGGCTCATTGCGGATCCGGAACTCCACCGGGTCCAGACCGCAGGCGATCGCCATCTCGTCCATCGCCGACTCCAGCGCGAACATCCCCTGTGCCTCGCCCGGCGCCCGCATGATCGTCGGCACCGGGACATCCAGCGGGGCCAGCCGGTGGGTGGTGCGCCGGTGCGGCGCCGCGTACATCATCCGGGAGCAGACGCCCACCTGCTCCGCGTACCCCTTGGCCCTGGCGGTCTGCTCGATCACCTCGTGGGAGAGCGCGGTCAGCCTGCCGTCCCGGCCGGCGGCCAGCCGGATCCGCTGGATCGACGCCGGACGGTAGCCCACCAGGGCGAACATCTGCTGCCGGGTCAGGGAGAACTTGACCGGCCGCCGGACCATCCGGGCCGCCATCGCGGCGAGCACGGCGTACGAGTGGGGGTAGACCTTCGAGCCGAACGCGCCCCCGACATGCGGGGAGATCACCCGCACCCGCCCCGGTTCGAGACCCAGCACCCCGGAGATCAGAGCCTGGCTCATGGAGGCGCCCTGGGTGGAGCAGCGCACGATCAGCTCACCGTCCAGCCAGGTGACCACGGCGGTGTGCGGCTCCATCGGGTTGTTGTGGTACATCGGAGTGGAGTACGTGACGTCCACCATGGTCGGCGAGGCCGCCAGCGCCGTATCGGCGTCCCCGAGCACACTGTCGGCGGGCGAGCCGTCCTGGAGCTCTCCGCCGCCCGAGCCGAAGGTCGCGGCGTGCACCGGGGAGTAGAGGTCGCCGCGGTCGGCGCGCAGCACCACATCGGGGGGCCGGCTCTCGTAGTCCACGCGGACGAGCCCCGCCGCGTGGCGCGCGGTCTCCAGGCTCTCGGCCACCACCGCCCCGATGAACTGGCCGCGCCAGGCGACCTCGTCGGACTGGAGCACCGCGAGCTCCGGATCCTCGGGCCGGGTCAGGGTGGGCGCGTTGAGATGGCTGAGCACCGCCAGCACCCCCGGCTCCGCCTCCGCGAGCGCGCTGTCCACCCCGGTGACCCGCCCGGCGGCGATCGTGGACTGGAGTGGATACAGATAGACGGGCTGGTCGAGGGGCCATTCATAGGCGTAGGTGGCGGTGCCGGTGACCTTCTGCACACCGTCGATACGGTCCATCGGGACGCCGATGGCGCGGGGGCGTGCCGTGACGTCGCTCATCGCGCCTCCTCCAGCAGCTCCAGCAGGGTGCCGACCATCGTGTTGCGGGCGAGCGGGACCTTGAAGGCGTTGCCCGGCAGCGGCCGCGCCGCGGCCAGTTCGGCGGCGGCCGCGTCCACGAAGCTCTCCCGCGTGGCGGGCGCGCCGCGCAGCACCGCCTCCGCCGTGGCGGCCCGCCAGGGCTTGTGCGCCACCCCGCCCAGCGCGATCGCCACGTCCCGTACCGCCCCGTCGGTGACCTCCAGCGCGGCGGCGACCGAGACCAGCGCGAAGGCGTACGAGGCGCGGTCGCGCACCTTGCGGTAGCGGGAGCGGGCCGCGGCGTGCGGGGGCGGCAGCTCAACGCCGGTGATCAGCTCACCGCGCTCCAGGACGGTGTCGCGGTCGGGGGTGTCCTCCGGCAGCCGGTGCAGCCGGGTCAGCGGGATCCGCCGCTCGGCGGCCGGGCCGGTCACCGTCACCACCGCGTCCAGCGCGGCCAGCGCGACGGCCATGTCGGAGGGGTGGGTGGCCACGCAGACGGGGGAGGCGCCCAGGATCGCCATATCGCGCTGATAGCCCTCCATCGCGGAGCAGCCCGAGCCCGGTATGCGCTTGTTGCAGGGGGTGGTGACGTTCTGGAAGTACGGGCAGCGGGTGCGCTGGAGCAGATTGCCGCCGGTGGTGGCGAGGTTGCGCAGCTGGCCCGAGGCGCCCGAGAGCAGCGCCTGGGAGAGCACCGGATAACGCCGCCGGACCCGCGGGTCGGCGGCCAGATCGCTGTTGGGCACCGCCGCCCCGATCCGCAGACCGCCGTCGGGCAGCTCCTCGATCCGGTCCGAGGTGAGCCGCCGGACGTCGATCAGCACCTCCGGGGTCGTCACCTCGAGGCGCATCAGATCGACCAGATTGGTGCCCCCGGCCAGATAGGCCGCCTCGGCCTCCCTCACCAGGGTGGCGACGGCCGCCGGGACCTCATCGGCGCGTTCGTAGCGAAAGGGCTTCATCGGTGCGCCACCTCCGCGATCGCCGGGACGATGTTCGCGTACGCGGCGCAGCGGCACAGATTGCCGCTCATCCGCTCGGCGATCTCCTCGTCGTCGAGCACCACGTCGGTGGCGCCCGGGTCCTTGGACACGGCGCTGGGCCAGCCCTCCCGGGCCTCCTGGAGCATCCCGGCCGCCGAGACGATCTGACCGGGTGTGCAGTAGCCGCACTGGAAGGCGTCATGGGCGATGAACGACCGCTGGAGCGGATGCAGCTCACCGTCGGTGAGCCCGGCCGCCGTGACGATGTCCGCGCCCTGGTGGGCGACGGCCAGTGCGAGGCAGCCGAGGATCCGGCGGCCGTCGAGCAGCAGGGTGCAGGCGCCGCACTGTCCGTGGTCGCAGCCCTTCTTGGGGCTGGTGTTCCCCAGCTGTTCGCGCAGGGCGTCCAGCAGCGTCGTACGGGTGTCGACGGTGAGGCGGTGCTCGGTCCCGTCCACTCGGAGCTCGATCTCGAGGTCCATGTTCCCTACCCTTGATCGTCGTCCTTCGGAACGTCACGCGGCACCCCCATTCTCGGACATATGGGTACTGATCGCCCGTTCGGCGGTATGGTCACGCCGGAACGCCGCACCGATACGAGCCGCGGCCCGTCGCCCGGCCGACACCGGTGGACCAGGCCGCGGCCCGGGGCCAGGACCTCCTTCAGGTGCGCTGGATCACGGCCTCCAGATGGGGCAGATAGTGGTCCATGCGGTCCCGCTTGGTGAGCAGATACGGGAGGTTCTCCTGGTGCGGAGTCATCAGCAGCGGCACCTGCTCGCTGACCCGGACTCCGTGCCGCAGCAGCGCGTCCCGCTTCTGGGGGTTGTTGGACAGCAGCCGTACGGAGCGCACCTCGAGGTCGTGCAGCACATCCGCCGCCACCTTGTAGTCGCGGGCGTCCGCCGGCAGGCCGAGGGCGAGGTTGGCCTCGACGGTGTCCAGCCCCTCGGACTGGAGCTTCATCGCCTGGAGCTTGGCGAGCAGCCCGATCCCGCGCCCCTCATGGCCCCTCAGATAGACCAGAACGCCCCGGCCTTCGGCCACGATCGCCTTCAGCGCGGCGGAGAGCTGGTCGCCGCACTCGCAGTGACGGGAGCCGAACGCGTCTCCGGTGAGGCACTCGGAATGCAGCCGGGTAAGTGCTTCCTCCCCGCCGACATCGCCATATACCAGCGCTATTTGTTCATCACCGCGCACGAGGTCCCGATAGCCGATCGCGAGAAAGTCGCCATGCTTCGTGGCCAGCCGGACATTCACCACTCGTTCGACACCCGAGGTGCGGGTGTCGACATCGAACACGCCATCACTTTCTGTCATGTCCCGATCTTATCTGGAAAACCACCGCCCTTGTACAGGAGAATGAGAAAGCCGCAGCAACAAGCTGTCCGGTCGACACATGAAAGGTCCACGAGATATGAGCGGTTCGGGAACGCGCCCGCAGGCCGGCATGGTGTTGCCGACACGGACGACGGAGGAAGTGCGGGCCGACCGGGCCGATGTCGCCGTTCTTCCCGTAGGCAGCTTCGAACAACACGGCGCATTTCTCCCACTGGTGACCGACACCGTCATCGCCTGCACGGTCGCAGCCGAGATCGCGGCCGCGTATCCGGTGCTCCAACTGCCCCCGGTGACGGTTTCCTGCTCCCATGAACACGCCGCCTGGCCAGGGACGGTGTCAATATCCGCGGCCACCCTCTACGCCGTCGTCCGCGATATCGCGGACTCACTCAGGCGCTCGGGTATACGCGGTCTGATTCTGGTGAACGGACACGGCGGAAATTACGTACTGCGCAACATCGTCCAGGAATCCGCGGGCACCGACTTCCGCATGGCGCTATTCCCTGGATCGGCCGACTGGGAAGCCGCCAGGACACGCGCCGGAGTACGCACCCCGGCCAACAGCGATATGCACGCGGGCGAACTGGAGACATCGATCCTCCTGCATGCCCATCCGGAACTCGTACGGCCCGGTCATGAAACCTCCGACTGGATATCCGACGATCGGAAACATCTGCTCACCCTCGGTATGTCCGCCTATACCGAGTCCGGGGTCGTCGGCCGTCCGTCCAGGGCATCCGCGGATAAGGGAAAGGAACTCCTGGCCGGGCTCGTCGACTGCTTCGCCGAGTATCTTTCCCTGGTCGGTGCCGAGAAGGAGGCGTGATGACCTTCCTGGAGACGGAAGAGGCATGGGAGCGGCTGCGCTCCGTCCGGACCGGGGCGGACACCGGGGCCGCCGGTCTGGTCCGGGGCCCGGACGGCCGGTGGCGGTGGAACGAGGCCGCCTCGCCGGAGGCCCGGCTCCTGGTCGACCGCTATCTCCCGCTGTGCCTGGCGGGCCCGCGGCTGACCATCGCTCAGCTCGGCCAGAGCCTGGACGGCTTCATCGCCACCCGCACCGGCGACGCCGACTACGTCACCGGCGAGGAGGACCGCCGCCATCTCCACCGGCTGCGCGCCCTCGCCGACGCGGTGGTCGTCGGGGCCGGCACCGCCGTCGCGGACGACCCCCAGCTGACGGTGCGCGCCTGTGCGGGCGCCCATCCGGTGCGGGTCGTCCTCGATCCGCGCGGACGGGTGCCGCTCGACCGACGGGTGTTCACCGATGGCTCAGCTCCGACCCTGTGGGTGGTGGGCACCACCGGCGAGCGCCGGCCGGCGCCGCCGGACGGCGTGGACGTGCTGACGCTTGACGACCCGGACGCCTTTGCCCCCCACCACCTGGTGCGGACGCTTCGGCGGCGCGGCCTCGGCCGGGTACTCGTCGAGGGCGGCGGGGTCACCGTGTCGCGCTTCCTGCACGCGGGGGCGCTGCACCGGCTCTACGTCACCGTGGCCCCGGTCCTGCTCGGCGGCGGCATCCCCGGGCTGCGCTTCGACGGGACGACGGTCATGCGGGACGCGCTCCGCCCGCCCGTCCGCCGCGACACCCTCGGCGAGGACACCCTCTTCGAGCTCGACCTGTCGGCCGCGCAGCCGGCCGCACCACTGGACGGCCAGCACCACGACACCGGGGAGGCTCGCGGCGAAGGTGAGCACCCCGTAGACCACGGCCACGGTCAGCCCCTGGCTCGCGCCGAGGCCCGCGGCGCCGAAGGCCCAGGCGGTCACGCCCTCGCGGGGGCCCCAGCCGCCGACGTTCAGCGGCAGGGCCATGGCGATCAGGGCGAGCACCATCAGGGGCACCAGCTCGGTCAGCGGGGCGTCTGACCCCGCCACCCGCGCGGCCAGGACGAACGTCGTCAGATGCCCGGCCAGCACCACCACCGAGGAGATCACCACCCCCGGCCAGCTGCCCCGGGCCAGCAGCCCGCGGCGCGCCTCGAGGAGCGCGCCGCGGACCGCGCCCCGCCGCCGCCCGGCCACCGGCGCCGCACGGCGGCGGCGCCGGACGGCCACCACCGCGAGGAGCGACAGAACGCCCCCCGCGGCCAGTACCCACGCCGTGGCCGGCCCGCCGATCAGCCGGCCGGTGTGTTCCAGGGCCAGGGAGGGGTGGGCCAGCAGGATCGCCACCCCCACCGCGATCAGCACCACCTGGCCCGCGACCCGCTCCAGCACCACCGCGCGCACGCCCCGGCCGACATCCCCCGCGCCCCGCCCGTGCCGCACCGCGCGGTGCACATCACCGAGCACCCCGCCGGGCAGCGCGGCGTTCAGGAACAGCGCGCGGTAGTAGTCGGCGACGGCCGGGCCCAGCGGCAGCCTGATCCGCAGCCCCCGCGCCACCAGACACCAGCGCCAGGCGCTGAAGACCGTGGTGAGCAGGCCGAGGCCGACCGCCGCCAGCAGGGTGAGCCCGTCGATGGTGCGCAGGCCGTCCAGGAAGGCCCCGGTGCCCAGCCGCCACAGCACCACCCCGAGGATGGCGACGCCCGCGGCCGCCCCGAGCCGGGCCCGCAGCGCGCCGGTCACGCGGCCGCCCCCAGGGTGCGGGGCGCGGGCAGCGCCAGCAGATCGTGGTGGTGCACCACCACCCGCAGCGCGCCGGCCGCAGCCATCGCCAGCCGGCGGCGCAGATACGCCTCGGCGTGCGCGCCGAGCTCCGGCCGGTGCTCCACGGCCGCGCCCACCCAGCCCCGCAGCCACTCGGCCGTCAGCGCGGAGTGCTCGGCGCCCAGCACCCAGGGACTGGCGTGGGTCCGTACCGTCGCGCCGTACCGGGCGAACGCCTCGGAGGCCACCGCCATCGCGTCGGGGCCCACCAGACCGCCGCGCCGCTGGTGGGCGTTGAACGCCTCGGTGATCTCCGCGTCCATCGGGTCGGCCGGGGTGAGCTCGACCCGCCCCACCACGGACAGCGCCAGCAGCGCCGGGCACTCCGCCTCGGCGCAGGCCGCGGCGATCCCGTCCACCTCCTCCGGGGTGAGCACGTCCAGCAGCGCGGACGCCGTCACCAGCGAGGCGCCGTCCAGGGCGCTCGCGGTCAGCCGGGAGAGGTCGCCGCGCGCCGTCGCGACGGTGATACGGCTGCCGTCGGTGGCCGCCCGGGGCATCCGCACCGCCGCCCGGTCCAGCAGATCGGGGTCGCGGTCGTGCAGGATCCACAGCTGCGGGCCGCTCAGCCGGGGCGCCAGCCAGCGCCCCATGGAGCCGGTGCCGCAGCCCAGGTCGTGGATCACCAGCGGCGGGCCGGACAGCCGGGGGCCCAGCGCCTCGAGGAGTTCGGGGGAGCGGGCCGCCGCGTCGGCGCCCTCCCGCAGCTCCAGCCAGTCGGGGGTGTAACGCGGTACGTCGGTCGTCTTCACGCGGCCCTCCGCGGTTCGTCTCGGAGCTGTTCCAGCGCACCGGCCAGATTGCGGGTGGTGTTCTCCCACCCGGCCAGCGCGGTGCGCCGCTCGTGCGCGGCGGCGGTGAGCCGGCGGCGCGCACCGGGGTCGCCCAGCCAGCGGCGCAGCGCCGCCGTGAGCGCATCGGGGTCGTCCGGGTCGACGAGGATGCCCGGCACCCTGCCGTCGGGCGCCTGCCCGACCGCCTCCGGAACCCCGCCGACGGCCGTGGCCAGCACCGGGATCCCCCGGGCCAGCGCCTCGGTCACCGCCATGCCATAGGTCTCGGCGTACGAGGCGAGCACCACCGCGTCGGCGGAGGCGTAACCGGCGTCCAGCTCGGCGCCGGTCCTCGGGCCGAGCAGATGCACCCGGTCGGCCACGCCCAGCTTCCCGACCAGCTTCCGGAGCCGGGCGGCGTACTCCGGATCCTGGTCCAGGGAGCCCACGCAGTCGCAGGCCCAGGGCAGATCGTCGATCCGCGCGAGCGCCTCGACCAGTCGCAGCTGCCCCTTGCGCGGGGTCACCGAGGCCACGCACAGCAGCCGTGAGCCGTCGCCGCCCGGGGAGGCGAGCGGCGCGATGTCGGCGCCGGGCGCCGCCACATGGACCCGGTCCGGGACCAGCCCGTGCAGATCCACCAGCCGCCCGGCCGCCCAGGCGCTGGTGGCCACCACCGTCCGCACCGCGCGCAGCGTCCGGCCCTCCAGCGCCTTCAGATCCTCGGCCCGGCCGGGGGCCAGCCCCGTCTCGTCGCTCAGCGGCAGATGCACCAGCACCGACAGCCGCAGCCGCTGGGCCTGCGGGACGACGATGTACGGGAGCGCACAGGCCACCAGCCCATCGAGCAGGACCAGCGTGCCGTCCGCCAGCGCGGTCAGCAGCCGGGCCAGCTCGGCGTGGGCGGCCGGGCCCGGCTGGGGCCAGTCGCCCGCGATGGCGTGCTCCTCGACCCGCCAGCCGGAGCCGGGCAGATCCCGGCAGATCCGCCGGTCGTAGACGTTGCCGCCGCTCGGCGCGGCCGGATCGGCCACGCCGCCGGGCATCACGAAGTGCACCGTGCGCGGTGCGGCCGTACTCATAGGCCACGCTCGTAACTCGCCCAGGCGACATGCGACTCATGCAGCGTGATGGTGATCCCGGACAGGCCCCGGGCGCCCTCGCCCAGCGCGCCCGAGCCGACCCGCTCGGCGAGGCGGTCGGCGATCACCTTGGCCAGGAACTCGGTGGAGGTGTTGATCCCCTTGAAATCGGGTTCGTCGTCGAGGTTGCGATAGCTGAGCGCGCCGCACACCTCCCCCAGCTCACGGGTGGCCAGGCCGATGTCGACGACGATGTTGTCGTCGTCCAACTCGGCACGGCGGAAGGTGGCGTCCACGAGGAACGTCGCCCCGTGCAACCGCTGCGCGGGTCCGAAGACCTCGCCGCGAAAACTGTGAGCGATCATGATGTGATCGCGAACGGTGATGCTGAACAACGGATGACCCTCCAGATACGGCGCGTCGGGCCCTCGGCCGGGGCACGCCTTCTAGTACGGCCGTCGCGTTCCCCGTGTTCAGCCGGGCGACACGGCAGATTCCGCGTCGTAGCGAACCCGGTGGCACAGCCCCGGAATCTCGCCCGAGGCGAGCCTCGGAAGCACCCCGGGAAGCTCCTCGAAACCGCATTCGCCGGTGACGAGGGCGTCGAAGGCGGGGTCGGCGAGCAGTTCGAGCGCCAGCGCCATCCGATCGCCGTAGGAGCGGCGGGCGCCCCGGGCCGGGGAGACCGTCCCCACCTGGCTGCTGCGCACCGTCAGCCGCCGGGAGTGGAACGCCTCGCCCAGCGGCAGGCCGATCCGCCGGTCCCCGTACCAGCTCAGCTCCAGTACGGTGCCCTCCGGGGCGAGGAGCTCCAGCGAGCGCGCGAGCCCCTGTTCGGTGGCGCTGGCGTGTACCACCAGATCGAGGTCGCCCGCCGCCTCGCCGGGGAGCGCGAAGTCCACCCCGAGCGCCCGCGCGACCTCCGCGCGCGCCGGCTCGGCGTCCACCAGCTGCACCCGTACGGCCGGGAACCGGGACAGCACCGCCGCGACGGAGGCGCCCACCATCCCCGCCCCCACCACCGCGATCCGGTCGCCCAGCAGCGGGGCGGCGTCCCAGGCGGCGTTCACCGCGGTCTCCACCGTCCCCGCCAGCACCGCGCGCGGCGCGGGCACGCCCTCCGGCACCGGGGTCACCGCGCTCGCCGGGACCACATAGCGGGTCTGATGCGGATACAGACTGAAGACGGTGCGCCCCCGCAGGGACGCCGGTCCCTCCTCGACCAGACCCACATTCAGATAGCCATACTTCACCGGCCCAGGGAACCCGCCCTCCTGGAACGGCGCGCGCATCGCGGAGTACTGGCTCTGCGGTACGCCGCCGCGGAAGACCAGGGTCTCCGTACCGCGGCTCACCCCGGAGCACAGCGTGCGCACCACCACGTCCTCGGGCCCGGGTTCGTCCAGCTCCACCTCCCGTATCTCGCCATGGCCGGGGGAGCGGAGCCAGAAGGCACGGGCGGTGCGCGTCATACGACGTTCTCCTGAGGGGCTGAACAATCGGACGGTGGCCCACGTACGGATGACCATGAAGCCGCGAACACGGTACGCGGCACCCATTCACTCCGCCACACAGCCCGGAGGGTGCACGGTGGCCCTGAACAATCCCTACAACACGACGCTGTTGCGCAATGAGACAGCCGCCGGGGCGGCCGCGCAGCTGCTGTTGCTCGTCCTGCTCGGCACGGCGATCGACCTGGGACCCGCGGGCTGGCTGACCGGCCTGGCCTTCGCGGTCGCCACCTGGGCGGTGCTCACCCGCGCCCTCCAGCGGTCCTGGCTCGCCTCCTTCGGCGCGGCCAACCGCGTCACCCTGGCGCGGGCCACGCTCGTCGGCGGGGTGACCGCACTGGTCGCCGACTCCTTCGAGAGCCCGACGCCGGTCACCGCCCTGGTGTCCCTCACCGCGGTCGCGCTGATCCTCGACGCGGTCGACGGACAGGTGGCGCGCCGCACCGGCACCTCGTCCTCCCTGGGCGCGCGGTTCGACATGGAGGTCGACGCCGTCCTCATCCTGGTGCTCAGCATCTACGTGGCCACCTTCCTCGGCCCCTGGGTGCTGCTGATCGGCGCCATGCGCTACGCCTTCGTCGCCGCGGCATGGGTGCTGCCCTGGCTGAACGGCCAGCTGCCCCCGAGCACGGCCCGCAAGACGGTGGCCGCGCTCCAGGGCGTCCTGCTGCTGGTCGTCGGCGCCGATGTGCTCCCGTATCCGGCGGCCTTCGGCGCCGCGCTGCTGGCCCTGACCCTGCTCAGCTGGTCCTTCGCCCGCGACATCAGGTGGCTGTGGCGCACCCGGGAGAGCCGGGCGCAGTGAGCGCGGCGGCGGCGCCGACGAGCCCGGCGCCCGCTGCCGGAGGGGGCCCTGGCTACCAGGGGAGAGTGCCCTCGATGTCGAAGTAGCCTCCCGTCGGGCCGTCCGGGCCCACCGTCGCCATACGGACGATGATCTCGGCGCCCTCCTCGACGGTCTGATGACCGGTGTGCCCATTGAGGTCCGTCGCGGTGTAGCCGGGCTCCACGGCGTTGATCCGCATCTCCGGGAACGCCTTCGCGTACTGCACGGTGACCATGTTGACCGTGGTCTTCGACGCCGGATAGGCGACCCCCGGATAGGCGTGCGTGGGGGTGTCCGGGGTGGAGACCCGCTCCAGCGAGGCCAGCCCGCTGCTGACGTTGACCACGACCGGGGCGGCGGACCGCCGCAGCAGCGGCAGGAAGGCATGGGTCACCCGCACCACGCCGAAGACGTTCGTCTCGAAGACCTCCTTCATCATGTCGGCGGTGACCTCGGCGGCGCCGATCACCCCGCCGTCCGGCGTCCGCGCCTCGATACCGGCGTTGTTGATCAGTACATCCAGTCCGCCGTCGGCCTCGACGGTCTTCGCGGCGGCGGCCACGGAGGCGTCATCGGTGACATCGAGGACGACCAGCCGCGCCCCCGCCCCCAGCTGCTCGGCGGCGCGGCGTCCGCGCTCGGCGTCCCGGCTGCCCAGATAGACGGTGTGGCCCGCGGCGATCAGACGGCGGGCGGTCTCGAAGCCGAGACCCTTGTTCGCTCCGGTGATGAGTGTTGTAGTCATGCCGTCCAGGCTGCATCGGGGGCCGCGCGGGCAGCCAGGTGCTCCGTCTTCCTGGGACCGCGGGTACCAGGCTCGTCCCCGGTCCGAGGTGCAGACTGGTGACCATGGCGACCACGGAGTTCGGGCAGGCGGTACGGCGCTGGCGGGACCGGGTCCCGCCGGAGGCCGCCGGGCTGCCGGCCGGGGGACAGCGGCGCGCGGCCGGGCTGCGCCGTGAGGAGCTGGCCCTGCTCGCCGGGATCTCCGTCGACTACGTCACCCGCCTCGAACAGGGCCGGGCCTCCCATCCCTCGACCCAGGTCGTCGAGGCCCTGGCCAGGGCGCTGCGACTGTCGGCGGCCGAGCGCGCCCACCTCTTCCGGCTGGCCGGGCTGGCCCCACCGGGCCCCGAGACGGTCCCCGCGTACATCACCCCGAGCGTCCAGCGGCTGCTGGACCGGCTGACCGGGACGCCCGTGGCGGTGAGCGACGCGTCCTGGACGCTGCTCATGGCCAATCCGCCGTATGTGGCCCTGAGGGGCGATCCGTCCCGGTGGCGCGGCAACGAGCGCAACGGAGTCTGGCGCCAGTTCGTCAGCGAGGACACCGGCTCCCGGCAGACACATGAGGCCCGGAACGAGTTCCAGGCCGCGCTGGTCGCCGACCTCCGTACGGCCGCCGCACGCTACCCGGCCGACCAGCGGCTGCGACGGCTGGTCGCGGAGCTGCGCGCGCACAGCGAACGGTTCGCCGAGCTGTGGGACTCCGGCGCCGTGGGCCACCACGAGGCGTCGCGCAAGACCATCGACCATCCACGGGTGGGCCCGCTGACGCTGGACTGCGATGTGCTCACCGTGGCGGGCAGCGATCTGCGCATCGTGGTCTACACCGCCGAGCCCGACACCGAGGACGCCGAACGCCTGGCCCTGCTCACGGTGCTGGGCACCCAGACCCTCGTGGGCTAGGGCCCGTCCGGCGGGCTTTTGTGGTGCCACCCGGCTACGGGGGTGCGCGGAAGCCGAGGGGAAGCGAAAGGGAAGCGGGGAAGGGCACCGGTATCGCCCGGGAGCGAGGGAACGGCGCGGTAATCGTCAGGGAACCCGGGCCGGGAAGATGGCTGACTCTCATGGTCCCCGCCCGCCTCCGCCGCCGCGTCTTCGGGCAAGCGGCGGGACGGACCCGGCGGACCTGCGCCGACTACTTCCGAGGAGTACCGATATGCCTGTGGTCACCGTCGACTGGTGGCAGGGGAACGACCGGGAACGCCGCGCCGTCCTGGTGTCCGAGCTGGCCGCGACCGTCTCCCGGGTGGCCGGCTGCCCAGTCGAGGCCGTCACCGTCGTCGTACGCGACTGTGAGCCCGGACACCACGGCTCCGGCTTCCGGCCCGGGGACGCCGGCTCCGCCGACAGCGGGCTGGGCCCGATGGGCCCGCTGTGAGCCGGGCTGGGCTGGGCGGCGGGGGCGGGCGCGGTGCGCCGTTCCCGCCCGGCGCCGGATACCGCGGATTCCCGTTTCCGCACCGCACGGCGGGCGGCGGCCGGTAACGAGACCGGACGGGTTCGGGAACGGTCGCGAGCAGCATCGGAGATGTCAACAGCGGCCATCCGAATGAGGAGTCACATCCCATGCGAGCCACGCGGACCACACTGATCGGACTCATCACGGCCATGGCGTTCGCCGCCTCCGCCAGGGCGGCGGACGAACTGGGCCGGATGGTCGTTCCCCAGCACCACACCGCCCGGCACGCCCTGGCCTCCGGAGAGGGACCGGCCATCGCACCCCTCTCCGGAGAGGGACCGGCCATCGCCCCCCTCTCCGGCGAGGGCCCGGCCGTCATCGCCGGCTGATGTCGGTGGTGTCCCGCGCGACAACGTCCGGTCCGGCGGTCTCAGCCGGACCGTCGGAACGCCTCCGGCACGCCCATCGCGTCGAACAGCGCGTCCGAGCCCTCGCGGTGATGGTCGGCCGCCGCAGTGTCGCCGCGAGCCCGCAGCATCTCGGACATACCGAACAGGGCGCGCGCCATCTCGATGCGGTAGCCGACCGCCGAGGCGATCCGGTGGGCGTCGGTGTGCAGTTCGAGGGCGGCGGCATGCTCACCCCGGTGGCCGTGCAGGCGGCCCAGGATGTTCTTGACCGTCGCCTGCCGGATCGGCGCCCGGCTCTCCCGCTCCAGCTCCAGGGCGCGCTCGGCATGGCTCGACGCCTCCGCGGGCCTGCCGAGCCGGCGCCGTACCTTGGCGGACAGCGCGAACACCAGGGCCACATCCCCCAGGGAGTCCGATTCGCCGCTCATCTCCAGGGCCCGGTCCAGACAGGCGCGGGCCTCCGCGTCCTCGCCGAGGCCGAGCAGGGCGAGGGCCAGATCGGTCAGGGCCACGATCTCGTTGTCTCGGGCGCCGATCCGCTGATTGAGTTCGACCGCGCGCCGCGCCGCCTCGGCGGCCTCGCGGTATCTGCCCCAATGCTCGAACAGTGAGCTGAGGTTGGTCAGGGACTCCGCCTCCGCACGCGGGGCGCCCAACTCCCGTTTGAGCGCGATGGACTTCTCCAGCTGGGGCAGCGATTCGTCGAACCGCCCGACCGTGGCCAGCAGCAGCCCCAGCAGCCCGGTGCTCTTGGCGGCCCCCCTGCGGTCGCCCAGCTCCACCGAGAGCCCCAGGCTCTCCTCGGCCGCCGTCAGTCCCTCGGTGAAGCGGCCCAGCTTCCAGTCGGCGACCGCCAGGTTCGACAGGCTCAGGGCCAGCAGGGACCGGTCGTCCAGGGCGCGTGACGCGGCCACCGCCACGCCCGCCACCTGCCGGAACTCCTCGTAGCGCCCCCGGCTGTCGAGCTGGAAGACGACATTGCGGGCCAGTTCGGCGGCGTGCCGGTACAGCCCCTGGCGGTCCGCGAGGGTGACGGCCGCCAGCAGGCTGTCCTTCTCACGGTCGAGCCATTCCCGGGCGCGCACGGTGTTGCCCAGCACCGGGACCACGGCGCCGGAGCGCCGGACAGGCCCGTCGGGCCCGGGGCTCAGCGGTGCCCGGCCCGGGAAAACGATGTCACAGGCCGCCTCGGTGGCCGTCAGGTAGTAGTCGAGCAGCCGCTCCGCCGCCGCGGTGTCCGCCTGGTCCTGGTCCGCGCTCTCCTGGTTCCGTAGCCACTGCGCGAAACTGCGCACCAGGTCGTGGAAGGCGTAGCGGCCGGTCTCGTGCTGCTGCATCAGATGGGTGTCGAGGAGATGTTCCAGCACATCCTCGGCCAGGCTCGGATCGGTGCCGAGCAGCGCCGCGGCCGAGTACGCGTCGACATCCGCGCCCGGGTGCCGGCCCAGCAGCCGGAACGCGGCGCGGTGCGCCGGGTCGAGTCCTTCGTACGACAGAGTCAGGGTCGCGGTGACGCCCCGTTCCCCGGAGCGCAGCTCGTCCAGCCGACGGGTCTCGTCCCGCAGCCGCTCGACCAGATAACGGACGGTCCAGCGCGGCCGGTTGCGCAGCCGGGCCGCCGCGATCCGCAACGCGAGCGGCAGATGGCCGCATAACTCCACCAGCTCGGCGACCGCTCCCGGCTCGGCCGCCATGCGCTCCTCGCCGAGCATCCTGACGACCAGCGCGGTGCTGTCCTCCGGGGGCATGATCCCGAGCGATATCCACTGCGCCCCGTCCAGTTCGACCAGCCGGGAACGGCTGGTGATCAGGACTAGCGCGTCGGAGGTGCCCGGCAGCAGCGGCCGGACCTGAGCGCTGTCGACAGCGTTGTCGAGGAGGAGCACCAGCCGGCGTTGCGCCGCCGTGGTGCGCCACAGGGCAAGCCGGCCCGCCTCGTCGTCGGGGATGCGCTCGCCGGGCACGTCGAGCATCCGCAGCATCGCCTCGGCGACGGCGGCGGGCTGTAGCGGTGGCTCGCCGGGGGTGAAACCGCGCAGATCGAGGTAGAGATGGGCGTCCGGCCAGTGGTCGGCGAGCTGATGGGCGACCCGCACCGCGAGCGAGGTCTTGCCGCTGCCGCCCATACCGTCGATGGCCATGATGCGGGGGCCGCGGCCGGGCCGCGGACCGAGACCGCCGCCGCCCTCCAGCAGGTCCCGCAACTCCCGGTCCCGTCCGGTGAAGTCCGGCAGGTCGTAGGGGAGGGTGCAGCAGTGCGCGGCGGCTGGTACCGACGGATGCGGTGCGGGAGTGGGGGCGGGGGAGGGCGGCGGTGAGTGGCCGGTGGGGGCGGTGACCGTCACGGTGGCTACGGGCGCGGGTGGCGGCGCGGGGGCGACGGGCGCCGGGCGGCTGGGGGCGGCGAGTTCGGGGCTGTTGCGCAGAATCGCCTCGTGCAGCCTCGACAACCGGTCGCCCGGATCGATGCCCAGCTCCACGGAGAGCAGCTTGCGCACCGAGTCGAATTCCGCAAGCGCTTCCGCCTGCCGCCCCGACCGGTACAGGGCGAGCATCAGCAGCCCGCGCAGGGTCTCCTGGAACGGATGCGAGCCGATCAGAATGCGCAGGTCCCCGACGAGTTCACTGCTCTCGCCGAGGGACAGCCTCAGCTCGAAGTACTGCTCGGTGGCGGCCAGCCGCCGCTCCTCCAGCGCGGCGGAGGCGGCCGTGATCACCGCTCCGCCGGTCCCGGCCAGCACCGGTCCGCGCCATAACGCGAGCGTGTCGCGCAGGGTGTCGACCGCGTCCACGGCGCGGCCTTCGGCCGCCTCCTGCTGGGCCCGGCGCAGCCCCTCGGAGAACACGCTCAGGTCCAGCCGGTCCGCCGCGACCGCCGCCCGGTAGCCGGGACCGTCGGTGAGGAGCAGCTCACGCCCCCGCGGAATGCGGCCGCGGAGCCCGGCGATCGCCTTGCGCACCTGGTGCGAGGCGGTGGCCGGTGGGTCCTCGTCCCAGACGGCCTCGACCAGCCGGCTGACCGGCAGCACCCGGTTCGGGGAGAGCAACAGGGAGACCAGCACCCGCTCGTGGACGGGCCCGCCGAGGGGAAGCTGTGCCCCGTCCGCCGTCAGACATTCCAGTGAGCCGAGCACATTGAACCGGACCGGATCCGGCCTCTCCTCGGTCAATGTTGCCCCCTCGGCAAACGGTTGCGTACCCACTGTAATGACCAGGGCCCGAAAAAAATACAACGCTTCCCGGTCATGACTCGGCCATCTGGTAACAGGACGGGAAGCGTTGGGGAGAGCGCCGCTGGATGCTACGGGCGTAGTACCGCGGGGCGTCCGGGTCTCGTGGGCACCGTCCCTGGCAACGGGAGCAGCGATGAAATTCATGATAGAACGCCGACTTCGCAAGGGAGAGGACCTACACCGTACGAGGTCGAGCCACCGCTCGTACTGGCGACACATGGCCCGCGAGAGAGTTCTGCTGTACGGGGGAACCTGGGGGGAGGGGCGGGGCGACACGCTGCTGCTCCAGGTCGACGACCACGACGCGCTGTGGAGCGTGCTGGGAGGGGATCCCTACGTCCGGCAGCGGCTCGTCCTCGACACCCGTGCCAGAAAGCTCGGAGACATCCTCACCGAGGGTTCCGCCCCGCCGGCCGGCCCCGATGTCCCCGGTCCGGGGTGGCCGACTGGCGAGGCGGGGGAACTCAAGCCCCACGAGCGGCGGTTGACCCAGATGATGCTCGACGGCCTCACCAACCAGCAGATGGCCGAACGGCTTCGGGTCTCCCCGCGCGCCGTGGAACAGCACATCACCCGGATCTACCGCAAACTCGGCATCAGCCGCCGCGCCCAGCTCGCGGTGGCCCTGCACGGACGTCCCACCGTGGCCGTCTGACCCGATGGCGGCGCCACCCGCGGTCTCCTCTCACAGCAGGCCGCGGGTGGCGCCGCCGTCCACCGGGAGCACCACCCCGGTGGTGGCTCCCGCCAGCGACGAGGCGAGGAAGGCGGCGGCGGCACCCACCTCGTCGGGTTCCGCCAGCCGCCCGATCGGGATGTCCGCGCTCAACCGCTCCACGCCGCCCTCGAGTTCCTCCGCCCACGCCTGTAGCGTGGGGGTACGGGTCATCCCGGGGGCGAGCACATTGACCGTCACCGAGCCCTCGCCCGCCTCGGCGAGTTCGTGCACCAGTGCCTTGGCGTAGCCGACCACCGCCGGGCGCACCGTGTTGGACAGCGCCAGGCCAGGGATGGGCTGCTTGGCGGCCAGCGAGGTGATGAAGAGAATCCGCCCGTAGCCCGCCTCCCGCATATGCGGCAGGGCCGCCCGGGTCAGGGCGATCGCGGACAGCAGGTTCAGCTCCACCGCCGCCCGGTAGTCCGGTACGCCGAACCGCTCGGCCCCGCCCTCCGGGGGGCTTCCCGCGTTGGCGACCACCACATGCGGCCCGCCGTGGAGCTCGGCCACCTCCCGCACCCAGCCCTCCACCGCGGTCTGGTCGGTGACGTCCAGCGCCGTTCCGTGCACCGCCCCGGGCGCCTCTTCCGCCAGCAGGCCCATCGCCTCCCGCAGCCGGCCGGGGGAGCGCCCGCACACCGACACGGTGGCGCCCTCCCCGGCCAGCCGGCGGGCCACGGCGAGCCCGATGCCGCTTGTACCGGCCGCGACCATCGCGACCCGCCCCTTCAACCCCAGATCCACGTCACCCCTCCTCGGACTTCTCCGGACCGCTCACTCTGCCTGTTCCGACAGCGGCGCGCAGGCGGTCACCACTTTCGGCGCCGCCGACGTCCGCGCCCTGGGTGCCCGCTCCCGGGCCCGCGCCGACCACCACTGCCCGCCGACCGCCGCCGCTCCCAGCAGCACCGGAAGGATCAGGAACCATCCGGAGAACGCCAGGACCACGCTCATCACCACGGCTGCGATGATCGCGCCCCACCACACCGCGCTGCCCCTCGGCAGCAGCCGCACCCCGGCGACCAGACCGGCCACCGTGACCGCGATGAAGCAGGCGGAGGCGGCCAGCATGACCTTCCCCAGCCCGGTGCCGGTCAGCAGCGCGAAGGCGCACACCAGCGCGCTGAGCAGGAACAACAGGGCCAGGCTCCGGCGCGGCACCTCCCCGGGCCGGTGCCCCTTGGCGAGCGGGGCCGGCAGCGCGCCGTCCCGGGCCAGCGCCGCCCCGAGCCGGGAGGCCCCGGCCAGATAGGAGTTCATGGTGCCGAACGTGAGCAGCATGGCCATCACCGCGGTGATCGCCGAGGCGGACGAGCCGATCCCGCGTTGCAGCAGGAGCGTCAACGGGGCGTCGGTCTCGCTGAGTTCGGGCCCCAGCACCAGCACACACGTCACCGCCAGGCCCAGATAGAGCACCCCGATGACCACCAGGGTGGCCGCGGTGACCCGGCGTAGATCACGGCGCGGATCGCGGAACTCCCCGGAGAGATGGGTGACCGCCTCCCACCCCGCGAAGGTGAAGAACAGCAGGCTGGCGGCCTGCCCGACGGCCGCGCCGCCATGCGGCGCGAACGGCGTGAGGTTGGTCGTACGGGCGTGCGGCAGCGCGGTGACCACGGCGATCAGCAGCAGCACCGCCAGCAGCCCCACCAGCACCAGCTGTACCCGCGCCGACATCCGCAGCCCCACCGCGTTGCTGCCGAACGCCGCCAGCAGCAGCCCCGCGGCCACCGCCAGCGTGACATGCTGTCCGGCGCCCAGGGCATGGGCCGCGTACTGGCCGCCGACATAGGCGGTGGCCGGTGCCCCGGCGGGCAGGGCGAAGTAGAACCAGTACCCCACCGCGCCGGAGAACCGTGGTCCGAAAGCCTTGGAGACGAAGGTGGCCACGCCGCCGCTGTCCGGATAGCGCGCCCCCATCGCGGCGAAGCTGGTGGCCACCGGTACGCAGAACAGCAGCAGCGCCAGCCATGCCAGCAGCGAGGCGGGGCCCGCCGCCCGCGCCGCGAGCGCGGGCAGCGCCAGAATGCCGGCGCCCAGGATCGCGCCCACATAGATCGCGGTCCCCTGCCCCAGCCCGACCCGATGCGTACTCATATCCCGTTCCTCTCCCGTGCGCCGGTGACGAGCGGCGATTCCTTGACGGAAGCCAGCGCTTCCCACACCGCGGCCTCGTTCAGGCCGAGTTGATCGAGCACCTGCTCATGGCTGCCGCCCCGGCTCGGCCAGCCCTCGCCGGCGTTGACCGAGCGCACCACGCGCCCGGACAGCAGCAGGGCGAGCGCGGAGCCGACGCTCCCGGCGGGCCGGTGCTCCTCGACCACCACGAACCGGTCGTACCGGCGCGCCAGTTCGGCGGCGGCCTGCTCCAGATGCGGCTGGTCGACGAAGCACAGATGCGCGTGCGCGAGCCCAGGGTCGGCCCGGCGCACCGCCAGGCACAGCTCGGTGCCGACCTCGCCGACCGACACCAGGCAGACGCGGTCCGGCCGTGCCCCCGCGTCGTCCCAGTTGACCACCGGCGGATCCGTCCCCTGCCACGGCAGGCTCTCCGGGGCGGCGTTGCGCCCGGTGCGCACATAGTGCGGGGTCCCGGTGCGTGCGGCCCGGCGGATGACCGCGCGCATCTCCCGCTCCCCGTACGGGGCGGCGATGGTGACGCCGGGCACCGCCCGGAGGACCGCGAAGTCCTCCAGGCAGTGGTGGGTGGTGCCGAACCAGCCGCCGGACACCCCGGCGTACGGGGCCACCACCGTGATGCCCGCCCCCAGATAGCCCAGGGCGAGCTTCAGGCTCTCCGCGGCGCGCAGCGCGGCGAACGGCGCGAAGGTGGAGACGAAGGGCTGGTAGCCGCCGGCCGCCAGCCCGGCGGCCATGTCGACCATGGCACCCTCGGCGATGCCGACGTTGAAGAAGCGGTCGGGATGAGCCTCGGCGAAGGAATGGCCCCGGCCGCCCAGATCCGCCTCCAGGCACAGCACCCGGGGGTTGTCCGCGGCGATCTTTGTCAGTTCCTCGCGGTAGGCGGTGCGTCCGGGCAGCGTCATCGTACGATCCCCTTCCAGGCGGTGGCCCGCGCGGCGTCGATGGTCACGTAGTGCGAGGCGGCCTTTCCCTCGACCGGGCGGAGCCCCTTGCCCTTGACGGTGTCGGCGATGATGGCCAGCGGTTTCACCGCGGCCGTCCGGTCCGGCTCCAGCAGCGTCCGCAGGGCGGCCACATCGTGTCCGTCCGCCTCGCACACCTCGAAGCCGAACGCCTCGAACCGCTCGGCCAGCCGCGGCTGCGGGGAGATGTCCGCGACCAGGCCGTCGTTCTGGCCGCCGTTGCGGTCCACGAACACCACCAGATTGCCCACCCGTTGCGCGGCGGCGACCTGGCAGGTCTCCCAGATCAGCCCCTCCTGGAGTTCACCGTCCCCGACGACGGCGATGCCGAGCCCGCCCGAGCCGGCCAGCCGGCGGCTCAAGCCCCAGCCCAGCGCGTACGGCATACCGTGGCCGAGGCTTCCGGTGGGGAACCGCACGCCCGGCACGGCGGGCCCTGGATGGCCGGTGAAGTGGTGGGTCGGGGCGCCGTAGTGCGGCACCGGGTCCTCCTGGAGGATCCCGGTGACATACAGCGCCGCGTAGAGCCCCGCGGCGGCGTGGCCCTTGCTCAGCACCACCTGGCTGCCGTCGTCGGACGAGGCCGTCCGGTCCAGTGCGGCGATCAGGATGTCCATCGCGGACAGGCTGCCGCCGAGGTGGCAGCCGGTCGGCGAGGCCGCCATGTCGATCACCATGCGGCGGGCGGTCAGCGCGCGCTCCCGCAGCACATCGGGGAGGGTCCGGTGAGCGGCGGGCCGCTCGGCGACGGATGCGCCGGCCCCGGGCGCCCCGGCCTCCGCGACGATCGCCGTCATCACGCCACCTCCCCGGTCCGTACGGTGTCGGCGCCCGCGCCGCTGAGGGCGAAGAAACCAGTCACCGCCTCGCGCAGCACGGTGCGCGCCCTGCGGTACTCGGCCGCGTCGATGTGCTCGTGCTCGGTGTGGTCCAGGGCCGCGTCACCCGGTCCGTAGGCCACCATCGGGACGTTCCGCCACGTCGTGGCGAGCGTGTTCATATCGGATGTGCCCTTCTTCAGCAGGAACCGGGGGCGGATGCCGCTGCGGCCGAAGCCACGGCTGAACGCCTTGGCCAGCGGCGTCGAGCGGGGGCCGGAGAAGCCCGGGGTGGCGCGCAGGAACTCGATCCGCACGCCCTCGTCCGCCGCCTCCAGCGCCCTGGCCCGCAGCGCCTGGAGATCCGCGGCCGGCGGCACCCGGAAGTTGAGGATCCCGGTGGCCGACTGGCTGCCGGCGTCGGCCGAGCAGCCGATGTCGATGACCGCGCTCAGCGCGTCGTCGGCCTCCTTCAGCACCGCCGCCCGGATCGCCTCCAGCGACTCGATCAGCTGGTCGGGCGCGGACCTGGCCTGGAAACCGGCGGAGTGGCCGCTGCGCACCGTCGCGGTGACCCGCAGTTTGAACAGCCCGAAGTAGCCGAGGGTGAGGGCGCCCGAACCGCTCGGCTCGCCCACCACGACCGCGTCCGCCGGATAGTGGTCGCGCACATGGAAGGCCCCCTTGGACGAGGAGACCTCCTCCTCCACCGCGCCGACCACGCGCAGCCGCCACCCCTCGGGGACCGGTGCGGCGGCCAGGACGTCGAGGAAGACGGCCATGGACGCCTTGGCATCCACACTGCCCCGGCCGTGCAACACCGCGTTCTCCGCGCCCTCCTCGCCGTCCGCGCCGGATTCCCAGCGCACCGGCCAGGTGAACGGCACGGTGTCCAGGTGGCCGAGGAGGAGCAGGGTGCGCGGTCCGGTGCCACGCTCGGCGACCAGATTGCCGGCCTCGTCGCGCCACGCCCGGATCTCCCGCTCCCGGCACCACCGCACCAGATAGTCCACCAGCTCGTGTTCGTCGTAGGAGGTGGAAGGGATCTGCACGGTCCGGCTGAGCAGGGCCAGGTCCGCGGCCGGCTCCTCGGCGGCCCAGAACCGGGTCCAGCCGCCCGGCTCCGCCATGGTGTGCGGGCCGGTCACCGCGACGTCCGCGGTCCCCAGCAGCCCGAGCTCTGCCGCCCGCACCTTCTGCTTCATCCGGCCGCCCGCGTACGGGCCGGCCGTGCCGGGGAACGCGTCGTGCAGGGTGGAGCCGGGGTCCGCGGGGTCGGTGAGGATCCCCGCGGTCCCGGTCACCAGCCGCAGATGGTCCGCGCCCAGCGCGTTGGCCACCGTGGCGGCCAGCACATCGGCGTCGACGTTGAGTTCGCTCCCGCCCTCGGCGTCCCGCACCGGCGGCGAGAGGCACACCACGTCGTAGGCGTCCAGCAGCGCGCCGAGCCGCTCGGTGTCCACCTCCTCGGCGGTGCCCGCGCGATGGTCCCTGACCACCTTGGACCGGCCGTCCGCCAGCACCCGCAGCGGCCGGTTGACGCGTCCGGTGACCAGCCCGCCCTGGGCCGCGACGGCGGTGAAGACCCCAAGGCCGTGCGCGGTCAGACCGGCCTCCACCACCGGCAGCGTGACCCGCCTGTACGCGGCGACGATATGCGGCATCTCCTCCGGCGGGCAGTAACGCACGGTGTCGCCGTTGCGCAGGGTCAGTTCGGGCATGGCCCGGCCGATGGACCGGTAGTGGCGCTCGATCCCCTCGGCGCCGCCCGCGACCAGCAGCACCCGCGCCCCGCGCCGGCGGACGGCGGCGATCTCGGCGAAGACCTGGGGGTGCAGCAGGGTGCTGCTGCCGACCTTGATCACGTACAGGGGCAGTCCGCTCATGGTGTCACCGCCGTGAAGGGGAGGGCCGTGGACTGCTCGAAGCCGTGGAGGAGGTTGAGGGCCTGGACCGCTTGTCCGGCCGCGCCCTTGAGCAGGTTGTCCAGCGCGGCGACGGCCACGTACCGGTCGTCCCGGACCGAGACCGCCACCTCGGCCATGTTGGAGCCGACGACGCTCTTGAGCATCGGGAAGTCCCCGGGGGTCTTCAGCGCGGTGCGCATCCGGACGAACGGGGTCTTCGCATACGCCTTGCCGTAGGCCCGTTTGACGTCCAGCCGGGAGACCTCCGGGCGCAGCGGACCGTACGCGGAGATCAGGATGCCCCGGGAGACATCCAGGCTGTACGTGGAGAACCGCAGCCGAGGGGCGCGTCCGGAGAAGGCCCGCAGCGCCTGCGTGATCTCGGGGGCGTGCCGGTGCCCGAACGGCTTGTGCACCCGGAAGTTGCCGATCCGCTCGGCGGGGTGCTCCGAGGACTTGGCCCCGCTGCCGCTGGCCCCGGTCTTTGCGTCCACCACGACCTCGTCCCCCACCAGGTCGGCGGCGACCAGCGGTTGCAGGGCGTAGAGCGTGGTGACGGCCATGCAGCCGGGCAGATTGACGAATCGGGCGTCGGTGGGCGGGGGTGAGAACTCCGGGACGAAGTAGTGGAACGGCTCCTCCCACCCGGCCGACTCGGGGTAGTGGGTGGCGGCCTGTTCGGGGTCGGTGAGCCGGAAGTCCCCGGCCAGGTTGATCACCCGCCCCGCCCGCTCGGCGAGCTTGGGCATCCGCGGCGGAAGCGCCCCGGTGGGCAGGCAGCCGAAGGCCACATCGACCTCGTCGACGGCGTCCAGCGGCCGGAACCGCAACCCGGAGGCGGCGGGGTGGTTGCGCACCCCGGCCAGCACGGAGGTGATGGGGAGCCCGCTGTAGCGCTCCGAGGACAGATAGGCGAGTTCCACTCGCGGGTGGTCCAGCAGCAGCCGGACCAGCTCCGCACCGGTGTAGCCGCTGGCGCCGAGAACGGCCACCCGCAGCCGGTCGTTGTCAGCCAAGGCGGGCCGCCTTCTCATAGGGCCGCCGGTACTCGCGCTCGGCGACGAGCTTGCGGATGGCGTCGGGGCGGGCGGCGACCTTGCGGAAGGCGTCCGCGTAGCGGGTCGCCCGCTCGTACTCCACCGGGGAGCGCAGCTCACGGCAGAGCACCACGGTGGAGTCGAGCATGGCGGTCACGTTCGGGAAGTCCCCCGGCTCGTGGTCCCGGACCGCGGCCGGGTTGAGGGTGAACGGATAGCCGTTGCCGAAGCCCGCCCGCTCCTTGAAGGGCAGATGGCAGGGGATGGGGGTGTTCTGCCACTCGCGGGCCGGTACCCCCTCGGCGGTGAGCAGCTCGTGCACCGCCTCCTTCACCGCCCAGACCGGCAGATCGTCGAGGCCGACCGCCTCGGGCACCAGCCCCACGCGGTACATGTTGTACGCGTGGACATGGCCGTCCGGCACATGCGGCGGGGTGAACAGACCGGTCTCCCGCAGCGCGTCGGCCAGCAGCGCCGCGTTCCGGGCCCGGATCGCGTCGTAGTAGGGCAGCCGCGCCAGCTGGCTCGCGCCGAACGCCGCGGCCACCCAGGACATCCCGTAGTCGATGCCGTTCCGGTCGAGGAACTCGGTCGTGCGGCCGTACGCCTCGTCGCTGCCGAAGAAGGCGATCCCGCCCTCGCCGCCGAGCGGGAAGTTCTTGTCCGCCATCAGGCTCTGCCCGGCGGCGTCCCCGAGGGAGCCGCAGACCCGGTCACCGATCTTCGCGGAGTGGGCGTGCGAGGCATCCTCCACCAGCGCCACCCCATGTCGGCCGCACACCTCGCGCAGCGCGGCGACGTCCGCGGGCAGCCCGTGAACATGCACCGGCATGATGGCCCGGGTGCGCTCGGTGACCGCCGCCTCGGCGGCCTCGGCCGACATGCAGTAGGTGTCCGGATCGATGTCGACGAAGACCGGTACGGCCTTGGCGGCCACGACCGCCTGCGCGGTGGCGATGAAGGTGAAGGCGGGGACGATCACCTCGTCACCGGGGAGCACACCCGCTCCGATCAGGGCCAGATGGAGGCTGGAGGTGCCGCTCGCGGTGGGCAGTGCGCGGTGGGCGCCCACATAGGCGCGGTAGCTCTCGGCGAAGTCGGCCACGACCTTGTCCGGGTCGGACCGCTGCGCCAGCAGCATGGTGAACACATCCTCCTTGGTGATCACCGGGAAGATGGTGCGCCGCATCTCCTTGGGGATCATCGCCCCGCCGCCGAACTCGGCGAGTTCGGCCGCGACCTCGGCGGCGTCGGGCAGCGGGAGCGGGGCCGACGGGAAGTCCGTGATCATCAGTTGGTTCCTCCGGTCATGACGGGCGTGCGCGGACCGACCTGCCTGAGTGCCATCCGGACACAGGCCGCGACCAGCGGGCTGAGCCGGTAGTTGAACTGGACGCCCGGTGCCAGGCCGGGCGCGGCCTCCTCCTGCGTCCACATCGTGCGCAGATCGAAGGCACCGAAGATTTTCAGCCGCTCGGCCCGCGACCAGATCTGTTCGTCGTCGGTGAGCACGGCGGCCGCCGGGCCGAAGCCGAGCCCGGTGAGGTCCACGGCCAGCGCCGGGGCGGTGGCGGCCGCGGCGGCCTCGCCGAACCCGTCGGCGTTCTCCGCGGTGACGCTCAGCAGCTCGAAGGCCGGTCCACCGGCGCCCGGCCCGGCCTCCTCCACGCCGAGCCAGTGGACGAAGGAGCGGGCACGCTCATCGAGCTCGGGCAGCGCGGCCCGGTCACCGTGGCCGATGCCCTGACCGCTCAGCGCGGCATGGATCGCGGCCGTCCGGCTGTTGACCAGCACCGCCTTGGCGCGGCCGGTCCGCTTGGTCAACAGCCGTTCCAAGGAGGGCAGCTCCTTGTCGTTCTTCTCGATGCTCATCACGATGCCGGAGGTCAGTACCCGGGTGAGGACGAGCGCGGCGTCGAACTGTTCCATGAAATATCCCCTCAAACGGATCATGGTGTTCGGTGGCACCGGAGTTCCCCCGTGGTGCCGCTGGTACCGGTGCGAGGCGACTCAGGCCGCTATGGACAGCAGTGGGGAGCCCAGAACGTCGGCGACGTATTCGGCGTACCGGCCGGCGACATCGACTCCATGCGCATCGGAGGACCGGGCGAATTCGGGATTGGCGTTTATCTCCAGCACCGTCAATTCACCGGTGAGCCGGTCCTCCACGAGGTCCACCCCGTAGAAACCGGGACCGAGAGCGGAAACCGCCAGGGCGCACAGTCGCTCGATTTCCGCGGTGATCTCGACACGTTCCACCGTGGCGCCCAGATGCGTATTGGTGCGCCAGTTGTCCGACTTCCGGCGGAAGGCGACCGCCGGGGTTTCCCCGATCACCACGACACGCATGTCGTGGCCCGGCTTGTCCACGTACTCCTGCACCAGGACGGGGAAGAGCTTTCCGGCCGCGTCGGCCGACTCCCGCCCGCCCGTCCACGCCTCCAGCTCGCCCTCGTCGGCCAGCCGGGTGACCCCGCGCCCCCATGAGCCGGAGGGCGGCTTCACCACCACGGGCTGGCCGAGTTCGGAGACGGCGGAGCGGACCTGGTCGTAGCTGAACGCGTGCCGGGTCACCGGGTGGGGGATGCCGTGCCGCGCGAAGAGCAGGGCCTGAAGGCCCTTGTCGTTGCAGACCTCGATGGCCGAGGGGCTGTTCAGCGTGGCGATCCCGGCCTGTTCGAGCCGACGCGCGGTGCCGATCGCCTCACGGTGGGACAGGTTTCTGAGCACGACGAGCCGGGGCCTGGCCCCTTCGTCGCTGAGGACCTCCGCGATGTCCGGCGGCAGCACCGGACGGGCGGTCAGCCCCTGGGCGCGCAAGGCGTCCAGGAGCCGACGCTCGTCGGGGCGCAGCACGGTCACCGACAGCAGGACATCGGTGGCTGCGACGGTCATTCGCCCCAGTCCTCCTCGACCTCGGGCGCCAGCGCGACCGAGCAGCCGCTTTGGGTCCGGCCGGTCAGCTCATGCTCCTGACCGCAGGTCCCGCATTCGATGATCTCTCCGTTCTCCGCATCGCTCTCTATTTCCAGCTCGCTTTCGCATACGAGGCAGACCGCGCTCTTCTGGGCCGTAACCGTCATCGCTTTTCCCTTCCCGATGGTTGCGAGGGATCCGATCCGTTCGGGAACCGGCTTTTGTTGTCTTCCGCGTTCCCGGACACCAATGACGGTACGGACGGCGACGTGCCTGGCGCACTACGGAATCACGTATCTGGAGCCGTGAATTCCCTTGGCCGCCACGGAGGGTGGGGACGAGGGTGGCGGCGGGGCCGTATGAGGGCTCCCATCAGGCCGGGATGGCTGGATCCGCATCAGTGGAGGCGATAGGGGTGGCCGAATCGCCGTCCCGGCAGCCCGGTAGCCCTTGCCACGCGGCGGACCCCCCCGTAGCCCGCCGCTCGCGTACGACCTCGCGTACGACGGCACGGGGCCGCGCGGGGTGGTAGGGGGTGGTACGGGGCCGGACCCGTGCACCCGAATCTTGCGATGAGATTTTCATATTTGCGTAATTGGATCGCTGCGTTCCGTAAGATTTTAGGCTCATCCGATGCACGAACCCGCGTCGGTACGCGCTATCTGAACAGAGGGCGCAACACGGCGCACTCGCGGGGCGTGTGGGGGCCACCCTCGTACGACGAACAGAAGGACAGCGAAGTCCGGTGAATCTTCAAACCGTGGTGAACGTCGTCACCGCCGTACTCGTCACCCGGGTATTCGGCAGGGACGCCATCGCCCTCCTGCGCCGCGCGGCCGCGACGGGCGTCCGCGTCGGCGTATCGGAACTGCATCGCAACAATCAGGAGGGAGGGGAGCGGTGACCAACGACTTCCCGCGCTCGCGCCAGATCACCTCGATGACCGCCGGACTCCCCGCCGACTTCCGTGCCTTCCACCAACTCCACCGGAAGGCGTACATCGACCGGGCCATGGTCTACCTCGGCAACCACGCGGACGCCGAAGAGGCCGTCGACGCCGCCTTCGAACAACTCCTGCGCTGTTGGCCCAAGGTGCTGACCATGGAGAACCCGGCCGCCTACGCCTGGAAGGTGATGAAGAACCGGGTCATCGACCTCGCCAGGGCCCGCAACCGGGGCCCCGCCCTCCTGGACAACGCGACCTTCGAGACCGCGATCCTCAAGGACGCGGTCGACCCCATCGCCGCCCTGGAGGAGAGCCTGAACCTCTATCAGGCGATCAAGAAACTCCCCGAGCGCCAGCAGGACGTGGTCATCCTGCTCCACTGCCGCGGCTACAGCGTCGCCGAGACCGCCACCCACCTCGGGATAACCGAGGCCGGTGTCCGTTCCACCGCCCGCTACGCCCGCCGCCGTCTCCAGCAACTCCTGGCCAAGGACAACCGATGACCCCACCCATTGACCGCATCCTCGCGCGGGCCCTGCTCAACCCCACCCCTCCCATCGACTTCGAGGCCGCGGAGGCCCGGCTCGCCGCCCGCCACACCAACCCCGGCCATATCCCGCCCCAGGAGCGCCCGCCACAACAGGAACGGCGGACCGCCGCGACCGCCGGAGCCGCGGCGCCGGGCGCGGACGAGCGGATGGCGCAGGATCTGCACACCCTGTGCGAGGCGATCATCGCCCGGCCCGACGCCCTGACCCAGCTACGGGACTTCCTCACCCGCCGCATCCTCGAACCGCCCGGCTCCCGGGTCCTGGGATGCGTGCTCCAGCTGGCCGGGCATGAGGACCACGCCCAGTTCTGGTGGCAGTTCGCCGCCGGGGCGGGCGACCCCGCCGCCGCGTACTGCCTCTACCTCCACCACATGGCGCTGGGCGAGGACGGCCAGGCGCACGCATGGCTCGAGTGGTGGCACGAGCAGGCGGGCAACGACATCCCGCCGGTCACCGACACCGTGGAGGACTGGACCGCCACCGACCACGAGATGGCCGCCGCCCTCCGCATCCTGCACGGCCTGAAGAGGGGACAGGAGGTCCCGCCCGCCACCAGGGCGGTCATCCACTACGTCGCCGAGGCCGTCGACTTCACCGACGACCCCGACATCGACCTCCCGCTGCCGGAGCCGGGGTTCGCCGACCGCATCGAGGATCTCACCACCACCAAGTCCACCAAGACCACCACGGAAACCGTGCCCTCGCCCGACCGGGCCGTGCTGCCGGAGCGGCCACGCAGCGGTTCCCCCGCGTAGGGGTTCCCCCGCGTAAGCGCGGCTCCGCCCCTGGAGGGGAACAACCCACCGCAGACGGGAGCTGTCGGCCGGGGAACCCTCCGGCCGACAGCTACCAACTCCTCGGCGCACGAACCTCAGGGCTCGAACCTCAGCGCCGGGCCACCAGATCCCTGAGCGCGACGTTCAGCTCGAGGACGTTCACCCGCGGCTCGCCGATGAAACCGGCCGTACGGCCCTCAGTCTTGTCCTTGACCAGCTTCTCCACCTGGCCGACGGACAGCCCGTTCCGCTCCGCGACCCGATGGACCTGGATCTTCGCGTACCGCGGGGAGATGTCCGGGTCAAGACCGGAGCCGGAGGACGTCACCGCCTCGGCGGGAACCTGGGACGGCTTGACGGTGTAGCCGGGCACCGAGTTGTCCCTGACCACCGCGGCCTTGGCGGCCCGGACCCGCTGGAGGAGCTCCTTGCTGTCGGCGGAGAGGTTGGTGGCTCCGGACAGCAGCAGCTTGTACCGGGTGTTGACGCTGTTGCTGCCGAGGCCGTTCGACGGACGTCCCTGGAACCACTTCAGATCGGGATCCGGGGTCTCCTGGCCCTTCTTCAGCGGCAGGTCGTACGACTGCCCGATCAGCGAGGAGCCGACGACCTTGCCGTGTGCCGTGATCTCGGAGCCGTTCGCCTTGTCGTGGAACAGCCCCTGGGCGACGCCGGTGACCAGCAGCGGGTAGATGACGCCCGTGACCAGGGTCAGCATCAGCAGGGCGCGCAGCCCGGCGCCGAACAGCCGGACGGTGTTCGTGACGGAATGGTTCATGGCGATCAGCCGATCCCGGGGATGAGGGAGATGAGCAGGTCGATGATCTTGATGCCGACGAAGGGCGCGATCAGGCCGCCGAGACCGTAGATCCCGAGGTTGCGCCGCAGCATCCGGTCCGCGCTCATCGGCCGGTAGCGCACGCCCCGCAGGGCGAGCGGCACCAGCGCGATGATGATCAGCGCGTTGAAGACGACCGCGGACAGGATCGCCGAGTCCGGCGAGGACAGCCGCATGATGTTCAGCCTGTCCAGGCCCGGGTAGACCGCCGCGAACAGAGCCGGGATGATCGCGAAGTACTTCGCGACGTCGTTGGCGATGGAGAAGGTGGTCAGCGCGCCCCGGGTGATCAGCAACTGCTTGCCGATCTCCACGATCTCGATCAGCTTGGTCGGGTTGGAGTCGAGGTCGACCATGTTGCCGGCCTCCTTGGCGGCCGACGTCCCCGTGTTCATCGCCACCCCGACGTCCGCCTGCGCCAGCGCCGGGGCGTCGTTGGTGCCGTCGCCGGTCATCGCGACCAGCTTGCCGCCCGCCTGCTCCCGCTTGATCAGGGCCATCTTGTCCTCGGGCGTGGCCTCGGCGAGGAAGTCGTCGACGCCCGCCTCCTCGGCGATCGCCTTGGCCGTCAGCGGGTTGTCACCCGTGATCATGACGGTCTTGATGCCCATGCGGCGCAGCTCCTCGAACCGCTCCCGCATGCCCTCCTTGACCACGTCCTTGAGGTGGATGACGCCCAGCACACGAGCGCCCTCGTCGTCCTGAACGGCCACCAGCAGCGGGGTGCCACCGGCCGCGGAGATCCGGCGGGCGATCCGGCCCGCGTCCGCGCCCGCGTCCTCGCCCCCGCCCCCGTCCTCGGCGACCGTACCGCCCCGCTCCCGGACCCAGGCGACGACCGAACCGGCCGCCCCCTTGCGGATCTTCCGGCCGTCCACGTCCACGCCCGACATCCGGGTCTGCGCGGTGAACCCGATCCACTCGGCGCCCACCAGCTCACCCTGGTGGCGCTCGCGCAGCCCGTACGCCTCCTTCGCCAGGACGACGACGGACCGGCCCTCGGGGGTCTCGTCGGCCAGCGACGACAGCTGGGCTGCGTCCGCCACCTCGGCCTCGGTGGTGCCGCGCACCGGCACGAACTCCGCCGCCTGCCGGTTGCCCAGGGTGATGGTGCCGGTCTTGTCCAGCAGCAGCGTGGAGACATCACCGGCGGCCTCCACCGCCCGGCCCGACATCGCCAGCACATTGCGCTGCACCAGCCGGTCCATGCCCGCGATGCCGATCGCCGACAGCAGCGCGCCGATCGTCGTCGGAATCAGACAGACCAGCAGCGCCACCAGCACCACCATCGTCAGATGGGTGCCCGCGTAAGTGGCGAACGGCGGCAGCGTGGCGCAGGCGAGCAGGAAGACGATGGTCAGCGAGGCGAGCAGGATGTTCAGCGCGATCTCGTTGGGCGTCTTCTGCCGTGCGGCGCCCTCCACCAGGTTGATCATCCGGTCGATGAAGGTCTCGCCCGGCTTGGTGGTGATCCTGATGACGATGCGGTCGGAGAGCACCTTCGTCCCGCCGGTCACGGCCGAACGGTCGCCACCGGACTCCCGGATGACCGGCGCCGACTCGCCGGTGATCGCCGACTCGTCGACCGAGGCGACGCCCTCGACGACATCGCCGTCGCCGGGGATGACATCGCCGGCCTCGCAGACCACCAGGTCCCCGATGGTCAGCCCGGTACCGGGGATCCGCTCCTCCGAGCCGTCCCCCAGCAGCCGTCGCGCGACGGTGTCGGTCTTGGCCTTGCGCAGGGTGTCGGCCTGCGCCTTGCCACGGCCCTCGGCGACCGCCTCCGCCAGATTGGCGAAGATCACGGTCAGCCACAGCCAGGCACTGATCGCCCAGCCGAACCAGTCGCCCGGGTCGGTGAAGGAGAACGCGGTGGTCAGTACGGACCCGACCAGCACGACGAACATCACGGGCGACTTCACCATCACCCGCGGATCCAGCTTGCGGAAGGCGTCCGGCAGCGACCGCAGCAGCTGCCTGGGGTCGAAGAGACCCCCGCCGACACGGTCCTCGGCCGGGGTGTGCCCGGTGCGAACGCCGCTGTGCGGCGCTCTGGTCGGAGTGGCAGTGGACATGGAGTCCTCGTGGTTTTCTATGCGGGTGGTCATCACGCCAGCCCCTCGGCCAGCGGCCCCAGCGCCAGCGCCGGGAAGTACGTCAGACCGGTGATGATCAGGATCGCGCCCACCAACAACCCGGTGAACAGGGGCTTCTCGGTGCGCAGAGTGCCCGCGGTGGCCGGTACCGGCCGCTGCCCGGCGAGCGAGCCCGCGAGCGCCAGCACGAAGACCATGGGCACGAAGCGGCCGAGCAGCATCGCGAGCCCGGTCGTGGTGTTGTACCAGTCGGTGTTCGCGTTCAGGCCCGCGAAGGCCGAGCCGTTGTTGTTCGAGGCGGAGGTGAAGGCGTACAGCACCTCGGAGAAGCCGTGCGCACCGGAGTTGAGCATCGAGTTCGGCGGCGTCGGCAGGGCCATGGAGGCGGCGGTGAAGATCAGCACCAGCGCCGGGGTGACCAGGATGTAGCAGGCCGCCAGCTTGATCTCGCGGGGGCCGATCTTCTTGCCCAGGTACTCGGGCGTACGGCCGACCATCAGCCCGGCGATGAACACCGCGATGATCGCCATGATCAGCATCCCGTAGAGCCCGGAGCCCACACCGCCCGGCGCGATCTCGCCCAGCATCATGCCGAGCATGGTGATGCCGCCGCCCAGGCCGGTGAAGGAGGAGTGGAAGGAGTCCACCGCCCCGGTCGAGGTGAGCGTGGTCGACACCCCGAAGAGCGCCGAGGCGCCCACCCCGAAGCGGGTCTCCTTGCCCTCCATCGAACCACCGGCGGCCTGAAGCGCCGGGCCGTGGTGGGCGAACTCGGTCCACATCATCAGGGCGACGAAGCCGACCCAGATGGTGACCATGGTCGCCAGGATCGCGTAGCCCTGCTTGACCGAGCCGACCATGACGCCGAAGGCGCGGGTCAGCGCCAGCGGGATGACCAGGATCAGGAAGATCTCGAAGAGGTTGGTGAACGGGGTCGGGTTCTCGAACGGGTGGGCGCTGTTGGCGTTGAAGTACCCGCCGCCGTTGGTGCCCAGCTCCTTGATGGCCTCCTGCGAGGCCACGGCGCCACCGTTCCACTGCTGCGAGCCGCCCATGAACTGGCCCACCTCGTGGATGCCGGAGAAGTTCTGGATCGCCCCGCAGGCGACCAGCACCACGGCGGCGACCGCCGCCACCGGCACCAGGACGCGGACCGTGCCGCGCACCAGATCGGCCCAGAAGTTCCCGAGCTCACCGGTGCGCGAGCGCGCGAAGCCGCGCACCAGCGCCACCGCGACGGCGATGCCCACCGCCGCCGACACGAAGTTCTGCACGGCCAGACCGGCGGTCTGCACGACGTGGCCCATGGCCTGCTCGCCGGCGTACGACTGCCAGTTGGTGTTCGTCACGAAGGACGCGGCCGTGTCGAACGCCTGCGCGGGCTCGATCGAGGAGAACCCCAGCGAGCCGGGCAGACCGCCCTGGAGCCGCTGGAGCAGATAGAGGAAGAGCACCCCGGCCGCCGAGAAGGCCAGCACCCCGCGCAGATACGCGGTCCAGCGCATCTCGGCGTCGGGGTTGGCGCCGATGCCCTTGTAGATCCACTTCTCCACCCGCAAGTGCTTGTCGGAGGAGTAGACCCTGGCCATGTAGTTGCCGAGGGGGACGTAGGCGAGCGCCAGCGCTCCCATGAGGGCGAGCAGCTGTAGCACGCCGGCGAGTACGGGACTCATGCTTGTTCTCAGAACCTCTCCGGGAAGATCAGGGCGAGGACGAGATAGCCCAGCAGGGCGACGGCCACGATCAGGCCGACGACGTTTTCGGCGGTCACAGCTTCGTCACCCCCTTGGCGACAAGGGCCACCAGCGCGAACACCGCGATCGTGGCGATGACGAAGGCCACATCGGCCATCGCGAGCTCCTGGAGAAGAGGTCGGGGGAGATCCGCGAACGGCGGATCGAAGGGGCAACGCAAGAAGGAAACCCCGCCCCATGGCCGGAACCGACCGTCGTTGACGGCTCCCATACGGCGATCAGCACGCCTTTGACGCGCCTCTTACGGGCACCGCGGCGAGGGCCGGCCGGAATTGTGCGATTCAGGTGAGCACGAAGGAGTCGGGCCGCCCGGCAGTGAAGTGTCCGGTCCGAGCCGGACCATCAAGGACGCCTGCGGCGTCGCTACCGCGATGAGCTGCGCTCATCTTTGACCGCCCGGCTCGGATCTAAAGCGGCGCTACGAGCGCTGCGGCGGTGGGGTGGGCAGGTCGCCGGTGACCTGATCGAGGTCGTGTGTGGCCTGGGCGAGCAGGTCGAGCATGGCCAGCTCCGCGCGGGCCGCATCCTGATCGCGGACCGCGTCGAGCACGGCCTGGTGGCTGGGGATCGGGTCGGCGGCCCGAGTGTGGGAGTGAACCACGCGATCACGCTCGCGCAGTCCCGGTTCCAGGAGCAGGTCCATCCTGGCCAGCATCTCGTTGCCGGTCGCGTTGAGCAGCGCACGGTGGAAGGCGGCGTCCGCCTCGGCGTGGTCTGCCGCGGAGTGGGCGAGGGCCTCCGCCATGGCGTCGAGTGCTATCTGCATGGCGTGCAGGTCCTCGTCAGTGCGGTGGAGCGCGGCCCGGTGCGCGGCCGCGGGTTCCACGATGGAGCGGACATCGGCCAGGTCGCGCATCAGACGCCGGCTCCCGCCGCTTTCCACCTGCCAGCGGATGAGGTCCGCATCGAGCAGATTCCAGTGCTTGCGCTCCCGAACGAAGGTGCCGCGCTTCTGGCGCGCGTCGATCAGGCCCTTGCCGGCCAGCACCTTCATGGACTCGCGCATGACAGTAAGGCTGACGTCCAGCTCCTCGCCGAGCGCCCGCAGGTCGAGGATCGCACCTTCGGGCAGGTCACCGCCGACGATGCGAGTGCCGAGTGTGTGCACGATCTGCCCGTGCACACCTCTGCCCGTGTAGGACGCCATGCGGAGTTCTCCTTGCGGCTGAGAGTGGTGTTGCGCCGGAATGTGTCTCATCCTAACGCTGAGCGTTAATTATGAATACATCCAGCGCCTCCGGCCCTGAGCGGACATCTGCCCATGGGCAGTTCCGACACCGCGCCGCACTCGCTGACCGTGGACAGCCAGAGCCTGATCCGGGACGGCCGGCCCTGGATCCCCGCCATGGGCGAGTTCCACTTCAGCCGCTACCCGGCCGCCGAGTGGCGCGAAGAACTCCTCAAGATGAAGGCGGGCGGCATCGACCTGGTCGCCACCTATCTGTTCTGGAACCAGCACGAGAACGACCGCGGCACCCTGCGTTTCGACGGCGACCGCCTGGGGCGCGGCCGACATCCCCCATGACACCCTGCTGCCCCTGTACGGCGGCTACTCGGAGGTCTTCTGGGAGGACGCCGAGGTGGGGCCGGCGCGGGAGATGCGCCGCCACTTCTTCTTCACCCCGATCCGTGACGACTTCGCCATCGGCGCCGACCTGCGCAACGCCGCATCCACCGGCACCGGGCCCGACATCAGCCGCTACCCGTATGCCACCTGCGAACTGGGCGGCGGCATGGCCATCGCCCACCACCGCCGCCCCCTCGTACCGGAGGCGGACGTCACCTCGCTGGCCCTGACGAAGCTGGGCAGCGGATCGGTCTGGCAGGGCTACTACCTGTACCACGGCTGCTCGCAGCGGGTGGACCTCAAAGAACCCAACCAGGAGACCCACCAGACCGGTTACCCCAAACGACATGCCGACGCGTGGCCGGCGCGGTGGCCGTGCAGGAGGCGCGGAGCGCGGCCCCGTCCCATGGACCGGGATCGGCCAGCCCGTAGGAGGCAGTCGTCACGATGAGGTGCTGCCCGGTCAGGCAGACCGCGGTGGGCTGGAGGGCGGGCACGCCCACGGGGGTTCGCGCTGTCGCCGGCCAAGCGTGCGACCGACAAGGAGCGGCTGGCGAACCTGCCGCAGCTGGAGCGCGCCTCCCGGACGCTGAAACGGGTGTCGGGTGCGCTGCTGCGGCTGCTGGAGGAAGCCGACCGGGACCAGGCCGCTCTGGACCCATCGCCCGCGTGGCACGTGCTGGGAGAGATCACGCCCCGCGACAAGATCACGGCGGCGATGTCGATGGTCGAGAAGCTGGTGCCCGTCGATGACGGCTCGGCCGAGATCGCGTTACGCAAGGCTCCGACGGCCCGCTACAACACGGTCCGGCCGTTTCTGGCGGCGGTGGGTGAGCCGGAGGCGCTGGCCGCCGCGCAGGGCGGGCGGCAGATCCGGGCCGCGGTGCGCACGCCGTCGGGGCTGTCGGGGCTGTCGCGGCGCAAGGGCGCCTCGAAGTCGCCGCCGACCAAGGACATCGACGCCGATCTGGTGCCGCGCTCGTGGAAGCCGGTGGTGTTCGCCAACCCGGCGCTGCCGGCCGGGGCGGTGGACCGGGACGCCTACGTGGTGTGCGTGTTCGAGCAGCCGCACCGGGCGCTGCGGACGCGGTGTGGCGGCGGATGGCCGACAGGATGGCCGAGGCCGGGCCGGACGCGAAGGTCGAGGTCGTCGTCCCGCCCGAGTGTTCGAGATGCACTCCTGGACCGGGTTCCTCGACGCGTTCACCCACGTCTCCGAGGGCGCCTCCAGGATGGCCGGCCTGCCGGGCTCGCTGGTGGCACTGCTGGTCGCCGAGGCGTGCAACATCGGTCCGACCCCGGTGATCAACCCCGGCCACGGGGGGCTGACCCGCAGCCGCCTGTCGCATGTGGACCAGAACTACCTGCGCGGGGACACCATCGCGGCCCCGCTGCGCGTGTTCGGCAGGGAAGGCCGGATGACGCCGCTGGGGCAGGCGTTCGCCGAGTACGCCCGGCTCTCGCCGTTGAAGGACAAACACGTCAACGTCCTGGGCCGGTACACGATCACCCCTCCCAGCCCGCCCGTGGCCTGCGGCCGCTGCGCGACCCGGCCACCGTGGTGGCAAGGTGGCGCCCGGGACGGTTGTCCGCCATCACGGTGTGTGGAGCAGCGACGGGACCGGCTGCACCACACCGGCCGAGCACGAGGGCCCGCTGGGCGGGGGCTTCTCGCCGCGGGTGCTGGGCGAACAGCTCGACCCCGGCGCCCCGGACGTGGCTACGGTGACGATGACCTGCACCGTCCGGTTCGGGCGCTTGCAGTTCTGGCGCCGGCGGCGAACATCCGGGCGTCGCCCCCGGCCCCGCATCCGAAGCAGTGCTGGCCGACGAGTTGGAGGGGCTTGGTACTGAGCCAGCGCACCAGGCAAGGGGGGCTCTCACAGTACCCGTATCACCAGGATCTCCCAGACGTCCAGGACGCCTGTCAACCTGTTTGAGTCGGTTCCCAGCTACACAGAGGAGAAGTAATGGATCCACGGGAGGCGCGCACGGCGGCCGCCCGAGAATCCGTCCCAGGCGCCTTGAACGAAAGCGCCGAAAACACTCCATGGACACGCACTTGCAGCTTTGCTTTGCCCTCATCAGTTCAATTCAGCTGCACCGGACGCGCGACCGTGTCAGCACATGCTTCCACGGCAGAAGGAACGAAGAAACAATGGCGGACAACCAGTTCACCACTCACGCAGACCTTTTCGATCTGAGTGGGAAGTACGCACTTGTCACTGGCGGCACCAGGGGCATTGGGATGATGATAGCGCGCGGCCTTCTACAGGCGGGCGCCCGCGTCATTATCAGCTCGCGCAAGGCAGACACGTGCGCGGAGGCACAGCATCTACTGTCCGAATTCGGCGACGTTCAAGCAATCCCCGCCGACCTGTCCAGGTACGACGAGTGTCAGCGCCTCGCTGATCTTGTGAAGGCCGACTCGGAACGCCTGGACATCCTCGTCAACAACGCGGGAGCGATGTGGCGCGAGCCGCTGGAGACGTTCCCGGACGAGGCCTGGGACGCAGTGATCGACATCAACCTCAAGTCGCCGTTCTGGCTGGTGCAGGCGCTGCTCCCCGCACTTCGCAGGGCGGGCACCGCCGATGATCCCGCGCGGATCATTAACATCGGCAGTATCGCCGCCATCCATGTCGCCGAGTCGCCCAACTACTCGTACGCCAGCAGCAAAGCGGCACTCCATCAACTCACCAGAGTGCTTGCCAGGGAAATGGGCCCACAGCACGTCACGGTGAACGCGGTGGCCCCGGGACCGTTCCCGTCGCAGATGATGGCGTCCACGCTCGATGCCATCGGCGACACGATCGCGGCGAAGGCCCCTCTGCGTCGGCTCGGCCGCGACGACGACATGGCAGGTATCGCCGTGTTCCTCGCTGGCCGGGCCGGATCGTACCTCACGGGCACCATCATCCCGGTCGACGGCGGCATCGCCACGACCGCATCAGGTACCTAGGCGTCGGCGCCCGGCGCGGTCGTGGCGGCGGCTCTCGGTGGGTGTGGGCTCCCATGGCCCGGGGCTTGGCCGCGACGACGACATGGCGGGCAGCGCCGTGTTCCTCGCCAGTCGGGCCGGGTCCTACCTGACGGGCGCCATTGTCCCGGTCGACGGTGCCATTGCCACGACTGCTTCGGGTATCCAGGTGTCGACGCGGGCCTTTTCCCGCTACGACGCTGGGCGCATGCCGCGTGTGAGGGGGTGCGTAGCCGTCGGGGGTACCAGCAGAACCTCCCTTCGCCTGAGGACAGGGCCTATGGTGAAGGGGTGGCCACGATCGATCTACGCACTGAGATCAAGGAATTCCTGAGCTCGCGTCGCGCGCGGATCGCGCCCGAGCGGGCCGGACTGCCCGCCTACGGTGGCAACCGCCGGGTCAAAGGTCTGCGTCGCGAAGAGGTGGCTCTACTGGCAGGGGTATCGGTCGACTACTACGTGCGTATGGAGCGCGGCAGCCTCACCGGCGCCTCCGACGGGGTGCTCGACGCGTTGGCCTCTGCCTTGCAACTTGACGAGGCCGAGCGCGATCACCTATTCCACCTTGCGCGGCGGTCCAGGTCGCCCGGCGGTCCACGCCGCCGGCGACCCGCCGTGACGGTGCGTCCGGCGCTTCAGCAGGTGCTCGACGCCATCACCGATGCGCCGGCTTGGATTTGCAACGCCCGTTATGACGTGCTGGCCACGAATCAACTTGCCCGCGCGCTGTATTCACCGGTGCTGGCCGACACGCGACGGCCGGCGAACACCGCGCGGTTCGTGTATCTAGATCCCGAAGCGGCAAAAACGTTCTTCGTCGACTATGACCGAATCGCCTGCGATGTGGCCGCGAAACTACGCATGGAAGCCGGCCGCAATCCGCACGACGAGGAGCTGATCGCCCTAGTCGGAGAACTATCAACACACAGTGAACTATTTCGGCAGCGGTGGGCATCTCAGGACGTTCGGCTCCACCGGTCCGGACGCAAGCGTGTGCACCATCCGGTAGTGGGCCGGCTCGACCTGGACGTCGAGTCGATGGATCTGCCTGCCGAACCCGGCCTGCTCCTGAACGTCTACACCGCGCCCGCTGGCACCGCGACCGCGGAGGGTCTAGCCCTATTGGCGTCGTGGGCGGCTAGCCAGGAGAGGCTAGCGACCGAGATTCAAGCACTCAGCTGATATTCCAACCTTTTCAGCTTGAGTTGGGCTCCGCCAGCAGCGGATCGTGATCCCCTGCGCCCGGCGACGGGTAGAGGATGTCGACCAGATCGTCAATCATTTCGGTCAGCGCCCATGCGTGCGTGATGGAGTCAGGGTGTGGGGTTCCAGTGGCGGCGGGCGAGATCGGCCAGGGTGGTGAGGACCGTGGTGGGTCGGCGGTCTTTGTGGATCAGGTAATGAATGCCGAGGACGGGCTTGGCGCTCCAGGGCAGGGCGGCGACTTCTCCCCGGATCAGTTCGCCGGAGACGGCAGCCTGAGGAAGCAGGGCGATGCCCAGGCCGGCGGCCGCGCACCGTTTAAGCGCCTCGATGCTCACGAACTCCATTGTCGCGGGCTGGATGGCTGCTTGGTGGAGCTCGCGTTCCATGACATCGCGCTGGGCGCAGCCTGCTTCGATGAGGAGCAGGGTTTCGTGGGCGAGGTCGGCGGTGTGGACAGAGGCGCGGTTGAGGAGCGGATGAGCCGGATGGGTGATGAGTGTCAGTTCTTGCCAGGCGAGGAGTTCGGCGGTGGCCATGGGGGCGGTGAGGCGCTCTTCGAGGAGGAAACCGGCGTCGAGGGTGCCGTCGCCGAGTGAGGTGAGGAGGCTGTTTCTGTCGGCGGGTCCGAAGGTGACGCGCAGGAGGGGGAATTGATCCATCAGGGCGCGGAGGACGGGTGGAAGGAGATGGGCGCACAGACTTTCGGGAGCGGCGATGCGGAGCGTTCCGCGGAGGGTTCGGGGGTCCGCGCCGATGCCTTGGACGGCATCGCGGGCGCGTTCTGCTTGATGGATGAGTTGTTGGGCGTGGGGCAGGAGTTCGCGGCCGGCGTCGGTGAAAGTGACCCGGCGGCCGAGGCGTTCGAAGAGAGGGACGCCAAGGTCCGTTTCGAGCGCTTTGATGTGGGCGGTGACGCTGGATTGCACATAGTCCAGTTCTTGGGCGGCGCGGGTGAAGCTCATATGGCGGGCGACGGTGAGGTACGTATTGAGGTGTTTCAGCTCCATCAATCGATCGTAATCTCTGATGGGTTTGATCGATGATGTTCGTTGGACTCGATGGGTGAGTACGTCTATACCGGAGTGATGGGTCTTTTCGTTGCCTCGCGCCGCGTCATGGGGACAGGCAAGCGGTCTTCCGTGGGGCTCGCCGGCCGGGACTTCGCTCTGCTCATCGCCGCTACGCTGGGGACCTTCTCGAACTACGCACCCTTGCTGTCCGTGGTTTCGCTGTGGGTCGCCGGGGGCGGTTCCGGACATGGCGGCGTGGGGGCGGCCACCGGGGTGACCATGGCCACCACGGTGGGTGTGCAGTTGGTCATGGGACCGTTGCTGCGCCGGTACGAACCGCGTCGGCTCCTGACCGTCGGTGCGCTTCTGCTGGGTGCGCCCACCTTCACTTATTCCTTTTCCTCCGGTCTGGAATGGGTGCTTGGTGTCTCGGCGGTGCGTGGCGTCGGCTTCGGCATGGTCGCGGTGGCCGGGAGTGCTCTGGTCGCCGAACTGGTACCGGCGCACCAGCGCGGTCGGGCGGTGGGCCGGTACGGGATCGCGGTCGGCCTGCCGCAAGTCGTCTGCCTGCCGGTAGGCGTGTGGTCCGCGCAGCGGTTCGGTTTCACCGCGATCTTCGTGGTCACCGGGGCCCTGAGTGTGCTCGCGGCCCCCTTGGCCGGGCTGATGTCGGGGCGGGTGGAGGAGGACACTCCTGATCGCGGTCGGTCGTCGGCCCGTGCGGACTCAAGCCATCTTGTGGCGGGTCTGCGCCCACTGAGCGGGCCGTGGGTCATGCTCATCGTCGCAGCTTGCGCTGTGGGTGGTGTGACGGCTTTCCTCCCCCTTGCCCTGGAGGGGGGAGCCGCGGCACCGACCGCGCTGTTCATGCTGTCCGCGGCGGTGATCGTGGGCCGCTGGGCGGCCGGGGTCTTCAGCGACCGTACCGGGGCCGGGCGCCTGCTGGTGCCCGGCGTGCTGGCCTGCACTCTCGGTACTGCCGGGTTCGCTCTCGCCATCAGCGGTCTGCCCGGCCTGGCCTGGGCAGCGGCCGTCCTGTACGGGCTGGGCTTCGGCGCGTTGCAGAACGACACTTTGGTGGTGATGTTTCACCGTGCCGGCCGATCGGGGCACGGCATGGCCAGCACCGCGTGGAACATGGCCTACGACGCGGGAACCGGTCTCGGTGCCGTAGCGGTGGGCATGGTCTCTCAAGTCCTGGGCGTGGGCGGCGGTTTCGCGGCAGCGGCGTTCCTGATCGCGCTGGTCAGTCCGCTGGCCTGGCGCGAACGCAGGGCCGAGGCAACTCGCCAGGGGCACCCCGGCCCCGGCACATGAGTCCTGATCGTCAATTGGGGGAGTTTCACGCTTTGTTGCGGGCCCGAGCACCTGGCTGAAATCGTCCTTGTCCTGTCCCTGTACGAGCGACCCATCGATTGCGCGCCCTTCGCACCAGGAGTTACCCGACGATGCCCAATACCGAGAACACCATGCACGGCAAGAGCGAGAAGGGCACGGATGAGCCGCCGCACGAGGGGCGCCGCCGCTGGTGGCACTGGCGGCGCCTGACCCGCGGTCGGCTGTGGCTCGCCATCACCATGGCCGTCGTCGGGGCGTTGCTCGGCGGCGTGGGCGTGGCCTGGCAGGCGGAGGCGGGTCCGTTCGCGGACCACCGGGCCTGCTGGGGCGCGTTCGACCGGGACGATGTGGCGACCCTGTTCGACGGTGAGACGGACATCAAGACGTCCGAGCTGCCCATCACTGTCAACCGACTCGACACCAAGGGGCCCTCCGGCGAATGCCGTCTGACGTCGGGGCGCGATCAGATCACCGTTCAGGTACACCAGTTGGAGACCTGGCCCGGCGGTGCGAGCGACCAGTGGGCCGATGAATTCCTGTCCGCGCGGCTGTCCCCGCTGGGCGGCAGGCTGCTGGGCATGGCCTCGGACACCCGCGCCTGGCTCGCGGTGCCCGACGACTGTAACTTCCGGCCCCTACACGGCGATGGCCCCACGGTGATCGACATGGAGACCGGCTGGACCGACTACGACGGCAAGGTCGACACCGCCGCCCGCAACCGGCTCGCCCACGCCATCGTCACACTGGTCAACCACTACAAGACTGACCAGGGCTGCACCAGCACCACCGCGGACCGGGTCGGCCGGATGCCGGAGCCGGGACGGGACCTGGAGGAGAAGAAGGACGCGTTGTGTGGCATCAAGGGATTGCCTCTGCCAGAGGCGTACGACATTGGCCGCACCTGGGTGACCCGTGGCGAGGGCCCGGTGCGCACCTGCGACCGCGATGTCACCTACGGCCACCCCACAGTGCGGTTGATGACGGTGGAAGACCCCCGCCTGGCCCCGCTCTACGACCGGCTGGCCCAGGAAGGCGCCGCGCAGCAGATCAAGGCCGATAAGCGGGACGGCCACGGCTTCATCCGTGACGACCTGGGGCTGTTCCAGGCACGGTGCCGCACCGGCCCGGTCACCTTCCTGATCCGGTCGCCCGACGGCCGGTTTCCCGTATACATCCGCAGGCTCCTTCCTCGTTATGTGACCGCCGAAGCCGCCCGCATCGGCTGCGGCTCACTGCACATCACCCTGCCCAGGGACGGCTGACCGGCCGCCGAACCCTCGGTGGACAAGGGCACGGGGCCTTCCACGTGTGTGATCGACGCGCAGCGTGTGCGGACCACCGGCGTCTTCGTCAGCCGGGCAGTCCTCGGACGAATCCGGCGATGAGTGCCGCCACCGCTTCCGGAGCTTCCAGGACCATCGCGTGGGTGGCGTCGATCCCGGTGACCGTGATCGTCGGCCGGGTGCGGGAGAGTCCGTCCAGTTCCGTGGAGAGCCCTTGGGCGAACCGGGCGAGGAAGTCGTCGAACCACTCCATCGTGGGCGTCGGCGGTTGTGGCCGACCGGCCTGCACCAGCAGCAGCGGAGGGTCCACCCCGTCCAGCCAGGCGCTGACACCGAGCGCACCCAGCCTGTCGAGCTCGTCGTACATCTCCAGAGCTGCCTTGCGCTCCGGCAGTGTCTGCCACCTGCCGTCGGGCAACGGGCGTACGGCCGCGCGAGTGGCCGGCTCAGCGTGCTCGGAGGGGATCCCGTACCGCGCGGTGTGGGCGACTTGCTCCTCGATGTACTCCGGTGGCGCGATGGCACCGGCCGACGACCGCACCAGTTCTCCGACCCGCTCCGCACCGGGGTACTGGCCCGGCCGCCCCCACCAGAAGCCGTCCAGGTTCACGGCTCCACGGACACGGCCCGCGTGCGCCCGCGCGTACTCGACCGCGACCAGCCCGCCGAGGGAGTGGCCCACCACTACGGCCTCCGGTATCCCATACGCGTCCAGCGTGTCCGCGAGGTGCCGCACCACCGCCGGGAAGGTCCAGGGGGAGATATCGGGAGAACGGCCGTGCCCGGGGAGGTCGAGGGCGAGGACACGATGCCCGACGGTGAGCGCGGAAGCCGAGGCGTCCCAGTCGGCGAGCGACCTCCCCGCCCCGTGCAGCAACACCAGCGGCGGGCCACTGCCTCCATGGTCGCGAATGTGAAGAGGCGTCATGAACTCCACGGTAGGGGGGTGGAAGTCGCGCCAAGCGGGATCCGTGGAAATAGTGTGTGTCGGCTCTCTCGTCCTACTCACCATGGCTGAAATCCGGCGACTCATATCCGTTGACCGCTCCTCGCAAGCACATCACCGGTGCAGAGGCCCCCAGGCCGCGGTCAGCCCATGCGACGACCATCACCATGAAATCACTTCAGGACCTGGAAATCGCTTGGCTCCGCATCGCACATTGGCTCGCCGCCAACGCGCTGGTCAGCCACCCCACATTGAGGGGGCGCTGAGGGGTTGGCGGTGTCCAGGGGCAGCCAGCGGGCCACGGCGGGGTCGCTTTGTTCATGGTCGGCGACGAGGTCTGCGTTGGTGGTGGCCAGCGGGACGAGAGAGGGGGCGTCAGGGCTGCCAAGGCTGCGGTGAGGGCGCGGCGAGCTCCGTTTTCGCGGCGGGTACTGGGCAACCAGAGCAGAACTTGCGGGCTGCCGCGGCACGGATCTGCGTGGCCCTCCCAGGGATGGGCGGCGGGAGCTTCCGGGCCGGCGTTGAAGAAGAGACCAATGACCCAGGACGAGATCCGCGCCATGTTCAAGCCGCTGGGCCCGATCCGCGATGCCCTCGCCGACGCCGAGCCGCGCGACAAGGCTGAGGTCTACCAGCAGCTCGGGCTCAAGCTGATCTACGAGGCCCGGAAAACAGCTCGTGCGGGCCGAGGCTCAGCTCGACCCGCACAAGTTGGGGATACCCTCTGTGTCCGAGGGGGGACTTGAACCCCCACGCCCGATAAAGGGCACTAGCACCTCAAGCTAGCGCGTCTGCCATTCCGCCACCCGGACCAGGTGTCTGCCGGTCGGCCCGTGGCCGTTCCGACATGGAAAACCATAGCAAACATCGGGACGTGCTCGATCACGGCCGGTCGTGCCCCCGGGGTGGCGGGATGGGCGGGCTGTGTGACGGGGGCATGACGGCGGTATTGCCGCCTTGGGCTGGGCGGGCGAGCGGAGGAGGATGGGCGGGTGACCCCCTGCCGCGGGGGGCCGTGGCAGGGCGTTCCGCGGCAGCGCAACGACGAGGAGGCATCGTGAGTGAGTCGCTTTCGGGCGCGACGACGACCGGGACGGTCAAGGGCGAGGACGAGGTGGTCGACCTCTGCCGTGACCTGATCCGGATCGACACCAGTAACTATGGCGACCACTCCGGCCCCGGTGAGCGCGCGGCCGCCGAGTACGTCGCCGAGAAGCTGGCCGAGGTGGGGCTCGAGCCCAAGATCTTCGAGTCGCACAAGGGCAGGGCGTCGACCGTGGCGCGGATCGAGGGGGAGGATCCGTCCCGTCCCGCGCTGCTGATCCACGGCCACACCGACGTCGTACCGGCCAACGCCGAGGACTGGACCCACCACCCCTTCTCCGGCGAGATCGTGGACGACTGCGTCTGGGGCCGGGGCGCGGTGGACATGAAGGACATGGACGCGATGACGCTCGCGGTTATCCGGGAGCGACTGCGCAGCGGCCGCAAGCCCCCGCGCGACATCGTGCTGGCCTTCCTCGCCGATGAGGAGGCGGGCGGCGTCTACGGGGCCAAGCACCTGGTCAACAACCATCCCGAGCTCTTCGAGGGGGTGACGGAGGCGATCGGCGAGGTCGGCGGCTTCTCCTTCACCGTCAACGAGCAGCTGCGGCTCTATCTGATCGAGACCGCGCAGAAGGGCATGCACTGGATGCGGCTCACGGTGGACGGCACCGCGGGTCACGGCTCGATGACCAACAACGACAACGCCATCACCGAGCTGACCGAGGCGGTCGGGCGGCTCGGGCGGCACAAGTTCCCGGTGCGGGTCACCAAGACCGTACGGTCCTTCCTGGACGAGCTGTCCGACGCGCTCGGCACCCCGCTCGACCCGGAGAACATGGACGAGACGCTCGCCAAGCTGGGCGGCATCGCGAAGATCATCGGCGCCACGCTCCAGAACACCGCCGCCCCGACCATGCTCAGCGCCGGCTACAAGGTGAACGTCATTCCGGGGCAGGCCACGGCGCATGTGGACGGGCGCTTCCTGCCGGGGTTCGAGGAGGAGTTCCTGGCCGACCTCGACCGCATCCTCGGCCCGCGGGTCAAGCGCGAGGACGTGCACGCGGACAAGGCGCTGGAGACCACCTTCGACGGGGCGCTGGTGGACGCCATGCAGTCGGCGCTGAAGGCCGAGGACCCGATCGCCCGCGCCGTGCCGTACTGCCTCTCGGGCGGTACGGACGCGAAGTCCTTCGACGACCTCGGCATCCGCTGCTTCGGCTTCGCGCCGCTGCGGCTGCCCCCGGAGCTGGACTTCGCCGGGATGTTCCACGGGGTCGACGAGCGGGTGCCGGTGGACGGGCTGAAGTTCGGCGTGCGGGTGCTGGACCGGTTCCTGGACGCCTGCTGAGTCTGTTGTGGGCCTGCTGAGGGGGCTGCCGGGCCCGCTGAGCGGCTGACACGATCGGCCTAATCGATCACACATACCGAAGGGACCAAAAAGGGTGAATGGTGTCGTAGCTTGATAGCTTGATTGCTCCCTCCTCGTTACATGGTGTGTGCGGCTCGTAACCGGGCCGCGATGCCGACAAGGGGGTGGTGCTGTGCCCCGCCTTCGGCAACTACCGCATCGATCACGTGACATCGGGTCACGGTCCACCGGGGTGTGATCCCGGGCGGTTCCGGAGTGTGCGCGCTCCGGGGCCGCTCGGGGATGGGGGTGCGGGCGAGATCGCCCGCGCGCGCTCCGTCCGGGACGGAAGGCTAGGGGAGCAGACAGTTATGCGACAGGTTGCGAAAAAGGGCCTGATCACCGTAGCCGCGGCCAGCGGCGTTCTCGCCGTGACCGGCGGCTATGCCCACGCGGCGGGGTCGGGCGCCGACGGTGGCGCCGGATACTCGCCGGGCATCGTCTCGGGCAACAACATCCAGGCCCCGGTGCATGTGCCGGTGAACCTGTGTGGAAACACGATCAGCATCGTCGGTGTCTTCAACGGCGCCGAGTGCGGCAACCGGTCCGGGGGCGGCTCGGGCGGCTCGGGCGGCTCGGGAGGCTCGTCCGGCGGTGGCGGCTCGCAGTCCGGCGGCTCGCAGGCGCAGGGCAGCAGCAGCGGCTCGTCGGGCATCGGTTCCGGCAACAACATCCAGGCCCCGATCGGCGTTCCGGTCAATGTGTGCGGGAACAACGTCAGCGCGGTCGGGTACGGGAACAGCAGTGGCGGCGGCGACTGCGGGGAGACGGTGCCGGCGGTGCCGGAGAACCCGGGGGAGCCGGGGGAGCCCGGCAACCCGGGGAATCCGGGTAACCCTGGGAACCCGGGTAACCCTGGTGATCCGGGTAACCCCGGAAACCCGGGTAACCCTGGCAACCCCGGAAACCCGGGTAACCCCGGAAACCCGGGTCAGCCTGGGAACCCGGGCAACCCTGGCAACCCCGGTAACCCGGGAGGTTCGAACCCCGGTGGTGGCTCGGAGCAGCCGGGAGACTCCTCGCAGGGCCACCAGGCCGAGCACGCGGGAGCCCATGGCCTCGACCCGTCCGCGAACCTCGGCAGCAAGGAGCAGCTCGCGCAGACCGGCGCGGGCCCCGTCGAGCTGGCCATTCCGGCCGCCGCGGGCATGCTGCTGGCGGGCACGGTGCTCTACCGCCGGGCCCGCGCCGCGCAGCGCTGATCACACCTCGCGCTGATGGGCGCTGACAGGTGCCGGGCGGTGGCAGCACCGCACCACACACCGTGCACCGCACCTCACACGCCACGCATCACACACCGGATCCCATACGCCGGGTGACGGTGGCGTCACTCCGGGCGGGCCCCGCGGTCGGCGGGGCCCGCCCGGTCATGTCCCGGCCCGCTACCAGGTCGCCCGGAGCTGGCGGATGATCCGGCGCCGCAATCGCACTCTGCGGCTGCCGTCGGGGTTGAGTCTCAAGCGATCCAACTCCCAGTGTCCGTACTCGGCATGGTCGGTGAGCAGGCGGGTAGTGGCCTTGCGGGAAACACCGCGCGGCACATACACATCACAGAATTCGTATTCCGGCATCGCATCTATTGTGCGGGAACTGCCCTGCTACGGATAGCGTCTGCACTATGTCTGATGCTGCGCAGCCATCCGCTGCCGAGGTACGTGCCGCCGCCGAAGCGGTGAAAGCCGCACTGGATCGTCACCTCGACGCCGTCGAACGTCGCTCGGGGGAAGGCGATCCGGCCGTCTACGCCGCGTTCAACGAACTGGCCGCGGCAGCCGAGGTCTACGACGAGCTGCTCTATGACGCCTACGACGAGGTGACGCCCTTCGAGATCCCTGGTGACGACCGTCTCCCCGCCTACACCGGGCCGGAGGAGCCGAGCGCGCTGAGCGTGCTGATCCGCAGGGACTACGTCGTCGCCGAGCCGCAGCGACTGCTCTCGCAGGCGCAGCGGATCGCCGACCTGGATCCGGACATCGACACGGGGAACGACAAGCAGGGTGGCGGGGCGGCCGCCGGGGAGAGCGTGCACACCGCCCTGGGGGTGGTCTTCGGCGAGTTCGAGCCGGACGAGATCGCCTCCCGACACAAGGAGTTCGGCCTTGAGGAGGGCGACTCCACGCTCTGGGTGGTGGCGGCCGAGGAGCCCCCGGAGCCGGGGGAGTGGCTCTCCGCCCCCTTCGACCAGGCGGATCCGCATATGGTCGTGTGCCGCTTCGACATGAGCTCGGTCTTCGACGAAGAGCTCGAGGACGACGAGGAACTCGAGGACGAGGACGACCTGGAGGTCCTGGAGCCGGGCAGCTGAGGTCCGGGTTCCGGGCCGCTTGGCCCGGGGCCGGTTGCCCTCGGATCGCCCGGTTCCGGGCGACTCGGGCCCGGCGGTGGCTTCGGGCCGCCCGGAACCGGGTCACTCGGCTCCGTACCCCGGCCCCGGAACGCTCGGTCATGAGACCGGCGATCCGGGGCCGGGGGCGTGCTGGAGGCCCGTCGCGGGGCGGGGCCCGGCGCGGGCCGTCGGTCAGCCGGTGGGCGCGGGTGGGACCTGGGCCTGGAGGAGGGCGCGCAGGCGGGTGGTGCGGTCCTTGAAGGGGATTTCCGCCACCGCTCGCGGCAGCGCCGCATCCGCGCCGTGCACCACCGACAGATGGCGCTCACCGCGGCCGAAGGCCGTGTAGACCCAGGCCCGGGTCAGCCCCGCCGTGGCGTCACCCGGCAGCACCACCACGGCCGCGGGCCAGCGCGCTCCCGCCGCCTGGTGCGCGGTGAGGGCCCAGCCGTGCCGAACCAGCTCGCCGACCTCCTCTCGCGCCACCACGACCGGCGTGCCCGCGCAGTCCAGACGCAGCCCCTCGGCGTCCGCCGAGACCACGGTGCCCGGCACCGTACGGCCCGGGGCCGGGGTGTACGCCACGCGGTCGCCCGGGTCGAAGCCGCCGAACCGGCCGGGGCCGGGGTTGAGGCGGTCCTTCAGGGCCGCGTTGAGCGCGCGGGTGCCGGCCGCGCCGCCGTGGCCCGGGGTGATCACCTGGGTCTGCTCCGGCGGGACGCCGATCGCACGGGGCACCGAGTCGGCGACGAGCTGCACGGTGCGGTGCACCGCCTCGCCCGCGTCCCGCACGGGCACGATCACGACCTCCTTGCCGGGCGCCTCCACCTGGTTGAGCTCGCCGATCCCGATGCCCGAGACCAGCTCGCCGATGGGGCCCGGGTCGGGGGTGCGGGAGACGACCTGCGGGCAGCGGCGGGCCGCCACCAGGTCCGCGAAGACCCGGCCGGGACCGGCCGACCACAGCACCCCGGGGTCCCCGCTGAGCACCAGACGGGCGCCGTCCGGCAGCGACTCGACCAGCATCGCGGCCGTTTCGACATCGAGCTGCGGGGCGTCCAGGACGACGAGCAGATCGAGCGCCAGAGCGCCCTCCTCGTCACGTCCGGGGCCCTCGGCGCCGGCCAGCAGCCCGGCGACCGTGACGGCCGCCGAGGCGGCTTCCGTGCCTGCCTCCGGGCCGGTGCCCGGGGCCTCGTCCGGGCCTGCCTCCGGGCTCGGGCCCGGGTCCGGGTCCTGGCCGGTGCCCGCGGTCTCGCTGAGTGCGGCGGCCAGCCGCCGCCTGCCGTCCTCGGTGTGCGCGGCCGCGTAGGCCCGCAGGCCCATCGCACGGGCGGCGGCGACCAGCGCCGCCGGTTCGGCGCGCGCCGCCTCGCCACCGCTGTGGGCGACCAGGCCGTGGGCCGCGACGGTACGGATGAGCTCCGCGGCGGAGGCGGACGGCGCGGCGGCGGCCGCGGCCTCCCACTCGGCGTCCCCCACGGGCGCCTCGCCGTCCTGCGCGGGGGCGAAGGTGCTCGCCAGCCGGGCGAGACCGTCGGCCAGGCTCTCCTCCGCCAGGGCATAGCGGTCCAGCCCCAGCAGCACCCGCACCGGCTGCTCGGCGTCCTCGTCCTCGGCCGCCCGGGGACGGGCCCCAGCCGGGGCGTCGAGCGCGTCCTGGAAGACCAGCACCACGCCCTCCGCGATCGCGGTGCGCAGCGCCTCGTCCGGGTCCGGCACCGACGCCTTGGCGAGCGCGTCGTGCAGTGCGGACGACTCCAGCGCGGTGTGCCCCTCGAGGGCGGCGCGCTCCAGCAGCCAGCCGGTGAGCGCCAGCGCACGGCGCTCGTCGCCGGGCTCGCAGGCCGGGCCGAGGAGGGAGCGGGCAAAGCCGTCCGCCTGGTCGGGGCGTACGCCGGGCACGGTGAGCAACTGCCAGGGGTCCTCGCGCAGCGCCTCGGCGGCGTGCTCCCCGAGCGCTTCGGCGACCTTCCCGGCCAGGGCCTCGGGGGCCCCGCCCGCCGCGAGCACCGCCCGGACGTCGCCGCTGCCGGGGATCTCGGCCCTCGGCCCGCGCGCCGGACGGGCCGACGACGGCCGTACGGGAGCGGGCGCGGAGGCGGGCGCCGCCGTACGGGCCCGCTCACGGGGGGCCGCGGGGGCCGCGGGGGCGGCGGGCGCCGCCGGACGCGCTGCCGGGGCGTCGTTGAAGAACGACGCGGCCGACCGCTCACCGCTCTCCACGGCCCGCACGGCAGCGGCCAACGCCTCAGCCGCCGCCGACCGCCGCCCCTTGCCCCCACCGCCGGAGGTTTCCCCAGCGCCGCCGGACTCGCCCTGCCCGGCGGGTCCGGAAGCACCATCTCCCGTGCCCGCGTCACCACTCGTTCCGGCGCCGCCCTGGCCCACCCCCGGGCTGGATGCGCGGTGCCCGGCGGGAGCCCGCTCTCGGCCGGCGCCCTCGGCGCGGGGGCCCGCCTCGGCATCGCCGGACTCGCCCTGTCCGGCGGGGGTGGGAGCCCCTGCTCCCGCGCCACCGCTGACCCCGCCTGGCCCCGGCGCTTTCGCGTCCCCGGAGCCCTGGCCCGACCCTGGGCCGCCGGACGTGCCCTGCCCAGCGGATGGGGCCTGCCCACCCGCTGCGGGCCCATCGGCCCCGCCTGCCGGGGGCTGTTCGCCGTCGGTGCCTTCTTGGGCGCTGTGGGGGCTCGCTCCGGTGCCGGGAGCCCCCGCCTCGTCGGCCCCGCCCCGTCCGGCGGATTCCGCGGGTCCGGCGGCCGCGGCCGCCCCCGCGTCGTTCCGGTCCGCCCCCGCGGGCGCGACCGTGGCGGCGGGCTCGCCGCGGTCGTCCGGGGCGTGGTCCGGGTCCGTCCCGGTGCCGGGGGCGCCCGGGGCACCCGGCGCGCGGGCCCCAGGGTTTTCCGGCTTCGCCGACGGGTCGGCCTCCTCGGGCGCGGGTGCGGCGTCGCCGGCGAGGCGGTCGGTACTCACAGCGTGCTCCAGTCCTGATCGGGATAGCGGTGCACGGGCGCCGACACATCGTCGAGCGCCTGGCAGATCTCGTCCGGAAGACTAAGGGTCTCCGCCGACAACGCCGCCCTCAGCTGCTGGGCGTTGCGCGCGCCGACGACCGGGGCGGTGACGCCCGGGCGGTCGCGGACCCAGGCCAGGGCCACGTTGAGCGCGGTGGTCGCCAGGCCGTCGGCGGCTATGGCGACCGCCTCGACGATGCGGCTCGCCTCCTCGTCCAGATACGGCTCGACGAACGCCGCGAGCTCGGAGGCGCCGCGTGAGTCGGCGGGCGTCGTATGGCGGTACTTGCCGGTGAGCACACCGCGGCCGAGCGGCGAGGACGGCAGCAGCCCGACGCCCAAGTCGAGCGCGGCGGGCAGCACCTCGCGCTCCACACCGCGCTGGAGCAGCGAGTACTCCATCTGTGTGCTGGCCAGCCGGGTGTGCGCGCCCGAGGAGGCCAGCTGCCAGGTGGCGGCCTTCGCGAGCTGCCAGCCGCTGAAGTTGGACACCCCCACATAGCGGGCCCGCCCGCTGCTCACCGCGATGTCGAGCGCCTGAAGGGTCTCCTCGAGCGGGGTGAACGGGTCGAAGGCGTGCACCTGCCACAGGTCGACATAGTCCGTGCCCAGCCGCTCCAGCGAGGCGTCCAGCGCGGCCAGCAGATGGCCGCGCGAGGCGTCGAAGCGGCGGTCGGGGTCGGGCACGCTGCCCGCCTTGGTCGCGATCTGGAGATCGCGCCGGGGCAGTAACCCCTCCAGCAGCTGCCCCAGGAGGTATTCGGCGCCGCCGTCCGCGTACACATCCGCGGTGTCGACGAGCGTCCCGCCCGCCTCCCAGAACGCCTTGAGCTGATCCGCGGCGTCGTGTTCGTCAGTGTCCCGCCCCCAAGTGAGCGTGCCGAGCCCGAGCCGGGAGACGCGCAGGCCCGTGCTGCCGAGGTGCCTTAGCTCCATGAACGTCGAGATTACTGGCCGCAAAGCGCCACGTGGCAGCCTGTGGATAACCCACCCCTGACGTACCGGGGCCATGCGCGCTAGAGTCCCCGGAACAGCGACGTTACTGATCAGTAAGGGGTGCGTATGAGGCTCGGCATCAACCTCGGCTACTGGGGCGCCGGAATGGACGCGGACAACCTCGCGGTCGCCCGCGAGGCCGACAGGCTCGGCTATTCCGTCTGCTGGGCCGCCGAAGCCTACGGCTCGGACGCCGCCACGGTGCTCGCGTGGGTCGCCGCGCAGACCGAGCGCATCGACGTCGGCTCCGCCATCTTCCAGATCCCGGCCCGCACCCCCGCCATGACGGCGATGACCGCCGCCACTCTGGACACCCTCTCCGGCGGCCGCTTCCGCCTCGGGCTCGGCGTCTCGGGGCCCCAGGTGTCCGAGGGCTGGTACGGGGTCCGGTTCGACAAGCCGCTCGCCCGCACCCGCGAGTACGTGGAGATCATCCGCAAGGCGATGTCGCGCGAGCGGCTGACCCACGAGGGCCGGAACTGGACCCTGCCGCTGCCCGACGGCCCCGGCAAGCCCCTCAAGCTCACCGTCCACCCGGTGCGGGAGTACATCCCGCTGTACATCGCGGCCATCGGCCCGAAGAACCTGGAGCAGACCGGCGAGATCGCCGACGGCGCCCTGGTCCTGTTCTACGATCCCGAGCACGCCGAGGAGACCACCCTCAGCTCGCTGCGCGCGGGCCGCGAGAAGGCGGGCAAGGACCTCGAGGGCTTCGACGTGGTGCCCACCGTCCCGATGGCCCTCGGCGACGACGTCCGCGGCCTCGCCGACCAGTTCCGCCCGTACACCGCGCTCTACGTGGGCGGTATGGGCAGCGCCAAGCAGAACTTCTACAACAAGCTGGCGCAGCGCATGGGGTATGAGAAGGAGGCCGCCGAGATCCAGGAGAAGTACCTCTCCGGGGACAAGGAGGGCGCCGCCGCGGCCGTCCCGCACGAGCTGATCGACTCCACCGCGCTGCTCGGCCCCGTCGAGCGCATCGCCGACCGCATGCAGGCGTACGCGGGGGCCGGGGTCACCACTCTGTCGCTCACGCCCGCGGGCTTCACGCTGGAGGAGCGGCTCGCCGGGCTGCGGGCGGGCGTCGAGGCCCTGGAGCGGGCCGGGCTCGCGTAAGAGCCGAGCCAAGCGCGGCGCCGGGAAAGCGGTGCCGGGAGAGCGGCGCCAGGAAGGTGGCGCCAGGAAGTTCTGCGGCCGTGGTGGGGGCTCGGGGGTCTTCCCCGCCACGGCCGTCATCCAGCACAACGCCTCCGCCGCCCAGGGGTTACGCGGACGCGGCGTACGGAGGGATCCCCCGTTCGGCCGAGCCGGGTGTCCCAGCTGTTGCCACCGCCCCCACCGGGCCGTTGACTTTTTCTGCGCCCGGCGGCGCACGACCAGCGCACGGAGGTGGCGGCGATGCTCTCGGCGAGAAGCGTGTTCCAGGAGGTCCTCGACAACGACGAGTCGTTCCGGCTCTTCTGCTCCGTCGCGGCCAGCGGGGAGGCCCAGGGAGGCTGGGAGAACGGCCGGATCGCCGCCCTGGTGCCCGAGAGCCGCCGCGACCTCGCGCCCAAGATCGCCCGCCATGGCGCCGACGAGGACAAACACGGCCGGATCTTCAACGCCCTGCTCCACAAGCGGGGTCTGGAGCCCATGGAAGTGCCGCGCGAGACCGACTACACGATGCTCCTGGAGGCGCGCGGCATCGGCCTCGCCCATGACAAGCTGCGCCGCGACGAGCCGCTCACCGAGCACGACATCGTGATCTACCTCGCCCACAGCCGGGTCACCGAACAGCGCGCCTCCGCCCAGATGACGATGTTGCGCAGGTACTTCGGCGACCACCCCGACCTCGGCCGCGCGGTGCGCATGATCGCCGACGACGAGGACAACCACCTCGCCTACTGCCACGAGGAGCTGCTGCGCCTGGCCGCCGACGGGTACGGCCGGACCATCCAGCGGACCCTGCGGGAGAGCGCGCTCGTCGAGACGGAGGTCTACCGGGACGTCAGCCTGGCCGTGATGGCCCACATGGGACGCCTCCTGGGCTGGCCCAAGCCGAAGTCCGCGCTGCTCGCGGCCGGGATCCAGGCCCTGCACACATACGAGCGGCTGGGCGGCTGGCGGCGCATGGTGTCACTGCGGATGCCCGAGCGGCGGAACGCGCTGGGCGGACCCGCGAAGAGCGCCTCCGGCGCGCCCGAGGCGCCCGAGTTCGTCTGACGTCTGGCGTCTGATGTCTGACTTCTGACGTCTGACGGAGCCCTGGGACCGAGTCCCCTGCTCAGAGCCACCCACGCCGCTTGAACCAGCGGTACAGCAGCGCGATCACACCGGCCATGAGCGCGACCACCCCCGGGTATCCCCAGGGCTGCTTCAGCTCCGGCATATGCGTGAAGTTCATGCCGTAGATCCCGGCGATCATCGTCGGGACCGCGGCCATGGCCGCCCACGCCGAGATCTTCCGCATGTCGTCGTTCTGCCGCACGCCCATCTGCGCGAGATGGGCGGAGAGGATGTCCGACAGCAGCCGGTCCAGCCCCTCAACATGCTCGTTCACCCGGGTCAGATGGTCGCTGACATCGCGGAAGAACGGCCGGGAGCCCTCGTGCACGAACGGCACCCCGGCGCCGGTCAGCCGCTCCATCGGCTCCCCCAACGGCCCGGCCGAGCGGCGGAATTCCATCACCTCGCGCTTGAAGGCGTAGATCCGCCCGGCGGTGTTCTGCCCGGCGCCCGCGTTCGGGGCGAAGACCTCCGTCTCCAGCTCCTCCAGGTCCCCGTGCAGATCGTCGGCCACGTCCAGGTAGTGGTCCACGACCGCGTCCGAGACCGCGTACATCACCGCCGTAGGGCCGTGCTGGAGCACCTCGGGCATCTTCTCCAGCCGGTCGCGCACCGAGCCGAGCGGATTGGCCCCGCCGTGCCTTACGGTCACCACGAAGGAGTCACCGACGAAGACCATCAGCTCACCCGCGGTGACGGTCCCGGCCTTGTCGTCGTACTGCACCGGCTTGAGCACCAGGAACAGCGAGTCGTCATAGACCTCCAGCTTCGGCCTCTGGTGGGCGCACAGGGCGTCCTCGACGGCCAGCGGATGCAGTCCGAACTCGCTGGTGACCAGCTCGAACTCCTTCTCGGTCGGCTCGTGCAGCCCGATCCACAAGAAGGCGTCCCCACTCGCGCGCGCCTCGTCCAGGGCGTCGGAGAAGTCAGCGGGTCCCTCGGTGCGGGCCCCGTCCCGGTAGATGGCACAATCCACGATCACGCTGCGCATTGTGCCTCGCGAGACGCGGATCGGCACAGGGGGACCCCGGTACGGGATCGGTGCGCATCCCCGCTGAGCGGCGCCGGAGGGGTCGTAGGGTGGCAGCCATGCCCATGCTGATCCTCGTACGGCACGGCCGGTCCACCGCCAATACCGCGGGCGTCCTCGCGGGCTGGACACCCGGTGTCGCCCTCGACGAGCGCGGTACGGCCCAGGCCGCGGCGCTGCCCGGCAGACTGGCCGGACTGCCGCTCGCCGCCGCCGTCACCAGCCCCCTGCAACGCTGCCGGGAGACCCTGGCCCCGCTGCTCGCCGCCCGCCCCGAACTGGCGCTGCACCCCGACGACCGGATCGGGGAGTGCCACTACGGCGACTGGTCCGGCCGGAAGCTGGCCGAGCTCGCCGATGAACCATTGATGAACATCGTCCAGCAGCATCCGTCCGCGGCCGCCTTCCCCGGTGGCGAGTCCATGCGCGCCATGCACGCGCGCGCGGTCGAGGCGGTGCGCGACTGGAACGCCCGGATCGAGCGGGAGCACGGCGCCGACGCGGTCTATCTGATGTGCTCCCACGGCGACATCATCAAGGCGCTGGTCGCGGACGCCCTAGGACTCCATCTCGATCTGTTCCAGCGGATCTCGGTCGAGCCCTGCTCGGTCACCGCGATCCGGTACACCCCGACCCGCCCCTTCCTCGTCCGGCTCGGCGACACCGGGGACTTCGCCGGACTGGCGCCGCGTGCGGAGAACTCCGGCGGCCGCGGCGGGGACGCGGCGGTGGGCGGCGACGCGGGAGCACCGTGATCGCCGTGCGCAGTAGGGTGGTGCCGCGGTGCGAGGGCGCCGTGGCAGCCGTGACCGGGCGGTCGTGACACCCAGCGGTCAGCAGTCAGTCAGCCGAGCAGTCGAATCAAATGGAGCAGGACGTTGTCCCGTCAGGTGTTCCTCTATGACCCGCCGGACCGTTTCGTCGCCGGTACGGTCGGGCTGCCTGGTCGCCGTACCTTTTTCCTACAGGCGTCCGCCGGTAGCCGGACCACCAGTGTCGCGTTGGAGAAGACACAGGTCGCGGCGTTGGCCGAGCGGATAGACGAGCTGCTGGACGAGGTGGTGCGGCGTACCGGCGGAAACGCCCCGGTCCCCGCCGTCGCACCGACCGAAGTCAGCGACACCGCACCGTTGGAAGTCCCCGTGGAGGAGGAGTTCCGGGTCGGTACCATGGCACTCGCCTGGGACGGCGAGGAGCAGCGGATGATCGTCGAGGCGCAGGCGCTGGTCGAGCTTGAGGCCGAGTCCGAGGAGGACCTGGCCGAGGCCGAGGAGCGGCTGCTCCAGGACGATGTGAACGGCCCGCCCATGCTGCGGGTGCGGCTCACCGGGGCGCAGGCGCGTGCGTTCGCCAAGCGCGCCCTGGATGTCGTCAACGCCGGCCGGCCGCCCTGCCCGCTGTGCAGTCTGCCGCTCGACCCGGAGGGACACGTATGTCCGCGCCAGAACGGATACCGCCGCGGAGCCTGACGCCGCCCACCCGTCTCGCACCCCCCGCAACGGAGGCTCCGCGGCTCTTGTCCCCGGCCGAGCTGCTGGCTCTCGGTGAGCTGACGGTGCGCGGCCGGGTCCGGGAGGCGTCCAACGCGGTGCTGTACTGCACGGTCGAGTACGAGGGCCACAGCGCCCCTTGTGTCTACAAGCCGGTGGCCGGGGAGCGGCCGCTGTGGGACTTCCCGGACGGCACGCTCGCCCAGCGCGAGGTCGCGGCCTACGAGATCTCCGAGGCCACCGGCTGGGGCCTGGTGCCGCCCACGGTGCTGCGCGACGGGCCGTACGGGCAGGGGATGTGCCAGCTCTGGGTGGAGGTCGAGACGGCCGACGGCGGGCCGGACGGGGCCGACGGCGGGCCGGACGGCGACGGCTCGGAGGAGACCGGGGGAGCGGAGCTGCTCGCGCTCGTCGAGGGCGATGAGCCGGGCCCCGGCTGGAAGGCGGTGGGCTACGCCGAGGTGGGCGAGGGCCGTACGGCGCTGCTGGTCCACGCCGACGACGTACGGCTGCGCCGGCTGGCCGTCCTCGACGCGGTGATCAACAACGGCGACCGCAAGGGCGGCCATCTGCTGCCCGCGGCCGGTGGCCGGCTCTATGCGATTGATCACGGAGTGACCTTCAACGCCGACGACAAGCTGCGCACGCTGCTGTGGGGCTGGGCAGGGGAGCCGCTGCCGGAAGATGTGCTGAAGGTGCTGCGCCGGCTGGCGGGCGAGCTCGCCGACGGCGGCCCGCTGAGCGCCCGGCTGGCGGAACTGATCACCGGGGCCGAGATCGAGGCCCTGCGGGCCCGTGTCGCCGCGCTGTTGCGCACCGGGAGACACCCCGAGCCCAGCGGCCAGTGGCCCGCCATCCCCTGGCCGCCGGTCTGACCCGCGGCCAGGGGATGGCGGCCGGTCTGACCGGATGGGCTCGCCGTGCTCACGTCCGGAGCCCCTGGAACGGGGATCGGGCAGCTCAAGCAGCTCGTGGGCGTCCGCGCAAGACCGCCCATCCGGCCAACACCACTGGTCCGGTTCGTATACGGACGCTGCATCCGGTTACGCTCATTGCATGTATGCCTGGCCCGCTTCTGAGGTTCCCGCCCTGCCCGGCAGTGGCCGCGACCTGAGCATTCACGACACCGCGACCGGGGGAAGGATCACCCTGACCCCCGGTCCCGTCGCGCGCATCTACGTCTGCGGGATCACCCCGTACGACGCGACCCACATGGGTCATGCGGCGACTTACAACGCGTTCGACCTCGTTCAGCGCGTATGGCTCGACACCAAGCGCCAGGTGCACTACGTCCAGAACGTCACCGATGTCGACGATCCCCTGCTGGAGCGGGCGCAGGAGAACGGCGACGACTGGACTGCCCTCGCCGAGCGCGAGACCGCCCTCTTCCGCGAGGACATGACGGCCCTGCGGATGCTGCCCCCGCGGCACTACATCGGCGCCGTCGAGGCGATACCGGGGATCGTGCCGCTCGTGGAGCGGCTGCGCGACCTGGGCGCCGCCTATGAACTCGAAGGCGACATCTACTTCTCCGTGGAGTCCGACCCCTCCTTCGGCTCGGTCAGCCGGCTCGACGCCGAGGCCATGCGGCTGCTGTCCGCCGAGCGCGGCGGCGACCCGGAGCGCCCGGGCAAGAAGAGCCCCCTCGACCCGATGCTGTGGATGGCCGCCCGTGACGGCGAGCCGAGTTGGGACGGCGGATCGCTCGGCCGGGGCCGCCCGGGCTGGCACATCGAGTGCGTGGCCATCGCCCTGGACCACCTCGGCATGGGCTTCGACGTGCAGGGCGGCGGATCCGATCTCGCCTTCCCGCACCACGAGATGGGGGCCTCGCACGCCCAGGTCCTCACCGGTGAGCGGCCGTTCGCCAAGACGTACGTACACGCCGGGATGGTGGCCCTGGACGGCGAGAAGATGTCCAAGTCCAAGGGCAACCTGGTCTTCGTCTCGGCGCTGCGCCGCGACGGCGTCGACCCGGCGGCCATACGGCTCGCGCTGCTGGCCCGCCACTACCGCTCGGACTGGGAGTGGACGAACGGGCTGCTGCGGGAGGCCGAGGAGCGCCTCGCCCGCTGGCGTACCGCCGTCTCGCGGCCCGACGGGCCCCCGGCCGACGCGCTGGTGGAGGAGATCCGCGAGGCGCTCGCGGACGACCTGGACTCCCCGGCCGCCCTGGCCGCCGTCGACCGCTGGGCCGCCGCGCAGTCGGCCACCGGCGGTACGGACGAGGGGGCGCCAGGACTGGTCTCGCGCGCCGTGGACGCGCTGCTGGGCGTGGCCCTCTGACGCGACGTCGGGCGCCCGCGCCGCGACGGTGAACGCATGAGCCCGCGCCGGGATCCTCCCGGCGCGGGCTTCGCGCTGTCTCGTACGCGTCGTGCGCGTCGTACGCGGTGTGCCCGTCGTACGAGGGTGCGTGGCGTGGTGCGCATGGTGTGGTGTCGTACGCCGTGCGTGGCGGCCGTGGTCACCGGTCGGAGCCGGACCCCTCGTCCCCGTCGCCACCCCGGTCCTCGCCGTCCCGCTCATCGGTGCCCTGGCCGCCGTCCGCCTCCTTGGCGTCGTCCGCCCCCTTGGCGCTGTCGGCTTCCTTGGCCTCGGCCACGTCCTTGGCCTCGTCCTCGGCGGCGCCGCCGGTGTCCTCGGCGTCGTCCTTGGCCATCTCGTCCTTGGGGGACGGCTTGCGCGGCCGCCCATGGCCGGTGGAGGAGTCGCGCAGATAGGGGGCGCCCGGCCCTCCCGAGCCGCCCTCCAGACCGCCGCTCTCGGTCGCGTGGCCGCCGGCGGGGCCGGGCTGGCCGTCGCGCCGCCGCAGATAGCGCTCGAACTCGCGGGCGATGGCCTCGCCGGACGCCTCGGGCAGCTCGGCGGTGTCCCGCGCCTCCTCCAGCGACTGGACGTACTCGGCGACCTCGCTGTCCTCGGCGGCCAGCTGGTCCACGCCCAGCTGCCAGGCCCGGGAGTCCTCGGTCAGCTCGCCGAGGGGGATGCGCACCGTGATCAGGTCCTCGAGGCGGTTCAGCAGCGCCAGGGTGGCCTTTGGGTTCGGCGGCTGCGAGACGTAGTGCGGCACGGCCGCCCACAGGCTCACCGCCGGGACGCCGGCGTGGGCACACGCCTCCTGGAGGACCCCGACGATCCCGGTCGGGCCCTCGTAGCGGGTCTCCTCCAGATCGAGGCTGCGGGCCAGGTCCGGGTCGGAGGTGACCCCGCTGACCGGCACCGGCCGGGTGTGCGGGGTGTCGCCGAGCAGCGCGCCGAGGATGACGACCATCTCCACGCCCAACTCATGGGCGTAGCCGAGGATCTCGTTGCAGAACGACCGCCAGCGCATGCTCGGTTCGATTCCGCGCACCAGCACCAGGTCCCGGGACTTCTCCCCGGTGTCCGCCCGGACCACCGAGAGCCGGGTCGTCGGCCAAGTGATCTTGCGCACCCCGCCCTCCAGGGCGACGGTGGGCCGGTTCACCTGGAAGTCGTAGTAGTCCTCCGCGTCGAGCGAGGCGAAGACCTCGCCCTTCCACTCCCGGTCCAGGTGCCCGACCGCGGTCGAGGCGGCGTCTCCGGCGTCGTTCCAGCCCTCGAAGGCACAGATCATGACCGGGTCGATCAGCTCGGGAACCCCCTCAAGCTCGATCACCCAGCGCCTCCTTCCGGCCGGGGCGGACGGATGATGCCGCCTCCAGCTGCCGTTTCCCATTGCGTGCCACCCAAGCCTACGGCTTTCCGGGGCCCCGGCCGCAGCCCCTGTCCAGGAGCACTAAGAGATTCATCCGATCTGTCCTTCAAAAGTTCGGCCACCCCTCTGGACGAAACCCATAGGGCAGCGCTATACATCGGATCATCGCGAAAGGTCCGATGTTCTCTCTCGCGCATCGTTTCAGGGAGCCCCCATTGAGTCAGCGTCCATCCGTCACCGAGCTCGAGGTCCATGACATCCGGTTTCCCACCTCGGAGCAGCTCGACGGCTCGGACGCCATGAATCCGGACCCCGACTACTCCGCCGCCTATGTCGTGCTGCGCACGGACGCGGAGGAGGGCGCGGCCTCCGAGGGACACGGCTTCGTCTTCACCATCGGCCGCGGCAACGATGTCACCGCGGCCGCCATCCGCTCCCTGCGCCCCCATGTGGTGGGCCGCCCCGCGCCGCTGACGGCCGCGGATCTCGCCGCCCTGCACCGTGAGCTGACCCATGACTCCCAGCTGCGCTGGCTGGGGCCCGAGAAGGGCGTCATGCACATGGCCGCGGGTGCGGTGGTCAACGCCGCCTGGGACCTCGCCGCCCGGCAGGCCGGAAAGCCCCTGTGGCAGTTCCTCGCCGAGATGTCGCCCGAGGAGCTGGTCGAGCTGGTCGACTTCCGCTACCTCAGCGACGCGCTCACCCCGGAGGAGGCGCTCGCCATCCTGCGCGCCGCCGAGCCCGGCCGCGCCGAGCGCGCCGCGCGGCTGCGCGAGCGGGGCTACCCCGCCTACACCACCTCGCCCGGCTGGCTCGGTTACTCCGACGAGAAAATGATCAAGCTGGCGCAGGAGGCCGTCGCCGACGGCTTCGGCCAGATCAAGCTCAAGGTCGGGTCCGATCTGGACGAGGACCTCAGACGGATGCGGCTCGCGCGCGAGGCCGTCGGCCCCGATGTGCGCATCGCCGTGGACGCCAACCAGCGCTGGGACGTGGCGGAGGCGGTGCGCTGGATGAGCGCCCTCGCGCCGTACGACCCGCACTGGATCGAGGAGCCCACCAGCCCGGACGACGTCCTCGCCCACGCCGCCATCCGTGCCGGACAGCCGGTCAAGGTGGCCACCGGTGAGCACGTCGCCAACCGCGTGGTCTTCAAGCAGCTGCTCCAGGCCGAGGCGGTGGACTTCGTCCAGATCGACGCGGCACGGGTCGCGGGGGTCAACGAGAACCTCACGATCCTGCTGCTCGCCGCCAAGTACGGACTTCCGGTGTGCCCGCACGCGGGCGGCGTCGGGCTGTGCGAACTCGTCCAGCACCTGGCCATGTTCGACTTCGTGGCCGTCTCGGGCAGCTGGGAGGACCGGGTCATCGAGTATGTCGACCACCTCCACGAGCACTTCGCCGATCCCGTGGTCGTCGAGTCGGGCCGTTACCGGGCTCCGACCGCGCCGGGCTTCTCCGCCCGTATGTACCCAGAGTCGATCGCCGCCTACCGCTATCCGGACGGGCCCGAATGGCGGGCCCGCATCGCACGGCCCGTACCGGCTCCGTCCGCAGCGGCCCAGCCCGTACCGGCACCGTCCGCACCCGCACAGCCTCAGGAGGACCACCAGTGACCACCGGCGACTTCGAAGGGCTGGCCGCGCTCGTCACCGGCGGCGCCTCCGGTATCGGCGCCGCCATCGCCGCCGCGCTGCGCGACCGGGGCGCGCGGGTCGCCGTGCTCGACCGCGATCCGTCGGGCGCCCCGGACGGCACGCTGCCGCTCAAGGCCGACGTCACCTCCGACGAGGGCGTCAGGGCCGCGGTGGAGGCGGCCGTGGCCGAGTTCGGTGCCCTGCACACCGTCGTCGGCAACGCGGGCATCGGCGCGATCGGCAGCGTCGAGGACAACTCCGACGAGGAGTGGCACCGGCTGCTGGACATCAATGTGCTGGGCCTGGTCCGCACCGCGCGGGCCGCGCTGCCCCACTTGCGCGCCGCCGCGGCCGACCGGCCCGGCGCCGTCTCCATCACCCACACCTGCTCGATCGCCGCCACCGCGGGGCTGCCGCAGCGCGCCGCGTACAGCGCCAGCAAGGGCGCGGTGCTGTCGTTGACCCTCGCCATGGCGGCGGACCACATCCGCGAAGGGGTGCGCGTCAATTGCGTCAACCCCGGCACCGTGGACACCCCGTGGGTCGGCCGGCTGCTCGGCCAGGCCACCGACCCGGCGGCCGAGCGCGCCGCCCTGGAGGCCCGGCAGCCCACCGGACGGCTGGTCTCCGCCGACGAGGTCGCCGCCGCCGTCGCGTACCTCGCCAGCCCCGCCGCCGCGGCCGTCACCGGCACCGCGCTGGCCGTCGACGGAGGGATGCAGGGGCTGCGGCTGCGCCCCGCCGCCTCCTAGACAACCGCCCGATCGCTTGAGACAACCGCACAATCGCCTCCGCCCGAGGGGCCGGCACCACCCGCACTACTCGACCCAGGAACGACCAAGGACGGGACTCGATGACGAGACTCCGCACCACCGGCACCGCCGCCTGCGCCGTGCTGCTGGCCGTCGCAGCGCTCACCGGCTGCAACCGAGAGAGCAATGGCGCCGGCGGCGGCAAGGTCGGCATCGACATGCCGCGGACGGACACCGACTTCTGGAACTCCTACCAGCAGTACCTGGAGAAGGGCATCGACAAGGGCACGGTCTCCGCGCTCCCGCTGTCCAACTCGCAGAACGACATCGGCAAGCTGGTCGCCAACGTCCAGGCGTTCACCGACCAGGGCGCCAAGGCGGTCATCATGGCGCCCCAGGACACCGGGGCCATCTCCTCCACCCTGGAGCAGCTGGAGGAGAAGAAGATCCCCGTCATCAGCGTGGACACCCGGCCCGACTCCGGCAAGGTCTACATGGTGGTGCGCGCCGACAACCGGGCGTACGGCACCAAGGCGTGCGAGTACCTCGGCGAGAAGCTGGGCGGCAAGGGCCGGATCGCCGAGCTCCAGGGCGACCTCAGCTCCATCAACGGCCGGGACCGCTCGCAGGCGTTCGCCTCCTGCATGAAGAAGAAGTACCCCGGCATCAAGGTGCATGAGCTGCCCACCGACTGGAAGGGCGATGTCGCCTCCGCCAAGCTCCAGAGCCTGCTGGCCCAGCACAAGGACGTGAACGGCATCTACATGCAGGCGGGCGGCGCCTTCCTCCAGCCCACGCTCGCGCTGCTGGAGCAGAAGCGGCTGCTGAAGCCCGCCGGTTCGGCCAAGCACATCACGATCATCTCCAACGACGGGATACCCGAGGAGCTGGACGCGATCCGCTCCGGGAAGATCGACGCCACGCTCTCCCAGCCCGCCGACCTCTACGCCCAGTGGGCCCTGAACTACGCGAAGGCCGCTCTGGACGGCAAGACGTTCAAACCCGGCCCCACCGACCACGACTCCAAGATCGTCAAGATCGCGAACGGCCTGGAGGACCAGCTCCCGGCGCCGCTGGTGACCAAGGAGAACGTCGACGACAAGAAGCTGTGGGCCAACCAGCTCGAGAAGAAGTGACCATGGCCGAGGCCGAGCAGCCCGCCGTCGTACGGGCCCAGGGCATCGTCAAACGGTTCGGGCCCACCGTCGCCCTGGACCACGCCCGGCTGGCGGTGCGGCCCGGGGAGGCCCATGCGCTCGTCGGGCGCAACGGGGCGGGCAAGTCCACGCTGGTGTCCGTCCTGACCGGGATGGAGCGCCCGGACGAGGGCGAGGTGACCTTCGCGGGCGAGTCCGCCCCCGGCTACGGCGACACGGCCGCCTGGCAGCGCAAGGTGGCCTGCGTCTACCAGAAGTCGATGGTGGTCCCGGACCTGACGGTCGCCGAGAACCTCTACCTCAACCGCTTCCCGGGCACGGGGCGCATCCGCTGGCGCGCCCTGCGCGAGGACGCCCGCGCGCTGCTGGCCGAGTACGGCGTGGAGGTGGATCCGCAGGCGCGGGCCAAGGACCTCAGCGTCGAGCAGCGGCAGTTCGTGGAGATCGCCCGCGCGCTCTCCTTCGGCGCCCGGCTGATCATCCTCGACGAGCCCACCGCCCAGCTCGACGCGGGCGGGATCGACCGGCTCTTCGCCAAGCTGCTCGAGCTGCGCCGGCAGGGGGTCGCCTTCCTGTTCATCTCGCACCATCTGCAAGAGGTCTACGAACTCTGCGACACCGTCACCGTCTTCCGCGACGCCCGCCATGTGCTGACCGCCCCGGTCGCCGGCCTCCCCAAGGAGGAGCTGGTGGCGGCGATGACCGGGGACGACGGCCGGGCGCCCGAGGGCGACTCCCGGGCCGTCGTCCGCGCTCCCGTCGCCCGTAAGGAGGCCGACCCGGACGGGGAGCCGGTGCTGCGCACCGAAGGGCTCGCCCTGGAGGGCGAGTTCGACCCGCTGGACCTGGTGGTGCGCCCCGGTGAGGTGCTCGGCCTGGCCGGGGCCACGGCCAGCGGCAACACGGCGGTCGGCGAGACCCTGGTGGGCTTGCGCAAACCGGCCGGCGGGCGGCTGTCGGTGCGCGGCCGGCCGGTGCGCCCCGGCAGCGTGCCGCACGCCATCGACGCGGGTATCGGCTACGTCCCGGAGGACCGGCACGACCAGGGCCTGGTCCTGGGCCGCAGCGTCGCCGAGAACGCCACGCTGACCGTCACCGACCAGCTCGGGCCCTACGGCACGGTGCTGCCCTCCCGGACCCGCGCCTTCGCCCAGCGGATGATCACCTCCCTGGACATCAAGACCTCGGGACCCTCGCAGCCCGTTTCGGGTTTGTCCGGCGGAAATCAGCAGAAGGTCGTCATCGCGCGGGCGCTGGCCCGTGAGCCCAGCGTCCTGGTCGCGATCCGCCCGACCGCCGGGGTGGACGTGAAGTCCAAGGACGCGCTGCTCGGCGTCGTACGGGACGTGGCCGCCTCCGGGAGCGGCGCGGTCATCGTCTCCGACGAACTGGACGATCTGCGGGTCTGCGACCGGATCCTGGCGTTCTTCCACGGGCGGGTGGTCGCGGAGTTCGGCAGCGGCTGGAGCGACCGCCAGCTCGTGGCCGCCATGGAGGGCATCACGGAGCCGGGCACCAACGGCACGGCGGGGGACACCGAAGACCGCACAGAAGGAAGGCAGACATGACCGATACCGCACGGCAGCGGACCGCCGAGGCGGTGGCTGACGACCCGGCGGGGGGCCGGCCGCGGATCGACATCGCGCGCTGGCGCGATCTGTCGCTGGTCCCCGTGATCTTCGTCCTCGGGGTGATCGGCTTCATCGTCTCGCCCGCCTTCCTCACCGAGGACAACCTGATCGGCGTCGTCCAGCAGTCCACCGAGCTGGGGCTGCTGGTGCTGGGCGAGGCGCTGATCCTGATCAGCGGGCGGATGGACCTCTCCCTGGAGTCGACCATCGCCGTGGCGCCGGTGATCGCCCTGTGGTTAGTGCTGCCCGAGCACGGGGCGCGGTTCGAGGGCCTGGGGCTGCTGCCGGTGTGGACCGCGATACCGCTGTGCCTGGCGGTCGGGGCGCTGATCGGCGCCGCCAACGGCTTCCTGATGCTCAAACTGCGCGTCAACGGCTTCATCGCGACCCTGGGCATGCTCACCATGCTGCGCGGACTCCAGGTCGGCATCGCCGAGGGCCAGTCGATCGTCAACGTCCCCGAGTCCTTCCGCTACCTCGGCAAGGCCGAGTGGCTGGGCGTGCCCGCCGCCGTGTGGATCTGCCTGGGGCTGTACGCCCTCGGCGGTCTGGCGCTGGGCTATCTGCGGCACGGACGGTCGCTGTACGCGATCGGCGGCAACCCCGAGGCCGCGCGGGCGGCGGGCATCCGGGTGGACCGGATCACCTGGATCGTGCTGAGCGTCGGCGGACTGCTGGCCGCCTTCGCGGGCATCCTGTACACGGGCCACTACGGCTCGGTCGCCGCGACCCAGGGCAACGGCTGGATCTTCCAGGTGTTCGCTGCCGCGGTCATCGGCGGGATCAGCCTCAAGGGCGGCCGCGGCACCCTCTTCGGCGCGCTCACCGGTGTGCTGACGCTCCAGCTGGTCGTCAACGTGATGACCCTCGGCGGGGTACCGCCCCTGTGGAACCAGTTCATCAACGGCTCGATCATCATCGTCGCGCTGATCATCTCCCGCTACGCCAGCGGCGAGAAGCAGGACTGAGGGCCGGGAGGAAAGCCATGGCGGTCGACGGCGGACGGGTACCGAGCGGCCCGCGTGAACTGGGGCGCTCGGGGGTGCGCGTACCACCCCTGGGCCTGGGCTGCGCGCCGCTGGCCAACCTCTACGAGGCGGTGCCCGAGGAGCGCGCGCTGGACACCGTAAGGGCGGCGTTCGACACCGGCCTCACCTATATGGACACCGCGCCGCACTACGGCGTCGGGCTGTCCGAGGAGCGGCTGGGGCGGGTGCTGGCCGGGCGCGACCGCGCCGGGTACACGCTCTCCACCAAGGTGGGGCGGCGGCTGCGGCCGCGCGCCCCCGGGGAGCCCGTCCAGGCGGACGGCTTCGCCGACACCCCCGACCGGGTCCGGGAGTGGGACTTCACCCGGGACGGCATCCGCGCGAGCCTCGAGTCCTCCCTGGAACGGCTCGGGGTCGACGCCGTGGACATCGTCTACCTCCACGACCCGGAGGACCACGTCCATGAGGTCTATGAGACGGCCTTCGCGGCACTGGCCGAGCTGAAGCGGGAGAAGCTCGTCCGGGCCATCGGCTTCGGCATGAACCACAGCGACCTCCTCGCCCGGTTCGTCGCCGACTTCGACGTGGACGTCGTACTGTGCGCCGGGCGCTGGACGCTGCTGGAGCGCACCGCCTTCGACGATCTGCTGCCGGTGTGCGAGCGGCGCGGCACCTCCGTCGTGGCCGCCGGGGTCTACAACTCCGGGCTGCTCGCCGACCCCGCCCCCGGGGCCCGCTACGACTACCAGCAGGCGCCGCCCGAACTCCTCGCGCGGGCCCGGCGGCTGGCCGAGGTGTGCGCCGAGTTCGAGGTGCCGCTGCGGGCCGCCGCACTGCGCTTCCCCTTCGGCCACCCCGCGGTGGCCGCGGCGGTGGTCGGCTGCGCATCCCCGGCCGAAGTCCGGGACAATGCCGAGCTGTTCGCCCGCGACATCCCCGACGAGCTGTGGCAGGCCCTGGTCCGGCGCGGTCTGCTCGACGACGACGTCCCGCTGCCGGTCTGAACCCCCGAGGAGTGCCCGAGTGCCCCTGCCGCGCCGTATCGACGCCCATCACCACCTGTGGGACCTGACCCGCCGTGAGCAGCCGTGGATGGACGGCGCGTGGGCCGAGCCCATCCGCCGCACCTTCACCCCGGACGACCTCGCCCCGCATCTGGACTCCCATGGGATCGACGCCACCGTCGTCGTCCAGTCCAGCTCCTCCGTGGCGGAGACCCGGGAGCTGCTCGCCCTGGCCGGCGGGTCGGACCGGATCGCGGGCGTCGTCGGCTGGGCCGACCTCACCGACCCCGGGGTGGGCGAGGTGCTCGCGGAGCTGGCCGCCGGGCCCGGCGGCGACCGGCTGGTGGGCGTGCGCCACCAGGTGCAGGACGAGCCGGATCCGCGGTGGCTGGACCGCGAGGACGCCCGCCGGGGGCTGGCCGCCGTGGCCGACGCGGGGCTGGTCTACGACCTGCTGGTCACCCCGCGCGAGCTGCCCGCGGCCCTGGACGCCGTCCGCGAGCTGCCGCAGCTCCGCTTCGTCCTGGACCACGCCGCCAAGCCGCCCGTGGCCAGCGGTGAGCGCGATCCCTGGGCCTGGCAGCTGGCCGCGCTCGCGGCCCTGCCGAACGTCGACTGCAAGCTGTCCGGTCTGGTCACCGAGGCCGACTGGGAGGGCTGGAAGCCCGAGCAGGTGCTCCCGTACGCCTGGCACGTCCTGGACGCCTTCGGGCCCGGCCGGGTGCTGTTCGGCTCCGACTGGCCGGTGTGCCTCCTGGCCGCGACCTACGACGAGGTGGTGGCCCTCGCGGACCGGGCCGTCCTCCGGCTCGGCGAGGACGAGCGCGCCGCCGTCTTCGGCGGCAACGCGGCCCGCGCGTACGGCCTGGGAACCTAAGCGCTCCGCTGGAAGTGTCGCGATGTGCCGTCGGCCGACTGCGGCGCCGTCGTGGCTGGTCGCGCCCGCGCGGCGGAGCCGCACATCGGCACGGCCCCGCGCCTCTTCGGGGCGCTGCCCGAACCGTAGGGCACTCCCTCCGACCCGCTCAGCGGGAGTCGCCGCCTCACCCCCGCCGCGCCCGATGCCCAGCTCCGCCGTGAGGCGGCGCTCCGCCCGGGGCCGGGGGCGAGCCTGCCCCGGACCCGCGGCGGGGGTCTGGGGCGGAGCCCCAGCGGGGGGCGGGGCGGAGCCCCGGTGGGCTCACAGCGTGGAGCGCAGCCACTGCTCCACGCTCGCGATGTGCACCGTCGCCCAGGACCGTGCCGCCTCCGCGTCACGGTCCCGCAGGGCGGCCAGGATCGCCCGGTGCTCATGGAGGGTCCGGCTGACCGCGTCCTCCTGCGTCAGACCGCGCCACACCCGGGCCCGGGTGGTGGGCCCGGAGAGCCCGTCGAGCAGCGAGCAGAGCACCGAGTTGCCGGAGGACTGGACGATGCCGCGGTGGAACTCCAGATCGCAGGCGACCAGCTCCTCCACCGAGGGCTCCTGCCCGAGCGCGTCCAGCTGCTCCTGGAGCCGGTCCAGCTCGGCGTCGCTGATCCGGGTGGAGGCCAGCGCCGTGGCGGCGGGCTCCAGGATCCGCCGCACCGCCAGGAACTCCAATACCGTGTCGTCGCGGTGGAAGTCCACCACGAAGCTCAGCGCCTCCAGCAGCAGCTGGGGATCGAGGCTGGTCACATAGGTGCCGTCGCCCTGCCGTACGTCGAGGATCCGGATCAGCGACAGCGCCCGGACGGCCTCCCGCAGCGAGTTGCGCGACAGCCCCAGATCGGCGGCCAGCTCACTCTCCTTGGGGAGCCGGTCACCGGGGCGCAGCGCGCCCGAGACGATCATGCCCTTGATTTTTTCGATCGCCTCGTCGGTGACCGCCATGGTGGACCTCCCCGGGCCAAACATCCGATGTATCAGGTCCATTATGACGTGCTTGGACCGGCGGCGTCTGCCGGGGACGCCGCCGGCCCGCTGTGACCTTCTACCGGGAGGGCCCGAAGGCGGGCTCAGGGCCGGTTCATCGGATGGCTCAGAAGGTGAACGGCCCCGGGGACTGGGCCGAGGTGGCGGTGCAGTTCACCGTGATCAGACCGAAGATGACCAGCTTGAGCGACTTGGCCTCCAGGACGTCGCCCGCGGCCACCGTGCCCTTGAGCGGGCCGGTGGTCACATCGGAGCCGGTCGGGATCGCCGGGTTGGAGTTCCCGGTGAAGGTCTTGGTTCCGCCGCCGCTCTTCGACAGCGTCAGCGTCGAGCTCACCGAGCCCGCCGGAACGTCGATCGGGGCCTTGATCGCCCCCGAGGACAGGGTGATGGTCGCGGAGGTCCCGCTCTGCGTGGCGGTCAGGGTGGCCAGGCCCGACCCGTACGTCCCGCAGTCCGCCGTGAGGGTGGCGGACGTGGGGTCGACCGCGGACGCGGTCGGTGCCAGCGCCAGTGCGCCGGCGGCCAGTGCTGCTGTTCCCATTGCCGTGCCGATCCCGAGCTTGAACCGTCTCATGGGATTGCCTTCCGGAGTGGGGGAAAGTGCGGCTGATGTGTGGGGGGTTCCCGCCCGTCATCCACGGGCGATGTCATTGATGCGCGCACCGCCGAAGAAGGCAAGAGCGATTCAGTTGATTTTTAACGCGCGAGTAAGTTCAACGGCTCCCGCCGACCCGGGCGCCAACTGACCTTCGGCCGGGACGAGTTGGCAAGATCGCTGCCTCGAATTGGCGGTCCGGGCGGCCGGGTGAGAAGACGTTTCCTCTCACCCGGCCGCCCGGACCTGGGAAGGCGGCCCCGCGGGGGTCAGGGTCGCTTGGCCAGCAGATCCTCGACCCGGCTCCGGATGTCCTCGGAGTCCAGGCCGCGGATGGTCAGGGTGGTGCGGCGGCGCAGGACGTCATCCGCCGTGCGCGCCCACTCGTAGTCCCGGGCGTAGACGACCTGTGCCCAGATCTCCGGGGCGTCCGGGTGGATCCGCTCCGCGAGCTCCGGGTCGCCGCCGGCCAGCCGGGCGATGTCGAAGGAGAGCGAGCCGTAGTGGGTCGCCAGATGGCGGGCGGTGTCGGCGGCCATGCGCGGGCCGGGGGTGCCGCCGTCCACCAGCAGCCGGTGCTCGACGGCGTGCGGATTGGCCAGGCCCGGCAGCGGCATGTGCCGGGGCAGCAGCTTGACCGGCTCCATGTCGTCGGCGAGCGGACGCCCCGGCAGCTCGGCCAGCTTCTGCATCACCGTGCGGCCGATGTGCCGGAAGGTGGTCCACTTGCCGCCGGCTATGGAGAGCATCCCGCCCTTGCCCTCGGTGACCACGGTCTCCCGCTTGGCCTTGGCGGTGTCGCCCGGGCCGCCGGGCAGCACCCGCAGACCCGCGAAGGAGTAGGTGATCAGATCGCGGGAGAGCTGCTGGTCGCGGATGGAGAAGGCGGCCTCGTCCAGGATCTGGGAGATGTCCGCCTCGTTGACCGCGACATCGGCCGGGTCGCCCTCGAACTCCTCGTCCGTGGTGCCCAGCAGCAGCATGTCCTCCCAGGGGAGGGCGAAGGTGATGCGGTACTTGTCGATCGGGGTGGCCAGCGCCGCCCGCCAGGGGGAGGTGCGCTTGAGGACCAGGTGCGCGCCCTTGGACAGCCGGATCGACGGCGCCGCGCCCGGGTCCTCCATCCGGCGCAGATGGTCCACCCAGGGGCCGGTGGCGTTGAGCACCAGACGGGCACCGACCCCGAACTCGGTGCCGTCGGTGCGGTCCCTGAGCTCGGCGCCGACGACCCGGCCGTCGTTCTTGCGCAGGCCCATGACCTCGGCGTGGTTGAGGACGGTGGCGCCCGCCTCCACGGCCGCCCGGACCGTCATCAGGGCCATGCGGCTGTCGTTCATCTGGCCGTCGCCGTAGACCGCGACCGCCTTGAGGCCCTCGGTGCGCAGCTCGGGGACGTCGCGCGCGGCCCGCTCGGCGCCGATCACATGGCCCACGCCGTCACGGAACGCGGACAGCGCCGAGTAGGCGAAGACGCCCGCGCCCAGCTTGGCCGCGCCGTGCGGTCCGCCCTTGTAGACCGGCAGGTAGAAGGTGAGGGGGTTGGACAGGTGCGGTGCGACGGTACGGGAGACCGCGCGCCGCTCGAAGTGGTTCTCGGCGACCAGCTTGACCGCGCCCGTCTGGAGGTAGCGCAGGCCGCCGTGGAGCAGCTTGGAGGAGGCCGAGGAGGTGGCACCGGCGAAGTCGCCGGCGTCCACCATCGCCACCCGCAGCCCGGACTGCGCGGCGTGCCAGGCAGTGGTGATGCCCAGGATTCCGCCGCCGATCACCAGGAGGTCGTACGTCGCCTTGGAGAGCTGTTCCCGGGTTTCGGCTCGGCTCGGGTTCGAACCGGCAGCCGGGTGCGTTCCGAGGGAGGACGGAACGCATCGCAGGGTGGTCATTGATTACTCCTCGTCTTCGATCCAGCCCATGGTCCGCTGCACGGCCTTGAGCCAGCTCTTGTACTCGCGGTCGCGGACGTCCGCGTCCATTCGGGGGGTCCATTCGGCCGCCCGGCGCCAGTTCGCGCGCAGGGCGTCGGTGTCCGGCCAGAAGCCGACGGCGAGACCGGCGGCGTAGGCGGCGCCGAGGCAGGTGGTCTCGGCGACCATCGGGCGCACCACGGGTGCGTCCAGGGCGTCCGAGAGGGTCTGCATCAGGAGGTTGTTGGAGGTCATGCCGCCGTCGACCTTGAGCGAGGTGAGCTCGACCTCGGAGTCCTTGGTCATCGCGTCGACGATCTCGCGGGTCTGCCAGGCGGTGGCCTCGAGCACGGCGCGGGCGATGTGCGCCTTGGTGACGTAGCGGGTCAGGCCCGCGATCACACCGCGCGCGTCGGACCGCCAGTACGGGGCGAACAGACCCGAGAAGGCGGGCACGAAGTACGCGCCGCCGTTGTCCTCGACCGAGCTCGCGAGGGTCTCGATCTCGGCGGCGCTGTTGATCAGGCCCATCTGGTCCCGCATCCACTGCACCAGCGAACCGGTGACCGCGATCGAGCCCTCCAGGGCGTAGACCGGCTTCTCGTCGCCGATCCGGTAGCCGACGGTGGTCAGCAGCCCGTTGTAGGAGTTGACCGGCTTCTCGCCGGTGTTCATCAGCAGGAAGGTGCCGGTGCCGTAGGTGGACTTGGCCTCGCCCTCGGAGTAGCAGGTCTGGCCGAACAGGGCCGCCTGCTGGTCGCCGAGCGCGGAGGCCACCGGCACGCCCGCCAGGACGCCCTGGGCGGTGTGTCCGTAGACCTCGGCGGAGGAGCGTATCCGCGGCAGCACGGCGGCCGGGATGTCCATCGAGGCCAGGATCTTCTCGTCCCAGTCCAGGGTGTGCAGGTTCATCAGGAGGGTGCGGGAGGCGTTGGTGACGTCGGTGACGTGCACGCCGCCGTTGACACCGCCGGTCAGGTTCCAGATGACCCAGGAGTCCATGGTGCCGAAGAGGATGTCGCCCGCCTCGGCCCGCTCGCGCAGCCCCTCGACGTTGTCGAGCAGCCAGCGGATCTTGGGACCGGCGAAGTAGGAGGCCAGCGGGAGGCCGGTCTCGCGGCGGAAGCGGTCCTGGCCGACGTTGCGGCCGAGCTCGCGACAGAGGGCGTCGGTGCGGGTGTCCTGCCAGACGATGGCGTTGTGCACCGGCTCACCGGTGTTCTTGTCCCACAGCAGGGTGGTCTCGCGCTGGTTGGTGATGCCGATCGCCTTGACGTCGACGGCGGTGATCTCGGCCTTGGTGATGGCGCCGGCGACCACCTCCTTGACGTTCTCCCAGATCTCGGTGGCGTTGTGCTCCACCCAGCCGGGCTTGGGGAAGATCTGCTCGTGCTCCTTCTGGTCGACCGCGACGATGCGGCCGTCGCGGTCGAAGACGATGCAGCGGCTGGAGGTGGTGCCCTGGTCGATGGCCGCGATGAACGGTCCCTGGCCGTGGGACGAGGCGCTGGTGGTGTGGGTGTCGGTCATGATCTGCTGCTCTCCTGCGAGTGGTGGGGTGGACTAGGCGAAGGCGATCTCGTAGATCCCGCCGGCGATGGCGCCGCCGATGAGCGGGCCGACGACCGGGATCCAGGCATAGCCCCAGTCCGAGCCGCCCTTGTTGGGCAGCGGCAGGAGGGCGTGGGCGATCCGGGGGCCGAGGTCACGCGCCGGGTTGATGGCGTAACCGGTCGGGCCGCCGAGCGAGAGGCCGATGCCGACCACCACGAACGCGGTGATCATGACGCCGATGACGCCGAGGCCCTTGCCGTCGCCGTTGAGCCCCTGGGTGAGGATGGCGAGCACCAGCACGGCCGTGGCGATGATCTCGGTGGCCAGGTTCTGACCGACGTTCCGGATCTCCGGGCCGGTGGAGAAGACGCCCAGCACCGGGCCGGCGCCGGTGGCCTGCTGCTGCCGGTCCGCCGCCGCCGTGTCCTGGGCACCCGGGCCGCCGACGATCTCGCGGTCGGTGAGATGGGCGTGGAAGTGGCCGAGGTAGGCGAGCCACACCAGCGAGGCGCCGATCACCGCGCCGAGCATCTGCCCGAGGAAGTAGACGGGCACCTTGCTCCACTCGACGCCGCCCTCGATGGCGAGGCCGACCGTCACCGCCGGGTTGAGATGCGCGCCCGAGAGCGGTGCGGAGATATAGGCGCCGGTGAGCACGGCGAAGCCCCACCCGAGGGTGATGGCGACCCATCCGGCCTCGAACGCCTTGGATTGCTTCAAGACAACGCCGGCGACGACACCGCAGCCGAGCAGAATGAGAACGGCGGTACCGATGGTCTCGCCGATGAAGATGTCGGAGCTGGACACCCGCGACTCCTTTGTCCTTCGTCCAGGGGAAGGCGAACCCCCGGGGCTGTCCGGTGGTCCGCGCCCTCGTGGGAGGGCGTTGGTCGGCCCGCGGCGAGTCCACCATAGCGAATATTGTCGTCAGGTGTTCGACAATGCCGACCGATGAACGGCAGTTTTCTTCACGCCGAAGACCCCGTCAAGGGTCGTGTGAAGGAAAAATCGCGCGTATGTGAAACCGTGATGAAGCAGGTCATGCCGGGATATGGGGGCAGATCCGCACGCGTTGGCGCGATTCAGAAACGCAGGGCACCCAGGTCCCGGGAGACGGCGCGCGCACAGTCCCGTACGGCGGCCACGAGCTCCGAGCGGAGCTCCCCGCCCTCGCACACCCGCTCGACCGCGCCCGTTATCCCCACCGCGCCCACGGGCAGCCGGCGCCGGTCGTGGATGGGCGCCGCGACGGACGCCACGCCCTCCCAGGTCTCCTCGACGTCGCAGCCCCAGCCGCGCGCCCGGGTCAGGTCCAGCACGCCCTCGAACTCGCGCTCCCCGGTCACCGTGCGGGGCGTGAACGCCTTACGGTCGCCCTCGGCCACCTCGCTGTGCGCGACCGGGTCGTAGGCGGAGAGCACCTTGCCCAGGGCCGTGGAGTGCAGCGGGTGCATGGCCCCGACCTCCAGCACCTGGCGGCTGTCGTCCGGCCGGAAGACATGGTGGACGATCAGCACGCCCTGCTGGTGCAGCACGCCCAGGTACACGCTCTCGCCGCTGGACCGGGCCAGGTCGTCGGTCCACACCAGGGCGCGGGCGCGCAGCTCGTGCACGTCCAGATAGCTGTTGCCCAGGCGCAGCAGCTCCGCGCCGAGCTGATAGCGGCCGGACGCCTCGTCCTGCTCCACGAAGCCCTCCTGCTGGAGCGTGCGCAATATGCCGTGCGCGGTGCCCTTGGCCAGCCCCAGGGTGGAGGCGATGTCGGACAGTCCCAGACGTCGCTCACCACCGGCGAGCAGGCGTAGCATCGCGGCGGCGCGCTCCAACGACTGGATGTTCCGGGCCATCGCCAACCTCCTGACTGCGGTTCGACAATGCTGAACACTATCGGTCCATGTCGACTGCGTGGTACCTGGCGCCGCGTGTCGGCATTGACGTATCCGCCGGGGTCCCGATCGGCCGTGCTCATCCCGGCTGATGGAACGACCATCGTGAAATGACCACTGGCAGCTACCCTGGCGTGGTGCGCCGTCCCCAGGGGAGGGCGCAAAGCCGACAGCCGTCGCACTCCAGGGAGCACATCCATGGCCTCTCATACGCCATCGCCCACATCCGCCGCCCGAGCCGAGGCGCTCCGCGAAGCGCTGGCCACCCGCGTGGTGGTCGCCGACGGCGCGATGGGGACGATGCTCCAGGCGCAGGAGCCCAGTCTCGACGACTTCCAGCAGCTCGAGGGCTGCAACGAGATCCTCAACATCACCCGCCCGGACATCGTCCGCTCGGTCCACGAGGCGTACTACGCCGTCGGCGTGGACTGCGTCGAGACCAACACCTTCGGCGCCAACCACGCGGCGCTCGGCGAGTACGACATCCCCCACCGCGTCCACGAGCTCTCCGAGGCCGGCGCCCGGATCGCCCGTGAGGTCGCCGACGAGTTCGGGGCCGACGGACGCCAGCGCTGGGTGCTCGGCTCCATGGGTCCGGGCACCAAGCTGCCCACCCTCGGCCACGCCCCGTACACCACCCTCCGCGACGCCTACCAGGCCAATGCCGAGGGCATGATCGCCGGTGGCGCGGACGCCCTCCTGGTGGAGACCACCCAGGACCTGCTACAGACCAAGGCCTCGATCATCGGCGCCCGCCGCGCCCTCGACGCCACCGGCGCCAACCTCCCGGTGATCTGCTCGGTCACCGTCGAGACCACCGGCACCATGCTGCTCGGCTCCGAGATCGGCGCGGCGCTCACCGCCCTCGAACCGCTCGGCATCGACATGATCGGCCTCAACTGCGCCACCGGCCCCGCGGAGATGAGCGAGCACCTGCGCCACCTCGCCCGCCACTCCCGGATCCCGCTGTCCTGCATGCCCAACGCCGGCCTCCCGGTGCTGGGCAAGGACGGCGCCCACTACCCCCTCACCCCCGGCGAGCTGGCCGACGCCCAGGAGACCTTCGTCCGCGAATACGGGCTCTCCCTGGTCGGCGGCTGCTGCGGCACCACGCCCGAGCATCTGCGCCAGGTCGTCGAGCGGGTCCGCGAGCTGACCCCCACCGAGCGCACCCCGCGCCCCGAGCCCGGCGCCGCCTCGCTCTACCAGACCGTGCCGTTCCGCCAGGACACCTCGTACCTGGCCATCGGCGAGCGCACCAACGCCAACGGCTCCAAGAAGTTCCGCGAGGCCATGCTGGAGGCCCGCTGGGACGACTGCGTGGAGATGGCCCGCGAGCAGATCCGCGAGGGCGCCCATCTGCTCGACCTGTGCGTGGACTACGTGGGCCGGGACGGCGTCGCGGACATGGAGGAGCTGGCCGGGCGGTTCGCCACCGCCTCCACCCTCCCCATCGTCCTGGACTCCACCGAGGTCGACGTCATCCGGGCCGGGCTGGAGAAGCTCGGCGGACGCGCGGTCATCAACTCCGTCAACTACGAGGACGGGGACGGCCCCGAGTCGCGGTTCGCCAAGGTCACCCGGCTGGCCCAGGAGCACGGCGCCGCCCTCATCGCGCTGACCATCGACGAGGAGGGCCAGGCCCGCACGCCGGAGAAGAAGGTCGAGATCGCCGAGCGGCTGATCGCCGACCTGACCGGCAACTGGGGCATCCACGAGTCGGACATCCTCATCGACACCCTGACCTTCACCATCTGCACCGGTCAGGAGGAGTCCCGTAAGGACGGCATCGCCACCATCGAGGCGATCCGCGAGCTCAAGCGGCGCCACCCGGACGTCCAGACCACGCTGGGCCTGTCCAACATCTCCTTCGGCCTCAACCCGGCCGCCCGGATCGTGCTCAACTCCGTCTTCCTCGACGAGTGCGTCAAGGCGGGCCTGGACTCGGCGATCGTGCACGCCTCCAAGATCCTGCCGATCGCGCGGTTCGAGGAGGAGCAGGTCCGGACCGCCCTGGACCTGATCTACGACCGCCGCGCCGAGGGCTATGACCCGCTCCAGAAGCTGATGGGGCTCTTCGAGGGCGCCACCGCCAAGTCCCTCAAGGCGGGCAAGGCCGAGGAACTGGCCGCGCTGCCCCTTGAGGAGCGCCTCAAGCACCGCATCATCGACGGCGAGCGCAACGGCCTGGAGGCCGACCTCGACGAGGCCCTCCAGGAGCGCCCGGCCCTCGACATCGTCAACGAGACGCTGCTGGACGGCATGAAGGTGGTCGGCGAGCTGTTCGGCTCCGGCCAGATGCAGCTGCCGTTCGTCCTCCAGTCCGCCGAGGTCATGAAGACCGCGGTCGCCCATCTGGAACCGCACATGGAGAAGTCGGACGACGAGGGCAAGGGCACCATCGTGCTCGCCACCGTCCGCGGCGACGTCCATGACATCGGTAAGAACCTCGTGGACATCATCCTGTCCAACAACGGCTACAACGTCGTCAACCTGGGCATCAAGCAGCCGGTCTCCGCGATCCTGGAGGCCGCCGAGGAGCACGGCGCCGATGTGATCGGCATGTCCGGGCTGCTGGTGAAGTCCACGGTGATCATGAAGGAGAACCTGGAGGAGCTCAACCAGCGCAAGCTGGCCGCCCGGTTCCCCGTGATCCTCGGCGGCGCCGCGCTCACCCGGGCCTATGTCGAGCAGGATCTGCATGAGATCTACGAGGGCGAGGTGCGCTACGCCCGCGACGCCTTCGAGGGGCTGCGGCTGATGGACGCCCTGATCGCCGTCAAGCGCGGCGTGCCCGGCGCCACGCTCCCCGAGCTCAAGCAGCGCCGGGTGCCCAAGCGGGACGTGTCCGTGACCGAGCCGGAGCCGGAGGGCCCGTCCCGGTCCGACGTGGCCACCGACAACCCGGTGCCCACCCCGCCCTTCTGGGGCACCCGCGTGGTCAAGGGCATCCAGCAGGTCGACTACGCGTCCTGGCTGGACGAGGGCGCGCTGTTCAAGGGCCAGTGGGGGCTCAAGGAGGCCCGTACCGGCGACGGGCCGAGCTACCGGGAGCTGATGGAGTCCGAGGGCCGTCCGCGGCTGCGCGGCTGGCTCGACAAGCTGCACACCGAGAACCTGCTGGAGGCGGCCGTCGTCTACGGCTACTTCCCGTGCGTCTCCAAGGGCGACGACCTGGTCCTGCTGAACGAGGACGGCAGCGAGCGGACCCGCTTCACCTTCCCGCGCCAGCGCCGCGGCCGCAGGCTGTGCCTGGCCGATTTCTTCCGCCCGGAGGAGTCCGGCGAGACCGACGTGGTCGGGCTTCAGGTGGTCACCGTCGGCTCGAAGATCGGCGAGGCCACCGCCGAGCTGTTCGCCGCCGACTCCTACCGCGACTACCTGGAGCTGCACGGCCTGTCCGTCCAGCTCGCCGAGGCACTCGCCGAGTACTGGCACGCCCGGGTCCGCGCCGAGCTGGGCTTCGCCGGGGAGGACCCCGGTGGCATCGAGGACATGTTCGCGCTGAAGTACCGCGGCGCGCGCTTCTCGCTGGGCTACGGCGCCTGCCCCGACCTGGAGGACCGCGCGAAGATCGCCGATCTGCTGGAGCCGGAGCGGATCGGGGTGAAGCTCTCGGAGGAGTTCCAGCTCCACCCCGAGCAGTCCACGGACGCCATCGTGATCCACCACCCGGAGGCGAAGTACTTCAACGCGCGGTAGACGCGTGGTAGCCCTACGGCGGCCATCTGTGACCGTCTTGGGTGCTCACCGGGCGCGTCGGCGCGGCGCGACGTAGACTGGTCGATCCGGTAGAGGCCGGTCGCCTTCCCGTCAGCGGAAGGGGGCCGGCCTTCGTGCCCCTTATCCGGAGGTGTTTGGATGACCAGCAGCATCCCCGCCGTCGACACCCGTACGGCCGAAGGCTCGGCCCTGCAAGCCGTTCTGCTCGACATGGACGGCACCCTGGTCGACACCGAGGGCATCTGGTGGGACGCGGAGGTCTCCATCTTCGCCGAGCTCGGGCACGCCCTCGCCGAGGAGTACCGCCAGGTCGTGGTGGGCGGTCCGATGTCGCGCAGCGCCCAGTTCCTGATCGAGGCCACCGGCGCCGAGATCGCCCTCGCCGAGCTCACCGGCCTGCTCAACAGCCGCTTCACCGAGCTGATCGACGGCAGTGTGCCGATGCTGCCCGGCGCCCGCCGGCTGCTCACCGAGCTGGCCGCGCACGGTGTTCCCACCGCCCTGGTATCCGCCTCCCACCGGCGGGTGATGGACCGCGTCCTGCGCTCGCTCGGCCCGGAGCACTTCGCCCTGACGGTCGCGGGCGACGAGGTCGAGCGGACCAAGCCGCATCCCGACCCCTATCTGTTCGCCGCGGCCGGGCTGGCCGCCGAGCCGGGGCGGTGCGTGGTCATCGAGGACACCGACACGGGTGTACGGGCCGCGGAGGCGGCCGGGTGCCGAGTGGTCGCGGTGCCGTCCGTGGTGCCGATCGAGCCCGTGGTGGGGCGTACGGTCATCGGCTCGCTCGAAGAAGTCGATCTCGATTTCCTGCGCACTCTGGTCACGGCGGTGCACTGATCGCGCACCGAGCGTATTCCTGTAAATTGCAAACTGAATAGCGCGGGCGGACTTTTCACGTTCCGTTGGCGACAACGGAACGTGATGTTTATCACTGCATATGCCGTAGACGAGTGCGATGGTTGTCTGTCGCGCGTCCCGTCTGGTGTGTTTTGGGGGAGCCCTTGTGTCCGGATTGGTGGCATGGCGTACGAATCGCGGCCACGTCCGGATATCGGTCGATGATCGCGCGTTATCGGGGCGTGATATCGCCTCAACTTCGTTGTGTCTGAGTATCACTGGCGCCGCGGACTAATCTCGTCGCGAGTAGTTGATCGATGGCAGGGAGACTCCCGACAATGACGCGCAAGTCGCTGGTGCTGCCGGCTGTGGCCGGCCTCCTGATCTCCACGCTCGCCGCGTGCGGTGGTACCGACGGCTCGGGCTCGGACGGCAAGACGCTCGTCCTGGGCAGCACGGACCGCATAGAGGCGTCGAAGGCGGCGCCCGCGCCGCTGGATCCCGCCCTGGCCTACGACTTCGCGTCCTGGAGCGTGCTGCACAACGCCTTCCAGACGCTGATGCGGCTGCCCCGCTCGGGAACCGAGCCGATACCCGATGCCGCCGAGAAATGTGGCTTCCAGGACAGACAGAGCGAGCAGTACCGCTGCACGTTGCGCGAAGGGCTGAAGTTCTCCAACGGCCACGACCTCACCTCGAAGGACGTCAAGTTCTCCCTCGAGCGGGTGCTGCGCATCGACGACCCCAACGGCACCAAGTCACTGCTGTCCAACGTGGACAAGATCGAAACTCCCAGCGACCGCGAGATCGTCATCCATCTCTCGCAGCCGGACGCGACCTTCCCGTCGAAGCTCACCACCCCGGCCGCCGCGATCCTGGACAGCGAGGTCTACAAGCCCGACGCGCTGCGCAACGGCTTCGAGATGACGGGCTCGGGCCCGTACAGCGCCAAGACCGAGGTGCGCGACAACCGGCTGACGAAGGTCGTCTTCACCAAGAACTCCCACTACAAGGGCGATGTCGAGCCGAAGGCCGGCAAGGTGGAGATGCGGTTCTACGACTCCGCCTCGACCATGGAGAAGGCGCTGGTCAAGGGCGACATCGACCTGGTCCACCGCGGCTTCTCGCCCGAGCAGATCGACAAGCTCAACAAGGGCGAGATCAAGGGCGTCCGCCTCTTCGAGTCCTCCGGCCAGGGCATTCGCTACCTGGTCTTCAACACCTCCGACCCGACGGTGAAGAACAAGGCGGTCCGGCAGGCGATCGCCCATCTCGTGGATCGCCAGGCGCTGGTGCGCGACGTGTACAAGCGGACCGCCGAGCCCCTGTACTCGATGATCCCCACCAGCATCTCCTCGCACATCAACTCGTTCCACAACGAGTACGGCGACCCGGACCCCAAGGAGGCCCGGCGCGTGCTGAGCGAGGCCGGTATCAACACCCCGGTGAAGCTGACGCTGACCTACACCACCGACCACTACGGTCCGGAGACGGCCGGGGAGTTCAAGGAGCTGCGCAAGCAGCTCAACGACAGCGGACTGTTCTCCGTCACGATCAAGGGCTACCCGTGGCGGGACTACCGCCCCGCGCTCATCAAGCGCCAGTTCTCCGCCTCCGGGATGGGCTGGCTCCCCGACTTCCCGGACCCCGACAGCTACACCGCGCCGTTCCTCACCAAGGACAACTTCCTCAATTCGCCGTACCGCAACAAGACCATCCAGGACGAGCTGATCCCCAAGACCCGGCAGGAGGCCCAGCGCAGCCTCGCCGACAAGGACTACCAGTCCATCCAGAACACCGTCGCCAGCGATGTGCCCTACCTTCCGCTGTGGCAGGGCAACACGTACGTGGCCGCCCGCGGGAACGTGACGGGCGCCGAGTACGCCTTCGACTCCTCGACCATGCTCCAGCTGTGGGAGCTCGGCAAGGGCGACTGAGAACGACTTACGGGGGTCGGATACGAAGACGTCGAGCGTGTGAGGAATACCGTTGAGGAAACGTGATCAGTGGCTGGCAGCTCCCCTCGGGGCGGGACTGGCCGCCGCCCTGCTCACCGGCTGCGGCAGCGAGGACGGCGACGCGGCGGGCACCGGCGAGCACGTGGTCATGGGGATGTCGGACGAGGTGCTCGCCACCGACCCGGCGTCCGGCTACGACCCGGGCTCCTGGCTGCTGTTCAACAACGTCTTCCAGTCGCTGCTGAGCTTCCCGAAGGGCAGCACCACACCGCAGCCGGAGGCGGCGGAGAAGTGCTCCTTCAAGGACGACACCAGCCGGGTCTACACCTGCACGCTGAAGGACGGACTGAAGTTCACCAGCGGCCATCCGCTCACCTCCGAGGACGTCAAGTACTCCTTCGAGCGCACCAAGCGGATCAATGACCCCAACGGCCCGGCGCTGATGCTCACCTCCATCGGGAGCATCGACACCCCGGACAAGCGGACCGTCGTCTTCCATCTGAAGGACTCCGACGCGACCTTCCCACAGAAGATCGCCTCCGGCGCCGGGTCCATCGTCGACCACGAGGAGTACCCGGCCGACAAGCTGCGCACGGACCACAAGGCGGTCGGCTCCGGCGTCTACAAGCTGGACTCCTTCACCAAGGGCGAGGCGGACTTCTCCGTCAACGGCGGGTACCAGGGGCCCGCCAAGCCGAAGAACTCCGGGCTGACCCTGAAGTTCTTCCACGGCGGGCAGGCGCGGCTGAAGTCCGCGGTGCAGAAGGGCGACGTGGACCTCGCCTACCGCGGGCTGGCCATGCGCGACCTCGCCGACCTCCAGGCGCAGAGCCTCGGCGGCGGCAAGAGCCTGAACGTGGTCGAGGGCACCGGCGCCGAGGTCCAGCACCTGGTCTTCAACATGAAGGACCCGGTGGCGGGCAAGCTCGGGGTGCGCAAGGCCATGGCGTACCTCATCGACCGCTCCACCCTGGTACGGGACGTCTACAAGCGCACCGCCGAACCGCTGTACTCGGTGGTCCCGGCCGGTATCACCGGCCACAACACCGCCTTCTACGACAAGTACGGCGACCGCCCGCAGCCCGAGAAGGCCAAGCAGGCGCTGCGGGACGAGGGGATCACCGGCAAGGTCAAGCTGACCCTGTGGGGCACCCCGATCCGCTACGGCCCCGGCACCGTCCCCGGTCTGCGCCGGATCGCCGAGCAGCTCAACGCCAGCGGGCTGTTCGACGTCGATGTGAAGAGCGCGGACGTCGCCACGTACGAGAAGGGCGTCGCCGGGGGGAAGTACGGCGTCTATGTGAAGGGCTGGGTGCCGGACTACCCGGACCCGGACAACTTCGTCGCCCCGTTCTTCGGCGCCGGCAACGTCCTGGCCAACCACTACACCTCGCCGCGGCTGACCGCGCAGCTCATCCCCGCCACCGCCGAGCAGCCCAGCCGTGAGGCCACGGTCGGCGACTTCCAGCGGATCCAGGACATCATCGCCGACGAGGTGCCGATGCTCCCGCTGTGGCAGGGCAAGCAGTACGCGGTGGCCCGGGACGACATCACCGGGCTCCAGTGGACCCTCGACTCCTCGACGGTCTTCCGCTTCTGGGAGATCGGCAAGTCGTCCGACGGCTGACGGGTGCTGCCCGCCGACCGGCGGGCAGCACTCCGCGCCGCCCCGGTGACGCCTGGACGCCTACTGCGTGCCGGGGCGGACCAGCCCGCTCTCGTAGGCATAGACGGCGGCCTGCACCCGGTCGCGCAGCCCCAGCTTGGTCAGCACATGGCCCACATGCGTCTTGACGGTGGTCTCGCTGACGAACAGATCGGCGGCGATCTCCGCGTTGGACAGCCCCCGGGCCACCAGCTTCAGCACCTCGACCTCGCGCTCGGTCAGCGTGTGCAGGGTGTCCGGCACCGGCTCCTCGCCCGACGGCAGATGCCCGGCGTACTTGTCCAGCAGCCTGCGGGTGATGCTGGGCGCCAGCATCGCCTCGCCCGCCGCCACCACGCGGATGGCCTGCACCAGTTCGGTGGCGGGCGCGTCCTTCAGCAGGAAGCCGCTGGCCCCGGCGCGCAGCGCCTCCACCACGTACTCGTCCAGGTCGAAGGTGGTCAGCACCAGCACCTTGGCCGGGCCGTCCCGCCCCGGGCCGGTGATCTGACGGGTCGCCTCCACACCGTCCATCCGCGGCATCCGGATGTCCATCAGGACCACATCGGGCTGGAGCGCCCGCACCTGATCGAGGGCCTGTAGACCGTCCCCGGCCTCACCGACGACCGCCAGGTCCTGCTCCGCCTCCAGAATCATCCGGAAGCCGGTGCGCAGCAGCGGTTGATCATCGACCAGTAGGACGCGGATCGCCACGGGAACTCCTTCTCCTAGACCGCGTCCATTCTGCCCGCCCGTGGGGCGCTACGCGGCTGCCTCAATTCTGCAAGGGCACTACCGCCAGCGGATACGGCGGTGGCGTACCCCCGAATTCCGGACAGTGTGCCTGGTGGTCGCACCAGCCGCAGAGCCTGGTCTGCCGGGGCACGAAGGCACCGGTCTCCGTGGCCAGCCGGATCGCCTCCCACAGGGCCAGCACCTTGCGCTCCACGGCCCGCAGATCCCGCTCCTCCGGGTCGTACGTCAGCACATCCCCGCTGCCCAGATAGACCAGCTGGAGCCGGCGCGGGATCACCCCGCGCAGCCGCCACAGCACCAGGGCGTAGAACTTCATCTGGAACAGCGCCTCGCCCGCGTACTGCGGGGCGGGGGCCTTGCCCGTCTTGTAGTCCACGATCCGCACATCACCGGTGGGAGCGATGTCGATCCGGTCGATGATTCCACGCAGCGTCAGCCCGGACTCGAGCTTCGTCTCCACGAACAGCTCGCGCTCCGCGGGCTCCAGACGGGTCGGATCCTCCAGCGAGAACCACTGCTCCACCAGCGTCTGGGCCCCCGTCAGCCACTCGGCCAGCCGGTCCGGCGCCGGAGCGCCGTCCTCCTCCTGGAACAGCTCCGCCAGCTCCGGCTTGGCCGCCAGCAGCCGCTCCCACTCGCCCGGCACCATCGACCGGGCCCGCGGGGCGGTGCGGTCGGCGGCCGGGGCGTCGAAGAGCCGCTCCAGCACCGCGTGGACCACCGTGCCGCGGGTGGCCGCCGCGCTGGGCTTCTCCGGCAGTTTGTCGATCACTCGGAAGCGGTACAGCAGCGGACACCGCATGAAATCGGCCGCCCGTGAGGGTGACAACGAGGCGGCGGGGCCGGACTTCGGTGGCCCGTCGGAGGGTTCGGCCTTCCCGGTGGTGGTTCCCGTGGTGGTTCCCATGGCGAAGACCCTACGACCCGCCACCGACAGCCGGACGCATACCATCGACGTTCGAGCCCCCGGCACTGCATGATCGTGGGGACCGTATCAAAAAGAGGGGTGCGACCGAGCATCCGACGAGGGGACACCGTGGACAACAGCGGGCAGCGGCAGTCCGACAACGGGGAATCGGACCGCGCGACCGAGCCCGAGGGCGGCAAGCAGCCGCGCCCACGCGACGTGGGCGGCGGCTTTCTCATGGGCCGGCCCTTCGGCGTGCCCGTATACGTCTCGCCCAGCTGGTTCCTGGTCGCCGCCCTCATCACCTGGGTCTTCGGCGGCCAGCTCGACCGGGTGCTGCCCGAGCTCGGCGCCGCGCGCTATCTGGTCTCGCTCTTCTTCGCGGTGGCCTTCTACGCCTCGGTGCTGGTGCACGAGCTCGCCCACACCGTGGCCGCGCTCCGCTTCAAGCTGCCGGTGCGCCGCATCCAGCTCCAGTTCTTCGGCGGGGTCTCGGAGATCGAGAAGGAGACCGAGACCCCCGGCCGGGAGTTCGTGCTCGCCTTCGTCGGCCCGCTGCTCTCCCTGGTCCTGGCGGGCGTGTTCTACCTCGGCATGATGGTCGTGGAGCCCGGCACGGTGCCCGGGGTGCTGCTCGCCGGGCTGATGATCTCCAACCTGATCGTGGCCGCGTTCAACCTGCTGCCCGGGCTGCCGCTGGACGGCGGGCGGATGCTGCGGGCCGTCGTCTGGAAGATCAGCGGCCGGCCCATGACCGGCACCGTCGCCGCCGCCTGGTGCGGCCGCGCGCTCGCCGTCGCGGTGCTCGTCGGGCTCCCGCTGCTCACCCAGGCGGGCGGGCTCGGCGAGGAGCCCAAGAGCTTCGGCAGCGTCGACTCGCTCACCGACGCGCTGCTGGCCGCCATACTCGCCGCGATCATCTGGACCGGCGCGGGCAACAGCCTGCGGATGGCCCGGCTGCGGGAGCGGCTGCCGGACCTGCGCGCCCGTACGCTCACCCGGCGCGCCGTGCCCGTGGCGGCCGACACCCCGCTCTCCGAGGCGCTGCGCCGGGCGAACGAGGCGGGGGCCCGGGCCCTGGTCGTGGTGGACGGCCACGGCGCCCCGACCGCCGTGGTGCGCGAGGCGGCCATCGTGGGGATCCCCGAGCACCGCCGCCCCTGGGTCGCGGTCAGCGGTCTCGCCCAGGACCTCAAGGACGGTATGCGGGTCTCGGCCGAGCTCACCGGCGAGGAGCTGCTGGACACCCTCCGCGCCACCCCCGCCACCGAGTACCTGGTCGTCGAGGAGACCGGCGAGATCTACGGGGTGCTCTCCACGGCCGATGTCGAGCGCGCCTTCGTGGCGGCCATGGCCAGGACCCCCTCGGGCCGCTCCTGAGGCCCCGGGCGTGGTCCGGGCACGGCTCCTGAGGCCCCGGGCGTGGTCCGGGCACGGCGAAGTGCCCGGTAGGCTGTTCACATGTCCGAACCGACCGGTGCCGCCCGCCGTCGCGGGCCCTTCCAGGTCGGGGACCAGGTCCAGCTCACCGACCCCAAGGGACGCCACTACACCTTCACGCTCGAGTCCGGGAAGAACTTCCACACCCACAAGGGATCCTTCCCCCATGACGAGCTGATCGGCGCCCCCGAGGGAACCGTCGTGCGCACCACGGGAAACGTCGCGTATCTCGCGCTGCGCCCCCTGCTCCCCGACTATGTCCTGTCCATGCCACGCGGTGCCGCCGTGGTCTACCCCAAGGACGCGGGGCAGATCCTGGCGATGGCCGACATCTTCCCCGGCGCACGTGTCGTCGAGGCGGGCGTCGGCTCCGGCTCGCTCTCCACCTTCCTGCTGCGGGCCATCGGCGACCAGGGCATGCTGCACTCCTACGAGCGCCGGGCCGACTTCGCCGAGATCGCCGCCCAGAACGTCGAGCGCTACTTCGGCGCCCCGCACCCCGCCTGGCGGCTCACCGTCGGCGACCTCCAGGACAACCTCAGCGACACCGACGTGGACCGCGTGATCCTGGACATGCTCGCCCCCTGGGAGTGTCTGGAACCGGTGTCCAAGGCGCTCGTCCCCGGCGGCATCCTGTGCGCGTACGTCGCCACCACCACCCAGCTCGCCCGCACCGTGGAGGCCATCCGCGAGCACGGCACCTTCAACGAGCCGTCGGCCTGGGAGACCATGGTGCGCACCTGGCATGTGGAGGGCCTGGCGGTACGGCCCGACCACCGCATGATCGGCCACACCGGCTTCCTGCTCACCGCCCGCCGGCTCGCGGACGGTGTGGAGCCCCCGATGCGCCGCCGCAGGCCCGCCAAGGGCGCCTACGGCGAGGACTACGTGGGCTGGGGCACCGCCAAGGACTCCGGCCCTGCCAAGGACACCGGCACCGCCAAGGACACCGGTGCCACGGACGCCTCAGGAGGCGACAGGCGCCCCTCCGGCGGCCAGGACACCCCCTCCGGCGACGTCTGACGGTCGTCCGGGGGCCGTCCGGAGCCCGTCCGGCGGCCATCTGAGGCCCGCCCGGCGGAGAACCGGCTCCACAACGGCTCGGCGCGGCCACCGAATTCCTCGTGTGAGGGCGGTGGCCGCGCCCCTGTGAGATGTGGCACCATGCGGGTCATCTCCCGCCTCAGCCCCTCACATGGAGTCATCCCGCGTGCAGCCTCTGGGCCCGGATCTCGCGCACACCCAACCCCGTCCGGTGCACTGGGTGGCGACCGCGGCCGCCGTGGCCGCCGTCATCGCCGGAGGGTCGTTCTTCCAGCCCTCCGACGCCAAGGCCACCACCTCCACCACCGCCTCCGCGCCGGGCACCGGGGGGTTTCCGGCCGCCAAGGCGCCCGACCCCCGCGCCGCGGACTATCCGATGAACTGCGGACGGGCCCGGCCCGACGTCATCGACCGGGGCTCGGCGGACCTGGACGGGGACGGACGGCCGGAGACCGTCGCCGTGGTGCGCTGCCCGACCGCTTTCGGTACCCCGCCAAGCGGCGTCTACGTGCTCTCCCAGCCGACCGGCCGCGCGGGCGCCGCGCCCCGCGTGGTGGCCACCTTCGTGGATCCGAAGGAAGGGATGAGCATCAGCGATTTCGCGGTACGCGGAAAGAGGGTTTCGGCCACGTTGCTGGGATACTCGTCGGCCAAGGTCCCGCGGTGCTGTCCGGACCTCCAGCGCAAGGTCAACTGGCAGTGGCGGGACGGAAAGTTCGTACTGAAGGCGCTGCCGGTCCCGGGGAGTGTGTGAGCGGTTACTCGCGGTGTGTCACTCCGCGTCGGGTCCGTAGACCTCGACCCGGTCCGTGACGCGGCGTACATGGATGCAGTCGCCGGGGCACTCCTTGGCGGAATCCCTGACCTCGGTCAGCAGGGCCACGGGGACCGGGGTGGTCGCGCCCTTGTCCTGTAGCAGCTCATCGTCGGCGCTCTTGACGTAGGCTAGACCGTCGATGTCGAGTTCGAAGACCTCGGGAGCGTACTGGGCACAGATGCCGTCCCCGGTGCACAGATCCTGGTCGATCCAGACCTCAAGACCGCCGAGCTCCTCGTTCCGCACGGTGTGCCCCCTCCTGTTCCTTCGATACGCGATTCAACATTGTCTAAATATCGCCAACCCTGACGGGTGTTGACCGTGTCGACGATACAACCGCTCGCTTTCCGATGTTGTTGGGTGGGTATTCACCTGGCGTGAGGGAGTGCGCAAGGGTGAAGATCGGACACACGCCGACCGGGTTTGTGATCTAGGGGTTTCAACCCGCACCGGCCCAGGTAGGGTCAGGAAGCGTCCAGCTCCCCTTGGAGGAGGTGAGGACCGTGGCAGCCCACGACGACGACATCAACCGCGGCATCCGGCCGGGGCGGGGGTCTGACGACCCTGCCGGCCAGGTTGCCTATCTCGAGCAGGAAATCGCCGTCCTGCGCCGCAAGCTCGCCGACTCTCCGCGTCATACGAGGATTCTCGAAGAGCGGATCGTCGAGCTGCAGACCAATCTGGCGGGAGTCTCCGCACAGAACGAGCGGCTCGCGAACACACTCCGTGAGGCCCGAGACCAGATCGTGGCCCTCAAGGAGGAGGTCGACCGGCTCGCACAGCCGCCGGCCGGTTTCGGAGCCTTTCTACAGGCGAACGAGGACGGTACGGCGGACATCTTTACCGGGGGCCGTAAACTCCGGGTGAATGTCAGCCCAAGCGTCGAGCTCGACGACCTCAAGCGCGGCCAGGAGGTCATGCTCAACGAGGCGCTCAATGTGGTCGAGGCCATGGAGTTCGAGCGCGCCGGGGACATCGTCACCCTCAAGGAAGTCCTTGAGGACGGCGAGCGCGCCCTGGTGATCGGGCACACCGACGAGGAGCGGGTGGTGCGGCTGGCGGAGCCGCTGCTGAGCACCACCATCCGGCCCGGTGACGCCCTGCTGCTCGAGTCCAGGTCCGGCTATGTCTACGAGGTGGTACCGAAGAGCGAGGTCGAGGAGCTCGTCCTCGAAGAGGTGCCGGACATCGACTACAACAAGATCGGCGGTCTGGGAAACCAGATCGAGCTGATCCGCGACGCGGTCGAGCTCCCGTATCTCTACCCCGACCTCTTCAAGGAGCACGAACTGCGGCCGCCCAAGGGTGTGCTGCTGTACGGCCCGCCCGGCTGCGGTAAGACGCTGATCGCCAAGGCCGTGGCCAACTCCCTTGCCAAGAAGGTCGCCGAGGTGACCGGGAAGCCCGCGGGGAAGAGCTTCTTCCTCAACATCAAGGGCCCCGAGCTGCTCAACAAGTACGTCGGCGAGACGGAGCGGCACATCCGGCTGGTCTTCCAGCGGGCCCGGGAGAAGGCCAGCGAGGGCACGCCCGTGATCGTCTTCTTCGACGAGATGGACTCCCTCTTCCGCACCCGTGGCTCCGGGGTCAGCTCGGACGTGGAGAACACCATCGTCCCCCAGCTGCTCTCCGAGATCGACGGTGTGGAGGGCCTGGAGAACGTGATCGTCATCGGTGCCTCCAACCGTGAGGACATGATCGACCCCGCGATCCTGCGCCCCGGCCGCCTCGATGTGAAGATCAAGATCGAGCGTCCGGACGCCGAGGCCGCCAAGGACATCTTCTCGAAGTACCTGACGGAGTCCCTGCCGATCCACGGCGACGACCTCTCCGAGCACGGCGGGTCGCCGAAGGCCGCGATCGGCGGGATGATCCAGTCGGTGGTCGAGCAGATGTACACCGAGTCCGAGGAGAACCGCTTCCTGGAGGTCACCTACGCCAATGGCGACAAGGAAGTCCTCTACTTCAAGGACTTCAACTCCGGCGCCATGATCCAGAACATTGTGGACCGCGCCAAGAAGATGGCGATCAAGGACTTCCTGGACCACAACCAGAAGGGCCTTCGTGTCTCCCATCTGCTCGCCGCCTGCGTGGACGAGTTCAAGGAGAACGAGGACCTGCCCAACACCACGAACCCGGACGACTGGGCCCGGATCTCCGGTAAGAAGGGCGAGCGGATCGTGTACATCCGCACCCTGGTCACCGGAAAGCAGGGCGCGGACACCGGACGCTCCATCGACACGGTGGCGAACACCGGTCAGTACCTGTAACACCGCGGTCCGGCTGCGGATGTCCTGGACGGGGCATCCGCAGCCGGATGCGCTTTTCGGACCGCATTCTTCGTATGAGTCCTACGAGCCCGACCGGAGCAATGACTGTAATGATCTCCGCAGCACCGCTTGGCCGTTCTAGGCTCTTCGGTACCGCAGTATCGCGGCACGGGGGATCGGGGGCCGCAGATGGACCGGGAGCGCAGCGGTACTTGAGCGCCGATCCCAGCCGGGGGCGGCGCCGGGCAAGGAGGGCCGCATGACCGTACGGCGCGTAATGGGAATCGAGACGGAGTACGGGATCTCCGTCCCGGGGCACCCGAACGCCAATGCCATGCTCACCTCATCCCAGGTCGTCAACGCCTACGCGGCGGCGATGCACCGGGCGCGCCGCGCCCGCTGGGACTTCGAGGAGGAGAACCCGCTGCGGGACGCCCGCGGATTCGACCTCGCACGCGAGTCCGCCGACGCCAGCCAGCTCACGGACGAGGACATCGGCCTGGCCAATGTGATCCTCACCAATGGCGCGCGGCTCTATGTGGACCATGCCCACCCCGAGTACTCCGCCCCCGAGGTCACCAATCCCCGGGACGCGGTGCTCTGGGACAAGGCCGGCGAGCGCATCATGGCCGAGGCCGCGCTGCGCGCCGCCGAGCTGCCCGGCGGCCAGCCCATCCACCTCTACAAGAACAACACCGACAACAAGGGCGCCTCCTACGGCACGCATGAGAACTACCTGATGAAGCGGGAGACCGCCTTCTCGGACATCGTGCGCCACCTGACGCCCTTCTTCGTCTCCCGCCAGGTCGTCACGGGCGCGGGCCGCGTCGGCGTCGGCCAGGACGGCCATGAGCACGGCTTCCAGATCAGCCAGCGGGCGGACTACTTCGAGGTCGAGGTCGGTCTGGAGACCACGCTCAAGCGCCCGATCATCAACACCCGCGACGAGCCGCACGCCGACGCCGAGAAGTACCGCCGGCTCCATGTGATCATCGGCGACGCCAACCTCTCCGAGCTGTCGACGTACCTCAAGCTGGGCACCACCGCCCTGGTGCTGTCGATGATCGAGGACGGCTTTATCGCCGTGGACCTCGCGGTGGACCAGCCGGTGCGCACCCTGCACCAGGTCTCGCACGACCCGACGCTGCGCCGTCTCGTCACGCTGCGCAGCGGCCGTACGCTTACCGCGGTGCAGCTCCAGATGGAGTACTTCGAGCTGGCCCGCAAATACGTCGAGGACCGCTACGGGGCGGACGCCGACGAGCAGACCCGGGACGTCCTGGCCCGCTGGGAGGACGTGCTGAACCGGCTGGAGCGGGACCCCATGAGCCTGTCCGGCGAGCTGGACTGGATCGCCAAGCGGGAGCTGCTCGAGGGGTACCGCCGCCGCGACGCCCTGGAGTGGGACGCGGCCAGGCTCCATCTGGTGGACCTCCAGTACGCCGACGTACGCCCGGACAAGGGCCTTTACAACCGGCTGGTGGCACGCGGCAAGATGAAGCGGCTGCTGGACGACCAGGACATCGCACGCGCCCAGAACAAGCCCCCGGAGGACACCCGCGCCTACTTCCGCGGCCGCTGCCTGGAGCAGTACGCGGACGACGTGGCCGCGGCCTCCTGGGACTCGGTGATCTTCGACCTGCCGGGCCGTGACTCTCTGCAACGGGTTCCCACCCTGGAGCCGCTGCGCGGCACCCGCAACCACGTCAAGGAGTTGCTGGACCGCTGCCGCACGGCCGAGGACCTGGTCCGGGTGCTGTCCGGAGGCTGAAATGCCCTTGAGCCGGGAATCATCGAGGTGGCCTCCGTACGTTGTAGTGAGTGGGAGGCCGATGTCGGACCCTGCTTGTAGGGTCTGATCTTGAGACCGATCGAATCAGCGGGCGAACCGAGCGGGGTGAGGGAAATGGCGACCAAGGACACCGGCGGCGGTCAGCAGAAGGCGTCGCGCTCGACCGAAGAGGTCGAGGAGCAGACGCAGGACGCGCAGGCCGCGGACGACCTCAAGGAGCGGCAGGAGAAGCTCTCGGACGACGTCGACTCCGTGCTGGACGAGATCGACGACGTGCTCGAGGAGAACGCGGAGGACTTCGTGAGGTCTTTCGTCCAGAAGGGCGGGCAGTAAGGCGCGTCTTCTCCGTCCTGCGTCCCCGCGGAGGGGACGCAGGACGGATGACTTCCATGGCCAGGGGTATGGTCCGTGCATCATTTCAAGATCTGGTGGAAGGAAACGTGTGGAAGCCAACACTCGTAGCACAGGGCGTCTGCCGGCTGCCTTCCTGACGCCCGGCTCCTCGTCGTTCATGGACTTCCTGGGCGACCACTCGCCCGAGCTGCTTCCGGGGAACCGTCCACTGCCCCCGGTGCAGGGCGCCATCGAGGCCCCCCACGGCACCACCATCGTGGCGGTGACCTTCTCCGGCGGTGTGGTGCTCGCCGGTGACCGCCGCGCCACCATGGGCAATGTCATCGCGCAGCGTGACATCGAGAAGGTCTTCCCCGCCGATGAGTTCTCGGCGGTCGGAATCGCGGGGACCGCCGGTATCGCGGTGGAGATGGTCAAGCTCTTCCAGCTGGAGCTGGAGCACTTCGAGAAGGTCGAGGGCACCGTGCTCTCGCTCGAGGGCAAGGCGAACAGGCTGTCGACCATGATCCGCGGCAACCTCGGCATGGCGATGCAGGGCCTTGCCGTGGTCCCGCTCTTCGCGGGGTGGGACGTCGACCGGGAGAAGGGCCGCATCTTCTCCTACGACGTGACCGGGGGGCGTTCGGAGGAGCGCGGCTTCGCCGCCACCGGCTCGGGCTCGATGTTCGCCCGGGGCGCGCTCAAGAAGCTCTATCGCGAGGATTCGACCGAGGAGCAGGCCGCCACGGCCGTGCTCCAGGCGCTCTATGACGCCGCCGACGACGATTCGGCCACCGGAGGGCCGGATCTCGCCCGCCGTATTTATCCGATCATCACCTCCCTCACCGAGGACGGTTTCAAGAGGTTCAGCGAGGACGAGGTGTCCGAACTCGCCCGCGCCATCCATGAACGGCGCCTCGAGGAGCCGGACGGCCCCCGCGCCGCCCTGCTCTGATGAGGACGGTCCTACCGGAATGCATTCGCCGATGACAGAAGGGACGGACAGCCGGTGACGACGCCGTTCTATGTTTCTCCTCAGCAGGCCATGGCCGACCGCGCGGAATACGCCCGTAAGGGCATCGCGCGCGGCCGCAGCGTGGTCGTGTTGCAGTACGCCGACGGCATCGTCTTCGTTGCGGAGAACCCGTCCCGCGCGCTGCACAAGGTCAGTGAGATCTATGACCGGATCGCCTTCGCGGCGGTCGGTAAGTACAACGAATTCGAGAATCTGCGCATCGGCGGTGTCCGTTACGCCGATCTGCGTGGCTATACCTACGACCGCGAGGATGTCACGGCCCGCGGGCTGGCGAATGTCTACGCCCAGACCCTGGGCACGATCTTCTCCAGCGCCGCCGAGAAGCCGTACGAGGTCGAGCTGATCGTCGCCGAGGTCGGGGAGGGCCCCGAGGACGACCAGATCTACCGGCTTCCGCACGACGGCTCCATCGTGGACGAGCACGGCTCGGTCGCCGTCGGTGGCAACGCCGACCAGATCAGCAGCTACCTGGACCAGCGCCACCGGGACGGCATGACCCTGGCCGAGGCCCTCAAGCTGGCCGTCGACTCGCTCTCCCGTGACAACAACGGCGGGGAGCGCAGCCTCACCGCCGAGCAGCTCGAGGTCGCGGTCCTGGACCGCACCCGCCCCCAGAAGCGCAAGTTCAAGCGCGTCCTGGGCGGCCAGCTCTCCCGGCTCCTGGAGGCCGGAGAGGGCGGGGCCGACGCGGAGGCGTCGGCCGAGTCCTCGGAGGAGTCCTCCTCGGAGTCCGAGGACTGACCCGGCCACCGCCGTTTCGCCTCACCGCCACCGCCGCCCCGGCCCGCCGGGGCGGCGGTGGGCGTCATCGGGTCAGGGCCCGGGTTCAGGGCCGTGGAGGAGGGGCCGTGGAGCCCCGGGGGAGCAGATCGACGGGGAGCACGGTGTCCTGGGGTGTCTCGCCGTCCAGGAGCGTCATCAGCGCCCGCATACCGGCCGCGCCCACCGCCTCCGCCGGGAGCCGGACCGTGGTCAGCTCCGGCTCCAGCGCCGTGGCCAGGGCCAGATCGTCGAAGCCGGTCACCGAGATGTCGTCCGGAATCCGCAGCCCCAGCCGCCGGGCCGCCTTGCAGGCACCCGCTGCCAGGATGTCGTCGTCGCAGACGAGCGCGGTCGGCCGGGGCCCCGGGCGGGCCAGGACGCGCTCGGCGGCCCGGCGGCCCTCCTCGACGCTCAGCCCCGCCGGTTCGGCGCTCAGCGCGGTGCCCGGAACCCCGTCCACCGCCTCCGCCAGCGCCCGGGCGCGGACCCGGAAGGTCCAGGAGTCCACCGCCGCCGCGAGATGCGCCACCCGGCGGTGCCCGAGCCCCAGCAGATGCCCGGCCACCTGCCGCGCCCCGTCCGCGATGTCCAGGTTGACCGTGGCCGCCGCGGCCGCGTCGTCCGGGTCGCTGTCGAGCATCACCAGCGGCAGCCCGCCGCCGCGCACGGCGACCAGGGCGTCGGCCGCCATGGAGGAGGCGATCACCCCGTCCAGCGAGGCGCGCGCCGAGTCGAACGGGTCCCGGGCCGGGCCCACGCCCTCGGGGGACGGATAGAGCACCACGCCGAAGCCGTGGTCGGCGGCGACCCGCGCGGCGCCGGTGTAGACGCGGGCGAAGAACTCGGTCGTGAGGGCGGGCACCACCAGCAGCACGGTCCTGGTGCGGCCCAGGCGGAGGCTGCGGGCCGCGAGGTTGGGGCGGTAGCCGAGATCCCGCGCGGCGGCGCGCACGGTCTCCACGGTGCGCTCGGAGACCCGTCCGGGCCACTTCTCCCCGAGCACCAGCGAGACGGTCGCCTGGGACACGCCGGCCGCGCGCGCCACATCCCGGCTCGTCGCCCGCTCACCCGTCCGGCCGGTTCCCCGGGAACCTTTCCCGGGGGCTCCGCCCGCCGAGTGGGCGCGGTCCGCGCTCGCCACCATCGCCTCCGCTCCCCTCAGTCGCCGTACGGCTGACCGCAGGCTGCTCATTCCGGCCCGCGAGTGGACCCGCGGTGGCGGCCATGGTACGTATGACGCTGGACGTTATACGTACAACGTCGCTCACGACCCGCGACGCGCTCGCGACAACCCGGCGGAACCCACCGGAAACCACAGGAAGGGGCAGGCAATGGCGGCTGGCTACGGGGAACTGCTGCGCACCCCGCACGCGGCACGGCTGCTCACCGGCACGCTGCTGGGGCGGCTCCCGAACGCCACCGCCGCCCTGGCCGTGCTGCTCTTCGCCCGCGCCGAGGGCGGCAGCTACGCCCTCGCCGGGGCGCTCTCGGCCGTCTACGGCGCGGCCAACGCGATGGGCCAGCCGCTGCTGGGCCGGGCCGTGGACCACCTCGGCCAGCCCCGGGTGATGCTCCCCGCCGCCGTGGCCTCCGCGCTCGGGATGGTCCTCTTCGCCGTCGTCGGGCTCGACCCGCTGCCCGTGGCGTACGCGGCGATGCTGATCGCCGGGCTGTTCACCCCGCCGCTGGAGGGCGGGCTGCGGGCGCTGTGGCCCACGGTGCTGCGGCGCGAGGACCAGGTGCACGCGGCGTACGCGCTGGACGCCGTGGCCCAGGAGGTGATGTTCGCGGTCGGCCCGCTGCTGGTCACCCTGTCCGTGGCCGTGTGGTCCGAGGCGGCCGCGCTGCTGGTCATCAACGCCGTCGGGGTCGCGGGCGCACTCTCCGTCGTGGTCTCGCGGCCCTCGCGGCAGTGGCGCTCCGCGCCGCGCGAGGCGCACTGGCTGGGCGCGCTGCGCTCGCCCGGGCTGCTGGTGCTGCTCGGCTCGTTCTTCTTCATCGGGCTCGCCCTCGGCGCCATCGCGGTGGCCGCCGTGGCGTACGCCGACGAGCACGGCGGCGGCGCGGTCTCCAGCGCTCTGCTCTCCGCCCTCGGCGTGGGCGCGCTGGCCGGCGGCATCGTCTACGGCGGCCGCACCTGGCCCGGCGCGCCCGAACGGCGGCTGCGGCTGCTGGTGGCCGCGCTGACGCTGGGCTATCTGCCGCTGGTGCTGGTGCCGGGCGTCGTCATGATGACCGTCCTCGCCGGAGTGGCGGGCGTGTTTCTCGCCCCGGCGCTGGCCTGCGCCTTCGTCGTCGTGGACCGCCACGCGCCGTCCGGCACGGTCACCGAGGCGTTCTCCTGGCTGGTGACCACCTTCGTGGTGGGCAACGCGGTCGGCACCGCCGTGGCCGGGCCCGCCGTCCAGCTCGGCGGGGTGGTCCCCGGATTCGCGGTGCCCGCGGCCGGTGGCGCGGCCGCGCTGGCGGTGCTGCTGGCGGCCCAGCGGTTCCTCCTGGACGGGCCGCGGCCCGTCGTCCGGCCGACCACGCACCGAACACCGGATGAACCTCGTGCGGAAAATGATCGCAACCATGCCGCCGAACCCGGTTTCAGAGCACGCCATCAGGCGTAATGTTCAGGCATGGACCGCCGCATTTTCGGGCTGGAGAACGAGTACGGCGTCACGTGCACATTCAGGGGACAGCGCCGGTTGTCTCCTGACGAAGTGGCGCGGTACCTCTTCCGCCGTGTCGTCTCCTGGGGCCGCAGCAGCAATGTCTTCCTGCGCAACGGCGCCCGCCTCTATCTCGACGTGGGCTCACACCCGGAATACGCGACACCCGAGTGTGACAACGTGACCGAGCTGGTCACCCACGACAAAGCGGGCGAGCGCATTCTCGAAGGTCTGCTCGTGGACGCGGAACGCCGCCTGCACGAGGAGGGAATCGCGGGCGACGTCTATCTCTTCAAGAACAACACCGACTCCGCGGGCAACTCCTACGGCTGCCACGAGAACTATCTGGTGGCACGGCACGGGGAGTTCTCCCGGCTCGCCGACATTCTCATCCCGTTCCTGGTGACGCGACAGCTCCTGTGCGGCGCGGGCAAGGTCCTCCAGACCCCCCGTGGCGCGGTCTACTGCGTCAGCCAGCGCGCCGAGCACATCTGGGAGGGCGTCAGCTCCGCCACGACCCGCTCCCGGCCGATCATCAACACCCGCGACGAACCCCACGCCGACGCCGAGCGCTACCGCCGGCTGCACGTCATCGTGGGCGACTCCAACATGTCCGAGACCACCATGCTGCTCAAGGTCGGCGCCACCGACCTGGTGCTCCGCATGATCGAGGCGGGCACGGTGATGCGCGACCTGACCCTGGAGAACCCCATCCGGGCGATCCGCGAGGTCAGTCACGACATCACCGGGCAGCGCAAGGTGCGGCTCGCCAGCGGGCGCGAGGCGTCCGCCCTGGAGGTGCAGCAGGAGTACTACGAGAAGGCCGTCGACTTCTGCGAGCGCCGGGGCATCCGCACCGGCATGGTCGAGCGCGTCCTCGAGCTGTGGGGCCGCACCCTCGACGCGATCCGCACCGAGGAGCTCGACCGGATCGGCACCGAAATCGACTGGGTGATGAAGTACCAGCTCATCGAGCAGTACCGGGCGAAGAACAACATCACCATGTCGCATCCCCGCATCGCCCAGATAGACCTCGCCTACCACGACATCCACCGCCGCCGCGGCCTCTACTACCTGCTGGAGAAGCGCGGCCAGGCGGCCCGGGTCTGCAACGACTTGAAGATCTTCGAGGGCAAGTCGGTGCCACCGCAGACCACCCGCGCCCGGCTGCGCGGCGACTTCATCCGCCGGGCCCAGGAGCAGCGCCGCGATTTCACCGTCGACTGGGTGCATCTGAAGCTCAATGACCAGGCGCAGCGCACCGTGCTGTGCAAGGACCCGTTCCGCTCGGTCGACGACCGGGTGGAGAAGCTGATCGCCGGTATGTGACCGGCGTACGGCTTACCTTCCCCTCGGGCCCCGTGCGTTCCCCGGACGGGGCCCGAGTCACGTCGTAGAGTGGCGCGCACTGGCCATCTCAAGATCTACCTAACGAGGACTCCGTGCGTCGACGCTCCGTACTCCTTGCCGTGCCCGCGGGCCTGCTGACACTCGCGGGCTGCGGTGACGATGAATCAGGGTCCGACAAGACCAAGCCGTCCAAGGAGCCGACGAGCCAGAGTCCCTCACCGGCCCCCAGCGGCAAGATCGTCTCCGGCCCGGTGCCGGCCATTACCGCGGGTAAGAAGTTCGGCGAGAAACCGAAGGTCGCCAAGGGCACGGGGAAGCCCTCGCAGAGCCTCGCGGTCAAGACGATCAGCCAGGGCGACGGCAAGAAGACGGCCAAGGGCGACTGGCTCCAGATCAACTACCTGGCGCAGATCTGGGACACCGGGAAGGTCATCGACAACACCTTCGACAAGAAGAAGACCGCCGCCTTCCCCGTGGGCAAGGGCCAGGTGCTCCCGGGCTGGGACCAGGGACTGCTGGGCCGGAACCTCGGCAGCCGGCTGGAGCTGGCCGTCCCGCCCGCGTACGCCTACGGCAAGCAGGGGCAGCCGCAGGCCGGTATCAAGGGCACCGACACGCTGGTCTTCGTCATCGACCTCGTCGGCGCCTACGACGCCAAGAGCTCGGCCAAGGGCAGCAAGGTGGCCCAGACCGACGCCGACCTGCCCAAGGTGTCCACCAACACCGACGGCAAGGCGCCCAGCATCACCGTCCCCAAGAAGTCCGCGCCGAAGAAGCTGGTCTCCGAGTACGTCATCGAGGGTGACGGCAAGGAGGTCAAGAAGACCGACGCGCTGCTCGTCCAGTACCGGGGCGTGCTGTGGGACGGCGGCAAGGAGTTCGACTCCACCTACAAGCGCGGCGAGCTCGCCCAGTTCTCGCTCCAGCAGGTCGTCAAGGGCTGGTCGCAGGGGCTGACGGGGAAGAAGGTGGGCAGCCGGGTGCTGGTCGTCGTGCCCCCGGACCTGGGCTACGGCAAGGCGGCCCAGAAGGGCATCCCCGCCAACTCCACGCTGGTGTTCTCCGTGGACATCCTGGCGGTTCTGTAGCCTGTGCGGGTTGCCCACCACGTCACAAGGAGCAATTTCGTGAGCATCGAGAAGCCCGAGGTCGACTTCCCGGGCGGCGAGCCGCCGGCCGAGCTGGAGATCAAGGACATCTGGGAGGGCGACGGGCCCGCGGCCAAGGCCGGCGACAACATCGCCGTGCACTATGTGGGCGTCGCCTTCAGCACGGGTGAGGAGTTCGACGCGAGCTACAACCGCGGCACCCCGCTGCGGATCCAGCTCGGTGTGGGCCAGCTCATCTCCGGCTGGGACCAGGGCCTCCAGGGGATGAAGGTCGGCGGCCGCCGCCAGCTCATCGTCCCGCCGCACCTCGGCTACGGCGACCGGGGCGCCGGTGGTGGCCGGATCAAGCCGGGCGAGACGCTGATCTTCGTCTGCGACCTGGTCTCCGTCTGAGACGGCCGTCCGTCGCGCCGAGGGCTCCTGCCGGTGAGCGGGGGCCCTCGGCTTTTGCCGTGCGTCCCGGTAGCGGTACGGTCACGTGCGTAAGGTCACGAAGAAAGGGCGTCGATGGCGATTGCCAAGGCCGAGCGGTTGATGAACCTGGCCCTGTGCCTGCTGGGAACGCGGCGTCCGCTGACCAAACGGGAGTTGCGGGGCTCCATAGAGGCGTACCTCCAGACCGACACGGCCAATGACGAAGCGTTCAACCGCATGTTCGAACGCGACAAGGACGATCTGCGCGAACTCGGCCTGATCATCGAGACGGTGGAGGGCCTCGACGGCGAGATCGGCTATCTCGCCCGCCGGGACAGCAACCGCCTCCCGCCGATCACCCTCGACGCCGAGGAGGCCGCCGCACTCGGCCTCGCCGCCAAGGTCTGGCAGCAGGCCCGGCTCGCGGGCGCCGCCAGCGGCGCACTTCAGAAGCTGCGCGCCGCCGGGATGCCGGTCGCCGAGGATCCCTACGACACGCCCGGGCACAGCGCGCTGGAGCCGCGCATCCCGGTCCATGAGAGCGCCTTCGAACCGCTGATGCTCGCCTGCCGCGACCGCCGCCCCGTCGTCTTCGACTACCGCAAGGCGAACGCCGCGCGCCCCGAGCAGCGGCAGGTCGAGCCCTGGACCCTGGAGTGCTGGCGCGGCCACTGGTACCTCGCCGGATGGGACCGCGACCGCGCCGCCGAGCGGGTCTTCCGGCTCTCCCGGATCACCGGCCGGGTCCGGCTGCGGTCCGGCGCGTTCACCACCGAGGTGCCCGACCACGTCACCGTCCGGGAGACCGTGGAGAGCTGGGCGGGCGAGACCGCCAACGGCACCGCCCGGATCCGGCTGCGCTCGGGCCACGGCTATCCGCTGCGGGCGAAGGCGCTGTCCACCCGGGAGGGCGGCGACGGCTGGGACGAGCTGGAGATTCCCTACGGGCACGGCCTGGACGCCTGGCTCGTGGAGTTCGGCCCGGATGTGGTCGTACTGGCGCCCGAGGAACTGCGGGCGGATGTCGTGGACCGGCTGCGCGCGGTCGCCAAGGGCTGAGGGGACGGATCTACTTCACCATGGCCGGAAACGCCATTGACCAGACCCGGCGGATGCTCTCCCTGGTGACGTATCTGCGCGAGCGCCCCGGCGCCCGCGTAGCCGACGTCGCCCGGGCCTTCGGCATCAGCGAGGACGAGCTGATCGCCGACCTGGATGTGCTGCCGCTGTGCGGCACCAGCTTCCGCGGCGGCGATCTGATGGACATCGACACCGACGGCGAGCGGATCTGGTGGCACAACCCCGATGACGTGGCCGAGCCGCTGCGGCTGGCCGCCGACGAGGCCACCGCGCTGCTGGTCGCCGCCCGCGCGGTCGCCACCCTCCCCGGGCTGCGCGAGGGCGACCGGGACGCGTTGCTGCGGGCCACCGCCAAGCTGGAGGCCGCGGCGGGCGAGGCGGCGGGCGCCAGCTCCCGGCTCTCGGTGATCTTCGAATCGGAGGGCGGGGTCTTCGCCGACGTCGACCGCGCCATCTCCGAGCGCCGCAGGCTGTGGCTGCGCTACTACTCACCCGCGCGTGACGAGATCACCGAGCGCGAGGTCGACCCGATCCGGCTCTTCGCCGTCGGCCGCACCTATATGGAGGCGTGGTGCCGCCTCTCCGAGGCGCGGCGGACCTTCCGGCTGGACCGGGTCGTCGAGATCAAGCTGCTGGACGACGCCTCCGACCCGCCGCCGATCGAGCTGCGCGACCTGTCGGAGCTGTCCTCCGCCCTGGTGCAGACCGGCGCCGAGGACCCCGAGGTGGTCGTCGAGGTCGGCCCCGGCGGGCGCTGGGTCGCCGAGTACTACCCGCACGACAGCGCCGATGAGCTGCCCGACGGCGGCCTCCGGATCACGCTGCGCGCACCCGACCCCGGCTCGCTGCGGCGGCTGGCGCTGCGGCTGGGCAGGGACGGCAGGATCGTCTCGCCGCGGGAGCTGGCGGACAGTGCTCGGGACGCGGCGCGGCAGGCGCTCGCGGCGTACGGTGAGTGAAGGGACGCACACAGTGACCGCACGGGGGAGCGCCACGTCGGTGATCTTCAAGGCAGCCTGTCCGCAGTGCCGCGGCCGGTTCGAGCTGGCCGCGGGCGCCCTGCGGCTGGCCATCGGGGCCAGCCACCGCACCACCTTCTACTCCTTCACCTGCCCCGACTGCGGAACCGCGGTGCGCAAACCGGCGGGGGAGCGGATCGTGGAGCTGCTCACCGGGGGCGGGGTGCGTACACTGCGGCTGCACTCCACCGTCTAGGCTCTGCGGCATGCTCTGGCCGATGCTCGCCCTCGCCCTCGCCTTCTGCGGAATCGCCGTTCTCACCGTGCTCTCGGTGCGGGTCTACGCCGAGGTCCGCAGGCTGGCCCGGCAGGTGTCGGCCAGCTCGGAGCGGATCACCCGGGCCGCGGAGGACCTGGAGCGGGCCTCGGCTCCGCTGGGGTCAACCGTCGACGCTCTGCGTCGGCAGTGACAGCCGCGCCGTGGCGGTGGTGAAGGTCGCCGCTGATGGGCACTCTGCTGCCCCACAGCCAAGCGGGGTACGCTGAGATTTCGTGGCCCCGGAAACGAGGCGGAGGGCCGCAACCCGGAGTCCGCACGGGGATTGCTTCCGGTTTACCCCCGCGCGCTACGATCGCTGACAGCACGGCTGCCGGACACCTGTCCGACCGGTCGGGCAGCCCCACCCCCAGCCGCCTCGGTGAGAAGGTAGACGCTTATGCTGTTCGGAAAGATCGGCGTTCCCGAGATTCTCCTCATCCTTGTCGTCGTGCTGCTGCTTTTCGGTGCCAAGAAGCTTCCGGACATGGCGCGCTCGCTGGGCAAGTCGGCCCGGATCCTCAAGAGCGAGGCGAAGGCCATGAAGTCGGACGGCCAGCAGCAGAGCGCGCCGGCCGACCCGCCCCACCCCGGTCAGGACGACGCCACTCACCGCACCATCCAGGCCGCGCCCGGAGACGTGACCAGCTCGCGCCCGGTGTCGGAGCCGAGCGACACCACCAAGCGCTGATCCAGGGCCACTTGAAGGCGGCGCGAAGGGCCGCCACCGGACGCACGAGATGAGGACGTGGGTTGCTCAAGTCTGCCCGCAAAAAGGAGAAGGACCCCGAGGGGCGGATGCCCCTCTCCGAGCACCTGCGTGAGTTGCGCAACCGGCTGCTCAAATCGGTCCTGGCGATCTGTGTGATCACGATCATCGCGATGTTCTACTACATGGACATCGCGAAGTTCCTGATGCGGCCGGTGCTGGACGCCGTCGGCTGCGGCGGGGTCTCGTTCTCCGATCTCACGGGCAAGGGGGGCGCGGGGGGCAAGGGCCACGACTGCGCCTACTTCACCGTGAACGGTCTGCTGTCGCCGTTCACGATCATGCTGAAGGTCTCCTTCACGACCGGTCTGGTGGTGGCCACTCCGGTCTGGCTCTACCAGCTGTGGGCCTTCCTCGCGCCCGGGCTGCACCGCAACGAGAAGAAGTACGGCCTGTTCTTCGTCGGGCTCGGCGTCCCCCTCTTCGTCGGCGGCGCGTACTTCGCGTACCTGATCCTGCCGACCAGCGCCAAGGTCCTCATCGGCTTCACCCCGGAGGGGGCCAACAACCTCCTCCCACTGGACGACTTCCTCGATCTGCTGGCCCGGATGGTCGTCGTCTTCGGGCTCGCCTTCGAGCTTCCGCTGCTGCTGATCCTGCTGAACTTCACCGGCATCCTCAGCGGACGCCGGATGCTCGGCTGGTGGCGCGCCATGATCATGGGGATCACGGTCTTCGGCGCCATCGCCACTCCCAGCACCGACCCGATCGGCATGTTCGCCCTGGCCGGGCCGGTCGTCGTGCTCTACTTCGGCGCCGTCGGCGTCGCCCTGCTCAATGACCGGCGCAAGAGGCGCCGCCGGGAAGCCGACCCGGACTTCGGGCTGAGCGACGACGAGGCGTCCCAGCTGGATCTGACCCCCGAGGCGGTGGCCGCGCCCGGCGCCATGCCGGAGCTCACCGACGGGGACGACTCCGGCCCCACCCGGCGCAACGGCTACGACGACGTCACATAGCAGTACCGGGCCGTACGCGCCCGTATCCGGATGTATCCGGCCGTACCCACCCATCCCGCCCGCCTGTGGCCGTCCCATCGGACGGCCCGGCGGGCGGCTCGGTGAGCGGCCCGGTCCGGTGGGCCGAACAAAGCCCCGATAAAGATCGCGTGCGCTGTCGGAGGTGGCCGGTAGGCTCGTAGATACGATGACCGACGAGCTATCTCCCGCCGAGCGCTATGCGGCGTCCCGCGCCCGGGCCGCCGAGCAGGCCACCGCGCTGGCCCCCTTCCGCGAGATGTACGACTTCGAGCTGGACCCGTTCCAGATCGAGGCGTGCAAGGCCCTGGAGAGCGGCAAGGGCGTGCTGGTCGCCGCTCCCACCGGCTCCGGCAAGACCATCGTGGGCGAGTTCGCCGTCCACCTGGCGCTGACCCAGGGCCGCAAGTGCTTCTACACCACGCCCATCAAGGCGCTGTCGAACCAGAAGTACACCGACCTGGTGAAGCGCTACGGCGCCGACCAGGTCGGCCTGCTCACCGGGGACAACAGCGTCAATTCCGGGGCACCGGTGGTCGTGATGACCACCGAGGTGCTGCGGAACATGCTCTATGCCGGCTCCCAGTCGCTGCTCGGCCTCGGCTATGTGGTGATGGACGAGGTTCACTACCTCTCCGACCGGTTCCGGGGCGCGGTCTGGGAGGAGGTCATCATCCACCTCCCCGAGTCGGTGACGCTGGTGTCACTCTCCGCGACCGTCTCCAACGCCGAGGAGTTCGGCGACTGGCTGGACACCGTCCGCGGTGACACCGAGGTCATCGTCTCCGAGCACCGCCCGGTGCCGCTGTGGCAGCACGTGCTGGCCGGGCGCCGGATGTACGACCTGTTCGAGGAGAAGAGCGGCCAGGACGGCGACCAGGGCGGGCGCCGTGAGGTCAACCCCGATCTGGTCCGGCTGGCCCGGATGGAGAACAGCCGCCCCACCTTCGGCCGTGACAAGCGCCGCGGCCGCAATATGCGCGAGGCGGACCGGGAGCGCGAGCGCCGTCAGCGCAGCCGGATCTGGACCCCCGGCCGCCCCGAGGTGATCGACCGGCTCGATGCCGAGGGGCTGCTTCCGGCCATCACCTTTATCTTCAGCCGGGCCGGCTGCGAGGCCGCCGTCCAGCAGTGCCTCCACGCGGGGCTGCGGCTCAACGACGAGTCGGCGCGCTCCCGGGTGCGGGCCATCGTCGAGGAGCGCACCGCCGGGATCCCCGACGAAGACCTCCATGTGCTGGGGTACTTCGAATGGCTGGAGGGCCTGGAGCGGGGCATCGCGGCCCACCACGCCGGAATGCTCCCCACCTTCAAGGAAGTTGTCGAGGAGCTCTTCGTCCGCGGCCTGGTCAAGGCGGTCTTCGCCACCGAGACCCTCGCCCTCGGCATCAACATGCCCGCCCGCTCGGTGGTGCTGGAGAAGCTCGTCAAGTGGAACGGCGAGCAGCACGTCGACATCACCCCCGGTGAGTACACCCAGTTGACCGGCCGCGCCGGGCGGCGCGGTATCGACGTCGAGGGCCATGCGGTGGTGCTGTGGCAGCGCACCATGGACCCGGCGGCGCTCGCCGGGCTGGCCGGCACCCGCACGTATCCGCTGCGCTCCTCCTTCAAGCCGTCGTACAACATGGCGGTCAACCTGGTCTCCCAGTTCGGGCGGCACCGCTCGCGCGAGCTGCTGGAGACCTCCTTCGCGCAGTTCCAGGCCGACAAGGCGGTCGTCGGGATCTCCCGTCAGGTGCAGCGCAACGAGGAGGGTCTGGAGGGCTACCGCGCCTCCATGACCTGCCACCTCGGCGACTTCGACGAGTACGCGCGGCTGCGCCGCGAGCTGAAGGACCGCGAGACCGAGCTGGCCCGGCAGGGCGCCGCCCAGCGGCGCGCGGCCGCCGCGGTCGCCCTGGAGAAGCTCCGCCCCGGCGATGTCATCCACGTGCCCACCGGCAAGTTCGCCGGACTCGCGCTGGTGCTGGACCCCGGGCTGCCCGCGGGGCGGGTGGGCGGCCACCGCGGCATGGAGTACCACGACGGGCCGCGGCCCCTGGTGCTCACCGCCGAGCGGCAGGTCAAGCGGCTGGCGTCGATCGACTTCCCGGTTCCGGTCGAGCCGCTGGACCGGATGCGGATCCCCAAGTCGTTCAATCCGCGCAGCCCCCAGTCGCGCCGCGATCTGGCCTCCGCGCTGCGCACCAAGGCCGGCCACCACGATATGCGGCGCCACCGCAAGGAGCGCTCGCCCGCCGCCGACGACACCGAGATCAGCCGGCTGCGTGCGGCCATCCGCGCCCACCCCTGCCACGGGTGCAGCGACCGCGAGGACCACGCCCGCTGGGGCGAGCGCTACCACCGGCTGTTGCGCGACACCCGGCAGCTGGAGCGGCGCATCGAGGGCCGTACGAACACCATCGCCCGCACCTTCGACCGGATCTGCTCCCTGCTGAGCGAGCTCGGCTATCTGCGCGGCGACGAGGTCACGGACGAGGGCAGACGGCTGGCGCGGCTGTACGGCGAGCTGGACCTGCTGGCCAGCGAATGTCTGCGGGAGGGCGTCTGGGAGGGGCTGCCCCCGGCCGAGCTCGCGGCCTGCGCCTCCGCGCTGGTCTACGAGGCGCGGACGGCCGATGACGCGCTGCCGCCCAAGCTGCCCCCGGGCCGGGCCAAGGACGCGCTCGGCGAGATGGTGCGCATATGGGGGCGGCTGGACGCCCTGGAGGAGCAGCACAAGATCAACCAGGCGGAGGGCGTCGGCCAGCGCGAACCGGACCTGGGCTTCGCCTGGGCCGCCTACCGGTGGGCCTCCGGCCATGGGCTCGACGAGGTGCTGCGCGAAATCGACATGCCCGCCGGTGACTTCGTGCGCTGGACCAAGCAACTGATCGATGTGCTCGGCCAGATCGCCGCGGCGGCCCCCGAGGGCACCGTGGCGCGCAGCGCCCGCCGCGCGGTCGACGGGCTGCTGCGTGGAGTCGTGGCGTACTCCTCGGTCGGCTGAGCCCGTCGCCCACCGCGGTGGGCTCAGGCCGGATCGTAGGTGAAGGGGAGGGTGTTGCTGTTGCCCGCGGGGGTGTGGAGCTGAACATTGACGGTTCCGGCCGCATGGGCCGGAGCCGTCGCCACGGCCAGGTTGTCCGAGAGGACGCTGAAGGAGGCCGGGACTCCCCCGAAGGTCACGGCGTCGGTGTAGGTGAGGTTGGAGCCGTTGATCGTGACGGAGTCGCCGCCCAGCGACGAACCCTCGTCCGGGACCAGCGAATTGATCACCGGGGCGCCGAGATAGGTGTAGTACGGGTTCCCCGGGCCCAGAGTGCTGGTGCCGCCCGGTGTGGTCACGGTGACCACGACCGTACCGGTGCCGGGGGGAGCGGTCGCCGTCAGCTGATTGTCGGAGATCACGGTGAAGCCGGTGGCGGGGCTGGAACCGAAGTTGACGGCGCTGGCCAGGGCCAGCCCGCTGCCGGTGATGGTGACGGAGTTCCCGCCGGTGTCCGGACCGAACTGCGGACTCACACCGGTGACGACCGGGGCGGCGACATAGATGTACGACAGCGGATTGCTGGTGCCCCCTGGCGTGGTGACGGTCACGTTCACCACCGACGCCGGTCCCGCCGGCGCGCTGACGGTGATTTGGGTGGGGGTGTTGGTGAGGATGGTGGCGGGTGTGGTGCCGAAGAGGACTTGGGTGGTGCCGGTGAGGTTGGTGCCGGTGATGGTGACGGTGTTTCCGCCGGAGGTGGGGCCTGAGGTGGGGTTGAGGTTGGTGAGGGTGGGGGTGGAGATGGTGGTGTAGGTGTAGGGGAGTGGGTTGCTGGTGCCGCTTGGGGTGGTGGCGGTGACGTTGATGGTGCCGGTGCCGGCGGGGGCGGTGACGGTGATTTGGGTGGGGGTGTTGGTGAGGATGGTGGCGGGTGTGGTGCCGAAGAGGACTTGGGTGGCGCCGGTGAGGTTGGTGCCGGTGATGGTGACCGTATTGCCGCCGCCGGTGGGCCCCGAGGTCGGGCTGAGCGTGGTGAGCACCGGAGCCGCGACCGTCGTATAGCTGAAGAACACGTTCTGGGTGCTGGTGCCCGTCGGCCCCGTGACCGTGACCTTGACAGTGCCGCTTCCCGGCGGAGTCCTTGCCGTGATCTGTGTGTTGCTCACGACGACCACATTGGTGGCGAGATTCGGACCGAACCTGACCACGGTGGCGCCGATGAAGCCGGAACCATTGATGGTGACAGGGGTGCCCCCGGCCGGATTGCCTTGTGCGGGGCTGACGCTGGTCACTACGGGGGCCATGACGTCCTTCTCCTTCTTGAGCCGTGCGGACGGCCGTGCCCTGACCGGCGGGACGTCGGCCAGGGCACGGGGGATCGGAAATCACCGTGTGCCATGCGGGGTGCTGACCCGGGGGGTGATCGTGCCGGCCTTACCCGCCCACGGTCGGTGGATCAGGTGACGGTGAAGGTGGCGGGGCCGGATGTGCCACCACAGGTGGTGACCGTGAAGGCCCCGGCGCCCGCGGCCGCCGCGGCGGGCACCGCGGTGACGATGGAGGTGTCGTCGATGGGGGTGAAGGCCAGGCCCGTGAAGGCGGTGGCCGCCGAGTCGGTGAACGTCACGTCGGTGATGCCGATGAGGCAGGTGGCGCCGGAGATGGTGGTCTCGGTCCCCGCCGGGCCCGTGGCAGGGGTCAGTGTGGCGGCGGCCAGGGACGGAGGGTTGTAGTAGTCGATCTGGGTGACGCCCGTGGTGCTTGCGCCGCCTGCCGTAGTGACCGTGACCTGCTGGGTGTCGAAGCAGCCGGCCGGGGTGTGGGCCGGAGCGGTGACGGTGACCGAGGTGTTGCTGCCGCCGGCGGCGAACGCGACCGGAGTGAGCGCGCCCACGTTGACGGTGCCCCCGGCCGCGAAGCCGGTGCCGAAGACCGTGAGCGCACCACCGGCGGCGGGCAGGCAGGTCTCGCCCAGCCCGGTGGTCGTCGGCTTCACGATGACGAAGAACGGCACCGCGTTGGTCCTGGTTCCGTTCGACAGGTTGGTGCTGACCGAGACCTGGCCCGAGCACGGCGCGGAAGAGGGGACCACGAAGGTGACCAGGGTGTTGGAGACCGCCGTCGGGGTGACGACGGCGCCGCCGAAGTTCACCGAGACGGTCGTGCCCAGCGACGTGCCGTTGATGTTGACCGTGGTGCCGACCGTGCCCTGGCTGGGGGTGAGGGAGGTGATGGGCATGAGTTTTCTCCTGTTCGATCGTCTTGCTGTGGGCGGGTGTGCCGAGAGAGGAGGGATGGGCAGGTGGCCGTTGCCCGTACCGGCTTCCGTCGCGCAGAGGGGTGGAAGGGGAGACGGACCCTCGGGGCCCGGGACGCCACGGCCTTCAGCGGGGACCGCATGACCGGTGATGGCGACTTGAGAGGGACTCGACTCGTGCCCGGGTGCCGGCCGTAATAGGGCGAGTCATGCATGGAACGGGTCGGCCCCGAGGTCACCGTGGTGCCGAAACTCTCGCTCGATGTGAGTGAACCAAAAGAGGGATAGGTGCGGAAGGTGCGAAAAAGGCGTGAACAGAGCTCATATGACGATATGTCAAGCTTCTGAGATGGGCTCCGATGAGCCGGAGTACGCCCCTCCGCGACGCCGGATCGATGCCGGTCGCTCTGCCGTGGCCCCCGAGGCCGGCGCGCGCGACAGCCCTGGCCGGTTGCCAGTACACGGGTGCATGCGAAGGCCCCGGCCGGATGCACCCGGCCGGGGCCTGACGGTCGTACGCGCCGCGGCGCTACGCGACGACTTCCCGCGCCGCGCCCCTACGCGGCGGCCTCCTCCGGCGCCGCGCCCTCCTGCTCCGCCTCGACCTGCTGGTTCCACTCCCGCTTCGACGCCTGCCAGCCGTCCTCGTCATGGCCGCGCCGCCAGTACCCGGAGATGGACAGCCACTCGCGCGGGATCTGGCGCTCCCGGCGCAGATGGCGGCGGATCTCCTTCACGAAGCCCGCCTCGCCGTGCACGAAGGCGTGCAGCTGCCCGGGCGGGAACTCCAGCCCCCGTACGGCCGCCACCAGCGCCTCGCCGACCGGTGCGGCGCCCCGGTGCAGCCAGCTCACCTGGACCCCCTCGGGCGCGGTGACCTTGAGCTCCTCCGTCTCGTCCGCCACCTCGATGAACACGCGCACCGGCACCTCGGCCGCGCCCCCCGCCCGGCTGTCGGTCAGCCGCTCCAGCGCGGTGGCGATCGCGGGCAGCGCGCTCTCGTCACCCGCGAGCAGATGCCAGTCGGCCTCGGCGCTGGGGGCGTAGGCACCGCCCGGCCCCATGAAGTGGATCTCCTCGCCGGGCCGGACCCGGGCGGCCCACGGCCCGGCCAGCCCTTCGTCGCCATGGGTCACGAAGTCCACCGTCAGCTCGCGGGCGGCCGGGTCCCACGCCCGCACCGTGTACGTCCGCGTGACCGGCCACTGCTCGCGCGGGAACTCGGCGCGGATCCGCTCCAGGTCGAACGGCTCGGGGTAGACGGCACCCCCGGTCGGGAAGAGCAGCTTGATGTAGTGATCGGTCCACTCGCCCGCATGGAAGTCCGCGAGGCCGTCGCCGCCCAGGACGACCCGCACCATGTGCGGGGTCAGCCGGTCGGTGCGCACCACCTGTGCGCGATGCGGCGTGCGCGTCTTACGGGCCGGACGGTCCGCCATGGAGACCTCCCTGATCAATAAGAGTTAGGTTTACCTAACCTAACAGCTCACCCCTCAAGAGTGGACAGCAATCTGCGCAAAGATCCGCCCAATCCCCAGCGCTCGGCCAGCGCCGCCACGGCTCCAGGGTCGCGCGGCGCCCGCGGCAGCGCCGCCTCGAAGGGGGGAAGCGCCACGTCCGAGGCGACCTGGACCACCTTCGGGGCGACCTCGACATACGCCCGCGCCTCGGCCAGCCGCTTGCGCTGGGCGGGGGTCAGCTTGGCGGCGGGGTCGTCGACGGCGGCCATGATCCCGGCCAGGTCGCCATGGGCGGCCAGCAGCTTGGCGGCGGTCTTCTCGCCGACGCCGGGCACCCCCGGCAGCCCGTCGCTGGGGTCGCCGCGCAGCAGCGCCAGCTCCGCGTACCCCCGGCCGGACACTCCGTACTTCTCGCGTACATAGGACTCGTCGACGAGCTGGAGGGTGCCCACGCCCTTGACGGGGTAGAGCACCCGCACCTCGCGCTCGTCGTCCACCAGCTGGAACAGGTCGCGGTCGCCGGTGACGATGTCGACCGGGCCGGCCGCCCGGCCGGTGAGCGTGCCGATCACGTCGTCGGCCTCGTAGCCCGCGGCGCCGACCCGGGCGATGCCGATCGCGTCCAGCACCTCGTCGATCACCGGGACCTGCGGGGAGAGGGTGTCCGGCACCTCCTCCTGGTCCACCCCGGCCCCCTCCGGGGCCTCCTCGGCCACCCGGTGGGCCTTGTACGTGGGGATCAGGGCTACCCGCCAGGCCGGGCGCCAGTCGAAGTCCATGCAGGCCACCAGATCGTCCGGGCGGTGGTCCTGGACGAGCCGGGCGATAAAGTCCAGGAGCCCGCGAACGGCGTTCACCGGCGTGCCATCGGGGGCCCGGACCGAGTCCGGGACCCCGAAATAGGCCCGGAAGTAGAGGGAGGCGGTGTCGAGGAGCATCAGGCGTCGCGTCACGAAAACGACTATGCACTACTCCACTGACACTGATTCCGAGGATAATGTGAACTGGATCACCGTTTGGTTTACGCCAAACCGATCGGGGCAGGCGCGCCCCCGGAGCGAACCCGTTCAGTGATTCAACTATTGCGGCGGTCAGCGGTCCGATGCCGTACCGCTCCACGACCCGCCGGCGGGGGTGGCGGGTCGCTTTTTGGTGCGATCTGAGAGGTACATGTGGCCAAATTGCGAGCCGAGCACCTGTACAAGGTGTTCGGCAGACGACCCGATGAGGCGGTGGCACAGCTGGAAGGCGGTGCGGACCGTGAGGAGCTCCGAGCGAACGGTACGACCGCGGCGGTCGTCGATGCCTCCTTCGCCGTCGAGGCGGGCCAGATCTTCGTCGTCATGGGTCTGTCCGGGTCCGGCAAGTCCACCCTGCTGCGGATGCTGAACGGGCTGCTGGAGCCGACCGCGGGGCGCGTGCTCTTCGACGACGACGACCTGACCGCGCTCACCCCCAGGGGGCTGCGCGAGGTCCGGTCCCGCAAGATCAGCATGGTCTTCCAGCACTTCGCCCTCTTCCCGCACCGCAGCGTCCTGGAGAACGCCGCCTACGGCCTCGAGGTGCAGGGCGTGCCGCGTGAGGAGCGCGTCCGGCGCGCCACCGAGGCGCTGGAGCTGGTGGGCCTGGCCGGCTGGGAGAAGTCCTGGCCCGATGAGCTCTCCGGCGGTATGCAGCAGCGCGTCGGCCTCGCCCGGGCCCTGGCCACCGACGCCGACATGCTGCTGATGGACGAGTCCTTCAGCGCGCTGGACCCGCTGATCCGCCGCGATATGCAGGATCAGCTGCTCCAGCTCCAGAAGCGGCTCAAGAAGACCATCGTCTTCATCACCCACGACCTGAACGAGGCCATGCGGCTCGGCGACCGCATCGCCGTGATGCGCGACGGCCGGATCGTCCAGATCGGCACCGCCGAGGACATCCTGGTCACCCCCGCCAACGACTACGTCGCCTCCTTCACCCAGGACGTGGACCGCAGCCGGGTGCTCACCGCCGGCGCGATCATGTCCGAGCCGGACGAGGTGCTGGGCACCAAGACCGACGACGGCACCACGCTCCGCACCGCGCAGGACGTGCTGACCGCCGCGCCCGCCACCGTCACCGAGGGAACCCCGATCATCGAGCTGTTCCAGCCCTGCTCGCGCAGCGGAGTCGCGGTCGCCGTGACCGACGACGACGGCGCGCTCACCGGCGTCGTCACCCGCGCCCGGCTGCTCGCCGCCCTCGGCGAGCCGGACGGCGGGCCCGACGGGGCCCGGTCGCCGTCCGGTGGCTCTCCGGACGCGCCCGAGACCACCAAGAAGGTGATCACCGGTGCCTAGGCTTCAGCTCGGCGACTGGATCAACTCCGGCGTCAACTGGCTCCGAGACAATCTGAGCTGGCTCTTCGACTTCATCTCCAGCGTCGTCCAGGGCATGTACGACGGGGTGAACACGGTGCTCAGCGGCCCCGAGCCGCTGCTGCTCGCGGGCATCCTGGCGCTGCTCGCCTGGTGGCTGCGCGGGCTGCTGCCCGCCGTGCTCGCCTTCCTGGGATTCGCCCTCATCGACTCGATCGAGTTGTGGGGCGAGGCGATGAACACCCTCGCACTGGTGCTGGTCGCCGGTGTGATCACCATCGTGTTCGCGGTGCCGCTCGGCATCTGGGCCTCGCGCAACCGCGCGGTGAGCGCCGTGATCCGTCCGGTGCTGGACTTCATGCAGACGATGCCCGCCTTCGTCTACCTGATCCCGGGCATCTTCTTCTTCGGCCTCGGGGTGGTCCCCGGTGTCGTCGCCACCGTCATCTTCTCGATGCCTCCGGGCGTCCGCATGACGGAACTGGGTATCCGGCAGGTGGATGCGGAGCTGGTCGAGGCGGCCGACGCCTTCGGCACCCATCCGCGCCGTACCCTGCTGCGTGTTCAGCTTCCGCTGGCCCTGCCCACCATCATGGCGGGCGTCAACCAGGTCATCATGCTGGCGCTGTCCATGGTCGTCATCGCCGGTATGGTCGGCGCCGAGGGCCTGGGCTCCACCGTTTTCCAGGCGATCAGCTCCGTCGACGTCGCCATGGGCTTCGAGGGCGGCATCGCGGTCGTCATCCTGGCCATGTACCTGGACCGGATGACCAGCGCGCTCAATCAGCGCGTCTCCCCGCTGGCCCGCCGCGCGCTGGCCAAGGAGAAGGCCAAGGCGCTCAGCGGTCTGAAGGTGCTGCACTGGCGCCCCGCGACCTCCGTCGCCATGGTCGGCGTGGTCGTCCTGGCGCTGGTCGCCGGCGGTATGAGCATGTTCGGCGGCAACGACGAGGGCCCCAAGGTCTCCGCCAACGTCGGCAAGGGCCAGTCGGTCAACATCGGCTACATCAACTGGGACGAGGGCGTCGCCTCCACCTTCCTGTGGAAGGAACTCCTGGAGCAGCGCGGCTTCAAGCCCAAGGTCCAGTCGTACGACGTCGGCGCGCTGTACACCGGTATGGCCGCGGGCAACATCGACTTCGAGACGGACTCCTGGCTGCCCACCACCCACGCCTCGTACTGGTCGAAGTACAAGAGCAAGCTGGAGAACCTCGGTTCCTGGTACGGCCCCACCTCCCTGGAGGTCGCGGTCCCCTCGTACGTCAAGGGCGTGAAGACCCTGGAGGACCTCGAGAAGAAGTCCAGCACCTTCAAGAAGAAGATCGTCGGCATCGAGCCCGGTGCCGGTGAGATGAAGCTGATGCAGGACAAGGTCATGCCGGACTATGGGCTGAACAAGAACTTCAGCCTGGTCAAGGGCTCCACCGCGGCCATGCTCTCCCAGCTGGACCGCTCCTACTCCAAGAAGGAGCCGATCGCGGTCACCCTGTGGTCCCCGCACTGGGCGTACGACAAGTACAAGCTCACCAAGTTGAAGGACCCCAAGGGCGCCTTCGGCAAGGGCGACCACATCGACTCCCTCGCTCGCAAGGGCTTCTCCAAGGAGAACCCGCAGGTCGCCAAGTGGATCAAGAACTTCAAGCTGGACGAGAAGCAGCTCACCAGCCTGGAGTCGGCCATCCAGGACGCCGGTAAGGGCAAGGAGCAGCAGGGCGTGCGCGCCTGGCTGAAGCAGAACCCGGGCATGGCCAACAAGCTCGCCCCGGTGCCCGGCGGCGCCGACCAGAAGGGCAAGGACGCGGGCGCCGCGCCGATGATCGGCTACTTCCCGTGGGACGAGGACATCGCCACCACCTACCTGTGGAAGAACGTCCTCGAGCGCCGTGGCTACAAGCCGGAGATCAAGCAGTACGACGTCGGCTCGATGTTCACCGGGATGAGCACCGGACAGGTCGACGTCGAGTTCGACGGCTGGCTACCGGTCGCCCAGAAGCAGTACTGGGACAGATACAAGAAGAACCTGGTCGACGTCGGGTCGTGGTACGACAAGACCTCCCTGGAGATCGCGGTGCCGTCCTACGTCAAGGACGTGAAGTCGCTCGCCGACCTCAAGGGGAAGGCCGACACCTTCGACGGCAAGATCGTCGGTATCGAACCCGGGACCGGCGAGATGAAGCTCCTGAAGGGCAAGGTGCTCAAGGAGTACGGCCTGGACAAGGAGTACAAGGTCAGCGACGGCTCCTCGCCGGCGATGCTGGCCGAGCTGGAGCGGTCGTACGCCAAGAAGGAGCCGGTGGCCGTGGTCCTGTGGACCCCGCACTGGGCCTACAGCAAGTACAAGCTGACCAAGCTCGCCGACCCGAAGAAGGCGTTCGGGGCCAGCAACCAGCTCCACACCCTCGCCAACAAGTCCTTCCCGAAGAAGTTCCCCGAGTTCAACGGGTGGCTGAAGAAGTGGCACATGACGGAGAAGGAGCTGGCGAGCCTGGAGCAGGCCATCCAGGACGCCGGTAAGGGCAACGAGGAGAAGGGCGTCCAGAAGTGGATGGACGCCCACCCCGGCATCGTCGACAAGATGGCGCCGGTGGCTTCCTGACCCACCGTCCGCACCACGCACACCGCGGCCCGGAGCGCACGCTCCGGGCCGCGGTGCTGTGCTGTGCGGGCTTGTGCTGTGCTGTGCGGGCTTGTGTCGCGCGGGGGGAGGGAAAACCGGATGACGGCCGAGGAGGCGGCCCCCTACTGTCGTATCCGTGAACGCACCTCCCGGTGCGAAGACGACGGTTACTTCGGTCGATTTGGGTTCGATTCCTGAAACACCCCGCCCGGTGCGGGGTGGGAAACACACCGTCGTCGACTGTGATCTCGGGAGGCGCGCGCACGGCATCGGGGCGCCTGGTGCGCGGGCCGCGGTTACTTCCTTTCCAGAACGGTCCGCTGCCCACTCCTGACCTCAGGCGCTGCCGACGCACCGGCGCGCCGCCTCCTCCCAATGCCCACTCGGGGGAGAGGCATGACCGCATGACCAAGTTCAACCGCGTCTTCCGGCGCACCACGGCCACCACGGCCACCACGGCCACCTACGAGGGCGGCGCCGCCGTCGCCCGCGACAGCAAGTCCGAACTGGTGCTGCTGGCCGTGGTGAACATGGTCGGCGAGCAGACCTTCTACGAGCACTCCGACGACCGCGACGACCGCTTCCGCACCCTCGTCCGCACGGTCGCCGTCGAGGACGCCGACTGGACCGTCCGCTTCATCGGCTGGCTGCGCGCCGAGGCCCACATGCGCACCGCGTCGCTCGTCGCCGCGGCCGAGGCCGTCGCGGCGCGTCTCGCGGCCGGGCTGCACGGCGGCAACCGCCCCATCGTCGCCGCCGCGTGTCTGCGCGCCGACGAACCCGGTGAGTTCCTCGCCCACTGGACCGCCCACCACGGCCGCGCGCTGCCCAAGCCGGTCAAGCGCGGCCTCGCCGACGCCGTCCGCCGCCTCTACTCCGAGCGCTCGCTGCTCAAGTACGACACCGAGAGCCACGGCTTCCGCTTCGCCGACGTCCTGGAACTGGTGCACGCGGCCCCGGACCCCGACAAGCCGTGGCAGGGCGAGCTGTTCCGGCACGCCATCGACCGCCGCCACCAGGGGGACGCCGCGCCCCCGGTCTCGCTGCGCACCCTGCGCGCCCGCGCCCGGCTGACGGCCCTGCCGCAGTGGGAGCGCCGTGCCGTGCTGGAGCGGCCGGACGCCGCCGATGCGCTCCGTACGGCGGGCATGACGTGGGAGGCGCTCGCGGGCTGGCTTCAGGGGCCAATGGACGCGCCGGCCTGGCAGGCCGTGCTGCCCTCCATGGGCTACATGGCGCTGCTGCGCAATCTGCGCAACTTCGACCAGGCCGGGCTGCCGGACGCGGTCGCCGAACGGGTCGCGGCACGGCTGGCCGACCCGGCGGAGGTGGCCCGCTCCCACCAGTTCCCGTACCGCTTCCTGTCCGCGTACCGGGCCGCGCCGTCGCTGCGCTGGGGCCACGCCCTGGACCGGGCGCTGACCGCGTCCACGGCGGCCGTCCCGGCGCTGCCGGGCCGCACCCTCGTGCTCGTCGACACCTCCGGCTCGATGCAGACGCAGGTCTCGGGCCGCTCCCAGGTGCGCCATGTGGACGTCGGCGCGCTCTTCGGGGTCGCGCTCGCGCACCGCGGCTGCCAGGTGGACCTGGTCGGCTTCGCCTCCGGACACTTCGGCCACCGGCTGACCCCGGGCGGCTCGGTGCTCCGCGACATCGAGGCGTTCTGCGCGCGGATCGGCGAGGTCGGACACGGCACGGAGACGGGCGCGGCGCTGCGGGCGGCCTACCGCGGCCATGACCGGGTGGTGATCGTCTCGGACATGCAGGCGTTCGCGGAGGCGCGCCGCGGCCGGTCCGTTCCGGTCTCGGAGGCCGTCCCGGCGCGGGTGCCGGTGTTCGGCGTCAACACCACCGGCTACGCGGCCACGTCCATCGACACCGGCCGGCCGAACCGGTACGAGATCGGCGGCTTCAGCGACAAGCTGTTCACGATGGTCGGGCTGCTGTCGGAAGGCCGCGGCGGCTACGGTGGCGGCCATGGGGGCCATGGCGGCCATGGCGGTCGTGGCGGCCGGGCCGTCTGGCCGTGGGAGACGCTGCCGGAGGCGGGGTAGGCCGAGTGCGCCTCGTCGCGCCGTACGGTGGACCGATGAGCCCTCGTAACCCCATACGGCGCGTGGTGTCCCTCGTGCCCTCGCTCACCGAGGCCGTCGCCGCCACCGCGCCGGAGCTGCTGGCCGGGGCGACCGACTGGTGCACTCATCCGCCCGGCCTCACCGCGGAGCGGATCGGCGGCACCAAGAACCCCGACACCGCCCGGATCGCCGCACTCGCCCCCGACCTCGTGATCGCCAACGAGGAGGAGAACCGCCCCTCCGACCTCGCCGCGCTGCGCGCCGCCGGTCTCGAGGTCCTGGTGACCGAAGTGCGCACCCTGGAGCAGGCGTTCACCGAGCTGGAGCGGGTCCTGGTGCGCGGCTGCGGACTGACCCGGCCCGGCTGGCTGGACGCGGCCGAGGCCGCCTGGGCGGACGTACGGGCCGAGGGCCCGGTGCGGCACGCCGTCGTACCGGTGTGGCGGCGTCCGTGGATGGTCCTGGGCCGGGACACCTTCGCCGGTGACGTCCTGGCCCGGCTGGGCGTACGGCACCTCTACAGCGGGCATCCCGAGCGCTATCCCCGGATCCCGATCCAGGAGCTGACGGCGGGCGAGGCGGATCTGGTGGTGCTGCCCGACGAGCCGTACCGCTTCACGGCCGACGACGGCCCCGAGGCGTTCCCCGGCCTCCCGGCGGCCCTGGTCAGCGGCCGCCACCTCACCTGGTACGGCCCCTCGCTCGCGGAGGCGCCCGCCGCCCTTACGGCCGCGTTGTCGGCGGCGCGCTGACTGTACGCGCGAGTCCCGACCACCCACGACGGAGGACCCTTTGCCGAACGTCATCACCGTTCCCATGGAGCCCGAGGCGGCACGGGCGGTCCGCGACCGCCCCGACGCGCTGATCGGCGCCCCGCTCCCGGCCGACGCCGAGGTGCGGGGCGACTGGGTCCGCGCGCCCGGCGCACGCGGTGGCGCGGTGATCTACGCGCACGGCGGCGGGTTCGCCCACTCGATGCCCGAGGCCGAGCAGGTGATGGCCTATCGGCTGTCGAAGGCGACCGGACGCCCCGCCCTGCGGGTCGACTACCGGCTGGCGCCCGAACACCCGTATCCCGCGGCGCTCGAAGACCTGCTGGCCGCGTGGCGCGGCGTGCTGGACGACGGCGTCCCGGCCGCCGAGGTCGTTCTCGCCGGGGAGTCGGCCGGGGCCACGCTGGTGCTCTCCGCCCTGCTGGAGATCCAGCGGACCGGAGGCCCGCGGCCCGGTGCCGCGATCGCGGTCTCACCCATCACCGACTTCGCCCTTACGGGTGCGTCGATCGCCGCCAACGACAGTAAGGACGTACTGAGCCGGGCCGTGCTCGGCTCCATCAGCGCCCAGTACCTGGCCGACGCGCCCGCCGACCGGGCCCCGCAGTCGCCGCTGTACGGGGATCCGCGCGGGCTGCCGCCGCTGCTGATCGCCGTGGGCACGGACGAGGTGCTCCTGGACGACGCCCGCCGCTTCGCCGAGGCGGCCGACGCCGCCGGGGTGAGCGTGCGCCTGGAGGAGTACGAGGGCATGCCGCACGCCTTCCACCTGTCCGAGCCGGGCGAGGTGCTGCTGGCACGGATCGGCCGGTGGCTCGCCGACCCGGTCCGCGTCTTCACCGTCAGCGACCCGGACGCGGGCCCCTACGCGCTCACCGGCGGCCCCGACGGCGCCCTGTGGTTCACGCTGGTCCACCAGGGCGCGATCGGCCGCAGGGACGCCGACGGCCGGATCGCCGTCCACTCCGTCGGAGCCAAGCCGACGATGATCGCCCAAGGGCCCGATGGCGCCCTCTGGTTCAGCGAGTACGGTACCCACCGCATCGGCCGGATCGCGGTGGACGGCACGACCTCCTCCTTCGCCCCGCCGACCGGCGACGCCGGTCCGTACGGGATCGCCGCGGGCCCGGACGGGGCCATATGGTTCACGCTGTCGGCCGCCGACCGCATCGGGCGGATCACCATGGACGGCGACATCACCGAGTACCCCGCGCCCGGAGCCTTCCCGTCCGCCATGGCGGCGGGGCCCGACGGCGCCATGTGGTTCACCCTCAACCAGGGCAACGCCATAGGCCGGATCACCATGGACGGGCATACGACCGCCCACCCCCTGCCGACCGAGGCCGCCGCGCCGGTTGGCCTCGCCCAAGGGCCGGATGGCGCCCTGTGGTTCACCGAGATCGGCGCGGGCCAGATCGGCCGCATCACGGTGGACGGGACCGTCACCGAGTACCCGCTGCCCGACCGGCAGGCCCGGCCGCACGCCATCACCAGCGGCCCGGACGGGGCGCTGTGGTTCACCGAATGGGGCCGCGGCGGGGTCGGCCGCATCACCACGGACGGCCGGATCACGGCGTACGACCTGCCCCGGGCCGACTGCGAACCGCACGGCATCGCCCCGCACGACGGCGCGCTGTGGTGCGCCCTGGAGACGGGAGCCCTGGCCAGGATCGACGTCCCCCGGTGACCGGGGCCGCGGACCGGGCGGGGGCGGGGGCGTGGCCGCGAGCGGGGACGTGGACGCGGACCGGACAGGGACGGGCCGGAGGCGTGGGCCCGGCAGACGCGGACCGGGCAGGGCGGACCGGACAGGGGTGGGAGCGGGGGCCGAAGCCCCCGCTCCCACCCCCGGCCCATCGCCCTCAGCCGTCCACCGAGCAGCAGGAGTCACGCCGCAGCAGCCGTCCCACCTCCAGCCACTCATCCGCCGACTTCCCGTGCGGTGCCGCCGCGGCACCGGCCCCCGGGAAGGACTCGACCAGCTCGCGCTGCTCGTACGGCATCCCGCCCCGCAGCACCGACACCGTCCGTACCAGCGTGTCGAAGTCCGTGAAGGGATCGCCGTCCACGACGGTCAGGTCCGCCAGCTTGCCGACCTCCAGGGTGCCCAGGTCCCGGTCGGCGCCGAAGGCCCGCGCCGGGAGGACGGTCGCCGTACGCAGCGCCTCCTCCGGCGACAGCCCGAACCGGTGCAGGGCGCGCAGCGCCATGTGCAGATGGAGGCCCACCGGCACCAGCGGCTGGTCCGTCCCCAGGGCCACCACCCCGCCCCCGGCGAGGATCCGCCGGTAGACCCCGATCTCCGTGCGCAGCGTGGCCAGTTGCTCCGAGGTCGGGGGCGTCCCGGCGAGCTGCCGTACGAGCGCGGTGTCCCACGGCGGCATCAGCCGGGTGACCCGCTCGTCCTCCGCCAGCGAGGGATTCGCTCCGACCAGGGGAGAGGCCGTGAACGGCGTGGCGATGAGCCGGAAGTCGGAGGTCGCGGTGTAGATCTCCGTCAGGTCCTGCTGGGAGTGCCCGGTCGCCGTCGTGGCGTGGCCGTACTCCAGCCGCTGGGTGGCCTGGAGATGCGTCGTCAGGTCCTGCCCGAGCTGTATGCCGGGTGAGCACAGATGGCTGCCGGTGCGCACGCCGAGCCGCTCATGCGCGAACCGGGCCGCCTCCTCCATGATCCAACCCGGTGCGCGCACATAGGTCTTGACGAAGTCCCAGTCGAGCGCGGCACCGCGCGCCAGAGAGCGCCGCAGACCGTCGCGGGTGCGATGCGCCCGGCCCATGCTGTACGCGACGCGCGGCCCGTCCAGCAGCTCACCGGTGGCCAGCAGCCGCGGCCCGGCCAGGGCGCCCGCCGCGACGGCCTCCCTGAGGCGCGCCTGCTCATAGGCGAACCCGCCGAGGGAGACCGCGGTGGTGATGCCGTACGCGAGCTGTAGGGCGGTCTGACGGCCGCCATAGGTGTACTGCCAGGGGTGGGTATGGGCGTCCCACAGCCCGGGGATCACGGTGCGGCCGGAGGCATCGACGCGCCGCTTCGCGGGCCGACCGGCCCGGTGCGCCTCCACGGCCGCGATGCGCCCGCCGCGCACCACGATGTCCACGTCCTCGCGGACCGTGCCGCCCTTACGGCCGTCACGGCCGGCGCCGCCGCCCTCGCCGCCGGTGCCGTCCCAGAACCGCCCGGCGTGGACGACGGTGTCCGCGGGGCGCGGCCGTCGGTGGTCCAGTGGGACACGGACCGTCCTGGCGGTGCCGCTCTTGACGTCCAGCAGCCGCAGCCGGCCCGCCGACAGATACAGGACGTTGCGGGAGTCCCCGGACCAGGAGGGGTGGTCGGCGGCCTCGTCGGTCAGCCGGCGCGGCGCGCCGTCGGGGGTGCCATCCGCCCCTACCGGCAGCAGCCACAGGGCGGACTCTGAGATGAGCGCCATATGGCGGCCATCGGGGGACCAGACCGGCCCGGAGTCATAGCGGTCGGAGAGGGAGGTATGCGGTGCGACGGCGTGCTGCCTGGCCGCACCCGTACTGACGTCGATCACCCGGATCAGGTTGTAACCCTCACGGAACCGCTGGTTCAGCCGATTGCGATCGCACAGGGCGACATAGCGCCCGTCGGGCGACCAGCTCGGCCGGCCCGGCAGCCCTCCGGCGCCCATCGGCGCGGCGAGCACCCGTTCCGTACCGGCGTCGAGATCGCGCAGGACCAGGTTTCCCGACATGTCGACACTGACGAGCCGCTTGCCGTCGGGGGAGAGTGCCGGATGCACCCGGCCGCCGGAGGCCAGCACGGTCTCCTCGCCCGAGGCCAGGTCCCGGCGGCGCACGGCCAGCAGCCCGTCGCGGTCGTCGGCGTACACCAGGGCGCGCCCGTCGGGCGTCCAGGTGGGAGCCAGCAGATACCGGGTGGGGGCCGCCCGTACGACCCGGCGCGGGGCCCGGCCGCCGGAGACATCGGCGACCCAGAGGGAGTTGAGGGCGGCGAAGGCCACCTTACGGCCGTCGGGAGAGAGTGCGGGCAGATGCAGCCCACGCACCGGCCGCACCCCGCCACCGTCGAAGTCGTACCGCTTGACGCGATACCGGGGCCGGTCGACGGGGAGGGTGGCGGAGAAGGGTATCTCCTCGTAGGCAAGCGCCTTACGGTCGGCATCCTCACTCGCGCGTCCGGCCCGGGCAGTGCTCTCACCGGCGGCGTCTCCGCCTCCGTCGGCGCCGGACCGCGTTGCCGAGGGCACCCGGAACACCCGGAACCGCCCGTCCACGGTGAGCAGCAGCTCATCTCGCGACACCCAGCGGGGCGGCACGGGCTGCACATCGCCCGTGATCGCCGCCGGCTCCCCGTTCACGACCAGCGTGCAGGAGGCGGCGGGAGCGGCCGTGGTGCGCAGATAGGCGAGATGGCCGCCCGCCGACACGGACGGCGTCATCACCTGGGCGCCGGCCGTGGGATCCGTGTGCTCGGTCGTGACGGGTCCGGTGCCGTCGGCCCGTACGGAGGCCACCGTATGGGCGTTCAGCGTCGTCCCGGCGAGCGCTCCGCGCACGAACAGCACCCGCTCGCCGTCCGCCGACCAGGTGGGGTCGAAGTCCTCCCAGGCGCCGTCCTGGAGCGGCCCGTCCTGGCCGTCCACCCCGGTGAGCCGGGTGAGCTCACCGCCGGCCACGTCCAGCACCCAGATCCGGTACGGGCTGCCCGCCACGGGGTCGCCGCCGCGCTCGGAGGCGAAGGCGATCCGGGTGCCGTCGGGCGACCACGCCGGACCGCGGTCGTCCCATGGACCGTCCGTTCGCTGCCGCAAACCGGAGCCGTCGGGGCGCAGCGTCCAGATATGGAATCCGCCGCCCCGGTAGGCGCAGACGGCCAGCAGCTTTCCATCGGGGGAGTACACCGGCCGGGTGGGCTCCAGATCCGCCGGTGTGAGCGCGACGGCCTCGCCGCCCTTACGGGCGACCGACCACAGGACGTTCTGAACCTCGGCGATCAGGCGATCGCCGGACGGGGAGAGGGTCGCGGCGCCGTTGGTGGCCGCGGTGAAGGAGAGCGAGCCCGCCCGGGCCGGTGCGGCGGCGGCCGCCTCGAAGGGCAGGGTGGCCGCGGTGGTGGCGGCGGTCCCCACGGCGGCGGTCCCGACGGCGGCGGCCTGTAGAAAGCGCCGCCGCGACAGGGCGAGAACATCTGCCGAGGCGGGAGAGGCGGGAGAGGAGGGAGAGGCGGGAGCGCCGGTCGAATCGGATGAGTTGGGCGAACCGGAAGCGCCTTCCGAGCCGGGGGAGTCGGGGGAGCTGGTGGAGAGCGAAGCGTCGTGCGAGTCCAACGGTCCTCCTGAAGCACGGGAGTTACATGGATCGGCAGTCGATACGCGGTACCAAGCGCTTGATCGTTACACACCCCGCGCCCCGGAGGACAGGACCGCGTCGATGCCCTTGGCTTGCGGGCCAGGCAAAGGGAGAGTGGGCTTCCACCCGCACTAGATCCACTCGCACCAGATCCCTCACACCAGATCGATTCGAGCCAGGAGATGAGACGGAATGCCCGACGGCGGTATCACCCACCGCACCGACCATCTGCCCATGCCCGACGGCGCGCGGGTCGTGACCTACAGCTGGCTGCCGGAGAACGGCGCCGTGCGCGCGATCGTCCAGATCGCCCACGGCGCCGCGGAGCACGCCCGGCGCTACGACCGGTTCGCCCGCTTCCTCGCCGCCCACGGCTATGCGGTGGTCGCCTCGGACCACCGCGGCCACGGAGCCACCGCCGATTCGACGGGCGGCTTCGGTGTCGTGGGCGAGGAGGGCGACGGCTGGCGGGCGATCGTCTCGGATCTGCGCGCCATCGGCGACCGCGCCCGGGCCGCGCACCCCCGTGCGCCCCTGGTCCTGCTCGGCCACAGCATGGGCTCGATGCTGGCCCGCGACTGCGCCCAGGAGTACGGCGAGGAGCTCGCCGGGCTGATCCTCTCCGGGACCTTCCGCTCACTGCCGGGCACCGAGACCGAGGAGGCGCTTGCGGGCATCGCCGAGGAGATCGCGGAGCGGGGCCGGAACGCGCGGTCCACCTTCACCCCGACCCTCTTCGCCTCGTTCAACGACCCGTACGAGCACATCCAGGACCGGACCGGCTTCGAGTGGCTGTCGCGCGACGCGGCGGAGGTGGCCACGTACGCGGGGGACGAGCGGTGCGGCTTCGCATTCAGCGCCGGGCTGTCCCAGGACTGGGTCCGTGGCGTCCGTAAGATCAACGACCCGCGCCACCAGGCCCGCATCCCGGCCGCGCTGCCGGTGCATGTGGCAGTGGGCACCGAGGACCCCTGCAACCAGGGGATGACGCTCGTCTACGAACTCCTGGAGGACTTCCGCTACGGCGGCACGCGCGAGCTGACCTGGAAGGGATACCAGGGAGCCCGGCACGAGATCCTGAACGAGACCAACCGGGACGAGGTCCAGCAGGACCTGCTGACCTGGCTGGAAAAACACATCTGAACCACCAGCCGCCGCGGGCCCTCACCGCAAGAAGGCGGAGATCCGCTCGCGCAACGCCCCCGGATCCAGCCCCTGCCCGGCGAGATGCTCGTCGATCGTGCCGTAGCGGCGCAGCTCGCGCCGGGGAATGCCCAGGCCGAGCACCCGATGCGGGCGATCGGCGAGCGCGTCGTTCACGGCGGTGGTCGAGGTGCCCGCGAGATACGGCTCGACCAGCACAACATCGACGCCGCCCGCCGCCGCCCCGGCGGTGGCACGCACCGCCCGCTCATCGAAGGGCCGCACAGTCGTGGCGTAGAGCACGGTGACGTCCAGCCCCTCGACGGCCGTAAGGACGCCATCGAGCATCGGACCGACCGCGATCACCACACCGCGGCGCCCCTCCCGTACGGTCAGGAAGCGGCCGGGGGTGATGTCCCGCGGGGCGGAGTTGGAGTGCGCCGACAGCCGTACGTACACCGAGTCGTCACCGGCCGCGGCCGCGTCCCGCAGCAGGGTCTCGGCCTCGTCCGGATGGCCGGGCACATGGACGGTCCAGCCGTCGAGGGTGTCCAGCAGGGCCACATCGCCGGGCGCCATATGGGTGTAGCCACCCGCCGGCCAGTCGTACGATCCGGCCGCGCTCACCAGCACCCCGCCCACGCCCTGATGCCCGAAGTCCAGCTTGACCTGCTCAAAGGGCCGCTCGATCAGAAAGCTGGCGAAGGTGTGCAGAATCGGCCGCATCCCGGTCAGAGCCAGTCCACCGCCGACGCCGATCAGCAGCTGCTCGCGGATGCCGACATTGATCACCCGGTCGGGATGCGCCCGGGCCGCGTCCGTGAAGCCGTCCTTACCGATCTCGGCCAGCACGACGGCCAGCCGGGGATCGTCGTCCAGAAGACGGGAGACGACGGAGGCGAAACGCTCACGCATGGTGTCCATGAGAACAGTCCCTCTCACACTGGAATCGCATCGGCTCTGCGCATCAGATCTACGCATCAGACCTTGGCCTCGACCCGGGCCACCACGACATGCGGCCGCCCCGGGTGCGGCGCGGTGTACGCCTCGTACAGCGCCTCATGATCACGCCCGTCCACGGTCTCCGTGGACCACCCCGCAGCCTCGAAGCGCGCGGCGATCCCCCCGGGCCGCCCATGGCTGGCGGAGGCGTTGTCGACAACGACCGCGTGCAGCCGCTCCAGCCCCATGGCCCCGGCATACGCGATCGCCTCGTGATTGCTGCCCTCGTCCAGCTCGGCATCGCCGATGAGCACCCACACCGCCGCCCCGGAGAGCCCCTGCGCCCGCAACCCGAGCACACTCCCCACAGCCAACGGCAGCCCATGCCCGAGCGACCCACTGCTGATCTCGACCCCCGGCACCAGCACCCGATCCGGATGGTGCCCCAGCGGCGAGTCATACGCCCCGAACCCCGCCAGCAGCGACTCGGGAAGGAACTCCTTGGCGGCAAGCACGGCGTAGTACGCCATCGGCCCATGCCCCTTGGACAGCAAAAACCGATCCCGCTCCGGCGCATCCACCCCCTCCGCCGAAACCCGCAGCACACGGTCGTAAAGCACCCAGACCACATCCAGCGTCGAGGTAGCAGCCGGTCCGTGCTTCTCGTCCCCGGTCATCAGACTCATCAGCCGAGGAAGATCGTCGTACCCATACCCGGTGTGAACGTCGGTGAAGGTCATGCCGCGAGCGTGCAACTTAAACCAAGCTTCAAGTCAAGCCCCCGCCGACACCACTCTCATGCCACCCCCGCTCACCACTCACCCTGGTAACAATGCGCAATGCCCCGACCTCGACAGGTGAACACCCCAGCTGGTCCCGCCGGACTCCCGATCTTCCCCCGGGGTGGCAGCGACCACCCCCTGAAGTGCGGTATTGTTCTTCATGCGCGGTCGGCGAGGGAAAGCCCAACCCGAACGAGCACCGGGACGTGGCGCAGCTTGGTAGCGCACTTGACTGGGGGTCAAGGGGTCGCAGGTTCAAATCCTGTCGTCCCGACGGTGCGAGAAAGCCCGCTGACAGGGAGAAATCCCAGGTCAGCGGGCCTTTATCAATCCGGAAGGCAGCCTCCGCTTAAGTATCCGTCAGGAGTCAGGGGACCAGCTGGGGACCACGGCAGGGAAGAAACCCCAGATCAGAGCCTTATCACTGGGGACCAAGATCATCTCGACCCAGGTGGCGATTGTCGGGTTCCTACAGTGCCCGCAAAGACGCGGCCAGTTGCTCCGAGGGGGCCGGCGCCCCGGACAGATGGGCGCTGAGGGACCGGCCCGCCTCCGCGATCGCCCGCAGATCGGGGTGGAGATACCGCTGAGTGGTCATCAGCGACCCGTGACCCGCGATGACGCGCAGCACATGCAAGGGGACTCCGGCGTCGGCCATCCAGGTCAGCCCCGTATGCCGCAGGTCGTGGCGGCGCAGATGCTCCAGACCGAGGGAGGTGACCACCTCGTCCCAGTGGGTGGCGTCCCGCAGTACCGCAGTGGAGATGCGTCCCCCGCGGGGCCCGGTGAACAGCCGCGCCTCGGGATCGCGCCCGGTGACCAGCAGGCGCTGGGAGACCAGGGGGCGCACTTCCTCGATCAGCGGGACCCGGCGGGCCATCTTGCCCTTGGTGCCCTTATCGACCAGCCCTCCAGGCGACGGAGTGGTCTGACGGCGCACGGTCCAGACCCAGTTGACCGGGTCGATGTCCTTGACCCGGATTCCGGAGACCTCACCGATGCGGGCCGCGGTGCAGGCGGCGAAGAGTACGACACTTCCCCAACCCGCGTACTGGCCATACGAGCGCTGTACCAGAGCATCGGCGAGCGTGGTCAGGGCGTCCCAGTCGGGCAGCGACAGGGTGCGAGGGTCGTCGAGCTCGTCCTCGGCTCGCTGGTATTCGGACTGCCAGCCGGATATCCGCGTGGGGTTGATCTGTATGAGACCGTCCCGCACAGCCTGCTGCATCACCCTCGCCAGCACGGCCAGGCTGTTCTTCACGGTCGAGCGCCCGACGCCGTCAGCGATCCAGCCGTACACACTGCGGTCCACCGCACCATTGCTGACCTGCGTCACCGGGATATGGCCCAAGGTGGGCACCACCCGCAGCCGCCAGCCCGCCAGGTACGGATCGCTGGTCTTGGCCTCCAGCCCGCGCATCGCCAGCTTCATGTTGGCGTTGCCGTAGGTCGCCAACGACTGGGTGGAGGTAGCCGGGTCGATACCGCGCAACGCTGCCGCAGTCAGGGCATCGATCCACGCCTGCGCCTCATCTATGGTGGCGTGGGCCTCCGAGATCGACGGGCGCTGCTTGGTGACCGGATCGGTCCACCGCACCCGGGCCCGATAGGGCAGCGGGCGTCCGGGACGGTGCTCGATATCGGGGGAGAGCGAGACGGCGATCGGCAGCCGTTCGATGTGCGGCATCAGGCGGCCTGCCCGGGAACGGTGCGCCGCTCGGCCAGCCACTGGCCCACGTCGGCGGCGCTGTAGAGGACCACGCGCCCGGAGAGCCGGACGAAGGGTGGACCCTGGACAGGGCGTGCGGTGCGCCAGCGGCGCAGGGTCGAGGCGTCGACCTTCAGAAGCCGGGCGAGTTCCTCGGTGGTGTACCACGGATCGGCTGCCGCGGCGGGCGGCGCATTGTCGGTGGTGGGGTGGAGCGGGGTGGTGCGGTGAGGCATCTACGTCCTGAGGGAAGGGGAGGGAAATGGGCGGGGACGAGCCGGCCGGGAAATACTCGGCCGATGCGCTGATCGGATTTGGACCACACACCGTGCGGTAAGACCGGCGGGAAGTCCACCCCAAATAGGGAAGTTCTCTGCCGGAGAACAGCTCCTCGAGAAAGCGCAGTAAACAGCGGACAGTGACCAGCCATCACACGTATCTCCTTCGATGCTGCTGGGACATGCACTGGCGCGCGATGCGTGACGCCCTGTTGGAAGGCAATGTGCGCCGCGACGCAGAACCCAGTGTGGTCGGAAACGCCGGTTTGGCTAACCGGCGATCCAGGTGTATGAAGCCGCGGCCTCTTCAGGAATCCGGCGGTGAGGCAAGACGAGAGCGCGCGGTCTTAGCGATATGCCGCATGGACGTTGGATGGCGCGACTATCGGGATTGCACTGGGTGGGCTTCACACCGCGTCGACCGTGCCAGGTTTTGACCGGGAGGGGCCGCCGCTGACGTGGAGTCCATCCCGCGCGGGATCAGTTGTCGCGGAAGAGACCAGCCGACGCCGTGACCTGCGATGGCTGGGCGTCGCAGGTCGTTGACCTGCATGAATGCCTTTTCTGTTGTTTCACGCTCGTACTGGCTGATGCGGCCGGAAGTCCCAGGAAAGTCCCAGAGAACTCCACGGCAGGAGTCACTCTTTCGGCTCTGTGCAGGGCATGCGCGTGCGCTGCGGGTTGGTGATCGTGGATCGACCGTCTGATCCGAATGAACGGCAACGCGCACTGCTCGAACGGCTCGCAGCCGGTGATGAGCATCCCGCAGCCTGGTCGCCGGGGGATTGGCGGTCGGCTTATGCCTTGCGTGATCGAGGGTTGTTAGGGGGGCAGTTGGAGTGGCAGGGAAGCGCTCGTGGAGGTCACCGAGGACGGCCTCTACTACCTTCGACATAGTCATCGTCCTGAGGGGTTGACGCCGGCTGAAGGGGGCGACCAGGCGGCATCCGGGGGACATGCTGGGCGCAGGCGTAGCTCCGTGCCCTACGTCGAACGGCCCGTCGCTCGTGCGCGACGAGCCAAGGTGACCGAGTTGGTCGAACGGCTTCTCACTGAGGGGGGACTGGCACCTCCGGCAAACGCATCCAGAAGGTCCGCCTCTGGGCAAGTGGGTGGAAGCTATACCTCGCAGAGGGATCACACCCCAACTCGCGGAGCCGGAAGCCGGCGGGTGACGCCTCGGTGGTTCCCACGCGGCTTACTTCTCCTCATCCACTCGTAGCCGCGCTCAGAGACATGGAGGAGCGGCTCGCGATGCCTAGGCCCGTGACCCGCCGATTGCTGATGATCACCGCACGCGTCGAGTTCCCCACCACCCGACCATGATCAACCATCCAAGACCGACGTCTCACCGCCAACCGTGCACGGGCTCGTTGAACTTGACGTTCAGCCCCGACTCATCTCGCGCTGGAGTTGAACGTCAAGATCACAGCAGGTAAGAGAAGCGCAGTGCCCCGCCCTCCTCGCGATAGCGGCCCCGGCCGCGCTTTCCGTAGGGGTTGGGGAGCATCTGGATGGCCATCTTGTGAGGGGTGAGGGCGTGTGTGACCACAAGGAGGCGCCAGCGGTCGTTGCCCGCGTGCTGGCGGGCCGCGCGGACCTCGCTCTCTCCCAGCTCGAAGCGGCCGCCTTCGCCCCCGGTCGCCTTCACCTCGTACAGGTAGGGCCGGCTGCCGGAGCCGACCCGGAAGTCGAAGCCGAGGCCGTCGTCGCCGGATGGGCCGGGGAAGGCTTTGCGGCGGTTGCTCGACACCCAGCCTGTCTCGTCCATGCGGTCCGGGTAGCGCGCACACAGCCACTGGTACGCGTACCACTCGCCCACGTACCCAATGGCCTCCCGCTGGGCCGTGGTCAGCTTGCTGTCCGTGCCGCCCCCGTACCGCCGCCCGCGCGTGCGACCGGTGGCCTGGGTACGCCCGGTCTGGGGACGGGGGTCTGTGAAGCGGAGCGGCCCGGTGGCGGTGATGCCCGGCGCCGAGCCGCTCTGCAGGACCCGGTCAAGTTCGCGAGTGAGGGCGGTGAAGTCACCTGAGTGCACGTCAAAGTCGCGGCCGCCTACGGAGATCGACCGTTGTTTGCGCTCCCGTTCACGTCGCTCGTGTTCCGCCGCGTTGCGCACCCGGCCCAGGTCGGCCTCGGACAGCCCATGCCGTTCGGGTTCCGTCGCCACCACCATCCCGTTGGGCCACTGGCCGAGGGCCGCCAGCCAGCCGACGACGTCGGCGGGGGCCAGGGGCCGGAAGTCGAGTGCGCCCACGGCCTCCAGCCGCGCGGTGACCTCCTCAGCGGGCTCGGCTGCGGTCAGGGCCGCGGGCAACGGGTGTCCGGCCGCCCTGACCAGGACCGCGAGGTCGACGGCCAAGCCGGTGATTGTACGGAGGTTCGCGCCGCGTACCTGGTCGGGGGCGGGCAGGCGTTCGCCCGACCGGGGCAACGGCACCGGGCGGCCCAGGCGCAGCGCCAGCTGCTCCTCCACGTGCGTCTTCAGGCTCCCCGTGTCGGCCGTGTCGACGGTGTACGCCCATGCCTCCGGCGCGGTGATCCAGTCCAGGGCCCGGACCGAGGGCCAGTCGGGCATCGGACGGCGCGCGTCGAAGTCATCCAGCACCGCCCAACGCAGCCGGTTGACGAGTTCCTTCTTGCGCAGGTCCAGGTAGGTGCGGAGCGCTTCCTCATGCTCGGCGGCGTGGCTGATCGGTTCCAGGGGTGGGCTCATCGCGCGCAGAGTGTCGTTCAGCTCGGCAAATCCAATGCCCAGGTCGCGCCGCAGCTCGTCCGTACCGCGGGCCGCGCGGGCTCTGGCGATGAACTCGGGTACGGAAATCGGGAGCCCGGCGGCGTACTCCTCGAGGTGAGTCTGGAACTCCCGGGTGTCGCCCGGCGGCGGCAGGAACAGGGAGTTCGCCGTCTCCGTGCCGAGCAGGTGGACGAGGAAGGGCCGGCAGCGCTCCAGGACCACGCCGATGGCCCCATCGATCCGGCGGCTCGTCTCCTCGACCTGGTGGACCGTGACTTCCAGGGCGTCGGCGAGCTCCTCCTGGCCTGGGTTGTGCAGGTCGGCGTGGCGGGAGGCGAGCTGGTGGGCGGCGAGGCGCAGCCGGTCGCCGAACTCCCGCCGTCCCAGCAGCTCGGCGAGCGCCACCATGATGCGGGTGGCCTCGGGCCAGCCCGGCTCGCCTGCCGGGGCGAGGACGAGCGGATGCTTCGGATCGGGCAGCGGCAGTACTCCGCCGAGGCGGCCCGGCAACGTCACGGGCCGGCCGTCGAGCGCGATGTCCCAGGAGCGGTAGCGGTGCAGACGTACGCTCCGGACCAGGGACGTCAGCTCGCTCAGCTCGGCCTCGCTCGCCCGGGGGCCGCGTGCCAGGTGGTCGGAGAGGACGCTCACGGCCAGCGTGAGCCAGGGCAGTTGTTGGACCAGTGGCTCTCCCCTGGCCGCGGGGTCCACCCGTGCGCCGTCCACGGTCACCGTGAACGTCAGATCCTCGGTGTGCCGGACAGTGGTGGGGTGTTCGGCCGCCAGCAGCTCGGCGGCCTCCGCCGAGACACCGGGAAGGGTGAGCAGGGGGCGCGCCATCTCCCGTATCAGCAGGGGCGTCAGGCTGTCGCGTTCACCGCTGACGTAGAGCACGGTTCCGGCACCACCATCGCTATCGCTCTCCCCGCCGTCCAGGGCGGACAGCGGTACGCTGATCAGCCGGTCCCCGGACTCAGCGAGCAGACTGGCGCCTTCGGGCAGTGCGGGACGGGGCCGCCGTACGAGGTGCCTCCAAGCGCGTTCGTTGGCGCGCTGCGCGGCGGGCCGGTCCTCGGCCCCCAGCGCGCCCTCCGCCGCAAGCCGTCCCAGTGCGGCGATGAGGCGGTCGCTGTCCCGCGGGTCGTCCCAGGTCGGCAGCCGCATCTCCCGCAGGCGGTCGCCCGCTTCCCCGCGTTCCAGAAGGTGGCGCAGCCGATGGTCGACGGTCGGCGCGTACGAGGGCTCCTCCTCCAGCCCGGGCGGGCAGTGCCAGGCGTCGGCCGGCCGGACGAACCGGACTGCCCGGTCGCGGCCCCGCACCGGGAGCCACGGCTGCTCCCGGACGAAGGCGCCGAGCGGGGTCGGGACCCGTTCCCTGTCCGGGGAATTCTGGCTGCCGGCACTGGTCCAGACGCTGGCGAACCTCGCGTCCTCCCAGCTGGCCAGGCCGTGCAGGACAAGCCGTGCGTACGCCAGCCGGGCCTCCTGCCCGAGGCGTCCGACGACGTCCTGGCCGGGGAGCCGCCAGGCCGGGGTTCCCCGGTACGGCGTCCGAGGGTAGTAGACACCGGGCCAGTGGACGTACGGCTCCCACTGCTCCTGCACCTCGGCAGACACCTTCGCCATGCGGACCAGCTGCCGAGCGGTGAGCTCCCGGCCTTGGTCTACCCGGCTCAAGGCGTCGGAGGACCTGACCGGGACCAGCCCGTCGGTCACCCCGGCCTCCAGCAAGAACGCCCGCCACTCCTCGGTCTCGCCCCGCTTGGCAAATTCCTCGGGCGCGGCAAGGAGGCGTCCAGCGATCGCCTTGAGGCTCTTCGACACGTCTTGCCCAGCGGCGACCACCGCCGCTAGGTCCTCACCGACGGACGCGCGGCCCCAGCCCCGGCCGAAGGCGGCGCCGCTCGCCCTGATCAGCCGACCGTCCGCCGACGGTACGTACAGTCCGAGTGAGGAGATCTCCGTCCCGCCCAGCGAACGCCGCGGCTGCCACAGCCGGAAGACGAACCGCAGGGTCTGGAGCCGCAACCGGAGATCGGTGCTCGCGCTGAGCGCCTGCCGTACGTGGTCCAGTAAGCCCCTCGTGTCGTACGGCCGGACGAGCCCCTCCTGCTCGAGGAAGGCGCGGGCGGCCCGCCCGCGCGTACGCTCGCCGCGGTCCTTCCAGACCAGCCCCGGGTGCAAGGAGAACAACCGCTTGCCGAGCAGGGCGGGGACGGACGGGGCCTCGGTCTGGTTCGCCTCCGTACGCACCGGCTGGAAGAACGCCTCACGGCGGAGACCCTGACCGCTCGGCTTGTCCTGTGTACGCGTGCTTGTGACCGTACCCGCCCTGCCGAGGGGACGGTTGGTGTGCCGCAGTGTGCAGTCCTCCGCGAGCAGCAACTGCCTGCCGTGCAGGACGTGCCCGTCGTCCTCGAAGAGGGCAGCCAGATCCTCGTACAGCGCGCTCCACTGCTCGGGGGACTCACTGGAGCGGGGGAGGGGAAGGCTCCCGACGATCCGTTCCACATACTCGGCGAGGATCTCCGGGCCCGGCTCCCACGGGCACGCGAGGGCCTTGCACAGGGTGGCCAGCCGCTTCAGCCGGTCGCCGCCGATCCCGGGGTCCGCCACCACGATCCCGGCCTCGTGCGCGCGGTGTGCCGTGAGTACGGTCAGGTCGAGGTCCGGCCACAGGACCGCGCCCTGGGGCGGGGCCCAGCCCGCCTCCTGCGGGGCGCCGTCCGCGGTGAGGACGGGAACGAGCGGTACGTCGGCGAGTTCGCTCCCGTGCACGCGCAGGGCCGCCGCGCGGAGCCGCCCCGCCGAGCCCTTCTCACTCTCCCAGCTCACCAGGTCCACGGCCAGCTGCCGCATGGAGGGCTCGGGCACGGTACGCAGTACCGCGGCGGCCGCCAGACACGTCTCGGCGACCACGTCGAGCAGCAGCACGTTGAGGGGGTTGTCGGAGGGAAGCCCGGTGCGGTCGAACTTGGTGAAGAACGGGGCGTTCACGTGCCCCGGGAACGGCGCGGCCTGGTCCTCGGCCATGGGCAGGAAGGTGTAGACCTGCCCGCGTCGCGGTCGGCGCGGGGCGGGCAGCGGGAGCGCGACCTCGACGACGGCGGACCGCTTCCACTCCTGCCACGTGTCGTCGAGGAGCTCGGAACCCACGGCCTCGGCGAGCGTGCTGTTCAGCCGTTCCTTCTCCACGGTGCCCCGGGCTACGAGAAAGGTGCCGGACGGCCCCAGGTCCACGGTCGCGCAGGAGACTGGGAGCCCGCGCCCGGCGCCGTCCTGCGCCACCGCGAAGCGCTCCTCGTAGCGGGTAAGCTCGTGCCGCTCGTGCGCCTCGTGGCGGTCGTCCAACTCGCCCGCCTCGCCACCGGCGGCCCGCCGTTCCAGCGTCAGGCCAGCGAGCCGGTCGAGGAACAGCATCACGGGTACCTTCGCCTCCGCGAGCTCGCGCATCCGCAGCCGGACCTCGGCCCGGGCGGCCTCGCTCAGCAAGGGCAGCCGGACGATGGTTACGTACGCTTGGGCGGCGAGCTGCCGACAGGTCGCGGGCACATCGTCCAGCGGCAGGGGTGCCTGGAGCGGCGGATACTTGGCGGCCACCTCGTGGGCGTTGTCCTCACCGGCGAGGAACTCCTCCACGTCGTCCTTCTGCGCGAAGCGGAAGCAATACCCGTCCATTTCCGGGCCGAGCGGGCTGACGGGGTCTGCGCTGTAGATCTCGGGCGCGTCGCTGATCAGCAGGATGCTGCGGAACCCGACGCCCTTGTTCCCGATGCCCTCTCCGACCTCCTTCGAGCTCCGCGCGAGCTCGCAGACCCGCTCGACGTCCCGCCAGGTGAAGGGCGTGCCACCGTTGGCGACGTACAACGTCCCCCACTCGCCCTCCGCCTCATCCAGCAGGACGTGGACCCGTCCGTCGCGGCGGTTCCTCGGATGCGCGTCGTAGCCGTTCTGCAGCAACTCGAAGAGCGAGCGGCCGGCGTACTCCCGCGCGCTCGCGTACGACACGGCGTTCACCTGCCGTGCCATGCGCAGGACTTGCTCCGACCGGGCCCCCTCCAGCACGGACCGGCCGTACTCCCGCAGCTGCTCGGCCCGGGCGTTCCTTGCCATGGTCCTCCCCTCACCTCAGCGTGGTGAGGACGGTATCCCGCCGCACTGACATCAGAGGGGGCGAGGACCACCGTGTGGAGCGCGGTTCGGAGTTGAGCTTGACGTTTTGGTCCGCCGTCGAACGGGCTCGAATTTGTTCAGTGTTTCCCCGGCCTCACGGCGTGTCCGTGAGGCCGGGGCCTGATCCTGCGAGGAGAGGCTGGCGCGGCGCGTGGAGGCCAGATCGTGGAACGGGTTGAGCACGGGGTTCAACGGGACGGGTTCGCAGCGGTGACGGCATTCCGGACCGAGTTGTACTCCTGCCTGCTTTCGCGCGGCGATGCCCTGTTCGAGCTGTGCGACGCGTCGCTGTGCACGGACGGTCCGGTCCGCACGCTCATGGACTGGCTCTCGCCCCCGAGCACCGGCGTGGACACAGTGCCCTCTGCTCCCGGCTGGACCAGGGCCGGATCGATGTCGCTCGGCTGCGTCGGGCTCTGGTCGGGGTGCCGTTGCCCCGGGCAGTCGACGGGCCGCCTGCCGCACCTTCGGCCGGGCCCTAGCTAGCCACGGAGAGCACGTCTGCTGGCCTACCTGGGTGTGCCGATTCAGCTTCGCCGTGCCGCGTCCGCTTTCCGCACCATCTTCGCCGCGTGGTCAGCCGAGTCGGCCAAGTTCCGGAGTGCGCGGGAGGCCCGGCTGAGGAACTCCACAATGTGGTCGGCGAGGGGGGCGTGCTTGGCGCTGGTGCGGAAGGTGGTGCTCTGGGCCACGGTCGGCTCCTAGGGAAGGGGTGCTGGGTGTGCTGCGCCCATTGTGGCACCAGGGACTGACATGTCAGATGGAAACACGACACCTCCCACCCGAACTGGGCAGGGGGCCCTGGCGCCAGGTGACGCAGCGAGGGGCGGTCAGCGGTGGCCGATAGATCACGCCTCATGCTTCCTGCGGCACGAGAAGTGCTCGGGCAGCCCTTCGGGTCCTGGAAGGCTTGCGGGCTGACCGCAGCCGAAGCGGCAGAGCGGGATCGCTTGACCCGACGCGTCGACCGGAACCCTGGCGGCCTCGGTTTCCCGGGGGCGGGACTCAAGGACGATCGCGCGGCTGCCACGTCTCTGCTTCGGTTCAGCCCGCACCTCCGAAGTCGGACGGTCCTCGGTGCACCTATCGCGCCGGTCCCCCCGTCGTACGGATGGCTGGCGCTCCTTGTTATCCAGGGCGGGCCCGTTCGCCTCGAGGTACTGCTGCCACTGCTGTGCGGGGAGCCAACCGTGGTGGCCGCCCCGCTGGAACGGGATCCGCTCACCGGCCGCAGCTTCCACGATGAACCGGGTGAGGGTCAGGCCGCCTTCCCCTGTGAAGGTGCTCGACTGATGGGCGGGCATGAGGACGCGGTGCCACCCACCGCAGTACCCGGAGTCGGTGGGATTCTCCGGGTCGTAGGGCTTCTCCGGGCACCGGGTGAGCGCGCCGTTTTGGCTGCACTGGCCCTCCTCCAGGACGAAGTTGCCGTCCTGGACCGCGATGGGGTTCTTCTGCACGCGAATGACGGAGGCCGGCAGGTCGGGCGTGCGGACGTAAGGGACGGTGCCGATGCCTGCGTGGTCGGGGTCGGCGAAGTCCCAGACCGACTGAATACCGCCGCGGCGCCGGAACCCCTCGCGTGCACGCATTCCGCGGGTTGTCTGGGCGCTCAGCTGAGGCTCGTAGCCCAGGACGATGCCGTTGGCGCCGTTGATGCGTACATCGAGGCGCGCGTGCCCGTCTGCGGTGTGCGATTCGATGTCGGCGTGGAAGCCGTGATCTTCGGAGTCCTTCGCGACGCGTTCCTTGCGGGCTAGGTGCTCGTCGGACTCGTGGCTGATGGGCTTCTCCCCGGGTTTCCGGTAGTGGGAGGCAAGCCATACGCCGTCACGCTGGACGAGGTACATGGGGACGCGTCGGCCGCGGAGGTCCCGGCAGTCGGGGCAGATGAGCCCGCGCTTTTCGACGGGGACACGTCCGCGCATGCGTAAGAGCACGTTCAGGAGGTCTTGGCCTTGCGGGACGCCGAGGTCGGGGCGGTCCAGGTCGAGGTTGCGGCGGTCCGCACAGCTCGCAGCGCTTCCTCCGGATCTTCTTCGCTCGTAGCTCCAAGGGGTCCGACGACGTCTTGGAGTCGGCCCCCTGGCTACTCCCTACTGGTGTTCGACTCGCTGATTGAATGGATCGGCCCGGCGGGCGCCCTGACGGTTCGCTGCTCGCCTCGCGTCCTTGCCCTTTCGAAGGCGGCGACTCTGCTCCGCTGGGACGAGGGCACTCTTCGCCGAACAGAATGTTCGGACCGGACCGAGCGACATGACGATTTGCCGTTAGGTCCGAGACCACGGCCTGCCCGCGGCCGAGCGCGAACATGGTCAACCGAGATGGTCGGCGGCCTCTTCCTCTCGCTACGGTTTCGAACCGCAGGCGGAATAGGGGAGGAGGGGAGCCGCTTGAGGCCGCCCGTTCTTCAGCTAAGTGGACGGGCGGCAAAGCGCTTAGAAGGCGCCTGCTCTATCCACTGAGCTACGGGGACTGACCTGCGTAAACGCGGTTTTCCATGCGCTCGTCCCGGGTACCTGTGGGACGTATATGGGATCAGGCGATCCTTGAGATCCGTGGGACGCTGGTGCGCTCGGCGGCCAGGATTTGACTTCTCACGCCATCTTCACTCGGTCGAAGTCTTTCACGGAAACAATTCTGCCCCTCCCTGACGTTCTCGTGCTTCGAGCCGAGGAGGGGAAGGTGTCGGGCCTGAAGCTGTTCCACACGACGAACAGCGGCGTGACCGAAGTCACGCCGCGACTCGCTGAGGTCGAGGCCGATGTGCAGAAGCTCGTCGAGGCGCACATGGAGATGATGCTGGGAGTGCGGTTCCTGGCGAGTGAGTACGTCATCGACTGTGTCGACGGCGGACGGATCGATTCTCTGGGGCTTGACGAGAACGGGGCGCCGGTAATTGTCGAGTACAAGCGCGGCACCGACACCGGAGTGATTAATCAGGGCCTCTACTACATGTCGTGGCTGATGGCTCACAAGGACGCCTTTCAGAACCTGGTCCGCGACCGGCTCGGGGCTTCGGCCGCGGCCCAGGTGCTGTGGAGCGCGCCCAGGCTGATCTGCGTCGCTGGCGACTTCACCCGCTATGACGCTCACGCCGTACGCGAGCACCGGCGCAGCATCGACCTGGTCCGCTATCGCTTCTTCGGCAAGGACCTCATTGGTCTTGAGACCGTGGCCTCTGTCACAGGGCGAACGCTTGTCGCGAGGCGGGTGCGCCGGGGCGCGGTCGGGCTGCCGCCTGTCGGCGGACAGGGTGGAGCCCTGGCGGAGCTGGCAGAGGCGGTCGATGAGGTTCTGCTCGGTCTCGGGGACGGCGTCAGCCGGGTGCAGCGCAAGCAGTACCGGGCGTTGATGGCGATTCTTGGAAACGGCTCTGCCCGCAGTTCCGTGAATCCCCAGGTCAGGGGTGGGAACGGGGGATCGTTTCAGCAGGGTGTTTCCTGCCATGGCGAGCAAGACGGTCGAGCATGTGCTGTTTCCCGGGATCGATGTGCGAGTGGAGCGTGTCAGCGACTCCTCCGGCGGCCTGGTGGTGGAGGCGGTGTCCACCGCGCGCCCGGGCCGCTGCCCGGACTGCCGGAAGCAGGCGCGACGCGTGCACAGCTCGTACCAACGCACCCTGACAGAAAGGCCGTTGGGCTCCCGCCAGGTCATGGTCCGGCTCCGGGTGCACCGGTACTTCTGCGACCGTAAGAGCTGTTCCCGCAGAACGTTCGTCCAGCAGGTCGGCGGTCTGACCGAGCGGCACCGCCGCTCCAGCGTCGGCCTGACGGACTGGCTGCGGGCGATCGCGGTCGAGCTGGGCGGCCGTCCGGCCGCACGACTGTGTCACCGTCTGCGGCTGGCCGCAGGCCGGACCCGGCTCCTGCGGCTGCTCAAGGCGCCGGCGGTGCCGGACCGCGCCCCGCGGGTGCTGGGGGTGGACGAGTTCGCCTTCCGCAAGGGCTGCACCTACGGCACCGTGCTGGTCGACGTCGAAGCCGGCCGGGTCGTGGACGTGCTGCCCGACCGCACCTCGGAGACGTTCGCGGCCTGGCTGGCCGGGCATCCCGGCACCGAGATCATCTGCCGTGACCGGGCCACCGCCTACACCAAGGCCGTCAAGGAGGCCGCCCCGGACGCCCTCGAAGTTGCCGACCGCTGGCACCTGCTGCAGAACCTGTCCGCCGCGGTGGAGAAGACCTGCCACCAACACCGCAACTGCCTGCGCAAACACAACGAAGAGGAGGTGGCGGAGACGGCGACCGACGTACCGGAGCCGCAACCGATGCAGTTACCGCCCGCCGAGTTGCCCCGCACGCAGATCATCGAACGCACCCGCCACCGCTACGAGGACGTCCACCGACTGCTGGAGAAGGGCTGGACGATCAGCGCCATCGCCCGCAGGCTGAACCTCGACCGCAAGACTGTGCGCCGCTTCCGCGACACCGACCTCGACCAGCTGCTGGCCTCCGCCCGCGACCGCCGCCCGAACGGCGTTCTGGAACCCTTCAAGGCATACCTCAACGCCCGCTTCACCGAAGCACAGGGCCAGGTCAGCGGCACCCGCCTCTTCCTCGAGATCCGCGAACGCGGCTACCTCGGCAGCCGCCAGGTCGTCCGCAAACACCTCGCCGCCCTGCGCGCGGGCACCGCCGAACCGGTCCGGGCCGACATCCCCAGCCCCCGGAAGATCACCTCCTGGATCATGCGGCCCCGCGACACGCTCACCGAGAGCCAGGAGGAGCGGCTGCTTCAGATCCGGCTCGCCTGCCCGGACATCACCCGGGCCTGCGACCTCGCCCGAGCGTTCGCCGATCTCGTGCGTCACCAGCGCGGATACCTGCTGCCTCAGTGGATCCGCCAGGCCGAGCAGGACGCGCCGAAGCCGATGAGCGGATTCGCCGGCTTCCTCCGCCGGGACCTCGATGCCGTCACCGCCGGCCTCACCCTGCCGTGGAGTTCGGGAGTTGTCGAAGGGCACGTAAACCGGGTGAAAACGCTCAAGCGAGCCATGTATGGCCGGGCCTCATTCGAACTCCTCCGGACCCGCATCCTCACCCAGCCATGACCTTCACGGAACTGATGCTGTTGGTGATCTTCGCTCGTTGGGGTGAAGCTGTGCGGTCTTCCGTTCTCGCTTGGTTGTGGGTGTGCTGCTCTTGTCTGAGCGGGGCGGATCGAGCGGTCGGAGGGCCGCGATGGCGATGGGCTCGGGTGCGGGGCGGGTGGTTCCGCCGTTGACGGTGCGGATGGCTCGGGCGAGCAATCCGCGAGGCACGGCCGCGATGTGGGTGCGGGACCGGCTGGATGAACTGTTCGTCGATGAGGACTTCGCGGACTGGTATCCGGCGGACGGGAGAAAGGGGCTGTCACCGGCCCGGCTCGCGTTGGTGTCCGTGCTGCAGTACGCCGAGAACCTGACCGACCGGCAGGCCGCTGAGGCCGTGCGGTGCCGTCTCGATTGGAAGTACTGTCTGGGCCTGGAGCTGGACGATCCGGGGTTCGACTTCTCAGTGCTCAGCGAGTTCAGGGACCGGATGGCTCAGGGTGACCGGGCCGACCGGCTGCTGGCTGCGATGGTCGACCATCTTGTGGCGGCTGGGCTGGTCAAACGCCGCGGCCGGGTGCGGACGGACTCCACCCATGTGCTCGCTGCGGTCCGTCGCCTGAACAGGGGAGAGCTGGTCGCCGAGACCTTACGGACCGCGCTGGAGGAGCTCTCGGAGCACGGTGAGGAATGGCTGGCCCGGCTCGTCACCCGGGACTGGGCAGACCGCTATGGCCGGCCGGTGCGTTATGACCGGCTGCCTCGCGGCGGGGACGCGCTGATCGCCTACGTTCTGAAGGTCGGCGAGGACGGCATGCACATTCTGCGGGCCGTCTACCAGGACGAGGCGCCGCCCGGACTGCGGGAGCTGCCCGCCGTGCAGGTATTGCGGCAGGTCTGGGTTCAGCAGTACTGGTACGACGGCGATGGCCAACTGCGCTGGCGCGGACCGAAGTCCACGCGCGACCGGGCCAGCCGACGGGCAACCGGGCAGAGGAACACCGGCAAGACCAAGGCAGAGGGTCGGCCTGATCCCGCCTCGGCACGGGTGCCATGGTCCAGTATGGAGATCGTTACCCCGCATGATCCCCAGGCCCGCTACAGCCAGAAGGTCACAGCAGCCGGACAGCGCGACTGGATCGGCTACCGCGACCACCAGAGTGAAACCTGTGACCGCCCCGGCCCGAACGTGATCGTGCAGGTCGTAACCCGGCCGGCGCCGGAACAGGACATCGATGCTCTCGACCGCATCCACCAGGGCCTGACCGAGCAGGGCTTCCAGCCGGCAGAGCACGTCCTCGACGGTGGCTACGTCACTCCGGACAGCATCCACCGCAGCGAACAGCGGTGGGGCATCGGACTGCTCGGTCCGGTCCGCGACGATCCCCGTGCCTGTCAACGGCCGGGTTTTGCCAAAGAGGACTTCCGCATCGACTGGCAGGCCCGCACCCTGACCTGTCCGCGCGGTGTGACCAGCCCGCCGTGGAAGTCCACTCTTGGCGATGGACACCCCCGGCTGTCGGTTCTCTTCCCCCGCAAAGCCTGCAGAGAGTGCGAGGACAGGCTTCAGTGCACCGGCAACGTCGACGGCAAAGGACGCCACATCTTCCTTCTGCCAGAGCCCCAGCAGAAGATCCAGACGAAGGTCCGGAAGGAACAGAAGACTGATCAGTGGCGTCGGCGCTTTGCCATCCGCGCGGGCTGCGAGGCCACTGTCTCCGAGACCGTCCACGCTCATGGACTCCGCCGCTGCCGCTACCGAGGCTTGGCCAAGGCTCATGTCCAGCACGTGCTGACGGCCGCCGGAGCCAACATCATCCGCCTCAGCGAGTGCTTCCCACCCGGCACGGCCCCACCCCGCGAGCCTCGACCGACGAGCCACTTCCAGCGAATCTGCCAAAGACTCACGACCTAGAGATCACCAACAGCATCCGGAACTGCGGACAGAGCCAGATTCAAATAGCCCCATCAGCGTATCAGCGCCTGCGGAACTTCGCCTGCGTCTGCCCGCCGCAGAAGACCAAGTTCCTCGTCTATCTCAAAGTCGATCCAAAGGAGGCCGACCTTGTCCCAGGGTTCACCCGGGACGTGACGGGGCTCGGCCATCACGGAACGGGCGACCTGGAGGTGCAGCTGCGCACCCCGAGGGACGTGGAGCGCGCCCAGGACCTGTTCCGAGCGAGCTACGCGGCGGTATGAAGGTGACGGTTACCCTGGCCATGAGCTTTTCGCGCTCGAACTGTGGCCGTCTTGGCGATGCCTTTCGACGTACGGGCAGGTAGCGGCGGTGGACTACCAATGATGTGCGGGATTGCCGGTTTGGCTAACCGGCGATCCCGCTCTATGTTGCCCGCCTTGCGGTACCGATCATCAGCGTGCCTGGCCCCGGCATCAGCCGCGAGCAGCGGCGGTTCGCAGCACCTACGACCAGTCACACGATCTGGACCAGTGGCGAATGGATGCGCCACCGCTTATCGCATCGGTCGGCCCAGGAGGCGGGCCGGTCCCCCTCCGGGCATCACTGCCAAAAACGCATCTTGGGCTACTCGTCAGCGACTTCGTCACCCTGTTCATCAGGCGGCGCCGACCGCCGGTACTGCGGGTGGTCGAGGTCGAGCTGTTTCGCCGCATGCAGTGGCACCGGGTAGCGAGAGCGGTCGGACCAGGCGATGGTCTGGTGGCACAAGCGTGCGGTCGCCCGTGCGAGCATCGTCCGGTCGACCCCTTCGGCCACACCGACTGGATAGATCTCGGTCGCTGTGACGGCCCACCACGGCGTCTTGAGCTCGTTCGTCTCCCGCTCTCCCTCCTCCCCGCCCTTGCCCGGGTCGGCGTCCCAGCGAGTGATGGCCTTGCCCAGGTCTCCGCCCTTGGCCTGGTAGTTGCGCGGGATATTGAACAGGACCCAGAAGGGATTCCCGAAGTCCACGTCAGCGCGGTGTAGTTTGGCCGATGCGAACAGGATGGACTCTTTCTCGGTGTCCGGATCGCTCTCGCGAGGGACGGGAACGTACTGGGGCACCTCGTCCGCAGCGACGTTCATCCGGATGACCGCGCTCGGCTTCTTGCGCGGTGCGTTCCTGCCTTTGCCATATCCCGGCAGCCAGGTGCGAGGATCGGTGATGTCCTCTTCCTGGTAGCTCTGATTCTCGTTGTGCAGGCCCGTCCACATCCGTCGGCAGGCGTGCCCGTCGACCATGACGACATAGCCCATGCCGGGTTCCAGCTCGTCGCGGACGAGGCTGGAGACGGCGTCTTCGACGTGTGCTGCTGCTTCTGCCCAGCGTTCCTTGTCCGTCTCGCCTTTGCCGTCGACGTGGAGTGTGTAGTCACTGGCGTGGAAGGCGGCGATTGCCTCCCGGTAGGGCACCCAGGCCCCGATTTGGGGCGTCCACGCTCGCATCGTCCAGGCGTCGTCGCCCTCCTCCTCCGGCGGGAACAGGGCGGTGGCAACGATGATACGTTTGGTGTGCTTGCCGTCGGCGGTCTTGGCCTGCCGGCGGGCGTGGATCCCGCAGTAGACGAGTTTCCCCGCCTCGTGGCCCTTCCTGTCCTTCGCGATGGCCCGCGCGAGGCGCTGGTCGATGATCCCGAGTGACCGGTACAGGTCGAGGAGCGCCATGTAGGCGGCGTGGTCCTTCCCCGGCTTCGGAGGACTGATTTCTGTTGCGGGGTTTCCGAAGGATCCCGGTTTCATTCCCGTGGTGAACTGGCAGACGAAGCCCTTCTTGGCCAGGAAGCGGCGGACTTGGAATTTCCCGTCATAGCGCTCCTTGCGCAGCAGGAATGCGTTCCGCTTCTCTCCGTCCTTCTTCTTCAGGGCCGGGATCTCGGTTTCGCACCAGGCGCCGACCATTACCTGCGACTCGCTGTCGGCGAAGTCCTCTTCGAGGGATTTGAACTCCACGGTCCGGTTGATGTCGTCGCCGTGTGACAGGAAGCGCTCGGCCTGGCGGAACACCACGCTGATGCCGGGAGCGAGGAAGACCTCCTCACCTGGCTCCGGATCGCCGATGGGCGGGCCGTCCGGGAAGGCCAGGGACAGCGCGTTGATCATGCGTAGGCGGGTGTTCCAGCGGTACCACAGGCATACGATCCGCAGGTGCTCGAAGCCCTGGGCCTTCACGGAGGCGGTGATCTCTTCGGGCGGGGGGAAGCCGATGGTGTGGAGGAGTTCGCCGGCCTCGATACGGCTTGCACGCTCCTGCGGGGCCATCTTCTGCTTGTCCGTGGGGCGCGGTTCGAAGGTCATCGGTTCCACCGTGAAGTCGACCCAGGTGGCCTTCTCGCCCAGCACCTTGGAGACGTGTTCGGCCAGGAGCCGCAGGTGGAGGGTGCCAGGTCCCGTACCGACAGCGAAGTTGTCGTTCTGCGGCATGAGCGGGCGGATGACGCCGGCGTCAGGGGTGATGAACGAGGGGAACTCCCCCTTCTCGGCGGCCTTTTCCAGCAGGTCCCGCTCTTCGGTGACGCGTGTCTGCAGCGCTTGCAGGACGCTGATGTCCATCTCGTCGCGTGCGAGCAGTTCCAGGGCGCGCTGGTTGACTGCGCGGACGTTGCCGTTGCGTACCAGCTCGGTGTGCAGGATGGGAAGGCCGTCGCTGCCCTGGTAGATGTGCGTGGACTTGGCGTAGACCATGTTGCTGTGGACGCGGGTGACGTGGGCGTCCAGGAAGATGACGGGGTGGATGACGTTGGGCTCGGTCTTCATGACCACTGAGAGCCGGGACATCGCGTACTGGGCCTTGGTGGCCTCGTTGACCTCGGTTGCGTCGTCACGGAGGTTGTACTTGCGTCCGAAGGGGTGATCCCAGGCGATGAGGCCGCCCCGGCTGTCGGGGAGGTAGGTGACTTCCCTCTTGTTCGGGTTGGCCTTCCAGCCGATCGTGCGGTTCTTGTAGACCTGTTCGCCGTTGGCGTCGAGCTTGGGAGAGCCGTCCTTCTCCTTGTCGGCAACCTTTTTGGTGATCGGGACGAGGTCGTAGATGGTGAACTTTTCCTGGGCGAGCTTCTTGGAGATCACCCAGGGCACGGCCACGTACATCCAGTCGGGACACTTCGGCTGCCTGCCGGACACCGGCTTGAGGAAGCGCGTCATCTCGAACTCCTGCTCGGGCGTGTTCGCGATGGCTTCGGCCACCGGCGGTACGTCGAGGAGGACAGCCTGGTCGGTGTTCAGCCCCTTGCTGTAGCCGACGACGCACCGGAAGACGTGGCGCAGGGTCTCGTCGTCAATCTTCTCCAGTGAGACCAGGAAGTTGAGGTACCGGTCGAGGTGGACGTACCCGCCGGTCTTGAACTTCAGGTAGGTCAGGGCGGTTGAGTACGGCAGGTTCTTCTTCTCGTCCGGATGCTGCTGGCTTTTCTGCTCGTCGTCTCCGTTGCTTTTCAGCTTCTCCCATTCATCCCGCACGCTGCGCGGGAAGATCCGTACATACACCTTCTGGCCCTGGACGAGTTCGGGGGTGCAGCGCAGGGTGAGGGTGCTCGGGAGAGTCGCGGTGGTGTCGCTCAATGCTGTGATCTCTTTCGGGAAGAAGCGTTGGGCTATGCGGAGAGGGCGAGGTCGACGCCTGCGTAGGTCAGGAAGGCGTTGACCGCTTCGCCGTACAGTTCGGCCATCTGCCGGCGTTCTTCCGGCAGCCACCGGGAGGCCATGCGTTCGATGATGCTGGCCAGGTCGGAGCTCCATGTCTCGTCGTGGAAGGCGTAGTCCACGAAGTGCAGTTCCATGTTGGTACCGCCGCGTCGTGCTCGGCCGGCGAGCTGGATGAGGGACACCAGCATTCCGGCGACCATCTGTTCCTGGAGGACGAGGTCCATGGTCGACAGCTGCGGGGAGGAGCGCAGAATGGTGGCCAGGTGGTCGCGTGCTGCGGTGCGAGCCGTCTGCAGAGCCTGGACGGGATCCGACGCACCGGATGCGGGCAACGAGTTGATGCCTGCGGCGTTGACACTGCCGTACATCCAGGTGGGATCGTCGATGATCAGCGGGGGCCTCACGCACAGGTAGATGGAGTGGATGGCTGAGCGGAGATTGACGACGATGTTGAGTCCTCTGGCGATGTTAGCCAGGGGAGCGATCAGAATGTCGCCGAATTGGGGGAATTCCTCGACCTCCTCGACGGTGATACGGCGGACCAGTGACGGGTCGGGGAGGTAGCGGACGTTGCTGAGGCGGTCTTCTTCCCGGACGAGGACGCACACGCGGTGGGAGAGCCCTTTCGCCTTGGCGATGCCGGTGGCGATGTGGCCGCACTGTTCGTAGCTGTTGGCGGTGAGGATCACGCGGGCGCGGGTGCGGGTCGATTCCGATTTGGCCAGGCGCGTGAGTTTCCTCGACAGCTTTGTCTCGTACAGGCGTTCACCGATTTCGCGCAGGGCTTCGGGCTTGTCGGAGGGAAACTGGCCGGCGATCGGGATGCGTTCTCCGGCCTTGCGGTGGCCGTTGCCGTAGGTGACGGCCGAGGACTCGACCAGGATGGATTCTTCCTGGGCGTCGGTCATCCACCACATCACGGGGGCGTGGACGTGCTCCTTGACCGCCTGGGGGAAGTAGGCCGTGGCGGAGAGCCCGAAGATGGGCCGCTCCACGCCGGCGGTGATCAGTGAGACGAGTCCGCCGAGTTCCGACACGTAGGTGTGCGGGTCGCCGGCCATGTGCTGCGTGGAGAGCTTGGCGTCCTTCTCCGGGTTCTTCATGCCGGTGACCCGGTAGCCGTTGATCGGCCTGCCGATTGTTCCGTGCGGAAGTACGTCGGCGATGCCACCGGAGCGCATCGAGTCGATGATGCGGTTGGCGGTGAGCAGCCCGGAGTGACGCAGGGACTGGGCGGTGTCGCGCAGAACGGCAAGCGACACGTCCAGTTCGTTCATCAGCGTGCGGATGAGGAGGTGGTCGATGGCCCGGTTGCGTGCGCGGCCGTCGCTGATCATCGGGGCGAGGGCCTCGTGGAGCCTGAGTTTGAGCGCATCGCGCTGGTTGATGCCGCGCGGCGACACGACGGCCCCGAGGACGCTGCTGACTCGTTCCCACTCGGGGTCCAAGAGCATGGGTGCAGGAGCGGTCTCGTCGTCCTCGCCGAGGTCGGGTGCCGGTACCAGGGCGTTGAGCCGGTGGATGGCCTCGGCGGGGAGCGGCTGGCCGTCGCTGACCTGGTATTCGGGGAACAGGAGGCTGATGAGCTCTCGGTCCTTGGAGCGTGGCAGGCGCCAGCCCTCGTAGTCGTATTCGTGCCGCAGCCGCGGGACTCGGGTGTCGTCGTGGTGGTTGAGGCGGAATGCCTTGGTGCACAGGCCGGTCAGCAGGGACTCGGCCATGAGCCGGACGTGGCTGACCGGTTCGATGAGCTGGTCCTCGAAGCGCAGAGGAAGGTGTTTGGCCGCGGTGTCCAGGACCTGCGGTTCTGCCGTCCACGGGCGCCGGGAGTGCAGGTCGACCGTGGTGGCGCACCGGTCGACGGCGACGGCCTGGAAGGCGTCGATCTCGTCGATGATGACGAAGTCGCTGGCGCGGAGCACGAACTCGCGGACGGTGACGGACCGGACCGGGCGGCCGTCGATCTGGATGCCCACCCGCATGGTGCCCTGGATGAAGTTGTGGTGATTGGTGACGATCACCGTGGCGTCAGCGGCCTGGTAGGCGGGGGTGAACTTGCCGCAGGTCGGGATCCAGGGGCAGGCCAGCATCTCTCCGCCGCCGCGCAGGTTCAGGCAGTTCTCCTTGCCGGGGCGGTAGATGCCGGCGGAGTCGAGCCAGTGCTGCTGTGCGCATCCATAGGCGAGGTGGTCGACGTCACGGCGGCCTCGCTTGCCCCATTCCCCGGGGGCGTCGGGGTCCTCCTTGACGAGGGCCGCGTGCTTGAGGGCCCGCTCGTGCCGTGAAGACGGCGACATCAGCGGAGCGCACGTCGCCAGGTGCTCGGTCTTGCCCGCTTCGTGCAGGATCTCGAGGTCACGGCTGATGTCCCAGACGGAGGCGAGTGTGGCCTTGACGTCGGGGACGAGGAGGGTGATGCGGTAGTCGTTGAGCGCAGCCCACGAGCCCAGGAGCCGGACCAGCACGGACTTACCGGTTCCGGTGGGCGCGTGGAAGATCTGGGTGCTGCCGGCCAGGAGGTCCAGTACGTTGACGGTGTCGGTGTCGCGTGCCTTGACCCGGTCGAGCAGGCCCGTCAGCACCTGGTACAGCCAGGGGCCAGCCTCTGTGTCCTCGTACTGAGTGTCCAGGAGCTGTGCGATGTCCTTGAGATCTTGGACGTAGACCGGGACCGTGCCGACGTTGGGCCGGGTGGTGAGGACGGGAAGCGTGTCGTGGCCGAGAGGCTGGGTGAAAGCGGGAAAGCGGGGGATGGTCACGCGCCCGTGGACGATCTCGTTGCCCTCGGTGCGTTCACTCGTCTCGTACGTCTGGCCCGGCGCTGCGAACTCGTGGGGCTTGCGCCGGCTGCTCGGCCGCCGGTAGGGCACGAGAAGGCTCTTGGCGTAGCCGAGGTAGTCCCCTCCCAACAGGGGGTAGGCAGCGGTGGCGGTGAGAGGATCACCGGCCAGGGTGAACAGCTGGAGGGTGGTCTCCTCGTCCTCCTCGTCGGCGCTGTCCATGGCGCCCAGGAGGATCCGCGCGGCGGAGGCGAACCGCTTCTCGTCGGCGAGGTCGGGGTTGCTGAGCTTCATCACCTCCGCGACGAGTAGCCGTTCCTCACCTCTCAGCTCATTCCACCTCTCCCATGCCTGCGGTTTGCAGCTGGCAAAGAACGCCGCGTGCCGAAAGGAGGCCAGCGGCTTGCCGTCGTCATCCTGCTGCGGGAAGTAGTGGGCGGCCAGGGCAAGCGCGGCGCGGACGAAGGCGTCCCTGACAGTCATCTGGCTCATGCCCACACCACCCCGGCACTCTGGCAGACCATCTTGGCGAAGTCGGTCATGGTCGCGGCCTTCATTCCGTACTTGTGGCAGGTCACGGTCAGCAGGGGGATCTGGTCGGCCCGGTGGTCCGGAACGACGAGCCATTCGGCGCCGCCCTTGTCGCCCTCGTTGCGGTGCAGGCTCTCGGCCAGGACACGGCCGTGGGTGTAGTCCTTCACATCCACGGTGAAGACGTGAGCGCTCCCGTCAGGGCCCTTGACCTCGATGCGATGGTCGTAGGCGTCGCTCATCGGCCAGAGCCTGACGGCCTCGTCCACATCTGCCAGTGCGGCGGCCAGCCGCTCCCGCAGAACGGTGTGCAGACGCAGCTCGTGCAGGCCGGGCACGCAGGTGTAGCGCCACACGCCGCGCTTGAGGGCCAGATGCCCCTCGACCGGCTTCGCCTCCGGCACGGCACCGGTGGTGCCCAGTGCGAGCGCTGCCTCGTGCGGAGCCGGGGTGTCGGGGCTGTCCGGATGCAGATGCGGCGCGTCTCCGGACGTGGGGCGGAACATGAAGCTGGCGCCGGTATCGGCGTGACGGCTGTAGAGGCAGGCGACGCGATAGTACTCGCGGCCCGCACTCATCCGCTTGCTGATCTTCATGGGCCACTTGCACACCGTGCAGGGGAACCACCAGGTGCGATAGACGGCGTGGTAGGGGATCGGCTCGTAGAAGCCGATCGCGTTGAGGGGCAAACCGCGCTTGTTCAGCTCTGCGGAAGTGCCGGCCGGGCATTCCACCAGCGTGGTGCGGTCCTTGACGTACTGGGCGTCACCGCGGCCCTTGAGGATCTCGTACATCTGATCCTGGTCGATCTCGTCCTGAAGCTGCTCCTCGGTGAACCGCATCCGGCCGATCCGCCGAAGCCGCTTCAAAATCCGGTGCAGCTGGGAGGTCTCCCACTGCAGATCGAAGGCGTTGCCGGTGACGCAGCCCTCGGCGTCGACAACGGGAAAGTCGAGATCGCCGAAGCCGGACCGGCCCAGCCACGGCGGGAGCAGGCCGTCGATGGGACCGCGCAGCCTTCTGCGGAACTCGCCGAACGACAGCGGCACTCCGGGGCCGTACGCGGCGAGCAAGTCCCCGTGGTACCGCATCAGCTTCTCGGCCCGGTCTCTCGGGTTCAGGTCCGGGGCGGTGATCGTCTGACAGGCTTTGATGAAGGTGAAGTTGATCAGGCGGAACGCCTCGAAATGCGAGAACGTCAAGCCGTCATCATCGACATGGGTTGTCACGGGAGACGACGGTAGACCACGGGTCTGACAGTGATGCTGGTACTCAGGTTCCGGCGGCCGTGGCTCGGGGTCTGACTGACGCCCTGCTGGGCTGTCCTTGTGTTGTACTGTCCGGCCGCCGGAGCCTGTTCTCATGGCTCCGGCCGGGCGGAACATGACCTGATAGGAGCTTGGTCCAGAAGCCCCTTCAATGTCCTGTCTGCGCCACCCGGCCGGTGCCCACCTCCGGTTGGGAAGGCACCGTCAGCATGACATCAGAGGTCGTGGAAGACACCGCGGACCAGGACGTGTTCGGCGGGGTCGACTCCCACGCCGACACCATCCACGTCGCGGTCATCAGCGACAACGGTGGCCACCTCGCCGACGCCGAGTTCGCCACCACCGCTGCCGGATACGCCGCGGCCCTGGCCTTTCTGAACGCCCACGGCCGCGTGACCGCGATCGGCGTGGAAGGCACCTCCTCCTACGGCGCCGGCTTCACCCGCGCCGCCCGCTCGCACGGCCACCCGGTCATCGAGGTCAACCGGCCCGACCGGGCCGAACGGCGCCGCATCGGCAAGTCCGACCCCATCGACGCCTACGCCGCCGCCCGCGCCGCCCTGTCCGGGCGGGCCTCCACCGCGCCCAAGGACGACGCCGTCACCGGCATACGCGCCCTGCACAACGCCGCCCGCTCCGCCGTCAAGGCCCGCACCGCCGCCCTGAACCAGATCACCAACCTCCTCGTCACCGCACCCGAAGCCGTCCGTGCCAGATACGCACAGCTCAAAGGGACAGACCGCACGGATGCCCTGGCCCGGCTGCGGCCGACCGGGGACGCGGTGCACAGCGCGGTCCTCACCGCGCTGAAGAGCCTTGCCCGACGCGTCAAGGAGCTGACCGCCGAACACGAGGCCCTGACACGGGCCCTGGACAGCGAGGTCAGCGCACACAACCCCGGTCTGCGAGCCGCCTACGGCGTCGGTCCCGACACCGCGGCGCAGCTGCTGGTCACCGCCGGAGGAAATCCCGAACGCATGCGGACCGAGGCATCCTTCGCCGCCCTGTGCGGCGTCGCCCCGGTCCCCGCCTCCAGTGGCAGAACGAACCGGCACCGCCTGTCCCGGGGCGGGGACCGGGATGCCAACGCCGCTCTCTACCGCATCGCCCTCGTCCGCATGTCCAGCGACGCCAGAACCCGCGCATACACGGCACGGCAGACCACAGCCGGCCGGACGAAGAAGGAGATCATCCGGCTCCTGAAACGAGCCATCGCCCGGGAGATCTTCCGCTGCCTCACCACGACCGTCGCCGTCCCCGGCATCGCCGACCTACGGCCCCTACGGCAAGCCAGGAACATCACCCTCACGGCCGTCGCCCAGCACTTCGGGGTCTGGCCCACCACCATCTCCAGACTTGAACGAGGCCTCAGCCGAGACGACGACCTCGCTCATGCCTACCGCGACTGGATCCAGACCGCTTGACAGCAATAGGAGCTTCAATGCCGCCGGAACGGCCTCGGATCGCCCTAAACGATCATTGCGGCGGAGACGCCGCAGCTGGGTACATCTCCGTGTAGACGTGCAGGTAGCAGGCAATGTGCTGCTGCCCGAGAGCGGTGGTGTGCCACCGGTACTCGAGGACGTGCGTATCGCCCGGTGCCATCCGGGGACGTAGTTCGATGAAGCCTCTGCTGGGATGCGCCTGGCGCTTCGGCCGATAGCCAACAGCCAAGTAGAACAGGGACTTACCGGTCAGCTCGCTCTCGTGGAGACCCTCCGGGCCGGCCGCAGCGACACGCAGCAGAACGCCCCACAGCCATTCAGACAGCAGATGCGCGGGAGGCGCCGACTCCGCGGGCTCTCCCAGCCCAGCGCGGGCGCAGGCACGGCCGCGGCGCGTAATCTCCACCAGGGTCCGGTCCACCTCGCCGACCCCCGGAACCTCTACGCGGTCCTTGGTCACTTTGATCAGTCCCAGCCGCTCCAGGGAGTGGAGGGTGGCCCCGGCCCCTTGATCGTGGACGCCAGCGCTCCGCAGGCGCTGCTGAAGGCGCGTGTGGCCGACTACTTCGGCGGGTGCGTCGAGAGCGAACGGCAACTTCCGCCACTGCTTGGCCGGCGGAACCCTGACCTGGTTCTGCCGACGCATCCACATCTCCGTTTCAGTCATCTGGTCATCGCGCAGGATTTCACCCAGATAGACCCGCTGCCGTTCATTCAATGCCTCCCAGCCCTCGACCGCTGACGCCGGCGGACCGCGCCGCTCCCGCTCGGGCAGACGCGGGGGCTCATCAGCCGGCCGCGTACGCATCCAGGCGTCCATCACCATCCGGACCGGCACCTCGTACACGGCAGCCAGCTGCTGCACGAGCCGACCCGTGTGCCCCGGCTTCCTCCAGTTCCAGCCGGACACCTGACGGCCCCGCTCCAGGCTGCGGACTTTGTGTGCGTCCACGAACAGATCACGGCCGACGGCAGTCGCGCGAAGGCGGATGGCGACCTCTTCTGCGGTGAGACCAGCGGCATAGCGGAGGTCAACCAGCGTCTCGGACCCGCTGGGCGTACCCGTGAGGTCGGCGGTGGCGCAGCCCAGAGCATCGGCGAGCCGCCGCACATTCCTGGCTTCAGGCACATACCTGCCCTCCTCCCAGTACACGACCACGCGGTACGTGACCCCCACAAGATCAGCAAGCTCCTGCGGAGTGAGCCCAGCCTGCTCGCGCAGCGCCCTGATCTTGGTGTGCTCAACGGCGAGCAGATGCCTCGGCATACTCGCAGGGAACCTTAGTGAAGACTTCATGGCAACTGCTCCGCGCCGGGTGCCTGTCAGCGTGGAGGTGAGTTCAAGCAAGTGCGGGGGGTGCCGGAAGCCCAGAGACCGTCATGATCGTGTCCCGGGATCGATTCGTCGGTGGGCGGTGAGGGCGTAGATAGCGCTGTCTTTCCAAGAGCGCATCGGGGCCGAGTCATGCACCTGCCAGGCGGCGATCGAAGGCGTGACCTGTCGATCACGAGGGCGGGCGCGCCAGACGTCGCATAAGGGGCGGTCGCCGACGGGGCCGCGCCACCGGATGGCCAGGCCCACGGCGTCGCTGTGGGCCGCCGTCTCCGCCAGTCCCTCGGAGCGTAGCCTGCTGGGCGCGATTGCCGTATTTCGTGGTCCTGGGGAGGGATATCGTTGGCGGGTCGTCCGCACAGGGATGCGACGCCCCGCGCATGTCCACTCGGCGGCGTGTCCGGTGGATGCGCGCCGGGCATCCCCGTACGGGGCTGACTGATAGGAACACCACGACCTTCGGGTCGCCACCCTGTGACGAGCAAGGACACCCCCGACTGATGGCAGTTACACAGCAGGAGATCGAGAACCGGTTGTGGGACGCCGCCGACGAGCTGCGCGTGGCGATGCCCGAAGCGCAGTACTCCTCGGTCGTCTTCCCTCTGATGTTCTGGAAGTACCTGTCGGATACCTGGGAGCACACTCACCAGGTCTTCCTCAAAGAGAACGAGGACCTCGAGCTCTCAGCAGAGGAAGCCGACGAGGTCGAGTACAGCAACTACCAGACGTTCAAGATCCCCTTCATCTTCCCTGGTACCGTCGCTGAGAGCCGCGCCTCTTGGTCATCCATCCTCGCCACCGTCGCCCAGCACGGCCTCGGCCAGCGGGTTCGCGCCTCCCTCCAGGCCATCGAGTCAGCCAACCCTGACAAGTTCTCCCGTCTGTTCGGGTCCATGACCTGGACCTCCGAAGCGGTACTGCCGGGGGAGGTGCTGGCGTCGGTCATGCGGACGATGAACCGCGTCCCCAAAATGCACGAGGGCAATATGTCACATGATGTGCTCGGCGGGGCGTACGAGTATCTGCTGAAGCGGTTCTCCGACGGGTCTGGCATCCGCGCCGGCCAGTTCTTCACCCCGCGTGAGGTCGTGGAACTGATCGTCGAGCTGCTGGATCCCAAAAACCATGAGTCGGTGTACGACCCGGCCTGTGGGTCAGGCGGCATGCTCATCGCCTCCGCGAACCTCCTGAAGGCCCGCGGAGACCGCGGATACACACTCAGCCTGAACGGGCAGGAAGCGGTAACGGATACCGCGGGTGTGGCCCGCATGAACCTCTTCATGCACAACCTGACCGAGTTCAAGGTCGAGGTCGGCGACACCCTGAGGGACCCGCGCTTCAAGAAGCCGGACGGGTCCGTCAAGCAGTTCGACATGATCGTCGCTAATCCGCCCTACAGCCTGAAGTGGAAGCCTTGGACCAATGATCCGCGCGCCATCGGCGGGGTCGCCCCACCGTCGTCGGCGGATTGGGCATTCGTGCAGCACATGATCGCCAGCATGGACCCACAGAAGGGCCGCGCTGGCGTCGTCCTGCCCCACGGCGTCCTCTTCCGGGGCGGCCAGGAAGCAGCCATCCGTAAGCGCGTTCTCGACGACGACCTGCTCGAAGCGGTCATTGGCCTGCCTGCGAACCTCTTCTATTCGACCGCTATCCCCACGGCGATCCTGGTATTCCGTGCCCCCGGCACCAAGGTCAAAGAGCGGCGGGACGGTGTGCTGTTCATCGATGCCTCCAACCGGTTCACCAAGGCCAAGAAGCGCTACATCCTCACGGACACTGACATCGCCGACACGGTGGCCATCTACCACTCGGACTTCGGTGGCGACGGCACCCCGCCGGATTCCGAAGGAGAGAACGGCCTCGCGGCGCGATTCGTCCCGATCACCGAGATCTTGGCCAACGGGTACGACCTCAACATCGGCCGCTACATCAAACAGGCCGCCGCCGAAGAGGAAGACCTCGGCACTCTCATCGACGTCTACAACATCGCGCGGGCAGAGCGCCAAAAGACCGAGCAGCGCATGCTCGCGGTCCTCTCTGCCGCAGGGGTTGAGGGCTTCGATGAGTGACTGGCAGCAGATCAGCCTCGGTGACCCGGAGACTCCTGTGTGCCGCGAGGCAGCCGTTCCGCCGCAGGGGGCGAGGCATTCGATGGGTGAGGGTTACCCGCTTCGTCCGCTCGGGGAGGTGATGCGTCTCGACATCCAGCGCACTCCGATGAAGCCTGCAACTACCTATCGCGTAGCCGGAGTCCTGAATGCAGGTAAGGGGGTTGTCGATAAAGGCGAACTCGACGGCGGCGATACAGAGTACGCAGCAATGAACGTGCTGCATGTTGACCAGGTCGTGATGCGTAAGCTGACCGCTTGGGAAGGCCCGATCACCGTAGTACCTGCCGAGTTCGATGGATTCGTCGTCAGCAACGAGTTCCCGACGTTCACGCTTGGCCCAGAACTTTTGCCTGCCTGGATGAGGCACGTCTGTGGATCACCTCGGCTGTGGGCAGAAATGAAGAACCGGGTGAGCGGGACGGTTCAACGGCGCAAGCGTCTCAACCCGGAGCAGCTTTTGCAGATCCAACTGCCGATCCCACCCCGTGAGGTACAAGTGCGGATCGTCGAGATGCTCGACACGGTCGACGACCAGATCGCAGCACTTGGCGAAGAGGCTGAGGCGCTGGACCGCGTATCGATGGCCATTGCTGAGGAAATGCTCGCCGAGGAACCAAAAGTGGCTCTCGGAACGATGCTCGATGACATTCGAGGTGGCAAGAGTCCCCAGGCGAACAATAGGCCCCCGGCCCCTGACGAGCTTGGTGTATTGAAAGTCAGCGCGGTCACGCCCTTCACGTTCCTCCCAGAAGAGTCTAAGAGCCTTCTACCTGGCACACTCATGCCTGAATCCGCGCTTGTTCAGCCCGGAGACGTACTCATCACGCGAGCGAATACGCCTTTGCGAGTCGGAGCCGTCGCACGAGTCCCTGCTGATGTTCGAGACGGCCTCTACCTTGCTGACAAGACTCTTCGGCTGGTGCCGTCGCCAGAACTGGACCCGGACTTCCTCGTGGTGGCCATGGCGTTGAAGTCGGCCCGGACTCACCTTACGAGTTCGGCTACAGGGACCAGCGCGTCAATGGTCAATGTCAGCCAGGGGCGTATTCGTGACACACCGGTCCCGCTTGCTGACCTGGGCCGGCAGCAGGAGGTGGCCTCCGCTGTGCTGTCTGTCCGTGCGAATACCGATGCGCTGCGTGCTGAGGCCGCCCGCCTTCGGAATGCACGCTCCAGCCTGCTCTCAGGCTTGCTGGACCGCACCATCGAGATTGAGTCTGCCTACCTGGGGGTCTGAGCTGTGGCTAAGGGCATACGGGAGCGCGAGTTCCAGAACTCGATGATCCAGTGGTCCCTCCCGATGGGATGGGGCTACAAAGCGGGCAGATTGTTGCCGCGTGAGACGACACAGACGGTGCTCGCCGGCCAGCTGCGGGATGCCATCGTCCGGCTCAACCCTGAGGTGATCGACGGGTTCGACCTGGAGGCCGTGGTCGAGGAGATCATCGCCACGGTCAACGCCGTCGACGGCGGGCTGGTGCGAGCCAATGAGCAGGTGCTGGAACTGCTGTGCGGGCACAAGGAGTTCCGGGGCGCCGACGGCGTGTGGCACGCCTTGAAGGTCATCGATTTCGAGCACCCGACCACCAACACCCTGGTCGTGTCGGACGAGGTGACCATAACCGTCCCCGGCAAGACCCCCCGCCGGTTCGATCTCGTGTACTGGGTCAATGGCCTGCCCCTCGTTGTCGTAGAGGTGAAGTCACCGACCGCTAAGTCCGGGTGGGCCGAGGCCGCACGCGAGATCAACGACGTGTACGCCACCGAGTATCCGTGGTTCTTCACCCCCAATGTCTTCGCTGTCGCCTCCGACGGGCTGAAGCTGCGGTTCGGTGCCGCTGGTGCGCCCCTGAACCTGTGGCAGCCGTTCCGATCCACTGACGACGACGAGAACCTGTCCGGGCAGGCCGACGTGCAGCGCTCCGTCGAACTGCTGCTCAACCCGGCCACAGTCCTGGACATGCTCGCCAACTTCACCCTGTTTGACACCTCTGGAGGCGGGCCGGACAAGAAGTACCTGCCCCGCTACCCGCAGATGGAGGCCGCCCATCTGATCCACAGGCGGGTTCTGGCCGACGGCAAGAAAGGTCTGGTCTGGCACCACCAAGGCAGCGGGAAGACGCTGCTGATGGTGTTCGCAGCTTCGCTGCTACTGGCTGACACCCGCACCGAGTCGCCCACCATTATCTTGCTCTCGGACCGAACTCAGCTCGTGCGCCAAACCTCCGGGGTATTCACCTCCGCGATGGGCGACGCCTACTTCCACCAGCCCTCCACCAGCAAGGAGTTGCGCTCCCTGCTGGCTGACGATGTGCGCGGCGTCATCTCCACGACTGTCCACAAGTTCGCCGACGCGGGCAAGAACCTGTCGACCCGCTGCAACATCATCGTGCTGGTCGATGAGGCACACCGCACTCAGTCATCCGAGGAAGAGTCCCTGGCGGGACAGATGCGCGCAGCGTTGCCGCATGCGAAGTTCTTCGGCATGACCGGCACACCCGTCAGGAACCTCGCTACCAACACCTTCGCCCTCTTCGGTGAGGAGACCGACCCGAACAGGGTGCTGCACCGGTACTCGGTGTCCCGGTCTCTCCAGGACGAGGCAACCGTTCCAGTCATGCTGGACCCACACCCGGTCACCTTCGAGATGAACGACCGGGCTCTACAGGCCGAGTTCGACCAGTTCGCCGACGAATTCGACCTCGACGACCCCGACCGTGAGACCTTGTCCCGCAAGTTCGGGCGCCTCACCTCGGTGTTCGCCAACCCCGAACGCATCCACACGGTCTGCCAGGACATCGTGGACCACTACCTGGCCAGCACCTATCGCAACGGGTTGAAGGCGCAGGTCGTCGCCTACAACCGTGAGCTGGCCGTGGCATACACGGATAAGATCAACGAGCTGCTGGCCGGCTTCGAGGCGTCGCAGGTGCTCGCCGAGGTCGGCAAGCACGATCGGATCACCGCAGAGGTGAATATCCACGTCTCGGACGCCAAGACCGAGGAAGCGGCCATGCGGCCCTACCGGCTCTCCGAGGTCGACGAGGAGGACCAGAAGCGGCGATTCCTCACTCCCGATGACCCGCTGTGCTTCCTGGTTGTGACGGCCAAGCTGATGACTGGGTTCGACGCTCCCAACGAGGGCGTCCTTTACCTGGACAAGCCGATGAAGGCTCACAACCTGTTCCAGACGATCACCCGCCCGAACCGCACCTGGGTATCCCCGACCGGATTCGTGAAGACCACCGGCGTGGTGGTGGACTACATCAGCCTGGCCGAAGAGGTCCAGCGTGCCGTGGCCGACCCCACCGCGGAGGGGGCCGCTGGCAAGGGCGGTGGGTTCGTCACCGACCTGACCGAACTGGTCGCCGAGTTCCGCACCACCTTCGCCCGCATCGAAGACCTTCTCGCAGACGTGGACGGCCTCGACCTCACAGCCCACGGATACGAGTCCGTACGTGCCATCAACGGCTTCCTGGACACCAACCCTGACGCCGCCGAGGTCTTCAGCAAGAACTACCGGCTTCTGGCCCGCCTGTACCCACTCATCAACACGGACAAGCGGGTCGCAAAGTACCAGGACGGGTTCGGGCTCTTCGGGTCTGCGTACACGACCCTGTTCAAGAAGTCTTCCGACGAGGAAAGGAAGGAGCGACTGGGCGAGCTGGGGCCGATGGTCCTGGAGATAATCAACGCCCACGTCCACTCCTTCTCGGTGGCCGCCTCCCAGGAAGAAGCCCTCGTCCTGGATGCCCAGGGCATCGCGATCCTCAAGGAGCTGCTGGCCCTCGTCCGTCCCAAGCCCGACAAGGACGACAGCGAGGACAAGAGACCGCCGTCTGCGGCGGAGATCCTGGACCAGATCAAGGCCGCCCTCGAAAAGGGCGTTGAACCGGGGTCCGCGAAGTACACCGCCCTGGCAGAGCGGATCAGGCAGCTGCGAGACCGGATCATCCAGAATGCCCAGGACGCCCTGGAGTTCCTGGCCGAAGCACTCCGGGTCGCCCGTGCCGTCGTGAATGCCGAGAAGCACCCCGACGAAGCCGTCGTACTGGACGACGACCACGTAGGGGTCCTGTCACGGATCATCCACGACCACGCGCCGCCCGGCCTTACGGTCACGGAGCAAAACTTGGCCGAGGAGATCGACCAGGTGGTCAAGCGCACCCTCGCCCAGTCATGGGACAACGCCGAGGCCCGCAACCGAGGTGTCCGCCGCGCCACCGCCGCGGTCTTCCGCCGGTACGCGTTGAAGCCGGTGGGCGAACCGTACGGCTCCACCGTCGCCTACGTCGAAGCGCATTACCTCGTTGACTGACCATGAGATGAGGCCCGGCAACCCGTGTCGGTTGCCGGGCTCATAGTGCGCGCTGCAGACGGGGAGAAGCGCTGTTTCTCAGAATGAGGCGGGCGCTTAGAAGGCGCCTTGCGGTCGGGTATCGCGCTCCTGCTCACCTGCGTCCCTTCTCGCGCTTGGCATCTCACCGACGGGCCTTCGACACGCATTCGACAGGCGGCGGAGTCGGAGCCAGGGCTAGTGACGAAGATCGGGATCTCGTAGACGATCTCGCAGCGAGTGGCGGGCACCACGATGTCTGCGGTCTCCACGGGCCGTCCCTGGTCGCTGTAGTACGTCCGCCGGATGTGCGTGGCGGGCGTTGGCGGGTTGTATGCGGCTGGTCAGGGTGGGGGTGGGCGTTGCCGAGAACCTGAAAAGAGGGATCGCCCTCCGCAACGTCGCGGCCCTGTCTGTATGTACGAGGGGAGGTCGCTCCAGCGCCTGTGTCTTGACTTCCCTTGCCTCACGCTCTTCCCGAGGCTTGCCGTGACAGGAATGATCAGCCTGAACGAGCCGGCTAGAGCCATGGAGTAGAGGGCATGACCGAGCGGACTTTCCACCTTGTCGCTGATCCGAGCAGTCGAGATTCCAGGAAGGTGCGGATTCGGGCCTCACGCTGGTTCGCCACTGTCCAGCTCGACCGGGACAGTTACGTCGATGCCGAGTCCATGCGGGGCCATGAACCAGATCTACCCGCAGACTACATAGAGGCAGTAGACAAGGCGCGCGACGCGGCAATGGACTGCATTCGGTATGACGGCTACCGGGGCGTCTTCTACTTCGGGTGCGGCCCTCGCTGGATCGATTTGTGCGCTCGTTTTCGAGACGTCGAGGCTACGGTCGAAGCATTGCGCGCAGCTGAGCTCGAACACGACTACAGCGGACTGCACGCACTCGCCGATCGGCTCGCATTACCCATTGATGAGTGGCTGTCTCCCGGTGAGCGAGAGCTGATCCGCGGAGTGGACTTCGACTCACCCCCCGGGGTGTTCCTGAAGTTCCTGCGCGCCAAGGCCACTAAGTGCGGTTTGCGTCTCAACGGTCGGGCGACGGCTGGCAGCGTGTGGGTTCGTCCTACACTGTCCGCGGCTCAGAAGCAGATCCGGGAGATGTACCCCGAACAGTATCCGGGGTGGGTGGACCGCTGGACCGGTTACATCGAATCGGAGGATGCACCCTTCCGGCCTTGGACAGGAGGCAGTAACGAGGACCTGAGCCGCGGTGCGGTCCCAGTCCAATTCAAGCAGTTGGAAACAGAGAGTGGAGGCGAGTGCCCGTGCGGCATGCGTCTTCAAGACGTGGGGGATGACGACAACGTTCACCGTGTACATCATGCGAATTGGGCCCTAGGTGTTCGGGTGCCGAAAAGCCTTGACTGGTGGGGTGATCTGGTAGTGGTCACCACGCAGTCACCCATTTCGTGGGCGGAAGTTGGCCTATCAGGTGGCACGCATGCCGCAGAGGGAGGACAACTACGACTTCCCATCGTGGTCCCACATAGGCGAGCCCGAGGCGACTTCGGACAGCTATCGCGCGTATCTGTTGAAATTGGACGAGCGCATCGTCGGCTACGTGGCCGCGCACGACACCGACGAGCACCGTCGTTGGGATTTGGCCGACGGGTCAAAGTACGGAGTGCAGGACGCCACCCTGCGCCCCCGAATCATCCTCGTTTGGGTAGCAGACGCCTACCGGCACCGCGGCATTGGCGCCACGCTCGTGCAGGCACTCGCCGCCGACTTTGGATGCCAGGTCGCGGATGTGTCCTGGTCGACGCCCGTAAGCGCTGCAGGCCGGCGGCTTGCTCGTCGGCTCTCACCCGACGGCATCTGGGTTAGCTGAACGACCATGCAGCGCCAACCGGAACATCCAACAGGCGGGCCACCTGACCTGAAGTCAGCCGATCAGGCTTGGCCAGTTCGTCCGAGTCGTCTGTGACCGGACTGCCCGGACGGCCGCCTTCAACTCTGTCTTCATATCGTAATCACCGGCAAACGGCTGCTGCCCATGGCATCCACCTGCACATGCAACAAGACCCCACACTCAGCGAACTCGGTGGTGGCACTGTCTTCAGGCACTTCACAGAAGTGCCTCCGACAGGATTCGAACCTGCGGCACCTGCTTTAGGAGTTCGATCCGAGCCGGTTCTGACTGCTGCCGTCGACTGGAACGACGGCTGGACCGTTGTGCTGATGAGCGCCCCCGTCCTGCGTCGTTGATGTCAGCCATAGATGTCAAGTCGTCGCTGAGCAGCCTTACACGACTTGGAGACGGCTTAGTGACAAAGGGCCACGTGGTTGCTCCGGACACGACATGCTTGTCCCATGACCAGCCGTAACGCCACTCGCGACTTCTTAGCGCACAACCATGCCATGATGCATAGGTACTGCTACCAGTTGACCGCGACATGGTTTGAGCTGCATCCAGAAGCCACGACCAGCGAGTGGTTGGCGTTCCTGAGAGAGCAGGCGCACAAAGCGCAGGCTGCCGCTGCTGAGGTCTATGTAGCCGAGGAAGGCATGACCATGGACGAGGTCATGGAGTTTCAGGAGCGCCACTACGACTACCAGGACCTGATGCGTAGAGAGCTGACCGCGAACGACTGGGGTCGGTGAAGCGGCTTGGGCTGGAGCTTCGGGTCACTGGTCCGTCGGCGTCGTCACACTGTGGGACACTCACCCCACGCGTGCGCCGCCTCGTGACGAGAGAGGGCCCCACGCCCCCCGCCATAAGTGCGAGTCTGTGTACATGGACCTGGAAGAACTGTTGCGCGCCATGGACCGTACGGCGGCCAACTTGAGAAAACTGGACAGCGTGTGGGAGCGGGCAAAGCCGTTCATCCCGACTGGCCCACAACGCGGCTCGGATGCCCAGTATGACGGCCTACGGGCGGCCTGGGCGGATCTGCTTCCCGGGCTCCCGCGAATCGACGGCTGGACGATCACCGAGCTCCTTCCGGATATCGATGAGATGGGCCAAGCCTTCATCGACTACCTCGACATCGGCGAGCCCCCCATCGATGTACATGCCGCTGGGGATAGACCCGGAGCGGATCTTGCTGCCTACCGATACCGTCTGGACCGGGCTCGCCGACGTGCCGCACGAAGTCGACTGGAGCAACTCGTCTCTACGGTCGACGCCGCGCTCCCCATCGCTTTGGGAGGCACGGAGCGAGGCTCCCTTGAGCGCTTGGAGAACGAACAGACCGTAGAGATCGAGGCGGCGATCGGGGAAATCGCAAGACTCCTGGGCGAAGACGCTGAAAGCATCGATCGGTGGTGGGATTTGCACCGGCACATGCGCTTTAGCCAGAGGCAGGACTGGCACGACATCGTTGAATTCGACTGGCCCGCCGTGCGCGCTGGCATCGAGGCCAAGTCTCTAGGCGACAGTGACCCGCTGCCCGTCCCGGATATCGACCTCGGACAGGCGGCCTCAGGCGATCTCACGGGGGCGGCCACGTTGGCGCTTCCCTGGGAGCTGCTGAACGACGACGGGTTCGAACGGCTCCTTTACGATCTACTGCGAGACATTCCAGAGCACCAAAACGTCGAGTGGCTGATGCAAACTCGTGCCCCCGACCGAGGGCGCGACCTCTCTATGGACCGAGTCCTTCGTGACGGTTCCGGCGGTGTGCGTACCGAGCGCGTCATCGTTCAGGCCAAACACTGGCGCAGCCGTTCGGTCAACGCAGCCGCCGTCAGCGAGACTGCAACGGCAGGCAAGCTATGGGGACCCCCGCTCGTGCGAGGGATTGTCATTGCCACGAGCGGCAGATTCACCGCTGACGCAGTGTCCTGGGCGGAGCGGCATAACTCGGAGGGGACCGCGCCCTACATCGAACTCTGGCCCGACAGCAGACTGGAAACCCTTCTCGCGCAGCGACCACACATGGCGGCCGCACACGGTCTTAAGTAGGTCAAGGCAGGTCCAGGCATCTCATACGGCATAGCCGAAACCGCAACCCTTGCCCTGAGGGAGTCCCTTGATGGCTGGACATGCCTTCGACCGACACGACGCCCGTACCCACCACTCGCCCCACGCCAGCTCCCATCCCATCTGCTGTCGACCCACACATCATGGAGCGGGCGTGGCCCCTGGTGTCCAGGTGGAGCGCGCTACTGTGCGAACGACCTGGACGCCAGGGGCCTCCGGAAGTCGGCAAGCAGTGGACCGACGCGGGGAAGATCCACGAGGAGCGTGACCTCAAGGGCCGTGCCTAAGGGGACACGCGAACGGTGCCCGGGCACCCCGTCCTGACTCGTATCCTGCGGCAGCACATCGAAGACGAGGAGCTCTCCATGCGGATGTGTTGGCCCGCCCCGTCTACGGTGAGGTGGGCGGGTGCGGGGAGCGGAGTACGAGCAGGGTGATCTCGCTGGGGGCGAAGACGCGGAACGGCGGGCCCCAGAAGCCGGTGCCGCGGCTGGTGTAGAGGAGGGTGCGGGGGCCGTGGTGGCTGAGGCCGGCGAGGGCGGGCTGGTCGATGCGGACGAGGTGGTGGAAGGGCCAGATCTGGCCGCCGTGGGTGTGGCCGGAGAGTTGGAGGTCGATGCCGGCGGCTGCTGCCCGGTCGATGAACTTGGGCTGGTGTGCCAGGAGCAGGACGGGTAGGTCGGGGTCGGCGCCGTTCAGGGCTCCGGCGAGGTGGGCGCGGTGGCCTGCCAGGCCGGAGGACTCGGCGGTGACGTCATCCACGCCGGCGACCACGAGGCTGTCGCCTCCGCGTTCGAGCAGCAGATGGCGGTTGCGCAGCGGCTCCCAGCCCAGCTCGTCCATCAGGTCGACCCAGCCCTGGGCCTCGCTGTAGTACTCGTGGTTGCCGGTGACGTATACCCGGGCCCGGGTGGCCCGTACGGTACCGAGTGGGGTGGCCTGGGCGCGGCGGCGTTCGGCGGTGCCGTCGGCGATGTCGCCGGTGTGGCAGACCAGGTCGGCTTCCAGCGTGTTCACCGTCTCGCATACCCGTGCCGACCAGCGGGTGCGATCGAGGGGGCCGTAGTGGGTGTCGGTGATGAGGGTGACGCGGATGCCGTCCAACCCGGTTCCCAGCCGTGGGAGTCGCACGTCGAGTCGGCGCACGCCCGCTGGCGCGGGACCGACGTCGCCAGCAAGGAATCCCCGATGCGGCTCACCGAACCACCGCCGCTGGTGCGGGGTCGACTCCGCGCACCCGGAAGAGCCTGGTCGTGTCCAGATTGCGATGCGCCGCGTCCCGAAGGACAGCCGCCACCGCCGAGCCTGCCGAGGAGTCGGCGGAGCCCGAGGAGTTGCGATCCTCGGTCACCCCCGAAGGACGACCGCCACGCTGGTTGACCAGCTCAGACAGCCTATCTGTGCTCTGATCGAAGCGGAGGGCGAGAGGAGCATAAGCGCCTCAGCCGGGCATCTTCCTTCGGAGCGGTCCGCGTGTCGTGCGTGTACTAGAGGTTCCGAAGTACTGCCTTGGGTGCGGACGATGACAGCGTAATCACAGTCTGCGCGGTGAGGGTCGTCCTGTGCTGCCTTCTACGCTCCTGTCAGTGGCGTTGTGTACGTTTCCATCCTCGATTGCGGAGTGGAGATCAGTAGTCCCGAGGGGGAATTCGTTCATGTCGGTTGTCTCACCGCTGTACGCACATAGCCGAAGTTCCGTTTCGGGGCACCGGCATTCTCTGGAAGATCACTTGCGGGGTTCGGCGGCGTTGGCGCGGCGGTTCGGCGAGGTCTTCGAGGCGGGTGAGCTGGCGGGGTACCTGGCACTGATCCATGACGTTGGGAAGGGATCTTGTTCCTGGCAGTCGAGGCTTCTTGAGGTGGAGCGCCGGGGTGGCGGCAGGGTCGGGGTGCCGCACAAGCATGCCGGCACTGTGCTGGCGGAGCGGTACACGCACCTGGAGTTCGGTGCGGTGGTCTTCGGGCATCACGGTGGGCTGCCGGGCATGGAGCGGCTGAGGACGGAACTGAGGAGGGCTTTGGCCGGCGGGCCGGAGGCTTCCGCGGTGGAGGGGGCGATCCATGCGGTGGAGCAGATCGTTCCTGAGATTCATCCTGATCCTCGGCCTGTTCCGCCGTCCTGGTTGCGGGATCTGCCCCGCGCGGAGCGGCGTCTGGGTCTGGATCTGCTGCTGAGGATGGTGTTCAGCTGCGTTGTGGATGCGGACTACCTGGACACTGCCGCGCACTTCGAGGCCACGACGCCACGGGACCAGGGGCCGGTGGTGATGTCGCAGTTGTTGGAGCGGTACGAGGAGCGGCGGGCGAAAATGCTGGCCGAGCGCAAGCCGTCTCGGGTGGACGCCTTGCGGCAGTCGGTCTACGAACAGGCATGTGCCGCTGCGGCGGGCGAGCCCGGGGTCTACGTCTTGCACGTTCCCACCGGCGGGGCCAAAACACTGGCATCGGGGGGATTTGCCCTGCGGCACGCGGCCGCGCACGGAATGCGGCGCGTCGTCGTTGCCGTGCCCTATATCTCCATCACCGAGCAGAATGCCGCGATCTACCGCGACTTGCTGGATCCTGATGCAGCCGCCGGGGAGGAGCCGGTGGTGCTGGAGCACCACAGCGCGGTGGATCTTGATGCCCAGGCGGTGCTCGACGGGATGTCGTCGGAACAGCGTGCGGCGTGGGAGGCGCGGGCGCATGCTGCCCGGCTGGCGGCGGAGAACTGGGACGCGCCGTTTGTGGTGACCACCACGGTGCGTTTGTTCGAGTCGCTGTTCTCACACAGGCCCTCGCAGATGCGGCGGCTGCACAATCTGGCCGGTTCGGTCATCGTGCTGGACGAGGTCCAGGCGCTGCCCGACCGTCTGCTGGAACCGATCCTGAGTGGGCTGCGGGGGTTGGTGGACCACTTCGGGGTCACCGTGCTGCTGGTGTCGGCGACGCAGCCCTCGTTCTGGGAACTGTCGAAATGGGATGGCCTGGAGCGGCGGACGGTCATTGACGATCCCTCGGGGTTGTTTGATGCCTTGCGCAGGGTCTCGTATGAGTGGCGGATGGGCGAGGAGGTGACCTTGGAAAGCGTCGCGGAGGAGGCGGCTGGGTACCACCAGGTGCTGACGGTGGTGGGGACCACCAAGGATGCCGCCCGTTTCCACCGGCATCTGCAGCACGCCACGCCCGCTGGGGAAATGCTGCACCTGTCGACACGTATGACAGGAGCACACCGCCGCGAGGTGATCGCGCGCGTCAAGGCGCTGCTGGCCGAGGATGCGCCCGTGCAGGTGGTGTCCACGAGTCTGATTGAGGCGGGTGTCGATCTGGATTTCCCGCGGGTGTACCGGGCGTGGGCGCCGGCGGAGTCGTTGCAGCAGGCGGCTGGCCGCTGCAACCGCGACGGGCGACTGCCCGGATTGGGCACGGTGGTTGTCTTCAGGCCCGCCGACGGCGGCCTGCCGCGCAGCAATGAGTACAAGGCGGCTGTGCAGGCCAGCGACACGTTCTTCGGCCCGGAGCTGGCCGAACCCGATGACCTGGCGGCGCTGGAGCAGTACTACCCGTTGCGCTATGCCCTCCAGCAAGGCGCCCCTGACTCGGGGCTGGGCAGCGAGGTTGAGAATCTGCGCCGCACGCTCAATTTCCCGGAAGTGGACCGTGCTTTTCAGATGATCGAGGAGGGCCGCAGCGTGCCGGTCGTCGTCATCCGTCGCGAGGAGGACCGCGAGACGATCGAGGACGCGGTCGCACAGCTGAGCGATCCCTACCGGGTATGTGGGCCGGAAGTTATGCGGGGACTGCAGCAGCACACGGCTTCCCTGCCCCGGCATGAGGCAGAGGCAGCTTTGCGGTCCGGCCTCGCCGAGCCCGTCACCGGTGACCTGCTCCTGTGGCGAGGGGCTTACCACGAGCAACGCGGTCTGGACCCCGATGAGTTGGAAGACCGAGACATGTTCACCCTCTGACATCTCTCGCCGAGGGCAAGGGTCTGTCCGGTGAGGCGTGCCACCATGGGCCCTTGTAGTCCCCAAGGTGGCTACGTGGCGGCCTCACTCCAATGGCTTAAACCCGGCGTGAGGGCCGAGGATCGAAACATTGATCTTGTTCTGCTCTCTGCCTGACCAGATCGATGCGGGGCCCGGGGACGTAAGTTCCTGGGCCCCGCTTATTACTGCCAGCCCAGTACGTCGATGTACGTAGATCTGCTCCTTCTGCATGGAAACAGCTGCTATTGCCCAGCTGCCATCGACACCATCAAGTCTGCTAGCAGGCAAGTTCAATGAAGAGAGCGAGGGCTGCATGTACATCGATCCAGCAGCAAGTCCGACCCCCCCTCACGGTCGCGGGAGTCGTGGTGATCCTCGTCCTCCTGGTCATCCGTGGCCGACTGAAGATTCGCCTGTATGTCGGCTAACGAGCAGGTCAGGGGGCGATGTCGGTGGCTGCCTTTACGGTGTGCAGCCACCGATGTCGCCCTCCTTGGACGACAACCTGGTGCGGTGCGAGGAAAGTTGACCACAAGAGAGGGGTTGTTTGGGCGTGGCGTCTGGTATGGCTGCTGCCTCACAGCGACTTGAACGGCGCGGCAATGACGGCTGGGCCTTTCCAGATCTTGTCGTGGAGGTGGGCGGTGCGCTGGCCTGTTTCACGCGGCCGGAGTTGAAGGTGGAGCGGGTTTCGTATCCGGTGATGAGCCCGTCGGCGGCCGTGGGGGTGTTGGAGGCCATCTTCTGGAAGCCGGAGTTCCGGTATGTGGTGCGGGCCATCGACGTTCTCAAGCCGATCGAGTGGACCTCGGTCCGCAGGAACGAGGTCAAGTCCGTGGTGACCGCCGGTGAGGTGGCGGCGCTCCGCAAGGATCCGCGGCGCCGGTATGACGTGGAGCACGATCGGGATCAGCGCAACAGCATGCTGCTGCGCGACGTCGGCTACCGCATCCACGCCCAGGTCGTTTTGACCGAACGGGGCCGGGGTGGGCGTGAGGAGAAGTACCGCGAGCAGCTGCGGCGCCGCGTGGACAAGGGGGCGTGTTTTGCCCAGCCGTTCCTGGGGTGCCGCGAGTTCAGTGCCTCGTTCGGGCCCCGCAGCGATGCCATGCCCATCGGGCGGGATGAGGACCTTGGAGTGATGCTGCACTCCATCGTCTATCCGGCCACCGGGGGCGAGCAGTACCGCTGGTTCCATGCCCAGCTCCGCCAGGGCGTGCTGGAGGTTCCGCTCAGGCCCCTGGGTGCCAAGGAGGTCGCGATGCCTGCTGGTTCCGGATGGCGGGCGGACGGCACGGGTGAGGGCCGGTGAGGGCATGCTGCTTCAGCGTCTGACCGAATACGCCCAGTGGGCCGAGGGAGAGTCCCTGCTCCCGCCCGCCTACTACCGCCCGAAGAAGATCCAGTGGGTCCTGCGGATCGAGGCCGACGGTTCGGCCGCGAAGCTCTTCGACAGGCGTCCGGCCAAGGGAGCGAAGGACAAGCCGGTCCAGACCGATGCCCCATACGCCTATCGCTCGGGCAAGACGCCCCCGCCCTGCCTCATGGTCGACACTGCCCAGTACGTCCTCGCGGTGCCCAAACCCGCCTCCGATGGGACGGTGAGCGAGGCGGCCGCGGCAGAGGCGATGCGCCGCCGCGGCGAGTACACGGACCTGCTGCTGTCCTGGGCCGACACAGCGCCCGATGACCCCTACGAGGCTGCTGTCCGGACATTTATTACCGGTGATGGCCTGGCACGCGTCGAGCTGCCGGAGGACATCGCGCACAGCGACACGGTCGCTCTGATGGGGCATGACGGAACCTGGCTGCACCAGCTCCCCTCCGCCTGCGCGGCCTGGGCGGCCAGCGTGCGCGCCCGCAAGGCTGGCAGCGGAGCCACCGGGCTGTGTCTGGTGTGCGGCACGGAACGGGCGCTGCTGGGCACGATCCCCGAGAGCATCAAGTCCGGCGCGATCCCCACCAGCGGACTCGCCCGCGACGCCCAGTTGGTCAGCATCAACGCCTCTGCCCAAGGGCGCGGCGGTGCCCTGCAGCTGGTGAACACCCCTGTGTGCGAGCGGTGCGGCGCCCGGGCCATGGCCGCACTGAACCTGTTGCTGGCCTCCGACGCCCACCGCCGGCGCGGCACCGACGCGGTCACCGTGTGGTGGACCCGCGAACCGGTCGACGACCTGTTCGAGTCCCTCGACACTCCCACCGCCGAGGCGGTGGCCATGCTGCTGGACGCACTCCACCAGCAGCCGGACCCGGTCGCGGCCGAACGCTTGGACCCCGCCGCCTATTACGCCCTCACCCTCGGGCTCAACAACGCCCGGGCGGTGATCCTGGACTGGCTCGACATCCCGGTGGGCCGGCTGCGCAACCACCTCGGCGCCTGGTTCGACCACCACCAGCTCTTCGACGGTTGGGAACGCAAAGACCGCTACCTGCCACTGTGGCACCTCGCTCTGGCCACCGGCCGCTGGGACGACAAGGCCGGCCGGTACGTCCCACGCAGCGCACCCCGCGGCCTGGAGACCGAACTGCTGCACGCCGCCCTCACCCGTGGCCCGCTGCCCGCACGCCTCCTGCCTCACCTGCTGCAGCGCATCCGCGCCGACCGCCGCGTGGACCACCCGCGCACCGCTCTGCTCCGCCTCGCCCTCCACCCGAACCGGAAGGACCACCAGGTGACCGGCCCCGAGCCCCGTCTGGACGAAACCTGCCGCGAACCCGGCTACCTGTGCGGCCGCGCCTTCGCAGTCCTGGAAGCCATCCAGCACGAGGCCCTGCCCAAGGTCAACACCACGATCGGTGACAAGTTCTTCGGCACCGCCATGACCGCCCCGGCCGCGGTTCTGACCAGCTTGCGCACCGGCGCCAACGGCCACCTCAAGCGCCTGCGCCGCGACAAGCCCGGCGCCTACTACGCCCTGGACACCCGCCTGGCCCAGGCGTTCGCCGCCTTCGCCCCGCTCAGCGACGGCATCCCCGTGCTCCTCGATACCCGCCAGCAAGCGTGGTTCGTCCTCGGCTACGAACAGCAACGCGCCGAGGACAACGCCGCCCGCGCCGCTCACAAACAGCGCAAGAACGAGACCGATAGCGGACAGAGCGCCGAGGGCGCCGCCGACTCCGAGTAGCTGTTCCCAGCACGCATCACCCGTCTTTCACCACCCAGCCCCGGCACCTGCCCTAGCGCAGGCGACCGGTGCTCACCCGACCGATCAGGAGATCCGCAACCATGACCGCACCCCACCTCGATCCCACCCGCAAGATCGACTTTGTCTTCCTCCTCGAAGCCCGCGACAGCAACCCCAACGGCGACCCCGACGCCGGCGGCATGCCCCGCACCGACCCCGTCTCCGGCCAGGGACTCATCACCGACGTCGCCCTGAAGCGGAAGATCCGCAACACCGTCTCCCTCCTCAACGAGGAGGACAACAAGCCCGGATACGACATCTACGTCGAGGCCGGAGTCGCTCTCAACGCCCAGCACGAGCGCGCCTACGCCGCCGATGCCCTGGGCGGTGAAGCCAGCCAGCTCGACGCCCAGCAGTGGATGTGCCGCACCTTCTTCGACGTCCGCATGTTCGGCGCGGTGATGACCACCGGCAAGAAGGACCGCCAGGCCGGCCGCGTCCGAGGCCCCCTCCAGCTCACCTTCTCCCGCTCCATCGACCCCGTCACCCCGCTCGAATACGGCATCACCCGCGTCACCCCCACCAAGCAGGAAGACGTGAACGCCGGCAAGGTCACCGAAATGGGCTCCAAGCACATCGTCCCCTACGGCCTCTACCGCGGCGAAGGCCACTTCAGCGCCCCCCTGGCCGCTCGCACCGGCGTCACCAGCGACGACCTCACCATGTTCTGGCGCGCCTTCACCCTCATGTTCGACCACGACCGCGCCGCCGCCCGTGGCGAACTCAACCTCCGCGGCCTGTACGTCTTCACCCATGACGACCCGTATGGGAAAGCACCCGCCCGCCAGCTACTGGACCGCATCACCGTCAAAGGCCCAGGCGACGCCACCGCCCGCACCTTCCACGACTACCACGTCGCCGTGGACGAAACCGAACTCCCACAAGGCGTCACCCTCACCACCCTGATCGGATGAGCACCCGCCTCAGCCGGGGCGGAGAGGGCGACCTGGCGCAGGTCTCGCTCTCCGCCCTGGAACACTACGCCTACTGCCCACGCCAGTGCGGCCTCATCCTCCTCGAAGACGCCTTCACCGACGACGCGGCCACCATCCGCGGCACTCTCCTGCACCAGCGCGTCGACATCCCCGGCAATCACGGCCGCGGCACCATCCGCACCCTGCACGCCCTCCCGGTGTGGCACGACGGCTACGGCCTGACCGGCGTCTGCGACACCGTCGAACTCCACGCAGACGGACGCATCCTGCCTATCGAGCACAAGTCCCGCCGCTACCACCCTGGCGGACCAGCCGAGATCCAAGCCGCCGCCCAAGCTCTCTGCCTGGAAGAAATGTTCCACCGGCCTATCCCCGAAGCCGCCATCTACTCCGCCACCGACCGACGACGCCACACGGTAACCGTCGATGACACCCTGCGCGCCCGCGTCCTGCACACTGCCAGCGAAGTCCGCAAACTACTGGCTACCGACCAGCTGCCCCCGCCCCCTGCCGACACCCGCTGCCGATGCTGCTCCATGGCCACCGGGTGCATGCCCAAACTGCTCGCAGGCGCCCGCCGCTACCAGCAAGCCCTCACCGACCTCTATCTCCTCAACGACGCACAGGACTGCGACGCGTGACCACCGAACTCCTCAACACCCTCTACGTGCAGACCCAAGGCGCCGACCTCCGACTGGAACACGACACCCTTCGCGTCCACCTCCCCGACACACCCGGACGACGCACCCTGCCCCTCAGACGCATCGAAAGCATCGTCGTCTACGGCCACATCAATCTCTCCACCGAACTCATCACACGCTGCGCCCAGGACAACCGCCCCATCACCTGGATGACCCAAGGCGGCAGCTACCTCGCCCGACTTGACGGCGCCATCCACGGCAACGTCCTGCTCCGTCACGCCCAGCACCAGCTCCACGACCAACCTGACGCACGACTCGCCATCGCCCGCAACATCGTCGCCGGAAAGATCCGCAACAGCCGCTGGATCCTGCTCCGCGCTGCCCGCGACGCCGCCCCCGCACCGCGCGCGCACATCCGCGAAGCCGCAGAAAACCTCGCCAACGCACTCGCTGCAACCGGCACCGCCCCTTCGCTGGACCACATCATTGGGCATCGAAGGGAACGCCGCCCGCGCCTACTTCACCGCTCTCCAGCACGCACTGCGCCCCACACCCGGCGTCCCCACCTTCACCCACCGTAACCGCAGACCACCCACTGACCCTGTCAACGCACTCCTGTCCTTCACCTACGGTCTCCTGCGCAGCCTCGTGCACGGCGCCGCTCAACAAGTCGGACTCGACCCCCATATCGGCTACCTCCACGGCATCCGCCCCGGGAAACCTGCCCTCGCACTCGACCTCATGGAGGAATTCCGCCCCGTACTCGCCGACCGCTTCGCCCTTACCCTCCTCAACCGGCGCCAACTCCGCACCGAGCACTTCGAAAACGTCACAGGCGGCGCGATCCGCCTCACCGAAGACGGCCGCAAAACCCTGCTCAGCACCTGGCAGGAATGGAAAACCCAAACCTGGGAACACCCCATCACCGGGCGCGACGTGCCCGCCGGGCTCCTCCCCGTGGTCCAGGCCCGGATCCTTGCCCGCCACCTGCGCGGCGAACTCCCCGGCTACCTCCCCTGGACAGCCGCCTGATGGACATCCTGCTCACCTACGACGTCGACACCACCAGTCCTGAAGGCCGCCGCCGACTGCGCCGCGTCGCCAAACTCTGCGAAGGCCACGGCCTGCGGGTCCAAAAATCCGTCTTCGAAATCGTCACTGACAACAAAACCCTCCTGCAACTCCTCGACCACCTAGACACCATCATCGACACGGATACCGACAGCATCCGCCTCTACCGCCTCCCCAGAGATGGCTTCGACGACGTCCAGACCCTCGGCACTTCCCAAGTGCAGCCGCACCGCGAAGACCTCGTCCTGTGATCGCCCTCCTCCAGCTTCGGAACCTCAAGTACACGCGCGACACGCAGATCACACCGAAGCAGAAAACCCGATTCCAACCCCCTTGCCCGGACTCCGTAGACCTCGTGAAGTCTGGACGTACGCTGTTCTCGCTGATCAACCAGCGTAGCGGTCGCCCTTCGGGGTGGCCGAGGATCGCAACTCGAAGGTCCGCGCGGGGTCGCCGCCGAACGCGTCGAGTAGCGGTCGCCCTTCGGGGTGGCCGAGGATCGCAACGGCGAGCCCAAAGACGACCCGCAACGCGATGCAGAAGTAGCGGTCGCCCCTCGGGGTGGCCGAGGATCGCAACCTCCGTATCGGCGGCAACGGGTTGTCAGGGTAGCCGTAGCGGTCGCCCTTCGGGGTGGCCGAGGATCGCAACTCGTACACGACGGCCGCGCCCGTGCAGACGACGCCGGTAGCGGTCGCCCTTCGGGGTGGCCGAGGATCGCAACGACGGCTCATACGCCGCCACCTGGCTCAGCCGACCGGTAGCGGTCGCCCTTCGGGGTGGCCGAGGATCGCAACCCTCAATCCGTCGTCATCGCCTGAGCGGGCTTCACGTAGCGGTCGCCCTTCGGGGTGGCTGAGGATCGCAACCTGAAGCTGCCGCCACACCGCCATCGGGGTGGACGTGGCGGTCGCCCTTCGGGGTGGCCGAGGATCGCAACGCCCCGAACCCCTGCCGGTCGCCGAGGACCTCGCGGGTGGCGGTCGCCCTTCGGGGTGGCCGAGGATCGCAACTCCAGGCGGGTTGTGGGGATGCGCCCGAACTCCCGGTGGCGGTCGCCCTTCGGGGTGGCCGAGGATCGCAACCCCAGCTGCGCGCCGTAGACCTTGCCCCCTTGCCCGTGGCGGTCGCCCTTCGGGGTGGCCGAGGATCGCAACAGCATCAGCTCCCACCCGCTGTTCGAGTACAGGGCGTGGCGGTCGCCCTTCGAGGTGGCCGAGGATCGCAACACCAGCTCGGGGCGGCGGCCCTTGGGCGGGTGCTGGCGTGGCGGTCGCCCTTCGGGGTGGCCGAGGATCGCAACGCCCGCATGGTCAACGCTGTGGGGACAGAGATGCGGGTGGCGGTCGCCCTTCCGGGTGGCCGAGGATCGCAACCCGCACGTCCAGCCGTTCATCCCAGCCAACACCGCGGTGGCGGTTGCCCTTTCGGGTGGCCGAGGATCGCAACCAACACCGCGCGGCCGGGCGCACGGAGAAGGTGGCGTGGCGGTCGCTCTCTCGGGCGGCCGAGGATCGCAACTTCATCGCGCGGATCTCGGCGGGGTCCATGACCTGTTGGCGGTTGCCCTTCCGGGTAGCGAGGATCGCAACACCGTGGCCACGTTCGCCCAGTACACGAGCAGGCAGGTGGCGGTCGTTCCCTGGAGCGGCTGAGTGCCGCAACCGCTATCACTTCTGGCGTCCAAGACGAGCGCGCGGCGGTCGCTCTCCGCGGAGGCCGACCACAACAACGCTGTCCCTGGCTTCCACCCTGCTCCGCTGTGGTGGAAGGGTGCTGCCGGAGCAGCTTGCCAGCACTTTTGGCTGCGACAGCGTGTACTCCGCTGTGGTTGCTCCGTCGGGCTGGGCACCTGCGACAAGCGCTTACAAGGCACGTGCTCTATCCACTGAGCTACGGGGGCTGACCTGCGGAAACGCAGTCTTCCTGACGCTCGTCCCGCGATCTTGTGGGATGTATGTGGGATGTGGCGACCCCTGGGAGCCGTGGGACGACGGGTTCCTCGCGGCAGCCCGGAGGTAGCTTCTCACAGCATCTTCACACGCCCGAAGCCCCTCGTGGAAACAATCCAGTCCTGGCTCGGCGTTGGTGCTCTCCGAGTCGAGGAGGGGAAGGTGCCGGGCCTGAAGCTGTTCCGCACGGATACGACGAATAGCGGCGTGACCGAGGTCACGCCGCGTCTTGCTGAGGTTGAGGCTGATGTACAGGGCCTCGTCGAGGCGCACATGGAGACGCTGCTGGGTGTCCGGTTCCTGGCGAGCGAGTACGGCACCGGGCCGGTGTACGCGGGCCGGATCGATTCGCTAGGGCTGGATGAGAACGGATCACCCGTGATCGTCGAGTACAAGCGGGGTGTCGACGCCGGCGTCATCCACCAGGGCCTGTTCTACCTGGCGTGGCTGATGGACCATCGCGCCGAGTTCGAGCACCTGGTCCGCGACCGGTTCGGGGTGACGGCCGCGTCCCAGGTCCTGTGGAGTGGACCGCGCCTGATCTGTATCGCCGGCGACTTCACCCGCTACGACGTGCATGCCGTGCGCGAGCACCGGCGGTCGATCGACCTGGTCCGCTACCGACTCTTCGGCAGTGACCTGATCGGCCTTGAGACCGTGGCGTCCGTGAGTGGCGGCAAGCAGGTGGCACGCAGGGCGCGTCGCCAGCCGGTCGCCCGGGCGGCGGCCGACGGTCAGGGCGCGTCGATGGCGGAGCTGGCGAGCGCGGTCGACGAGGCACTGCTCGGGCTCGGGGACGGCGTGAACTGCGTCGAGCGCAAGCAGTACCGGGCGTACCAGCGGCTGCGGAACTTCGCATGCCTCTGCCTGCCGCAGCGCAGCAAACTGCTGGTCTACCTGAAGGCCGACCCGAAGGACGTCGACCTCGTTCCCGGCTTCACCCGTGACGTGTCCGGTCTCGGTCACCACGGGACGGGTGATCTGGAGGTGCAACTGCGTACGCCGAAGGACGTTGAGCGGGCGCAGGATCTGTTCCAGGCCAGCTACGCGGCGGCGTGATCGCGGGCTGGCCGCTGACTGCTCTGTGGTCGTGGGGTGATGCCTTTCGACGTGCGGGTAGGGCGTGGCGGTGGATTACCAATGATGTACGGGATCGCCGGTTTGGCTAACCGGCGATCCCGCGCTATGTTGCGCCGCCTCAAACGACCTGCCGCGGGTCGTCATGGCCATCAGGTCTGGCGGCGGGCTCGGCGGTGACCGTCGTGCCCCTCGCGTACGAACGCGGGGCGTGCGCCGTCCGCGCTCTTCCTGGAGCGGCGCAGGGGGAGCCGTCTGCCCAGGGGCGGCCGGTGCGGGTCGGGCGGGACGCTTGGGGTCGTCGAATCAGCACGTCATCTCTGGGTGCCGCGCGCTTCACTTTCGAGGCTGCATTGCCGGTATCTCGGCGTCCGCGGTCTTCTGAGGACTGAGGCGGGGCGCAGTGGCCTAGCACTTTCACCGGGAAGGCCATCGAGCGTCGGACGTCACTGGTGACATCACTCGTGAGGGTGAACTGCCGTGCCGGTATCTGTTCGCATTTTCACGTGCGTGCGGATCTTGCGTGGCCCCGGCAGGTGGCCTTCGTGGTGATTCGGTATTCAATGTGAAACATGCTGACCGGAATTGAATATTATTGATCGACGAGGCGGAGTTCCCGGCTCCGTTTTCATTTTTGTCGGCCGGTGCGTCGGGGGGTGGTTGGTACTAGCGTCCGAGTGTGGGTACGGAGAAGGGCTCCGAGTCGATTTGCGGTCTGCCTCGAAGCCCCTCATTCCGTGCCTGGCTCAACCGCGAATCTAGGAGTTCGAGAATTGATTCAGCACATGCGAAGGAATGCGGCACGCCTTCTTCCTTCGGCTTCCGAGACTAGCATTCCGCTGTATGCCCTGGCTCAAACCGCCGTTGCGAGCATCTTCTTCGTGACGCTGCGTCTGAGCTCTCCTCTGGTGGCCGGCGTCGCTCTCACGCGTCTGTGGTATCCCATCGAGTTGCCGACTGAGCTGATGGGGCTTTTGACGGCCATGGTTCTGGTCGATCGCAGTGCATTTATGTACATGAGGATCCGCAGGAGCTGACGGCTTCCGGTCCACCCTTGTAGTCGATGCCTTCGCGGCCCGTCGCGGGTCGCGAAGGCGCTCTCTCCTGTCCGCGGCGGCGGACCGCTCACTACTGCGGTGTGCCTTTGACGGTCGTCGGTGTCCGCCGCCGGGCCGCATCCCGGTTTCCCGGCAGCCGTCGGCCGGAACGGGAGCTGACGGGTCCGCCATCGGGGCGAGTGAGTTGCGAGCCGGGGAAGGTGGTACCAGTGGGGACGCCTGCGAGTCTGGCGCAGGTTCATGGAGCTTGGGAGGCTGTGTGCACCCACAGTGATGGGGACGTTTGCAGGGAGGCTGGCCTTCCGGTGACATACCAGGTCTTCTGCCGGGGCTGTTGGCCGATTTATTGGCGATACGGCGCTGCCTGCACGGGCTCGGCCGCAATTGGGGTGGCGGTGGCGGCCTCGGTTGTCAAGGGCCTGGTGTCGCGGTGGGATGCGGTGTTGAGGAGTCCGTCTCCGGCCGTCGTGACGTGGGAGTACCTCGTGGAGTGCGCGAGTTCGAGCCGTACTCCATCCGTTGCACGGCTATATCGCGTCCTTGAGCGTCGTGAAGCGGACGCATTGCTGCTACGTCACAAGCTGGGGTTGAGCGCTCAGCAAGGTGGCGAGGTGATGGGGCTGGCCAGTGCGGAGTTCGTGTTGCTGAGCCGACGTGCGTTGCACAAAGTTGCAGCCCAGGCTTAAGTCGAATATGCCAGGGGCTGATGCCGGTATAGATTCACCTGGTGTGCGCCGGTGCGCCCGGGAAACATGAGGCGGACGATGTGCGTCGAGAAGTCTTCCCTCGACCGTGGACGCGGGTGGAATTTGTTTGTTGATCGCTTCTAGCATGGGCCTCTTCCGATGGGGTCGCATGTCCCGGTCGGGTCATGCGCGCATGAGTGGGGGGAGCGGCTCATCATTGATCTCAGCAGGCCCAGCGTTGCTCGGATGTACGATTTCTTACTCGGTGGCACAGATAACTATCAAGTAGACCGCGATGCCTGTGACGAGTTGCTGCGGATGGCGCCCAGCTCGAAGGACTTGGCGCTCGTCAATCGCGCCTTCCTCGTGCGAGCTGTGCGCTGCCTCGCGGCCGAGCACGGTGTGCGCCGCTTCCTCGATCACGGATCAGGGCTTCCGACTCGCCCGAATGTCCACCAGGTAGCGCAGGAAGTCGATCCCTTCAGTGAAGTTGTCTACGTCGACAACGATCCCCTCGTCGTGGCGCACGGACGGATGATGCTGGCCGAGGACCCCACCACGACAGCTGTCCTTCACGCGGACATCAGGGCCGTGGACACGATCTTCGCGAGCGACGAAGTCAAGAAGCTCCTTCAAGGTGGCCAGCCGGTTGCAGCCCTGTTCGTGTCGGTGCTGCACTGCATCCCGGACCACGATGACCCCTGGGCTCTGATCCGTGCGGTCGCCCAGCGCCTTCCTGCGGGCAGCTACCTGGTCATCTCCCAGCTCGCCTCCGACGATGACGAACTCCGCTCCGAAATCACGCAGTTCATGGCCCGCACCACCGGCAACAAGTGGGGGCGGGTACGGTCCACGAGCGAGGTCAACCGGTACTTCGACGGGCTGGAGTTTGTGGAGGGGGACGGACCGGTCGAGGTGTCCCGATGGAAGCCCGACAGTGATCTCGCTCCCCGGCAGCAGACGGACGAGTGGATCGAATACGGCGCCGTCGCCCGGATCCCGTGACTACCGAGGGTCTGTCAGCTTGTTGATGTACATCTCCAGCAGATCGAGCGTCTCGTTCTTCCCTCCGGCCCGCGCCCACAGGTCATCCATGCATGCCTGGTAGGGCTCGACCTCGCCGGGCTCCACCAGGTACTCGCCGCCCCGGTTGGTGTTCTCCAGATAGAGCAGCTGGCCCTCATCGCCGTCGTACGGTTTGAAGAGGGTCATGGAATGGTGGCGGGCACTCCCTTGCTCCTGTGCGGCGTGCGGCAGGATCCGGATGTGTACGCGGGGCCAGTTCTCGGCCACAAGGAGCAGATGGCGCAGCTGTTCACGCATCACGATCTTGCCACCCGTGTGCTTGGCGATGGCGCTCTCGGCGATCAGCGCCTGGTAGTCGGGGGCGTCGGGCTGTTCGAGGAGAGTCTGGCGTTGCCGGCGCACTTCGAGGCGCCGTTCCATCAGTTCCTGGTTCTTCCGACAGGTCCCTTCGTCGACCGACATCCGGTAGTAGTCCTGCATGAGGGCCCGTGTGTAGGTGGCCGTCTGCAGCATGCCGGGGACATTGACCTCCTGATACGTGCGGACGCCCTTGGAGATGGCCTCGGTCGCGAAGACGCGGGCCAGATTGTTATCGACCACGTCCGCGTAGTTCGACCACCACGACTGCTGCAGCGACTGCCGTACCAGCAGCACCGTTTCGTCAATCAGGGCCTCCGGGGCCCCATAAAAGCGGCACAGGGCAACGATGGTGTCTTCGTCGAGCTTCCTCGTGCTGCCGGTCTCGTACCGGGACACAGCCGCAAGCGAGCCGATGCCTTCCACCCGGCCCACGACATCGCGCTGCTTCATCCCGGCCTGCTTGCGCAGGTATCGCAAATAGTTGCGGACCACGCGTTCAGCAGCACTCGGAGTGGTGGGCGGCTCATGGCCGCCCACCAGGGCCAGAACTCTCCCCTGCACCGGACCTCTCCTTGACGGTTAATGCACCTCGCGGTGCCCGCTCAGGATTGCCAGCCGCCCGGTCCAAAGGCAAGCCGTGGCCGTATCGTTTCAGACAGCCAGGGTGTTGAACTCACCCTTGCTCGCGCCGTCGAGGAAGGCACTGAACTCGGAGCGGGTGAACACCAGTGCGGGGCCGTCAGGGAAACGTGAGTTACGGACCGCGACCTCGGTTTCATTTACGCGTGCAAGCTCAACGCAATCGTTGAGCGCGTCGCTCGCCGACGCTTTCGTCCACCGCGCGCCAGCGATCTCACTGGCCGGTGTGCCGTTGTTGATCGTGATCATTTTCGCACCTGTCCTTTGTGTCTGGCCAGCGCCGATCCTCGCCGGTGCCGGTCGCCTACCACTTCCCCGCGGCCCCGCTTGCAGCCGCCTCTGAAATTTTCACGGGGCGGTGAAACTTGTGATGGAAGCCTAGCGCTGTTGATCTCCTCGCGGCGTCCCTCGAATGGGCGCTCTCACCTGGATGAAAAGCCGATGATATGACGAAAGTGAGGCGGTGTTCGCGTCCTTGGGTAAAGCCCGAGAATGGCTGGAGTTGAATCGGTGGCGGCGGGTGGCGTGGGGCGGCGGTTCCACACGTGCGGCAGTGATGAGGAATTCACGGGCCCGGGCCGCCTGTAGTCAGCTGCTGTCGGGGAGGTGGGTGTGTTGGTCAGTGGTGTCGGTCGGCCTGGAAACGGGGGCTGGTCGGGGCGGCGGGGGCTGGCTGTCGGCGGATGACGGGGCTGTGGGTGAGTTCCGTGGCCAGTTCGGCGATCACGGGGTCTGGGGTGCAGGGCGAGGCGCTAAGTGCCCTGGTGGGGTGATCGATGGTGGCGCCGGCCCAGACGGTCCAGGTAGGGCTGGGACTGTTCGGGTTCTGGGCGGCGGAGGCGTTGAACTGGACTCCAGCGTCTTCAGAGGGGCTCGTCCAGCGGATCAGGCTTCCGTGGAGGGTGGACTTCCAACCGGCGTCCGTGAGTGGCTTGGTGGCGGAGGCGACGGTTTCGGCTCTGGCGGGGTTGCCGATGGGGATGTCCCAGCTGTCGCCGTCGGCGAGAAGGTCCAGCAGGGTCTGGAGCACAGGGGCTGGGGTGGAACCGGTCGCGGTGAGGTGCCACAAGCGGTCGGAGACGGGCGTCTCGTAGGCGGCCACGGTCCAGGCGGTCTCGCGGGGGTGGACTTCGTGGACGTGCTCGATGCGCAGGGTCTGTGATTCGTGGATGGCGTGGGTTGTGTTATCGGACCAGGTCCGCCACTTCTCCCAGTCGCTGTGTGCGGCGAGGAATTCGTCGAGGACGGCGTCGTGGTCGCCTGGGGCGGCGGCATAGGCGGGCACGATTTTCGGTCCGGGTGTGGGAGGTTCGGGCTCTGTCGTCACGAAGGGGTGCTCTCTCTGCTGCGGGTGGCCGGACCATGGAGGTCCGGCCACCTGCGGGTTCGGGGTCAGCGGGAGACACGGGTGGCGGGTTGGGCTGTGATGCGGGGCGGACCGGCCCGGGGCGTGGCTGTGGCCCTGGCGGGTGCGTGCCTGGTCGTTGGCTCCGGCGCGGTGGCGTGGTGCCAGCGGGAGCGGATGGCGGACAGGTTGGCGAGGGCTCGGCGGCTGCCGACGACGAGTTGGTACGGGGTGGTGGCCGGGTCGTCGGTGAATGCCTCGATGCGGTGGCCGGTGTGGTGGGCGGTGGCCAGGAGGGAGCGTTGGAGCATGCGTTCGCCCCAGTGTTCCGGGGAGCCGACGGGTGCGCCGAGGAGGTCGAGGAGATCGGTGGGGTCGGTGCCGGGTGTGAGATGGCCGCGTTGCTGGGCCTCCCACAGGACCGTCACCGGGTCGATGGGGGCATGGCGCCGGGCCAGGGCGGTCAGGCAGTGCCATATCCCGGCGTGGGCGGGGTGTGTGAAGTCGTCGGGGGTCAGCCACCGCATGTGCTCGATGTCGTCGGGGTGCGCGGTCGCGGTCGCGAGCAGCAGCCGTTCCTCGTCGATCGCCTCTTCGTCGTTGTGGGCTGTGGTCGGCGGTGGTGTGGGGGTGCGGGGTGGGGAGGGGGAGTGCGGTGGGAACTTCGCGGCGATGTCGTCCACGATGGCCGTGAGGGCGTGGGCTTCGGCAAGGGCCGTGGACGCGGGGTGCGGGAGTGAGGTGTCCCGCGCGGTGTGTGCGAGGCGCTGGGCGGCGGCGCGCAGGAGGCGGCGTGCGTGTTCTGCCTCGATCATCCGCGCGTAGGCGGACGCGTGCCGCGGCCACGGGCAGACCTGGATCAGGCCGTGCAGGTAGGAGGCGGTCAGTCCGCGGGTGTGCTCGCCCGCGGCGGTGAGCACCGAGTCGAGCCACTGGGTGCTCTTGGCGTGCTGGGCCGGGTCGGGGGTCGGCATGCTGCGGATGGCGGTGAACAGGGCGGCGTGCGCGGCGCTGGAGAACGCGTCGGGGGAGATCCCGGTCACGTCGGACAGGCGCTGCGGTTGCAGGAGGAGGGCGCCCAGGAGAGCCTGTTCGATATAGAAGACCGGTTGCGGCGGCGGGAGCGTGTAGAGGGCGTCCTCGTCCGGGTGAGGGGTGGGGGTCGTCATGCGGCCAAGGCGAAGTCGTCGGGGTCAAGGGGAGCGCGCAGGTGCGGTGCGAGGAGGCGGGCGGCGAGCAGCGGGGGCACCGCGTTGCCGATCTGGGAGAACTGCTGGCCCTTGTTGCCGGCCCAGGGGTAGTCGGCGGGGAAGGTCTGGAGGATGCCGGCCTCGCGGGCGGTGATCCGGATCGGATCAGGGACGGCAGGGGACTGGGCATCCTCCGGTCGTGAGGTGGCGGGCTCGGGGACCCAGGTGCATTCGTTCGCGCGATGCCCGAAGAACAGCGTCCCCGCAGGCTCGTCGGCACGGCGGATGGTGGCGTTGGCCTGGTTATTGCTGCGCAGGGACCAGGACCAGCGGTGCGCCTCGGCGGTGGCTGGGGGCGCCTGGTGGTTGGCGGGCCGGTTGCCGAGGTGCACGTGCGGGGCGGTCCAGCTGGTGGTTTCCCGGCAGGGGTGCAGAATGATTCCGTCCGGACGCGGTGTCCAGGTGCCACGGTTGCGGGCGTCGGACAGCGTCTTCCGGGAGCCGGACGGGAAGGGCTCGGGGCCGCCTCCTGGTCCGCCGCCGGCGCAGACGGTAGGGACGGGCCGGTCGGTGGCACCCCAGCCCAGTGCCTCGGCCATGCTGACCCAGCGGGCGCGGCCCGGCCCGAACAGCGACTCCGGTTCGGCAACCTGAGCGTGGGTCGGCGCAGGAGGCTCGGCGGCCTGGACGCGGGAGGCGATCAGGATCGCTCGTCTCCTGGTCTGCGGTACCCCGTAGTCGGCGGCGTTGAGGATGCCGGTCCACACGGAAAAGCCCCAGCGCCGCAGGACAGCGGCGTACTGCTTCCACAGGGGCAGGACGTCCGGTACCTCTTCCATGGCGACCCACTCGGGTTCGCCGGCCGTGTGCAGGGCGTGGAGGTAGCGCATGGGCTCAGCCGCTAGGAGCGAGCGTTCGTCACGGCAAGCGGCGAGGAGCCGCTCGCGGGTGTCGCGTCCGGCAGCGAGATCCTCAACCGCCGCGTGCACCAGCGGCTGGTCCACCAGGCCGAGTCGCTTGCCGGCCATGCTCCACGCCTGGCACGGCGGGGAAGCGATCAGCCCGGGTGTCCGGCCGACGAAGGGCCGCGTCGGATACCTCGCGACGTCGGTCCGGACTGTCAACTGCCCAGCAGCGGAACGGGTTTTGCAGGCCCACTCGTCCCACTCCAGACCGATGTCGCGCACGCCGAGGACGCTCAGTGCTCTGCTCCATCCGCCCGGCCCCGCGAAGAGGTCGAGTATCACGTGGCCAGCCCGAAGTCGTCCTGCGTCGGCGCACCCGCATCCCCGCGGCACGCCCAGGGCGAGCAGCCGTCCTCGACGCCGTTCTCCAACGCATCGGCCTCGTCCGCATCGAGGCGCAGGGCTGCCCGTTCCGCGGCGGTGACGTGGTCGATCGGCGCCTGGCTCAGTGGGACGCGAGAGCGGTGCAAAAAAGCCTCGCCGAGCAGTCGGTTGCCCGCCGCATTGGCGCGGGCATTGCCCTGCCGGATGGCCGCGTCGAATTCAACGACGTCTGCCCACTCGGACGGAGATGTGTCCCTGATGTGCCTCCACTGCGCATTTCCATGAAACGGGCATCCCAGGCAGCTCGATTTCGGCGTGTCCGCGAGTCCGAGCGAAGTCAGGTAGTGAAGGCAGTCGGATCTGCTCCAGGACAGGTCCAGAAGAGGATGCCGGTTGCGCATGTACTTGACGTCTGCGTCCTTGGCGCGGTGGAATTCATCCGTGGAGATCCCTACCCATTGCTCGACGAACACCCCCTTCGGTATGCGCAATGGGTACGGATGGCCGAGCAACTCGCGGACCTTCTGCTTTATCGGCTTTACCTTGTATTCGCCGGTGCACTGCCTTCGGGTCATTCCAGGTCGCCCGTCCTTGTTGAGGATGTGGAGGGGCATGGATGCGAACCGGTGATCTGGGTTCAGTGCGTCGCTGCGGATGTTCCCGGAAGACACGCGCAGAACGGGGATCCCGGCGGGCTTGGCTATCTCCTTCTCCATGCGGTCAAGGTGGGCGTAAACCGTTTCGGGTTCCCATCCGGTGTCGGCGAAAATCGCGTAGTCGAGCTTGGGGAGGATGCCCTCGGCTGAGAGGGCGAGCAGGGTGCTGGATTGGACTCCCGCGCCAAGGGAAAGGGCGCGGAATCGGGGCTGATCTGAAATGGTCTGTCCTGGGGTGGAGGGGTGGGGCGCCGCCCTCATTGCGGCTGGTGCGTCAGCGGGCTGGGCGGAATCAGCCGGTGGCGGTATATGGCGTCGTAGAGGGCGGGGATGCGGTTGAGGAGGTCGATGGCCGGCTCGATGAACTGCTGTGGTGGTGGACCGACCAGGACGGCCCGTCCTGACGTGGTGCCCGCATGACGCGAGGGTTGGGGTGGAGATCCCCACGCCTGAAACCACAGATGGTGGGGTCCCGGTGCGCAGGTTCTCGGTGAAGTCGGCGGGCAGGGGGATGTCGAGCGGGCCGCGCTAGCCGGTGGGAGCGGTGCTGACGGGTGCGTAGAGCCATCCCGGCCGTGGGGAGAGGGGTGGATGCGCCGGGTCAGCGGGTGCGGCGACGGGCTGAGGGTGGGGTCGGTGAGCCGGTGGCGGCGGCTGCTGGATGGCGGTGTGCGGCGGGGACGTCGGCCGGCGTGGGGATGCCGAGGCCAACTCGGACGCTGAGACCTTGGGTATAGGCGTGCGTCTCGGCAGCCGTGATGGCGCCGAGCAGTCCGCGCTCGTTCAGCCCGTTCGGCGGGCGGTAGGACGAGCCGTCCGTCGTGGGGGTGAAGCCGTGCTGCTCCAGGAGGGAGCGGGCGGTGGGGGGCCTGGCGGTCACGGCAACGGTGCCGTCGCCGATATGGAAGCGGAGGTCGGGATCGGCCATGGGATGGTCGGGGCTCCAGCGTGTCGTCCAGGCGAGGTCGACGAGGTCGTGGGTGTGGGCCAAGAGCCCGTACATTGCGATCCCGGCGCGCTCGTGCGTGTCCTGCGCGGTGCCCGGTGAGAGCAGATAGAGCGTGCGGCCGAGGTGTTTGCGGGCGAGGAACCCGGCCTCGGTCAGCATCCGGTCGGCGTCGCGGAGGCGGCGGTTGAGGATGATGAACGTGTGTCCGTCGTCGGTGGACCCGATGAACACATCGGGGATGTCGAGCAAAGACAAGATGATCCTGGGCGTTGGGGGTGCGGCGCTGCTTCAGCGGGCCCGGCGCGAGGTGGCCTGTTCCGGTGCCGCTGGCGGGACCGGGCTGACTGAGGAGGGCGAGGTGGTTGAACTCGCCTGTCGGTGGACGCTGCAGCTAAGGGTCACGTCGCGGGGAGCGGCGTCGGGACAGATCTGGTCGGTGAGGTCGTGCGTTGTCGGGGTGTCGGAAGGTGTGGTGACTCCAGGGGGATATGGGTCAACGGGCCGCGGTGTGTGCCGCAGTCGCGGCCGGGTGGCGGATGGGGCGGGCGGTCGTGCGCGTGGGTGGCCGAAGGTGGCGGCCAGGGTGTGGCGGCCGTCGGCGGTGAGGTGGACCCGCTCGTCGTGGAGCCAGAGTGGGCATGGCTCGCGGGTCACCAGGCCGCGGGATTCCAGGGAGCGGATGGTGCTGATGGTGATGCGGATGTCGTAGGGCTTGTCGTTCAGCCGGCTGATCGTCACTTCGCCCCGCGCGGTGGCGCGCAGCGCGGCGTCCTGGGCGGGTGAGAGGGCAGGCGGGTGGTGTGGCGGCGGGGCGCTTCGCCGCTGTTCGGTGACGAACTGTTCGGCGGCTGTTAGTGAGTCCTTGGCGCCGAGGGCGGTCAGGTCCCGTACGAGAGTGAGGCGGTTGCTCGCCTCTCCCAGGGCGTGCCGGTAGGCCGGGAGCGCGTCTTTGTCCTGGACGGAGACCGTGGCACGGGCGTTGTTGAGGATGTTCACCGCGTTGAGGAGGTGATCGGCTGCGTCCGTGGCCAGGTGGGCGAGCTGCCGCACGCGTGCGTACACGGCGCGGACAACGGGGCTGCGGTACATCCGCTGGGCGTTTAGGGTCTCCGCGATGTCCAGCGCCGATCGGGCCAGGTGCTGGGTGGCGGCGGCCTGGTGGGTGAGGGCGGTTGCGGAGCTGGAGTCGTTCAGCCGGAGCCGGGCGAGGGTGTCATTGTGGCGGGTGAAGTCGGCTCCCAGGAGCAGAAGTTGCTCGGCTGGTGTGGCGGGTGTGGCGGGTGTGGTCATCTGGGGCAGAAGGGCTCCGTTCGCCGGGGCGGGGTCAGCGGCGGCGTACGGCGCGGCCGAGCTGGGCGGCGGCGTGGTGGACGTGCGGGTTCATGGCGGCTCCGCGGACAGGTGTGATGAGCGCGTCGTCCAGGTCCTGCACGAGGTAGGGGACGTTGCTGAAGGTGCGCTCCACCGGGGCGGTTGTCGCGAGGTGGGTGAAGAACTGGGCGAGGAGCTGTTCGGGGGTGTCCTGGGTGAAGGAGGCGTGCCAGTGGGTGCCGAAGCTGTCGTAGACGTGGTGCTGGAAGCGCCACGGGGTCTCATTTCCGGGGGTGTGCTGCAGGAGGCAGTGGCCGTCGGGCGAGGTGAAGGTGCCGCCGTCGGCGCGCCAGTGGTTCAGGTCGGCGATGTGGGCGAGGGGGCTGGTCGTGAGCGGGATCTGGTCGGCGTGGCGGTGGTCGCCGATCAGCTGGGGCAGGGCCTGGGTGACGGCGGCGATGGCCTCGATCGGGGTTTGCCGCGTGAACTCGGCCTCCCAGAAGGGCTCGTGGTGCGAGATGGACCACCACTGTCCTTGTGCGTGGCAAGAGTTGAAGTTCACGAATACGCTGCCGTCCGGGCTGCTGACGGTGATGCGGCCCGTCGCGCGATCGTGCTCGTTCTGCCAGCCGAAGAGGTGGATCAGCGGACCGATCGCGTCGGCGAGCCGGTCGATTCCCGCGCCCGCCAGATGGCGTGGCGAGACCAGGACCCGGTCCTGGGGTTGGAAGTGCGTCACCGGTGTGCCCCTTGTGCTGCGGAGGGTTTGGCGGCGGCTCTCGTGGGGGTCGCCGCCGTGGCTGCGGGACGCGGCGTGGCCAGGGCCTGCTGCCCATGCTGGGTGATGGTGATCTTCTGCCCGCGGAACAGGGAGGTGCTGGTGTCCCGGTCGACGAGCCCGCGTTTGGCCAGGGCCCGGAAGGTGGCGATGGAGACGCGGGTGCCATCGTCGGTGGCGACGCGGGTCACGCCCAGCCCACGCTGCGAACTCTCATACAGCCGCCCTCCGCCGAGGGCGAGGGCCTTGAGAGCGTCGTACTGGGCGCTGGTCAGTGCAGGGCGGGCAGCCCGCTGCGCGGAAGCGGATTCATCGCGTGTGGCGGCGAGGTCGCGGGTGATACCGGTGGCGACGTAGCGGCATCCGGTCGCGCTCAGGTCGAGCTGGTGGGCGGCGTCGGCGAGGTGGCCGGTCATCTTCGGGATGGCCTCGGCGTGGCGAGCGGTGCGCGCCGAGGCGTCGTCCGCCGGATAGCCGGGGAACGGAGCACCGTCGTAGGGGTGGGCGTACAGCGCGCTGGCGAGGTCGCTGCTGGCCAGGGAGGCGGCGACCACGACCGAGGACAGGCACTCCAGGCTGGCGCGGCTGCCGGCGATGCCGGTGTACGGGCTGGAGTCGAGCGCGCCCAGGTGGACGAGGGTGGCGGCGGTCAGGTCCTGGGCCTTGAGCAGGAGGGGGCTGATCTGGCGCAGCGCGTCGGTGCCGGGGGTGTAGGAGACGTCCCGTACGCGGGTGTGCAGCGTCTCGAACTCGCTTGCCAGAGTGCGGAGTTGTTGTACTTGTTCTGCCAGATCGGGCAGGGGCATGGGGTGGTGTGACTCCGGGAGGATGGGTCAGCGGCTTCGGGTGGCTGTCTTCACTGCGGCGGGGGCGGGTGCCGTACCGGGTGCCGTGGTGGTGGGAGGGCGGCTGATGGCGGCGGCCAAGGCCGTGGTGCCGGCGGCGGTGAGACGGACTCGGTCTTGAAACGGGCCGCCCACGTAGGCGGAGGACGCGGACTTCGGGACGCGCTCGGCCAGGCCGTTCGCCTCCAGCGACCGCAGTGTGCCGATCAGCACACGCTCGCCCCGGAAGTGGACGTAGTGCCGTCCCAGGGAGCTGGTGACCACGACGTGTCCGCAGGCGATCTCCCACAGGGCGGTGTGCTGCGTGGCGGTCAGCTCGTGGTCTGGAGCGTCGGTGGCACTCCAGCGTCGGCGTCGGATCTCGCGGGCGACGCTGTCGGCGCAGCCCGTGGCGGCTTCGGGGGCCAGGGCGGTCAGCATGCGGGCCATCGGGAGACGGTGTTCCGCGGAGGCGCTGCTGAGGAAGGCGAGCTGCTGGAGGCGGACCACCGTGTCCGACAACGCGTGGCTTTCGTAGAGCCGCTCGTCGGTGACCGCCTTGAGGGCAGTGCGGGTCGCGGAGGCGAGCCGCTGTGCGGAGGCGAGGTGGGCATCGGGCTCGGCTTGCGGACCGGCCCGCAGGAGGCGGTCGAGCGTGTCGTTGTGCCCCACGTACTGGTCTGCGAGCAGCAGCAGCCGTTCAACCGGCGTCGGCGGGGCGGCCACGTCGAACAGGAGGCCGTCGGGGGCGGCGTCGTCATGCGCGGCGCCGGACGGCTGGGGCTTGCGACGGCGCCGGGGCGGGTGCGCGCGCAGCAGCGGGGGGCCGAGGCGCCTCCAGCGCGGTGCGGGCTGCGGCCAGGGCCCGTCCGGCGTCGTCGAGGTGGATCCGCAGGCGGCTGTGGTGGTCGAGCGCGTCGAGCTTTTGCCGGAGCGTGTCCTGCGCCGTGGTGGTGAGGGTGATGAGCGGGGCGAGGGCCTGGGTGTAGTGGGCGATGGCCCGCCCGAGGTGGCCGGCGCTCGTGCCGAGGGTCTCGGCGGGCGGGAGGCCGGCGATGTTCGGGGCGAGCTGATACTCGACGTCGGCGGCCATGCGGGCAGCCAGGTGGCACAGCAGGTCGATGTGCCGCGTGGCGGTGAACAGGCCGGTGCCGTCCACGGTGATGTGGTGGTCGCGGACGTCCGCGGTCACGGCGTCTACGGCGTGGCGCGGGGACATGTCGTCGAGGTCGGCGGGTTCGTAGGTGTGCAGGGCGTCTCCAGGCACGTGGTTCAGGGGGCTTGCCACAGGAAGCGGGCGACGTGGTCGTTGCCGTGACCCGTCCGGGGGCGGGAGGGGGGTGTGCCATCCGGCCCGGGGCGGGCGGCGGGCGATCAGCTGCCAGCCCGCACCGCGCAGGGACGCGCCACTCTCGCCCTCCTGGGTGAAGGTGATCAAGCGCCGGTATCCGAGGGCTTTCCCCGCGCGCCACGACGCCCCGTACAGCAGCGAATTCGCGTTGCGGGCGCCATCGCTTGCGGTCCGGGTGACTTCGAGGGTGGCGCAGTCGTCGAGGTGGCGGGCCACGGGCCGGCCGACGATGGCCACGGCGCGCAGTGTGCCGGTCTCGTCGGCGGCTCCGACGGCGAAGATCTGACCCGGTGGTGGCGGATGGTGGCGGTGCCAGGCGCACACGAAGTCCTCGCCTCACGGGAGCGCACCGGTACCAGGTGCAGCCGGACGTCGCTCACACGGCCTTCCCGAAGTCGGACTGTGTCGGCGCGTGCTTCGCCACGGCGCGGGCGGTGATCGCCTTCGACGCGCGGGCGGACGCGGCGGACAGCTCCTGTGCTCCGGGCTCCAGGTACCACGGCCGCAGATCGAGCATGGCGGCACGCATGCCGGTGGCGAAGCACAGCGCGGTGCCCTTGGGCAGAGCGCGGATGGCGTCGGCGGGCAGGATCCGCTCCTGCCGCAGGCTGACCGAGGTCGACTTGCCGGACTCCGAGTGCGAAGTGGACGTGGTCTCCACGTCGTGGTCGCCGATCAGCCGGGACAGCTTGTCGGCGAAGTCCGGATCATCGATGCCGGAGCCGATGACCTTCACCGTCGAGGCGGACCACATGGCGTCCATGCCCGCGTCCCCCCAGACTTTCTGTCCCTGGCGGTAGCTCTGGAGAATCGTGATGGGGATGATGCCGCGGCTGCCGAGGTGGGAGTACAGGTCCGGCAAGTCGCTGATCTTGCAGACGTTGGCGGCCTCGTCGAGGATCGCCAGCATCGGCGGATCGAGGCGTCCCCCGGCGCGCTCGGCCTGGGCGGTGGCGGCGCGCATCACCGAGTCCGCGCACGCCGCGATCAGCGCCGAGGCTCCGCCGCCACCGTCCTTGCTCAGCAGGAACAGCGTGTCGGTGGAGGTGACAAAGTCAGCAGGCCGGAACTCGGCGATGTCCTTCTGCGGCGTCACCCACCCGGCGATCTCGGAGTTGAGCAGGGCGGCGGCGTACTGGCGGGCGGTCTCGTAGATGCCGTCGCGCGTCTCCGGGGGGCCCTCGACGGTGCCCTTGAGCTGGGCTGCGACAGCGGCGAAGCCATGGTCGCGGAGGATGTCGAGTGGGGTGCGGTCGGCGGGGAAGGCGAGCCACTGCATGATGTCGGTGATCGGTCGCTCATCGAGCGCTGCGGCCAGTAGCAACTGGGACAGGATGTTGCTGCCGGCCTTGGACCAGAAGTCGCCCTGCTGGGAGGCGTCCACCGAGGCGGCGAGGAAGTGTCCGGCGAGCCGGTTCGCCCCGTCCAGGGTTCTCGCGCTGGCGAGCGGGTTCCACCACATCTCGCGGGCGGCGTGGGCGATCTGCTGCGGGTCCATGGTCCACACCGCCCCTGCCTCCGCCCGGGCCTCGTAGGCGGTGGTGAAGGCGTCTTTGGCGGCCTTGTTCGACGTCAGCAGGACCGGGCCGGGCGCGCTGAGCATGGAGGGGATGGCGAGCGAGGTGGTCTTGCCGGACCGGGGCGCCATGATCGCGACGGCGACATCCTCGAACCCCATCCGAACCTCGTGGCGGCTGCCTTGGAGGTTGCCGAGGAGGATGCCGGTGTCCTTCGCGTCGATGCGCTTGGCGTCCTTCAGGCTTGGGCGCAGGGAGCGGGCTTTGTCGGTGATCGCCTTGGTCATCAGCGGCTCGATGTCCCGGGCCTTGGCCATGCCGGTGATCTTCTTCCGGCCGCTGTTCCGGTTCTTGTGCCGGGACCACAGGATGCCCGCCCCCGTCCCGAGAGCAAGGAGCAGGGCAACGGGGATGATGCGGGCACCGATCAGCAGGGACGTTTCTCCTGCGTCGGGCCAGACCTCCTCGGGGTGGAGCAGGGCGTTGGTCGGCTGGTAGGGGGCCCGGGCGGCGCCGGTGAGGTAGGCGGTGATGTTGCCGGACAGCCAGGCGAGGTGGGACAGGGGAACGACGACGGTGAGCACGCCGATCAGGAGGCGCAGGACGAGGTCGTATCCGTCGGTGTTGCTGCTGGAGGAGGAAGGGGGCAAGGGCTACGTGCTTCCGGGCGAGGAGGGGGTCAGCGGCGGCGGTTGTTCTTGGCCGGTGGCTGTGGCGAGGGGGCCGGGCTCGTCGGCGGGGCGGTGTGCCGGGCAGCGAGGGAGTGGACGCGTTTTTCCAGCGCCCCGGCGACGTGCACGGCGGGCACGTCCGTGGTCCTTCGGGTGACGACGTTCGGGTCGCTGGTTGGGAGACTGCGCCCGCTGTCGATGCGCGGTATGGGCTTGGGATCGGCGAGCGCGGCGGTGAACGCGGTGATCAGGCGGGCGGGAGTGTGCGCGCCGAAGCGGGCCTGCCACACCGGCCGGTCCGGGGCGAGCGTGGCGGTGACGAACCAGGCGCCCGGTTCGTCCGCGCTGCCCAGCCGCTGGAGGTACGCGGTGCCGTCGGGTGACACGAGGCCGTTGTCCGCGGGGGCGGGTGACCAGCCGATCTGTCGAAGCGGCTCCAACGGATCGCAGGGCGCGCCCGTCGGCGGGGCCGGGTCGGTGAGGGCGTCGGTGGCGGCGGCGATGAGTTCGACGGGGGTGCGGGCGCCGAAGCTCGCGTACCAGGCGGGCCGGCCCGGCTCCGCAGCGTGGCTGAGCGTCCACCACTGGCCATCGGGATCGGGCTCCAGACGCAGGAGCGCCTTCTGATCGGGGCTGGAGAGCAGGACGCGGGGCATCAGGGGGTCGTTGCCGTGACTCCAGCCGCAGGCACGGTGGAGGGGGACGGTGATCCAGGCGGGGTCACCGCCGCCGGCGAGGTGGCGCGGGGCGATGAAGTCGACCTCGACGGCCTCGGGACGCGGGGCCATGCTCACTTCCGTGCCGCACTTCGCAGGACGGATGCGGAGGCCGGCATGGACGCCAGGGGCGAACGGGCCCTGCGGTCCGCGGAGTTGATTTCGAAGTCGGTGGTGCCGGGCTTGGCGGTGGCGGGGAGGGTGTCGCGGGTGGCCAGCCATTGCTCGTGCAGTTCGTCGAGCCGGTCGAGGGCGGCGTGCAGAACGCCCAACTGGTAGACCCAGCGGCTCTGCACCGATTTCTCCGGCAGCTTGGCCAGCTGTGTCTCGGCGGTGGCCAGCAGGTGACGGGCGCCGTAGCGGAGCGGCTCGAACGCGGTGTGGGTGTCGGCGTCGCGCTGGCTCGCGCGCATGCCGTAGGCGTGGTCGTCGTGGGGCCAGCCGTCGAGGTCGGTGTGGTCCTCGGAGTAGGCGTCCCAGGCGTCGAGGATCTCCTTGCTGTCGCGGATGAAGCCGTCGAGGTGGCGCAGGAACGCGCGGTGGGCGGTGGGATCGAGGGAGATGGTGGCGGGGTTCCTCTCTCGCGGGATCAGCGGCGAGCGGTCGGACGGGGAGCGCCGGCCTTGACCGGCATGGCCGTTGTAGGGCTCGGCTGCTGTTGGCGTCGGGCGGCGCGGGCCTGCGCGCGGACGGCGTCGAGGCGGGCGGTGTGCGCCTCGACGACCCGTTCTGGGGTGAGGGGGCTTGGTTTCTGTACGACGCTGTGGTGGGCGGTGCGGTCGAACAACGCGCGCCGCAGCGGGGCTTGGTTGGCGAGCGCGGCAGCGAAGGCGTTCATCAGGCGAGCGGGTGCGTGGCCGTCTATCCAGGCGTGCCAGATCCGGGGTCCTGTCGGGGTGCCGTATCCCGGCTCGCGGGTTTCGACGTGCCAGTGCCACGCGTGGTGCCTGCCACCGTCGTGGCGCTGACGGATCTCGCACATGCCGTCCGGCGAGATGGCGGTCTTCTCGGCGTCGATCGTCCAGCCCGCGGCCTTCAGGACGTCGAAGGGATCTGGCTGCTGTGCGGGCGGTGGGCCGATGAGGGCGTCGGTGAGGCTGCCGAGGATCTCGGCGGGGACGAGTTCGCCGAACTCGGCGTACCAGCTGCGCTCGGTGTCGGTGCGCTCGGCACGCAGCCGCCACCACGCGGAGGTGGCGGACTGCGGGTCGAACTGGAGGGTGAGCCGGTGATTCCGGCTGCGCAGGACGATCTCGGAACTCAGTGGGTCGGATGTGCAAGTCCATCCGGCGGCGGCCAGGCCGTGGGTGACGTGACGGGCGTCCCCGGGCCCGGCAAGGTGACGGGGACTGGTATCGAACGGGATCCGCCAGAGGTGGGTGTCGGCGAAGGCGTCGAGCTGCCGCCTGTTCACCGGCACCGGCCACCCCCCGACGTGGGCGAGGGGGTCTTCGCGTACAGGACACGCAGGTCGTCCAAGGCGTAGTGGAGGGTGTGCTGGTCGGTCAGCTCCCACGCGGCCGTGCGCAACTCGTCGACCACAAGGTTGGTCGCCTTGCCGCATGGTGTGTGCGGGTGGTCCTGCACGGCGCGGGCGAGGGCTCGCAGGGTGTCGGCGAGTTGGACGGGCAGGCCGGTGTACTCGTCGAGGAGGGGTTCGACGAGGGCGAGGGCCTTCACGGGGTCGGGGCTGTCGCGCAGGTAGTCGGTGAGGTCCGCCAGCGTTTCGGTCGCGGTGCGGATGGTGTCCGGGGTGAGTGCGGGCATCGGGCTCCTCGGGTGGTCGGTGTTGGCGGTCAGCGGCGGGTCCGGGCTCCGCCGGCGGGGGTGTGAGGATGGGCGGTGGTGCGTGGCCGGGTGCTTCGGGCGCTGTTGCGGGCCCAGGCGGTGGCGCGGGCGGCTGTGATCCGGGACTGTTGCCACGCTCTGAGCTGGGAGGGCTTGACGGACACTGACCAGGTGCGGATCTGCGCGCTGTGCGGGACGCGTCCGCGTGGGCGCATCACGGGATCGGGGCTGGCGAGTTTGGCCGCGAAGGCTTGCACCAGATGCATCGGTGTGTTCGGCGAGAAATGGGCCGTCCATCCGTTGCCCTGCTGGTCCTTCGCCCCGCTCCACCACATCACCGAGCCATCGGCATCCCGGCGGTACTGCATCCACGCGGTGCCGTCCGGGCAGGTCGCCATGTAGTGCTCGCCCTCGAAACGTGCGTGCCAGTGCTGCTCCTGCAACGGCGCCCAGACGTTGGGAGCGTGGGCGGAGCGGGCGCGGGTGAGGGTGTCGGTCAGACCGGCGACGATCTCCACCGGCGTCTGCGGGCCGAGGTGCGCCGACCATTCGCCGTTGGGGCCGTCTGCTTGGCCGTGGATGGTCCACCCGCCGGGCAGGACGGAGGGGTCGTAGGCGACACGGACGGTGCGGTCCGGGTTCTCCATGAACAGAAGGCCGCCCGTCTTGGATTTGTCCCGCCAGCCCGAGGCGCGCAGGAATTCCGAGACGTGCCGGACGTCGCCGCCGCCGGCCAGGGCACGGGGCTGGACGAGGTAGTGCTGCTCGGCCTGCTCGTCTGGCCCCCAGCCCTGCCATTGCTTCTTCTTCACCGGCGCCGCCGGATGACGAGCGGTGCGGGTGCCGGGGGTTTCGCCGCGGTGGTGGCGGGCTGGGTGCCGATGTGCTGGAGGGTGTCCTTGTGTTCGTCCAGGTCGAGGGCGACGTCGTGCAGTTCGTTCGAGGCGCGGCCCACAGCGAGCCACACCTCCGCCGGGAGGGCGCCTCGCTCTGCCTGGTCCTTGGCGAACATGCTGCTGGTGGCGACGAGGTGGGTGATGCCGCCGAGGACTCCGGCGTCCGGGTCGAGAACGCGGGCGATGACCTGCGCGGCCTGGGGCGGGGGGAGCTGAGCGAGGTGGTCGGCGAGCTGGCCGAGCTGGCGGGTGATCTCGTCGGCCAGTCTCACCGGGTCAGGGGCGGGGTGGGACATGCTCCTCCGGGGCAGAGGGACGGTCAGTGGTGGTGGCGGTGGCCGACGCGCTGCGTCTCGGCGAGGACATCCTCCGGACGGGCGCAGGTCGGCGGGGAGGCGCGGTGGGGGCCGGTCGGGATGCAGGCGCGCAGGTAGCGGCGGAACAGGGCGGTCGCGAGGCGGGGCTTGAGCCGGTGGCTGATGGGTGGGGGTGTGCGGGGTGCTACGGGTTTCTCCCGGGGATCGAGCGGTGCGGGGTGGGTGGGCCCGGCGGGGTGCCGGGGCCGCCTGGGCGGTCTTACGGGGTGCGCCGGGCCGGTGCGGGGCGCGAGGGGGAGCTGGCCGGTGCCGGATGCTGCGCGGCGGGGCGGGCCGCGCGGCTGCGGGCGTCGTGCACGGCTTGCCGGTAGGCGGCTTCGTCGAAGACGTCGGGCGTGCAGTTGACCTCGTACCCGGCCAGGAGCAGGGCGGGGATGGCGCGGGTCGCCAGGCGCTTCTGCTCGTCGGCACCGAGGTGTTCGGGCACGGTGTGCCAGATGTAGATCGGCGCTCCCGTGGGGTATTCGTGGCGTTCCATGCCGAGCTGTTCCAGCAGGTCGTGGAGCTTGGCGGGGGCGCCGGTGGGGGTGTCGGCGTGGATGGTGGTGGTCAGGGCTTTGACGTAGATCTCGACGTCCGTGCCGTATTCGTCGGCCAGGTTGGCCATGAGTTTCTCTCCGGTTCAACGGTGGAGGCAGGCCGAGGCCCGTGCGGGGCTCGGCGGCGGCGCGGTGGCCTGGTGCTGCGGAGCGCGTGGAGCGTGGTTGCGGGCGCGGAGGATGACGCAGGCGGCCTGGCTCATGGAGCTGGTGGTGTCCCCGAGCCGTGCGATGGGCTCGGGCTCCCCGCCGAGCGCTGCTCCCTGGAGGTCGCTGGCGCAGATCCAGGCCCGGACGACCACGTTCCTGGTGAGGGGCAGCAGCCCATTGACCGGGGCAGCGACCTCGGTTGGGACCTCGGCCACCGCACTGCTGGTCTCGGCGGCTGCGACCCGCTCGGCGAGCCAGGTGAGGTAGTGCAGGGGCGCGTCTCGTTCGCCGTTCGGCGTGGCCAGCGTGTTCAGGGTGGGGTTGAGGTGGATGCTGTGACCGGCGGCGAGCGTCGCTCCGCGCCCAGCCCGACGCGACCTCGCTCGCCCGTACAGCCTCCCCACGACATGAGCGGAGCCCGGCGTTGCCTTGAGCGGTTCGGCGATTCGGGAGGGGTCCCGTGGCAGGGCCGTACCGTCTGTGACGGAGGTAGGACATGGCCGGACGGGGTGCGAGGGAGTGGGGCATGGCGCGCGGGCCGAGAGGTGGTTGGCTGCGGGTGGTGGTGAGCGTCGGGATACTGGTGGCCTTGGCAGGGTGTTCCGGTGCCTCGGACGACTCGGACAAGGCGTCTCCCCAGGAGGCGGCCACGGCTCGGAAATCCTCCGCGACCGTTTCGCGTTCGCCTTCACCTTCTCCGTCCCCGACGCCGAGCGCCGACTCGATCGCCCAGGCATGCGGTGATACGCAGTTCGATGCTGACGATGTCCTTCCCTGGAATCCGGCGGCGCCTGCCTACACCGGTGGCGGAACGCACAGCGTCACGTTGTTCAAGGGCGGTCCCGACTTTGACGAGTCGGGCACGGAGTCGGATGCCGAAGCCGATGACGAGCCGAAGTTGCCTGACAAATGGGCTTCTTCCAGTGAGCCGGAGCTGATCGTCTGCGAATTTCTGGCGAAGGAATCGGTGGGCGGCCAGCTGATCACATGCGAGTACGAGGAGCTGGGTGGTGACGGATCTGTCAGCACCCGCGTGCCGGTGTACTCGGCGGGATACAGCTATCGGGTGCTCGAAGCCAAGACAGGCCGGTTGGTGGATACGTTCAACCTGAACGGTTCGGTGAGTGGTTGGGATTCCTGCCCGGTCGAGCAGAGCGACATCGCATCCAGCGAAGCGGCGTATCAGCACGTTTCCAGCCGTGACTTGACCAAACGGCTGCGTTCCCTGATCGAGGGGCCCACGGGGGACTGAGGAAAGGGCAGCCCGCCCCTGGAGCGCGGTCCGTGCCCAGGGCCGGGCCAAGGCCCGGCGGTCCAGCACCCAGAAGTCGTTGCTCTGTCTGCTTCATCGAGCCCTGGCGGCCGGCGTAGGGCTGCCGGCCGGGGAGGGCGGAATGGAGGCTGGGGTGGGGGTGGGCGCGGTCCGGCCTGCGGGGTGCTGGAGGGCGGTGCCGATGCCGAGCGCGTCGAGCTGCGGGCCGATCTCGCGCAGGGCGCGCGCCTGCTCCCTGGTGTCGTCACCGCTGAGGCGGTAGATACCGCTTGGCGGGTCCTGGAGAAAGCCGTTGGCCACGAGGACGGCGCCGGCACGGTCGACGACGTGAGCGGTGGCGACGCTGCCATCTGGCTGCCAGGTCAGGACCACCCGGTCCGGCTGGGAGGGCTGGATGCCGCCCAGGGCGTTGTGCCGGACTTGGGCGAGCGCGTTGTCGTAGCGGGCGAGGAGATCGTCGGCGACCCGCTGGGCGCTCAGGAACGGGTCGTCCGCCAGGGCGATGCCGTTGGGCTCGGGAACGGCGCGGTATGCCTCATCGGGCAGGGCCCGCGGGGCGACGGCGGCGATGAGGAATCCGTCACGGTCGTCGTGCCGGTCCACAAGGACGAGCTGGGCGCCGTCGGGGCGGCTGAGGACGGCCGCCTGCTGGAGCGGGTGCTCGGCGAGGGAGGCGGCGACCCCGTCCAGGTCCCAGATGCGGTCGGCCAGTTCGGCGAGGTCGTCCTTGGCGTCCAGCGGGAGGTGCGTGCTGGTCCAGGCGTCGGGGAGTTCGCCGGCCAGGACGTCGGCGTACGAGGCGAGGCGCTCGGAGTTGTCGTGGTCGTGCATGGTGTCCTTGGGCAGTTGCAGGGGCTCAGCGGCGCAGGCGGGTGCCACCGACGGGCGTGGCGCCGCGGCCGGCAGTGCACGCGGCGGGGGCGGGCAGGCGCACACGGCGGAGCGTTCGGGCTCGCGGTCGGGAACCTGCTCGGCGCAGGCGCGGCGGCCGGGGTGAGGGGCGTGCCGGTCGGCCAGCCGTTCGCGGGTGTGCGCGAGGTCGGAGTGGATGATGCGTACGTATTCGTCGGCGAGGTAGCGCAGGCGCCGGGCGGTGTGCGGATCGGTCGCGCTGCCGAGGCCGTCGAAGAACTCCGCCAGGGCGCCGAGGGTTTCCTCGAACCCAGCGAGGATGCCGTCGTGGGGCGCGGTCAGTTCGGTGAGGATGCCGGCAGCCTCGTCGGTGTCGGTGGCTTCGCGGAGACGCTCGGCGAGGTGGGCGACCGAGCCACCGAGCGTGGGATAGCGGGTCGGCCGGGCGTCGGTGTCGAAGGGCTCGTCGCAGTCGACGTGGTAGGCGGCGGACCGGAGCGTGGCGACGGCATCGGTGGCCAGCAGGTTCTCGGCGGCCTCGGTGAGGCCGGCCGGGACGCGATGGTAGGTCTCATGGAGGCGGACCACGGGGACGAGGCCGGTGCGTTGGAGGATGCTGTGAGCCTCCGGATCGCCGCCGCGGGCGAGAACCTCCTCGGAATGCGGATCGCGGCGGACGGATACGAAGCGGTCGGCGAGGGGCAAAGAGACGTTTCTCCTACAGAGATCGGTGGGCGGTGTGCCGGACGGCAGGCGGTACGGCGGTGACCCGGGGCTGGACCAGGTGGGCTGCGGTGGTGTCCAGGTCCTGCTGAATGGTGTGGAGGCGGCGGGCGATCAATTCCAGGCGGTGTGCCGTGTCGGTGCCGGCGGCGCCGGGGCGCGGGCGATCCGGCGCGCGGTGTGCTCGACGAGTCCGCGGACCGTGGCCAGCGGGCCGGCCTGCTCGTCGGCGAGCTGCGTGAGGACGCTTGCGAGCTGGGCCGATGCCGTGGGCGCCGCAGGGGTGGCGGGCCGTGCTGTGGATTCGGTGTGTGCGGGGATCAGGTGGAGGTCCTGCTCGATGCGGCGGGTTTCTGCTGCGAGCCGCTGCGGAACGTCTGCGGGCGGGGCGTGCCACGTGCCGTCGGGGTGGATCAGGTTGGCGATCAGGTCGAGGCGTCCGGGCTGGGCCTGAACGGCGATCCAGCGGCAGCCGTGTTCCTTGCCGGGAGTCTCGATGCCGGCCGTCCGCGCGAGCCTGTGGGCGGTTTCTGCCCACTGGGGGCCGGTCAGCTTCCGGTCGTTCGGGTGAAGTCGGACGTCGAGGTGGAGGATCGCCCGCCGGTTGTCATCCGGGCTGGCGGCGAACCGGTGGTCCAGGTACGGGTCTTCGAGGTGCTCGGCCCACTGGACGGACGTCCAGGTCTTCTGCTCGTCGTCCAGGGTGAAGCAGTCCCGGCCAGTGGGCGACGACCGTGTACTGTGTCAGGCCCTCGTTCGGCGAGACCGGCCGCCCCAGCGCCTCGGAGAGTGGATCGTGCGGTGTGTGGCTGCGCTCATGGAGGCGGGGGATCACCGGCCGCCCCGGATGTCGGCGATGTGCACGAGCTGGCCCAGGGCGGTGGTGGTGTACCAGCCGCAGTCGATCAGCTCGTCGCGTCCGGCGTACCTCGGCAGGAGCGTGTCCTCCATGGCTCGCAGGTGGATCAGGCAGTCCGGGCAGTGGCGTGAGAGGTGCACGAGGTAGCGGGGGTGGCCGGTGACGTAGGACTGGGCTCCGCCGGTCGCATCCCGCAGCCGCCAGCCGTCCTCGTCGGTCGGGGTGTGCCAGGAGGGGGCGACGACGCGCATCGCGTCTCCCCACAGTTCCCCGCCGGCCACCCCCTTGAGGACGACGACGGTGTCACCGGCCTGGAAGTGGGCGTGGGTGATGTCCCGGTCGGGGGTGAGCGGGTCGGGAGTCGGCGCGAAGGCCGACGTGGACGGGGGCTGGGACATGCGCTTCCTTCCACGCGAGGTGGGCGGGGTGGGAGGAACAATGGTCCGGAGGAACGCCGGTTTGGCTAACCGGCGTTTCCCGGCTATGTTCCGCCGCGATCAGCGGAACGGGTTCTCCGTCCCGCGGTCCGCCTCGCTTGCTGCGTCGAGGAGTTCGAGCACGTCGGTGCCCTCAGCGTCGCGCTGATCGATCCACCATCCGGCGCGGGTGATAGAGCGGGCCTTCTCCTCCAGCTCCGCCCAGTCCGCCTCGTCCCAACTGCCCTCCACGACCAGCGCGGTGTGCGCGGCCGTCATCAGCTGGTGGCGGGAGCGCTCGCCCCAGTCCAGGGCTTTGGCCGGGCCGTGCAACTGCGGCATGTCGAATTGCTTCGCCCACGCGAGGGCAGCCTCTTGCTCGGCGCCGCGTTTGGCTGCGAGCCACTTCTCCTTGGACTCGGTGTCGGCGTCGCGCGCTGCCTTCCAGCAGTCGGTGCAGTCCTTCGCCGCGAGCCAGCGGGCGAACCCGGCCCGCTTGTCGGCAGGACGGCCGGACAGGTCATGAACCACCTGGTGGGAACAGGCGTGCTCCACGGTTCACTGCGTACGAACGGCCATGAATGGATTTCCTCCAAAGGGTTGGAAAGTCGGGGATGCGCCCTGATCAGGGCCTCTTGTGCCGGCCTCGGTGCTTAGCGGTGGTGAGCGGGCGTGCTGGCGCGGGGCGGCGGCGTCGGCGGGGTGGTGTCCACGGCGGGGCGTGGGCGGACGCGCGGCACGGGGGTGCGGTGCGGTGGCAGGACGGCGACGGTCGCGCCGAGGTCTTCGGCGGTCTCTTCGATTTCGCGGGTGAGGAACTCGATCTGTCGGCCCAGTGCCGAGAGGCGGGCAGCGATCTGGCGGCCCTGCGCGGTCTCCAGGGCGCTGGCGAACTGGCCGCTGGTTTCGAGGAGTTCCTGGAGGCGGACCATCGGGCCTGCGTCGTATCCGCGCTGGGTGGCGCCGAGGAGAGCGTTGGAGGCGTCACCGGCGTGCTGGGCTTCGACGACGTCGCGGATGAGTTCCTGCAGCGATACCTCGGGTGCGAGTGCTGGGCGGTTGAACTGGGAGACGTCCGTGCGCAGTACACCGGGCGGGACCGGGGCGGGCAGCGCCTGCCCGGCCTCGTATTCGTGGGCGAAGTGCCCGATCACCTGCCAGCCCGGTGCGTCCGGGTCGCCTCGCAGCGCGACCAGCGTCGAGTCGTCGCCTTCGACAAGGTGGGCGAGGGTGATTGGCTGCCCGTCGGCGGCGTACCACGACTCGGTCAGCTCCAGCTCACCTCGCCGCTGCGCGGCCTGGGCCCTCTCGGTCCACATCTGCCGTTCGTCGTCGGTCAGCGGAGCCTGGTGGCGGTGTTGGTTCTGGTCGGCGAGGTTGCTGGCGATGACGCTGTGATCCGCCCAGGCGATGACGTGCGGCCACAGGGCCGAGTGCTGCTCGCGTTCCGCCTCCGAGTCGGGGGCGGCCGGCTGGTCGAGAGCCCGGCGGATCTCGGCTGTGGAGGCGGCCAGGCCGTCCAGCACGGCTCGCCACCCGGACAGGTGCCGGGCGGGTGGCAGCTCGTCGAGCGCTCGGCGGGCGGCATCGAGCAGGGCATCGGCGTGCGGGGCGAGGTGGGTGGTGTATGCCTCCACCGCCGCCTTGTCGCGGTGGGCTCGTGCGGCTGCTGCCGCGCTTGCGTGGACGGTGCGGCCATAGCGGTCGCGTGTCATGTCCAGCGCGATCTCGCTCTCGTGGTCGATGACCGCCATCCGCAGCCGGAAGCCGCGTACACCGTCCGTGAGTTCCGGTGTCATTGGCAGGGGGTTGTCGGGGGTCGGATTGCTGGCGGGGGTCATCGGGACCGTCCGTTGCCCGAGGCCGTCAGGTGGACGGTCGGTGTGTAGGTGGGCTTGGGCGGGACTGGCCGGGCCGGCGGCAGGGTGGTGGTGGGCGGTGTGGTGCGCTGTGTCGTTCGGCTGGCGGCGGCCTGGGCGAGACGGCTGTGGCGTTCCTGGAGTCCGTTGGGCCGGGCCGGGCGTGGTGGGCCGGCGGAGACGGCGGGGTCGAGGCGAATGTCGGCCTGCACGGTGTAGCCCTGGCGGCGAAGATCGTGGATGGCCTGGCGGGTTCGGCGGGGACCGTCGCGCTCGGGGTCGGTGAGCCGGTACAGGCCCGGCTGTTCAGAGACGGGCTCGAACTGCTCCCGTATGAGGAACCAGTGAGCCAGGTGCGGGGGCATGGAGGTGGTGAAGGCCGCGACGAAGCCATGCTGGGGGTGGGTGCCGAAGGCGAAGTGGGTGCGAGGGTCCAAGGAGATGGGTCTCCTGACGGTGGTGGCGTGGGTCAGCGGCGGGGTGCGGGCGGGCCCGGCGGGAGGGTGCGGGGTGTCGCGGTCCCTGCGGGGGCGGAGCGCTGACGGGGGGTCGTCGCCCGGGCCTGCCGCAGGAACCGTTCGCCGTGGGTGAGCCAGGTTTCGATGGCTGGCCACGTCCGTGTGATGCGCTCGGTGCGGGTGAGCAGGGTGCCGCGGGCCAGTTCTTCGCGCACGGTCTCGGCATCGCTCAGGGCGTCGGCCAGCTGGGCGAGGGCATCGGTGTCATCGGGCCACTGAGTGGCGGCGGGTCGGCACCGTTTGAGGAGGGCGGGGGCGTGGTCCATGACGGTGAGGAAAGCTCCCCAGGCGTTGTCCAGAGGCCGTGCGCTCGCGGTGCCCAGGGCGTCGATGCCGAGCGGGGTGGTGTCGCCGTACGGGCCGGCGGCGACCATGGTGGTCCAGGTGTGGTGCTCGGTGCGGATGCGGTCCAGGGCGTCGGCGACGGCCGCGTTCTTGCGGGCATAGACGGCGCGGTCGTAGGCGGGGAGGTACTGGTCAGTGATCGCCTGGGCCGCGGGACAGGGGGAGGGCGGCAGGACGATGCCGCGCGGGGCGTGCGGATCGCCGTAGCCCTCTTCGAGTCCTTCCGGGGCGAAGGCGCCGACCAGATAGTCGAGTTGATGGCCGGGGCGTTCGGCGAACAGCAGCGTGGTGCCCTGCACCGTGTCGGTGAGCGTGGCGGCATAGGGAATCCGCTCGCTTTGGAGGGCGCGGCCGAGTTCGCCGCTGTCCCAGATCCAGGGCAGGAGGTCTTCCTGCCAGGCGGGGTGGGAGTAGATCTCGACTGAGGTGTTCCACGGGCCGGGCAGTTGGCGCGCGAGGTCGCGGGCGGCCTCGCCGATGAAGCGCTGGCTGCTCGTGTGTACGCTGGTGCGGTGCCGTTTCGCGCACGTGACCAGGTCGGCCACCGTGGTCTTGTTGCCGTCCGCCGGCGGGTGGTAGACGCCGTCGTCGTCCCGCTTAAAGCCGCTCTCCGCGAGGGCGGTGTGCGCCCACGGGTACGGCTCGCCAGAGGCGATGGCGACGATGCCCGACTCCCGGCTGTGCGACAGGATGATCTGCGCCTCAGCCATAGACCCGGTCCTTGCTGCGGCGGAGGACGGCGCGCAGGCTGCGGCCGTACTGCCAGGCATGCTCCCGGGCCCCCGCCTCCAGTTGGTCGTATCCGGCCTGGGCTGTCATCTGCCCGTTCCACTTGCGGTATCGGTACACGGGGACCGGCAGCAGGATTCCGGGCGCGAGAGCGGTTGCGCCGAGGGCCGCGCAGTAGTCCTCGCCCTGGACGAGGCCGCCCATCGGAGCGGCGCGCACGAGGTCGGTGCGGGCGAGGATCGTGGTCGGCCCGATGGGGATGGTGTCCGCCGGGGACTTCCAGTACGTCCACACGTCGCCGGCCTCGTGCCGGCCGGGCGGGGTGGGGCATCGCCACAGGGTGGTCGAGCCGTCGGGGTGCTGGTCCTCGCTCCATCCCGCACACCAGCCGACCCCGGTCGATTCCAGGGTGTGCAGCCGTACGGACATGGCGTCGTCGGTGAATTCGTCATCGTCGTCCGCCCAGTTCGTATATGGGGTGCGAACGTGGGCGAGGGCCAGGTTCCTGGCGCAGGCGGCGCCGACCGGGCGGGGCAGAGAAAGCGTTCGGATGCGAGGGTCTTGCGCGAGCGGGGCTGGCAGGCGATCGGGCGAGGCACCGTCGAGCGCGATCACAGCCTCCCACGGCACGGACTGCCGGGCGAGGCTGGCGTGCATGGCGGTCAGGTAATCGAGCCGGTCATCCCGCAGGCGGCTGGCGATGACGACGGTGATCAGGGGCATGGAGTGCGGGGGCAGGGAAGGCTCCGGGAAGACGAGGGGGAACTAACGGCGCGTGGCGCTGGTACTCGCTGGTCCAGGTGCCGGGCAGACGGGCGGCCAGAGCGGCAGCGAAGGCGGACAGGTCGGTGCGGGGTCAGGTCATGTGTTCCTGGAGAGGGGCGGTGGCCCCGCGTCATTGCGTGTGCCGCGGCTGTGCCGGCGGGAGGGCTCGCGGTGGATGGGACGGCGGACGATCCGGGGCGGACGTGAGCCGCGGTGCTGGCACGAGTGGAGTCAGCGCCCGCATCCGGTCGTCGACCACGGGTAGCACCTCTCCGAGGTTGCGGATTTCGGCGGCGGCGTCGGGTGCGCGGAGTGTCGGCGTAGCCGGGACCGTGTGCGGGTTTGCGGTGGGCGAGATGGGATGTGGCAGCAGGCCGAGCTGGGTGAGGCGATGGTTGATCGCCTCGATCAGGGGCTGGGCACTGCCGCCGTGGCGGGCTTGGGGCCAATGGGCGGCACCGGGGTCGGCGGAGGGAGCCGAGTCGTAGAGGACTTCGAACAGAGTCTGGTCGTGGGGGTGCTCACGGGTCGCGGTCCAGCCCTCGGGGTCTCCTGGCTGGCGGTCGGAGGAGGGCTCTTGCGGTGGACTGATGAGCAGGTAGCTGTCGTCGGGGAGCGAGACGCGCACGACGTAGGCGCTGAGGCCGAACTCTATGTCGCACTCCAGCCCGCGCGCTCGCAGCGGTGTGGTGATGTGCGCGTGGCGGCGCCACAGCTCCTGCCACCACGGGGTGTCCACGTGGCGATGGTCAGGAAGCGGCGCGAGCGGAGGCGCGGGGCGGGCGTGTGGGGTACTCGCTGCGTCAGCGGCCACGGCTCCTCCTGCGGGAGATCGGCGTGCGGTGCGGCGGAGGCGTCCGGCGAGCGGGGGTGCTGCCTTCCGGCTTCGGCACCGGACTGAAATCGAGTTCGTACTCGTCGTAGGTGGCGATCAGGCCGTGTTCCATCTGGGCTTCGCGTTCGGCGATCTGCGCCATGAGGTCGTCGTGCTCGGCTTGGCACTGCTGGTACTCGGCCCAGTCGGCGTCGCTGAAGTGGGCGGGGCGGTTCAGGGACTCCTCCTGAAGGGGTGGGGGCCGGCCTGGGCTAGCGGTGGCGACTGCTCGGTCTGGGCGGTGTCGGCACGGGGCTCTCGCGATGCGAGGGCGCGGGAAAGAAGCGGTGGAAGTCGAGGTGGCTGTGGAGTTCCTTGGCCGCGTCGCGGAGGGATTCCGATGTGCGCCGCACGTAGGCGCGGGCCGTGGCGTGGTCGATGACCATGCGGTTGCTCAGGTAGGGCTGGTCGGTTGGGCTGGAGGAGCGCGGCAGACCGAGGGCGGCCTCTGCAGTCTCCGCGAAGTGCGATGCCGCATGGGCCGACATGGTGCTCGCCGTCGCGAGGTGGGCCAGGGTGGCGCGGCCTGCCCGGTTCGTGCTGTGAGGACTCGCGGCGAAGCCCGCAGTGAGCCGGAGAACGTCGCGGGAGAGGTCCTGCGCGCCGGTGGCATGCTGGAACAGCTCGGTGAATGAGGGCTCGGTCGGCACGTGGCCGCTCTCATCCAGCAGCTGCCACTTCTGGGCGCAGTCGGAGAACTTTGCCTTCATCGCGTTGAGCGTGCCGATAAGGCGGAGCGTGTCGTCGCGCGGTATCAGTTCGCTCTGGATATCCGGTTTCATGAGCCTCTTGCGGTTGCCTGTAGGGCCGTCAGTTCATTCGGGTCCCTCTGAGCTGGTGAGCCGGGGTTCTGCAGGTGGGATCGGCCCGGGATGACTAGCGCCCCCGTCTTGGCGATGGTGCGTGAGGTGGCACCGGCGGAGAGGCCGCCAGGTGGTGTGGTGCAGACGCCGGGCGGGCCCCGTACCCGTGGCCCGGGAGGGCCTGGCCCTCTTCGGTGAACTGCATGTCCACGAACTCGGTATGGGTGCGGCCATCGGAGGTGAGCTGTGTGGATCCCCAACGCTTAAAGACGTCTTCGGTCTCCAGCCATTCCCCGTCGGGGCCGGTGACTCCCGAGTGGACGACCAGCACCCACTCGCCTGTCACGGGCTCGGGGCGAGGAGGGTGGCCCCCGTGTTCGCGGTAGGCGGTAATCAGATCTTCGAGGGCGGCGATGTCATCTGGGGTCAGGGTGCGGTGATCTATGAAGGAGAAGGCCATCGAGGTGTATCCGTATTGTCAGCGGTGTTCAGTCGCGCTGGCGGTGTGGTGGAGAGCCGGTCGTTCCGCTGCACGTCGCACTGTGCGTCAACCGGAGTGCACTCAGCGCCTCAATTCATCCGTGCGTCCGTATCGAACAACTGTGCCTCTTGAGGGTGGAGGAGGTGTTGGACGATGAAAGATCGTCCGGAGACTTTCCACAGGCCACGTCCTCGGTTGAGGTGGGCGATGGCGTCCATTTCGACGGAGGTCAGGCCGAGCAGCGAGGCCGCGGCGTGGAGTTGGTCGGTCTCCTGGCGGTAGATGATGCGGGTGGAGCAGTCCGCGAGGAGTCCCTCGGCCAGGGCCCGGCCGCGGGATCCGGCGTCGCCGGCGGTGAGCAGGTCGGACAGCCGGTGGATCACCATGAGGTTCGCGATGCCGAGCCCGCGGCTGAGCTTCCACTGGGCCTGCATGCGCTGGAGTAGACCGACGTGCCTCATCAACCGCCACGCCTCGTCGTACACGATCCAGCGCCGGCCGCCGTTCGGATCGGAGAGGGCCGATTCCATCCAGGCGGAGGCGCAGGTCATCGCCAGGACGAGGGCGGTGTCATCCCCGGAGCCGCCCAGCCGGGACAGGTCGATGGTGAGCATCGGGGCGTTCGGGTCGAAGGCGACGGTGGAGGGGGCGTCGAACATGCCGGCCAGGTCACCGTGGACGAGGCGGCGCATCGCGTGGGCCAGGTCGCGGGCGGCGTCGCCGAGTTGGCCCGACATCATCCCGGCGGCTTCGTCGAGCGCACTCGGGTTGTTGAGGGTGGCGGCGACGTCGCCGAGGAGCGGGGTGCGGCCGGTGGTGGCGGCTCCAGTGACGACGGTGTCCAGGGCGACGTCCAGGGCGGTGTGTTCCATGGGCATCAGGTCCCGGCCCAGGACGGTCCGGGCGAGGGAGCCGAGCAGGAGAAGGCGCCGTTTGCGGATCTCGCCGACCCAGTCGGCCTCCGCCACGCTGGCCGGGCGCGGTGCCGCGTCCAGGGGGTTCAGCCGTCCGGGCAGGCCGGGGCCGAGAGCGACGGACCGGCCGCCGAGGGCTTCCGCCACCGGCGTCCACTCACCTTTCGGGTCGCAGGGGACGTAGACGCGGTATCCGAAGGCCACCGAACGCAGCGCGAAGCTCTTGGCCAGCGCGCTCTTGCCCTGGCCGATCACCCCGGCGAGCAAGAGGTTCGGGTTGGTGAATCCCTCCATGCGGCCGTACAGCGCGAACGGATCGAAAACGAAGCTGGCTTCTGCATGGACATCGCGCCCGATGTAGATGCCCTCGGCCCCGAGTCCGCCCTCGGCCAGGAACGGATACGCACCGGCTGCCACGGCCGTCGTCATGCGGTGGGCGGGCAGCTTCAGCCGGTTCGTACGCGCGGAGGCGGGCCCGGGGCGTCCGTTCGGCGGGTAGAGCGCGGCGGGCACCTCATGCTCGGCAGACGTGCTCTCGGCCTGGTGGGCGCCAGCTTCCGCGCGGGCCTTGGCGGTGGCCTCGGCGATCTGCCGTCGGGCGGCCTTGCGGCTGGCGCGGTCGCTGCCGTGGGGAGTGAAGAGCGGGCTGGCGGAGGCCCGGCGGGCGCGGCGGGCGGGCCGGTGTGTCATCCGGGGGCCCTCGATTCTGCGGGTGGTGCTCATCGCGCGCAGGCCGTGGTGTGCGGGCGGAGGTCGGTGGGGGTGGTCTTGCGGCGGACGACATGTCCGGCAGCGAGGTGGCGCTGGCAGATCGTCAGCACGGGCGGTCCCTCGGGCAGCCGCTCGGGATGGCAGGCGCTCGGCTCGGTGTTTGCTTCCGCTGCGGTGCTGGGCAGCAGGTGGAAGGCGGAGTGGACCTCGCTGGTGGCTTGCCAGAGGCGGGTGTGCGCGGTGGCCAGGTGACGGCTGGCAGCGGGATGCGGAGGTCGGGTGTTTTCGGCGAGGCGGTCCAGGAGCTGGAGCAGGGCGGTGAGGTGGGCGTGCAGCACGTCCAGGTGCAGCCGGTCCGCCCGCCGGGAGGAGTTCGCGTCCGACGGTGCCAGGGTCCGGGTGTGGTGGCGGACTCCGGCGCTCGCGGCGCGGAGGTAGGGGTGCGCGTCGTCCGCAGATGTGCGAGGGGTCAAAGGTGGTGGTCCTTCCTGCCCGGGGCAGGGGCGGCGACGGGTGGTTCGTCGTGGATGCGTGAAGAACAGCGGGCCAGGGGGCTGGCCGGTGGGGGAAGTGCCCGGCTCACTGGGCGGTCCGGGCGAGCGGGAGCGCGGTGAGGGTGAAGGCGTCCGGCTGCTGGTAGTTCAGCCGTCGCAGGTCGACGCCGGAGGTGACGGCGTGGGTCTCGATCTGTGCGCAGGCGGCGTCCAGGAGGGTGTCGGTCTCGGCGGTGACGGTGACCAGTCCGGTCAGGGCCACGTCCGCGTGCCCGGCGATCAGCTGGCGTTCGCGTGTTTTGACATCCGCGTACTCGACGGAGTCTTCCTCGCTGTCGACCTGCCCGCGGCGGGCACGCTCGTTGGCGTCGGCGATGATCGCGGCCTTCTTCCGCTGGACGTCCCGCAGCGCGGACTCGAGCCCCTGCGGCACGTAGATAAGGGAGAGGCTGCGGCGCACGCCGACCGTGAACATGATCCCGTGCAGGAACCCGGCTCCCATCTCGGTCCTCGGCCAGTTCTCCACCCAGTACGTCGCGTGCCGTGCGCTGTCGGTGGCGAGGCGGTCGTACTCCTCGAACTGGACGACGGGCCCGGCGGCGGCGGGATCGGCCTCGGCACGGCCGGTCTCGGACCACTGCTGGAGCGCGGCGAGGGCCCTGGGGTCGTAGGCGGTGCGGATGACGGCGGCGATCTCCCGCGCGGTCAGCCACCCGGTGACTGTGAGTCCGGCGTTGCGGGCGGCCTGGGCGATGGACGCGGTCGTCTGCTCCATGACGGTGAACGCCCCGGGCAGCCCTCCGCCGGCCTGGCTGATCAGGCGCCGGGCGGCCTTGAGGTCGAGGGAGATGGCGAGGTAGGTCTCGTGCGGGGCGGCGGCGGGGCCGGCCGATGCGACCAGTTCGGAGTAGATCTGTCCGGCGACGGGGGCCTGGGGCTGCCCGTTCTGGGTCCAGTGCCGGGTGAGGGTGTCGCCGCTGTCGGGGACGGTGCGCTCCAGCACCTGCACGGTGGCGATGTGCCCGGTGCGGGCGATGCCCGCCAGAGCGCGTCCCCAGCTGCCCACGTTGTGGTTCTGGGTGGCGGGGTCGAGGAGGGCGAAGGCACGGGAGCTGACGCGGGCGATGGCGGTCAGGGTCTGCCGGTGGGGGTCGTGGACGGCCGCAGCTTGGTTGGCGGAGTCGCCGGGGGTGACCACCTTGAGGGAGGCGGCGGTGCCGGGCAGGTGGAGGACGCCGTCCTGCCGGGGCTGGGTGAGGGGGCGGGCGAGCCAGAGGGTCTGGCCGGTGCGGCGGCGGTGTGCGTAGCGGGCGACGATCGGCGCCCAGTCGATCAGGGAGCGGCCGTGTCGGCGGATCGCGAGGAGCGCACCGGATGCCGCCCACAGCGGGGCCAGGGCGACGGCGCCGAGCAGCCCGGTGGAGACCAACGTCATCAGCAGCAGCGCCAGGGTGCAGGAAACAAGTACGAGTTGGGGCAGGGAGAGGCCGAGGAGGATGCCGCGGCGGGACCGGTGCGGGAACTTCACCGTGACCGGGGCGACGGAGAGATCAGTCAAAGGGGCGGGTCCTGGAGGCGCGGGTGGAACCCGGGGGCGGAGGTGCCGTGCACCTCCCGCCCCCGGCAGACGGGTGGAGGATCACAGGCCGGTCGGGGGCGGCGGAGGTGAGGCCGACCCGCTGGACGGGGCGTTGTGTGAGCTGGAGGACGGGGGTGCGCCCTGCGGCGGCGGGGCCGTGGTCGGCGGAGCGGACTGCCAGCCACCGCCCTGGCCGGAGGCGGCGCTGGCCCCGGATCCGCCCGGCCCCGGTGCGCCGCCCACCTGGCCACTGGTGTCGTCCGACGCGCTGGTCGGCGCGAGCTGGGCGGCCTTCTTCAGACCGGACTGGGCGGCATCGCCACCGGCGGAGACGCCCGTTCCGGCGCCCTGCGAACCTTCCTTGCCCGCTCCGCCTCCACCTGTCGGGTTGGCGGCGATATCGCCGGGGAAACCACCCCCGTCACCGACATCGGGCCCCTGCGGTGCGGCGCCTGCTCCGGCGACAGCGCCACCGGTTCCGGCGGTGGCGACAGCGGCGGCGGCGGCCTTGCGGGTGGCTTTCTCGGCGTGCTGTTTGGCGAGCCGGGCGCCGGCGCCACCGGCACGGTGAATTGATTCTCCGTCTGTGCCCTCAGCCGCCCAGTGGACGAACTTGAAGGTGGTGTAGGGGCAGAGCAGCACGAGGATCATGATGACGATGCCGGACATGACGTCGGCGAGGGCGGTGGTGCCGTCCTTGGCTTCGGTCTTGCCCATGGCGGCGATGCCGAGGACGAAGATGACGGTCATCAGCAGTTTGCTGAACACCAGGGTGGCGGTGGCCTCGATCCATCCGCGCCGCCAGCGGCGGGTGGCCTCCCAGCCGCCACCGGCACCTGCGAAGACAGCGAGCGTGACGAGGACGAGGATGCCGACCTTGCGGACCATCATCACGCACCAGTAGAGGAAGGCTCCGATCGCTGCGCCGATGCCGACGAAGGCGGCCACGAGCCAGCCCATCCCGGACAGGCCCGCGATCTGGGAGACCTTGACGATGCGGCGGACCGCGGATGCGATCGACAGGTGGGACGCTTGGAAGAGGCCGTCGGACAGGGCATCGGTGACTTCGATGGCGACGGTGGTCAGGGAGATGGCGCAGAAGACAAACAGAACGCCGGAGACGGTGCCGGTGACGGCCTGGGCAAGGGCTTGTCCGTCGCGTCGGACGGCGGCTCTGACCAATTGTGCGCAGAAGGTGCCGACGAGGACGATCAGGCCGATCGGCAGCAGCATCTGGTAGTTGTCCCGGAACCAGGCCGCGTTCAGGTCGACCCGGGTGGTGGTGTTCACGGCCCTTGCCGCCAGATCGGCTGCTGCCGCGGCGAGTTCTCCGGCGCTCTTGGCCATCCAGTCGCCGATCACCTTGCCGGGATTGGAGACGAAGTCGACAGCGTCTTTGGCTCCGCTGCCGATCGCGCATACCTTGTCCGCGACGGGGAGGTCGCAGAAGCCCATGGGGTGTGTCCTCCTTTCTCAGTCGGGACAGGTCATTGGGTGATCTGGGGAGCGATGGCGGCCAGGGAGCAGTGGTGGCCCGGTCGGCACTGCACAGCGAGGGTTACGGCGCGGCTCTCAGTGCCACCGCCGTGCTTGTTCCAGCTGATGTGCTGCTTGCCGTTGACGGTGACGACGTAGATGTATGCCTCGGTGATCGCGGTCGGGTCGTCGGTCAGGGCCTGCTCGAAGGCGGAGGGGTAGTGGCCTTCGGTGACGCTGGCGGTGGCGTGCTGGTCCTGGTCGGCCATCCGCGACCACAGCACCGGATCGGGCACCTGGCCGGAGACCGAGGCCCAGTCGGCGTACTTGGCCTCCGTGGTCATCCAGGCGCGCATGCCCGCGAGCTGCTGGCTGTGGCTGGTGTCGCGGGTGTCATAGGACCACAGCATCCGGGCCGCCGCTTTGGCGTAGGTGACCGGCTCGGAGACCTGCGGAGGCTTGAGTACCGATCCGGATCCGGAGGAAGGCTTCGGGGTGGCCTCGGGGGAGGACGGGCTGCCAGCCCGGTCGGGCGTGGCGGTGTCCGGGGCCTGGTGGCCGCTCCCGTCGCCGGTCAGCAGGGCGACGATCCCGGCGATGGCGAGCAGGACGGCGACGACGCAGGCGACGATCGCGGTGCGCCCCTTGGCCGACCAGCCCGCGCCGTACGAGGACAGTGAGAGGTTGGGAAATCGGGTGCGCATCAGTGGACCTGCGACCCGAGGTTGGAGAAGAAGGCGACGATGCCGTTCGCAGCGCCCAGGCCGAGGGCGGCGCCCGCGGCGACAGTCGTCCCCTTCTTGCCGTTGGCCTCGGCCTGGTGGCCACCGGTGTGGTGACCCCAGGCCCAGACGCCGAGCGAGACGGCGAGGGCACCGACGACGGCGACGATCCCGAACAGGTTGATCGAGTTGACGACGTTCTTCAGCACGCTCAGGCCCGGCAGACCACCGCCCTGGGGCGAGATTCCTGGGTCGTAGGTGAGCTGGATGACGCGGTCTGCGAGAGGGACGGACATAGGTGTGGCGGGGCTCCTTGCACACACGGGCCGGGCGAGGGACGGCGGAAAGCGGGGAAGCGGAGGGGGAGGTGGGCTCGGGGCGCGGAAGTGGCCGCGGCGGCACCGCCCGGGGCGGTGCCATGCGGGTGCGGCGTCACAGGACGCGACGGGCGGCGAGAATCGTCCAGTTCTTGATCGGGGTGATCCGGACGGGTTTGGTGGTGCGTGGCGCCTCGATCGCGAGGCCCGCGCCCATGTACATGCCGACGTGTTCGGGCCGGGCGGCGGTGCCGCGGCTGAAGATCAGGTCACCGGGCTTGAGACGGGCGGGGGAGACCGCCTTGCCTTCGGTGACCTGCGTGTACGTGGTGCGGGTGAGGCGGACGCCGGCGTGGGCGTACGCCTGCTGCATCAGGCTGGAGCAGTCGCAGCGGCCCATGGGGTCGGGGCCGTGCGCGTTGGTGCAGGACCCGCCCCACTGGTAGAGCGTGCCGAGCTGGTGCATCGCCCACTCGATGGCCTTGCGCGCCTTCGGGGCGGCGTCTTTGGGGATCTTGTAGCCCTTGGGGACGCTTCCCTCGGGGATGCGGCCGAAGCCGGAACCGTCCTGGCCCGGCGCGCAGCCGCTGGTGCCGGTCGACGGTTGCTTGCCCTGGTCCGCACCCTTGCCGTCCGCGTCGTTACCCCCGCCGGGGAAGGTCTTGACGATGGCCTTCTGCAGCGCGGTGGCCAGGTTCTCCCACTGCGCGTACGCGTCCGGCAGCCCGGACTTCTGCACGGCTTGGGCGGCCTGGGTGACGGTCATCTGCTGCCAGCCGTCCACCTTGAGCAAGTGCTTGTAGAACTGCTCGCTGGTGTAGACCGGGTCGCGGATCTGCTGGGCGCTGCCCCAGCCCTGGGAGGGACGCTGCTGGAACAGGCCGAGGGAGTCGCGGTCTCCGGAGTTGAGGTTGCGCAGTCGGCTCTCCTGCATCGCCGTGGCGAGGGCTACGACCTGTCCCTTCTTGGGCACGTCGAGCGAGAGGCCGGCGGCCACGATCGTCTGGGCGTTGGGAACCTGTTCGGCAGGCAGATCCAGGCCCTTGATGTGGACGTTCTTGCCGGACGCGCCGTCGAGGATCTTGGTGACCTGTCCGGCGGCCTTGTCGGTGTCGAGGTCGGTCGGGCAGTTGCTGAGGGAGGTGCTGGTGTGCACGGCGTCGGCGGAGGAGACCAGCATCATGCCGGTGCCGGCGATCAGGATCGGGGAGAGGAAGACGACGCCGATGCCGGCGGCGAGCGCCTTCAACCGGAGCGGACCGCGCGCCGGTCAGCGATTTCGGGCAGGGGCGGGTGGCGAGAGGTCATGAGCGTGTCCTTCGGGGTGCGGTGTCCGGACGTGCCGCGTGCGCGAGCGTGGTGGAAGGGCGCGGCGGCCGGGGTGGGCGATCGGGGGCGGGCCGGTGTGGGCGAGTTGCCGCTCGCTCCGCGTGGCCGGGCGGTGAGCTAGGTGTGCCGGGGCAGGGGGGATCTCCGTGAGGTGTGGCGGGAGTAGCCAGCGGCGGTGTGCGCCGGGCGGTTCAAGAACAGTAGGCGCGGATCGGCGGTTGACCAAAAAGCTGGCGTGAGGTGCCGGAATCCGATACCCCGGCAGGGCACTTCTTGGTCGTCGGCGCATTCGCCTCTACAGTTTTTGGACTCCCCCTTGCCCTCCTCGGCCTGCGGCCCTGGGCTTCTGTATGCCCACTTCCGGCCCGCGAGGACTCCGGTGCGAGGCGGTGAGCTCCCTCCGTGACTCCGCACCCGAATAGGGGTTCCTCTTTGCCTTTTTCCCTGCACCAGGGCGATGCCCTCAGCGTTCTCGCCGGCCTTCCGGACGGTTGCGTCGACTCCGTCATTACCGATCCGCCGTACAACTCGGGCGGCAGGACCGCGAAGCAGCGCACCAGCCGCTCCGCGAAGCAGAAGTACACCTCCACTGACGCCCAGCACACCCTGCCGGACTTCACCGGCGAGAACATGGACCAGCGAAGCTACGGGTTCTGGCTGACGCAGATCATGACCGAAGCCCACCGCCTCACGAAGACCGGCGGCACGGCGCTGCTGTTCACCGACTGGCGCCAGCTTCCCGTCACGACGGACGCGATCCAGGCGGCCGGGTGGCTGTGGCGCGGTGTGCTGGCCTGGCACAAGCCGCAGGCCAGGCCGCAGAAGGGCCGGTTCACCCAGAACTGTGAATTCATCGTCTGGGCATCGAAGGGAGCGATCGACGGCTCCCGGAACCCGGTCTATCTGCCCGGCTTGTACTCGGCCTCGCAGCCCTCGGGGGCGAAGCGTCGGCACATCACGCAGAAGCCGGTCGCGGTGATGCGCGAGCTGGTCAAGATCAGTCCCGAGGGCGGCACGGTGCTCGACTTCTGCGCCGGCTCCGGCTCCACGGGGGTCGCCGCCTTGCTGGAAGGCCGGGACTTCATCGGCGTGGAGAAGACCGAGCACTACGCGTCGATCGCGGCCGACCGGCTCACCGAGACGATCCGCGCAACCCTCACGCAAGACGACGTGATTCTCACCGCCTGAGCTGCGACCGCGCTCCCGTCAGGACAGCCGGCGCCCATTCGTGGCGCTAGGCGGGCATTCCGCCGGAGCAAACCTGTAATTCGCGGTCCGGGCCGCTTGTCACCTTCCGTCTTTTGTCATCCCGCGTCTCGTAGGAGGCCGAACTTTTCATGCCCGAATCCATAAAACCGTCTGACGATGACGAGTTGGAGCCGGTTCGCATTCCCGATCCGCAGCTGGAGGGGATCGAGGCGAGCGTCCGACGGCTCATGGAGCAGTCGGCGTCACAGGCGCAGCAACTCGACCATCTCGCGTCCGCTCCAGCGCCGAGCGGATCGCCGTTCGCCGCGTTCGGCATGCCGGGGCTCGGCGGGCCGCCAGCCGCCGCTCCGCCGGAGCCCCGCCCGATCCTGGAACTCGACGGGGAGGAAAGGGAGGACGAACTCGACGCTTTGTCGGACTGGGTCGACGACTTCTTCCTCCCGGTCTACGGTGCGGAAGTCACCACTGCGGCGCCCTGGTGTCTGCAGTGGCAGGAGCACGAGGATGTCGTGGCCTGGCTCCACGCCCTGTGGCTCGCCTACCAGCAGCACAAGGACCCCGAATCCGGCCTCTCCGGGCTGTTCGTGTGGCACCGGGACTTCCTCGCCCATGCCGTTGCGGCGATCCGCGCACCGGGCGGGCCGCTGTCGGCCTGCATGACCTCTCCCGACCGGCCCGCGCACCGTCTTCTGCCCGGCCCGCCGCCGTCTGTGCGCACACAGACGGCGTCCACGGCGGAGCCCGCCGGGACCGCCGAGCCGACGGCATGACCCCGGGAGTGGGACAGCCCGCCTTCGGCCTGAGCTTCGACCCCCGGGCGCTGACCGATCTCCTCCAGGCCCCCAGCGATATCCGCGACCTCACCCTCGCCTACCTACAGGACATCGTGAACGCGCAGCGCTTCGGTCTCAGACTCACGGGTGACTTGGACGGCTACCGCAAGCTGTTCGTCGACTCCCGCAAGGACTGGAGAGTCGTCTACGGCATCCGCTCAGCGCCCGAAACATCGGCGCACCGGCGGGAGATCCACGTCGTCGCCATCCGGCCACGGGCCGGCAACGACGTTTACGACGAGGTCGGCCGCCGCCTGGGGATGACCCGCCGGCCGCTGAGCGCCCGCACCCACGCGGCCCGCTCCCGTCCCCCGCAGCTGACCCCCCGCACTCCCGCGCCTCGGCCCGGTCCGCCGCCCAACGCAACTCCGGGGCTGCCCCGTCCCGCACAGAACCCCACACACCACCACACCCGCTGAACGCCCGGAGCGTCGCCTATGCCCCCTGAACCCGCGCCAACACCAGCCCGGCGTGCGGTCTCCTCTCTCGACCATCACATCGAAGCCGTCACCGGCCACGCCATCGACACCCTGTGGGCCTACCGCGACCGCGGCGTCCTCGACGAGCCACACGCCCACCTGGTCGACCGGCACCGCGAGTTGGCCAAGGCCCAGACCGGCGTCACCTTCTACCTCCGCCTCCTCAACCGCCTCTCCAGCGGCGAGTTCGACGTCGACGACGCCCTGTTCACACGCATCGACCGCACCGTGAAACAGCTGGAGGAGGCCACCGACGCGCGGGAGGCCGCTGCCCGGAAGGTGCTTGCCGCCCTGGAGCCGATCGAGGCCGCCGCAGCGGCCTCCGTGCTCGACACGAAGCAGCTCTCGACGGACGACCAGGCGGCGCTGCTGGCCATCGCCGGCGGCGCCAAGCTCTACGAACACCTGCTGACAGGCCGGATGTCCGTCACAGCCGCCTCTGGCACCCGCATCCCTCACCTCAAGCTGCAGCGGCTGGAGGACGCCGGTCTGGTTGTCCGGGATACCGACCACCCCGTGCACGCAGGCCAGACTGTCTCCCTCACCGACGCCGGACGCGCCGCCCTGTCCGCCGCCCGACGGACACCCACGACCCAGGCACCCACGCTCCCGGCTCGACCCGGCACGTCGCCGCCCACCCCGGCACAGCGGCGCTGAACAACATCGAAAGGGCCTTGTTGTCTCCCACCGAACCGGTGGCGGCCCGGAAGCCCATCCCGCAAGTCGACTTCGAGCTGGACGACCTCGATGCCGATGAGGAGATGTACCTCGACTTCCACCGCCAGGTCGCCGTCCACGAGGACATGCTCGTCCCCCTCGCCCAACACCACGACGGTGCGCATAGCTACTACGTCCTGTTCGACCGCACCGCCACCTGGGGACACCCCGGCATGCCCCAGGTGCTCGCCGTACATCTGCAACGGGAGTACGAGAAGCGGACGTTCAGCTTCGAGCAGGCCCATCTGCCGCTGCCCGCGATGGCACAGTCGTGGCTCATCCACCGTGGCTGCCCGCCCGACGCCATCGGCCTCGACCCCGAGCTGGGCCCACCGCCGGCGGACGAGGCGACACGTGCGCTGGAGCGACGACTGGCGGGCGACGGTGACCACTACGCCATGGGCTACTCCTACACCTGCGACGACCCGGACGACATGGTCACCGTCGTGGCACTGCGCGCCTTGGACGAGCGAGCCCTCAGCCCGTTCCGCGTCGTGGTCGAGGAAGTCGACACCGAGACGTGGACGCACACCCTGCGCGAGGTCGGCTTCGACACGGCGGGCGAGGCCCTGCAGTGGTGCGAGGACCGGCTTGCCGACGAGGCCGGTCCTCTCCCGCCGGTCCGCCCGGCAGCCGCGGCCAGCCGCCCGGCCGGTGTGGTGAAGGCCCCTGTCCCGCGCTCGCCCGGCCGTTCGCGCTGAGCGCCAAGTCCGACGCGGGCGGCGGAACATAGCCGACGATCGCCGGTTAGCCAAACCGGCGATCCTCCGGACTCTTATACAGCCGCCGGGACAACCCGCGGCACCTTTCCACGCCATCCCTATGCCTTCACGGAGGTTTCTTCCGCATGCGCTCCACCCGAATTGCCATCTCCGCGGCGATGCTCGGCGCGCTCGCCCTGCCGGTGCTCTCCGCCACCACCGCCAGCGCGGCACCCGCCGCTGTCTCCGCGGCCCCCGCGAGTGACTGCTATGACCAGCCGCCACTGCCGTACGCGGTTCACGCCAAGGCCGTGACCATCCGGTCCAAGGCCAGCTCGAAGTCCACCGCGCTCGGCGTGCTCTACAAGAGCCACAAGTTCAGCGTGGCCAAGAAGAGCGGCAACTGGCTCTACATCACGGACAAGTCCACCGGCGTCAAGGGCTGGGTCTCCGGCACATACGTCTACCGCGACATCCGCATGTGCCTGGACTGACAGGAATCCAGCAGCCGCCCGTCAGCCGCTGAACCACCGCGTACGGACTCCCCTCCTACTCCCCCCATGCATCGGTCTTTCCAGAACAGGAGTTTTCCTTTTGTCCGACGGCCTATCCGATGACGCTGAGGATGTCGTGGGCCTGCTCACCGAACGGATCGAAGCCCGCTTCGCCATGGACATGGACCAGTTGAAGGCCGCGGTCGCCGCCGCGCCTGCCGCGAATCCCGACGCGACCGATGTCGTCAGGTGGCACGGCCTTCTCGTCGAGGCCCAGTCGGTGCTCGACCGCGCGGAGGACGACCTCCTCGCCGCGCTGGAAACCCAGCCCAGCGAGGTCGACGACCCGACGATGGACCTCGCACACCATGTGAACGCGGCGGTCACCGCACGCGATGGCCGGGCCATGGTCGTGCGGTGGCTCCTCGACCCGGACGCTCCGGGCAGGAAGGGCCTCGCCACCGAACGGCTCGCCCGCCTTCGCCCTCGATCCGGCCCGGCGGTGCAGACCAGCGCTCCCCATCGGGCCGCGGGTACGCCCGCGCCGGCGTCGGGGTGGCGGGCGGGAAGGCCCGTCCGATGAGCCGGGTCATCGCCAGCACCATGGACGCCGATCTGCAGAAGATCTTCAGGAAACCGGTTCCCGAACTGTACGAGGCGGCTGTCGGCCCCGATGCCTCTCCCGCACTCGCCCGTGCCCTGGAACTGCGCTCCTTCCTGGCTCTGACCGAGGAGCAGGTCGCCCGCGTCCGAGACCGCGTGCGCGCGGACATGGACCCGGACCGCGACATGGGCGAGCTGTCGGCGGACAAGCTCCGCTTCGACGCGCAATGGCTGGAAGCAGCACTAGACGCCCGCGACGGCTACCGCGCCGCGATCGGCGAGCTGCTGCGCACCATGCCCCCGCCCGACCAGCAGGCCCGGCCCGTCCGCACGACGCAGCTCAGGGCCACCGCATCCCTGCCCCCGTCCACCGCCCCGGCACCCCAGCGTGCCGGGGCGGCCCAGGCCCGCCGACCATGAAAGCCGCCGCTTGCCTCACCTCACGTCCACCGAGATAGCCGGACGGATCGAGGACCTATACGGCGCGCCGCTCGCCGATCTCGAAGCCCGCGCCCAGGACCAGCCGCCCGGCATGCTCTCCGCCCTACTCGGCATGCACGACGCCCTCGCCCTCGCCGAGCGCAGCATCGACGTCCACCGCGATCATCTCGCCCGGCTCATCCACCCTGAGCGGGAGATCAGCCGACACGAGGTCACCCACCTCCTCGACGGTGCGCGCCAACTCGCCGAGGCAATCGCGGTCCGCGACGTCCAGGCCAAATCGGTCCAGGCCATTCTGCAGAGCCTCGCCCGCGTCCCGGCCCCAGCGCCATCCCCGCCGACGCCATCGCCGCCGCTACCGGCTCCGCCCCTTCCGGCCCAGAGCACTGCGCACAGCCGCTGACCCGCAGACGATCCCCTGCCATCCACTCAGGAGTTCCACCCTTGGCCATCACCGCTCTGCCCCCTGACACCGACGCCGACATCGCCCGGGTCACCGAGGCCCTCGCCATGATCACCCCGCGTTGGAACGTGAGGATCCTGCTGGCACTCTCCGGCCCGCCGCAGCGCTACACCGAGCTGGCGGCCAAGGTGTCCTGGCTGCAGAACGGCCAGCTCCACCCGAAAGTCAAGGCCCTGTGCGACGCCGGGCTTGTCGAGCGGACTGAACACACCGCTCGGTATGTGACCTACGGGCATACCGAGCGTGGCGCCGCTCTCATGCCGGTCCTGCCGTTGATCGTCACCTGGGCCGAGGAGCATCTGGAAACCGCGGACCGCCCGCTGCCCGCGATCGAGCAGATCGAGGACAGCCTCACCCTGCTCACCCGGCGGCACGCGGCCGCCATCCTGTGGGTGCTCAAGTCCCGCGAGGAGGTCAGCGGGCGGGCCTTGGCCAGGATCGTGATGCCCAGCAGTGACTGGACCAACATCTACCCGCCGCTGCGGCAGCTCGTGGCCGACGGCTTGGTCGACACCGAGGGCGTCGGTCGGTCCTACCGGTTGTCCGCGGCGGGCGACGGCCTGGGCCCCGTTCTGGGTGCCCTGTCCGCGTGGTCCGTCGGGCAGCCCCTCAATCAGGCGGCCCAGCACCCGGTTTGGGGGCACCCGCAGGCGAAGCCGACCCTGAGGTCGTGGATAAGCAGCCAGTCCTGGCCGACCCACGCGGCGCTCCCTCCAGCCCCGATGGGTGAGCCCTCTCCGGCATGGCACAACCGCGACCTCTTCTCCCATGCCACGACTGCCCGCCCGAAGGCGGCCGTCCAGGCGGGAGGTCCGCGCCGATGACCACCCTCTTCACCCCTGCCGCAGTGCGCAACGCTGTCGAGCTGCTGGCGTCGCGTTCCTTGATCCGGCTGGTCACCGAGATCGACGACAACGGGGCGATACCGCCACGTCGGCTGGGCGCCACCCTCCCCGACCTCTCCTCCCACCAACTGCGCCGCACGACCGAAGCAGCCCGCGCTCACGGTCTCGTCCGGACCGCGCCCGGCGCCGGCCTGGAACTCACCAAGTCAGGCTCGGAGTTGGCCGACCTGTACGACGCGGCGGCGCGCTGGGGCCGACGCCACGCCTACCCGTCACCGGTCTGCGAGTTCAGCAACCGCATCCGCCACGTCCTTGACCTGCTGACACCCTCGCGTGCAGTCGAGAGCGCCGGCAGCTTCGCGCGGCGGTCCGCAGCGCGCCTGCCCAGCGCCGAGGCCGAGGCGGGCCTGGCCCGTCCTCGAGCCCTCCTGATCCAGTGGCTGGCCGATAATCCGCAGGTCACCTCCCTTGCCTATTCCGAGCCGGTCGCGTGAGCGCAGCGTTCACACCCCGGCACGCGCGCCACGCCGCCGGGCTGATGCGCAGCATCTACCTGCCGCGCACGGCGGACGCCCTGGCGTTCGCGACGTCCACCTACGGCATTCCGCTTCTGGTCCTGGCCACCACGCGCTCGGCCGCTCTGACGGGCGTCGCGTTCGCCCTGGAGTGGATCCCGCGGCTGGCGGCGTTCGGGTGGGCCGGATCGGTCGTCGACCGGCGCGGGGCGGCCGTCGTCTTCCACCTCGCCTCCCTGGCACGCGCGCTGGCCCTCACCTCCGGCGCGGTCCTGCTCTACCTCCACCCGTCCGGCACCGTGGCGAGCGTGACCGTGATGGTGCTCGCGGCGACGACCGGCGTGCTCACTGAGTTCAGTTACATCGCGGCCGAGACGGCGGGGGCCGCAGCCGGCCGACGGGCAGGGGCACGGGCTCACCGCGTCCAGGCCGTTCTGCTCGGCATCGACCAGACTGCGACGCTGGCTGGCCCGGCGCTCGCCGGACTTCTCCTGCTCGCCGGGCCGCCAGCGATGCTCGCCGTGATCACTGTGCTCTCACTTCTCGCCGCGATGCTCGCCCTGCGCACACCCCCCTCACCCGTCGCCCTGGTCCCCGCGCCGAAGGGACAGTCCGGCGCGGGACTCCTCACCGGGTGGCGCACCATCCGCTCTCTTCCCGCGCTCGGCTGGCTCGTGACCGGGCTGACCCTGTCCAACCTGGCCACCGGGCTCCTCCAAGCGGCCGGCCCGGTGATCGTCGTCCAGCACTTCGGGCAGTCCACCACTGCCGTCGGACTGGTCTGGTCCGCAGCCGCCGGAGCGACGCTCCTCAGCGTCACACTCTGCCGGTTCGCGATCGACCGCCTGGGCCTGTGGCCGGTCGGCGCCACCTGCGCCGCCCTCGCCTCGCTCGCCTGTCTCGCCACCGCCCAGGCCCCCGACTACCCGTCCTACCTGGTCCTTGTCGCGGCCCTTACGGCGGGCGAAGGCGGCATGACGGTCGTCCTGCGCACCCTGCGCTCCCGCCTGATCCCCCCGGAGAAGTTCGGCAGCACCCTCTCGGCGACCATCCTCATCCTCCTGCTGCCCTTCCCCGTCGCCGGCGTGCTCACCGCGCTCACCCCGCCCGACACGCTGGGCCACGTCATCACCGCCTGCGCCGCCCTTCAGGCTCTCGGCCTGCTCCGCGCCTTCGCCCGCCTGCGCACCGACCCCGCCCTGCGCACCTGACCCCCTCGCGCCCCCAGCCTGTGGAGAACCCCATGCCCGCCGCTGTTCTCGGCCCACGCGGTCGCACCATCACCGAGCAGTTTCACGCTTTCGACGCGCGGAACCCGCACGTCTATCGCGCTCTGGAACGCATGGCCGCCCGCCGCCTGGCGGCCGGCGCCACACGGGTCAGCTTGAAGGACCTCTTCGAAGACCTGCGCCGACAGCTCCCGTACGGCGTCGCCGGGCTGAACAACAACTTCACCGCCCTCTACGCCCGCCGCCTGATCAGCGAACACCCGCACTGGGCAGAGGCGTTCGAACTGCGCCGCCGCCGTGCCCCCTGAGACACCCTTCCACCCCACTCTCGTCTCTCGTCCTGCCGTCCACCGATACGGAGACCTCCCTCTTGTCCGCTCGTCCCCTCGTACTCGTCGTCTCTCCCGGCGACGAGACCTATCGTGGCTACTGCCTTGAGCAAGTGGCCGCCGCGTACGACGTCGTCCTGCTCACCGGCGGAGAGCCGTCATGGGAGAAGCCGTTCATCGTCGACCACGCCGTCGTCGACCTGAGCGATTACGCCTCCCTGCTCACCGGCGGACGGGCGCTGGCCGAGCGCCACGACCTCGCCGGCGTGGTCACCTGGGACGAGTGGCACCTCATCCCCACCGCCCGCCTCGCCCGCGCGCTCGGTCTGCCCTCGAACTCCGTCGAGGTGATGTGCGGCTGCCGCAACAAGGCCACCGCCCGTACGCTGTTCGCCCGCCACGGGGTGCCGTCGGCCGCCTCGATGAAGGCGCGGACCCTGCTGGAGGCCGGCCTTGCGACGATGACCCTGGGCTACCCGGCCGTCATCAAGCCCGCGGCGTCCGCCGCCAGCATCGGCGTGATCCGCGTCGACCGTCCCGAGGAGCTGCCCGGAGCCTTCGCATTCGCCTCGACAGGTGCAAGCCGCAGCCGGGATGACACCGGTGTCCTGGTCGAGGAGTATCTCGACGGGCCGGAAGTCTCCGTCGAATGCGTCACCCACCGCAGCGCGACCACCGCAGTCGCCGTGACCCGCAAGCACCTGGGACCGGCCCCGTACTTCGACGAGACCGGGCACACAGTTGATGCCACCGACCCGCTCCTCGCGCAGGTCGGCCCGGTGGCCGCCGCCGCGGTCAAGGCCCTGGGGATCACCGACGGCGTGCAGCACGTCGAGCTGCGCCTCGTTAGTGGCCGGCCCCGGCTGATCGAGGTCAACGCACGCATCGGCGGCGACATGATCGGCCACCTCGTCCGCCTTGCCACCGGCATCGACCTGCCGCGCGCCGCCGCCGACCTCGCCTGCGGCATGCCGCCGGACCTCACCGCAGCCCACCGGGGGGCCGCGGGCATCCGCATGCTCTACCCGGCCGTCTCCGGCACGCTCACCGCACGGCACATCAACCAGCCGTTCGCCGCCCACACCTCCTGGCTGCGGCAGGTGCAGTGGATCCGTCAGATCGGCGACCCGCTTCTCCTGCCGCCCGAAGGCGACCTGTTCACCGCCCGGGCCGGGTTCTACATCGTCACCGGCCGCGACACAGCCGAGGTCACCGAACGCCTCGACACCGCCGCCGACGAGATCACCGTCACCACGCGGGCGGACCGATGACCCGGCCCGATCCGCTCCGCGACATCGACGGCGACGTCTACGTCTCCCCGCGCTACCTCGCCTCCACCACCGGGGTCGGCGACCCCGCCCTCGCCCCGCTTCTCGAGCTCGGCTGGGATCTGCGGCACGACGATCTCGGCAACACCTTCGTGCACGCCCCCGACCGGCGCGTGCGCCTGGGCTACCTCCCCGAAGGCGAGGACGACGGACTCTGGCGCATCAACGCCTACCGCGATCCGTTCGGCCCGCCGACCTGGGGCGCCTGCTTCAACGACCGCGTCCCCACCGAGGTCGTCCAAGCGTTCACCACCGTCCTCGCCACAGCGTACGAGCAGGGCCCGGACACCTACCTCGCCCGGCCGGCCTCCGGAAGCGACGAGCACGATCCCTTCCTCGCCGTCGTCCCACTCCTGAAACACGGCTGGGAGATCGACCGCCCACGCTGGGGCGTCTTCGCGGTCCAGGCACCGGACGGCCTCGCCGGCATGGAGTTCACCACCGGCGACCTCGATCCGGAAGCCGAGCTGACAACACGGGACGCCCGCTGGCAGCTGTGGGCGGGCAAGTCCATCGACCGGCCCGTCTGGTACGCCACGGCCAGCACCGACACCCCCGTCGCCCTGCTCACCGCCGTCACCGAGTGCGTCGCCGATCCGGCTCCGCTGCCTCGGTGGCGTCAGGAGACCTTCAGCTACATCAAGGGCATGGCCCAGCTCGCCCCGATCCTTCCGCCCGGGCCGCCGGCCCCCACCCCGCTCGACGTGCAGCGGGCCGTCTCATCCCGCAGCCAGGCCGCGATCCACGCTCCCAGCGTCCCGCGCTGGAGCACCACCAGCCGACCGGCCCTGCCCGGTCCACGCCGGTAGGACCAGCCCGACCCGTACCGGAGACCCGTCTTGTCCCTTCAGGCCCCCGAGTTCTTCGCCGAGCTGTGCCTCGCTTTCCATAACAGCACCGTGGTGGGCAGCACCTACTTCGCCGCTCCCGACCCCGGCGTACCGCTGCGGCTGCGGATCGATTTCAGCCGCACCATCCGCGCGGACACCTACGGCGGCCTGCGCCTGGCGGTCGTCCACCCGGAACGCGGCGAGATCGACGCGGTGGCGCTCAGCTTCGTGGATCACGGAACGTTCCACCGCCGCGACGAAGCCACCAACACCCGGCCGAACACGAATCACTACGGCACCTTTTACTACCGCCCTTTCGACAAGTTCCATCGCCCCGGCCGACCCCCGTGGGACGGGGCCGTCACCACCGGGCTGCGCGACGCCATCGAGCAGTACACCGCCGTCTGGTTTCCCGGCGCCTGGACCGCGTCCGCACCGAGCCGCGCCGCAGGCCGGACCACGCACACGGCTCCAGCCGTGCCGGCCGCTCGCAATGGCGCCCGCGGCCGCTGAGCCGCCTATATCGCCAGCCCCGGCGTACACCCGCCGCGCCCTCTACGTCCCCAGCACGACAGCCAAGCAACCTCACGGCAACACACCCGTTGCTCCGTCGCCTCCCGCTCCGGTCTCTGGTCGAATGCGATGACCTTCCCCTGTCCCCCCGGCTCCAAGGAGCCCTCTTCCTCGTGCACGCACGTTTCGTCCGATCCGGCGCCGTCGCTGTCGCGATGACCGGCACCCTCACCTGGGCGCCGGCTTGACGGCCCGGGCCCGGTCCCAGGCGTCACGCCACAGCTCGTCGCCTTCCCTGGCGGCTTGGGTGCCAGCTCGTCGAGCCGCTCGCGAACCGTGATCTTCCGTTTGCCTCCCAGAGGGAGCGCCCGAGGTGATCCCAGGTGTAATGGCGGCAGTCGGGATCCTGGTGCATGTACACGGCGTGCACGCGGTTGATGGTGATCTCGACCCGGTCGGGGTGGATGCTGCGTAGCCGCCGGTTGCAAGCGGCGTCGTGTACGTCACCGGCTCGGAAGTACGCCAGGGTGGAGTGCGGCCAGGCCCGCTCCCCGGCCGGCCGGAGGTTGATGCCCTCCACCCCGGACACCGCCTTGCGCACCCTTGCCGTGAGCGCGGCCAGCTGGTTCTCCGGGTACATCGCCACTGTCACCGCGTTCGGCCCCGGCCACACTGGGTTCTGGACGGTCGCCACCGTCTCGCGCCACGCCAAGTCCCTTCGGACTGCCTCGACTGCCCGCTCCACCTGGTCTCGTGTCAGGTTGTGATGGATGCCTTGCACTTCCCTGTTGAATCAGCGTGTTGAGGGACTGTTTGATCAAAGGCGGATCCGGTGATCAAGAGGATCGTCGCTTCGGGCGGTTCCGCCCGAAGCTGATGTTCCAGGGGCAGCTCTATGGCGGGCCGTGTCCCTCTTCGATGGTGAATGAACCGCGGGTGCCGGAGAGCCGCAGGATGCGGGCGAGGAAATGTGGGACGGCGCATAGCCGCAGTTCGACGTCACCGGCTCGAGCGGTGCGGGCGGCGGCCAGTAGCGCGCTCAGCCCCGTGCAATCGCAGAACGTCAGCCCGCCGAGGTCGACGACCACCAATTGGTTCTCCCCGACGGCGCTCCGCAGTGCCTGACGCACCTCGCCGGCGGTCACAAGGTCGCGCTCCCCCGACACCGCGACCCGGCAGCTGCCGGGTCCGGTGGCTTTCCGATCCACCCTGATCGTCTCGTGCACCGGCCTGCCTCCTCGGCGCGAGCCGGGCTGAAGGGCCTGTGCCCAGGAAACCCCCAGACCAGCGGCCCTGTCCACCTTCACCGGGGACGTCAGCGGTCATGCGGGTTGCGGGGATGTATCCGTTGTCGTGGATGCTCCTCCATGGCCGAGGCGGGGGAACTGTTCGTGCGACGACCCCGGACCACGTGGGACGCTGTTGGCTAATTCGGGGGCTCGCGTGACGTCGGCGTTCAAGACGCGGTTGTGGTCTTGAACGCCGACGTTGTCGTATGGGGTGGGTGTCGATGTCGATGCAGCCGAGGGGGCCGGGGGCGATCCCGGCGGAGACGATGCGGGTGGCGCGGGCCGCGTTCCCAAAGGGGAGCCTGGCGATCCGGGTCCGGGACCAGTTGGGGCCGTTGTTCACCGATGAGGAGTTCGCGGACCTGTTCCCCGCACGGGGCAAGCCCGCCTGGTCACCAGGGCGGTTGGCGCTGGTACTGGTGTTGCAGTTCGTGGAGGGGCTCACCGACCGGCAGGCTGCGGAGGCGGTCCGGGCAAGGATCGACTTCAAGTACGCGCTCGGATTGGAACTGGAAGATCCGGGGTTCGACTTCTCGGTGCTGTCGGAGTTCAGGGACCGCTTGACCAGGGCGGACGCCGGACGGCGGGTGCTGGACGGCATCCTGGTTGCAGCCCGGGAGAAGGGGCTGCTCAAGAGCGCGGGCCGGGCCCGCACCGATTCCACGCACGTGTCCTCGGCGGCACGTGAGCTGAACTGGCTTGAGCTGGTGGCGGAGACCCTGCGTTCAGCGTTGAACGCGCTGGCCCAGGCCGCCCCTGACTGGCTGGTGGAAGTGGCGGAGCCGGACTGGTTCAGGCACTACGCGACCAGGGCCGAGGACTCGCGGTTCCCCAAGGCCCGCGCCAAGCGGGACGAGGTGGGCTTGCGGATCGGCGCGGACGGGATGCGGCTGCTTGAGGCGGTCTTCGACCCCGGCGCACCGCACGGGCTTGGTGCGCTGGACGAGGTGGAGATTCTGCGACAGGTGTGGGTCCAGCACTTCCATCTGGTTGAGGGCGAGGTGGCACGGCGGGACCCAAAAGACCGGCCGCCGGGCGCGATGCGCCTGGTCACGCCCTATGACGCTGAGGCACGCGGCAGCGTCAAGCGCGGCACCATGTGGGACGGCTACAAAGTCCACCTCACCGAGACCTGCGAGCCCGACGCCCCGAACCTGATCACGAGCGTGGCCACCACCGTCGCAACCATCCCGGACAAGGCGATGGCCGACACGATCCACAACCAGCTGGCGGCACGCGACTGCCTGCCCGGTGAGCACTGGGTCGATGCCGGATATCCCACCGCCGCGCAGATCGTGACCGCACGGAGGGAGCATGGCGTTGCCCTGCACGGGCCGCTGCAAGAGGTCACCGTCGCCCAGGTGAAAAGCGGCGGCGGCTATGGACAGGACGCCTTCGCCATCGACTGGGAGCGACAGCAGGTCACCTGCCCGATGGGCCGCACCAGCACTCGGTGGGCCATGGGCACATCCCAGCAGCTGCTTCCCGTGGTCAAGGTCAGATTCTCCCCGGCCAGCTGTCGCCCTTGTCCCGCACTACGCGACTGCGTCAGTTCACCGAAGGTCGAAGGAAGGACGCTGACCCTGCGGCAACACCACGAACACCAGGCCCTCCAACAGGCCCGCGCCCTTCAGCAGACCGACCGCTGGAAAGAGCAGTACAAGATCCGCGCTGGGGTCGAAGGCACCATCTCCCAAGGCGTCCAACGCTGTGGCCTGCGCAGATCCCGCTACCGTGGCCTTGCGAAGACGAGCCTCCAGCACCAGCTCACCGGCTCCGCACTCAACCTCGCCCGCATCGAGGCCCACCTCACCGCGACACCTCGGGCTCACACCCGCACCAGCCACTTCGCACGACTTCACTCCGCCGAGAAACAACTCGACGGGACCAAGTGATCAGGACCACGAATTAGCCAACAGCTTCCACGTGGGCCCGGGGTCGTGTGATCTGCCGCGCACGGAGACCAGGCCGCTCCACCCCATGACCAAAGGGTGGAGCGGAGTCGACAGGGCTCCCGACCCTCTCGCACTGGCTGTCGTGGGCGGCCCTGGATTCAATGTCTGGTGCGGATGCTGTGCCCCAAAGTCTGCCGGGCAGTCGCGGCAGACTTTCACAGGCCATCCCAGAAGGCCCCGCCCATCGGGGACGCTGGCGGTGTGGGCGTATCCGCCCTCGTGCAGGCCCTCGGTGGCATCGCACCGGTCACAGGCCCGGCCGCTGAGCCGTCGGTCCTGCTCGGGCGTGATGTGGACGAGATCCAGGACTGCGGCACGAGGCCCGATCCTTCTTCCCTCCGGGTCAGGGCACGGCACTTCGCCGCGACGGGGCAGAGCCCGCATCTGCGCCGAGTGTCAGACCAGATGTGACGTGGACACAACAAACAGCCTTGGATGAACCGAACTTGGACAGAACTTGACCACTTCAGCCGCTCACGATGCGGTCACTGTGACCGTTCATTGAACGGTTCCTTTCTCCGCCTCAGGCCCTCACCTTGCACCGCGGCGAGCAGTATAAGGCCGTCGACCGCCGGTCCACAGCAGCCACCCACCACACCCCGCACTCCGGGCACTCAGCCTTACTGCCCGTTCCGCCAGCCGCTCGCGCAACCGCCGTCCCGCTCGTCCACAACGCGAAGCATGCGCCTTCGGCTGCGAGAGGGACGGCTTCAGAAGGCGAGCGCCACGTGGTCGCCGAGCACGTAGCGGATAGCGGTGAGGCCGTATCCGTGGCGCGCCAGCACGTCGTCGCAGTACAGCTCGGGGTCGTGGTCGTAGCGGAGGCGGTGCCAGCGGGCGGAGACGGGATCGGTCTTGTCGTCGACGTCGTGCCCCAAGTTCTCCAGGTGAGTCTCCCACCTCCGGACGACATCGAGGTCGGTCTCCCCGGGACGCTTGTCAGCGAGTTCGTCGACGGCTTGCCGGGGCACAACGACGGGCTCGATGCGCCGTTCCCGGGCCGTGATATACAGGGCGGTCGCGAGAGCGGAGATCGCGTCCTCCTGTGAGCCGTCGCTGTCGTGCTCGCTGAAGCGGTCGGCACGGGTGCCGATCAGCTCACGGGTGCGGTCCCATGCCTGCGTCCACTCGGCGGGACCGCCCTCGCCCTGCCACGTCCGCGACTGCTCGATGATCGTCGTCATGCCGATATCTTCTTTCCCTGGGGTGCCGTAAGGCGAACTCTTGCAAGGCCCGGACGAGTTGACGTCTTGACCTATCCGTCCCCTACACGAATCGGAACTCTTCCACCACTTCCCACGTGTAGTACCCCGCTGCCGGGTCCTGCCGCTGGTTGACAAGGTGGAAACGGTCGATGGTGACGTCGACCCGAACGGGGCGGAGCGAGCGAAGCCCCCGGTTCAGGGGCCGGTCGTCGAAGTCGCCGTCCCGTAATGGTGCAGTCGGGTATCGGAACTCTCCGAATAGCAGAGACAGCATGGTCCCCCCTTTGTAGAGACTGAACATCAATCCCCGGGGCCTGGCACCTTCCTACGCCAGCTACTCCGGAGCCGTAAGGTCTGCCAGTCCCGTATCACGCATGATGCGGTCGATGGTCTCGGCCAGAGTGCTGTCGGCACCAATGACCGTCTCCATAGCGCGGGGCAGCAGGTCATGTTCCCGGTACCAGGAACGTAGCTGCGCCTTGCTGATGTGGGCGAGATCGGGCTTGGTGGCATGGCGGGCCAGGGTTTCCTCGAAAGGCATGTCCAGGTAGTAGCCGTGGGTCACGCCACGGTGGTCGGCACGTAGTTGGGCCAGTATGTCGCTGTAGTGTTCGGCGTAGAGGACGCCCTCAATCACCGTGTGATAGCCCGCAGTGAGGGCGTAGCGGGCGACGACGTCGATCAGGCCGATGTTTGCCGCCCCGGGCCGGTCGTGCTCGCACAGAACCACACAGCGGAGGTTGTCCTGGCTGACCAAGGCCAGTCCGCGCCCGAACCTCTCACGCATGCCGGCCGCGACGCTCGATTTTCCCGAGCCGCTATTGCCTCGTACGATCACCAGCCGTGTCTCTTCGGTGCCCATCATCACCCGCGTCACGCTACGCGAGCAGCGATGCTTGCTGATGTCGGCGACGCGACTACAGGCACGGATCCTTCTGCATGCGAAGCGGCCCGTGCCGGTTCTGCGGGTTCGAGTGCCGTCGGTGCACTCTTTGGGGCTCAGCTGGATCATGTTCGGAAACACCGCACGTCCACGACATCCATGCCAGCGGCCTTGGCTGCTTGCACGCCTTCGGTCGAGTCTTCGTAGACCAGGCAGCGGGCGGGGGCGACGGCGAGGCGGGCCGCGGTGAGGAGGAATAGTCCCGGGTCCGGTTTGCCCCGAGGGGCGTCTTCACCGGTGATGACGTCGGTGAACAGAGGGCGTAGGCCGGTGGCGTCGAGGCCGGCGTGGACGGCCCGGCGTGCACCGCCCGAGGCGATGGCCAGGGGCAGGCGGCCGTGCAGGGTCTCGGCAAGCTGGACCACCGGTTGGTATGTCTGCAGTTCGGCGATCTCGTCGAGGATCAGGTCGAGGCACTGGGCGACAACCTCGTCGATCGGCACGTGGGTCCCCGTGGCGGCTGCCAGTTCGCTGATCAGCTCTGCACCGGAGGTCCCGATCCTGGACGTGTAGAACGACTCGTTGAGCATGAGACCCCATCTGGCGCAGGCGCGGGAGAGGCCGCGGAAGTTGAGGGGATGGCTGTTGACGAGCGTTCCGTCCCAGTCGAAGAGCACCGCGTCGTAGCGGTCCGGGTCCGGAGGATTCCCGTGGTCGCAGGTGCCGGGTGCCAGGCAGCTGGAGTCGGGTTGTGAAGCGGCGCCGAGCGGGTCGCGTTCGTGTGGTGAGGTGGACGAGTGCTGGTCGGCCGGGGGGCCGATGTAGGGGTGACGTGCCTGCATGGGGCCTCGCTGTCGCGTCGTCAGGTGGTTTTCGTGATCAGGTCTCGTGCGTGGCGCTGGGCAGCTACGGGGTCGGGCGGGGTGGCGGTGACCGCTGACATGAGACGTCCGAGCAGGTGAACGGAGCGGTAGGCGGCCAAGGTCTCCTCTGAGTGCGGGAGGCCGTGGTCGGTAAGGAGTCGGCTCAGCTGGACCGGATGGACAGCGAAGGCATGAGCGGCCCGGGCGTAGTCGAGGCTCGGATGCCCGTAGATCGCCAGCTCCCAGTCGAGGCCCGCGGTACCGGCTGGCCCGAACAGGAAGTTCCCGGGTTCCGGATCGTTGTGCAGGAGACGAGGCGCGTCCGGCTCGGGCGGGGGCGCACTCGCCAGCGCCTCGGCTGTGGCAGCGGCTTCGTGGAATCCGTGGCGGGCGAGCGCGGCTTGATACGAGACGAGCCGCTCGCGGAGGTGGTCTCCCCAGCTTGCGGCCACCGGGGCGCAGAGACGACCGAAGCCGGGGCCGGTGATCTGGTGGACACGATGCAGGTAGGGGATGACCCGCCGCAGGGCCCCCTCACCACGGCCTGGCGCCGTGCCGTGCAGACGTCGCAGGATCAGCAGTCGGCGGCCCCGGACGGAACCGCCGGCGAGTACGGACGGGGCTCGTATGCCAGCCTCGGAAAGCCTCTGCAGAGCTGCCTTTTCGGTGTGCGCGCGCCAGGGTTCGCGGTAGACCTTGGCCACGGCGCCGGGCAGGCGGAGAAGCCGGTTGCTCGGGGGAATCACTGTGGCGCTCATCGACTTGAAGCGGGGTTGCTGAAGGCCGCGCGCACGGTCTCGGCGACGGCGGCGTACGGGGTGCGGGTGCCAAAGCGCAGGCTGACAGCTGGCCGGCCGGCGAGGGCGTCGACAACGAGGGCCCCCTTGCGCGCGAGGTCGTCGGGGCTGCTCGTCCGGATGCCGAGCCAGTCGCTGACGTAGATGTTGTCGCCCTGCGACATGCACTGAGCGCCCAGCAGCTCCCGGGCCGACTCGGGGTGCATTGCACGCAGATGTAGCTCCTGGGAGCCCTGGATGACCTGTGGGAAGACGACGAGATCCACGGTTGAGGTCGTGGCCAATGGGGTGCCGGTGCGCTCATGCCATTCGGAGGGGAGGATGTGCAGTTTGTTGGAGCCGCGGAAGTTCTGCCAGTCGGTGTTCGTTGTCGATTGGGGGCGCGTGAGGTCCCACTGCTCGGCGCTCGCGTATCCGAGTGCTTGCAGGGTGCCGCCGTTGAGCCGGATCGGGCCGGGCATGGCGACAGCCTGCGGAGCCATGCCTGAGCAAGCGGCAATCATGGTGCGGTCGTTGGAGAGGAAGGCGCCCTTCGCGGTCGCGGCCAGCGCGAGCGCGAGCGTGGACTTGCCGGCGCCGGAGTCGCCGACGACCAGGATGCCGCGGCCGTCCGTCGTGGCGGCCGAGGCGTGCAGGCACACCCAGCCGTCGTCCTCGGCCCGCCGGTAGCCGATCTCCCGCAGATGCCGGGCGGCGTTCATCGTGGCGTCGGTGTCGTCGCAGGTGATGACGGTGAAGCCGTCGGGGTGGCGGACGATGAGCTGCGGCGCGATTCCGGCATCGGGATCGGTCAGGAGTACCGGGCCGCCGGGCATCTGGTGCCATGTTGCCGGGGCACCGACGTGCATCAGTGCAGGGCGTGGTGTTCCAGTGCCCCGTGAACGGACACGCTCGGCAAGGGCCGAGACGTGAGCACGGGGCAGGGCGAGGCAGCGCATCGTCTCGGTGGCGCCGGTGGCTGCGGCGTCGGGGCGTACGACGTTCCACAGGTTGCTGGGCGGCGTGAACAGGCGCTGTACGTAGGTCGTTGCGGTGCTGGTAGATGCAAGCACCTCGATCGTGAGCCCGCTGAGCTGGACGGTGATCTTCTCGGTGCACCACGTATCGAGGGAGGCCGCATGGGTGTCGCCGTCGAGGAAGGCGTCGAGCATGGGTATGACCTGATCAGCGGCGGGCATCGGCATCTCCGGCTGCGAGGAAGTGTTCGATCTTGCTCTGGCCGTTGCGGGCGTGCGGGATGTGGTGATCCGTCAGGACGGCGGCGACGGTGTTGGCGGTCTGGGCCACGGACTGCCGTATCTGGGAGGCGGTCGCGGTGACGGGGACGGCGGTGAAGCAGGCCCCGTACTCGATCTCGACCTGCTGCAGGGTGCCGGGGTGCGGAGCGAGGGTGGTGGTGTCGACGGTGACGGTGGACCAGTGGCCGTCCGTGTCGGCGGGCGAGGGCAGGTCCCAGGTGGCGCGCTGGAGCAGGCCGGCGTGAATGAGGCGCGGGTGGCCGAGGACTTCTGCCATCTGGGTCAGGGCCTCGTCACGGGTGGCGGCGGGGCGGATGGTTTTGTGGAGCTGGCCGTCCTTGAGGACTTTGGCCTTGGCCCACCAGGTTCCGTCGGAACGGGGTGTGAGGGCGGCGTACTCGCGCCGTCCGGTCCCGGGCGGCAGATAGATGTCCGAGCGCAGGACGCGCCGGTGGATGGTGGGGCCGCAGACCGGCACACCGGTAGCGGGCAGGTGATCGCGCAGCAGACGGGCGACCGCGGCGGGATTGGCCGGGATGGTAAGGGTGATCTTCTCCTCGGCCTCCGGGCCGTGTCCGGAGCGATGTCCGGGGCGGGGCAGCGGGAAGTTCACCACAGCACGCTCATCGGCGATGAGGCAGGCCCACGCCGTGAGATCTCCGGACGCGTCGGCGGCCACAGTGGTGCGGTGGAAGGCTGCCAGGACGACGGCGTCTGGACGCCATTCCACGGTGACGAAGAAGACGGCCTCACCGGTGGATTCGTCGACATGGCAGGCCCATAAGGGGACGCGGACCACCCCGGGGGTGGCGTCCTTCGGCCGGCCGCCGTTGGGCCCGTGCCACCGCTGACGGCGCAAGGTCGGCCCGTCAAGGACGAGAGCGGGGCCGGACACGGGGACGCTGAGATGGGCGTAGGCGATGCCGGGGTCGGTCGGCGAATCGGTGGTGGCCGCGACGAGAAGCACGAGCGAGCCCCTTCCGATGGGCTACGGCCGGGTGAGGGTCGCGCGCCATACCGAGCGCTGCCCCGGGTCTCCCGGGCTGAGGTACTGCACGGCTTCCCCGCTCGGGACGAGTCCTGCGGCATGGATGAAGCAGAGCAGGTCCTCGGGGGAAAGGAGCGTCATGTGCTGGCCGTTCGGCAGCGCGTACCGGTCGTCGCCGAGGGGAGTGAGGCACGGGTCGAGGTGATGGGCGGTGAAGAGGTTCAGCGACAGCGTTCCGCCGGGGAGAAGGACCCGGTGCAGCTCGCGCAGCGCCGTGGCGAGAATGTCACGGTGGTGGAGGTTGTGCAGGACGCCGTGGCACACGACGAGGGACGCCCTCCGGTCGCCCAGGGGGAGGCGAGTGACGTCGGCTTCGACGAAGGCGGTCCGGGGTCCGGCGTGGCGGCGGGCCTGGTTCAGCATGCCGAGGTGCAGGTCGATCGCGAGTACCCGGTAGCCCGCAGCGGCCAGGGCGGGCACGTTCCGGCCGGCACCGCAGCCCGCGTCGAGCGCGAGGGCGGCGTCGGGCACCGGGGCGGTAAGCAGATCCGCGAGGTAGGGCGGCGTGGGCAGCTCGGCGAATGCGTCGACCGTGGCGCGGTCGTTCCAGTAGGTGCCGGTGGGTGCTGGTTCAGTGTGGGTCACTGTTCCTCCTGGCCGTGGAGGGTGTAGCCGTTGTTCCGGGGTCGGCAGCGCACGGTCCGCAGTCCCGCGTCGGCGAACGCCTGCTCGCACCGTTCGGGCGTGCGGGTGAGGGCGGCGAAGGTGGGACCGACGGAGGACAGGGTGAGGACCTCGGCGAGGTGCTCGGTGAAGATGTGTTCGGCCTTTTCGCCGGTGGCCAGCAGTTCGGGATGGGAGAAGGCGCAGTTGGTCAGGCTCCCCATCCGGAAGCGGTAGTCGAACAGCAGGCTGCCGAGCGGACCGAGGTCCCCGTCGAGTAGGGCGGGCCAGGCATCGTGCAGGAGCCGGTAGGCGATCTCGGGGCCGTATGTGCGGCCGGTGGTGGTGAAGGCGTCGAAGTGGCGGGCCTCGGCGGCGAGGCTGTCGCGGGCGTCCCAGATCACCGGGTTGTGGGGCATGCCGAGCACGATGCGCATGTCCTCGGGCAGGGCGGCCTGCAGCAGCGGCACGTGCGCGCCGGCGATCACCTGGACCGCGCCGGGTATGAGCCCGGCCGTCGCGGATCCGCCCAGACACTGGACCGGCAGAAGGTGAGCGTCGTCGTGGTCGATCTCCTCACCGTGGTTGAGTGCCAGGAACTTGACGAGCCGGCGGGCGGGGACGGGATGTCCGTAGAGCTCGTTGACGGCCGCGGCCACGGCGGCGATCTGCCCGCTGCTCGAGCCGAGTCCGAGGTGCGCGGGCAGATCCGGGGCGCGCACCCGTACCCGCAGCCGCTCTCGGGTGCCGAGCGCAGTGCGCATCAGAAGCGCGGCGTGCCGGGCAAGGACCGGGTGGTCGCAGTCGGGGGTGGTCTGGACGGCGGGTCCGTCGCCGACGATCTCGACATCGACGCGGCGCATGAGGTCGCAGGCGAAGAGGAGTTCGCCCGCGAGGTAGGCGCCCTGACTGGGAACGATCTTGCTGGAGTCCAGGGCCATGGCGTTGATGCGGCTGGGGTAGTCCAGGCGGACGTGATCCGCAACCGGCTGTGGCGGGTGGCTGGGCCTGGGGTCGAGCGCGAGCGGGGAGCGTGGGGCGCCGAGCGGGAAGGGCGGAAAGTCGCTGTCGATGGAGGCGCTCATACGGGACTCCCGGGGCTGAGAAGGGCGCGGGCACTTTCGGTGACGTTGAGCAGGCGGTCGAGGGCGCTGGTGGTGTAGCCGCCGCTGCCGAGGGCTCCGTCATCCCGGACGGCCATGTTGTCCCGAGCGAGTTGGCGGTGGGGCAGCCGAAAGCGCAGCAGGTCATCGATGAGCAGGGAGACGGCTGGCCGCAGGTGCGGGCGGTGGCGGGCGAGGCGGGCAAGACCCGGAGTCCGGCGGGCTGCGTCGACCATGGCACGGTGGTGCGGCGGCAGGTAGAGGACGTTGTCGGTGAGGTACTGCTCGTACCAGGCGGCGAGGTTGCCGGTGGCGGCCTGGCTGAGGATCATCACGTCGAGGACGAGCAGGGGCATCTGGGCGCCGCCCGGCGCGTAGTAGGTGGTCCCGTCGATGTCCAGGGGCGGGTAGTACGGACGCAGGAGACCGGTGAAGTACTCCGGTGTCAGCGTGCGTTTGACCGTCAGCAGATGCGCGGCGAAGGCTCGCAGCCGCTCGTGGACGGTCGCGGCGAGGCCGTCGGCCGCTTCCTGGTTGGCCGCCTCGGGCATGCCCGCGCAGTGCCGGATCGCGTCGTCGAGGGCGTGGCTGGCGTCGGTGACCTCGTCGATGAAGACGTGCTCGCCCGGGGTGTCGGTGAAGGAGCGCCTTCGGGGACCACGGGGGTTGCGGGTCGCGTAGGAGTACACGGTTTCCCGGGGGACCTCGTCGGCTGTGGCGCCCAGGTGGAGCATGGCCGCTTCGACGGCGGGCGGCGGGATCTGGCGGCCGGTGTGGCGGGCGAGGCAGGCGGTGATCATGCCCAGGTCCCGTAACGCCGCCCGGGCGGGGGCGACGTCACGGATCGAGGCGGCGTGCCGGGAGAGGCGCTCGGCTCGGGTGTGCAGCCACCTGGTGTCGGCCGAGATGTTGGCTTGGGGCAAGGCCCTCATCACCGCGTCGGCGCCGAGCGGGTCGAGCGTGGCCGTGGTCGAGTCGAGGTCGTGGGTGAGCGTCATAAGTCCTCTCCCGGCTCCCGGTGTCCCGGGCGCGGTCATTCGATGGGCAGGTCGTCCCGGTAGGACCACACGCGGCCGGTGCTGAGGCTGTCGAGGTAGTCCAGCAGGGGTTCGATCTCGGGTCGGGTCGCGGTAGAAGAGGCCAGGGCGGTCTTGGCCTCGGTCAGCGGCAGCAGGACCGCGCCGGTCACTTTGCCGTCCGGGTCGTGCACGGCGATCTCGCCGTCCCACTCGGTGCAGTCGAAGGTCAACACCACGGTGGAGGGGTACTTCTCGGTCGTGGTGTTGACCAGGTAGGCCAGCGGGCCTACCGCCCTCAGGTTCAGGCCGGTCTCTTCCTTGACCTCGCGGACCAGGGCCTCGGTGAGGAGTTCGCCGCGCTCGACGCCGCCGCCGGGGATGGACCACATCTCCTTTCCGTCGCGCTGTTCCTGGACCAGGACGATGTGGTCGTCGCGGCGCAGCAGTGCGGCGACGACCTGGACGCCGGGCCCGATGATCGGTGCGGGAGCCGGAATGGCAGTGGTGGCGGTGTCGTTGGCGGTCATGTTCGCTCCAGTTCGGTTCGCAGGGCCGCGGTGCACCCAGGGAGCTGGGTGGGGTCACGGCCGTGCCAGTACAGGAAGTACGACAGGGTGATGACCAGGCGGTGGAAGGCGAGGCGCTGCTCGAACAACGGGTCGGCCACTTCCCGGCGTTGCTGCCAGTAGGTGTCCAGCATCTGTTGCCGGTCGTGGGCGGAGGGCAGGCACCAGCGGTCGGGTTTGACGAAGTCGCTGGCGTATTCCGCTGTGGTGGCGTGGTCGAAGTCGAGCAGGGCGATCTTGCCGCCGGGACGGATGAGGATGTTATCCGGGTGGATGTCCTGATGGGTATTCACGCACTCCTGGTCGCCGAGTATTTCGGCCAGAGGCAGGCCGTGCTGGCGGGCTGCCTCGGCGAGCGCGGTGGGAATCAGCCGGTGTCGGCGCAGGCCGTCCAGGAGGTCGGAAAGATGGCGGGCACGGGAGGCCGGTGTCGCCACGAGGGGACGTGGTGGCTGGATGGAGTGCAGCAGGGCGATCTGGCGTCCGAGCCGCGGCCACAGGTCCGCCGTGATGGCGTTGTCCTGGCGGGCTTCGGCGAAGGTGCGGCCATCCAGCCATTCCTGGAGCAGGAAGGGGCCAAGGTCAGGGTCGGCGCCCACGCGCAGGACCTGCGGGACCGCGACGCCGCCCGCCCTCGCGTCGCTCATGGCCGCGGCCATCTGACGCAGATGAGCTTCGCCCTCACGGTCGTTGAGCTTGAGGAGATAGGCGCGGTCGGAGTCGGCAAGGTGCCAGCAGGCGTTGAAGCGGCCCTGGGGCAAGGGCCGGGCGCTGAGGGTTTCGGCGCCGGGCAGAAGACGGCTGAGGGCCGTGCGGTCGAGCGTGGCTGTGGTCATCGTCCGGCTCCCGCGATGACGAGGCCGGCGGGCAGTCCGTCGCGAATGAACACCTCGTGGACGTTCTCGGCGAAGTCGATGACCTGCTCGACGCTGAGCTGATCCGGGTCGCGAACGTCCAGGCGGGGCAGTGCGCCGTGCAGATGACGGCCGAGGTACCAAGGCGCGGCGAGTTCGATCGCATCGGTCCTGGGCTCGGACAGCGCGGTGAGCGCCAGGTGCAGGCCGCTGTCGCTGACCCTGCCGTCCACGGTGCACAGTCCCGCGGTCGCGGAGCGTGCCGCCAGTACGGTGCCGATGCTGGTGGGGGCGAGAAGTTCCGCCAGGTAGGCGGTGCCGGTCCAGGTCCGGCCGGCCTCGATTTCCAGCTCGATGTCGAAGAACCGGTTCGGGAAGCGCCGGAACTGCTCGCGCCGAAGGTGCCGGCGGCGCGGCAGCAGCACATCGGCGTTGTGACGGGCGGTTTGGACGACGGGGGCGGCTGCGCCGTCGGTGCGACGCACCCTGATCTCGGCCGAGGTGTCGATGGAGAAGGAGTAGTCGTCGCTGTGGGGGCGGAGGAATCCCGCTGCGTCCTTGCCGATCTTGGCGGTGATGGCGTCGGGGAAGATCTGCAGCTCGTCGGCTCCGTGCTCACCGAGGGCCTTGTACTCGGCGGAGCGGAAGGTGCCGTCCGCCTCGAAGTTCAGCAGGACACGCAGGGAGCCCGGCAGCAGCATCGTGGCGTGGATCGCGCCGACCAGGGACAACTGCTGCTGGTGGAGGTCGAGGACTTCGAGGGAATAGCCCTCGGTGCGCACCCCCATCAGCTCATTGGCGAAGGGATGCTTCAGGTCGGGCGCGTAGACCCACAGGTCGCCGCCGGCCCGCGCCTCACCCCAGCGGATGTCCTGCATCTGCTCGCCGGTGGCGCGCCGGTGGGCGAAGGTGTGGAAGGAGTAGCCCGGCACCTGCGGGTCACGACGTCCTTCGGGGTGGACGACGAAGTGACGGAAGCAGTCGGTGTGGGCGCGGGTGTCCGCGACCACCTCGGAGGTGATGCTCCGCCCGCTGCCGCTGCCGCGGTCGTCGGAAGCCGTCGCGCGGGCTTGGGCGGTGGCAGCGGCCAGGCGCCCGGCGAACGCAGTGATCTGGGCATCGGTCAGCGAGACGGAGGCGTAGAAGTGGTAGAAGAGGCGGGTCCCGCCGCCTCCGTGCGGGTCCGGGAGGCTGAGGGGGACGAGCCGGTAGCGGTCGCACAATTCCGGCGGCAGCCGTCCGCCGGGGTGGCTGAAGGCGGCGGAGAGAACGGGCGCGTGCGGGGCGGGCACCAGCAGGGCTTCGGCGTCGGCGGCTCGTACGGCGGCGGTGAGCTGGTCGCGGTGTTCGAGGCAGCGGGTGGTCAGGGCGGTGTAGCCGGTACGGCCCAGCGTGTGCAGCGTGGCCCACAGGGCTGCCGCGGTGGCGCCGGGGCGGGAGCCCAGCACGGTCTCGTCGGGGATCCGGGTGTGCGGGTCGATGCGGGTGACGTGTTCGAGCAGTCCCTTGCGCACCAGCAGGGCCCCGCACGCGTACGGCATGAGACCGGCCTTGTGGGGATCGACAGCCATGGAGTGCACGCCGGGGCTGCGGAAGTCGAAGGGCAGATCGGGGGCGGTGAAGGGGAAGACGAATCCGCCGTGGGCGGCATCGATGTGTAGGAAGCATCCCGCCTGTCCGGGGTGCTGGAAGGCGAGGTCGCGCAGGTCGGCGGCGATCTCGTCGACGGGGTCGGCGAAGCCGCTGTTGTAGTAGCCGGCGGTGGCCACCACGATGATGCCCGTGGTCCCGGCCGCTATCGCCTCCTGTGCGGCGGGACGGACCTGCTCGCGGGTCAGGGTCCAGGTGGGCCCGGCAGGCAGGCGTACCAGGTCGAGGTCGAGGATCTCGGCGGCCTTGCCGACCGAGGCGTGGCACAGGTCGGAGGTGATCACGCGGACCTGGTGGCCATCGGCGCGCAGCAGGTTGCGGGCGATCCGCAGGGCGGCCAGGGTTGCTTCGCTGGCGCCGCCGGTGAGGTGTCCGTCGAGGGCGCCGCCGCGATAGAGGTCGGCGAGGACGGCCAGGGCTTCCTTCTCCAGCCGCCGGGTGCCCGCCTTGCCCTCCCCGAAGCGGGTGTGGGTGCCGACGTTGTTGGTGTTGAGCGCGGACCAGTCGCCCAGGACACGTACCGCCTCCGGATGCGGGGCGGCCATCGCGAAGCCGAGCCGGGTCTGCTCGGGGTCGTCCCACGCCGGTATCTCGCCCCGGGCCTGTTCGAGGTGCTCGTCGATCAACGAGCGGCTCCAGCCGGTTTCGGGGAACGCGGTGGGCACGGCCCAGCCGATGTCCAGATCACCCATGAACGGTGCCTCCTCGGGTTTCGGGGGCGATCTCGCCCAGGTGCTCGGTCTTGGTGAACCTCAGTTCCCGGCCGGTCAGTTGGGCGGCACTCGCGCGCACGCCCAGCAGCCACGGACCCAGCGCGCTCACCGCAGGCTGCAGCATGTAGGTGGCGACGGCCGCGGCGGGTGGCGGCTGCCGCCAAGTCCCGCCGGCAGGGCCGGCCGCTCGAAAGTCGTCGAGGACGCGTCCGCGCAGCCGGTAGGCCACAACCGGCTCGATCAGGCCCGCTGCCAGAGCGGCAGCCACCAGCGGCCCGTACCGTCGCCTCACCACCAGGTGGGTGGCGGCGGCGCCCATCACCGCCGGTCCCAGCGCCCAGGCCGCACCATCGGCCAGGGCGCGGGCCGCCAGGAGCCGCTGCCCGGCAGCCGAGATGCGGGTGGGGTGCGCTTTGGCGAAGCGGTAGTCGTGGCGGGTCGCGGCGTTCGCGAAGGCCACGCTGCTGAACGCCCGCGCCATCGCCCCCACGCTCTGGTACGGCTCGACGATGTTGACCGAGGGCAGCACCGCGATTGGCTCGCCGGCCATGCTCAGGCGGTGACCGACGGCGAGGTCATCGTGCGGTTCCTGGAAGAACCCGATGTCTTCGATCTTGTCTCGGCGCACGATGAGCCCGGAGCCCACCCCGTAGACCATCGGGCGCGCGAGCGCGGCCAGCAGCCGGGGGCGTCGGCCGGGAGCACACCAGCGGGCCACTTGGATACGGCGGTACTCGATGCCCAGGGTGCGGCGGAACGCGGCAAGATCCTGGCCGGACATCACCGCCGAGCGCCGCCCGCTGCTACTGCCGGGGAAGGCTGGCAGCATCGGCTGTTGGATCATTGCGGGCCGCCCCTTCGCGGCGCGGGAGAACTGGGAGGCAAGCCGGGCATCGGGGACCGCGTCGGCGTCGAACACCGCAACGTAGTCGCCGGCGGGCGGGGACAGCTTGTCCAACGCGGCCACGGCGTAGTTGAGCTGGGAGGCCCGGCGGCCCTGCCCCGGGTAGGACACGACGGCGAAGACCTCCCTGCCGAGCCTGGTGTTGTGCTGGTGAGCCAGGTTCCGGCACAGGTCGTCGGTGGTTGGCAGGCCGCCGGGGGTCTCGGCAGCCTCGCGTGCCGCGGTGACGACCAGTACGCGCAACGTCGGCCACCGGGCGGCGAGCGCGGCGAAGTGCTCCAGCGAGCGGGGCATCACTGTCTGTTCCCGCAGCGCAGGAATGATCAACGTCAGGCCCGGCGTCTCCTTGGGAAGTTCCTCCTCGGTACGGTCGGCCTCGGTGCGCAGGTACCGGTAGGACAGGGCCAGGGAGGCCGTCATGTAGAGGGCCCTGGCGGTGTAAGCGGCGGCGAGCAGCCGGCTGGCGCGAATCACGCTCTCTCCTGTTCGACGAGGCCCAGTTCGGCCAGGCACTGTTCGGCGTCCTCGAAGTAGCGGGGGCGGGCCTGGGCACGGCAGGCCAGGATGCGGGACCGCGCGGCGGACGCCGTCCATCCGCGCGAGCGCAAAATCGTGTAGGCGGCGGCCGGGGAGCGGTTCACTCCGGCCGCGCAGTGGACGTACAGCCGGGCGTTCTCCTCGCGTGCCGCCCGTGCCGCGAAGGCCAGACAGGCGGAGTACCAGTCGGTGCCGCGCGAGGCGCCGTCGTCCTCGGTGGGCGCCGAACACCACACCAGGCCGGGGCAGATGGCCGCGGGCGGTGGCATCGGGCGCGGGGTCCGGCAGTCCAGGACGTGCGTGACGCCCCGGTCGAGGAGCTCGTCCACGGCGCGTGTGCTGTCGGGCGCGGCTCCGAGCAGGAGCCAGCTCGTGACCGGATGAGCGTCGAGGCGGAGTTCAGCGCCCATGAACCGCCTCCCGGGCCGCTGGGCGGGGAGCCGTGTAGATCCTCTCAGCGGTGCCGTGGACGAGCCGCCGGGCGATGTCCTGGCCCATGGTGACGGCGTGGTCCATGTTGCCGATCTCGTAGCGCCAGGTGCCGAAGCGTCCGCGCGAGTAGATCTCGTGGCTCTCCAACCAGGGCTGGATGCGCGCGAGGGCCGTGTCCCGGCCGGTAGTCGGGACCGGGTAGGCGTAGGGGATCAGTTCCAGGTGGCCGCTGACGCGCTGGGCGCCGTCGGGAACCAGACCGCAGCGCCGCAGAGCCGTGTCGCACTCCTCGATCAGGGCGGCCTCGTCGAGGAGGGTTCCGGCGGGCAGCGACGTCTCGGTCATCCAGGCCGAGTACCGGCTGGGGTCGGAGTGAGGGACATTGGCCGGTGCGTACCGGGAGAAGTTCGTCGCCCGGTAGAACGGCGCCTCACAGCCGGGAAAGTACAGCCACGAACGCCGGTCGGTGGTCGGTGACTTGTAGCCGAGGCCCACCATGGCCACGGTGGTGTGTTTCAAGGCCGTGGCGGCCTGGCGCACGTGCGCGGGTGCCCCGGCCGTCATCGCGACGAGCTGATCGAGCGCGCCGGTGGCCACCAGGCTCCCGTAGGAGAGGATGCTGCCGTCAGAGGTCAGCAGGGTCTTCGCCGCCTCATCGATGCGCAGGACAGCCTGCCCCGTCCGGATATCGCCGCGCAGGCGGGAGGCCAGCCGCTTCCAGATCGCGCCGGTGCCGCCCGACGCCGGGAAGGCGAACTGTGCGTTGGGGCCCCACCGGCTCGTTGATGTCGTTCCCGACGCCCCCCTCCTTCGCGGCGCACTGGTGTCGGCGGGGGCGACCCGCTCTGCTATCCAGGAGGAGGACATCTCGCTCAGGGCGGTGGCCCATATCTTGTGGTTGTACGGGGCGAAGAACTCTTCCACCAGGGCCGGACCGTAGGTGGCCTCCAGCCACACGCCGAAGTCCGTTCCCGAAGAGGCCAGGCCGCGGGCCTGGGCCATGGCCAGATCGTCCAGGCACTTCTGGGCTTGGGCTCTGGGGAGGTGGTGCAGGTGCTGCTGGAAGGGGTAGGGCACCCACCGTCCGCTGTGCCGGACGAACGAGGAGCGCTCGTGGCGCAGCAGCTCATGCGGCGCGAACAGCTCGTCCAGTAACGCGTCGAAGCTCTTCACCGTGGAGAACACGACGTGACCGCCGAGATCCCAGGTGAAGCCAGCCTCGTCGACGACCGAGGATCCTAAGCCCCCGACCGTCTGCGCGGTCTCCAGCAGTACCCAGTCGCGGTGACCGATGCGCTGGAGTTCGTGAGCGCACGCGAGTCCGCACGGTCCCCCGCCCAAGATCACCACCGGGATGGCGGTGCGTGCTCTGGTGCTCCTCACGGCACTCTCCTCCTCGCGCGGCCGGAACTCAGTCGGTGCTTGCCTCTCGGCCTGTTGTCCTCTTGGAGTTGATGCAGGCGGCAGCCCGCGGACCACGGCCGGGAGGATGTCACCCATCCGACAGGCGGAGTCGGTAGGTCTGGCGCATACCGTCCGCGGACAGGGGCAAGACAGGTGCGAAGCCGAGGTGTTCGTAAAAGCCGCGGGCGTCCCGGCCAGGGTGGTCCGGCCCGAACGTCGTCACCTCGACCGTGCCCGGAGCAACGGCGAGGTCGCGCAGAGCGGAGCGAACCAGCAGTCCACCGATGCCCCGGGCCCGCCAGGCGCCGCCGACCGCCAGCCAGCTGATCTCGTACCGCGGGGGATGGACCGACATCAGCAGCCCGCCGGCGAGCGCGCCGCCGGGCACATCCGGCGTATCGCGTACGCACAGGGCGGTCCCGCGCTTGATGTTGCGTTCCACGGCCTCCCGGAACTGCGGATCGTCGATCATGGGGCCGAACAGCTCCTCGACCTCGCCCGCCAGGCGCAGCCATGCGGGAAGATCGGCTTGGACGGCGGGAACAGCCTGCATGAGCGCTCTCCTGACAGGACGGGACTGGTGTTGCCGCGCGGATCTTTCGTGAGAGCTCAGCCATGGTCCGCTTCTTCCTCGCCGCCGACGAGAGGGCGTCCGAGGCGAAACCACACCTGCTTCCCGGTGAGCAGGGGCTGGGTCTGCAGCTCCTCGGTGAGCGCGGCCAGCAGGAACAGGCCCCGGCCGCACTCGGCGTCGTCCACCGGCTCTTTCACCGCGGGGAGCGCGTCGTCGAAGTCAGTGACGCCGACCAGGACGCCGTCGGGCATCTCACGGATCAGGAGCTCGCAGTCGCCCGGAGTGTGTTTCCAGACATTCGTCAGCAGCTCGGTGACGCCGAGCTCGGCCACAAAGCTCAGGTCGCTCTTGTGCCACATCCGCAGCAGGATCCGCACGATCTCGCGCACGAGCTCCATCGCATCGGGGCTGACCTCCGGCAGCACCATGTGGTGCTGCCGGACCGGGCTGACCACCATCCCAGGCACTGGTCCTCCAAGCGGCACGGACGTGCACTCGAACGCGGTGGCACCGCGTAACCGCTACGCCACCGTCCGAGTAGGCGAGACTCGATAATGGACCGCCAACTACCCTTGCGGCAAGAAGGCCCCTGAGGAAAGTCTTTCCCTTCAGGGATTTGGCATATTCCCGAACTGGCGCAGACGCTAGCCTGTCGCCCAACATAAGGAGGTGGGGATGCCGGTTGAGCCGACCCCGCGACGCCGACGCCTGGGCGCGGAGCTCCGGCGCATCCGCGAAGCCCTGGGCTGGACGCAGGAGGAGGCAGCTCGCCGCCTCGGGTATCAGTCCCTCTCCACCGTCAGCAAGATCGAGAAGGGGGTGCAGGGACTCAAGATCCAGCAACTGCCGCACTTTTTCGAGGTCTACCAGATCGACGACCCGGCCCTGCGTGAAGAACTGCGCAACCTCGTCCGCCGCGCTGGCGAGGCCGACTGGTGGCAGCGGTACGAGGGCGTTGTCGACGACCCGCTCGGCGACTACCTCTCCCTGGTGGAGAGCGCCAGCAGCCTGTTCGTCTTCAACCCCGTCGCCATCCATGGTCTGCTGCAGACGCCCGAGTACGCCCGGGCCGTAACCGAAGGCAGCCGGGCCTGGAAGACCCCGGAGGACATCGACCGCTTCGTAGCCATGCGCCAGGAGCACCAGAAGAACATGCTGGAGCGCGATCCTGCGCTGAAGATATGGGCGGTCCTTCCCGAAGGGCTCCTGCGCCAGGAAGTCGGCGGCAAGGCCGTCATGCGGGCCCAGATCGAGCACCTGATCGGGCTTGCCCGCACGGACCCGAACATCACCATCCAGGTCCTGCCCTACCGGACCGGTGCACACGCAGGGATGGACGGGCACTTCATGCTCATGTCCTTCCCGACGGGCCGGGACCTCGTGTGCATCGAGTCCATCCGGGCCCTGCTCCACCTCAACGAGCCAGACACGGTGGAGGTGTACCGCACCACCAGCGACATGCTCAAATCCGACGCCCTCTCCCAGAAGGCGTCCGTACCACTCCTCACCACCATCGCCAAGGATCTTGCATGAACAAGAACGAGCTCGACCCGTCCTGGGTCGAGTCCCAGCTGCGCGACGCCCAGTGGCAGACCAGCAGCAGCGGCGGCCAGACCTGCGTCCAGGTCGCCTTCCTCGACCAGGGCATCGTGGCCCTGCGTGATTCCAAGAACACCGGCAAGGCACCGCACCTGTTCACCGACGCCGAATACGACGCATTCATCGGCGGCATCCTCCGCGGCGAACTCCGACGCAACTGATCTGCACCGCTTCTGACTGCCGGCCAGTCCAAATCTCTGGCTGGCCGGCTACGCCGGGGAGTGCTGTTCGCCGACGACGGCATAGAGGTGCTCGCCATGTGCCCAGCGCTTGAGCTCCGACCGCCCGATGAGCACGATGTCGTGCCGCTCGGCGAACTCGGTTGCGGGCTTGGTGAATCCGTTGAGAGCGACGATGACGGCGACGTCCGCACCATGCTCGGGACGCGCGGTGCCGTTGAACTTCTGCACCGCCCCGGACCCGACAGGCGCGGTGTATTGCTTGCATTGCGCAACGATCTTGCGGCCCTCTCCGTCCCAGGCCACGACGTCCGCACCCAAGTCCCCGGAGCCGCCGACCCGGCGAGCCCGTACGAACCCGTCCCGGGCGAGCAGGTCGGCGCACGCTTGCTCGAAGCCGTTCGCGCTCATCGCGGTGAGCTGTTTCATCCGGAAGGTCAGGACCTTGGGCGCATCGGCGACCGGCGCGGTGGCGTGCTCCTCCTCCACGTCTTCGGTGTCGCTGTAGGCGACAACGTAGCCGCCTCGCTCGGAGAAGACCACGAAGCACAGCAGCACCAGGGTGCCCAGAATGATCAGCGCGAACCACCAGGGATGCCCCATGAGCCATCCCCGGACATCCTCCGTGAACCAGCCACCCACATCGTCGCGCAGCCAAGGCCACGCGTCATCAGTCAGCCACTGCCAGGCAACCTTGGCGATGCTCAAGCCGAGGATCAGCCAGAGGATGACCTTCAACACCGGGTCCAGCGACCCGTCCTCGTCGAACAACGTTCCCCCTTCTCTACCCTGACCTGGCCTCTTGGTGACCCCCGCGCTATGCGGCCCGTCGCACCGATGTCCTGCGTGGCCTGCGGGCGGACAGGCGCAGCAGAGTGTGCAGAGGGACTCCCTCTTCGGCCCATTGCCGCAGCCGCTCACGATCGACCCAGTGGACCTGATGCCGCTCGCCCCATGCCTTGGCATCCCGAGTGAAGCCGCCGTTGGTGACCACGACCGCGACATCGGCTTTGTGGACAGGCCCAGCGGTCCCCTTGACCTGGTACATCACCTTCGAGTCGACCTTGCCGCCGACGGTGGTGTGCTTGGCCTGCAGCACGATCCGCCCATGCTGCGCATGCCGGCCGATGACGTCGGCCGCCTGATCGCCGGCCTGCCCGACCTGCTGCGCCGACCAGCCGTCCCGGATGAGGAGATCCCGAAGGGCGAACTCGAACTCCGCATCACTGAGGGCGTCGATCCGGTCGAGCGGGAGTCGCAGAGTCGCGACGAGCGCGGCCTGGGCCCGCCGCAGCCGAACCCGCCGCACCTGCCACCGGACGACAGCCAACAGGACCGCCACCGCCACGGCAGCCACGAGCGGCCACCCGCGCACGATCGCACGCCACAGCACCGTCGCCGCCTGGACCAGCATGGTCGCCACGGCCAGGGCGACGACAGCCGCGGCCACCCGTTCGCGACGACCGCGCGGCGCGCGCAATCGCAACCGGATGCCGCCCATCACCGGCTCGACGACGCGGACACCGACGGCGTGGGTGCGACCGGCTTGTTCGTCTCGGCCCCGCTGTCGCTGCTGCCGAAACCGAAGACCTGCCCCCACAGCCAGACGAAGGCGACGGTTCCTGTGATGGTCCAGCCGCCCAGCTTCTTTCCGCGCGGCCGAGGATTCCTGCGGATGTGGCGACGAACCTCGTGAAATCCCTCCGGCGGCATGCCCTTCCCCCTCCTGTGACCTGGCAACCTGGTGATGCTGCCCCTGTGGATATGGGTGTATCAGCGGGCACTGACAAAAACTGATGGGTCATCACGAGAGTGGGCTCGCATCGATCACAAACCAGCCAAGGGTGCATCAACTGGTGTCTCCCAATCGATGAGTTGAGCGAGCATCCCACCTCTGACATGGAGGTTTTTCGGTGCCGTACGGTCGCGTCAACTGGCATGAACACCACCGTGTCTTGCCGATTCGTTGCTGATCGACGACAGTTCACCTGCGTCGGCACCGTGATAGCGGCCCTGGGAGGCGGTGCGGAGTTGGCGTGAAAACGGACGTGCTCGTCAGGGTCCGCCATCCTATTTGGCCATCGCTTTTCGGCCCATCCGGAAGGACGCTCAGCGTATCGGAAGAAGGACCGCTGTTCCGATCACAGATGTTTCGTGAACAACCCGCGCGACGCGGCCTGCGGACACTACCGTCCGGAGTGGAGACCGACGAGATGACAGGACCGCGGCGTTGGAGAACTTCTTCGTCCCCAAGAAGATCTGGCAGGGCGGAGGCCCCTTCCCGCACGTCCTCGTGCTGCTGAGCGAGTATCCCGAGTTCCGTGAGTACGCCCGTGCCCACCACGAACTGCTCTCCGAGTATGGCGACAAGCTCGGCGTGATCCCCGAGGAGTGGCTGCACGCCACGGCGCAGGGCATCCACCACGCACTCGACGAGAACCAGTTGGCAAAGCTCCGCGTCACCCTGCGCGACGAGCTCACCGGCGTGCAGCCGTTCCAGGTTCAGCTCGGACCCGTGTGGCCGGGCGTCACTGCGGTGACCGTCGCGGTTTACCCTGAGGACGGAATGGCCGCGCTCAACCGCCGTGTCCGCACTGCGGCCGAGAGGGTGCCCGGGATTTCCTTGAGGCCGCCTGAGCTGCGCTTTTGGGCACATGCGTCGATCGCGTATGCGCGAGATGACTTCCCGGACCGGAACCTCAACCGGGCACTGCGGGCACTGCGGCCCCCACGCGTGGACATCACGATCGACCGCGTCCACCTCGTCAACCAGTACCAGCACCCTGACCGCGGCTACTACACCTGGGATGTCGTCGAGGAGGTCCAACTCGGCTAAGTGGTGCCGCGTCAGGCAACGTTCGCTTCGTTGTTGGGGGCACAGTCGGTGTCGTCGACTCGGTGCTGTCCGCCAGAATCAGCGCATGCTGAGAGTTGGATCCATTGTGCTGGGTGTCTCGGATGTGCCGCGTGCGGCCGCGTTCTGGATGGAGGCCCTGGGATACGTCCCACGCGAGGAGGTGGAAGACGACTGGGTGGTGCTGGTGCCAGCGGAAGGGGCGGGGGTGCAGTTGGCACTCGGTCTCAGCGAAACGCCGGTCCAGGAGCATCCGCGGATCCATCTGGATTTGTATGCCGGGGACGCGGCCGACCAGGCCGTCGAAGTCGAGCGGCTGGTGTCCCTGGGGGCTCAGCGTGTCGACTGGGATCTTGATCCGGACGACGCCGACTTCGTCGTGCTCGCTGATCCCGAAGGCAACCGCTTCTGTGTCATCGACACCGGTCACCACTGACGGAGCCCCCCGGGGGGGCAGCTTGCATGGTGGAACGGCTGCGTGTGCGGGAGATCGACAGCGACGAGGGGCAGCGGCTGCTGCGGATCGTTCGTAGAGGCTCGGGGTCGGTGGTGACCTGGCGGCGGGCCCAGATGGTGCTGCTGTCCGCGCAGGGCATGAGCGTGGCGAGAATCGCCGAGCGAGGTGACGTTCACCAGCACGGACCGGGTCGGGGATGTGATCCACAACTTCAACGCCAACAGCTTCGACTCGCACTACGGCCTGTTCTGAGTTGAGGTCACGGGAGGCCGGCAGGCCGACGGAGTTGGAGGATCTGCTCCTCAGCCACCCCGCTGTCGCCCAGTGCACGGTCTTCGGCCGCCAGGACGAGACGCGGCCGAACACGTCACGCCGCCGTGGTACCGACCCCCGGCCACCACCCTCACTACGGAGAACGCCGGGACTACGTCACGGCCCGCAAAGGCCACCTCTACGCGCCGGAAGCCCTGCGCCTGCTGCCCTCCCTGCGTCTGACGGCGGCGGGCAAGCCGGACCGCCGCCCGCTTCGCGAACTCACTCAAGACCGGACCGCTGCTCGCCGATCGGCGAGCAGCGGGCAAGGGTCTCCGCCGAGCTCGGCTCAGAGTCTAAGGACGTGTCCGGCAGGCTGTTGGCGTCGATGGTGACCGTAACTCTCACGGCCCTTCCACAACAGACAACTCACGCTCCTTGCGGGGCAACACCTAAAATGCCGTCCGCAATCGCGCAACGGCCGGGAAAGGAAACTCGTGGTGCGGGAGTGCTGGTTCTGCCGGGAGGCCACACCGGCGTCATGGCACGACCGCGTCCTGGGGGTGCACAAGGATACCGAAACCACCATGACCCCATGGATCGTCGTCCTGCGCACCACCTGGCGTCAGGAAATCGTGTCCGTGCCACGCTGTGCCCGCTGCCACACCGGACACCAGATAGAGCAGACCGCGGCGGTGCTCTCAATAGCCGCGTTGATCGCCTACGCCGCCAGCGGCCAGCTGGACCGGCTGCTCGGCATTCTGTCGGCTTCGGCCGGAGAGCGGACAGTCGCGGCGATCTGGGCGGCCGTCGCCTGCCTGCCGGGGCTCGCATGGATCGCGATCCGGCAGGGCTGGCTTCCGTGGCGGCGCCTGGCGCCCCGCCGTCTGGGCTACGCCCGCCACCACCCAGAGTATCTGCAACTCCGGGAAGAAGACTGGAAGCCCAGGTCGGGCCCCCTCCACTGCTGGCGAAGCCCGCCGAACCCCCATCACCCTCCGCCGCCGAGCCGTTCCCGGCGGCTGATCGGGGGCTTCATCGAGTTGGTCGGAGCAGCCTGCGCCATCGCCATCCCCATCACCTACTTCCAGGGCTACGAAGAACTGGCCGGAGGTTTCATCGCGGCAACGGCAGGGCTGTTCTTCGTGTCCTCAAAGATCAAACCCGAGGACTGATCTCCGTGGTGGCGTCGCCCTCGTCCGGCGAGGGCTGACTCTGTAGCAGTGGGTGACCTTGGTCAGATCGAGATATAGATAGCGGACGCCTTCCTGTATATGAACGACGGACCTCTTTCGCGTGCAACTGCTCCGGGCTGACACTATGACTGGTCGCGCGCGATTCGATGTTGAACGAACCACGGGTGCCGGACAGCCGCAGGATGCGGGCGAGGAACTGCGGAACGGCGCATGTCGCAGCTCGACGTCACCGGCGTGAGCGGTACCGGGCAGCGGCCAGAAGGGCGCTCAGTCCCGTGCAGTCGCAGAACGTCAGCCCGCCGAGATCGATGACCACGAACACCCGGTTCTCACCGACCGCTGTCTGTAGTGCCTGGCGTACGTCATCGGCGGTGACGAGGTCAAGTTCCCCCGACACCGTGACCCGGCAGCTGTCGGGGCCGGTGGCTGTCCGGTCCACCCTGATCCTCTCGTGCACCGGCGCGTCTCCTTGGCGCGAGGCAGCCCCGCAGGGGTGGCTTCCTGGAAAACTCCAGGACAGGGGCTGTGTCCACTGTCACCCGTGCAGCGCAGGAGCGTGCCTGATCAAGAAGGTGATCGTTGGCGTTGTGGGAGGTCAGGATGGGGCACTGGGTGTATGAGTTTTCGGGTTGTCCGGAGCTGGAGGACCAGCAGCACCTCGGGCAGGAGGCGATCCCGGGACACGGGATTCTGCGGCCGCGTCCCGAGAGCCCGGGGGTCGTGGACGGCTATGTGCGCTACGGCCTCGACGAGGTGATGATGGTGGCCCGCTTCCGGTGGGTGGCCAGAGGTGATCCGTCGTCGGTGATGCCAGCGGTGATGCGGGCCGCGGGGGCTCCTCCGCTGTCGTGAACGGCGGTCAAGGGCCGGACAGGCGGCCTGTGCGAGTTTACCCGGCCGGGAAGCCAGCGGTCCGGCCGCCTATGCCAGGTAGTCAGCAGGCAAAGGTTGCCTGATGTGGCACTAATCGACGTTGTCGTTCGCCGGTGAACAGGTGCAGATGGCAGATCGGGCGGCGACATCGGCGGTGTACGCCATCCAGTCGCCGCCGCTCGTACGCTGCCAGGCGACGGCTACGCTGACGTGGATGGCCATGACACTCTCCGGGAGGCCGAAAGTGACCACGATCAGAGTCGTCACGTTCAACACCCTGTTCGGCGGCCACGATGACTTCGGACTCGGCGCTGGCGACCGATGGCGTGGGCAGATTGAATTCCTCAAGGGCCTTGAGGCGGACATCCTCGCGTTGCAGGAGTGCAATTTCTGGGACCTGCTCGGTTGTCGGCGTATGTACCAAACCCTCAACGCACTCGAACTGGGCAGCGCCTATCTAGCGCATGCCAACGAGACCACCAGCGGTCACCGGTTCCACAGCGTGATCATGCTGAGCCCCCGTGTTCGGCTCACGGCGCAGGGCGCTGACCGGGACAGGTACCACCACGTCATGGGCTGGGCGAACCTGATCCTGCCTGGCCTGGAAGGTCTGCTGGAACTGCGTAATCTGCATTTGGACCCCTTCGACCCGCGCAACCGAGCAAGGGAGATTTCACCGCTGGGGGTTCTTGCCGCTCCCGGCCGTCGATCACTGGTCGTCGGCGACGCCAACACCATCGGGCTTGACTATCCGGAGCCTGATTGGAGGCGGCTACCAGCGCACGCCGTCAACGGACACCTGGGCCTGCCCCGTGAAGGTGAAGACCAGGTCTCCGATCGGGACGCGACCGAACTCCTCGCCCGCGCCGGCTTCAAGGACGCCAGCCATCCCTTCCAGCAGGAAACCGTTCCGACGGCCGCGTTCGGCACCGGTGACGTGCCCCGGCGCCAGGACCTCATCCTCATGAGTCCGACGCTGGCCCCGGCGCTCGTCAACTACCAGGTGCACCTAGAGCCGGTGGACAAAGAGTTGTCGGATCATGGCGCCGTGAGCGCCGACTTCGACCTGAGCCGTGTCGCCTGAGCCCCATGGTCCGAGCGGGTCATGACGCACTGCTGGGGTGCAGGTAATGGTGCGTGAACGCGTAGTGCACCCACTCCGCTGCTGCGCCCATCAGCGTGCCGCCGGGCCAGTGGTCTGCGGAGGTCAGCTCAAATCCGTCCGCGGTATAGGCGAGTGGCGGCCGGTAGGTGGTGAGCTGACGGTACAGCGAGGACATCGGGGAGTCGTCGTCCAGGTCGTGCCGATGCTTGATCAGGCCGTCGCGGACGGTGTCTTCGAGTGACGGCGCGCCCGGGTCGGCCAGCCGCGGCGCGAGCGCCGTCACGATGTCTTCCACTGGCACGGCCTTGGGGCTATCGATCAGAGGGCTGGTGTACAGGCGTAGTGCGATGGTCGGCAGCGCGAAGGTAAAGGTGCCGCTGCTGTACGTCTTGGGCCAGACCGGCTCCAACAGTGTCGCTGAGCGACGCAAAGACTCTGTCCACCGCCTATTCCGCCAGTCGTCGTTCTCTGCCACGGTGAAGGCCATTTGGCCCGCCGCCCACCACAGATCCCGCGTGTCAGCCATACCGCCAACCTACGGGCCATGAACTGCCTTGTCCGCCCCTTCCAGAACTTCCCGAAGGCCGACGCCACCTGCCGTCAGGAGACCGCTGTCCGACGCACCTGCGTGAGGCCGCAAGCCCACGAATCTCGCCCCGCCCTGGGCTGGGGTGGCCGGTACGGAAGTCGTCCCGCTCGATCGGTCGTGCGGGTCAGCGCAGTCCGGCGAAAAGATCTTTCTCGGGTACGGCCGCGCCGGTGGCGTCCCGAATACGTACGAAAGTCTCCACGCCCATCAACTCGCCGAACCTCTCCCTGCCCATCTTGAGGAAGAAGATGTTCTCGCCCTGACTGGCGTGCGCGGCCAGTGCCCCCATGGGGACGTCCATGAACTTCAGCCTGGGGAGTTACGCGAAGTTCCACACAGAGAATCCGAAACGGCTTGGTTCGCTATCAAACGCCTCGATTGGATATCAAAGGACAGAGTTCGCCGGGGGCAGACGGGAAAGAGTTCCGAAAGACTGGCCAATGCGGGCAGGGGCATGTCAACGTAGACGACCTTGCAAGAAACACCAGGTCAGAGAGGTGATTGCTCGTGGCCGTGGCTCCTGTTGGCCCCGGTTTCTCCACTACCGTCGAAGCCCTGCGGCTGCGTGAGTGGCAGCTCGGTCCCGGCCAGCCCACGCTGGTCCTGGACCAGTTCTCCGCAGAGGACTTCCACCTGATCGTGGACGACCGTGCGGATGTGCACGTCAGCTCCAAGGACGGCCGGTTCTACCTCGGCTGGTTCCCGCTCGGCCGCCCCGGCACGGATGGTGAGGGATGGAAGATCGCCGTCTCTGGCACGGCCAAGCTGCCCGGCTACCACCTGTCGTTCGACACCGAGACGCCGGCGGACATCGTCGCCGCCACCGTGGCGCGCGTGCTGGAGACCTCATGCCTCCTATGACAGCGCGGACACCGACAGGCAGCCCCGCCGAGCGGCCGGCAGTCTGCCGACCGCCGACCCGTTCCACTGCTCCCCGTTCCCCCGCGCCTCAGGAGGCTGTACGTGACGTCCCCGGAGATGACCGTCGGCGATCTCATCGACCGGTTGTCCGGCTGCGACCGGAGTGCTCCGGTGCGCCAGGCCATGAACCCCTTCTTTCCGATGGCGCACGGCCTTTCGCAGGTCGTGCAGTCCGTGGACGAGACCGGCCGGACCGTCGTCTACCTCGCCGAAGGGCGCGTCGAGGACGCACAGCTCGGCCACCTGCCGCCCGAGGCCGCCGTCGCCCTGACCTGGCAGGGCCCCGTCCAGGCACCCCCGCGCCGCCCCCGCCGCCGCGCGGGCGGCAACTAGACCCGCACCGAGCCCTTGGAGGCGCCCCTGTACCCCGACTTCCCGCTCGACCCGTCCACTCCGCGCGGCGGCCAGCCCGCGTTCTGGGTCGGTCCCCGGCATCTGGCCGGTGATGATGGACGCCTCTACGACGCTGTCGCCGATACGCTCGCCAGCCTGGGCTGGACGAGCCTGACGATCGTCCGCGGCCGGCACGAGCCGGACGAGGAGCCCGAGGACCGCCAGGTCTTGCGCAGCACCGTCCTGCACGTGAGTCCCGACGCCCTGCGCTGGGCCCAGTGGAGCCTGGCGGACGAGCCGTTCCACCTGGGAGAGTTGCCAATCGCCTGGCAGATCTCCGCCCGCGCCGAGACCAGCAGCCCGCTCGCGTCGTGGTCGGCCTACTTCACCCCCGACGTCCCCGGCGAGGCCGTGACCGACTTCCTCGTCGCGCTCGACGCCCGCGACCAGCCCGCCGTGCCGCTCGCCGACCCCGAGCTGGTCCTCGACGCCGTCGCCGCACACGGCTGGCTCCGCGACATCGACCAGCCCCAGGCGGCAGCGACGGACCCGACGTTCACCTCGCACATCAGCCTCGGCGAGGTACCGCCCCTCATCCAGGACGCCGACCCGCGCGCCCTGACCACCGCGGCCGACGAGACGGGACCGGCCGGATGGCAGGCATGGGCCGAGCCCGCGCTCGGCGCACCGTGTCTGTGGGCAGCCTCCTTCGCCGCCAGTGTCCCGCACGACCTTGTGGCAGCCTTCGGCGCCTGCCTCAGCTCGACCGCACCGGTCGTGCGCCGGGTACTGCCCGAGGCCACCCAGGAGCGCCTCCTGCGCGCGCCAGTCATCTAACATCCCGCGCTCAACTCCCGACGCACGCAGCCCGGCTCCTCCCAAATGGAGGGCGCCGGGCCTTTTGCTTCCAGGGCCGTAAACACCGGTGTGCACAACGGGCTGCGCGGCTCCCTGCCGCCGCAGCCGGACAGTAGGCAGCGGCATGTCGGAACAGGTCAGCAGACCTGCACCCCGGCAGTTGGGGGACCGGCCCGGGCGAGGCGCCGTCGCCGGGCGGCCGGTCTTCGCTGTCCCCGGGGGTTTGCCACCCTGAGATGGCACGATGCAGGACGTGGCAATGCACCCCAGCCCCTAGCGGCCTTGTCGCCGTTGCTCTCGTCGTCGCCGTGACGGTCGCGCTGTCGGTCCGTTCACGTCGCAAGGGCACGGCCGCCCTGGGGGCTCAGTGGCAGGCATTCCAGCAGGACCGGAGGTCCGGGCAAGGGCAACTTCTCCAGGTCATGCGGGTCTATCAACACGGACGCCGTGGCTCGAAGGCCATCGTGACCTGGTGCGACACCGGTCGGCAACAGGGCGCCTGGTTCTGGAACCACGTTCCCGCAGGCGCGTATCTACTCGTCAACGCCTCCAGCGGCTATGGGCCTCACAGTCACAACCCGAACGTGCTCTACGTACGGCCCGGACAGGTTCGAGTCTGAGTGCCCGGCCAAGCTGCTCGCGCCGCTCAGTGGGTCGGCCAGTAACGCAGTGCTTGAATGGACCGTCGTTCTGGCTGAGCAAGGAGAAGCGCTGTGCCCCTGGTGTCTGTCGTGATGCCCGTGTACAACTCGGCAGCCACGCTCGGCGCAGCAATCCGGTCGGTGCTTACGCAGACCCACAGCGACCTGGAGCTGCTGATCACCGACGACCAGTCGTCCGACGGCTCCATGGACCTGCTCATGGAGTTCGCCCGGCAGGACAAGCGCGTCCTGCCGGAAGCCGCACCCGAGCGGGGTGGTGCCGGGCGGGCACGCAACCTCGCTATCGAGCGGGCCCGGGGGGACTACGTCGCCTTCCTCGACAGCGACGACATGTGGCTGCCGGAGAAAGCCGAGCGGCAGATCGAATTCGCTGCGGCGGGTACGGCACCTCTCACGTTCACCTCGTACTTCAAGATGGCTGCCGACTACGGCGGTGAGAGCACCGACTTCATCCCGAACGGGCGCGTGGTCCGCGCCCGGGAACACGTGGACTACGGCGCGATGCTGGTCCAGGACCACATCGGCGCTCTGACCGCCATGTACGACCGTAACGTCCTGGGCACCAGGCTGATGCCGGAGATGCGCAAGAGGCAGGACTACGCCCTGTGGCTCTCGATCATGCGTGACGGCGCCGACGCCCGGGGCCTTCCCGAGCCGCTTGCGGTGTACAGGTCCCACCAGGCGGGGTCGCTGTCCTCCAACAAGCTGTCGCTCGTCCCGTACAACTGGGAGCTCTACCGCGAACACGAGGGGCTGTCGGTCCCCAGGGCGACGCGGGCCCTGGCAGGCGCAGTGTGGCAGTCGATGCGCAACTCGCGGATCTAACAACCTCAGCAAGCCCCCGACCTGCGGCTGCTGTGCTCGCACACCTTGAAGAAGGTGCCCATGCCGCAGGCCCGCGAGGACCGGATGAACGGAGATCGGTTCGGCACCGTGCAGGGGTACGACGGTGCGCCGATTCCCGCCCCTGTGCTGCCCGGCATACCCCTGAACCGCGGGCACGTGTGCGCTGAGCTGCGATCCTTGCGCTGCTGCCCCCTGACCCATGGTGGTCGGGGGCAGCAGCTTGGCGGGCGGAAGGGTTAGCGCGTGGCCTTGGCGAGGGCCTTGTCGAGGTGACGGTCGACGAGAGCCGGGGAGCCGGAGACGATCAGCAGCAAGCTGCCATCGCGGATCGCGGTCTGCTTGACCACGGTGCTCCGCCCTCCGGTGGAGAACGTCAGGAGCTGGCTCCACTGCTCGTCACCGAGGCCGCGGGGCGCGGGCAGCTTCTGCGAGGCCATGTCGATCGGGGTGCCGCCCGCGACGACCTGATAGGTCGGGCAGCCGCTCATGGCGTCGAAGATCCGGCCGATGCCCTCGGACAGCTTGTTCGCGCTGTCGCTGTACAGCTCCTCCGAGAGCTCTGAGGAGCTGCCGCCGTAGGTGAAGGTGGCCTTCGCCTTGTGCGGGAAGGTGAGCGTGCCGCCGGTCGCGGCGTCGCCGCCCAGCTCGTTCAGAGCCGGGCAGCCGATGACGGTGACGTCGTCGTGCCGTGCGGGGCGCTCCGGTTTACGCAGGTAGCCGGTGCCGAGGTAGCTCTGGTCGAGCAGGCGGGTCTCCAGCGCGGCAGACGAGAGCACGGCGGCCTTCCGGAGCGCCTCGGCCGGCTTCCCGGTACGGGCGGAGGAGGTGGCGTGGTGCTTGGCCCCGGTGGTGTCGGTGGAGCAGGCGGGCAGGGCGAGGAGGGCGGCGGTGATGCCGAGAGCGGTGGTGGCGACGCGAACGCGCATGACGGAACTGACCCCTTGGTACCAGGCGACGGGTGGTCAGCGCGGGCCCGCAGGCCCGGTGGGGTCGTAGGAGTGGGGGTCAGTGCCCGAGGTGGCGCAGGCAGTCCTCGAACGTGGCGTGCGTCGCGTCCGCCGGCTCGGAGTTCCGGTTGAACCACGCGGTGTCGAGGCGGGTCTCCTGCCGCTGGTGGCCAGCCCGGCACCGCAGCCAGATCTGGTCGCGCGTGGAGAGGATGAGCCAGTCCCGGTACGACCCGCACTCGGAGCAGGCGGCCACCTCGCCGTCAAGGACGAGGGGCTGTATCCACGGCATCATCTTGCCGTCGAGCTGGTCGTGACTCGGCACGCGCAACTCCGGCGGAAGGAAATCGTCCACCACGGCGGCCGGCTCGATGCGCTCCGGTTCAACCGCCGGCACCCCGAAACCCGGCGGGACCTGGTTCTGCAGCCGCGCCGACAGCTCGGCGAACTGGCGCTGAGCCTCGCTCGGCCCCTTCGCCCGGCGGCGTATCCGATGAAACACCCTGGCGTCCTCCTTTGCCTCGTCCTGGTCGCTTCATGAGCGTGCCCTGCGCTCCTGTCGGTTTCAATTCACAAAGTCCACAGTCACCTTCGGCCAGGTCATGAGGGCCTCCTCGCTTCCTGGCCGCGAGGATGACGAGTTGTCCCGTCCTGCTGCTTCTTACCGCTGTCCCACGGGTCCTCGTGCGGTTGGTCGTTCGTCCCGGGGAATGGTGCCGCTCGTGTACGGCCGGGCTCGCCCACCGTCGATCAGCGGGGCATCGGTGGAGTACAGCCTGGGACCTTCCAACTGGGCCCAGGCCCGGCGCACGGCAGGAGCGCGGTGCTCGCGGCGGTGGGCAGCAGGCTGTTGACGTCGGGACCGGTCCCGGGCGGTGTGCATAGGTTTGTGGCATGGCGTGGTGGCGACGTTCGAAGCCCCGTTGCGGGCCGTCCGGTGTAGCGGCTCCCTTTTAACGGTGTGCGGACGGTGTGCCAGATTGGTCCGCGCCAGTGAGCCGAGCAGCGAGCAGCAGGGGGGGACATGGAGCCGACCAGCCAGGGTGTTTATCCGTTCTGCGGGCAGTGCACGGAAGAGACCATCGCGTGGTCTGCCCCGGACACGGAGACTGTCAATGGGATCGGGACCATCTTCTATGGCGCGGCCGACCCCTGTCTGAGGTGTGGCTCCGTCGTCAAGCGGGAGTATTTCTGCGTTCTGTGGATCCCCGTCTGGCCGATGGGCCGTTACCGCATCATCACCCTCAGCAGCTCGTTGACCGGCTCACGCTATGTCGGCCGGCGGTTCCCCGTCAGGGCCGATAACCCCCTCGGCCTGGACAAGAAGACCGCAGCACTCGTTGCGCAGGCGGAGGCAGAGGAACAGGAGGCCGCGAAGTCCTGGCCCGAACCACCGCCGTCTCAGTTGGCCGACCACCCCGAACTGCGCGGCGAGCGCTACCAGGAGGCAGAGGACTACTGGGAGTTCGACTTCCCCGACCGTGCTCTGCCGGTGTTCGAGGAAGTGCTCGCCGCACACGAGGCGGTGCTGCCTGCCGACGACACCGCGACGCTCCAGTTGCGCCAGCGCGTGGCGGAGGCGTATCTGGCGGTCGGACGGCCGGTGGCGGCGCTGGCTCTGCTCACGCAGACCCAAGCCCATCTCCGCCGGGTGCTGGGCCCCACCCACCCCGACACTCGCCGTGCGCGGGACGGCATGACCAACGCGCGAAGCCAACTGGGCCTGTCCCGCGACGAAGCCAAGGCGCTTGCGGCAGAACTGGCCAAGCTGGAACGTACCCTGGGGCCGGACCACCCGAAGGCCCTGCGCACGGCGTGCGCCCTGAGCTCGGCCCTGCTGATCAACTCCGTGGTACGGGCACTCGAGGTGCTGCAAGAGACGCTGGACCGGTCCGAGCGGGCGCTCGGCGCCGATCACCCGGACACCAGTCACGTACGGGAGGAGCTGATCAGGACCTGCGAGCTCGCGGAGTACCGCGGCAAGCCGGACGATGTACGGGCAGCGGCGCGGGCCCGGGAACGCGCGCAGGGTCCCGACGCCCCGGAAACACTGGCGGCGCTGTGCAATCTGGCCCGGCTTCTCGCGTCGTCCCGCAGGCGCAGGCGCAGGCGCAGGCGCAGGGGTGAGGCGGTGGAGCTGCTTCGAGACACGCTGGAGCGGTGCGAGCGGACGCTGCGCCCGGACGACCCGCTGACGGCCGACGTACGGCGGCAGCTGGAGGAGCTGAGCTGACCCGGCATGCTCTCCCCGCCGGTACTACCCAAGGCCGGCTGTGAGTTGGCCTCCAGGTCCATGGGCTTCCCATGAACTCCGCCACCGGGTTGGCCGCCCTCCGCGTCGACCACCCCCACACGGGCAGCAGACCCGCATTCGCTCCTTACCGACAACGACGAACGGGATGGTCACACCCGCAGTTCAGCCGACGACAACAAATCATGGGATGCAGTGGGCCATAGGCACTCACCGTGAATTACCTATCCCCTGGTCAGCGGCGTGTCCGGGAGGAAACGTGAAGCAGGACGGGACATGACGAGTTGGCCACGGCGCGTGTCTCCGCGCGGCGGAGGGACGTTGCCCACGGTGTGCCCCAACACACTCCGTCTCCTGCGACCGCCCAACTTCGCGACGCCTACTGGCGCGAGTCGCCGCACCTGCGCCATTCCCTTCCGTCCTGCGTGTGCACCCACGATCCGCAAAGCGGACCTGCCCGCCGCCGAGGTCCGGTGTGGCGTACGACCTGCTGTGGGCCGCGGGCGGGGCGGTGGCGCTGTCCCGTCTCTCGGTGATGCGCTGAGACCGCGCGCCGGCACTCGGCGTTGCTCACCTGGCCTTACGCGCTGTCTCCTCCCCGCTGCGCCGCCTGCCGGGTGCGGAGGGCCTGGTCGTCGTTCTGCGCGTTGCGGCCGACCCCTGCGGTGCTGCTCTCGGGCAGGCTTGAGGCGTCGGCGGGCACGTCGGCCGTCCGCCGCAGCCGCCACACGAGCACGTCGCTGACCGAGTCTGCGGTGTCGAGTTCGCGACGCTCTACTGTGGCGGTCAGGAGGGCGGTCGGGTCGTGGCCGGCGGCTTCGGCGTCCGCGATGGTCGCGGTCAGGGCTTACCAGCCGGGCTCGGCGAGGATCTGGTCGGCCAGCTCCGGCAGTGCTTCGCGTAGCAGCACCGTCTGCTGCTGGAGCATCGGCTGGCTCAGACGCCGGCCTCGCTGGTAGAGCACGCCGAGGGGTTGGGCGCCGGCGATCTGGTAGGCGGTGCGCAGGTGTTCGGCGGCCCGCGCGGGGCCTGGGCCTGCTGGGCGTGGCCCTTTCTAGCGTGCCAGTGCGCGGCGGCGGTAATGAGGAAGAACAGCATGTCGATCGCCATCGCGGTCGCCATCGCCGTCCTCGCCCCGGCCGAGGGCGGGACTACCGTGTACGAGGTCGTGGGCAGCCTGCCGCAGCGCTTGGTCATGCCCGTGCTCGGCACGGACGTGGGAGCGGGCGGCGCGTTCGAACGTGAAGACGCTGTCGCGCAGTTCACGGCGGGTGTGGGCGGCAGAGGTCTTCGGGAGCGCGCCCAGGACCTCGCCGGCCGACGCGATGTACGCGGCGGTGTTCGGCGTCATCCTCGCCTTCTGCGGAACTGGTGGCTCGCCTCGGCTCGTACCTGGTTCCTCAACCCCGCGCACCCGCGCAACTCCGGCTCGGGTCGCCAGCGTGTCGGCAGAGGGGATGGAGTCCGCCAATAGGACGTCCGGAGATCCGGACTCCCTCGACGAAACGGCCGAAGTTGGTCGGGCGAGCACGGGAAACCCTGGTCATTGGCGTTCAGGCGCATCGGGGCATGGTCCACACTGGCCAAAAATCGATCACTTAAAGTGATCAAGCATCCACTCGTTGTCAGAGCTGCGTGCTCTCATTGCCAACGCGGGGATCGCCAACGGCTGGGCACAGGAGGGCTATTTCATGGCGGCAAAGGTGGAGGCTCACGTTCGGGCCGCTGTCCCAATATGCGTGCGCCCGGGTACGGCCCGATGAGCCGCCAGCGCCCGGCGCGGCGTACCGGCCGTCGTAGGCCGGTACGCCGCTCCCAGAAGCAGGATGCGCAGGTTGCTCTGCTCGCCACCGGGGCTGTGGCGGTCGTCGTGGTGGTCGCCGTCGTGCAGTGGCTGCTCGTGCACTGGTGGATCATCCTCCTCGCGGTAGTGGTCGCTGCGGTCGGCGGCGGCTTCTGGCTGCATCAGGTACGGCAGCGGGCCGAGTGGGAACGTGTGCGCGCCCGTGCCCTGCGGATGCGGATCGTTGAGTTGGACGCGCTGGATCACCGTGCGTTCGAGTTCGCGATACGGGATCTGATGCGACGGGACGGTTGCCGTGCCGAGCGGATTGGTGGCGCCGGCGACAAACCTGCGATGTGCGGGCCGTTGATCCCGCCGGGCGTGTGTGGGCCATCCAGTGCAAGCACCGCCGGGACGGAGACCGTGGCTCCGCCGTTGGTGTCGGCGTCCTACAGCAGGTCAACGGCACCGCACGGCAAATCCATGGAGCGGATATTGCTCTTGTCCTCACCAATGGCCGCTTCAGCTCCAAGGCCATCCCTTGGAGGAAGGAGCACCGGATCCATCTCGTCGATCGCCGCAAGCTTGGCGAGTGGGCTGCTAGCTCCCGCCCCTTGTGGGAGCTGCTGGATCGCATCCCGCCCCCCCACGTCATCCAACCACCCTGTCCTGAATCGCCGAGTGCGGCGCTGGATGCGAGGGAGGTGCCTGCTGGTCAGCGTAACGCCGCGGGAGCGCCATGAAATCAGCCACTGGATAGATGCTCTGTCGCCGATCACTGCGGATGGGGCCGTAGAGATACCCGGTTCGACCATGTCGAGAGGCGGGATACCAGGTGCTAAGGGGAGGACTGGCCGGATGGTTTTGACCATCAACGTCGCCGTACTGCTAGCGGTGATCATCGTTATGCGACTGCGTCGACGCACACAGGCCCGGCCGGTGCGACGAGAAGCCGACCGTGGTCATCGTCCTGGTCTTCGGTGTGCTGATCGCTCCAACCAGCTTCGGGCAATGGATCCTCAGCGTCGTGGGCCAACTTGCACAAAACATCGCAGTCCGACGGCCATTGAGTCATCGACACCATCCATGGCTATCGAATCCCGGTCGGGTACCGAGGCATGTCCGTACTGTGATGGACGTCTTCGTGGTGCTTCAGCAGACCAGCGCCGCTGTGTGCCGTCTGGCCGCATCAACATGACAGACCAGCTTGTATGGGGCCGGCGGCGCCTGATGCGGCGTGACCTCGGCGAGGTGCCGACTGTCATCCTGGGGCTGAGGCTCTCCAGGATCGCGGTGTCGGCTGGGAGGTCGGCGATGCAGAGAGATGTGGTCCATGATCACCTATTCTCCCTGAACTGTTAGCGTGCCACGAGATCAACTTAGGGGCAGGAGCGGACCTGGATGGATGCCAAGCGGCCACTCTGGTCGGCGAGTCAGGCGCATGATGGAGTAACAATCGTGAAGTAACGCGCCCTTCTCGGACACCCTCCGGTCGTGCTCAAGACTGTCTTCAATGGTGGTCGGCAGAGGCCGTCCTAACGAGATACCGAAGGGGGATCACGACCCATGACCAAGACGCGTGCACGGCTGAGTCCAGACACCGGTGAGTCGGAGGGTGACCTGCGCGCTCCGATGATGGCGGATACAGCCTGTCCCGACGTGGCAGGTGGGGAAGGCGAATGGTGCGAGGACGCTCTCGCCGGGATTCCGTCTGCCTACCGGCCCGACTTGTTGCAGGTTCTGGGTCGGCTGCATGCGGTCAACAGCCGCCAGTGGGACGCCGAGGACCGGGTGCGGCAAGCTGGGGACGAAGAGATTCCGGCTATCAAGAGGGAAATCGACGATCTCAATGGCCTTCGTCATGCACTCATCGAGCAGGTCGACCGGATCTTGGATGCGGCGTGGAGTGCGAACGAGGACGTGCCCCCCATCACGGAGTCGATCGGCTCGGCACTTGACCGACTCTCGGTGCAGAAGCTTCGGATCGTCCATACGGAGCGACTGGTCGGGGGTGACGCGGACGCGGCGAAGGGAGCCGGGATTCTGCGTCGTCAATACGACGATCTGGTGTGGTCCATCGCGGTCGCTTGCGGGGATCTCGTGTCCGGTCGGCGGCGCGCGCCCCGGCCTGAACGCATGAAGCTCTACGGAAAGTCCGTGCGATGAGCGCGGTCACGTTGCTCCCCCGAAGCGCCGGAACCGATCTGCGATGACGACTGATTCCTTCGGGGATGGAGATGAGTTTGAGCGCTGGCGCAGCGGCCTGTTCCTGCGTCCCGATGGGACCAATGCCGATGCGCTTGTCGAGCTCCTTCGCCGCGCCCTCGATGAGACGCTGAGTCATCAGGGCGAGGGGCCCGTGTATCCGCGCACCCGCCAGGAGGGTAGGCGTTCCCCTTTGGGTGACGGGCGGCTGCCGGAGAGCCCAGTCACGGCGGAGACGGCGCTCAGCCAATTGCGCTGGTGGCTCGCGGGGTCGGTCAAAGTTCATCACCAGATGTTCGCCAAGAACATCGTTCCGCCACCGTCGTTCGTCAACCTGGCAGCGTTGTGCGCCGTATCGTTGTTCATGCCGAACGGCGTCACTGGGGAGGACGCTGCGGAGACTCTTTCCGCTGAGTTGTCCTCCGCCCAGGCGTTGGCACGGTTGGCGGGGTACGACCCGGAGCGGGCAGGCGGCCTGTTCACGTTCGGCGGCACGGGGACCAATCTGTACGCCATCAACGTCGGCATTTCCAAGGCACAGCCCGACCACGCCGAGCGTGGGATCGAGCCTGGGATGGCCGTCGTCGGGTCCTGGCCGGCGCACTACTCGCAGAAATCCGCGTGCGCGTGGCTGGGGATCGGCACTCGAAACTACATATCCGCTGCGTCGCTACCCGACCAGACCACGGACCTGGAGTCGATGGAAGCGGCCTGCCGCGACGTGCTGGCACGCGGCCACCGGCTTGCATGCATCATCGGCGCGGGCGGGACGACTTCCAACATGGCTGTCGACGACTTCGGCGAGATTGCTGCGATGCGGGATCGGCTGGCCGCCGAATATGGGTTGGAATACACACCCCATGTGCACGCAGACACAGTCATCGGGTGGGCATACCTCTGCTTCATCGATTATGACTTGCATAAGAATCCCCTCGGCTTCAGCCCACCGGTGGTGGCCAAGCTGTCACGTCTTGTGGAGCGTTTGAAAACGGTGCGGCACGCCGACTCGTTCGGAACGGACTTCCACAAGACTGGTTTCGCGCCCTACACGTCGAGCATGATCGTCATGCGAGAGGGTCGGGACTTCTCGCGGCTGCGCCGCGACGGCGGAGCCATGACTCCGTTGTTCCATGACAAGGATGCCTACAACCCCGGGACCTTCACGTTGGAGACGTCCAGGTCGGCAGCGAACATGGTGGCGACCTGGGTTGGCTTGCAGACTCTCGGCAAGCAGGGGATGCGGCAACTGCTCGGTCACGCGCTTGAAACGGCAGAAGCGCTCCGGCGCCACATCAATGCCTTGGCAGGTCGCGACGCGACAGCTATCAACAGACATTCGTACGGCCCGGACGTGTTCGTGCGCTGTTATCCGCCGGACGACCCCGCCGCTACCGAGGAGGAGTTCGACGACACCAGCTCCGTCCGCCGGGTAAACCAGTACATCTCTACCCTATTCGCGTGGCTATCGACTCAACGGGTGCCGGACGCTGAACAAATCGCAGTGAGCAAGACCTCCGCGGCCTTCTATACACCGGCTGGCGAGCCGGTCGTCGCTCTACGGGTGTACTCCCTCAATCCGTACTTCTCCGATGCTCACGCCAGAGAGCTGGTCGTACGCCTGCTGAGGGGCAAGCGACAGTTCGATGCTACGTACATGCGTACAGGTGCGTGCGAGGAGGCTCAATGAAGCGACCGTCGCCGTGTGGCCAAGAAGAGCTGCCGACGCGCTTCGCAGCTGCCGACCTTCCTGTCCGTGACTGTGTCGAGTTGGTCGCTGGCCTGGCCTCCTATGCCCGGACGCATGGACTGGCCCGAGTCGAGGTGAGCGGGCCGTCTGCAATGCGTGATCTCATCGAGGAGTTCGGCTTTGGCGAGGTGCGGTTTGTCGAATTCCACCGGCAGCCCGCGGTGGACATTGAGGCGGTCCCCCGGACTTGGCGTTGCGGCCAACGAGGGCTGCGCTGCCTGAGTGACCAGCTCGTCGACGCGGCAAACGTCGCGTCGCGGGTGGACGCACCGCCGTCAACACTCGCTGGGGGAACTGTGATGCGGTTTGCCCGGCATAACCGCCTCGGCGACGCACTGGGCATCGTGACCGGCCTTGAGCACTACTGCCGCGACAACGCCGTGGCATCAGTTGCCGTATCCGGTTCGCCCGTCCTTGCCGAAGTAGTGGAGGTGTTCGCGTGCGAGCGGGTGAGCTATGTCCCTTCGCCCAGCGAGTCGATCAACGGCGACGCGATCTTCGCCCGATCTTCATGGAGCATCCCCTGGCTTGACCGGTTCAACCACGCCGTCACCGACGCCTTTGGAGGGCGAGCCCGCCACCGAGTGCCGCCGCTGCCTCTCCGCCAGGCACCGACGCCCCGTGGCCAAGAGAATGTGGTGTATTGCCAGCTCGATGCGCGTTCCGGCACTGCGCCATCGCGACACTCGGCTCGGCGGCTCCTGAACCAGGTATCGGCGCACGGTGAAGTGCGGGTCCTCGGCGGCCCCGACACCCAGACCTACCTCGGCGAGGACCTGATCTACGTCCGGGCCGACCTTCCCGAAATGGTTGCCCGTCTGCTGTCATGCCGTCTCTTCGTGGGGTGCGATAGCGGCCTGGGCCATCTCGCGGGTTGCCTCGGTGTGCCTGGTCTGATCGTCAGTACCGACGACTTCGAGACGACCTGGTCATTCTTTCGAGGCTATGCCAGCCTCAATGTCATCCCGCTCGCGGCTGCAGAGGTGCTCCTGCCGTGAAGCCTCCGACAGAGCAGGCAGTCTTGCGGGCGGCCAGCCGATGCCTGAACCAAGAGGCCGTGACCGCGAACCGAATCCCGATGGGCCGCAGTCACTTCGTGTTCACGGTGCAGCTGGTGTCCGGTGAGCGCGTGATTGCGCGGATCACGCGTCACGACCGTGCTGAGTGCTTCGCCGGCTTCGCGTATTGGCGGCGTCAGCTGGCACAGGTGGGAGTGCCCGTTCCCCGCGTGCTGCACATGGACCTGAGCGGGACAGCGCTGCCCTGGCCGATCATGTTCCTTGAGCAAGCCCCAGGAACCGATCTCTGTAACGTCTACGTGGGCCTTACGGCTGCCGAGAAGCGAAGCATTGCCGACGACCTGCTCGATATCCAACACCGCACGCGCGGTCTCCCGCCCGGTCCCGGGTACGGCGGTATCGCCAGTTACGGTGACCTTCGGTGCCACCCGCGCTGGTCGGACGTGCTGTGGGAGTACTTCACCGGTGCCGTCGATCAGCTTGTGCCCCTGCAACGGGAGGTGTCGGCCATTGGACAAATTCGCAGAACCATCCACGAGCTACATCCCGAATTCGATGGCATCGACCCGTTGCCCTACTTGATCGACGCCACCCACCAGAACGTGTTGGTGGAAGACGGGAGAGTCACGGCGATCGTCGACCTGGACGAGGTCGGATTCGGTGACTCTCTGTACCCGCTCGGTGTCGCTCGTGCTGGACTTCTGGCCCGTGGACCGGAGGCCGATTGTATTGAGCAGGTTGCAGTGCCGCTGTGCGTCGGTCCGAACCGGCGTCGTGTATTCGACCTGTACTCAGCGATCGCATGCCTCAAAATGCTCGCCCCCAGTCCCCTCAGTGTCGCTGGCCCGCCCTATGCCGGCAGCCAGATTGCCGTCCGGCTTCGGAGCTTGCTCGATGCCTTTGCCGCTGCTGCGGCCCACAAGGAGTAACGTCATGGCCGGTATCGTCTTTGTGAGTATCGACGACTTCACCCGCGAGGGCTTTACCAATGGTCTGTTCTTGCAGGTGCGCGAACTACTAAAGCGCGTCGTAACCCGAGGGCACCCGGCCAGCCTCGCCTGTATCGCGCAGAGCGGGAACCCCGGAGTCGGACGCAGAACTCGAACTATCCAGGGTTGCACTGTCCACGAAACCTTCATCGGTGCTCCGGGGGTAGCCAGTGCGTACCGGCGGGCTCTTCAAGATATTTTGAACGACCTGGACCCCGACGTGATCCTGCTCAACGCGTGTGCGGTTCGGCTCAATGAAGCGCATCACGCGGTGCTGGACGGGAGCCTTGCGAGCGGTCGGCAGGTAGCCGTGCTCGTGACCGACCAGCTCTACCCCACAAGCAGTGACCACCCTGAAGATGAGGTGCGGAGCTACTACAGCCTGATGCGGCAGACCAGCGTGCACGCGGTCAGCCAGACCATCGCCGACGCCTTCCACGGCCAAACCGGTGTGCCGGCGCAGGTTCTCCCTAATCTCCTACCCGAGCGACGAGTCGCCACGGCACCTTCGCGGGCAGAGAGCCGATTCCTGACGTTGATCAATCACCACCCGATCAAGGGCCGGCGTGTCTGGGACGCGCTCATTCGGCAGCGCCCCAGCGACGCCTACCTGGCCGTGGAAACCTGGCCCGATGTCCCGGCGTATGTGCCGCCCTCACCGAACGTCCAAGTGGCCGCATTCACCCCGGATCCCACCACGATCTACAACCGCACCAGGATTCTGCTGGTGCCGTCGCTCGGCGCGGAAGGTCTCGCACGAGTCACGCTTGAAGCAATGGAGTCAGGAGTGCCTGTCATAGCTCACCGGATAGGCAGCCTGCCCGAACTCGGGAACGCCGCGATGTTTATCGCCCCGCCACCGATCGCCGGCTACGAGCTCGATGGCAATGTGCTGTATCCCATGGTTTCCCAGAATGACGTGGAGCGGGCTGCGCAAGATCTCGGGCAGGCGATCGACGCTCTTGATCATGATCCGGCACTCCGGGCCCGATTCGTGACCAACGGCAGAGCACTCGTGCGTGACTACCGTGATCACAGCGAGGCTGTTTCCGACCGGCTGCTCGACGCATGGTTCGGGACTGTGTGACTCAGGACACTCAGATGTGGGGTGATCTTGGCTTTTCCGCCGTACACGATGCCGCTGACCAGCACAAACGCGGAAGCTCCGGCTGGACGACTAGACTAGCCGCCGCACTGTAGGCGCGATTCAAGGAGACACGGGACCGTGACGGCCATCGTCGACGAGCTCACGTGGCGCGGGCTGATCGCCCATGCCACTGACGAGGATGCATTGCGCAAGGCTCTCGCGGACGGCCCTGTCACGTTCTATTGCGGCTTCGACCCGACCGCGGCCAGCCTGCACGTCGGCCACCTGGTGCAGGTGCTCACCCTCCGCCGACTCCAGCAGGCCGGGCACCGACCGCTGGCGCTCGTGGGCGGCGCGACCGGCCACATCGGCGATCCTCGGCCGACCGCCGAGCGCACCCTGAACGACCCGGAGACGATCGCCGAGTGGGTGACCCGGCTGCGGGCGCAGATCGAGCCGTACCTCTCCTTCGAGGGCGACAACGCGGCGACCATGGTCAACAACCTGGACTGGACCGGGGGCATGACCGTGATCGAGTTCCTGCGGGATATCGGCAAGCACTTCCGGGTGAACAAGATGCTCACCAAGGACTCGGTCGCTCAGCGCCTGGCGTCCGATCAGGGCATCAGCTTTACGGAGTTCAGCTACCAGTTGCTTCAGGGGATGGACTTCCTGGAGCTGTACCGGCGGTATGGCTGCACCCTCCAGACGGGGGGAAGCGACCAGTGGGGCAACCTCACGGCCGGTCTGGACTTGATTCACCGCCTGGAGCCGCACGCCGAGGTGCATGCGCTGGCCACGCCACTGATGACGAAGGCGGACGGCACCAAGTTCGGCAAGACCGAGACGGGCACGCTTTGGCTCGACCCGGAGATGACCACGCCGTACGCGTTCTACCAGTTCTGGCTGAACACGGATGACCGGGACATCTCTCGGTACATGCGCATCCTCTCCTTCAAGTCCCGCGAGGAGCTGGAGGAGCTGGAGAAGGTGACCGAGGAGCGGCCGCAAGCCCGTACCGCGCAGCGTGCCCTTGCCGAGGAGCTGACCACGTTGGTGCACGGTGCCGACCAGTGCGCCGCTGTGATCGCAGCGTCAAAGGCGCTGTTCGGGCAGGGCGAGCTCACCGAACTCGACGAGGCAACGCTGGCCGCCGCGATCTCCGAGCTCCCGAACGCCAAGGTGAGCGAGCTCGGCCAGGTCACCGACCTGTTCGCGGAGGTCGGCCTGGCGCCGAGCAAGTCGGCAGCCCGCCGCACCGTGAAGGAGGGTGGCGCCTACGTGAACAACGTCAAGGTGACTGCCGAGGATGCCGTAGTCACGGCCAACGAGCTCCTTCACGGACGCTGGCTGGTACTGCGCAGGGGCAAGAAGAACCTGGCGGCCATCGAAGTCACCGGAGCCTGAAGCAGACCGGGAGACGGCAGCTCAGCCGTGAGCCGGGGGAGTGTCTCCGGCTCACGGAGCCAAGTGGCAGGAGCAAGGTGCTGCGGAAGTTCAGTGGGTAGTGGTGGCCAGCAGCTTGGGCAGGTCGCGCATCTCGTCGAACAGCGTGGTGCCTGGTCCTTCCAGCCGCGAGGCCGGCGTGAGGCCGCCGCAGTAGCCGAAAGTCCGCATACCGGCGGCACGGGCTGCCTGAACTCCGTACGCACTGTCCTCGATCACCACGCACCGCCGGGGTTCTACACTCATGGATCGCGCAGCGTGCAGGAAGAGGTCGGGGGCAGGCTTGCCTCGGGCGACATCGGCTGCGCTGAAGATGCGCCCCTCGAAGTGGTCTTTCAGACCGACGATCTCCAGGTTTCTCCTGAGGCTGGCGTGACCAGTGTTCGATGCAACGCAAACGGGCATCGCAAGGCTGTTCAGGGCTTCTGCGACGCCATCGACAGCGGTCAAGTCAGCTTCGAGGGCCGCCTGGTAGAGATGCTCGTATTGCCGCAGCCAGTTCTTCTCCAGGCGGCGTCCAAGCCGTTCCTCCACGGCAGCCGTGTAGACCTCGGTGGAGGAGCCGACGAACTTCTCGATGATCTCCTCCTCGGTGAACGCGCACCCCAGGTCAGCCGTGATCATCGCGTCTACTTTGACGCATATCCGCTCGCTGTCCACCAGCACGCCATCACAATCGAAGATCGCCAGATCGACAGGACTCCGCGTCATGGTCGGCAGTGTAGACCTGCGGTGGCCAACCCCCGTGCTGCGTATGGTCGTCGTCGGGTTCGCCGCTTCTTCAATGTCTGCCATTGGTAGCGCTCGGCGGACTGGCTGACAGGGTGCGGAGTCGGCGAATCGTGGAGTGCCGTTTTCTTCTCGGTCTCCCTGGTCAATCTCTCGATGTAGTGGTTAGGGCAGCTGTACAGTGCGGTGACTCTGGCGGTTCGTGCTTTACCGGCCTGCTCGGCATGGCTCCAGCTGCGCGTCCTACCCGACTTATCCCAAGGGAGCCTCCAGGCCACAGTTACTGACTGTGGCTGCGGGGGCCGGTCCGTGGCTGCGCTGGACGCCGCGCGCGCCGCCTCGGCTGCCTGGCTCCGTTTTCTTGCGGCCACAGGCCGGTGGTGTCGGCGGGCAGGTCTGCCGCCTGACGCAGTCGCCACACCAGTACATCGGTGACCGACTCCGCACTCTCCAATTCTCGTTCCCCAGCGGTCACCGTGAGGAGCATCGCGGGGGAGTGGTCGGCGTTCTCGGCGTCGGTCAGGGTGGCGGCGAGTGCGTACCAGCCGGGCTCGGCGAGGATCTGCTCGGCCAGCTCCGGCAGCGCCTCGCGCACCACCGCCGCCTGCTGTTGTAGCAGAGGACGGCCCAGACGCCGACCGCGCTGGTAGAGGGCGCCGAGGGGCTGGGCGGCAGCGGCCTGGTAGGCGGCGCGCAGGTGCTCGGCGGCTTGACGGGCTGCGGCGGCCTGCTGGTCGTGGTTGTTTTTGGCGTGCCAATGGGCAGTGGCGGTGATGAGGAAGAACAACATGTCGATCGCCATCGCGGTGGTCGCGCCGTCCTCCCCGCGGCCGAGCGCCGGACCGCCGTGGATGAGGTCGCGTGCGGCCTGCCGCAGTGCCCGGTCGTGACCGCGCTTGGCGCGGACGTGGGAACGGGACGCCCGCTCGAACGCGAAGGCAGCGTTCCGAAGTTCGTGACGGGTGTGGGCAGCGGAGGTTTTCGCGAGAGCGTCCAAGACCTCACCGGCTGCGGCGATGTATGCGGCGGTGACGGCGTCGTTGGTCTGCTCGATAACCAGCACCGCGTGCCACGCGGCCGAGGCCGCGCGTCGGCGTGCGGCGGCCGGACCGTTCGGGGCCGTACGGACAAGCGGATCGAGCGGTGCGGTGCCCTGGTCTTGAATGTGGGTAGCCCAGCGCTCCCGGATCCGCGGCAGGGAGAGATCCGGCGCAAGGCGCGCGCCAGGGTAGAACACCGGATCATCGTCCTTGTTGTGGTCATCGGGCAGAGCAACCTTGTATCCGATCAAGTCACCGGAGGGGGCGAGGCGCTTGCGGAGCAGCAGGCCGGCGGCGGCCAGCCGGTCGAAGAACTCCTCCTCGCTGGTTGCGCCAGCCACTGCGCGGCGCACGGTCTCCCGAAGTTCCTCCCGTGCAGTGCACACGCGGCCCTGGCGTTTAGCCTTGTGGCGCTCGGCACTGGTCGGGCGCTGGGCAGCGGTGCCGTCGCCCTTGTTGAGGCGGCGCAGGCCCAGCTCCACTTCGAGGGAGCGCGCCTCGCTTTGGACGCGCGCGGCGTCGTGGTTGAGATCAGGCTTATAGCCGTCTTCGCGGGCGAGGGTGGAGACAATGTGGATGTGGTCGGCGGCGTGCCGGACAGCCACCCACCGGCAGCCGGCATCTTGCTCCGGGTTGTCGATACCGGCGGCGGCGGCCATCCGACGGGCCACCTCGCCCCACTCCTCGTCTGTCAGAATCCGGTCCTCGGCACCGTTGCGGACGGACAGGTGCCACACGTGCTTCTTCGGCCGCAGTGCCCGGTCGATGTTCTCAACGGGCTGGTCCAGGAGCTGCTGGAGCTGCTGGAGGGTGACAGATCGGTCCCGGCCGGGGTCGGGGGCGTTGTGGTCCCAGGAGGCGACCAGATGTGGGTCGATGTGCTCCTCGTACTTCCCAGGCCCGTACAGGTAGTACAGGAGGCCGATGGTGCGCTGCCCGCGCTTCTGTATCCGGGGGATCATGCTGGTGTCCGGGATGGTGAGAGGGAGTGGTGGCTGCGGAATGTTGCACGGAAGCCAGGTCAGCGCTGGTCCAGCAGCAGGTCGGTGGCCGCCTGTACGCGGGTCACAGCGCGCTGGACCGCCATGACGACCGCGTCGATCTCTGCTGGCTCGCCGCCGGAATTGATGGCGCGGGCGATCTGGTTGAGATTGTTGCCGACCTGTCCGAGGTGCCGACGGGCGGCGAACAGCTCGGCGACCAGCTCGCGGCGGCCTGCGATGGCGGCGGCCGTGTTGTCGAGGTCTTGCGCGGCGGCGAGACCGCTACGGGCGAGGAAGGCCGGCAGGCTCGTACGGGTCGCGCTGGCGGCAGTGGACAGCTGATTCTTCTCGTCGTCGTTCAGGCGGACGCTGCACACGTAATCACGCTTACGCGCAGGCGGCTTCGGCGAGCGCTTGCGTGAGGTCTTCTTCACGTCGCGGCGCTTGCGCCGCGACGGCTTCTCCTCCGGCTGCGATCCGCCCTCGGTCGCTGCCTCGCGGACCAGCACCCCCCGGTGCTGGTCCGCACCCGCCACCCCCGGGGCGTGCTCTGGCCAAGACACCTTCCCCGACGGGGAAGAGTGTCTTGGCCGATAACTTGCTCGCCCCGAGACCGAGTTGGATTCACGCTCACCTGGGGTGGGGGAGGGGCTTGGGACCGGGTTCGTCACTGCCCACAACCCGGAGCATCGCGGACGACATCCAGGATGCCGAGGACGAAGTCGGCGACACCCTCCCTCAGGTGATGGATCTGCTCGGAGCCGTCTACAGCAAAGAGGAGCAGTCCGTACGGGAGGAACGTGAGCAGCAGAGCCCAGATCAGGCGGCTGTCGAAGCGGTCGGGTACGGCGGCATGCCGCATGGTGATTTCCTTGGAGTAGTGCGGTGGGGACGGCACTGGCCGGGCCACCGGTCAGGGCGGTGGGGACGGTGAGCTGCGGCTTCGTAGATTCAGCCGCACTCGGGGCAGCGCCCGACGTGGCCGCTGAGCGCCCTGGCCATCCGGGCCTTCGTCGTCGTGGCCTGCTTCGCACTGGCCTTCGCCGACGGCCTGCCGGTATGCCGCTGGGAATGGGCGCTTAGATAGCCGATCTCCCGTTCGTACTCCTCACGAAGGGCCGCGAATTGGTGGCAGGTCTTCATCGAGTGGTGCTCCTTGCTTTCGTGGTGGCGTCCTCGCTCCGTAGTTCCTGGAGGACGAGGCTCAGTCGGTCGTTCCGGCCGCCCTTCAGGCCCTCGCGGCGGAGGATCTCCCGCAGCTGGACCCGGGTGACGGACTCGTTGCCGTCCCGTTTGAGCAGGGCGGGGACGTGGGGGCGGACCTGCTGGACGAGCTGGTCCACCGACTGTTCCGGCTCGCGTGGCGGGCGCTGTGTTTGCGGGGTGCGGGGCCGGCCGCGCTTCCCCTTGTTCTTCGTCCGCGGCTTCGTGGTCGTCTTCCGCGGGAGGGGGACCTTGTGTCTCCGGTCCCCGGTGGTCTCGGTCCCCGTGTCGGTGTTGGTCGGTCTCCGGTCCCCGGTGGTCTCGGTCCCCGTGTCGGTGTTGGTCGGTCTCCGGTCCCCGGTGGTCTCGGTCCCCGTGTCGGTGTTGGTCGGTCTCCGGTCCCCGGTGGTCTCGGTCCCCGTGTCGGTGTTGGTCGGTCCCCGGTCCCCGGTGGTCTCGGTCCCCGACTCGGCGGCGTTCGGTCCCCGATGCGAATCAGGGCCCTGAGCAGGAACTTCTCGCGGAGTGAGGTCGGTCCCCGTGCCCGCAGCGTCCCCCTCTGCGCCTTCCGGATTGGCGGGACCGGCCCCCGGGGTCGCGTCCGTTTTTGGGGACTCGGTCCCCGCTTCGTCGCCTTCGGTCCCCGAGCCTGCTGACGCGTTCGAGTCCGCAGGCCCGGGGACCGGTCCCCTCGGGGCGCTCGGTCCCCGGTCCCCGTCCGACTCTTTGGGCCCGTGGGGACCGGCTCCGGGGACCGCCGCCTTCGAGACCGGTGGCGTCGGGACCGTCGCTGCCGTTGAGGTGCTGTGAGCCGGGGACCAGGGAGAAGGAAGTGGGACCGTGGCGAGCGCGAGGGCGTGCCGACGGGCGGCGAGCTGGTCGAGCAGCTGCGCGCACTGGTGGGCGTCGGTGCCGACCGAGGCCCTGCCGACCGCCCTGGATAGGCGGCGGGTGAGTCGCCGGCCGCGCCAGCTCCGTTGCTGCTCGGGCGTGCGCTCGGAGAGGCGGGTGGCGAGGGCGACGGCGCGGGTGGTGGCCCGGTCCCGGCTGATCTGCGCGGCGTCGCGGTCTCGCGCGGCGATGCCGAGGCGGGACAGGAGCCGTTCGCGCGCCTCACGCCCCAGGACGGCGATCAGTCCGTGGGAGGCGGCGCCCGGGGTGCTCAGACGCAGCTCGATGCCCATGGCGATATGCCACAACATCGCCGCCATGACCGGCCCGACGCAGGCGCGGACGGTGCCGCCGATAGGACCGCTCTCGGCATAGGCCGGGATCACCTGCACTCCGGTGATCATCCAGACCAGGGTTCCCGGCAGGCCGGGGGCGCCTTGCGTGGCCAGGTTCTGCCGGGCCATCAGCGCGGTCGCGAAGAGCGCCAGCTCGGCGGCGGCGAACATCCCGGCCCGCTCTGCGGTGCCGGCCATGTCGAGGTAGTCGGCCGCGAAACGCCACGAGGTGTCAGCGCTGTAGGCGGTGCAGCCAAGGGCGGCCACGGCGGCGACCTTGACCGCCGGACCGCCGAGACGTTTCTGCGGGCGCGTACCCCGGCGCCGGATGGTCCAGGCGGTCAGTACCAGCACGAGGGCGGCGGGCACTCCGGCGGCGAGGAGGAGAGGGAGGTCCGGAGCGGCGCCGAGGGATAGGACGGGGTGGGTCATGCGACCTTTCCGAGAGGGGCGTGCGCCGGAGTCGACGCTGCCGGGCGGGCTGCCGGCTGCTGTGTGCCGGGTGCGGCCGGAGCGGGGCTGCCCGTTGCAGGGGTGGGCTTCTTCCGCTTCTTCTTGGGCCGCGGCACGCCGTAGGTGCGGTCGCGGTCGAAGACCTTGTTGGCGGCCTGCCGGAGCAGGTCACGGGCGTGCTTGTGGCTGATCCGCAGGGCTGCGGCGAGCCGGTCCGGCCGCCAGCCCCGGACGTAGGCGTGGTCGATGACGACCTGCCGCTCGGCCTCGGTCAGATGCATGTCGCGTCCCTGGAAGAAGGCGATCACGCGCCGGTAGTCGAGGCGCTGGGGCAGTCCGTCGTGGAAGGGACGCCTCTCGGCTTCGGTGAGGCCGCCCCAGATGCCCTCCTTAAGGGCGTTCTCCAGGGCGAAGTCGAGGCAGTCGCGACGTACTGGGCACCAGCCGCACAGTTCCTTCGCCTCGGCGATGGCTTGGTGGTCCCGGGGGAGCGGGAAGAAGACGGCGTCGGCGTCCTCGACGTCCATGCCGTGGCAGGCTCCGCGGGTGTGCCAGCTGGTGTCTCCGATGCCGCGCAGGCCGGTGGCCGGTGCGTCGTGGGTGGTGATGTGGCGCAAGGCGATCTCCGTTGTGCTGCCGCGTCGGCCGGTCGGGGCGGTGCTGGGCGGGCGCGGTGTCGGGTGCCGGATGTGACGCGAAGGCGTGCGCCGCAGCCGGAGCGGGACGGTGATGTTGGGTGGCGGTGCATCGGACGGGCTGCGCGGGCCGGATGCGCCGGTCAGGTCATGGCCGGCTGGTGGACCTGCTCGGTCTGCTGGGCGGCGGCGAGATCGAGACGGCCGGGATGCGGGGTGGCGCGCGGGGCGGTTCCGCGCGCTCCGCCGTCGGGGCCGATCCGGCGGCGACGACACGGCTCGCCGGACTGGGCCAGGCACCACTCACACCTCACGCTCAGGGCGTCGGGCAGCCCCTGCGCGACGGTGGCCTCGCGGGCTGCTCGGGCGGGCCGGTAGGGCGCGAGGGCGACGCGGGCGGCAGGCGGTATGCAGGAGCCGATCTCCCGCAGCCTCGCCTCCAGCTTCGGATCGATCCCGCCGCGACCGCTGGTGATCGCCCGGGCCTGCGCGGGCTGCGCGGTGCCGGCGGCGACCGCGCGGCGGGTGCCGGCCAGCTCGGCGGTCCAGGCGGCCTGGTCGTCCGGGTCGACGGACGGCGTGGGGTCGGAGTGCCTCGCCAGGCGGTCGCGCCGGTAGCCCTCCCAGGGACGGCCCACGTCCGCGGGCAGGATCTGGTACGGCGAGGTGCGGATGTGCTGACGGGCGGCGACGCGGGCGTCCCAGCCGTGCGGGGTCGCCATCGGCACGTCGCCGAGCAGCTCGTGCCACTGGGCGAGCTGGTCGCGGGCCTCGCCCTGGTCGGTGCGGATGGTGCGGGGGTCGAGTCGGCCGATATAGGCCAGCAGAGCGGCGATTTCGCGGCGGTCCACGGTCAGCCCTCCGTTCCGGTCGGCTCGTCGAGGGCGGCAAGGAGGGCGGCCTGGTGCGCCTCGGTGCGGGTCATGCCGTGCGCCGGGCGGTGTCCGCCGTCGGGTACGGCGTGGAGGTTCTGGCGAGCTGGGGGGTGCTCTCGGGCGACCCAGGAGCGCCAGTCGGCAGCCCAGGCATCCGAGGAGCGGGGTTTCCAGTCGGCTCGGTGCAGGCGCCACTTCGCGTCGGCGGCCCGCAGGCCCTGCTCGCCGAGGCGGTCGAGGTGTCCCTGCTGGCGGGCCCAGGTGTGGGTGGCAGAGTCGACCTGCCACTCGGCAGCCGAGGTGACGGCAGCACCACCACTGCTGTACCTACGGTTCAAATCAGGTTTACTACGGTTCTGTGTGCCGGTTTCCGGTACATCGCTGTGCCGGTTTCCGGCACGTCGCTGTGCCGGTTTCCTTCGGGACCTGCCGGATTCCGGTACTGCCGGTTTCCGGACCCTCGCGGCAGATTCCGGCACCTCACGCGGGCGGATCCCGCACCGCCGCAGGGCCGAGATCCGGAGCCTCGAGGTGACCTCGGGCCCGTCCGCCGACGTCTGGTCGGCGTCATCGTCCTGCTCCCTCGCGGTTGCCACGGCCTTGGCGGCCAGGGGGAGGCGGTAGACGGTGCTGCGCTGCGGGCCAGTGAGGTCGTCGAGCTGCTCCAGCTCACCGGCGTCAACCAGACGGTCGATGGCCTCGCGCACCGTGGAGACAGAAGCGCGCGTGCGCTTGGCCAGACTGGACAGCGAGGCCCAGGAGACGCACTGCTCGTCGGCCACCCGGTCGGCGATCGACAGCAGTACCAGGCGCGCGGCCCCCCGGCTGGAGCTGTGGTCCCACACCCACTCGCGGGCTTCGCGGCTCATCGGCCGCTCCCGATGAGCAGACGGGACTGGCGGCTCGCCGGTGTCGGGATGGTGTGCTCCGGCTCAGGGTACGAAGGTGCCGAGGCGGAGGTGGCTGCCGCGCAGGCCAGGCGAAAGGGCCTTTTACGCAGGGCAGAAGGCATGCGATACTCCCCTTTGCAGTGTTGCCACGCTGACGCGCCCGGTGGAATGGGATCAGCGTGGTGATGGTGGGCAAGCTCCGCCCTTGCCGGGGCGGATATGCCGCTTAGCGTTCGGCGTCCGGGAGTTCGCTCTCGGACGCCGTCGCTGTATTGCGGACCTATTCGGTCCGGTCCGTGCTTGCTTACTCCTCACGTCCGTTGCCGCGGGCGGGCTGCCCGGGGACGACGAACATACGCACGGACCCGTGTCAAGATCCAGAGTTGGTTCTTAAACTCTGTACTGGTTGCAGAGAGTGACGAGGGTGGGATGGTCTGTGACCCCTGCCTGGGCCGGAGTGCCGCACCGCGACCGGCGTATGAGAGCCGCCCGCCCAGGCGTCGTCGCTGCTTTCCGGACTCATTCCGCCTGGCGATTCGGTGTGTGCCACACATCGGCCCTTGCTGTCTTCGCTGAGCGGAGTGCCCGGAGACCGGCCACGAACAAATGTGGATACCGGGTCACGATTCATAGGCGGCTCAACGGTTTGCTGGAACTCGCGGGGTGAGACATTGCCTCGCCTGCCCCAAGTCGGCCTGGAATCCGGGCGATTGTGGTGTGCCGGTGTTTCGGATGTCTCGACAGGGATCTTCAAGCAACCCCTCCGTGCATGGCGACCCTATTGGTGGCACATGGCCGCACGCCGTCGCGACGTGACCGGTGAAGTCGCCTGTGGCCAGCTCGTTGCTGTGAGGCGAGTGCTGGCCGAATGGTGATACCGGAGATGATGATTCACGGTAATGCCGAGAAGTCCGTCACAGTGCGCTGAGTTTCTCACTGGCTCCAGCAAGTAATTCGATCTTCTTGCTGCGCTGGTCGTGAGGCATTCGATCACCTTGGGACTCAGGTTCCGACCAAAGGCGAAAAGGGTGATTTGCGTGCACTGCCTGTGATTGGGTGAGGGTCGCCCTCGGGGCGAGGGGTGGCAGAGTGTCTCGCGTAGGTGCCGGGCCTTCCTCGGTGCCGAGGGTCCGGCGTCCGGGGGTGTTCGCCTCTGTGGCCGGAGACGAGTCCTGGGGCTCGGTCATTGCTTCCACTCACATGTAGACATCATTCGGTCGGCTTTCCATCTCAGTGGAAGTCGCTGATGAGTGACCCTATATCGAGATCGCTGTCCGCTCAACTGTCGTGAAGGTGCCAGTCTGTGTCGTCTCCACTCGTGTACACTCGCGGATTGGCAATCGAGAGGGGAAGTGGTGAGCGAACAGACCCGCACCCTGGCGGACAAGATCAACAAACTGTTCCAGGCGATCACCGACGACGGCCGGGAGCACAGCAACGAGCACGTGGCGCAGGCGATCTCCAAGACGGGGATCACTATCTCCCAGAGTTACATCTGGCAGCTGCGGAAGGGTAAGAAGGACAACCCGACCATGCGCCACTTGCAGGCATTGGCGAACTTCTTCGGCGTGCCTGTCGCCTACTTCTTCGACGACGCGGTCGCCGGAGAGGTCGACGGGAAGCTGGCGCAAATGGCTGCCGAGCAGGCCAGCGTCAACGAGGCGTTCGAGAACGGCGACATCAAGTTGATGGCCATGCGTGCCGGCGAGCTGTCGGACAAAGGACGGAAGCAGGTAATGGACCTGCTGGACGTCGTCTACAGGTTGGAGCAGGCAGAGCATCGCGACTGACGCGTCTGAGGCGACGTCATGCCGTGAAGAGGGGGTGCTGCTGTCGCGACGGGGGTCGTGTGCAGGAGAATCAACGTGAAAGAACGAGAGCTTCGCAGACGCTGCAAGCGAGAACTGCGAGCCCTTGGCATCCAGCCCCCCTTGCGAGTGGAAACACTCTGCCAGAAACTCGGCGAGCGACGCGGCCGCCCTATCCGGCTAGTGCCGCACGCACTCCCGGTGCCGGGACCCTTCGGCGCATGGATCGCGGCCCCGTCCACTGACTACATCCTGTATCAGCAGGAGACCACCGCGAGTCACCAGCGGCACATCATCCTCCACGAGGTGGGCCACATCCTCGCCGACCACGACAGCGACGCGTTCGACGACGACGAACTGTGGAAGACCGCGGTCCCCAACCTCTCGGTTAAAGCGGTGAAACGGCTCTTGCGGCGCACCGCATACGACGAAGAGCACGAACGCCAAGCCGAGTTGGTCGCCACGATCATCATGGAGTGGGCCTCGGTCCTGGACCGTGTCACCCCGCGACCGGCCTCCACCCCGAGCCTCGACCGGGTCCAGACGGCCCTCGGAGACCGGCTGGGGTGGCTGTGACCCGCTCCCTCATCACGGCCGCGATCCTCCACCTCGCCGCCCTCTGGAAGCTGCTCCAGCTCTCCCGGGCGCCTCGCGACCTCACGCTGCGCGCGATCGCTCTCTGCGTCACCTGCACGGCGGCGACCATCACCCTGGGCCTGGACACCTGGGCCGGCCTCGTCGACCACCTCACGGGCCTGGGCACCGCTCGCCTGGTACAGAACGTGCTGCTTCTGGGCGCGGTCTACTGGCTGATGTGCGTGTATCTCTTCTCCGCTGAAGAGCGGCAAACAGCCAGCCGCCGTGCCCGATGGGAGGCACTGCCACTGGCGCTGGCCATCGCCGTCCTCGCCCTGACGACCCTCACCACACCGGACAACATCAGAGGCCGAGGCTTCGCCACCGCCGACATGACGAGAACACCAGTAGCCGTGTTCTACGTGACCGCCCTGCTCTACCTGGTCTACGCGTTCGCCGCGGCACTACGGTGGACCTGGCGCTACGCCCGCATCTCGCTCCGCCCTCTGGCCACGGGACTATGGCTCACAGCGGGCGCCCTTGCAGCCCTGGTGGCGGCGAACGTCGGCCGCATCGCCATCGACGTAACACGGTGGCGCGGTGCGCATGTGCCCGGATGGCTGAACAGCGGTTCCCACGTCCTCCTGGCGCTCGCCATCCCGCTCTTCGTCGTCGGCGTCAGTTACTCCAGCATTGCCATGCGGGTGGCGAGCGCGCGGATCTGGCTGCAGCATCGCCGTGCGTACCGACGTATGCGCCCGCTATGGGAAGCGCTGCACGACGCGTTTCCCCAGCACGCCCTCAACCGGGTGCCCGCCAGTGGCTGGCGCGACCGGCTGTTCTTGCGCGGCACTCACTACCGCTATTACCGCCGGGCCCTGGAATGCCGCGACGGTCTGGTACACGTCAGCCCCTACCTCGCCCAACTCGGTGTGCCGGAGGACGCGGGCCCCGAAGTTCTCGCCGGTCATCTGCGGTCAGCCCTGAGGACCCATGCGGTCGACGAGGCCGAGCCTGCACGAGCCGTAGCCGTCGCCCAGCCCGGTGAAGACAGTCTCGACGCCGACGTACGGCAACTCGTTCTCCTCTCACAAGCCCTGAACAGCCAGCCAAGCGCGCGCAACAACCACCCCCCACGGTGAATCACCTGGCCCGGCACCCCAGCCAACGGGCGCAACCAACCATTAAGGAGTGGCAGCATGACCGAATCACTGATCACAGCCAGCCGGGTCATCACTGGCCTCAACGGATCCTTCATTCCCGACGGTGCCGTACTGGTGCGCGGGGACAGGATTGCCGCGGTCGGACCACGTGAGGAAATCGAACGGCTCGCCCCCGCGGGACTGCCCCCCACAGCGTTCCCGCACGGCACGCTGCTGCCGGGCCTGATCGACTCGCACGTCCACCTGATCTTCGACGCCAGCAATGACCCCCTCACCGCCGTACAGAACACCGACGATGACGCCCTGCTGGAGGGCATGGCCGAACGCGCACAGCAGCTCCTGCACAGCGGCGTCACCACCGTGCGGGACCTCGGAGATCGCAACGGCCTGGTCATCCGCCTCCGCGACGCTATCAACGACACAACGCTGCCCGGCCCACGCATCCTGTCCTCAGCCACACCGCTGACCTCCCCCGGAGGACACCTGTACATGTTCGGAGGAGAAGTCGCCGACGAGGGCGCCATCCGTGACATGGTGCGCCGCAACGCGGACCGGGGAGCGGATGTCATCAAGATTATGGGCACCGGCGGCGGTATGACCAAGGACGGCCCCGCCATCTGGCAGAACCAGTTCACGGAGCACCAGCTTCGCGTCACGGTGGAAGAAGCCGGACGCCACGGACTTCCCGTGGCCGTCCACGCACACGGCACCGACGGCATCGAGGCAGCAGTAAACGCTGGCGTGGCGACCATCGAACACTGCACCTGGATGAGCGAGGAGGGCGGCTTCGATCTCCGCGAGGACCTCGCCGAAAAGATCAAGGCGCAAGGCATCTCGGTCTGCCCGGCCACCAGCCCCAACTGGCGGGCCCTCGCCGAAAGGGTCGGCCACCAGAGGGCGGAAGAGATGTTCAGCTCCATGCGATGGATGGCCCGCCTCGGTATTCCCATGATCGCGGGCACCGACGCCGGCGTGCCCCGAGCAGCCTTCGACAGGATCGTCAGCGCTCTTGAGTTCTACCAGTACCTCGGGCTGACCAACGACAAGATCATCGACATGGCCACAGAGGACGCCGCCCAGGCTCTGGGCATCACTGACACTGGACGCCTCGCCGAAGGCCACCGCGCCGACATCCTCGCCGTAGACGGGGACCCGCTCACGGACCTCGGAGCCCTGCGCAACGCCCGTCTCGTCGTATCCGGGGGCAGGATGGTCCGGCGATGAGTGTGGGAAGAGTATGGATAAACGATCTTCCTCAAGCCATGCTGCCAGGAGCGAGCGATTCCGAGGCCCATCGAACATGAGACACGGCAGATCGGCGGCGCCCTGCCACAGGTTGCCAGTTCCAGCCAGGTCGTGGGACACGTGACGCGCGTCTCTTCAAGTACACGGGATTAGGGCGGCCAACCTCGACCTACTCCGCCGACGCGTACTACACAGCGTTGAACGCCCAACATCACGTACCGGTGCCGGCTGCGATGGCGCGTGGGCCTGGTCGGCAAGGTAATTCGGTTGCTGGAGGATACGCCGCTTGATGCACTGGACTGCATGGTGACCATCACTGGCGAGATGAGGACCGCGTTCCGTCAGCAGGGATTCGTAGTGATCCCCGGGGTGCTCAGCGACGAGCAGATCGCCAAGGGGCGCCGGATGGTTGCTGCCATGCTGGAGCGGAAGCCTTGTGCCGACGACCACGTCGGACCGTACTTCCTATGGCCGCGTTTCCCCTCAACCGGCCATCCGCTGCTCTCCTTCTATCAGGAGACGGGCATTGGGAAGCTCGCCGACCAGCTACTACGTACGGACCTGGCCGTGCAGGATCCCGATTCCGCACAGGTGGCCACAACGGTCCCGCCATGGCCGCATCCGCCGGGTGGGCCGCACGTCGATGGCCTGACGCCGGGTGAAGAGGATGGACGTCCGGGGACGTTCTCGCTGCTGGCTGGTGTATGGCTCACCGATCATGACCGGCGGCACCGGGGGAACCTGTGGGTCTGGCCGGGCACCCATCTGCGTTTCGGACAGTACCTCGCCGAATTCGGCGCGGACGCCCTGGCTCGGGTCGAGGAGATGAATCCAGGCCCCTATCCGAAGATCGAACTCGGTGAGCCGACACAGGCCGTCGGCCGCGCGGGCAGCGTACTTTTTGCACACTACCTGCTAGCCCACAACATTGGTGACCACGACGGTGTGGCTGAGACGGGGCGGCGAGAGACGGTGTACTACCGGCTCCGTGCTAGCGGCCACAGGGAACGGTGGCGCGAGGTCGTCACTGATCCGCTCGCCGAATTCCGCTCGTAGGGAGCGGCGTAAGGAGTCGGGCCTGTGCGTGGTGTCGGCCGAACGCGGCTCTGACACCGCAGCACCGAGGAATGGCCCTGAGTGATCTGATTCGGCCAGTTACTGACGCTCTGCCTGTCCGCGACCTGCGTGTTCCAGCACGACCGATCAGGTTCGGCCGATCACAGCCGTCACCGCCGTACCGACCCGTCGGCACGGCCTCGCAGTGCACGCGATGCGGACTTCACTGAGCTGCCGACGTTCAGGATGAGGAAGACGGGCGTCCAGCCGATGGTGCGATGGCCTTGGGCTGGGTACAGCAGTCGCGGCACAGGCAGTGCGTCCGCGTGAGGGCGCTATCGCCGCGAAGGCGGATGCGCCCTGGGTGCCCGCAGTCCTCACCGCGTGTTCGGAACCAGGTCAGCCCGGGCCGACGGGACGGTCAGCTGGCGAGAGAAGCGAGGAAGTCACGGGCGGGTGGTGCGTCGCGGTGGGGGGCGAGTTTGTCGCGAAAGCCGCGCAGGGTGGAGGAGCTGCGGGCGGAGGCGACGCCGCCGAGCAGGGTGACGGCCTGGGAGGCGCTGGCACAGGCGTGTTCGATGTCGCCTTGGGCGAGGTGGGCCTCGGCGGCACGGGTGAGGTAGAGGGCGTGGTCGCGGTGGTAGCCGTCCTGGTCGTACGCGGCGCCCAGCGCGGCGTCGAAGTGGTGCAGGGCTCGAGTGGGATCGCCGAGATCCAGTGCGCATGAGCCCGCCAGATTTTCCAGTTCGCCGGTTGAGAGCCAGTAGGACCAGGCCGGATCGTCGTCGTGCGGGCCCTGGGCATGGGCGTCGAGGGCGTCGTTCAGGGCGCGGGCGCACTCTTTGCGCTGGCCGGTCTTGGCGTAGGCGCGGGCGATGCGGGCGTGAAGCATCGCCTTCACGCGTGGGGTGCCTTTCTGGCCGAGCGCGTTCTGGGCGACTTCGACGAGGTCGACGGCGTCGGCGGGGTTGCCGGTGGAGTAGGTCTGGATGGCCATGAACGCCAGGGTGTTGGCGCCGGTGGCGCGGTCGTCGGCGGCTGCTGCGGCGCGCAGGGCGGTGAGGAAGTAGCGCTGGGCGGCGGCGTGGTGGCCGGAGTCGAAAGACAGCCAGCCGCACAGCCGGGCGCCTTCGGCGACGGCGGAGTGGAGCCTGGTGCCGACCGTGCTGGTGTAGCGGGCGTTGTCCAGCAGGCTGGTGGCGAGCTTGAGTTCCTCGGTGGCGAGGGTGCGCAGGCTGCCGCCGCCCAGGGTGTCGTCGAGGTGGCGTAGGTGATTGAGGCGCTGTTCGAGGTGGTCGACCGTGGCCGGGGTGACGTTCAGCCGGCCTGTGGTTGCTGTGGGGGTTGGGTGTCCGAGGGAGGCGAGGAAGTGGTCGGCGGCGCCGGTGAGGGTGGCGCCGGTGGCGATGAGGAACGCACGTCGGTCCATTGGCCCTCCGCGAGCGGTGTCCGCCAGGGCATGGAGCATGCCCGCCTGAGTCCACGGTAAGTCGATGACCGTGCGGTTATCGAGGGCCAGGAGTAACCAGTCCGGCCATGGCAGGGTGTGCACGGCTTCGGCCGGTATGCCGTGCAGGTCGGCGATGGCGAGCCGAGCCGGGAGCTCGGGGGTCGCGGTGCCGCTCTCCCAGCGACTTTGCTTTTCCCGCCGTGTGGCCATCACTCCGTAGCCGAGGGCGGCGTGACGGGCAGCCACCAGCCGCAGGTACTGCTCGGCGGTCAGTGGCTTGGACCCGAAGGTGTGCCGGAGGAAGGCCAGCGGGTGAGTGAACAGCTGCGGCGTCACGGCGAGGTGCCTTCCTCGGGGTGGGTGACAGAGCGCGAGCAGTGCACCGCTCACCGTAGGTGCAGCCACTGACAGCCGGGACCAGCACGGTCGCCGTGAGGCAACGCGAGGCAACAACAAGGGCATTTCGCGCTCGGTCCGGTCGGCGCTTGTCTTGAGGGGCCGTCGACCAGGCCCCTGAGCGGGGGCCGCGGAGCCATGGAGAGGGTGTGGGGGATGCCTGCACAAAAGACGGGCACGGGCCGTACGGGCGTGTGGCTGATCGGGGCGCGGGGATCGGTCGCGATCACCACGGTGGTCGGAGCGCTGGCGATCCGGGCGCGCCTGGCCGGCACCGGCGGCATGGTGACTGCGCTGGAGCCGTTCGCCGAGGCGGACCTGCCCGGCATCGACGAGCTGGTCTTCGGCGGCCACGACGTCGCCGACGTGCCATGGGGGAAGAAGGCCGAGGCCCTGGCGGAGGCCGGGGTGCTCCCGGCCCGGCTCGTCAAGGCCCTGGCCGCCGACCTCGCCGAGGCGGAGCGTGAGCTGGTGCCAGCCCCGGCTGGCGGGCACGCGGGACGGGACGCGGAGCAGATCGCTGCGGACCTGGCCGCGTTCGCCGAATGTCACGACCTGGAGCGCGTGGTGGTTGTGCACGTCGCGTCTACCGAGCAGGCCGCCGCACCGCACCCGGCCCTCAGCGATGCGGACGCGCTGGCCGCCGCCTTGAAGGCGGGCGAGGCGGTGCTGCCAGCGAGCTCGCTGTACGCGTGGGCGGCCATGAGCGCGGGCTGCGGTTTCGTGGACTTCACCCCGTCGACCGGGGCACGGCTGCCTGCGCTGGCCCAGCTCGCCGAGCGGCAGCGGGTTCCGTACGCGGGCCGGGACGGCAAGACCGGGGAGACGCTGGTCAAGAGCGTTCTGGCACCGATGTTCGCCTGCCGCAACCTGCGGGTGGGTTCCTGGTCGTCGGTGAACCTGCTCGGTGGCGGGGACGGTGCCACCCTGTCTGAGCCCGGCGCGAACGCCGCGAAGACCGCGAGCAAGACCGAGGTGCTGGAAGCCACGCTGGGCTACCTGCCTGAGGGCGGTGTCCGCATCGAGGAGGTCCCCGACCTGGGGGATGCGAAGACCGCGTGGGACCTGGTGACGTTCACCGGGTTCCTCGGCGCGCGCATGCGCCTGGACTTCACCTGGTCCGGCATCGACTCCGCGCTGGCCGCCCCGCTGGTGCTGGACCTGGCCCGCCTGACCGCCCGCGCCCACCAGATCGGCCGCACCGGCGCGCTTCACGAGCTGGCGTTCTTCTTCAAGGACCCCCACGGCCACGCGCCGCACGACCTGCCCTCCCAGTGGCAGCAGCTATGTGCCTTTGCCACCGACCTCGCTGCCAGCTCCGCCTCCGCCACCGTTCACGCCTGAGCCACGAGGAGACCCGCACCCATGGACCGCAGCAACCTCACCTACATGCCCGCCACCGCCCGCCGGGCGGACGAGCCCTTCGAGATCGTCGAGCGCAAGGGCCACGGCCACCCCGACACCCTCGCCGACGCACTTGGCGAACACCTCTCGGCCGTCTACTCCCGCTACACCCACGAGCGCTTCGGCGCCGTGCTACACCACCAGTTCGACAAGACCGGCATACTCGGCGGCCGGGTCCAGGTCGCCTTCGGCGGCGGGCAGATCCTCGCCCCCGTCCGCGTCCTGCTCTCCGGGCGCGCCTCCGGTTCGTTCGGCGGCGAGCCGATCCCGGTGCGCGAGATGCTCACCGACGCCACCCGGGCCTTCTTCGCCGACCGCTTCCCCATGCTGGACGCCGAGCGGGATCTGCGGCTGATCTACGAGGTCAGCCAGGGCGACAGCCCCGGCGGCATCGGCGCGAAGGATGCGGCGAACGTGCGCAGCCGCTGGTTCGCCCCCCAGTCGCTGGCCGATCTGCCGGAGCTGAAGAAGCTGGCGTGCAACGACACCTCATCCGGCGCGGCGTTCTCCCCTCCCACCCCGACCGAGCAGCTCGTCCTTGACGTCGAGCCGGTCCTCGCCGGCCAGGCGCGGCCGGCCTGGCTGGGCAGCGACATCAAGATCATGGCCCACCGCTCCGGCTCAGTGGTGAACCTGACCTGCGCGGTGCCGCAGATCGCCACCCACGTCCCCGACCTGGAGAAGTACGTGGCCAACCGGGAGGCGGCCCGCGCCGCGCTCGCCCGGCACGTCGCAGAGCACTACCCCGATCTTCAGGTGCGGATCTGGCTGAACACCCGCGACGACGAGCAGCGTCCGGAGCTGTACCTCACCCACACCGGGTCCTCGATCGAGACCGGGGACGAGGGCCTGGTGGGACGGGGCAACCGCTACGGCGGGCTGATCTCGGCGATGCGCCCCTTCACCATGGAGGGCATCTCCGGCAAGAACCCCGTCTACCACACCGGCAAGGTCTACTGCGTGGCCGCCGACCTGATCGCCAGCGGCATCCACGCCGAGCTCGGGCACGGCGCCGAGGTGCTGCTGGTGGGGCAGAGCGGCCGGGAGCTGACCGACCCGTGGGCCGCGGTGGTGCGCGTCGAACCCGGTACCGACGGAGGCCCGGCCCCGGACGTGGAGGCAGTGGCGCCGCTGGTCGACAAGGCCCTCGCGGCCCTGCCCGGCAGCGTGCCGAACATCCTCGCCGGCTCCTACCGGATGCACTGACAAGGATCGGGCGATGGCCAGGGAAGAGGCCCGCACTGCTGCGGTGTTCACGGTCGCGGTCGATCAGGCGACCGCCGGATACCAGCTGCCTATCGACCAACTGGTCCCGGCCGCGGGGCGGGCCGGTTTCCCGCTGCTGGAGGTGCCCGCCTTCGCTCTCGCTCAGTACCGCTCCCGGCACGGGCATACCGAACTCGTGCGCCTCCTGGACCGCCATCGCCTCCGGGTGGGGCAACTCTCGTGCGGCTCCGGCACCCCCGCCGACCTCACTGTCCCACCCGATCGGTGGCCGGATGCCCTGGAGGCGTGGGAGCGCTCATGCCGCCTGGCCACCGCGGTCGGGTGCCCGCGGCTGTCGGTGTTCGTCCCCCGCACGGCGACCGCGAGGGCCTCGGTAGTGGCGGCCCGGCTCGGCGAGCTCGCTGCCATGGCGGGCGACCATGGCCTGCGGGTGAACGCCGAACTCCACGCGCCTCCAATCCTTGAGGAGGCCGCACGGATCTGGCAGGGGACCGACGCCGCCAACGCAGGGCTGCTGGTGGATGTGGCGGCGCTCGCCCTGGCCGGGCTCGACCCGGTCGAACACATCGCCTGCCTGCCCCGCGGCGCGGTCGGCTGGGTGCACGTTGCCGACCTCACCGAACCCGCATCCGGGACGGGACGATCGGCGCGCGTGCTGCCCGGCCAGGGCCGCCTGCCGCTCGCCGACGCGCTCGACGCACTGGCAGCGGGCGGCTACACGGGGCCGGTGGCCGCCGAGGTCCCCCGGGCCGAGCCGTACACGGCGGACACGGCCGCGCACCTGACCCGGGCCGCCGCCGCGCTGACCAGCGGGGTGCTGGCCCGCTTCTTCGCCCCGGGAGGCGACCGATGACAGCACAGACCAGCGCGGCGGTGGCGCTGGCCCGCGATGCCTTCGCCGTCCCGGCCGCCGACGGCGTCCTGCTGGGCGGCGGGGCAACAGCCAATCAGGTCGTCGTGCTCACCGATGGCTCCGGGCGTCGCCGGTGGGTGCTGCGCGGACCGCGCCGCGACACCCGCCCTGGACGGCTCGCCTTCCTGCACGGCTTTCACCATGCGGCCCGTACCCGGGGACTGCCCGTTGCGGCGCCCCGGCGCACGGTCGACGGACAGCCATGGGCACTCGACGCGCAGGGCCAGCCGTGGCTGCTGCTGGAGTACCTGCCCGGCCGCCCACTGGACGCCGTGACCACCGAGCTGGCCGGGCAGGCCGCCGCCCACCTCGCGGCCCTCCACCGCCTACCCGACCACCTTGGCCTCACGACCACGGTGGTGGAGCCGGACACCGCATGGGATGCGTGGCTGACCGCACCGGAGGAGACCTGGCGAGCCACGACCGCAGCGGCCACGGGCCACCACGCGCTGCTGAACGCCTACCGGCTCCACCTGGACCACCTCCAGCAGCACGCCACCGACCTGCGGCAGACAACCGATCTGGTATGGGGGCACGGGGACTTCCACGGCCACAACCTGCTACACCACATTGGGCGGATCACGGGCGTGATCGATCTCGACGGCATCGGCCGCCGCCCGAGGATCACGGACGTGGCGTGCGCGGTGCTGATGCTCGCCCGCACGGGCAGCGGCGACTACCGGCTTAAGCGTCACCTGCTGAGCGCCGTCCTGACCAGCTACCAGCGACACGCCACGGCTCCGCTCACCGCAGCGGAGACCCGCGCCCTGTGGCCGGCCATGGTGCTCTCCCAACTCCCCGACCCCGCCCACCTGGCCGCCCTGCGCCGCGTCGGCTGCGGCATCGGCCCTGCCTTGGCCCGACCATTGGCGGCGCTGCGCGACCTCGCCGCCCAGCGCAACCGCCTGACGAACCTGCTGGCCCAGGGAGATCCGCAGTGAGCGCCGCTGTGCTGTGCTGCGGCCGAGCCCGCGTCTCCGTGGAGGCCGACACCGCGCTGCTGAACGAGCTCACGGACGCCTGTCACCCGTGGATCACCCCCAGCCCTGCCGACGACGTCCCGCCCGGCACCTGGGCCGTTCGCATTGGCCCGAACCCCGCTGGCGAGGCGGTGCCGTCCCGCACGGGGGTGGCTGTGTACGTCGGAGCCGGTGAGCGCACTCTCTGCCTTCCTCCGCCCGCCTCGCCGGGTGGGATGAGACCTCTGATGCGGCTGCTACGTGCCCTGATGCGGCGCCAACTCGCCACCGACGGCGCCGTCTTCCTCAACGCCGCCGTCCTCACCTTGAACAGTGGCGGCGTCGCCCTGCTCGGCGGCGCGGGCGCAGGCAAGACCACCACGCTGATCGCCGCGCTGAACCGCCACCCCGGGGCGCTGGTCGCCAACGACGACGCCTCCCTCCACGTCGGCGCCGACGGCCGGGTGACCGCCCGCGGCTACCCGCGTGCGATCGAAGTCCGCCGCGAGGTTCTGCCTCACCTCGCAGGCGCCGCCGACATGCTGACCGCCGCAGCCGAGGCCGACAGCCCGAAACGCGCGCTCTACGTGACGCCGCACCGCCTGGCCGCCGCACTCGGCACCGCACTCGCCGAGACCGCCGAGTTGTCCGCCCTGGTCCTGCTCGCCCGCGGCACCGGATGTCCCGAGCTGCACCGCCTCACCGTGGAGGCCGCTGCTTGCACGGTCGCGGCTCACCTCGCGGCCGCGGACCCGTACGAGTCCTGGCTCCAGTCGTATCTGCCCGCCCCTTCCGCGCGCCCAGAGCAGGCGCTCGCCCTGGCCCATGCGGTGCCGGTGTGGCGGCTGGCCCAGCCGCTGACCGCCGTGGAGTTCTCCGCCGACCTGCTCGCCGAACTGTCCGTGCACCCTGGAGGCTAGAGATGACCCTGCCGGCCCTGGCCGCAGACCACCCGCCCATCGAGCTCGCCCGGGTGGCGTTCACCCAGCTCACCGGGGAGCATGCGGAGCGCATCGCCCCGCTCTCGCGCGGCTGGGGCCACCTGTCGTGGACCATACGCAGCGCGTCGGGCCGCTACCTGATCAAGACAGGGATACGCCGCCCGCACCAGTCCGACCTGTACCGGCAGGTCGCCGCCCAGCAGCTCGCCGCCGCCGGCGGGGTCATCACCCCGCTCGTGGTCGCCGTCGGCGACGGAGTCGGCCCACTCCAGCGCCCCTGCTACGTGCAGACCTGGATCGATGGCACCGACGGCGCCACCGCCCTGAATCGCCTCGACACCGAGGGAACCACCCGATTCGGCCGCGCCCTGGGGCACGTCGCCGCGGCGCTGCACCGCATACCCGGGCCCCGGTTCGCCGAGGACTGCGCCGGCACCGTCACCTACCCCTCCTGGCAAGCCGCGTGCACCGCCCGCATTCAGCGACTGGTCACCGCAACCGAGAAGACCGAAGCCCTTCCCGCGCCGATCTTGTACGCGGTCGCCGACCGCCTCACCACTCTCGTCGACAGCCTTGACGGCAACATCACGCCCCGGCTCACGCACCGTGATGCCTACCTGCCCAACACCCTTCTACTGAACGACGATCCGGACGTCGCAGCGCTCCTGGACTGGGAGGCCGCCGCGTTCTACGACCCGGTGTGGGACTTCGTGAAACTCGGCATGTGGGTCTTCGACAAACACCCGCAGCTGCGCGACCCGTTCCTTGCCGGATACACCTCACGTGCCGCGCTGCCCGACGGCTTCGAAGAACGGCTGACCGTCTACCAGGGCATCGAATACCTCGCTGCATTTCCCTACTTCGGGGCGGCCTGGCCGGATGAGGCCATGCTGGACGGCTTCCGCCAACTGCTCGTCGGCTGGATGGACCGGCACCACCTGACCGGAGCCCGCCCGTGACCGCCCTCACCAGCGGCCAGGGGCCGGCGACGCTGGTGGTCGGTGGCAGCAGCGGCATCGGCGCGGCCGTCGTTCGCCGCCTACACGCCGATGGCCACCGCATCCTGGCCACCTACCACCAGCACCCTGAGCGCGCCGACACGCTCACCGCCGACCTCGACCCCGAACAGCACCGTCTGGCCTTCGTGCCCGCAGACCTCGCCGACCCCGATGGGCCAGAAGACCTTGTCCGGCAGACCGTGGCCCGGTGCGAGCGCCTGGAGGCGGTGGTGCATTGCGCCGCCGTCATCGACACCACCCGACTCGACGAACTCACCGCCGCCAGCTTCAACGCGGTACTCCACACCAACGTCACCGCCGTCTTCCTGCTGCTGCGGGCCGCCGCCGCACAGCCCACCCTTCGGGCGGCCGTGGTGATCTCCTCCATCGCCGCGACCTTCACCGGCCCGGACTCCGCCGCCTACGAAGCCTCCAAGGCCGCCACCTCGATGCTGACCCGGTCGCTGGCCGCCGCGTACGCACCCCGCCTCCGGATCAACGCCGTCGCCCCCGGCGCGGTGGAGACCGAACGATCCCTGGCCGACCCCCGCTTCCCCCGCGCCATGCTGCACGACCGCATCCCCCTCGGCCGACTCGCCGAACCACGCGACATCGCAGCCATGACCGCCTTCCTGCTCAGCGAGGACGCCGCCTACCTGACCGGGCAGATCATCACCATCGACGGCGGCCTGTCCCTGAAACTCACCTGAAGGAGTCGCCCGTCATGGACGAGCAGCACCCCCACGGCCGCACCGGCGCCACGCGACTGCGCCACCTGGTCCCCACCGGGGCACACGCCTACAGCAAGGCCGCCGACCAATGGCCGCCCACCGCACCGCCCCTGCTCACCCGAGGCCAGGGCGCCTTCGTATGGGACGCCGACGGCCACCGCTACACCGACTGGTTCACCGGGCTCACCTGCTGCCCGCTCGGCCACGCCCACCCCGCCGTCACCGCCGCCGTCACCCGAGCCCTACAGCACGGCACCGCCTTCCAACTGCCCACCACCATGGAGCTGGAGGCGGCCGAGACCTTCCTCGGCCTGGTCGCCACCGGCGACGACATGGTCAAGTTCGCCAAGAACGGCTCCGACACCGTCGACGGCTCCCTCAAACTCGCCCGCTACGCCACCGGCCGCACCATGATCGCCAAGTGCACCGACCACCCGTTCTTCTCCACCGGCGACTGGTTCATCGGCACCACCGCCGCCTGCGGCGGCACCCACCCCGAGCCCTCCGCCCGCACCCTCAACTTCCCTTACAACGACACCGCCGCCGTCGAGCACCTCTTCACCACCCGCGGCGAGGACCTGGCGGCGATCATCCTGGAGCCAGTCCGCTTTACCCCGCCCGACCCGGCGTTCTTCGCCCGGCTACGGCAGCTGTGCACCCAGCACGGCACCGTGCTCATCTTCGACGAGACCGTCACCGGCCTGAAATACCACCTGGGCGGGGCCCGCGCCCTCACCGGCGTGCACCCCGACCTGACCTGCTGGGGCAAGGGCATCGGCGGCGGCCTGCCCCTGTCCGCGCTCACCGGCCGCCGCGACCTGATGGAGCTCGGCGACCACACCCGCCCGATTCCGGGCCGACCCCCGCTGTTCCTGCTGTCGACCACCCACGGAAGCGACGCCGCTGCCCTGGCCGCCATGATCGCGCTGGTCAACGAGATCGCCGCCACCGACGCCCTCGCCCGCGCCCACACCACCGGCGCCGAACTCCGCCACACCGTGGACGCCCAGCTCACGGAAGCGGGCCTGGCCGGTCACGTCCGGCTCACCGGCTACGACTGCTTCCTCGGCATCGACACCACCGGAAACGCCCAGGTCAGCGGGCCACAACTGAAGACGCTGTTCCTCGCCGAGACCATCCGCGCCGGCGCCCTGGTGCGCGGGATCTTCTACCCGACCGCCGTCCACACCGACGAGCACCTAGCCCTCACCGCGCAGGCCGCACGGCACGCCGCCGACGTCTGCGCCCGCGCCCTGGACGGCGACCCCGCAGCCGTATGCCTGCCCGCCGCGACCCGCCGCCCACTGTGACGGACGTCCGTTACTCGCGGGCGGTGCTGTAGCCGGCCCCGGCCGCAGCCAGCAGCGCAGCCACGCCGTCTGAATACCACGGCATCCTCGCGCTGGCTTCATCCACCGGCACCCAGGCCGCCTCCACCACGTCATCATCGTGGCCCCCGGCTGCGGGCTGGCCGGACAGCAACTCGGCGCGGAAGACGGTGAACACATCGTGCACCTCGGCGTCGATGCGCTCACTGACGTGAACGACCGGCCCGGCCTCGACAACAACCCCGGCCTCCTCCTTGGTCTCCCGGACCGCGGCCTCGGCGAGCGTCTCCCCGGCCTCGCGCCGCCCGCCAGGCAGGCTCCAGGAGTCCCTATTGCGCACCAGCAGCACCCGGCCCCCGGTCGCGTCGCTCACCAACGCGTACGCGACATCAACCCGCTCCGCAGACATCCACCGCATCCTCTCATCGGCCTTCCCTCTCCCGATTGTCCCGTTCCCGGCGTTCGGGCGCAGGACGCCACGAAAGGTATGGGCTGCCCCCACATGCCACGGCCGCTGCTGAGCACTGTACGGCCCGCCAGTCATCGGGCAGCTACTCGAGTGCGGTCTGCTGTACGCCCTGTGGGGACGGGACTGTCAGTGCCCGTTGTGCCCCGGTGGAGAGCGCGCACGAGACAGAGGGGTGGTCATCAGGCGCTGTCGGCGTGGTGCGGGTGTGTCCAGTCGAAGTCGAGGCGGGCGTGCCTCTTCACGAGGGTGCGGGCGCCGCTCGACTTGGTGTCCTCGTCGAGAGCGGAGTGGACCGTCAGGAGGGGAGCGTCGCTGATGTGGTGCTTGCGGTCCCAGACGAGGACTTGCTGGGCCAGCTCCTCAGCGAGCTGCTCCGCGGCCGGTCCGTAGGCGTGGATGCCCCACTCCCATGTCGAGGGGCCGGTCTTCCGGTTCAGCAGGCGGGCGAGGGAGCCGTCTCGGACGACGGCCGCCGCGTCCCAACCCTTGGGGCGGTCGACAATCCCTGTGTCGAGTTCGGGGGCGACGGCCAGGCGGCAGAAGCCGTCCAGTGTGGTGGCGAGCCACAGCATGAGCTTGTCAAAGGGAGTGTTGCCGGGGATGGTGACGCCGGTCCACCGCTCGTACCGCGGTGATTCCAGGGCCTGGGTGAGCTGCTCGGCGTCCGCTGTGCCTCCCTCGGGGAAACGCACGCGAACTTCCCCGCCGCGCAGGGATACGGCGTCTTCCTCCCGGGCGCCGGCACCTTGCATGGGGACGAATCCGCACACCGTGTACGACCGGCTGACCAACTGGTCGCCGCGTTTGTCGAAGGCGATGGCCCAGCTGTATCCGTGAATTTTCAGCGGGACCACGAGGCGCCCGCCCTCGACAAGAGGGGTGATCCAGGCCGGCGGGATGTCGGCGGCCTGGACGGTCACGATAATCGCGTCGAGGGAGTCCTTGTCCGTGAGGCCGGGAGCACCGTGCTCGCCGTCGCCCAGCACAACCCGCACCCGGTCGTACCCTGCTGCGGGCAGAAACCGTGCCGCACGTTCGACGACGAATGGGTCGATGTCCATGGTGGTGATCAGTCCGTCGGGGCCGACGAGTTCCTGCATGAGCGCGGCGTTGGGGCCGCCGGAGCCGATCTCCAGCGCGGTCTGTCCGGGGTGTAGCGCGGCCTCGCGGAGCATGACGGCCTGCAGCCAGGGCGCCGAGACCGAGCTGGTGGCCCGGCCGTTGCGGTCGCGTTTGGTGGTGATGACCGCGTCGGCCGCGGCGTACACCGTTTCCAACGCGACCCCGGGGAGGAAGAGGTGGCGGCGCACGCGCCGGAAGGCCGCTTCGATTGAGGCGTTGTCGATGTAGCCCTGGTCGATCAGCTGGTCGGTCATTTCCTGGCGCAGTCGGTTGGCCTCGCGCGCCTGCTGGGGAGCATCGGGCGGGGCGGGCGGGCGGATGAGGTTGCGGTGCACGGGCGGCAGCCCGGCCAGGAGCCCGGGCCAGACGGTGTTCAGCACGTGTGCGGAGGGTGTGAACAGCGTTCCGGTGAGAGCGGGGAGGTCGGCGGGCCAGTGCCATTCCCAGCGGTGGAACAGGTCGGGTTCGGTCACGGTGGGGGTGCCGTGGTGGGCTGTGACGCGCACGGCGGCGGTGAGGCGCGGGATGTCGGAGGTGGTGTCCATCAGGAAGGCGAGGACGTGCGCGTCGTCCGCCGAGGCGCTCAGTCCGGTCTCTTCGGCCAGCTCGCGTACGGCTGTCTGCTCCAAGGACTCACCGGGCTCGGGTTTGCCGCCGGGAAGTTCCCAGACTCCATGTACGGAGCGGCCAAGCAGCACGCGGCCGTGCGCGTCGGTGACCACGACACCTGCGCCGATGAGGCCCTGTGGCGCGGGGCGTGGCTTGTCGGCGACGGGCACCGGACCTGCGGCGGGTTCCCGGAGCACCAGCACGGTCATGCCGTCGGCGTCGAATCGGGCGGCCGTGGTCCATGCGGCTGTGGCCAGGGCGATCTCGTCTTCGTCGAGGGCGATGTCACGCCGGTCCGCGGAGACGGTGTCCGCGAGCGGGGTGATGATGCAGATCGTGCCGCCGGGGCGCAGATGCTCGCGTAGGCGGTTCAGGAGCCAGGTGCGGTTGTGGAGGAAGGCGTAGCTCAGGCGGAAGGTGATCAGGTCGTACATGTCATGGGGCAGGGCGGCGAGGTTGTCGCGTTCGATGTCGTGGCGCAGGAAGCGCACGTCTGCGTCGTCCGGAGCCTGAGCGGCGGCGAGTTCCACGGCCGACTCCGCGTAGTCCACGGCGTCGACGGAGTACCCCATCTCGTGGAGGTAGAGAGCGAGTTCGCCGACCCCGCAGCCCACGTCCAGGGCGACGGCGGGGCCAGCGGGGCGAAGAGCGGTATTCAGTACGGCGCGTTCGGAGGCGGTCAGAGTCCGGAAGCGCTTGCCGCTGGCGTAGTGGTCGTGCCATTCGGCTTGGTGCGTGTATCCCACCGAGGCTGCTCCTTGCGGTCGTGGGGTTGGTGGTCAGGGCTTGTGGGTGCGCTGGAGGCGCGGCTTCTCGTCCGGGGCGCTGGGCCGCACGTACGCCCGCGGCATCAGGACCTCACGCTCCAGCGCGAGCAGGGCCTGGCGCACCGGGTCGGGGCCGAGGTCGCCGTCCGCCTCCAGTCCGGGCGACCACCGCCGCCCGTGCGGCCGCAGCCTCGTCCCCCGGTGCCGGTCCTGAGCAGGCTGTCCCGGTCGGCCGGGTCGGGCCTTGCCGGGGTGATGAGCCCTCCTGCGTGCCCGTGTGGCGGGCGCGGGTGGTCTTGTCAGCGGTCATGCCCAGCCCATCTCCGTGTAGAGGCGCTGTGCGCGGATGCCCTCGATGGCTGCCCGGGTGTAGGCCACGGTCTGCACTGGGAGCTCGTCGGGATGCCAGAAGCCCCAGCTGGTGCACTTGTCGGGCTCCCGGACCTCTGGGGTGCCCTCCCAGCGGCGGGCCCGGAACACGAGCTGCATCCGGGGCCGGTCGCCGGGGGTGTCCACGAGGTGGACGACGTGCGCGAGTTCAACATCGCCGGGCTCGATCCGCAGCCCGGCCTCTTCCCGCGCTTCGCGGAGGAGACAGGCCACGGCGGATTCCTGCTCGCAGTGTCCGGCCAGGAAGTGGTACATCGAAGCGGCGTAGGCCGAGTCGGGGTGGCGCAGGCCCAACAGCACTCTGCCGTCGAGGTCTTCCAAATAGAGGTGGACGCCGACGACGTTCAGCACGGTCCCGCTCGGCGCCGCCGGCGATGATGCCGGGGACCGGGACCGGGGCCGGCACGAGCCGAGGGGCTCGGCCTCCCGCGACGTATCGGAGCGGACGGCCTCGTGTTCGCCCTCGGGCCCGCTCGCGGCGTGGCGGTACACCAGGTCGCAAGTGGAGGAGCTGATCCGAAGGCGAGGAAGGACGTCCGGGGCGAACCAGTGCAGCATCACCCCTTCGGTGAGCGTGAGGTCGGCGGGATTTCCGTTCCACCGGCCCGCGTAGACGGCGATGGGGATGGTGGTGCCGTCGCTCCCTCGCGCCTCCTCGACGGCGAACGGCCGCAGGACGGGGACATGGAGACCCGCCTCTTCCCTCAGCTCCCGCCGGACGGTCTCCTCCAGCGTCCGGTCCTGCGGTTCGCGGCCACCACCGAGGAGCGACCACGCTCCTGGCTCCCAGATGACGCCTGGCAGATGGTCGCGCAGATGCAGCAGGTACTGGCCCTGGTCGTTGTAGATCAGCGCCGATGCGTTCACCGGCTCACCCGCGGGCGCCGCTGTGCCGAGCTTGAGGAGTTTGTCGCGCAGCGTCGGCGCGGCGACGCGGTCGATGGGACGCCACTCCCGTTCGCAGACAGCTTCGGCCCGAAGGGCGATGGCCGCATCGACGTGGCGGAGTTGGAAGCAGAAACGCAGGTCGTAGTGGTGGCGGGCCGGCGTGCTCGTGGCCGGGTCGGCATCGATCTCGTGTACGCCGATGTCGAGAGGCAGGCCGCCCAGCCTCGGCCACGGGACCACCGCACCGGGCGGAATGCCTGCCTCCTCGTGCAGTGCACGCAGGGCCGCCGCTGCGAGCGTGTTGTCACCGGGCTCGTTGTGGCCGCTGGGGGTGAGAACCTTGCCGCCGTCCCGGTGGTGAATGTGCAGGACACGGTCAGTGTCGTCGATCACGAGGGCACTGCAGGTGATGTGACCGGGAAGGGCAGTGCGGCTGGTCGGGTCGGCGGGACGGCCGAGAGCCGCGAGGAGGGTGTCGAGTCCGGCGCGCTCGCCCGGATGGCGGGCGAGGTACGCCTCGATGGTGCTGCGGATGTGGGAGCGGCTGGGCGGCATGTCATCACCTCGGAGTCCACAGAGCAGGGGAGTTTGGAAGCGGGCGGGCTTCACCGGGCCTGCCTGTGCTGAGGCTCGGCGCTGCGGCGGGCTGCGGGGAGGTCGCCTGCCGCTGGTGAGGCCAGCCCGTACTGGGCGGCCTGGGCCTGGAACATCTCCCGATACAGACCCTCCCCGCGGGCCATGAGCTGGTCGTGGGTGCCCTCTTCGACGATGAGCCCCTGGTCGAGGACGTAGATGCGGTCGGCTTTCGCGGTCGCGGCGAGACGGTGGGTGACCAGGACGACCGCGTTACCGTCCTCAGCCAGGCTCCACAGCCGCTCGAAAGCAGCGATCTCCGCATGCGGATCCAGCGCCGAGGTGGGCTCATCGACCAGGAAAAACGGCGCGCTCCGGTACCTGCTGCGCGCGGTGCCCAGCTTCTGCCACTGCCCACCGGAGAGCTGGACGCCCCGCTCGTATCCCTTGAAGACGATCGAATCCCACTGGTGCGGCAGACCCTCGATCAGCGCGTGCACGTCGGCCGCTTTCGCGGCCTCCTTGACCCGGTCCATGTCCCGGGGACGGTCACCGGCGCCGATGGCCACGTTCGTGGCGGCCGTCATCTCCCAGCGCGGGAAATCCTGCGCGAGCAGTCCGACGGCCGCGAACACCTCCGCGCGGTCGGCCTCGCGGATCTCGACCCGCTCGCCGCTCGCTCCTTCCCACCACACGTTCCCGCTGGTGGGCAGCAACAGGCCCGCGAGGATCCGGGTCATGGTCGTCTTGCCCGAGCCGTTCGCACCGACCAGCGCGGTCACCTCACCCCGCCGCACCGACAGGCTCACCCCCTTCAACGAGGGGGACGAGGCCCCGGGGTAGGTGAAAGACACGTCCTCCACGTGGATGGCCTGCACGGGGGAAGGCAGTGGCGCGCCTGTCTGCGGGATGGCGTGCTTCGCAGCCAGCTCGGTGGCGTTCTGGGTGTCGGTGAGGAACAGCATCTCCTCGTAGAGGCGGTTGACCTGCTGGACCAAAGAGGTGAGCCGCGCGGTGGAATTACGGATGGCCACCACCGCCGTGCCGCCGACCGCCAGCGGCAGCCCACCACTGGTCAACAGCCACCACAACACCCCATAACAGCCCAGGGACGCCAGACCGGAGAAACCGCCGGCGACCAGGTCGGTGTGCGCCTGCGCCCGCGCCAGACGCCGCTGCTCGGCCTCCATCTGCCGCGACATCTCCTCATAGCCGCGCAGCAGCTTCACCCCGGCCGCGTGTGCGCGGATCTCACCTGCGGCATGGGGCCTGGTCAGATACGCCAACAGCGAGGCCACAGCGCGCCGGTGATCCACCCAGTTCAGCCGTGAGGTGTACTCGCGCCGTGCCGAACGCACCGCCCCCCACCCCCTGGGCAGGGCGATCGCCAACAGCATCGGAAGCAACGCCCAGTGGAGGGAGGCCAGCACGATGGCCGCCGCCACCAGGCTGATCAACACGTTTCCCACACCCACCGACAGTCTGAGCATGTTGCGTGCCGAGTCGGTGCCGAACTTCCCCGCCTCCAAGACGCGTTGGATCTCGGGCCGCTCGGTCGCCTCGACTTCCACCCGGGTGACGGCCCGGTAATACCGGGCGGAGATGGCCCGCTCGACCTGTGGCTCCAGCCGACCGGACATCCCCGTCGACCACGCCGCCAGCAGCGCCGCCCCCACCGACACCGCCGCCAACACCATCAGGGAGGGCAGCGCCTCGCGGAGCCTGTCCGCGGTCGGACCGGCGGCGAAAAGCCGGGTGAGGATATCGTTGACCGCCAGCAGGCCCCACGCGGCCATCACACCCTCTCCGGCCTGGGCCACAACGACACCGGCCAGGGCCCGCCGGTCCGCTTCCCATCCGGTGCGTAACACCATCCCGACCATGCGCGGAAGTGCGGCGGCCATCTTCCCGAACCCCATGCGGGTCAGCGCGCCTTGGTGGTGCACGAAGGACTGATCCCAGCGCAGCCGGCCCCCGAACAGCTCCTGCTCCGCGTCCGAGATCCCGCTCACCGCCTCTCCCGGCTTGCTCTGCGGCTTCATGCACACCACCCCTGCCCCAGCCCCGCAGCGGGCTGGGCGATGACCAGAACCTGGGCACCGGCAGACGCACTCCACCACCGCTCCGCTGAAGGAAGCTGTTGGCCGCCCCGCCGCAGCGGGGGAAGCGGCAACAGGGACCACTCGGTGCGGGCCGGCGGGGCGGCGGCCATGGCCAGTTGTGGGCCGCAGTCGCTGGCGGAGGGTGCCGACGCGGCGTGGCTCCTTTGGACTCCGTCCCCGCTTATCCAGCCCGCCTCCGGGTGGAAGGTGCCGCCTGCGGCAGCGTCAACACGAAGCCGCATCAGTGCGGTAGTCAGCCCGCCGGAACGACGTTGTTCGATTAAGGCAAGGGCAGGCGGTGGAACAGAACTGGGGGCCACGGCGTCCTCCGCATGGGCGCGTCTGAGGTACTGGTGCTCTAATAACGGAACCGAATGGGACACCGTTACGGGTATCTGGCGAACAAATGTTCCCTACGGCGGAGGTTCGCCCGTCGTATGGGCTCGTCGGCCTCCGGGGGCATTCGAGCAGGATGGCGTCACTCGACCGGGTGATTGACCTGCTGGCAACTAGCTCGCCGAGAACACCACCTACGGGTGCTGCCAGGAGGGAACAATTCGGGGTTCTCTTCGGCGTAGCCAGTCGGTGGAGCCATGTCACACGCTGCTTCCCTCGGAGGGCAGTTCGTCGATGGTGGATGGAGAGCCAGTGGGCACGGCCCACAACGTGTGGGCGGCGATGAGCGCCCTACGGGCTCGATCGTGACCGGCTGGTCCCAGGCCAAGGAGCGCGACGGCCCGGTGTGGCGTGACACACAGACGCCTGAATGCCTGACGGTGGCCAGGAGCCGGAGCGCTGGGCTGGACGTGGGTGACGATCGCGGCCAGGCTGACAGCAGCGCAGGTTCGATACGCAACTTTTATTCCAGTCTCGTGATGGTTGGTCTCTTCTTGGATGTATGTGGCATATCCGAGGTAGTGGGGGGCCTTGGTATCGAGTTGGGCCTGCTGGCTGGCGCCACGGTTCACGGAGGCCGGGTCGCTGTCGCCGTCCTGGACAGAGCTGCGGGGGAGCCAGAACTGTGTGCCCGTGGCGTCAGCCAGCACGACGATCCGCCCATCGGGCATGAACAGCCACTCCTCTGACAGCGCGATGGGAAGGCCATCGGGGACCTTCTGGTCGGCGTGCCATCGCGGCCAGGGCCCCGCTTGGCGGACGGCCGGAGGGGCGAGTGGGCCAGGAGGCGCCATGAATGAGGGGGCGCGGCTGGCTTCGGGCACGTAGGACTGCTCCAGACAGATGAAGCGGAGGTCAGAAAATGTCGGGATGGTGGGGCTGGGAGGCTTTCGGGGGGCGGTCTGCGGTGTCGATCAAGGCGGTGCGGGCCAGTAATCAGTGGGCAACGGGCCCACCACAGGGCGGTGCTGGAGTGCGAGGACGCCGAGTCCACTGGTTCGGGACGGTGACCGAGGGGTGTCGTACCCACGAAGTCGATGACCCAGAAATGCACCGCGCGGAAGTTTTCGTCTTCGCTGAGACGCTCGCAGGTCCGGGCCGTGTCGTCAGGCCAAGGTTGGCCGTGTGAGAGCGGGGGCGTGTGCGTCATCGCGCCAGGGTCGTGGCGGGAGCGTGGTCGCCGAAGGCGAGGGTGGCCAGTGTCAGAGTGCGTAGCTGACCGGGGGTGGTGGCCCAGGCCGTCCACTGGCGCGCGAAGGGTTCTTCCTCGACGGGGAGACCGGCGTCAGGGGCTGCGCTGTGCGCGCAGCTGCGCAAGGTGAAGTCGTGGTGGGGATAGAGGGCGAAATCGCCCAGGTAGTCGGCTGCTGCTGCGGCCGCGGTCCACGTTCCCACGCGGTGAATGCTCGTCAGCGCGGTGACCAGCTGGCGGCCCTTGAGTTGTTTCCATGCGTTGGCGTGGGCCAGATAGTCATGAGCGGCCGACCGCAGGCCCGCCTGGGCGACACCTACTTTGGCTTTGTGGAAAGCGGAGTCGGGCAGGCAGAGCAGCGTCTTGGGGGTGGGAACGAGGTGGAGCGTTCCGTGCGGGCTTTCGCGGACGGGCCCGTAGAGGGTGCACCAGCGGCGGTAGAGCTCACGGATGGCGTCTGGAGCGGTCTGGCACTGTCGCAGGATCGCAGCGCATAAGGCGTCCCACAAAGAGGGGTTGGAAATGCGCACGATCGTTCCCAGGCTGGACAGCGCGTTGGTGAGCTGAGGAGGCGTGGCCGAGGGCAGGCGCTGGCAATGGGTGTAGGTGAGATCGGGGAGGCTCCCGTTTCCGACCATCGGCATGAAGTCGAGGGCTTGTCCGTCCCAGGAGGCCAGCCAGGTGGTGCCCCGTTCGTTGGACAGCAGCCGGTAGGGGCGGCCGGACTCGGTGTCGGTCCAGCCGGGGTGGTCGGTGCACAAGCTCGCGTGAGCCAAGGCGTTTCCCATCTGATGGTGGCGATGCAGAGATATGCGGAGCGGTGGCTTGCCGGGGGATTCACGCTGAAATGGGGCCGCGGCCCCTTCGGCCGGTGTTCGGTGCTTGAGAGGGGTCGGTCAGGCCGCGAGTGCGAGTTGCCAGGTGCGGTTGAGGATCTGGACGAATTCCTGGGTGTTCACCGTGGTCACCAGGACGTCGTGGTCGGACCAGTCCACGTCGATGACCTTGACGTCTGTGATCGCTGGGAGGAGGGGCATGCTGGCGTAGATGCGGTCGATGCGCTGTCGGCCTCCCTGCCAGTCCACGCCGCAGGTGGGGGCCAGGGCCTGGTGCCGGGCGGCGCCGTTGGTGTGGACGGCATGCCGGGCGACGTCTTCCAGGCCCGCGGTCCGCAGGATCTGGTCGGGATAACTGTCCGCGATACGGCGTCCATGGGCGTCCAGCACGCTGCGGTGGGCGATGTGCTGCTCGTCATCGATCTCGTTCCAGTCCGGCAGCTGGACGTGATCCAGACCTGGTTCGGGATAGGAGTTCCAGTCTCCGCCGCCGATCATGTACACCGGTGTCTTCCGCCGGTCGCGATCGTAGGCGCGTGAGGCGCCCGGGGGTGTGGCGGCTTTGTCATTGAGCGTGGTCCACCGCTCCGCTTCCAGCCGGCGCCTGGCCGGGGAGCTGTAGCTGGCGTGTACGGAGGAGGCGATGAACGGCACTGCGCAGTCGTCGATCTTCAGCGAGAGAGTGGTGGGCGGTTGGTTCCATACCGCCTTGTCGCGCCATTCGCCGACGCAGCGGAACCGCGACTGGTCAACGAATATGCCGGTGAGCTGCTTGGTCTTCCCTTTCTTGGGGCCGATCCAGCCGCGCAGGCCGAGGGCGTCTTCGTCCTCGTAGAGGAGCTTGCGGTTGTTGGCGAGGGCTTTGTCGCATTCCTGCCGCAGCAGGATGCCGGGGTCGATATCCGTGATGGTGGTGTGCATGGCTCGGCGGCGACCGGGGTCTCCCACGCCGTTGCCCTCGAAGTTGGAGCTGACGATACGGAAGGTGTCGCTGCCACTATCCTCGGCGGATCTCGTTACGGGCATGATCAGTGGTTCTCCTGATGAGGATGGCGGGGCGGGTCAGATGAGTCCCTTGCGTAGTGCGAAGGCCACGGCGTGGGATCGGTTGCGCAGGTGGTGCCGGGTGATGAAGGCGTGCAGCACGTTCTTGATCGTGCGTTCTGAAAAGCTCAGCTTGAGGGCGATTTCCGGGGTGTCGTAGCCCTCGGCGACCAGCCGCAGGACATCGATTTCTCTCTCGGCCACTCGCCGGATCCCCAGCCCGTGCTCTATTCCGTGGAGTTGGCCGAGCAAGTGGAGCAGGCGTGTCTGGAGGTCCGGGGGGAGGTGGCCGTCTCCTGTAGCCACGGTCTGGATCATGCGGACGAGCCGATCGCTGTCGACGCTCGCGCGCCACATGATCCCGGCGGCACCGCATTCGGCGGCCAGCGACAGTTGATGGTCCAGCAGTCGGGAGACCAGCAGGACGAGCCGCGATGAGCCGCTGTGCTGCGCGGTGCGTAGCAGTTGGTACCCGGCCGGATCGGAGATGTCCGCTGTCACCACGGTCACGGCTGGATCGTCGGCACCGTCGTACAGGCGTATCTCCGGCCGCGGGCGCAGCAGACTGATCACCCCGGCTTCGGAGATGGGGTCATCGGCGCACACCTGGATAGTGATGCGGTCGGTCATCCTTGGGGTCCATTGACGTAGCCGGACGGGTGGATTGGGGCGGTTCGGTGTCGCTCAGGGCAGGGCGGAGCAGAAGAGCTGTGCGACGCGGGCAGGCCGGAGGTCCTGGACACGCCAGTAGGCGGCCTGGCAGGCCGCGTGGTAGGCAGCAGGATCGGCGAGCAGTCCGTCGGTGAGGAACAGCAACGCGTTCGGCCCGTGCATGACGTCGGCGAGCAGTCGGCGGGGACCGTGCTGGAGGGGCAGGAGCAGGTCGGACAGGATGCCGGTGTTGTAGGCGATGACCGGTGTGCCCTGGCTGAGGGCTTCCAGAGCGGTCATGCTGCTGGTGGGGCGGCGGCACGGGATGATCACTGCGGCAGCGTTGGCCAGCCAGCCGGGTACTTCTGCCCAGCCGGGCACCGGCGCGAGTGTGATATTCGGTGCCCGGTCGGCGAGTATCTGGCACTGCTGCCGCAGGGCCCGCCCACCGCGTAGGTCGTCGGGCCCGGGAGGAGCGAGGGCGACCTCCACATGGCGATGCCATGCTCTGGCGGCTGCGATCAGCTCGAGGACACCCACATCCTGGCCGGCCGGAGCCAGCACCCGCACCGGGGCTTCAGCCTTCCGTGCCACCGGGGCTGGGGTGCCGGGATTGTGGAGTGGGGCGTTGGGGACGACGCGCCATCTACGGGTGGGCCAGGCCGCGGTGGTGGCCTGTCGCAGGACGGCGTCGCAGGAGGTGATGACGGTGTCGGCATACGCCAGAGCCGGTGGCATGTCCTGCTCGTGGGGGAGCGCGGGCACCACAAGGACACGCTGGACGCCCCGTGGAAGAGCTGCTCGCAGGCGGCCCAGCCCCCACAAGGCGCCCATGAACACGACGGTATCAATGCGGCGGCGGGCGATCAGCATGCTCAAGGAGTGCTGGATTTTTGCTTCGTTGGTGATGAGAGCCTCGCGCAACGCGCGTGAGGGGCAGGGGAGGGTGAGGGGGAGGTCGAGCTGCTCGACGATGACGCCGGGCAGCCCGTTGCCGTCGCACTGCTCAGCGGCCGTGGCGATGACCACCTGATGCCTGGCCGCAGCGAGCGCGGCGGCGAGTGAAGAGACGGCTCGATCTGTCCCCGTGACCGCGTCAATGCGCCAAGGGGCGCGGACGAGAAGGATGGAGCGCTGCTGTGTGGTCATGGCAGGGCCCTTCGTGAAGTTCAAACTGAGTGAGAGGCGAGCCAGGAGCGGCAGACGCCGACGCCCGGCCAGATCATCGGGGCGGTCAGGGTGGGGCCTGCTGCCGGGTGTCTCTTGTCCTGGCAGCGTCAGGCCAGGTGTCGGGTGCAGTGATCCGGTACCTGCCCGGCGATGACGCGTCCCGAGTGTCAGGTGCGGCTGTCTCGGTGTTTTCGAGGAGCCCTTCCGCCCGGAGTTTCGGCAGGGACTTGACGACGGTTGTCTGGCCTAAGCCGTAACGCTGGGCGAGTTTCACCGAGCTCGGTAGGAGGTCGCCGGGAGACCAGGTGCGGTTGAGGATGTCGTCGCGGAGCGCGGCGATGAACTGCTCGGATCTGCTCAGCAGCTGTCGATCGCCTGTGGTGCCCTTCGGATCTCGTACGAGTTTGCCGACCGAGCCCAGTGTCTCCACGGCCCCGTCAGCGGCCAGGACCTTGATGACGTGGACTATGACGTGCTCGGGGACTTGGTGTTCCTTGGCGAGCTTGCGGTTGGAGGGCAGCAGCGCCCCCGGCGGGTACTTACCGTCTTGGATCTGCTGGCGTATCGCCGCAGCGACCTGGCGGGCTCGTTCTGCTGTCGTCCGTGGTGGTTTCTGCCCGGCTCCCGCGACACGTGTTCCTGCCTTGCCCGGACCTCCGTGGAGCACGCCATGGTCTTTGAGGCGGCGCAGCGCGTCACCGGCTGTGCTCAGTGATACGTCGAGACGGCGGGCGAGCTCTGCCCCTGTCGGCACCAGGTCCCCCGGTTTGTACCGGCCCTCGTTGATCTGGGTCAGGATGAATTGCTCGACGCGATCGGTCTTGTTGGCCGTGGGGCAATCCGGGGCGGGGGAGAGGGAATAGCCGGATGGGGTTCGTGTCACCAGTCCTTGGTCCTCCAGGTGTTTGCGTGCGGTGCGTACCACGGGAGGGCTGACCTGGAAACGCCGGGCGAGGAGATCTATGCGGGACAACTCGTGCGGGGTCAGTGCTCCGTCGGCGAGCTGCTCGGCCAGCACCGTGGCAATCGTCGCGGACGTCGTGGTCAAGGCGTTTCCTTCTCCTACAGGAAAGGGGGGAACGGGCAGGGGACGCCTACGTGGTGCGCTAGTAGACGGGAGGGGAGCAGTCCTCACGACCTGGTGCTGACGTGTGGGACGTAGAGCGCTCGGTGGTAGCGCGCGGTCAGGCGGCCTTGGCGGTGCCCGAGTGCAGGACGATGGGGAGTTGCTGGTGGCCGTTGGAGATGAAGGACTCCAGCGGGCGTAGATCGCTCTTCGAGACCGCGAGGGTGAGGTCGGGAAAGCGGTGGAAGAGGGCTCGGAGCGCGATCTCGGCTTCGAGGCGGGCGAGTTCCGCCCCGAGGCAGTAGTGCGGGCCGAATCCGAAAGACAGGTGGTCGCGGCGGCTGGGCCGGGTGATGTCGAAGTGGTCGGCGTTGTCGCCGTGGAGGTGGGGGTCGCGGCCGACGGCGGCGTAGCTGATGACGATCGGTTCCCCCTGCCGGAACGTGATGCCGCTCGGTTCGTCGTGAAGATCCTCGGTGGGGAAGCGCATGATGATCGTGGCGACCGGCGGTTGGTGGCGCAGGGTCTCTTCCACTGCGTCCGCCCAGGGAACCCGTCCGCTGCGCAGGAGGACGAGCTGCTGGGGGTGGGTGCTGAGATTGACGATGGCGTGGTCGAGCAGGTTCACGGTGGTCTCGTGGCCGGCGCCGATGAGCAGCAGGATGCTGTCAAGCAGCTCCTGCTCGGTGAGGCCGGAGTTGGTCTCATCGTCGTGGGCGGCGATCAGAGCACTGGTGACGTCGTCACCCGGTGCGCGGCGTTTCGCAGCGACGAGATCGGTGAGCAGCTGGTAGAGCTCCCGGTTGTTCGCTTCTGCCTCTTGTGGGGTCTGGTCGGTGGCGAAGATACCGCCGATCGCCTTACGGAAGGCGGGGTGCAGGCGTTCGGGGACGCCGAGCAGGAGGTTCACGACGGTCAGCGGCAGGATCCACGCGAACGTGGCGCGCAGGTCCACGGTTTCGCCGGGTTCGGTGGTGGCCTGGAGCTGGTCGAGGAGATGGTGGGCGATGTCCTTGATCTGCGGGCCGAGCGCGCGGATGCGGCGGGTGGTGAATGCCTTGGCGATCAGGCGGCGCAGCCGGATGTGTTCCTCGCCGTATGAGGTCAGGGCGTTGTAGACGTCGACCCACAGCCGCAGCGGCCAGGTGGACGGGATCCGTCCGTTGATGTAGTCGGGCCAGTGCTGACGGGCGTCTTTGGAGATGCGGTGGTCGGTGAGCAGCTGCTTGATCAGTGCCGGGTCGGTCACTTCCCAGGCGCTCACGGATCCGGGCAGCTCCACTTTCGTTGCCGGGCCCTGGGCACGGAGGAGGGCGGTTTCGCCGTGGATGTCGGGTGCGGTGGGGTTGAGGCGGAAGGGGCAGCCGGAAGCTGCGGGTGAGGTGTCCATTCAGCAGGCTCCATGGGTGGTGTGGGGGGCCACGAGCGGGGCGGGCGGGAAGGTGACGGGCACACTGGCCCAGCCGGAGAGGAACCATCCCGGCTGGCGCGGGAGCTGGTGCCGGGGATGGGCGAGGGCGAGATCAGGGAGCCGGTCGAGGACGCGCTCGACCGCGGTCTCGCAGATGATCCGGGCCAGATCCGGGCCCGCGCAGCCGTGGACGCCGGCGCTGAAGGCAAGGTGTGCGGAATTGCCTGCATGGCGGTCGGCGTAGGCGGTGAACCTCGGGTCTGTGTTGGCCATCGCGAAGCTCACCAGCACCGGCACCCCGGGCTGCAGAGGGACGTTCTCGTAGGTGGTGGGATAGCGCGGGTACAGCGGGCAGTAGTTCGCGACGGGCGTTTCTTCCCACAGCACGTCGTCCAGTGCGGCGCTGACAGGCAGCACACCGTCGTAGACGTTCCCGGCGAACCGGTCGTCATCGAGCATCAGCAGCAGGGCTGTAGTGATCAGGTTCGTGCTTGGCTGGCTGGCGGCACCGAAGACCAGGAGCATCTGCTGGACCATCTCGGCATCGGTCAGGCCGGCGGGGTGGTCCAGCAGCCAGGATGTGGCATCCATGCCGGGCTGGCGGCGCTTGATGCGGACCAGTTCCAGACAGGCGGCTTCCAGGTCCTGGTTGGCCTGCACGGCGTCGTGCGCGACGTTGAACAGCTTGCGCAGGGCCGCCACGATGCGCCGGCTGAGCTCGGGGGACCCGCCGAACATGTCGATCAGGACCAGAGTGGGCAGCAGGGCCCCGTAATCGGCCACCAGATCGGCGTGCCCGCGAGGGGCGAAGGTGTCGATGAGGGTGTCGGCGATCCGCGTGACGGTGACGGCCAGGTCGTGGGTGTCGACTTTGGCGAGGCTGTCGGTGATGGACTGCCGCAACCGTGCGTGTGCCGGTCCGTCCATCCACAGCGCATTCGGCCGGCGCTGCAGCAGCGGCAGAGCCGGGCTGTCCGCGGGCACCTGCCCGGACCTCAAAGCTGCCCAGTGATCGGGATCCTTGGCGAACTTCTCCGGTGTATTACGCAGCAGGTGCAGGGCGGCCGCATAGGTGGTAGTGATCTGCCCGTACACCCTGGGAGCGATCTCCACCGGTGCGATGGGACCCATCGCACGCAACCGCTCGTAGACGGTACGGGGATTGGCCTCGTACTCCGGTCCGAAGAGCGCGACTGGCTCCGCGGAGGACATGGTGGAGGAGTGGGCGCTGTAGGGGCAGGCGCCGGACGGGGCCCAGCCGGGGGGCGGGACGGAGGAGGGAAGGGTCATCGGGCAGGCTCCGAGTAGCGGGCAAGCAGGTACTCGACAAGACAGATCAAGGCATCCCGGGAGCTGCCACGGTCCCGGGCATCGCAGAAGACCAGCGGAGTCTCCGGCGACAGGTCCATTGCTCCGCGCAGCTGCTCCACGCTGTAGGCGGGTGCTTGGGGGAAGGTGTTGACGGCGATGGCGTAGGCCAGGCCGAGTTCCTCCAGCCGGTCAATGACGTCGTAGCTTTCGCCAAGGCGCCTCGGATCGGACAGGCGACGGGGGTCAACTAGGACCAGCGCTCCCAGCGCGCCTCGGGTCAGGTCGGCCAGGAAGTTCTGGAAGCGTTCCTGCCCGGGGGCACCGAACAGGTACAACACGAGGTCGTCGGTCAGGGACAGGCGGCCGAAGTCCATCGCCACGGTCGTGGTGGTCTTCTCCGGCAGACCCTCCAGGTCATCGGTGCCGAGGCTGGCAGCGGTCATCTGTTCCTCGGTCCGCAGCGGACGTATTTCGGACATTGAGGCGATGAAGGTGGTCTTGCCAACGCCGAACGCCCCCGTGATCACGATCTTCGCGGCCTGCTCGTGACCGCGCAGATAGCTGATGTCGGCGGTGGGGTTAGAGGCTGCGGAGTCCATGGAGTACTGCCTTCAACAGGTCAGGGTCGGATAGCTGGGCAGGTGGGATCGGGGCACGGGTGGTGATGTGACCGCTGTCCATCAAGTCGGCCAACGGAAAACACAGAACACTGACCGGAAGGCCCAGGTAGGAACTGATCTCGGCAACCGAGAGAGCACCCGGCAGGCACAGCTCCACCACCCGGCGATGCTCCGCCGTCAGATGGGAGCGCGGTGTCTCCGGCCGGGAGATCACCAACGTGTGGTGATCGAAGTGATTGCGGCTCGGGGCGGGCCGGCCACCCGTGACGACATACGGCCGCACCAGCCCGTTATCCCGGCCGCGCCGGGGCACGGTCATGACACCGCACCCGCGGTGCCCCGCGACGCGACACCCATCTCCTGGCCCAGTCGGGCGATGGTCTTCTCCATGGCGTAAGAGACCGCCTCGACATCCGCCCGCTCGGCGGCCGAGACCGCCAGATAGGCGCTCTCACCGGCAGCCATGAGGAAGATGTATCCGCCCCCGTACTCGATCATGGTCTGCTGCCACGGACTGCTCTGACAGTCGGCGAACTCCGCCGACCCACGGCTGAGGGACTGCATCCCGGAGACAGCAGCCGACATCCGCTCGGCCATCGCCCGGTCGACCCCCTGGGAGCTGGCCATCGTCAGACCGTCACCGGACAGCAGCAGCGCGCGCTTGGTGCCATCGAGATTCAGGATGTGCTCGTCCAGGATCCAATCGAGGTTATTGCGGTGCACGGTCAGACATTCCTTTCATCAGAGGTGCTCTCGGCTTGCGCGGCTCGACGGCCGCGGACGAACGCGCCCACACTGCTGCCGGACTTCGTAGGGGTCTGCGAACTCGGACCGGCGGAAGCGGCCGGGGGCTGCTGCGGCTGCCGCCGACGGCGCTGCAGCAGACCATCGGGGCGCGCCTGGACCGCCTGCTCGGGATGGTGCTGCGGCTGCTCCGTGCGGACAGCGGGGACGTCCCGCTGAGTCGTCGACCCCTCAGGGATCGGCGGGGAGGGCGTAACAGTCTGCTGAGGCTCAGGGGGTGCAGTGAGCAGGGCCTCAGGGAGATGGATGACCGCGCGAGTGCCGCCGAACGGGCTTGTCGAATCGACGCTGGCACGGAATCCGTACCGGGCTGCGAGCATCCCGACCGCGGCGAAGCCGAGCCGGAACGGATGACGCAGCTGTGTAAGGAGCACGGGCTCCTGGCCGGGCAGGAACCTGGCCGCCCATGCCCGGTCTTCGGGCTTGAGACCAACGCCGGCATCGTCGATGACGATGCTCACGCCATTGCCCTTCACGAACCCGACCAGGACTTTCGAACTGGGCTCGGAATGACGGGCCGCGTTGTCCAACAACTCGGCCACAGCCAGCGCCACCGGCTCAACAGCCCGGCTGACCACGGACAACGGCAACTCGCCGATGACCTCGACTCGACCGTAGTCACGAATACGGCCCGCACCGGCCCGCACGACATCCAGCACCGGAGCAGCGACCCGCTGGCGCCCCGGCCAGGAGCCCGTCAGCATCCCCAGCACCTGAGCCCGACGCCCCAACTGACCACTGGCATGATCGATCGCCATCGCATCAGCCAAAACCAGCGGATTGTCGTGCCGCTCAAGCAGATTGCTCACAGCCCGCTGCTGCTCATTGACCAGCGCCTGCACGGACCGAGAGACCTCCTTGGCCGCGGCCTGCGCCGTCTTCTCCGCCCACTGCCCGGCCACGTTCCCCGCATCGGCAACCAGACGGACAACCGCATCCTGGGCATCCGCGAAGTGTGTCCCCGCCAGTCCCGCGTGCAACAGGCCAGGCACCGTGGCCTCCTGGCCACGCCACAAGTGAGCCACGACCGCTGGCAGCCGGTGTTCCACCAGGTGCTGGGCCTCTTCGTCCCGCAGGTTCATATCTCGCCTGAGGGCCCCATTTTCATGCTTAAGGGCTGCAGCCCGCTGCTCGTGGTCCCTCTCCAGATCCTTGATCTGTCGAGAATGAGCGGCGGTCGCTCGGCGATAGCGCCAAGACATCACTGTTGCGACGGCCACAACAGGGCCCAAATACCAGAACGCTGTGAGGGGGTGCATCAGAACCTCGAACGGATAGGAAGGGGGACGATAAGGCCGTCGGAGCGCCGCAGGGCTTCGGGACGGGGGAACCGAAGACCTCTATTTGCAGACGCGCCCCGACGGCCGGTCCAAAAGCAAGTACAGCTGCCTATGTCGGGTAACCGTTAAGGTATTCCCCGGGTCGGTCCATACGATCCCGTTTCCAAGGCGCATTGCGGAAGGTTTCACAGGGGTTTCAACTGGCACGGGTCGTCATTCTGGCAAGGGATGACCGTTGGCCTAGGGTCCCTAGCTCCCGTGGCGAACCTTCGCAGCGGTGCGATCGGTGCTGTGGCGGGCTGCCCCACGAGGTAGTGGTCGTACATCCGACGCAGCATGCAGAGGTACCGTGAACCTCTGCTGCCTCTCCGTCGATTTTTGTTACTTGGTAAGCCAACCCGTGAAGGCGAAGGGATACAGGGAGGCAGGTTTCCGGATGTCTCGGACTCAGGCGGGAGTGCGCCGGTGTTCCTCGTGGCTTGTCCTTCGCCAGGTGGACGCTCACAAACACCCCGTGACAGATCTGCTGACGCATGGCCATGCATATCAACTCGTAGTCGTCGGTTCACCGTGTTGCCTTGGAGAGTTGATCGTGGCTCAGCGACTTGGGACTGCGTCACCGCGTTTCTCGGACAGTCTGGGGACGTCCTGGGACGTTTGTGAGGCGTTTGCTAGGGTCCCAGTTGTCCCGTGCGACCCTCGCTCCGCCCTGTGGCCTAGGGCAGAGGCGGGCGGCACCTGGTTGGGTAGTGCCCGGCTGGGACAGACTGTTCACGGGGCAATGACCGCTGAATGGCACTGGCAGAAGTGGTCGACGGGCTTCAGAGCTATGTCAGGGAGCCAGGTGCCGTCGGTAGGGACGCATCGGAAGCGTCTCGCTACGGGAGGAGCCGAGATGACACGGAAGGACGGCGAGTAGGACCTTGTGGTCGGTGCCCACCTGTCATTCCGCAGCTCGGCGACTAAAACTGGGTGCTTTGGGAACAGATTCGGCTATGACTTCGCTACTCGTGGATTGGGCCCGGAAGACAGCAGAAGAAGAACTGGCGCCAACGTTGCCGCGGCGCTGGGCACACTCGCTAGGCGTCGCCACAAGGGCCGCAGAACTGGCCCCCTTGCTTGGGGACTCTGCAGAGCTTTTGCGGGCAACCGCGGTTCTGCATGACATTGGGTATTCACCTGGACTGGTGAAAACCGGGTTCCATCCGCTTGACGGTGCCCGCTTCCTCCGTGACGTGCATCGTGCTGATGAACGTCTGGTGCGGCTGGTAGCAAACCACTCGTTTGCGTTGTTCGAAGCCGAGGAGCGTGGCCTGAGGGACGTCCTGGAGGAAGAGTTTCCTCTGCTTGAGGATCCGCTGCTGGTGGACGCTCTCGTCTGGTGTGATATGACGACGACTCCCGATGGGGAGCAGACGACTGCGAAGCAGCGAGTAACCGAGATCGTGGGGCGTTACGGGGCTGACAGCGTGGTGGGGCAGTTTATTCGTCGGGCGTCGCCGGAAATCTTTGCGGCTGTGGAGCGGGTAGAGGCGGTGTTCGCGGCTCAGCCGAGGTGAGGGTAGGTGCCGGAGAGGTAATCACCGATCTGTTGGCGCATGCTGGGGTGGATGTCGTACTGGTCGAGGTCGGCGGGCTGGACGAAGCGGACCCCGTCGGCTTCGTCATTGATGGTGGGCTCGCCACCAACCGGGCGCCCGATGTAGGTGTTCTCATACTGCTGCCGGATCTCGCCGTCGGTGTAAGCGACGATGTGATGTGGATTCGTGTACACCCCGAGGAAGCCGGTGATCTCGGCAATGATGCCGGTCTCCTCCTGGCACTCACGGACCGCGCACTGGGCAGCGGTTTCACCGATGTCCTGGGCTCCGCCGGGCAGGGCCCACTGACCAGTGTCGCGGCGGCGCTGGAGGAGGATAGCCCCGCCCTCGTTGACGACGAGCAGGTTGCTGGCCGGGATGAGTGTGTTGGCCTTGGGAGCGTTGGGGTCGTTGTAGTACTCAGTCCTGCCCATGTGCGGCTATCCCCTCTGTGTCGGGAGTCCAGGGCCGTGCTGCGGCCCATACTGCATCGAAGCTTTGAGCGTAGTTATTGAACCACCCGTTGGCGTCCGCCTTCCTGAGGTGGAGTAAGGGGTTTGAGCTGGCGGGCTGGCCCCAGATGTGTGGGTTGACCAGTAGGTTGTCGTCGTAGCGGAAGAGGGAGCTGTAGAGCGTGGTGTCGTGGAGCCGCACCTCACATCCGGCTTCGGGCAGCAAAGGCCGGTAGTAGGTGAGGGAGGCGCGGATCTTGGCGGCGAGGGTGTCACCGATCCCTTCTTCACGACCCCGGATGGCGACTGCCTGGCCCTTCGGGTCGCCGAAACACAGACGTACCCGGACGCCGGCAGCAGCTCGTTCGGCGAGCATCTTGGCGACGTGCGGGTTGGACTGAGCAAAGAAGGTGCCGGAGAAGACGAGAACGTCGATCTGCTCCCGGGCTCCCTGTAGCAGGGAGAGCCATATGTCCCGCGGAACGCTAGCCCGGTTCTGGTAAGTGCCGACTAGCTCGATGCCTAACCCGGCGCCAGGCTGGCTAGTCCGGCACTGCGCTGCCGGCCAGAGGAATGTCTCCTCCACACGTAGGTGCTGAGCGGCACGGAAACGGTGCCGCGGGTGGGGTACCCGCCCGCCGAGCCAGCGTCCGACGGTCTTGGCGTCTACCTCGCATACTTCGGCGAGCGATTCGGGCGAAATGCCACGCTGCGCGAGTACCGAATGAAGTCGCTCGTTCACACAGGACATACAAGCCCAGATGGGTGGGCGCGGGCAAGGTGGTTGTGGTCGCTTCATTGATCCTGACGGGAAGCCAGCGTGCTTAGGGTGGGGGTATGCAGCTCATCGTCCTGTGGGACATCGACCACACGCTCATCGACAACGCAGGGGTGAGTAAGGAGACCTACGCCGCCGCCTTTTCGGCGTTGGCGGGGTTGCGACCGGTTGAGGCGGCACGTACGGAGGGGCGCACGGATCGCCTGATCATGCGCGACATGTTCCTCCGACACGGGCTGCCCGTCCCGGACTGGGCTGCTATCGAAGTCGCCCTTGCCCGTGCTGGAGAGGAGCGCTTCGATGACCTTCGCGTGCGTGGGACGACGTTGCCCGGAGTGCGTGATGTCCTTATGGCCGCTTCGATGCAGGATGGTTGGGTCTCATCAGTTCTGACTGGGAACATCACGGCTAATGCCCGTGTGAAGCTGTCAGCTTTCGAACTTGACCCACTACTGGATCTGTCTGTGGGCGCTTATGGGGAGGATGCCATACAGCGTCCCGATCTTGTAGCTGTCGCTCGAAGCCGTGTCTTCCAACTCCACGGCACACGGGCCGATGTGCCTGTTGTGCTGGTGGGCGATACGCCGCGGGATGTCGAGGCGGCCCTCTCCACAGGCTCAGGGATCATCGCAGTCGCCTCCGGCGTCCATAGCGAGGAGGAGCTGACAGCTGCCGAGGCACCCGTGGTCCTTCCGGATCTCTCGGACACGGCTGGTCTCCTCAAGATTCTTGAGAGCTTCGCCTCACGATGAAAACGTCCCTGGACGTCCGGGAGCGTCCGCGTACGCGGTAACGAGGTCCTGATCGGCTGCGCCACCATCGGGTCTCCAGCCAGGCAACTAGCCAGGAGGCTCATTGTGATCGGCGAAGTCACTGGTATCCGCAGGATCCGGATGCTGTACCTGCAGCTGTTGTACCGCTGTAACTTTCAGTGCCTGCACTGCTTCCACGGCGAACGGTTGAACCATGCCGACACCTTCACTCCCGATGAGGCGGTCAACCTCATCCGCCTGATGCGCAACCAGTATGGCACCGAGGCTGTCACCCTGCTCGGCGGCGAGCCGTTCGTCTACAAGGACCTTGCACAGGTCGTCTGGTACGCCAAGCATGAACTGGGCCTGCGTGTCGAAATCTGCACCAACGGGTACCGGATCGAGCGTCAGCTCACCAGGATCGCCCCACACCTGGACCTCCTGCGGTTCTCGTTGGAGGGCATCGGCCCGATCAACGATCACATCCGCAAGGCTGGCAGCTACCAGAGCGCGCTGAGCGCCCTCAAACTCGCCCGAGAGCTGGGAGTCAGGACGGGGGCCACCATGACGGTCACCTCGCTGAACATCAACCAGGTGCTGCCGCTGGCCCGCACTTTGCAGGACTACGGCGCGCATCAGCTGAAGCTGCACTGTCTGCGACCGGTCGGCAATGCTGCCGCACATCCCCAGTTGCTGATCACTGACACAACTCGGTATACCCGCCTACGCGAGCAGCTCCAGGCGGCTGAACTGTCCATCGAGGTGATCACCGACGAGGACCTGTCTGAGTCGGGTGCACCGGAGGTCTGTGGGTCCATAGGTGCCGTTCAAGAGATTGAGAGGATCGAATCCGATCCACGCGGCGCGCTTACGATGTCCTGTAAGGCCGTGGGCAAAGACTCGCATGCCTTCTGGTACGAGAAGGTTGCTGACCGTATCGTCCACCGGCCTTCCGCCAACGACGAGCTCACCCTTGCGGTGCCGGACGTGTTCTATGCTCGTGCCTGACCAGCCGCTGTTCGAGAGCCTGGAGGGCCTACGGGGTGCGGGAAAGTCGACCATCGCACCGTTGCTCGCGGCGGCTCGCGGTGCCGTCCTTGTCGCAACCGTGCCCCCTTTCTACCAGCCGCTGAGACGACAGGTCGACATGCGAGAGAACGTCGAGGCACGGATGTGCTTCTACCTCTCCGCGCTGTTCACAGCTGCCGATGAAATCAAGCGCAACCTGGCAGCTGGCACCCCGGTCGTCGTAGAAAGCTATTTCGCCCGCTGCTTGGCCACCCACCACGCCTTCGGAACCCAGCTTGGCGTTACTCTGCCGCCGAGCCTGCCGCAGCCCGCCACATACCAACTCGTCTGTACGGAGGGCGAACGCCGACGCCGCCTCGCTGAGCGGTCCAAGCCCGTCTCCCGTTGGGACGTCCTCGGTGAGGAGGTCGCAGACCGAATTACCGATGCCTACGCCCAGTTCCCGATGCACCAGGTGGACACAACTGGCCTTAGCCCTGACCAGGTCGTGCAAGCCATTCTCGACACCGAGAACTGAAGGAGGCAGCCGTGGAGACCCAAAGCTTGTGGGAACACACCCTCACGTTCTTCCCCCAGTTCCTCGCCACGATGAAGGAACAAGTCTCCGCTGACGCCACGGTCGCAGTCATCGGCGCGAGCGACGGAAAGTTCGTACTCCCCCTCGCCGCCACTGGCTACCGCGTCATAGCACTCGAACGCGACCCGGTCGCCATCCACGGGGGCGAGGTCATACTTCCAGGTGAAATCCAGGCTCACGCGATGGGGCTGATCGACCGACTGAGACTCGAAGGACTCTACGAGCGGGTGCAGGTCGTGGAGGAGGACTTCCTCCAGGCGGAAACCTTGGGGTCGCAGTGCGATGCCGTCTGGACGAGCTGCTCATGGCACTACAGTGCAAATCACAAGCATCCGCTTGTCGATTTTGTAGCTCGCATGCAGTCCCTAGTCCGTCTCGGCGGCCTGTTCGGCGCGGAGTTCATGATGCCCGTCGAACCACGCCACCACCTCATCGAGCACTACACATCACCTGAGAAACTCGGCAGCTACTTCGCCACCGACTGGCAAGTTCTGCTCACGCTGCGCACGAGCGAGTTCACCGAGCAAGCTCACGTCGGCCAGCTCCAGGCCCACACGCACCGTATGGGTCTGGTCCTCGCGATCCGCACCGCCGAGTAGCCGAAGCCGTAACCGAAGAAGAGGACCATGAAGCACGAGTACGAGGCCAAGTTCTTGTCCGTCGACGTCGCCGCCCTCCAGGCCAAGCTGACCGCCCTGGGTGCCACTCGAACGTTCCCGCGGACTCTCCTCACTCGCAAGATCTTTGAGAACGATGCTCTCGACAACGGTCAGTGGGTCCGCCTCCGTGACGAAGGCACCCGTTCGACTCTCACCCTTAAGCAGGTCACCGACTCCACCACGATCGACGGCACCACCGAGATCGAAACTGAGGTCACCGACCTGTACGCCATGGCGGACATCCTGCGTCACATCGGCCTGCGTGAAGTCCGCTACCAGGAGAACTACCGCGAAGAGTGGCGTCTGGGCGAGGTCGTCTTCGACTTCGACACCTGGCCCGATCTCCCCACGTTCATTGAGATCGAAGGACCTGACGAGGCTTCGGTCCGTCAGGCAGCTGCCCAACTCGATCTCGACTACGCCGAAGCCCGGTTCGGCAGCGTCGACGAGATCTACAAGAGCGAGGCTGGCCGCGACATCCTGGCTGAGCCTACCCTCCTCTTCTCGGATGCCCAGAAGTCCTAATCACGGGTCCTCTGGCCGGGCCACAGCTTGAGGCCGGGTGACTTGAGGGAATCAGTGACAATCGCTTGGCGAGGTCACTGATTCCCCGTTACGGTAAATGATTGAAAGGTGCTGCAGCACAGGAAATGCTGATCGGCTATGTCTTGGGCCGTGTTTCCCCGAGAGGCCGACCTTGAATAGTGGGACGAGTGTCTGTTCAAGCTAGATGATGTGCCCACGGGCATCCGGTGGCGCGCTTGACCAGCCCAAGTCGCCGTCCTTCGTCCTGGATGGCGTACGAGATCCCGCGAGGTTCAGCCGGTGACTACCCGGACTCAGACATGGCATGCACTACTCGGGAAGTGGTGCCGAATTTGATGGCGCCGGTCATGCGCATGGGCAGCTTCTTGCTACCGTCGCAGCACAGTCGCCAAGGAGTCCGTATGACGCCCTCTATGTCCCCTGCCGCTGTTGTCGACCTGCGGGTTCAGCCAGTCGATGAAGTTCTCGACCGTGTGGAACGGTCTCTTCAAGTGCGCTTGGACCGTGACACCGTGGTGCGTAAGCGGCGATCGATCGGGGGACGGAGTGACCGCGACACCTGGGTAAGGATCGAGCGGCGCGGGTTCGACAGGATCGGCGACCAAGGATGGAATGGTACTGAGGCCGCCGCTGTCCTTCACGGGGTCTCCATGCCTGAGTGGTATGCGGGACTGGCCTGGCGCGCCCCGGACGAGCTGGCGATGTGGCGGGCGGATGAGATGGAACTGATCGCCACGCCGCCAGTCGGCCAAGGTGCTCTGCTGATCGACGACCCCCAGCTGCCAGATTCATGGTGGAAGGCGTTGAATACCTCACTGGATGCGCTCGCCGGACAGCGCACCCCCCGCGTGGCCACTCCGGACACCGACACGATCACGCAAGATCTGGTGACCGCGACCATCCGAGGGGTCTTCCCCGAGATCGTCGATACCACCGTTGACGAGTGGACGCCGGCGCACGCGGATATGACCTGGGCGAACGTGACCGGCCCGGAGTTCTTCCTGATCGACTGGGAGGATTGGGGCATGGCTCCGCGTGGCCTGGACGCTGCGGCCTTGTGGTGCAACTCCCTCGCTGTTCCCAGGTTGGCGGACCGGGTGCGCCGTGAGCGTCGACCGGACTTTGAGAGTAGATCCGGCCGATTGATGGCGCTCTTCTACTGCGCGAAGGTCGTAGGTCCGCGCGCACACGAGAATGATCCCCGGCTAGCAGCTGCCCAGAAGGCGGCGCCCCGGCTAGTTGCCGAGCTTCAGCCCTCCTGCCGATGATGGCTCATGAGGCCGCGGTATTGACGGGCAGTCGCCTCGTCGACCCCGATAACGAGGGAATCGGTCAGTTCCCACAGATGGTCGAGGTTGTCCGTGCTGGCAGCGACCGCGTCCACGGTGGGGAGGCGCATCGGAATGCGGCCTGTACCGCCGAGCAGTCCTGTTCTGGGGCACGGAGGAAGAGTCGTGGGCCGAAGGTGTTCCACACCGGTTCCGTCGTGCTGCCACCGAAAGGGTTCATGCCCCATAGCCGACGAATTCCACCGTGCGGCGAAGGAATCGACGGCTCCCAAAACGCCGATGCCGACCAGTAGGCGGATGACCCGCGGCCGTGAAACATGCCGCAGAAAAAGTCAGTCGGCTACGTCTTGGGCTGTGTATCCCAAGAGGCCGATCTTGAATAGTGGGGTGAGCATCTGTTCGAGATACCAAGGCAGGTCTGTCATCTCCTCGGCCACTGCGTGAGCCCGCCTGTTGATTGAGGGCGTAAACGATGCTGCCGTTCTTCCGGAGAAGAGAAGAAGCAACCCTCCGGTTCCGGCTCCCGGGTGATAGATGGAAATTCCAACATTTTGTTGCCCGCGCTCCGGCGCGTCAAGGGTATTGATGATGTGTCCAAGCGTCTCCGGAGGCGAGCTAGACCAGTCCAAGTCGCCGTCTTCGTCCTGGATGGCGTACGAGATCCCACGAGGTTCGGCCGGTGACCACCCGGACTCCGACAAGGCACGCACGACGAGGGAAGTCGTGACCGGTGCCTGGAATGTGAAGTCGATGTCTGCTGTTCGGGACATCTATCCCGCCTCCTTTGATATCACGCGCCACACATAGTTTTTCTTGTTGAGCCACTTGACGATGTTTTCTGGGATCGGCTTCTCGGAGATGAGGGAGAATCTCCTGCCGCCCTCTTCGGCTATGCGGCGGGCGTCGCCGAGGTTCGACTTGAACTTCTCCATCACCTTCGGATTCTCGTTGGCGAGATCCCAATACCTACCGGACTTCGCCTCGTACCACACTTCGACCCCATCGTCTCCCAGATAAGCTCCGTCGAACTCACGGCCCCCTTCTCTGAACGATCCGCGACCGCCCAGCTTCTCCTGCAAGTGGTCCTCGTACTCCTTACCGCGCCGTACCCTCCCCTGCCCCGACGATTCAGCCGAACTGCCCGACCCCTGAGACTCCGGCCCTCCTCCGCCCCCGGCTGCTCCCGCCGACATCAAGACGATGCCCAAGGTGCCGAAGGCCGCGGCGTGGATCACCGCTGGGACGGTGATGATGCCTCCTCCGGCTCCGGCGGTCGCGAGGGCGAGCCCGCCGCCGGACGGTAAGAGGGCGAGCAACGCCATGAGGATGAGGGCGAAGCCGAGGTAGGCGAGGAAGTTGTTGAGCGCCTCCAGCAGGTGGAGGTTGCGGACCACCGGTTGGTCCGGCTCCAGACCGTCCTGCACACGCAGCAAGAGCGCCATTCCGGTGGTCAGACCGCCCAGCGCTGTCCAGATCCGGAACCGGGTGACCGCGAGTAGTTCCCCGTGGGGGACCACGCGGGTTGCCTGCCATGTGCGCAGGAGGGCGATGAGCTGCCAGCCCATCCACAGCAGTCCGGCGATGCCGAAGACCATGAGGATGTATGGGCCGTTGCCCGAGCCGAATCGCTCCTGGAGCTTGGCAGCAGCAGGGAACGAGCCGACGCAGAGGAAGACGAGGGCCGGGAGCGCGAGCCCGAGGGAGATGAGGATGAACCACATGCGGCGCCAGTCCCGCACGGCACCCGCCGCTTTGCGCACAGCAGGAAAGCCCAGGTGCTGCCAGACATGTTCGTTGTCGGAGGCGTCGATCTGCCCGGCTGCCCAGGCGACGGTCTGGTGCAGGGCCTCGGCACCGGGGTACGGAGGACGAGCCGCTGCGTAGACCAGTGACCGTCGCATCCGGGCGAAACGCAGCGCGATCAGGGTCGTCCACGGCACCCGCCATGCCGCGTACCCTGCAAGTGCCGCCAGGCTCGACTGGCCGGCCCGCTCGGCCTGGAGGAGTATGCCCGGCACGATCCGCTTGCCACGCCGGATGTGCCGCAGGTCGATGGCCACGGTGACGGCCAGACACAGCAGCGGAACCACCCACAGGATCCCGTCGAAGGTATCGGCCCATGACTGCGCATCCTGGTCGGATGGGCGCGCGGCGGCATAGTTGGTCAGCATGTGATGCGAGGTGGCGGCCGCGACCGGCAGCAGGCTCAGCACACGGATCCATCCACGGCCGCGCAACAGCACGCCGACACCCAGCGCGGTCAGGGCGGAGTACACCAGGTGGGGGCTGGTATCCGCCGCAGGGCTGAAGTCCCCCAGTTCCCATGTGCCGGACGGGGCCGGGAACCAGGCGGAGAAGACCTGCTCAGGGCCCGGAATATAGGGCGCCCGCAGACTGTCGGGGATGACCCAGCCGCCGACGGGATGTGGAATCGCCCGGTCCGCGTCCAGACCGAATCGCGCCACCGCCTCCAGCAGACCGAAACCCGCCCCCAGCGCCGAGCCGAGCACCACATAGTCGGTCAGTCCCCACTGCCGGCGGATCCGGATGTTCCACGCAGCCAACAGCAGCGGCGTGACCTTGATGAGCTCCTCGATGACGGGATCGACGGTATAGCCGGCGACCTCCACGACCTTCGCCAGCGACTCACCTGTCATATCCGCAGTGCTTCGCGTGTAGGCGAGCTCCAGGAATGCTGTCGCGATACCGCACCCGTAGACACCCACCGCGATCGCCAACAGCACCGTCGATACGCGTACCGACCTCGTTGGTGAGGCCAGGACCAGCAGCTGTACCACGCCGTACACCGTCGCGGCCACCATGAGCAACGCCACGCCCAGCCCCCAACGGCCGTAGGATCAAAGCCGCGACGCTAAGGGGTAACTGGCGACTGAGCAACCGAGTAGCCCCGTGGCTATGCGAGCCTCGTCAACTTTGAGCCGTCCGTCAGCGCCTGCCCACTGCGCCTCGCCGGGCAGGCCGGCTTCACCAGCACCGCAGCAGGAGGGCGCGGTTCGGATTGACGTTGAGGCGAGACCATCGGCTAATGCCCTTTCATGCCCCAGCGTGAACCAAGTGACTTTCCCTGCTCCGTCCAGACGTGTGCCCCAGTCTCTTGCCAGCGCGTTGATGAGAAACAGGCCACGGCCCGTCTCGTCGTCGAGATCGGCGCGTCGCGGGCTCAGATCGCCGCGGTCAACGTCGGTGACCTCCACCTGCACATGAGACCCGGATGCCGCCACGCACACGGCGCAAGGAGCACCGGTATGGACGATGGCATTGGCGATCACTTCCCCAGCCAACAACGCAAGGTCGTCCATGGCTGCCTCATCCAGGGATAGACCCAGGGACTTTGCGAGCTCAACGACACGTCGCCGCGCCTTTGGCACTTCTTCCAACCCAGCGGGTACGAGGAAGCCGTACCGGAGTTGTGGTTCAGTCCGTTGGCGCGACATCAGTAGGGACCTTTCGCGGGGTAGTGGTGGGAAGAGGCGCCGTGCTAGATAAGCGCTGGCCCGGTCCGGACGCGCAGCAGTCCCTCGCCGCTTGGGTTGCGATCCTCGACGCCCGGAATACGGGGGCTTTCCGGGCCAGCTGCTACGAATCTGCGGTTGCTCGGGCCACAGAGGAAGGTTTCACCAGGGTTTCAACCCTGTTGTGGTCGGAGCCGGTTGGCTGCGGTCGCCACTACTGAGTTTTTCGTTAGTTCTGTGGGTGTAGGAGCTTTGGAGGTGTGAGCATGTTGGCGTGTCTTCCGAGTTGCAGTCCGTTGTTTCCGACGTCTCTGTTCTGCCGCTGACGCGGCCGCAGTTGGCCGAGGCCCGTCGCATGCGGGCCGTCGAGTTGTTCGAGCAGGGACGTTCTACATCCGAGGTTGCACGGATGGTGGGGATGCACCCCGAGAGCGTGCGCCGGTGGAAACGCTTGTGGGAGCAGGGCGGGGCTCCGGCGCTGCGGCGGCGTCCGGCCACCGGGCGGCCGCCCAAGCTGGATGACACCCAAGTCGAAGCCGTTCGGGCTGCGTTGGAGCAGGGTGCCCAGGCACACGGGTTCGAGGCGGATCTGTGGACGTTGGAACGGGTCGGCGTGGTGGTTGAGCGAGTGACCGGGGTGAAGCTGGCCCGGGCCTCGGTGTGGCGTCTGCTGACGTCGCGGCTGGGGTGGAGTCTGCAGCGGCCGAGACGGCAGGCCGTCGAGCGGGACGAGTCTGAGATCGCCCGATGGGTCGCCCGGGAATGGCCGCGCATCAAAAAGGGGCGGTGAAGAAACGTGCCTGGATCGTGTTCTTCGACGAATCGGGCGTGTCGCTGCTGCCCCAGGTCCGCCGCAGCTACGCACCCCGCGGCCGCACTCCCACCCTGCGGCACCGGCTGAACTGGAAACGAGCCGGGATGGCCGCCGCGCTGGGCTACCACGCCGCTGACCCGGAACGCGGCCCGCGACTGTGCTTCCACCTCAAACCCGGCAGCTACGACACTGCCGGACTCATCGAGGTCCTGGAGCAGATGAAGACGTTCTACGGCGGCGAGCGAGTGGTCCTGGTCTGGGACGGCCTGTCCGCCCACTGGAGCCGCGCGATGCGGGCCTGGGCCGCCGAACAGGACTGGCTCACCCTGGAACGATTACCCGCCTACGCTCCCGAACTCAACCCGGTCGAACTGCTGTGGTCGGCCATCAAGACCCGCGAGCTTGCCAACCTCGCCGGCGACCACCTCGCCGATGTCGCTGATGCAGCCGAACGCGGCATCCACCGAGTCTGCTCCAGCGAGCAACTCCCGTGGTCCTTCCTTACCCACACCGGCCTGACAATCCATTCCCAAACACCACAGAACTAACGAAAAACTCAGTAAGTTGGGTTGCTCAACAGCATTGGAGGGGGTGCCGTGGCCGCCGATCAGCCGCTCAGTCCACTGTCACATCCCATGGCCTACGTCAGAGTCTCGCTGCTCGGCATGGGGAAGGCACAGTTCGCGGAAGCCCTGAAGGCACGGGCCCGGCTCCTGGGCTACAACTTGGGCACCACGCGGTCCACGGTCTTCAAATGGGAGCGAGGTGATCACGACCCCGATGAGATTGCCCAGATCGTGATCGCAGATCTGTTGCAGATTCCTGCATCAGCCTGCCGCTCAGCGCCGTGGCCGAAGTGGCTCCCGGCCTGGGACGCACAAGTTCTGAGCACTCCATGGGCAACTGGCGATACCCTTAAAACCCTAAAGACACTTTCGGCGAGTGACCAGATGGATCGAAGGGGATTCCTCGGAATCGGCGGAGCTGCGCTCGTTAGCATCGGTACACAGTGGGCCACTTCTGCGCCCCACTGTGATCCGTCGCTTGAGGCTGCGGCCAATGGAGACAATGTTACCCCCGCCGTCGTTGACCGGTTGGGTCAGCGTGTTCAGTCACTACGTGCATTGGAACAAGAGGCCGGTGGGGGCGGCTTCATCGAGTCGGGTAAAACTGATCTGGAGCTGATCACCCGCATGCTCGAGAATGGGCGCTGCACCGAGGAGACGGAGCGCCGCCTGTATGCTCTGGGCGCCGAAGTGTGCTGCCTCCTCGGCTGGATGAATTACGATGCTAGCTTTAATTCTGCGGCCCAGAAGTACTATGCAGCTGCCCTGCGGGCTTCTCGTGCCGCGAATGACGATACGTTGGGTGCACACATGCTCTGCTTCATGGCCGTTCAAGCTGCCACCCACCAGGAACAGATGGCTGCCGTTGGGCTGATGGAGTCCGCAGACAGCGTTCGCGGGCGAGTTTCTCTCACCATGCAGGCATCGCTGGCAGCTCACCAGGCCACGGTGCTCCTCAAAGCTGGTCAGGAGAAGGCTGCTGGCCAAGCCCTGAACCGAGCATTCGCGGCGCTGGAGCGAAGCAACAGCGACGATACACCTGCCTACTTGCAGTGGTTTGGTGAAGCTCAGCTTCGGTCGACTGAGGGCCGGTTCCTCTTGTCGACTGGCCAGGCAGCAAAGGCGACTGACGTGCTGGAGAAGTCAGTCGACCATGCCCCGCGGCGCGACCAGGCTGTGCGTTGCGGGGCTCTCGCACTCGCCTACCAACAGGCTGGGGACCTTGATGGGGCCCTCGACGCCACCAATCGGGCCCTCGATCTCATAGACAACGGCGGTATCCATACGCAGCGCGGAGTGGAACGTCTCCGCGAAGTGCACAAGGCCCTCGCTCCCCACCGCTCCGAATCCAAAGTCAAGGAAACCCGTGCGCGCATCGCCGCTCTCACCACACTATAGATCGCAGTGCTGACAGGAATTCCGGAGAGACCTCTGCGCTGGGAAGTCACCATCGTTCACCACATGGATCAGGAAACAGACCGCTTAGGTGAGAAATCGTGTGCGTGCTCTCAGTAGTTCTTCATGTTCGCGTTCTGCTGACGGGTGTTCATGGAAGTGGCCGACGGTAACCGGGTGGAGCTCCTTTGGGCCAGCTAGCGCGTTGAATACCGCAAACTGCCCTGGCGGAGGGACCGTCGGATCGAAGAGAGCCGGCGCGACCTGGACCGGTATCCGTAGGTGACGAGCAGCGTTAGCGGCGTCAAAATAGGCGAGTACTTCCAAGATCTCGGGATTTGTCATATAGCGGTCGCGGACCGCAGCGCCACTTCCCACGCAGGGCAGCGTCACCCTAAGAGGATGATTGCCGAAGCTAGGGAGACTTAGATGGGCGCTATGGAAGCGCGCATCCCAAGGCAGTGCAAGCGCGCCAATCCCACCGCCGAAACTATTCCCTACGTAGTCCAGTCGTTCTCCCGTTTGAGGCACAAGCTCCAGCAGTGCAGTCGCCGCACACCAGACGTCGGCGGCGCACCCCCCGTGCACGTAAGTGTCACGTGACTCGATGCCATGGAGGACATGCCTGTCGGGAGACGACGGGATCCCTGGCAGCACACTGGGCACGCCCAGGCCACGCGCAACCGGAAAGATTGCCGCCGCCCGCGGCACTGGCAGCTGCGGATCGGGCTGCTTGCGGCCGCTATAACCGTGCCCGACGACGAGCCCGCGCTCCACCCCGCCGTCAGTCGGCACCGCGAGCCAGCCATGCAGCCGTACTCCACCCAAGGAGTTGAAGCTCACTGGACGAACGTCGAGCCCGTTGTCGGTTAGATGCACGCGTTTTCCGACTTGCGGCCGTACGTCTACTTCGAGTGCACGCTCATGGAGGTCTGCCCAAAACTCAACGAAGTCGTGGGGAGCCTGAGCTGGTGGCTCGACTGCCAACAGTGAATCGAGGTCGTATCCGTATGTCGGATCGAATGAGAATGGATGCGGCCACGTCGACGAGTCGTTCACAGCAACCAACTCTGTCACAGTCGGCTGCCGTCCCTCATGAAGCTGACACCCCTGCCAGGCACTTCGGCCCACCGAGCGCGGGCGATCTACGCCATGACGGATGATGCTCTCGCTGCCTGCACGTCCCTGAGCGGATGGCACGGATGCACTGCTGTGTCGTCGCCGACAGCCACTGGCAGGCAGACTGTGATTACTCTGTCATCGTCTGCACCGAAGGTCAGTACTTCGGAACCTCTAGTGCACACACGACACGCGGATCGCTCCGAAGGATAATGCCCGATTGATACACCTATGCTCCTCTCGCTCGGCTTCTCTCAGAGCCCAGATAGGCTGTCTGAGCTGATCAACCAGCGTGGCGGTCGCCCTCCGGGGCGACCGAGAATCGCAACATGGAAGCAGCCTCTGCATTCTGGCGAGGTACTGCGTGGCGGTCGCCCTCCGGGGCGACCGAGAATCGCAACGTCATCAGGACCCTGGGGGTGGACGAGCAGCTCGCGGGTGGCGGTCGCCCTCCGGGGCGACCGAGAATCGCAACCTCGACCCGGCCCGCAGCTTGCCGTGCCCGGAGCTGGTGGCGGTCGCCCTCCGGGGCGACCGAGAATCGCAACTCCGAGATCATGTCGCGCTGGAACTCCAGCACCGCCGTGGCGGTCGCCCTCCGGGGCGACCGAGAATCGCAACAGCAGCTGCTCGGCCGTCTCGCGATCCGAGCTCAGAGTGGCGGTCGCCCTCCGGGGCGACCGAGAATCGCAACCGCGAGGGCGACGACGCCCGCTTCGGCGGCATCGAGTGGCGGTCGCCCTCCGGGGCGACCGAGAATCGCAACAACGGGGTTGTGGCTGTACGAAGACGCGCCCGCCGGGTGGCGGTCGCCCTCCGGGGCGACCGAGAATCGCAACGTTGCGGGTCTTGGCCCAGACGCCACGGGTCTGGGTGTGGCGGTCGCCCTCCGGGGCGACCGAGAATCGCAACACCGTCTCCGCGAACGTCGGATCGGCCAGGTCCCGGGTGGCGGTCGCCCTCCGGGGCGACCGAGAATCGCAACTCGATGTGCCCGGCGAACGGGGGCGGGGGGAGTAAGTGGCGGTCGCCCTCCGGGGCGACCGAGAATCGCAACGTCTGCCGGTCATCCCGGCGCAACCCAGACGGGGCGTGGCGGTCGCCCTCCGGGGCGACCGAGAATCGCAACGGCCGCGGGAAGGAAGAGGGGCCCACCCCACCCGCGGTGGCGGTCGCCCTCCGGGGCGACCGAGAATCGCAACAGCATGTGTGCCGATGCGAGATCATCGCGTCCCCTGTGGCGGTCGCCCTCCGGGGCGACCGAGAATCGCAACGGCAACACCCCAGTCATGCCGATGGAGCATGTGGGATGTGGCGGTCGCCCTCCGGGGCGACCGAGAATCGCAACTGTAGCGGGCTTTGTACTGCGGTCGGTGGTCCGGCGGTGGCGGTCGCCCTCCGGGGCGACCGAGAATCGCAACGGGGAGACCGAGCCGACCGAGGACAGCTGACATGGGGGTGGCGGTCGCCCTCCGGGGCGACCGAGAATCGCAACATCAAGGACGGCAGCCGCGGGGCCAGCCACACCGCCGGTGGCGGTCGCCCTCCGGGGCGACCGAGAATCGCAACCCTGAACCCGGATGCCTACCGCGGCCGCGAGCCCGTGTGGCGGTCGCCCTCCGGGGCGACCGAGAATCGCAACTCCTACCACTACTGGCGCCCGATCGCCGACGGCCGGGTGGCGGTCGCCCTCCGGGGCGACCGAGAATCGCAACCTCACGGCATGTCTCACGCTGGGCGAGCCAAGTCAGGTGGCGGTCGCCCTCCGGGGCGACCGAGAATCGCAACCTGCAATGCCCACTACACGCGCTTCCGTAAATTCGGGTGGCGGTCGCCCTCCGGGGCGACCGAGAATCGCAACCTGCAATGCCCACTACACGCGCTTCCGTAAATTCGGGTGGCGGTCGCCCTCCGGGGCGACCGAGAATCGCAACCGCAGGTAGGACTGTCCTGCTGGCCCTGGGCATCTGGTGGCGGTCGCCCTCCGGGGCGACCGAGAATCGCAACGCCGCCGTCTCCTGCGTAGAGGAAGGCATCCACACCGTGGCGGTCGCCCTCCGGGGCGACCGAGAATCGCAACCTGCTCACGGCGTTCGTACTCCGCGCGCTGTTCGGCGTGGCGGTCGCCCTCCGGGGCGACCGAGAATCGCAACACTTCCGGCGTCCGCCTCGGATGGTCTGGAGGACCGGGTGGCGGTCGCCCTCCGGGGCGACCGAGAATCGCAACCCCACCCCCCTCCGACCTGCGGAAACGCGGACGGGGGTGGCGGTCGCCCTCCGGGGCGACCGAGAATCGCAACCTCGATCCGGTCGGAAAGGAGCTGGAGCGAGGGCGTGGCGGTCGCCCTCCGGGGCGACCGAGAATCGCAACACGGTGATCTCGTCCTCGCCGATGTCGAGGAACAGGGTGGCGGTCGCCCTCCGGGGCGACCGAGAATCGCAACGTCCACCTCGCCACCCGGGCCCGGTGGCGGCCCACCGTGGCGGTCGCCCTCCGGGGCGACCGAGAATCGCAACCCTCATTCAGCCGGGGCGGAAGCTCGCCCGGGGCGAGCGTGGCGGTCGCCCTCCGGGGCGACCGAGAATCGCAACTTTGGTCCCTTGGGTCCCGCACCGCGGGAGCCGGCCGTGGCGGTCGCCCTCCGGGGCGACCGAGAATCGCAACATCGTGTTCAACCAGAAGGGTGGCGCGGGCAAGACGTGGCGGTCGCCCTCCGAGGCGACCGAGAATCGCAACGACGAGGCGGCCCGCGCCGCCAGTAGCGACCGGTCGTGGCGGTCGCCCTCCGGGGCGACCGAGAATCGCAACGGCAGGTCCAGGACCAGGTCCCAGCCGCGGACGCGGGTGGCGGTCGCCCTCCGGGGCGACCGAGAATCGCAACCTCCTCGCCTTCAACGGCGCAGTCATCGCGGGCCTGGTGGCGGTCGCCCTCCGGGGCGACCGAGAATCGCAACCACCGATCCTCGCCCACGCGGGGTTCCATCACGCGGGTGGCGGTCGCCCTCCGGGGCGACCGAGAATCGCAACGCTCAGGCCGACGAGGCGGACAGCAAGCGTCCCGAGGGTGGCGGTCGCCCTCCGGGGGCGACCGAGAATCGCAACGAGGAAACCGTCCTCATCGTGGCTCCTCCCCGCGAGTGGCGGTCGCCCTCCGGGGCGACTGAGAATCGCAACGTCGTCCATGGCGCGGCCAAGGACGGGTGGGCCTCGCGTGGCGGTCGCCCTCCGGGGCGACCGAGAATCGCAACGCCGCGCTGTACGCGGGCGGGCTGGCTGTGTTCTGGTGGCGGTCGCCCTTCGGGGCGACCGAGAATCGCAACCACAGCAGACCGTCGAGCACCCACCCGCCGAGCACGGAGTGGCGGTCGCCCTTCGGGACGACCGAGATTCGCAACTCTCGTTAGTCCCGGATCCTGGCCCTCAGGCGGGAGCGGCGGTCGCCGTTCGAGACACTCTGGCCCGCTTGCCACAGTCTCGAGGGTGACCGGCTCACCTGCGGCATCGAGGGTGCGGAGGGCCTGGACGGCCTTGGCCCGGGTCCGCGGCGGCGGGTGGCGGCGACGATGTGCTGGCTGCTGTCAGCCCGCATCGGCGGTCACTTCCGGCTGCCCGAGGTCGTCTTCCAGGTCGGTGATGATCTTCTCCAGATTGCCGAGGGCCTTGCGGTTCATCTCGACAACGCGTGCTTGGCTGCCGGCCTCGGCGGCCGAGACGATCTGCAACCGCTGCTGCCGTTGCTCGCGGTGTTGAGGCAGGAACTCACGGGTCGTGACGAACGCCGGATACGTCAAGCAGACATTGGCATGCGGCACGACCGTTGCATCGGCAGGCCGCAGTAGCCATTGGGCAGGGCCTAGGGAGCGCGCCCGAGCCGCTGCTTGGCCCAAGTGCCTCGGCCAGAGGGCTGTCGGGATCGACGGTGAGGCCCTCGCCCTTGACGTTGACTTGCGGGCCTTCTCCCAGTGCCAGCAGATCGTGGAGCCGAGAAATAATGTGCCAAGCGTAGGCTAACGGCTGCCAGTCGCGGCGGCGAGTATGTCGGGAGAGCAGGCTCGGCGGCTGTCAGGCCGAAGCGGCTCAAGAAAGCCCTCACGCCGAAGGCATGTCCCGCATAACTGTTGCGCAGCTCGTAAACGCGACAATCGGGCGACAGAGTCTCTGCGGGGCCCGGATATTCACCGCTGCACTTCAGGCGGCATGCGGGCACTCGTTCAGCATCCTGCCCAGGATCGTGTCTGCACGGGCAGCGACGTGTCGTCCTGTGCCCGGAGGCGTTTGCTTCCGTGCTCGGATGGTGCTCGGCTCCCGGCGCGGTGAGGGGGTGCGTTGTGGCCGCGCGACAGTCAGCTGCACTCCCGGACGGTTCATGGGGGCATTCCCGCCGGGTCTATCTGGTGTTTCGTCTTTTTTGTGGCAGGTCTTGTTGGATGTTGCCAAGCGGTGCATGATGGAAGTGGAAGCGAAGCTTGCTTTTTGGAGGCACTGTGGTGGGGACCATTTGGGGACCACACGGTGTGCGCGACCCCGCACAACTTGGGCGATACCGCACGTATTTCGCCTATGGAAAGCGCCGTAATTCCGGGGAATTCGGCGTTTGCACTTGACTGGGGGTCAAGGGGTCGCAGGTTCAAATCCTGTCGTCCCGACGGTGTGACCAGCGGGTTTGCCAGTGATGGCAGACCCGCTGATTGCGTTCGTGTGACACGTGATGGCGATGTGATGACACCCGGTGAGCGTTGGGGCAGTGTCGCCACGGTGCCCCTGGCCAGGGGCACTGTGGCAGGGAGAATCCCAAGCGGGCGCGGGGCGGACGAAAGGTTCAGGCCGCCCGCTGCTCTGACGCTCCGCCAGGATCGCCGGTGGCGTGCTTACGGTCGGCGCCTTCCAGGGCGGCGCCAATGGCGGTGACGGCATCGCGGGCGGCATGCGGCAGCAGATGGCCGTAGAGGTTGACCGTGGTGGCCAGCGTCGAGTGGCGCAGCGTCTTGGAAACCACTGCTAGTGGCACCCGCGAGCTGATCATGATCGTAGCGGCCGTGTGCCGCAGATCGTGCACCCCGATCCTTGGCAGGCCGAGCTCGGCGGCGCGCCGCCGCAGCTCGACCAGCACCCCCTGCGGGCGCAGCGGCGAGCCGTCCGGGCGGCAGAAGACCAGCCCCTCCAGCGGCGTCCCCTTGGGCTGGCCGGTCCGGGCGAGCGCGGCCTGGCGCTCGAGGGCGGCAACCACGCGCGGGGCCAGGCTCACCCAGTTCCGGCTGGCCTTGGTCTTGGGGTGGCCGAGGTAGAGGTGGTTGTTGTTCACGGCCGTCAGGCTCCAGCGCACCAGCAGCATCCGCTCGGCCAGGTGGATGTCGGTCCAGTGCAGCCCCAGGGACTCACCTCGCCGCATACCGGTGCCCAGCAGCAGCTCGAACAGATCGGCCATCTGATCGCCGTAGTGAGCATGGTTGTGCCGCAGAAACGCTGCGGCTTGCGCGGGATTCCAGCAGATCCGCTCCGGCGCGACCGGACGGGGCAGCAGAACGTACCGGCACGGGTTGGCCACGATCACGCGCGTGCGCACGGCATGGCTGAGCGCGCTGGAGAAGGTGGCGCCGATCCGGTAGACGGCGGTGCGCCCGCGCCCGCGGGCGAGTTCGGCCTCGCTCCAGGCGGTGATGTGCCGGGCTCGCAGATCGGTCAGGGGCAGTCGGCCGAAGGTCGGGATGAGGTCCGCGTGCACGTGATCGCGGTAACGGGCGAACGTGGTGGGCTTGAGCGCCTTCTCCTTGAGGCGCAGCCACTCGGCCAGATACGTGGCGAGGGTGAGATCCTCGCTGCGGTCCAGGCCAGTGCGCTCGGACTCCAGGGCTCGCTCGAGCGCTGTCTCGGCGGCCTTCTGAGTGGCGAATCCGCTACGGCAGAGCGGATGGCGCCTGCCGTCGGCCGAGGGCAGGTCGACAGCGAAAGCCCAAGAGCCGTGCCTTGAACCATCGTGAAGCTTGGGGCAGCGGGCACCGTACTGTCGGCCGTCGGGGCGACGGCAGCCACAACGCCGGTACACCCGGCCGCGTTCAGGAGACTGAGAAGCCATTGTGTTCACCTCCGTGAGGGGAGAGTCAACTCCACCGTGGAGGTGCCGACGCCTGGCGCATGAGGTGGCTGATCATGGCGTAACCGGGGCGATGTCATCACCCTGCCATCACAGGACGTCCGTCGAGGATGCTGACCAGTGCCGACCCCTTTGGGGGCGTGTCGGTAGTCGGCGTGTCGAGTCGGCTTGAAGCAGCGGTTCCCTATCGGTGTCAGATGTGGCGCAAGTCACCACACAAAGCTACGGCTATTGCTCCAAATGTTGATGGATGTCCTTTTCTGGCTACCTGGACTGGTGTGCGAGGCGATGTCTACTCTCGCGTTCACGATTCCATCGAGAATTGTCCATAACTGAGCAAGGTCTGGGGAGGCCTTGTGGGGGGAGTCTGCTATGCCTTTGGGCATCCGGCGGTGCGCGCGCGTGTCCGGGGTGGCGTTGGTTACCTCGGTCATCTTGGGAGCGCTCCCGCACGCTGGTGCGCAGGGCTCCGGCGTGCGTACCGCGCCGGTGGCCAAGGATGCGCGCGGTGTGAAGAGCGCGGTGAGTGAGGAGTTGGCGCGGGCGGTTGCTGAGCGTAAGGGCAAGCCGGTGGAGGTCGCTTCACTGCGGGGTGAGAGCAGCGAGGTGTTCGCCACTCCTGACGGGAAGCTGGAGGCAAGAGAGTATCTGCGTCCCGTTCGAGCGCGCGTGGATGGTGAATGGAAGGCCATCGATACCGCGCTGGTGAAGACTGGCGACGGGATGGTTGCGCCGAAGGCGACGACGGTGAACTTGAAGTTCTCCGGCGGTGGGAGTGTGCCGCTGGTGCGGATGACGAAGGCGGGGCGTGAGCTGACCCTGTCCTGGCCGACGGACCTGCCGACCCCGCGATTACAGGGGGACACGGCCACTTATCCGGATGTTCTGCCGGATGTGGACCTGCGGATGGGAGCCCAGGAGGATGGTTTCACGCAGTTGTTGGTGGTGAAGTCGGCCGAGGCCGCGGCCAGTGAGGCACTGGCGGAGTTACGGCTGAAGCTGGACGCGGGTGGCCTGGACGTCCAGGAAACCGGCACCGGCGGGGTCGCGGCGAACGACAAGGGCGCGGGCGGCGCGGTGTTCGAAGCGCCTCAGCCAGTGATGTGGGACTCAAGCCCCGGCCCCGGCGCACAGGAGACCGTCGGCGCACGGGCAAAGGCCGCTGACGTTTCCGAAGCGGGCGATGAGGAAGAACCGGCTGCGGGAGAGTCGGGAAAGCTGGCCCCGGTGGGGGTGGAGGTGCCGGCGGCACAGGATGAGCTGGTGCTGAAGCCGGATGCTGATGTGCTGAAGGGCGCTGGCACGGTGTATCCGGTCTTCATTGACCCTCAGTGGTACTCGCCGAAGGCGTCGGCGTGGACGATGGCGTCGAAGTACTGGGCGTCGTCACCGCAGTGGAAGTTCAACGGTGACTCAGACGGCGGCATGGGGTACTGCGGCTGGAATTACTGCCAGCCGCAGGACACCAAGCGCCTCTTCTACCGGATCCCGACGTCGCGGTTCGCGGGCAAGTCGGTGCTGTCGGCGGAGTTCGTGGTGCGGAATACGTGGTCCGCGTCGTGTGACGCGCGAGGCGTGCAGCTGTGGCGCACCAAGGGGATCTCCTCCTCTACGACGTGGAACTCGCAGAACGCGGACGGCTTTTGGATCGATCATCTCAAGACGGAGTCGTTCGCCTACGGCTACGACGGCTGTGCGGCGAAAGACGCGGAGTTCTCCGTGCGGTCCGCGGTGCAGGAGGCCGCGGACAAGAAGTGGTCGACGATGACGTTCGGCCTGCAAGCCTCCAGCGAGAGCGACCGGTACGGGTGGAAGCGGTTCTCGGATGACGCGTATCTGCGGGTGAAGTACAACCGTCCGCCCACACAGGTCAGGATGTCGCAGCTGACCATGGAGTACGGAGGCACCTGCAAGAAGCCGGGGGACGCGGCGCGGGTGCGCACCCTGGGCAAGGTCTACGCCAACAACGTCACCGACCCGGACCGCGACAGTGTTGCGGTGCAGTTCCAGGCGAAGTGGGACGCGGGCGACGGCAAGGGCCTGGTCGCGCGCTGGAAACCCGCGTTGACCTCGTCGAAGCGGTCGGGCTCGGATTTCACGATCGCGTTGCCGTCCTCGATTCCGGCGAACAAGACCGTTCACTGGTATGTCCGCTCCTACGACGGTGCGCAGTACTCGCCGTGGTCGTACGCGGGCGGTGCGACCGGGTGCTACTTCGTCTACGACACCTCGGTGCCGAAGGCACCCGCGGTCGCCTCGGGCGAGTATCCGGCGTCGGACCCGGAGGATCCTGAGGACCCGTGGCTGGACGGGGTGGGCCAGTACGGCACGTTCGAACTGAACTCCCCCTCCACGGATGTGACGCGGTACCGGTGGGGTTTCAACGGTGATCCGGTGTCGGGCAACCAGGTGTCCACCTCCGCCGGTGCGGCCAGGTCGGTCAAGGTGCTCCCGGCGAAGCCGGGCCTGAACTTCGTCACCGCCCAAGCCTTTGACGAGGCGGGGAACGGCTCGGAGATCCGCACCTATCAGTTCCGGGTGAAGGCAGGGCAGCCGGAGCGGGCGACGTGGCAACTGGACGAGAAGCCCGGCGCCGCCCAGGCGGACGGTTCGACCCCACCGCGTACGCTCGCTCTGCACGGTGGCGCCGCCACCGGGGCGGAGGGCGTTGTCGGCACAGGCCTGTCGCTGAACGGCACGGACGGCTACGCGTCCACCGACCTGTCCGTGGTCGACGGCACCCGCGGGTTCTCGGTATCGGCGTGGGTGAAGCTGTCGGAAGTGCCCGACCACGCGGCGATGGTGGCGTCCCAGATCGGCAACCAGACCGCCGGCTTCGAGCTGTACTACTCCGCCAGTTACGACCGGTGGGTGTTCAACACCTTCGCCGACGACGAGTCCGGCGCCACGATCGTGCGGGCGATGCCCGGCACACCGGGCGGAGTGAAGGCTGGGGTGTGGACCCATCTGGTCGGCGCGTACGACGGCGTGGACAAGAAGCTGCAACTGTTCGTCAACGGCAAGCCGGCGGGCACGGCCTCCCACGACATCGACTGGAACGCCCGGCGGGGCCTGATGATCGGCGCGGGCGCGTCCGGCGGAGATGCGAAGGACTTCTTCCCCGGCACGATCGACGAGACGCAGCTCTTCGACAAGCCCGTCGCCCAGGACGAGGTCGACAAGCTCTACGCCCACCAGACCGTCGGTGACCCAGGCCGCCCCGCGGTGGCGGTCTTCCACCTCGACGAGGAAACCGGTGCCACCGACATCCAGGGCCACGGCGGAGTGATCCCCGCGAAGTACGTGGGCGGCGCCAACACGGGAGTGGCCGGTGTGGCGGGCAAGGCCACTCGGTTCAATGGCACAGACGGATACGCGAAGATCGGCCAGGAGCGCGCTCCCCACGTCAACACCTCGCGCAGCTTCACGGTCTCGGCCTGGGCCAAGCTGGACAAGAAGCCGGACGGCGCCGCGGTCATCACCGCCCAGGCCGGGAGGTACGCCCCGGGCTTCGAGCTGTACTACTCCAAGACCTATGACCGGTGGGCGGTCAACCAGTACTCCGCCGACACCGCCGACGCGACACCGATCCGGGCCATGCAACCGGACGGGACGCAGGCGCGCGCGGGGGAGTGGGTGCACCTGGTCGGCGTGCACGACACGGTCGCCAACACCCTCACCCTGTACGTCAACGGGGCCAAGGCCGGATCAACTGAGCTGGCCGGCGCCTTCTACGCGGATCAGTCCATGTACATCGGCGCCGGCTCCTACAGCGGACGGGTCGACAACCACTTCCCGGGCACGATCGACGATGTGCGGCTCTTCGACCGCCCCGTCTCGGCCACCGAGGCGCAGCAGCTGTTCAAGCAGCGCGCGCTGGTCAAGGGACGCTGGACATTCCAGCAGGCGTCCGGTTCGCCAGTGACCACACCGGACGCCTCCGCGTCTGGCAACGACATGACGCTCAACGGTGGGGCACAGGTCGGAGCGGGCTGGGTCGACGGTGGCCTCCTGCTCGATGGCGTCAACGACTACGCCGCGACTGCCACGGTGCCGGTGGACACGAGCGCGAGTTTTACGGTGACGGCATGGGCACAAGCCGCGGCCGTACCGAAGGACGGTGTAGCGCTGCTCAGTGCGCCTGGTTCGGCACAGAGCGCGTTCTCGGTGCGGTATCTACCGAGCCCGACTCCGGACACCGACCCGGGCCGGTGGCGGATTTCCATGGCGAACGAGGACAGTAAGGATGCCACGGTCACGCAGGTCGAGAACGGACAGTTCTCCAGTCCAGCTGACTGGACACACCTGGCGCTGGTGTACGACGGATTCGCCAAGCAACTCACGTTGTATGTGAACGGCGAGTTGGAAGAGATCGCCTGCGCGGACGTCGACGGCAACGGCGACGCGGACGACACGGCTTGCAGTGACCGGATGTCGTGGTCGGAGAACGCGCTGTCTTTCAGGGCAACGCAACCGCTCCAACTCGGCCGCGCCAAGACCGGTGCCACCTGGGGAGAGTACTGGCCCGGCGCCGTCTCCGACGTGTGGGCCTTTCAAGGAGCACTCAGCGACGCACAGGTATCGCAGCTCGCGGCCGGCACGCCGGATATGACCACGGACGTTCCCGGCGGCGACTGACCTTCGCCAAGAGTGGCCGGGTGCCCCCGGACCACCAGGCTTTGCGGCTCCCACCTACCAGCTTCTGCCTCACCGCGCGGCGTACTCGTCCGGCGGTGCTCACAGTGAGGGATGAAGGACAGGGATGAACGGCAGATCGAGCAACCGGTTACGGACTCTCCGGCCTCGTGTCGCGTTGGCCTCGGCTGTGATCATGATCGCGGCTCTGCTGCAGGGTGTGGCCCAGCCAGCCCTCGCCGATGCCACCGGCAAGGGCCGCCCTGGCCTTCCCAGCGCGGAGAAGCCGGTGCCCGGAACGATCGCCAAGGTCAAACCACGCACCGTCATGAAGGGGCCGCCGACCCCCAAGGCCGCCCCTCGTGCCACATGGCCGAAAGCGGCATCAACAGTGGTCACGCTCCCCGCACCCGGTGCGAAGGCCGGGGCGTCGCCGGTACGGGCCCAGGGTCTGCCCCTTGCACTGGCCGCGGCCGCGGATACACGGCGAGGCGCAGAAGCCGCCCCTGACCACCTCGCGGTCAGCGTGGTGGGACGCAAGGCGGCGCATAACGTGGGCGTCGACGGTCTGCTGTTCACTCTGCAGCCGAAGGCAGACGAGGAGAAGGCGAAGCAAGCCGGACCGCGCCCGGTCCGAGCCCGCGTCGACTACTCCTCATTCGCCGGGGCATACGGTGGCAACTACGCCTTCCGGCTCACCCTGGTCGAGCTGCCCGCCTGCGCTCTGACCACCCCTGACCGGCAGCAGTGCCGCACCCCCAAGCCTGTCGAAACCGTCAACGACGCTGAGAAGCAGACCCTCACCAGCCCCGAGCTGGCCCTGCGCGCGGACGAGCCCACGGTGCTGGCGGCCGTGGCTGAAGAGGGCGGGGAGAAGGGCGATTACAAGGCCACTTCCCTCTCACCGTCGGCAGCGTGGAACACCAACCTCAATACCGGGGACTTCACCTGGTCGTACGGCATGTCCGTTCCGGAGGTGCCGGGTGGCCTGTCGCCGACTGTGGGTCTTTCGTACTCCTCGGGTGCCGTCGACGGCCGTACCGCGAACACCAACAACCAGTCGTCATGGGTGGGCGACGGCTTCGACCTCTGGCCGGGCTTCATCGAGCGCCGCTACAAGCCGTGTGCGGACGACGGAGTGAAGAACGCGGATGGCAGCAAGCCAGGCGACCTGTGCTGGGCCTACGACAACGCCTTCATGTCCTTCAACGGCAAGGGCGGGGAACTGGTACCGAACGGGACCGATTCCTGGAAGCTGAAGAGCGACGACGGTACGAAGATCGACCGGCTCCACGGTTCGGACACCAACGTACGCGACAACGGCGCGCGGAATGACGAGTACTGGCGAGTCACCACGCCCGAGGGGACCCGTTACTACTTCGGCTACAACCGGCTGCCGGGATGGGCCGACGGCAAGGAAACCACCGACTCCACCTGGACGGCTCCTGTCTTCGGGAACGGCTCCGGCGAACCGTGTCATGGGGCGACTTTCGCCGACTCCTGGTGTCAACAGGCATGGCGATGGAACCTCGACTACGTCGTCGACCCGCATGGGAACGCCATCGCCTATTACTACGACAAGGAGACCAACTCCTACGGCCGGAACCTCAAAGCCAAGGACAACACGCGCTATGTCCGAGGCGGCGAGCTGGACCGGATCGAATACGGACTGCGGTCGTCGTCGATGTACGGCACCAAGGCGTTGGCAAAGGTCGACTTTACCAGCAGCGAGCGCTGCCTGCCCGACGCGCAGACGGATTGCGCATCCATCGACAAGGATGTCTTCTATTGGTACGACACCCCCTGGGACCTGAACTGCACAGCGGATGAGGACTGCGACGAGGGTCGCCTCTCCCCGGTGTTCTTCACCCGCAAGCGCCTGACGCAGATCACCACGCAGGTCCTTGACGCCGGCGCGTATCAGAGCGTCGACTCATGGAAGCTGGCCCACCGGTGGGGCAAAGCCGACACCGACTACCAGCTGGAACTCGAGTCCGTCCAGCGCACCGGACACAGCGCTGACCCGGCCATCACCCTGCCGAAGACCACATTCGCCTACACCCAGCTGGCCAACCGACTCGACAAGACCGGTGATGGCTACGCACCCTTCATCAAGGACCGCCTCTCGACCGTCGCCGACGAATCCGGTGGCCAGATCGACGTCGACTACTCCGCGGATGCCTGCGAGTGGGACGCCTTGCCGACCCCGCAGACCAACACCACCCGGTGCTTCCCGCAGTACATCGGTGGCAGCACGAGCGACGACCCCGAGCGGCAGTGGTTCAACAAGTACGTGGTCACCTCCGTGACCACCACCGACCGCACGGGCGGCGCACCTGACCAGGTCACCGCCTACGACTACAAGGGCGGCGCCGCCTGGCACTTCGACGATGACGACGGGCTGACCAAGGAGAAGTTCAAAACCTGGTCACAGTGGCGCGGCTACGGCCAGGTACGGGTGCAGACCGGCGGTCAGGGTGGGCCCGCGGCGATGAAATCGCAGCAGGACACGTACTTCCTGCGCGGCATGGACGGCGACCGCAAGGACACCAGCGGCGGCGCCAAGAGTGCCACCGTCACTCTGGAAGATGGCGAGGGTGACCCGATCACCGACCATCCCTCGGCGGCCGGGTTCATTTACAAGACCGTCAGTTACTCCGGTCCGGGCGGCAAGGTCCTGGCCAAGACGGTGAACCGTCCCTGGTACCACGAGACCGCCAAGAAGGTACGGGACTGGGGCACGGTCACCGCCAACTTCACTGGTACCGCCCATAGCAAAACCTTCACTTCCCTGGACGACGGAGCCGGAGGAAAGTGGCGGACCGTGTCGGGGGCCACCAGCTACGACACCGTGGCCGGCCGCGTCACCCAGGTCGACGACTTCGGCGACAACGACACCGCCGCCGACAACACATGCACCCGCACCACCTACGCCACCAACACCGACAAGAACATCCTCGCCCTCCCCGCACGGGTGGAGACGGTGGCCAAGGCATGTGACGCTGCCGTCAGCCGACCGGACGACGTCATCTCCGACACGCGCACGGCCTACGACAGCGGTGCCTACGGTTCGGCCCCGACCAGAGGAGATGCCACCGGGACGGCGGTGCTGAAGACGTACGACGGCACCACCGCGGTCTACACGGAGTCCGGGTCCTCCTACGACTCGTACGGACGCGCCCTGAGCAGCACCGACCTGACGGCCGACGTCACCGCCACCGCGGCGGGCGCGCTCCAGCGGACCGCCCGGACCGACGGCCGCACCACCACAACCGCCTATACCCCCGCCACGGGAATCCCCACTACCACGAAGGTGACGTCGCCACCCGCTAAGACAGGCGACGCGAGCACCGCACAGACAACCACCACCACGCGCGATGCGCTGCGCGGCCTGCCCCTGAAGCAGACCGACACCAACGACAGGACCACCAGCTACGCCTACGACGCACTGGGCCGCTCCACCAAGGTGTGGCTGGCGGACCGGCTCACCGGCCAGACCCCCACCTATGAGTTCACCTACACCGTCACCGAGAACCGGCCCGTTGCCGTCGGCACCAAGACACTGGGCAACAACGGCGCGCAGCGCACCTCCTACACCCTCTACGACGGCCTCCTGCGCGAGCGGCAGGCACAAGCCCCCGGCCCGGACGGCGGTCGACTGCTGACGGACGTCTTCTACGACGAACGCGGCCTGAAGTCCAAGGACTTCGCCACGTACTACGCCGACGGCAAACCGGCCTTCACACTCTTCAAGCCCGAGGACGCGCTGAGCGTCGAGACGCAGAACCGCTACACCTACGACGGCCTGGGCCGACAGACCGAGACACGGCAGATCGCCGGAAACGGCGACGGCGGCAGCGTCCTGGGCGTGACCAAGACCATCTACGGCGGCGATCGCACCACTGTCATCCCACCCGTAGGCGGCACAGCCACCACCACCCTCACCGACGCCCGCGGCCAGACCACCGAACTGCGCCAGCACCACCAGCGCACCGCCGACGCCGCCTACGACACCACCACCTACACCTACACACCCCGCGGCGAGCTCAAGAAGGTCACCGACCCCGCAAAGAACAGTTGGACCTACGCCTATGACCTGCTCGGTCGCCTCACCAAAGCCACTGATCCCGACAAAGGCACCAGCACGAGTGTCTACGACGACCGTGGCCAGTTGACTTCCACTACGGACGCGCGTGATACCACCCTGGCCTATGTCTACGACGGCCTCGGCCGCCGGACGGAACTCCACAAGAACTCACGCAGCGGTGAGCTGCGGGCGAAGTGGGTGTACGACACCGTCCGCGAAGCCAAGGGCTACCTGGCTGAATCCACCCGCTACCAGGGAAGTCAGGCCTACACATCCAAGGTCGTCGCCTACGACCGCCTCTACCGCCCGCTTCGCTCCTCCGTCACCATCCCTGCCTCCGAAGGAGCACTACAGGGGACCTATCTGTCCACGACCTCCTACAAGGTCTCCGGCCTCGTCGAAGGCACTGGCTACCCCAAGGCCGGAGCGCTGCCGGCAACGACGGTCGTCTTCACCTATGAAGATGAAACCCTGCGCCCCGTCGCGATCGACGGCAGCGAGGGCCTGAAGTCGACCGTCAACTACAGCCTCACCGGCAAACCACTGCAATACGAGTTGTCGAACAACGGCAGCAAGAAGACCTGGACCACCAACACCTATGAGTGGGGCACCCAGCGCCTTGCCACCGCCCGCGTCGACCGGCAGGACGTCGCAGGCGTCGATCAATTCAACAGCCTGCGCTACGACGAAGCAGGCAACGTCCTGTCCGTGTCGGACGTTTCCCGCTCCGGCACCGACAACCAGTGCTTCACCTACGACTACCTGCGGCGCCTGACCGAGGCATGGACCCAAGGCGACACCAACTGCGCCGCCGCCCCGAGCGGCGGCGTGCTGGGCGGTCCGGCCGCGTACTGGCACTCCTACACCTACGACCAGGTCGGCAATCGCCGTACAGAAACCCTCCACGACCCCACAGGTGACGCGAAGAAGGACACCAATCGCACCTACGGCTACCCCGAGCCGGGTGGCGCCCAGCCGCACGCCCTCACCTCCGTCGAGGCGACCGGCCCCAACGGCACCTCACGGGACTCCTTCGGGTACGACAAGGCCGGAAACACCACCACCCGCACTCTCGGCGGCGACACCGGGACGCTGGCATGGGACGTAGAGGGACACCTGGCCAAGGTGACCGAGCCGGTCGAGGGCGGCAGCGACAAGGTCACCGAATACGTCTACGACGCCGACGGCAACCGTCTGATAGGCCGCGGCCCCACCGAGACCACCCTCTACCTCGGCAATACCGAGATCACCCTGCCCAAGGGATCCACCACACCGAAGGCCACCCGCTACATCGACCTCGGCGGCGGCAACCAGGCCGTCCAGGAAAACGACGGCACCGTCTCCCTCACCCTCGCCGACCACCACGGCACCGCACAACTCGCCATCGACACCGCCACTCAGAAGCTCACCCAGCGCCGCACCCTGCCGTTCGGCGACGTACGAGGTACCCAGCCCACCGACTGGCCCGGCACCAAAGGCTTCGTCGGCGGAACCGACGACACCAAGACCACCGGCTTCACCCACCTGGGGGCCCGCGAGTACGACCCCACCACCGGGCGATTCCTCTCGGTCGACCCGGTCATGGAGCCGGGCGACACCCAGCAGATGCAGGGGTACGCGTACGCCAACAGCAACCCCCTCACCTTCAGCGACCCGACGGGACTCTGCGAAGACCCCGGGAACGGTCACTGCATGCCGACCAACGGTGGGAATGCAGGTCACGGTGCTCCACCCGAAAACCACTACCCCAGCGGTGGAAGCAGCGGAAGCAGTGACGCGGGTGCGGCCGCGAGGGCCGATTACCGCTGCGGCTACAACTGCCATAACGGCAAGCTCACCACCGGGTACGGCTCACGCGTCGATTACCTGGTTCAGGACCACATAACGAAGCGGGAGAATCTGCCCGATCCTTGGTGGCTCAAGGTAGCAAAAACCACCTTCAAGGAACTCAACCCGCTTGCCGCCGTAGGAACGTGCTACGCCACGTGGGACCTGGGGCCCTGCACCCAGGCTGCCATCGACATGACTGGCTACAACAAGGCCAAACTCATCGCTCGTGGCGCCAAAAAAGCGGTGGAGGAAGGAGCCGAGACCTGGAGGGGCCGCAATAAGGAACCAGCCGAGGAACCAGCAGGGCGAACATCAGAGACTCGATGCCACAGCTTTGTCCCAGGCACTGGAGTCCTCCTCGCCGACGGATCCACCAAACCCATCGAGGACATCAAGACCGGGGACAAGGTAAAAGTCACCGACCCCGACACCGGCAAGACCACGACACGCAAAGTCGCCGGCACCATCGTCACCGAAGACGACAAGAACTTCGTCGACCTCACCGTCACCAACAGCGCTGGTGAACCTTCAACGGGCCTCATAGCAACCACAACGCACCCCTTCTGGGTCCAGTCCCAGCACGCATGGGTCAAAGCCGGTGACCTCAGGCCGGGGATGACTCTGCGTACCTCGGATGGCCGCACCGTCACCGTCAAGCACGCCCGTCACTTCACGCAGCGCCAGCGCACCCACGACCTGACCGTCAGCGGCATCCACACGTACTATGTGCTCGCGGGCCAGACTCCGGTCCTGGTTCACAACAGCAACGGTTGTGCGACGCATGTGATCGGAAAGGGAGACGACCCCCTCGTTCCCGAACTGGTTGACGACATCAACGCACGCTATCCGGGGCATGTCCGAGCACAGGGAGTCGATATCGTCGGCGCAGACGGGCAAGCGCTCACGGATTTCGACATCGTGACCAGGAACGCCGTGGTTCAGGTCAAGACGGGTTCGGGTAAGGGTGCGCTGAAGCAGGCTTTGAGGACTCAGAGCCTGACGGACTATCCGGTCATTGTTTACCTCCCGCAGGGGCGAGGAAGCGTGATCAAGAGCCTTGAGCAAGCTGGCATTATGGTCACTCGAGACAAGAATGATCTGTTGGATGTCTTGGCTCCATAGTCCAAGACTCGGCATGAGCGCCCGTCACGACAGGAAGATCCATGCGGCCTACTATCGTTCTTCTCAGTCCTCCAGGGGATCATCAGCGCATCCTGGCCCGCCTGCAGCAGGTTGGCGCCTACAGTGAAGGTGAAACCTTCGATCGGCTGGATCGAGGAGCATGTAGATTCGGCGTAGACGCATCCGGGGACGTCCTCGATGAGTTCGATGAAGAAGAAGTGGGTGAGATTCGTCAGAAGATCGGCGAGTTCCAGGCGATCACACTTGAATATTCCGGAGTATCTTGCATTCGTGATCTTCTGGGTGAAGTGATCGATGGGCTGTCAGGAATGCTCGATACGAATTATGGTGAACTCATCGAATATAGAGAGGTTCTAGCGCGGTTTCGGAGGGAACCTCTGTGGGATTGGCGATTCGCGGCAGGCGAATAGTCTCCGCAGGTGGGCGCGGGAAATTGCGAGAGAGGGCGGATTAATGACCTGCCCCCTCTTCCTGTGGCTCGCGACCTTGTTTTCACTCGCCACGCCGTGGTTGCCCCGAGCACCTCACGTGCTCCTGCACGACCGGCGCAACATAGCACCTGGCCTTCGAGGTCTGCTTTGCCGATGTCCGGCTCGACGGACCACACGAACTGCGGGCCCTCGGCCGTGGCATGCGCCCTGACTGGGCCACCATCCTCTCAGCTCTGGACACCACCCGCACTTCAGGGGTTGTGGAGAGCAGCGTTATGAGAATGAATCTGTTGAAGAGGCAGATGTACAGCCGGGCCAACTTCGACCTCTTGCCTCTTGCGGCGACGCATACTCCATTCGCCCTGATCACCTAGCGAACCCCCAAATCAGCGACAGAGCCCGGCAAGTGAGACTGAACCGCTTTTCAGACGTCGCCGACGGACTAGGACTTGTCCGGTCGATCAGATGCCAAGTCAGATCACGAAGGCCGCAGCGAGTCCGTGCCCTGACGTCCGCTCCGCAACGCGATCATTCTGCGGGGCCAATGTCATTGCAGGTCACTACAGTTGCTCCGCCGACCGTGACCATGCGGCCGGATCCGTTCTCGAAGGAGTTCCTACATGCGTATACGAAGACGTGCGGCAGGTGTCGCTCTGGTCCTGGCGGCCGCGTCGTTCAACCTGCTCGGTGCCCCCGGCACGGCAGCGGCACAGACCCAGGGCGGCACTGTCCTGCCGGTGCGGTCCCACTGGCAGACCCTCGCCGACAGCCGCCATGTGTACGTGAGCGCGCCCGGCGACGACGCGGTGCTGGCCACCGACCACGATGGCCAGGTCGTGAAGAAGGTGGAAGGTCTCGACGGGGCGCGGGGCATGGCCGAGTCGGCCGACGAGTCCACCCTGTACGTGGCGCTCACGGATGCTGACGCGATCTCCGTCATCGACACCACGACCTTGACCGAGACGCGCCGCATCTCAATCGGGGCCGACACCGAACCGGAGAGCCTCGCCCTCGCTGGCAACCGGCTGTTCTTCAGCTACCAGGCCACCATCTTCGACGCCGGCATCGGATCGGTCGCCATCGCCGAGGCGACCCCGACCGTCCGGCTGGACGACAACCCCGTCTGGTATTTCAAGCCGCGACTCGCCTCGTCGCCGGGTGCGCCGGACCGGCTCGTGGCCGCGGAGAGCCAGAGCGCGCAGGGCATGCGTGTGTACGACGTGGGCTCTGGCACGCTTCGGGAGACCGCTTACAGCGACGCGCTCGGCGCTGTCGAGGACATGGTGGTGACGCCGGATGGCAGCAGTGTGATCACCGCGATCGGCTCCAACTACTACCACCAGCGCTGGCGCCTGTCGGACCTGACGCAGGAGGCCCAGTACGACACCGGCCCCTACCCCAACTCCGTCGCTGTCGACTCCCACGGCACGGTCGCCGCGGGGATCGTGGCGGGAGGGCAGTGGGACGCCTACGTCTACCGCCCGGGAGAGACCACGGCATACCGCACGGTCGCGTTGTCGCCGGGGTACGCGGATCTGCTCGACCGAGGCGTGGCCTGGGCGCCCGACGGCAACAGGCTGTTCACCACCCGCTTCCCCTACTCGCACGAGGTCGTTCTCGACATCGTCACCGATGTCGCCAAGGCATCCAGCACGATCAATCTGTCCGCCCCGCCGACGAACCCCGTCGGCACACCGGTCACCGTGACGGGGAAACTGACCTCGCTGGTCCCCTTTCCTGAGCACAGAGCGGTCACGGTGACACGCGACGGCGTGGAGCTGCCGGATGCGAAGGTCGGACGGGACGGCACCTTCAGCTTCAGTGACACCCCGCCCGACTGGAACACCTATCCCCAGTACACGGTCACCTACGCGGGCGACGCCCGGCATGTGCTCGGCACGGCGACTGTCATGGTCGAATTCGTCGGCTGACCAGGCCGGACACCCCCGCTGGAACTCAACCCGCTGAATATGCCGCACACCGTGCGGATCGAGGCCGGGCGGCGGCGCATGGGACGTGTCCCGGGCGGTCAGGTTCGGAGCCGGGTAGTGAGTGCTGCGGCGGTGACGGTGCCGAGGAAGAGGTGGCCGCGCTTGTTGTAGCGGGTGGTGACGGCTTTGGCGTGCTTAAGCCGGTTGATGGGTCGCTCGACAGTGTTCCGTTCCTCGTAGCGCTCGTCGTCGAAGCCTGGCGGCCGTCCGCCGCGTGAGCCTTTTCGTAGGCGGGTGGCCGCGACCGTCGGTATTTTTTAGGATGGCTGATCCAGAACAGGCACGCGAAGATGCTGGGTAAGTCCCCGTTGACACCGCTGCACTATCTGCCGTCCAAGGCGCGCAGAGCACCCGGCCAAGATCCGGACAATAGCCTGGACCTGGTCAGCCGCAAGCCGGGCAACCGTAAGGCGGTATGCGGGCGCGGGTTCCGTAAGCACAACGACACCGCCAAGGTCATGACCCCCAACGGTAATCCCGACGCGATCTCGTGTGACGAGTTCCCGTTCGCGGCGACGTATGAGTCTCCCGGATTTCCGGCGGCCAGCGGCGGTCTGAACCCGGCCCAGAACTCCGACTACGCCTGTCTGGAGTGCGTGCAGACGATGGTGACGAAGGGCGACGGAACTCGTGAGCACCTGTACAACGACACCACCTACGACGATCCCACGTGGCCCGCGCTGTGCGGCCGGTCGTCGATGTCGACCTACATCAACACCCAGTCGATGCAGCTATTCGGCATAAGCTCCGCCAAGCAGTTCTGGCTGCTGGACAAAGATGAGTACTGGGTCGACCCGGCCAATGGCCGCTTCGCGGACTGCGACCCGTCCAAGGACGAGATCAAGTGCAAGATGAAGTGACCGGTCGCTGCACCGTGCGGGTTCGGATGGCCTGACCTGTGCGGTGCGGCAACGCGGGGCACGCCCACCTGGTGGACATCAGGTAGGCGTGCCCCTCTTTCCCCTCGCCTACGTCAATGGAGGACACGATGAGCGACGTTCTGCCCGCCTGGACCGCCATCACCGACTGGCTGGCGGTGCACGCGCCCGCCTCGCACGCCACCTTACGGCCGGGCGCTGCCGTGGCCGAGGTTCGTTCCACCGAGGACGAGCTGGGGCTGAGTCTGCCCGCCGACCTGGCCACGCTGCTGATGGTGTGTGACGGAACGGTCGATGCTTCAGCCCATGTCCGTGACCCTGACGAGTACGATCCGGGCCTGTTCCTCGCCCAGCACCATCTGCTGCCGCTTGAGGAGATCGCGCATGTCCGGGGCCGGGGAGGGAACACCGACCCGTTCTGGGGCTGTTGGGTTCCGTTCGCCGTCACCGACTACTCCCTGCCCCCGTGGGGCGGCCTGGCAATCGACGTCGAAGGCCGCCTCGCCACCTTCAACCAGGACGGCGGTGAGCCGCCGTCAACGCCGCTCACCTCCCCTGGGTACGGATCCCTCAGCGAGTTCCTGGACACCGTTGCTGAAGCCCTCACTCAAGGCACCGGCCCGTTGATGGCCGAGGCCACACCCGGGTTTCACCGGGGCGCACTGGTATGGGGGCCGTTGCCGGGCGAGGGCGCTCCATGGACCTCGGCGCACCCGGAGGACGGCTCCACAGCCTGAGGGCAGCGCGATACGGCCATGAGGCAGACCGGGGAGCAAATAGCGAGCGGTTGTCAGTCATCCCTGTCCAGCGATGACGCGCAGCACGTGCAGCGGGCCCCTGGCACCGATCATCCATGGTAGGACCGATTTGCCGTTGGTACACACACAAATTGATTGGGAGACGGCATCGAAGCTGTCGGCGAAGTAGCCGCCGCGGTCACGGATGATGACCTGATCGACTTGGCATGCTCGCCAAAGTCTATGAGGTAGTTGCGTGCCTGCGGCGTGTGCGGTGGAGAGGTTGGTCCTGTGCTGGGTGTGGCTCCGGGCGTATACTGCACATATGCGACGCCCGGTCACGATGCCAGATCCCAGGCACCTCGGGACGCAGAGGCCGAGAAGGGTGGACTCCTTTACTCGGCTGATTGTGCGTCAGCGTGACCTGGGAGAACGGACCGGAGCAAGCCGCTCTGCCTCGACGCAACTGGGGGTCAAGGGGTCGCAGGTTCAAATCCTGTCGTCCCGACCAGCGTCATCGCAGGTCGGAGGCCGTTTCCGCGGGTAGCGGAAGCGGTCTTAACCGTTTCCCGACTGGGAGCAATGGGGAGCCCTCTGGGAGCCCTCGTGCTCCCAACTCGCAGACGTGTCAACGGTGCCCGATTCGTCCGTGCCCCGATCCGGTAGACCTACAGCGCCGTATCGCGCCCCCACGCACCGTCGTCAACCGTAGGCCCCTGAGGTCACCCCATCGATCCGGATGCTCTCTGCATCGAGAGGCATAAGAACCCCTTGTCGGCTCTCGACCCCCTTTCGGGGTGGGAGCACGAACTCGTGCTCCCCATGCGACGGGGGGAAGCTGTGGGCTGAGGGCCTCGGTAGGCGTGTTTCCGCAGGCAGTCGGTGCTCGGGTGTCCCGGCCGCAAGGTGCCTGCCGCGTCACAACGAGGTAATGCCCCTTGGCGTCCGCCGGCAGACGGGTCACTCCCAGGACAGTTGGCAGGTGCCCTCGCCGTCAGAAAAAGTGTGCCAAGCGACTGCTGGGCTGGCCGCAGAGGGTCTCCAGAAAGGGGCAAGGCTCCGGCCGCGGGCAGCTTCCCGAGCACGGTGCGGTGCAATACGGCCCACGCCAAGGCCTACGCCGCCCTGGGCCACCGCTACGCCCGCCGCCTCAGCAGCCCACGCCAGCCGGCGTGGCAACCGACGCGGCCCTCGGCATCACCCGCCCCGTCCGAATCGAGAAGCGCGACCTCACGCAGCGGACGCTGTCCCACGCCGTCGCATGAACGGTGACCCGCTTCTGCTACTCCGCAGGCGGCGGAATAGGCCGCCACATAGCGCAGCCACCGGCGCCACCGCATCGGCAGCGGCCGCAGTTCTGTCTCCTCCTAACCGTCCGTGGCGGAAGGCTGGAGTTCGTAGGCCCCGTAACGCAGCATCGCGGAGAGGACGTCAGCCCGGCGTCTGGCAAGGCAGAGCAGGACCTGGGCGTGGTGCTTGCCCTGGCGATCTTTCTGTCGTAGTAGGTCCGCGATGCCGGGTTGCCCGGGGTGGCAAACGAGGAGAGGAAGAAGGACCGCTTGAGCCGCTTGTTTCCCCGTCGGCAGGGTAGTTCGCCGCGGATCGAACTCCGGGTCGCCGGGGCGAGACTTGAGAGGGGACGCTAGGCGGTCACCGTCCACGGGAAGTTCGGCAGGTTCGCTGCGAACCACCCGTCAGCCAGTTCCAGCACCCGGTCAATATGCGCGGCATCGAAATACTCGGAGCCCATCACCGGGCGGATGCCCTGGCTGGCCACGCAGTCCAGGACATGCCGCTCGACATCGTGAGCTGCGCCGACGGGCAGGTCGGTTATGAGCCTGCGGACTTGACCCAGACCGTGCTGGACGCGGTGGGTATCAAGCCGCCCTCGTCCGTCACCCGAGGAGATTCCGGGCTTCACCATGACCTCGTCGGTCACCACGTAGTACACGGTTGGTTCGGGGCGAACGCCCGCTCCCCTGCAGCGGGCGCACAGCAACTCGCGCTTCAACCCAGTGTTGATGCCCACCGAGGTCAGGTGCCCGGCAACGCAGCACAGGCGCACAGTCTGAGCGATGCGGTCCGACATGGCGTCAAGAATCATCACGTCCTGCTCGCGGGCGCAGCGCCTGAATTCAACGAGCTTGGGCGTCTGGGAGATGCCGCGACACGTAACGCAGGGGTCGTCGGCGCCGTCGAAACCCGTCGTGAATCCGTAGGTACTCCCCGGCACGCGCCCGGGAGTACGCGGATTCATCGCGGTGATCGTGAACTCATGCCCATGCAGGCAGCGAACCTCCGCAGCCGGGTACCCGTTAGGGGATGAAGCGTCGGCCAGGATTCGGAGATCGGTCTCGATGGCGTAGGCAGCGAACGATGCACGGGCGGCTTCCTCCCATCGCTTCCGAGTGCAGTGCTCGCACTCCTCAAGTGCCTTGGGGAAAGCCCCCAGGGTCGTCATTCCCGTCGCCATGAGGAACGCGCTCCCCGCGGGTGCCTGGATGATCGTGCTGCCGAGCTTGGGGTGCAGCGCGGTCACGGGGGTTACCTGAGTCGAATGTCCCGCGTCGCAGGACAGTGTCACGTGGTCCAGGATGCCGCTCAGCTTGCTCCGTACCGTCCAGCCCTGTTCGTAGGCCCGCGTGGCGAGGAGCGCCATGACGGCCGCCTCGGCACGGGCGAGCAGCCGGGCAGAGCGTAACGCGTCCTCCGGCGAAGGCGCGGCGGTCCGTGTATCGTCACTCATGTCGTCCCCTCATCTCCACAGGCGCGTCGGCTGCGCGAGCGCTTGGACGAGGTCGAGGGTCGCATGGCGCACTGACATTTAGCTTTGTCCGTAGCCCTCCGGGATCTTCGGGGGCTGCGTAGGGTGCGTCGGGTCCGGTTCTTCCGGCACGGCTGGATCACTGACCGAAGCGTCTGCTTGCGGGTGACTTCTCAACGCTGATCGACTGGTTGAACCTCCCGAGGCACGTGCGTCCCTGTTGGGAACTCGTGGCCGCGGTAAGCGCGGACCGCTGCTACCGAATGTCCGGTCAGCACGACCCTGCGGAACACTGCGGGTGCCGATAAATCATCCACACAGCTCAGGCGGCGTGCTGGTACTCGTGGAGGGTTCCGCTGAGTCGGTCTCGTCTGTGGACTTCCAGGTGGGCGAGTTGGGCTTGTTGGGTGATGGGTGTGGGTAGCGGGCGGCGGGGGCGGCTTGCTTCAGAGCCCTGTGCGGGCGGTGCTCGTTGTAGAAGGATTCGTACTCGCGCAGGGTGTGGAGAAGGTGGCTCTGGTTCCAGATCAAGGTCCGGTCCAGCAGTTCCCTGCGGCAGCTCTGTATCCAGTGCTCCATGAGGGAGTTCATCCGCGGTATCCGAATGCCGGTGGTGACGACCTTGAGACCGGCATCGGTCATCAGGGTGTCGAAGGCGGCTGTGAACTTGGAATCCCGGTCGCGGATCAGGAACTGTGCCCTGCTGCCCGCGTCTTCGAGGTCCATGAGGAGGTTGCGTCCCAGTTGCGGGATCCAGTCCGCGGTGGGGTGTGCGGCGACTGAAGGGTGTCAATATTCCGATCAGGCTGCTGAACTGGGCGTTTCGTGTGGATGGTGAGGCGGCCTGGGTGACGTGGTGTGGTACTCGTTGAGCAGGCCGCCAAGTACTCGGTGGCGCCTGACCGTGGCAGCGGGTAGGGGGATGACGTTCGGGTCGTCGTCAGGTGCTCGTAGGCCGAGGCTGCGGTGGGCCCTCCCCGCGTTGTCATGCTTGGCGTACGTGGTGAGGACGGTGCGCAGGTGTCGTTCGCCGGTGATCAGGAGTCGGTCAGTGCACTCGGTACGGGCTGTGCGTATCCATCGTTCGGCGAACGCGTTGGATCGTGGGCAATGAGGCGGAGTTGGGATGACGGCTGTGCCGTTGCCGGCGAAGACGGCGTCGAATGCAGCGGTGAACTTGCTGTCCCGGTCACGGATGAGGAACCGGAAGCACCCATCCCTGTCTCCGAGGTCCATGAGCAGATTGCGGGCGAGTTGGGTGACCCATGCACCGGTCGGGCGGGCGGTGACGCCCAGAACATGGACGTGCCGGGTGGCAATCTCCATGACGAAGAACACGTAGAGACGCTTGAGGAAGACAGCTCCCACGTGCATGAAGTCGCAGGCCAGCAGCGTGTGGGCCTGGGAGTGAAGGAAGGAGCGCCAGGTCTGCTGGGATGCGCGTTGCGGTGCGGGCGGCAGGCCGGAGCGGCGCAGAACGCGCCGGATCGTCGCGGTGGCGACCCGATGGCCAAGCCGTCGCAGTTCGCCTTGGATTCTGACGTATCCCCAGGTGGGGTTCTCTCTCGCCAGGCGCTGGATGAGCGCGACTGTCTCTTCCGGTAACGGTGGCCGACCGGATCTGACCGCCGTCTGGCGCCACTTCCAGCGCACGAGACGGCGGTGTCAGATCAGCAGCGTGCCCGGGGTGACTAGCCGATGGCGACGTAAGACGGGTGGCAGGTGCTTGGCGAGAGCGGTGAGCACGGCACGATCAGCCCATGAGAGCCGCGGCCGCTGGACCTGCCGGCGAAGCACAGCGACCTCATGACGAAGGGCGGCGTTCTTCGCGGCGGTCGAGCGGCCCACCAGGAGGAGGCAGCTCAGTAGTCGGCAGAAGATCAGGTAGAGCAGTCGCAGACCCACGATCACTGATCATGCCCATACTCGGGCGGTCGCAAAGCCCCAGGCCAACCATAGTAGGGCAATAAAGACACCCTTCACGGGCAACGGCCATCACTATGGACGCGCACGGGCATGTTGACGACGCCGACAGTGCAGGTCGATGCGGTCACCTTCACCCCCAGCGCGAGCAGTTCGCCGTGCAGACGCCTGTACCCCCAGTCCGGATTCTCCCTCGCCAGACGCAGCACCAGAATCCGGATGGAGCGCACGGTACGAGGTCGACCAGGTCACTTGGGTCGAGATAAGGCTGCATGGCAGCGTGTGACGAGGCCACGATGCCAGCGCAGCACCGTGTCAGGACGCACGAGCAGCCGCGCGCGCCGCAGGGCGGGCAACGGCAGCCGGTGCAGCAGCGCTGCCAGGAAGGCTCGATCGCTCGGGTTGAACCGGACTTTTTCCTTGCCGAGTTGGCGTTCGAGCACCGTGATCTGATGTCGGAGGGCCAGGATCTCCGCATCCTTGTCCCGATCGCTCATCGGCAGCAGACGCAACACCGCGAACGCGTTCGTCATACTCAGGTAGGCCAGTCGCATTAGCACGATGGATCATCATGATGCGTGCCCCACCGACTACGCGAGAGCGCCGACTCGAGCGACCGAGGTCGGTGACTGTGGGGTGTGGTGCAGGCCTCCGACCAGGACGGATGACATTCTCGGCAAGCGCAGCGCTGCGAGCGATGCGACAACATCATCGGCATGGGGTGCCCCTGCCCTCCTGATGGCAGCGTGTGATGGGGATCTTTGAAAACGACCAGGTGTACTCCTCGCCCCACTTGATCCCGTTCTCAACGGATTAGGGAAGTTCGGTGAGCGGTACGCGTCGAAGGGCCGGGGCAGGCGCGCGCCGGGGGCGCACAGCACCAGCCCCCCCCGCCGCCCAGGCGCCCTTCAATCAGGATTCGAAGGCCAAAACGGTCCTTCATGCTCCTGGACCCCGCTGCAACCGCAGATCTCGGAGCCGTGTCTCCCTCGGCATGACAGCCAACCGACGGCCGCGCCCAACCTCGAATGATCGGCAGCTGCGGCTCCGGAGGGTCAGCCGGGCCCTCGAGCAGCCGCGACCGACCCCGGATGATCGGGAGCTACGACTATGGAGGGTCGGCCGGGCCTTAGCCGTCACCTTCGTCGCCGCGGTCCTAGTGGCCGGCGGCGTCTTCTATAGCTTGGTAGCCCTGCTGGACTTCCAGGAGATCGACACCACCGCGAAGCTCGACGCCAAAACGCTCTTCGACCTGGTGAAGCTTTCCTTCGGGGTCGTCGCCGGGGCTGGCGCGCTCGTTGCCCTGGTCGTCGCCTACCGCCGCCAGCGCGTCGATGAGGTCGGTGCCCACCGCGAAGCCACCCGGCTCCACACCGAACGCTTCGGCCAAGCCGTCGAGCAACTCGGCTCGGATTCCCCGGCCGTCCGACTCGGTGGCGTCCACGCCCTTGCCGGTCTCGCCGACGACGCTCCCACACGAGACCTGCGCCAAACATGCATCGACGTCATCTGTGCCTACCTGCGGCTGCCCTTCCCTCCTGATCCGGGCGACTTGCCCGACCCCTTGCCCGATGGCACCTCGCCCAGCCAGGAGCGGCGCGCTGCCCACCGGGATGAGAGAGACCGATACCACTCGGTACGTGAGGTCAGGCATGCGATTCTGCGTCTGATCGGAGACCACTACCGCATCCCCGAGGGGATGCACCGCTCCTGGCAGGGCTGCAATCTCGACCTCAATGGCATCACCATCGACGGTGACCTGGACTTGTCCGGCGCCAAGTTCTCCGGCTGCCGGGTGTTCTTCGACCGCGCCGTCTTCTCCGCGGGCAAAGTGTCCTTCCGCGGAGCCGTCTTCTCCGGCCTGTTCTCCAGAGACAGAGTGACCATCACTGGCGGCGGCATGGCGTACGTCGACGGCGTCATCTCCGGCTGCCGGGTGTCCTTCGATGGCGCCACCTTCTCCGGCAGCGAGGTGTCCTTCCGCGGAGCCGTCTTCTCCGGCGGGGTCTCCTTCGACGGCGTCACCTTCTCAGGCAACACGGTTGACTTCCGTGGGGCGAGGGGGACAGTTCCGAGGGGTCTTCTCGCCGCAGTCAACGCTCCCTCTGCTGAGGGCGCCCTCCTCGACTCAGATTGGCTGTCCGTAAATCCATAACAGCAGTGGGGGCTAAAACGGTCGTCTACGCCCCCGCACGGCGATCCAATGAGCAGAGACGCCGAAACCGGGCATGTCGGCATACCAGGAAATCGGTCCACTCCGCAGTTTCACCTCCCCGTTCAGCCCCTCCCGCGATGGAGTCCGTTCCACGCCGGGCGGGCGGGGAGGAGAAGGCCAGTTCAGCCCTGTGTGTCGACGAAGCTTCGTTCCTACTCGATCGCCGGATCGTCCGAAGGACGTGGCTCTTCGGCAGGGCGCATCTCCTCCAACCGCCTGGACGGCCCTGGTCCTGGCTGGCTATCGGGCGGCCCCTCCCTTGAGGCGGCCGTCCGTCGGCCAGCGCCGGTCTGCCCGGGGAATCAAGCTGAGCAACTCTGCGACGATACAGATCGAGGGGTGGGGAGATTCAGATATCGCCATCAGCGTGCCCAAGGCGTACCCGGAGAGAGGGCGTGTTCGGCAGGAGTGGCGGCGGTTCCCCGGCAACGCCATCTTGATCAAACAGAGTGTAAGGTGCACGTTCCAGGCGCCTGCGATCACATGACAGAAGACGAGGTGCGGCCCCCGAAGTGGGGTTGGATTCTCGATCCGTCCCCCGGAGATTGGGACCGTATCAGCGAAGGCAGCCCAGCCGTTGCCACTGGGGGAACGCGCAGTTGCGGGCGACGAGCCGGTGCATGACGTGCATGGGGACTCTCGGCAGCTGATGATCTGCGGGGCTTGCTGTGCTGTCGGGTAGCTGACCATAGGGCCGATGGCTTGCCGTCGGCCCTCCTTCGTTTCGTGGTTCTGGGCACGCCGGATGCGGCGCGACTCGGTTCGACAGCAAAACGACTGGGTTCGCGTAGGGTCTCGCGACTCGTGTCCCGCAGCGACATTGTGACCTAGCGGCTTCGTCCGAGTCTCCCGCCGTTACCGGCCAACCAGTCTCATGGACGTCTCCGAATCCGCGGACCGGCGCCCGGCCCGAGCGTTGACATTCCCCGCGCCGGGGCAGGCTCAAGGGCTGCCATCGAGATGAGAGCGAGCCGCTTGAACGAAGTCTGTGCGCACTTCGTGGAAATGGAGCCACCGACCGTGCGGGAAGCGCTCCAGGGCCTCGCCCAGCGACAGCTGTTGACTGTAGGTGAACAGGAGGGCTCCGGTATCAGAGGCGGATAGCAGGCCCAAGGTGATGATCTGGAGGCCGAGCTGCTGCCCGTACTCCGTGCGGCCTGGATCGCGGGAGTCCATTGCCCGCAGCTCGCGTAGGGAACCGAGAATCGCCGCGATCGGCCGATCCTGATCAGAGGGAACCTCACGCTCCTCACGCCCCCCGGCTTCTTCGAGTACGCCCATTGAGCGCGCAGCAGTGAGTGCCTGTTCCAACTCGAAGATCGTGTTGACTATGGCGCTCTGTAGGGCATAGCCCTTACACCACGCAGTAGTTGGTGCCCCTCGAAGGGGCGATGAGGACTGGCTTCCGAGCTTGCCGTCGCGCCGTCCATGAAGCTTCAGCCCGAATCACAGGACTTCTCCGGGGCGGTAGGCGTGGGCGGTGTGGGGCCGTGGACGGCGGTCAGGCCGTGTTCGGGGGTGTAACTGCCGTTGATGACGCGGACGTTGAGGGTGTGGTCGTAGCGGCGGCGGCCTTCGGCCCAGTGAAGTCGGTCCGGGGCGCGGTGCTGGCCTTTCGGCCGGCCCGTTTCCCCGGACCGCTTCCCGCACCCGGCGTGCCTGTTACAGGCACCGGGCGCTCCACAGGTCCCGTCTGAGCAGGCTGCTTCCTCATCCCCTCACCGCCCACGGAGTTGGGATCGCCGCGCCCCGGTATCGGTACCGCGTAGTGCGTACCTTGCCGGGGTCGAACAGCGTTCGTTCGTCCGTGTGTGGCCACCAGCCGCCGTTGCAGTACTGACGGCGGAGTTTCTTCCAGTTGGCCCGGCGGTGCTTCCTGCGCAACCACTTGATGACCTGACGCCACGCGAAGTAGTGCAGGAAATGGAAGGTTGCGCTGGACACGCCGGGCCGGAAGTAGAGGCACTAGCCTCGCATGATCTGGTTCAACCGGATCAGCAAGACGTCCAGTGGCTGGCCCGTGTCCACTCCCCGGCATGTTGTCTTCACTTTGGCCGTGATGGCCTTGACCGCCTTGCGGGCGGGATAGGTGTAGACGTAATGCCGGTCGGTACCTCGCTTGCGATGGCGCTGAATGTGCCATCCCAGGAATACGCCGGCAGACCCACACCCGCGGGCCCGGATGAACGGATCGTGCGAGCGCTTGTGGTCATCGAGTCCTCCGGGCTCTGTGGCCTTCGGGTACTCGGGCCTGTGTCCGCAGCCTCACCGGTCCGTCCCGCTCGCGCAGCCGTCCCCGGTCACGCGGACAGGTGCTCCCCGGCCACGACGGTGCCGAGGATGGGAAGCGTCCCGAGAGCTGCGGCGTCCACAGTCAACGGGTCGTCGGCCCAAACGGTGAGGTCGGCGTCGTAACCGGGCGCGATCCGGCCGCGGTGTGACTCCTCGCCCGACGCGAGCGCAGCGTGGGTGGTGTAGCCCTCCAGCGCCTGGAGTGCCGTGAGCGCCGAGGACGGCGAGGGCAGCGGCGTCGGGTCCACGTGGGCGAAGTGCCGACGCAGCTGGGCATCGGCCATCGCCCAGCGCGGGTCGTACGGTGCGATCGGCCAGTCGCTCCCGAGCGCGACCACCGACCCCGCCGCCCGCAGTTCGGCCCAACGGAACCCACGGTCCACCCGTGCGTCGCCGAGCCGCCGCGACCACGAGTCGCAGCGGTCCGGGGAGTTGAAGAAGGTGCAGAGTAGCGGTTGCATGCTGGCCGATGCGGCTCCGTCTCCGAACCGGGACACCACATCGTCGGTCACGGTCTCGATGTGCTCGATCCGGTGCCGGGCGAGCGGCCCGTACTGGGTGCGCAGGTCCTCGAAGATCTCCAGCGTCTCGCGGACGCCACGGTCTCCGATGGCGTGTACGGCACAGTTGACCCCGGCCCGGTGCAACCGGGTCAGTGCCTCCCGGAAACGGTCGACGTCATGCCAGAGCGGATCGAGGCCTTCGCCGTGGGTGTCGGCGTGCTCCAGCCAGGCGGTGCCGCCGTCGACGCTGCCGTCGACGAAGAGCTTCACGCCTTCGACGCGCCAGCCCCGCCCGGCTAGGTCCTGCGGCTTCAACACCTGGTCGAGGCTCTCGTCGTAGGGCGTCAGCCACGGGTTGAACCCGATCCGCAACGGGAGTTCGCCGCGGTTCTCGAGCAGTGTGACCAACTCGCGCGCGGGATCGTGGAAGTCCATCGCGTGCACCCCGGTGAGTCCGGTCGCGGCCATCGCGCGGAGCAGGGCGTCCAGCCGGTCGGTGAGTTCCGCGGTGCTCGGGGCCGGAATGTGCCGCGAGACCAGTTCCGTTGCTTCCGGCTCGAGCAGGTGGCCGGTCGGCACCCCGTCGGCGTCGCACGCGATCCGCGCCGAGGAGGTGAAGTTCCGGGGGCCGTCGATGCCGGCGAGGCGCAGGGCCTCGGGCGAGGCGATCGCGGAGTGGCCGTCGTACAGGAGCACGTACCCGGGTACGCCGTCGAGTCCGATCGCTGCCGCGGCCGGTGCGGCACCGGCGAGGGCCGCGGGGTTCAGGCCCCAGCCGAGCAGCCACTCACCGGGCTTCAGACCACGGCGGGAGGCCTCGAGAGCGGACTGGACGGCCGCCAGATCACGCGCCTCGGTCAGGTCCACGCCGGCCGTCAGGCCCAGCCCGTACACCGGGTGGCTGTGCCCGTCGACGAGACCTGGGGTGATCACGGCATCGCCGTGGTCGACCACCCGGTCAGCACGGAGGTTGTCGGCGTTCCCGACGGTGAGGATGCGGCCGTCCTCGACCAGGATCCCGGTAGTCCCGCCGTATGCAGGATCGAGGGTGTGGATGCGGCGGGCTGTGTGAAGGATCTTCATCGGGCGGCTGCCAGGCTCTCGTAGGTGTTCGGGCGGCGGGTGTCGAGGAATGGGAACAGGGACGGTCGGTCCGTCGGCCGAGGTCGAGCGCGGCGGCCGACACCCCACCCCGGTCAGTGGCGCCTGACCGGCGTGCCGTGCAGGCGGCGAGGCCGACGACGGTGTCCGGGGCGGGAAGGTGGCGGGTGTTGAGGGCTCCCTTCTTGAGTCCCTGCGCCGTGTCGGGCGGCCGGGCCTCGCTGGCTGACGTCGGGTCCATGGACATCCACCCCCCTCCAAACTTACCTATCGAACGATAGGCGTCGGTGAGTGACTGTAGGCGCAACCCTGTGATCTGTCTATCAATTGATAGCCTGAATCCATGACGGAGTCCGGCAGCACACCACACCGCATCCTGCGCGAAGCCGCGCACCTCTTCTCGCGCAAGGGCTACCACGGCACCACCACCCGGGAGATCGCGGATGCGGTCGGGGTCCGACAGCCGTCGCTCTTCCACCACTTCGCGTCCAAGGCCGAGATCGCCAAGGCCCTGTACGAGTACGACCTGCAGCGCTCCCCCGCGCTGCGCGGCGAGGGAGCACTGCCGGACTGCACCCCCCCTGTCCGCCTATATCAGGGAATCCGCATCGAGGTCGAACTCGAGATCACTAGCGCCTACGACCTTCGCGGGCTCTACCTCAGCTCACTCCCCGACGAGCCCGACTTCGCGCGGTACCGGGAGGCCCAGGCCGCCGCTCTGGCGTTCTTCGGCGACATCATCGAAACGGGCATCGAATCCGGGGACTTCGTCGCCGAGAACCCCCAGTTGATCCTCGAGGTCATGGACGGCGTGCTCAACCAGACCCTCCGTTGGCAGCCCGAGAACCGCGCCCCCGCAACGCCCGACGACGTCGCGGCGCTGATGCTTCGCCTCGTACTCAAGCGGCCGAGCCGGATCCCGTCGATCCGACGGGCGGCCGACCGGGCAGCGAAGGAACCAGGTATCTCAGCGCGCTGACCGCGCCGCCCGGTAGCCGCCGCACGGCTACCTCCGCGACCCGGCGCCACGATCTCGTGGGCGGTCTTGACCCATCGCGCTGCCGTGATGGGGGTACGAGGCTGGGCTCGATGGTCGGCCAGGCGATGAAGGTGAGCGCTGTCAGCCCGATGTGGCGGAACCCACGTCTCCGTCAGGTAGCAGGCGTGTTCGGTCCCAGACCGACATGACGATGAGCGTCTTCGTACCGGCGACGATTCCCGTACGGCGGATGGCGTTGACAACCTGCTGGAGGTGCTCGACGTTGCGAACCCGAAAGCGTACGAGTGCGTCGGGGTCGCCGGCGGTGGTGAAGTACTGCTGAACCTCCGGGACTTGGCGAGCGATCTCCTCGATCTCCCGGGTGTCGGCGTCACCGGCCAGCCGAATCTCGGTGAAGGCTTCGAGCTCGCCCAGCTCCGTCTCATTGACGATCGCGACGTAACCCTGGATCACACCCTGCGCTTCGAGCCGCTCGATACGACGTGCTACTGGAGCGCCGGAGCGGCCGATGCGTCGTGCGATCTCACTGACCGGCATGCGCGCTTGGGAGCGCAGGAGATTGAGAATCTCGCGGTCGATGGTGTCCATTTCCGCCCCCTCAGGACGAATCAAAAGTGTGCCGTGCGCCAACTTCATGCGACGGACTATGCATTCGGCGCAGATGAGTAGCGAACTGCGCACTATCCACGCGTATTGATTGCGTACGCATGTGGTGGCCGCAACCCTACTGGACTAGTCGTCAAGCCAAGGAGCGTCATGACCTTCGAGACCCCTTCGACAGACCCCTGGTCCGTCCTGGACGCAAAAGGAGTGCTGCGCCCGGAGGGCCGCATCCCGGCGGGTGACGACGCCCTCGAACTCCGCGCCGCCTACCGCGACATGGTGCTGGCTCGACGGGTCGACACCGAGGCCATCGCGCTGCAGCGCCAGGGCGAACTCGGCCTGTGGCCCTCGATGCTCGGGCAGGAGGGCGCCCAGGTTGGCTCGGGATCTGCCCTTCGGCCTCAGGACGTGGTCTTCCCCACCTACCGAGAGCACGGTGTCGCCTGGTGCTTCGGCATCGATCCGGTCCAGTTGTTGGGCCTGTTCCGGGGCACGACGATGGGTGGCTGGGACCCGCGCGAGCGGAACTTCTACCTGTACTCCCTGGTCATCGGCGCGCAGACACTGCATGCCGTCGGCTATGCCATGGGGATCGTCCGTGACGGCGACGTCGGCACCGGCGACCAGGACCGCGACCGTGCGGTACTGGTCTTCCTCGGCGACGGGGCCCTGAGCGAGGGGGAAACCAACGAGGCGTTCGTCTGGGCGGCCGCGCAGAACCTGCCGGTCGTGTTCTTCTGCCAGAACAACCAGTGGGCGATCTCCGCGCCCTTCTCCGTACAGAGCCGGATTCCGGCCGCCGACCGGGCCCGGGGTTTCGGCTTCCCAGGCGTCCGCGTCGACGGCAACGACGTCATCGCCTGCCACGCAGCGACCCATGCGGCGCTCACCAACGCGCGCGCCGGCGGCGGGCCAACCCTCATCGAGGCAGTCACCTACCGCCGCAACCCGCACACGACCTCCGACGACGACCTGCGCTACCGCACGGCGTCGGAGAACCAGGAGTGGGAGGCGCGCGACCCGATCGAGCGGCTGCGTCTGCTGCTCACCCGCGGCGACGCGGGTGAGTGGATCGACGAAGCGTTTGTGACCGACCTTGCGCGGGAGGAGCAGGAGCTCGCCGAGCGATTGCGGAGCGGTTGCCGGGCTCTACCCCTCCCGGCGCCTGGGGACCCGTTCGCCCACACCCTCGAGCGGACGCCCAGCGAGCTGGCCCGACAGCGGGACGAGCACCTGGCGTTCGTCGCCGCTGGAGCAGGAGAACACGCATGAGCACCGCATTGGCACACGCCCTGAACTCCGCTCTGCGGGACGCGATGACGTCCGACGACAGGGTGCTCCTGATCGGTGAGGACATCGGCCGGCTGGGCGGCGTCTTCCGCGTCACCGACGGCCTCGCCAAGGACTTCGCCGAGGACCGGGTGGTCACCTCGCCGCTGGGCGAGGCCGGCATCGTGGGCAGCGCGATCGGACTCGCGATGGCCGGCTACCGGCCCGTGTGTGAGATCCAGTTCGACGGTTTCGTCTTCCCCGCGATGAACCAGATCGTCACCCAACTGGCCAAATACCGTCACCGCTCCGAGGGCGCGGTCCCGCTGCCCGTCGTCATCCGGATCCCCGTTGGTGGCGGCATCGGCGCGATCGAGCACCACAGCGAATCGCCCGAGGCGTACTTCGCCCACACCCCAGGACTCCGCGTCTTGTGCCCCTCCAACTCCCAGGACGCCTACGACCTGCTCGGTCAAGCCATCCGGTGCAACGACCCGGTGATCTTCCTCGAGCCGAAGCGGTCCTACTGGGCCAAGGGCGAGGTCGACCCGGACGCGCCCTCAGCCCCGATGGACAACGCACGAATCATCCAGCCGGGCAGCGACTTGACGCTCGTCACATACGGCGCCCTGGTCCCGATCGCTGCCAGGGTCGCCACGATCCTGGCCGAGGATGGTCACAAGGTCGAGGTGATCGACCTGCGCTCGCTCTCGCCGATCGATGACGCCACCGTCGTCGCCTCGGTGCGACGCACCGGCCGCCTCGTCATCGCCCATGAGGCATCGCAGACCGGCGGCATCGGCGGCGAACTCGCAACCCGGGTGCAGGCACAGGCGTTCTACGAGCTCGAGGCGCCGATCCTGCGCGTCACGGGCTACGACACGCCGTACCCGGCCAGTCGCCTCGAGCACGACTGGCTTCCGAACCTCGACCGCGTCCTCGAGGCCTGCGACACCAGCCTCACCTACTGACGCACGTCCACTCCGGCTGCCCTCGATCCACCCGCAGGAGCACACTTTGACCACCGCGCCCGCTTCCGCCGTGCAGAGCTTTCCGCTGCCCGACGTCGGTGAGGGCCTCACCGAGGCCGAGATCGTCACCTGGCATGTCACCGTCGGTGACACCGTCGCCGTGAACCAGATCATCGTAGACATCGAGACCTCCAAGTCGGTCGTCGAGCTCCCTTCGCCTTACGCCGGGGAGGTCGTCGAGCTGATGGCCGCCGAGGGCGACACTGTCGAGGTTGGCAAGCCCGTCATCGCCATCCGGAGCAGCGACGACAGGTCTGCCGCACCCGCCGCGACGCCCCAACCGCCAGCCTCCGAAGGCGAGTTCACGACTGCGACTGCAGCCGGGGCCGCGACGCAAGAGCCCAAGCTGCTCGTCGGGTACGGCGCCAAGGACACCGGTACGAGCCGGCGGCGACGCAGAACATCCACCACCCCAGCGGCCACCGCCGCGCCCGAAGTACCAGTGGCCGAGCAGGACAAGCCCCGCGCCAAACCGCCGGTCCGCAAACTCGCCAAGGTCCTCGGCGTAGACCTCGCCGCAGTCACGCCAAGCGGCCCGGGCGGCGTCATAGTCCGCGAGGACGTCCGGCGTGCCGCCGAAGCCGACCGTGGGAGCGCGCCTGTCGCGGATACGTCACCACCCGCGACAGGAGGGGAGACCCGGATTCCCATCAAGGGGGTCCGCAAGCACACCGCCGCGGCGATGGTCAGTTCCGCCTTCACCGCGCCGCACGTGACCGAGTTCGTGACCGTCGACGTCACCAAGACTCTCGAGCTGCGCGAGACCGTCCAGCGTCGTCGTGAGTTCCGCGACGTGAAGCTCACTCCGCTCGCGTTCGTCGCCCGTGCCTACCTCCGCGCACTGGCCAGGACTCCGATGGCTACCGCCCGCTGGGACGAACCCGCCCAGGAGATCATTGTCCCAGCCGGGATCAACCTGGGCATCGCCGCCGCCACACCGCGCGGTCTGATGGTGCCAAACATCAAGGGCGCCCAGACCCTGGGCCTCCTTGAGCTCACAAGCGCCGTCAACGACCTCGCCGCCACCGCCCGCGCTGGCAAGACCACGCCCGAGGCGATGACTGGCGGCAGCACCACGATCACCAACGTCGGAGTGTTCGGCGTCGACACCGGCACTCCCATCCTCAACCCCGGCGAAACCGCGATCCTGGCCGTCGGCGCCATCCGCCGTCAGCCCTGGGTCGTCGAGGACGCGTCCGGTGAACGCATCGAGCCCCGATCGATCCTCCAGCTCGCGCTCTCCTTCGACCACCGCGTGCTCGACGGTGCGGAGGGCTCACAGGTGCTCGCCGACACGGCCGCCCTGCTCAACGAGCCCGGTCTGGCAGTGCTGTGATGAACGACGAGGCCACGGATCAGGCCTACGACGTCGTCGTCATCGGCGCCCGCCCCGGCCCCTGCCCAAGCGCCTGCGTCGCCGGCCCCGCTCCACGCAGTGGGGCGAGAAGGTCGAGGTCGTTGAAGAGAAGTACTAGAGCGGCGTCTGCCCCAATGTCCCTGTGCCCCCTCGCGGAGGCGCTCCAGAAGACGTTCCACGGCATCGAGGGTCACGTGATCAACACCTGATCGCCCCCGCCGCCTGCCTGTCCACCCCCAGATCACCGACCGGACTTCACCACCAGGAGCCCACCATGCCGGCCCGTCGTACCTTCTCCTCATCCGAGCACGCCGACCTCCTCCAACTGGTCCGCACGATCGCAACAGCAGAGCTCGCTCCCCGTGCGGCCCAGGCCGAGGCCGACGAGGACTTTCCCCGCGAGGTATTCCGAACCCTCGGCAAGGTCGGCATCCTCGGCCTGCCTTACCCGGAGGAGCTCGGCGGCTCCGGGCTGCCCTACGAGGTGTACGTCCAGGTGCTGGAGGAAGTCGGCGCCGTGTGGGCGTCCGTGGGCGTCGGTGTGTCGGTCCACGCCCTGAGCTGCTACGGACTCGCGACCCGTGGCACCGCGGAACAGCAGCAGCGCTGGCTGCCCGACATGCTCGGCGGCGAGCTCCTCGGCGCCTACAGCCTGTCCGAGCATCAGGCCGGGTCCGACCCCGCTGCCATGACCACCACCGCGCGCGGCGACGGCGGCGGGTACGTCCTCAACGGCACCAAGGCATGGGTCACCCACGGCGGCCAGGCCGACTTCTACAAGATCATGGCGCGCACCAGTGGGGCGCCGGGCGACCGCGACGGCGTCTCCTGCTTCCTCGTGCCCGCCGACTCACCGGGTCTGTTCGCGGATCCTCCCGAGCAGAAGATGGGACTCACCGGATCAACCACCGCGGCGATCCGGCTCGAAGGCGTCCGCGTCCCAGCCGAGCGTCGTCTCGGGGCCGAAGGCGACGGTCTCAAGATCGCACTCGCAGGGCTGGACGCCGGCCGACTCGGCATCGCGGCCGTCGCCACCGGTCTCGCCCAAGGGGCGCTCGACGTGGCCCTGGCCTACGCACAGGAGCGGCACACCTTCGGCCGCCGGATCATCGACCACCAGGGCCTCGGCTTCCTCCTCGCCGACATGGAAGCCGCCGTCGCCTCGGCCCGAGCCACCCTCCTCCACGCCGCTCGAATCAAGGACGCCGGCCTCCCCTACGGTCGCGAGGCATCCATCGCGAAGCTGGTCGCAACCGACAACGCCATGAGAGTGACCACCGACGCCGTCCAGGTGCTCGGCGGCGCCGGCTACACCCGGGACTTCCCCGTCGAGCGCTACATGCGCGAGGCGAAGGTCATGCAGATCTTCGAGGGCACCAACCAGATCCAGCGACTCGCCATCACGCGCCACCTCGACCGCGACAGCGCCCGATCGATCGGCTGCCACTGACATCGCCTGCTACTGACATCGACTGATCTGACTGACACAGACAGGGAACGAACTCATGGAGATCCGCGGTACGACCGCTGTCGTCACCGGCGCCGCATCCGGACTCGGCGCCGCCACCGCAACCCGCCTCGCCGCACTCGGAGCCAATGTCATCGGATTTGACCTCCAGGCGTCAGTGGACTCGGCAGACCCGCTGCCCGGGGTCACTCTCGTCGCGGTCGACGTCAGCGATGCCGACGCGGTGGCCCGGGGACTCGACCTCGCCGCAGACCAGCCGGATCCGCTGAGGATCGCCGTCAACTGTGCGGGCATCGCACCCTCAGCCAGGGTCCTGTCCAGCCGCGGTCCGCACGACCTCGGCCTGTTCTCGAAGGTCGTGCAGATCAACCTGGTCGGCACCTTCACCGTGATGACTCTCGCCGCTGAACGGATAGCACAAGCCGAGCCGACAGACAGCAACCTGCGAGGAGTCATCATCAACACGGCGAGCATCGCCGGCTACGAAGGTCAGATCGGACAAGCCGCCTACGCCTCGTCCAAGGCCGGAGTGATCGGACTGACGATCACCGCCGCCCGCGACCTGGCCCAGCACGGGATCCGGGTGAACACCATCGCGCCCGGCGTGATGGAGACACCCATGTTGGCGACTGTCTCGGACGAGTACCGCGATGCACTCGCCGCCGGCGTCACCTTCCCGCCGCGCCTCGGGAGGCCCGACGAGTACGCCCGCCTCGCCACCTTCCTCGCCGAGCACGACTACATGAACGGTGAAGTTGTCCGTATGGACGGCGCGCTGCGCATGGCGCCGAAGTAGGGTGGCGGGGACGGCCTGAGATGTGCGATCGGTCCGCACGGCGGTGTATGCGGAAGGGCCTCGCACATGGCTCAGGTCAGGACAACACCTTGCCCGGGTTGAAGACGCCGTGCGGGTCGAGCGCCTGCTTGACCGCTCGGTGCATCGCCATCACCTCGGGCGTCAGCTCGGCCGCGAGGCCGGGGCCTTTCAGGAGGCCCACGCCGTGTTCCCCGGTGACGGTCCCACCGAGGGCGAGCGCGTCGGTGACGATCTCCGTGAACGCCTTCTGGGCGCGGGCCTTCGCCGCCTCGTCACCGGGCGGCGTGATCAGGAGCGGGTGGAGGTTGCCGTCGCCGGCGTGGGCGATGTTCGCGATGAGGATGTCGTGTGTACGGGCGGTCTTCTCGATGCGGCCGAGCATCTCTGGGATCTGCTCCTTGGGGACGCACACGTCCTCCGTCAGGGCCGGACCGAGGCGCTACAGGGCCGGGTAGGCAAGGCGGCGCGCGGCGAAGAGCGCGTCGGCTTCCTGCTGGTCGGTGGAGCGCTCGGCCCAGGTGGCGCCCGCCTGCCGGAAGCACTCCACCATGCGCTTGGCCTGCGCGGACCCGGCAGCGCCCGGCTCGTCGACGCGGCCGAGGAGGACGGCGTCGGCGTCGACCGAGAGGCCCATGTTCTTCCAGTCGTCGACCGCGCGCAGACCGTACCGGTCGACGAGTTCGAGAGCCGCACCGAGACGGACCTGCGGGACTGCCTCCTCGACGCGGTGGTGCGCGGCGGCGGATACCGCGAGGCAGTCGACGTCATCCATGACGTCACGGGGCTCCGTGCGTCGGTGCTCGACGCGGGCGGCGACCTGGTCGTCGGCGCGGACCGCACCGTACCGTTGCCGCCCCCCGGCGCGGATCCGCAGGCCCCCCGACGCTTCCGGCACCGCTCCCGGTACGGGGTGGTGGTCCCGGTCGTCGTGCGCGGCGGCCACGCGGGTTCACTAGTGACGACACGTGATGACGCGGCGGGCGATTTCACCGACGAGGACGTACGACTGCTCGCGATCGGCGCGATGGCCGTCGCCCTGGTCGCGGCCTTCGAACGCTCGGTCCAGGAGGCCCACTTGCGCACCCGCGGCGAAATCCTCGCCTCCTTGCTCTCGCCGGAGGCGGACGAGACGAGTGTGCGGCGCCGCGCGCGGCAGGCGGGCATGGACGTCGACGCCATCACCGCCGTCGCCGTCCTGGACGCGTACGACACGGACAGTGCGGCGGACCAAGTGGCCCTACTCGCCCACGAGACGGCTGGGTGGAGCGCGCAACTCGGCGACCAGATCACCCTCGTCGTGCCCGGTCTCGACCTGGCGGCGCTCAGGAACATCGTCTCGTCCCGCCGCCTATGCGGACCGGTCGGGCTCGCCGCGTGCGGGCGCGGGGTGGCCGAGATCCGGCTCGCACACCGGGACGCCCGGCAGACGGCGACGATGCTGCGGGCTCTGGGACGTAGTGAAGGCATCGCCGAACCGGCCGAACTGGGCGCCTACCGCTCCCTGTTCGCCCGCGCGCAGGCCGACGAAGCACAGGTCTTCATCGACCGGGCGGTCGGCCAGCTGCTCAACCACGACCGTGCGCGCGGCACGACTCTCTCAGCGACCGTCGCCACGTACCTGGCCAACGGCCAGCACCACGCCCGCACCTGCACCGACCTGCACATCCACGCCAATACCCTCTACCAGCGCCTGAAGCGCGTCGACGACCTGCTCGGGAGGGCTGACGGGGCCCGGACCGGGCACTCGACATCCAACTCGCGCTACGGCTGAGCGAGTTGGCTGCCCGCCTGGCCTGACCCGCGTGCCGACTCGGCGCGCACGGCCGAGCCGTCGCGCAGCGCGAGAGCGCCGATTCCGGAGGCAACCATCAACCTGCCGACGATCCACAGGCCGGTGTCGACGTCACCGGCCTCGTCGCTCGCCCATCCGGTCACGTACGGGGCGACGAATCCGGACGCGTTGCCGAGCATGTTGATCAGAGCGATAGCGGGCCGCGCCCGCCCTGGTAGGCGGGAAGTGCCAGAACACCGGCAGCGCACAGAGGATGCCTCGTTGAACAGCGCACGCCACGCGAACCGTTCGGCCACCGTCGCGACCTCGGCGCTCCCCCAGGGCCGACGCAAGCCTTCGAGCAGGAACATCACCCGCCACCCCCTCCAGGCCCAGGAACCCGTCGAGAAGAAGAACTCCGTCAAGCAGCCTGCTGCCGGAGGATCCGTCCATGTCAGCCGCGCAGGGCCTGCCCGGAGGGGTGGGACGAGGGAGTGGGTATCACCCCGAAGCAGACCGGGCCGCAAGGTCAAGTGTCTGAAAGATCTTCGGTCAAGCATGATGGCCGACCGACTCTGGGGCATCGTGGCGTCACCAAACCCTGCGGCCCCATCCATCCGCGTGGACCTCTATCGCGGTGACAGAACCGCGCCCCTGCGCTGACGCTGCGCGTCCCGAAGCGCGGCGTTCACCGCCCGACGGCCGTTGTTCTCGAGGTCCTCCAACAGGGCGTTCATAGCGGTTTCCCCGCCCTTGCGAAGCTCGACGACAAGCCGCCTGTGCAGGTGGGCGAATCTGTCGACGGAAAACTGAGGTCGGACGGTCACGAAGAGCAGCTGCAGTTCGTCCTGACACGAGGAGTAGGCCGAAATCAGTCGGGTGTTGCCGGAGCTGCGGACGATCGCCTCATGAATCCGGCTGTGCGCCGCTGTCAGCTCCTGCCACTCGACGTCCTCGGGCAGGGCGGCTAGCTCTTCGACCGCATCACTCACCTCGTCGAGGTCAGCGCCTCGTTTGAGAGCGAGCCGAAGGCTCCCGAGCTCAAGTGCGATGCGATACCCGAACACCTGGTCAATGCGCTCTTGGGTCAGCTCCGGGACCAAGGCGCCCTTGTTGCGCTCGTGCACGAGGAGCCCGCTGTCGACGAGGGACCGGATAGCGGTCCGTACCGTGTAACGGCCGCAGTGGAATCGGGCGCTGAGCTCTCCCTCGCGCAGTCGATCCCCAGGCAGGAAGTCGCCGTTGAGGAGATCGCGGCGGAGCGCTACCGCGACCCGATCCGCTGCCGGGCCATGGTGGTCTTCTGAAAGCGGCATGACATTCATGATCGCACCTGAGCGGTAGGTGACGGGCCGACACTGTCAGGATGCCTTCCCTTCACCCCCGCTGTGTCCTTTGCAGCCGCGCTCCCACCGGGCCGGCGGAGCAGGACCTGGTCGGGGTCGACATCCTCGATCCTGTTGACGCCCAGCAGGCGGAGTGTTCGCGCCGCCTCGTCGTAGAGGATCTGGAGGGCTCGGTCGACTCCTCGCTCGCCACCGGCCATCAAGCCGTAGAGGTAGCCGCGGCCGATCATCCCCGCCGATGCTCCCAGTGCACGGGCGGCGACCAGGTCCGCGCCCGACGTGATGCCGGTGTCGATGAACACCTCGGCCCGCTGCCCCAGTGCCTTCGTGACGTCGGGCAGGAGGTCGAGTGGCGTCGAGGCTCGATCCAGCTGGCGGCCTCCGTGGTTGGAGAGCACGATGCCATCGGCACCGTAATCCACCGCGCGACAAGCGTCGTCGACCCGCTGGATGCCCTTGACCACGAGCTTCCCACCCCATTGGTCGCGCAGCCACCGCAGGTCCTCGAACGTCACTCGCGGGTCGAACATCTTCGAGACCAGCTCCTCCACAGTCCCGTTCCAGGACTGCAGGGAGGCGAACTCCAGCGGTTCGGTCGTCATCAGGTTCAGCCACCAGGACGGGTACCGCGAAATATTGGCCAGCGTCTTGAGCGTCAGGGTGGGCGGGATGGTGAACCCGTTGCGCACGTCCCGCAGCCGCGCCCCGCCGATGGGCGTGTCCACGGTCAGGACGAGGGTGTCGATGCCGACCTGCTTAGCCCGGTCGATGAGGGCCTCGCTCGCCGACCGGTCCCGCCACAGGTAGAGCTGGAACCAGTGTCGTCCGTGGGGCTCCTCCCGACGCAGGTCCTCGATAGAGGTCGTGCCCATCGTCGAGAGTGTGTAGGGAATCCCCGCTCGCGCCGCCGCTCGCGCGACCGCCGTCTCTCCGCCGTGATGCATCATGCGGGTGAACCCGGTCGGCGCGAGGACCAGGGGCAGGGCGCTGGGCATGCCCAGGACGTCGACCGTGGTGTCGACCTCTGCGACGTCCCGCAGGATGCGGGGCCGGAACTCCAGGTCCAGGAACGCGTCCCTGGCGCGAGCGAGGCTCGTCTCCGTCTCCGCCGCGCCGTCAACGTAGTCGAAGACCGGCTGCGGGACCCGCCGACGTGCGGCAGACCTCAGGTCATCGATGGTGAGGGTCTTCGCGAGGCGCCGCTCGACCGGATTCAGGATCAGTTTGCGCCGTTTGAGCAGGGGGCGCAGTTCCGACCACCGAGGCAGCCGGCGGCGTACACGCCTCGAGGGCTCGGCGTTAGCGGCCCGCGTGTCGATCTGACCGGAAGTCATCTGACCTTTCCTCCCTAGCGCCTCCGCATGGCGTGTGTCACAGTAGCATTCGATTGCGACACAATCGGCGAACACCCCCGACGAGGCGCCATCGACCATGCCGGGTATCGACGTACGAGGAGACGGCCATGACCAGTTCGATGCCCGAGATCAGCGACCAGACAAGACCAAACCAAGCCGGGGAGACCGGCGGCGCGGACGGCCTCAGGAGCAACGCGCTCGGCACCAGCGATCTGGTCTTCATCGTCGTCTCGGCTGCCGCACCGCTGATGCTGATGGTCGGGATCGCCCCGCTCGCGATCATGGTCGGCGGCATCGGCGCGCCGTCTGCGTATGCCTTCGCTGGCATCGCCCTGGCGATCTTCGCCGTCGGTTTCACCACCATGTCCCGCCACATTGCCGGCGCGGGTGCGTTCTACTCCTACATCGCGGTCGGGCTCGGCCGGACCGCGGGTGTGGTCTCCGCGCTGGTGGCCCTGGTCTCCTACAACGCGCTGCAGATCGGCGTCTACGGCCTGGCCGGAGTGACGATCCAGGGAACGTTTCTCGAGGTGTTCGGGATCAACCAGCCGTGGTGGGTATACGCGCTCTCCTGCGTCGCGATCGTCTGGTACGTCGGTTTCCGCAGCGTCGCGTTCGGCGCGAAGTTCCTCGCCGTACTGCTCACCGCCGAGACCGCCCTGCTACTGATCCTGGCGGTCGCGATCCTAGTGCAGGGCGGCGGCAGCGAGGGGCTGGGCGTCGAGTCCTTCGCCCCGGACCACATGTTCGTCCCGCCGATGACCGTGGTCCTGCCGGTCGCCTTCGCCGCATTCATGGGTTTCGAGGCCACTGTCATCTACCGCTCCGAGACGCGCAATCCGCGCCGCACCATCCCGCGCGCGACGTACATCGGCGTGGCCGTGCTGGCCGGAACGTACGCCTTCGTCGTGTGGAGCATCATCCAGGCCTTCGGCGCCGGCGGCGCCGTCGACGCGGCCACCAAGCACGGCGTGGAGATGTTCTTCGTCGCCGGTGAGAGCTACCTCGGCGGCTGGTTCACCACAGCAATGCACCTGCTGATGGCCACCAGCGTCGTCGCCAGCCTGGTTGCCTTCCACAACACCATCACCAGGTACTCGCTCGCCATCGCCGACGAGGGCCTGCTGCCGGCGGCGCTCGCTAAGGTCCACCCCCGCACTCGCGCGCCGTACGTCGCCGGCCTGGCGCAGACGGCCCTGGCCGTGGTCATCGTCAGCGGCTTCGCACTCGCGCAGGCCGACCCGTACACCCAGTTCATGATTTGGGTGAATACCCCGGGCGTCTTCGGCATCCTGCTGCTGCAGGTCGCCGCCGCGATCTCGGTCATCGCCTACTTCCGCAGGCGGACCACGGGCGAGGGTGCCTGGCGTACGGTCGTCGCACCCGTCATCGCGGCGGCCCTCATGCTGGTCGCGATGGTCCTGTCGGCGCGGAACATCTCGTTCCTCACCGGCACCACAGGCCTGGTCAACCAGGTCCTGCTCATGACGATCCCGGCCACCTGCGCCGTCGGCTTCGGATGGGCGGTCTGGCTGCGCCGGAACCACCGGGAGGTCTTCGACGCGATCACCGCCGACTGTGACACGGCCGGTGAGCCGGAGACGGTCCAGTGATCGCTGCGGACCGGCTGGTCACCGGCGCTCGGATCCGCACGCTCGGGAAGTGTCCGCATCCGACGCAGCGGAGGCGGACGGCGAAGTCTGTGCCGCCAGCCGCGACGTTGGATGGCTCGGTGCTGACTCCGTTGGGGGCAGCGACCTCGCCGACCGCGCGGCGGGCCCGTTCGGAGTCCATCAACGTCTGCGCTTTGCACCAGACGCCGTGGCCGTGGCGGTCGAAACTGCATGGCTGTAACCCGGTCGACGGCCTCCCGGCGACGTTCCTCGCTGACCCGTAATGGTGGGCTCGGGTATTGGAACTCTCGGAATGCCCCTGCGGTCAGAGTGGATCGAGGAGTATCAAGACCTTGTCCCAGGTGTCATCGGGTGCGAGGCGGAGCGCCCTGGGCCAACAACCGATCTCGCGCCAGCCGAGTCGGCTGTAGAAGCCCTCCAGCCCCTCATCTCCCCGGGCCGCGAAGTGGAGCTGTTCGAGTCCAAGCTCGTCGCGGGCGATTTCCGCAGGTCACGCATCAGGGTGGAGCCAACACCGCGGCCGGAGGTCGAGTATGCCTTCGTTCGTCAAGCGAAGGAGCATGTCAGCGGAAGCTGACATCGGTAGGGGTCAGGCTTTCGAGTTCCGGCGGCTGACCTCGGCTGCGTAGACGCCCCAGCATCCGGCGGCGGCTCGCTGCCACTTTGACAGCGACGGTGATGTCGATGCCGAGGGTGCGGCGGGCACAATGGAGGATGTCCCACGGTTCGCCGCGTGCGGACCAATGCGGCTTTACTGCGCGCATGCCTCGATCCCACGCATGCAGCACAGTCCGTGGTGGGGTGTCGCCCAACTTCCCGGGCTGCCATGGCTCTTCACCTTGATAGAGGCCGACGTGCTCGATGTGGTTGGCGAGTGCAGTGAGGATGCGGGCAGGGGTGGGGTGGCTTTCTTTCACCGGCCTCGACATAACGCTCTTACTTCACTTACCCGGCAAGGGGCTCTCGTCGCGAGTGCGGGGAGCAGGTGCCGCTCAATGCCGCTCGATGCCGCGATGTGGGACCCTCCCCGCAGGTGCGGTGAGCAGCGGTCGGCGCCGTTGTACATCTGCCCACCTCCGGCCGCCTGAGCGGCGCCAAGGGCAAGGCAGTCGTCTCCGAGTGGCAAGGCGTGCTGCGCTGGCGGGAGTTGAGCCGGGTGCGCCGCGACGTACCGATCAGCTGGCAGGCCACCGGAAGCGTCAGCCCTGCGCTGCCCCCGCCCGCTGAGGTCATCGAGAAGCTCGGGCTGTGGTGACCACGATGAGCGAAAGCGCTACCGGAGGTCCGCCGAAAGACCTCCCCAACAACGCCCCGCTAACTCGGCCTCCAACTGCCGTTTACAGATCGTCTCATTTGGCGGGTCGGTAGCCTGAGCGCATGACTGTGGTGGAGCGCTTGGTTCCGGATGAACTGTGGGAACTGTTCTGCCGGGTCGTGCCCGTAGCTCCGAGTCGGCCTCAGGGAGGCGGGCGACGGCGGTACGGCGACCGAGAAGTGCTGGCCGCCATCATCTTCGTTGCCAACACCGGCTGCACATGGCGGCAGTTGCCGCCGGTGTTCGGCCCGGCCGGGACCACCGCCCACCGGCGGTTTACCGAGTGGAGCCGGCAGCGGGTGTGGGCCAAGCTGCACCGGCTGGTACTGGATGAACTCGGTGCCGAGGGCGAGTTGGACTGGTCGCGGTGCGCCATCGACTCCGTGAACATGCGGGCGGTCAAAGGGGGGACCTGACAGGTCCGAATCCCGTGGATCGCGGCAAGAAAGGCGCCAAGATCCACTTGATCACCGACCGGTCCGGTCTGCCCCTCTCGATCGGCATCTCCGGCGCAAACACTCACGATAGTCAGGGACTTGAGCCCATGGTCCGCGGCATCCCACCCATCCGATCCCGTCGCGGCCCGCGCCGACGCCGCCCGGCCAAACTGCACGCCGACAAGGGCTACGACTACGACCACCTGCGCAGATGGCTGCGGACCCGCAACATCACACCGCGCATCGCCCGCAAGGGAGTAGAGGACTCCCGGCGCCTTGGACGCCACCGATGGACCATCGAGCGCACCATGAGCTGGCTTGCCGGCTGCCGCCGACTCCACCGACGCTACGAACGCAAAGCTGACCACTTCCTAGCCTTCACCAGCATCGCCTGCACCCTCATCTGCTACCGCAGACTCACCAAATGAGACGATCTCTTAGCCCACTGAGGCTTCTCACTTGCGAGTTGGGTTCCGCTCCGTCCTGCCCTGCACCCCCTTGTGAGGTGAAACGTCATGCTGATGCGCTCCAGCCCTGAAGGGTGTCTTTATTGCCGTACGGTGGTTGACCTGGGGTTTTGCGATCGCTCAAGTATGGGCATGATCAGTGATCGTGGGTCTGCGACTGCTCTACTTGATCTTCTGCCGACTGCTGGACTGTCTCCTGTTGCTGGGCCGGTCGGCCGCCGGGAACAACGCGGAGATCCTTGCCCTTCGTCATGAGGTCGCCGTGCTGCGCCGGCAGATCGAGCGGCCGCGGCTCTCATGGGCTGATCGTGCTGTGCTCTCCGCTCTCGCTCGGCACCTACCACCCGTCTTACGTCGCCATCGGCTGGTTACCCCGGGCACCTTGCTGAACTGGCACCGCCGTCTGGTGCGCTGGAAGTGGCGCCAGAGGGCGGTCGGACCCGATCGGCCACCGCTGGCGGAAGAGACAGTCGCGCTCATCCAGCGCCTGGCGATAGAGAACCCGACCTGGGGATGTGTCAGAATCCAGGGCGAGCTGCGACGGCTTGGCCATCGGGTTGCCGCCGCCACGATCCGGCGCGTCCTGCGCTGCTCCGGCTAGCCGCCTGCACCGCAGCGAGCATGCCAGCAGACTTGGGGCTCGTTCCTGCGCTCCCAGGCCCACTCGCTACTCGCCTGCGATTTCATGCACGTGGAGACCGTCTTCCTTAAACGTCTCTATGTCTTCTTCGTCATGGAGATCAAGACCCGGCGCGTCCATGTCCTGGGTGTCAGCGCACGCCCTACAGGCGTACGGGTCGCCCAACTCGCCCGCAATCTGCTCATGGATCTCGAGGAGAGGGCTGGGTGCTTCCGGTTCCTCATCCGGGACCGGGACAGCAAGTTCACCGCCGCGTTCGATGCCGTTTTCGCCGGCAACGGCACAGCCATCATCTCGACGCCGCCGCAGAGCCCCCGGGCAAATGCGTTTGCCGAACGATGGATACGTACAGCCCGCGCCGAATGCACCGACCGCCTCCTCATCACCGGCGAACGACACCTACGTACGGTCCTCACCAGGTACGCCGAGCACTACAACGCGGGGCGAGCCCACCGCAGCCTGGACCTACGTGCCCCCAGACGACGACCCGCACATCGTCCCCCTACCTGTTGGCACGGTCCGGCGCCGACAGGTGCTCGGTGGACTGCTCAACGAGTACCACGCCACGCCACCTCGACTGCCTCACCATCGACAGAGAACGACCAGCTCAGCAGCCTGATCGGAATAATGACACCCTTCAGGCCGCTACCCGCTCACGGCCTCGGCGCACATGACCGTGCTGACGATCAAGGAGGCCGGTGTGGAACGACGGGCTTGCCCGCTCGGACGCTGTGCGTGCGGCCAAGTACGGCACGGAGCCGCTGAGTTGGGCGCTCCTGGTCGTCGAGCACCGGACTCCGTCGTCGACCTGGTTCAGTCCGACCGCATCACGGCGGACATGGAGGGCGGGGAGGTCTGAGATGCGTGAGAAGGGCGCCGCGCACCGCCGAGGCCGCCGCCCGGGTGACAAAGCGAGCGATGTCCCGGGGCCATGCGTCATGTTCCTGGGGGATCAGGAGACAGACCGCGCCATGCACGCCGGCACACAGCAGCCTGGCGGTTTCGGTGGTGCTCTCCACCGGTACCCCGGCAACGTGACATGCTGCGACCTTGTCCCGGAAGTAGCGAAAGCACGCGTCCTCGTTCCGGCGACTGGCCTCGGTGGCCTCGCCATCCATCACCAGCCGGTACTGGGCGGGATGGCGAAGTCCAAACGTGATGTAGGCGACGCAGGTTTCGTGGAGCGCCGTCACCGGATCCGGGACCCCCCGGGACACTGCTTCCAACTCGATGAACAGGGAACTCCACACTCGCAGACAGGTGGCGTGAACAAGTTCCCTCTTTGAGGCGAAGTGAAGGTAGACGGCCGGCGGGGTGACCCCCGCGCTCGTCGCCACCGCGCGAATCGTCAGAGCGTCGGCACCGCCCTCTTCGAGCAGTTGACCGGCGATGTCGAGAAGCCGCTCGCGGAGCAGACCGCCCTGGCCCTTGGCGGCGCGAACGCGGGAGCCGGTCACAGGAAGGGGCTTTCGGGAGAGAGCGGCATCAGGACGTCTTCGGTTGGACGACGGTGACCACCTGGGTCACCCGGGCGCACAGTTCGCCTTCGGCGTCGTGCACATCGACCTCGATGACGGTGTTGCGACCCACGCGCAGCGGACGGGCTGTTGCGACGACGTCCGTGTGTGCCGGTCGGAGGAAGTGCGAGGTCGACTCCACGGTGGCCGGTGCGGCGCCGGCCGGGCCGTTGAGCGCGGCGCACACGGCACCGCTCACATCGGCGAGTCCCATCAACGCTCCTCCATGGAGGCCACCGCCCACGGTGGAGAGCGAGAGGTCGTGTGCCTGCGTGGCGCGAACGCCGGCTGCCGTCATCTCGTCGACCACGACTCCGAGGGTCTTGGCGTACGGTGCGAGCGCGTAGACGTCTTCGGCTGCAAGTGCGGCCACGGTCTGCTCCCATTTGAGTTAAGAAAGATAAGTTATCGACGTTAACTCAGCTCGTCAACGAGGGAGGTGTGGTGCCGACGCGGCCCAGCGACCGGTCCGCTGTGCACAGGACCAGGAACACAGCGGTCACACCGATGAGCGACCAGGCCATGGCGTGCAGTCCGGAACTGGTGGCGCCGTCGCGGAAGAACAGGGCATTCGCCGCCGCCGCGAACAGTGCGCCGATGTACATGAACGTGCGCAGAAGCCCCGCGGACGAACCCATGCGGGCCGAGTCGGCCTGTGCGTACAGGGCATTCTGGTTGGCCAGCCCGATCAGCCCGTGCGGGATGCCGACGACCGCGCTGAGCACGACAAGCACCCAGACCGGACTGTCGTCGTGCAGAAGTAGCAACGCCGCGCAGCCGAGGCACTGGAAGAGCGCGCCGACGACGAGTTTGCCTCGCACCCGGCTACGGCGCCCCGTGATCGCGGTGACACCGATGGCCGTCACCGACAGTGGCAGCAACAGCAGCCCGGCCTGCGACGCGCTGAGCCCTCGGCCCTCTTGGAGCCACTGACTGTAGCCGTAGAAGAAGGAGTGCGACGTGGTGTAGGCGAGGCACTGCCGGGTGAACGTGGCAAGCAGAGGTACGTTCCCGCCGAGGACTCGAAGATCTATGAATGGCTGGGCGACGCCGAGTTCGCGGTGGACGAATACCGCGCCCGCGGTCAGACCGAGCACCGGCAGATACCAGTGTGCGACGGCAGGGTTCATCAGGAAGAGCATGAAGGCGGTCAGCGATCCCGCGAACCACAGCATGCCTGGGACATCGATACGTGTCGTCCCCCCCGGAGGCGGGGTGCGTGGCAGCCACAGTGTGCCCAGGACAAGGCACATAAGCGACAGCGGCACATTGATGCCGAAGATCAGGTGCCAGCCGCCCGTGCCGATTAGCAGGCCACCGAGGGCCGGGCCGACGACCGCTATGACCTGGTTGGAAATCGACAGCGCGGCAAGGACGCTACTCGGGTTCCGCCGGCCGGTGCGCTCGGACTCGGAGCGTAGTAACGACATGGACGCCGGGAAGGCTGCCGAGGTGCCGAATCCGAGAAGGACGCGGGAGGCGACCAGTACCCACAGGTTCGGAGCAAGAGTGCCGAGCAGCCCGGCGAGGCCGGCCAGCGCGGTGCCCAGTAGATAGAGCCAGCGCGGACCGAAGGCGTCAACGAGTCGGCCGATCACAGGCTGGCCGACGGCCGTCGCGAGGTAGAGGCCGGAGACGAGCCATGCCGTCTGCGAGGGCGGCACACCGAAGGCGCGGCCGATCGGGACCAACGCGACCGCGAGCATCGAGGAGTTGACGGGGTTGAGAACCGAGCCCAGGATCATCGGTGCGATCAGGCGGCGGTCGAAGCCGCCCGTCTCCGTAGGGCGCTGTCCGCGCGCGGCTGTACGCGTCACGCCTGCGCCACCTTGTCGAGCAGCGCCATGGCGGTGGTGATGGCCCGCACCTCCTCCTCGGTGCCGTGCTCTTGCAGGGCCCGGGCGAGCCACGCCTGACGGGCGAGGCGCTCGCCCCTGCGCCGTTCATGCCCCCGATCGGTGAGCGAGACGAGTTGCCGCCGCCCGTCATCGGGGTCCGGGCTGCGCGAGACGAGCCCGGCCTCTTCAAGGGCGATGACGGTCTTGGCCATCGACTGGGGCCGTACGCCCTCGGCGGCGGCGAGATCACTGGCGGAGGCGGGACCGTTCCTGGCGAGGCGGCGCAGGACGGAACTCTGCGGCGGGGACGGTTCCCTCTCCCCGCCCCCGCCCAGCGGTTCCTCGGCCGCTTCCAGGGCTCGCAGCTTGCGGCGGAGTCGGCCGAACACCACCCAGATGTCGCCGGCCGCCTGAACGGCGGCGTCGGTCAAGGGCTCTTCACCCCTCGTCGTCATGCCTTCACGGTAGATAGACAGCCCAGGCTGCACAACCTGGGCTGTCTAAATCTTCGTGTTCAGGGAGCCGGCCCGTCGACGGTGCTGTCGAGGAGATCCCGGAAGGTCTCGCACATCCTGGTCGCGGCGTCTGCCGCGGTGTCGGCGAGTGGCGCGTACTTCCAGAATCCGTGCGGCAGCGTCAGCTCCTCGAAGGGCACCACCGTGACCCCTTCCGCACGCAGCCGCTCCAGGAAGAGTCGGGCGTCGTCGCGCAACGGGTCGAGGCCGGCGCCGACTAGCACGGTCGGCGGAAGCGAGGCGAGATCAGGTGACAGCAGGGGAGCGAAGCGCGGGTCCCGGCGCTGATCCGGATGGCTCAAGTACTGCCCGATGAACCACTCGATCGCCGGAGAGGTCAGACCGTATCCCTCCGCGAACGCTGTGCGCGAGGGTGTCGCGGGGTCCCCTGGAGGAGGAGATAGGCGAGGAGTTGGGTCACGGGCGCGCACGGAGTGTGCGCCAGGGCGAGGGCGGCGCCGACGGCGAGGTTGGCCCCCGCGCTGGTGCCGGCCACTGCGACCCTCATCGGCCGGGAGGACCGGCCGATCAGTGCGGCCGCGTTGGCCCATATCCACCGGACCGCGTCCACGGCATCGTCGTAGGCGCACGGAAACCGGTGTTCGGGCGCGAGGCGGTAGTGGACGGAGACGACGGGGCGCTCCGTCACCTCGCACAGCATCCGCGCCTGCCCGTCGTGGGTGTCGAGGTCGCCCTTCACGAAGCCGCCGCCGTGAAAGAAGAGCACCACGCAGTCGTTGCGCGCGCCCGGATAGACGCGGAGGGGAAGTGAGCGCCCGTCGAGGTGCGCGACACCGTCACGGGAGTCGCCGACTCGTGGCGGTGGGCGGTCGGCACTGGCTACGGAGCCGGTTGCTGCCCGCAGCGCCCCCAGGTCGGGCGGCCCTGTCCGCCTTCGCGTGTCGCGGTCGCCCATCAGCCGGGCGACCTGTGGATCGAGTCGATGGGGCGTCACGGCTCGGTGACCTCCGGTGTACGGGGCTGCGACGACGCGGACACCTGGGCTCCGAGGAACCGCTGGACCGCGGGGAGGACCGCGAAGTGGTCGTGGGCGGTGCCGGGCACGATGTCGAGGCGGGCGTCGATGCCGTGTTCGCGCCAGTTGGCACGCAGCACGTTGATGCTTTCGACGCGATGGGTCCCCGCGGCCATGGGCCGGCGGTCTTCGTCCGGTGCGAGTTCGGCCGTGACGGTGTCGTTCTCCCCGACGACCAGTTGAACGGGAACGCCGCGCAGAGCCGCTGGGTCGGCGTCGGTCCCGAACCGCTCCTTCATGTCGGCCGTGCCGTGCCACCACGTCGTCGAGGGGTCGAGGAGAGTGACGCGCCCGGGGGCGCCCACCGACAGGGACGCCAGTCGGTGGGGGTGGAGGTAGGCGAAGCGGTGGGCGAACTGGCCCCCTCCAGAGAAGCCGTGGAGGTGGAAGCGGTCGGCGAGCACATGCCAGCGGGCCGCGGCCTCGTCGACCATGTCGAGGAGGGCTTCGTCGGGACGGAATCCGGCGGGGGAGAGGAGCTTGTAGCTGTCCACGTCGTTCGGGCCGCTGATCCCGGCGGGGAAGAGCGGGGCGAGGACAACGCAGTGGTGGCGCTCGGCGAAGTCGGCGAAGGCATCGCGGAGTGTTTCGGCGCGCCGCCGTGTTCCGTGGACGGTCACCACCAGGGGGAGGGGTGGGTCGTCGGGGGCGTGGTCGGCGGGCACGTAGAGGCAGTAGGAGAAGCGGGGGTCGCGGGCCAGGGCGAAGAAGGCGGTGCGGCCGGTGAGGAAGGTGATCCCGGGGTGGCCGGCGGGCAGGTCCCAGGGAGCCAGAGGGCGTTCGGCGGTCATGCCTGGTGCTCCTTGTTCGCGTCGCTCACCGTGAGGTCCATCAGAGGGGCGTACTGCTGGCCCGCGTAGCAGTCGCTGTCGTGCAGGTCGCCCTGGACCGTCGGGCGGGGGAGGGAGACCTTCACGGCGAGAGCCAGTGGGTGGTTGACGAGCAGGATGTCGGCGGGGTCGGCGCCGTAGAGGTCAGCGAAGAGTTCCCTGTTGAGGAAGCCGCTGGCGACGAGGGCGTCATAGGCGGCCCGGTCGTGGCACATGAAGTCGAAGGTGAGAGTGAAGGGGCCGGCGTTCTTGGAACGCACCAAGGAGCAGTAGTCGAGCAGAGTGGTCATGGGTTACAGCTCCTCGGTGGTGGTGCGGAACAGTTCCGTGGGACCGACGCCGGTGACGACGTGGTTGAGGCAGAACCGGTAGAGAGGGCCGCGGTCCATCTCGGGCGGGGAGTACGGGTAGGCGAGGGTGGAGACCAGCCCGTCGTATTCGGGTATGGGCAGATGACTGCTGGCGTGCGCGACGAAGGTGGCGACCGCGTGGGCGGTTGCCTGGTCGGGTGCCGTCACCGTGATGAGGACGCCGAGTTCGCGGGGGTGCAGGGCTTCCGGTTCCGCGGCGGCCAGGACGGCCCCGTCACCGTAGAGCCGGAAGTCGATGTCCACGCCGTCGGGGTCCACGGCGCCGCCGAACACGTCCAGGATCTTGTCCTCGAAGTACTTCTTGGCGAAGGGGAGCAGGTCGGGCAGGCGCCGGATGACCACATGGTCGCGCACCCCTCCGACGATGACGGTCTGGTAGCCGACGAGTTCGGCCCCTTCGAGTTTGTTGCTGTAGCAGTCCGCGGGGACGAAACGCGCCCCGCGCGCCCGGACGGTGCGCTCGTCGACCGCCTCGTAGGTGGCGTCGCTGGTGTCGAGGGTGCCCGACGGCTCCACGACGCGATACGGGTCGGCGTTCTCGTACAGCGTGTGGGCGGCCACGGACCGCGGGGTCAGACGGCTGCCCTCGGCGAGCGTGGTGACATCGAAGTGGTCGTCCCGCAGATGCGCGAGCAGGCCGTTGGCGGAGGGCGGTATGGCGCAGGCGGCGCCGCACTCGATGGTCTTGGCCATGTGCCAGGTCAGGCCGGGGTCGGCGCCGAGCATGCCGGGCAGCGCGGCGAAGAGCGCGGTGTCGCTGGCGCGTCCGGCCAGGATGACGTCGCAGCCGGCTCCCAGGGCCTCCTGGATGGGCTCGACCCCCATCATGGCGACCGTGTGACCGCGGGCGAACAGCTCCCGGTCGATCTCGGGGGCGTACGGCAGCGGCTGGAGACGGCCAGCGTCGTAGAGGCGCTGGAGTCGTTCGGCCGGCTGGTCGGAGTAGATCAGCGCCAGTTTGAAGTGCAGGTTCTCCGCCGCGGCGATGTCGCGTACGAGGGCGGCCACGCGGTCGACTCCCGTGTCACGGCCGCTGGTGCCGCAGGACCCGATGATCAGCGGCACCCCCAGCTCGTCGCGCGCGGTGAGCAGCAGGCGCAGGTCGCGCGCGACGGCCTGGTCAGAGAGTTTGGGGTTTCCCGAGCCGAGCGCGGCCGGCCCCGAGTCGGTCGATCCGGCGTCGCACGCGATGACGTGCGGGCGGGCCGCGACTCCGCGTTGGAAGGCGGCGGCGTCGAAGCCGGCGCCGAGGGCTCCGGTGGGAGCGAGGATGCGCAACTCCATGAGTGTCTGTGTCCTTCGTGAGGAGTGATCGTCGAGGGGTGAGTGTTCAGTGCGTGGAAGGAGCGATACGGCGGGCCAGGCGGGTGAAGACGGCGAAGGTGACCGTGGCGAACACCGCGCCGTTCAGGAACATGAAGCGCCACCCGGTCGCGTCGGCGGTGAGGCCGAGCAGGGCGGGGCCGAGTGCCGCACCGGTGGACGAGGCGACGGTGTACAGGCCGGTGTAGGTGCCCAGGACATGTCTGCTGGGGGCGAGATTCCACAACGCGACGAGGGCGTTGACGGCGAAGGCCGCGTAGCCCACGGAAGTGATCACCATGGAGATGACCGTGCCGGGAACCGTGGGGACGCAGAAGCCGATGAGCAGGCCGACGATGAACAAGCCGACGCCGTAGCGCATGGCGTGCACCTGACCCAGCCGGGACGAGGCGTAGGCGAGCGGGACGACGCAGACCAGGAAGGCGACGGCGCCGGGGAGCGCGAGTCCACCCGCCGAGCCGCGGGACAGGCTCAGTGCCTCGGTGCCGTAAGGCGTCAGCAGCGCGCGCAGGGCGGACCACATGCCGGCGAAGCAGAAGATGCCGAGCATGAGCAGGGCCCGGGCGCGGGACGGGTCGCGCACCATGTCCTTGATGACAGCCCAGGGTGAGGCGAAGTCGGCGGACGGTGGTTTCGCGACGGGGTGCGTCTCGGCGGCGGAAGGCCGACCGGTGTGCGACAGCATGGCGGTGTGGTGTCGGCGGCCCAGGAAGAACCAGGACGTGGTGAGGAGCAGCAGCATCAGGACGGGCGGGATGGCGAACGCCAGGGTGATGCTGCGGTCGATGACAAGCAGGCTGATCAGGGACGAGACGACGATCGTGAGACTGACACCGGCCTTGACGAAGCCCTGGGCCTTGCCTCGGTGGGAGGTGGCGACGTAGTCGGAGACCAGGGTCTCGGTGATGCCCTTGAACGTGTTGGCCAGGGCCGCGAAGCCGACGACGCACAGCATGAGCAACGGCAGACTGCGCGTCCAGGGGATCAGGGCGAAGGGCACCGAGGCGAGGGCGGCTCCGGTCAGGATGATCGCCCATCGGCCCTTGCCGTCGCGTGCGCGACGGTCGGACAGGAATCCCATCCAGGGCTGGATCAGGACCCCGAGGATATTGTCCATACCCATGATCAACCCGACGAGGCCGGCGGAGGCGATGTACTGCCGCAGCTCGGAGGGGACCTGGGCGTCGTAGAAGTTCCACACCGATTCCTGGGCGAAGACGGCCATGGTCACCCACAGGACCGTCGTGGCGCTCATCCGTCGCGGAGCGGACCGTGCCTCGGAGGGGGTGGCCACGGAAATTTCCTCAAGCGGCTCGGGCTGAGGTGCGATGTTGGACATGGCGGCTCCTTTGCCATATGCCATAGCATTGCTATTTGCTATAGCATCTGAGAGGTAGGGATAACCCCCTTCGGCGACTCTCAGTGCGAGAAGCGCGCCGTGAGCAGCGAGGAGCTCGACGCCCGACTGTGCGCGTTCATCAGCTCTTCCGCGCGCCTGCCGTTTCCGGCGGCGATGGCGTCGTAGATGGCGCGGTGCTGGTGATAGCGCGCATCCACGACGCTACGCCGTTCGTCGCTGATCTCGGACAGGACGCTGTTGCGTCGTTCGTCCGCGCCGAAGGCGTCGACCATGTGCAGCATCTGCAGCAACGTCGCGTTCCCGCTGGCCTGGTCCACCAGGGCGTGGAACTGCCGCATGCAGTGCAGTATCTCCTCGATCAGCTTCCGCTCTTCGTCACTGCCGGGAGTGAGCCCAACCGCCTGATCGCGCAGGCGGTCCGCCTTGTCGAGGGTGGCACGCATCCGCGCCTTCTGCTCTGCGGTCGACTTCTCCGCGGCCAGACGTGCGGCCAGGGCGCGCAGCGAGTCCCCGATCATGGAGAACTCCCGCAGTTCCTCCTCCGCGTACTTCGCGATGCGCACCGAACGCGGGCCGGTTCGCTCCACCAGTCGGTCCTGCTCCAGACGGCGCAACGCCTCGCGTACCGGTGTCGCGCTGATGTCGAGAGACTCGGCCAGCCCCCGCTCGGTCACCTTCTGGCCCCGTTCGAGGACGCCCGAGACGATCGCCTCACGGATCGCCGTGTACGCCTGGTCGCCCAGGGTCGCGGAGATCGTGAGCTGCGGAAGCTGCGCCATGAGCAGTACGGTATTTGCTACAGCAGAATTGTCAACCAGTTGCGAGTGGGTGAATTTCGGGGGAGCCCTGGCGGCCGGAGGATGGAGGCCGTCGCCAGGCAACCGTCAAGGAACGCTCAGGGTCACGGCGGGCCGGCCGTCAAGTGCCCTGTGAATGATGTGGTGGAAGGGCTGTCGAGCCGAGAAGAAGGACCCGTGAACCAGGTAATTGTCGCAGGCGGGCCATCGCTGGTGCGGGCCGCGCTCACCAAGGTGATCGATGCGAGTGACACCATGAGGGTGGTCGGCACTGCCGCGCACAGCAAGGAGCTCAGAGACATGCTCGGCGTCGGCGTGGACGCGGAGGTCGTCGTACTAGAGCGGTCCATCCACACCGGGGAACCGCACGAGTTCACCGCTCTGATCAGCGAGGTCTGTACCGTGGCGCGGACCGTTGTCTTCGGCGCTCCCAGTGACCAGGAGGTCGATGCCCAGGTGCGGGCCGGCGCCACGGGCGTCCTCGGCGCGGATGTCAGCGCCTCCCAGCTCGTCGCCGCGCTGGAAACCGTGTGCCGGGGCGGGCTCGTCGTCGCCCTGGGGACGGCCCCGGCTGTCAACAAGGCGCCGGCGCGGGTCACGCCCGAACTCACCCGGGGTCTCTCCGTGAGAGAACGCGAGATCCTCACCATGCTGTCGAGCGGTCAGGACAGTGCCTCCATCGCCCGCGACCTTGGCCTCAGCCCTCTCACCGTGAAGACCCACATCACGCACATGCTCAGCAAGCTGGGAATCCGCCGGCGCGGACATTTGGTCGCCTTCGCCTATGAGAGCGGGCTCATCGTGCCGGGCATGACACCCACCGGTTTCATCGCCCCCCGGCTACAAGCAGCCTCGTGACCCGGGCGGTCGGCAACTCGGTTACCAAGGCGTCGTGTTGTCACCCGGGCCGAGCATGTCGCTGGTCCCGCAGCGGCAGTTCGGCTGCGGGACCGCGACATGCTTCTGTGCGGCGGCGCGTGCGGGACCTACGCTTCGCGTGCACCCTGGTACATCTCCTCGATCAGGTCGCTGTATTCGCGCTCGATCACCGGCCGCTTCAATTTCAGGCTCGGGGTGATCTCGCCACGTTCCACATTCAGGTCGCGGGGCAGCAGCCGGAACTCCTTGACGGTCTGCCACCGCTGAAGTCCGGCGTTGAGCTGCCGTACGTACCCGTCGATCAGCTCGACCGTGGCGGGTGCCGCGACGACCTCCTCGTACGACTTCCCCGCCAGGCCGTTCTCCCGGGCCCACTGGAGGATCGACGGCTCGTCGAGCGCGATCAGGGCGGTGCAGAAGTTCCGGTCGGCGCCGTGGACGAGGATGTTGGAGACGTACGGACAGACCGCCTTGAACTGCCCCTCCACCTCGGCGGGGGCGATGTACTTGCCGCCGGAGGTCTTGATGAGGTCCTTCTTGCGGTCGGTGATGCGCAGATAGCCGTCGTTGGAGAGTTCGCCTATGTCGCCGGTGTGGAACCAGCCGTCGGGCTCCAGGACCTCGGCGGTCTTCTCGGGCAGCCCGTGGTAGCCCTGCATGATGCCGGGGCCGCGCAGGAGGATCTCGCCGTCGTCGGCGATACGGACCTCGGTGCCGGGCAGCGGCTTGCCGACCGTGCCGGTGCGGTAGGCGTCGTCGGGGTTGACGAAGGCGGCGGCGGAGGACTCTGTCAGGCCGTAGCCCTCCAGGATGTGGATGCCCGCGCCGGCGAAGAAGTAGCCGATCTCCGGGGCGAGGGACGCCGACCCGGAGACGCAGATGCGCAGTCGCCCTCCGAGGGCCTGGCGGAGCTTGGCGTGGACGAGCCTGTCGGCGATCGCGTGTTTGGCGGACAGGCCGACCGAGACGAAGGCCGAGCCGGAGTTGCGGAAGTTGTCCTGGCTGACCTTGGCGTACTCGCGGGCGACCTCGGCGGCCCACTGGAAGATCCTGAACTTGGCGCCGCCGCCCGCACGGGCCTTCGCCGCGACCCCGTTGTAGACCTTCTCGAAGATGCGCGGCACGGCCGCCATGTACGTCGGCTTCACCACCGGAAGGTTTTCGGTGATCATGTCGGCGCGGCCGTCGACGGCGACGACATGACCGACCTCGATATGGGTGGAGATCAGTGCCTTGCCGAAGACGTGCGAGAGCGGCAGCCACATGTACTCCACGTCGGTGGCGCGCAGCAGCCCGGTGGCGGCGGTGGCCTTGGCCATGTACGACCAGTTGTCGTGCGGCAGCCGTACCCCCTTGGGGCGGCCGGTGGTGCCGGAGGTGTAGATGAGGGTGGCGAGCTGGTCCTTGGTGATGGCGGAGTCCCGCTGCTTGATCAGTTCCGGGTCCTTCTCCAGGCTGCCCGGCCCCGGGCTTCCAGTTCGGAGAGGCTGAGGACCCACTCCTCGCCGGTGGTGGTGGCGTCCGGATCGATGACCACGACATGGCTGAGCTCGGGCAGCTCGGCGCGCCTTTCGACCGCCTTCGCCAGCTGCTCGGCGCTCTCCGCGATGAGCACCCGGCTGCCGGAGTCCGACAGGATGTACGCCGATTCGTCGGCGTTGGTCTGCGGATAGACGGTGGTGGTCGCCGCGCCCGCGCACATGATGCCGAGGTCGGCGAGGATCCACTCGATCCGCGTCGAGGACGCCAGCGCCACCCGTTCCTCGGTGCGCACCCCCAGCTCGATCAGGCCGGCCGCGATGTTGTAGACCCGCTCGGCGGCCTGCGCCCAGCTGAGCGACTGCCAGTCGGCCGGGCTCTCGGCGGAAGACGGCGGTACCGGGTAGCGGTAGGCCTCGGCGTCCGGGGTGACCGCCACGCGCTCCAGGAAGAGTCCCGCGACGGACGGCGGACGATTCCCCATGGGTGTCTGTGTGTTGTGCACGACATCCTCCGGATATCGGTAGGGCCGCGGTCGGTGTGGGAGACCGCGGCACACATCGGTTGTGGTGCGGTACTTCGGTGGTGCGGCCGCGCACAGGGCATGCGCTGACCGTGGGATGGCAGGTGTGGGGACCGGGGGCCGGTGCGGGACAGCCGGTCGGGTGCGTGCGTGGGTCATCACGGTCGATGGCCGCGCGGGAGCCGGATGGTGACGGTGGTTCCGACCCCCACGTCCGAGTACACGTCCACCTGTCCATGGTGGGCGTGGACGATGGCCTCCACGATGGCCAGGCCGAGACCGGAGCCGCCGTAGGCGCGGCTGCGGCTGGCCTCGGCACGCCAGAACCGATCGAAGACGCGGGGCAGGTCTTCAGGAGAGATACCGGGGCCGTTGTCGATGACACTCAGCTGCACGGTCTCACGGCTCAGTACGACCTCGACGCGCACGGAGGCCTGAGCCGGAGTGTGCTGGACGGCGTTGCCGACGAGATTGCGCAGGACCTGTTGCAGACGGGCGGCATCGCCGATGGCCGGTGCGGGCAGTGCGGGTGCCATGGCGATGTCGCGCTGGGGGGAGATGATCTGGGCGTCCTCGATGACGCCGGCGGCCAGGACGGTGAGGTCCACGTCGTCCTGCTCGACGGGTCGGCCGGCGTCCAGGCGGGCGAGCAGCGCGAGATCCTCCACGAGCAGACGCATCCGCCCCACTTCGTTCTCGATGTGCTCGAGCGCTGTTTCCAGGCCCGGACCGGACAGGCCGCCTTGGCGGTGCAGGTCGAGCCAGCCGGAGATGGTGGACAGGGGCGTGCGCAGTTCATGGGAGGTGTCGGCGGCCAGCGAGCGAACGGTCGCCTCCGCGCGGGCCTGGGCGTCGAACGCCCGGTTGACCGCCTTGGCCAGCAGGTCGGCCTCGCTGCCGTTGCGGTGCGTGGGCAGCCGTTCGGTCAGGGAGCCCGCGGCGATGGCGTCGGCGCTGCGGGCCATGCGGGCCAGCGGGCGCATGCCGAGACGCAGAACGATGACGGACAGCGCCAGCAGCACCAGTAACGCGCCGCCGATCAGTGCCAGTTGCCGTCGGATGAGCGCGTCGGTGGTGGCGTCGTCGACGGAGGTGTCGATGGTGAGGATGACGGTCGCCGGTGCCACGGTGCCTTCGGCGTGTCCGCGGTCGATGATCAGGCCGGGGCTGGGGATGCGTACGGCGCTGAGGTCGCCGCCGTCCAGGGTGACCACGCTTCCCGTCGGCGCCGTAGCGCTGATCGCGGCCACCTCGTCGGCGGCACGGGACGCGGAGCCGGTGCTCAGCAGGACGCTGTTGTCCTCGTCGACGGCCACTGTGCCCAGGGGCGAACCGAGAAGGGCACCGAGTTGGTCGGCATTGGCGGTCTGCGGTCCCTGGCCGATGACCCTCGCCAAACGGTCGGCGTTCGCTTCGAGAGTGTCCTGGTTGCGCTTGTCCAGGAAGTCCTCTAGGAGGAGGGCGCTGATGACGGCGCTGGCGACCAGGCCGACGACCAGGAGAGCGGCCAGCCCGGCGAGCAGGCGCAGGCGGACGCTGGAGGTGGCCCAGGGAAGACGGCCGCGGAGCCTCATGTGTCGTCCTGCTCTCGAAGGGTGTAGCCGACGCCGCGCACGGTGCGCAGCAGCGGCGTACGGCCATGATCGATCTTGCGTCGCAGGTTGGAGATGAAACGCTCGACGACCACGGAGTCCCCGCCGAAGTCGTACTGCCAGACGGCCTCGAGGATCTGGGCGCGGGAGAGGACCTGCCCCTGGTGACTCAGCAGGTAGTGCAGCAGACGGTACTCGGTGGGGGAGAGTTCGACGATCTGTCCGCCTCGGCGGACTTCGTGACGGAGGTCGTCGAGCGTGAGGTCGCCACAGCGCAGGCGTGTTTCCTCGGCGGCGGGGGCCGCGCCGTGGGCGCGGCGCAGCAGGGCTTGCAGGCGGGCGCCGACTTCGACGACGCTGAAGGGTTTGGTGACGTAGTCGTCGCCGCCCAGGCGCAGTCCCCGTACCCGGTCTTCGACGGCGTCGCGCGCGGTGAGGAAGAGGACGGGGACGTCGATGGCGCGGGCGCGCAGAAGTTGGAGGATCTCGAAGCCGTCGGCGCCGGGGAGCATCACGTCGAGGACGATGACGTCCGGGGGGCGGCGGGCGACCTGGTCGAGGGCTTCGCTCAGGTCGCCCGCCGTTTCGACCTCGAATCCGGCGAACTGCAGTGCCGAGATCAGCAGACGCCTGATACCGGGATCGTCGTCGATGACGAGGACGCGGTCGGTGGTCGGCGTGTTGGCGGCGTTCATATGTGCTCCTGGTGGCGGCAGCGGCCGCAAGACGTCTGCCGTTTCCGCCGGTGCGGCGGACTCGAGGCGTATCCCGGTGGCAGCTCTGCTGATCATGGTTTCGTCACAGGTTTGCTGGAGTGGATTCCTTGACGGGGGTGTGCGGGATCACCGGCTGGGGGGCGTGGAAGTTCTCGCCCTCGACGTCGACATGGGGCAGCACGCGGTCGAGGCGTCGCGGCAGCCACCAGGCCCGGTCTCCGAGGAGTGCCAGGGTCGCCGGCACGAGTGTCATGCGGACCAGGAAGGCGTCGACCATGACGCCGAAAGCCAGGGCGAAGGCGATCGGCATGATGTCGGCGTCGTGGGAGAATAGGAAGCTGACGAACACCGAGATCATGATGAGTGCCGCAGAAGTTACCACACGGGCGGCGTTGCGGGCTCCGTTGAGAATGGCCGTGCGGGCGTCGCGGTGGCGCTGGTAGTCCTCCCGCATGGCGGAGACGAGGAACACCTCGTAGTCCATGGCCAGCCCGAAGAGCACGGACATCACGATGATGGGCACGAAGCTGGCCACCGGGCCCTCGCTGGGCACGCCCAGCGCTCCGGCGAGCCAGCCCCACTGGAAGACCGCGACGGTGGCTCCGAAGGCGGCGCCCACGGACAGCAGGAACCCGATGGTCGCCTTGACCGGGATGGCGATCGACCGGAACGCGATCATCAGCAGGAGCAGGGAGAGGCCGACGACGACGATCACGAAGGGCACGAGTGCGCCGCTGAGCTTGTCGGAGACGTCGATGCTGACCGCGGTCATACCAGTGACGGCCATATACGAGCCGCTGGACTGCGCCAATGGCTGCATCTGGGTGCGCAGCCGGGCCACGAGACTGCTGGTCTCCTCCGAGCGCGGGCCGGTCTCGGGGACGATCTGGATCCGAGCCGCCGTCTTGTCCTCGGCCAGGTCGACACCGCTGACGTCCACGATCCCGTCGGTCTCTCGCAGCTCGTCCTCGACGGCAGCGGCCGTGGAGCTGACGGTGGCCGGGTCGTCGTTCTCGACAAGCACGACGAGGGGGCCGTTGGCGCCGGGACCGAAGGCGTCACTGATCACGTCGTAGGCCTGGCGGCTGGAGTTGCTGGTGGCACTGGAACCCTCGTCGGTGAGTGCCAGCTTCAGCTCCATGCCGGGTACGGCCAGGGCGATCAACGCGACCGTGCCCAGGATCAGGTTGCGCACGGGGTGGCGCAGCACGCCCTGGGTCCAGCGCACGCCCATGGCGGCCGTCCGGCCGCCGTGCGACGCCTGCCGCGCGGCGCGCATACGGCCCCAGGACAAAAAACCGCGGCGCCGGGCCGCGGACCGGGGTGCCTTGGGGGTGAGCCGGTGGCCGGCCATTCCCATCAGCGCGGGCAGCAGGGTCAGCGCGGTGATGACCGCGACCGCAACCGCTCCGGCCGAGGCCAGACCCATGGAGGTGAGCATCGGCACACCGGCCACCGATAGACCGGCGAGCGCGATCAGAACCGTGGCACCGGCGAATACGACGGCACTGCCCGCCGTGGCGGTGGCCCTGGCGACGGACTCCCTGACCGGCATACCGGCACCCAGCTGGGCGCGATGACGGGAGAGGATGAACAGGGCGTAATCGATACCGACGGCGAGTCCGAGCATGATCGCCAGGGTGGGGGCGTTGTCGGAGACGTCGAACACCGTCGCCAGCCCCATCATCGCGGCCACCGTACCGAGGATGCCGAGGACGGCGGTGATCAGCGGCAGACCGGCGGCGAGCAGCGACCCGAACGTGATCACCAGGATGACCAGGGCCACGCCCAGTCCGATCAGCTCGCTGGGCCCCACCGGCGGGTGCGAGATCTCGTACGGCTCACCGCCGTAAATGGTCCGCAGGCCCGCGCGCTCGGCCGCGCCGCCGGCGGCCTTCACCGCGTCCAGCGTGCCGGCCGGCACGTCGTCGGCCTCCTTCGTGGTGAAGGTGACCTCCGCCACCGCGGTGCGCCCGTCCCCGGAGACCGTGCCGCTCTCGGACGGGTCACTGACCTCGCCGACCCCGGAGACCCGGCCCGTGGCCTCCAATGTGGCCTCAAGGGACTTGCGCAGCCCCGGCTCAGTCACCTTGCGGCCGGGCGGAGCCTGGAACACGATCTGCGCCGACTGCACATCCGGCTCGGGGAAGTGCCGTTCCATCCTCGTCAGGGCGGTCTGGGCCGGCGACCCGGGGATGGAACCGCTGTCGGCGAAGGAGCCCGCGAAGGAAACCCCTAGACCGACCACCACACCGAGGGCCAGCAGCCACCCGATCAACATCGTTCGCCACCGAAGAGCACCCCAGGCGCCCAGCCGGTACAAGAGCGTAGCCATCAAAGATTCCTTCACTGCTCGGAAGACGACTCGCCAGATCCTTCTCAGTGGACTTGACGACCGCCTCACGGCGAACTTGAGGGTTCTTTGACGGTTCGGCTCCGGCACCGTCAGGCACGCCGGTCTCCGGGCAAGGGCTAGCCGGCGCTCCGCGTGTCCGCGGAGCGGTCCTTTGCGTGATCCAGCCGCAGTGGGAGCCGTGCGGCGAGGTAGTCGATGAGCGCGTTGACACGTCGCGGGACATGCCCGTCCTCCTCCAGGAGGGCATAGATGTCGGCGGCCGGTGTCGACAGGTGGGGCAGGACGCGGACGAGTTCGCCGCGATCCAGATGCGGCTTGACGTGCCACTCCGAGCGCATGATCACCCCACGGCCCTCCAGCGCCCAGCCGGTCACCACGTCACCGTCGTTGCTGGACAGGCTGCCGTGCACGCGCACATGCCGGGGACGGTCCGCGTCCCCTAAGCGCCAAAGGGCGAAATCGCTCTCGTTCTCCCGCAGCACGATGCAGTTGTGGTGGGCCAGATCCTCGATGCTGTCCGGAGTGCCGTGCTCGGCGAGGTAGGAGGGCGCCGCGCAGGGCACACGCCGGTTCTTGGCCAGACGCCGCATGCGCAGCGAGGAATCGGGTGGCATGCCGACGTGGACGGCCACGTCGAACTCACGCTGCTGGGGCCGTAGCGGAAGCGCGGACGTCTGCATCCGCACGTGCAGTTCGGGATGGGCCGCGGCGAACTCGCCGAGCAGCGGCGCGATATGCGCGCGGCCGAGGCCCAGCGTGGCTTCGACGACGAGGGACCCGTGCAACCCTCCAGCCGTGTCGGTGATCGTGTCTTCGAGCTCGCGTACCTGGTCGAGGATCGCCTCGACGCGCGCCGCGTAGAGCTCGCCTTCCGAAGTCAGCACCAGTCGGCGGGCGCCGCGCTGAACGAGCCGGACATCCAGGCGACGCTCCAGCGCGCTGAGGCGTTTGCTGACGACGGGCAGGGAGTAACCGAGTTCCCGCGAGGCGGCCGTCAGCGTCTCGCTCGACGCGACCACGTGGAAGAACTGCAGGTCGTCCACGGCTGAACGGCTCTTGGACCAGGGGCGACCAGAACGCCGAGAGCTTTCCATGGAGGAAAACCTACCTTGCCCGTTACGGGCTTGTAACGACTGTCACCGCTGGCCAAGGTGGGAACCAGCCGCGCCGTGACCGGAACGCCTCTGGACAGAGTGCTCGCCACGGACTTGCGCATTCATCCGTGGACTGGGAGTGAATCCGTGCCGCAGAGTTATCGCATCGCAGCGATTCCGGGCGACGGGATCGGCCGCGAGGTCGTCCCGGAGGGTCTGAGGTGCCTGCGGGCCGCCGCCGAGGTACATGGGTTCGAACTCGACGTCACCGAGTTCGACTTCGCCAGCGCCGACTACTGGCTGCGCCACGGCACGATGCTGCCTGAGGACTGGCGGGACGTACTCGGCGCGTTCGACGCGATCTTCTTCGGCGCGGTCGGGTGGCCGGAGGTGGTCCCGGACCATGTCTCGCTGTGGGGCAGCCTGCTGCAGCTGCGGCGGGGCTTCGACCAGTACGTCAATCTGCGCCCCGTCCGGCTGCTGCGCGGTGTGCGCAGTCCGCTGCGTGACCACCAGCCGGGCGACATCGACTTCTATGTCGTGCGGGAGAACACCGAGGGCGAGTACTCCAGCATCGGCGGCCGGATCTTCGAGGGCACCGATCGCGAGACGGTGATCCAGGAGACGGTCATGACACGGACCGGCGTCGACCGTGTCCTGCGCTATGCCTTCGAACTCGCCTCGTCCCGCCCGCGCAAACACCTGACCTGGGCGACGAAGAGCAACGGAATCTCGATCTCCATGCCCTACTGGGACGAGCGCGCGACCGAGATGGCCGCCCGGTACCCCGACGTGACCGCCGACAAGGACCACATCGACATCCTCACGGCGAAGTTCGTCCTCCAGCCCGACCGGTACGACGTGGTTGTCGCCAGCAATCTGTTCGGCGACATCCTCTCCGACCTCGGCCCGGCCTGCACCGGAACGATCGGCATCGCCCCCAGCGCCAACATCAACCCCGACCGCTCCTTCCCCAGCCTCTTCGAGCCGGTGCACGGGTCGGCGCCGGACATCGCCGGTCTCGGTGTCGCCAACCCGGTCGGCCAGATCTGGAGCGGCGCCATGATGCTCACCCACCTCGGTGAGCACGAGGCGGCCGCGCATGTCGTGGCCGCGATCGAGAGCGTTCTGGACGAGCGGCCCGATGTGGTCACCCCCGACCTCGGGGGCACGGGTACCACGGTGGGCCTGAGCAAGGTCATCGCGTCCCGGATCGCCGGGAGGTCCCTCGTCGGCCACGGCGGGGGAGCGGCCGCTGGTGACGCGGTCGGTCGCGCGGTCGAAGAGGGGGTCGCGGCGTCATGATCAGAGCTGTCTCCGACCCGGTCGGCCTGGAAGTGCGCTGGGACCGGCTTGCCGCCGCCACCGACGAGGCGGCCTCCACGATGCTGCGCACGGCCTTCTCCACGATCATCCGGGAGTCCAACGACTACACCGTCGTCCTGATGGACCGCGCAGGACGCACGATGGCCGAGTCACGGGCCGGCATCCCCGCCTTCGCCGCTTTGATGAGTTCGCTGACCGCACTGGTCCTCGAACGGTTTCCGGCGGAAGAGTGGCAGGACGGCGACAGCGTCATCACGAACGACCCATGGATCGCCACCGGGCACCTGCCCGACATCGCCATGATCTCCCCGGTCTTCCACGAAGGACGGCTCGTCGCGTTCGCGGGCACCGTGGCGCACTCGCCGGACATCGGTGGCACACCGTCGATGAGCGCGACCGAACTGCTCTCCGAGGGCATCCTGATTCCTCCGCTGCACCTGTTCCGCGCCGGACGGGTCGAGCAGGGAGTCAAGGACCTGCTGCTGGCGAACGTACGACTGGCGGACCAGGTGTGGGGCGACCTGGAGGCGCAGGCCGCGGCGCACGCCGTGTGCCGCCGACGTGCCCAGGAGTTCCTCACCGATTTCCGTGAACCGGACTTCGAGGCGTTCGCGGACCAGGTCCACGCGGTGACCGACGCCGCGATGCGGGCGGGGGTCCGCGAGCTGCCCGACGGCGTCTACCGCGCCGTCCTGGACGCGGACGGCGTCGAGGGCCGCCCCACGCACATCGAGTGCGCGGTGACCGTGCGCGGCGAGGAGGTCGAGATCGACTACACCGGAACCTCCCCCCAAGTGCCCTTCGCGACGAACTCGACGCTGAACTACACCCGCGCCTACTCCATGTATCCGCTGAAGATCCTGCTGGACCCGTCCACGCGGACCAACTGGGGCTCCTACCGTTCCGTCCAGGTCACCGCGCCGGAAGGCACGATCGTCAACCCGAGGTTTCCCGCGCCTGTCGTGGCACGGCACCTCACCGGGCATCTGCTGTCCTGCGCGGTGTACCAGGCACTGGCCCCGGTGCTGCCCGACCGTGTCATCGCCGACAGCGGCGGCGCCCCCGCCCTGCGGGTCCGCTTCGCCGGGGTAGACGACGCCGGCCGGCCCTTCAGCCTGATGCTCTTCGCCAACGCGGGCATGGGCGCGTCCAAGGAGTCGGACGGGCTGTCCACCACCGCCTTCCCGACCAACTCTGGCGGCGGCGGCATCGAGGCCCTGGAGGCCGCGTCCCCGCTGCACTTCCTCCGCAAGGAGTTGCGCGCCGGATCAGGCGGACGGGGCCGGCGCCGCGGCGGGCTGGGCCAGGACATCGAGGTCCGCAACCCGACGAGCCGACCGGTGCAGATGGTGCTCCTCGGCGACCGCGAACGGCATCCGGCGCTCGGACTGGCTGGCGGTGAACCCGGCGCCACCGCACAGGTCGTCCTGGACTCCGGCAAGCGCGTCCCCCTGAAGTCGATCTCCCAGCTCGCGCCCGGCGCATCGGTGGTCATCTCCTTCGCCGGCGGCGGCGGTTTCGGGCGCCCCGAGGAGCGTGAGCCCGAACTCCTGATCGCCGACGAGATCGCCGGTTACACCGTCCCAGCCAGTCAGCACAACGCGCGCACAGCCCGGACGGCGGGCGCCGGCGCACATGAGGAGGTGGGCCGATGAGCCGCACGGTCCGGATCGGCGTAGACGTCGGCGGAACCTTCACCGATCTGCTGCTGCACGACCCCAGCCGGCAACTGATCCGGCCCGGGAAGCTGCCCACCACGCCCCACGCCCCCAACGAGGCCATCACCGCGGGGATCGCCCGACTGCTGGAGGAGACGTCCACGGCCCCCGCGGACGTCGCGGGCATCGTGCACGGCACCACGTTGGTGACGAATACCCTGCTGGAACGCACCGGAGCGGTCGTCGGCCTGCTGACCACCAGAGGGTTCAGCGACTCCCTCGAAATGGGACGGGAGACGAGGTTCGACACCACCGATCTGCTCGCCCGGCCGGCTCAGCCGCTGGTGCCGCGCCATCTGCGCCGCGGGATACCCGGGAGGATCGCCGCGGACGGCAGTGAACTCGAACCGCTCGACGAGCGTGCCGTCCTCGCGGCTGTGCGGGATCTGACGGACCAGAGCATCGAGGCACTGGCCGTGGCTCTGATGCACTCCTACCGCGCCCCCGGGCACGAGCACCGGGTGCGGGACCTCGTCGCGCGGGCACACCCCGACCTGCCCGTCACCATCTCCAGCGCCGTGGCCCCGGTCATCGGCGAGTACGAGCGGGCCGGCACCGCCTGCCTGAACGCGTATGTTCAGCCCCTGATGTCGCGCTACCTGGACGACCTGCGTGACGATCTGACCGCCATGGGGATCGACGCGTCCCTTCGCATCATGCTCTCCGGCGGTGGTGTCACGACCCTTGAGGACGCCAAGCGGTTCCCGGTACGTCTGCTCGAGTCGGGCCCCGCAGCCGGTGCCATCGCCGCTGCCGCCGTCGCCCGGACGTTGGGGGAGCAGGACGTGGTCTCCTTCGACATGGGCGGTACCACGGCGAAGATCGCCGTCGTTCAGGGGGGCAGGCCCAGACTCAAGCACGACTTCGAGGCGGGGCGGGTCGACAAGTTCAAGCTCGGCTCGGGACTGCCGGTGCGCCTGACCGTCGTCGACATGATCGAGATCGGGTCGGGAGGCGGCTCGATCGCGGCACCCGACGCACTCGGGCTGCTCAAGGTGGGCCCGCGCAGCGCCGGCTCGGTGCCCGGGCCCGTCGCATACGGACGTGGCGGCGAGCGACCCACCGTGACGGACGCCGACCTGCTGCTGGGCTATCTCGACGCGGAGAACTTCCTCGGCGGCGAGATGAGGCTGCGGACGCGCGAGGCTCACAAGGCGCTGACCCGTGAGGTGGCCGGTCCCCTGGGACTCGACACCGCCGACGCCGCCGCCGGGATCGTCGAGGTGGTCACCGAAAGCATGGCCGCTGCCGCTCGTATGCACCTGTCCGAGCAGGGCAAGGACCCGGCCGACTTCGCGCTGCTGGCCTTCGGCGGAGCCGGGCCCGCCCATGCCTACGGGCTGGCGAAGTCGCTGAAGATCTCCCGAGTGATCGTGCCGATGCGGGCCGGAGTGATGTCCGCCTGCGGGCTCCTCGCCGCCGCTCCCACGGTTGACGAGGTCCGCAGCCTGCCGTCGCCTCTCGCCGACGTCGACTGGGACCAGGTCGCCGCGCTCTACGACGAGATGACGACCCGAGCCGCCGAGACGCTCCAGCCGGCAGACCCGGAGCTCGTGCGGGTCCGCCGCTCGGCCGACATGCGTTACCTCGGCCAGGGTTTCGAGATCGAGGTCACCGTGCCCGAGCGGGACTTCGGTCCGGGCGGACTCGGACGCATCCGGACCGCTTTCGAGTCCACGTACCGCGCCGTGTTCGGTCGTTGCCTCGACGGGGCCGTGGAAGTCGTGAACTGGCGGCTTTCCATGCGCCTGCCCGGTCATGAGCTGTCGACCGAGGGCAGCCATGCCCGAGGAGGTGAGGCGAGCCGAGGGGTCCGGCCGGTGTACTTCCCGGGACACGGCCTGCTCGATGCCACCGTATGGAACCGCTACGAGCTCACCCCGGGAACCGAGCTGGCAGGTCCGGCGATCTTCGAGGAACGCGAATCGTCCTGCTCCTTCGGGCCGGACTGCCGGATCCGGGTCACCGACGACCTGACCCTCGTGGTCGAGGTCGACCAGGCCTGAGCACGCTCTCTCCCCGGTCACCCCCGACGCGGGGTGCGGCGTCGAGCAGCCACGGTCTCTCACCCCCACGCCAACACCGATAATCTATCCAGCAGCTGCCCAGCGTGGTGGCGGCGCGAAGGGACGACCCTCATGACGACGGTGTCAGTAGGGCAGCGCACACGTACCCGGCGCATCACGTTTTTGGTTGCTCTCGCGGTCTTCGCACAGGAGTCGACCTGGAACTTCTACGAGTCTCAGGTGCCGCCGCTCCTGCGGGAGCACGTCACCAGCGCGGCCGTCGTGGGTCTGTTGATGGGCATGGACAACCTGCTCGGCATCTTCATCCAGCCGTGGATCGGCAACCGGTCCGACCGGACGAGGACCTCCTGGGGCCGGCGGATGCCCTACCTGGTGGTCGGGATGCCGATCGCCGCCGCGCTGTTCATCGTCATCCCGCACAGCGCGGCGTCCCTGCCGCTGTTGATCGTGGTGCTGTTCTCATACGCGCTCGTCGCCAACACCTTCAAGCCGATCGCCGAGGCGCTGGTACCGGACTTCATCGCACCCGAGCGACGAAGCAGGGCCAACGCCGCGGTCAAGATCGCCTCGAGTGTCACGGCCATCGTCGCCGCGCTCCTCAGCATCTTCCTGGTCGACAACCATCTGAGCCTCGCGTTCGCGATACCCGCGATCATCATGCTGATCTCGATCGGGGTGCTCGCGGCCACAGTGCGCGACAACCGGTCCCCGGCCTACCAGGCGGCGGTGGCCGAGTGCGATGCGCAGGACAGTGCCGAGCGCGGCGAGCCACGGGTGCGGGACACCTTCGTCGAGATCCTCAAGGACGCTGACCGCAGTCGGCTCCTGCTGCTCCTCGCGATCCTCCTCTTCGGCAGCGCGTGGGCCGCGTCCCGGTCGTTGATCACGCCGTACGGGATGGAAGCCCTGGACATGTCACGGGGAGCCGCCGGCGGTCTCACCCTGCCCAGCGGTATCGCCTTCATCCTGGCGGCCTACCCGGCAGCCGTGCTCGCCGAGCGGTACGGACGGCTCCGGGTCATGGCCGTGGGCATGTCGGTCTTCGCCGGCGCCATGGTGCTGGGGACGCTCATCCAGACTCCGACGGGTGCCACCGTGGCCCTGTGCCTCGCGGCGGCCGGCGCGACCTGCTTCCTGGTCAACGCGGTGGTCGTCCTATGGAACCTCGCGCCCTCGGCACGGGTCTTCGGGACCTACGCCGGTATGTATACCGTCGGCTGGGCCGGTGGCGGCTTCCTGGGCCCCGCGCTGGTCGGCGGGATGGTCGACATCACCGGCTGGCCCCTGATGCTCATCGACATCGCCATCGTCGCCACGCTGTCGATCATCGTCGTGGCCAGGATCGGTGCGCTCCAGCGGCGCACCGGCCTGATCCTCGCCAAGTGACCAGCCCTCCCCCCGCGGCGCGGCGCGCGCCCGACGCAGCCAGAGACGAGGAACCGTGCCCCGCATTCTGATCACTACAGACTACCTACGGCCCGGCGACGAGGTCGATCACCATCTCCGGGCGCACGGCCACACGACGGTGCACGCCCCGCTCGTCGGCCGACACGGTCCCGAGCAACTCGTCGCCGCCCTCGACGGGATCGACGCGGCGCTCGTCGGCCACGATCCTCTGACCGCCGAGGTCCTCTCCGAAGCCCCCCGTCTGCGCGCCATCGTGCGCACCGGCGTCGGCTACGACTCGATCGACGTCGTCGCCGCGGGCAGGCTCGGCATCACGGTGAGCAACCTGCCGGGAATCAACGCCAACGCCGTGGCCGAGTACACCCTCGGTCTGCTGCTTTCGGCGGCCCGGCGACTGGTGCAGAGCGCGATGGGCGTCGCGGCCGGCGGGTGGCCGAGACAGGACGGTCACGAGTTGCGCGGGTCGACGCTCGGCCTGATCGGATACGGGGCGGCGGCGCGCGCCGTGGTGCCGCTGGCGCGGGCCTTCAGCATGCGCGTGCTCTGCACGACCGGTGTGCCCGAGGACGAGCGATCGGACCCGTCGGTGCGGTTCGTCGCACTCCCGGAGTTGCTGGCGGCCTCCGACTACGTATCGGTGCACACCGCGCTGACGGAGCGCACCCGCGGTCTCCTGGACGCCTCCGCCTTCCGGCGGATGAAGCCGACGGCGGTGCTGGTCAACACCGCGCGAGGGGCCGTTGTCGACGAGCAGGCCCTGGCCGACGCCGTGCGCACCGGCGAGATCGCCGGGGCGGCACTCGACGTGGTGAGCGAGGAGCCGCTCCCCGCCGACAGCCCGCTGCGGGACGTCGAGGGCATCGTCGTCTTCTCCCACCTCGCGGGCCAGACCGCCGAAGCCCGCGCGGCCGCCGGCCTCGAGGGCGCGGCCGAGGTGGTGGCCGCCCTCGCCGGCCGCCCCCGGTTCGCGGTGAACGCCCACCTGCTGCCCCAAGCCCCCACTGCCCGGGTCGACGGGTGACACCCGCCCGCCACATGGCCGGCACGACACGAAAGAGGAACATGGAAAACGAACGGGTCGACCAGGTCAAGGTCCTGGCACCGACCGGCATGCTCGGGGCCGGCTTTCCCGAGGCCACGATCGATCGGGGCCTGGCGCTCGGCGCCGACGTCATCTCCGTCGACGGGGGAAGCACCGACTCAGGTCCTTACTATCTCGGCGCGTCGCAGCCCAAGACCACCCGTGCGGCGGTCGCCCGCGACCTGCGCGTCCTGCTCAAGGCGGCGGCGGGCTCCGGCATCCCACTGATCGTGGGCTCGTGCGGCACCAGCGGAACCGACTCCGGTGTCGACTGGGTCGCCGGCATCGTCGCCGACATCCTGGCCGCCGAGGGACTCCGGCTGCGGGTGGCGCGCATCTACAGCGAGCAGTCGACCGGCACGCTCCTCAAGCGCCTGGACGAGGGCCGCATCCATGCCCTGCCCCCGCTGGGCGAACTGGAGCGGGAGACGCTGCAGAGCTGCGCACACATCGTGGGCGCGATGGGACACGAGCCGATCGTCGCCGCGCTGGAGGCCGGGGCGCAGGTCGTGCTCGCCGGCCGCGCCACGGACACCGCCATCGCCGCCGCCTATCCGCTGATGAAGGGGATGCCGGCCGGGCCGGCATGGCACGCCGCCAAGATCATCGAGTGCGGCGGGCAGTGCACCAGCAATCCGCGGGCGGGTGGGGTGCTGGCCACCATCGACGCCGACGGCTTCACCATCGAGCCGCTCGATCCGACGGTCGCGTGCACACCGATCCTGGTCGCCGCCCACATGCTCTACGAGACGGTGGACCCGTTCCAGATGCGCGAGCCGGACGGCACCCTGGACGTCCGTGAGGCCGTCTACACCGCCCTGGACGAGCGCACAGTTCGGGTAGAGGGTTCGCGGTTCTATGTCGCCGACCAGCACACCATCAAGCTCGAAGGCGCCCGGGTCACCGGCTACGAGACGATGTCGTTCAGCGCGATCCGGGATCCGCACATCCTGGCCCACATCGACGACTGGGCCGAACTCATGCGGACGATGATCAGGCAGCGGGTGGAGCAGACGATCGGGCTCAGCGAGGACAAGTACGCCTTCGACCTGCGCCTGTACGGGCACAACGCCATCCTCGGGGATCTCGATCCGGCATCGGGCCCGCCTCGCGAGGTGGGAGTCATGCTCCTCGTCAACGCACCGGACCAGAGCACCGCGACCGCCGTCGCGAAGATAGCCAACCCCTTGATGCTGCACCTGCCGACGGCCGACATGGACTACCTGCCGAGCCTGGCGTTCGCCACCTCACCGGCCGAGGTCGAGCGCGGTCCGGCGTACGAGTTCGTGCTCAACCACGTCGTCGACACCCTCACCCCCACCGATATGTTCCGCACCGAGTTCGAGGAGCCCTCCCACCATGGCTGAGACCGCCCCCACCACCCTGGGCGACCTGGCACACGAGGTCCGCTCCAAGAACGCCGGACCGTTCTGGGTCACCATGGAGCTCTTCATGCGCGACGAGGACGGTTACGCCATCGCCGCCGACGAGACGTTCCTCAACGAGGCCACGATCGCCCGGCTTTACGGACTCGACGAGGCTGACGTACGGATGTTCCGCATCCCATTGCTGAACGTCGTCAAGATCTCTTTCCCCCGTCCTGTCAGCCAGGCGTCGCTGCGTGACCGTGACGTCCACTCCGGTCAGCACCACGTACCGCTGGCGGTTCTGCCTGTGCCCGCCTGACCGCCGCCCAGGAGAAGGGGCAGCCCTCACGCGCGACGACGGTCACCGCCGGCGCAGGGGTCACCGCCGGCCCCGGCGGTGACCCCCGAACACGCCCATCGGACACGGTCCTTCACCGGTCCATTCCCCACAAGCACCTGAAGGAGCAGTTCCTTGAACACACCTGTCGTGCCCGAGCCCGGTACCCGCCCCCGGGCTCGCGGACGCCGTTCGGCCATGCTGACGGCACTGGTCGCGGCCGCGGTCGTGGGCACGCTCGGCACCGCACCCGCCGCCCCGGCCGACACCACGCGCCCCACTGCCGCCGCCTGCCCGGGCCCGCTGGAGGAGAAGGCCGACTGTTACACCGGCCGGGACGCCAACGGCGCGTACTACACGATGGCCGTCCCCGAACACTGGAACGGCTCCCTCGTCGTCCACTCCCACGGCGGTCCCGACTTCTCCTACGACGAGTCCACCAGCACCGAGGACCTGGAACGCTGGGCGGTGATGGTCAACGAGGGCTATGCCTGGGCGGGCTCCTCGTACCGGCGCGGCGGCTATGGGGTCAGGATGGCCGCCGCCGACACCGAGAACGTACGCCGCCTGTTCGTCGGCCACTTCGGCCGCCCCGACCGCACCTACCTGCACGGCCAGTCCTGGGGCGGCAATGTCGCCGCCAAGGTCGCCGAGACCTACGGCCACAAGCGTGGCGCCTACGACGGAGTCCTGCTGACCAACGGCTTCCTGGCTGGCGGCTCGCGCGGCTACGACACGCGCGTGGACCTGCGGACGGTCTACCAGTATTACTGCCGCAACCTGCCCCGTCCCACCGAGCCGCAGTACCCGCTGTGGCAAGGACTGCCCGCGGACTCCCCGCTGACACCCGACGAGGTCCAGGGCCGACTCCAGGAGTGCACCGGCATCGACTCCGACCCGGCCGACCGGAGCGCGCGGCAGCAGCGCAACCTCGACGACATCCTGGCCGTCACCCACATCCCGGAACGCTCCCTGGCCACGAACATGCAGTACGCGGCCTTCCTCGTCCGGGACATCGTGTCCAACCGGCTCGACGGCCGCACCCCCTTCGGCAACCGCGGGGTCCGCTACGACGGCTCGCACGACGACAAGGCGCTCAACGCCGGCGTGGAGCGCTTCTCGGCCGACCCCACCGCGCGCCGCGACCTCTCCTACGACAGCGACCTCACCGGACGGATCTCACTCCCGGTTCTCACGCTGCACGCGATCGACGACCCACAGGTCTTCGTCGAGCACGAGGCGGCCTACCGGGCCACGGTCCGGGCCGCCGGCCGAAGCGAGAACCTCGTCCAGACGTTCACGAGGGAGAGCGAGCACAGCGAGCTCAGCGACGCCGAGTACGCCAACTCCCTGACGGCTCTGGACACATGGGCGCGCACCGGCCGCAAGCCTAGCCCCAGTTCGATCGCGCGTTCGTGCGACGCGTTCGACACCACCTACGGTGGTGGCTGCTTCTACGATCCGGCGTTCCGCCCCGCCCCGTTCTCCACCCAGGTACGGCCCCGGCCCGGCGGACTCCACTGGCCCGCCATGTCCGCCGCGCAGGAACAAGCGTGGAGCCGTATCGAGGGCGTGGGCATCGCCCCCTGAAGCCGCTGGGCGGCCCCCGATCCCTTCTCCCGCAGCCGAGCCCGCACACCCCGCGGCGCCAGGCCACCGAACTCCCCGATACCGGCGACCCCGGGCCGTTTCCTCTCCCCGTCCCGTAATTCCCGGAGTGGCCGCATGTCCTGTCCCGATGACGCCTTTACCTCGCGCAGAACCGCTCCAACGACCCATCCCGCGCCCGTGGTTCCCGAGCATCTGCGGGTCATGGCGCTGCACATCAGAAGAAGGTTCGTCGCGGTCAATGCCGCGACCGTACTGGCCTTGGCCGGACTCGACCTGATCCTCCCGGATGCCCTGGCCACCCCCATGGCCGGACCAGTCACCTTCGGCATGGCGCTCCTCGGGCTCTACGGAGTGATCCTGATCGGTAGCGCGGTCTGGTACGACAGGGCCTTCGCCGCTCGATGCGACCGGCCGGCCGGGGATCTCGTCGGCGTCCGGGAGGAGAGATGACGGTGTACCTGGCGCGTACCGGCGGCGGTGCTCTGTTCACCTCCCTGACAGCCTTTCTGCTGGTGATCGTCCTGACGTTCTTCCTCTGCCTGCTGGTCGGCTCCGGCGACGACACCGTCGCGAGCTTCCTGAGCGCCAACCGGTCCTTGTCCAGCCTGCGCAACGGACTGGCCATGTGCGGGGACTCCATCTCCGTGATAGCGCTCCTCATACCCGTGGGCACGGTCGCACTGGGTGGCCACGACGGCATGGTCTTCACCGCTAGCGGCGTCGCCGCCCCCCTCGCGGTCCTGCTGCTGGTGGCGGAACCGGTCCGCAACACTGGAGCCTTCACCCTCGGCGGCATCCTCGCTGGCCGGGTCGACAACCCTCACGTACGCTCCGCCGCTGCCGGCGGCACCCTGCTGGTGTGCGTTCCGCTCATCGTCGTCCAGCTCGTGGTCGCCGGTGACGCCACCGCGTATCTGCTGGGACTGAGCAATCCCGGCGCCGCCCAGGTCTGCACGGCCTTCCTCGGGCTGCTGATCGTCTCCTTCGCGGTGCTCGGCGGTCTGAGGGCCACCAGCGTGATCGAGGTGGTCAAGGTCGTGCTGGTCCTCGGCACGTTCGTCGCCACGGTCCACCTCGTTTTCGAACGCTTCGACTTCAGCCTGGGCCAACCTCCTGCGGGCCGCCGCCACCGGCAGCGGACGAGCCGGGCGGTACTTCGAACCCGGTCAGCTCTACGGCGGTTCCGGCGCCGGGGCGATCGACCGGCTCTCGGCATGCCTGACCATCGCGCTCGGCTTCGCGGTGCTCCCATCCCTACTCATGTGTGTCAGTGCCTCGCCCACGGGCCCGTCCGCCCGCCGCTCGGCCCGGCACGCGGTTGTCCTCTTCGCCCTCTTCTCGGTCATCATGACCGTACTCGGCATGGGGGCGGCCGCCCTTGTCGGCGGTGCGAACATAGCCGCGAACAGCGGCCAGGGCTATTCGGCGATCTTCCTGCTCTTCGACACTGTCTCAGAGCAGGAGGGTCTGCTGTTCACCGCTTTCGCCTGCGCGATGTTCATCACCGCCCTCGGATCGGTCGCCGGACTGATGCTCGCCGCCGCGGCGTCCGTGTCTCACGACGTACATGCCGTCTCCATGCGGCGGGGCCGGGTGGGTCAGGAACAGGAAGTCCGGATGACCCGCTGGATGCTGGCGACCGTCGGTCTGCTGTGCGTGATGCTCGCCGTGGTCTTGCACGGCTGGAGCGTCCTATTTTTCGCCTCGTTCGCCGCCGCGGTCGCCGCTTCGACGATCCTGCCCGCCCTGCTCTACGCCCTGTTCTGGAAGGGCCTCACCCGGCGGGGGCTGCTGTGCACCCTCTACGGGGGAGCGGCCTGCTGCCTTGCGGCGCAGCTGTGGAACCCCACGGTCTCCGGCACCCCACAATCACTCCTTCCCCGACTCGACTTCGCTGTCCTGCCCTTCGAGAACATCGCGATCGTCACCGTACCGGCGGGCTTTCTCATCGGCTGGCTGACCAGCCGCTTCGGCCGGGGACAAGCGCCTCTCGATTACGCGGGAACCGAACGCAGGATCCTGACCGGCACTCGCTGATGGCTCGACGCGACCACAGGAAGGCAGGTTACCGCTGCGACTCTCGCTCTCCCGACGACTCAGGGAGTCCCATGCTCCTGGCCGAAAAACTCAGTTCGTTCACGGTGTCCCTGCGCTACTCCGATCTCAGCACCGCCGCCATCCACACGGTCAAACAGCGCCTCGTCGACAGCATCGGATGACCGCTCGGCGCCTTCGACGCCCTGCCCTCACGCAACGGTCGGGCGTTCGCCGCGGCTCACCCCTCCACGGCGGCCACCGTTCTGGGCACGACCCGGACCACCGCCCCGGATGTCGCCGCCTTCGTGAACGGCACGATGATCCGCCACTTTGATTTCAACGACGGATACGTCGGCAAGGAAGTCGGGCACCCCGGCGACGGCATCGCGGCGTGCCTCGCGGTCGCCGAGTCGCAGAGGGCGTTCGGAGAGGACCTTGTCCTCGCCATCGTGTTGGCTTACGAGATCCAGTGCGGGTTCCAGGAGGCGGCCGCCCTGCACCCAAGAGGGTGGGACCACGTCAACTACGTGCTGCTGTCATTGGTCGTCGCGGCGGGTCGGCTGATGGGGCTCTCGCAACAACGACTGATCGAAGCCGATCAACATTCCGGTGAACGGCCACATCGCGATGCACCAGGTCCCTCTCCCAGTGGAAGGGCTGCTCAGCACCCAACGCGGTGCGGAACGCGATCGTCGCCGCGCAGCTCGCCCGACACAGCTTCGCCGGACCGTCGCCCATCTTCGAGGGCGAGTTGGGGTTCATGAACCGGGTCACCGGTTTCTTCTCCCTCGACGTCGTTCGGCAACCGGGACAGTCAGTCGTATGCCGTTTCGCGCATCCTGACGAAGATGCTGCCGACGAACGGGGAGATATAGACGGCGGCCTGGGCCGCGCTGGCCCGCCCCACCACACGGGAAACGGCAGACCAGAGTCTTCCTTACACGGTGGCCCGGACGTGCTGGACGGCGAGATCACCACCGCGTCGTACAGCGATGAGGCCATCACTGATCCGGTGGCCCTCGACCTGATGAAGCGCGTCTCGGTGCGGGAGGATCCGGAGCCGACCGTGACCTTCCCGAGTACCTCCCCAACCGGGTCACTGTCACGCTAACTTCGAGTGAGGTGGTGACGGAGGATGTCTGCGACGCCCCCGGCGGCGCGCGAGTCGCCATGACCGATCAGCAGTTCGACGAGAAGTTCCACAGTCTGCTGGGACCGCTGGCCTTTGAGAGCCGGCGCAAGGAGATCCTCTTCCTTGTGTGGAACGTCGAACGGTCGGCCGACCTGCTACCGCTGTTCACGGCCATGAACCTGGACGCCGCGGAGGGATGAAGGCCGGTCATGGTCCGGTCGAGGTAGCCGGGGAGGCCGGGTCAGGTGCTTCTCCGGTGGCCGACCCCGTCGGTGGCGGAACCGGATCGATGGTGGAAGCCGGGGCCTGGGACGGGGGCGGGTTCACTGAATGAGGGGGAGTGCCAGCCGGCCGGACCGGGCTGTCCGACGAGCCGTTCGTGACGGCGAACAAGCGGTGAGCAGTCCCTCCTGCTCATAGAAGCGCAGGGTGTGTGCGGCCAGACCGGTCAGTGCGCTGACCTCGCCGATGGTCAGAACGGATTTCTCGGCATTCGTCATGTTCACCACCTTACGAGCTTGCCCTCAAGTCGGCTTGAACTCCTAGCGTGGGGTCATCGATGAAAGGAGCGCCATGTCAACCACATGGTTCATCACTGGCACTTCCTCCGGTTTCGGACGCCTGCTCACCGAGAACCTGCTGGCCCGCGGTGACCGGGTCGCCGCGACAGTGCGCCGGCCCGAGACGCTGGACGATCTGCATGCTCGCTACGGTGAGCGCCTCTGGTCGGCCCGGCTCGACGTCACCGATTGCGAGCAGGTCCGCCAGGTCGTGACCGACGCCTTCAAAGCGCTCGGCACGATCGACGTGGTCGTCAACAACGCCGGCTACGGCGTCTTCGCCTCGGTGGAAGAAGCCACCGACGCACAGATCCGACGTGTGATCGACACCAACCTCCTCGGGTCGATCCATATCATCCGCGCAGCCCTGCCGCATCTGCGCGCCCAGGGGCACGGACGCATCGTGCAGGTGTCCACCGCGGGTGGCCAGACCACGTACCCGAACTTCAGCCACTACCACGCTTCGAAGTGGGGAATCGAGGGCTTCTGCGAGACGGTGGCCCGCGAGATCGCCCCGTTCGGCATCGGTCTGACCATCGTCGAACCCGGTGCGACACCGACCGGATTCGCCGGTGCGCTCGACACCGCGCCGGTGATGCCGGAGTACGAGAGCACCCCGGCAGGTGAGGTGCGGCGCGCCATCGCATCGGGCGCCTTCCCCCTGCCGAACGACCCGCACAAGATCACGCAGGCGATGATCGATCTCGTCGACTCCGGAGCCACGTCGCTGCGACTCCCTCTCGGGTCCGACACCTACGAAGACATACGGGCCTCACTCGTCGCCCGACTCGCCGAGCACGACGCACATCGCGACGCCGCACTCGCGGTGGTGAACGGGGACTCCGGGTGACGGCCCTCGAACTGTGTGTGTGCCCGACCCCGCGATCACGGCTTGCCCGCCGGCAGCGTCGCCCGCACCCGAAGGCCGCCGGAGGCATTTGCCTCGGCGGTGACGGTGCCGCGGTGGGCGTGTACCACTGAGCGCACGATCGCGAGCCCGAGGCCGTGCCCACGGTCGGTGGCGACGCGGGGCGTGGCTCGGTAGAACGGTTCGAAGAGGCGGTCCACGGTGTCCGGGTCCACACCGGGACCCGCGTTGGCCACCTCCAACACCAATGCGCCGGTACAGGAGTGGCCACCGGGACCGGCGTGGGCGCGTACGGTCACATGCACCGACCCCTGGGGAACGTTGTGGACACATGCATTGTCCAGGAGGTTGGCGACGACCCGACGCATCAGGGCCTCGTTGCCGGCCATCTCGTACGCCACCCCCGGGTCGGCTGGCAGGTCCTCGGTGATCTCGATGCCGGGTGCCTGGGTACGCCGTTCCTCGATCGCCTCCGCGGTCAGGGCGGCGAGGTCCACGGGGTCGGCGTCGTACTGCACCTGGCCCGCGGCGGCCAGGTGGAGGAGTTCGGTCACGATGGTGATGTTGCGCTCGTTGGTCTCCACCAGCATCGGGACCAGCTCCGTGAATTCCCCGCCGGTAGGGTCGGCCGCCGCGACCTGGAGGATGGCTCGGTTGGTGGCGAGCGGGGTGAGGAGCTCGTGCGAGGCGTTGGCGGCGAAACGCCGGTGCGCCTCGAAGGACTCCTGGAGGCGGTTCAGGGTGGCGTCGAAGGTGTCGGCGAGCTGCCTCAACTCATCCAGCGGGCCCTGGGCGTTGACGCGGTACGCCAGATCGCCTTCACCCGCCTTGGCCGCCGCCTTGCTGATGGCGGCGAGCGGCGCCAGCAGTCTTCGCGACAGCTGCCAGCCCACGCCGAGTCCGAGGGACCATCACGAGGACGACACCGCCGTCCGACGGCGGCTCGCCGAACGCCTTGACGAACACCGACGTGCCGTCACCGCGCCGCGCGGAGTTCCGCGGTCGCGGTGAAGTCCTCATTGGCCGGCTCGACCGCGAGCACGTCCGTCAGGCCGGCCGCGTGCAGGCGTTCGAGCAGGAAGGACGTCGCGTCTGTCACGGGTGTACTCCTCTCTGCTGGTCACGCGGCATGGCGATCAGGGCCGATCTCAGCGGCGGCTCGCTCAGCCGTCTCCCGGGCAGGGCGGCATTGAGCGCCAGTATGCCTGGACGTGGGAGGAGGGAACGGCGGGCGGGTCGATCGTGGCGACGGCCAAGGGTGCCGCAGGGAGCCGGGCCGCAGATGAGAACGAGGAAAGGTCGACTCCGAATTCTACTTGGCTGGCTGGAGTCGGGTCGCGACGTCGAGGCGGCCCTCTTGCCGGGCCCCTGGGTGGCTTCGTAACGCATCGGACGAAGGATTTCCGTGTTCCGGGAGTATCCGCAGACTGGGCTGTCGCTCGGCTGTGTGCCTGTCTCGATGGCGGGGTCGAAGGTTGCATCGGAAGAGAAGGGAGCATCGCACGTGGACGTCTTCATCCTCGGCATCACCGGCGGTATCGGTGGTCTGCTGGCGCAGAGACTGCGCTGTCGGGGAGACGCCGTGTATGGGCTCGTTCGCCGGGACGAACAGCAGGTCGAACTCGCCGCGCAGGGTGTGAGGGCACGAGTGGGTGATCTCGCTGCTATCGGTGGTTTGTTGACATCGGGTCGGGGCCGCAGTAGAAGGACGAGCAGGGGTGTGTGATGACCGCTCGTCGTCCGTGTCCGCCGGCTCCGGGACCGCTGGAGCAGTACGCTGCCGGCTTCGATGATCTGTTTGACTCCCTGGCTCAGCGTCGGGGTTTTCGTCAGTACCTCACGGGGCTGCTGGCACCGCGGGAACGGAACAAAACACTGACATGCCTGGCCGGGGCCGAGCCGGTAGCGGGAGCCCAGCACCCCGCAGTGCAGCGGCTGCAGTTCTTCCTCTCCGAATCCCCCTGGGAGCACGAGCGGATCAACGCCCGTCGTCTTGAGCGCCTGCTGGATGATCCACGCACCGCTCCGCACCCCGGCGGAGTACTGGTCATCGACGACTCCGGCGACCGGAAGGACGGGACCGCGACCGCGAACGTGGGACGGCAGTGGCTGGGCCGATACGGCAAGACCGACAACGGTGTCGTCACGGTCACCACACTGTGGGCGGACGAGCGGCTGTACTATCCGCTGCACGCCGTGCCCTACACCCCCGCCCGCCACTTCCCCAAGGGCCGCAGCGATCCGGGCTTCGCCACGAAACTGCAGATCGCTGCCGCACTCGCCCGCCGGGCCACGGAGGCCGGAGTTCACTTCCGGGCGGTGGCGGCCGACTGTGCCTACGGCGACCAGGACGGTTTCCGAAGTGAACTGGCCACCGCCGGACTGCCGTTCGTGATGGGCCCTCAAACGGCGCCGCGGCACCTGGGCCTACGGTCCCGATGCCCACACCCCCATCGACGCCGCCCGGGAACTGGCCTGGCACGGACCCGACCGTCCGGGCGACTGGACAGCGGTGACCCGCACCTTCCGCGACGGGCACACCACCACCTGGTGGGCCGCTGAGACGTCCTTGGGCTGGTGGGGACCGGACGGCACCACCCGGCTGGCGGTGGCCACCACGGACCCGGACACCCTGCCGGAGAAGTCCACCTGGTATCTGGCCACCAACCTGCCCCGCCCCGGCTCACCACGCGAGGCCGACAGCCCCCACCCGGCTGCCGACCTCGCCGAGATCGTGCGGATCTACGGCATCCGCAACTGGATCGAGCAGAGCTACAAACAGGTCAAGGACGAACTGGGATGGGCCGACTTCCAGGTCCGCACCGAGGGTGCCATCCGCCGCCACCAGACCCTGGTCAACTGCGCGTTCTCCTTCTGCTGGGAAGCCGGACTGCCACCGACTCCCGCCAACCGCCCGGTCCGGCCGCCCCGGCCAGAGAGGGGGCACCCGATCGCACCACCCGGCACGCTGGCCCCAGGCCCTACGTACCGTCCGCAGTTGGCTGACCCCCACCATCATGCTGCAACGGTGGTGGAAAGCCTGGTCCAGCACGCCCCCACCAGCAGAGTTACAGAACCTGATCAACGCAGTCAGTACCGGCCGACCACTCAGCCACCACCTCCCACTCCCGCCTTAACAAACCACCGCTATGCCTTGCGCCAGACCAACCTGCACGGACGTGTGCCGCAATAGTTATTAAACATGCGTGGTGCAACAACCTCTGGATGCGCACGAGTCACATGGTGGAGGCTGGGTGGGTGTCCCGAACCCTTGCTCTGATCGCCTGTGACTCCTCGGGTGTCAGTATCGCCTGTGCCCGATCTCCGGTCGCCGACCGTGAGAGCGTCCTGATGGCCCGGCTGACGGATCGGCTTGACAGCCTCACTCTCGAACAGCACACGGCTGACGCAGCCTTGGATGCCATGCTATCCGTACCTCTTGGCACGCGCGACGAGCGCGCGCCAAGGCCAAACCATCCCACAACAGCCACCTGCTTCCCCTCAGCGCCCTCGCTCCCATCCCGCTGATTTCGACGCAGCGGTGCCGGAGCTCGGCAGAGGCTACGGCAAGCGATCCCCATCACCACGACCGGCAGGACGTGTCGCGGGCTGGCCCCACTTGTCCAAGACTGGAAGCCAGCCTGTATCCCGAACCAGGAGATACCGGGCCCCGTTGCTCGACACCCTTCGAAGCCGCCGCATCCGCCATGATGCCCCATAACCACCACTCATTACCTGGAACAGCCCGTTTGAGTAACCGGTGCATTCTTGCGATCGACGTGACCATCGGTTCGCTCTTCACGGCCACCCGTACCCGCACCAAGGGAGCGTGGACATGCCCACCGAACGACCTGACCCAGCCGTGACTTCCCCTGCCGACCCTCTTGTGTCCTCTTCCGCGCCGTCCCGGCGTACCTTCATTGCCACGAGCACGGCCGTCGGGGGAGCGGTCGTGGCCGGTGGCCTGGGCGCCGGACCGCCTCCGCCCGGCGCCGAGGCGGTGCCCAGCAGCCGTGTCTCATTGGCGGTCAACGGTGTCCGGCACACCGTCGCGATCGACAACCGCACCTCGCTCCTCGACATGCTGCGCGAGCACCTGGGCCTGACCGGTTCCAAGAAGGGCTGCAACGCCGGTGCCTGCGGCGCCTGCACGGTCCTGGTCGACGGGCAACGTGTCAACTCCTGCCTAACGCTGGCGGTGCGGCTGGAGGGTACCGAGGTGACCACGATCGAGGGGTTGGAGAAGGGTGACCAGTTGCATCCGCTGCAACAGGCGTTCATCGACCAGGACGCTTTCCAGTGCGGCTTCTGCACGTCGGGGCAGATTGTTTCCGGGGTCGGGTGCATCCAGGAGGGCCACACGGGCTCGGCGGAGGAAATCCGGGAGTGGATGAGCGGCAACCTGTGCCGCTGCGGTTGCTACGTGAAGATCGTGCGAGCGGTCGAACAGACCGCCGGAAGGAAGTGAGGGCCGACTCTCATGCATCCCTTCACCTACACCAAGGTCGCGGACACACGGGAGGCGCTCAACGCCGCTCGGAACGGGGGGCGTTACATCGCCGGCGGCACCACCCTCGTCGATCTGATGCGGGAGACCGTCGAGCGCCCTAGTTCGCTGGTCGACATCAGTGCCCTGCCGTTGAGCGAGATCACCGCCACCAAGAGCGGGGGGCTGCGTATCGGCGCCCTGGTCCGTATGTCCGAGGCTGCCGCCCACCCCAAAGTGCGCGCCCTGTATCCTGTCATCTCGCAGGCGCTGGAGCTGAGCGCGTCCGCCCAACTGCGGAACATGGCCACCATCGGTGGCAACATCATGCAGCGCACCCGGTGCACATACTTCCGGGACGTGACCGCGGCCTGTAACAAACGCGAGCCCGGCTCCGGGTGCGCCGCGCTGCGCGGCTATAACCGCACCCACGCGATCCTCGGCACCTCCAACAGTTGCGTGGCCACGCACCCCTCCGACCTCGCGGTCACCCTCGCCGCTCTGGAGGCCACCATCCATCTGCTGGGGCCAGACGGTGCGCGCATCGTGTCTTTCGCCGACTTCCTGCTCCAGCCGGGCAGCACTCCGAACCGCGAACAAGCCCTACACCAAGGTGAGTTGATCACCGCAGTGGAGATACCGGCCCACCCGCGGCCACTGAGGTCCGGGTACCTCAAGGTGCGCGACCGGCAGTCCTACGAGTTCGCGCTCACCTCCGCCGCAGTCGCGTTGCACATCCGCGACGGCGTCATCCGCGAGGCGAAGGTCGCTGCCGGCGGTGTGGGCACTGTGCCGTGGAAGCTGCCCGCCGTCGAGCGCCACCTCATCGGCGAACGCCCGTCCGACCGGCTGTGGGCCGAGGCCGCCGCGCAGGCTGCCGACGGCGCCCGCCCCCTAACGCACAACGGCTTCAAGACCGAACTACTGAAACGCACCATCGAACGCCAGCTGAACACCGTAGGAGGCACCGAATGAGCCAGCCACAGGCAGCAGTCGGTGCGCCGGTGCCCCGCGTCGACGCACGACTGAAGGTCACCGGACGAACGAAGTACGCCGGAGACAACAACCCCGACGGGGTCGTGCACGCGGTTATCGTCGACAGCCATGTCGGACGCGGCCGTATCACCGGCATCGACGCCCGCCCCGCCGAAGCCCAGACCGGTGTCGTGAAGGTGATCAGCCACCTCAACGCGCCGAAGCTGCCGCCTCGTGAAGGAACACTCCCGCCGGGTAAGCCGCTGCGCCCGTTCCAGGACGACCGCGTCCAGTTCTTCGGACAGCCCGTCGCGGTCGTCGTGGCGACCACGCTGGAAGTGGCACAGCACGCCGCGAGCCTGGTGAAGGTCTCCTACGATGTCCAGCCTCCCTCGACCGACATCAGCGTCGCCAACCCTGCTGACAACCCCGAGACCTACGCGCGCGGCGACGCAGACACGGCCCTGGAGACCGCCGATGTCAAGCTGGATCTGGCGTACCGGATGGCCCGCAACCATCACAACCCGATGGAGCTGGCCAGCACCGTCGCCCACTGGGAGGGTGACAAGCTCACCCTCTGGGAGAAGACCCAGTGGGTGGGCGGCACCCTGGCGACCATGGCCAGTGAGTTCGGTATGCCGCCGGGCCGGATACGCGTCATCTCGCCGGCCGTCGGCGGCGGCTTCGGCAGCGGTGGCCGGACCCACGTGCACACCTCCATCGCGGCCCTGGCCGCCCGCGAAGTGAAGCGTCCCGTAAAACTCGTTCTCACCCGCCGGCAGATGTACTTCGGCGTAGGGTCCCGGCCCGCATACGAATACGCCCTGCGGCTGGGCAGCGACCGGCGGGGCCGCCTGACCGCGTCCACGCACGACGTCCGTGCCGAAACCTCCCGCTACGAAACGCACAGCGAAGCCGTGCTCGAACCCGGCCGGATGCTCTACAGCACGCCCAACGTCCGCCAGGTGTACCGGCACGTCCCGCTGGACGTGAACTCGCCGTGGTTCATGCGTGGTCCCGGCTACTCCAGCGGTACCTACTGTGTCGAGACGGCGATGGACGAACTCGCTCACGAACTGGGCGTGGACCCGATCGAGCTACGGCTGCGCAACGAACCCGCCGACGACGAGTCCACCAGGCTGCCGTTCTCCACCCGCCGCCTCCGCGAGTGCTACCGCGAGGGCGCCCGCGAGTTCGGCTGGAACCGGCGCAACCCCAAGCCCCGCTCGACGCGCGACGGTGACTGGCTCATCGGCATGGGGATGGCCGCCGGTGTCTACGACACCGCGCGCAGCGCGGCCCAGGCATCGGTCAGGCTCGACGCCGACGGCACCGCCCTCGTCCAGTCCGCGACCACTGACATGGGCCCCGGCACGGCCACGTCCATGACTCAGGTCGCCGCCGATGCCCTCGGCCTGTCCATGCGCCAGGTGACCTTCCGGCTCGGCGACTCCCTCATGCCCACGGCCCCCGGCCACCACGGCTCGCGGACCATGGCCAGTGTCGGATCCGCCGTCCAGGACGGCTGCGACAAGCTGCGCAAGCAGGCGATCACCCTTGCGGTCAAGGACGAGGAGTCACCGCTGTACGGCGTCGACCCCACCGAAGTGGTGGTACGTGGCGGCCGACTGTACGTGAAGGACCAGCCCACACGCGGGGAGACGTATCAGCTGCTCCTGGCCCGCAACGACCGCACCCACCTCGAAGCGCTCGGCTCGTACGCCGGCGCGCCGGAATCGGAGAGGTTCGCCTTCCACGCCTATGCCGCGACGTTCGCCGAAGTGGCCGTCGACGCCCGCCTCGGCCTGGTGCGAGTCCGGCGCATGGTCGGCGTGTACGACGCCGCCCGGATCATCAACCCCAGACTCGCCGACAGCCAGGCCATCGGGGCCATGACCGGCGGTATCGGGCAGGCCCTGCTCGAGCACACGGTCACCGACCACCGCGACGGCAGGATCGTCAACGCCAACCTCGCCGACTACCTCGTGCCAACCCACGCCGACATGCCCGACATGAAGGCGATCTACATCGAGGGCGAGGACTTCGAGGCCGACCCGATCGGCGTCAAGGGACTCGGTGAGGTCGTCATCGTCGGAGTGGCACCCGCCATTGTCAACGCGGTCTTCAATGCCACCGGACGCCGGATCCGCGAGCTGCCCATCACTCCCGAAGCACTGCTCTGAGGGCCCGGGTAGCCGGTGCACTCACCCGGCCACCTCCCCAAACGCAAACGTCCGGCGGCTCTCGTCCCCACACCGCCGGATAGCAGGGCCGTCGCCAAGCGTCCCTTTCCCCAGGTCGCGCTGCGGCGTCCGCTTCCTCCCCCACCTCATGGAAAGCCCGTCATGCTGAACATCGCGGATACATTGCGTCAGTGGTGCCGCGAGGGACGCCCCTTCGCCCTCGCCACCGTCGTCCACGTCAGTGGTAGCGCACCCCTCCCCGTCGGCACAGCACTGGCCGTGGACACAAATGGCACCGTGATCGGCAGCGTCTCCGGCGGCTGCGTCGAAGCGGCGGTCTACGAACTATGCCAACACCTTCTCGCACACGGCGGGCCACCCGCCCTCGCCGACTTCAGCTACTCCGACGACGACGCCTTTGCCGTCGGCCTGACCTGCGGCGGAGAGATTGAGGTCCTGGCACAGCGCGTGGAGCCTGCCGACGAGCCCCCCTTTGTCGCTGCCCTCGATGCCGTGGCCGCAGGGCACTCCTGCGCCGTGGCCCAAGTCATCGACGGCCCCGGTGAACTCATCGGCCGCACCCTCCACGTCCCCGAAAGCGGTCCCCACGACGGGACCCTCAGCGGCAAGAACGAGGACACGGTGGTCGTGGAGCACACCCGTGCGCTCCTGCGTGCGGGCCGCACCGCCCGCATCGAGGTCGGCGGCGACACCGATACCTGCCCCACAAAGTTGACCGTCCTCGTCCACACCAACGCACGCCGCCCCCGCATGCTGATCTTCGGCGCCGTCGACTTCGCCGCTGCCCTATGCCAGGTTGGCCGCTTCCTCGGCTACCACGTCACCGTCTGCGACGCCCGCCCCGTCTTTGCTACGCAGGCCCGTTTCCCGCACGCCGATGAGGTCGTCACCGAGTGGCCCCACCGTTACCTCGCGGTCACCGAGACCGACGCCCGCACCGCCGTCTGCGTCCTGACCCATGACGCCAAGTTCGACATCCCCCTGCTGCGGTTGGCGCTCGCTCTCCCCGTTGGCTACGTCGGTGCCATGGGCTCCCGACGCACCCACGAACATCGCATCGACCTGCTCCGGGAAGCCGACGTGCCCGAGGAGCAACTGGCCCGTCTGCACTCGCCAATCGGCCTGGACCTCGGTGCCCGTACTCCCGAGGGGACAGCCATCTCCATCACGGCGGAGATCATCGCCCACACCAACCGCGGCACGGGCCTGCCCCTGTCGCACGGCACCGGCCGCATCCACCATCCCGCACAGCCTCTCCCTGCCTAGGGGCTGTCCCGTAACTGCTGGTCACGGGCGAGATGATCTTGCTGTGTCTGGTGTGATCACGGCGTCGGAGCCCTCCTGGACAGCCCCGTTCACCGAGCTGAGCCCGCGCCAGCTCAGCAAACTGATCACCACGCTCCGGGGTGAGGGTGCGGATCCGGTGCGCAAGGGCCGGCAATGGAGCCTGCCGCTGGACGACCGCGTGCTCCTGGTCGCCGCGTACTGGCGCACCAACCTGACCCTGCGCCAACTGGCACCCCTGTTCGGGGTGTCGAAGTCGGCGGCCGACCGCATCATCGACCACCTCGGGCCCTCGCTCACGCTCCAGCAGCGCAAGCGGTTCCGCAAGGACGGGCCTTGACCCGCAGTCTTGGACACGGGCTATGCGGCCTGGGCCAGGATGGTTGATGTTGTGTGGTTGATGCGCTCGCCCGCTTCGCGCAGTTCGGCGGTGATCCTGGGGTGGCCGTAGGTGCCGTCCGACTCGTGGTGCACGGCCGGTATCCGGGCGGCGAGGCGGGCGTCGGCTGCCTGCCGGGCGGCCCGGTCCGCGGCCGTGCGGCGCCAGTAGTAGAAGCTGGAGCGGGCGATGCCGAGGATGGTGCACAGCCGCTTCACGTCGTAGCGGCGTTGGTGGTCGGCAACGAATGGGAAGCGGTTCACCAGCGCGTCTCTCCGGCGAAATGCTTCGCCGCCTTGCGCAGGATCTCGCGTTCCTCCTCCAGCTTGCCGTCGGTTCGTGGTGGCGCGGCCCGGTCGATGCCGGGGGATCAGATATCTGGGACGCGACGCTCGAGTGCCAGGAAATCAGTTCCGCGGCTGTTGCAAACGCGACCGTGTTTCGAGGGGGGTGCCGCCATCGAGGGGGCGCGTAGCGCGGCGTACGACCACAACGGTAAGGATGACCATCAGCAGCAGCGTCGGCTTGTTGAAGAACGTGCCCAGCAGGGTGAGTCCGGCGACTGAGTCCATTGAATAGACGTAGGCGAACGGCACGAGGTGTGATACCCACAGCGCGCTCCAGATGGCGGTTAGGCGTCGATGGCGCTTCCGGGCCCGTGGATCGCCGAGGGTAGTTGCCGGCTCCAGGCGGATCTTGCGGCACACCACCTCGGTGGCCGGGCGTCCGATCAGCAAGGAGGCCACGCACACCACCAGACCAGAGCCGTTGATCACGAACTCTGGGATGTAGAACGCCCGCCCTTCGCCGAAGCCGATGGCGCTCACGCTGTGGAACGCCACGAGCACTGTTGACCCGGCGACGACGATGAGCCGGTCGCCGCGGTGTCGGCGGACTCCGGCGACCATCAAGGCGGCCAGGAGGGCGGCGAGTGCTCCCCACTCTGGGCCCCAGCGAGCCTCAACGAGCAGGAATGTTGCCGGCGCGGCGGCCGCATCGACAATGTGCCGCGCTATGTCAGCCGCACGGTGGGGGTGCTCGAAGATCGGTTTCCGCCCATTACCTGTGTGGGGTTCGGTCATTGCGTCCTCCATCAGTCGTTACGCAGCCGGCCAGACGGTGCACCATCGGCGCCGTAAGAGGTCGAGGGAGGGTGTTCGGCGCTCGTCCCGCATGCGTCAGTGCTCCCTGGTTGTGTCCTCATCTGAGGCGCACGGGCATGGCGTTGCGCCGCATGCGGCGGTGGCCTCGGCGCCGCAAACCGCTGAGCCGGGTGCGGATCTGGCTCCACATCTACACGACCTGATGTACTGCTCAGTAATGGTTGACACATCACTACTGATAAGTCAATCATTATGTAAGCGTCAGTTTGGCGCGCCGCCTGCCGGATGCTGCGACACGAACGGACCGGTGTAGTCCTGTCGTTGCGGGCGGTTGGACGAAACTCCGTTCTCGGGTGGCGATCTGGCCTTCAGCTGCGGAAACGCCATCGGGGGCGCCAGGCGCCATGACTGCCCGGCCAATTCGGGAGAGGGCATGTACATGGCAGCCAGGAGATTCATCGAGAGAGGGGTTTGCCCGTGATCGAGGTTGAGCAGCTGGCCACAACCGTTCCGGTCGACGTCCATGACGGACTCCACAGCGAGCTCGGGGCCCTGCGGGGTGAGCACCCCGGTCGTGCCCGGAATCCTGTGATCAAGGTTGTCGAGCTTGGGTGGCTGGAATTCGCAAAGCCCGACCTTGACCGCGCTGAGCGCTTCGCCCGCGACTTCGGCTTCTCCGTCCACGAGCGCACGCGCGACCGGCTCAGTCTGCGCGGAACATGGTCCGCGTTGCCGTGCCTGGTCATCCACCGGGGTCGGAGTGCCCGTTTCATTGGCCTGACGTTCATCGCGGAGTCTGTCTCCGATGTACGCCGCCTGGCCCGCTGGAGCCAGGCGAACGCGCTGCCGTTCGGGGCCGGGCAGGCCGTCCAGCTTGTCGATCCGAGCGGCATACCGGTGCGGGTTGTCGCAGGAGTGGAACGGCCGGGCGCTCTGGCTGAACGTGCTCCGCTCGAGCTGAACCTCGGCACAAAGCCGGTCCGGATCAATGCGACCCAGCGGGCTCCGCGGGCTGCGCCGGAGGTGCAACGGCTCGGCCACGTAGTGCTGGAGACGACGAAGTTCCAGCAAGCTCTGTCGTGGTACCTGGAGGCCCTCGGGCTGGTCGTGAGCGACTTCTTGTACCTCGATGATCTTCGCGACCGTGGCCCCACCATGGCCTTCATGCGCTGCGACCTCGGGTCGATACCAGCCGATCACCATACGCTGGCCATGCACCTCGGGCCACGCATCGGCTACGTGCACTCCGCATACCAGGTCACCGACTTGGATGCCGTGGCGGCGGGCGGGGAGTTTCTCGCGGAGCGCGGGTACCGGAGGGTGTGGGGGATCGGTCGGCACATCCAGGGCAGCCAGATCTTCGACTACTGGCGTGACCCCGACCGCATGATGGTCGAACACTACGCCGACGGCGACCTCTTCGACTCCTCACTCGAGCCCGGCTGGGCGCCCATGAGCGCGAGCGGTCTCGCCCAGTGGGGCCCGCCCGTCTCCCGCGACTTCCTCGGCAGCGAGCCCAGTCCCAGCATGGTTGCCGCGCTGCTCAAGGCGCTGGGCGACAAGGACAACGAGATCGACAAGAACACCTTGAAGGCATTGGCGAAAGCGATGGCTGCATGAGTATCAACGTGGCACGAACCGACGACGGCTGGTGGGTCGAAAGCGATGGTCGGCTCACACCGATCCGGACCGAGGCCGGCACCACGGCAGAGCTCCTCGCCGACCGATCAGAAGTCGAGAAGGCGGCGAGGGCCCCCGACCCCAATGGGCCCCGACTCCAGGACACCGAGATGCTCTCACCGGTGACTGTGCCCGCCCGTGTAGTCGCCCAGATGGTCAACTACCGTAGTCATGCGCAGGATTCGGGCTTCAGTCCCGACACGGTGCCACCGGCCTTCTTTCGTAAGTCTTCCGGCTCGGTCTGCGGGCCCACCGCCGACATCCGTTGCCCCGACCACGTCCGCTTCCTCGACTACGAGGTTGAGCTCGGCCTGGTGATCGGGCGCCGCATCGACGTCGGCACTTCGCTCACCGAGGGCGAACTTGCTGATGTCGTCGCAGGCATCGTTGTCACCAACGACGTCAGCGCTCGCGACATCCAGCTGACGCGCACGCAGTTCTACGAGTCGAAGTCTTACCCGACGTTCACGCCCGTCGGCCCGTTCCTCACCCTCGTCAACGGCGCTGAACTCGCTGCCCTGGAACGCCTGCGTCTCACCCTGAGTGTCAATGGCGAGGTCCGCCAGGACAGCACCGTTGCCGACATGATCGTCAAGCCTGCGCGGGCACTCAACCTACTGGCCCGTTTCCAGGCCCTGGACGTCGGCGACCTGGTGCTCACGGGCACTCCGGGCGGCACTGCACTCAAGTCGCCCGGTGCGGTGGTGGAGAAGATCGGCGCGCTGCTGCCACCCGCCGTGAAGTGGAAGACATTCTTCAAGAGCCAGGCCGACAACCCGCATTATCTCAAGGACGGCGATGTCGTGGCCGCAACGATCAGTGATCCCATACAGGGGATCAATCTCGGTCAGCAGATGAACATCGTGAGGGGCCCGGCTCGGAGGGCGGTGCTGTGAGGCCGATCGAGGTGCAACCGCCCACCGAGGGCGTGGACCTGCCGCCCTTGACTGGTATGGCAGATCTGCAAGCCATCGAGCGGATACCGCTCGCTGAGCGCGACCTCGCCCTCACCACATATGACCTGTTGGTGCGGGCCGCAAAGAGGTGGCCGGGGCAGACCAGCTCACTGTGGATCCCTGATGCGGCCGCGATCAAGGACCACGTTGCGGTGACCTTCGGCGCGCTACTCGACCGAGTGCACGCGATCGGCCATGCCCTCCACGGTCTGGGAGTCGGGCGGCAGGATGCCGTCACGCTGATGGCTCCGAACTGCAGCGATCTCCTCGCCGCGACCCTTGCAGCCGAAGCCGTGGGGATTGCAGCACCCGTCAATTCCGCTCTCGATGTGCATCATCTCGCCCACATTGTCCGCCTCACCGGCTCCCGAACGCTCGTCACGGCCGGCCCCGAGCTCGACGAGGCGCTGTGGAAGCGGATGCTCGAGGGCGCCGCTGATCTCGGGATCGATGTCCTAGTCGCGCTGTCGCCGGATGGCGATGAGCCGAAAGCCGAACTGGAGACGCGAGCCGGACTGCGTGCCATACGGCTCGAAGATCTGGTGGGCGCCGTCCGGGACACTCCCGCCGACTTGCCGACCGCGCCTCCGGAGCCCGACGACCTCGCGGCCTTCTTCCATACGGGTGGCACCACTGGTACCCCGAAGGTGGCTGCCCACACTCACCGCAACCAGGCCGTGATGGCGTGGACCATCGCGCTCGCCGGTGCCTCCCGCAGGGGCCAGAGTATCGTCGCCGGCCTGCCGCTCTTCCACGTCAACGCGCTCCTCGTGACCGCCCTCGCGCCGATGATCAGTGGCGCCCGGTCGATCTGGCCGGGCCCGCGGGGCTACCGCGACCCGCAGCTGTACGCCGCTTTCTGGCAACTTGTTGAACACTACCGGCCGCGCGCCATGTCGGCGGTCCCCACCGTCTACGCATTCCTCTCGGCGACGCCGGTTGACGCCGACATCAGCTCTCTGGAGGTCCCAGTCGTCGGTGCCGCTCCGCTGCCCGACGCAGTACGGCACACGTTCGCCGAGGTGACGGGGCTTGAACTTCTGGAAGGTTATGGGCTCACTGAGGCCACTTGCGCATCCTCGGTGACCCTGCCCGGCGATGCATGCCACGGATCCGTCGGACAGCGGCTGCCCTATCAGACCGTGGCAGCCGCCGAGGTCGACGCGGTGATTGGCCGGGTGCGGCCGCTTCCCGAGGGCGAGACCGGTGAGCTGGTGATCAGCGGTCCGACTGTCTTCGCCGGATACCTGCGACGCGACGAAGGCCGCCGAGAGGTGTCTGATGAGGGCATCGTCATCGACGGCTGGCTGCGCACCGGCGATCTGGGCTTCGTACGCAACGAACGGGTTCATCTGCGTGGTCGGCAGAAGGACCTGATCATCCGCGGTGGCCACAACATCGACCCCGCGGTCATCGAGGACGCCCTGCTGGCCCATCCCGGGGTGGCCGCAGTCGGCGCCGTCGGTCGGCCCGACCGCAAGTCCGGGGAAGTGCCGGTTGCGTTCGTCTCGCTCGCCAGTGGCGAGGTCACTGTGGAGGAGCTGACGAAGTGGGTGGACCAGCACATCAGCGAACCGGCGGCGCGCCCCAAAGTGATCACCGTGCTCGACTCGATCCCGCTCACTGAAATCGGGAAGCCGTTCAAGCCCGCGCTGCGGGAGGCGGCAGCGGCCCAGCAGTTCCGTGACGAGCTCGTAGCGCAGGGCATCGAGGGCGTCGAGGTGGGCATCGGTCACGAGGCAGGACGGTTGGTCGTGCGTCTGACTGGCGGCGGTGAGGTCAGCCGGGCTGTCGCGGCCCTGTACGGCTACGACGTCGACCTCCGTGCCGGGGCCGGAGAGGAGGGCCAATGACATCGACCGACCCTTGTCCGCCCTCCGGGCCATGGGACGTGATCGTGGTCGGCGGCGGTCCTGCGGGTGTGTCAGTGGCGACCCTGCTGGGTCAGCACGGCCTGCGCATTGCGGTGATCGAACGCCATCACGAGGTCTACCCGCTCCCGCGGGCCGTCCACCTCGATGACGAGGTCTACCGGATCTTGTACCAACTGGGCATCGGGGAGGAGTTTGCCGCCCATACCCGGCCCGCTTCGGGCCTGCGCCTCGTCGACGGGTGCCACCGCGAGCTGGCCACCTTCACTCGCGAGCTGATGACGGCTTCAGGAGTCCCGCAGGCCAACATGTTTGATCAGCCTGAACTCGAGCGCTTGCTGCGCGACAACCTCAAACGTCGTCCCGAGGTGACGCTTCTCGGTGGGCACGAACTGCTGCATCTGGACACCACCGACGCCGCGTCCGTGACCGCCCACCTGCGTCAGCCGGACGGCTCGCTCGTAGATCTGCGGGCGCCGTACGTGATCGCCTGCGATGGCGCCAACAGCACGGTTCGCAGCCAACTGGGTATCGGCAGCGTTGACCTGGGGTTTGAGCAGCGCTGGCTGGTCGTCGATATCCGCTGCGGACTCGAGTTTGACGCCTGGGAAGGTGTGCACCAGGTGTGTGACGCCCATCGGGCAGGTACCTACATGCGCATCCGCGACGACCGCTATCGCTGGGAGTTCCAACTCCTCGAAGGCGAGAGCGCGACTGACTACGCGAACATCCCGGCCCTGCGCCAGCTGATCGGGCCCTGGGTCCGCAACGTACCCGACGACCGGTTGATTTTGCTCAAGTGTGCGGAGTACACCTTTCGGGCTCGGGTCGCCCAACGGTGGCGCGATGGTCGAGTCTTTCTCGCCGGTGATGCGGCACATGTCACACCGCCATTCATCGGGCAGGGCCTGTGTGCAGGTCTGCGCGATGCGCAGAACCTCGCGTGGAAGCTGGCCTCGGTGATGCATGGGCGCGATGATCCGGAGTTCTTGGATTCCTACGAGGCGGAACGTCGGCCGCACGCCACGACGATGATCAAAAGGGCCAAGGTCATGGGGCAATTGATGACAGGTGGCGGGCGGATAGCCACACTCGCACGCCGCCGTCTGGTGCCTACGCTTGCCCGCTCCCGGGCGGTGCAGCGGCTCCTTCTCGATAGCCGCACTCCAGCGCTGAAAGCCGGCCCTCGCGTCCTACGGCGCACTCCTGGCACCGTGCGCGGTGCACTCCTCCCTCTTGTGGGTTTGCCCGGCCCGGACGGCGACCTCGTGCTGGTCGACCAGGTGTTGGGTGACAGGGCCACCGTTGTCGCGCTTCCCGGCGTCGACCTCGCGGCAGTCCCCGACGCCCTTCCCGCTGCGTGGTTGACCGTCAATCCGCAGGGCAGCGAGGGCGAGCGGTACCTGGCACGGTGGCTGCGAGACGCCCGTGTCGGGTGGGTCCGAGTTGATCCCGACCGCGTGATCGCGGCCGCCGGGCCGGCGGGGGTGGCGCAGTGAGCGAACGGATCATCGACATCCACAGCCACTTCCTGCCGCCCTGGTATGCGGAGCTTGCCAGAACCGCTGGTCACGCGGTTCCTGACGGAATGCCGGGCTGGCCGGCATGGAACGCCGATGATCACCTCGGGTTTATGGACGAGCGATGCATCGCACGGTCGCTGCTGTCGCTTTCCAGCCCCGGCGTCGCGCTCGGTGGAAGTGTCGATCCTGAACACCTTGCGAGACGAGTCAATGAGGCCGGTGCGGCGGTGGTGGCGGACCACCCGGCGCGCTTCGGGCTGCTCGCCTCCCTGCCCTTGCCGGATGTTGACGCCGCACTCGCCGAGCTCGAGCGCTCTGTCGATCATCTCGGTGCCGAAGGAGTCATCCTCTCCACACACGCGCTGGGCACCTATGTCGCTGACGGCTCGCACGATGTGTTGTGGCAGGAACTGGCGAACCGGGAGTGCGTGGTACTCCTCCACCCGACCTCGCCAGTCGGCTGGGAGGCCAACGCGATGGACCAGCCTCGACCGATGGCGGAGTTCCTCTTCGACACGGCCAGGGTGGTCTTGGCTCTCGCGATGCGCGGCGTGCTCGGCCGTCATCGCCGCCTTCGCCTCGTCGTGCCCCACTCCGGCAGCCTGGTGCCGATGCTCGTCGACCGGGCCGCGCTGTTCCAGCTCGGGCAGCGACTGGCTCTGTCGCCTGACGACCCGGCTCACGGCGAACCCGGAGTGACTGACGTCCTCGGCGATCTTTGGTGGGACCTCTCCGGCACACCAACCGCCACCCACCTCAATGCAATCACCGACCGGTGGGGCGCCGAGCAGGTCGTCTACGGCAGCGACTACTGCTTCACCCCGCCTGTCGCGGTCGATCTCCAGCTTGGCCTCCTTGACGACTCCTGGTCGACCAGCTCGACCGGTCTCTCACTCCCCACGTGGCGAGAGAAGACGACGGCCAACGCTGCCCGGCTACTCCGCGGCGCGTCGCGGAGTAGCCGGAAGCCCTATGCCTGAGATGACCGACGCTCGGGCTACGATCCGCACCATGCCTGAAAAGTCACCCTCACGCGGAGAGCGACGGAAGCTGCGCACGCGCGCAGCCCTGATCGAAGCAGCACAGGAGATCTACTCACAGCGCGGTGACTTTGACGTAAGCATCCAGCAGATCACAGAAGCGGCCGATGTCGGTTTCGGGTCGTTCTACAACCACTTCTCATCGAAGGCCGAGCTACTCGAAGCGGCGATCGCCGAAGCGCTCGAGACACACGCGGCATGGTTGGAGGGGCTGCTTGCAGACGTCGACGATCCGGCCGTGGTCTTCGCGACATCGATGCGTCTCACCGGTCGCCTGATCCGCACGCATCCCCGGATGGCCCGGGTGATGATGAACATGAACAGCAGAGGCGCCCTGCTCGAAGCGTCGTACGGCCATGCGGCGCACGCCCGTCGCGACATTGAGGCGGCTATCGACGCAGGTCGCTTCGCCGCCGAAGATGTCCGCGTCGCGCTCGCCTGCGCGACAGGATGCCTGCTCGCCGTAGTGCACCTGTGCGAGACCGACCCCAAAGCCTCGGTCGATGACATGACCGACCAGACCGTCCTCAATGTCTTGCGGATGTTCGGCATGGAGGACGCCGAAGCGCACCGGATCGTGACGCTGCCCCTACCCGTCGATGAACCGCCGACGGTATCGATCTGAGGTCCAAGACGCCCCAGCCCCTGGGGCACCACATGAAGATCTTCGTGACACGACGGTGCGCCCCCTGTAGAGCGTGGGGGGCGCACCGTCGTGTCACGAAGAAGCTGGTTCTTGGCCGAACTCGATCGTTGCGAGATCCTGCCCGACGGTGACCTGACCGTCGTAACCGCCGCGGCGAAGGTCGGCGGTGAACTCCTGTTCCTCCCCAGGCGTGTTGGGCGCGGGGATCAGGTGTGTGAGCACCACATGCGGCACACCCACCCGCTGCGCCATCGCGCCCAGGGCGACGGTATCGGCGTGATAGCTGAAGATCGTCTCGAATCTGGTGCCCCGCACCGCCTCCGCGAGAGCAGTGCTCCGGCATGCCTCGTGCACAAGGACATCGGCTCCTGCCGACAGCTCGGCGACCTCGTCGCAGACGCGGGTGTCGCCGGAGACGACGACTGAGCCGTCCGGGGTGGTGATGCGGTACCCCACGGCCTCCTCGACCGGCTCGTGTCGCACACGCACGGCTTCGATCTCCACCCGTCCGCAGGCACTGCGCCACACCACTGCCGGCTTATCCGGGACGTCGAACCAGTGCGCCTCGACTTGCGGCCCGCCTTCCTGGACATGCTGTGCGCGGACTTCGATGTCGTACTCGTAGGTGTCGAGGAGGCGCTGCAAGAAGGTCTCTGCCCGTCCGGCCGGGGCCACGAGTGGTAGACCGCCCGTGTGGTACAGGTGATCCTGCACCCATCGGGTGAGCACCAGGTCGGCGAGGCCGGTCACGTGGTCGCTGTGCAGGTGGGTGAGTAGGACGACGGTCAAAGCATGAGGAGCGACGCCGGCTTGCCCCAGTCGCATGAGCGTCGAGCGGCCTGCGTCGACCTGGACGTGAATGTCGTCGTAGGTGATGAGCACACCAGCGCCGGCGCGCTCCGGGCTCGGCATCGGAACACCTGTCCCCGTAAGGGTGACTCGCGTCGTCACTAGTGAATCTCCTCTCGATTGCCCACACTCAGACGCATGCCTTCCTCCGCGACGACCACACGGCCCGCAAAGGTCGTAGCCGCCATGTCCCAAGGAGGCGCGGCGGGGTCGCATCGGCCAAGGTGTGTCAGCACCAAGGTGCCCGCCCCGGCCGCCTGGGCGACCTGGCCGGCCTCGATGGGACTGGTGTGCGCTGCGCGCAGGTGGTCCAGCTTGGCCTGCTGTGCCGGCGTGCGGGGCTCAGGTAGAAACTGCTCGATGAAATCGACGTCGTTGGCCTCGTGGACCAGCACGTCAGTGTCGCGAGCCAGCCGCACAAGGTTCTCTGACACGCAGGTGTCGCCCGAGAAGGTCACCGAGCCGGCGGCGGTATCGAAGCGGAAGGCCAGTGCCGGAAAGACCGGGCGGTGGTCGACGAGCGTCGCACTCACTCTGACGTCGTCGTCCTCATAGACAGCGAACGGCTCGATGATCGGCGCGGGATTCACGTCGGGGTCTCCGACAGCGGCGATCACCGAGGCGGGAAGACGTACGTCGCTTGCCCGTAGTACCGAGTCGGGGTGCGGTTTCCCGCTGTCGCGCACGTTGTCGTTCAGATCTGCGGCGAACGCCGCCTGCAGCATCCGCACCATGTCGACCGTCCCCGGCAACGGTCGCTCAGGATGAACCAGGGGAACGTTGTGCCCCGCGACTGAGCCGTGCGTAGGCGGTGGCGTACCCCGTGACCCTGGGCCCATGACGAGGATCGGCTCCTCCCGGGGCTCAAGGCCGTAGGTGAGGAGTTCTGCGAGACCGATTGTGTGGTCGGAGTGCAGGTGGGTGAGGAACACGGCCCGCAAGTTGCGCAGCGGTGTGAGGCCGAAGCCGGTACCCAGACCGTACTGGTGGTAGCGCTGGCCCCAGCCGTAGCCGACGTCTACTACGTAATGGTGCTCGCCCACGCATAGCACTGTGCTGGTCCCACTGCGCCCTGGGTCCGGCCAGATCCGACCGGCGGCTGTACCGAGTGTGACCAGTTGCAACTGAGAGGACTGGTGAGTCACGGATCGCACCCTTCGTCGGGCGCGGGAAGGCTAAATGGAGTCGGCTGCATAAGGATCCTCTGCTCGATGCGCCCGCTCGCGAAGTGGCGGGTAACCCCAGACTGTCTCGCCATATCTGATAATGCAAGCAAGTCTGATGAGTTCATCATTAATGGCTGGGGTCGAGTGGTCGAGGCAGGGCCTATCGGGAAGGAGTAGTTGGTGTGAGTGCGACATGGAGTCGAGCGGGCCGCGGAGTGACATGTTCATCGACGGGCACGCCGGACGCCCGCAGGTGTTGTAGCAAGACGTGGGCGTCGTCGTGCAGTGAGTCGCAGCCGGCGCTGACCAGCACAGTCGGCCGCAGGACAGCGAGCGCATCGGAGAGCACTGGGGCGAAGCGTGGATCATGCCGCTGCGCCGGGTCCACGAGGTAGGTGTCGATGCACCGGTCGACCGCCTGGGTGGTCAGTCCGTATCCCCCGGCGAAATCGGTACGTGATGGCAGTGTGGGGTCACCCGAGACGACGAGGTAGACGAGCAGTTGAGCGAGGGGGCGAGTCGGCGAGCGCCGGCGCGGCCCCTGTTGCCGGGTTGGCTCCGGCGCTGGTACCCGCGACCGCGACCCGGGTCGGAAGGCTCAGCAGTGCCGGTCCGTTCTCGTGCACCCAGCGGACGGCCTCCACCGCGTCGTCGTACACGCGGGGAAAGCGGTGCTCGGGAGCGAGCCGGTACTGCACCGACAACACCGAGCGCTCCGTAATCGTGCAGAGGGTGCGGGCCTGCGCATCGTGTGAGTCCAGGTCCCCCTTGACGAAGCCGCCCTCGTGGAAGCAGACGACGGCGTAGTCGTCGAGGTTGCCGCGGTAGCGGCGGATGGGTAGAGACCTGCCTTCGAGCGGCATGATGTGATCGTGTACGCGAGGATCCGGGAGGGGGCAGGCGGTCACCGGGACGCGCAGCGAGCGGAGGTTCGGCTTGGGTTCGCGCTGATCGAGGACTCGAGCGATCTGCGGATCCAGTTCATACGTATGGCAGTCGATCCCTTGATCAGACGCGTCGCTGGCGAGCCCGCCGGACTACGGCGGGCCAACCGGGCCATCGCCGAAGTGATCACCGCCGAGACCGGCGGTGACATGAGCCGTTTCCCCTCCGCCGCACCTCGCTTCCTGGGCGGGGGTCTGCCCCGGCCACCACGAGTCCGCCGGCCGCACCAAGAACACCAAGGTCCGCCCCGGCAACCCCTACCTCAAAGGCGCCCTCGGCCTCGCCGCCTTCGGCGCGGCCAGGACCAAGGACACCTACCCGCACGCCCGCTACAAACGGCTGACCGCCCGCCGCGGACCGCTCAGGGCCCTACCAAGACCTCGGCGGCACCTACTTCGCCCGGCGCGACCCCGAACGCGCCACCCGCCGCGCGGTCACCGCGCTCAACCAACTCGGCTACACCGCCACCCTCAACCCACTGGAAGGCGCGGCCTGACCGACCCGAAGCCAGGAAACCCGGCGACCGCCACGGCCACCGGGAACCCAGCCCTGCCCACACCCGCCCTGAACTGCTGCTATTTACGCGTCAGAGCGGCGAAGGAGAAGGGGCGCTGGGAGCGTCCCCGCATCCGAATGACGGGTGTGTGTTCGCGCCTGGCCCAGGTATGGGCGGTGGGCGGCGTCATCGAGAAGCCGACTTCGTCCTCGAAGCACAGCCAGGCCCCGAGCGCCGCCACGGTGTTTCCACCTGGGGCCATGTCTCCTTCACCCACCCGGTGACGGCTTCCTCGTCGCGCTCGGTCGCGCGGCGGGCGGGGACCTGGTGGGTGAAGCCGTGCCTCGAACAGCGCCTCACTCAGCTCGGGGATCGACGCCGGCCCCTTCGACTCCAGGGCTGGGGTCCCACCGTGCTCCCATGCCCGGTGCCACCCCTGCACCGACCGCACGCTGACGCGTAACTGCTTGGCGATGGCGGCGTTGTCGTGTCCCAGGGCGAATAACTCGGCCGCCTGCATCCGGATGTGCTCGCGAAACACCCGTCGCTCCGTGGTCAGCCCGCCCCCCTGTGGATACCTCATGCAACCGGACTTCTTCGAATCCCACTGCTTGTCAGCCCCCGCGACATCACGCCAGCAAGGTCAGTAGCACCGGTGAGCCCGGTAAGGATTCCCAATAGAGCTGTCAAGCGCAGGAGGGTGACTCATGGTGAGCGGGGTCAGCCGAGCGGGGCAGGGCTCGGCGGTGCGGTGATTTCGAAGGTCCGGTTGTCGCGTATGAGGGCCCACAGGACGTTCAGACGGCGGCGTGCGAGAGCAATGATCGCCTGCCTGTGGCCTTTGCCTTCAGCTCTCTTGCGTTCATAGAACGCCCTCGAGACGGGGCAGCACCTGGCGGCGACCATGGCGGACATGTAGAAGACTCGCAGTAGGCGTCGGCAGTAGCGCCGTGGACGGCGCATGTTGCCGCTGATGCGCCCTGAGTCCTTGGGGACTGGGGCCAGTCCTGCGACGCCGGCGAGGCGGTCGGAAGTGCCGAAGACACTCATGTCGCCGCCGGTGTGAGCGATGAACTCGGCTCCCAGGACAGGGCCGAGGCCGGGCATGCTCAGAATGACCTCGGCGCGCGGGTGGTCGCGAAACCGGTGCTCGATCAGAAGATCGGTCTCGGCGATCTCCTCGTCGAGTGCGATCACTTGCCTTGCCAGCTTGGCCACCACGGCGGCGGCAGGCTTCTCCCCGGGGACGGCGGCGTGCTGAGCCTCGGCGGCCTCGATCGCGATGACCGCGATGAGTTCGGAGTTGCGGACCTTGCGATTCCTTAGCCAGGTCGCAAGGCGGTTCTTCCCGAGCCGACGCAAGGCAGCTGGCATCTGGTAGCCCGTCAGGAGCACGAGAGACGCCTTGGACGTCTTGTAGTCAAAGGCACGTTCCAGGGCTGGGAAGTACTCCAGCATCCGGGCCCGCATCCTGTTGATCGCTCGGGTCCGGTCCGCGGCCAGATCCAGCCGACGCGAGGTGAGAATCCGCAGGTCGACGGCAATGTCGTCACCTCGATGCATCAGCTGAAGGTCGCGGCGCATGCGCGCCTGGTCAGCAATGACGAAGGCGTCCTTCGCGTCCGTCTTCCCCTCGCCCCGGTAGGAGCCGGAGGCGTGATGGAGGGTGCGGCCGGGGATGTAGAGGACGGGCTGCCCGTTGTCATTCAGCAGCGCGATCATCAGCGCGGCGCCACCGGCGTTGAGATCGATCGCCCAGGTCACAGACTCACCTTCGCTGAGAGCAAGGACATCGGCGATCAGTTTGAGCAATGCGGTCTCATCGTTGGCCACCCTCCGCGACAGCTTCCGCTTGCCGTCGGCGTCGATCACCACACAGTGATGTTCGGCCTTCCCCGCGTCCGTACCGGCCCAGAGTTCGGGCACTGCCACCTCCGAAGTCGTTCCTCTTCCAGCAGACGACCTCGCCAGCGTGTCCTTACCAAGCGATCTTGCCGCGCGCATCCCAATGAGTGGCCGAGTCGTCGCGGGATGCCAGGCGGCCAATCGTTTGAAGCCACTCATGGGGCTGGAGACACGTAGCCACACCCGCTATCCCTGGGCCTCCCGATCCTACGAGTGACCGGAATCAACCCACCAACAACGTAAGGAGACACGACCCGGACCGCGGCCGGCACTTCAAGCCCGAGCGCCTGCACGCGGATAAAGCCTATGACCAGCCCGACCTGCGGAAATGGTTACGCGGCAAGCGCATCGGAGTCCGTATCGCCCGCGAGGGCATCGAGTCCAGCGAACGGCTGGGCCGTCGCAGGTGGGTGATCGAGAGAGCGATGTCGTGGCTGTCCGGCTACCGCCGGCTCAGCCCCCGCTACGAGCGCCATCCCCGCAACTACCTGGCCTTTCTCGGACTTGCCGCAGCCATCTGCTGCTACAAACGACTCGTTCGCCTCACCACGTAGGACACGGTCTAAATCCCGGCAAGCCCTTACGGCCCACCAGGACACCTTCCCTTGGATCTGCAAGATCCATTGTCAGAGTGTCCACGCCATGGGGGTCGCCTCAGCGCAGGCCGATCCCGCCCGCATGGGCTCGTCCGCGGGACTGCTGCGCACGTTCATGTACATCGGCGCACTGTTCGCGGCGGCGGCGAGCGCCGGATTCTTCCGCGAACGGCGCCACCAGTTCCGGACTGCACGCCATGGTCTGGCTGCTCATCGTTGTGGCCGTTGTGTTCCTCGTCCTGTGCGCAGCCGACCGGTCACTGGGCCGCGTCGGCACAACACCCGGCGATACGGCATCCGCTCTCCGCGAGCGGACTTCCCGGCAGCCGTGGCATATCAGGCGGCCGACCGGACGCAAGTCCCCGGTTGACGGGCTGAGTTAACGTCGATAACTTATCATTTCTTACTCAGATGGGAGCAGCCCGTGCCCACACTCCGAGCCGAAGACGTCTACGCGCTCGCGCCGTACGCCAAGACCCTCGGAGTCGTGTTCGACGAGATGACGGCAGCCGGCGTTCGAGCCACATTGGCGCACGATCTCTCGCTCTCCACGGTGGGTGGTGGCCTCCATGGAGGAGCGTTGATGGGACTGGCCGACGTGAGCGGTGCCGTGTGCGCCGCCCTCAACGGTCCGGTCGGCGCCGCACCGGCCACCGTGGAGTCGACCACGCATTTCCTTCGGCCGGCACACACGGACGTCGTCGCGACAGCTCGCCCCCTGCGTGTGGGTCGCAACACCGTCATCGAGGTCGACGTGCACGACACCGAGGGCGAACTGTGCGCCCGGGTGACCCAGGTGGTCACCGCCGTCAAACCGACCAAGACATCCTGATGTCGCCCTCTCCCGAAGGTCCCCTCCCGTGACCGGCTCCCGTGTTCGCGCGGCCAAGGGCCAGGGCGACCTGCTCCGCGAGCAGCTTCTCGACATCGCCGATCAGCTGCTCGCAGACGGTGGCGCCGACGCTCTGACGATTCGCGCGGTGACGACAAGGGCGGGAGTCACCCCGCCGGCCTTCTACCTCCACTTCGCCTCGAAGAGGGAACTCGTCCACGCCACGTGCCTGCGGGTGTGGAGTTCACTGTTCATCGAGTTGGAGGCCGTGTCCCGGGGGGTCCCGGATCCGGTGACGGCGCTTTACGAAACCTGCGTCGCCTACATCGCATTCGGGCTTCGCCATCCCTCCCAGTACCGACTGGTGATGGACAGCGAGGCCACCGAGGCCAGTCGCCAGAACGAGGACGCGTGTTTCCGCTATTTCCGGGACAAGGTCACAGCCTGTGCCGATGCCGGCGTACCGGTGGAGAGCACCACCGAAACCGCCAGACTTCTGTGCTCAGCCGTACACGGCGCAGTCAGTCTCCTGATTCATCAGGAACATGACGCATGGCCTCCGGACACCGCCCGCTATGCCACCCGGGCGGCGTCCTCAGCCGTGCACGGCGCTCTTCTCACCGCATCTCATGCGTCCCGGCCCTCGATGTCCACCGTGACCCGGTCAGGCTGAACCAGGTTCGAAGACGGACTCTGGTTTCGAGTGACCTGCAGCGCCCAACTCAGCGGAGCAGCACCGTACTTCGCCGCGTGCACATCACCCGAGCGGGCATGTCCCTCCAAGCGTTCCAGCCGGGACAGGCAACCGCATGCCTCGCCGAGCATCGCGCTGGGTGGTCGCCGGTGAGGTTGGCCAGTTCGCGTGTTTTGATCGCCGACCACAGCAGTTCCACCGGGTTCAACTCAGGTGCATAGGCGGGCAGCCGTTCCAGCGTCAACCAGTTCTGTCCGGCTACCCGGGCTCGCATGTCCCGGCTCCAGTGCGCGGACAGCCCGTCCCGCACCAGCACTACCGGCTCACCCGCATAGAACGCTTTGACCTGCCGCAGTACATTGATCAACGTCATGGTGTCGTAGTTGCCCGGCTTGAGGTGGAAACACAGCCACGGGGCGCGTACGTCCGGCGCACCTGGGGCAGCAGCGACACACCCGACTCGTCGAAGAACACTAGGGAGCCGGGCAGCGCCGACGTCCCAGGGGTGCTCTGCGCCGGGCCGCCACACCGTCAGCCGCCCGGCGCGAAGAAGCTGGCGGCGTGCGACATCCGCCTGAAGGGTGTCTTTATTGCTGTACGGTCGTTGACCTGGGGCTTTGTGATCGTCCACGTATGGGCATGATCAGTGATCGTGGGTCTGCGGCTGCTCTACCTGATCTTCTGCCGGCTACTGGGCTGCCTCCTCTTGCTGGGCCGTTCGACCGCCGCGAACAACGCTGAGATCCTCGCGCTTCGCCATGAGGTCGCTTTGCTTCGCCGACAAGTAGTGCGGCCGCCGCGGCTCTCATGGGCTGATCGTGCCGTGCTCTCCGCTCTCGCCCGGCACCTGCCACCTGTCTTACGCCGCCATAGGCTGGTCACCCCAGGGACGCTGCTGGCCTGGCACCGCCGTCTGGTGCGCTGGAAGTGGCGTCAGACGGCGGTCGGACCCGGTCGGCCACCGCTGGCAGAAGAGATTGCGGCGCTCATCCAGCGCCTGGCGCGAGAGAACCCGACCTGGGGATACGTCAGGATCCAAGGTGAGCTGCGACGGCTCGGTCATCGGGTTGCCGCCGCCACGATCCGGCGCGTCCTGCGCCGCTCCGGCCTACCGCCCGCACCGCAGCGCGCGTCCCACCAGACCTGGCGTACCTTCCTCCGAGCCCAGGCCCACACGCTTCTGGCCTGCGATTTCATGCACGTGGACACCGTCTTCCTCAAACGCCTCTACGTCTTCTTCGTCATGGAGACTGCCACCCGGCGCGTTCACGTCCTGGGCGTCACCGCCCACCCGACCGGCACGTGGGTCACTCAACCCGCCCGCAATCTGCTCATGGACCTCGGCGACAGGGCCGGGTGCTTCCGGTTCCTCATCCGGGACCGGGACAGCAAATTTACCGCCGCGTTCGACGCCGTCTTCGCCGGCAACGGCACAGCCGTCATCCCGACTGCGCCGCGAAGTCCCCGGTCCAACGCGTTCGCCGAACGGTGGATACGTACAGCCCGCGCCGAATGCACCGACCGCCTCCTGATCACCGGTGAACGACACCTGCGTACCGTCCTCAACCTGTACGCCGAGCAGTACAACACGGGACGGGCCCATCGAAGCCTTGGCCTACGAGCACCCGATGACGACCTGAACGTCATCCCCCTGCCCGCTGCTGCGGTCAGGCGCCGCCAGGTACTTGGCGGACTACTCAACGAGTACCACACCACGTCACCCCCGCTGCCTCACCACACACAGGAAAGGCCCAGCTGAGCAGCCTAAATGGAATATTGATACCCTTCAGCCGGATCGACGCCTGCATCCTTCAGGATCTTCCAGACGGTCGACGCGGCCACCTTCACTCCCAGCACGAGCAGTTCGCCCTGCAGACGCCTGTAGCCCCAGTTCGGATTCTCTCTCGCCAGGCGCAGTACCAGAATCCGGATGGAGCGCACGGTACGAGGCCGACCGGCTCGCTTGGGCTGTGATAAGGCGGCATGCCGGCTTCTTGCGAGGTCGCGATGCCAGCGAAGTACCGTGTCAGGACGCACGAGCAGTCGCACACGCCGTAGGGCGGGCAATGGCAGCCGGTGCAGCAGCGCTGCCAGGAGCGCCCGATTGCTCGGAGTGAATCGTAGTCGGGCACCGGCGAGTTGGCGTTCGAGCACCGTGATCTGATGGCGGAGGGCCAGGATCTCCGCATCCTTGTCCCGGTCGCTGTCCCGGTCGCTCATCGGCAGCAGACGCAGCAGCGCGAACGCGTTGGTCACGGCCAGGTAGGCCAGTCGCAGCAGCACGGTCGATCATCATGACGTGTGAACACCGACTACGGGAGAGCGCCTACTCGATCGACGAGGCTGACGACCGCAGTCCCGACGCAGGCATCCGACCAGGGCGGATGGCATTCTCGGCAAACGCACCGCCACGGGCCGGGAACGCTGCCGCGAAGTCCGCGTCCTGGAACAGCACACCCAGCTCGTCGCGGACCCGCATCGCCAGACAGCCCTTGGGGAAAGCCGCACGAGCAACCCGAGCGGTCATCTCAGGGATCTCGGGAGCGGGGACAGGACGCAGCGACACCGCCGATCCTCCTCACTTCCCCGCGAACAGACCGATCCCCAACACCATCCCACCCCAAGAACCCGCAGGTCAGCCGATTCCCAAGAATCGAGCGACAGAGTCCCACAGGCATCGGCCACGGCCGCTCGGAGATCCGCCGGATCAAGGTTGCCACCGTCAACAGCCTCCTCTTCCCCGGAGCCTGCCAGGCCGTCCAGATCAAGCGCCGGCGCACCGACCGCAAGACCGTCAAGACCACCGTCAAGACGGTCTACGCCGTCACCAGCCTGACCGCCGAGCAGACCACCCCAGCCCAGATCACCCAACTCGTCCGCGACCACTGGCAGATCGAGGTCCTGCACCACATCCGCGACACCACCTTCGCCGAGGACGCCTCCCAGCTGCGGACCGGCAACGCGCCCCGCGCGATGGCCACCTGGCGCAACCTCGCCATCGGAGCCCTCCGCACGGCCGGAGTGAAGAACATCGCGGTCGGCCTCCGCCACAATGCCCGCGACCCTCGGCGCCCCTCGCGCTACTCGGCCTCGGATGATCACGAACCAGACGTCACGGCACTACGCCGAAGCCCTGCCCCTCATGCTCCTCGGCCTCGCCTGAGCACGAAGTGGACGTCACTCGACTACGGCGAAGCCCTGAGGGCTGTCGCAGAATAACTTCAGGCTTTGATTTTGGTCAGGCGGTCTGTCTCGCGAGGTCATCGAGTGGAACGGCGCTTCGTCGTTCGTGAGTTATTTTCCGACGGCTCCCTGGGCCGCTCAGGGGTCGACCGGGTCCGGCGCATGCGTTCTCGGCGTTCTCTCAGGCCGAGAACGAGAGGTAACGCCGCCTCAGATGGTCGGGGTGTCGTCAACAATCGGCCTGTGAATCTCAATGACCGGCTTCCACCCCGCGGAGAACTCGATGAAGTCTGCACGGGTGGGGTAGGTGTCGAACGCGCGACGGTCACGTTTGGGGCTGTCGGTCCCCTTGCGCCCCCGGGGAATCTGCTCCTCGAAGATGTCGACCTTCACGTCGGGAACCTCCTTGAGGCCCTGGCGCCAGATCTGTACGGTGTCGGCGCCGAAGGCCTGCCGGGCCGCAGCGTAAAGGGCCGTGAGGGCTCCCTTGTCCCCACCAGGGACGAAAAGTGCCAGGTCCAGCACGACACCGGCGGACTGGAGGACCTCGATGGTCGCCGAGCCGTTCTCGTCAGCCAAGTAGATTCCGGCTTCATTTTCGTCGTCGGGAAGGCAGGAGACCTCTTCCTGGAATACGGTTCTCGCAGTGATCGAGCCGCCCTCGAAATCCTCACCGGACTTGGTCAGAAAAGCAGGGACATAGCAGTCGGGAAGCTTGAGTTCTGCCGTGTCGGCGGAAATGAAGAGCCTGTCCTTCACGCCGAGCTTCGTCACCTCTTCCAGCGAGAGGCGGCGAGCGGTGATCTTCTCCGTGTTCACGATTTCCCTTTCAGGTTGCACTGTCCCTCCGAGCAAGGACGCTACCACGAAACCCGAGGTCAACTGCCCAGTACTCTTTGGGTAAATGGCCTCCGATGACCTGCGCGGGAGGATGCCGAAGCGAGTGCCACTCGGTCGGCAACACGCATCCGCCAGGTAGTGTCCCTCGTCATGCTGTTGGGGATCAACTGGCGGTTGCATTTCGGTACGTTGGGTGGCGCGGAGGAACTAAAAGAGAGTTTACGACAGATGTCACCCATATCACCCGCGGGCAGGTGGCGAGGTAAGGCGATCCATTCGTCGTGCATCTCGAAGAGCGCAGCGGAAACCAACCGGATGGTCCGACAGCGCAACAACGGAGACCCTGTGGGTGCCGGAAAGTATGTCCACGCTGGTCAGGTGGCATGTCGGTACTCGTGGATGGTTCCGCGGAGTCGGTCGCGTCGGTGTACGTCCAGTTGGACGATCCGGTCCGGATCGTTGATCGGCGTGGGCCGTGATCCCAGAGGTGAGCCCTGGCCGAGGGCGCGGTGCGGGCGATGGTTGTTGTAAGGAGTCTCGAACTCGCGTAGCGCGTTGATGAGATGGCGCTGGTACCAGATCAGCGTCCGGTCGAGGAGTTCGCGTCGGCAGGTCGCTACCCAGCGTTCCATCACCGCGTTCATCCGCGGCGTCAATACGCCGGTGAGCACCGTCTGGATCCCGGCGTCGGCGAGGATAGCGTCGAACACCTGCGGGTACTTCCCGTCCCGATCGCGGATCAGGAACCGTGCCCGGCACCTGGCGTCCTCCAGGTCCATGACCAGATTGCGCGCCGCCTGGGCAACCCATACCGCAGTCGGGTGCGTGGCCGCGCCCAGGGCCCGAATGCGACGGTTGGCGTGCTCGATCACCGTCAGCACATATAGTCTCGCGCCGGTGAGTGTGACGGTCTCGAAGAAGTCGCACGCCAGCAGGGCGTCGGCCTGTGAGCGCAAGAAAGCGGCCCATGTCGTGTCCGTGCGCTGCGGCGCCGGGTCGATTTCTGCGGCGCGCAGGATCTCCCAGACCGTCGAGGCTGCGACCTGGATCCCGAGCACTGTGAGCTCGCCGTGTATCCGGCGATATCCCCAGGTCGGGTTCTCCTTCGCCAGCGCCGGATCACGAGCAGCCGGATGGACCGGACCGTTCGCGGCCGACCCGTGCGATTCGGTCGTGACCGCACGGCGTGCCTGGCACAGCAGGTCGCGGTGCCAGCGAAGCACGGTGTCCGGCGTCACCAGCAGTCGAAGCCGACGGAGGCGCTGCCTTGGGAAGGCGATGGAGCAAGGCAGCGAGGAAAGTACGGTCCTCGAGCGCGAACCGGGGGCGGGCTCCGCCGAGCTGCTCCTCCAGCACGGCGAGTTGGTGCCGCGGCGCCAGGATCTCCACGTCCTTGTCCCGGTCGCTCAGCGGAAGCAGCCGTAGTGCGGCGAAGGCGTTCGTTACCGTCAGATAGGCCAGGCCCGACGTGCTGGAACACCGCCCACCCGCCGTCGGCAAGACAACGTGATCCGTTCTTTCACCTGCGCAGATGGACTTTTCGGCACCCGCAGGGTCGCTCCCTTTTGCTGGGCCGCTCGACCGCCGCGAACAACGCCGAGATCCTTGTGCTTCGGCATGAGGTCGCTGTGCTTCGTCGGCAGGTAGAGCGGCCGCGGCTTTCATGGGCTGATCGTGCCGTGCTCTCCGCTCTCGCCCGGCACCTGCCATCTGTCGTACGTCGCCATCGACTGGTCACTCCGGGGACGCTGCTGGCCTGGCACCGCCGTCTGGTGCGCTGGAAGTGGAGCCAAACCCCCACCGGACCCGGTCGTCCACCATTGCCGGAAGAGACAGTCGCGCTCATCCAGCGCCTGGCGAGAGAGAACCGACCTGGGGATACGTCAGGATCCAAGGTGAGCTTCGACGGCCTGGCCATCGGGTCGCGCCGCCACGATCCGGCGCGTTCTGCGCCGCTCCGGCCCTGCCACCCGCACCGCAGCGAGCATCTCAGCAGACCTGGTGTTGCTTCCTCCGTTCACAGGCCGACACGCTGCTCACCTGAGACTTCATGCACGTAGAGACCGTCTTCCTCAGACGTCTCTATGTCTTCTTCGTCATGGAGATCGCTACCCGGTGCGTCCATGTCCTGGGTGTCACAGCCCACCCGACCGGTGCTTGGGTCGCCCAACTCGCCCGCAACCTGCGCATGGATCTCGAGGAGAGGGCTGGGTGCTTCCGGTTCCTCATCCGGGACCGGGACGGCAAGCTCACCGCCGCGTTCGACGCCGTCTTCGCGGGCAACGGCACAGCCGTCATACCGACTCCGCCGCAGAGCCCGCGGTCCAACGCGTTCGCCGAACGATGGATACGCACAGCCCGCGCAGAATGCACCGATCGCCTCCTCACCACCGGCGAACGACTCCTCCGTGCGGTCCTCACCACGTACGCCAAGCACTACAACGCGGGACGAGCTCACCGCGGCCTCGGCCTACGAGCACCTGACGGTGCCCCAAACGTCATCCCCCTGCCTTCTGCCACCGTCAGGCGCCGCCAAGTACTTGGCGGACTGATCAACGAGTACCACACCACGTCACCCCGTCTGCCTCACCATCCACAGGAAAGGCCCAGCTCAGCTGCCTTATCGGAATATTGACACCCTTCAGTTCGTCCGCTCCCTGAGGCGTCCGCACCTGTTAGGGCGTGCCGGCGAGCCTGCCCATCACGACGTACATCTGCTGCGAGGTCAGCGGGGCGACAGCAAGCGGCCCTTGCGCAGTTTCTGTGCTCAGTCCGTCTAGCAGGAAGGCGACTTGGCGGCGCCAGGCCTCGGGCGCGGTGTCCGCGACTGCGCGAGCGAGCAGGGCGTTGGTGCAGAAGAAGAGCAGGAGGTCCTCGCCGGTGAAGTCCGGGCGGATGGCGCCGGCCGCCTGGGCTCGCTCGATGATCCGTGTGGCGGCGTCCTGCGCTTGGGCGCAGATGGCCATCAGGCACTCGGCAGCCGGATAGCGTCCGCTGACGACGTCGGCGACCGCGGGATCGGTGGCCTGCAGTTCACAGACCTTCTCGACGTAATACGCGAACCCCTCCCGGGCCTCCTCGAAGGACAGGGCGCGCTCGGCGGTTTCGGCGAGACGGTCCGCGGCCAGGCCGGTCACCACTTCGTCGATGAGCGCCTCGCGGGTGCCGAAGAGGTTGTAGAGGGTGCCGTGACTGACACCGGCCCGGCGGGCGATTTCTTTCAGGGGCACCTTGAGGCCGCGCTCCTGGAAGAGCTCGGCGGCGGCTGCCCGCAGTTTCTCCGCGTTCCGTTGCGCGTCGGCCCGCATCGGGTCGTTCCTCCTGGTTCTGGCATTGCGGCCTCCATGGTCGCATTCCCTGGCACATCAACTTGACCCCTGGGTCACGTTGAATGCTACCTTCGACAGGAAACTTGACCCACGGGTCAAGAACGCTGCTATGGCAAGGAGTAGTCCCATGCCCAAAGTGATCGCCGTTTTCGGTGCCGGTACTGGTCTGGGTGTGTCCGTGGCTCGCCGCTTCGGGCGCGAAGGTTTCCGGGTCGCCCTGGTTGCCCGCCGCAAGGACCGGCTGGACGCCCTCGTCGAGGTGCTCGTTGGCGAAGGCATCGAGGCGGTCGCCTTCTCCGCCGATCTTTCCAGGCCCGCTGAGGTGCCCGCTCTCATCGAGACGATCCGTGGCCGTTTCGGCCGGATCGACGTGGTCGCGTACGGGCCGATCAGCGGCGACCAGGGCTTCACCCCGGCCGCCAAGCTGGACGCGGCCACTCTGGAGGGCCTGACCCCGCTGCTGCTGTTCACCCCGGTCGAGGTGGTCCAAGCTGTGCTGCCGGAGTGGAGCGAGCGCGGCGAGGGTGCCTTCCTGCTGGCTCAGGGCTACTCAGCGGCGCAGCCGATGCCCCACCTCAGCGGCCTGGGCCCGGTGATGTCCGCCACTCGTAACTACCTGTACTCCCTCAACGCCGAGCTGGCTGACACGGGTATCTACGTCGGCGCCCTGACCATCGCGTCCCTGATCGCCCGCAGCGAGGTGTCCGCCGCGGCCCAGGCCGCCTTCGAGTCGGCCGACGGTCCGCAGTTCCCGGTCGTCGACCCTGACGACCTCGCAGAGCACTACTGGAACATGTACACCAAGCGCGACCGCGTCGAGCAGTTCCACCCCGAGTCGCTGACTCCGCAGGCCACGGCGTAGCGCCTGCGACGCTGAGCAGGACGCCCAGGGTCAGGTGCCCGCCCGGGGTGGTGGCGAATGCCTCGTGCGGGGTCTGGGAGCCGATGCCTCGGTCGAGGCGCGTAGTTCGGCACTGACGTTAACGAGGTCCCCGGAGCGAGCGGCCATCCGGGGGCGCCGCAGCTACTTTGCACCGTGGGTCAGATAGGAGACCGGGCCAGTTAGCCCGCCGCTGCCGCTCACACACGTTCCCCGGGACGCTTCAGCGCCCCGGACAACATCGTCTTCACCCGGGCTCCGGGCCAGGCCCGGAGCCCGGGTCAGGTTTTCCGGCTCCCAGTCCTGCCGCACCCGTACTCCCTCGCCAACCAGTTGGATCACCACAGCGTGGCGACCTGGCACCAGCCAGAACGTCAGAAGATGGGGACCGTTGCCAGATGGCTACGGGGCGCTACACGTCCGTTCGCCGTAGCAATACGAGAACTGGGCCGATTCCTGGCATCGTCCTTGCCGCTCTTCTCGCTGGCGATCATGCCGCTCCTGTCGGCAGCCCAACGCAAGGCTGGCCGCGAGCTCGGCTCCGCCTCCGCGGTCACTGACTCCAAGCAGACACTGCTGTGCACCTACCTCTCCGCCGTGCTCCTGATCGGCCTGCTGGCCAACCTGAGGCTCGGCCGGTCCTGGGCCGATCCGATCGCCGCCCTCGTCATCGCCGCGATTGCCGTCAAGGAAGGCCGCGACGTCTGGCAGGGGAAAGGCTGCTGTGCGCCACCACACGCGTCCCTGCCGGGAGCACCGCAGCAACCTGCGGTTGCGCCAGGGGCTGCGACTGCCTCTGACAACCGTCGTCAAGGGCGGCTTGGGTACACCGAGCCGCCCTTGCGGCACCTATTGCGCAACTTCTGATAGCCGGAACTACGAGCATCCTCGATGGGCACGGTGCCTCCTCGGTGGGCGCGATCGGATCAGGTGTGCGTGATGAGGTAGGCGGGGCCCTCGCCGCGCCGGGCCCGTTCGATGGCGTCGAGACGGGCGAAAGCCCGGGGGCCATCAACTCCTGCCAGCCGACCGTGTCGTGTACGGCCCACATGTCGTGTACGGCGGGATCAAGGCGGATCCGGCGCAGCTGGTCCGCGGTCAGCCGGCCCCCGTCGAAGATGAGACCGATCTTGTTCAGCGGCATGCGCGGCCCGGCGTGCAGGAAGTGCGTCAGGAGCAGCCTCGGCGCCTCCAGGCCGAGTTCGAACCGGTCTCTTCGCGGCGGTATCCTCACCCAGGGTTCTCCCGGGCCAGACGCACGACCAGTTGCCGCAGGGCCTCACGTTTCGGTGGTCGGCCCGGACGACGGGAGGCTCATCCGTACCAGGTGATGTTGCAGACATAGATGCAGTGGTGGCGTGGTACTGAGAGGAAGCTGATGAAGCCGCGTCCGCCGAGAATGTCGAATTCCGGGAGTCCGCCTTCTCGATCGAAGGGTCGACCCACCTTCGCCGCGTCGACTCCCAGCGCGGCGAGTTCGGTCGCCAGCCGCTCGACCTCTGCCACGACGCCTGGCGCAAGTCCGTCGGCGACGTACTCCTCGCTCGGGTTGTACTCCCAGGTCCAGTCGGTCACAGCCCCTGAAGGGTGTCTTTATTGCCGTACGGTGGTTGACCTGGGGCTTTGCGATCGTCTGAATGTGGGCATGATCAGTGATCGCGGGTCTGCGACTGCTCTACCTGATCTTCTGCCGACTACTGGGCTGCTTCCTCTTGGTGGGCCGATCGACCGCCGCGAACAACGCCGAGATCCTCGTGCTTCGTCATGAGGTCGCTGTGCTTCGCCGGCAGGTTGAACGGCCGCGGCTCTCATGGGCTGATCGCGCCGTGCTCTCCGCTCTCGCCCGGCACCTGCCCTCCGTCTTACGTCGCCATCGGCTGGTCACTCCGGGCACCCTGCTGGTTTGGCACCGCCGTCTGGTGCGCTGGAAGTGGCGCCAGGCGGCGGTCGGATCCGGTCGGCCACCGTTGCCGGAAGAGACAGCCGCGCTCATCCAGCGTCTGGCGAGAGAGAACCCCACCTTGGGGATACGTCAGAATCCAAGGCGAGCTCCGACGGCTCGGTCATCGGGTTGCCGCCGCCACGATCCGGCGCGTCCTGCGCCGCTCCTCACGACCTCCTGGCACGGCTCACCGCCGCCTGCCCCGAGATGACCCAACTGGCCGTCCACGTCGCGGACTTCGCCCAGTTCCTGACGCCTCGCGAAGGAAACGCCGACGGGCTCTCACGCTGGATCGTCCAAGTCCGAGCGAACGATCTGCCTCATCTGCGCTCCTTCGCCCGGAGCCTGGACCGAGACCGCGACGCCGTGATCGCCGCGCTCACGTTTCCGTACAGCAACGGCCCCACCGAGGGCGTCAACACCAAGACCAAGCGGATCGCGCGCCAGATGTACGGACGAGCAGGCTTCACCCTACTCGCCACCGCATCCTCCTCGGACAGCGGCATACTCCGTCACCACCGAATGTGAGACAGGGCCGTTCGTTTGACAGACCCAGAACAGGTGTTTTACCTGCTGCCGCATCTCCGGCCCGAACGGGAGGGTTCGGGCCGGAGACGGTGTGTGGCCTCAGAGCGCCCGGAGAAGGTAACTGGTGCCGAGTCCGCTGGTGGAGCAAACGATGGTGCTCGAGGTCGCGGTGTAGGTGAAGCCCGCGGGGACGGTGCAGGCCCACAGGCCCGTCCTGGGCGCAACCACGTTGTAGAGCGGGCTCAGACCGCTGGTGGAGCATGTTGTGGTGAGCGAAACCGACGTGTAGGTGTATCCGCGAGGAACCGTGCATGACAAGGCGGCTGGGGACACGTCCCCCGGAGCCGGTGCTGCTGCGGCCGCGGTGGCCGGTGCCAGGGCGGTGCCCAGCATGACGGTGACAGTGCCTGCGCCGAGCAGCAGGGACCGGAGCTTCGATCGAAGCATGGGATTGCACTCCTGATGGTCGTCCATGGGGACAGAACCGGCGGGTGAGGGGCCCGACCGGAGCCTGTCCCGTACCCCCGGCCGCCGCAGAGCGCGCGGCAGGATGCTCGCAGCGCAATCACAGCCGGGCAAGCGCCTCGCAAGCCGCACCATTCGGAATGAGCCGCGCCCCGAGTAGCCGCCGACCGACCAGGGCGGGACTTCGGTAATGCGGTGTGCAGGTCTGATGTCAGCGAAGACTACCCAGTGACGCTGAGCAAGCCCATTGGCACACGGCGCGAAAGTGACCCGTTTACGTCGCTGGTGACCAGGGCTGCCCCAGCGGGGAGACCAGCCATCGCGGTAGACCACGCGCGGCGCTCCCCGCCGCGGTGCCCGCGCGCCCCAGTGGCGACACGCACCCGTTTGTCGGACACCCCGAAAGCGACACGACCTGCGGGGGACACGGCGTGTGCCGCGACTTGGACCGGTGCGTTGATGGACGTCTGGCCGGAGGCGGACACGGTTGCCCTCATCGAGCGGATCCGGTCAGCGATACGTAAGGCCCGTGGTGACGAGGCGCTTCAGCACTCCGGCGGGCGCCCGCATATCTCGCTCGGCTACAGCTATGGCGCGGCTTCGTCTGACCCTGAAGGGTTTCTTTATTGCCCTACGGTGGTTGACCTGGGGCTTTGCGATCGTCCGAGTATGGGCATGATCAGTGATCGTGGGTCTGCGACTGCTCTACCTGATCTTCTGCCGGCTACTGGGCTGGCTCCTCTGGCGTGCTCGATCATTGCGAGGACGTACAGCGTCGCTCCGTCAGAGTCTTGGTCTCGAAGAAGTCGGCGGCGAGGATGGACTGGGCCTGGGAGCGCAGGAGCGACGCCCAGGTGGTGCGGTCGCGTTCGGGCGCTGGGTCTATGCCGTGCTCTTTGAGGATGTTCCACACGGTGCTGGCGGCGGGCTTGATGCCGAGGGAGGCGAGTTCGCCGTGGATGCGCCGGTAGCCCCAGCTGGAATTTTCTCGTGCCAGCCGTAGCATCAGGGCGCGGATGGATCGTATGGTGCGGGGTCGTCCCGGCCGTTTGCGGTGGGAAGCCTTCGCGTGGCGGTGGCGCAGCAGCTCACGGTGCCAGTGCAGCACTGTGTCAGGTGAGGCGAACAGATGTAGTTGGCGAAGACGTACACGGGGGAAGGGATGCAGGCGGGCGGCCAGCAGCGCACGGTCTGGCCAGGTGAGCTTCGGTTTGTCCGTCTGTCGCTGCAGCACGGTGAGTTGGTGGCGTAGGGCCAGGATCTCGGCGTCTTTGTCGTGGCCACTCCTCGGTAGGAGCCGTATCAGGGTGAACATGCTCGTCAAGGTCAGGTAGAGCAGTCGCAGTAGCACTCCACCATGCCGGTGGGAGAGAGGCTGGGTCGGCAACGAGGCTGGTGGGCCCACCGCAGCGGTCGCCCATATGACCAGCACGAATGGGTTTCTGGCACCTACAGGGTTGGCTGTTAAGTCCGGCGGTCTGTGAGGGGGCAGTGCCTGCCCTTGTCGGAAACATCATTCGTGCAGGTCACGCCGCATGTTGATATGCGTGGAGGATGCCGCCGGGACGATCGTGTCCGCGTAAGTCGAGGCGGGCTAACGCGTCGGGATCGTCGATCGGCGGGAGCGAGCGGTGCAGCGGCCTGGCGTTCGCGATGCCCTGGTGTGGTCGGTGTCCGTTGTAGAACTGCTCGTACTCGCGCAGTGTATGGAGGAGTTGCCGCTGGTTCCAGATCAATGTCCGGTCCAGGAGCTCGCGGCGGCAGGTCTGTATCCAGCGCTCCGTGATCAAGTTCATTCGTGGCATCTGGATGCCGCTGAGCACGACGTCGATCCCCGCGTCCTTGAGGACGGCATCGAAGAGGGCGGGGAACTTCCCGTCCCGGTCCCGGATCATGAACCGTGCGCGGCAGCCCAGGCCTTCGAGGTCCATGACGAGGTTCTTCGCCGCTTGTGCTACCCAGGATGCGCGGTGGCGCCCAGGATGCGGATCCCGCGACTGCCGTGTTCGATCACCACGAGCACGTACATCCGTACCCCCGACAGGGTGACTGTTTCCATGACGGCGCAGGCCAGCCCAGCAGGGCATCAGCCTGGCTGCGAAGGAAGGTGGCCCAGGTACTGGAGTTCCGCTCGGGCGCCGGGTCGATGTCCGCCTCCTTCAAGATCTCCCAGACGGTGGACGCGCTCACCCTCACCCCGAGCACGAGCAATTCGCCGTGCAGGCGTCGGTGCCCCCAGCTCGGGTTCTCCTTCGCCAGCCGCAACACCAGGATGCGGTGGAGCGCACGGTGCGTGGTTGTCCCGGGTGTTTGGGCCGGCAGGAGGCGGCATGGCGGCGTGCGACGGGGTCGCGGTGCCAACGCAGCACCGTGTCGGGACGTGAGAGCAGCCGCAGTCTTCGCAGGACGTGCAGTGGCAGCCGGTGCAGCAGCGCCGCCAGGAACGCCCGATCGCGGGCGTGAACCGGATCTTTTCCTCGCCGAGTTGGCGTTCCAGCACGGTGATCTGGTGGCGCAGGGCAAGGATCTCCGCGTCCTTGTCCCGGTCGGTCATCAGCAGCAGGCGCAGCATCGCGAAGGCGTTCGTTACACCCAGGTAAACCAGTCACAGCAGCACGATCGATCAACATGACGCTCTGACGGCAACTGCGCGAGAGCGCCAGCTCGAGCTACCGCGGCCAAGATTTCGGGAAACCCGAAGAACTGCCCCCACCAGGGCGGATGAGATTCCGGCAGGCGCAGTGCCTCACTGGAACTCAGGAGGGCAGGGGGTGTGAGCTGCTTCCGGCAGGGTGCGGGTGATCCGGTCGCGCATCGGGCGTAGCTCCTGGCCTTGGGAGGTGTCGGGAATCTGTCCTTTGCGCCGGGGGACGAGCAGTAGGAGGTGGTCCCCGGTGGTGTATGCCTCGGCGGGGTCCGCGACGGCGGGGTCGGCGAGGTCGAATCGTGCAGTGGCGGGCCCTGTGCTGGGCTTGAACCACTGGTCCACGGACACGGTCACGTGTACCCGGCCCTGGCCGGCCGGGCGTACCGCGGTCAGGTCGCCTTCTACTACGGCGGTCGCGCAGGCGAGTGCTTCTGGGAAGGTCTGTCCTCGGCCTGTGGTGTCGGCATTCTTTCCGGAGCCGTCGTCGGCGGTGACTGTCACTGTCACGACGATGGCGGTGACGCAGACGGCTGCCGCTGCGGCGAGTGCCGCGCGGACACGTCGCTGTTTGCGCGGGGGGCGGGTCGCCGTTGTGAGGGTGCGGATCGCAGCCGTCGGGGCCGTGGGCGCCGCGGTGGGGTCCGGGCGCCCGGCCTCTTCCCCGATCAGTGCGAACGCCCGTCGCAGTCGAATCTCCTCAGTCTCTGTCGGTTCGGTCACCGTGGATCACCTCCGTCTCGCGCAGCCGGGTGCGCAGTGCGGCCACGGCCGTGTGCAGGCGGCTTTTGACCGTGCCTTCGGGGACGCCGAGCAGCGTTGCGATGTCACGTACCGGAAGATCGGCGTAGTAGCGCAACGTCAGTATCTGACGCTGGTGAGGGGGCAGGGAGCCGAGTCCGTCCGCCACCGCGAGGGCCGTTGTGCGGTCTTCTTCGGTGTGTTGCGCGACGGGTTGCTGCGCCCAACGGGCGGCGAGCCGGGCACGCAGCCCGTCGTCGCGCGCGCCGGCCCGGTGCCAGTCCGCGGCGACGCGGGCGGCGACGACGCTGCTCCACGCGGAGGTGTCGCGAACCGCCGTGCGGTCCGGATCGGCGCGTTGTTCCAGCAGCTTCAGCCGTACCTCCTGCACCCCGTCATCGAGGTCGCCCCACGGCACGCCGCCCAGGGCCAGGATCGCGCGCACGCGTGAGACGTCCACGTCGGTCCTGTCGGGGGTGAGGGTGTCGGGTGTGTTTCTGTCGGGCCCGCGGGGGTCAGCGGCGTCGGCGCGGCGCCCGATACGGCGTAACGTGCGGCGGCGTCCGGTCATGGGTTCCCTCCCTGTCCCTCCTAGGACGGAGGAGTACCGGGAAACGTTCGGCTCTGCCGGGCGATGAGCGGCCTTCCAACAGAGCAGGTCCCTTTTCGGGGGTTCGGGGATGCTCTGCCCCGCGCCCGGGGTGCGGGGCAGAGCGGCGGCTGTTTTGCGAATCAGGCGCAGATGTCGCGTGGCCGCGCAGGACCGAACGTCTCCGGCTCATGCGGGTGAGCCGCGTTCAGTTCCTGGACCAGGGCGTCCTCTCCACGGCCGGCTAACTGGTCCTCCAGCCCGGCGTCGTCCCCGGCCTCAAGTTTCGCGCTGCGGGCCTGTGCGGCCGTGCGAGAGTGTCCTTCCAGCTCGCCCTGGCCTATGACACCTGCGTCGAACGGCACTTCCGAGCCCTCGCCCAGCCCGCGCCACTGGGCGGGTTCCGGGGCGTCCCCGGGGGAACAGGCAGTCTCCTCCCACCTGACCGCCGTGACGTACCGGTGACCCGGCTCGACCCGCGGCTGGTCGATCAGTGCCATCTTGGTGCGGTTTCCGGTGTCGCCGTCCTGGAACTGCCAGCCCATGGCGCTGTATTCCCAGGTGTCCGGCGCCGGGCGGGGCGCGTCGGGCCGGGACCACAGCATCTTGTCGACCGTCAGAGTCACGGTACGGCCAACGGTGCCCTCCCCGCGCTCCACCTCCTGCTGGGTGGGTGCGATCTCTTTCTCGCTGGTGGCCGATACGACCAGGACATGGTCGGCGTAGGTCACCCAGTCCGATGCCGTACGGTTCGGCAAGTGGTCGGCTCCCTGGCCGACGATGACGTCCTCGGTGCGCGCAGTCGCCTCGTCGTGGTCGGAGACGGCCAGGCCCGTGCCCAGGGTGACGGCCGCGGCCGTGCCGAGGAGGGCGAGGCGGTTCCTGCGGCGCAGGTGGCCTCTCCCGGAGGTCTTCGCAGTACGTTGCATTGATGTTCTCCCGGTTGCTGGCGCCCAGGCCGGTGCCGAACGCGGTGGGGGTCTGCATGCAGCCGAGACGGGAATCGGTCTGGGAGAGCATCGGGCTGACCTGTCGGCCGTAAGTGAGCCCGACCGCGTGGCCGGTCTCGCGACAGGACACGCCGGGGCTTCGACAGCCCTCGCTGCATGCCCGCTACATCGAGAAGCGACTGCGCTGGCAGGCCGAACTCGTCCCCGTCATCCGTGCGCGGCTGGGTAACGGCCCCGGCCGCCCGGCTCCCGACACGCAGGCCAAGGCGATCGTCGCGACGGTCTTCGCCTGTATCGACACGGCAACCGAACTCTGGGCCGGACATGACGGACGGATCGACCTGGCAGACCTCTACGATCAGTGCCTCGCGGCGGTGCGGGACCACGGCTGAGGCCGTATATCCCCGGCACACGTTTGGGCAGGACCCGACGTCACCGCGCGCTGTCGATTGCAGCGGCCTGAAGCAGGTGGCAAGTTTCAAATGGTGGGCCATGCGCTGGAAGGCCCCACTGAACGCGTTCCAGGTCGCCTCCCGGGGTCGCCTGCCCCCGAGCAACAACTGCCCACTCGACAAGCAAGATCGGCTGCGAGATCGGCACAGCCTCAGGAACCTGCACGAGTCAGCGGATGGTGAGTCCGCCGTCGACGGCGAGGATGGTGCCGGTGGTCCACTGGGCCGAGGCCAGGTAGGCGGCCGCGGTGGCGACGTCATCGGCAGTGCCCAGGCGTCCCAGGGGGTAGGAGTGCTCGATCTGTTCGTCGTGTACGGCGCGCTCCTCCGCGGTCATGGGGGCGATATAGGAGCGTTCGTACTTGGGAGTGCGGACGGCGCCGGGAGCGATGGCATTGACACGGACTCCTTGGGGGCCGAGTTCACTGGCCAGCGACTGGGTCATGGAGTTGAGCGCTCCGCGGGTGGCGGAGTAGGCGGCCGAATGGCGGCCTGCGACCATTTTGTGGGCCCAGTAGCTGCTGATGTTGATGATGCTTCCCCGAGCGTTCAGGAGGGCGGGCAGGAGTTGCTGGCTCAGCAGCAGCGGCACCTGGACGTTGAGGTGCCACATGGTGTTCATCGCGTCGACCGTGGTGTCGGCAAGGGAGGCGAAGTGTGCGGTGCCGACGTTGTTGACGAGGGTGTCGACCCGGTCTGTCAGGTTTCCGATGTGCGCGGCGATCCGGGCGGGGGCATCGGGCGCGGAGAGGTCCGCGGGCACTGTGTGCACGGTGGTGCCGTGCCGGCCGAGTTTCTTGGCGGCGGTCTCGAGCTTGTCGCGGTTGCGGGCGACAAGAATCAGGTCCGCTCCGTCGTGGGCGAGGGCATCGGCAATGGCCAGGCCAAGGCCCTCGCTGCCGCCGGTGACGACGGCGAAACGGCTGGTGGTGCGGTGCTCGGACATGTCAGTTCGCCTTTGTGTGGTCGGTGGAAGCACTCAGGGTCGCGAATCGGCGTAGCTCTTCGAGTTGGTCGCTGCGGGCGTTCTCGATGCCGGCGAGGGCGTCGCTGCCGAGGGGAAGGCGCAGCGGTGGGCTCGGCATATCGGCGAGGACGACGAGGGCCTGGGCCATGCGGGCGGGGTCGCCGACCTGGCCTCCCACGGCGCCGGCGGAGCGCGCCAGCGCTTCGTGCACGGGGAGGTAATCGGGGAGGGCGGCGCTGCTGGGCAGCCGGCTCGCCCAGTTGGCGCGGAAGTCGGTGCGGGCCGCTCCGGGCTCCACGATCGTCGTCCGGATGCCCAGCGGGGTGAGCTCGGCGGCCAGTGAGACGCTCAGACCTTCGAGGGCGTGCTTGCTGGCCGTGTAGGCGCTCATCCCCGGGACACTCCGATCTGGCCCGCCAGCGAGCTGATCTGCAGCACACGGCCCGCTTTCGCCGCGCGCAGGTAGGGCAGAGCGGCGCGCAGCACATTGACGGCGGCGAAGAAGTTCACTTCGAACTGGGCGCGCAGCTCCGTGTCGTCCAGTTCCTCGAAGGGGCCCGCCAGCGCGTAGCCGGCGTTGTTGACGACGACGTCGAGGCGGCCGAACCCGGCGATCGCGTCATCCAGTACCGGACGCAGCGCACCGGCGTCGGTGATGTCCACGCTCACGGTGCGCAGACGCCCGGGAAAGGCGGCGGTCAGCGGTTGCAGCGGCTCGTCGTCGCGCGTGACCGCGATCACTCGCTCACCTGCACTCAGAACCTCACCGACCAGGGCCTGGCCCAACCCGCCGGGCGCGCCGGTGACCAGCCACACGCGGGACCCCATGCTTCACACCTCTCGTACGAGTCAAGCAAACGGACCAATCTTGTCCGTTTCTTCAGAGTAGAGGAGGCGGACAGAGGCTGTCCACTTATGGATAAGATGAGGTCATGAACACGGAGCGGCCCGCGGCGTCCCAGGGGACGGCGATGCCCGTACGCGCCGACGCCCAGCGCAATGCCGCGCGGGTTCTCGCGGCAGCGCGTCGTGCCGTCGCCTCTACCGGGCTGGACGTGAGCTACCACGAGATCGCGCGGGAGGCCGGCGTCGGTGTGGGCACCGTCTACCGGCGCTACCCCGAACGCGACCAGCTCATGGCGGCGGTGCTGAGCGACATCCTCACCGAACTGATCGACACCGCACGCCAGGCTCTGGACTGCGATGACGCCTGGGAGGGCTTCTCGTTGCTGTTCACCGGCCTGGCCCTGCGCACCGCTCAGAACGCGGGACTGTCCGGCTCCCTGGACCAGCACGGCGGGCCCGCTGTCGCCCAGCAGCGCCACGAGCTCCTCGACCTCACCCGGAGGGTCATCGAACGCGCTCAGGACCAGGGACGTCTTCGCCGGGATCTGGCCTGGCAGGAAGTGCTGCGGCTGACCGGCGCCCCAGCGGCACAGGGATGCGTGCTGGGACTCGAGCCTGACCCTGCACACGGTCACCACTTGGTGCTGACCGTTCTTCTCGACGGTCTACGAACCGGCTGACACCGGCGACGTGCCGAAGCTCCCAGGAGCGGATGACATCCTCCGGGAGTGGACGACACCGCCGGGACGGTGCCGTGCACCCACTCGGCGCGTTCCATGAATTCGAGTCTCCCGACACTGCGCTTGCCGATAACTTCATCCGTGCAGGTCATGCGGCATGCTGGTATTCGTGGAGAAGGCCGCCGAGGCGATCGCGGCGTCGTATGTCGAGGCGGGCTAATGTGTCCGGATTGTCGATCGGCGCAGGTAATGGGTGCAGTGGGCGGGCGTTGGCGATGCCCTGGTGTGGTCGGTGTCCGTTGTAGAAATGCTCGAACTCCCGTAGGGCGTGGAGCAGGTGCCGGTGTTCCAGATCAAGGTGCGGTCCAGGAGTTCCCGTCGGCAGGTCTGCACCCACCGTTCCGTGATCGAGTTCATTCTCGGCATCTGAACGCCGCTGAACACGACCTCGATCCCCGCATCCGCCAGGACGGCATCGAACAGGTCGGGGAACTTCCCGTCCCGGTCCCTGATCATGTAACGCGCCTGGTAGCCCACGTCCTCAAGGTCCATGACAAGGTTCTTCGCAGCCTGCGCCACCCACGCTGAGGTCGGGTGCGCGGTGGCACCCAGCACCCGGATCCGTCGGCTCGTGTGCTCGATGACGGCAATCACGTACATCCGAGCCCCGGACAGCGTGACCGTTTCGAAGAAGTCACAGGCCAGGCCAGCAGGGCCTCGGCCTGGGAGCGCAGAAGTCCGCCCGCGTGCTGGAGGACCGCTCGGGTGCCGGATCGATGCCGGCCTCCTGCAAGATCTCCCAGACGGTGGAAGCGGCCACCTTCATGCCCAGGACGAGCAGTTCACCGTGCAGGCGCCGATACCCCCAGCCGGGGTTCTCCCGCGCCAGGCGCAACACCAGGGCCCCGCACCGAGTGCACGGTCCGAGGCCGTCCCGAGCGCCTGGGTCGGGGGGGCGACAGCATGGCGGCGTGCAAGAAGGTCGCGGTGCCAGCGCAGCACCGTATCCGGACGCACCAGCAGCCGCACTCCGCGGAGCACGTCCATGGGGAGCCGGTGCAGCAGCGCCGCCAGAAATGCCCGGTCGCTCGGGGTGAACCGCACCCGATCCTTGCCCAGTTGGCGCTCCAGCACCATGATCTGGTGGCGCAAGGCGAGTATCTCGACAGTCTTGTCCCGATCGCCCATCGGTAGCAGGCGCAGCATGGCGAACGCATTCGCCACGCCCAAGTAGGCCAGTCGCAGCAACACGGTCGATCATCTTGCCTCGGTAAGCGCCAGCCTCGCGAGAGCGCCCGCTCGGGCGACTACGCCGGTTGACCTCCCGTACACCGCGCACACCGCATCCCACCAGGGCGGATGATATTTTCGGCAAGCGCAGGGCTTTGTGGCGGTGTCGGGATGACGGCTGTGCCGTTGCCGGCGAAGACGGCGTCGAGAGGGGCGGTGAACTTACTGTCCGGGTCCCGGATGAGGAACCGGAAGCACCCGGCTCTGTTGTCGAGGTCCATGAGCAGGTTGTGGGCGAGTTGGGTGACCCATGCGCCGGTCGGGTGGGCGGTGACGCCCAGGGCGTGGACGTGCCGGGTGGCGATCTCCATCGCCGACAGGTACTTGGCGGACTGATCAACGAGTACCACACCACGCCGCCCTGGCTGGCTCACCGTCCACAGAAAAGGCCCAGCTCAGCAGCCTGAGCGGAATACTGACATCCTTCAGGGGCGGTTGTGCTGCACGACGTGGTGATCGCCCCGGTGGTGCTGCTGGTCGGGCTGGCGCTGGTGCGGGGCGGTGTGCGCGGGCCGGTCCGCGCGGCTCTGCTGGTCGCGGGTGCGCTGACGACGGTGGCGCTGCCGGTGCTGCTCCGGCCGGGGAGGAGGGCCAACTCGTCGGTGGTACCCCTGGATTATCCGTGTAACTGGCTCGTCATGTTGGTGGTCGTGGCCTCGGTGAGGGCGGTGCGGCTGACCGTGCGGATGTTCGGGGACCGTCGTCGTCGGCCTGTCGGGTGAGTCTTTCCCTCTCGCCGACGTGCCGACCGTCTTACGGGGGTCTTACGCGTGGTGAGTGGGGGCGGCGGAGCAGTGGGCGGCCGCCTACCGTGACCGGATGCGATCCTTCCGTACCGTGCGCGTGACAGTTCTGGTCACCGTGGCTCCGCTGCTGTTGGCCACCGCCGGTCTGATGCATCCCCGGCATCTGACGGCATCGACGGCCGGCCACTGGGCCGGGATGCACATCGCCCTGCTGCCTGTCTTCCCTCTCCTCGTCCTCGGCCTGGTGGTCCCCCTGTGGGGGAAGCCGCGCCGGGATGCGGAAGGGGCGCTGACGGTTCTTGCCTGGGCCGGGTGCCTCTGGTTCGCCGCGTACTACTCCGGTCTGGACGCGGTGGCCGGCATATCCGCTGGCACCGTGGTGGACCACGGCGTCCGCGGCGCGGCTGGGCCGCTGTTCGTCGTCGGAGACGAACTGGGCCGGGCAGGGGTGTACGGACTTGCCGTGGCCTCGTTCGCCACGTGTACGGTGCTCTGGCGCCGCCACGGCGTGCGGGTGTTGCCGGGCGCCGCCGTCCTGTCCGCCGCCTGCTGGTCGTTCGTCGACAGCCACATCTTCTGGCCCAAGGGGGTCTTCACCATGCTCGGCTTCGCCGCCGCCTTCGCTCTCCTGACGGTGGCGGCAGCCCGGCCGGCCGAAACCGCGCCGACGCGGTAACGCTTACGAACCCCTGACGTCCTCGGTTCAAACGGCCCGCGACCGGGTGCGCGGCCCTACGGTCGGTGGCATGTTGATCCTGGTCCCTGGGGGCGCGGGCTTCATCGGCTCGCACATCTTCACCGCCCTCACGGGTGCAGGGCATGAGGTGCGGGTCCTCGACGCGCTGCTGTCCGCCTGTGGGTGCCGGAAATGCTGTCACCCTATGCGACCTGCTTGTATGCGTGGATGAGGCCGCCGAGTCGATCGTGCCGGGAGACCGGTGTGGGGTTGTTGGCTGGCCGGGGTTCAGGGGTGATCAGCGGGTCTGGTGGCCGTTGTTCGAGGGTTCGGTGTGGCCGGTGTCTGTTGTAGTGGTCCGCGTACTCGTTGACGATGAGGCGGAGGTGGGTCTGTCCGATGATCAGGATGTGGTCGGTGGCCTCGCGGCGGCATGATGCGATCCAGCGTTCGGCGATGGCGTTCATCCGGGGCACCTGGGGCAGTGTGGGGACGACACGCGCGCCGATGGCCTGGAAGACGGTCTCGAAGCTTTCGGTGAAGTACGCGCCGCGGTCCCGGATGAGGAACCTGATCGACTGGGCATGGTCGCCGAGATCCATGAGGTAATTGCGTGCCTGCTGGGTGACCCAGGGGCCGGTGGGGTGTCAGCCGGCTCACCCCGGCCCGGGTCCGTCGGACGTTTCGGAACCTCCGCCAGCACATGCCCTGTCCCGCCAGAGCACCAAAACCCCACCGGCCCGGCCCCGGACGGCCGCCCGGCACGACCAACAGGAGCCGCGCTCCAGGCCGTGCCCCGTCGGCGGCTTCGCCCACCAGCCCGTCACCCCGCTGGAGAACACACAGGTCAGTGGTGAACCGCTGATGGTGAGAAATAGTGTGATGAGCAAGTGGGGGGCCAGGGCTGACGGCGTGCCCGTCTGTCTGCGTGTCTGCGCTGCGGGCCTCTTTGCGGCGGGGCGTTGCACGTCGCCTGCACTCTGGCAGATGCTCTGGCCACCAATACGCCAGCCTTCGTCGAACCGGGGGCTGGGTACTCGGCCCTTGAATTGATGCGCTTATCGCATGAACAGATCTCGGTTTGATGCTGGACACGGATCCGTTGGTGCTTCGACACTCTCGCGTAACACCTCGGTCTGTCCCCCAGCTCCGCCCACCGCCGCCGAGGGCCGTCCCCGAGAAAGCGAGCGCCGCCATGCCGGCAGCCTTGGGCTCAGCCACCACCCTCGTCATGACCGTCGGCGCCTGGTGGCCGGCGCTTTCTCCCTGTGACCGGCGTCCCGGGCCCGAGCGGAGCCTCCGTCGGCCGGAGACACCGCACGTGCCGCTCGGGCCCACAACGTGCCGCCCGCTTCCGGGAGTCCGGAGTCGGGCGCCGGAACCACACAGAGGCACCTGGTCCGGGTGTCCCACCGACTGAGACGAGGACCCATGAGAGGGATCACCAGACGCACGGTGCTCACCGTCACGGCAGGTGCGGTCACGGCGCCGGCCGTGAGCACGGCGACCGCTGCGGCCGCCGACACCACGACAGCGGCATCCGAAGGGCGACAGGCGTCCGGACCCAATCCGGTCCTGCGAACGGACCTCGTCACGCGGGTGATGCCGAGGACCAATTGGCTGGTGACAGCCGTTGCCATCCAGTACTCGCATCGCATCGACTTACGCGGCGGGGTGATCCCGCCCACCGCCTTCCAGGTGAAGGCCACTGTGGGCGGGAAGACAGCGGCTCGCACGGTGACCCGGGTCTACCCCAACACCGTCGCCGAAGTGGACGACCGATCCGATCCCGGACGGCCGGGGGACCGCCTGATCGTCGAACTCGACCCGAACGACTCCAACGCGCGGGCAGCCGGCACCGATCCCCTTCCGCTCGACCGCGCGTACTCCGTCAGACAGGTCGCGGACGTGCGCACCCCGGGAGGTGAACTGGTGCTCACGGCTGGTCCGTTCGCGAGCCGGAACAACGAGATCATCACTCCCGTGGTCGACGATTTCGCCGCCGGTTCCTTCACCGATTCCGCGGGTTTCGAACTGGACTTCCGGCTGTACCAGCCCGAGGGATTCGTACGCAATCCTCAGACGCGCACGCGGTACCCGCTCGTCGTCACCCTGCACGGCGGTGGCGAAGTCGCGGACAACAATATGACCCAGCTCACTTCCAACCGGATCGCGGTCACGTTCGCCAAGCCGGAACGACAGCGCCGCAACCCCGCGTTCGTCCTCTCTCCGCAGATCCCCCTGCCCCGTCCCATGGACGGACCCGACGGCACGGACTGGACCGACGCCAAGGTCCAGGCCGCGCTGATCGAACTCATTGACACCTTCGTGAGCGAGCGCTCCCGCAACGTGGACACAGACCGGCTCTACGTCGTCGGCCTGTCCTCAGGCGGGCGTGGCATCTACAGCCTGCTGGCGAAGCGACCCGAGGCGTTCGCGGCTGCCCTGCCCACGGCCGGCTGGGGCGACCCGGCCACCATGGAGAGGATCACGCACATTCCGATGTGGGCCGACCACTCCGTCGACGACCCGGTCGTCCCCTACCGGGAGGGCCGGTTCGGCAACCCCGGTACCTGGACACTGATGAACGCGCTCGAGGCGGCCGGTGCACCGGTCAGCCGCGGAGAGTGGGCCAACGATCTGCCAAAGGCGCACTTCGAGGCCCGGTCGCGGGAACTCCTACGGCAGGCCCGGGCCGCGCGCAGTCACGTCCTGTTCACGAGCTATACGCCCGGAACGACACCGGTGAGCCCACACTTCGCATGGGCCCAGACGTACGAGAACGACGTGGTCATCGACTGGCTCTTCGAACAGTCCCGGTAGCCGGCCGCACGCGGCGGTCACCCGGTCCACCACCGTGGCGGACACACCCCAGTCCGACCTCACGGCCCGGCAACTCCGGCAGCGTCGGCGCAGTCTCAGCCCCCGGCAATCGTGCGGAGATCGGTCAATCAATTGCCGGTCACAGGAATCACATATATTGCTTGCTGTCGTCTGCCGTCAGGCCGATTCGCCATCTCAATTCCGTCCATCAGAGACATGAATTGTTCAGACTCAAATCGTCGAATCTTTTCGTTGGTGAGGAGTCCGCATGGAGTTCAATCGGACATCGGTACGACGTCGCAGGAGAGGCCGGTTGCGCCGCACGGCCCTGATCGCGGGAGCGAGCGCGATGCTCCTTGCCGCGGGCACGGCCGTGGCCCCTGGCGCCTCGGGCGTGGGGGCGGGTGACGCTCGGGGCACCGTCACCGTGTCTCCCCGCGTCGCTGCCCTCATCGCCCGGATGTCGCTGGACGAGAAATTGTCCTTCGTTCATGGAGGCACCGATCCCCGTGCCCTCGGCCAGGCCGGATACATCCCCGGGGTTCCCCGCCTCGGCATCCCCGAACTGCGGCTCACCGACGGTCCGGCGGGCGTCCGGGTCAACGCGCACGCCACCGCGATGCCGGCGCCGGTCGCGCTCGCCTCGTCCTTCGACGACCGACTGGCTCGTACGTTCGGCCAGGTCATCGGACGCGACGGCCGTGCGCTCGGCCAGGACGTCCTGCTCTCACCGATGACGAACATCATCCGGGTGCCGTACGCGGGGCGGAACTTCGAGACCTTCAGCGAGGACCCGCTGCTCAGCTCCCGCATGGTGTCCGGCGAGATCGGGGGCGTTCAGAGCCAGGGCCTGATCGCCACCGTCAAGCACTACGCGGAGAACAACCAGGAAGACAACCGCATGGGGGTGAACGTCAACGTCGACGAGCAGACCCTGCGTCAGATCGAGCTGCCCGCCTTCGAGGCCGCCGTCAAGGCCGGCGCCGGTGCGGTGATGTGCTCGTACAACTCGGTGAACGGCAGCCACGGCTGCGGCAGCGACGAACTGCTCAACTCGATCCTCAAAGAGCAGTGGGGCTTCCAGGGCTGGGTCATGTCGGACTGGGGCGCGGCCCACGCGACGACCGACATCGTGAACGGCCTCGACCAGGAGATGCCGAGCGGCGTCTTTCTGGGCGACAAACTGAAGACCGCGATAACGAACGGCACCATTCCGGTCTCGAAGCTCAACGACTCGGTCGCCCGCATCCTGAGCCAGATGAACACATTCGGTCTCCTCGACGGCGCCGCCGGCCGGAGGCCCGCACGCGACCCGAAGGGCGGCGCCAAGGTCGCGCAGAAGGTGGCCGAGTCCGGCTCGGTCCTGCTGAAGAACACCGGCAAGGCGCTTCCGCTGACCGGCGAGGACACCAACATCGGACTCATCGGCCCGACCGCGAAGACACCGAAGGTCACCGGCGGCGGCAGCTCCAATGTCGTACCGGACTCCGCGGCCTCGCCGCTGGCCACCATCACGCAGCGGGCCGGCCGGAAGGCCACGGTGCGCTACGCGGCCGGCGTCGACAACACCGGCGCCCCCATTCCCGCGACGGCCCTCAGCCCCGCCCTGCCGGTCGGCTCGGACGGCACGATCACCGTCACCCCGGCCGCCGCCTTCGACTACGGCGGCACCCTCACGGTGCCGGCCGACGGCGACTACTCCTTCGTCTACGACCTTCCCGCCGCGTACGGCGCGCTGAAGATCGACGGCAAGAGCGTCATCACCGGCTTCCTGGGCTCCAGCAGTGCCACGGTGCACCTCACGGCGGGAACGCACCGTTTCGCGGCCAACGCCCAAGCCATCCAGGGCGCACCGGCCAAGATCCGGCTGAACTGGGTCACCCCGCAGGCCGCGCAGGCCGCCCGGGAGCAGGCCGTGGCCCTGGCCCGCCAGGTGAAGACCCCCATCGTCTTCGCCCACGACGACGGTACCGAGGGCGCCGACCGGAAGAACCTCTCCCTGCCGGCCGACCAGAACGGGCTCATCTCCGCCGTCGCCGACGCCAACCCGAACACGATCGTCGTCCTCAACACGGGATCGTCGATCACCATGCCGTGGCTGTCCAAGGTCAAGGCGGTGCTCGACACGTACTACCCCGGGGAAAACGGGGCCGAGGCCACCGCCCGCCTGCTCTACGGCGACGTGAACCCGTCGGGCAAGACCACCCAGACGTTCCCCGCGAGCGAGTCCGCCACACCGGTCGCCGGCGACCCGCTCAGGTACCCGGGAGTGGACAACCAGGAGAACTACTCCGAGGGCATCTACGTGGGCTACCGCTGGTACGACAAGGAGAAGGCCGCCCCGCTTTTCCCCTTCGGCTACGGCCTGTCGTACACCTCCTTCGCCTACCGCGACCTCGCAGTTCGGCAGAGTCACGGCAAGTTGACCGTCTCGTTCACGCTGAAGAACACCGGCACCCGCGACGGTGACGAGGTCGCCCAGGTCTACGTCGGTGCGAGCCCGAAGACCACCGCGCCCCAGGCGGTGCGCTCGCTCGGCGGCTACCAGAAGGTGCATCTGCGCGCCGGCCAGTCGACGACCGTACGCATCCAGGTCGACGCACAGCAGCTGAAGTACTGGAACACCTCCTCCCACACCTGGGAGCTCGGCACCGGGCACCGGGAGGTGTGGGCCGGCTCCTCGTCGCGGACGCTCCCCCTGCACGGCGGCGTCGAGGTCACCCGCTGACCGCCCGGCTCGCGACATCGGCCGGGTGACGAGCGGCGTCTGATGCCGGGCCGGCCCCCGGCCCGGCTCCTTCCCCCACCACCGAGGGTGCCGGCCGCACCGTGCGGCCGGCACCCGGCCAGAGAGGTCCCCATCCATGACTGCCAGCAGAATCCGTACCGCCTTGGGCGGCGCGTTGGTCATGTCCCTCGCCGTCGTCGGGCTGCTGCCCGCGACGGCGTCCGCGACGGCGCAGACCGCGGTGGCCACCGACAAAGGCGCCGTGCGCGGCGCCACCTCGAAGGGCGTCGAGAGGTTCCTCGGCATCCCCTACGCGGCGGCGCCCACCGGCTCCCTGCGCTGGAAGCCGCCGCGGCCCGCGGCGCGGTGGACCGGCGTCCGGGAGGCGGCCGACTTCGGCAATCCCTGCCCCGTCCTGCCCAGCGCCAACGGTCCACGCAGCGAGACCGAGGACTGCCTCGACGTCAACGTGTGGCGGCCGTCGGGCGTGCGGGCCGGAGCCCGTCTTCCGGTGCACGTCTTCATCCACGGCGGTGGCCTGACCAACGGCAGCGGCTCGCAGAACGACGAGTCGAAGCTCGTCAAGGAGACAGGTGTCATCGGCGTCTCGCTCAACTACCGACTCGGCGCCTTCGGCTTCCTCGGCCTGCCCGCCCTCACCGAGGAGGGCGGCGAGTCCGGCAACTACGGGTTCATGGACCAGCAGGCCGCGCTGCGCTGGGTGCAGCACAACATAGCCGCTTTCGGCGGTAACCCCGGTGAGGTCACCATCGACGGCGAGTCCGCGGGTGGCTGGTCCGTCTGCGGTCATCTCGTGTCGCCCGGCTCGCGCGGGCTGTTCGCCCGCGCCATGATCCAGAGCGGCTCCTGTCGCAGCGGGCCGCAGGCCCGGGCGGAGGCCGCGGGGACGGCGTTCGCCCGGCAGGCGGGCTGCGACGGCACGGCTCAGGCGGCCGTCCTCGGCTGTCTGCGGTCGACTTCGGCGGGTACGCTCCTCGACGCGAGCCGGACCTTCTCGGCCGGCCTCGTGGACGGAACTCCGACGTTCCCGACCGGACTACGCGAGGCGGTGGGCAGCGGGAGGTTCACCCGCGTGCCCGTGGTCGTCGGTGCCAACCGTGACGAGGGCCGCACCTTCGCCGCGGGCTACATAGGCGCGGGCAAGGAGGCCTACCTCGCCTTCGTCCAGGACCTCGCCGGCGCCCGTGCCGACGAGGTCCTCACCCGTTACCCCTGGCCCGATACGTCCGACCGGTACACCGCGGCGTACCTCATCGGCGGGATCATGACCGACTCGGGGAGTGTCGCGGGGATCGGCGGGTGCGGGCTCCGCTCGCTCGCCCGGACCCTTGAGCGGTACACCTCCACCTATGCGTACGAGTTCGACCACCGGACCGGCCCTGGCCTGACGCAGATCCCCGGCTACGTCTGGGGGGCCGGCCACGCCGCGGAACTCGCCTACATCTGGCCCAGCTTCAACAACGGCACACCCATCGCCCCGCTGTTCAACGCCGACGAGCGCCGGCTCGCCCGCGAGATGACGCGGTACTGGGGCGCCTTCACGAAGACCGGTCGGCCGGCCGTCGCCCGGCAGACGGTCTGGCCTGGCTATCACAGGGGCAAGGGCCTGATGCTGTCGCTGCGGGCTGGGGGCAGGAGTGCCCTGATCGACGACGACCGGTACTCGACGGAACACCAGTGCGCGTTCTGGGACACGATGCCGGGCACACAGCACTCCTGAGTAGGCCGGGGACTGGAATCGGAGCATCAGCCACCGCGCCAGTCCCCGACCCTGCTCACCCCCACTGTCTCGTGTCGATGTCGGACCCCCCTTGGCCTACGCGGGCCGATCAGGCCGCTGGAGACCTGTAGCAGAGCGGAGATCACGTCCAGCCCGGCGTCAGCCGGGGCACCGCGTTACGCGATGGCCCTCGGGCTGGTGAGCGTTGCAGCCCGACCCCATGAGCGCTGACGCTGTCGCGTGACCCGGGCGGGCTCGGCCTTCCGCCGAGCCCGCACCGGCCGGCTCCATACCGGAGCCGGACTCGTGTCACGCCGTCAGCGCCGCAGAGTCAGCAGACCCGGACGGTAGGGCAGGAGGCCGTAGTCGCCGCCGGAGTTGGGGCTGCGCCCCTGGTAGAGCAACTGCAGATGGCAGGGATCGACGGTCATGCTCTGATCGGGGCTGGTGCGGATCAGTTCGCCATGGCTGATGTCGTTGGTCCAGGTGGCGCCACTGTTGGCCTTGCCGGCGAAGGGATTGCTCTCGGTCGCGGCCTGGGGTGTCCATGAGCCGTTCAAACTGGTGGCCGTGAACGAGCGGAAGTAGCGGCCCTGCGAGCCGATCGCCTCGACGATCATGAGGTAGCGGTTCTGGCCCTGGATCTTGTAGACCTGCGGGGCTTCGAACAGGTTGTTCGTCGTATCGCTCATGATCACTGTCGAGTTCGTGCCGAAGCTGCCCGGGAAGCTCCCGATCGGCATACTGGCCCGGTAGATCTTGCCGTTGTCACCGGCGAAGAACAGGTACATGTTCGTCCCGTCAGCGATGAGCGTCTGGTCGATGGGTCCCGTTCCGGGGCCGGGGATGCTTCCGGAGAAGAGCACCTGCGGGGATGACCAGCCATTCGGATTGGTGGGGTCGCTCGACGTCCGGTAGGAGAAGGCGGTCCCACCCCATTGGTAGGCGAGCACCCAGATGTTCTTCGGTGCGAAGTAGAGGAGCGTGGGCGCGACGGTGGAAGCTGACATCGTGTTCTGGCTGGCCGCGGCCATCTCCGACCAGTTGGTGAACAGGCCGAAGGTCATCGAACCCCATTTCGTCCCCGTGTCGTGCGTCGTCGCGTAGACGAGTTGCCTGCCGTTGTAGGGGACGACAGTGAAGTCCTTGAGTGAGACCCACCCCGGCTTGGGCTGCGCCAGTACGCCCGTTGATGTCCAGCGGTATGTCGACGGAAGATCGCACGGGCCGGGGTTGTCGCCGCCGAGGTTGACCAGCACATACGAGGCGTTGGGGTCTACGGTCGCCGCGCCTGCGGGCTGGGCACCGAGGAAGGTGGCCACGAGCAGCAAGGGCGCAAGGGCGGCGAGTAAGCGTCTTGGGCGGACTGGGGGCGGGCGGTGAAACCACATCAGCGGGCCTCTTTGGGGGCGGAGGTGAGGTGTCCCCGATGAACCGCGGAGCGAACGTGTCCGGGGGCAGGGGCAATCTCGAAACATTTCGAAGAAATTCCGGATGCTCTGACGCCACAAGCTAGGAATGTGGGGCCCTCTGGTCAAGGCCTGGCGCCGATCTGTCCACAAACAGTGCCTCCCCTTTGGGCTTGGCAAGCGGTGTCCGCACACACGCACTCGTCCCGGCCCCGGCCCGGCCCTACGGAATCTGTCGACGGCGGCGCCGGGGGTTCGCTGTCCGGCTCACCAGGATCCCGGAAAGTTTCGGGCGGGGAACGGAAACTTCTCCTGCGGGGAGTATTGACGATCCATCGTCAATGCCTCAATCATCCCTGCCTGAGGAACCGGTCATGGTTCGAGATGTCGAACCATGTCGGTGCTGCACGGCAGATCCCCGCATGGCTACAGGACAGACCCGCGCACCAAAACCCGCGCCACCCCGTCACGTTCCGGTGAGGTTCGTACCAGCGCATCCAGGCTCTTCGCGCAGTTGGAGAGGTACCCATGACCGCGGTGTCCGGTGATTCCGTGCTGCCCGGGTTCCGGTCCCCCGTCCGTCTGCCGAGGGGGAGCGGACGACGCATCCCCCTGCGCCTTCAGTCCTTCCGTGATTCCTACCTTGGAGGCACAGTCATGGGCTCCTATGCCCTTCCCAGACCCGCTATCCGCCGGAAGATCCGCGGCCTGCTGTTGGCGCTGGTCGTCGGCGTCGTCGCCGCACTGGTCGCGCCGACCGCACACGCCGCCGAGAACACGCTCGGCGCTGCGGCGGCGCAGAGCGGCCGCTACTTCGGCGCCGCCATCGCCTCGGGCAGGCTGGGCGACTCGGCGTACACGACGATCGCGGGCCGTGAGTTCAACTCGGTAACGCCCGAGAACGAGATGAAGATCGACGCCACCGAACCGCAGCGCGGCCAGTTCAACTTCACCGCCGGTGACCGCGTCTACAACTGGGCGGTGCAGAACGGCAAACAGGTGCGCGGCCACACCCTGGCCTGGCACTCCCAGCAGCCCGGCTGGATGCAGAGCCTCAGCGGCAGCACGCTGCGCCAGGCGATGATCAATCACATCAACGGCGTGATGGCCCATTACAAGGGCAAGATCGCCCAGTGGGACGTGGTGAACGAGGCCTTTGCCGACGGCAGTTCGGGAGCCCGGCGCGACTCCAACCTGCAGCGCACCGGCAACGACTGGATCGAGGTCGCCTTCCGCACCGCGCGCGCCGCCGACCCGGCGGCCAAGCTCTGCTACAACGACTACAACATCGAGAACTGGACCTGGGCCAAGACCCAGGCCGTGTACTCCATGGTCCGGGACTTCAAGCAGCGCGGCGTGCCGATCGACTGCGTCGGCTTCCAGTCGCACTTCAACAACGGAAGCCCCTACAACAGCAACTTCCGCACCACCCTGCAGAACTTCGCCGCCCTCGGCGTCGACGTGGCCATCACCGAACTCGACATTCAGGGCGCCCCGGCCGCGACCTACGCCAACGTCACCAACGACTGCCTGGCAGTCCCGCGCTGCCTCGGCATCACCGTCTGGGGTGTGCGCGACACCGATTCCTGGCGATCGGAGCAGACGCCGCTGCTGTTCAATGGTGACGGCAGCAAGAAGCCCGCCTACTCCGCCGTCCTCAACGCACTCAACGGCGGCTCCACCACGCCCCCTGCGGATTCCGGACAGATCAAGGGCGTGGATTCGGGCCGCTGCCTGGACGTGCCCGGCACCAGCACCACTGACGGCACCCAGCTCCACCTGTGGGACTGCCACAACGGCACCAACCAGCAGTGGACGTACACCGACGCCGGCGAGCTCAGGGTCTACGGCAACAAGTGCCTGGACGCCGCCGGTACCGGCAACGGCTCCAAAGTCCAGATCTACAGCTGCTGGGGCGGTGACAACCAGAAATGGCGCCTCAACTCCGACGGATCCATCGTCGGTGTCCAGTCCGGCCTCTGCCTCGACGCCGTCGCAGGAGGCACCGCCAACGGCACCCTGATCCAGCTCTACACCTGCTCGAACGACAGCAACCAGCGCTGGACCCGCACCTGATGGGACATGCCACAAACCAAAGGGTGAATCGCTGAAGACCTACGGTGCCCGCACCTGGAGTGGAGCCAGGATGATCCTGGCTCCACTCCGTCGACGTGGCCGCCGTGGGGCCGGACCTGCCGCGCAAGGTGCTCACCGGACGTGCGACGGAGGTCCGGCCCTGCGTGGCCTGCAACGAGGACTGCCGTACGTTCGACCCGGTACTGCTGTGCGTGGTCAACCCGGATCTCGCACCGCCCGGCGAACCGCGTCGGCCCGCCGCACCGCTGGTGCGCGCGTGGGTCCCGGCACGCGCCACCGGCCAGCGCGTCGCCGTCGTGGGGGCGGGACCCGCGGGCCTGGAGTGTGCCCTGGCCTTGCCCATGCCGGGGTGACGGATGTCGTCCTCTTCGAGGCCGCCGACCGGCTGGGCGGACAGCTGTCCACGGCGGCTCTGGCACCCCATCGCACCGGTTGGGCCGCGCTGCTCGGCTTCTACGAACGGGGGCTGTACGCCGCGCGTGTCGACGTACGTCTGGGGCAGACCGCGGAGCCGGGCGCTGAACTCGAAGGACTCGACGCCGTGGTGCTGGCCACGGGCGCGGTGGAGACATCGCCACTGCTGGACGTCGGCGCCATGGCCTCGTCGGTCGCCCTGGCGCGGGGAGTTCTCGGGCCCGAGGGCGTCACCGTCGCCCACCGCATCTCCGGAGGGACCTGCCCTTGCCGGAAATCTCATCCGTGCAGCTCACGCTGCATGTTGATATTCGTGGAGGATGCCGCCGAGGCGATCGTGCCGGCGTATGTCGAGGCGGGCTAACGTGTCCGGATCGTCGATCGGCGGCGGTCTGCCGTTCGCGAGCACGTACATCCGTACCCCCGACAGCGCGACTGTTTCCAGGAAGTCGCAGGCCAGCAGGGCATCAGCCTGGGAGCGCAGAAAGTCGGCCCAGGTACTGGAGTTCCGCTCGGGCGCCGGGTCGATGCCGGCCTCCTTCAGGATTTCCCAGACGGTGGACGCACCTACCCTCACTCCCAGCACGAGCAGCTCGCCGTGCAGGCGCCGGTGCCCCCAGCTCGGGTTCTCCTTCGCCAGGCGCAGCACCAGGATGCGGATGGAGCGCACGGTGCGCGGTCGTCCCGCGCGTTTGGGTCGGCAGGAGGCGGCATGGCGGCGTGCGACGAGGTTACGGTGCCAACGCAGCACCGTGTCGGGGGCGTACGAGCAGCCGTAACTGTCGCAGGACGTGCAGTGGCAGCCGGTGAAGCAGCGCCGCCAGGAACGCCCGATCGCTCGGCGAGAACCGGACCTCGTCCTTGCCGAGTTGGCGTTCCAGCACGGTGATCTGGTGGCGCGGCGCGAGGATCTCCGCGTCTTTGGCCCGGTCGGTCATCGGCAGCAGGCGCAACGTCGCGAACGCGTTTGTCACGCCCAAGTAAGCCAGTCGCAGCAGCACGATCGATCATCATGGCGCGCGGACCACCGACTACGCGGGAGTGCCGACTCGAGCTACCGCGGCCAAGATTTCGGGAAACCTGAAGAGCCGCCCTCACCAGGGCGGATGTGATTTCCGGCAAGCGCACCGCTGGGCGTGCGTCACGCCCTGGCCATCTCCACGATCAGCCGCATCCCGACCTGGTCGGCCTGGTCTGACCAGCAACGCCACATGATCAGCAGGACCTTGAACCGACCCCGGGCAGTGGGCGGACTGTGCCCGCGCAGTGGAACAACAGAACTGCCCGAAGGCTTCGGCATGGCTAACCTGGCGATCGGTGCCCGTGGCGCGGACACAGCGCGAGTTGTTCTGCCGGAACTACCAGTGGAGCGGAATGTCCGATCTGCCTGTGGACGATGAGCTATGGTGCCGACGCTACCGCCCATCCCGCACGGCCACGGCCCGCCTGGTGTGCCTCCCGCACGCGGGTGGCTCGGCAACGTTCTATCTGCCCTTCGTATCGGCTCTCAGCCCCGACGTCGACGTCGTCGCCATCCAGTACCCCGGGCGGCAGGACCGCCGTGCGGAGCAGCCATTGACGGACGTGGATGCGCTGGCGGACCGGATCCACGAAGCCCTCCTTCGGCAACCACCGCTTCCGGTCACGTTCTTCGGACACAGCCTCGGCGCCCTCATCGGCTTCGAGACCATTCGTCGGCTCGAGGCCGGCGGCAGTCCGGTGGCGCATCTGTTCGCATCCAGCCGGGGCGCCCCGTCCACGCACCGTGGTGAGAGTGTCCATCTGCGGGACGACGAGGGCATCCTGTCCGTCGTGCACTATCTGAACGGCACCGCTGCGAATGTCCTCGGCAACCAGGAAATGATGCGTGCGGCTCTGCCGTCCCTGCGTGCCGACTATCAGGCAGCCGATACCTACAGATGTGCTCCGGAAGTCACCATCGGCTGCCCTGTCACAGTCCTGACCGGCGACGCCGACCCGCAGACAACGGTTTCCGAGGCCCGCGCGTGGGAGCGGCAGACCACCAGTGCCTGTACTTTCCATACATTTTCCGGCGGGCACTTCTACATCTCGGAACAGACGGACAGTGTGATCGCATTGCTCAAGGATCACTTCGCGGAAACGGCAGACGACAACCGTCTGCCCACAGCCCGCCCTTGAAGGCTCCGAAACCGCAAGTCCGGTTCGGCCCCGGTCATATCGAGGACCCCTGTCCGGCATATGCGGAGTGGCGTGCCCAGCGGCCTACCTGAAGCGACGACTACCATCCGACGTTCAACAGGTTCGACAGGGGGAGCACGTGGACCGCGCGTTCGTGGAAGCCGTTGAATCGCCGGAAGCTGCGCCCGAAGACGTAGAGTCGCTGTCGGTGCCTGAATTCTACCGGGCGGCGGTGCTGCTCAAGGACGAGCAACACATGTTCGACGGAGTTCGGGTGGCAAACCGGAACCCCGCCAAGTCGCTTCATCTGGCGGAAGTGCCCACGCCGATGCCGGGTCCTGGCGAAGTCCTGGTGGCGGCCATGGCCAGCTCCGTGAATTACAACACGGTCTGGAGCGCGATCTTCGAGCCCGTCCCCACCTTCGCGTTCCTGGAGCGGTACGCGCGCACCGGGGGGCTCGCGACCCGGCACGATCAGCCCTACCACGTCGTGGGGTCCGACCTCTCCGGGATCGTGCTGAGGACCGTGCCCGGGGTCCGACGCTGGCGCCCGGGGCAGCGGGTGGTGGCCCACTGCCTCAGCGTCGAACTGGAGGACCCCGCAGGGCACGACGACTCGATGCTCGACCCCCAGCAGCGGATCTGGGGATTCGAGACCAATTTCGGCGGGCTTGCCGAACTCGCCCTGGTCAAGGCGAATCAGCTGATGCCCAAGCCCCCGCACCTGACGTGGGAGGAGGCTGCCGTGTCCGGTCTGGTCAACTCGACCGCGTACCGGCAGTTGGTCTCCCGCAACGGGGCGAACATGCGGCAGGGGGACAACGTGCTGATCTGGGGCGCGGCAAGCGGTCTCGGTTCGTACGCCACCCAATACGCGCTCGCAGGAGGGGCGTTCCCGATCTGCGTGGTGTCGAGCCCGCGGAAGGCCGAGATCTGCCGGGAGATGGGCGCGGAGGCGATCACCGACCGCAGTGCGGAGGACTACCGCTTCTGGTCCGGGGAAGAAGGCGGCCAGAATCCCCGCGAATGGCGACGGTTCGGCCAGCGGGTCAGGGAACTGACGGGCGGCGAGGACGCGGACATCGTCTTCGAGCACCCGGGGCGCGACACCTTCGGCGCCTCCGTCTACGTCGCCAGGCGCGGGGGCACGATCGTCACCTGCGCGTCGACGACCGGCTATCTCCACGAGTTCGACAACAGGTATCTGTGGATGCACGTCAAGCGCATCATCGGATCGCACTTCGCCAACTACTACGAGGCATGGCGGGCGAACCGGCTGATCATGCGGGGCCGGATCCATCCGTCGCTCTCTCAGACGTACCCGCTGGAGCAGGTGGGCCTGGCCGCCGAGGTCGTACACGGGAACCGGCACCTGGGCAAGGTGGGCGTGCTCTGCCTCGCGGACAAGGAGGGCATGGGTGTGGACGCGCCGGAGTTCCGGACCCGCCACGAGGCCCAGATCAACCGCTTCCGCAAGCGACCGGGGTCCACGGACGCAGCCGGCTGACCGGTACAGAAGTCGCAGGCACAGGCACAGGCACAGGCACAGCACAGGCCCTGGACCGCGGCCGGCCGACGCTGCCCATGGCGCCGGCCACGACAACGGCCGTCCCGCCCCGATGTGAACCCGCTGAACTCCCCGGTCCCGAGCCGCGGACCGGCACTGAGGCTCGGGCGGCGCGCATCGCGACGCCGCAGCCCGTTCTCGGCACACCACAACAGCGACCAGATTGCCCCTGAGTTACCGGTATTGACCCTAGGGCAGATCCGCCGTTCGCCCGGGTTCACGTGCCTTCCGACGGAGCCGCCAGCCGTGCACGTCGTCCCCGGGAAGCAACACGCTGACGGTGACCTCGACCACCGCGTTCTCCGGAATGTCGCCTCCTCGGTGGCTGATCCTCTCGACGAGCGACGCGTACTGCCCGCCCATGACCGCGAGCAGGCCGCGTAACTTCTGGATCTTCCCCGGGCCTCCGATGACCATTTTCACCTGGTTGGGCCGGTGCGGCTCCGGGAGCAGTTCCACGGCGTCCCACGCGTCGTCACCGACCCGTTCGTAGCGCACCCGGTACTCGGTGGCGCGCTTGGTCTCCTCGCTGACCCACACGTGCCTCGCGGGGGCGACGCTGGCCAGTTGGAGGCACCGGCCGACAACTGCCGTGTCGAGACCCCGCAGTGTGCCGTCATCGAGGTGGTAGCCGAGGATCGCGTCGGTGGACACGACGGCGAACTTGACCACGGGCTCCGGCGCCCCACTGCCTGCGGCGGCGCGAACGGAGCGGGCCTCCTGCAACGCGTCGCGGATCGCCAGCGCGGCGTTGACGGCGTGATCGGGGGCGTGGCCCACGGCATCGAAGACGATCCAACTCATCGACGCCACCCTGCTGATCACCACTCCGCCGTGCCGCCCGACCTCGCGGTCCACCAGCGCGGCCACGCTGTCGAGTGCGGACGTCGACTCGGCAGCATCCTCGCCGGGCTCGCTGGCCACCTCGCTGACGACTGCCATCATGGTGGTCAACTTGCCCTCCGTGAGGGGGGCGACGGGGTCGTCCGCGCCGACCGGCCGGTGTGGCCGGGGCTCGTGGGGCCCGTCCTGGGGGGCCGCGGTCGGCCAGGGCACTCCCTTGGTGCCACTGTCGCCGAGCGCGGGTATGACACCGCCGTGCCAGTCGAGACACATGTCCTGATTGAGGATCAGGCGTTGGAGTTCCTGGAGTTCATGGCTCGGCTCCAACCCGTGGGTCTCGATCAGCGACACGCGGGCGCGGTGATAGACGTCAAGCGCGTCCAACTGCCGCCCGCAGCGGTACATCGCCAGCATCAGCTGTCCCACCAGGCGTTCGTGGGACAGTTCTCGTCCTGCGACGAGTTCGAGTTCCGCCAGCACCTCGCGGTGCCGCCCGCAGGCCAGTTCGGCCTCGAAAAGCTCCTCGAAGGCCACGAGATGCGTTTTCTGGACAGCGGTGGCCTCGGGCCAGGCGCTACAGGTTTCGGTCAGGTCGGCGAGGACCGGGCCCCGCCAGACGTCGAGTGCGCCCCGCAGCGCCCGGCGCGCGGATTCCCAGTCGGCTTGGGCGGCGTACGCACGGCCGCGTTCTATGGTGAACATGAACAGGTTCAGGTCGATGGCGTTGGGTTCGACATGCAGCAGATACCCGGGCGTGTGGGTGAGGAGTACGGCCGGGTCGGCACTGCCGTCATCGCAGGCAAGAATTCCTCGCAGAGCGGACGCCGCATTCTGGAGCATCTTCCGCGCGGTGGGCGGAACACCGCCGGTCCACAGGGAATCCAGCAGTTTACTCGACGGAACTATCCGGTTGGCTTTCAGCAGCAGCATGCCCAGCATCGCGCGCTGTTTGATTCCGCCGAGGGGCACGACTCTGTCGTGGGAAACCACTTCCAGAGGACCCAGGATATTGAACTGCATGGTGGTCTCCCTCATCCGCGACACAGTTCGTCCAATGCTGGACAGGCCTGTAGACCGGAAGTATTCGATGGGCTGCCGGAATGGACGAACTCCCTGCCTGGTCGAGGAGCATGCGGCGCTCAAGCCGCCATCTCTGCGCAGGCGCACACCGTCGGCGGTCACGCGTGAGCATGTACGTGCCGCGCTGTATGAGGCTATGAATTTGGGGTCGGATGACGATGAATTTCGTGCTCTATGGGCCGTTTCATGCCGCTGGATTCCTGACGCGGTCTTTCTGGATTCAGCGGTCGCCCGACTGTCTGGATCCCGCGCGTAGACGGCGGGTCTGTAACATCGAACGGCGCCGGGGGCCATGGTCCTGGTGAAGGACATCGCCTTGGGTCGTCGGGCGTAAACGCACGTTCATCCTTGCCTCCCCTGACCGGTCGTTGAGGTTCCACGAAGGTGACGCGCAGGTGAGGGTGTCCATGCCCCGTCACCCCCTCGAACCCCTACCTGCATCCCCATCCGCATCCGCGGATAACCTCGACCAATGCAAAATCCGCGGATAACCTCGACCAATGCAAATTAAAGGCACTATTCACGCCAGGGCGTGCCCGTAATATGGCAATAGCTATCACGTTGGGTCGAGATTCCTGTATGTGCATGATCGGGTGGAGGAGCCCGCCCGGTCCCTCGGCGCCACCCGACCGTCGACGCCGCGGGTCAGCCGGGGACGTCGGCGTCGGTGACCCGCGGAAACCTCGTCGGTGCCGCCGGCAACCTGATTGCCTCCGGATGGGCGCGTGGTGGAGCGGTGTCATTTCGGGCGGTGACCCTCGATGGCTACCTTCCCCTCATGTCAGACCGGACGACGTAGGCATCCAGCAGGGGTGCGGCTGATCGGAGACAGTGTGGTGCCTCGACCCGTGATCTGGCCTTCTGTGAGCGGTTCCTGGCCGTGACCGGTGGTGAGGGGATGGACGCGGTCGTGAATGCCCTGGCAGGGGAGTTCACGGACGCGTCGTTGGCGTTGTCGTCGCGCGGTGGTCGGTTCGTCGCGATGGGCAGGACGGACATCCGCGATGTCGCGCAGGTCGCCGAGTCCCACCCCGGGGTGGTGTATCAGGGGTGGTGTTCCTCGGCCGCGGCTGTCATGGGCGGTGCGGGCCAGGGGAGTTGCCCCGCCGCGAACACGTTCCTGGACGCGCCGGTCGGTTGCCGCCGCGATCGGTGCCTGGTCGGCCGGTCGCCGGCGTGGGGGCTGCGGGACCAGGCCTCAGGGATGACCGGGCACCTGGAGGGTGCGGGTCTGTCGCGCCTGCGTCGCGGTGGCGTTCACCCGTTGACGACGGAGCAGGGCCCGGTGCTGTCCGAGGCGCTGCCGTGGTGGGTGCGCCGGTGGTGGTTCCGGCTCGTTCGGACCTGGCGGCACTGACCCGCGCCGGGGGAGTGGTGTCTCCGTTGCCGAGTGGCCCGACGGCCGGCGTTCCCGGCCGTCCCACTGCTGCCGCGGCGGCATCGGCCGCCGACGAGGATCTGTACAGGCTGGTCGAGCAAGCGTTCGAAACATACTAAACCAACCGCCGGGAACAAGGAGTGACCATGTCCGAGGTAGACAAGCTCCGCGACTACCTGAAGCGGGCCATTAACGACGGCCGGCAGCTCCAGAGCCGACTGCGCAGGCTTGAGGAGAGCATGCGCGAGCCGGTGGCCATCGTGGGGATGGGTTGCCGGTTCCCGGGCGGGGCGGAGAGCCCGGAGGACTTCTGGAGACTGCTCGCCGAGGGAGCCGACACGATGTCGGGGTTCCCCGCCGACCGGGGGTGGGACGTGGCGGGCACGCCCGACCCTGGTCCCGGTGCCGCGGCCCCAGGCTTTGCCCGGGTGGGCGGATTCCTCGCCGGGGCGGGTGATTTCGATGCGGAGTTCTTCGGGATCAGTCCGCGTGAGGCGTTGGGGACGGATCCGCAGCAGCGGCTGTTGCTTGAGACGTGCTGGGAGGCCCTGGAGGACGCGGGGATCGATCCGGCTTCGTTGCGGGGCACCGACACCGGGGTCTACGCCGGGGTCATCACGTCCGGGTACCGGGTCGGGGCGCAGGACGCCGGGGGCGGCTACGGGCTGACGGGGACCATGGCGAGTGTGGCGTCGGGCCGGGTGGCGTACTGCTTGGGGTTGCAGGGTCCGGCGGTGTCGGTGGACACGGCGTGTTCGTCGTCGCTGACGGCGATTCACCTGGCCGCGCAGGCGCTGCGGTCCGGGGAGTGCGGGATCGCGCTTGCCGGCGGGGTCACGGTGATGGCCACCCCGTCGGCGTTCGCGGAGTTCGCGCGGCAGCGGGTACTGGGCACCGACGGCCGGTGCAAGCCGTTCGCGGAGGCGGCTGACGGCACGGGGTGGGGTGAGGGCGTCGGCGTCCTGGTCCTGGAGCGGCTGTCCGACGCTCGCCGGCTTGGGCACCGGGTGTTGGCGGTCGTGGCGGGCAGCGCGATCAACCAGGACGGGGCGTCCAACGGTCTGTCGGCGCCCAACGGTCCTTCGCAGCAGCGGGTGATCCGCCAGGCGCTGGCGAGCGCCAGGTTGCAGCCCGGCGATATCGATGTGGTGGAGGCACATGGCACCGGCACCGCGCTGGGTGACCCGATCGAGGCGCAGGCGCTGTTGGCGACGTACGGCCAGGACCGGCCGGAGGGTCGGCCTTTGTGGTTGGGGTCGGTGAAGTCGAACATCGGCCATACGCAGGCAGCCGCGGGTGTGGCGGGCGTGATCAAGATGGTGCAGGCGATGCGGCACGGCATGCTGCCGCAGACGCTGCATGTGGATGCCCCGTCCTCTCATGTGGACTGGTCGGCCGGGGCGGTGGAGCTGCTCACCCGGGCACGCCCGTGGGAAGCCGGCCCCCGTCCGCGCAGGGCCGGTGTGTCCTCGTTCGGGATCAGCGGCACCAACGTCCACCTCATCCTCGAACAGCCCCCCCAGGACGCCCTCGCCGAGTACGAGCCCGAGACCGGGGCGGAGCCACCCGCGGGGCCGGCGGTGTGGGTGTTGTCGGCGCGGTCCGGGCCGGCCCTGGCCGCTCAGGCCGGCCAGTTGGGGGCCTTCGCCGCTGCCCGCCCCCAGATGACCGTCCACGACGTGGCGTTCTCGCTGGCGACGACCCGCGCCACGGGGCTGCCTCGGCGGCTGGCGGTGACCGGCAGCGACCGGGAGGAACTGCTGGCGGGCCTGGCGGCGGCAGCCGAGGGACAGGACGCGCCCGGGACGGTGACCGGGAAGGCCGGAGAACATGCGCGGCCGGTGTTCGTGTTCGCGGGGCAGGGCGGCCAGTGGGTCGGGATGGGCCTGCAACTCTGGGACGAGGAGCCGGTGTTCGCGGCGGCGATGGAGCGCTGCGCGGCGGCCCTGGAGCCGTTCGTCGCCTGGCGGCTGCGTGAGGCGCTGGGCGATGCGGAGTTGTTGGCGCGGGTGGATGTCGTTCAGCCGGCCTTGTGGTCGGTGATGGTGAGCCTGGCCGCGTTGTGGCGGGCGGCCGGGGTGGAGCCCGCCGCCGTGGTGGGCTCCAGCCAGGGCGAGATCGCCGCAGCGTGCGCGGCGGGCGGCCTGTCTCTGGAGGACGGCGCACGGGTGGTCGCCCTGCGCAGCCGGGCGCTGGCCGAGCATCTGGCCGGCGCGGGTGGGATGGTGTCGGTGCCCGCCGGGCCGGAGGAGGTGCGGGAGTGGATCGCCCGGTGGGGCCAGGACCTGTCGGTCGCGGCGGTCAACGGCCCGAGGCAGGTGGTGGTGGCCGGGACCGCGGCCGCGTGCGCGCAGTTCGCGGACGCTCATGCCGAGCGGGGCGCCCGAGCGGTCGCGACGGATGTCGCGGGTCATACCGCGCAGGCCGAGGTGGTGAAGGAGCGTCTGGCCGGAGAGCTGGCGGGGCTGGCTCCGGTCAGCGGCTCGGTGCCGTTCTACTCCACGGTCGAGGCCGCGGTGGTGGACACGGCCGGGCTGGACAGCGGGTACTGGTATCGGAACCTGCGTGAGCCGGTGCGGCTCGGCGAGGTCATCGCCGCGCTGGCGGCGGAAGGCCACCGGGTGTTCGTGGAGGTCAGTCCGCATCCGGTGCTGGGTATGGCAGTGGCGCAAGGCGGCGAGGACCTGGTGGCGGCGGCCAGTTTGCAGCGTGGCGACGGGGGCCGGGGACGGTGGCTGACCGCACTGGCCGGTGCCTGGGCGGCGGGTGCGGAGGTGGACTGGGCCGCGGTGACCGCCGACGAGGGCAAGGCCCGGAGGGTGGCGCTGCCGACGTATCCGTTCCAGCGGGAGCGCTACTGGCCGAAGGCCGTCGCTGGGCGCGGCGATGCCGTCTCAGCTGGTCAGCAGCGTTCCGGGCATGCGTTGTTGGCGGCGGCGGTGTGGCTGGCCGAGGGTGACGGGCTGGTGTTGACCGGTCGGTTGTCGCTGGCCGCGGCCCCCTGGCTGGCCGATCACGCCGTCCACGGCGTGGTGTTGCTGCCCGGCACCGCGTTCGTGGATCTCGCGATGCATGCCGGTGATCTGGCCGGGTGCGCGGTCCTGGAGGAGTTGACGCTCCAGGAGCCGCTGGTGCTGTCGGGTCAGGGCGGCGTGCAGTTGCAGGTCCGCGTCAGCGGCCGCGACGGTGGACAGCGGACCGTCACGATCTCCTCCCGTGAGGGGGAGGGCGAATGGGTTCTGCACGCGGTCGGCGTGCTGGCCCCGGTCGACAGTGAGCCGGCTCCGGCTCCGTTGGGTGCGTGGCCCCCGGCGGGTGCGGAGTCGGTTCCGGTCGGTGACGCCTACGAGCGGCTGGCCGGGCGGGGCTATCAGTACGGGCCTGTGTTCCGGGGGTTGCGTCAGGTGTGGCGGGCCGCGGACACGGTGTATGCCGAGGTCGAGCTGCCTGAAAGTACGGAGGCCGATCCGGCTGGGTTCGGGCTGCACCCCGCGCTGCTCGACGCGGGTTTGCACGGTGCCGTCGTCGCCAGCAGCAACGGCGCCGCCGACGGCAGCGGTGGTGGGGGGACGGGTTTGCCGTTCGCGTGGTCGGGTGTGCGGCTGCTGGCCGGCGGTGCCCGCCACCTGCGCGTGGTCTTGGCACCCGGGCCGGGTGGGGTGGCGGTCACGGCGTTCGACGCTGTGGGTGAACCCGTTCTACAGGCACGGTCGCTGGTGCTGCGGGAGGTCGCGTCCGGGCAGTTGGGCGGGCTCGGCCGGATGGCCAGGCAGTCGCTGTTCACGGTGGACTGGGCCGCGCTGCCGGCCTCGCAGGCCCCGGCCGCCCGGGTCCGGTGGGCGCGGCACGGGGAGATGGCCGGGTCCGACGTCGCTCCGGTGATGGTGGCGGTGGTGCCGGCTGCCCCGTCCGGGGTGTCGGCGCCGCGGGCGGCTCAGTTGGCTGCCGCGACGGTGCTGGGTTGGGTGCAGGAGTGGCTGGCCGATCCCGAGACCGAGGATTCGCGGTTGGTGGTCTGGACCCAGGGCGCGGCAGCCGGCCAGGACCTCCCCGGTGCGGCGGTGGCGGGTCTGGTCCGCTCGGCGCAGTCCGAGCACCCGGGCCGGCTGCTGCTGGTCGACGTCGACCCGTCAGCCGACGTGGACCCCGGTCGCGACGCCGATGTGGACACGGTGCTAGCCGCGGTACTGGATGCCGGCGAACCCGATATCCGCATCAGCTCCGGTGACAGGGGTGTGGAGGTGTTCGGGCGGCGGTTGGCCCGGGCCGGCGCTGGAGCCGGTGAGTTGGCGTTGCCCGGTGGTTCGGACTGGCGGGTCGAGGTCACCCGGCCGGGTGACCTGGGCAGTGCCGCGGTCATTGATGCCCCCAAGGCCGACGTCGAGTTGTCGGCGGGTCAGGTCCGGGTGGGTCTGCGTGCGGCCGGGGTGAACTTCCGTGACGTGATGTACGGGCTGGGTGTGGTCGATGACGGGCGGGTACTGGGCGGGGAGGGCGCGGGGGTGGTCCTGGAGACCGGCCCCGAAGTACGCGGTCTGACGGTGGGCCAGTCGGTGATGGGTCTGGTGCAGGGGTGGGGACCGGTCGGGGTGGCGGATGCCCGGCTGCTTGCCCCGATCCCGCGGGGTTGGTCGTTCCAGCAGGCCGCGGCGGTGCCGGTCGGGTACCTCACCGCGTTCTACGCGTTGCGGGACCTGGCCCAGGCCCAGCCCGGTCAGCGGGTTCTCATCCACGCCGGTACGGGTGGTGTGGGTACGGCTGCGGTGCAGTTGGCCCAGGCGTGGGGTTTGGAGGTCTTCGCGACCGCGAGCCCGGCCAAGCAGCACGCGCTGCGAGCCATGGGCGTGGAGGAGAGCCACATCGCCTCCACCCGCGATCTGGCCTTCTGCGAGCGGTTCCTGGCCGTCACGGGTGGCGAGGGCATGGACGTGGTCGTCAACGCCCTGGCCGGGGAGTTCACGGACGCCTCCCTGCGGCTGCTGCCGCGCGGCGGTCGGTTCGTGGAGATGGGCAAGACCGACATCCGCAACCCCGAGCAGGTCGCCGAGTCCCACCCCGGCGTCGTCTACCAGGCGTTCGACACGATGGACGCCGGTGCGCCGCGGGTCGCGGAGATGCTGGCCGAACTCGGGGCGATGTTCGAGGCTGGGACACTGACTCCGCCGCCTGTGACGTGCTTCGAGCTGGCGCAGGCGGTGGCGGCGCTGCGCCATCTCCAGGCAGCCCGGCACATCGGCAAGGTCGTGGTGAACGTCCCGGCCGAGTGGGACCCGCACGGCACGGTGCTGGTCACGGGCGGGACAGGGACCTTGGGTGGGGAGTTGGCCCGCCACCTGGCCGGCTCCCGGGGCATGCGGCACCTGCTGCTGATGTCCCGCCGGGGCCCGGCGGCGCCGGGAGCTGCGCGCCTGGCCGCAGACCTCGCAGGCTCAGGTGCGGAAGTACGAGTGCAGGCCGGTGATGCCGCCGATCGCACCGCTCTGGCGTCGGTGCTGGACCGGGTGACGGCGCTCCGTCCGCTGACCGCGGTGGTGCACGCCGCCGGGGTGATCGACGACGCCACCGTGGAGTCGTTGACGCCCGCACGGATGGTGCCGGTGCTGGCGGCGAAGGCGGATGCGGCGTGGAACCTGCACGAGCTGACCGAGGGCGCGAGCCTGGACGGGTTCGTGTTGTACTCCTCGGCCGCGGCCGTCATGGGCAGCCCGGGGCAGGGCAGCTACGCCGCCGCGAACGCGTTCCTGGACGCGCTCGCCGTCCACCGCCGCGACCGGCACCTGACCGGCCAGTCGTTGGCGTGGGGACTGTGGGACCAGACCTCGGAGATGAGCGGACATCTGGACGGCTTGGCCCTGACCCGCCTGCGCCGCGGGGGCATCGAGCCCATGACGACCGCTCAGGGTCTGGCCCTGTTCGACGCCGCTACCGCGCTGGGTACGCCGCAGCCCATGCCGGCCCGCCTGGATCTGACCGCGCCGACCCGCGCCGGCAACCCCCTGCTGAGTGGTCTGACGGCCGGTGTTCCGGCCCGCCCCAACGCCGCCGCAGCCGTCGCGGCCGGGGGTGGGATGGCCACGCGGCTTGCCGGGCTCAGCCCAGCCGACCGCGAGCACGAGGTCCTGCGGGCCGTCCAGGCAGCCACCGCCATCGTGCTGGGCCATGCCACGCCCGGGGACATCGACCCCGAGCGCCGCATTCGCGACATGGGCATCGACTCCCTCACCGCGCTGGAGCTCCGCAACCGACTCGCCACCGAGACCGGCCTCACCCTCCCCGCCACCCTCGTCTTCGACCACCCGACACCGGCCGAACTCGCCCGGCACCTCGCGGGAAAGTTCGACGACGAATCGGCTCCCGATGCCGGGGAGCCCGCCGAGGAATCCGCCGGGGACCCGGCCGAGGACATCGTCAGCCAGTTCGCCCGGCTGGAGACGGCCCTCGCGAAGGGCGCGGACGTCGATGACGAGCTGCGCACCTACGCCCGCTCCCGCCTGCTGGCCCTGCTGGACATGGTGGGCTAGAAGATCACTGGAGATCGTGCCGTGAGGGCGGTTCCGCCGGTGGCGGGGCCGCCCTCCGGGCTTCATGCCGAGGTCGGTGGGCTGGGCACGTCCCGGCCGGCGACCAGGGCCGACGGGCCGACCGCGTTCGCTGCCGGAAGCCGGAAGCCGGAAGCCGGAAGCAGGCCAGTAGAGAGGGGCCGCACGCGGTGTCGTACGGGCCCGGCCCGCACGCGGTCTCCACCGCGGATCGCACCGCGGCCCGACCGTCTCCCGGGCCCGTTCCCCCGCACACACGACAGTCCGGCCCCGCGTCACCACTGCGGGCCGGAACCGGGGATTCTCAGTGATCTTCTAGCGGATGCGCAGGCGAAGGGTCTTCGGTCCGCGGGCCTGGGTCCCGCCCCAGGCCACGGCGGACGGGTTCTGGAGGCTGAAGTCCGGGATGCGCTCGAGCCAGACCTCCAGTGCGACGCGGAGTTCCATGCGGGCCAGGTGGGAGCCCAGGCAGCGGTGGATGCCCAGGCCGAACGCGGCGTGCCGGTTGGCCTCGCGGTCGATGACGACCTCGTCGGCCCGGTCGAACTGGGCGGGGTCGCGGTTGGCGGCCGGGAAGGAGAGCAGGATCCAGTCGTCGGCCTTCATGTCCACGCCACGCCAGTGCATGTCGTCCTTCACGAGCCGGGCCATGGTGACCGGCGTGAAAGCGCGGAGGAACTCCTCCAACGCGGTCGGCAGCAGCTCGGGCTCGGCCACCAGGCGCTCGCGGTCCCGCGGATTCCCCGCCAGGTGCCACAGGGACGAGCCGATGGCGCTGTAGGTGGTGCTGATGCCGGCGATGAGCAGCAGCATGACGGTGCCGATGACGTGGTTCGGTTCGAGCTTGCGGCCGTGGAGCTCCGCGTTGAGCAGGTAGCTGATGAGGTCGTCACGCGGCTGCTCGACGTGCTTGTTGACCTCCGCGAGGAGGTAGATGAACACCCTGCCCATGTGTTCGATGCGCTCGTCGCGCGATTGCTTGCCCTCGCCCTCCAACTTGGTGGCGAGCTCGTGGAACCGCTGCCTGTCCTCCGGCGGCAGGCCGAGCATGTCGCCGATGACCCGGCTCGGGATCTGTTGTGTGTAGTCGCGGGCGGCGTCGACGACGTCCCGTCCCTCGAAGCCGTCGATGAGGGAGTGGCAGTAGGCCCTCGTGCCGGGCTCGAGCCTGGCGACCGCGGTCTTGGTGAACGCCGGCAGCAGCAGCTTGCGCGCGCCGTGGTGGAACGGCGGGTCGGAGGTGATGGGCGGCGCTTCGCCGATCGGGGCCAAGTCCCGCGGCGGCCGGAACTCGCTCAGGTTGGTGCCGAGCGAGGAGAAGTGGTCGGTGTCGTAGGCGATCGCCGCGATGTCCTCGTACCGGGTCGGCATCCAGGCGCCGCCGAACCGCTCGGTGTGCGCGATGGGGCACCGCTGCCGCAGGTCGTCCATGATCGGGAAGGGATCGGCGGTCCAGCGCGGATCCAGGTGCGAGAAGTCCGTCGCCCAGTCGGTGACCGGGCCGGTGACGATCTCGCCGCGCGAGACGTGGAACCGGTCCCGGTCGGTGTGGCGGAAGTCCTTGTTGAAGCGGTCGTCGGCGGTCATCTCACGCCCCCTCCGTCACGGTGATCGCCCGCTCCGGACAGCTCGCGACCGCGCGGCGGGCCTCACGCTCGTTGCCCTGCGGCACGGTGCCGTCACCGGGAACGTTGCCGTAGCCCTCGGCGTCCTCGCCGAACACGGCGGGCGCGATGTCGTAGCAGCGGCCGTGTCCCTGGCAGCGCCCGGAGTCGATCTGTACTTCCACAGTGAACCGCCCCCTTGTAGTGAAACCGATCCGCACGCCCGTGCGGCTCGGCGTGCGACGTGCCGGGTGCCGCGCCCGACCCGGCGGGATCGGCCGGGAATCGGAGGGTTGACGTGCAGAAACACGCCGTCGGTGGGTCGGCCCGCTCTCAGTCCGTACCGGCGCCGATGGCCACCGGCTCCTCGGCCCCGACGGCCACCGGCTCCTCGGCCCCGGCGGCCTCGGCACCCGCTGGCTGGGGCGGGACGGTGAGCTCGGAGACGCTGAGGTCCGGCACCTCCGCCACCGCCGCGAGAGCCGATTCGATGGCATCGGCCAGCGTCGGGGACGCGGTGTCGTCGATGTCCATATTCGTGACGGTGACCTCGGCGTTGGTCGGAAGCACGTCGGTGCCGAAGTCGGCAGCGCCGCCGCAAGCCAGAGTGGTCATCTCGTCCTCGGTAATCTCCCGGCTGAGAAGCAGCGAGAACACATACCCCATTGACTGTCACCTTTTCGTCTTCGTATCGCGGATACACACTTCAGCAGGCGGATGTGTCGTCAGAGGGCGGTGTACTCGCATCCGGCCGACCCTCGGGGAGCACCGTCTCTTCGTCGTCGCCAGGCATGTTGCGCCCTCATGCTTGCTGGCGTCGCGTGGTCGCGTAAAGGGTGGTCGGCCATCACTCGGCCACTGCGGGGTAACTGTCACACGCCGCCGAGCGCCGGGCGGACCGCGGTCCCGTCACCTCCGGGAGCGGCCTGCCGGCGCCGTCGTCAAGTGCGCCGGCCCGCCCCGCGATGGGCACTCGGTTACCCCGCGATGGCCGGACAATGGCCGACCGCCCTTTCTGCGACCGCTCGGCGCCAGGAAGCATGGACCGCGTCGGCACCCGGCACGTCGCACGCCGAGCCGCACGGGCGTGCGGATCGGTTTCACTACAAGGGGGCGGTTCACTGTGGAAGTACAGATCGACTCCGGGCGCTGCCAGGGACACGGCCGCTGCTACGACATCGCGCCCGCCGTGTTCGGCGAGGACGCCGAGGGCTACGGCAACGTTCCCGGTGACGGCACCGTGCCGCAGGGCAACGAGCGTGAGGCCCGCCGCGCGGTCGCGAGCTGTCCGGAGCGGGCGATCACCGTGACGGAGGGGGCGTGAGATGACCGCCGACGACCGCTTCAACAAGGACTTCCGGGACCCGAACCGGGACCAGCACCACAGCATCCGCAGTGAGGCCATCTCCGGCCCGGTCACCGACTGGGCGACGGACTTCTCGCACCTGGATCCGCGCTGGACCGCCGATCCCTTCCCGATCATGGACGACCTGCGGCAGCGGTGCCCCATCGCGCACACCGAGCGGTTCGGCGGCGCCTGGGTGCCGACCCGGTACGAGGACATCGCGGCGATCGCCTACGACACCGACCACTTCTCCTCCCGGTCGGTGAACGTCGGCAACTTCCGGCCGCCGCGGGACCTGGCGCCGATCGGCGAACTCCCGCCCATCACCTCCGACCCGCCGTTCCACCACGCCGCGCGCAAGCTGCTGCTGCCGGCGTTCACCAAGACCGCGGTCGCCAGGCTCGAGCCCGGCACGAGGGCCTACTGCCACTCCCTCATCGACGGCTTCGAGGGACGGGACGTCGTCGAGGCGGCCGAGGAGTACGCGCAGCGGGTCCCCGAGCAGGTCATCGGTGACCTGCTCGGCATCCCGCAGGGGGACCGGAAACTGTTCCGCGAGCTCATCGCGAACATCAACCGCGAGGAGGCCCTCGACTCGCGGGACGAGCACGTCGAACAGCTGGGCAAGATGTTCGTCTTCCTGCTCGCGGAGATCAAGGAGCACGTCAAGAACCCGCGTGAGGACCTCATCAGCTACCTCCTCGACGTGGAGCTCCGCGGCCGCAAGCTCGACCCGAACCACATCATCAGCATGATGCTGCTGCTCTTCGCGGCGGGCATCGGTACGACGACCAAGGCGATCGGCTCGTCCCTGTGGCACCTGGCGGGGAATCCGCGGGACCGCGAGCGCCTGGTGGCCGAGCCCGAGCTGCTGCCGACCGCGTTGGAGGAGTTCCTCCGCGCTTTCACGCCGGTCACCATGGCCCGGCTCGTGAAGGACGACATGCACTGGCGTGGCGTGGACATGAAGGCCGACGACTGGATCCTGCTCTCCTTCTCGGCCGCCAACCGCGACCCCGCCCAGTTCGACCGGGCCGACGAGGTCGTCATCGACCGCGAGGCCAACCGGCACGCCGCGTTCGGCCTGGGCATCCACCGCTGCCTGGGCTCCCACCTGGCCCGCATGGAACTCCGCGTCGCACTGGAGGTCTGGCTCGAGCGCATCCCGGACTTCAGCCTCGAGGACGCGTCCGCGGTGGTCTGGGGCGGGCGCCTGGCGCGCGGACCGGTGTGCCTTCCGCTCCGCTTCGGTCGACGGTCCCAGCCGACGCCTGGCGGACCGCAGTAGGTCCTACGCCGTCGGCGTGCTCCAGGCGCGCACCTGGTCGACGACGGCGCTGATGTGCTCGATGGGCGTGGTCTTGACGATGCCGTGTCCCAGGTTGAACACGAACGGCCCCCCGCTCAGGCCGCGCAGGATGCGCTCCGTCCCGGCGTGGAGCGCGGGTCCGCCGGCGATCAGCAGCTGGGGATCGAGGTTGCCCTGCACGCAGCGGCCCAGCCCGCCCTGGAGGGTGCGCGCGGCCCAGTCGAGGGGAACCGTGGAGTCCAGGCCGATGCAGTCCGCGCCGGTCGCCTCGGCGAAGCCGTTGTAGGAGAGCCCGGCGCCCCGGGGGAACGCGATGACGGGAACGTCCGGGTACTGCGCCTTCAGCGCGCTGATGATGGCGGCGGCCGGCTTGACACACCAGCGGTCGAAGAGGACGTCCGGAAGTACCCCGGCCCAGGTGTCGAACAACTGGACCGCTTCCGCGCCCGCCTCGATCTGACGTCCGAGGAACTGGGTGACGGCGGTCGTCAGCAGGTCCATCAGGGGCTGGAATCCGTCGGGGTCGCCCAGCGCCCACTGCTTGACGACGGAGTGCTCCGACGCGGCGCCGCCGCGGCCTTCGACCATGTAGGTCGCAATGGTCCACGGTGCGCCCGCATAGCCGATCAGGGCCGTCTCGGCGGGCAGGGCGCGGGTGAGCTGACCGACCGTCTCGTAGATCGGGGCCAGTTCCTCGTGCAGACGGGAGATGCTCAGGAACTCGGCGATGTCCTCCGTCGAGCGGACGGGCGGCGTCAACACCGGCCCCTCGCCGACCCGGTAGTCCAGGGTCTGGCCCAGTGCGGCGGCGACCTGCGGAAGGTCCGCGAACACGATGGCGGCGTCGAGCGGGAAGCGGCGCAGCGGCTGTAGGGTGACCTCGACGGCGTGCTCGGGCGTGGTGCAGAGCCCCACCATGCCCCCGGCCGCGTCCCGGACCTTGTGGTACTCGGGCAGGTAGCGCCCGGCCTGCCGCATCAGCCAGACCGGCGGCCGCTCGGTCCGCTCTCCCGCGAGTGCGCGCAGGAGCAGCTTCTTGGGCTGGACGTTGCCGGACCCCGGCTTCGGACCGACTGCTTCCCGAGCGCCGATGTCCACGCTGTTCCATCCTGTTGAATCGCCCCGGGTGTTCACGGGGCCCAAGTAGAGAAATCGACCTCCTCGGAAGGGGGCCGGTGGCAGCGTAGCAGAGCTCAGTCGGCCGTCCCGGCAGGCGTTTGCCGGGAGGTCGAGTGGCCGGTCGAGGCCCCGGACGGGCCGTGTCCCGGAAAGGAAGTCCCAGTTACCCCGCAGTGGCGGATCGCAGGCGGAGCGCCATTTCCGCTCCGCCCGGCGCACGCGAACATGAGCGCCGTCGAGACGGCGATCGGGAGGAAGAACCGGATGAGCCTGGCGGTACGCGCGGAGGCGCCGATCGGTCGGACGGACCGTTTCTTCATCGGCGGGCAGTGGGTGGTGCCGTCGTCCGGCGCCGTGATCGACGTGATCGACTCCGCGACCGAGGAGCTCTACTTCAGGGTCGCGCAGGCGCAGGCCGCCGACATGTCCAGAGCCGTCGCGGCGGCGCGGGAGGCCTTCGACGAAGGACCCTGGCCGCGCCTGACACCGGCCGAGCGGGCCGGGTACCTGCGGGCGATCGGCGCGGAACTCAGGCTCCGCGGCGAGGACATCGCCGAGATCTGGCCGCGCGAGTCCGGTGTCCTGCACACCTTCGCCGCCAACGCCGGCACCGGCGCGGAGGCCGCCTTCAAGCGGTACGCCGCGCTGGCCCGCACCTTCCCGTTCGAGGAGCCGGTCAAGCCGACGGCCGGCGGACAGTTCGGCATGATCGTCCGTGAGCCGGCCGGCGTGGTCGGTGCGATCATCCCGTGGAACGCCCCGATGGGCATGATCAGCAACAAGGTCGGCCCCGCGCTGCTCGCCGGGTGCACCGTGATCCTGAAGTCGGCCCCCGAGGCGCCGGGGGAGGGCTACCTGCTCGCCGAGGCCGCCGCGGCGGCCGGGCTGCCGCCCGGCGTGATCAACGTCGTCACCGCGGACCGCGAGGTGTCCGAACTGCTGGTGCGCGACCCGCGGGTGGACAAGATCACGTTCACCGGGTCGACGGCCACCGGACGGCGCATCGCCTCGATCTGCGGCGAGCGCGTGGCCCGCTGCACGCTGGAGCTCGGTGGCAAGTCCGCCGCCGTCGTCCTGGACGACATGGACCTCGCCACGGCCGCGCGCAGCCTCGCCCAGGCCGAGTGCTTCCTCACCGGGCAGGTCTGCTCGTCGCTGACCCGGATCGTGGTCAGCGGCTCGCGGCACGACGAACTGGTCGAGGCCCTCGCCGGCGTGTTCTCCCGGGTGCGCGTCGGGGACCCGTTCGACCCGCGCTCGCAGATGGGGCCGCTGGCGGCCAGCCGGCAGCGGGACCGGGTCGAGGGGTACATCGCCAAGGGCGTCGCGGAAGGGGCCACGCTGGCCACCGGCGGCGGTCGCCCGAAGGGCCTGACCCGCGGCTGGTACGTCGAGCCCACCGTGTTCGGCAACGTCGACAACCGCTCGGTCATCGCCCAGGAGGAGATCTTCGGCCCCGTGCTGTCCGTCATCCCCGCGGCCGACGAGCAGGACGCGATCCGGATCGCCAACGACACCATCTACGGCCTCAACGCGGCGGTGTTCACCAACGACGTCAACCGGGCCCGCGAGGTTTCCAGGCAGCTGCGCTCTGGCACCGTCGGACACAACGCGCTGCGCAGCGACCTCGGCATCGCGTTCGGCGGGTTCAAGCAGTCCGGCATCGGCCGCGAAGGCGGACGCGAGGGACTGCTGCCCTACCTCGAAACCAAGACCGTGATCCTCGAAGGCCGGCCGGCCGGGTACGAGGACACCGTCCTCTGACGGCGCCCGCTCTGACGCCGCGTCCACTCGTCGGCCCGGACGTGGCCACCGCGTGCCCGCGGGCCGGGCCGCACGTCGCCGGGCCCCGGCCCGCCACGTTGATCGACACTCACTGAACTGACCACCCGGCTCACCCGTGAGCCCGCACAACTGACGGGAACACACTGATGACCGACCTTGAGGTCCGCCCGGAGGAGCTCCAGGCCCTCGCCGCTCTCTTCGGCCTCGGTGACCCGTACCCGGAATACGCGAAGTGGCGTGCGCGGCAATCGGTCGTCCGCCCGCACGAGAAGCTGTTCGTCTTCAGCCGCTACGAGGACTGCGCGGCGGTCCTCAGCAGCTCGGCCTTCGGCCACGCGCCGCGCGAGGCCAGCCCGCTGCGCAGCCTGTGGCGGGGCACCGGCCAGCCGGCACCCGCCGCCCCGGACACGGACAGAGCCGTCCCGGAGACGGCCAGCGCCGCCGACGCCGACGCGGCCGTGGTCACCGCCCAGGACAACGCCAGCAACATGCTCCGGCTGAACCCGCCCGACCACACGCGGCTGCGCCGCCTGGCGTCCCGCGCCCTCACCCCGGCGAGCGTCCGGGCGCTGATGCCGCGCATCGAGGCGATCGCCGGCGAGTTGGTGGGCGACCTCGGCCCGAGCTTCGACGTCATCCGCGACGTCGCGCTCCCGCTGCCGGTCCGGGTGATCAGCGAGCTGCTCGGCATCCCGGAGGCCGACCGGCCCATGGTGGTGACCTGGTCCGAGCAGCTGTCCCGGAGCATCGACCCCGGCTTCCTCATCACGCCCGAGAACCGCGTCACGATGCGCGCGGCCCGTGACAGCTTCCACGATTACCTCGGGGCGCTGATTCCCAAGCGGCGCCGCGAACCGGGCGACGACCTCGTCTCCGCCCTCGTCCACGTCCACGACGAGGACGGCACGCTGACCGAGCACGAGATCATCATCACCTGCCGACTGCTGCTCATCGCCGGCCACGAGACCACCCGCAGCCTCATCGGCGGGTCCGTGCTCGCCCTGCTCAACCACCCCGCCCAGCTCGCCGCCCTGCGGGCCGACCCGGACCTGGTCGAGAGGTGCGTCGAAGAGGCCGTGCGCTACGACCCGCCCATCCAGCTCCTGGTCCGGTCCGCGCTGGAGGACACCACGGTCGGCGACACCACGGTCCCGGCCGGCGCGCGTGCCCTCATGCTCCTCGGCGCTGCCAACCGCGACGAGGCACTCGGCGATGACCCGGAGGACTTCGACTTCGTCCGCCCGGCCCGCCGGCACCTGTCGTTCGGCCACGGGATCCACTTCTGCCTGGGCGCTCCGCTGGGACGCGCCGAGGCCGCCATCGCCCTGCGCCACCTGCTGCCCATCCTCGCCGAGTCCCGGATGACCGAGCCGCCCGTGTGGAAGCCCCACACCGTCCTGCGCGGTCTTGAGCACCTCCGGCTGACCACGTCGGGCTGACGGCGGTTCAGCCGGGCGGCGGGTCGGTCAGGCGGCGGAAACGGGCGGCTGGAGGACGTCGTCGCTGCCGGCCGGCTCGGGCGGCCGGCGCTTGGCGAGGGCCGGGATCGCGGCCGCGAACCGCCGGAGTGCGGCATCGAGGTCGGCCAGCGGCGCCGCCGCAGCGGGTTCCGGCAGCTCGGGCAGGGGATCCGCCGGGGCCGACACCGCGCGGCGCAGCAGCCTGACGGTCTCGGCGGTGGCAGCTTCGCGCGGGCCGGGCTCGCTCGCGGCCAGGGCGTGCACCGGGCCGCGGGTCGCGAGCAGCGCCTCGCCGGCGTCGGCCGGCGTGATCCCGTGCCCCGTGCCCAACTTCCGGGTGGCTGCCCGGTACAGCCGGTGCGAACGCGCGCTGGCGTTCAGGTTGGTGGCTGCGGCGTCGAACGCGGCGAGTGCCTTGGCGGTGGAGGCCCCGTCGCTGCGAGCATCGAGCACCGAGCCGAGGGTGCCCAGGGTCGCACCCAGCCGGAGGCGTAGCGTGTCGCTCGTCCGCACCGGCACGAGGAACCAGCCCACGACCACCGCCAGCACAGCCCCCAGGACCAGAGCCTGTAGGCGGATGAGCAGCAGGTGCTGGGGGGACTGGCCGAAGTACCCGTAGAACAGGGACAACGCCGTCGTGATGCCTGCGGCGTAGAAGGCGTAGTTGTAGGCGCGCAGGGTCGAGGCCAGGGCCAGCACCACGAAGATCAGCACGATGCTGGTCGTGCCCTGGGGTTCGGCCACCGCGGCGATCAGGGCCGCGACGAGTGTGCCCGCCATCGCGCCCAGTCCACGCTCGACGCCCTTGAGAGCCAGGTCCCCGCGGCCGACCGGGCCGAGGCTGACGACCATCGCGCTGATCACGCACCACTGCCAGTGTTCGCCGAATACGAGGTGCCCGAGTGAGAACGCGGCGGTCAGCGCCACCGCCATCTGCAGTGCCATCCGGGTGCGGGGCGACAGTCCGGCGCGCTGCGCAGACCGCTTGGCAGGGGCCTGCCCCGGCTGCGAACCCGGAAGGCCGGTCAGCTTCTCGGCGACCCGGCGCACGACGCGGACCCATACGAAGGCACTGAACCCCACCAGCGCCATCCATCCGCAGAGCGGCCACCACGCCATGCGCCCCGTACCGGAGCCGGCGGGCAGCAGAGCGGCGATCAGGGCCAGCGGAACCAGCGCCCCCAGCCGGGTGACCGCCGCTCCGAACCGCCTGGTCCAGATCGAACCCGCCATCAGCACCACGAACACCGCCCCGCAGATCACGGGGTGTCCGGCCATCTGCGAACCGAGCCAGACGCTCGCCCCCGCGAGGACCGAGAGCGTGGCGGCCGCCATGACCTTCTCCGGGACCGGCTCACCGCCAGGGCGGCGCGACACCGTGAATGCGAGAATCACGGCCGGCACCGCGAGCACCGCCGCCGGGTACCCCGCGACGAGGCGCGCGACCTCCACCGCCGTGAAGAAGGAGCCCAGCACGGCGACCATTGCCACCGCCGAGTAATAGCTTTCGATTAGCATTCCCACCCTCTGCATGGCCGACTTTGTGCAGATTTCCGGGGCATCTCGCCTGCTAATGCTACATGACGGTTTAGTATCAACCGGTGGATACCGACGACTGTGCCCAGGCCCTGCTCCAAGGCTTGCTCCGACTGGGCTCCCGCCTGCGCCACGAGCGCCCGCCCGGTGCCCTGACCGCGAAAAAGATCATGGTGCTGGGCCACCTGCGTCGGAACGGGCCCTGCACCCCCAGCGCCGTGGCCCTTGCCGAGCACCAGCAACTCCAGGCCCTGACCCGGACCTTCGGCGAGCTGGAGGCGGACGGCCTGATCAGCAGGCGGCGTTCGGAGACCGACCGGCGCGCCTCGATCCTCTCGATCGCCGACGCCGGCGCCCAAGCGCTGTCCGACGATCTCGCGCAGCGGGCCGAATGGCTGGCCGGCGCCCTTGGTGCGCTCACCCCGGTCGAGCAGCAGCTGCTCGACCTGGCCGGCCAGCTGCTCAACCAGCTGGCCGACACCCTCGCCACGGACGGGCGGGCGGGGACGCGCTCCCCCTGACGGGCTCGGCCCCGGGGCGGACGGCGCGAGTTTAAGCTAAGCCACTGCGTCTTACTTTGAGTCACCACACCAAAGCTTTACGAATTTTAATTTACCATACCAAATATTTGCGATATTCGAGCGTGGGGAAAACGTGGGCAAACCAGATATTCCAGGCGATATCGCGAAAATCCACTGACGTAAATCATGTTTCAATCATTATCCGGGAGGCCGAGGTTTTGCAGCGGGTGCGGAGGGCGAGCTGGGGAGGGATGCCGTAGGGGGCGCAAGGAGATCGGTGTGGACGTATATCCGCAATTTCTTCACGTGTACTCGTGTAACTCGAGAAGTGGCGATCGGGGATGGCAGGGATGATGGCGGGATGGGTGCCGGAGCAGCCGCGGATGATGCTCTCCGTGCAGGTCGCGACCCATGCGAGTGTCCGGTACGGCCGCGACGTCCTCGGACGGGAGCCGGTCGGGCAGGTGAGCGCCGCGCTTCCACGAAAAGGAGACGCACCTTCGAGAAAAGGCCGTGGAACCGAGATGGCTGAGAACTGCATCAAGCTTCCCGACGGTATGAGCGGCCGGTGAAATGCGCGACTCCTCCGCAATCTGTTCCCGGGCCACCATCGTTCTCTGACGCAGTGCCAGACACGTTCATTTGTGCCGCCAGCGACGTCGGCAAGAGCCCCGATGGTCCATGAATCCCTGTAGCCCATTGATTCCTGAGCACTTTGCAGACCTGTGTAATGGTGGGTGAACTGCGCGCATGGCGGGAGGCTGAATGCAGTTCAATATCTTAGGTTCACTCGAAGTGGTTTCCCAGGACAGGGTCGTGCCGCTCGGCGGGATCAAGCAGCGCGCGATGCTGGGCATGCTGCTCCTGAGGGCGAACCGGATCGTCCCGTCGAGCAAACTGCTCGATTCCCTCTGGGACGGTCGCATTCCGCCGACCGCGCGGAAGATGCTACAGAATGCGGCCTCCTCGCTGCGCGGAATGCTGGCCTGTGACGGCGGAAGCGCCGACCCGCCGGTACTTCTCACCCACACGCCCGGGTATCTGCTGCGCGTCGAACCCAGCAGCATCGACTTGGACGTGTTCACGCAGCGCACCGAACGAGGCCGTGCGCACGCCGCCGACGCCGACTGGGAATCCGCGCGCAAAGTGCTCCGCGAGGCGCTCGACGTCTGGCGCGGCCCGGTCCTCGCCGACCTGGCCGAGACGTGCACCGCGTGGCCCGAGGCCGCCGCGGTCCAGAACACGTACGTCGTCGCCGTCGAGGAACTGTTCGATGCCGAACTCGCCTGCGGGCGGCACCGCGAGGTGATTGCGGAACTCGAACTGTTCGCCGCACGGGAACTGTCCCACGAACGCCTGGTGGCACAGCTGATGCTCGCGATGTACCGGTGCGGCCGGCAGTCGGGCGCGCTCGACGTCTACCGCCGCGCCCGCGTGTCGCTGATCGAGGCCCACGGACTGGAGCCGAGCCGGGAACTCCAGGAGCTCCAACACCTGATCCTCAATCAGGACCTGCGACTGGACTGGCACGGCGGTGAGAGGCCCGCGCTCGGCGACAACGGCATCGTGGGGACCCCCTGGCCGACGGCCGTCCCGGCCGTCCGAGCGGTGCCGGCCGCCGCGCCGCCCGAGAATATGCCCGCCGAGCCCCGCCGCCCGGAGCTCGTCCCGACGGACGGGTGCGACGTGCCGCTGCCCCAGGGGCGGTTGGCCACCGTGCTGGCCGTCGTCGGCGAGGTCAGGCCCGGGGCGGACGTCGCCGAGACGGCGTCCGCGTTCGACACGGTGGCAGCGACGGTGGACCGCGAGGTCAGCCTGTACGGCGGGGTGGTCATCAGCAGGATCGCGTCCGTGAGCTGGATCCTGTTCGACGACGCCGACCACGCCCCCGAGCGCGCCGTCGAGGCCGCGTTGGCGATCCGTCCCGCGCTCGGACGGGCCCGGTCCGTCCGCGACGCCGCTGACGGCGGGGTCCCGCCGGCGGTGGTCAAGGTCGCGGTCGTGTCCACCGACGCGATCCACAGCCACCGCCCCGGCGACGGCACCCTGCGCGCCCTCGACAGCGCCGTCGTCGGCCGCTGCCTCCAACTGGCCAGCGCCGCCCCGGCGGGACAGGTCTGGGTCGGCGAGGAGACCAAGCGCGCCACCGAGCGCTGCGTCCGGTACGAGCGGGTCGGCGACGGCGCGTGGGAAGCGGTCGAGCTCCTTCCGGTGCCGCACCGGCCGGACCGGGTGAAGATGCTCATCGGAGGCCCGGACAAGCTCAAGAAGCTGCGCGGGCTGCTCGCCGGCATCAGCGGGCAGCACGCTTCGCCGCTGATCGAGCGGATCAGCCGCCGCGGGGGCGGCATACCGGAGAACGCGGTGGTCGAGGTCACCGTCAGCGTCCTGCTGCCGTCGGACGCCGCGCAGGGCTGGGCGGCGCTGCCGGAGGGCGCGTGAACGCCGTTTCAGGCCCGGACACCGACCAGGAACAGCGCGGCGGCCGGACGCGAACAGGTGCGTCACCGGGCTGCCGCCGGCCTCGCACGGCGCTCCTGACGCCCCGGATGCTGGATGGCGATGACGTCCACACTGGGGCTGAGAGCCGATGCGAGGGGCAAGTAGAACGGCGCCGAGCCGCCCGCGTGCGGAAAGCACACCAGGCGGGCCGTGGCCGTGGGGGACGGGTGGTAGCGGCGGCACCACAGATCATCATCGACGGACAGTACGGACAATGCCACTCCAAGTGCTAGTAATAGCAGGATGTTGGGTGAGGGCATATGCCACGTGCCCCCATCGCTCGCACCTCATGCGCAACCGCCAACGCTGGATGCCGTAGCCCTCGATGTCGTGGTGCCGGGGACCGGGAACGAATCCGCGACCGGGCCCGGCGCCGTCGATCTCGGTGACACACCCGCGCTTGGTGACACACCCGCGTCGGATCCGGGCGAGTAGGCGGCTCGATCCCACGGACCGTCAGGGAACGACGGTCAGCCGTGCGCCGGAAGCGGCTGCGGCAGCGGCTTGCGCCTCGGCGGACACCGGCACGGCGCCCAGCACACCTGCCAGGTCCCGTTGTCGACGGGCGAGCCGCCACGACAACAGGTGGAGATCCGCACCGGTCCCGTCCTCCGGCGACCGCGCGTGCGCAGAGCTCGCGGACGAAGCCCGACGCGGCGCGGCGGCCTGGGCGGCGCCGAACCGGGAGATCGTCTCGGGGCGGCGCGTGAACCGCCGAATGGCGGGATTCCATCCACCGGGAACTCCGCACTTCCCGGGCGCTGACCGCCCCGATCCGCATGTCCGCCCACCTGGGCGTGCGCCGGCTGTCCGATTCGGCATCCTGCCGGGATGACCTGGTTGCCTCCCGATGGGGCGCCTGGTGGAACGGCGTCATTTTCGGGCCGTTCGCCCACGTGGTGAGCTTTCACCTATGAGGGACTGGAAGATCGGTCGGTGAGCCTGCCGCGTGTCTCGGGGGGCGAATTGCCGCGGCCGGGTCGGGGGGGCGACCGGTGCGCGGTGCTCTTCGTGTCCGTGCCACTGGATCACCCGGCGCGGGACGGGGCGACTCGGAGCGATCCCCGATGCGCCGATCTGCCGCGCCGTCAGCGGGCACCCGGAGGGGCGGCACCAGGCACGCGGTCGTCCCGGACGCCAGGGCTCGTGCTGACCGGTGCGAGTGGACCGCGGTACCGGGACCGGACCGGCCGTAACAGGCTCACGGCCTTCTGAGAACGCTCATTTCCTTCTTCGCGGGGGACGGATGGACATGCCAGGTGCTGAACGACTTCCTGCGAGAGATGACGTGATCGCGGTCATCGGCATGTCATGCCGTCTGCCCAAGGCACCGGACCTCGGTGCCTTCTGGCAGCTCCTCCGCAGCGGCGGCGACGCGATCACGCGAGTGCCGGCGGACCGGGAGCAGATCGGCCGGTCGCGGGCGGGCGAAGCCCTGCCCGGCACCTCCTTCGGCGGCTACCTGGAGAGCGTCGACCGCTTCGACGCCGAGTTCTTCGGCATCTCCCCCCGAGAAGCCACCGCGATGGATCCTCAGCAGCGGCTGGTGCTCGAACTGAGCTGGGAGGCGTTCGAGGACGTCGGCATCGTGCCGGGCACCGTCCGCGGCGACCGGATCGGCGTCTTCATCGGAGCGAACCGCGACGACTACGCCGCACTACTGCGCGGGCGCGGCACGGATGCGACAACGGCGCACAGCAACACCGGCCTCCAGCGCGGCATGATCGCCAACCGGGTGTCCTACGCACTCGGACTGAGCGGTCCGAGCATGACGGTGGACACCGCCCAGTCGTCCTCGCTGGTCGCCGTCCACCTGGCGTGCGAGAGCCTGCGCCACGGGGAGTGCACCAGCGCGCTGGTCGGCGGGGTCAAGCTCAGCATCAGCCAGGAGACGGCGGCCGAGGAAGCGAAGTTCGGCGGCCTCTCGCCGGACGGACGCTGCTTCACGTTCGACTCGCGCGCCAACGGCTACGCGCGCGGCGAGGGCGGCGGCGTGCTCGTCCTCAAGCCCCTGTCGAGCGCGTTGGCCGCCGGTGATCCCGTCTACTGCGTGATCCGCGGCAGCGCCGTCAACAGCGACGGCGCCAGCGACGGTCTCACCGTCCCGAGTAGCGCGGCGCAGGAAGCGGTCATCAGGCGCGCCCACCAGCTTGCGGGCCTTCAGCCGGCGGACGTGCAGTACGTCGAGCTGCACGGCACCGGGACCCGGGTCGGCGACCCGGTCGAGGCGGCGGCGCTCGGGGCCGCGCTGGGACGGGACCGCCGCGAGCACGGCCCGCTGGCCGTCGGCTCGGTCAAGACGAACATCGGCCACCTGGAGTCCGCGGCGGGAATCGCCGGTTTCCTCAAGGTCGCGTTGGCCATCCGCGGGCGCGAGATCCCGGCCAGCCTGAACTTCCGTGAGCCGAACCCGCAGATCCCGCTCGACGAGCTGAACCTGCGGGTCCAGACCCGGACCACGCCCTGGCCGCAGGCCGACCGGCCGCTCGTCGCCGGGGTCAGTTCCTTCGGGATGGGCGGCACCAACTGCCACGTGGTGGTCGGCGAGGCGCCCGTCCTCGAACGGTCGGCGACACCTGAGCCCGGGGCGGAGCCGGAGTCTGCCTCGGAGTCGGGGGTGGAGTCTGCGGGTCCGGTGGCGTGGGTGTTGTCGGCGCGGTCGGCTGTGGCGTTGGCTGCGCAGGCGGGTCGGTTGGCGGAGTTCGTGGCCGGGCGTCCGGAGGTCGCGGCGAAGGATGTGGCGTTCTCGTTGGCCGCGACGCGGACGACGGGGTTTGCGCATCGCCTGGTGGTGGTGGGTGGGGGGCGTGAGCGGTTGCTGGAGGGTTTGGGTGCGGTTGCGGCGGGTGGGGTGGTGCCGGGTGTGGTGTCCGGTGTTGCTGGTGGTGGTGGGGTTGCGGTGGTGTTTTCGGGTCAGGGTTCGCAGCGTGTGGGGATGGGTCTTGGGTTGTGTGAGGCGTTTCCGGTGTTTGCTGAGGCGTTTGATGAGGTGTGTGGGCGGTTTGAGGGGTTGTTGCCGGGGTCTTTGCGTGAGGTGATTGCGGCGGGTGGTGCGGGGTTGGATCGGACGGTGTTTGCGCAGGCGGGGTTGTTTGCGGTGCAGGTGGGGTTGTTCCGGTTGTGGTCGTCGTGGGGTGTGGTGCCGCAGTGTGTGGCGGGTCATTCGATCGGTGAGGTGACGGCTGCGTATGTGGCGGGGGTGTGGGATCTGGCGGATGCGTGTGCGGTGGTGGCGGCGCGGGGTCGTCTGATGCAGGCGTTGCCGGCGGGTGGGGCGATGGTGGTGTTGGATGCGTCGTCGGCGCAGGCGGATGGGTTGGTTGCCGGGCGGTCGGGTGTGGTGGTTGCGGCGGTCAACGGTGTCCGTCAGACGGTGATTTCGGGTGTTGAGTCTGTGGTGGACGAGTTGGCTGGAGTATGGCGTGAGGGTGGTGGGAGGGGGCGTCGGCTGCGGGTGAGTCATGCGTTTCATTCGCCGTTGATGGATCCGATGTTGGAGGAGTTCGGGGCGGTTTTGGATGGGGTGGTCTGTCGTGAGCCGCGGATCGCGATGGTGTTGGGGACGCCGGGTGCGGATGTGAGGGATCGGGCGTATTGGGTGTCGCAGGTGCGGGAGACGGTCCGTCACTACGATGTGGTGCAGGCGATACGGGCTCAGGGTGTTGAGGTTTTCGCCGAACTGGGCCCGGACGGCTCATTGTCGGCGATGGACGACGAAGGCACCGCGATATGGGTCCCGGCGCTGCGCGAGGGCCAGGATGAACCCGAGACCGCGCTACGCGCGCTCGCCGGTCTGTATGCGGCTGGTGTCGAGGTCGACTGGGCGGCAGTAACGGCTGCTGGCGCCAGCAAGGTCGCGCTGCCGACGTATCCGTTCCAGCGGGAGCGTTACTGGCCCGAGGCGGTGGCCGCCGTCGATCACGACGGCGACTTGACCGATGGTGCGTTCTGGCGGGCGATCGAGAGCAACGACGCCGAGGCGCTCGCCGGGGTACTCGGCCCGACCGCCGAGCGATCGGTGGTCGAATCGCTGCTACAGGCGCTCTCCGGTCTGCGACAACGTCAGCGCGTTCGTGCGAAGTTCGACTCGCAGCTGTACCGCGTGGCGTGGGAACCGGTGACCGCGGACATGCGGCCGGCGGTCAGTGGCAGCTGGCTGGTCCTCGTCCCTCCGGGGTTCCCTGATGAGGGGGTTGCCGCCGAGGTGCTGGAGGCGTTGTCCGCCGGTGGCGGCGTGGTCCACCGTCTTCAGGCCGACCCGTCGCAGGTCGGTGCCTTGATGGCTGAGCGTTACCCCGAGGCCGTCGGCGTGGTCTCCTTCCTGCCCCCGGGAGAGCCGGTCGCCGACGGCGTCCCGGTGTGGAACGCCACGGTCGAGGCAGTACCCGCCGAGCCGGCCGACCGGCCCGGCGACCCGCGGCAGTCCGTGATCTGGGACCGGCCGTCGATGGCGGGCGGCCGCGGCGGATGTCTTGACCTGCCCCGAACCTGGGACGCCACCACCCGAGGCCTGCTGCGTGCCGTGCTCGGCGGCCAGTACAGCGAGGATCGGCTGGCACTGCGCACGGCGGGAGTGTTCGCCAGGAAGGTGCGCGTCGCACCCGTCGACGCCGACACGTCGCGGCCGCCGTGGAAGCCGAAGGGCAAGGTTCTGCTGGCCGGTGACGACAGCGGCCCGCTCGGCGCGGTACTCACCCGATGGCTGACCGCCGCGGGCGCCGAGGTCGTCCGGGGAACGGACCTGCCGCCGGACGCCGGCGCGGTCGTCTGCCTGCCGGACGACCAGGCCGGGGCACGGTCCATCGAGGCGCTGCTCCACCTGCACGACCAGACGGTCGACCGCGAGCTGTCGGCGTTCGTCGTGATCTCCCACGCCGGCGCCCATCTCGGCATCGAGCAGGACGCGGACAAGCGTGCCTACGGTGCCTTCGCCGATGCCCTGGTGAGCCTGCGCCGGGCAGCCGGCCGCGTGGCCACCTTCATCGCCTGGCACGGTGCCGGCACCCGAGCCGTCGACGGCCTGCGTCACACCGATCCGGACGATCTGGCCGACGTACTTGCCTGGACCGTGGGACACGACCACGCATCCGTCGTCATCGCGGACCTCACGGATGAGCTGCGCTCCACCATCCTGAGCGGATCACGTCATGAGGTGACGCCCGATCAGCACGAAGGCGCCCTGGCCATCGGCTCGTCGGGGGCGGACGGCGAACGTCAGCTCGCCCGTCTGGTCCTGACCCTTGCCGCCGAGGTACTCGGTCACGACGGGCCGCAGGACGTCGACGCCGACCGGAGCTTCCGCGAGCAGGGCTTCGACTCCTACAGCGCGGTCGACCTCCGCAACCGGTTGAAGTCCGCCACTGCACTCCAGTTGCCCTCCACCGTCCTGTTCGACCATCCGACACCGACAGCGCTGGTGGCCTACCTGCGGTCGCAGCTGACCGGCGAGCGAGAGGTTCTGCGGGAAACGCCTGCCGCTGTTGCGCGGATGCAGGAACCGGTGGTGATCGTCGGAATGGGCTGCCGGTACCCCGGCGGGGTCGAGGACCCCGAGGGTTTCTGGCAGTTGATCGTCGCAGGGACCGACGCGATCTCGGAGTTCCCGACGAACCGGGGCTGGGACGTGGAGCGCTTGGACGGCGCCGATCCCGGTGCTGCGGACGCTGCCTTCGCCCGGGTGGGTGGGTTCCTGGACGGCGCTGGTGAGTTCGATGCGGAGTTCTTCGGGATCAGTCCGCGTGAGGCGTTGGGGATGGACCCGCAGCAGCGACTGCTTTTGGAGACGTGTTGGGAGGCGCTGGAGGACGCGGGCATCACCCCGGGTTCACTGCGGGGCACCGACACGGGCGTCTACGCGGGAATCACCGCGCTGGGATACCGGGTCGGCGAGCCGGACGGCGCTGGCGGCTTCGGGATAACGGGGACCACGGCGAGTGTGGCGTCCGGCCGGGTGGCGTACGCGCTGGGCTTGCAGGGCCCTGCGGTGTCGATCGACACGGCGTGTTCCTCGTCGCTGACGGCGATTCACCTTGCGGCGCAGGCGTTGCGGTCCGGTGAGTGCGGGATCGCGCTGGCCGGTGGCGTCACCGTGATGCCCAATCCGGAGATGTTCACGGAGTTCGCGCGGCAGCGGGGGTTGGCTGCCGATGGGCGGTGCAAGCCGTTCGCGGAGGCTGCTGATGGCACCGGGTGGGGTGAGGGTGTCGGTGTCCTGGTGCTGGAGCGGTTGTCGGATGCGCGTGAGCGTGGGCACCGGGTGCTCGCGGTGGTTGCGGGTAGTGCGGTGAACCAGGATGGTGCGAGCAATGGTTTGTCGGCGCCGAATGGTCCGTCGCAGCAGCGTGTGATTCGGGCGGCGTTGGCGAGTGCGGGGTTGCAGCCGGCTGACGTTGATGTGGTGGAGGCGCACGGTACGGGTACGGCGTTGGGTGACCCGATCGAGGCACAGGCGCTGTTGGCGACGTACGGCCAGGACCGGCCGGAGGGTCGGCCTTTGTGGTTGGGGTCGGTGAAGTCGAACATCGGTCACACGCAGGCGGCGGCGGGTGTCGCGGGTGTGATCAAGATGGTGCAGGCGATGCGGCACGGGGTGCTGCCGCAGACGTTGCATGTGGATGCTCCGTCGTCGCATGTGGACTGGTCGGCTGGAGCGGTGGAGCTGCTCAGCACGGCGCGTGAGTGGCCGGCGGGTTCCGGTCCGCGGCGTGCTGGTGTGTCGGGCTTCGGGATCAGCGGCACCAACGTCCACGTCATCCTTGAGCAGCCTGCCCATGAGGAGTTGGAGCCGGTCTCGGAGTTGGGGCCGGTGTCTGCGGGTTCGGTGGCGTGGGTGGTGTCGGCGCGGTCGGCTGCGGCGCTGGCCGGGCAAGCGGGTCGGTTGGCGGAGTTCGTGGCGGCTCGTCCGGAGGTAGCGGCCAAGGATGTGGCGTTCTCGTTGGCCGCGACCCGGACGACGGGGTTTGCGCATCGCCTGGCGGTGATCGGTCAGGACCGTGAGCAGCTGCTGGAGGGCCTGGGCGCGGTCGCGGCGGGCCAGGCGGCGCCGGGTGTGGTGACTGGGAGTGTTGGTTCGGCGTCGGTGTTGCGGCCGGTGTTCGTGTTTGCGGGTCAGGGTGCGCAGTGGGCCGGGATGGGTCTGCAACTGTGGGATGAGGAGCCGGTGTTCGCGGCGGCGATGGAGCGCTGCGCGGCGGCCTTGGCGCCGTTCGTCGACTGGCAACTGCGTGATGTGTTGGGCGATGCGGAGTTGTTGGCGCGGGTGGATGTGGTCCAGCCGGCGTCGTGGGCGGTAGCGGTCAGCCTGGCCGGGCTCTGGCGGGCGTATGGCGTCGAACCCGCCGCGGTGGCGGGTCACAGTCAGGGTGAGATCGCTGCGGCGTGTGTCTCCGGAGGCCTGTCCTTGGACGACGGTGCGCGGGTCGTCGCTTTGCGCAGCCGGGCGTTGGCGGGTCTGGCGGGTACGGGCGGCATGGTGTCGGTGCCCGCCGGTCTGGATGAGGTGGGGGAGTGGATCTCCCGCTGGGGTGAGGACCTGTCGGTCGCGGCGGTCAACGGCCCCCGGCAGGTCGTAGTGGCCGGTGCCGCCAGCGCGTGCGCGGAGTTCGTGGACGCCTACGGCGATCGCGGGGCGCGCCGCATCGCCGTGGACTACGCCTCCCACACCGCGCACGTCGAAGCCGTCCAGGACCGTTTGGCCGAGGACCTGGCGGGCGTGTCTCCGGTTTCTGGTTCGGTGCCGTTCCATTCCACGCTTGAGGCGCGTGTGCTGGACACCGCCGAGTTGGACGGCGGGTACTGGTTCCGCAATCTGCGTCGGACGGTGCGGTTCGGCGAGGTCGTCGCCGCGCTGGCGGCGGAGGGCCACCGGGTGTTTGTGGAGGTCAGTCCGCATCCTGTGTTGGGTTTGGCGATTGCGCAGTCGGGCGAGGACCTGGTCGCGGCGGGCACGTTGCAGCGCGGCGATGGCGGTCGGAGCCGCTGGCTGACCGCGCTGGCCGGTGCGTACACGGCCGGTGTTGAAGTGGACTGGGCCGCGGTGACCGTCGAGGGCGCGCAGAAGGTCGCGCTGCCGACGTATCCGTTCCAGCGCCAGCACTACTGGCCGAAGGCTGTGGCCGGTCGCGGGGATGCTCCGTCGATCGGCTTGGAGCGGGCTGGACATCCGTTGTTGGCGGCTGCGGTGTGGCTGGCCGAGGGCGACGGGCTGGTGCTGACGGGTCGCCTGTCGCTGGCCGCGATGCCGTGGCTGGCCGACCACACCGTCCACGGCACCGTCCTGCTGCCCGGCACGGCGTTCGTGGACCTGGCGATCCACGCCGGAGATCTGGCCGGGTGCGGTGTCCTAGAGGAGTTGACGCTCCAGGAGCCGTTGCTTCTGCCCAGCTCCGGTGGCGTGCAGCTTCAGGTCCACGTCGGCGACAGCGACGACGGCAGCGCTCGCCGAACCGTCACCGTCTCCTCGCGTGAAGGGGAGGGCGAATGGGTCCGGCACGCGGTCGGCGTGCTGGCCCCGGCCGGCAGTGAGCCTGCCCCGGCCCCGCTGGATGTTTGGCCGCCCGCCGGTGCGGAGCCGGTTCCGGTCGATGACGCCTACGAGATGCTCGCCGAGCGTGGTTACGGCTACGGGCCGGCGTTCCAGGGCCTGCGTCAGGTCTGGCGCGCCGGGGACACCGTCTACGCCGAGGTCGAGCTGCCCGAGGTCATCGACTCCGATGTGGCCGGGTTCGGTCTGCATCCCGCTCTGCTCGACGCTGCTCTGCATGGTCTGCTGGCCGTCGGCGCCAGCAGTGGCAGTGGCAGTGGCGGGACGGAGCTGCCGTTCGCATGGTCGGGGGTGCAACTGCTGGCGAGCGGTGCCCGCCAACTGCGAGTGGCGTTCGCTCCCGAGCCGGGTGGAGTCTTGGTCACCGCGTTCGACGGTGTGGGCGAACCCGTCTTGCGGGCACGGTCGTTGGCGATGCGTGAGGCTTCAGCTGGTCAGTTCGCTGGTTCCGGTCGGCAGGTTCGGCAGTCGCTGTTCACGGTGGACTGGGTTCCGCTGACGGCACCTCAGCTCTCCGACGCCGTGGTGCAGTGGGTGCGGCATGGCGAGCCCGTGGTGGCGCCGGTTGTTGTTGCCGCGGTTCCGGCCGCTCTCTCCGGAGCTTCGGCGCCGCAGACGGCTCAGCTGGCTGCCGCGAAGGTGTTGGGTTGGGTGCAGCAGTGGCTGGCCGATCCCGAGACCGACGGTTCGCGGTTGGTGATCTGGACCCGGGGTGTGGCTGCCGGGCAGGATCTGGCGGGGGCTGCGGTGGTGGGCCTGGTTCGTTCTGCGCAGTCCGAGCACCCGGGCCGGCTGCTGCTGGTCGACGTCGACCCGGCGGCTGACCTGGACCCCGGTCGCGACGCTGACGTGGTCACCGTCCTAGTCGTGGCGCTGGGTGCCGATGAGCCCGAGGTCCGCGTGCGTCCCGCTAGTGACGGCGGGGGAGTCGCGGCGTTCGGTCGACGGCTGGTCCGGGCCGGCGCGTCCGGGGAACTGGTGCTGCCCGGTGGTACGGGCTGGCGAGTCGAGGTCACCCAGCCTGGCGACTTGAGCAGTACCGCTGTGATCGATGCTCCCGAGGCGGACGCGGCGCTTCTGGCGGGTCAGGTGCGGGTGGGGCTGCGTGCGGCGGGCGTGAACTTCCGCGACGTGGTCGCCGGTCTGGGAATGGTCTCCGACGGCCGGGTCCTTGGCCTGGAGGCCGCTGGGGTCGTGCTGGAGACCGGTCCCGGGGTGGACGGTCTGACCGTCGGTCAGTCGGTGATGGGTCTGGTGTCGGGTTGGGGTCCGGTCGGGGTTGTCGACAGCCGGCTGCTTGCCCCGATCCCGCAGGGTTGGTCGTTCCAGCAGGCCGCAGCGGTGCCGGTGACATTTCTGACGGCGTTCTACGGGCTGCGGGATCTGGCCCAGGCCCAGCCCGGGCAGCGTGTGCTCATTCATGCCGGGACCGGTGGTGTGGGCACGGCGGCGGTGCAGCTGGCCAAGGAATGGGGGCTTGAGGTTTTCGCGACCGCGAGTCCGGCCAAGCAGCACGCGCTGCGGGCGATGGGTGTGGAGGAGAGCCACATCTCCTCGACCCGTGATCTCGCTTTCTGCGAGCGGTTCCTGGCCGTGACCGGTGGCGAGGGCATGGATGTGGTGGTCAACGCGCTGGCCGGGGAGTTCACGGACGCTTCGCTGCGGCTGTTGCCGCGGGGCGGCCGGTTCGTGGAGATGGGTAAGACGGACATCCGCAATCCCGAGCAGGTCGCCGAGTCCCACCCGGGAGTCGTCTACCGGGCGTTCGATCTGATGGACGCCGGTGTGCCGCGGGTCGCGGAGATGCTGGCCGAGCTGGGGGCGATGTTCGAGGCTGGGACGCTGACTCCGCCGCCGGTGACGTGTTTCGAGCTGTCGCAGGCGGTGGCGGCGCTTCGGTACATGCAGGTCGCCCGGCACATCGGCAAGGTCGTGCTGAACGTCCCGGCCGATTGGGACCCGCACGGCACGGTGCTGGTCACGGGTGGCACCGGGACGCTAGGTGGGGAGTTGGCCCGGCACCTGGTGGATGTCCGTGGCATGCGGCACCTGGTTCTGATGTCGCGGCGGGGTCCGGCGGCGCCGGGAGTCGCGCACCTGGTCGCCGAGTTGGCGGCCTCGGGTGCGCGGGTGAGGGTGCAGGCGGGCGATGCCGCCGACCGCGAGGCCCTCGCCTCGGTCCTGGCCAGGATCGCGGGTGAGCGTCCGCTGACAGCGGTGGTGCATGCCGCCGGTGTGATCGACGACGCGACGGTGGAGTCGCTGACGCCCGAGCGCATGGCGCTGGTGCTGGCCGCCAAGGCCGATGCGGCGTGGAACCTGCACGAGCTGACCGAAGACGCGGGCCTGGCCGACTTCGTCCTCTACTCCTCGGCCATGGCCGCCCTGGGCAGTCCGGGCCAAGGCAGCTACGCCGCCGCCAACGCGTTCCTGGACGCACTGGCCGCATACCGTCGCGACCGGCACCTGGCCGGCCAGTCGTTGGCGTGGGGGTTGTGGGCCCAGGCCTCGGAGATGACCGGGCATCTGGATGGTGCTGACCTGTCCCGGCTGCGCCGCGGTGGCGTTCAACCGCTGTCGACGGAGCAGGGTCTGGCGCTGTTCGAGGCCGCTACCGCGTTGGGCGCGCCCTTGGCGGTCCCGGCCCGACTGGACTTGGCCGCGTGGTCGCGTGCCGGGGGGCCGGTGCCTCCGTTGCTGCGCGGTCTGGTTACGGGTGGTGTCTCCGTGCGCCGGTCCGCGGCTGTGGCTGCGGTCGGTGGTGGTCTGGCGGCCCGGTTGGCCGCGCTTCCGCCCGCCGATCGCGAGCAGGAGGTCCTGCGGACCGTCCGGGCCGCTGCCGCCGTCATCCTGGGCCACGCCAGCCCTGGGGAGATCGACTCCCAGCGGGCCTTCCGCGAGATGGGCATCGACTCGCTGACCGGGCTGGAGCTGCGCAACCGGCTCGCGAACGAGACGGGCCTGAGCCTGCCCGCCACCCTCGTCTTCGACTACCCCGTCCCGCTGGAACTCGCTCGGTATCTGGTCGCAGAGGCATGCGGAACCGACGGAGTGGCCGCCGTATCTGCCGTATCGGCGGTCCGCGTCGGTAGGGACGAGCCGGTGGCGATCGTCGGTATGGGGTGCCGGTTCCCGGGCGGGGCGGAGGATCCGGAGGGCTTCTGGCGGTTGGTCGTTGCCGGGACCGACGCGATGTCGGGCTTCCCGATGGATCGCGGTTGGGAGACGCCGGGCCTGTCCGAGTCCGGTGATGCGGGACCGACGTATGCCCGGGTGGGCGGCTTCCTGGACAGCGCCGGCGATTTCGATGCGGAGTTCTTCGGGATCAGTCCGCGTGAGGCGTTGGGGATGGATCCGCAGCAGCGGTTGCTGTTGGAGACGTGTTGGGAGGCGCTGGAGGACGCGGGCATCACCCCGGGTTCACTGCGGGGTACCGACACCGGCGTCTACGCAGGAATCATCACATCGGAGTACCGGGTCGGTGAGCAGGACGGCGCGAGCGGCTATGGGATCACGGGAACCCATGCGAGTGTGGCCACGGGCCGGGTGGCGTACTCACTGGGGTTGCAGGGTCCCGCCGTCTCGATCGACACGGCGTGTTCCTCGTCGCTGACGGCCATTCACCTGGCGGCGCAGGCGCTGCGGTCCGGTGAGTGCGGAATCGCGCTGGCCGGTGGCGTCATGGTGATGGCCTCGCCTGGGACATACACGGAGTTCGCGTTGCAGCGGGGGCTTGCTGCTGACGGCCGTTGCAAGCCGTTCGCGGAGGCTGCTGATGGCACCGGGTGGGGCGAAGGCGTCGGTGTCCTGGTGCTGGAGCGGTGGTCCGTTGCCCGTGAGCGTGGGCACCGGGTGTTGGCGGTGGTTGCGGGTAGTGCGGTGAACCAGGATGGTGCGAGTAATGGTTTGTCGGCGCCGAATGGTCCGTCGCAGCAGCGTGTGATTCGGGCGGCGTTGGCGAGTGCGGGGTTGCAGCCGGGTGATGTCGATGTGGTGGAGGCGCACGGTACGGGTACCGCGCTGGGTGATCCGATTGAGGCGCAGGCGCTGTTGGCAACGTACGGTCAGGGTCGGCCGGAGGGTCGGCCGTTGCTGTTGGGGTCGGTGAAGTCGAACATCGGCCACACGCAGGCGGCTGCTGGTGTGGCGGGTGTGATCAAGATGGTGCAGGCGATGCGGCATGGGGTGCTGCCGCAGACGTTGCATGTGGATGCTCCGTCGTCGCATGTGGATTGGTCGGCCGGGGCGGTGGAGCTGCTCAGTACGGCGCGGGAGTGGCCGGCGGGTACTAGTCCGCGGCGTGCGGGTGTGTCGGCGTTCGGGATCAGCGGCACCAACGTCCACGTCATTCTTGAGCAGCCCGTGCAGGATGCGGCTGCTGTGGAGGTTCCTGTCCTGGATGGGCCGGAGTCTGCGGGTTCGGTGGCGTGGGTGGTGTCGGCGCGGTCGGGTGCGGCGTTGGCCGGGCAGGCGGGTCGGCTGGCGGAGTTCGTGGCGGAGCGCCCGGACGTTTCGGTTCGGGATGTGGCGTTCTCATTGGCCGCAACCCGGACCACAGGATTTGCGCACCGCCTGGCGGTGGTTGGTCGGGACCGTGAGCAGCTGCTGGAGAGCCTGGGTGCGGTCGCAACGGGCCAGGAAGCGCCGGGTGTGGTGACTGGGGTTGCTGGTTCGGCGGTGCGGCCGGTGTTTGTGTTCGCGGGTCAGGGTGCGCAGTGGGTCGGGATGGGTCTGCAACTGTGGGATGAGGAGCCGGTGTTCGCGGCGGCGATGGAGCGCTGCGCGGCGGCCCTGGAGCCGTTCGTGGACTGGCGACTGCGTGATGTGCTCGCGGATGCGGGATTGTTGGCGCGGGTGGATGTGGTTCAGCCGGCGTCGTGGGCGGTAGCGGTCAGCCTGGCCGGGTTGTGGCGCGCGTATGGCGTGGAGCCTGCGGCGGTGGCGGGTCACAGTCAGGGTGAGATCGCGGCGGCGTGTGCCGCCGGCGGGTTGTCTTTGGAGGACGGTGCGCGGGTTGTGGCGTTGCGCAGCCGGGCGTTGGCGGGGCTTGCGGGCACGGGTGGGATGGTGTCGGTCCCGGCTGGTCTGGATGAGGTGGGGGAGTGGATCTCCCGCTGGGGTGAGGACCTGTCGGTCGCGGCCGTCAATGGCCCCCGGCAGGTCGTAGTGGCCGGTGCCGCGAGCGCGTGTTCGGAGTTCGTGGACGCCTACGCGGATCGGGGGGCGCGGCGGATCGCGGTGGACTACGCCTCCCACACCGCGCACGTCGAAGCCGTCCAGGACCGTTTGGCCGAGGACCTGGCGGGGGTGTCCCCGGGTTCTGGTTCGGTGCCGTTCTACTCCACGCTCGAGGCGCGTGTGCTGGACACCGCCGAGTTGGACGGTGGGTACTGGTTCCGCAATCTGCGTGAGCCGGTGCGGTTCGGTGAGGTCGTCGCCGGGCTGGCGGCGGAGGGCCACCGGGTGTTCGTGGAAGTCAGTCCGCATCCTGTGTTGGGCCTGGCAATCGCGCAGGCGGGCGAGGACCTGGTCGCGACCGGCACGTTGCAGCGTGGCGATGGCGGCCGTGCTCGGTGGTTGACGGCACTGGCCGGTGCTTACGCCGCCGGTGTCGAGGTCGACTGGGCCGCAGCGACGGCCGATGGTGGTCGGGCGGTGAAGGTTGGGCTGCCGACGTATCCCTTCCAGCGGGAGCGTTACTGGCCGAAGGCCGTCGTTGGTCGTGGAGATGCTTCGTCGGCTGGGCAGGAACGGGTCGGGCATCCGTTGTTGGCGGCTGCGGTGTGGCTGGCCGAGGGCGACGGGCTCGTGCTGACGGGCCGTCTGTCGCTGGCCGCGATGCCGTGGCTGGCCGACCACACCGTCCACGGCACGGTGCTGCTGCCCGGTACCGCATTCGTGGACCTGGCGGTCCACGCCGCAGATCTTGCTGGTTGTGGTGTCCTGGAGGAGCTGACGCTTCAGGAGCCGCTGGTCCTGCCGGGTCAGGGCGGCGTGCAGTTGCAGGTCCGCGTCAGCGACGGCAGTAGTGGTCGGCACACGGTCACGGTTTCTTCCCGTGAAGGGGAGGGCGAGTGGGTGCGGCACGCGGTCGGCGTGCTGGCGGCCCCGGTCGACAGTGAGCCGGCTCCGGCTCCGTTGGGTGCGTGGCCCCCGGCGGGTGCGGAGTCGGTTCCGGTCGATGACGCCTACGAGAGGTTCGCCCAGCGTGGTTACGGCTACGGTCCGGCGTTCAAGGGTCTGCGTCAGGTCTGGCGCGCCGGGGACACCGTTTGTGCCGAGGTCGAGCTGCCCGAGGTCATCGACTCCGATGTGGCCGGGTTCGGCCTGCATCCCGCTCTCCTTGATGCTGCTCTGCACGGTCTGCTGGCTGCCGGTGATGGTGGCGGTGGGACGGAGCTGCCGTTCGCGTGGTCGGGGGTGCAACTGCTGGCGAGCGGTGCCCGCCAGTTGCGAGTGGCGTTCGCTTTCGAGCCGGGTGGAGTCTCGGTAGCGGCGTTCGACGGTGTGGGCGCACCCGTCTTGCGGGCGCGGTCGTTGGTGCTGCGTGAGGCCTCGGCCGGTCAGCTCACCAGCTCCGGTCGGCAGGCGCGGCAGTCGCTGTTCACCGTGGACTGGGTCCCGCTTCCGCAGGTCCCGGCCGCTGGAGTGCCGTGGGTGCGGTACGGCGAGTCGGTCGGGTCCGAGGTGGCACCGGTTGTTGTTGCTGCGGTTCCGGCTGCCCCGGCGGGGATGTCGGCGCCTCGGGCGGCTCAGCTGGCTGCCGTGACGGTGTTGGGTTGGGTGCAGCAGTGGCTGGCCGATCCCGAGACGGACGATTCGCGGTTGGTGGTCTGGACCCGGGGCGCGGCCGCCGGCCGGGACCTGGCGGGCGCTGCGGTGGCGGGTCTGGTTCGTTCGGCGCAGTCCGAGCACCCGGGTCGGCTGCTGCTGGTTGACGTCGACCCGTCAGCCGACTTGGACCCCGGTCGCGACGCTGATGTGGACACCGTCCTGGCCATGGCACTGGACGCCGACGAGTTCGAGGTCCGCATCCGCCTCGAGGCCGGGGGGATCGCGGCGTTCGGTCGACGGCTGGTCCGGGCCGGTGCGGCCGGGGAACTGGAGCTCCCCCGTGGTTCGGGCTGGCGAGTCGAGGTCGGCCAGCCTGGTGACCTGGGCAGTGTCGCTGTGATCGATGCTCCCGAGGCGGGTGTGGCGTTGTCGGCGGGTCAGGTGCGGGTGGGTCTGCGTGCGGTGGGCGTGAATTTCCATGACGTTGTCGGCGGGCTGGGGATGGTCGTGGATGGCCGGGTCCTGGGCATGGAGGGTGCCGGGGTTGTCCTGGAGGTCGGTCCCGGGGTGGACGGCCTGACGGTCGGCCAGTCGGTGATGGGTCTGGTGTCGGGTTGGGGTCCGGTCGGGGTTGTCGACAGTCGGCTGCTTGCCCCGATCCCGCAGGGTTGGTCGTTCCAGCAGGCCGCGGCGGTGTCGGCAGGGTTCCTGACGGCGTTCTACGGGTTGCGGGATCTGGCCCGGGTCCGCCCGGGCCAGCGGGTGCTCATCCACGCCGGGACCGGTGGCGTGGGCACGGCCGCGGTGCAGCTGGCAAAGGAATGGGGGCTTGAGGTTTTCGCGACCGCGAGTCCGGCCAAGCAGCACGCGCTGCGAGCCATGGGTGTGGAGGAGAGCCACATCGCCTCGACCCGTGATCTCACCTTCTGCGACCGGTTCCTGGCCGTCACGGGTGGCGAGGGCATGGATGTGGTGGTCAACGCCCTCGCTGGGGAGTTCACGGACGCCTCCCTGCGGCTGCTGCCGCGCGGCGGCCGGTTCGTGGAGATGGGCAAGACCGACATCCGCAACCCCGAGCAAATCGCCGAGTCCCACCCCGAGGTCGTCTACCAGGCGTTCGACCTGATGGACGCGGGCGAGCCGCGGGTGGCGGAGATGCTGTCCGAGCTGGGGGCGATGTTCGAGGCTGGGACGCTGGTCCCGCCGCCGGTGACGTGCTTCGAGTTGTCGCAGGCCGTGGCGGCGCTGCGCCATCTCCAGGCCGCACGCCACATCGGCAAGGTCGTGCTGAACGTCCCGGCTCAGTGGGACCCGCAGGGCACGGTGCTTGTCACGGGCGGTACCGGGACGCTGGGCGGGGAACTGGCCCGGCACCTGGTCGACGTCCGAGGGATGAAACACCTGGTGTTGTTGTCGCGGCGGGGTCCGGCGGCGCCGGGAGTGGCCCGCCTGGTCGCCGAGTTGGCGGCCTCGGGTGCGAGTGTGCGGGTGCAGGCGGGCGACGCCGCCGACCGCAGCGCCCTGATGTCGGTGTTGGCGCGGCTTCAGGTTGAGCGTCCGTTGACGGCGGTGGTGCATGCCGCCGGTGTGATCGACGACGTGACGGTGGAGTCGCTGACGCCCGAGCGGATGGCACCGGTGCTGGCCGCCAAGGCCGACGCGGCCTGGAACCTGCACGAGTTGACCGAGCGCGCGGGCCTGGCCGGCTTCGTTCTCTACTCCTCGGCCGCAGCCATCGTGGGTAATCCGGGACAGGCCGGCTATGCCGCCGCGAACGCGTTCCTGGACGCGCTGGCCGCCTATCGTCGCGACCGGCACCTGGCCGGTCAGTCGCTGGCGTGGGGGCTGTGGGCCCAGACCTCGGAGATGACCGGGCACCTCAACGGCACTGGGTTGTCCCGCCTGCGCCGGGGCGGTATCCAGCCGATGGCGACCGGGCAGGGCTTGGCGCTGTTCGAGGCCGCTACCGCGTTGGGTGCGCCGTTGGTGGTCCCGGCCCGACTCGACTTGGCCGCGCTGTCGCGTGCTGGCGGGCCGGTGCCCGCGCTGCTGCGGGGTCTGGCCGTCGGCGCTCCTGCCCGTCCGTCCGCGTCCGCGGCTGCGGTCGTGGGCGGTCTGGCGGCGCGGTTGGCCGCGTTCAGTCCCGCTGAGCGTGAGCATGACGTCGTGGAGGTCGTTCGGGCCGCTGCGGCGGTTGTTCTGGGTCACAGTCGCCCTGGGGACGTCGATCCTCAGCGGGCGTTCCGGGACATGGGCATCGACTCGCTGACCGGTCTGGAGCTGCGCAACCGGCTGGCGAGCGAGACGGGCCTGAGCCTGCCCGCCACCTTGGTCTTCGACCAGCCGACACCGTTGGAGGTTGCCCGGTTCCTGGTGGCCGAGGCCTGCGGGCCGGACGGGGTTGTCGATGCGGTGGCTGTCCCGGTGGTCCGCGTTGGCGCGGATGAGCCGGTGGCGATCGTCGGTATGGGGTGCCGGTTCCCGGGCGGAGTGGAGGATCCGGAGGGCTTCTGGCAGTTGATCGCCGCAGGGACCGATGCGATGTCGGGCTTCCCGGTGAACCGAGGCTGGGAGACGCCCGACCTGGCCGAGTCCGGTGGCGAGGGCACCGCTTTCGCCCGGGTGGGTGGGTTCCTGGACGGCGCTGGTGAGTTCGATGCGGAGTTCTTCGGGATCAGTCCGCGTGAGGCGTTGGGGATGGATCCGCAGCAGCGGTTGCTGTTGGAGACGTGCTGGGAGGCGCTGGAGGACGCGGGCATCACCCCGGGTTCGCTGCGTGGCTCCGACACGGGTGTCTACGCCGGGGTCATCGCGTCGGGTTACCAGCTCGGTGAGCGGGACGGTGCCGGTGGTTTCGGCCTGACCGGGACGACGGCGAGTGTGGCGTCGGGCCGGGTGGCGTACTCGCTGGGCTTGCAGGGTCCGGCGGTGTCGGTGGACACGGCGTGTTCGTCCTCGCTGACGGCCATTCACCTCGCGGCGCAGGCGCTGCGGTCCGGTGAGTGTGGGATAGCCCTGGCCGGCGGGGTCATGGTGATGGTCTCGCCCGGGACATACACGGAGTTCGCGCGGCAGCGGGGGTTGGCTGCCGATGGGCGGTGTAAGCCGTTCTCGGACGCCGCTGATGGCACCGGTTGGGGTGAAGGCGTCGGGATGGTGGTGTTGGAGCGGTTGTCCGTTGCCCGTGAGCGTGGGCACCGGGTGTTGGCGGTGGTTGCGGGTAGTGCGATCAACCAGGACGGGGCCAGTAATGGTTTGTCGGCGCCGAATGGTCCGTCGCAGCAGCGGGTGATTCGGGCGGCGTTGGCGAGTGCGGGGTTGCAGCCGGGTGATGTCGATGTGGTGGAGGCGCACGGTACGGGTACCGCACTGGGTGACCCGATTGAGGCGCAGGCGCTGCTGGCGACCTACGGTCAGGGTCGGCCGGCGGGTCGGCCGTTGCTGTTGGGGTCGGTGAAGTCGAATATCGGTCACACGCAGGCGGCTGCGGGTGTGGCGGGTGTGATCAAGATGGTGCAGGCGATGCGGCACGGGATGCTGCCGCAGACCCTGCACGTGGATGCTCCGTCGTCGCATGTGGACTGGTCGACCGGGGCGGTGGAGCTGCTGACCGAGCCGCGGGAGTGGCCGGCGGGTACTGGTCCGCGGCGTGCGGGTGTGTCGGGCTTCGGGATCAGCGGCACCAATGTGCACCTGATTCTTGAGGAGCCTGCTCAGGATGCCTCTGTCCAAGTTGAATTGGAGCCTGGGTCGGGGCTGGAGTCTGCGGGTTCGGTGGCGTGGGTGGTGTCGGCGCGGTCGGGTGCGGCGCTGGCCGGGCAGGCGGGTCGGCTGGCGGAGTTCGTGGCGGCGCGCCCGGACGTTTCGGTTCGGGATGTGGCGTTCTCGTTGGCCGCAACCCGGACCACGGACTTCTCGCACCGCTTGGCGGTGATCGGCGATGAGCGCGACCAACTGGTGGCGGGCCTGGCTGCCGTTGCAACGGGGCAGGAGGCTCCGGGTGTGGTGACCGGGGTTGCTGGTTCGGTGTTGCGGCCGGTGTTTGTGTTCGCGGGTCAGGGTGCGCAGTGGGCCGGGATGGGTCTGCGACTGTGGGATGAGGAGCCGGTGTTCGCGGCGGCGATGGAGCGCTGTGAGCGGGCGTTGGCGCCGTTCGTCGACTGGCGGTTGCGTGATGTGCTCGCGGATGCGGGATTGTTGGCGCGGGTGGATGTGGTGCAGCCGGCGTCGTGGGCGGTAGCGGTCAGCTTGGCTGAGCTCTGGCGGGCGTATGGTGTGGAGCCTGCGGCGGTGGCGGGTCACAGTCAGGGTGAGATCGCGGCGGCGTGTGTCGCCGGCGGGTTGTCTTTGGAGGACGGTGCGCGGGTTGTGGCCTTGCGCAGCCGGGCGTTGGCGGGTCTGGCGGGTACGGGCGGGATGGTGTCGGTCCCGGCCGGGTTGGATGAGGTGGGGGAGTGGATCTCCCGCTGGGGTGAGGACCTGTCGGTCGCGGCGGTGAACGGCCCCCGGCAGGTCGTGGTGGCCGGTGCCGCGAGCGCGTGCGCGGAGTTCGTGGACGCCTACGCGGATCGGGGGGCGCGGCGGATCGCGGTGGATTACGCCTCGCACACCGCGCACGTCGAAGCGGTCAAGGAGCGCCTTGCCGAGGATCTGGCCGCAGTGGTTGCCGACAGCAGTGCGGTGCCGTTCTACTCCACGCTTGAGGCGCGTGTGCTGGACACCGCCGAGTTGGACGGCGGGTACTGGTTCCGGAACCTGCGTGAGCCGGTGCGGTTCGGTGAGGTTATTGCCGCGCTCGCGGCGGAAGGCCACCGGGTGTTTGTGGAGGTCAGTCCGCATCCTGTGTTGGGTTTGGCGATCGCGCAGGCGGGTGAGGACCTGGTCGCGGCGGGCACGTTGCAGCGCGGCGATGGCGGCCGGAGCCGCTGGCTGACCGCCCTGGCCGGTGCGTACACGGCCGGTGTCGAGGTCGACTGGGCCGCGGTGACCGCCGATGAGGGTCGGGCGGTGAAGGTCGCGCTGCCGACGTATCCGTTCCAGCGCCAGCACTACTGGCCGAAGGCTGTGGTCGGTCGCGGGGATGCTCCGTCGATCGGCTTGGAGCGGGCTGGACATCCGTTGTTGGCGGCTGCGGTGTGGCTGGCCGAGGGCGACGGGCTCGTGCTGACGGGCCGTCTGTCGCTCGCGGCGATGCCGTGGCTGGCCGACCACGCGGTCCACGGCACGGTGCTGCTGCCCGGCACGGCGTTCGTGGACCTGGCGATCCACGCCGGGGACCTGGCCGGTTGCGGAATGTTGGAGGAGTTGACGCTCCAGGAACCGCTGATCCTCTCCGGCCAGGGCGGCGTTCAGCTCCAGGTCTACGTCGGTGACAGCGACGACGACAGCGGTCGCCGAACCGTCACGATCTCCTCCCGCGACGGAGACGGCGAGTGGGTGCGACACGCGGTCGGGGTGCTCGCCCCGGTCGGCAGTGAGCCGACCCCCGCTCCGCTGCCGGCCTGGCCTCCGGCCGGTGCGGAGCCGGTTCCGGTCGACGACGCCTACGCGACGCTCGCCGAGCGTGGTTACGGCTACGGTCCGGCGTTCCAGGGCTTGCGCCGGGTCTGGCTGGCTGGAGACACCGTCTACGCCGAGGCCGAGCTGTCCGAGGTCATCGACTCCGATGTGGCCGGGTTCGGTCTGCATCCGGCTCTGCTCGATGCCGCCCTGCACGGTCTGCTGGTCGCCAGTGATGGTGGTACTGGGACGGGACTGCCGTTCGCCTGGTCGGGGGTGCGGCTGCTGTCCAGCGGCGCCCGACACCTGCGAGTGGTCTTGGCCCGTGAGTCTGGCGGCGTCTCGGTGACGGCGTTCGACGCTGTCGGTCAGCCGGTCTTGCACGCGCAATCGTTGGCGCTGCGTGAGATCCCGGCTGGTCAGTTCGCCGGGTCGGGCCGACACGTATGGCAGTCGCTGTTCACCGTCGACTGGGTCCCGCTTCTCCAGGTCCCGGCCGCCGTGGTGCCGTGGGTGCGACACGGCGAGTCGGTCGGCTCCGAGAGTCCTCCGGTGGTGGTGGCGGTGGTTCCGGCTGCCGAGCCCGGGGCGTCGGCGCCGCGGGCGGCTCAGCTGGCTGCCGCGAGGGTGTTGGGTTGGGTGCAGCAGTGGCTGGCCGATCCCGAGACGGACGATTCGCGGTTGGTGGTCTGGACCCAGGGCGCGGTCGTCGGCCAGGACCTGGCGGGCGCTGCGGTGGCGGGCCTGGTCCGCTCGGCCCAGTCCGAGCACCCCGGCCGCCTCCTGCTGGTCGACGTCGACCCGTCAGCCGGCCTGGACCCGGACCGTGACGCCGACGTGGACACCGTCCTGGCTATGGCACTGGAAGCCGGCGAGCCTGAGGTCTGCGTCCGTCCCGCTGCTGACGGCGGGGGAGTCGCGGCGTTCGGGCGGCGGCTGGTCCGGGCCGAGACGGAGGAGCCCGGGACCGCGCCCGCCGAGTGGGATGCGCAGGGCACGGTGCTCGTCACGGGTGGAACGGGCACGCTGGGTGGGGAGTTGGCCCGGCACTTGGTGGATGCCCGTGGCATGCGGCACCTGGTGCTGATGTCGCGGCGCGGCCCGGCCGCGCCGGGGGCGGCCCGCCTGGCCGCGGAGTTGGCACGGTCGGGCGCGGAGGTTCGGGTGCAGGCCGGCGATGCCGCCGACCGTGACGTCCTCGCCTCGGTGTTGGCCAGGATCGCGACGGATCGGTCGTTGACCGCCGTGGTGCATGCCGCCGGTGTGATCGACGACGTGACGGTGGAGTCGCTGACGCCCGAGCGGATGGCGACGGTGCTGGCCGCCAAGGCCGACGCGGCCTGGAACCTGCACGAGCTGACCGAGGGCGCGGGCCTGGCGGGCTTCGTGCTGTACTCCTCGGCAGCTTCCATCCTGGGGAGCCCCGGCCAAGGAAGTTACTCCGCCGCCAACGCGTTCCTGGACGCGCTGGCCACCCAGCGCCGCGACCGGCAGTTGGCCGGCCAGTCGCTTGCCTGGGGGCTGTGGGCTCAGGCGTCGGAGATGACCGGGCACCTCGACGGAACCGGTCTGTCCCGCCTGCGTCGTGGCGGCATCCAGCCGATGACGACCGGTCAGGGCCTGGCACTGTTCGAGGCCGCCGCCGCGCTGGGCGCCCCCTTGGCGGTCCCGGCCCGACTGGACCTGGCCGCGCTGTCGCGTGCCGGGGGGCCGTTGCCTCCGCTGCTGCGCGGCCTGGTCGCCGGTGTCTCCGCACGTCCGACCGCGGCTGTGGCCGCGGCTGCGGCCGGCTTGGCGGCCAGGTGGGCGGCCCGGTTGGCGGCGCTCAGTCCCGCAGAGCGTGAGCAGGAGGTCCTGCGGATCGTCCGGGCCGCTGTCGCTGTCGTCATGGGCCATGCCGACCCCGGGGACGTCGATCCGCAGCGTGCCTTCCGTGAGATGGGCATCGACTCCCTGACCGCGCTGGAGCTCCGCAACCGGCTGTCGGCCGAGACGGGCCTGAGCCTGCCCGCCACCCTGGTCTTCGACTACCCGACACCGGCCGCGGTCGCCGAGTACCTGCGGCCGGGAATGGTCGCCGACGGCGAGGCGGGGACGGCCCCGGTGATCGCCGAGCTCAGCCAGCTCGAATCCCGTCTCCTGAACCTGGCGGCAACATGCGAGGCGCCCGACGGAATCACGAGGATCCTGCGCGGAATGCTGTCCAAATGGATGGATGCGCAGGGCGAGGTCCAATCGGCGGCCGAGTCCGATGACGCTTCCATAGAGTTTGATTCAGCTACTCCTGATGAAGTATTTGATTTCCTTGACAAAGAATTCCGATTGCATGAGTCGGAACCGGATGACTTTGATCGACGAGTCGATGAGGAAGCCCTTTAATGGAGAATCAGGAAAAGCTCTTCGACTACCTGAAGAAGACGTCGGCTGAACTCGTCCAGATGCGCAAGCGCCTCAGGCACATGGAAGCACGCGAGCATGAGCCGGTGGCGATCGTGGGTATGGGTTGCCGGTTCCCGGGTGGGGTCGAGGGCCCGGAGGGCTTCTGGCAGCTGATCGCCGGAGGCACCGACGCGATGTCGGGATTCCCGGTTGATCGCGACTGGAACCTGGAACGCCTGGACGGCTCCGACCCCGGTGACGAGAGCACCTCCTTCGCCCGGGTGGGTGGGTTCCTTGACGGCGCTGGTGGGTTCGATGCGGAGTTCTTCGGGATCAGTCCGCGTGAGGCGTTGGGGATGGATCCGCAGCAGCGGTTGCTGTTGGAGACGTGTTGGGAGGCGCTGGAAGACGCGGGGATCGAGCCGGGTTCGCTGCGTGGCTCCGACACGGGTGTCTACGCCGGCATCATCGCCTCGGACTACCAGGCCGGGGAACAAACTGGCGCCGACGGTTATGTGATGACCGGGACTGCCGCGAGTGTGGCGTCGGGCCGGGTGGCGTACTCGCTGGGGTTGCAGGGGCCCGCGGTGTCGGTGGACACCGCGTGCTCGTCGTCGCTGATGGCGATTCACCTTGCGGCGCAGGCGTTGCGGTCCGGGGAATGCGGGATCGCGCTCGCGGGTGGCGTCACGGTGATGGCCACCCCGGAGACTTTCGTGGAGTTCGCGCGGCAGCGGGGGTTGGCTGCCGATGGGCGGTGTAAGCCGTTCGCGGAGGCTGCTGATGGCACCGGGTGGGGCGAAGGCGTCGGTGTCCTGGTGCTGGAGCGGTGGTCCGTTGCCCGTGAGCGTGGGCACCGGGTGCTCGCGGTGATCTCCGGTAGTGCGGTGAACCAGGATGGTGCGAGTAATGGTTTGTCGGCGCCGAATGGTCCGTCGCAGCAGCGTGTGATTCGGGCGGCGTTGGCGAGTGCGGGGTTGCAGCCGGGCGATGTCGATGTGGTGGAGGCGCACGGTACGGGTACGGCGTTGGGTGATCCGATTGAGGCGCAGGCGCTGTTGGCGACTTATGGTCAGGGTCGGTCGGAGGGTCGGCCGTTGCTGTTGGGTTCGGTGAAGTCGAATATCGGTCACACGCAGGCGGCTGCTGGTGTGGCGGGTGTGATCAAGATGGTGCAGGCGATGCGGCACGGGATGCTGCCGCAGACCCTGCACGTGGATGCTCCGTCGTCGCATGTGGACTGGTCGGCCGGGGCGGTGGAACTGCTCAACACGGCGCGGGAGTGGCCAGCGGGTTCCGGTCCGCGGCGGGCTGGTGTGTCGGCGTTCGGGATCAGCGGCACCAATGTGCACCTGATCCTTGAAGAGCCCAACCTGAACGTCTCTGCGCTGGACGGGTCTGACGACGGCGGAGAGGCCCTGGAGGCCACTGCCCAGGATGTGTCTGCGGTGGACGCCTCAATTCCGGATGCCGTTGTCGCGGATGGGTTGGTGTCTGCGGGTTCGGTGGCGTGGGTGTTGTCGGCGCGGTCGGCTGTGGCGTTGGCTGGGCAGGCGGGTCGGTTGGCGGAGTTCGTTGGGGCTCGTCCGGAGGTTTCGGTTCGGGATGTGGCGTTCTCGTTGGCCGCGACGCGGACGACGGGGTTTGCGCATCGCCTGGTGGTGGTGGGTGAGGGTCGTGATCGGCTTTTGGAGGGTTTGGGTGCGGTTGCTGCTGGTGTGGGTGGGGTGGTGCCGGGTGTGGTGTCCGGTGTTGCTGGTGGTGGTGGTGGGGTTGCGGTGGTGTTTTCGGGTCAGGGTTCGCAGCGTGTGGGGATGGGTCTTGGGTTGTGTGAGGCGTTTCCGGTGTTTGCTGAGGCGTTTGATGAGGTGTGTGGGCGGTTTGAGGGGTTGTTGCCGGGGTCTTTGCGTGAGGTGATCGCGGCGGGTGGTGCGGGGTTGGATCGGACGGTGTTTGCGCAGGCGGGGTTGTTTGCGGTGCAGGTGGGGTTGTTCCGGTTGTGGTCGTCGTGGGGTGTGGTGCCGCAGTGTGTGGCGGGTCATTCGATCGGTGAGGTGACGGCTGCGTATGTGGCGGGGGTGTGGGATCTGGCGGATGCGTGTGCGGTGGTGGCGGCGCGGGGTCGTCTGATGCAGGCGTTGCCGGCGGGTGGGGCGATGGTGGTGTTGGATGCGTCGTCGGCGCAGGCGGATGGGTTGGTTGCCGGGCGGTCGGGTGTGGTGGTTGCGGCGGTCAACGGTGCGCGTCAGACGGTGATTTCGGGTGTTGAGTCTGTGGTGGACGAGCTGGCTGGAGTATGGCGTGAGGGTGGTGGGAGGGCGCGTCGGCTGCGGGTGAGTCATGCGTTTCATTCGCCGTTGATGGATCCGATGTTGGAGGAGTTCGGGGCGGTTTTGGACGGGGTGGTCTGTCGTGAGCCGCGGATCGCGATGGTGTTGGGGACGCCGGGTGCGGATGTGAGGGATCGGGCGTATTGGGTGTCGCAGGTGCGGGAGACGGTCCGTCACTACGATGTGGTGCAGGCGATACGGGCTCAGGGTGTTGAGGTCTTCGCCGAACTGGGCCCGGACGGCTCATTGTCGGCGATGGACGACGAAGGCACCGCGATATGGGTCCCGGCGCTGCGCGAGGGCCAGGACGAACCCGAGACCGCACTACGCGCGCTCGCCGGTCTGTATGCGGCTGGTGTCGAGGTCGACTGGGCCGCGGTCACCGCCGACGAGGGCCGGGCGGTGAAGGTGGCTCTGCCGACGTATCCGTTCCAGCACCGGCACTACTGGCCCAAGACCTTTACCACTCGTGGGGATGTTTCGTCGGCTGGGCAGCAGCAGAGCGGGCATCCGTTGTTGGCGGCTGCGGTGTGGCTGGCCGAAGGTGACGGGCTGGTGCTGACAGGTCGCCTGTCGCTCGCGGCGATGCCGTGGCTCGGCGACCACACCGTCCACGGCACCGTTTTGCTGCCCGGCACGGCGTTCGTGGACCTGGCGATCCACGCCGGAGATCTGGCCGGTTGCGGGACGCTGGAGGAGTTGACGCTCCAGGAACCGCTGATCCTGCCGGGCCAGGGCGGCGTGCAGCTCCAGGTCCACGTCGGCGACAGTGACAGTGGCCGGCGAACGGTCACCGTCTCCTCCCGTGAGGGCGAGGGCGAGTGGGTTCGGAACGCGGTCGGCGTGCTGGCCGCAGCCGATGGGGAGCCTGCCCCGGCGCTGCTGGATGTTTGGCCGCCGACGGGTGCGGAGCCTGTTCAGACGGACGGCGCCTATGAGAGGTTCGCCCAGCGGGGCTATGGGTATGGTCCGGCGTTCCAGGGTCTGCGTCAGGTCTGGCAGGTCGGGGACACCGTCTACGCCGAGGTCGAGCTGCCCGAGGTCATCGACTCCGATGTGGCCGGGTTCGGTCTGCATCCGGCTCTGCTCGACGCTGCTCTGCACGGTCTGCTGGCCGTGAGTGATGGCAGCGGTGGGACGGGGTTGCCGTTCGCCTGGTCGGGAGTGCGGCTGCTGGCCGGCGGTGCCCGACACCTGCGGGTCGTCCTGGCGCGCGGCGCGGGCGGCGTCTCGGTGACGGCGTTCGACGGTGCTGGTCAGCTCGTCTTGCAGGCACAATCGCTGGCGATGCGTGAGGCCTTGGCCGGTCAGCTCAGCGGCTCGGACCGGCAAGTTCGGCAGTCGCTGTTTACCGTCGACTGGGTTCCGCTGCCGGCGCCTCAGGTCGCTGACGCCGAAGTGCGGTGGGTGCGGCACGGCGGGGCCGAGGTGGCGCCGGTGGTGGTGGCGGTGGTTCCGGCTGCCGAGCCCGGGGTGTCGGCGCCGCGGGCGGCTCAGCTGGCTGCCGCGAGGGTGTTGGGTTGGGTGCAGCAGTGGCTGGCCGATCCCGAGACGGACGACGCGCGGTTGGTGGTTTGGACCCAGGGCGCGGCCGCCGGACAGGATCTGGCCGGCGCGGCGGTGGTGGGCCTGGTCCGCTCGGCGCAGTCCGAGCACCCGGGCCGGCTGCTGCTGGTTGACGTCGACCCGTCAGCCGACTTGGACCCCGGTCGCGACGCCGATGTGGACACCGTCCTGGCCGTGGCACTGGAGGTCGGCGAGCCTGAGGTCTGCATCCGTCCCGCTGTTGACGACGGGAATGTGGTGGCGTTCGGTCGGCGGTTGGTGAGGGCCGGTACGTCTGGGGAGTTGATGCTTCCCAGCGGTTCGGGTTGGCGGGTCGAGGTCGCCCAGCCTGGTGACCTGGGCAGCGCCGCTGTCGTCGACGCCCCCGACGCGGGCGTGGCGTTGTCGGCGGGTCAGGTGCGGGTGGGTCTGCGTGCGGCGGGTGTGAACTTCCGCGACGTGGTGGCCGGTCTGGGGATGGTCGCGGACAACCGAGGCCTCGGCGGGGAAGGGGCCGGGGTTGTCCTGGAGATCGGTCCCGGGGTGGACGGTCTGACCGTCGGTCAGTCGGTGATGGGTCTGCTGCCGGGCTGGGGCCCGGTCGGGATCGTGGACAGCCGGCTGCTTGCCCCGATTCCCGGGGGTTGGTCGTTCCAGCAGGCTGCGGCGGTGCCGGTCGGGTTCCTCACCGCGTTCTACGGGTTGCGGGATCTGGCCCGGGTCCGCACGGGTCAGCGGGTTCTCATCCATGCCGGGACCGGTGGTGTGGGTACGGCGGCTGTGCAGTTGGCCAAGGCGTGGGGTTTGGAGGTTTTCGCGACCGCGAGCCCGGCCAAGCAGCCCGCGTTGCGGGCGATGGGTGTGGAGGAGAGCCACATCGCCTCCACCCGTGACCTGGCCTTCTGCGACCAGTTCCTGGCCGTGACCGGTGGCGAGGGCATGGACGTGGTCCTCAACGCCCTGGCCGGGGAGTTCACGGACGCCTCCCTGCGGCTGCTGCCGCGCGGTGGCCGGTTCGTGGAGATGGGCAAGACTGACATCCGCAACCCCGAGCAGGTGGCCCAGACCTGCCCCGGTGTGGTGTATCAGGCGTTCGACCTGATGGATGCGGGCGAGCCGCGGGTGGCGGAGATGCTGTCCGAGCTGGGGGCGATGTTCGAGGCTGGGACGTTGGTTCCGCCGCCGGTGACGTGTTTCGAGCTGTCGCAGGCGGTGGCGGCGCTGCGCCATCTCCAGGCCGCCCGCCACATTGGCAAGGTCGTGCTGAACGTCCCCGCTGAGTGGGACCCGCAGGGCACGGTGCTGGTCACGGGTGGTACCGGGACGCTGGGCGGGGAACTGGCCCGGCACCTGGTGGACGTACGCGGGATGCGGCACCTGGTGCTGTTGTCGCGGCGAGGTCCGGCGGCGCCGGGAGTCGCGCACCTAGTCGCCGAGTTGGCGGCCTCGGGAGCGCGGGTGAGCGTCCTGGCTGGTGACGCTGCCGACCGTGACGCCCTGATGTCGGTGTTGGCGCGGACTCAGGTTGAGCGTCCGCTGACGGCGGTGGTGCATGCCGCCGGTGTGATCGACGACGCGACCGTGGAGTCGCTGACGCCCGAGCGCATGGCGCCGGTGCTGGCCGCCAAGGCGGATGCGGCGTGGAACCTGCACGAGCTGACCGAAGACGCGGGCCTGGCGGGCTTCGTGCTGTACTCCTCGGCCGCGGCTGTCATGGGCAGCCCAGGGCAGGGGAGTTACGCCGCCGCCAACGCGTTCCTGGATGCGCTGGCCGCCTACCGTCGGGATCGGCAGCTGGCTGGCCAGTCGCTGGCGTGGGGCCTGTGGGCCCAGACCTCGGAGATGACCGGCCACCTGGAGGGCGCCGGTCTGTCGCGCCTGCGCCGTGGCGGCGTCCAGCCGATGTCGACGGAGGAGGGTCTGGCGCTGTTCGAGGCCGCTACCGCGTTGGGTGCGCCTCTGGCGGTCCCGGCCCGACTCGACTTGGCCGCGCTGCCGCGTGCTGGCGGGCCGGTGCCCACGCTGCTGCGGGGGCTGGCTGCCGGCGGTGTCCCCGTGCGCCCGACCGCGGCTGTGGCTGCGGGCGCGGTTGGCTTGGCGGCGCGGTTGGCAGCGCTTTCGCCCGCCGATCGTGAGCAGGAGGTCCTGCGGATCGTCCGGGCCGCTGCCGCCGTTGTCCTGGGGCACAGTCGCCCTGGGGACATCGATCCTCAGCGGGCGTTCCGTGAGATGGGTATCGACTCGCTGACCGGGTTGGAGCTGCGCAACCGGCTGGCGGCCGAGACGGGCCTGAGCCTGCCCGCCACCTTGGTCTTCGACTACCCCGTCCCGCTGGAACTCGCCCGGCACCTGGTGGCAGAGGTGTGCGGGACCGACGGCGTGGCTGCCGCCCCTGTGGTCTGCGTCAGCATGGACGAGCCGGTGGCGATCGTGGGCATGGGGTGCCGGTTCCCGGGCGGGGCGGAGGATCCGGAGGGCTTCTGGCAGATGGTCGTCGGAGGCTCCGACGCGATGTCGGGCTTCCCGACGGACCGCGGCTGGGACATGGTGGCCCTGCCTGACCCGGACTCCGATGACGGGGGCGCGGCCTTCGCCCGGGTGGGTGGGTTCCTGGACGGCGCTGGTGAGTTCGATGCGGAGTTCTTCGGGATCAGTCCGCGTGAGGCGTTGGGGATGGACCCGCAGCAGCGACTGCTGTTGGAGACGTGCTGGGAGGCGCTGGAGGACGCGGGCATCACTCCAGCTTCGCTGTGGGACTCCGATACCGGGGTTTACGCCGGCATCATCGCGTCGGGTTACCAGCTCGGTGAGCAGGACGGCGACGGCGGCTTCGGGATAACCGGGACGACGGCGAGTGTGGCGTCAGGACGCGTGGCGTACTCGCTGGGGTTGCAGGGTCCGGCCGTCTCGATCGACACAGCTTGCTCGTCGTCGCTGACGGCGATTCACCTTGCGGCGCAGGTGTTGCGGTCCGGTGAGTGCGGGATCGCGCTGGCGGGCGGCGTCACGGTCATGGCCACCCCGGGTGCGTTCACGGAGTTCGCGCGGCAGCGAGGACTGGCCGGCGACGGCCGGTGCAAGCCGTTCTCGGACGCCGCTGATGGCACCGGTTGGGGTGAAGGCGTCGGGATGGTCGTCCTGGAGCGGCTGTCGGACGCGCGTGAGCGTGGGCACCGGGTGTTGGCGGTGGTTGCGGGTAGTGCGATCAACCAGGACGGGGCCAGTAATGGTTTGTCGGCGCCGAATGGCCCGTCGCAGCAGCGTGTGATTCGGGCGGCGTTGGCGAGTGCGGGGTTGCAGCCGGGCGATGTCGATGTGGTGGAGGCGCACGGTACCGGTACCGCACTGGGTGACCCGATCGAGGCGCAGGCGCTGCTGGCCACCTACGGTCAGGGCCGGCCGGAGGATCGGCCGCTGCTGCTGGGGTCGGTGAAGTCGAACATCGGCCACACGCAGGCGGCTGCGGGTGTGGCGGGTGTGATCAAGATGGTGCAGGCGATGCGGCACGGGGTGCTGCCGCAGACGTTGCATGTGGATGCTCCGTCGTCGCATGTGGACTGGTCGGCTGGAGCGGTGGAGCTGCTGACCGAGTCGCGGGAGTGGCCAGCGGGCACTGGTCCGCGACGTGCGGGTGTGTCGGCGTTCGGAATCAGCGGCACCAACGTCCACCTCATCCTCGAACAGCCCGCGCAGGACGCGGCTGCTGTGGAGGTTCCTGTCCTGGATGGGCCGGAGTCTGCGGGTTCGGTGGCGTGGGTGGTGTCGGCGCGGTCGGGTGCGGCATTGGCAGGGCAGGCGGGTCGGTTGGCGGAGTTCGTGGCTGATCGGCCGGAGGTTTCGGCCAAGGACGTGGCGTTTTCTCTGGCGGTGACGAGGACCACGGGGTTTGCGCACCGCCTAGCGGTGATCGGTCAGGACCGTGAGCAGCTGCTGGAGAGCCTGGGCGCGGTCGCGGCGGGCCAGGAGGCGTCCGGTGTTGTGACCGGGGTGGTGACCGGTGTTGCTGGTTCGGCGTCGGTGTCGCGGCCGGTGTTTGTGTTTGCGGGTCAGGGTGCGCAGTGGGCCGGGATGGGTCTGCGACTGTGGGATGAGGAGTCGGTGTTCGCGGCGGTGATGGAGCGCTGCGCGGCGGCCTTGGAGCCGTTTGTGGACTGGCAGTTGCGTGATGTGTTGGGCGATGCGGGATTGTTGCCGCGGGTGGATGTGGTTCAGCCGGCGTCGTGGGCGGTAGCGGTCAGCCTGGCTGAGCTCTGGCGGGCGTATGGCGTGGAGCCTGCGGCGGTGGCGGGTCACAGTCAGGGGGAGATCGCGGCGGCGTGCGTCGCCGGCGGCCTGTCTCTGGAGGACGGTGCGCGGGTCGTCGCTTTGCGCAGCCGGGCGTTGGCGGGTCTAGCGGGTACGGGCGGGATGGTGTCGGTCCCGGCCGGGTTGGACGAGGTGGGGGAGTGGATCTCCCGCTGGGGTGAGGACCTGTCGGTGGCGGCCGTCAACGGTCCCCGGCAGGTCGTGGTGGCCGGTGACGCGAACGCGTGTTCGGAGTTCGTGGACGCGTACACGGATCGCGGTGCGCGCCGCATCGCGGTGGATTACGCCTCGCACACCGCGCATGTCGAGGCCGTCCAGGAGCGTCTTGCCGAGGACCTGGCCGCAGTGGTTGCCGACAGCAGTGCGGTGCCGTTCTACTCCACGCTTGAGGCCGCGGTGGTGGACACCGCCGCGCTGGATGGCGGGTACTGGTTCCGGAACCTGCGTGAGCCGGTGCGGTTCGGCGAGGTCATCGCCGCGCTGGCGGCGGAAGGCCACCGGGTGTTTGTGGAGGTCAGCCCACATCCAGTGCTGGGCTTGGCGATCGCGCAGGCCGGTGAGGACCTGGTCGCGACCGGCACGTTGCAGCGCGGCGATGGCGGCCGGAGCCGCTGGTTGGCCGCGCTGGCCGGTGCCTACGCCGCCGGTGTCGAGGTGGACTGGGCCGCGGTGGCCGGCGAGGGCGCGCAGACGGTTGCTCTGCCGACGTATCCGTTCCAGCGGGAGCGTTACTGGCCCAAGGCGATGGCCGGTCGTGGGGATGTTTCGTCGGCTGGGCAGCAGCAGAGCGGGCATCCGTTGTTGGCAGCTGCGGTGTGGCTGGCCGAGGGCGACGGGCTGGTGCTGACGGGTCGCCTGTCGCTGGCCGCGATGCCGTGGCTCGGCGACCACACCGTCCACGGCACGGTGCTGCTGCCCGGCACGGCGTTCGTGGACCTGGCGATCCACGCCGGAGATCTGGCCGGTTGCGGGACGCTGGAGGAACTGACGCTCCAGGAACCGCTGATCCTTCCCGGCTCCGGTGGCGTGCAGCTCCAGGTCCACGTCGGCGACAGCGACAGTGGTCGCCGAACGGTCACCGTCTCCTCCCGTGAGGGGGAGGGCGAGTGGGTTCGGCATGCCGTGGGCGTACTCGCCCCGGCTGGTAGTGAGCCCGTCCCGGCCCCGCTGGGTGCGTGGCCTCCGGCGGGTGCGGAGCCCGTTCAGACGGACGGCACCTATGAGAAGTTCGCTCAGCGAGGCTATGGGTATGGTCCGGCGTTCCAGGGTCTGCGTCAGGTCTGGCGCGCCGGGGACACCGTCTACGCCGAGGTGGAGCTGCCTGAGGTCATCGAGTCCGATGCTCCCGGGTTCGGTCTGCATCCCGCTCTCCTTGATGCTGGTCTGCACGGTCTGCTGGCCGTGAGTGACGGCAGCGGTGGGACGGGGTTGCCGTTCGCGTGGTCGGGGGTGCGGCTGCTGGCGGGCGGTGCCCGCCACCTGCGCGTGGTTCTGGCCCCCGTACAGGGTGGTGTCTCGGTCACCGCGTTCGACGGTGCTGGTGAACCGGTTTTGCAGGTGCGGTCGTTGGCGCTGAGGGAGGCCTCGGCCGGTCAGCTCAGCGGCTCGGACCGGCAAGTTCGGCAGTCGCTGTTCACCGTCGACTGGGTCCCACTGACGCCGCCTCAGGCCGTTGATGCCGAAGTGCGGTGGGTGCGGCACGGCGGGTCCGAGGTGGCGCCGGTTGTTGTTGCTGCGGTTCCGGTCTCACCGTCCGGGGCGTCGGCGCCGCAGGCGGCTCGGGCGGCTGCCGCGACGGTGTTGGGTTGGGTGCAGGAGTGGCTGGCCGATCCTGAGACGGACGGTTCGCGGTTGGTGGTCTGGACCCAGGGTGCGGCCGCCGGCCAGGACTTGGCCGGCGCGGCGGTTACGGGTCTGGTTCGTTCTGCGCAGTCAGAGCACCCGGGTCGGCTGCTGCTGGTCGACGTCGACCCGTCGACCGGCCTGGACCCGGACAGTGACGCTGATGTGGACACCGTCCTGGCCGTGGCACTGGAGGCTGGCGAGCCTGAGGTCCGCATCTCTCCGGCTACTGGCGGCGGGACTGTGGTGGCCAATGGTCGGCGGTTGGTCCGGGCGGGCGCGTCCGGTGAGTTGGCCTTGCCGGGTGGTTCGGGTTGGCGGGTGGAGGTGATCCAGCCTGGTGACCTGGGCAGTGTCGCTGTGATCGATGCTCCCGAGGCGGGTGTGGCGTTGTCGGCGGGTCAGGTGCGGGTGGGTCTGCGTGCGGTGGGCGTGAATTTCCATGACGTTGTCGGCGGGCTGGGGATGGTCGTGGATGGCCGGGTCCTGGGCATGGAGGGTGCCGGGGTTGTCCTGGAGATCGGTCCGGGGGTGGACGGTCTGACCGTCGGCCAGTCGGTGATGGGTCTGGTGTCGGGTTGGGGTCCGGTCGGGGTTGTCGACAGTCGGCTGCTTGCCCCGATCCCGCAGAGTTGGTCGTTCCAGCAGGCCGCGGCGGTGTCGGCAGGGTTCCTGACGGCGTTCTACGGGTTGCGGGATCTGGCCCGGGTCCGCCCGGGCCAGCGGGTGCTCATCCACGCAGGGACCGGTGGGGTCGGTACGGCCGCGGTGCAGTTGGCAAAGGAATGGGGGCTTGAGGTTTTCGCGACCGCGAGTCCGGCCAAGCAGCACGCGCTGCGAGCCATGGGTGTGGAGGAGAGCCACATCGCCTCCACCCGTGATCTCACCTTCTGCGACCGGTTCCTGGCCGTGACCGGTGGCGAGGGCATGGATGTGGTGGTCAACGCGCTGGCCGGGGAGTTCACGGACGCCTCGTTGCGGCTGTTGCCACGCGGTGGTCAGTTCGTCGAGATGGGTAAGACCGATATCCGCGATGCGGCGCAGGTTGCCGAGTCCCACCCCGGTGTGGTGTATCAGGCGTTCGACCTGATGGACGCCGGTGTACCGCGGGTTGCGGAGATGCTGTCCGAGCTCGGTGGCATGTTCGACGCGGGCACCCTGGTCCCGCCGCGGGTGACGTGCTTCGAGCTGTCCCAGGCGGTGGCGGCGCTGCGCCACCTCCAGGCCGCCCGCCACATTGGCAAGGTCGTGCTGAACGTCCCCGCTGAGTGGGACCCGCAGGGCACGGTGCTTGTCACGGGCGGTACCGGGACGCTGGGTGGGGAACTGGCCCGGCACCTGGTCGACGTCCGAGGCATGCGGCATCTGCTGCTGATGTCACGGCGCGGTCCGGCGGCGTCGGGAGTGGCTCGTCAGGTGGCGGAGCTGGCGCAGTCGGGGGCGAGTGTGCGGGTGCAGGCCGGCGATGCCGCCGACCGGGACGCCCTGGCGTCTGTGTTGGCGCGGATTCAGGTTGAGCGGCCGTTGACCGCCGTGGTTCATGCGGCTGGGGTGATCGACGACGCGACGGTGGAGTCGTTGACGCCCGAGCGGATGGTGCCGGTGCTGTCGGCGAAGGCCGATGCGGCGTGGAACCTGCACGAGTTGACCGAGGGCGCGGGCCTTGCTGGCTTCGTGCTGTACTCCTCGGCTGCGGCGGTCATGGGTAATGCGGGGCAGGGGAGTTATGCCGCCGCGAACGCGTTCCTGGACGCGCTGGCAGCCTATCGTCGCGATCGGCAGTTGGCCGGTCAGTCGCTGGCGTGGGGGTTGTGGGCCCAGACCTCGGAGATGACCGGCCACCTGGAGGGCGCTGGTCTGTCGCGCCTGCGCCGTGGCGGCGTTCAGCCGCTGTCGACGGAGCAGGGCTTGGCGCTGTTCGAGGCCGCTACCGCGCTGGGTGCGTCGTTGGCGGTCCCGGCCCGGCTGGAAGTGACGGGGCTGTCCCGTGGCGGAAGGACGGTGCCCGCGCTGCTGCGGGGGCTGACCGCTGGTGATGTCCCCACACGCCCGACCGCGGCCATGGCAACGGTTGCGCATGCGGGTGGCCTGGCGGCGCGTCTGGTCGCGCTCGGTCCTACCGATCGTGAGCAGGAGGTTCTGGAGGTCGTCCGGGCCGCTGCTGCCGTGGTTCTGGGGCACAGTCGCCCTGGGGACATCGATCCTCAACGGGCGTTCCGTGAGATGGGCATCGACTCGCTGACCGGGCTGGAGCTGCGCAACCGGCTCGCGAACGAGACAGGCCTGAGTTTGCCTGCCACCTTGGTCTTCGACCAGCCGACACCGTTGGAGGTTGCCCGGTTCCTGGTGGCCGAGGTGTGCGGGACTGAGCGGGCCGTCGGTGCGGCGGTTGTGCCGGTGGTCCGTGTCGGTACGGATGAGCCGGTGGCGATCGTCGGTATGGGGTGCCGGTACCCCGGCGGGGTCGAGGACCCGGAGGGCTTCTGGCGGTTGGTCGCTGCCGGGACCGACGCGATGTCGGGCTTCCCGGCGGACCGTGGCTGGGACGTGGACGGCCTGTCCGAGTCAGGTGACGAGGGTATTGCTTTCGCCCCGGTGGGCGGCTTCCTTGACGGCGCTGGCGATTTCGATGCGGAGTTCTTCGGGATCAGTCCGCGTGAGGCGTTGGGGATGGATCCCCAGCAGCGGTTGCTGTTGGAGACGTGTTGGGAGGCGCTGGAGGACGCGGGCATCACTCCGGGTTCGCTGAAGGGTACTGACACGGGTGTCTACGCCGGAATCATCACATCGGGGTACCGGATCAGTGAGCAGGACGGTGCCGGCGGTTTCGGCCTGACCGGGACGACGGCGAGTGTGGCGTCGGGCCGGGTGGCGTACTCGCTGGGGTTGCAGGGTCCGGCCGTCTCGATCGACACAGCTTGCTCGTCGTCGTTGACGGCCATCCACCTTGCAGCGCAGGCGCTCCGCGCGGGTGAGTGCGGGATCGCGCTCGCCGGCGGTGTCACCGTGATGGCCACCCCAGGGACATACACGGAGTTCGCGCGGCAGCGGGGGTTGGCTGCCGATGGGCGGTGCAAGCCGTTCGCGGAGGCCGCTGATGGCACCGGGTGGGGTGAGGGTGTCGGTGTCCTGGTGTTGGAGAGGTTGTCGGAGGCGCGTGAGCGTGGGCACCGGGTGTTGGCGGTGGTTGCGGGTAGTGCGGTGAATCAGGATGGTGCGAGTAATGGTTTGTCGGCGCCGAATGGTCCGTCGCAGCAGCGTGTGATTCGGGCGGCGTTGGCGAGTGCGGGGTTGCAGCCGGCTGACGTTGATGTCGTGGAGGCGCACGGTACCGGTACTGCACTGGGTGACCCGATCGAGGCGCAGGCGCTGCTGGCAACGTACGGTCAGGGCCGGCCGGAGGGTCGACCGCTGTTGCTGGGTTCGGTGAAGTCGAACATCGGCCACGCCCAGGCGGCTGCGGGTGTGGCGGGTGTGATCAAGATGGTGCAGGCGATGCGGCATGGGGTGCTGCCGCAGACGTTGCATGTGGATGCTCCGTCGTCGCATGTGGATTGGTCGGCCGGGGCGGTGGAGCTGCTCAGCACGGCGCGTGAGTGGCCGACTGGTTCCGGTCCGCGGCGGGCTGGTGTGTCGGCCTTCGGGATCAGCGGCACCAACGTCCACGTCATTCTTGAGCAGCCTGCCCAGGACGCCCCTGTATTGGATGTCCCTGTCCTGGATGGGGTGGAGCCGGCCTCGGAGTCGGGGCTGGAGTCTGCGGGTTCGGTGGCGTGGGTGGTGTCGGCGCGGTCGGGTGCGGCGTTGGCGGGGCAGGCGGGTCGGTTGGCGGAGTTCGTGGCGCCTCGTCCGGAGGTAGCGGCCAAGGATGTGGCGTTCTCGTTGGCCGCAACCCGGACGACGGGCTTCTCGCACCGCTTGGCGGTGATCGGCGATGACCGTGACCAGTTGCTGGCGGGTCTGGCTGCCGTTGCAACGGGGCAGGAGGCTCCGGGTGTGGTGACCGGGGTTGCTGGTTCGGTGTTGCGGCCGGTGTTTGTGTTTGCGGGGCAGGGTGCGCAGTGGGTCGGGATGGGTCTGCGACTGTGGGATGAGGAGCCGGTGTTCGCGGCGGTGATGGAGCGGTGCGCGGCGGCCTTGGAGCCGTTTGTGGACTGGCAGTTGCGTGATGTGCTTGCGGATGCGGGATTGTTGGCGCGGGTGGATGTGGTTCAGCCGGCGTCGTGGGCGGTAGCGGTCAGCTTGGCTGAGCTCTGGCGGGCGTATGGTGTGGAGCCTGCGGCGGTGGCGGGTCACAGTCAGGGTGAGATCGCGGCGGCGTGTGTCGTCGGCGGGTTGTCTTTGGAGGATGGCGCGCGGGTTGTGGCGTTGCGCAGCCGGGCGTTGGCGGGGCTTGCGGGTACGGGCGGGATGGTGTCGGTGCCCGCTGGTCTGGATGAGGTGGGGGAGTGGATCTCCCGCTGGGGTGAGGACCTGTCGGTTGCGGCCGTCAACGGTCCCCGCCAGGTGGTGGTGGCCGGCGCCGCGCAGGCCTGCGTTGAGTTCGCCGAGGCCTACGCGGATCGGGGGGCGCGGCGGATCGCTGTGGACTACGCCTCGCACACCGCGCACGTCGAGGCCGTCCAGGACCGTTTGGCCGAGGATCTGGCGGGGGTGTCTCCGGTTTCTGGTGCGGTGCCGTTCCATTCCACGCTTGAGGCGCGTGTGCTGGACACCGCCGAGTTGGACGGCGGGTACTGGTTCCGCAATCTGCGTGAGCCGGTGCGGTTCGGTGAGGTCGTCGCCGGGATGGCGGCGGAGGGTCACCGGGTGTTTGTGGAGGTGAGCCCGCATCCTGTGTTGGGTTTGGCGATTGCGCAGGCGGGTGAGGACCTGGTCGTGGCGGGCACGTTGCAGCGCGGCGATGGCGGCCGGAGCCGCTGGCTGACCGCCCTGGCCGGTGCCTACGCCGCCGGTGCCGAGGTGGACTGGGCCGCGGTGGCCGGCGAGGGCGCGCAGACGGTTGCTCTGCCGATGTATCCGTTCCAGCGGGAGCGTTACTGGCCCAAGGCCGTCACCACTCGCGGGGACGCCTCGTCGATCGGATTGCAGCGCTCGGGTTACCCGTTGCTGGGTGCTGCGGTGTGGCTGGCCGAGGGCGACGGGCTGGTGTTGACGGGGCGTCTGTCGCTGGCCGCGATGCCGTGGCTGGCCGACCACGCCGTCCACGGCACGGTGTTGCTGCCCGGTACGGCGTTCGTGGACCTGGCGGTCCACGCCGGAGACCTGGTCGGTTGCGGAATGTTGGAGGAGTTGACGCTACAGGAACCGCTGATCCTCTCCGGCCAGGGCGGCGTTCAGCTCCAAGTCCACGTCGGCGACAGCGACAGTGGTCGCCGAACCGTCACCGTCTCCTCCCGCGAGGGCGAGGGCGAGGGCGAATGGGTGCGACACGCGGTCGGCGTGCTGGCCGCGGCCGATGGTGAGCCCGTTCCGGCGCCGCTGGATGTTTGGCCGCCCGCCGGTGCGGAGCCGGTTCAGGCGGACGGCGCCTACGAGAGGTTCGCCCAACGTGGCTACGGCTACGGGCCGGCGTTCCAGGGGCTGCGTCAGGTCTGGCGCGCCGGGGACACCGTCTACGCCGAGGTGGAGCTGCCCCAGGCCGCGGAAGCTGATGCGGCCGGGTTCGGCTTGCATCCCGCACTCCTTGATGCCGCGCTGCACGGTCTGCTGGCCGCAAGCGATGGCAGCGGTGGGACGGGGTTGCCGTTCGCGTGGTCGGGGGTGCGGCTGCTGGCGGGCGGTGCCCGCCACCTGCGCGTGGTTCTGGCCCCCGTACAGGGTGGTGTCTCGGTCACCGCGTTCGACGGTGTTGGTGAACCGGTGTTGCAGGCACGGTCGTTGGCGCTGCGTGAGATTCCGGCTGGTCAGCTCACCAGCTCCGGTCGGCAGGCGCGGCAGTTGCTGTTCACCGTCGACTGGGTCCCGCTTCCGCAGGTCCCGGCCGCCCCGGTGCAGTGGGTGCGGCACGGCGAGTCGGTCGGGTCCGTGGTGGCGCCGGTGGTGGTGGCGGTGGTTCCGGCTGCCGAGCCCGCAGTCTCGGCGCCGCGGGCGGCTCAGCTGGCTGCCGCGACGGTGTTGGGTTGGGTGCAGGAGTGGCTGGCCGATCCTGAGACGGACGATTCGCGGTTGGTGGTCTGGACCCAGGGTGCGGCCGCCGGCCAGGACCTGGCGGGCGCTGCGGTGGCGGGTCTGGTTCGTTCGGCGCAGTCCGAGCACCCGGGTCGGCTGCTGCTGGTTGACGTCGACCCGTCAGCCGACTTGGACCCCGGTCGCGACGCTGATGTGGACACCGTCCTGGCCATGGCACTGGACGCCGACGAGCCCGAGGTCCGCATCCGACCCGAGGCCGGGGGGATCGCGGCGTTCGGTCGACGGCTGGTCCGGGCCGGTGCGGCCGGGGAACTGGAGCTCCCCCGTGGTTCGGGCTGGCGAGTCGAGGTCACCCAGCCTGGTGACCTGGGCAGTGTCGCTGTGATCGATGCTCCCGAGGCGGGTGTGGCGTTGTCGGCGGGTCAGGTGCGGGTGGGTCTGCGTGCGGTGGGCGTGAATTTCCATGACGTCGTCGGCGGGCTGGGGATGGTCGTGGATGGCCGGGTCCTGGGCATGGAGGGTGCCGGGGTTGTCCTGGAGATCGGTCCGGGGGTGGACGGTCTGACCGTCGGCCAGTCGGTGATGGGTCTGGTGTCGGGTTGGGGTCCGGTCGGGGTTGTCGACAGTCGGCTGCTTGCCCCGATCCCGCAGGGTTGGTCGTTCCAGCAGGCCGCATCGGTGTCGGCAGGGTTCCTGACGGCGTTCTACGCATTGCGGGATCTGGCCCAGGCCCAGCCCGGTCAGCGTGTGCTCATCCATGCCGGGACCGGTGGCGTGGGCACGGCCGCGGTGCAGCTGGCCAAGGAATGGGGGCTTGAGGTTTTCGCGACCGCGAGTCCGGCCAAGCAGCCCGCGCTGCGGGCCATGGGCGTGGCGGACACTCACATCGCCTCCACTCGTGATCTGGTCTTCTGCGACCGGTTCCTGGCCGTGACCGGTGGCGAGGGCATGGATGTGGTGGTCAACGCCCTGGCCGGGGAGTTCACGGACGCCTCCCTGCGGCTGCTGCCGCGCGGTGGCCGGTTCGTGGAGATGGGCAAGACTGACATCCGCAACCCCGAGCAGGTGGCCCAGACCTGCCCCGGTGTGGTGTATCAGGCGTTCGACCTGATGGATGCGGGCGAGCCGCGGGTCGCGGAGATGCTGGCCGAGCTCGGTGGCATGTTCGACGCGGGGACGCTGACTCCGCCGCCTGTGACGTGTTTCGAGTTGTCGCAGGCGGTGGCGGCGCTGCGCCACCTCCAGGCCGCCCGCCACATTGGCAAGGTCGTGCTGAACGTCCCCGCTGAGTGGGACCCGCAGGGCACCGTCCTGGTCACGGGTGGCACCGGAACGTTGGGTGGGGAACTGGCCCGGCACCTGGTGGACGTCCGTGGCATGCGACACCTGCTCCTGATGTCCCGGCGGGGTCCGGCGGCGCCGGGAGTCGCGCACCTGGCAGCCGAGTTGGCTGAGCTTGGTGCGGAGGTTCGGGTGCAGGCCGGCGACGCCGCCGACCGGGACGCCCTGGCGTCAGTGTTGGCGCGGATTCAGGTTGAGCGGCCGTTGACCGCCGTGGTTCATGCGGCTGGGGTGATCGACGACGCGACGGTGGAGTCGTTGACGCCTGAGCGGATGGTGCCGGTGCTGTCGGCGAAGGCCGATGCGGCGTGGAACCTGCACGAGTTGACCGAGGGCGCGGGCCTTGCTGGCTTCGTGCTGTACTCCTCGGCTGCGGCGGTCATGGGTAGTGCGGGGCAGGGAAGTTACGCAGCTGCCAACGCGTTCCTGGACGCGCTGGCAGCCTATCGTCGCGATCGGCAGTTGGCCGGTCAGTCGCTGGCGTGGGGGTTGTGGGCCCAGACCTCGGAGATGACCGGCCACCTGGAGGGTGCGGGTCTGTCGCGCCTGCGTCGCGGTGGCGTTCAGCCGCTGTCGACGGAGCAGGGCTTGGCGCTGTTCGAGGCCGCCGCCGCCCTGGGTGCGTCGTTGGCGATCCCGGTCCGACTGGACCTGAGCGGGCTGTCCCGCAGCGGGCACCCGGTGCCTGCGCTGCTGCGGGGTCTGACCGCTGGTGAGGTCTCCGCACGCCCGACTGCGGCCGTTGCCGTGGCTGCCGGTGGTCTGACGGCCCGGTTGGCCGCGTTCAGTCCCGCTGAGCGTGAGCATGACGTCGTGGAGGTCGTTCGGGCCGCTGCGGCGGTTGTTCTGGGTCACAGTCGCCCTGGGGACGTCGATCCTCAGCGGGCGTTCCGTGACATGGGCATCGACTCGCTGACCGGGCTGGAGCTGCGCAACCGGCTGGCGAGCGAGACGGGCCTGAGCCTCCCCGCCACCTTGGTCTTCGACCAGCCGACACCGTTGGAGGTTGCCCGGTTCCTGGTGGCCGAGGCCTGCGGGCCGGAGGAGCCTGTCGGCGAGAGCGCCGTGCCGGTGGTCCGTGTTGGCACGGATGAGCCGGTGGCGATCGTCGGTATGGGGTGCCGGTTCCCGGGCGGGGTGGAGGACCCGGAGGGTTTCTGGCAGCTGGTGGCTACGGGGACCGACGCGATGTCGGGCTTCCCGGTGAACCGCGGTTGGGAGACGCCCGACCTGGCCGAGTCCGGCGATGAAGGTACCGCCTTCGCCCCGGTGGGTGGATTCCTCTATGGCGCTGGTGATTTCGATGCGGAGTTCTTCGGGATCAGTCCGCGTGAGGCGTTGGGGATGGATCCGCAGCAGCGGTTGTTGCTGGAGACGTGTTGGGAGGCGCTGGAAGACGCGGGCATCACTCCGGGTTCGCTGAAGGGTACTGACACGGGTGTCTACGCCGGGATCGTCGCCTCGGGGTACCGGATCAGTGAGCAGGACGGCGCCGGCGGCTTCGGGATGACCGGGACGACGGCGAGTGTGGCGTCGGGCCGGGTGGCGTACTCGCTGGGGTTGCAGGGTCCGGCCGTCTCGATCGACACAGCTTGCTCGTCGTCTTTGACGGCCATCCATCTGGCGGCGCAGGCGCTGCGGTCCGGTGAGTGCGGGATCGCGCTCGCCGGCGGTGTCACCGTGATGGCCACCCCAGGGACATACAGGGAGTTTGCGCGGCAGCGAGGACTCGCTGCCGATGGGCGGTGCAAGCCGTTCGCTGAGGCCGCCGACGGTACCGGGTGGGGTGAAGGCGTCGGGATGGTGGTCCTGGAGCGGTTGTCGGAGGCGCGTGCTCGTGGGCACCGGGTGTTGGCGGTGGTTGCGGGTAGTGCGATCAACCAGGACGGTGCGAGTAACGGTTTGTCGGCGCCGAATGGTCCGTCGCAGCAGCGGGTGATTCGGGCGGCGTTGGCGAGTGCGGGGTTGCAGCCGGGCGATGTCGATGTGGTGGAGGCGCACGGTACCGGCACCGCACTGGGTGATCCGATCGAGGCGCAGGCGCTGCTGGCGACCTACGGGCAGGACCGGCCGGAGGGTCGACCGTTGCTGTTGGGTTCGGTGAAGTCGAACATCGGTCACACGCAGGCGGCGGCGGGTGTCGCGGGTGTGATCAAGATGGTGCAGGCCATGCGGCACGGGATGCTGCCGCAGACCCTGCACGTGGATGCTCCGTCGTCGCATGTGGACTGGTCGACCGGGGCGGTGGAACTGCTCAGCACGGCGCGTGAGTGGCCAGCGGGTTCCGGTCCGCGGCGGGCTGGTGTGTCGGCCTTCGGGATCAGCGGCACCAACGTGCACCTGATCCTTGAAGAGCCCAACCTGAACGTCCCTGCGCTGGACAGGTCTGACGATGGCGGACACTCCCTGGACGCCTCGGTTCCGGATGCCGTTGTCGCGGATGGGTTGGTGTCTGCGGGTTCGGTGGCGTGGGTGTTGTCGGCGCGGTCGGCTGTGGCGTTGGCTGGGCAGGCGGGTCGGTTGGCGGAGTTCGTTGGGGCTCGTCCGGAGGTTTCGGTTCGGGATGTGGCGTTCTCGTTGGCCGCGACGCGGACGACGGGGTTTGCGCATCGCTTGGTGGTGGTGGGTGGGGGTCGTGAGCGGTTGCTGGAGGGTTTGGGTGCGGTTGCTGCTGGTGTGGGTGGGGTGGTGCCGGGTGTGGTGTCCGGTGTTGCTGGTGGTGGTGGGGTTGCGGTGGTGTTTTCGGGTCAGGGTTCGCAGCGTGTGGGGATGGGTCTTGGGTTGTGTGAGGCGTTTCCGGTGTTTGCTGAGGCGTTTGATGAGGTGTGTGGGCGGTTTGAGGGGTTGTTGCCGGGGTCTTTGCGTGAGGTGATTGCGGCGGGTGGTGCGGGGTTGGATCGGACGGTGTTTGCGCAGGCGGGGTTGTTTGCGGTGCAGGTGGGGTTGTTCCGGTTGTGGTCGTCGTGGGGTGTGGTGCCGCAGTGTGTGGCGGGTCATTCGATCGGTGAGGTGACGGCTGCGTATGTGGCGGGGGTGTGGGATCTGGCGGATGCGTGTGCGGTGGTGGCGGCGCGGGGTCGTCTGATGCAGGCGTTGCCGGCGGGTGGGGCGATGGTGGTGTTGGATGCGTCGTCGGCGCAGGCGGATGGGTTGGTTGCCGGGCGGTCGGGTGTGGTGGTTGCGGCGGTCAACGGTGCGCGTCAGACGGTGATTTCGGGTGTTGAGTCTGTGGTGGACGAGTTGGCTGGAGTATGGCGTGAGGGTGGTGGGAGGGCGCGTCGGCTGCGGGTGAGTCATGCGTTTCATTCGCCGTTGATGGATCCGATGTTGGAGGAGTTCGGGGCGGTTTTGGATGGGGTGGTCTGTCGTGAGCCGCGGATCGCGATGGTGTTGGGGACGCCGGGTGCGGATGTGAGGGATCGGGCGTATTGGGTGTCGCAGGTGCGGGAGACGGTCCGTCACTACGATGTGGTGCAGGCGATACGGGCTCAGGGTGTTGAGGTCTTCGCCGAACTGGGCCCGGACGGCTCATTGTCGGCGATGGACGACGAGGGCACCGCGATATGGGTCCCGGCGCTGCGCGAGGGCCAGGACGAACCCGAGACCGCGCTACGCGCGCTCGCCGGTCTGTATGCGGCTGGTGTCGAGGTCGACTGGGCCGCAGTAACGGCTGCTGGCGCCAGCAAGGTCGCGCTGCCGACGTATCCGTTCCAGCACCAGCACTACTGGCCCAAGACGATGGCTGGTCGGGGAGATGTTTCGTCGGCTGGGCAGCAGCAGAGCGGGCATCCGTTGTTGGCGGCTGCGGTGTGGCTGGCCGAGGGCGACGGGCTGGTGCTGACGGGCCGTCTGTCACTGGCCGCGATGCCGTGGCTCGGCGACCACGCGGTCCACGGCACGGTGCTGCTGCCCGGCACGGCGTTCGTGGACCTGGCGATCCACGCCGGGGACCTGGCCGGGTGCGGCACGTTGGAGGAGTTGACACTCCAGGAGCCGCTGGTCCTCCCTGCCTCCGGTGGCGTCCAGCTCCAGGTCCACGTCGGCGACAGCGATGGCGACAGTGGCCGGCGAACGCTCACCGTCTCCTCCCGTGAGGGCGAGGGCGAGTGGGTTCGGAACGCGGTCGGCGTGCTGGGTGCAGTCGGTGGTGAGACGGCCCCCACTCCGCTGGATGTTTGGCCGCCGACGGGTGCGGAGCCTGTTCAGACGGACGGCGCCTATGAGAGGTTCGCCCAGCGGGGCTATGGGTATGGTCCGGCGTTCCAGGGTCTGCGTCAGGTCTGGCTGGCCGGGGACACCGTCTACGCCGAGGTCGAGCTGCCCGAGGTTGTCGAAGCCGATGCTGCCGGGTTTGGCCTGCATCCGGCTCTGCTCGACGCCGCCCTGCACGGTCTGCTGGCCGTGAGTGATGGCAGCGGTGGGACGGGGTTGCCGTTCGCCTGGTCGGGAGTGCGGCTGCTGGCCGACGGTGCCCGACACCTGCGCGTGGTCCTGGCCCGTGAGTCGGGCGGCGTCTCGGTGACGGCGTTCGACGGTGTTGGTGAACCGGTTTTGCGGGCTCGGTCGTTGGCGCTGAGGGATGCCTCGGCCGGTCAGCTCAGCGGCTCGGACCGGCAAGTTCGGCAGTCGCTGTTTACCGTCGACTGGGTTCCGCTGCCGGCGCCTGAGGCCGTTGACGCCGAAGTGCGGTGGGTGCGGCACGGCGGGTCCGAGGTGGCGCCGGTGGTGGTGGCGGTGGTTCCGGCTGCCGAGCCCGGGGTGTCGGCGCCGCGGGCGGCTCAGCTGGCTGCCGCGAGGGTGTTGGGTTGGGTGCAGCAGTGGCTGGCCGATCCCGAGACCGACGATTCGCGGTTGGTGATCTGGATCCAGGGTGCGGCCGCCGGACAGGATCTGGCCGGCGCTGCGGTGATGGGCCTGGTTCGTTCTGCACAGTCCGAGCACCCGGGCCGGCTGCTGCTGGTCGACGTCGAACCGTCAGCCGACTTGGACCCCGGTCGCGACGCCGATGTGGACGCTGTCCTGGCCATGGCACTGGACGCCGACGAGTTCGAGGTCCGGATCCGCCCCGAGGCCGGGGGGATCGCGGCGTTCGGTCGACGGCTGGTCCGGGCCGGTGCGGCCGGGGAACTGGAGCTCCCCCGTGGTTCGGGTTGGCGGGTCGAGGTCGGCCAGCCTGGTGACCTGGGCAGCGCCGCTGTCGTCGACGCCCCCGACGCGGGCATGGCGTTGTCGGCGGGTCAGGTGCGGGTGGGCCTGCGCGCGGTGGGCGTGAACTTCCGCGACGTGGTGACCGGTCTGGGGATGGTCTCCGACGGCCGGGTCCTTGGCGGGGAAGGGGCCGGGATCGTCCTGGAGACCGGCCCCGGAGTGGACGGTCTGACCGTCGGCCAGTCGGTGATGGGTCTGGTGCCCGGTTGGGGCCCGGTCGGGATCGTGGACAGTCGGCTGCTTGCCCCGATTCCGCGGGGTTGGTCGTTCCAGCAGGCCGCGGCAGCCCCGGTCGGGTACCTCACCGCGTTCTACGCGTTGCGGGACCTGGCCCAGGCCCAGCCCGGTCAGCGGGTTCTGATTCACGCCGGTACGGGTGGTGTGGGTACGGCCGCGGTGCAGTTGGCCAAGGCGTGGGGTTTGGAGGTCTTCGCGACCGCGAGCCCGGCCAAGCAGCACGCGCTGCGAGCCATGGGCGTGGAGGAGAGCCACATCGCCTCCACCCGCGAGCTGGCCTTCTGCGAGCGGTTCCTGGCCGTCACGGGTGGCGAGGGCATGGACGTGGTCCTCAACGCCCTCGCCGGGGAGTTCACGGACGCCTCCCTGCGGCTGCTGCCGCGCGGCGGCCGGTTCGTGGAGATGGGCAAGACCGACATCCGCAACCCCGAGCAAATCGCCGAGTCCCACCCCGGGGTCGTCTACCAGGCGTTCGACCTGATGGATGCGGGCGAGCCGCGGGTCGCGGAGATGCTGTCCGAGCTCGGTGTCATGTTCGACGCGGGCACGGTGGTTCCGCCGCCGGTGACGTGCTTCGAGCTGTCGCAGGCGGTGGCGGCGCTGCGCCATCTCCAGGCCGCCCGGCACATCGGCAAGGTCGTGGTGAACGTCCCGGCTCAGTGGGACCCGCAGGGCACGGTGCTGGTTACGGGTGGTACCGGAACGCTGGGCGGGGAGTTGGCCCGGCACCTGGTGGATGTCCGTGGCATGCGGCATCTGCTGCTGATGTCCCGGCGCGGTCCGTCGGCCCCAGGAGTCGCGCACCTGGTCGCCGAGTTGGCTGAGCTTGGTGCGGAGGTGCGGGTGCAGGAGGGCGATGCCGCCGACCGCGACGCCCTCGCCTCCGTCCTGGCCAGGATCGCGGGTGAGCGTCCGCTGACGGCGGTGGTGCATGCCGCCGGTGTGATCGACGACGCGACCGTGGAGTCGCTGACGCCCGAGCGCATGGCGCCGGTGCTGGCCGCCAAGGCGGATGCGGCGTGGAACCTGCATGAGCTGACCGAAGACGCGGGCCTGGCGGGCTTCGTCCTCTACTCCTCGGCTGCGGCCGTCATGGGCAGCCCGGGCCAAGGCAGTTACGCCGCCGCCAACGCGTTCCTGGACGCACTCGCCACCTACCGTCGAGACCGGCACCTGGCCGGCCAGTCGCTGGCGTGGGGGCTGTGGGCCCAGACCTCCGAGATCACCGGGCAGTTGGCCGGCGCTGACCTCTCCCGTCTGCGCCGTGGCGGCGTCCAGCCGCTGTCGACCGAGCAGGGCCTGGCGCTGTTCGAGGCCGCTGCCGCACTGGGTGCGCCGTTGGCGGTCCCGGCCCGACTGGACCTGGCAGCGTTCTCTCGCGGCGGAAGGCCGGTGCCCGCGCTGCTGCGGGGTCTGACCGCTGGTGGCCTCGCCGCACGCCCGACCGCGGCCGTTGCCGTGGCTGCCGGTGGCCTGGCGGCCCGGTTGGCCGCCTTGAGTCCTGCCGAGCGTGAGCAGGAAGTCCTGGAGATCGTCCGGGCCTCCGTCGCCGTCGTGCTGGGCCACGCACACCCCGGGGACATTGATCCCCACTGGGCGTTCCGGGACATGGGCATCGACTCCCTGACCGGGCTGGAGTTGCGCAACCGGCTCGCGAACGAGACCGGCCTCACCCTCCCCGCCACCTTGGTCTTCGACCAGCCGACACCATTGGAGGTTGCCCGGTTCCTGTGCCCGGAGATCCTTGCGGACGTGGTGGTGGAACCGGCGGTCCTCACCCAGCTCACCCAGCTGGAATCAATCCTCTCCGAAGTACCCGCGGACAGCGAAATGCGCTCCGACATCACGGCCCGGCTGCGGACGGTGCTGTTGAAATGGATGCGGAACCAGGAGCCGGCGGCGGAGAACACCGCGGCACAGAAACTCGAGTCGGCCTCGGCTGATGAAGTCTTTGACTTTATTGCTAAAGAGCTAGGAGTTTCCTAATCCAATGACTGAGATGACAGAGCACGAGAAGCTCCTCAGCTACCTGAAGAAGGTCACGGCCGACTCCTACGAGACCAAGGAACGCCTGCGGAAGATCGAGGCACGCGAACAGGAACCGGTGGCGATCGTCGGTATGGGGTGCCGGTTCCCGGGCGGGGTGGAGGACCCGGAGGGTTTCTGGCAGCTGGTGGCTTCGGGGACCGATGCGATGTCGGGCTTTCCGGTGAACCGGGGTTGGGAGACGCCCGACCTGTCCGAGTCCGGTGACGAGGGCGCTGCCTACACCCCGGTGGGCGGGTTCCTGGAGGGTGCCGGTGATTTCGATGCGGAGTTCTTCGGGATCAGTCCGCGTGAGGCGTTGGGGATGGATCCCCAGCAGCGGTTGCTGTTGGAGACGTGTTGGGAGGCGCTGGAGGACGCGGGCATTGCCCCGGGTTCGCTGAAGGGCACTGATACCGGGGTTTATGCGGGAATCATCGCGTTGGGGTACCGGGTCGGTGAGCGGGACGGTGCCGGTGGTTTCGGGATGACCGGGACGACGGCGAGTGTGGCGTCGGGACGCGTGGCGTACTCGCTGGGGTTGCAGGGTCCGGCCGTCTCGATCGACACTGCCTGCTCGTCGTCTTTGACGGCGATTCACCTGGCCGCGCAGGCGCTCCGCTCCGGTGAGTGCGGGATGGCGCTGGCCGGTGGGGTGACGGTGATGGCCTCGCCTGGGACGTTCACGGAGTTCGCGCGGCAGCGGGGGTTGGCTGCCGATGGGCGGTGCAAGCCGTTCGCTGAGGCCGCTGACGGCACCGGTTGGGGCGAGGGCGTCGGTGTCCTGGTGCTGGAGCGGTTGTCCGATGCGCGTGAGCGTGGGCACCGGGTGCTCGCGGTGATCTCCGGTAGTGCGGTGAACCAGGATGGTGCGAGTAATGGTTTGTCGGCGCCGAATGGTCCGTCGCAGCAGCGGGTGATTCGGGCGGCGTTGGCGAGTGCGGGGTTGCAGCCGGGCGATGTCGATGTGGTGGAGGCGCACGGTACGGGTACCGCGCTGGGTGATCCGATTGAGGCGCAGGCGCTGCTGGCGACGTACGGTCAGGGTCGGCCGGAGGGTCGGCCGTTGCTGTTGGGTTCGGTGAAGTCGAACATCGGTCACACGCAGGCGGCTGCGGGTGTCGCGGGCGTCATCAAGATGGTGCAGGCCATGCGGCACGGGGTGCTGCCGCAGACGCTCCATGTGGATGCTCCGTCCTCTCATGTGGACTGGTCGGCCGGAGCGGTGGAGTTGCTGACCGAGTCGCGTGAGTGGCCGGCGGGTTCTGGTCCGCGGCGGGCTGGTGTGTCGGGCTTCGGGATCAGCGGCACCAACGTGCACCTGATCCTGGAACAACCCGCGCAGGATGCGTCTGCCCAGGATGTGTCTGCGGTGGACGCCCCTGTTCTGGATGGGGTGGTGTCTGCGGGTTCGGTGGCGTGGGTGTTGTCGGCGCGTTCTGATGTGGCGTTGGCTGGGCAGGCGGGTCGGTTGGCGGAGTTCGTTGGGGCTCGTCCGGAGGTTTCGGTTCGGGATGTGGCGTTCTCGTTGGCTGCGACGCGGACGACGGGGTTTGCGCATCGTTTGGTGGTGGTGGGTGGGGGTCGTGAGCGGTTGCTGGAGGGTTTGGGTGCGGTTGCGGCGGGTGGGGTGGTGCCGGGTGTGGTGTCCGGTGTTGCTGGTGGTGGTGGTGGGGTTGCGGTGGTGTTTTCGGGTCAGGGTTCGCAGCGTGTGGGGATGGGTCTTGGGTTGTGTGAGGCGTTTCCGGTGTTTGCTGAGGCGTTTGATGAGGTGTGTGGGCGGTTTGAGGGGTTGTTGCCGGGGTCTTTGCGTGAGGTGATTGCGGCGGGTGGTGCGGGGTTGGATCGGACGGTGTTTGCGCAGGCGGGGTTGTTTGCGGTGCAGGTGGGGTTGTTCCGGTTGTGGTCGTCGTGGGGTGTGGTGCCGCAGTGTGTGGCGGGTCATTCGATCGGTGAGGTGACGGCTGCGTATGTGGCGGGGGTGTGGGATCTGGCGGATGCGTGTGCGGTGGTGGCGGCGCGGGGTCGTCTGATGCAGGCGTTGCCGGCGGGTGGGGCGATGGTGGTGTTGGATGCGTCGTCGGCGCAGGCGGATGGGTTGGTTGCCGGGCGGTCGGGTGTGGTGGTTGCGGCGGTCAACGGTGCGCGTCAGACGGTGATTTCGGGTGTTGAGTCTGTGGTGGACGAGTTGGCTGGAGTATGGCGTGAGGGTGGTGGGAGGGCGCGTCGGCTGCGGGTGAGTCATGCGTTTCATTCGCCGTTGATGGATCCGATGTTGGAGGAGTTCGGGGCGGTTTTGGATGGGGTGGTCTGTCGTGAGCCGCGGATCGCGATGGTGTTGGGGACGCCGGGTGCGGATGTGAGGGATCGGGCGTATTGGGTGTCGCAGGTGCGGGAGACGGTCCCTCACTACGATGTGGTGCAGGCGATACGGGCTCAGGGTGTTGAGGTTTTCGCCGAACTGGGCCCGGACGGCTCGCTGTCGGCGATGGACGACGAGGGCACCGCGATATGGGTCCCGGCGCTGCGCGAGGGCCAGGACGAACCCGAGACCGCGCTACGCGCGCTCGCCGGTCTGTATGCGGCTGGTGTCGAGGTCGACTGGGCCGCAGTAACGGCTGCTGGCGCCAGCAAGGTCGCGCTGCCGACGTATCCGTTCCAGCACCAGCACTACTGGCCCAAGACGATGGCTGGTCGGGGAGATGTTTCGTCGGCTGGGCAGCAGCAGAGCGGGCATCCGTTGTTGGCGGCTGCGGTGTGGCTGGCCGAGGGCGACGGGCTGGTGCTGACGGGCCGTCTGTCACTGGCCGCGATGCCGTGGCTCGGCGACCACGCGGTCCACGGCACGGTGCTGCTGCCCGGCACGGCGTTCGTGGACCTGGCGATCCACGCCGGGGACCTGGCCGGGTGCGGCACGTTGGAGGAGTTGACACTCCAGGAGCCGCTGGTCCTCCCTGCCTCCGGTGGCGTCCAGCTCCAGGTCCACGTCGGCGACAGCGATGGCGACAGTGGCCGGCGAACGCTCACCGTCTCCTCCCGTGAGGGCGAGGGCGAGTGGGTTCGGCACGCGGTCGGCGTGCTGGGTGCAGTCGGTGGTGAGACGGCCCCGGCGCTGCTGGATGTTTGGCCGCCCGCCGGTGCGGAGTCGGTTCCGGTCGATGACGCCTATGAGAGGTTCGCTCAGCGGGGCTATGGGTATGGTCCGGCGTTCCAGGGTCTGCGTCAGGTCTGGCAGGTCGGGGACACCGTCTACGCCGAGGTCGAGCTGCCCGAGGTCATCGACTCCGATGTGGCCGGGTTCGGTCTGCATCCCGCTCTGCTCGACGCTGCTCTGCACGGTCTGCTGGCCGTGAGTGATGGCAGCGGTGGGACGGGGTTGCCGTTCGCCTGGTCGGGTGTGCGGCTGCTGGCCGGCGGTGCCCGACACCTGCGCGTGGTCCTGGCCCCCGCACAGGGTGGTGTCTCGGTCACCGCGTTCGACGGTGTTGGTGAACCGGTTTTGCAGGTGCGGTCGTTGGCGCTGAGGGAGGCCTCGGCCGGTCAGCTCGCCGGGCCTGGTCGGCAGGTGCGGCAGTCACTGTTCACCGTGGACTGGGTCCCGCTGCCGCAGGTCCCGGCCGCCCCGGTGCAATGGGTGCGGCATGGTGAGTCGGTCGGCTCCGCGCCGGTGGTTGTTGCGGCGGTGCCGGCTGCACCGTCCGGGGTGTCGGCGCCGCGGGCGGCTCAGCTGGCTGCCGCGAGGGTGTTGGGTTGGGTGCAGGAGTGGCTGGCCGATCCTGAGACGGACGATTCGCGGTTGGTGGTCTGGATCCAGGGTGTGGCCGTCGGCCAGGATCTGGCGGGCGCGGCGGTGGCGGGTCTGGTCCGCTCGGCGCAGTCCGAGCACCCGGGCCGGCTGCTGCTGGTCGACGTCGACCCGTCAGCCGACTTGGACCCCGGTCGCGACGCTGATGTGGACACCGTCCTGGCTGTGGCACTGGACGCCGACGAGCCCGAGGTCCGCATCTCTCCGGCTACTGACGGCGGGGGCATGGTTGCCTTTGGTCGGCGCTTGGCCCGCGCCAGTGAGCTGGCACTGCCCCGTGGTTCGGGTTGGCGGGTCGAGGTCGCCCAGCCTGGTGACCTGGGCAGCGCCGCTGTCGTCGACGCCCCCGACGCGGGCGTGGCGTTGTCGGCGGGTCAGGTGCGGGTGGGTCTGCGTGCGGCGGGTGTGAACTTCCGCGACGTGGTGACCGGTCTGGGGATGGTCGCGGACAACCGAGGTCTCGGCGGAGAGGGCGCCGGGGTTGTCCTGGAGATCGGTCCCGGGGTGGACGGTCTGACCGTCGGTCAGTCGGTGATGGGTCTGGTTCCGGGTTGGGGTCCGGTCGGGGTTGTGGACAGCCGGTTGGTGGCTGCCATCCCGCGGGGTTGGTCGTTCCAGCAGGCTGCGGCGGTGCCGGTCGGGTTCCTCACCGCGTTCTACGGGTTGCGGGATCTGGCCCGGGTCCGCCCGGGTCAGCGGGTTCTCATCCATGCCGGTACGGGTGGTGTGGGTACGGCCGCGGTGCAGTTGGCCAAGGCGTGGGGTTTGGAGGTTTTCGCGACCGCGAGCCCGGCCAAGCAGCCCGCGTTGCGGGCGATGGGTGTGGAGGAGAGCCACATCGCCTCCACCCGTGACCTGGCCTTCTGCGAGCGTTTCCTGGCTGTGACCGGTGGCGAGGGCATGGACGTGGTCCTCAACGCCCTCGCCGGGGAGTTCACGGACGCCTCCCTGCGGCTGCTGCCGCGCGGCGGCCGGTTCGTGGAGATGGGCAAGACCGACATCCGCAACCCCGAGCAAATCGCCGAGTCCCACCCTGGGGTCGTCTACCAGGCGTTCGACCTGATGGATGCGGGCGAGCCGCGGGTGGCGGAGATGCTGTCCGAGCTGGGGGCGATGTTCGAGGCTGGGACGTTGGTTCCGCCGCCGGTGACGTGTTTCGAGCTGTCGCAGGCGGTGGCGGCGTTGCGCCACCTCCAGGCCGCCCGGCACCTGGGCAAGGTCGTGCTGAACGTCCCCGCTGAGTGGGACCCGCAGGGCACGGTGCTGGTCACGGGTGGTACCGGGACGCTGGGCGGGGAACTGGCCCGGCACCTGGTGGACGTGCGTGGCATGCGGCACCTGGTGCTGTTGTCGCGGCGGGGTCCGGCGGCACCGGGAGTGGCTCGCCTGGTCGCCGAGTTGGCTGAGCTTGGTGCGGAGGTTCGGGTGCAGGCGGGCGACGCCGCCGACCGTGACGCCTTGGCCCCGGTGCTGACCAGGATCTCGACGGATCGGCCGTTGACCGCCGTGATTCATGCCGCCGGTGTGATCGACGACGCGACCGTGGAGTCGCTGACGCCTGAGCGGATGGCGCCGGTGCTGGCCGCCAAGGCGGATGCGGCGTGGAACCTGCATGAGCTGACCGAAGACGCGGGCCTGGCCGGCTTCGTCCTGTACTCCTCGGCCGCAGCGGTCATGGGCAGCCCGGGCCAAGGCAGTTACGCCGCCGCCAACGCGTTCCTGGACGCACTCGCCACCTACCGCCGGGAACAGCACCTCGCTGGTCAGTCGCTGGCCTGGGGCCTGTGGGCCCAGGCGTCGGGGATGACCGGGCACCTGGAGGGGGCGGGTCTGTCGCGCCTTCGCCGTGGCGGCATCCAAGCGCTGACTACCGAGCAGGGCCTGGCGCTGTTCGAGGCCGCTGCCGCGCTGGGTGCGCCCTTGGCCGTCCCGGCCCGGCTGGACCTGACGGGTCTGTCTCGTGGCGGCCGCCCGGTGCCCGCACTGCTGCGCGGCTTGGCCGTCGGCGCGCTGGCCCGCCCGACCGCAGCCGTTGCCGTGGCTGCCGGTGGCCTGGCGGCGCGTCTGGTCGCGCTCGGCCCCGTCGAGCGTGAGCAGGAGGTTCTGGAGATCGTCCGGGCGGCTGCGGCCGTTGTCCTGGGTCACAGTCGACCTGGGGACATCGATCCTCAGCGGGCGTTCCGTGAGATGGGTATCGACTCGCTGACCGGTTTGGAGCTGCGCAACCGGCTGGCGGCCGAGACGGGCCTGAGCCTGCCCGCCACCTTGGTCTTCGACCAGCCGACACCGTTGGAGGTTGCCCGGTTCCTCGTGGCAGAGGTGTGCGGGACTGAGCAGGCTGTCGGCGCGGCGGTTGTGCCGGTGGTCCGTGTCGGTACGGATGAGCCGGTGGCGATCGTGGGCATGGGGTGCCGGTTCCCGGGCGGGGTGGAGAACCCGGAGGGCTTCTGGCGGTTGATTGCTTCGGGGACCGATGCGATGTCGGGCTTTCCGGTGAACCGGGGTTGGGAGACGCCCGACCTGTCCGAGTCCGGTGACGAGGGCGCTGCCTACACCCCGGTGGGCGGGTTCCTGGAGGGTGCCGGTGAGTTCGATGCGGAGTTCTTCGGGATCAGTCCGCGTGAGGCGTTGGGGATGGATCCGCAGCAGCGGTTGCTGTTGGAGACGTGTTGGGAGGCGCTGGAGGACGCGGGCATTGCCCCGGGTTCGCTGCGTGGCTCCGACACGGGTGTCTACGCCGGCATCATCGCGTTGGGGTACCGGGTCGGTGAGCGGGACGGTGCCGGTGGTTTCGGGATGACCGGGACGACGGCGAGTGTGGCGTCGGGACGCGTGGCGTACTCGCTGGGGTTGCAGGGTCCCGCCGTCTCGATCGACACTGCCTGCTCATCGTCGCTGACGGCCATCCACCTGGCCGCGCAGGCGCTCCGCTCCGGTGAGTGCGGGATGGCGCTGGCCGGTGGCGTCACCGTCATGCCCACCCCAGGAACGTTCACGGAGTTTGCGCGGCAGCGAGGACTCGCTGCCGATGGGCGGTGCAAGCCGTTCTCGGACGCCGCTGACGGCACCGGGTGGGGCGAAGGCGTCGGGATGGTGGTGCTGGAGCGGTTGTCGGAGGCGCGTGAGCGTGGGCACCGGGTGTTGGCGGTGGTTGCGGGTAGTGCGGTGAACCAGGATGGTGCGAGTAATGGTTTGTCGGCGCCGAATGGTCCGTCGCAGCAGCGGGTGATTCGGGCGGCGTTGGCGAGTGCGGGGTTGCGGCCGGGCGATGTCGATGTGGTGGAGGCGCACGGTACGGGTACGGCGTTGGGTGATCCGATTGAGGCGCAGGCGCTGTTGGCAACGTACGGTCAGGGTCGGCCGGAGGGTCGGCCGTTGCTGTTGGGGTCGGTGAAGTCGAACATCGGTCACACGCAGGCGGCGGCGGGTGTCGCGGGCGTCATCAAGATGGTGCAGGCGATGCGGCACGGCGTGCTGCCCCAGACGCTCCATGTGGATGCTCCGTCCTCTCATGTGGACTGGTCGGCCGGAGCGGTGGAGTTGCTGACCGAGTCGCGTGAGTGGCCGGCGGGTACTGGTCCGCGGCGGGCTGGTGTGTCGGGCTTCGGGATCAGCGGCACCAACGTCCACGTCATTCTTGAGCAGCCTGCCCAGGACGTCCCTGCGCTGGACGGTTCTGGCGACGGCGGAGAGGCCCTGGAGGCCACTGCCCAGGATGTGTCTGCGGTGGACGCCCCTGTTCTGGATGGGTTGGTGTCTGCGGGTTCGGTGGCGTGGGTGTTGTCGGCGCGGTCGGCTGTGGCGTTGGCTGGGCAGGCGGGTCGGTTGGCGGAGTTCGTTGGGGCTCGTCCGGAGGTTTCGGTTCGGGATGTGGCGTTCTCGTTGGCCGCGACGCGGACGACGGGGTTTGCGCATCGCCTGGTGGTGGTGGGTGGGGGTCGTGAGCGGTTGCTGGAGGGTTTGGGTGCGGTTGCTGCTGGTGTGGGTGGGGTGGTGCCGGGTGTGGTGTCCGGTGTTGCTGGTGGTGGTGGGGTTGCGGTGGTGTTTTCGGGTCAGGGTTCGCAGCGTGTGGGGATGGGTCTTGGGTTGTGTGAGGCGTTTCCGGTGTTTGCTGAGGCGTTTGATGAGGTGTGTGGGCGGTTTGAGGGGTTGTTGCCGGGGTCTTTGCGTGAGGTGATTGCGGCGGGTGGTGCGGGGTTGGATCGGACGGTGTTTGCGCAGGCGGGGTTGTTTGCGGTGCAGGTGGGGTTGTTCCGGTTGTGGTCGTCGTGGGGTGTGGTGCCGCAGTGTGTGGCGGGTCATTCGATCGGTGAGGTGACGGCTGCGTATGTGGCGGGGGTGTGGGATCTGGCGGATGCGTGTGCGGTGGTGGCGGCGCGGGGTCGTCTGATGCAGGCGTTGCCGGCGGGTGGGGCGATGGTGGTGTTGGATGCGTCGTCGGCGCAGGCGGATGGGTTGGTTGCCGGGCGGTCGGGTGTGGTGGTTGCGGCGGTCAACGGTGCGCGTCAGACGGTGATTTCGGGTGTTGAGTCTGTGGTGGACGAGTTGGCTGGAGTATGGCGTGAGGGTGGTGGGAGGGCGCGTCGGCTGCGGGTGAGTCATGCGTTTCATTCGCCGTTGATGGATCCGATGTTGGAGGAGTTCGGGGCGGTTTTGGATGGGGTGGTCTGTCGTGAGCCGCGGATCGCGATGGTGTTGGGGACGCCGGGTGCGGATGTGAGGGATCGGGCGTATTGGGTGTCGCAGGTGCGGGAGACGGTCCGTCACTACGATGTGGTGCAGGCGATACGGGCTCAGGGTGTTGAGGTTTTCGCCGAACTGGGCCCGGACGGCTCGCTGTCGGCGATGGACGACGAAGGCACCGCGATATGGATCCCGGCGCTGCGCGAGGGCCAGGACGAACCCGAGACCGCACTTCGCGCGCTCGCCGGTCTGTATGCGGCTGGTGTCGAGGTCGACTGGGCCGCGGTCACCGCCGACGAGGGCCGGGCGGTGAAGGTGGCTCTGCCGACGTATCCGTTCCAGCACCGGCACTACTGGCCCAAGACCTTTACCACTCGTGGGGATGTTTCGTCGGCTGGGCAGCAGCAGAGCGGGCATCCGTTGTTGGCGGCGGCGGTGTGGCTGGCCGAAGGTGACGGGCTCGTGCTGACAGGTCGCCTGTCGCTCGCGGCGATGCCATGGCTGGCCGACCACACCGTCCACGGCACAGTCCTGCTGCCCGGCACGGCGTTCGTGGACCTGGCGATCCACGCCGGAGATCTGGCCGGTTGCGGGACGTTGGAGGAGTTGACGCTCCAGGAGCCGTTGCTTCTGCCTAGCTCCGGTGGAGTGCAGTTGCAGGTCCACGTCGGCGACAGTGACAGTGGTCGGCGAACGGTCACCGTCTCCTCCCGTGAGGGCGAGGGCGAGTGGGTTCGGAACGCGGTCGGCGTGCTGGGTGCAGTCGGCAGTGAGACGGCCCCCACTCCGCTGGATGTTTGGCCGCCCGCCGGTGCGGAGTCGGTTCCGGTCGATGACGCCTATGAGAGGTTCGCTCAGCGGGGCTATGGGTATGGTCCGGCGTTCCAGGGTCTGCGTCAGGTCTGGCAGGTCGGGGACACCGTCTACGCCGAGGTCGAGCTGCCCCAGGCCGCGGAAGCTGATGTGGCCGGGTTCGGCTTGCATCCCGCTCTCCTTGATGCCGCGCTGCACGGTCTGCTGGTCGCTAGTGATGGTGGTAGTGGGACGGGGTTGCCGTTCGTCTGGTCGGGTGTGCGGCTGCTGGCCGGCGGTGCCCGACACCTGCGCGTGGTCCTGGCCCGTGAGTCGGGCGGCGTCTCGGTGACGGCGTTCGACGGTGCTGGCGAACCGGTTGTGCAGGTGCGGTCGTTGGCGCTGAGGGAGGCCTCGGCCGGTCAGCTCGCCGGGCCTGGTCGGCAGGTGCGGCAGTCACTGTTCACCGTGGACTGGGTCCCGCTTACGGCGCCTGAGACCGTTGACGCCGAAGTGCGGTGGGTGCGGCACGGCCAGCCGGTCGGCTCCGCGTTTGTGGTTGTCGCGGCCGTGCCGGCTGCCGAGCCCGCAGTCTCGGCGCCGCGGGCGGCTCAGCTGGCCGCCGTGACGGTGTTGGGTTGGGTGCAGCAGTGGCTGGCCGATCCCGAGACCGATGGTTCGCGGTTGGTGGTCTGGATCCAGGGTGTGGCCGTCGGCCAGGATCTGGCGGGCGCGGCGGTGGCGGGTCTGGTCCGCTCGGCGCAGTCCGAGCACCCGGGCCGGCTGCTGCTGGTCGACGTCGACCCGTCAGCCGACTTGGACCCCGGTCGCGACGCTGATGTGGACACCGTCCTGGCTGTGGCACTGGACGCCGACGAGCCCGAGGTCCGCATCTCTCCGGCTACTGACGGCGGGGGCATGGTTGCCTTTGGTCGGCGCTTGGCCCGCGCCAGTGAGCTGGCACTGCCCCGTGGTTCGGGTTGGCGGGTCGAGGTCGCCCAGCCTGGTGACCTGGGCAGCGCCGCTGTCGTCGACGCCCCCGACGCGGGCGTGGCGTTGTCGGCGGGTCAGGTGCGGGTGGGCCTGCGCGCGGCGGGCGTGAACTTCCGCGACGTGGTCGCCGGGCTCGGAATGGTCGCGGACAACCGCGGCCTCGGCGGCGAAGGTGCTGGGATCGTCCTGGAGACCGGCCCCGGCGTAACCGGTCTTACGGTGGGCCAGTCGGTGATGGGTCTGGTGCCCGGCTGGGGTCCGGTCGGGATCGTGGACAGTCGGCTGCTTGCCCCGATCCCGCAGGGTTGGTCGTTCCAGCAGGCCGCGGCGGTGCCGGTCGGGTACCTCACCGCGTTCTACGCGTTGCGGGATCTGGCCCAGGCCCAGCCCGGTCAGCGGGTCCTCATCCATGCCGGTACCGGTGGTGTGGGTACGGCTGCGGTGCAGTTGGCCAAGGCGTGGGGTTTGGAGGTTTTCGCGACCGCGAGTCCGGCCAAGCAGTACGCGCTGCGGGCCATGGGCGTGGCGGAGAGCCACATCGCCTCCACCCGTGACCTGGCCTTCTGCGACCAGTTCCTGGCCGTGACCGGTGGCGAGGGCATGGACGTGGTCGTCAACGCCCTGGCCGGGGAGTTCACGGACGCCTCCCTGCGGCTGCTGCCGCGCGGCGGTCAGTTTGTCGAGATGGGCAAGACCGACATCCGCAACCCCGAGCAGGTCGCCGAGTCCCACCCCGGCGTCGTCTACCAGGCGTTCGACACGATGGACGCCGGTGCGCCGCGAGTCGCGGAGATGTTGGCCGAACTCGGGGCGATGTTCGACGCGGGCACCCTGGTCCCGCCGCCTGTGACGTGCTTCGAGCTGTCGCAGGCGGTGGCGGCGCTGCGCCACCTCCAGGCCGCCCGCCACATCGGCAAGGTCGTGGTGAACGTCCCGGCCCAGTGGGACCCGCAGGGCACCGTCCTGATCACGGGTGGCACCGGAACGCTGGGCGGGGAACTGGCCCGGCACCTGGTGAACGTCCGCGGGATGAAACACCTGCTGCTGATGTCCCGGCGGGGCCCGGCGGCCCCGGGGGCGGCTCGTCTGGTGGCGGAGCTGGCGCAGTCGGGTGCGGAGGTGCGGGTGCAGGCGGGCGACGCAGCCGACCGCGACGCCCTCGCCTCCATCCTGGCCAAGATCGCTGCTGACCGTCCGCTGACGGCGGTGGTCCATGCCGCCGGTGTGATCGACGACGCGACCGTGGAGTCGCTGACGCCCGAGCGCATGGCGCCGGTGCTGGCCGCCAAGGCGGATGCGGCGTGGAACCTGCACGAGCTGACCGAAGACACGGGCCTGGCCGGCTTCGTCCTCTACTCCTCGGCCGCGGCCGTCATGGGCAGCCCGGGCCAAGGCAGTTACGCCGCCGCCAACGCGTTCCTGGACGCACTCGCCACCTACCGCCGGGAACAGCACCTCGCTGGTCAGTCGCTGGCCTGGGGCCTGTGGGCCCAGGCTAGCGAGATCACCGGGCAGTTGGCCGGCGCTGACCTCTCCCGTCTGCGCCGTGGCGGCGTCCAGCCGCTGTCGACCGAGCAGGGTCTGGCGCTGTTCGAGGCCGCCACCGCGCTGGGTGCGCCGTTGGCCGTCCCGGCCCGACTGGACCTGAACGCCCTGTCACGCCCGGGACGACCGCTGCTTCCGCTGCTGCGGAGGCTGGCAGTCGGCACGTCCGTCCGCCCGACCGCGGCTGTGGCTGGGGGCGCGGTTGGCTTGGCGGCGCGGTTGGCAGCGCTTTCGCCCGCCGATCGTGAGCAGGAGGTCCTGCGGATCGTCCGGGCCGCTGCCGCCGTTGTCCTGGGGCACAGTCGCCCCGGGGACATCGCTCCTCAGCGGGCGTTCCGCGAGATGGGCATCGACTCGCTGACCGGGCTGGAGCTGCGCAACCGGCTGGCGGCCGAGACGGGCCTGAGCCTGCCCGCCACCTTGGTCTTCGACTACCCCGTCCCGCTGGAACTCGCCCGGCACCTGGTGACAGAGGTGTGCGGGACTGCCGAGGCCGCCGGAACGTCGTCCGCGCCGGCAGTCCGCTTCGGTACGGATGAGCCGGTGGCGATCGTGGGCATGGGGTGCCGGTTCCCGGGCGGGGCGGAGGATCCGGAGGGGTTCTGGCAGATGGTCGTCGGAGGCTCCGACGCGATGTCGGGCTTCCCGGCGGATCGTGGCTGGGACGTGGACGGGCTGTCCGACCCGGATCCCGGTGACGCGGGCGCCGCCTTCGCCCCGATGGGTGGGTTCCTTGACGGCGCTGGCGATTTCGATGCGGAGTTCTTCGGGATCAGTCCGCGTGAGGCGTTGGGGATGGATCCGCAGCAGCGGTTGCTGTTGGAGACGTGTTGGGAGGCGCTGGAGGACGCGGGCATCACCCCGGGTTCGCTGCGTGGCTCCGACACGGGTGTCTACGCCGGCATCATCGCCTCCGGATACCGGGTCGGTGAGCAGGACGGCGCTGGTGGTTTCGGCCTGACCGGGACGACGGCGAGTGTGGCGTCGGGCCGGGTCGCGTACTCGCTGGGGTTGCAGGGGCCTGCCGTCTCGATCGACACGGCGTGTTCCTCGTCGCTGACGGCGATTCACCTTGCGGCGCAGGCGTTGCGGTCCGGGGAATGCGGGATCGCGCTGGCGGGCGGCGTCACGGTCATGGCCACCCCGGGTGCGTTCACGGAGTTCGCGCGGCAGCGAGGACTGGCCGGCGACGGCCGGTGCAAGCCGTTCGCGGAGGCTGCTGACGGCACCGGTTGGGGTGAAGGCGTCGGGATGGTGGTGCTGGAGCGGTTGTCGGAGGCGCGTGAGCGTGGGCACCGGGTGTTGGCGGTGGTTGCGGGTAGTGCGGTGAACCAGGATGGTGCGAGTAATGGTTTGTCGGCGCCGAATGGTCCGTCGCAGCAGCGTGTGATTCGGGCGGCGTTGGCGAGTGCGGGGTTGCAGCCGGGTGATGTCGATGTGGTGGAGGCGCACGGTACGGGTACCGCGCTGGGTGATCCGATTGAGGCGCAGGCGCTGTTGGCGACCTATGGGCAGGGTCGGTCGGAGGGTCGGCCGTTGCTGTTGGGTTCGGTGAAGTCGAACATCGGTCACACGCAGGCGGCTGCGGGTGTGGCGGGTGTGATCAAGATGGTGCAGGCGATGCGGCACGGGGTGCTGCCGCGGACGTTGCATGTGGATGCTCCGTCCTCGCATGTGGACTGGTCGGCCGGAGCGGTGGAGCTGCTGACCGAGCCGCGGGAGTGGCCGGCGGGTTCCGGTCCGCGGCGTGCGGGTGTGTCGGCGTTCGGGATCAGCGGCACCAACGTTCACCTGATCCTGGAACAGCCCGCGCAGGATGCGTCTGTTCAGGACGCGTCTGCGGTGGACGCCCCTGTTCTGGATGGGCCGGAGTCTGTGGGTTCGGTGGCGTGGGTGGTGTCGGCGCGGTCGGGTGCGGCGTTGGCCGGGCAGGCGGGTCGGTTGGCGGAGTTCGTGGCGGCTCGTCCGGAGGTAGCGGCCAAGGATGTGGCGTTCTCGTTGGCCGCAACCCGGACCACGGGCTTCTCGCACCGCCTGGCGGTGGTCGGCGATGAGCGCGACCAATTGGTGGCGGGTCTGGCTGCCGTTGCAACGGGCCAGGAGGCGCCGGGTGTGGTGACCGGGAGTGTTGGTTCGGCGTCGGTGTCGCGGCCGGTGTTCGTGTTCGTGGGTCAGGGTGCGCAGTGGGCCGGGATGGGTCTGCAACTGTGGGATGAGGAGCCGGTGTTCGCGGCGGTGATGGAGCGCTGCGCGGCGGCCTTGGAGCCGTTTGTGGACTGGCGGTTGCGTGATGTGTTGGGCGATGCGGGATTGTTGGCGCGGGTGGATGTGGTTCAGCCGGTGTCGTGGGCGGTAGCGGTCAGCTTGGCTGAGCTCTGGCGGGCGTATGGTGTGGAGCCTGCGGCGGTGGCGGGTCACAGTCAGGGTGAGATCGCGGCGGCGTGTGTCGCCGGCGGGTTGTCTTTGGAGGATGGCGCGCGGGTTGTGGCGTTGCGCAGCCGGGCGTTGGCGGGGCTTGCGGGTACGGGTGGGATGGTGTCGGTGCCCGCTGGTCTGGATGAGGTGGGGGAGTGGATCTCCCGCTGGGGTGAGGACCTGTCGGTCGCGGCCGTCAACGGCCCCCGGCAGGTGGTGGTGGCCGGCGCCGCGCAGGCCTGCGTTGAGTTCGCCGAGGCCTACGCGGATCGGGGGGCGCGGCGGATCGCGGTGGATTACGCCTCGCACACCGCGCACGTCGAGGCCGTCCAGGACTGTTTGGCCGAGGACCTGGTGGGGGTGTCCCCGGTTTCTGGTGCGGTGCCGTTCCATTCCACGCTTGAGGCGCGTGTGCTGGACACCGCCGAGTTGGATGGCGGGTACTGGTTCCGGAACCTGCGTGAGCCGGTGCGGTTCGGTGAGGTCATTGCCGGGCTGGCGGCGGAGGGTCACCGGGTGTTTGTGGAGGTCAGTCCGCATCCTGTGTTGGGTTTGGCGATTGCGCAGGCGGGTGAGGACCTGGTCGCGGCGGGTACGTTGCAGCGCGGTGATGACGGCCGGAGCCGCTGGCTGACCGCCCTGGCCGGTGCCTACGCTGCCGGTGTCGAGGTGGACTGGGCCGCGGTGGCCGGCGAGGGCGCGCAGACGGTTGCTCTGCCGACGTATCCGTTCCAGCGGGAGCGTTACTGGCCCAAGGCCGTCACCACTCGCGGGGACGCCTCGTCGATCGGACTCCAGCGCTCCGGTTATCCGTTGCTGGGTGCTGCGGTGTGGCTGGCCGAGGGCGACGGGCTGGTGTTGACGGGGCGTCTGTCGCTGGCGGCGATGCCGTGGCTGGCCGACCACGCCGTCCACGGCACGGTGTTGCTGCCCGGTACGGCGTTCGTGGACCTGGCGGTCCACGCCGGAGACCTGGTCGGTTGCGGAATGTTGGAGGAGTTGACGCTCCAGGAACCGCTGATCCTGCCGGGCCCGGGCGGCGTCCAGCTCCAGGTCCACGTCGGCGACGACGACAGTGGCCGGCGAACCGTCACCGTCTCCTCCCGCGAGGGCGAGGGCGAGTGGGTTCGGAACGCGGTCGGCGTGCTGGCCGCAGCCGATGGGGAGACGGCCCCCACTCCGCTGGATGTTTGGCCGCCCGCCGGTGCGGAGTCGGTTCCGGTCGACGACGCCTACGAGAAGCTCGCCCAGCGCGGTTATGCTTACGGTCCGGCGTTCCAGGGGCTGCGTCAGGTCTGGCGCGCCGGGGACACGGTGTACGCCGAGGTGGAGCTGCCCCAGGCCGCGGAGGCCGATGCGGCCGGGTTCGGTCTGCATCCGGCTCTGCTCGACGCCGCCCTGCACAGTCTGCTGGCCGCGAGTGACGGCAGCGGTGGGACGGGGTTGCCGTTCGCCTGGTCGGGAGTGCGGCTGCTGGCCGACGGTGCCCGCCACCTGCGGGTCGTCCTGGCTCCCGGGGCAGGCGGGATCTCGGTGACGGCGTTCGACGGTGCCGGTCAGCCGGTGCTGCGGGCGCGGTCGTTGGCGCTGCGTGAGGTTCCGGCTGGTCAGTTCGCCGGGCCGGGCCGGCAGGTTCGGCAGTCGCTGTTCACCGTCGACTGGGTCCCGCTGACCGCGCAGGCTTCGGCCCTCGGGGTGCACTGGGTGCGGCACGGCCAGCCGGTCGGCTCCGCGCCGGTGGTTGTCGCGGCCGTGCCGGCTGCCCCGTTCGGGATGTCGGCGCCGCAGGCGGCCCAGTCCGCCGCTGCGACGGTGCTGGGTTGGGTGCAGGAGTGGCTGGCCGATCCCGAGACCGACAACGCGCGCTTGGTGATCTGGACCCAGGGCGCGGCCGCCGGCCAGGACCTGGCCGGCGCGGCGGTGGCAGGCTTGGTCCGCTCGGCCCAGTCCGAGCACCCCGGCCGCCTCCTGCTGGTCGATGTCGACCCGTCAGCCGGGCTCTACCCCAGCTACGACGCCGACGTGGAGACCGTTCTGGCTGCTGTGCTGGATGCCGACGAACCGGAGGTCTGGGTCCGTCCCGCTGCCGACGGCGGCGGCGTGGTGGCGTTCGGCCGCCGACTGGCCCGGGCTGGGACAGAGGAGCCCGACACCGCGCCGACCGAGTGGGACCGGCAGGGCACGGTGCTGATCACCGGCGGAACAGGGGCGCTGGGTGGGGAGTTGGCGCGGCACCTGGTGGATGCCCGTGGCATGCGGCACCTGGCGCTGATGTCCCGGCGCGGCCCGGCCGCGCCGGGAGTGGCCCGCCTGGTCGCCGAGTTGGCGGCCTCGGGGGCGAGTGTTCGGGTGCAGGCGGGCGATGCCGCTGACCGCGACGCCCTCGCCTCGGTCCTGGCCAAGGTCGCCGCTGGCCGTCCGCTGACGGCGGTGGTGCATGCCGCCGGTGTGATCGACGACGCGACCGTGGAGTCGTTGACGCCCGAGCGGATGGCAAAGGTGCTGTCGGCCAAGGCCGATGCGGCGTGGAACCTGCATGAGCTGACCGAAGACGCGGGCTTGGCGGGCTTCGTGCTGTACTCCTCGGCCGCGGCCGTCATGGGCAGCCCAGGGCAGGGGAGTTACGCCGCCGCGAACGGATTCCTGGACGCGCTCGCCGACTACCGGCACGGCCGGCAGCTGGCCGGTCAGTCGCTGGCGTGGGGGTTGTGGGCCCAGTCCTCGGAGATGACCGGGCACCTCAACGGCACTGGTTTGTCCCGCCTGCGCCGTGGTGGCGTCCAGCCGCTGACGACCGAGATGGGCCTGGCGCTGTTCGACGCCGCTACCGCGTTGGGTGCACCCTTGGCCGTTCCGGTTCTGCTGGACTTGACGACGCTGTCCCGCCCCGGAAGGCCGCTGCCGCCGCTGCTGCGCGGCCTGGTCGCCGGTGCCCCCGCCCGCCCGACCGCGGCCGGGTCCGCGACTGCGGCTCCGGACGCGGGCGGCCTGGCGGCCCGGTTGGCAGAGTTCTCGCCCGCCGATCGCGAGCAGGAAGTCCTGCGGATCGTCCGGGCGGCTGCGGCGGCTGTCCTGGGCCATGCCGGCCCCGGTGACATCGATCCCCAGCGGGCCTTCCGCGAGCTGGGCCTCGACTCCCTGACCGCGCTGGAGCTGCGCAACCGACTGGTCGCGGAGACGGGCCTGAGCCTGCCCGCCACCCTGGTCTTCGACTACCCCGTCCCGCTGGAACTCGCCCGGCACCTGGTGACAGAGGCGTGCGGAACGGCCGAGCCCCTCGGCGAGAGCGCCGTGCCGGCGGTCCGTGTCGGCACGGACGAGCCGGTGGCGATCGTCGGAATCGGCTGCCGGTTCCCGGGTGGAGCCGAGGGACCGGAGGGCTTCTGGCGGTTGGTCGCCGGTGGCTCCGACGCGATGGCAGGCTTCCCGTCGAACCGCGGCTGGGACCTGGCAGGCCTGCCGGACCTTGAGCCGGGCGATGACGAGGGTGCGCGTTACGCCCCGGTGGGTGGCTTCCTGGACAGCGCTGGTGAGTTCGATGCGGAGTTCTTCGGGATCAGTCCGCGTGAGGCGTTGGGGATGGATCCGCAGCAGCGGTTGCTTTTGGAGACGTGCTGGGAGGCGCTGGAGGACGCGGGCATCACCCCGGGTTCGCTGCGCGGCACCGACACGGGCGTCTACGCCGGCATCATCACCTCCGGCTACCGAGCCGGGGGACAGTACGGCGCCGGCGGCTACGGGATGACCGGGACGACGGCGAGTGTGGCGTCGGGACGCGTGGCGTACTCGCTGGGGTTGCAGGGTCCCGCCGTCTCGATCGACACGGCGTGTTCCTCGTCGCTGACGGCCATTCACCTTGCGGCGCAGGCGTTGCGGTCCGGTGAGTGCGGGATCGCGCTCGCCGGTGGCGTCACGGTCATGGCCACCCCGGGCGCGTACCTGGAGTTCGCGTTGCAGCGGGGGCTTGCTGCTGACGGCCGTTGCAAGCCGTTCGCGGAGGCTGCTGATGGCACCGGGTGGGGCGAAGGCGTCGGTGTCCTGGTGCTGGAGCGGTTGTCCGTTGCCCGTGAGCGTGGGCACCGGGTGTTGGCGGTGGTTGCGGGTAGTGCGGTCAACCAGGACGGGGCCAGTAATGGTTTGTCGGCGCCGAATGGTCCGTCGCAGCAGCGGGTGATTCGGGCGGCGTTGGCGAGTGCGGGGTTGCAGCCGGGTGATGTCGATGTGGTGGAGGCGCACGGTACGGGTACGGCGCTGGGTGATCCGATTGAGGCGCAGGCGCTGCTGGCGACCTACGGGCAGGACCGGCCGGAGGGTCGGCCGTTGCTGTTGGGTTCGGTGAAGTCGAACATCGGTCACACGCAGGCGGCTGCGGGTGTGGCGGGTGTGATCAAGATGGTGCAGGCGATGCGGCACGGGGTGCTGCCGCGGACGTTGCATGTGGATGCTCCGTCGTCGCATGTGGACTGGTCGGCTGGAGCGGTGGAGTTGCTGACCGAGTCGCGTGAGTGGCCGGCGGGTTCCGGTCCGCGGCGTGCGGGTGTGTCGGCGTTCGGGATCAGCGGCACCAACGTTCACCTGATCCTGGAACAGCCCGCGCAGGACGCCCCTGTATTGGATGTCCCTGCTCACGACGGGTCGGAGTCTGCGGGTTCGGTGGCGTGGGTGGTGTCGGCGCGGTCGGCTGCGGCGCTGGCCGGGCAGGCGGGTCGGCTGGCGGAGTTCGTGGCGGCTCGTCCGGAGGTAGCGGCCAAGGATGTGGCGTTCTCGTTGGCCGCAACCCGGACCACAGGATTTGCGCACCGCCTGGCGGTGATCGGCGATGAGCGCGACCAACTGGTGGCGGGTCTGACTGCCGTTGCAACGGGCCAGGAAGCGCCGGGTGTGGTGACCGGGAGTGTTGGTTCGGCGTCGGTGTCGCGGCCGGTGTTTGTATTCGCGGGTCAGGGTGCGCAGTGGGCCGGGATGGGTCGGCAACTGTGGGATGAGGAGCCGGTGTTCGCGGCGGCGATGGAGCGCTGCGCGGCGGCCTTGGAGCCGTTTGTGGATTGGCGGCTGCGTGATGTGCTCGCGGATGCGGGATTGTTGGCGCGGGTGGATGTGGTTCAGCCGGCGTCGTGGGCGGTAGCGGTCAGCTTGGCTGAGCTCTGGCGGGCGTATGGCGTGGAGCCTGCGGCGGTGGCGGGTCACAGTCAGGGTGAGATCGCGGCGGCGTGCGTCGTCGGCGGGTTGTCTTTGGAGGATGGCGCGCGGGTTGTGGCGTTGCGCAGCCGGGCGTTGGCGGGGCTTGCGGGTACGGGTGGGATGGTGTCGGTGCCCGCTGGTCTGGATGAGGTGGGGGAGTGGATCTCCCGCTGGGGTGAGGACCTGTCGGTCGCGGCCGTCAACGGCCCCCGGCAGGTCGTGGTGGCCGGTGCCGCGAGCGCGTGCGCGGAGTTCGTGGACGCCTACGCGGATCGGGGGGCGCGGCGGATCGCGGTGGATTACGCCTCGCACACCGCGCACGTCGAAGCGGTCAAGGAGCGCCTTGCCGAGGATCTGGCCGCAGTGGTTGCCGACAGCAGTGCGGTGCCGTTCCATTCCACGCTTGAGGCGCGTGTGCTGGACACCGCCGAGTTGGACGGCGGGTACTGGTTCCGCAATCTGCGTGAGCCGGTGCGGTTCGGTGAGGTCATTGCCGGGCTGGCGGCGGAGGGTCACCGGGTGTTTGTGGAGGTGAGCCCGCATCCGGTGCTGGGCTTGGCGATCGCGCAGGCGGGTGAGGACCTGGTCGCGGCGGGCACGTTGCAGCGCGGCGATGGCGGCCGGAGCCGCTGGCTGACCGCCCTGGCCGGTGCCTACGCCGCCGGTGTCGAGGTGGACTGGGCCGCGGTGGCCGGCGAGGGCGCGCAGACGGTTGCTCTGCCGACGTATCCGTTCCAGCGGGAGCGTTACTGGCCCAAGGCCGTCACCACTCGCGGGGACGCCTCGTCGGCCGGGCAGCAGCAGAGCGGGCATCCGTTGTTGGCGGCTGCGGTGTGGCTGGCCGAGGGCGATGGGCTCGTGCTGACGGGTCGCCTGTCGCTGGCCGAGATGCCGTGGCTGGCCGACCACGCGGTCCACGGCACGGTTTTGCTGCCCGGCACGGCGTTCGTGGACCTGGCGATCCACGCCGGGGACCTTGCTGGTTGCGGGACGCTGGAAGAACTGACGCTCCAGGAACCGCTGATCCTTCCCGGCTCCGGTGGCGTGCAGCTTCAGGTCCAGGTCGGCGACAGCGACGACGACAGTGGCCGGCGAACCGTCACCGTCTCCTCCCGTGAGGGCGAGGGCGAGTGGGTTCGGAACGCGGTCGGTGTGCTGGCCGCAGCCGATGGTGAGCCTGCCCCGGCGCCGCTGGGTGCCTGGCCTCCTGCCGGTGCGGAGTCGGTTCCGGTCGACGACGCCTATGAGAAGTTCGCCCAGCGCGGCTACGGCTACGGTCCGGCGTTCCAGGGCCTGCGTCAGGTGTGGCGTGCCGGGGACACCGTCTACGCCGACGTCGAGCTGCCCCAGGCCGCGGAGGCCGATGCGGCCGGGTTCGGTCTGCATCCGGCTCTGCTCGACGCCGCGCTGCACGGTCTCCTGACCGTCGGCAACAGCACCAGCAATGGCAGTGGCGGGACGGGGTTGCCGTTCGCGTGGTCGGGGGTGCGGCTGCTGGCCGACGGTGCCCGCCACCTGCGGGTCGTCCTGGCTCCCGGGGCGGGCGGGATCTCGGTGACGGCGTTCGACGGTGCCGGTCAGCCGGTGCTGCGGGCGCGGTCGTTGGCGCTGCGTGAGGTTCCGGCTGGTCAGTTCGCCGGGCCGGGCCGGCAGGTTCGGCAGTCGCTGTTCACCGTGGATTGGGTGCCGCTGCCGGCGCCTCAGGTCGCTGACGCCGAAGTGCGGTGGGTGCGGCACGGCGGGGCAGAGCTGGCGCCGGTTGTTGTTGCCGCGGTTCCGGCTGCCGAGCCCGGGGCGTCGGCGCCGCAGGCGGCTCAGCTGGCTGCCGCGAGGGTGTTGGGTTGGGTGCAGCAGTGGCTGGCCGATCCCGAGGCGGACGATTCGCGGTTGGTGGTCTGGATCCAGGGCGCGGCCGCCGGACAGGACCTGGCGGGCGCTGCGGTGGCGGGCTTGGTCCGTTCTGCGCAGTCCGAGCACCCGGGCCGGCTGCTCCTGGTCGACGTCGACCCGTCAGCCGGCCTGGACCCGGACCGTGACGCCGACGTGGACACCGTCCTGGCCATGGCACTGGACGCCGACGAGCCTGAGGTCCGCGTGCGTCTCGCTGCTGACGGCGGGGGAGTCGCGGCGTTCGGCCGGCGGCTGGTCCGGACCGGTGTGTCCGGGGAGTTGATGCTTCCCACTGGTTCGGGTTGGCGGGTCGAGGTCGCCCAGCCTGGTGACCTGGGCAGCGCCGCTGTCGTCGATGCTCCCGAGGCGGATGCGGCGCTTCTGGCGGGTCAGGTGCGGGTGGGGCTGCGTGCGGCGGGTGTGAACTTCCGCGACGTGGTCGCCGGTCTGGGGATGGTCTCCGACGGCCGGATCCTTGGCGGGGAAGGGGCCGGGATCGTCCTGGAGACCGGCCCCGGGGTGAACGATCTGACGGTGGGTCAGTCGGTGATGGGTCTGCTACCGGGTTGGGGTCCGGTGGGGGTTGTGGACAGCCGGTTGGTGGCTGCCATCCCGCAGAGTTGGTCGTTCCAGCAGGCTGCGGCAGTCCCGGTCGGGTTCCTCACCGCATTCTACGCGTTGCGGGATCTGGCCCGGGTCCGCCCGGGTCAGCGGGTGCTCATCCACGCTGGCACAGGTGGCGTGGGCACGGCCGCGGTGCAGCTGGCCAAGGAATGGGGGCTTGAGGTCTTTGCGACCGCGAGCCCGGCCAAGCAGCACGCGCTGCGAGCCATGGGTGTGGCGGACACCCACATCGCCTCCACTCGCGATCTGGCCTTCTGCGACCAATTCCTGGCCGTCACGGGTGGCGAGGGCATGGACGTGGTGGTCAACGCGCTGGCCGGGGAGTTCACGGACGCTTCGCTGCGGCTGTTGCCGCGCGGCGGTCGGTTCGTCGAGATGGGCAAGACCGACATCCGCAACCCCGAGCAGGTCGCCGAGTCCCACCCCGGGGTCGTCTACCGGGCGTTCGATCTGATGGACGCCGGTGTACCGCGGGTCGCGGAGATGCTGTCCGAACTCGGCGGCATGTTCGAGGCTGGGACACTGACTCCGCCGCCTGTGACGTGCTTCGAGCTGTCGCAGGCGGTGGCAGCACTGCGCCACCTCCAGGCCGCCCGGCACATCGGCAAGGTCGTGGTGAACGTCCCGGCCCAGTGGGACCCGCAGGGCACCGTCCTGATCACGGGTGGCACCGGAACGCTGGGCGGGGAACTGGCCCGGCACCTGGTCGACGTCCGTGGCATGCGGCACCTGCTGCTGATGTCCCGGCGCGGCCCGGTCGCGCCGGGAGTCGCGCACCTGGCAGCCGAGTTGGCCGCCTCGGGTGCGAGTGTGCGGGTACAGGCGGGCGATGCCGCCGACCGCGACGCCCTCGCCTCTGTCTTGGCCAAGAACGCGGTCGACCGTCCGCTGACGGCGGTGGTCCATGCCGCCGGTGTGATTGACGACGCGACCGTGGAGTCGCTGACGCCTGAGCGCATGGTGCCGGTGCTGGCCGCCAAGGCGGATGCGGCGTGGAACCTGCATGAGCTGACCGAAGACGCGGGCCTGGCCGGCTTCGTGCTCTACTCCTCGGCCGCGGCCGTCATGGGCAGTGCGGGCCAAGGCGGTTATGCCGCCGCGAACGCGTTCCTGGACGCGCTCGCCGACTACCGCCGTGACCGGCACCTGGCCGGTCAGTCGCTGGCGTGGGGGCTGTGGGCCCAGGCGTCGGGGATGACCGGGCACCTGGAGGGTGCGGGTCTGTCGCGCCTGCGTCGCGGTGGTGTTCAACCGCTGTCGACGGAGCAGGGTCTGGCGCTGTTCGAGGCCGCCGCCGTGTTGGGTTCGCCCTTGGCGGTCCCGGCCCGACTGGAAGTGACGGGGCTGTCCCGTGGCGGAAGGCCGGTGCCCGCGCTGCTGCGGGGTCTGGCCGCTGGTGGTGTCACCGAGCGCCCGACGGCGGCCGTGGCCGCAGATGCGGGTGGCCTGGCGGCTCGGTTGGCCGCGCTTCCGCCCGCCGATCGCGAGCAGGAGGTCCTGCAGACCGTCCGGGCCGCTGCGGCCGTGGTCCTGGGCCATGCCCGACCCGGGGACATCGATCCCCAGCGGGCCTTCCGCGAGCTGGGCCTCGACTCCCTGACGGCGCTGGAGCTCCGCAACCGGCTCTCGGCCGAGACCGGCCTGAGCCTGCCCGCCACCCTGGTCTTCGACCACCCCGTCCCCCTGGAACTCGCCCGGCACCTGCACGACCAGCTGGTACCGCGCGAAGCCGGCGCCGTTGAGACTGCCCTGGCAGATCTGGACGGTCTGCGCGCTGTGTTGTCGGCTGTGACCCTCGATGACGCCGATCGCCAGCGGATCACCGAACAGTTGTATGCCCTCATGGCGGACTGGCGAGCGCAGGGATCAGAGGCGACCGACGAGGACGACCTGGACTCGGCGACGAACGAGGATCTTTATCAGATCATCGAGCGCGGGTTCGGTAAGTAGCTGAATTGTCCGCCGCCGAACAAGGAGTAACGGAACACAATGTCCGAGGAAGGCGAGCTTCGGGATTATCTGCGAGGGCGTTTGATCTAGGCGTATTGCCCTTTACGCCCTAGCCTCGATCGTTCATGAGTCCTGGTCGGTGTTGCTGACGGTGTAGGTGCCAAGAACTACGTCCGTGCTGGTCACGCAGCATGTCGGTACTCGTGCAGGAGGCCGCCGAGGCTATCGCGTCGATGGACGTGGAGATGGGTGAGCTGGTCGGGGGCGGTGATCGGTTCGGGTAGGGGGTGGAGTGGCGCGGCGTCTGCGAGAGTGCGGTGAGGTCTGTGCTCGGTGTTGAACGCCTCGTACTCGCGCAGTGTGTGGAGGAGATGGCTTTGGTTGCCGGGTAGCGAACGTCCCGGTCCCGGATCAAGGACTTCACTTCGGTTCCTGCGTCTTGGAGGTCCATGATCATCACCAGCGCCGCCGGCCCCGGGCTTGCGTAAACCACGCAGGTGAGCAAGGCGACCTCTGCCCCGCTGTGCCGGGACACGCTAGTTGGAACCACGGGGCCCGGCCGACCAGGAGTTCCCGATCGACGGGCCACGATTGTTGGCACCGATGGGACAGCCTTGTTGGAACCAGCAGGGTTCTGGACAGAGGTTCTGGCACCACGGCCATCGCGCCGACCTGCGGCGACTACTCGCCCGCGCTCTGATCGTTGATCTTGGTTCCAGAATGCGTGGCCAGGTGACAACCAACGTGTCCCGGCTCAGCAGGGCAGCTTGTTGCCCGACACGCCGGTTCTCCGGCGGAAGCGCGCGAGCCCGCAGCGATCGGCTGCGCTGGAGTTATGAAGGCGTCGTCCGCGGCCTAGGGCTCTTCTGACGGATCTCCGCGGCGTCGCGACGCCCGGCGCGCCGCGACGCGTCGCCGCACCGTGCGAAAGCCCAGGTAGCTCCGCTACGAGGGCCTTCGCGCGGCACGGTCCGGGCAGGATCGGGCAGTCCACCTCGGCGAACCGGGCCCGTAGACGGGTGTTCCCCTTCGTCCTCAGCTCGGGCCCAGGACACACTCCGCCTTGGGCTGACCGCAGTGCCGCCACCCGCGAAGCGGGAGTGTCCGCCGACGGAGACGTGCTCGGTCGCCCAGTCACCGGTCGCGATCACCACCCAGGTCCTCGGACCGTCCGACGCCACTCGGCTGTTCCGTCGGACGCATAGTAGGTCGTCGGGCCGGGACCGCGGGCGTCTGGCACGGCTCTGGGGGATGGCCCGCGTGGGTGAGGGCGTGGGCCGTTCGCGGCCAGGACATCACCCACCGGGAGGTGGCCATAAGGCAGATGAGACTGTCCGGTGCGGCGCGCGGACCCAGGTCCACGGTGCGGAACTCCAGGCCACCTACGCCTCGGCCTCACTCGTTCGCACGCGGTGTGTTTGCGGGACGTGAGTGAGACGTTTCCAGAACGTCAGTGGCCCCGGGAAAATTGGTGTCCACACCGCGAGAGCGGTCAAAGGACCCTCCCGCACGAAACGCAAACGAGAACCCGAGCATGCGCACTTCCCGGATTCGTACCGTCACCCTGGCCGCCGTCACCGCCGCGCCGGCGCTGGGCCTGACCGCCTGCGGCGGTGCCGACGGCGACTCGAAGGCGGCGGGCGGCGATGTCGCCGCTGGTGCCGCGCAGAGCCGGTCGGCGTCCGACGGGGACGACAAGGGCGGCTCGGAGCAGGCCAACAGCGGCGGTGACCAAGGAGGGCGCGCGCTCGACGACCGGCTCGGGCGGGTCGGACGAGGTCGCGAGGAAGGACGCGACGGCCGACGTCCAGCAGTGCCGCGGCGACGGGATTCGGGTGACCGCGGTGCACCGGCTCGCCGGGCAGCAGGGCGACCACCTGCTGATCACCGCGTCGAACGCGGGCGCCGAGCCATGCTGGGTCACCTCGTACCCGGCCGTGAAGCTCGGCGACGACGACTCCGTACTGCCGCACTCGAAGAAGGACAATCCGGGCGGCGACGTATCGGCGTTGGCTGTGCCGCAGGGGCACAGATGTGACTGGTTGGCCGTCGGCGCGTCCGCGTCGGCGCATCAGGACCACAAGGAGCGTTGATCATGGCGTGGAGCGTCCGATGGACCGTCGCGCTCGCCGGCAGGGGCTTGCGGCCGGTGCGGCAGTACCACGAGCCGCGGGACCGCGCCGCGGCCGCGGGCGATGGGCTCATGACAAGCAGCCCGGTCACGGTCGGAGGCACACTGACCGCGCGGGAGAAAGCGCCGGCGGGTCTATGAACGCGGCCTGCGAGAAATCCCTGCGCTTCGCGGTGCTGGGGCCGGTCAGGGCCTGGCTCGGTGAACGTGAACTGGACCTGGGCTCGCCGCAGCAAAGAGTGGTGCTGGCAGTGCTGCTCCTGCGCCGCGGGCGTCCCGTCACGGTCGCCGAGCTCGTCGACGCGGTGTGGGGCGACGAGCCCGCGCCCGCGGCCGTATCCGTGCTGCGCACTTATGCGTCGCGGCTGCGCAAGGTGCTGGAACCGGCGCGTGACGCCGGTGAGCCCCCGCGGGTGGTCGTCTCGGCGGCGGACGGGTATCTGGTCCGTGTCCCGGAACACTCCGTGGACCTGGGCGTGTTCGAGCAGCGGGTCGGCGAGGCGAAGAGGCTGCGCGCCGCGGGTGAGGTGTCGGCCGCCGCGGAGCTGCTGCGCGCCGCGCTCGACGAGTGGGAGGGGACGCCGCTGGCGGGCCTCCCCGGTCCGCTGGCCGAGGCCGAGCGTTCCCGGCTGTCCGAGGAGCGGCTGACCACGCTGGAAGCCCGTCTGGACACCGAGGTCCAGCTCGGGCGCCACAGTGAGGTGATCGCCGAGCTGACCGCGCTGACCGGCGAGCACCCACTGCGGGAGCGGCTGTGCCGGCTTCTCATGCTGGCGCTGTACCGGTCCGGGCGGCAGGCCGAGGCACTGGCGGCCTACCGCAGGACGCGGCGCACCCTGGTGGACGAACTGGGCATCGAACCCGGCGCGCCGCTACAGGAGCTGCACAATCGCATCCTCGAGGCCGACGCGTCACTGGATTCCTCCCCGCCGGAGAGGGGTACCGAGTCGTGGGCGCCACCGGCCGCCGGGCACGGGACCTCCCCGGCACAGCTACCCGCCGATCTGCTTACCTTCACAGGCCGTCACGCCGAACTGCGGCAGGCCGAGGCCCTGTTGTCCGAAAACGGAACGCCTCCGGCCACGGTGCTGATCAGCACGATCGGCGGGATGGCGGGTGTTGGCAAGACCACCCTGGCCGTGCACTGGGCTCACCGGATCGCCCACCGCTACCCCGACGGGCAGCTCTACCTCAACCTGCGCGGTTTCGACCCGACCGGTCCGGCCATGGCACACGGGGAGGCCATCCGCGTCTTCCTCAACGCGCTGGGCGTTCCCTCGCAGCGCATACCCGCATCCCCCGAGGCCCAGGCGGCGCTGTATCGTAGCCTGCTCGCCGACCGGCGGGTGCTGATCCTCCTGGACAATGCCCGCGATATCGAGCAGGTCCGTCCCCTGCTGCCGGGCTCCCCCGGATGCCTGGTCATCGTCACCAGCCGCAACCAGCTCACCGGCCTCATCGTCAAGGAGGGGGCGCGTCCGCTGATGCTGAACCCGCTGACGTCGGCCGAGGCTCATGACTTCCTGGTGCGCCGGGTCGGTACCGCACGGCCGAACGCGGAACCTGAGGCGATGGACGAGATCATCGCGCGCTGCGCCCGGCTGCCGCTGGCCCTCGCCGTCGCCGCAGCTCGTGCCGCCACCCGCCCCGGTTTCCCGCTCGAAGCCATCGCCAAGGAACTGCGCGACGGCCGGGACAGCCTCGACGCCTTCGCCGGAGGCGAGCTCACCGCGGACGTACGAGCCGTCTTCTCCTCCTCGTACGAGGCCCTGTCCGCCCCAGCCGCCCGGCTGTTCCGCCTGCTGGGCCTCCACTCGGGCCCGGACATCTCCCAACCCGCCGCGGCCGCCCTCACCGGACTGCCCCTGGGCGAGACCCGCGACCTGCTCCGGGAACTCACCCGCGCCCACCTGCTCACCGAGCACGCACCGGGCCGCTACACCCTGCACGACCTCCTGCATGTCCACGCCGCGGAACGCGTCGTAGCGGAAGAGACACCGCAGGAGCGGGACCGGGCCACCGAGCGGCTGCTGTGCTGGTACCTGCATACCACCGACGGCGCCTACGCCCACCTCATCCCTCATCGCTGCCGCCGGATCCCCCTCGGAACACCACCCCCCGGCTGCCACCCCCAGGCGTTCACCGCACACGACATGGCCCTCACGTGGTGTGACGTAGAACGCCCCAACCTGGTCGCCGCGGTGCACCAGGCCGCCGCGTCCCGCCCGGACCTCGCCTGGCGACTGGCCGTCACCATGTCGGAGTTCTTCTGGCTCCGCGGCCATCTGCACGACTGGCTCGACACTGCCGGGACCGCACTGGACGCCGTCCGCGCCGCCTACGATCCCGCGGGCGAGGCATCGAGCCACACCGACGTGGGGATCGCCCTGACGATGGTGCGCCGCTTCGACGAGGCCATCGACCATCTCCAAACGGCAACGGCCCTTTGCCGGGAGCTCGGGGAGACGTACGGCGGGTCCGTTGCCCTAAGCGCCCTGGGCAATGCCTACCTTCAGCTCGGCCGACCCGGCAAGGCCACCGAATACTTCCGCCGCGCGCTGGCCCTCGCCCGGGCTCTCCACAACGCCTTGTGGGAGGGCCTCGCCCTGGCCATGCTGGGCGAGGCCTACGAGCGGCTCGGCCGCTTCGACGAGGCCATCGACCACGTGGAGCAGGCGCTGACCGTCCTGCGAGCCAGCGGCAACCGCTGGGGCGAAGGCGTCACACTCGACACCCTCGGCACCATCCACCACCGGCTCCACCGCTACGACGACGCGATCGACGACTACCGCCGGGCGCTCACGGCGTACCGGGCCGGCGGCAACCGCTGGAACGAGGGCGAGACCCTTGGCCACCTCGGCGACGCCCTCCTGGCCGCGGGTGACCCGGAGGCGGCCCGCGCCAGCTGGCGGCAGGCGCTCGCGGTCTTCGAGGAGTTCGACCATCTGGACGCCGAAGAAATCCGGGGGAGACTCCGCCGACTGGACGGACGGGCACCGGACACGGAACGGGACCCCGCCGCCGCTCCCGCGCCCGTCCCGTGACTCCGACCAGCCCGAAGACGAACACGATCCCGGCCGTGACCACGCTGCGCGCATTCCGCGTCCGCTGGACCCGACGCTGACCAAAGAGACAGAACCTAGCAGCCCGAAGCGTCCCGGTTACTTCAGGGACGCCCCGCATGGGCAAGGAGTACGTGCCCTGGCCAGATGTAGGGGTCTCCCGTCACGCGGCGCTCCGGAGCCGAACAGGCCGTGCCGTCAGACGGGTGATGTCGGCCCTGTGGTCCTCTACCTGCTCGTCGAGAAGGTGGTTGTACGTAGCAGGGCTCCCGCCCGTTTGTGAGGGCTGTCGTCGCGCGGCACTTGACGCGAACCCAAGGGCAAGGTCGTCGACCTCATGGCCGCCCTCCAGGACAGCGTGCGCGCCGCCGAGAAGAGCCGCGGCGAGGACACCGGCGACGAGGCTGACGTGCACGAGATCAGCGAGCAACGGGCGGTGCCGAAGAAGAAGGCCGCGAAGAAGACCGCGGCGAAGAAGACGAGCGCCAGCGGGAAGAAAGCAGCGGCGAAGAAGACCTCGAGGAAGCGCCCGGCGTCGTAACCGAGCCCGGGCGGTGGCACGGCCTGGTCACGGCCCGCCGTGACCACCCGCGCGCAGCGCAGTGGCAGCCGGCACGGAAGAAGGCCCGAGTCCCGGCGGCCGGGGTTCGGGCCCTGTCCTGGCGAGGAACGCGTTCAGCTGGCGTTCGGGTCCTGGCCGGCCAGCCGCGTGAGAAGCTGTGTCAGAACCGGTGACTTGTGACGCTCCGTGGTGTGCGCCGATAGTGACGGGGTTCCTTGAATTCAGCCACCCCGTGATCGGCTCCGCCTCAGAGTGGCTCCGCTTCATTCCTCAGTAAAATCGCGAGTGCCCAGGAGCGGAGCTCCACATGTGAGGGACCGCCCGCTAGCCAGCCCCCGCCTGGGGCACTGCGGCCGAGCTGTCATGCGACCAGGCGCAGCCAGGCCGCCGCGAGTGCGGCGTGACCGGCCGGCGTCGGGTGCACGCCGTCCGCAGCCCAGTACTCCGGCCCGGTCGTCGCGGCGAGCTCGGCGAACATGTCGTCGGCGGCGAGCAGATGCGCGCCGTACTTGCGGGCGAGCTTGCGCACGACCTGGATCTTCGGGTCCAGGTCGGTGCGCCATTCCTTTCGCTCGTCGTCTCCGATGAGCGCGTGACCGGCGCCGGCCTTGATGACTCCGTGGATCGGCAGGAGGAACGGCTCGATGAGGATCAGCTTCGTGCCCGCCTCGGTGAGGGGTGCGAGCAGGCGGTCATAGCCCGCTTCGAACTCCTCCGCAGGGATCACGTACCCCTTCGGGTCCAGCGTGTGCCAGCCCATGTCGTTGACACCGACGAGGATCGACACCACGTCCGGGCGTGCGTCGAGTACGTCTGTCTGCCAGCGGGCTTCGAGGTCCATCACCTTGTGGCCCCCGATCCCGGTGTTCAGCCAGGTCACGGGCCGGTCCGGGTGCCTAAGCCCCCATTCGCCCGCGACGCGCAGCGGGTAGCCGAACCCGAGACCGTCTTCGCTCTCCAGTCGTTGGCAGTCGGTGATCGAATCGCCGGTGAACATCACGGTGCTTCCCGGTCGGACAGTGATAGTCATGTGCGCTCCATGAACTCGGCTGAGGAAGAGGACCTCTCGAAAGGTGCCAGACCCCACCGACATCGCACCGACAGTCCCCCGGTATGCCGCCGACACCACGACACCCCCGTGTTGACCTGCGGCACCCGGCTCCACCAACCGGTACACGAGTCACGGAGCGCCACAGATCACCGGTTCTGACACAGCTTCTGAGCAGCTCCACGATCTGCGCCTGGTTCCGGTCCAACTTCTGCCCGAGCTCCTCGGGGCGGCCTTCCAGCCGGTCCACCTTCTGATCGAGCTTCCCGACCTGGAGACGCACCGCCGTCAGGTCGCTCTTGATGATCCCGAACTCGCGGTCGGTCTTCTCCGCGACCTCTTCGAACCGCCGTGTGAGAGCGGCGAGTTCGCTGTGAGCTATGGGGTCCTCCGGCACGCGGGGCGCTCCTGCCAGGCCAGGGATACGAGCAGTCATCACGACTGCACGAGCAGCTTCTTGTCGTAGAGGTCGGAGAGCTTGCCCCAGAGCGGCACGGTCGCCGTCATGGCCAGCAGTTCCCCGGTGATGACCCAGGTGTACGAGGACTGGTCGGCCCCCAGCTCGGCGGTGATCCGCGGGAGCGCGTTGGAGACGATCGTGCCGGCGAGGATCGCGACGAACAGACCGACCAGCAGACCGGACACCGTCTGGAGCACTTGCCGGCGACTCATCGTCCCCGCGGGTGCGTTCACCGGTGTCACCGGCGGTTCCGTGCGCGCCACCCCCCCCAAGCCCGTCCAGCGTTCGAGGACGCTCTCGGCCACGACGTACGTGCGCCGGACCGCGCGCCAGGGTCGGCCACTCGCCGTGGTCGCCCCTGACCCTCAAACGCCGGACGGGCTGCGGTATGTGGACGGGCCGGATGAGTCGGGGCCGTCGGACGGTCGCTCGCCGGGGCCGCCAGCCTCGTATGACCCAGATCACACCTCAAGAGGTAGCCAAGTCTCGTCACTAAATGCCAGAGTGTCATTTAGTGACGACAGCGAGGGTCACGACTCGTCCCCAGACGCACCCGGAGAGTTGATCATCATGAACAGCACCTGGAACTCCCAGCAGACATCGCCCAACCCGCACATGGCCCCCGCGCAAGGGAACCAGGCGGCGGGCCAGACGGCAGACCAGGCGGCGGGGCACCGCAAGAAGCCTTCGGTCCTCGACCAGGCCGGCGGGCCCAGGGGGATGGCGTACTCGGTGCTGCCCGTCGTGACCTTCGTCGTCGCCAACAACGTCCGCGGCCTCAAGGTGGCGATCATCGCCGCCATCGCCATGGCGATAGGCATCGCGATCGAGCGGCTGATGCGCAAGGAGTCACTCCAGCCGGCGCTCGGCGGCGTGTTCGGCGTCGCGGTCGCGGCCGGGGTCACCTGGTACACGGGTTCCGCCAAGGACTTCTTCCTCATCGGCATCTGGGCGAGCCTGGGCGGTGCCCTCCTCTTCCTCGTCTCCGTGCTGGCCCGTTGGCCACTGACCGGTCTGATCTGGAACTCGGCCACCGGCAAGGGCACCGTCTGGCGCGCCGACAGGCTCTCGCGGCTCTACTACGACATCGCCACCCTCCTGCTCACCGCAATCTTCGCCGCCCGGTTCTTCGTTCAGAAGTGGCTGTACGACACCGACCAGGTCGAGTCGCTGGGCTGGGCCAAGATCGCCATGGGCTACCCGCTGCTGGCCGTCGGCCTCCTCGTCGTCGCCTGGGCCGCCCGCGCCTCGGACAAGCGCCTCAAGGCCGTCGGCCTGCTGCCCGCCCGCCACTCCTGACCGGCGCCCCGCCTCCACCGCTCACCCTCCGCGTGCCGGACGGACCGCCCACCGGCCCGTCCGGCACGGCGCATCGCGTCACGGCGGGTGCTCCCCCGAGCGCACCCGCCGAGCCCATCCGATCCCCCTACGGGTCGCACACCAACCGGTGCCGTTTCCGTGCACCGCCCGGGGCCGTTTCCTGCACCCTCCGGTGGCCGCGCCCCCGAGTCCCGAGTCCTGAGAAGGGAAGACGCAGTGAAACCCACGAACGAACCGCCGGTGACACCGGTGAACGCACCCGCGGGGACGATGAGTCGCCGGCAAGTGCTCCAGACGGTGTCCGGTCTGCTGGTCGGCCTGTTCGTCGCGATCCTCGCCGGCACGATCGTCTCCAACGCGCTCCCGCGGATCACCGCCGAGCTGGGGGCCGACCAGTCCTCGTACACCTGGGTCATCACCGGGGAACTGCTGGCCATGACGGCGACCGTGCCGCTCTGGGGCAAGCTCTCCGACCTCTACGACAAGAAGCTGCTCGTGCAGTCGTCCCTGGTCCTGTTCACGGTCGGCTCGCTGCTGGCGGGTTTCTCGCAGGGTGTGGGGCTGCTGATCGTCAGCCGCGTCGTACAGGGCGTCGGCGCGGGCGGGTTGACCACCCTGACGCAGGTCGTGCTGGCGGCGGTGATCCCGCCGCGCGGGCGCGGCAGGTACAACGGCCTCTTCGGCGCCGTCCTCTCCAGCGCCACCGTGGCCGGACCGCTGATCGGCGGGGTGCTGGTGGACACGTCCTGGCTGGGCTGGCGCTGGTGCTTCTTCATCGGCGTGCCCTTCGCCCTGCTGGCGATCGCCCTGTTGCAGCGCACCCTCGACCTGCCGGCCAGCCGCCGCGAGGTGAAGGTCGATTACCTGGGCGCCTTCCTGATCGTGGCGGGCGTGAGCGCGCTGCTCATCTGGGTCTCGCTGGCCGGCAACCGGTTCGACTGGCTGTCCTGGCAGACGGCCGCGCTGACCGGTAGCAGCACCCTGCTGCTGGGTACGGCGCTCCGCGTCGAGGCCCGCGCGCCCGAACCGATCGTCCCGCTGGGCCTCTTCCGCAACCGCACCGTGGCGCTGACCACCGTGGCGTCGCTGCTGGTCGGTGTCGGTCTGTTCGGCGGCACCGTGTTCCTGTCCCAGTTCTTCCAGGTGGCCATGGGCGAGTCCCCGACCGCGGCGGGCCTGATGAGCCTGCCCCTGGTCCTGGGCGTGCTCGTCGCCTCCACCGTCTCCGGGCACCTCGTCAGCGCGACCGGCAGGTGGAAGCGGTACCTCGTCGCGGGCGCCGCCCTGATGACCACCGGCCTCGCGCTGCTGGCCACCATCGACGCCGATACGTCCTTCGGCCTGCTGAGCCTCTGCATGGTCGTCCTCGGGTCCGGCGTCGGCATGCTGACGCAGAACCTGGTGCTCGCCGCACAGAACGACGTACGCGCCGCCGACCTGGGCAGCACGACCTCCGTACTGTCCTTCTTCCGCAGCATGGGCGGCACCGTAGGGACCGCCGTACTCGGAGCGGTCCTCGCCCACCGGGCCGCCGCCGAGCTGGACAGCGGCGGTACGGGAACGGGCGGTACGGGGGCGAGCGGTACGTCCGAGGGTGCCGCCGTCGGACACGGCGTCCCCGACGTGACCGCCCTGCCCGCCCCCGTACGCTCGCTCGTAGAGCACGCGTACGCCTCCGCCACCGCCGAACTCTTCCTCTGGGCAACGCCGTTCGCGCTGCTGGCACTGATCGTCGTCCTGTTCGTCCGCGAGAAGCCGCTCAGGACCACCAACGGCACACAGCAACTCGCGGAGGACACGGCCGTGAGCAGCGGCGGAGACGGTGGCTCCCCGGCCTCCGCCCGCACCGGCGAGCTGGCACGAGACGTCACTTAGTGGCTGTTGTCGTTCCGATGTTTCGGAAACGCAGCCGATCACCCGGAACGTGTTCGGCGGTATCCGCTGCGGTCGGGCCGCTCGCCTAGAGTGTCACTTAGTGATGTATTGTCGTTTGAAGACATGTGTAAGAAAAGAGTCGGCCCAACGGTGACGAACAAGCGCAGTGGGGGAGGGATGAGCGAGCAGCGACGTGCACGGCTGCGCCTTGAGATCTCCAGGGAGGCGGCGCGGCTGTTCTGGGAGCAGGGAGTGGCCGCGACCCGCGGTGATCAGATCGCGGAGGCCGTGGGCCTGTCGACCCGCACCCTCTGGCGGCACTTTCGCAGTAAGGAGAGCTGCGCCGAGCCGATCGTGATGCAGGGCGTCGGCACGCTCCTGAGCATGCTGCACGCCTGGCCACGGGAGGTTTCCCTTACGGAGCATCTGGTGACGGCGCTGACCCGACTCGGTCAAGAGAAGCCGCCCGTCGACCTTGCCGACGAGATGCTCGCGATGAAGATGATCCGTCTCGCCGACACCGAGCCCGCACTGCGCACGGCGTGGCTGATGGCCTGCGACCAGACGGAACGAGAGCTAAGCGCGATCATCAGTGGCCGTCTTGAGCGCCCGGCCGATGATCTGGAGGTGCGGCTGTACGCGGCGTCGGCAGCCTCGGTGGTGCGGATCCTCGACGAGCACATCGGCGCGGCCATCCTCGCCGGTTCCGACCTGACGGAGTTCGAGGACGTGCCGGCCCTCGCCCGGCGTTACGCACAGGCGATCCACACTGCCACCGGCGGAGCCATCGGCGACCCCGTCGCCTGAGACGCCGAGCCTCAAGAACATGCGGGACTGAACCAGACGAAACCCGAAGGAGTCTTCCCATGCCCGCTATTCCACACGAGGTCCCGCACCTCACCGTTGAGGAATTCTTCGGCTCTCCCGTCCGTGCCAGCGCAATGATCTCGCCCGACGGAACCAGGATCGCCTACCTGGCTCCGTGGCGGGAGCGCCTCAACGTATGGGTGGAGAGCGTCGATTCAGACGAGGAAGCGCGCTGCGTCACCGCCGACGACAACCGCAGCGTGCTCCGCTACCACTGGACCGACGTTCCGCGCTGGCTGCTGTACGAGCAGGACGGCGGCGGCGACGAGAACTACCACATCTACCGGGTAGACCTGGACGATCCTGATGCCAAGGCGGTCGACCTCACCCCCTTCCCCGGGGCCAGGGCCGTCGGTTTCGAGACGAGCGTCGCCCGGCCGGGCAAGGCGACCCTGCACCTGAACCACCGCAACCCCCTCGAGTTCGACCTCTACGAACTCGACATCGCCACCGGCGAATTGACAGTGCTGGCGCAGAACCCAGGCCATATCGGCGGTCTGCTGCACACGCCCGACGGCAAGCTGTACGCCCACGGGCTGACAGCCGACGGCGACATCGAGCTGTCGCAGTGGGACCCCGGCGCAGGGACGATGCGGCCGGTCATCACGTTCGACGGCTCCGACTACCCGCTGGACATCCAGCCGTTCCAGCTCACCCCGGACGGCACCGGTGCGTGGATCGGCTCCAGCCGCGACAGTGACCGGACCCGAGTGGTGCGGCTCGACCTGGCCACCGGCGCGGAGACCGAGGTCGACAGCCATCCGCTCTTCGACCTCGACCCGCGTTCCGCGGTCTTCCCCACGCTGCCCTCGCCGCTCATCTGCGACCGGCGCACCGGGGAGCTGATGGGGGTGCGCTACCTCGGAGAGCGGCAGGTGATCCGGCCCCTGGACCCCGACTTCGCAGCGGTCCTGGAGAACCTGGAGAAGCTGTCCCACGGCGACCTGCTGGCCCTGTCGTCGGACGTGAGCGGGCAGCGGTGGGTCGTCAGCTTCAACCACGACCGCGACCCCGGTGTCACCTACCTCTACGACCACACCACCAGGCAGAGCCGTATGCTCTTCAGGCCCTACCCGCATCTGGACCCCGAAGTCCTCGCCCCCATGACACCGGTCACGATCCCCGCGCGCGACGGACTGGAGCTTCCCTCCTACCTGACGCTGCCCGTGGGGGCGCGGCCCGCGCGGCTGCCTCTGATCCTGCTCGTCCACGGCGGGCCCTGGCACCGGGACAGCTGGGGGTTCGATCCCAGCGCCCAGCTCCTCGCCAACCGCGGGTACGCGGTGCTACAGGTCAACTTCCGCGGCTCGACCGGTTACGGCAAGGCGTTCCTCAAGGCGGGCATCGGGGAGTTGAGCGGCGCGATGCACGACGACCTCATCGACGCCGTCCACTGGGCCGTCGAGCAGGGATACGCGGACCCGGACCGCGTCGCGATCTTCGGCGGCTCGTACGGCGGCTACGCCACCCTGGTCGGCGTCTCCTTCACCCCCGGCGTCTTCGCCGCCGCGATCGACTTCTGCGGCCCCTCCAACCTCGTCACCTATCTGCGGAACGTACCGGAGTTCGTCAAGCCCTACCTGGTCAACAACTGGTACCTGTACGCCGGGAACCCCGATGACCCCGAGCAGGAGGCGGACCTGTGGGCCCGTTCACCCCTCAGCCGGGTCGACGACATCCGCACGCCGCTGATGGTGGTCCAGGGCGCCAACGACCCCCGTGTCGTCAAGGCCGAGTCCGACCAGATCGTCGACACGCTGCGCGCCCGCGGCCTCGAAGTCGAGTACATGGTCAAGGAGAACGAAGGCCACGGCTTCGTGAACCCGGAGAACAACATCGACATGTACCGCGCGGCAGACCATTTCCTCGCCCGGCACCTGGGCGGACCGGGCAGCAGCTAGCCCGACCGGCACGCCCTGATGAGGCCAGGAGAACAAGAGAACGCTCCGGAATGCACGACCCGAAGGGAGACCGGCATATGTCCGCACAGTGGGAGTACAAGGTGCTGACCTACAAGCTCACGATGAAGGGATTCTGTCCTGTCTCATTAGATCTTGCAGAAGTTGGGTTGCTGACCTGAGGGGGGACAGGTTGGGCAGTCGGCGTCTGGTCCGTGACTACGAACGACGCACCGACACCAGCGAGAGCGTCATCGTGTGGTCGATGACCATGCTCATGAGCCGCCGCTTGGCCGCCCAGCGCCAACATCGTCTTGCACCACCGCCGCCCGCCGGGGCAGCAAAAGTGACACAAGAGGTTCGGAAAGAGAACGACCTCTAAGACGCTCAGGTGGGTGCCAAAACGCACGGATCCGCAAGGCTGTCAGGGGGCCCGCGGTCACTTCCCTTCGGAGAGCACTACGCTGACGTGCGTCTCTATGGCGCTGACGCGCCTGGACCCGACAAGTCGCCGCCGCTGGACGACGCGCTGGAAGGCGCAGCTGAAAGCCCTTCAGATCGCCGGTCTAGGGACAGGGCACCTCCACCAGCAGCAACTGACACCTCAACAACCAAGATCAGCCATTGACTGGACAGGCCCGGAGAACATGTGAACCGGCACTTGGTGGGGCCGTTGTGCGAGGGAGAGTGCGGAGAAAACCGCGCGCGGCGCTGGAGGTGTATTCGGAATATCAGCAGCAGTTGCGGGGGTGGCCCGAGATGCCTCCTGGAGGGATGCAGGTTGCGTTGCACCCGGAGTCGTTTGGGTAGGGAGGGGCCGGAGGCTGTCGTGGTGCAGCTGGATGGGTGATCTTCCGCCCGTACGCCATGAAGGCAGGGCCTCCTGGTAGCTCGGGGGTGCGACCCCCTTCCGAGCGGTTCCCGGAGGCCCTGTTGCCGTTGTTGTACGCGTCCGAGCCGTTCACTTCAACTGCCCCGCCGAGTCGTGCGATCGCCTCACGGACGCGTACGGCAAGGCGGCCGATCATCCCGATCGGGTGCCCCCGGTATCCGTCGGACATGACGGACGCAGAGCCAGGCGAGGGCACTTTCTCCGCGCACTACCGGGCTGCGTGCCAGGATCTGGCGTCGCGGGAGAACGGCGGCTCACCCGGGCTCGGGAGGCTGGGGTATTTCCTCCCGGCACTCCTCGCCCACACACCCTTGCAGCTTGTCCAGCCGCTGGTCGAGGAATGCGCGGACCTTCTTGTAGCGCGGATCGTTGTGGCGTGAGGTCAATTCGTGCGGATCGGTAGCCAGGTCGTACAGTTCCCGGCCGCCGGCGTTGTAGCGGACGTAGAGGTAGTCGCCGATGCGGATGGCCTCGTACGCCGCGGAAAGTTCTTCCCCTTTGCCGACCTTCCGCTTCTTCCCCGGCGACTGAGGGGTGGGCGAGGCGGGGCCATCCATGTCGAGGTCCCCGGCAGCCGCGGCCCGCCCCGCGGAGACGTCGTCGTTCGGCGGCCCCCCGGCCGGCGGCTTGCCGGGGCCCGGGGGAGTCACCGGTGTGCGGCGGGCACCTTCCGCGATCTCCTGAAGCACCGGCCTGCCGCTGCTCTTGCGGGGATCACGCCCGTACGGCAGGAGCGACCGTCCGTCGAGTGCGAGGTCCGGGTCCGCGCCGCCGATGTCCGAGATGGTGGCGGCCAGATCGACGTTGCTGGTGAGTTCCTTCGAGTGCTGCCCCGCGGCGATGCCGGGGCCGCGCAGCAGCATCGGCACCTGTCCCGACGCGCCGTGCGGAAGGAACTTTCCCGTGGGCACGCGGTGCTCGCCGAAGAAGAATCCGTTGTCGGCGGCGAACAGCACATAGGTGTTGTCCAGTTGACCAGTGGACTTCAGCGTGCTCATCAGCTTCGCCACGGCCTCGTCGACGGCCAGCAGCGATTCCAGCCGTCCCCGGTAGCTCTCGGTGATGCGCTCTGTGGTCTCGCTGTCCAGATTCGGGCGCCGCTGGAGGAACAGTGGCTTGTCCCGCATGTCACTCTCGTTGTACGCGGGGTTCTCGGGCAGCCTCGCGTTGGCGAACGTGCCCTTGTGGCGAGGCGCCGGACGGGGGGCTGCCCCGACGCCCGGATGCGGGGGCGGCCCGGATTCCGGGGTGTCGCCCGAGTTCACCTTCTCCTCATTCGGGAGGATCTCGCTGTGCGGTGCGAGAAAGGCGAGACTGAGGAAGAAGGGCTTGTCCCCTTCGGCCTTGCGTTTGATGAAGTCGACGCCTTTGTCGCGGTACACATCGGTCTGGTAGAGCTTCGGGTCCTCCTCGCTGGGCTTCCCGTACGTGTGCAGCTTCCCGTTCTCGTTGAGCTGGTAGCCCCACATCCTGTACGTGGTCGGATCGATCGCGCCGCGCCACTCGTCCCAGCCGGGCGGCACGTGCTTCGGGTCCTTTACGCCGTAACCGTTGGGGTACTTGCCAATGTGCGAGGTGACATAGCCGGCCTTCTGCATCCACACCGGCAGCGTCTTCTTCTCGTTGAGCTTGTCGTAGCCGCCCCGCGGGGCGGAGTTGTGCCGTACGCCGTTGTTGTGGGCGAACTGCCCGCTCAGATAGGTCGACCGTGAGGGACAGCACAGAGGTGACGACGGGTGGTAGCGGTCAAAGGTGACGCCTTCGCCGCCCAGTAGCTTCCGGGTTTCGGACATGACTCTCATCGACTCGAGCCACTGGTCGTCGGTCATCACCATCAGCACGTTGGGCCGCTTCTTCTCGGCCTTCGGTTCGTCCTGGACACTGACGCACCCCGTGGCGGCCGGCAGCAGCAGAAGAAGCAGGCCGAGCACGGTGGTTGGTACGGAGACTACCGAGTGTCGGCGCCTTCCCGTCGTCCCCCTCTCGGTCTTCTCGGTGATCGTGGCTTTCATGGGTCCGGTATCCAAAACACCCGTCCGTGGAGATAGGCCCGATCGGGCAGGTCGTGTGCCCTTCACGGGAAACCGCCGTTAAGTTCACGAAGGTAGATGCGAGTCCCGTAGTGGGTGTTCACGGGCCCGCGAACGGTCCCGGGGCCCGCGTCACCGGCCTGTGTCCTGCCTGGTGAAGGGAAGCGAGGCCCGGGGGAGGTCTCCTCCGCGTGCAGTTTTCGTCGATCGCTACCACGGGGCGAGCGCGGACTCGGTTCAACACTCTTCGGGAACATGAGTGGGCGCGATGGCGCCGGACGGGATCGGCTGAACGGTGGGCGGGGGCTTCCGCGGTGACCGTCTGAGCCGCGACCGGTGAAGCCCGTGGCCCGGTCGCGGCGAGCGGCTGGTGCGCGCGGTGACGCCGGCGCGCAGGCCCTGATGCCTCCTCGGCGGGGTCACCGGTGTCTCGCGGTCCGCTGAACCGCTCAGGCCCTCTCTCCGTTGCGGCTCGTGATGACGACGATCACTGTTCTGACGCCCGTGCACGAGGGCGGGTACGCCCACCTGCGCGAACTGTACGAGTGCCTCTCCTGGCAGAAGCTCCCCGCCGACTGGCGGCTCGAGTGGGTGGTGCGGGAGACGGGCGGACGGGTAAGCCGCTGGACGCCGTCCCGGACGCACTGTGGGCTACGGCTGGACGGTTGCCCCGTGCCTGGATCTTCACGCCGACGGCCGCTTGGAGCCGGGCCCGTACGACCCCCGACCCGGGCCGCTGCCGGAGCGGGCGCTCCTGGACGGTGCCAAGCGCGGTGAACTGCCGGTGATGGGCACCACGCTCACCGCCCGTACGGAGCTGGTGCGTGTGCTCCCAACTCGCAGACGTGTCAACGGTGCCCGATTCGTCCGTCACCCTTTCCGGTAGACCTGCGGCGCAGTGCAGAGATCTCGTGAGCCCCTTGGTGTCTGCCGGTAGATAGGGCACTCCCGGGGCGTGAGCGCCGTAGCCGGCAGCCGCCGTTGTAGTGCGTGCCGTCGAGGATGGCGTACATCCCCTCCGGCTGGTCCCCGGTCGACGGGGATGCGGACGTTGTCGAGGTAGACCTCGCGGGTGGGGGAGCCCTTGATACCGAGCTTCTTCTCCCGGCACCGAAGGAGACGCCCTCGTCCGACTTCTCGACGACGAACGCCGATATGCCCTTGCTGCGTTTCTCGGGTTCGGTCACCGCCGCCACCGTGTGGTACTCGCTCACGCCCGCGTCGGGCGATCACCGTGGCGAGCGCGTCGGCGCCCGCGCCGCCGTACTCCTCGGGCACGTGGACCGCGTGCGGATCACTGGCGACGAGGGCTTCCATCGCCTCCTGCGGGAAGCGGGCCTCCTCGTGCGCCGCGCGGCGTACGGCGCGATCTTCGCTGCGGCCGGCGAACGGACGATGTCGCGGAGCATGTCGTGCTCCGCGATCGGGCGGCACAGGTCAAGTCCGACACAAACTAATCCACTTCGCTCGGCTGCCGTCCAGGGCCGGGCGGGCCCGCGAAACATTGGGCGATGGCGAGCCATTGCTCGGCGGCTTCGCCTTGGCAGGTCAGGGCCACATCGAGCCGGTGCCTGCGCTGGGTGACCACCAGGGCGAAGTCGAGTGCGTCGCCGGTAACGAAGGTGTGGGCGTCTTCCGGGCCGCGGGCCCATGGCTGGCCGCTGGGCAAACGCAGCTCGACGCGCGGTGGCGATGCTGGCACGGCCAAGCCGCGGTTGGCGAAGCTGAATTCGAAGGTGACGAAGCCGAGGTGGCAAACGTGCCGGATCCGGTCGGTGGGTCGAGGGACGATCTTCAGGGCCTCGGCGACATCTTGGCCGTGGGCCCAGTATTCCATCAGGCGAGCTGTGGCCAGCGTCGCCGGGCTCATCCGCGGCCCGAACCAGGGAACCTTCTCATCCCGACGCGTGGACTGAAATGCCCTCAGCAGTGCCGCGAAGGCGTCAGTCCATTCCTGCCGCAGTTGCTCCACCGGGAGGTCTTGGCGGGTCGCGATGTGGCTTTCGAGGAGTTCGGCCAGGCCATCGTCCGTAGCGGGACGGGCGCGCTGGAATTCACCGGGAGCGGCTATCGCTTCCTTGGCCACAAGGTCGCAACCGATCAGGTGCGACACGCTCGCTCCGATGTCCCAGCCGGCGGCCGGAGTTGGCTGCCGTAGGTCTGTCCCCGGTGTGATGAGTGCTTGCAGCGAGTTGAACTCTGCCGTGAGATCGTCGATCAGCTCGCCCGGAACTCCGCAGTCCCTGTCGATGGCCCTTCTCCTGTCAGTGTTCTGAGGCCCCTCCTTGTGAGGCCTCCTGTGGATCCGGCGCTCCGATCAGGCGGATGTGAGGTGGTTGTAGCGGCTTCGGAAGAACAGTAGGGGGGACGCCGTGGTGTCGGCGTCGAGGTCGTCGACACGTCCGATGACGATGTGGTGGTCACCCGCGTCGTGCACGGCTTCGATCGTGCAGCCGATCCAGGCGACCCCGCCGTCGATGACCGGGTCTCCGTTCGGTCCGGGCCGCCAGGTCACGTCGGCGAACTTGTCGCCTCCCGACACCGATAGAGCACGGCAGATCCGCTCCTGGTCGGTGGCGAGGATGTTCACGCAGAAGGTGCCGCGCTCGGCGATGACCGGGAATGTCGACGACGTCTTGCCGGGCAGGAACGCCACGAGGGGAGGGGTGAGTGAGACCGAGGTGAAGGACGCGACGGTCATACCCACTGGCCTGTCCTGCGCATCGCGCGAGGTGATGGCGGTGATGCCGCTGGGGAAGTGCCCGAGGACGGCCCGGAAACGCGCAGCGTCGGGGCCCGAGCACGGAGAGTCCACTGATGTAAGCATGCTGATACTGTACAAGCATGCTTAGATGTACGCAAGCATGCTTAGGTGTGTGCAAGCATGCTGATGTTCTGGTCCCGCAGGTCGTATGCTGCACGGGTGACAAGCCCACTGCCCTACATCAACCCGTTCGACGACGGACGCTCGCCGACCGAGGTCACCGCCGGCATGGACGAAGCGTCCTCGATGATCGATGCCGCCTTCCGGCTGGAGCGGGCGGTCACCAGGATCGGGAACACGCGACTGCGTCCCTGGAATATGACGCTGTCCAGTTACACCGCCCTGCGGATCCTGGCCCATCAGCCCCATCTCACCCTCGCTCAGCTGTCACGCCGCTGCTACGCGCGGCCACAGACCATGACGCGGATCGTCACCCAACTGGAGAACCGCGGTTTCGTGGCCCGCGACGCACATCCCGAGAGCGAACGGGCGCTCTCGCTCCAGGTCACCGAGGCAGGCTTGGCCGCCTTGGGTGAGATGAGCGAGGAGGTCCTCAAGATCAGTGACACGCTGAACGACACGCTCGGGCGGGATGACATCGTTGCCACCGACCGCCGCCTGCGACAGGCCGCGCTCGTGGTGGAGAACGAACTTCGGGACATGGGCCGCCGCGGGGATTAGCCGCGCCGATGTGACCCAAGCAGCTCACGTGCTCGTTCCGCGGCAGAGGGTCGAACGATCACGACGTGGGGCATGCATGCCTACACGGGTGTGGGCTGTGGGTGTCCCCGCTCTGGAGGTAGTTGCAGGCGGGCCTGAAGGCGAGCTCGACCGCAGCCCGTCCCTGTCTCGCCTGCTCAGCGTCCTTCAAGCCGCATGAGGAGTCGGTTTGGTTTCGGTCGCGGCAGTGTGTCCGGCCGCGCGGCCGAACACCGCCGCGCGCATGAGGGCGGCGCCACCGGGATAGTCGCCGTAGAACAGACCACCGATAGCCTCGCCGGCTGCGTACAGACCGGTCACCGGCGCCCCGTCCACCCCAAGCGTCCGCCCGTTCGGGTCGATCCGGATGCCACCGAATGAGAAGGTCAGCCCCGCGATGGCGTGGTAGGCGACGAACGGTGGCCGGTCGAGGGGCAAGGCCCAGTGGGACTTGGGTGGTGCGATGCCGGTCGTGCCGCGAGCGTCAGCTATGCCGTTGCCGGACGGGCAGGCGCTGTTGTACGTCTCGAGCGTATGCGCCAGCCGGTCGGCGGGCACCCCGATCCGTTTGGCGAGCTCGGGGACAGTGTGCGCGATGGTGGGCTCCGCCGCGCCGGCGAACTCATCGGCCACCTGGGCCGCGGTCCGCTGGTCGAAGATCTCAAACGCCTCGCACCCGGGCTGGCGCATGATCGCCTTGCCCATCTTCGAGTAGTTTTTGACCCACGGGCCGGGACCCTCGTCGACGAAACGTTCGCCGTCGCGGTTGATGAGCACGCCGAGCCAGAAGCCGTGCAGCGGGAACGGTGGTGAGGCCTCGCTGGATTCCGGTGAGGGCATGGTGGGGTCGACCGCGGCCGCATGGCAGCTCGACCAGGTGCCCGCCTTGTCCGCCCCAGCGCGAAGTGCGGCCTGGATCCCGTCTCCCGTGGCCAGGCGGGTGCCGCGCAGGCGCACCGTCTCCCACTGCGGCCCCAGATGCTCGCGGCGCAGTTCACGGCTGCCCTGGAAGCCGCCGGTGGCGATCACCACGGCGTCGGCGGGGACGGTCTCGCTGCCGTCGCCGACGGCGACACCCGTGAGTCGGCCCTCGCTGCGCAGCACCTCCGCGAGTGGGGTGGACCAGCGGACTTCCACGCCGATCCCTTCGGCGTGCGCCAGTAGGGGGCGGATCACCTCGAACCCTCGCGACATTCCCTCGCCGGTGCACGTCAGGACCTGGCCCGGGGGGATGTGCAGGACGCCGTCGCGGACTTCCGCCCCCAGGGTGCGGTTGAAGGTGAAGCGGACGCCCTTCGCGGCCAGCCAGCGCACCGTGTCCAAGGACCGTTCAGCGAGGGCGTTGACCAGGCGGGAGTCGGCTTGGCCGCCGCTCATCGCCAGCAGCTCAGCTGCGTAGGCATCCCGGGTGTAGGGCGGCGCCTCGATCCGGTCAGCTTTCATGCCCGGCTCGAAGTCCTCCGTGATCGACGTGAGATCGTCCGGCCCGTCATAGCAGAACAGAAACAACCCGCCGGAGAAGGCGGCGTTTCCGCCGACATCCCCGCGGCTGCCCTTTTCCAGCAGTACAACGCGGGCGCCTGCCTCGCGCGCGGCGATCGCCGCGCAGAGGCCGGTCAGCCCGGCGCCGGCCACGACGATCGTGGGTGCGCTGGTTTTCGTCACTGGTCCTCCTTGACCATGGCGCTGAACCGGTGCTCAGCGGCCGATCTTCGCTTCCGGTGCGGAAGCCATTCGGGACTGGTGGTGGAACGCACCGAATTACGGGTCCCGTTCGGTTCTCCAGGGCATCAACGTGCCCTGGACCATGAAGGGATCGGTGTCGATGACTGCCCGCACCGCATCGCGGTCCGGGGCTTGCAGGATCATCAGCGCCGAGCGCGCGTCAGTGCCGTCGGCCGGTCCGGACGTGACGAGCGAGCCGTCGGGAGCCGGTGACGTGTCCAGTCCAGGAGCTGTCCGAGGTGCTTATGCCAACCTTGTCGTCCGGGTGGCCGCGGTGCACGAGGAAGAAGCTCATGCTGTCACCAGGTGAAGGTGAGCGGTGTGCTGGGCTGGCCAGCGCTCGGTACAGGACCGGTGTGCCGAACGAATCCCTTGCCGGGTACGCCGACCTCGCCCGTGAGCCAGTTCGCTGTCTCGATCAGGCGGGGCAGGTCGATACCGGTGTCCACCCCGCACAGTTCGAGTAGTTGCACGGCGTCCTCGGTGCACAGACCGCCGCCCTGGGTGCCAGGCATCGCTGGGTGGCCGCCGCTGCCGGCGAGGGAGGTGTCGATGGCGTGGATGCCGAGTTCGAGGAGGGGGAGCAGGGCGGCCAGGCCCATGCCGCGGTCGTCATGGATCTGCACGGTCAGGTTCGCAGACGGCACGTGCGCGAGCGCGGCGGTGACGAGTTCGCGCATGTGGGGCGGTGCCGCGTAGCCGGAGGAATCCGCGAGGATCCAATGGTCCACCCCGATATCGAGGAGCCGCCGGGCCAGAGGTTCGAGATCCTCACCGGTGCGCGCTGGGGCGATCGGCCCACCCCAGGCGAAGATGATGTAGGTGCCGAGCATGACATCTTGGTCTGCCGCGTACGCGTGCATGCGCTCCAGTTCGCGCAACGAGTCCGCGGTGGACCGTCCGATATTGGCGCGGGCGAACTCCTCGTCAGCGGACAGCAGGAAATACGCGGTGTCGGCTCCCGCGTCGACCGCGCGGCCGAGCCCGTGCCTATTGCCGACGCAGCAGCCGAGGCTGAGCCCGGGCACTCGCGGCACCTGGGCGAACACCTCCGCGGCGTCGGCGAGGCCAGGTACGAGATCGGCCCGGACGAAGGAGGACAGCTCGAACGCGCGGACACCGGCGTCGACGAGGCGCTGCACGAGTTCGATCTTTATTGCGGTCGGGACTACGTGGTCCTGGAAGGTCAACCGGGGCGCGATCTCGCGGATGCGCACTCCGTCGGGTAGGGACATGGGACTCCTCAGGCGTGGCGGGTGGGTTTGAGCCCGGCGGCGAGCGCATCCCAGGCATCAGCGCGGCCCTGGTCACGCAACTGGTGCTTGCGGACCTTGCCGTTCGGTGTGACGGGGAGTTGGTCCACGATGCGGTAGTAGCGGGGGACCATGAAGTGCGGCATCGAGCGGTCGCAGTGGGCGAACAGTTCGGTGAGGTCCAGCTCGTGTCCGGGTTCGAGCTGCACGACCGCGAGGACCTCGTCCTCGCCCAGCTCGGACGGAGTGCCGACGGCAGCAGCGACCACGACGCCGGGGTAGGCGAGCAGGACCGATTCGACCTCGTGGGAGGAGATGTTCTCACCGCGGCGGCGCAACGCGTCCTTCTTGCGGTCGATGAAGTAGAAGTAGCCGTCTTCGTCGGTGTAGCCCAGGTCGCCCGTGTGCCACCAGAGATCCTTCATGGTCGCGAGCGTCGCTTCGGGATCGCGGTGGTAGCCGGAGAACATGATGTTCGGCAGGCGAGGCCGGTACACGATCTCCCCGGCCTGGCCGGGCGCGGCGCGATGGCCGTACTCGTCGTGGATCTCCAGGACGGACGATTCGGTGGGCAGGCCCAGTGAGCCGACCTTCCGGTCACTGAGAGGGTTGTAAAGAACGTTCTTGATCTCGGTGAGTCCGTAGCCCTCGACGATGCGCACGCCGAAGCGCTCCTCGAACGGATGCAGCACTTGGGGCGGGGCGGGCGCGGCGAACACCTTCGTCACCTGGTGGTCGCGATCGCGGTCGGACGGGGGCTGCGCCAGGAGCATCGGCAAGATGGAGCCGAGCGCGTTGAACTGGGTGACCCGGTGGGTGCGCAGCTCGTCCCAGAACCTGCTGGCGCTGAACCGACGCCCGAGGACCACGGTCGCCCCCGCATAGAAGGCGTGCAGGGATATGTTGACCTGCGCGGCGCCGTGGAACAGCGGTAGGCACGTGTAGAGCCGCTCATCGGCAGTCGTGGCCAGCTGCGCCGCGCACTCGCGTCCGGCGACCAGGGGCATCAAGTGCGGGTGCACAACACCCTTGCTCCGCCCGGTCGTGCCGGAGGTGAGCATGATCGCGACAGGGTCCTGCGGCGCGACACGGGGGAGCTCTGTCGCCGGGTCGCCGGCTGCGAGCAGGTCGCTCCACGTATGGACCGTTACCCCGGGCGGGATGCGGCGGTGCCGGTCGGCGTCGAGTAGCACGACGGTCTTGAGCGTTCGCGGTACGTCCGGCAGGTCGGCGACGAGTTCCAGCAAGGGTGTATTGGTGATCAACACGCGCACGCCGGTGCTGCGGAGCGCGTGGTCGAGGAAGGAGCCCTTGTAGGCGGTGTTGACCGGGACCTCGACGAGGCCGGCGCGGGCCGCTCCGAGCCAGGCGAGCAGGTATTCGGGCTGGTTGGGCAGGAGGATCCCAACCGAACTGCCCGGGGTGGCGCCTAGCGATATGAGACCGCGTGCCACGTCGGTGACTGCCGCGTCGAGTGCGCCGTAGGTCAGCTCGGTGTCTTCGAAGACCAGCGCGAGCCTGTCCGGATGTTCCACGGCGCGGGCAGCGATGAGGCCGCCGACCGTGCCGTCGCCGAGACCGGAGAAGTCCTCAAGGCCCCGGGCCCCATTGCCCGGTGCGATGGTTACCGTCATCCCAGCTCCTTCTTCGCCCGGGCCAGAAACCCTTCCAACGACGGGTCCCAGGCCGCCTCCGCGCCGGTCGTCACGAGAAACGTGTCAATCCCGAGCTCCCGGTACCTGCCGAGGGTGTCCAGGATGCGCTCCTCGGTGCCGACGAGCGCCTGAGAGTTGGCGAAGCCGCCCAGGAGCTTGGTCAGCCCGGTCCAGAAGCAGTCGTCGTGCAACTCGCGGTCGGTGAGCGCGAGTGCCCGTTGCCGTCCAACGGAGGTGTCAGTGGACGACGAGCGCAGGAAGGTCGGGGTCCCGGCGGCCTCGGCGATCTGCCGCTCCACGGCCCGGGCCTGGGCCCAGGCGGCGTCGTCGGTGTCACCGATGAACAGACGCAGGCTCAGCGAAAACCGCATCGGGCGGTTGTAGCGCTCGGCGGCAGTGGTGACCCGGTCGATGCGTTCCTTCGTGCCGGCGAACGGTTCCCCCCACAGCATGTACAGGTCAGCGTGCCGGGCGCCGAAGTCCACGGCGTCGGCGCTCTCGCCACCCATGAAGATCGGCACCTGCCCCTGCACCGGCTTGGTCGGCAGCTTCACCGCCTCGGCCGTGTAGTACTCGCCGTGGTGGTCGAAGGGCTCGGTTTCGGTCCAGGCGCGACGGACGATGTCGAGGTACTCGACCGCCCGCCGGTAGCGTTCGGCCTTGGACAGGTCGTCCGACTCGCGGCGCAGATCCTTCTCGGAGCCGCCCACGACCACATTGACAGCGAGCCTCCCGCGGGCCAGCACATCGAGGGTGGCGAAGTAGCGTGCGGCGGCCACCGGCGCCATCACGCCGGGACGGTGCGCGACGATCGGTGAGAACTTCTCCGATGCTGCCAGCGCGAACGGTGCGGTGGCGTGGTTGTGCGGCCAGGTGGAGGAGTACCCGACGAGGACCCGGTCCACGACCTGCGAGCGGTCCAGTTCCCGGACCCTGGACATCATGCGGTCGGGGTCGGTTTCGCCGGCCTGGAGGGGTTGCAGCCCAGTGAAGAATTCGACCATGGCGTTCTCAGCTTTCTGCGTGGGATCCATTGGGGGACAGTGATTGACGGGCGAGCCAGGCCTCGTGCCGGGCGAAATGGTGCGGGTGGCGTGTCCGCAGCTCGGCCCGGCCGGTGGCCAGCGCCGTGCCGGCGAGCGTCATCTCGGCGGAGACCTCCCACTGCCTGCCGGCGTGCCGGTCGATCCGGGCCAGCACCTGAACGGGCCGTTCGACCGGGACCGGGCGGAGGTAGGAGATCGCCAGCGACTTGGTGACCAGCCGCGGTTCGACCCGCAGCGCGACAACGCTGAGCACGTCGTCGAACACCGCGGCCGTCCAACCGCCGTGGGCGACACCGGGGCCGCCGTGCCAGGACCGTGGGCAGACGACCTCGAACCGCACCACGTCGTCCTGCGCGTCGGCGATCTCAACGCCCAGGCGGCAGGCGTCGTGCGGAGCGCAGCCGCCGCACAGCAGCCGGCCCGACGGGGAGGGCGCGATCGCGGAGGCGTCGGGGTCCTCAGACACCTGCGGCCTCCTTGCGCAGGGCCTCGACCACGGCTTCGGGCACGTCGATGGTGCCCCGCCGGAGCGTCTCGTTCCGACGGGTCACCGAGCGGTCGAACGGCACCCGGACCGGGCGGGTGGCCTCGACGGGACGGGTGGCGCGGATCGAATCGGCGAAGGCCGCGACCCGCTGCCGGTAGTCGTCCGGATCGGTGAGCACGCCGGGGTCGAACAGCACGACGAACAAGCCGCAGTCCGAAACGCCGGGCGGGTCGGCGGCCGCGCCGGTCATCATGCCGAGCAGCTGGACGACCAGAGCGAGTCCGGAGCCCTTGTGCCCGCCCCACACGCCGAACGCACCCTCGAGCGCGGCGGCCGCGTCGAGCGTCGGCACCCCGGCGGAGTCGTAGGCCTGGCGGGGGGCCAGCTTCTCCCCGAGCCGCGCCTTCAGCGTCACTTCCCCGTACATCACGGCTGAGGTGCCGATGTCCCAGATAACAGGAGTCGGCGTGGCCGGGAAACCGAAGGCGATCGGGTTGGTACCGAATCGGGGTTCGGTGCCACCGTTCGGTGCCACCACCGCTGGCCCGCTGCCCGCGATCATTCCGGCGAGCCCGGCTTCCGCCGCCTTCTCCAGGTAGTACGAGAACATCCCGGTGTACCAGGTGTTGCGCGCGCCGACGACCGCGATTCCCTGAGCGCGGGCCTTTGCCACGGCCAGACGCAGCGCGTGCATGCCGACGAGGTAGCCCACCTGGTCGCCGCCGTCCAGGGTGGCGGATACCGGCGTCTCGTTGACGACCCGGATCGGCCGCGGCGGCGCGGCGGTTGTGCGAACGCGCTCCGCTATGGACAGCGCCCGGGCGAGCCCGCCGAAGGACAGCCCGCGCAGTTCACAGTCGAGCAGGTGGTCGGCGATGGTCTCGGCGGCCCCGGCGGAATGCCCGCACGCGGTCATCGCGGCCGCGACGAGCGCGCGGGCGTCGGGCAGGGACAGATTCGTCATGAACCGGCCTTTGCGGTCGAAGACATGGGCGAGGGGGAGGGCAGCAGGCGTTGGGCCGATCGGCGGGTGAGGGCGAACGCGGCGATCGCGCTCGCGGCGGCCGCGGCCAGCAGCAGGTAGGCGGGGGAGCGCTTGTCACCGGTCAGCTCGATCAGGGCCTGGCAGATGAAGACCGCGGAGCCGCCCAGCGCCGCCACCGCGATGTTGTAGGACACCGCGACGACGCTGCCGCGCACCCGGACCGGGATGAGCTGGACGTAGGTGATCGGCGCGACGCCCGAGTAGAACGCCGGACCGGCAGACAGCAGCACGGTGCAGAGGATCACGAGCCACAGCGGCGGTGCGGTGGATAGCGCAGCGAACAGCGGATACGTGACGACGAGGACGGTGAGCGAGGTCGCCAGCAGCACCAGGGGCCGGCCCTTCCGGTCGGAGGCCCGGCCACCGGCGACCACCAGGAACAGGCCGATCAGCAGCGCGAAGGCGATGACCGAGGTGGCGGTGAAGGGGGACAGACGCAGCTGGATGAGGTAGCTCTGGACGTAGGTGTAGGTCATGTAGAAGCCGATGACATGCAGCACGGACACCCCGACGAGGAGGAACACCCGGGCCCACTGGTCGGTGACCTTGGCGTCCTCTGTGGACGTTTCGTCGCGGGCCGCGAGGAACGCCGGGGTCTCGCCGAACCGGCTTCGCAGGTAAAGGCCGATCGTGCCGATGGGCAGCGCGAGCAGGAACGGCACCCGCCAGCCCCAGGCGAGCATCTCCTCACGTGTTAGCGCCGCGTTGAGGAAGAGCACGACGACGGCGCCTATGAGCAACCCGGCGAGACTGCCCACCTGCACGCGGCTCGACAAGGCCCCGCGCCGGTGCGGCGGGGCGAACTCGGCGACGTAGATGATCGCGGTTGTGTACTCGCCGCCGGCCGCCAGTCCCTGGGCGAAGCGCAGCAGCACAAGCAGGACGGGCGCGGCGATCCCGATGGTCGCCGTCGAGGGCAGCACGCCGATCAGCGTGCTGACTCCCGCCATCAGCAGCAGCGATGCCACCAGGACAGGCCGGCGGCCCAGCCGGTCGGCGAGCGGCCCGAAGACCACCGAGCCCGCCGGGCGGGCGAGGAAGGCCGACCCGAACACCGCGAACGACGACAGCAGCGCGGTCGCAGGGCTCGCGGCAGGGAAGAAGACTTTCGCCAGCACGGTGGCGAGGAAGCCGTAGACCGCGTAGTCGTAAGTCTCCACCGTATTACCGATCGCTGCCGCGAGCGTCATACGTCTCAACGTCCCGGCCGGGATGTCTGCTGGATGGCCCATGACACGCCTCTCCATTGAGGTTGGGGATTACGGTCCACCGCGTCAGGCTGAGAGCCTGCGGCGCTGGTTGCGAAAGAACAGCGGGGACGCTGTGGTGTCGGCCGCCAAAGCAAGACGGCCATGCTCACCGACCTGCCGTGGGTGTCGCGCGACGGATCGTCACGATGCCGCTGGGGAGGTGGCCCAGGATGTGGACCGATGCCGTGCCAGGTCGGGACCTGTGTAACGGGACCTGGAGTCCGTCCCAGTAAGCATGCTGATACAGTATAAGCGTGCGAAGCTATATGCAAGCATGCTGATACGGTTGACCTTGCCGGCCCGCTGGGAACCGGTGCTACAGGCGCCGCGCGCTATTGAGCTGGATGGCCTGGCGCGTGTTGGCCGAGCAAGGCCTGGTCGAGTGACCGTGTGCGGAAATCCGACGGTCGTCCTCCACCTGGACCCGACGGACCACCCCCGTTGACCCGGGCGACAGCGCTATCAGGGGGGTGCTCGTTGTGGGTTTCGCCCAGGTGGCGCTGTCCGGCTCGGGGGCCGCGGCTTGCCGAATGGCCACTCGCTGGGCGGCAGTTGGTGATGGATGAACCGCATCCCGGGGTCGGGAGGCAGGCCGAGGCTCCATGGGGCCTCCCGGAGGCGGCGCTGGACGCAAAACCTGATGACTCAGCTGTCGCGGTGGGTGCCTGGGGCGAGCAGGCCGTGCAGGGCGTACTCCACCAGTTTGCGCACCTCGTCGGGGGCGAGTGATCCGTGCCCGGACAGCAGGCGGAACGCCAGTGGGCCCATCAGCACGTCCGTGGCCGTCGCCGCATCCACGCCCGGCCGGGTCAACCCTGCCTCGGCCGCCCGCTCCCAGCACGGCTCCAGGGTTGCCCGGCGGGGCATGAGGAAGAACTCGTGGAAGTACGGTGCGGCCTGCGGCTCGGTCGCGCAGGTGGCCAGCAACTGCCCGAAGAGGGCGCCTTTCGAACTGGTGTAGTAGGTCAGCAGATCGGCGGCGTAGGTGACAAGGTCGTCGATGGGGTGGCCGGTGTCGGGGAGTGCCACCGCCTTGGCCGTGTCGCGACCGAATGCCTCCGCGATGATCGCGGCCTTACAGGGCCAATGCTTGTAGATCGTGGCCGTGCTTACACCGGACCGGCTGGCGATGTGGTCGATGGTGATCGCCGGGATGCCGTCCTCGCGCATGAGTGCGCTGGTGGCTGTCAGTACTGCGTCATGCGCCCGAGCGCTGCGTGGGTGCTGGGGACGCTTCGGCGCTCCGGGTGCTCCGGTGGGGGTCTCCACTGGCGTGGCCTTCCTTCGGGGCTTGCTCTCGAAACTAAAATGATGTTTCACTTTAGTTCGTTGCGCCGCGATGAGGCAATCCTGTCGCCGTCAGGCGGCCGAGCGAACCGCCGGAAATCAAGTAGGGAAATGCCATGCCGCACTTCGTCGTCACCTACGTCCACCGCGATCCCACCGGCTGGGCACGCCACCTCGACGCGCACCTGCGGTGGCTGGTCGAGCGCGTGGAGTCCGGTCAGCTGCGCGCTTCAGGACCGACCACCCACACGGAAACGGCGCCGGGACGGCCGGGCCGGGCGTGGGAGCGCACCGCGTTGCTGGTGTTCGCGGCGGCCGATGAGGAGACTCTGCACAAGATCGTCGCCACCGACCCCTACCTGGTGGAGGGCCAGGTGCAGGAGATGACGATCACCCGGTGGGACCCGATCTTCGGGGTCCTCGGTGAGGAGTCAAGCCGTGCCGGCGTCAGCGACGCGCAGCTGTTCGAGCACCTTGCCGCGCTGGCCCGATAAGAGAGCGACAGTGCTGAAAAAACCATCGGGAGACATCCGCCATGCTCTACGAACTCGCCACCCTGTCACTCAAGCTGTACGCGGTCCGGAAGGCGCTGTCCGCGCTGGAGGCCTACACCACGAGCGATTCCACCGGCGGCCAACTGCTTGGCTGCTGGGAACCCGAACACGGCGTCATCGTCGGGCAGTTGCTCGTTCTGCGCGGCTTCGAGAACGCCGAGGAACTCACCGAGGAGCGCAGGCGCGTCCTCACCAGCTCAGACCCGTTCGGTATCGGTGAGCACCTAACCGCCTTCCAGGTGGAAAGCTACGCCCCGTTCCCCTTCCTGCCACCGGTCGAACCGGGGCACTACGGCTCGGTCTACGAATTCCGCACCTACCACCTCAAAGTCGGGGGTCTCGTGCCCACGATGGCTGGATGGGAGGCCGCAGTACCCGAACGCACCAGCCTCTACCCGCTGACGACTGCCATGTACGGCCTTGACGGCGCCCCCCGTATCACCCACATCTGGCCCTTCCCCGACCTCAACGCCCGGTTGAAGATCCGCCGTGACTCCTACGAACGCGGAATCTGGCCCCCGCGGAACGGTCCGGAGAACATCGCCAAGGCCACCTCCACGATCGCCCTGCCCACCCCCATTTCCCCCCTGTCGTGATCGGAACATTGACACCCGTCACGATCACCATCGGATTCGAAGGTGTCCGCCACGAGGTCGTCCAGGGAACGGATCGGCTGGGTGTTCTTGGCCGCCCGTAGCTCCTCGACGGACAGGCGAGGGCGAACCGGCGGGAAGGACCGCGTGTCTCCCACCCGGACATCACTATCCGCACCCGGGAAGGCGGCTCGACGTCGCCGACCTGCGCGGGCAGCGCTGGATCGCCGCGCCGGGCTCCGGGGCCGACCGGCTGATGGCGTGTGGCCAAGGATCAGCGGCGCCTGCTGCTGGCCCGGCTCCGGCATCCGCCGCAGGAGGCGACGGCACAGGTCGTCGAGGTGGCGATCCTGTGCCGGTTCCGGCCGCCTGCGATTCCGCGCCCAAGCTGTCCAGGCAGGATGTCAGATGCGGCCCTCCCCGCCTGGCTGACCAAGAGGTGTCGCTCGACACGCACCGAGCAGTGATCGAGCCCGTTGTAGGCGCGGCCAGTCGATCATCTGTCCGTCCACGCGCACTGCGGCGCCATCGGAGTCCCCGGCGGCCTGTACAACCCGCCGGGCCCATTCCAGCTCGGCGTTCGTCGGTAGCCATGCCTGGTGAACTACAGCGACCTGTCGAGGGTGGACGCACATGCGACCGCCGAAGCCCAGCCCGCGACTGCGCTGTGAGATGGCGGCCAGACCAGCCTCGTCATCAAGGTGGGTGTACACACCGTCGAGCGGTGCGGGCAATCCGGCCGCTCGGGAAGCCACCACGAGCGCAGAGCGGGCCCACAGCAGCTCCGGCTCGTCGGGTTCCGAGGGGACGACGTCCATGTCCAGCGCGAGATCGATGCTTCCGAAGAGCAGCCGCGCCACCCCGGGTACCTGTGCGATGGCCGCGGCCTCCCGCACCCCGAGGGCGTTCTCCACCAAGGCCAGCACCGGCATACCGTCCGGCAGCCGGCGCAGCACCTCGGCCACGCCGTCCGCCGTCGAGCTCTTCGGCAGCACCACGCCGCGCAGCCTCCGGGCCGCAGTGAGCGCGGCCAGGTCCCCCGCGTGCCAGGGGGTGTCCGCGGCGTTGATCCTCAAGAAGCCGTCGTGTGTGCTCAGCCATTGGATCGCGGCTTCCCGCGCCACGGTCTTGGCACCCGGTGCCACGGCGTCCTCAAGGTCGACCAGTACTCCGTCCGCCTCGCTGGCCGCCGCCTTCGCGAAGCGCTCCGGCCGGTCGCCGGGCACGAAGAGCAGAGTACGAGGAGCGGGCTCCACAGGTGTCCCTCCCTTCACCGCGCTCATGCGATCACGAAGGCCGCCCAGGCGGCGGTGGGAGCCAGCGCGCACACCCCGGCGCCCCACCACAACAACCCCTGGTACACGCCGGGCCGCAGCCGCTCGGGAGCGTTGGCCACCACCAACGCACCATTGGTGGAGAAGGGACTCGCGTCCACTACGGTCGCCGCGGCCGACAGTGCTATCACCATGCCGGTCGTCCCGATGGCACCGGACTTCAGGAACGGCACGGACAGCGGCATCAGGGCGCCGAGGATCCCGGTGGTCGAGGCGAAGGCCGAGACGACACCGCCCACGTAGCAGATCAGCAGGGCGGCCAGCAGCGGGGCGCCGATGGCCGCGATCATCTTCCCCAGGGAGTCCACGACGCCCAGTTCTTGCAGCAGGGCGACGTAGGTCACGATGCCGCACACCAGGAGCACCACGGGCCAGGCGATCTCCTTGGTGGCCTGCTGGGACGTGCCAGGGAAGATCAGCGCCAGCAACGCCGCCAGGGTGAGGGCCAGGAAACCGGTGTCCAGGGAGAGGACGGTGGTCCCCAGCACCAGCGCGACCATCGCGGTCAGCGTCACCACCTGCTCCGTGCCTGGGCGAGAAGCCGGGTCCATTTCCGTAGGGTCGGTGTCCTCTTCCAGAACCTGCGGTTCGAGCCGTCTGCGCCCGAAGACGAGCCATGACACCGCGGCGACCGCCAGGTTGAAGGCGAAGGTGCCGGCGAAGAGCAGCCCGCCGCTGACGGGCAGATGGTTCTTCTCCAGCGCCGAGTGGACGATGCCGCCCAGGATCCCGGAGGGGGCGAAACTGCCCGCCGCGGCCCCGTTCACCGCCATCAGCCCGGCATACAGCGGATTGATGCGGTGCTTGACGGCGAAAGCGACGCCGATCGGCGCCACGATCGCCACCGCCGCGGGCGAGGCCGCGCCTGTCGCGCAGAGCAGTGTCGCCAGACCGAAGAGCACCCAGGGGACGGCTCCTACCCGGGCACCCACCGCCCGCACCGCGACATGCACCAGCCAGTCCACCGTGCCGTTGACGCGGGCGATCCCGAAGAGGAACGTCACGGCGACCAGCACCAGGAACATGCTCGTCGGGAAACCCGCCAGCACCTCGTCCGGCGTTCGGTCGAGGGCGACCACCCCGAGCAGGAAGGTGGCGACCAGGGCGAGCATGCCCATGTTCAGCCCCCGTACGCTGGAGAGCAGGAACACAGCGGCGAGCGCCAGGACTCCGATGAGTTCATTCGGCATGGCTGGCCTCCTCGCGGGCGGCGCCGTGGGACGGGGCCAGCCACGCCAGGACGGACTCGGTGTGCTCGCCCAGCTCCGGGACCCGGCCCAGCCGCTGCGGGTGCTCGCCGTGGAACGTGACCGGGGGTATCAGGCCCTCCAGTGCACCGACCGGGCTGTCGAAGGGAGCCCAGCGTCGACGGTCACGTAGTTGGGGGTGTGCGCTGAACTCCCGCACGGTGCGCTGGCGTGCGTAGGCGATCGACGCCTCCTCCAGCCGCGCCACCAGTTCCTCGCCGGTGAGTGTGCCCGTCACCTCGCTCACCAGGACATCGAGCTCGGTGCGGTGGGCCACCCGGTCGGCGTTCCCGGAAAAGCGCGGGTCGTCGCACAGACCGGGACGCCGCAGCACGATCCCGCAGAAAGAAGCCCACTCCCGCTCGTTCTGTAGCCCGAGGTTGATCGTCTGCCCGTCGCGCGTGGTGAACGGGCCATAGGGGGCGATCGTCGCGTGACTGGCGCCGGCGCGGGCCGGAGCCGTGCCGCCGTAGCGCGTGTAGTACTCGGCGTATCCCATCCATTCACCGAGGGCTTCGAGCATCGAGACCTCCAACTGCGAGCCCCGGCCGGTGCGGGCCCGCTTCAGCAGAGCCGTAAGAATGCCGGAATACGCATACATCCCCGCGCATATGTCCGCGATGGACAGGCCCACCTTGGACGGGGTCTCGGGGGTGCCGGTGATGGAGACCAACCCTGCTTCGCACTGGACCAGGAGGTCGTACGCCTTGCGGTCGCGGTAGCAGCCGGTACTTCCGTAGCCGGAAATGTCGCAAGTGATCAGCCTCGGGTGGCTCAGCGCAAGGACGTGGTGGCCGATGCCCAGGCGGACCGCGGCGCCGGGTGCCAGATTCTGCACCAGGACGTCGGCCCGGTCCACCAGGGCGTGCAGCTGCCGGTTGCCCTCCGGTGAGCGCACATCGAGCTGGACGCTCTCCTTCCCTCGATTCAGCCAGACGAAGTGGCTGGACATGCCACGCACCGTGCGGTCGTAGCCGCGGGCGAGATCGCCGCTGCCGGGGCGCTCGATCTTGATGACGCGGGCGCCCAGGTCCGCCAGTTGGCGCGTGGCGAACGGAGCGGCGACGGCCTGCTCCAGAGAAACCACGAGCAGACCGGACAGGGGCCCGTCGGGGCCTTCGTGCTCAGGGCGAGAATGCGGCTCGGACATGGGGTCCCTCCCATGGAGTCCTGGTTGGTGAGGACTCACTGTGGGCCGCCACCCGACCGTTGTGAAATGACGAAACCTCGCCAGGACCATGCTCGGAACGTATAGTCCCTGCATGGAGATACGGGAGCTGCGGTGGTTCACGGCCTTGGCCGAGCACGAGCACGTGACGACCACCGCGGAACGGCTCAACATCTCCCAGCCGACCCTGTCCCGGGCCATCCGGCGGCTGGAGCGACGAGTGGGCATTCCGCTGTTCGACCGGCACCAGAACCGGCTCCGGCTCAACAAGTACGGCGAGGTCTTCCGCGCCCACGCCCTGCGCGCGATCAGTGAGGTCTCCGGCGCCGAGCAGCGCATCACCGCCCTGATCGACCCCGACACCGGCACCGTGGCACTGGGTTTCCTGCACTCCTACGGCACCTGGCTCGTGCCCGACCTCCTCGCCGGGTATCGCCGGCTGGCTCCCGGCACCACCTTCGAGCTGCGCGGTGACGCCGCCGACACCATCGTCGACGACGTCCGCAACAGCAGACTGGACCTGGGCCTGACCAGCCCGCGACCAGCCGGGGACGATGTGGAGTGGACACCGCTGCGGGACGAGGCACTGTGCCTGCTCGTCCCGCCCGGACACCGGCTGGCCAGACGCCGCCGGGTGCGGACCGCGGAGCTGGCCGATGAGGTGTTCGTGGCACTACAGCCGGTCTTCGGACTGCGCCAGATCACCGACCGGCTCTGTGCTGCGGCCGGATTCACGCCGCGGGTCGCTTTGGAGAGCACCGAGCTGAGCACGCTGCGGGCCCTGGTCGCCGCCGGCCTCGGCGTGACCGTCGCCCCCCTCACCGGCAGCCCATCCGGCCCCGGCGAACACGCCGTCGCCGTGCCACTCCAGGATCCGCAGGCACACCGCACGGTCGGCGTGATCACACTCGCCGGAGGACCACGCGCGCCAGTGGTGGCGAGGTTCTTCGACTACGTACGGTCCAGGGCTCATGCGCCGTACGTATGAACCCTGTGAAGGTTCGGTATTTCACAGCGGATCGGGGATTTCCCAGAATGAGCGCCATGACGACTGAGAACCCGGGCCAGGAGGCCACCCGCACCGCTGCCGTCGAGGGCTGGCAGGGCCGCTACTTCGAGGACTTCACCACCGGCGACGTGTACCGCCACCCCCTGGGCCGCACGGTCCTGGAGACTGACAACTCCTGGCTCACGCTTCTGACGCAGAACACCGCGCCCCTGCACTTCGACCGCCACTATTCGGCGGGCACCGCCTGGGGCAAGCCGCTGGTGGACTCCACCTTCACGCTCGCCCTGGTCACCGGACAGAGTGTCACCGACATCTCCCAGCACGTGATGGCCAATCTCGGCTGGGACCGGGTCAGGCTGCCCAATCCGGTCTTCGAGGGCGACACGATCTACTCGCAGTCCGAGGTCCTCCACAAGCGGGAGTCCGCCAGCCGCCCTGACGTAGGCATCATCAGCGTGCGCACCATCGGCTACAACCAGGACGGTGTCATCGTCATCACCTTCGAGCGGACACTGATGGTCTACCGCCGCGGACACGGGCCCCGGTTCGCGGCAGTGGAACCGGTCTGGGACGAGCGGTCCCGCAGGGCTGCGGGACTGCGCTGACCGGTTCAGACCTCCGGGCGGCAGTCGCCGCCACCTCCGCAGTCGTTCCTGCTTCCAGCAGATGACCTCGCCGGCGTGTCCGCACCGAGCGATGAGGTGGCGTTGTCCGGTGATCAGGGTGCGGTCGGTGGCTTCGCGCGAGGCCGCTGTTCTTGACACCGCCGAACGGCGCGGTGCGCCCGTTGGCATAGGCGTTGACTTCTATGGTGCCGGAACCGGCGATCATGACTACCGGTCGCCCCGAACCGTGGACCGTGTACGCCGTCCCGCCACTCACCGGGCCATCCTCCGCAGCGCGGTCTCCACCCACACTGGGCGGCCGGTGTCCAGGCCGCGCAGCGCCACATGGACCCAGATGAAGGACGCTCGGGCCAGGATGTGCGACCGCATGCCGTCGGGGACCTCGCCGCCCGCCGCCCGGTAGGTGTCCAAGAGCCGGTCGAGGACGTGCGTGTCGCCGGCGTAGAGCATGTCCACGAAGTCGGCCGCCGGATCACCGATGCCCCTGTTCGCCCAGTCCAGCAGGGCCGACAGCGCCGAGGGGCCGGACGGGTGGGGCTCCACCAGGGTGTGGCCCGGGTGCACGTCCCCGTGGACGAGTACCAGGCGGCCCTGTGCCGTTCAGGGGCGTGGAGTGCACCGCGGCCAGGCAGCGGGCAAGCGGCTCGAGGTAGTGGTCCGGGTGGGCCAGCGGGTCCATCGACCACCCGTAGACCAGGGTGACCGGGTCCTCACTGCCCGCCGCCTCGCCGGGAAGGCGGGGGTAGGCGACCAGGTCCGGGGTGTGCATCCGCCAGCCGGGCACCGGCACCGGGACCCGATCGCGTATGGCGCTCAGTACGGCGCCCTCCACGGCCAGCTGGTCGGCGGACTCCGGCCACCGCGGCTGCCGCAGGATCCAGTGCGTGCCGTCGGCGGCGCGGATGTGGGTGACACGGAAGTCCCAGCCGCTGTCGTCGGTCCGTGCGGACTCCGGTACGAGTGCCACGCCCAGCCTCCGTGAAGCGAACGCGGCCAGCTCCGCGACCTCCGCTCCCGGAGCCGTGGCGGCGGCGCTGATCGGATGGCCGCCACGACGCCCAGGCGGCGGTCGCGGGTCGCGTTCCGGTCCACCTTGCCGGTGTGAGTCTGCTCCAGCGCGTCGACCGGCACAATCAGGCTGGGCGCCAGATGCGGTGGCGCCGTTCTGGTCAGGCGGTCGCGGATGCCGCGGCGACCTCGCCCGGCTCGAAGTCCGGCAGGGGAACGAAGAACGCGGCCAGCGAGGAGTGCCCGGCGCGGTCCACCCTGGCGGCCGCGACCGACGACACCCCCTCGCAGCGTCCGATCAGCGCCTCGACATCGAAGCAGGTCCACCCGGAAGCCGCGGATCTTGACCTGGCGGTCGGAGCGTCCTTTGAACACAAGGACACCGTCGGCCGCCTCCCCGACCAGATCACCCGTGCGGTACCAGCGGGCGCCGTCCCGCGTTCCATGATCGAGTTCATTCGAACCGCACTCGGTCACCGCCGAGTTGGCGTTCGAGCACCGTGATCTGATGGCGGAGGGCCAGGGTCTCCGCATCCTTGTCCCGGTCGCTCACCGGCAGCAGGCGCAGCAGCGCGAACGCGTTGGTCACGCCCAGGTAGGCCAGCCGCAGCAGCACGGTCGATCATCATGACGCGTGGACTACCCGCTACGCGAGAGCGCCGACTCGAGCGATGGAGCCGACGACCGCCAGTCCGGGTCCATGCCTCCTACCAGGGCGGACGACATTCTCGGCAAGCGCAGTGTCCACCGCCGCCCATTTCGGCTGCCCCTCCACGATGACCGACCCACAACAAGCCGCTGACTTCGTCGCGCCACCCGTGTGAAGACGCGTGATGCGGACCAGGTACAGCATCCGTACGAGCACGAGGGCCAGTTCTGCGAGCTGCCCAGCGGTCGCTCCTGCGAGGGGAGGTTGCCCAACAAGGCGGCGCGGTCGCACAGGCTCCGCGATAGCGGAAGTCGGGGCTCGATGCGTCGATTTTGTTGACCCGCATCGTGGGTTCGTGCTCATAATGCGGGCCACCGGATCGAGCCGCCAGCTTCATATACGCCCCATCTCGCACGAAACGGACGGTGGGCATGTCGGATACCGCAATTTTGATCAACACGGCCGTCGCCGTGATCGCCATCGTGTTCCTGATCGTGCGGCTGCGGATGAACCCCGTGGTCGCCCTGGTTCTGGGCGCCTGTTACCTCGGTCTCGCGACCGGCCTCGGGGTCGACAAGACCGTGAAGACGATCAGCAAGGGGTTCGGCGACGTCATGGCCGACATCGGACTCCTGATCGCGTTCGGAGTGCTCATCGGAGCACTCCTGCGCGACCTCGGAGCCATCGAGCGCCTCGTCGAAACCCTGTTGCGCGCCGCGGGCCCGAAGCGGATCCCCCACGCGATGGCCTTGACGATCGCCACCTTCCTACAGTCCATCTATCTGGACGTGCTGTTGGTGATCACCGGGCCGCTGGCCAAGGGCATAGCCTCCAAGCTCGGCCGGTACGGGACCGCCCGCATGGCCACCGCGCTGGCCATCGGACTGGAGTGCGGCATCGTCTTCACGGTCCCCGGTGCCGGAGCGCTGGCGCTCGCCGCGCTCCTCGACGTGCCGCTCGGCACGTATCTGCTGTACGGACTCATCGTCGTCATCCCGACCGTGACCATCGCCATCGCCGTCATGAACTTCGCGCTGACGCGCGGCTGGTGGAACCCGGCACTCGATGAAGAGGACGTTCCCGGCCCGGCGCCGAGCGCGCCCGCGGACGGCGGTACGGCCGACCACGCGGACCGCGTCGGCCAGAACGGCCCTGCGGGCGGAACCATGACAGCTGTGGAGGTGAAGGCGCGCACGCAGCCGCAGCCCGGACTCCTTCTCCTCTTCTCGCCCCTCCTCGTCTCCCTTCTCCTCATTGCCACCGGAGCCCTCGCCCAGGTGGCGACATGGCACAACTCCGTCGTGGAACTGCTCTCCAGCCCGGTTGTGGCTCTCCTGCTCGGACTGGTCGCCACCTGCCTCGTCGCCCGGCGCTACCTCGGGCAGCCCCGGGTGGACGCTTCGTTGAGCAGGGGCATGCGCGACAGCGGACAGATCCTCCTCCTCAACGGCGTCGGAGGCTGTCTCGCAGCGGTGATCGCCGCCTGCGGACTGGGGGACATCCTCGGCGAGTACTTCAAGGCCAACACCTGGGCCCCGCTGCTGTTGGTGTGGCTGGTGGCCGCGGTGCTGCACATCGCGGTCGGCTCGGTGACGATCTCCGCGATCACCGCCGCCGGTATGCTCGCGCCGGTGGCCCCCACCCTGGGCCTCGATCCCGTACTGATCGCACTGTCCGCCGGTGCCGGATCGCTGTTCTTCGTTCACTTGACCAGCAACACCTTCTGGCTGCTCCAGTCCCTGATGGGCCAGACCACCCGAGGCACGCTCAAGACCTGCTCGGTCGGGGTCTCCGTCGCCTCCGTCGTCGCGATGGGCCCGATCCTCGCGCTGAGCGCCATCCTCTGACCCTCCCTCGACTACCACGTGAGGACCCATGAAGAACCGCCGCACACAGTTGCCGCTGCATGGAGTGCGTGTGCTCGAACTCGGCAACTACATAGCGGGACCCACCGCCGGACGGCTGCTCGCGGACTTCGGTGCCGAGGTGATCAAAATCGAACGCCCGAATACCGGCGACGAGTTGCGGAACTGGCGGCTCTACGCCGGCGATGTCTCCATGCTTTTCCGCACCATCAACCGCAACAAGAAGTCCGTGGTGCTGGACCTCAAAACGGATCGCGGCCGGGCGACCGTGCTCGAACTGGTGCGGCGATGCGATGTCGTGGTCGAGAACTTCCGCCCCGGCACGCTGGAGCGCTGGGGACTCGGCCCCGCCATCCTCGAAGAGGCCAACCCCGACATCGTGCTGGCCCGTATCTCCGCGTTCGGGCAGTCCGGGCCCCTGTCGGACCGCCCGGGATTCGCCGCGGTGGCCGAGGCCATGGGCGGCCTTCGCCACCTGGTGGGGGAAGCCGACCGTCCGCCCTCCCGGGTCGGAGTGTCCATCGGCGATTCGATCGCGGGCCTGTACGCGGCGTTCGGCGTCGTGATCTCGCTCCTGCGGCGCGAACGGGTCCCCATGAAGTCGCCCTTGTCCGAGCGGACGGTGGACGTCGCCTTGCACGAGGCCGTCTTCTCGATGATGGAATCGCTTGTTCCCGACTACCTCGCCTACGGCCTTGAACGGCAGCGGGTCGGCGGCAGGATGGAGGGCATCGCCCCCACCAACGCGTACGAGTGTGGCGACGGACACAGCGTGGTGATCGCAGGCAATGGCGACGCGATCTTCCGGCGCTATATGCGGGCCATCGGCCGTCCCGACCTCGCCGACGATCCCGGACTGCGGACTAACGCGGAGCGATGGGCACGTCGTGACGAACTCGATGGCGCGATCAACGCATGGACCGAGACGCTTCCTCGTGACGAGGTGCTCAAAGCCCTCGACGCCGCAGGCGTCCCAGCGGGCCCGATCTACACCGCGGCGGACATCTGCGCGGACCCGCAGTTCGCCGCCCGCGACATGATCCAGCGGCTGCCGGTGGAGATAGCGGCAGGCGAGTCCCGGGAGGTGGGATTCCCCGGCATCGTCCCCGTCCTTGGCGAGAGGTCCCTGTCTGTCCGGTCCCTCGGCCCCGACCTCGGCGAGCACACCCGACAGGTGCTCACCGACCTGCTCGGCAAGACCGACGAGGAGACCGACGCGATCATCACGGAGATGGAGAAGAAGTGACGAGTACCCCTGTGACCTTGCGCGATGTGACCCTTCGCGACGGCCTCCAGCTCACCGGCAAGCCCTTGTCCACCGACCGCAAGGTGGCCATCGTCCGCGAACTCCTCTCCCTCGGCATCCCCAGCCTGGAAATCGGCTCGCTGGCCAATCCGGCCCTCGTCCCGCCCATGGCCAACACAGTGGAGGTGATCGAAAGCCTGACTCCGGACGAACTCGCCCGGTCCTGGGTCTGGGTGGCCACCCCACGGCACGTCGAGAAGGCGGCGAGGGCGGGCGCGGTGAACTTCCAGTACTGCCTGTCGGCGTCCGACCGTCACAACCAGGCCAACATCGGCCGGCCGACCGAGGACAGCCTCGCGGCCATGCCGGCGGCGATCGAGCACGCGCGCTCGGCCGGCGGGCGCATTCAGCTCTGCGTCGCCACGGCGTTCACCTGCCCGTTCGACGGCCTCGTCCAGCAGGAAACAGTGCTCCGGATCGCCAGCGACCCCCGCACTGAGGGCGCCGAGGATATCGTGCTGTGCGACACCCTCGGGCAGGCCACACCGGCCCAGGTGACCAGCCTGGTCTCCGCAGTGGCAACGCGATCGCCCGCGCGACGGATCGTCTACCACGGGCACGACACGTGGGGGATGGGCGTCGCCAACTCCCTCGCCGCGGTGGCCGCCGGAGCAAGCGAACTGGACGGGGCGCTCGGCGGCCTCGGTGGCTGCCCGTTCGCACCCGGCGCCAGCGGAAACGCCGCGACCGAGGACCTGCTGTTCGCACTGCGCCCCGACTGGCTGACGCCGGACACCTTCGGCGCCGTGGTCGCACTGGCCGACGGGCTGCTGGCGGAACTGGACGAGCCGAACCGTTCCCGGGCAGGTCAGGCGGCGCACTCCAGCACCACCGCGTTCGAGTGGGCCGTGGCGGCGCCGGACGCGCGGGAGTGCCGATGAAGTTCCTGGTGACAACGCCCATCCCGGCTCCCGGAATGGACATTCTGGAAGCGGCCGGTGAGGTGCGTGTGCCCGATCGGCGGCTGTCCGCGGGCGAGCTGCGCCGGGAATGTTCCTCAAGTGACGTCGACGTCGTCGTCGCCCAGCTGACGGATGTGTTCGACCGGGCCGTCCTGGAAGACGCGAAGATCAAGGGCATCTCCAACTACGCGGTCGGATACGACAACGTCGACGTGGCCACCGCCACACAGCGCGGAATCCTCGTGGGCAACACGCCCGGTGTCCTCACCGACGCCACCGCCGATATCGCGACGCTCCTCCTGCTGGCCACGGCACGGCGCTGCGTGGAGGCGGACCGCTTCGTCCGCGCGGGGAAATTTCGGGGCTGGCAGCCCGAGCTGCTCCTCGGAGGCGACGTCAGCGGGACAACGCTCGGACTCATCGGCTTCGGACGGATCGCCCGGGCGACGGCTGAACGCGCCCTCGGGTTCGGCATGACCGTCCGCTACACCACACGTAGCGGACCCGTCCACCGCGAGCGGCTCGGACACCTCGCCGGCAGGGTCCAGTTCGCCGAGTGGGACGACCTGGTGCGCACCAGCGACTTCCTCTCGCTGCACGTCCCATTGACCGACGCCACACACCATCTCGTGGACGAGAAGACACTTCGCGCCATGAAACCGACGGCCTGCCTCGTCAACACCTCGCGCGGGCCCGTGGTGGACGAAAGAGCACTCGTCGATGCGCTGCGCTCGGGCGAGATCGCCGGGGCGGGGCTGGACGTGTACGAGGACGAACCCGCGCTCGCCGACGGCCTCGCCGACCTGCCCAACACCACCCTCCTGCCCCACGTCGGCAGCGCCACCCGCTCCGTCCGCGCCACCATGGCCGAGGTCTGCGCGAACAACGCCGTCGCCATAGCGCGGGGCGAGATGCCGGCCCATGCGGTCAACCCGGAGGCGTGGCGGTGAAGGTCCTCGTGGCGCCCGACAGCTTCAAGGGCACGTACACCGCACCGCAGGTGGCCACGGCTATCGGCCGGGGACTGGACCAAACCTCGGCCGTCCCCGTGCTCCTACCCGTGGCCGACGGCGGCGAGGGAACGCTCGCCGTACTCACCGAACCCCTCGGACTGCGCTACCGTGCCGCTCCTGCCCGCAACCCCTGGGGGGCGGAATGCGAGGGAGCGATCGCGCTCGCGCCCTCCGGCGCCGCCTACATCGAGCTCGCCCAGGTGTGCGGGATCAACGCCCCCCACGACGGCCCGCGGGATCCGGTGGCCGCCGACACCTACGGCGTCGGAATGCTGATGGCCGACGCCGCCCGTCACGGCGTCACCGAGATCGTCGTGGCCGCAGGCGGATCCGCCACCAGCGACGGCGGGTTCGGGGCCTTGCGGGCGATCGACGAACGCGGTGGTCTGCGCGGCACCCCGGTGACGGTCCTGACCGACGTCACCACCCCTTACGCGGAAGCGGCACGGGTGTTCGGCCCGCAGAAGGGCGCGGATACCAGGCAGGTCGCCTCCCTGACGCTGCGCCTGCATCACCAGGCGAGGCTGCTGCGGCGCGACCCGACGCACGTGCCACGGACCGGGGCCGCGGGGGGCTTCGCCGGAGCGATGTGGGCACAGTTCCACGCCGAACTCGTATCAGGCGCGGACTACGTCCTGAACGGGCTGTCCTTCGATGACCACCTCTGCGACGCCGAAGCTGTCATCGTCGGGGAAGGGCGACTCGACGCACAGAGCAGTCAGGGGAAGATCGTCTCGGCCGTGCTGGCCCGCTCGGTCGGCATCGCGCGCTTCGCCGTGGCGGGCTCCGTCGGCGCGGATCTCGGGCCTCTGCACGAGGAGTTCACGGACATCATCGTGGCGAGCGACGAGGCAGCCATGGAAGCGGCAGGCCGGGTCATCGGACAACGGCTCCGGCTCAGGCCGGGTATCGGCCGCCGAGCGCTCGGGTGATCTGTTCGGCATGCTCCACCACCAGATCGACCCACTCGACACACCGCTCATAGGGCATGCGCAGCGTCGGCCCATGGACCATCAGCGCTCCGACCAGATCGCCGGCCGAGTCGAACACCGGGGCCGCGAGGCCCGACGCACCGTCGATGCGTTCGCCGACCGTGATGGCATAGCCCTCGGAACGCGTCTGCTTGATCAGCCTGCGCAGTTCGTCCCGGTCGGTCACGGTGCTCTCGGTCAGCCGCGGAAGCTCTTCCCGCAGTACGCGCTCGGCGAGATCCGGATCCCAGGCCAGCAGCACACGTCCCGACGACCCCACGGCGATGGGGGCGATCTTCCCCACCGACATCTCCCGGCGAAGCGCGTGCCGGGTCTCGGCGACCGCGATGCACACCCGCTGGGTGCCTTCGGAGCGGAAGAAGCACGCGGTCTCCCCGGTCCGGTCGCGAAGGTCCTTCAGAGCGGGGTTGACCACCTGGAGGATGTCGAGGTCCTTAGCCGCGGCAGCCGCCCAGTAGGCCATCTTCACCCCGATCCGGAACGTGTCCTCGGAGCGGTCGAGAAACCCGTGCGCGACCAGGTTCGTCACCAGGCGTTGCACAGTCGAGGCAGGCAGTCCGGTCTGCTGCTGGATCTCGCGCAGGCTCATAGAGGGCCGGGCCAGTGTGAAAGCGTTGAGAATCTCGGAGATCTTTCCCAGGACGAGCAGCGGAGCCTGCTTCGACCCTTCGTTCGCCACCGTGGCGGACTTTCCTCGGGCTGCCATGCGCCCAACGATACGACAGGAGAAATAGGTGACTGAGGACGGCAGGACCGGCGGTGTAGGCGCTTCGGATGTAGTCGCGGCCGCCCGACGGTGTGCGGAGGTGATCCGGCCGAGCCCCCTGGAGGACGCGGCCGGCCGAATCCGCCATCGCCCATCTCCACGGCCCGCGTCGCTTACGTGTGCGCCGGGAGTCCCGGGACGACATACACGACGCATTCCTCCAACTCGCTCAGTGCATGATCCTCGCCCGCAGACTCCCAGCTTCCTGAAAGCACTCCTGAGCCGAAGGCCATCCGTAAGGTTCGGGCATGGAGGATGCGTGGTTCCGGAGCCGGCCTGTTGACGGCGATCACCACTCGGCGCTGTCGCAGCTCAGAGCCCCACCGTCCGAGAGACCGCCAGGCTCGCCGTTCGCAGCGCGATTCGAGCGGCGGCCCGGGTTCCGCCCTCATCAGGCGCGACCAGTGACAGCGCGCCCAATAGGTCACCACGACGGTTCAAGATCGGGGCGGCGACCGTCGACATCGTAGCGTGCCCGGTGCGTAGCGGATTGGGCCCCGTCATGGCACAGACGCCCTCCGTACGGACGGTGGCCATGAGTCGACGGAGGTGGCCCGCGTCGGGCGCACCGGCCAGTGCCTCGTCCCGCACCTGATCGGGAGCATGGGCCAGCAGGGCGATACCGATGCCGGTCTCGGTGAGAGGAAGGCGGCCGCCGACCCGGTACTTGACCGCCGCCGCGTCCCGGGCCGACAGGCGCTCGACGAGTACGGCCTCATGGCCGTCGCGTACCGCGAGGAGGATGTGCTGGCGGGTGACCTGGTGCAAGTCCTCCATGAACGGGAGCGCAGCGGCTCGTAGTCCGTGACCGCGGGGAGCCAGCGACGCGATTTCAAGCAGCTGTAGGCCAACGACGAATTCGCCGTCATCGAGGCGTTCGAGGGCACCCACACCCATCAGCTGGGCCGCGATTCTCGACGTGGTGCTCTTGGGAAGACCTGCTCGAGCCGCGAGCCTGTGGAGCGGCAGGCTTTCCCCGGCTTCTGTGAAGGCACCCAGGACCCGGAACGCCCGCTCCAGGATCGGCTCACCGTGCAACGGCCGTCCTGAGTGACGATGAGGCACTCGCGTTCCACTCATTGAAATCGCCCGTGCCTCTCGCTGGTCACAGCTCGAATAGTAGCGCTATGACTCATCCGCACGACGCGCAGCCGTCGGTGTTGATCGCTGGCGCAGGCCCGGCTGGGCTGGCCGCCGCGAGCGAGCTTGCCCATCACGGCATCCGATCCATCGTGGTCGAGCCGCGCCGCGAGATCTCCTACATCAGGCCCCGCGCGAAGACCACGAGTGCGAGGACGATGGAGCTGTTCCGCCGCTGGGGCGTCGCGGATGCGGTACGCCGCGCGGCACCGCTTTCACGTGAGTGGTGCCGACGTGTCGTGTTCTGCGACGATCTCGCCTGCGAGGCGATCACCGAGTTCCAGGACGTCTTCGGCCTCAGCGCCGCGGAGCACGGATTGGCTGCCGAGTCGGGGCAGCAGGTGATGCAGCCGGTCGTCGAGGACGTCCTGCGTGAGCACCTGGCGCGCACCGGCCTCGCCGAGATCCGTCTCGGCGAGCGCCTGCGCGGCTTCACCGAGCAGCCGGACGGCGTGAGCTGCGAGATCATCCGCGCCGACGGATCGGCCTACCGGCTGGTCTCGGAGTACCTGCTCGGCTGCGACGGCAGCCGAAGCACGGTGCGGGACGGCATCGGTGCCACGCTGCACGGCAGCTCCGCCCCATACGCCAACCTCAACGCGGTCATCCGGGCGCCCGGTCTGCGTCCCGCGTCGGGTACGGCCCTCCACTACTGGGTGGTCGGGACGGACGTGCCCGGTGTCGTCGGCCCGCTGGACCACGATGGAACGTGGTGGGTCAGCCTCGGGGAGGTCGGTGAGCCGGTCGGAACCGAAAGCGCCTTGGAGCTGATCGCGCGGCTTGCGGGCCGATCCGTCGTGGAACTCGGGATCGAAGTGCTCTCGACCGATCCGTGGACACCACGGATGATGCTGGCCGACCAGTTCGCCACTGAGCGAGTCTTCTTGGTCGGTGAGAGCGCTCACGTCAATCCGCCCCTGGGCGGACACGGGTTCAACACCTGTGTCGGGGATGGTGTCAACATCGGGTGGAAGATCGCCGCGGTGCTTCAGGGGTGGGCCGGTGCCGGGTTGCTGGCTTCCTACGAGGTCGAGCGTCGGGGCGTGGCCGAACTCACCCTCGCCTCAGCCGTCCGCAATCTGCGGGCTTCCGGACCGGAACGGGCAACCACCACCGAAAGGATCCAGGAAACCAAGGCGGAGGAGTTCTATTCGCTGGGGCTGGTACTGGGCTACTCCTACGCGGGCTCGCCGGTGATCACCGGTGCCGACGAGGACGACCCTCCCCACCTCGGCGTGGAGAACTATGTCCCTACGACGGTGCCGGGGGCACGCCTTCCGCATGCGTGGGTCTCCCCCGGGCATGCCCTGTACGACGATCTCGGCCTCGGAATGACCCTGCTGCAACCGTCGGACTCCGATGCGGAGGCGGTCGCCGCCTTCGCCGATCGGGCCGCTGCTCTGGGCATCCCGTTGACCCTGCTTGAGTTCCCCAAGGGGGCGCACTGGACTCAGGACTACCTCCTCGTGCGGCCCGACCAGCACATCGCCTGGCGCGGCCGCGACCTCGAAGGCGTTGACCTGAGCCGCCTCTGTGGCACTTCGCGGTGCAGCGGGTCACCCACGGCTAGCAGCGAGAAAACGCAGGAAGGAGCACACCTGTGCCCATGCACCGACTGACCGCAATCACGCTCGGCGTACCCGACGTCGCGGCCACAGCCGCGTACTACACCGACTTCGGCCTGACACCGCTCCCCGGCAGCGGCAAGGACACGTCCCTCTTCAGCACCGTCGACGGCGGCGAACAGCTCACTCTCAGGCAAGCGCCGCACCGGCAACTGCTTGACCTCGGCATCGGTGTCGACGACCCGGACGACCTCGACCGTGTCGCCGGCAGCCTGCACAGGTTGGGGGTCGAGGTCGAACGGTCCGCGGCTTCAGTGGAGGCCGGCGATCCCGGCACCGGCGTGCGGGTTCACGTCGAGATCGCCCCGCGCATCGCCTCCGAGCCGAGCCCCTCTCCGGTGTACAACCGCCCGGGGGAGGCGACGCGGCTGGGTTCGCGGGCGGATGCCGTCCTGAGGGACAGGCCGGTGCGTCCCCGGAAGCTGGGCCACGTCGTGCTGGGCTCCACCGACCAGGAGACCTCGCAGCGCTTCTTCATCGAGGGCATCGGACTCAAGATCAGCGACACCGTGCCCGGGGTCGCCGCGTTCCTCCGATGCTCCACCGACCACCACAACGTGCTGGTCCAGAGCGCTCCGGTCAGCTTCCTGCACCACACTTCGTGGCAGGTCGACGACATCGATGAGGTGGGGCGCGGCGCCACGGCCATGCTCGAGGCCGACCCGGAACGGCACGTGTGGGGCCTGGGCAGGCACGCTATCGGCTCCAACTTCTTCTGGTACCTCAAGGACCCGGCCGGGAACTTCTCCGAGTACCACTCCGACATCGACTGCATCGTCGACGACGCCCTGTGGACGCCGGGTGTGTGGGAGGGCACCCGCTCCTTGTACCAGTGGGGACCGCCCCCGCCGCCATCGTTTCTCGCCCCCGACGACCTCGCCGCATTGATGACCGGAGGACACTCCTCGTGACCACACTCGTTGTCCAATGACTCGGGCATCGCAGACCAAAGAGAAGGAGCCAATAACGGTGGCTGATCCCGCACAGCGCGACGTCTTCGTCCCGCACGCCTATCCCGAGAAGCAGGCCGATCTCGGCGAGATCACCATGAACTACGCCGAGGCCGGCGAGCCGGGCATGCCCGCCGTGCTGCTGATCCCCGAGCAGACTGGCTCATGGTGGGGGTACGAGGAAGCGATGGGCCTGCTTGCCGAGAACTTCCATGTCTACGCCGTCGACCTGCGGGGCCAGGGGCGCAGCAGCTGGACCCCGAAGCGGTACAGCCTCGACAACTTCGGCAACGACCTGGTCCGGTTCATCGCCCTGGTGGTGAAGCGCCCCGTCATCGTCGCGGGCAACTCCTCCGGTGGCGTCCTCGCGGCCTGGCTATCGGCCTACTCCATGCCCGGGCAGGTGCGGGGGGTGCTGTGCGAGGACGCCCCGTTCTTCGCGTCCGAGCTCGTCACCACGTGCGGTCACTCGATCCGTCAGGCGGCGGGGCCCCTGTTCGAGCTCTACCGCACGTACCTCGGCGACCAGTGGAGCGTCGGCGACTGGACGGGCTACTGCCGCGCGGCCGACGCCTCGTCGTCGCCGATGGCGCGGTACTTCGTGGCGGACGAGATCCCGCAGCACATGCGGGAGTACGACCCGGAATGGGCACGGGCCTTCTGGGAGGGGACCGTCGCATTGCACTGTCCGCACGAGCAGTTGCTGACCCAAGTCAAAACGCCGGTGCTTCTCACACACCACATGCGTGACATCGACCCGGACACCGGCCACCTGGTCGGAGCGCTCTCCGACGAGCAGGCCGCCCGAGCCAGGCTGTTGATGCGGTCCGCCGGGGTGAAGGTCGACTATGCGTCGGTGCCGGACGCGTTGCACATGATGCACCAGTTCGACCCGCCTCGGTACGTCGAGATCTTCACACAGTGGGCTGCCACGCTGGCGGCGTGATCGGTACCGCCGTCGGCTCGTCTTGTCTACTGCCGGCCTGTGCAGCCGACCACGGCGCTCTCACGGGCGTGCCCCATCCACAATTGTCAGCCAGAAAGACACGTACGCATGCGCATCGCTACACGTCATGGCCGTTCGGTTTTGATCTCGCCTGACGCTACGTCCCTCGTCGACGTCGCGGAAGCAAGCCAGGGGCGCTTCGGCCCCGGGCCAAGGAGCGTCTACGACGCGTGGGACGAGTTCGTCGACTGGGCAGAGCACGCATCAATCGATTTCGCCATGAAGGGCATCCCGTTGATCCTCGCGGAACTCGGCGCGCCCTCGCCAGACCCACGGCAGGTCTTCGCCATCGGGCTCAACTACCGCGACCATGCTGATGAGTCGGGATTCGACTACCCGACGTCACCGCCGACGTTCACGAAGTTCGCCAGCAGCTTCACCGGACCGGTCGGCGCACTGTCGCTGCCGACGGCGACGGTCGACTGGGAAGCCGAACTGGTGGTCGTGGTGGGCCGCCGGGCCGAGCGGGTGACCGCCGCCGAAGCATGGTCCTATGTAGCCGGTCTGACCGTGGGGCAGGACTATTCGGAGCGTGCCCTGCAACTTGCCGGCCCCGCACCTCAGTTCTCGCTGGGCAAGTCGTTCCCCGGGTTCGCGCCACAAGGACCCTGGCTGGTCACGCCCGATGAGGTCGCCGACCCCGACGACCTCCCGATCGAGTGCCGTATCAACGGCGAGGCGATGCAGCGGAGCTCCACCAAGCAGCTGATCTTCTCGGTGCCCCAGCTGGTGGAGCATCTCTCGGCGGTCCTGCCCCTCATGCCGGGTGACATCGTCTTCACCGGCACCCCGGCCGGGATCGGCGGAGCGCGGAAGCCCGCCCGCTTCCTCCTGGAGGGCGACGTCGTCGAGACGAGTATCGGCGGCATCGGTGAACTCCGCCAGGTCTGCGTCGCCTTTGCCGGGACGGGAGAGCGACAGGTGACCGCATGATGCAGTCGGCCTCACCGCCTCATCGCTCCCCGCGCTGCTCGGCAGCTTCCTAAATCTGACCCTGGTGCGGGTCCAATCCAGCGTCGGGGTTGCACCGTCGTGCAGCCCCGACGCTGCCTTCGACGTTGAGCGGATCCGGATCCACCTCGGCCGCGGGTTCGGGCCACACAGAAAGTCGCAAGGACTGGTGGCCGCAAGGGGCCGGCGGTACGACGGGGGCCGGCCGAGCCGGTCCCCTGGCTGAAAGGAACGGGCACGATGCGATTCGTCACCTACGCCGACGGGCCTGCGGACGACCCCGCCGACCGGGTAGGCGTGCTCAGCGAAGAGCGGATTTACGCCCTCGCCTCGGGAGTGACCCTGCGTGGGCTCCTGGGAGATGACGGGGAACGCCTGCACCGGGCGGGAGAGCAAGCGCTGAGCGATCCGCGAGACGTCCTGCCCCTCAACGGCGTGCGGCTGCGGTCACCTATCCCCGATCCCCCCTCCGTCCGCGATTTCATGACTTTCGAACAGCACGTCGAGGGCGCGCGGAGACTTGCAGGCGCCGACGAGATTCCGCCGCGGTGGTACGACGCTCCCGCGTTCTACTTCACGAACCCCACCGCCGTGCTGGGGCCGCACGATGACGTCCCCGTCCCCCCGGGGAGTGATCTGTTCGACTTCGAACTGGAGGCGGCCGCTGTCATCGGGCTCGGCGGGCGGGACATCCGTGCGGCCGAGGCCGAACGGCACATCGTGGGATACTGCCTGCTCAATGACTGGTCTGCGCGGGACACGCAGTTCGAGGAGATGACTGTCGGGCTAGGGCCCGCCAAGGGGAAGGACACCTCCCTCACGCTCGGGCCGGTACTCGTCACGGCCGACGAGCTTGCTCCGTACCGCTCGGGCACGGCCTTCGACCTGAGGATGACCGCGGTGGTCAACGGCGAGGTGATCGGCACCGACCGGTGGGACGCGATGCACTTCTCCTACGCCGAGATGATCGAGTATGCGAGCCGTGGCACAGAGGTTCGCCCAGGTGACGTACTCGGCTCCGGCACCTGCGGCGGGGGCTGTCTCGCCGAGCTATGGGGACGCGAGGGCTGTGACGCCCATCCACCGTTGCGGCCCGGCGACACGGTCACGATCTCCGTCGACGCTCTCGGCACCATCACCTCGAAGATCGTTTCCTACCCCGGCCTGCACCCGTTGCCACCACCGAGGATGCGGTGAGGTCGGCTCCACGAGACCGAGACCAGCGAGGAGACGCGAATAGCATCCGCTGACCTGACTTCTTGAGCGCGGACCCCTGCTTCAGCCGGGGGTCGGCTGGCGTAGGGCACGGCCCCCGCCGGCGTGGGCAGTCCGGTGAGAAGCGTGGTGCGGGTGGTCTCGCCGACCGGCCTCCCCTGTCGCCGTGCCCCAAGCGCAAACGCGCCAGGCGGCAGAACGCAGATAGGCCACAGTAGGTGGCCAAGCCGAAGCCGCCGAAAAGAAGGAGCCCGACGGCCACCCGCAACGGCGGCGGGAGCGCCATGCGGCCGTCCTCCATGCCCGGAGCCTCCTGCCGCGCCTCGTCCGGGGGTTCCAGGTGAGGGGTGGGAACGGGGGTCGTTTCAGCAGGGTGTTTCCTGCTGTGGCGAGCAAGACGGTCGAGGATGTGCTGTTTTCCCGGGATCGATGTGCGAGTGGAGCGCGTCAGCGACTTCTCCGGCGGCCTGGTGGTGGAGGCGGTGTCCACCGGTCGTCCGGGCCGGTGCCCGGACTGCCGGAAGCAGGCGAGGCGTGTACATCAGCTCCTACCAACAGCGTGTCCGAAAGGCCGTTGGGCTCCCGTAGGGTCGTGGCCCGGCTCCAGGTGCGCCGGTACTTCTGCGACCGCGGGAGCTGTTCCCGCAGGACGTTCGTCAAGCTGGCCGGCGGGCCGTCCACATACAAGTTCGCATTCATGATCTCGCGCAGGTCGTGTTCGGGTGGCCGCCCGAAGTCCAGGGCCCTGCCGCGACGCTCGAAGCGCCAGGCGGACAGCACCGGCTCGATCAACTCCCAGCGGGCATCGGACAGATCGCTCGGATAGGGGCGTCGCGTAGGCATGCTCCTGACCTTTCCGAACCCGAATCGGAAGCTCAATGGCTTGATGGACGAACAGGAGGTTGTGGGGCCGTTCAGCGATGAGTCATGTGCCCGGCAGTCAGCGCGCAACGCTGCGCATCAGTCCCTCAAGGTCGCGTTCGCCGACCGGTGTTTGTGCCCCGTCTTGTAGGCCCCCGCTGATCAGGTGCTGAGCGGCCGGCAGACTGAACGTAGAAGCCCAGGCATCGTTCTCACGGAGGAGTCCTTCCTTGAAGTCATCGACGGGCAGCGAGTGCTTGGCTGCTTCGATGACACTGCCGGGCAGCGCGGCGATATTGTTGGCGATACGGTCGACGTACTCGTCGAGCTCGTCGGCCGGCAGGGCCCGGTTGATCCATCCGTAGGATGCTGCGGTCTCGGCATCGAACAAGTCGGCGGTGAGGATCACCTCCAGTGCGCGGTTGCGACCCACGCGGTCCCGGAGGTACTGCGTTCCGCCTCCGCCGGGGATAATGCCCATGAGCGCTTCGATCTGACCGAGTCCAGCGGTCTCGATGGCGGCGAATGCCATGTCCGCTGCGGCCACGAATTCCGCCCCGCCTCCGCGGGCCTTCCCGGCGAGCTTCACGATGGTCACTTGGGGCTGGTGGCGGATCAACTCACCGATCGCCTGGAACACGTTGACGTCCGCCGGCGTGGATGCGGCGAGTTCCTGGAGAACGTCCATCTCTTCCCCGATGTGCATGTCCACGTGAGCGATGAAGAACTCCGGGTCGGCGCTCGAGAAGACGATCACGCGGACGGAAGGGTCGTCCTTGAGGCCCGTCAACACCGTCCGCAGCTCACGCATCATCGTCGTTCCGAGCACGTTCACCGGGGGATTGTCGAGGACGATCCGGGCGACGCCGTGTTCGCTGCTCACGCGCAGGGTCGAGTAGGCATCGTTCGTCATGAGGTGCTCCGTTGGTTACCGTTGGGTATGTAGGTTAGCGATGCATACCTACCGTCGGAGCCGGCGCCCATATGGTCAAGAACGCACTTTGGGAGCACCTAGGATCATGAAGGACACCGATCTGCACGGGGTTGACGCCGAAACAGGGACGGTTTTCCGGGCGGACTGCCCCAGCCGGCCGATCCTCGACCAGATAGCGGACAAGTGGTCGATGATGGTGATGGCGCTGCTGGAGCGGCCCACCCGGTTCAATGAACTGAAGCGAGGCCTGGAGGGCATCACACAACGTGTCCTCACCCAGACACTGCGCCGTCTCGAGCGCAACGGCATGATTCAGCGCACGGTGCTGCCGACCTCACCGGTCGGCGTCGAGTACTCGCTCACACCCCTGGGCGAGTCCCTGCGCGAGCCGTTCGGCCAGCTCTACGACTGGACCGTCGAGCACAGCGGAGAGATCCAGAACTGCCAGCGGGCGTACGACACCAGGGCTGACGCTTAGAGCCCATCTCATTTGGAGTGTTCGGTGGGGCCTCGGTGTAGGGATCGTTGAGGGGCTGGTGCCGGATGAGTTGTGGGAGTTGTTCCAGCGGGTGGTGCCGGAGGCGCCGACTCGTCCGCAGGGCGGCGGCCGGCGCCGGCATGGTGACCGGGAGGTGCTGGCCGCGATCGTGTTCGTGGCCACGTCGGGCTGCACGTGGCAGCAACTGCCGTCCGCGTCGTTCGGGCCCTCGGGAGTGACGGCCCACCCGCGCCTCGCCGAGTGGTCGAAGGCTGAAGGGTGTCTTTATTGCCGTACGGTGGTTGACTTGGGGCTTTGCGATCGTCCGAGTATGGGCATGATCCCTGGTCGTGGGTCTGCGACTGCTCTACCTGATCTCTGCCGACTACTGGGCTGCCTCCTCTTGTTGGGCCGGTCGGCCGCCGCGGAGAACGTCGAGATCCTTGCCCTTCGGCATGAGGTCGCTGCACTGCGTCGGCAGGTCGAGCGGCCGCGGCTTTCATGGGCTGACCGTGCCGTGCTCTCCGCTCTCGCCCGGCACCTGCCACCTGCCTTACGTCGCCATCGCCTGCTCACTCCGGCACCCTGCTGACCTGGCACCGCCGTCTGGTGCGCTGGAAATGGCGACAGGCACCAGCCAGGCCCGGCCGGCCGCCGTTGCCGGAAGCGACAGTCGCGCTCATCCAGCGCCTGGCAAGAGAGAACCCGACCTGGGGATACGTCAGGATCCAAGGTGAGCTGCGACGGCTCGGTCATCGGGTTGCCGCCGTCACGATCCGGCGCGTCCTGCGCCGCTCCGGTCTGCCGCCCCGCACCGCAGCGAGCAAGCCAGCAGACCTGGCGCTCCTTCCTCCGAGCCCAGGCCCACACCCTGCTCGCTTGCGACTTCATGCACGTGGAGACCGTCTTCCTCAGACGTCTCTACGTGTTCTTCGTCATGGAGATCAAGACCGGGCGCGTCCCTGGGCAGCTACGGGGGAGAACTGCGCTTGCTCACAGCAAAGGAAGTACATGGGACCCCACGACCCACCCCACAGCAAAGGCGTACCCGAGCAGGCCGCCCAGAATCCCAGTACGAACGAACCAGTGACACCGGCAGGGAACGCGCGGCAGGTGCCGACCTCCGATATCACCGTAGTCCTGTACGGGGGTGACCCGCCGGCCCGTGCGGGTGCGGCCGACCACATCGGCCGGCAGCCGGACATGTCCGTGGTGCAAGCGGCAAGCCGCTCAGCCGACGAGGCCATCGGGTACGTGGCCGTGTCCCTGTCGGCGACCGGGCGACCTTCGACCGGTACGTGTCACAGGCGACCACGCACCGGGGCGTCCACCTCGCCCGTCACTGGTTCGTACTGCATGCCCGTGTCGACACCCGGGGATGAGGTGAGGGAGCCCTCCCTGACGCCAGTCCGAGCGGGCCGGGGCCACACCGGATGTGGCCCCGCCCCCGGGCAAGGGGCGAGCCCTCACAGTGTGTACTCACGCGGGTGAATATTGCCCACCTCGTGCATGTGCTGAGTATGTCTGACCTATCTAGCCTCTTCAGGAACCAGTGCAGGGCAAGGCCGCTCCGGCCTCACGCCCAGTTCCCCACCCGAACACTCGTTTCTTCCCGGCACGCGGATGGCGATGACGCAGGTCGTCGAGACTGGATTTCCATGGAGGCGGAATGAACGCGGAATCGTATGACTACATCGTCGTCGGGGCCGGCTCGGCCGGCTGCACGGTTGCGGCCCGCCTGTCCGAGGATCCGAACGTCACGGTCGCGCTGATTGAAGCAGGGCCGCCCGCCCGAGGCCGCCTCTTCGAGATCCCCGCGCTTTTCTCGCAGCAGCTCAAGACCGCTTTCGACTGGGACTTCGAGACGGAACCCGAGCCCCGGCTCGGAGGGCGCCGAGCCTACCTGCCCCGCGGCCGGGTGATCGGCGGAACCAGTTCGATGAACACGATGCTCTACGTTCGCGGTCACCGCCATGACTACGACACATGGGAGCGACTCGGCAACCCGGGCTGGGGCTATGACGATGTCCTTCCGTACTTCAAGAAGTCCGAGGACAACGAGCGCGGAGCCGACGACTTCCACGGTGTCGGTGGCCCCCTCGCGGTCAGCGACCCCATTTCGGTTCATCCTCTTCTGACGGCATGGGTCGAGGCGGCTCAGGATGCGGGGCACAAACACAACCCGGACTTCAACGGACCCGAGCAGGAGGGCGTTGGCTACCACCAGGTCACGCAGCGAAACGGCCTGCGCTGTAGTAGCGCCGCAGCGTTCCTGGAGCCGGCCGCAGGTCGCGCAAACCTCACCGTTCTGCCCTCGACGACCGCTCTGCGCATCTGTTTCGATGGCAGCCAGGCGGTCGGCCTGGAAGTCGACCACCTGGGAACCGTCCGGACAATCCGCGTCAACCGTGAAATCGTGCTGTCCCTAGGGGCCTACAACTCGCCCCACCTGCTACTCCAGTCCGGCGTTGGGCCAGCCGACGAACTCTCCGCAGGGGGAATCACCCCCCTGCACAACCTGCCTGATGTCGGCAGGAACATGCAGGATCACACCGGGTGCTTCATCAGCTTCTTCAGCCGAACCGAGCCGATCCTGGGACCGGACACCTCGCGGGAAGAACAACTCTTGCGCCGGCACGGTACCGGCCCGATGGCCTGGAACGAGGTCGGCGGCTTCTTCAGCTCCAGCGACGATGTCCCCGCCCCTGACATCCAAGTTCATGCTGCACTGGGCATCGTCCGTGACGAAGGTCTTGCCGCGCCACTCGAGCCTGGAATGTCATTCGGTCCTTACGTTGCACGGCCTGCGAGCCGCGGCTCGGTGCGGCTGCGGCATTCCCACCCGTACGCCAAGCCGCGCATCTTTCACAATTACCTCGACGACGCTGACGACCGCCGGCGGCTGCGAGAGGGCGTCCGTCTGTGCATGCGCATCGCCCGTGAACCGCGGCTGACAGCCATGCTGGAATCGGACCTGCGGGCGGCCGCCAACGCCGGACTCGCCCCGGTGTCGGACAGCGACCAGGATATCGACGACTTCATTCGCACTCAATCGTTCTCCTTCTACCACCCGTCCGGCACCTGCATGATGGGCAAGGTCGTCGACCATGAACTTCGTGTGTACGGGCTCGAGAACGTCCGCGTGGCAGACACATCGATCATGCCGACACTCGTCACCGGAAACACAAATGCTCCAGCCATCATGACGGGAGAAAGGGCCGCCTCATTCATTCGGGCGTCGACAGGCTGAAAGCATTTATGGAATCCCCTCATAAGCCTTGAGAGGGGGCTGACCCATGGGTAATCTGGTCCGCCAGAATTACCCGCTCACGGAGATTCCGATACGTCCCGGTGATCGTTGCAGTGGTGCCACGCAGGGCCGCCGCAGCGTTCGCGTGTGCAGGACGCACGGTGGACGGTCAGCGCGGCCGCCGCGCCACTGATGGGTGTGGAACCCGCCGGCCAACTTCGACAAACTGCTCGGCGCACACAACGCATGTGAGGGAGTTCTGTTTCAACGTCCAGCCCGGTCCGAAAGGACTACACGCCTCCGGAGCTTCGGCCTGATGCCCTCGTCTCAGTAAGTGCCGCCGCAGAGATCAGCACTGATGTCCTGATCATCGGCTCCGGCATGGGCGGTTCCGCTCGCGGCCCTCAACCCGGCCCTGACGATCGGGGCGAACGCTCTGCGTATCGCGCCGGCCCTGGCCAAGGCGACGAAGAGCTGACGCCGCAAGGCGGTCATGTCCGTCGCAGGGTCGGCCTGCGCAGCAGGTCGTGGCCGCGTACGGCCAGTTGCAGCCGCTGCTGGTTGTCGACCCGGGTGAGGTCGAGGCCGAGGATCTCGGAGAGCCGTTCGAGGCGGTGGTAGAGGGTGCGTCGCTGGACGAAGAGTGCGTCGGCCGCGCGCGCCTTGTTGCCACCGCAGTCGAGGAAGGTGCGCAGGGTGGGCAGCAGCGGGTTCTTCACCAGTGCGTCGTGTTCCAGCAGCGGGCCCAGCTCGTCCTCGACGTAACGTCTGAGCTCGGGGCCCTCGGAGAGCGCCACGAGCAGCCGCAGCGCCCCCAGGTCGTCGAAGTGGCGCACCTCCGCGGTGGTGGCCACCGCCGCGACAGAGGCGGCGCTTCGGCTCTGGCGCAACGCTAGCGGCAGCGCCGCGGGCTCCACGACCCTGCTGATGCCGCCGCGCAGACCATGCTCGGCCAGGACGGTGCGCACGTCGGCCGCGTCACTGGGTCCGGACAGGCCGACGACCGCCATGTCGAAGTCCCCGGTGTCGCCCACGATGGCAGGCCGGCCCGTCTCCCACAGCAGCCGGGCCAGGGCGTGCTGGGCCGGTTCGTCGTCCCCCGAGCAGGCGGTGACGACGATCAGGTCCCGGCCGCGCAGATCCTGCCCGAGCGCCAGGCCGAGGCTCACGAACTTCTCACCCGTGATGTCCCCGAGCAGCAGCCGGTTCAGCAGCGCCGTCTGGCGCTGGGAGGCCCGCGCGCCGCTCTCGCGTTCACTCACCAGCGTGATCGCCACGGCCGCGGCGGCCCGCTCCAGCGTGCGCAGCTCGGCCGGGCTCGGCTGCGCTCCGCCGTGCAGCAGGTGCAGCCAGCCCCATGACTCGCCCCGCAGGATCACCGGCTGGCGGGCGCAGGGCACGACTTCGCGGAACGACGCCGCCGGCGCGTTGGGGACCTCGCGGCCGTGCGTCACGAGGGAGTGGTGGCGTTCGTGGATGGCCCGGGAGTGCGCGCTCCACTCGTCGACGAGCCGGTCGGCCTCCGGGGTGGCGCCTCCGTACGCGAGCATCTGGTGGGCGACGTCCTCCAGCACCACGGGCCGCCCGGTTTTGCGGGCCAATTCCCTGACCACGCCCACGTAGTCCTCGTCGGCCAGCAGCAGGTCCATGAACGCCTGGCTGGTGGCCTCCTCGGCGATCAGCTGCTTGACGCGCATGCCGACCAGCACCTCGTGGACCTGGGCCGATGTCTCGACGAAGGGGATCTCGTCGGCCAGTCCCACCAAGGGCAGGCCGACCGCCTCGGCCTCCTCGACAGCGGCCCGCGGCATGATGTCGAACATGCGCCCGGCCAGCTCGACGACGAGGACGGCCGCGTGGGCGTCCGCGAGCCGCCGGACGAAGGCCCGCTGCTGAAGTGCCGTGTCGCCCATGCCGAGGCCGGCCGTCAGCAGCATCTCCTGGCCCGTGAGGAAGCGGTGGATGTCCGGGATCTCCCCGGTGTGCACCCAGCGCACGGGGCGGTCGAGATTCCGCTCTCCGGCGTAGACGCGCACCTCGGTGCGGGTGAACACCTCAAGTTGCAGTGCGGCGCGAACCGTCAGGACATCAGTCATGTGCGCATTACCTCAAAGTGTGCAGGATCTACGGCCAATATTGCACACCCTGTGCCTGTCGCCCCACTCCTGTGTTTACCCAGACTTCAGGTCGAGCCCGCAGGCACGACCACCTAAAAGGAGTGAAGAGTGTCCTCATCACGCAAACTCATCAAGGCTCCGGCAGCCTCGGAGCCGACACGGACCAGCCGTCCGGAAATCGTCGAGACCGTCGCGGAGGCCATCGCCGACGTGCGCGCCAACGGCGATGCCGCCGTGCGCCGCTGGTCGCAGAAGTTCGACCAGTGGAGTCCGCCGTCCTTCCGGCTGGGCCCCGACGAGATCGTCGCTGCGGTCTCCTCCGTCCCGGAGACGGTCCTCGACGATCTGCGGTTCGCCCAGCAGCAGGTCCGCGGCTTCGCCCAGGCGCAGCGGGACTCGCTCACCGACTTCGAGGTCGAGACCCTGCCCGGGGTGTTCCTGGGCCAGCGCAACATCCCCGTCGGTGCGTCCGGCGCGTATGTGCCCGGCGGCCGCTATCCGCTCACCGCGTCGGCCCACATGACCGTCCTGACGGCCAAGGTCGCCGGTGTGGAGCGGGTCGCCGCGACGACCCCGCCGGATCGCGGCGCCCCGCCGCCCGTCAGCATCGCCGCGATGCACCTGGCCGGCGCGGACGAGATCTACGTCATGGGCGGCGTCCAGGCCGTGGCGGCCCTGGCCCTGGGCACCGAGACGATCGACGCGGTCGACATGCTCGCCGGCCCCGGCAACGCCTACGTGGCCGAAGCCAAGCGCCAGCTCTTCGGTGAGGTCGGGATCGACCTGTTCGCCGGCCCCACGGAACTACTGATCGTCGCAGACCAGACCGCCGACCCGTTCGTGGTGGCCACCGACCTGCTGTCCCAGGCCGAGCACGGGCCGGACTCTCCCGCGGTCCTCATCACCACCTCCGAGGACGTGGCCACGCGAACCATCGCCTGGGTGGAGAAACTGCTGCCGGACCTGCCCACCGGCGAGGTCGCCGGGCGGGCCTGGCGCGACCACGGCGAGGTCATCGTGGTTCCCACCCTCACCACCGCCTACGAACTCGCCGACCGGTACGCCAGCGAGCACGTCCAGATCCTCACGGCCGAGCCCCGCGAGGCCCTGCACCGGATGCGCAACTACGGCGCCCTCTTCCTTGGTGACAAGACATGTGTCGCATACGGTGACAAGGTCATCGGCACCAATCACGTACTGCCCACCCTGGGGGCGGCCCGTTACACCGGCGGTCTCTGGGTCGGCAAGTACCTCAAGACGGTGACCTACCAGGAGATCAGGGACGCCGGGTCCAGTGCCCGGCTCGGCGAGATCTGCGGCAGGGCGTCCCGCATCGAGAACTTCGAGGGACACGCGCGCTCGGCTGACGTCCGCGCCGCGCGCTACGGATCAGCCCCGCTGGGCTGGGCCGATTACGCCCTCGACCAGACCTGACCCGCGATGACGGACCAGGGCTTACACCGGACCGCAGGCGCGGCGCGGCATCCGTTCCACAAGGAGCACCTCACCCTCGACTCCCGGAGATCGTCATGTCAGCAACAGAGAACGAGGCGCACACGGCGCCCAGATCCCACCGCGTCCCCCCCTCGGGCGGGACCCCAGGCCTTGTCTCCTCGGCCGAGGACGCGGAACTGCTCGCCGCGCTGGGCTACGAGCAGCGCTTCGACCGCAAGGTCAGCCTGTGGGCGAACTTCGCCCTCGGCTTCGTGTACCTTTCGCCCCTCGTGGGCGTCGTGTCCCTCTTCGCACTCGGTCTGTCGACCGCCGGCGGGCCGTCCATCTTCTGGATAGCCATCGTCGGAGCCGGGCAGTTCCTCGTCGCGCTGGTCTTCGGGGAGGTCGTCTCGCAGTTCCCGCTCGCCGGCGGGCTCTACCAGTGGGTCCGAAGGCTCTGGAACGGGCGCTACGCCTGGTTCAACGCGTGGACCTACATCTGCTGCATCACCATCGGCATCACCAGTACCGCGCTGTTCAGCTCGGACTTCGTGGCCAGCCTCTTCGGCGGGACCGCCGACGAGCCGGGCATCAGTTCCACCCCCACCGAGCGCCTCTGGATCGCGATCGGCATGACCGTCGTCTGTCTGGTCTGCAACTGCTTCGGCACCAGGACACTGGCCCTGATCTCCAAGATCGGGCTCGCCGCGGAACTGATCGGCATCGTTCTCGTGGGCCTGTACCTGCTGATCTTCGAGCGGCGCAACTCCGTCTCGATCTTCTTCGAGACCAGCAGCTCCACCCACGATAACTACTTCATGGCTTTCATCGCCGCCTCACTCGTCGGGCTGTTCCTCTTCTACGGCTTCGAGGCATGCGGCGAGATCGCCGAAGAGGTCCCCAACCCCTCCCGCAGCATCCCCCGGGCCATGCAGCTGACCGTGGCCGTCGGCGGAGTGGCCGCGCTCCTCGCGTTCGTCGGCTACGCGCTCGCCGCCCCCGACCTGCCCTCGATCCTCTCGGGCAAGGACGCCAACCCGATCCCCTCGATCCTACAGAGCTCGGTCGGCACCGTGGGCACGAAGGCGGTGCTCATGGTCGGCATCACCTCCTTCATCGCGGGCGTCATGAGCCAGCAGGCCGCTGCGAGCCGGATCGTCTTCTCCTTCGCCCGCGACGACATGTTCCCGGGCTCCCGGGTCTTCTCGCAGATCTCCCGCAAGCACCGTGTCCCCCTGAACGCACTGCTGGCCGTGAACGTCGTTCCACTGGTGATCTTCGTGTTCGTGTACTACTCGCCCGATTCGCTCACCAAGATCGTGGCCTTCCAAATGCTGGCCGGATACGCGGCCTTCATGATGGTGGTGCTCGCCGCGCTGCGGATGCGCCTGAAGGGATGGCGTCCCGCCGGAGCCTGGACCCTCGGCCGCTGGGGATTCGTGGTGAACGTGGCGGCCCTGGCCTACGGCGTCCTCGGGATGGTTCTGCTTGCCTGGCCCACCGGCGAAGCCGGAACCCCGCTCCTGGACCGGTGGATCGCGCTGATCGGCTTCCTCGTCGTCTCGGCCGTGGGCCTCGTCTACTTGCTGGCCGCGAAGCCCGAGCGCAAGTCCACCGCATCGGAAGGTGACGCCCTGGAGATCGCCGAGCAACTGCGCGCCCGCGCCGCGGCCCTCACGCCCGCCACCGGAGGGAACATCGCATGACCCGCGTTCTGTACCTGTACGGAGGCTGGCCGGGGCACAAGCCCTACCAGGTCGCCGAGGAATGGGCCATGCCGATCTTCAGGGACCTGGGCTTCGACGTCGACGAGGCCAACGACATCTTCGCGCTCGACGCCGACCTCACCGGCTACGACCTCATCGCGCTCAACTGGAACAACGCCCTCCTGTCCGAGGGGCTGACAGCCGCCCAGGAGGCGAGTCTGCTGGGGGCAGTGGAGGCCGGCACCGGGATCGCCGCCTGGCACGGCGCTGCCGCCGCGTTCCGGATGAGCCTGAAGTACCACTGGCTGATCGGCGGCAGCTTTCTCGAACACCCCGCGGGCGAAGGCGTAAAGTACCCCTACCAGGTCACCGTCGCGGACACCGGCCACCCGATCACCGACGGCGTGAAGGATTTCCAAGTCGCCTCCGAGCAGTACTACATGTCCGTCGACCCCAACAACCACGTCCTCGCGGAGACCACCTTCACTGGCGAGCACCTGCCCTGGCTGGAGGACCGGACCATCCCGCAGGCCTGGACCCGCACCTGGGGACAGGGCCGTGTCTTCTACAGCGCGGTCGGACACGACCTCGACGACCTCCAGAACCCGGACGTCACCCGGCTGTGCGCGCAGGGCTTCGCCTGGGCCGCCCGCCGGGGCGCCTGACCCCCACCACCCGAACCGACCCGACTGGGAGCACCCCATGCCTGTCCTCACCGGAGGCCAGATCGTTGCGCGGACCCTGCGCAACTACGGAGTCGACTACGTCGCAGGCATTCCCGGCCACGGCATCTGGTCGCTGACCGATGCCTTCCTCGACGACGAATCCAAGATCCCCTTCATCCAGACGTTCCACGAGCAGAGCGCCGTCCACCTCGCGGACGGCTACTACCGGGTCACCGGCCGTCCTCAGGCCGCGGTGACCTCCATCGGTGCCGGCGCCAGCAACACCGTCATCGGCATGGGCACCGCCTTCACCGACTCCACCAGCGTCCTGGTCATCACCGGCGGCCCGCCGACCCATATGCGCGGTCACGGACTGCTCCAGGAGCTCGACCGCTACACGGCCAACGACTTCCCCAAGGTGGCCGAAGCCGTCAGCAAACGGCACTGGGTTGTCACCCGTGTCGAGGAGCTTCCCTTCGTCCTGCACCGCTGTTTCAACTCCATGCTGACCGGCCGTCCGGGCCCAGTGCACCTCGAAGTCCCGATGGACGTGCAGGCCGAGGCCGCGCACGTGGAGCTCCACGACCTCGAACGGCGCCTCCCCGTCGGCCGCCAGCACCCCGACCCGGAGGCCGTGGAACGCGCTGTCGACGTGCTGCGCGCGGCCACCCGGCCGGTCATCGTGGTCGGCGGCGGTGCGATCACCTCCGAGGCGTCCGACCAGGTCCTCGCCCTCGCCGAGCGGTGGAAGATCCCGGTCGTCACCACATGGAACGGGAAGAGCGCCTTCCCGGAGGACCACGACCTGTTCGCGGGCAGCGTCGGTCAGACCGGCACGCTGGTCGGCAACGCGATCGCGAGCTCCGCCGACGTCGTCGTCTCCGTCGGCTGTCGCTTCACCGACTGGTCCGCCTCCAGCTACGCCAAGGGCGTCACCTTCTCCATCCCGCCCGCGAAGCTGATCCACATCGACATCGACCCGCACGAGATCGGCAAGAACTACCCGGCCGAGGTCGGCATCGTCGCGGACGCGCAACGGGCGGTCGCCGCGATCGTGGACTCGCTGCCCGCCAAGGGCGCCGACCGCACCGAGTACCTGGCCGAACTCGCCGCGCTCAAGGAGCAGTGGGAGGAGAAGCTCGCCGGCCGCCGCGACAGCGACCGCTTCCCGTTCACCTCGCAGCGCCCGCTGGGCGCCCTGCGCTCCGTCCTCCCGCGCGATGCGATCATCGTTGCCGGTTCGGGCAACACCCAGGGCGCGGTCAAGCAGACCTTCCCGGTCTACTCGCCGCGCACGCACCTCACCTCCGGCGGCTTCTCCTCCATGGGCTGGGCCGTACCGGCCGCCATTGGCGCGAAACTGGCCCGGCCGGAGAGCCCCGTGGTGTGCGTGCTCGGCGACGGCGACTTCCTCATGACTGCCCAGGAGATCGCCCTGAGCGTCACCGCCGGCGCCCCGGTGGTCTTCGTCGTGCAGAACAACGCCGGCTACATGTCGATCCGCGGCGGCCAGCGCAAGCAGACCTCACGGCACATCGGCGTCGAGTTCTCGCACCCCGACGGCTCGCCGTACAGTCCCGACTTCGCCGCCATGGGCCGGTCCTTCGGGATCGAGTCGTGGAAGGTCAACGACGCCGCGTCGCTGGAAGCGACCCTGCACAAGGCCGTCCAGTCGGGCGCCCCGGCCCTGGTCGAGGTACCGACGGACCGCGACGCCGCCGGCCCCTGGGTGCCCGGCTGGTGGGACTTCCCGGTGCCCGCGTACATCACGGACGAGCGGCAGGACGAGTACCAGCGGACCAGGGCCACGGAACAGCACCTCTGAGAGGGCGTTTGATATAGGTGAATTACCCCTTAAATGCCGGCAGTCCCTCGCCAGGCGGGTATGGTCTCGTCCGTTACCCGCTTGGTGAGGTTGTCGATCGAAGCGATGTGGACCATGGCTTCGCAACTGGCGTTGAGGTCGGGCACGCCGGGGTTGCCCCACCGGTGGCGTCGCGCTTGAACCAGATGTTCGGGAAGGCGAGGAAGCGGTGCCAGGCCACGCCACTCCGCTGCTCAGGGGCGAGGAGCCGCCCTTCGCACTACGCGCCCACGAGGCCGAGGGCCTGACCGCCTACGACCTCGACGACGCGGCGGTGAAGAAGGCGATCATCGCTTCCACGCGCCGTGTCATCGCCGCCGCCGACGCGAGCAAGCTCGGCCGCACCGCCCACCCCACGTCGGCCCCTTCGCGCTCGTGCACACCCTCGTCACCGACACGACGGCGCCCGCCGATGAGGTGGCCGGGCTGGAAGAGGCCGGCACTGTCGTCAAAACCGTCCGACGAGGCCACCGCGCGGGGCGCACCGCACCGCGAACCGAGTAAGGACTTGCCCAACATGACCACCACCATCACGCAGGACGGTCACGCCGTCCTGCTGCCCGCGGTCGACGGATTCACCATCCCCGACTCCCTGGCCTCACTGCTCGCCTCCGGCACCCGCTCCGTGATCATTGGAGAGTCCCGCGCCGAGTACGTAGCCCGTGCCATGACCGAGGAGCGGCAGACAACCGAGACCCCGCAGCAGTTCATCGACTTCACCACACGGCTGCGCGCCATCGCCGGCGCGAGCGTGCTCGTCGCCGTCGACCAGGAGCCCTGGGGGACCAAGCGGCTGCACCGCCTCGTCCCCGGCCTGCCCGACTTCGGACCGGACACCGACCCGGCGGACGTGGAGCGTTCCGCCCACGAACTGGGCCGTGCCGCCCTGCGACTGGGCGTCAACACCTTCTTGTCCCCTGTGTGCGACCGCCTGACGGGAGACAACCCCTGGCTGCGGGGGCGCACCCTGGATCTCCCTCCGGCCCGTATCGGAGAACTGGCGGCAGCCTTCGTCACCGGCGTGCAGCGCGCAGGTGTCACAGCCGTCACCAAGCACTTCCCCGGCTTTCCAGAGGTCACCGCGGATCCCGCTCTGGACGTGGCACACGTTCCCGAAGGTTGCTGGACCGAAAGCGCCCTCATCCCCTTCGCCGCCTGCGTCCGGGCCGGCACACGAGCCGTCATGATGGGCCCGGCCCCCGTCGCCGGGCTCGACGGCGACGAAGCCGCCCTCGCTTCCCCCGCCACGGTCGCGCTCCTTCGGGACCTGGGCTTCGACGGCCTGATCGTCAGCGACGACCTCGATGCCCCCGCCACCCTCCGGGGGCGCACCGCCCCCCGGACCGCGGTGGCCGCTATCCGCGCCGGTGTGCACCTCCTGCTCGCGCCCGAGGACGGACACCTCGGCGACGTCGCCGCCGCCCTGATCGAGACCGCCGAAGGCGACACCGCCTTCGCCCACACCCTTCACGGCGCTGCCGAACGCGTCCGCGCCCTGGCCGGCCGGCAGCGTTCGGCGAGGTGACCGGCCCGTGGCGCGCCCCCGGCGGTTCAGCCGCCCTTGGTCGCCCGCGCGAGAGCAGTGGCGACGCGCAGCGCGTTCGCCCCGATCGTCAACGCCCAGTTCAGCAGCTTGATCGGAATATTGACATCCTTCAGGACTCTGTTGGTCGATGTGATCTGGGGTTTTGTCGATCAGGCCGCGAGGCTGAGGACGAGCTGTTCGTAGTGGGAGACTCGTGTCGTGCCCAGCGGGGGTCCTGTCCACCAGGCGTCGAGTCGGTAGAGGTTGAGTGCGGCCGCGGTCAGGACCTGGGCCAGTGAGGTCTTGGCGAGGCCGCGGTAGCGAGTACGCCGGGTGCCGGCGCGCCGTACCGCCTGCGAGATACTGCCCTCCACCCCTGGTACCGCTTCTTCCATTCCTCGGTCTGTTGTTCTGCCCGGCGTTGTTGAAGGATCGATCGCTCTCGCGAAGAAGACCGCGGCTTTTCGCAGGACCTCGATCGTCTTGGCCTGCTCGGCGTTCTGTCGCCGCAGCCGCTTGAGTTCCTCCCTTTCCGCCGTGGTGAGTTCACCCGGCCGGCCCTCGCCACGATCCGCCTTGGCCTGGCGGTACCAGCCGCGCAGGGACTCCGGGCTGACCCCGAGCTCCCGGGCGACCTCGGTGACTGTCCGGCCTGTGGAGTCGACCAGCGGGACGGCGTCCGGCTTGAACTCCGCGGTGTACCGCTTCGTGTAGTTACTTCCCACCTGGTGCTACGTCCTCTGGAACCTCAGGCCCCAGTCTCCAGGTGTCCACGACTGGTCTTCTGCCGACCCGACGGCCGCCCACTGCGACCTCAGACCGTCCTGGACCGCTTCCGCCGACACGCCAAGGAAGCAGACGTCCCCCCACATCACCCTGCACGACCGGCGACACCTCGCCGCCACCCTGTCCATCACCGCGGGCACCCCGCTCACCGTCGTCTCCGAAACCCTGCGGCACTCCACCCTCTCCACCACCGCCAACCCCTACAGCCACCTCACCCAGCAAGCCGCCCACGACGCCGTGGACGCCATCGACACCGCACTGCCCCAAGCCGCCTTGTGCTGACCGAGCCGTGGCCGTCGATGCTGCGCACCATCTGGGGCGACGACCAGCGGTTCCTGGACACGTACTGGTCGCGGTTCGAGGGCAAGTACTTCGCCGGTGACGGGGCGAAGAAGGATGACGACGGGGACATCTGGCTGCTGGGCCGGGTCGACGACGTCATGGTGGTGTCTGGGCACAACATCTCCACCACGGAGGTGGAGTCGGCGCTGGCGTCGCACCCTTCGGTCGCCGAGGCGGCCGTCGTCGGCGCAACGGACGAAACGACCGGGCAGGCGATCGTCGCCTTCGTGATCCTGCGCAGTACGGCCGCCGAGACAGAAGACCTGGTCGCCGACCTGCGCAACCACGTCGGCGCCACCCTCGGCCCGATCGCCAAGCCGAAGCGGATCCTGCCGGTGGCCGAGCTGCCGAAGACCCGCTCCGGCAAGATCATGCGCCGGCTGCTGCGGGACGTCGCCGAGAACCGCCAGCTCGGTGATGTCACCACGCTGACCGACTCGACCGTCATGGACCTCATCCAGGCGAAGCTCCCGGCGGCGCCGAGCGAAGACTGAGCGAGGAACGCGTCCGGAGGGCACCCGGCGACCGCGCCAGGTGTCCGCACCGGCTGTTCACGGGGATCTCTCGGCGTCATCTTGCGTGTCTGGTCGAGGAGCTGGTGGTGCCGTGACGAGCCGGGGTCGAGGGTCGTCGTCATGCTGCGCGGGGTGGGGCCAGAAGGCGGGCCGCGGGGGCCGGCGCCCGCCACCAGCTGGTCTTCGTCGACCGGCTGGTGGCCAGGCTGATCCGTCTGCGGCACGACCTGCCGTACTCGGTACTGGGGCTGCTGTTCGGCGTCGACCGCTCCACCATCACCCGTGCGATCGCAGAGATACGTACGCTTCTGGCCGAGCGGGGGTGCGCAGTCCCCGACCGCCCCGACTTGCGATTACGGACCATGGCCGACGTGTTCGCCTGCGCCCAGGCCGAAGGTATCGGGCTGCGGCTGGATGCCACCGAGATCCAGGTACGCCGGCCACCGGCGGGCCGCGGTGGACGGCGCGCATCTGTTTCCGGGAAGAAGAAACAGAACACCATGAAGGCCACCGTCATCGACGGCTGCCTCGGCCTGAGCCGCGACCACCGCGGGCAAGCGATCACACCACCAAGAAATCCGCGTCCGGGAGCACTGCCCGGCAGAGTCGAGCAGTGGGAACGCGACCGTCACGTGCACTCCTCCGACCGCATCACGGTCGAACACGCCCTGGCTGACCACAAACGCTGGAAACAACTAACGCACTGGACCCACCGACGCGGCCGCCTTCCCGACACCTACCGCGCCGTCGCCGGCCTCGTCTCCGACCGCACCAAGTCTACTGAGGACCGACTGGGAAATATGCTCGGCCGCAGCTGCCTTCGTGAAGCTACCTGATTGGGCGAGGGTCCGGACTGCGCGCAGTTGCCGCAGCGTCAGGTCAGGTATCGACATGGCACCACCTAGTGCCGCACAGACGGACGGACATGGCAATAGGCGATGAGGAAAGGTCGGATTCAGCACTGCTTGCCGGGGTACGACGACCAGATCGTCGGGCCATGGAATGGCCATAGGCAGGCCGTTGGAAGGGTGTTCGGTTCTTTGCTTGCACATCGAAGTGGAACGCCCTCCTCCAACGCCTTCAAGATCGCTTCCAATCAAGCGACTGTCATGAATGAGCCAGCTAATTCGACTTTGAGCGCACGTGGTTCGCGATCGCCGCATCTTCGTTAGCGCCGTACATTTCGTCGATCAGTGCTGCGAAAGAGCGGACGACGGCATTACGCTTGATCTTTCCGTTCGCAGTCCGCTCGCCATGCTCGACTTGCAGGGACCGTGGTAGAACGCGAAAGTCCTTCAACTGCTCGACACGCGAAAGGTCTGCGTTGACCCGAGCAACCTCTGCTCGCAGAAGCTCAGCCACCGCCTCTGTCGACTGGCCGTCTGCTGGTGTGTTCGGCTCAATGAGGACGGTGAGGTACTTACGGGCGTCTCCGACGACGATGGCTTCGTTGATGAGCGAACTTTCCCTCAACCGGGTTTCGATGGGCTGAGGATTGATCGTTTTTCCGCCCCGAGTGATGATTACGTCCTTCTTCCGGCCAATAAGCCGGATGTCACCATTCGGTGCACGCTCTACCAGGTCACCGGTGCAGAACCAGTCATCTTGGAAGACCGCTTCGGTCTCCGTGGGGTTGCGCCAGTATCCGTCGAAGAGCAGCGGCGCTCGGAGCAGCATTTCTCCGTCTTCCGCGATCTTCACCTGGAAGCGCGGATCCGGGAAAATCCTGCCGATGAAGCCTGGCCGGGGGAACGGCTGGTTGAAATGCGCGATGGGGGCTCCGGTGGTCTCGGTGAGGCCATAACACTCACGCAGATCGAGCCCCCAGATCTGCCAAATCGCGATGACGCTCTCAGGCATTGCCGCAGATGCCGTGTAGGCCACGCGGATGCGATCCATCCCGGCCTTTGCCCGCAGTGGCAGAAACACTCCACGAAGTGCGGCAGCGTATGCGATCCGGAGCAGCACTGAGGGCGTGCGACGAGACCAGCGGTCCTCAGCCACCCTGCGGCCAACCCACATGGCAGCGTCATAGACAGCGCGGCGAAGTCGTGGCCAAGTCTCCGTATGCGCGATCAGTTCGCCGGCGATTTTCTCGTAGAACCGCGGAGGCCATAGCACTGCCGTTGGCCGGACTGAGCGCAGCACTCTCTCGTAGTCACCGATGTTGCAGTATGTGACCACCAGACGTGAGAGCAGAGGCGCGAAGATCGACACAAGGGCTGGCGCTACATGGGCCAACGGCAGGAAGCCCACAGCATCGTGCTCCTGGCGGCGGCTCTGCGGATAGAGACCGACAAAGGTCTGGACCGAGTGCTGGAGTGTTCGATGCGAATGCGTGACGCCCTTTGGTACTCCCGTGGACCCGGACGTGTAAAAGAGCACGGCGGCATCGTCGAGGGATCCCGCAGCGACCAACTGGGCGAGGAGACCTGAGCCGTCCTCATGGTGTCGGGCGCCTTCATCGGACAGGGTCTGCCACCGTGTTCCTTTGACACCCTTGGGCAGTGTCGGCGGATCGGCATCGATTCCGACCACAAGCCGCAGATCCGGGGTGCGAGCGGCGACCTCAGCCACCTTGTTGAGCTCCGTGGCCGTCTCACCGACGAAGACCACCGCTTCGCTATGTACAAGGGTCTGCTCTATCTCGGCAGGCGAGTTGGTGGGATACACGCCGATGACGACACCGCCGACACTCTGAACGGCAAGCGCTGCGCACGCCCACTCTGGGCGCGCGCTGCTCATCACTGCTACGCGATCGCCGTGCTTGACACCCTGAGCCACGAGACCGAGTGCAACCTCGCGCACACGATCGGCGTACGCGCGCCACGTGATCGTCTGTACAGATCCATCACGCCAGTAGCGCAGCGCAACGGCATCGGGTTCCTTGCGCGCGCGATCGAGGAGCAGTCCCGGTAGCGTCCGGGTCGGCTGGAAATTGATCAGATCCATGAGACGGCCTCTCTTCCAGAGCAGGCAAGCCCGTGCTCAATGAGACTCATGCAGCTCGCTCCCCAAGGGGAAGGAAGCCACCCCGGTACCACGTCACCGGCTTGTCGGCACCTGTCCGTGCATCGCGTACGCGACCGATGAGGATTACGTGATCTCCGCCGGGCACGGTCTGTTCCAGCTCGCAGCTGATGACTGCTGCCGCATCCGGCAACAGCGGATTGCCTGCCTCATCGAGTTCGAAATTGCCGTCCGCGAACTTGTTCTCACCCTTGGTGGCGAACTTCAGCGCCAAGTCGGCATGGGCGTCCGTCACAATGTTCACGACGAAATGCTTAGCCGCCATGAAGACGGGAAAGCAGTCCGCTCCTCGGTCCAGACATACCAAGATGAGCGGGGGATCGAGAGACAACGCGGCGAAGGAACTCGCGGTGAATCCGTGTAGTGTGCCTGCCTCGCTTCGCGTCGTCATGATCGTCACACCTGAAGGGAACTGAGCCAATGCCGAGCGGAAAGCGGCAGGGTCCAGTTCCTGAAATTGATCAACCATTGTACCCCTCGCGGGCAGCTCGGGCGGCAGGGTCGTTGAAGACCGTGCGCGCATCAGCCAGTGTGACGCGAAGCTGCTCTTCGTCCGGCCAGCCGGTCGTATCCGAGTGCAGGGCCCGTTTCAGCGCTGCGAATACGGCAGGTGGCTTCGCCGCTGCTGAGCGCGCATCCGCCACCGCGGTCGCAAGTAGTTCGTTCTGCTCGACGACCTGGTCGACAATCCCGATTGCCTCCGCAGTCGCTGCGTCGACGGGCTCTCCGCCCAGCAAGAGACGCCAAGCTGCACGGTCACCCGCGACCGAACGCACTCGCGAGATGCCCTTCACAGCCGGCAGCATCCCATGCTTGATCTCAGGGAAGACGAAACGCGCTCCCACCGCCGCGTAGACCACGTCGGTGAACAGGGCCATCTCGATCCCGCCGCCGACGCACCACCCGTTGACCGCACACACCAGCGGCCGGGGATAGTTCTCCAGTGCGCAAAGCAGCGCGTGAAAGCCTGCCATCCGCTCGACCATGCCATTGGCGTCGAAGTCGACGGCTTCCTTCATGTCACCACCTGCGCAGAAGAAGCGCTCGCCAGCTCCCGTCAGGACCACTGCGGGAGCGTTAGGGCCGGTGGCGAGCGTGACCAGCTTCGCTGTCAGCTCGCTGACGAGAGCGTTACTGAGCGCGTTGGCAGGCGGGTGGCTAAGGGTGAGTACGACCACCCCGTCCACTTCGTCTGATGCGTGGACGAGGCTTAGTGCTGTGTTCTGCGAACCTGCGGTCATGCTCGTCTCCGGTTACTTCGCGGGTGCGCCGGCGTTGCGCGCAGAAGGGAAGTCCACAGGGCGCTTCTCCCGGAAAGCCTGGCGCGCTTCGGCGTAGTCGGCGCTAGCGAAGTCGAGAATCTCGAGCGCTGTAGACAGCTCGTGCTGAGGCGCCGCATTGGTGAGCCAGGTGTTGAGAGCGCGCTTGGTGAATCGGAGCGCCTGCTGGGACCCACGTGCCAGCTGGGACGCGACCTCGAGGGCACGGGGCAGTACCTGCTCACGCGGAACGGACAGACTGACGAGACCAATCCGCTCGGCTTCGGCACCACTCAGCTTCTCGGAGGTAAGGACGTAGTACTTGGTCTTAGCCATGCCGACGAGCAGCGGCCAGATAAGTGCGGCGTGGTCGCCGGCGGTCACGCCGACCTTGGTGTGCCCTTCGATCAGCACCGCATCGTCCGCAGCAATGCTGATGTCGGCGAGAAGCGCCGTCGACAGCCCGTAACCGACCGCGGGCCCATTGATCGCAGAAATGATCGGCTTCTCGATCCGCAGGATCGTTGAAGTTCGCTTGCGTTCGGTCTCCATGATCGCAAGCGCGTCTTCGTGCGTGGGATCGGGCTGGGCAACGTCCATACCAGTACAGAAGGCCTTGCCTGCCCCGGTCACGACTACGACGCAGGTCTGGTCATCGCGTTCGACATCAGCCCAGATCCGGTTCATCTCTTCGAACATCGGCAGGGTGAACGCGTTGTACCGCTCTGGGCGATTGAACGTGATCAGGAGGACGCCGTTGTCCTTGCGTTCGACGAGGATGTCACCCGTGCCGTGCTGGTAGAGGTCGCTCAACGAACCGTCTCCTTCTGCGCGAGGTTGTGCGTGTCGTTGAACTGGCGGAGTGCTTCTTCGTGGGCGGGGCGGGCGGCTCGGATCTCGGCGAGGATGTCGTCGGCCGGGCGCACGACGTTGCGGGGGTGCTTGAAGCGGGGGATGACGTACTTGCCGAAGAGTTCGATCGAGCGCATCAGCTGGTCGTGGGGCAGGCTGTCGACACGCAGGACGAGTGCTTCGACGCCCATGTCCGCGTATCGCTGTACGTGTTCGATGCAGTGCTCGGGGTCGCCGACCATGAAGCCCTGGGAGCGTTCGAACATGTACTCTTCGTCGTTGAAGTCGATGTCCTTGACAGCGCCCATGTAGGCGTAGTCCTTCGACAGCTTCGACAGGCGCTCATATGCGTCGGTGGACAGCTTGGCCATCTCGAACAGGGGCTTCGCCTCGAGGCGGGCCTGGGCAGTGGTCTCGGCGCAGTGCATACCACCGGCGACCGCGACCATCTTGCGCGGCGTGATCGGGTAGGGGTGGTTGGTGGCGGCGAGAGTGTCGTCGTAGAGCTTTACCATGTTCTCGACGAGGTCGAACCCGAGGTAGAGGCCGCCCATGATGGCGCCGATACCCATCGAGGCGGCCGTCTCGACCGAGCTCGGGCTGCCGGCGGCAGCCGAAATGGGCGGGTAGGGACCCTGTAGGGGCTTGGGGACCAGGCTGCGCGGCGGAATCTTGTAGTGCTCGCCCACGTACGAGAACACGTCGTTGAGGAACGCGCTCCGGATCAGCTCGATGCCCTCACGCCACTGGGCCTTGTTCTCGGAGGGGTCCACCTCAAACGCGCGCAGGGCGAGCGTGGTGTTGCCGCGCCCGGTACCAAGCTCGACACGGCCGTTGGACAGGATGTCCTCGGTCGCCACACGCTCCGCGACGCGCAGCGCATGGTTCATCCGCGTCGGCAGCAGCGTCACCAGGTGGATGAACCGCATCCGGCTCGTCAGAGCCATCAGGTACGGGTAAAGCACCTCCGGAGCGGAGACCGAAGCCGTACCCAGAGCAACATGCTGCTCGGAACTACCGAAGGCATCGAAGCCAACCCGCTCCGCAAGCAGAACCTCCTCCACCAGCTCCCGGTAGCGGTGCTCATGCGTAAGCCCGACCGGGGTGTCCCCCTCAGACATGAGGATGAAGTCCATACCGACCCTTCCGTCAAATGTTATTGGGCGATAACATAGATCGTAGCTCAGCCCAGGTCAAGGCCCAAAATCTGTTAGGTGTTGGTAACTTCGTGGAGTTGGCCAGGTGCGCACAGGAGGAGGAGACCCACCATGAGTGAGTTGCGGATTGAGCATTTGACCTCGCCTGATATCGCGGAAGCCATGGCGAGGGGCATGCGTACGGCGATCTTGCCGCTGGGTGCGACGGAGCAGCATGGCGCGCATCTACCGCTGTCCGTCGACAGCGATCATGCTGACCGGCTGGGTGTCCTTGTCGCCGAGCGGCTTGGCGACGCGCTTGTGCTTCCGACGGTGCGGATCGGTTGTTCTGCGCACCACCTGGGGTTCGCCGGGACACTGTCCCTGCGGGCCGGTACGCTCGAGGCGATCTGCGCAGACTGCTGCGAGAGTCTTGCTGTGCACGGGTTCCGTCGCGTTGTGATCTTCTCGGCGCACATCGGCAACTACCCGCTGCTCAAAGACATCGAATCAAGGCTTGACGAGCGGCTTTCCCGCGACCTAGATGTCATCGCCTACTCAGACTCGACAGCAGTCCTCCAAGCGTGGCGCTCCGCAGCCCAGCAGGTCGCCGGCCTCGCCGACCACGTCGGAGGCCATGCCGACGTCGCGGAAACTTCGATCATGCTGGCTGTGCGGCCCGAGGCGGTGCGAAACGATCGAGCTGCTGCGGGCTTCACCGGGTCGATGAACGATGAACTGCTGGCTCGCGTATTCACGGACGGCGTGAGAGCAGTCGCTCCCAACGGAGTGCTTGGCGACCCGAAGGGCATGTCGTCTGAACTGGGATTTTCATGTCTGAACGCCGTAGCCGACCTGATCGCCGCCCATGCAACGGCACGTTATCAGCCGCTCACTTAAGGTAGCCACTAGTCTAGTGCCGAGCTCTCCTGACACACGCCGTCTTCTCAATGATCAACGCGGTTGCGCAGTTCAACAGCGGCCTGGACCCCGACATCGTCGCCCGCACCATCCGCACAGCCGCCATCAACGCGCTCCTCATCCCAGCAGACACGATCTGACATCACCGCCGGCGGCCCGCGCGGGTCAACGCCCAGAGCGGAGCCCGAACAACGCGTGGTGCCAATTGAGTTCGCCGCGGCAGGAGCCGTATCAAGGTGAACACGTTCGTCAAGGTCAGGTAGAGCAGTCGCAGCAGCACTCCACCATGCTGGTGGGGGAGAGGCTGGGTCGGCAACGAGGTCGGCGGGCCCACCGCAGCGCTCGCCCGTCATGACCAGCTCGGATGAGGTTTTGGCACCTACAACGCTCGCGCGGGAGGTGGCCAAGGCGATCCAGCCGTGGCGCTCCCTTGTGCCCCAACTCGGCAGGGAGCGCGTGGCATGAGGATCGATGCGCTTCACACCTACCTCCAGCGGGTGGGGAACCGCCCCCGCGTACTGGTGAAGATCACCACTGACTCCGGGGTCGAGGGCTGGTCGGAGGTGTACAACCACGGCCCCGACCTCGCGTATCCACCCCTGCTCGACTACCTCTTCGAGCAGATCAGAGGTATGGATGCTCGGCGTCCCAGCCACGTCGACCAGATTCTGCTCCAGTCTTGCTCGGCGGCGCCGTCCGTGACCGAGTACACGTGTACGCAGGGCTGTACACAGCCCCCGACCTCGCCGAACTCCGGGACACCACCTCGGAGCTGCACCAACGCTTCGGCTTCACCGCCTTCAAGCTCAGCCCCTGTCGAAGCGATCTGCACCGCACCCGGTTCGGGCGGGTGGCGCGGGAGCTCGGCGGCCACGACCAACTTCGGCATCCTGGAGTACAAACCCGACACCGTCTCATGGTGCCCGCCTTCAGCTTCGAACTGTGCTTGCGCGATGCGGCGACCGACATGGACCAGATGGATCTGTCCAGTTTGCGGGTGGCGCTCAACGGTGCCGAAGTGATGCAAGGGGGATCCCGACCGTCATGCTCGGCGCGGCGGGAAGCACCGGCCCGTGACCATGTACCGAAGAAGCGCCGCAGCGGCTATGGCGCGGCATCGCCAGAGAACGGCTCACGCCACGCTGTGGGCGTGGTGAACGTCTGCGTGCCGATGGTGTTGAGCAGCGTCAGCGTGCGGGCGTCGGATGATCCTGGCTCGGCGGTGTAGACCACGACACGCAGGTCGCTGCCCCCGACGGTGAGGACGTCGCAGTCCAGGGTCATCGGCCCGACCTGTGGGTGGAGGATCGTCTTGCGCGTCGCCATGTGGCGTGCGACAGCGGCGGACTGCCAGCGTTGGTCGAAGCGGGGGCTCACCTTGCGCAGGTCGGTGATGAGAGCCTGTAGCGGCCCGTCGTCCGGATGGCGTCCAGCCGCGGCGCGCAGATCCGCGACGGCTGCCCGCTCGAAGGCGGCGTCCTCCTCGGGGGTGGCGACGATCCGGGACGGCATGCCGGTGAAGTGCCGCCACAGGAGGTTGCGTTGGCGTGCCGGTTCACCGAGCATGTCGCCGAGCAGCGCGGTGGCCAGCGGATTGGCGGCGACGAGCTGCCAGGCCTCGTCCAGGACGATGACGGGTGTATCCGCGAGCCGGTCGATGATCCGGTGGACACCTGGGGTCATGTGCCGGTTCATGCCACTGATACGAGGATCCGCGTGGCCGGCCAGATGGAACAGATGGGTGTTCTCGTCATCGGTCAGTCGCAGTGCCCGTGCCAGAGCCTCCAGCACTGAGGGAGACGGGTTGCCGGCGCGCCCCTGCTCAAGGCGGGCGAGGTAGTCCACTGACAGTCCGGCGAGGTGTGCGACTTCTTCGCGGCGCAGGCCGGGCGCGCGCCGCAGGCTGCTTGCGGGGAGTCCGACGCTTGCGGGACTGACGCGATCCCGCCAGTCCCGCAAGCATCGTGCGAGTTCATTGCGATCCACGTATCCAACGTCTCCCGTCCGGTGCTCTCAGATCCTGGCGAAAGGGGGCAGGGTGCGCCCCCCGACCGGCAGACACCCGCCGACCGGCCGACCGGCGGGTGTCTGCCCGGTGCGGCAGACACCCGCTTGTGCGGGAAACCGACATCGACGACGTGAGTCGTCGAATCGTCTCAGCTCGGAGAGCATCCGCACGTGTATGTCAGGCGAGGAGGCCGGAGCCCTCGCTGAGCAGTTCCTCGACGCGCAGGGTTCCTTGCGGGGTCAGCGGGGTGAGCGGCGCCCGGACATGTGCCGAGGAGATGAGGCCCCTCTGATGGAGGACGTACTTCAAAGGAGCCGGGTTGGTTTCGACGAACAGCAGATCCACCAGAGGGTGCAGACCGTAGTGCAATTCGCGCGCCGTGGCATGGTCGCCGGCTTCCCACGCTTCATACATGCGGGCCACGGCGGCCGGAGCCAGATTGGACACCGCACTGATGAAGCCGCGGCCACCGAGAGCGAGGAGAGGAAGACCGAGCAGCTCGATCCCGGACCACACCAGGAAGCCGGCGCCCGTCTTGTACAGAACCCGCGAGAAGTGTTCGAAGTCCTTGGTGGTCTCCTTGATGCCCACGATGTTGCCGAAGTCGCGGTGGAGCCTGTTGACGGTGTCAGGAGCGATGTCGACCGCGGTGCGCGACGGCACGTTGTAGATGATCAGTGGCAGGTCGGGGAACTCACGGGCGATCGTCGCATACCACTGATACAGCCCCTCCTGGGTGGGGCGTGCGTAGTAGGGGGTGATGATCAGCGCGGCGTCGGCGCCCGCGGCCTCGGCGGCGGCGGTGATCTCCACGGTTTCGTCGAGCTTGGCGGAGCCCGTGCCGGGGAGGAACGGCACCGCGTCGGCGACCTCTTCGGCGACTGCCTTGATGGCCTCGATCCGCTCCGCGACGGACTGCGCTCCCGGTTCTCCTGTGGAGCCGCCGATCGAAATGCCGTGTGAGCCGGCCTCCAGCTGTCGGCGGACCAGACCCCGCAGGGATGGCAGGTCCAGGGCGCCGTCGCTGGTGAAAGGCGTGATGACGGGAGCCACGGAACCCTTGATCTGCGTCGGATCGCTACGGAACTTCATGAGGGCCTCACCTCGTCGTGTGCTCGTTCGCGCACCTCAGGCGCCTGTTGTACGGGGGCCGACATAACCGGTCTGGCCGGCTTCGGAACCGAGGGCGAGGATGGGGCCGGACATCTTCTCCTGCCAGATCAGCGATTCCATGCCGATGTGCAGGGGGTGGTCCTGGACGGTGAAGACACCGAAGCCGTCGGGGCCGTGGTAGTGGTCGTGCTCGCTCCAGCCGGGGGCCGACAGCAGCAGGTCGCCGGCGCTCCAGTCGACGACGTGTCCTTCGACGACGCTCTTGCCGGAGCCGAGGAAGTGATAGTTGATGGCGACGGAGCTGTGCCGGTGGCCGCGGCGCAAGGGCTGTGCCGCGACGCCGGGCGGCATCGAGGAGGCGGTCACGAAGAAGCTGTGGGTGGCCCCGTTGCGGCGTTCGGTCGCCGGGTTGTACAGCGCCATGATCGTCCGCTTGCCGTCGCCCTCCTCCCAGGACAGGTGTTCGCGGACCTCGTTCCAGGCCCAGTGCAGCGGGTTGTTCTCGACCACCTCGATGTCCACGAGGTATTCGTAGCCCCGCAGCCGGGCGCCGGAGTCGTTGAGCTCGATGTCGGGGGCGGTTTCCCGGATGTAGCGCTCGGACCTGCGGTCGGCGGAAGGCAGGACACCGGGGCCCGCGGCCATCTGCTCGTCGGTCAGCGGCTCACTGTAGAGAACTCCGAGCTTGGCCAGGAGCGGAGCATTGGAGTAGCTCAACCGAACCCAGAGTTCGTCGCCGTCGTTCTCGAAGTAATGGCCCTTCATCGAGGGGATGCTGCATACGTCCCAGCGCTCCATGCGCGTGGACCTGCCGACGACGTGGACAACGCCGCGGCCGCCGATTCCGATCTCGACCTGCCCCGTGTTGCGCCGCAGCGGTGTGGTCCGCTCGCCCGGCCTGAGCACGTCGATGGTGACGTCAACGCCGGGAGCGAGTCCCGGGCCGAGGCCCACGGCGTCCGGATGCACGATGAGAGTGCCTCGACGGCCGTTCGCCGGCCGGGGGAGCGAGGCGAGGCGCTCGATCTCCGCCTCGATCCGGGCCCGGGAGATCTTCACGGGCGCCCAGGGCCGGATCGGCTCGGGCTCCTGTCCGCTGATGTCCACGAACCGGGCGTGCACATCCCGTGCGGCGGGGAGGGCGTCGATGTCTGAGGGGGAAGAGGTGACGCTCACGGTAACGGCTCCTTGGTCTATTCCTGTGGAGAGGGCCGGGCGCCGCGGAGCAGCAGTGCGGCGACCGAAAGGTCGGACAGTCCCATGCCCATGCCCTTGAAGACGGTGCAGCGTGGCCGCTCGGGGCGGGCCACCTTGCCGGTGACCAGATCGGCGAGCCGGTGGACCGAAGTCCAGTCGTCGCCGAAGAATTCGCCCAGTTCGCGCGAGCCTCGTCGGGCGTTGGACACACTGTCGACCACGGTGAGTGCTGAGGACGCCAACAGGGCCGCGTCGAACTCCGCGTTGGCGGGCAGGATCGCGCCGACCGCGTTGAGATGGGCCCCTTCGGCCAGGGCGTCAAGGGCGAAGAACGGGTCAGTGGCACGGGTGATCAGCGTGACGATGGGAGCGTCCTGGGACGCTGCCTCAACCGTGGGGAACGCTTCAGCGGCGAGCCCGAGGTCCGTTTGCACCTGGGCGGCGAAGCCCACTGCTCGCTCGGGGGTACGGCTCCAGACGCGGACCCGGCGCAGTTCCCGGACCGCGGCGACCGCGGCCACCTGGCGCAGGGCCTGGCGCCCCGTGCCCAGGACGGCGAGTTCATCGGCGTCCGGGTGGCTCATCCAGCGGGTGGCGAGTCCCGAGACCGCGGCGGTACGCAGGGCACCGGCCACCCCGGCTTGCAGCGAAGCTCGCAGACTGCCGTCGGCGGCGGAAAAGGCGGTGAGGACGGCCGTCGCTCCGGCCGGGGTGTTGACCCAGGTCTTGAAGACGACGAGTTGTTCCTCGGTGTCGATCGCGCCCAGCGCGTGGGCGCTGCTCATGGGCGACCACGTGGCCATGGTCTTGTCGATGTTCCAGGCGGCACCCGTCGCCTCGTGTTCCAGGACACCTTGTACCGCGTCGATGACGGACGGAAGGTCCGCGCGGGCTTCGACGTCCCGGTCGCTCCACTGGTAGGGGCTCATCGGTATACCTCCGCGGGGTTCAGGGAGCGAGCCTCGTCGGTGACCGGGTTCCGGAGCACGCCAATGCCCGCCACTTCGACTTCGAGTTCGTCTCCCGGGCGCAGATACCGGGGTGGATCTTGCCGGTGGCCGATGCCCTGAGGGGTCCCGGTGGCGATGACATCGCCGGGTCGCAGTGGGGTGAAGGCGCTGATGTACGCGAGCAGTTCGCCGAAGGGGAAGGTCAGCCGATCGGTCGAGTCGTCCTGCACGACGGTGTCATTGAGCCGGGTGGTCACCCGCAGTGGACCGTCCCCCAGTTCGTCGGGGGTGACGAGCCAGGGCCCGCAGGAGCCGCTGGCGTACCAGTTCTTGCCCGCGGTCGCCTGCCGCGTGTGCAACTGCCAGTCCCGCACACTGTTCTCCGCCATGCAGGTGAAGCCCGCGATATGCCGGTCCGCGCGGTCGGCGGTCACCCGGCGCGCCGGGTGACCGACCACGAAGGCCACTTCGCCCTCCCAGTCCAGGGAATCCGTGTCGTACGGGCGGACCACCGAACGCCCCGCGCCGACGAAGGAGTCGGGGAAACGGGTGAACAGGGTGGGCCACTCGGGCTGCGCCTCCTGGGACTCCACGGCGTGGGACGGGTAGTTGTACCCGACGCACACGACCTTGGCGTGCGTCCCGATGGGGGGCTGCCATGTGACGGTGCCGATGGGCCGGCGGGGGTCGTCGGGGCGGGGCGTGGCGTTGTGGAGGTCGGTCAGCATCGCCTCGAAGGAGGCCATGCGGTGCCCTAGGTCAACCACTTCGTCTCCGTCGACCACACCGAACGATGCCCCGGATCCGTCAGGTGGTGTGTGGAAGCGCGCCAGCTTCATCGGGTGTGCTCCTTGCTCGGCTCTGTGCCCACCACGCTAGGTAAACAAGGAACATAAGTCCATTAACGTTTTCTTTTGTTCTTCATAATGCATTGTTTATGCACTCGGCGATGGCTACCGCCCCGCCAGCCTGATCGCGTCCAGTGCGGACGCCTGAAGGGGAGAGAAGTACTTGTCCGTCCGGTAGAACAGCCCGATGCGTTCGTGCAGGGCTCCATCGGTGAACTCGATCGCCCGAAGTCTTCCCTCCGCGAGATCGCGTTCCACTGAGTAGCGGGGGAAGAGCGCCGCCCAGCCGTGCTCGATGACCGCTGTCTTGATCGCCTCGGCGTGGCCGAGCCGAATGACCGTGTCGAGTTCGCCGACGCCCAGCTCCTTCAGCTGAGTGTCGATGCTCCGCTGAAACGCCACATGCCTGGGCACTCCTACCAGGGGCAGTTTGGGAAGGGCGCTCAGCGAGACGGAGTCCGCCGTAGGCGGCCCACCGGGACTGGCGCACAGGATCAAGGGCTCGTCCAGCAGCGTCTCGGCGACGACGGAGGTGGGGAGTGCGCGTTCGTCGCGGGTCATGACGGCGAAGTCGACTTCGCCGATCTCCACGGCGTGCAGTGCGTGTTCCGGCTGGGTGACATGGATGGTGATATCGGCTCCGGGCCGCTCGGCGCGCAACGCTGTCATCAGGGGCGGCAGCAGATAGGTGCCGACGGCCAGGCTGGAGGCGAGCACGACACTGCCTCCCGTGCCGAGTGTCAGCTCCTCCACGTCGCGGCGGACCTGTAGACACCTGGCCAGCATCTCCCGGGCCCACAGGTGGGCCCGGGTGCCCGCCTCGGTCAGCACCATGCGGCCGGAGGTCCGGACGAACAGCCGCGCCCCGATCCATTGCTCCAGCGCGCGGAGCTGGCTGGAGACCGCCGGCTGGGCGACTCTGAGCCGCTCGGCGGCGCGCGTCACGCTGCCTTCCTCCACCACGAGGCAGAAGACCTCGAGCCTGCGCAGCGAAAGTTGGGATTCCATGGGGCGGCCCTCCCGCACGGTCGTTCAGGTCCTGCCTCACTGGCAGTTGTCCATAAGGTATCCGTTATGGATTCATCGAACAAGCGTTACTATGCATATGGCTTGGATGCCCCTAGAGTTACCCGGCAACGCCGCATCTCTTGAGATGAATGCGCCGGGTCAAGTGCCTCCGCTGGGCCGACAAACAAAGCGCCTGGTATTTGACTCCTCTTCGTGGCCGATCGGCTTAGCCATGCTTGGAGCTAGGGACAATATGAGTGCCATTCTCGGGATAGATATCGGTGGCACGTTCACCGACGCATTTCTGGGTGATGATCAGGGCAACATCACCACCGCCAAAGTTCCATCCACTCCGCCCGATTTTGCGGAGGGGTTTCTCAACGCCGTGGACGAGATCGGCCGCAAGCTCGGCCGGTCCCGTGAGGCGACGCTGTCCGATGTGGACTACATCTGTCACGGAACAACGGCGGCTCTCAACGCATTGGTCACCGGAAACGTCTCCCGGGTTGGACTGCTGACCACAAAAGGGCACCGTGACTCGATTTACATCATGAATGTCGAGGGCCGGTACGCCGGCCTTGGGCCGGAGGAGATCCAGAACGTCGCGGCGACACGCAAGCCCCCGCCGCTCCTGCCCAAACGCATGGTGAAGGAGATCACCGAGCGCATCGACTACCAGGGAAAGGTCGTCGTACGTCTCGACGAGGACAAGGCGCGCGTCGCCATCCGGGAACTACTGGAAGACGGCGTAGCCGCGATAGCGGTGAGCCTGCTGTGGTCCTTTGTCAATCCGGAGCACGAGATCCGGCTCCGCAAGATTATCGAGGAAGAGAGCCCGGGCACCTATATATGCCTGAGCAGTGACCTCAGCCCCAAGATCCGCGAATACGAGCGGACCGTGACCACCGTCATGAACGCGCAGGTCGGTCCGACCCTGCGGGACTATCTGGCACCGCTCACCAAGGAACTCGAGCTCCGCGGGCTGAACGGCGCGCTGCTGGTGATGCAAGGGAGCGGGGGAACGGTCTCGGCGCAGGACGCACCCGCACAGGCCATCACGACCATCGGCTCGGTGCTCACCGGTGGCGTGGTCGGAGCCCGTAACCTCGGCCGCAAACTGGGCCACCGCAATATCATCACCTCCGACATCGGGGGCACGACGTTCCTGGTCGGCCTGGTGGTCGACGGGGAACCGGTGTACTCAAGCTCCACCACGCTGAACCAGTTCACCGTCAGCACCCCGATGGTCAACGTCACCTCGATCGGCTCGGGCGGCGGTGCGATCGCCTGGCTGGACGCGGGGGGCAATCTGCGCGTGGGCCCGCGCAGTGCCGGCGCCCGCCCGGGGCCCGCCTGCTTCGGCCAGGACGGCGTCGAGCCGACGGTGACCGACGCCAACCTCGTCCTGGGCATCCTCGATCCGAAGACGTTCGCGGAAGGCACCAAGAGGCTGGACGTCGATCGGGCGCGCAAGGCCCTGGAGACCCGGATCGGCGCACCTCTCGGCCTCGACGCCGAACAGGCCGCGGCCGCGGTCTTCGAGATCCAGAACGCTCAGACCGCCGACCTGCTGCGCCGGGTGGTGGTCGGACAGGGCCACGATCCTCGCGATTTCGTCCTCTACGCCTTCGGCGGTGGCGGTCCCGCGCACTGCTTCGCCTACGGCGCCGATCTCGGAATCAAGGAGATCTATATCCCGCTGGGTGACGCCAACGCCTTCTCGGCGTACGGCCTCACCACCTCCGATGTCGTGCTGTCCGCCGAACTCTCGAACCCCGCGACCTACCCCTTCGACGCGGCGCGGGTCGAGCGGCAATTCGCCGAACTCGAGGCGGGGCTCACCGCTCGGCTCGAGGCCCAAGGAGTGTCGTTCACCTCCATCGGCATGCGCCGGCAGCTCGACATCCGCTATACGGCGCAAATGTTCGAAGTTCCGACGCCGGTGGGCTCGGGCCCGCTCACCGACGCCGACATGGACAGCGTGATATCCGACTTCGAATACACATATGAACAGATGTTCGGCCGCGGAACGGGGCACGCCGACGCCGGCTTCCAGCTCATCAACCACCGTGTCTTCGGTATCGGCTCCACCGCCTTCACCCCTGAGCTGCCGATCGCCCCCAAGGCGGAGAGCGAGGACGCCAGGAGCGCGCTCAGCGGCACCCGGCGAGTCTTCCTGGACTCGCGCAGGGGGTGGGAGGTGACGGCGATCTACGACTACGCCCGCCTCACCCACGGACACCGTCTCGAAGGCCCGGCGATCGTCGAGGCCGGCACCACCACCGTCGTCGTACCCCGCGACGCCTCGGCTCAGGTGGACTCCCTGCGCAACATCATTCTTCACCTTGATGACCGGAGGCCATGATGGCTGTGACGCCCGTACCCGGCTCGGAGATCTTCGCCAGCAGGCCGTATACGAACGAAGAGATCCGTACGGACCTTCCCGCGCACCTGCCGCTGTACCCCACGGACCTCGGCGGCGCCGAGGTCGACCCGCTCACCTACGAAGTCGTACGCAACCGCATCTTCGCCATCACCGACCTGATGGGCGACGCACTGCGCCGCATGAGCGGTTCCCTCGTGGTCACCGACTGCAACGACTTCGACGTGGCGCTCACCGACCCTTACGGACACATCGTGCAGGTCGGCCCGTACAACACCCAGCTCGTCGCGTCGATCGGGCTGGCCATCGGCTGGATCCTGCGGAATCGCGCCGACAACCCGGGCATCGAGCCGGGAGACATGTTTCTGTGCAGCGACCCGTGGGTGGGCGGTGGCCTCCACCAGAACGATGTGGCGCTCTTCGCCCCCCTGTTCCACGACGGAAAGCTGTTCGGCTGGACCGCGGCCGTCGCCCACCAACTGGACGTCGGCGGAGTGAGCCCCGGCAGCTGGACCCCGCGCGCGGAAGACGTCTTCTGGGAGTCACTGCCCATGCCGCCGATCAAGGTGGTACGCGGTGGAGTGATCCAATGTGACGTCGAGGAGGCGTACGTACGCCGCTCCCGCATCCCCAAGCTGGTCGCCTTGGACCTGCGGGCCAAGGTGGGGGCCAACAAGCTGGGCCATGAGCGCATCGCGGAGCTGATCCGCAAATTCGACGCGGATACCGTCCAACAGGTCATGCAGTTGCAGATGCGCGATGCCGAGCAGCGGTTGCGGGACAGGCTGGCCGCGATCCCGGACGGCACCTGGACCGCCGTCAATCACCAGGAGCAGTCGCACACCGGCGACCGCAAGGCACACGCGATCCGGCTGAAGCTCACCAAGACCGGCTCCGACCTGCTGTTCGACTTCACCGGGACCGACGAGCAGTCCGGCATGATCAACTGCACCTTCACCGGACTCTACGGCGGGATCATCTCGGCCATGATGCCCCTGCTCTGCGGCGACCTGCCATGGGCGCCCGGCGGCATCATGCGGTGCGTCGACATCATCAGCGAGCCCGGCACCCTGAACAACGCCACCTTCCCGGCCGCCGTCGGCAAGGGCTCGGTCGCATCCTCCTGGGCGACCACCAACGCGGTGATGGAGTGCCTGTCGCAGATGCTGGACACGCATCCGTCGACCCGGTCCTCGGTGGCCAGCGTCTGCTGTGGCAGCTGGGACCTCAGTATCGTCGCCGGCCTCAACCAGCACGGCGCACCGTTCGCGACCTCCATTCTGGAACCGATGGCCGGTGGCTTCGGCGCGGGCAGCGACCACGATGGTGTCGACACGGCCGGTCTGCCGTTCATCCCCATGGGCAAGGTCCCGGACGTCGAGATGAACGAGTTCACCACACCCCTGCTCTACCTGTGGCGTCGCGAGGAGACCGACTCCGGTGGTCCCGGCCGCTACCGCGGCGGCCTGAGCGGCAGCGTCGCCTTCACCCCCTACCACAGCCCGGCGCCCATCTATCAGGTCATCTCCGGTTCGGGGAAGGCCGTTTCGATGAATCGCGGCCTGGCCGGAGGCCACCCCGGAGCCGCACAGGAGGACATCGCCGTACGCGGATCCGACGCGGCGGAACTGCTCGCCCGGGGCGAGCTGCCTTCCACGGTGGCGGAACTCGGCGGCACCCCCGAGTTCCCCTCCAACCAGGAGGAGAGTCTCCTTCAGCAGGGCGACGTCTACGTCATGCGGTGGCAGGGCGGCGGCGGATACGGAGACCCGGTGCTCCGCGACCCCGAACTGGTCGCCACGGATGTCCGTGAACTGAAGGTGTCGCCCGACGCGGCGCGCACGGTCTACGGCGTCGTCCTCGACGACTCGTTCACCGTCAACGCGACAGCCACCGCCGCATGCCGCGAAGCCGTCCGTGCCGACAGGAGGAACCGTGTCCAAGGCTGACACCCACACCGCGCATCAGATGCCCGCCGACGAGCAGGCCGTGGACGACAACCTCGTTCAGCGCCTGGTGGACGGCTCCCCGCACTACGTGTGCCGGCACTGCGACACCCCCGTGGCACCCGCGGGTCCCGACTGGCGCCACCGGCTGACCAAGGTCTTCGAGGGCGCCCCGAGCACCGCCGGCCCCCACCTCAACGACAACGCCCGTCACTACCTCGACGTGGACGTCGTGCTGCGCCAGGGATTCTGCCCGGGATGTTTCACCGCGCTGTTCACCGAGACTGTGCCCGCACGGAACGGAGAGACACCATGAAGGTTCTGGTAACCGGCGGTCTCGGTGTCAACGGCGCCTGGGCCGTACGACGACTCCTGGCCGAAGGCCACCAGGTCACAGTGCTGGATGTGCGTCCGGACTTCGACCTGCTGCCCGACCTGGAACCCCACTTCGAGTTCGTGCAACAGGATCTGATGGACGTCGAGGGGCTGGGTCGGCTGATGACCAGCCGGCACATCGACACCGTCGCCCATCTCGCCGCCGTCGTGGTGGCGCCGTCCGATCCTTACCGGGCATTCGAAGTCAACGCACTGGGCTCGGTCGGCGTACTGGAAGCCGCGCGCCGGGCGGAGGTGCGACGCGTCGTCTACACCAGTTCCAAGGCGGTGTACGCCCCGATCACGGGCGAGTTCGCCCACCCCACCTACGTGCCGGTCACCGAGGACTACCCCCGCGGCCCCACACCCGGTCTGCGGGCCTACGGCGCCTCCAAGATCCTTAGCGAGGAGGCCGGACGGGTATACGCCGAGCGTTTCGGCATGGACTTCGTGGCCCTGCGGTTCGGCGCGATCTACGGACCGGGCAAGAAGGCCCGCCACGGTCCCGTCGGAGTCCACAGTCGCATCATCGAGAACGCGATGCTGGGCGTTCCCGCCACCGTCGGCCGCGGAGGCCAGCAGGGCGACGACATGATGTACGCCAAGGACGTCGCCCAGGCCATCGTGCGCGCCTGTACCAGCACGAACCTCGGCTCCTGGGTGTACAACATCGGCACTGGCGTACGCACCACACTCGAAGACTTCGCGGACGCGGTGCGCGCTCAGTACCCGTCTGCCGACATCACCATCGGCCGAGGCTTCGAATATCTCGGTATCGGCCCCGTGCACGGTGTCATGGACATCACCCGAGCACGCCGTGACCTCGGCTACGAGCCCGAGTTCGACCTGGTGTCAGGTGTCGCCGACTACGTCGAGTCGCTGGCCCGGCTGGGGATCGAGCCACAGGCCCAGACCGACGAGAGCAGTTGGTGATCTCCATGCCCCAGACGGCTCCCCGCACCCCGGCCGTCCTCTCGCTGTGCGCTGTGTGCATGGTCCTCGAGGGCTACGACGTCATCGCCTTCGGCGCCACCCTGCCGCACCTTCTGGCGGACTCCGGCTGGGGACTGACGTCCCGTCAGGCAGGCTTCCTCGGCAGCCTCACCCCCATCGGCATGCTCTTCGGCGCTCTCCTCATGGGATGGGCCGCGGACCTGATCGGCCGCCGACGGCTCGTCCTCATCAGCGTCTCCCTGTTCTCGGGGGCGATGCTCGCCTGCGGAATGGCGCCGAACGCGGAGCTCTTCGGCGTCAGCCGATTCGCGGTCGGGCTCGGTGTCGGAGGAGTACTGCCCACCGTCGCGGCACTCGTCTACGAGCATGCCCCCGACCACCGCCGCAATCTCTACACCACCCTGGCCTTCGCCGGAGCGGGAGTCGGGGGCGCCCTGGCCGCCGTCATCGCCGCCACTCTCGTACCCGGCCTGGGCTTCCGCTTCGAGTTCCTGGCCGGGGGGCTGGCCGCGCTGATCGTGCTGCCCCTCGCCCACTTCCATCTGCCCCGTTCGGCGGATCTGCCCACAGCCGGGCAGGCGGCGGCCGAGTACTCCGGTCTACGGCGCTTCGCCGTACTGTTCACCCGCCCCTACCTCCTCACGACAATCACCTTCGGCGCGGCGATGTTCAGCGCGCTGCTGGTGGTCTTCGGCCTGTCCACCTGGCTGCCCGTCCTCATGCGAACCGCGGGATACCCCCTCGGATCGGCACTGACCTTCCTCGTCGTCCTCAATCTGGGCACGGCCGTCGGTCCCGTCGTCATGGGCAAGTTGGCTGACCGGATCGGCTCTCGGCGGACAGTGATCATCTCTTTCCTGACGGCCGTCGTGGGCGTCGCCACGCTGAGCCAGCCCCTGTCGATGCTGCTGGTGTACATCGCCGTCGTACTTGCCGGTATCGGCAGCCTGGGCACCCAGATCCTGCTCAATGTGTACATCGCCGGCAGATACCCGGCCGAGTTCAGGGCGACCGCACTCGGCACCGCCCTCGCCCTGGGCCGCCTGGGCGGGATCGCCGGCCCTCTGTACGGAGGAGTGCTGCTGGACTCCCACCTGCCGTCGGCGTGGAACTTCTACGCCTTCGCGCTGCCCGCGGCGGTCGGAGCGCTGCTCATCGTCCTCCTGCCGCATCCCCGGCGGGAGTCCGGGCAGCCGATCAGCCTCAACGTCGTCAGAGATCCGGTGTGACCAGCCAGGGCCGACGCCCCCGCCCCCGTGATCACCGGGCCAACCCCCTGTGCGGGCCCCAAGCCGATCGGAGAAACGCAGTGCACAGCACCATGCAGGGAGTCGGGCTCCAGATCCGCAGACTTCTCGAACACGGTTCCCGCATCCATGGGGACTCGCGGATCGTCACAGCGGGCCCGCACGGCCCGCGGTCCGCCACCTTCGCCGAAACAGGCCGGAACGCCGCACGTCTGGCGCATGCCCTGCACAGCCTCGGAGTGCGCGGCGGCGACCGCGTGGCCACCTTCATGTGGAACAACCAGGAGCACGCGGAGGTCTACTTCGCCGTGCCGGCGATGGGGGCCATCGTGCACCCATTGAACATCCGGTTGTTCCCCGAGCAGGTGGAGTACATCGCCGACCACGCCCAGGACAAGGTCGTGATCGTCGACAACACCCTGGTCGGGACGCTGGTGTCCATCCTGCCGGGAAGCAAGGCCATCGAGCACGTCATCGTCAATGGCCCCGCGGACCTCTCGCCCCTGGACGGCCTGGGCGTCGCGGTGCACTCGTATCAGGAACTGACCGCCAACGCGCCCGTCTCCTACGCGTGGCCCGACATCGACGAGAACGCCCCGGCCGCCATGTGCTACACCTCGGGCACCACCGGCGACCCGAAGGGAGTGGTGTACAGCCATCGTTCCGTCTACCTGCACGCGCTGGCGAGTTCACTGCCGGACGCCTTCGGACTCTCGGAACGGGACCTGGTACTGGCCATCGTCCCGCAGTTTCACGTCATGGCCTGGGGACTGCCGTACGCGGCATTCCTGACCGGCGCCTCGCTGGCCATGCCCGACCGGTTCCTCTCGCCGGAACCACTGGCCCAGTTCATCCAGGCGGTTCGTCCCAACAAGGGCGCCGGCGTCCCGACTGTATGGAGCGGTCTGTTGCAGTACGCGCGCCGGCAACCCGGGACCGATCTGTCCTCCTTGCGGGAAGCCGTCGTCGGTGGCTCGGCCATGCCCGACTCCCTGATGCGGGCGTTCGCCGAAGAGCACGGCGTGACCGCGCTTCAGGCCTGGGGAATGACGGAGATGTCGCCGCTGGGCACCATCGCCCGGCCACCGGCCACTGCCCACGGCGATACCGAGCGCACGTACCGGCTGACCCAAGGCCGCTTCCTGGCACCGGTGGAAGCCAAAATCATCGACAACACCGGCGCCGAACTCCCCTGGGACGACGCATCGGTGGGAGAGCTCCTGGTACGAGGCCCATGGATCACGGCGACCTACATCGGCGACGGGGAACCCGACCCTGACAAGTTCGACTCCGGCTGGCTGCGCACGGGCGACGTGGGACGCATCTCGCCGGACGGTTATCTGACACTCACCGACCGGGCCAAGGACGTCATCAAGTCCGGTGGCGAGTGGATCTCCTCCGTCGAACTGGAGAATCACCTCATGGGCCACCCGGCGGTCGCCGAGGCGGCCGTGGTCGGGGTGCCCGACGACAGGTGGGGCGAGCGGCCGCTGGCCGTGGTCGTCGCGGCACCGGGCCATGACGTCACGACACACGAACTGCGGGAGTTCCTCAGCAGCCGTATCGCACGCTGGCAGCTGCCGGAACGCTGGGCCTTCGTGACTGAGGTGCCGCGTACGTCGGTTGGCAAGTTCGACAAGAAGGAGCTTCGGCGCCTGCATGCCGACGGACTGCTCTCCGTCACCGTTCAGTCCTAGCGCCGGCGGCAGCAAGGGGCTGTTCGGTCCAGATGGTCTTTCCGGTATGCCCGTACCGGCAGCCCCAGCGGGACGCGAGCTGGGCCACGAGGAACAGGCCGCGACCTCCCTCGTCGGTGGTACGAGCCCGGCGCAGCCGCGGCTGAGTGTTGCTGGGGTCGGAGATCTCGCATACCAACACGTCCTCGCGGATGAGCCGCAGCCCCACCGGCCCGCCGGCGTAGCGGATGGCATTGGTGACCAGCTCACTCACCAGCAATTCGGTGGTGAACGCGACGTCCTCCACGTCCAGCCCCCAGGCCGCGAGCTGGCGGGTAGTGGCCTCTCGGGCGCTTGCCACCTGGGTCAGGTCGGCGGCGAACTCCCAGCTCGCGACGTTGTCCGACGGGATCGCCCGGGTGCGGGCCAGGAGCAGGGCGATGTCGTCCCGGGCCGGGGCATCGCTGGTGCCGGTGAGCAGGGAGCGGCCGATGTCGTCCAGGGTCTGACCTGGGCCACCAAAGGCGGCGAGGTCGTCGGTCAGTTGCTGGATTCCGGCAGCGAGATCGTGATCTCCGTGTTCGACCAGCCCGTCGGTGTAGAGAGCGAGGATGGATCCGGGCGCCACATGGGTCTCGGCGACCTCGAAGGGCATGCCCCCCACCCCGAGGGGAGGCCCAGGGGTGACGTCGATGTCCCGCACCGTGCCATCGGGCCTGACCACGATGGGGGGCGGATGACCCGCGCTGGCCATCGTGCAGCGTCCGGTGACGGGATCGTAGACAACGTAGAGGCAGGTCGCACCGACCGTGTCCTGCTGTCCCTGAGGCGCCTCGTTGCCGAGTTGCTGGACGAGGTCATCGACATGCGTGAGGAGTTCGTCCGGCTCCATTTCCAGGTCGGCAAGGGTATGGATGGCGGCCCGGAGGCGCCCCATCGTGGCGGTGGCCGGCAGGCCGTGACCGGTCACGTCCCCGATGATGAGGGCGACCCGCAGGGAAGGCAGGGGGATGGCTTCGAACCAGTCTCCGCTGATGTCGGCCCCATTTCCGGCGGGCCGGTAGAAGCCGGTGGTTTCGGCCGCTGGAGTGTCCGTGGCGGCGCGGGGAAGCAGGCGCTGTTGCAGGACGACTGCTTCGCGGTGCTCGCGGGTGTATCGGCGGGCATTGTCGACGCTCAGCGCACCGCGGGTAGCGATCTCCGTCAGCAACTCCGCGTCCGCCTGGTCAAATGGCTCAGGCCGGCTGGTCCGCCAGACCACAACGGCTCCCAGCACGAGCCCCCGGGCGAACAGAGGTGCCGCCACCAACGAGTGCCCGTGCTCGGGAATCAAGAACGCGGCCAGTTGCGAGTCGAAGTCGATCATGGCCATGAAGGCCGCCCGGTCCGGTGCCACCACGGTCTCGCCGTGCTGGACCCTGCGCAGGACGGGTACGTCCGGCATCGGCGGCTCATCGCCGAGTTCGGGGGGCCAGAGCCCGGGTGGCCAGGGACCGACCGATGCCGCGGCGGCCCTGCGCAGGTGCCACTGTCCCGGGCCTGCCAGTTTCGGAGGTTCGTCACCCTCGAGCACGGCTTCGGCGAGGCTGACCCAGGCCAGGTCACCGAGCGCCGGGACGAGAACGTCAACCAAGTCCTGAGCTGTGCGCAGAACGTCGAGGGAACGGCCGACCCGTGTCGCGGCCTCATGGCGCAGATCCAGGTGGTAGCTGGAGCGCTGCTGCTCGGTAATGTCGGTGAACAGGGTGGCGAGGCCGGTGGGCTGCCCCTTCGCATCCTCCAGTCTGAAGGCTGACAGGGACAAGCACCATTCTTTGCCGGGCACGCGGGGTGTCCGAACGCGCTGCTTCCGATCGATCATCGGGATGCCGGTGACCAGTACCTGCCGCAGTGCCGCCGCGGCGTCCGGATCAGAGATGATCTCGCGCAGTTGGCTGTCGACCACCAGGGTTCCACCGAACATATCGGGGGTGACATTGCTGTGGAGGGTCATCAGGTCCATGTCGTGGATGCCGAGCCCCACCCGGTCCTGCGCCAGCAGCGCGCGCACGACAGCCTCGTTCCGCCCCCAGCCGGTGACGCGGAACGTGGGCGCGGCCAGGACGAGGAGGTCGGGTGTGCCGTCCAACGGCAGTACGTCGAAGGCGACGTCAACCGCGCGGCCGGAACGATGACGCAGCAGCGCCTGCCCCGCGCTTCCAGGCCCGCACGTCGGATCCGACTGCTGGACGAGCAGTCGCCGGAGCGAGTGACCGCAAACGTCCGCGGGTGAGCGGTCCAGCAGTCGCGCGGCCGTCCGGGACCATCCCCGCACGATGCCGTTGCCATCGACCAGGGCGGCCGCCACGTCGCCGAACGGGAACGCTTCGCCTCGCTCATGATCGCTGAAGGCGTTCATCTCGCTCCTCATTAGCGATGCTACCTGCCCAGAACACTGCGTCCATTATGTCCAATCTGGTGGCATGTGTTCCATGTGTAAACCGCCACTAAGGGCGCATCTTCGATTACCCTCGGTGTGCGTCCGTCGTCCAGGGCCCGGATGCCATAAGAGGTCGTTTATGTATACATTGAAAAAGCGATAATTGCCTTTATGTATGCCGGGGGCCTACCGTTCGGTGTGAGCAAGGCCGCAGTGCAGAGAATGCTGGAAAAGGACATTGCACGGCCTATTCGTTCTGCCAGTCGATGAGCGCGCCAGCATATTGAAGCACACACTGGGTGCGCCGGACCAATACGTTCTTCGAACCTGGCGGCGATCTTATGGCCTCATCGAAAGGATCGTCATGATTCCTGAGCGAGCACCCGGAGCCACTCAGCTCAAGGTAGATCTGCGCGACCGTGTCGCTATCGTCGCCGGGGCCGGTCGCGGTATTGGAGCCGCCGCGGCGCGGACCCTCGCCACGGCAGGGGCCTCGGTCGTGTGCGGAGCGCGTTCGCGGGACGAACTCGACGCACTGGTGAAAGAGATCGAGGAGATGGGGGGTGAGGCGACCGGTATTTGTGCGGACATCGCCGACCCGGACTCCGTGGAGAGTCTTGTGCAGGCCGCGGTCGACCAATACGGTCGCCTCGATCTCGCCTTCAACAACGCCGCAGCGCATGCCGAAGGGCCGTTGCACGAACTGACCATCGAGGATTTCGACCGGGTGGTCGGCGTCAATCTGCGTGGCACGTTCATCTGCCTCAAGCACGAGATCAGCGCCATGCTGTCCAGTGGTGGTGGTGCCATCGTCAACACGGCATCGGTGGGTGGCGTTATCGGCGAGAAATTCATCTCTCCGTACATCGCCAGCAAGCATGGCGTCGTCGGACTGACCAAGGCCGCGGCGCTCGACTACGCGGACCGCGGCATCCGGGTCAATTGTCTCGCGCCCGGCGCGACCCGTACGAGGATGCTGTTGGACTGGCTCAGTACCGACGAAATGATGGAAGCGATAGTTGGCAAGACCCCGATCGGCCGCCTCGCGGATCCGCAGGAAATCGCCAATGTAGCGGTCTTCCTGCTCTCGGACGCCGCGTCCTTCGTCACCGGTGCGACCTACTTGGCAGACGGTGGACTGGTCGTCCCCTAGCTTGGCCCCTTCTTCGCTCATACCGATTCACAACCATCAGCCTATGTCTCACTCGACGACGAGGAGCACTCATGGAATTCGCAGGCAAGATAGCGGTGATCACCGCCGGAGCCGGTGGGATCGGCCGTGCGTGCGCCGCCGCGCTCGCCCACCAGGGCAGTACGGTGGTGATCGCGGACATTGATGCCGAGGGTGCCGCACGGGCTGCCGAGGAAATTCGCGCTCTGGGCCATGAGTCGGTCGGTATCCGCTGCGACGTCACAAGCGACCGCGATGTACAGGCGCTGGCCGATCGGGTGGTCGAGCGGTTCGGCCGCGTGGATCTCCTGCACAATCACGCGGGTATCGGCGTGGCCGGGTCTCCTGACCAGATCCCACTCGAGGAGTGGGAGCGGGTGTTGCAGTTCAACGTCTTGAGCCAGGTGCGCGGCGTGATGGCCTTCCTGCCCCATCTGAAGAAGAGCCGCGGGCACGTGGTCAACACGACATCGAGCCTCGGAGTCGTCGCCGGGCATCCGATCTCGCCGATGGTCGCGCCGTACATCACTTCCAAGAACGCGATCGTCGGTATGACGCAGTGCCTCGCCGAGTGGCTGCGGCCCCAAGGAGTGGGGGTTTCTCTGCTGGCTCCGGACCACACCGCGACAAATTTCGATAACACCGTCAAGTTCTACGGAGTTCCGGTGGATCAGGGCGATGATGGTGCGGCAGCCATCGAGGACAAGGTGCCCTACGGCATCCAGCAGCCGGAGGAGATCGGCCGGGCCTACGTCGAGGGGCTGCGCGAGGGCCGTTTTCTGCTCTCCTCGACACCGGATGTCGCGGATATGCTCCGTCGTCAGGCCGAGGGTCTGCTCGACCCGAGCGCGCTTCACGGCGTCTACGCCTGAGCCCCTTCAGCCGCCGGTTCCCCCTTCTTCATGAAGCGAACTCGGCGATCCGCGTCGCCGGGCGGGATTCCCATGACCTTGGGGCTATCAAGGTCGTGCTCCTGCCCGATCGGTAGAGAGTTCCGGTCGCCGTCGTCACACCGCGGTCGGACGGGAGAAGCCGCTCATGCACCTGTTGGTGACCCATAAACAAAGCATCGCTGAGAATGTCGTCGCCTTGACACTGAGCGATCCCGATGGCTGCCCCCTACCAGCGTGGACACCCGGCGCCCATGTCGATATCGCGCTCGAGCCCGGACTCACCCGTCCATACTCGCTGACCGGAGGCGTGGACAGCGGCGTTTGGCGCGTCGCCGTGCTGCGGGTGCCGGCCGGCCGTGGATCGAGATATCTGCACGACGTGGTCGCCCCGGGGTCGGTACTCCGTATCGACGGGCCCCGAAACGACTTCCCGCTGATACCCGCTCGCCGGTACGTGTTCATCGCGGGCGGGATCGGCATCACGCCGATCCTGCCCATGGTGGCGGAGGTGGAGCGTTCGGGGTCCGAGTGGCAGCTTTACTACGGAGGGCGGCGTCGCGCCTCCATGGCGTTCCTGGACGAGCTGGCCCGGTACGGGGACCGGGTGCACGTGTACCCGGAGGACGAGCGGGGCTTGCTTCCCCTGTCCACGGCGCTGCGTTGTGCCGACAACGGGACCAGGGTCTACTGCTGTGGACCGGAGTTGTTGCTCGACGCGGTTCGGCGGCACGTGGACGAACGGCCCGGGAGTACCGTCCACTTCGAACGGTTCAGCCCCGCCGGCGATGCCGTGGGTGGGGCGTTCGAGGTCCGTCTGGCACGGTCCGGCCACACACTTACGGTTCCGCCGGGCAAGTCGATCCTGGAAGTCGTGGAGGAGGCGGGCGTCGAGGTCCTGTCCTCCTGCCGTACGGGCACGTGCGGAACATGTGAAACGGCGGTGCTGGGGGGCATCCCCGATCACCGCGACGACGTTCTCTCCGCCGACGAGCGTGAGTCCGGCGACGTGATGATGATCTGTACCTCTCGTTCCCTGACGCCCCACCTGGCCCTCGACCTCTAGGAGGATGACCATGGCCGTTGACGTCGCCTGGCTGGACAACATGACCTTGGCCGAACTGGAAACCGATGCGGACCGTATCTTCTCCCGGCTGCGCAAGGAGGCGCCGATCGCCTGGATACCGGCGCTCAACGCGTGGATCGCCACCACCTGGCGTCACTGTCACGAGATCGCCGAGGACGCCGAGCACTTCCGGGGCGGCACGAGTCCCGGCCACGATCGCGTGTTCGGTCAGCCCAACGTGCTGAGCGCGGAGGGGCAGACGCACGGCGAGCTGCGGCGAGTGATCGACCCGCCACTGCGTCCGCGTGCTTTCAAGTCGACCCTGGACACCACCGTGCGGGCGGCGGTTCGCGCTCGCTTGGACGAGCTGGCCGGGCGAACACACATTGATCTGCTGGCCGACTATTTCGAACCGGTCAGCGTGCGCTGCGTGGCGGACCGGTTCGGTTTCACCCACATCAGTACCGATCGGCTCCAGCGCTGGTTCCACAGCTTGTCCCACGCGGCGGCGCGCGGTCTGGTCGACCCCGAGGCGTACGAAGGGGGCGACGCCGCCGCGGCGGAGATCCGTGAGGTTGTCGAGGACATGGTTGAACGGCTCCGCGGCCGGCCGGACGAATCGGCGATCTCGCACTGGCTGCACGACGGCATGCCCGATGGCGAGGTGCGCGGCATCGAGCACATGCTGCCGTCCCTGTTGATCATCTTGCTCGGAGGGCTCCAGGAGCCGGGCCACGCTTGCGGGTCCACCTTCTTGGGTCTGACGACCCGACCCGAGCAGCTCGGTCGGGTCGTGGCGAATCCCGCCTTGCTCCCGAAGGCCGTCGCAGAGGGGCTGCGCTGGTTGTCGCCGTTGTTCAGCGGGGCCTCCAGGGTGCCGAACCGCGACATTGAGCTGTCCGGCGTGCGGCTGCGTCAGGGTGACACGGTGTGGCTGTGCTACGGCTCGGCGAATCACGACGAGGCCGAGTTCGACCGGCCGGAGATTTACGATTTCGACCGGCCTGCGCATGGCCATCTGGCTTTCGGCACCGGCCGCCACGCATGCTCCGGCAGTGCCTTCGCACCGCAGATCGCACGCATCGCGCTGGAGGAGTTGTTCGCTCGCCATCCCCGTATCCGTCTCGAACCCGATCACGAAATCATCGTCCGCGGGTGGATGTTCCGGGGTGCCACCGAACTACCCGTTCACATGCCGCGCTGACCACGGAAGAGCCGGGCAGCGGCGCGAGGACCCGACGCCGGTGGGGCGGGTCACTTACCGCAGAGGGCAGTGTCGACGAAGTCGACAACGTGGTCCGCGGCGGTCTGCCGACCGGCTTGGTCGGTGGGTAGGGCGTTGGGCAGCGCGGTGACGGTGACCGAGACGGCGCGGCCGTCTTCGGTGGCGCCGCCGCGGGTCTCGTAGCCGGGGATGTCACCGCCGTGGCCCCAGACGAGGCCCCCGCAGCTCAGTGGGGTACTGATCAGGCCGAGTCCGTAGCGAGCCCCGGGCCAGAGAGCGGAGGCCGGGACGGTGGTGCGCATCTGCCTCAGCTGAGCCAGGGGCAGCAATTCGCCGGACATCAAGGCGGTGTCGAAGCGCGCCCAGTCGGCCGCGGTGGAGACAACGGCTCCCGCGGCCCAGGCCCAGCTCGGGTTGATCCCGGTCGTGTCTACGTGGTCGTCGTGGCTCGGACCCGCGAAGGACGTCCCCGGCGCAGCGGCCGGACGATCCGCTCGTCGATCAGGTCGGCCACGCTACGGCCGGTGGCCCTCTCGAGCACCATGCCGAGCGCGATGTAGTTGGTGTTGCTGTAGGACCACTTCTTGCCGGGAGTGAACAGCGCCTGGTGCCTGGTGGCCAGTGCGAGCAGTTCTTCGGGGGTCCATTGCCGCTGGTCCTGGCCGGTGACCGAGGCGAGGCCGGCGGGGTCGTCGGTGTAGTCGTACAGGCCGCTCGTGTGGTTGAGGAGCATGCGTAAAGTGATCGCGCGTCCGCCGGGGACCAGGCCGGGCAGCCAACTGTCCACCGAGTCGGTCAGGTCGACCTGGTGCTCAGCGACGAATTGCAGGATCAAAGTGGCCACGAGCGTCTTGGTGTTGGAACCCATACGGAACTCGTCGTCCACCGCGAGTTTGTGGTCGGCCACGGTCCAGGGGGCCTGCCCGGCGGACTCGACAGCGGGCCCATGACCGTCGTCGATCCGCACGGCCACTCCCGGAACACCGGCGCTCGCTCGGTCATGAGATGTCTCCGTGGGGCGATCCGGCCGACAGCAGCATGCGGGGTGGGGTTGTCCCCACTCGGTCCCAGTACAGGGCTTCAGCAGCGTAGTCAGGGCACCACCCGGACCACGGCCCGAACCAGGGAGAAGGGGTTGCGGCGCCGCTGCTGGTCCACGAACAGCGCGGGCCAGTCTGCCTCCCGGGCCCCGCCGGTAGGTGCTCGGGGGCCCCGCTGTGGCGGGGGCCCGAGCACCTGTTGGTCAGCGTCCGATGTGGTGGCCGCCTTCGGCGGGGATGACCGCGCCGGTGGTCCAGCGGCTTTCGTCGGACAGCAGGAACAGGGCGGCGCGGGCCATGTCGTCGGCCAGGGCGATCTGGTTCATCGGGGACTTGGCGGCCAGGTGCTCCTGGAATTCTATGGGGAGCATGTCCCACATCTCGGTGCGGGTGGAGCCCGGTGCGAGGGAGTTGACGCGCACGTTGGAGGAGGCCAGTTCCAGGGCCGCGCTCTTGGTGAGCCCGTTGACGGCCCACTTCGACGCGACGTACTCCGAGATGCCCGCCACTCCCACCATGCCGCCGATGGAGGAGACATTGACGATCGAGCCGCCCCCGGCGGCGAGCAGCGCGGGGATCTCGTGCTTCATGGACAAGAAGACGCCCTTGGCGTTGACCTCCATGACCCGGTCGTACATATCGGTGTTCTTCTCGTGCAGTGGTGTGCCGTCGCTGGTGATGCCGGCGCTGTTGAGCGCGCCGTCGAGGCGACCGAACCGCTTGACCGCAGTGGCTACGGCGGCTTCCACCGTGGCCTCGTCGGTCACATCGAGCGGCACGGCGATGACCTGGTTGTCGGCGGTCGACAGCTCGGCCGCCAGCGCCTGGAGGCGGTCGGTGCGCCGGGCGCCGGCCACGACGTGTGCCCCCTCGGCGGCGAAGCGACGCGTGGCGGCCTCGCCCATGCCGGCGGACGCGCCGGTGATCAGGATGACCTTATCCTCCAGCCGGCGGGCCTGGATGGTCACGGGCGCGGGGTGGTGATTGGGGTGGGACGACATGATGGTGTTCTCCAAACGTAAGAGATATGGGTGACGCGCAAGCGAGCTCAGTGGTCGAGCGCGGTCTTCAGTGCCTGGGCGGTCGCGGGCCAGACCACCTCGCGGTTGACACGGGTGACGAGATCCGCGGCGGCACTGTCCGCGACGCCGTAACCGCCCTGCCAGGTGATCGCTGTCTGCCCGTCGGCGGACTGTAGCGAGACGGTGGTGCGGGAGGTGGAGACGGGGATGGGTGCGGTGCCCCGGTGACCAGGGCGGTCTTTCCGCCCAGGCGGCGGCCGCCAGGGCCTCGTGGCCCATTGGATTGATGCACGGTGACGCTCCTCGAGAATGGCGGCTGCGGATCGCGGTCGCCTCGACATCACCGTGCCCTCCACCCGCTGTTGGCACGAGAGGCCGCTTCTGCCTAGGACTGACAGGGCGATGCTCACCCGCTGTCTCTGGGCGACGATGGCTACGAGCCTTGCCTGTGCCGCGAAGAAGTCGCACACCTCGCCGGCCAGTCCTTGGTCACAGGAGCGGATCCTGCCACTGCTCCAAGAGGGACTCCACCGTCCCATGTGTGCCTGCCGCGCCGTCGTCGAGAGTCTGCTCGGCCCAGATCACCTTGCCGTTCGGCGTGTAGCGGGTTCCCCAACGCTGTACAGAGGGCGAACGGTGATGGGTTCGCTGCCGTAGCGGATGGCGTTGGTGACCAACTCGCTGAGGATCAGCTCGGTCGTGAAGGCGGTCTCCTCCAGCCCCCAGTCGGCCAGCTGCCGGGCGACCCGGCTGCGGATGGAGGCGACGGCGGCAGGGTCGGCGGGTACGTCCCAGGTGGTGACCTGTGTGGAGGCGAGCATGCGGGTTCGGGCCATCAGCAGTGCGATGTCATCGCTCGGATCGTCGGGTACCAGTGCGTCCAGTACCGCCTGGCAGGTGTCGTCCATGCTGCGGTCCGGATGGCCTGCCAGGGCCGCGGCCGAGGAGTTCGAGGCCCACGTCGATGTCGCGGTGGCGGTCTTCGACGAGGCCGTCGGTGAAGAGGGCGACTTGGCTGCCTTCGGCAAGCTGGAGTTCGACGGCCTCGAAGGGCAGGCCCCCGAGGCCGAGGGGCAGGCCGGCGGGCACATCGGGGAATTCCACGGCGCCATCGGGACGGACGATGGCGGGTCCCGGGTGTCCGGCCCGTGCCATGGTGCATCGGCCGGAGACCGGATCGTAGATGGCGTACAGACAGGTGGCCCCCGTGGCTCCTTCGTTGGCCAGCAGCAGCCGCCCGTCGCCCCGGACGATCACCACCCCTTCGCGGACCGCGTGCAGTACGGCGTTGTGGTGGTCGTACATCCGTGTGATCTCGGCCGCGCCCAGGCCGTGCGTCTGCCGTCGCAGCCGCCGGCTCGCCAGCACGGAACTGCCCGAGGCGAGAAGGAGTGCACCGGCCCCCGAACCCAGCACCACCGGCAGCTGTTCGAGTGTTTCCTCGTACGGGCCGACGATGTGCTTCCCGATCTTCTTGGGGTCGGGGTGGGTGTACCGGATCCCAGCCGTGTTCCACACCACGATGTAGTCGAGGCGGGCGTCCTTCCGGGCAGCCTCGGCGAGCGGCTGTAGCACGTGCGTGGGATTCCGGTCGGACAGGGCTTCGATCATGCCGGGCGAGTGCGCGAAAGCCTCGGCTGCGGCGAGTGTTCGGTCTCGCGCATCCCGGGTGCTCTCGCGCTGACTGCTGCCGACACCGGTCGGCTTGTGACGCACTGGGGTGCGAGGAGTGCGACTGGCGCCGCTACAGGGTGGTGCGGTGGTCCCCGGAAGCAGTGCGCATGTTTCAGCTGAATTCCGAAGATGTCCGTGGGCGGCCGGTGGAGAAGTGCCTCACCGGCAGCGGGGCCGTGAGACCGAATGCCCCGTAAGCCGTACGTGCCCGCTCGGAGCCGAGAAAGCACACCAACTCCGACGCGGGGGACCACCCCGCCGCAGCCGTGGACGGCGCGATGCTGAACTCGGTGTCGTGCGCCGCGTCGGCGGGGAAGGGACCCACCACATCGACGCCGGGAACGGTCATCAACTCACTCACCTGCTGCACCGCCAGGTCCGCCCTGCCATCCAGCAAGGTGGCGGCGGCGAAGCCCTTCTGCACGATCGTGGCCCGTGCGTTCACCGCCTCCGCGATGCCGAGTCGGCCCAGCAACTGAGCGAAGTAGATGCCGCTGGCCCCCGTTCTGGAGTAGGCGACCGAACGGGCGTCGAGCAATGTCCGCACCAGGTCGTCGACGGTCGCGATCGGCGGTCGCGGCGTCCGCGCCCGGACGGCGAGTCCGATGCCCGTTCTGGCAACCGGCAGGCGCGCCCGACCGTCGACGGTTCCCTGAGCCGACAATTGCCGGATGTCATCGGTAACGGCGATCAGGACATCGGGGACCTCTCCGGAGTTGATACGCTCCAGCAGCACCGATGTCGGATCGAAGTCCGGCTGGACGCCGATGCCCGTCTCCTCGGTGAACTCTCTGAGCAATCGCTGTTCCAGGGCGGCTTGAACCGCCAGGGTGCTGAAGAGGGATACCTGCCTACCAGCGGAGTCCTGTCCGCGCATGGCTCCTTCACCCTTCCTCTGTATGGACGAACCGCGTCAGCCACCCGAGCCCCTCGGCGGTACCGTTCGCGGGGCGGTACTCGCAGCCGATCCGGCCCATGTAACCGAGAGACCGCAACCGGTCGAAGACGAAGTCCCAGGCGATCTCCCCGCTGCCGGGCTCTGCCCGCCCGGGCACGTCCGCGACTTGGAGGTGCGCGATCGACGGCAGGAACGTCTCCAGCCGGGTGGTGATGTCGCCCTGCTGAACCTGACAGTGGTAGACGTCGAAGAGCATGCCGACCTGGTCGCTGCCGATGGCATCTACCACACCCGCGACCTGCTCCTGGGTATTCACGAGGTATCCAGGAATGTCGCGGGAGTTGACCGCCTCCAGGACCAGCCGGACACCGGCCGTGGAGGCGAGCTGCGCGGCCCATGCGACGTTTGTGACGTATTGCGAGAAGGCCGTGTCCCACTGGACCTCTGATGGCCTTACTCCGGCGCGCAGGTGGACCAGTGGGCACTCCAGCTCGACCGCGTAGTCAAGCGCCCTGGTCATGCCGTCGCGGAACGCCTGCACCCGGTCGGGCAGACACGCCGTTCCCGCGAATGTGGGAGTTCCCCGAGGCCCCACCGGGCTGTTGATCAGCGCTTGGCACAGTCCCGCCTCCTGCAAACGGCGTCGCAGCGTGAGCGGTGAATGGCCGTACGGCGACGCATACTCGACGGCACTGAATCCGGCCTCGGCCGCGGCGGTGAAGCGTTCCTCAAAGGGCACATCACCGAAGAGCCAGCCCAGGTTCGCGCAGAAGCGCAATCCCTTGTCCACTGTGGTCACGGACCAGTGACCGCGGCGACGACTTCGATCTCGACGCAGGCGCCGTGCGGGAGTTGAGCCACTCCGATGGCGCTGCGGGCGTGCCGCCCGGCCTGGCCGAGGGTTTCGATGAAGACTTCCGACGCCGCGTCGATGACCCTTCCATGCGCGGTGAAGTCCGGTCCCGAGGCGACGAATCCCGTTATCTTGAGGATGCGCTGGAGTCGGTGTCCTCCGGTGAGTTCCCGGTTCAGGACGTTGAGGCACGCCTGTGCGCAGAGCCGTGCCGCCTCGCGCGCGGAGTCCAGGTCGACATCCGCTCCCACCTTCCCGTGATACGCGATCCCGCCGTCCTTCCGGGGAAGCTGGCCGCTGACATACGCGAAGCCCTCATGCACCACAAGCGGGGTCACATAACCGCTGGGGGCGGATGCTGCCTTGTTCGCTGTTGTCATCGTCTACTCCCTAGGCGTTGAGGCTGTTGGCGAAGTCGGAGATTTCCCGTGCGAGTGCCTCGGGCTCTTCCTCCGGGATGTAGTGACCGCTGCCTGCGATGACGCCGCCGCGCACGTTGCGGCCCAGCGGCTGCATCCTCTCGTACAGGTCGGGCGCGGAACCGACCTCACCGCCGAGGGCGAGCACGGGGACGTCGATCTTCTTCTGCATCAGGGGGGTGTTCTGCTCGATGTCCTCCAGGACTGCTCGGTAGTAGCCGAGCATGCCCCGTAGTCCGCCCGGGGTCTGGTACGCGCGCTCGTACTCGTCGATGTCGGCCTTGCTGAAAGTGGTTCGCCAGTTGGCGGTCTTACGGCTGAAGAACCATTCGATGAGGATGCGCTCGCGTCCCTGGAGCAGTGCCTCGGGCAGGTCGGGGATCGGGTTGAACAGGAAGTGCCAGTTCCGCCAGTTGTCCGGGCCGAGCGTGATCGTCGGCCGTAGCGTGACACCCGGGATGTTGCCGTCGAGGAGCACCACACCCCGGAGGTCGGCGGCGAACTGATGGGCGTAGGCGTATCCCACCCAGGCACCGATGTCGTGCCCGACCAGCAGGTACCGGTCCTCGCCGAGGACCTTCAGCAGCGAGCGGAGCCGCTTGCCGGTCGTCAGGGTGTCGTAGCCGTCCACCGGCTTATCGGAGTCCCCTTGTCCAGGGAGGTCGACGGCGATCACATGGAAGCGGTCCGCGAGCAGCGGCATCAGGCGACGCCACGCGTAGCAGCTCTGCGGGAAACCGGCGACCAACACGATCGTGGGTCCTTCGCCGGCTTCCACGATGTGGAACCGGAGGTCGTCCGCCCACACCATACGGTGCTGGAGCTCGATATCAGTCATCGCTGTCCTCTCAGGAACTGTTGTCGGGTATGGCAGTCGGCCATGCGGTGCGGTACGCGGGTCCAGGAAAGAGTCGTGCCGCTGACGATCGGCCCGTGGTTGGCAAGCAGGATCGCGTGGTAACGGGCGGCGAGGTCGTAGATCGCGGTGGCCAGCGCCGGGTCACCGGGCCGGTAGTAGGGGACGAGGGGCAGCCGGCCGATCCTCATGGCGAAATAGGCGGTGAGCGGTGGAACACACTCGACCGGATCGAGCCCCTCCATGCAGGACACCGCCGCCGCGTAGGTCGAGTGCAGGTGAACGATGCCACCGGCGTCCCGTCGCTGTCTGTACAGCGCCAGGTGCAGGAGGCTCTCCTTGGTCGGAGGGTCTCCGCCGACGTGGCGCCCGCTCTCGTCCAGCTTTGACAGCCGATCCGGATCGAGGGTGCCCAGACTCGGATGCGCCCAGCGTGGTGAGCCGTTCCCGCAGCTGGGATTCGTGCCCTTTCGTGATCAGGTTCATGGCAGCCGCTCCCAGGCGTCGAGGAAGAAGTCGCGCGAGCCGAAATTCCCCGACTTCAGCGCGAGCGCGAGTGGCCGAGGAGTGCCAAGCCTCCATGTCCACGGGACTCCTGGACTGATCTCCGGCCCTATGACCAGCCCGGTAACGCCAAGTGCCGCTACGACCGCACCCGAGGTCTCCCCGCCGGCGACGATCAACCGGCCGACCTCCATGTCGACGAGGCCCCGGGCGATCGAGGCGAGGGCGTCCTCGATCCGTGAGGCGGTGTCGTCCGGAAGCCGTGACTTCGCCGCCATGACATTCCGCGCCGGTTGCGTCGCGTGCAGCAGGACCGGACCATCCGCCAGGAGTGGGCGGGCCCAGCGCAGCGCCGCTGTGACGACATCCTCGCCTCGGACAACCGCGCAGGGGTCGACGGGGAAGGTCGGATACACCGCGCGCGCCGCCTCGACCTGGGCGTTCGTCGCCGCTGAGCAACTGCCCGCGATGACGGCCCGCGCCCCACCGAATGGCACCGGGGCGTGGGGATCACCGTCGGTGAGACCATGCGGTGGCCGGGCACGGGGGGTCTCCGCGAGCCCGATCGCGAGCCCAGAACTCGCCGTGACCAGCGGCAGATCGGCGCACGCGCGGCCGATGGCGAGAAGGTCGTGGTCGTCGATCGCGTCAACGACCGCGAATCGGATTCCCGCCGAGCGCAACGCGCCGAACTCCGCGCGGATCCGCTCCGGCCCCTGAGCCACGGTTCCGTGGCCGACCAGACCGACTCGCGAGCCAGTCTGCCGCCGCATCAACCGCACCACGTTCGCGTCATCCATCGGCGTCAGGGGGTGCTGACGCATGGAAGTCTCGTCCAACGGCGCATCGCCCACGAAGAGCCGGCCGTCGCGGACGGTTCGGCCGTTGGCCGGCAGCGCCGGGCATATGACGGTGAAATCCATGCCGAGGGCGTCCACCAAGGCGTCCGCGACCGGGCCGATGTTGCCCGCCGGGGTGGAGTCGAAAGTCGAGCAGTATTTGAAGTAGTAGCGTTCGCAGCCGATCTCCCGCAGCCACCGCAGTGCGGTGAGGGACTGCTCCACCGCGTCGGCGACCGGCGCCGTGCGGGTCTTCAACGCGACGACGACCGCCTCCGCGCCCGACCGCACAACCTCCTCCCCGGTCTCGGGGACGCCAATGACCTGCACCGTTCGGATCCCCTGCGCCACCAGCGCGGAGGCGAGATCGGTACCGCCTGTGAAGTCATCGGCGATGCATCCGAGCAACATGTCCGCGCCCCTTTCCGATCACGTCGGCCGACGGGCCCGCAGGGGGACAGCGGCGGTCACGCGGCGCCATGGACAGCCTCCTTCAGGGCGAGGACGGCTGTCTGCGGCGCGGTGTAGACGGGCACGTCCACCCGTGCGCGGACCCGCTCCACCGCCTGCGAGGTGGAGAAATGGGCCAGGACGATGGCGTCGCAGCCGGAGAGCCTTGATGCCTGCTCCGCGACCAGCCGGTTGTGTGAGCCTGCGTCCCCCGCACGCAGCAGCTCGAGCGCGGAGCCGACGACGATCGATCTGAGCTTCGCGGGTGATCCCAGACGTTCCGCCTCGGCGGCGAATTCGTCCTCCATGGTCGGGACCGAGGGGGCGAATGTGGCAAGCATCCCGACATCGGTGCCGCGCGCGAGTGCCGCCCGGAACATCGCCTCGTTCGGTTTGACCACCGGCACGGGCAGCAGAGCCGCCGCGCGGTCTATCGCCGGGCCGAACGCCGAGCAGGTCGCCAGGATGCCGTCGGCACCGGTGCGGTAGGCATAGCGCACCAGATCCACAAAACGTTCGGTCAACCCCTCAGTCAGCTCTGTCTGGCGTGCCCGCTCGGTGGTGAGCCCGTCATCGAGCAGATTCGTCAGCTCGGCCTCGGGCCATTCTCTTGCGAACGCGTCATGGACGGGCGCCATGGCGACGGGCGTCGCGTGGATGAGGACAATACGTGCTGTGCCTGTCATTGCTTTCTCTGCTCTGTGTGTCACACCGGTTGCCCGCCCGCCGGCGGGCGGCTGAATCGGCGGGTCAGGAACTCTGTGACAAAACGGCCGTGATGGACTTTATGATCTCAACGTGGTCGTCGAGTGGAAGCCTGTCGATCGTCATCTGCAACTGGCCGAGCCGATCGACACGGCTGTCGTCGATGGCCTGGCCGATGGTGACCGCCGCGGTGAGGACGTCGTGCTCGGACTGCGCGTGGAAGTGCTTGAGCAGGCACGGGGCAAGATCGGGCCGCAGGCTCGCGACCGCTCCGAGCAACCCGTAGGCACCCCAGTTGGCGACACCAGAGACGATCAAGTGGTCGGCGCCGGTGCGCGCGGCGACCAGGGCACCGTTCGGAATGTCCTCCTCGACGATTTTCCGGGGCAGTAGACCCATGCCGATCTCGTTGCCGCCGTCACCGATACCGATGGTGGTCCAAGGCGAGCTCCAGCCGTCATCCTCGAACAGATAGTCCAGCGGCGCGGTGTCATCCGAGATGTCCCACCCATGCTCGCGGTGCGCCCTCCCATCGGCGCCCAGCGAGCAGCGCTCGATCGCGATGAGGTGGGTGAGCGGCTGCTCCGCCGACTCCAGACGTCCGCGCAGGCTCCGCACGGCGTCGGAGTCCACCGATACAACCTCCAGTGCGACCCTTCCCGGCAGAACACCGGTGACGGCCCATACCGCTTTGGCGCACGGCGCGTCAGTGATCACCGTGACGGGGATACCGGCCTCGACGAACCCCGCGGCGAGCTGCCCCATGCCGTTCAGGCCGTCCGTCTCAGGTGACGGCGGTTCCGCGTGCCGGACGAAGAACCCGCACACGATGCCGATGTGCGGCGAGGGATGGTCCGCTATCGACTGGGCGGCGCGCTCCAGATTCCCCTGTGCGAACGCGACCAGCCGACTGATGTCACGGCGCACCTTACGTCCGACGATGCCTTCGATCTCGGTGATAGGCGTTGGCATTTACCCTCCAAGGCGTGGCGTATACCTAACGTATATATGACCTCTAGGTGTGTCAACCACACATCCGCTCCAGGGCGGCCCGCACGTTCCGGTGGTGCGCCCATCTCCGCGACCATGGCTTGTTTTCGCCCAGATGATCTAAATATACGCGACGTATATTACTGGGAGTGACCGGCATCAGTGCCGGGCTGGCTGGGCGAGCGCGAGCCCTTGACCTGACACTCAAGGCAAATATACGTTCCGTATACCTCGTCCTGCTGGAGGCAACATGCCTGAAGAACTGCTCCCCCGCCCCTCGGATGTGGGCGTGAATCCGCCACCCCCACAACCTCGACAGATCGCCAACGCCTTCGCGGCCAGCCTGTCGGGCACCGCGCTGGAATGGTATGATTTCGGGATTTACTCCGTGTCAGCCGCGCTTGTCTTTCCCGTTCTGTTCTTCCCCGACTCCAGTTCCGCGGCCGCGGAGCTGTTCGCGTTCTCCACCTATGCCGTCGGCTACATCTCGCGCCCCTTGGGGGCGTTCGCACTCGGGCGGCTCGGTGATGTCATCGGACGCAAACAAGTCATCGTCCTGACACTGCTGTTGATCGGCGCGGCCACGTTCGTCATCGGCTTGCTGCCCACGTACGGCACCATCGGCATCGCCGCGCCGATCCTGCTGGTGTCGCTGCGATTCGCGCAGGGAGTGGGGGTCGGCGGAGAGCTGGGCGTGGCTCCGCTGTTGTCCAGCGAGTTCGGCGCCCCGGAACGGAGGGGGCTCTGGTGTTGTGCGCCGCAAATCGGTCCGCCGGCCGGGAATCTGCTGGCGAACGGGATGCTGGCCCTTCTCACGGTGTCGATGTCACACGACGCCTTCCTCTCATGGGGCTGGCGAGTCGGGTTCCTGACGTCCGCGGTCTTGGTCGGGGTCGGACTGCTGATCAGGCTCCGGCTCGAGGAGACGCCGGTGTTCCGCGCCATCCGCGACAAGGGGGAGAGCCCGTCCGCTCCCGTCCGTGAGGTCTTCTCCACCGAGCGGCGTGGCCTCGTCGCCGCGTCGTGTGCCCGGGTGGGACCGGACGTCACGTACGCCCTGTTCGTTGTGTTCAGCCTCGTCTACGGCACGAAGGAAGCCGGCTTCACGTCGCAGCAAGTGCTGATTGCGGTACTGATCGGCTCAGCCACGCAACTCGTGCTCATCCCGCTCGCCGCGGCACTGTCCGACCGCGTCAACCGCCGCCGGATGTACGCGGTGGCCGCGGCAATCGCGGCCATCTGGCCGTTTGTGTTTCTGCCGGCCGTTCTGAACGGTTCATTCGTAGTCCTCGTCGGCGGGATCGTGGTCGGGTTGGGGCTGCATTCATTCATGTACGGACCGCAGGGCGCCTTCATCACCGAGCAGTTCTCACCCCGCCTTCGCGCGAGCGGCAGTTCGCTGGCCTTCGCGATCGGCAGTACGTTCGGCGGCGCCATGGCCCCGCTGGTGTTCACGGCCCTGTTGAGCTGGCAGGGAACATGGCCACTCCTCGCCGTATACAGCGCTCTCGCCTGCGCGGTCACGATCGCCGGGACTCTCTGGCTGGGTCGCGACCACGACGCGGAGGAGGAGCGCCAGTTCGCCGAGAGTCTGCTCTGAGAAGCATTCCGCTTGCCGGCCGGGAGGCTTGGTCGGTCGAGCACGATTCCCGTTCCGGTGATGCGTAGTCGGGACATGTCGGCGGGGCTTCCTGGTAGCTCGGGATGAGGAGCCCATCAGAGCGGTACCAGGAGGCCCTGCGCCGGCAGCACCTACTGCTCGGAGGCCACGGCAGTCAGCCCCCGCGGGAGGGGGCGCGATCTCGGTGGGGGAGGGGGCGAGCTCCTCGTCCACGCTGCTCAAGCGGTGAGAAGGTGGGTAACCGGTTCGTCCCGGGGGACTGAGCCGGGTGTGCTCAGTCCCCCGGGAGAACGAGAGGGCGCAGCGTGACGGGGAATGGGGCGACCGTGTTGCTCTGTAGTAGCCGTACCAGCCGGTCCTGCGTGGCGCCCGCGTGCTCCGGGAGCACCTCGGTGAGCGTCTCGCGGTCCTTGTCGCGCACCGCTTCGATGATGCGGTCATGCTGCCGGAGATTGAGCTCGAATTGCTCGTCCTGCTGCTCGGGCAGTGCCGACTCCAGTGTGTAGAGGTAGACGAGCAGCCGACGCACATGGCGGTGGGTCGATTGAGCGAAGCCGTGGAAGAAGCTGTTGCCGATCGACTGGTTCATGCGCATATGGAACTGCTCGTTCAGCGCCGTGATGTTGAGGTACCTGCGGTTGTCGACCTCCACGCGGTACAGCGTCTGAATGCGTTCCAGGTCGTCGGCCAGCGTCTCGTCGTCGAGCCTGCACAATTGAGCGAGGTTGTTCTCCACCAGTTGGTGAGCCACCACGATCTCACCGATCTCCGCCAGGTCGAGCTTGCGGACGAACGTGCCACCCCGGTTGGGCACGATGTTCACAAAGCCCTCCGCGGCCAGCTGGTTGATGGCCTCTCGCGCCGGGGTCCGGCCCAGCTGGAACTCCTTGAGCAGCAGCGGCTCGTCGATCCGGCTGCCCGGCGGGATCGTCAGGTCGATGATGCGGGAGCGAATCTTCTCCACGGCGGCCCCGGTCTGGGAGACCTTTTTCGGGGAGGCAGGGGTCCGGCCCGTTTCGGCGTTCGTCTCCACCGCCGCGGCACTGGGCTCAGTTGGTCCGGACTTCGACATGGCAGCCGCCGCTTTCCGGCTTTCCGGCATTCATCACTCTCCTGCGAACGGGAACGACGGGTGAAGCATCATCCGGACGTTCCGCTGTGATCCACGGCGTCGGCCCGGAAGGGAAGGCCGTTACCCACCCCTTGGCCGCCCAGACGCCACCGATGGTAACCGGCGTCCGCCTCCGCGCGCGGGGGTGGGCGTGGCATCCCATGGGTCCGCTACCTCGGTAACACCCCCGTTTCACATGCTCAGACCCGTGTGAGAACCCTGGACGCGCCATCGATACGCCAAGTATACGTTAAGTATCCATTGGGAAGGCGGGACCATTCATGCCGAGTACACCCGACAATGACCTGTCACGATCGCGACCGAACGTGACCGCGGCCGGGGCGGCGGCCGCACCGGCCACCCGCCACACGCCGACGGGGCCGGAGTGCGATTCCGGGCTGGCACGAGGACTCAGTCCGCGGCACATGCAGATGATGTCCATCGGCATGGCCATCGGCGTGGGACTGTTCCTCGGCTCCGGGCGAGGCATCCACATCGCGGGTCCTGCGCTGCTCATCGCCTACGCTCTCGCGGGGGCCGTCGTGTACTGCCTCATGCGCGGCCTGGGGGAGATGGCCGTCCATTCGCCGCACGCCGGATCGTTCAGCGAGTACGCCCGTATCCATGTGAGCCCTTTCGCCGGGTTCGTCACCGGCTGGACGTACTGGCTCCAGTGCATCGTGGGCCCGATGGCAGAGCTCACGGCGAGCGGTGTCTACATGCACTACTGGTATCCGGACCTTCCGCAGTGGGTGCCCGCGCTCATCGGCCTTGTCCTGCTGTTCGGCGTGCACTGGGTCTCGGTCCGGATGTTCGGGGAGTCCGAGTTCTGGTTCGCCCTGATCAAGATCATCGCCATCGTGGGACTGATCCTTTTCGGGGCCGTCATCATCGTCACCGGTGTGACCGCGCTCGGCCACGGTGCGAGCCTGAGCAACCTCTGGACGTTCGGCGGCTTCTTCCCGAATGGCGGGCACGGCTTCTTCCTCACCCTACAGATCGCCGTCTTCGCGTTCATCGGGGTGGAGATGCTCGGCATCACAGCCGGCGAGGCGGCACACCCGGAGCGGACGATCCCCAAGGCGGTGGGCAACGTCATCTGGCGCATCATCGTCTTCTACATCGGCGCGCTGTTCGTCCTCATGGTCGTCCAGCCGTGGGCGCGGTACACCGCTGACGTGAGCCCGTTCGTTTCGGTGTTTTCGAAAGCGGGACTGGCCGGCGCCGCGGGAATCATGAACTTCGTCGTCCTGACCTCGGCTCTTTCCTCCTGTAACGCGAATATGTTCTCGGCCAGTCGGCTGCTCTACGGCCTGGCATCCGCGGGTTCGGCGCCGCGAGCGCTCCACCACACGACACGGCGCCGGGTGCCGGGGCGCGCGCTGACGGTCACCTCGCTCGCCGTCGGCGTCGGAGTGCTCTTCAACTATCTGGCGCCCGCTCATGCCTTCATCACGCTGACCAGTGTCGTCAGCGCCTCCGGGCTGTGGACGTGGAGCATGATCGCCATTTCCCATATGCGGTTCCGCCGTCGGCTGGCGCTGGAGGGCGCACCCTTGCCGGCGTTCAGGCTGCCCGGCGCTCCCTGGACGAACCTCTTCGTGGTCGCGATGGTGGTCATCGTCCTGGTGAGCCTGGCATTCGAGGGTGACACACGAGTGGGTCTGTACACCGGTGCGGTCTGGTTCGCCCTCCTCACCATCATCTACGTCGTCCGCCAGCGGGTCGCGCGGGTGTGATGAGGGAGGGGATCCCACGGCCCCGAGCCGGTATGCCGGGCTGGCTAGAATCCGCGCCATGAGCGATCATCTCGGACCTGAGGTCGTATCGCCGCTGCTGCTCGGTCTGGGTGACGATGACTGGGTGCCTGTCACCGTCGGCGAGTCGGGAGCAGCCGTCTTTCGCAGCGCTGATACCACTCGGTATGCCAAGTGCGTGCCCGCTGCGGATGCGGCCGACCTCAAGGCCGAGCACGACCGGGTCGCATGGCTGAGCGGTCAGGGCGTACCGGTCCCGCGGGTGCTCGACTGGCACTCCGGTGACGCGGGCGCGGGCGCGGGCGTGAAGGACTTGTCATGACGGATGAGACCACCCGATGGAACGCCCGGACGCGGCTGGCACTGGCGGCGCGGTCGGTGGACACCACTACGGCTGACACGGTGCTCGACGAGGTTGCTCAGCATTGCGCGGACAGCGGCGAGACACCGTATGAAGCCTTCGTGATCCGGCGCAGCGGGCTCAGGACGGCTCGCAGGCCGCCAGGTGGTCGGGGTGACCGTGTCGGCCGAGGTATCCCTCCCCGACCGTTCTGGACGCGCCCGGCGGCAGCGTGGAGCACAGGCCGGTCGCGCCGTCCTGGTAGACGACCATCACACCCACGGTGTCCGCGCAGTTGTTGGCGGCATCGGTGTATCGCCAGCTCTCGTACATCGCCACGCAGGCCGGGGCCGGCCCGGATGTCCCGTCTCCGGCGGCGGCCGACGCGGATGGGCCGAGCGGGAGAATCAACGCTGTGACGACTCCTGCAAGCACTGCGTTCCATTTGATCCAACTATGCACCATCTACTCCTCGTCGCGCTGACCGCATGTGTACATGTAGTTGAATGCTTCACCCTCAATGTGCCGCGAAGCCTTCAGGAGTTGAAGGTTCCGATGGGGCGAGCACAAGCGCAACCCGATGAGCCCTCTTTCGGACAGCCCGGCCCTTTCGGAACCGGCGCGAACGGGGCCCTTGCGGCACCTGAGGGGCCAGATGACGCTTCAACCACTCCAGCCGCTGCCGCCGTCGCCGAGGCCGGAGTGTCCCTGCCCCCGATGAGGGGCTTGCCCAGGCTTGAGGTCAGCCACGTCGTCGTCATCAGGACGGTCATGAGCACTGCCGAGAGCCGTGTGAGCAGACCGGCCACGACAGCCAGGCTGGTGCCGATCTCGCCCAGGATGCTGAGCCAGCTCGCCACCTCCGGGAACGGGACCCCGAAGCCGCGGGAGAGCGCTATGCGATGCCCCGGGTCGCCGAGCCCTTGGAATCCATGGATGACAAGCAGTCCGCCTACGGCAAGACGCAGGATGAGCAGAGCCGTGTCGTCGAGTGTGTTCCGTGGTGTCAGAGGGGGCTTCCTGGGGTCCAGCATCAGCAGTGGATTCGGCATGGCTCCTCCTGGGACCGAGGGATTTTGGCGATCGGGTGACATGTCGCCGGTGAACGGTTGGGGACCGGCGTGCCCCAACGCATCGGTTCCGCTCAGCGGGGCGCTCGCCCGTCCCTCACGGAATCGATCGGCGGCGCGAGACTGCCCTCGTGGAGCGCGCGCAGCAGGGCCAGCAGGCTTTCCTCGTCGTGCGGGCCGATGCCGGGGGTGATCCCTGGGCCAGTCGCCGCTCGATCGGTGCGAGGTCGTCAAGGCCGACTCCGAGCTGTCGCAGGCCGGATGGCGCGCCGAAGGCGCGGGCCAGGCGAAGGAGTTCCGTACACAGGTCCCCGCCGTCGGCTGACCGGGCCATCAGCTCGCGATGCGCGGCCGGCAGCCAGGGCTCCTGGTGGCGCAGGACGAACGGCAGAACCAAGGCGTGGGTGGCGGCGTGCGGGGCGTCGAACCTGCCGCCAAGCAGGTGGCACAGCCGGTGGTGCAGGCCCATGGTGGTCGAGTCCAGGCAGATGCCGCAGAGCCAGGCAGCGTACAGTGCCTTATCCCGGTCACGGTCATTCCAACCGCAGTCCAGGCCGCGCAGGGCCCGGGTCATCACCGCGATCGCCTCACCGGCGGTGACGGCCACCAACGGCGAGGTGTCAGGGGCGTAGACGGCCTCGACCGCGTGTGCGACCGCGTTCAGGCCGCTGAGGCCACTCACCGACCGGGGAAGGCCGTCGGTCAGCTCGGAGTCGTAGACGACCACGCGCGCCAGAACCCGGGCGTCCCTCATCCTGGCCTTCTCCGACCCCAGCCTGCTGAGCCAGGTGCTCGACGCCGGGCTGGAGCGGCACACGGCGTATACGCTCGTCGAGCCCGGCCGGCTGACCGCCAACATCGCGCAGGTGCGCCAGACATCACTGGGTTGGGCCATCGAAGAGCTGACCCTGGGAGCATGCTCAGTCGCCGCACCGCTCTTCGACGCTCAGGGCGCGCTGAAGGGCGCGCTGGGGATCGTGCCGTGCTCTACTGGATCGCGGTCGCGCTCGACGGGTTCGACCTCGTGGTACTCGGCACGGTGATTCCCACCCTGTCCAAGACGGGAGACCTCGGCTTCACTGACGCCTGGCTGACGACGGCCTCGACTCTGGGTCTCGTCGGCGTCGGTCTCGGGGCTGTGGCAACCGGCGCGCTGACCGACCGCTGGGGCAGGCGCCGCACCCTGCTCGGCAGCATCGCACTCTTCTCAGCCGCGACTCTCGTCGGCGGGTTCGCCCCCACGATGACTGCCTTCATCATCCTGGCTTCGTCGTCGGCATCGGACTGGGCGCATGTCTGCCGACCTCGCTGGCGTTCATCTCCGAACATGCCCGCGAGGGGAAGAACGCGACGGCGGTCACCATGGCCATGACCGGCAACCACGCCGGCGCCGTCCTGACCGCGCTGCTGGCACTCGTCCTCGTGCCCGAGCTTGGCTGGCGGTCGATGTTTGTGGTCGGCGGCCTCCTGGGCACCGCGCTGCTCCCGCTGCTGTGGGCCAAACTTCCGGAGTCCGAGACCTACCTCGCGGCCAGTCGGCAGCGAGAGACCTCGCCTGAGCCCGCACGGCGGAACCGAGCCGACGTTGTCCGGGGCGCGAACCTCGTCACCAGCTTGCCTTGTGGGCGGCGTCGGCACGCTGGTCACCGCCGGCATCGCCTACCCCTGGGGCTTCTACGCCCTGGTCTGCGCCGCAGCCATAGCGGCACTCGCCCTCTCGCCGATCTCGGTCCACTGCGAGCGTGCCCCGCGCTACCGGAGGAGTCTTCCTCTGCAAGCCGCGCAGCCCGTGGCAGCGCGGCTCCAACGAGAACACCAACCGGCTGCGGCAGTACCCCCAAGGCACGCACTCCGGCAGAGGTCTACGCTGGTCTTCTGAACAGCGGTGATGTGCTGACCGCTTGAGCTCGCCATCGTTTGGCGACAGGCCGGGCGGTAGCCGTTGCGTGCTGATCGTCAGGCTTGGACCGTGGGGCGGACGACGATCTCGCTGACGTCGATGCCATCGGGCTGCTCGATTGCGTAACCGATGGCGGAGGCGATGGCCGAGGGCGGCATGGCGATCTCGTCGCGCAGCTGGATCATCGTCGCTGCTGCTTCGGCGCTTGCTCCCTTGCCCACGCCCTCCGTGTCGGTGATGCCCGGCGAGACAAGGGTGACGCGCAGGTCCGGACCGGACTCCAGTCGCAGTCCTTCGGTCAGGACCTTCACCGCCGTCTTCGTGGCTGCGTACACGCCCTGGGGCGACTTCACGACGTAGGCCGCGGTGGAGGCCACATTGACGAACTGTCCGGAGCGCTGCTGTCGGAAGATGGGCAGTGCCGCCCCGATGCCGTTCAACAGGCCCGTGATGTGGGTGGCGACCATGGCGTCCCAGTCGTCCTGGCGCAGCTCGTCGAATGGTGAGACCGCCATGGTTCCCGCGTTGGAGACCAGGACATCGAGTCGGCCGAAGTGGTTGACTGCCGCATCGGTCAGGCGCTTGACGTCTTCGCGGCGTGTCACGTCGACGACAATCCCGATGGCTGAGCCGCCCTGCGCCGTGATCCGCTCCACCACCGTGTCCAGCCGGTCCTTCCGCCGAGCTCCGAGCACCAAGCTGGCCCCTCGTTGGGCGAGATAGGTCGCTGTCGCCTCTCCGATGCCGCTGCTGGCGCCTGTAAGTGCGATGACCTTGCTCTTGATGCCTGACATGACCAGTCCCTAGGTGAGGTGTGTGCAGGCCAATACCTTGACCTACAGTGGAATTGGGGGCGCCTCCGATTAACGATACCCTAAGTGGGCGCGCCCCCGTTTAACAAGCTGGGAAGCCTGAGAAGGGATGGCGAGCGCTTATGGCCGAGGGAGCGCAACGGCCGTTGCGAGCTGACGCGCGGCGCAACCGGGAGAAGATCCTCACGGCGGCAGTGCGCCTATTCGCAACGGAGGGGCTCGACGCCCACTTGGAGCGCATCGCCAAAGAGGCAGGGGTGGGCAGTGCCACGCTGTACCGCAACTTCCCCACTCGCGAAGCGCTGGTCGAGGCCGTCTACCGCAATGAAGTGGCCCAGCTGTGCGACGCGGCCCCCACCCTGCTGGCGGCGAAGCCGCCCTTTGAGGCCCTGCGTGCCTGGACCCGCCTCTTCCTGGACTACGTAACGGCCAAGTACGGCATGATCGATGCCCTGCGCGCCATCGCCGCGACGGGGAGCAACCCCTACGGTCACAGCCGGGAGATGATCCAAGCCGCCCTGAGCGCCCTCATGTCCGCCTGCGCGGCCACCGGGACGATTCGTACCGACATCAGTCCCGCCGATATCGGCGCCGCCCTCGAAGGGATCGCCCTCACCTCGGCGAGCCCTGAACAACGGCAACGAGCGGAACGGCTGCTCGACCTCACCCTTGACGGCCTGAAGGCTCGTCCCCGAGCACGTTGAAGTTGCGGTGCCTGAGCAGGCAGCGCTTGCCTGGCCTCATCGAGTGTGACCGTCATCGGCGGTGCCACGCGAAGGACGTTGCCCGACAACCCGCCCTTCCCGATGAGTAACCCGCGCTCACGGCACTGCGCGAGAACGGCGTTCGTCGCCGCGACGGCCGGGACCTTGGTCTTCGGTTCGATGAGTTCGAACCCGAGTATGAGCCCGGTGCCTCGGACCTCTCCAATCAGCGAGTAGCGGGTAGCGAGTCCTCGCTGTCCGTCAAATAGAAAGCGGCCGACGAGAGGTCGATATCGAGTTCGCGGTGAGACAGTTCATCAGGTCGTCCACCCGTCCGGCGGTGTCGCGAATCCACCCGCGGCTGACCAATGGCCAGGGCCGTCGACAGCTGTCTAGAGCGGAAGCGGCGGCCACGCACCCCAGGGTTGGGACCACGTGTACGTGCGTTCCTCGTCGCCCGTCCGCCAGCGGCGCGGGGCCGTGGTCCCGAGCCAGTCCAGCGGTTCGACGCCGCCGGGCGACCCGCCGTCCAGCGCGAGCCGGACGGCCGCGCCGAGGTCGGCATCGGTCTGCGGGGTACGGGCGGCCGGGGCGACGGAGACGAACAGCGCGGTGCCGGAACGGGCCACCAGGTCCAGGAACTGACGGTTCAGCCGCCACTCGGTGGCCGGGGCACAGGGCACGCAGTCGGCATCCACCGCGTAGAAGCGGCTGTGCTGGGCCAGCCGGAAGGCGAGGGTGTTGATGCCCATCCGTCGGGTGCGCTCCCAGTGACGGCCCGAGGTGTCGTCACCGGTTCGCTGCACCCGTACCAGACCCGCCGCCAGATGTCCGACGGTGTTGCAGCCAAGCACCACGGCGCCCCCGGCCGCCTCGGCGATGGTCCGGTAGAGGCCCACCAGCACTTCGGCGGTGGTGCGGGTGCGGTCGGCGAGCCGCCATCCGGCACCGGCCATTTCGTGCGGTGTGTCCGGGTGGAAGCGGCCGAAGACGTCGTACGTGCTGAAGTCGTGCTTGATCAGCTCGAAACCCCAGGAGCGGAAGCGGGCGACATCGGCGGCGACGGTCGCCAGCGTCGCGTCCAGCGACGGGTCCAGGGGGATCCGGCCGGGAGCGCCGGTGTCCGTGCGCATCCCCTCCGTCGGCACCCGGGACAGCAGCGGCCGGAACCACAGGCCTGGCCGGGCGCCACGGTCGGCGATGCCCGCGGCCAGGCCCGCCATGTCGTCGAACAGCCCGGGCAGGCCGGTGTCCCACGGCCCTCCCGGGGCGCTTCCCCCGCCCTCCGTCCAGCCGTCGTCGACGACACAGAACGGCCGCACTGGATGGTCCCCGGCGAACTCGGCGATGGTGGCCGCGTCGCGCAGTACGGCGTCCGGGCCGAAGTCCTGGCCGTAGGCGTAGTACCAGTTGTTGCAGCCGACCACCGGCTGCGCGGGCACCAGCGGATCGGGGGACATGGCGGCGCACAGCTCCTGGAGCGCCGCGTACGGGGTGGTGTCCGCACCCGTCGCCACCCCGACCACCGTGGCGGCGGCGATCTCCCGGTCGCCCGGCAGCACAGGCAGGCCGCCGGAGCGTACGTCCAGCCACAGCGTGGTGCCGTCCTCGTCCACCGTCCAGCAGCACAGCGCCCCGGCGCGGGTCCGTACGCCCAGCCCGGCGCAGCCACCGGTCGCCGGGTCGGTGCTCAGCCAGTACCAGGGCAGGGGGCGTTCCGGCTGGACGCCGCGCCACTGCAACTCGCCGTACGAGCGCTCCCACGCATCGCCGAGTACCAGGGCGGGGCGGTGACCGCCGGGGTGGTGGCGCCAGCGCAGCGCCACCGTCGACAGGCCCTCCTGACCCGGCGCGGCGAGCACCAGCCGCAGGGCGCCGTATGGATCGTGTCGCGCCGTCACCTCGGCGCCGGGCACGGTCCAGCGGCCCGCCCCCGCCGGTGCGGCGGTGCGCGGGTCCCCGGACGGACCGGTGATCACATGGACGGAGTCGGGCAGCGGAACGTCGATCGCGGCCATCGGCCTCACCCCTTCACGGCGCCGGAGGTGAGCCCCTGCACGATGTGGCGGCTCGCGAAGGCGAAGAGCACCATGGTTGGCAGGATCGTGAACACGGCCGCCGCGGACATCGAGCCCCAGTCGATGTTGAAGCTGGAGATGAATCCGTTGAGGGCCGTGGGGGTCGTCTTGTTGGCGTCGCTGTTCATCAGGGTCACCGACAGGAACAGCTCGTTCCAGCAGTTGACGAAGTTGAAGATGAACGCCGCCACGATCCCCGGACGCATCACCGGGAGCAGCACCCGGAACAGCGCCGCGAACCGGGAGAGGCCGTCGATCATCGCGGCCTCCTCCAGTGCGTCGGGGATGTTCTCGAAGAAGCCGCGGAGCATCACCGTGCAGAAGGGGATACACACGGCGATGTAGACGAGGATGAGCCCGAGCCGGTTGTCGACCAGTTTCAGGTCGGTCATCAGCAGATACAGCGGGCCCAGCGCGATGAAGGCCGGGATCATCTGGGTGACCAGGGCGGCCGTCAGCAACGCGGACTTGGTGCGGAACTCGAAGCGCGCCAGCACATACGCCGACAGCATCGAGATGGCGGTGGCGACCGCGCCCGCGACGGTCGCGACGATGAGGCTGTTGGTGAGATAGGTCCCGAAGTCGGCCTTGTTGAACAGCTCACTGTAGTTCTCCAGCGAGAAGTGCTCGGGCCAGTAGGCGAGGGGGAAGGAGAAGATGTCGCCCGGCGCCTTCAGCGAGGTGATGGCGATCCAGTACAGCGGGAACACGGTGAAGGCCAGCCACAGCACCAGGAAGACGATCCGGACGGCCCGGCCGGCCGCGGTCTCTTTGCCGATCACGACCTCACCTCTCGCTTCTCACGCGTGGCCAGCAGGAAGAACACCGTGAAAAGCAGCAGCCCCGCGACCACGAGGAGACCGAGCGCCGAGGCCTTGCCGTAGTCGCCCTGCTGAGTGATCTTGATCATCCAGGTGGTCACGATGTGTGTCTGGTTGTTCGGCCCGCCACCGGTCATCCCGAAGATCAGATCGGGGAAGTTGAAGATCCAGATGACCCGCAGCAGCACCGTGAGCACCAGCGTGACCCGGATATAGGGGATGGTGATCTGGAAGAGCGTGCGTGCCTTCCCGGCCCCGTCCAGCGCCGCGGCCTCGTACAGCTCGTCGGGGACCGACTGGAGCGCGGCCAGGAGCATGATGGCGAAGAAGGTGACGCCGTACCAGATGTTGGCGATCAGTACGGCGATCATCGCCTTGTGCGGATCGGCCAGCCACGCCACGGGCTCGTCGATCAGCCCCGCCTTCTGGAGCAGATCGTTCACGACGCCGAACTCGCTGTTGAACATCCAGCGGAACAGGATGCCGATGAGGAACCCGGAGATCGCCCAGGGGAAGAAGATCAGCGCCTGGTAGACGCCACGGAAGCGGAACCGGCGGCGCAGCCACAGGGCGAGCGCGAAACCGATCACGAGCTGGGGGACGATCGATCCGATGACCCAGGCGCCCGTATTGCCCAGCACGGTGCCCCAGTTGGGGTCGGAGAAGACACGGTGGAAGTTGTCCAGGCCCACCCAGGAGGTGTCCGTGAGATCGTTCAGATCCCAGTGGCGGAAGGCCATCTGGCTGCCCGCGATCATGGGGTAGTACGTGAACACCGCCACGAAGATCGCGGCAGGCGCCATGAAGGCGGCGATGAGCAGGCCCCGGCGGGTCGTGAACTCCCGCTTCCGGCCGCCCCGCGGCCCGTTCCGGGCCCGCGGGGCGGCTTGCTTCCGGACGGGGCGCGAAGTCTTCGGCCCGGTCGTCGTTTCGGACGTGGCGGGCATCCCTACTTCTCCTGCTCCCACTTCTCGGTCCAGTACGCGTCCCAGCCCGTCAGCAGCTCCTTGGGCGACATCTTGCCGGTCACCATCTTCTGCACATCGGCGTCGGACTTCTGCTCCCACTCGCTCCACCAGGTCACGCCGCGCGGCTGGCTGACGTTGAGATAGGTGTCGGGGTGCTTGGTCATGGTGACGTAGGACGACCACGGGCCGGTCTTGTAGAACGGGTCATCGGTCGCCGACTTGAGGATCGGCACCAGGCTGTTCTTCTTGGTGAAGTCCGTCGACGCCTTGCCCTGGGACAGGAACTTGATCAGCTTGACGGTCTCGGCCTTGTGTTTGCTGCCCTTCGCGATGCCCCACCCGGCGGTGGCCAGCGGCTGGACGGTCTTCCCGCTGGGTCCGGCCACCAGCGGAGCGGTGTCCCACTGCTCCTTCGAGATCGACTTGGACTCGGAGACCGTGGCGATGACTTCCGGATCCTGGAGGAGGAAGGCCGTGGAGCCGTTGGAGAACGCCTCGACCATCTCCGGATAGCCCCAGGACACGGATGACTTGGGCGACGCCTTCTTGAAGAGCGTGAGGTAGGTCTTGAGGGCGTCCAGGGCCTCGGGCGCGGAGAAGATCGTGCGCCCGTTCTTCAGCTTGTAGCCGTTGGCGAGGTCGACCTTGTCGGCCACGTACGCCTCGATGATGGCGGTGGCGTTGCTGTTGGCGTTGGCCCCGCCGCGGAACGCGTAGCCGTAGCGGCGCTCCGCCGGGTCGTTGATGGCGGATGCCTGCTTCAGCAGCTGGTCCCAGGAGGCCGGGGGCTTGCTGAACCCGGCGTCCTTGATCAGGTCCTTGCGGTAGAAGAGGCTCAGCCCGTAGAAGCCGTAGGGGACGAAGAAGGTACGGCCCTTGGCGTCCTCGGACGCCTTGACGGCGTTCTCCGTCATGGCATTCCAGCCCTGCCAGCCCTTGAGGTCCTTTGCCATGTCGTACAGCCAGCCGTTGTTCGACCACGGGCCGACCGTGATGTCCCGTACCTCGAGTGCGTCCACGCCGCTGCCGGACTGGAGCATCTGCTGGATCTTCTGATCGGCCTGTTCGGTGGGCGGCGAGATCAGGTTGACCTTGATCTTGGGGTTCTGCTTCTCGAAGTCGGCTATGAGCCCCTTGAGCAGATCGGTGCGGGAGGGGTTGGTCAGGCTCTCGACCATGTTGAGCGTGACCGTGCCGTTCGCGTTCGGACTCATGGCGGAACAGCCGGTCAGGACCATCGCCGCGGCGGTGCCGAGGGCGAGGGCTGCCGTCCTTCTCCTCATCGTGCTGACCTCTTTCTTGGGTGCGGGCCGCGCTCGGAGCGGCTTGGGGAGTCGGGGGTGGGGAGGGGAGTACGGTGTCGCGCCGCTATGGCGCGCCGTGCCGCCCGCGAGCCGCGCGGGCCCACTCGGCGAGGACGGGGACGCAGGTCTCGGCGAAGTACTCGTAGTCGGCGGCGGTGTTGTAGACGTGGGCGGACACCCGCAGATAGCCGATGCCGCCGAAGCTGGTGAAGGCCGCCTCGACACCCAGCTCCCCGGCGACCCGGTCACGCAGCGCGTCGGCCTCGACGCGGGTGGCGCCGAGCCCCTCGGGCAGCCGCACCAGACGCATCCCGGGGACCGGCATGCCGACGTCGACGCTGCTGTCGGCGCCGGTCAGCTCGGTGAACGCGGCACCGATGACCTGCGCGGCGTAACCGGCCAGGTGGTCCATATAGCGGCGGGCGTGCCTCCAGCCCCAGGTGTGCTCGATGAAGCCGAGCGCGGTCGGTGCCGCCAGATAGCAGGTGGCATCCACCGTGCCCTGCTGGTCGAAGCGGTCGGGGTACGGGTCCTCTGCACCCCATGAGTCGATCGGTGGGTAGAGCCGCTCACGCAGTGGACCGCGGGCGACGAGCGCTGCGGTGCCCCGGGGCGCGCATCCCCACTTGTGCAGGTTTCCGACCCAGAAATCACAGGTCAGCCCCGAGAGCGGGGCGGGGAGCAGACCAGGTGCGTGCGCACCGTCCACGAGCAGCGGGATCCCGCGCCGCCGGGCCTCCGCTCCGATCCGCTCCACCGGCAGCCGGCGGGCGGTCGCCGAGGTGATCTGGTCCACCACGATGAGGTCCGTCGCCTCGGACAGTTCGGCGAACACGGCCTCGCACGCTTGCTCCTCATCTGCGTCGAGGGGTATCCGCGCGGTGCGGACCCCGCCATCCCAGCGGTCGCGCGCCAGCCGCTCGGCGCCCATGGTCACGGCGCCGTAACCGTGGTCGGTGACGACGATCTCCCCGCCGCGGCGACGGTCGAGCGCGGCGTACACGGTGCTGATGCCCGCGCTCGCGTTCGGCACCAGGGCCAGGTCGTCGGCGGCCACCGCCAAGAAGTCGGCGATCTCGACCCTGGTGTCGGCGATCCGCTGAGGCAGCGCCGGGAACCACACCACCGGAGAGCACTCCATCTCCACCCGCAGCTGCTTCTGCCGCTCCTGTGCCACCAGGGGGACCGCGCCGAAGGAACCGTGGTTCAGGTGTCTCATGGCGGGGTCCAGCGTCCACGCCCGGTCGGCGGGACGGCCGTCGGCCAGCAACAGGGGGCGTGGCGCCGCGATGACATCGGTCTCGCTCACATGAGTCCCGATCTGCCGGGGTCCGGGTGTTCCGAGGGGCGTCAGCAACGAGAGAGATCTGATCGCGACCAGAACACGTATGATGACTCGGCATCCTGCATGATGGATTCCCGGCAATCAAGGGGTGTAGCAGCGTGGATCATCAGATGACTTCCGATCGATACCTCTGACATATCTGATGAATCGGTACAGTGCGACGAAGGGCGCGGGACCGCGCCCCGCCCGTTCGGGAGGAATCGGATGTCCGCAGTCGACAAGGCGTTCCACGGCCTACGCCACATGATCGCCACCGGGCGCCTCAGCGCCGGAGGGCGCATTCCGCCCGAGGGCGAGCTGTGCGAGGAACTCGGCGTGTCCCGGGGGCCGTTGCGCGAGGCCGTACGGATGCTCGCGGCCCTGGGGGTGATCGAGCCGCGGCACGGCTCCGGTACTTATGTCTCCCAGCTCAGGCCGGAGGACATCATAGGTAGCCTGTCGCTCACCCTGGAACTGCTGCCGCTCTCCGGTCTGCTGGAGGTGTACGAGATCCGGCGTGTCCTGGAGTCCCACGTCGCGGCGCAGGCTGCGGCCCGCAGCACCCCGGAGACGGTGCGGGAACTCTTCGCGCTCATCGAGGCCATGGACGCCACCGACGACCCCACCGAGGCATCGGACCTCGACCACCGCTTCCATGCCGAGATCGCCACCGCGGCCGGAAACCCCGCCCTCGGCTCCCTGCTCTCGGTCTTCCGCGCCCGCTCCCGCAAGTACCAGATCTTCACCCTCCCCGAGGGCGAGCAGATGCGGCGCAAGAGCGACGAGGATCACCGCCTGCTGGCCACCGCGATCGCCGACCGCGATCCGCGCGCCGCCGCCGGAGCGGCCGAGGCCCATGTCGCCCAGACGGAGCGATGGCTGCGCGCCTTGATGCCGCCCATGGAGGAGGACTCCCCGGCCTGACGCGTTGCGTTGCGTTTGACGCGTCAGACCATTGCGCGTTCGCAATGCGCCTGTGGGTGCCGGAATCTGTGTCACCCTATGCGACCCGCGAGTGTTCGTGGATGAGGCCGCCGAGTCGATCGTGTCGACTGATGCGAGTGTGGTCCTTGGCGATGGTCGGCTCGGGGTCGGTGAGTCGGTCTGGCGGCCGTTGTCCGAGGAATCGATGCGGCCGGTGTCTGTTGTGGTGCTTCGCGTGCTCGCCGACGACGAGGCGCAGGTGGCGCTCTCCGGCGATCAGGACGCGGTCGGTTGCCTCGCGTCGGCATGATGCGATCCAGCGTTCCGCGATGGCGTTCATTCGGGGCACCCGGGGCGGTGTCGGAATGACGTGCACGCCGATCGCCCGGAAGACGTCGAAGCTGTCGGTGAAGTAGGTGCCGCGGTCCCGGATGAGGAGGCCGATCGACTCTGCGCGGTCACCGAGGTCCACGAGGTAGTTCCGTGCTTGCTGGGCGATCCAGGGGCCGGTCGGGTGCCGGGTGACCCCGGCGATGTGCACGTGTCGGGTGCCGTGGTCGATGAAGAACAGCACGAACCAGCGCCGCAGGAAGACCGTGTCGATGTGGAAGAGGTCGGTGGCCATGATGGCGGAGGCCTGGGCTTTGAGGAAGGCGAGTCCTCAGCGTCGATGGTCGGCATGTCGGCCATCATGCCGACACCCTCACGCGGCCACGACCTGGATCGGGCGTCCTGACGTTGGCCGTTCGCCCCCTATCAGGTCTTGCTCCGCGCCCGCCGGCGCCGGCCTGGCGGCCGTCCAGACCGGCGGACGGGGCGAGGTCACGCGGGGACGCCGAGCGGCGGGTGCTCGAGCACGCGGGGCTTGTACTCGACCAGCTGGATGCGGCCGTCGAAGGTGCGGTGCTCGATCATCTCGAGGGCAACGTCCGGATAGCCGTCGTAGATGCGTTCTTCGCCCGTGGCCCCGGTGATCACCGGGAACATCACGACCCGGAAGCGGTCGACGAGTCCGGCTCGTAGCAGGGACCGGCACAGGCTGAGGCTGCCGATCGTGCTGAGGAGCCCCGAGCCACTCGACTTCATGGCGCGGACCGCCTCGACGGCGTCGTCGCGGACGAGCGTGGAGTTGGCCCACGTCAGTGGCTCCTCGAGTGAGGAGGAGAACACCACCTTGGACGCTTGCGTGAGCTCGTCGACGGACGCCTCTTCCTCGGGCCTGAACTCGTCTTGGCCACTCGGGACCTCGCCTGCGGCGAAGCCCGACATCAGGCGGTAGGTGTTCGCTCCCATCAGGTAGGTGGCCCCGGGCTGCTCGCCGAGCCATGCGAGGTACTCCGGGCCCTCGAGGCCCCAGAACCCGGGCCATCCCTCTCCCGATGCATAGCCGTCGAGGGAGGTGATGAAGTCGACGAGAAGCTCCGACATGGCGGTGTCCTTTCCTAGGGTGTCACGAGCTAGGACCGGCCGGGAGCCACAAACTCATCGGTCGCGCTGTGGAGTAACGAGAAAACCCATGACGCTGCATCCGATCAGGCCGACGGACGGCACTGCTTCGGAGGACCCGGAGGCCCATATGATTGCGCTATGCACGCAGTCGGGGAAGTCATGGTGGAGCCGCTGAACAACGTCACGGCCACCGCTCGATGTCGATCGTCGGATCGCATGCGATCCAGCTCTGGCGCTGCCACCAGCCAATTGCCTTGCGCGCGATGGGCAGCTCCCGGTTGACGGTGTTGGCGTCCATCTCGTCCGCGCGGGCAGTCGCGAGTTCGGCCAGCGCCTCCGGCAGCGCCGGATCGTCGATGACCGTGATGGGGACGGGAGGCGACTTCGTGCTGCGGCGGTCCGGTCCGGTCGGTGCTCGCTCGCCGGCGAACACCCATCCCCACGTCGTCAGCGAGATCCGGTGGATCCGGGCGGAGGACTTCGCGATGCCCGCGCCGGTCAGATACCGCTCGACCGCCGCAGTGTATGTGGGCCGGAGGGGCGGAGGGCCTGTGCGTGGTTCTGATCAGCGGGTTGATCGCCTAGTTCTCCGGGATGACCGCCCTGATCTTGCGTTTCCGCTCGACACAAGCTACGTGGGAGTTCCTGCGGACGGGTGAGAACCGCGCCGGTCCGGTGAGCGATGACCCGTAGGGAAACCCACGAAACGCCGCGATCCGGCCCTGGCGGAGGCCACGCACCAGACCGCGACGGGTGGCCGCGAAAGGCGCGTGTCCGGCGCGCTCGGTCATGCCCGCGCTTCGAAGACAAGGTTGGCGCCGCGGGTGTCGTCTGCTGACACGAAGAAGCCGCCGGGCAGCGGACGGATGGCGAACCCGTTGCCCTCGATGACCGACTTGGCCCTGCCGAGGTCGTTGACCGCGACGGTCTGAGCCGCGACGTACGGCAAGGTCGGGGCCTTCTCGCCGGGAAGAATCTCGTCCAGGGCTGACAACGGCACGATCTCCAGGCCGCCGACCCGCAGAGCGAACACATGGCGCGGCCCAATCTGGCGCGCGGGTATGCCGAGCACTTTCCGGTATCGCTCCACGTAGCGGTCGGTTTCCTCGTCGGCGACCACGAGCGTGACCCGAGACAGGCCCACCGCCCCGTTGGGGTGGTCGAGGAATCTCGGCTGGTGAATGGGGTCCAGCCCCTGGACCTCTGCGATGCGAACGCCTCCCTCGGGAGCGAGGGGAGGATCCACCTGGATTACCCGCGCCCGCAGCGTCCCGACGCCGTCGGGCGTCGGAATGTCGCGTTGCAGCATGAGGACACCCGTGGTGGATATCCTTTGCTCGGCAAGTCTCCGAGCGACGTGATCGGCGTCACCGCAGCCGAAGACGTAGCCCCGGAGCCCCTCGTACGCAGCTGCGAGTCGACGCACGCCCCACGGATCCGGCAGGCTGCTGTCCAGGTGACCGAGCAACTCGATGTAGTTCTCGCCGAAGACGGCGCAGCGGTTGGCCGTGCCGAGAGACTGCCGTTCGCCGTCGGGCTGTGCGGTACCTGCGTGCGTTGACCGCGGTGTGAGCGTGAAACCGAGTGCCTCATAGGTGTCGTACAACCCGTTGAGGTCGGTGACCGTCACGACCACGGAGTGGTCAAGGTAGTCAACATCCACGGATGTGCTGCTCACGGAGTCTTCCTCGCTCTCGATGATCTCAGACACTGATCGCCGGTTGCCCGCTGTACTTCAGCTCCCGCGGATGCGCCAACGTCGCCGCCACCGTGTGCAGGCAGCTGTCCTCAAGCCGCTGGAACTGCGCTTCTTCCTCGACAACCTCACAGTGGGTGATCAGCGGACCGACGGGACGCGCGTCGCAGGCCCCGATGAGCAACCCGGCCCACACCTCGCTCCTGGTCAGCTTGGGTCCGCCTGCCTGGCCGTCGTCCTCAGGGGCCGCGCGGCTCAGCTCATACACGACGCCTCCACGGCAAACGAGTGCACGAACACTCCGCAGCTTGTACCCCCGGGGGGTATAGTGTCAAGGGTGGGTGATGCCGTCCAGGATCCGGCGCGGAAGGCTGCCGCCGGGCGAAGCGCGGCTGACAGCGGGCGTGGTCCGGCCGCCCAGAGTGCAGCAGTCGACGATCCGGGTGGCGGTGCTGCGGCGGTCGTGGAGTTCCTCGGCCAGGGCCCCGCAGTGTTGTTGCACCTGCCGTAGCGGCATGTGGTGTCGTCGAGGCACCACAGCACGAAAGGCTCCGTCTGCGATGTACCCCTTCGTCACACCGCCCCGCCAGGTCAAGATCGGCGCTGCTGCCGCCTTCGCCGGGACCACCCCACGCGCTATCCGCCACTACCACCAGATCGGTCTGCTGCCGGAACCCGAGCGCGGTGGAGACGGCCGCCGCCGCTACGGCTACGACGACATGATCCGCCTGTTGTGGATCCGCAGAATGGCGGAGGTCGGCATCAGTCTGGACGACATGCGAGCCGCCTTCGACGAATCCGGGGACATCGAGGAGACCCTGGGCCGGCTGGAGGAATCCCTGGCTGCCCAGGAGGCCGACATCAAACGTCGACGCGCGGCCGTCGGGCGCCTGCGGGCTGTGGGCAGCCCGCAGGGCCTGCTCTCCGAGCTGGTGACGGATCGGCTCAGCCACCTGCCCCCTGGCGCATTGCGCGCCTCCGACATGGAGGCCCTGCTGGTCACGGAACGGATCTTCGGTCCGCTCGGCTCCGCGATACAGGCCGGCGTGTACATCGTGCTGGCCACCCATCCCGACCTACGGGCCGAGGAGGACCGTCTCGACGAGGCCGAGGCCGCCCTCGACGACGGCGTCGACCCCGATGCGCCCGCGCAGACAGTTGATCGCCTGTGCCCGGTACCGACCTGGCCGGCATCCCATCGCGTCCACCGGTACGTGACCGGCCACATCAGGAACCGGTCAATCCAAAACCGAGAGTGACATCTCAACAGGCCGTACGTGGGGATTCCGGACCGGACTGCCGCTGACATTCTGGGCCGTCCTCATCAGCCCTGGAGGGTTGGCAACTCAACCACGGGCCTCCTGGTCCCGGCTTCTCTCTCTGCGGACGCCGAAAATCTTGTTCCGCCTGGTGAGAAGCATGTTTCCATCTGGTGAGTTGCAGTGCGTGCGGTGGAGAGTTTGGACCTGTGCTGGGTGTGACTTCGGGCGTATACGGTACATATGCGACGCCCGGTCACGATGCAAGCTTCCAGGCAACTCGGGGCGCAGAAGCCGAAAACGGTGGACTCCTTTACTCGGCTGATTGTGCGTCAGCGTGACCTGGGAGAACGGATCGGAGCATGCCGCACAGGCTCGACCCGGCTGGGGGGCAAGGGGCCGCAGGTTCAAATCCTGTCGTCCCGACCAGCGTTTCCGCAGCCCAGAGGCCGTTTCCGCACAGATGCGGGGACGGCCTTTTCCGTGTTTTCGGGGGTGGTGGTCGCATGGTGGTCGCATCCGCTGCGCGGGTGCCTGGCTGCTCATCTGCTTTTCCGCCGTCAGTGCTTGCTGTATCAGGTCCTGATTCCGGACGAGCATGGAAAGTCTCCCTCATTCTGCGACCTCATGGAGGCCTGGCATCGATGCCGGACTCGGCGGCTCCGATCCGGAGGGAGTGTTTCGAGCGGTGTTCCACATCGATTTGACGTTCGATTGACATGCGGAGCGGCGGATCCGCCGCCCGGGAAGGCCACGCACCGGCGGCGGCGAAAGCGGCCGTGGGCCACGGCGGAGGCCGGGTAGGCGATCAGGGCCTGCGCGCGCCGACGGGGGAGAGCCGCGACCGGTCTCGGACACCCCCCACGGGTTCGCCACCGGTCGCGGCTCAGGAGGACACCACGGAAGGCCCCCGTCAACGGTTCAGTCCACGGAGATCCCCGCCTCCGGGTGAACCGTTCGTGCCCAGGGGCCGTGGTTGCTCACCAGAAGGCCACGTCGGACTCCAGCGAGGCGGGACAGTGAGGGGTTTCCGATCCCCTGTCGCCCGTTCATCGACAGCAAGGAGGGGAGGTTGGTGTGGACGGAGAATTCTTGACCGCGGAGCGGCAGGCGAAGTTGTCGGAGAGTTACCACCGGCTAGGGGAGGCCCTTGAGGCCTGTGCTGCCAAGAAGGGGAGAAACGCGGCTCTTGAGTCTCAGCTTCCGTTCTCCCTGGACGATGCCAGGTTCCCGGTTCTGCGGGAACTGGGCGAAAGCGAGAGGAGGGCGAAGGAAATTCACGAGAAGATGGTGAATTCCTATAGAGGTGTCAGGCGGCGGAAGCAGGAGGCTGAGATGGCGTACCGGGGTGAGCGGGCGAGCGAGATCGACCTCCGGCGCGTCGACGCGGAATTTGTGATCGCCTTTGAGGCGATGCTTAAAACGGGGCATCGTCATGTAGAAGCAATGGAAGCGCATGAAAACATGAGATCTCGGCTGCTGGAGAGCGTTTGCCAGCAATTGGAGCGTCGTGGCTGTCGGCGGTCAGATAATTCCCCACGATCTGCATGATCAGCGTCATCCAATTCCCCACCCCCGTGGTCACGATTCCCCACCGGGACGCTGACCGCGGGTGGTGCCGCTGACCGCGCTCGAACTGGCCTGATGTTCCCTGTTTCGGGTGGTTTGGGCGATAGTTAGTCATTCCTTGCGAATCAGTCGGGTTCCCCATGGGCATGCCGGTGCCCGGGTTGAGGGTCCTGGCCTCTCGGAGCCTTCGCGGTCCCTTGACCTGCGAGCCGAGAGGTCGACGGACGCACCGGATGGCAAGGAGAACATTCACCGTGGTCGACATCGTCGAGATCTACGTGCACTGGTACGCGGGCCGGTCCAAGAGCCAGGTGTCCGCCTCGCTTGGGGTGGACCGCAAGACGATCAGGAAGTACCTGGCGCCGGCGGAGGCGGCCGACCACGATCCACCAACGGCTGCGGGACGAGGGCAAGTTGAAGGTGTCGTTGTCGACGTTCCGACGCTGGGTGCACGAGAACCTGCCCGAGGAGGCCGCCCGGTCCAAGGTCACAGTGTTGCGGGAGAACGTCGAGCCGGGCTCGGAGGCCCAGATCGACTACGGCTTCCTGGGGCAGTGGATCAACCCGGCAACCGGGAAACGGCACCGGATCTGGGCGTTCGTGATGGTGCTGCCCGCCTCGCGGCACATGTTCGTCCGCCCGGTGGCGCACATGGACCAGCACGCCTGGACGCTGGCACATGCTGAAGCGTTCCGCTTCTTCGGCGGCGTCCCACGGCGCTTGGTGCCGGACAACCTGAAGACCGGGGTGGACAAGCCGGATCTCTACGACCCTCAGATCAACAAGTCGTATGCCGAACTCGCCACCTACTACGGCGCGTTGGTGGACCCGGCCCGCGCTTCGAGGCCGAAGGACAAACCACGGGTCGAGCGGCCCATGCCCTATGTCCGTGACTCGTTCTGGAGCGGGCGGACGTTCACCTCACTGGAACACATGCAGGCCGAGGCCCTGCTCTGGGCCACGAACGTCGCAGGTCAGCGCCAGTGCCGCCCGCTGGACGGCGCGAAGCCGCTGTCGGTGTTCGAGGCAGTAGAAGCCGAGACCCTGCTTCCGCTGCCGGCCGAGCCGTTCGTGCTGGCCAGATGGTCGAAGTCGACGGTCGGCCCGGACATCCACATCAAGGTCGGCCGCACCCTCTATTCGGTGCCCTGGAAGCTGATCGGCCGCCGCGTCGATGTCCGCTCCACCGCTGTCACGGTGCAGGTCTTCCACGAAGGCGAGCTGGTCAAGACCCACGCCGCCCTGGAGCAGGGCAAACGCACCGACAAGAATGACTACCCGCCCGAGAAGATCGCTTTCCAGATGCGGACGCCGATCTGGTGCCGCGGCCAGGCATCCCAGGTCGGGGACGCCTGCCGGGAGGTGATCGACCAGCTCCTGGAGGTCAACGCCCTCTACCGGCTCCGGGCCGCCCAGGGGGTGCTCGGGCTGCGGAAGAAGTACGGCGACACCCGCCTGGAGGCCGCCTGCCGCAAGGCGATCACGGTCGGCGACCCGTCCTATCGCACCGTCAAGGGCATCCTGGTCGCCGGCACCGAGACTGACCCGGAACCCGAGACCGGCGACGCCGGAGCCTCGGCCTTCCTGCACGGATTCGAGGGCCTGTTCGCGGCCACCATCCCCACCCAGACTCCCGGCAGCGTCCACGACGACCAGGGCCACGATGACGCCGAGGAGGCCGCCCGATGAGCGTGATGACCACCACCCTGCGTGACTTCCTCAAGACCCTGCGGCTGTCCGGGATGCTCGAAACCCTCGACGCCCGCCTCACCCAGGCCCAGCAAGGCGAACTCGGACACCTCGACTTCCTCCAGGTCCTCTGTCACGACGAGATCACCCGCCGCGAGGGCGTCGCGCTCGAACGCCGCCTGCGCAAGGCCAAGTTCGAGCAGCAGGCCACCCTGGAAGGCTTCGATTTCAACGCCTCCCCGAAGCTGCCAGCCGCCCAGATCCGCGACCTGGCCGCCCTGCGCTGGCTCCACTCCGGTGAGTCCGTAATTCTGTTCGGCCCAGTCCGCGTCGGACAGACGCACGTCGCTCAGGCCCTCGGCCACCAGGCCGTCCGCCAGGGCGCCAACGTCCGCTTCGCCAAGACCAGCCGCATCCTCGCCGAGCTCGCCGGCGGCCACGCGGACCGCACCTGGGACAGGCGCATGCGCGAACTCATCCGCCCCGACCTGCTCATCCTCGACGACTTCGCCATGCGTCAGCTGTCCGCATCCCAGGCCGACGACCTCTACGAACTCGTCTCCGAACGACAGGGCCGGTCCCTGATCATCACCAGCAACAGGGCGCCCAGCGACTGGTATCCCCTCTTCCCCAACCCGGTCGTCGCGGAGTCGCTCCTGGATCGGCTGATCAACTCCAGCCACCAGGTCATCATGAACGGCCCCAGCTACCGACCCAACAAACGGCCGAAGGGACCCGCCGAGCCCCCGGCCAAGTAACCGAAGCCGACCCCAGGGGCTGGGGAATTACGTGGCCACAGCCCCTTGGGAATTACGTGATCGTCGACACGTGGCTCTCCGCAGAAGAATCTGCTGCCGGAGACGTGACGGCGGCTCATACCTCGGCGCTATTGTCCCGAGGTCTTCCGGTAGCCCCTGGTACGCCGCGTTGCCGTACACGTACGCGAGGCAACGAAATCCTCAAGTAGGTGAAGGGTGGGCGGGGACGTTGCTGATCCGGTGCGGGAGGCGTACGACCGCACAGCTGTGGTCTACGACCGGCTGACGCAGTCTGATGACTACGACGTGTGGGTCGGTCTCTCTACAGGCGCTGATCGATCGTCATGGCGCGCCTGGGCGTGATCTGGTGGATTTGGGGTGTGGTACGGGCAAGGCCGCTTTGCGGCTGGCGTCCTCGGGATTCCGGGTGAGCTCCACTGCGGCGACGGGATGACGAGGTGGCACGCCGCTGGGGCCCAGCGATCTTCGCCTGCTACCCGGACGCGGAGCGCCTGCTGCTGCCCCGCACCCCACCACGCCTGGACGCACCCTTCGGCGAGATCCTCTACCGGCGCCGCACGCACCGCTCATTCGCCCCGCGACCGGTGGCGCTGGAAGACCTGGCGACACTGCTGTCCACCACCTTCGGGCCGGTGGACTTCATCGACGCCGGAGGCCTCGGTGCCCTGATGCGCCGCACCAGCCCCTCTGGCGGAGCACGACATGAGCTGGAAGCGTACGTCGGCATCCGCCACGTGGTAGGGGTCGCACCGGGCTGGTACCACTACAACGCGCGAGAGCACTCCCTGGAACTGCTCACCGCGGGTTGCACTGGCGAGGACCTGGTATCCCTGGGCGGGGGCCAGTCCTGGATGGCCGACGCGTCCTTCGTGGTCGTGCTGGTCGCCGTGATCGAGCGCATGCTGGTCAAATACCGCTTCCCCCGTGCCTACCGCGTCTGCCTCCTCAACGCGGGCCACTTCGGGCAGACATTCGTCCTGGCCGCCACCGGGATGGGTCTGGGCCCCTTCCAGACCGGGGCCTTCGACGACAGCGCCGTGGCCGAACGCCTCGGCCTGGACGGCACCACTGTCACCCCCCTCTACATGCTCGGCGCCGGCGCCCCCGCCCATGCCGACTCATACACGCGGCCACCCGCCACCCTCGACACCTTCATGCGCACCACCCTCACCCACCCTGACCCGTCGCCCGGCAGCACATCCACGATCACGTCATAAGAGATGGCGTCCACTGAGCGAGCGGGGCGAGCCGTTCCCCGCCCGGCGCCCGCCGGGCGCCCGGACGTCCGGGTACGGTCTCGTAACGGGCGTGGCCGGTCACGGTCCACTGTGGATCAACGAGGCCCACAGGTCCGGGCGGTCCGGGAAGCGAGCGCGCAACTCCTTCGTGACGCGATGGAGCGTGACCGCGGCGGCGTCGGCGTTGGGGACGTCCGGCAAGCGCTGATAGAACTGGTGTGCCGCCGCGGCGGCGAACTCATCGGCCACTGGCCAAAGGCTGGCCACGACGTGGCGGTATCCGGCCAGATGGAAGGCCGTGGCCAGGTGGATGGATTCCTCTGCGTGTCTGATGCCGCGGTTCGCCGTCGAGCAGGCGGAGAGGTACGCGAGTTCGGCGTTGGTGAGCCGTAGTTGGTTGATGTCCGCGATGGTCAGGGTGGAGTCGTGCAGCCGTAGACCGGTGTTGGACGGCGTCGTCTGGTCGATGGTCGCATGACACGCGAAGTGTGCCCATGTGGCGGCGGGCAGTGCCGCCGCTACGCGTGCGGTGGTCGCGTCGGCGTCGATCAGCAGCGGGGTGTGTGGGTGCCGGGTGTGCAGGTTCATGGCCTCCGCGACTGTTCCGGGCAAGTCCGGCAGGTCGGGTGTACGAGCGACGGCGACGCTGAGCTGGTGCCGTGTGGTCGCCGACGCCTGGGTTCGGGCGTGCGCGAGCGCCCGCAGCGTCGGGGTGTAGGAGGACACGACTTTATCGAGCGCCCCGGGGCGCCCCGGGTGCCCTGCCGCATGCAGCGGGAACAATCCGAGCAGGCCAACGGGCAGCCACCACACCCGGTCCACGGTGCCGTGTGCGGCCAGCACCGGTTCGACGATCGTGTCCCACAACCAGCTCGTGGTCTCGGTGAAGACCCGTTGACGGCGGAGCGCGCCCGCGAGCCGTGTGGTGTCGCGGACCGCGTCCTTCACCTCCGAGCCGTACCGGAGCGCGTCGTCGAGGACGAGGTCGGGCAGCGGCACCAGCACCGGATCGGACTCGGCGGTGACGACGATCGCGTCCGCGCGAACGCTGCCGACATTGATCACGATCACCGCACCGCCGGACGCTGCCGCGCGGAGGTCCGCGAACCTCGGTGGACGCAGGAACCGGGTGAAGCGCGGGTCTTCGCGGATCTCTGCGAGCAGGCCGTCGTGCTCGGCCCACAGGTGCCTGCGTCTCTCGACGTGATCGACGGACTCCGCCGCCTGGCCGTACGGGGCGTCGAGCTGGTCGCGGACACCGCGCAGACGCGCCGCCAGTCGCGGATGGGCCGATTCGAGGTCGGTGTGTTCGCTGCGCGCGTCCAGGTGGTTGGCCACCAGAATCCCGCGCCCGAGTTCGGCCACCTCCAGCGCGCCGACCGGATCGCCGAGCGCACAGTGAGCGGCGATCGCGTCCCAGACCAGGCCGATCTGTTCGCCGAGCCGGTGTTCGCCGTCTGCCTGTCCGGCCTCACGGGGCACGACCAACGACAGCAGCGCGACCGCGGGGTCCAGCAGTTCGACGGCGATGCGATGGGCACCCATCACATGCGCCAGCGAGCCGATGGTGCGCCCGGCCCAGATGCGGTCCATCGGCGGCGCCGTCGCCGTCCTGGCCACCTGGTCGCTGAGCTGTCGCAGCGTTTGCGGGTCGAGTGCTCGATGGTCGACGTCGAACCGCAACCGGTGGCACCGGCCGAGGTTGTGGAGTGTGCGCGCGAGGTGCGGGTGCTCCTCCGGGATCGTGGCAATGGCCTCGTCGATGACCTCGATGGCGCGATCCAGGTCGTAGGTCTCGCCCGAACGTTCGAACCGCATCTGGTAGGCGGAGCCCAGGTTCGACAGCGCTCCGCTCCGGATCGGGCTATGCGGCGGTGTGATGGCCACGGCCTGCCCCAGCAGGTCGATGCACCGGTTCAGATCGGCCGCCCGGCGGTGGGCGATGCATCGCCCCAGATGGGCGAAGCCGAGATTGGTCAACAGCATCGGCCGTTCCGGATCGTCGGCCGCCGTGTCGGCGAGCGCGGATTCCAGTACGTCGACGGCCTGATCCAGGTCCGCGTCGGACTGCCGGCGCCGGTAACGATCCAGGTGGGCCAAACCGAGGTTCGACTGGAACAGCCTCCGCCGCGAGGGGACATCAGTGGATTCGACCGCCTCGTTCAGTGCGTCGATCGCCTGGTCGAGGTCGGCGGTGGCCCCACTGTGCGCATAGCGATTGCGGTGCGCGATACCGATGGTGGACAGTCGGCTCGGACGCTCCGGTGCGTTGCCCGGCGTACTCGCGACGGCACGGCGGCCCGTATCGATACAGCTGTCGAGATCGCCGCTGTCACCGGCGATCTCGTATCGGACGAAGTACGCCGTGGCCAGGTCGTGCAGCCGGCGTGCCGCCGAAGGGCCCTGGGGCGAGGTCGCGGCCACCGCCAGATCGAACTGGTGTATTGCCTGGTCGAGGTCGGCGACCGCGCTGTTGTGGCGGCCGCGCAGGAAACAGATCCTGCCGAGGTGCGCCTGCGTCATCGCCCGGGCCTGGTCGTGCTGCGGCATCACCGCCAGTGCCTGGCTGACCAGGTCGAACGCTCGGTCGAGGTCGGCGACCGTCCCGGACTGTTCGAACCGGGCCCGATGAGCGCTGCCCAGGTTCGCCACCCGTCCCGGCAACCCTGGATCGTCGGCCGCGGTGCTCGTCACCGCCCTGGTCAGGGCCGTGATCGCCTGTTCCAGGTCCGAGGCGACCTTGCCCTGTTCGTATCGCATGAGGTAGCCGTCGCCCAGGGTGGTCAGGTTCGCGGCAAGAACGGGATCTTCGGGGGCGGTCGCGGCGACGACCCGCGCGCTGATGGCGATGAGATGGTCCAGATCCTGCGCGGCCCCGCGGAGAGCATGGCGTTCCAGGTAGCACTGTGCGAGGTTCGACAGGCGCGCCGTGCGGTTCGGATCGCCCGCCGGAGTGGCGGACACGACGTGATCCAACAGCTCCATCGCGCGGTCGAGGTCGGCGGCCGTCCTACCGCGCCGGTAACGCTCGAGGTGTGCCGTACCGAGGTTGCCGAGGATCGCCTGCCGTTCCGGATGCGTGTCAGCGGTGGATTCGACGAGCGTGGTGAGCAACTCGATCGCGGTGTGCAACGGCGCCGGATCGGATGTGCGCATGGCGTTCGCGAGCTGTGCGAAAGCAGCCGATGTGTCCGGCCCGCGCTGGTGGCGGGCGATGGCCTCCGGGGCACTGCTGCCCGCATACGCTTCCCGCCGCGCGGCGTCGAGTACGGCGAGGTACCTCGCCCGCTCCGGATGATTCGCCGGAGCTGCCGCGACTGCCTGCTCGGCCGTGGCCACCGCACGCTCACGGTCCTCGGGTGAACCGCTGTACGCATGGCGAGCCCGGTAGTCGCTGCTGAGGTTCGCGAACAGCCCAGCGCGTTGCGGATGGTCAGCAGATGCGGCCACAACCGCCTGTTCCAGCAGATCAACGGCCCGGTCGAGGTCGGCGACCGCCCTGGTCCGCTCGGACCGGGCAGCATAGGCACCGGCGAGGTTGGACAGAAATCTCGGCCGGTCGACGTCGTCGGTCGAGGCGGCTGCCACCGACGCCTCACCCAGTTCGATGGCCCGGTCCCCGTGCTCGGCCAGCCCGCTCTTCCGATACCAAGCCCCGTACGCGAGACTCAGGTCCGACAGGCATCTCGCCCGCTCGGGATGGTCCGCGGGGATGGCCGCGACCGCGGGCTCACCCACCTCGATCGCCCGCATCACGTCGTCGAACCGGCCGGTGAGCGAGTGCCGGACCTGGAGGGCGATGCCGAGGTCGGACAGCATGGTCGCCCGCTCGACGCGATCGTGCGCCGTGTCCGCGATGAAGAGCATCAGGATGTCGACGGTCGCGTTGAGCAGGGCGAGATCACCCGTCTCCGAAGCGCGGGTCAGAACGCTCCCCGCGAGGCCCGCACGGGTCTCGACGACCGCGGTGGGGCCGATCAGAGTGCGCATGCGTTCGGGAATCGCGTCGGGATCGCCCGCCACCGCGCTGAGGAAAAACGCCGCCTTCGCGAGGTCGACAAGGGCGGCCTCTCCCGGTGACACATTGAACCGGTGGTAGTGCAGCCAGCCGATCGCATGGCACGCCTGGTCGAAGCGCTGCCGCTCCTCAGGCGTCAGCTCCCCGACGGCGTCTGCCCGAATTCCCTCGGCCAGCGCCTCGGCATCGGCGACCGCGTCATCCCCCAGGATCCTCGACGGGTCACCGGATCGCTCGTAGTCGAGAAGACGTAGCTGGACCTGATGAAGTACCGCCTCGAGCGGCCTGTCGGGCTGTTCTTGCGGTTCCGGCCGCCGTCGAAACTCCCAACGCACAAGAACAACATGCCACCTCGCACCTACACTCAGCTAGTAGCTCGCCGCTACGCTCCTCAGATCATGGAGCACGGTCTCACTGATACCGATGAACGGCTCGCACTGGCCACGTTGTGCGACGAGTTGCGCCAACTCCGACGGGAATGCGCGGCCCAGACCGAGGAGAAGCGGCTCCTCCTGTCCCGGATCGAGGCCGAGGCTCGCGAGCGCCGCCCGATCCTGGCCCTGCTGGATCAACTGCTCGGCACCAGCGGAGCCGACACGGTTCGGGGATTGAGCGGCAACCTGCCAGGAGCGGGCTCCGGCCGGGCCGACGAGGAGACGTTCGCCTGTCCTGACGGCGCCTGCGGCCGGGTGGTCCACGGCGTCCCAGCAGGCCCGATACCGCGATGCGAGCTCACCGGTCTTCCCATGACCTCCCGTTGACGACATGGGCAACTTCTTCGGTGAACTGGCCCGGAAGCTGGCCGAACGCTGGGTCGGCCTGCTCGCTGTGCCCGGTCTCTTGTTCGTCTCCTGTGCCTGGGTAGGTCTGCAACTCCGCTGGACGTACGCCCTCGACCTGCGTCTGCTCGACTCGAAGGCATCCGTGCTCGGCATATCCCTGGGCAACGCGTCCGGTCCGGCTCAGATCCTCACCATCGTCGCATTGCTGCTCGCCGCCGCGGGCGTCGGACTGATCGTGCAGGCACTCACGGCGCCGCTGCGTGCGTGGTGGCTCGGCCAGTGGCCGACCGGGTTGGGGTGGGCGGCGCGGCGGCGGACCCGGGCACGCAGGCGTCGATGGACCAGGCTGGTCGAGCGCCGGCGGGAGCTCCAGCAGCAGTACCCGCTGCCCGACCGAACTCCCGAGCAGCAGCACGACATCGACACGGTCGCGCACCGGATCAACCGGCTGTCCCTGGCGATGCCCGCCCGACCCACGTGGATGGGTGATCGCGTCGCCGCCGTCGAGCAGATCAGCCTCGACAGGTACGGACTCGACCTCCGATTCGGCTGGCCACGCCTCTGGCTGGTGTTGCCGGACCACGCACGGGCCGAACTCACCACGATCAACGGTCAGTTCGCCGCCACCATCGTCACCGGGGCGTGGGCGCTGCCCTACCTCGTACTCGGCATGCTGTGGTGGCCGGCCCTGCTGATCGCATTGGTCACGGGCCTCAGCGCATGGATGCGAGCCCGGACCGCACTTGCCGAGCTCACCGACCTGAGCGAATCGGTGGTTGACCTCCATGGCCGCGCCCTCGCCGTCGCGCTCGGCACCGCACCTGCCGACAGCACCGGGCCCCTCACCCTCGCCGAAGGCCAACAGATCACCCGCCAAGTGCGCAAAGGCAGGTGACCGAGCGGCGCGCTCCGCCTTGGGCGTGGTCCGGCCGGTCTCTAGCTGTTTCCCGGCCAGTCGTCTCCCGTCCGCTCGCCATCCGCCGGGCGTGCGGCTTCCCAGTGCATGCGGATCACCGCGTAGGTCTCGCCGCCTCTCGGCGGCCGCGTCCAGGAGCGGGTGGCGAACGTGTGCAGTCGGCCGTTCATGATGGCGTGACGCGGCAGATGGGCACCGAACTCCCGGGTCAGCGCTTCCAGCAGCGGCCGTTCCGCCTCGGCGCTGTCCTCCAGATCGCTGAAGAACCCGCGCGGGTCCAGCGCTTGCGGTATCTCCCCGCTTGACCGGACCTCTCCGTCGGCGTACGTGAACGCGTACTCCTCGACGCCGTCCCGCGCCACCGAAAGGTGGAAGAACGGCTCCCCGTGCCATGACCTCAGGCCGCTCCACACCACCACCGCGCGGGTGCCCGCGCTGGCCGCCGCGGCCGGGGAGACGAACCGCCGCCGGTCGAACGGGGCGGGGTCGCCGTCGAAGGCGAAGCTCCAGCCGGTGCCGGCCCGGCCGACCGCCATGAGAGCCCTGTCGTCGTAGGACGAGAACTCCCTCTGGTCGCTCAGCGACCTGTGGCGCGCCTCCCAGAAAGTCATGGGTTCGATCAGCACGGTGCCGTCCCCCTCCGCGTCCGCGAGACGGCCGGGCAGCTCCTCCGGCTCCACGCCGTCCACCAGGACGAACCGGTAGGAGGTGCGGTTGTTGCCCGGGTCCGGCTCCGCGAGCCACGCCAGGCCGCCCGTGTCGAGCCCGGCCGCCGGAGCCGGTGTCTCGCCCGTCTGCCCGCCCCGTGGGGTGGACAGCAGCTCGCGGCCACGCTCCGGAGTCAGCAGCGGCCCGAGCACGGGGTCCGCCACCCACCCCAGGGGTGCCAGGTGGTCCGGTCCCAGCGGCTCCCACAGGGGCAGAGCGTTCATCAGTGTCCGCCATGCCCTGTCGGTGTCTCCCCACCGCGCCAGCTCCCGCGCCCGCTCGACCGCCTCCCCGAACGGTCCGGCCGCCCTGTACCGGTACGTGCCGTTCCGCACCTGATCCAGCGTCGTGTAGGCCAGTGACACCAGGTCGTCGTCGGCACCCCGCAGATGGAACGTCAGCGTGGAGTCGTCCCGGTAGGAGTGGGCCGCGTGCTCGGCGACCAGCGGTGGCAGCAGCTCGGGAGCGTACCGCCGGTCCGTCACCAGTCCGTCGAAGTACACAGTGGAGGTCTGTCCGAGCAGGCGGCGTATCTGGTCACCCAGCCCGACGGCCCTCGGCCTGCCGTACTCCTTGGCCTCCTCCAGCGCCTTCCCGGCCCGTTCCCATCCGCCGCGCAGCGCCTCCAGCCGGGCCTCCTCCACCTGGGCGTCCAGCTCGCGCGTCGTGTCGTTGGCGAACACCGGCTCCCCGTCGCTCGGTTGTGCCCGCAGGCTGTGGAACTCCCGGTACATATCGCGCATGAACGCGAGGAAGCTCGTGTGCCGCTCGGGTGGCGCGGCCCGCCAGCTCGACCACGTGTACACGGCCCACTCACCGTCCTCGTCCACGTCCTCGGGATCCATGAGGACGTAGGTGATGTCGGACTCCACGTCGAGCTGCAACCCGCGCCGCCAGACGTCCGACTCCCCGCGCTCCTCGGCCCCGGCGTCCTCGTCCAGGTACTCCTCGAACATGTCCGCCAGGCCCGACTCGTTGTTGTGCCAGCGCGCGTCCTCGGTCCCCGCCAGCAGCCACACGAACCCGCCCGCATGCCGCCACCCGTCGCTGACCTTGAGGAACTCCCGGTACGACGGGGGCATCCGCCGGCCAAGGCGCCCTTCCATGGCCGCGATCCGCTCCTCGGACGCGGGCTCGAACCCCAGCCACCGCGACTGCCGGGCGGCCTCGTCGTCCGCGCTCCGCGCCTCGCCGTCCGGCAGGGAATCCGCCCACTCCCCGCCCCACCTGAGCAGGAAGGACCGCCAGTCGAATGTCGTGGTGTCCGTCATGCGCCCAAGGCTGCCACCCGCCACTGACAACACTCCGCCGCTCGCTGCGGTCAGCGCCTCGTTGGCCTGTCCGCGCAATGCGGATTCCCCAGCGGTCGGAACGGCGCGGCTTGCGGCTTCCTGGGCTCATACGCGTCCACCCGCGCGGACCCGCTGCCGCAGCGCTCGCCCCGTGCCCTGCTGTTGGTCCGTCTGGGCGTGTCCCGGCCGGTGAGCCGGCCGGGACACGTATGGGTGACCGAGGTGTCAGCGGATTACCGCACGCTGTACCAGCCACTCCAAGAGCCATTCGAATGGCGGGTGTTCAGCCACCTGTGGTGATCGGTTCCCTTGCACTGGATGGTGAAATTCCATCCATCTCGGGGGTTCTTCCAGTACAAATCGATCGAGTCGTTCCCCGGCTCGATGCACTGGCCGCCCATGGATTTCCAGCCGCTGAGCCCACTCGCCGTCTGCCACTTGGTGTACGCCTGCCTGTTGGTCCCGATGACGAACGCCTGCGAGCGGCCGTTCGGCAACTTGTGCATGTACGAACTGCCGCAATAGAACTTGCCTCCCCACCCGGCAGTGAGGGTGCACCAACCGGCCTTTGCCCGTTCAGCACCCATATCGCTCGCGGGAGCAGCGTCGGCGGCCGAGCTGGCGCTGGCCGTGGGCATGAGCAGCGAGCCCACGCCCAAGGCGGCTGTTGCCGCGAGCAGAGCGACTCGCGCGTTGACCTTCCTGTTACGCATGGTGTTCCTTCCCCGTAGGCGCTGAGGGCGGCGCGGGGTGGACCGCGCCGCCCGGTTTGCACCACAGAGATTGCTGGCCATTTCGGATCGGGGCCAGTGAAGTGAGCCTGGCTGGGACACCGTGGGACGTCCCACGCGTTGACCTGCCGGGATGTCAGGCGGGCTGCGGCATCGCAGGGACGCCCGCCCCCGTGGGGCATGGCCGAAAGACACGGGCGTGGCGCCTCAGCCGGAACCGGGAGCCTGCGCGAGGTGTACCAGAGAGCATAAGGAGGCCAAAGCCTCGGGGGACCCCTGACGCGTATGGGGTGGAGCATGGCGCGTTGGAAAGAACTGCCGGATTCGCTGGACCAGAGGGCCCGGCAACTCGTGGTGCAGTTACGGAGACTGAAGGACCGCAGCGGGCTGAGTCTGGCCTCACTTGAGGCCAAGACTGGATACAGCCGCTCATCGTGGGAGCGCTACCTCAACGGGAAGGCGCTGCCGCCACGGCAGGCGGTCGAGGAGCTGGCACGGGTCACCGGGGCGGAGCCGACCCGGCTGCTGGTGCTGTACGAGGTGGCCGAGGAAGCCTGGCGGCAACGAGCCGGTGCCAAGGACGGTGGCGGGCGGGGAGCCCGGGACAAGGCGGCCGCCGAGCCTTCCGACGCGGCCGAGGACTCCGGTGCGGCCGAGGGGCCTGGGGCCTCGGGGGAGCGGCCCGCGTCGGCGGCCGCCCCGTCCCCGGGGGAGCGCAGGCCCATCGCCCTCGTCACCGTCGTGGCCGCCGCGCTCGTGGGGGTGGGGGCCGGAATGCTGATCGCCGCGCCCTGGGGCGATGACGACGGAGGGGGCGACGAGACGAAGACGACGGTCGCCACGACCAGCGCACAGCCGAGCAGCAGTACCACCACCGCCACCGAGGGACCAGGGCAGTACATCTTCAAGCTGGGCAAGTCCTACCCCTGCAAGGTCCGCAGGACCGGCTCGGCGGGCGGGGGACTGGGGGCGGGATACAGCACGACGCGCACCGCCGTCCTGGCCGGACCGGGCTGGGACGTGGTGGAGGCCCAGTGCCTGCTGCGCTATCACAAGATGGATCCGGGCACCGCCGACGGGATCTACGGCCAGCAGACCATCGCGGCCGTGGCACGCCTCCAGAAGCAGGCTGGGCTGCCGGCGGACGGCATCGTGGGCCCGCACACCTGGCGGGTGCTGCGCGGATGACCGGCCTCGCACCGGAGTGCGTGGCGCTGGCCGAGGGGCTCCGCGAAGTGAGGGCCCGTACGGGCCTGAGCCTGGCGGCACTGGCCGAGCGCACGCCGTACAGCAAGTCGTCGTGGGAGCGCTATCTCAACGGGAAGAAACCAGCACCCAGGCAGGCCGTCGAGGCACTGTGCGCGATGGCGGGGGAGCCCGCCGGGCGGCTGCTGGCGCTGTGGGAACTGGCGGACGCCGAGTGGAGCGGACGCGCCCGGCACACCCGCCCCGCTGTCCCGCCCCTGCCCGCCCCGACCCCCGCAGATCCCGGGGTCGCCGTGGGCGCCCCCGGGTGGCCCCGGCGCCGGCTGCTGTTCACCGTCGGTGCGGGGATGGTCGCGGTGGCCGCCATCGCGGTGATAACGGCGCTGTCCGTGCGGGGCCCCGGCACTGGACAGCCTACGAGCCTGACGTCCGCGGCGCTGGATCCCGCCCCCGGATGCCAGGGGAAGTCATGTGACGGGAAGGATCCCGACCGCATGTTCTGCGGACTGCCCGGCCGGGTGGACTCGCTCGGGCCGCAGCACCGCACCGGGACCGGCGCGGGTGTGGAGATTCGGTATAGCGGCGTATGTGCCGCCGCGTGGGGCCGGATCTGGCATTCGAAGGTCGGGGACGCGATCGAGGTCTCGGCCCCCGGCACCCGGCCCCATCGAATCGTCGTCAGAAACACGGCGGACACGGGCGCCTACCGCTTCACGCCGATGGTCGGCGCCCCGGCCAGGACCGATGTGCGGCTGTGCTTCATACCGGCGGACGGTGCGGGCCGGAAGTGCTTCCACCCTTGAGCGCCTATTAGGGACCGCCGGCTCGACTCCGCGCCGCATGTGTTCCGCACCCTCGGACCCGGCCGTGGCGTCAAGGGACTCTTCGCCGCGCTGGGAACCGACGTGGGGCTGCTCAAGACCCTCGGACGTACGGATGTGCCGGTCACCGTCGGGGCCCGGCGCCCACTGGCCCAGCCGGTGCGGTACAGCGCCAAGGTGCACGGCTCCGACGGGCTGGGCGAGATCCCCATCGACCGGGATGTGCGGGTACGCACCGACATCTCCGCCGCCGAGCAGCTCGTCACGCCGGCCCGGCAGCACCCGGGCGAGCTGGAGATCATGGTCACCGGGCCGCTCACCAACATCGCGATGGCACTCATGATCGAGCCGGAGCTGCCGAACCTGATCGCCGGAATCTCGGTGATGGGCGGCGCGGTGACCGTGCCCGGAAACAACACACCCTGGGCCGAGTCCAAAATCCGGGCCGCGGGCACCGCACCGGCGGACATTGGTGCACCTCGAGGCCGGCTCCACAGCCTGAGGGCAGCGCGTTACGGCCATGCGCAACTGCCGCAGTCGGGGCTCACCGCACCGCCCGCTCCAGGGCCCCGCGCAGCTCCGCCGCGCTCGCGCAGCCGATCTCGGGGTGCTCCCGCAGCGCCGTGTCGATGACCTCCGCGAGGCGTCGCGGGATGGCCGGGTCGCGGCGGCGGATCGGGATCGCCGGCTTCTGGAGGACCACCTGCCAGGGGTCCATGGCGCGCGGGAACTCGCGCGGGGTCCTTCCGGTCAGCGTGTGGTAGAGGCAGGCGGCAAATGCCCAGACGTCCACGGCGGGGGTGGCCTTGCGGAAGTCGATGACCTGTTGGCGCGGCATGAACATCGGTTTGCCCGCCGTGGTGCCGGTGCGTGTCAGCCCGCTCAGCCCCGCCTGGTCAAAGGCCTTTCCGATGCCGAAGTCCGCGATCTTCGCCGTCGTCGAGCCGTCGGTCTCCCGGTGCAGCAGGATGTTGGAGGGGCTCAGGTCGCGGTGGACGACGCCCTGCTCGTGCGCGTGTTCCAGGCCCTTGAGCGCCTGCACCGCGAGGGGCACCGCTTCCTCGACCGGGAGCCGCCCGCCGCGTCGGGCGACGAGCCGGTCCAGGCTGCCGCCGGTGCAGAACTCGGTCGTCAGATAGAAGGTTCCGTATCCGAAGCCCGCGTCGTGCGGCGCGACGACGTGCGGATGCTTCATCGCCCGGGTGAGCGCCACCTCCCGCAGGAACCGGGCGCGCGCCGTCTCGCTCGCCGCCACCTTCGGCAGCATCACCTTCAGCGCCACCTCGACGCCGGTGGCCTCGTGCCGGGCCAGGTATACCGCGCCCATGCCGCCACGGCCGAGCTCCCGGATCACCGAGTAGCCGCGGATGGCCTTGAGGTCGGCCCGGCCGCCGTGCGCCAGTTCGAGCAGCAGCTTGAGCACGGCGTCGGGCCGGGCCTGACAGGCGGCGCACAACACCTCGCCGGGGCGGCCGCCCGCCTCGTCGCCCAGCTCGCGCTCGCATTTGGCGCAGCGCGCGAGCCTCACCGTGGCGACCTGCGGCCGCTTGATGTCGACGCGGAACACAGTGTCACCGAGGCGGATCCGGTCGCCGTCCTCGAGGTCGTGCTCCGGGTAGGAATCCGCGACGGCCTCCTCGGGGGTGAGGCCGCGGCGCCGCTGGCCGATCTTCTCGCCGTTGACGTACGTGCCGTTGAGGCTGCCGAAGTCGCGGATGCGGATGTCCGGCGGGTTGATGTCGAGCAGGCAGTGGTGGCGGGAGACGGTCTTGTGGTCGGAGTCGTCGGGCAGTTGCGGCGAACAGTCGGTGGAGCGGCCGAGGACGCAGGTGGTGCGCTCCTCGTAGACGTACGCGCCGGGCTTGACCCGGCCCTCGACGAGGGTGAGCGTGACGGTGGCCGAGGGCGTCACAGAGGATCGTCTCCTTGTGTGTGGGGGGAAGGGGGAGGGCTTCGGGGACGGGACGGTGGACGTGAGCGTGCCGTCCGCGGGGTCGGACAGTACGCATCCCGCTCCGCTCAGTCGGCCGCCAGCTCCCAGTCGAGGTCCCAGAGCCGGATGCCGTCGTCTCCCGCCGAGACCAGGTTGCGCAGGTCGGGGGTGAGTTCGAGGTGCCGGATGTATTGCTGGTGCCCTTCGAGCACGTGCAGGCATCGGCCGGTGGCGACCTCCCACATCCGTATGTCGCGGCCGACCGAGAAGGCGAACCGGGCGTCGGGTGTGAACCGCACGGCGGAGACCCAGCCCTCGTGCCCCGCGAACTCGCGTACGGAGCGTTCGGCACCGGCGTCCCACAGCCGGATCGGTTCGTCCCCGGCGCCCGAGGACATGATCTGGTGTGTGGACATGGCCAGGCGGCCGTCGGCGCTCAGGCACGCCGACAGGATCGGTTCCCGGGGGCCGGTCCAGGTCCGCAGGCAGGCTCCGGTGTCGAGATCCCGCAGCCGGACCACACCGTTGGTGTCGCCGACCGCCGCGAGCCGTCCGTCCGCGGACATGGAGATCACGTTGACCGGTCCGTTCCCGCTGATCGTCGCGACGCAGCGGTCGTCGTCCAGGTCCCATCGGCGCAGGACACCGTCGCCGCCGCCGAGCCAGGCGTACCTTCCGTCGCCGGTGAACCTGATGGTCCGCCTCATGTCCCAGTCCGGAGTCAGCCGCCGGCACTCGCCGTCCGCCAGTCGCCGCCGAATGATCGCGAGCGGCTTGGTGCCCTGGCACAGGACGTACTGGCCGTCGTCGCTCAATGCCACCCCGCCCACCCTGCCCTGGTGATCGTCGAGGATGTGCGTGCACGCGCCGCTGTCCAGATCCCAGATCCGTACGGTGCCGTCGTTCTGCCCGCTGACGGCGAGCCGGACATCCGCGGCGACACCGATCGCCGTGATGGCGCCGTAGGAGAGGTGGCCGGCGTCCAGTGGCCGCGACCAGGCGGAGCGCAGCCGTACGCGGCGCGTCGAGCGGCCCAGTTCGTGCCAGGCGGCCAGGACCTGGGGCGCTCGCTCGTATCCCGGTATCTCCCGTGCGCGGGTCAGCAGGCCGAGGGCCGACCGGTGACGGCCGTTCGACATCGCCTGGCGTGCGTCGGCGAGCAGTTCCCCGGCCAGTTCGCCGAGCCGGTTGACCTCCGCGTACTCGCGCGGCTTGATCACGTGCGGCTCGGCGGCGTATACGGTATCGGGCAACCGCCAGCGGTGCATGGGCAGTTCGGGATGCCCGCCGACGGAAGCGCCGAACCGGTCGTCGCCGTCCGGGAATCCGACGTGGTGCATTCCGTACGCGTGGGCGGTGAAGGTCCGCAGACACCGGCCGCTGCTCAGCTCCCAGAGCTGAACGGTGTGATCGCCGGTCGTTCCGGACAGCAGCAGTCGCCCGCCGTCGCCGAAGGCCAGGTGACCGGCCGGGGCGGTCAGCCCCGTCAACGTACGCAACGCACGGACCCGCCGCCCGTTCCCCACATCCCACAACCGGATCACCCGGTCCTTGCCGGCCACCGCGACCATCCGCCCGTCGGGACTGAAGCACAGCGCATGCGTCTCCGAGTCGGCGGGCAGCACCTGGCACCGGCCATCGGCCACGCTCCACAGCCGCGCCCCGTCCTCCTCGGCGGTGAGCACATGGCGCCCGTCGGCGCTCACCTCGTACGTCGAGCCGTCCAGGTAGTTGTCCCTGAAGGCTGCCCCGAGCGACCACAGGAAGGTCCCGGTCCGCGGTTCCCAGACCTGGACGCGCCCGTCCGCGCCCTGCCACACACCGATGCGTCCGTCGGCACTCAACCTGACCGGGCACCCCGTGGCGCGTGCGGCGGAGCGGATGACGCGGGTGCGCTTGCCCGCCCTGAGGTCCCAGAACTGCACCGTGCCGTCGCGGCTCGTGGACAGTGCGTACGAGCCGTGGGGGGTGAGGTCGATGCCGAGCACCTGCGTGCGGTGGCCCCTGACTGACAACCGCTGTGCGCAGGTCGCCGTGGACCACAGCCGGAGCACGCCGTCCCAGTGGCCGCTCAGCGCGAGGCGTGCGTCGGGAGTGAACCGGATCGGCAGGTAGCCCATCACCTTGTGCCGGGCGAGCAGTCTCACCGGCGCGAAAGGCAGCGCGAACGGCTCGCGAAACTCGCGGGTGCCGGTGTGGCGGGCATCGGCCACGGTTCCGGAGGCGGCCACTCGCAGCGCCGCCCGTACGTCGGTGTCGTCGGGCCGTTCGCGCGCGAGGGCGTCGAGCAACTCGTGTGCCGCCGCGAGGTCGCCGCGTTCGAGGTGGACCCGGGCCAGAAACAGCCGCACCTGCCAGGAGGACGCGCCGGACCCACGTGGGATCGCCTCCAATTGGGCGACGAGTTCCCCATCGGTGATCGCCCCCGTACGCCACCGGAACAGGCCACCGTTGTACACCGCCCCGACGTGGTGCGGGTCGACCGCGAGCGCCTGGTCGAAGGCGTGCTCGGCGTCGGCGGCCCGGTCCAGGTCGAGGAGCGACAGGCCACGGTTGTTGAGCTCGTCGGCGCGCAGATCGGCGGCCTGCGACGTGGGGCGCGGATACGCCGAGCCGGTCGCCTGCTCGTAGATCCCGGCCAGTACATCCGCGATGTCCGCCATCGAGGCCGGCCGGTGGGCCGGGTGCTGCCGCAGGCAGCGCCGGAGCAGGTGGGCGACTTCCGGCGGCGCCGCGACCGGATTCGAGGGGTCGGCCAGGTATTCCTCCAGCGCGAGACCCGCGACCGAACCAGCCGCCCAACGCACACCGCCGGTGAACATCTCCAGGACCGAGACCGCGAAGCTGTAGACATCGCTGCGCCGCCCGACGGGCTCGCCCGCGAGCTGCTCCGGGGACGCGTAGCCGACCGTCATGCCGCCGGCCGGCACCAACACGCTGACACCCGGCGCCACTTGGAGGTCGGCCGGGGCCGTGGTGGCCTTGGACCGGGCGAGACCGAAGTCGGTGATCTTCGCGGCGCCCGTGCCGTCGAGCAGAATGTTGGCCGGCTTCACGTCCTGGTGCACCAGGTCTCCGCGATGGGCGTGCTCGAGCCCACGGGCCGCTTGGACTGCCGTGTCGAGAACTCGCGCGAGGGCCTGCCGCGCATCCCCGGCGTGGAGCCGCCCGTCGCCGATCCACTCGGCCAGGCTGCCGCCGTCGACGTACTCGGCGAACACGCGGGGGACACCGTCGATCACCCGCACGTAATGGCAGGCGCAGACGTTCGGATGGAGCCCGAGGGACACCCACGTCTCGGCCTCCCTGACGAACAGCTCCTGATCGCCGGGGCTCCGGAACAGCTCGGGCCGCGAACTCTTCACCGCCATGTCGATGCCCCAGGCGAGATGCCGCACCCGGTGCACGACGCCCATCCCGCCCCGGCCAAGCTCGCCGATCACCCGGTACCGGCCGTCGACGGTCTCCCCGGTCGTCCAAACGGCTGGCGACGTAGGTGCGTTCACTGCGATTCCTCATCGTGATCGCGGCAGAAGCCGCCGTCCTGGAAGGCCCGGACGCAGAAGGCCCCGTTGTCAGATTTCGACGAGGGTCAGTATGTGACGTCGTCGATCCTGGTGTCGATGTTTCAGGCTCACCGCGGGGGTGCGGGAGCGCGCTGGCCACCGCGTCACGGCCCGCCCGACCGGCGCATGGAACACCAAACGGGACAGCAGGTTCACCGCCGCGTCCGTACCCAATGCACCGACCGCCTCCTCATCACCGGCGAACGACACCTGCGCACCGTCCTCACCACGTATGCCGAGCACTACAACGCAGGACGGGCCCACCGCAGCCTCGGGTCTCTGGGACCCGCTTCCTCGGTGAGCCGATCGGCGAATACGAATGCCGCGCCTGGCCGGCGGTGACAAGTTTCCAAACAGTGCAGACTGCCGTGCCTTTACGGGGCCGGGCGCATGCAATCGTGAAGCCTTCGGCGGGTGTACGGAGTTGCCACTTGACGATGTTCGGCTCGCCAAGAGCCTGGTCATCGCCCGCCCCGTCTACGGCGAGGTGGGCAGGTGCGGGGAGCGGAGTACGAGCAGGGTGATCTCGCTGGGGGCGAAGACGCGGAACGGCGGGCCCCAGAAGCCGGTGCCGCGGCTGGTGTAGAGGAGGGTGCGGGGGCCGTGGTGGGTGAGGCCGGCGAGGGCGGGCTGGTCGATGCGGACGAGGTGGTGGAAGGGCCAGATCTGGCCGCCGTGGGTGTGGCCGGAGAGTTGGAGGTCGATGCCGGCGGCTGCTGCCCGGTCGATGAACTTGGGCTGGTGTGCCAGGAGCAGGACGGGTAGGTCGGGGTCGGCGCCGTTCAGGGCTCCGGCGAGGTGGGCGCGGTGGCCTGCCAGGCCGGAGGACTCGGCGGTGACGTCGTCCACGCCGGCGACCACGAGGGTGTCGCCTCCGCGTTCGAGCAGCAGATGGCGGTTGCGCAGCGGTTCCCAGCCCAGCTCGTCCATCAGGTCGACCCAGCCCTGGGCCTCGCTGTAGTACTCGTGGTTGCCGGTGACGTAGACCCGGGCCCGGGTGGCCCGCACGGTACCGAGTGGGGTGGCCTGGGCGCGGCGGCGTTCGGCCGTGCCGTCGGCGATGTCGCCGGTGTGGCAGACCAGGTCGGCTTCCAGCGTGTTCACCGTCTCGCATACCCGTGCCGACCAGCGGGTGCGATCGAGTGGGCCGTAGTGGGTGTCGGTGATGAGGGCGACGCGGATGCCGTCCAACCCGGCTCCCAGCCGTGGGAGTCGCACGTCGAGTTGGCGCACGCGTGGTACGCGGCGGGCCTCGGCGTAGCCCCAGCCGAGCAGTACGGCGGTTGTGCCGAGGATGGCCCAGGTGACGATTCGGGCCCGGTCCTGGCTCTCGCCGACGCCGGACACGGTCAGGGCGAGGCGCAAGAGGACGCCGAGCAGTACGGACCAGGTGAACAGAATCCAGATGGTGCCCAGCAGGGTGTCGCCGATGATCGCCGCCCGGTCCTGCTGGCGCCGGCCGTGGCCGCGCATCATCGCGAGCGGCATACCGATGAGACCGAGGGTGAACAGGGCGGTGCCGGCCAGCGTGACGGGCAGTGGCCAGTGCTGGCCGCTGTGCAGGAGCACCCAGCAGGGCACGGCCCACAGCAGGACGGGGGCGATCAGGGGGATGTAGCGCATCAGGCGGCGCGGTCGGCTCTGCCGTGGCGCTTGCGCTTCACCCTCGGCGGGCCGGGTGTCGCTGGTGTCGGTCACGCTGCCCCTCCCTGACCAGACTGCCGTCTCGCGCACTGTATCCGGTCGCCTTGGGTCGGCCGTACGGGCGTTCATGGGCACGCCTTGGGGCGAAGGGTTCTCCGCGAGCCGGGACAGCGGCGCTCACCCCGGGCCAGGGCCGGCGCCGGGCCATTCAGGGGAGGCATGCCGTGGGTTGGACACGCGGCCGCCGGGCCGGACGGACCTGACTACGTTGCTGCCCGGAGGCCGTGCGATGCGCCGAAGCCGCTGCTTGACAATAAACTCAAGCAACTGCTTGAGTTCATTACCGTGACACGGGGCAAAAAGACGGATTTGCGCAGAGAGGCCGGTCAGCGCACGCGGGACGGCCTGCTGACGGCCGCCCTGGAACTGCTCGCGCAAAGAGGGCGGGAAGGCTTGACGCTCCGCGAGGTCACAGACCGCGCCGGCGCCAATGTCGCCGCGGTGAGTTACCACTTCGGATCGTTGAAAGGGCTGTGCGAGTCGGCGATCGAGCGGGCCTTGGAACGGTACCTGGACGCGCAGATCCTGGCCGTCGAATCCCTTGGTGCCACTTCGACACTCCAGGAGCTGGCGGAGGCGTTCGCCCGGCCGATGGTGCGTGCGCTGGGGGCCGGTGGGCAAGACCTGGCCGTGATGCGGACCGTGGCGCGTGTCGGAATCGATCCGCCCCAGGGGTGGGGCCGGCTGGCCGGCAAGTTCGACCAGGCCCGCCAGGATGCCCTCCGGGTGCTGACGGCGAACCTCCCCGGGGTCGAGGAGCGGGAACTCATCTTCCGGACGCGATGCGCCGCCGGCATGCTGAACTGGCTCGCGCTGTCACCCATCGGCACCGAGCTGGCCGCCATGCCCACCGAGCAGATTGAGCGCCAGCTGATCCCCGTGGTGGCCGGAGCGTTCCACGGGTACCCCGCCATCGTCCGCTGACCAGGGCGGAGACGGTTCCAGGACCTGTTCGTCGGCGTCATCCAGCCGACCGGCGCGAAGCTCAGTGTCCCGACCGCCGACTTCTGGTACGTCGAAGACGGCAAGATCAAGGAGTTCAACTGCTACTTCGGCATCAGTGCCCTGCTCGCGCAGTTGGGCGTGCGGCCGGACTTCGCCTCCGCGGTCACGGGGGCGGCCGGGGACGACAGCTGACCAAGCCCGCCTGCGCCTGGCCTCGCCGTCTCTACGCCGACGATTGAGCGCTTACGCCGACGATTGAGCGCTGTCGGAGGCGAGCAGCCACGCCACGAGGGTGCGCCAGCGATCGGGCTGGTCGGTGTCGCGCGGCCCGACGAGATAGACCTCCTCGACGAGGTCGGCGGAGCGCAGGTCGTTCCGGGCGGCAAAGCTGCCAACGGCTGCGTAGGTGAGGTCGAGGTCGTCGTGCGGACCGCTGTGGGTGGCGACGGCGGCTGTCCGCTGAGGCAGGTGGAGTTCCCGCACCGCATCAGACGCTCCTGGCGGCAGGGGCGGCTCGGCCGGGAGATAGACGGTGGCACGGCCGTGGCCCTCGGTGAAGATCGTGTGTTCGTAGCGGCCGCCGGGCGGGAGCACCGGACGTCGGCCGGCTGCCGCGTCCAGCTCACGCATCGCGGCGTCGTACCAGCTCAGCTCGGCTCCGGGTGGAACGTCCAGGGAGACGGCGAGGACGCGCTGAGGTGGAAGAACCTCAAGGCTCACCGCCCTTTGGGCCTGCGGATCGAGGAGCTCTCGCAACGCCTGGACCGCTCGCTGGGTGCGACCGAGCCGGTCTTCGAGCCGGCGCAGGTGGGCGGCGACGATCTGTTGTGCCGCGCCATGGCCCGGCGCGCCCTCGTGGGCGGACTCCGCCTCCAGGAAGCGCCGGAGGTCCGGTAGCGGGAGGTCGAGCTCGCGCAGCCGCCTGATGGTCAGCGCCGGCCGGGCCTGTGCGGGCGCGTAGTAGCGGTAGCCCGTGGCCGGGTCGACCTCCGCGGGGACGAGGAGCCCCTGCTCGTGGTAGCGGCGCAGGGTGCGGATGCTCAGGTGTGTGATGCGGGAGAACTCTCCGATGGTCAGTCGCTCAGTCACGGTGTCCTTCTCGTGATCCTTGTGCTCCTCGTGAGCCTCGCGGTCCTCGTGATCCGTGAGCCTCGTGGTCCTCGTCCGGACCGGTGCCATCTCGGTGTCAGGGCTCGATGTCCAGCTGGGTGATCTTCCCCTGTACGTCGCGGGTGAAGGCGAACCGGAGGGTGACCGGGCTGCCGGGGAAGTCGCCGGAGATCGCCGCGACGGCCTTGCACGCGGTGGCCGTACCGGTGATCTCACGCAGGTCGTAGCGCACGGAAGGGACCTCGGCGCGCCAGCGGCGCACCGCCGTGAGCCCGTGGTGGCTGCGGCCGTCGTCGTGTACGACGACGGCGTCGGCGAAGAGCGAGAAGTAGCGCTCCCCGTCGGGGTCGACCGCCGCTGCGAAGTACTCCTCGGCAAAGTCCTGGATGTCCAGCATGGTCTTCTCCTGTGACGGCAGTGCTGTCTATGACCGCGAGCCTGCACCCTCCCGCTGGGAGAGACTCAAGCGGCTGACCGGTCTACGGCGGGCAGGAGGCCGAGTTCCAGGAGGCTTTCGGCGGTGGCCGTGACGGCGTCGTCGCTGCTGCGGGGGTTCCAGCCGAGCACGGTGCGGGCCTTGTCGTTGCTGACGTGGCGGATCTTGCCGAGGTTGGGCAGCATGCCCCTCAGCGCCGGGTTGGCCTCGGCGGCCTTGCGTACCGTCTCGTCCGGAAGTTCGGCGGCCGGGACGGCACTGGCGGCGTCGCCGAGCCGGTCGCGGATGGCGAGTGCGATCTGGTGCAGGGAGACGGCGTCACCGGCGGCGGCGATGAAGCGTCCGCCCGCGGCCTGGGGAGCGGTCATGGCCTTCAGATGCAGGTCGGCGGCGTCCCGGACATCGACGACGGCGAAGTACAGGCGGGGTACGCCCGGCATGGCGCCGCTGAACAGGCCGGTGATCATGTTGATCGAGGAGGAGTGGTCGGTGCCGACGACGGGGCCGAAGATGCCGACCGGGGCGACGGTGGTGAGCTGGAGGGCGTCGCCTTCGCGCTCGACGAAGTCCCAGGCGGCCCGCTCGGCCAGCACCTTGGATCTGATGTAGGCGGGGATGTCGCTGTCCGGGTCGGTCCAGTCGTCCTCGGTGAAGGGCCGTTCAGTGGCAGGCCTGCCGTAGCCGATGGCGGCGAACGAGGAGGTGGCCACAACGCGTTCGACGCCCGCGTCGCGGGCGGCGCGCAGCACGCGCAGCGTGCCTTCCCGGGCCGGGACGATCAGGTCGTCCTCGTGGTCGGGCTCGCCGCCCGGGAAGGGGGAGGCGGTGTGCAGTACGTAGCGGCAGCCCGCCACCGCCTCGGCCCACCCCTCGTCCGCGGTGAGGTCTGCCTTCACGAAAGTGAGCCGCTCACCCGCATCCGCACCCATGGCCCCCACGTCCTCGCGGACCTGCGCCTCGCGGCTGAGGGACCGTACCGTGGTGCGGACCTGGTAGCCCCCTCCGAGCGCCTGGGCGATCACACGCCCGCCCAGGAACCCGGAGCCTCCGGTGACCAGGACGGTATCGGTCGAAGTGCTGTTCATTGCCGAATTCCTTTGTCTTTTCGTGCGCGTACCGGCCGGGTCCAAGGGACGTCGGCCAGAAGAGGAAGGGGTCAGCCGCGACTGGTCAGCGTCGGCAGCAGCAGGGCGTCCATGACCGCTATGAGTTGGTCGGCGTCGGCCTCGGTGCCGGTGAAGAGCTTCTCCACGAAGACGCTGCCCATCAGGAACATCTCGACGTGCGCCAGGGCGGGGTTGTCGGGACGGATCGTTCCGCGCTCGACGTGCCGGGCCAGGATGGTGCGCAACGCGTCGAGGTAAGGGGCGAACAGGACGTCCCTCAGTGCCTGGGCGAGGGCCGGGTCGGACATGACCGCCTGCCAGATTCCCAGGGTCGGGGCGCCCTTGGGGTGCGGCGCCGGCATCAGGCGAGCCAGCGCCACCAGGTCATCGCGCAGGCTGCCGGCGTCGATGTGCGGCAGGGGCGCGTACTTGCGCGCCATCATCGCGGTGATCACGAGCCTGGGCTTGTTCTCCCACTGCCGGTAAAGCGTGGCCGTGCTCGCCTTCGCCCGCCTGGCCACCTCGTCCACGGTCGCTTCCGCGTACCCGACCTCGGCGACCAGGTCGAAGGTGACGTCGAGGATCTCGCGTTCGCGCTCCTCCGTCAGCCGCTTGCGCCGGTTGGAGGCCGGTGCCTGCTTACTCATCCGTGATTCCCGTCGCCGGTCGTCGGTCCGAGCTCGGTCCAACTGCTTGCACACCAAGTATCGAAAACGCACTTTCGACAATACGCTTTCGATAAGACGCCTTCAAGTCGTCGTCCCCGCTCGGCCTCCCGCTCGGTGTCTCATCGGGCCTGAGGCCCCGCGCGCTGCGAAGCCGACCGCTCTCAGCTGACCGGAACCGCGTCTCTCGATAGTCATGCGACGCATTGACCCCCCAGTGCCATCGCGGTTGCATGCTTGTGGCCCTCGGTTGGGGAACCGGGGAGAAGGAGCATGTCCTGTCTTAGGGGGGAAAATGAGGGGAAACACGAATCGGAGCGCTACCAGACGTGTGCGGACCGCCTTAGGCGCCACGGTCGTGGTCTGCGCGGTCATGACGGCGCTGCCCGGAGCCGCTTCGGCTGAGCCCATGACCGTGCCGGGCATCACGAGCGCCAGTGGAGCCGGGGTCGAGCGGATCAGTGTCGCGACCGACGGCACCCAGGGCGACGGCGACTCCGCCGGCGCCACGATCACGGCCAACGGCCGGCGTATCGCCTTCGCGTCGTCGGCGAAGAACCTCGCACCCGCCACCCCGGCGACGGGGGAGCGGGTGTTCGTCCGCGACCAGCGGACGAGCCAGACCACACTGATGAGCACGCTCACCCCTCCGATGCAGCCCCCGGTGATCAGCGGTGACGGGCAATACGTCGCCCTGTGGGGGTTGTTGCAAAGGGACACGAAGACCTTCCTGTCCCAGGTGAGCTCGGCAAGCACGATCGGCATCAACTGCTCGGGCCTCAGCTGCGGTCAGCCGTCGCTGAGCGCGGACGGCCGCTACATCGCCCAGGTCGCCACCTTCAACCGACCGCCGTCCCGGCAGGTCATCGAGGTACAGGACTGGCGGGCCAACCACACGCAGACCGTCGCCCAGTTCGGCCACACCGTCGCGGCCCGGCCGTCCATCAGTGGCGACGGCCGCTTCGTGGCCTACCAGGACGGCCAGGCGGAGGACGTCTTCGTGTGGGACCGGACCGACGACACCTCAGCCGGTCCGATCGAGGGCCCGTCCAAGGCGGCGGCCCTCGTCCAGATCAGCAAGGACGGCAACAAGATCGTCTACCTCTCGGACTCCGACACCTACGTCCAGGACGAGAGCTCGGGCGCCGACCAAGTGGTGCCGAACGCGCGGGGCGTGGCCATCGATCCCACCGGCCGCTATCTGCTGTACGCCCCACACGACACGAACGGACCGTCGCTCGCGCTGCGCGACCTGGAGACGGGTACCGACGAGATCGTCTCGAACCAGCCCGCCTCGGCCGGGACCGACGCGGTCAGCGCCGGTGGGCGTGACGTGGTCTTCCAGTCCACGGCCGACGACATCGTGCCCGGCGACACCAACGGCAAGTCGGACGTCTTCATCCGCCACCTCTACTGATCGCACCGACCGCCACGCTCTCCTGCTGCCCCACCGCTCGCGCACGAGCGGTGGGGCCCGTAACGAGGGATCGACAGGCGCCCGCACCGGACGTGATCCATGCGCAGGATGCATCAAACCCCTTCGGGTGTGATTTGAAGAGGTGATCCGCTCTCCTTAGCGTCGGTGACCTGCCTCACTTTCGTCTGAGCGGAGGAGCCATATGGCGCGTCGACAGAGCATCCATCTGAAGGAATTCAGTCACGAGAACCCTGTCCCCGCGGCGTGCCGGCTCGATGGCCTGCTCTTCACCGGGGCGATCCACGGTGGTGGCCGAGGGAGCGACCCGGACCAGTTTCCCGGCGACTTCGCCGAGCAGTGCACACACATGTTCTCCCGCGTGCGCGACATCCTCACCACCGCGGGCGGAAGCCTCGATGACATCGTCAAGGTGTCGGTGCGTCTCGCGCCCACGGCAAGCCGGTCGGAGCTGAACCGGCAGTGGTGTGAGCTGTTCCCGGACGACGGCTCCCGGCCCGCGCGCCAGGTCACCGTCGGTACCACCAAGCCACACATCCTCGTGCAGTGCGAGGTCGTCGCGGTGCTCGCAGGCAGCGACTCCTGATCAGACGGTGACAGCCGCCGTTCGCTCCGCGCACCCGCGCGCGATACCACCCGCATCCACCTGGTGCGCGAGCCGTACCGTCCCTCAGCAGGAGGAGTCATGCCTCGCTACGCCCATTTCGATCCCGCCCCCCGCTCCCCGAAGCACGCTTCGCCGGCCGGTGCCTGCGACAGTCAGGTGCATATCTTCGGCGACCCGCTCCGGTTCCCGACCCGGCCGGACGCGGCGTACGTCGTGCTGGACGCCACGGTGGGAGCCATGCTGGACATGCACAAGGAGCTCGGTATCGAGCGCGGTGTCATCGTGCAGTCGACCGCGTACGGCACCGATCACGGTGCGCTCGTCGAGGCGCTGAAGGTGGCCGGCGACGGCTATCGCGGATGCGGTGTGGTCAACGACTCGGTGAGTGATGACGAGCTCGCCGAGATGCACGAGGCCGGGGTGCGGGGCGCCCGTTTCAACTTCCACCCGAAGCTGAGGAACAGCCTGCCGACGCCGGAGGAGGTGCGGCGCACCGCGGAGCGCGTCGTCCCGCTCGGCTGGCATCTGAAGTTGCACATGAACGGCATCGATCCGCGCGAGGTGACGCCGCTGCTGGACGACGTCGAGGCAAACGTCGTGATCGACCACATGGGGCCCCTGCGGTACCAGTACGGCACGGCCGACGCGCATTTCCGGCATGTGCTGGAGCTGCTCGCGCGCGGCAACTGGTGGGTGATGCTGTCCAATGGCGACCGCCGGTCGGCCACCGGGTATCCGTGGGACGACGCGACCGCCTACGCCCGCGAGTACATCCAGCACGCGCCGTCCCGGGTGCTCTGGGCCACGGACTGGCCGCATCCCCTGCATCCGGGGCCGGTGCCCAATGACGGAGAGCTGCTGGACCTCCTTGCCCGGTATGCTCCCGACGAGCGGACCCGGCGGCAGATCCTGGTCACCAATCCCCGGAGACTGTTCGCGTTCGCGGACGGCCCGGACGCCGACGACGGCACGGGCGAGGCGGGCGGTGTCCTCGATGACCGGCAATGAGACCCCCGTATCGATCGGTCCGGACCCGGAGACGCTGCCGAGGCTGAGCCGCGCCGACGTCAAGGTCATCGGGACCGCCGTGCTCGGGTGGACCGTCGACATGTTCGACCTGATGCTCATCCTGCACGTCGCGTCGCACGTGTCCACGGCGTTCTTCCCCTCGGCGAACCCCATGCTCGGTCTCACCGCGACCTACGGCGCCTTCGCGGTCAGCCTCGTGGTGCGCCCGCTGGGCGGGTTGGTGTTCGGGTCGCTGGCCGATCGGGCCGGGCGCCGCCGGGCCATGGCCATCGCCGTGCTGGGGGCCGGGGTGACGACGGCGCTCATGGGGCTGTTGCCGGGCGTCGCGACGCTCGGGGTGGCCGCGCCGGTGTCGCTGATGCTGCTGCGCGTGGTGCAGGGCGTGTTCGTCGGTGGTGTCAGCGCCTCGGCGCACACCCTGGCCACGGAGAGCGTGCCCGAGCGGTTCCGCGGTCTGACGGCGGGGCTCATCAAAGGTGGCGGGGCCAGCCTCGCGGTGGTGGCCATCAACCTGCTGATCCTCGCGGTCACCGCGGTGGCCGGGCCGGACGGCTTCGCGGCCTGGGGATGGCGTGTGCTGTTCCTGGCCGGGCTGCTGGGCTCGGTGCTCAACTATCTGGCGCTGCGCCGCACCGAGGAGTCCCCGCTGTGGCTCCGGCGGCGGGCCCAGCTCGCGGCGTCGGCTCCGGCCGGTGCCGGACCGGACCAGGTCGAGCGTCCGGGACGGGCCCTGTTCTCGCGCAGGTGGCGGACGCTGACGCTGACGAGCGCGGCGATCGTGTTCACCGCGTCGGCCCCGTACTACCTCACCACCGGCATCCTGCCCACGGTGTACAAGCAGGTCTTCGGGCTCTCCCAGGGGGAGACGAGCTCCTTCGTCATCATCAACGTGGTGGGTTCGGCGGCGGTTGCCGCCCTCTGCGGACACTTCAGCCAGCGTGTGGGACGGAAGAAGGTGTTCCTCGGCGCGGGCGTGGCCTGCCTGGTCCTGATCCCGGGGCTCTACGCCGTGATGGTTTGGGTGGACAGACCGGCCCCGGCGTTCCTGTTGGCGTGCAGCGCCGTCATGGTGATGGCGTCGGGCGCGATCAGCGCACCACTGATCATCTTCCTGAACGAGCTGTTCCCCACCGAGCTCCGCTCCAGCGCCACGGCGTTCGCCTGGAACGTCGGCTACGGCCTGAGCGGCATGATGCCCACGGTGGTGACCGCGGTGAGCGTGGGCGCCGACGACATGGTGCCGACGCTGATCGTGATGAGTGTGCTCCTGGGAGCGCTCTTCCTCGGGCTGCTCGCCAGGTCGGGGGAGACCCGCGGCGCGCTGGACAGCCCGACGCCCTGAGGGTCCTGGGGCCTCTGGGGGCTGAAGGCCCTGGGGGCCACTCGGGGTCGTCTCCCGGCGCTCCCGGCGGCAGGGCCGCTCGCTCACAGCCACTTCTGTTCGCGAGCGGCCTGCTGCACGGTCTCGACCAGCAGCCGGACGGCAGGCCCCGGGTTCTCCCTGTGCAGCATCCGCACCGGAAGCTTCGCGAAGTCGTCGGTGATCGGGACGAACGCCTCAACGCCTTCCGGATGCACATGTCTGGCCGAAGCGGGAAGCAGGGCGACCGATCGTTCCCGGCGCAGGACCGCCATGACACGGCTGCCGGGCACGGGGTTGCCCACGGTGTCCGGGGAGAAGCCCGCCGTGGCGAAGACCTTCTCGATCAATCCCTGATACCCCGGCGCGAGGCTCGAGGGCGTGATGACGAAACGCTCTCCCGACAGCTCCGCCATCCGCACACTGGTCCGGCCGGCCAGCCCATGCCCGCTGGGAACGGCGAGGATGAGTGGCTCATTGCGGATGAGCACCGAGGCGATCCCCGGGTCATCCGGGTTGCAGCGCACGAGCCCGATGTCCCACGTCCGCCGGCGGACCGCGTCGAGGACGTCCTTCTCCCACATCTCGATGGCCTCGAAGGACAGGTCCGGCAGCCGTTCCTGCACACTGCCGAAGAGCACGGGAAGCGTTTCGTATCCCACGCTGAGCGTATAGGCCACGCGTACCGTGCCGCGGCTGCCCGCCTCCACCTCACGGGCCCGGACCACCGCGTCGTCGAGGCGGTCGAGCAGTTCCGACACGTCGGCCAGGAATCCGGCACCGGCCGGAGTCAGCCGTACGTTGCGCGTGTCCCGTACGAACAGCTTCGCGCCGACCCGTCGTTCCAGCCGCTTGATGCGCTGGCTGAGCGCGGGCTGCTCCAGATGGAGGCGTTCGGCGGCCCGGGCGAAGTGCAGTTCGTCGGCGAGTACGACGAACGATCGCAGCAGCGCCGTATCGAGATTCATGCATCGACGTTATCAATGGCCGCTCAGCGTGTCTTGAGGGTGGCGGAGCGCACTTCATAGCGTCCATGCGAGAGCACTCGCCGCAACGGAGAGAGGTACCCGCCATGGCCAAGGCCCCGCCCACACTGCGTGGCTCGATCGTCCCGCTGGTCACACCGTTCGACCCGGACGGCGCGGTGGACTTCGCGGCGCTGCGCAAACTGATCGATCACCACGTGGACGCGGGCAGCCACGGGATCTCGGTCACCGGTACGACCGGTGAACCGGGCGCGCTCACCCTCGCCGAACGCCTGCGGATGATCGAGGTGGCCGCGGAAACCATCGGGGGGAGGCTGCCCTTCGTTCCCGGCACCGGCACCCATCAGCTGCCGGAAACCATCGAGATCACCAAGAAGGCGCAGGAGGCGGGCGCGGACGCGGCCCTGGTGATCGTGCCGTATTACGCCCGGCCGACGCAGGAGGGCCTGTACGCCTGGTACAGCGAACTCGCCGAGGCGGTGGACATCCCCCTCCTCGTCTACAACATCCCGGCCCGCACCGGAGTGGAGATCGCGCCGGAGACCGTCGGCCGGCTGTCGCGCGATGTGCCGCAGATCATCGGCATGAAGGAAGCGAGCCCCGACTTCGCGCACGCCAACTTCGTGCTCCGCGAGTGCGGCCCGGAGTTCCTGCTCTTCTCGGGGCTCGAAGCGCTGTGCTTCCCGCTGCTCGCGATCGGCGGCGCCGGATTCATCAGCGTGACCGCGAACCTCGTGCCGCGCGAGATCGCCCGGATGTACGAGGCGTTCACCGAGGGCGACTGGGACGAGGCGCGGGACCTGCACTACCGGCTGCTGGACCTCAACGACGTCGTGCTGACCGAGACCAACCCGACCGCGGTCAAGTGGCTGATGTCGCGGACCGGCGAGATCGGCCCGACCCTGCGCGCGCCACTGGCACCGCTGTCGGAGGCCGGTCAGCGGCGGGTGCGCGCCGCGGCCGAGTCCTGGGGCCTCCTGGACGGTGCGCGGTGACCGCCGGACACTCCGCGGCGGACGGCTTGCCGCCGCTCGCCGCCCGGACCGAACCGCTGCTCGCCGGGGTCAGTACGGCCACCGTCGCCAGCCAACTGCTCAAGCGCGGCCTGCGGGACCAGTTCATCACCGGGGTGGCGCCACTGGAGCCGGGATGCCGCCTGGTGGGAGCCGCGTGGACGATGCGCTGCATCCCCTCACGGGAGGACCGGGACGGGCTCTGGCCGGGCTCCCAGGTCGTGCCGGGGCTGTCCCTGTTCGACGTCGTCGAATCCACCCCGGCAGGCGCCGTGCTGGTGATCGATGCCCGCGGGCAGTCGCGGACCGCGACCGGTGGCGACATCCTCGTCGAGCGGCTCAAGGCGCGGGGAGTGAAGGGCCTGGTGACCGACGGCGGCCTGCGCGACGTGGCCGCCATCGGCGCCACCGGCCTGCCGTGCTACGCCGCGGGCAGGACGGCGAACGTGAGCCGCGCCTACCTGCGCGTGGCCGACCAGGGCGTTCCGGTCGGCTGCGGCGATGTCGCGGTGTACCCCGGAGACGTGCTGGTCGGTGATGGCGACGGCGTGATCGTGGTGCCCCGTCATATGGCGGACGACGTGGCCGTCGCCTCGGCCGAACAGGAGGACCTCGAAGTCTTCCTCGGCGACAAGGTCAGGGCCGGGGCTCCGCTCGGGGGCGTCTATCCGGCGTCGGCCGAGACGCTGGCCGAGTACCGGCGGTCCCGTGAGGGAGGAGTCCGATGAAGATCATGCCTTCGGTGCTGGACCCGGAGGAGACGTACAAGCTGATGACGGGGGTCGTCGTCCCGCGTCCGATCGCCTGGGTGACCTCGCTGTCGGAGGACGGGGTGCTCAACCTCGCGCCGTTCAGCTGCTTCACCTTCGTCTCCAGCAAACCCCCGATGGTGGGCATCAACATCGGCCGTAAGGCGGGCGTGCGCAAGGACACCGGCCACAACATCCATCGCGGTGGCGAGTTCGTCGTCAACATCCCGGACGAGACGATGATCGAGGCGGTGCATCACAGCGCGGTCGAGTACCCGTCCGGCGTCAGCGAGGTCGAGACGCTGGGCCTGGACACGGTGGGCTCCGACCGGGTCGGCGTCGCGCGGCTGCGGGACGCGCCGGTCAGCCTGGAGTGCCGCCTCCACAGTGTCACCGCGTACGGGCTGACCGGTGCGGAGTTCGTCGTCGGCGAGATCCTCGCCTTCCACATCCGGGACTCGCTGATGGCCGACGGCAAGGTCGACACCGCCGCGATGCGGCCGATCGCCCGGATCGCGGGACCCAACTACGCCGCTCTGGGCGAGATCACCTCGATGCGGCCGATCGGCCGGACGCCGAAGACCGTGCTCGTGGACGGCGACGGACGATGACCGTGGCCGCGGCGGGTCAGACGCTCCGGTGGCGCGGCAGTGGTGGCGGCGCGGACCGGTAGACCGGTGGGGTCGCGGAGAGATTGATCGGGTTGCGGCACAGGGTCACGGCGCTGCCGTCGGCGCGCGGAAGCTCCACGGTCGGGGCGAGCCCGAGGCCGGTGGCGAGCGCGAAGGCGCCGGCGATGTCGTTGACGATCCCGGCGGGCACGCGCACGCGGGTCAGCTCCTTTGCCCAGTCCTCGGCCGGCCGGGCCGCGAGCAGGCGTATCAGCTCCGTGCGCAACTGACCCCGGTGCCGCACCCGGGCGGTGTTGGTGGCGTATCGCTCGTCCTCGGCCAGGTGCGGGGCGCCGAGCACCTGGCAGAGGTCGGTGAACTGGCGGTCGTTGCCGACGGCGAGCACCAGCTCGCCGTGGGAGCAGGGGAGTGGTTCGTAGGGCGCGATGCTGGGGTGCTGGTTGCCCATCCGGGTGGGTACGACACCGCCGGAGGTGTAGCCGCTGGCCTGGTTGACCAGCCCGGCGAGCAGGCACGACAGCAGGTCGACGTCCACCCGCTGCCCTTCGCCGGTGCGGGTCCGGTGGTGGAGCGCGGTGAGGATGCCGGTGGTGGCGAACAGTCCGGCGAGCACGTCGACCACGGCCACACCGACCTTCTGGGGCTGGCCTTCGGGTTCTCCGGTGATGCTCATCAGCCCGCCGAGCGCCTGGACGAGCAGGTCGTAGCCGGGGAGTTGGGCGCCGGGGCCGCGTCCGAAGCCGGTGATCGAGCAGTAGATCAGGCCCGGGTTCTCGGCCCGGAGCTGATCGTGGTCGAGGCCGAACTCCGCCATCAGCCCGGGCCGGAAGTTCTCGACGACCACATCGGCGGACAGGGCCAGCCGCCGCGCCTCGGCGCGATCGCGCGGATCGGACAGATCGAGCGCGATCGCGTCCTTGTTGCGGTTGACCGACTGGAAGTAGGTGGCCTGGCCGTGCCGGTCGTGGGGCGGACCCCAGGCGCGGGTGTCGTCGCCGGTCCCGGGGCGTTCGACCTTCGTGACGGTGGCGCCCAGGTCGGCGAGGAGCATCGTCGCGAAGGGACCGGCCAGGACGCGGGCGAAGTCCAGGACCCGGAGGTTGCCAAGAGCGGTGGTCATCTGCGAGCCTCAAATCCTCGATTTTCGAAAATCGAGAGTCAGGCTAAAGGCCCACGATCCCGAGAACAAGAGGAGAGCCGACGATGACCCATTCGGCAGTAGCTCCGCTGGACTTCCTCTCTGTCGACCACGCCCTCTCCGATGAGGAGCGCGACATCCGTGACACCGTCCGCGCGTTCGTCCGCGACCGGTTGCTCCCCGGGATCGGAGACTGGTTCGACCAGGGGCGGCTGCCCCGGGAACTGGTGGGGGAGCTGGGCAAGTTGGGGGTGCTGGGCATGCACCTCGAGGGCTACGGATGCGCCGGGACGAGCGCCACCGCCTACGGGCTGGCGTGCCTGGAGTTGGAGGCCGGTGACAGTGGTCTGCGCAGCCTGGTGTCGGTGCAGGGCTCGCTGGCCATGTTCGCCATCCATCGGTGGGGCTCGGAGGAGCAGAAGCGCCAATGGCTGCCGCGGATGGCGGCCGGTGAGGCCATCGGATGCTTCGGCCTGACCGAACCGGACTCGGGCTCGGACCCGGGCTCCATGCGGACCTGCGCCCGGCGGGATGGCGACGACTGGATCCTGAGCGGCCAGAAGATGTGGATCACCAACGGTTCGCTGGCCGATGTGGCGGTGGTCTGGGCGCGTACCGAGGAGGGCGTCCGCGGCTTCCTGGTGCCCAAGGGCACCAAGGGCTTCTCGTCCCACGACATCCACAAGAAGCTGTCACTGCGCGCGTCGACCACCTCGGAGCTGGTCCTGGACGAGGTCCGGCTTCCGTCCTCGGCGATGCTGCCCGGCGCCACCTCCCTGCGCGGTCCGCTGTCGTGCCTGAACGAGGCGCGTTTCGGGATCGTATGGGGCGCGGCCGGAGCCGCGCGCGCCTGTCTGGCGGCCGCCATCGACTACAGCACGACCCGGACGCAGTTCGGCAAGCCGATCGGGGGCTTCCAGATCCAGCAGCAGAAGCTCGCCCGGATGGCGCTGGAGGTCAACCGGGCGACCCTGCTGGCACTGCACCTGGGCCGGCTCAAGGACGCCGGCCGGTTGCGGCCCGAGCAGGTGAGCATGGGCAAGCTGGGCAACGTCGACGCCGCCCTGGACGTGGCCCGCACGGCGCGGCAGGTGCTGGGCGCCAACGGGATCACCCTGGAGTACCCGGTGATGCGGCACATGGCCAACCTCGAGTCCGTCGTCACCTACGAGGGCACCGCGGATGTGCACGCGCTGGTCGTCGGGTCCGCGCTGACCGGGATCGACGCGTTCCGGTGAACACACACCGCTAGAGTCGTGACGGTGACGACACACCACAGTGGACCGGGAACGATGGCCCAGCACGCGCTCGACGAGCTGCGACGGGCGATCGTTTCCGGCCGCTATCGCCCGGGGCAGCGGGTCCTCCAGGAGGAGATCGCCGAGAGCCTCGGGGTGAGCCTCGCCCCGGTCCGCGAGGCGCTGCGGGCCCTGGAGCAGGAGGGGCAGGTGGTCTACCGGCCCCGGCGCGGGTACTTCATCACCGAGCTGCGCGTGGCGGACTTGCGGGAGATCTATGCCCTGCGGCAGTTGCTGGAGGAGCGGGCGGTGCGCCAGTCCCTGCCCGCGCTGGACGAGGACGCGGTCGAGCGGATCGCCCTCGCCGCCCGTGACTGCGCGGAGGCCGCCGGGCGAGGTGACGTCGCCGCGGAGCTGGAAGCCAACCGCCGGTTCCACTTCAACATCCTGGAGTCGGCGGACCAGCCCCACACGGTGCGTCTGATCCGGCTGCTGTGGGACTCCACCGAGCCCTACCGCGCGATGTACTACAACTCACCGGAAGAGCGGGAGAAAGCGGTCGAGGCCCACGACGAGATCCTCGACGCGGTGCGGCGCGGGGCGGCGGACGAGGTGATCGCCGGGCTCGACGCGCACCGCGACCGCGCGCTGACGACGCTCACGCAGATCCTCGCCACCGACTGAGCCGTATGCCCGTGGGGCCGAGGCGCCGGCTGCGGACGTGGGCAGTTCCGTGTACGAGGTACGGACCTGAACAGCACGAACCAGCGCTTCTGAACCCGATCCCGAGTCCGGCCTGGTCCCCAGCGCCCGCGTCGCCGAACTGCGGGCCTTACGGGAAGAGCCCGCGCCGTCCCGTGCCTATGAGGCCGTCCGCGAGCTGATCGCCATCTCCGACACGGGGGAGGCGCTACTCTCCGCACCCTCACGGTCTTCCGCTGCAAAGAGGTCACCGACATCACCGACATCACCGACCTGGCCGCCCTGACCGACCTCGAGGAACTCGACCTGAACGGCTGCGCCGGCGTCCACGACCTCGCACCGCTCGGCGGCCTGACCGCGCTGACCAGCCTCAACCTGCACCGCTGCCGTGCCGTCGAGGACGTCCGGCCGCTGCTCACCCTCAGCAATCTGCGCCATCTGGACCTGGGCATGACCCAGGTGCGCAGTGCCGACGGATTCGGCGTGGCCTTTCCCGCGCTGAGGAAGCTCAGCTTGCGGGGCTGCCGCTCCTTCAAGGACGCGCACCAACTCTCCGGATTGCGCAATCTCACCGAGCTCGACGTGGGCCGTACCGGCATCCGTGACCTGGACGGGCTGTCCGACGTCGGTGATGTCAGCACACTCCACCTCACCAGCTGCAAGCGCCTGACCAGTCTCAAGGGCATCGACGGCCTGGAGTCACTGACCTCACTGGGCGTCCTGAAAATCGAGGCATGCCCCCAACTGGCCGACTTCGCACCGCTCACCGGACCGAGGGAGGTGGGGATCGTTTGACGACAGGGCGGCCGGTCATCGGGTTGTTCTCCGGTCATCGGGTTTGTTCCGGGGCCGGGGCGAAGGCGGGTAGCGCGGCGAGGCTGTGGCGCACCGCCTCGCCGCCGTACTCGAACATCTGCCGCTCGTAGTCGGCGACCGCGCCGAGGAGGTCTTGGCGGCGCTCGACGGCATCGATCAGGCGGCGGCGCAGCAGGTCGGCATCGCGCAGGGCGGTGTTCGCGCCGTTGCCGCCGGTCGGGGAGGTGGCGTGGATGGCGTCCCCGAGCAGCGTGACCGGACCGGGCGCCCAGCGCTCGCGGGGCTCGACCACCCGGATGGACAGCAGGGTGCTGTTGTCCGGGTCGGCCTGCTCGATGAGCGCCCGCAGGTCCGGATGCCAGCCCTCCATCCTGGACAGCGCGGCCTCCTGCGCGGTCGGGGCGCCGAGCGCGCCGTTCGGTGGCAGGAGCATCGCCCAGCGCACGTAGTCGCGGATGTCGGGGAGGGTCACCTCGGGGGCCAGTTCCTCGGCCGCCTGCTTCGGCGGGGTACGGAAACGCATCGCTCCGAGCATCAGGCTCACCCCGTCCCCGGCTATCTTCGAGCCGAAGGCCGGCTCCAGGGTGGCGAAGCGCTCGGTCAGCGGCGTGCGGCCGATGACGAACCGGGCGCCGGTGTCGGTCGGGGTGGTCTGCGGCGAGAGCACCGCGCGGACGGTGGAGCCGACCCCGTCCGCCCCCACGAGCAGGTCGGCGGTGGCCGGGCCGCCGTGCGCGAACCGGGCTTCGACCTTGCCGTCGTCCAGCACGTCATAGCTCGTCAGTGCGGCCCCGGTGCGCACGGTGAGTCCGGTCAGCAGCAAGTGCCGCAGCCGTTCCGGTCGATCACGATCCCCTTCCCGGTCCCGGTCCTACCGGGGCCGAGCTCGCCGATCCGGTTCAGCTGCGGGTCGAGGATCAGCCGCTCGGCACGGGCGTCACCGACGATCGCGTCCAGCAGCGGGTGCCAGCGGGGCGGCAGACAGCCGCGCAGCGCCTCGAACCCCACCGGGCTCAGCATGAGCCGGTAGCCCTGGAACCGCGCGGTGATCGCCGGGTCCCGCTCGTACACGTCGGCCTCGATCCCGGCACCGCGCAGACCCTGCGCCAAGCAGAGACCTCCCAGACCGGCTCCGACCACGGAAACTCGCATCACACCCCCTCCTCCTGAACAGACTGGCGAACTTAGTTCTTCTTGGACGATCCCGCCCAGCCCGCTGGGGAGCCCGTGGCGGCGTCACCACGTAAGAAGCCCATTTGGCGCAAGCAGATCCTCGACGTGTACGCGCAGATCCGCGACCAGTATCTGAAGTACCCGGGAGTCTCCCGTGCCGCGCTGGGCGTAGTCCCGACCAACCTCTCCACGTTGCGGGTCAGGGAGGGGCTATTGGCGATCCTGCTCGCCGGTGGAATCGAACCGCGGAACGCCTCCTGGGTGCTGGACGCTCTGTCCCTCTACGTCAGCGCCTACGCCTTGGAGCAGTCGCTGGTCCAGCAGCGGCGCAGACACCCGGACCAGGAATGGGTCCTTGGCCGCGAGGAGCTGATCAGCCGGTTCACCGCACTGCCGGCCGACACGTTTCCGCAGACCCGACGCTATGCCGCCGAGCTGACCTCCGGCACGGGGCACGACCGGTTCGATTTCACCCTCGGCCTGATCATGGACAACCTCACCCAGCCCGAGCCCCAGCCCCAGCCGACACCGGTGTCCGACACCGCCGGATGAACGCCGCGGCCCGGGGCGGTGACAGATGGTCCGGGCCGGCCGCGACGGCGTCCTTCAGATACCGCAGCGGTTGCACCGCACGGATGACACGGCCGACCTCGCGTGGAGTGGGCCAGGAGCCTGACTTCGGTAGGATCCTGGTGGACACCCGGGCATGCACGTCCAGTGGAGGCTCCATGTTCTCGGCGCCCGCCTCGATTCCCGCCCTGCTTCCGCACGTTGTCCGCGCCGCGGAGAACGCGCACTTCACCGGCATGGTGGTCGTCCTGGCGCGCACCGCGGACGCGCGGACGCTGCACTGGGAGCTGACAGACGACTGGACGAGCCTCCACGATGTCACCGGGCAGCTTCTCGCCGTCCTCTGCCCGGACCCGGAACGGCGGTTGCCCGACGTCTACCAGCTCAATCTCGTGAGCGACACCTACGTGGACGACGTGGCGAGCCTGTACGGCTTGAGCGTCCTGCCGCTCTGCCGCGTCGGGGACGACTTCGCCTGGCGGTTCGTCGATTCCCTCCATTCGGCCCGCGAAGCACTGATCCCAGGCGATGTCTTCGCGGAGGCCCCGCGTAAGCCCAAAGAGCACCATGTCGCGTGGACCGAGGCGGTGTCCCGATGTGCCGCGTACTTCGAGGTACCGGAGTCGTGGCTGCCCGGTGTTCTGTTCCTCGACTTCACCGAGCGCACGGCGGTACTCGTACGCTGGCCGGAGCCGGAGCGCCCCGACTTCGGCCTCTACCGCCTGTGCAAACAGATCGCCGGGGACCTCGGCCACTCCCGCCGCGCGGCTGAACTCCGCAAGGAGAAAAGGCAGCTTGAACGGGAGGCGGAACGGCTGGAATGGGAAACGAGGTGGCTGGAGCGGGATGTTCGCGGCTATGAAGACGGCGACATAAAGGGCCTGGAAGTGTTCCAGGCCAGGTTGAAGGACTGTCTCGACGAGCATATGGGTCCCGAACTCCGCGCCCAGTTCGAGGGCTTGGACCGGCATCTGGAGATGGTATCCGCCGCCGACCCCGAGCTGGTCGGCAGCTGGCGGGCGAGATTGGCCGAGCTGCTCTCGTCGGGAACCGTCGATGAGTCCGTACGGCACCTCCTCGCCATGGCCCGGCACGTGCGCGCCACGCACCGCCAGCACGACTGGCGCCGCCTGTCCACCAAAGTGGTCAAGGTTCTCGATGCGACGAACGAAGCCCTCGGCGTGAGCTTTCACTGGTCCCTTGGATCGGAGGACCCCCTCGCGAGCGCCATCAGGTTACTCGCGGATCGTACAGAGGAGGCTCGCGCCAAGCGGGACACGAGTGTCCAACAACTGGGCGAAGCGCGCGACCGACTACGCGACACCCGCAACCTGCTTGACGCGGTCCGCGGCGAGCTCGACCGCATCACGTCGCGGATTGAGGCGGAAGGCAGCATCGCGGCCGCCACGCAGAAGGCGGCACGACGTCTCATAGGCGCGACGGAGACCGAAACCCATCAGGGAAGCGGCGGGCTTGCGGGGTACCGTCTCGTGGATATCCGGCCACTGCCGGAGGCGGAGCCCGCACAACAAGCGCCGAGCAAGGCGACAGGCAGCGCGAACACCATCTCCGACGGCACTTTCCACGGCCCCACCGTCCAGGCCGGCCACATCTCCGGCGGAGTGCACTTCCACCACCCGGCTCTCGGCGCGTCCCTGCACCGGATATGGCACAAATTGCGGGGCCGGTCGACCGGGGACGAAGAGCAGTAGCCGCCACGGCGCGGCTTCCCTGACGACGAGGCCGGGCTCGGTTGACGGCCTTGACGACCAGCCGTCGCAGACGGCCGTCATGGATCCGCCCGTCCTCCGGGTGCGGCGCACCGCGGATCACGAGTTCGGATGGCTACTCTGGGTCCGCGAGCTGGAGGAGGTTGCGTCTGCATGGGTGACGGGCACGCGCCGGGGCCGTCCGGGCGGGAGGACGTGCTCGGAGCCGGCTGGGAGAGCGAGTTCGGTTGGATCGCCGAGGTGCTGGACGTTTCCGTGCCGGGTGCCCGGCAGCTCGCCTCGCCGGCTCGGCGGCGGGTGGCCAAGGCGAAGCAGTCCATGCCGCAGGTGTCGAAAGCGGAGCGTGAACGCGTACTCGCGGTCTTCCGCGCCGCGTACGAGGCCGGGACCTGGCCGGCCTGGTGAGGCTGCTCGTCGAGGTCGGTGGCGAGCTCGCCCCGGTGTTCCACCGGGAGGGCCGTGTCTGCTCCGTGGACACGCTACAGATCACGGACGGTCTGATATCCGCATACCGCGGGGCCATCAACCCGGCCAAGCTTTCCCACGTCTGAGCCGTCGCGCCCCGAAGGGCTGCCTCGTCCCCCAGATGAGAGCCAAATCTCTGTGTTCCTCGGGCGCCGAGCCGCGATGAGCCCTGTGTGAAGGGCTGCGCGCTCGTGCGCCCTTCCCCAGTAAGGACCCTTATGCAAGCCATCACTGTCCGGGACCGTGACGCCGGTCTCGCCGGGCTGTCCCTGACGGACCTGCCCTACCCCCACGCGGCCGAGAACGACGTCATCGTGCGGGTGCACGCCGCGGGCTTCACCCCCGGAGAGCTGGACTGGCCGGGCACATGGACCGATCGCGCAGGCCGCGACCGGACGCCGAGCGTGCCCGGGCACGAGCTGTCGGGTGTCGTCGAAGAGCTGGGGTTCGGCACCACCGGCCTGAGTGTCGGCCAGCGGGTGTTCGGCCTCGCCGACTGGGCCCGCGACGGCTCGCTCGCCGAGTACGCCGCGGTGGAGGCGCGCAATCTCGCGCCGCTGCCGGCGGACGTCGACCACACCCTGGCCGCCGCACTGCCGATCTCCGGGCTGACCGCATGGCAGGGCCTGTTCGACCATGGCCGTCTGGCCACGGGCCAGACCGTCCTCATCCACGGTGTCGCGGGCGGCGTCGGCTCGATCGCGGTACAGCTCGCCCGCGAGGCCGGCGCCCGCGTCATCGGCACCGGCCGGTCCGCCGACCGGGACACGGCGCTCGCGCTGGGCGTCGACACCTTCCTGGACTTGCAGACCGAGAAGGTGGAGGACGCCGGCGAGGCCGACGTCGTGTTCGACGTGATCGGCGGAGACGTCCTCGACCGCTCGGCCGCCCTGGTCCGGGCCAGCGGCACGTTGGTCACCATCGTCGTGCCGCCCAAGGTCCGGCCCAAGGACGGGCGGGCCATCTTCTTCGTCGTCGAACCCGACCGCGCCCGGCTCACCGACCTCGCCACGCGAGTGAGGGACGGCCGGCTCAAGCCCGTCGTCGGCGCCGTACGGCCACTCGCCGAGGCACCCGCCGCGTTCGCCCCCACCACCCGCACCCCGGGCAAGACGATCATCCGCGTCGCGGAAGACCGAACGGGAGCCTCCTCATGACCGGAACGCGGATCGCCGGTGGCCTGCTGGCCGTCGCCACGCTGACCGCGTCCACGGCCTGCACCGCCGCCTCGGACCAGCCCGCCCACGCCAAGACGCCCGCCGCGGCCGTGACATCGAAGCACCCCACCGAAACCGTCAAGCCCCTGCTCCAGCAGGCCCTCCCGAATGTGACGGGCAAGACGTTCACCTCGGTGGTCGTCGACTTCCCGCCCAGCGCCCGCGCGATGCCGCACCGGCACGGCAAGGCGTTCGTCTACGCCTACGTCCTCGAAGGCACCGTGCGCAGCAAGCTCGCCGGTACGCCTGTGCGCACCTACCGCCGGGGCGAGAACTGGGTCGAGCGGCCGGGCGCTCATCACGTCCTGACCGAGAACACCAGCCGGACCGAACGGGCCAAGCTCCTGGTGGTCTACGTCTCCAACACCGGAGACAAGCTCAAGGTCGACGACCCGAGGCCGTAGCCCGTCTCTCACCCGCGATCCCGTAGAACGCCATACGGGTGCCGTGGCCGGGCCAGGAGAGAACCCGGACCGTCCGGAACGGCGGGCCGATGCGTGAGGGCTGAGGTCGTCGGGCGATCGGTTCGGGCTGCCGTCCGCCTGGCGGCGGAGCTGCGCCCCGACGTCGTTCTCCCTGAAGGATGTGCGCCCCGAAGAACTCCTCGCCGGTATCCGGGCCGTCGCCGCCGGCTGGACCAACGGCGAGATCGCCGCCCATTTCTTCCTGGCCGAGTCCACCGTCAAAACCCACGTCCGGCGCATCCTGGCCAAGATCGGCGCTCGCGACCGCATCCAGGCCGTGATCTTCGCCTACGACCTCGGACTCGCCCGTCCCAGGGCCGGTTGAACCGGCGCGGAGATCCGTCAGAAGGGCCCTAGGGGCGGCCCGGCCCGGCCGCGGCGCGCCAAGCGACGCGGAAGCCGGTGTTCCCGCTGGAGCTGTCGGGGCTGTTGCTGGTGCGGGCGGCTACTCGGTAGCGGTTGCAGTAGGAGTCGTGGCACAGGTACGAGCCGCCGCGCAGGACCCGCGCGGTGTCATGGTGCGACCCGGCGGGGTTGGCGCGGGTGTCCTCTGCCCGGGACGTGGTGGTGGCCCACCGGTCGGCGCACCACTCCCATACGTTGCCGGCGACGTTGTGCAGACCGTAGCCGTTGGGCCGGTACGCGGTGACGGGGGCGGTGCCGGCGTAGCCGTCCTCGGCGGTGTTGTGGGAGGGGAAGCGGCCCTGCCAGATGTTGCAGCGGTGTTCGCCGCCGGGGGTGAGTTCGTCGCCCCAGGGGAAGCGTTTGCCCTCCAGGCCGCCGCGGGCGGCGTACTCCCACTCCGCCTCGGTCGGCAGCCGCGATCCCTCCCATTGGCAGAACGCGTCCGCGTCCGTCCACGAGACGTGCACGACCGGATGGTCCGGGCGGCCGGACAGGTCACTGCCGGGCCCTTCCGGCGCCGCCCAGTACGCTCCTTGGACCCCACACCACCAGGGCGCGCTCTCGGGGCGCGGGGAGAGGCGGCGCAATTCGCCGGGGAGGAAGCCGGCAAAGACGTACGACCAGCCGAACCGTTCGGCCTCGGTGCGGTACCCGGTCGCCGTGACGAAGGCGGCGAAGCGCTGGTTGGTCACGCAGTGGGCATCGATGGCGAAGGGAGCCACGGTGACCGGGCGCACCGGCCCCTCGCCGTCGCCGGGGTTGAGGTCGGCATCCTCACTGCCCATGAGGAAGGTTCCGCCAGGGAGCCGTATGGCGGAGGCACGGGCGCTGTCGCCGTTCCCCTCGGCGGGCGACGCGGAGACAGGGGCGGAAACGGCGGCCGGGTCGCCGGACCGGCCGGGCGGACAGCAGTGCGGGGACATGTGCGGCGATATCTCCGTTCGGTGTGCGCCAGGGGCTGGAACCCTTGCGGAGGCATTCAACATGTGTCATGGTCTCCCCACCTTAGTCATTCCACTTGTGGCATGCATTCTCCGCCGGGCAGGGACAGTCCGCGGAGCCGCCGTGAGGAGCGAGCGATGAAGCTCGAAAGCATTTTGCTGGGTGTGCTCGCCCGGCACCCCAGCACCGGCTATGACCTGAAGAAGTACCTGGACACCCATGGGCGCTTCCTGCGTTCCAACACCCAGATGAGTCAGGTCTACCGGTCACTGGGGAAGATGGAATCCAGCGGGTGGGTGACCCACACCGTTCAGCAGCGGGCCGGTGCCACCGACGCCAAGACGTACCGGATCACCGACGAGGGAATGACCGTTTTCCTCGACTGGCTCACCGGGCCGTACATTCCCCCGACGCGGTTCGAGGACCCGGATTTCGGTGTACGGATCACCTTCGCCGGATTCATGACGCGCGAGCAGCTTCTGCGTCTCATCGACACCGAGCTCACCGCGCGCCGCGAGCAAGTGGCCCGCTACCGCTTCCGTGACCGCCGCCAGGCCGTCGACACCCGCGCACCGTTCGACGAGGACCTGGCGACGCTCGTGGGCGAGTGGGCCCACGAGGCCGGGACGCAGGCGATTGACGCACATATCGAGCGCCTGGAGGCGCTGAGGCGAGTGCTGCTCGACGCTCCGGAGGGTGCCGGGGCCCCGGACCTCCTCTGCCTCCTCCGCGACGCCCGCTGAACCCTCCGCGACCCCCGCTGAACGAAGGAAACACCTTCCGTGCGCGCCATCATTCTCATGTTCGACAGCCTGAACCGGCACATGCTCGCTCCGTACGCGGACACGATCGTGGACGCGCCGAATTTCGCGCGGCTGGCTTCCCGGGCGGTGACGTTCGACAACTTCTACGCCGGATCGATGCCGTGCATGCCGGCCCGCCGGGAACTCCACACCGGGCGTTACAACTTCCTGCACCGTTCGTGGGGTCCGCTGGAGCCTTTCGACGACTCGATGCCGCAAATGCTGCGGGACGCGGGAATCCACACCCACCTGGTCTCGGACCATCCGCACTACTGGGAGGACGGCGGGGCGACCTATCACACCCGCTACACCACATGGGAATTCTTCCGCGGTCAGGAAGGCGATCCATGGAAGGGCGTCGTCGACGGGCTCCGCGAGGGTGAGGGCCCGCCCATCCGGCGGCAGGACGCGATCAACCGCACCTATATGCCCACCGAAGCGGAACACTCCCAGACCCGTACCGTCGACGCCGGAGTGGACTTCCTGCGCACCAACGCGGACGCGGACCGCTGGCTGCTCCAGCTGGAGCTCTTCGACCCGCACGAGCCCTTCTTCGTGCACGAGCCCTACACCTCCCGCTACCTGGACGGCCAGGCGGGCCCCGAGTTCGACTGGCCCGGCTACCAGAAGGTCACCGAGCCGACGGACCAGGTCGAGCAAGCGCGACGCCGGTACGCCGCGCTGGTGTCGATGTGCGACCACTCGCTGGGCCGGGTGCTCGACGCCATGGACGAGCACGGCATGTGGGACGACACCCTGCTGATCGTCAACACCGACCACGGCTTCCTGCTCGGCGAGCACGGCTGGTGGGCGAAGTCGGTGATGCCGTGGTTCAACGAGCTGGTGCACCTGCCGATGTTCCTGTGGGACCCGCGCACCCGGGGCGCGGACACCCGCCGGGGCGCGCTCGCCCAGACGATCGACATCGCCCCCACCCTGCTGCGGTACTTCGGGCTCACGACCCCGCCCGACGTGCAGGGGCGTGACCTCGCGGCCGTTCTCGGCGACGACCGGCGCCTGCGCGAGGGCGCGCTGTTCGGGATCCACGGCGGTCATGTGAACGTGACCGACGGCCGCTACGTGTACATGCGCGCCGGGGCCACCCCGGAGAACGGCCCGCTGGAGGACTACACGCTCATGCCGACGCATATGCGGGCGCGCTTCGGCGTGGCGGAGCTCACCGATTGGGAGCCGGCCGACCCGTTCCCCTTCACCAAGGGGCTGCGCACCCTGCGGATCCCCACCACCGGCGGGTGGATGAATCCGTGGCGGCACGGAACCCTGCTCTTCGACCTCGAAAGCGACCCCGGGCAGCAGCAGCCCCTCGACGACCCGGAGACCGAGCTGCGGATGCTGCGCCTGCTGGCCGATCTCCTGCGCGCCAGTGACGCCCCCCGCAGCCAGTTCGACCGGCTCGGCATCCCCTACGACGGTGAGATCACCGAGCGGCACCTGCTCGTCCGGGAGCAGGCGGAGCGCGCGGCCGCGCTCGCGGAGCCGATGCCGCTCCCGGACGACCTGCCGAATGGCGCTCTCTTCGAACGACCGGTGCTCGAACTGCTCCGGGACCCCGCCGTCAGGACGGCGGTCGAGAAACACCTCCCCGACCTCACCCACACCGAACTCATCGCCTTTCCCCCGCAGTCGAGCCTGGTCGACCTGGCGCGGTGGGCGGTCATTCCCACCGGCACGCTGCGGTCCCTCGCGGACTGTCTTCAGGACCTGTAGCCACCTTCCCCATGGCTGCCTGAGCACACCGACAGGAACGCCCCATGGCAACGGAACAGTCCGCGGCACCCACCGCCGCACCCCACACCGCCACCGCCTCCCGCGTCCCCCACCGCTGGCGCAACCTGCTGACCCTCACCGGCGTCACCGCCGTGGACAACACCGAGGGCAACGCGACATCCACCCTCTTCCCCTCCATCTCCAGCGCCCTCGGCCTCACCAGTGGCAATCTGGGCACGCTCGCGGCGCTCGGCAAGGTGGCCTCCGTGCCGACCGGCCCGTTCTGGGTGTGGCTGGCGGGACGGATCGGCCGTCGCGTCACCCTCGTACTCACCACCGTCCTCGGCGGCCTCTTCGGCATCCTCGCGGGATTCGCCCAGAACTTCGGCTTCCTGCTGCTGTGCAACACCCTCATGGCCGCTTGTCTGATCGGCGCCTCCCCGATAAGCAACGCCGTCATCGCCGACTCCTTCACGGACCGCGAACGGGGAAAGGCGGTCGGCCTCCTCTATGGCATCACCGCCACGTTCGGACAGGCCATCGGCCCGGTCATCGCTCTCTTCACGGGCTTCAGCGACGGCTGGCGCTACGGGATGTGGGCGATCGGCGGGGTCTGCGTCCTCGCCGGGCTCATCGTCGCGGTCGCCTTCAAGGACCCCGGCGTCGGCGCTGCCGAGGAGCAGCTGGCGGACCTGACCGAGACGGCGCGGGTGAAGAACACCGTCACGGTGAAGTCCGTACTCTCGCTGTTCCGCATCCCGACCTACTCGGTGATGATGCTCTCGCGGCTCCTCTCCGGACACCTGCTCATCGCCGTCTTCGGAATCCAGTTCCTGGCCTCCGAACGCGGATTCACCAACGCCACCGCGGCCGTCGTGGGGATTCCGATGGGCGTCGGATACCTCGCCGGGACCATCGGTGGTGGCTACCTTCTGGCGTTCGTCGACCGGCGGTGGCCCATGCGGGGCCGCGTGGCCTATCTCCAGCTCGCACAGGTTCTCTTCGCCGTCGTGGCCTTCTTCGGGACCCAGTTCCACTACTCCGGCGGGATCGCAATTTACTGCGTCTTCTGGGCCCTCATGGGCTTCGGCCAGGGGTTGAACCCCCCGGTGAACCGGCCACTGGTATCCGCGGTCGTCCTCCCCGAACTCCGTGGCCAGGCATTCGCCATCTGGCTGTCCATCTTCGAGACCATCGGCTGGGCCCTCTTCTCCCTCGCCGCCGGTCAGCTCGCCGAGAGCCTTGGCCTCCAGGAGGTCTTCCTCTGGGTCATGGTGGTCTTCATGCTCCTCAACGCCGTGGTACTCGGCGTGCTCCACACCACCTACCCACGGGACGCGCGGCGCGTTACGCACACCCTCGAAGAGCGCCGCAGGCTCGCCCGCGACAGCGCCTGATCCGCACCGCCGCCCGCCCTCCCGGCGACGTACGTCTGCCGCGCACGCCCGCGGTGAAGACCCCACTTCCCCCCAAACCCCACCGAGAAAGGCAGCACCGTGTCCACCAACCCCGCCGCCCCCGATGCGCGAGAACTCCTGGATCGCCTGACCCTCGCCGAGAAGGTCAGGCTGCTCACGGGGCGCGACTTCTGGTCGACATGGCCCCTGGAGAAGATCGGGCTGCGGAGCATCCTCATGTCCGACGGCCCCTCCGGCGTACGCGGACCGGTCTGGGACGAACGCGAGCCCTCCCTGAACCTGCCCAGCGCGACCGCCCTGTCCGCCTCCTGGGACGACGCCCTCGCCTACCGCTACGGCGCGGTCATCGCCCAGGAAGCCCGTCGCAAGGGCGTCGACGTGGTGCTCGGCCCCACCATCAACCTCCACCGCTCCCCGCTGGGCGGGCGGCACTTCGAGGCGTTCAGCGAGGACCCGCTGCTGACCGGCCGCCTCGCCGCCGCCTACGTACGAGGCATCCAGGACAATGGCGTGGCCGCGACGCCGAAGCACTACATCGCCAACGACTTCGAGACCGACCGCTTCACCGCCTCCACGGAGGTCTCCGAGCGCACGCTGCGCGAGGTGTACCTGCTGCCGTTCGAGAAGGCCGTGACCGAGGCCCGTGCCTGGGCCGTGATGAGTGCCTACAACGCCGTCAACGGAGTGACCGCGACCGAGAACGACCTTCTCCAGACCCCGCTGAACTCGGAGTGGGGCTTCGACGGCGTGGTGATCAGCGACTGGACGGCCGTCCGCTCCGTGAACGCCGCCAGGGCCGCCCAGGATCTGGAGATGCCAGGGCCCCGCGGAGTCTGGGGCGACGCCCTGCTCGCCGCCGTCGAATCCGGCGCCGTCGACGAGGCGGACATCGACCGCAAGGTGCTGCGCATCCTCACCCTCGCCGCGCGCGTCGGCGCACTGGAGGGCACCAGGGCGGTAGAGCCGGCGGCGACGCCCGGCTCCGGCACCGCGTTCGCACGCGAGGCGGCGGCGGAGGGCATGGTGCTGGTGCGCAACACCGGGGTGCTGCCGCTCGACCCCGGTGCGGTGACCCGGATCGCCGTCATCGGGCACAACGCGGACCGCGCCCGTACGCAGGGCGGCGGCAGTGCCACCGTCGTGCCGGAGAAGGTCGTCAGCCCCCTCGACGGCATCATCGCCGCCTTCCCCGAAGCCGAGGTCGAGTACGCGCTCGGCGCCGTCGTCCAGGAAGGCGTCGCCGAACTGCCGCTGGAAGCCCTCACCAACCCCGCCACCGGTGAACCGGGGGCGCACGTACGGTTCCTGGGCGAAGGGCGCGAACTCTTCACCGAGGACCGCCGCGCCACCCGGCTCGTCTGGTTCGGCGGAGACGCCCCGGTCGACCGTTCCGACACCCTGGAAATCACCACCCGCTACACCTCCCCCCGCACCGAGACGCTGCGCCTCGGTGTCGCCGCCCCGGGCGTCTCGCGCATCTGGGCCGACGGAGAACTCGTCCTGGACGCCGATGTCCCGCTCGCCAACGAACAACTCGGCGCCGCGTTCCTGCACCCGCCGACCACGTCCGGGGCCGTCCCGGTGGCCGAGGGCCAAGCGGTGGAGATCCGCGTCGAGTACGAGATCCCGAAGGACACCGGCCTCGCCGGAGCCCTCGCGTACACGCTCGGCACGGAAGCGGAGGATTCCGACCCGGACGGGCTGATCGAGCGGGCGGCCGCCGCCGCGGCGCGGGCCGACGTGGCGGTGGTCGTCGTCGGCACCAACAGCAGCGTCGAATCGGAGGGCTTCGACCGGACCTCGCTCGCCCTGCCCGGCCGCCAGGACGCACTCGTATCCGCCGTCGCGCGGGCCAACCGCCGCACGGTGGTGGCCGTCAACTCCGGCTCACCGGTCGAGTTGCCGTGGCGCGAGGACGTCGCCGCCGTCCTGCTGACCTGGTTCGGCGGCCAGGAGTACGGCAACGCGCTCGCCGACGTGCTCACCGGGGCGCGCGAGCCCGGCGGCCGGCTGCCCACCACCTGGCCGGCGCGGCAGAGCGACGTACCCGTGCTCGATGTGACGCCGGTGGACGGGGAGGTCCGGTACGACGAAGGGGTGCACGTGGGCTACCGGGCGTGGCTGCGATCCGGCACCGCCCCCGCCTATCCCTTCGGGTACGGACTCGGCTACACCACCTGGACCGTGGACCGGGCCACCGCCACCCCCGAGTTCGGCTCCGGCGGTGCGGTGAAGGTCCGCGCCGAGGTGACGAACACCGGCGGCCGTACGGGCAAGCACATCGTCCAGGTCTATGCGTCCCGCGCGCACACGGCGGTCGACCGTCCGGCGCGATGGCTGGTCGGCCACGAGGCGGTCCGCCTCGCCCCGGGCGCCACGGAGACCGTGAACGTCACCGTCCCGGCCCGCGCGTTCGCGCACTGGGACGAGGGCACGTGGGCGTACGAACCGGGTGAGTTCACCCTCCACGTGGGCTCCAGTGCCGAGGACCTGCCCGCCTCGGTTCCCGTGCGTCTGCGCTGACCGCGCGCACCGGGGCACCGGGGTCCGGCCGCGTGATGCGCGGCCGGGCCCCTCGGGTTTCCGGTGCGCGGTCAGCGGCCCGGGTCGAAACGGCCGTCGTTCTTCGCGCGTCGCGCGGCGGTCACACGTGTCATGGCGATGTCCGTCATGAGCCTTGCCGCTGTTCCGTTCGAGGCAGTACGCTCCCCGCAGAATTGAAGTTAGTTCAATACCCGTCTTTCGCGCGCGACCCGGCGCCCGGGTCGCCGTGGGACGACGGGGCCGTCGCCTCGCTCGACGAGGCGACGATGTCCAGCCTGTGGATGGGGGTGGGGGCACCATGACGCCGACAGTGGAAGCCGACTGGGTGGTCGTCGGTGGCGGCAGCGCCGGGAGCGTGCTGGCGGCGCGTCTGAGCGAGGATCCGGCCAGCGAGGTCGTGCTGCTGGAGGCCGGGCGCGACTGGCGGTCCGCCGACGCTCCACCGCAGTTGCGCAGCATGAACGGCTGGCGGGCGTTGGACGAGACTGCCTGCGCGGAGTTCCAGTGGCCAGGCCTTATGTCACGGCGCAGCCGCGCCCAGGCGCCGCGGCCGCATGTGCGCGGACGGGGCCTCGGCGGTTCGTCTTCGGTCAACGGCATGATCGCCTTCCGGGCCATGCCGGACGACTACGACCGGTGGGCGGCGTACGGCTGTCCCGGCTGGTCGTACGCGGACATGCTGCCGTACCTGCGACGCATGGAGAGCGACGCGGACTTCGGCGACCGCCCTCACCACGGCGATCACGGACCCATACCGGTGCAGCGGCTCGGCCGCGAGGACTGGGGCCCTGCCGACCACGCGCTCGCCGAGGCCGCGCTGGGACGTGGCCATGCCTGGTGCGACGACCACAACGGGCCGACGGGGACCGGCGTCTCGCCGTACGCCATCAGCTCCCGCGACGGTGCGCGGGTCACGACCAACGACGGTTACCTCGAGCCGGCCCGACACCGCCCCAACCTGCGGGTGTTCGGCGGTGCGACGGTGGACACGGTGCTCGTCGAGGGCGGCAGGGCCGTCGGAGTGCGGCTACGCAGGGGGAACGACTGGACCGAAGTCCGCGCCCAGCACGTCGTCCTGTGCGCCGGGGCGGTGCACTCTCCGGCGATCCTGTTGCGGTCCGGCATCGGGCCGGACGGCCCGGTGGCGGCGCTCCCGGTCGGTGAGGGGATGCAGGAACATCCTCTGGCGCTGTTCTGGCTGTACGCCCGGCCCGGGCTCCATCCCGACGTCGATGCCCGGCAGACCAACTGCTGTCTGCGCTACTCCTCCGGACTCGAGGGAGCGGGTGAGAACGACATGATGATCGCCTCGATCAACCAGACGCTCGCCCTGCCGGACCCCGGCGACTCGCATCTCGTCGCGGACGGCACCGGCGGAACCTGGGGCGGTGCGGGCGGCGGCCACACCGCGGGCGGTCCCGGCCTGCTCTGTCTGTGGGCGAACCAGCAGTTCTCGCGCGGCGTGCTGCGCCTGGCCTCCGCGGATCCCGACGCGCATCCGGTGATGGACCAGGATCTGCTGAGCCACCCCTCGGACCTCGTCCGGATGCGTGACGGCGTCAGACAGTGCGTGGAGTTGCTGCGCAGCGGACCGTTCGACACCGCCTTCGAGCACATCGCCATCGACATCGCCGGCCGGGGCCTCGACACGCTGTCCGACGACGCGACGGTCGACCGCTGGCTGATGGAGACCATCGGCGACACCGGCCACATCTGCGGAACCTGCCGCATGGGCGCCCCCGACGACCCCCGTGCGGTGGTCGATCCGTCCGGACGCGTCCTCGGCGTCGACGGGCTCTGGGTCGCCGACGCCTCCGTGTTCCCGGAGGTGCCGCGGGCCAACACGAACCTGCCGACCATCGCCGCCGCGGAACGGCTGTCGGACGTCATCCGCGGACGCCTCGCCGGTCCCGTCGCGGGCGGGGGCGCCGTCACCCCGGCGTAGTCACGATCACGAACGATGCCGGAGGGCCCATGGCCGCGTCACATCTTCCGGCGGCCGCCGCGCCGCTGGTCATCGGTTCGTCGACGCTGCGGAACCGGCTGGTCGCCACGGCCCACGCCAGCGGTTTCGTACGGGACGGGCTGCCGGTTGGCGGTGACGCCGAGTACTGGGGCCGTCTGGCGGCCGGTGGTGCGGCGCTGCTGGTCTGCGGCGGTACGACGGTGGCGCCGGAGTCCGCGCCGCGGCAGGGGAACATCCTTCAGCTCCATCGTCCGGAGGCGGTCCAGCCGCTGCGACGGCGGGTGGAGGCCATGCACGCCGAAGGCGCGGTCGCCGTCTGCCAGCTCGTTCACCTCGGCCGGGAGACGCTCGGAGCCCAGTCGTACTACGCGCCGGTCGCTCCCGCGGCGGTGCGCTCTCCCCGTGAGCCGACGGCGCCGCGTGCGCTGCTCGGCGGCGAGATCGACGAGGTGGTGGAGGCGTTCCGCGTATCGTCCGCCCACGCTCTGGAAGCGGGGTTCGACGGCATCGAATTGCACGCCGCGCACGCCTATCTGCTGGAGCAGTTCCTCTCGCCGCGCACGAACCCGCGCGGTGACGGGCTGGAGGTGCTGGCGCGGGTGATCGACGCGGTTCGCGGGCTGTCGGCGGACGCGCTGCTGGGCATCCGTTTCAGCGTCGACGCCTCGGAGGACGTGGCGCTGACGCCGGACGAGCTGGCCGCGCTGCTGCCGGCCGTGGATCCGCTGGTCGACTACGTCAACGTCACCGTCGGGGTGCGGACCACGTACGTCCGTGACATGGCCACCGAACGCCCCCCGGTCCTGGACGATCTGGCACGTCTGCGGCCACTTGTCACCCGGCCGCTCGTGGCGTCCCACGCCTTCCGCACCTCGGCCGCGATCGGCGCCGCCCTGGCGGCCGGGGCCGACCTGGTGGGAATGGCGCGCGCACTCATCGCCGATCCGGACCTGCCGCACAAGGTGCTCACCGGCCGTGCGGCGGAGGTCCGGCCCTGCGTGGCCTGCAACGAGGACTGCCGGACGTTCGATCCGGCGCTGCTGTGCGTGGTCAACCCGGACCTCGCACCGCCCGGCGAACCGCGTCGGCCCGCCGCACCGCTGGTGCGCGCGTGGGATCCGGCACGCGCCACCGGGCAGCGCGTCGCGGTCGTGGGGGCGGGACCCGCGGGCCTGGAGTGCGCGCTGAGTCTCGCCCACGCCGGGGTGGCGGATGTCGTCCTCTACGAGGCCGCCGATCGGCTGGGCGGACAGCTTGCCACGGCGGCTCTGGCGCCCCACCGCACCGGTTGGGCCGCGCTGCTCGGCTTCTACGAACGGGGGCTGTACGCGGCGGGTGTCGACGTACGTCTGGGGCGGACCGTGGAGCCGGGCGCCGAACTCGAAGGACGTGAAGGACGCGACGGATTCGACGCCGTGGTGCTGGCCACGGGCGCGGAGGAGACATCGCCGCTGCTGCCGCTGCGGGAGACCGGGGCCATGGCCTCGTCGGCCGCGCTGGCGCGGGGAGTTCCCTCGCTGGCCGGTGCCGCCCATGTGCTCGTGGCCGACGACGGGTTCGGCTGGTGGCCGGGGTGCGACGCCGTGGAACTGGCCGTGGCCGCGGGGGTTCCCCGCATCACATTCGTCACGCCGGGAACGGCCTTCGCCGGGGCGATCCCGCCCGAGAGCCGCGTCCAGTTGCTGGAACGTCTGTCGGGCGCCTGCGAACTGGACATTCTGCCGCTGTGCACCGCGACCGGCATCGGCCCCGAGGGCGTCACCGTCGCGCACCGCGCCTCCGGAGGGACCACCACCGTGCCCGCGGACCGGGTCGTCGTGGTGGGGGAGCGCCGCCCGCGCACCGCCCTGGACTGCGCCGTCCCCCTGGTGCTGACGATTGGCGACGCCGTGGTTCCGCGACGTGTGGCGCACGCGGTCGCCGAGGGGCGGGAGGCCGCCGTAAGAATCGCCACCGCTGTACGACGCCGTATGCCGCACAGTCGCGCTTGACCATTGCGCCCGGTCAAATCAAACTGATATTAGTTCAATATGGCGATACGGACTGGACGGGAGATCCGGGTCAGGGCATACCCGGTCGGCGGCGTCAGCCCGGACGACTTCGAGGTGGTCGAGGTCCCTGTGCCCCGGCCCGGGCCGGGGCAGGTGCTCGTACGCAACACATGGACATCGGTGGACCCCGGCCTCCGGCTGCGGCTACGTCCCGACGCGCCCTCCGGCTATTTCGCCGCCTTCGCTCTCGGCCGCGCCATGGACGGCATCATGACGGTGGGGGAGGTGGTGGAGTCCCGGGCCGAGGGCTTCGCCCCTGGTGACGTGGTGTGGCACGCCCAGGGCTGGCGCGAGTACGCCGTCGTGGCCGCGGGCGCCGAGCAGCTCAGCGGACTCGGCACCCTGACCCGCCTGGACGTCGATGAATGCGAGCCGCGGTGGTATCTCGGCCCGCTGGGCGGTATGGGTCTGACGGCCTACGCCGGGCTGCACGTCGTTGACGCGCTACGAGGTGGCGAAACGGTCTGGGTCTCGGCTGCCGCGGGGGCGGTGGGCAGCCTGGCCGTGCAGATCGCACGGCTCATGGGCAACCGGGTGGTGGCCAGCGCGGGCACCGACGAGAAGGTCGACTGGCTGCGCGACCGCTTGGGCGCCGACGCCTTCAACTACCGGACGGGGAACATCGAGGCGAGGCTGGGCGCCATCGCCCCCGACGGAATCGACGTCTATTTCGACTCCGTCGGGGGGACCCACCTCGAGGCCGCCCTGTCGCACCTGAGGAGGGGCGGGCGCGTGGCGATGTGCGGCTCGATCTCGGAGTACGAGTCGGGCCCGGCCGGGCCGCGGAACCTCTTCCTCGCGGTGTCCAAGGACCTGACCCTCCGTGGGTTCCGCGGGAGCGGCAATCTGCGTCTCATGGGGCGGATGCGACGCCGGATGACCGGGTGGCTTCGCAGCGGTGAGCTGGATTATCGCGAGACGGTTTTCGCGGGTCTGGAGTCGGCTCCGCATGCGCTGACGGAGATGATCGCCGGCCGAACGGCTGGAAAGACGCTCGTCAGCCTCGGCTGACTCGGTTGAGCGCCCGTAGGCCCTGGATGAGCAGGCGCAGACCGAATTCGAAGTGGGCCGTGAAGTCGGTGCCGGTGAGGGTGGGCAAGGCGGCGACGAGGTGCGGGAACGGCCCGGACTCCACGGCCTGACGCAGGCGTTCGGGGTCGGCGTCCGCCTCGTCGCCGGTGCGGAGGGCGGCCTGTTCCTCCAGGGTGTGGCCGACCGTGAAGTTGGCCACCGCCATCAGGGCGCGAGCCGCGTCCTCATCGGCGAAGCCCGCCTCGCGCAGCACGCCGGTCACGGCTTCGGAGAAGCGCAGGGTGTGCGGCCCCGTCGAGTGCGTACCGGCGAATACACGAGCGCCGTCGGGGTGGGTGAGCAGGGCCGTGCGCATCGCTCGGGCCAGGTCGGCGAGGCGCTCGTCCCAGTCGCTGTTCTCACGGGGCATGGGGATGTCGGCCAGCATCCGTTCGGCCATCGCGGTCAGCAGGTCCTGCTTGGTGGCGAAGTGGCGGTACAGCGCTCCGACCCGCACACCCAGGGAGTCGGCCAGGCGGCGCATGGTCAGGTCGTCGAGGCCGAGGGAGTCCAGCAGGCGCAGGGCGGTGTCGACGGTGCTGGACCGGTCGAGCCGGGCGGGCCTGCCCCGGCCGGGACTTGACGTGGAACTCATGGGCCCAACTATAGTGAACAGCGTTCTCGTGAACGTTGTTCACTAAATGGAGGCCCTATCCATGCATGCCGATGTGATCGTCGTCGGTGCCGGACCGACCGGCCTGATGCTCGCCTGCGAGCTGGCGCTGGCGGGTGTCCGCACGCGGATCGTCGAGCGGCGCACCGAGCCGCAGCGAGACTCCCGTGCGCTGACCCTGCATCCGCGCAGTGTGGAACTGATGGACCTGCGCGGTCTCGCGCCCCGGTTCCTCGCACTCGGCCGTACGGTGCCGGGCTGGCACTTCGCGGGCCTGGACACCCGGCTCGACTTCGCCGCGCTCGACAGCCGGCACGGCTACACCCTGTTCCTGCCCCAGGCGCGTACCGAATTCCTGCTCCAGGAACGGGCGTTGGAGCTGGGGGTGGAGATCACCCGCGGCTATGAGAGCACCGGTCTCCGCCAGGACGCGGACGGCGTCGAGGTGCAGGTCCGCGGGCCGGGCGGCCGCGCCGAGACCCTGTACGCGCGGTATGTCGTCGGGTGCGACGGCGGTCGCAGCGGGGTGCGCGAGGCCGCCGGTATCGCCTTCCCGGGTGCGGACGAGACCTTGACCGGGGTACTCGGGGACTTCGCGGTGGTCGATGCCGATCCGGCCGCGCTCGACCGGGCGCGGGCGCGCGGCGTGCTGGTGGCGCCCTTGGACGGTGGACTGACCCGCTTGGTGTATCTGGATCCGGAGCGGATGCGTACCCCGAGCAGCGTGCCCGTGTCCTTGGAGGAATTCCGTACGTCGCTGACCCGGATCTGCGGCTCCGACCTCGGGGTCGCCGAGTCGCGGTGGCTGTCGCGCTTCGGCAACGCCACCCGCCTCGCGGACAGCTACCGGCGCGGCCGCGTTCTCCTGGCGGGCGATGCCGCCCACATCCATTTCCCCGCGGCCGGCCAGGGGCTGAACACTGGTCTCCAGGACGCCATGAACCTGGGGTGGAAGCTGGCCGCCGAGATCAACGGCTGGGCGCCACCCGGTCTGCTGGACGGCTACGACGCCGAGCGCCGGCCGGTCGGGCGAGCCGTCACCGAGAACACCGAGGTGCAGACCCTGCTCGCGGAGTTGACGCTCGTCCCCCAGTACCACCGCCCCACCGCCGCCCTGCGCGGCATGCTGGACGAACTGCTGGGCATTCCGGAGGTCAATCGCCGGATCGCCGGCCAGGTTTCCGCACTCGCCACCAGCTACTCGGACGGCGACGCCCACGCCGCCGACCCGTTGGCGGGCCGGCGGATGCCCGACATCGGACTCATCGAGGCCTCGTCGGCGGCGACACGGGCGTACGAGCTGTTCTCCCGGGGCCACTTCGTCCTCCTCGACCTCGCCGGTGACGCCGGCTCGGGGCCGACCGTCGATGCCGGGTGGGGTTCGCGGGTCACCGCCGTCACCGTCGCCCGGTACGACGGCCATCCGGAACTGGACGGGGTCACCGAGGTGCTTGTCCGCCCCGACGGGCATATCGCCTGGGCCACTCGCGACACCGAGCCGGACGCCCGGCGCGCCGAGCGGGCCACCGCCCTCGCCGCCTGGGCCGGCGCGACGCAGGGGATGGCCACCCGGTGACCGTGACCCGTCTCAACCTGGATCCTGCGGGCCATCCGCTCCTCCTGGGCCACCGGGCGCGTCGAGGCTTGCGCTAAAGGGTTGCCCGCGGTGCGGTGGATGCCCGAGCGAGTTCCGGGGAGCCGTCCAGGGACGTGTGGAACGTCTCCCGGACCCGGGTGAGGGCGATCAAGCCGATCGCGCAGCCGATGATGACGTAGATCGACACGCTGTAGATCGATCCGGTATCCGCGTACAGGGAAGCGGCGATGGCTCCCGCCGGGGCACCGAATATGACCGAGGACATCTGGTAACTCATCGAGGCACCGCTGTAGCGCACTTCGGTGGGGAAGAGCTCGGCGAGGTAGCTGGACTGCACCGCGAAACTGGCCGCGTGGCAGATGCTCCAGCCGAGCGTCACCGCGACGACGACACCGATCAGCGACCCGGTTGAGATGAGCCAGTAGAACGGCAAGGCCAGGATGAGCCAGCCGAAACCGCCGATGGCGTACACGGGTTTCCGCCCGATCTTGTCGGACAGCACGCTGAAGGCGATGTACGTGGGGATGCTCAACAGCGAGCCCACCATACCGGCGGTCAACACCCAGGAAGCGGGCTTGCCGAGCGTATCCGTGAGATAGGTGCCGAAGTACGAGTTCAGCCCGTAGGAGCCGACGGCGAACGGTGCTTGCATCACGATGCTCGACACCAGGACCTTCCAGTGGTTGCGCAACAGCGCTCCGAGAGGGAAGGAGCCGTGGCCTCCGCCGCGGGCCTTGGAGGCGGTGAAGACCGGGGAGTCCACGGTCCTCAGCCGAACGTAGAGCCCGATGAAGATGAAGGCGCCACCGATGAGGAAGGCCACCCGCCAACCACCTCGTTCGAAGCCATCGCGCCCCACGGCGAGCAGAGTCAGTTGCAGAACCGCGTTGGAGAGGAAGAATCCGATCGGGTTGCCCAGCTGGGGAAACAATCCATAGAGGCCGCGTTTCCCCGGGGGCGCGTGTTCGACGGCCAGCAACGCCGCCCCGCCCCACTCCCCGCCGAGTCCAAAACCCTGACACAGGCGGAGGAAGGTGAGGATGATGGGTGCTGCGAGGCCGATGGAGTCGTAGGTGGGCAGGGCGGCGATTCCCAGTGTCGCGCCGCCCATGAGTACGAGGGTCGCGGTCAGGCTGGTCTTCCGGCCCAGCTTGTCACCGTAGTGCCCGAACACCGCCGCGCCCACGGGGCGAGCCACATATGCCACGCCGAAAACGGCGAACGACTCGATTGTCGCGCTGGCGGGATCACCCTGCGGGAAGAATATGTGCGGAAAGACGATCGAGGAGCACAGCACGAAGAGGAAGAAGTCATACCACTCGATCACCGTGCCGACCATGCTCGCGAAGGCGATGCGTTTCAACGGTGTGCCGTCGTGTGCTTGTGCGTTTGGCATTGTTCTCTCCGGGCGTCGAGCTTGGGTGAGTGGAATCCGGCCGCACCGTGTGCGCTGCCTTCCCCCGGACGTACCGCTGCCGGGGGCCCGCGGTGGACTACAGCGCCGCGGTGCTCGCGATCGTGAACGGATCCGCCGCGGCGGTGCGTTGGTGCCGGTCCGCGGCGCAGGCGACCGGACGCGCGAGTTCGTAGGAGAAGGGCTCGTGCTCCTCGGATACGGTCACCGTGGTGTAGCCCCGGAGTGAGAGCGCCTCGTGCTCGGCGTCGTCGACGCGCTCGGAGACCAGTACCGCGGTACCGCTGGCGTCGATGCGGGGTGCGCTGATCGCTTCCTGTATCTCCAAGCCCCGGTCGACGACGTTGGACAGCACCTGGGTGACCGCGCTGATGATCCTCCTGCCGCCGGGCGCGCCCAGGGCGATGGTCCGTTCACCATCGACGCGGCGAGCGATGAGCGGGCCCATGTTGGCCAGCGGGCGTTTGCCCGGGGCGATGGAGTTCGCGGCACCAGGAGAGGCGTTGAACCACGCCATCGCCGAGTCGAACAGCAGCCCGGTACCCGGTGGGACGATCTTGTTGCCGAAGGCGTTGGCCGCCGTGTGAGTGCAGGAAACCGTCATCCCATCGGCGTCGATGACCGAGAAGTGGGTTGTTCCATGATCCAAGTTCAATGTGCCGCCGCCGGACGCGACGGTATAAGACGGCGCTTCGCCGGGCCGCGGCCAGGGATGGTGCACCGCGCGGCCGGCGAATTCCTCCCACGGCGGAGCCCCGCCCGGGGCCGTCCAGGGAGCCATCTCGTCCGCGCGGACGCGGTCCGCGAGGGCCCCGGTGTAGGACTCGCTCAGCAACGTCCGGAGGGGAACGCGCACGAAATCCGGATCGGCCAGCCAGTGGTACCGGTCGGCGAACGCGCGGCGAGAGGCCTGGGCGATCAGGTGCAAGCGGTCCGTGCCGGCATGGCCGAGGTCGAAGTGTCCGAGGAGGGCGAGGATCTGCAACTCGGTCCACGCGCCGCACGGTGAGGCCGGTGCCAGCACCTCCCAGTCGCGATAGCGCAACCGCAGGGGCGCCCCGATGACCGGGCGGTACGAGGCGAGGTCCTGCTCGGTCAGGACTCCGCCCAGATCCGCGAAGGCGCCGCCGATGGCTCTGGCCACGGGGCCTTCGTACAGCCCGGCCCGGCCCTGGTCGGCGATGCGCTCCAGTGTCGAGCCGAGATCCTGTTGCCGTAGCAGGGGACCGGTACCCAGTGACGCCTGGCCGTGGTAGGCGGGCACCGGGGGCAGACCCTGTTCGGTGAGGAAGATGCGCGCGGCGTCGGGGTGGGCGCGCAGTTCCGGGAGGGCGGCCAGGGTCTGGAGGGCGTGGTAGCTGTCGACGACGAACCCGTTGTGGGCCAGTTCGATGGCCGGTGCGAAGACCTGGGTGCGGGGCAGCCGCCCGAGCTCTTCGTGGGCGGCCAGCAGCCCCGCCATCGTGGCCGGTACGCCACAGGCGAGGGGGCCTTCCACGTTGGCGTCGTCGACGACCGCGGACAGCGCGACGAGGCGGGTCCCTTCCTGGCGTCCGGCGAGGGTGAACATGTCCGGCCTGGCGCCCCGGGGCGCCCGTGCCGGGAACTCGATCGACCAGTCCCGGCTCCGTACCGGGTCGTGGACGAGCATGAACCCGCTCCCGCCCAGGGTCGTTTCGGTGGGTTCGACGACACCGGCGACCAGGCCGCAGGCCACGGCCGCGTCCACGGCGTTTCCCCCTGCCTCCAGCATCCTCAGCGCGGCATCGGTGGAGTGAGACCTGGCGGCTGCGACAACGGCGCCACTTCCGCGTGCCGGGCGTCGATCCACCCATTGCGCACCGCGACGCGGGTCGGACATCGTCACGAACGATTCCTTTCGGGGGAGGGAGAACTTGTCCGGGTGTCGTGCCACGGGGTCAGTTGCCACTGCGGGTGAAGAGCCTGACCACCTTGCGCAGCGCGGGCTGCCGCGCGGCCCGGTAGCCGACCTCACGCCCGAGCTTCGTGCCCATGAGGACATCCGGCACCGAGCGGTGCGAGGTGGTACGGGCGGGTGCCGCCCCGCCCGGCGTACGGCCCGCGAGGTCGTCGAGCACGACCTTCGCGGCGTTGTGGCCGTTCGCCCCCATGACGCCGCCGCCCGGATGGGTTCCGGAGCCGCACAGGTAGTAGCCCTTCACGGGTGTGCGGTAGTCCGCGAGCTCCGGCGTGGGGCGGCTGCCGAAGAGCTGCTCCAGGAACATCGCGCCGTGGAAGATGTTGCCGCCGGTCAGACCGTAGTCGCGTTCGAGGTCCAGTGGGGTGATCACGACCCGGTCCAGAATGTGTCCGCGCAGGTTGGGCGCGTAGCGGTACAGGTTCTCCAGCACCGCGTCCGCGAACTCGTCCCTGGCCTTGTCCCAGGTGGTGCCGGACAGCTCGAAGGGCAGCTGCTGCACGCCGAGCGTCATGGTGTGCAGGCCCTCAGGTGCCAGGCCGGGGTCCGTCGTCGACTGGATCATGGCCTCGATGACGTATTCCCCGGGGAGGACACCTCGCCGCTGTGCCTCCCACGCCAGCTCGAAGTTCTCCACCGAGGCACCCATGATCTGCTGCGCCTCGTGCTGCGGGCCCTTGCCGCCCGGGAAGCCCACATACTCGGGGAGTTCGTCGATGAGCAGGTGGATCCGAGCCATCGAGCCCCGGTTGTCGTAGGCGCCGACGGCCTTCTCCAGCGCGGGCTTGAGGGTGCCCTTGGGCAGGAGCTTCAGCATGGAGCGGGCGGGGTCGGCGTTGGACAGGACGACGGGCGCGAGGATCTCCTCACCCGAGACCAGCCGTACCCCGCGGGCCCGCCCGCCGGAGACCAGCACCTCCTCGACCGGGGCGCTGAGCCGTACCTCGGTGCCGTGGGCCTCGGCCGCGCGGGTCATGGCCTGGGTGATGCCGCCCATGCCGCCCTTGACCAGGCCCCACTGGCCCAGATGTCCCTTGAACTCGCCGACGGAATGGTGGCCGTAGACATATCCGGTGCCCGGGGTCGACGGTCCGCCCCAGACCGAGATCATGCCGAAGAAGGTGAACAGGCCCTTGATGTGTTCGGATTCGAAGTAGCGGTCGAGCAGGTCCTTGGTGGAGGACAGCACGAACTCGTCGAACAGGTCCTCGGCGCCGGCCTCCTCGAAGGCCCGCAGCACCTCGGAACGGCTTGTCGGCGGACGCATGAGGAACGGGGTGATGATCGAGGCGAACTGCTTGACGCGCAGGCCGAAGTCGAGGAACGACCTGGCGTCGGCCTTGGAGAACTTCTCCAGCTCCTTGAGCGTGCGGTCGATGTCCTTCCACATGAACATGTGGCTGCCGTCCTCGAAGATGACGACCTCCATGGCCTCGGTCTGGTACATATCGAGGCCGTGGCGTTCCAGTTCGAGGTCATCGATGATCTCGGGGCGGAGCAGGCCGGCGATGAACGCGCAGGAGGACCATCGGGACTCGGATCCCGGGATCAGCCGTTCGGTCGTGCACGCACCGCCGACGACGTCACGGGCTTCGAGGACGAGCACCCGCTTGCCCGCCCGGGCGAGGTAGTTGGCGGAGATCAGCCCGTTGTGACCGGCTCCGATGACGATGGCGTCGTAGGACTGCGGCATGGTTACTGCCCCCTCAGGATCGGGACGACGAACGAGGAGCGGACGGACGCCGGGTCGACGAGCTCGTCGAATCCGGACATCACCGGGCGGAGCGACGGATGGTGGTCGCGGACCCGCACCCAGGCGTTCCAGTCGTTGACCTCCATCACTTCGACGATGTCGGCGCCGACCGCCTCCCCGGCCGGGCCCGCGACCCGGAAGGCGTCGAAACGCGTGACGATGTCCGAGTGGGCCAGGCACAGGGGCTGGTCGACGGTGGCCGAGAACTCCGCGAACCGGTCCGGCGGGATGCCGGGGCGCATTCGGAACATGTTGACGACCAGAGCGGGGCCGTCGGGGGTGGGCTGTGCCATCGGATTCCTTGGATGAGAGGGACGGGGAGCGGATACGGTCGGCGCGGCCGGTGGCCGTCAGCCCTCCACGAGGTTGACCATCACATGTTTGATCTCGGTGTATTCCTCCAGCGAGTACATCGACATGTCGTTGCCGTGCCCGGACTGCTTGAAGCCGCCGTGCGGCATCTCGGAGACGATGGGCAGGTGTTCGTTGATCCACACCGTGCCGAACTGAAGCCGCCGGGCCGCCCGCATGGAGCGCGACACGCTGGAGGTGAAGACGGAGGCGGCCAGCCCGTACTCGACGTCGTTGGCCCAGGTGAGCGCCTGCTCCTCGGCGGCGAAGGGCGTGGTGGTGACGACCGGTCCGAACACCTCCTTCTGCACGATCTCGGAACGCTGTGGCGCGCCGACGAGCAGCGTGGGCCGGTACCAGAAGCCGGGGCCGTCGGCGGGGCCGCCGACCGCCAGCTCGGCATGCCCGTCCTCCAGGGCCCGGTCGACGAAGCCCGCGACCCGGTCCCGATGGGCCTGGGAGATCACCGGTCCCATCTCGGTGGTGGGCAGCCGCGGGTCGCCCATCCTGACCTCCGCGACCGCCTTCGCCAGCTCGGCGGCGAAGTCGTCGTGGATCGATTCGGCCACGTAGACGCGGGAGGCCGCCATGCAGTCCTGGCCGGAGTTGCCGTAGCCGCCCTCGCGGATCTTGCGGACGGCGAGTTCGACGTCGGCGTCCTCGAAGACGAGGACCGGTGCCTTGCCGCCGAGCTCGAGATGCAGACGCTTGAGGTTGCCGCTCGCGGCGACCGCGACCCGCTTTCCGGTGGAGGTGTCCCCGGTCAGCGAGGTCATCCGTACGCGGGGGTGCCCGGTGATGGCCTCGCCCACGGTGTCGCCGTGCCCGGTGACCACGTTGAGAACACCCTTGGGGAGGAGGTCGGCCGCGAGCTCGGCGAGCTTGAGGGCGGTCAGCGGGGTCTGTTCGCTCGGTTTCAGGACCAGGGTGTTGCCCGTCATCAGTGCGGGGCCGATCTTCCACGCGGCCATGACCAGCGGGAAGTTCCAGGGAGCCACGCTGCCCACGACGCCCAGGGGATCGCGGCGGATGAAGCTGGTGTGGGTGGGGGAGTACTCGCCGGCCGCCCTGCCCTCCAGAACGCGTGCGGCGCCGGCGAAGAACCGGAAGTTGTCGACCGCGAAGTCCACTTCCTCCCGGGCGATGTGCAGGGGCTTGCCGACGTTGGCCGACTCAAGGGCGGCGATCTCCTCGGCGTGCTCCTCCACCCGGTCGGCCAGGCGGAGCAGGGCCCGGGCGCGTTCCGCCGGAGGGGTCTCCGCCCAGCCCCAGAAGGCGGCGTCAGCGGCGGCGACGGCGCGGTCGACGTCCTCCTCGCCGCCCAGGGGGACGGTGGCGATCGTCTCGCCCGTCGCCGGGTTGAGGACGTCCTCGGCCCGGCCGGAGATGGCGGGGACGGCGTTTCCGGCGATGAACATCGACAGGTCGGGGGTGGTCATGAGAGTGGCATCCTCACTTCTTCGGGGACGTGGCGCCGGGCCTGCCGCCGGCGGCGACTTCGGACATGGGGAGCTCGGACCTGGAGAGCTCGGGCAGGGACAGGACCTCCGCGAGCGCCTCGACGTAGAGGTCCACGTGCTCGCGCCGGAAGGTCATGGGTGGTTTGATCTTGAGGACGTTGTCATGCACGCCGTTCGGGAAGACGACGACGCCCCGTTCCTTCATCAGCTCGGTGACCTGGAACGCCTCCGCGGTCGCCGGCTCTTTGGTGGCACGGTCCCGGACGAGCTCCACACCGAGGTACAGCCCCCGGGCGCGGACGTCGCCGATGAGCGGCCGCGTCTCCTGGAGCTGCCGCAGGCTCCGCGCGAAGTAGTCCCCGACCTCGGTGGCGTGGGCCCGCAGCCCGTCGCGCTCGACGATGTCCAGTACGGCCTCACCGATGGCGCAGGACACCGGGTTGCCGCCGAAGGTGTTGAAGTACTTCATGCCGGTGTCGAAGGCGTCGGCGATCTCACGGGTGGTCACGACGGCCGCCAGCGGATGGCCGTTGCCCAGTGGCTTGCCCATCGTCACGATGTCCGGGACGACTCCCTGTAGCTCGAAGCCCCACCAGGGGCCCAGGCGGCCCACCCCGACCTGCACCTCGTCGGATATGCACAGCGCGCCCGCCCGCCGGGCGGCGGCGAACGCGCCGGCGAGGTAGCCGTCGGGGAAGACGATGTTGCCCGCCGATCCCATGAGCGACTCGGCGATGAAGGCGGCCGGACGCCGTCCGTCGCTGTCGACGCGCTCGATCACCCGGGCCGCGTCGCGCGCGTACTTGCCACCGGCGTCCGGGTCGTCGTAGCCGTACGCGCCGCGGTAGCGGTCCGGGATGGCCACCTCGTGGGTGGTGGGAGGGGCGCCCTGACCACCGGGCCCCTTGTACCGGTTGGGGCTGATGCCGGTGACGACGCCGGTGTTGCCGTGGTAGGCGCCGTCGATGTTGACCACATGCCGGCGGCCGGTCACCTGGCGGGCGATGCGCAGGGCGAGGTCGTTCGCCTCGCTGCCGGAGCAGACCAGGAAGACGACCTCCAGGGGGTCGGGCAGGGTGGCGGTCAGCTTCTCCACGTAGCCGGCGATCTGGGGGTAGACGAACCGGCTGTTGGTGTTGAGCTTGCGCATCTGGCGCAGCGCCGCCGCGGTGACCCGGGGTTCCGCGTGACCGACGTGTGTGACGTTGTTCAGCGAGTCGAGGTAGCCCAGGCCGTCCTCGTCGTAGAACCACACATCGCGTCCGCGGACGAGGTTCATCGGCCGTGCGTAGTAGTTGCGCTGGGAGCGGGCGATATGGCGGGACCGGATGGCGAGCACGTCGTCGACGGTCGGCTCCCGATCCGGTTCCGGCACCCGGCCGAGCCCTGGTGTCGGGTCCGATGTCAGCCGGCGCCAGGCGGCCCGCTGGGACGGGGCGACGCGGCGCGGCGGCGGGAAGGCGGCGAGGTGTGCCGAGGAGAGCGTCTGGATCTGTACGCCGGACCCCAGGCCCGGCTCGACGTCGCCGTCGCGCACGGTGCCGACCGCCTCTCCGGCCTTGACGGTCTCGCCGGGGAGGTGGGGGCTGTCGAGGTGCCACCAGACGGTGAACAGCGCGGAGTCGTCGCCGTCGTGGCGCAGCACGAGCGGCCGTTCGTCCGTGGGGGCGGATTCGACGACGCCGTGGCCGGGGGAGCGGACCTCGGTGCCCGCGGTGAGCAGAACGGTCGTGCCCAGACGTATGGTGGCGGGCTCGTTACGGCCATGAGCGCGCTGTTCCGCCCACAACAACGAGGGTTCGAGGTGGCCCAGGACACCGGGCCGGTGGCCCCGGCGGGTGTCGACGGCGTCCCGGACGGCGGCACGGTCGTCCCAGTCGAGTTCGTCGTAGAGATCGGCGGCCGGGCGTGCGTCGATGTGCACGGCGTCGGCGAAGAGCCCGGCGAGGGCGGTCCCGAGGGCTTCGGCGGCGGGCGACGCCTCGGCCGTCGGCAGGGAGCAGGCCGCGCGGAAGGCCGCTTCGGCCAGTTCGGGTGGAATCCGCGCGAGCTTGCGGATGGTCGGCCAGGTGTGCCGCATGCGTGTCCGCCCGTAGGCGGATCCCGACTCCGCGATCCGCCGGTTCCAGGTGACCGCGTTCATGCACAGCCGAGCGGCGGCCAGCGGATACACCACCGCCAGTTCCTCGGCGGTGAGCGGCAGTACCGACTGGAAGCCGGCCACCACCTCGGTGGCGGCGGCGAGCGGATCGTCCTTGCGGACCATCGCGTATCCGGCCGCGACCGCCAGCTCGGTGGCCCGGACGCTGAACATGGCGTCCCCGACGTCGACGATGCCGCTGATGCGCAGCGTGCCGGTCTCATCGGTGTCGGCGAGTACGTTGGCGTCGTTGAGGTCCTGATGGACCACGCTGTGCGGCAGTGTGGCCAGCGCGGGCCTGATGCCGTCGTACCAGGACATGATCCGCCGGACGTCGGCGGCGTCGTTCCGGTCGTTCACGGAAGGCAGCGCGTCGTCGATCACTTCGGACGCGCGGCGCATGTCCCAGTCGTGCTCGGCCAGGCTGTCCGGCTCATCCATGCCGGACAGGCCCAGGCTCAGCCGGCCGGCCATCACGCCGAGTTCTCGCAGCAGGCCGGTCGGGTGGTGGCCGATGTCCGCCATCACGAGGCCGGGCATCCAGGTCATCACCCGGACCGCGTATGCCTGTCCCTCGTATTCGACGCCGGACTGGAGCGCGCCCGATGTCGTCGGCACGAGTTGCGGCACCGGGAGCTCGGGGGCCGTCCTGGCCAGGTGCAGCAGCAGGGAGTTCTGCCAGCGGAGTTCGGCCGAGTCGGGTCCGGTGCGGGTCACCCGGACGAAGCGCGGGTGCCCGGAATCGTCCACGACCTTGAAGTTCTGGTCTATCTCCCCGCCGAGCCGCTCATGCCCTGTGACGGTGAGGCCGTAATGCTCCTCCAGTACCCGCTCGAGGACGGATACCGGCAAGGTGGGGACGGTTGGTGAGTCGGGCTGCCGGTCGGCGTCGAAGGGGGCGGCCGAAGTCATCGAAGCGTCTCACTCTCGTGGGCTGGCCGGACGGGACAGGGTCCGGAGGTGATTCAGGAGCTTGGCTGAATCCAACGCCGAATCGGGTGGGGACTCCATGGGCGGGAGAACGTGAGTTCGGCGGTGGATTTGTGCGCGGTGCACATCGCGGGGTGATGCGATGCCTGACGGAGGCGGTACCGGCCGTGGATCAGCCCCGGTCACCGACCTCGGTCATCAGCCGCGCGTACATCGCCGGTTTCCACCGTCTGGCCCCGAGCCCCCACAGCGTCCCGCCGAGCAGCGACAGGACCATGAGTCCGACGAGGAGCACGGCGAGCCAGCCGTCCGTACCGAGCAGCACGTCCACCCCGTCCAGGGCGTAGTAAAGGATCGGCAGCAGGCCCGCGATGCCGAGCAGTGGCGCGGTGATCGTGTTCCAGACGCGCTTGTCGAGAGTGCTGCGGCGGAAGAAGACGAAGACCGCGACGCTGGCGATGAACTGGAGCAGGATGATGGACATGGCACCGATGCCGGTCATCCAGGTGAATAGGGCCGTGTAGGGGTCGAGCCCGAAGACGGCGAAGAGAGCGACCACCAGGCCGACCATCACGGTCTGGACGACACAGGCCGTGGACGGTGAGTTCTTCGTCGGGTGGCACCGGCCGAGTGCCGTCGGCAGGGCTCCCTGACGGCCGAGGGAGAAGAGATAGCGGGCGACGTTGTTGTGGAAGGTGACGATCGCCGCGAACATGCTGCTGATGATCAGGACGCGGAAAGCCAGGGTCGCCCAGCCGCCGAGGACGGAGCCACTGACGGCGAAGACCAGGTCGCCGGACTCCTTGTTCGCCACGTGGACCGCGTTGTCCACGCCGAGGGAGTTGACCATGAGCCAGGCGGTGATCGCGTAGAAGGCACCCATGAAGACGACCGCGATGTAGGTGGCCCGGGGGACCGTGCGCTTCGGATCGCGCGCCTCCTCGCCGTAGATCGCGCTGCCCTCGAAGCCGATGAACGAGGCGTGCGCGAACATCAGGGCCACACCCACCGAGCCGGCGAAGACGGTCGACGGTGCGAACGGCTGGAAGGAGAAGCCGCTGACGGGGGTGGCGGAATTGACGAGGATGGCGACATCGAGCACCCCGATGACCGCGGTTTCCAGGGTCAGCAGTACGCCCAGGAAGACCGCCCCCGCGTGGACGCGGTTGAGGCCGAGGGCCAGACAGGCGGCCAGGGCCACGAAGGCGAAGGCCCACCAGGGCAGATCGATGTGCAGTTCATCGAGGACCAACTCGTGTGCGTAATAGCCGATACCGCCGTAGAGCCCGAGCTGGATCGCGTTGTAGCCGAAGATCGCGAGGGACGCCGAGCCGAGGCCGAGAGGCCGGCCGAGGCCCAGGGTGACGTACGAGTAGAAGGCGCCGGCGTTGGTGACATGCCGGCTCATGGCGACATAGCCGACCGAGAACAGCAGCAGCACCAGCGCCACGGCCAGAAAGGCCCCCGCGATGCCGATGCCGTTCCCGGCGTTCACGATGACGGGGAACAGGGCGATCACCACGGTGAGCGGCGCGGCGGCGGCGATGATGAAGAACACGATGCCGGCGGCACCGATGCTGTTCTGCTTGAGCCCGGTGAGGGGCCGGTCGGCCCGATCCGATCCGGAGACCGCTGTGGGAGCCGGAGGGGGCGCGGTCATGTGAACACCAACTCTCTCCTGGGTGAAGTGCAGCCCAGTGGAGCACCGCCGGACAGCGCCGCTCAATGGATGTGATGACCACCCTTGACCGGCCTAGGATGTGCACACGCACAATTTCACTTATCTGTTTACGGGCGGATTGCGCACCCGTGACACTACATTTCGACGCGATGCCGTGTGGCTTGAATGTGTCGAAGTGGTGTCCTGAGGTCAATCCCGCCGGGGTCAGGGATCAGGGGGACCATGCACATTCCGGAGCGACACCCTTCGGGGCGGCACGCGGAGGCGGTGCGTTCGATCGCCCGGATGCTGCTCGCCGAGCGTCTGGAGGAGCTGGCGACGAATGCGCAGGCTCGTCTGGACCGCCAGGAACGGGCGTACGCGGACATGCCCGTGGAGCCCGCCGTGAAACTGGCCGGTATGCGACGGACCCTCGAACTCGCCTTGACCCGGCTGTCCGGAGACGCCGTCCCGCCGGACGTCGCCCGAGCCACCTCAGATGTCGGTCGCCAGCGCGCTGAACAGGGCTTTCCTCTTCCGGCGCTGGTGCATTCGTTCCAGCTGGACTTCCGGGTGCTGTGGGAGGCGTTCGTCGAGGAGGGCCGGAAACGGGGCCTCGCCGGCGACCCCGGGTTCCTCGATGGTCTGCTGTTGGTCTGGGAAGCGACGGACACCAACAGCGTCGAGGTCGTCGACGCCTACCACCGCGCGGAACGCGATCTCACGAGTCATCGACTACAGGTCCGCAGCCGCGCCTTCGAACGCCTGGTGCTGGAAGGCGAGCGGGACACCGCCGTCGTGGCCGATGCCTCGGCCAAGCTCGGCATTCCGGTTGATGCCCCCTTGGTGGTCCTCGTGGCCGAGGGAGTCCCCACCAGTGACCGGTCCCTTGCCGACTGTCACCAGGCGCTGCGGCGGGCCAACCTCCCCTATCACTTCGGTTACCTCGGCGACGAACTGCTCGGAGTGATCAACCGGGGCCGTCGGTCCAGCGGGGCCGTCCACGACCACCTCGCCCCGCTGGGGGCCTGGAGGTGCGGCACCGTCGACGTCGACGGCTTGGCGGGTACGCCTCGCGGCGTACGGCTGGCCCGCGCGGCGATCCGAAGCGATGCCGTCCCCGGGCTGCGCCCCATCCGGCGCCACTGGATCGGCGCGATCATGTCGGGGGACGAGGAGCTCACCGGTGTCATGGCCCGCGATGTGCTCGCTCCGCTGATGGCGGCGCGTGATCACGAAAGCCTGATCGAGACACTGCGGCACTACCTCGCGCTCGGCTCCGTCACCGAAGTCGCCGACCGCACGTACCGGCATCGCAACACGGTGCGCAACCGGCTCCAAGCCGTCGAGCACGCGACAGGGCTGAGCCTGGCGGTGCCCGCGGACGCGGCTCTGCTGGCCATGGCCACGGAGTGGCTCAGGACCACCACGGGGCAGGGCTATCTGCGGCAGCGGGGCGCCTTGGACTGACGGCATCGCGGGCGGCCGTCCAGGCGCTCGGTCTTGGCGGGCCCACCACGATCTGGCACGAAATCTTGCGGCAGTGGCAAGGTGGGCCTCATGGATCTCACGACGGACGACGACGTGCTCGCCGCGGTGGGGCCGCGGCTACGGGTGCTGCGTCGTGACCGCGGCATCACCCTCGCCGACCTCGCGACGAGGACCGGAGTGTCGGAGAGCACCCTGTCCCGGCTGGAGAGCGGGCAGCGTCGGCCGACCCTGGAACTGCTGCTGCCGCTGGCCCGTATCTATGACGTTCCGCTGGACGACCTCGTCGGTGCCCCGCGCACCGGCGACCCTCGGATACACCTCAAGCCGATCAGGCGGTTCGGCATGACGTTCGTGCCCCTGTCCCGGCGACCGGGCGGTGTGCACGCGTTCAAGATGATCATTCCCGCCGGGCCGGAACCACTCGAACCGACCCCGCAGACCCACGAGGGCTTCGAATGGCTCTACGTGCTCAGCGGACGCCTGCGACTCGTGATCGGCGAGCGCGATCTGACGCTGCCGCCCGGTGAGGCGGCCGAGTTCGACACGTCCTTGCCCCACTGGCTGGGCAGCGCCGACGGCGGCGCGGTTGAGCTTCTCATCCTCTTCGGTCTGCAAGGGATACGCGCGCACGTACGCACCGACCCTCATCGGCCGTCCCGGGCTCAGAACCCGCGGTGAGCTCCTGGCGTCTCGTCCGGAAGCCGCTGCTCGGACCAGATGACCTTGCCGCCCGGGGTGTAGCGGGTACCCCAGCGGTCGGCCAACTGGGCGACCAGGAAGAGGCCCCGCCCGCCTTCATCCGCGGTGTCGGCATACCGCAGATGGGGGGAGGTGCTGCTGCTGTCGGAGACCTCGCAGACCAGCTTGCGATCGAGTAGCAACCGGACGCCGATGGGCCCGGTGGCGTGACGGATGGCGTTGGTGATCAGCTCGCTGAGGATCAGTTCCGTGAGGAAGGCGAGATCGTCCAGCCCCCATGCGGCGAGCTGGTCTCCGACGGCGCCGCGCATCTGTCCTACGGCGGCGGGGTCGCGGGGAACGTCCCACCGCGCGACCTGATCCGGGGGCAGTACGCGAGTGCGGGCCACCAGGAGTGCGATGTCATCGCGGGAGCGGCGGGGCAGCCAGGCTTCGAGCAGTGCGTGGCAGGTGTCTTCCGGCTCTCCGTCCGCGCGGCTCAACGTGGTGCGCAGGATGTCGAGACCCTCCTCGATGTCCCGGTCACGGTCCTCGACCAGGCCGTCGGTGTAGAGCACGAGCCTGCTGCCTTCGGGCAGTTCCACCTCGGCGGCCTCGAAGGGCAGACCGCCCAGACCCAGCGGTGGCCCGGCCGGCAGCTCCAGGAACTCCACCGTGTTGTCGGGGTGGACCAACGCGGGAGGCGGGTGGCCGGCCCGAGCCATGGCGCAGCTTCGTTCGACCGGGTCGTAGATGGCGTACAGACAGGTGGCCCCGAGGGTCGCATCGGAGAAGTCCGCGTTCTCCCGCGTGCGGTCGTCGCCGTCGATGAGTTCGTCGAGACGTGCGAGCAGTTCGTCGGGCGGCAGGTCCAGAGAGGAGAAGTTGCGGACGGCGGTGCGCAGACGCCCCATGGTGGCCGCGGCGTGCAGGCCCTGGCCGACGACGTCGCCCACCACGAGCGCGACGCGCGCACCGGGCAGGGGGATGACGTCGAACCAGTCCCCGCCCACACCCGACTGGGCGGGCAGATAGCGGTGGGCGACTTCGAGGGCGTTCTGCTCGGGCAGGTCCCGGGGCAGCAGGCTGTGTTGCAGCGTCACGGCCATGGCGTGTTCACGGGTGTACCGCCGTGCGTTGTCGATGCAGACCGCGGCGCGGGTGCCCAATTCCTCGGCCAGGGCCAGGTCGTCCTCCTCGAAGGGCTCCGGCTCCTCCGAACGCCAGAAGCTCACCACTCCCAGAGTCACCCCACGGGCGAGCAGCGGGACGGTGATGAGGGAGTGCATTCCGTAGTCGATGATCCGTTGAGCACCCGCCGGATCCTGTTCTCGCCATCCGTGGGCCTTGCGCAGCTCGGGCTCGATGACCGCGTCCCCGAGGGTCATGCCCGTGGCCTGAGGTGTGGAGGGGACGAAGCCGATCGGTTCGCCTGTGCGATGGATCGGAGGGTCGTCGTGGATGCCCCTCATGACGATACGGCGGAGCCGCTGCCCCGTGTCCACCGGCTCGTCGCCGGTCAGGACGGGCTCGGCGAGATCGACGGTGACGAAGTCGGCGAATCGCGGCACCGCCACCTCGGCCAGCTCCTCGGCGGTCCGCGTCACATCGAGCGAGGTGCCGATGGACACGCTCGCGCCGTACAGCACCCGCAGGCGTTCCCGCGCCGCTTCCGCCCGGCCGGAGAGCACCTGGAGTTCCGTGGAGTCACGCAGCGTCGCGACGCTGCCGGATGGACCTCCGGGCCCGTCCAGGGGCCGCTGATTGGCGGCCAGTACCCGACCGGCCACGGGATGTATCTCGTCGTCGGCCTCACGTCCCGAAGCCAGCAGCTCGGTGGTCGGCGGGGGGAGACCGAGCTCGGCCACGGGACGGCCCACGGCATCCGGGGGAAGGCCGAGCAGATGCCGTGCCTGGTGGTTGGCCAGCAACAGACGACGGTCGGCGTCGACGATGACGATCCCTTCACGTGCGGCGTGCAGGACCGCGTCGTGGTGCTCATACAGCCGGGTGATCTCGGACGGGCCGAGCCCACGGGTCTGGCGCAGCAGCCGGCGGCTGAGCACCGCCGCCCCGCCCGTGGTGATGGTCATGGCCGCGGCGGCGGCACCGAGTACGGCCGGGAGGTGCCGGGCGACCACACCGTTGACGTTTTCGACCGTGACACTGGCGCCGACCGCGCCGTTCACGGAGCCTTTGGCGTCCCTCACCGGGACAATGGCCGTGAACAGCGGGCCGAAGGGGCTCGTGTACTTTCCCTTGACCGTTCGCCCGGCCAGGAGGGTGCCCATCACGTCCCCCCTCGTCCAGCGCCGGCCGATGAGCTCGGGCTGAGGGTGGGTGTAGCGGATCCCGTCCCGGTTCACGACGACGATGGCCCCGACACCGGATGCCTTCCTGGCCGCCTCGGCCCTCGGCTGTAGCACCGCCGTCGGATCGGGTGACTTCAGGGCGTTCGCGATTCCCGGGGAGCGGGCGAAACCCTCCGATATCGCGAGTGAGCGGTCGGCGGCGTTCCGCTCGGCGTCGCGCTGGACCGTCAGCACCAGCAGGAATACGGCTCCGACCGCCAGCAGCACGATGATCGCCACCTGCAAGATGAACAGCTGGCCCACCACGCTGTGCACACTCAGTAGTGGCCTCACCCCTTTCGGCTGCCTGCGTATGGGGTCGCCCGAGGGAGGAGCCTCCGACGAGGGCTTTGATCGACGGAGATCTTCCATCGCAAGAGTCCGATCATTCATCGCTTAGGCAGAAATTGCGCTATTTGCGATAGTTCCATAGATGCTCGGGAGGTGACGCATGGCCGGCCTGCTGCCGCGAGGTGCCGCGGCCCGGGTGTCATGGAGCGGACCGAGTGCGCAGGCGTATGCGGGCCGTGTTGTGGAAATCCGTGTCGAAGACCGCGATGTCGTGGCCGAACCCGAGGGCGAGTGCCCCGTCCCGCCCGAGGGCCATGCATGCGACGGGACCAGGCATGGTCAGCTCGTCGACGCAACGGCCGTCGTGCAGGTCCCAGACCCGGGCCGTCTCGTCCCAGGTGCCACCGCCGGTGACGACGACGGCCCGGCCGTTGAGTTCTCCGACCGCCACCGCGGTGACGCCACGGCTGTGCGTGGTCGAGATGTGTCCGATCTGGCGCTGCTCGGCGAGGTCCCACACCCGCACCACGTTCTCGACACCACCGGAGACCACGATGGCGCGGCCGTCGAGCTCACCCACGGCGATCGAGTTGACCATGTGGGTGTGTCCGATGAGGGGCTGCCCGACCGCGCGCTGCTCAACGAGGTCCCACACCCGCAGCTTGCCCCCGATCCCACTGTGGATGGTGATCGGGCGCCCGTTCAGCTCCCCGATGGCCACGGCGTCGCTGCCGATCAGGTCGCCGACGGGGTACCGTCCGATCTCGCGTTGGCCGGCCAGGTCCCAGATCCGTGCCGTCTTGTCGAGGCCGCTGGCGGTGATGGCCACGGGAAGATCGTCCAGTTCCCCCACCGCGATGGCGCTGATACCCGCGCCGTGTCCGGTGAGGGGCCGCCCGGTCCGGCGCTGTCCGGCCAGGTCCCACACCCGCACGGCGCAGTCGCCGAAGCTGTCGCCGGTGAGGGCGATGGAGCGGCCGTCCACCTCGCCTACCGCCACTGCCTTGATATCGCTCCTGTGGCCGGTGACAGGGTGGCCGATCCGGTGCTGTTCGGCGAGGTTCCACACCCGTACCGTCTCGTCGCCGCCTCCTCCGGTGATCGCGATGGGGAGGCCGTCCAGTTCGGCCACCGCCACGGCGCTCACGTCCTGGGAGTGTCCGATGAGGGGCCGCCCGATCTGGCGCTGCTCGGCCAGGTCCCACAGGCGCACGGTTCCGTCCCCCAGGCCGCCGCCGGTGACGGCGATGGCGCGGTCGCCGAGCGTTCCCACCGCGATCGCGCTGATGCCCTCGGTGTGTCCGGTGAGGGGTTGCCCGATCTGGCGCTGCTCCGCGAGGTCCCACACGCGCACGGTTCCGTCCCTCACGCCGCCGCCGGTGACGGCGACGGTGCGGCCGTCGAGCTTCCCCACCGCCACGGCCCCGATGCCGCGGGTGTGTCCGGTGAGGGGCTGCCCGATCTGATGCTGTCCGGCCAGGTCCCACACCCGCACATGGGGATCGCCGATGCCGCCGGTGACCGCGATGGGACGTCCGTCCAGCTCTCCCGCCGCGACCCCACGGATGCCGCGGCGGCAGCCAGTCGCGATCTCGGCGAGCAGTCGGCACTCGGCCAGATCCCACACTCGTACTGTTTGGTTCCGGTCTTGTCCGGTGACGGCGATGGGGCGGCCGTCCCACTCTCCCACCGCCAGACTGGTGGCTCCGCCGAAGTCACGGCAGTGGCCGATCTGGCGTTGTTCCGTCAGATCCCACACCGGAATATCGCCGCCGATGAGGCCACCCGTCAAGGCGATGGGGCGGCCGTCCAGCTCGGCCACCGCCAACGCCCTGACGCCTCCCGTGTACCTGGCGGCGAACCGGCCGAGCAGCTGTTGCTCGGCGAGGTCCCACAGCCATAACGTGCCGCTGTTGTATCCGCCGACGACGGCGACGGGCCGGTCGTCGAGTTCGGTGACAGCCACCGCTCCGACACCGTGTTCATGGCCGGTGAGGGTGCCGATCGTGGCCGTGGGGAGGGAGCTTCCGGTGGCGAAGCGCACGCGCCAGGCGGATCCCGCGGTGTCCTCGCCCAGCCGGGACCGGGCGGCGTTGAGCTGGTGTTGGAGCTCCCTGGCGCCGAGCCGGGCGGCGTCGAGCGCGAGGACGCGGCAGCGGGTGCCGGGGCGGGCCTGGCGGTGCTGGTGGTTGGTCATGCGGTAGACAACGGCTGTGAGGCGCCCCTTCTCGGTGGTGGCGTGGGGCAGGGCCGTCAGCAGGGGGCCGGGTTCGGCGTGGAGGAGGAAGCCGACGTCTGCCAGCAGATCATCGAGCTGGTCCGCCTGCGCGGCGTGGCCGGCGAGGTGGGTGCGGGTATAGGGGGCGGTGGCGGCCCAGTCGCGCCGCCCGTCCCGCAGCGGTGCCGCGGCGGCGAGGGCCGCGGCGATGGCCCGTTGCGGCTCGTGGGCGGGGCACCGCTCGCGCAAGTGCTCGTCGAGAGCGTTGTGATAGAGCCGGTAGGAGGGCTGTTCGCCGTTGTCGCCGGAGCGTTCGATGAGGTAGTTCGCCGCCCCGTGGAACACGGTCTCCAGTTCGCCGAGGCTGTGTGCGCGACCGCGGTGGAGGGCGTCGGCGATGGTCAGCCAGGAGTCGTCGCGGGTCAGGCCGTCGCCGCGGGCGAAGGCCAGCGCGGTCAGCAGACGCCGCACCAGGGCCGTATCGGGACCGCAGGTGTCGAGATAGGCGTCCATGGCCTGACCGATGGTTTCGGGGAGGCCGTGTTCCCACGCCGGGTCGTCCAGATCGAGCGGTGGTGTGGCGGGGTGGGTGAGCCAGCGGGTCGCCAGTTGGGCGATGAGGAAGTTGTAACGGGCCTTGCGCGCCACCGCGCGGCCGATCTCGCGCAGCTCATGGCGAGGACGGTCGCGATATCGGGTGGATTCGCCGTCCTCTCCGGTGAGGCGGCGTTCGGCGTATTCGGCGATGTCGTGGTTGCGCAGGAACTCGTAGGACTCGAGGTCGACGCGTGGTGTGGTGCGGCCGAACGACTCGAGGACGCGGGCGCGGTCACTGCCGGCCGGGGCCGTACGCACACCGGCCAGTACCCGCGCCGCGCGACTGGTGGCCAGGTTGCGCAGGAGCGCCACGATGCGCAGGGCCTCCTCATGGGTGGCTGCTTCCTCCAACGCGTCGGCCAGCACGGTGAAGGCCCGGCGGTCGGTCCGGCGGCGCTCCCGCAGCGCGACCAGCAGCTCCTGCGGAGTCGCGGCCTCGACTCCGGAGGCGGCGGCCAGCCGCTCCACCACTTCGTCCCGCGACATCCCGGTGACCTGTACGGCCACGTCGAAGGCGCCACGGGGCGGGCGCGGGCCGCCGGTGGGCACGTCGCTCGCGAGGATGGGGTCCGCGGCGACCAGCAGATGGGAGAGGAGCGCCGACTTCCCCGTCCCCGGGCCGCCCGTCACCACCAGCGCCGGTTGATCGGGATCGGCCAGCCAGTCGCAGATCCTCTGACGGGCCGCCCGCCGTCCGGAGAAATACCAGACACCGCTGTCGGACTCGACCTCCGAACCACGAGCCCGCGGAAGCCAGTGCGTCTTCAGAGCCGGATCCAGATCCAGCCGCCAGCCGACCCTGAGCTCCAGCCACGGCCACAGCGCACGGAGGTAGGACACGGGCAGGAGGTATGGCCTGCCGCGCTCATCGCGGGATACGTAGATCCCCACCACCGCGTCGGCGTCCTGGTCGAACACCGGCGCCCCGGAGAAGCCGGCGTCGGGCAGTGCCTGATCCGTGTCGCCCGGCTCGACGTCGATCCACTCGCCGGCGGGACCGCCGGAACCGCCCAATCGTCCCCGCGCTCGTCCAGCCGCGGGGCGGCCTCCCGGGAAGCCGTGCACCCAGAAACCGTGACCGTGCGGCGATGGCCCGCACGCCAGGGGCGCCGGTGTCAGCGCGACCGGTTCGACCAGCCGCAGTACCGCGGCATCCCCGGAACCATCACCGGCGATGGGCTGCCAGCCCACGACCGTCGCACGGCGAGTGGTCACACCGGCCGCGAACGGGAATTCGACGAGGACTTCGCCCCGCGCCCGCTGCCCGGCGCCCGCCGTGGCCGGGGGCCGCCCGACCTGCTGCCCCACAACGTGGGCACACGTGACCACATGCCGCTCGTCGACCAGCATGCCCGCCCCGGCGACCGTGTCGTCCCCGCACGGCAGCCGTGCCAGCCATGGGGGCCGCTGCGCCAATCGCCCCACCCGGGAGAGGGGTTGACCGGGTGTCGTGTGATGGTGGAAGTGCACTCCGCCGGCGACCGAACCGGCCTGCACGACCACTCCGCAGACGTCCCCCGCCACCGTGTTGGACGTGACGGCCCTGCCGTCGTCCCGCCCGCTGCTCATCCGCAGATGATGGCCCGCTGCCACAGCCGTGACAAGCTGGACACGCTTCAGGGCCCGAGCGTTCGCCACACCCGGCTCTTGGTCGAGGTCCCGGCGGAAAGTCTCTAGAGTGCGTGATCGTCGGGTAGTGCGCGCAGGGCACCGCAGATGGTCGAGGGGGCTGTTGTGAGGGTCGAACTTCCGCCGGAGCCGGTGTACTTCGTCAACCGCGATGATGAGCGGGAACGCGCCTTGCGCGCCGTGACGGACTGGCGGAGCCGGTCCCGCCCGCTGGTCCTCGCGCTGAGCGGGCCAGGCGGCTTGGGAAAGACGGAGTTGGCTGTCCTGATCGCCCGCACTCTGGGCGAGCGATTTCCCTTCACGGATGGTGTGCTCTCCGTCGATCTGGACGACTTCCGCGCGGACGGCGTGCTGGACCCCGGTGATGTGCTCTCCCAGTTGCTGGATTCCCTCGGGGTGCTCCCGGACCAGGTGCGGGCCCAGTACGCGGCTCGGTGCCGGCAGTACTGGAACAGGACCTCCGACGCGAAACTGGTCCTCCTGCTGGACAACGCTCGCTACGCCTCGGAGGTCGTTCCCCTGCTCCCGGCATCGGGCGCCAGCGTGGTGATCATCACGAGCCACGGTCCACTCCACGACCTCGAGGCCGGCGCCGCGGTGGATCTGGTGCTGCCGCCACTGGACGAGCGGGCCGCGACCGAGCTGCTGGAGCTGATCGTCCGTGACCACCGGCTGGCCGCGGATCCGGAGGCGGCGCGGGCGGTGATCCGGTTGTGCGACGGCCTTCCCGCGGCGCTGCACGTGGCCGGCCGGTGGGTGCGCACGCACCGGCTGCGTCCGCTCTCCCGTCTCCTCGCCGATCTCAGGGCCGAGCTGGACGAGAAGGGCGTGTCCGGCGTGGAGCGGATCTGGGACACGGCCTATGCCGAGCTGTCCCGCCCGGCGGCCCTCCTCTACCGGTCGCTGGCGCACCATCCCGGTGAGACGTTCACACTCCACTCCGCCACCGCGATGTTGGGGCTGGGACTGGAGGATTGCCAGGACGCCCTGGAGGAACTGGACCGGGCCGGGTTACTGGACCTGCGTCTGCTGTCGCTGACCGAGGCCGGCCAGATGAGGCTGGCAGGACCGCTGCGCGCACACGCCCTGCGCCAGTCCCGCCGCGAGGCGGCGGAAGAGGAGGTGGCCGCGGCGCAGACGAGGCTGGTGCGCTGGTTCGTCCGGCAGGCCCAGCTGGCCGACCGGTTCGCCGCCGGCCGCCGGCTGACCGTCGTGGACCTGTCCGAACCCATTCCCGGTGTGCCGGACGTTCCACTTGAGGATCCGGAAGCGGCCGTGGACGACGAGGCCAGGGCCGAGCACGCCGCACGCGCGGCCCGCTGGCTCGAGGAGGAACGGCATGTGCTGTTCGCGTGCTCGCGGCTGGCCCACGGCAGTGGAATGGACACCGAGGTCGTGGCCCTGTCCGAGCCCGTGTGGACGCATGCCCTGGACCATCCCCACCAGTCCGAGGTCATCGAGGTCTTCCGGCGCGCCGTCGACTCGGCCGTACGGCACGGGGGGAACGCGGGATGGCTGGTGCGCACGCGCTGCCAGCTGGCCAGGCCGCTGTGGGAGTCGGAGGAGCTGAACGAGGCCCAGGAGCAGATCGACAGCGCGATGTCCGCCCTTGAACTGCTGGGGGACTCCGAACGGGACCGCAAGCTTGCCGCGTCGGCCGTTGAGCACCGCGGCATGCTCAAGGGCGTACGAGGCGAGTGGAATGCCGCCCTGGCCGACTTCACGGCCTCCCGCGATATGCACCGGGCGATCCCCAACCCCTATGGCGTGCTGCTCCAGACCTACCGCATGGGAGAGGCGAGCGCCAAGGCGGGTGACCTTGAGGCAGCGCATCGTCTGCTGTCCGAGGCGCATGCCGGGTTCGTGGCGAAGAAGCGCGAGAGGCTGATCGGACGCTCAGCGTTCGCCCTCGCCGGCGTCCTGTACCGCCTCGGCCGGATGGACGAGGCCCGTGAGCTGTACGAGCGGTCGCTCGGGCAGGCGGGCAAGCGGCGTTCGGGCTTCGATCTGGCACGTGTCCACGACGCTCTCGCCGAACTGGACGCGGCCGAAGGGCACCTGGCCGAGGCCGAGGAGCACCGTATGGCGGCCCGCACCTTCCGGCGGCGCAACGGCCTGGTCTAGGGCCCTTCTGACGGATCTCCGTGGAGGAAGGACCCTAGGGGCCGTCAGAAGGGCCCTGGATCGCTTGCGCGGCTTCGGCGTCCGTGGCCGGGCGGAGGGTGATCCGGAAAGTCCGCTCTCCGACGAGGCAGTTCAACACGGTGGGGCTGTCCGGGGCGGCGGGCTGAGGGGATATCAGGCGGGCGTGGACGGCCGACAGCGCGATGGCCGGGTCGATCCGTACGATCCGGCCTGCTTCGGACCGGGGTTCGACCTGGGCGGCGTACATCCGCTCATGACCGCGGACTCTGAGCAGGCACCCGCCGGACGGCAGCACAGCGGCCGCGGAACGGCAACCGGGGTAAGTGGCGAGGGCATGCCGGGTCCACCCGTCGGCGGTCCAGACCAGGTCCACGGGGGCGGCGGAGGCCGGGAGCGGACGGCGGTACAACAGGCCCGCGGAACGGGCGAACTTTTCGGCGGCAGCGCCGTGCTCCACGGCCAGGTGGTGGCCGAGCAGCCCGGTGCCGGCCGGGTGCCGGGTGATCCGGACGCCGGCCGTGGTGGTCGTCACATGGACGTCGAACGCCGCGGGGGCACGTGTGGCGGGAGCGGGCGAGGGCAGCGGCCGGGGTATGACGCCGTGGGCGGGCGGCGCGAGGCCGAGCAGGCCGTAGACCTCGGTTCGCAGCCGGTCCACGGCCTCACCGGCGGGCGCGAACGCGGCCTGCGCGGCGGCGTGGCCGGGACCCGGCCGGTACGCCCGGAGTGCGTCGGCGATGTCCTCGGCTCGGCTCAACTGAGGTATCCCGTCGAGGAGTATGTCCATCGGGCTGCCGGGGATCAGTTCGCCGCCGCCTTGGTGGACGCCCACGACGGGGCGATCCTGGGCGGCGCAGTAGTACAGGGCGGCCGATCCGTGGTCGGTGACCAGGGCGTCCGCGGCGATCAGGACGGAGGCCCACTCCTCGTGCGGATCCGGCAGGACCAGTCCCGCGTCGAGGGCCCGGGCGAGGCGTTCGGTCAGCTCGTACGTCCCCAGCCGGCTGCGCTCATTGGGGTGGATCACCAGCGCCAACTGGTATTCGTCGTAGGGCAGTTGGGCCGCAAGCTGGGCGGGCAGTCCGGGATGCCGCCGGACGAGGGACTCGGGCCCCCAGGTGGAGACCAGGGCCAGCAGCTTACGCGCCCCGGTGCCCAGCGCCGCCCGGTAGCGGTCGCGCAGGGACGTCGAGGCGAGGACGCGTTCCAGAGTGAGATCGCCGATCACCTTCGCGCGCCGGGCGGCCCGCGGGTCCGCGGCGGCCAGCCTGGCGATCTGATCGGGGTGGGCCAAGGCGTGCAGCGCTGCCGGGGAGCGGTCGTGGCTTCGTCGCAGATACGCCGGGTCCAGTCCGGATGCCGAGTGCGCCGAACCTTCGCCGCGGATCGACTTGTTGAAGCCCGCGCCGTGAGGGATGAGGACGTGTGGGCCGCGCAGCAGCCTGAGGTCACCCTTCGGGCTCGCGGCGACGATCAGGTCGTACGAGCGACCGCACGCTTCGCTCCACGGCACCGTGCGCCCTCCGAGGGCGTCGATCGCGGAGAAGGCGTCGGCTCCGAAGTCGGAACCGGGGACGAGGGTGAACAGGCGGGTGATCCTGGCGTCTCCGGAGAAGACCGGAAGGACGTCGAGCAGGCGATATAGGGCAACCGCCGACCGAGCCGCGAACAGAACCGTTCGCCCGTCGCCCGTCGCCCGTCGCCCGTCGCCCGTCGCCCGTCGCCCGTCGCCCGTCGCCCGTCGCCCGTCGCCCGTCGCCCGTCGCCCGTCGCCCGTCGCCCGTCGCCCGTATAAGTGTTCAGCCTAACGGAATCCGGCGGCCGGAAGCCGCTGTTTCCGCAGGTCGAGGTAGGTTCGTTAGCGTCGTCGGGCGACATGAACCGATCCTATCGCGCGCTGTTCGAGGGTCGCGGAGAGTGATCCGCGCCGCACATTGGGCAAGGGTGGTGTGGCATGCCACGGCTGATCGCGAGGATGGCGGCATGAGTGACTGGGGAATCGCCCTGATCGCCGCGGGCTCGGCGATCGCGGGCAGCGTGGTAACCGGCTGGTACGCCCGCGGTGCCGGCATCCGGCAGGCCGCCGCGGCACGTCACGCCGGGGACCGCCAGGCGGACGCGCTACTCGAATCCGTTCGCATGACGCTTCGCGCGGAGTCCGGCCACCGCGAGTTCGCCCTTCGCCGCCAGACCTACGCGGAGTTCCTCGGAGCCGCGGAGGCGAGGATCCTCACCGAGCGGAACGGCCGGGGCCAAGCCGACGACGACGTCCTGCTGCAACGCGCCCTGAGCGGCGTACTCCTGGAAGGCCCGCCCGACGCCGCCGCCGCGGCACAGCACCTCGTCGACTGTCTGCGGCGCCATGAGAGGCCGGACGAACTCAACCGTGCGAAGCTGGCCTTCGTATCGGTGGCGCAGGAATGCTGCCGGCCCCGGTGACCTTCCGTTGGCCCCTCGGAGGGGTCATCGCTCGTGACCGTGGCTCCGGGTGACTGGGCACTGCGCGCGAACATGGCGCGGGTGGCACGCGCCCACGCCCTCGTCGCGATCAATCACGATCCCGGCGCGCCGGTGTTCGATCAGTGCGACATTGGACTGGTGGCCGACTGGAGGGACGCCGTCCGTGCCCTGACCCGCGCCGTCGCCGACAGGCGGCGCTGATGCTGCTGCCCGTCAACGCGACCCTCGGCGTCGTCATGGCGGCACTCCTCGCCGCCGCGGTCGCCATCGCCGTACGGGCGAACTTCGGCGATGCCCGCGGCACCCGGCGCTACGGGAAGGAGATCGCCGTCGCCGGGGCGCGTGCCGCGCTGCAACTCGCCGTGGTCTCGGTGGTCGTCGGTGTGGTCGTGCACGTCTTGCCGCTGACGCTCGGCTTCGTCGTCCTGATGCTGTCGGTAGCCGCCTGGACCGCGGGCCACCGCATCACCCGCCATCGCAGCTGGCGTTGGGCGGCGGCGCCGATCGTGTGCGGTGTGCTTCCCGTCCTCGCGGTGCTCCTCCTGACCGGATTGCTGCCGTCGAGGGGCATCGCCCTGATTCCGGTGGCCGGCATCCTTACGGGCGGAGCGCTCACCGCCACGGTCCTCGCCGGACGCCGCGCCCTCGAGGAACTCACCGCCCGCAGAGGAGAGGTGGAGGCGGCCCTCGCCCTGGGCTTCCCGGACCGCGACGCCCGCCTGGAGATCGCCCGCCCCGCGGCCTCCGACGCGCTGATCCCCGGCCTCGACCAGACCCGCACGGTCGGTCTCGTCGGGCTCCCCGGTGCCTATGTCGGCATGCTGCTCGGCGGATCCTCACCCGTCGAGGCCGGGGCGGTCCAGCTGTTCGTCCTCGTCGCGCTGCTGGCCGTGCAGTCCATCGCGGTCTGGGCCACTTTGGAGCTGGTCGCGCGGGGACGGATCGTGGGCGCGTCCGAGCGGCCGCGTGACCGGCGGACCTTGTGATCCGCCGGTCACGGGCTTGACCTTGACACGGTGATAAGGTTTCCCCTTGGTGCCGGAGGTGGTCCCGATCAACACGACAAACGGAACCCCTGAGAACACCCGCGTGGCCAACGCCCTTCGCGCCGAGGACTCGTCGGTCCGGCTTCAGGCGGCCCTGGCGGCGGGCTCCAACCCCGACCCCGGCCTCCTGGAAACGCTCGTCGAGCGGTGCGCGGTCGAGCCGGACTTCTTCGTACGGGACATGCTGTCCTGGGCGCTGACCCGCCTCTCGCCGGAGATCACCCTGCCCCGGATCCGCCAGGAACTCGGCTCCGAGCGCGCTCGGGCCCGCAGCCAGGCGTTGCACACCCTCTCCAAGATCGGCGACAAGAGCGCATGGGCCTGGACCACGCGCGACATGCTGCGCGACGCCGACGGCGAGGTCGCGCGGACCGCGTGGCGCGTCGCGGTCGTCCTCGTGCCCGAGGACGAGAAGAAGGACTTGGCCGACGAACTGGTCATGCAGCTCGGCCGCAGCGACCGCGGTGTGCGGCTGAGCCTGAGCCGGGCCCTCGTCGACCTCGGCGACGTGACCGGGCCCGCTCTGGAGAAGGCCGCGGCGAACCCCGACCCGGAGGTGGCCGCGCACGCCCGCGCCACCGAGCTGCTCCGGCAGAACCCGGAGACCGGTTTCGACGCGGCCATCGACGAGGCGAAGCGAGTCGTCGCCCTCGGCCCGGAACGAGCGGCTGCCGCTGCCGCGGAGACGACCGAGTCGGCGGAGGCCGCCGAGGCCGCCGGGGCCGCGAAGCGTGCGGAGATCGCGGATTGCTGATCGGTGATGTGGCCCGTCACTCGGGGGTGAGCGCCCGGATGCTCCGGCACTACGACGCCCTCGGGCTGGTGCGACCGACCGGCCGCACCGTCGGCGGCTACCGCGAATACTCCGCCGAGGACGTCCGCAGGATCTTCCACGTGGAGAGCCTGCGGTCCCTCGGGCTCTCGCTCAAGCAGATCGGGCGCGCGCTGGAGGACCCGGCCTTCACACCGTCCGCCCTGGTCAGCGACCTCATCCGCTGGACGGAAGACCGCTTGGAGCGGGAAGCGGAACTGCTCGAGCGGCTCCGTACGATCGATGCGTCGGCGCCCACCGGCTGGCAGGACGTCCTGCGCATGGTCGAACTCATGCAGGGGCTCAGCTCGACCAGCGCCGCGCGCAGGCAACAGGCGGTCCTGGCCCGGCCGGAGGGCATGACGGTTCCCGCCGAGCTGCTGGCCGGGGCGGTCCTGGCCGAATCCGACCCCAACGTCGCGGGAGCCCTGCGCTGGGCGCTGGCCCGCTCGGGCGGCGACGGCGTGGCGACGCTGGCCGCCGGCGCGCGGTCGGAGGACGTCGACGTCCGGCGGCGCGCGGTGCTGGCGATCGCCGGAATGCGCGCGGCCCCGGATGCGACCGCGGTGCTCGCGGACGCGCTCGGGGACCCGGACGCGACGGTGCGCAGGCACGCCGCCCTGGCGTTGGGCAGGCGTGGCGTGACCGCGGCCGTGCCCGCACTCGTCGGCCTGGTGGTCGAGGGCTCCAGCGACGTCGACGCGGCGGAGGTTCTGGGAACGCTGTCCCAGGACCCCGGGTGCGCGGACCGGATCATGACCGCACTGGTCGGCGAACTCGCCGCGCCCGCCGCGGACTCCGCGACGCGGATACGGCTGACCCAAGCGCTGATCGAGCTGTCGGGGACCGCCGCGCAGGGGGTCCTGCGCCAACTGGCCCACGACGAGGACCGCGCTGTCGCCCTCGTCGCCTCGTACTTCATCGGAGTCCTCGACGCCCGGTCCCCCGAAGACCGAGGCGACGAGGACTGAGGATTCCCGCACGCGCGCGACCGCCGGCAACCAAGTGGATCGCGCCGTCGTCCTCAACGACGGGTCGCCTCAAGGAAGTCATGCGGTGCGTACGCACGCCGACATCGTCAGACCGCTGCCGGAACTGCTCGGGGACCACGCCCGTCGCCCCCGCGCTCAGCGCGGTGTCCGGACCGCGGGAGTACGCGCGCCTCGGTGCCGGGCTGCGCGGGCTGCGGCCGGTTTCCGCGGTGCGGCACCCCGGGGTTCGAGCCCTGAGAGGCCCTGCCCGCCACGCTGGACGCTCTCGTCACCACCCAGGCCATCGCCGTCCGCGCGGCCGCGGCCGAAGGCCCCCTGGTACCGCTGGGGCGGTCGGCCGGTGGCTGGGTGGCCCATGCCGTGGCCGAGCGCCTGGAGTCCGAGGGCGCCGCCCCGGCGGCCCCCGTCCTGGTGGACACCCATCCCCCCGGTCACGGCGACCGGAGCCAGGCGCTCTCGGCGATGACGTCGGACATGCTGCGCCGGGCGGCGGAATCCGCCTCCGCCGGTGCCCCACCCTGTACGTACGAGCCCGGGACCCGCTGCCGGGCGCCGAACCCGCCCCGGACTGGAGCCTGCCGCACGCCGAGGTCGTCTGGACGGGGACCACTTCACCATGCTGGAGGAACACGCCCGTACCACCGCACTCGCCATCCACCAGTGGCTGAGGGCCGGCCCGGTTTGTTGACCGTGGGCTCCGCGGCGTCATGCCCGCGTACACCCGCTGCCGGGCCTGGCCGGCCTGGCCGCGCCCGGGACCGCGTCGAGCAGTGCACGGGTGTAGGCGTGTCGCGGGCGCTCGTAGAGGTCCGCGGTCGCACCGCGTTCCACGATGTCGCCGCGGTACAACACCGCGACCTCGTCACTGACATGCCTGACGACGGCGAGGTTGTGCGAGATGAACACCATGGTCAGGCCGAGTTCTCGGCGCAGCCCCGCGATGAGGTTGAGGATCTCCGCCTGGACCGAGACATCGAGCGCCGAGGTGATCTCGTCCGCGATCACCACCTCGGGCCGGAGGATCAGCCCGCGCGCGATCGCGATCCGCTGGCGCTGCCCGCCCGAGCACTCGTGGGGATACTGGTGGATGGTGTCCGCGGGCATTCTGACGGTCTCGAGCCAGTGGACGATCTCCTCCTGGTGCTTCCTCACCTTGGCGTGGCGCGGGTCCACCGCTTCGGCGAGCGCCTCGCCGATGGTTCGACGGGGGTTGAGCGAGGAGTAGGGGTCCTGCGGGATCATCTGGACCCGCCGCCGCATTCCCGTGCGGTCCGCACCGCGGGTGCCGAACACGTCCAGGCCGGCGATCCGGACGCTCCCCCTCGTCGGCCGGATCGTACCGGTGAGGGTCTTCGCCAGAGTGGACTTCCCCGATCCCGATTCCCCCACGATGCCGACGGTTTGTCCCCTGGTGACATCCATCGTGATCCCGTGCAGGATCCGCGTCGCTCTCCTTCCCCAGCCGTAGCTCACCTCGAGGTCACGGACCTGGACGGCCGCCGACTGTGCCTCCGTCTGTGCTGCCGCTTGTGCCGCCGTCTGCTCAGCCATGCGTGTGCTCCTTCGCCTTTTCCGGGGTCCACGTCATGCCGGGCAGCGTCTCCACCGGCCGGTCGATGTCGGGTGTGGCCGCCAGGAGCGCCCTGGTGTAGGGATGCCGGGCGGCTTCCACGGTGAGGTCCGCCGCGTCGATCTCCTCCACCACCTCGCCGTGGTACATGACGATCACGCGATGGCACAGCGCCCGTACCACCCCGATGTCGTGCGAGATGAACATGATCGAGGTGCCGAGCCGGTCGTTGACGCGCTCCAGTTCGCGCAGGATCTCCGCCTGGACCGTCACATCCAGGGCCGTGGTCGGCTCGTCGGCGATGATCAGCCGCGGCTCGGTCGCCAGCGCCGTCGCGATCATCGCCCGCTGTCGCATGCCGCCCGAGAGTTCATGCGGATACTGCTTCATGCGGCGCTCCGGATGCGTCAGGCGCACCGTCTGGAGCGCCTCCACCATGCGGCCCCTCGCCGCCCGCGCGCCGATGCGCTTGTGGGTGCGCAGCACCTCGGTGAGCTGGGTTCCGAGCGCCAGGGCCGGGTTGAACGTCGAGCCCGGGTCCTGGTAGACGAGGCTGATCGTCTCGGCCATGAGGCCCGGCGGGACCGGTCCGCGGAGATCGAGCTCGCCGATGGACATGCGGGAGGAGCTGAGGGTGAGGCCGTCGGGCAGAAGCCGGGCGAGGGACATCGCGGTCAGGGTCTTGCCCGAACCGCTCTCGCCCACGACACCGACGATCTCACCCGGCCTGATGCCGAACGAGACGCCCTTGACCAGCGGCTTGTCCCCGCTGTGAACCCACAGGTCCTGTACGTCGACCAGATACCCGTCCCTCGGTACCGGCGTGTCCCGCTCGGTGTCCCGGGCCCCTCTTCCTCCCGCTGCCCTCCTGGCCGTTCGCGGGTTCGCCGCGGCCGCGAGACCGTCGCCGATCAGGATCGCGGCGAGCCCGGTCACGATGACGAGCGCCGCCGGGCCCACCATCTGGAACGGCCGCCCCGCCAGCAGCGACGGCAGCGCCTCGCTGAGCAGCCTTCCCCAGTCGTAGGAGGGCGACTGGACGCCGATCCCCACGAACGACAGGGCGGAGAGGGCGGTGAGCGTGCTGGCGAACGTCGACGCCGACAGCACCAGCAGTGGCTCGGCCATATTGGGCAGCATGTGCCTGATCGCGATCCGCCGATGGCTCACCCCGAGCAGGCGCGCGGTCCGGACGTACTCCTGCTGGGACACCTTCGCGGCGAGATTCGCGGTGAGGCGGGCGAAGTACGGTATCCCGGCCAGGCCGATGGCGATCACCACCGAGGAACCGCCCGCGCCGAGCACCGCCGCGACGACGAGCGCGAGAAGGAGACCGGGGAAGGCGACCATCGCGTCGATGACGCGCAGACAGACCTCCCGGGACCGGGGCCCCATGAGCCACACGCTGGTGCCCAGGAGGATGCCGAGGCCGACCGCGATCGCCGTCGCGCCCACGGTCATCAGCAGGGTCAGCCGGGTGGCGACCATGGCGCGCAGCAGCACATCGTGACCGGCGGCGTCGGTGCCGAGCGGATGGCCGGACGAGGGCTGCGCGAACCGGCTGCCCAGCGCGTCCGCCTCGCCGGTGAAGAACACCGGTGCCAGTACGGCGATCAGGACGACGATGCCCAGCAGGGCCAGACCGAGGACGAGTCCGGGGTTCCCACGGCGGTGTCGGCTACGCGGAGACATGTGACCCCCCGAGGGTCCGTTGGTCGATCAGCCCCAGCAGGACGTCGACGAGGAGGTTGACGATGGCCGCGATCATGCCGATGACGATCACCATGCCCTGGATCACCGGGTAGTCGCGGTCGAGAATGGCCTTGATGATGCCGCTGCCGAGACCGGGCAGCGCGAACACGGACTCGATGATGATGGCCCCGCCGATCATCCCGGTCAGGATGAGCCCGCTCAGGGTGAGCGTGGTGGTGAGGAGGTTCGGCAGCGCCCACCTGACGTAGCGCTTGTGGGCGGGCAGCCGCCAGCCGTGCGCGGTGCGCATGTAGTCGTTGTCGAGCACGACCGCCGTTTCGCGGCGGACCACCCGGGAGACGGTGCAGATCGGTCCGATCACGATCGACGCGATGGGCAGGACGAACGACTGGGCGGCGAAGCGGGGGGTGTACGCCGGAGGATAGAGCGGCACCACTCCGATGCCGACGGCGAACGTCACGACGAGGAACGACGCCATGATGTAGCCGGGAACGGCGTCGAGGAAACCGGTGACCACCCCGAACGCCGTGTCCAGCCATGTGCGTCGGCCACCGCGCGTGAGCACACCGACGATCATTCCCAGCGGAATCGCGACCAGCAGGACGATGACGATCCCCGCCAGCGCGATGGTGGCCGTGAAGGGGAGGCGGTTGAAGATGATCGTTTCCACGGGCTGCCGGTACATGAACGACGTACCCAGGTGTCCGGAGAAGACATCTCCCACGTAGTCGACGAACCGTTCCCAGACCGGTCGATCGAGCCGGAGTTCGTGTCTGACGCGTGCGGTGTCCGCGAGGTCGGCGTTGGCGCCGGCGATGCCCGCCGCCGGGTCGCCGGGGATGAGCTGGACGATCAGGAAGGACACGACGAGCAGCGCGAGGAAGATCGTGACCAGGCCGGTGAGCCGTCGGAGGGCGAATCCGAGCCAGGGCGAGGAGCGTTGGGTCATGGTGTGTGCGGCCTTCCGGCTACTTGTCGATGCGGAGGGTGGCGGGGTCGAGATAGTCGTCGAAGGTGCGGATGCTGTATCCCTCGGCGACGACCGTGGTGGACGGCAGGGTCGACAGCGGGATCGCGTCGACCCGCTTCAGGAACGACTTCTGCGCGGAGTGGAGAGCGGCGCACCGCGCGGTGCGGTCGAGCTTGCTCATGGCCCGGTCGACGGCCGCGTATCCCTCGTCGTTGACCAGCCCCGTCTTGTTGCGGCCGCCCTTCTCGGTCGGCGGGCCCATGACGCGCAGGAGGGAGGAGGTGAGCGTGCCCATCATGTTGTTGTCGCCCTGGACGTTGATGTCCCAGTCCTTGCCGCCGGCGGAGGTCACGGTGGACCAGTTGGCGTTGTCCAGGGAGTCGACCTTCACCGTCGCCCCGGCCTTGCGCAGCGCTTCGGCGATGTAGTCGTTGCCGCCGCGGAGCAGGGTCGTGCCCACGATGCGGAAACGGACCCCCTTCAGCTTCTTGGCGGCGGCGGCGCGGTCGGCGGCGACCAGCGACGACCGGTCGGTGTTGACACAGGGCACCTTGGCCGACGCGACCGAGCGGATCACGCTGCCCCGCTTGCCGCTGACGATGTCGCTGAAGGTCTCGGCGTCGATGGCCCGCGCCACCGCTGTGCGCAGATCGGGCCGGTTCGCGAAGACGGTCCCCGGACGCTCGTTGAACAGCAGATAGGTCGTGGTGTTCGACGCGCTGGAGGTGGCGAACCGGGAGTCGCCGTCGAACCGGTTCACGTTCTCGTCGGCGACCACGCCCACGTCCAGGCCGTAGGACACCAGCTTGGTGGCGATCGTCGAGTAGTCGGTGATCGGTGTGAGGTCCAGATGCTTGGCGGGAACCCCGCGCAGCGGCTTGGCGAACCTCGGCCAGGCCCGGTAGCCGCGCCGCAGGGTGAGCCCGTACGACACGGCCGGCCGGGCGGAGGTCAAGGTGTAGGGGCCCGAGAACGCCCCCTTGACCTTGCCGGTCGCCAACTGCTTGGCATGGTCCAATCCCGCCGGGCACACGATCCCGGCCGACGGCAGACTGAGCCCGGTGAGGAAGTCCGACCAGGGAGCGGACAGCCTGGCCTTCACCGTGCCCGCTCCGTCGTCGGCCGTGAACGTCGCCGTGGCCGACCCCAGCGCCAGGGTCCGGCCCGGGGAGCCGGTCTCCGGCGAGGCGAAACGGGTCAGCGACCGCGCCACCGCGGACGGTGTGATCGGGCTCCCGTCGGAGCAGGTCAGCCCCTTGCGGATGGTGAACGTGTAGTGGGCGGCGTCCGCCGCCTTCCAGGTCGCCGCGATCCCACCCACCAGGCGGTTGCCGGAGTCCTTGCGCACCAGCGTGTCGTACAGCAGCCGGGCCACGGTGTAGTCGTCGCCGCCGGCGGCCAACGCCGGATCGAAGGTCGCCGGATCGGTGTTCAACGACATGTTGATCGTGTCCGTGGACCCCCTCAGCGCGGCCTCATCCACTCCGCACCCGGTGGCGCTCAACCCCAACGCGGCCACCACCGCCAGCACAGCACCCCGACGAAACACGACGCCTCCCACGCAACGGCCGAAAAGGTGCCCGGAGCCTAAGTCGCACACATCCGTCGCTGACCCACCGGGACGCACCACGCAAGAAATTCGGCAAAGGCGCGACGCTGGTGCACGGTATTTCCGCACGACCCACCAGTAGGTTTCGGCCATGTTGCGGTCGCCTGCACGAAAGCACGGCATACCAGGTCCGGCGGAGCCGCATCAGCCCGGCCGGCGCCGGGAGCGCGCACGTTTCTGGCCGGATCGACGTCCTCACCGCATGATGCTGTGCATGGCCGACGCGCTGGACTTCCAGATCATCAACGCACTACAGATCCATCCCCGGGTCTCATGGGCTCAGCTCGGGAGGATCCTCCGGGTTGACCCCTCGACGATTTCCCGCCGGTGGACGGCCCTCACCGGCCGGCGGCAGGTGTGGACGAGCTGTTCCGAGGGCGACGCCCCGCACCTCCGCGACCAGATGATCTCCGCCCTGGTCGAGATCAGCTGCACCCCCGGCCGACGGGAACAGGTGCTCGCCGAACTCGGCCGGCAGGGGCCCGTCTCCAGCGTGCACTGCACTTCCGGCCCGCGGGACCTGTACATCATGATCTCGACCGACAGCCTGCTTTCCATGGACCGGTACATCGACGAGCGGATCGCCGTGATCCCCGGCATCCTCGGCACCCGCACCCACTATCTGCGAAAGATCTACTTCGAAGGGTCGAGCTGGCGGTTGAAGACGCTCTCCAAGGAGCAGGTCAAGGCGGTTCACGACCTCCGGCCGACCGATCCGCCCAAGCAGCGCAGGGACGCCCACCGGGCGGTCGTCGCCGCGCTCGAGGCGGACGCCCGTCGCACCGCCGCGGACATGCAGCGGGAGCTCGGCCGGTCCCTTTCCATGATCTCGCGGGACATCGACGCGGTACTCGCCGCGAGCTGGGTCAGATGGCGGGTGGACTTCGCACATGCCCTCATGGGCTGGTCCGCCGCGGCGGCGCTGTGGCTGGATGTCGAACCCTTGGAGCTGGAGCGTGTCGTCGCCTCGCTCCGGCAGCTGAACCATGTGCGGCTGTGTGCCTCCGTGACCGGCGACGCCAACCTCGCGGTGTTCCTCTGGCTGCGCAACCTGCAAGAGCTGGACGAGATCGAGCACCGGCTGACCAGGGTGTTTCCCAAGGTGCTGATCAAGGACCGGTGGATCGTCCCGAGGATCGCGAAGCGGGCCGGGCACGTCCTCGACTTGGACAGCCGGCACCGTCGCTGGGTCCCCCTCGGCCATCACCCGGTGTTCGAGGACTGAGAAACCATGCGTGTCCAGGCCCGGATTCCGGTGATCCGTGCGGATGAACCGGTATGCGGACCGGATTCGCGGCGCTTCTCCTAGCCTCGGAGCCAGGCGGCCCGGACGGGCGCCCGCGCACCGAGAAAAGAGAGGGCACTCGTGGATCCCGAGCAGCTCGTAGCATTTCGCCGAGAACTGCACCGGAACCCGGAACCCGCGTTCCTGGAGATCGGCACGGCGGCTCGGATCGAGCAGGCCCTCGAGGGACTGGAGATACGCGTCCGCACGGGGAAGGCCGCTCAGGATCTCTCTGGTGTCGTCAACTTCCCGGCCCCGGAAACCCTGGACGAATGGGCGGCTCGCGCGGTGCAGTCGGGTGTCCCGGAAGAGCGGGTCCGGTACTTCCGGGAGAACGGCACCGCGCTGGTCGTCGATGTCGTGGGCGCCCGCCCGGGGCCGCGCTGGGGGCTTCGCGTCGACATCGACGCGCTTCCGATGCGCGAATCGGCCGATGCCGCTCATTTCCCGGTGGCAGGCGGATTCGCCGCGACGAACGGCGCGATGCACGCGTGCGGCCACGACGCCCACGCCACCATCGGTGTCGGCCTGCTCCACCGCCTGTCGGACCATGACTTCGCGGGCACGCTCCGGGTCCTGTTCCAGCCTGCCGAGGAGGGGGTCAGGGGAGCGCAGACGATGATCGACGCCGGGGTGGCCGACGAGATCGACAACATGCTCGCGGTGCATATGGCCGGAGACATGGCCGTTGGCGGGGTCGTGGGGAGCTTCACCGGTGGCATGGCGACCCGCAAGCTGAAGGTCGACTTCGCGGGCAGGGCCGCTCATGCGGCCGGCACGCCGGAGGCCGGCCGCAACGCGCTGCTCGCGGCATCGATGTCCGCGCTGGGCATCATGGGGCTCCCGCGCTTCAGCTCCGCGGACACGCGGCTCAACGTCGGCACGCTCGTCGCCGGCGACGGGGTGAACATCGTGCCCTCCTCCGCGGTGATGACCTGCGAGGCGCGCGCGACCGACGACGAGGTCGTCGATGAGCTGGTCGACCGGGTCCGATCGATTGTGGAAGGGGCGAGCCTGGCCCAGGGGGTCCGGGCGGACGTCGCGGTGATGGGCCAATCCGCGACCGTCGCGCCGGACGACGAACTGGTCGACCGCATCGTCGACGTGGCCACCGCGCAGGACGGTGTCACCGAGGTCATCCGGACCCGGGCGTTCGCCGGAAGCGATGACGCCAACCTTCTCATCAGGCATGTCCAGCGGCGCGGGGGCAAGGGCGCCTATCTGATGGTCGGAGCGGGCAGCCCGGGGCCTCATCACAGCGAGAACTTCGACATCGCGGAGGAATCGATTCCGACCGCGATCGAGATCCTTGAATCGCTGATCCGCGGTTGATCCGCCGTCCGCCGACACATCGGGATCGCCGTGGGCGCTCCCGATGCGTCGGCGTGTCTGGCCACAACGCCCTCGTGACTCTCGCATGTGGCGCTGATGTTCTATCGGAACGTCGCTGTGGTTCAAGTCTGCGCCGTGCCGCTCTTCCTAGGCTTCGGAAGCAGCGGAGACGCGAGCGGTTGTATACCCCCCCCACGCACTTGAAAGACGAGAGACCCGTGAACCAGGAAATTCGGCCGCGTGGCCGTCATCACGGGCGCCGGTACCGGCCTCGTGGGGCCGTTGTCGCGCACAGGTTCGCACCGATGGTCCCCGGTGGGGGATGTCCTGACCTCGCCGCTGTCCGTCGAGACACATCGCCGAAGTGCCGGGAGAAGCACGGTGCGTCGCCTGCCGAACGGACTAGTGATATCCGTGGAACCTTTCGTGTCAGATGCACATGTACCTGACTGTGGCAGCAGTAGCGTTGGCCAACGGCTGCGGATGAGCGGCCAGGTCGGCATGGGTTCCGCCCGATTGGGCGAGCCGGACCAGGCCTGGCGGGTACCACAGAAACAGGGTGTGCATGGCGTCTTCGGCAGACAACAACGGCAGCGGCGTGACGGCGGTTCACTTCCGGGTGCTCGGGCCGCTTGAGGTGAGCGGCGAGCTGGGGGCCGTGTACGTGGCACCGGGGCGACAGGAGATCGTCCTCGGGGCTCTGGTGCTCGCACTGAACCGGGTGGTGGAGACCGCCTATCTGGTGGATGTCATCTGGGCCCACGATCCGCCGAAGACCGCGCGCACCCAGGTGCAGATCTGCGTCTCCCGGCTCCGCAGGGCGCTGGCGGACGGGGGAGTCGACGCCACCATCGAGACCCGCGCTCACGGGTACGTCCTGAGGGCGCCGGAGGGCGCGACCGACGTCGGCGACTTCCATCGCCTGGTGACTGAGGCGCATGCCCTGGCCCGTGACGGTCTGAAGGTGGCCGCGGTGGACGCGCTCCGCCCGGCGATAGGTCTGTGGCGGGGCCGGTGCCTGGCCGGTGTGCCCAGCGAAGTCCTGGCCGGTACGGCGGCGCAGTTGGACGAGAGCCGCCTGGAAGCGGTGGAGACCTGCATACGGCTGGAGCTGGAGCTGGGCCGTCACGAGCGTCTGGTCGGCGAACTTCAGCAGCTCGTCGCAGGCCATCCGCTGCGCGAACGGCTGCGGGGGCACCTCATGATGGCGTTGTACCGCTCGGGCCGGCAGGCGGAGGCGCTGGACGTCTACCACCAGGGCCGCGCGATGCTCACCGAAGAACTGGGCCTGGATCCGGGAAGGGAACTACGCGACCTGGCGCAGGCGATCCTGACCGACGACGCCGACCTGGCACCGGCCGAACGGGCCGAACCACGTTCTCTCGGGGCGACGCCGGTCCCCGAGGCGGTGCGGGAGCGTGGCGCCGATCCCAGCCCGGTCGTGACCCCGAGGCAACTTCCCGCCGACATCGGCGACCTCGTGGCCGACGACGTGATCGTCTCAGCCGTCTCCGACGCCGTGACCGGGGGACAGGAAAAGGGGCAGCTGAACGTGGTCCTGGTGCTCGGCGGACCCGGTGTCGGCAAAAGCACCTTGGCCAGGCACGTGGCGCACCGACTCGCGACCGAGTACTTCCCGGACGGACAGCTCTACTGCGACCTCCGAGGGCCGGGCGGAGAACCGGTGGGCCCCGCCCAGGCGTTGGGGCGGTTCCTCCGAGCGCTGGGCGTACCGGGCCAGGCCATACCCGACGCGCTCGACGAGCGCGCGGAGATGTACCGCAGTCTGCTGGCCGATCGCCGGATCCTGGTGTTGCTGGACCACGCGGTGAGCGAGTCGCAGGTGATGCCGCTGCTGCCCGGAACCGGCAGCAGCGGTGTGCTGGTCACCAGCCGCGGCCAGCTCACGGCGCTGCCGGGCACCCGCCGGTTCGACTTGGAGCCGCTGAGCCCGGAACCGGCCGTCCGGCTCCTGGGGCGGATCATCGGAGAGCGGCGTGTGGAGAGCGAGCGGGAGGCGGCGCGGGCCCTCACAGGCTTGGTGGGCGGGCTGCCCCTCGCGCTGCGTATCATCGGCGCCCGCCTGGCCGCGCGCCCGCACTGGTCACTGACCTCCATGTGGCACCGGCTCGAGAACGAGCACCGCCGGTTGGACGAGCTGGCGTACGGCGAGCTGTCGATCCGGGCGAGTCTCTCGCTCAGCTACGACGGCCTGGCGGCGGCCGACCGTCGCCTGTTATGCCTGATCAGCCTGGCAGAGGGGACGGAGATTCCAAGCTGGCTGGGTGCCGCCCTGATCGACGACCGCACGCCGCACCCGGCTGATCTGCTGGAACCGCTTATCGACAGACGGCTCCTCGACATCACCGCCATGGACCAGGGCGGGGAGTTCCGATGCGGACTGTCGCAGATCGTACGGACGTTCGCACACGAACGGCTGCCCATGGAGATTCCCGAGGCGGAGCGCGCCGGAGCGGTGCGGCGCATGGTCGGTGGCTGGATGGCGCTCGCGGAGAGGGCACACAGAGAGATCTACGGCGGTGCGTACACCATCGTGACGGGCCGGGGCGAACGGTGGCATCCGCCGGAGGACCATGTCCGGCGGTGCCTGCGCGACCCGCTCGGCTGGCTGGAGAGCCAGCAGACCAACCTGTTGAACGCGGTCGAGTTGGCGGCCCGGTATGGGCTGGACGAGTTGTGCTGGGAGCTGGCCACGACTCTGGTGACGCTCTTCGAGGCCCGTGGCTATCCCGAGCTCTGGGAGCGCACCCATCAGATAGCGCTGACCGCGGTGCGGAAGACCGGCAATGAACGGGGTCAGGCGGCGGTTCTCGGCTCGTTGGGGACCCTGCACCTGCACCGGGGCGAGCACGAGGCGGCGGGTCCTTACCTCAGCACCGCTTTGGAGATCTTCGAGCGGATCGGGGAGCTGGGTGGCCAGGCGCTGTGCCTGCGTGACCTGGCGCGCGTCGAGCGGCACCACGGTGACGACGATCGGGCGCTGGCCCTCTACGAGAGAGCCGAGCGCAACTTCGTGCGGGCGCGGGACGTCATCGGCCGGGCGTATGTGCTCGGCGAGATGGCGCACATCACGATGCGGCGAGCGGACTTCGCGCGGACCCGTTCGTATCTCGACGAGGCCCTCGGGATCTGCCGGTCGGCCGGCTTCGACCGGGGCCAGGCCCTCACCCTGCGGCGGCTGGGCCAGATGCTGATGTACCAGCACCGGTACGAGGCGGCGGAACGGACCCTGCTCGAGGTCCTCGCCATGGTCAGAGCCAGCGGCGACCTGGTCGGAGAGGGCTATGTGCTGCACGACCTCGGCCGGGTCAACGCCCATCTGCGTCGCGTGGAACAGGCCGTCCAGTACTACTCGCAGTCGGCCAGGATCCGGGAGCGGATCATGGACCACAGAGGAGCCGCCGTCGTGCGGGCTGACATCGTTGCCATCCTGGGCAGGCCGATGACGTCGGTCGGCTGATACCGGGCGGCATGCCGGTCCGTCACGTCCACGGCGTGTTGCCGACGGGCTTTTCGCCGGCCGGCGACCTCTTGATGGCCATCTCGGTTCCCTTCCCTTCGCGATTCGTCCGGGCGTTGCTTCTTGGGACCAGCGTGAACCAGGTACCCATCGCGGCCGCATGCTCGCGCTATCACCGCCCTATCCCGGCCCTGTCCCGCCGTGGATGCGCCGTGATGCCGGGCCGATAGGACGACATCGGAGATTGGGTCCTGCCGACCTCGGAGCCCCTTCGGGGGACGGCTCTCAAGGAGTGGTCCGAAGGACCGTAGTGACCACCGAGACTCAGGGGAAGGTGCACGGCCGATGACGATGGACGCGGAGTTCTACTCCCGGGTGGCCGAGCGGTTCGGCGGCTACTTCAGCGATGCGCGGAGCACCGACGTATTCCCCGACGGCCGCCCGGACGCCGTCTTCGATGAACTGGTGACCGCACTGGGAACGCCGCAGGCCCGACTGCTGGATGTCGGCTGCGCCGACGGGCGTAGCTTGTTGCGCGTCTCTCCCGCGTACGGCGCCGCGACCGGGATAGACCTGTCGCCGTCGATGCTGGAATGCGCCGCGCGGTATCGAGCCGAGGCGGGCCTGGAACACGTCACGTTCGAGCTGTGCGATGCCGCCCACACCGGGTTGCCCGACGGGCACGCAGATGTGGTCACCTCCCGCCGCGGGCCGCTGATCGCCGGAGAGTTCGAGCGGGTGCTCCGCCCCGGTGGGGCCGTGGTGTACATGGGAATCGGGGAGCAGGACGCGCGTGAGCTGAAGGAGACGTTCGGCCGCGGCCAGGACTTCGACAGCTGGAACGGCAGGCCCTTGTCGGAGGGGATCGCTCAAGAACTGTCCGACGCGGGCTTCGTCGTGACAAGAAACCAAGCGTTCCGGTTCGAGGAGTTCTACCACTCGCCGGGCGATCTGGACACTTTTCTGCACCAAGTGCCAATCCTCGACAACTACGATTCGGCGGCGGACAAGGAGGCATTCGATCGATATGTCGCCGCGGCGACCGCCGATCAGGGCGTCCGGCTGAGTCGGCATTGGTTCATAGTGCAGGCGCAGAAGCCGACGGCCGTCGAGCCGTCCCACTCATAGGAAACGGTGCGCCATGGAGCAGGATCTCGTAGTCAACGAAATCTTCGGTCCGACCGTCCAGGGCGAGGGCCGGTCCCTGGGACGCAGATGCGCGTTCCTGCGACTCGGCGGGTGCAACCTGTCGTGCTCGTGGTGCGATACGCCGTACACGTGGGACTGGACCGGAGCCAGTGAGAGCGGGGTCGCCCACGATCCGCGCAAGGAACTGCACCGCCGCCCGGTCGGAGATGTCGTCGCGGAGTTGCTCGCATTCGACACCGAGCTGATCGTGATCTCCGGCGGTGAGCCCCTGGGTCAGCAAGAGCGACTGATTCCTCTGGTGGCGGAACTGACCGGACGCGGTAAAGAGATCGAGATCGAGACCAACGGGACACACGCCGCGCACCCCGAACTCATCGCCGCCGGCGTCAGGTTCAACGTCTCACCGAAGCTGTCGCACTCGGGCGACCCCCTGCGGCGCAGGATCGTCCCTGACGCGCTCACCAGCCTCTCGGCACTGCCGGGAAGCACGTTCAAGTTCGTCTGCCAGAACACCGGCGACCTCGAAGAAGTCGCCCAGCTGGTTTCCACCTTCGATCTGTCCTCGGTATGGATCATGCCGATCGGGCGCACCGCCGACGATGTCACAAAACATATGAGCGAGTTGGCCGACGCCGTGGTGGAGCGCGGCTGGAACCTGACGACCAGACTTCACACCTTGTTGTGGGACGAAAAACGCGGCGTGTGAGCAACGGCACACGCAAAGGAGAAGGGAACTCGGATCGATGACATTTCGAATCACGAAGAAATTTGAATTCTCGGCCAGTCATCGGCTTACCGGCCTTGCTCCTGAGCACCAGTGTGCCCGAATGCACGGGCACAACTATGTGATCGAGTTGGAGCTTTCGGCCGATGATGCGAATCTGTCGCCCGTGGGCTTCGTTCGGGATTACGGAGAGCTGTCCGTATTCAAGGTCTGGCTGGACAACCATCTTGATCACCGGCATCTGAACGATGTGATGGACGAAAATCCGACGGCTGAGAATATGGCAGCCTGGGTCTACAAGACATGGTCGATGGAGTTTCCCGAGCTGACCTCCGTGCGTGTCTCGGAAACTCCCAAGACTTGGGCCGAGTACCGGCCGTGAGGTCAGTGACTCCGAAGCCCAGACGAAAGGTGACCGCATGTCGGTGACAGAATTGGACCTCGATGGTGACTCGTCGGCGTCGAGGACGACCGAGGACCCACTGGTCGGGATCGCCCGCCAACTGCTGGAGGAGATCGGCGAGGACCCGAATCGCGACGGACTGCGCGACACACCCGCGCGGTTCGCCCGCTGGTGGCGAGAGTTCATCAACTACGACCCGGGTTCGCTGGGCACTCTTTTCGAGTCCATCGGCACGAGCCAGCTCGTAGTCGTCTCGGACATTCAGGTCTGGTCCCTGTGCGAGCACCACCTGCTGCCGTTCAACTGCTCCGTGACGATCGCCTACCGCCCGGCGGGGCAACTGCTCGGGCTGTCGAAGTTCGCCCGGGTCGCCCATCAGTACGCGCACAAGCTACAGGTCCAGGAGCGCCTCGTGGACCAGATCGCGCTTGAGATCAGCACCCTGAGCGGCACCCCGGACGTCGCGGTCATAGCGAAGGGCGAGCACCTCTGCATGTCGATGCGCGGCATCAAGGCTGCCGCGCAGATGACATCGACCGCGTATCGCGGGGAGTTCAGCACGGACGCCGGGCTCCGGGGCGAGCTGTTCGACCTGCTCAGGGCGTGACGAGCCATCCGATTCGAAATCGGCGCTGACCGACTCGCCAGCATCGCCGGAGCGGTGGGTTTTCTCGTCATGAAAGGACAACGATGAACGACAATGACTCTTTGACGCCCGCGGAAGCGGTTCGGCTGCTGCCCGCGCTGGACGCCGACCGGCTGGTGGCCGACCTCATGACGGCGCGCGACCACCTGTGGGACCAGCAGCGTGTGTACCGGGACGGGGCGGTGGTCAGGCAGGCCGAGGAGGACTGGCGCTGCCTCGCGGTGCGCAGCCCCGGTGGCGACAAGACACGTACCGACCCGGGTGGCCCCGGTGGCGCGGAGTTCGCCGACACCGAGTGGCTGGACCATATGCCGTATGTGCGGGAGATCCTGCGTTCGATCCCCGGCCCCCTCTTCGCGGCCCGGTTCATGGATCTCGGACCCGACACCGTCGGATACCGCCACTGCGACCCCAAGTTCGCCCCGGACTGGGGAATGGCCCGGCTGCACATCCCGGTCATCACCCATGAGAAGGCCACGCTGGAGCTTGACGGAGCGACCTATCGCTGGCAGCCCGGCGAGTTCTGGTTCGGTGACTTCAGCCGCATGCACCAGATCGAGAACCTCGGCCCCGAGCACCGGGTGCACCTCGTCGTGGACGTACTCGTCACACCGGAGCTCGCACAGCTCTTCCCGGCTGACTGGGCCGACTACTTCAACGGCCCGGACGTGCTCTACAACCGGTCGGCGGTGGCCTTGGCCGACAGCGAGCGGGAAGCGGCTCCGTGTTCGTTCGACGCGCCGGCGCACCTGCTGGAGGTGGAGGAGTTCGGGTCGCTCACCGGCCCGCAGCCGCAGGCCACCTTCCATGTCGTCGACACCGGCACGGAACTCGCCATCCGGTCTCCCCGGGACCACCTGTTCCCGCTGGTGGCCCTCGGAGGACACGAGTACCGCTTGGTCGGGTGGAGCGAGGAGCGAACCGTGACCATGCGGCTGGACGGCCCGCGGCCCGAGGTCGAGCTGACCTACCGCAGGGGCCGGCGAGCCACCCGGCTGGTCGCCCCGGCCACGCTGGCGGCCTGATATGCCCAAAACCGTCGCAATCGTCTCCGGTGGCCTGGACTCGGTCACCATGGCCTATCACCTCCACGCACAGGGACACACACTCCGACTGCTGTCCGTGAACTACGGGCAGCGCCACCTCATCGAGCACGAGTTCGCCGCGAAGGCGGCTCGAACGCTCGGGGCGCCGCACGACGTCGTCGATCTCAGCCCGGTCGGCAAGCTCATGCACGGCTCCTCGCTCACCGACCCGGACGTCGACGTGCCGGATCAGAAGAGGGATTCGCCCGGCGAGAGCCCGAACGTCGTGCCCAACCGCAACGCCCTGCTGCTGTCCGTCGCCTTCGCGGTCGCCGTCGCCGAGAAGGCGGAGGCGGTGGCCATCGGGGTGATCGACGACCCACAGGCCGCACCCGACGCCAATACCGCGTTTCTCGACTCCTTCCTCGCCATGGAGAAGATCGCGACCCGCGGATACGCGCACCCCGAGCTGACCTTGACGGCGCCGCTGGCCGAGCTGCGCAAGAGCGGTGTGGTGTCGCTCGGCGAGGAGCTCGGCGTCCCCTGGACCGAGACCTGGACCTGCATGCGGGGCGGCGCGGCGCACTGCGGACGGTGCGCTTCCTGCTGGGACCGGCAGGAAGCGTTCCAAGACGCGGGCGTGACCGACCCGACGACCTACCAGACCAGCGATGCGAAGGTGCTGCCATGACCGACCCCTTTCCGGTACTCGACCTCCGTGACGCCGCCGGTTCGGAAGAGACCCGGGCAGAGTTCCTGAACCGGTTGCGCAAGGCCATTCACGAGGTCGGCTTCTTCCAGCTCGTCGGCCACGGTGTCGATGACGCCGAGGACATGCTCGAGCTGGCCCGCCGGTTCTTCGCCCTGCCCGAGCCCGATCGGCTCGCCCTGAACATCCTCGACTCACCGCTGTTCCGCGGCTACTCCGAACTCGGCCGCGAACACACCAAGGGCATCCCCGACCAGCGCCAGCAGCTGGACATCGGCCCGGAGCAGCCCGCGACGACGTCCGCGCCCGACGATCCCGCCTACCGGTGTCTGATCGGCCCGAACGAGTGGCCCGAGGCGATGCCCGAGCTGCGCCCGGCCATCGAGTCATGGATCGCCCGGCTGACCGATCTGTCACATCGGCTGCTACGGCTGATGCTCGAGTCGCTGGACGCCCCCGCCGGGTTCCTGGACGATGTGGTCGATCCGGATCCGCAGATCCACCTCAAGCTTCTGCACTACCCCGGTCCCACGCGGCCGAGCGAGGACGACGGCTCCGGCCAGGGGACCGGCATCCACAACGACCTCGGGCTGCTCACCCTGCTCGTCCAGGACGACAACGGCGGCCTCCAGGTCGCGGTCGAGGAGGACACGTTCGTCGATGTGCCGGTGATCCCGGGGGCGTTCGTGGTCAACCTGGGAGAGCTGCTGGAGGTGGCGACGAGGGGCTATGTGCGTGCCACCCTCCACCGGGTGGTCCGGCCCGCCCCGGGCGTCAACCGCTACTCCATTCCCTTCTTCTACAACCCTCGGCTGGACGCCACGATGCAGCCACTGCCCAGCCCGTATGTCGAGGGCGCCGGCGGAGTCATCGACGTCGCCGACAACCCGCTGTTCGCACTGTACGGCGACAACGTCATGAAGGGGCTGATCCGCTCCTTCCCCGACATCGTGGCCCGGCACCACCCGGCCCTGGCCACGGCGGCCAAGTCCACGAGTGCCTGACCGGAAGGCACATCCGAGCAGGTCACCGGGCGGGCCGGCCGATTCAGCCGCGTCGGAGTGATGAAGTTCGACTTTCGTTCGCCGGGCCACTCACCCGGAGGGGCCCGGGCGGACGGCGTCACCGGCCGGGGTGACGCCGGGCCGGCCGGCCGCGATCCGGCACCGAACCCCTCTGACGGGGACCGAACGAACATGAGGCAGGGCGAATTTCATGAGAATCAACCTTCTCGGGCCGCTCCAGGCCTACGGGGACGATCACCGCGTCGATCTGGCGCCGGCCGCCCAGAAAGTACGTCAGACGCTGGCGATGCTCGTGCTGAACGCGGGCCGGGTGGTGCGCTTCGAGCAACTCATGGACGAGCTGTGGGACGACGACCCGCCGGCCAGCGCGCACACCGCTCTGCAAACGTATGTGTACCAGCTCAGGAAGCGGTTCTCCCTCGGCAACCCGAGGAGCGGCGGCGCGGTACGGGCGGCCGGCCCGCTGCTGGGCACGGTCGACGGCGGCTACCAGCTGTCGCTGCCCGCCGACCACGTGGACGTCTTCCGGTGCGAGCCGCTGCTCGCCCGTGCCCGTGCGGAGTTCCGTGACGAGGACTTCGCGCGGGCCCGTGACACGGCCGCCGCGGCGCTTCAGCTGTGGCGGGACGACGCCCTGGTGGACGTGCGCAAGGGGCCCGCGCTCCAGGCCGAGGCCGTCCGCCTGAAGGAGTTGCGCACCAGCGCACACCACCTGCGGATCGAAGCCGACCTGCACCTCGGCCGGCACCACGAGGTGCTCGGCGAACTCACCTCGATGGCCAAGCGGGAACCCACGAACGAGTGGGCCCAGCGCAATCTGATGACGGCTCTCTACCGCATGGACCGGCGGGTGGAGGCGCTCCAGGTCTACCAGCGGGCCCGCGAACGGATCGCCACCGAGCTGGGTCTCGACCCTTCCCCCGAACTCCAGGCCCTGCACACGGCCGTGCTCACCTCGGACGAGGAGCTGCTGCGTCCCGCCGGGCGGCTCACGGCCGTGACCGGCGCCACCCGGACGCCCCGCCATCTGCCCGCCCCGCGCGAGCGGCTGACCGGACGCGCCGGCCAACTGGCGTGCATCACCGAGGCGCTGGCCGGCCGGACCCGGGTGGACCGGCCGCTCGTGATCGTGGGGGGCGCCCCCGGCACGGGGAAGAGCGAGCTGTGCCTGCACGCCGCGCATCAGGTGAGCGGTCACTACCCGGACGGACGGCTCTACGCGCGGCTCCGCGACGGCGCCGGCCGGCTGGTGCGGCCCGCCGAGATCCTCCGCTCGTTCCTGCGCGGACTCGGCGCGACGGAGGAGCAGTTGCGGCTGGGTACGACCGACCTGAGCCTGCTGTTCCGTAGCTGGACCGCCGACCTGCGCGTCCTGGTGGTACTCGACGACGTGTGCGACGCGGGGGACTTGACGCCGCTGCTGCCGTCCGGCAGCGGCTGCGGTGTGGTGATCGGCAGCCGGCGGCGGCTGTTCGTGTCATCGTCCGCGGTCCACGTCGAACTGGCGGGACTGCCCTTCGACGACGGTCTGCGCCTGCTGGCATCCTCCGTGCCGAGCCACCGGACCACCATGGACCCGGAGGGGCTGCGACGGCTGGCCGGGCTGTGCCGGGGGCTGCCGGGCGCGCTCTTCGCGGTCGCTTCGCAGCTGCGCCGCCGCCCGCACTGGACGGCCCGGCAGGCCATCGCCTGGGCCCTCGCGTCCGGGGGCGCCGACAGCGATCCGCTGGGCGTGCGGGCCGGATTCGACCGGACGCTCGCGACGCTGCCCGCCGAGTCGCGGTCCCTGGCGTACGCGCTGTTGTCTCCCGGCGTCCCCGATCGGCTCACGCCGGCGCTTGCCGCCGTGGCCCTGGGGATCAGCGACCAACGGGCCGAGGATCTGCTGGAGGAACTGTCCGAGAGCTATCTGCTGCGCGCGCGGCACCCGTGTGTGAACGGCCGGTTCTCCTACGAGTGGGAGCCTGGGGTGCGCCCTCTCGCGACACGGCAGAGCAGCAGCGGCGCGCCGGTCATGTGCTCCGCCTGATGACGGTCACGCTCCAGGACGATCCCGCCCGTCGTGCCGCGCGTCTCCGGCGCGTGGTGCGACGAGGCCGGTTCCCGGTCCGTGCCCCGCACGAGGTCAGTCCAGCAGCCAGTCGTCGGTGTTGATGCCACCCACCACGTATTTGTCATACTTGGTCAAGAAATCCATCGCATGTGTCCGGTTGTACTCGCGCACAGCACTGTCCCGCGCCTCCAACGGCCGGTCCACGCCGACGAACACGCTGTAGAGCGGGGTGGGCTGGGCTCCTCGGCGCATCTTGGCCTCATAGGTGTTGATGCCCAGGTGGATGTTGGAGACGCTGCGGCCCACACCGGCGGCAATCTGGTGGTAGAACATCAAGTTGTAGTAGTCGTCGGCGTTGGGAACCGAGTAGTCGAACCCGGCGGCTCGGGCGTACAGCGTGTCGTGCTGCCGGTAGCGCAGCAGGAAACCGACAGCCTTGCCGTTCTCCTTGCAGAGCAGTACCGAGCTTTCATCGCCGAGGAAACGGCTCTGCCGGTCGAAGGTGGCCACCGCGCGCTCCTCGTCGTATGCGGTGTGCCCGTACTTCCGCATGAGCGCGCTGTTCAGCGGCGCGATCTCCTTGACCACCTCGGGCAGCGGCAGTTCGGTCACGACGCGCCCACTCTCCCGGAATCTGCGCAGCTCGCGGCGGACGCGCTGCCGGCGGCCGGGGGGCAGCCAGGCAGCGTAGTCGTCGAAGTCCGCCCACAGGCCGATCGGCATGGCGGTCTCGACGTTGTGCAGGAGCAGTACCGCTCCGTCCGAGGCGTGAGCCTTCGCCAACTCGCGTGCGGTCTCCAGCGGTAGGTAGCAGTAGGCCAGCACGCTCGAGCCCGCTTGCTCGGCCAGCCGCAACGCCTCCGCACCGAGCCGGCTGAGAGCCGACTCCCGCTGCTCTGCCGAGGCGTTCACGTGGCCGGGCACCTGTCCGCGAAACTCCGACCAGCCCGCCGCGATGGATATCGGCCTCGTGTTCAGGTGGGCCGTTCGCTCAGCACTGATCACTTCGCCCAGCAATTCCCCGGGGGTGTAGAGATCGTGCGGTGCGGTGCTGAAGGAGTACACCTCCAGGCCCGCGACCGGGGTGCCGCCGCTGTCGCGTGCCAGCAGGTAGCGGGCGTGCGCTTCGGGTGGTAGCGCCTCCTCGCGCACTCCCGCGAATCCGCTGGTGGAATATATGTTGGCGCCGACCGTGAGCGTGTCCCAGTCAGCGGCAGGCAGCTCCGCGAAGGAGTCATGGACAGAGACAGACATAGAAATCTCCTGAGTCGGCCTCAGGCCGAGGGCGTCACTGAATGGGGATGATAGGAGGGGCGTCTCAAGTGCGGTTCAAGCCGACTTACAGCGCGAGACGGCATTCCGTACTGTGGGGAGCATCATTCGAGCTCGTCGATCAGGCGGGCGAACTCCTGGGGATGACTGGTGTGGGCGGCATGTCGTGCGTCCTGGATCTCCACGAACCGCCCGCGCGGCAGCAGGTCGGCGAGTCGTCGAGCGACCTCACGGTGATGGGGGACGGACAGGGAGCCGGCGGCGACAACGGTGGGCGTGTGGAAGTCCAGCGGGTCGAAGAACGGCACATCGACGGTCGGATCCGCCATCTCGGCCAACAGCGAGGCTCCGTCGGCGGCGAGATCCGCCGGCTCCGCACGAGCGAGCACCAAGCGCCCTGCCCGGCCGAGGATTTCGGTGAGCATCGCGCGAGCCGCCTGCTCGGGTCCCCCGTCGGCCGAGCTGCGGCTGACCATTTCCTCCCAAGGGTCGGAGGCAGGCCACCACGGCAGCCACCGCACCGGAGGTTCGAACGCGACGACGCCCGCGGTCGACTCCGGCCTGCGGGCGGCGGCGGCCAACGCCACCAGCGCGCCGAAGCTGTGGCCCACCACCACGGGCGGCGAGTCCAGCTCCGCCAGGACCGCACAGAGGTCGTCCACATGCGTCGCCATGGACACGTTCGGACCGCCCATCGACCGTGAACGGCCCCACCCGCGCCGGTCGTAGGCGACGACCGGACGCCCAGGGAGGTGGTCCACGACCCGCCGGAAGCTGATGCTGTGGTCCATGGAGCCATGCACGAACACCACCGGACCAGCCGTCGCGGTGACCGCGCCGCCAACCTTGCTGACGGCGGGCCTGACCCGCGGCCCACTCGGTTCCGTGGTCGACAACCCGCTCACCGCGCTTCCTCCCGCTGCCCCACCAACCGCACCAGACCGGCCAGCGTGGGGTCTGTGAGCAGTTCCTCCACTCGGATCTCCACGTCGAACCGCTCTTCGGCGGTCACCATGAACTCGGCGATGGCCAGCGAGTCGCCACCCGCCGAGAAGAAGTCGGTGTCCAACTTGACGGCCGCCTGCGGCAAGCCCAGGCAGGACGAGAAGAGCCGGGCCAGCTCCCAGGTGACGTACGACGGGTCGTCGGCGCCCTGGGTGCGGACTTCGGCGGGCCGGGAGACCGCGCGGGGGGACGCCGCGGCCGGCCCGTCGCCGCCCGGTTCGATCGCCTGGGCGGGAACCGGCTCCGGCCCCTCGTGCCCCGCCTTGCCATTGCGAGTGATCGGCAGCCGGTCGGCGAGGGTGAACGTCGCGGGGACCATCCCGGTGTGCAGGTGCGCCGCGAGGTACGTACGTACCTCGGCCTCGCGCCAGGAACCGGGCGACGAGGGCACGACGAGGGCCGTCAGCCGACCGTCGCGTTCCGCGACGAGGCACGCGCTCACCCCTGGCGCCCCCTCCAGGACGCGCTCCACTTCGTCCAGCTCCACCCGCTGCCCTCGGATCTTGACCTGCCGGTCGCGACGGCCCACGTACTCCAGAACCCCGTCCGCGCGCCACACGCACAGATCACCGGTCCGGTACAGCAGCCGTCCCGGCTCGTCGGTGAACGCGTCCGGCACGAACGAGTCGGCCATACGGTCCGGACGGCCGAGGTATCTACCGACGCCCACCCCTCCGATATACAGCTCGCCCGGGCAGCCTACGGGCAGCAGCCGCCGGTCGTCGTCGAGCACATAGACGCGTTTTCCATGGACCGGCCGCCCGATCGGCGGGGCGTCGTCGTCCTCCGAGCACTCGTGCCACGTGGACCAGATCGCGGCCTCCGCGGGCCCGTACAGGTTGAGCAACCGGCGTCCCCGCACCCGCCACCGGCGCACCAGATCGCCGCGCAACCGCTCGCCGGCGAACGCGGCGATCCGCAGGTCGGGCAGGTCCGGAGAGGGAATCACGGCCCATACCGATGGGGTCATGATCGCGATGGTCACCCGCCGTTCGCGCAACAGGCGCGCCAGGGACGGGCCCGGCATCAGCGCCTCAGTGCTCGCCAGAACGAGGGTCGCTCCGCACAGCAGCGCCAGCACGATTTCGGATATGCAGCCGTCGAAGTTCAGGGAGAGGAATTGCAGCACCCGGTCCTGGGGACGCACCCGGAACACACGTCGCTGGGCAATGTGCAGGTTCGCCAGCGACTCATGGCTGTTGACGATGGCTTTCGGCTGGCCCGTGGTGCCGCTGGTGAACACGACGTACGCGGTGTTGCCCGGCAGGACACCCGTGATGGGCGGTTCGGCCGCCGCAGTGGCCGTGTCCAACAGGGTGACGGCCGCGGAGACATCGAGCCCTTCGACCCGGTCGACGGTCCTGTCATCGGTGAGGACCACCCGCACATGCGCCTGGTCGAGCATCGTCTTCAGGCGTTCGGCGGGGCACGCGGCGTCCGCCAGCAGGAAGGCGCCGCCCGCCTTGGCAACGGCCAGTAGCGCCACGACGAGGTCCACGGACCGTCGCATGGTGATGGCGACGACAGACTCGGGTTCGACGCCGAGCGCGCGCAGGCGGTGTGCGTTGCCGTTCGCGAGCGCGTCGATCCTGGCGTACGAGTAGGGCACGCCTTGGTCCTCGACCGCTATGGCGTCCGGTGTCAGAAGGGCTCGCTCCTCGAACAGCACATGCCAGCAGGCCAAGGCGGAGGTGCCGGCCGGGGCGCCGGTTTCGTTCCACTCCGTGACCAGCTGGTGCCGCTCGAGTTCGGTGACCGTCTTCGGCTCCGGGAGGGGCTCCGGGAGGACATCCTGCGCCCTGTCCGGTGGCTCGATACCGGGCGCGTCCTCCCCGGCGCCGCGCTGAACGGTCATCCCGGCGTGGGCCCGGGACCGCGTGTTGCCGTGCCGACCCCACTGGACGGCACCCGCCGGCCCGCCGGACGGTGCGAACTCCTGGTATTTCTCGATGAAGCCCTGAATCGCCAATCCGGCCAGCCGTTCCGCGAAGGGCGCGCCGAGGCAGTAGTGCGCTCCCGCTCCGAAGCCCAGGTGGCGCCCCTCACGGCGGCCTATGTCGAAGACGAGCGGGTCCCTGAACTTCCGCGGGTCGAGGTTGGCGGCGCCGAGAAGCACGATGACACTCGCCCCGGCCTTGAGGGGCACTCCGCCGACCTCGACATCGCGCACCACATGGCGTCCCACGTACTGACTCGATCCGTCGATGCGCATCACCTCGTCCACCGCGGAGTCGATGAGGGACGGCTCGGCGCGCAGCCGCTCGAGCTGTTCAGGTCGCTCGGTGAGCAGCAGCAGCCCGGTGGATACCAGGTGAGTGAGGGTCTGGTAGCCGCCGGCGATGAGAACCATGGCGTTGGTCGCGACCAACTGGAGCAGTTCCTGGGGCGGACTTCCAGAGGAAACCGAGCGAGGGCCGAAGTCGCCCCGCAGGGCGGTCGCGAGCGTGGAGAGGAGGTCGTCACCGGGCGTGGCCAGACGTTCTGCCGTCATCTGGCGGAGCCCGGCCAGTGCCTCGTCGATAACCGAAACGATCTCGATGTCCGTCCGGCTGGGGAAGGTGGACATGCTGCTCAGCAGCCGCTCATAGGCATCCGCCCACCGGGTCAGCTCCTCGGCCCGGCCGTCCATGCCCAGCAGATACGTCATCAGGCGCGTCGGCAACTGCTCAGCGAAGTCCGCTACGACGTCGACGGTCCCGTGGTCGGGCAGCGAGCGCAGCAACTCGGCGACCATCTCCCGCATCGCCGGATCGTGCCGCCGCACGCTCGCCCGGGTGAACTGCCCGCGCAGCGCGTCCCGGATTCTGGTGTGCTCGGGCGGATCGCTGAACAGGAACTGCGCCGAAAGCATTTCCGCGGTCGGCAGGAAATGTTCCATACCACGCTGCTGTAGCTCTCCAGGGGCGTGATGACGGGCAGAGGAGAAGGCTCGGCCATTGGTGAGGATCTCGGCCGCCTCGGAATAGCCGGAGCAGACCCAGACGCCTCCTACTTCTTCGTAGAAGATCGGCGGGAGCTCCGCAATCGCGTTCCAGTACACTCGCGGATCGGCGATGACCTCAGCACGCTGAAGGTTGTGGATACCATGTCGCACACGGTCATAGCCGGGAACGGACGCGGGACTCCTGGAAACCACTCTCTTTCCCATTTCCTCTTCACCGGGGATCATCTTGGCACGTCCCTCGCTGGTCTCTCGTGATCTAGCAGTTCGATACGGGTCGTGGATGCCGGGTCCGCGGGGTGCCGCCGGCCGGAGCCGTCCGCTCATCGCTGGGTGTCCTCCCCGAGCGCCTCGGCAAGGCCCTCGACGGTGGGGTTCCTGAAGACCAGGACCGGCGAGACCCGGCGCCCGAGCCGCTCGCTGAGCCGGCCCGCGACCGTGGTGATGGTCAACGAGGTGCCGCCGACGTCGAAGAAGTCGTCCTGTGGCCCGAAGTCCTCCTCGACGCCCAGGCACTCCCGCCATACGTCGGCGACGAGGAGCTGCTGCTTGGTGACGGCCCGGCGGGTGACGGGGGCCGCGGCGGACACCGGACGTGGGTCGGGCAGGGCGTCCCGGTCGACCTTGCCGTTCGGGGTGAGTGGGATCTCGTCGATCACGGTGTAGCTCTGCGGCAGCATGTACGGCGGCAGCCGCTCAGCCAGGTGGGCGCGCAGTTCCGCCGGGTCCGGGGCGGGCCGGTCGGGCCGCTCGGGGATCAGATAGGCCGCCAGCTGGTCCGCACCGGTGCTGGTGCGGCGCACGGCCACCACGCAGTCGGCGCAGGCGGGGTGGGCCTGGAGCGCGGACTCGATCTCGCCGAGCTCGATGCGGAAACCGCGCACCTTGACCTGGTGGTCGTTGCGGCCGAGGAAGACCAGGTTTCCGTCCGGCAGCAGCCGGACCACGTCGCCCGTGGCGTACATACGGGCGCCGGGTTCCGCGGCGTACGGATCGGGCAGATACGCCCCCGCCGTGCGGGCCGGCCTGCCGAGATAGCCGCGGCCGACCGCGCTGCCGCCGACGTACAGCTCGCCGCGGCAGCCCGGGGCCACCGGGCGCAGCCGCGGATCCAGCACATAGAGGCGCGCGTTGTCGGTCGCGCGGCCGAACGGGACGCTCGGGCGATGGCCGTGCCGGTCGAGCAGCTCCTCGGTGATCGGGCAGAACGCCGAGGTGACGGTCGCTTCGGTGGGCCCGTACTCGTTGAAGACCTGGCATCCCGGCGCGGTGGCGGACAGGATGCGGCGGGCCACATCGTGCGGCACGGCCTCGGCGCCGGTGAACACCAGGCGCACGGAGGCGAGCCGGGGAGCGGGATCCGTACCGGACTCCAGCAGGATCCGCATCTGCGAGGGCGTCGCGTTGAGCGTGGTGATACCGCGCTCGGCGACCTCCCGCAGGAACTCCTCGGGGTCGTAGGCGGCGGTGGGGCTCGCCAGGTGCAGTTCGGCGCCGGACACCAGGCACTGGAAGATCTCCCAGACCGAGTTGTCGAACGCCACCGAGTGGTTGAGCAGGGCCCGGTCCCGCCCGGTGAGCCGGCACAGCCGCTGGTTCCACTCCAGGAACCCGGTGATGTTGGCGTGGGTGATCGCGACGCCCTTGGGGTTGCCGGTCGAGCCGGACGTGTAGATCACATAGGCGAGGTGATGGGGTTGTGCCTCCTCGACCGGCCCGGGGGCCGCCCCGGGTTCCTGGTCCACCGCCACCAGCCGCACACCGTCGCCGAACAGGGCCGAGGCGGGGTGTCCCGGGTCCGCGACGACCAGGCGTACGCCCGAGTCGGCCAGCAGGTACCGCAGCCGGTCCGGCGGGTAGCCGGGGTCGAGCGGGACGTAGGCGCCGCCCGCTTTCACCACGCCCAGCAGGGCGACCACCAGCTCCACCGAGCGTTCCAGGCAGACGCCGACCAGGCTTTCCGGGCGCACGCCCTGGGCCCGCAGCTCCCGGGCCAGGGCGGAGGCCCGCGCGTCGGTCTCGGTGAACGTCAGCGACCGGCCGTCGCCCACGACGCAGCGCGCGTCCGGCGTGGCCCGCACCTGGCGGTCCCACAGGCGGACCAGGGTGGTCGGCTCGGGCAGTGGCTCGGTCCGGTCGCCGATGGCGAGGGCGCGCAGCTCATCGGCCGAGACGAGCTCCAGCTCGGACAGCCGGGCCGTGGCGCCGGACACCATCTGCTCGATCACCCGCAGGAAGTGCCGGCCGAGGCCCCGGACGAAGTCGGCGTCGAACAGGTCGGTGGCGTACTCGATGGAGACGCTGAGGTCACCGGCCCCGGTGGCGTGGTCCGTCACATCGAGGGCGAGGTCGAAGCGGGCGGTGCCGAGCCGTCCCTCCAGCTCCTTGCGGTCGTACAGCTCGGTCAGGTGACCGGCCCTCGGCTCCTCGTGCAGGGCGAACAGCACCTGGAAGAGCGGGTTGCGGCTCAAGTCGCGCTCCGGGCTCAGCCGCGCCACCAGCTTCTCGAAGGGCAGCTCCTGGTGCGCGTACGCCTGCCGCGCGACCTCGCGGACGCGGCCCAGCAGCTCGCGCCAGGTCGGGTCGCCGGACAGGTCGGTGCGCAGAACGACGGTGTTCACGAAGTAGCCGACCACTTCGTCCAGTTCGGGGCGCGGCCGGCCGCCCGTCAGGGTGCCGACGGCGACGTCGCTCTCGTCGGCGTACCGGCCGAGCAGCACCTGCAACGGGGCCAGCAGGCCCATGAACAGGGTGACGCCCTCGGCCCGGCACAGCGCGCGCAGCCGGTGCGCCAAGTCTTCGGGCACGCGCAGCAGCTCGCGACGGCCGCGGTGGCTCGCGACGGCCGGCCGGGGGCGGCTGGTCGGCAGCTCCAGGACGGGCACGCCGGACAGCCGGGCGCGCCAGTGGTCGAGCAGCCGCTCCAGCTCGGCCCCGGTGAGTCGGTCGCGCTGCCAGGCCGCGTAGTCGGCGTACGTCACGGGCAGCGGTGCCGGGGCGGGGCGGCGGCCGGCGGCGAGCTCCGTGTAGAACTCGCCCAGTTCCCGCACCATCAGGTCCATCGACGCGCCGTCGCAGGCGATGTGGTGGATTGTCAGCAGCACGATGTCGCGGCTCGGGGTGCGCAGCACGTCCGCGCGCAGCAGCGGTGGGCGGTCGAGGGCGAAGGGGGCGCGGATCCGCTCGGTCAGCAGCGCGTCCAGGTCCTCCTCGGCGACCTCGATGAGGCGCGGCGGCACCGAGGTCGCCTCGCGCGGTTCGGGGCGGACCCGGCCGTCGACGGTGGAGCAGACCAGGGCGGTGCGCAGCGCCGGGTGCCGGTGCGCCAGCGCGGACAGGCATTCCTCCAGCAGCGCCAGGTCGACGCGCCCGCCGGGCAGGCCCAGGGCGACCGGCAGGTGGTAGGCGGGCACCGCGTCGTTCAGCTGCTCGAAGAACCAGATCCGCTCCTGGCCGAAGGAGAGTTCGGCGGTTCCGGCCGTGGGGATCGGCTCGTCGTCCGAGGGCGCCACCCCGTCCAGGGCGGCGGCGAGCGCGGCGGGTGTCGGATGCGCGAAGACCGACTGGGAGTCGACCGCCACGCCGAGCTCCGCACGCAGCCGGGCCACCGCCCGTACCGCGGTGAGCGACTGGCCGCCCAGGCCGAAGAAGTCGTCGTACGGGGACACCTCGCCGAGCCCGAGCACCTCGGCCCATACGCGGCGCACCGCCGCGGTGTGCGGCGGCAGCGGGGCGTCGTCGGGCATCGGCCCGCTCGCCCGGACCGGGCTGTGCGGGATCCGCCGCACGGCGCCGCGGTCGGCCTTGCCCGCGGCGGTGCGGGGCAGGGTGTCGAGCACCGCGTAGCCCTGGGCCACCATGTGGGCGGGCAGCCGCCGCGCGAGGTGGTCACGGACCTGACGGGGCAGGTCCCCGGACACGTCCCTGGCGCCGGGCGCGGGCACGAGGTACGCCACCAGCTGGTCGCCGCCGGGCGCCTCGCGGTCGACGACCACCACCGCGTCCGTGACCAGGGGGTGGCTGCGCACACAGGCCTCGATCTCGCCGAGCTCGATGCGGAAGCCGCGCACCTTGACCTGGTGGTCGTCGCGCCCCAGCACCTCCAGGGTGCCGTCGGCGGACCACCGGGCGAGGTCGCCGGTCCGGTACAGGCGCCCGTGGCCGTCCCCGAACGGATCGGGCACGAACCGGTCGGCGGTCAGCGCGGGCCGGTTGAGGTAGCCGCGCGCCACGCCCGCGCCGCCGATCCACAGCTCGCCGGTGACTCCCGGGCCGGCCTCCCGCCCGATCTCGTCGACGACGTACAGCCGGGTGTTGGACAGGGCCGTACCGACCGTGACCCGGTCGGCCACGGCGTCGATACGGGCGGCGGTGGCCCACACCGTCGCCTCGGTCGGCCCGTACAGGTTCCACAGGGTGCCGCCGGTGGCGAGCAGGTCGCGGGCCAGCCGCGGATCAAGTGGCTCACCGCCCGACAGCAGGACCCGGCCGTGCCCGTCCGTCCAGCCGGACGCCAGCAGAATCCGCCAGGTGGTGGGGGTCGCCTGGACGACGCTCACACCAGCCTCGGCGATGGTGGCGGCCAGCAGCTCGGGGTCGGTGTTGGCGGCGCGCGGGGCCATCACCACCGTCGCTCCCCGGGTCAGCGGCAGGAACAGCTCCAGCGCCGAGATGTCGAACGACAGCGGGGTGAGCGCGAGGACCCGGTCGTCCGCCCCGAGACCGGGCCGTTCGGCCACACTCCGCAGGAACGAGGCGATCGCCGCGTGGTCGACGGCCACACCCTTGGGCAGGCCGGTCGAACCGGAGGTGTACATGACGTAGGCCAGGTGGTGCGGGTGTACCACCGGGGCCACGGGTGCGACGGGTTCCGCGGGGAGGTCCTCGACCAGCAGGACGTCGGCCGCGCCGGACGCCAGGGCCCGCGCGCGGTGGTCCGCGTCGCACAGCCACAGCCCGGCGCCCGAGTCGGTGGTCATATGCCGCAGCCGGTCGGCCGGATAGCTCGCGTCGAGGGGAAGGTACGCGGCGCCCGACTTCAGGATGCCGAGCAGGGCCACGACCATCTCGACCGAACGGCCGAGACAGACGCCGACCAGGTTCTCCGGCCCGATGCCGCGCGCCTGTAGCTCGGCGGCGAGTACCGTGGCCCGGCGGTCCACGTCGGCGTACGTGGCGCGGTGTGCTCCCGCGACGACGGCGACCGCGTCGGGTGTCGCGGCTGCCTGCCGCTCCCACAGTGCGACCAGGGTGGTCGGCGCCATGAACGGATCCCTTCTCAGCCCCGTGCGGGGAAGGTACGCGTGATCGTCTCTGCCAGCTGTCGTTCCGCGCCCCGCACATAGAGGTGGGGGGCGCCAGGGAACAGGTGCAGTTCGAAGTCGGCCGAGGTGTGCTCGCGCCAGCCGGCGAGCTCCGTCCCGTCGACACTGTCGTCGTCCGAGCCGGCCAGAACGGTCAAGGCACAGGGCAGGGGTGCCTCGGGCCGGTGGGTGTAGGTCTCGCACAGCGTCAGGTCCGCGCGCAGCAGCGGCAGCAGCAGCTCCTGCAACTCGGGGTCCACGCCGTCGAATTCGGCCGTGGCGAGCAGCTTGTCATCGGGCAGCGTGTGCCGCGGGTCGCGGTCCGGCAGGCCGGGGGCGCGCATGCTCGACAGAAACAGGCGGTCGGGCAGGCGGGTACCGAGTGCGCGTAGCCGCCGGGCCGTCTCGAAGGCGATCAGGGAGCCCATGCTGTGTCCGAAGAAGGCGTACGGCAGGTCCGTGTGGTCCGCGATGAGCGGCGCGAGCGTGGCCACGGCGTCGTCCAGGGACGTCAGGGCCGGTTCGGCGAACCGGTTCTCCCGGCCGGGCAACTGGACCGTGCAGACCTCGACGGTGTCCGGCAGGTGCGCCGCCAGCCGGTAGGCGGAGGCGCCCGCCCCGGCGTGCGGGAAGACGAACAGGCGCCGCCGCGCGGTGAGTTCACGGCCGCCGAGCCCGCGCAGCCAGGCCGTCGCGAGGGCGTCAGCCGTCATCGTGAGGCCCGTACGGAGCGCGGGGTCAGGTCGGTCCACACCTGCTCGATGTGGTCCAGGCACTCCTGGCGGGTGCCCTGCGCGCCGGTGGCCGTCCAGCCGGCGGGCAGCTCACGGTCGGCGAACCAGACCGAGTACTGCTCCTCGTGGTTCACCACGACGACGTACCGGTCCCCGGCGGGGCGCGGGGCGGCTGAGGCGCTCATGCGTCAGACCCCCACTCCGGTGAAGAAGTCCCCCTCGCGGTGGCCCCGGCCCGCGGCGACTACCCGGTCGTGCACCCACTTGCCGACGGCGAGGTCGAGTACGCCGAGTCCGAACGGTGAGAAGACCGCCGGGCGTCCGTGGTCCCGGCTCAGCCGTCCGCGCAGCAGGTCGGCGAGGGTGCCGTCGATGAAGTCCCGGTTGCCGGTGCGCTGTTCGGTCAGGTGCAGCGAGGTGCGCTCGCGTACGGCGTGGTCGACGTCGTCGGTGAAGTTCTGGGCGGCGAGGATCATCTCGGGGGCGAGGTCGCGCAGGGACAGGTGCAGGACCACCGGGTTGTGGGCGAGCAGCCCGGGGTCGTGCAGATGCGGTTCGCCGGCCACCGTGGTGAGCACGACCAGGTCGCAGTCGGTGAACACCTCCTCCACCGTTTCGGCGACCACGATCTCGGCCTCGGTGTGCTCGGACACGACCGCGGCGAAGCGGTCCGCCGCCGCCGGGTCGAGGTCGAAGAGCCGGAAGCCGTCGATCTCCCAGTCGAGATCACGCAGGAACCGCCATACGTGCTGGGCGATCAGCCCCGTGCCCACGATGCCGACTCGGCGGGCACGGCGCGCGCCGAGCAGCGTCTGCGCGCCGAGCACCGCGGAGGCCGCGGTCCGCGTCGCCGAGACGATGGAGGACTCCATGCAGGCGAACGGATAGCCGGTGACGCAGTCGTTGAGGATCAGCGTGGCCGAGGCACGGGGGATTCCATGCCGTGTGTTGTCCGGGAAGCTGGCGATCCACTTGTTGCCGGCGACCTCGAACTCGCCGCCCAGATAGGCGGGCAGGGAGATGATGCGCGACCGGCTCTGATGGGGGAAGCGCAGGAACGAGCTGTGCGGGTTCGAGCTCTGTCCGGCGTCGTGCGCGAGGTAGGCGGCACGGACGACGTCGATGAGCTCCGGACGGTGACGATCCGTCTCGGCGGCGATGTCGCCCGCGCCGATCACGGTCATGGGCGGCGGGGCCAGAGTGGACACGGGGTGGTGCTCCTTCAGTTGACGGCCAGGGTTTCGACGCCGGGGGGCTGTACCGCCTCCGCGCGCAGCTGCTGGACCCATGTGGGGTCGTAGACGGTCTGGGCGTAGGCATGGCCGCGGTCGGCGGCGATGAAGGCGACCCGGGGACGGTGCGCGCCGGGACGGTGACGAGCGAAGTAGTCCTGGACGGCGGCATAGGTGCTGCCGGTCGAACCGCCCGCGTACAGGCCGTACTTGGCGGCCAGAACGCCGCAGGCCTCCACGGCGCGCGCCTCGGAGACGATCTCGACCTCGTCGATCAGCGCCTGTCCGCACAGCGGCGGCACGATGCTGGAGCCGATACCGGGAATCCGCCGCTCCTTCGGCGGGCCCCCGAAGATCACCGAGCCTTCGGCGTCGACGGCGACGACCACGCAGTCCGGATACGTTTCCTTGATCCGGCGGGAGAGCCCGGCGATCGTGCCGCCCGTGCCCACGCCGACGAAGAGATAGTCGAGCGGGCCGGCCTGCGCGATCAGCTCGCCCGCGGTGAAGTGGTAATGCGCCTCGCGGGCATCCGGATTGGCGTACTGGTTGGGCCAATAGGCCGAGTCGAGTTCAACCAGCAGTTCCTGCACCCGGGACAGCCGATTCTTCAGATAGCTGCCCGTCACATCACGGATGGATACCTTCTCCACCCGGTCGCACAGCAGGCGGAGTTGGGCTTCGGTGGCCTCGTTGCAGTTCGGGTCGATGACCGGGACGAAGGAGATGCCGAGCATCCGGCAGTAGAAGGCCAGGGCCAGCGCGAAGTTGCCGGACGACGACTCGACCACCGTGGTGTCGTGCGCTATCTCGCCGCGACCGATTGCCTGTTCCAGAATCCACAGTGCCGAACGGTCTTTGCTACTTCCCGTGGGATTGCAGAATTCCAGCTTGGCGACAATGTCGCACTGCTCGTCCGTCAGGGGAATCAGCGGGGTTCCCATGAGGCCCCTGCGAATTTGCCTTGTCCGTTCGATCAGAGATTGATCAGCACGCCTGTGGAGCATGGGCCGAGTGTGGCACGGGATCGGTCTTGGCGGCTCAACCGCGACTCAAGTGCGCCGCGACAAAGGCTTGGTGGGAGAAAAGAGTGGGGCTGTTCGGCGACCACGACGGACGGTTGAACAGCCCCACGGACCTCAGCAGTACGGCTCCCAGAGCTCGTACTCCAGGGCGTCGGAAATCGCGGGCGAGGAGTCGCGCAGACGGGCGAGGAGAGCGCGGTTGTGCTCGCGGATCTCCTCGTCGTACCCGGCCAGCGGGCTGTCCTCGGACAGGTCCAGCAGCCACAGCGGCCGGAGCGTCGCGCCGCGCAGCGCCTTTCCCTCCGCGGTCTCGGTGCCCGCGTGAATCCAGCGCACTCCCGGGAGCCGCGCCGCCATGTAGTAGGTGAGATTGAAGTACTCGGCGGCCGAGAGGAGTTGGTCGTGGTCGAGGCCGAGCCCCCGCAGGTACACGGTGTCGCCCAGGCGGTAGTACAGGCAGAAGCCGACGGGCGGTTCGCCGGGGCGCGAGCACAGCACCACTTCGGCCCGGGAACCGGCGAGCTCACCCTGCTTGCGGAAGGACTCGGCCATCGGGGGAACGTCGACAGTTCTGCCGTATCGCGCCAACGAACGGGCCAGCAGCCGGGCGACGTCCTGCCAGGACTCGGCGAGCGTCCGGTGCTCCAGCTCGTATCCGGCCCTCTCGAACTTCCGTATCTCGCTGCGGATACGGCGGGCCCGGTGCGCCGAAAGCGACCCCAGCCAGGCGCGGTAGCCGCCGGGCGGGACTTCGATCCAGGCGTCGGTCGTCAGCGCTACCGGGGCGGTCCGCACCCCCGCCGCGCGCAGCGTCCCCACGTCCTCGGTGGTCAGGTACATCGCCACGCGGGCGATCTTCGACTCCTCGTGCAGGGGGGAGCGCAGCGCGCGGACCGCGTCGAGCACCGCGGCGGCGGCCTCGGTCCGATCGGTTCCCTCGCCGGTCAGCAGGTGCGCCAGATAGCCGCGGCGCTGGCCGATGAGCAGACCGCCCGGCTCGGGGGCCGGCAGGCCGCGCGCGGTGAGCAGGTCGTGCCACCGCAGGCCCGGGGTGGGCTCGTCGGTCACCGCCGCCACGGGGATCGCGGCCCGGCCGCCGCCCGGGGTCTCCACGTGCAGTCCGCCGGAGACCGAGCCGGGGTCGAGGGCGCACACCCGCAGCCACAGCGCCGACGAAAGGAACCTGTCGTCGGCGAGCCGGTCCCACTCGGTGTCACCGAGCCCGCCGATGGCGTCGGCGAAAGTGTCCGTCGTGGCGGTCATGGCCCCTCCTGAAATAAACGTTCCCCCATGGCTGTAGAACCATTTCTTTCGGGTGTTTCAAGTATTCCCAGTACTAACACAGATGGTCCGTGTCCACAGGGGCCGTTGGCTCACAATTGAGCCGCGATTGAGTCGCTCGGGAGACCGGGGTGAAACAGTGGCCCCTGCGGGCCGAGGAGCCCAGTCACCAGCGAGCAGGGAGATGTCATGTCGGCGGAGCGAGTAACAGCCCAGTACAACGAGGAGTTCCGCATACCGGGCAGTGACTTGCGTACGGTCGCCCAGCACGTCAAGGACTACCCGACGCTCGCATCCTGGCCCGGTGAGTATTTGGCCAGGCCCCTCTTCGTCGCCGAGCGTGAGATTCGTGAGTTCGCCGATGACGTGCGGTGTCTCGTCGAAATACTCTTTTCCTTGCCGGACCGGATGTTCGGCGGCGATCTAGACGCATTCCGGTCGGTGCTCGGCATCAGCGACGGCCGCTGGGAAGTGATACGGCGGTTCGGTGACCTGGTGCCACCCTACTATGGCCGGGCCGACATGTATCACGACGGCACCTCATTCAAACTCCTCGAAACCAATCTGGGGAGCGAGACCGGCGGCTGGGGCCTCGCGAGTGAGATGTCCCGGGCGACGATGGAGGTCGACGCCTTCGCCGACTTCGCGCGCCGGAACCGGCTCGGCTATGTGCATCCCGTTCGCGCCGTGGTGGAGGCGCTGCGCCGCTTCGGCGCCCGGGTGGCACCCGGGCGTGAGCCGGTGGTGGCCCTGCTGGAATGGCGTGGCGGTCTGAAGGACTACGGCGAGCTCTGGCTGAACTTCCAGTCCGCACTGCGCTCGGCGGGCCTTGACATCCTGGTGGCCGAGGTCTCGGACGTACACGAACGCGGCGGCGCGCTCTACCTCGGGGACACGAAGATCGACGTGGTCTACCGCTCCTTCGTCCCGGACCAGATCGCCGAGGAACCCGGCGGCTGGGACGTGGTCGCACCCCTGCTGAACGCGCACCGGGCGGGCGGGACGCTGCTGTGGACCCCGCTTTCCAGCACCGTGTTCGCCAACAAGGCCTGTATGGCGCTGATTTCGGACCCGGCGCGGCGGCGCGACCTCGGCGAGGACGAGTGCCGGACCATCGACCGGGTGCTGCCCTGGACCCGGCTGATCAACACTGACGCGCTCAAGACGGACACCGACCTCATCGACGAATGCCTGGAGCGGCGCGAGCAGTTGATCCTGAAGGTCAACGCGCGCGGCGGCGGAGTCGGCGCCGTGGTGGGCTGGGAGACGGACGACGCCACTTGGCGGCGGGCTCTGGAGGACTCCGCCGCCGAAGGGTGTATCGCACAACAGAGGGTGATCCCCCGGTCCGAGCTCGTGGTGGACCCGGTATCCGGGGAAACCGAGGAATGGCATGCGGTCTATGGCATGTTCTACACCCCGCAGGGTTGTGCGGGAGCGGACGCCAGGGTGGTGCCGGCCGGGTCGGGCGGCATCATCTCGGGCATGTCTCATGCCAGGGCGCGCGCCGCGGCCGTCTTCCACCAGAGCGAGCCGCCCGCCGGGGGCGAAGTGCCTGCCGCGGGCGAATCGCCCGTCGATGCGGCGAAGTAGAGAGAAGCCATGACGCCGCGGCATTCCCCCGCGCCTTCGGCGTGGCGGCGGATTCAGACGGCCTGGGGTCTGCCGGACCTCGTGGGAAAGGGCCGGTTCGTCACGGCCAATCTGATCGACAGTCTGGGAAACGGGCTGGTGATGGCGTTCACCGTCGTCTTCTTCGTGAAGACGACGTCGCTGTCACTGGTCGCCGTCGGCGCCGCGCTGACCGTCGGGCAGTTGCTCGCCCTGCCCGTTCCGCCCGTTATCGGGCTTCTGATGGACAGATACGGTCCGCGCATCGTGGTCGCCGCGGGCAACTGGATCTCGGTGGCCGGATTCATCGGCTTCCTGTTCTCGCACGCGGCCTGGCAGATCGTGCTGTGGCAGTTCGTGGTGCAACTGGGTTCCAACGCCTTCTGGATGGGCAACAGTCCGCTCATCGTGCTGGTCGCCCGGGGCGTCGAGCGGGCCCGCTGGTTCGGCTTCGTCCGTGCCCTGCGCAATGTCGGCGTCGGATTCGGCGGCGCCGCGTCCGCGGTGGCCCTGAGCATCGGGACCGTCACCGGGCTGCGGGCGGTCATGGCGGTCAACGTGGTCTCCTTCGCCGTCGCGGGCTGGCTCGTGATCACCTTCCGGGGCGCGGACCCGAGCGAGGCGGCCGACGCCGGGCCCGCGGAGCCGAAACCCGCCGAGCCGGAGCAGTCGACGGGCGAAACCACCGGACGGCCCGCGGGCGGCTATCGCACCGTGCTGAAGGACACCCGGTATCTGCGGCTGGTCGGGGCGAACATCTCCTTCGTCTTCGCTTCCACGGTGGTATCGGTGCTGCTCGCCGTCTACGTGGCCGACAACCTCGACGTCGGCGCCTGGATCGTCGGCGTGCTCGTCGTGCTGAACACGGTGATGGTCGCGCTGCTCCAGACGCTCGCCAGCCGGTGGATCGAGGCGCGCGGGCCGGCCACGGTGCTGGTGCTGGCCCTGCTGCTCAACGCGGCGGCGTTCGCCGTCTTCGGCACACTGCTCGCGCTGCCCGGCTGGGCGGTGATCGCCGGGCTGCTGATCGCGATGGTGCTCTACACCGTGGCCGAGATCCTCAGCTCGCCGCCGACCAGCGAACTGAGCGTGGTGATGGCGCCCGAGCATCTGCGCGGCCGCTATCTGGGCGTCTACCAGATGTCCTGGTCGGTCGGCGGTGCCCTGGCCCCGGCGCTGCTCACAGCGCTGTTGGAGGGCGGTGCCGCGCTGCCCTGGGTATTCCTCACCGCGATCAGCGTGCTGGCCGTGCCGCTCGTGCTCGGGCTCGACCGGCGGCCCGCGGCCATGGGCGAGGCCGCACCGGCCGGGGACGTGGCCGCACCGGCCGGGGACGTGGCCCCCGTGGAGCACTTCGACGGCGGCCCCGTCGGCTGAGTTTGCCCGCGCCTGTTGAGCGGGCGGATTCAGCTTTCGGTCAGCCCGGTCGAGCGGGCGTACTTGGCGGGCGTCTGGCCGTAGGTCTTCTTGAAGATCCGGATGAAGTGGCTGCTGTCGGCGAACTGCCAGTGGGCGGCGAGCTCCGAGACGCTCAGCCTGCCGGCCGATGCGATGAGAGCGCGGCGGGCCTCTTCCAGCCGCCGGTGGCGGATGTAGGCGATCAACGACTCTCCCGCCACGGTGAACGCCCGCTGCAAGGTGCGTAAGGAGACGTTGAGTTCACGCGCCAGCATCGTGGGAGAGAGCTCGGGGTCGGTGAGGTGGCTGTCCGCGAGATCCTTCGCGGCCTGGGCGAGCGCGGGAGCCAGTCCGGGCTCCACATCGTCGAACCGGCGCCTCGCCACCGCCTGGGCCAGTTCGAGCAGGGTGCTGTGGGCGGCTTGCACACCGGCCGGGCCGAGGTCGGCCATGGTCTCGTACACCATATTCGCGTGGGCCACCAGCAGGCGTACTTCGGCCGAATCCGCAGGCCCGGTGACGGCCCGGTTCCCCAGCAGGGGTGTGAGCGACGCGGGGGGCAGGAGGATGATCTTCACCGCCGTCTGCGGCGCCGCCTCGAAGCGCCACGGCTGCCCGACGTGCCGGAGGAGGAACTGCCCGGCGGCCACGGTGTGCCGGTCCCCATCGCGCGAACCTTGCAACAGCCATGCGCCGCGTTCCACGACGTACATCCGTACCCGATCCTCCACGCCGCCCAGGGCGTGCTCGGTCCGGATGGCCGACATGCTGTGGAGATCGGTGAACGCCACGTCGCGGACCTTGGCGGCGCGGCTCCTGACCCGGAAGTCACCGGTGACGTCCCGGTTGGAGCTCCGCAGTGGCAAGCCATCGCCGAGCTCCGCATCCCACTCGCGCTGGTAGGCCTGGAAAAATCCTTGTGGTGCCGCGCCCGGGACGGTGGAGTCCACGGAGAACAGCCCGCGCGATCCATCGCCCACCCCAGCGCCGTTCGTCATCCGCCGGTCCCTTCGCCTGTGTTGCTCCGGCTTTGTCTTATGGCGGTCATATTCCATCAGACGGCGGTGTGGTTCAAGTTCGTGTTATATGCACCTTCCTGGGCCGCGAAACAGGGCAACCCCGGGCTGTTCCGGGCCGGATGAAGGTCCGAGCAGACCGCTTGGCCAGAACCTCACTAGAACTCCGCAATGTACTCGTCGATCAGCCGCAGAATAGTCCGCAGTCACATACTTTGCGGTGGAAAGCAATTGGGTTGTCCGACGTGAGGTGATGCCTGCCGTGGAGAGCTATGAACTGGACGCCCGCGAAGACGAGCTCAGAAGACTGGAGGAGGCTGTAGGCCAGGCGGGCAACGGCCGGGGCGTGGTGGTCACCATCACCGGGCCGATCGCCTGCGGCAAGACCGAACTGCTGGACGCGGCCGCCGCGAAGAGCGACGCCATCACGTTACGCGCGGTCTGCTCCGAGGAGGAACGGGCCCTCCCGTACGCCCTGATCGGACAGCTCATCGACAACCCGGCGGTCGCCTCCCAGGTGCCGGACCCAGCCGCCATGGCCCTCCCGGGCGAGCACCTGTCGCCGGAGGCCGAGAACCGGCTGCGCGGCGACCTCACCCGTACCCTGCTGGCGCTCGCCGCCGAACGGCCGGTGCTGATCGGCATCGACGACGTGCACCACGCCGACACCGCCTCTTTGAACTGCCTGCTCCACCTGGCCCGGAGGGTCGGCCCGGCCCGGATCACCATGGTCCTCACCGAGTTGCGCCGGCTCACCCCTGCCCACTCACAGTTCCACGCCGAGCTGCTCAGCCTGGGGCACCACCGCGAGATCGTACTGCGCCCGCTCAGCCCGAAGCACATCGCCGAGCTGGCCCGCGCCGGCCTCGGTCCCGACGTCGACGAGGACGTGCTCACGGGGCTGTACCGGGCGACCGGCGGCAACCTGAACCTCGGCCATGGGCTGATCAAGGATGTGCGGGAGGCCTGGGCGACGGGCGGGACGGGCATCAACGCGGGCCGCGCGTACCGGCTGGCGTACCTCGGTTCCCTCTACCGCTGCGGCCCGGTCCCGTTGCGGGTCGCACGGGTGGCCGCCGTGCTGGGGGAGAGCGCCAACACCACCCTGGTGCGCTGGATCAGCGGGCTCAACGCGGACGCGGTGGGCGAGGCGACCGAGATCCTCACCGAAGGCGGCCTGCTGCACGACCTGCGGTTCCCGCATCCGGCGGCCCGTTCGGTCGTACTCAACGACCTGTCCGCCCGGGAACGCCGCCGACTGCACCGGTCCGCTCTGGAAGTGCTGGATGACGTACCCGTTGAAGTGGTCGCGCACCACCAGGCCGGCGCCGGTCTCATGCACGGCCCGAAGGCCGCCGAGATCTTCGCCAAGGCCGGCCAGGAGCTGCATGTGCGCGGCGAGCTGGACGCCGCGTCCGACTATCTGCAACTGGCCCACCACGCCTCCGACGACGCCGTCACCCGGGCCGCGCTGCGGGTCGAGGCCGTGGCGATCGAGCGCCGCCGCAACCCGCTGGCCTCCAGCCGGCACCTCGACGAGCTGACCGTCGCCGCCCGTGCCGGTCTGCTCTCCCCCGAGCACGCGGCGCTGATGATCCGCTGGCTGGCCGCCGGCGGGCGGTCCGGCGAGGCGGCCGAGGTGCTGGCCGCGCAGCGCCCGCGTGCGGTCACCGACCAGGACAGGGCCCACCTGCGGGCCGCCGAGGTATCGCTGGCGCTGGTCAGCCCGGGCGCGTCCGGCGTCAGCCCGGGCGCGTCCGGCCCGGATCGGCGGCCGCGTCCGCTCCCGCCGGATGAGCTCGCGAACCTGCCGAAGGCGGCCCGGCTTTGTGCGATCGCCGATAACGCCGTCATGTCGGCCCTCCACGGTCGTCCCGAGCTTGCCGCGGCCGAGGCGGAGAATGTCCTGAAGCACGCTGACTCGGCGGCGGACGGCGCCACCGCCCTCTCCGCGCTGACGGCCCTGCTGTACGCGGAGAACACTGACACCGCTCAGCTCTGGGCCGACAAGCTCGTCTCCGAGACCGGGGCGTCGCACGAGGAGGAGGCGGGCTACGCGGGGCCGCGCGCCGAGACCGCGTTGCGCCGCGGCGACCTGGCCGCGGCGGTCGAGGCGGGCAGCGCCATTCTGGACCACCGGCGGCTGTCGTTGCTCGGCATCACCGCCGCGCTACCGCTGAGCAGCGCGGTAGCCGCCGCCGTCCGGCTGGGCGAGACCGAGCGGGCGGAGAAGTGGCTCGCCGAGCCGCTGCCGGAGGCCATCCGGGACAGCCTGTTCGGCCTGCACCTGCTCTCGGCGCGCGGCCAGTACTGCCTCGCGACGGGCCGGCACGAGTCGGCGTACACGGCGTTTCGCACCTGCGGGGAACGCATGCGAAACTGGGGCGTTGACGCGCCCGGTCTGTCCCTGTGGCGCGTCGACGCCGCCGAGGCGCTGCTGCACGGCCGCGACCGCGACGAGGGCCGACGGCTCATCGACGAGCAGCTCACCCATGCGATGGGACCCCGTTCCCGCGCTCTGACGCTGCGGGTGCAGGCGGCGTACAGCCCGCAGACGAAGCGGGTCGACCTGCTCGATGAGGCGGCCGACCTGCTGCTCTCCTGCAACGACCAGTACGAGCGGGCGCGGGTGCTCGCCGATCTGAGCGAGGCGTTCAGCGCGCTCAGGCACCACAGCCGGGCGCGGGGACTGCTCCGGCAGGCCCGGCACCTGGCCGCCCAGTGCGGCGCGACCCCGCTGCTGCGCCGACTCGGGGCCAAGCCCGGAGGCCCCGGCTGGCTGGAGGAATCCGGCCTGCCGCAGCGGATCAAGTCGCTGACCGACGCGGAGCGGCGGGTGGCGTCGCTGGCCGCCGGCGGCCAGACCAACCGCGTGATCGCCGACCAGCTCTTCGTCACGGCCAGCACAGTGGAGCAGCACCTCACGAACGTCTTCCGCAAGCTGGGAGTCAAGGGTCGCCAGCACCTGCCGGCCGAACTCGCCAACGCGGAATAGCCGCAGCAGAACAGCCGCGCACGACACGAGACCGCGCCGCTCGGGAAGGGGGAACGGGCGGCGTGCGGTCAGGCGTCCTCGCGACGGGCGACGACCTGGTAGATGTCGGTGCCGGCGAAGAGCGGCTCCTGTTCGCTGAGGACCGTGAAGCCCTGCCCGCGCAGCAGTGTGAGTACCTCGTCGAGCCTGCCGTCGATGTCGTGCACCTCGGTGACGACCTGGCGGACGCGCGGCCAGTCGGCCGCGTCGATCCCGGCCATCACCTGCCGCTCGTTCTTCTCCACATCGATCTTGAGCAGGCCGATCGAGGTGATGCCCCGCTCGGCGATGACGTCGGAGAGGCGAACGACGGAGGTTTCGATCACCTGGCTGGTGTCCGGCAGCTCGGCCAGCATCCGGTCGGCGGCCTCGGCACTGTACCCGCCGTTGATGGCGAGCCTGCGCAGCAGCTCCGCGCGGGTCGCCGGATCCGGGTGGAAGCCCGACATCATCGTGGTGTCCGTGTAGAACGTCATCTTGCCGCGGCCGGCCACGTCCGAGACCGCGCACTGCTCGAACCGGCCCGCGATGCCGTACCGCTCGGCGTTGGCCCTGAGCGCGGCGTACGGCACCGGCGCCGGCTCGAAGGCGTGCACCGTGACACCGGGGCACTCCAGGTGGGCGAAGAGCGAGAACATGCCGATGTTCGCGCCGACGTCGAAGACCACGTCACCCGCTCGCAGTTCGAGGCCGCGCCGCAAGTAGCACCGCTCGGTGAAGATCTCCTGGTAGAGGAAGCGCGCCTCGCCCGGGTTGACGTGTGCGACGGTCTTGCCGTTCGGCAGCGTGATGGTCTGTACGGACGCGCTCACTCCGCTCCCCAGGTGACCCGCAGCTCGGCCGGGCTGAACAGGCCCAGACCCTCGTTCATCGGCACGTCGCCGGCCAGCCGCACGTCCGGGAAGCGCTCGAACAGGCGCAGCGCGGCGACCTTGATCAACACCCGGGCGAGGTGCTGCCCCGGGCACTTGTGGATGCCGTACCCGAAAGCGAAGTTGTGCTCGGGCTTGCGGGTGATGTCGAACGTGTCGGGGTCGGCGAAGACGCCGGGGTCGCGGTTGGCCGTCGAGTAGAGCGGGATGACGTTGTCGCCGGCGCTGATCGTCTGGCCGTGCAACTCGACGTCCTCGACGCAGACCCGCGGCACACCGAGCTGGTTGAGCGGCAGGTAGCGCAGCAGCTCCTCGACCGCCCCGTCGATCAGGTCCGGGTTCTCCCGCAGAGCCGCCCGCTGGTCGGGATGGGAGAGCAGTGCGTACAGGCAGTAGCCCACCATCTGCTGCATCGAGTCGTGCCCGGCGAACAGCAGCGTGGCGAACACCCCGGTCGCCTCGTCGTCGCTGAGCAGGATCTCGTCCTCGCCGGCCTCGGCCAGCCGGTGGAGAAGCTTGTCGCCCGACTGCTCCCGCTTGGCACGCACCAGCGCCAGGACGTGACCGAAGAATTCGTCGGTCAGCCTCTTGATGCTCTCCATGTCGGTGCCGCCCTCCATGGCCCGCATCTGGCCCTCCAGTACGGGCCCCTCCTCCTCGTTCAGGCCGTAGAGGTCGTGGATGGCCAGGGACGCCAGGCGCTTGGCGTACCCGGGAACCAGGTCGGTGCCGGGACCGGACGCCTCGATGTCGTCGAGGCAGGCGTCCGCCGCCTGGATGATGAACTCCTCCTGCTTGCGGGCCGCCCGCAGGGTGAAGTCCCGGGCGATCTTCTGCCGATAGCGGTTGTGCTCCGGCGAGTCCATCCCGGAGAACCAGCCCGGGCGCCGCTCGCCGAGTATCCCGGACGGCGCCGCCGAGCTGAACCGGGGGTCGTTGGTGACCAGCTTGATGTCCTCGGCCGCGGCCACGAGCCACTGCTTGACGCCGAAGAGTTCATGCGCGCCGATCGTGCCCGTCTCCAGGAGCGTGCGGTGCCCGTCCTGGATCGAGAAGGGGCAGCGCGCGGCGGGCGTGCTCTCTTGCTGAGCTTCGGTGCTCATCGGTGGTCCTCCCAGGTCATCTCGGCGGGGTCACGCCACCACACCCTCGATCTCGACCAGCAGATCGGTGCGGGCGATGTCGGTGTGCAGTACGGCAACCGTGGCCTCGCGGGAGAGGCGCTCGGCGCAGATCCGACGTACGGTCGAAATGTCCTCACGGTGGCGTACGTAGACCTTCAAGTGGTCGACGTCGGCGAGGGCGTAGCCCCGGCGGAGCCCGTGCCGTCCCAGGTTCTCGGCACCGATCACCCGGGCGATGTTCTCAAGCGACACCTCGCATTGCGCGGCGACGTCGCCGTGGTGCACCGTCTCGTGACCGAGGATGCCGGCGGTCGCGGAGACGAAGAGCCGGCCGTCGTCCGTCCCAGGCGGCGAGAGCCAGGTGGCGCGGGCGAAGACCGGCGGGCGCGGGCCGTACCGCTGCGGGTAGCGGTGAGCCGTGAGCACGGCCGGGTTCTCCATGTTGACCCGGTCACCGGTGCGTGCGGCGATGAAGTAGCACGTGATGCCGCCGCCGTGGGCGCCGATTCCGGTCGCCGCCGGCATGGTCGCCGGGTCGATCCCGCGGGCGTCCAGCGCCTCGGCGCGGCCCACGCAGAAGTCCCGGTAGACCTCCAGGCCGTCGGCGTTCGGCGTGTTGATTCCGCTGACGTAGTTCCAGGTGCGGGCCAGACTGGGGTACCCCAGTGTCCCGATCAGGTCGAAGATTCCGGTGTAGACGGCCGCGGTGCCGGCCGCGTACCGGTCGCCCTCGGGCACCCGGGCGACGCCGAAGAGGTAGTCGGCCGTACGAGCCCAGGCGACGCCCCCGTGGCTGCCCGATTCCTTCGGTCCCTCCGCGTGCCACGCCTCGGCGAACCCCTCGTCCTCGCGAGTCGTCGTGTGCACGGCCGTCCGGGGATAGCCCTCGGCCAGTGAAACTCCGGTGTGTCCAGCGCGGTGTTCGATGACGCCAAGAAGTGTTTCGTCGCCCTCGAGTTCGGACGCCCCGAGCTTCTCGAAGCGGCTGTACGGTGCCGTGGCCGGCGGAGTCAATTGCCTCACCCTTCCCCGCCGTTCCCCGGCGCGTACCAGGAAGAAAATACGGGCGCGTCAGATCCCGCAACCCCCTACAAACGGCCACCCGGAGCTGCGGAATCATCCAGGGGGGAGTTGGGGGGGTGAGGGTTGTCAACCGACTGCTAGCGTCGCCGATGTCCGCTCGTGACCTGCCTTGCGTGCCGGCGCCGGTGAGGACGAGATCCCTGAGACCCCGCCGGGTCAGGCGCACGAAGGAGAGGTGACATGCAGACCAAGGTTCTGTGCCAGCGTGACATCAAGCGGATCCTCTCGGTGGTCGGCCGCGACGTCATCATGGATCGGCTGATCAGCGAGGTGCACAGGGGCTTCGCACGGTTGGGCCGCGGTGAGACCGACGAGCCGCCACCGCGCACCGGCTTCGCCCGCGGCGGCGACGTTCCGGGCGTCATCGAGTTCATGCCGCACCGCGCGTCGGGCATCGGTGTGACGATGAAGACGGTCAGCTACAGCCCGCAGAACTTCGAGCGCTTCAACCTGCCGACCATCGTCGGGACCGTGTCGCGGCTCGACGACGACAGCGGAAGCATGGTCGCGCTCGCCGACGCCGGCACCATCACCGCCATGCGGACCGGCGCGGTCGCCGCCGTCGCCACCCGGCTGCTCGCCCGGCCGGGCAGCGCCACCCTCGCCCTGATCGGCGCGGGCGCCCAGGCGGTCACCCAGGCACACGCCCTCAGCCGCGTCCTCCCGCTGGAACGCCTCCTGATCAGCGACATCAAAGTCGAGCACGCGGAGTCGTTCGCCGGCCGGGCCGCGTTTCTCAAGCTGCCCGTCGAGGTCACCGACGCGGCGACCGCGATGGCGACCGCGGACGTCCTGTGCACCGTCACCTCGGTACCGGTCGGCGGTGGGCCGGTGGTGTCGGCCGCACCGCGCCCGGCACATCTGCACGTCAATGGCATCGGCGCGGACGAGCAGGGCAAGACCGAACTGCCCAAGGCGCTGCTCGACGACGCGTTCATCTGCGTCGACCACCCCGGGCAGGCCCGCACCGAGGGCGAGTTCCAGCAGCTGCCCGATCGGGAGCTCGGCCCGTCACTGGCCGAGCTGTGCGCGGCCCCCGAGACCGCCGCCCCGCACCGGGAGGGCCTGAGCGTCTTCGACTCGACCGGCAGCGCGTTCGCCGACCACATCGCCCTCGACGTACTGCTCGGCTTCGCCGACGAGCTCGGCCTCGGCCGCAAGATGGCCATCGAGTCGACGCCCGAGGACGTCCTCGATCCGTACTCGCTCTAGTGGTGACCGACCATCTCGCGCGCGCTCATCCACCAGAGCAATGATCGAACCAATCCGGCGAATTCGGAGACCCGCATGATCCAACCCGATGTCGTGACCGCCTTCACCAGCGGTATCGAGGACATCAACCTCGATGAATCCGGCACCCCGCAGGCGGAGAAGAAGGCCGCCACCTTCAAGTCCGCCAGCTCCTCCATCTACGACTTCGCCGCCGGCATGTCCGCGAAGGGCGAGCTGTGGAACTGGGGCGTGCACGATTCCGAGTTCGTCGCCGAGATCGAGGCCAGGCTACCCGGTTTCACCGAGTACGGCACCGACGGATTCAGCGAGCAGCTCTACTACCTGGCCCTGCGCGACCTTCCGAAGGGCTTGGAGAGCTGCGACGGCCGGACGGTCCTGGAAGTCGGCTGCGGGATGGGGGAGGGGCTCAACTTCCTCTCCCGCCTCGTCCCCACCGCCCAGATGACCGGGCTGGACCTGGCACCGAAGGCGATCGCCAGCGCCACCGCCACGCTGTCCCGCGGTGACACCCTGCGGTTCGTCCAGGGCGACGCCGAGGAACTGCCCTTCGAGGACGCCTCGGTGGATGTGCTCGTCAACATCGAGAGTTCGCACACCTACCCGAACCTGGGACGTTTCCTGCGGGAAGCCGCGCGGGTGCTGCGCCCGGGTGGCGCGCTGTCGCACATCGACGTGTTCACACGGCAGCGCCTCCAGGCGATGCGGCGGATCACAGCGGAGATATCCGAGCTGGAGTGGGTCAGCGATCACGACATCTCCGAGCAAGTCCGTGCCGCGGTGCGCCGGCGGATGGCCCCGGACAGTCGCCTCCGCCGCAACCTGAACAAGCAACGGATGAACTGGCTTGCGCGCACGCTCACCCTGCACAGCCAGATCACGGTGTTCGGCGGCACGTTCGCGGACTACCAGCCGCCCGCTTCGGTCAAAATGCTCAGCCGATTCGGCCTTGTGCCGAAGATGGACAGCCTGCCGATGGAAAGCTACCGGCACCAGATCGCCGTCCGCGTGTGAACGGAGACAAGTAATGTCGACGACCGATCCGGGGGAGACCCGTAAGGCCTGCCCTTATCCTTTCGCCGAAATGCGGCGACTCGAGGTCCACCCCGAGTACAACCGGCTACGGGACGCCGGTGAGCTCGGCCGGGTCCGGATGCCGTACGGCGGGGAGACCTGGCTGGCCACCAGCTGGGAGGACGTCGCCAAGGTGTTCGTGGACCCGCGGTTCAGCCGCAGCGCGACGCTCGGCAAGGACGTGCCCCGGGTCCTCCCGGCGATCCAGGACCAGCCGGTCATCATGCTGATGGACCCTCCGGAACACACCCGTCTGCGCCGGCTGGCGACCAAGGCGCTGACCAGCCGCCGGATGGAGGCCCTGCGCCCGCGCACCCAGGAGGTCGCCGACGATCTGATCGACAAGATGCTGGCCAAGGGCGCCCCGGCCGACCTGATGGAGGACTTCGCCCTGCCGCTGCCGATCATCATGATCTGTGAGCTGCTGGGGGTGCCGGTCGAGGACCAGAACAAGTTCCGGACCTGGTCGGACCAGATGCTCTCGAACGGCGCCTACCCACAGGAAGTCGTGATGGCGGCCGGCCAGTCGCTCTACCTCTACCTCTCCGAGCTGATCGCGGAACGCCGCAAGCAGGACACCAACGACCTGCTCGGGTCGCTGGTGCGGGCCCGTGACAAGGACGACCGGCTCAGCGAGACGGAGCTGGTCGGCTTCGCCGTCACGCTGCTGATAGCGGGGTACGAGACCACCGCCAACGCGATCGGCAACAGCGTCTACACCCTGCTGACCCACCCGGAGAAACTCGCCGAACTGCAAAAGGACCTCTCGCTGATCCCGAAGGCGGTCGACGAGCTGCTCCGGATCATCCCGATCGCCAAGCAGGCGAGCTGGGTCCGGATGGCGGTGGAGGACGTCGAGCTCAGCGGCACGATCGTCAAGGCCGGTGAGGCGGTGGCGATCCAGACGTACTCGGCCAACACCGACCCCAAGGTCTACGACCATCCGGACGAGATCGACTTCCACCGGCCCAGCAACCCGCACATGTCCCTCGGGCACGGCGCGCACCACTGCATGGGCGCTCAGCTCGTCCGGGTGGAGATGCAGACCGCGCTCGGCTCGCTCATCTCCCGCATCCCGGCGCTGCGGTTCGCGGTGCCGGAGCCGCAGATCAACTTCCTGCGCGGGCGGCTGGTGCCCAGCCTCGAAGCGCTGCCCCTGGCGTGGTGAGCGGCATGGCGCGATGGGAGCTGTGGATCGACCGGAGCGAATGCATCGGCTCGGCCGTCTGCGTGGCCAGCGCGGGCGCGTACTTCGAGACGCACGGGCACCAGTCGCGCGCCCGCGCGAGCGAGATCGACGCGGACGAGCATGTGATCGCGGTCGCGCAGGCCTGCCCGTCGGGGGCGATCCACGTCCGGGTCAAGGAGACCGGCGAACTGCTCGAACCCCAGGACTGAGCCAAGGACTGAGCCAGGACTGAGGAGGCCGTCCGTGCGGCTTGTCGTCATACGTCCGAGGGACGGCCTCACAGAGCCCGCCCCTCGGACGTATGACGACGGCTCACGCCTCCAGGGTGGCGACGATCGACTGTGTCCAGCCGTTCGGCCCGGCCGACTCGTGATGGTCGATGGTGAAACCGTTGTCTTTCAACCTGTCCACCAGGCCGCTCCCGAACACCTCGGGGGCAAACTTCGGCTCCATGACCTTCATGAAGAGATCCATCGTCCACCCGTACTTGGTCCGGCGGTCGAGATCGACGATGACGAAGCGGCCTCCGGGCTGGAGTACCCGAACGGACTCGCGGATCGCGCTGAGGCGGCCCGCGGTCGGGACCTCATGCAGACCGAAGGCCGACATCACGGTGTCGAACGAGTTGTCCGGGTAGGGCAAGGCGGCGACGTCACCCTCGACCAGGGTGACGTTGTCGACCCCCCGCGAGGCCAACTTGCGGCGGCCCACCGCGGTCAGCTCGGGTGACAGATCGATGGAGGTGGCCTGTACCTTCGGATGCCTTTCGGCCAGCATTCGCGATGCGAATCCGGTCCCGCCGCACAATTCCAGTACGTTTTCGATGCGGCCGCCCTCGAGGAGGCGCATCAGTACGTCGTAGGGGTGGCCCTGAAGGCGCGGATTGACAGCTTCGAGGAGCTGTCCGGCAAATTTGAACTTTAGACGGTTGCCCATTCCATCATTTCCTTAATGATTCTTGCCCGGCCGATATGTCAAGTACGAGTAGACGCGTCACATGGGACGTCCTCTTACTCGTCCCCGGTCTTCCATTTTGCTGAGAGCTTTTCCAGTAGTACGGAGATGGCCTGGCGTTCCGCCGCGGTCATGTCGACGGCTTCTGTATCCAGTTCGTTGATCTCTTCCAGAAGTGCACAAACGCCGGCCGCGTCAATATCGGAGTCGAGCAGCGCATCCAGGTGCGAGGCCAATTCGGCCGACGTGGGGTGCTCGAACAGCAGAGTGGACGGCAGGTCGAGTCCGGTGGCCTTCGACAGCCGGTTGCGCAGCCGAACGGCGCTGAGCGAGTCGAATCCCAACTCCAGGAAGGACGAGTCGTCGAGTATGACGCCGGGGTCGGTCATGCCCAGGACGCTCGCCACCTCCATATGAACGAGTTCCAGCATGGTGCGGGGCTCATCCGCATAGGAGGGCTCGTCATACTCACCGTCCTCCTCCTCGACCACGGGCGCCACAGCTGTGGCGCCCGTGGCGTCCGGGGCAGCGTCCGGGGCCAGCCAGTAGGACTGGTGCTGGAACGGATAGACCGGCAGATCCACCGCCCGGCCGCCGGACAAGACCTTCGCCCAGTCGATCGCCGTCCCGCCCGCGTACAGCTCCGCGATGGCCGTCATCAGACAGACGTCCTCCGGCGACCGCGGGCGCAGCACGGCGTGGAACGAGGCGTCGCCGCCCAGACACTCCATCCCGGCCGACGCGAGCGCCCCGGAGGGCCCTATCTCGACGAATGTGCCCACCCCCCGTTCGGCCAGTTCGCGGACGGCGTCCTGGAAGCGGACGGGTTGCCGGACCTGACGCAACCAGTACTCCGGCGTGCCCATCTCATCCGGATCTATCAGCTGCCCGGTCACGGTCGACACCACCGGCAGCGCCGGGGCGGAGAACTTCAGGGATTCCAGTGCCGTACGGAACTCATCGAGCGCGGCCTCCACATGGCGGGAGTGGAAGGCATGGCGGACCCTCAGTTTCCTGGCCTCTCGCCCGGACGCCGCCCACGCGGCTTCGAAGCCCGCCACCGCGTCCGGCTCACCCGACACGACGACGGCCTCGGGGCTGTTGACCGCCGCCAGATCCAGCGCCGCACCGGTCTGGTCGAGGAACGCCCTCACCTCTTCCTCGCCTGCCCGCAGTGCGACCATGGCCCCCGGCGGTGTCGCCCGCAGCGCCCGCCCCCGGGCGACGATCAAAGTGGTGACGTGTTCGAGCGATAGCATCCCGCTTGCGTACGCGGCGGCTGCCTCACCGATGGAATGCCCGGCGACGAAGTCGGGGCGCACGCCCCAGTCCTCCAGCAGCCCGAACAGCGCGACCTCCATCGCGAAAATGCCCGCTTGCGCGTAGAGGGTGTCATCCACGAGTTCGGCCGTCGTCGAACCGCCCTCACCGAAGTAGACGTCCGTCAGCGAGTGGTCGAGGTGTTTGTCGAACCCGGCGCTCACCGTGTCCCAGGCACGGGCGAAGACGGGGGAGCTGTCGTACAGCTCCTTGCCCATTCCCAGCCGCTGGGCGCCTTGCCCGTCGAACAGGAAGGCAACGCGCCGGGCCTTGGCGGTCGCGGTCGTGAGGCCGGGCCAGGAGGCGCCGTCCGCCAGCTTTGACAGCGCGCGCAGGAAGTCCTCCCGGCCGGATCCCACCGTGACTGCCCGGTGGGCGAAGTCCGATCGCGTGGTCGCCAGGGAGTATCCGATGTCCAGCGAGTTCCACTCCGGGTCCTCGGCGAGGGAGGCGTACAGCCGCCCGGCCTGCTCTCGCAGCGCTTTCGGGCTCTGCGCGGACAAGACCCACGGCAGCGGTCGGGGCTCGTTCGGCGTGACCGGCGTGACCGGCGTGACCGGCGTGACCGGCGTGACCGGCGTGGCTGACGGGGCAGGCGCCTGGTACTGCTCCAGCACTACGTGCGCGTTGGTACCGCTGAGCCCGAACGACGACACACCGGCCCTGCGCGGCTTGGCGTCGTCCGGCCATGGCTGGTGCTCCGTCAGCAGCGCGACACTTCCCGACGTCCAGTCCACGTGAGGCGATGGGTCGTCCACGTGGAGCGTGCGGGGGAGCGAACCGTGCCGCATCGCCTCCACCATCTTGATCACGCCGAGCACGCCCGACGCCGCCATGGTGTGACCGATGTTCGACTTCAGCGAACCGAGCCAGGCGGGCGTCGACCGCTCTTGCCCGTACGTCGCCAAAATGGCCTCTGCCTCGATCGGGTCGCCGAGTTTTGTGCCGGTGCCGTGCGCCTCGACCACATCCACGTCCGACGCGGTGAGACCGGCCCCGGCCAGCGCCTGCCGGATCACCCGCTTCTGGGACGCGCCGTTCGGCGCGGTCAGCCCGTTCGACGCGCCGTCGGAGTTCACCGCGCTGCCCCGGACGACGGCGAGGACCCGGTGCCCCAGCCGGCGGGCGTCGGAAAGACGCTCCACCACCAGGACACCCACGCCCTCGGACCAGATCGTGCCGTCCGCCGATGCGGCGAACGACTTGCACCGGCCATCGGATGACAGGCCGCGCTGGCGGGAGAATTCCACGAACATCGCGGGCGAGGACATCACCGAGACCCCGCTCACCAGCGCCAGCGAGCACTCGCGCTGTCTCAATGCCTGGCTCGCGAGATGCAGCGCCACCAGGGAGGAGGAGCACGCGGTGTCCACCGTGACCCCCGGCCCCTCCAACCCGAGCGCGTATGACACCCGCCCTGACAGCAGGCTGACCGAGCTACCGGTGATCCCGTTGTCGCGCTGCTGGTCGACGCCCACTCCGTAACCCTGTGCCGCGCCACCCACGTACACGCCCACGTCGCGGCCGCGGAGGGACTTCGGATCGATCCGCGCGCGCTCGATCGCCTCCCAGGTGGTTTCCAGCAACAGCCGCTGCTGCGGATCCATGCCCAGCGCCTCACGCGGGCTTATACCGAAGAAGGGAGCGTCGAAGTCGGCCGCGGTGTCCAGGAAGCCCCCCTGTACGCAGTACGACTTACCAGGGGCGTCCGGGTCCGGATCGAACAGGCCCTCGACATCCCAGCCACGGTCGGTGGGGAAACCGGAGATCACGTCAGTACCGGACTCCACAAGGCGCCACAACCCCTCCGGCGAACTGACCCCGCCCGGCACCCGGCACGCCATCGCCACGATGGCGATCGGCTCATTCGCCGACGGCTCATCCACCACCGGTTCGGCCGGGCCGGTGCCCGTGCTCGGCGCCGGTGGATCGAGGTGTTGCTGTACGGGCGGGATATCGAGCTTGTCCAGCAGATGCGTGGCCAGAGCGTTCGCCGTCGGGTAGTCGAACACCATCGTGGCGGGAAGCTGTAGCCCGGTTTCCGCCATGAGGCGGTTACGGAGTTCGATCGCCGTCAGCGAATCCATGCCCAGATCCTTGAACGACGTGTCCGTCGCGATCGCGTCCGGCGAGCCGTGGCCGAGTACGGAGGCCGCCTCTCCCAGCACGAGTTCGAGCATGACGCGGTGCTGCTCGACGCTCGTACGGCCGGTGAGACGAGCGCTCAGGGGCTGCGAGCCGACGTCGTCACGTGCCGCGGTCCTGGCCTGCGGCCGTTTCACCGTCTGAAGTCCACGCAGCAGCGCGGGGACCTCGACGTCCCGCACCGGAGACATCGCCGCGGCGAACAGGACCGGCTCGCCGTGGCGCGACGCGCCGTCGAACAGCCGCATTCCGTGCTCGGCGGTGATGGTTCGCATGCCGCTGCGCCGGATCCGATCGTGGTCCGTGTCGGTCAGCCTGGAGGTGAGCCCGCTGGTGTCGTCCCACAGGCCCCAGGCGAGTGCGAGTGCGGGCAGGCCCTCGGCCCGGCGTTGTTCGGCCAGGGCGTCGAGGAAGGCATTGGCTGCGGCGTAGTTGCCCTGCCCCGCGCCACCGATGACCCCGGCGGCGGAGGAATACATGATGAATGCCGCCAGGTCGGTGTTCCGGGTGAGTTCGTGGAGGTGCCAGGCGCCGTCTGCCTTGGGCCGTAGCACGGTGTCCAGTCGCTGTGTGGTCAGGGACTCCACGACGCCGTCGTCGAGTGCGCCGGCGGTGTGGATCACGGCGGTCAGGGGGTGTTGCGGTGATACGCCCGCCAGTGCGCGTGCCAGCCCGGCGCGGTCCGATACGTCGCAGGCCGCGGTGTCGACCCGGGCGCCCAGTTCGGCGAGTTCGTCGATCAGTGCTGGGTCGGGGGTGGTGCGGGAGAGCAGCAGCAGATGGCGTGCGCGGTGTTCGGTTACCAGGTGGCGGGCGAGGATGGCTGCCAGGACGCCGGAGCCGCCGGTGATCAGGATGGTGCCGTCGGGGTCGGGCCGGCGGGGGATGGTGAGGACGATCTTGCCGATGTGGCGGGCGCGGCTCATCCAGCTGAACGCATCACGGGCCTGACGGATGTCCCAGGCCCGCACCGGCAGGGGTTGTAGGACGCCTTGTCCGAACAGGGTGAGGATTTCGGTGATGATCTCCCGCAGCCGGTCCGGGCCGGCGTCCATCAGGTCGAACGCCTGGTAGCTGGTACCCGGCCGCTCGGCGGTGACCTGCTGCGGATCGCGGATGTCGGTCTTGCCCATCTCCACGAACCGGCCGCCGCGGGGCAGCAGGTCGAGGGAGGCATCGACGAAGTCACCGCTGAGGGAGTTCAGGACGACATCGACGCCCTGGCCGTGTGTGTTGTTGAGGAAGGTTTCCTGGAAGCTCAGCGTGCGGGAGTCGGCGATGCGGGTGTCTTCCAGACCGGCTTCGCGCAGGATGTGTTGTTTCCCTGTGCTGGCGGTGGCGTAGATCTGCGCACCCAAATGACGGGCGATCTGGGTCGCCGCCATGCCCACACCGCCCGCTGCGGCGTGGATCAGCACCGACTCACCGGCGCTCAGCCCGGCCAGATCCACCAGTCCGTAATACGCGGTGGCGAACACCACCGGGACGGATGCCGCCGTAGTGAAGGACCAGCCATCAGGCATCACGGCGAGCAGGCGACGGTCGGCGATCGCGACCGGCCCGAACGAGCCTGCCACCACGCCGAAGACGCGGTCTCCCGGAGCCAGGTCGTATACAGCGGAGCCGACCTCGAGTACGACCCCGGCCGCTTCGCCGCCCGTCGGCCGGTTGTCATTGACCATGCCGAGTGCCACGACCACGTCGCGGAAGTTGAGCCCCGCGGCGCGTATGTCTATGCGTACTTCGCCGGGTTGCAGGGGCCGTTCGGCGGTGTCGGTGGGTGCCAGGGCGAGGTCTTGCAGGGTTCCGCTGCGGGAGTGTTCCAGCAGCCAGGCACGATTGTCGGGGATCGTCAGCGGGCTGTGTTCGGGGGTGTTGGTCCGGGCCAGGCGTGCTGCCTCGTACCGGCCGTCGTTGATTCGCAGGCGCGGCTCGTCGAGCCCGACGGTGGCGGCGAGTTGGTCCGGGGTGAGGGTGTCGTCGTCGCTTTCGACCAGGATGAACCGGCCGGGGTGTTCGGACTGGGCCGATCGCATCAGGCCCGACACTGCGGCGGCGGCCGGCCCGGTGCCGGTCCGTACGACCAGGGTGCTGTCGGTGAAGCGTTCCCCGGCCAGCCAGGTCTGGACTGCCTGGAGGACTTGGGCGGTCAGGGTGCGGGCTTGTTCCAGCGGGTTCTCACTGCTGGTGGGGAGTGCGGTGAAGATCACCACGTCGGGTACCGGCATGTTGTCGTCCGCCAGGTCTTCGAACCTGCCCATGGTCAGGCTGGTTTCCTGGGGGGCCGGGATTTCCGTCCACGTCAGGGTGAGCAGGTCGTCCGTGGTGGAGCCGAGTGTGTCGGCGGTTACCGGCCGGGTGATGAGGGAACCGATGGTGGCCACGGGTCGGCCGGTGTCATCGGCGACCCGCACACTCCAGCCGTCCCCTTCCTGTATCACCGTGACACGCAGTGTGGCCGGGCCGGCGGCGTGGATTTGGATGTGGTTCCAGGAGAACGGCAGCCCCACACCCTGCTCGGCGTCGGGTGTGTTCAGAGTGCAGGTGTGCAGGGCCGTATCGAATAGGACCGGGTGTACGGCGTATCGTGCCGCCTCCTGTGCCTGTTCCTCGGCCAGAGCGACCTCGGCGTAGACGGTGTCCCCGTCGTGCCACGCGGCTTGCAGCCCTTGGAAGGCGGGACCGTACTCGTAGCCTTCTGCCATCAGCTGGTCGTAGAAGTCGGCCACGTTCATCGGCTGGGCCTGGGCTGGTGGCCAGGTGCCGGACTCCGGCAGCGGGAGGGGTGCGTCAGAGGCGCTGATCGTGGCGGAAACGTGTCGGGTCCATGTGTCCGTGTCGTCCGCCCGAGAAAAGACCGTCACGGCGCGGTGTCCGGACTCGTCGGCCTCGGCGACGGACACGGATAGTTGCACGCCCCCGGTCTGCGGCAGGAGGAGCGGGGTTTCGATTACGAGCTCGTCGACGGTGTCGCATTCGACCTCGTCGGCGGCGCGGACGACCAGTTCCACGAATGCGGTACCGGGGAGCAGGACACTGCCCCGGACCGCGTGGTCGGCCAGCCATGTGTGGGTGGCCAGTGATACCCGCCCGGTGAGCACCACACCGTCGGAGCCGGGCAGTGCCACTACCGTGCCCAGCAGTGGATGACCGTCGACGGTCGACCGGTCCACGTTCTTGAGCCAGTACCGCTGGTGCTGGAAGGCGTACGTCGGAAGGTCCAGTACCCGGGCTGTGGTGGTGCCGAGGATGGCGGGCCAGTCGACGGTGACGCCGTGGGTGTAGGCCTGTGCCAGGGCGGTGAGCATCCGGGTGGCGTCGCCGTCGTCGCGGCGCAACGTGGCAATCGTGACCGCGTCGTCGTCCATCGCCTGCAACAGCACCGGGCTGGCGCTGACCTCGATGAACACGGTCTCGCTCTGGTCTTGCAACTGGCTGATGGCGGGGGCGAAGCCGACTGGTTCGCGCAGGTTCCGGTACCAGTACTCCGCATCGAGGGGGCCCTCGATCCAGGTGCCGTCCACGGTCGACAGCCACGGCACCACCAGGGCTTGCGAGTCGATTCCGGCGGTGATGTCGAGCAGTTCGTCGCGGATCAGCTCGACGTGCGGGGTGTGCGAGGCATAGTCGACCGTGATCCGCCGCACCCGCGTCCCTTGGGCCTCATGAGCGGTCAGGACACGGTCGACCGCTTCCGGGGTGCCCGCGATGACGGTGGAGGCGGGGCCGTTGTGGGCGGCGATCCAGGCGCCGTCGGTCAGCTCGATCTCGTGTGCGGGCAGTGCGATGGATGCCATCGCGCCCCGGCCCGCCAGGCCCCGGGCGATCGCCTGGCTGCGCAAGGTCACGATCCGGGCGGCGTCACGTAGCGATACGGCACCGGCTGTGCAGGCTGCGGCGATCTCGCCCTGGGAGTGGCCGATCACCGCGTCCGGCCGCACACCGGCCACCTGCCACACCGCGGCCAGGGAAACCATCACCGCCCAGGAGGCGGGCTGGACCACATCGACCCGGTCCACCACCGCCGGATCATCCAGCACCGCAAACAGGTCCCAGTCCACGAAGTCACGCAGGGCGGCCGCGCACTCGGCCATCCGCTCGGCGAACACCACCGAGGATTCCCGCAGCGCACTGCCCATTCCCAGCCACTGCCACCCCTGACCCGGGAAGACAAACACCACCCGGGGGTCGGGCATGGCGGTGCCGGTAACGGTGTCATCGCCGAGGAGCACGGCACGGTGCTCGAACACCGAGCGCGTCACCGCCAGCGTCGCCCCCACAGCACGCAGATCCACCCCGGGCGAGGCCGCCAGGTAGGCGCGCAGCCGGTCCTCGGCCTCGGTCAGAGCGGACTGGGTCTTGGCCGATACCACCAGGGGCAGCACATCCGAGGCCACCACCGGCACCTCTACGGGCTGCGCCTCCTCCGCAGGCTGGGCGGGTGCGCTCTCCAGGATGATGTGAGCGTTGGTGCCGCTGACGCCGAAGGACGACACGCCGGCCCGGCGGGGCCGGTCGCCCTCGGGCCAGGACTGGTTCTCCCGCACCAGCTCAACCGCACCCGCCGACCAGTCCACATGCCGCGACGGCTCATCCACGTGCAGGGTGCGGGGGACCGTGTGGTGTTGCAGGGCCATCACCATCTTGATGACGCCCGACACACCCGAGGCGGCCTGGGTATGGCCGATGTTCGACTTCAGCGAGCCCAGCAGCAGGGGCCGCTCACGATCCTGGCCGTACGTGGCGAGCAGCGCCTGGGCCTCGATCGGGTCACCCAGTGTCGTACCCGTGCCGTGGGCCTCCACCACATCCACCTCATGCGCCGCAAGACCGGCGTTGCTGAGAGCGGCTTGGATCACCCGCTGCTGCGAAGGACCGTTCGGTGCGGTCAGCCCGTTGGATGCCCCGTCTTGGTTGACCGCTGAGCTGCGGACTACTGCCAGTACCTGGTGGCCCTTAACTTGCGCGTCAGACAAACGCTCGACCAGCAGGACGCCGACGCCCTCGGCCCATCCTGTGCCGTCTGCGGCGTCGGCGAAGGCTTTGCACCGGCCGTCGGTTGCCAGGCCGCGCTGGCGGGAGAACTCCACGAAGCTTTGTGGTGTGGCCATCACGGTGGCGCCGCCGACCAGAGCCAGTGAACACTCACCCTGCCGGAGGGCATACCCGGCCTGGTGCAAAGCCACCAGTGATGACGAGCACGCCGTGTCCACTGTGAACGCGGGCCCCTCTAGACCGAAGAAGTACGACACCCGGCCGGAGAGGACACTGGTCGCGCTCGCGGTGGCTGCGAAGCCGCCGAGGTCGGCACCGGTACCGTAGCCACCGGCGTAGGCGCCCATGAAGACGCCGGTGTCGCTGCCGCGTACGGAACCGGGCTCGATCCCGGCCCGTTCGAACGCCTCCCAGGACACCTCCAGCACCAGCCGCTGCTGCGGATCCATTGCCAGTGCCTCACGCGGGCTGATCCCGAAGAACGAGGCGTCGAAGCTGGACGCGTTGTCGAGGAAGCCGCCCTCCACGCAGTACGACTTCCCCGGCGCATCCGGGTCCGGGTCGTACAGACTCTCCGCGTCCCAGCCACGGTCGGTGGGGAAACCGGAAATCGCATCCGTACCCGACTCGACCAAGCGCCACAGATCCTCCGGCGACGACACCCCACCCGGCAGACGGCACGCCATACCCACAATCGCCAACGGCTCATCCTGCCCCACCACCGACACTGACGGGCGTGCCGGTACGGGGTTCTCGCCGGTGAACAGCGCGCCCAGCCGGGCGGCCAGGATGGCCGGGGTGGGGTAGTCGAACACCGTCGTGTTGGGCAGCCGCAGGCCTGTGGCTTTCGCCAGGCTGTTGCGCAGTTCCACCGCGGTCAGTGAATCGATACCCAGATCCTTGAATGCTGCGGCTACGGGGATGGTACTGGCGTCAGCGTGTCCCAGGACCAGAGCGGCGCTGTCACGCACCAGCTTCAGCAGTGCCTTCTCCCGCTCGGCCGGTGCCAGGACCGCTAGCCACTGCGCTGACGAGTCGCCGGTAGAGGCGGCCTGCCGGGCGACCGAGCGATGCAACGAGCGGAGTAGCGCGGGGACTTCGGCGTCCCGAACCGGGTCCATCGGCGCGGCTACCAGAATCGGGTTGCTGTGGCGCGACGCGGTGTCGAACAGCCGCATTCCGTGCTCGGCGGTGATGGTTCGCAGGCCGCTGCGGCGGATTCGGCCGTGGTCGGTGCCAGTCAGTTTGGCGGTCAGGCCGCTGGTGTCCTCCCAGAGGCCCCAGGCGAGTGCGAGCGCGGGCAGGCCCTCGGCTCGGCGTTGTTCGGCCAGCGCATCCAGGAACGCGTTCGCCGCAGCGTAGTTACCTTGCCCCGCACCACCCATGACACCGGCAGCCGAGGAATACATGACGAACGCCGCCAGATCGGCATCCCGGGTGAGTTCGTGCAAATGCCAGGCACCGTCGGCCTTGGGCCGCATTACCGTGTCGAGCCGCTGCCGGTTCAAAGACTCGACGACACCGTCATCGAGCACGCCCGCGGTGTGGATCACGGCCGTCAGGGGATGCTCCGGTGACACCCCCGCCAGCACTCGCGCCAGCCCGTCACGATCGGACACGTCACAGGCCACCGTGGCCACCTGGGCGCCCAGTTCACCGAGCTCGCCGATAAGTGGCTCGTCCGGGGTGCTGCGGGAGACCAGGAGAAGATGACGCACATCGCGTTCGGCCACCAGGTGCCGGGCGACTATCCCCGCCAGGACGCCGGAACCGCCCGTGATCAGAACTGTGCCATCCGGATCCCAAATCTCATCAGAGGGGGGTTCAGGGGTGATTCGGCTCAGTCGTGGGACTTCGTACCAGCCGTCGTTGATCCGCAGCCGTGGCTCGTCCAGTCCGACGGTGGCGGCGAGTTGGTCCGGGGTGAGGGTGTCGTCGTCGCTTTCCACCAGGATGAACCGGCCGGGGTGTTCGGACTGTGCCGATCGCATCAGCCCCGAGATGGCGGCAGCGGCCAGCCCGGTGCCGGTTCGCACGACCAGTGTGCTGTCGGTGAAGCGTTCCCCGGCCAGCCAGGTCTGGACTGCCTGGAGAACCTGGGCGGTCAGCGTGCGGGTTTGTTCCAGCGGGTCGCCGTTGCCGGGGAGTGCGGTGAAGACCACCACCTCGGGCACCGGCACATCGCTGTCGGCCAGGTCTTCGAAGCGACCTGTGGTCAGGCCGGTCTGCTGAGGGGTGGGGATTTCTGTCCAGGTCAGGGTGAGCAGGTCGTCGGTGCTGGTGGCCGGTTCGTAGACGGGGACGGTGCCCGGGGTGAGGGAGCGGGCGGTCAGGACGGGGAGGCCTGTGCTGTCGGTGGCGTCCACGGACAGGGTGCCGTCATCGTGTGAGGTGAGGCGGACGCGCAGCTCGCCGGGGTTGCGGGCGTGCAGGGTCAGGCCTTGCCATACGGCGGGGGTCTCCTCACCGGCGGTGGTGAGGGCGGCGGGCAGGAGGGCAGGGTGCAGGGCGTATGTGGTGGCGTCGTGGGTGTCGTCCAGGGCGACCTCGGCGAAGATGTCGCCGCCCAGGCGCCAGGCCGCCCGCAGTGACGGTACTCGGGTCTCGACCGGGACCGCACCGGCCGGCGGCCACACCTCCCCGGCCTGCCAGCCGGACACCCTGCCGGTGGCGGTGGCCAGGGTCGCGGTGGCCAGGCGTGTCCAGGGCTCGCCGTCGCTGTTACGGGCGTGGATACTGAGCCGACGCTGGCCGGTCTCGTCTGGTTCGCTCACCCAGGTTTGTATCTGGACGGCGCCGTCGTCGGGGAGCAGCAGCAACGCTTCCACGGTGAGTTCCTCGACAAGCCCGCAGCCGGTCTCGTCCGCTGCTGCCAGTGCCATCTCCACGAACGCGGTGGCGGGCAGGGCCGCCTGGTCCCGCAGCCACAGATCACCGCTCCGGGACACCCGGGCCGTGAACAGCACTCCACTGGCCTCGGCCAGCCGCACCGCCTCACCCAGCAGCGGATGCCCACCCGCAGCCGACCGGTCCGCGCCCTCGAGCCAGTACCGCTGATGCTGGAAGGCGTACGTCGGAAGGTCCAGCACCCGGCCCCGGGCATCGCCCAGCACCGCAGGCCAGTCCACAGCCACACCGCTGACATACAGGTGGGCCAGGGCGCTGATCGCGGCCTGTGCCTCGTGGTCGCCGTGCAGCATCGCGATGCCGTCGACCAGGCGGGCCAGCGACCGGTCGGCACCCAGCTCGACGAACACCACGTCACCGTAGGAAGCGGCCTGCTCGCCGAACCGGACCACATCCCGGACCTGCCGCACCCAATACTCAGCGGTCGCAGCCTGATCACCCGCGGCCATGGTGAGATGCGGTGTCCGGTAGGTCAGGCCTTCGGCGACCGCCCTAAACTCCTCCAGCATCGGCTCCATACGGGCGGAATGGAACGCGTGGCTGGTCGCCAACCGCGTCCACTTCCCCAACGTAGCGGCGGCTCGCAGTACGGGGGCCTCATCACCGGAGAGAACCACCGACGACGGCCCGTTGACCGCCGCGATCTCCACACCCTCACACAGAACCGCTTCTGCTTCTTCCTCGGAGACCGGGACGGCGACCATCACCCCACCGGGGGGCAGGGCCTGCATGAGGCGGGCCCGTGCCGACACCAATGTGCAGGCGTCTTCCAGCGACCACACTCCGGAGACGTATCCGGCGGCGAGTTCGCCGACAGAGTGGCCGATCACCGCATCCGGACCAACACCCCATGACTCCAGCAGCCCGAACAGAGCCACCTGCAAAGCGAACAAAGCGGGCTGGGCGTAACCGGTCTCGTTCACATCGAGATCGGGCACGTCGAGTAGGTCCCACACTTGCTGATGGATCTGTGCGAAGACGGGGAACGCGGCGGCCAGTTCCTCACCCATACCGGCACGCTGCGACCCCTGCCCCGGGAAGACGAACACCACCCGAGGATCAGACACCGCAGTCCCGGTGACCGTATCGTCAGCGAGGAGTACGGCCCGGTGCTCGAACACCGACCGTGTCACCGCCAGTGTCGACGCCACTGCCCGCATATCCACTCTGGGCGACCCCGCCAGATACGCACGTAGCCGGCCCTCATAGTCCGCCAGAGCCGACTGCGTCCTGGCCGAGATCACCAACGGCACCCACTCCGGCGCCGGCTCGACCACCGTGTTCTCCACAGCCTGCGCGGGAGGTGCGCTTTCCAGGATGACGTGGGCGTTGGTGCCACTGATCCCGAACGACGACACACCTGCCCGACGCGGCCGACCCGAATCCGGCCACGGCTGGTTCTCCGTCACCAGCTCAACCGCACCCGTCGACCAGTCCACATGCCGCGACGGCTCATCCACATGCAGCGTGCGCGGCACGAGACCGTGCCGGAGTGCCATCACCATCTTGATGACACCCGACACACCGGCAGCAGCCTGCGTATGACCCAGATTCGACTTCACCGAACCCAGCAGCAACGGCCGCTCACGATCCTGACCATAGGTCGCGAGCAGCGCCTGCGCCTCGATCGGGTCACCCAACGTCGTACCCGTGCCATGCGCCTCGACCACATCCACTTCGGACGTGGTCAAGCCCGCGTTGCTGAGAGCGGCTTGGATCACCCGCTGCTGCGAAGGACCATTCGGCGCGGTCAGCCCGTTCGACGCCCCGTCCTGGTTCACCGCCGAGCTACGGACCACTGCCAGCACCTGGTGGCCCTTAGCTTGCGCGTCAGACAAACGCTCTACCAGCAGGACGCCGACGCCCTCGGCCCATCCCGTGCCGTCCGCGGCATCGGCGAACGCCTTGCACCGGCCATCGGAGGCCAGGCCGCCCTGGCGCGAGAACTCCACGAAAGTCTGCGGCGTGGCCATCACGGTCACACCGCCGACCAGAGCCAGCGAACACTCACCCTGCCGCAAGGCATACCCGGCTTGGTGCAGGGCAACCAGCGATGACGAACATGCTGTGTCGACTGTGAACGCGGGGCCCTCTAGACCGAAGAAGTACGACACCCGACCCGACAGGACACTGACCGAACTGGCGGTGGCGCCGAAGCCGCCGAGGTCGGCACCGATGCCGTAGCCACCGGGGTACGCACCCATGAAGACGCCGGTGTCGCTACCGCGTGCGGAACCGGGCTCGATCCCGGCCCGTTCGAACGCCTCCCAGGACGCCTCCAGCACCAGCCGCTGCTGCGGGTCCATCGCCAACGCCTCACGCGGGCTGATCCCGAAGAACGAGGCGTCGAAACCGCCCGCAGCGTCCAGGAAGCCGCCCTCAGCGCGGTAAGACTTACCGGCCGGGTCAAAGTTCTCCACGTCCCAGCCACGGTCGGTGGGGAAGCCGGAAATCGCGTCCGTACCCGACTCGACTAGGCGCCACAGATCCTCCGGCGACGACACACCACCGGGCAGGCGGCACGCCATGCCCACGATCGCCAACGGCTCGTCCTGCGCAACCGCCGACACCGGCCCGCGTACCGGGACAGGGTTCTCGCCGGTGAACAACTCGTCCAGCCGGGCGGCCAGGATGGCCGGGGTGGGGTAGTCGAACACCAACGTGGCGGGCAGCCGCAGCTCCGTCGCCTTCGCCAGGCTGTTGCGCAACTCCACCGCGGTCAGCGAATTGATGCCCAGATCCTTGAACGCCGCGGTTACCGGAACGGTGCTGGTGTCGGCGTGTCCCAGAACCACGGCGGCACTGTCAGACACTAGCTTCAGCAGTGCCTTCTCCCGTTCGGCTGGTGTCAGGGTCGCCAGCCACCGCGCTCCGCCAGCGGTAGCGGCCCGGCGGGCGATCGGGCGGTGCAACGACCGGAGCAACGCCGGGACTTCGGCTTCCCGTACGGGCTCCATCGCCGCGGCTACCAGAACCGGTTCGTCGTGGCGTGAGGCGGTGTCGAACAGCCGCATCCCGTGCTCGGCGGAGAGGGCCCGCAGACCACCGCGCCGGATCCGGCCCCGGTCCGTATCGGTCAGCCTCGCCGTCAGACCACTCGCGTCCTCCCACAGACCCCACGCCAGGGAGAGCGCGGGCAGGCCCTCAGCACGACGCTGCTCCGCCAACGCATCCAGGAACGCGTTGGCCGCCGCGTAGTTCCCCTGCCCCGCACTACCGAGCACACCAGCGGCCGAGGAGTACATGACGAACGCCGCCAGGTCGGCGTCCCGGGTGAGTTCGTGCAGGTGCCAGGCGCCATCGGCCTTGGGCCGCAGCACCGTCTCCAGCCGCTGCGCGCTCAGGGACTCCACCACACCGTCATCCACCACACCCGCCGTGTGGATCACGGCCGTCAGGGGATGCTCCGACGACACACCCGCCAGCACCTGCGCCAGCCCAGCACGATCGGACACGTCACAGGCCGCTGTCTCCACCGCGGCACCCAACTCGGCCAACTCGCCGATCAGTGCCCCGTCCGGGGTGCTGCGGGAGACCAGCAGCAGGTGACACACGCCGCGTTCGGCCACCAGATGCCGGGCGACGATCCCCGCCAGCACACCCGAACCACCAGTGATCAGAACCGTGCCATCCGGATCCCAAACCCCTTCAGCCTCAGGCTCAGCGGCATGCGTACGGGTCAGCCGTGGCACTTCGAACCGGCCGTCGCAGATCCGCAGCCGTGGCTCGTCCAGTCCGACGGTCGCGGCCAGTTGGTCCGGGGTGAGGGTGTCGTCGTCGCTTTCGACCAGGACGAACCGGCCGGGGTGCTCGGACTGCGCCGACCGCATCAACCCCGACACAGCGGCAGCCGCCAGCCCGGTGCCCGTTCGTACGACCAGCGTGCTGTCGGTGAAGCGATCCCCGCCAAGCCACGCCTGGACTGTTTGCAGAACCTGGGCGGTCAGTACGCGGGTCTGTTCCAGCGGGTTCGGCGGGTTCTCGCTGCTGTCGGGGAGCGCGGTGAAGACCACCACCCCGGGCACCAGCACATCACCCTCCGGCACCAGGTCTTCGAACCGGCCGACCGTCAGGCCGGTCTGCTCAGGGGTGGGGATTTCTGTCCAGGTCAGGGTGAGCAGGTCGTCGGTGCTGGTGGCAGGTTCGTAGACGGGGACGGTGCCCGGGGTGAGGGAGCGGGCGGTCAGGACGGGCAGGCCCGTGCTGTCGGTGGCGTCCACGGACAGGGTGCCGTCATCGTGTGAGGTGAGGCGGACGCGCAGCTCGCCGGGGTTGCCGGCGTGCAGGGTCAGGCCCTGCCACACGGCGGGGGTCTCCTCGCCTACGGCGGTGAGCGCGGCGGCCATCAGACCGGGATGAAGCACAAACCTGGTGGCGTCGTGAGTGTCGTCCAGAGCGACCTCGGCGAATACATCGCGGCCCAGGCGCCACACCCCGCGCAGCGACGGTACCGATGCCCCGACCGGGACCGCACCAGACGGCGGCCACACCCCATCGGCCTGCCAGCCGGACACCCTGCGGGTGGCGGTGGCCAGGGTCGCGGTGGCCAGGGTCGCGGTGGCCAGGCAGGTCCAGGGCTCACTGTCGCTGCAACGGGCGTGGATACTGAGTCGGCGCCGTCCGGTCTCGTCTGGTTCGCTCACCCAGGTTTGTACCTGGACGGCGCCGTTGTCGGGGAGCAGCAGCAACGCTTCCACGGTGAGTTCCTCAACGAGGCCGCAGCCGGTCTCGTCCGCTGCTGCCAGCGCCATCTCCACCAACGCCGTTGCGGGTAGAACCGCCTGGTCCCGCAGCCACAGATCACCGCTCCGGGACACCCGGGCCGTGAACAGCACCCCACTGGCCTCGGCCAGCCGCACCGCCTCACCCAGCAGCGGATGACCACCCGCAGCCGACCGGTCCGCGCCCTCGAGCCAGTACCGCTGATGCTGGAAGGCGTACGTCGGAAGATCCAGCACCCGGCCCCGGGCATCGCCCAGCACCGCAGGCCAGTCCACAGTCACGCCGTTGACGTACAGGTGGGCCAGGGCGCTGATCGCGGCCTGTGTCTCGTGGTCGCCGTGCAGCATCGCGATGCCGTCGACCAGGCGGGCCAGTGACCGGTCGGCGCCCAGCTCGAGGAACACCGCGTCCTCGAACGAGGTCACCTGCTCCCCGAACCGGACCACATCCCGGACCTGCCGCACCCAATAATCGGGTGTGGTCACCTGCTCGCCCGCGGCCATGGTGAGATGGGGCGTTTGGTAGGTGAGACGTTCGGCGACCGCCCGGAACTCCTCCAGCATGGGCTCCATACGGGCGGAATGGAACGCGTGGCTGGTCGCCAACCGCGTCCACTTCCCCAACGTGGCCGCGGCCCGCAGCACAGCGGCCTCATCACCGGAGAGAACCACCGACGACGGCCCGTTGACCGCAGCGATCTCCACACCCTCACACAGAACCGCTTCTGCTTCTTCCTCGGAGACCGGAACAGCGACCATCACCCCACCCGCAGGCAGAGCCTGCATCAGACGAGCCCGCGCCGACACCAAAGCGCACGCATCCTCCAACGACCACAGCCCGGAGACGTATCCGGCGGCGAGTTCGCCGACAGAATGGCCGATCACCGCATCCGGCCCAACACCCCACGACTCCAACAACCCGAACAGAGCCACCTGCAACGCAAACAACGCGGGCTGGGCGTAACCGGTCTCGTTCACCTCCAGATCGGGCACATCCAGCAGATCCCACACCTGCTGATGAATCCGCGCGAAGACGGGGAACGCGGCGGCCAGTTCCTCCCCCATACCAGCACGCTGCGACCCCTGCCCCGGGAAGACGAACACCACCCGAGGATCAGACACCGCAGTCCCGGTAACCGTATCGTCCCCCAGCAGCACCGCCCGGTGCTCGAACACCGACCGCGTCACCGCCAGCGTCGCTCCCACAGCCGGCAGATCCACCCCGGGCGACCCCGCCAGATACGCACGCAACCGGTCTTCGTACCCGTTCAGGGCGGGCAGCGTCTTGGCGGAAAACACCAGGGGCACCAGCTCCGACCCCACCACCGGCGTCTCCACAGACCGCACATCGTCCGCAGCCTGCGTGGAGGGTGCGCCTTCCAGGATGACGTGGGCATTGGTGCCACTGACCCCAAAGGAAGACACGCCTGCCCGGCGTGGTCGGTCGGTGTCCGGCCACGGCTGGTTCGCCGTCACCAACTCGACCGCACCCACCGTCCAGTCCACATGGCGCGACGGCTCATCGACATGCAGCGTGCGCGGCACGAGACCGTTCCGCAGGGCCATCACCATCTTGATGACACCCGCCACACCCGCAGCAGCCTGCGTATGACCGATGTTCGACTTCAGCGATCCGAGCAGCAGGGGCCGCTCACGGTCCTGGCCGTAAGTGGCGAGCAGCGCCTGGGCCTCGATCGGGTCACCCAGCGTCGTACCCGTACCGTGTCCCTCGACCACATCCACCTCAGCCGTGGTCAAACCGGCGTTGCCGAGCGCGGCCTGGATCACCCGCTGCTGGGAAGGGCCATTCGGGGCGGTCAGCCCGTTCGACGCACCGTCCTGATTGACCGCCGAGCTGCGGACCACCGCCAACACCTGATGGCCCTTGGCCTGAGCATCGGACAGACGCTCCACCAACAGCACACCGATGCCCTCGGAGAATCCGGCACCGTCCGCGCTGTCCGAGAACGCCTTGCTGCGGCCGTCAGCGGCCAAGCCGCGCTGCCGGGCGAATTCGGTGAAGACGTCCGGCGTGGCCATCACGGTGACACCACCGACCAGGGCCAGCGAGCACTCACCCTGCCGCAGCGCATACCCCGCCTGGTGCAACGCCACCAACGACGACGAACACGCCGTGTCCACCGTGATGGCGGGGCCTTCGAGACCGAAGAAGTACGACACCCGGCCGGAGAGCACACTGGGACCGGATGTGGTGCCATAACCCTCAAGGTCGGCACTCGCGCCGGCACCGTAGCCGCCGGGGTAGGCGCCGATGAAGACACCGGTATCAGTACCGCGTACGGAACCGGGCTCGATCCCGGCCCGCTCGAACGCCTCCCAGGACACCTCCAGCACCAGCCGCTGCTGCGGATCCATCGCCAACGCCTCACGCGGACTGATCCCGAAGAATCCGGCATCAAAGCCAGCCGCGGCATCCAGGAAACCACCCTGCACGCAGTACGACTTTCCGGACGCGTCCGGATCAGCGTCGTACAGGTTCTCCACGTCCCAGCCACGGTCGGTGGGGAAACCGGAAATCGCGTCCGTACCCGACTCGACCAAGCGCCACAGATCCTCCGGCGACGACACCCCACCCGGCAGACGGCACGCCATACCCACAATCGCCAACGGTTCGGTGCTGGCGGCGGTGAGTGCTTCCAGTTTGGCGCGGGTCGTGTGCAGCTCTGCGGTCGCCCAGCGAAGATACTCGACCACTTTGTCTTGCTCAGGCATGGCGCTATCTCCTTGCGTGGCCGTTTGCTGCGTATGCCTTGGATACGCGTACGGAGGGGGTGGCAGAGACAACGTGCAACGTCGACTCGACCGAGGAAAGGAGGCTCTGAATCCTCGATGGGTCGAATAGGGATCCGTCGAATACGACAGTGCCGTGCAGGGCACTGTCGTCGTCGAAGAGCCAGATGGCGAGTTCGCCGTTCCCGACCCCCAGATCGGCCTCGGCCATCCCGAAGCGGTCACTGGTGATGCCAGGCAGGACGAGATCTGAGGTCAGCGAGCTGATCAGCTGGAACTGCACCAGCGGCGGCGGAAGTTCGGATGACGTGGCCTGCATCGCCGCATAAGGGAGGTCCTGATGCGCGTGGGCACCCAGGACTGCCGTCTGGACGCGTCGCAGAACCTCGCGGAACGTCGGATCGTCGGAGAGATCGATACGGAGGGCGGCGACCTTGGCGAAGAAGCCGATCAGATGGTCGATCTCGGGTCGGCCACGGTTCGCGAAGGGAGTCGCCACCAAAATGTCGTCCAGACCTGATGCCCCGGCCGCGGCCAGCGTGAAGGCTCCGAGCATGGTTTCGTAAAGGGTCACGCCCTCTGCCTGCGCGAGCCTCCGCGCTGCGGATGTCGCGTCCGGGGAAACCGTCCATTCGAGGGATTTCCCGATTGGATCCGCAAGCTTTCGCGGCCTGTCGGTGGGCAGTTCCAGTGCGACGGCGTCCTTGAGGTGCTCTCGCCAATAGGCGTCGTGTTCCTCGCGAGTGGGCCCGGACAGGGCCTTGTGCTCCCAGAGGGCGAAGTCCGAGTACGTCGTGTCGACTTCCGCCAGCCTGGCGGCAGGTCCGCCAGCCAACTCGGTATACAGCATGGACAGTTCACGTACCAGAACATCGAAGGACCAGCCGTCGCCCGCGATGTGGTGCAACATCAGGACAAGGATGTGGTCGTCTTGCTCCAGACGCAGCAGAACGGCGCGGAGCAGAATACCGTCGACCAGGTCGAAGGGGCGTTCCAGTTCCTTCTTGGCGATTTCTGCTGCCGCTTCTGCTGCCGCCGCTTCACGGTCGGTCGTGTTCTTCCCGGTCACCTCGATGAAATCGGCCCTCACCGGCGCCGGCTCGCGGACGATCTGCACGAAGCCGTCGCCGTCGTCGCGGAACCCTGTTCGCAGTGGCTCGTGACGCGCGACGATCCGGGTCAGAGCGCTGTCGAGTACGCCGCGGTCGATCTCGCCGCGTAGCCGGAATCCGTACGGGCAGACGGGAAACGCACCCAGGTCGAGCAGCGAATCACTCATCATGAGCAACTGCTGCTGGGCCAGCGAGATCGGTGCGGGCGTGGTCCGAGGCGCTGCCGTGAGCACGGGCACGTCCCTCGACGGCATTGACCCGATGGCCTGGGCGAGCAAAGCGGGAGTCCGGGCGTCGAACAGCGTACGAAGCGGTAGATCGCGGCCCAACTCGGCACGGATACGCGAGACGGCGCGGGAGGCGAGCAACGAGTGGCCGCCGAGAGCGAAGAAATCGTCGTGCACGCCGACGGTCTGCACATCGAGCACGTCAGCGTAGATCCCGCAAACCGTGGATTCGGTCGCGTTACGCGGGGAGACTGGCAAGGTGGGGGCCGGTGACCAGCTTTCCGGGGCGGGGAGCGCACGCCGGTCGGTCTTTCCGCTCGTCGTCAGCGGCAGCTTGTCCAGGACGATGAACGCGGACGGCACCATGTAAGAGGGGAGCCGCGCCTCGACATGACCGCGCAATTCGACGGCGAGGTCCCTGCCATCCGAGTGGGGCACCACGTAGGCGACCAGTCGTTTGTCGCCGCGGTCGTCTTCTCGGACGGTCACCGCGGCCTGAGTGATGGCCGCGTGTTCGTTCAGGATCGTCTCGATTTCGCCGAGTTCGATTCGGATGCCCCGGATTTTGACCTGGTCGTCGATTCTCCCGAGAAACTCGAGATTTCCGTCCGGCAGCCGCCGGGCCAGGTCGCCGGAGAGGTACATCCTCGGCTCCGAGCCGGTACCTTCGGTGATGAATCGTTGCGTGATGAATCGTTGCTGGGTCAGTTCGGGCCGGGCCAGATAGCCGCGGGCGAGACCGATCCCCGATATGCAGACTTGCGCCGGTACGCCGTCGGGTACGGGACGAAGTGCGTCGTCGAGAAGGTGGATGCGCGTATTGTCGATCGGTTTCCCGATGGGGGCTGTGGCCGGCCAGGCGGAGACATCCTCGGGAAGCGTGTAGCCCGTGACGAGCTGGCTCTCCGCCGGGCCATAGTGGTTGTGCACCCGCAGCTGCGGGCGGTGCAGGCACACCTCTCGCAGCTTGCCGTCCAATACGAGCGCCTCGCCGCCCTGGCAGAGGTGTCGCAATGTCGACAAGCCGGTGCCGTGCGGGTCGACGTGCTCGACCAGCGCGCGCAGCACCGTAGTGGGTGCGTAGATACGCGTGATACGGCTGTCGTCGATCCATTGTGCGAGTCGCGCGGGGTCCAGCCGTATGTCGTCGGGGGGAATGACAAGCGTGCCCCCGAGCAGCGCGGAGAAGATCTCCTGAACCGAGTAGTCGAACGTCGCGGTGATGAACTGGGCGGTGCGACTGGCCGGCTCGCGACCCATCGTGCGTTCCTGCCACAGCAGCAGGTTGACGACGCAGATGCCGGGCATGAGTACGGCCTTGGGACGGCCCGTGGAACCGGAGGTGTAAATCGCATAGGCCAGGCTGTTGCGGTCGGTCGTCACATCGGGCGCGCTTGCGGGCTGACTTTCGAGGCCGGGGTCGTCCGGGAGAACGATGTCGCGGACATCGGAGAATCGAGCCCGGTGTTCCTCCTGTGCGATGACCGTGGATATGTTGGAATCGTCCAACACGAAACGGGTGCGCTCGATGGGATGCTCGGGGTCGATGGGCACATAGGCCGCACCGGCCTTGAGAATGCCGAGCATTCCCACGATCATATCGGCGCCCCGGTCGACGCAGAGACCGACGAGTTCGCCGGGGCGAACGCCTCTGTGCCGCAGTAGGTGCGCCATCTTATTGGCCCGCCCGCCGAGTTCGGCATAGGTCAGCGTGACTCGTTCATCGACGACGGCAATCGCATCGGGGTTTCGTGCTGCCGCGTCCGCCAGCAATTCCGGCAGCGAATCGAACGGCAAGGCTCGGTCTGTTTCGTTCGATTCCACCGTCGGTAGGTCGGTATCGACCTCCGACGCGAGTGAAATCTGCGAGATCGGATCGTCCGGGTTGTCGAGTACGCCGCGCAGGACGAGCGTGAACTGATCCAGCATTCGTTCCATACGAGCCTCGTCGAACAGCGCTCGGCTGTACCAGACCTCGCCCGTCAACCTGTCGCCGGTGGGATCCTCGTAGACATGAAACTCCAGGTCCATGCGGGTGAAGAACTGGTTCATATCGAAAGGCTCGGCCGCGACTCCCGGCAGCGAAAGCGTGCTCGACACCAGCGGCATCAGCTGGAAGAGCACCTGCACGACCGGGTTCGCCGACAGGTCGCGCTGCGGTGCGACCTTCTCGACGAGGAGGTCGAACGGCAGCTCGGCGTTGGCGAACGCGCCCATGGCGTTCGTACGGGTCCGCAGGAGAAGCTCGCGGAAGGTCGGATCGCCTGACAGATCGCCGCGCAGCACCACCGTGTTCACGAACATGCCGATCAGCCCCTCCACCTCCGCGTGATTGCGGTTGGCGATCGGGGTGCCGACCAGGACGTCATCGGTGCGCGCGTAGCGGGACAGCACCACCTGGAAGGCGGCCAGCAGCGACATGAACAGCGTGGTGCCCGTCGACCGGCTCAGCTCCTTGGCCGCGGTCACCAATTCCGTCGGCGGGCACCACGCCACCGTGCCCGCGTCCGAACTGCCGACCGGCGGTCGTGGCCGATCGGCCGGCAACCCCAGCACCATCGGGGCATCCCGCAGGTTCTCCTGCCAGTAGTCCAGCCGCTTCCGGAGCTTGGTGCCCGACAACGCCTTGCGTTCCCACTGGGCGAAGTCCGCGTACTGCGACGGGAGCGCGGGCAGATCGGCCTCCGCACCGCGAAGCAGCGCCGCGTACTGGGCAGAGAGTTCCATCCGCAGGATGGCCAGCGACCAGCCGTCGCCGGCGATGTGATGCACCGTGAGCGCCAGTACGTGGTCGTCGTCGGCGAGCCGTACCAGCAACGCTCTCATCACGGGACCGGTGTGCAGGTCGAATGGCTCGGCTGTCTCCCGCCGGACCAAGGCTCTGGCGTGGTCCTCGTCCCGAGCGTCCAGTTCTCGCAGGCACACGACATCCGCGGGCTGGATCCGCTGGAGTGGCTCGCCGTCCTCCGCGTCGAATGCGGTCCGAAGCGCCTCATGACGGCTTGCGACGAGGCCGAGAGCGCGCCTGAGGACCGTGGTGTCCAGGGCGCCCCGCAGCCGCTGCACGAGTGGCAGGTTATAGGAATTGCTGTCGGGCGCGAGCTGCTGCATGAGCCACAGACGTTGCTGCGAGAAAGACGCCGGAAGTGGCCCGTTCCGATCCGCGCGACTGATGCCGCCCTCGTCAATTCTGCGACGCTGACGCCGAGTCCGCGAAGCAGCGAAAGCTGGTTTAACAGGCCTTGGGCGGGGACTGTCGGAAGCCATTCACCTCTCCTGGAAAGGCGTTCGTTAGCTGCGGTCGGAGACGGCCTTTCCAAACAAATCCGATGGACGGTTTCCGGGGTCCTCCCCGTGACCTGTGTGCACCTTCTCGCGGCGCGGCTGGACTGCGGCGTAATAGATGGCCCGAAGGGCCGAGCGTGACTTGATCCAAGAAGACACCCCAGGTCGCAGTCCACGCAACCCCCTAGGCTTCCTGCCTGCTGAATCGTGCATCGAGCGGTGATCAACATAGGGGGTGGAGGGGTATGGAGGACTTCTCCGTGAGGCTGCTATCGTTCGGAAGAGATTGTCGGTGTGCATCGCTGGTGGCTGATTAGGGTCGGTTTAGGGTCGGTTTAGAGGTATCAGAACACCGTACTTTGCCGGAAGGTGTATTAATGTCACGCGCGGAACTGGTACGGCCCATTTATGATCTGCTTCGCGCGAATGCTGAACGCCTCGGCGGCAAAATGGCGTACGTGGACTCGCGGCTCGCACTGACGCATGCCGAATTGGCCGTGCGGACCGGGCGGATCGCCGGGCACCTGGTGGACATGGGCGTGGACCGGGGCGACCGAGTCGCGATCCTGCTGGGGAACCGCGTCGAGAACATCGAAAGCTATCTGGCGATCACCCGGGCCAGCGCGGTGGCCGTACCGCTCAACCCGGACGCGACCGAGGCCGAGGTCGCCCACTTCCTGTCGGACAGCGGCGCCGTAGTCGTCATCACTGACTCCGCTCATCTCGACGATGTGCGTCGCACGGCCCCCGCTGTGACCATCGTTCTGGTGGGTGAGGAACGAATTCCGCCCGGGGTACGCTCATTCGCTGAGCTGGCCACCGCCGAGCCCCAACAGTCAGCACGCGACGACCTGGGGCTCGACGAAGCAGCCTGGATGCTCTACACCTCCGGCACCACAGGCACCCCGAAGGGCGTCCTGTCGACCCAGGGCAGCGGCCTCTGGTCCGCGGCGTATTGCGATATCCCCGCTTGGGAGCTGACCGAGAACGACGTTCTGCTCTGGCCCGCGCCGCTGTTCCACAGCCTCGCCCTCCACCTGTGTGTCTTGGCCACCACCGCCGTCGGCGCGACTGCGCGGATCATGAACGGTTTTGTGGCGAGCGAGGTGCTCGAAGAGCTCACGGAGCATCCGTGCACCGTGCTCGTCGGCGTGCCGACGATGTTCCGCTATCTCCTGGGAGCCGCCGACACGTTCGAACCGCGGGCATCGTCGCTGAAAATGGGCCTGGTCGCCGGCTCCGTCGCGCCCGCTTCCCTCATCGAGGGCTTTGAGGACGTCTTCGGCGTACCACTGCTCGACACCTACGGCTGCACCGAGACCAGCGGATCCCTCACCGTGAACTGGCTCAGCGGACAACGGGTCCCCGGTTCGTGCGGCCTCCCCGTCCCGGGGCTGTCCCTGCGCTTCGTCGACCCCATCAGCGGCGCCGACGTCGCGGACGGCGAAGAGGGCGAGCTGTGGGCCAGCGGGCCGAGCATCATGATCGGCTACCACGAGCAGCCCGAAGCCACGGCCGAGGTGCTCTCGGACGGGTGGTACCGCACCGGTGACCTGGCCCGCCGCAGCGAGACGGGACACGTCACCATCACCGGCCGGATCAAGGAACTCATCATCCGAAGTGGTGAGAACATCCACCCGCACGAGATCGAGGCCGTCGCGCTCGACGTGCCCGGGGTCAAGGATGCGGCAGCGGCAGGCAAGCGGCACCCCGTGCTCGGCGAGGTTCCCGTGCTGTACGTCGTGCCGGAAACGGGCGGTGTCGACGCCGACATGGTGCTCACCGTGTGCCGCGAACGGTTGTCGTACTTCAAGGTGCCAGAGGAGATCTACCGGGTCGACGCCATCCCGCGGACCGCGTCCGGCAAGGTGAAACGCTCCTCCCTCACGGAGGAACCGGCCGAATTGCTCGCCGGAGCGAGCGGCGGCGAAACCCTGCACCGGCTGGAGTGGATTCCCCTCGAACTGCCGGAACAGGCCTCCCCGGACGGCCATGTGGTCGTACGCGTCGACTCCCTGGCGTCCGACGACGCCGACCTGGCCGACGCGGTCCGCGATCTCGCGCGGTCCTGGCTCGCCGACAAGCGGCGTGCCGATTCGACACTCGTCTTCGTCACCCGCCGTGCCGTGCACACCGGTCCCTCCGACATCCCGGTCCCCGAGCACGCGGCGGCATGGGACGCGATCCGCAGGGAACAGACGGAGAACCCCGGCGTCTTCGTCGTCATTGACGTCGATGACGATGACGGTGTCGACGTCAATGACGGCGAAGACGACGACACCCTCCTGCCCGCTCTCGCCGGGCTCGGAGAACCACAGGTAGCGCTGCGCTATGGCAATCCACTCGTCCCGCGACTGGCCCACGCGAACACCCCGGACAGCGGCTCGCTCACGATCCCCGAGGACCGTGCGTGGCTGCTGGAGCACTCCCGCAGCGGAACCCTGCGAGACCTCGCCCTGGTACCCGCCGATGCCGCTGAGCGGCCCTTGCACCCCGGCGAGGTGCGGATATCCGTGCGCGCCGCGGGTTTGAACTTCCGCGACGTTCTCATTGCTCTGGGTACGTACCCAGGTGAGGGCCTGATGGGGGGCGAGGCCGCGGGCGTGGTGCTCGAGGTCGGCTCGGAAGTATCCGACCTGGCCCCGGGAGACCGGGTCTTCGGGCTTGTGGGAAGTGCGTTCGGGACGGTCGCGATCGCCGATCGCCGTCTGCTCGGTGCGATACCCGATACATGGTCGTTCGCGACGGCGGCCTCCATCCCCATCGTGTTCGCCACCGCCTACTACGGGCTGGTGGACCTGGCCGGCCTCAGCGCCGGCGAGTCCGTCCTGATACACGCCGCCGCGGGTGGTGTGGGCATGGCGGCGACTCAGATCGCCCGGCACCTGGGTGCGCGGATCTTCGCGACCGCCAGCGCGGGCAAGCAGCACATCCTGAGTGAGGCGGGCCTGGAGGACACCCGGATCGCGGACTCCCGCACACTCGCTTTCCGGGAAGCGTTCCTGAACACCACCGACGGCCAGGGCGTCGACGTCGTCCTCAACTCTCTCAGCGGTGACTTCGTCGACGCCTCCCTCGACCTGCTGCCCCGCGGCGGCCGGTTCCTGGAAATGGGCAAGACCGACATCCGCGACGCGGACCGGATCACCGCGGACCGGCCTGGTACCACCTATCAAGCTTTCGACCTGCTGGACGCCGGTCCGGACCGGCTGCGAGAGATCATCGCCGAGCTGCTCGCCCTGTTCGCACAGGGTGTGCTGCGACCGCTGCCCCTACTGACCTGGGATATCCGCAAGGCCCGCGATGCATTCAGCTGGATGAGCCGCGCCCGCCACACCGGCAAGATCACCTTCACCATTCCCCGGCAACTCGACCCCGGCGGTACGGTCCTGATCGCCGATGGGTCAGGCGTCCTGACGGGAACCGTCGCCCGGCATCTGGTGGCCGAACAGGGCGTGCGTCATCTGCTGCTGCTCTCCCGCAGCACCCCGGACGAAGCACTGATCAACGAGCTGATCGAGTCGGGCGCCCGGGTCGACACGGCGGTCCGTGACGTGTCGGATCGTGCCGGGCTGGAGCACGCGCTGGCCGGGATATCACCGGAACACCCCCTCACCGCAGTGATCCACACCGGCGGTCCCGCCGTTGCTCACGAGAGCCACCAGCTGCACCGCCTCACGAAACGCCTCGACCTCGCCGCCTTCGTTGTCTTCAGCCAAGACGCGCCTGCCTCCGTGGACGCCCTCGCCCGGCGCCGCCGCGCCGAAGGCCTGCCGACCACGACGATCGCCTGGGGCATACCCGAAGCCGAAGCGGTCGTGGTCCAAGGCCCCCTGCTGGGCCGCGCGATGGCTTCCGCCGACTCGGCTCACATTGTCACGCGTCTGGACACCGTCGGTCTGCGAGCACTGGCCGCGGCCGACACGCTTCCACCGCTCCTCCGGAACTTGGTCGGTGCGCAAACCGACAACACCCAACAGCAAGCGTGGTCACGGCAGTTGCTGGCCGCAGAGGCCGCCAGAGAGCAGGCGCTGCGCGATCTGGTCCGCAGCTGCGTCATGGACATTCTGGGCCTCTCCGCGGCCGATCGGTACGCACCTGACAAGACGTTCCGCGAGATGGGCATCGACTCACTGACCGCGGTGGAACTGCGCAACAGCCTGGCGAAGGCGACGGATCTGCGGCTGCCCGCCACGATGGTGTTCGACTATCCGACTCCGGCCGTGCTCGTCGTCCGGTTGGGGGAGCTGTTCACGGGTGAGAGCGCTGCTCCGGTACGTACGTCGGTGTCGGCGGTGGGGCAAGGCGAGCCGTTGGCGATCGTGGGTATGGCGTGTCGCCTGCCGGGTGGGGTGTCGTCGCCGGAGGATCTGTGGCGCTTGGTCGAGTCGGGTACGGACGCGATTTCCGGTTTCCCCACCGACCGTGGCTGGGACGTCGAGGGCCTGTTCGATCCGGATCCGGACGCGTCCGGAAAGTCGTACTGCGTGCGGGGCGGTTTCCTGGACTCCGTAGGTGGCTTCGATGCCTCGTTCTTCGGGATCAGTCCCCGTGAGGCACTCGCGATGGACCCGCAGCAGCGGCTGCTGTTGGAGGTGTCCTGGGAGGCGTTCGAGCGGGCGGGGATCGAGCCCGGTTCCGTTCGGGGTAGCGACACCGGTGTCTTCATGGGCGGTTTCCCCGGTGGTTACGGCGCCGGTGCTGACCTTGAGGGTTTTGGGGCGACTGCTGGTGCGGCGAGTGTGCTGTCGGGGCGGGTGTCGTACTTCTTCGGTCTTGAGGGCCCCGCCATCACGGTGGACACGGCGTGTTCTTCGTCGTTGGTGGCATTGCACCAGGCGGGGTATGCCCTGCGGCAGGGTGAGTGTTCGCTGGCCCTGGTCGGAGGCGTCACGGTGATGGCGACGCCGCAAAGTTTCGTGGAGTTTTCGCGGCAGCGTGGCCTGGCGGGTGACGGCCGGTGCAAGGCGTTCGCCGACGCCGCGGATGGCACGGGGTGGGCCGAGGGTGTCGGTGTGCTGTTGGTTGAGCGTTTGTCGGATGCTCAGGCCAAGGGCCACCAGGTGTTGGGGGTGGTGCGGGGCTCGGCGGTCAACCAGGACGGGGCGTCGAACGGCCTGTCCGCGCCGAACGGTCCTTCGCAGCAGCGGGTGATCCGGGCCGCTCTCAGCAACGCGGGTTTGACCACGGCTGAGGTGGATGTGGTCGAGGCGCATGGCACGGGTACGACGTTGGGTGATCCGATCGAGGCCCAGGCCGTGCTCGCCACGTACGGCCAGGATCGTGAGCAGCCGTTGTTGCTGGGCTCGTTGAAGTCGAATATCGGTCATGCGCAGGCTGCTGCGGGTGTGTCGGGTGTCATCAAGATGGTGATGGCGCTGCGGCACGGGCTGGTGCCGCGCACGTTGCATGTGGATGAGCCGTCGCGGCATGTGGACTGGTCGGCGGGCGCGGTTGAGCTGGTGGCGGAGAACCAGTCCTGGCCCGTCACTGGTCGGCCGCGCCGGGCGGGTGTGTCGGCTTTCGGGGTCAGCGGCACGAACGCTCACGTCATCCTGGAGAGCGCACCGGCTCAGGCTTCGGAGGAGGCCCAGCCTGTTGTGACGCCCGTGGTGGCGTCGGAGTTGGTGCCGCTGGTGGTGTCGGCCAAGACCGAGTCCGCTCTGGCTGAGGTCGAGGGCCGGTTGCGTGCGTATCTGGCGGGGTCGCCCGGGGTGGATATGCGGGCTGTGGGGTCGACGCTGGCGGTGACGCGGTCGGTGTTCGAGCATCGGGCTGTGCTGCTGGGCGACGACACTGTTACCGGCACTGGCACCGGCGCTGCTGTGTCCGACCCCCGGGTGGTGTTTGTGTTCCCGGGTCAGGGGTGGCAGTGGTTGGGGATGGGCAGTGCGCTGCGGGGTTCGTCGGTGGTGTTCGCGGAGCGGATGGCCGAGTGTGCGGCGGCGTTGAGTGAGTTTGTGGACTGGGATCTGTTTGCGGTGCTGGATGATCCGGTGGTGGTGGACCGGGTCGATGTGGTTCAGCCTGCGTCGTGGGCGGTGATGGTTTCCCTGGCGGCGGTGTGGGAGGTGGCCGGTGTGCGGCCGGATGCGGTGGTCGGTCACTCGCAGGGTGAGATTGCCGCGGCGTGTGTGGCGGGTGCGGTGTCGTTGCGGGATGCGGCGCGGATCGTGACGTTGCGCAGTCAGGTGATCGCGCGGGGACTGGCGGGCCGGGGTGCGATGGCATCGGTTGCGTTGCCCGCGCGGGATGTCGAGTTGATCGAGGGGGCGTGGATCGCGGCTTGTAATGGTCCCGCGTCCACGGTGATCGCGGGTGAGCCGGATGCGGTGGACCGTGTGCTGGCGGTTCATGAGGCGCGAGGGGGGCGGGTGCGGCGGATCGCCGTCGATTACGCCTCGCACACCCCGCATGTCGAGCTGATCCGTGACGAGCTACTGGGTGTCACCGCGGGTATCGGTTCGCAGGCTCCGGTGGTGCCGTGGCTGTCGACCGTGGATGGAACGTGGGTCGAGGGCCCCCTGGATGCGGAGTACTGGTACCGGAACCTGCGTGAACCGGTGGGTTTCGACTCTGCGGTGGGCGAGCTGCGTGCCCAGGGTGACACCGTGTTCGTCGAGGTCAGCGCCAGCCCGGTGTTGTTGCAGGCGATGGACGACGATGTCGTCTCGGTTGCCACGTTGCGTCGTGACGACGGGGGCGCCGCACGGATGCTCACCGCTCTGGCGCAAGCGTTTGTCGAGGGCGTGACCGTCGACTGGCCCGCGGTGCTGGGCAATGTCCCGGGCCGGGTGCTGGATCTTCCGACGTACGCCTTCGAGCATCAGCGGTACTGGCTCAAGAGCGTGGACCGGTCGACCGCCGATGGACATCCGCTGCTGGGCACGGTAGTGGCGCTGCCCGGCTCCGACGGTGTGGTGCTGACCGGGCGGGTATCGCTGGCCACGCATGCGTGGTTGGCTGATCACGCGGTGCGGGGCAGTGTGCTGCTGCCCGGTACCGGGTTTGTTGAGCTGGTCGTCCGCGCCGCCGATGAGGTGGGGTGTGACGTCGTCGATGAGCTGGTGATCGAAACCCCGCTTCTGCTGCCGTCGTCCGGCGGTGTGCAACTGTCCGTATCGGTTGCCGAGGCTGATGAGTCCGGACGCCGGGCGGTGACGGTCTTCTCCCAGGGGGACGACACGGACACCTGGACCCGGCACGTCACGGCGACAGTCAGTGCCTCTGACTCGACGGTCTCGCTGCCGGAGCTTGCTGCTTGGCCTCCCGCAGGGGCACAGTCGGTGGACCTGGGCGATTTCTACGACCAGCTGACCGGGGCCGGTTATGAGTACGGTCCCGCCTTCCAGGGGCTGCGGACTGCGTGGCGCGACGGGGACACTGTCTTCGCCGAGGTTGCTCTGGCTGAGGAGCAGGCGCAGGAGGCGGCACGGTTCGCGGTACATCCGGCGCTGTTGGACGCCGCTCTGCACGCCAGCAATCTGAACACACTCGACACCGCCGCCGAGCAGGGTGTGCGGCTGCCGTTCTCTTGGAACCAGGTTTGGGTCCACGCCACGGGGCCGGCGATGCTGCGTGTGGCGGTGACACAGGCGGCGGACGGCTGGAGTGTGCGGGTCGCCGACGACGGCGGCCAGCCCGTGGCTACCGTCGGCTCGCTCGTAACGCGGGCGGTGACGGCCGATGCGCTCGGTACCGCTGCCGATGACCTGCTCGCCTTGACGTGGACGGAGATCCCGGCCCCTCAGGAGAGCGGTCTGACGGTTGGCCGGTTCGAGGATCTGGTGTCGGGCGGAGATGTGCCGGTGCCCGAGGTGGTGGTCTTCACCGCACTCCCCGAGCGCAGCGAGAACCGGCTGGATCCGCTGGATCCGCTGGACCCGCTGGCACAGACCCGTACGCTGACCGCCCAGGTTCTTCAGGCAGTCCAGACCTGGCTGGCCGGGGAACGCTTCACCGACAGCACGCTGGTTGTACGGACCGGAACTGGTTTGGCCGCCGCCGGGGTGTCGGGGTTGATGCGTTCGGTCCAGTCGGAGCACCCGGGCCGGTTCGTTTTGGTGGAAAGCGACGACGACACCCTCACCCCGGACCAGCTGGCGGCCACCATCGGGCTCGATGAGCCGCGGCTACGGGTCTGCGACGGCCGGTTCGAGGTGCCGCGGCTGGCGCGGGCGAATGCGCCGGAAAGCAGCCCGCTGACGATTCCCGACAGTCGTGCCTGGCTGCTGGAACAACCCCGCAGCGGAACCCTGCAAGACCTCGCTCTCGTACCCACCGACACCGCCGAACGGCCCCTGCAACCCGGCGAAGTACGCATAGACGTACGCGCCGCGGGGCTCAACTTCCGCGATGTCGTCGTGGCACTCGGCATGGTCGACGACAAACGCCTGGCAGGCGGTGAGGCCGCGGGCGTGGTGCTCGAGGTCGGCCCGCAGGTACAGGATCTGGCCCCGGGAGACCGAGTGTTCGGTCTTGTGGGCGGCGGGTTCGGGGCGGTCGCGATCGCTGATCGTCGGATGCTGGGTGTGATTCCTGATGGTTGGTCCTTCACTACGGCGGCATCCGTCCCGGTGGTGTTCGCCACCGCGTATTACGGGTTGGTGGATCTGGCCGGGCTGAGTGCGGGCGAGTCGGTGTTGATCCACGCCGCGGCGGGTGGTGTGGGCATGGCGGCGACCCAGATCGCCCGTCATTTGGGTGCGCAGATCTTCGCGACGGCCAGTACCGGTAAGCAGCACGTCCTGCGTGAAGCCGGTCTGGAAGACACCCGCATCGCCGACTCCCGCACGCTGAGTTTCCAGGAAACCTTCCTCAACAACACACACGGGCGGGGTGTCGATGTCGTCCTGAACTCCCTCAGTGGTGACTTTGTCGATGCCTCGCTTGATCTGCTGCCCCGCGGCGGCCGGTTCGTGGAGATGGGCAAGACCGACATCCGCGATGCGCAGCAGGTCACCGCCGAGCGGCCGGGTACCAGCTACCAGGCGTTCGACCTGATGGACGCCGGCCCGGACCGGCTGCGGGATATTATCGCTGAGCTGCTCACTCTGTTCGCACAGGGTGTCCTACAACCCCTGCCGGTGCGGGCCTGGGACATCCGTCAGGCTCGTGATGCGTTCAGCTGGATGAGTCGCGCTCGCCACATCGGCAAGATCGTCCTCACCATCCCCCGCCGGCCCGACCCCGACGGCACCATCCTGATCACCGGCGGCTCCGGCGTCCTGGCAGCCATCCTCGCCCGCCACCTGGTAACCGAACACCGCGCACGCCATCTGCTGCTGCTCTCCCGCACCACCCCCGGCCAAACACTCATCAACGAACTCACCGAGCTCGGCGCCCAGGTCGACACCGCGGCCTGCGACGTATCGGACCGCGCCGAGCTGGCACGCGCACTGGCCGGTGTATCACCGCAACACCCGTTGACCGCGGTGATTCACACCGCCGGTGCACTCGATGACGGTGTGGTGGAGTCCCTGAGTGCGCGGCGGCTGGAGACGGTGCTGCGGCCCAAGGCCGACGGGGCCTGGTACCTGCATGAGCTGACCCGTGATGCCGATCTGGCGGCGTTCGTCATGTATTCCTCGGCGGCTGGTGTGCTCGGTAGTGCGGGGCAGGGTAATTATGCGGCGGCCAATGCGTTCGTGGATGCGTTGGCGGAGCAGCGTCGTGCTGAGGGTCTGCCTGCGCTGGCGGTGGCGTGGGGTTTGTGGGAGGACGCCAGTGGTCTGACCGTCGAAATGACTGAGACGGATCGTGACCGGATCCGGCGTGGTGGCTTGCGGGCCATCTCTGCGGGTCGTGGGATGGGTTTGCTTGAGGCGGCGTCACGTCATGGTGAGCCAGTTTTGCTCGCTGCGGCGATGGAGCCTGTGCGTGATGTCGAGGTTCCGGCGTTGTTGCGTTTGTTGCAGCGTCCGGTTGCCCGGCGGGCTGCTTCTACCGGCGGTTCGTCGGTGCGGTGGCTGGCTCGGTTGGCGCCTGTGGAGCGGGAGAAGGCGCTGCTGAAGGTGGTGTGTGACGGCGCCGCGACGGTTCTGGGACATGCCGACGCCAGCACGATTCCGGCGGCTGGTGCGTTCAGGGATCTGGGTGTGGATTCGCTGACTGCGGTGGAGTTGCGGAACCGTCTGGCGAAGGCGACGGGGTTGCGGTTGCCCGCCACGTTGGTGTTCGACTACCCGACCCCGGCGGCCTTGGCTGCTCGGCTGGGGGAGTTGTTCGTCGGTGAAACCCCTGTTGCAGTCCCTACGTCGGTGTCGGTGGTGGGGCAGGACGAGCCGTTGGCGATCGTGGGTATGGCGTGTCGCCTGCCGGGTGGGGTGTCGTCGCCGGAGGATCTGTGGCGCTTGGTCGAGTCGGGTACGGATGCGGTCTCTGGTTTCCCCACTGATCGTGGCTGGGATGTGGAGGGTCTGTTTGGGCCCGCAGCTGGTGACTCCTATCGCTTGCGGGGTGGTTTCCTGGATGCTGCGGGTGGTTTTGATGCCTCGTTCTTCGGGATTAGTCCGCGTGAGGCGTTGGCGATGGATCCGCAGCAGCGGCTGGTGCTGGAGGTGTCCTGGGAGGCGTTCGAGCGGGCCGGGATCGAGCCTGGTTCCGTACGCGGTACTGATACCGGTGTTTTCATGGGTGCGTACCCCGGTGGCTACGGCATCGGTGCCGACCTCGGCGGCTTCGGGACGACTGCCGGTGCGGTGAGTGTTCTGTCGGGGCGGGTGTCGTATTTCTTCGGACTTGAGGGGCCGGCGTTCACAGTCGACACGGCGTGTTCGTCGTCGTTGGTGGCGTTGCATCAGGCGGGGTATGCGCTGCGGCAGGGTGAGTGTTCGCTGGCCCTGGTCGGTGGCGTCACCGTGATGGCCACGCCGCAGACTTTCGTGGAGTTCGCTCGTCAGGGTGGCTTGGCCGGTGACGGTCGCAGTAAGGCTTTCGCGGACAGTGCCGACGGTGCCGGCTTCTCCGAGGGTGTCGGTGTGCTGTTGGTGGAGCGGCTCTCCGACGCCCGCCGTAACGGTCACCAGGTGTTGGCGGTGGTGCGGGGCTCGGCGGTGAACCAGGACGGTGCGTCGAACGGGCTGACCGCGCCGAATGGTCCTTCGCAGCAGCGGGTGATTCAGGCCGCTCTCAGTAACGCGGGTTTGGCCACGTCCGAGGTGGATGTGGTCGAGGCGCATGGCACGGGTACGACGCTGGGTGACCCGATCGAGGCCCAGGCGGTACTCGCAACTTACGGCCAGGATCGTGAGCGGCCGTTGCTGCTGGGTTCGGTGAAGTCGAATCTGGGTCATACGCAGGCTGCTGCGGGTGTGGCGGGTGTCATCAAGATGGTGATGGCGCTCCGGCACGGTCTCGTGCCGCGCACGCTGCATGTGGATGAGCCGTCGCGGCATGTGGACTGGTCGGCGGGTGCGGTTGAGTTGGTGACGGAGAACCGGCCGTGGCCGGATTCGGGTCGGCCGCGTCGGGCGGGTGTGTCGTCGTTCGGGATCAGTGGCACCAATGCCCACGTCATCCTGGAAAGCGCACCTCCCACGCAGGTTGTGGAGAACACGGTGGTCGAGTCGGCGCCGGAGTGGGTGCCGTTGGTGATGTCGGCCAGGACGCAGTCGGCTCTGGCGGTCTATGAGGGCCGGTTGCGTGCGTATCTGGCGGGGTCGCCCGGGGTGGATATGCGGGCTGTGGCGTCGACACTGGCGGTGACACGCTCGGTGTTCGAGCACCGGGCCGTACTCATGGGAGATGACACCGTTACCGGGACTGCGGTGTCTGATCCTCGGGTGGTGTTCGTCTTCCCGGGGCAGGGGTCGCAGCGTGGCGGTATGGGTGAGGAGCTGGCCGCCGCGTTCCCTGTCTTCGCGCGGATTCATCAGCAGGTGTGGGATCTGCTGGATGTGCCCGATCTGGAGGTGAACGAGACCGGTTACGCCCAGCCTGCTTTGTTTGCGTTGCAGGTGGCTCTGTTCGGGTTGCTGGAGTCGTGGGGTGTTGGTCCGGATGCGGTGATCGGCCATTCTGTCGGCGAACTCGCCGCCGGATACGTCTCCGGGGTGTGGTCGCTGGAAGACGCCTGCACATTGGTGTCGGCGCGGGCGCGTCTGATGCAGGCTCTGCCTGCGGGTGGGGTGATGGTCGCTGTTCCGGTCTCCGAGGAAGAAGCAGAAGCGGTTCTGTGTGAGGGTGTGGAGATCGCGGCGGTCAACGGGCCGTCGTCGGTGGTTCTCTCCGGTGATGAGGCCGCCGTGCTGCGGGCCGCAGCTACGTTGGGGAAGTGGACGCGGTTGGCGACCAGTCACGCGTTCCATTCCGCCCGTATGGAGCCGATGCTGGAGGAGTTTAGGGCGGTCGCCGAAGGCCTGACTTACCGGACACCTCGTCTGACCATGGCGGCGGGTGATCAGGTTGCGACCGCTGAGTATTGGGTGCGGCAGGTCCGGGATGTGGTCCGGTTCGGCGAGCAGGCCGCTTCCTACGGTGACGCGGTGTTCGTCGAGCTGGGTGCCGACCGGTCACTGGCCCGCCTGGTCGACGGCATCGCGATGCTGCACGGCGACCACGAGGCACAGGCCGCGATCAGCGCCCTGGCCCACCTGTACGTCAACGGCGTGACTGTCGACTGGCCCGCGGTGCTGGGCGATGCCCGGGGCCGGGTGCTGGATCTTCCGACGTACGCCTTCCAGCATCAGCGGTACTGGCTCGAGGGCGCGGACCGGTCGGCTGCGGGTGGGCATCCGCTGCTGGGTGAGGCAGTGCGGCTGGCCGAGGCCAGCGGGGTGCTGTTCACGGCCCGGGTGTCCCGGAGCGGTGATCTGTGGCTGCGGGACCAGACGGCCCTGCCCGCCACCGCGTTCGTGGAGATGGCGCTGGCAGCAGCGGACGAGACCGGCTGCGGGCTTGTCGAAGAACTCACCGTGGAAGCGTTGCTGCTGCTCCCCGACGACGGCGCCGTCCAGGTACAAACCTGGGTGAGCGAACCAGACGAGACCGGACGGCGCCGACTCAGTATCCACGCCCGTAACAGCGACGGCGAGCCCTGGACCTGCCTGGCCACCGCGACCCTGGCCACCACCACCACCGGCAGGGTGTCCGGCTGGCAGGCCGGGGAGGTGTGGCCGCCGTCTGGTGCGGTCCCGGTCGGGATATCGGCACCGTCGCTGCGCGGGGTGTGGCGCCTGGGCAGCGATGTATTCGCCGAGGTCGCTCTGGACGACACTCACGACGCCACCAGGTTTGTGCTTCATCCCGGTCTGATGGCCGCCGCGCTCACCGCCGTAGGCGAGGAGACCCCCGCCGTGTGGCAGGGCCTGACCCTGCACGCCGGCAACCCCGGCGAGCTGCGCGTCCGCCTCACCTCACACGATGACGGCACCCTGTCCGTGGACGCCACCGACAGCACGGGCCTGCCCGTCCTGACCGCCCGCTCCCTCACCCCGGGCACCGTCCCCGTCTACGAACCTGCCACCAGCACCGACGACCTGCTCACCCTGACCTGGACAGAAATCCCCACCCCTGAGCAGACCGGCCTGACGGTCGGCCGGTTCGAAGACCTGGTGCCGGAGGGTGATGTGCCGGTGCCCGAGGTGGTGGTCTTCACCGCGCTCCCCGACAGCAGCGAGAACCCGCCGAACCCGCTGGAACAGACCCGCGTACTGACCGCCCAGGTTCTGCAAACAGTCCAGACCTGGCTTGGCGGGGATCGCTTCACCGACAGCACGCTGGTCGTGCGGACCGGTACCGGGCTGGCTGCTGCCGCTGTGTCGGGGTTGATGCGGTCGGCGCAGTCCGAGCACCCCGGCCGGTTCGTCCTGGTCGAAAGCGACGACGACACCCTCACCCCGGACCAACTGGCCGCCACCGTCGGACTGGACGAGCCACGGCTGCGGATCAACGACGGCCGGTACGAAGTGCCACGGCTGACCCGTACGCATGCCGCTGAGCCTAAGGCTGAGTCTGAAGGGATTTGGGATCCGGATGGCACGGTCCTGGTCACGGGCGGTTCCGGCGTCCTGGCGGGGATCGTCGCCAGGCACCTGGTGGCCGAACGCGATGTGCGTCATCTGCTGCTGGTCTCCCGCAGCACCCCGGACGAGGCACTGATCGGCGAGTTGGCCGAGTTGGGTGCCGCGGTGGAGACAGCGGCCTGTGACGTGTCCGATCGTGCCGGGCTGGCGCAGGTGCTGGCGGGGGTGTCGTCGGAGCATCCCCTGACGGCCGTGATCCACACCGCGGGTGTGGTGGATGACGGTGTGGTGGAGTCCCTGACCGCGCAGCGGCTGGAGACGGTGCGGCGGCCCAAGGCCGACGGCGCCTGGCACCTGCACGAACTCACCCGGGACGCCGACCTGGCGGCGTTCGTCATGTACTCCTCGGCAGCCGGTGTGCTCGGTAGCGCGGGGCAGGGGAACTACGCGGCGGCCAACGCGTTCCTGGATGCGTTGGCGGAGCAGCGTCGTGCTGAGGGTCTGCCCGCGCTCTCGCTGGCGTGGGGTCTGTGGGAGGACAGCAGTGGTCTGACGGCGAGGCTGACCGATACGGACCGGGGCCGGATCCGGCGCGGTGGGCTGCGGGCCCTCTCCGCCGAGCACGGGATGCGGCTGTTCGACACCGCCTCACGCCACGACGACCCGGTTCTGGTAGCCGCCGCGATGGAGCCCGTACGGGACGCCGAAGTCCCGGCGTTGCTGCGGTCGTTGCACCGCCCGATCGCCCGGCGGGCCGCTACCGCTGGCGGAGCGCGGTGGCTGGCGACCCTGACACCAGCCGAACGGGAGAAGGCACTGCTGAAGCTAGTGTCTGACAGTGCCGCGACCGTTCTGGGACACGCCGACGCCAGCACTGTCTCCGTATCCGCCGTGTTCAGGGATCTGGGTGTGGATTCGCTGACGGCGGTGGAGTTGCGGAACCGTCTGGCGAAGGCGACGGGGTTGCGGTTGCCCGCCACGTTGGTGTTCGACTACCCCACCCCGACGGTCTTGGCTACCCGGCTGGGGGAGTTGTTCACCGGCGAGAACCCTGTCCCGGTACGCGGGCCGGTGTCGGCGGTGGCGCAGGACGAGCCGTTGGCGATTGTGGGTATGGCGTGTCGCTTGCCGGGCGGTGTGGCCTCTCCTGAAGACCTGTGGCGCTTGGTCGAGTCGGGTACGGATGCGGTCTCCGGTTTCCCCACTGACCGTGGCTGGGACGTGGAGAACTTTGACCCGGCCGGTAAGTCTTACCGTGCTGAGGGCGGCTTCCTGGACGCTGCGGCCGGTTTCGACGCCTCGTTCTTCGGGATCAGTCCGCGTGAGGCACTGGCGATGGATCCGCAGCAGCGGCTGCTGTTGGAGGTGTCCTGGGAGGCGTTCGAGCGGGCCGGTATCGAGCCTGGTTCCGTACGCGGTACTGATACCGGTGTCTTCATGGGCGCGTACCCCGGTGGCTACGGCATCGGTGCCGACCTCGGCGGCTTCGGCGCCACCGCCGGCGCGACCAGTGTCCTGTCCGGCCGGGTGTCGTACTTCTTCGGTCTAGAGGGGCCCGCGTTCACAGTGGACACGGCCTGCTCGTCATCACTGGTGGCGTTGCACCAGGCCGGGTATGCCTTGCGGCAGGGTGAGTGTTCGCTGGCTCTGGTTGGCGGCGCCACCGTGATGGCCACACCGGAGCTCTTCACCGAGTTCTCGCGCCAGGGCGGTCTGGCCTCCGATGGCCGGTGCAAGGCGTTCGCGGACAGTGCGGACGGCACGGGATGGGCTGAGGGCGTCGGCGTCCTGCTGGTGGAGCGTTTGTCTGACGCGCAAGCTAAGGGCCACCAGGTGCTGGCAGTGGTCCGTAGCTCGGCGGTGAACCAGGACGGTGCGTCGAACGGGCTGACCGCGCCGAATGGTCCTTCGCAGCAGCGGGTGATCCAAGCCGCTCTCAGCAACGCCGGTCTTGCGGCGCATGAGGTGGATGTGGTCGAGGCCCATGGCACGGGTACGACACTGGGTGACCCGATCGAGGCCCAGGCGGTACTCGCCACGTACGGCCAGGATCGTGAGCGGCCTCTGCTGCTGGGCTCGTTGAAGTCGAACATCGGCCATACGCAGGCTGCCTCGGGTGTGTCGGGTGTTATCAAGATGGTGATGGCGATCCAGCGCGGGCTGGTGCCGCGCACGTTGCATGTGGATGAGCCGTCGCGGCATGTGGACTGGTCGGTGGGTGCGGTTGAGCTGGTGCGGGAGAACCAGTCCTGGCCCGAGGGCGACCGGCCCCGCCGGGCCGGTGTGTCGTCCTTCGGTGTCAGCGGTACGAACGCTCACGTCATCCTGGAGAGCGCACCCGCCCAGCCCGCGGAGGAGGCGCAGCCCGTAGAGGTGCCGGTGGTGGCCTCGGAGCTGGTGCCGCTGGTGGTGTCGGCCAAGACCGAGTCCGCCCTGGCCGAGGCCGAGGACCGGCTGCGCGCCTACCTGGCGGCCTCACCCGAGGCAGACATGCCTGCTGTCGCGTCGACACTGGCGGTGACACGGTCGGTGTTCGAGCACCGCGCCGTGCTCCTCGGCGATGACACTGTTACCGGCACCGGTCTTGCTATGTCCGACCCCCGGGTGGTGTTTGTCTTCCCGGGTCAGGGGTGGCAGTGGCTGGGGATGGGCAGTGCGCTGCGGGGTTCGTCGGTGGTGTTCGCGGAGCGGATGGCTGAGTGTGCGGCGGCGTTGGGTGAGTTTGTGGATTGGGATCTGTTTGCGGTTTTGGATGATCCGGCGGTGGTGGACCGGGTCGATGTGGTTCAGCCCGCCTCCTGGGCGGTGATGGTTTCCCTGGCGGCGGTGTGGGAGGCGGCCGGTGTGCGGCCGGATGCGGTGATCGGTCACTCCCAGGGTGAGATCGCCGCAGCCTGCGTAGCAGGTGCGCTGTCGCTGCGCGACGCCGCCCGGATCGTGACGTTGCGCAGTCAGGTGATCGCCCGGGGTCTGGCGGGCCGGGGTGCGATGGCATCCATCGCACTGCCCGCACACGAGATCGAGCTGGCCGACGGCGCCTGGATCGCCGCCCACAACGGCCCCGCCTCCACCGTCATCGCGGGTGCCCCGGAGGCAGTGGATCGTGTCCTGACCGCTCATGAGGCGCGGGGGGCGCGGGTGCGGCGGATCACCGTCGACTTTGCCTCGCACACTCCGCACGTCGAGCTGATCCGCGACGAACTGCTCGACATCACCGCCGGTATCGACTCGCAGGCTCCGGTGGTGCCGTGGCTGTCGACCGTGGACGGGACCTGGGTCGAGGGACCGCTGGATGCGGAGTACTGGTACCGGAACCTGCGTGAACCAGTGGGCTTCGCCCCCGCCGTCCGCCAGTTGCAGGACCAGGGCGAGACCGTGTTCGTGGAGGTCAGTGCCAGCCCGGTGTTGTTGCAGGCGATGGGCGACGACGCGGTCACGGTTGCCACGTTGCGCCGTGACGACGGGGGCGCCGCCCGTATGGTCACGGCTCTGGCGCAGGCCTATGTCCAGGGTGTGACTGTCGACTGGCCTGCGGTGCTGGGCAATGTCCCGGGCCGGGTGCTGGATCTTCCGACCTACGCCTTCCAGCATCAGCGGTACTGGCTCAAGAACGTGGACCGGTCGACCGCCGACGGTCATCCACTGCTGGGCACGGTAGTGGCACTGCCCGGCTCCGACGGTGTGGTACTCACCGGGCGGGTATCACTGGCCACCTACACATGGCTGGCCGACCACGCGGTCCGGGGCAGCGTCCTGCTCCCCGGCACCGCATTCGTGGAACTGGTCGTCCGCGCCGCCGACGAGGTCGAATGCGACATCGTCGACGAGCTCGTGATCGAAACCCCGCTCCTCCTGCCGCAGACCGGGGGCGTGCAACTGTCCGTGTCCGTCGGCGAGGCCGACGAGTCCGGACACCGCGCGGTGACGGTCTTTTCTCGGGCGGACGACACGGACACGTGGACCCGGCACGTTTCCGCCACGATCAGTGCCTCTGACGCACCCCTCTCGCTGTCGGAGTTCGCCTCGTGGCCGCCAGCCCAGGCGCAGCCGGTGAACGTGGCCGACTTCTACGATCGGCTGGCTGCGGCAGGTACCGAGTACGGTCCCGCGTTCCAGGGGCTGGAGGCTGCGTGGCGTGACGGGGACACCGTCTACGCCGAGGTTGCTCTGGCTGAGGAGCAGGCGCAGGAGGCGGCACGATACGCCGTACACCCGGCGCTGTTGGACGCCGCCATGCACGCCAGCATCCTGAACACACCCGATACCGACCAGCAGACCGTGCGGATGCCGTTCTCCTGGAACGGTGTTCAGGTCCATGCCACGGGCTCGGCCACGCTGCGTGTCGCGCTGACACAGGCAACGGATGGCTGGAGTGTGCGGGTCGCCGATGACACCGGCCGACCCGTGGCCACCATCGGTTCCCTCATCACCCGGCCGGTAACCGCCGACACACTCGGCTCCACCACGGACGACCTGCTCACCCTGACGTGGACGGAAATCCCGGCCCCCCAGGAAACCAGCCTGACCATGGGCAGGTTCGAAGACCTGGCGGACGGCAACATGCCGGTACCCGACGTGGTGATCTTCACCGCACTCCCCACCAGCAGCGAGAACCCGCTGGAACAAGCCCGCACGCTGACCGCCCAAGTCCTCCAGGCAGTCCAGACCTGGCTGGCCGGGGAACGCTTCACCGACAGCACCCTGGTCGTACGGACCGGCACCGGGCCGGCCGCCGCCGCAGTGTCGGGCCTGATGCGATCGGCCCAGTCCGAACACCCCGGCCGGTTCATCCTGGTGGAAAGCGACGACGACACCCTAACCTCGGACCAACTCGCTGCCACCGTCGGGCTCGACGAGCCGCGCCTGCGGATCAACGACGGCCGGTACGAGGCAGTACGCCTGGCCCGGACCAATACCCCCGAACACAGCCCGCTGACGATCCCCGACAATCGTGCCTGGCTGCTGGAACACTCCCGCAGCGGAACCCTGCAAGACCTCGCGCTGATACCCACCGACACCGCCGAACGGCCCCTGCAACCCGGCGAAGTACGCATAGACATACGCGCCGCAGGCCTGAACTTCCGCGATGTCCCTATCGCGCTCGGCACTTACCCCGGTGAGGCTGTGACCGGAGCTGAGGCCGCGGGCGTGGTGATCGAGGTCGGCCCGAGGGTCCACGACCTGGCCCCGGGAGACCGAGTGTTCGGTCTTGTGGGCGGCGGGATCGGGGCGGTCGCGATCGCCGATCGTCGTCTGCTCGCTGTGATGCCTGATGGCTGGTCCTTCACTACGGCGGCATCCGTCCCGGTGGTGTTCGCCACCGCGTATTACGGGCTGGTGGATCTGGCCGGGCTGAGTGCGGGTGAGTCGGTGCTGATCCACGCCGCGGCGGGTGGTGTGGGCATGGCGGCGACCCAGATCGCACGCCACCTCGGCGCGCAGATCTATGCGACCACCGCCAGCACAGGCGAGCAGCACATCCTGTATGAGGCGGGTCTGGACGGCACTCGGATCGCGGACTCCCGCACCACGGGCTTCCGGGAAGCGTTCCTGGACACTACAGACGGGCGGGGTGTCGATGTCGTCCTGAACTCTCTCAGTGGTGACTTTGTCGATGCCTCGCTTGATCTGCTGCCTCGTGGTGGCCGGTTCGTGGAGATGGGCAAGACCGATATCCGCGATGCGCAGCAGGTCACCGCCGAGCGGCCGGGTACCAGCTACCAGGCGTTCGACCTGATGGACGCCGGCCCGGACCGGCTTCGGGAGATCATCACCGAAATCCTCACCCTGTTCGGACAAGGCGTCCTACAACCCCTGCCGGTGCGGGCCTGGGACATCCGTCAGGCTCGTGATGCGTTCAGCTGGATGAGCCGCGCCCGCCACATCGGCAAGATCGTCCTCACTATCCCCCGTCGACCCGACCCCGACGGCACCATCCTGATCACCGGCGGCTCCGGCGTCCTGGCAGCCATCCTCGCCCGCCACCTGGTAACCGAACACCGCGCACGGCATCTGCTGCTGCTCTCCCGCACCACCCCCGACCAAACACTCATCAACGAACTCGCCGAGCTGGGCGCCCAGGTCGACACCGCGGCCTGCGACGTATCGGACCGCGCCGGGCTGGCACGCGCACTGGCGGGCGTATCACCGCAACACCCCCTGACGGCCGTGATCCACACCGCCGGCGCACTCGACGACGGCGTCGTGGAGTCCCTGACCACACAACAACTGGACACGGTGCTACGGCCCAAGGCAGACGGCGCCTGGCACCTCCACGAACTCACCCGGAACACCGACCTGGCGGCATTCGTCATGTACTCCTCCGCCGCTGGTGTGCTGGGCTATAAGGGGCAAGGCAACTACGCGGCAGCCAACGCGTTCGTGGACGCCCTCGCCGAAGAGCGGCGTACCCAGGGCCTGCCCGCACTTGCGCTGGCGTGGGGTTTGTGGGAGGACACCGAAGACCTGACCGCGAAACTCACCGGCACCGACCATGACCGGATCCGGCGCAGTGGTATGCGAACCATCACCGCTGAGGGCGGGATGCGGCTGTTCGACACCGCGTCACGCCACGGCGAACCGCTCTTGGTGCCCGCTGTGATGGACCCGACCCGAGACGGCGAAGTCCCTGCGCTGCTGCGTTCGTTGCATCGCCCGGTTGCCCGGCGGGCCGCTTCCGCCAGCGGTGGGGTGCAGTGGCTGGCGGCCCTGGCACCGGCCGAGCGGGAGAAGGCGCTGTTGAAGGTGGTGTGTGACAGTGCCGCCGTGGTTCTGGGACACGCTGACGCCCGCAGCATTCCGACGGCTGGTGCGTTCAAGGAACTGGGTGTGGATTCGCTGATGGCGGTGGAGTTGCGGAACCGTCTGGTGACGGCGACGGGGTTGCGGTTGCCCGCCACGTTGGTGTTCGACTATCCGACCCCGGCGTCCTTGGCCGTCCGGCTGGGTGAGTTGTTCGTCGGTGAAACTCCTGTTGCGGCACGCCCGTCAGTGTCGGTGGTGGGGCAGGATGAGCCGTTGGCGATTGTGGGTATGGCGTGCCGTCTGCCGGGCGGTGTGGCTTCTCCTGAAGACCTGTGGCGCCTTGTCGAGTCGGGTGCGGATGCGGTCTCCGGTTTCCCCACCGACCGTGGCTGGGACCTCGAGGGTCTGTTCGATCCGGATCCGGAGGCGGCAGGGAAGTCGTATTCCGTGCAGGGTGGCTTCCTGGATGCCGCGGCTGGCTTTGATGCCGGGTTCTTCGGGATCAGTCCGCGTGAGGCGTTGGCGATGGATCCGCAGCAGCGGTTGCTGTTGGAGGTGTCCTGGGAGGCGTTCGAGCGGGCTGGGATCGAGCCTGGTTCCGTACGTGGCAGCGACACCGGCGTCTTCATTGGTGCATTCCCCGTTGGCTACGGCGTCGGGTTTGATCGCGAAGGTTATGGCGCCACGTCCGGCCCCAGCGTGTTGTCCGGCCGGGTGTCGTACTTCTTCGGTCTTGAGGGTCCGGCGATCACGATGGATACGGCGTGCTCCTCGTCTCTGGTTGCTTTGCATCTGGCGGCGCAGGCGTTGCGTAATGGTGAGTGTTCGATGGCGTTGGCCGGTGGTGTGACGGTGATGGCCACGCCGGAGGTTTTCACCGAGTTCGCTCGGCAGCGTGGTCTGGCCTCCGATGGCCGGTGTAAGGCGTTCGCGGACAGTGCGGATGGTGCCGGTTTCTCCGAGGGCGCGGGTCTGCTGCTGGTAGAGCGGCTTTCCGACGCCCGCCGCAACGGCCACCAGGTGCTTGCGGTGGTGCGGGGCTCGGCGGTGAACCAGGACGGTGCGTCCAACGGGCTGACCGCGCCGAACGGTCCTTCGCAGCAGCGGGTGATCCGGGCCGCTCTCAGTAACGCTGGCCTGAGCACCGCTGAGGTGGATGTGGTCGAGGCGCATGGCACGGGTACGACGTTGGGTGACCCGATCGAGGCCCAGGCGCTGCTCGCCACGTACGGCCAGGACCGTGAGCGGCCCCTGCTGCTGGGCTCGTTGAAGTCGAACATCGGCCATACGCAGGCCGCCTCGGGTGTGTCGGGTGTTATCAAGATGGTGATGGCGCTCCAGCGCGGGCTGGTGCCGCGCACGTTGCATGTGGATGAGCCGTCGCGGCATGTGGACTGGTCGGTGGGTGCGGTTGAGCTGGTGCGGGAGAACCAGTCCTGGCCCGACAGCGAGGGGCCCCGCCGGGCCGGTGTGTCGTCCTTCGGTGTCAGCGGTACGAACGCTCACGTCATCCTGGAGAGCGCACCGGCTCAGCCCGCGGAGGAGGCGCAGCCTGTTGTGACGCCCGTGGTGGCGTCGGAGTTGGTGCCGCTGGTGGTGTCGGCCAAGTCCCAGTCCGCCCTGGCCGAGGCCGAGGACCGGCTGCGCGCCTACCTGGCGGCCTCACCCGGCGTGGATACGCGGGCTGTGGCGTCGACACTGGCGGTGACGCGGTCGGTGTTCGAGCACCGTGCTGTGCTGCTGGGCGACGACACCGTTACCGGCACCGGCACCGGCACCGGCACCGGTACTGCTGTGTCTGATCCTCGGGTGGTGTTTGTGTTCCCGGGTCAGGGGTGGCAGTGGTTGGGGATGGGCAGTGCGCTGCGGGGTGCGTCGGTGGTGTTTGCCGAGCGGATGGCCGAGTGTGCGGCGGCGTTGAGTGAGTTTGTGGACTGGGATCTGTTTGCGGTGCTGGATGATCCGGTGGTGGTGGACCGGGTTGATGTGGTTCAGCCTGCTTCGTGGGCGGTGATGGTTTCCCTGGCGGCGGTGTGGCAGGCGGCCGGTGTGCGGCCGGACGCGGTGATCGGCCACTCCCAGGGCGAGATCGCCGCAGCCTGCATAGCCAGTGCCGTATCGCTACGTGACGCCGCCCGGATCGTGACCTTGCGCAGTCAGGCGATCGCCCGGGGCCTGGCGGGCCGGGGTGCGATGGCATCCATCGCACTGCCCGCACACGAGATCGAGCTGACCGAGGGCGCCTGGATTGCCGCCCACAACGGCCCCGCCTCCACCGTGATCGCGGGCACCCCGGAGGCGGTCGACCGTGTCCTGACCGCTCATGAGGCCCAAGGGACGCGGGTGCGGCGGATCACGGTCGACTATGCCTCGCACACCCCGCACGTCGAGCTGATCCGCGACGAACTGCTCGACATCACCGCCGGTATCGGCTCGCAGGCTCCGGTGGTGCCGTGGCTGTCGACCGTGGACGGCACCTGGATCGAGGGTCCGCTGGATGCGGAGTACTGGTACCGGAACCTGCGTGAACCGGTGGGCTTCGACCCCGCCGTCCGCCAGTTGCAGGACCAGGGCGAGACCGTGTTCATCGAGGTCAGTGCCAGCCCGGTGTTGTTGCAGGCGATGGATGACGACGCGGTCACGGTTGCCACGTTGCGCCGTGACGACGGGGATGCCACCCGGATGCTCACCGCCCTGGCGCAGGCCTACACCCACGGCGTCACCGTCGACTGGCCCGCCGTCCTCGGCACCACCACGGCCCGGGTGCTGGACCTTCCGACGTACGCCTTCCAGCACCAGCGGTATTGGGTCGAGGGTGTGGATCGCTCGGCTGTGGATGGTCATCCGTTGCTGGGTGTGGCGGTGGAGTTGCCTGAGTCCGATGGTGTGCTGTTGACCGGGCGGGTATCGCTGGCCACGCATGCTTGGCTGGCTGATCACGCGGTCTGGGGCAGTGTGCTGCTCCCCGGTACGGCATTTGTTGAGCTGGTTGTCCGCGCCGCCGGCGAGGTCGGTTGTGATGTTGTCGATGAGCTGGTGATCGAAACCCCGCTCCTGCTGCCGCGGACCGGCGGTGTGCAACTGTCCGTCTCGGTCGGCGAGGCCGATGAGTCCGGGCGCCGGGTGGTGACGGTCTTCTCTCGGGCGGAGAACGCCGATTCTTGGGTTCGGCATGTTTCCGCCGTGATTGGTACCTCTGAGGTGGCGGTCGCGCTGTCGGAGTTTGCTTCGTGGCCGCCGGCTCAGGCGCAGCCGGTGGATGTGGTGGGTTTCTATGACCGGTTGGTGGCAGATGGGTATGAGTACGGTCCTGCGTTCCAGGGTTTGCAGGCTGCGTGGCGTGAGGGGGATACGGTCTTCGCCGAGGTTGCTCTGGCGGAGGAGCAGGCGCGGGAGGCGGCACGGTATGCCGTGCATCCGGCTCTGCTCGATGCGGCTTTGCATGCGTGCACCTTGAGTGCGCCCGATGCCGAGCGGGGTGTGGGGTTGCCGTTTTCCTGGAACGGTGTCCGGGTCCATGGCACTGGTTCGGCCACGTTGCGTGTGGCGGTGACCCCGACAGCGGATGGCTGGAGTGTGCGGGTTGCCGATGAGATCGGTCGGCCGGTGGCTACCGTCGGTTCGCTGGTGACGCGAGCGGTGTCGGCCGATGCGCTCGGTTCCGCTGCCGATGATCTGCTCGCCTTGACGTGGACGGAGATCCCCGCTCCCCAGGAGACCAGCCTGACCATGGGCAGGTTCGAAGACCTGGCGTCGGGCAGTGATGTGCTGGTGCCCGAGGTGGTGGTCTTCACCGCGCTCCCCGACAGCAGCGAGAACCCGCCGAACCCGCTGGAACAGACCCGCGTACTGACCGCCCAGGTTTTGCGAACAGTCCAGACCTGGCTGGCTGGGGATCGCTTCACCGACAGCACGCTGGTCGTGCGGACCGGTACCGGGCTGGCCGCTGCCGCTGTGTCGGGGTTGATGCGGTCGGCGCAGTCCGAGCACCCTGGCCGGTTCGTCCTGGTCGAAAGCGACGACGACACCCTCACCCCGGACCAACTGGCCGCCACCGTCGGACTGGACGAGCCGCAGCTGCGGATCTGCGACGGCCGGTACGAAGTACCACGACTGACCCGTACGCATGTCGCTGAGCCTGAGCCTGAGCCTGAGCTGGAGGCTGAGACTGAAAGGGCGTGGGATCCGGATGGCACGGTCCTGGTCACCGGTGGTTCGGGCGTGCTGGCGGGGATCGTCGCCCGGCATCTGGTGGCCGAACGCGATGTGCGTCATCTTCTCCTGGTCTCCCGCAGCACCCCCGACGAGGCGCTGCTCAGCGAGCTGGTCAAATTGGGCGCCCAGGTGGCAACAGCGGATTGCGACGTATCGGATCGTGACGGGCTGGCGCGGGTGCTGGCGGGTGTGTCGCCGGAGCATCCCCTGACGGCGGTGATTCACACCGCTGGCGCACTCGACGACGGTGTGGTGGAGTCCCTGAGCGCGCAGCGGCTGGAGACGGTCCTGCGGCCCAAGGCCGACGGCGCCTGGCACCTGCACGAACTCACCCGGGACGCCGATCTGGCCGCGTTCGTCATGTACTCCTCGGCCGCTGGTGTGCTCGGTAGTGCGGGGCAGGGCAACTACGCGGCGGCCAACGCGTTCCTGGATGCGTTGGCGGAGCAGCGTCGTGCTGAGGGCCTGCCCGCGCTCTCCCTGGCGTGGGGTCTGTGGGAGGACGCGAGTGGTCTGACGGCGAGGCTGACCGATACGGACCGGGGCCGGATCCGGCGCGGTGGTCTGCGGGCCCTCTCCGCCGAGCACGGGATGCGGCTGTTCGACACCGCCTCACGCCACGACGAACCGGTTCTGGTAGCCGCCGCGATGGAGCCCGTACGGGACGCCGAAGTCCCGGCGTTGCTGCGGTCGTTGCACCGCCCGATCGCCCGCAGGGCCACCTCTGCCGGTGACTCGTCAGCGCAGTGGTTGACCGCCCTGGCACCGGAGGAACGGGAGAAGGCGTTGTTGAGGGTGGTGTGTGACGGCGCCGCGACGGTGCTGGGACATGCCGACGTCGGCAGCATTCCGGTGACCGCGGCGTTCAAGGATTTGGGCGTCGATTCGCTGACCGCGGTGGAGCTGCGAAACCGTCTGGCGAAGGCGACGGGGTTGCGGTTGCCCGCCACGTTGGCGTTCGACTACCCGACCCCGACGGCCCTGGCCGCCCGGCTAGGCGAGTTGTTCGCTCCGGCGGAGCCCGAACCTAGCCTCCACGAGCAGGAGCTCCGCCGAGCGCTCGCGGGGGTCTCGATTGCCAAGTTCCGGGAGGCCGGTGTGCTGGACACGCTGCTGAGGCTGGCAGCCATGGAGGGCCTGGCCGTTCCAAAGCCCGATTCGGAAGCCGATGACGAGGACTTCGTCGATGAGATGGACGCTGACGCTCTCATCAAGCACGTGCTGGAGGAGGAACGATGAGGGAAGATCAGCTTGTCGACGCATTGCGGAAGTCGGTCAAGGAGAATGCACGGCTCCGCAAGGCGAACACATCGTTGCGGGCAGCGATGGACGAGCCGTTGGCGATTGTGGGTATGGCGTGCCGTCTGCCGGGTGGGGTGTCGTCGCCGGAGGATCTGTGGCGCTTGGTCGAGTCGGGTACGGACGCGATTTCCGGTTTCCCCACCGACCGTGGCTGGGATGTGGAGAACCTGTACGACCCTGATCCGGACGCGCCCGGGAAGGCGTACTGCGTACAGGGCGGTTTCCTGGACTCCGCAGGTGGCTTTGATGCCTCGTTCTTCGGGATCAGCCCGCGGGAAGCTCTGGCGATGGACCCGCAGCAGCGGCTGGTCCTGGAGGCTTCCTGGGAGGCGTTCGAGCGGGCCGGGATCGAGCCCGGTTCCCTCCGTGGTACTGATACCGGTGTTTTCATGGGTGCGTACCCCGGTGGCTATGGCATCGGTGCCGACCTCGGCGGCTTCGGGGCGACTGCCGGTGCGGTGAGTGTTCTGTCGGGGCGGGTGTCGTATTTCTTCGGCCTCGAGGGGCCAGCTGTCACGGTGGACACGGCGTGTTCGTCATCGCTGGTGGCGTTGCACCAAGCGGGGTATGCCCTGAGGCAGGGGGAATGTTCCCTGGCCCTGGTCGGCGGTGTCACCGTGATGGCCACGCCGCAAAGTTTCGTGGAGTTCTCGCGGCAGCGTGGCCTGGCATCCGATGGCCGGTGCAAGGCGTTCGCCGATGCCGCGGACGGCACGGGATGGGCTGAGGGCGTCGGCGTCCTGCTGGTGGAGCGTTTGTCGGATGCTCAGGCCAAGGGTCACCAGGTGTTGGCGGTGGTGCGGGGCTCGGCGGTGAACCAGGATGGTGCGTCGAACGGCCTGTCCGCGCCGAACGGCCCCTCGCAGCAGCGGGTGATCCGGCAGGCGCTGGCCAACGCGGGTTTGACCACGGCTGAGGTGGATGTGGTCGAGGCGCATGGCACGGGTACGACGTTGGGTGACCCGATCGAGGCGCAGGCGCTGCTCGCGACCTATGGTCAGGATCGTGAGCGGCCGTTGCTGCTGGGTTCGGTGAAGTCGAATCTGGGTCATACGCAGGCTGCTGCGGGTGTGTCGGGTGTCATCAAAATGGTGATGGCGCTGCGGCACGGGCTGGTGCCGCGCACGTTGCATGTGGATGAGCCGTCGCGGCATGTGGACTGGACGGAGGGCGCGGTCGAGCTGGTGACGGAGAACCAGCCGTGGCCGGACACCGACCGGCCTCGCCGGGCAGGTGTGTCGTCGTTCGGGATCAGTGGCACCAACGCCCACGTCATCCTGGAAAGCGCACCCCCCACGCAGGCTGTGGACGATGTGCGGCCTGCGGAGGCGCCGGTCGTGGCGTCGGAGTGGGTGCCGTTGGTGGTGTCAGCGAGGACGTTGCCAGCTCTGGTCGAGTATGAGGGCCGGTTGCGTGCGTATCTGGCGGGGTCGCCCGGGGTGGATCTGCCGGCTGTGGCGTCGACGCTGGCGGTGACGCGGTCGGTGTTCGAGCACCGGGCCGTACTCATGGGAGATAACACCGTTACCGGGGCTGCGGTGTCTGGTCCAAGGTTGGTGTTCGTCTTCCCGGGGCAGGGGTCGCAGCGTTCCGGTATGGGGGAGGAACTGGCCGCCGCGTTCCCCGTCTTCGCACAGATCCATCAGCAGGTGTGGGATCTGCTGGATGTGCCCGATCTCGATGTGAACGAGACCGGTTACGCCCAGCCCGCTTTGTTCGCTTTGCAGGTGGCTCTGTTCGGGTTGTTGGAGTCCTGGGGTGTACGACCGGATGCGGTGATCGGCCATTCTGTCGGCGAACTCGCCGCCGGATACGTCTCCGGGCTGTGGTCGCTGGAAGACGCCTGCACATTGGTGTCGGCGCGGGCCCGCCTGATGCAGGCCCTGCCCCCGGGTGGGGTGATGGTCGCTGTTCCGGTCTCCGAGGAAGAAGCAGAAGCGGTTCTGTGTGAGGGTGTGGAGATCGCGGCGGTCAACGGGCCGTCGTCGGTGGTTCTCTCCGGTGATGAGGCCCCCGTACTGCGGGCCGCAGCGGCCTTGGGTAAGTCAACACGTCTGGCGACCAGCCATGCGTTCCACTCCGCTCGTATGGAACCAATGCTGGAGGAGTTCCGGGCGGTGGCCGAACGCCTCACCTACCAAACGCCCCGTCTCACCATGGCCGCGGGTGATCAGGTTGCGACTGCTGAGTATTGGGTGCGGCAGGTCCGGGATGTGGTCCGGTTCGGTGAGCGGGTCGCTTCCTACGGTGACGCGGTTTTCGTCGAGTTGGGTGCCGACCGGTCACTGGCCCGCCTGGTCGACGGCATCGCGATGCTGCACGGCGACCACGAGGCACAGGCCGCGATCAGCGCCCTGGCCCATCTGTATGTCAGCGGCGTGACTGTCGACTGGCCTGCGGTGCTGGGCGATGTCCCGGGCCGGGTGCTGGATCTTCCGACGTACGCGTTCCAGCATCAGCGGTACTGGCTCAAGGGCGCGGACCGGTCGGCTGCGGGTGGTCATCCGTTGCTCGGGGCGGCGGTAGGGCTGGCCGAGGCCAGTGGAGTGCTGTTCACCTCGCAAGTCTCCCGAAGCGGTGAACTGTGGCTGCGGGACCAGGCGGTTCTACCCGCGACGGCGTTGGTGGAGATGGCGCTGGCAGCGGCGGACGAGACCGGCTGCGGCCTCGTTGAGGAACTCACCGTGGAAGCGTTGCTGCTGCTCCCCGACGACGGCGCCGTCCAGGTACAAACCTGGGTGAGCGAACCGGACGAGGCCAGCCGCCGCCAGCTCAGTGTCCATGCCCGTTACAGCGACGGCGAGCCCTGGACACGTCTGGCCAGCGCGACCCTGGTCACCACCGCCACCGGCAGGGTGTCCGGCTGGCAGGCCGATGGGGTGTGGCCGCCGGCCGGTGCGGTCCCGGTCGAGACCCGAGTACCGTCACTGCGCGGGGTGTGGCACCGCGGCAGTGATGTGTTCGCCGAGGTCGCCCTGGACGACACCCACGACGCCACCAGGTTTGTGCTTCATCCCGGCCTGATGACTGCCGCCCTCACCGCCGTAGGCGAGGAGACCCCTGCCGTGTGGCAGGGCCTGACCCTGTACGCCGGCCACCCCGGCGAGCTGCGCGTTCGCCTCACCTCACACGATGACGGCACCCTGTCCGTGGACGCCACCGACAGCACAGGCCTCCCCGTCCTGGCCGCCCGCTCCCTCACACTGGACGCTGTTCCCGTCAACGAACCGCCCACCAGTACCACCGACCTGCTCACCCTGACCTGGACAGAAATCCCCGCCCCTCAGCAGACTGGCCTGCCGGTGGGTGCCTTTGAAGACCTGGCGGTGGACGGTGATGCGCCGGTGCCCGATGTCGTGGTGTTCACCGCACGCCCCGGCAACGACGACCCGCTGGCGCAGACTCGCATACTGACCGCCCAGGTCCTGCAAACAGTACAGGGGTGGCTGGCCGGGGAACGCTTCGCTGACAGCACGCTGGTCGTGCGGACCGGCACTGGGCTGGCCGCTGCGGCCGTGTCGGGGTTGATGCGGTCGGCGCAGTCCGAGCACCCCGGCCGGTTCGTCCTGGTGGAAAGCGACGACGACGCCCTCACTCCGGACCAGCTGGCCGCGACCGTCGGATTGGACGAGCCACGGCTGCGGATCTGCGACGGCCGCTACGAAGTACCACGACTGACCCGTACGCATGCCGCTGGCCCTGAGTCTGAAAGGGCGTGGGATCCGGATGGCACGGTCCTGGTAACGGGCGGTTCGGGTGTGCTGGCGGGGATCGTCGCCCGGCACCTGGTGACCGAACGCGGTGTGCGTCATCTGCTGTTGCTGTCCCGCAGCACCCCGGACGAGGTACTGCTCAGCGAGCTGGCCGAGTTGGGTGCCGCGGTGGAGACAGCGGCCTGTGACGTGTCGGATCGTGCCGGGCTGGCGCAGGTGCTGGCGGGGGTGTCACCGGAGCATCCCCTGACGGCGGTCATCCACACCGCGGGTGTGGTGGATGACGGTGTGGTGGAGTCCCTGACCGCGCAGCGGCTGGAGACGGTACTGCGGCCCAAGGCCGACGGCGCCTGGCACCTGCACGAACTCACCCGCGACACCGACCTGGCCGCATTCGTCATGTACTCCTCGGCGGCCGGTGTCATGGGTGGTGCGGGGCAAGGTAACTACGCGGCGGCGAACGCGTTCCTGGATGCGCTGGCCGAACAACGCCGAGCCGAGGGCCTGCCCGCGCTCGCACTCGCCTGGGGCCTCTGGGAGGACGCCAGCGGCCTGACCGCAAAGCTGACCGGCACCGACCACGGCCGAATCCGGCGTAGCGGCCTGCGAACCATCACCGCCGAGCACGGAATGCGGCTGTTCGACACCGCGTCGCGTCGTGGTGAGCCGGTTCTGGTGGCCGCACCGATGGATCCGGTGCGGGAGGCCGAAGTCCCGGCGCTACTCCGCTCGTTGCACCGCCCGATCGCCCGGCGGGCCGCTGTCGCCGGTGGAGCACAGTGGCTGGCCGCTCTGGCACCGGAGGAACGGGCGAAGTCACTGCTGAAGCTGGTGTGTGATACCGCCGCGACGGTTCTGGGGCACGCCGATGCCCGCACCATTCCGGTGACCGGAGCGTTCAGGGATCTGGGTATCGATTCGCTGACCGCGGTGGAGCTACGGAACGGCCTGGCGAAGGCGACGGGGTTGCGGTTGCCCGCCACGTTGGTGTTCGACTACCCGACCCCGACGGTCTTGGCTGCCCGGCTGGGGGAGTTGTTCACCGGCGAGAATCCTGTGCTGGTACGCACTGCCTCGGTGGTGGGGCAGGATGAGCCGTTGGCGATTGTGGGTATGGCGTGCCGTCTGCCGGGTGGGGTGTCGTCGCCGGAGGATCTGTGGCGTTTGGTCGAGTCGGGTACGGATGCGGTTTCCGGTTTCCCCACAGACCGTGGCTGGGACGCGGAGAGTCTGTACGACCCGGACCCGGATGCGCCGGGGAAGTCGTACTGCGTGGAGGGCGGCTTCCTCGACAACGCGTCCAGCTTCGACGCCTCGTTCTTCGGGATCAGCCCGCGTGAGGCACTGGCGATGGATCCGCAGCAGCGGCTGGTGCTGGAGGTGTCCTGGGAGGCGTTCGAACGGGCCGGGATCGAGCCCGGTTCCGTACGCGGTAGCGACACCGGCGTCTTCATGGGCGCCTACGCCGGTGGCTACGGTACCGGTGCCGACCTCGGCGGCTTCGCAGCCACCGCGAGCGCGACCAGTGTCCTCTCCGGCCGGGTGTCGTACTTCTTCGGCCTCGAAGGCCCCGCCATCACCGTCGACACGGCCTGCTCGTCATCACTGGTGGCTTTGCACCAGGCCGGGTACGCCCTCCGGCAAGGTGAGTGCTCGCTGGCTCTGGTCGGCGGCGCCACCGTGATGGCCACACCACAAAGCTTCGTGGAGTTCTCCCGCCAGCGCGGCCTGGCAACCGACGGCCGGTGCAAAGCCTTCGCCGACGCCGCGGACGGCACAGGATGGGCCGAGGGCGTCGGCGTCCTGCTGGTAGAGCGGCTCTCCGACGCCCGCCGCAACGACCACCAGGTACTGGCAGTAGTCCGCAGCTCAGCGGTCAACCAGGACGGTGCGTCGAACGGCTTGTCCGCGCCGAATGGACCCTCCCAGCAGGGGGTGATCCGGCAAGCGTTGGCCAACGCGGGTCTGACCACGGCCGAGGTCGATGTGGTCGAGGCCCACGGCACGGGTACGACGCTGGGTGACCCGATCGAGGCCCAGGCGGTACTCGCCACGTACGGCCAGGACCGTGAGCGGCCCCTGCTGCTGGGCTCGCTGAAGTCGAACATCGGCCATACCCAGGCCGCCTCGGGTGTGTCGGGCGTCATCAAGATGGTGATGGCCCTGCAACACCACACGGTCCCCCGCACCCTGCACGTGAACGAGCCGTCGCGGCATGTGGACTGGTCGGCGGGCGCGGTTGAGCTGGTGCGGGAGAACCAGTCCTGGCCCGAGGGCGACCGGCCCCGCCGGGCAGGCGTGTCGTCCTTCGGCGTCAGCGGCACCAACGCTCACGTCATCCTGGAGAGCGCACCCGTCCAGCCTGTGGAGGAGGCGCAGCCCGTAGAGGTGCCGGTGGTGGCCTCGGATGTGCTGCCCCTGGTGGTATCGGCCAAGACCCAGTCCGCCCTGGCCGAGGCCGAAGACCGGCTGCGCGCCTACCTGGCGGCCTCACCCGAGGCAGACATGCCTGCTGTCGCGTCGACACTGGCGGTGACACGGTCGGTGTTCGAGCACCGCGCCGTACTCCTGGGCGATGACACTGTTACCGGCACCGGCACTGCCATGCCCGACCCCCGGGTGGTGTTTGTCTTCCCGGGTCAGGGGTGGCAGTGGCTGGGGATGGGCAGTGCGCTGCGGGAATCCTCGGTGGTGTTCGCCGAGCGGATGGCCGAGTGCGCGGCCGCCCTGCGTGACTTCGTGGACTGGGATCTGTTTGCGGTGCTGGATGATCCGGCGGTGGTGGACCGGGTCGATGTGGTCCAGCCCGCCTCCTGGGCGGTGATGGTTTCCCTGGCCGCGGTGTGGCAGGCGGCCGGTGTGCGGCCGGACGCGGTGATCGGTCACTCCCAGGGCGAGATCGCCGCAGCCTGCATAGCCGGCGCGGTATCGCTGCGCGACGCCGCGCGGATCGTGACCTTGCGCAGCCAGGCGATCGCCCGGGGGCTGGCGGGCCGGGGTGCGATGGCATCCATCGCACTGCCCGCACAGGATGTCGAGCTGGCCGACGGCGCCTGCATCGCCGCCCACAACGGCCCCGCCTCCACCGTCATCGCGGGTGCCCCGGAGGCGGTCGACCGTGTCCTGACCGCTCATGAGGCGCGGGGGGCGCGGGTGCGGCGGATCGCGGTCGACTATGCCTCGCACACCCCGCAGGTCGAGCTGATCCGCGACGAACTGCTCGACATCACCGCCGGTATCGACTCGCAGGCTCCGGTGGTGCCGTGGCTGTCGACCGTGGACGGCACCTGGATCGAGGGCCCCCTCGATGCGGAGTACTGGTACCGGAACCTGCGCGAACCAGTCGGCTTCGCCCCCGCCATCAGCCAGTTGCAGGACCAGGGCGAGACCGTGTTCATCGAGGTCAGCGCCAGCCCGGTGCTGTTGCAGGCGATGGACGACGACGCGGTCACGATTGCCACGTTGCGCCGTGACGACGGGGACGCCACCCGGATGCTCACCGCCCTGGCACAGGCCTACACCCACGGCGTCACCGTCGACTGGCCCGCCATCCTCGGCACCACCACAGCCCGGGTACTGGACCTTCCGACGTACGCCTTCCAGCACCAGCGGTACTGGCTCAAGAACGTGGACCGGTCGACCGCCGACGGTCATCCACTGCTGGATGTGGCGGTGGAATTGCCGGACTCCAATGGTGTGCTGTTGACCGGGCGAGTATCACTGGCCACCCACACATGGCTGGCCGACCACGCGGTCCGGGGCAGCGTCCTGCTCCCCGGCACCGCATTTGTGGAACTGGTCGTCCGCGCCGCCGACGAGGTCGAATGCGACATCGTCGACGAGCTCGTGATCGAAACCCCGCTCCTCCTGCCGCGGACCGGAGGCGTACAACTGTCCGTATCCGTCGCCGAGGCCGACGAGTCCGGACACCGCGCGGTGACGGTCTTTTCTCGGGCGGACGACGCGGACACGTGGACCCGGCACGTTTCCGCCACGATCAGTGCCTCTGACGCACCCCTCTCGCTGTCGGAGTTCGCCTCGTGGCCGCCAGCCCAGGCGCAGCCGGTGAACGTGGCCGACTTCTACGATCGGCTGGCTGCGGCAGGTACCGAGTATGGTCCCGCGTTCCAGGGGCTGGAGGCTGCGTGGCGTGACGGGGACACCGTCTACGCCGAGGTTGCTCTGGCCGAGGAGCAGGCGCAGGAGGCGGCACGATACGCCGTACACCCGGCGCTGTTGGACGCCGCCATGCACGCCAGCATCCTGAACACACCCGATACCGAACAGCAGAGCGTGCGGATGCCGTTCTCCTGGAACCACGTCCAAATCCGAGCGACCGGCACAGCCATGCTGCGCGTCGCGGCAACGCCGACAACAGACGGCTGGAATGTGCGGGTCGCCGATGACACTGGCCGACCCGTGGCCACCATCGGCTCCCTCATCACCCGGCCGGTGACAGCTGGCACACTCGGTTCCGCTGCCGATGACCTGTTCACGCTGGTATGGACGGAGATTCCGACTCCCCAGCAGAGCAGCCTCAGCCTGAGCGTCGGCAGGTACGAAGACCTGGCGGACGGTGACGTACCGGTCCCTGCCGTGGCGGTCTACACCGCACGCCCTGACACCGACAGCAGCCCTGATCCGCTGGTACAGACTCGTACGCTGACCGCCCAGGTTCTCCAGGCAGTCCAGACCTGGCTGGCCGGGGAACGCTTCACCGACAGCACACTGGTCGTACGGACCGGCACCGGGCCGGCCGCCGCCGCAGTGTCAGGGCTGATGCGTTCAGCCCAGTCCGAACACCCCGGCCGCTTCGTCCTGGTGGAAAGCGACGACGACAGCCTCATCCTCCACCAACTGGCCTCAACCGTCGGATTGGACGAGCCACGGCTGCGGGTCAGCGACGGCCGGTTCGAAGTGCCACGGCTGGCCCGTGTGAACGCTGCTGAGCCCGCGCCTGAAAAGGTGTGGGATCCGGATGGCACGGTCCTGATCACCGGCGGTTCCGGCGTCCGGGCAGGCGCCCTCGCCCGCCACCTGGTGACCGAACGTGGTGTACGCCATCTCCTGCTGCTGTCCCGCACCACTGCGGACGAGGGATTGCTCAATGAACTCGGCGAGCTGGGCGCCCGGGTCGACACCGCAATCTGTGACGTATCGGATCGTGCCCGGCTGGCACAGGTACTGGCCGGTGTATCACCGGAACACCCTCTGACCGCGGTGATCCACACCGCCGGCGCACTCGACGACGGCGTCGTGGAGTCCCTGACCGCGCAGCGGCTGGACGCGGTGCTACGGCCCAAGGCAGACGGCGCCTGGCACCTCCACGAACTCACCCGGAACACCGACCTGGCCGCGTTCGTCATGTATTCCTCCGCCGCCGGTGTCATGGGCAATCCAGGACAGGGCAACTTCGCGGCGGCCACCGCGTTCTTGGACGCGTTGGCCGAGCAACGCCGTGCCGAGGGCTTGCCCGCGTTGGCGCTGGCCTGGGGTTCGTCAGAGGAGACCGGTGACCTGACCGGTTTGCGGGCCATCTCTGCCGAGCATGGGATGCGGCTGTTCGACAGCGCATCGCATCGTCGTGAGCCGCTTCTGGTGGCCGCGTCGATGGATCCAGTACTGGCAGCAGAAGTTCCGGCGTTGCTGCGTTCGTTGCGTCGCCCGATCGCCCGGCGGGCCGCTTCCGCCGACGGGGTGCAGTGGCTGGCCGGTTTGGCGCCGGAGGAGCGGGCGAAGGCACTGTTGAAGGTGGTGTGTGACACCGCCGCGACGGTTCTGGGGCACGCCGACGCCCGTACCATTCCCGTGACCGGTGCGTTCAAGGATCTGGGCGTGGATTCGCTCACCGCGGTGGAGTTGCGGAACCGTCTGGCGAAGGCGACGGGGTTGCGGTTGCCCGCCACGTTGGTGTTCGACTATCCGACCCCGGCGGCCTTGGCCGCTCGGCTGGGGGAGTTGTTCTCCGGCGAGAATCCTGTTGCGGTACGCGGGCCGGTGTCGGTGGTGGGGCAGGACGAGCCGTTGGCGATCGTGGGTATGGCGTGCCGTCTGCCGGGCGGGGTGTCGTCGCCGGAGGATCTGTGGCGCTTGGTCGAGTCGGGTACGGATGCGGTCTCCGGTTTCCCCACCGACCGTGGCTGGGACCTCGAGGATCTGTTCGATCCGGATCCGGAGGCGGCAGGGAAGTCGTACTGCGCGGAGGGTGGCTTCCTGGATGCCGCGGCTGGCTTTGATGCCGGGTTCTTCGGGATCAGTCCGCGTGAGGCGTTGGCGATGGATCCGCAGCAGCGGTTGCTGTTGGAGGTTTCCTGGGAGGCGTTCGAGCGGGCCGGGATCGAGCCTGGTTCCGTACGTGGCAGCGACACCGGCGTCTTCATTGGTGCATTCCCCGTTGGCTACGGCGCCGGTGCTGCCCGCGAGGGTTACGGTGCGACCGCGGCTCCCAACGTGTTGTCCGGTCGGCTGTCGTACTTCTTCGGTCTTGAGGGTCCGGCGATCACGATGGATACGGCGTGCTCGTCGTCTCTGGTTGCTTTGCATCTGGCGGCGCAGGCGTTGCGAAATGGTGAGTGTTCGATGGCGTTGGCCGGTGGTGTGACGGTGATGGCCACGCCGGAGGTTTTCACCGAGTTCGCTCGGCAGCGTGGTCTGGCCTCCGATGGCCGGTGTAAGGCGTTCGCGGACAGTGCGGACGGTGCCGGATTCTCCGAGGGCGCGGGACTGCTGCTGGTAGAGCGGCTCTCCGACGCCCGCCGCAACGGCCACCAGGTGCTCGCAGTCGTTCGGGGCTCGGCAGTAAACCAAGACGGCGCGTCCAACGGCTTTACGGCGCCGAATGGACCCTCCCAGCAGCGGGTGATCCAGCAGGCACTGGCCAACGCGGGTCTGACCACGGCCGAGGTGGATGTGGTCGAGGCGCACGGCACGGGTACGACGTTGGGTGACCCGATCGAGGCCCAGGCGGTGCTCGCCACGTACGGCCAGGATCGTGAGCGGCCTCTGCTGCTCGGTACATTGAAGTCGAACATCGGTCATACGCAGGCTGCCGCGGGTGTGTCGGGTGTCATCAAAATGGTGATGGCCCTCCAGCACGACACGGTGCCGCGCACCCTGCACGTGAATGAGCCATCGCGGCATGTGGACTGGACGGCCGGTGCGGTTGAGCTGGTGACGGAGAACCAGTCCTGGCCCGTCACCGACCGGCCGCGCCGGGCGGGTGTGTCGGCTTTCGGGGTCAGCGGTACGAACGCGCATGTCATCCTGGAGAGCGCACCCGCTCCGTCCGTAAACAATGCGCAGCCCGTAGAGACACCGGTTGTGGCCTCGGAGCTGGTGCCGCTGGTGATATCAGCCAAGACGCACCCGGCCCTGACCGAACACGAGGACCGGCTGCGCGCCTACCTGGCGGCCTCACCCGAGGCAGACGTGCCTGGTGTCGCTTCGACTCTGGCGCTGACGCGATCGGTGTTCGAGCACCGCGCCGTACTTCTCGGCGACGACACCGTTACCGGCACCGGCACTGCTATGTCCGACCCCCGGGTGGTGTTTGTCTTCCCGGGTCAGGGGTGGCAGTGGTTGGGGATGGGCAGTGCGCTGCGGGAATCCTCGGTGGTGTTCGCGGAGCGGATGGCCGAGTGTGCGGCGGCGTTGAGTGAGTTCGTGGACTGGGATCTGTTTACGGTGCTGGATGATCCGGCGGTGGTGGACCGGGTCGATGTGGTTCAGCCTGCTTCCTGGGCGGTGATGGTTTCCCTGGCGGCGGTGTGGGAGGCGGCCGGTGTGCGGCCGGATGTGGTGGTCGGTCACTCGCAGGGTGAGATCGCTGCGGCGTGTGTGGCGGGTGCGGTGTCGTTGCGGGATGCGGCGCGGATCGTGACGTTGCGCAGTCAGGTGATCGCGCGGGGCTTGGCGGGCCGGGGTGCGATGGCATCTGTCGCGTTGCCCGCGCATGAGATCGAGCTGGTCGAGGGGGCGTGGACCGCGGCCCGTAATGGTCCCGCGTCCACGGTGATCGCGGGTGAGCCGGAGGCGGTGGACCGTGTGCTGGCGGTTCATGAGGCGCGGGGAGCGCGGGTACGGCGGATCGCCGTCGATTACGCCTCGCACACCCCGCATGTCGAGCTGATCCGTGACGAGCTACTGGGTGTCATCGCCGGTGTTGATTCGCAGGCTCCTGTGGTGCCGTGGCTGTCGACGGTCGATGGCACCTGGGTCGAGGGCCCGCTCGATGCGGAGTACTGGTACCGGAACCTGCGTGAGCAGGTGGGCTTCGACCCCGCCGTCAGCCAGTTGCGTGCCGAGGGCGACACCGTGTTTGTGGAAGTCAGTGCGAGTCCGGTGTTGTTGCAGGCGATGGACGATGATGCGGTGACCGTCGCCACGTTGCGGCGTGACGATGGGGACGCCGCTCGGATGCTCACCGCTCTGGCGCAAGCGTTTGTCGAGGGCGTGGCCGTCCACTGGCCCGCGATCCTGGGCACCGCCACGCCAGGGGTGCTGGACCTTCCGACCTACGCGTTCCAGCACCAGCGCTTCTGGGCCGAGGGTGTGGACCGGTCGGCCGCGGGCGGCCATCCGTTGCTGGGTGTGGCGGTGGAGTTGCCTGAGTCCGGCGGTGTGCTGTTGACCGGGCGGGTGTCGCTTGCCACGCATGCCTGGCTGGCTGATCACGCGGTGCGGGGCAGTGTGCTGCTGCCCGGTACCGGGTTTGTTGAGTTGGTCGTCCGCGCCGCCGATGAGGTGGGGTGCGACGTCGTCGATGAGCTGGTGATCGAAACCCCGCTTCTGCTGCCGTCGTCCGGCGGTGTGCAACTGTCCGTGTCGGTCGGCGAGGCTGATGAATCCGGGCGCCGGGGTGTGACGGTCTTTTCCCGGGCGGATAGCGCCGATACCTGGACTCGCCACGTTTCGGCCACGATCGGCGTCTCTGACTCTGCCCTCTCGCTGCCAGAGCTTGCTGTTTGGCCTCCCGCAGGGGCACAGTCGGTGGACCTGGGCGATTTCTACGACCAGCTGACCGGGGCCGGTTATGAGTACGGTCCCGCCTTCCAGGGGTTGCAGGCCGCGTGGCGCGACGGGGACACCGTCTTCGCCGAGGTTGTACTGGCTGAGGAGCAGGCGCAGGAGGCGGCACGGTTCGCGGTGCATCCGGCGCTGTTGGACGCTGCCCTGCACGCCGGGATTCTGAACACACTCGACAACGCCGCCGAGCAGGGTGTGCGGCTGCCGTTTTCCTGGAACGGTGTCCAGGTCCAGGCCACCGGCATGGCCACGCTGCGCGTTGCGATAACACCAGCGGCGGACGGCTGGAGTGTGCGGGTCGCCGACGACAGCGGCCGACCGGTGGCTACCGTCGGATCGCTCGTAACGCGGCCGGTATCGGCCGACACGCTCGGTTCCGCTGCCAACGACCTGCTCACGGTGATCTGGACGGAGATACCCACCCCTCAGGAGACCGGCCTGACGGTCGGCCGGTTCGAAGACCTGGCGTCGGAGGGTGATGTGCCGGTGCCCGAGGTGGTGGTCTTCACCGCGCTCCCCGACAGCAGCGAGAAGCGGCTGGACCCGCTGGACCCGCTGGCACAGACTCGCACGCTGACCGCCCAGGTTCTCCAGGCAGTCCAGACCTGGCTGGCCGGGGAACGCTTCACCGACAGCACACTGGTCGTGCGGACCGGTACCGGACTGGCCGCCGCCGGAGTGTCGGGGTTGATGCGGTCTGCCCAGTCGGAACACCCCGGCCGGTTTGTCCTGGTGGAGAGCGATGACAACCTCACCCTCCAGCAATTGGCCGCGACTGTCGGATTGGACGAGCCGCGGCTGCGGGTCTGCGACGGCCGGTACGAGGTGCCGCGGCTGGTGCGGGCCAATGCGCCGGAAAGCAGCCCGCTGACGATTCCCGGGGATCGTGCGTGGCAGCTGGAGCAGTCCCGCAGCGGAACCCTGCATGACCTCGCGCTGGTACCCACCGACACCGCCGAACGGCCTTTGCAGTCCGGTGAAGTACGAGTAGACGTACGCGCCGCGGGGCTCAACTTCCGCGATGTTCTTATCGCGCTCGGCACTTACCCCGGTGAGGCTGTGATCGGGACTGAGGCCGCGGGCGTGGTGCTCGAGGTCGGTCCGGGGGTCCACGACCTGGCCCTGGGAGACCGAGTGTTCGGTCTTGTGGGCGGCGGGTTCGGGGCGGTCGCGATCGCTGATCGTCGGATGCTGGGTGTGATGCCTGATGGTTGGTCTTTCACTACGGCGGCATCGGTGCCGGTGGTGTTCGCCACGGCTTATTACGGGTTGGTGGATCTGGCCGGGCTGAGTGCGGGTGAGTCGGTGTTGATCCACGCCGCGGCGGGTGGTGTGGGCATGGCGGCGACCCAGATCGCCCGTCATTTGGGTGCGCAGATCTACGCGACGGCCAGTACCGGTAAGCAGTACGTCTTGCGTGAGGCGGGTCTGGAGGATGCCCGGATCGGGGACTCGCGTACCACTGGTTTCCGGGAAGTGGTCCTGGACACCACTGACGGTCGGGGTGTCGATGTCGTCCTGAACTCCCTCAGTGGTGACTTTGTCGATGCCTCGCTTGATCTGTTGCCTCGTGGTGGCCGGTTCGTGGAGATGGGCAAGACCGATATCCGCGATGCGCAGCAGGTCACCGCCGAGCGGCCGGGTACCAGCTACCAGGCGTTCGACCTGATGGACGCCGGCCCGGACCGGCTGCGGGAGATCATCGCGGAGCTGCTCACCCTGTTCACACAGGGTGTACTACAACCCCTGCCGGTGCGGGCCTGGGACATCCGTCAGGCCCGTGATGCGTTCAGCTGGATGAGTCGCGCCCGCCACATCGGCAAGATCGTCCTCACCATCCCTCAGCAACTCGACACCAATGGCACGGTTCTGGTCACCGGTGGTTCAGGTGTCCTGGCGGGGATCGCGGCCCGGCATCTGGTGGCCGAGCAGGGTGTGCGTCATATGTTGCTGCTGTCCCGCAGCACCCCGGACGATGCGCTGATCAATGAGCTCGGTGAGCTGGGCGCCCGGGTCGATACGGCGATCTGCGACGTGTCCGATCGTGCCGGGCTGGCGCGGGTACTGGCCGATGTGCCACCAGAGCATCCGTTGACCGCGGTGATTCACACCGCCGGTGCACTCGATGACGGTGTGGTGGAGTCCCTGAGTGCGCGGCGGCTGGAGACGGTGCTGCGGCCCAAGGCCGATGGCGCCTGGCACCTGCACGAACTCACCCGTGATGCCGATCTGGCGGCGTTCGTCATGTACTCCTCGGCCGCTGGTGTGCTAGGCAGCGCGGGGCAGGGTAATTATGCGGCGGCCAACGCTTTCCTGGATGCGTTGGCGGAGCAGCGTCGTGCTGAGGGTCTGCCTGCGCTGGCGGTGGCGTGGGGTTTGTGGGAGGACGCCAGTGGTCTGACCGCCGAAATGACTGACACGGATCGTGACCGGATCCGGCGTGGTGGCTTGCGGGCCATCTCCGCGGGTCGTGGGATGGGTTTGCTTGAGGCGGCGTCACGTCATGGTGAGCCAGTTTTGCTCGCTGCGGCGATGGAGCCTGTGCGTGATGTCGAGGTTCCGGCGTTGTTGCGTTTGTTGCAGCGTCCGGTTGCCCGGCGGGCTGCTTCTACCGGCGGTTCGTCGGTGCAATGGCTGGCTCGGTTGGCGCCTGTGGAGCGGGAGAAGGCGCTGCTGAAGGTGGTGTGTGACGGCGCCGCGACGGTTCTGGGACATGCCGACGCCAGCACGATTCCGGCGACCGCGGCGTTCAAGGATTTGGGCATCGATTCGCTGACGGCGGTGGAACTGCGGAACGGTCTGGCGAAGGCGACGGGATTGCGGCTCCCCGCCACGCTGGTGTTCGACTACCCGACCCCGGCGGCCCTGGCTGCTCGGCTGGGGGAGTTGTTCGTCGGTGAAACCCCTGTTGCGGTGCGCGGGCCGGTGTCGGTGGTGGGGCAGGACGAGCCGTTGGCGATCGTGGGTATGGCGTGTCGCCTGCCGGGTGGGGTGTCGTCGCCGGAGGATCTGTGGCGCTTGGTCGAGTCGGGTACGGATGCGGTCTCTGGTTTCCCCACTGATCGTGGCTGGGATGTGGAGGGTCTGTTTGGGCCCGCAGCTGGTGACTCCTATCGCTTGCGGGGTGGCTTCCTGGATGCTGCGGGCGGTTTTGATGCCTCGTTCTTCGGGATCAGTCCGCGTGAGGCGTTGGCGATGGATCCGCAGCAGCGGCTGGTGCTGGAGGTGTCCTGGGAGGCGTTCGAGCGGGCCGGGATCGAGCCTGGTTCCGTACGCGGTACTGATACCGGTGTTTTCATGGGTGCGTACCCCGGTGGCTACGGCATCGGCGCCGACCTCGGCGGTTTTGGCGCCACCGCGAGCGCGACCAGTGTCCTGTCCGGCCGGGTTTCGTATTTCTTCGGTCTCGAAGGCCCGGCCATCACGGTGGACACGGCGTGTTCGTCGTCGTTGGTGGCGTTGCATCAGGCGGGGTATGCGCTGCGGCAGGGTGAGTGTTCGCTGGCTCTGGTCGGTGGCGTCACTGTGATGGCCACGCCGCAGACTTTCGTGGAGTTCGCTCGTCAAGGTGGCTTGGCCGGTGACGGTCGCAGTAAGGCGTTCGCGGACAGTGCCGACGGTGCCGGCTTCTCCGAGGGCATCGGCGTGTTGTTGGTGGAGCGTTTGTCGGACGCTCAGGCCAAGGGCCACCAGGTGTTGGCGATGCTCCGCAGTTCGGCGGTCAATCAGGATGGCGCGTCGAACGGGCTGACCGCGCCGAATGGTCCTTCGCAGCAGCGGGTGATTCAGGCTGCTCTCAGCAATGCGGGTTTGGCCACGGCTGAGGTGGATGTGGTCGAGGCGCATGGCACGGGTACGACGTTGGGTGACCCGATCGAGGCGCAGGCGCTGCTCGCGACTTATGGTCAGGATCGTGAGCGGCCGTTGCTGCTGGGTTCGGTGAAGTCGAATCTGGGTCATACGCAGGCTGCTGCGGGTGTGTCGGGTGTCATCAAGATGGTGATGGCCCTGCGGAACGGTCTCGTGCCGCGCACGTTGCATGTGGATGAGCCGTCGCGGCATGTGGACTGGTCGGCGGGTGCGGTTGAGCTGGTGACGGAGAACCAGCCGTGGCCGGATTCGGGTCGGCCGCGTCGGGCGGGTGTGTCGTCGTTCGGAATCAGTGGCACGAATGCCCACGTCATCCTGGAAAGCGCACCTCCCGCGCAGGCTGTGGAGAACACGGTGGTCGAGCCGGCGGCGGAGTGGGTGCCGTTGGTGATGTCGGCTAAGACGCTGCCCGCCCTGAACAGGTACGAAGACCGGTTGCGTGCGTATCTGGCGGGGTCGCCCGGGGTGGATCTGCGTGCTGTGGGGGCGACGCTGGCGGTGACGCGGTCGGTGTTCGAGCACCGGGCGGTGCTGCTGGGTGACGATACGGTCACCGGGACCGCGGTGACCGATCCCCGGGTGGTGTTCGTCTTCCCGGGGCAGGGGTCGCAGCGTGCCGGTATGGGTGAGGAACTGGCCGCCGCGTTCCCCGTCTTCGCACAGATCCATCAGCAGGTGTGGGATCTGCTGGATGTGCCCGATCTGGAGGTGAATGAGACCGGTTACGCCCAGCCCGCTTTGTTTGCGTTGCAGGTGGCTCTGTTCGGGTTGTTGGAGTCGTGGGGTGTACGACCGGATGCGGTGATCGGCCACTCTGTCGGCGAACTCGCCGCCGGATACGTCTCCGGAGTGTGGTCGCTGGAAGACGCCTGCACATTGGTGTCGGCGCGGGCCCGTCTCATGCAGGCCCTGCCCCCCGGCGGGGTGATGGTCGCTGTTCCAGTCTCCGAGGAAGAAGCAGAAGCGGTTCTGTGTGAGGGTGTGGAGATCGCGGCGGTCAACGGGCCGTCGTCGGTGGTTCTCTCCGGTGATGAGGCCTCCGTACTGCGGGCCGCGGCCACGTTGGGGAAGTGGACGCGGTTGGCGACCAGCCACGCGTTCCATTCCGCCCGTATGGAGCCGATGCTGGAGGAGTTTAGGGCGGTCGCCGAAGGCCTGACTTACCGGACACCGCGTCTCACCATGGCCGCGGGTGATCAGGTTGCGACCGCTGAGTATTGGGTGCGGCAGGTCCGGGATGTGGTCCGGTTCGGGGAGCAGGCCGCTTCCTACGGTGACGCGGTGTTCCTCGAGCTGGGTGCCGACCGGTCACTGGCCCGCCTGGTCGACGGCATCGCGATGCTGCACGGCGACCACGAGGCACAGGCCGCGATCAGCGCCCTGGCCCATCTGTATGTCAGCGGCGTGACTGTCGACTGGCCTGCGGTGCTGGGCGATGTCCGGGGCCGGGTGCTGGATCTTCCGACGTACGCGTTCCAGCATCAGCGGTACTGGCTCGAGGGCGCGGACCGGTCGGCTGCGGGTGGTCATCCGCTGCTGGGTGAGGCGGTGGCGGTTCCCGGCTCGGATGGTGTGCTGTTGACTGGGCGGGTGTCGTTGGCCACACATGCGTGGCTGGCTGATCACATGGTGCGGGGCAGTGTGCTACTGCCCGGCACCGGGTTCGTGGAACTGGTCATCCGCGCGGCCGATGAGGTGGGCTGCGACGTTGTCGATGAGCTGGTGATCGAGACCCCGCTCCTGCTGCCGCAGACCGGAGGCGTGCAACTGTCTGTCGCGGTCGCCGAGTCCGACGAGTCCGGACGCCGGACGATGACAGTCTTCTCCCGGGCGGACAACGTCGATACCTGGACGCGGCACGCCACGGTCATGGTCAGCAACTCTGACGCGACCATCTCGCTGCCGGACCTCAGTGCGTGGCCACCAGCCAAGGCCCAGCCGGTGAACGTGGCCGACTTCTACGATCAGTTGACCGTGGTGGGCTACGAGTACGGTCCCGCGTTCCAGGGGTTGCAGGCTGCGTGGCGTGACGGGGACACCGTCTATGCCGAGGTCGTCCTCGCCGAAGAGCAAGCGCAGGACGCGGCCCGATACGCCGTGCATCCCGCGCTGCTGGATGCTGCCCTGCACGCCGGGATCCTGAATACGCCCGACACCGAGCAGGGTGTGCGGTTGCCGTTCTCCTGGAACCAGGTTCAGATCCACGCGCCCGGGTCGGCGATGTTGCGTGTCGCCGTGACACAGGCGGCGGACGGCTGGAGGGTGCGGGCCGCTGATGACACCGGCCGACCGGTGGCCACCATCGGCTCCCTCGTGACTCGGCCCGTAACGGCCGACACACTCGGCTCCACCACCGACGACCTGCTCGCCCTGACCTGGAAGGAGATCCCGGCCCCTCAGGAGACCAGCCTGACCACAGGCCGCTTCGAAGACCTGGCGGATGGTGATGCGCCGGTCCCCGAGGTGGTGGTCTTCACCGCACTCCCCGACAGTGGCGAGAACCCACTGGTCCAGACTCGTACGCTGGCCGCCCAGGTTCTCCGGGCAGTCCAGACCTGGCTGGCTGGGGATCGCTTCACCGACAGCACGCTGGTCGTGCGGACCGGTATCGGGCTGGCCGCTGCCGCCGTGTCGGGGTTGATGCGGTCGGCGCAGTCCGAGCACCCCGGCCGGTTCGTCCTGGTGGAAAGTGACGATGACGCCCTCGCTCTGGATCAGCTGGCCGCGACCGTCGGGTTGGATGAGCCGCGGCTGCGGGTCAGCGGCGGTCGGTTCGAAGTGCCACGGCTGACCCGTACGCATGCCGCTGAGCCTGAGCCCGAGCCTGAGCGTGAAAGGGTGTGGGATCCGGATGGCACGGTTCTGATCACGGGTGGTTCGGGTGTGTTGGCGGGGATCGTCGCCCGGCATCTGGTGGCCGAACGTGGTGTGTGTCATCTGCTGCTGGTCTCCCGCAGCAGCCCGGATGAGGCGCTGATCGGCGAGCTCGGTGAACTGGGCGCCCAGGTGGCCACGGCGGTGTGTGACGTGTCGGATCGTGCCGGGTTGGCGCGGGTGCTGGCGGGTGTGTCGTCGGAGCATCCTTTGACGGCGGTGGTTCATACCGCGGGTGTGGTGGATGACGGTGTGGTGGAGTCCCTGAGCGCGCAGCGGCTGGAGACGGTCCTGCGGCCCAAGGCCGACGGCGCCTGGCACCTGCACGAACTCACCCGCGACACCGACCTGGCCGCATTCGTCATGTACTCCTCGGCGGCCGGCGTATTCGGTAGCGCGGGGCAAGGCAACTATGCGGTGGCGAACGCCTTCCTGGACGCTCTCGCTGAGCAGCGTCGTGCTGAGGGCCTGCCCGGGCTCTCACTGGCGTGGGGTCTGTGGGAGGACAGCAGTGGTCTGACGGCGAAGCTGACCGATACGGACCATGACCGGATCCGGCGCAGCGGCATGCGGGCCATCTCCGCCGAGCACGGGATGCGGCTGTTCGACAGCGCGTCACGCCATAGCGCCCCGGTTCTGGTGGCTGCGGCGATGGACCCGGTACGGGACGTGGAAGTCCCGGCGTTGCTACGGTCGTTGCATCGCCCGGTCGCCCGGCGGGCGGCCTCCGGCGGTGCTGTGCGGTGGCTGGCCGCTCTGACGCCGGAGGAGCGGGCGAAGGCACTGGTAAAGGTGGTGTGTGATAGCGCCGCGACGGTTCTGGGACACGCCGACACCAGCACCATTCCGGTGACTGCCGCGTTCAGGGATCTGGGTGTGGATTCGCTGACGGCGGTTGAGCTACGGAACAGCCTGACGAAGGCCACGGGACTGCGGCTGCCCGCCACGATGGTGTTCGACTATCCGACCGCAGGTGCCCTGGCCGCGCGGTTGGAGGAGTTGTTCACCGGCGAGAATCCCGTTCAGGTACGCACGCCAGTGTCGGCGGTGGGGCAGGACGAGCCGCTGGCGATCGTGGGTATGGCCTGCCGCCTGCCCGGTGGAGTCTTCTCTCCCGAGGATCTGTGGCATCTCGTGGAGTCGGGTACGGATGCGATCTCCGGATTCCCCACGGACCGTGGCTGGGACGTGGAGAACTTGTTCGACCCGGATCCGGACGCGGCCGGGAAGTCGTACTGCCTAGAGGGCGGCTTCCTGGAGACCGCGGCCAACTTTGATGCCTCGTTCTTCGGGATCAGTCCGCGTGAGGCGTTGGCGATGGACCCGCAGCAGCGGCTGGTCCTGGAGGCGTCCTGGGAGGCCTTCGAACGGGCCGGGATCGAGCCCGGTTCCGTACGCGGCAGCGACACCGGCGTCTTCATGGGCGCTTTCCCAGGCGGTTACGGCATCGGCGCAGACCTCGAAGGTTATGGTGCGACCTCTGGCCTCAACGTGCTGTCCGGCCGACTGTCGTACTTCTTCGGTCTTGAGGGGCCCGCGGTCACGGTGGACACGGCGTGTTCCTCGTCGCTGGTTGCCCTGCACCAAGCCGGGTATGCCCTGCGGCAGGGTGAGTGTTCGCTGGCCCTGGTCGGCGGCGTGACCGTGATGGCCACACCACATACCTTCGTGGAGTTCTCGCGGCAGCGTGGCCTGGCCTCCGATGGCCGGTGCAAGGCGTTCGCCGATGGCGCGGACGGCACGGGATGGTCTGAGGGTGTCGGTGTCCTGCTGGTGGAGCGTCTGTCGGATGCTCAGGCCAAGGGCCACCAAGTATTGGCAGTGGTCCGTAGTTCGGCGGTGAACCAGGACGGTGCGTCGAACGGCCTGTCCGCGCCGAATGGACCCTCCCAGCAGCGGGTGATCCGGCAGGCGCTGGCCAACGCGGGGTTGACCACGGCTGAGGTGGATGTGGTCGAGGCGCATGGCACGGGTACGACGCTGGGTGACCCGATCGAGGCGCAGGCGGTGATGGCGACCTACGGTCAGGATCGTGAGCAGCCCCTGCTGCTGGGTTCGGTGAAGTCGAATGTCGGTCATACGCAGGCTGCTGCGGGTGTGTCGGGTGTCATCAAGATGGTGATGGCGCTGCGGCACGGGCTGGTGCCCCGCACGTTGCATGTCGATGAGCCGTCGCGGCATGTGGACTGGTCGGAGGGTGTGGTTGAGCTGGTGACGGAGAACCAGCCGTGGCCGGACACCGGTCGGCCACGCCGGGCGGGTGTGTCGTCCTTCGGAGTCAGCGGCACGAATGCCCATGTCATCCTGGAAAGCGCACCTCCCGCGCAGGTTGTGGAGAACACGGTGGTCGAGTCGGCGCCGGAGTGGGTGCCGTTGGTGATGTCGGCCCGGACGCAGTCGGCTCTGGCGGTCTATGAGGGCCGGTTGCGTGCGTATCTGGCGGGGTCGCCCGGGGTGGATCTGCGGGCTGTGGCGTCGACGCTGGCGGTGACGCGGTCGGTGTTTGAGCATCGTGCGGTGCTGCTGGGTGGCGATACGGTCACTGGGACTGCGGTTTCTGATCCTCGGGTGGTGTTCGTCTTCCCGGGGCAGGGGTCGCAGCGTGCCGGTATGGGTGAGGAGCTGGCCGCCGCGTTCCCCGTCTTCGCGCGGATTCATCAGCAGGTGTGGGATCTGCTGGATGTGCCCGATCTGGAGGTGAATGAGACCGGTTACGCCCAGCCCGCTTTGTTCGCTTTGCAGGTGGCTTTGTTCGGGTTGTTGGAGTCGTGGGGTGTTGGTCCGGATGCGGTGGTTGGTCATTCGGTGGGTGAGCTTGCGGCTGCGTATGTGTCCGGGGTGTGGTCGTTGGAGGATGCGTGCGCTTTGGTGTCGGCGCGGGCGCGTCTGATGCAGGCTCTGCCTGCGGGTGGGGTGATGGTCGCTGTTCCAGTCTCCGAGGAAGAAGCAGAAGCGGTTCTGTGTGAGGGTGTGGAGATCGCTGCGGTCAACGGGCCGTCGTCGGTGGTTCTCTCCGGTGATGAGGCCGCTGTGCTGCGGGCCGCAGCGGGGTTGGGGAAGTGGACGCGGTTGGCGACCAGTCACGCGTTCCATTCCGCGCGTATGGAGCCGATGCTGGAGGAGTTTAGGGCGGTTGCCGAAGGCCTGACCTATCGGACACCGCGTCTCACCATGGCTGCGGGTGATCAGGTTGCGACTGCTGAGTATTGGGTGCGGCAGGTCCGGGATGTGGTCCGGTTCGGGGAGCAGGTGGCCTCGTTGGAGGACGCGGTGTTCCTCGAGCTGGGTGCCGACCGGTCACTGGCTCGCCTGGTCGACGGTGTCGCGATGCTGCACGGCGACCACGAGGCACAGGCCGCGATCAGCGCCCTGGCCCATCTGTATGTCAGCGGTGTGGCTGTGGACTGGCCTGCGGTGCTGGGCGATGCCCGGGGCCGGGTGCTGGATCTTCCGACGTACGCCTTCCAGCACGAGCGGTATTGGGCCGAGGCCGGCCGGTCTGCCGATGTGTCGGGGGCGGGTCTGGATGCGGTGCGGCATCCGTTGCTGGGTGCGGTGGTGGCGTTGCCGGGTTCGGATGGCGTGGTGCTGACCGGGCGGGTGTCGCTGGCTACGCATGCGTGGTTGGCTGATCATGCGGTGCGGGGCAGTGTGCTGCTGCCCGGTACCGGGTTTGTTGAGCTGGTTGTCCGCGCTGCGGATGAGGTGGGCTGCGATGTCATCGACGAGCTGATCGTTGAAGCCCCGCTTTTGCTGCCGCAGACCGGAGGCGTGCAACTGTCCGTTTCGGTCGGCGAGGCCGATGAGTCCGGGCGCCGGGTGGTGACGGTCTTCTCTCGGGCGGAGAACGCCGATTCTTGGGTTCGGCATGTTTCCGCCGTGATTGGTACCTCTGAGGTGGCGGTCGCGCTGTCGGAGTTTGCTTTGTGGCCGCCGGCTCAGGCGCGGCTGGTGGATGTGGTGGGTTTCTATGACCGGTTGGTGGCAGATGGGTATGAGTACGGTCCTGCGTTCCAGGGTTTGCAGGCTGCGTGGCGTGAGGGGGCGACTGTCTTCGCCGAGGTTGCTCTGGCGGAGGAGCAGGCGCGGGAGGCGGCACGGTATGCCGTGCATCCGGCTCTGCTCGATGCGGCTTTGCATGCGTGCACCTTGAGTGCGCCCGATGCCGAGCGGGGTGTGGGGTTGCCGTTTTCCTGGAACGGTGTCCGGGTCCATGGCACTGGTTCGGCCACGTTGCGTGTGGCGGTGACCCCGACAGCGGATGGCTGGAGTGTGCGGGTTGCCGATGAGATCGGTCGGCCGGTGGCTACCGTCGGTTCGCTGGTGACGCGGGCGGTGTCGGCCGATGCGCTCGGTTCCGCTGCCGATGATCTGCTCGCCTTGACGTGGACGGAGATCCCCAGCCCTCAGGAGAGTGGTCTGACGGTTGGCCGGTTCGAGGATCTGGTGTCGGGTGGTGATGGGCCGGTGCCCGAGGTGGTGGTCTTCACCGCACTTCCCGGCGACGACGACCCGCTGGACCAAACACGAAAGCTGACCACCCAGGTCCTCCAGGCAGTCCAGGAGTGGCTTGGCGGGGAACGCTTCGCTGACAGCACGCTGGTTGTGCGGACCGGTACCGGGCTGGCTGCTGCCGCTGTGTCGGGGTTGATGCGGTCGGCGCAGTCCGAGCACCCCGGCCGGTTCGTCCTGGTCGAAAGTGACGACGACGCCCTCACCCTGGATCAGCTGGCCGCGACCGTCGGATTGGACGAGCCGCGCCTGCGGATCTGCGACGGCCGGTTCGAAGTGCCACGGCTGACCCGTACGCATGCCGCTGAGCCTGAGCGTGAAAGGGCGTGGGATCCGGATGGCACGGCCCTGGTAACGGGCGGTTCGGGCGTGCTGGCGGGGATAGTCGCCCGGCACCTGGTGACCGAACGCGGTGTGCGTCACCTGCTGCTGGTCTCCCGCAGCACTCCGGATGAGGCGCTGCTCAGCGAGCTGGCCGAGTTGGGTGCCGCGGTGGCCACGGCGGTGTGTGACGTGTCCGATCGTGCGGGGTTGGCGGAGGTGCTGGCGGGTGTGTCGTCGGAGCATCCTTTGACGGCGGTGGTTCATACCGCGGGTGTGGTGGATGACGGTGTGGTGGAGTCCCTGAGTGCGCAGCGGCTGGAGACGGTGCTGCGGCCCAAGGCCGACGGGGCCTGGCACCTGCACGAACTCACCCGGGACGCCGACTTGGCCGCGTTCGTCATGTATTCCTCGGCCGCTGGTGTGCTCGGTAGTGCGGGGCAGGGCAACTACGCGGCGGCCAATGCGTTCGTGGATGCGTTGGCGGAGCAGCGTCGTGCTGAGGGTCTGCCCGCGCTTTCGCTGGCGTGGGGTCTGTGGGAGGACGCCAGTGGTCTGACGGCGAGGCTGACCGATACGGACCGGGGCCGGATCCGGCGCGGTGGTCTGCGGGCCATCTCCGCCGAGCACGGGATGCGGCTGTTCGACACCGCCTCACGCCACGACGAACCGGTTCTGGTGGCCGCGGCGATGGAGCCGGTACGGGACGCCGAAGTCCCGGCGTTGCTCCGGTCGTTGCACCGCCCGATCGCCCGCAGGGACACCTCTGCCGGTGACTCGTCAGCGCAGTGGTTGGCAGCTTTGGCACCGGCCGAGCGCGAGAAGGCACTGCTGAAGCTGGTGTCTGACGGCGCCGCGACCGTTCTGGGACACGCCGACGCCAGCACGATTCCGGTGACCGCGGCGTTCAAGGACTTGGGTATCGATTCGCTGACCGCGGTGGAGTTGCGCAACAGTCTGGCGAAGGCGACGGGGTTGCGGTTGCCCGCCACGTTGGTGTTCGACTACCCGACCCCGACGGCCCTGGCTGCCCGGCTGGACGAGTTGTTCACCGGTGAGAGCCCTGCTCCGGTACGTACATCGGTGTCGGTGGCGGCGCAGGACGAGCCGCTGGCGATCGTGGGCATGGCCTGCCGCCTGCCCGGTGGAGTGTCGTCGCCGGAGGATCTGTGGCGCTTGGTCGAGTCGGGTACGGACGCGATTTCCGGTTTCCCCACCGACCGTGGCTGGGACGTAGAGAACCTGTACGACCCGGACCCGGACGCGCCCGGGAAGTCCTACAGCGTGCGGGGCGGCTTCCTGGATGCCGCGGCCAACTTTGATGCCTCGTTCTTCGGGATCAGTCCGCGTGAGGCACTGGCGATGGATCCGCAGCAGCGGTTGATGCTCGAGGTGTCCTGGGAGGCGTTCGAGCGGGCCGGGATCGAGCCCCGTTCCGTTCGGGGTAGCGACACCGGCGTCTTCATAGGTGCTTACCCAGGCGGTTATGGCATTGGCGTTGACTTCGAAGGGTTCGGGGCGACTGCTGGTGCGGCGAGTGTGTTGTCGGGCAGGGTGTCGTACTTCTTCGGCCTCGAAGGTCCCGCGTTCACGGTGGACACGGCGTGTTCGTCATCGCTGGTGGCGTTGCATCAGGCCGGGTACGCCCTGCGACAGGGGGATTGTTCCCTGGCCCTGGTCGGCGGTGTGACCGTGATGGCCACGCCGCAGACTTTCGTGGAGTTCTCGCGCCAGCGAGGCTTGTCAGCCGATGGCCGGTGCAAGGCGTTCGCGGACAGCGCGGACGGCACGGGCTGGGCTGAGGGCGTCGGCGTCCTGTTGGTGGAGCGTTTGTCGGATGCTCAGGCCAAGGGGCACCGGGTGTTGGGGGTGGTGCGGGGCTCGGCGGTGAACCAGGACGGGGCGTCGAACGGCCTGTCCGCGCCGAACGGTCCTTCGCAGCAGCGGGTGATCCGGGCCGCTCTCAGTAACGCTGGCCTGGCGCCGCATGAGGTGGATGTGGTCGAGGCGCATGGCACGGGTACGACGCTGGGTGACCCGATCGAGGCCCAGGCGGTACTCGCCACGTACGGCCAGGGCCGTGGGGAGCCCCTGCTGCTGGGCTCGCTGAAGTCGAACATCGGCCATACCCAGGCCGCTGCGGGTGTGTCGGGTGTTATCAAGATGGTGATGGCGCTCCAGCACGGGCTGGTGCCCCGCACGTTGCATGTGGATGAGCCGTCACGGCATGTGGACTGGACGGCGGGCGCGGTTGAGCTGGTGGGGGAGAACCAGCCGTGGCCGGAGACCGGCCGGCCCCATCGGGCAGGGGTGTCGTCGTTCGGGATTAGCGGTACGAACGCTCACGTCATCCTGGAGAGCGCACCGGCTCAGCCTGCGGAGGAGGCCCAGCCTGTTGTGACGCCGGTGGTGGCCTCGGAGCTGGTGCCGCTGGTGGTATCGGCCAAGACCGAGTCCGCCCTGGCCGAGGTCGAGGACCGGCTGCGCGCTTACCTGGCGGCGTCACCCGGGGTGGATCTGCGTGCTGTGGGGGCGACGCTGGCGGTGACGCGCTCGGTGTTCGAGCACCGTGCCGTGCTGCTGGGCGATGACACTGTTACCGGCACCGGTACTGCCATGTCTGATCCTCGGGTGGTGTTTGTCTTCCCTGGTCAGGGGTGGCAGTGGTTGGGGATGGGCAGTGCGCTGCGGGGTTCGTCGGTGGTGTTTGCCGAGCGGATGGCCGAGTGCGCGGCCGCCCTGCGTGAGTTCGTGGACTGGGACCTGTTCACGGTTTTGGATGATCCGGCGGTGGTGGACCGGGTTGATGTGGTTCAGCCTGCTTCGTGGGCGGTGATGGTTTCCCTGGCCGCGGTGTGGCAGGCGGCCGGTGTGCGGCCGGACGCGGTGATCGGCCACTCCCAGGGCGAGATCGCCGCAGCCTGCATAGCCAGCGCGGTGTCGCTGCGCGACGCCGCCCGGATCGTGACCTTGCGCAGCCAGGTGATCGCCCGGGGGCTGGCGGGCCGGGGCGCGATGGCATCCATCGCACTGCCCGCACAGGAGATCGAGCTGACCGACGGCGCCTGGATTGCCGCCCACAACGGTCCCGCCTCCACCGTGATCGCGGGTGCCCCGGAGGCGGTGGATCGTGTCCTGACCGCTCATGAGGCGCGGGGGGCGCGGGTGCGGCGGATCGCGGTCGACTATGCCTCGCATACTCCGCAGGTCGAGCTGATCCGCGACGAACTGCTCGACATCACCGCCGGTATCGACTCGCAGGCTCCGGTGGTGCCGTGGCTGTCGACCGTGGACGGCACCTGGGTCGAGGGTCCGCTGGATGCGGAGTACTGGTACCGGAACCTGCGCGAACCGGTGGGCTTCGCCCCCGCCATCAGCCAGTTGCAGGACCAGGGCGAGACCGTGTTCATCGAGGTCAGCGCCAGCCCGGTGTTGTTGCAGGCGATGGGCGACGACGCGGTCACGGTTGCCACGTTGCGCCGTGACGACGGGGATGCCACCCGGATGCTCACCGCCCTGGCACAGGCCTACACCCACGGCGTCACCGTCGACTGGCCCGCCGTCCTCGGCACCACCACAGCCCGGGTACTGGACCTTCCAACGTACGCCTTCCAGCACCAGCGGTACTGGGCCGAGGCCGACCGGTCTGCCGATGTGTCGGGGGCGGGTCTGGATGCGGTGCGGCATCCGTTGCTGGGTGCGGTGGTGGCGTTGCCGGGTTCGGATGGGGTGATGCTGACCGGGCGGGTGTCGCTGGCCACGCATGCGTGGTTGGCTGATCATGCGGTGCGGGGCAGTGTGCTGCTGCCCGGTACCGGGTTTGTTGAGCTGGTTGTCCGCGCTGCGGATGAGGTGGGCTGCGGCGTCGTCGACGAGCTGATCGTTGAAGCCCCGCTTCTGCTGCCGCGGACCGGCGATGTGCAACTGTCCGTCTCGGTCGCCGAGGCCGACGAGTCCGGACACCGCGCGGTGACGGTCTTCTCCCGCGCGGACAACGCCGATACCTGGGTCCGGCACGTTTCCGCCACCGTCAGCGTTTCCGACACGACCGTTCCGCCGTCGGACCCGGACCTTACCGCGTGGCCGCCTGCCCAGGCTCAGCCGGTGGACGTGACGGGCTTCTACGACCAGCTGACCGGGGTGGGTTACGAGTACGGACCTGCCTTCCAAGGGCTGCAAGCCGCGTGGCGTGACGGGGACACCGTCTTCGCCGAGGTTGCTCTGGCCGAGGAGCAGACACAGGACGCGGCCCGATTCGCGCTCCACCCCGCGCTGTTGGATGCCGCCCTGCACGCCGGGATCCTGAACACACCCGATGCCGACCGCGACACCGTGCGGCTGCCGTTCTCTTGGAACGGTGTCCGGGTCCACGCCACGGAGTCGGCGATGTTGCGCGTCGCGATGACACGAGTCGCGGATGGCTGGAGTGTGCGGGTCGCCGATGACATCGGCCGGCCGGTGGCCACCGTCGGCTCGCTGGTGACCCGCCCGGTGGCAGCCGATGCGCTCGGTTCCACTGTCGATGATCTGTTCGCCCTGACGTGGACGGAGGTTCCGGTCTCCCCGCAGGTCGACGTGACGGTGGGCGAGTTCGAAGACCTGGCGGACGGCGAGGTGTCGGTGCCCGATGTGGTGGTGTTCACCGCACGCCCCGACAGCGGTGACCCGCTGGTACAGACTCGTGAGCTCACTGCTCAGGTTTTGCGGGCGGTTCAGGTGTGGCTGGCGGGGGAGCGCTTCTCTGACAGTACGCTGGTCGTGCGGACCGGGACGGGTTTGGCCGCTGCCGCGGTGTCCGGGTTGATGCGTTCGGCTCAGTCGGAGCACCCGGGCCGGTTCGTTCTGGTGGAGAGCGATGACGACGCCCTTACCCTCCACCAGTTGGCCGCGACGGTCGGGCTCGATGAGCCACGGCTGCGGGTCAGCGACGGCCGGTACGAAGCACCACGGCTGACCCGTATGCATGCCCCTGAGCCGGAGCCGGAGGCTGAGACTGAATGGGCGTGGGATCCCGATGGCACGGTCCTGATCACCGGTGGTTCGGGCGTCTTGGCGGGGATCGTCGCCCGGCATCTTGTGACCGAGCGTAGTGTGCGTCATCTGCTGTTGCTGTCCCGTAGCACCGCGGACGAGGCACTGATCAGCGAGCTGGTCGAGTTGGGTGCCGCGGTGGACACGGCGGTGTGTGACGTGTCGGACCGTGCTGGCCTGGCGCGGGTGCTGGCGGGTGTGTCACCGGAGCATCCCCTGACGGCGGTGATTCACACCGCGGGTGTGCTGGATGACGGTGTGGTGGAATCGTTGACGCCGCAGCGGTTGGACACGGTGCTGCGGCCCAAGGCCGACGGTGCCTGGCATCTGCACGAGCTCACCCGCGATATCGACCTTGCCGCGTTCGTCTTGTACTCCTCGGCTGCCGGTGTTCTCGGTAGTGCGGGGCAGGGCAACTATGCGGCGGCCAACGCGTTCGTGGACGGGCTGGCCGAGCAGCGTCGTGCCGAGGGTCTGCCCGCGCTCTCACTGGCCTGGGGTCTGTGGGAGGACGCCAGCGGCCTGACCGCGAAGCTGACCGCTACCGACCAAGACCGGATCCGGCGCAGCGGCCTGCGAACCATCGCCGCCGAGCACGGGATGCGGCTGTTCGACACCGCGTCACGGCAGGGTGAACCGGTTGTGGTGGCAACGCCGATGGAGCCGGTGCGGGGGGCCGAGGTTCCGGCATTGCTGCGTTTGTTGCATCGCCCGGTTGCCCGGCGGGCCGCTTCCACCGCTGATTCGTCGGCGCAGTGGCTGGTCGGCTTGACGCCGGAGGAGCGGGCGAAGGCCCTGCTGAAGTTGGTGTCCGACAGTGCCGCGGCGGTTCTGGGACATGCCGACGCGCGCGGCATTCCGGCGACCGGTGCGTTCAAGGATTTGGGTGTGGACTCGCTGACCGCGGTGGAGCTGCGCAACAGGTTGACGAAGGCCACGGGGCTGCGGCTGCCCGCCACGATGGTGTTCGACTACCCGACCCCGGCAGATCTTGCCGCCCGGCTGGGCGACCTCATGAACCCGAAGGTTCAGTCGACGACCCTGCTCGCCGAAATCGATCGCATAGAAGCGATGTTCACGTCCGTGACCTTCGACGACCGGCAGGCATCCGCGATCAAGGATCGGCTGTCGTCGGTTCTGAATAAATGGCAGCGGATTTCGCGGCCCGAAGAGGTTGCTACTACAGCCCTTTCGAGTGCGAGTGCCAGCGAAATCCTTGACTTCATCGATCGGGAGTTCGGTGATCCCACGGCCTGAGGACAGCCTGCCCGGCGTGCGGTAGCCGCTCCGACGCCGGGCGGTCGAGCATGACCGCCCGGCGCCGGTGTCGCTGCTCGTGCGCGCGCCGCCGCGCAGCGGTTGGGATCCCTGCCTGTGCCCTTGCTACGGTCGGGGCATGCCAGGTCGCCGCTACCACTCGCCCCGCCGCGCGGAGGCCGCTGCCGCGACCCGGCAGTCGATTCTGGACGCCGCCAAGGAGCTCTTCGCCCTCCACGGCTACGTGGCCACCACGGTCACCCGGATCGCCGCCGCGGCCCGGGTCGGCACCAACACCGTCTACACCAGCACCGGCGGCAAGCCGCAGATTCTGCGCGACCTGGTCACCGTGGGCGTCGAGGATCCCATCGCCGAACAAACCCTGGCGCGGATCGCGGTGGCCGACGATGCCCTCGACGTCGTCGTGTACGCCGTCGAGGGCATCCGCCGCGACAGCGAGAAGCACGCGGAAATCGTTGAGATCCTCCTCGACGCGGCCTCGGTCGACGCGCACGCCGCCGAGCTGCTGCGCTTCGCCCAGGAGCGATTCCGTGACGCGCTGCGGACCGCCGTCGACCGGATCGTCGCGCTGGGCGGCCTGCGGGAGGGGCTTGACGCAGCGGGCGCGACGGATGTGCTCTGGTACTACCTCGGCCTGTCGTCCTGGCGCGTGCTGGTGCGGGAGAACGGCTGGGACTGGGACACCGCCGAGCGGTGGCTGCGGGACCAGACCGTGGCCGCCCTGCTCACCGGGTGAGCGTGGCCTCCAAGATGGCGAACGGGCTGTCCACAGGCCCCGGGACGCGCCGGTCGAGGGTGAATCCGGCACTGGCGAACAGCGCCGCGAACTCCGTCTCCCGGCGCTCGTGGCCCGACACCATGCCGAGCATGGTCAAGTCGAGCTGCTTGCTCGGATGCGGCTCATCGCCCTCCGTGAGCACCGTCTCCACCACCACCAGCCGGGCGCCGTGGGGCGCCGCCTCCGCGATCCGGCCCAGGAGGCGCGCACACGACACGTCGTCCCAGTCGTGCAGCACGGTGGACAGCAGGTAGACGTCGGCGGAAGGTACGCTCTCGAAGAAGTCACCGGCCCGTACCTCGATGCGGTCGGCCATCCCCTGGCCGGCCAGCCGCGCGTGTGCGGTGGACACCACGTGCTCCATATCGAAGACGATGCCGCGCCGACCGGGTTCACCGGCCAGCAGCCGGGCCAGCACGGAGCCGTCGGCGCCGCCGATGTCGGCAACCACCTCGCCGGGCGGGAGCTGGTAGCCGGTCAGTGTGGCGTCCTTGGGGCCGTACGTCAGGTTGGCCATCGCCGACGCCATCACGGGCATGTGCTCGGGGTGGGTGCCCAGCCACTCCGCGAAGGATTGCCCGAAGTGTGCCGTGGCCGCCGGGATGCCCGTACGGACGGTGGTGACCAGTTCGGAGAAGGGCGCATAGTGCGTCTCCATCCACATGATCGCAATGTCGCGCACCGAACCGGGCACATCCGCCACCAGCGTGGAGCCGAGAGGAGTGAGTGCGAAGGCGTCCTCGCCGTGGTGGGTCACCACCCCGATACCGGAGAGGATGTGCAGCAGCCGCCCCAGCGCGTCGGCGTCCGTCTCCGTGGTCTTCGCCAACTCCCCGACCGTCATCGGACCGCCGTGCAGCGCCGTGGCCACACCGAGCTTGGCCAGCGCGTACAGCGCCTGGGACTGCTGGAAACCGGACAGCAGGCGCAGCATCTCCATGGACTGCCCGGACGCCGACGCCTCGGGTGCCGTCGTGGCAGGGGCCGTTGCCGCGTCGGCCTGCGGGGGAGTGGGCGCGGGGGGCATGGGCCTCTCCAGAAGGTGTGGGAATTCGCGGTAATACAGCTACCGCTAAATGTATCGCACGGGCAGGGCCGGTGACCTGGTTCGCCGTTCAGCCTTCGGAGCCCAATGGCCACCCAGGAGCGGTCCTCGTGGGGCTCAGGGGAAGCGCAGGGTGAGGGTGAGTCCGCCCTCGGTGCCGGGGTGTGCCGTCAGCGTGGCGTGGTGGGCTTTGGCGATCGAATGAGCGATGGACAGTCCCAGACCGTGGCCGGTGGTGGCGGTACGGTCCCCGCCCAGGCGGTGGAAGGGCTCGAACAGGTCGGGGATCTGATCCGGGGACACGTGAGGGCCCGTATTGGTCACCGTCACGGTGGGGGCGTCGAGTCGTATGCGGACGTGGCCACCGCGGTGGTTGTACTGGATGGCATTGCGGATCAGGTTCGTGAGCAGGTGGCGTAGCAGGACTGGGTCACCGGGAGCGGCCAGCGGGGTATCGGCGTCGAGGTCGATGCGCACGCCGTTCTTCGTCGCCAGTGAGGTGAGGCCGGCGGACACGAGCCGGATGATGGCCGCGACGTCCATGGTCTCGGTCCTCTCCAGGCCGCGGTCGCTGCGCGCCAGCAGCAGGAGGCCGTTGATCAGCTGTTCGGCCTCGTGGTTGGCGGTGAGCAGATCCTCGCGGACGTCCGCGAGTCCCTCGGGGAGGGGGTCGGCGAGGCCGACCTGGAGGCTGGTGCGCTGAACCGTGAGAGGGGTCTTGAGTTCGTGGGAGGCGTTGGCGACGAAGCGGCGCTGGCTCTCGAAGGACTTCTCCAGTCTGTCGAGCATGGTGTCGAAGGTGTCGGCGAGGCGGTGGAGTTCATCGTCGGGGCCGGTGAGCGCGAGACGCTGGTGGAGGTTCTGTTCGCTGATGCGGCGCGCGGTTTCGGTCATGGAGGCGACGGGCCGCAGGGCTCGTCCGGCGAGCCACCAGCCGAGCACTCCGGCGAGGAGCGCCATGGCGAGGAGGCCGACGGCGGACCAGAGCACCATCTGGCGCAGCGCGGTGTCCTGGACGGCCTGCACGGTCTGGTCGATCTTCTGGAACATGGCGACGTCGCCCGGGGCCCGCGGCGTGAGATCCGGCCGGGTGGGGCGCGCAAGCTCCAGGGACGCCGCAGGGCCGCCCGGCACATTCCCGTACGTGACCGACAGCCCCTGGGCCTGCTGCTGCGTTCCGCGGCGGGCGAGCAGCACCACGAAGGCGAGCAGCGCGATACCGGCGATCAGGAAGAGGGCGGAGAAGGCCGCGGTCAGGCGGGCGCGGAAGGGCAGTCGGCTCAGCAGCGTCCATGGCTTCAGTCGCACAGCCGGTAGCCCTCCCCCTTGTCGGCGAGAATGAGGCCGGGGTCGCCGAGTTTGCCGCGCAGCCGGCTGACGGTGGCGCGGACCGCGCTGGTGCGCGGGTCGAGGTGCTCGTCCCAGACGGTGCGGACGAGTTCGTCGTGCGACACCGGCGCGCCACCGGCTACTAACAGCAGGTGCAGGACCGCGAGTTCCTTCGGGGTCAGCTCCAGCGGGCGGCCGTCCACGGACACTTCGCGCCGCGTCTCGTCCAGGGTGATGCCCGCGAAGCGCAGCACGGTAGGGGGCGGCTTCGGTGCGCGACGGCTCAACACCCGCACCCGGGCGACCAGTTCGGCGAAATCGAAGGGTTTTGCCAGGTAGTCGTCGGCGCCGAGGGTCGTGAGGCCGTAGACCTTGTCCGTCAGCTCGCCGGCCGCGGTCAGCATCAGGATCCGCGGAGGGTCCTGGAGTTCGCGCAGTCGTCGGCACACCTCGTCGCCGCTCAGCACCGGCAGATCCCGGTCGAGGATCAGTACGTCGTAGGCGGTGAGCAGGCACATCCGCTCGGCCTCGTCGCCGGTGGCCGCGACGTCGACGGCCATCGCCTGGCGGCGCAGGCCGGTGGCGATGGTGCGGGCGAGAACACGGTGGTCCTCGGCTACCAGAACTCTCATCCCCCCATCAAACCAACATCACGATTGCAGCCGGATAAGGACGTGGCGGCCCGTGCCGCGAGTCGGCCGGGGCCGTCCGGTGAGTCGGCCGGGGCCGTGCGGCGCCGGTCGCGGGGCCACGGTGCGAGCAGGCCCTTATGCCGCCGTAACACGCTTATCTCGCTGCAAACAGCGAGCTGCTTCTGTCTTCGGCATGAACTTCGTCAAGCGCGCCGGGATGAGCCTGGGTGCCAGAAAGTCCAAGAGCGCCGCGTTGCTGGCGATCTTCGTCGTCATCTGCACCCTGCTTCTCGGTGGCTTTCTGTTGCAGGCCGCCGCGGCCCGCCAGGAAGCCGATGCGCGGCGCACCATCGGCGTCGACGCCACCGTCAAGAAGAAGGGCCTCACCGCGGTCCTCGCGGACCGGCTGGGCGCCTCGGAGCTGGTGTACCGCTACAACCCGGAACTTCCGGTGCGGGCCGGGGCGCGTGGCTTCACGCCGCTGACGTCGGACGCGCCAAAGCCGGGCGATGCCGGTGCCGGGAAGAAGGCGCGGGGCCCGCTGGCCGTGAACGGCGTCCGTGACTCGGGCATGCTGCTGCCTTTCTCGTACGGTTCGACGAAGATCACGGCGGGGCGCGGCATCGCCCCCGAGGACGCGGGCCGCGATGTCGCGGTGATCGAGCGGCGCCTGGCCGACAAGAACCGCCTCAAGGTGGGCGACACGATCCATGTGCGGTCGGCGGGCGACACCGATGACGCTGATGACACCGATGACACCGATGACACCGACGACGCGGAAACCGTTCCGCTGAAGGTGGTCGGCGTCTTCCAGAACCCCACACAGGATCCGACGCGGTGGACGGCACCGCACAAGCTGCCAGGCAACGCGCTGTACGTGCCGATGAGCACGGCGCAGAAGCTCGGCGCCGGCACCGCGGCGGTCAGCGAGGCGGTGTACAAGGTCGGCTCGCCGAAGCAGGCCGAGCGGCTGCGCGCCGAGGCCGAACACCTCCTGGGCGGGGGCAGCTTCGACTTCCGCGTCAACGCCAAGGCGTACCAGGACCAGGTCCGCCCGATCCAGCGGGTCGGCGCGTTCGCCGGACTGATCGTCTGGGTGATCGCCCTGGCCGGGACGCTGATCCTCGGCTTGATCGTGACGCTGCGGATCCGCGAGCGGCGCGCCGAGCTCGGGGTGCTCCTCGCGATGGGCGAGAAGAAGTGGAAGCTCATCGGCCAGCACGCCGTGGAGGTGGCGGCCGTGGCCCTCCCCGCCATCGCGCTCGCCGCGCTGGCCGGCTCACTCGCCGGACAGCCGACGGGGGACGCCCTCCTCGGCCGGCGGGACGACAAGCCGGCCGCGGCGGCCGGTGTGCCCGATGCCGGGATCGCGCCGCCGACCGTACGAGTCGAGCCCGCCACCGTCGGCAAGGTCGCCGGCATCGGGCTCGGCATCTCCCTGGTCGCCACCGTCATCCCGGGCATCGGGATCCTGCGCCTGCACCCCCGCTCCATCCTCACCGACACCGAATAGCCACTCACCGGCACGGACTGAGAAAGCCGATCCCAATGAACTTCGTCAAACGCGCGGGACTCAGCCTGTGGTCCCGCAAGGGCCGCACCCTGATCACCCTGGCCACCTTCCTCGTCATCTCCGTGATGGTGCTGGCCGGTGTCCTGATCAACGACGCCACGGCCCACGCCGAGCGGGACGCCAAGCGCTCCGTCGGCGCCGAGGTCAACCTCGAGATGGATTTGCGCCAGTTGGGCGGCGGGAGCGAGCTGAGGGCTCCGCGCATCGACACCGTGACCGTCGACAAGGTCGGGGCTCTGCCTCAGGTGCGGAAGTACACCTACTCGATGTGGGACCGCGTCCTGCTGGGGGGCGGCACCCAACTGGTCGGCGGTGGGCCGAAGGACCCCATGGGCCCCGGCGGTACCGTGGGCATGGGCGTTCTCGACACCTCGCTGCTGTCCGACTTCCGCAGCGGCAAGTTCACGCTCCTGTCCGGTGCGCACCTCACCGCCGCCGACAAGGGCAAGAAGCGGCTCCTGATCGAGGAACGCCTCGCCAAGGAGAACAAGCTCGAAGTCGGCGACACGATCACCCTGACCGGCAACGACGAGAAGACCACGGCCGACTTCACCGTGGCCGGCGTCTACCGCGACCCGAGCCCCGTCACCGAACCGGACGGCGAGTACGGCATCAGTCCGGCCAATATGCTGTACCTCACGGTGGGCGGCCTCTCCGCGCTCGGCTCCGAGCGGAACGGGCCGCTCCAGGCGGGCAAGGCGACCTTCCTCCTCCAGGACGCCGACATGCAGGGCGCGTTCAAGGGCGAGGCGAAGAAGGTCGCGGGCCCGTCGCTCGACGGTTTCAAGCTGGACGCCAACGACAAGGCCATCCGGCAGATGACCGGCCCGCTCAAGTCCATCAGCACCACCGCCACCCTGGCCATGTGGCTGATGGGCCTCGCCGGCGCGATCGTCCTGGCCCTCCTGGTCAACCTCGCCGTCAAGCAGCGCCACAAGGAGTACGGCGTCCTGCTGGCCATGGGCGAGACGAAAAGCAGGCTCATCGCCCAACAGGCCCTGGAGATCGTCGTCGTGGCCGCCCTCGCCATCGGCCTGAGCTCCCTGTTCGCCCCGCGGCTGACCCAGAGCGCCGGGCAGGCCCTGCTCGGCAGGGAAGCCACCAGCGCCCAGCACAAGATCGACTCCTGGCAGGGCCCGGCGTCCGGCAGTACCGGCCTCGGTGAGGGCATCGACCCCGACGACAAGCCCGTCGAGGACGCCGACCCCATCGACAAGATCACCGTACGACTCGATCCGGCGGACCTCGTCACCCTCGGCGCCATCGGCCTCGGCATCGGCCTGCTGGCCACCGCTATCCCGGCCGGTGCCGTGCTGCGGCTGAGCCCCCGCACCATCCTCACGAAGGGCAAGTGACCGGCCATGACCAGTGCCACCACCGTTCCGCCTGTTCTGCGTCTCGCGGGCGTCAGCCACGTCTACTCGGGCCAGCGCCGCAGGACCGCGGTCCTCAAGGACATCGACTACGCCTTCGAACGCGGCACCTTCTACACCATCCTGGGCCCTTCCGGCAGCGGCAAGACCACCCTGCTCTCCCTCGCCAGCGGTCTCGACACCCCCACCAAGGGCACCATCACCTTCGAGGGCCAGGACCTCACCGAACTGGGCCTCGGCCGATACCGCAACCAGCACGCCGCCACGATCTTCCAGCAGTACAACCTCCTCACCTACATGACCGCCCTCCAGAACGTCACCTGCGCCACGGAGATCACCGGCACCAAACCCACGACCGGCAGTCGCAGGGACCGAGCCCTGCATCTGCTGGAGAAGATCGGTCTCGACAAGGCGATGGCCACCCGCAACGTCCTTCAGCTCTCCGGAGGCCAGCAGCAGCGCGTCGCCATCGCCCGCGCCCTCGCCTGCGACGTCGACATCCTCTTCGCCGACGAACCCACCGGGAACCTCGACGAGGACACCGCCCAGGGCATCGTCGACACCTTCCGCGAACTCGCCCATGAACAGGACAAGTGCGTGGTCGTCGTATCCCACTCCCAGCACCTGGCGGCCCAGTCCGACCGCGTCCTCACCCTGCGCAAGGGCAAACTCACAGAGCAGGTAAACGCCCGATGAAGACGCGTGCGCTGCCGGCGGCAGCCGCTCCGGTACCGGCCGGGAAGCACAGCGGCGACGGCGAGGTCAGCGGACGGCCGCCCGCAACGCCGCCTCGATCGCGTTGGTCAGCGTTTCCAGATACTCATCGTCGCTACGGCCCTGTATGACCAGTACGCGGAATGCGAGCGGCGCGATCAGCAGGTCGGTGCCGAGGTCCAGATCCAGCCCCGGGGGGAGTTCACCGCGATCAACCGCGCCCTGGAGTATCTCGCGCGCCGCCGCCCGCCGCGGTGCGGTCACTCCGGTGGAGAGCCCCTCCGCCAGGGCGTCGTCGTGACTGGCCTCGGCGAGCAGTCCGGCCGCGATCCGGGCGAGTAGCGGAGTGGCCAGTTGGCCGCGGAAGGTGGCGAGCAACTCGCGCAGGTCGGTGCGCAGGGCGCCCGTGGCCGGTGTGGGCGGGAGGGCGTCGGTGACCTTGCCGCGGATCAATTCGGTGACCATCGCCTGCTTCGAGGGCCAGCGCCGATAGAGCGCGGCCTTGCCCACACCGGCACGCCGGGCCACCGACTCCATCGACATCCGCGCGTACCCGGTCTCGGCGAGTTCGGCGAAGGCCGCCTCGGTGATCGCCTCGGTTACCCGCTGTCGCAGGGCCGCCCCGCCGGTCGGCGGCCGGCCCTTCTTCTGCTGCGCTGTCATGCTCCCGAGCATAACGAACGGAACGGTCACGTTCCATGTGTTACCTTTGCCGAGTAGACGGAACGATGCCGTTCCGTTCCATTCTCGGAAAGGAGCCCGACGATGAAATTCCTCTACGACGACGAGTCCTTCTCCTTCGAGGCGCTGCGCGCCGCGGGCTACGCGGCCTATGGCGGCGCCGACCTCGGCGAGGTCCTGGTCACCTGCCGGCAGATCCCGGAGGGGGACGAGGCGGCCTGGTCGGCCCAGTGGGCCGCGACGGCGGCGCGCATCGAGCGCATCGGCCGGGACGCGCTGGCCGCCGGTCACCGGGTCAGCGCCCGGGAGGCGCTGCTGCGCGCGTCCAACTACTACCGGACCGCGGACTTCTACCGCCGCGAGAATCCCGCCGCCGACGCCGAGTCGGCGCGGCTGGCCAAGGCCTCCCAGCAGACGTTCGCCGACGCGGCCGCCCTGCTCGACACCCCGGCGCGCGCCCTGCGCATCCCGTACGAGGACACCACGCTTCCCGGCTACCTGTTCCTCGTCGACGATTCGGGCACCCCGCGCCCGACCGTGCTCTTCCACGGCGGGTACGACTCCACCCTCGAGGAGGACTACCTGGCGCTGGCCGCGGGCGCGCTGCGGCGCGGCTACAACGTCATCGCGTTCGACGGCCCCGGCCAGGGCAGCACCGTCCGCGAGCAGGGCCTGCGCTTCCGGCCGGACTGGGAGGCCGTGGTCACCCCGGTCGTCGACCTCGCGCTCACGGTGCCCGAGGTGGACGCCGGGCAGCTCGTGCTGATCGGCATGAGCCTGGGCGGCTACCTCGCCGCGAGGGCGGCCGCCTTCGAGCACCGCATCGCCGCGTGCGTGCTGTACGACGGCGTCTACGACTTCCACGCGGTCATCGCCGCGACCGCCGAGCGTGCCGCTTCGACGCCCGGCGGCATGGAGGCGCTGATGGCGCGGAACACCATGGTGCGGTGGGTGGTGCGCAACGGCCAGTGGACCTTCGGTGTGTCCGGCATCGACGAACTGGTCAGGGCGACCGAGGCGTACACCATGGCGGGTGTCGCCGACCGCGTCGCCTGCCCGACACTCGTACTCGAAGCCGAGAACGACCAGTTCTTCAAGGGGCAGCCGCAGCGTCTGCTCGACGAGCTGACCTGCCAGAAGGAGCTGATCTCCTTCCGTGAGGACGAAGGCGCGGGCGAGCACTGCCACGAGGGTGCGATGTTCCTGTTCCACCAGCGCACCTTCGACTGGCTCGACACCCTCCTCGCCGGCTGACCTCGTCAGCAGGGACGATCTCCGCCGCGACGCGGTAGCGGGCCGACGACGGAGCAACACCTGGCCGAAACCCTTGACGTTGCTCCTGGCTCGTACCTAGTCTCGCGGCGTAGTTCGTACTCCCGGCAGTTCACGTGCTGCGGCGCTTTCCGCAGTGTTTTGACAGGCATAGACATAGACCACCTGTCGGTGGTTTCGTCATGCCTGTTTCTGTGCTCCCCGTGCCGCCGATGGGTCTTCCCCGAAGGCGGATTCATGGCACAACGTCCGAACGTCAAAGGCGTTGCCGATGTCGTTGCGCTCATCGACGGGCTGGGAAATATCACCGGCCGGGCGCAGATCATCTGGTACCTCGTGTTCGGCGGGCTGTTCCTCGATGCCTACTCGAACGCCGCGCTGAGTGCCGGTCTGGGGCCCATGACGTCCCAGATGGAGCTCACCAGCACCCAGGTCTCGATCCTCACGGCCACCGCTCCGGCCCTGGCGATCCTCTTCAACCCCCTCGGCGGCTGGCTCGCCACCCGCATCGGCCGCGTTCCCCCGCTGCTCATCGCCAAGGTGTTCGCCATCGCGGGTGCCCTGCTCGCCGCCTTCGCCGGTGACTTCACCGTCGTCTGGCTCGGCCGGGTCCTGGTGGGTGTCGCATACGGGATGGACTTCGCGGTCGCCATGGCGCTGCTCGCCGAGTACACCCCCGCGAAGCTGGGCGGCCGGCTCAATCTGTGGCAGGCCGTCTGGTACATCGCCACCACCAGCAACCTCGCCCTCGCGCTGGTGTTCTTCAACCTGGACGTCGGCGCGGACATCTGGCGCTGGTCGGTCGGCTCGGCCGCGGTCGTCGCCGTCGCGCTCCTCCTGGGCCAGGCGCTGATGCTCAAGGAGAGCCCCACCTGGCTGGCGGGCAAGGGCCGCCTGGACGAGGCGGTCGCCAACCTGGACAAGATCTACGGCATCAAGGCCGTCGCCGCCGGGCCCGACGAGGTGACCCGCACCGCGGCTGAGGCCCCGGTCATCGGAATCCGGCAGGCCGGACGGCTCTTCAAGGGCGAATATCTGCCGCGCACGATCCTCTCCTCGGTGATCTCGCTCGGGCAGTCGATGCAGTACTTCGCGGTCGGCTGGTACCTCCCGCTGATCAGCCTGACGATCTTCGGCGAGAGCTTCGAGAAGGCCACCATCGGCTCGATGGTCTTCAACGCCTTCGGCATCGCGGGCGGGTTGCTTTCCGCGTACTTCGGCCGCCGCCTCGGACTGCGGCTCAGCTCCGCGGCCGGTTTCGCCGGAGTCTTCGTGGCGCTGGTGGCGATGGGGCTGACCTTCGGGAAGGTCCCCCTGGCCGTGGCGTTCCTGCTGCCGGTCCTGTTCATCCTCTGCCACTCCGCGGGTCCCGGGGCCAACGGCAAGTCCATCGCCGCGCTCTCCTACAGCAGCGATGTCCGCGCGCTCGGCACCGGTGTCACCGGAATGATCGGCAGCTTCGGCAGCGTCACCGGCCTGTATGTCTTCCCCCAGATCAAGGACTCGCTCGGACTCGCCGACACGTTTCTGGTGCTCTCCGTCGTACCGCTGCTCGGCCTGATCACCTGCCTGACGATCAAGTGGGAACCGACGAAGGCCGCCTCCCCCGACGAGGTCGCCGAGCAGGACCGCGACGCCACCGCGCTCTCCGTGACCGCGCGCTGATCCACCGCCGGACCCGTCGCAACGCACGATGGTCCCCTTGGCCCCCTCCCTGCCGTACCCCCTCCGCTCCGTATCCCCTCCGCGCAGATCGCGATGAAAGGGCTGCAATGACGCAGACGTTCCCCGGCGCCTCCCTCCGGCGCGGTGTGCTGTCCATCGACGAGGGCACCACGGGCACCAGGGCCGGAGTCGTCCTCGGCTCCGGCGCCGCCCACGAAGTGTCCTACCGGGCGATCGGCGTCAGCCATCCGGATGACCTCTCGGTCGAGCAGGACCCCATGGAGATCTGGACCGCCACCGTCGAGGTGGCGAGCCGGGCCGTCGGCCGGGCCCGCGCGGAGGGCATCGAGATCACCGCTGTCGCGCTCTCCACCCAGCGGGCCACCGCGATGCTGTGGGACCGGGTCACCGGGCTGCCCCTGCTGCCCGCGGTGGTGTGGCAGGACCGCCGGTACGCGCATGAGCTCACCGCGTACGAGGCGGAGTGGGACGCCGTCCTGCTGGCCCGGCAGGGCCGGCCGGTCGGCGCCCGCTCCCCGTTCCTCTGGGCCGCCCGGCAGATCGCCGAGCACTCCGGGGTGGCCGCCGCGTACCGCCAGGGCCGGCTGCTCTTCGGGACCGTCGACACCTGGCTGATCTGGCGCCTCACCGGCGGCGCCGTGTACGCCACCACGCCGACCAACGCCGCGTCCACCGGTGGCTATCTGCTGGAGCGGCACGCCTGGGACGAGGAGTGGATCAACCACCTCGGTTTCCCCCTCGACCTGCTGCCGGAGCTCCGCTCCGACGACGCCGGATTCGGTACCACCGACCCGGCCGTCCTCGGCATCGCCGTCCCGCTGGCCGCCGCCATGGGCGACCAGCACGCCGCGCTCGTCGCGCTCGGCGGTCTCGCCGCCGGACAGGGCATGTGCGTCTACGGGACCGGCGCCTTCGTCGACGCGGCGACCGGCACCACGCCCGCCCTGCCCCGGCCGGACATCTCCGGGGTGCTCGCCCAGCCGGGCCGGCGGCAGGGCGACATCAGCCACTACAGCCTGGAGGCATACACCTCCACGGTGGGTTCGGCGCTGCGCTGGCTCTGCGACGACCTGGGGCTGTTCGCATCGCCTGAGGAGCTCGGCGAGGAGGCGGGCCGGAGCCCCGCCCGGCCCGGCCGCACCCCGCGTTTCCTCCCGGCACTCGCCGGGGTCCGTACGCCGGTCTGGCACCCGGAGGCCACCGGGGTCCTCACCGGACTCACCCTCGCCACCACCCGCGCCGATCTCGCACGCGCCGTGCTCGACGGGATCGCGCACTCGGTGTGCGATCTGATCGACGGGGTCGCCGACACCATGGGTACGCCGTTCACCCGGCTCCGGGTCGGCGGAGGAGTCTCCGCCAGCGACCCGCTCATGCGGACCCAGGCCGACCTGGCCGGTGTGCCACTGGAGCGGGTCTCCGACTCCGCCACCGCCAGCCTGCGCGGCACCGCCTATCTGGCGGGTGTCGCCCGGGGGCTGTGGCCCTCGCTCGAAGAGGTCGTCGAAGCACAGCCGCACGGCCGGATCTTCGAGCCCGCGATCACGACGGCCGAACGCGTCGAGCAGCGGGCCGCCTGGCGCGATGTGCTGATCGCCCACCTCGACGACCCCGCGCTGCTCTCCTCCGAGCACCCCGCGCCCCAACCCCCCACCCCACGCTGACGACGGCCCACTGACCGTCGCACTGGGCGGCCCGCCGACCACGCGGCCGCCGTACCGGAACACCAGGAGTTGATGTTGTGATCACCATGCCCGCCCGGAAACCGCGGCGCAGCGCCGCGGCGACCCGCCGAACGCCACTGCTGCTCGACCGGGCAGCCCTCAAGCGCCGGCTGGCCGACGACACATATGACGTGCTCGTCATCGGCGGCGGCATCACCGGGGCGTATGCCGTGCTCGACGCCGCCTCGCGCGGGCTGCGCGCGGCGCTGATCGAGAAGGACGACTTCGCCTCCGGCACCTCGTCGAAGTCCTCGAAGATGGTGCACGGCGGGCTGCGCTATATCGAGCAGGGCAACGTCAACCTGGTCCGCCACTCGCTCCTGGAGCGCCACCGCTTCCGCAAGAACGCCCCGCACCTGGTGCACCGGCTGCCGTTCCTCTTCCCGGTCCTGGAGAAGGAGGGTGTCTTCGACGCCCGCCTCGCCAAGGGCTTCGAGGGTCTGCTGTGGACGTACGACCTGGTCGGCGGCTGGCGGATCGGCAAGCTCCACCAGCGGCTCACCGTTCCCGAGGTGCTCGCCCAGGCTCCGACGCTGCGCGCCGACAACCTCAAGGGCGGGCTGATGTACTTCGACGCCCGCACCGACGACGCCCGGCTCGTCCTCACCATCGTCCGCACCGCCGCCGCGCTCGGCGCGACGATCCTCAACGGTGCCAAGGCCGAGGCTCTGCTGACGCGGACGGACAAGGTGGCCGGTGCCCGGGTCACGGCGGACGGCGACACCTTCGACATCCGCTCGCGGGCCGTCGTCAACGCCACCGGGGTGTGGACCGACGAGCTCGACGCGAAGGCGGACGACGGTCACCAGCCGCGGGTACGCCCGGCCAAGGGCGTTCACATCGTGGTCCCCTGGGAGAAGGTGCGGATCAACTGCACGGTCACCGTGCCGGTCCCCGGCCGGGCCCGCCGCGCGACCTGCACCCGCTGGGGGAACAGCGTCGTGCTGGGCACCACCGACGAGGACTACCAGGGCCCCCCGGACGATGTGCACTGCACCCGCGAGGAGATGAACTTCCTGCTGGAGGGCGCCAACACCGCCTTCGAGGGAAAGCTCACCCCGGACGATGTGGTCGGCTCCATCGGCGGTCTGCGCCCGCTGGTCGGTGGCAAGGAGGGCGCCACCCTCGATATGCGCCGCGACCACCACATCACCGTCGGCCGCACCGGCATGGTGACGGTGACCGGAGGCAAGCTCACCACCAGCCGGCACATGGGCGAGCTCGTCATCGACAAGGTGATGACGGTCCTCGGCCGCAGGGGGAAGAGCCGCACCGCCAACCTCCCGCTGCTCGGCGGCGCCGGTCACGACGCCGAAGCCGTCGCCGCGTCCGGCGGCCTGGCCGCGCACCTGGGCGAGCGCTTCGGCACCGAGGCCCGCTTCGTCGGCGACCTCATCCAGGACGACCCGGCGCTGGCCGAGCCGATCGTCGCGGGACTCCCGTACACCAGGGCCGAGGTCGTGTACGCGGCCCGCGCCGAACTGGCCCGCTCGGTCGACGACGTGCTCTCCCGCCGGACGCGCGCCCGGCTGTTCGCCCGGGACGCCTCCGTGGACGCCGCCGAGGCCGTCGGCGCGATCCTCGGCCAGGAACTGAACCTCGCGGAGGCCGAGGTCGAGCGCTCGGTCGCCGAGTACCTCGCGGCCGTCCGCCACGAAAAGTCCGTACTCCTCGAAGGAGCAGCAGCATGATCAGCCGCCAGACCATCACCCACCCGTTCAACCGGGGCGACTACACCGTCGGCGCCCCCAGCTTCGCCAGGTGGGCGCGGAACACCCCGGTCGGGGAGGGCGAGGCCGCGCTCCAGGTGAACCCGGTCGAGGTCCCCGAGTCCGTGGTCGAGGCGCTGCGCGAGGCCGCGCACGCGGTCCACACCTCCCGCCACGAGGTCGTCACCCGGACCCGTGACTGGTGGGCCGGTTCGATGATCGGCGAGACCGAGGGCCGTCCCGCCACCCCGAACGCCGTGATCGTCGAGGCCGCCGACGCCGACCAGGTCGCGGCCGTACTGCGCGTCTGCCACGAGGCAGGCATTCCGGTCACCCCCTCCGCGGGCCGCTCCAACGTCACAGGCGCGGCGCTCCCCGTCTTCGGCGGCGTCGTCCTGGACGTCTGCGGGCTGAACCGGATCACCGGCTTCGACGCCGAGTCGAAGATCGTGGACGTCCAGGCCGGGATGTTCGGAGACCTCTTCGAGAAGCAACTCCAGGAGGAGTACGGCGTCACCACCGGCCACTGGCCGTCCGCGTTCGCCGTCTCCACCGTCGGCGGCTGGATCGCCTGCCGCGGCGCCGGTCAGCTCTCCACCCGTTACGGCAAGATCGAGGACATGGTCGTCGGCGTCGACGTCGTGCACGCGGACGGTACGCGCGCCACGTACGGCGACTACGCCCGCGCCGCGGTCGGCCCGGACCTGCGCCAGCTGTTCATCGGCTCCGAGGGCACCCTCGGCGTCATCGTCTCGGCCCGGCTGCGGGTCCACCCGCTGCCGGAGTACGCCGACGCCGCCGCGTACGGCTTCACGACCTTCGCGGAGGGGTTGGACGCCTGCCGCAGGATCATGCAGCGCGGCGCCACCCCGGCCGTGCTGCGCCTGTACGACACCCTGGAGTCCGGCACCCATTTCGGCCACCCGGAGACCAATCTCCTGCTCATCGCCGACGAGGGTGACCCGGCCATCGTCGACGCCTCGATCAAGGTGGCGAAGGAGGTCTGCGGGGGTTACGGCCCCGAGCTGGACAGCAAGGCGGTCTTCGAGCGCTGGCTGGACGAGCGGATGCTGGTCGGCAAGTCCGCCGACGGCTTCAAGCCGGGTCCGGGCTTCGTGGCCGACACCCTGGAGATGGCCGCGTCCTGGGCCGACCTCCCGGTGATCTACGACGAGGTGGTCGCCGCGATCCAGTCGGTGGAGGGCACGCTGGCCGCCTCGGCCCACCAGTCCCACGCGTACACCGATGGCGCCTGCGTCTACTTCTCGCTGCGTGGCGATGTGGCGCCCGAGTCGCGCCGTGACTGGTACCGCTCGGTGTGGGACGCGGCCAACGCCGTACTGATCAAGCACGCGGCGGTGCTCAGCCACCACCATGGCTGCGGTCTGCTGCGCGGCCCCTACCTGGAGGAATCCCTCGGGACGGGCTTCGCGACGTGCGTCGCGGTGAAGAAGGCCCTCGACCCGGCGGGCATTCTCAACCCTGGCAAACTGGGCCTCCCCAGCCGCTTCGGCACGTCCCCGCTGGACTGACCTCAGCAGCCCCGCGCCCTCCTTCCCCCCAGACAGGTCTTCGCCATGGCCCGCCACCCGTTCCAGTCCGGTGCCGCACTCGCGCCCCGGCTCGCCTCGGACTTCGCCGAGGTGCCGGTCGTCGCGTCGGTGATCGGCACCCAGCCGCTGCGGCAGTTCCTGACCGCGCCGGCCAAGGTGTGCATCCTCGCGTCGTTCACCGTGGGGCAACTGCCCAAGGTGGTGCCGGCGCTGGTCCGGGCGGGGAAGACCGTGTTCGTGAACGTGGACAGCAGCCCCGGTCTGGCCCAGGACCGGGGCGCGCTGGAGTTCATCAAGAACATGGGCGCGCACGGGGTGGTCAGCACCCGGCTCTCGCTCATAGAGAAGGGCCGCCCGCTGGGCCTGTGGACGATGATGAAGGTGTTCGTCACCGATCGGTCCAATCTGCCCCGCTCCACGGACGCGATCTCGCGCGGGGCGCCGGACCTGGTCGAGATCATGCCCGCCCCGATCATCGCCTGGATGAGTGAGCGGGCACAGCGCGCGATGTCCCCGTCAGTCGCCGCCGGATTCGTGGAAACCCCCGCCGACGTGGCGCTCGCGCTGGCCCTCGGATCGGTCGCGGCCGCCACGTCCGACCCCCGCCTCTGGCACCTGCGCCGGGACCAGCTGCCGCCGGTCCCGCCCACCGCGCTGAAGAGGCCCGCCGCGCCCCAGGAGTAGTCCGCGACACCCACGTAGTCCTGGACCGCTACCGCCGTCGGCGGTGTGGGGTGGGTCAGCGCCCGGTCGCGCCGTCGAGGAGTTCGCGGAGGATGTCGGCGTGGCCGGCGTGGCGGCCGGTCTCCTCGATCATGTGGGTGAGCGCCCAGCGGACGGCGGGGGCCGGTGTGTCCGGCCGGGGGCGGGGCAGTGGCGCGCCGAGGTCGGTACAGGTGTCGAGGACCTCGTTCGCCTCCGCGACGGTCTCCCGGTAGCGGGTGACGACGGCGGTGGCGCTCTGCTCGGGGGCGGCGTGGAAGGTCGCCTGCCAGTCGGTGATCCGGGCGCCGAGGAACAGCGCTCGCTCCACGCAGGTGAGGTGGTGGAGCAGGCCGAGCAGATTCGTGCCCGAGGGCACCGCGGCCGTGCGGATCCCGGGTTCGGGAGCGCCTTCGACCTTCGCGGCGATCGAGTCGCGCAGGTAGTCGAGGAATCCGCGCAGGACCTCGGTCTCGGTGTTCCCGGTGCGCGGCGGCGGGGCGTCGCGGCGGCGGTGGGGGCGGGGGGAGGTGGTCATGGTGGCTGCTTTCGACGGCCGTGCCGGTTCAGGCGGTACGGCGGATGATCAGGATGTGGTCGGTGACCTCGGCCGTGCGGCCGTCCGGTCCGGTCGCCTCGCGCACCTGGGCGTCGGCTCGCTCGACCGTCCAGGTCCCGGGGTTCAGGGCCAGGTCCGCCGCGACCTCCCGCGGGGTCGGGTACCGGATGTGCGGGTCCTGCGTCCATGACCACGGCGCGGTCGATCCGTGGTCGACCACCAGCAGCCGTCCGCCCGGGCGCAGGGCGTGGGCCGCCGTGCGCAGCACGGCCGTCCGGTCCAGGTCGAGGGGGGTGTGCAGGTAGTGGGCGCAGACCAGGTCGAAGGCGCCCGCGGGGAAGGACGTGCGCAGATCGTGGTGGTGTGCCGTCAGCCGGTCGGCGAGGCCGGCCTCGGCGGCGAGACGGGTGAGGCGCCCGACGGCCACGGAGGAGACGTCCACGGCGGTGACCAGCCATCCGCGGCCCGCCAGCCACAGGGCGTCGCCGCCGTCGCCGCACCCCAGGTCCAGGACGTCGCCGGGCGGCAGGCCGGTGACCGTCGCGGTGAGGCACGCGTTGGGGCGGGGGGAGGCGGCCGCGGGCCGGGCCGCGTAGATGTCGTTCCAGAACGTACCGGCGTCTGTTGTGCTCATCGAAACTCCTTGTTCGGGGAGGTGCGCACACCACTCTCGCCAGGCTCTGCCCGAACTGGCACGTCTCCTTGCGGTTTCCGCAAGATCGGTGGACCCGGCTTCAAAGTTTGGGCACAACTTGCACACATCCCCTCTTCAGATGGGCCCCCCGATGGTCTAGATTGACCGTGCTTCACATGTTTGGACACCAGCCGACAAATAATGATCTATGCGTCCGGATCTACGGACAGCCAGCAGTCGCGGCCGGCATGTGAGGTGCGGGAGGTGGGGGCCTCCCGGGGGGAGGGACAGTACGGGAGGTGGGGGCCTCCCGAGGGGAGGGGCAGTACGGGGGGTGGGGACCTCCCGAGAACAGTGTTAGGCGAATACGTCGAACCACTGGGGACCTTGGGGGGTTCTGTGCAAGGGGGATTACTCAACCCGTTTCCGTCGGCGCGCGGGCGTCTGGCGGACGGGGCGATCAGACAGCCCGCGACTGACTGGGAGCACCGGTACCGCCGTACCGTGATCACCAGCGATACCGTGGCCACCGCCTTCGTGGTGGCGGCGATCGGTAACTTCTTCGGGGCCCGGGACGCGGCCAACTGGCACGAGAAATGGGGAATTCTCGCATTCGGCACCGAGCTGCTGGTGCTGGGGTCGCTCGCGGTGAGCCGGTCGTGGGCTCCGGCCGTGCTCGGCCAGGGCGCCGAGGAATTCCGCCGGCTCGGACGCTCACTGTTCACGGCGACCGTCGTACTGGCGCTGGGCGGGATCGCCCTCACCTCGCGCAACATCAAGCTCTGGATCTTCGTCGCGATCCCCGCGATCGCGCTCATCACCATGTCCGCGCGCTATCTGCTGCGCCTCTGGCTGCACAAACAGCGGAAGGAAGGACGGTGCCTGCGACCGGTGCTCGCCGCCGGGAGCCCGGCCACCGTACGCGACCTGATCACCCGGACCCGCAAGTTCCCGCACCTCGGCTGGCGGGTGGAGGCGGTGTGCACGACGGACGGTCGTGGGCTCGAAGGTGACGAACTGGACGGAGTGCGGGTCGTCGGCCGGCTGGCGGACGTCGCCAAGCACGTCCGCCACGACGGCTACCGTGTCGTCGCGGTCACCCCGGACCCGCACTGGACACCGGACCGGTTGCAGCGGCTGGCCTGGAACCTCGAGGGCAGCGACGCCGAGATGGTCGTGGCCCCCGTGCTGATGGAGGTGGCCGGGCCGCGGCTGCACATCGACGCGGTGCTCGGGATCCCGCTGCTGCGGGTCAGCATGCCCACCTTCACCGGGGGCCGCCGGGCGGTCAAAGGGGTCGTCGACCGGATGGGCGCGGCGATCCTGCTGGTACTGTTCGCGCCGCTGATGGTGTTCGTCGGGCTGCTGGTGCTGGTGGACAGCCGGGGTGGGGTGTTCTACCGCCAGCGCAGGGTCGGCAAGGACGGCCGCGAGTTCACCATCCTCAAGTTCCGCACCATGGTCGCCGGGGCTGACCGGGCACGTGCCGAGCTGGCCGACCGCAACGAGGGCGCGGGGCTGCTGTTCAAGCTCCGCCGGGATCCGCGGGTGACCCGGGTGGGAGCGGTGCTGCGCCGGTACTCGATCGACGAGCTGCCGCAGCTCTTCAACGTGCTCACCGGATCGATGTCGCTCGTCGGCCCGCGGCCTCCGTTACCGGAGGAGTCCGCCGCGTACGGCCCGGACATCCGGCGGCGGCTGCTGGTCAAGCCCGGGCTCACCGGCCTGTGGCAGATCAGCGGACGCAGCGACCTGCCGTGGGAGGAGGCGGTCCGGCTGGACCTGCGGTACGTGGAGGACTGGTCGCTCGCCCTGGACACAGTGATCTTGTGGAAGACGCTGCGTGCGGTGCTCCAGGGGCAGGGGGCCTACTGATGCGCGGGGGGCGCCGTCCGGACGGCGCACGGAGGGCAGGCCGCAAGGGCCTGCCCGGGGGGGAGGAACGGGTCATGAGAGTCAGCGTTTTCGGGCTCGGCTACGTGGGCTGCGTGTCGGCCGCGTGCCTGGCGAGCATGGGGCACGAGGTCATCGGGGTGGACGTGAACCAGGTGAAGGTCGACCTGGTCAACGACGGCAAGGCCCCGGTGGTCGAGGAGCGGATCGGCGAGCTCATCGCCGAGGTCGTGCGGACAGGGGCGTTACGCGCCACCGGTGACGTCCGCGAGGCGATCATGGGCAGCGAGGTGTCGCTGGTCTGCGTGGGCACGCCGTCGGAGCCCAACGGCAGCCTGTGCACCACGTACTTGGAGCGGGTCACCGAGCAGATCGGCGCCGCGCTGGCCGAGGGGGCCGAACAGGGGGGCCGGCACACCGTCGTGTTCCGCAGCACCATGCTCCCGGGCACCTGTCTGAACCTGCTGGTGCCGATCCTGGAGAAGTACGTCGGCGGCACGGCCGGGGTGGACATCGGGGTCGCGGTCAACCCGGAGTTCCTGCGCGAGGGCACGAGCGTGCGGGACTTCTTCGACCCGCCCAAGACCGTCATCGGCGAGCTCGACCCGGCGAGCGGCGACGCGGTGACGGCGCTGTACGAGGGCCTGCCCGGTGAGGTGTTCCGGGTGCCGGTCCCGACGGCCGAGGCGATCAAATACGCGGACAACGCGTTCCACGGCCTCAAGATCGGCTTCGCGAACGAGCTGGGCGCGGTGTGCCAGGCGCTCGGAGTGGACTCGCACCAGGTGATGGACGTGTTCCTGGCCGACCGCAAGCTGAACATCAGCCCCGCCTATCTGCGGCCCGGCTTCGCCTTCGGCGGCTCCTGCCTGCCCAAGGACCTGCGCAGCCTGGTCCACGCGGCGCAGCGGGCCGATGTCTCGGTGCCCATCCTCGCCCATGTGCTGCCCTCCAACTCCGAACATCTGCGGCGCGCGGTGGAGCTCGTCGAGCGCACCGGCAAGCGCCGGGTGGGCCTGTTCGGGCTGTCGTTCAAACCCGGCACCGACGACCTCCGCGAGAGCCCGCTCGTCGAACTGGCGGAGAGGCTCTTCGGCAAGGGTTACGACCTGAAGATCTACGACGCCAATGTGAGCCTCTCCCGGCTGCTCGGCGCCAACCGCGAGTACATCGAGACCCGGCTGCCGCACCTCTCGCAGCTGCTCGCGGACTCCGTCGGCGAGGTGCTCGAGCACGCCGAGGTGTGCCTGGTCGGGACCAGGGATCCGGACGTGCTGTCGGCGCTGCCCCATGGTGACGGCCCGGTGATCGTCGACCTCATCCGCCTTCCCGACGCCGAGGCGCGCCGGGCCGAACCGGGGTACATGGGCCTTGCTTGGTGATGCGTTCAGCGGTGACGGGTCGGGTCGGCGCGCGCTGATCCTGGTGGAGAACCTGTCGGTGCCGTTCGACCGGCGGGTGTGGCAGGAGTGCACGACGCTGCGCGACGCGGGCTGGGAGGTGCACGTCATCTGCCCCCGGGGGAGCAAGCGGGACACGGAGCCGGAGGCATTGATCGACGGGGTGCGGATCCACCGCTACCCGTTGCGCGCGGCCACCGGAGGACCGGCCGGCTACCTGCGGGAGTACGGATCGGCGCTGTGGCATACGGCCCGGCTGGCCCGGAAGGTGGGCCCGGTCGACGTGGTCCACGCCTGCAACCCGCCCGATCTGCTGTTCCTGCCGGCGCTGTGGCTCAAGCGGCGCGGGGCGCGGTTCGTCTTCGACCAGCACGACCTGGTGCCCGAGCTGTACCTCTCCCGGTTCGACCGCGGCGAGGATCTGCTCTACCGCGCCGTGTGCGCGCTGGAACGGCGCACCTACCGGGCCGCGGACGTCGTGCTCGCCACGAACGAGAGCTACCGGGACGTCGCGGTGCGCCGAGGCGGCAAGCGGCCGGAGGACGTCTTCGTGGTGCGCAGCGCGCCCCAGATCGACCGGTTCCAACCGGTGCCGCCCGAGCCGGAGTTGAAGCGCGGCAAGCCCCATCTGCTGTGCTACCTCGGCGTCATGGGCCCGCAGGACGGCGTCGACTACGCGCTGCGCGCCCTGGCGAAGCTGCGCGACGAGCTCGGGCGGACCGACTGGCACGCGGTGTTCGTCGGCTCCGGCGACGCCTTCGACGCGATGGTGGAGCTCTCCCGGCGGCTCGGCCTCACCGAGCGAGTGCGGTTCACCGGGCGCATTCCGGACGCCGACCTGGTGCGCTACCTGTCCACCGCGGACGTGTGCCTGTCGCCGGACCCGCGCAATCCGCTCAACGACGTGTCGACCATGAACAAGGTCCTGGAGTACATGGCGATGGGCCGGCCGATCGTCTCGTTCGACCTGAAGGAGGCGCGAGTCTCCGCCGGTGACGCCGCCGTCTACGCCCCCGCCAACGACGAGGCCGAGTTCGCGGGGCTCATCGCGCAGCTCCTCGACGATCCGGAGAGGCGGGCCCGGATGGGCAAGATCGGCCAGGAGCGGATCGGCGGGCCGCTCTCCTGGCGGAACTCGCAAGCCTCGCTGCTCGCCGCCTACGCGTCGGCGGGCGACCCGGGCCGGGCAGGGAAGAGGCCGCGCCGTTGAGCGATGACACGATACGCCTGGTCACGATCGGGCGGATGTTCCGTCGGCGGTGGCGGCTTCTCACCATCCTCGCCGTGGTGGGGGCGCTCGCCGGCTACGGCACCTCCCTGCTGATTCCGCCGCGCTACACGACATCGGCATCGGTACTGCTGCCGGGGGCGTGGGAGGAGCGCGAGCTGCTGACTCAGGCGGAGATCGCGACCAGTTCGGTGGTGGTCGACCGCGCGGCCGCCACGCTCGGCTGGACCGGGGTCAGCGGCAGCGAGCTGCGCGATCGGGTGAGCGCCAAGGCCGCGGACGGGAACATCATCGAGATCTCGGGTACGGCCGAAACCCCGGAGCGCGCGCAGCGCCTCTCCGACCAGGTGGCCCAGCAGTTCGTCACCTTCGCCGCGCGGCTCGCGGGCGACGACACCGACTCCGACGCCTCGGCCGGGCCCGAGACCCTGCGGAAGATGGTGGCGCAGACGAGCCGCCGCATCACCGAGCTGGCCGACGCGGCCGATCCGGGGCGGACCGTGGAGAGCGTCCAGGGCCGCACCGAGCTGGAGAAGCTGCGCATCGCGCTCCAGGAGGCCATGAAGAAGCTGGCCGAGGCCGACCCGGTGACCAGCAAATCCAACATGGTCGTCATGGGTCCCGCGGCCCGGCCGTCCGGCGAGGCACCGCCGACGAGGACGCAGCTCATCGTGGCGGGGGCGATGCTGTTCTTCCTGCTCGCGGTCATCGGCCATCTCACCGCCGCACGGATGAGCCGCCGACCGCGCACCGAACCGGAGATCGCCGCGGCGCTGGGCTCGACGCTGCTGGGCACCGTCGACGTACCTGGTGAACGGCGCGCGCACCGGCCGGAAGGCGGTGGCCCAAGGGCCCGGATCCGCCGGCTCCTCGGCGTCGACACCCGGTGGGACATGCCGCCCCCGCAGCGGTCCGGCGACGAGGCCAGCAGGCAAATCCGCTACCGGCGGGTGTGCGCCCGCCTCCGGGACCAGTTGGCGGCCCCCCGGCGGCTGCTGGTGGTCGTACCAGAAGGCGACGAGATCGGCCGCCGGGCCGCCGGGCAGCTCGTCGCCGAGGCCAAGGGTGATCCTTCCCCGACCTCTTCGAGCAGGGGACACCCCGTGCTGCGGGTGGTGGAGGTTTCGGTGGAACGGCCGATCGTGCCGGACCGCGACACCGAGTCCGGTGCCCTGGTCGTCCTCAGCGCGGGCAGCCGGACCGCGGAGGAGCTCGCCGGCATCGCCGAGGCGTGTGCGGACGCCGGGCATGAGGTCGTCGGCACCGTCGTCGCGGAAACCGTACGGGCCCGTCCGACGCGGACCGCCGACCGTCCCGCGGACGAGACCACTCTGGAGCTCGCGGTACGCGGCCACGCGACGGGAGGTTCGGCGTGACGAGCAAGACCGCGGAGTCGTCGGCCGCCACTCCGCTCCTTGACCTGCATGCGCTGGTGGTGGCGGTGCGCAGGCGCCGCCGCCTCTGGTGCTCCATGGCCCTGCTGGGGCTGCTGGGCGGCGTGGCGCTGGCGGTCCTGCTGCCGCCACCGCCGACCGCGGTGACCAAAGTGCTGGTCGCGCATCAGGAGGACCAACCGAACGACACCGGAACGCTGATCCGCACCGATGTCGCGCTGCTGGGGACCTCGCGGATCGCCGGGGAGGCCCTGCGGTCCCTCAAGTCCCCGGAGAAACCGGAAGACTTCATGGGGGACTACCAGGGCACCGGCCTGACCAACAACCTGCTACAGATCACCGTGACGGGCGACAGCGACGCGGAAGCGGCGGCGCGGGCCAAGGCGCTGGCCGACGCGTTCGTCGCGGACCATGTGAGGCGGATGCGGGAGACCGCGAAAGCCGAGTCCAAGGCCCTGCTCGACCAGCGTGACCGCGTACGGGCCGAACTCACCGAGGTCAACAAGGCGATCGGAGACCGATCGCCGGGCAGCGACCCGGAGGCGTCGGCGAGCACCGAGTCGCTCTTCGCCCGCCGGGCCGAGCTCAACTCGCGGATCGCCGACTTCGACCAGCGCGCCGCGGAGGCGCGCACCGGCACGCCCCGGATCATCGCCGGTACGCAGATCGTGGACGCCCCGCGCGCGGTGCCGCACTCCCTGCCCAAGGCCGCTGCCACCAACGCCGCGATCGGGCTCGTCCTCGGGCTCGCCCTCGGGCTCGCGGTGGCCGCGGTCGGCACGGTGGTGGCGGACCGCCCCGTGCTGCGCCGGGAGATCGCGGCGAACCTGGGCGCCTCGGTCATCGCGGAGCTGCCCCTCCGGTCGGGCAGGCCGTGGCGGCGCCGACGGATCCGGGCGGCACGGACAAGGCTCACCACGTCCCTGGCCCGCACCGTGCGCGACGCCGCGGAACCGGTGTCGCTGCTGGAACTGGGCTGTGCGCGCGGTACGAGCGTGATCGCCCTGGACCTCGCCAGGGCGATCGCGGCGGAGGAGCCAGTGGTCATCATCGATGGTCTGCCCGGCCCGCAGCTCGCGAGCCGCCGCCCGAAACCAGGAGACCCAACCGTGGTCAGCGGCGAGCAGGCCGCCGCCGTCTCACATCAGGAGCGCCGGATCGGCGTCGGCTCGGTCGCGCCCGGCACCGCGTGGACCGACCTCCAGTACCTCGGCACCCGGACCGTGCTCGTCGTGCGCGCCGGGCACGGCAGCGCCGCATGGCTGCACACCGTGGCGCGGCAGCTCGCGGACCAGCGCATCCCGGTGATCGGTGTGGTGCTGATCGACCCCGATCCGCGGGACCGGACCGACGGCACGCTGTGGGACGGGCTGCACATCGCGCTGCGGGGCCATGGCGAACGGCCGGCCCGGCGACACGGGATGGGCCAACTACGGACGGAGCGCTCGCCGATGTGGGCCGCGCGAGTCCCGGACAGCGACCAGGAGGCACGGTAGGACATGTGTGGTATCGCAGGCACCTACCGATGGCCGGACGGGAAGGCCGTGACCGACCGGCTCACCGATACCCTCGCCCACCGCGGTCCGGACGGGACGGGCCGGTACAGCCACCCCGCCGGTGACGGTGAAGTGCACCTCGGGCACCGCCGGCTGGCCATCATCGACCTGTCCGGGACCGGCGCCCAGCCGATGGTCTCGGACGGCCTCGTCCTGACGTACAACGGCGAGCTGTACAACGCGCCCGAGCTGCGCGCCGAACTGGCGGCCGCCGGGGTGCGGTTCCGCGGCACCTCCGACACCGAGGTGCTGCTGGAGGCCTGGCGGCGCTGGGGCACGGACTGTCTGTCCCGGCTGCGCGGCATGTTCGCGTTCGGGATCTTCGACGAGCGAACCGGCGATCTGGTGCTCGCCCGCGACCAGCTCGGCATCAAGCCGCTGTTCCTGCTCCGGCGCGGCGGGGGCCTGGTGTTCGCCTCCGAACTCAAGGCGCTCGCCGCCGTGACCGGTGGATCGCTGGAGGTGGACCATGCGGCGCTGGTGGCCTCGCTGCTGTACTACTGGGTGCCGGATTCGCGCTGCGCGTTCCGCGATGCGGAGAAGCTGCCACCGGGGAGCTGGCTGCGGTGCCGGCCCGACGGCCGGGTGGAGCGCGGCCGGTTCTGGAACCTCAGGGACGTCGCCGCCGAGGGCCGGGAGCGGGCCCGGAGCGGCGAGCGGCCGGACCTCGCCGCCATCGTCGAGGAGTCGACCCGGCGCCATCTGCTCTCCGACGTGCCCGTGGCGACCTTCCTCTCCGGCGGTCTCGACTCCAGCTACCTGACCGCGCTGGCGGCCCGCCACCAACCCGGGATCTCCGCCTACACGATCGGGTTCCGCGCCGAGGACGCCAGGTTCGAGGCGATGCCGGACGACCTGCGCTACGCCCGGCGGGTGGCCGAGCGGTTCGGCGTCGACCTGCATGAGATCGAGATCGCTCCGAACGTGCTCGACCTGCTGCCACGGATGACGTACCACCTGGACGAGCCGATCGGCGACCCCGCCGCGATCAACACGTTCCTGATCTGCTCGGCCGCCCGGGAGGCCGGGGTCAAGGTGATGCTCTCGGGGATGGGTGCCGACGAGCTGTTCGCCGGTTACCGCAAGCACCTGGCCAACCTGATCGCGCTGCGCTACCAGCGCGTCCCACGGCCCCTGCGGCGCGGGGTGGCCAGAGCCGTGGACCGGCTGCCGGTGGCCACGGCCCGCCGGGGGTACCGATCGGTGCGCTTCGCGAAGCGGTTCCTCTCCTTCGCCGATCTGCCGGAGGAGACCGCCTTCCGGCGCAGCTACACCATGTACGACCAGGACGAGCTGCTCGCACTGATCGATCCGGACCTGGCCGGGACGGTCGAGGACGTGCTGACCGAGCATGCGGATGTCTACCAGGACAACGACCTCGACGACTTCGTCAACCGCATGTGCCTGGGCGACGCCCGGATGTTCCTGCCGGGCCTGAACCTCGCGTACACGGACCGGTCGAGCATGGCCGCGTCGACCGAGGTACGGGTGCCGTACGTGGACGTCGAGGTGGTCGAGGCGGCGTTCGCCGTGCCCGGTGACCGCAAGATCGTCGGACGGCAGGGGAAGGTCGTCCTCAAGGAGGCGGCCACCTCGATCCTGCCCCGGGAGATCGTGTACCGGCCCAAGGGCCTGTTCAGCGCCCCGCTGCGGGCCTGGATGAGCCGGGATCTGGCACCGCTGGTGCGCGAGGTGGTGCACGACGGCGTGCTGGTCCGCTCCGGTTTCCTGCGCCGTGAGGCGCTGGCGCGGATGGTCGCCGAGGACGCCGCCGGGCAGCGGGACTTCTCCAAGCATCTGTGGCATGTGCTGACCCTCGAGTACTGGTATCGCGGCGCGACTTCTGGGGAGTTTGAGTGAAGCAGGTTGTGCAGAACTACAAGAGCGGCGAGCTGGCGCTGCTCGACGTGCCGGTGCCGGGGTGCAAGCCGGGCGGTGTGCTGGTCCGCAGCGCCTACTCGCTGATATCCACCGGGACCGAGCTCATGAAGGTGTCCGAGGCCGGCATGTCGATGGTGGGCAAGGCCCGCTCCCGGCCGGACCAGGTGGCCAAGGTCATGCAGAGCGTGGCCACCAACGGGGTGGGCGCCACCTACCGCAAGGTGATGGGCAAGCTGGACTCCTACACACCGCTCGGCTACTCGCTGTGCGGGGTGGTCGAGCAGGTCGGCGCCGGGATCGACGATGTGAAGGTCGGCGACCTCGTGGCCTGCGCGGGCAATGAACACGCGCTGCACGCCGAGCTGAACTGGGTGCCGAAGAACCTCTACGCCCCGGTGCCGGACGGCCTCGCGCCGCGGCACGCGGCCTTCGGCACCGTCGGGTCGATCGCGTTGCAGGGCGTCCGCCGCGGTGAGCCACAGCTCGGCGACGTGGCGCTGGTCATCGGCCTCGGGCTGATCGGGCAGCTGGTGGTGCAGCTCCTCGCCGCCTCGGGGGTCCGCGTCATCGGGGCCGACCCCGACCCGGTGCGCTGCGAGCTCGCCGCGCGCCTGGGTGCGGCGGCCTGCGGCGATCCCGCCTCCGCGGCCGTGGAGACCGCCGTCGCCGAACTCACCGGCGGCCTGGGCGTGGACCAGGTGTATCTGGCCGCCGGCGGCGGCAGCAACCAGCCCGTCGAGCTGGCCGCCCGGCTGAGCCGGGACCGCGGCCGGGTCGTCGACATCGGCAAGTGCCGCCTGGACCTGCCGTGGAACGCGTACTACGAGAAGGAACTCGACGTCCGGTTCTCCCGCAGTTACGGCCCCGGGCGCTATGACCCGGAGTACGAGCTCGAGGGGCGGGACTACCCGATCGGCTATGTGCGCTGGACCGAGCGCCGCAACCTGGCGTGTTTCCTCGATCTCCTCGCCCGCGGCAGCGTCGACGTGCATCCCCTGGTCTCCCACACGGCCGACTTCGACGACGCCGTCGAGACGTACCAGCGGCTGAAGGACGGCGATCTGAAAGCCGTGGCGGTGCTGTTCCGGTACCCCGACCACCCCGACCGGGCCGCGGAAACGGGGCCCCCGGAGGTGGCCGTGCCCGCGGTGCGACGCGGCGGCGGAGCGTCCACCCCGGCCCGGTACGCCAACGCGTCGGTGCGGCTGGCGTTCGTCGGTGCGGGAAACTACGCGTCGTCGATGCTGCTGCCGCACCTGGAACGGCGCGACGGCGTCGAGTTGGCCACGGTCGTCACCACTACGGCGCTGTCCGCGGCCAACGCGCAGCGGAAGTTCGGCTTCGCCGAGGCGACCACCGATCTCGACTCCGTGCTCGGCGACCCGTCCATCGACGCGGTGTTCGTGGTCACCCGCCACAGCTCGCACGCCGAACTGACCATGAGGGCACTGCGGGCCGGCAAGGCGGTGTTCGTCGAGAAGCCCCTGGCCCTCACCGAGGACGAGCTGGCCGGTGTGCTCGCGGCGGTGGAGGAGTCCGGCAACGACCGGCTTCAGGTGGGCTTCAACCGCCGGTTCGCGCCACTGCTCCAGGAGGCCAGAAAGCGGTTCGGCTCCCGGACCGGGCCGGGAAACCTCCGCTACCTGGTCAACGCGGGCCGCCTCGAGCACGGCAGCTGGTACCTCCAACAGGGCACCGAGGGCTCGCGGTTCGCCGGTGAGGGCGGACACTTCATCGACACGGCGAGCTGGCTGCTCGGGGCCGACCCGGTCTCGGCGTACGCGGTCGCCACCCCCGGCAACGAGGACCTCCAAGTCGTGCTGCGCTACCCGGACGGGTCCACCGCCACCATCGCCTACGTCACCACCGGCTCGCCGGGCTTCCCCAAGGAGACGCTGGACCTGATCGCGGACGGCAAGGTGCTGCGGCTCGACGACTTCGTCCGTGCCGCCGTGTACGACGGCCGCCGCGACCGGTGGGTCAGTTCGCGGCTGCCCAAGGCCCGGGACAAGGGCCAGTCCGCCGAGCTGGCCGCGTTCATCAAGGCCGTACGGACCGGCGGGCCGATGCCGGTGCCGCTGGAGTCGCTGGTCGCCACCACGGCGGCCACCCTCGCCGTGCGGGCCGGCCTGGCCGGCGGTGCGCCGGTGACGTTGGCGAGGGCGCGATGACCGTGAGCTCGGGGAGTCCGGGCTGGTACCTGCGGCGGCTGTCCCGGATGGGACCGCGGGAGGTCGGCGGCCGGGTGGGCGACGCGGTACGCAGGCGGCGGTGGCGGTCGGCGCCGCCGGACTGCCCCAGGGTGACCGGCGCCCGGTTCACCGCGGTACTGCCCGCGGGGACGATCGCCGCGGTGCCACCGGACGCCGCGAAACGCCTCATCGCCGAGGCGGACCGGCTGATGGCCGGGCACGCCGAGTACTTCGGGGTGGTCCGCCACGACCTGGCCGACCCGGACTGGTCGTACGACCCGAAGACCGGACGCCGGGCCCCGTGGGGCTACGCCTTCGACGTGCCGTACCGCGACGAGGACGCGGTCGGGGACATCAAGCAGATCTGGGAGCCGTCCCGGCACCAGTACCTCACCCAGCTCGCCGCCGCCTACGCGATCACCGGGGACGAGCGGTACGCCGAGCGGGTGGCCGAGCACCTGCGGTCGTGGTGGACGGCCAACGCGCCGCTGCGCGGAGTGCACTGGACCAGCGGTATCGAGCTGGGAATCCGGCTGCTGTCCTGGGTGTGGATCCGCCGGCTCCTCGACGGCTGGCCGGGCGCGGCCGGGCTGTTCGAGGGCAACCCGGTGGCGCTGAACCAGATCTGGCACCACCAGCGCTGGCTGGCCGCCTTCCCGAGCCGGGGCTCTTCGGCGAACAACCACGTCATCGCCGAGGCCGCCGGGCAGTACGCCGCGGCCTGCGCGTTCGGCTGGTTCCCCGCCTCGGCGCGCTGGCGGGCCGACGCACTGCGGTCGCTGGAGCGGCAGCTGCGAAGCAACACCTTCGGCTCCGGCCTCAACCGCGAACTGGCCACCGAATATCACGGACTGGTGCTGGAGCTCGGCCTGGCCGCGCTGGCCGAGGCGGACGCCGCGGGCAGGCCGGTCCCCGCGTCGATCCGGCTGGTGCTGCTGCGGATGACCGACGCGCTCGCGGCCATCGTGGACGGCCGGCTACGGCCGCCGCGCCAGGGCGACGCCGACGACGGGCACGGTCTGGTCGTGGACGGCGCGGGCACCGACCGCTGGGCCTCGCTGCTGGCCACCGGGGACGCCGTATTCGGCCGGCTCGCCTGGTGGCCGGCGGTGACCGGCACCGATGTGCGCACCCCGCTGCTGGCCGCGCTCATCAAACCCACTGAACCGTCGGTGCCCCGCCCGCCAAGCCGCCCGGCCCACTTCGCCGACGCGGGGCTCACCATCCTGCGCGGTCCGGAAGGGATCTGGTGCCGCTGCGACGGCGGTCCGCACGGCTTCCTGTCCATCGCCGCGCACGCCCACGCGGACGCGCTGTCCGTGGAGGTCCGGCACGACGGGGTCGACGTGCTCGCCGACCCGGGGACGTACTGCTACCACGGGCAGCCCGAGTGGCGGCGGTACTTCCGGTCGACCCTCGGCCACAACACCCTGCAATTGGACGGCGGTGACCAGTCCGTCTCCGGCGGCCCGTTCCTGTGGACCCGGCATGCCCGCAGCCGCGTCCTGGCCGCGGACACCTCCGGCGAGGGCGTGGCCCGCTGGTGCGCCGAGCACGACGGCTACCAGGGCTCGGTGCACCGCCGCCGGGTGGAGCTGACGGCCGCGGCCAGGGAGCTGAGGGTGGTCGACGAGGTGCGCGGCCCGCGCCGGGACGTGGCGCTGGCGTTCCACCTCGGCCCGGCGATCGCCGCGGACCTGGTGGACAACCGGGCACGGCTCACCTGGACCCGGGACGGCGAGGACCGCTCCGCGGTGCTCGACCTGCCCGGGCAGCTGTCCTGGCGGGCACATCGCGGCGAGACCGGACCGCCGCTGGGCTGGTACTCCGCCGGCTTCGGGCGCAAGGAACCCACCACCACACTCGTCGGCACCGGCTTCGCCGACGGCGCGCAGGGGTTCACCACCGTACTCAGGTTCCGCGGCAAGACGCCCCCTAGGGGGGACGCGTGGTGATCAAGTGGCGGAACTGGGCGTTACCGGTGGCGGCGCTCGTACTGCTGGCGTTGACCGGCTGTGAGAGCACGCCCGGCAGCCCGGCGGCGGAGCCGACCGCCGCGCCGTCCATGTCCGCGGCCCGGTCCGTGGCCCGGGTGTGCGCCAAGCCCGCGGCCGGGCCGGCGAAGGCGCCCGCGGGCGCGGTGACGGTCGACCCCGCGGTGGTCGGTGACCTGGCGGCGAAGACCAAGAGCAACCCCCCGAACACCACGTTCTGGCTTCGGCCGGGCAAGCACAGGCTCGACCCGGAACGCTATGCCCAGGTCATCCCCAAGGAGGGGAACCGCTACCTCGGCGCGCCCGGCGCGGTGCTCGACGGACGGAAGAAGAACCAGTACGCGTTCGGCGGCACCGCCCGCGACGTCACCATCCGCTACCTGACCGTGCGACGTTTCGTGGCGCCGCCGGACGAGGGCGTGGTCAACCATGACTCGGCCGACGGATGGGTGATCGAGCACGCGACGATCCAGGACAACTCCGGCGCCGGGCTGATGGCCGGCGCCCGCCAGCGAGTCCGTGCCAGCTGTCTGCGCGACAACGGCCAGTACGGCATGAACGCGTACAAGGCCAAGGGCCGTATCGGCGGCCTGGTGGTCGAGGGCAACGAGATCGTGGGCAACAACACCGGCGACTGGGAGCGGCGGCGGAAGGGCTGCGGCTGCACCGGAGGCATCAAGTTCTGGGCCGTCAACCGCGCCGACATACGCGGCAATTGGGTGCACGACAACCGTGGAACCGGGCTGTGGGCGGACACCAACAACAACGACTTCCGCATCGAGAGCAATGTGCTCGAGGACAACGACGGGGCCGCCCTGATCTACGAGACCAGCTATAACGCGGTCATCCGGAAGAACACGATCCGGCGGAACAACTGGGTCGAGGGCCGCAGGGAAGCCGACCGCGGCGACAACTTCCCGTACCCGACCGTCTACGTGTCCGAGTCCGGTGGCGAACCACGGATCAAGGCCCGCACGGACAAGATCGAGATCTACCGGAACGTGCTGGAGAACAACTGGTCCGGGATCACCCTGTGGGAAAACGCCGACCGGTTCTGCAACAGCCCGGCCAACACCTCGTCCGGTGACTGCACCTTGCTGGTCCGGAACACCGACCGCTGCGCGAAACCGGCGATCGGCAAGCCACCGCTCTACGCCGACTGCCGGTGGAAGACCCAGCGGGTGGACATCCACGACAACCGCTTCGTGCTGGACACGTCCGTCGTCAAGTGCACGGTGAAGTGCGACCGAATGGCGGTGCTGGCCAACTACGGCACCTATCCGGACTGGTCCCCGTACCAGGGCGAAGGGGTGGCCGAGGCGATCACCCACAAGCAGCACAACCGCTGGCACGACAACGTCTACCTCGGACCATGGATGTTCGTCGCCTACGACCCGAGCCGGGTGCTCGACTTCGGGCAGTGGCAGAGCACGCCGTACCAGCAGGACGCGGGCAGCACCTTCCGCGCACGGGACGGCGGCTGAGATGGGCGGGGGTCACACACCGAAGATCGTCGGGACGGTCTGGGGGCTGCTGGTCCTCAACACCCTCGGCTCCGCCGGGGCGAAGACCATCGTCCCGCTGCCCCGCTCCCTCATCCAGATGGTCACCATGGGCGCGCTGGTCGCCGCGTTCACGCTGGCGCTCGTGGTCAATCTCCGGCTGCGCGTCCGCGCCAGTGCGTATGTCTTCCTGCTCACCCTGCTGCTGGTGACGAGCGTGATCTCCAGCGCGCACCTGGAGTCCGGGTTCGGCGCGCTGTTCCGCTGCTTCCGGCTGACCCTCTTCGTCGGCACGCTCTGGCTGCTCAGCCGCTGGTGGGACGGCAGCCTGACGTTCGTCCGGCACCACATCCGGATGTACTTCGCGGTGCTCGGGTCGGTGGCCGTCGGCCTGGTCGTCTCCCCGGGCGCGGCCCTGCCCGGCCTCTACGGCGGGCGGCTGGTCGGCGCGCTGTGGCCGCTCACCCCGCCGCAGATCGGACAGTACGCCGCGGTGATCATCGGGCTCACCGTGCTGCTCGTACTGGGCCGCCGGACCGACAGGGTGAGCGCGGCGGTGGTCATCGTGCCGTCACTCGTCCTGCTCGCGCTGACCCACACCCGGACGGCCACGCTCGGCCTGTTCCTCGGCCTGGCGTTGGCGATCGGCTCGCTCCTCCTCACCAGCGCCGCGGCCCGCCGCTTCTTCACCTGGGCGGTGCTGTGCGCCACGGTGGCCGCGGTGGGGTTCGCCTCCCTGCTCCAGGCGTGGTTCCTGCGCGGACAGAGCAAGGAGAACTTCTCCAGCCTCACCGGGCGGGCCAAGGTGTGGGACGCCCTGCTGGCCGCGCCACGGACGACCGGGGAGAAGTGGTTCGGCGTGGGCCTTGGCGACAAGTCGTTCGGCGGGCTGCCGATCGACAACAGCTGGCTGGCCGTCTACAACGAGCAGGGTCTGGCCGGTGTCACCCTTGTCGCGGCGATCATCCTCGTGCTGGGCGGCGTCGCGTTGCTGCGGCCACCGTCGCTGGAGAGGGCCTGCGCGATCTTCCTGATCAGCTACTGCGCGATCGCGTCGTACACCGAGGCCGGCCTTGGCGACGCCTCGCCGTATCTGCTGCATCTGGCCCTGGCCGCCACGCTGCTGGCGGCACCTGCCGCGGCCGCTCCTCTCGCGATGCCCGAGGCCCCTCGACGGCACATTCCGCGCTGGGCCCGGCGATCGGAGGTTCTTTGAGCATGCACGTCCTCGTGGTGCACAACCGCTACGCCTCGGCGCAGCCGAGCGGGGAGAACAAGGTCGTCGACCAGGAGGTGGCGCTGCTGCGCGCGGCCGGCCACCGGGTCGGGGTGTTCGAGCGGCGCAGCGACGACATCGCCGCCCGGTCCCTCCTCGGCAAGGCCGCGGTGCCGCTCCTCGTGCCGTGGAACCCGGCGGTCCGCGCGGAGCTCGCCACCCGGCTGCGCACCGAGCGGCCGGACGTGGTCCACGTCCACAACGTCTTCCCGCTCCTGTCGCCCGCCGTGCTCGCCGCCTGCGCCGACGCCGGTGTGCCCGCCGTCGCCACGCTGCACAACTACACCCAGGTCTGTCCGCCCGGCACGCTCCAGCGGGACGGGAGGCCGTGCGCCGAGTGCGTCGGCTCCGCACCACTGCCCGCCGTCCGGCACGGCTGCTACCGCGGCTCCCGCCTCGCGACGGTGCCGCTCGCGGTCAGCCTTTCGGTCAACCGGCGGCGTTGGTGGTCCGGCGTGGAGCGGTTCTTCTGCATCTCCGCGGCGCAGCGCGACGTCCTGGTGGGGGCCGGCATGCCGGCCGAGCGGCTGGTGGTGAAGCACAACTTCGTGCCCGACCCGGGCGCCCGCCGAGAAGGCGGGGGAGAGCATCTGCTCTGTCTCGGCCGGCTCGCGGAGGCCAAGGGCATACGGCTGCTCATGGCCGCGTGGGACGAGATCGCGGCGAGCGGCGGTGTGGGCGTACCGCTCGTGATCGCGGGCGCGGGGCCACTGGAGCGGGAGGTGACCGCCTGGGCGGCGGGCCGGGACGACGTGGCCTTCGTCGGCCTGCTGGACCCGGCGGAGTGCGCCAAGGCCATCGCGCGCTCGGTCGCCGTGGTGGCCCCCTCGACCTGGCTGGAGGCGTTCGGCCTGGTGGTCGTGGAGGCGATGGCGGCCGGGGTCCCGGTCGTCGCCGCCGGTCACGGCGCCTTCGTCGAACTCGTGGAGGACGGCGTGACCGGGCTGCTGCACCGGCCCGGCGAGCCCGCCTCGCTCGCGTCCCGGATGCGCCGGATCGCGGCCGAGCCGGACCGCAACCAGGAGATGGGGCAGGCCGCGCGGCGCCGGTACGAGCAGGGGTTCAGCCCCGCCGTCGGGCTGGCGCGCCTGGAGGAGGAGTACCGCACCGCGATCGCGGGGCGGTCGGAATCAATGGGGGACGGAATCAATGGGGGGCAGTAGATGACACGATGCCGACTCTGCGGCTCGGCGACGCTGGCGAGCGTCGTCGATCTCGGGGCGACACCACCGTGCGAGAGCTTTCTCGCCGCGGACCAACTGGACCAGCCGGAGCCCGCGTACCCGCTGCACCTGCGGGTCTGCACCGAATGCTGGCTCGCGCAGATCCCGCCGCTGATCACACCGGAGGAGACGTTCAAGGAGTACGCGTACTTCTCCTCGTACTCGACCTCCTGGGTGGAGCACGCGCGCACCTACGTCGCCGAGGCCGCGGACCGGGTGGGGCTGGGGCCCGATGCCTTCGTGGTCGAGGTCGCGAGCAACGACGGATACCTGCTGAAGCACGTGGTGGACCGGGGGATCCGCTGCCTGGGGATCGAGCCGTCGGTGAACGTCGGCGCCGCGGCCCGTGAGGCGGGTGTGCCCACGCTCACGGAGTTCCTGAGCCCGGAAACCGGCGAGGCCGTACGCGCCGAGCACGGCCCGGCGGACCTGGTGGTGGCGAACAACGTGTACGCGCACATCCCCGACGTGATCGGCTTCACGCGGGGGCTGCGCGCCCTGGTCGCCGACGACGGCTGGGTCTCCATCGAGGTGCAGCACCTGCTGACCCTGATCGAGGAGAACCAGTACGACACGATCTACCACGAGCACTTCCAGTACTACACGGTCGCCTCAGCGACCCGGGCGCTGGCGAGCGGCGGACTCGCGCTCGTGGACGTCGAGCTGCTGCCCACGCACGGCGGCTCCATCCGGCTGTGGGCCCGGCCGGTGGAGGTGGCTGGTGAGCCGAGGCCGCAGGTCGCCGCCGTCCTTGACCGGGAGAAGGCCGCGGGCCTCCAGGAGCTGTCCGGCTACACCGAGTTCGGTGGCCGGGTGGCCAAGGTGCGCCGGGATCTGCTGCGGTTCCTCATCGAGGCGGCCGAGCGCGGCGAGACGGTCGTCGGCTACGGCGCCCCTGGCAAGGGCAACACCCTGCTCAACCACTGCGGCATCCGGCCCGACCTGCTCGCGTACACGGTCGACCGCAACCCCTACAAGCACGGCAGGTTCACCCCGGGCACCCGCGTCCCGATCCTGCCGCCCGAGCGGATAGCCGCCGACAAACCGGACTACGTGCTCGTCCTCCCGTGGAACCTGCGGGCCGAACTGGTCGAGCAGCTGTCCTTCGTACACGACTGGGGCGGCCGACTGGTCTTTCCCATCCCGGAACTGAGCATTGTCGAGGTCAAGGCATGAAGGTCGTTCTGTTCTGCGGCGGTTACGGGATGCGGATGCGGAGCGGTGCCGCGGACGATGTGCCCAAGCCGATGGCGATGGTCGGCCCCAGGCCGCTGATCTGGCACGTCATGCGCTACTACGCGCACTTCGGGCACACGGAGTTCATCCTGTGCCTCGGCTACGGGGCGCACCACATCAAGGACTTCTTCCTCAACTACGAGGAGACCACGTCCAACGACTTCGTGCTGCGCGGTGGGCGGACCGAGCTGCTGTCCACCGACATCTCGGACTGGACGATCACGTTCGCGCAGACCGGCGTCGAGTCGCCGATCGGGGAGCGGCTGCGCCGGGTGCGCCACCACTTGGACGGCGACGAGATGTTCCTCGCCAACTACGCCGACGTGCTCACCGACGCCCCGCTGCCGGAGATGATCGACCGCTTCGCCGCGCGCGACGCCGGTGCGTCGATGATGGTGGTGCCGCCGCAGTCCTCGTTCCACTGCGTGGACCTGGGCGATGACGGCCTGGTGGGCGGTATCACCGCGGTGAGCGAACTGCCACTGTGGGAGAACGGCGGCTACTTCGTGCTCCGCCAGGAGATCTTCGACCACATCCCGGAGAACGGGGACCTGGTCGCCGACGGATGCGCCCAACTGGCCAAGCACGGACGGCTGGTGGCGCACCAGCACCGCGGCTTCTGGAAGCCGACCGACACCGTGAAGGAGCGGGCCGCGCTCGACGCCGCCTACGCCCGGGGCGACCGCCCCTGGGCCGTATGGGAACGAGACGGCGCGGGGGCGAGCGCGTGATCCGTCTCCACACCGGGCGCCTGGACCGGATCGTCGCCATGGGCGCGCACTGCGACGACATCGCCATCGGCGCGGGCGGCACGCTGCTGACGCTGTGCCACGCGCGGCCGGGCGTCCGCGTCGACGCGCTGGTGCTCACCGGCGGTGGCAGCGAGCGGGAGCAGGAGGAGGCGGCCGCGCTCGCCGCCTTCTGCCCGGACGCCGACCTGCGGCTGACCGTCCACAAGCTCCCCGACGGCCGGCTGCCCGCCCACTGGGAAGAGGCCAAGGCCGCGGTCGAGGAACTGCGCGCGCGCACCGAGCCGGATCTGGTGCTGGCGCCGCGCACCGATGACGCGCACCAGGATCACCGCGGCCTGGCGCGGCTGATACCCACCGCCTTCCGCGACCACCTCGTGCTCGGCTACGAGATCGTCAAGTGGGACGGCGACCTCGGCCGCCTCGCGGCCTACCAGCCACTCTCGCCGGAGATCGCCGAAGCGAAGGTGCGGATGCTTCAGGAGCACTACCCCTCGCAGCGGCACCGGCCCTGGTACGACCGGGAGGCCTTCCTCGGCCTCGCGCGGATCCGCGGCATCGAATGCCACGAGCGATACGCCGAAGCGTTCGCCGTCACCAAACTCACGCTCAACCTGGGGGGTTGAACCTTGCGCGTACTGCTGACCGGACACCAGGGCTATCTGGGAACCGTCATGGCCCCGGCCCTCGCCGCCGCCGGGCACGAGGTCGTCGGCCTCGACGCCGGACTCTTCGCCGACTGCGTCCTCGGCCCGGCACCTGCCGACCCTCCCCCAGTCGGCGCTGACGCGCCTGTGGGCGGTGCCCCCGGGCATCGGGTCGACCTGCGCGATGTCACGGCCGAACACGTGGCCGGGGCCGACGCCGTGATCCACCTGGCCGCGCTCTCCAACGACCCGCTGGGATCGCTGGCGCCGGAGCTCACCCACGACATCAACCACCACGCGTCCGTACGGCTGGCCCGGCTCGCCCGCGACGCCGGAGTGCGGCGCTTCCTGTACGCGTCGACCTGCTCGGTCTACGGCGCCGCCGGCGGCGACGACCTGGTGGCCGAGGACGCCCCGCTGCGCCCGGTGACGCCGTACGCGGAGTCCAAGGTGCGGGTGGAGGACGACCTGCACGGCCTGGCCGACGGCGACTTCAGCCCGGTGTTCATGCGCAACGCCACCGCCTTCGGCTACTCGCCCCGGCTGCGCGCCGACATCGTGCTGAACAACCTGGTGGGCCACGCGCTGCTGTCCGGCGAGGTGCTGGTGCTCTCCGACGGCACCCCCTGGCGCCCGCTGGTGCACGCCGTCGACATCGCACGGGCCTTCACGGCCGCGCTGACCGCGCCGCGGGAAGCGGTGCACGACCGGGCGTTCAACATCGGAAGCGAGACCAACAACGTCACGGTCGCCGAGATCGCCGGGCAGGTCGCCGAGGCGGTGTCCGGCTCCAAGGTGGTGATCACCGGGGAGACCGGTGCCGACCCGCGGTCGTACCGGGTGGACTTCTCCCGGTTCCGCGCCGCGATACCCGGCTTCGACTGCGAGTGGACGGTGAAGCAGGGCGCACTCGAACTCGCCGACGCCTACCGGAAACACGGGCTGACCCGGGAGGACTTCGAGCGGCGCTTCACCCGCCTCGCCGTGCTGCGCGCGGCGTCCGACGCCGGCACCGTCGACGAGACCCTGCGGTGGCGCCGGTGACCGCCCCGGGCGATGAGATGTACGCGCTGGTGGAGCGGCTGTACCCGCTGTGCCGGAGCATCACCGGCGACGGTGTGCGCGCCACCCTGGAGATCGTCGGCGAGTACGTCCCGCTGCGGGTGCACGAGGTGCCGACCGGGACCCAGGTGCTCGACTGGACGGTGCCGCGGGAGTGGAACATCCGGGACGCGTACATCGCCGACCCCGACGGCAACCGGGTCGTCGACTTCCAGGCGTCCAGCCTGCACGTGCTGGGCTACAGCGTGCCGGTGTCCGCGACCATGCCGCTGGCCGAGCTGCGCCCGCACCTGCACACCCTGCCGGACCAACCGGCCTGGGTGCCGTACCGCACCAGCTACTACCAGCCGGAATGGGGGTTCTGCCTGGCCCAGGAGACCTTGGACGCGCTGCCGGACGGCGAGTACGAGGTTCGTATCGATTCCACCCTCGCGGACGGCCACCTCACCTACGCCGAGCATGTGATCCCCGGGCAGGTCCCCGACGAGGTGATCGTCTCCTGCCACGTCTGCCACCCGTCGCTGGCCAACGACAACCTGGCCGGTATCGCGGTGGCGACCTTCCTGGCGCGGACGCTGGCGGAGCGGACGCCGTACTACACCTACCGGTTCATCTACGCGCCCGGCACCATCGGGGCGATCACCTGGCTGGCTCGCAACGCGGAGCGGATCGACCGGGTCAAACACGGGCTGGTGCTGGCCTGCGCCGGAGACCGGGGCTCCTTGACGTACAAGCAGAGCAGGCGCGGGGACGCGGAGATCGACCGCGTCATGCGGCATGTGCTCGCCGCCTCCGAACGCCCGCACCGCGTCGCCGAGTTCACCCCGTACGGCTACGACGAGCGGCAGTTCTGCTCGCCCGGGTTCGACCTCGGCGTCGGCTCGCTCACCCGGACCCCGTACGCGGGCTACCCCGAATATCACACCTCGGCGGACAATCTGGACTTCGTCTCCCCGGAGGCGATGGCGGACACCCTCGCAGTCTGCCGCGAGGCGTTCGCCGTCCTCGACCGCAACCGGCGGTACCTCAACCTCAGCCCCTACGGCGAACCACAGCTGGGCCGACGTGGGTTGTACGACTCGCTCGGCGGCCGCAGCGACGCCAAGCAGGCCCAGATGGCCATGCTCTGGGTGCTCAACCTCTCCGACGGCGAGCACAGTCTGCTGGACGTCGCCGAGCGGTCCGGGCTGCCGTTCGACACCGTCGCCGACGCGGCCGGCGCCCTCCACGGCGCCGGGCTGATCAAGGCATGACGCCGATGCCCACCGAGGGGGAGAAGACGACGACACCGGCGCCACCGGCCGGATCCGCCAAGCGGGCCCTCGTCGGCCGGCTGTCCTGGGGCCTTGCCGACCAGGCGGCCTCCAGCGTGTCCAACTTCGCGGTGGGCATCTACGTGGCCCGCTCGCTGGGGGTGACCGCGTTCGGCGTGTTCAGCCTCGCCTGGGTGACCTATGGCGTGGTGCTCAACATCTCCCGCGGGCTGGCCACCGATCCGCTCGTGGTGCGCTTCAGCGGTGTGCCGGACGCGTCCTGGCGCGGGGCGGTGGCCCGGTCGACGGGAACCGCGCTCGGGGTGGGCGCGGCCATCGGCGCGGCGTGTCTGGTGGCCGGGCCGGCCCTCGGCGGGCGTGTGGGGCCCGCGTTCGTCTGCCTCGGCGTCATGCTGCCCGGACTGCTGCTCCAGGACGCCTGGCGGTTCTCGTTCTTCGCCGCCGGCGCCGGGCGGAAGGCGTGTCTCAACGACGTCGTGTGGGGCGTCGCGCTCGTCCCGGCCATGATCGTGGCGGCCCGGGTGGGCAGCGTGGCCGCCTTTGTGCTCGCCTGGGGCGCGTCCGCCACGGTGGCGGCGGGGTACGGCTACCTCCAGTCCGGCATTCGGCCCCGGGTGTCCGGGGCGCGCGGATGGCTTCGCGAGCAGCGCGACCTCGGCTACCGCTACCTGGTCGAGAACACCTGCCTCAGCGGCGCGAGCCAGCTGCGCGCCTATGGGCTCGGCGCGATCGTCGGGGTCGGCGCGGTGGGCGCGGTGCGGGGCGCCGAGCTCCTGCTCGGCCCGTTCCTCGCCGTACTGATGGGCCTTTCGCTGGTCACCGTCCCGGAGGCGGCACGGGTACTGCGGCGGACCCCGCACCGCCTCGGAGCGTTCTGCCTACTGCTGGGTGGCGGGCAGGCGGCGGGCGCGCTGCTCTGGGGCGGGGCGCTGCTGCTGATGCCGGACCGGCTCGGCGAGTTGGCGCTCGGCGGTGTCTGGCACTCCGCCGCGCAGCTCATCGTGCCGGTCACGCTCGGTGTCGCGGGCGCGGGCCTCGGCACCGGCGCGGCGGCCGGGCTGCGCGCGCTCGGCGCCGCCCGGCGCAGCCTGCGCTCCCAGCTGTTCGCCTCCGCCTGCTATGCCGGCGGCGGGCTCGGCGGGGCGGCCGTCGCCGGCACGGTCGGCTCGGCCTGGTGCGTCGCCGCCGCGACCGTCAGCGGCTCGGCCGTGTGGTGGCTGCACCTGCGGTCCGCCCTGCGCGAGCACCACCACGATTCCATCCGCGAAGTGAGGACCTCATGACAGCCCAACCCAGGCTGAGCGTCGGCCTGCCCGTGTACAACGGCGAGGAGTACCTGGCCGAGTCGCTCGACGCCCTGCTCGGCCAGACCTACGAGGACTTCGAGCTGCTCATCTCGGACAACGCCTCGACCGACGGGACCGAGGACATCTGCCGCAAGTACGCCGCGCAGGACGCGCGCGTCCGGTACCTCCGGCTGCCCCGGAACATCGGCGCCACGCCGAACCACAACCGGGTGTTCGCCGAGTGCCGCGGCGAGCTGTTCAAGTGGGCCTCGCACGACGACCTCTACGCCCGCGATCTGCTGCGGGCCTGCGTCCAGGCGCTGGACGAGCGGCCGGACGTGATCCTCGCCCACGCCGACCAGGCGGTCATCGACGGCGACGGCCAGGTGAAGGTCCCGTACGAGTACACGCTCGCCACCGACTCACCGCACCCTCCGGAGCGCTTCCGCAGCATGCTGTTCGAGCCCGGCGGTGACGACTTCTACGGGGTGATCCGGGCCGCCGCGCTGCGCCGGGTGAAGCCGATGGACAGCTACCACCACGCGGACCGCACATTCGTCGCCGAGATCGCCCTGCACGGGCGCTTCCACCAGGTGCCGGAGCTGCTGTACTTCCGCCGCGACCACCCCACCCGCGCCGAGCGGGCCAACCCGAGCAAGCGCTCCCGGTGCGTCAACCTGGACCCGCGCCGGGCGGGCCCGCTGCACCCGACGCCCCGGCTGCTCGCCGAGTACGTCTGGGGCTTCGCCTCGGCGATCCGGCGGGCCCCGCTGTCCGCGGCCGACCGGCGCGCCTGCCACCGCCACCTGGCCGCATGGCTGACCAGCCGGGTCCGGCCGGGCGCCGGTGAGCGGGTCGAGGACCGCGCCCCGGTCGACCCGGCGAAGCTGACCGTCTCCGTCGACGCCCTCGTCGCGGGCCGTGAAGGGAGGCGGGCATGAGGACCGCGACACGCGTGGGGGTGTTCGGCCTGCTCGGCTCCGGCAACCTCGGCAACGACGGCTCGCTCGAGGCCGTGCTCGGATACCTCCGCACCGAGCACCCGGAGGCGGTCGTGGACGCGCTGTGCGGCGGACCCGAGGCCGTCACGGCCCGGTTCGGGATCCCCGCGACGCGGCTGCACTGGAACCGCGGGGAGTACCGGACCGCGTCGCGTGCGGGCTCGATCGCGGCGAAGGGCCTGGGCAAACTCGTCGATGTCTTCCGCACCGCCGCCTGGGTGCGCCGGCACGACGTGGTGATCGTGCCGGGCATGGGCGTCCTGGAGGCCACGCTGCCGCTGCGGCCATGGGGCTTCCCGTACTCGCTGTTCCTGCTCTGCGCGAGTGGCCGGCTGCTGCGCACCCGGGTCGCGCTGGTCAGCGTCGGCGCCGCCGAGATCCGCAACCGGCCGACCCGGGCCCTGGTGCGCTGGTCGGGGCGGCTGGCCGCGTACCGGTCGTACCGGGACGCCCAGTCCCGCGACGCGATGCGGGCGATGGGTGTGGACACCGCGCGCGACGAGGTCTACCCCGACCTCGCGTTCGCGCTGCCCGCACCTTCGGCCGCCGGGTCCTCGGGCACGGTCTGCGTCGGCGTCATGGACTTCCACGGCGGCAACGACGACCGCGCCCGGGCCGACGAGATATACCGGCGCTACCTCGACGGGACGATCCGGTTCGTCCGCGCGCTGGTCGAGGAGGGCAGACCGGTCCGGCTGCTCACCGGTGACGACTGCGACGCGTCGGTGGTCGCCGCCATCCTCGACGCGGTGGACTCAACCCTGGTCACCGCCGCCGAACCGGCCTCACTGGCCGACCTGATGAACGAGATGGCGGCCGCCGACACCGTCGTGGCCGTCCGCTACCACAACCTGATCTGCGCGCTGAAGACCGGAACGCCCGTGCTCGCCCTCTGCTACGCGGCGAAAAGCGACGCGCTCATGGACCGGATGGGCCTCGGCGCGTACTGCCACCCGGCGCGCGCGGTCGACGCCGACCGGCTGCTCGAACAATTCAGGGACCTGGAGAAGCGCTCGGCGGAGCTGCGGCAGACGCTGATCGAGCGGAACCAGGCCGCCGCACAGCAACTCGCCCACCAATTCGCCGCGTTGACCACGACGCTGTTCCCGGCGAACGCCCATGCCCAGGCCCCTCGGGAGGCTCGATGAAAGCGACCGAAGTCCCGGAGATCGCCGGCGCGTACCTGTTCGAGCCGACGCCGTACGCCGACGAGCGCGGCTTCTTCTGCCGCACCTTCGACGCCGATGTGGTCCGCTCGGTGGGCCTCGACCCGTACGCCTTCGTCCAGGACAGCGTGTCCCGCTCGGTCCGGGGCGTGCTGCGCGGCCTGCACCTGCGCTCCGGCGCCGGTGAGGCCAAGCTGGTGCGGTGCTCTTACGGGAGGATCTTCGACGTCGTCGTGGATCTGCGCCCGGCCTCACCGACCTACCGCGCCTGGGCCTCCTTCGAGCTGTCCGGCGAGACCCAGCACACGCTCTACGTCCCGGCCGGGTGCGCGCACGGCTTCCAGGCGCTGACCGAGACCGCCGACACCTCGTACCGGATCGACCGCGAGCATGATCCGGCCGAGGACGTGACGATCGCCTTCGACGACCCGGAGCTCGCCATTCCCTGGCCGCTGCCGGTCACATCGATGTCCCAGCGGGACCGCGAGGCGCCGAGCCTCGCCGAGGTCCTGAAGCACAAGGAAGGGTGAAGTCGGCTTGGACACCGAAGAGTTCCAACTGCCCCGGTCATGGGCGGCGAACGAGCGGCTGCACACCCTGGTCCCCGGGGGCGCCCACACCTACGCCAAGGGCGACGACCAGTACCCCGAGAACCTGGCCCCGGTCATCAGCCACGGCCGTGGCGCCCACGTGTGGGACATCGACGGCAACCGCTACGTCGAGTACGGCTCCGGTCTGCGGTCGGTCAGCCTCGGCCACGCCCATCCACGCGTGGTCGAGGCGGTGCGGCGGGAACTCGACCGCGGCAGCAACTTCGTCCGGCCGTCCATCGTGGAGGTCGAAGCCGCGGAACGCTTCCTGGCCACCGTGCCGACCGCCGAGATGGTGAAGTTCGCGAAGAACGGCTCCGACGCCACCACCGCCGCGGTACGCCTGGCCCGCGCCGCCACCGGGCGCCCGCGGGTGGCCATCTGCGCCGACCATCCGTTCTTCTCCATCGACGACTGGTTCATCGGCACCACGCCGATGAACGCCGGTATTCCGGCGGCGACCAGCGAGCTCACCGTGGCTTTCCCTTACGGCGACCTGGCCGCCACGGAGGAACTGCTCACCCGGTACCAGGACGAGGTCGCCTGTCTGATCCTCGAACCCGCCGCCGTCGCCGAGCCGCCGCCCGGCTATCTCGCCGGTCTGCGCGAACTGGCCGACCGGCACGGCTGTGTTCTGATCTTCGACGAGATGATCACCGGCTTCCGCTGGTCCGAGGCGGGTGCCCAGGGCCTGTACGGAGTCGTCCCCGACCTCTCCACGTTCGGCAAGGCGCTGGGCAACGGATTCGCCGTCTCGGCGCTGGCCGGGCGCCGCGATCTGATGGAGCTGGGGGGCTTGCGCCACTCCGGCGACCGGGTGTTCCTGCTGTCCACCACCCACGGTGCGGAAACGCACTCGCTGGCCGCCGCGATGGCCGTGCAAACCACCTACGTGGAGGAGGGCACCACCGCCCAACTGCACCTCCTCGGCGAGCGATTGGCCGCTGGGGTCCACGAGGCGGCGGCCGCCATGGGCGTCGGCGACCACATCGTCGTCCGGGGCCGGGCCAGCAACCTGGTCTTCGCCACCCTCGACGAGAACGGGCAGCCGTCGCAGCGGTACCGCACCCTGTTTCTGCGCCGACTCCTCGCGGGCGGGGTGCTGGCCCCGTCGTTCGTGGTGAGCAGCGCGCTCAGCGACGCCGACATCGATCACACCGTCGACGTGGTGGCCCAGGCGTGTGCGGTGTACCGGAAGGCGCTGGACGCCGCCGACCCCACCCCCTGGCTGGCCGGAAGACCGGTGAAGCCCGTATTCCGCCGCTTGGCGTGACGTGACGTGACGTGGCGTCAGCGATGCTCCCGCTGACGGGCGTCGGCCGTCCGGTCGGCCGTCCGGTCGGCCGTCCGATCGACCAGCCGGTCGGCCATCCGATCGACCAGCCACGCGGTCGCCGGAATCACCGCCAGCGCGGTGCACCAGCCGCCGAGGACATCGGTCGGATAGTGCGCGCCCAGGGCGACCTGCGCCCATCCCATCGCCGCACCGCCCACGAGCGCCGCGGCGAGCACCAGTGATGTGCCGGCCGTCCTGCCGAGGCCGAACCGGCCGGTCGCGAGCAGCGCCACGACGAGGGCGAGTGCGGTGAAGAAGGCGGTGTGCCCGCTCGGATAGGACAGGTTGCCGTCGCCGTGGATGGTGCGTCCCACCAGATGCTTGAGCAGCGTCGCCGTCCCCACCGCCATGGCGGCCCCGGCGACGACGAGCACCGCCGCGCGAGGACGCCGAAGCAGCAGGCAGCCGGTCACGGCGACCACGATCAGCGTCGCCGCTCCGGCGGGTTCCCCCAGGAAGTCCATGGCCAGGGCGACGCGTCTCCAGGGAGGCCGCACACTGTCCGCCGTCGGCTCGATGATCCACCTGTCCACCCCGCCGGGCTCGCCGTGACCCGCGTACAGGACCCCGAGCACACCGACCACCAGCGCGGCGAGGGCCGCGATCGGCCCGAGCCGCGCGCGCAGCGACCGGGGCAGCACCGCGGGCGCCGGCCGACCGGTCATAGGCCCACCGCACCCGGTCGACCCGGGGTAGTGACCTTCTTGTCCGCCGTGGGCGGTGTCAGGCGATCCAACGCGAGCCCCCCGTCGTATCCGACCCACCCTCCAGCGACCAGCCTGGCCATCGCCCTGGTCAAGGGCCCAGGCTCAGCGTCTAGTTGTCATCCTACTCCCTGAGCCGATCGCGTCGGCCTGGCGCGGTCATCGCCATCACAAGAGCAGCCCGGCCCGCAGGTCGTCCGCGATGCCGGCCGTGTCCGTGAGTCCGAAGGCCACGCGCTGGAGCAGGAATCCGTGCAGCAGCCCCATCACCACGCGGGCTCCGCGGTCCGGGTCCACGGCGGCGGGCACCGTGCCCGCGGCTCGGCCGCGGCGCAGCGCGTCGGCGATCCTGGCTCGGACCCTCTCGAAGCCCTCCGCGGCCGGGCCACGCACCTCGTCATTGCGCAGCACCTCCGACCACGTCTGCACCACGCAGCGCAGCAGCTCGTCGACCGCGACCGTGTGCCCCGCCGCGTCCCGCACCGTCTCGCCGCTGATCGTGTCGAGCGCGGCGGCCACCAGTTCCGCGACGGTCGGGGCGTCGGTGCCGTCGGCCAGCCGCTCCACCGGTTCGAAGATCAGCCGGAACGCGTCGCCCGCGATAGCGAGGACGATCTCCTCCTTGCTCGTGAAGTAGCGGTAGGGCGCGCCGGCCGAGACGCCCGCCTCCGCGGCGATGTCCGGCATCGAGCTCTGGTGGAACCCGTCGCGGGAGAAGCAGCGGCGGGCCGCCGCGACGATCTCGGCGCGCCTGGCCTCGCGGCGCTCGGCTGTGATGCGCGGCATGACGGCCCCTTTCATCGTGAATGGACGTTCACCTTGACGGCTCGGCCGCTCCGGGACCACCATAAAAGTGAAAGGTCATTTACGGAAGCGAGCCTCCCCACGAACCCCCGGAGAAGAGATCCACTGATGGGCACGGAGCTGAGCATCGGCGTATACACCTACGAGCACACCGAGGCACTGTTTGACGGCCGGGTCGCGGTCGACGGGGTGGACGCGGTGTTCGAGACGGCACCCCTCGTATCGGACATCTTCCATCGCGCCATCGAGGGGCACTATGACCTCGCCGAGTTCGGTCTCACCTACTTCCTGCGCACCTTCGACCTCGACGATGCGCCGTTCCTGGCGCTGCCGATCCTGCCCAACCGCAACTTCCGCCACTCGGCGATCTTCGTGAACACCGCAAGCGGGATCGAGGAGCCGCAGGATCTCGTCGGCAGGACCGTCGGCGAGTTCATGCTCTACGGCCACGACGCCGGGATCTGGCCGAAGGGCATCCTGGCTGACGAGTACGGCGTGACCCCCGACCAGTGCCGCTGGGTCATCGGAGGCACCAACGACCCCGTCCCCGCCTGCGACTGGATCCCGCAGCCCGTCCCGGACGGCGTCGACGTGCGCCACGCGGAGGACGGCCAGACCCTGGGTGCCATGCTCGAATCCGGCGAGATCGACGCACTGATCTCCATCGACGTGCCGCAGGCGGTGCTGGACGGCTCACCGAAGGTCGCCCGCCTCTTCCCCGACTACGAGGCCGTCGAGCGCGACTACTACCGCCGCACCGGGATCTTCCCCCCGATGCACATCGTCGCGATCCGCAGGGAACTGGTGCGGCGGCGGGGCCTCGCACGGGCCGTCTACGACGCCTTCACGGAGGCCAAGGAGCTCGCCGAGCGGAAGTACCTCGTCGACGCCGCCAAGCAGCACATGGGCGTCATCACGCCGTGGTTCAGCGCGCTGTTCGAGGAGAACCGCCGGCTGCTCGGCGACGACTGGTGGCCCTACGGGATCGGCGCGAACCGCAAGGCCATCGACACCTTCTTGCGCTACCACCACGAGCAGGGGCTGTCGAAGCACCGGCTGACGTGCGAGGACATCTTCGTGCCGGAACTCCTCGACACCTGAGCACGAGCTGACGGTAGGTCAACCCGCCGTCGGTGGCGCATGATGGAGGCGCCCGTCCCATCAGAAGCGAGGTGTCGCGTCCCGATGAAGCGCAAAACCAGAATCCTCCTGGTGGGCCTGGCTTCCGTGGGCGCCGTCACCGCCGCGGGCATGGCGCACAACCGTCGGCCCGATCGCCGGGAACTCCTCCACGCCACGGTCTTCAGCGAGCCCGGCTACCGGGGCCGCAACCAGACGCTGACCTGGAACGGCGGCAAGCACGAGGTCGTCCCGCTCAACCGGGTACAGCTGCCGCGCATCGGCTCGATCACGCTGGACCGGCTCGTGTACCGCTTCAAGCCCGATGTCCGGCTACCGAATATGCGCTTCCTGTGGCACGCCCTCACCGAGCGCCCGGACAGCACGGACCCTGAGAGCGGTGTGGCCGGCTTCATCGCCATGCACGAGCTCGCCGGCATGTTCTCGATGGGTTGGTGGGAGCCGGTCCGCGAGTCCGACGCGCGGTCGGGGGTGCGGCTCTGGGCCGGGCGCCCGGGCTCTCCCCGGCCCGCGCACGACGAGGCGGCCGCTCCCGGAGCCCACCCCTGGCGCGACGTCCTGGCCAACACGTCCGACCTCGGCCCCTGGAGCACCCGCGCCCGCTACCTCGAACTCGGCTACCACGGCGGAAGCGGCCACCGCGGCTGACCGGCCCGCCTGAACGACCTCCGACCGCGCGACCGCTCAGCCGCTCAGCGAGGAGGACTCCGCCTCGCGGGCCTTCGTGTAGCGGTTTTCCGGCACCGGCAGGCCCAGGTTGCCGCGGAGGGTGGTGGCCTCGTACTCGGTGCGGACGATGCCGCGTTCCTGGAGGATCGGAACGACCTCCTCGCGGAAGCGCCGCCACTGGTCGGGGTGGCTGATGGGGTAGTTGAAGCCATCGAGGGCGCGGCCCTCGAACCACTCCTGAAGCCGGGTGGCCACCGTTTCCGGCGATCCCGCGAACGGGGTCGGGCGCGGGCTCGAGATGAACTCCACGGTCTGGCGGAGCGTCCAGCCCTTTTCCTTCGCCTTGTTGGCGATCTTCTCGGCGTTGGTACGGAAGCCGCGCTGCGCATGGGCGAGGGCCTGTTGCGGGAACGGGGCGTCCAGGTCGTACTGGCGGAAGTCGTGCCAGCCGAATGGGCGGCCGAGTCCCGCCAGGGCTTGATCGAAGTCCCGGTCCTTGGTGTGGATCTCGCGCTCGATCTCCCTGGCCTGGTCGTCCGTGTCGCCGACGAATACCGAGGTACCGGGCATGACGACGATGTGCCGCGGGTCGCGGCCCTTCTTCGCCGCCCGAGTCTTGATGTCGTTGTAGAACGCCTGGCCCGCCTCGATGGACGAAGCGTTGGTGAAGATGGCCTCGCCGATCGTGGCGCCGAGGTCACGGCCCTGCTCGGAGTCGCCTGCCTGGAAGATGACGGGCTGGCCCTGCGGGGAGCGGGAGACGTTCAGCGGGCCGACGACCTGGAAGTGCTCGCCCTTGTGGTTCAGGGCGTGCTGCCTGGCCCGGTCGAGGAAGGTGCGCGTGGCGCGGTCGCGCGGGAACGCGTCCTGCTCGTAGGAGTCCCACAGGCCCTGGGCGACCTGGACGAACTCCAGGCCCCTGGCGTAGCGGGTGTCGTAGTCGTAGTGCTCGTCGCGGGAGAAATTGCCCGCGGCGCCCGCGTCGCCGGTGGTGACCACGTTCCAGCCGGACCGGCCACCGGAGATGAGCTCCAGGGAGGCGAAGCCGCGGGCGGTGTTGAACGGTTCGTTGTAGGAGGTGGTCACGGTGGCGACCAGACCCAGGTGGCTGGTGCTGACCGCCAGGGCCGACAGCAGGGTCAGCGGCTCAAGACGGTTGAGGTAGTGCGGCGCTGAGTCGGCGGTGATGAACAGACCGTCGACGATGAAGACCAGGTCGAACTTGGCCTCCTCGGCCAGGCGGGCCTGCTCGACGTACCAGTCGATGCTGACGCTGGCATCGACCGGAAGGTCCTCGTCGAGCCAGAGGTAGGGCTGGCCGGGGCCGCCTGCGCCCATCGTGATCGCGCCCAGCTTGAGCTGCCGCTTCTGGTCGCTCATGCCACCACTCCCGCGCTCCCCGCCAGGGGCTCGCCCCTCAGGGCGTGGGTGACCGACTGGTCCCTGGTGCTGATCACGCCGATTAACTCGACAGGCATGCGGTTGGTTCCCTCCTGGTACCGCCGGCTTCTTCCCGTGACTGCTGCTTGCCTGGCTTGCGTTGAGACGATCAGCTTAGCGGTCGCACGTATTGGCGTATTGGCGGCGTCATCCGGCGGGTTTGATACGGAGGACGGCGGCGGTGCCGTGGATCTTGACGACCTTCAGGCTCATGGCGTCGTTGATGGTCGCGGCGGGTCCCTCGCCACAGTTCAGTCCGACGCCGCCGCCACCCTCCGATGACACGCCGCCGCCACCGGAACAGCCCGAAACGCTGAAGCCCGAACCCGTCACCTGCGCGACCATCTCGACCTCGTCGGCAGTGATCGCCCTCACCTTGATCGGCCCGAGGCCGTACTTCGCCGGCACGGTCACGACGTCCCCCGCGGCGACCTCGATCTCGCACGTCCCGTCGGCGCACGGCCCGGTCGGCGAGGGCGACGGCTTGGCCGACTCCGTGGGAGTCGGCGTGGAATCGGACGCCGATGACCCGGAGTTGGACCCGCCGGACCGGCCCTTCGCATGGGGCCCGTCCGAAGAATCCGAGGAACACGACGTGAGGGCGGCGAACACGACAGCGACAGCGACGGCGAAGACGGCGGTGGATGACGTTCTATGCATCATGGCCCCATGGGACCCCGCCCCGGCCGGGACCCCTCCCGCCGGGTCAGGCCCGCCGACCGCGCGGCGCCGGTGTGCGGCGTGAGGTGCGTGGGAGTCGTGAAGAGTTCGCGCGCGATTCTCGGGATCCGGTTACGGGGGCGGAAGACTTGGAGGGCTCACCCGGCGCTCCGAACAGGTCGGGCGCCGACCCAAGCGAGGGGAGAAGCAGTCAGCGATGTTCACTCTCTTACGGAGCAGAGTACGGAGGACCGCGTTCGCGCTCTCGGCGGTCGCGGCCCTCGCCTTCGCCGGGACCGCCACGACCGGTGCGGCGGCGGCCCCCGCTCCCGCTCCCGCGAAACAGGGGCCGACCTCGGTGGCGTACGTCGAGGTGAACAACAACAGCATGCGCAACGTCGGCAAGTACACCCTCGCCAACGGCGGCGGCAACGTCTTCGACGTCGCCGTGATCTTCGCGGCGAACATCAACTACGACACGGGTACCAAGACGGCGTATCTGCACTTCAACGAGAACGTGCAGCGCGTCCTCGACAACGCCGCCACGGAGATACGGCCGTTGCAGCAGAAGGGCATCAAGGTCGTCCTCTCGGTGCTCGGCAACCACCAGGGCGCGGGCTTCGCCAACTTCCCTTCCCAGCAAGCGACTTCGGCGTTCGCGAAGAAGCTGTCGGACACCGTGGCCGAGTACGGCCTCGACGGCATCGACTTCGACGACGAGTACGCGGAGTACGGCAACAACGGCACGGGCCAGCCCAACGACAGCTCGTTCGTGCACCTGGTGACGGCACTGCGCGCGAACATGCCGGGCAAGATCATCAGCCTCTACAACATCGGCCCGGCCGCGTCGCGCCTCTCCTACGGCGGCATCGACATCTCGTCCAAGTTCGACTACGCCTGGAACCCGTACTACGGCAGCTGGCAGGTTCCCCGCATAGCACTGCCCAAGTCGAAGCTGTCACCTGCGGCCGTCGAGATCGGCCGGACCTCGCAGGGCACGGCCGCCGACCTCGCCCGCCGCACCGTCAGCGAGGGGTACGGGGTCTATCTGACGTACAACCTCGACGGCGCCAATCGCAGCGCCGATGTCTCCGCGTTCACCAGGGAGCTGTACGGCAGTGACGCCGTCTACACGCCGTAAGGCCCGATAGATGACGGTGCCTGACCGGGCTGTCCCAGGTCAGGCACTGTAGGGCACTGAGTACCCTCGGCCAAGGCGCTGAGTGCCATGCGGGGGGCTAGTCGTCCTCCAAAGTCTTCTCGATCTTCTGCACCACGCGCCATATGGGAGTGCTCCGTGGCGCCACCATGACGATCACATCGTCCTCCGGCGCGGGCGCGGTGCCGCTCTCCGCGGATTCGCCGACGCTGCCCCATGTCTGCCGGACGAAGGTCAGCGACTGATCCACCGCCTTCGCGGCATCGCCCCGCCCCCCACCTCGCAGCCAGGTCCGCAGTCCGTTGTTGTGCGCGGCGACGACGGCCGCGGCCTGCACTTCGGCCCGAAGCGCTCCAGCATGATCCCCTGAGTACCGTTGCCGCAGGTAGTGGGCCAGGGTCCGCTCGTAGCGGTGCACCACGGACAGCTCATAGCCGCGAAGGCTGGGCACTTCGCGGGTGAGCCGGTAGCGCTGCACGGAGAACTCGGGGTTCGCGGCATACATCCGCATGACGAGACGGGCCGCGTCACAGATCACGTCGAGCGGTTCGCCGTCAGTGCTCGTGGTGAGGAAGGCGCTCACCTCGGCCAGGCAGCGCTCATGTTCGGGGAAGACGACGTCTTCCTTGGACGGGAAGTAGCGGAAGAACGACCGGCGTCCCACTCCGGCCCGCGCCACGATGTCGTCCACCGTGGTCCGCTCGAAACCGTGCACCAGGAAGAGCTGGAACGCGGCCTCGATGAGCGCCTCGCGCATGGGCGCCTTGTCGGACGGCTCGGGCCCGCCGACCGCCGCGGTGGCCCTGCCCTCGTCGCGTACGTCCGTCATGGAGGGAACCTAGCATCAGCACCAGCAGTGATTGACACTGAGTACCTTTACGCAGGGCACTGAGTGCCATACCCTCGTACGGGTGCTCCGCTGCGGCAACGCAGACATTCGAGAACGGTGAGGAGAGCCGGCGTGAGCTTGAGGATCGTTGTCTGTGTGAAGTATGTGCCCGACGCCACCGGCGACCGGCACTTCGCCGAGGATCTGACCGTTGATCGTGAGGATGTGGACGGTCTGCTCTCGGAGCTGGACGAGTACGCGGTCGAGCAGGCCCTCCAGATCGCCGACGAGGCGGATGACGCGGAGATCACGGTGCTGACCGTGGGTCCGGAGGATGCGAAGGACGCGTTGCGCAAGGCGCTGTCGATGGGTGCGGACAAGGCCGTGCATGTCGAGGACGACGATCTGCACGGCACCGACGCGCTGGGTACCTCGCTGGTGCTGGCCAAGGCGGTCGAGAAGACCGGCTTCGACCTGGTGATCTGCGGGATGGCCTCCACCGACGGCACCATGGGCGTGCTCCCGGCGATGCTGGCGGAGCGCCTCGGCGTGCCGCAGGTGTCGCTGCTGTCGGAGGTGTCGGTCGGGGACGGCACGGTGAAGGGGCGCCGGGACGGGGATACCGCGACCGAGCGGTTGGAGGCGTCGCTTCCGGCGGTGGTGTCGGTGACCGACCAGTCCGGTGAGGCCCGGTATCCGTCGTTCAAGGGGATCATGGCGGCGAAGAAGAAGCCGGTGACGTCCTGGGACCTGGAGGACCTGGAGATCGAATCGGACGAGGTCGGTCTCGAGGGTGCCTGGACGGCCGTGGAGGGTGCCACTGAGCGTCCGGCCCGTACGGCGGGCACGATCGTCAAGGACGAGGGTGAGGGCGGCAGGCAGCTCGCTGCCTTTCTCGCGGAGCGCAAATTCATCTGAAGCCGCCTGGCGGGTCAGAAGTTCATCTGAGCCGCGCCGTCCCTATCGTCCAGATCTTTCGCATGTCGCAGGAGAGCGATTCCCATGGCTGAAGTCCTTGTCTTTGTCGATCACGTGGACGGTGCCGTCCGCAAGCCCACGCTGGAGCTGTTGACGCTGGCCCGCCGCATTGGCGAGCCTGTCGCGGTCTCTCTCGGTGCCGGTGCCGCGGATACGGCGTCCACTTTGGCGGAGTACGGTGCGGTGCGGGTGCTGGCCGCGGACGCGCCGGAGTTCGCCGACTATCTCGTGGTGCCGAAGGTGGACGCGGTTCAGGCGGCGTATGAGGCCGTGTCGCCGTCCGCTGTGTTGTTCCCGTCCTCCGCGGAGGGTAAGGAGATCGCGGCCCGGCTGGCGGTCCGTATCGGTTCGGGCATCATCACCGACGCGGTGGACCTGGAGGCTGGGGAGGAGGGTCCGGTGGCGACGCAGTCGGTGTTCGCCGCCGCTTTCACCACCAAGTCCCGGGTCAGCAAGGGTACGCCGGTCATCACCGTCAAGCCCAACTCGGCCGCGCCGGAGGCCGCCCCGGCCGCGGGTGCGGTCGAGGCGCTTGAGGTGTCTTTCTCCGACAACGCCGCCGGTACGAAGGTGGTGGCGCGTACGCCGCGTGAGTCGACGGGGCGTCCGGATCTGACCGAGGCCGCGATCGTGGTTTCCGGTGGCCGTGGTGTGGGTGGTGCGGAGAACTTCCCCGTGGTCGAGGCGCTGGCCGATTCCCTGGGCGCGGCGGTTGGCGCCTCGCGTGCGGCGGTGGACGCGGGCTGGTATCCGCATACCAATCAGGTGGGTCAGACGGGTAAGACCGTCTCGCCGCAGTTGTACGTCGCGGCGGGTATCTCGGGTGCGATTCAGCACCGGGCCGGTATGCAGACCTCGAAGACGATTGTGGCGGTCAACAAGGATGCCGAGGCTCCGATCTTCGATCTGGTCGATTACGGCGTGGTCGGTGACCTGTTCGAGGTCGTCCCGCAGCTGACCGAGGAGGTCAAGTCCCGCAAGGGCTGACGTCGGATCAATCGGCTGTGCTTTGGGGTCGGGGTGGCGGCTTCCGGCCCCAGCGCGTCGAACCACCGCTGAGGAAGCCTCCGCCTGGGGGCCGATCAACGAAGTGGTCGACGACACCGCGCTCAGTGATCGAGCACAGAGAGGCCGGGAAGAAGCCCATGTGATCGCCGAGGCGGTCAAGACGGCGGACGCCGCCATGGCCATCGATTCCTTCCTCCGCCACTGAGCGGTACGGCGTTCCGCGGGACCAACGTCTCGGGCGCCAGGCGCCGGGTGCGCCAACCAGTGATCGCTCAAGCGCTTGGCGTGTATGGCGGGTGCTAGCGTGAAGCGGACTCGGCCGGTCCGTCCGGCGAATCCGTGTCCTGACGGGGGACTTTTCACCATGCACCAGCTTCCTCGCGTGGCCGCTTTCGGCGCGCTCGCCGCCTGCGCCCTCCTTGCTCTCTCGGCCTGCTCCGGCGGTGGGTCGGACGACGCGTCGTCCGCCGCCGGGAAGGACGAGAAGAAGGGCACGAGCAGCAGCGGCTCGCCGGGTTCGAAGAGCGCGTCGTCGCCGTCCGCCGCGGCGAGCGGGTCGACCGGCGGATCCAATGCCGCCCAGGCCGTCACGTCCAAGGCCGAGGTCAGTATCAAGTCGTGCCAGCTGCGCGACGCGGCCAAGTTGTTCGCGGTCGTCCAGCTCGACAACGCCAATGGCGCGGCGGACTACGCCTACACCGTCAAGGTCCGTTTCCTGAACTCCGCACACCCCGATCAGGCGGTCTACGCCACCCTCGCCAATCAGCCCGTCCAAGCCGGGGCCATGAAGAGCGCGCTCGCGTCCGCCGCGTGGAAGGGCGACTCCGCAACGATGCCGAAGACGTGCGAGGTCGCCAAGGCGACCAAGGTGAAGACGGCCGGCTGACCCCGGCCGCCACCGCGTGCGGTGAGGGGCGGGGACTTTCGACTTGTTGAGGACAAAGGAGTGATGCTACGCAAGTCCCCGAGCCTTCGCGGCCACCGCCGTAGACCACGAAGAACCGGCCTGCTCCTCGCGGGCCTTCTCGCCGGCGCCCTCGCGACACCGGCCGCCGAAGCGGACGAAAGACCCTTCGGAGATCTGCCGCCCCAGGAACCTGGCGTCACCCTCCGCGTCTTCGACATCCAGTCCCCGCTGAGCAAGCTCTGCGACCTCAAACCGGCCCAGACCCCCAACGTCGACAAGCTGATCCCCAACGTCGACTGGTCCTCCACCGAGGGTTTCGGTTTCACCGACAACTTCGTGTCGCAGATCACCGGCAACATCGACGTCCCCTACACATTCCGCCTGATCAGCGACGACGGCTCCCGACTGCTCATCGGCGACAAGAAGGTCGTCGACCATGACGGACTGCACGGTGCCGAGCCCAAGGACGGCGAGATCGCCCCTCGCGCCCGGTTACCACCCCCTGCGCATCGACCACTTCGACCGCGGCGGCGAGCAGCAGGTCACCCTCCAGTGGAAGCCGCCGGGCGCCGACGACTTCTCCCTCGTCCCGAACTCCGTGCTCAGCACCGACGCCGGCGTCGTCCGGGTCACCGCCCCGGGCCGCAAGGAGTGCGAGGGCAGCTATGACACCCCCGGCGACGGACTCCCGCTGACCTCGGTCAACCCGGGCTACACCCTCACCGATCTGCGCCCCGAGGGCTTCGCATGTCACGGGTGACACCGGGCCGGAGAAGGTCACATACAAGAAGATCGCCGGCGGCCTGAAGGAGCCGATGGGGATCAAGTACGTCGACGGAAAGCTCTATGTCTCGGAGAAGCACCAGCTCACCGAGTTGTCCGACATCGAGGGCGACAACACCGCGGACGAGATCCGCAAGGTCGCCGACTGGCCGTACGGAGAGAACTTCCACGAGTTCGCCTTCGGACTGCTCTATGAGAAGGGGAACTTCTATCTGAACCTCTCCGTGGCCATCAACTACGGCGGTGCGACAACCGATCCGCAGCCTGCCGCGAACCACGGCACCACCATCAAGGTGAACAAGCGGACCGGGAAGGTGAGTTACCTGGCCGGTGGCCTCCGGACCCCGAACGGGATCGGGCGGGGACCCCAGGGCGATCTCTTCGTCACCGACAATCAGGGCGGCTGGCTGCCCGCCTCCAAGCTGCTCCACGTCAAGCAGGACCGCTTCTTCAACCACTACACCAACCCGGACGGCCCATTCGACGACCGCCCGGTCACCAAGCCCGCGCTCTGGCTGCCGCAGAACGAGATAGCCAACTCGCCCAGTACGCCGATGCTGTTGAAGAAGGGACCCTTCGCCGGGCAGATGCTCTTCGGCGACGTCACCTACGGCGGACACCCAGGGCCTGGAGGCCGGCATCACCCGAATCAGCACCGGACCGGACGGTGCGATCTACGCCGATGGCCTCGGCGCCGATGGAAACTGGGGACAGGAAGGAAAACTCCGCTTCGGCCTTCAGAAACTCACGCCGAACGGCAAGACCGCCTTCGACATCAAGACCATGCGCGCCACCCGCGACGGCTTCGAACTCACCTATACCAAGCCCTTGTCGACGGAGACCGCCGCCAAGCTGTCGAACGGCGCCTACTCCGCCGAGCAGTGGCGCTACGTCCCCACCCCGGCGTACGGCGGCCCCAAGGTCGACCAAGAGACCCTCCCCGTCGCGGCCGCCCGGCTGTCCGCCGACCGTCGCACGGTCCGGCTCACCATCCCCGGCCTCAAGACCGACCGGGTGGTGCACATACGCTCACCGCGCCCCTTCGCCTCGGACGCCGGTGAGCAACTCTGGTCCACCGAGGCCTGGTACACGCTGAACGCACGCCCCGGCCCCGAGCAGCCCATCACCTCGTACGACGCGGAATCGGCACGCCTGACCGGCGGAGCCGACATCGACACCGAGCACACCGGCTACACCGGTGGCGGCGCCCCTCGCGGCCGATTCGGCGTTGCCGGCGCCGGTCGGGCGTCACCCTCGACTGGCCGGGCGGCGGCACGCTGCCCGTCACGGACGGTTCCGGTTCCGCGATGAAGGTCGGCCCGATCGGGGGCATCGGGCAGGGCGGCTGACCCGCGGCTTGGTAATACCCGAGACAGGCCCACGATCTCTGATCGTGGGCCTGACCGCTATGTCTCGCGGGCTACGGGAAGGGCGGGTAGGGGAGCGGCTCGCCGCAGGCGTCAAGATCCGGCGGGCACTCCCTAGTCCCGCATGACCTCGGGTTCGTGCCGGCGCAGCAGGCGGGCCACCGCGAAGCCGCAGAGCAGTCCGATCGCCAGGAGCACACCGAGGTCGATACCCCACTGGGTGACGGTGTGGGCCCACAGCGGGTCGAGGTCGTCCGGCTTGTCGAGATTCCAGGGCGGCATGGTGTGCGCGAGGTCGAGCGTGGTCCCGGCGCCGGCGACCGCCCAGCGGGCGGGCATCAGCCAGCCGATCTGTTCGATGCCCGGAGAGTCGAACAGCTTGAAGAGGACCCCGGTGAAGACGACCTGGACGACGGCGAACATCACGAGCAGCGGCATGGTCTTCTCCGGGGTCCTCACCAGCGCGGAGATGACCAGACCGAACAGCATGGTGGTGAAGCCCAGCGCGCTGACGACCACGCAGACCTCGACGGCCGTGGGCATGAGCAGCCCCTGGTCCGGCAGTTGACGGACGGAGAAGCCGATCGCGCAGATGACGACACCCTGCATCGCGGTGATCAGACCGAGGACGATCACCTTCGACATCAGATACGCGGATCGGGACAGACCCGTGGCTCTCTCCCGTTCGTAGATCACCCGTTCCTTGATCAATTCACGTACGGAGTTGGCCGCGCCGGTGAAGCACATGCCGACGATCAGCACCAGCAGAATGGTTCCGGACTCCTGGTTGTAGCGGAAACCGCTGTCGGGCGGTGGCGGGGCGAGTCCGTATTTCGCCGGGATCAGACAGCTCACTCCGCCCAGCACGGCCGGGAGCAGCAGCATCAGCGCCATGAAGCCCCTGTCGGAGGCGATGACCGACACATAGCGGCGCATCAGCGTCCACAACTGGCCGATCCAGCCCTGTGGTTTGGGCTGTAGGGCTCGGGCGCGCGGCTGCGGGGCAGGGGCGCCGGGCTGCTGTGGTGGTACGGCCGAGTCGATCTCCGCGATGCACCGGTGGTACTGCCGGGAAGCCCGCCAGCGCCCGCCCCAGTCGTCGTCGTGATGGTCCTCGAAGGCGGAGAAGACATCGGCCCAGCTGTCGTGACCGAAGAAGTCCAGGGCCTCGTCCGGGGGACCGAAGTACGCCGCGGAGCCACCGGGCGCCATGACCAACACCCGGTCACACATGGACAGTTCGGCGACCGAGTGCGTCACCACCAGCACGGTGCGGCCGTCGTCGGCGAGCTCCCGCAGCAACTTCATGACAGAACGGTCCAGGCCCGGGTCCAGACCGGAGGTGGGCTCGTCGAGGAAGAGCAGGGAGGGCTTGGTCAGCAGTTCCAGGGCGACGGACACCCGTTTGCGCTGACCGCCGGAGAGGGAGGCCACCTTCTTGGTCCGGTGCACGTCGAGCTTGAGCTCCTGGAGCACCTCGTCGATTCGGGCCTTGCGCTCGGCCGCCTTGGTGTCGCCAGGAAAGCGGAGCTTGGCGGCGTACTTCAGAGCGGTGTCGACGGTCAGCTCCTTGTGCAGGATGTCATCCTGCGGGACGAGTCCGATACGGCGGCGCAACTCGGCGAACTGGGCGTAGAGATCGCGGTGGTCGTAGAGCACCTGACCACGGTCGGCGGGCCGGTAGCCGGTGAGTGCGCGCAGAAGGGTGGACTTCCCGGAGCCCGACGGCCCGATCACCGCGACGAGCGACTTCTCGGGGACACCGAAGGAGACGTCGTCCAGGATGGTCTTGCCGTGTCCGACGGTCACCGTCAGGTTGCGGGCGGTGAAGGAGACCTCACCGGTGTCGACGAACTCCTCCAGCCGGTCTCCGGCGAGACGGAAGGTGGAGTGGCCGACACCGACGATGTCGTACGGGCCGATGACCTGGCGGTGCACGGGCTGCCCGTTGACATAGGTGCCGTTGTGACTGCCGAGGTCGACGATTTCGAAACGGCCACCGGGCAGGGGTCGGAACTCCGCGTGGTGGCGGGAGACATACGGGCCCTCCACCACCAGTTCGTTCTCCGGCGCGCGACCGATGCGCAGCCGTTGTCCCAGGTCGAGCCGGTGGACGCCCGAGGGATCCCGGTCGATGGAAAGGGCCGCGGCGGCTCCACGGGGACCGGCTGTGGGCCCTTCGGGCCGATGGGCGTCCCGGGCGCCACCCGCGGCTCCGGGAGTCCCGGGAACCGCGGCACGGGTGGGGTCGGACGCTGCGGGGTGGGGGAGGGGCCGGAACAGGTCGTCGCCATGGGCCGCCGCCCCCGTCGGGGCTCCCGGAGCCTCCCCCGCCCGGGGACCGGGCACCACCGGGGGTGTGGCGGCGGCCGCCGCCGATGTGCCCCGATCGTTGGCAGCCGGGGCCGGGGCCGGGGCCGGGGCCGGGGTGGGGGTCTGGGCCTGGGGACGGGCCTCGCCCTGGGGCAGCCCGGCGCGTATCCGAGCGTCAGCACGCACCTGAGCGTCAGCACGCGCCTGACCGTCGCCCGCCGCCGGGGTTCCGGTGAAGTCCAGCCGCATGCCGGTGGACACGTTCCCCAGCCGGACGATCGAACCGTGGCCGATCTCGATCCGCTGGATACGACGCCCCTCGGCGAACGTGCCGTTCGCGCTGCCGAGATCTTCGACGACCCACGTCCCGCCGTCACAGCGGATCACGAGGTGCCGCCGGGAGACCCGGCGGTCGATGCACGGGACGTCGGCCCCCAGGTCGCGCCCGATGGTGTAACTCCGGGACGCGTCCAGGGTCCAGGTGCGTCCATTGGCATGCAGCACAAGTTCCGGCACGTCTGCCGCCACCGGTCCATACGAGGCCGACGATTCCCCGGTAGCCGAGCTGTGCGCTTCCGGATGAACGCGACGGGCTGCGCGCGGACGATCGGTGCGTTCGTCGGCGATGCGGTCGAAGTGTTCGTCAGGCATCACAGCGGTGTGTCCTCGTGGAGTCGGCGTCGGGTTGGAGTCGGGGGCGGTCAGCCGATGCGCGGCCCGGACCGGGGCACGTCGGCGCGTACGGACATGGCCGATATGGAAGAGGGCCCGGGACATGCGGAGGTTGCGCGTCAGGGCGCGGAGCCTCGACGGCGTGAACGCCCTGAACGGGTGCCCACTCCGGCCATATCGTTCAAACTGCTCCGCTCCCGGCAGGAGATCCTGGCGCTGTGGACCGAGGGCCCGCTCACTTCGCCGAACTCATCACCCATGCCGTGCTCGTCGGGGTTGGGGGGACACCAGGCCGTGGCATTGCACGAGCCCAGCTGACGAGAGGTCGTCTTCTCCCGTTCGCGTCAGGCATAGGGAGTGAAATGCGCTGGGGTGTGATCGATGGGCAGGTCGGGGCGCCAGGCGGTGAGGATTTGGGCGCTGCATACGAACAGGCCGTCAGGCAGTCGGTCCAGGGGGTACCAAGCCCAGTCACCGACGCTCTCGTCCGGCTGGGTGACCGGTTGGCCCCGCCAGGCGCCGACGATGGCGCCGACGGTGACCCGCACGATGTCCCCGACGTGGTCGACCAGCGTGCCCAGCAGGGTGACGTCGTCGGGGCGGGCGATCAGCCCGGTTTCCTCGGCGAGTTCACGGACCACGGTCGCCTCGAGGGATTCCCCGGCCTCTACGGTGCCTCCGGGTAGTTCGAGGGTGCCGCGACGGTGGCGGCCGAGGAGTACGCCCTGGTCGCTGAGGACGATGGCGCCGACACCGATGGCGGCGTGCGGCGCGGGCGGCCGGGTGGAGCGCGGTCGGCTGGAGACGCGTACGGGGCCGTGCGGGAGGCGTCGGGCGCGGATGAGCTGCTGCACCACGGGGTTGTTCCCGTCGGAGGCGCGCAGGAGGTCGACGGCCTCGACTCGGAAGCCGTGCTCGGTGAGCAGGTCCTCCCACAGCCGCGGTGCCAAGACCCACATCCGGGTGGGCAGCGGTGGATCGTCACGGAGCCTGAGCGTCTGCTCGCGTGGCGCCACTGTCATCGACGGACCCCGGCCGTGCAGGTCGGTATGGAGGAGCGAGAGGACCAACGGCGCGCCGGGGCGCAGCCCGTCCCGCAGCGCGGGCAGGGAGCGGCGCGGATCGGTGAAGGCGAGACTCCCGATGGCGTACGCGGCGTCGAAGGGCTGGGCGGTGCGGAGGTAGTCGACCACATCGCCGTGCACGAATTGGATGCCGGGAGTCCCTGCATGGGTATCGATGGCTCGTTGGTGCTGGGTCAAGGACCGCTCGACCGCGGTGACCTGCGCATCGTGCGCTCGGGCCAGGTGCACGGCGTGGTGGCCCGGGCCGGAGCCGATGTCCAGGACGCGTTTGCCGGTGACGTCACCGAGGATCTCCGCACCGGGACCGACCCCCTCCCACGGAGTCCACTCCAGCCGTGCGGGGACAGGTGGCATGTACCCACGGTTCAGCTGACGTTGGCCGTAAACGGTCCAGGCTTCGGCGTTGAGGTCCTCAACGGACACGAGAACTCCCGAGAGCAGAGAGAGGAAAGTGGTGACTGCGCGGCTTCATCATCCGGTTTGGCCATCAAGACCGGTGACGAGATCGTCCGGGGGCCGGTGGCGGTGGGGGTCAGGCGCAGGTGCTCGTCTCGCCGCCCGTGCGCCGCTGAAGTGTCCATAGGGTCCTGAACAGTCCGGGCTCGCCGGTGAGTTGGGCGTACGTTCCTTCCTGCACGACCCGTCCTTGGTCGAGGACGACGATCCTGTCCGCCACGGCGACGTTGGCGAGCCGGTGTGTGATCAGCAGGATCGCTCGGTCCTTGGCCAGGCCCCGCAGTCCGGTGAAGATGTGGTGCTCCGCGCGGGCGTCCAGCGCGGCGGTGGGCTCGTCCATCACGAGCAGAGCCGCCTTCCGGTAGAACGCCCTCGTCAGCACCACACGCTGCCACTGCCCCCCGGACAGCTGCTGCCCTCCGTACCACTCCGACGTCAGAAGGGTGTCGAGCCCTGACCGCAGGCCGGGCAGCATGTCCGTCGCCCCGGACGCCTCGCAGGCTGCCAGGACGGCGGTGTCGCTGGTGTCACCCTGCCCGAAGGTGATGTTGTCGCGGAGGGTCAGTGGCAGGTAGGTGTACTTCTGGGGGGCCAGGGCGGCATGCTGCCACGCCTCCCAGGGCTCCAGCTCCGCCGTGGTCGTGTGGTCCCACGCCACTTCGCCGGACGTGGGCAGCAGCAGTCCGCAAATGAGCCGGGACAGGGTGGATTTGCCCGATCCGTTCTCCCCGACCAGCGCCACGATCTCCCCACGGCGCACTCGCAGGGACACCCCGCTGAGGCTGTCTTTGTCGGCGCCGTCGTACCGGTAGGTGACGTCGCGGACCTCGAACCGCTCCGGCGCCCCGGTGAGGGTCTTGGTGCCTCGGGACGCCGTCATGGCCTGCCCATGGGCGTTGTCGAGGAAGTTCTGCCAGTCCTGGACGTACCAGCCGGTGCGTACCAGCCGGGCCCCGCCGTTGATGATGCCGCGTACGGAGCCGGTCGCGGTCTGGAGGGCGAAGACCGCGCCGCCTCCGGCCGCGAGGTTCATATGGCCGGAGGCCAGGAGCCAGAGCAGCGCGGCCCACACCGCGGCCGACGCCACGCCGCCGGCGACCGCGCCGGCCAGACCCATCCACGCACCGGTGTCCGCGGCCTTGCGCTCCGCCGCGTTGACCGAGGCGGCGAGCCGCCGGTACCGGCCGATGAGGAAGGGGCCGGCCAGGCAGGCCCGCATCTCCTCGCTGGACTCCACGTAGGCCATGTGCCAGCGGAGCTTGTGCAGCATCCGGCGCCGCCCCGAGGTCTCCAGCGCCGCCAGGTACACCACCCTCGCGGCCCGCACATACGCGGCGGCCTGCGGCATGCACGCCAGAAGGAGCAGCGGAAGAAGCGCCGGGTGCAGCACGGTGAGAACGGTCGCGCCGGCGGCGAGGGTGGCCGAGGCGGCCAGCACGTTCTGGGCCTCGTCGACAAGGTCGGGTGTGACCTGGGCGCCGCGGTCGGCGATGTCGTAGAAGTCGTTGTAGCCGGGCTTGTTGTTCGCCGCCAGCTCCGCGCCGAGCGCCGCCTCGATCATCGTCAGCTCCGCCGCCCGGGCCAGCACCGGCCGCAGCCGCGCGGTCAGCCATGTGACCGAGATCCCCAGCAGGGCGCGCAGACCGGCCGCCGTGGCGATGACCGCCAGCCGCGGAGCCGCCTCCCACAGTCGCTCGGTGATGTCTCCCGACGAGATCAGCGCGGTGATCGTCCCCGTGACCGCGAGCAGCCCCACGGCGGCGAGCACGCCCGTGCCGACCTGGCATGCCAGCAGGCCGAGCGTGGCGCCGCGGTCCACCCGCCACGCCATCTTCAGGGACCGCAGGACCAGCGCGGGCAGCCGCCGCGCCATCGTGCTGGTCGTCATCTGTGCGCCGGCCTGGAGTCTGGACTTGTCGCGGTACAGGAACTCCTCGTCCCGTGCGCTGTTCGTGTCGTCCGGCGTGCTGGTGTCCGATGGGCCCGGAGTCGGTTGTTCCTGTGTGCTGGCCGAAGTCAACGTGGTCCCCCTTGGCGGTCGCGCGGCTGGCTTGTGAGGGTCAACGACTCAGCGGGAATTTCGAACACATGTGTTTCGGACGGCCTTGGAACCCCGTGATTGGGCGTGTGCCGGAGGCGCGGGTTGCACCGGCCCTTGCCGCGCAAGGGCCGGGCCCGGAAGGGGAAGTGGCCAAAACGCCGACGGTGGGGTCGGCCCGTGGACGTCCGGGGCGACGAGGGCCGGCTACACCTCGTCGGTGGCGAACAGCTCGAGGTGTCCGCACTTGGGGCAGCGGAATGCCACTATCTGCCGCCGGGGCCGCCCCGTCCGCTTGGCACCCCCGAAGAACCCCCGCTCCATCGCGCCCTCGATCCAGCGCGCGTACCCGCGCGAGTGCTCGCCGGCGTCCTCGATGAAACCTTCCGCCAGACCGACGGTGCCGCAATGGGTGCACGTGTAGTTGTTCATCCTGCGAGTGTAGGAAACCCCGCGACCAGGACCGACCCGCAGCCGTCGATCCCCGCCCGGCTGGGACGACGGAGGCCCGGGACCACGGGCTGTCGGCTGTCGCGAACGCCGGGTCACCGTCCGGCTATCGTGGCTCCGCATGACCCACACCGAGATCGAGATCACCGCGGAACTGGTCCGGGATCTGCTGCGCGACCAGCACCCCGACCTGGCCGATCACCCTGTGCGGCTCGGTGCACGTGGCTGGGACAACCAGTTGTGGCGGCTCGGCGACGACCTCGCCGTCCGGCTGCCCTGGGCGACGCTGTCCGCGGACGCGCTGCTGCGCAAGGAGCACGCCTGGCTTCCCGCTCTCGCCCCGCGTCTCCCCCTGCCGGTCCCCGTCCCGCAGCGCCTCGGCGAGCCCTCCGAGCGGTTTCCGCGGCCTTGGATCGTCACCACCTGGGTGCCGGGAACGCCCGCCGACCGCGCCCCCGCCACGCGCGCCGCGGAGGCGGCCGCCACCCTGGCCGCGTTTCTGACCGCTCTTCACCGGCCCGCCCCCGACGGGGCGCCTACCGGCCGCGACCGCGGAGGATCGCTGACCGACCACGCCGAGGGGTTCGCCCGGACCATGGCCTCGGCCACCGAGCCGGGGCTGATCGCCGACCCGGACGCCGTCCGCGCCGTCTGGGAGGATGCCGTCGCCGCGCCCGACTGGACGGGGCCGGCGCTGTGGCTGCACGGCGATCTGCATCCGGCCAACGTCCTCACCGAGGACGGCACCTTCTGCGGCGTGATCGACTTCGGCGATCTCTTCGCGGGCGATCCGGCCTGCGATCTCGCCGCCGCTTGGATACTGCTGCCGGACGGCGCCGTCGACCGCTTCTACGACGCCTATCAGCCGACCCCGGACACGGCGACCCGACGCCGCGCCCGCGGCTGGGCGGTGCTGAAAGCCCTCGTCTGCGTCCTCATCGGAGAGGCGGGCGTCCACGGCCGTCCGGGCGGCAAGCGCACCTGGGGCCCACCCGGACATGCCGCGCTGCGACGCCTCACCACGACGATCGACCACTGAATGGTCTTATGGGCGACCGCGTCCGATCCGCGCGTCGTCGGCGGTGACGGTCCGCCCTCAGACGCCGGCCACCGCACCCCGTACCTCGTCCACACTGCCTGTCCGGGGCAGACGACCGACACCGCGCTCGCGGCCACTGCGGTGACTCGCCGCTCAAAGGTGTACCCGGATGATCGTTGCGCGTACGGTACGAGTCGTCCTGCCGTCCGTCGTACGAACGTTTCGCCCTCACCCGTCCTCACCCGTCCTCACCGTCCTCGATGTGAAGGAGAGTCACCGCATGCGCACTGCTTCCCTGGGTGCCGTCCTCGGGATGGCATCGGTCGTCGTACTGACGTCCTTGGCTCCAGCGGGAACGACGTACGCGACGGAGACCGCCGCCGGACGAGCCCACTGCCCCCGCCTCTCCTCCTCGCTCGCGTGGTACGGCGACAACAGGGAGCGGCTTCAGCGAGTGATCGACGAGCACGGAACGTGCGGCAACCCGCAGGTGCGGCACGGCAAGCGGCCGGTCGCCGCCTTCGACTGGGACAACACCGTCACCAAGAACGACATCACCGACCTCGCCATCGCCTGGGCTCTCAAGCACGACAAGATCCTGCGACCGGCTCGCTGGTCCGACACCAGTCCCTGGCTGACCGAGGAAGCCGACCGCACACTGACCAAGGCATGTGGCACGGATGTGCCCGTCGGCGCGCCACTGCCGACTTCCACCAACACCGCCTGCACGGACGAGATCTTCTCCGTCCGCAGTGAGGCCACCCTGATGAACGGCCACAAGGCATTCGCGGGAGAGTGGAACAGCCGCCGGACCCTTCCCCAATACGCCTGGGTGCCCCAGCTGTTCGCGGGTCACACCGAGGCCGAGGTCACCTCCTACGCGCGGAAGTCCCGGGCCGAGGCGCTGGCCGCGCCCGTCGGCGCCACACAGCGGGTCGGCAGCCACACCCTGCACGCCTACGCTCGCTACAACCCGCAGATCAAGGATCTGATCCGGGTCCTGAAGAAGGCGGGCTTCGAGGTGTGGGTGGATTCCGCCGGCAGCACTCCGGTCACCAACGCCTGGGCAGGTGGCGTCGGCGTCGACCGCCAACACACCCTCGCCATCCGCAACCTGCTCGACCGTCGGGGGCGCATCACCTACACCCAGGAAGGGTGCGGTGGCGAACCCGACAGCAAGGGCGCGGTCATGCCGTACATCGAGGGCAAGCGATGCTGGCTCAACGAGAAGGTGTTCGGTGTCACCGGCCCCGCCGCCTGGAAGCAGCAGCCTGCCGGGAAGCGCCTGGTGATCGGCGCGGGCGATGCCGACACCGATGTGACGATGGTCGGCGACGCCACCGGCGCGGGCCTGGTCCTCAACCGGAACAAGAACGAGATCATGTGCCGGGCCTACGACAACGCGGACGGCACCTGGCTGATCAACCCCATGTTCATCGAGTCGCTGCCGCGCAAGGAAGCCGCCTACCCCTGCTCCACCACCGGATACACCAACCCCGACGGCACGCTGGGTCCGGTACGCCGACAGGACGGCAGTGTCATCCCGGACCAGGAGGACTCGGTCCACGGAGGCCAGTAGGCGCGGAGCGCGCCCAGGACCGCCACGTACCTCACGGTGACGACGATCCTCCTACCGGACGGTGCGGGGGCCGGGCGCCATGCGGGCGATGGCGCCGAGCGCGGCGGCGGAGTCGCCGAGTCCGGCCGGACGCACTATCGGCCGCCCATACGAGCCGTGCGCCACGCGCGTGTTCAGCGCCCGTTCGATCGGCCGCAGCAGGGCCGGACCGGCGTCGACCAGCTCACCGCCCACGACGATCACGGCCGGGCCCACGGCGTGGCTCACCGCTTCCAGCATTCCGCCGACGTAAGCGCCGGCCCGCTCCAGCACCGCGTGTGCCTTACGGTCGCCCGACCTGACCGCGGCCACCAGCTCCGGCATGTCCGCTGCCGTACCTCCGGCGGCGCGGTAGGCGTCGAGTACGGCCCCGATCGAGGCCACCGTCTCCAGGCACCCGGTCCCACCGCACTCGCAGGGCGCGCCGTCCGGTTCCACGGCGATGTGGCCGAACTCTCCGGAGCGGCCGTCAGCGCCGCGGTGGAGTGCGCCCGCCACCACGAGTCCGCCGCCGACGCCGTGCGACAACCGCAGGTACAGCACATCCCGTTCGCCGGTGGCCGCGCCCCAGATCGTCTCGGCCAGTGCCGCCAGCCTGGTGTTGTTGTCGACCAGCACCCGCGCACCGAAGCGCTCGCGGACCAGCTCTGAAACCGTGTTGTGCCGGGACGCCCGCATGGGGTCGTGCTCCGGTGGGCCGACCGGTCCGAACACCCCGACGCCGATGCCGTTCGGCGCGCCGGATCGCAGCGTCCCGCTCGTCAGGGTGTCCGCCAGCCGCCATGCGATGTCGACACGGGCCTGCCACGGGGTGTCGGGGCCGTGTGCCTCCCGCACGGCACCGACGATCTCGTGTGACGCGTTCATCGTGGCCACCCGAACCGCCCGCCGCGCGAACTCGATGCCGAGCAGCAGGCCGGTTCCGGGGTTCACGGTCAGCACCTCGGCCGGGCGGCCCCGCTTGCGCCGGGCCGCTTCCGGTACCGAGGCGAGGACGGTGCCGTCGTCCATGAGCGCCCCGACGGCGTCGTGGAGCACGGTGCGGGACAGGCCGCACAGGGTCCCCAACTGCCCCCGCGTCAGCGGACCGTGTTCCCGTAACAGGCGCAGTACCAGGGTCTTGTGGGAGGCGGCGGCCCGTGTCCTCTCAGTCAGCATGGCGGAAGGGTCCCCTCTTTGGACGCACCCGTGTCTTTGAACGCACCCGTGTCTTTGGACGTACCTGTGACGCGGGTAGGACGCCGGTGAGCCGGTCGCTTGTGGCCCGCGAGGCTAGAGGGCGACTTTGTGGGAATGCTGTGGGTCTACGAGACGGCGCGTCCACGGGTGCCCGGACCGCGTCAGGCCCCGGCGGCCCGCGCCCGGTCAGGCCGGTGTATCGCCTTGTGCGCCACGTGAATGACATCCGCGAGGGCGCCCGGCCGCGAGAGGAACGGTGAGTGCGAGGAATCCATTTCCACGACCGTCGTCGGCTGGGCGGAGATGGCGTCGATTTCCCGGACCATGAGGCGCTGCAACGTGGGCCGTATGGCGTTGTCCCTGGTGCAGACGACGTAGCTGTGCGGTATCGAACCGTACCGTTCGGCGGTCACCGTGATCGGTTCGGAGACGACGCCGGCGGGCGCGTCCGTGGTCAGCAGCGAGATGGCCGCCTCGGCGGTCACGTCGTCGGTGACGTCGTTGTAGAACGTCTCGCGGATGACGGCCCGGCGATCGATGTCGCCCGTGTCGTAGCGCAGCGCGCCGACCGACGCCGGGTCCGCCGAGAGCGCGCCCGCCACCATCTCGCCCGCGTTCTCCGGCATGCGGAGGTACCGCGCCGCCGACGCCCCACCGACCGGGGCGAACGCCGTTACGTACATCAGCTCGGCGAACAGTTCCGGCGCCCGTTCAGCCGCGGCGGTCGCCACGGTGCCGCCCATGCTGTGCGCCACGACCAGGCACGGCCGGCCGCTTCCGATCCGCCGCACCTGCTCCACCAGGGTCGCGGCCGCGGAGGACGCCGTGATCCCGGCCACCGGCGAGGGCTCCACGGCGAACGCGTCGGCATCGAACGGACGCCCCCACCGCGACCGGGGCGAGCGACCCTTCAGACCATGTCCGTCGAGGTCCACGGCGACCGAGGCGACACCACGGCTCGCGAGGTGCTCGCCGACCGGGCTCCAGCACCAGCTGCCGTGCCAGAAACCGTGAACAAGAACGACAGGGGTCGTGGCTTCCACGCTTTTCCTCTTTCATCCTGCAACTCATCGACCAACTGGGACAGCAGGACCATAGACACGCGCGGGAGACGGGCAAACAGCTCAGCCACGTACTGACGACCAGTGGATAAAACGGGCGGCACCCGGGGCCCCGGTCAGCCCATGTGCACGGGGCGGGGGCCCAATGCGACGATGCACCTCATGAAGCGCCCTCTCGACGCGGCCCACGGTCCGATCGCCAGTGCGGACCCGGGCTGGAGGCCCACCCCGGGGACCCAGATGACGGACCGGATCCAATTGGGGGACTTCCTCCGCCGTCGCCGTGCGGCCCTGCGCCCGGAGGATCTCGGCCTCGCCCCCGGCACCCGGCGCAGGACCCCCGGACTGCGCCGTGACGAGGTGGCGGCGATGGCCAACATGTCCACGGCCTACTACGAGAGTCTTGAGCAGGCGCGTGGCCCCCAGCCGTCGGTCGCGATACTCGCGAGCATCGCGACCGCCCTGCGGCTGACACCCGACGAACGGCATCATCTGTACCTGCTGGCCGGGCACGCGCCGCCGACTCCCGCCGAGCCCCCGGACTACCTCGACCCGGGACTGTCGTACACACTGGACGCGGTGGCGGCCACCACACCCGCGCTCATCTCCGACGACCTCTCCAACGTCCTGGCACAGAACCCCCTGAACGTCGCCCTGTTCGGCACGTTCGCCGACCGGCCGGGCCACGGGAGGAACCTGACCTGGCACTGGTTCACCTCCGCGCACTGGCGTTCCGTACTGCGCTCGGCGTCGCCGGAGGAGGAAGAGGCGACCAGCCTGTCGTACGTGGCCGACCTCAGGGCCACGGTCACCCAGCGCGGCCACGATCCCGCCGCCGCGACACTGGTCTCCGATCTGCGAGAAGCCAGTGCCGAGTTCGCCGAGATGTGGGAGCGGCACCGGGTGTCGACGCTGCGCTGCTCGACGAAGTCCGTGTTCGACGAGCGGGTGGGGCGCCTCGATCTGGACTGCGTCATCCTCGCCAGCCCACTGTCCAGGCAACGGCTTCTGCTGCTCCAACCCGTGCCGGGCACGAAGACCACGGACCGCCTGAGCCGCCTCCAGCTGCTGATCGGCGACGAGCGAGCCACCCGGCTCGATTAATCCGTGTGCCGCCCGCTTTTGTCCCGCTCCTTGACGCCACGTCAGGTGTTAGCGTGAGCCGCCATGAGCAACGTAGATGGAAGGCACGACGCCCGATTCGACACCGTCCGCGCCAAGTTCGAACAGAACGTGGCCTCCGGCGAGGAACTGGGCGCGTCCCTGGTCCTCGACATGGACGGCGACGTCGTCATCGACCTGTGGGGCGGCTTCCGCGACCCGGCTCGCACCGTGGCGTGGGACGAACACACCATCACCAATGTGTGGTCGACCACGAAGGCCGTCACCAGTCTGGCAGCGCTCATGCTCGTCGACCGTGGCGAACTCGACATCCACGCACCGGTGGCGGAGTACTGGCCCGAGTTCGCCGCCAACGGCAAACAGGGCGTCGAAATCCGCCACCTTCTTTCGCACACCTCCGGGGTCGCCGGTCTCGACCAGCCCGCCGCGCTCGAGGACCTCTACGACTGGGAGAGGTCCACCGCCCGGATGGCCGCTCAGGCCCCGTGGTGGGAGCCGGGGACGGCGTCGGGCTACCACTTGACGAACTTCGGTCACTTGCTCGGCGAGGTCATCCGCCGCGTGAGCGGAAAGCCCCTGAAGCGGTTCGTCGCCGAGGAGATCGCCGGCCCGCTGGGCGCCGACTTCCAGATCGGCGCCGCCGAGGAGGACTGGGGCCGGATCGCGAACGTGAGTCCGCCACCCCCCATGCGGATCGACGCCGACGCCCTGGGGACGGACAACCCGGGCGTCAAGGCCGCGACCGGACCTTATCTGGAGGCGGACGACGCCAACACACCGGACTGGCGCCGCGCGGACATGGGTGCGACCAACGGGCACGGCAACGCCCGCTCCGTCGCACGCATGCTGTCCGCGATCGCCCGCGGTGGTGAGGTCGACGGCATCCGCCTGCTCGGCCCGGACACGATCGATCTCATCTTCAACGAGCAGGCCAACGGTGTGGACCTGGTCCTTGGCATCCCGGTGCGCTGGGGTGTCGGCTATGCGCTGCCCAAGAAGGACACCATCGCCTGGATCCCCGACGGAAGGATCTGCTTCTGGGGAGGCTGGGGCGGGTCAATGATCATCATGGACCTCGATCGGCGCATGACGATCTCCTACATGATGAACGGCATGGCCCCCGGCATCATCGGTTCCGACCGAAGCGGCACCTATGTCACGGCCATCTACGACGCGCTCCGGACCAACGCCCAGCGGTGAATTCCGCCCCGCGGATCGAAAACCGGTGAATGGCTCTCACGTCACACCTGTTGACGCGCGGACCGGGACCGCCGAAGAATGTGCGACGCGCTCTGACAACGTTGTCCAGCCTCCGAGGTGTCGTTCCGTGTCGCACCGATCCCTGCCCCTCGACCGCCGCCGCTTCCTGCACCTCGCCGGTCTCACGGGCGCGCTGGCCACCCTGCCCCCGCTCACCGGAGCCGCGAGCGCCCACGCGGCGCAGGGCCGTACGGACCCGGACCCGCTGCCCGACGCCGTCGCGGCCACCTACCTGCGGGTGCTCCTGGACCACACCCGGTGGTCCGAGACCCAGTGGGACGAGGCCCAGGGCCACTACCGGGCCGAGGACTTCGGGTTCGCCGTGGTCCTCGGCCACGCGGTCCTGCTCACCCACGGCACCTATGACGCCGAGCGCGCGGGCACCGACCGGGACACCCTCGAGCGGCGCACGCTCGCCACCATCCGCCACTTCGCCGCCTCGAACCGGCTCACCGGCGGCGACGCATGGGGCCGTACGCTCTTCTTCGACACCACCTTCCAGTCGTACTTCGTCCTCGCCGCCCGGCTGCTGTGGAAGGACCTCGACACCACGACGCGGCGGAACGTCGAGACCATCGTCCGCGAACAGGCCGCCTACACCACCTCGTTGGGCAGCGGCGACGACCCCGCCTCGGGCGACTGGACACCGAACGGCCTGACCGGCGGACACGTCGGCGACACCAAGCTGGAGGAGATGGGCCTGTACGCGCAGACCCTCGCACCGGCGCTCGCGTGGGCCCACGACGACCGCCGCGCCGCCGACTGGGCCAGGTGGTACGGCGTCTGGTCGCGCAACGAGGCGGGGCTGCCGCCCGCCGACCTCGCCAACCCCGCCCGCGTGGACGGCGTCGCGGTCTCCGAGAACACCGCCCGCAACCTGTACGACACCTTCATCGTCGAGAACCACGGCTCCTTCGGCCCGCACTACCAGGAGGAGCTGTGGCGCACCTCCGGCCGCAACGCCGCGCACTTCCTGGCCGCCGGACGCCCCCTCCCGCAGGTCCTCACGCGGCAGCCGAACGCCCAGCCGCTGTGGCGCACGCTGCTGGGTGTCATGAGCGACGCGGGCGAACCGCTGATGCCGATGGTCAACGACCGCGAGCACCTCTACGGCAGGGACGTCATCCCGCTCGCCTTCCTCTCCCAGGTGATGCGCGACCGGGCCGCGGCGCGCGCGGAGCAGGAGCTGGCGGCACGGCTGGAGGCGTACCAGCAGTACCCGCCCGAGCACCGGATGGCGAAGTTCTCGGGGGAGCCGAAGTACGAGCCGGAGGCACGCGCCGAGATCGCGATCAGCTATCTGCTGCACGTGTGGGCGGCGGCGTCGGGGCGGCCCGTCACGGCGCTGTCGCGCGAGGAACTGTTCGCGCGGTCCTCCGGTGTCACGGACTTCGGAACCGGCCCCGGACTGGTGTCCCACCAGTCGCCGAAGGCGTGGGCCGGCGCCGTGACGAAGCCCGGGTTCGTGAAGTTCGCCTGGCAGCCGGCCCATGACGACTGGCTGTTCCGGGTCAGCGGCGCGACCCCGATGTTCCTGCCCGCCACCGCCGCGAAGGTCCAGGGCCGTACCGTGCGCGTGTACGAGTCCCCGCGCGACGGCTTCGACGGCAGCGCGACGCTGCTGCGCCTGGACGGCGGCTGGGCCGGGTTCGCGACGCTCCCGACGGGCTCGATCGTCTACGCGAGCGGCGGCACCGCCGACGCGGAGGGCCACCTCGAGGTGCACAACCTGACGATGCCCGGCATGCCGGGGCTCGACGGCGCGCGCACCTACCGCTTCGAGGAGGGCGAGGCGACCGTCCGCGCCCGCGACACCTCCACCGGAACACCCGCCGGACGGGTCGACGACATCGGCTTCACACCCACGACGGTGCGCCACGTCCGCATGCTCGGCGTACGGCCCGACCCGGCCTACGGATACTCCCTGTACGCCTTCGAGGTGTGCGACGGCGCCCAGGGCCCGGACCTCGCGCGCGGCGGGTCCGCCACCGCCTCGTCGGCCGACGCGGGGAAGGGCGCGCCGCTCGCGGTCGACGGCGACGCGGCCACCCGCTGGGCGGTGTCGAGGGCCGACCGTCCGCGCGCCGACAGCTGGCTGGCCGTCGACCTCGGCGCCGAGCGCCGGATCGACCGGGTCACCCTGCGCTGGGAGTCGGCGGCCGGCCGCGCCTACCGCGTCCAGGGCTCCACGGACGGCCGGGACTGGCGGGACCTGGCGACCGGGCCGAGGCCGGCGGTGAGCAGCCGCGGTGGCTGGCTCGACGTCGACGGCCGCGCCGGGCTCGTGGTGCGGGACGGCCGGAACCCGATCGGCGTCTACGACGACACGATCGTCCTCGGCGACGGCCCGGCGGCACCGCTCCTCGTCGAGGGCTTCCCCAGTACATCGGCCGGGAGGCTGCGCGCGATCGCCCGGAGTACCGCGCCCACGGCGGAGGCCACCGAGGTGCGCACGACGCTGACGGACGGGCACCTGACCCTGTTCAACCTCTCCGGCGAGTCGGTCAGGACGCGGATCACGATCCCGCGCACCGGCACGGACACGGTGGTCTTCGAGGGCACCCAGCGGCTGACCGCCGACGGCACGTCCTTCGAGGCCGCGCTGCCCGCCGCCACGGCGGTCGTGCTGCCCCCGCGCTTCACGCTCACCCCCCTCACGAGCCGGCGCCTGCCGACGGGCCTGCGGGTCGAGGTCGTCGACGGCGCGACCGTGCGCCTGTCCGGGGCCTCCTGCACCCTGCGCGTCCGGGCCCAGGGGCACAGCGAGGTCGCCGTCGTCAGAGCGGACCGGACGATCACCGTCGTCCTGGAGGGCGCGGCCGCCCACCCGCACGACGACCTGGCCCTCGGCAGGACCGTCTTCCCCACGAGCCCGCTGCCGGAGGGCATGTCCGACCCCGCGGCGGCGGTGGACGGCGACGCCCACACGGCCTGGAAGCCGGGTGCGCGCGGCCGCATGGTCGTGGACCTCGGCGCGGCCCGCCCGGTCCGCCTGGTGGAGACCGAGTGGACGGCGGGCACGGCGCCGGGCGCGAAGGCCGGCTTCAGCACGGACGGCATCACCTACCGGGACGCCGGGACCCTCACCGGCCGGGGCCGGATGCGCCGGCTGACCGCCTCAGCGACGGCCCGCTACGTCAGCATCGAGGTCGACGGGTCGGCGCAGGCGGCGGTGTCACGCCTGCGGCGCCTGACGGTGCGCTGACCGCTTCGTGCCCGCCGGGCCATGCGGGGACGGCGGCCCACAGGCGAGCGAAGGGGGCCCTCCGGATGGATCGGCGGCCGGGTCAGCTGAGGTCGGGGTGGCGGTGGCGGACCGGGCTGATTTCCTCGAGGGCCGCGCCGAGCCGCAGGATCGTCGCCTCGTCGTACCAGCGGGAGACGAGCTGGACGCCGATCGGCAGTTTCCCGCCGGTGGCGCCGAAGGGGAGCGAGAGCGCGGGCAGGCCGGTGAGGTTGAACGGGACCGTCGCGCGCATGATGCCGCGCGCCGGGACGGTGACGTCGCCGACCTCGAATGACGGTCGGGCGTGCGGCGGCGCGGGGATGGGGCACACGGGGCACAGCAGGACGTCGTAGCGCTCGAAGTACCCGGAGAACATCGAACTGAGCGCCTCGACCCGTTGCTGGGCGGCGACATAGTCGGTCACCGTCACGTCCGGCGCGGTCAGCGCGCGCCGGATGACGCCGTGCAGCTCGGACTCGCGTCCGGCGACGGCCTGCCGGAAGTACGGCACGACCTCGGCCGGGAGCAGCACCGCGCTCAACTCGGTCGCGTCGAGGGTCTCCAGCTCGGGGAGTGGCGCCGGTTCGACCACGCAGCCCAGGTCCCGCAGGGCGTCGGCCGCCGCGGTGACGGTGGCCGCCACCTCGCGGTCCACCGGGCCGAAGGCGGGCTCGGTCGCCCAGCCCACCCGCAGCCCGGCCACGTCCCCCGGCCCGGTCGGGTCGGCAGGGTGCGGGTGGTGCCGCCGCACGTAACCGTCGACACCGTCGGGTCCCGCGAGGATCCTCAGCGCGGCCGCGATGTCCCGCACACTGCGGGCCATCGGACCGACATGCCAGTAGCGCCGGGGAACCTCGGGCCAGTGGCCGGTGATCGGGACGCGGCCCCGGGTGGCCTTGAGCGCGACGACGCCGGTGTCGTGGGCCGGCCCCCGCACCGAGATGGCGACATCGCTGCCCAACCCGAGCGGGGACATCCCGGCGGCGATCGCCGCTGATTCCCCACCACTCGATCCGCCCGGAGTCCGCTCGCGGTCCCAGGGGTTGAGCGACCTGCCGGTGATGACGTTGTCGGTCTCGGTCCAGTAGGAGAACTCCGGCAGGTTCGTCTTGGCCAGCGGAATCCCGCCCGCCGCCCGGAGCCTGGCCACCGCGGTCGCGTCTCCGGCCGGGACATGGTCCCGGAACAGGGCCGAGCCGCGTGCGGTGACCACCCCCGCCACATCCAGCGAGTCCTTGACCGTGAACGGGACGCCGTGCAGCGCGCCCGGCGCCGTGCCCGCCCGCACGGCCCGGTCGGCGGCGCGCGCCGCGTCGAGTGCCCGATCGACGGTCACCGTCACGGCGTTGACCTTCGGGTCGACCGCCGCGATACGGTCCAGATGCGCCCGCACCACTTCCACGGCGGATACCTGCCGTCCCGCGATGAGTTGTGCCAGCTCGGTCGCATCCCGGTAGTACAGCTCACTCTCGCCCATGGGCCGGTCCTTCCGCCGTCAACAAGATGCGCGACGCATCTATATCCGCAGCGTAAGGGACGGCTCAGCCGCGTATGGTCACGCCGTGGAGTGTGCGCAGTCGGTGCAGTTCCCACAGCGAGAGCCCGGTCACCGACAGCGGCCCGCCGAACAGGGAGCAGAACTGGGCCCACATCGGCCCGTTGGGCATGCCGCTCCCGGTCAGGTTGAAGACGGCGATGATCCAGACCATCACCACGGTGAGCACGGCAGGCAGCGCGGCGTGCACATAGGCGGTGTTGAAGGCGGAGCGGGCGACGTAGGCCGAGGCCAGGAAGAAGAACGGCAGCCCCCACAGCACGAACACGAGCGCCGGGACCGCGGCCACGAACAGCCACACCCCGTGCAGCCCTTCCAGCACCTCGGGGTTGGCCGAGACCCCTCACAACGTGGCGGCGAGGACGGCCACCGTCAGGACGTACCAGCCGACGGTCTTGGCCGGGACACCGAGCCGGGAGCGCAGCAACCGCCGCCGCTCCGCGGGCGCGTAGCGGATGAAGAGGGCGATGACCACCGGTCCGGCGATGAGCAGCAGGACCGGGGTCACGATGAGTTGGGCGGCACTCTCGCTGGCCTGGTCCTTCAGGTCGCCGTCCGATCCGTACACGTAGTAGAGGGCGAGCGTCGCGAGGACACCGAGCACCGTGCGGGTGATCTGAACGCGGTCGACCACGGGGTCGTGGACGCGCGCGCCGCCATCCTGGTCGAACAGTTTCCGCGCGGGCCGGTGCGCCAGGCGGAGCAGGGGGACGAGGATGGAGAGGAAGGGCACTCGCCGGTACCAGCGCCGGCCCCTGGGCGCCGGACGGTAGGGCCCGGGCGGTGGGGGTGGGGGCGGGGGTCCATAGGGGTTCGGCGTCGGCGGCGGCCCATAGGGGGCCGGTGTCGGCGGCGGTCCGTACGGATCCGGCACCGGCGGCGGTCCCCAACGGTTGCCGCCCTGTCCGGGGTCGTTCGGCAGACCCCATCCCCCCGTTGCCATCGCGGTTCCTCCCCGCCCATGCGTGTCGACCACGCGTTTTTCGCCATCTGGCCGGGAATTGTAGGTTACGAAGACGAATTACGGGCTCCGGCCGACGTTCGGGAAGAAGTCCGAAGAGCCGCGGCGGTGGCGCCGATGCTGGACGGACGGACCCGGGACTGATCAACGCCTCGGCGCGCTCGCGGCCGGTGCCCAGGACCCGTCGAGCGTCACGCCCGCCGCTTCGGCGATCCGGGCGCGGGACGCCAGCAGCCGGGTGCGCAACGCCGGCAGGTCGACGTCGAGCAGCCGGCCGTTTCGCTTGACCGGCTTTCCGGCGATGAAGACGCTGTCCACCAGCCCGGGGTGACCGGCGGAGACGACCGTGCCGACGGGATCCGTGACCGGGAAGACCGTGGGGTCCTCGGCGTCGAGGAGGATGAAGTCGGCGTCCTTGCCGACGCCGAGGCTGCCCGTCCGGGCGTCGAGTCCACAGGTGCGGGCGCCGTCCACCGTGGCGAATTCGACGAAGTCCCGCGCCGTGAGGCCGCCGTTCAGACCGCGCTGGACGGCGAACGCCGTGCGCATGGTGGCGAACATGTCCCCGCCGGCGGACGGGCAGTCGTCGATGGACAGCGACGGGCGGATTCCGGCGGCCAGCATGCGGCCGGTCTCGGGCCAGCCGAAGCCCATCTTCAGCTCGACGTCCGGGCTGATCGTCACCGAGCAGCCCGCGTCGGCCATCATGGCCACCTGGTCGTCGGAGATGCCGTTGCCGTGCACGAAGGTCGTGCGGTCGTCGAGCAGCCCGCGGTCACGCATGTCCGCGACGGGGCGCTCACCGCTGGGCCAGCCCGTGGCGGCGTGTACGTGGACGCTCACCCGCAGCCCGAGTTCCCGGGCCAGCGCGACATCGGCGGCGGTGGTGTCCATCGAGGTCAGCTGCGGACCGCGCAGCCCCAACGCCATGCCGTCGTCCGATAGTTGGGATCGCACGCGCCTGACCTCGGCGGCGATCGAGTCGTCGGCGAAGCCGGCGCCGTAGCAGAACACCGAGTGGCCGGGCGCGTCACGCAGCGCCTGGATCGCGGCGTCGGCGTTCTCCGGGCGGTCGGAGCAGTGGAACCAGTCGAGCATGGTCGTGACGCCCGAGCTCAGTGCCTCGATCCGGCCCAGCAGGTTGCCCAGGTACACGTCCTCCGGCCGGTAGTGCGGCCGGAGCGTGCCGTGCATGGCGGCGCCGTACTCGCGGAACGTCCAGTTGGCGCCGATGCCGCGGAAGGCGGTCTGCCAGGTGTGCCGGTGGGTGTCGACGAAACCGGGCATCACGATCTTGCCGCGGGCGTCGACGACCTCCGCGTCGGCCGTTTCCACGTCGGCGGCGACCGCCGCGATCCGGCCGTTCTCGATGAGCAGGTCGCCCTGCGGGAGATCGCCGACGGCCGGGTCCATGCTGACCACCATGCCGCCGCGCACCAATGTCCTCATCGGATGGGCCCCTCTCACGCAGTTGACGCATCAACTCTAGGCTCCGTCGAGTTGATGCGTCAACTGCATGGCTCCGGCGGGTAGGATTTCCGCCATGACGGAGACCCGCGACCTGGACCCCGAGGAATGGGAGCTCTGGGGCGCTTGGACGCGCGCGCAGCGGCTGCTCGCCCAGGAGCTCGACCGTGCACTCCAACGTGACTTCGGCATCTCGAAGGCCGAGTTCAGCGTGTTGATGGCCTTGTGGCGCGCGGCCGGGCGCGAGCTGCGCGTCGGCGAGCTCTCCGAGTCGCTCGGCTGGGAGAAGAGCCGCGTCTCGCACCAGCTGACCCGCATGGAGAGGCGCGGTTTCGTGGCACGGACCGAAAGCGGTGCCTACGGCCGCCGTACCGGCACCAAGCTGACCGCCGAGGGGCGCGGTGCCGTGCAGAGTGCCATCACCGGGCACGCCGGAAACATCCGCCGCCACTTCTTCGACACCCTCACTCCGCAGCAGGCCGATGCCATCCGGGCATGGAGCGAGCAGACGATCGAGCGCATCGAATCGCACGGCGACGTCTCCGCCCGACGACCGTGACGGTGTCACCCGGTCCGGCTGCGGGCCGGGTGGGAGCGGCCCGACCTCATGCCTTCTTTCCGCGGCGTCGCGTCACGGCCAGAAGGTCCGCCGCGGGGCCGACGGGGACGCGTCCCGAAGCCCAGACGGCTCGCAACGCACGGCGTAGTTCGATGCCCTCGACCTCCACCGACACGAGGCGGCCATCGGCGAGATCGGCCCCTACCGCGAGCTCGCTGATCACCGCCGGGCCGGTTCCGGCGATCACGGCGTTGCGCACGGCGGTCGCCGACCCCAGCTCCAGGAGGGGCTGCGGTTCGCCCACGCCGGCCTTGCGCAGGGCCTGGTCCAGCGTCTCGCGGGTGCCCGATCCGCGTTCGCGCAGCACCAGCGGCGCGGCCACGAGCTCGGCGACGCCCAGCGGGCGGCGGCGGCGCGTCCAGGGGTGCCCCGGGGCGACCACCACGAGCAGCCGGTCGCGGGCGACCTGCCGGGCGGACAGCCCTGCCGGGGCCCGCGGTGACTCGACGAACCCCAGGTCCGCCGCTCCGCTGCGGAGCAGCTCCGGAACCTGCTCACTGTTGGTCACCTGGAGACCGACGTACAACTCCGGCCGAGTGCGGCGCAGCTCGCCGATCCAGCCCGGCACCAGACACTCGGCCACCGTCATGCTGGCCGCCACCCTCAGCTCGGCGTCCCGCTTCGTACGCAGCGCCTCCGTGCCGGTCAGCAGCCCCTCCATCTCCTGAAGGACCCGCTGCGCCCAGCCCGCCACGGCCCGGCCCGCGTCGGTGAGCTGCGACCCCCGCCGCGTCCGGTCCACCAGTACCAGGCCCAGCCTGCGCTCCAGCACGGACAGCCGCTTGCTCGCCGACGGCTGCGTAAGGCCGAGCCGCGCCGCCGCACCGCTCAAGCTCCCCGCGTCTCCGACCAGGACGAGCAGCCGCAGCGATTCCGGATCCGGCAACTGGCTCATAGCCCCAGGGTATGGCCCGGACCCGGTCGGCAGTCATGCCCTTTGGCTATGACCTCCTCACGATCTCGGGGCTACAACCGTGGTCCGGAGCGCATCAGAGTCGAGGCCATGAGTGAAGATCTGGACCGTCCGGCCGATGCCCGGCCGAAGGCTGATGTCCGGCCGGAGGCCGATGCCCGCCCGGATGCCCCTGCCCGCCCGGCGGCCGAACCGGCGCGGGCGTCCCGGACCGCCGTGGCCCCTCTCGTACCCGGTCTGGCCCTCGTCCTGGCTCTCGCGGTGGCGGGCACGGCGGTGGGGAAGACGTTCCCGCTCGTCGGCGGCCCGGTGGCCGGGATCGTCCTCGGTGCGCTGCTGGCCGCCCTGAAGAGGCCAGGAGCGCGGTGGAGTCCCGGCATCGGCTTCGCGAGCAAGTGGGTCCTGCAAGTTTCGGTCGTCGTCCTGGGCTCGCAGCTGTCGCTGGCCCAGATGGTCCAGGTGGGCGTGGACTCGATTCCGGTGATGACCGGCTCGTTGGTGATCTGTCTGACCGCCGCGTACGGCATCGGCCGGTGGCTCGGCATCGCCGGGGACCTGCGGACGCTGATCGGCGTGGGCACGGGCGTCTGCGGCGCGTCGGCGATCGCGGCGACCGCCCCGGTCATCGGCGCGGCCGGGGTCGAGGTGGCCTACGCGGTCTCCACCATCTTCCTGTTCAACGTCGCCGCCGTGCTCACCTTCCCGCTCCTCGGCCACCTCCTGGGGATGAGCCAGCACAGCTTCGGCCTCTTCGCGGGGACGGCGGTCAACGACACGTCCTCAGTGGTCGCCGCCGCCACCAGCTACGGCCGCACCGCGGCGGACTACGCGGTCGTCGTCAAACTCACCCGCAGCCTCATGATCATCCCCATCTGCCTGGGACTGGCCTGGCTGGTGAGACGCCGCGACCGTGCCGCGGCGGAGGCCACGGCCCGTCCCCGGCTTCAGGTGGTCAAGCTGGTGCCCGGGTTCCTGGTCGGCTTCCTGCTGATGACCACGGCGAACAGCCTGGGTCTCATCCCGGCCGCCGCCCACCACGGACTCGGCGAGCTCTCGGTCTTCCTCATCACCGCCGCGCTCTCCGCGACGGGCCTGTCGACCGACCTCGCCGCACTGCGCCGCACCGGCCCCCGGCCACTCATCCTGGGTGCCTGCCTGTGGGTGGTGGTCTCGGCGACCAGCCTCGTTCTCCAACTCCTGACCGGTTCCTTGTGAGCGGGAGCCCGGGGACCATCACGACCGCGGGGGCCGGTGGGGTTCATGACCGCGGCTCCGGGTTCCGGAGTGCCACCTCGGACAGCAGGCCCAAGCGGCGCAGATCCCTCTCGTAGAAGCGCTTGCCGATGATGAAGGCGGCGCCGGCCGCGACCGCGGCGAGTGGGACCGCCCGCAGCGCGCCGAGCAGCCCCACGTGGTCCGCGAGGACGCCCGTCACCGCGGGCCCGGGGGCGAGCCCGAGCAGCTGTTGGCCAGGGTGAGCGTGGCCATGGCCGTCGCCGCGATGGCCGCGGGGGTCAGATTCGCCACCATGGCCGCCGCGGGTCCGGCCGTGGCATTGCACAGCAGGGCCCCGGCCCCGACCAGCACGAGTTGCGGCGCGCCCGTCGGCAACTGGAATCCGGCCGTCAGCAGCACGAACGATCCGAGGCTGCTGGTGGCCGCGACGGTCCACTTACCCGCGCCGGCCCGTCGGCTGACGCGGTCCGCGACCATCCCGCCACCGATCATGCCGACGCCGGTGATCAGCGCGAAGACTCCGGCGACCAGGCCGGCCTTCGCGGTGGGCATGGAGTAGTAGCGATTGAGGAAGGTGGGCATCCAGGCGAGCAGGGCCATCGCGATGAACATCTGGAGCCCGCTGCCGATGTAGGCACAGACCACGGAGACGGATGAGACCAGCCGCGGCAGCAGGGCCCGGATGGGGACCGGTTCGGCGGGCGCGCCATGCGTGGCATGAGCGGCCGCGCCATGCGTGGCGTCAGCGGCCGAACGCAGCCTCTTCTCGGTGACCACGATGCCGTACAGCGCGGCCAGGACCAGCCCGAAGATCCCCATCACGCCGAACGCCCAGCGCCATCCCAGATGCTGGGCCACGACGCCACCGATCGACACGCCCAGCACGGATCCAAAGGCGCCTCCTCCGATGAACGCTCCGGAGAGCGTGGCGCGCAGCCCGACGGGGAAGACACTGAGGACCACCGCGATCCCGACGCTCCCGTAGGCCGCTTCGCCGACACCGACCATGAGCCGGCCCAGGAACATCTGGTCGTAGCTCGCTGACAACGCGCAGCCCACGGTCGCGAGACTCCACACGGTCGCGGCGATCACCAGGCACCTGACCCTGCCCCAGCGGTCCGCCAGGAGCGACAACGGGAAGGCGAGCACACCCACCATCAGGGCCACAATGCCGCTGAGCGAGCCCAACTTGGCATCCGACAGCAGCCACTCGGCCTTCAGCAGGGGAAAGACGGCGTTGAGCACCTGCCGCGACATGTAGTCGGACAGCAGAAGCCCGAAACTCAGGCCGAACACCACCCAGGCGTACCCACGGGATACAGCCGGTCCGGCGGGAGACGTGTCCGCCAGGACCGTACCGGACGTGTGAAGTCTCATCGACATCACCTCTCTGGTCTCTGGCCGCGCGGCTCAGATGGGCCTGTCGCCGGTGATGCCCGCGCGCTCCATCTTGCGGACGCCGGGCCAGTAGTCCTGGACGGCGTAGTGCTGGGTGGAGCGGTTGTCCCAGATGGCGACGCTGTTCTTCCGCCAGCGCCAGCGCACCTGGTATTCGGGGACGGCCGCCTGGCTGATCAGGTAGTTGAGGAGGTGACTCGCCCCGGGCGCGTAGTCCTGGCCGAAGCGCACGTTCTCGGGCGTGTGGTAGTTGACGAAGTGTGTGGTGAAGCTGTTGACGAAGAGGATCTGCTCGCCGGTCTCCGGGTGGACGCGCACCACCGGGTGTTCGGCGTCCGGGTACCGCGCCTTCAGCTGGTGGCGCTGCTCCATCGGCAGGACGGCGCCGAAGGTCGCCTCGATGGTGTGCCGTGCCCGCAGTTCCGCGATCCGCGCCTTGATGTGTTCGGGCAGCCGGTGGTGGGCCTCGGCCATGTTGACCCAGATCGTGTCACCGCCGACCTCCGGCGTTTCCACGCAGCGCAGGACGGCACCCATGGACGGGCACTCGCGCCAGGTCCCGTCACAGTGGAGCGCGTTCTCGTAGTGTTCCGGCTTGCTGTCCAGGTCCTTGTAGATGCGGACCAGTCCCGGGTGGTCCGGGTCGCTGCCGGCCACCGGGTGGTCCTCCAGTGGGCCGAAGCGCGTGGCGAAGGCGATGTGCTCGGCGCGGGTGATGTCCTGGTCCCGCAGGAAGAGGACCTTGTACCGCAGCAGCTCTTGCCTGATCTGGGAGAACAGGTCGTCGTCGCGCGAGGCGTCGCCGAGGTTCACACCGGAGAGCTCGGCCCCGATGGTGCGGGTGAGGGGCTCAACCTTGATCGAGGTGCGGAGGACACCCGGGCGCACCAGGGCGGGCGTGGCTTCCTTCGGGGGGACGGTTCGGGGCATGTGCTCACTCCTTGGCCGATGTGCGTGTTCAGTCGATGTGCGTGGTCAGAGGACGAAGACGGAAGACCCCGTCGTCCGTCCCGCCTCCAGCTCGCGATGTGCTTGTGCCGCGTCCTGGAGGGCGTAGCGCTGATTGATCTGGATCTTGATGCGTCCGGATGCGACATGCCCGAACAGCTCGCCCGCGAGGGCATCCCGCTCCGCGGGTTCGGCGATGTAGTCGGCCAGCGCGGGCCGGGTCACGAACAGCGAGCCGTGGACGGCCAGTCGCATGGCGTCGAGCGGCGGCACCCCGGAGGCCGTGCCGAAGCACACCAGCAGACCGCGGCGCCGCAGCGAGGCCATGGATCCGGCGACCGTGTCCTTGCCGACGCTGTCGAAGACCACCGGGACACCTTGGCCGTCGGTCAGTTCACGCACCCGCTCGGCCACGTTCTCGCGGCGGTAGTGGATGATGTGGTCGCAGCCGTGGGCGCGGGCGATCTCGGCCTTCTCCTCGCTGGAGACCGTGCCGATCACGGTGATGCCGAGCAGCTTCGCCCACTGGGAGAAGATCAGCCCGACACCACCGGCCGCCGCGTGGAGCAGTACGGTGTCCCCGGACTCGAGCGGGTGGATCCGGCGCAGCAGATAGGCCGAGGTGAGGCCGCGCATGGTCATCGCCGCGGCGGTCTCGCAGCCGATCCCGTCCGGCAGCTTGATCAGCGAGTCCGCGGGCATGACCCGTTCCGTGCTGTAGGCGCCCAGCGGGCTCCCGGTGTAGGTCACGCGGTCACCCTCGGCGATATGCGCCACGCCCTCGCCCACGGCCTCGACCACCCCGGAACCCTCGACACCGAGCCCCGCGGGGAGCGGCGCGGGATACAGCCCGGTACGGAAGTAGGTGTCGGCGAAGTTGAGTCCGACGGCGGCATGCCGGACGCGTACCTCACCAGGACCTGGGTCGCCGACGGCCATGGCCTCCCACCGGAGTACCTCGGGGCCTCCGGTTTCGTGGAAGCGAGTGGCGTGTGCCATGGAATGCTCCGTTGCTCGTGTTTTCGCGGTGTGAGGGGTCAGTTCTCGGGGGTCAGTTCTCGATGTCGCGCAGCATGAAGCCGCGCCGGCCAGGGCGGCGGTTGGGCACCATGCCGAGCCGGGCCAGGGTCTCGTCGGTGTCCGCGTACCATTCGCCGAGCTTGTAGATCTTCTTCGCCTCTTGCCCGGTGGCGATCTCACGACCGAGCGCATGGGCGATCCGGACCATCTGCTCGACCTGCTCCACCGAGGACATCCGCTCGCCCTTGTGCCGCCACAGGTTGTCCTCGTTGCCCACCCGCACATGGGTGCCCAGGGCGATGCCGATCGCGTTCATCGGCGCCACCGCGCGCATGGAGGCTTCGATCGTGAGCACCGCCCCGTCCGGGACGCGGCGGATGAACTCGATCAGGTCGGCCGGGTGCCGGCCGGCGAACCCGCCGCCGATCGCGACGTAGTTGAGCACCAGCGGGCCGGTGTACACACCCTTGCGGATCAGCCGCTCCACGGTTTCCAGCTGTGCCATGTTGGCGAGCTGGAAATGCGGCTGAACGCCGTTGGCCCGGAGCCGCTCGAGGTGTTCGAGGTAGAACTCCGGCCCGGCCTCGACCACCATGTCCCGGTAGGCCTGGTAGTACGCCTGCTTGGCGATCGAGGTGCCCTCGATGTCCTCGTCGTCGAAGAGCTCGACGATGTTCATCTGGTTGGTGTTGATCGCGATCGTCACCTGGTCCGGCCTGGGAGTGATGTCGGCCAGCATGTGGCGGGTGTCGTAGCTGAGCCACTTCGCGTCGGAGCCCTCGTCCTCGGGCGCGAAGGAGATCGACCCGCCGATCTGGAGGACCATGTCCGGCACGGCCTCCCGCAGCCGGGCCATCAGCTCGTTGAACATGGACATGCGCTTGGAGCCGCGGCCGTCCAGCTCGCGCACGTGAATGTGCAGCACGGTGGCACCGGCCTGGTAGCAGTCGATCGCCGCCTGGACGTGCTCGTCCATCGTGAGCGGGAGGTCGTCGGCATCACCGGGCAGCCATTCCGGCCCGTAGGGCGCGGCCTGGATGACCAGCTTCTCCTGGTTCTCGGGGTACAGGGAGTCATCGAGGAAGTGCACGGTCGATCTCCTTTGTCGGATGGTCCTCACCCGCCGCGCCATATGCGTCACCGCTCGCGATGCGAGAGCTGATGCGAGAGCTGAGGAGGACGGCGAGGACCGAAGCGGGATTGCGGACGGGATTCCCGGGCACGCCAGGGACCCGGATACGATCAGCGGGGTCCCTGGCGGTAAGGCAACGCTAGGGGCCGGTTACGCCGCCCGCTTTACCGTCGGTGACATCCGACTTATCACTTGGGGACCGGCGACGGACCCCCTGGTGGTCACCGCTCGCCCGAGTGCCGCTGCCTCGTTCGCCGGTTACGCCACTCCCTCGGGCTGCAACCGAACCGCCGGCTGAACCACCGTGAGAAGGCGCTCGGCGCGGCGAACCCCAGCAGCCCGGAGATCTCGGTCAACGAGCGGCGTTGGTTGGCCACCAGCTGCTCCGCGAGCTGGACGCGCGTCGCGTTCAGGAGGGAGGAGAACGACTCGCCCGAGGCCGACAGGTGCCGGTGGACGGTTCTCCGGTCGACGCCGAGGCTGGAAGCGACCTGCTCGATCGAACAGCGCCCGGTCGGCAGCAGAACCTCGATCAGCTCGCGCACGCGGTCCGGTACGGTCGTGTCCCTCGCGACCGCGATGGAGTCGAAATACCGCCGCGCGTAGGTGTGGAGCAGCGGGTCCGACCCGGGGTTGGGAACGTTGAGTTCACTGGCGTAGAAGACGATCCCGTTGAATTCCCGGTCGAACTCCACTACGGGGCCGAAGGCGCGCCGATGTGTTCCGGTGTCCGCCGGGGCGCCGTGCGTGAAACACACGGACACCGGCTGCCACCGAGCACCGAGGAAACCGCGGAGGACCTGGTGGAACACCCCCACGGCCAGCTCCATGGCCTGGCGGGCGGGCATGGCCTCACCACTCGGCTCCAGCGCCACCTTCAGGGTGGCCAGGCCACTCGCCTCGGAGAGCCGGCTGTGGAGCATCTCGTTGTACGTGTGCTCGTGGCGGACGAGAAGCTCGAGCGCGCTACGGACATCCGGCTCCTCGCGTATGACCAGGCTGATGGGGCCGAGATTGGACAGGCGGCGGCGCTCGGCCAGGAGCAGGCCGAAGTCCTCGCGCCGCGAGGCCGCCGCCGAGAGCTCGAACAGCTGGGTCACGGCCACCCCGGAGATCCATCTGTCCTGGACGGCGAGGCCGACCGGGTCCAGACCCACCCGCTTCATCAGGTCCCGGGGGTCGATGCCGAGCGACCGGCTGAGCTCGACGTAGCTGTTCAGCGCCGCGTTGCGGACGAGGGGCTTCATGGGCGCACTCCAGGGGTTGTCCCCAATTGGTAAGTCACCTGTCACGCGGGGTCAAGCGGTGCGGTGCGGCGCGACCTAACGTTGCACCACCGTGAGAGCTCGCCACCCGGCGCTCACATCACCGACCGCCCCGGCAGTGGCGGCGGGGAGGGGAACCGTATGAACAACCTCGCCGTGCTCCTGGCGGAATCCGCATGGGCCGACGGGCGACGAGTCGCCGTTCGTCAGGGCGGGACCGCCCTCACCTACGCCCAACTGAACGACTCCGGAGCCCGCGTCGCCACGCTGTTGCGCGCCAGGGGCGTGCGACCGGGCGATCGCGTCGCGCTGGTCATGCCCAACGTCACCCATTTCCCCGTCGTGTACTACGGCATCCTCCGCGCGGGCGGCGTGGTGGTGCCGATGAACCCGCTGTCGAAGTCCCGCGAAATCGCGTTCCTGCTCCGGGATTCCGGGTCCCGCCTGGTGGTGACGTCCCCGCTGTTCGCGGACGAGGTCACGACGGCCGCGGCAGGGGCCGGAGCCGAGTGCCTGGTCACCGACCCCGCGGTATTCGGCCATCTCGTGCGGGCCACCGCGCCGATGCCCGAGATCGTCGATCGGGCCGGGAACGACACCGCCGTGATCCTTTACACCTCGGGCACGACAGGAACCCCGAAGGGCGCCGAATTGACCCACCGCAACCTGATGACCAACGCGGCCACCACGGTCGAGACGGTGCTCCACATCGGGCCGGACGACGTACTGTTCGGCGGCCTACCCATGTTCCACGCCTTCGGACAGACCTGCGCTCTCAACACCGCGGTCGCCGCCGGCGCCACGCTGACCTTGCTGCCGCGGTTCGAACCGGCCAAGGCGCTGGAGATCATGGACCGGGACGGGGTCACCGTCTTCCTCGGTGTCCCCACGATGTACACGGCCCTGCTGCGCACCGCGGTCCCCGACGGCTACGACCTCTCGCGGATGCGCTTGGCCGTCTCCGGGGGTGCCGCGTTGCCGGTCGAAGTGCTGCACGGCTTCGAGCGGGAATTCGGCGCCACCGTGCTGGAGGGCTATGGCCTCTCGGAGACCTCGCCGGTCGCCTCGTTCAACCCTCCGGACCGGCCACGCAAGGCCGGTTCGATCGGTCTCCCCGTCCGCGGGGTCGAACTCATGCTGGTCGCGGACGACGGCACCCCGGTCGGGCCGGGCGAAGTCGGTGAGATCGCGATCCGCGGCGAAAACGTGATGAGGGGGTACTGGAACCGTCCGGACGCGACCGCGGAGGCCATCCGGGACGGGTGGTTCCACAGTGGCGATCTCGCCCGGGTTGACGAGGACGGCTACTACTTCATCGTCGACCGGAAGAAGGACCTCATCATCCGCGGTGGATACAACGTCTATCCGCGCGAGATCGAGGAGGTGCTCTACGGACATCCCGCCATCGCCGAGGCCGCCGTCGTCGGTGTGCCGCACGAGATCCACGGGGAGGAAGTGGCCGCCGTGGTAACGCTCCGGGACGGTGCGCACACCACGGCCGGCCAGATACGCGATTACGTCAAACAGCGGGTTGCCGCCTACAAGTACCCGCGCATCGTCACGGTCACGGACGGGCTCCCCAAGGGAGCGACCGGCAAGATCCTCAAACGGGAGATCGTCGTCGGGCAGTAGGAAAATCCGGACCGCGGCCGTGAGGGAAGGACCACGGCTCCGGCTACCGCGCCGCCCCGGGGACACCCAGCCGGTCGGCCACGGCGGTGAGGGCCGTTCCCAGCGGGAGCGCGACCCGGGTGACGGCGTGCCGGTCGCCCCGGGTCGGGTCCAGGTTGACGATCAGTACCGGCTTTTCGGCCCGGGCCGCCTGGCGGACGAACCGGAGCCCGGACATCACCGTCAGTGAGGATCCCAGGACCAGCAGCGAGGCCGCCTCACGGACCAGCTCGCGGCAGTGCTCGACCCGCTTCGGCGGAACGGCTTCGCCGAAGAACACCACGTCCGGTTTGAGGATGCCGCCGCAGACCGTACAGGGCACCACGCGGAAGTCCCCGACCTGTTCGTCGGTGAGGTCGGCGTCGCCGTCCGGGTTGATTCCGGCGGCCACCGGCGCGAAGCCCGCATTGGCCTCCGCCAGCCGCCGGGCGAGTTCGCGGCGCGGGCTGAAGGCGCCGCAGGAGAGGCAGACGACCCGGTCCAGGCTGCCGTGGAGTTCCACGACGCCCTCGCTGCCGGCCGCCTGGTGCAGACCGTCGACGTTCTGGGTGATCACGCCCGAGAGCAGGCCGTGCCGCGCGAACGCGGCCACGGCCCGGTGCCCGGCGTTGGGGCGGGCGCGGCCGAAGGTGCGCCAGCCGAGGTGGCTGCGAGCCCAGTACCGGCGCCGGGCCCGGGCGTCGGCCGTGAAGTCCTGGTAGGTCATCGGGGTGTGCCGGCTCAGGCTCCCGCCCACGCCCCGGTAGTCGGGGATGCCCGACTCCGTGGAGATGCCCGCCCCGCTGAGCACCAGCACACCGCCGGTGCGCAGCGCGTCGGCGACCGGTTCCAGATCCGTGCTGCCCGGCGGCAGGTCTTCGGCGGGGGTCCAGCTCAAAGTGGGGCGCATGCGCATGCCGCCAGCGTACGGAACGCGACACGGATGACACCTGGCGTATACGATTTGGGCCATCTAGTCCATTATGTCCCTATTCAGGGGGTGATGTCGTGGAGGGGATTGCCGATATGGGCGGTACCCCGGGATGGGGTTCCGTTCAGCCGCCGAGGCGTGATGAGCCGGTCTTCGAGGAGCCCTGGCAGAGCCGGGCATTCGCGCTGGCGACTCTCTCCGGCCGCATCGCGTACGGCGGCGTCAACCTGGACGCCTTCCGGCACGCGCTCGAGCGTCTGGACCGAGCCGCCTACCTGAACGACGGCTACTACGGGCGATGGCTCAACGGCGCGGAGCTGATGCTCACCGACAGTGCCATCCTGGCGCCGGGTGCCGTCGACGCCCGAGCCCGCAACCTGCGGGGCGAACACCTGGCGGAGCCACCGGTCCCCGAGCCCGCGGTACCCGACTACGCGCCGACCGCCGAGGGCTCGCTGCGCTCCGTGGCCACCGCCCCCGCCTTCGCCGTCGGCGAGCGGGTACGGGCCAGTGCCGTGCCGGTGCCCGGGCACACCCGGCTGCCGGGCTATCTACGGGGACACACCGGCACTGTCGAGCTCATCCAGCCCGCCTTCGTGCTGCCGGACACCAACGCCCACTTCCAGGGCGAGCATCCGCAGTACGTCTATTCGGTGCGATTCGACTCACGCGAGCTGTGGGGCGCCGACACCGAACCCTTCGCGCTCACCGCTGAGCTGTTCGAGAGCTACCTGGAGACCACCTCATGACCGCCACCAACGACGGGGCGGGCGAGACCCTTCCCGCGGCCCTGCGCACCGAGGCACTGGAGCAACTGCTCACCGAGCGCGGCCTGATCGACCCGAAGGTGCTGGACGGGGTGATCACCACCTACGAGACCAAGGTGGGCCCGCTCAACGGCGCCAAGGTCGTCGCCAGGGCCTGGACCGACCCGGAGTACCGGCGGCGGCTGCTCGACGACGGCACGGCGGCCATCAAGGAGCTCGGCTTCTCGGGGGCGCAGGGCGAGCACATCGTCGTCGTGGAGAACACCGCGACCACCCACAACGTGGTGGTGTGCACCCTGTGCTCGTGCTACCCGTGGCCGGTGCTCGGCCTGCCGCCGAGCTGGTACAAGGACCCCGCCTACCGCGCCCGCGTGGTGAAGGAGCCCCGTACGGTGCTGTCCGAGATGGGACTCGAACTCGACGACGACGTGCGGATTACCGTCCACGACTCCACCAGTGAGGTGCGCTGGTTCGTACTGCCCGAGCGTCCGGCCGGCACCGAGCACCTGTCCGAGGAAGAACTCGTGCCGCTGGTGACCCGGGACGCGATGGTCGGCGTGGCCAAGGTGATGGCGCTATGACCGCGCCGCTGGACATCGAGGGCCCGGCCGCACCGCCGCGCTCCAACGGCGAGTTGGTGTTCGCCGAGCCCTGGGAGGGCCGTGCCTTCGCCATGGCCGTCAGCCTGTACGAGGCGGGCGCGTTCCCCTGGCCGCGGTTCCAGGCCGCGCTGATCGCCCGGATCGCGGCCCGGGAGACCGCTCCGACACGGGACGAGCCGTTTCACTACTACCGGCTCTGGCTGGCCGCCCTGGAGGACGTGCTCGTCGGCCTGCGCGTCGTGGCCACGGACGAAGTGAGCGCACGCACCCACGCCCTGGCGCGACGTCACCCGGGCCATGACCACCGGGACGACCACGACCATGTGTCCGAGCGACCCTCGGTGTTTCTCGAGCGGCAGCACACCCACCGCACCGTGTGATCCCAAGCGGTCGGTGAGCGTCGTGACCAGGACCGGGCGGTGAACTCGCCGTTGTCCGGCTGCTCCACCCCGGTCCGCCGCCGCGGCGACGGGCTCACGCACCGGAGCCGCCGGGGGTGGGCTGCCGGAGCCGTTCGACCAGCGCGGCCATCCGCCGCACGGTGCGGAAGTTCTCCATCCGCAGGTCGGCGCCGCGGATGGCGATGCCGTACGACTTCTCCAGATGCACCACTAGCTCCATGGCGAAGAGCGAGGACAGTCCACCGGAGCCGAAGACGTCCGCGTCGGTCGCCCAGGTCGTCCCCGTACGCTTCGCCAGGAACCCCAGCATCTCCGTCTGGACGGCGCTGGATTCCGGTGGCACCGGCTGGTCGGATGACGTGGTCATACCTGTTCTCCCTCGTACTCGTAGAGCCCGGTGGTCACTCCTCCGTGCGGCCCGCGCCGGCCCGGGGAGGCCGCGGTGGCGCGAGATCGCCCGTGGGTTCCGTGTAGAACTGCTGCGCCCACTGCCGGTACCGGCCGATCGGGCCGTCGCCCTTGGCGAGCTTCGGGTGCTCGACATGCTCCTGGTAGTGCCACATCAGCAGGTCCGCGCCGGTGTCGACGCTCGCCACCCGCTGGAGTACGGCGCTGAGCAGTCGGGCGACGGGCACGGCCGCCGCGCGCCCCACCGGCCCGGGCAGGCCGGGGACGCCGTTCAGCTCCAGCTTCGTACCGAACCGGAGCTGGACGCGTCCCGGGCCGGCAGGGGTCGCGTGGAGCATCACATGGAGGGTGCCCGCACCCCGGGGCAGGACCGTGCGCGCCGCGATGGTGGCCAGTCCGATCACCGTGAGCGTGTAGGACTGGCGGAACCCGCGCATCATGGTGCCGCGGGCGGTCGCGGTGACGGTGCTGATCGGTTCCCCGGCCACCGGAGTGCCCTCGATGTCGAGACCCTTGAGACCGTGCAACGCCGGGAGATGACCCCAGTCGAAGGCGTTCTCGATGACGTCCTGCGGGTGACCGGCGATGTCGAAGGTGTCGTGGCTGTACGGCTGCCGGTCGTCCATGGGGAAGACCGGCACCTCCCACCGCGGGGGCAGGCCGAGGGCGTGCCACCACACGTAGATCGAGCCGTTGGCCTCGCACACCGGGTACTGCGCAAGCGACGCCTTCGGCGGCGGTTTGTCGTAACCCGTGCGCACACAGGTGCCGTCCGGGCCGAACGCGAACCGGTGGAAGGGGCAGACGATGTCCTCGCCCTCGACCGATCCGCCGACCCCGAGATGCGCTCCCAGATGCGGGCACCGGGGCCGGACGGCCCGCAGTACGCCTTTGGCCGTCCGGTAGAGGACGACCTCCGTGCCCGCGAGCGGACGGGTGGTGACGGATCCGGGGCGCACCTCGTCGGCGAAGGCCAGGCAGAACCAGCCGTTCGGGTAAGGGAGGGAAGGAGCCCGCAGGCTGTCGGCCGGGGCCGCGCCGGGCAGGCTGACCCTCCGGGCGTTGAGGAGCTGCTTCACCAGGGGCTTCAGGTGAGGCTTCACGGCATCACTCCTGACTCCTCATGCCTCACCGGGCAGCCGCCGGTGCCCGGCGGCGTGGATGGCTGGGCGGGCGTGGCCGGCTGGGCCGATGTGGACCGCGGCGTGGCCGCGTGCAGTTCGGCGTCACCGGTGCCGCTCGTCCGCCGCTCACTGATCCGCAGGCGCAGCCCGCGCGAACTCAGGCTGGTCTCCACCTTGGGCCGGAACGGCTGGTCGCCGACGGGGGTCAGCTCCCAGCGGGCGACGATGGCGGTGAGGGCCAGGATGGCCTCGGTGAGCGCGAACTGGTCCCCGATGCACTTGCGCGCCCCGGCGCCGAACGGGATGTAGGCGGCCCGGTCGGGCTGCCCGCCGGCCCAGCGGTCCGGGTCGAACCGGTCGGGCTCGGGATAGAGGTCGGGCCGGCGGTGCAGGAGGTACGGGCTGAGCACGATGGTGCTGCCGCCCTTGAGCCGCACCCCGCCGAGTTCGGTGTCCTGCCGGACCGCGCGGGTCATCATCCAGGCGGGCGGATACAGCCGCAGTGTCTCGGTCACCACCCGGGCGGCCAGGTCGAGCGAGGGCAGATGCGCGGGATCGACCTTGCCACCGGCCAGGACCTGATGGGTCTCGGCCCGGAGCCGGTGCTGGACGTCCGGGTTCGTGGCGAGCAGATGCGTCGCCCAGGCCAGGGTGATGGCCGTGGTCTCCATCCCGCCGAGGAAGAACGTGAGGGCCTCGTCCGCAAGTTCGGTGTCGCTCAGTTGCTTCTGGCCGTCCCGGCTCTCCTCGTCGACCGCCCCGACCAGCGTGGAGAGCAGGTCGGCATGGTCGGTCGGATCGGCACGCCGCTCGGCGATGATCTCCGCGATGGTGGCCGACAGCCGGTTACGGGCCTGGTCGTACCGCCGCTTGCGCGGAGTCGGCACCCGGCGCAGCAGGGCCGGTGTCATCATCCGGCGGAAGAACGCGGTCACGATGGTGGAGGTGTCGGCGAGGGCCCGCCGCATGGTCTCCGCCGGCAGCGAGCCGCTGAACATCGTCTCCATGGTGGCGCGCGTCGTCAGCGTCATCATTTCCTGGGTGATGTCGAGGACGTCGCCGTCGCGCCACGATGCCGCCTTCACCTCGGCCGCCCGGGCGAACACCGCCCCGTACCCGGCGAGCCGGGTGGGGTGGAACGACGGCTGGCACAGCCGCCGCTGCCGCCGGTGCAGGGGGTACGGGCAGGTGGACAGCCCGTCGCCGATGACCTCGCGGATCCGGTCGTAGATCGGGCCGCCCTTGTCGAAGACACGGTCGTTCAGGAACACCTGCCGGGTCAGGTCCGGATCGCAGATCAGCATGGCGGTGCTCGGGCCCAGCCGGACGCGGACCATCTCGCGGTACCCGGACAGGGACATGATGAACGCCAGCGGATCGCGGAGCAGCGGCAGTGCGTGGCCCAGCAGCGGCAGGGCCCGCGGAGCCAGCGGCACCGACGCGGCGGTCGCCGTACTCGTGTCCGTCATGAACGACCTCCTTCTGTGTGTGAGCGGCCGGCCGGTGCCGTGGCGACGGGATCGCGGGTGACCTCGAACAGCGCGGTGGTCCAGCGGAAGCCGACCCCGAAACTCACGACGAGGACGCGTTCCCCGGCCCGCAGCGTGCCGGAGCGGAACGTCCGGTCGAGGGCGAGCAGGACGTCGGACGGGCCCGCGTGGCCGATGTGCCGGCCGTAGGTCCAGCTGGTGTCGTCGGCACGGAGGCCGAGCGGTGAGCCGGTGAGCAGCATGTCGAGCACGACCGACCCGATCGCGATGGGCACCACATGCGCGATGTCCGCCGGTTTCACGTCGGCCTCGTCGAGGACGGTCTCGATACAGCGGTGGGTGGCCCGCTGAAGCACGTCGATATGGGGCATGAACCCGGTCTCCTCGACGGGGGACCGCCGGGCGACACCGGTATGGCCATCCCTGGCCCGGGTCTGCGCCTCCAGCCGCGACTCCGTGACATGGGCGGTCGCCACCAGGCGGGCGAAGCCCGTCCCCCGGGTGAGGACGGCGGCGGCCCCGGCGTCACCGGCCACATAGCCCAACTCCCGGGAATAGCCCCACCGTTCGTTCGGGAACCGGGCACCGGTCGTGACCAGCGCGGCCATCGCGTCCGGCCGGGCGGCCAGGTGGTCGGCCGCGGCGACGAGCGCGGCGGCCCCGCCGTCGCTGGCGGCACCGACCTCGATCCCGGCGGTGTCCCTTCCCCCGAGCACCCGCATCAGATAGGCCGAGGGCGTGTAGTGGTCCCCGTCCTGGAAGCCGGCGTGCACGAGGAGACTCAGGGAGCCACTGGGCACGTCCGCGTGGCGCAGTGCCTTGAGACCGGCCCGTGCCGCCATCTGCGTGGCCGTGTCGTCCTTCGAGACGGCGGCCGAGGTAAAGCCGTTGAGCGCCATCATGGAGGGCTGCCCGGCGCCCGGTCCGCCCCGCGGCTCCTGTTCGGGCCTGATGGGGGGTATCCACGCGCCGGTCCCGGCGATCGTGATGTCCTGCCACAACACTGCTGTCTCCTCTGCTGTCACGAAAGGGGCGACTGGGGAACGCGGGCGCGGGGCCGGACCAGCTCTCCGCTGTGGTCCAGGGCGTGTGCGGTGACCCCGGTGATACGGGCCAGCACCTTGCCGTGACCGGCCACGGCGGTCAGGTCCCCGGTGGCGTAGTCGCAGTGCAGCCGGATGGCCGGGTGCTCCGCGCTGAGCAGACAGTCGTTGCCCGGCCCGGCGAGCTCGACCGTGTCGAGGCCGGCCATCGGGCCGACCAGGGGCGGGTGGTCACCGCGCGGTGGCAGCAGCAACAGGTGCACCATCGCGTCCAGCAGGATCGCCGGTACGGTCATCCCCGCCAGGGCCGGGGCCCAGGCGGCGTGGTCCAGGGCGAACCTGGCGCTGTTGCCGTCCGGCCCGCGGGCGTAATCCCTGGTGCCGGCGAACGGGCCGGTGAGCGAGATCGGCGGATCGGGGGAGTAGACCGGCATCGCGAAGTCGGGTTCGGGGTCGTGGGACGAGAAGTCGGGCGGTCCGGCGAGCACGGGGTGGCGATCCGCCAGCACGACCGTCGTCTCGCACAGCAGGTCGTTGAAGCGCAGCACCTTGCCGTTCTTGCCGATCCGGTGCGCCGTCATCCTGACGGCCACCTCGGCTCCGTCGCGCCTCCGGCTCGTGACCCGGGCCTCCACCGCGACGGTGCGCCGCGGTCCGGCGAGCCTGACCGTGATCGACGTCCGGCAGACGAGACCGCGGAACCCGGTGACCACGAGGTCGGGGCAGAGGGCCCCGGCCGCGGCGGCCGCGGCTTCGAGGGTGAACGTACCGGCCAGCGTGTACTCACCGTTGACCCGGTGGTGACGCATCCACCGGCCGTCCCGCTCGGCCAGCGTGCGCGGATCCCAGGTCTTGGTGAAGACGGCCCAGCTCTTGCCACGGTGCAGCACACCGTCGAGCAGCGGACTGGTCAGCGACGGATCCGGCGGGGCGGGCGGTGGCTCGTCCGGGGCGGGGATCCGCGGCTCGCCGGAGGAACCGTAGGCGCCGATCCCACCCGGACCGTGGGTGCTGATCCCGCGCCGGGCCAGCAGGACGCGTTCGTCCTCCCGGATGAAGAACGCCACCCCGCCGGCCGGTGGCCGGGTCACGGCGGAGAGGAACTGCGCGCATCCCTGCTCGGTGCTGATGTAGGCGTCCATCTGGTTGCGTTTGAGGGTCTCCCGCATGGTGACGCTGCTGGCGACGCCGACCTCCCGCCAGCCGCTCCAGAGGATCGCCAACTCCCGGTGGCCCACCGGCCCGTGCCGCTGGGCCCAGGCGCTCGCGTACGCCAGGTACTCGTTGACGGCGCAGTAGTCGATGTCGCCGGGCGCGGGAGCGAGCGTCGCCAGGGTGCTGAAGTTGCACCAGATCCGGGGCGGACGCCCGGCCAGGGCCCGTTTGAGGTTGCGGTAACCGGTCGCCTTGGTGGCCCGGACCGCCCGGAAATCGGTCAGGGTCTTGGCGTGCAGCGCCCGCGACCGCAGATCGAGGACGGTGTTGATGAGCAGGTCGATCTGTCCGTGCCGGTCGACGACCTCATGGAGGACGGCGGTGGTGGCCTCGGCGTCGAGGACGTCGCATACGCGGTGGTGGACCCGGTCCCGGCCGCACAGTTCCGTCAGCCGGCGGACCGTACGGCGTACCTCCAGGCGCGCCTGGGCCTTCTCGTAGGCGGCGCGCAGCTCACCCACCGACGCGCCGGGGCGTCGGCGGTGTTCGGCGGCGATGAACTCGGCCTGCGGCGGCAGCGCCTCGTCGGTCTCCGGCAGTGGGGTGCGGCCGATGACGTACACATGCGGCCGGTCGCTGGTGCGGGCGATCGCGTGAAGGAGCTCGGGGGTGATGCCCCGGGCGCCGCCGAAGGCGACCACGACCGCGCCGGGCGGCAGCGAGGCGGCTCCCGCCGGGGGCGGTGGAGCGTGGTCGCCGGCGACGGCCAGGGTGAACCAGTCGCCCCCGCGGCAGGCCAGTGTGTGGGTCGGCACCTGGGCGCTGCCCGCCCGTGCCAGCTGCTCCAGCGCGGTCGCGGCGTCCGGCGCGTCGCTGAGCAGGGTCACCCCGCCGCACTGCGGGACCTCGGCCCGTACGGAGCGGACGAGGCCGGTGAACAGCCCGCTCAGCGGGGGCGGCAGATCGTCCGGCACCGCGCCGAGCAGGAGCGCGCCGAGCGAGCCGCCGGTGCGCAGCGCGGGCAGCGCCGCCTGGAGCGTGGTGAAGGTGAGGTCCTGAAGGTCCTCCAGCCGGGTGGCCTCGGCGTCGGCGCTCCCGTCGCCGCCGTCGTCGCGTTCGTCGTCGCATCCGTCGTCCAGGACGGGCAGCCGGGACAGGACCCGGATGTGGCGCGGGATGAACGGCAGGCCGGCCAGGGCTCCGGGCGCCTCCTCGGGCGGGACGTGGGTGGCGGCTCCGAGGCCCGGCCGCGGCGACCAGACGGCGATGTCCGGGCCGGTGGCGGCCTCGGCGAGATCCGGGGCGTCGGTGATGACGATGGTGCCCGGCGCGATCGGTCGCGTGGCCGAGCCGTTCCGCGGTGCGGTCGTCGGGACGAATCGGAGGGTCTGGCGGCGGCCGGTGAAGTCCTCGGTGTGCTCCGGCCCGGCCGGGTCGGGCGCGGTGGGTTCCGCTTCGGCGCGTACGGCCCGGTCCGGTTCGGCGTGTGCGGTACCCCCGGGCCGGGTGAACCGGATCAGCGGTGATCCGGCGGCGGCGGGCATCACGACGGTGTCCGCTCCGGTGGAGACGGCCTTGAGGACGGCCAGCAGGGCGTCCAGCGACAGATAGGTGTGTCCGGCGTCGGCCAGTACGGGAAGGGCGTGCCCGGGCGCGGCCGTGGGGCCGGGATCGGCGGCGTCGACCGCGGTGGAGAGCGAACCCAGGACGGGCAGGCCGTGCTCCAGCGCGGTGGAGAGCCGGGTGACCGCCAGGACGGCGGCGCCTTCCGCGATGGACCGGCCCTCCGGCACCAGATCGTCGAGGTGGCGGTCCCAGCCGCTGATGGGCCGCTGGCACACCGCGCCGACGAGGGCGAGATCGCAGGCGCGGTGCCGGAGCTGACGCAGCGCCAGGTCGAGGGCTGTGTGCGCGGAGTCCCGGTGGGCGTAGACGCTGGTGCCCATGCCCCGGAAGTCGTAGTAGTTGGCGGCCCGGCCCGACAGGATGCAGGAGACCGCCCCGGTGAAGTCGTCCTCGTTCAGATCGCCGGGGATCACCCCCTTGGCCTCCGCCATCCCCTTCGCCAGGTACTCCTTGAGCGACTGCGCCCGCACCGGGTCGGGCAGGATGTCGAAGGTGGTGGCGCACTCGCCTGCGTGCACCCGCAGCGCGGCCCGGGTGTTGTGCGTGGTCGGCAGCGTCGCTCCCACGACCACCGCCGTGGTGGGCCGCAGGGCGACGCCCGGCTCGCCGAGCTGGTCCAGCAGCGGGCCGAGGGCCTGGAGCATCATCAGGTGGGCGGGGTCCATGTGCCGCATCGTCAGCGGCGGAATGCGCACCTCACGCGGGGACGGCAGGGGGTACGGCACACCGAACCCGGCCTCCGGGAGCGGGCCGTCACCACTCAGCCAGGCGGGCACCTGGGCGGTGTCCAGGCCGGGCAGATGGGTGTTCCAGCCCACGACGACCAGTCGCTCCGTGTCCGCGGGGGCGTGTCCGCCCCGCCGCCGCGCGGGGGCGGCCGGTGGTACGCGGTCGGACAGGACCACGTGCGCGTCCGCCCCTCCGAGGCCGAACGACGAGACCCCCACCACGCGCGGCCGTGCGTCGTCCGCCGGCCAGGGCGCGTCCCTGACCGGTACGGTCAGCCGTGTGCCGTCCTCCAGCAGCGGATGCGGATCGGTGACCACGGGTTGACCGGGGACCGCCCCGCGGTCGAGGGCGACCAGCGCGTGCGCGACCGAGACCAGGCCCGCCAGCACACCGGTGTGCCCGAAGACCTGCTTGTTCGATGTCAGCAGGCACGCCCGGTCCCGCGGCCCCAACCGGGAGAGCAGCGAGCGCAGTTCGATCTCGTCGCCCACCGGTGTGCCGGTGCCGTGGGCCACCACCCAGTCCACATCGTCGGCCTCGACGCCCGCGTCGGCCCAGGCACGGGCGATCGCCAGTTCCTGCCCGCGCGTGGCCGGGGCGTGAATGCCCTTCCCCCGGCCGTCGGCGGCCAGACCGGTGCCCCGGATGACACCGAGCACCCGGTCGCCGTCCGCCACCGCCCGCGCGTACGGCTTCAGGGTGAGCATGATGGAGCCCTCACCGATGAGGGTTCCGTCCGCCGCCTTGTCGAAGGGGCGTACCTTGCCGCTCATCGAGATGCCCTGGGCCCGGCAGAAGAGGGTGAACCCGATCGGCTCGATCACCGAGGTGCCACCGGCCAGCGCCACATCGCAGGAACCCTCGCGCAGCGCCTTGACCGCCGCGTCCAGAGCGAACAACCCGCTGGCACAGGCCGCGTCGAGGGTCAGGTGCTGCGAGTCGCCGGGGATCAGCCCGCGCAGCGCGTCGCGGGAGACGGACGCGGGCAGGTAGGCCTTCGGGTCCCCGCCGTCGCCACCGTAGTGCGCGCTGATCGCGTGGTCGGCCAGCTCGGCCAGCCAGTCACCGTCCTGATCGGCGGGGATCGCCTCGCGCACCATGCGCCGGTACTCGTCGCCCAGCACGACACCCTGGGGGCCGAGCCCCGTCTGGTCGTGGATACCGGTGGTCGCGGCGAGCCAGCGGTCCGTCGGGCGCCGGTGTACCCCCGCCAGGGCCTGGACGGCGCAGTGCCGCAGCCAGCGAGTGGTACGCGGCCACCCGGGGTGGCCGGCGTTCCCGTCCGGTTCGGCGGTCGAGGCGGGGTCGGGGACGAAGCCGTGGACGTACGCGGCCTCGCGAACGTAGAAGGCGTCGGTCTCCTCCCGGGTGGGCGCCCAGAAGTGCTTGAGGTCGAAGGCGGACGGCTCGCTGGAGAGCAGGGCGCCCTCCCGTAACCGGTCCCAGAACTCCGCCGTGTTGTTCGCGCCGGGCAGGACCAGACCGAGACCGACCACCGCGACGGCTTCGGGGTCCGCCTCCGGTGCTCGGCCGGGTGCTGGGGCCGGTGCCGGGTCTGGCGGTTGCTCTGGCGCTTGGCCCCGTGCTGGGGCCGCCACCGGTGGCGACGCGGGTGCCGACGCGGGTGCGGGTGCTGGTGCTGGTGCCGCTGCTGGGCGGGCAGCCGCCGGTTGGCGTCTGGCGGGCCTGCTCACCTGGTCCGCCAGCCTGCTGTGCAGCCGCAGGCCCTGCATCCCGCCGATGCTGATGCCGCCGTCCGCGACGATGGTCTGCCCGGTGATGAATCCGGCGTCCTCGTGCAGGAGGTGGACGATCAACTTGGCCGCCTCCGGCGTCGAGAGGGTACGGCTCATCAGCTCGCTGGCCTCGGCCGGGCCGCCTGGCGTCGCCGCCGGGGCGTCGAGGTTGACGACGATCTCGCTGGCGACGGAGCCCAGCAGCACCGTGTTGACCCGGATGCCCTGGCCGACCAGCTCGAGTGCCAGATAGCGGACCAGCGACTCCAGGGCCGCCTTGGTGACACCGCCGGGGCCGTAACCCTGAACCGGCTGGTGCGCCCCGACGCTGGAGAGACAGAGGATGCTCGCGCCGTCCCGTCCCGCCATCAGCTCGGCCGCCCGGCGCGAACAGTGGTAGGCCGCCATCACGTTGGTGGACCACGCCCGCTGCCAGTACGTGTCATCGATGTCGAACAGCGGCAGGAAGGCCCCGCCCGCGGCGTTGTTGATCAGAATGTCCAGGCCGCCGTGGCGCTCCTGGACCAGGTCGAACATCCGGTCGATCTCGCTGGTCTTGGCCACTGAGGCGCGGATGAACTCGCAGCTGTGACCGGCCTGCTCCAGCTCCGCCCGCAGCTGCTTGGCCTGTTCGACCGAGTGGAAGTAGTTGACGATCACGTGGGCCCCGCTCCCCGCCAAGCGGCGCACGATGTCCGCGCCGAGGCTCTTCGCGGCCCCGGTCACCAGGGCGACCCGGCCTCGCAGGTTCTCCGTGGAGGTCATCGTCAGGCAGCCCCCGCTCGGGCCTGGACGACGGCCTCCGCGATCCGGCGCAGCGTGCCCACGGTCAGCAGCGAGGAATTCGTCCGCAGATCGGGCAGGTCGTACCGGTCGGCCACCATCCCGAGCAGGGCGACCTGCTTGAGCGACTCCACACCCAGCTCGGCCTCCAGGCCGTCGTCCTCACCGAGCAGATCGGGCGGGTAGCCCAGGAAGTCGCCGTAGAGCGTCCGCAACTCTGCCAGCACCGTCTCGTAGTCAGATCCGGCGGACGACGGCGAGGCGACCGGCGCGGCCGCGGCCGGGGCGACGACGGCCGGGGCGACCGCGGCCGGAGCGACCGGGGGAGCCGGAACCGGGGGAGCCGCGGGGACCGGGGCGGAGACGGGGGCCACATAGGACACCGGGGCCGCCGGTGGCGCGGACACCGCGGTCCGTACCGGCGGATCCGTGACGGGGAGTGTCGCGACCGGCCCGGCCGGCGCGGGCTCATCCACCCGCACGACGGGACCATGCCCGTTGCTCGACGGGGCCGCCAAGCGCGAGCGGAACGGGCCAATGCCGGTGGACTCGGCGACCAGCGCCCGGACGGCCTCGACCGGGTCGCTCTCGCTCAGCGGGACGACACACTGCACCCCGGGGATCGAGGCCTCGACGAACTTGGTGACGACGGGCCACTCCCCGCACTCGACGAAGGCGTCGGCGCCGGCCGCGTGCAGCTCACGGATGGTGTGCAGCATCCGGACCCGGGAGGTGAGCGCGCCGGCGACCAGGTCGACCGGGTCGTCGTCGCCGACATCCCGCCCTAGCCATGGCGAGCACACCCGCCAGCGCCCGGCGCCGTACGGAACCCGTGGCGCGGATTCCCGCAGGTCTCGCGCGGCCTGCGCCATCGCCGGAGTGTGGGTCGGATGGGGAACGTCGAGTTGGAGACTCGGCCAGCCGAGCGCGTCGGCTACCCGCTCCACATGCTCGATCAACGCTTCGGGGCCGCTGATGACGCTCTGCCGGGGGGCGTTCTCGCAGGCCAGTACCAGGTGGGGATGGTTGATCAGCTCGGCGAGCGACTCCGCCCGGCGGCCGTCCACTCCGACCGCGAGCATCTTTCCGTCCCAGCTCTGCCGGGTCAGCACCTGGGACCGGGCCACGGCCAGACGCGCGGCGTCCTCCACGGACAGATGCCCCGCGGCGGCCAGGGCCCACAGCTCCCCGATGCTCTGCCCGACGATCGCGATGGGCTTGGCGCCCTCGGCGATCAGCATGTGGTGCGTCGCGATGCTGACCGCGAAGATCTCCAGATATTGCACCTCGGGGCCGTGCCGGTCGCTCGTCTCGTTCTGTTCGATAAGCCGGGCACTGATGTTGGGCAGCCCCATTTCCTGGGCCGCCTTGTCGATGCGGGACAGCGTTTCACGTACCGCCTCGTAACGGTTGTGCAGATCGCACAGGATGCCTCCGCGCGGGGCGGCAACCGTTCCCGGCATGACAAAGACAGAATCCACCACGTGCATCACCCTTATCTCCGTCCCGACTGCCGGCGATGTTGCATTGGCTTAGCCGGGGCCCTGAAACGCCACGACGGCGCGATGAAAACGACGACATGCGTCCGCATACGTCCGCTTGCTGCGGTACATCGGAGCGGCGAGTCCAGTGAAATTCGACCCTGGCCACCCATTGTTGGTGGCCATTCCCGCAAATGCGCGACCCCGAAGAGGGATTTCCTTGTCGATCGGGTTCGCTGATTAAGGTAACTGCGCTCCTTTCGGGGGGTCAACGAGCTCAGGGTCTCAGTTTCGGCCTAAACTGATCACGTTCATGACTAGTGAATTACGTGGTGCCGGATGGCGATTGCGGTCTTGTCGCTCGGCAAGGCCTCGTGTTAGCCGCGCCGGGCCGGTTATGGTGCCGATGTCCGCGGTGTCCGTTTTGATTCAAGGTGATTGAGATGTTTAAGCGTGATACATCCGGGATTTCGACCACCTGTCGGTGAACCGGTTTGGCCGAGACCGAGTGCTTGTGTGCGCCAATCAGTTCTTTAGCTGTTAGTGCTCCGGCCGGATTTAAAAAAGTGTGCCAAGCGGACGAAAATGATGTCGCCGGAGGCCCCTGTCCAGTCGAGGATGGTCTGGCCCGCTAGCTCAGCCCGGCCCGACACCAGGATGGAGAACTTCCCGTGATCCTCACCGATCTCTACCCCGCCGACCGTCTGGCGCGCGCCCGCGAGGCCGCCGCCGACGCGGGTCTGGGTGCGCTGTTGATCAGCCCCGGCGCCGACCTGCGCTATCTGACGGGGTACCACGCCCTTCCCCTGGAGCGGCTCACCTGTCTTGTGCTCCCCGTGGACGGCGAACCCTTCCTCCTGGTGCCGGAGTTGGAGCGGCCTGCCGCGCTCGCCTCCCCGGCGGGGAACCTCGGGATCGAGATCACCGGATGGGCCGAGACCGAGGACCCGTACGCCCTCGTCGCGGCCAGGCTGCCCGCCGGTACGGCCCGGGTCGGCGTCGACAACCACATGTGGGCCGAGAAGGTCGTCGCCTTCCGTGCCGCGCTGCCCGACGCCGACCAGGCACTCGCCGGAGAGGTGCTCGGCCGGCTGCGGATCCGCAAGACCGAGGCCGAGGCCGAGGCGCTGCGCCGGGCGGGGGCGGCCATCGACCGGGTGCACGCCCGCATGGGCGAGTGGCTGCGCGCCGGGCGCACCGAACGCGAGGTCGGCCGGGACATCGCGGACGCCATCGTGACCGAGGGCCATGTGCGGGCCGACTTCGTCATCGTCGGCTCCGGACCGCACAGTGCCAGTCCCCACCATGAGCTGTCGGACCGGGTGATCCTGCCCGGTGACCCGGTGGTGGTCGACATCGGCGGGACCACGGAGGACGGCTACTGCTCCGACTCCACCCGCGATTACGTCGTCGGCGAGCCACCCGCGGAGTACCGACGGCTGTACGAGGTGCTGCTGACCGCCCAGCGTGCCCAGACCGATGCGGTGCGGCCCGGTATCACCGCCGAGCAGCTGGACGCGATCGGCCGGGACGTCATCACGGACGCGGGCTTCGGGCCGCACTTCATCCACCGCACCGGTCATGGCATCGGGCTGGAAACGCACGAGGAGCCCTACATCGTGGCGGGCTCCGCCCTGCCGTTGGAGCCTGGTATGGCCTTCTCCGTGGAGCCGGGCATCTATCTTCCCGACCGGTTCGGAGCCCGCATCGAGGACATCGTCATCTGCACCGACGACGGCGGGGAGCGGCTCAACCGCACCAGCCGTGAACTGGTCGTACTGCCCTGACGATCGAGGGCCGTGTCCGGGGCCGCTGCCCCAGAAGGCGCGATGCCTTCCGGGGCGGCGGGCGGCCCTACACCGCGCCGTCGATGAACGCGGCGCGGATGCCGTCGACGTCGGAGCCGAGCAGGCCCAGCGTCCGTGCCGTGCGGCCGCCGGCCATGAAGTCCTGTCCGCACAGGGCCGTGCCCAGGGCGACGAACGAGTCGGTCAGGGGCACGGGGAGTCCGATCTGCGCGGCCAGCGAACTCCAGGTGACCAGCCCGAAGGGGATGTCCTCGGTGAAGTACCGGTGCTTGACCGAGTCGGGCTCGGGGAATCCCTGACGGCCGTAGCCCCGCACGATGCGCTCGACGAAGCTGCCCTCGGTCACCTCGTAGGCGGTGTTGAGGAAGTCCCAGAAGCTGGCCGCCTTCACTCCGAGGGCGTCCGCCAGGGCGAGGCGTTCGCGGTCGAGGGCGTCGATGACCTCGGCGATGCGCGGTGTCACCAGGGTGTGCAGCGGGTGGCGGTCGGCGTCCTCGACCGTCTTGAAGTTCAGCACCGCCGGCGGAACGTGGTAGATGGGGTTGCAGTTGTTGAGCCCGACGGTCAGCGTGTCCTCGCCCGGTACGTACCGGTCGCCGAAGTACGTCCGCAGGATGTCCAGGGCCCGTGGCGTGTCCAGGCTGGGTACGGCGGCCAGCGGCACGGCGTGCTTGATCGCCCCGATGTAGACGTGCGCGGGTCGGCGCAGCCGGCAGGTGTACAGGCTGGTCGGCGTCTCGGCGATGAGGCAGGGCCGCCGGCCGGCGAGCGTGAACTCGCGCGCGAGCTCGACGCCGCTGCCGAGCACGCCCGGCTGGAACAGCACGACCTGGTCCGGTTCGAGGACGGACGCGAGTTCCCGGGACAGGTAGGCGTGGGCGAAGGCGGGCGCGGCGACGATGACCACCTCGGCGCCGCCGACGGCCTGCCCGAGTTCGGTCGTCAGCACCGAGGGCGTGCCATGGCCCTCCACGTCTCCGGTCATGTCGATGCCGTCGTTGGCCTTGATCGGTTCAAGATCGCGGCCCCACCGGTCGAAGATCCGTACGTCGTGTCCCTTGAAGGACATATGGCCGGCGATGGCCTGGCCGACGTTGCCCGCGCCGATGATGGCGATGCTGCCCATGGTGAGTGACTCTTCCGTGTCGAAGTGGTGGGGGAGTGGGCCCGGCGGTGCCGAGCCGTGCGAGTGCTGAAGTGGTGGTGGCGTCATCTGACGGGCACTCCTGGGCCGAGTGGGATTCCCAGCGCGTACCAGAGGGCGAAGAAGGACGACCACGAGACGAGTACGGCGAGCGCCACGGGGACCGTGAAGGACAGCATGGTCCCGATGCCCGCGCCCTTCCGGAACTGCTGGAGGAATCCCAGGGCCAGGACGAAGTAGGCGTTCATGGGCGTGGTGTTGGTGACCGAGTCCCCGATCATGAAGGAGACCATCGCCGCCTGGGGGGAGAGCCCGATGTACATCGCCAGGGGGACCACGACGGGGGCGAGGATGGACCACATCGCCGAACCGCTGCTGATGATGATGTTCAGTCCGCTGATGGCCAGGATGATCACGAGCAGGATGATGAGGTGGGGCGCGTCCAGGGACTTCAGGAGCCGGGCGCCCTCGACGGTGATCACGTTGCTGATGCCGGTCCAGGTGAAGTACGCGAGGAACTGCGAGACCACGAAGAACAGCACGATCACGGGGACGAAGGACTTCACCCCGTCGGCCATGGCGTTGGGGACGGCCGACAGTGAGGGGATCGTGCCCACCTGCCTGCCGTAGACGATGCCGAGGATCGCGAACAGCAGCGAGATGAATACGGCGATGTTCACCACGACCACGGATTGGACGACGCTGCCGCCCTCGCCGCGGAACGGGGATCCCGGCAGCAGGAGCGCGGAGACCGCCAGGACGTAGAGCAGGAGCACCGCGCCGGACAGCCGCATGGCGCGCTTCTCGACGGCGCTCAGCGTGAATGAGGAGGGGGCCCCGCCGGCCGGTCCGCCGTGCTGGGGTGGCTCGCCGTGGACGGTGGTGTTGAAGAGCCTGTCGGTGGCCGCGTCGTCCTCGGGCGTGGGCACGAACTCCGGCCGTCGGGCCAGGACGCGGTCGACCGTGAGGGCGATGACGGCGGCGAGGAACACCGATGAGACCGCGGTGAAGAAGTAGGTGGCCACCGGAGTGATGACGTAGTCCGGATCGACGGTGTGCGCGGCCTCGGCCGCCAGGGACGATCTGACCGCGTCGGCCGGGGTCACCAGCGGGCTGGCGTTGAAGCCGATGGCCGTCGACGCGTAGGCGACCATCAGGCCGAGCACCGGGCTGCGGCCCACGGTCCTGAAGGCCAGGGCTCCCAGCGGGATCATCACGATGTAGGCCGAGTCGCTCATGACGTGCGCGATCATGGAGCCGAACGCGATGGAGAAGGTCAGCCACCGAACGGGCAGACGGCCGATCGTGACACGGAGAAGCGCGGTGAGAAGGCCGCTCCTCTCGGTGACGCTGACGCCGAGAAGAACCACCACCACGACCGACAGCGGCGCGAACCCGGCGAAGTTGTCCAGCGCGGACTCCGCGGCGAACTTGGCTCCCTGAAGCGAGAGCAGGCTCTTGACGGCGACGGAGTCACCCGTCGACGGCAGGGTGACGGACACGCCCACCCCGGCGAGTACGGCACTGACCACACCGAGCAGTGCCACGAAGATCCAGAAGAGCCAGAACGGATGGGGAAGCCTGTTTCCCGCGCGTTCCAGGGCGCTGAGAGCCCGGAACAACCGGTTCATGGAGCCATCCACGGTCGGACTGCTGCTTCGAAGTTGCGTCATCTGGGGGCCTTATCGGGTCGGCGGTGAACGCGGCTCTGGCGGCTCGCGGGGAGGGTTCCGCTTCCGTTCAGCACGAGTCGGGTCTCGTCCGGGGACGGCACTCGTGCAATCCCTGTGATATTTCACAGGGATGATACGCTGCGGAAGAAGGATGTCAACAGGTCTTCGCGCAGGTGGTCGCCGGATGACGAGGGCCGCCACACGGGTGCTCGAAGAGGAGCTGTGCTGTGAGTTCGGGATCGTCGATGGCGCAGCAGGCGTACGCGTCCCTCAAGCGCGACATCATCCGATGCCGCCTCCGCCCCGGCGACGTCATCATCGAAGCGTGGCTCGCCGAGCGCTACGGCATGAGCAAGACCCCGGTGCGCGAAGCCATCAACGCGCTGCGCAGGGAAGGCCTTGTCGTCGTCGTCCCGCGGCGCGGCACCTTCGTCAAGCCGACGGACCTGGGCGACCTCCAGGACACCTACCGCCTGCGGCGGCTCCTGGAACCGGAAGCGGCCGTGCTCGCCTCGCAGCGGGCCGGCGCCGAGGATCTCGACCGCCTGGACGCGCTCAGCGCGGCGACCGTGGCGGCGAACGCCTCACGTCCGGACCTGAACGAGGCGAACCGGCTGCTGCACGTGGCGATCGCCGAAGTCGCGCGCGTGTCGCTGATGATTCCAATGATCAACACGCTGCACGAAGAGATCGAGCGCTTCCTCAACCTCCGGGGTGAACTCGGCCGGCCCCCTTACACAAGCGTCAACCATGGGCGGTTGGTGGAGACGATCCGGAGGGGCTCGGAGGACGAGATCAGGCAGGTCGCCCTCGAAGGCATCGAGCGCTCGCGCCAGTACATGCTGGACACCCTGCTGTCCGGTGGGAACGAGACCCCGGCGGGGTAGCGGGATTCGCGGTCCGGGCCCGTGACTGGCCGGTCGGCCGGACCGCGGCACCGCCAAGTCGCGCACTATCGCATTCTATCAAGAACGCGTACTATCGCGTTCTGGTCGGTCGTGGCCGCCCAACTCCCCCCGCGCGCCCCCGAGTTCCCGAGGAGCACTCCCATGCCCACGCTGCTGGATCCGGTCCTGGACCTGCTGACGCTCCGCGGCACCGTCACCGAGGCCGAACCGATCGCCGCCCGGATGCGCCGGCTGCGCATCGAGGGCGACGCCCTCGCCGGGCTCGACGTCCGTCCCGGGCAGCAGGTGCGCGTCCTGGTCGGCTCCGGGCTGACCCGTCGTACGTACTCCGTGTGGGCCTATGACCCGTCCGGCGCCGTCGAGTTGTGCGTGCTGGACCACGCCGGAGCGGGGCCGGGGGCGCGCTGGGGCGGGAGCGTCGAGGTCGGTGCGCGGGTGCGGCTGGGCAAACCCGAGGGGTCCTTCACGCTCCGGCCCGGGGCCGCCCACCACGTCTTCGTCGGGGAGGAGACGGCGTCCGTCGCCTTCGGCGCGATGCTGGCCGCGCTGGAGCCCGGGGCGCGCGTCTCCGGCTGCGTGGAGACGGAGACGGCCGCGGACCGGCTGCCGCTGGCCCACTCGGACTGCCTCAACTGGCTTATCAGGGGCGGCACTTCACTCCCGGAGGCGGTGCGAGGCCTCGCCCCCGAGCCGGGCGGGATCGCCTATGTCGCGGGGGAGGCCAGGGCCGTGCAGCGGGTGCGGCAGGTGCTCGTCCGGGAGGTGGGCTGGGACCGGCGCGCGGTGCTCACCAAGCCGTTCTGGGCGCCGGGGAAGCGGGGGCTGGAGTAGGGGCCGGTCCTGGACGGTTCGCCGTGACCGCGCCCATCGTCTTCTAGCTTGCTAGGATGCTAGCATCGCACTCGTGGGTGACAGGGAAGTCAAGCAGTTCAACGTGTACCTGCCGATCGAGCTGATCAAGCAGGTCAAGTACCACTCCATCGAGTCGGGCAGGTCGCTGTCGGCGCTGGTCGCCGAAGCGCTGCGCGCCTACCTCGACGACGCCCATGAGCGCGAACAGCGACCGACCGAGAAGGAGGGCTGACATGGCGACCGAAGGAATCGAGGCCGTCTTTCTGACGACCCACAACTGGGGCAAGTCGGCGAGGTTCTTCCAGGCGCTGGGGTACGAGCTGGAGTTCGCCACCGACCACAACTCGGGCCGGCTCCGCAACGGTGACGGGCCGTACGTCTTCATCTCCGAGGTCCCCGAGGACCGGGAGCCGCAGACGCGGATCGTGCTGAAGGTGGCGGACGCGGACGCGTTCCGTCCCGACCCCGCCGTCGAGGTGGTCACGCCGTTCGAGGACACCCATTACGGGACCAGGGAGATGACCGTCCGCGACCCCGACGGACGCCTGTGGAACCTCCAGGCCCCCGGCGAGGACTGACCGCGACGAAAGGGGAACACCATGGTGGACGAGCAGACCGGGGCGCCGGACGGTACCGCGGTACGGACCGCCCTCTGGCGGGCGATGCATGTCCAGGTCGACCCACCGCCGCATGTGTTCGAGGACGAGATCGGCCTGCGGCTGGCGGCCCCCGACGCCGACTGGCGCCGCCGCCCCGACATGGACCCGGACGCCACCAGGGGGTTCCGGGCGGCCATGGTGGCCCGTGCCCGTTTCATCGAGGACCTGATCGCCGAGCGGGCCGACCACGGCGTCACCCAGTACGTCATCCTGGGGGCCGGCCTGGACACCTTCGCCCAGCGCAGGCCGGAGACCGCCTCCCGCCTACGGGTCTTCGAGGTCGACCAGCCCGGCCCGCAGGCGTGGAAACGCCATCGCCTGGACGAACTCGGCTATGGCGTCCCCGACTGGCTGCGCCTGGTGCCGGTCGACTTCGAGGCGAGCGAAGACTGGCTGAAGCGGCTGGCCGCGGCCGGTTTCGAGGTAGACAGGCCCGCGGTCATCGTCTCCACCGGCGTCACCATGTACCTCACCGAAGAGGCCACCGCGGCCACCCTGCGCCAGATCGCCGGGCTCGCGCCCGGCTCGACGCTCGCCATGACCTTCCTGCTGCCGGCCGAACTCCTCGACGCCGCCGACCGCCCCGGCCTCCGCGCGAGCAAGGAGGGCGCGCAAGCGGCCGGAACGCCGTTCATCAGCTTCTACACACCGCCCGAGATGCTGGAACTGGCCCGCGAAGCGGGATTCAAGGACGTCCGACATGTGCCGGGAGCCTCGCTCGCCGAGCGCTACTTCGCCGATCGCACCGACGGCCTGCGCCCATCGAGCGGAGAAGATCTGCTGCTGGCCACCACGTGACTCGTGGACTCGTGCCCGTCAGGGGACACGCAACGCCTGGTGCCAGTAGCCGGTGACGGTGTGGCGCAGCCGTTCGGTGTCGACGGTGTGGGGGTCGAGGAGGCATTGCAGTCCGATCCCGCGCAGCTGTCCGAGGACGGCGATGGCGACGTCGTCGGGGTCGATGTCCGGGCGTACGTCGCCATCGGCGATCCCGGCGGCGACGTCGGTGCGCAGATCGGAGCGGAACGCCTCGTCGCGCTCGCGGAAGATCGGGGCCAGTTCGGACGCGGTGGCCGCCTCGGCCCACAGCAGCAGGAAGGCCCGGTTCATCGTTCCGGCACCCCCGGAGGCGCCGATGTAGCCGTCGACGAGGCGCAGGAACCGGTCGAGGCCGGGCGGGAGGTCCGCGAGCCCGGGGACGAAACCGGTTTGCGTCGTGCGGGCCAGCCGCTCGATCAGGGTCTGCTTGGATCCGAAGTGGTGGGTGACGATCCCACGGCTGTACCCCGCCTGTTCGCCGACCCGTGCCAGCGTCAGCGACCGCACACCGTGCTCCACGACCAGTTCGGCGGCGGCGTTGAGCAACGCGGCTTCGGCCTGGGCGCGGCGCTCCTGCTGGGTGCGGCGAGTGGTGACCATGCGGATACCTTAACAAGTAACTTGCGTGCTGACCGGCAAGTATATGGGGTCGGCGTCGCTGAGGTGATGAGTTCGCATTGACATGTTCGCGAGCTGTCCTTATGGTCCAGGCCATCCTGTCCGTATGTGGGAACTGTGTTCTCATCCATGAACAGAAGAGGTCATCGGATGGCACGAACCAGAACCGCGTTACTCAGTGTTCTCGCCCTGCTGGCCGGTCTGCTGAGCCTTCAGCTCGGCGGACCGGCCCCGCGGGCCACGGCCGCGCCGGCCGCCTTCACCCACCCCGGGGTGCTGGTGAGCCGGGCCCAGCTCGACTACGCCCGCTCGAAGGTGCAGGCGGGCCAGCAGCCCTGGAAGGCCGCCTACGACGACATGTTGGGCAGCTCCTACGCCTCGCTGTCGCGTAATCCCCAACCGCGCGCCGTCGTGGAGTGCGGCTCGTCGTCCAACCCCAACCACGGGTGCACCGAGGAGCGCCAGGACGCCATCGCGGCGTACACCGACGCGCTCGCCTGGTACTTCACCCGGGACAGCAGATACGCCAAGAAGTCGATCGAGATCATGGACGCCTGGTCCGCCACGATCACCGACCACACCAACAGCAACGCCCCGCTCCAGTCCGGCTGGTCCGGCGCCACCTGGCCGCGCGCCGCCGAGATCATCAAGTACACCTACGACGGCGGCTGGCCGGGCGCCGGACGCTTCGCCACCATGCTGCGGGACGTGTACCTCCCCGAGGTGATCAACGGCGCCGCCACCAAGAACGGCAACTGGGAACTGGTGATGACCGAGGCGGCCATCGGCATCGCGGTCTTCCTCGACGACCGCTCCGCCTACGACAAGGCGGTCAGCACCTACCTCGACCGCGTCCCGGCGTATGTCTACCTGACCAGCGACGGCGACCTGCCCAAGCCGCCCGCGGACAGCGGCATCGACACCGAGGCCGAGATCGTCAAGTACTGGCAGGGCCAGAGCACCTTCGCCGACGGCCTCGCCCAGGAGACCTGCCGCGACTTCGGGCACACCGGCTGGGGCATCGCCTCCATCGCGGACATCGCGGAGACCAGCCGCATCCAGGGCCAGGACCTCTACCCGAAGGTCCAGGACCGGCTGCGCTACGCACTGGGCTTCCACACCGCCTACGAGAACGGCGCCGCCGTGCCGTCCTGGCTGTGCGGTGGCTCCGTCAAGAAGGGCCTGGATCAGGTCACCGAGGTCGGCTTCAACGCCCTCCACAACCGCCTCGGCATCGGCATGTCCAACACCCAGAAGTACACCGAGGCCCACCGCCCGTCCGGCACGGACAACTACTTCAACGCCTGGACGACCCTCACCCACGCGAACAACCCGTCCTGACCGGGCGACGCCCCGGCCCCCCGCTACCGCCGGGGGGCCGGGGTGCGGGAGCGGTAGACGACGTAGGGCCTGGTGAGGTAGCCGACGGGGGCGGTGAAGGCGTGGACGAGGCGGCTGAAGGGCCAGAGGGCGAACAGGACCATCGCCAGCAGGGCGTGGATCCGGTAGACCAGAGGCGCGTGGACCATGGCGGGCACGTCGGGGTCGAGGGTGAACAGGCTGCGGAACCAGATCGAGACGCCCCGCCGATAGTCGTAGGAGTGGTGGCCGGCACCGGTGGCGGTGGCGGTGAGCCCGGCGAGCAGGACCGTGGCGAGCAGCGGGTACACGGCGCGGTCACCGCGGCTGGTGGCGGCGCGTACGGCGGGCACGCGCAGCCGCCGGTACAGCAGGATGCCGAGACCGGTGACGGTGGCCAGTCCGGCGGTGCCGCCGACGAGCAGGGCGTTGGCGTGGTACAGCGATTCGCTGACGCGCAGCCGTTCGGTGAGCGTTTCGGGGATGAGCAGGCCCACCACATGGCCCGCGATCACGAAGAGCAGTCCGTAGTGGAAGAGCGGCCCGCCGATGGCGAGCAGTCGGTGTTCGTGGAGCTGGCTTGAGCGGGTGGTGAAGCCGAACCGGTCGTAGTGGTAGCGCCAGGCGGCGCCCGCGGTGAAGAGGGTCAGGACGAGGTAGGGGAGGACGCCCCACAGGGCGATGTGCAGGTGGTTCACTGGCCGGTTCCTCTCGCGAGGGGGGTGGCGGGGGCGGTCGCGGCGAAGGGGGCCAGACCCACGCTTTCGGTGGGCGGTCCGCCGCGGGCGAGCGCGAGGGCCGCGGCGCGGTCGGCGGGCGAGGGCCCGGGCAGGGTGTCGCAGACGGCGCACAGGATGTCGGCGTACGGACTGCCGTGGTCGGTGAGGGCCATCCGCAGCAGTTCCAGGGCGGCGCGGTGGTCGCGCAGCAGCGCGGTGCCCGGGGCCGGGCAGCGGGCCGCGAACTCCAGCATCAGCGGCAGGTGGTCGGGGAGTTCGTCCTCGGGGGGCGCCCATCCATGGTCGCGGTAGCGGGCCTTGAGGCCGGCGAGGGTGCCGCCGCGGCGGCGGGTGTCGCCGTCGGTGTAGTAGGTGAGGTGCAGGGTGCGGCGGCGGCTGCGGTCGAAGGTCCGCACGTAAGCAGCGGCCAGGTCGAGCACCGGGACGCCGTCGACGGCGGCGCAGAACCGCAGCAGCGGCGTGGCGGCGGGGGTGGTGAGTTCGGTCAGGCAGTCCCGTACCAGGGCGTGGCGGGCGGGCCAGTCCGGCCCGGGGTAGCCGAGGAGGAGGGCGGCGGCCTGGCGCACCGGCGGGGACGGCCGGGTTCACCGGGTGTCCCCGTCGCGCTCGGGGAACAGCCCGGCGGGGCGGCCGCGGCCGTTCCAGCCCAGCAGGTTGAGCCGGCCGGCCGGACCGGATCCGGTGCCGGTGGGTTCGGGTGCCGGGGGCGCGTGGAAGGCGTCGGCGGCGTCGTACGGCATCATGCCGGGCAGCCCGTCGCCGTCGAGGCTGCATGTGTCGGTGGGGGCGTCGCCGCCGGAGTGGGCGGTGTAGCTGGTGGGGATGACGTACCGCTCCTCGTACTTGGCGAGGGCGAGCAGCCGGTACATCGCCTCGATGCCGTCCTGGTCCAGGCCGACGGCCGCCGCGATGGCGGGGTCGCGTTCCTCGCCGAGGTTGATCCGGCGCATATGGCTGCGCATCGCGGCCAGCCGGCACAGGGCGGCCTCGACCGGTCCGGGGTCGCCCGCGGTGAAGAGTTCGGCGAGATAGCCCAGCGGGATGCGGAGGCTGTCGATGGCACCGAAGAGGTTGACGGGGTCCTCGCCGTCGTGGCCGGTGGCGGTGAGCGCGTCGACGACCGGGGACAGCGGGGGGACGTACCAGACCATCGGCATGGTGCGGTATTCCGGGTGCAGCGGCAGGGCGACCCGGTACCGGCTGATGAGTGCGTGCACCGGGGAGCGCCGGGCGGCCTCGATCCAGTCGTGCGGAATGCCGGAGTCGGCGGCGGCGCGGGCGACGCCGGGGTCCTCGGGGTCGAGGAAGCAGCCGAGCTGGGCCTCGTAGAGGTCCCTCTCGTCGGGGGTGGCGGCGGCCTCGCCGACCTTGTCGGGGTCGTAGAGCAGGACGCCGAGGTAGCGCAGCCGTCCCACACAGGTCTCCGAGCACACGGTGGGCTCCCCGGCCTCGATGCGCGGATAGCACAGGGTGCACTTCTCGGCCTTGCCGCTGCGGTGGTTGAAGTAGACCTTCTTGTAGGGGCAGCCGCTGACGCACATGCGCCAGCCGCGGCAGCGGTCCTGGTCGACCAGGACGATGCCGTCCTCGATCCGCTTGTACATCGCGCCGGAGGGGCAGACGGCGACGCAGGAGGGGTTGAGGCAGTGCTCGCAGATGCGCGGCAGGTAGAACATGAAGGCCTGCTCGTACTCCAGCCGGACCCGCTCGCTCATCTTCGCGAGGACCGGGTCGCCCGCCAGGTGCTCGGGGCCGCCGCCGAGGTCGTCGTCCCAGTTGGGGCCCCAGGTGACGGCGGTGGGGCGGCCGTCGATCAGGGAGCGGGGCGGGGCGGTGGGCACGTCGTCGCCGAGCGGGGCGGTGGTGAGGGTGTCGTAGTCGTACGTCCAGGGCTGGTAGTAGTCGTCCAGCCGGGGCAGTTCGGGGTTGGCGAACAGCCGGGCGAGGCGGCGGGCGCGGCCGCCGGTGCGGGGCACCAGCTTGCCGCCCTTGAGGTGCCAGCCGCCCCGCCAGGTGTCCTGGTCCTCGTAGCCGCGGGGATAGCCCTGGCCGGGGCGGGTCTCGACGTTGTTGAACCAGACGTATTCGGTGCCGGAGCGGTTGGTCCAGGTCTGTTTGCAGGTGACCGAGCAGGTGTGGCAGCCGATGCACTTGTCGAGGTTCATGACCATGGCGACCTGGGCCATCACCCGGGGGCTGCGCGGCCGGTGGCGCGGCATGTCAGTACTCCACGTTCTGGGAGCGGCGCCGGATGACGGTGACCGCGTCCCGCTGGTTGCCGGTGGGTCCGTAGTAGTTGGGGGCGAAGCTGAGCTGGGCGTAGCCGCCGATGAGGTGGGTGGGTTTGATGAGGAGCTTGGTGAGGGCGTTGTGCACTCCGCCGCGGCGGCCGGTGGCCTCGGACTTGGGCACGTTCACCAGCCGTTCCTGCACGTGGTACATGAACACGGTGCCGGTGGGCATGCGGTGGGAGACCACGGCACGGGCGACCACGACGCCGTTGGCGTTGACGGCCTCGATCCAGTCGTTGTCCGAGACCCCGATGGCCTCGGCGTCGGGGACGCTGAGCCAGATGACCGGACCGCCGCGGGCCAGGGTCTGCATGATGAGGTTTTCCTGGTACTCGGAGTGGATGGACCACTTGGAGTGCGGGGTGAGATAGCGGACGGTGACCGAGCGTCCGGTGTCGCCGCGCCCGGTGTCGCCGTCCGCCCCGGGCGGGGCCTCGCCGAGGGCGGCGAGGTCCAACGGCGGCCGGTAGACGGGGAGTTGTTCGCCGAGCTCGGCCATCCAGGAGTGGTCGAGGTAGAAGTGCTGGCGGCCGGTGAGGGTGTGCCAGGGCTTGCGGTGTTCGGTGTTGATGGTGAACGGCGCGTAGCGGCGGTCGGGGGCCTCCTTGCCGGACCATTCGAAGCTGGCGCCGACCTGGACGGGGCGGGCCTGGGTGTCGGAGAACACCACGCGGCGTTCGGCCACCGAGGCGCCCAGTTCGGTGAGGCCGGAGCCGGGGCCGCAGTGCTCGGCGAGCCGGGCGAATCCCTCGGCGGCGAGGCGCCCGTTGGTAGTGCCGGACAGCGCGAGGATGGCCTCGCACATCTTGGCGTCGGTGTCGAGGAGGGGCCGGCCGGCCGCGGCGCCGCGGGTGGCGGTGGAGCAGCGGTCGGCCAGCCAGGCGACTTCCTGGTCCGGGATCACCGTGATGCCCTTGACCTGCATGCCCGACTGCTGGGCCAGCGGGCCGAAGGAGGCGAGGCGGTCGGCGACGGCGGTGTAGTCGCGGGTCACGAGGGTGACGTTCGGCAGGTTCACGCCCGGTACGGCGGGGGTGTGGCCGTCGCGCCAGTCCGGTACGGTCCCGCCGGGCTGGGCGGTCTCGTCCGGGGTGTCGTGCATGAGGGCGGTGGCGACCAGGTCGTGGGCGGTGTCCAGCCGTCCGGCGGCGAGTTCGCTGAGCTTGCGGGCGAGGCCGTGGAAGATGTCGAAGTCGGTGCGGGCCTGCCAGGGCGGGCTGATGGCCGGGGTGAAGGCATGGACGTAGGGGTGCATGTCGGTGCTGGACAGGTCGTGTTTCTCGTACCAGGTCGCGGCGGGGAGCACGAGGTCGGCGAAGAGGGTGGTGGAGGTCATCCGGAAGTCCAGCGCGAGCAGCAGGTCGAGCTTGCCGCGGGGCGCCTGGTCCTGCCAGGTGAGGTCCGCCGGCCGGCGGTCCGGTGGGGTCTCCTCGGCGGTGGTGTTGTCCTGGGCGCCCAGCAGATGGCGCAGGAAGTACTCGTTGCCCTTGGCGGAGGAGCCGATGAGGTTGGCCCGCCACACGGTGAGCACGCGCGGCCAGTTCTCGGGCGCGTCGGGATTCTCGCAGGCGAACTCCAGCTCACCCGCGGCGAGTTGTTCGGCGACCCACTCCCGCGCCGGCCGTCCGCTCTGCCGCGCCAGGCGGCCGAGCTCCAGGGAGTTGGCGGAGAAGGTGGGGTAGGAGGGCATCCAGCCCAGCCGCATCGACTGGGCGACCAGATCGGCGGTGTGACGGCCGGTGAACAGCCCCTGGCCGGTGGGCGAGGCGAGCGCGTCAGCGCCGTACCGCTCGTAGCGCCATTGGTCGGTGTGGAGGTACCAGTACGGGGTGCCGGCCATCTGCCGGGACGGCCGTGTCCAGTCGGCGGCGGTGGCCAGCTGCTGCCAGCCGGTGTACGGGCGCACCTTCTCCTGGCCGACGTAGTGGGCCCAGCCGCCGCCGTTGACGCCCTGGCAGCCGGTGAGCAGCAACAGGGTGAGGAAGGAGCGGTAGATGGTGTCGGAGTGGAACCAGTGGTTGGTGCCCGCGCCCATCACGATCATGCAGCGGCCGCGGGTCTTCTCCGCCGTGCCCGCGAACTCGCGCGCCGCGCGGATCACGGCCGCGGCCGGGACCGAGGTGATGGCCTCCTGCCAGGCCGGAGTGGCGGGTGCCGAGGCGTCGTCATAGCCGGTGGGCCACTGCCCGGTGAGGCCGGGGCGGCCCACCGCGTACTGGGCCAGGAGCAGATCGAAGACGGTGGTGACCAGCCGTCCGCCGAGGCGTCGTACGGGGACGGCGCGCCGGACGGTGGCGCCGGGTTCGTCGAAGCGGGGCAGTTCCACTTCGGCGGTCTGGGCACCGGGGGTGCGGTGGAGGGTGAGCCGGGGGGTGATGCCCTCCAGGTCGAGGTTCCAGCGGCCCTCGCCGCCCTTGCTCCAGCGGTCGCCCAGGGTGCCGTGGGGGACCACGGGCCGGTCGGTCTCCGCGTCCACGAGCACCGGCATCCAGCGCCGGGCCGCCTCGTCGGCGTGGGCGCCCAGGCGCGGTTCGGTGTCCGCCAGGGCGGCGGCGGTGAGGAAGGCACCGGGGGTGTGGCGCCCGTTCCGTTCCGTCAGTTCGACCAGGAAGGGCAGATCGGTGAAGCGCCGGACGTAGTCGGTGAAGTAGGGGACCTGGCGCTCGACGAAGCACTCCTTGAGGATGACGTGGCCCATCGCCATGGCGACCGCCCCGTCGGTGCCGGGGTGGGGGTGCAGCCATTCGTCGGCGAACTTGGTGGCGTCCGCGTAGTCCGGGGACACTACGACCACCTTCTGGCCCCGGTAGCGGGCCTCGGCCATCCAGTGGGCGTCGGGGGTGCGGGTGACCGGCACATTCGAGCCCCACAGCATCAGATACGCCGCGTCCCACCAGTCGCCCGACTCGGGGACGTCGGTCTGGTCGCCGAATACCTGCGGGGAGGCGATCGGCAGATCCGCGTACCAGTCGTAGAACGAGATCATGGGCGCGCCGATCAGCGCCATGAAACGGGCGCCCACGGCGTGGGAGGCCATCGACATGGCGGGGATCGGGGAGAAGCCGGCGATCCGGTCCGGGCCGTGGGCGCGCAGGGTGTGGACATGGGCGGCGGCCGCGATCTCCAGGGCCTCCTCCCAGCCGATCCGCACCAGCCCGCCCTTGCCGCGGGCCGACTGGTAGCGGCGTCGCTTGACCGGGTCGCCGGTGATCTCGGCCCAGGCGGCCACCGGGTCGCCGAGCCGGTCCCGGGCCTCCCGGTAGAGCTCGACCAGCACACCGCGGGCGAGGGGGTGGCGCACCCGGGTGGGGGAGTAGGTGTACCAGGAGAAGGAGGCGCCGCGCGGGCAGCCCCGCGGTTCGTACTCGGGGCGGTCCGGGCCGACCGAGGGGTAGTCGGTCTGCTGGGTCTCCCAGGTGATCAGCCCGTCCTTGACATAGACCTTCCAGGAGCAGGATCCGGTGCAGTTGACGCCGTGGGTGGAGCGCACCACCCGGTCGTGCGCCCAGCGTTCGCGGTAAGGGGAGTCCTCCACACCCTGGTCGGTCCGGTAGACGGCCCTCAGGTCGGGGGTGGTCGGGAGGCGGCGGAGCGCGGTCCCGGCCGCGAGCAGTCTCTCCGTCACCGCCGAGGCGGCGGTTCCGGCCTTCTCTCGTGCTGTGCGGCGCACCACGGTCCAGCTCCTTCGGCTGTGGCTCCGCGCCGAACGGTCGGCCGGGGCCCTGATTGCGTTTCGCGCGACAGCATCACTCGCGCATCAGCCGTGTCGTATGACCCTTTTGAGTCGTTTAGCATCACCTGAATTGGTTTTTCCTCGGGGTTTGCCTTTCCTGTGGCGGACTCGTGTGCCTACGGGGGCGGCACGATGAACGGAACTTGACAAAGCGTCATCATTGCCTGGTAGGCAACCGGGGAGAGTTCACCGGTTCGGCGAGGAGCGTCCGTCGGCCGGATTTTCATCTCTCTTGACCCGGTTTCTGGCTTGAATTCGCTGCCGTCGTCCCATGGCAGCGCGCCCGCACCAACCCGGCCGCGACCAGCGACCACACACCCAGCGCCACCCAGACCGCGAGATGCCCGAGGAGCACCAGGCGGTGGATCCCCTCGGCCTCGCCGAGTGCGCTGGTGGACACGGCGTACATGCCCGTGGGGAAGACGATGGTCCACCAGGTCGGCTCGTACCTCAGGGGCACCCGGTGCAGCAGATGCCGCCAGACCCCGGCGGCCAGCAGCGGTGGCAGCAGGCAGGTGGCCCAGCCCCACAGGGCGATCAGGGCGACGTGGACCACCGCCCGGAGATGGGGGGTGCCGAGCCCCTGGTGCACCAGCCGGGCACCGGCGAGCAGGCTGATCGCGCAGGCCCCCATCGTGATCCAGTACGGCGGTGACAGCTCCCGGGGCCGTACCCCGAACCGCGCCAGCCGGCACGCGACCACCGTGGCCACCGCCGCGTACAGCAGCACCCCGGCCGCCCAGCCGAGCGCTTCGGCCGGCCGGGCGCGGCCGGGGGCCAGCGCGGCCACCGCCAGGACGGCGGACTGGATCCCCACCACGCACAGGAACCAGATCCCGTCCGCGCGCCTGACCATCCCGCCCGCGCCGAGCCGGTGCGCCATGAACGCCACACACCCCAGCAGGAGGACGGCAACGGGTATGGCCAGCAACGGCAGGGCCGCCGCGGCCGCCCGCGCGGGCCCCGGGGCCAGCCGGACGGCGAGCACATCGGAGCCGGCGACGAAGGTGAAGAAGCCGAAGAGCCGTGCGGGATCCCGCAGGTCGGCGGCCACCTCGCGCGGATATCGCGCCACCCGCCACACCAGCCCCGCCAGCAGCCCGCCGTAGAGCACCACGGCCACGGCCAGCAGAGCGCCCGACAGCCTGGGGGCGCCCACCGCCGCCAGTCCCTGGGACACGATTCCGGTCGCCATCACGGGGGCGAAGGCACTGGGCGGCAGGTTACGCGCCGTCACCTGATTCATCGTTCGCAGCACGTCAGCAGGCTGCCACCCCGGTGGAGTCCGGATGCGGTGGTGGGAAGGGGCTGCGCGCGGCAAGGAGTCCACCGGCCACCGGTTCCCCGAGAAACTCGCGGGTCCTGCTTGGTACGCGCTTGAACCAGCGCAGACCGTTCCGATAGCCGAGGGGCCCCGGGCCACCCCGGGCCGACCGTGGGAAAGGGGCCACCGTGGCGTGAAGACGCACCCCGAGCACCTGTCCCCGGCCCCGGACGGCGATCAGCCGGGCGGGGGCGACTCCTTCTTGGACCCGATCAGTGCGCGGGTCAGGTCGTCGAGCCGGCAGGGTCTTGACCGGACACGGCCCCGCGCCGGGAGCTGCCATGCTGAGCACGACCGATTCCAACCGCACACCCTGGAGGTCTTGATGCGTACGGGCGTCATCGTCGCGGCGCATCCCGGTGTGGAAGACCTCGCGGTGCGGGCCGAGGAGTTGGGCTTGCACAGCTTCTGGGTCTACGACACCCCGATGGTCCACGGCGACCCCTTCGTCGCCTTGAGCCTGTGTGCGAAGGCCACCAGCCGCATCAGGCTCGGCATCGGCGTGACCTCACCGGCGCTGCGCTCGGCCCCGGCCGCCGCGAGCGGGCTGGCCGGCCTCAACGCCCTGGCACCGGGCCGGATCATCTGCGGGGTCGGCACCGGGAACACCGCCCGGCGCACCCTGGGCATGCGGCCGACCACGGCGGCCAGGCTGGAGGAGTTCACCGCCGCACTACAGGACCTGTGCGCCGGACGTTCGACGGAGTACCGCGAGGGTGACCGGGTCGGCGACATCCGGTTCCTGCACACCGGGGCGCATGTGAACACCGCCGACCCGATCGAGTTCGTCGTGGCCGCGCTGCGCGGACCGAAAGCCGCCGCCGTCGCCGGCCGCCGCGGCACCGGCCTCATCTCCTTCGGCCTGCTGGACCCCGCCGGCTGGCGCGCGCTGCACGACGCCCGCCGCCACGCCGCCCGGGCCACACCCCATGACCCCGACTCCCACCCGGACTCCTACGTGGTCACCTCGCTCCACCTCCTCGACGAGGACGAGGACCCCCACGGCGACCCGGCCCGGGACGCCACGGGCCACCTCGTCATGTCGCTGCTGGTCTTCGCCGCCGACACACCCGCCTTCGCCGGGCGACTCGGCCCCGAGGAAGGCGAGGCGGTGCGGCGGCTCCTCGACCGGCGCGGCACCACCTCCACCGCACCGGACCGGCACACCAAGCTCTACCCCAACTACCTCGGACGCATCGCACCGCGCGACCGCGACCTGATCCTGCCCTCATTGATGAACACCCTGGCCCTGGTCGGCACCCGCGACGACCTCCTCACCCGCATCACCGCCCTGGAACAGGCCGGTATCGACGAGCTCCTCATCCAGCCGGTGATCGACCCGCCCACCGAGATGGCCCAGCTCGCGGAACTCCTCACCTGAGGCCGGAGCCGAAACCGTCCGGGGACACACCGGGGCCCGGAGTCTCGCGCGCGTGGCGCAGCAGTGGCGGCGCGAGCAGCCCGCAAGGCTCGGGCCCGGCGCGGAGCCCGGTCCCGGCGTAGTAGCGGTTGGCCGCCGACGGCGCGACCCGGACGCGGAGTTCGTTCCCCCCGGGCCGCAGGGCGTCGGCGGGGATCGTGACGCGGTACGGCGCCCAGGCGCGCTCCGCCACCCGCGTGCCGTTCACGGCCACGGCCACGGCCCCGGCGACGGCCGGGAGCGTCAGCTCCAGGGGGACCGGTGTGTCGAGCTCGATCCGCCGCACATAGTCGGCGGTGCCCGCGAACGCCGGAAGGCCCTGGCGCTCCCAGCCGCATGTCACCGCGATGTCGCGGCGGGTGCCCGCCTCCTCGTACGAGTCCTCGGCGACCTCCAGCAGCCAGCCCGATTCCAGCGCCTCCGGCGCCGACCACTCCGGTGTGCCGTGACCGGCCGCGGCCCCGGAATCCTCCGTGGCGTCCGCCCGGCCGGAAGCGGGCTCCGCGTCCCCGCGCACACACAACAGGCGCAGCGCGTTCTGCTCCAGCCGCAGCGCGACCGGGTTCCCGACCGCTTCGAGGGTGCGCACGGTGCCGTCGGCGGCGTCCCATTCCTCGATGTGCCAGGGCCCGTCGGGCAGCAGGAGCTCCACCGTCCCTTCGCTCTCGGTGAAGCACGCGAAGCGGAAGCCGTCGGCCGTGTCCGGGCCGCCGCGCCAGCGCACCGGCGAGCCCGCGGGCACGCGCAGTGTCGGCTCAGTCCGTCCACGCCGTGCGGCGAGCCCGCGCAGGACCGCCTCGTCGGGGACCGCGGGGAACGTCTCCACGGCGGGGGCGAGGTCCGCCCAGTCCTCGGCGGCGGTCTGTGGGCCCTCCTGGTAGACGGTGGGCGTCGCGCCACCGGCGAGCACCCGTACGCCCGATTCGGCCAGACGGCGAAGTTGGCGCAGCGACGCCGCCGAGCGCAACGTGGTCACGGCGGGGAGCACGAGCGCCCGGTACCGGCGGTCCCCGATCCACACCGCGCCTTCCGCCACCGTGGCGGCGTCGAGATCGCGTTCGTCCACGAGGTGGAAGCCCACCCGGGATTCGGTGAGCGCGCGGGCCCACCCGCCCAGCGCCGACGCCTGCTCGCCGAGCTGACCCGCGGTCCACACCGTACGCAACGGGTACAGGATCGCCACATCGCTCTGTGGTGACACCGGTTCGAGGAATTCGCTCAGCCGCGCGCTCTCGAGCGCGAACCGCGGGTGATGTTCGGCGAACCACGGCTCGAAGTTGATGCCCGGGGGGAAGTCGAAGCGCGGGTTCCGCAGTGACTCGTGATCGTCTCCATGGCCGTGGGTCTGGTAGAAGCCGTGGAAGATCATCTGGCGCATGCCCTGGAGATGGTGGTTGATCGCCGTTGTGCGCAACTCCTGCAAGGTGAGCCCCCAGTGGCCGGACCACGGGGTCCCGCCTTCGGGCGGGGTGACGAAGTACTGCTCCACCATCGTCCCGCCGCGGCCGTGATGGCGGGCGACCGAGTCGCCGAACACGGGGCTGAGCTGCACCAGGGCGTCCTGCGCGTCCACCGCGGTCAGGTCGCGGTAGCCGTCCACGCCGAAGTGGTCGAGCCCGAAGTTCACCCGCAGGTCCCAGTTCGCGAACGCGGTGTCGAGCGCCCAGCCGCCGACGTGCCCGAGGACTTCATGGCCGGACTGACGCAGACCGTGGGCGTGGCTCCAGGTGCGCAGCCTGCCGAGGAACGTCTCCATCGCGTAGCCGCTGAAGTGCTCGTAGAACTGGGCGCGGAGGCCCAGCCGCTCCGGGTCTTCCCCGTCGAGCACGGCGGCGAGCACCTGGGGGGTCCGCCCGCCCCAGCGCTCCCGGATCGAGACGGCCAGGCTCTCGTGGAACGGCATCGCCGAACGCAGGTCTCCCGTGCGCTCCGCCCAGTCGTAGAACACGGCGTGCGGCTGGTCGAAGAACATGTAGGCCACGGTGGAACCGAAGAAGTCGCCCAGGGCGCCGGCGAAGGGCTGGTAACCGGCCTCGATGAAGCGATCGACCGCGACCGGGTCGACGGGGTTCACAAGCCGGGAGGTCGCGCAGCGGGCGGAGACGAACACGATCGCCTCCGCGCCGTCCGGCACGGGCTCGACGAGTCGGACACGGCAGCTGTCGGTGGCGCCGTCCACGCGGCCGACGAGCTCGGGCCGCTCGGCGGCGGCCGTGCCCTGCTCCCTTTCCGCGGCTTCCACAGATTCCACGGCTTCTGTAGCTTCCGCGGCTTCTTCGGCTTCCGTGGCTTCTTCGGTTTCTGTGGCTTCCACGACGAGCGCGTACTCGACCCGCCAGTCGGCCCAGGCGACGACGCCGCCCTCGTAGTGCCAGTCCATCGCCGCCGGGCCGAGGTTCTCGGTCGCCGAGCGGATCCCGCTGAGCGAACCCTCGCTCGCGCCCGCGGGGATCCGCACCCAGAACAGATGCCGTTCGCGCAGCTCGTCGTGTCCGGCCACGGCCCGGCCCGCCGCGTGACCGGTCTGCCAGTTGTAGTCGTCATAGACGCCGACGATCATGCCGAGCTCGGCGGCCGTTTCGACGGCCGTACGGCACGCGGCGAGGTAGTCGTCGTCCAGGTAGCCCTCGATCGGGTACGACAGCCGCGCCTGCACCTGGAAGCTCCGGATCCCGGCGTCGTGCATCTGCCGCACCTGGGCGCGGATGGTGTCCTCGTCGGGCAGCCGGTGCCAGAACCAGTAGGCGGCGGGGGCGTGCCAGGGGTCCGGGTTCCGGAATCGGCGCAGCGCGGCCTCATGTGCGGACACGGGTGTCAGCTCCTTGGGCGGCGTCTCCCGCGGTCCTGAGCGAGTAGTCGGGCTTCGGGTCCAGCCGGAGCCCGAACGTGAGGAGCGCGTAGAGCGCGGCGCCGAGCGCCAGGGCGATGACGATGCCGAGTCCGCTCGACCCGAACACGCCGGTGCGGCCCTGCTCGGTGAGGAGGAATCCCGTGATCTTCGCGAAGTTCGGGTCGGAGCTGGTCACGAGGCCGAGACCGACGACGGTTCCGGTGATCAGACTCAGGATCGCCGTCCAGCGCCCGTCGCGGCCGCCGTAGCCGCGCGGGTTCGCCAGGTCGGTGTTCCAGCCCATGCGGCGCTGCCGGATGAAGTCGATGAGCTGGATGCCGCCCATGGTGCCCATCATCACGGCGATGAGCGACAGGAACGACTGGAACGTCGCGAGGAAGGAGGTGGAGATGAACAGCAGGTAGAAGGCGCCCGCCGCGATGATGATCGCGTTGATCGCGGTCGTCACGGAGCGGCGCAGCGGTACGCCGACGGCCATGAGCGCGAGGCCGGAGCTGTACATGCCGGTGATGGCGGCCGAGACGAGCGAGATGACGATCACGACGGAGAAGGGGACGAAGAACCACATCGGCAGGAGCGCGGTGAGCGCCCCGATCGGGTCGGACGCCGTGGCGGCACCGAGCTTGGAATCCCCGCCGACGAGGAGCGCGCCGACGGCCAGGAGGATGACGACCGGCAGGCTGAGCCCGGAGACCGTCCAGCCGATCACGCCGCGCGCCGGGGTGTCGCGCGGGAGGTAACGGGCGAAGTCGCCGCCGTAGTTGAGGAAGCCGAGACCGACGAGGGTCATCGCCATGATGATGCCGCCGATGAACACCAGCGGTCCGCCCGCGGGGGTCTCACCGAGACGCGCCCACTCGATCTCGGGCACCATGAATCCGAGGAACGCGACCGTCATGACGCCGGTCACCCACGAGATCCAGACCTCGACCTTCATGATGAGCTCGTGGCCGAGGACGGAGACCGTCATCGTCAGGGCGAGCACGAGCACGAACCACAGCACGATCGTGGACGTGGCGCTCGACCCGTCGGCGTCGGCGAACACCGACGGCCACAGCTTCGCGAACAGGTTCGCACCGGTGGTCGAGGCGAGGGTGATGATCGTTACTTTCCATCCCATATTGGACAGGTAGGCGAAGAACGCGGGGATCCTGTTGCCCTTCATGCCGAACGCGAAACGCGTCTGGGCGAGGGTCGGCAGTCCGGTGCGGGGCCCGCCGACCGCGAGGATGCCCACGAGGGTGGCCGAGACGAGGTAGCCGACGGTACCGGCGACGATCGTCTGCCAGACGTTCAGACCGAGGCCGAAGACGAAGATGCCGTAACTGATGCCGAGGATCGAGATGTTCCAGGCGAACCACACGGCGAACAGGCCCCGCGGCTTCCCGCGCCGCTCGGCATCGGGAACGGGATTGACGCCGTTCGATTCGACGGTCGTGCCTCTACGACCTTGCTGAGCCTCAGTGCTCATGGAAGGGCGCCTTTCGACGTATGGCGATGTGGGGAGGGGCGGATGGTTGAGCTCGGGGAAATCATGGGTTCGCGTTCGAGGGGCGCGTGGACCGCGTCCGGGGACGACGCGGCTCCGCGTGGGATGTGCGGCGGGCGCGGTGCGCGGTGACCGCCATCGCGCCCGAGGATGGGAGGCGTGTACGGCGGCGAGGCGGGGTGCTAAGCGGCGGGGTGGACCGCTAAACCGCCGGTGCGGCGGTCGTAGGGTACTCTCGCCAGGAAAACCATTTCCGAACCCAAGCACGCCGGCCCCTGCCGCGTCAATGGGTCGCCGAGACCGTCCTGATAGCATCGGCGGGCGGAAATCAGGGGAGATCAGGATGGGCGCGCGCATAGGCTTGAAGGACGTGGCGCTGCGCGCGGGGGTGTCAGTGCCGACGGCGAGCCGTGTGCTGTCCGGCGTTCAGCGCAATGTCGATCCCGAGCTGGCGCTGCGGGTGCGGACCGCATGCGACGAACTCGGCTACCGGGTGAACGCGGCGGCGCGGGCGCTGCGGATTCAGTCGACGGATTCCTTGGCCCTTGTCGTTCCGGCGATCGCGAACGCCTACTTCGCGGAGCTGGTGTCGGCGTATTCGCGCCGTCTGGACCTTCAGGGCAAGCGGCTGGTGACGATCGACACGGGCGAGAGCCCGGAGACCGAGCGGCGCCAGCTCGGCGCCATGGATCGGGTGCTGGTGGACGCGGTGCTCGTGGTGCCCGCGGCGTTCGAGCGGAGCGGCGCGGCGATCACGGAGCTCGCGCGGTCCAACCGCGTCGTGCAGGTCGACCGCCGCGCCCGAGGCGTCGAAGCGCCTTCGGTACGGCTCGACAACGCGGCGGGGGTCCGCCTGCTCGTGGAACATCTGCGGGCGCGGGGCCGCCGCAGCATCCTGATGGTCGACGCGCAGGAGGACTCCTCGTCGAGCATCGAGCGCACAGCCGCGTTCCGCGCGCTCGCCGGACCGGACGACCGGGTTCTGGAAATGCCGAACTTCACGGTGGCGAGCGGCACCGACGCGGCGAAGCTCCTGCTCGCGAACCCCGGCGACACGGACGCGATCATCTGCACCGCCGACACTGTCGCGCTCGGCCTGCTGACGGCGCTTCAGCACGCCGGTAAGCGGGTGCCCGCCGAGTACGCGATCACGAGCTTCGACGGTACGTACATCTCCGACACCGCCGCACCGGGGCTCACCACCCTGGGCTCGACCGCCGAGCGCATGGTCGAGGCCTCCCTCGCCCTCCTCGACGGCGGCAGCGAAGACGTCGTCCTGAAACCCGAGCTCGTGGTCCGCGGTTCCAGCGGCTGACCGCGTTCCTGGGTGGGTGCATGAGCGCCCGCCGGGCCCCATGCCCCCCACCCGCGGAGTGGGTGCCGACGATCAGACGCGGTCGGCGGCGATGAGCAGGTACTGGAAGGAACCGTCCCTGTAGGAGTTGATGAACGCCTTCTCAATGCCGGTGACCAGTGAGGACGTGGCCCGCAACTCCCAGTACGGCAGGGTCGCGGGAGTGAGGTCGACAACGGCCTGCGGTACGAGGCGGTTGTCGGCCATGGCGCGCAGGTATTCCCGGCGGGAGTGGATATTGCACTCGAAGTGCGCGTTGATCTGGGAGACATACTTCGAGGGCTGGCCGTAACGCGGGTTCCAGCAGCCGGTGATGGTCACATAGCGCCCGCCGACCGCGAGGACGCGGGAGTGCTCGGCGAAGAGGTCTTCCAGGTCCACGTACATGGTCGACTCGTTGTTCCACGAGGCCGCGGCCCGCCCGGTCTCGAAGGGCATACCGAGCATGTCGCAGACGCGGGCGCGGACATGGTCCTCGATGCCGAGTTCGCGGGCGCGCTGGTTGGCGAAGTCGGCCTGCTTGGCCGAGAGTGTGACGCCCTCGACCCGGCACCCGAAGCGCTGGTGGGCCATGACCATCGAGCCGCCGCGGCCGCAGCCGGCGTCAACGAGCGTGTCGTCACGTCCAATGGGGCCGAGGTGGTCCAGGAGGAGTTCGGCCTGTGCCGACTCCAGGCGGTGGAGCTCGGCGATCAACTTCTTCTCGTATGTGCTGTCGTCGGGGTCGCCGAGGGCGGCGCGGTCGACGTCTCCGATGCCGTAGTGGTGGTGGTAAAGGCCGTCGACATCGCCGAGACGCAGGTTCACCGGCCTGGCCTCGCGGTCCCAGTAGCGGGCGATGTCCCCCTGGTAGGGGGTCGCCGGGGCCGGGATGAACATGGTGGCGCCGGAGGGGGTGGCGACGTCGGCGCTGAGGTCGGTGCTGGTCACAGATGGTTCCATTCTTCTTACCAGAAATCGGGCAGGCTGTAGCGGAAGGTGTTGGTCTGGTGCCAGTAGTGGTTGCCGTCGACCCACGCGGCCACGCCCCGGAGAAAGCGCTGCGCGGCCGGGACGGGGAAGGCGACGGCCACGGCCGCGGCCTCGGCCTCGAAGTCGCGCATGAGGTCGTTGTGGACCTCGACCGCCTTCAGATAGGCGTCGCGCTCGGAGAGGCCCTCGCGTTCGGCGATCACCACGGGCAGGTTCAGATGCCGGCCCGGACTGGCGAGTTCCTTGGTGTACGAGTACAGGTCGTTCACGATGGTGGTGGCGTTTCCGGCGAGCGCGATGACCCGCTGCATGGCGGGCTGGGCGTGCAGGTCGGCCGGTAGTTCATAGCCGCCGACGGTGTCGGTGATGGTGGGGCAGGGGCGGAAGTTGTTGAACTGGCGCATCGCCAGGTACTCCCACACCTCGGGGACATGGTCCGTCTGCGCCCAGGCGGCCTCCGCGAGGTACCCCATGTGCAGACGGGCCATGTCGTGCCGGAACCGGTCGGCCTGGGAGGGACTGGACGCCTGGACGAAGTACTCCATGGCGGACCGGTAGGCGCGCCGGGGCGCGTCCGAGTGGAGCGACTCCGCCCACCGCGGCTGGTACTCCCGCGTCGTGTGCAGGGCGTCAAGGGCGGTGTGCGCCAGCAGCAGGCGTCCGCCGAGGCCGATGGGTGAGCCTCCGTGGTCCTCGCAGTAGCAGTCGTCCACCGCGTTCTCCGCCACCATCAGACGCGTGGCGAGCATCAGGTGGTCGACGGTGGGAGCGTCCGGATGGCAGGCGACCATGTAACGCCCCACGGAGAAGCCGTCGAACTGCTCCTCCCACTCCTCGGGGTACAGGTCGACCTCGTCCAACGCCCAGGCCTTGATCCTGCGGCTGACCTCCTCCACCCGCACGGGGTCGGGCTCCGGCACCGGGTGGTGGTAGAGGCCCGGGATCGGATTGCCCTCCGCCGGAACCGCCGACGGCGTCGGTGGCGCCGGCGGCGCCGTCGGTTCCTCGCGCCGGGCCAGGCGCAGACCTGCCGTGCCGAGGCCGCTGGGGCCGCGCAGGATCCGTTCGACGTCGGCGTTCGCCCCGGAGCGGGAAGCGGCCGCAAGGAGGCTCGATTGCGGAGGGGAAGGCTCGGGGGCGGGCATGCGTGGCTCCTCGGTGGGGTTTGGGTGGCTGGTGTGCGTGCGTGTCACCGGGAAAGGGGAAGGGGGCAAATATCCAGGAATCCGTCCAGATCCGCGGGAACACTAGCGGCTGGCGCACCCAGTTGGCCCTGAGAAGCCATTGACATTAACTCGATAAGATGATCTAGAGCCGCGCGATGTTTGCCCGGGTCTCCGATTCGCCCGGGTCTCCGATCACCGCCGGGCTCGCCCCGGTCCTCAGCCGCGGCGCTCTGAATCCGTACATCCGGATCTGTAAATCAGATCGCCTTCCACGGAAACATCTGTTGGACAGAACTACGCCCATGTCCAAGGATCCCTCGTGCGGTGGCCCGGTCGACGCGACACCGGGATGGACCACCGGCTGAGTGGAGGCTGGACGTTGAGTGAAGAGACCGAAGTAGTCGTCGTCGGGGCGGGCCAGGCCGGTGTGGCGATGAGCGAGCACCTGGGGGCCCGCGGTGTGCCGCACATCGTCCTGGAGCGGCACCGTATCGCCGAGCGGTGGCGGTCGGAGCGGTGGGATTCCCTGGTGGCGAACGGGCCCGCGTGGCACGACCGGTTCCCGGGGCTGGAGTTCTCCGACGTCGACCCCGGGATCCACCCCGATGCCTTCGCCTCCAAGGACCAAATCGCGGACTACTTCGTCACGTACGCCGAGAAGATCGGCGCCCCGATCCGGTGCGGTGTCGAGGTGGCCTCGGTGCGCAAGCCCCCCGGTCGGCCCGGTTTCCGGGTCGAGACCTCGGAGGGCCCCATCGACGCGCGCTTCGTCGTGGCCGCGACCGGACCGTTCCAGCGGCCCGTGATCCCGCCCATCGTGCCGGACGGTGCCGTTCCGGTGCAGATCCACTCCAGCGCGTACCGCAATCCGGAGCGGCTTCCCGAGGGCGCGGTCCTCGTGGTCGGGGCGGGGTCCTCGGGGGTGCAGATCGCCGACGAGCTGCGCCGGTCCGGTCGCCGGGTCCTCCTCTCCGTCGGTCCGCACGACCGTCCCGCCCGCGAGTACCGCGGACGTGACTTCTGCTGGTGGCTCGGTGTGCTCGGGCGCTGGGACGCGCAGACGCCTCCGCAGGGGGCCGAACACGTCACCATCGCGGTCAGCGGCGCCCGCGGCGGCCACACCGTGGACTTCCGCGCCCTGGCCGCCGACGGCATCGAGCTCGTCGGCCTGACCGCGTCCTACGACGACGGCGTGCTGCGCTTCGCACCCGATCTCGCCACGAACATCGCGCTCGGCGACGCCAAGTACCTCGAACTCCTCCGGGCGGCCGACGAGTACGTCGAGCGCAATGGGCTCGACCTCCCCGAGGAGCCGGCCGCCCACGTCCTCGGGCCGGACCCGGCGGGCGTGGCCGACCCCCGGCTGGAGCTCGACCTGGCCGGGGCGGGCGTCACCTCGATCGTCTGGGCGACGGGCTTCGCCACCGACTACGGCTGGCTCGAGGTCGACGCGTTCGACGAGCACGGCAGGCCGGACCAGCGGCGCGGGGTGTCGTCCGAGCCCGGCGTCTACTTCCTGGGCCTGCCCTGGCTGTCCCGCCGCGGCTCGAGCTTCATCTGGGGTGTCTGGCACGACGCCCGGTACATCGCCGACCACATCACGACCCAGCGGGGCTACCTCGCGTACGGCGCCGGTGACCGGCCCGGCGCCACGCCGACCGCCTGGAAGAAGTGAGGAGCAGATTGATGACCTCCACGAACGAGGGCCGCCGGGCGAACGCCGTCAAGGCACCGATCGTCACCGGCGGGCACACCCGGATCCGCCCGTTCAACACCCGCGACACCTATCCGGAGCAGAACCTCGACAACGACCTCTGTCAGGCCGTCGTCGCCGGTAACACCGTGTACGTCCGGGGCCAGATCGGCCAGAACCTCGACACCAGCGAGTCCGTGGGCATCGGCGACGCCGGGGCGCAGGCCGAACAGGCCATGGCGAACATCAAGACGCTGCTCGAAGAGGCGGGCAGTCGGATGGAGCACCTGGTCAAGCTGACCATCTATCTGATCGACCCGCGCTACCGCGAGGCGGTGTACCGCACCGTGGGCCGCTGGACCAAGGGCGTCCACCCGATCTCCACCGGCCTGGTGGTGTCGGCCCTGGCCCGTCCGGAGTGGCTGTGCGAGATCGACGCCGTCGCCGTGATCCCCGGGGAGGTGCGGGCATGACGTTCTCCCTGGTGGTCCGCGACGGCGCGCGGTTCGGCATCGTGGCCAGCTCGTCCAGTCCGGCGGTCGCCGCCCGGGTCGCCCATCTGCGGCCCGGGATCGGCGCGGCGGCTTCGCAGAACGTCACCGACCCCACACTCGGCACGAGCCTGCTGGAGGGGCTGGCGGACCACGGCGACGCGGAACGCGCCCTGGCCGATGTCACCGGCGCGGCGCGCAACGCGAAGTCGATCGCCTACCGTCAGCTGACGTTGGTGGGCCGCTCCGGGCCCGGGTTCGCCTACAGCGGCTCGCACACCCTGGGCACATACGCCTCGGCCACCGCCGAGGGCGCGGTGGCGGCCGGCAACATGCTGTGCGGCGAGCACATCCCGGACGTCCTCCTCGACGCGTACTCCGCCGCCCCGGGGGAACTGGAGGAGCGGCTGGTCGCCGCCCTGAAGGCGGCCGTCGAGGCCGGTGGCGAGGAGGGGCCGGTGCACTCCGCGGGCCTCGCGGTCGTCGCGGACGTGGACTGGCGGGTGACCGATCTGCGCGTGGACTGGGCAGACGACCCCGTCGACCGGCTCGCCGAACTCCTCGACGTCTGGCTGCCGCAGCGGGACGACTACGTGCGCCGTGGACTCGATCCCGCCTCCGCCCCCTCCTACGGCGTACCGGGCGATCGGTGATGGCGGCCATGGGCACGACGGGGCCGCTGAAAGAGGCCGCCCGGCACGAGGTCGACCGGCACGCCGAGGAGCTGATCCGGCTGTCCGAGCGGCTGCACGCCGACCCGGAGACCGCCTGGGAGGAGCACCGGGCGGCGGCCGCCGTACCCGAGCTGCTGGACCGTGCCGGATTCGACGTCACCTCCTCCTACCTGGGCCTGGACACCGCCTTCCACGCCCGGTTCGGCGGCGGGCCGGTCCGGATCGCGCTGTGCGCCGAGTACGACGCGCTGCCCGGCCTCGGCCACGCGTGCGGGCACAATCTCATCGCGGCGAGCTCGGTCGGCGCCGCGCTGGGCCTCGCCGCCGTCGCCGACGACGCGGGCCTCACCGTCGAGGTGTACGGCACCCCGGCGGAGGAGGGCGGCGGCGGCAAGATCGAGATGCTCGACCGGGGCGCCTTCGCGGGGGTGGACCTGGCGATGATGGCGCATCCGGCGCCGGTGGACGTCGCCGAGGCCCGTCCGTTCGCGGTCAGCCACTCCAAGGTCTCGTACACCGGCAGATCCGCGCACGCCGCGGCCTACCCCGAGGCCGGGGTCAACGCGGCCGACGCCTTCACCGTGGCCCAGGTCGCCATCGGGCTGCTCCGCCAGCAACTGCCGTCCTCCGCCCGGGTGCACGGTGTGGTGACCCACGCCGGGGACGCCCCGAACGCCATCCCGGAGCGAACCGCCGGCCGCTGGTACGTCAGGGCGGAAACCCTCGCCGAACTGGCCCGGCTCGAACCACGGGTCATGCGGGCCTTCGAGGCGGGCGCCCTCGCCACCGGGTGCGAGCTGGAGATCGAGCCGGAGAGCAAGCCGTACGCGGAGTTCCGCAACGACGAGACCGCCCTAGGCCACTACCGCGCGAACGCCCTCGCCCTGGGGAGGGAGTTCGCGCCGCCAGGGCAGGCCGCCCGGATGAACCGCGCCTCCACCGACATGGGCAACGTCTCGCAGGTGGTGCCCGCCATCCACCCCTACATCGGCATCGGCTCGCTGCCCGCCACCAACCACCAGCACGAGTTCGCCGCGTTCTGCGTGGGCGGGACGGCCCAGCGGGCCCTCCTCGACGGGGCGACGGCGCTGGCCTGGACCGGTGTGGACCGGAGCCCGGCCCGATACGCGAGCCGCTGACCGAGGCGGCCGCCCGCACAGCTTCGTCTTCTTCCACCCCATCCCCGAGGAGGCGCGCAATGCCCACCACTCACACCGACGTCACCACGACCGAGGTCGAGGTGGCCACCGACGCCGTCGCCCTGCGCAGAAGCGTTGCCGCGGGAGCCGTCGGCGTGTTCGTGCACTGGTTCGACTGGGCCGCCTACGCCTATCTCGCCGGTACGGTCGCGACCGTGTTCTTCCCGGACGAGAACGGCACCACCGGACTGCTGGCCGTGTTCGGCGTGTTCGCCGTGTCCTTCGGCATCCGGCCCATCGGCGCCATGGTGTTCGGACCGCTCGGCGACCGGATCGGCCGCAAGCGCACACTGTCGCTGGTCATCTTCATGATGTCCGGCGCGACCCTGACCATCGGTCTGCTGCCCGGCTACGCCGCGATCGGGGTCGGCGCCCCGGTGCTCCTGGTGATCCTGCGTCTGATCCAGGGATTCGCGGCGGGCGGCGAGTTCGGCAGCGCGGCGAGCTTCCTCGCCGAGAGCGCCCCCCGGCGCCGTCGCGGATTCGGGGTGAGCTGGCTGGAGGTCGGCTCCCTGCTGGGGTTCCTCGCCGGTTCGTTCGTCTATCTGCTGCTGTCGACCGGGCTCGACGAGGCCCAGCTGACCTCCTGGGGCTGGCGCGTCCCGTTCCTCATCTCCGCACCGCTCGGCGTCATCGGCTTCATCATCCGCAACAAGATCGAGGACACCCCCGAGTACCGGACGCTCGAGGCCAACGACGCCGTGCCGCGCACCCCCGTACGGGAGCTGCTCCGCAACCACAAGCGGCAGTTGCTCCAGGCGGCGGGCCTGATGGCGGCCATGCACGTGCCCTTCTACGCGGTGCTGACGTACCTGGTCACCTACGAGACCGACCACCTGGGGCACTCGGCCGGCAGCGCCGCCCTGCTGTCCACGGTGATCTCGCTGCTGGGGCTGGTGCTGGTCCCGGTGTTCGGGCTGCTGTCCGACCGCGTGGGACGCAAACCGGTCTTCGTCGGCGCCACCGCGGCCCTCCTGGTCGCCGCCACCCCCGCGTTCCTCCTCATGCGGACCGGGCTCGCCGGAACCTGGATCGCCGGTCTGCTGCTCGGCGTGATCCTCGCCGCGATCCTCGGCACCTACGCGGTGTGGTCGGCGGAGATCTTCCCCACCCGCACCCGTCAGAGCGGCCTGTCCATCGCCTACAACCTCACCGCCGCCCTGTTCGCCGGCACGGTGCCGTATCTGATGACCGTGCTCATCTCCGCGACCGGCTCCACCCTGCTGCCCGGCCCCTACCTGATGGTGTTCGCCGCCGGCGGTCTCATCGCCGCCCTGTCCCTGAAGGAGACCACCGGATCCGCCCTGCTGCGCCCCGAGGACGTCGCCGACACGCCCCCTGAGCACCCATAGGCCGCCTCTTGAGCGCCCATGGACGCCGCCGCATAGGGTCGGCACCGGCACGGACACCGATCACCAGGCGCGAGGGTCACGCATGACAGCACCGGTGGGTTTCACCCTCCTCCAGCTCCGCTACTTCCTCGAGGCCGCCGAGCGCGGTTCGATGACGGAGGCGTCGGGGGCGCTCCACATCGCGCAGTCCGCCGTGTCCGCGGCCATCCACAACCTGGAGCGCGATCTGCGGGTGCAGCTGTTCATCCGCCGCAGGGGACGGGGGCTGACCCTGACGCCCGCGGGGGAGCGGCTTCAGAGCCACGCGCGGGAGCTGCTGGCCCGTGCGCGTGAGGTCGAGCGGGAGGCCCGGGGAGACGGTGAGACGATCTCCGGACCGGTGGCCGTCGGCTGCTTCGTGACGCTGGCCCCGTACTATCTGCCGCCCCTGTTCAGCGAATGCACCGGCCGCTACCCGGGCATCGAGATCGACGTGGTGGAGGCGGAGACGGATCAGCTCGTCCAGGCCCTGGGCGCGGGGCGTATCGACTTCGCCCTCACCTACGGCCTGGGTCTGTCGGCCGAGCCGGACCTGTGCGGCGAGACGATCGCGCGGGCCCCGGCCTATGTCATCGTCCCCGCCGATCATCCGCTGGCCGGGCAGGGCACCGTGGAGCTGGCCGAACTGTCCGCGGAACCCCTCGTCCTGCTCGACCTGCCGCACAGCCGCGACTACTTCCGCTCGCTGGTGGCCGCCACCGGCACCGCGCCCGATGTCCGCTACCGCACCCGGAGCTACGAGACGGTGCGTTCCCTGGTGGCCCGGGGGCTCGGATACTCCGTGCTGAACCAGCGGCCGGCGACCAGCCAGACCTACGGCGGCGGCGAGATCGCGGAACTGGAGCTGCGGGACGGAAGCCCCCCGCTCGAAGTCAAGATCGCCTCGGTGAAGGGCATGACCCAGACCGCGCGCGCCGAGGCCGTGATGGGGCTGCTGCGGGAGGTCGCCGCCGCCACGATCCCGTGACGGACGGTGTGCGTCAGGCCGACGGCCCGCGGTGCTCCCCGTGGGCGGCCGCCCGGCCGCCGCGGTCGGCGCGTGTCCGGGCCATGAGGAGGGCGATGTCGTCCTCCGGGGGAGCGCCCGTGGTCATCCTCGTGATGACGCGGGCGCACAGCTCCTCAAGGCTCGCCGAGGGGCGTTGCAGCGCGGCGAGCAGCCGGTCGAGACCGGCGTCGATGTCGCTGTGCCGGGTCTCCACCAGCCCGTCGGTGAAGAAGGCGAGCAGGCTCCCCCCGGGGAGCTCCAGGTCGATGGATTCGTAAGCTCCGGTGCCGATTCCGAGCGGTGGGCCCACCGGTGTGTCGGCGATCCTGGCGTGGCCGTCGGGGGCCACCAGCATCGGTGGCGGATGCCCGGCGCGGGCCAGGGTGCAGAGGCGGGTGGCCGGGTCGTAGACGGCGTAGAGGCAGGTTCCGCCGGTGACCGACGAGTACTCCGGGGACCAGGTGCCCGTCTCGGCGAGCCGGGCGGTGACCTTGTCCAGGTGGTCGAGCAGTTCCGCGGGGTGCTGGTCGAGGGCGGCGAGGGTGTGGACCGCGGTGCGCATCCTGCCCATGGCGGCGGCCGCGTCGATGCCATGGCCGATGACATCGCCGATGACCAGGGCGATCCGGTTGCCCGGCAGCTCGATGGCGTCCATCCAGTCCCCGCCCACCCCCTCGTGCCGGTCCGACGGCAGATAGCGGCCTGCCAGGTCCACCGCGGCGCCGCCCGACAGCTCCTGCGGCAGGAGGCTGCGCTGGAGGGCGAGGGCGGCGGACCGCTCCCGTGTGTAGCGGCGGGCGTTGTCCAGGCTCAGCGCCGCCTGGACGCAGAGTTCCTCGGCCAGCAGCAGATCGTCCTGGGAGAAGGGCACGGCGTTGTCGGTCCGCGTGAACACGGCGATGCCGAGGATGGTGCCGCGGGCCCTGAGCGGGATCATCATCACCGAGTGCATACCGGTGTCGTGGATGAGCCGTCTGCGCTGGGGGTCACGGTCGAGCCAGGTCCCCGGGCCGGTCTTCATGGCGGGCTCGAAGTAGGGCTGGTCCCCGTACAGCGCGGTGAGGAACGGCGAGCCGGGCGGTACGTACACCACGTCCCCCACCAGGAAGGCGGCCTCCGGCATACCGCCGTGGATGGAGGACTGACCCGCGCGGCGGAAGACGGGGATGCCGGAGGGGGCCTCGGACATCCGCTTCAGCGGCTCCCCGCCCAGCGGGACGGCATCGGCCAGGTCCACCGTGACGTAGTCGGCGAGGGCGGGGACGGCCGTGTCCGCGAGTTCCTGCGCGGTCGTCATCACATCGAGCGTGGTGCCGATCCGATTGGCCGCCCTGCCGAGCAGCGCCAGCCGCTCACGCTCCCCGCTCTTGGTGATCAATGAGACGGTGCACACGCCCAGTGGGCCACCGCCCTCGGGGGCGAGGGGAAAGACGGAGGAGGCGAAGACGACCTCCCGGCCGTGCTCCGGCGACACCCACCGCAGCACATGGTCGCCGACCGGCTCCCGCGAGGTGAGCACCCGCCGTATCACCGGCTCGATGGTGGCCCGGTCGAAACCGCGCACGGCGCGCCGCGTGGACCGGGTGGGCGGGTCCACCTCCGAGCGGCCCACGATCTCCCGGCAGGCCCGGTTCGACCACAGCAGCCGTGTGCGCGTGTCCCACACCGCCACGGCCAGCGGCGACCGGTCCAGAAGCGCCGCTTCGGCGTCGGCGCTCCGCACTCCGTCCGGCGCCCCAGTGATGGCGACGAACCAGCAGCTCTCACCGTCTCCGCCGGTCAGCGCGATGGTCTCCACCGTCAGCCGGAACCGCTCGCCGTCCCGGTGCCTGACCCTCACGACCGCGTTGGCGGCCCGCCGGCCGCCGTGCCTGCCCATGTCTCCCGGAGCCGAGGACCACCGCACCGCTTCGACCGGGGTCTCCAGCAACTCCCGCACCGGCAGCCCCACGACGTCCTCCGCGCGGTGCCCGAGCAGCCGCCGGCAGCCCTCTCCCCACGCCAGGATGGTGCCGTCGGAGCCCAGGAGAGCGAGGGCCGGAGCGGGCGCCTCGGGCACGTCCGCGAAGCCGGTCGGCATCCGCTTCGCCTCGGAATCGACCCCGGCTCTTCCCACCATCCCGATACCCTCCGTAGTCACAGATATCGGTGGATGTCCTGCAAAAAGGGTAACGCGCCGGGGCAGCGGCCGGGGCTCTGCCGATCGGAGCCGATCGGAGCCGATCCGAGTGGCCGGCCACCGATGAGTTCGACGACCGAGCGGGGTCTACACCTATAGATCGCACACCACATACATGATCAGGAAGGGACCATGGCATGACCGCCAACGCACTGCCGTCCGTCGTTGACGCCGACACCTGGCAACGTGAGCTCGAAGCGCTGCGTGTCCGGGAGAAGGCCGCGACCCGGGAACTCGACGCGATCGCCGCCCAGCGCCGCCGCCTGCCGATGGTCGAGATGCCCGACTACACCCTCGAGGGCGAGGACGGGCCGGTCCGGCTGGTGGACCTCTTCGACGGCAGGAAGCAGCTGATCGTCTACAACCACATGTGGTTCCCCGGCGAGCAGTGGCAGTGCCCGGGCTGCACGGGGTTCACCTCGCAGTTCACCAGGCTGGAGTTCCTGGGCAACTACGACGCCCGGTTCGTCATCGTCACCCAGGGCCCGATCGACGAGGCACTCGCCTACAAGCGACGGGTCGGGAACACGATGGCCTGGTACTCCACGGCGAACAGCCCGTTCGGTACCGACGTCGGCGCCCCGCCCGGCGGCGGATTCGCCGTCAACGTGTTCCTGCGCGACGGCGACACCGTCTACCGCACCTGGCACACCAACGGCCGTGGCACGGAACAGCTCAGCTACTCCTTCGCGCTGATCGACGTGTTGCCGTACGGGCGCCAGGAGGAGTGGCAGGACTCGCCCGACGGATGGCCGCAGCAGCCCACTTACAGCCGGTGGACCGGCTCCGAGGACATCGCCGCGCTCTACGGCCGGGACACGTGAGGGGTGGCCGAAGACCTCATGTACCCGTGACTCATGTGCCCGTGAGGTGACTCGTCCCGTCGTGCGCCGCCGTGTCGCCGAGCCTGGACCGCAGGTGTTCACGCAGTTCGGCGCTCTCCTCGCCGGGAACGTCCTCGTACAGGGCCAGGGCCTCCGCCCAGCAGGTGCGCGCCCGCGCGGACTCGCCCATCCCGTCCATGGCGTGCCCGAGCACGAGCAGGACGTCTGCCCTTCGCCGGTCGCCGCCCACTCTGTGGAGGACCGCCAGCGCCTGCTCGGCCTCGGCGGCGGCCTGCGCGGGGTGGTTCGCGGTGAGGAGGATCTGGGCCCGCCGGAAGTGGACCATGCCCGCTCCGAGGGCCTGCCCACCGTCCTGGAAGATCTCCAGGGCCTGGTCCAGCTGTTCCAGCGCCTCGTCGGTGTGTTCGGTGCGGAGGAGCGCGAGCCCGAGCGCGTAGCGGCACTCCGCGAGGGCCAGAGTGGCGGCCTCGTCGCCAAGACGGTCGATGGCCTCCTCGGCGAGGGCGACGGCGCTGCGCACATTGCCCAGGCTCGTCTCCAGGTGGGACAGCCGGCACAGGGCGTTGGCCACGCCAAACGGGTTGTCGTCCGCGCGGAACCTGGAGAGGGCTTCCCTCAGGTACCGGTCCGCTTCCGTGTGCCGTCCCTGCTCCAGGGCGATGACGCCGCGATCGTACGGTGCCCAGGCCCCGGTGACCGGATCGTCGATGGCCACGGCCAGCGCCAGTGCGCGCTGTGCCTCCGCATCGGCCTGTTCCAGGTTCCCGGCGGTGAGGTGCACCGCGGAGAGCGCGGCACAGGCCCGGCCCTCGGCCTGTGCGTCCCGGGCTCCGTGCGCCGCCCGCTTCGCCGCCTCCGCGGTTTCCCGGTACTGGCGGGGGTTGCTCGACCCCACGGTGTCCTTGACGCTCCACAGCAGGTCGATCGAGCGGCGCAGATGGGTTCCGTGGGTGAGCTGGCGGGCGCAGGACAGGATGCACTGCGCCTCGGAGCCGAGCCAGCGCCGGGCGTCGTCCAGATAGGAGAACTCCACACCGGGGTACCGGGTGGGCTCCAGGTGCGCCACACTCCGGTCTCCGGGGTGCTCCGCGGCGTACGCCTCGGTCGCGGTCGCGAGATAGAAGTCGAGCAGCCGGGAGAGCGCCGCCTCCCGTTCGTCCAGCTCGGCGCGGTCCCGTGCGTACAACCGCGCGAGGTCGTGGTAGCGGTATCGTCCCGGTCCCGCCGATTCCAGAAGACTGGTGTCGACCAGTGACTCCAGGACGTCCTCGGTCTCTTCCCACGGCTGGTCGAGCATGGCCGCGGCCGCGGCGAGCGAGATGTCCTGGCCGTCGGCGAGACCGAGGAGACAGAAGGCACGGGCCTGTTGGGGGCTCAGCTGGCCGTAACCCAGCTCGAAGGTGGCCTTCACCGCGAGGTCCCCGGCCTGGAGCTCGTCAAGGCGACGGCGCTCGTCGGCGAGCTTGGCGGCGAGCACCGAGACCGTCCAGACGCGCCGGGACACCAGCCGGGACGCGGCGATACGGATGGCAAGCGGCAGGAATCCGCAGGCGGCCACCACATCCAGGGCCGCCTCACGCTCGGTCGACACCCGCTCCCGCCCGACGATCTCGGTGAAGAACTGGAGTGCTTCCTCCGGGGCCATGACATCGAGGTCGACGAGGTGGGCCCCGGCGAGGTTCGTCATCCGGGCACGGCTGGTGATGAGCGCGGCGCAGCCGGGGGAACTGGGGATCAGCGGCCGTACCTGGCTCGCGTCGCGGGCGTTGTCCAGCAGCACCAGGACGCGGCGATCGTCGAGGGTGGAGCGGTAGAGCGCGGCTCGTTCGTCCAGCGTGTCCGGGATGGCCGAGTCCGGTGTGCCCAAGGCCCGGAGAAACGCGCCGAGGACAGCCTCGGGCTCGGCCGCCCGGGGACCGGCGCCCTGTAGGTCGACGTACAGCTGGCCGTCGGGGAAGTACGGTCTGGCCCGGCTCGCCGCGTGGACGGCGAGGGTGGTCTTGCCGACGCCGTCGATGCCCGCGATGGCCGAGACCTTCAGGACGCGCCCCTCGGGGTCGGCGAGCTGGTCGTCCAGCTCCCGTACGAAGGATGCGCGGCCGGTGAAGTCCGAGACGGTGGCGGGGAGTTGGGCGGGACGGACGATCGTCGCGGCGGCCGGGGCGGACTCCTCGACCGGGTGGTCCAGCTCGGCGTCGGCCCGCAGAATGCGCTGCTGGAGGCGGGAGAGCTCGGGCCTGGGATCGAGGCCGAGCTCATTGGCGAGCAGCCGGCGGGTATCGGCGTAGACGGCGAGGGCTTCGGCCTGGCGGCCGCTGCGGTAGAGGGCGAGCATGAGCAGTTCGCGGAGCCGTTCGCGCAGCGGGTGGGCCGCCGTGAGCGCCGTCAGCTCGGAGACGGCCTCGGCGTGGTGGCCGAGTTCGAGGTCCAGGTCGAGGCGGGTCTCCAGGAGCTGGAGCCGCCACTCCTCGAGCCGGAGACGCTGGTGCTCGGCGAATGGACCGGGGACGCCGGCCAACGTCTCGCCCTCCCACAGCGCCAGGGCCCTGCCGAGGAGTTCGCGTGCCTGCCGTGCTTCACCCGCCTTGTGTTCCCGCTCCGCCCGTAGGGCGAGGTCCCGGGCCACGGAGAGGTCCAGCGACGCCGGTGCGACGCGCAGCGCGTAGCCCCCGGATTCGCTGACGAGTACGTCGGCGTTGGGGCCGAAGGCCTTGCGCAGCCGTGAGGCGTAGGTGCGCAGCGCGGCAATGGCGGCGTTCGGCGGTTCCTCGCCCCAGAGAGCCTCGACGAGCTCGGGCGAGGTGGCGGTGTGTCCGTCGTGCAGCAGCAGGGCGGCGAGCAGGGCGCGTTGCTGGGGTGAGCCGCTGGACAGCAGCTCACTGCCGCGCCAGGCACGGACCGGGCCGAGCACGTGGAAGCGCAACGTCGCCGTGGACTCGGCCGGGTCCCCCGGCTCGCCGCGGGGCCGCTGCTCGGCCGTTGACCCGGCGGAGGGCATACGACGAGGGGGAACACGCGGCTCCCGCGGCCCGGACGAGGGCGGCCGTGTCGAGCCCTGCCGGTGAGCGGTGGCGCGCCGGGCGGCCGCGGCGAGCATGGACTCGGCCGCGGTGGCACGGCGCTCGTCCCCGGTGGCGCGGGCCACTTCGGCCTCGGCGGTGGCGAGGCTCGACAGCGCGCTGATCGCCTGCGGATGGTGGGCTCCCATGGTCGCGGAGGCCCGCTGCGCGGCGACGGCCAACACGTCCGCGGCCCGCTCCATGCGCTCCGGGGAGCCCGCCGCGCTCGCCGACTCGAACTCGGCGGAGGCGAGCGTCACCAGCGCCGAGAGGGACTGGGGATGCTCGCCGCCGAGCATGTCCACGAGGCGCCGGACGCTTCCTTCCAGCCTTTCGAGGAGCAGGTCCGCCTCGGCGTGCTGGTTCCTCCGCCGCGCCGCCGACGTCAGCACGGAGATCACCAGCAGCCGGACCTCCTCCAGATCCTCCGTGGCTTCGGTGCGGGCCGCGAGAGCGGCCTCGGCCCGGCGGGCGGCCGTCACGGCGCCCTCGGCATCGCCGAGTCGGAACTTGACGGCGGCCAGGTTCGCGTACGTCCCCGCCATGGCCGGAACGCCGCCCTGCCGCGCCGCGAACTCGACCGTCCCGGCCAGCAAGTTCGCGGCGGCCGACACATGGCCCCGGTCCGCGAGCACCACCGCCAGCTGGTTGCGGACGGAGACATCCAGGCCGAGCCCCTCGGGGTCCCATACGAGGCGGGACACCACATACTCCAAGAGGGCACGGGACGCCCCGTACAGCCCGAGGGCGTCGAGCAGCGTGGTGAGGCGGGCGAGATCCTTGCCGATGGTGGCGCGCTTCAGCAACCGTGGATCCTTGCGGAGGGTCTCGGCCGCGTCGGCCAGCCGCGCCCGCGCGGTGGCGTCGCCGCGCAGTGCCCGCTCGGCGCGCGAGATCGTCTCTCGCCAGAGGTCCGTCACGCGCCGCCTCCGCCGAGCTCGCTCTCGATGAGCGCTTTGACGGTCATGAACCTGAGCTCGGCGATCTGGGCCGGGTCCATGACGTCGCGTTCGTCCCATTGGTCGAGCCGGTTCAGGACCGCCTCCGCGGTGGCGAACTTCCCCGTCGTCGCGGGGCGCCTGTCGGCGTCGGGTACCCCGGACTGGCGGGGCGGCCGGACCACATCGATCAGATGGGCGACGTCGAAGTGGTCGAAGCGCCGCATCGCCTCACCGATGGTGGCGGCGAAGAGCACATTGGCCGCGCGGGTGCCGTCGGCCCTGTCCCGCGCCTGTTCGATGAGGACGCCCATGACGACGGGCTGTTGAGCGCTGTCCTCCCAAAAGCCCTCGACGGGCCCACCCGAGTAGCCCGAGTAGTCTCCGAGGAGTTGGTCCGCCGTCAGGTGCAGGGCCTCGATCGTCCCGCCCCCGACGCAGAGATGATCGGCTGATCCAGCGCTGACGTGGCCACTGAGATGCACGTCGTGGGAGGCCGGCCGGTAGGGGCCGCGCCAGCGGTCGCCGTCATGGGCGACGTGCGCGGCGGGGATCGGAAGGGTCACCCGGTACTCGGCGGCGATCTCCACGAGGGCCAGGTCGGCCTCCTTGTCCTGTCGGCTCACCCGTCCGTCGATCCGCTCCCCGTCCGCCAGGACGATCACCACGTGTTGGTCGACGGAAAGACCGCGCAGACAGTGCAGGGCGGTGAGGACGAAGCGGCGGGTGAGAAGGAAACCGCCGCCCAGACGCTCATCGGCCTGATGCAGCTCGACCCAGTACCCCGCGCTCGTCATCACGCCCCCGGCGTCCGCTCCACAGTGAGGGTGACTTCGAACGAAGCCTCCGCCGACGCCTTTGACAGGATGACACCGGCTTCCGCCGCGAGGGTGAGCCCGAAGGTGACGTCCAGACTGGTGATCCGCCAACCGTCGCGCTGCGGTACCTGGGCGAGCGACTGCTGTGCGATGGCCGAGGCCTGGACGATCGCTTCCTCGATCTCGGGCGCACGCTCGCCGAGGGAGGCTGTGGTCCTGGTCCTGCTGGCAATCTGCCGGTTCCCCGCATCGTCGAGCGCAACCGTCTCGACCCTTATGTCAGCCATGACCGCACTTCCCGTCGTCGAGGCGCCCTCAGTCGCGACATCCCATCAGGGTGAAACCCTAGCGGTCCTGACCCAGTGGCTCCGCGTCACGCCCGGGTGACGCGTCGTCGGATTGATGAGGGTCGGCCTCGCCGTTGAGCTGTCGCAGCAGGCCGAGCAGGGCTGCCCGGTCCGTGGCGGGGAGGGGCGAGAAGCACTCCTCCAGGACCCTCTCGCTGACCTGGTGGCCGGCGGTCAGGGTCTGTTCGCCGGTGGGGGTGAGGCGGTGTTCGATGCGGCGTCCGTGGCCTGGCCTGCGCTCCACCAGTCCCTGGGCGGCCAGGCGGCCCACGAGCGCCCCGAACGCCTGCTCGCTCTGGAACGTCACCGTGGCCAGCTCGCGTGCCGAGGCTCCGGGCCGGCCGCTGATGGCGCGCAGCGCGTCCCACTGCGCCAGCGTCGTGCCGACCTCGCCCAGCGCGCTGTCCAGCGCTCGGTGCTGCCGGTACTGCGCCTGCTTGACCGCGCGTCCCAAAACCTGCACATCAGCATCCATGCCGTAAGTCTACCCGCAATGAAACTAGCTTAATTAAAGAAGCTTAGTTAGAGTGTGGGGCATGACGACGGACATCAACTCCCTTGCCCATGCGGCCTCGTGCGACGATCTGGCCCTCACCCTCTCCGAGTCGGGCACCGGCCGCCCGGTGCTCGTCCTGCACGGAGGTGGCGGGCCCGCCACGGTCGCCGGTATCGCCGCACATCTCTCGCGCACCGCGCATACGCTCGCACCCGTGCATCCCGGCTGGGACGGGACGCCCCGCCCCGACTGGCTGACCGGCGTGGACGATCTGGCCCTGACCTACCTGCACCTTCTGCACGACCGCGGCCTGCGCGACGCCCTGGTCATCGGCTCCTCGCTCGGCGGCTGGATCGCCGCCGAGATGGCGGTACGGGACACCGCGGGTGTCATCAGCGGCCTCGTCCTGATCGACGCGGTGGGCGTACACATCCCCGGCGAGCCGATCACGGACTTCTTCGCGCTGGACGCCCGCGGGGTGGCGGAGCACTCCTGGCACGACCCGGACCGCTACTACGCGGACCCCGCCGACATACCGGCCGACCAACTCGCCACCCGGCAGGCCAACATGGCCACCATGCGCGTTCTCGCGGGCGAGCCGTATATGCACGACGCGAAACTGCTGCGCCGACTGCGCCGGGTGGACACACCCGCACTCCTGCTGTGGGGGGAGAACGACCGCGTGGTCACACCGGCCTACGGCGCCGCCTACGCCGCGGCCTTCGCCAACGGCCACTTCGAAGTCATCCCCGGGGCCGGCCATCTGCCCCAGATCGAACAGCCCGAGGCCACGCTCGCGCTGATCGACGCCCACGCCCACCGCACGGCCAACTCCACCGCCACCTGAAGTCCGGGCGGACGAGCGCTAGGGTCCTTCTGACGGATCTCCGTGGAGGAAGGAGCGGCGTCCGGGGCGTGCTCTCGGCGTGCCGCGCGGAAGCCCTCGTAGCGGAGCTACTTGGGTTTTCGTGCGGTGCGGCGAGAGTGCGTGCCGGGCGTCGCGACGCCGCGGAGATCCGTCAGAAGGGCCCTAGTCGAGCGCCGGGGCCACTCCCGCCCGGTAGGCGAGGACGACGGCCTGGACGCGATCGCGCAGGTCCAGCTTGGTCAGGATGCGGGACACATACGTCTTGACGGTCTCCCCGCTGAGCACCAGCTCCGCCGCGATCTCCGCGTTCGAGAGGCCCACGCTGATCAGCCTCAGCACCTCGTACTCGCGCGGGGTGAGCACCTTCAGACGTTCGCGCTCGCGCACCGCCTCCGGCACCGGCTCCGGGGCGGGGGCCGGGTCGTCCACCGCGCGCACCCGGCCCGCGAACTCGCCGATGAGCGCGCGCGTCACGGCGGGCGCCAGCAGTGACTCGCCGCGTGCGACGGTCCGTACGCCGTTGACCAGTTCAGCCGGCGGAGCGTCCTTCAGCAGGAAGCCACTGGCACCGGCGCGCAGCGCCTCGTACACCAGCGCGTCCACGTTGAACGTGGTGATCACGAGGATCCGGGTGGTGGGCGTCGCGCCGGGGCCGGCCAGTTGCCGGGTGGCCTCGATGCCGTCGAGCAGCGGCATCCGGATGTCCATCACGGCGACATCGGGCCGCAGCGCCTTCGCCGCCTCGACCGCGGCCTGCCCGTTGTCCGCCTCACCCACCACCTCGATGTCCGGCTGGGCCGAGAAGATCGTGACGTAACCGGCCCGCACCAGGGCCTGGTCCTCGCAGATCAGCACACGGATCGGAGCGCTGGAGTCCGCCGGGGGGAACGGCGGGAGGGGGAGTGGCGGAGGGGGCCCCGCGGTCATGCGTCGCCTCCGGTGGGTATACGGGCGCGGACCGAGAAGCCCCCGTCGGCGCACGGGCCCGCGGTGAAGTCGCCGCCGAGCATTCTGACACGCTCGCGGAGCCCGCCCAGACCCCGGCCGCCGGATATGTGGCGCGGTCCGGGCGCCGGGTGACGGCCGTCGCCGTGAGCCTCGCCGATGCCCTGGCGGGCGTGGTCGTCGGGACCGTCATTGGCCACTTCGACGTCGACGTGTTCGCGGCCGTAGCCGACCGTGACGCGGGTGGGCCGCCCGGACGCGTACTTCACGGCGTTGGTGAGGGATTCCTGGACGAGCCGGTACACGGTCAGGTCCGCGCCGATCGACAGCGGCAGCCGCTTGCCCTCCTCGGTCAGGTCGACGGGCTGGCCGCCCCTACGGGTCTGCTCGACCAGGTCACGCAGATCGCCGCGGGCAGGCGCGCGACTGTCGGGTGCCGACCTGCCCGGTGCCGACCTGCCCGGTGCCGACCCGCCCGGCATCGACCCGCCCGGCATCGACCCGCCCGGCGCCGCGTCCGGCATCGGCACGGATCCGTCCGCCGCGGACTCGCCCGTGGCCTCCAGCACGCCTAGCAGGTATCGCAGTTCGGCCAGCGCGCGCCGCCCGGTGCCGCTGATCGCGGCCAGCGCCTCGGTCACCCGCTCCGGAGTGGCCATGAGGAACGGCGCGGCGTCGGACTGCACCACCATCGCGGTCACATGGTGGGTCACCACATCGTGCAACTCCCGTGCCAGGCGGCTTCGTTCGGCCGCCGTGGCGGCCACCGCCACGAGCCGCCGCCGCTCGGCCTCGGCCGCCCGACGGCCCCGTACGACGGCGCCACCACCCCAGACGGCGGCCAGCACGAGCCCGATGACCACATAGTCCTGCGGCGGCTGCGGCGCTCCGCGCGCGTGCAGGACGACGGACAGGACGGCGTACGCCGCCACGGCGGGCACGACCAGCAGCCGCCGCCCGCGCTCCGCGTGCGCGCCCACCGAGTACAGCGCGAGGTAGAGCCCCATGCTGGCGAACGTCTGCGGCAGCCCCAGCGATTGGTGCACCCCGAAGGACAGGCCCACCAGCGTGAGACAGAGCGCGGGGCGGCCGGCGCGCACGGCCAGCGGCAGCGTCTGCCCCAGCGCGAGCAGCACCGCGAGCACGGGCGCGTGCCGGGTCGGCAGGTCACCGAACCGGGCACCGACACCGGCCAGCGGCTCGGCGAAGGACAGCACCGTGAGCACGAACGCCAACTCCCGGTCCCGCGCGGCGCGCGGCCGCCCTTGCCACCACGCGGTCCAGGTCCGCCACCATGCGGTCCAGGTCCGCCACCACCCGGCGCGCACCGCCGCCATGCGCGCGGCGCCGCGCGTCCCGGCCGTTGTGCCCGGTCCGGGCGACAGCGTGCTGTCGGTGCTCTCACTTCTCACGGATTTCACTGTGGTCCCAGGGATACGGCCGTGGCCCGGTACGGGCGGGCACGGGAGGGCGGGGCGGAGCTGCGCCCGCCGAACGTATCCGCGAACGCCGCCGCGGGCATCCCCCGCGAGTGGACTCCCGGATGCCCCGCGCGGGGGACCCCGCCTCGGGAACTGTCCACGTGGCGGTGACGATCCGTGCCGGTCCCCGTTCGTAGCTTGCTCGCTGCGCCGGGCCGGAGCACATCCGCACCGGTCCACGAGGAGCCGGTCCACGAGGAGGACACCATGTCGCAGTCGAGCGAGCGACCAAAACCGACATCGCGTTCAGCGCGCTGGGAGTCCGCGTGGGTGCGGCTGCCGGTGCTGTTCGTACTGCTCCTGGCGGTGAACGGACTGACCACGCTGATCAACGGCGTGGCCGACGCGACCCCGGTGACCGGCCTGCTGTCGGGCGTGGCCACGGCGGGCCTCGCGCTCGGCGCGTACGTATGGCTGGTGCGGCGGCTCGAGGGCCGCCGGAGCCCGGCCGAACTGCGGCCCGCGAACGCCCGGTCGGAACTGCGCACGGGCGCGCTGCTCGGACTCGGGATGTTCTCGCTGGTGATCGCGGTGATCGCGATGGGCGGCGGCTACCACCTGGAGGGCTGGGGCACATTCGGCGGGGCGCTCACGACGCTGGGCCTGATGACCTGCGTGGCGGTGACGGAGGAACTGGCCTTCCGCGGCGCGCTGTTCCGCGTCCTGGAGGAGAAGACCGGCACATGGGGAGCGCTGGCGGCGTCGGGCCTGCTGTTCGGGGCGCTGCACATGGTGAACCCGGACGCCACGGTGTGGGGCGGGCTGGCCATCGCGGTCGAGGCGGGCCTGCTGTTCGGCTCGGTCTACGCGGCCACCCGCTCCCTGTGGCTGCCGATCGGGCTGCATCTGGGGTGGAACATGGCAGAGGGCGGCGTTTTCGGCACCACCGTCTCCGGCTCCGACGCGAGCCAGGGCAGCCTGTTCAGCGCCTCGGTGAGCGGCCCCGAGGCGCTGACCGGCGGCGCGTTCGGGCCGGAGGCCAGTCTGGTGGCCATCGTGATCTGCCTGATCCCCACGGCCCTGTTCCTCCGCGCGGCCAAGCGCCGGGACCGCTTCTACGCCCGCGCCCGGCCCGGCCGGTAGCCGGTCCGGCCCGGGCGCGGGCGGGTCAGCTGAAGAGCACCATGTAGGACGAAGTGAGGCCCGAGGCCAGCCAGAACGATCCGCCCGCGATACCGACGATGATCAGTACTGCGAGCGTGCTGTCTATCTTTTCCACCAGCGGGGACGGAGGCCGGGGCTCCAGGTCACGTGAACTCATCGGTCCAACATATGCCAAGAAGTAGGTGTGTGCGGCGGCCTGTTGAGGTTTCTGTGACCACCGGTCGTCCCGAAGCTCCCCGCGCGTCGGTCGAATGGGATTATTACGCCTGAAATCCGCCGAAGACCATACGGTGCCCGATTGGCGTAGTGGTTGCCGTTCGCGAGCGTTGCCGTCATGGTCTCCTCCACGATCACCCGGTCACCATCGGCGTAGAAACCAGGGCGCGATCGAAGAGGCTGGCGAGTTTCCGACGTCACCGCCCCGGGCCGCGGCGGCTACCCACCCAGCGGGACGCCGTCTTCCCGGCCGTACGTCGTCAACGAGAGTGAGCAGCGGACGGCCAGGACTCCCTCGGGTGCGTTGTTCGGTTTGGCGGGTCCGAGTCAGGGCGGCGCGGAAGTCAGTACCTGGCGGGTGCCCTTGTCGGCTACACACACGCTCTCTCGCCGTTCCCCCAGCGAGTTCGAACCATGTGCCCGGCCCTGGACTCGTGCGTGCGGCGACGCGGCATGAGTCCAGAGTCGTTGGGCACTCACGAGCGCGACGCGGTCAGGCGTCCGTCGATGTGGTGGTGGTCGTGTCGATGCGCGGCAGGACGACGAGGAGCACGGCTGCCGCCGCGAGCAGATGCAGCACTTCGAGGGCCACGACGGTCAGGGCCTGGTCGGCGCCGACCAGCGGCCCGACGAGTAACAGCACCACCGCTATGGTCACGATCGCGGCGAAGGTGCGCGTCGGCCGGGCCGTGCGCCGCGCGACGAGCAGCGCGGCGGTGCCGCCGACCAGGCTCACCAGGAAGGCCGCGAGGCACGCCTGGACCGCGGTGACGGTGCTCTCGGTGCCGGACATGGTGACGTCGAAGTCGGCTCCGGCGGCGTCGAAGATCAGGTAGCCCACGAGGACGGCGACCGCCGCGGCCAGGGCCGCGGGTATGAGGAGGCGGGCGATGGCGGCGGCGGGGCGGGTGGATGCGGTGTCGGTCATGGAACTTCTTCCGTGGATTGGGGAAAGTGGGCGGTGACCGGCCCCGCGAGTCGGGTGGGGCAGGAGTGCGGGGCTTTTTGGGCCACGTCATTCTGCCCGTTGATCGTTTCGGAGGGCGCGCTTCCGGCCACGGGCCGACCGTCGGCGGACATGGCGAAGCGCGGGTTGCTGGGTGGTCACCCCCCGCTTCGTTCACCGCTCCGTCGGCGCGGCCAGGGCCGGGTTCTGCCCGGACCGGCTCAGCGCTTCGGCGATGAACCCGGAGGCCGTCAACTGGGCCACGGTCTCGCTCAGGAAGCGCACGGTCTCCGGACGTCGTGTCCTCGTCGTTCCGACGGCCTGCCGGATGGTCATGAACGCGGGCTCGACCAGGCGGAGTTCGGGGTGTTCGGCGAGGTGCGCCGTCAGCGGCTGCCGGATTCCGGCCGCGGCCTCCAGTTTCTCGGTGTGGAAGACGTCCACCCCCTCCGGGCCCCGGACCACGGTGGCGTGGTGCAGGGTGCGGGTGAGGAACAGATCGTACGCGGAGCCCTGCTTCACCCCGATGCGGATGCCCGGGCGGTCCACGTCCTCCGGCGTCCGCAGTGGGGACCCGGCCGGGACGGCGTACACCCCCTCGATGTGCACGTACGGAGGGGTGAACGCGATCTCCGCCTCGCGGGCCGGTTCGATGGCCAGGAAGCACAGATCGGCGTGGCCGGTGGCCATGGCCTCGTAGGACTTGCGGGCCGCGTCGAAGCAGAGGACCTCCACGGGCAGGCCGAGGCGCCGGGCCACCTCACGGGCGAGGTCGACGGTGACACCGCCGGGCGCGTCCGGGGTGCCCTGGGCGAGGACGGGGTTGCCGAGGTTGATGGAGGCGCGGAGCACTCCGGTGGGGGCGAGGTCGCGGGCGAGCGCGGTGCTGTCGGTGATCTCCATGGGCCGAGTCTAGGAACGGTCGGCGCTCCTCGGCTTCGCCTACGGCCATGGGCGGACGTTCTTCTCAGGTCCCGGCGAGGGTGGCTCGCAGTTCATCGGTCACCGTGTGCACGCAGCTGTCGAAACTCGTATGCCCTTCGCCCTCGATCCAGTGCCGGAAGGCGTTCTGGAAGACCACCGTGGCGAGCTGCGCGACCAATTCGGCCGTCTCGGCCCTCACTCGACGTTGTTTCAGGGCATCGCGGATCGCCTCGGTGATCGCGACCGCCTTGGTCCGTTCCCGCTCCTGCAACTCCGGGCTGGCGTCGATCACCGCCCGGCGCTCCGCCGCGCCGTCCACGTGCTCGACGAGTTGGGTGCCGACTCGCGCCAGGGCGTCGAGGACGGCGGTGAGCGGAGCCGCGTCCGGGTCCGCCGCCAGGACCGCCTCCGCGAGTGCCGGGGGCAGGCGTTCCGAGCCGCCGAACAGGACTTCGCGCTTGTCCGGGAAGTAACGGAAGTAGGAGCGCCGGGTGAGTCCGGCCCGCTCGGCGATCTGGGTCACCGTCACGTTGTCGTAGCCGCGCTCCAGGTAGAGCTCCAGAGCCGCCCGCTTCAGGCGCTCCTCGGCACCCGGATCCCACCTTGCCATGGGTCGACGGTAACAGGTGATGTCCCACTGTGTCATCAGTGCTAGCCTGCATCCACGACACACTGTGTCATCACTGGGGTGCCCGTCCCCGGTGCGACCCGGAGCAGACAGGGGTGACGTTCGCATGACGGAGACCAGCGATACCGGCGGAACGGTCGGCGAGAGCAGGGTGAACGACGAGGTGTGGATCATCGGGGCCACCGGCCGTGTCGGCCGAGGAGTGACCGCGCGACTGGTCGCGCGGGGACTGACGGTCGTGCCGGTCGGACGCGGCCGGGAGCGGATGGTCGCCGCCGGGACCGAAGCCGGTCTGCCCGGGGACGCGAAGGTGGTCGTCGCCGACTCGGCCGAGCGGATCGCGGACGAGATCGTCCGGGAGCGCCCGCGGGTGGTGGTGAACACGATGGGCGCCTTCGCCGCCACCGCACCGGTGATCGCCCGTGCCTGCATGCCGGGCGGCCACTACGTCGACCAGGCCAACGACGTGGTCGCCGTGGACCGGCTGCTCGCCCTGCACGACGAAGCGGTGCGGGCGGACAGCACCCTGGTCACCGGCGCCGGATTCGGCGTGCTGGCGACGGAGGCGGTGGTGGCGAAGCTCTGCGAAGGGCGTCCCACGCCGCACCGGGTCCGGGTCGACGCCGTGGCTTCGGTGGCCGTCGAGGCGGGCGTGTTCGGTGCCGCCCTCGCGGCCAGCGTCGTGGACGCGCTCACCGCCGGCGGGCGGCGGTACGAGAACGGGCGGCTGGTGACCTCGCGCCTCGGCGCGGACCCGCAGCGGCTCGTCTTCCCGGACGGTGAGTCGGCGACGTCGGCAGGTGTCGCGTCCGGTGAGCTCCTCGCGGCGCATGCGGTGAGCGGAGCACCGTTCGTCACCGCGGCTTCGGCCCTCGTGCCGACCGCTCCGCTGATACGTGGCCTGCTCCCGCCGCTCGGCCGCCTGCTGTCCGTTCCGGTGCTGCGACGCCTGGCCGTCGACCGGCTCGGCCGGGCCCGGGCGAAGGCCGCACCCCGTCCGCGCGAGCACTCCTGGGGGCACGCCGTCGTCGAGTGGGTCGACGGCACCCGGCACGAGGGATGGCTCCGCGCCGACGACGGCATGGACTTCACGGCCGACGTCACCGCCACCGTCGCCGAACTGCTGGTCCGCGGCGTCGGCAGGCCCGGGGCCTGGACCCCGGCAGCCGCCCTCGGGGCCGACCTCGCGACGACCGCGGGCGGCACCTTCGTACTGGACTGAAGACCGCCGAGCACAGTCCCCGCTCGTGCCGGTTGTGGAGCGATCTTGTGAGATTCGGACACGTATTTGAACCCCATCCACTGCTTGCCCGTCCTCCAGTGCCGGAGCACCGGGACGTCTTCGCGACGGAGCGACGGCCCGCTCCGAGTGATGAACCGCGACCGCACCACGAGCGAATGGACAGGCACACCATGGGGCGACACCGACGAATATCCCGGCTTCCCCGGACCACGCTGGCGTCGCGAGCGGCGCTGGCCGCGGGGGCGCTCGTGCCGACGATCGCCTCGGTGGGGTCGGCTCACGCGGCCACCCCGCAGTCGGCGATCTGCACCTCGGACGAGCCGGGGCTCGCCGACAAGCTCTCCGAAGACATCAACTCGGCACTGGAGGGCTCCACCGCCACGACGGCGATCAGCCTCCACGACCGCACCACGAACACCACCTGCACCCTCGACGCGGACCGGGCGTTCGACTCCGCGAGCACGGTCAAGGTGACCGTGCTCGCCACGCTGCTGTGGGACGCGCAGAAGGACGACCGCGCCCTGACGCAGGAGGAGAAGGACCGCGCCACCGCCATGATCACGCAGTCCGACAACGATGCCACCACCGCGCTGTGGAGGCAGCTCGGGGTGGTCAAGGTCAATGGATTCATGCGGGCCGCGGGAATGAGCGACACCGTCCTCGACGGCGAGGGTCACTGGGGGCTCACCCAGATCACCGCCAACGACGAGGAAAAGCTCCTCAACCTGGTGACCCACGCGAACCCGGTGCTCAGTGAGGACTCCCGCGGCTACATCCTGAAGCTGACGAGCGAGGTCATCCCCTCGCAGCGCTGGGGCACCCCGGCCGGTGCGCCGGGCGACGCACGGGTGCATGTGAAGAACGGCTGGCTGGAGCGGGCCACGAACGGCTGGCGGGTGCACAGCCTCGGCGCCTTCACCGGTGGCGACCACGACTACACGATCACCGTGCTCTCGCAGGACAACGCCACGATGGACGACGGCATCGCCAACATCGAGGGCATCGCCCGCGCGGTCCACCAAGACCTCAACCCACCCGCACCCAGCGCTCGGCCCTAGCAGGTGTCCGGCGGGCCTTGCCACCTGCGGCGGGCTGCTCCCCTCCCCGCCCCTTCCCGGCAGCGTCGAATATGCGGCTCCGCCGCGTGGTCCGCCGGACACCTCGTAGCCCGGTCGGGCGGAGCGAAGGCCGCACCGGGACGGCCCATCCGGATCAGGAGGTCCGGGTGTGGTGGTCGAGCAGGCGGGTGAGCAGCCCCGTGAGCTGGTCGCGCTCGACAGGGCTCAGCGGTGCGAGCAGTTCGTCGTGGAGTTCGTCCAGGACCTTGTCGAGGCGGCGTAGCCGACGGCGGCCCCGGGGGGAGATCGTGATGGTGTTGCGGCGCCGGTCGTCGGGGTCCGGCGCCCGCTCGACGAGGCCACGCCCGGTCAGTTCGTTGAGCACGCCGACCATGTCGCTGCGGTAGATGCCGGTGCGCCTGCTCAGCGTCGCCTGGCTGCCCGGCCCGTACTCCTCCAGTGAGGCGAGCACGGCGTAGTGCCACTTGCGGGCGTCGGCCCGGGCCAGGCCCTCGTTGATCAGCCGGTCCGACCGCGTGGTCAGCTGCGACAGCAGTCGGCTCGCCAGTCGGCGCAGCCGTTCGGGCGTCTGGGGCGCGCCGTCGTCGGGGACGTCCGCGGCTTCGGCTCTGGTCATGGCGCTGATCTTACCGATTGCGTTAGTCCGGCTAACGTTGTACGTTCGCTCGCGCCGACAACGTTAGTGCGACAAACGTTTGTTGAGCGAACTCCATGGAAGGAAGACCTTGCCCACTACGACACTGCGGATCCCCACCACCGACGGTCAGGCCGACGCCATCGCCGCCTTCCCCGACGGGGGCGAGCGGCACCCGGGGGTGCTGCTGTACCCGGACGCCTTCGGCATCCGGTCCGAGTTGGAGGAGCGGGCCCGTGAACTGGCCGGGCACGGGTACTACGTGCTCGTCCCCAACTTCCTCTACCGGCACGGCCCGGCACCGGTGATCGAACTTCCCGAGCACATCGGAGAGGAGATCCGGCCCGCGATCATCGGACAGCTGATGCCCCTGATCGTGGAGCACACCACCGAACGGATCCTGCGCGACGCCGATGCCTATCTGAGGTTCCTCACCACCCGGCCCGAGGTCGGCCCCGGACCGGTCGGCGTGATCGGCTACTGCATAGGCGCCGCCCTGGCGATGCGCACCGCGACGGCCCATCCCGGCCAGGTGGCCGCCGTCGCCGGATTCCACCCCGGCTTCCTGGTGACCGACGCGCCCGACAGCCCGCACCGCCTCGTCCCCGATCTCACCGCCGACGTCCACATCGGCCTCGCCGAAGGCGACATGTCGCCCGAGGCCATCGGCGAACTCAACCAGGCACTGGACGCCGCGGGTGTCGGCTACACCACCGAGGTCTACCCCGGCACCGTCCATGGCTTCACCATGTCCGACACCGACGCCTTCAGCCCCTCCGCGCTGCGACGCCACTGGGACCGGCTGCTCCCGCTCCTGGGCCGCGCCCTGACGGGCGGCTGAGCGGGCTCCGGCTCCGAGCGCGAACCTGACGGACGGATTTCCCGCGGCCCAACCCCTTCACGCATCCGGTGCATGCACTGTATACACAGTATATGAGCCGAGAAGACAGAGGCCGCCGCGGTGATGCCCAAGGCGCCGACGCCCTCACCGACGAGCTGCGCCGGCTGATCGTCGAGGGCGTCTACCCGCCGGGCCACCGACTGGTCCAGGACGAACTCGCCGACCGCTTCGGGGTGAGCCGCATCCCGCTGCGGGAGGCCATGCGCACCCTCGCGAGCGAGGGCCTGCTGCGCTCGACGCCGGGCCGCGGCACGTTCGTCACGGTGCTGGACCTCGAGGAGATCGACGAGATCTACAACCTGCGGCGGCTCATCGAGCCGAGTTTCGCCGAGCATGTCACCGAGCGGGTCTCCCGGCGCGACATCAGCCGGTTCGAGGAGATGGCGACCGCGATGGAGCGGGCCGCGGGGTCCGGCGCCGATATCTGGTCGCGGACGAACCTCGCCTTCCACCTGGACATGTACCGGCTGTCCCGGCTGCCCATGCGCTACGAGATCATCTCGCAGATGTACCACCGGCTGGAGCCGTACTCCCGGTTCTACGTCCATGGCACCTGCGCGTACGGCCGCGTCCACCACGAGCACGCCGCGATGGTCCAGGCGCTGGCCGACGGGGACGCGGAGGAGCTGGCCCGGCAGATCACGGCGCATATCGACGGCGGTCAGGAAGGGCTGCACACGGCCTGGGAGAACAGCGGCGGCGCCCTCCAGGCGTACTGGGCGGAGTCCGCCCGGTGACCGCGCTCGCGCTCAACACCGATGTGGGCGAGGGGTTCGGGGTCTGGGGGCCGGCCGACGAGGGCGAACTGCTCGACCAGGTCACCGCGGCCAACGTGGCCTGCGGATTCCATGCCGGAGACCCCGACATCCTGCGCCGCACCTGCGAGGCGAGCACCGCCCGGGGCGTGGCGATCGGGGCCCAGGTCTCCTACCGCGACCTGGCCGGTTTCGGCCGCCGCTTCATCGATGTGCCACCGGCCACGCTGGTCAACGAACTCCTCTACCAGATGGGCGCGTTGGAGGTGTTCGCCCGGCTCGCGGGCGGTCGCGTCGGCTATGTGAAGGCCCATGGCGCGCTCTACAACGCGGCGGCCCGGCACACCGGGCACGCGGCCGCGATCGTCGAGGCCGTAGCCCTGTACGACCGCGCGCTGCCGCTGCTGTGCCAGCCGCGCACCGCGGTCTGGGAGCGGGCGGTGGCGGCCGGGGTGCGCCCGCTGGCCGAGGGGTTCATCGACCGCGGCTACACCGACGAGGGGCTTCTGGTGCCCCGCTCCGCGCCCGGCGCCCTGATCACCGACCCGGCCGAGGCGGCCGAACGCGCCCTGCGGATGGCGGAGTCGGGGACGGTGGTCTCGGTGAGCGGCGGCGTCGTACGGATCGCCCCGGACGGCGGGGAGCTGGCCGCGCTGTGCGTGCACAGCGACACCCCGGGTGCGGCCGGGCTGGCCGCGGCCGTACGGGAGGCGCTGGCGTCGGGGGGTGTCGCGGTGGGCCCGCCCGGTGCCGCCGTGGACCGGGTCGGGGTACGGCCGTGACCCCGGCGGACATGCCGCCTGTGGGCGTGCCCCAGGAGAACGTGCCCCAGGAGAACGTGCCCCCTGTGGACGTGAGATCTGTGAGGGCGGCGTCAGGCAAAACGATTCTGCGGAGGGCCGGTGACCGGGGCTGGCTGATCGAGTGCGCGGACCGGCACCCCGCCGAGGTCGCCACCTCGATCCGCGCCCAGCCCTGGGCGTCGGGGCTGCGGGAGGTCGTGCCCGCCGCCACGACCGTGCTGGTGGTGGCGGAGACCGCCGCCGGGATGGGCAAACTCGCCGCCGCGCTGCGCACCGTGCTCGACGGGCCCGGCGCCCACCGCACCGGACCGCCGTCCGGCAGGCGGATCGTGATCCCTGTCCGGTACGACGGCCCGGACCTGCCCGAGGTCGCCGAACGCCTCGGCCTGGCCCCGGAGGAGGTCGCGCGGCGGCACCGCGCGGGGGAGTACCGGGTCGGCTTCTTCGGCTTCGCGCCCGGCTTCGCGTATCTGGACGGCGTACCGGAGAGCCTGCGGCTGCCCCGGCTGGACAGCCCGCGGCCGAGGGTGGCCGCCGGGGTGGTGGCCATCGCCGGGAACCAGACGGTGGTCTACCCCGGTGGAACTCCCGGCGGCTGGCACCAGATCGGCGTCACCACCACCCGGCTGTGGGACGTGACCGCCGAACCGCCGAACCGGCTCGCGGTCGGCGACCGGGTCGTCTTCGAGGCGGTGACGCCATGACGGTCACCTCCGCCGCCCCGGGCCGCCGGGTCCGCCCCCGGCACCGGCCACCCGAACCCGGCAGCGGCCCGGAGCCCGCCGTGCTGACGGTCGTCCGGGCGGGACCGGCGGCCAGCGTGCAGGACCTGGGCCGTCCGGGGATGGCCCATCTGGGCGTGCCCGCCTCCGGTCCGGCCGACCGGCGCAGCTTCCGGCTGGCCAACAGGCTGGCCGGAAACCCGGAGGACACCCCGGCCCTGGAGGTCACCCTCGGCGGCCTCACGATCACCCTCTCCACCACCCGCCATGTGGCGGTCACCGGAGCCCCGGCGCCGCTGACGGTCGACGGGGTGCCGGTCGACGGCGCGCCGCGGCTCCGGCTCCGTGCCGGATCGGTGCTCGCCATCGGCCGCCCCTGGGCGGGCTGCCGCACCTACCTCGCCGTCTCCGGCGGGATCGAGGCGGAGCGGGTGCTGGGGTCGGCCTCGCGCGACTCCCTCACCGGGCTCGGCCCCGACCAGGTGCGCGCCGGGGCGGAGTACGGACTGGGCCCGGTGCGCCCGGTCCCGGCGATCCCGCTGGAGCTGGCGTTCAGCGTCGTCCCGCACGGCGGTCCGGTCACCGTGCGGTTCCGCTGGGGCCCGCGGCACGAGCTGTTCGGCGCCGCGGACCGGCACCGGCTCACCACCACGCCCTGGCGGGTCTCCGCCCAGTGCGACCGGGTGGGGGCGCGGCTGACCGGACCGCCACTGGCCATCGGCTCGGTCGACCTGCCCAGCGAGGGGACGGTACGCGGCGCCATCCAGGTGCCGCCTTCGGGCGAGCCGATCGTTTTCCTCGCCGACCACCCGGTCACCGGCGGCTATCCGGTCATCGGGGTGGTCACCGACGCCGACATCGATCTCGTCGGCCAGACCCTCCCCGGGGACGAGCTCCGGCTCGCCCCCGTCCACTGAAACCGCAACTGAACCCGCAACCCGCGGAAACACCTCGAGGAGATACGCATATGACCGCTCAGCCCGACTCCCTCGTCCCCTTCCACCTGGCCATCCCGGTGGACGACATCGAGGCCGCCCGGGAGTTCTACGGCAAGGTGCTCGGCTTCGCCGAGGGCCGCTCGGACACCAAGTGGATCGACTGGAACTTCGGTGGCCACCAGGTCGTCACCCACCAGGTCGGCGACGGGCCGTCCGGGGCGCCGCGCGACGGCATCGCCGGGACCAACCCGGTCGACGGCCACCAGGTGCCGGTGCCGCACTTCGGCCTGGTGCTGCCGGTGCCGGAGTTCCAGAAGCTGGCCGAGCGCCTCACCGCGGCGGGCACGGAGTTCGTGATCGAGCCGTACGTCCGTTTCCAGGGCGAGCCCGGTGAGCAGTGGACGATGTTCTTCCTCGACCCGGCGGGCAACGCGCTGGAGTTCAAGGCGTTCGCCGACCTCGGACAGCTCTTCGCCGTCTGACCACGGTGCGGCGCCCGGCCCGGCGGGACGACGGCCATCAGCGGGAGGACTGGTCCCGCGGATGACCGTCGTACGGGCCCCCGTCGCCGTACCGGCGGCACTGACAGCACATCCCGGCCAAAGGACACGTCAGACCCGGAGGAACCCATGACGAGCGTATCAACGGCCTCAACGGCACCCGGAGACACCGGGGACGCGGCCGCCGTGGCCACCGCGGCGCGCGGCGGCCCGCGCCGGGCGGCGCTGGCGGCGGCCGCCGGCACCGCCATCGAGTACTACGAGTTCGGCGTCTACAGCTATCTGGCCGTGGTCATCGGCCCGCACTTCTTTCCCGGGGACGACCCCACCGCCGCCCTGCTGGCCACGCTCGCGGTGTTCGGCAGCGCGTTCCTGATGCGGCCGCTGGGCGGCATCGTGCTCGGGCGGCTCGGGGACCGCGTGGGCCGCAAGCCCGTACTGATCCTCACCGTGACCGGGATGGGCGGCGCCACCGCGGCCGTCGGGCTGCTGCCCACGGCCGATGCCGTCGGCGTGGCCGCGCCCGTCGCCCTGCTGGTGGTGCGGCTCGCGCAGGGGTTCTTCGCGGGCGGTGAGGTGACCGGTTCGGCCACCTATCTCGCCGAGTCGGCCCCGGCCGGGCGGCGTGGCTTCTTCGGGTCCTTCACCCCGGTCGGGGTGGCCCTCGGCGGCGGGGCCGCGGCGCTGGTCGCGGGCGTCACCACGACCGCGCTGAGCGAGCGCCAGCTCGACGCCTGGGGGTGGCGCATACCGTTCCTGCTCTCGCTGCCCCTGGTCGCCGTCGCCCTGATCGCCCGCAACCGGCTCGCGGACTCCGAGAGCTTCCTCGCGGCGAAGTCGGAGCGGGCCACCGCCAAGGCGCCGCTGACCGAGGTGTTCACCCACCACCGCGGCCCGGTGCTGAAGGTGACCCTGCTGGCCATCGGCTCCAACTGCGGCTACTGGGTCGGCCTGATCTTCATGAACATCTACCTGACCACCGACCTCGGCTACCCCAAGGACTCCACCTTCTGGATCATGGGCGGGATCAGCCTGTTCGTGGCCGCCCTGATGCCGGTGTGCGGGGCGCTGTCCGACCGGTGGGGACGCAAGCGGCTCATCACCGTCGGGTTCGCGGGGTACGCGGTGCTGGTCGTCCCCGCGATGCTGGTCATGGGTCTTGGCAGCTTCCCGCTCGCCGTCGCGGCCATGGTGGTGCTGGCCCTGCCGATGCCGGTCGTCCAGTCCGTCACGTACCCGACGTACGCCGAGCTGTTCCCGACCCGGGTGCGGTACACCGGGCTCTCCTTCAGCTTCAACATCGGCACCATCGTCGGCGGCGGGCTCAGCCCCTATCTGTCCACCTGGCTGATCTCGGCCACCGGCAGTCTGCTCGCCCCGGGCTTCCTGCTGATGGCGACCGTGGTGGTCGCCCTGCTGACGCTGCGCACCGTCACCGAGTCCAGCCACCGGGAACTGGCGTGACGGCCCCCGCCCCTTCGGGAGATGGCCTTCCCGAGGACGTCCCCGCCACCCCGGCGGCGCTGCGGCGCCTGGTGGCGGACGGCCGGTGGACCGGGCCCACGGCCGGTCTGCTGGACGGATACCAGCAGGCCAACCTCGTGATCGTCCCGCGCGACCTGGCCTTCGACTTCCTGCTGTACTGCACCCGCAACCCCGCGCCCTGCCCCGTCCTCGCCGTCACCGAGCCGGGCGACCCGGTGGTGCGGCTCGGCACGACCGTCGCCGACCTGCGGACGGACCTGCCGCGCTACCGGGTCTGGCACGACGGCGAACTCGCCGCCGAACCACCCGACATCACCGCCCACTGGCGTCCGGACGCGGTCGGCTTCCTCCTCGGTTGCAGCCACACCTTCGAGGGCCCGCTGCGCGCCGCGGGCGTCCCGGTCCGGTACGCCCCGGAGTCCGCGGCGCCGCCTGTCTACGTCACCGACGTGGCCACCCGCCCCGCCGGGCGGCTGTCCGGACCGCTGGTGGTCAGCATGCGCGCGATACCGGCTCGCCTGGTGGCGCGCGCCGTCGAGGTCACCGCCCGCTATCCGGCCGGGCACGGGGCGCCGGTGCACATCGGCGACCCGGCCGCGCTCGGCATCACCGACCTGGCCCGGCCGGACTTCGGCCCCTCCCCGGTCGTCGAGGACGGCGACGTCCCGGTGTTCTGGGCCTGCGGGGTGACACCCCAACTGGCGCTCCCCGCCACCCGGGCCCCGTACACCATCACCCACTACCCGGGCCATATGTTCATCTTCGACCACACCGTCGAGGCGGGCCCGGCACTGGGGTGAACGGCCACCGGGGTGAACGGCATCCGCGGTCCGGCGGCGGGTGCTTCAGGGAGCGATGCCCACACCGTCGATCCGGCTCCAGGCCCGCTCCTGGGCGGACGTCATGGCCGGCCAGGTCAGTCCGCCCGGCCGGGGCCGGACATGGGAGGCGTAGGGCTGGGGACGGAAGGCGGGGTCGTAGAAGCACCCGGTGCCGTAGACGCGGTCGAAGGTGGCGCACGCGGATGCGATGGACCGCGGTGTGGGTTTGTTTCCCGTGCGCACCCAGGAGTCCAGCGCGGCGATGGAGTTGGCGTACTCCGCGTTGCTCAGCTCGCTGTGTTCGCTCTCCTCGGTGAAGGTCTGCACGACGTTCTTCCCGCGGTGCGCGCCCTCGACCGTCTCCCGGTACGCCGACTCGTGCTCGACGAATGCCGTCGGGTCGTCGATGGCGTGCATCGTCAGCACCGGGATGGACACGCGCCCGGTGAGGTCGCTGTCGTAGGAGAGGTCACGCCGGGCGTCGGGGGCGGCGGCGAAGCGCTCGACGCCCGCGTTCAGCGCCTTGTCGTCGTGTGAACCGGAGTACCACACGCCCTGGTTGCTGAACGGATTGCGGTCGCCGAGCCGGTTGTGCACGATGTCGCGGAAGGTGAACACCGAGAACCGCAGATGGGACTCCAGGGTCCGCTCCGGAAGACGTGTGACGGCGAGGATGTCGTCGAGGTTGCGCTGCTGGAGTGCGGTGCGCTCCTCGGGGGCGGAGGCGTAGCCGGTGCACTCCTGAAGGCGGGCGCGCAGCCCGGCCGTCGTCAGGGTCGACCCGGGACGCAGCCCCTGCCACAGCGGGTACTGGGGCTCGCTGGGGCGTGGCAGGTTGCGGCAGTAGTACTGGTAGACCACGCGCAGGTCGACGCGGTAGTCGTAGCCCCGGGAGCCGCCGCCCAGGACACCGCTGGTGAGGAGGGCGCCGTCGTAGGGGCCGTTCTTCCTCCCGTACGTCTCCACGACCTTGGCGGCGACGTTTCCGCCCCAGGACTGGCCGTGTACGTACGTCCGCTCGGGCTTGCCGAAGTCCGCCACGAACAGGCGGCGCAGATTCTCGGTGTCGGCGGCGGCCATGCGCGTTCCGTAGCCGCCTCGCCGGTAGGAGGAGCCCGCCCAGGCATAGCCCTCGGAGACCATCACCGACCAGCGGTCCAGGTCGCCCACGCTCCGCTCGGGATCGGATCCGTCGCCGAGGTCGGGACCGCCGTGGGAGTGGACGATCAGCGAACCGTTCCACTTCTTCGGAATGGCGATCGCGTAGTACGCGCCGTTGCCGTCCTTGCCGGTGTAACACGTGGCCTTGTCGCCCACGCTCGCCGGGCACGCGACCGGTGCGGGGCGCGGCTGGGCCGCCTGGACCGGACCGGCATTGCCCAGCGTCCCCGCGACGATGCCCGCGATGCCGACGGCCGACGCCACGGTACGCCGCATACGCGTCAGGCTTCGTGGAAGGGAGGAAGGTACGTTCCGACTCGAGCTGTGCACAGCAACGCTCCTGACCTCAGTGGCGCTCCCTCGCGCCAGGCGTTGCGATGTTAAGGACACCTGTTCCGCCGACACCATTGAGCAGGGAGTTCTGTTCTTAACGTGCACGGCTCCTCGTATGCGAACAGTCGGCGCGGACGGGACGGAACCAGTCGGAGGTTCCGCCCCGCCCTCTGTACGTCAGGCGCCGGCCGTCAGAATCAGAAGCGGTCCGGGGAGCGCTGCGGAAGCGGGGCCCCGGGGCGGACGTCCGGCTTCCGGTCCTCCTGGGCGCCGCCGTTCGAGTCGCCCGTCGCCTCGCAGGTCACGTCCTTCGTCGGCAGCTTGCCGGTGGTCAGGTAGTCCGCCACCGTGCCGTCCGTGCACGCGTTGCCGCTCGGGTAGACGCCGTGGCCCTCGCCGCCGAGGACCGTCAGCATCCTCGAGCCCTTCAGATCGGCGTGCAGGGCCTGACCGCTGGGCAGCGGGGTCTGGGAGTCCCACTCGTTCTGCACCACCAGCGAGCCGACCTTGTTGTTCACGACGGTGGCCCGCTCGACCGACCTGTCCCAGAAGGCGCAGGGCTTGATGCTGGACGCGAAGTCGCCGTAGAGCGGGTAGCGGCCCTTGTCCTCGATGGCGTCCCGCCGATAGCTCTCGGGGTCGCGGGACCAGGCGGCCGAGTTGTCGTTGCACACCACGGCCCAGAAGCTCGCGGTCATGTTGTCGCTCGGCACATCGGCGGAGCCGGCGGCCAGGCGTGGCGTTCCGGCCGGATCCGGGAGCTCCTTCCCGGAGGCGGGCCGGCCGGCCGCGGCCTTCTTCAGCTCCACGACCAGTTCGGTGCCCTCCCGCACGCTGAAGACCGCGCCGCGCATCATGCTCCGGACGTCATCGCCGGTGTACTTCTCCCCGTCCATCTCGATGGGCTTCTCGTTCGCCCGCTGGACCAGGTCCCAGAACGTCCGGTCGACCTTCTTCGGGGTGTCGCCGAGGCCGTACTTCGCCGAACGCGCGGCGGCCCACTCGGTCCACCGGTCGAACGCGGGCTCGGCACCCTCCGCCCACCACTGGATCATCTTCCGCCAGGCCCGCGCCGGATCCACCGCGCTGTCCACCACGACCCGGTCGGCCCGGCTCGGGAACAGCTGGGTGTAGACGGCGCCGAGGTATGTCCCGTACGAGTAGCCGAAGTACGAGAGCTTCTTCTCGCCGAGGATCGCCCGGAGCAGATCCATGTCACGGGCCGTGTTGCGCGTGGTGATGTGCTTCAGCGTGGCGCCCGACTTCTCACGGCACTTGCGCGCGACATCCCGCGCCCAGGCGACGTCCTTGTCGAACGTCGCCTCCTTGTACGGCCGCAGCCAGTTCTCCTCCTCCGACGTCAAGCCGCAGGTGACGGGCGTGGACCGGCCCACCCCGCGCGGGTCGAAGCCGATGAGGTCGTAACTCTGCCGCGCGGACTCGGGCAGCATGTCCTTCATCTGAAGCGGCATGTCGAGCCCCGGCCCGCCGGGGCCACCGGGGTTGGCGAGCAGGACGCCGTGCCGCTTGTCCGGTGTGGTGGTCTTGATCCGGGATATGGCCATGTCGATCCGCTTGCCGCCGGGAGCCCGGTAGTCCAGCGGCACCTTGATCGTCGCGCACTGGTACTCCGCCGGTTTGTCGGCCTCGCACCGCTGCCACTTCGGCTTCTGCTTGACGTACGGGTCCAGGGCGCTCGCGGTGGCGGACGCCGGGGCGGCGGCCTGGGCGGTGCCGGTCTGTGCGGTACCGGTCTGGGCGGCACTGGCCGTGGAGGTGGCGAGCGCGGGAGCCAGCGTTGCCGTGACACCGACGGCCAACAGCGGCGCGAGACCTCGTCTACGCACGAAATCGTTCCTTCCGGTCGCGTATCGGGACGGGAACGATCATTCAGGTGATGTGCGCCGGGGAACATCGCCCGTGCGTCCCCAACTCCCCTCCCTCTTGGGAGGGATGAGACGGCGGTGAGTGGTCCTCTGGTTGTACGGGCGGCCCGCGCACAGCTCAGGGTTGCGGCACCTCCTGGCCGTTGACGAACACCCGCCGGAAGGTCAGGTCGTCGGTGTGGGCGACGCTGTCGGGGTCGCGGATGCCGGTGAACGTGGAGCGGGAGAGGTGTACTCCGCGCAGATGGTCGGTCTCCAGGCCGATCAGCCGCAGCACGGTCTGGGCGCCGTCGATCGCCATCCGGTCCAGATGGACGTTCCGCACCGACACCGGCAGTGTCCCGTTCTCGCCACCGTTGTAGTCCATGGTCACGAAGGCGATGTCACGCTCCACGCCCCGCCCGGTGAAGTTGCGGATGTGCACACCGTCGATGGAGCCGCCGCGCTTCTTGTTCGCCTTGACGTACAGCGCGTACTTGACGGGGTAACGGCCGGGGAAGTCCGGCGGGTTGATCTCGCAGTCCTCGGCGAACACATCACGCACCCCGCCGGACATCTCGCTGCCGACCGTCATCCCGCCCCACCGGCCGGAGAACCGGCAGTCGCGCACCACGATGTTGCTGCTCGGCACGCCCACCCGGTGGCCGTCCTCGTCCCGGCCGGACTTGACGGCCACGCAGTCGTCGTTGGTGTTGAACCGGCAGCCGGTGATGAGCACATCGGAGCAGCACTCGGGGTCGCACCCGTCGGTGTTGTACAGCGTGCTGTCCACGGTGACATCGCGCACGGTGACGTTGCTCGACAGCACCGGATGGACGGTCCACATCGGCGGATCGACGATGGTCAGACCGCTGACCAGGACGTTGCGGCAGCGGTAGAACTGCACCATCTTCGGCCGCAGATGGTGGCCGTCGCCGAAGACGCGCCGCGCCACCGGCACCCCCGTGGAGCCCATCTCGCGCAGCAGCTTCTGGTCGGCCCCCTGCGGTCCGCCGTCGCGGTACCAGCTCTCCCACGGCCCGAGCCGCGCCTGCCCGTCGAGCGTGCCGCGGCCGGTGACCGCCACGTCCCGCTCGCCGTACGCGTAGATGAAGGGCGAGTAGTTGTAAGCCTCGGTGCCCTCCCAGCGGGTGAGCACCACCGGCAGGAAGTCGCGCGGATCGGGGCTGAAGGCGATGGTGGCGCCCGCGGTGACATGCAGGTCCACCCGGCTGCGCAGATGGATCGCGCCGGTGAGGAAGCGGCCCTCGGGGACGACGACATGGCCGCCCCCGGCGCGGTGGCAGGCGGCGATGGCGGCCCGGAACGCCACGGTGTTCATCGTCCGCCCGTCGCCGACCGCGCCGTAGTCGGTGACCCTGAACGTACGCCGGGGGAAGGCGGGCGGCCTGATCCGGGCCAGGATCCCCGGCACCGCCCGCCACGCCCCGGTGTAGGCGGCGGCCGCGCCCATGTTCGGGGTGGCCGGGCCCGTGTTCGGGGCGGCCGCGTACGCCTGCTCCGGGAGCAGCGTGCCCGCCGCCAGCAGACCGCCGGTGCGCAGCGCCGCGCGGCGGGAAGGTCTCGGGTGCATGGCCTGCCTCCTTGGCAACGCCCTAGCCGACGGAGATCCGGTCCAGGTCGGGTGCGGCCTCGGTGTCGTTGGAGATCCTGATGGTGTTGGCGCCGGGCTTCAGGGTGACGGGGAGAGTGGTCGTACGCGGCGTGGTGTTCCCGGTGTCGGTCACCGTCACCTTGGCCGGTGGGCCGCCGTTGACACTCACCTGGAACGAGCGGGTGCCGTTGACCGTGTAGTCGAGGTGCAGCGTGTGCTCCCCGCCGTCGGGGACGACCACATCGGGGAACACCATGGCCGCCTGCTCGCTGCCGCCGATGTTGCGCACCTTCTCGGCCCCGGAGCAGGGGCCGCAGCCGGTGATGCCCGTGCTGCCGAACTGGTTGGCCGAGTCCTCCGCCTCACGGGCCCATATCCGGCCCTCGGGCAGTGGCCGCACCCGGACCTGGTCCGAGACGGACTTCTGCCGGCCGAGCAGCGCGTAGTCCGCCGTGACGGGGATGTCGGCCGACCCGGCGTCCTGGCCGGGCGGGGAGGTGACGGTCCATGTGCCGCGTACCGTCTGACCGAGCCGCAGCGACCGGGCCGTCACCGGCCCGCCGTCCGCGGTCCAGCCGGCCGGCAGCCGGGGCGCGAGGCTGACGTTGTCGAGCTGCTCGTCGTCGTCCAGCCGGAGCGTCGCCGTGACGGTGAGGGACCGCTGCCCGGGGCCGACCCATTGCAGGCCGTGGGGTTTGACGGTGAGCGTGGTCTTGGGGGCGTACGAGTCCGGGGGCAGCGGGGCCACCGCGATCCGGTCCAGACCGGGGCCACGGCGGGCGGTGCTGAACACCTTCACCGTATTGGCACCGGCCTTGAGCGGTACGGACACCGCCGTGCTCCCCGGCACCTCGGGGCTGTCCGCGGGCACGGGCACCTCGACCGGTGCCGCGCCGTTGACACTCACCGACAGGGAGGAGCCGGCCGCGGCGGTGTGGTCCAACTGGAGCCGGTAGTCGCCCTGTTCGGGCGCGCGCACATCGCGGTACGTCACGGAGTTCCGCGGCCCGCCGCCGAGGCCGTCGACGCGGCGGCCGCCCGAGCAGGCGCCGCAGGCCACGGAGTGGGCCGCGCCCGACGGCCGGTTCTCCCGCGCCTCGGCCTCCAGCGGCAGCGCGGTCCGGGTGGTCTTCGAGCGGCCGTACGCCACCTGGATCTCGTCGATGCGCAGCTGGTCGTAGAACTCCGGCGCCTGCGGGCCGCCCCACAGGCTGCGCACCTCCAGCTTCAGATAGCGGGCGGTCCGGTCGCCGATGTCGATGGTGCGCACCCCGCGCGCACTGGGCAGTGTGCCCGAGCGCACCTGGGTCCAGCGCTTGCCGTCGCCGCTGGCGTAGACACGGTAGTCCTTGATGCGCGCCGAGTCCTCGGGGCGGCCGAAGGACGACCGGGCGTGCGTCGGGGACCACTCGCGCTGGTTCACCGCCAGCGCCGTGGCGTGCTTGCGCGTGCCGAGGTCGAGGGTGACGGAGACGGGCAGCTCGCCGTCGCTGTCCCAGTAGGTCTCGTAGTCGCCGTCGGCGAGGTCGGCCGCCGGGTGGCCGGTGCGCGCGGACGTGGCGGTGGCGCCGACCCCCGACTGCGGGTAGACGGGCCGTCGGCCATCGGTCTCGACCTTGAAGACGGTGTCGTACGGATCCCAGTCCTGGATCCCGAGGATCGACAGATGGCCACCGGACTGGCTGAAGCGCATCGCCTCGCCGGTGCGCAGATCGGTGACCCGGCGCACGGTGTAGCCGTTGTCGCCCAGCCGCACCATGTCGGTGCGGGGCCGGGTGACCACGTGCACATACTGGGTGCGGTCGCCGTTCTCGCCCCGGCCCACGGTGACCACGCCGTGGGCGCCGTCGTTCCAGAAGCCGGGCTGCATACCGCCGTACATGTAGCCGCCGCCCTCGACGCCGTACACCGACTCCCGGATGGGCTCGACCCACTTGCCCATGAAGTCGTTGAACTCCTCCTGCTGCGGCGGGAGTTCGCCGTTCACCATGGGTGTCTCGGCCATGAGCGACTTGATGGAGGAGCCCGCGTTGGTGATGTAACGGCCGGTGCTGAGCCGGGCGTCGACCTCGTGGTCACCGCCGTCGTACCACCAGTCGCCGGTGGTCGGCAGCTTGTAGTCGGCCTCGGTCAGCCGGGGCATGGGAACGGTCACGGCGGCGGGGTAGTCGTACGCCGGGGTCATGCCGGTCTTCTGCTCATTGCTGACCGTGTCCATGATCGGCGTGTCTTCGTTGTTGTTGCTCAGCAGCCAGTCCGGCCGGCGTTCGCGGATCTTCTCGTAGAGACCGTTCTCCTCCCAGTACTCGTTGTCGTTGTCGATCCAGAACCCCGACAGATCCGGGTACTTGTCCATGACCTCGAGGAACAGGTCGTAGCTGTACATGCCGAAGCCGCGGCGCGTGGTCAGGTCCACCCGCTGGCCCTTGTACTTCGAGTAGGCGGCCGAATCCAGCGTTTCGGTGCCCGACTCGTTGTGCCACTGCGGGTCGTCGGTCATGTAGAGGATGACGCGCACGCCCTTGGCCTTGGCCGCGGCCACGAGCTCGCCGAGCAGATCGCGCTCGGTGGCACAGCTGCCGGGGATCTTCGAGGGCCAGGGGCGGGCGTAGCCCAGCCTGCTGTGGAAGGTCGCGAGCACGATGTACGAGGCGCCGAGCTTGCGCGCCTCGTCCACCCAGGTGTCGGCACTCCAGCCGCCCTCGGTGACATCGCGCTCCCAGGTGGCGCAGTCGCGGTGCTGGGGATAGGTGAACATGCCCCAGTGCAGGAAGAGTCCGGCGGTGGACTGGCGCAGCCACTCCTGCCGGGGGTGCTGGACCTCGGCCTGGGCGGGGGTGGCCAGTAGGCCGATGGCCAGGGCGAGTACGACCGCCGCGCACAGCGCGCGCCACCGGGAGCGGGTGGCGCGTGCGGCGCGTGCGGTGCGGGCGGCACCGGCGGCGCGTTCGGTGTGGGCGGCATCGGCGGCGCGGGCCGCGGGGATGTGGATGGGGCGGAGCGGGATCCTCGGCGTGGGCATGTCCTGTCCTCCGTGAACGTTCCCGTGAGCGTTCACGGAGCACTGTCCGGCCCACCCGGCCGCCGTGTCAATATGTGTGCGAGGTTGGGGTGTTCGGCTGTGGGGTTCCGTTGACGCCCGTCGTCGCCGCGGTGATTATCGAGGAGGAGCGGTTCGGGGATCACCCCCGTGAGCGGCCCCGAGTGCCACGTCGTACCAGGTCCTACCGCGTTCGAGGGTGGGGAGAGGGGTGGGGCCCGTGCCCATGAGCGCCAGGCCGCGCCGTATCACCATCGAGGATGTGGCGCGCTCGGCCGGGGTGTCCCGGCAGACGGTCTCCCGCGCGGTCAACGACAAACCGGAGATCGACCCCGCCACGCGGCAGCGGGTGCTGCGGGTGGCCGAGTCGATGGGGTACCGGCCCAGCCGGTTCGCCCGTGGCATGGTCGGCCCGCACCTCACCACGCTGGGCCTGGTCATCGCGGATGTGCTCAACCCCTTCTTCCCCGAGGTGGTTTCCGGTGTGCTGGCGGCGGCCGACGAGTGCGGCTGGCAGGTCGCCGTCTACAGCACCGGGTCCGCCCTGGAGCGCGAGACCGCGGTGGCGCGGACCGTGGTGGACCATGTGGACGCGTGTGTCGCCTTCCTGCTCGACCCCGGCGCCATCGAGCTCATCCACCGCTCCGGTATGCCCTTCGTCCTGCTCGACAACGAGCACCGGCCGCCGGGCGTGAGCGGGGGGCGGATCGACTTCGCCACCGGTATGCGGCACGCGGTCGGCCACCTCGTCGAGCGCGGCCACCGGCGGATCGCGATGCTCGACGACCGCGGCCGCCCGGACGCCGGTGGCCACGGCACCCGCCACTCGCTGTTCCTCGGCGCCGCCGCCGAACTCGGGCTGCCCGCCGATGAGGAGTGGGTGTTCCCGGCGGCCAACTCCCTCGAGGGCGGGGCGGCGGCCATGGACGACGTACTGGCCGGCGGCTTCGGGGCGACGGCGGTGCTCGGGTACAACGACCTGATCGCCATCGGCGCCATGCGCCGCGCCCGCGACCGCGGAATGCGGGTGCCGCAGGACTGCGCGTTCGTCGGGTGCGACGGGCTGACGCTGAGCCGGCTCGTGGACCCGCCGCTGACCACCCTGACGGTCGACAAGGAACTCCTCGGCCGGGCCGCGGTGCGGCAGGTCGCCGCGCAGATGACCGGCGCCGGGACGGGGGAGACGGTGATCGTGCCACGCCTGGTGGTACGCGAGTCGTCCTGATGTGGCCGGCGCCGTGCGCGAGTCATCCTGACGTGGCCGCCGCAGGGTGGCGTGATGTGGCCGCAGCCGATGGCGTGGTGGGCCCATTTAGTTGTGTCTGTATAATGATTATGTAAACACAATTAAATGGAGGCCCCTTCATGTCCGATCTCGCTCCTCGGCGACGATGGCTCGTGCTGGCCATCTGCTGCATGAGCCTGCTGATCGTCAGTCTCGACAACACGATCCTGAACGTCGCCCTGCCCTCCATCCAGCGCGACCTGCACACATCGGTGTCCGGGCTGCAATGGACGGTCGACGCGTACACGCTGGTGCTGGCGAGCCTGTTGATGCTCTCCGGCTCGACCGCCGACCGGGTGGGCCGTCGCCGCACCTTTCAGACCGGGCTGGTGATCTTCACCGCGGCCTCGCTGCTGTGCAGCCTGGCTCCCGGGCTCGGCTGGCTGGTCGTCGCGCGGATGCTTCAGGCGGTCGGGGGATCGATGCTGAACCCCGTCGCCATGTCGATCATCAGCAACACCTTCACCGACCCCCGGGAACGCGCCCGCGCCATCGGTGTGTGGAGTGGTGTCGTGGGCATCAGCATGGCCGCCGGGCCGATCATCGGGGGTGCGCTGGTGGAGTCGGCGGGTTGGCGGGCGATCTTCTGGCTCAACGTACCCATCGGCCTTGCCGCGCTCTTCCTGACCCGCAGGTATGTGCCGGAATCCCGGGCGCCGCGGGCTCGCCGAGTGGACCCGGTCGGGCAGGCGCTCGTCATCGTGCTGCTCGTCGCGCTGACGTACGCGATCATCGAGTCGCCGAACCTGGGCTGGACCTCTCCGGTGGTCATCGGGTGTGCGGCCGCGGCGCTGTGCGCGCTGCTGGGGTTCCTGTGGTACGAACCGAGGCGCGCCGACCCGCTCATCGACCCGCGGTTCTTCCGTTCCGTGCCGTTCTCGGGCGCCACCGTGATCGCGGTTGCCGCGTTCGCCGGTCTGGGCGGTTTCCTGTTCGTCAGCTCTCTGTACCTCCAGGATGTTCGGCGGCTCGATCCGCTGCACGCGGGGTTGTTCATGCTGCCCATGGCGGTCATGGCCCTGCTGACCGCACCCGTATCAGGTCGCATGGTGGCCTCGCGGGGGCCGCGTACTCCGCTGCTGCTCGCCGGGGCGGCGTTGTGCGCGAGCGCCGTGCTCCAGGCGCTCACCTACTCCGAGCACCTTCCGGTGCCCCTGCTGGTCGTCGCGTATCTGCTCTTCGGCACCGGCTTCGGGCTGGTCAACGCGCCCATCACCAACACGGCCGTCTCGGGGATGCCCCGTTCGCAGGCCGGTGTCGCGGCCGCGGTGGCCTCCACCAGCCGGCAGACCGGCCAGTCCCTCGGCGTGGCCGTCATGGGTGCTCTGATGGCCGGGGGAGCGCATACGGACGCGGCGGCCTTCACGGACGCGGCACGCACGGCATGGTGGATCATCGCGGGCTGCGGCGCCGCGGTGCTGGTCATGGGTACGCTCACTTCCGGCCGCTGGGCCCGGGCAACGGCCCAGCGCACGGCGAAGCGGCTCGCCGCCGAGGAGACCAAGGAGACAGTGAACGTCTGATGGAGCGCCCACATGACAACGAGCCGCACGAGGCGGACGAGCGGGAGGAGGGGGGCGAGAGGGACGGACGGGACGAGCGGGACGACGAGACCGTCAGGACGGCGGCCCGAGCCTGGCAGGGGCTGAACACGCTCCTGATGGAGCGCTACAACCGCCGTAAGGCGGTCGCGGAGAGCCTGGGCATGAGCTTCAGCCGCGTCAGGGCGTTGCGCCGGCTCGCCGCCGGTCCGATCACCCTTCGCGAACTGGCCGAGCGGCTGGGCGCCGACCCGCCCTACACCTCCGTCATCGTCGACGACCTCGTACGGCGCGGCCTCGCCGAACGCATCACCAACCCGGCCGACCGCCGGTCCAAGCTGGTCCATCTCACCAAGGACGGCCAGGAGTTGGCCGCCCGCGCCATCGCGATCCTCACCACCCCGCCCGACGCCCTGCTCGACCTGCCGCTCGAGGACATCCAGGCGCTCGACCGCGTGGTGGCCAAGCTTCTGCGATGAGGCGATGGCATTTGGCGGCCTTGTGTCAGTCCAGGCGGTGTCAGTCCAGGCCGTGGTCGCGGGCGTAGCGGATGGCCGCGACGCGGTCGCGGGAGGCGGTCTTGGTGAAGACCCGGTTGATGTGGGTCTTCACGGTGTTGCCGCTCAGGAAGAGGGCGGCGGCGATCTCCGCGTTGGTCATCCCGCGTGCCATCAGCGTGAGGATCTCCGCCTCACGACGGGTGAGGCCGTCCGGGAGCGGCCGGTCGGCGGCGTCGGGCTCTGGGGGAGGGGCGGTGGGAGCGCTCGCCGCGGCGAGCAGGGTGGCCTGGACCCTGGGGTCGAGGACGGAGAGCCCCGCGACGGCGCTGTGCAGGGTACGGGCGATGTGCAGCCGGTCCGCGTCCTTGGTGAGGTAGGCACGGGCCCCGGCCCGGAGCGTCTCCAGGACGGAGGTGTCGTCGGCGTAGGTGGTCAGGACGACGACGGCGACCCCGGGGTGCTCGGCGGTGAGCCGGCGGGTGGCCTCGGTGCCGTTGAGCACGGGCATGTGCAGGTCGAGCAGGATCGCGTCCGGGTGGTGCTCGGCGACCTGGTCGAGCGCCTGTTGTCCGTTGGCCGCGGAGCCGACGACGTCGATGTCCGGCAGCAGGTCGAGCATGAGGACCAGCCCCTCCCGGACGCTGGCCTGGTCGTCGGCGACCACGATCCGCAGCGGCCGGGTGTCCTGGGCGCTCATCGTGGCACCTCGGCCCGGACGCGCCACTGTCCGTCCCGTACGCCCGCGTCGAGTGTCCCGCCCAGCAGCAGGAGGCGCTCCCGCATCCCGGTGAGGCCGTAGCCGCCGTCGACGGTGGCTAGCGCGGGTGGTTGCCGAGGGGATGGGGGCGCGCCGAGCGGGTTGTCGACGGTGAGTGTCACGTGTTCGTCCTCATAGGTCAGGGTGACCTCCACCGGCTGGGCGGGGGCGTGTTTGGCGGCGTTGGTCAGGGCTTCCTGCGCGGTACGGAAGAGGGGGAGGGCCTGGTCCGCCGGGAGCGGGGAGGGCTCGCCCTCGACCCTGAGCCGTACCGGAACGCCGTGCCGCTGCCGGTGGGTGTCCGCCATCGTGCCCAGTTCCTCGTCGAGTGGCGCGAGGTCGGAGCGCAGGGCGTGTACCGCGCGGCGGGTCTCCGCGAGCCCGTCGGCGGTCAGCCGCCTCGCCCCGTCGAGCACGGTGACCGCCCGGTCGATGTCCCGGTGATCCGTCAACAGGGCGCCGGCGGCCTGGATCTGGATGCTCAGGGCGCCCAGCGAATGGGCCAGTACGTCATGGATCTCACGGGCGATCCGGGTGCGTTCGTCCAGTACGGCCACCCGGCGCTGCTCCGCGCGGAGCAGTTCGCTCTGGGCGAGCATGGCGGCCGATTGCTCGGCGCGTATCCGGTAGGCGCGCCGGTTGTGGCTCGCGACCAGGACCAGCGCCACCAGCATCGGATAGCCCAGTGCGAACCCGCGGCTCGCCCCGGCGACCGGGACCCCGGTCTCCAGGGCCACCACCGTGCAGCCCGCCACGGCCCAGCCCACCGGGAGGCTCAGCTCGGTGCCCAGGTGCATGACGGCCATCAGCGAGAGGCCGATGAGCGCTCCGGCGTGCGGGAAGGCGCTGGCGTAGCCGGAGAGGGCGGCGGCGACGCCGAGCAGGATCCGCATCCGCATCCGCGGCGCGCGCTTCGCGGCCTCGTCGCCGAGGGCGTGGGTGAGCTCCCACAGCAGCAGCGCCAAGCCGCCCAGCGCGTACGTGACGACGGCCAGGGTCACCGCCCCGGGCCCGGCCGGAGGGCCCGTGAAGGTGTGCAGACCGATGAACGCGTACGCGCCGGCCCTCATCAGCCATGACACCGTACGCAGCACGGACGCAGGATAGCGGCCCCAGGACCGCTCGGCCGCGGCACCGGGGGGTACCGCGGCATGGGCCGAGGGTACGCCCGTTCCGTCGTCTCCTGTGGGGGCCGCGGGAGCGCCTTCCGGGCGCCGTCCGGTCATCGCCGTCCCCGGTGGGCCCGGTCGCGTAGGCCGTCACGCGTCGACCGGTCGTACGATCCCGTGGGGCGGGGGTACTGCGCGGGCCGCTCAGCGCCGGGTGCCGACGGGCCGCCCGGCCCGCCCAGCAGTCCCGCCAGCGCGCCCCGCACGTCGAAGGGGCGGCCGTCCTTCTCCGGGGCGAACGGCACGCCGGAGGCGAGGGCGCGCGGTGTGACGACGGCGGCCTGGCCGAGCCGGTTGAGGCCGAGCAGCATCAGGATGGGCGCCGAGGAGCCCGCCACGGGAGCGTGCAGCGCCATGGCGACGGCCGTCATCACGACCCGCGAGACCACCAGCGCGAGCCACAGCCACAGTCCGTACACCGGCATCCGCGCCCACAGCACCCCTTCGCGCGGCTCCAACCGCAGCACGGCTCCCTGGGCGGTGCCGATTCCGGCCGCGATCACCGCGCTGATGACCAGGCATGCGAGATCGGCCGTGGTGAGGTGGCGGCCGTCCTTGCCGAGGCCGGTGAAACCGATGACGGCGAGGACCGCGGGAAGCAGGATCAGCCGCTTGCCGCGCAGCGGCTCGCCGCGTAGCTGACGTGCGATGACGAAGATCACGATGGCGATCGCGGCCAGCACTTGCAGCACGTTCACTGGAGGACTCCCGTCGGCCACGCTTCGGTCGCGTACGCCCGTTGACTCGCCCCGAGGCTAGGAAGGCCCGCGGGGCACCGCGTCACCCCGAGCGGTGACCTCCGGGGTGACCCGCGGGGTGATCCGCGGGTGATACCGGCGCTGGGGACCGGTACCACCGGGCGGTCGAAGCGATCACCCCGGAGGTCACCCCCCGCTACGGCGCGCGGGAACGCGTACCGGCACGAGTCTGAGCGAGCCGAATCCGCGGCAAACCGTCCACCGAGAGGCTCGCCATCCCATGTCCACCATCGGTCAAGCCATGATCATCAACGGTGCGGTCCTGATCGCCGTCCTGGAGGCGGACCTCGGGCCCCACCGCAGGATCGGGAAGCCGCGCATCCTGCGACCGCTGCTGATGACCGCCGCGATCGTCCCCCTCTTCATCAAGAGCCCGGCCACCCACGGCTCCGGTCTGGCGCTCGAACTCGCCGCAGTCGTCGCGGGGTTGCTCGTCGGGCTGCTGGCGATGACCTTCACCACGGTCTACGCCAGTCCGACGACCGGCAAGCCGGTCAGCCGTGCGGGCTTCGCCTACGCGGCGCTGTGGATCGTCGTGATCGGCGCACGGGCCGCGTTCTCATACGGATCGGAGCACTGGTTCGCCCGGCAGCTGGGCCGCTGGATGGTCGACCACCAGGTGACCGCCGACGCCCTCACCGACGCGCTGCTGCTGATGGCCGTGGCGATGACGCTCACCCGCACCATCGGACTCGCCGCGCGAGCGGCCACCGTCGGCCGCCGGGTGCCCGCCGCGCCCGCGGCCGAGTAACGGTGGCGTGCGGCCAACGAGACCACAATGAGGTTCGCCTTGTTCCGCCTCCTCGGATCGGAGAGATATGCGGCCCGGACAGGATGGAGAAGCGACCGACGCCGCGCAGCTCGCGGCGCGGCTGCGCCACGTCTTCTGGATCGGTGGCGGGAGTGGCGCGGGCAAGTCGACCATCGCCCGCCGCCTCGCCGACCGGTACGGGTGGCGGCTCTACGCGACCGACGATGTGATGCGGGATCACGCCGGGCGGGCCACCCCCGAGGAGGCGCCGTTTCTGCATCGGTTCATCGCCATGGACATGGACGAGCGATGGGTGAACCGGTCTCCCGAGGCCATGCTGGAGACGTTCCACTGGTTTCGGGGTGAGGGCTTCGGCCTGATCGTCGAAGACCTCCTTCGTCTGCCGCCGGAGCCCTGCGTCATCGTCGAGGGGTTCCGGCTGCTCCCGCACCTCGTGAAGCCGCTGCTCGACGCTCCTCAGCAGGCGGTCTGGCTTATTCCGACTCCCGGTTTCCGTCAGGCCGCCTTCCGCAGTCGGTCCGTACCGGGGGAAGGGTTCGTCTGGAGGACCAGCGATCCGGCGCGGGCCGGGCGCAACCTCGCCGAACGGGATCGCATGTTCACCACGCGCCTCGAGGAGGAAGCCGAGCGGCTACGGCTGCACACCATCGAGGTCGACACCGCGACGACGGAGGACGCTCTCGCTGAGCGGGTGACCAGGGCGTTCCGGCTCTGACGCGACGACTCCCACGGCCGCCGCGCGCCCCGGACTCACTTGGTGAAGCCGGGCTTAGAACTCGCGCGGATAGGCACGGTGGCGTACCTGTGGGCACCTCCTCACTCGGCGGCCACCGTCGCCTGCCACGCGCCCGGGCGTTTGCCTGTGGCCTTGTGGAAGAACACCGAGAAGTTGGATGCGTCGGGGAAGCCGAGTACGTCGGCACAGCGGGCGGCGGTGAGGCGGTCGTGTGCGAGGAGCCGTTTGGCTTCCAGGGTGATCCGTTCGACGATGTACGCCTTCGCGGTGCGGCCGGTGGCCTGCTGCACCGCTCGTGAGAGGGTGCGGGGCGCGTATCCCAGCGCACGGGCGTAGTAGCCGGCGTCGTGGTGTTGCCGGAAGTGCGCTTCGACGCTGGAGCGGAACAACCGGAACACCGGATGTGTGAGCCGTGCTTCGGCGTGCGGTGGGTGCAGCCGGGTGATGAGCGCGGAGAGCAGGATCTCGGGCAGCTCCGTCGAGGAGTCACTGGGTGGGGCGGATGTTTCGAGGAGGAGATGGTCGCGCGCCGTGTCGACGAAGGGCCAGTCGGCGTCGGGGATGCTCCAGTGCGCGGCCAGGTCCGGGGAGGCGACGAGTTCTCGGGTGGTGTGGGTGACCGGCGCGGTCGGCACGAACAGCACGAGGTGCCCCGCCACTTCGGCGATGTCGTCCCACCGGTGTACCGCGCCGGGTGGAATCCACACCGCGGACCGATCTTGGAGCGGGTGGAGGTGGAAATCGACCGTGACTGAGCCGGGTCCGGCGTCGATGACGGCAAGGACGTGGAAGTCGGCGCGCTGCGTGCCGCCGTCGTTCAGCTCGCGAAGGCGGTCGAACGTCATCGTCTCGACCGAGGCGGCGCGGCGTCCTGCGGGCTGGTAGGTCATCTGCCGGATCACGCTCACGTGTCCAGTTTTCACCATCGGGCGACCAGTCGCGCCGATGCCCCGTCCGGGTGCGGAAGTTTCAATGAATACACAGGGCAATCGCCTAGAGCATCGACCGGAAGAGCCATCATGAACACGACGCAGCAGACGCTTCTGCCCGCTTACGACCATCGGCCGGGGACCGGGCCGACTCTGGTGTTCCTGCACTATTGGGGTGGTTCTGCCCGCACCTGGGACCTCGTCGTCGACCGCCTGGCGGGCCGTGACGTGCTCACGGTCGACTTCCGCGGGTGGAGCCGGTCGAGCGCTCTGCCCGGTCCCTATACGCTCGGTCAGCTCGCCGACGACACGCTCGCCGTGCTCGCGGATGCGGGGGTCACCGACTACGTCCTGGTGGGGCATTCGATGGGGGGTAAGGTCGCACAGCTGGTCGCGGCCACCAGGCCCGCCGGCCTGCGCGGCATCGTTCTGGTCGGCTCCGGCCCGGCGAAGCCCGCCGCCCAGGTCACTCCCGAGTACCAGGAAGCCCTGTCGCACGCCTACGACTCCGCCGAGTCCGTGGCCGGGGCACGGGATCACGTCCTCACCGCGACCGAGCTGCCCGCTCCGGTCAAGGCGCAGATCGTGACCGATTCGCGGACCGTCACCGACGCCGCCCGCACCGAGTGGCCGCTGCGCGGCATCGCGCAGGACATCACCGAGCACACGCGCATGGTCAGCGTGCCCGCTCTCGTCGTCGCCGGAGAACACGACCAGGTGGAGCCCGTCGGCGTGCTCCGCGACAACCTGGTGCCCTACCTCTCCCAAGCCGACTTCGTGGTGGTCCCCCACACCGGTCACCTGATCCCGCTGGAAGCCCCGGCCGAGCTCGTCGACGCCATCACCGCATTCGCGCCGGCAGCCTGACCGTCCCCGCGGCCCGACGACGGGCTGTGCCCCTGATCACCCGCCCACGGGGGCCGGGACAGGCCCTGCCGCGTCGCACCGTAGATGCTGAGAAGCCGGGCTCACTTGGTGAAGACCGCCCGCGCGATGTCATCGGGCGCGGCGCTCGTCTCGGCGATCGGCTCCCCGTCCGCGGACCAGATGCCCGAACGGCCGGACGTGCGGTCGAAGCCGCCACCGGTCGGACCCGCGAAGGCCGCCGTGGCGACCCACACACCGTGGTCGGCGGCGACCCGGCGGGCGCGCTCGCCGTGGAGCCCGGCCTCGTGTTCGGCGTGGACGACGCCGGCCACGTAGCCGTCGATCCCCAGCGCGGCCGTCTTCGCGGCGTGCTCGGGGAAACCGGTGTCGCGGCAGACGGCGAGCCCCAGCCGCCACTCGTCCACGTCGAGGACGGCGGGCTCCCCGGGCACGAAGTGGATGGCCTCGCTGCGGTGCAGGTGGACCTTTCCGTAGACCACCCGTGCGCCGTCTCCGGACAACGCCAGGATGCCGATGCGTGGCCCTGGCACCGGCGCGCCGACCAGGGCGAGCGTCCCGGTCCCGGCGCACGCGGCGACGATCGGGGCAAGCCGTTCATCGTCCGGGGCGACCGGCGTCGCGTCCAGCTCGTATCCCGTCAGCGACATCTCGGGGAAGACCACCACCCGCGCGTCCGCCGCCCGGACGGCCTCCGCGTGGGCCACCGCGTTGGCCGCCACGTCATGAGCGGCGCACCTCGGCTGTGCCACCGCGATGCTCAACGGCCGTGCAGGCTGTGTCGGCCGTGCAGGCTGTGCCACCCCGAACTCCCCTCGCCGAATCGCACGGTCAGCCTATCCAAGCCCGTACCGCGGACACCGCCGAAATCCGGCGGAGGCACTGCGCCGGCAGCCCGACCTCATGGTCGGCCTGCCGGCGCGGGGCCCCGCGTACCGAACCTCAGGCGGACGTGGCGGGCGAGGAGGGGGTCGGGGCCGTGCCGGTGCGGGGCTTCCGGCCGTCGTCCGCCGAGCTCGGGGCCGACGGCCCGCCGTCGCGCTCCTCGGGCAGCTTCAGCGTCAGCGTCAGGACGAGCGCCACCAGATAGAGCGCGAGGAAGATCAGCGTGACTCCGCCGGCGCCGACGAGCGGGAGGAAGAGGCTGGCGATGGCCGGGCCGACGAAGGCCGCGCCGCCCGCGCCCAGGTTGAGCAGGGCCATCGAGCCGCCCTTGTTCTCGGGCGCCATCGACGGGATGAGGGCCGAGATGGGGACGAATCCCGCGAGGGTCGCGCCGTAGAACATGCCGGCGAGCACCGCGACCCAGTAGTAGTCCGGGCCGAGCCACGTCGGCACGAAGTACAGCGTCGTGACGCTGATCGCACAGCCCAGCGCGCCGAAGCCCGCGATGGTCGTACGCCAGCCGATGCGGTCGGAGAGGACGCCGAAGATCAGGTTGAAGAAGATGTTCGTGCCGTAGATGATCGCCAGCAGCTGGAGCCACTTGTCCTCGCCGAAGCCGACGTCGTCGGAGAAGATCCGCGGCAGGTACACCAGCATGCCGAACTCCGGGGCCGTGTTGATGATCCGGACCAGGCAGCCCACCAGGACCCGCGGATGGGTCCAGATGATGGAGACGGAGTTGAGCAGGCTCTCGCCGGTGGTGACCTCCGGGGGCGCCATCCGGTCGCCGCCGGGCCGCCGCCGGGCGCCGACCAGGGCGATCGCGCCACCGATGAGGATGAGGACGAGCGCCGACCACAGCGTGCCCAGGCGGCCGAGCGAGGGGATCGTCAGGCTCGACCACAGCGAGCCGAGGGTGGGCAGGCCGCCCGTGAAGGCGAAGTAGAACCAGCCCACCGCGGTGCCCAGCCGGGCCTTGGGTGCCGTGTTGGTGATCCATACGAGGAAGCCGAACGCGAAGAGCGGATAGCCGAAGCCCCGGATGCCGTAGAAGATCAGCATCATCGGGTAGTTCTCGGTGCCCAGCGCGAAGAGCAGGTACGCGGCGTCGAAGACGGCCCAGATCGCCAGGCCCGTCCACATCACCCGGCGGGGCCCCCACACCTGGCAGAGCGCGCCGGAGAACCACGACGCCAGCATGACGGCGATGCCGTAGACGGTGATGACGTACCCGGCCCGTACGTCCGTGGCCGCGCCGTGGTCGGCCATGTACGGAGCGATGAAGCCGGATTCGACACCGTCGCCGATCATGAACAGGAGTACGCCCAGATAGCCCAGGACCAAGGGTTTCGGCATCGCTTCCTCCACTCTGCGGGGATGACGGAGTACGACCGCAGATACTCAAGTGAGCCGAGAGAAATATCAAGAGGTCTGGTAAGAATAACGAGATTCGATGGTAACTACTCGGTCTCGACGACTCGCACATCCGTGAGCTCCCGCATCTCCCGCAGCAGCTCCTCGTCCACCGGGCCGGTCAGCAGAACATGGTCGAAGGAGTCCACGCTCTCCAGCCGGTGCAGCGCGCGACGGCCCACCTTGCTGTGGTCCATGAGCAGCACGCTCGTCGCGCCCGCCTGCCGGGTCGCCCGTTTGATGCTGACGATCTCCTGCTCTTGGTGGAAGGTCATGCCCGCGGTGATCGCGGAAGTGGAGAGCACGCTCAGATCGACGGAGACGCCGCTGATCATGTCCATCGCCGGCAGGCCGATCCATGAGTCATGGGTGCGCGAGTACTCGCCGCCCACGCAGATCAGCCGGATGCCCTCGGCGCTCCTCAGCTCCTCGGTGATCAGGCGGTAGTTGGTCACCACGGTCAGCGGTCCCACCTCGGGCAACAGTCGCGCCAGGGCCAGCGCCGAGGTCGAGTCGTCCAGCATCACCGACATCCCCGGGGCCACGAACCGCAGGGCGGCGCGGGCCAGTGCCCGCTTCTCCTCGGTGTGCGCGTGCAGCCGGAAGTCCGAACTGGACTCGAAGACCGTCGAGGGCTGAGCGGAGACGCCACCGTGGTACTTGCGCAGGATGCCGCGGTCCGCCAGCTCGGCGATGTCGCGGTGGACCGTCATCAGGCTGACGCCGGTCAGCTCGACCAGTTCGGACACGGTGGCGTCCCCCTGGGCCAGAACGTGGTCGACGATCACTTGCTGACGCTGTTGCCGCGCACCGCGCGACGGCGGGGGAGTAGTCATGCCCTCCATCCTGCCGTGTTTATTTCTCACATAGAACCAGTGACAACTCACGTCGTGACTGTTAATTTCGCTGTGGCGGACCCCGCCGGGTGCCACCACCTGGCGGACACCGCAGGGCGCACGGACATCCCGTGCCCCGCCAGCCAGACATCATCAGCCGGGAGATCAGGGGTACGCATGGCCGACGCAGTGGTCTTCGACATGGACGGCGTGCTCGTGGAGAGCGAGCATCTGTGGGAGGAGCTGTGGGCCGCCTACGCCGCCGCACGCGGCCGCACCTGGGGTCCGGAGCAGACGCGCGACGTCCAGGGGATGAGCGCCCCCGAGTGGGCCGCCTACCTCACCCGGTTCTGCGGGGCGGGTGACGCCGCCGCCAGTACCGAGCGGGCCGTCGTCGACGGCATGGTCCAGGCCCTGGCCGACGGCCGCATCGGCCTGCTGCCCGGAGCCCGTGAAATGATTACCGCGACCGCCGAGCTCGCCCCCGTGGCGCTCGCCTCCTCCGCACCCCGCCGGGTCATCGACGCCGTCCTCGTCCACCACGGCGTCGACCACCACTTCAAGGCGACCGTCTCGAGCGCCGAGGTGGAGCGCGGAAAGCCGAGCCCGGACGTCTATCTGGCCGCCGCGCACGCCCTCGGCGTGGCCCCGGAGCGCTGTCTGGCGGTGGAGGACTCCAGCAACGGGCTGCGCGCCGCCGCGGCCGCCGGGATGACCGTCGTGGCCATTCCCAATCCGCAGTACCCACCCGCCGAGGACGCCCTGGCCGCCGCCGCTTACCGTTCTTCGGACCACCATGCCGTACGTGACTTCCTGCTCAGCAGGCTCGAGATCCGAGGGGAGTGACCGACATGACCACGGTCCTGGTAGCCGGTGACGACTTCATCGCGCCCGACCTCTTCTCCACCGCCCTGAGCGAGAGCCTGCCCTCCGCCGGGCTGAGCTTCCGCACCCTGCGCACCCGCTGGCCGAACGAACCCTTCGGACCGGTCGGGGCCGACGGGCAGGGGAACGGCGGGGTCAAGGAGGCCAGTGGCACCGAGGAGCAGGTGCTGGAGGCGCTCGGTGACGCGAGTGTCGCCCTCACCCAGATGGCGCCGTTCACCGCCCGTGTCATCCGCGAATCACCCGGTCTGAAGTTCATCGGCGTGGCCCGCGGCGGTCCGGTCAACGTGGACCTGGCCGCCGCCACCGCCGCCGGGATCCCCGTCACCTTCACACCGGGCCGCAACGCCGCCGCGGCCGCCGAATTCGCCGTCGGCCTGATCCTCGCCGCCATGCGCCGCATCACCCACGCCGACGCGGCCCTCAAGGAGGGCATCTGGCGTGGCGACTACTACGCCTACGAGAACGCGGGCCTGGAGCTCGACGGCGCCACCGTCGGCCTCGTCGGATACGGGGCCATCGGCTCGATCGTGGCCCGCGTGCTGCGCGCCTTCGGCGCCCACGTCCTCGTCTCCGACCCGTACGCGGACCCGGAGCGGGCACACGCCGACGGCGTCGAGCTCACCGCCCTGGAGGACCTGCTGCGGCGCAGCTCCGTGGTGAGCCTGCACGCCCGGGTCACCCCCGAGACCCGGCATCTGCTCAACGCCGACAACCTCGCGCTGCTGCCCGAGGGCGCCGTCCTCGTCAACTCCGCCCGCGGTGAGCTGCTCGACTACGCGCCGCTGCCCGGCCTGCTGGAGTCCGGCCGGCTCGGCGCGCTCGCCCTCGACGTCTACGACATCGAGCCGCCCCCGGCCGACTGGCCGCTGCACAAGGCCCCCAACGTCATCACCACACCCCACCTGGCGGGCGCCACCCGGCAGACCGCCGACCGGGCCGCCCTGATCACCGCCGGTGAGGCCGCCCGCTTCCTGCGCGGCGAACCGCTGCGGCACGTGGCCAATCCGGAGGTGCTGACCGGGGGCCGGCCATGATCGTCGGAGTCGACATCGGCACCTCGGTCACCAAGGCCCAGCTGATCTCCCACGACGGCCGGACCACCCCCGCGCACGAGGCCCGCAGCACCGTCTACACCCTGCCGGGACACCGCGTCGAGCAGGACCTGGACGACGTCGTGGGCACCGTGGAGACCGTCGTACGGGCGGCGCTCGCCGACGCCGCGCAGCTGGGCGACGAACCGGTCGAGGCCCTGGCCCTCACCGGGCAGGGCGACGGGCTGTGGCTGCGCGACGCCGCTGGCGCCCCGGTCGGCCGCGCGCTGTCCTGGATGGACGGCCGGGCCGCGGACCGGCTCGACCGGTGGACCGCCGACGGCACCCTGCGCGCCCTGCACCGGCGCACCGGGGTCGGCCTCTTCCCCGGCTCCGCGGCACCCCTGCTGGCACATCTGGCCGAGCACGAGCCGGAGCGGCTGGCGGCGGCCGAGGTCGCCGGGTACTGCGTGGACGCCGTCGTGCAACGGCTGACCGGCGCCGTGACCGTCGACGTCTCCGACGCCTCGCAGCCGTTCCTCGACGTGGCCACCCGTACGTACGACGAGACCGCGCTCGAACTGTGCGGGCTGTCCGCGTACCGCCGGCTGCTGCCGGATCCGGCGCCGCCCGGCACCCTGCACCGGCTGCTGCCCGACGCCGCCCGGCGGCTTGGCCTGCCCCCGGGGCTGCCGGTCTCCGCCGGCCCGTTCGACATCCCCGCCTGCGCCTTCGGCTCCGGGGTCGCCGAACCGGGCGAGGGCAACCTCATCATCGGCACCACCCTCGCCGCCCAGGTCCTGGACACCGAGCCGCGCCCGGCCCTCGCCGAGGACCCGGCCGGGATGGTGCTCGCCACTCCGTACGAGGGCCGGTTCCTGCGGGTCATGCCCGCCATGATCGGCACGGCGGGCCTGGACTGGCTGCTGAAGCTGCTCGATGTGAAGATCGAGGCGCTGGACGCGCTGCTCGTCCAGTCCCCGCCCGGCGCCGCGGGCGTCACCGCGCTGCCGTTCCTGTCCACCAGCGGCGAGCGGGCGCCCTTCGTCGACCCGCGGGCCCGCGGCCGGTTCGACGGCCTCTCCCCGCTGGCCGGCCGCGCCGACCTGGTACGGGCGCTGTGCGAGGCCGTCGCCTACTCGGCCCGGCACTGCATGGAAACCCTCGGGGTCACCCGCACCGTCACCGCCTGCGGCGGTGGCGCGCGCTCCGGGGAGTGGGCACGGATCTTCGCCGGTGTCCTCGGCGGCGACCTGGAGGTGTGTGACGACGCCGTGGGCATCCGCGGCGCGGCCCATGTCGCCTGGCGCTCCCTGGGCACGCCGGTCGACCCCGGAGCCTGGCGCGCCCGCCTCCGTACCGTCACCGCCGAGCGCGGGCTGATCGACCACTACGCCGAGGGCTACGCCGCCTACCGCCAGGCCCTCGACACCGCACGCGAAGGCTGGAGCACACGATGACCAGGCTCTTCAACGACCCCGCCCGGTTCACCGACGACATGATCACCGGCTTCGCCGCCGCCCACCCCGGGCACGTACGGGCCGTGCCCGGCGGTGTGGTGCGCGCCCGTCCCGCCCGTGCGGGCAAGGTGGCCGTGCTCACCGGCGGCGGCTCCGGCCACTACCCCGCCTTCTGCGGTGTCGTCGGCCCCGGATTCGCCGACGGCTCGGTCATCGGCGATGTCTTCACCTCCCCGTCGGCCGCCCGCGCCCGCTCGGTCGCCGAGGCCGCGGAGGCGGGCGGCGGTGTCCTCTTCCTCTTCGGCAACTACGCGGGAGACGTGATGAACTTCGGTCTCGCGGCACGGCAGTTGGAGGGCGACGGGATTCCCGCCCGCTGCTTCGCCGTCACCGATGACATCGCCTCGGCGCCCGCCGACCAGACGGCGCGGCGGCGTGGCATCGCGGGTGGCTTCGTCGTCTTCAAGACCGCGTCGGCGGCGGCCGAGGAAGGCGCCTCGCTGGACGAGGTCATCCGCGTCGCCGAGCACACCAACGCCCGTACCCGCACGCTCGGAGTGGCCTTCGACGGCTGCACCCTGCCGGGCGCCGACGCGCCCCTGTTCACCGTTCCCGAGGGCCGCTTGGGCCTCGGTCTGGGCATCCACGGCGAACCGGGGGTCAGCGAGGACACCCTGGGCACCGCGGAGGACCTGGCCCGCGCCCTGGTGACGGGGCTGCTCGCGGACCGGCCCGCCGGGACGGGCGACGGCGGGCGGGTCGCGGTCGTACTCAACGGGCTCGGCGCCACGAAGTACGAGGAGCTGTACGTGCTGTGGGGCGCCGTGGCCCGCCAACTGGACGAGGCGGGGCTCACACCGGTGCGCCCCGAGGTCGGCGAACTCGTCACCAGCCTCGACATGGCCGGCTGCTCGCTGACCCTGAGCTGGCTGGACGAGGAGCTGGAGCGGCTGTGGCTCGCCCCGGCCGACACCCCGGCCTTCTGCCGTACGGCACCGCCGGAACCCCCGCTGGACGACGCCGCCGTACGGCCCGCCGCGGCCCCGCGCCGCCCGGAGCGGTCCGCCGCCACCGCGTCCGGCGCGGCGGTCGAGGTCGCCGGGCTGGCCGTCCAGGCACTGCGCGCCGCCCGCGACGTACTGCACCGGGACGCGGAGGATCTGGGCCGGCTGGACGCGGTGGCGGGCGACGGCGATCACGGCCGTGGCATGTGCAAGGGCGTCGACGCGGCACTCGCGGCCGCCGAGAAGGCGCACACCGACCGGCTCGCCCCGGCGGTGGTGCTGGCCGCCGCCGGTGATGCCTGGGCGGCGGAGGCCGGAGGCACCTCGGGAGCGCTGTGGGGAGTGGGGCTGCGTGCCATCGGCGCGGCGCTGCCGGCCGACCGGGCGCCGGGGCGCGAGGAGTTGGCGTCCGCCGCCACGGAGGCGCTCACCGCCGTCACCTCGCTCGGCGGGGCCGAAGTGGGCGACAAGACCCTGGTCGACGCCCTCGCGCCGTTCGCCACCGCCTTCGCGACGGGGCTGCGGACCGGAGCCCCGGTGCCCGAGGCGTACGCGTCCGCCGTGGCCGAAGCCCGTACGGCCGCGGAGAACACCGCCGGGCTGCGCCCCCGCCTGGGCCGCGCCCGCCCCCTCGCCGACCGCAGCGTGGGCACCCCCGACCCCGGAGCCACCTCACTCGCCGCGGTGCTGACCGCGGTGGCCACTCTCCGCGCGACGACAGAAAGCGATCCCGTATGACCACCGCGCATGCCTTCCGGATCGTCGTCGGCTGCGACGACGCCGGTTACGACTACAAGGAAGTCCTCAAGCGGGATCTGCTGGACGACCCCCGGGTCGCCGAGGTCATCGACGTCGGCGTGGGCAGCGACGAGCACACCGCCTATCCGCATGTCGCGGTGGAGGCGGCCCGCCGCGTGGCCGAAGGCACCGCCGACCGCGCCCTGTTGGTGTGCGGCACCGGCCTCGGCGTGGCCATCAGCGCCAACAAGGTCCCCGGCATCCGCGCGGTCACCGCCCATGACACCTACTCCGTGCGCCGCTCGGTCCTCAGCAACAACGCCCAGGTGCTCTGCTTCGGCCAGCGCGTCATCGGCCTGGAACTCGCCCGCGCGCTCACCGACGACTGGCTCGCGCAGAGCTTCGACGAGACCTCCCCGTCGGCGGAGAAGGTCGCCGCCATCCGGGCTTACGAGGGCTGACCGCGGGCGGGCCGGGCTCAGGGACCGGCCGGGCTCAGGCCCGGTCGGGCTCACGGACCGGTCGGCCGACGCGATGCGGATCGTGACCGGGATTCGGTCTCCCGCACACTGGGAGCATGGCAATGGACGTGGCGGCGGCGGCCGACGAGCTTCTGGGGTCCCTCGCGGCAAGGGCCGACGCGGACTTCGCGGTCAGAACGCAGCGCTACTTTCCGCAGGGGATCCGCGCGCTCGGGGTGAGCAACGCCTCCGCCGTGGAGATCGCGAACGACTACTTCCGCGAGAGGCGGGACGTCCCCGCGGCGACGCGGCTGGCTCTCGCGGAAGAAGTCCTGTCGCGCGCCTCCCACCACGAAGAGGTCCTGCTGGGATTCGCGGTCCTGCACAAGGTCGCGAGGGTCGGGCTGGGCCCCGAACTGCTCGACCGCTGTGAGCACTGGCTCGGATCGTATGTCTCGAACTGGGCGCAGTGCGACGACCTGTGCCTGAAGTTGCTGTACCCGTTCTTCCGCGGCCACCTCGATCAGATCCCGCGGACGCGAGCCTGGGTCGAGTCCCGGTCAGGCTGGGCGAGGCGCGCGGCGAACGTGGCCGTCGTGAAGTTCGTCCGGCGCAAGGTGGGGCGGACGGTGTTCGAACTGCCGCTGTCCCACGTCTTCGGCAACTGCGTCCGGCTGATGCACGACGACGATGTGTATGTGCAGAAGGGCTGTGGGTGGCTGCTCAAGGTCACCGCAGAGGTCCATCCGGACGAGGTGGCCGAGTTCCTGCGGACATGGCACACCGAGATGAGCCGCGACACATTCCGGTACGCGATCGAAAAGATGGCCAAGGAGACGCGAACTTCCCTGATGGCGCTGCGGTAGGGGCGCGGCCTGCGGTAGGGGCGCGGCCCGATGAGCTCACGGAAGGTCTCTGCGCTGTCCGACCCGGAGGACGGTCAGATAGCGGCGTGACGCCCGGTCACCCATTCGGGTGAGGACGCGCTCGGCGATGGCGTCGAGCAGCGGCTCGCGGACATCGCGGTCGAGTCCCCGGTAGAGCGACGTCGAGCGAAGGTGATCGGCGAAGCCTGCCCCGTCGAACCACTGAACGGTCGGGTACCAGCGCACGATCGTCGGGCCGAACAGGCCGCCGGGGCCGTCGACCAGCCCCCAGCCCTCGTCGGTGCCGCGTACGTCGTCCTCGAGCGGCGGATGACCCCAGCCCGGGTTCCCGGGGCAGAACCGCTCGTGGAGATCGGCGGTCTCGGCGTACACCTCCGGCTCTCCCGGCCTGCGGACGACGACGTTGCCGAGCAGCGCCAGCCACCCTCCGGGGCGGAGCACATCGTGGGCTCGCCGCCAGCCGATCGACGGGTCGACCCAGTGCCAGGAGGACGCGGCCACGAGGGTGTCGAAGCGCGCACCGCGGTCGTCCCACTCCTCGAATGTCGATGTCTCGACTTCGACGCCGGGGAAGGCGGCCAGCCGTTGGCGCGCGAGTGCGGCCATGTCCCGGCCCGGCTCGACGGCGGTCACCGAGCATCCCAGCGCCGCCAGCGAGCGCGTCGCCTGCCCGGTACCGCAGCCCACCTCCAGCACCGACGACCTCTCGTCCACGCCGGTGATGGCGACGAGGTCCGTGAACAGCTCGTCGGGGTATCCGGGCCGGACCCGGTCGTAGACCTCCGCCACCTCGTTGAACACTCGACCGAGGTCACGTCGGTTCGCGCGCTTCTCCGGATCACCAGTCACGGGCGCACAAGCTATGCGGCTGGTCCACGGGGACGCCACTGGTTAAAGACGCCACCGGTTAGATCAGCGGTGCCCGCCAGCCGGGTGGGGGCGGCGGCCGACGGCATGGTGCCTTGATCGCGGGCGGCGGTGGTGGGCGGTCAGCCGGCCAGGTACTCGCCGAAGAAGGCGGTGAGTTCGGCCACGGCGGGGGTGACGTATTCGTCCCTGTCGTACAGGTCGATATGGCTGGCGCCGTCGATGATGACCAGTCGCTTGGGCTCGGCCGCCCTCTCGATCGCCTCCCTGCTGAAGTAGGCGGTCTCCGCCTCCGAACCGGCGATCATCAGCAGGGGGCGGGGCGAGATGAGCCGGATCATCGCGTACGAGTCGTACTGGGCGATCAGATCGATGCTGCGCAGCACCCACCCCTGGTTCGCACGGGGGTGGTAGCCGCGCGGGGTGCGGTAGAACTCGTAGGTCTCCCGGAACTGCCGGGTGGCGGTCTCCAGCAGTTCCTCCGCGTTGTCGGGAATCCATGCCTCCATCCGCGGGGCCGCGCCGCGCGCTTCCGCGGTGCGCAGGGCACCGGCCTGGTCGAGCATGGCCTGGAGGACCGCCGGGTCCTGGGTGCGGCCCAGCCCCTCGCGGAACACCGACCCCAGGTCCCCGGCGCTGACCGTGGCGACGCTCTTGATGCGGTGGTCGGTCTGCGCGGCGTAGGGAACGTAACCGCCGGACGCGCAGATGCCCAGAGCCCCGATACGGTCCGGGTCGATGTCGTCACGAGTGGTGAGGTAGGTCACGGCGGACTTGATGTCCTCGGCTCGCTGGAAGGGGTTCTCCAGACCTCGCGGCTCGCCCTCGCTCTCGCCCTGGTGGGCGGCGTCGAAGACGAGCGCGGCGAACCCGGCGCCGGCCAGCCGCGCGGCGTAGACGCTCGGGCTCTGCTCCTTGACGCCGCCTCCCGGATGGGAGATGACAACGGCCGGCAACCGGCCGCCGGTGTGGCCGTCGGGGGTGAAGAGAATCCCGGCGAGGGCCAGATGGTTGCTGGGGAAGGTGACGTTGGCCTTCACGGTTCTGTGGCTCCTGGGTGGGTGCGGGTGAGTGGGGCGGGCCGTCCGCCGGTCACGTCACCGACACTCGCACGCGGTACGGAGGCCGGTAAGGGGCGACCTGTGTCCCCGGACAACGCTGTCCTGGGACAGGCCAGGCCCCCTGTCACGGGCCTCGTTGTTTGTCAGACTTGTGGCTATGAGCAGCAGCGACGCGCACCACGGCGAACTGGGCGCCTTCCTCAAGGCGCGGCGCAGGGAGCTGAGCCCGGCCCAGGTCGGGCTGCCCGATTCGACGGGCAGGCGCAGGGTCAAGGGGCTGCGCCGGGAGGAAGTGGCCTTGCTGGCATCGATCAGCCCCGACTACTACACGCGCCTGGAGCAGGGCCGCCGCCAGGCTTCCGAACCGGTGCTGGACACCCTCGCGCGCGTTCTCCGGCTCGACGACGGCGAGCGTGCCTATATGTTCGAACTGTCCGGCCGGGACGCCGCCCGGCCCCGGCGGCGCACCACACAGAAGGTCCATCCGCAGCTGCGGCGGCTGCTGGACGACCTCGCCACCACGCCGGCCGTCGTCCTGGGCCGGCGCACGGACATCCTCGCCTGGAACCCCATGGCCGCCGCCCTGTTCACCGACTTCGCGCGCATCCCGGTGGAGAAGCGCAACTTCGTACGGCTGGTCTTCCGCGAACCGGCCATCAGGGCGCTGTACCCGGACTGGGACTGGGTGGCGCAGACCAGCCTGGCACAGCTGCGCATGGAGGCCGCCCGGGACCCGGGAGATCCACGACTGGCCGGACTGGTCGGCGAGCTGTCACTTCAGGACCCCGACTTCCGGCGGTGGTGGGGCGCCCATCGCGTCGCCGTCCAGGGCACCGGCACGAAGGTCCTGCGCCATCCGGTCGTCGGCGAGCTCACCCTCGACTGGTCCTTCCTCACCTGCGCCGACGACCCCGACCAGCAGCTCATCACCCTGACCGCCGAGCCCGGCACACCCAGCCACGACCGGCTGCGCATCCTCGCCTCATGGGCCGCGCGATCGGCCGACGACCCGGTGGCGGACCACTGACACACGGTTCTCAGCGGCCGCTGCGCAGCCCGTCGTAGAGGATCGTGGTGATGCGTACCGCGTCGTCTTCCCACCCCTTGGCGCGCATTCCGCAGATGCCGCCGAGAGCGCGCAGGAGGACGCGTCCGCTGACGCCGTCGCGGATGGCACCGGCGGCAACCCCCGCGGCGAGCAGCTCATCAAGGGCGCGGGCCATCTCGGCGCGCGCGTCGTCGAAGATCGGAGAGTCCGTCGCCATGATGCTCTCCAGCGCCTCGGCCATGCCTTTGCCCACTGCCGAGTGCTCGACGAGCAGCAGGAGGAAGCGGCGCACGGCCTCGTCCGGGGCGTAGTGCGCGAGCAGCCGGGCGGGGGCGGCGCAGAGTTCGGCGACCTCCTGGCGGTACACCTCCTCGACGAGCGCTTCGCGCGTCTCGAAGTGGCGGTAGAGCGTACCGACCGCCACCCCGGCCCGCCGGGCGATCTCCTCCACATGAGCGTCGGCGTCGCCGGTGAGGAGCGCCTCACGCGCGGCGGTCAGGAGCGCTTCGCGGTTACGGCGGGCATCGGCGCGCAACGGGCGTGATGACGGCAACAGTCCTCCATAAGGTGAGCCCATAAGGTGAGTCGGACTCCGTTTGTGTGTACAGTTTCCGGAGTCAGCTTCCGGAGTCTGGTTCATCTTACTGAAGGAGCATACGCATGACGGTTGTGGATGAGGGGCTCAGCGGCCTGCGAGTACTGGTCACCGGTGGCAGCCGTGGACTGGGAGAGGCGACAGCCCGTCGCTTCGCCGCGGCCGGCGCGACCGTACTGACGGCCTCGCGCACCGCGCCCCCGGAAGACATGCCGGCCACCTTCTTCCCCGTGGACCTGCGGTCCGAGGAGGGGGTGGCGGCCCTCGGCCGACGGGTGCTGGACAGCGTCGGAGGCGTCGACGTCCTGGTCAACAACGCGGGGGCCTCGACCGCCCCGATGCCGACCCTGGAGCGGTCCGACGCGTCCTGGCTCGCCGACCTGGAGATGAACCTGCTCAGCGCCGTCCGGGTCGACCGGGCCCTGGTTCCCGGGATGACCCGGCGCGGCTCCGGCGTCGTGGTGCACGTCTCCTCGATCGCCAGCCGGCTCCCACAGCCCGCCGAGGCGTCGTACGCCGCGGCGAAGGCGGCACTCAACGCGTACAGCCGCGAGCTGGCGACAGAGGTGGGACCGCATGGCGTCCGCGTGGTGTGCGTGCTGCCCGGCTTCGTCGCCACGGAGGGAGCGGCCGACCATCTCCAGCAGATGGCCGACCGCCAGGGGCTGGCCTTCGACGAAGTGAAGCAGCGGATCGTGGACCACCTGAAGGTGCCGATGGGACGTCCCGGCGAGCCCGAGGACGTCGCGGAGATGATCGCGTTCCTCGCCTCCGACCGCGGCAAGTGGCTCACCGGGGCCGAGTTCCGGGTCGACGGCGGCATCATCCCCGTGGTCTGAGCCGTACCCACACACGGAACGAGGAGGAACACCGTGAACATCAACCTCACCGCACTCATCGTGGACGCCGCCGACCTGGAGGGCGAGAGCTCGTTCTGGCACCGGCTGCTCGGTGGCTCGATCGCGAGGACGGCGACACACCACTTTCTGCGGATCGACGGCTTCCCCGTGATCGCGATCCAGCACGCTCCGGACCATGTGCCACCACAGTGGCCCGATGGCGCCTCTCAGCAGATGCATATCGATCTCACGACGGACGACGTGGCGACCGCGGACAGACGGGTGCTCGACGCCGGTGGGCGACGGCTGCGGCCCACGGAGGACATCGACGTCGCCACTGAGAAGGGCGCCGGGGTGTACGCCAGTCCGGGCGGACACCCCTTCTGCGTCCGCTCGGCCTGACCTCCAAAGCCACCAGCCCGGCGAACCGCCGGTGGCACGGTCAGATCACCCGGAAGAGGTCGGCGGCCGCGCGGACGTCGGTGAGGTCCTCGATGGAGCGGAGGTTGTCGCACAGGGCCTCCAGGACCGAGCCGGTCCCGGCGGCGCGCGGGGCTCCGACGGCCACGCCGAAGACCCGGAACCCCAGCCGGTGTTTGGCGTCGTTCCAGCCGCGCGTCCACTCCTCGGTGACATCGCACTCGTCGTCGGTGATCATCACGATGTCGCCGCGTGCGCGGGCGGCGTCGTCGAACTCCTCCTCCAGGAGTCCGGCGGCCGCCGTCAGCGGCGCCTGGTAGCTGGTGCCGCCGCCGAGGAAGGTCTCCGCGAAGTCGAGGATCGGGTCGATACCGGCGGGCCGCGGCCCGCCGGCGGGGAAGCGGAAGACCCGGAGCTTGTCGGCGGCGGAGAACAGGATGCCGACGAAGTCACGCCCCGCGTGGCGGGCCTGGTCCAGCAGGGCCAGGGCGCACGCCTTGGACCACGCCTCCCGGGTGACGCCGCCGGGGCCCGCCGCGTACATGGAGTGGGAGGTGTCCACGCACGCGACGATGGCGCCCTGGCCGGTGGTCTGCTCTTCCCGGGCGTCGTAGAGCATCAGCTCCCCGGCGGCGTAGCGCGCGGCGAACACGGCGCGCGACTCGGGCAGGCCGAGGCCCGCCAGCTCGGAGGGGATGACACGGGAGAGGTCGTTCCCGAGCGTGACGCCGACCAACTCCCCGGTGGCGTTCTCCATCTTGCGGGCGCGCTCACCGTCGGCCATCTGCCGGAAGCGGCCGATCAGTTCGGCCCACTGGGCGAGGCGGCCGGTGCGCAGCCGCTCGGCGAGCCGGGCGCGCTCGCCGAACGGCATCCGCTCCAGCTCGCCGGGGTCCACGCCCCAGGCCCGCATCAGCGCGGCCTCCTCCCGTACGGCCCCGGCGGCCCTGCCCGCCGCGCTCCGCGCGGCGGCGCGGATGCCGGGGGCCGCCGCCCCGAGGGCCCGCGCGGCGTGCTGGGCGGCTCGCCGCGCGGCGGCCTCCGCGGCCTCGGCGGCGTCGATCGCCCGGCGTACGGCGTCGGCGGCTTGGGCAGACACGGAGTCGGCCTCGTCGGTGGCCCGCTGGAGCGCGTCGTCCACGGCGGCCGCCGCGCGGTCGGCGTCCCGCTGGGCCCGGCTCGCCCGCTCGGCCCGCTCCTGGGCCTCCCGGGAGCGCTCCAGCATCCCGCGCACCGCGGCGGCCTGCGCGAGCACGGCCATGGCGGCGGCGTACGGGTCGCCGGCCGTCTCCCGGCGCAGCTCGGCGAACTCCGGTGACTCCACCAGCGCGGTGACGACCTGGTGGTTGACCAGCCGGGAGGCGTCCATCTCGGCGCGCTCGCGCAACCGCGGCCCGACCTTGTAGGCGGCCAGGAACACGTCGGTCAGAAGGTCGGTGGCGTGGTCGTGGCGCTCGCCGAGCTCCTCGGCCACCTCGCGCAGTCCGGCGGACTGCTCGTAGGTGTCGCGCCAGGTGATCCGGTCGAACCGGTCCGCGACCACGGCCGCGGTGTGCCGTACGGGAGCGGTGGCCGACCGGCCCAGCCACGTTCCGGCCCGGCTCGCCAGTTCGTCGAGCGGGGGCTCGTCGCGCTCGCTCACAGCTGGGCCTGCACCATGCTCGCGTCCACGCCGAGGGCCTCGGTGAGCACACGGGCGCGGACGGCGCGCTGGCGCCCGGTGACCCGGTCGATGGCGGCGGTGGAGCGACCGGCGCGTGCCGCATCCTCGCGCAGCTTCTCCAGCCGTTTCCCCGCCATGGCGAGCTTGTTGTGGGCCTTTTTGATGACCCACTCGCTCAGCGCCTCGCGGGACTGCCCGGCCATGGCGTCGAGCTGGGCCTCCAGTTCGTCGAGGGCGTCGGCCAGATCAAGGGCCTCCTTGGCGTCGGGGTTGACCAGGTGCAGCACCTCGCGCTCGACGGTCGGGCGTTGGGCGGGGGAGTCCCACAGCACATGGGTCAGCACCGACAGATCGGTCTCGGCGACCGCCGGGCGGCCGTCGAGGTACGCGGACGCCTGGAGCAGGCCCACCGCCTGCCGCCAGCGGCGGTCGGAGGCGATGAGCTCCTTGCGGCGCAGCGCGGCCCGCAGTGTGCACACCGCGTCCACGATCCCGTCGGGGACGTCCACGGCCGGGACGGCCTCGGCCACGGCGTGCCGCAACGCGGCCAGCTCGACCGTGGTCCGTGGTGGTGCCGCCGGGCGGCTGACGGCGGAGCGGACCAGCGCGGCGAAGTTCGAGGGGTCTTCGAGGTAGCCGACCTCGATCCGCACCAGCAGCCGGTCGTAGATCGCGGCCGTGTCCTCCCCGCCGGGCAGTTCATTGCTCGCCGTGATGGCCCCGATCAGCGGGCAGCGGATCGGCTCACCGCCGTTCTCGGGGTGGTAGATCCGCTCGTTGAGATAGCCCAGCGTCTCGTTGAGCGCGGCCGTGGAGCACTTGAAGATCTCGTCGATGAAGGCGATGTGCGCGGTCGTGGCGCGGCCGTCGTAGACCTGGCGGTACTCGCCCCGGGCCAGCGCGGCCACGTCGATGGGGCCGAACATCCGCGTGGGCGCGGTGAACTTCGACAGCAGGATCTCCCAGTACGCCGCGCCCTCGACCCTGCCCGTGAGCTCCCGGGCCAGCTCGGACTTCGCCGTCCCGGGCGGGCCGAGCACCAGGGAGTGCTGTCCGGCGAGCAGCGTCACCACCAGCGTCCGCACCACGTCGGCGCGCTCGTAGAAGCGGTCCGACAGCTCGTCGGTGATGGCCCGCAGTCTCTTGGCGGTGTCCTGCGCGTCCGGCGTCTCGTGTGTGTCGTGTGTGTCCGCGTCCTGTGTGTCGAGTGCGTCCGGCGTGTCCTGTGCGTCCATGTCCGACATTCAACTCCCAGCCTTCGCCGCGCTGTTCAACCCACCCGCCAGCGCGTCGAAGGCGAAGGCCAGACGACGTTGGTGCGCGGCCCCGACCTCGTCGATGTCATCTCCGGCGAGTCGCCGCTTCACCGTGTCGACGGCGACCGTGCGGTACGCGGCGACGAGCAGGGCCGCGGTCAGCGTGCTGTCGCCGGAGAAGCGAGGGTCGGCGTCGAGTTCCGCCGCGAGTGTCTCCTCCATCTCGGACGCGAAGAGGCGAAGCCGTGCGATCAGCGCGGGAGACGCCATCACGGTGCGCAGGAACGGCTCGGCTCCCTCCCCGAGCCCGGACAGCACATGGCGTTCCGCGGCCAGTGCGAGTGCGGCTCGGCGCACGGCATCGACGGGGTCCAGGTCGTCCGCGCGCTCGCGGAGCACGGTCCGCACGGTGTCCAGGGCCTCCGGAAAGCGGTCGAACAGGAGGTCCTCTTTGCGGTCGAAGTGTGCGAAGACGGTCACCTTCGACACTCCGGCGGCCGCGGCGACCTCGTTGATGGTCACGTCATCGAACCCGCGCTCCAGGAACAGCTGGGTTGCGACGGAAGCGATGCGGGCCCGGGTCTGTGCCCCGCCACGGTCCCCTCGATTCGGCATGTGACAACGCTAGCCCTTCCCGTTACCTTTACTGAGTAAGCTTACCGAGTAAGGATAAGGGAGCGTGTCCATGCGGCGCAGCGATGTGATCGTCGTCGGAGCGGGGCCCACGGGCCTCTTCCTCGCCGGTGAACTGGCACTCCAGGGCGTACGGGTGAGGGTCCTGGAGCGGCTCCGGGAGCCCGATTCGACGATCAAGGCCGGGTCGATCAACGTCGCCGGCGCGGAAATCCTCGACCGGCGGGGGCTGTTGCCGGCCGCGGAGGACGTGCAGCGGCGGCTGCTGGCGTCCGTCGGTGCCTTCGCCGGCCACGGCCGGAAGAACGCCCTCGTGAACCAGCTGGACCGGGATGCGCGGGGCGCGCGCCGCTTCCCGGTCGCCGGGCATTTCGCGGGCATGCTGTTCCGCGATGAGCTGGTGGACCAGGGAGATCCGGCGCTGGCCGCGCACACCGCGGCGTCGGGCGGCGTCCTCGTGCCCCAGTACGATCTCGAGCTGCTGCTCGGGGAGCACTGCGCCCGGCTCGGCGTGGAGGTGCGCAGAGGCGTCGAGGTGCGAGGCCTGCGCGGTGTGGATGTGCGCGGTGTTGGTGGTACGCGGCACGCGGAAGCGGGCCTCACCGACGACGCCGATGTCGTGGTGGAGACCAGCGCGGGCGAGATGACGGCCGGGTGGGTCGTCGCGGCCGACGGCGGCCGCAGCGCGATCCGCGGGCAACTGGGCATCGGCTTCACCGGCACCGATCCGCAGCTGGTGGGGTACCAGGCGGTCGCCGACTTCGACGACCCCGGTGAGCTGAGCCGCGGCTGGACGTGGACACCCCGCGGCATCTACGCCTACGGCCCGATCCCCGGGCGCATTCTCGTCGCTCGCTTCGGCCCGCGGCCGCCGGACCGCGACGCGCCCGTCACGCTCGACGAACTCCAGGCGGTCATACGGGATGTCACCGGCGTCGATGTGACGCTCAAGGGTCTTCACGGCCGTGCGACCCGCTGGTCCGACAACGCCCGGCAGGCCCAGTCCTACCGGCGGGGCCGGGTACTGCTCGCGGGTGATGCCGCCCATGTGCACGCGCCGTTCAGCGGCCAGGGGCTGAACCTCGGCCTCGGCGACGCGGTCAACCTCGGCTGGAAGCTCGCCGCGACCGTGCGGGGACACGCCCCGGCCGGACTGCTCGACACCTATGAGAGCGAACGCCACCCGATCGCGGCGTGGGTGCTCGACTGGACGCGGGCGCAGGTCGCACTGATGCGCGGCGACGAACACACCGCGCGGCTGCGCGAGGTCGTCGGCGGGGAACTGTTCACCGTGCCGGGTGTGATGAACCGCGTGGTCGCGCTGACGTCCGGCATCACCCAGCGCTATGACGTGGCTGATGGGGCGGCGGGACCGGTCGGTTCGATCGCCGGGGATGTCGCGCTGTCCTCGGGCGACCGGCTCGCCGACCACGCCCACGACGGCCGTTTCGTCCTCGTGGACCGTTCGCCCGGGGGGCGTTTCGCCGAGGCCGTACGCCCGCTGGAGCACCGGATCGCGTACGTGGCGGACCCCGCCTCCGCCACGTCGCCACCCAGCCTGCTCATACGTCCCGACGGTGTCATCGTCTGGGCCGACTCACCCGACACCGCCACGTCCGACACCGCCACACTCGCCCCCGCCACGTCCGGCTCGGCCATGTCCGACTCCGCCACGTCCGACGACGGCGTCCTCAAGGAGCTCGACGCCGCGATTCAGCGGTGGGTCGACGCTCGCTGAGCGTGCCGCCTCCGCTCACCGCCCCAGGATCCGGTCGACATCGGCCATCTGCCCGGCCGTGAGCGGCCCCTTCGCGATCGCGCCCGCGTTCTCCTCGGCCTGGGCGACCGTACGGAAGCCGGGGATCGGGATCGTCCGCGGGCTGCGCGCCCAGATCCAGCCGAGGGCGCCCTGCGCGAGGGTACGGCCGTCGCTGGTGAGGATGGACCGCAGGGCATCGACCCGCCGGAGCCACGCCGGATCCGCGCCCGCGTTCGCGATGAACCCCGGCAGCCAGGCGGGCGGCGCGTTGCGGATGTCCCCGTCGTCCAAGGCGCGCCCGGCGGTGTGCTTACCGGCGAGCAGCCCCATGGCGAGCGGACTGCGGTTGACGCTGGCGAGGTCCGACTCCGCGCACAGCGCGAGGAGTTCGGGCGCGTCCTGGAGGATGTTCAGCCGGTGCTGGACGGCCGCGCAGTGCGGGCCCTCGGCGAAGACGGCGGCCCGGTCGGGGTCATCGGTGCTCCACGCGTACGCGCGGATAAGCCCCTCGCTCACCAACTCCTCACAAACCTCGCGGAGTTGGGCGGCACGTTCGGGGTCGGCGTCGGAGATGTGGAGCTGATACAGGTCGACGTGATCCGTGTTCAGGCGTCGCAGCGAGGCGGTCAGGGCGCGGCGTACATGCTCCGGCGAGTCGTCCTGGCCCTCGCGGATCCGGGTCCGCTCGTCGAAGACATTGCCCCATTTCGTGGCGACGACGACATCGCCGCGGTGCTTGCCGAGTGCGCGGCCGAGCACACGTTCGCTGTGGCCGGTGCCGTACGCGTCGGCGGTGTCGAAGAAGGTGACGCCGAGGTCGAGTGCGCGCCGGATCGCGCGCACCGACTCGTCGTCGTCGACCTTGCCCCAGCCCAGGGGCTGCCCGTCGGTGGACCCCCACTCACCGCCGATGGCCCAGCAGCCGAAGCCGAGGGGGCTCACGTCGATGCCGCTGCGGCCCAGCGTTCTGTTGCGCGCCATGGTCTCCATGCCGGTGAACGCTAGGAGTTGAAGCGCACACGAAGGCAAGCTCCCGGTCCTGGGCGCCGCGGGCGCCCAGGACCGGGGCGAGGGCTCAGCGGCCGTAGTAGCTGTCGAAGTTCTTCGAGAACTCGCCGCCGTTGAAGCCGTCCCAGTTGATCGACCAGGCCATCAGCCCGCGGAGGGCGGGCCAGCTGCCGTGGGGCTCGTAGCCGCCGCAGTCGCTCTTCTTGGTCAGACAGTTGAGGGCCTTGGTCACATCCCCCGGCGTGGTGTGGCCATTGCCCGCGTTGGGGCTCGCGGGCAGGCCGATCGCCACCTGGGACGGGTCCAGGGCGGGGAAGACGTTGTTGGTGTCACCCGCGACGGGGAAGCCGGTGAGCAGCATGTCGGTCATCGCGATGTGGAAGTCGGCGCTGCCCATGTTGTGGAACTGGTTGTCGAGCCCCATGATCGGCCCGGAGTTGTAGTCCTGGACGTGCAGCAGGGTCAGATCGTCCCGCAGTGCGTGGATGACCGGCAGATACGCCCCGGAGCGGGGGTCCTGGCCGCCGGAGGCGCCCGAGCCGTAGAACTGGTAGCCCAGCTGGACGAAGAAGGTCTCCGGAGCCATGGTGAGGACGAAGTCGGATCCGTACTTCGCCTTGAGCGACTTCACGGCCGCGATGAGATTGACGATCGCGGGGGTCTTCGGGTTCTTGAAGTCGGTGTCGCCGTCGTCCAGCGACAGCGAGTGGCCCTCGAAGTCGATGTCGAGGCCGTCCAGTCCGTACTTGTCGATGATCGCCCCGACCGACTCGACGAACTTGTCGCGGGCGGCGGTGGTGGTGAGCCGCACCTGGCCGTTCTGCCCGCCGATGGATATCAGCACCTTCTTGCCCGCGGCCTGCTTGGCCTTGATGGCGGCCTTGAACTCGTCCTCCGACTCGACGTTCGGGCATTCGCTCTGGGGGCAGAGGCTGAAGCGGATGTCGCCGGAGGTGGTGGAGGTGGGTTCGCCGAAGGCCAGGTCGATGATGTCCCAGCTGTCGGGGACATCGGCCATCCGGGTGTATCCGGAGCCATTGGCGAAGCTCGAGTGCAGATAGCCCACGAGCGCGTGCTCGGGGAGCGCCGCCTTCGTGGTGGCGGAGGTGCTGCCCTTGTCGGAGGTGGTACCCGCGTCGGCGGTCGTCGTCGAGACCGTGGCGAGCAGCCCGGCCGCGGCGACGGAGGCGCACACGCCGGTCAGAACCCTCTTGCTCAAGGGGAAACGGAGGCTCATGGGGGCCGCTCCTTGGTGTGTGGGGGGAAGGCGGAGCTGAAGTGGGGGGTGAGGGATGGACAGGAGGCATGGGGGAGGTCGCGCGCCCATGAGACAACAGGACTAGACCAGTAGTGTCAATGGTCCGGACCAAAACCGGCGGCGGATCTTCACGTTCTGTGTTGCGGCGCCGCGGCGTTCGCTCCACGGCTGGTCGGCCGTATGCGCGTTCGTGAGGGTGGCCCCCGACCGTGCGGCGTGGTCGGGGGCCACCCTGGGTTGCCGTTGGTCAGGCGGGGGTTTCGGCGGTGGCGGTCAGAACGGCGCGGCCGAGGATGTGGCCGCTCATGGTGAAACCGAGGACGGCCGGGGTGGCGTCGGCCGGGACGCCGATGGACTCGACGTCCAGGGCGTGCACCACGACGAAGTAGCGGTGCGGGCCGTGCCCGGCCGGCGGGGCGGCGCCGATGTAGCGGGCCGCGCGGGCGTCGTTGGGCAGTTGGAAGGCGCCCGCGGGCAGTCCCGAGCCGGTGTCGTCGCCGGCGCCCTCGGGCAACTCGGTCACGGTGGCGGGGATGTCGGCCACCGCCCAGTGCCAGAACCCGGACCCGGTGGGGGCGTCGGGGTCGTAGACGGTGACGGCGTAGCTCCTGGTGTTTTCCGGGGCGCCGCTCCAGGTCAGCTGCGGGGAGACGTCCTTCCCGCCGGGGACGCCGGATATGCCGGAGAGCTGCTCGGGCGACCAGGCGGCGCCGTCGGTGACGGTGGTGCTGGTGACGGTGAAGGAGGCCGCCTCGGGGAGGCGGGCGAAGGGGTCGTTGGCGCTCATGGCGTCGTTCCTTTCTGGCCGTGCTGGGGGCGACGAAGAGGGGTGACCGGCAGAGGGCGCGCGGCATCGCACGGCGGCACCGCCGTCGCCCTCTTCGAAGCCGATGGATCGACCATAGCACCGATAATCGATTATCTCTGGGATCGTCTATGCTGAGGGGTATGACTCAGACGGCTCCCACCTCGGCCTCGTCGGGGAAGCAGATGCTCTCCGAGCAGGTCTACGCCCACTTGCGGCACGCGATCATGCGGGGGAACTACGCCCCCGGTGACGCCCTCAAACCGCAGGATCTCGCCAAGGAGCAGGGCGTGAGCCTGGCCGTCGTGCGCGAGGCGCTCGTACGGGTGGTCGGCGAGGGCCTCGCCGACCGGCTGCCCAACCGCGGTTTCGCCGTCCCGGCCTTCTCCGACCGCCGCTGGCAGGAGATCGCGGAGGCCCGCCGGACCGTCGAACCGGTCGTGCTGCGCATGTCCATCGAACGTGGCGACGTGGACTGGGAGGCTCGGGTACGGGCCGCCCACCACCGTCTGGCGCGCACCCCGCCGTATCCGCCGGAGGAGGGCGAGTACTACAGCGACGCCTGGTCCGAGGCCCATCGGAGCTTCCACCGCACCCTGCTGGAGGGCTGCGGCAACCCCATCCTCCTGGAGACCTTCGACCGGATGTGGACCGCGAGCGAACTGGCCCGCCGCTGGTCGGCACACCGCAACCCGGACCGGGACGGCATCGACGAACACCGCCGCCTGGAGGAGGCGGCGGTGGCCCGCGACGCCGACACCGCGGCCGAGGTACTGGCCCAGCACCTCACCCGGACCGCGGCCGCCCTGACCGGCTCCACGTCCGACGACCCCGCGAGGGAAGGCTGATACACCGCGCCGCCCGCCCGGCTCGGACTGGTGAAGCCGGTGGAACCGGTGGAACGTGTTACGGGATCAGGGGTACTCGGTCACGTTCGCCACGTTGCTGTTGGCGTCCGAGGGACCTCCCGTGCCGTTGATGACATGGTTGATGGTGCCGGTGCCGCCGAGCGAGACGGTGACCATGTGGTGGAACTTCACATCCGGGCCCTGCGGAACCTCGAAGGCGTGCTCGGCGGTGACGGACTTGTCGGCGTTGAAGAAGCAGTAGCTGCCCAGGCCCCACGCCTCATGGCGCTTGACCGAGTCGGCCACCTTGTAGGCGGCGTATCCCTTGGTGGAGCCGTTCATCCAGGCGCCCTGGTCGGGCGGGTCGTAGGGCATCTCGTTCTGGTAGAAGTACGTGCGGCCGCCCTCGCCGTTCCAGGTCGTCTGGTGCTTCTGGTAGTGCTCGACGAACAGGCCGTACATGGTCACGTCGTCGCCGTTGACGACGAGCCCGTTGTCGGCCGTGTTGGAGTCCCAGCCGACGCCGTCGCCGTGGTCGGCGCGCCAGATCCACGTATGGTCGCCGATCACGTTCGAGCTGTTGACCACCAGGCTGGTGGACGCCTTGCCGACGCCCGCGCCGCCGACCCGGAAGAATACGTCGTGCAGCGAGGTGGGGTTGTCGGCGTGATTCGCGGACGAGTCCTCGGGGCCGACCTCCATCAGCGTGTCGGAGTTCTCGGTACCCGCGTCGATGAGCAGGCCGGCGAGCTTGACGCCGTCCACGTCGGCCACTTTCATCGCCGTGACCCCGTTGTCCGGAACCAGCGTGGCCAGCCCCAGGCCCAGTACGACGGTGTCGGGCTTGGTCACCTTCAGCGGCGCGTCGAGGTGGTAGACGCCTGGGGTGATGAGCAGGTGCTTGCCCGCGTCGAGCGCCGCGTTCATCTCCTCGGCCGTGGCATCCGGCTTGGCGATGAAGAAGTCGCTCAGCGGGAGCGATTCGCCCTTCGGCGTCCCCGAGGACCAGGAAGTGCCCGTCGAGTCCTCGCGCACCTCCGGCACGAACACCTTGTACGCGCCGTCGTCGTCGACGTACAGGAACGGCTTCTCACGGGTGATGGGCGACTTGTCGACCCGGGTGTACGGCGGGTTGGGGAAGTCCCCGGACGGGGCGTTCCGCGCGCCCACGAACACCATGTTCCAGTTGGAGCCGGTCCAGCTGCCCCATTCGGTGTTGCGGGACAGCCACTGCTGCTGCGAGCCGGACTTCACCTGCCCGTCGACCTTGGTGTCGGCCAGCAGACCGCCGCTGGACCAGCCGCCGTCGTCCAGCTGGAGATCGCCCTTCAGATGCATGCGGCGGTACGGGGCGGCCTGCGAGACGGCCCAGCGGTCCGCGCCACCGTCCGGGTTGACGGCGAGGTTCTCGGCGTCGCGCCAGAAGTTCTGTGTCGCGTTGCCGTCGAACCAGTCGGCCTCGGCGTGCACCTGGCCGTTGATGGTGGTGTCGTCGGGCGACAGGCCGAGGCCCGCCACCTGGGTGTAGAAGCCGACGTTGGCCTTGACGTCGTACGAGCCGGGCTTGAACAGCAGGGCGTGCCGGGCCTGGCCGAACTGGTTCTTCTCCTGCTCGCCGAAGACCGAGTCGAGCTTGCCCTGGATCTCCTGTGCGGACATCGACGGGTCGAAGATCTGCACATTGGGACCCAGGTCCGGCTCGGCGTCCGCGCCGTGCGCCGACGGTACGGTCAGCGCCGCGGCGACGGCCCCGGCCAGCACGGCGAACGCGGCGCCGGCGCGGGCGACGCGTCGGCGTCGGCGTCGGCGGTGCCCGGGCTGAGTGGTGTCCCCGGTGGTGTCCGTGCCGGTGGTGTCGTTCGTCATGGTGGCGTCTCCCCTCAGCCCTTGTACCGGGCGAATATCCCGGTGAACTGCCAGGGCTCCTGGGCGACTCCGGAGCAGGTGTCGTCGTTCGGGTAGTCGCCGGGGCAGGGGCGGTCGCGGTTGACGGACCAGAAGGAGAGCCGCGACAGGTGGTGCTCGGAGGCGTAGCCCAGGATCGCCTCGAAGTCGTCCGTGGTGACGGTCTCCTTGACGTCGGTGATGCCGTTCATCGAGGACAGGCCGCTGTGCCGGTAGGCGTCCTCGTCGCTGTAGCCGTAGGCGCCCTTGACGGCGTTCTTCAGGCCGTCGGTGGCCTGCTTGGTCAGCTCGGCCATGTTCTGGCCCTCGCCGCCGAAGTCGAACGGCATGATGGTCCAGCTGTCGGCCTCGAAGCCGGATTCGGCGGCCCGGCGGATCATGCCGTCGTCGGGGCCGCTCTGATCGCTGGGGAAGGTGACATAGGTGAGCAGCCCCGGGTTGTCGGCCTTCACCTGCTTCAGGGCGTCGATCGTCTTCTGCTGGACGGCCGGGTCGTTGTAGGCGTCGCCCTCGATGTCGATGTCGATGGCCTTGAGGCCATAGGCGTCGATGACCTTCTGGTAGGCCCCGGCGAGTGCCTTCGCGTCGGCACAGGACTGCTCCAGCTTGTTGCCGCTCGCGCCACCGAAGGACGGCACCACGTCGCCGCCCTTGGCCCGTATGGCCTGCACGGTCTGCTCGTCGGCCCCACCGGCCAGCGGGCGGCTGCCGTCCCACCGGGGGTCGCAGTCGCCCGAGTCGAGGACGAAGGCGAGGGTGAACCAGCCGACCCCGGTGGCGTCCATCACCTCGCCCGGGTCCGGGGGATCGCCCCATCCGTTGTAGAGGTAGGGGGCCACGGCGGCGGGCGCGGCGGATGCCGAGGCGCGGTCGGCGCGGTCCTGGCCGGTGTTGTCGGCCCAGGCGGCCGCGGTCGTGCTCGCGGCGGTGGCCGCGAGGGCCGCGGCCACGGCCAGGACGGTCCGCCGGCGGCGGCGCCGGGCGCGGTCCCGGGCGGAGAGGTCTTCGCTGTGATTCATGTGGGGGGATGCCTTCCTGACACGCGGACGGGCCCCGGCGGTGGGCATGTCCGTCGGACAGGCGCCGCCGCAGCCCGCGACATGCGGTGTCCGGCCGGAAGGTCTCGGCCGGACTCTCGGGCCCATATATTTCGGGAGTTGAACGTGTCCCGTCAATAGGTCCGCACCAATGAATGACATGCCTTCAAAGGGCGAACTCACTGGTCGTGTCGTCGGCGTCCGTGGCGGCGAACAGCCCTTCGCGCGGTGACTTGTTGGCATATCTGGTCCATACCAAACCCTTGACAGGCTTTTCCTTCACTTCTTAACTCTCCGCACCTGTCATCACCTGTTTCTGGAAGGGAGAGTCATGGACTCCCCGCGCCTACCCCGGCGACTGCTGGTGTCCCTCGTCTCGGTCCTCGCCCTCGCGTCGCTGTCCACCGGACTGGCACAGGGCACCTCGGCCTCCGCGGCGAGCCCCGCCGCGAGGTCCACCGAGAGACCCGCCACGGCGGCCGCCGTCACCTTCTCCGACGAGTTCGACGGGCCCGCCGGCTCCGCCGTCAACGGCGGCAAGTGGCAGATCGAGACGGGGGACAACGTCAACAACCACGAGCGGCAGTACTACACGGCGGGCAACAGCAACGCCGCCCTCGACGGCCAGGGCCACCTGGTCATCACCGCCCGCCGCGAGAACCCCGGCAACTACCAGTGCTGGTACGGACGGTGCGAGTACACCTCCGCCCGGCTGAACACCTCCGGCAAGTTCACCACCACCTACGGCCGGGTCGAGGCCCGGATGAAGATCCCGCGCGGGCAGGGCATGTGGCCCGCCTTCTGGATGCTGGGCAATGACATCGGGCAGGTCGGCTGGCCCAACTCCGGTGAGATCGACATCATGGAGAACGTGGGCTTCGAGCCCTCCACGGTCCACGGCACCCTCCACGGCCCCGGGTACTCGGGCTCCGGTGGCATCGGCGCCGGGTACTCCCTGCCCGGCGGCCAGGCGTTCGCCGACGCGTACCACACCTTCGCCGTCGACTGGAGCCCCAACGCGATCAGCTGGTCCGTCGACGGCACCGTGTACCAGCGGCGCACCCCCGCCGACCTCGGCGGCCGCCAGTGGGTGTTCAACAAGCCCTTCTTCGTGATCCTCAACCTCGCGGTCGGCGGCTACTGGCCCGGGGACCCGGACGGCAGCACCTCCTTCCCCCAGCAGCTCCTCGTCGACTACGTCCGGGTCAGCACCGACGGCGGACAGCCGAGCGGCGGTGCCATCACCGGTGTCGGTGGCAAGTGTGTGGACGTGGCGGGTGCCGACAGCGCCAATGGCACGGCGGTGCAGCTCTACGACTGCAATGGAACCGCCGCGCAGCAGTGGACCGTTGGCTCCGACGGCACGATTCGTGCGTTGGGGAAGTGTCTGGATGTGGCATCGGGTGGTACGGCCGATGGCACTCTGGTCCAGCTGTGGGATTGCAATGGGAGTGCGGCGCAGCAGTGGGCGGTTCCGGCGGCGCGTGACATTGTGAATCCGCAGGCCAACAAGTGCCTGGATGCCACGGGCGGGAGTTCGGCCAATGGCACGCGGTTGCAGATCTGGACCTGCACCGGCGCCGCCAACCAGAAGTGGACGGTGACCAGATGAACGGCCGACCCCTGCGCGGCGGCTGACCCATGACTCGACGCACCATCCATTTCCCATAGGAACCTGAGCGACGAGATCCGGCGCCCGAGCCGTAGGGGTGCCGGATCTCGCAGGGCGTATCGGGGCAGCAACAGTTTACCCAGGTGAGGGACGCCGTTCAGGGGCGAGCCGGGCCGGGCCCGGCGGTCAGGGCCGGGGCGTTGAGCCGCAGAAGCGATGCCCGGCCGTCCCGCAGGCGCAGTTCGGTCAGGGCGCCGTTCTCCAGCCGGGGGAACACCTGGCGGTAGCGGGCGAGCGGAATGCCGAGCAACTGGCACAGGACCAGGCGGACGAGGGTGGAGTGGGCGACGACCAGGACCCGTCCCTCGGGCACCTCCCGCGCCATGTCCGTCAGACAGGCGATCGCGCGGTCGGCGGCCGCCGCCGGGTCCTCGCCACCGGGCAGGTGGTGGGCGACCGGATCGGCCAGGAACGCGGCCAGCTCCGCCGGGAACCGCTCCCGCATCTCCGCCCGGGTCAGCCCCTCGCCGCGCCCGAAGTCCACCTCGTACAGCCGCTCGTCGACGCGCGGGGTGAGGCCGAGCGCGGCCGCGGCGGGCTCGGCGGTGAGCCGGGCGCGGGACAGCGGTGAGCAGAGCACCGCGTCCAGCCGCCGGTCCGCGGCCCAGGCGCCGAGCTCGGCGGCCTGCTTGTGCCCGTGTTCGGTCAGTGGCACATCGGTACGGCCGGCGTAGCGGTTCTCCGCGTGCCACACGGTCTCCCCGTGCCGTACGAGGACGAAGTCGGTCACTGGTCGGCCTTTCTGCGGGCGTGGGCGGCCACCTCCGGCTCCAGCCAGCCCCGGCGGACCAGTTCGTCGACGAAGCCGAGGTAGACGGGGAGCAGCCGTGCGGTGCGGGCGGAGTCGGGGTGCAGTTCGACTCCGTCGCGCACCATCGCGGCGGCGGCCCGCTCCAGCGTGACGCCCGAGGCCGTGGCGGCGAGCACCGCCATGCCGACGGCGCTCTCGGCCTGCTCGGGCAGGGTCACGCTCCGGCCGAGCAGGTCGGCGCGCAGCCGCGACCAGTAGCGGTTGCGGGCGCCGCCGCCGGTCAGGCTCAGCGGGCCGGTCACGGGAGCGCCGATGTGCTCCAGGTGGTCGAGGCAGAGCCGCTCCACACAGGCCACGCCGAGCAGACAGGCGTGGAACTCCTCTGCCGCGCCGGAGGGTTCGCCCAGGACGAAGGGGCGCGCGTCGGGCGCCCGGAAGGGAAAGCGTTCGCCCCGCTCGCCGACGAGCGGATAGACGACCGCGGTGGAACCGGTCGCGGCGGCCGCTTCGGTGCGGGCGTCGAGGTCGGCGCCGGGAAAGCGCCGGGTCAGTACGCCCGCGCCGCTGCTGGAGGCGCCGCCGGGCAACCAGTTGCCGCCGGGCCCGCGGTGGCAGTAGACCACCCCGGCGGGGTCGTGCACCGGACGGGGGCTGGCGCCCTTGAGGACCAGAGTGGTGCCCAGCACCGAGTTCCAGGCCCCCGGGCCGAGCGCGCCCGCCCCGATCTGGGCAGCGCAGCCGTCGGTCATCCCCGCGACGATGGGGGTGCCGACGGGGATTCCGGTGCCGTCGGCGGCCCGCGCGCAGACCGTGCCGATCACCGTGCCCGGCCGTACGACCTCCGGCAGCAGGCCATCGGGGACGCCGAGGGCGGCCAGCTCCTCGGCGGGCCAGCGGTCGGCGAGCAGGTCGTAGCCGGTCTTCAGGGCGTGGCTGGTGTCGCCGGGGGTCTGTCGCCCGGCCAGCCGCCAGGTGATCAGGTCGGCCTGGTGCAGCAGCCGGGCCCCCGGCGGGACATCGGTGTGCCGGAGCAGCCACAGCAGTTTGGGCAGGGCCCAGGACGGCTGCATGGTGCGGTAGCCGAGCCTTTCCCAGACCGCCGCGCCGACGGTGTTGACGCGGTCGGCGTGGCCCGCGGCGCGCCCGTCGTCGTACATCAGGGCCGGGGTGAGGGGCGTTCCGGACCGGTCGGCGAGGAGGACGGTCCCGGAGGTGGCGTCCACCGCCACACCTCGCACCCGCCGGTCGTCGATGCCGCTCAGGGCCTCGCGGCAGGCGGCACCGGCCGCGGACCACCACTGCTCGGGGTCCTGTTCGTGGCGTACGCCGTCGCGGTGGCCGGTCAGGGGGCGGGACGCCGCGGCGAGCAGCTTCCCGGTGCCGTCCACGGCGACCGCGCGCACGCTCTGCGTACCGAGGTCCAGGCCGAGATGGACGGCGTCGGGGGAGAGGGCGTCAGACATACGAGGTTTCCGGACGGGGGTCGTGGGGGCGCTGAGCGGGGGTGCCGGTGGGCGGCCGGGCCGATGACGCGTCCGGTCCCCGGGATGGCGACCAGCCCAGGGACCGGGCCGCGTCCCGCCACGCCAGGTGTGCCGCGGCCAGCTCGTCGTAGAGCCCGGCCCGGTCCGGGTCCGGCGCCCAACTGGCTCCCCTACGTACGTACTTGGCGGCGGCCTCCTCCAAGCTCCGCTCGGCGCCGATGAGCACCAGACCGGTGAGGAAGGCGCCCTTCGCGCCCAGCTCGGTATCGGTGCCGCGCGCCGTCGGGACGCCGGTGGCGTCGGCGATGAGCTGACACCAGCGGTCGCTGCCCGCGCCTCCGCCGCACAGCCGCAGCTCGTGCACCTCGGTTCCGGAGGCCCGCAGGCAGTCCCGTACGACGAGGGACAGCCCCTCGAAGACCGCACGGGCCAGGTCGGCGCGGGTGTGGTCCAGTGACAGGCCCCAGAAGGTGCCGCGGGCCCGCCCGTCGAGGAACGGGGCGCGTTCCCCGGCGGGTGAGAGGTAGGGGAGGAAACCCAGCCCGGCGGCGCCGGGCGCGGACGCGGCGGCGAGGTCACCGAGCGCGGCGGGGCTCTCGACGGCCAGTGTCCGGCACGCCCAGTCCAGAACCTCGGTGCCCGAGAGGGTGGGAAGGGCGCGCAGCAGGCGGTCGTGGCGGCCGAAGGCGATGGTGATGCCGCACGGCTCGCCCGAGGTGTCCACGGATCGGCGCACCACCTCGGTGCACAGGGTGGTGCCGAGGATGGCACACGCCTGTCCGGGGTCGACGACCCCGGCGCCGCGGGCGGTGGCGGCGATGTCGTAAGGCGCCATCACGACGGGAAGGCCGGTGGCCAGGCCCAGTTCGGCCGCCGCGTGGTCGGTGAGCTCGGCGACGCACTCGTCGTGTCCGAGGACGCGCGGCAGCATCCGACGGGCCCACGCCAGGCCGAACAGGTCCACGATCGCCGGGTCGTACCCGCCCGTGGCGTGGTCGAGGAAGGGGGCCGACGCGTCGGAGGCGTCGATCGCGGTGACGCCGGTGAGCCTCAGGAACAGCCAGCCCGCCGCGGTCAGCGCGGTGTGCGAGCGCTCCAGGCGCGCCGGGTCGTGCTCGGCGAGCCAGGTGAGCACCGCGTTGGGCATGCCCGCGCAGGTGAGGGAGCCGTTGCGGCGGTACGCCTCCGCCAGGACGCCATCGGCCTGCCAGCGCGCGAGCAGATCACCGGCGCGCCCGTCGGACCAGAGGATGGCCGGGCCGGTGGGGCGGCCGTCGCCGTCGACCAGCCAGCAGCCGTCCCCCTGGGCGGTGAACGCGATCAGCCGCACCGCGTCATGCCCGGGTCCCAGCTGGGCGAGGGCGCCGCGCACGGTGGTGGCGACCCCGCGCCATACCGTGTCCATGTCCTGCTCGGCCCAGCCGGGGTGGGGTCGCAGCACCTCCGTACCGATGCGGGAGACCGCCACTTCCCTTCCCTCGGCGTCGAACACGACGGACTTGATGACCGACGTGCCGACGTCGACAGTGAGCACCGTCATGACCGGAATACCTGCCCCTCCACCACGGCCGGAGCAGCGGCGTACCAGTGGATCGCCGCCGCTTTCGAGGAACCGACGCCGCCGGCGGAACTGGGCGTCGGCAAAGCCAGGGAATCGCCGTGGGGAAGCCACGTCAATCGGGGCGCGGGATTATCCCGCGGCCGGTCCGTGGCGCCGTGCGATGTCCTGGGACACCGGCCCCGCACACGGGGAGGCGACGGCCCCCGGGCGTGTTACCTTCGCGTGAGTTTCACATCAGTTCGTCTCACGTCGGTCCGTCGCGGCACCGCGCCGTGGTGGTGCGGCGGGGATGAGGAGCCGCAGGCCATGAGCCGTACGGATGGGCAGGAGGAGCGGCGGCGCCGACTGCGCGAACTGGTCACGACCAAGGGCTTCGTCCGCACCTCGGACCTGGCGGCCGAGTTCGCCGTCAGTGTGATGACCATCCACCGCGACCTGGACGCCCTCCAGGCGCAGGGCTGGCTGCGCAAGGTGCGCGGCGGCGCGAGCTGTCTGCCGTCCACGCAGTTCCACGGCAGTGTCGGCGAGCGCATGGCGACGATGGCGCAGACCAAGCAGCGGCTGGCGCGGGCGGCCGCCGAGGAGCTGGCTCCCGGCCAGATCGTGGTGATCGACGACTCCACCACCTGCCTGGGGCTCACCGAGCACCTGCCCCACCACACACCGATCACGGTGATCACCAACTCGCTGCCCGCCATCACGGCCCTGGCCAGGGAGCCCGGCGCGGCGCTGGTGGCGCTCGGCGGCACCTACTTCCCGGCGTACGACGCGTTCATGGGACCCCACACCGCGCAGAGCGTGTCCGCCTTCCGCGCCGATGTGCTGTTCATGTCCACCACCGCCGTCACCGCGGGCCGCTGCTACCACATGTCACCCGAGACGGTGCAGGTCAAGCAGGCGATGATGGCCGCCGCGGCACGCCGGGTACTCCTCGTCGACCATACGAAGTTCGCCAACCAGGGGCTGTACGCCCTGGCTCCGCTCACCGACTTCGACCTGGTCGTGGTGGATGACGCGGCACCGGCCGGGGAGGTGCGCGGGCTGCGTGAGCGCGGCGTCGATGTGCGCGTCGTCCCTCGATGACGTCACGTGAACATCACGTCGACTTCACACGGTGCCCAGCCGGACTTGCCGGAGACGTCCAAGCTCTGACGCAGTGGGGCAGAGGATTTAGCCGAGGATCCGGCCCGTACGACACCTTGACACCCCAATACATCGGATGTTCTGACGCCGATGCGTCCTGGTAAAAGGGGCCGGCCAAAGGAGTCGCCATGGGTCGGATCACAACAGTGACGGTCAGGGACTTCGGTTTCCGTACGTATCGAGCGCACCGTGGAGCGGCCGCCGTACACACGGCGCCGTTCTTACTCGGTATCTGAGGTTCACCACACCCGTCACATCTTCTCGCCCCACCCCACTCGCCGTGGTCGGGGCTTTTCCACAGCAGTCGCAGCGGCATCCGCATGCGCATTCCATGCCCGCGTTCCGTGCCCGCGTTCCGTGCTGCCCGTGTACGGCCATCCGAGCACGCACATGAAGTGGACTCTGCTATGAAAAGACGACTCCTCGTCGGTGTCACCGCGGCGGCCGCCGCCTGGGGATTGCTGGTGGGATGTTCCTCCAGTTCCAGCACGTCCAACCAGTCGAAGGACAAACTCGTCTGGTCGATGTGGATCGCCGGCTCGTCCGACAAGGCGGCCTGGCAGCAGGTGGCGAATTCGGTCAGCGCCCAGGGCGGCCCGAAGGTCACGATCCAGGGCGCGCCCTTCAACGACTACTTCACCAAGCTCCGCACCCAGCTCAGCACCGGGAGCGCGCCGTGCGTGGTGAGCATCCAGAGTCTCCGCGCGGCGAATTACACCGATGTCCTGCGGCCGATCGACTCCTACGCCAAGAAGGGTGGGCTCGATCTTTCCGAGTTCGACACCACCGCCCTGAACGGAATGAAGGTCGACGGAAAGCTGTACGCCCTGCCGTATGACACCGGGCCCATGCTGCTCTTCTACAACAAGGACCTGTTCAAGCAGGTCGGTGCCGAGGAACCGAAGCCCGGCTGGACGCTCGCCGACTTCACGGCGGCCGCGGCGAAGTTCAAGGCGGCGGGAAAGACGATGTTCGCCTCGAGCGTCTCGGACATGAATCTCGAATCGATGATCCTCGGCTACAACGGCGGCCGGGTCATCAAGGCCGACGGAACGCTCGATCCGTCGAATCCCGCATTCGCCAAGGGGCTGGACTGGCTCGCCTCGCTCGTCAAGAACGGCACCGCCACCCAGGCCAGCGCGGACACCGACGCCCCCTCCAACAACTTCGTGTCCAAGAAAGTCGGCATGTATCTCGACGGTCCCTGGTCCCTGCTCGACCGGAAGGGCAAGGTGAATTTCCCGATCGGGGTCACGACCATACCCACCGGCCACACCTCCGGTCCGTCCACCTTCTCGGCGGGCTCCGGATTCGGCATCTCCAAACAGTGCGCCTACCCCGACCAGGCGTTCAAGGCCATCAAGACGATGACGAGCCAGAAGGTGCTCACCACGCTCGCGCGGCAGGGCCGGGCATTCCCCGGACGCACCGCCGCCCAGCAGGCGTGGTACGAGAACGCGCACATCGACGGCGTCGAGAGGGTCCTCAAGACGGCACAGAAGGCATCGACACCGCTGCCCGGCAACAAACAGAGCGACCAGCTCCAGCAGCTCTTCTCCCAATACGGAATCCAAGCCGTCAACGGACAGCAGTCGGGCGCCGAGACGATGAAGTCCATCGCGGGCCAGCTCGGGCAGTGACGGCCGTGACAACACAACAGGCCGCCCCGGCCGAGGAGGAGGTGATGACGGTGCCGGTGGCCGCCCCGGGCACCGCCATCGCGGTGGACGAGGAGCCCGAGGGGCGGCGCCCGGCCGAGGTCGGGCGCCGCTCGTGGTGGGGCGCGGCGTTCGCCGCCCCCCACTCGATCGGACTGGCGCTCTTCACCGTGGTCCCGATCGTCGCGTCGCTCGTCGTGAGCTTCATGAACTGGCCGATGATCGGCGGCCACACCTGGACCGGACTGGAGAACTACCGCCGGCTCTTCGACGATCCGGTCTTCTGGGTCGTGGTGCGCAACACGGCCGAGTACGTGATCCTCTATGTGCCGCTGAACCTCGTGGTCTCCCTCGGGCTCGCGGCCTGGCTGACACCCCGGATCAGACACCGGCACATCTTCCGGGTGCTGTTCTTCATCCCGACCATCACCCCGCTGGTGGCGAACGTCGTCGTCTGGCGGATGCTGTACCAGCCCGACGGCCTCATCGACGCCTCGCTCCAGTCCACCCTCGGTGAGCACGCCCCCAACTTCCTCGCCGACGACACCTGGGCGATGTTCGCGGTCGTGGCGATGAGCGTCTGGGCGGGCTTCGGCTACAACATGCTCATCTTCTCCGCCGCGCTCGACGCGGTGCCGGACAGCCAGATCGAGGCCGCCCAGCTCGACGGCGCGAACGCGTGGCGGACCTTCTGGCATGTGAAGTTCCCGGCCATCTCGCCGTCGATCTTCTTCGCCACCATGATGACCCTCATCACCTCCTTCCAGGTGTTCACCCAGCCGTTCCTGCTCACCAAGGGCGGCCCGGGGACGGAGACCGAAACCCTCGTCCAGTACATCTACAACACCGGCTTCCAGAACCAGCAGCTCGGGCTCGCCTCGGCGGGCGCCTGGGTGCTGTTCGTCATCATCCTCGGCATCACGGCGGTCCAGTTCCTCGGCCAGAAGCGATGGGTGCACTATGAGTAGCGGCGGTACGCGGACGACGGGTGCGGCACCGCGGATGCGGCACGCGATCGGCTATGTGATCCTGTGCCTCATCGCCCTGGCCTTCATGGCACCGCTCATCTACATGGTGGCCACGAGCCTCAAGCCCGAGTCGGAGACCTTCACCACCCCGCCGACCCTCTGGGGCTCCGCGCTCCGGTGGCAGAACTACACCGACGTCTTCAGCTATCTGCCGTTCGCCCGCTTCATCTTCAACGGTGTCCTCGTCGCCGCGGTCGGCACCGCCATCAACGTGACCGTCGCGGCGCTCAGCGGATACGCCTTCTCCCGGCTGCGTTGGCGCGGCCGGAACGTGGTGTTCCTGCTGTTCCTCGCGACCCTGATGATCCCGCAGGACGTCCTCGTCATCCCGATGTACGTGATGATGCAGAACCTCGGATGGGTGGACACCGTCCAGGCGCTCATCATCCCGTGGGCGTTCACCGCGCTCGGCGCGTTCCTGCTGCGCCAGTTCTTCCTGACCGTTCCCCAGGAGCTGGACGACGCGGCCCGGGTCGACGGCGCCGGGACCGTGCGCACCTTCCTCAGCGTGATGGTGCCCCTGGCCCGGCCCACCCTCGCCGTGCTCGCCGTCTTCACCTTCATCAGCTACTGGAACTCCTTCCTGTGGCCCCTCGTGATCGTCAACGACGTCAACGCGCGCGCCACCATCCCGCTCGGCCTCCAGGCGTTCTTCGGACAGCAGGGCAATGAGTGGAGCCTCGTCATGGCGGCCTCGGTGATCTCGATGCTGCCGACCGTGATCATCCTCGTCCTCCTCCAGAAGCACCTCGTGCGCGGCATCGTCACCAGCGGCCTGGGCGGCCGCTGACCCCTGTGTGCCCCCTCTTCTCCGGGAAAGGAATCTCCCTCGATGGCCATCCCCGCCTGGTTCACCGAGGACGTTTCGGCATGTTCATCCACTGGGGCCTGTACGCCCTGCCCGCCCGCCACGAGTGGGTGAAGAACCGCGAACGCATCACGGACGAGGACTACGACCGCTACTTCCGCCACTTCGAACCGGACCTCTTCGACCCCCGCGAGTGGGCGCGTTCCGCCAAGCGGGCCGGAATGAAGTACATGGTGCTCACGACCAAGCACCATGACGGCTTCTGCCTGTGGGACTCCAAGCTCACCGACTACACCTCGATGAACACCCCGATCGGCAAGGACCTCGTCGCCGAGTTCGTCGAGGCCGTGCGCGCCGAGGGGCTGCGCGTCGGCTTCTACCACTCGCTCATCGACTGGCACCACCCGGACTTCGTCATCGACGGCCTCCACCCGCGCCGTGACGACCCGCCGGAGGAGATCAAGCGGCTCAACGAGGGCCGCGACATGGCCCGTTACCGCGCCTATCTGCACGGTCAGGTGGAGGAGCTGCTGACCGGCTACGGCACCATCGACTACCTCTTCTACGACTTCTCGTACAAGGACGACGACCACCACGACGTGTGGAACGGCAAGGGCAAGGAGGAGTGGGGCTCGGAGGAACTCCTCGCGCTCACCCGCAGGTTGCAGCCCGAGATCATCGTCAACGACCGGCTCGCCATCCCCGGTGACCTCGTCACTCCCGAGCAGTACCAGCCCGACAGGCCCATGGAGGTCGACGGGCGGCCGGTGGTGTGGGAGGCGTGCCAGACCCTCAACGGCAGCTGGGGCTACGACCGCGACAACCTCAATGTGAAACCGGTCGACCTGCTGGTCCGGATGCTCGTTGACGGCGTCTCGAAGAACGGCAACATGCTGCTGAACGTCGGCCCGACCGGACGCGGAGACTTCGACACCACCGCCCTCGCCACGCTGGAGGGGATCGGTGCGTGGATGTCCCGCCACCAGCGCTCCATCCACGGCGCCGGACCCTCCCCGCACCGCGCCCCGGTCGACACCCGCTACACCCAGCGCGGCAACCGCCTCTATCTGCACCTCTTCACCTGGCCCTTCGGCCATGTCCATCTGCCGGACCTGGCGGGCAAGGTCGAGTACGCACAGCTCCTGCACGACGCGTCCGAGATCAAGTACCGCGAGATCGACCCGTCGATCAAGGCACAGAACACCGGCCTCGGCGGCCAGCCGCCCGGCACCCTGACCCTGACCCTGCCGGTCGTCCGCCCCGATGTGGCGGTACCGGTCGTGGAACTGTTCCTGCGCCAGGACACCTGACACTGGATCGGGGGCGCGCCCCCGGTGGCGCGAGGTCGGCGGGGCGCCGGTGGTGTGGGAGGTGGTGTGGGGGTGGTGTGGCGCCGTCAGACGGCCGCGGCGCCTCGCGGGTCGGTGCGGTGACGTACCTCCTCCGAGGACCCGGGGTCGTTCGGGCGGTCCAGGGAGCGCCACCACCGCGCCACCTCGGCGCCGGTGGCGAACCATACGTCCCGGCGCCGCCGCATGTACGCCAGGAACTCCTCCAGCACCCCGATCCGGCCCGGCTTGCCGATGCAGGACGGCTCCAGGGTGATCACACAGCACAGCCCGTAGCCGTGGTACGCGTCGAACTCGGCGCACCAGTCGTCCAGGGTCTGCCCGTATCCGGCGATCCGCACCTGACCGGCGGGGTAGGCCGGTCCGTAGTTGAACATGAAGCGGGGGAAGTCATTGAGCTCCCAGTGGGCCGGAACGTCCACCAGCGGGGTGGCGCCGGGGCCGGTGGCCGGGTGCAGCAGGGTCGGCCGGTCGTCGCCCCGGGCCAGGGAGGTCCAGGTGAAGCCCAGTTCGCCCAGCACCCCGGCGGTGTCGTCGCCGATCTCCGCGGAGGGCGGCCGGAAGCCGGTGGGCCGCCGCCCGGAGATGTCCTCGAGCACCCGCGCGGAACGCTCGATGGCGCGGCGCTGCCCTTCCGCGTCGAGGGTCGCGTAGTCCTCCAGGCCGTCGCCGCGGGAGGCGATCTCATGGCCGCGGGCGGCCACGTCCCGCACCGTCCGGGGGTAGCGCTCGGCCACCGTCGCCGGGATCATCCAGCTGGCGCGCACATCGGCCGCCTCGAGGGCGTCGAGCACCCGGGGAGCACCGCGCTTGGGACCGTACTCGCCCATGGACAGGGTCTTGGGCCGCTCGTGGCAGGACTCGTCCAGCCGCAGCCAGAACAGCTCCGCGTCGAGGTTGACCGTCACCACGACCGCGCACCGGGCACCGTCCGGCCAGGGCGGGTTCTCCTCCAGCCGGGGCCGCGCCTGCTCGCTCTCCACCGCGTTCTCCTTCACTTGTCGCCCCCGGCGGCTCCGTGGTGGGTCCGCCACCACTGGGCGATCTGGCTTCCGGTGGCGAACCACACGTCGTCATGGGAGCGGATGTGCTCGATCAGCCGGCGCAGCAGCAGCGCCCGGCTCGGCTTGCCCATGACTTCCGGGTGCATCATCACCACGTAGCAGAGTCCGTAGCGGTAGTAGCCGTCGAACTCCCGCCGCCAGTTGTCCAGGGTGAGCTCGGTGCCGGCGATCCGGTCCTGGCTGCGCGGCTCCGCCGGGACGTCGTTGTAGGCGAACTGGGGGAAGTCGTCCAGCTCCCACTGCGCGGGGATCTCGATGAGGTCGGTGTCCTGCCCGTCGATCCGCCAGCGGTACGGGCGGTCGTCGCCGCGCATGGAGCTGGAGTAGGAGAAGCCGAGATCGCACAGCAGCCGGGGGCTGTCGGCGCGGAAGTCACCGGAGGGGGTGCGGAACCCCACGGCCGTCGTGCCGGCCACCCGCTGGAAGATCTCCTGGCTCCGCTCGATCAGCGCCCGCTGCTCGGCGATGGACCTGGAGTAGTACAGCTCGTGCAGATAGCCGTGGTGGCCCAGCTCATGGCCGCGGTCCGCGATGGTCTTCAGCAGGTCGGGCCAGCTCTCGCCGGTCCAGCCGGGGACGAAGAAGGTGGCGGGGATCCGGAAGTCCTCCAGCAGGTCCAGGATCCGGGGGGTGCCCCGGTGCGGACCGTAGGCGCCGAGCGAGAACAGCCGTGGGGAGCGCCAGATGTCGGGGGCGTGGCCGAGGTTGGCCAGCAGCGCCGGGCCGTCCACGTCGAAGCTCAGCATCACGGCGCAGCGGGCGCCGCCCGGCCACCGCGGGCGGTCGACCGCCCCCGGCCGGGGCCGGTAGCCGGGCGTCGGGGTGGCGGAAGTGGTCATGGAGGCTCCGTAGTATCTGCTACGAACTTGTCGTGAATGCGACGCGAGGAAAGTAGGATGCGCTACGGACGCGCGTCAAGAGAGGGCAGCCCATGGACATGGCGGAGATCCCGGAGGGTGCGCCGCTCCAGCAGCGGGTGGCGGCCGCCTGGCCGCGGCTCGCTCCCGCCGAGCAGAAGGTGGCGGCGTTCCTCAGAGAGCATCCGCAGGAGGTGGGCTTCTCCTCCGCCAGCGAGCTCGGCGCGCTCACCGGCACCAGCGACGCCACGGTGGTCCGCACCGCCAAGGCCCTCGGCTACAGCGGCTTCACCGGTCTCAAGCACGCCGTGGCCCGGTCACTCGCCACCTTGATGCGGCCCTCCGCGCGGTTGCGCAGCCGCGTCGAGCACATGGCCGGATCCACCGAGGAACTGCTGGACCGGGTTTTCGAGGACGCCGCCGAGGTCATCCACGAGACCCGGCGCGGTCTGCGCGCCGACGCCTTCGCCGCGGCCGTGGAGCGGCTGCTGCCCGCCAAGGAGGTCATGGCCTTCGGCGCCGGCCCGTCCGGCATCATCGCCGAGTACCTCGCGCTGAGGCTCAACCGGCTGGGGCTCAAGGCCCGTCACACTGCGGACATGGGCTTCAGATTGCCGGACGCGCTGGTGCCGCTCTCGGCGGACGACGTCGTGGTGGTCTTCGCCCCGGCCCGGCTCTTCACGGAGATCGAGGTCATCATCGACCATGCCGAGGAGGTGGGCACCCCGGTCGTCCTGATCACCGACGCCCTCGGCCCGGCCCTCGGCGACCGCGTGGCCGTCACCCTCCTCGCCACCCTCTCCGCCTCCGGGGCCACCCGCGAGACGCTCGGCTCGCTGGCCGTGGTCGACGCCCTGGCCCTGGCCGTGGCCTCCCAGTTGGGCGAGCGCGCGCTGGAGACCTCGGAACTCCTGACCCGCCTCCGCGGTCACTTCCTGCCGCCCAACAGCCCCCGTTACGGCCGCGACGAGTGATGCGGGTGCGTCCCTCCGGGGCCGTCCGCCCGGTACGAGAGAGGCGTCTCACCAGGTGGCCGGTCTTGGCCAGGCATCCGACACGCGGTACCGTCGGTGCGATATCGACGATGGTCTGACGGAAGCCGGTGGGAGTCCGGCACGGTCGCGCCACTGTGAACGAGACGTATCCGAAGGGGACGTCCGTGAGTCAGACCCGCAGCCATCGTCTTGTGCACCACCGAGATGGGACGCGAACTCCCTTAGGAGGCCACTGTCATGGCGCAGCATGTCGCGCAGCCGACAGCCACCACCCCCGCCCTCCCCGCCACACTGCCGCTGAAGGCGATAGCTCCCTGGGCCGTCTTCTTCGGCATCCTGATGCTGGTCCTGCTGTACTTCGTCGGCGCCGAGCAGGGCGCCACCGCGGTCGTCTCCGGCTCGGGTGTCCACGAGTGGGTGCACGACGCCCGCCATCTGCTCGGCTTCCCCTGCCACTGAGGCGAGGGACGCCGCACCCCCATGAACTCCGCAACGGTAAGAAACCTGCTGGTGCGGGGCATGCTCGCCGGTCTTGGTGCCGGTGTGCTCGCCCTGATCGCCGCCTATTTCCTCGGTGAGCCGAACGTCGACCGCGCGATCGGCTTCGAGGAGGCCCACGCCCCCGCGCATGAGCACGAGGTCGAGATCGTCTCCCGTAGTCTTCAGTCCACCGCGGGCCTGGCCACCGGTGTGCTCATCTACGGGATCGCGTTCGGCGGCATCGCCGCCCTCGCCTACTGCGTCGCCCTCGGCCGCGTCGGCCGCTTCAGCCCGCGGGCCACCGCGCTGCTGCTGTCCGGCTGCGCGCTGCTCGCGGTCTATGTCGTGCCGTTCCTGAAGTACCCGGCCAACCCGCCCGCCGTCGGCAACGGCGACACCATCGGCAAGCGGACGACGCTGTACTTCCTGATGATGGTGCTCAGCGTGCTCCTGGCGATCGCCGCCACCATTCTCGGCAAGCGGCTCGCCCCGAAGCTGGGCGCCTGGTACGCCACCGTCGCCGCGGTGGCCGCCTTCGCCGTCGTCATCGGGCTTGCGTTCGCCTTCCTGCCCGTCGTCAACGAGGTCCCGGCGGACTTCCCGGCCACCGTCCTGTGGCGGTTCCGGCTGTCCGCCCTCGCCATGCAGCTGATCCTGTGGGGTGGCTTCGGCCTCCTCTTCGGCGAACTCGCCGAGCGGATGCTGAACCCCAAGCCCGCGAAGGCCGAGGAGAGCCGGGCGATGGCGGCCGCCCCGAACTGACCACCACACCGAGACGCATGAGGGCCCGCGGAGAAATCCGGGGCCCTCTCGCGTTGTGCGGGCACTTGGCGGCCTAACGGCCTGGCGTCCCGGAGGCACCCCTGCGGGGCGGCCTGGAGTCACTTCCGCGGGGGCAGGTGCCGCAGTCCGTTCGCCAGCAGCGCGAACGCGTGCTCCGCGTCGGCCACCGCACCCGCGTACCGCTCGTCGGCCGGCTCCCCGTACGTCACGCGTGCGGTGTTGTCCTGTGCCAGTGACCACTGGACCGCGACGATTTGGACGGCGGCCAGCCGCGCGGTGAGCTCCGGGGTGTCCGCCGTCTCCCGCAGCGCCTCCGTGAGCGCGCGTTCGGCACCCGCCTTGAACCGCTCCATCCGGGCCACCAGCGAGGGTGTGTCGAGGATCATCCGGGTGAGCTTGAGGATCTGGGGATGGTCGTTGAGCCCGGTGATCGGGTCCCGTTCGCGCAGGCCCTTGAGGAAGTGCTCGCGCAGTGCGGTCAGCGGGGTGGTACGGGGCGGGCGGGCCCGTACGACGCGGGCGCTCTCGGTCTCGTGGTCGGCGAGACGGTGCACCACGAGGTCTTCCTTCGCCGGGAAGTAGGCGAAGAGCGTGCGCTTGGACACCTCGGCCGCCTCGGCCACCTGGGCCACCGAGACCTGGTTGAAGCCGTGTTCGAGGAAGAGCGTGATCGCCGCCTCGGAGATCGCCGTGTGGGTCCGCTGCTTCTTCCGCTCCCGTAGCCCTGGCTTGCCGTCCACGACGACCACCGTAGCAGAGCACTTGCCCCCAGGGGATTTCTGCACCTGGTATACATATAGTCCGAGGCGAGAAATCGAGGAGAGGGCGGGGACGATGGAGATGACGGAGAGCACGACCGAAGTCGTCATCGCGGGCGCAGGCCCGACAGGGCTGATGCTGGCGTACGAGCTGGCGCTGGCCGGGGTCGAGACCCTGGTGCTGGAGAAGCTGGACCAGCGCATCGAGCAGGTGAAGGGCGGCGCGATCCAGCCCCGTACGGCCGAACTGCTGGAATCGCGCGGGCTGCTGGAGCCGATGCTGCGGCGGGCCACCCCGCGCGACCCGGTGGGCGGGCACTTCGCGATGCTGCCCGTGTCCTTGGACTGCACCCCCTGGCGGACCAGGCACAACTGCCCGATCGGCATCCCCCAGTGGAAGATCGAGGAGGTGCTGGAGGAGCGGGCGCTCGCCGCGGGCGCGCGGGTTGTGCGCTCCACCGCCGTCTCGGAGGTCGAGTCGGACGAGGACGGCGTGGTCGTGACGGCGGACGGCCTACGGGTGCGGGCGCGCTATCTGGTGGCGTGCGACGGCGGCCACAGCACGGTGCGCAAACTGCTGGAGCTGCCGTTTCCCGGGCGGGCCGGGACCCATCAGGCGGTGCTGACCGACATCCGGCTGACCGCGGTGTCCTCGCTGGTGCCGAAGCAGATGGGACACATCAGCACCATGACCCGTCAGGCGGGCGGCTACTGGGCCATGCTGGTCCCGGTCGGCGGTGACCTCTACCGCTTCACCTTCGGGCGCGCGGACCAGGCGGACACCGCCCGCGACACCCCCGTCACCCATGAGGAGATCGCCACCGCGCTGCGGGAGGTGTACGGCGAGGAGACCACCCTCGGGGCCGTGGACAACTCCTCGCGCTTCAGCGACGCCACGCGACAGCTGGAGCGGTACCGCGTGGGCCGTGTGCTGTTCGCGGGCGACGCCGCCCATATCCATTCGCCGATGGGCGGCCAGGGGCTCAACCTCGGTATGCAGGACGCGTTCAACCTCGGCTGGAAACTGGCCGCGGTCATCCAGGACCGGGCGCCGAGCGGCCTCCTGGACAGCTACCACGCCGAACGGCACCCGGCCGCGGCCCGGGTCCTGCACCACACTTCGGCACAGCGCGTCCTGGCGGACCCGAACCCGAGCGAGGACGTGGCCGCCCTGCGTGACATCTTCATCGACCTGCTGCGCCTGCCCGATGCCAACCGCCACCTCGCGGGGCTGATGTCCGGGCTCTCGCTGCGCTACGAACTGCCCGGCGAACACCCCCTCACCGGGCAGCGGATGCCGGACGCCGACCTGGTCACCGAGGCCGGTGCCACCCGGCTGTCGGCGCTGTTCGGCTCGGGCCACGCCGTTCTGCTCGATCTGGCCGGAGCCGTCCCGGACGGCCTCCCGCTCCCGCCAGGCGTCGACCTCGTCCGGGCCACCTGCGCCGACGACCTGGGCGCCGCCGCCCTGCTCATCCGCCCCGACGGCTATGTGTGCTGGGCGGCGGACACCTCGGCCGCCTGTGACGAGACCCTGCTCGCCACGATCGAGGGCGGGCTGGTGAAGGCGCACTGAGCCGGGCGCGTCGGACCGAGGTCAGCCGCGCCCCGGACATCAGGGCGACGGCGCCCCGGCGCCCGGCCGTTGGCGCTCAGTCGTCCAGGGGGAGCAGGACGCGGAACGTGGCGCCCTCGTCCGGGGCCGTACGCACCTCCACCCGGCCGTGGTGGGCCGTCACCAGGGAGCTGACGATCGTGAGGCCGAGCCCCGCGCCGCCGCTCTTGGTACGGCCGCGGGCGTCATCCGCGCGGTAGAAGCGGTCGAAGGCGCGGGCGGCCTGCTCCTCGGACATCCCCGGACCCTCGTCGTGCAGCTCCAGCACCGCCAGACCGTCCTCGGTGCCGACGCCGATCCGGACCGGAGTGCCGGGCGGGGTGTGGGCCACCGCGTTGCCGACGAGGTTGGAGGTCACCTGGCGCAGTCTCGCCTCGTCGCCGAGCACCGGCGCGCCACCCGGCGGCCCGCCGCCGGGGCCGGTGAGGGTGACGGGGCGCCGTGGATCGAGCGCGCGCAGGTCGTGCAGGGCGTCGACGGCCAGGGTGCGCAGATCCATCGGGGTGGGATGGAGCGGGAGGTCCGCGGCGGCGGCGTACTCGTCGAGCCGGGCGAGCAGCAGCAGATCCTCGACCAGCCCGACCAGCCGTGCCGCTTCCCGCTCGATACGTCCCATCGCGGCGTCGACGTCGGCGCGCTCGGGCATGCCGCCCATCCGGTACAGCTCGGTGAACCCCTTGATGCCGAAGAGCGGGGTGCGCAGCTCATGGCTGGCGTCCGCGATGAAGCGGCGCATCCGCTCGGCGGCGGCCGCCCGCGCCGCGTCGCTCTCCTCGACCCGGTCCAGCATGCCGTTGAGCGCCCTGGCCAGACGGCCGAGTTCGGTACGGGACGCGGCCAGCTCCGGGACGCGGCTGGACAGGTCGCCGTCCGCGATGGCCGCCGCGGTGGTCTCGACCCGGCGCAGCGGGCGCAGCCCGGCGCGTACGGCGAACCACCCGGCCCCGCCGAGCAGCGCCAGCACCAGGGAGTCGATGAGCAGCATCCGGGTGCCGAGCTGTCTGATCGTCGCGTCGACCTGGGTGAGGGAGGCCGCGAGGACGACACTGTGGGCGCCCTCGGCCCGCTTGTGCTGTTCTCCCGGCGCGTTGAGCGGTACGGCGATCACCCGCCATGTCTCACCGCCGTCGGCGGCCGGGGCCTCGAAGGGCCGACGGCCGCGCTCGCCGACCGCCGCCGCGTCGAGCGGGGGCAGGGCGGGAGCGCTGTGTGCCGCGGGCCGGATGACCCGCCGCACCCGGCCGTCCGGGCCGACGGAGGCCAGATAGACATCGCCGGTCAGCTGCTGCTCCACGGTGTCGCGCACCCGCGATGTCCGATCGCCCGCCATGTCGGACGGGTCGGTGAGGCGGGCGGTGGCCGCGGCGGCGGTACGGAGCCGGTTGTCCAGCTGATGCACCAGGTCGCGCTGGAGCAGGACGACAGCCAGGGCGTTGCTGCCGAGCAGGGCGACAACGAGCAGCGCCAGGGCGATCGCCAGCAGTCGGCCACGGAGCGAGAGTCGGCCGCGCAGCGAGAGTCGCCGACGAAGCGGGAGTCGGCCACGCGGCGAGAGTCGCCGACGAAGCGGGAGTCGGCCACGCGGCGAGAGTCGCCGACGAAGCGGGAGTCGGCCACGAGGCGGGAGTCGGCCGCGCTCGGGGCTTTCGCTCACCGCGGCGGCCTCCGCAGCACATACCCGGTGCCGCGCACCGTATGGATCAGCTTCGGTTCGCCCAGGTCCACCTTGCGCCGCAGATAGCTGATGTAGGAGGCGACGATGCTGTCGTCACCCCCGAAGTCGTACTGCCAGACCAGCTCCAGGAGTTGGGACTTCGACAGCACCTGCCCGGCGTTCTCCATCAGCACGCGCAGCAGGCTGAACTCGGTCGGGGACAGCCCCACCGGCTGCCCGCCCAGGATCACCTGATGGCTGTCGGGGTCCAGTTCCAGATCGCCGACGACCAGCCGGCCGTCCGACTGACGGCCGCTGACGCGGCGCAGGATGGCCCGGATGCGCAGGACCAGCTCCTCCAGGTTGAACGGCTTGGTGACGTAGTCGTCACCGCCCGCCCTGAGCCCGTTGATCCGGTCCTCGGGCGCATCGCGGGCGGTGAGGAACAGCACCGGGGGATGGCCCGCCGCGGCGAGCGGATGCTGGCCGCGCAGCCGGTGGACGACCTCGAAGCCATCGATGTCGGGCAGCATCACATCCAGCACGATCAGGTCGGGACGCCGCTCCCGCACCGCGGCCAGCGCCTCTTCGCCGGTCGCGACCGCGACCACGGCGAAGCCCGCCAGCCGTAGACTCGCGGAGAGCAACTCGCGCAGCGTCGGCTCGTCCTCCACCACCAGCAGCCGTTCCGATGCCGTCATCCGTCCCGTCCCGTCCTCGCCCGATCGTCCGCTCTCCGGCTCCCCGGCCCGCTACGCGTCGCGCCGGCGGAAGACGATGAACGCCGCGGTCAGCAGGGCCCCGACACACCCTGCCATGACGGCGAGCCCGGACCAGGGGGCCAGCAGCGCCGGATCGCGGTGGCCGGTGATGATCTGTCCGCCCGCGATCGGCGGCCAGTACTTCGCCACCCGGTCGCCGAACGCCCCGGGCAACGCGGGTGCGAACGCCTGCACGATCAGCATCGCGCCGAACAGGGTCGTCACCGTCGCCGTCGTGCTGCGGATCACCGCGCCGATCGCGAGGCCGAACAGCGCGGCGAGCGTCAGATAGAGCCCGCCGCCCAGAATGCCGCGCAGCGCCTGCGGATCGGAGAGGACGAGGTGCGGGGCGTCCGCACCCGCGAGCGCCGCCTGCCCCACGAGAAAGCCACTGAGGGACACCACCAGCCCGACCGGCAGCGCCACCGCGATCAGCACCGTGGCTTTTGCGGCCAGTACCCGGACCCGGTGCGGTACGGCGGTCAGCGTGCTGACGATCGTGCGGGCGCCGTACTCGGAGGTGATCACCAGGCCGCCCAGCAGACCGAGGGCGATCTGCGCCAGCAGGTAGCCGCGCAGACTGGTGGCGAGCGGGTCGAAGGCGGCCCGGTCGGCGGCCGTCATGGTCGCGTAGTCGCCTCCGGCGGATGTGCCGTTGAGCGAGGCGAGACCCGTACAGAACGCCAGGGTGCCGAGGATGACATAGCCGGTGGACCGCATGGTGCGGATCTTGATCCACTCGGCGTGCAGGGAGTGGCGGAACGTCGCCCGGCCCGCCGGTGCCTGGGGTGTCCGGTGCGCCGGTGCCGGGCGTGTCCGGTGTGCTCGTGGCCGGTCCTGCGTCGGCTCGTGGCCCATCGCCGCGCGGGTGTCCGCGGTGCTTCCGCTCATGAGTCCGTCTCCTGGTCCGTGTGGTATTCGAGGGCGTCGCGGGTCAGGTCCATGAAGGCCCGCTCCAGCGAGGGCTGCCGGGGCGTCAGCTCATGCAGCTCCACTCCGCCCGCCGCGGCCAGCGCGCCGATCCCGGCCGCGTCCATCCCGGTCACCACCAGGCCGTCCGCGCCGTCGGTGCGCACCTCCGCCGCCGGTGCCAGCATTCGGCGCAGCGATTCCACCCGCGGGCCGCGCACCAGGACCTCACGGCCGGAGTGCGCGTCGATGAACGCCGCCATGGAGGTGTCCGCGATCAGCCGTCCGCGGCCGATGACGATGAGGTGGTCGGCGGTGAGCTCCATCTCGCTCATCAGGTGGCTGGACATCAGCACCGCGCGCCCCTCGGCGGCCATCCGCCGCATCAGCCCGCGGATCCAGACGATCCCCTCCGGGTCGAGCCCGTTGAGCGGCTCGTCGAAGACGAGTACCGGGGGATCGCCCAGCAGCGCCGCCGCTGCGTGCGCAGGAGGATGCCGACGACCACGGCGGCGGCGAAGAACGCGCTGGTGGCCATGGCGATGTAACCGTGCACACCCAGGGCCGAGTTCACGGTCTCTCCGTCCATGACCGTATTGGTGGACTTGAGCACGGCCGAACCCACGAACTTCAGGATCACCGCACCGGTCGCCACCATCACCATGACCATGCTGGACACCACGCCCTGTCGTTCCGGGGGCGCGAGTGTCGCCGCCATGTTGAACCCGGAGGTCACGAGCGTTCCCGCGGTGAGGCTCAGCAGGAACGAGCAGACGACCGCGAGAGGGAGTACGGAGTCCCCGAGGAACATCCCGACGGTTCCGACCGTCCCGATCGCCACTCCGCCCGCCAGTGCCACGGCCGGTCCGACGCGGGTGCTGAGCACCCCCGCCAGGGTGCCCCCGAGCACGATGCCGATCGCCGGTATGCCGTACAGCAGGCCGAGCGCTCCCGGGGCGGCGAGTCCGTACCCGAGATCCTGGTCCGCCGAGACCTTGGCGATCAGGCCGAAGAGGGTGAGCATGCTCTGGTACGCGCCGGTTCCGAAGACGACCACGAGCAGCGTGAGCACCAGCGGCCTGCCGAGGTTCCTGATGTCGATCACGGGCTCGGGAATCCGGCTCGCCACCAGGAACCACCGGGCCAGTGCCGCGGCGCCACCGACGAGCAGGGCGAGCGGGCCCACGGTGAACCAGCCGAACTCCGACCCGAGGCTCACATAGCTGAGCACCGCCGCCAGCCCGCCACCGAGGAGAACGGCCCCGGCGATGTCGACCTTGCCCGGTGTCCTGATCGTGGACTGGGGAACCAGGCGGTGCACCAGGACCGCCGCGACGGCCGCGAAGATGGCCGACGCCACGAACACACTCCGCCAGCCGAACTCCGCGGCCGTCAGCTCGAAGAGGGCGGGCATGACGATGCTGAGGAGCGCGGAGCCGGAGGTCACGACGCCCGTGACGACCATCGCCATGTCCGGTGCGCACATGTCACGGATGAGGGCGACCGTGAGGAACACGGCTCCCACGGCCGCTCCCTGGAGCAGCCGGCCGAAGATGAACACCCAGAGATTGGGGGCGACGAGACACACCAGGGCGCCCGCCAGGGCGGTGATCAACGTCGCCACCAGCACCCTGCGCTTGCCGTGGATATCGGCGCTCTTCCCGAGCAGTGGCGCCCACATCGCTCCCGCCAGCAGCGAACTGGCGTCGATCCACGCCGACTGATCCGTGCCGAAGTGGTCGAGCATCTCGGGAAGGACGAGGAGCGGTGCGGTGACGACGGTGTCCACCATGGTGTTCACCAGAATCAGGATGGCCACCTGGCCGATGAGCCGTCTGTTCCACCTCGTGTGCTGTTCGCTGCGGAGCGGTCCGGTGTTGGTGCTCGTGCTGATGCCGGTGCCGGTGCTGCCGTTGGGCATGAAGCGCTCTTCCCCCCTGTCCCTCTGGACCTGGTCGCGGTCGCCCGACGTCGTCGTGGCGCGTGGCATCACAGTGATCCGCTGGTCTGGGACAGCTCTGCACGAGTCTGGGTGTCGTATGAGAACCGGAAGTCGGCTCCGGGGGAAACCGGCCGGTCGTGGCGGCCGACCGGCCGGTCATTCACAGAAACTCACAGAATCGGTCGGCCGGTCAGCCCTGGTCCGGCTCGGGCAGGCCCGGTTCGGGCAGACCGGGGCCGGTGGTGTAGCCGGGGAAGCGACGTCCGGGCCGGGGGCGCGCGGGCTGCGGGTACGCGGGCTGGCCGCACGCCACGGCGCCACCACGGTGCTGCGCACCGCCGAACTCACCGTCCGCTCCGGCACCTGCCTGGCCATCGTCGGCCGCTCGGGCAGCGGCAAGACCACGCTCGCCCGGTGCCTGGCCGGACTCCACCGCGACCACGACGGAGAGGTGCTGCTCGACGGCGCCCCGCTGCCCCGCAGTCTGCGCTCCCGCACCCGGGAGCAACTCGCCGCCGTCCAGTACGTCTTCCAGGACGCACGGTCCGCCTTCGACGAACACCGGCCGGTCCTGGACCAGGTGGCGCGCACGGCGATACGGCTGCGAGGGGCCGACCCGGCGACGGCGCGGGCCGAGGCGGAGGCGACGCTGAACGGCCTCGGGCTCGCGCCCGACCTCGTACGGCGCCTCCCGGGACAGCTGTCGGGCGGCGAGTCACAGCGTGCCGCCCTCGCCCGCGCCCTGCTCGCCCGGCCCCGGGTGCTCGTATGCGACGAGGTCACCTCCGGTCTGGACCCGATCACCCGCCGGGACATCCTCGACCGCCTCATCGCCCTGCCCCGCGACCACACCGACCTGGCCCTGATCCTCATCACCCACGACCTGGACGCGGCGGCCCTGGCCACCCGCGTCGCCGTCCTGGAGGCGGGCGAACTGATCGAGCAGGGCCCGGCCCAGCAGGTGCTGACCACCCCCAGCCACCCGTTCACGGCCGACCTGACGCGCGCCTGGTCCGGCCAGGTCGCTTAGGACGACATGCGGATCGCCTACGAGACGTCGTCCGCGATCCGGTGTCGCAAGTGGTCGTAGGCCCAGGCGGCGAGGGTGGTCGGGGTGGTGGTCCGGAGGGTGCGGGGCTGCTCGGGCACGAAGTCCTCGCGCAGTCCGGTCGACATGCCGAGCACGGCCTCGACCAGGCCCTCGGCCATCCCCGCCCGGCGCAGTCGCGCGCGCATGGCGTCGTCGGTGATCCGCTCGACGCCGATCCGGCGGCCGGTGGCGGCCGTGAGGATGTCGCCGACCTGTCGCCAGGTGAGGTCGGCGGGCCCGTGAACGGCCTGTACGCACCGGCCGGACCAGGCGGGCGCCAGCAGACGGGTGGCGGCGACCTCGGCGATGTCGCGGGGCGCCACCCACCCCATGGGCTGGTCGAGCGGCAGGATCACCTGGAGGGTACCGGCGCGCAGGGCCTCGAGCTCGAATTCGAGATTGCTGAAGAAGTAGGCGCAGCGCAGATGGGTGACGTCGACGCCCGTGCCGTCCAGCGCGATCTCGGTCCGTGCCAGGCCGTCGATCTCACCGGCACCGTGGCGCTTCTCCGCGCCGACGCTGCTCTGGAACACCACGCGGCCGATCCGGTTCTCGGTGACGGCGCGCACCACGCTGTCGGTGGCGCGGGCGTATTCGGCGAGCGGATCGCCGTGGCCGCTGGTCGGGTTCACCCAGAACAGGGCGTCCACGTCGCGGGTGGCGGCCACCACCGCGTCGGCGTCGTACTGGTCGGCCGGCACCGCGTCCACCTCGTCCCGGACCCCGGGCGCCAGCCGCCCGGGGTCGCGCAGCAGAACACGTGGCCGGACCCCGGCACGGACGAGTGTGGCGACGACGTGGCGGCCGACGTTTCCGGTCGGGGTGGTGACGGCGATCCGCATGGCTGTTTCCTCTCATCGATGGCTCGACGGCACCCTAGGAACCAAGGCGGCCGGAAGCTGTCCTCCTCTCCTGGAAGGCTGAGGACATGGAGCTCGATCCCACGATCAGGACCTTGACCATGCTGACGCTGCTTCAGTCAGGTGGCGAGTGGACCGCCACCGAGCTGGCCGAACGGCTCGGCACGAGCGTCCGCACCGTGCGACGCGACGCCCAGCGGCTGCGCCGTCTCGGGTACACCGTCGAGGCCCGCCCGGGACCGGGCAGCGCCTACCGGCTGAGCCCCGGGACCAGGATCCCGCCGCTGCTGTTCACCGCCGACGAGATCACCGCGCTGGTGGCCGGGCTGCATCTGATCCGCGCCTTCCTCCCCGAGGAGGCGGTCGCGTCGAGCGCGCTGCTCAAGCTGGACCAAGTGCTGCCCCGCCCGCTGCGGCGCCGCGCGGCCGCCACCGACCTGGCCACCGAGGTGCTCCAGCAGCCCGGCGCGGTGGTCTCGGCGGCGACCGTCGGGGTGATCGCCGACGCGGTGGCCGAGGACGGCAGAGTCCGCTTCCACTACACCGACCAGCACGGCCGCCCCTCCACCCGGCTGGTCGAGCCGTACCGCCACTTCCTGCGCGCCGGACACTGGTACCTCGTGGCGTTCGACGCCGACCGGGACGACTGGCGCACCTTCCGCCTCGACCGGATCACCGACATCTCACGGGTGGCGGGCACCTACCGGCCGCACACGTTCCCCGATGAGTCCATCGAGCACTGGCTGACCACCGACTTCGGCCGCGCCACTCACGGCGTGGCGTGACGGGATCGCCCATGGGCTACATTCACGCCCGTGCCCGAATCACCTCTCCACGCCGCCGCGGACGGCATCGTGCCCGGCTTCGGCATCGACGCCATCCATGCGGCCGCGCGGCGCCTGACCGGCCATGTGGTCCGGACGCCGCTGCTCAACTCCCCGATGCTGGACGACCTGGTGGGCGCCCGCGTCCTGGTCAAGGCCGAATGTCTCCAGCTGACCGGCTCGTTCAAGGTGCGCGGGGCGCTCAACGCGCTGCTCAGCCTGGACGAGGACGTCCGCCGCGCCGGGATCGTGGCCTACTCGGCGGGCAACCACGGGCAGGGCGTGGCCGCCGCGGCGCGGCTCGCCGGGTGCCCCGCGGTCATCGTCATGCCGAGCACCGCTCCCCGTATCAAGGTCGACAACTGCCGCTGGTGGGGCGCCGAGACGGTCCCGTACGACCCGCGGACCGAGGACCGGGAAGAGGCCGCCCGGAAGATCGTCGAGGAGCGCGGGATGACGCTGATCCCGCCCTTCGACGACCCCCGCGTCATGGCCGGGCAGGGCACCGTCGGCCTGGAGATCGCCGAGCAGGCGCGCGAACTGGGTCTGACCCCGGACACGGTCCTGGTGAACTGTAGCGGCGGCGGGCTGGCCGCCGGTGTGATCACCGCGCTCGACCACGCGCTCCCCGGCCTCGCGAACCACATCGTCGAACCCGCGGGCTTCGACAAGATGGCCCGGTCCCTCGCCACCGGACGCGTATGCGCCAACCCCCACCCGCCGGGCGACCTCATGGACGCCGTCTCCGGCCCGGTGGCCGGTGCCCGCCCCCTGGCCGTCCTGCGCCACCACGACGTGACCGGCCTGACCGCCACCGACGAGGAGGCCCTGGCCGCCATGGCCACGGCCCACCGCGTCCTCAAGCTCGTGGTCGAGCCGGGCGCCGCCGCGTCCCTGGCGGCCCTGCTGTCGGGGAAGGCGGACGTCCGGGGCAAGGTCGTGGCGCTCGTGGCGTCGGGCGGCAACGTCGATCCGGCGGTCTACCGCAAGGCCCTGGCGGACTGAGACCGTTCCACCGAGGAGCACTACGCTGACGTCGCCCCGGCGGGGAAGACCGGTGGGCGAAGTGACGCCCAGGGGCGTTCCGCTTCCAACTGCGCCGCCACGCACACCAGCAGATCCTCCCGTCCGTACGCCGCGGCCAACTGGACGCCGATGGGCGTGCCGGACTCGGACAGCGCCGCCGGTACCGCGATCGCGGGCTGGCCCGTGGTGTTGAACGGCGCGGTGAAGGCGAGCACGTCCCGACCTCTGGAGGCCGTCGGGCTCCCGCCACGGCCACCCCACCGGCTTGGGCGGTGTGGCGAACACCGGGCTCAGCAGCAGGTCGAACTCCTGCCACCAGCGGGCCATGGCGGCCCGGAGCCCGCTCTGCCAGACGAGGGCGTCGGCGAGCTCCAGCCCCGTGATCTCCCGCCCGCGCCGCACCCAGAACCAGGTGACGGGGTCGAGGTCGCCGGGGCCGGGCTCCTCGCCGAGCTCCCTGACCAGCGCCTCGACACCCTGTGCCGCGGTGACGCTCAGCGCGTCGAAGAACGCCGTGAGGCACCGGGGATCCAGCATGGGGGCGGGGTGTGCCTCCTCGACCTCGTGCCCGAGCCGCTCGAGTATCCGGGCCGTGTCGAGAACGGCATCCCGCACCGCGTCCACGACCTGGGGCGTGTGCTCGGGCGCATGGGCGAGGACACCGACCCTGAGCCGCCCCGGATCACGGCCGGCCATCGCGGTCAGACCGCCCGGAGGCAGGGGCGCTGGGCCACCCAGGTCCCCGGGCGCGCCACCGCTCACCGCGTCCAGCACCGCCGCGGTGTCCCGTACGGTCCGGGTGACCACGGCCGGGACGCTGTGCCCCCACCTGCTGGGCCTGCCCGGACCCGCGCTGACGCGCCCCGCGCTGGGCTTCAGGCCCACCAGGTGGCAGAACGCGTCCGGCATCCGGATCGAGCCGCCGCCGTCTCCGCCCTGCGCCACGGGCACCATGCCCGCGGCGACCGAGGCCGACGCGCCACCTGATGAACCACCCGGGGTGAGATCCGTACGCCACGGGTTCCGCGTCACCCCGTGGACCCGGCTCTCGCTCACCGAGAGCAGGCCGAACTCCGGCGCCGAGGTCTGGCCGACGACGATGAAACCCGCCTCCTTGAGCCGCCGGTTGACCACGGCGTCCTCCCGCGCGACCCGGCCGTGCCCGGCCACCCACGCACACCCGAAGTTGGCCGGGTCGCCCTCGCTGTCGCTGAGGGACTTCGTCAGCGTGGGCACTCCGGCGAACGGGGCCTCCCGGCGCACCCGGTCCGCCTCCGCGAGCGCCCGCTCGTACCGCCGGTGCGTGATCGCGTTGAGCCGGGGGTCGGTTTCCTCGATGCGCGCGATGGCGGCCTCGACGAGTTCCCGGGGGGACACCTCGCCCCGCCGGACCAGCTCCGCCTGGGCCAGTGCGTCCATCGTGGCCAGGGTGGTCATGTGGTTCTCTCCCGTTCTGTCCGTGTGTCTGGAATCGGAGACGTCCACCGGTCCGCTGAGCGGTCCGGAGCGATGGCGGTCGGCGCGAGAGGGCCATACCGTGCCAGCCCCGACGGACGACGGAGGCGCCATGCTCCGCACCGAGCCGTGCCTCCACGCCCCGACGCGGGAGGACCCGGCCGACCGGGTCGCCCCGTCATCTCATACCGATGTGCGCACCGGGCCCCAGCGGCAGACCGAACCCGTAGAAGACGCCCAGGATCGCCAGCCACACCACCAGGAACGGCACGGCGAAGACCGAGAGCCGGGCGATGAGGGTGCCGAGCCGGGCCTCGGGTTCGTACTGGCGGAGCATGGCGAGGATCAGGAAGAGGTACGGGTTCATCGGCGTGAGGATGCCGGTGGCGGAGTCCCCGATGCGGAAGGCCGCCTGGCTGAGCGCGGGGCTCATCCCGAGCAGCATGAACGCGGGGACGAAGATGGGCCCGGCCAGGGACCACAGGGCGGAGCCGGAGACGATGAAGAGGTTGAGGCAGGCGGTCAGCAGGACGAACGCCACGATGACCCAGAAGCCGGTGAGCCCGATGGAGTTGAGGGACGCGGCGGCCTTCACGGCGAGCAGGATGCCGACGTTGGACCAGTTGAAGAGCGCGATCACCTGAGCCGCCACGAACATCATGACGAGGTAGCCGGACATGGCCTTCAACGAGTCCGAGACGGCCGTGATCAGCTCCTCGGCGCCGGTGACGGTTTTGGCCGCCGTGGCGTAGGTGATCCCGGCCAGGAGGAAGCCGCAGAACACGATCGGGACCATGCCGGTGAGGACCGGGGACGGCAGCAGGGCCCCGCCCTCGCCACGCAGCGGAGCCCCGGGGGGCAGCCACAGGGCGAGGACCGCCGCCAGATATACGGCGACGACGAGCGCGGTGCGGCGCAGCCCGCGGCGCTGGGCGGGGGTGAGCGTCAGATCCTCCGGCTCCGGCTCGCCCTCGGCCGCCCGGTACGGCCCGAGGCGCGGTTCGAGCACCCGGCTGATGAGGAAACCGCCGAGCAGGCCGAGCACGACGCTGCTGGCCGCGGTGAAGAAGTAGTTGATGAGCAGGTGGATGTGCGATCCGTCGCCCGCGGGGAGCGCCGAGGCCGCCTGCTGGGTGATGCCGACGTACGTGGCGTCGAGCGAGCCGACGGTGAACCCCGCGGCGTAGCCCGCGCTGACGCAGGCGAAGGCACCGATGAGGCCCGCCACCGGGTGGCGGCCCGCGCTCTTGAAGACCATGGCCGCGAGTGGTGGGAAGACGAGCGCGGCCACGTCGGTCATCACATGGGCCTGGCAGGCGAAGAGCGCCAGCGCGTACGGCAGTACGGCCTTGGGGGCGCGGGCCAGCGTGGCCCGCATCAGGGTGTTCAGCAGACCGGTCCGCTCCGCCAGCCCGACGGCCATGAACAGCGTCAGCACCGTGCCGATGGGCGGGAAGGTGGCGAAGTTGAGGACCAGGTTCTCCAGCAGCCAGCGCAGCCCTTCGCCGGTGAGCAGACCGGTGATGGGCTTGCTCTTGTCCGTGCCCGGCACCGCGGCGGAGACACCGGCGAGGTCCAGTGCGGTGGAGACGACGGCCAGCAGGGCGAAGAGCGCGGCGAACAGGATGACGGGGTTGGGCAGGGCGTTGCCCGCCCGTTCGACCAGGGAGAGCAGCCGGTCGAGACCGCCGCGCCGCCCGCTGCCCGGAGGCTTCATGTCCGTGGTGGGGAGAGTGCGCGATGAGGACATCATGGCTGCCTCACGGCGGGGGCGGCTGGGAGCAGCGGACCCTTGCGGACCACACCGCCCTGGACCACGCACACGATGTTGGCGGGCTCACCGAGCAGGCCGATGTCCGTGAGCGGATCGCCGTCGCACAGGATCAGGTCGGCGGTGCGGCCGGGGACGAGCGTGCCGAGCCGGTCGGCCAGGCCGAGGAGTTCGGCGGAGGTGCGGGTGCCGGCGACGATGGCCGCCATCGGGTCCATGCCGAGGGCCACCAGGTGGCCGAGCTCCGTGAGGTTCACCCCGTGCGGGGCGATCGCCGCGTCCGTGCCGAGTGCGATCCGGGCGCCCCGCTCGATGGCACGGGAGATGTTCTCCTTGGTGATACCGGCCCAGCGGGTCTTCTTCTGGTACTGGTACTCCGGCATCGTGTCCTTGTCGACGCTCGTGAACGCGGCGGACAGCGTCGGTACGACGAAGACACCACGCTCACCCGCCAGCTCCAGCGCCCGCTCGTCCAGCCCGTAGCCGTGCTCGACGCTGGTGACACCGCCGCGGATGGCGTTGAGGATGCCCGCGGTGCCCTGGGCGTGGGCGGCCACCGGTGTGCCGCCGTGCCGCCGCGCCTCGTCCACGACGGCACGGATCTCCTCCTCCCGAAGGCCCTCGTCCTCGGGCTGGTCGTAGGGGCTGGCCATACCGCCGGTGGCGCAGATCTTGATCACGTCGGCGCCCGCGCGCAGCACCTCGCGCACCGCGAGCCGGGCCTCGTCCACGGTGTCCGCGAGAGTGGCCATCTCGCCGCCGGTGAGATCGGTGCCGTCGAGCAGCCGGAAGTCGGAGTGGCCGCCGGTGTGGCCGATGATCCGTACGGCCGTGTGCAGCCGCGGGCCCACGATCCGGCCGGTCTCCACCGCCGTTCGGTAGCCCGCGGACAGTCCGCCCAGGTCACGGGCGGTGGTGATGCCCGCGTCCAGGGTCTCGCGCAGCCGCGTGGCCGTATCGTACGTGACCAGCACCGGATCCAGTTCGCCACGGCGTCCGGGGTGGGCTCGGTGCGCGTACGCAAGGTGGACATGGCAGTCGAAGAAGCCGGGCAGCAACGTCCGGCCACCCGCGTCGATGTCCCGGACCGGGGGCGTGGCCCCGGGCCCCGGAGGCTCCGCCGCGGCGGGCCCGGCGTAGGTGATGGTCCCCTCGGCGTCGACGGTGACGACGGCGTCGTCCACGGGGGAGGCACCCGTGCCGTCGATGAGCCGGGTGTGGTGGACACGCAGAGCGGTCCTGGTGGTCTTGGCGGTCTCGTGCGTCGTGGCATCCGTCATGGCGGGCGGAATCACTCCTCCGAATCTCAGGGGCAGGCGAATGGAGTGTGGAATGCGGAAGAACGACCCGCGCCGTGATGCGGCTTTGCACCGCGATTCCCGGGAAACCCGCAGGAACGCGCCGCCCCGGACGGCGCAGGAATGTGCCTCACCGGAGCTGGACGAACTCGACCGCGGCATCGTGCACGCCCTTCAGATCCACCCCCGTGCCCCCTGGACCCTCGTCGGTGAGGTGCTCGGCGTCGACCCGGTGACGGCGGCGCGGCGCTGGCAGCGCCTGGAGGACGCCGGACTCGCCTGGGTGACCGCGCATCCGCGGCTGGCCAACTCCCGGGTCGTGGCGACCGGCGTCATCGAGGTCGACACGGATCCCGGCGCCGCGGCGAACGTCGCACGGGCGCTGGCGGCGGACCACGCGGTGGTCAACGTCAAACTCACGGCGGGCGGCCGCGATGTGATCGCCGAGGTGCAGGTCCGGGACCTCAATGAGCTGCTTCGCCTCACCACCCGGCTGTTCCAGGGGACACCCCGGGTGCGGGCGACCCGGGCGCACATCTCCACGGGCATGCCCACGGAGGGCAGCCGATGGCGGCTCCGCAGCCTGGACAGCGACCAGTGCGCGCGGATCGACGCGGTCCTGCCCCCGTCGGCCCGGCCGGAGGACGACACCGCCGCGGGCTGGGACGCCCTGGACGCGCGGCTCCTCGAACTGCTCAGCGCCGACGGGCGCATGTCGATGCGCAAGCTGGCGGCGGCCACCGATGTGGGCCTCACCACGGTGCGCCGCAGACTGCACGCGCTGCTCCCGTCACGGATGAGCCTGCGCTGCGACCTCGCCCGCTCACCGTTCGGATGGCCGCAGTCCGCGGTCTACTTCGCGTCCGTACCGGCCCAGCACCTGGAGGAGACGAGCCGTGTGCTGTCCGGCTTCCGCGAGGTGCGCGCGTGCGCGATCATGGCGGGTCCGCACAATCTGGTGGTCGACGTCTGGCTGCGCGGCCTGAGCGATGTGCACGCCTTCGAGGCGCACCTCGCCCGGCGGCTGCCCCGCCTGACCGTCGACGACCGTTCGCTGGTCCTGCGCACGGTCAAACACATGGGCCGGCTGCTGGACGAGGACGGCCGCTCGGTGGGCGTCGTCCCGCTGCTGCACCCGTACGGCCCGCGCCCGTCCGACACGAGCCTCGCCGCGGACCCCGAAGGCCGTACCGTCCAGGCCGCGGACCGCTGACGGGCGTCCCGCGGGCCCCGGACACCGATGCCGCCGGTGTCCGGGGCGCGCGGGAACGCTGTGCCTCAGGCGCTGGGGACGAGGGAATCGTCCTCGGGGTGGGCGCCGGGGAGCTGGTGCCGGGCGGCGATCAGGGCGGCGTCGATGTCCCGGGTGCCGGTGACGACGCACAGCGTGTACGAGACGTCGGCGAGCCGCTGCCGCGCCTCGGGGCTGCCGTTCTCGGCGTGCAGCGCGCGGAGGGTCTCGTACTGCCGGATGAGGTCGGTCAGCACGGCGGGGTGGGCCATGAGCATGGCAGGCTCCTTCTTCTCCTGGGACGGGACGGGACGGGACGGGGCGGGGCGCGGCGTCGCTAGGCGTGGACCGGGATCCGGGCGGGCCGGGGCTCGGTCTCGACCTGGTCGCGGATCCGGGCGCAGCTGCGGGAGATGAGGCGGGAGACGTGCATCTGGGAGATGCCCAGCTCCTCCGCGATGCCGGCCTGGGTCATATCGCGGAAGAACCGCAGATACAGGATGTGCTGCTCCCGCTCCGGGAGTCGGTCAAGGCACGGCTTGACCGATTCCCGGGCGATGACGGTGTCGTAGCGGGTCTCGGACCGGCCCAGGGTGTCGGCCAGCGAATAGCCGTCGTCGGCGCCGGCGAGTTCGGCGTCCAGGGACAGGGACCGGAAGCTGTCAATGGCTTCCATCCCGGTCAGGACGTCCTCCTCGGTCATGTCGGCGGCCTCGGCGACCTGGGCCACGGTCGGGGAGCGGTCGGTGCCCTCGGCCGCGGCGAGGTCCTGAATGGTGGCGCGGACCCTGTTGCGCAGCTCCTGCACCCGCCGGGGGACATGGAGGTCCCAGGCGCAGTCGCGGAAGTACCGCTTGAGTTCCCCGACGATCGTGGGGATGGCGTAGGGCTGGAAGGCGCCTCCGCGCTGGGGGTCGTAACGGTCGACGGCCTTGACCAGGCCCAGGGCGGCGACCTGCTCCAGATCCTCCAGATTCTCCCCGCGGTTGCGGTAGCGGCGGGCGAGGCGGTGGGCCATCGGCAGCCATGCCTCGACCAGCTTCTCGGCCAGGGCCTCCCGCTCGGGTCCCTTGGGCGTGGCGGCCAGCCGCTCGAAGTCGGCCGCGGTGTCAGGGGTGTCGTCGTGGCGGCGGCGGGCGCCCGCGCACATGGCGCTCATCAAGGTCCTCTTCCCTCCCTGCTCGGTTCGCTGTTCAGCGGAGCGGGAGGCCGGCACGGCACATCTGGGGCTCATGGCGCGCGCCGCGCGCCTCCCGCCAGGTGTGCCTGCCTTCCGAAGCACCTTGGTCACTCACTCTTCTAGCCAGGGCCACAGAGCTCAAACCAATGAATTCATGAATTCTAGTTCGTGTGGCGTGGGTCACGCCGGGTTTGCGGTCGCGTCAATTGCCCATGACGCGACGCCAGATGGTGACGGTGGTCGCGGTCGCGGCGGAGAAGTCCTTCCCGGGGGAGCAGGCGGCGCGGTAGAAGGCCCGTTCGGTCAGCCAGCACAGGGCGTTTGCCAGCGCGGCGGCTCCTTCGGGGCCGCTCTCGTCGGGGATCCCCGCCCGCGTCAGCACCTGGGTCATGGTGCGGGCGAAGGCTTCGACCGTGTCGTTCCAGGCGGCTCCGATCACCGGGTGCAGCGCGGAGTAGTCCACGGCCGCCCGCATGACGGTGCCGTGCTCGCGCCAGACCCGCTCCACGCCCTCGACGGCCCGTGCCATCACCTCGACGGGCGGGGACGCCGCGTCCCGCGCCGTGCTGTCGGCCTCGGCCCGGATGGTGCGCAGGGTGCGCTCGACGAGGGCGGCGAGGACCTCGTGCTTGTTGCCGAAGTAGAAGTAGAGGGAACCGCGTGAGATCCCGGCGCCCTTGGCGATCGCCTCGACCGTGAGCTCCTCGAGGCCGGTGTGCTCGAGCAGCGCCTCGGCGGCGTCCAGGAGGGCCTGCTCGCGCAGGTCTCCCTTTCTCGGGGCGGCACTGCGCCTTCCCACGGTGATCTCCCCTGATCGACTCCTCCGAGCACTGTACGTCCGCCGGACAAGGACTCAGGACCCGTCCGGCGGCGGGTTCACGCGCTGGTGATCCGCGCTCCGTCGGGGAAGTCCGTCGTCCGCGACAGCTTCTCCCAGCCGCGGATGTCGTCGTCCACCGCCTGCCGGGCCGCCGCGACCAGGCGCAGCGCGTCCGAGCCCAGCACCAGATGGGCGGGGGGCTCGGGGACGTCGAGGATGTGCAGCAGCGCCTCGGCGGCCTTCCGCGGGTCGCCGAGCTGATTGCCGCTGGCCGCCATCCGCGCCTCGCGGATCGGCGTGAACAGCGCGTCGTAGTCGGCGATGGTCCGCTCCGCGCGGGTCATCGACCGGCCCGCCCAGTCCGTACGGAACGAGCCGGGCTCGACGGCCGTGACATGGATGCCGAACGCGGCGACCTCCTTACGGATGCTCTCGAGCATGCCCTCCAGCGCGAACTTGCTGCCGCAGTAGGCCGACATCCCGGGCACCGCCATCAGACCGCCCATGGAGGTCACCGCCATCAGGTGGCCCGCGCGGCGCTCGCGCATATGGGGGAGGACGGCGTGAAGTGTCGCCGCCGCCCCGAACACATTGGTCTCGAACTGCGCCCGGACCTCCGACAGCGGTGTCTCCTCGAAGATCCCCTCCAGGCCGTACCCGGCGTTGGCGATGGCCACATCGAGCGGACCGACGGCCGCCTCGACCTCGTCGACCACGGCACGCACGGCCACGTCATCGGTGACATCCAGCCGACGCCCATGGGCCCGTCCCGGCGCCAGGGCCTCGAACGCCTCCCGGTCGGCTTCCCGGCGCACGGTGCCGACCACCGTATGCCCCGCGTCGAGCGCTCCCTCGGCGAACGCCCGGCCGAGCCCACTGCTCACACCGGTGATCAGAAAGGTCTTCATCTCCGCTCACATCCCTTGGCCGCGGCAGCCGCGCCGCGCATAGGTTCTGGCCTCTCCTCCCTAAAATCTACACCACGTCGATTTTTTTCGTCGCGACGTCGTCCGGGGGTGCGGACCCCGACGAGAGCGGTCGCGCGGAGGTGGTCCCGAGGCCTGACCCCCACCCGCGCGCATGCGCCCCAAGACGGACGCCTTCGTGTGCCCCAGGCGGATGTGACCGAGATCACGCGGTGGGGGGAGTGGCTGATGAACGCCTGCTGCGTGCCGCTGGTGGCGTGGCGGCAACCGTGTCCCGGTAGCTGCCGAGCCTGCCCTTGTGGAAGACCAGGGGCTCCCCGGGGCCGGTGGCCATGCGCAGTACGCGGGCGATGACGATGAGGTGGTCGCCGCCGTCGAGCTCCTGCTCCGGTTCGCAGTCGATCCAGGCGACCGCGCCGTTGACGCGCGGGGCGCCGTCGGGGGAGGGGTGCCAGGGCACATCGGCGAACTTGTCGCCGCTCCTGCGGGACAGCGACCGGCACACCGCGTCCTGTCCCTCGGCGAGGACGCTGGCGCTGAACCGGCCGCCGCGGCGGACCCTGGGCCAGCTGCTGGAGGTGCGGGCGATGCTGAAGGCGACCAGCGGAGGTTCGAGGGAGAGCGACGCGAAGGAGCCGACGACCAGGCCGACGGGCCGCGCCGAGTCGGGTTCCACACCGGTCACCGCCACCACACCGGTGGGCAGGTGGGACATGACGTGCCGGAAGTCCAGCTGGTCCAGCTGGTCGGTCCCGAGGCCGGAGGCGGTGGTCGGGGCGGTGGACATGGTGATGCTCCCTTCGATGCGGTGGAACGGTTGACGTGGAACGGTTGAGATCGCGCACCGGTGCGCCGGCGGCCGGGCCGACGCACCGACGGGTCAGGCCAGTGCGCCCACGGCGCCCGGCAGTTGGCCGACCTCGCGCCGCGCCGCGCGGATCCTGGAGGCCGGATGGTCGGGCAGGGTGCGGCGCCGGCCCGCGCCGTAGAAGCTCTCGCGCAGGGTGGTGGCCCGCTCGTCGTAGGCCTCGCGGGCCAGGCCCTGCCGCCGCAGCTCCGGGAGCGCCAGCTCGATGAAGTCCTCCCAGCCGCCGGGCTTGGTCGCGTAGCTGAGGTTGAATCCGTCGAGGTCCGCCTTGTCCCGCCAGGCGCGCAGCTCGGCGGCGACGGTCCGCGGGGAGCCGACGATGACCGCGCCGGTGCCGCCGACGCCGATGAACTCGGCGATCTGCCGGGCGGTCCAGGTCCGGGTGGGGTCCGCCTTGGAGAACATCTCCACGATCGAGCGCGAGCCGTCCACGTCCGCGTACTGGAGCGGCATATCCGGGTCCAGCGTGCTCAGGTCGATCCCGGTCCAGCCCGCGTACCGGGCCAGCGCGCCCTCGTAGCTCACATTCGCCAGGTGGCGCTCGTACTTCTCCCGCGCCTGTGCGTCGGTGGGCGCGACGATCACGGTGATCAGGGCGAGGATCCGCACGCTCCTGGGGTCGCGGCCCGCCTGTGCGACCGCGGTCCGGATCCGGTCGACGCCGTGCCGGGTGAGCTCTGGTGTCATGGTGTTCACGAAGACCGCTTCGGCGTTCCGCGCGGCGAAGAGCAGACCGCGCGAGGAGGCACCGGCCTGGAAGAGCACGGGCGTCCGCTGCGGGGACGGCTGGCACAGGTGGACGCCGGGGACCTCGAAGTAGGTGCCCTTGTGGCCGATGGGGTGGATGCGCCGCGGATCGAGGTAGGCACCGGCCTCCGTGTCGCGGATGACCGCGTCGTCCTGCCAGGAGCTCTCCCACAGCTTGTAGCAGACCTCCAGGTACTCGTCCGCCATGTCGTAGCGCTTGTCGTGCGGGATCTGCGTACCGAGCCCGAGGTTGCGCGCGGCCGACTCGCTGTAGGAGGTGACGATGTTCCAGCCGACCCGGCCGGCCGTCAGATGGTCCAGCGTGCTGAACTTGCGGGCCAGCGCGTACGGCTGCTCGTACGTCAGGGACGCGGTGACGCCGAAGCCCAGGTGGCGGGTGACCGAAGCCATCGCCGGGACGATCAGGGCCGGGTCGTTGATCGGGAACTGGGCGGCGTCGCGCATCGCGGCGTCGGGGGACCCGCCATGGACGTCGTGATATCCGACGGTGTCGGCGAAGAAGACGCCGTCGAAGCAGGCGTCCTCCAGCATCCGAGCCGTGTCGGTCCAGTAGTGCACGTCGGTGTAGCGCCGGCCCTCGTCCTCCGGGTCACGCCAGGAACCCGCGGTCAGATGGGCGGGAGCGGCGACGTCGAAGGCGAAGAACTTCAGCGGCTGATTGCTCATGCTGCGCTCCAGGGCGAGAGGCGGGGCCTTCCTGCGGCGAGGGTTCCGCAGAGCACCTGAGATGGGAGAGTAGGAACGCTTCGACGTTCAGTATGCGAACGCGGCGTCCATATTCAGCATGCTGGAGTCTCGCGAGGGCCGGTGTCAACAGGCGGGCCCGACGCGCGATGTGCCCACGGCGGGGCGGAGTCGATAAATCGCCTACGGGGGGCCGGAAGGCCATACCGGGGCCGCGGCCCCCGGGGCGGGACGCCCCAGCTCTACGGGGTGTCCGGCGGACCACGCGGCGGAGCCTCCACGCGGCGGAGCCGCATGGCGATGCTTCGGGAAGGGGCGGGGAGGTGGAGCCAGTCCACCGCAGGGGGCCGCGACCCGTTGGAGACCCCTAGGTGGAGGGCGAGTCCTGCCAGAACGCCTCGGTCAGGCGGTCGACGGTGGACCGCATCTCCTCGAGGGCCTCGGGGATCCGGTCCCGGCCGAACCGGTACCGGGGGCCGTCGAGGGCCAGGATCGCCACCAGGGTCCCGGACGAGTCGCGGATCGGGCGGGCCAGGGACAGCAGCTCTTCCTCGAGTTCGTTGTCGATGACGCCGAAGCCCTGCTCACGGACCTGTTCCAGATCCCTGAGCAGGACCGCGCGATCGGTGATGGTGCGCGAGGCGTAGGGCTCCAGCCGCTCCGGCAGAAGCGCGAGCACCTGCTCCACGGGCAAGTCCGCGAGCAGGACCTTGCCGGTGGAGCTGGCGTGCAGGGGGTAGTGCTCGCCGACCATGTTCCGCGGCACGATGCTGACCACGTGGGAGCCCGCGGCCTCGGCGATCAACTCGACCCCGCCCCTGAGGTCCGGCACCGACAGGGTCACCGACTCGTTGAACCTGTCGGCCAGCTCCTGAAGCAGGGGCTGGGCGCGGGCGGCGAGGCCCGCGTGGGGGTCCGCGTAGCGGCCGAGCCGGGCCAGCTCCCAGCCCAGGATGTAGTTGTTGTCGACGCGATCGACGAGCCCGCTCTGCTCCAGGCTGTACAGCAGGCGGAAGGCGGTGGGCCGGGAGATCCCCGCCGCCTTCGCGAGGGTGGTGACGGTGGCTCCGGACCGGGGCTGGGCGGCCAACTCGCGGAGCAGCCGGACGCCTTTGGTCACGGACTTGTTGGTCATGTCCGCCGGTCCGGACGCGTCGCTCATGGGGCCCTTTCGTCGTGCCGATCGCCGTGCGGAGCCGCTCCGCGCGCGACCTTTCCCCCACCGTACCGTCGGCCTGTTCGGGGAGTGAACGCCGTCGCCGCGATGAGCCGGGAGCCGCGGCCGCGTGAGGTCTTGACAGTGGGGCGGCGTATGCGGCCCACTATCCGTACGCGTTGATATGAACGTCGCGTTCACTAAGTGGACGCACCTCGGAGTCGGGGCTCTACGAAGGAGGACTCACGTGCCCGGGCAGGCAGACGTCGTCGTCATCGGAGCCGGAGTCGCCGGCCTGATCACCGCTCGCGAACTCGGCCGGAAGGGAGCGCGGGTCGTCGTCCTCGAGGCGCGCGACCGGATCGGCGGCCGGACCTGGACCGATCACCGGCTGGGGCGGGACCTGGAGATGGGCGGCACCTGGGTGCACTGGGTCCAGCCGCACGTCTGGGCGGAGATCACCCGCTACGGACTGGAGATCACCCGCGGCCCCCGCTCGGAGGAGACCTACTGGCTCGCCGGTGACCAGGTGCGCCGCGGGACCCTGGACGACTTCATGCGGCTCATCGACCCGGGCATGACCCGGCTGCTGGAAGACACCATGAAGTGGATCCCCCGCCCGAACGCACCGCTGACCGTCCCACGGCTGGCCGACGTCGACCAGTTCAACCTCCAGGAGATGCTGGACGACCTCGAGCTGTCCATCGACGAGAGGAACGCCAACGAGGCCGCGTGGGTCGGCCACTTCAACGCCCCGCTCGACCGGTGCGCCTACACCAGCGCCCTGCGCTGGACCGCCGCCACCGCCGGGTCCTGGCACCTCATGCACGAGGCATCCGCGATCTTCCGGCTCACCGGCGGCACCCGGAGCCTGGTGGAGGCCATCGCCGCCGACGCGGAAGCCGACATCCGCCTGTCCGCACCGGTCCGTTCCCTCACCCACGACGCCCACGGCGCCGAGATCACCTACGGCGACGGACACACCATCACCGCCCGGCGTGTGGTGATCACCGTGCCGCAGAACGTCCTGCACCAGCTCGACATCGCCCCCGCGCTGCCGGACGGCAAGCTCCGCCCCAGCCTGGAGAAGACCGCCTCCCGTGGCGCCAAGGCGTGGATCCGGGTCCGCGGCCCCATCAAGCCCTTCTTCGCCTACTCCTCTCAAGCCCACCCCCTCGCCGTCGTGCGCACCGAGTTCATCGGGGAGGACGACGCCGTACTGGTCGCCTTCGGCCCGGACTCGACCCGGATCGACGTCAACGACCCGCGGGCCGTCGACGCGGCGCTGAAGGTCTGGCGCGACGACCTCGAGGTGGTCGAGGTCGGTGGCCACGACTGGATGGCCGATCCCTACTCCCAGGAGACCTGGCTGATCCAGCAACCCCACCACCTCACCCGCTATCACCGCGCCCAGCAGGAGAGCGCCGGAGTCCTGCACTTCGCCAGCAGCGACTACGCGAACATCTGGGCCGGTTTCATCGACGGCGCCATCGAAAGCGGCACCCGGGTGGCCCGCCAGGTCCACCGGGACCTCAAGCGGCCCTCCGGCGGCTGACCGGTACGCCGTGGTCCGCCCCTGAGGACCGCCTCAGGCGGTGATCTCCCGGTGCATGGTCCGGAGCTCGTGTGTCGCGGCCGGGAGGTCGAACTCCTCGGGGTAGGTGACGGCATCCTCCCAGTGGACGTACACCTGGTCCGATCGCGTCCAGGCCAGGAGGTCGACGATCCGCGTGAAGGCCGACGGAGCGAACGGCGGCACCGGATCCTCGTCCTCGCCCTCGAGGTACCTCGTCGTACGCAGTTCCCGCCCCGCCAGCAGGCGCAGCCAGGCCGCCGCCGCGTAGGCCGACTGCGACACGAGATGCCGCTCCGGGTCCTGGTCCTCGGAGTAGCACAACCCCACCTCGGTCAGCTGCTCATGAACCGCGTCGAGGTCGACCGGCTCGCCGGTGGCGGCTTCGCGGATGCCCCGCACCGCGTCCGGGGTCGAGAGCACGGGCTCGTCGCTCAACTCCTCGTCCTCCCGCTCAACGCGGTCGAGCAGGGGGGCGATCAGGCCGTAAAGGCGGCGCACCCGCTCATGCGGGTCCAGCTTCGCGGCGAACTGATCGATGGTCTCCAGCAGTTCGGAGTACGTCGTGTCCGTCATACCCGACTGGATAGCACGAGGCACGGACACGCAGGTCGTCGAGGTTCCGCGGCATGAGACACCAAAAGGTGTCCATTGACAGCGGCTCCTGTGGTCACGACCATATGGGATATGCATTCGACGCATCCGGGCGTGCTCTGCCGCTACGTGGACCATCTGCGCACCTCCAGCGCCCTCTGTCGCTGACCGGGCGGTCGCACCGCCCCCGGAGGCCCGGCACCCGTAGGCCGACCACCTCCTGCCACGTACAACCCGCCCGCCTCGAAAGGCAATTGACCCATGCCCGCATCTGCCCCAACATCCGCGTCGTCGGTCGAGTTCATCGGCATGATCGAGACCCAGGAGGTCTCCGAGACCCGGCCCGCCACCGGCCCGGCGGTCGACCCGGAGTACACCACCCGCTTCGCCCGCGCCCATGAGGACGCGGGCTTCGACCGGATCCTCATCGGCTACAGCTCCCGTCGGCCCGACGGAACCCAGGTGGCCGCGCACGTGGCGGCCCGGACCGAACGGATCGGCCTGCTCATCGCCCACCGCCCCGGTTTCGTCGCCCCCACCCTCGCCGCGCGGGGCTTCGCCACCCTCGACCGGTTCACCGGCGGGCGCGTGGCCGTGCACACCATCACCGGTGGCAATGACGCGGAGCAGCGCAAGGACGGCGACTTCCTGGGCAAGGAGGAGCGCTACCAGCGCACCGACGAGTACCTGGGCATCCTGCGGCGCGCCTGGTCCTCCGCCGAACCGTTCAGCCACGAGGGCCGCCACTACCGGTTCGAGGACTACTCCTCGCAGATCCTGCCGCACCGGGCCACCGGCATCCCGCTGTACTTCGGCGGCTCCTCCGAGGCCGCCTACCGGGTGGGCGGCAAGCACGCCGACACCTTCGCGCTGTGGGGCGAACCGCTCGCGGAGACCGCCGAGCAGATCGCCTCCGTACGCGCCGCCGCGGCAGCCGCCGGACGTGCCGAGGCGCCCGGGATCAGCGTGTCCTTCCGCCCGATCCTGGCGGCCACCGAGGAGCAGGCCTGGGAACGGGCCCACCGCGTCCTGGACACCATCAGGACCGGGGCCGGACGCCCGTTCTTCCACCAGCGGAACGGCGAGCGCGCACCCCAGAACGCCGGATCACAGCGGCTCCTCGCGGCCGCCGCCAAGGCCGACCGCCACGACCGGGCGCTGTGGACCCCCACCGCCACCGCGACCGGCGCGGGCGGCAACACCACCGCCCTCGTCGGCACTCCCGAGACGGTCGCCCAGGCGCTGCTGGACTATGTGGACATCGGCGCCACGACCCTCCTCATCCGTGGCTACGACCCGCTCGACGACGCCATCGACTACGGCCGCCATCTGATCCCCCTCGTACGCCAGGAACTCGCCCACCGCGCCACCACCGCGCTGGCCGCCTCGACCGCGTCCAGCCGCACGCCCCGGGGTTCGGCCGCCGCATGTACGAGCAGTACGCCCGGCAGCGGCTGCCGCGTACCGCCACGCCCCAGGGGCCCGCGCGCATGATGTTCGCGCCCGACCTCGTCGGCACCTCCGAGGACATCGCCACCGAGCTCGCCCCGGCACTGGGCTGGCAACCGGCCCCGTAGCCCTTATGTGTGAGAGTGGCCCCGCTGGTGTGAGTGCCCGTGCGCGTGGCCGTGCCCGTGTCCGTGTGCGTGCCCATGCCCGGCTCCCTCGGGCGGTGCGGGCACCGTGTCCCCGGCGCGCAGCGGGGCCGCCTCGTATCTGCCCTCGTGGGCGACGATCGGCCGCCGGTCGCCCGCGAGTTCGGGGTACCTCTCCTCCAGCTTCTGCCGGGACTCGGCGGTGCGCCGCATCGCGGTGACGTAGTCGCGGTCGCCGCGGTAGGTCCCCTTCCAGGTCTGCGGCATCCGCTCCGGTGGCGGTGGCACGGCGGCGGTGCCGCCGAGTGCGAAGCTGCTGGGGATCTTGCGGGTGGCGGTCCCGCACTCCGGGCAGCTCGGCAGCGGGGCCGTGAACGACTGGATCACCTCGAAGCGGTGCCCGGTCTCACACGCGAGTTCATAGATGGCCATCGGTCCTCCTCACCAGAGCGACAGCGAGCGGTCGAAGATCCCGGCGAGGTCGTCCTCGGTGACCTCGCGCGGGGCGGTGGCCAGCAGCCGTTGTTGCTTCATGGCGCCGTCCACCAGTGCGGGGATGTCGCCCTTGGCGTAGCCGACCCCGCCGATGCCGTCGGGCATGCCGATGTCGCGCATCAACCGCTGGATCGCGGTGGGCAGGTACTCGGCCGCGTCGGCGGGGCGTTCCATCTCCGGGGCGAGGAGTTCCGCGGCCCGCAGATGCCGTTCGGGCTGGGCTTGGAAGGTGAAGCGGAACGCCTCCGGCGCGGTGAGCGAGACGGCCATCCCGTGCGGCACCATCGGCTCGTGTGCGGGGTAGCCGGCCGGGTGGAAGTCCTTCACCCGCCCGGCGATCGGATAGGCGTTGGCGTGCGGGATGTGCACACCCGCGTTGCCGAAGCCGAGACCGGCGAAGGTGGCCGCCAGGGCCATCTCGGAGCGCGCCTCGGGGTCCTCCCCGTCGCGGACCGCGGTACGGAAGGACCGCGCGAGCAGGTGCAGCGCCCGCTCCGACCACGCGTCGGAGATGGGATTGGCGCCGCAGTACGGCACCCGCTGCTCGGGGTGTTTGCGCGGATAGGTGTCGTACGGGCGGGCCGTGTAGCTCTCCAGCGCGTGGCACAGGATGTCCATGCCGCTGGCGGCGGTCACCCCGGCGGGCAGGGTGAAGGTCAGGTCCGGGTCGATGACCGCGAGCGTGGGCCGCAGCCGGGCGTGGCTGATGCCGGTCTTCACCTTCAGCTCCAGCACGTCGAGCACGCAGATGGTGGTGGACTCCGAGCCGGTGCCGGTGGTGGTGGGGACCGCGACCAGCGGTTTGAGCGGATTCTCGGGCGTCCGTGCCCGGCCCACGGGCGCGTTGATGTAGTCCATCAGCGTGCCGGGGTTGGTGCTGAGCAGATTGACGGCCTTGGCGGTGTCGATGCTGGAGCCGCCGCCCACCGCGACGAAGGCGTCCCACGGGCCCGACGCCCGCGCGTGGTCGACCGCTTCCCGCAGGCTGACGTCGGTGGGTTCCACATGCGCGCCGTCGAAGACATGGGCCTCGATGCCGAACGCGGTCATCCGTTCGGCGATGCGGTGTGGCGCGCCGGTGGCGGCCACGCCGGCGTCGGTGATCACGAGGACCCGGTGGACCCCGTGCTGGGAGAGGTCGAAGCCGATCTCGTCGGATGCTCCCGGGCCGAACTTCAGCGCCGGGGCGCCGTAGGTGAACACGGACTCGGGTCGGGCCGGAACGGTGCTGCTCATACGCGTCCCTCCTGGGGATCGGAGTAGGTCCCGGCGGCGCGGCGAGCCGGGCTCGGAGCGCCGGCCGGGTCCGGACGATCAAGCGTAGAAGCCATCGGGGGCGAGCCGCATCGAGCGCAGCTGCTCGGCGTCGTGGCCGAAGACGACGGTGGCGTCCGACCGTTCGGCGATGCCGCGGATCTTCTCCACCGACGCGTACCAGGCGGTCAGGTCGTTGACGATGGCGGCGGGGGTGGCCGGCGGGCCGTAGGAGTCACCCATGTAGACGGCGTCCGAGGTGAACAGCATCGTCCCGGTCTCCGGCAGGTCCACCTTCATCGACATGGTGCCGGGGGTGTGCCCCGGGGCCTCGATGAGCGTGACACCGGGCAGGATCTCGGTGTCGCCGCTGACGGTGTCGAAGTCAGCCGCCGCGTAGTCCGTCTTGAGGTGGGCACCGTTGAAGGCGCCCTCGAAGCCGAAGGCGAACTCCTTCTCCTTCTCGTGGCACACCAGCCGCGCGCCGGTGCCGGTGAACATGCCGATGTTCCCGGCGTGGTCGAAGTGCAGATGGGACAGGACCAGATAGTCGATGTCCCGCGGCTGGACGCCGAGCTGGCCGAGCCGCGCGTCGAGGTATTCCTCGTCACTCACCTGGTCGTAGGGGAAGTACTCCTGGAGGCCGGTCGGGGCCCAGCGGGTCTCCCAGTCACGGGGGCAGCTGGTGTCCCACAGCAGCGTCCCCTCGGGGGTCTCCACCAGTACGCAGTGGGTGGTGCAGGAGTACCACTCCGGGGGCCGCTGGCGCTCGGTGCGCGTGCGCATCGTACGGCCCGCCTTGAGCAGCAGCCACGTCAGATCGCAGCTCATCGCTCCGCAGCTCAGGACGTGGACCTTGGTCGCGGTCTTCGCGGTCATGGAGCTTCACCTCCGGTCGGGACGGCCGCCCAAGGGCCGGGCGGCGGTCATGGATCAAGGGGTTTGGGCGGACTCGGTGTGATCGAGGGGCTGACCGGGCTGGAGGTCGCGCCCGCGGGGCTCGCGGACGATCAGCGCGCACACCAGCCCGACGAGTGCCGCGCCCGCCCAGATGGAGGCGATCGGCCAGGAGGCGCCGTCGGCCGCGCTGACCAGGGCGCCCGCCACGAGCGGCACGAACCCCGCCACCACACCGCCGAGTTGATAGCCGATCGAGGTACCGGTGTAGCGGACGTCCGCGGGGAACAGTTCCGCGTACATCGCCGCCGTGGGCGCGTACATCCCCGCGTGTGCCACGGCGAGCGCGAGCAGCATGGCCAGCCAGGTGAGCCCGGTCTGCCCGGTGGCCAGCAGCCAGAAGAACGGGAAGGCGAGCGCGGCCGCGAATCCGGCGGCGCCCATGAACACGGGGCGCCGGCCCCGGCGGTCCGACAGCGCGCCGAAGCAGGGCACCGCCAGCCCCTCGGCCACCGCCGCGATGAGCATCCCGGTCAGCAGCACACCCCGCGACAGATCGAGATGGGAGGAGCCGTAGGACAGTACGAAGACCGAGACGATGTAGAAGGGGACACCGGCCGAGACATACATGCCGACGGTGAGGGCGATCGCCTTCCAGTGGTGGCGGAACGCCTCCATGGCCGGCATCTTGCGCGCCCGCCCCGACGCCTTCACCCGGGCGAACGTCCGGGTCTCGGTGATGCGGGAGCGGAGGAAGAGACCGACCCCGATCAGCAGGACGCTGAGCAGGAAGGGGATGCGCCAGCCCCAGGCGAGGAGGTCGTCATCGGGCAGCGTGGAGACCACCGCGAACACGGTCGACGACAGCACAAGCCCCAGCGGCACCCCCATCTGCGGCAGGCTCCCGTAGAACCCCCGGCGGTCGCGTGGCGAGGACTCCACGACCATCGTCACCGCGCCGCCCCACTCGCCACCGACGGCGAACCCCTGGAGGAAGCGCAGCGTGACCAGCAGGACGGGTGCCCAGAGGCCGATGGTCCGGTAGCCCGGCAGCAGACCGACGACGACGGTCGCCGCGCCCATCAGGAACAGCGTGAGCATGAGGACGTTCTTGCGCCCCACACGGTCGCCGAAGTGACCGAAGATCACTCCGCCGAGCGGGCGGGCGATGAAGCCGACCGCGAAGGTGCCGAACGCGGCCAGGGTGCCGGCCGTCGGTGAGAAGTCGGGGAAGAACTCCGTGCCGAAGACCAGCGCCGCGGCGAGGCCGTAGATGTAGAAGTCGTACCACTCGATCGTGGTGCCGATCATTCCGGCCAGCGCCGTTCTGCGGATGGCCACCCGGGATGCTGCCTGGTGATGTCCTTCGGCTCTGGCGTCGGGTGCCGCGTCGGTAACGGGGATATGGCTCATGCGGGTGCGCTGCTCTCGTCTTGGGGAGTCGGGTGAACCCTCTGGCGGGATCGGAGGGTTGGCACCTGGGGTCAGAGGGTTGGCACCATGCCGCCGTCACAGCGGAGGGCGGTGCCCGTGATGTACGCGGCCTGGGCGCTGCACAGAAACGCGGCGGCGGCGCCGAACTCATCGGGTTCGCCGTAGCGCCCGGCCGGGATCGTCGCCTTGGACGCGGCCTCGATCTCGTCCAGCGGCCGGCCGGTGCGCTGGGCGGCGGCCTCGTCGATCTGCCGGGCCCGTGGGGTGGCGATGCGCCCGGGCAGCAGGGAGTTGACCGTCACGCCCTGTGCGGCCACCTCGGCGGCGAGCGTTTTGAGGTACCCGGCGAGCGCCGCCCGTCCGAGGTTGGACAGCGAGAGGTTCGGCAGGGGCGCCTGCACGCTCGTCGAGCTGATGCTCAGGATGCGGCCCCAGCCCTTCTCGACCATGGCCGGCAGGGTGCCCCGCACCAGGATCTCCTGGGGGGTGACCAGCGTGGCGATGGCCTGCGCGACCCCGGCGGTGTCGATGGCGCGAGCCGGTCCGGGCGCGGGGCCCGGCCCGTTCAGTACGAGGATGTCGAGGTCGCCGACGGCGTCGCGGGCGGCCGTGAGAAGCCGCTCGGCGCCACCGTCCGCGACCAGGTCACAGCCCACGCCGACCGCGCCCGGCAGCTCGCCCGCCACTTCCTTGGCGCGCTCGGCCGACCGGCCGGTGACCACGACGCTGACCCCTTCTTCCGCCAGGGCCCGGGCGGTCGCCCGGCCGAGGCCGGACGTGGATGCGCAGATGAGAGCGGTTTTGCCTGCCAGACCGAGTTGCATGGCACCCTTCCTTTTTCGGCTTGTGCCGTCTGAAATATAAGACGCTGTCTTATATGCAAACCAGATGGTGCCCACGGGGGAGTGCCACGTCAAGGCTTGACGCACGCCGAAGTCGAGAGTCAGACTCCGGTTTCTCGGACAGCGTCCAATATCTCGTCACTGGTCGAACGGCCATTGACACCCGTACATCGAGAGGCAGGACCGTGACCGTCACCCAGCCCCCAGTGCCGTCCGCAGCCCCGAAACGGCCTCGCGTGGCGCGGCAGCGCCCCCGGTGGTCCGAGCTCCGCGAGGTTCTGCGAGTACGCCGGCCGACCCTCAACCCGGTCGAGCGGCGGCTCGGGGCCGCGCTGAGCATCCGCGATCTCCGCAAGGTGGCGGTGCGTACGACGCCGCGCGCGGTGTTCGACTACGTGGACGGCGCGGCCGACGCGGAGCTGACGGCGCGGCGGAACAGGGCGGCCTTCGCGGCGGTCGAACTCGTGCCGGAGTATCTGTCGCCGGTCGACCATCCGGACCTGTCCACGCGGGTGTTCGACCGGGAGATCGCGATGCCGCTGATCTTCGCGCCGACCGGATACACCCGGATGATGCACCACGAGGGCGAGGCGGCGGTCGCGCGCGTGGCCGCCCGCCACGGCCTGCCGTACACGCTGTCCACCGTGGGCACCTCGACCGTCGAGGACGTCGCCGAGGCGGCTCCCGGCGGCGAACACTGGTTCCAGCTCTATCTGACCCGCGATGAGCGCCTCAACGCGGAACTCCTCGACCGCGCGCTCGCGGCCGGATTCACCACCGTGGTCCTCACCGTGGACACCCCCGTGGCGGGCCGCCACCCCAAGGACATGCGCAACGGCCTCACGATCCCGCCGTCGCTCACCCTGCGGACGCTGTTCGGCATGGCCCGCTACCCGTCCTGGGTACTCAACAAGCTGACCACGGCCCCGATCGCGTTCGCGTCGCTGCGCGGCATGACCGGCGAGACGGATGTGATCGACGCCGTACGGGTGGCCGACGTGGTCTTCGAACCGACGCTGAACTACGACCATCTGGCGTGGCTGCGCGCCAACTGGCCGCACCGGCTGCTGGTCAAGGGCGTCCTCAGCCCGCGCGACGCGCGCCGCGCCGTCGAGACGGGCGCGGACGGTGTGGTCGTGTCCAACCACGGCGGACGGCAGCTCGACCGCACCCCCGCCACCCTCACGGTGCTGCCCGGGATACGCGAGGAGCTCGGCCCCGACGCCACGGTGATCCTCGACAGCGGTGTCACCCACGGCCAGGACATCCTCGCCGCGCGGGCGCTCGGGGCGGACGCGGTCATGATCGGCCGCGCCTATCTGTACGGCCTGATGGCCGGTGGTGAGCGGGGCGTGGAGCGCGCCGTCACGATCCTGCGCGAGGAGTACTCACGCAGCCTCCAGCTGCTCGGGCTGAAGGCGAGCGACGCCATCGAGCGGCACCACGTGCGGATGCCGTGAGGTCGTACGAGGTGAGCGGCCGTATGCCGTGAGCGGTGTGGGAATGGCAGCGGGCCCGCCGGGGAGGCGGGCCCGCTGGCCGGTCCCGGCTCAGGAGACCCGCTGGGGAACGCTCAGCGGGTTCGCGTCGCGCAGTGCGGGCGGCAGCAGGTGCTGCGGCACGCCCTGATACGCGACCGGCCGCAGGAACCGGTGGATGGCCTCGGTCCCCACCGAGGTCGTGGCCGGTGCCGTGGTGGCCGGGTAGGGGCCGCCGTGCTGCTGCGCGTAGGTGACCGACACGCCCGTGGGCCACTGGTTCCACAGCACCCGTCCGGCCTTGGCGGCCAGCAGCCTGATCAGCTCCGCGGCGATGGTGTCGTCGTCCTCGCCCTGGATGGACGCGGTGAGCTGTCCGTCGATGGCCTTCGCCACGTCCAGCAGTTCGCTCTCCTCCGCGTACTCCACGACCAGCGCGGTCGGCCCGAACACCTCCCGGATGAGCGCATCCGGGTCGCGGAGCAGGTCGGCCGAGGTCGTGCGCAGCACCGTCGGCGACGGTTCGGCGCCGTCGTGGTCGCCACTCACCACGACGCGCACCCCGGCCGTGTCGCGCAGCTCCCGCACCGCACTCGCGTAGGAGGTCCGGATGCGCTCGTTGAGCAAGGTGAGCGGCGCGCCCGGGACCGCGCCGGGCAGCTCGTCCACCAGCTTGGCCGAGGCCGGGACCAGCAGGACGCCGGGCTTGGTGCAGAACTGCCCGGCGCCGAGGGTGAACGACCCGACGAACTCCGAGACGATCGCGGCCCCGCGCCGCGCGGCGGCGGCCTCCGTCACGAACACCGGGTTGACGCTGCCGAGTTCACCGAAGAACGGGATGGGCTCCGGACGGCCGCTCGCGAGGTCGAAGAGCGCCCGGCCCGCCTCGGTCGATCCGGTGAACGCGCCCGCCTTGACCCGCGGATCCACGATCGCGGCCCGGCCCGCCTCCGTCCCGAAGACCACGTCGAAGAGCCCATCGGGCGCGCCGGTGGACCGCAGCGCCCGCTGTACGACCTCCGCCGTGGCCGCCGAGAGCCTGGGGTGGCCGGAGTGGGCCTTGACCACGACCGGGCAGCCCGCCGCGAGCGCCGAGGCGGTATCCCCGCCCGCCACGCTGAACGCGAACGGGAAGTTGCTCGCGGAGAAGACGACGACCGGGCCGAGCGGTTCGAGCACCCGGCGCAGATCGGGCCGCGGGCCCATCGGCCACGCGGGGTCGGCACGGTCGATCGTCGCCCCGAGGTACGCGCCCCGCTTCACCGTCTCGGCGAAGAGCCGGAGCTGGAACACCGTGCGGACCATCTCGTTGCGCAGCCGGGTCTCCCCGAGGGAGGTCTCCTCGTCCGCGATGGCCACGAGCTTCGGCGCGGCCTCTTCGAGCGCGGACGCGATGGCCTCGAGAAACGGGGCGCGGGCGGCCGGTTCGAGGCGGCTCCACCGCTCGAACGCGCCTGTGGCGGCGTCGAGTTTCCGCACCAGCTCCAGCGCGTTTGTCGCATCGGTCATCAGGCGTGCTCCCCTTATGATGTCTTAAATATGAGACGTAATCTCACTCTCGAGACACAGTTGCATGCGTCGGCGCCTCCGTCAACGCGCTTGACGGCCGCCGAGGCGGGCTCACATACTCAACCCGTAAGACAATGTCTGAAGTTTCGTACACGGTGGACAGAGTGAGGCGTGGCTCCATGAAGGCAGCAGTACTGCACCGGCCCGGTGTGCCGTTGACCGTCGAGGACGTCGACCTCGACGCCCCCGGACCGGGCGAGGTCAGCCTCCGTGTGCTCGCCGCCGGGGTGTGCCACAGCGATCTGCACTACATGAACGGCGACCTCGACGTCCGCCTGCCCGCGGTGCTCGGGCACGAGGGGACGGGCGTCGTGGAGCGGGTGGGGGAGGGGGTGACCCGGGTCCGCCCCGGCGACACCGTCATCACCTTGTGGCGCCCGCGGTGCGGCGACTGCGAGTTCTGCACCACCGGCCGCCCCGCCCTGTGTGCGCTGGGCCGGGTACAGGCGGCCTCCGGCGGTCTGCTCGACGGGACGTCACGGCTGAACCTGAACGGCGAGAAACTGCACCACCTCATGGGAGTCTCCTGCTTCGCCGAGCGGTGCGTCGTGTCCGAACGGTCGGTCCTCACGATCGATCCGGACGTTCCGCCGGAGATCGCGGCGATCACCGGGTGCGCCGTGGTGACCGGGGCAGGCGCCGCGCTGAACGTCATGAAGGACGCCACCGGAGCGGGCGTCGTGGTCATCGGCGCCGGTGGCGTCGGGCTGAGCGCGGTGATGGGGCTGCGCCTCGTCGGCGCCGATCCCATCGTCGCCGTCGACACGGTGGACGCCAAGCTGGAGAAGGCGCTCGAGCTGGGCGCCACCCACGCGGTCAACGTCCGCACGCACGAGCTCGTCGAAGAGCTCACCAGGATCTCGCCACGCCCGATGGCCTGGTCGCTGGACGCGGTCGGCAGGCCCGAGACATTGGCCCAGGCGGTCGAGGTCGTGGGCGTCGGCGGGACCGCCGTCGCCGTCGGCCTCGGCAAGGTGGGCGCCACCGCGGCTGTGCCGGTCAACCCCCTGGTGCAGCAGGAGAAGCGGCTGATCGGCAGTCTCTACGGCTCGGCCAACACACCGGTCGACATCCCCAGGCTGGTCGAGCTCTTCAAGACCGGCCGACTGCCGCTCGACAAGCTGCTCGGTGAGCGGTACGAGCTGTCGGCGGTCAACGAGGCGTACGCGGCGCTGGCGCAGGGGGCCACCGGCCGTGCGGTGATCGTTCCCGGTCCTAAGCTGTGAGTGCGGACCGGCTCATGAGCGGAACCGGTGGTAGGGGAGATCGATGAACGAGGAACTGGTCGCGGAACTGGGCCGACGGCTGTGGCACGCGAGCGAGGGAGCCGGTGCCGTTGACCCGGCCCCGGCTGATTCGGCCGCGGTCGGCTCGGCCTCGGTGGACTCGGCCGCGGTCGACTCGGCCCTGGCCGATCGGCTCGATGGCCTCGAAATGGCCTATGCCGTCCAGCGCGCCACCCACGACCTGGCGATCGCGGCCGGTGAGCGGGCGATCGGCTACAAGGTCGGCCTCACGGCACGGCCCGCGCGGGAGGCTTTCGGCGCCGATGAGCCCGCCGCCGGCCATCTGCTCGCCGGCAGGCTCATCGGGGACGGCGAGCCCCTTGCCACGGCTGGGCTGTTCGCCCCGCTGGCGGAAGTGGAGGTCGCGTTCACCCTGGGCGAGGCGCTGCCCGGTCCGCGGGTGACCGCTGGGGACGTCCGCGACGCCACCGCCGCCGTGGCACCGGCCTTCGAGATCGTCGACAGCCGGTGGCGCGGCGGCGCGCGAACGCTCCCCATGCTCGTCGCCGACAACACCAACGCCGCTCGCGCGATGGTGGGCCCCGCGGTCGCGCCGTCGGCGGCCATGGACCTGTCGAAGCTCGCCGCCACGCTGACGATCGGCTCCCGTACGGTGCCGGGGAGCGCGGCCGCCGTCATGGGCGACCCCGCCGAGGCGGTGGCCTGGCTCGCCCGGCATCTGCTGCGCGGTGGAAGGCGACTGGAAGCCGGGGACATCGTCCTGAGCGGCACCCTGTGCGCCCCGACCGCGATCAGCCCCGGCGACCGCCTGGTGGCCGACCTCGGCGAGCTGGGCCGGATCGCCCTCGACGTCAACTGACCGCCAGGGGCCGGGGCCGGGACGCACGCGGCCCAGCCCCCGCGGGTGCGGGGCGTCAGCGCATCACACGGTGCGCGGTGAGGACGCGGGGCGTCTCGGCCAGCAGGGCGCGCAGCCGGTCCGCGGGAGTTCGCCAGGACGACGTCGCCCGAGCCGGTGCCGGACGCGGACCGCGGACGCCGGAACATGGGTGTCTGATATTTTGAACACTGTCTACGGAAATGTGTTCCGCTGAAACGTGTGCTGGGAGGCCATCGTGGCGCGTCTCACCGCTCCGGCCCTTCGTCGGGGCCTGGACATCCTGGAACTGCTCATCGACCAGGATGAGGGGCTACGGGTTCCGGAGATCACCCAACACCTCGGCCTGCCCCGTGCCACCACGCACGAACTCGTCAACACACTGGCCGACCGGGGCTATGTGACGATCTCCAAGGAGACCGGACGCGTCGCGATGGGGCTCAGCGCCCTGCGTCTCGGCGCGGGCTACGAACGCGGGCTCGACCTGGCCACCGTGGGCCGGGAGTGCGCCGGGGAGGTGGCGCGGGCATGCGGCGAAACGGTTCAGGTCGTCGTGCGCGACGGCGGATTCGCCGTGTTCATCGTGCGCATCGACAGCAAGTACTCGGTCCGGCTGGTGTCCCAGGTGGGAAGCCGCCTGCCCGCCTCCTGCACCGCGGGCGGAAAGGCCCTGCTGAGCGCCCTGTCGGCCCGGGAGCTCGATGAGCTGTTCCCGAACGACAAGGCGCTGCGGCAGATGACCTCCAACAGCATCTCCACCCGCGAGCGGCTGCTGTCCGAAATCGAGACGGCCCGCGAGCGCGGCTGGACCGAGGAGTACTGCGAGTCCAACGACCATGCGGCCTGCGTCGCCGCCCCGGTACACGACCGCCTGGGCAACTGCGTGGCGGCCATGAGCATCTCGGTGCCCACCCCGCGATGGGGCGACGCGGAAAAGGACCACTACGTCGAGCTGGTACTGGGCGGCGCGAAGGCGATGGCGCAACGCCTGGGAGCGAGCGTGCCGTCGTAACCACGCGCCCGCACACGGTCACCGGACGGTCTGGTGGCGGCGGGTGCGGAAGTAGGCGCGGCTGCTGGGGGCGTGGAGGAGGGCCACCCCGGCGGCGGAGACGGCGATGGCCAGGATGGCGCGGACCGCGTAGTCCGGCTGGTAGACCCCGCCCGGGTCGGAGAGTCCGCGCATCGCGTGCGGGAGCAGATAGAAGAGGAAGAGCGCGGCCGTCACCGTCGCCGTGACGCGGGCCGGGCGTCCGCCCTTGCGGAGGCGGAGGGCGGCGCCGATGGTGATGAAGAGGAGCAGATATACGAACTGGGCCAGCTCCGGGTCGTTCACGGCGATGGTGGCGCTGATGAACGCCGAGACGACCAGGAGCACGGCGGCCGCGGTGATGTGGCCGGGACGCTGGACCGGGTCCGGGTCCGGGTCCGGGTCCGCGGCCGGGTCCGGGCCTGGGACCGGCTCCGGAGCCGGGTCCGGCCAGTGGTTCTCGTCCGGTGAGCCGGTCATCGTGCCCTCCTTGTCCGCGGGTCCGGTGGCCGCGCGGCGGCCGTGCCGGGGTCGTGGCGGGCATCGTCCGTCCGGGGGTCCGGGACCCGTCCCGGACCGGACGCGGCATTCAACTCGTACGCTTGTGGGGCCGATGAGCCCGTAGCGACGGGGCGTCCTCCCGCCACACGAGCCTGCTTCGGGACGGGTCCCGGAGGAGGGCGCGGAGCCTGGTGGGTGTGCGTGTCCGCACGCGTGTCGAGAATCGCCCGAACCGAGGAGACCACCGATGCCCCTCTCCGCCAGCCTCGCGCGCGGAGTCGCGCCCAGTACGCCCGGCATGCTGCACGCCCGCACGGTGACCGGCGACCTCAGCGCCCCGCCCCGGCCGGGGCTGACGGTCCGCTTCGGGCGGGGCGAGAAGCCGGATGTGGATCTGGGCGTCGGTGTGGACGACCTCCGGGTGAGCCGGCGCCACGGCGAGCTGACGTACCGCCAGGGGCAGTGGTGGCTGCGCAACACCGGGCGGCAGCTCGTCCGGCTGCCCCGCGGCACGATGATGCACCTCAGCACCGAGCCGATCCCCCTCGACACCGGCTACACCCCGCTGTTCGTCAAGGGCTCCGGCTACCGTGAGCACCTGGTCGAGCTGTATGTGGCGGGCCACGACGACCAGGGGCCGGTGTCGCGGCGGCGCGCCGAGACGCTTCGGCCGGAGCTCTGGCCGCTCGACGACGACGAACGGCTGCTGCTGACCGTCCTCGGCCAGCGGTATCTGCTGTACGAGGAGGATCCGCGCCCCCTGACGTACGCCACGGCGGCCAAGCAGCTCATGTACCTCCGCCCGGACGCGGGCTGGAACGAGCGCAAGATCGAGTACCGGGTCGAGGCGGTACGCCGCCGTCTGCACGGCACCGGATTCAGGTACCCGGTGCTGCACGACAAGTCGCAGGGCCGCCCCGCCGACAACGGACTGCTGCACAACCTGCTCAAGGGGCTGGTGGAGTCCACCACGCTCGTACCGCCCGATCTGGACCTCATCGAGGACGACGCCCTCTGGCCCGATCCCGCGCCGGAGGCCTAGCCCCAGCCATTCCGCGCCGACTGCCCGGTTCCGGGACCCGTCCCGGAACCGGCGGCGAATCATGCCTGTCGCCGAACGAAGTCGCCGAACGAACAGGAAGGAACACCCCCATGAGGCGCATGCGCATCGTCGTCCTCGCGGGCAGCACCGTGGCCGCCACGACGGCCGCCCTCGCGCTCCCGGCGCAGGCCGACGTTCCCGCCCGCCACCACACCCCGGCCGCCCAGTGCGAATACCCCGCCGACGTCCTCGATCTGACCAACTGGAAGCTGACCCTGCCCACCGGCGAGGACGAGGACCCGACCGAGATCACACAGCCCGATCTCGCCACCTTCTCCGCCAAGCCCTGGTTCCAGGTCACCGGGGACTGCGACGCGGTCCAGTTCCGGTCCTCCGTCAACGGCGTGACGACGGGCGGCTCCAGCTACCCGCGCGCCGAGCTGCGGGAGATGACCGATGACGGGGAGGAGGAGGCCGCCTGGTCGACCAGCGAGGGCACCCACACCCTCGTGGTCAAGGAGGCGTTCACCGCGCTCCCCAAGGAGAAGCCGCACCTGGTGGGCGCCCAGATCCACGGCGGGGACGACGATGTCACGGTCTTCCGCCTCGAAGGCAGCAAGCTCTACATCACCAACGGCGACGACACCCACCACCACCTCGTCACCGACGACTATGAGCTGGGCACCGAGTTCGAGGCCAAGTTCGTGGCGCGGAACGGGAAGATAGACGCCTATTACAACGGGGAGCGTGAGACCACGATCTCCTCCGACGGCGACACCAACTACTTCAAGGCGGGGGCCTACACCCAGGCCAACTGCGACAACTCGGACCCCTGCGAGGATGACAACTACGGGGAGGTCCACATATCCAGCCTCAAGGTCACCCACTCCTGACCAGGGGCACTCCTGACCAGGGGGACGCGGTGCCGGGTCTCACCCCTCGCGGGGAGACCCGGCATCGGCGTGCCGCACGGACGCGCCGCACAGCCGCGCCGCGCCGGTGGCATGTGACCGTGGCGCCTGCCCCCGTCGCATGTGCTTCCGCAACACCGCAACCTCCACAAAGGTGAAGATTTCTGGAGTGGTAGGTGAATTCCCTTCTCAACCGGCCAGGTCCCACGCGCCTCCGGCGCGAACCGAGCCCCGTACCGCCCTCACGAACGCCGCAACCGGTACGTGTCTTTCCGCGTACGCAGTAAGTTCGATCCGCGTGCGGTAACGGCAGACAGCAGCGGTTCTGGTCTCGTAGGAGGGGAGTGTCGTCGTGCGGCGGGGGGAGAAGGTCGGCAAGTACCGGCTCACCAAGGGGCCCGTCGAGGGAGGGAGAGGCGCGGTCTGGTTCGCCGTCGACACGGAGCTGGGCCGGTCCGTCGTCCTCAAGCGGGCCCTGCTCGAGGACAACAGCCAGGCCGACTTCGACGAGCTGCTGGCCGAAGCCCGCGCTCTGGCGAAGTTCAGCCACCCGAACGTCGTCACCCTCTACGACGCCGTCCGCGCGGGCAAGGGCAGGAACGCCACGTTCTGGCTGGTGATGGAGCATGTGACCGGCGGCAGTCTGGACGTCCCGGTGAAGCTGGCCCCCGAGCTCGCGGCACATATCGGCGCACAGATCGCGGCGGCGCTGGCGGCCCTGCACGACAAGGGCATCGTGCACTGCGACGTCAAGCCCGGCAATATCGTGATCACCCCCGACAGGGTCGCCAAGCTGACCGACTTCGGCGCCGCGTACCGGGTGGACGGCAGTGAGACGATCACGCCCAACGGGCCGGTCAGCCTCACCCCGTACTTCGCCGCCCCCGAGGCGTTCCGGGGCGCGCCCGAGCGCGCGTCCGACGTGTTCTCGCTCGGTGCCACGATGTACTGGCTGGTGACCGGGACCCCGCCGATGCGCGGCCCCGGGCGGGCGGTCCGGATGGAGGCCATCAGCCCCCAGGTCGGGCCGCTCGGGGCCATCCTCACCGCGATGCTCCAGCGCGACCCCGGGGCCCGGCCCACGGCCGCCCAGGCGCTCGCCGCCCTCACGGACGTCGCGGGACCCCCGGACCAGTTCCCGGCCCTCCCGATGTCCCCGTCGACCACGCCGTACACGGACGTCCTGACGCGCTCCGAGACCCCGGCGGGAGGGCCCCCGCGCCGCACGGCGACGCTGGTCCGGCGGCGCCCTCTGCTCCTGGCCGGCGCCGCCGCCGTCACGGCACTGGCCATCGCCGTTCCGTTCATCGTGATGAGCCTGGGGGACGAGGGCGGGGACAAGGCCACCCCGGCACCGGGCAGAACGGCCGCCGCGGGCTTCATCGGCGACCCCCGCACGGCCGATCCCTGTGCCTTGCTGAAGGCCGGCGTGTTCCATCGGTACGAAGTGGCGGAGCTGAAGCGTGATGAGGGCAACTTCAATCGCTGCGACGTCAACCTGAAGGAGCGCGACGAGGAGGTCGTGGATGTCAGGGTGGAGCTCGACGCCGATTCGCTGCCCGAGGCCGTGACGAGGAAGACCAAGGGCAGGGTCACCGTCGTGGAGCACGCTGCCGAGGACGACGAGTGCGTGCGGGCCATGGCGGTGAACGGCGCTCGCGACAACAGCCTTCGGATCACCGCGGTCGCGAGACGGCCCGCGGAGGTCAAGGAGCCGCTGTGCGACACCGCCGATGTCGCCACGCGATTCGCGGTCAAGGTGCTCAACCGTGGTGAGATTCCCCGGCGTTCCCCGGGCTTCCCGTCCAATTCGCTGGCGCACCAGGACGCGTGCACGCTTCTGGACGCCAAGACGCTGGAGAAGGTGCCCGGCATCGACGCCCGGGACCCGGACGTCGGATTCGGCCGCTGGGACTGCCAGTGGAAGAGCACCACCAGCGAGTACGAGGTGGACTTGCGCTTCGACCAAGGCGACCTGCCCAGCGACAAGAACGCCCGGTCGACCAGGCTCAGCGATCACCAGGCCATCGTCATGCCGGAGTACGAGGGCCCGGGGAGCTGCCGCGTCGAGGTGGTCCACCGCGACTACACCGGCCTGGACCGGGTGAAGGGCACCGAGCGGGTGGCCCTCGTCCTGAAGGGAGCGGGCCGCAAGGACCAGCCCTGCGAACTGGCCACCGACCTCGCCGGGTCGGCCGCCGCCGCGTTGCCACCCGCGTAGAGGGTGGGGGTCCGGTATGACGACAGGTCGGCGGTCGGGCCGCGACTCCGATCAGTCCGTGGAACCGGGCTCGATCCGCTCGTCCCGCTCGGCCGCGAGCAGATGGATGAGCAGCAGCACGATCCCGGAGATCAGGAAGACGCGGGTGGCGGCCTCCAGCCCGTTCCACTGCTTGGACTGCCACATGGCGAACCACTCGCCACCGATGGCGATGAACCCGGCGCCGAACAGCACCATCAGCATCAACAGCCCCACGGTGCTGGCCTGGCGGGCGCGGTGGACGCTGCCCCCGCGCAATCCCACGCCCCACATGGCCGTCGCGGCGAGCAGGACCAGGGCGGCGACGCTCTCCCAGACGATGATGGCGACGTAGGCGGTGTCCTGGAGCGCGGTGGACTTGATGGCCCGCCACATCAGGTCGTCGTCCTTGAACGTGGTGTCCATCGCCAGGACATGGCGGACGAACTGCTGATTGGAGTCGAAGTCGGTGATGTTGCCGAGGGCGACAAGCGCGATGTAGAGGGCGATCGTCCCGGTGAGCACCCCCGAGACGGCGGAGTAGGTGCGAGGGGAACGTATTCTGCCGGTGCGCTCGCTCACGATGACTCAGTCTCCCCGTTGTATTCCGTTGATCGGACCGAGCCGTAGCGTACAACTGTCTGGATCACGGCGGTCATGGACGCCGTAGGTGATGCGTTGTCGTGCCCTCCGGTGTGGCGGTCCCGGAGGGCACGACGCGGTCGTCGCCGGAGCGTCAGCCGGTGAAGGTCAGCGAGGCGGTGGAGGACGACGGGCCGAAGCCGGGCGCCCCGGCGAAGGCGGCGGTGTACGTCGCCGCCGTGAGGGCGTTGGGCGGGACGACCACATTGCTGAGGCTGGCCACGCCACTGGCGTTGGTGACCGCCGAGCCCAGTGGCAGCGGACCGGTGACGGCGTTGGCCGTGTCAGGGTGGTCGCGAGCGTCACGGACGGCGTGAGCACGGTCACCGTGTCATTGTTGTTGTTGGTCACCCACACCTGGCCACATAGGCGAACGAGCCGTTCGGCAGGACCGCCACGCCCCGGGGGAGCCGCCCGGGATGATTCCGGTGACGGTGGTCTGGGCGAAGGTGGTCGTGTCGTACACGAACACACTGCTCGTCGCGGGGTACGGAGCGCCCATCCGAGAGCGCTGCCGACCGTCGCGGTCGGCGGCGAACTCCCCCGAAAGGGATGGGCTGCCGATCCGGGTTCATCAACCCCAGTAACGCAAAACCGCAGGGCGGTGACAAGGAAAGCGGGAGAAGTCACCCGTTCGGCTCAGCGGGCCCGGTGACGGGGAGACGCAGGTCACATCCGTCCATGTCACAGGGGGCCGGGCTACCCCGTCTCAGGGGTGTAGCCACCGACAACCACGGAGGAGCACACCATGGACGCGCGACTGAACTACTCCGCCAGCCCGACCGCGGGCAAGGTCCTGGGGCCCGTCATGGCCGCGGGCAAGGCGGTCAAGGGCTCGCCGCTGCCGCCCGCCACACAGGAGCTGGTGGCGCTGCGCGTGAGCCAGATCAACGGCTGCGCCGTCTGCATCGACATGCACACCAAGGAGGCCGCCGCGGCCGGTGAGACCGCGGTGCGGCTCAACCTGGTGGCGGCGTGGCGGGAGGCCACCGTCTTCACCGACGCCGAGCGTGCCGCGCTGGAGCTGGCGGAAGAGGGGACCCGGGTCGCGGACGCGGCCGGTGGCGTCGGCGACGAGGTGTGGACGAACGCCGCCAAGCACTACGACGAGGAGCAGCTCACCGCGCTGGTGATACTGGTCTCGTTCATGAACATGGTGAACCGGCTGAACGTCATCACCCAGCAGCCGGCGGGCAACTACCAGGTCGGGCAGTTCCATTGATCGGTGTCGGACTGTCCGGCCGGTCGTCCAGGGGGGAATCGGCGTGAGCAAGGTCGAGGAGTTCGAGGAGCTGCGGCCACTGCTGTTCTCGATCGCCTACCGGATCCTGGGCAGTGTGAGCGAGGCCGAGGACGCGGTGCAGGACACCTGGCTGCGCTTCGACGGCTCGGCCACCCGGCCCACGTCCACCAAGGCGTATCTGTCCGCCACGGTGACCCGCGTCTCGATCGATGTGCTGCGCTCCGCGCGGGTGCGCCGGGAGGAGTACGTGGGCCCGTGGTTCCCCGAGCCGCTGCTCAGCGACCCGTACCAGGATCCGGCCCGGGCGGTGGAGCTGGCCGACTCGGTGTCGATGGCGGCGCTGCTGCTCCTGGAGCGGCTCAGCCCGCTGGAGCGGGCGGTGTTCGTACTGAGGGAGGTGTTCGCCTTCGGGTTCGACGAGATCGCCACGGCGGTGGGGCGGTCGGAGGCGGCGTGCCGGCAGCTGCTGGTGCGGGCGCGGCGCCACATGGAGGCCGGGCGGCCGCGGTTCGAAGCGGACCGCCAGGAGCGGCAGGAGCTGGCCACGCGGTTCTTCGAGGCGCTGAAGGACGGCGATGTGGGCGGGCTGCGGAAGCTGCTGGCCGCCGATGTGCAACTGGTCGGGGACGGTGGCGGCAAGGCGCCGCAGCTGGCCAGGGCCGTCATGGGCGCGGAGAACGTGGCGCGGCTGCTGGGCAACGTCTTCCCCTGGCTGCTGCGGATCGATGCGTCGATCGAGCCGCACGAGGTCAACGGCCAGCCCGGCGCGATCCTCCGCGACCGGGACGGCAAGGTGCTCCACACCCTGGTCCTCGATGTGCTCGACGGGCAGATCCAGACCATCCGCACGGTGGTCAACCCCGACAAGCTCGGCCACCTCGGGCCGGTCGGGGACGCCTGGGCCGTGGACCGCGAGGTGAGGCGGGCCCGTCGGCGCACGGACTGACCGTGGGATGTGGCCGCCCGGCGCGCTTGGTAGGCTCGGGGAGCCAGTCGTGCCACATCCGAGGCCAGGGAATCCGGTGCGAATCCGGAACTGACGCGCAGCGGTGAGGGGGACGGGCGGGGCATGTGACACCACTGGGAGGAGTCCGTGGCGGCCGTGGGGCCGGCGCGAACGAGCACCGGGAAGGGGCCCCGTCCGGACGAGCCCGAGTCCGAAGACCTGCTGGCACCTCCGCGCCCGGCGCGCGGAGGACGTCCGTAGGCCCAGGCTCCGCGTACGAGCCCCGACCACCGAGGCTGCCCGTGCTCCGCTCCGCCCGCCGTACCGCGGCGTTCCTGCTCGCCCCCGCTCTTCTGCTCACCGCGTGCGGTGGCTCCGGCCATGACGACGCGGACGCCGGAAGGCCCGCCGGTGCGGGCTATCCGCGCACGATCGACAACTGCGGCCACGAGGTCACCTTGAAGTCCGCCCCGAAGCGGGCCCTCTCGCTCAACCAGGGCACCACGGAGATCCTGCTCTCGCTCGGCCTCGCCGACCGCATGGCGGCCACCGCCACCTGGACCGACCCGGTGATGAAGGGCCTGGAGAAGGCCAACGCCACGGTGCCCCGGCTGGCCGACAACGCGCCGTCCTTCGAGAAGTCCCTGGACGCCGAACCCGACTTCGTCACCGCCTCGTTCGTCTCCACCCTCGGCAAGGGCGGCGTGGCCACCCGCGAGCAGTTCGAGAAGCTGGGCGTGCCCACCTATGTCTCGCCGTCCGACTGCGCGGCGGGCCGGGACACCGACAGCGGTGGCGACGGCTCCCGCGGCAAACCCCTCACGCTTGATGTGGTGTACGGCGAAATACGCGATCTCGCCCACGCCTTCGGTGTCGAGGAGCGCGGTGAGAGGCTCGTCGCGCGGCTGAAGGAGCGCGTCCGCAGGGCCACGGCGGGAGTGGACGCCTCCGGAGTCACCCTCATGTACTGGTTCGCCAACTCCCAGTCGCCCTACCTCGCCGGCTGCTGTGGCGCGCCGGGCGCCATCACCCGGGCCGTCGGGGCGGAGAACGCCTTCTCCGACACCCACGACGAGTGGCCGCAGATCAACTGGGAGACCGTGGCCGACCGCGACCCGGACGTCATCGTCCTCGGCGACCTCACGCGCAAGCAGCAGACCGCGGAGACCGCCAGGGCCAAGACGCGCTTCCTCGAGACCAACGCCGCCACCCGCAATCTCACCGCCGTGCGGAAGAAGCGGTACATCCTGCTGAGCGGGCAGGCCATGAACCCGTCCCTCCGTACGGTCGAAGGGGTGGAACAGGTCGCCGCCGGGCTGCGCGACTTCGGGCTCGCCAAGTGAGTACTCGGAATGTGAGCACCCGCCGCGCGAGTACTGGTCACCTGGGCATCCGCCGCGTGAGCGTCCGCCTCCTGCTGCTGATCGCGGGCGGGCCGGCCGCGCTGCTCGCGTCGGTCGCGTTCGCCGTGACCATCGGCCCGGCCGACATCTCCACCGCCGACGTATGGGCGGCGGTCACCGCCCATCTCGGCCTGGGGGAGAGCACCTTGCCGCCGCTTCGGGACGGCATCGTGTGGAACCTGCGCATGCCGCGCACACTGCTCGCCGCGGTGTGCGGGGCGGGACTGGCCCTCTGCGGGGCCGTGATGCAGTCCCTGCTGCGCAATCCACTGGCCGATCCCTTCGTGCTCGGGGTGTCCTCGGGCGCCTCCACGGGCGCCGTCACCGTGGTCGTGCTCGGCGTGGGCGGCGGGGCCGTGTCCCTGTCGGCGGGCGCGTTCACCGGTGCGTTGGTGTCGTTCGGGCTGGTGCTGGTGCTCAGCCACAGCCTCGGCGGCAGCACCGACCGCGTGGTGCTGTCCGGAGTGGCCGCCATGCAGCTGTTCTCCGCGCTGACCTCGTTCATCGTCCTCACCTCCGCGGACGCCGACACCACCCGGGCCGTGCTGTTCTGGCTCCTCGGCTCGCTCACCGGCGCCGGATGGGGCGATGTACTGCTGTGCACCGGCGTCCTGGCCGCCGTCCTCGTGGTCTGTCTCGGCTACGCCCGCACCCTGGACGCGTTCGCCTTCGGGGAGGAGGCCGCGGCGGCGCTCGGTGTCCGGGTGGCCCGTACCCGTCTCGTCCTGCTGTGCGCGACCGCGCTGCTCACCGCGACCCTGGTCAGCTCCGCCGGGGCCATCGGCTTCGTCGGCCTGGTCCTCCCGCATGCCACCCGCGCCCTCACCGGCTCCGGCCACGCCCGTCTGCTGCCGGTCACCGCACTGGCCGGGGCCATCTTCCTGGTGTGGGTGGACACCGCCGCCCGCACCGTCATCGACCCCCAGGAGGTCCCGGTGGGCGTGGTGACGTCCCTCATCGGCGTACCGGCCTTCGTCGCCGTGCTCTACCGCGGGCGGAGGAAGACATGACCGACCCCACCGCGGAAACCCCCGGCATGGAGTCCGCCGCCACTCCGGAAGCGGCGTCCGGGCTCCGCGCGGACCGGGTCAGCCGCCGCACCGACGGCCGGCTGATCGTCGACGGCGTCACCCTCACCCTGCGCCCCGGCGAGACGGTGGGCCTGCTCGGCCCCAACGGCTCCGGAAAGTCAACCCTGTTGCGGCTGCTCGCCGGGATCCTCGCCCCCTCCGCCGGAGCGGTCACCCTGGACGGCCGTGCCCTGCCACGGGCCGGCCGCCGTGCCACGGCCCGCCGTATCGCCACCGTCGAACAGCACGCCCACACCCAGACCGAACTGACCGTCCGCGAGGTGGTGGCCCTCGGCCGCATCCCGCACCGGCGCGCCTGGGCGTCGGCCTCCGCCGCGGACACCAGGGCCGTCGACGCGGCCCTGGAGCGCAGCGGACTGACCGACCGGGCCGGTCAGTCGTGGCACACCCTCTCCGGTGGCGAACGCCAGCGCACCCAGATCGCTCGCGCCCTCGCCCAGGAACCGCGCGAGCTGCTGCTCGACGAGCCGACCAACCACCTCGACATCCAGCACCAGCTCGATCTGCTCGACCTCGTCGTCGGCCTGCCGATCGCCACCGTGATCGCCCTCCACGACCTCAACCTCGCCGCGATGTACTGCGACCGCCTGCTGGTCCTCCGCGAGGGACACGTCGTGGCCGAAGGCACTCCCGGCGATGTGCTGACCCCGTCCCTGATCAAGCGGGTCTACGGCGTCCGGGCCGATGTCAGCCACGGTCCGGGCCACCCGGTCATCCGCTTCCTGCGCCGGACGGCGAAGCCGTGAGAAGGCCGTGACGGACACCTCCATCCATGGCGCGCAGCTTGGGGCCATGTGTTGCGCGAGAGTGACGACACCTGCTAATCATTTAACTCGTGTCGTCGTGGAGGAGGGCGGGCCATGGGTACGCAACGGGGATCGGTCGTGCTTCGGCGGCCGCATCGCCCTCGGGCCATCGGCTTCCTGGGCCTGGAGACGGTCGGTGAATGGGCCGTGAAGGTGTACGGCATCAGCGCGTGGACCGATGTGCCGCGTCCCGCGCTGGTGGCCGCGACCGTGGAGGCCGCGGCCTCGGCGCTGCCCGGCCCCGCCCGGACCGACAGCCGCTATGGCATCGGCTTCGCCATCGCGCATGACGCGGCCGACCGCTGTTTCGCGCTGGTGGACTGGTGGCACGGGGAGAACGAGATCCATCAGCGGCTGTTCTCGGCACCCCTGGAGCGGCCGGACGCGCTGACACCGCACCCCGGTGAGGCCATCGGCTGCGTCTGGGAGCTGGCCGTCACCGACTTCGAACGCCGCGCTTGGCTGCGCCATGTGCTCGCCAACCCCGACGGCCCGAACACGGATGCCTACCTCACCGCACGCTTCGCAGGAAGGGTCTAGTTCATGGGGATGACGCTGGAACGGCTGGCGGGCTTCGGCGAGGCATGGCGACGGAAGGATCTCGACCTGCTGATGGAGTTCATGACGGACGACTGTGTGTTCCGCGCCTCCGTCGGCCCGGAGCCGGGCATGACCTTCCGCGGCCGGGCCGAAGTGCGCGAGGGCTTTGAACTGATGCTCGCCTACGACGCGGGGCTCGAGTCGCGGCCCGGCGGAGTGGCCTTCATCGCCGGGGACCGGGGCGCTTCCCAGTGGTCCTACTCCGGTACCGATGCCGATGGCCGGGTCCACGAGGTGCACGGCTGCGACATGTTCGAGTTCGACGGCGATCGGATCCGGGTGAAGGACGCCTACCGGCGCGTTCACGGAGACATCGGTCATGCTGCCACCGACTAGGGCCGAGGACGTCGAGGGCCTCCCGGTGGGCATCGCCCTGCTCCATCACTTCGCCAACACCGAGGACCGCCGGGGATTCGTCGCGCACGGGCGGCGCCTCACGGGGCGCGACGCGCTCACCACGCCCGTCGATCTGGAGCGCTGGCTGCGCGAGCATGACCTGCTCATGGGCGACGCCCCCGACACCAGGGCCCATCAGGGCCACCTGAACAGAGCCCACGAGCTGCGCACGGCGCTGCGGGCCGCGCTGCGCCAGGACGCGGACGGTGACGGCCAGGGCGGCGATGCCGCGCTCGGCTACTCCTTCCACGTCACACTGACCGCGGGCCACGGCGCCCATCTGACCATCGCCGCCGACCCCGTGGACACCGCCCTCGCGCATATCGTCATGTCCGCACTGACCGCCACGGTGAATGGGACCTGGCATCGGCTCAAGATGTGTCCGGCCCCCGACTGCCAGTGGGTCTTCTACGACAACTCCCGCCCGGGCCGGGCCAAATGGTGCTCACCCCAGCTGTGCGGCAACCGCGCGAAGACGCAGGCGTATCGCCGCCGGTCGACCTGATCCCGCCCCGTGCAGGGGTCCAGCGCAGATGAACGGCCTGGTCGGCGGGGTCGGGCCGGAGCAGTGACAGCCGGGGGCGTATGGCGTCGGTGCGCGCGGCCGGGGGCTTGCGGCCGCCCGCGCGGAACTGCGCCGGCCATTCGGCGCCCGTGCCCCGGTACTCCTGCTCGGCCGCCGCGTGCAGGGTCCAGTGCGGGTCGTACAGATGGGTGCGGCCGATGGCGCACAGATCGGCGCGCCCCGCCAGCAGCAGCGAGTTGACGTCGTCGTACGAGGCGATCGCGCCCACCGCGATGACCGCGGCCCCGGTGGCGGCGGCCACCTCGTGGCGGATGCGGTCGGCGAACGGGGTCTGGTAGGAGCGGCCGAAGGCGGGCCGCTCGTCCTTGGTGACCTGGCCGGATGAGACGTCGATGGCGTCCGCGCCGTGGGCGATGAACGCGCGGGCGATCTCCACGGCGTCATGCTCGGTGTTGCCGTCCGGCACCCAGTCGGTGGCGGAGATGCGCACGATCATCGGCCGTTCCGCGGGCCATGCCTCCCGCACGGCGTCGAAGACCTCCAGCGGGAAGCGCAGCCGGTTCCCCAGCGGGCCGCCGTACGCGTCGGTGCGGCGGTTGGCGACCGGGGAGAGGAACGAGGACAGCAAGTAGCCGTGTGCGCAGTGCAGTTCGAGCAGGTCGAACCCGGCCTCCGCGCCCCGGCGGGCGGCGGCGACGAAGTCCGCGGCGATCCGGTCCATGTCTTCCCGGGTGAGCTCGCGGGGTACGGCGGAGCCGGGGCCGTACGGCAGTGGGGACGGGCCGACGACCTCCCAGTTGTCTTCCGGCAGTGGGTCGTCCATGCCCTCCCACATCAGCCGGGTCGAGCCCTTGCGACCCGAGTGGCCGAGCTGGAGGCCGATACGGGCGGTGCTCCGCTCATGGACGAAGGAGACGATCCGCCGCCAGGAATCGCCCTGCTCGCCGTTCCACAGACCGGTGCAGCCGGGGGTGATGCGGCCCTCGGGCGAGACGCACACCATCTCGGTCATCACCAGCCCGGCGCCACCCATGGCCTTGGAGCCGAGGTGAACGAGGTGGAAGTCGCCGGGTACGCCGTCGACGGCGGAGTACATGTCCATCGGCGACACGATCACCCGGTTCTTCAGCTCCAACTCGCCCAGCCGGTAGGGCTGGAACATGGCCGGTGCCACACCGTCGAGGCCCTGCGCCGCCGCGAAGGCCATATCGACCCGATCGGCGAACTCCGGGTCGCGGGTGCGCAGGTTGTCATAGGTGATGCGGCGGGAGCGGGTCAGCAGATTGAAGCAGAACTGGGTCGGCTCCTGGTGGACGTACATCCCGATGTTCTCGAACCACTCCAGCGAGCCCTGCGCCGCCCGCTGGGTGGACTCCACGACCGGGCGCCGCTCGGACTCGTAGGCGGTCAACGCGCGCTCGGCATCGGGGTGTTCGTGCAGACAGGCGGCGAGCGCGAGCGCGTCCTCCATCGCCAGTTTGGTGCCCGAGCCGATGGAGAAGTGCGCGGTGTGGGCGGCGTCTCCGATGAGCACGAGGTTGCCGTGGTGCCAGCGCTCATTGCGTACGGTCGTGAAGTTCAGCCACTTGGAGTTGTTGGCGAACACCTGGTGGCCGTCGAGTTCGTGGGCGAAGAGCTCGCGGACGCGCGCCACCGCGTGCTCGTCGGAGGCGCCCGGCGCGAAGTCGGCCCCCTCGGTGGTGTCGAAGCCCGCCTGCCGCCAGACGTCCTCGTGCATCTCGACGATGAAGGTGGATCCGGTGGCGGAGTAGGGGTAGCCGTGCACCTGTACGACGCCCCATTCCGTCTGCTTGACGAAGAACTGGAACGCCTCGAAGACCAGGTCCGTGCCGAGCCACATGTACTTGCTGTGCCGACGGTCCAGGGAGGGGCGGAAGACCTCCGCGTGGGCCGCCCGTACCAGGGAGTTGACGCCATCGGCCCCCACCACCAGGTCGTACGACCCGCGCAGCCGCTCGGTGTCCGGGGCGGGGGTGGAGAAGCGCAGGGTGACGCCGAGGGCGTGGCAGCGCTCCTGGAGCAGGCGGAGCAGTTCCTTGCGACTCATGGCGGCGAAGCCCTGGCCGCCGACGGTGTGGCTCTCGCCCCGGTAGTGGATGTCGATGTCGGTCCAGCGGGCGAAGCGGCGGGCCATGTCCTGGGCGATGGTGGTGTCGGCGTTCTCTATGCCGCCGAGCGTCTCGTCGGAGAAGACGACGCCGAAGCCGAATGTGTCGTCGGGGGCGTTGCGCTCCCAGACGGTGATGTCGTGGGCGGGGTCGAGCTGTTTCATCAGGGCCGCGAAGTACAGCCCGCCGGGGCCGCCGCCGATGATGGCGATCTTCAAGGGGGTTCCTCTCAACTCTCGGCGACGGCCTCGGCGGAGGCCTGCTCGTCTTCGACCATCCCGCGGAGTGCGAAGCGCTGTAGTTTGCCGCTGGTGTTGCGCGGCAGGGCGTCCTGGAACCGCACCTCGCGCGGGTATTTGTAGGGCGCCAGGACCCGTTTGACGTGGTCCTGGATCTCCCTCGCCTTGGCCGCGTCGCCGGGCACGCCGTCGCGCAGCACCACGAAGGCGCATACGATCGAGCCGCGTTCGGCGTCCGGCCGGGCCACCACGGCGGATTCCACGACGTCAGGGTGGGTGTCGATGGCGGCCTCCACCTCGGGGCCGCCGATGTTGTATCCGGAGGACACGATCATGCTGTCGCTGCGGGCGTGGTAGTGGAAGTAGCCGTCCTCGTCCCGGTGGAAGATGTCACCGGTGACGTTCCAGCCCTCCAGGACGTAGTCCCGCTGGCGTTCGCCGCCCAGATAGCGGCAGCCGACCGGGCCGATGACCCCGAGTCTGCCGGGCTCTCCGGGTCCGAGTTCCGCGCCGTCGGGGCCGAGTATGGTGGCGCGGTAGCCGGGGACCGCCTTGCCCGTGGCGCCGGGCCGGATGTCGTCTCCGGCGGCGGAGATGAAGATGTGCAGCAGCTCGGTGGCGCCGATGCCGTCGACGATCCTCAGACCTATGTGCGTCCGCAGCTCCTGCCAGGTGGTGCGGGGTATGTGCTCGCCCGCGGACACGCCGATGCGCAGTCCGGCCAGCCGCCGCTCGGCGCCCTCGCGCAGGATCGCCCGGTAGGCGGTGGGCGCGGTGGCCAGGGCGGTGACGTCGTGCCGCTCCACCAGCTCCGCGAGTTGCGGGGGAGTGGCTGACTCCGTCAGCAGGGCGCAGGCTCCGGCCCGCAGCGGGAAGACGACCAGCATGCCGAGGCCGAAGGTGAAGGCCAGGGGCGCGGTGCAGGCCACCAGGTCGTCCGGGGCCAGACCCAGGGTGTGGCGGCCGAAGGTGTTGTCGATGGACAGGATGTCCCGGTGGAAATGCATGGTGATCTTGGGTGCGCCGGTGGAGCCGGAGGTGGGGCCGAGCAGCGCCACATCGTCGGCGGCGGTGTCCACGCCTGTGAACTCACCGGACTTGCCCGTGGCCCTGGTCACCAGGTCCGCCGGGCCGGTGGAGCCGTACTCCACCACCGTCAGCCCGGGCAGCACGGTGTCCCGGACCGTGCGGACGTCATCGGCGAACCGGTGGTCCACCAGGGCGATCGACGGCAGGGTGCGCTCGGCCACGGGGACGAGCTCCCGGGTGCGCAGGGCGGCCATCGTGGTCACCACGACGCCACCGGCCTTGAGGACGCCGAGCCAGGCCGCCACGGTCCAGGGGTTGTTGGGCGAGCGCAGCAGGACCCGCCGCCCCGGCACCAGGCCCAGCTCCTCGGTGAGCACCTGGGCCACCTGATTGGCGCGGATGCGCAGTTCGCCGTACGTCCACACCTCACCGGACGGGGTGCGCAGGGCGGGGCGGTCGGGGCCGAACAGCGCGGTGGGGGTGTCGATGAGCTCGGTGGCCGCGTTGAGCCGGTCCGGGTAGCGCAGTTCCGGCGTGGTGAATTCCAGGGTCGGCCACAGATGTGCGGGGGGCAGCTGGTCGCGGGTGAAGGTGTCGAGGTGCGCCGAGGGCGAGAGGGGGAGCGGAAGAGTCACGGAAGGGTCCTTCCGGGAGCCCGCCGGGGAGAGCGGCGGATCAGGTGGGGCGGATCAGGCCCTCCTGGACCACGGTGGCCAGGTGGCGGTGATCGCGCGTGAAGAAGCGCCCCGTGCCCAGGCCCCGGCCCGCGTCGGCGGCGACGGCCTCCTGGACGTAGAGCAGCCAGCCGTCCACCGGCCCCGGGCGGTGGAACCACATCGCGTGGTCGAGGCTCGCGGTGACCAGCCCGGGTCTGGCCCAGGGCAGGTCGAGCACCCGCAGCACGGGCTCGAGGATCGTGTAGTCGCATACATACGCCAGGGCGGCCAGGTCCCGCTGGGCGTCGGTCAGCCCGTCGACCGGGCGGAGGGTGTCGAAGGGCCTGAGCCAGACCGCCTGGTGCGGAAGGCGCTCTCCCTCGACGGTGAGATAGACCGGTCCGGGGACGTGCCGCATGTCGAAGCCGCGGCCGCCGGACCAGTACGCCTTGGACTCCTCGGTCATGGAGCCGCCATCGCGCTCGGCGAGGTACTCCGCCGAACTGGGCAGGCACTCCGGGTCGGGTACGTCCTCGCCGAACTCGGTGTGGAAGTCCGCACCGGCCTCGCCCGCCGCGAACCCGGCCAGGCAGACGTAGAGCGGCTTGCCGTTCTGGTAGCCGCGCACCTGCCGGGTGCTGTAGCCGCGGCCGTCGCGCACCACCTCCACCTCGTAGCGCACCTCGGCGCCGACGTCGGCGGGGCGCAGGAAGTAGCTGTGCATCGAGTGCGGGGACTTGCCGTCGGTCACCGACCGCATGGCCGCCGCCGCGGCCTGGGCCACCAGATCGCCGCCGTACGCCTTCGGCCAGGGGCACGGCTGGGTGGTGGCGGTGAAGGCGAGGTCGAAGTGTTCGGGCTGGGCGGGCTTGAGGGTGATGGCGGCGGTGAAGACGGCGGAGGTGGGGGGCGTCGGGGTCATCGGCGGTCCAGCCAGTCGCGCAGCTCGGTGTCGGCGATATCGGGCAGGTTGACCACGATGTTCTCCGGTGTGCGGGTGGTCATCCAGGTCAGCGGCTTGGTGCGGGAGAGGTTGCACTCCACGTGCGGCATGAACGGAGGTACGAAGACCCAGTCGCCCTCCTCCATGTCGACGTAGTCCCGGAGCTCCTCGCCGAAGTAGATGCGGGCCCGGCCGGACAGGACATAGCCACCGGTCTCGGCCTCGCCGTGGTGGTGGGTCACCGAGCGATAGCCCGGTTCGTTGCTGACCTTGCCGAACCAGAGCCGGGTGGCGGGGGTGTGCTGGATGCTCACACCCGAGACACGGACGGCACCGCCCGAGTCGGCGGTGTCGGCGTTCTCCAGGCCGCCACGTGTCACCACGGGGGCGACGATGCCGCTCGGCAGCCGGTACATCGAATTGTCGCCCTCGAGGCGGTACTTGCTCAGATCGGGCTCCATGGGGTCGGCTCCGTTCAGTCGGGGACCAGGATCCGATGTCTCGTGTTTCTCACGGTCGTCATCTAAAGTCAATACACCTGTCCGGCCGTGGGGCAGGACGGAACGCAACCGAGCCGGAGGCACCATGACCCCCGTCCCCGTGAACCCGCCCGATCTGCCGAAGCCCAGCGGCTACTCACACGGAACACTCGCCGGAAACACCCTCCACCTGGGAGGGCAGACCGCCCTCGACGCGGACATGAAGATCGTTCCGGGCGGCATCGTCGAGCAGTTCCGGCAGGCGTTCGGCAATCTGCTCACCACGCTGCGCGAGGCCGGCGGGCGGCCCGAGGACCTGGTGAGGGTGACCATCTACCTCACCGACATCCCCGACTACCAGGCCCACGGCAAGGAGATCGGCAAGGTCTGGCGTGAGCTCGCCGGGCCCGTCTACCCGGCCATGGCGGGCATCGGCTGCACCGCGCTGTGGCAGCCCGAAGCCATGATCGAGATTCTGGGTGTGGCGGTGATACCGGAGGAACGACTGGTGGCGCCGCGCGCGTAGGACCGCGTCCACAGGGGGGGGCCGACGCGATCCGCGCATCCCTCCGCGACGCCCCGGCGCGAGCGGGTGATCACCATCGCCGCGCCAGACGTTAGGGTGCCGGGAATGACCGCGCAGACGACACCGGCCACCACCGTGGCGGGCGAACGGGAGTCCCGCCACGCCCCGCTCATCCTCACGATCTACGGCCTCTACGCCCGGGGCGAGCACAACTGGCTCTCGGTCGCCTCGCTGATCGGCCTCATGGCGGACCTCGGCGTGGAGAGCCGGGCCGTGCGGTCCTCGGTGTCCCGGATGAAACGCCGCGAGGTGCTGCGCGGCGAGCGCCGCGAGGGCGTCGCCGGGTACTCGCTCGCCGACTCCACCCTCCAGACGCTCGCCGAGGGGGACGTGCGCATCTTCCGGCGGGCCAGGGCGTCCCGCGAGGACGGCTGGGTGCTCGTGGTGTTCTCCGTGCCCGAGTCCGAGCGCGAGAAGCGGCACGCCCTGCGGACGGCCCTGACCCGGCTGGGCTTCGGCACCGCCGCGTCGGGTGTCTGGATCGCCCCGGGACATCTGGCGGACGAGGCGCGGCGAACCCTGGAACGCCGGGAGCTGTCCGCGTACGTCGACATCTTCACCGGCGACCACGTGGCCTTCGGGAACCCGCGGCGGAAGGTCCGCTCCTGGTGGGACCTGGACGAACTCACCGCCATGTACGCGGACTTCCTGCACCGGTACCGCCCCGTCCTGGACGCGGTGGCGGACCGCGAGCCGCGGCCGCTGGAGGCGTTCCGGACGTACGTACCGATGCTGACCCAGTGGCGGCGCATGCCCTACCGCGACCCGGGGCTTCCCCTGGAGCTGCTTCCGCCGGAGTGGAACGGCGTGGCCGCGGGCGAACTGTTCGACGGGCTCCACACCTTGCTGAGCGCCCCCGCGTCGGCGCATGCCGCGGAGGTCTTCCACAGGCACTAGGACAGAGAGTCATCGGATCTATTTTCCTCTTTGATGTGGACTCGTCATGCCTTGAACGCTAGCTTCTGGGAAAGGTTCAGACCTGCACCGCATCTCCCCGAGAGGATTGATCGGATGTTAGCGAAACCGGTCTGTAAACGGATCCAGCTGCTCTGCGTCACCGGCGCACTGGTCGGCGGCCTCGCCCTCAGCGGTGGCACCGCGGGGGCCGACCCTGTGCGGGACGCGGGCGTCCAGGCGCTGCCCGCCGGGGTCTACTTCCAGGACGAGGGCACCGTCCAAGGGTGGTCCAACTACCCGCAGAAGCCCCAGAAGCAAGGCGTCATCCGCAATGTCACCACCCCCGCCTACAAGGGCGGCAACGCCATCGAGGCCAAGCAGACGTACATCAACGAGGGCGGTGGCTACCACTCCGAGACCGTGCAGGCGTCCACCCAGGCCGTCGGCCAGGACCGCTACTACGGCCAGGCCGTCTACATCGCCCCCAACTGGCAGTTCCACAACCAGAACGTCACCTTCCAGCAGTGGTCGCCCGAGGATCCTGAGGGCCCCTGGGAGCTGATGTTCATCCAGAACGACGAACTGCGCATCGGCGGATCCGGCGGCTTCAGCGCGAACGTCGCCAAGGTGACCGATCTGCGCGGCAAGTGGATCCGGATCGTCACACGCCTCAAGTTCCACGCGACCGACGGCGCCATCGAGATCTGGGTCAACGGTGTGAAGAAGTACAGCAAGACCGGGGTCGCCGTGCTGCCCAAGACGTCGAAGACGGTCCGCTGGTCGTCCGGGATCTACTGCACCGGCTGGCGCGAGAACCCGCCCGCGGGCCCGTCGGAGCTCTCCGTCTTCCACGACCAGGCGCGCATCGCCAACTCCTACGGCCTCGCCGAGCCCGCCAACTGGTGACCCGGCGGGGATGGGCTTCCCGCCTGCCCGGCGGGAAGCCCATCCCGCTCAGCGAGTGAGGCGGTACGTCCGCCCCGGCGCCGTCCGGAACGAGACGACCCCGTCCCGCGTGGTGTGGGCGACGCGCCGGCCGTGGTCGTCGACCACGGTGACCCGATCGCCGCGCCACGGGGTGGCCAGCGCGAAGCGGTTGCCCTTATCGCTGGTCACGTCCACGTACCGGACGCCGCCGGCCTTCCGCTCGGCGGACACGGTGAAGGCGCCCTTGGCGCGCAGCCGTACGAACTTCGCGTCCCGGCCCTCGGGCCACGCGGGGACGACTCCCTCCAGATTGATGGGCTGGTCGTTCTTGTTGAGCAGTGCGTTGCCCTTGATCGGGTTGTTGATCTCATCGGCGAGCAGGATGACGTCGAGTCCGTCCATGGTGGCGGTCGGGTAGGGCGTCAGGCAACGCGGTCAGCACCCGGCGGATATAGCCCAGGTCATAGACGGAGTTGAGGTCGTCCCCACCCTCGTTGACCGCGCTGTGCCGGACGATGTACTTCCCCGTGGCCGGGTCCTTCTCCACGAAGTCCAGCCAGAAGTCGCCGAGCTCCTTCAGGAACGGATAGGTGGTCTCGCGGAAGAACTTCTCGTCGCCCGTGTACTCGTAACTCCACAGGAACGGCAGCGCGGCGAAGGTGCCATTGGTCTGCTGATCGCTGGGCAGTTTGGTGTGATCCTTCACCGGTGCCACCGGCACCTCGGCCGGGGCCGGGCGGGTCATGTCGAACGGCATGACGCTCCGCTTGAACGTCACCCCCTCGTACCTGGCGGCGTGGGTGAGGTTGCGCATGTACGGGATCTCGGATGCGATCAAGTCGTAGTACGGGCGGGCGAGTTCCGGGCGGTTGGCCGAGTAGACGCCGTAGGGCGGAGCTCTTCGACGTGGCGGAGGGCGCGGGCGGCCGGGCCGGTGTCCCGTAGGCGGTGCGGATGTCCGCGCCGCCTACGGGACGTGCCGCTACCCGACCGCGGGGAGGGCCGTCAGGAGCGCTTCTCGATGGTGATGAACGGGTCCCACTGGAAGTACCCGACCAGCTGCTGATCGCTGTCCAGGATCTGGAAGTAGAAGTGGTAGGTGACCTCGCCGATCTTCTTGACGTCCGCCTCCCAGAAGTGATCCTCGTAGTCCTGTGTTTCGAAGTCCGGCCGGTCGGTGGCCCCATCCTTCGGGATCGGATAGGTGCCGTCGCCGATCACGACCTGCGGTGTGCTGATGAGCGGGTCGTCGCTCACGTACCGGTACAGCAGGGCGCAGTACTCGCTGTTGAGCGACAGCGTCGTCTCGCGCCACCTGACGATGTCCCTGGGGTTGGCGCGGAAGTTCAGCTCGGCCCCCGAGGTGCCGACGACGCGGTCCTGACGCGTCGTCATATAGATCAGGCTCTGGTCGACATACGTCGGCTCGTTGTAGTCCTTCGACGCGTCGGGATACTGCTTGGCGATCGAGTACGCGTCGAACGCGATCAGCACATTGATGATTTCCGACATGTTCCTATTCCCCTTTCACTTTGTACGCCATCGCCCGTGGGTAGTCGTGCCGGTGCAGGCGGACCCGGACCAGCAGTGGTCCGGAGTTGACCGGGTCGGTCGGGTCGGTGAGGCGGGCCAGCAGCTCGTCCAGCTCGGCGGCGCGGGCCACGCCGACCCCGTGCGCCGGGGTCTTCTTGTCCGAGAAGACATCCGCCAGCCGCTCGTAGCGCCACGGGTGGAGGACGTTGTAGAAGTCCGCGCCCTCCGTGTCATCGGCGCCGCGTGTGTTCCGGTCCGCGTAGTAGGACGGGTGCACCAGCATCTGCTCGATGCCGTAGAAGTGCCCGTTGTCCATCACGAACACCACCGACCGCAGCCCGAGCCTGGTGTGGGTGGAGATCTCCTGGCAGGTCTCCTGGAAGGCGCCGTCGCCGACGAACACCATCGGGCGGGCGTGGCCGCGCTCGGGGGCGAGCGCCGCGCCGGTGGCCGCGCCCACGGACCAGCCGATGGACAGCCAGCTGACCTGCGACAGGAAGCCGCCCGCGGGCAGGGTCAGGTTCATCGAGCCGATGAGGGAGAACGCGGCGTCGGAGACCACGGTCCAGCTCTCCCGGGTCTCCTTGGCCAGGAAGTGGTTGATCCGGTCGAACACCCCGTCGTACGTGAGCCGTTCGCCGGACCCGGACGGTGAGCCGCCGGCGCGGAGCGTCGTGGCGCGGTGGTCGTCGAGGGAGGCGGGACGGTCCTCGGCTGCGCCGTGGTGGGCGTGGGCCTCGGCGAAGTAGTCGGCGGTCAGGCCGCCTGAGCCGAAGCGCGCCACCAGCGCGTCCTGGAGGGCGGGTATCAGCCGGGCGAGCTGGACGTCGGGGAAGTACTGGGTGCCGACGCCGACCCCGCCCCGGGCCGCCACCACCCAGTCCGTGCCGACGGCCAGTTCACCGCCGAGGTTCTTCGAGGTGGACCAGGTGCCGAGGCCGATCCGGCAGGTGGCCCAGTCCTTGAAGACCGCGTGCACATCCGGATGGCTGGCCTTGCCGTTGTAGACGCCGTGGAACTGCGGCAGCCGCTCGTCGAGGACGGCCTTGGCGCCGACGGTGGTGCAGAACGGCACCCCGGTGGCCTGCGTCAGATCGGAGAGCTGCCGGTCGAGGCGGAACCGCTCGACCTCCTCGCCCGCCCATACGATCGGACGGGGCCTGCCGTCCGGACCGGGGTGCTCCTCGACCAGCGTGAGGATCGCGGCGACGGCCTTGTCCAGCATGGCCTGGTTGCGCGCGCTGAACGGCCGCTCGCGGCGCAGCAGCGGCTCCTCGGCCACGGCACACGGCTCGTCCCACAGATCCTCCATCACCTCCAGATAGACGGGCCTGCGCTCGGACAGACAGGCGGTGAGCGCGGCGTCGATCTGGCCCGGGGCGAGGCCCGGGTTGGAGATGACCTGCGCCTCCACGGTGACCTGTCGATAGGCGTCCAGGTTGCTCTCCCGGCGCGGGCTCATATGGGAGGTGAGCAGGCCGAGGGCGCGGTAGTTCTGCCACTGCTCGTACGGCGGGCAGGCGTTGATGGCGATGAGCGGGACATGCTCCACATACGCCCCGCCACAGGCGTTGAGCAGGTTGAACGCACCCACGCTGTAGGTGACCGCGGCCGCGCCGATGCCATGGAGGCAGGCGTAGGAGTCGGCGGCCTGGCCCGCGCCGCCCTCGGTGGGGGTGCCGACCCACTCGATGTCACCCTCGGCCCGCAGGGTGGTGAGGAACGGGCCGAGGTGGTTGCCGGGCACCCCGAACAGATGGGTGATGCCCAGCTCGGCCAGGCGGCGGGCCAGATAGCGGGCGACCGTGCACTCGGGGGCGCTCGCGGTCACGAGGGGTCCTCCTGGTTCGGGCCCGGTGTGGTGAGGGGCGGGGCCTGGTGGACGGCGACGGCGGCGCGGACGGCGCTCTCCAGGGCACCCTCGATCCAGGCGTGCTTGAGGGAGGTGTGCTCCCCGGCGAAGTGCACCGGGCCCTCGGGGCGGGAGGCGTCCAGGTGGAAGCTGGTCATCTGGTGCGGGGTGTACGTGGCGGCCTCGCCGAAGGCGTACGGGTCGCGGGCCCAGCTCTTGGTGGCGCCCAGGCCGGTGAAGAACACCTCGATGCGGCGTCCGTGCAGGGCCTGGAGGTTGCGCAGGGCGTAGACATAGCGCTCCGCCTCGCGCATGGAGTCCCAGCGCGCGGCGTCGTCGGACCAGGAGTACGAGGCGAGCACCACACCGCCGGTGCTGCCCTCGACCGGGTGCGAGGGGTAGTAGATGAACCGGTTGGGGTTGTCGGTGGCGGAGCCGCCACCGAAGCAGTGGGTGGCGGGGCGCACGGCCGGGCCGCGCAGCGGCATGGCGCTGTTGACCTGGCGCAACTCCTCGGTGACGCCGCTGTCCTTGACCGCGGCACCGAGCAGGTCGCGGCCGGCCTCGGCGAGCGCGGGAACGGGGTCCGTGCCGGTCCCGCCGCCGCGCTGGTAGTACTCGTAGAGACCCGGTGTGATGCCGTCGAGCTCCTCGCGCCAGTCGTCCTCGGTGAACTCCCACCACCGGTGGCTGAACTCCAGCAGCACCTTGGTGGCCGAGTCGTAGTGGGTCTCGATGATGGCGCGGCGCTTCTTGTACGACATCGAGGGGACGATCTCCACGAAGCGCAGGGTGGAGAACGGGATGGCGACGATCGCCAGGTCCGCGGTCCACAGTCGCGTGGGGCCCGCCGGGTTGTCCTCGGCGACGGTCCGCACGGCCACGCCCCAGCCGTCGGGCCCGACGGCGCCGGTGCCCTCGGGCGGGGAGTCGCGGCTGGGGTCGAAGTACTCCAGGCGGATCATGCGGTGACCGAACCGCACCTCGTCGCGCAGGCCCCGGTGGAGGGCGTCCGGCAGCCGCCAGCTGCCGCCGGGTATCTCCCAGTAGCGCACCCCGGGGCTGATGTCGGTGTGGCTCAGGAAGCTGTGGAAGAAGGAGAGATGGAGCCGCGAGGACATGTTCTCCAGCGTTCCGACCGCCTCGATGGCCTCGTCGCTGAGCCCGGCGTAGTCGCGCAGGAAGCCGCCCATCGAATAGCCGTCGAAGTCATGGATCACCCGGGCCCAGCCCTCGATCCACTCCTCGAGCGGCTTGTTGACCCGCTTCCCGTCCACGACGTCGGAGTAGTAGTCCCGCACGCTCTCCAGCGCGTCGTCGACCATCCGCACGGCGGGGGCGCGCATCTCGTCGTCGGTGAGGTGGAAACCCTCGTTGATCTTCTCCGGGACGGCGCCGTAGTCGGCGCGCCGCACCTGGACGCGGTTGGTGCGGATCCAGGTGTTGCCGCGCTTGTCCGGCGCGCGGAAGTCGGGGCTGTCGTCGCCGTAGGTCCAGGTGCGACCGGTGAAGGAGGTGTACGTCACCGGGGGGACGGGGACATCGGGGCCGCTGCCGGTGGCGGGGTCGACGTCCACGTTGTAGAACAGGCGGCGGCCGAGCCCGAGTTTGTCGACGAGGGCGAGGACGAGCGGATGGAAGTCGGGCAGCCGCATGGCGCCGGCCTCGGCGTACTGGGCGGCGTCGTCGAACGGCTGGTGGTGCTTGGTGGTGCGGAAGGTCTTGATGCGCCCACCGACACGGCCGGTGTTGGCCTCCAGGATGGTGACGTCGTGGCCCGCGTCCTTGAGCAGGCGGCCGGCCACCAGACCGGTGATACCGGCGCCGATGATGAGGATCTTCTTGCGGGGGTGGCGGGTGACGCCGAGGCTGCCCGTGTCGATGAGGGTGTGCAGATAGCCGAGTTTGAGGTCGGTGTTGTCCGGTCCGATGAGGAGGAGTTCGCGGGCCAGCTTGAGACACGTCTGCCAGCGCGCACGGGTGGCGGAGTTATCGCGTGGAGCGTCGGTCATAGCTTGCGATCGTAGATTTGAAGAAACGATTTCTCGTTTCTTTCGCAAGGTAATGTATGGGTAAAGTCCTAAAAGGGTGGACCTGGTGGCTGACGGAATTTCGACTTGCTGGATTTTCCCTGGGAGGAGCCCGCGATCCGGCTGGGACAGATGCTTCACCAGGGACCGAAGGGGAAGAGCGGAGCGGCGTCGTCAGCGCATCGGCGAACTCGGCGGCCATCCCGGCGACGGGCGCAACGGGGCCAGGTCGGCCATGCTCGCGATATGGGCGGACGTCGAACTCCTGCCCGATGATGAAGAAAAGCGCGCCGCAGCAATACCTGTGGCCGCTCGGCTGCCGTTCAGAAACCCATTCCGACGGGCCCGGCCGCCCATCCGAATTGGTTTCAGGCCGTCAAGGACGTGGCGTACGGGAAATGGGATGAGCGGGTTCCCGGCGCGCCGGAAACCCGCTCATTTGTCGTAGGGGAGTCGGAGTCGTCACCGCTTGCCCTGCGTGGCGGCCCGTCAGGCGGCTCGGTCCGCCAGGGTGTTGCGCAGGGCGGCGAGCCCGTCGGCGTAGATGCCGTGGAAGAGCGCGACGGCTTCGTCGTCGCTGACGCCGGTGGGGGTGAACTCCCCGGACCACTCGACGCGCGACGCGTCGGACCGGCCGGGGACCTCGCGCACGCGCAGCGTGGAGAGGTAGTCGGTCACCGGGAACGGCGCCTCCAGGATGGCGTAGCTGTACGAGCGCGCCGCGTCGTCGAAGGCCACGAGCCGCTCGACGATCACGCCGCCTTCCTCGTTGCGCAGTCGGCGGACGCGGCCGCCCTCGGCGGCGACGCTCTCGGAGATGTACGGCAGCCAGTCGGGCAGCGCGTCGAAGCCGCCGATGAGCTGCCACACCCGATCCGGTGGTACGGGCAGGTCGAGGGTGGCGGTGGTGGAGGCCATGGAGGTGCTCCTGTCGGGGTGGGGGGAAGGGGGATCGTCAGGCGGTGGGCAGCGGTGCGAGCGGGGAGACCAGCCCGGCCTCGCGGAGCTCGGTCCAGAACGCCGCGGGGATGGCCTCGCCGAGGGCCGCGACGTCCTCGGCGATACGGCTGGGCCGGGTCGCGCCCGGGATCACGGCGGCGGCCGCCGGGTGGGCCAGGGGGAACTGGAGGGCGGCCGCCTTGACGCTGACGCCGTGCCGCTCGGCGAGCTCCTTGATGCGCGCCACCTTCTCGATGATGTGCGCGGGCGCGTCCTGGTATTCGAAGTGGGTGCCGCCCGCGAGGATGCCGGAGCTGTAGGGGCCGCCGACGACGAGGCTGACGCCCTGGTCGGCCGCCGTGGGGAGCAGGCGCTGGAGGGCGCGGTCGTGGTCCAGCAGCGTGTAGCGCCCGGCCAGCAGGAAGGCGTCCGGCTTCGGCTCGTCCAGATCGAGGGTGAGCTCGATGGGTTCGACGCGGTTGACGCCGAGCCCCCACGCCTTGATCACGCCCTCGTCGCGCAGCTGCTGGAGGACGCGGAAGGCGCCGGTGCGGGCACTCTCGTAGACGGCGAGCCACTCGTCGCCGTGGAAGTCCTGGGCCACGTCATGGACCCAGACGATGTCGAGCCGGTCGGTGCGCAGGCGCCGCAGGCTGTCCTCGATGGACCGCTTGGTGGCGTCGGCCGTCCAGTCGTGTACGAGCTTGTTGGGACGGCCGTGCTCGAACAGCCCGCCCTTCTCGCCGAGTTCACGGGCGGCGGGGTCCTCGACCTCGTCCAGGATGACGCGCCCCACCTTGGTGCTGAGCACGTAACCGTCCCGGGGGCGCCCGGCGAGCGCGTCGCCGAGGCGTATCTCCGCCAGGCCCGCGCCGTAGAAGGGGGCGGTGTCGTAGTAGCGAATGCCGTGGTCCCAGGCGGCGTCGACGGTCGCGGCGGCCTCCTCGTCGGAGACGTCGCGGAACATGCTGCCCAGCGGGGCCGTGCCCAGTCCGAGGCGGCCCGGGAGCAGAGACGTGATGGTCATGAAGTGTCCTCGCGGAAAGAGGGGGAAGGGGCGGACTCATGGCTCTCGGCCGGTCCGCCGTTCGTTCGCCTTCGACGTTAGGATCGGGACTTCAGACTGTCCAAGACTCTCTTGGATGTACTTGAGTCCTCGGAGGTCTTACATGCTTGACCTGCGACAACTGCGCTACTTCAGTGTCGTGGCCGAGACCGAACACGTCGGCCGCGCCGCCGAGCAACTCCACATCTCCCAGTCCCCCCTCAGCCGGCAGATCGCTCAGCTGGAGAAGAACCTCGGCCTGACCCTGTTCGAGCGCGGCCAGCAGCGCATCCGGCTCACCCGCGACGGCGCGATCTTCCTCGGCGAGGTCCGGGCGCTGCTGCGCCACGCCGACCGGCTGGAGAACCTGGGCCGTCGGCTGGGCAGGGGCGAGGAGGGCGGGCTGTGCATCGGCTACGTGGCCGACGCCATGCACACCGGTGTGCTGCCGGGCGCGCTGCGCCGGCTCCAGGAGGAGAGCCCCGGCGTCCATGTCGCGCTGTACAGCATGGCCGCGGCCGAGCAGTTCGAGGGGCTGCGCCAGCGCAGCCTGGACATCGCCCTGGTGCGGGAGGAGCCGGACCGCGACGACCCCGTGCTGCGCGCCGCGCCGCTGCTGGAGGACCCGTTGCTGCTGGTCCTCCCGGCGGGCCACCCGCTGGCCGCGCGCGAGACGATCTCGGCGAAGGATCTGGACGGACAGCCGTGGATCGCGGTCGAGGAGCCGGGCGACCCGGCGTGGCGGGACACGTTCGTCGCCTCGTGCGTGGCCTCGGGCTTCACCCCCGACATCCGGCTCGACGCCGCGGATCCCCTGACGGCGCTCGGCCTGGTGGCCTCCGGCCTCGGGCTGGCGCTGGTGCAGAAGAGCATGGTGCGCGGCGCCACGGAGGCCGTGGCCGTGCGCACACTGCCCTGGTATGAGGCGTCCGTCCATCTGTGGGCGGTCTGGCACCACATCGATCTGCGGCCGGTCGTCGCCTCGTTCCGCCAGACGGTGCTGTCGGACGAGCGGGAGATGGATGCGGCGCCGCCGGCCGGTGGTCTCGCCTCCGGGGTGTGAGGTCAGCCGGGGAGCTCACACCCCGGAATCCGGAGTGACGAGGCGTCAAGGGGGGACGCCTCCAACGAGGCCACGGCGGCGACCAGGGTGGTGAGCCTCGGGTCCCGCGCCGCCAGGTCGAGCGCCTCGCGCAGGGCGCCTTCGTACGTCGGCCGGGCCTGGCCGAGCAGGAGCAGCCCGGCCTCGGTGACATTGGTGTAGATCCCGCGCCGGTCGGTGGGGCACAGGTAGCGGGAGAGGAGTTCGCGGTCCTCGAGCCGGGTGACCAGGCGGGTGGTGGCGCTCTGGCTGAGGGCGACCGCGTCGGCCACCTGCTTCATCTGAAGATGGCCGTTGTCCCCGTCGTGCTGTCGGCTCAGGACGTTCAGGACCGCGTACTCGCGGGCGCTGAGCTCATGACGGGTGTGTAGAGCCCCCTCCAGATGCGTCTCGATCCTGCTGTGCAGCAGTGACAGGGCGCACCAGCTCTGGGCGAGGGGAGCGGCGACGAGGTCCGGTGTGGTCATGGGCGGTGTGGCCATGGATGCCTCCTGATGCGGGGTGGGGCGGGGCCCGGTCGGGGTCCGCGGCGGTGACGGTGACGTGATACACAGCACGAGCAATATAGCGCGCTTGCAATTACTGCGCCTGCAAGTATTGTGGGTGCACGTAAAGGGCGGTAGCAATCACTTGGAGTGAACTTTCATGCCCATCGCACTGCTGGCCCTCGCCATCGGGGCCTTTGGGATCGGAACCACCGAGTTCGTGATCATGGGGCTGCTGCCCGAGGTCGCCGGGGACTTCGATGTGTCCATCCCCACCGCCGGATTCCTGGTGACCGGCTACGCGCTCGGCGTCATGGTCGGCGCGCCGCTGATGACCGCGCTCGGTACGAAGATCTCCCGCAAGCGCATGCTGATGCTGCTGATGGGGCTGTTCGTGGTGGGCAACCTGCTCTCCGCGGTGGCCCCCGCCTTCGGCGTGATGGCCGCGGGGCGGATCGTCGCCTCCTTCGCGCACGGCGCGTTCTTCGGCATCGGATCCGTCGTCGCGGCCGACCTGGTCGCACCCGAGAAGAAGGCCGGAGCCATCTCGATGATGTTCACCGGCCTGACCATCGCCAACGTCGTCGGCGTGCCGCTGGGCACCTCGATCGGCCAGTCACTGGGGTGGCGGACCACCTTCTTCCTCGTCGCGGCGCTCGGCGTGATCGGCCTGGCGGGCATCGCCAAGCTCGTTCCCGACATCCCCAAGCCGGAGGGCGTGCACCTGATCCATGAGCTGGCGGCGTTCCGTAACGCACAGGTGCTGCTGGCCATGGCGATGACCGTGCTCGGCTTCGGCGGTGTCTTCGCCGCCATCACCTACATCGCCCCGATGATGACCGAGGTCGCGGGCTTCGCGGACTCCTCCGTCACCTGGCTGCTGGTCCTCTTCGGCCTCGGCATGGTCGGCGGCAACCTCCTCGGCGGCCGGTTCGCCGACCGGGCGCTGATGCCGATGCTGTACGTGTCGCTGGGCGCCCTCGCGCTGGTCCTCACCGCGTTCACCTTCACCGCGCACAACAAGATCGCGGCCGCCGTCTCCATCGCTCTGGTCGGCGCCCTGGGCTTCGCCACCGTGCCCCCGCTACAGAAGCGGGTGCTGGACCACGCGGCGGGTGCCCCCACCCTCGCCTCCGCCGTCAACATCGGCGCCTTCAACCTGGGCAACGCGCTCTCGGCCTGGCTCGGCGGCCTGGTGATCTCGGCCGGACTCGGCTACACCGCGCCCAACTGGGTCGGCGCCATCCTCGCCGGATCCGCCCTGGTCCTCGCCGTCCTCTCGGCCGCCCTGGAGCGCCGCGACGCCCGCCGCGGCCACGACGGCGCCACCACCGAACCGGCCCCCGCGTTCACCGGCCGGTACTGAGCCACCCCGTACCGGCACTGAGCCACCCCGTGACCAACACCGAACAGCACCACCACCATCAAGGAGACCGACCCGCCATGAGCACCCCCGAGACCGCCGTCGCCCCGCTGACCACGAAGGACGCCGAGGCCCTCGTCCAGGCCGCCCGCACCGCCGCCGAGGCGGCCGGGGTGGCGGCCGCGATCAGCGTCCTCGACGCCGGTGGCCATCCGCTGGCCTTCCGGCGCGACGACCGGGCCGTACTGATCGCGGGGGAGACCAGCACCCGCAAGGCGTTCACCGCACTCCAGCTGGACGCCCCCACCGCGGGCCTGGTCGACGCGGTCCAGCCCGGAGGCGCCTTCCACACCCTGCCCACCGCCCTCGACCGTCCGCTGCTGTTCATCGCCGGTGGCGTCCCGGTCCACCGCGACGGCCGGCTGATCGGCGCGCTCGGCGTGGGCGGCGGCGCCCCCGAGCAGGACCACGAGATCGCCACCACGGCGGTCGCGACGCTCGGCTGACCCGGGCCCAGACCCCCGAGCCACAGAAACCCCACTACACCCACGACCTGACGAAGGACACCATGACCTCCGTACCCAACGTCACCCTCCACACCGGCCTCGAGATCCCGCAACTGGGCTTCGGCGTCTTCCAGGTGGAGGACGAGCGGACCACCGGCGCGGTGCTCTCCGCCATCGAGGCCGGCTACCGCTCCATCGACACCGCGGCCATCTACGGCAACGAGGGCGGTGTCGGCCGTGCCCTGGCCGAGTCCGGCGTCCCCCGCGAGGAGCTGTTCCTCACCACCAAGCTGTGGAACGCCGACCAGGGGTACGACTCCACCCTCGTGGCCTTCGACGCCAGCCTGGCCAAGCTGGGCACCGACTACGTGGACCTCTACCTGATCCACTGGCCCACCCCGGCCCGTGACCTCTACCTGGACACCTGGCGCGCCCTGGAGAAGCTGCTGGCCGACGGCCGCACCCGCGCCATCGGCGTGTCCAACTTCCAGCCCGCCCATCTGGGGCGGCTGCTGGACCACAGCGGTGTGGTCCCGGCCATCAACCAGGTCGAGCTGCACCCCTACCTCCAGCAGGGGGAGCTGCGGGCCTTCCACGCCCAGCACGACATCGCCACCGAGGCGTGGAGCCCGCTGGCCCAGGGCGCCCTTCTCCAGGACCCCGCCCTCACCGCGATAGCGCGGCGACACGGCAAGACGCCCGCCCAGGTGGTCCTGCGCTGGCACCTCCAGCTGGGGAACGTCGTGATCCCCAAGTCCGTGACCCCCGCCCGCATCCGGGAGAACATCGACGTCTTCGACTTCACCCTCACCCCTGAGGACATCGAGGCGATCGGCGCTCTCGACCGCGGTCAGCGCACCGGGCCGGACCCCGACACCCTCAACTGACCCGGCCGCCGGGCCACCGCGTACTGCCGCACTTCCGGTGTCGTCGCCGTCTCCGATGTCACCCTGAGCCGCTACCCGGGCGAGGTGCTTGCCATCTGCGGAGCGAACGGCGCCGGCAAGTCGACACCTTCAGCGTCCAGGAGAACGTCTGGCTGACCGGCCTCAGCGCGGCGGGCCGCCGCAGGCCGTGGCAGCTCGTCGGGGGGCGCGACCGCACGGAGCGTACGTGCGCCGCCCTCGGCGTGGTCGGGATGCGCGGGGTGGACCTCGGCATGCCGGCCGGACGGCGCGGCCCCGGCCCCCGTCAGATGGTGGCGCCCAGCCGATCCCAGGTGAACGAGCACCGGGTGCTGCTGGACGAGACCACCGCGTCCACCACCGAGGAGCACTTCAAGGACGTCGAGGCACTCGTGCGCAAGGAGCGCGAAGCCGGTCCCGCCGGGTCAGCCGAAGTCGGCGACGGCGCCGGTGACGGCCTTCCAGCCCAGCGCCCGCGAAATCTCCTGGCCGGCCTCGACCAACCGCTCGCGCGGACCGGCCGGGTCCGTGCCGAGGATCGCCTCGCGGACCCCGCTGATGGACAGGGCGGCACGCACCTGCCCCCGGTAGTCCAGGATCGGGACGCCGAGCGCGGCCACGCCGGCGTGCAGCGGCAGCGCACCGCCGAGTCAGGGCGAGGGACTGGACCCGCCGGCCGTCCAGCCGCTCGATGCACACCGCCTCGCGGCCGCGCTGGACGCACAGGTACACCGTCTCGCCGGTCTCGTCGTGGAGGCGCTCCAGCACCGGCTGCGCGAAGCGCCGCTCGTCGAAACGTTCCACGACGGGGGTGCCGAGGGTGAGCAGATGGAACCCCAGACGGAAGGTGCCGCGGCGGCTGCCGCCCTCCACCATGTCCAGGCCCTGGAGGCTCGACAGCAGCCGGTACACCGAGCTGCGGGGCTCGCCCAGCTCCTCCGCGAGCTGTGCGGCCGTCGCCTCTCCCTTCGCCGCGAGCAGGTCGAGAACCTCAACGGACTTACGGACGAGAGCCAGACGTCTCTGGTCAGGAATCTGCTCAGGAATCGACGCCGATGAACGGGTGCGGGGAGGCGGTGCGGGGCGCCGGGATCCGGCCGTCCCGTACCCGGCGCCGGAACCAGATGACCTTTCCGGTGGCGGTGACGCGGGTGCCGAAGGTATCGGCGAGCGCGGCGACGAGGAGCAGCCCGCGGCCGCCCTCGGCGTCGGGGTCGCTGGGGCGCGGCCGGGGCGCCTCATGGCAGCCGTCCCCGACCTGGCAGATCACACAGCATCCGCGGCGCAGCCGCAGCCGCAGCCACACGGGCCCGTCGGCATGCTCGATCGCGTTGGTCACCAACTCGTCCACCATGAGGACGATGTCGTCGGCGGCGGTGTCGGGCACCCCCCAGCCGCGCAGCGCGCCCGCCGCGGTACGGCGGGCCCGGCCCACGGCGGCCGGGTCGGAGGCCAGCCGCAGGGCCAGCCCGCGCGGGGTGGTGTGGACATCGGGCGGACCCGTCCGCCGGCGCGGCGGCGGGCCGTTGGGCGGTGAGGGAGGCACGGTGGCGATCGCGCCCGCTGGGTTCACTGTCATTTCCGTACTCCTTTCCGGGCGCTGTGCGGTCCGGAAGGGGGTTGTGGCCGACTCCGTCGGGAAGGGGCCACCTCCCAGAGTGGTAGTGATTTCTGCGATGGTCAAGGTAATTCGAAGAAATTTCCACGCCCGCCTCCCGGAGTGCGGTTCATGTCGAGCGTGTGTCGTGGAAATTTCTTCGAGGCACGTTGACAGTGCTCGAAACCTCTGCGACGTTATGGATCGAGCCGCTGAGCACGTCCCACCGGCCATCCCCAGCCCGATCAGGGCCGAGCCGACCGATGAACGCGTCGGCACCGACAGTCCCCGCTGCCGCGAACCGGCACCCGGCGGGCGGCGCACTTCCCCCCAGCCACCCCCCGCACGTCGAGAAAAGGCAATCTCATGGCAGATCGCGTCATGCCGCGCCACAGAGCGCTCGCGGCCTTGTCCGCGGGAATCGGTCTCACCTTGCTGCTCACCTCATGCGGGAGCGGCATCAGCGGCCACGGTGACGACAAGACCATCGTCGGCCTCGTCACCAAGACCAACGACAATCCCTTCTATGTGAAGATGCGCGAAGGCGCCCAGAAGAAGGCCCGCCAGCTCGGCGTGGACCTGAGGACCTTCGCCGGCAAGGGCCAGGCCGACAACGACTCACAGGTCAAGGCCATCGAGAACCTGGTGGCGGCGGGTGCCAAGGGCATTCTGATCACACCGGCCGACTCCGGCGCGATCATCCCCGCCATCGACCGGGCGCGGAAGGCCGGTGTCATGGTCGTCGCCCTGGACTCGCCGACCGAACCGGCGTCCGCGGTGGACGCCACCTTCGCCACCGACAACCGGCTGGCCGGCCGCATGATCGGCAAGTGGGCCAGGGCGCGGATCGACGGCAAGCGGCCGAGGGTCGCCCTGCTGGACCTCAGCTCCGAGCAGGTCAAGGTCGACGTCCTGCGGGACCAGGGCTTTCTGGAGGGCTTCGGCGTCGATGTCCGGAACCCGAACCGGATCGGCGACGAGCGCGACTCCCGGATCGTCGGCCACGAGGTGACCGGCGCCAACGAGGAGGGCGGGCGCGACGCCATGGAGAAGCTGCTCCAGAAGAACGGCTCGATCAACCTCGTCTACACCGTCAACGAGCCCACCGCCGCCGGTGCCTATCAGGCCATCAAGGCGGCCGGTAAGCAGAAGGACATCACCATCGTCTCCGTCGACGGCGGCTGTCCCGGCGTCAAGAACGTGGCCGGTGGCGTCATCGGCGCGACCTCCATGCAGTTCCCCGTGAAGATGGCGGCCGACGGCCTCGCCGCCGTGGCCGCGCACGCCAAGGACGGCGGCAAGGACTCCGGCTCTTCCGGACAGGGCTTCACCAACACCGGAGTCTCCCTCATCACGGACACCCCCGTATCCGGCCTGGAATCGCAGAAGTCGGACTGGGGCCTGCGCCACTGCTGGGGCTAGCCCCGCGCACCACCGCTCGGGGCCGGCCCCCGGCGGACGTCCGGCACATCCACAAACCCCTTACCGTTTCCAGGAGTTGACCGTGGTGCACGACACCGTCCCCCCAACCGCCGCAGATCCGCCCACCACACGGCCGCGGGCGCGCGGAGCGCTCGCCCGCGGACAGTCGGCCCTGCACACCAAGCCGCTGCTCGGCCCGCTCATCGTGCTGCTCCTCGCCTCGCTGTTCTTCAGTGTGTGGGTGGGGGCCCGGTTCAGCGATCCGCTCAATATCTCGCTGATCGTCCAGCAGGTGCAGATCATCGGCATGGTCGGCATCGCCCAGACGCTGATCGTGCTGACCGCGGGCATCGATCTGTCGGTCGGGGCCATCACCGTGCTCGCCTCCGTGGTGATGGGCAAGCTGGCGGTGGACCACGGGCTGCCGGTGCCCCTGGCCCTGCTGCTCGGTGTCGTCATCGGTGGCGTCTGCGGCGGACTCAACGGTGTGCTGGTCACCCGGTTCCGTATCCCGCCGTTCATCGCCACGCTCGGCACCCTCAGCGTCTTCTCCGCCCTCACTCTCTTCTACTCGCGGAGCGAGACCATCCGGGCCCAGGACGTGCCGGCCCTGCTGAGCTGGCCGGGCCGTTCCATCAATGTCCTGGGCACCGATGTCACCTACAGCTCGCTGATGATGATCGGCTGCTTCGCCGCCGTGGCCTATCTGCTGCGGGGCACCGCGTGGGGCGCCCATCTGCACGCGGTGGGCGACAACCGCGAGGGGGCCCGCCTCAGCGGGATCCGCACCGGTCGGGTGCTGCTCAGCGTGTATGTGGTGGCGGGGCTGATCTGCGGTCTCGCCGCGTGGTTCCTCATCGGGCGGATCGGCTCGGTCAGCCCGCAGGCCGGTGAGAACCTCAACCTCCAGTCCATCACCGCCGTCGTCATCGGCGGCACCAGCCTCTTCGGCGGCCGTGGCCATGTCCTCGGCACCCTGCTGGGCTCCCTCATCGTGGGCGTGTTCAGCAGCGGGCTCGCCCTGTCCGGAGTGGACGCCCTGTGGCAGGTCTTCACCGTGGGCGTCCTGGTGATCGTGGCCGTCGCCGCCGACCAGTGGATCCGGAAGGTGGCGGCATGAATCCCCGGAACAATCCCCAGAGCGATCCCCGGCACACCACCACCGACGTACTCGCCCTCCAGGCGCGCGGCCTGGTCAAGCGCTACGGACATGTCACCGCCCTCGGCGGGGCCGATGTGGAACTGCGCGCCGGCGAGGTCCTCGCCGTCATCGGCGACAACGGCGCCGGCAAGTCGACGCTCATCAAGTGCCTCTCCGGGGCGGAGGTCCCCGACGCCGGGGAGATCCGCCTCTTCGGAGAGCCGGTGCGGTTCCGCAACCCCCTGGACGCGCGGGACCACGGACTGGAGACCGTCTACCAGAACCTGGCCGTCGCGCCCTCCCGGGACATTCCCGCCAACCTCTTCCTCGGCCGTGAGCGCCGCAGGTCAGGACCGCTCGGCAGGATCTTCCGGCTGCTCGACAAGAAGGGGATGCGCGAGGAGACCCGGGAACTGCTCACCTCCCTCGGGCTGCTGACCATCCAGAACTTCTCCCAGCCGGTGGAGACGCTCTCCGGCGGGCAGCGCCAGGGCGTCGCCGTGGCACGCGCCGCCTGCTTCGGCAGCCGGGTGATCATCATGGACGAGCCGACGGCGGCGCTCGGGGTGCGGGAGTCGCAGCGGGTGCTCGACCTCATCCGCGAAATCCGCGACCGGGGTGTGCCGGTGATCCTGATCAGCCACGACATGCCCCATGTCTTCGACGTCGCCGACCGCATCCACGTCCAGCGGCTGGGCCGGCGCGCCGCCCTGGTGCGCACCTCCGACATCTCGATGTCCGACGCCGTCGCCCTGATGACCGGAGCGCTGGACCCCGCGGAGCTCGACGGCAGATCCCCGGCGGGCACCCGATGACCGCGCACGGCGACCCCACCCCCACCCACCGGGAGCAGGCATGAACATCACACGGCCCGCCGTGCGCCCCGTGTCCGGTACCCCTCTGACCAGCACCTTCGCCGCCCCGCCGGAGGCCGGACCGGAGGATGTGACGCTGTGGTGGCTCGGGCAGGCCGGATTCGCCCTGCGCCACCGCGGCGGGCTCATCCTGATCGACCCGTACCTCTCGGACACCCTCGCCGAGAAGTACCGCGGCAAGCTCTTCCCGCACCGGCGGATGCACCCCGCCCCGGTGGCACCGGAGGCCATCCGCGGGGTGGACACGGTGCTGTGCACCCATGGACACACCGACCATATGGACCCGGGCACCATCCGGGCCCTGCTCCCGCACAACGACCCGCGCTTCGTCGTCCCGCGCGCCGAGCGGGCGCGGGCCCTGGAGCGTGGCGTACCCGCCACCCGGCTGACCGGGACCACCGCGGATGAGCGCGTGGAACTGGACGGCGGGGTCACCGTCGAACCGGTCCCGGCCGCCCATGAACAGCTCGAACAGGACGAGAACGGAGACCACCGCTTCCTCGGCTATGTGCTCACGGTCGGCGGTGTCCGCGTCTACCACTCCGGCGACTGCGTCCCGTACGACGGGCAGCCCGAGCGCCTGCGCACACTCCGCGCCGACGTGGCGCTGCTGCCCGTGAACGGGCGCGACCGACACCGCACCGAGAACGGCGTCCCCGGCAACTTCACCGTCCGGGAGGCGGCCGAGCTGTGCGAGGCGGCCGGGATCCCGCACCTGCTCTGCCACCACTTCGGCCTGTTCGACTTCAACACCGTCGACCCGGAGGACACCCGGGACACACTGCGCCGCCGCGCCACGCCACTGTCCTGGACCGTGCCGCGGGTGGGTGACGCCTACGTCCTCACCCCGGGCGGCCCCACCGCGAAGGAGGACCGATGAACCCCACCGAACTCCTCGGCGAACTGCGCCGCGTCCGGGTCGTCCCGGTCGTCACCCTGCCCCAGGTACGCCACGCCGACCCGCTCGGCGAGACGCTGCTCGCGGCGGGACTTCCGGTCGCCGAGATCACCTTCCGCACCCCGGCCGCCCGGGACGGGATCGCCACCCTGCGGGCCCGCCACCCCGAGCTGCTGGTCGGCGCGGGTACGGTCCTGGACCGCGCCACCGTGGACCAGGCCGTCGACGCGGGAGCCCAGTTCGTGGTGGCGCCCGGCTTCAACCCGGACGTCGTGGACCACTGCCTGGAGCGGAAGATCCCCGTCGTCCCCGGCGTCAACAGCCCCACCGGTGTCGAGGCGGCCGTGGCCAGGGGACTGCCGCTGGTGAAGTACTTCCCGGCCGAGGCGTCGGGCGGACTGCGGCTGCTGGACGCCATGGCGGCTCCGTACGACGGCATGGCGTTCATGCCCACCGGCGGCATCACACCGGACAACCTCCCCGACTATCTGAGCCGGCCGCACGTGGCCGCATGCGGCGGCACCTGGATCGCCAGTACGGCGCTGCTGGCCGAGGGGGAGTACGCGGCCATCGGACGCAACGCCCGCGGCGCGGCCGGGATCGCCGCCGCGGCCACCTCCTGACAGCCACCTCCTGAGGACCACCCCCTGACAGCCACTTCCTGAGGACCACCCCCTGACAGCCACTTCCTGAAGACGACCCCCTGAAACCCACCTCCTGAAGACCACCTTCGAACACCCACCCACCACACCCCAAAGGGACAGCATGACCACCACCTACGAACCCGCCCCCGGCACCGCGCTGGAGGGCAAGGTCGCCATCATCACCGGTGGGGCCTCCGGCATCGGCGAGGCCGTCGGCCGGATCTTCGCGGCCAACCGGGCCAAGGTCCTCCTGGTCGACATCGACGGCAAGCGACTCCAGCAGGTCGTCGGCTCCATCCAGTCCCAGGGCGGCGTCTGCGTGGGCATCGAGGCCGATGTCACCGAGGAGGAGCAGGTCCAGGGCTTCTTCCGGACCGCCATGGAGGAGTGGGGCCAGGTCGACCTCCTCGTCAACAGCGCGGGCCGCGACTCGCTCTCACCCCCGGTGACCGAGGTGACGCTGGAGGAGTGGAACAAGACCATCGGCCCCAATCTGACCGCGGTCTTCCTGTGCTGCCGCGAGGCGTTCCGCATCATGGAGCGGCAGTCCACCGGCGGGCGCGTCATCAATATGGGATCGTCCTCGGCCCGATTGGCATCCGGCCCCGGCCACAGCCCCTACCGCGCCTCCAAGCACGGGATGATGGGATTCAGCAAGAACATCCTCCTTGAGGGCAAGGACAAGAACATCGGTGTGACGGTGATCAACCCGTCCCACGTCAAAACCCCGATGACCGAGATCATCGACAAGGGCCTGTACGACGGCGACATCCCCGCCTACCTCGACGGCTGGCTGGACGACAAGGAGCTCGCCGAGGGCATCCACGCCAGCTGCATCGACGTCGACAACGTCGCCGAGGTCTCCCTCTACGTGGCCACCCGCACGCCCGACGTCACCATCCCGCAGATCGCGCTCTACCCGACGCACAAGGCACACCGCTACGGCATGGAAGTCTGAGGCGGACCAAGCGATGAAGGCAGCAGTACTGCAATCCGAGGGCGTCCTCACCCTCACCGACATCCCCGCCCCCGACCCCGTGGGCGACCGCTCCGTCCTCGTCCGCGTCGGCGGTGTGGGCGTATGCGGCTCGGACGTGCTGAGATTCGGCCGCGGGAAGGCGTATCACTATCCGCTCGTCCTGGGCCATGAGTTCTCCGCCGTGGTCGAGGAGGCGCCGGAGGGAAGTCGCTTCCGCCCCGGGGACCGCGCCGCGGTCTTCCCCCTCCTGCCCGATCCGGCGGATCCGATGACCCAGATCGGCGAGTACGCCGTCGGCTCCGGCTACGACTACTACGGGTCGCGGCGCGACGGCGCCATGGCCGAGTTCCTCCAGGTGCCCGAGGCCAATCTGGTGCCGGTGGCGCGGGATGTGCCGCTGGTGCACGCCGCCATGGTGGAGCCCGCCGCGGTCGCCCTGCACGCCATGCTGAAGTTCCAGCTGCCCGCCCACGCCACCGCGCTGGTGATCGGGGCGGGGCCCATCGGGGCGCTGGCCGCCCAGTGGCTGCGCATCCTGGGTGCCAGTGAGGTGTACGTGGCCGATGTGGACGAGCGCAAGCGCGCCGTCATGGCCGGTCTCGGCTTCCCGGTCATCGACGCGTCCGCCGGGGACACGGTGGACACGGTTCGCGAGCTGACCGGCGGCCGGGGCGTGGACTGCGCGGTGGAGGCGAGCGGTCTGCCCGCCACCCTCGTCCAGGCCATCACCGCGGCGGCCCCGCTCGGCCAGGTCATGCTCCTGGGCGACATCTCCGGTGACCTGACCCTGCCGCGCGCCCTGGTCTCCTCGATCCTCCGCCGTGAGCTGCGCGTCTACGGCACCTGGAACTCGAGGATCACCCCGGCCGGGCGCAGCGAATGGGACATGGTGGTCCACCACCTCGGCCGCGATCTGAAGGTGGCGCCACTCATCAGCCACACCCCGAGCCTGGAGGAGGCACCGGCGATGTTCGCCGACATGCTGGAGCGCCGCACCTGGTACAACAAGGTCGTCTTCGCGGTCGCCGACCAGGCCCAGGCCGAACTCATCCGGCCCGGTGTCGTCGGAGGTGCGTCATGAGGGCCGCCGTTCTGCGCCGGCCGGGGGAGCTCGCGGTCGAGGACGTGGCCGAGCCCACCGTCGTCGGCGACGATCTGCTGGTGCGGGTCCGGGCGGCCTCCATCTGCGGCACCGACCTGCGCGTCTTCAAGCACGGCCACTTCAAGATCCGTGACGGGCAGCGGCGGGTGCTCGGCCACGAGGTGGCGGGGGACGTGGTGGCCGCCGGGCCGCGGGTGACCGCGTTCCACCCGGGCATGCGGGTCACCGTCACCCCGAACGTGGGCTGTGGCCGCTGCGACATGTGCCGCCACGGCTACAACAACATGTGCCCGGACTACGAGGCGTTCGGGATCAGCATCGACGGCGGCTTCCAGGAGCTGCTGCGGGTGCCCGGCTTCGCCGTCCAGCGCGGCAACGTCTTCGAGATCCCCGAGGGCGTCTCGTACGCCGAGGCGGCCCTGGTGGAGCCGTTCTCCTGCTGCTACAGCGGGCAGCGCGGGCTCCGGGTCGGCCCCGAGGACGTCGTGGTCATCACCGGCGCGGGCCCCATCGGCGCGTTCCATGTGCTGCTCGGCAAGCTCGCCGGGGCCCGCAAGGTGATCATCTCCAACCGCAGCCGCCCCCGTCTGGACCTCGCCGCCCGGCTCGGCGCCGATGTGTGTGTCGGGGTCGGCGAACAGGATCTGGCCGAGGTGGTGCGCGAGCACACCGGCGGCCGGGGCGCGGACGTGGTCATCACGGCGGTGTCCGACCCCCAGGTGCAGGCGCGGGCGGCCGAACTGCTCGCCCCGCACGGCCGGCTCAACTACTTCGCGGGCCTCGGCGCCGCGCGGACCATCCCGCTCGACACCAACGCGGTGCACTACAAGGGCCTCACCCTGACCGGGACGACCGGCTCTACCAACGGCGACTACGGCCGTTGTCTGCGGCTGGTCGGCGAGCGCCGCGTCGATCTGTCACCACTGGTCAGTGAGGTGTTCCCACTGGAGAAGATCCACGACGCCTTCGGCTACGCGGCCTCCGGGGCCGGGATGAAGGCCATGATCGCGTGTCACGGCGACCCCCACGCCACCACATCGGGCCCCGCGGTCCCGGCGGAAGACAGGTGATCCCATGACCCACCGCTATGTCATGGCCTTCGACGCCGGCACCACCAGCATCCGGGCCATCCTCTTCGACAAGGCGGGCGACATCGCCGCGCTCGCCAGCCAGGAGTTCCCGCAGATCTATCCGCAGCCCGGCTGGGTCGAGCACAACCCGCTCGACATCTGGAACACCCAGGTCACCGTCGCCAAGCAGGTGCTGGCCCAGGCCGAGTGCGGCTCCGAGGACATCGCCGCCATCGGCGTCACCAACCAGCGCGAGACGGTGGTGGTCTGGGACCGCGCCACCGGGGAGCCCGTGCACCACGCCATCGTGTGGCAGGACCGCCGCACCGCCGCACTGTGCGAGCAGCTCAAGGCCCGTGGCCTGGAGGAGTACGTCAAGCGGACCACCGGGCTGATCATCGACGCCTACTTCTCCGCCACCAAGGTGAAGTGGATCCTCGACAACGTCCCCGGCGCACGACGGCGCGCCGAGCGCGGCGAACTCGCCTTCGGCACCGTCGACTCCTGGCTGATCTGGAACCTCACCGGCGGCGCCGCACACGTCACCGACTACACCAACGCCTCGCGCACCATGCTGTTCGACATCACCCGGCTGGACTGGGACCAGCGGCTGCTCGACGAGCTCGGCATCCCCCGCGCGATCCTCCCCGAGGTGCGTCCCACCAGCGAGGTCTACGGCCACACCGATGAGTCGGTGCTGCTCGGCGCCCGGATCCCGGTCGCCTCGGCCGTCGGCGACCAGCAGGGCGCGCTGTTCGGCCAGGCGTGCTTCGACCCGGGCTCGGTGAAGGCCACCTACGGCACCGGGGCCTCGCTGGTCCTCAACACCGGCGACACCCCCGTCTTCAGCGGCAGCGGCATGCTCACCACCATCGCCTGGGGCGTGGACGGCGGCGTCGAATACGCCCTGGAAGGGCTGATCTTCGTGGCCGCCGCCTCCATCCAGTGGCTGCGCGACGAGCTCCAGATCGTCTACGACGCAGAGGACACCGAGTACGCCGCACTCAACGTCCCCGACACCAACGGCGTCTACGTCGTACCGGCCTTCGTGGGGCTCGCCGCCCCGTACTGGGACCAGTACGCGCGGGGCGCCATCTTCGGCCTGACCCGCGGCGCCAGCCGCAAGCACGTCATCCGGGCCACGCTGGAGTCCATCGCCTACCAGATCCGCGACGTCATCAGCTGTATGGAGGCCGACTCGGGCCTCACCACGCGGGAGATCAAGGTCGATGGCGGGGCCACCGCCAACAACTTCCTCATGCAGTTCCAGGCCGACATCCTCGACGTCCCCGTGCTGCGCCCCACCGTCATCGAGTCCTCGGCCCGTGGCGCGGCCTTCCTCGCCGGGCTCGCCACCGGGTTCTGGAAGGACCGGGAGGAACTGTCCGGCACCTTCCGGCTCGAGCGCCGCTTCGACTGCGCGATGGACCGCGCACGAGCCGACCGGCTCTACGCGGGCTGGCAGAAGGCGGTGGGCTGCGCCCGGGACTGGGAGGAGCACTGACCCGGCCGCCCACCCGGCCCTCAACCCCGCACGGCTCCTCGAAGGAGAACTGACATGCCGCGGACGTATCCCGCCGCCGCCCGCCCGACGATGTACTTCATCGGCGTCACCACCACCAAGTCCTCCATCATGAAGGTCTTCCCGGCGTGGGCGCGCGAGCTGAAGCTCGACGCCGTCATCGAGGGCATCGACCTCCCGCTGGACGACACCCCCGAGCACTACCGGGAGGTGGTGGACTTCATCAAGCACGACCCCCACTCGCTGGGCGCGCTGGTCACCACCCACAAGCTCAACCTCTACAAGGCCGCCCACGAACTCTTCGACGGCGTCGGCCACGAAACCGAGCTGCTGGACGAGGTCAGCAGCGTCTCCAAGCGCGGCGACCAGCTGTGGGGCCACGCCATGGACCCCGTCACCAGCGGCCTGGCCCTGGAGGCCATCGTGCCCGACGGCTACTGGTCCCGCACCGGGGGCGAGCTGCTGCTGCTCGGCGCGGGCGGCTCCTCCCTCGCCCTCACGCTGTACCTCCACAACCGCGAGGCGGCCGGTGGCGACGTCCCCTCCCGCATCGTGGTGACCAACCGCCGCGAGGCCCGGCTGCGCGAGATGCGCACCGTCCACGAACGCCTCGGCTTCGCCATCCCCGTCGACTACCGGCTCGCCCCCGAGCCGAGCGACAACGACGCACAGCTGCGGACACTGTCCCCCGGCTCCGTCGTGGTCAACGCCACCGGACTCGGCAAGGACCGGCCCGGATCCCCGCTCACCGACGCCGCCCGGTTCCCCGCCGACGCCATCGCCTGGGACTTCAACTACCGCGGCGACCTGGTCTTCCTCGACCAGGCACGGGCCCAGCGGGACGCCTCCGGGCCGAGCGTGGTGGACGGCTGGCCGTACTTCATCCACGGCTGGACCCGCGTCATCGCCGAGGTCTTCCACATCGACATCCCCACCCACGGCCCCGTCTTCGAGCGGCTGTCCCGCATCGCCCGCGACGTCACCAAGGAGCACGCATGAGCACCACCGCCCCCCGCCCGGCCGTCGTCACCGACTTCAGCCTGGTCACCGGGCTCTCCCGGACCAAGAAGCCGCTCCAGCGCCGCATGTCCGCCATGGCCGGGATGTACGCCGACCAGGCGGCCGCGGTGCGACTGGCCGAAGAGGACGTCCTGGTCTACGAGTTCTTCGACATGGGCGTCCCCCAGAGCTCCGGGGAGGTGGCCTACGGCACCAGCGTCACCTATCCGGGCAAGGTCGGTGACGAGTACTTCATGACCAAGGGCCACTTCCACTCCGTACTCGACACCGCCGAGATCTACTACTGCCTGCGCGGCCGGGGCCTGATGATGATGGAGAACCCCGAGGGCGATGTGCAGTGGCAGGAGTTCACCCCCGGCCAGGGCGTCTACGTCCCCGGCCGGTACGCCCACCGCTCCATCAACACCTCGCCCGACGAGCCGCTGATCACCTTCTTCGCCTTCCCCGGCCACGCCGGACACGACTACGGCACCATCGAGTCCAAGGGCTTCCGCAAGATCGTGGTGGAGCGCGACGGCGCCCCGGCGGTGGTGGACAACCCGAAGTGGGCGCGGTGACGAACCGGATCGCCGTGACGCCACGCTCGCTGTCCCAGGCGGGCCACCCCGCGCTGGCCGCCCTGGAGGCGGCGGGCTACGACCTGCTGTTCCCCACCCCCGGCCGTCAGCCCACCCGCGAGGAGCAGCTGCGGTTCCTGCCCTCGTGCGTCGGCTATCTCGCCGGGGTCGAGCCGATCACCCGCGAGGTGCTGGCCGCCGCCCCCGGCCTCAAGGTCATCAGCCGCAACGGCGTAGGAGTCGACTCCGTCGACCTGACCGCCGCCGCCGAGCGGGGGGTGGCCGTCGAGACCGCCGCCGGGGCCAACGCCCAGGGCGTCGCCGAACTCGCCATCGCCCTGACGCTCGCCGGGCTGCGCCACATCCCGCCGCAGGACGTGACGCTCAAGGCCGGCCGGTGGCAGCGGATCCAGGGCCGGGAGGTGGCGGGGCGCACCCTCGGGGTCGTGGGGTGCGGGCAGATCGGCCGCCGGGTGGTCCGGCTCGGCCTCGGGCTCGGCATGTCCGTACGCGCCTTCGACGCGTTCCCCGACCCGGAGTTCACCCCCGCCGGGGACTTCTCGTACACCACGATGGAGGATCTGCTCGCCGGCGCGGACGCGGTGACCCTGCACTGCCCGCCCGCCGAGCGGCCACTGTTCGACAAGGCCGCCATCGCGGCCATGCGGCCCGGCGCCCATCTGGTCAACACGGCCCGCGCGAGCCTGGTGGACGACGGCGCGGTCCTCGACGCGCTCGAGGACGGCCGGCTCATCGGGTACGCCACCGATGTGTACGACCAGGAGCCGCCGGAGCCCAAGGAGCTCTTCCACCACCCGCGAGTGATCACCACACCCCATATCGGGGGGTACACCGGGGAGAGTGTGGAGCGCGCCACCCGCGCGGCCGTGGAGAATCTGCTACGGGTACTTACCGTCCCTTCCTGAGACCACGGAGCGAGTCATGGCTGTCCCGGCGGATGAGGCCGGCAATGTGCTGCACCTCATCACCAGCAAGCTGCCCTACCTACCGGGCGCGCTGCGCCAGATCGGCGAGTATCTGCTGGCCCACCCCCGGCAGGCACAGTCGATGACCATTTCGCAGCTGGCCTCGGCGTGCGGCGTGGCCGAGTCGACGGTGTCCCGGTTCGTCCGCGAGCTGGGCATGGACAGCTATCACTCGCTCCGCCTCAGCCTCGCCGAGGCCACCTTCGCCACCCGGTCGGCCGCCGCCGGCCGGGACGAGGAGTTCGTCTACGAGGGCATCCTCCGCGGCGACGAGCCCCCCGCCATCGTGGGCAAGATCGAGCGCAGCAGCCGCCAGACGCTGGCCCAGACCGCCAAGCAGGTCAGCGGCGACGCCATCAGCCGGGCCGTCGATCTGCTGCACGAGGCGGACGCGGTGGTGTTCTGCTGCATGGGCTCCTCCAGCATCGCCGCGGAGGAGGGGGTCATGCGGTTCACCCGCGCGGGAAAGAAGTGTCTGCTCTACCGCGACCAGAGCGTGCAGGTCATGCTGGCCACCATCCTGACGCCACGGGATGTGCTCATCGGCATCAGCGACTCCGGCAAGTCCACCGCCATCGTGGACGCCATGCGGCTCGCCCGGCAGACCGGGGCCACCTCCATCGGCATCACCTCCGTCCAGGACAGCCCGCTGGCGGAGCTCAGCGATGTGCCGCTGTTCACCTCCAACGTCGCGGGGGAGGGGCTCTACGGGGAGTCCGTCACCTCGAAGTGGGGCCAGCTGCTGCTGATCGACATCCTCTACGCCACCTATGCGGCACGCCACTTCGACGACACCCTCCACCACCTCAAGGAGACCTACGAGGCGGGCATCCGCCACTCCCGTTCCGGGGGAATCCCGCCCGTGGAGAGCTGACCACCGGGGCCGGTCACCTGGAGACGATGTGCAGGATCGCCGTGCCGTCCTCCCCGGCCGCCATCAGGATCACCACGGCGCCGGGCTGGGCGGCCGGCCGCGCGGTGCTCACCCTTCCGCACGAGTTGCTGCTGCCGTGGTCGCGCAGCACGGTGACGCACCCCTGGCCCGGTCCGCTCGCCCCGCCCTGGGAGCGGTTGTTGCCCGACTTCACCGTGTAGGTGACCTTGTTCGGGCCGATGTCGTTCACGGTCAGCGTCGCCGGACCGGCCGGGCCCTTGAAGCTGACCGTCACCCGCTCGGACACCGCGACCTCGCAGTCGCCGTCCGCGCAGGCGCCGACGTCGCGCTCGTCCGCCGCCGACACCGACGGTTTCGCCGGGGTGCCGAGATCGCCGGAGGGGCTGTCCGAGGGCTGTGCGGAACGGGACGCCGACGGGTTCCCACTGTGTGGGGGCGCCCCGTCGGTCGTGTCCGACCCGCCGCAACCGGCCACGGTCAGAGCGGTCAGCACCGCCGTCACCGCCGCCGTACGACCCGATCCCGGCTGATGCGCTCGCGCCCCGCGCGTCCCACGTACCGATGTCATGGTGGTCATCATGACCCGTCCTCCCGGCGTGCCCGGGTGCGACATTCCGTCGCGGGGCCGGTCAGGGGGCTAGTTGGCGGCTGATGATGAGCCGCTGGATCTGGTTGGTGCCCTCGAAGATCTGCATGATCTTCGCTTCGCGCATGTAGCGCTCCACGGGGAAGTCGCGGGTGTAGCCGTAGCCGCCGAAGACCTGGACGGCGTCCGTGGTCACCTTCATGGCGGCGTCGGTCGCCGTCAGCTTGGCCACGCTGGCCTGACGGGTGTACGGGCGCCCGTGGTCGCGGCGGCGGGCGGCGTCCAGATAGGTGGCGCGCGCGGAGTCGACCGCGGCGGCCATGTCGGCCAGCAGGAAGCCGAGCCCCTGGTGGTCGATGATCCTGCGGCCGAAGGCGGTGCGCTCGTGGGCGTAGCCGACCGCGGCGTCCAGGGCGGCCTGGGCGAGCCCGGTGGCGCAGGCGGCGACGCCCAGCCGGCCGGAGTCCAGGGCGCTGAAGGCGATGTGGAGCCCCTGGCCCTCGCCGCCGATGAGCCGGTCGGTGGCGAGGAGGGCGTCGTCCCAGAAGGCGGAGGTGGTGGGGATGGCGTGCAGGCCCATCTTCTCCTCGGGCCGGCCGAAGCTGAGGCCGTCGGTGTGGCCGGGCGCGAAGAAGCAGGAGATGCCGTCGCTGCCGGGGCCGGTGCGGGCGAACAGGGCGTAGAAGTCCGCCTTGCCGCCATGGGTGATCCACGCCTTGGCGCCGTTGATCCGGTAGCCGTCGGGGGCCTTCTCGGCGCGGCAGGTCAGGGCCGCCGCGTCGGACCCGGCCTGGGGCTCGGACAGGCTGTACCCACCGATGAGCCGGCCGCCGAGGATGTCCTCGGCCCAGCGTTCGCGCTGTTCGGCGGTGCCGAAGGTGAGCAGGGGGAAGGCGGCGAGGGTGTGGACGCTGGTGGCGATGGCGACGGCGGCCCAGCGCGCGGCCAGCTCCTCCAGCACCTGGAGGTAGACCTCGTAGGGCTGGCCGCCCCCGCCGAACTCCTCCGGGTAGGGCAGGCCCAGCAGCCCGGCGTCGCCCAGCAGGCGGAACAGGCCCTCGGGGTAGGTCTCGGTGCGTTCGTGCTCGTCGACGCGGAGGGCGAGCTCCTTGTCGGCGATCTCACGGACGAGGTCGAGCAGGTCCTCGGCCTCACGGGTGGGAAGCAGACGGTCGACGGGCATGAGGGGCGCTCCTGTGGTGCGGACGGACGAGGAGAGGGCTCAAGGGCCGGGGTCAGACGGAGACGGCCGCGGTGGCGTCGGCGGTGGCGGTCAGCTCGTCCAGGGCCGCGCGGGCCGTGGTGCGGAACTCCTCGACCCGGGCCAGCTTGATGTCCTCGTAGCCGCGGACGGCCTCGACGAGCCGCACCAGATCCTCCACGGCGGCGGCGTTGCCGGGCGTCAGACGGGCCAGGGCGGCGCGGACCAGGCGCGGGTACTCCTCGATCAGTGCCCGCTCCTGGCGGCGGACCTCGGCGTATCCGAAGAGGTCCAGCCGGGTGCCCCGCAGCCGCCGCAGGGCGCGGAGGAGCGAGAAGAGGGCGGGCGCCGTGCGGCGGAGTCGGATCTTGCGCTTCATGCCCAGCGCGCGCAGCGCCGGAGGGTGCAGCAGGACGGACACGTCGGCATCGGCACCGAACTCGTCCGCGATCCTGGCCCGTTCCACGGTGTCCAGATGGAGCCGGGCCACCTCGTACTCGTCCTTGTAGGCCATCAGCTTGTGCAGCCCCTCGGCGTAGGCGACGGCGATGCGCTCGCCCGCCTCGTCACCGGCCCGCCGCCGGGCCGCCGCGGCGACCTCCGCCACCTCGGTGGCGTACCGCTCGGCGTAGGCCCGGTCCTGATAGGAGATCAGGTCGGCGGCGCGCAGGGCGACGGCGTCCTGGAGCGTTCCGGGCCCGGCGGCGGTGGCCGCGACGGTGTGCGCCTCGGGTGTGACCTCCAGGACCGGCCGTTCCGGTGCGGCCAGGGCGCGCCGTACGGCGTCGGGGTCGAGGGCGGCGGCGCGCCCCCAGCGGAAGGCCGCGAGGTTCTTCTCCACGGCCGGGCCCAGGCGGATCGCGCCCTCGATGGCGGCTTCGGTCAGCGGGACGCAGCCGTGCTGGAAGGCGGCTCCGACGAGCAGCATGTTGGTCGGCATGTGATCGCCGAACAGGGCCTCGGCCATGCTCTGCGCGTCGAGGTAGAGGTTGTCCCCGGGACGGGTGGCCGACTCGACGCGCTCCAGGGCGTCGTCCGGGGAGCCGGGCACGACGACCCGGTTGGTCACCATGGCCGCGGTGGGGACGATGGCGGAGTTGACGACGGCGATGGTGTGGCCGGGGCGGGCGATGCGCAGATTGGCGTCGGCGGCCGCCCCGAGCAGATCGAAGCCGATGAGCACATCGGCGCTCGCACGGGAGGCCCGGACGGCGCCGGTGACCGGGGTGGCCGAGATCCGTACGTCGCTGACGACGGGCCCGCCCTTCTGGGCCAGCCCCGTCTGCTCCAGTCCGGCCGCGTAGCGGCCATCGAGATGGGCGGCCCGCTGGAGCATCTGTGAGACGGTCACGACACCGGTGCCGCCGATGCCGGGCATCCGCAGCAGTGCGCTGTCCCCGGCCACCGCCGGGGTGGGCGCGGTCAGGGCCACGGGTGGCTGGGGGACGGCACGCGGCCGCTTGCCCTTCGCCTCCTTGGCCGCCTCCGCCTTCGGCTCGACGAGGAGGAAGGAGGGGCAGTCGCCCTTCAGGCAGCTGAAGTCGGAGTTGCAGGACGCCTGGTGGATCCGGGTCTTACGGCCGAAGACGGTGTCCACGGGCTGCACCGACAGACAGGTGGAGACATCCCCGCAGTCGCCGCAGCCCTCGCAGACCCGCTCGTTGATGACCACCTTCTCGGCGGGGGTGGGCAGCTGACCGCGCTTGCGCAGCCGGCGCTCCTCCGCGGCGCAGCGGTCGTCATGGATGAGCACGGTCACGCCGTCGGTGGCGGCCAGCTCCTTCTCGGCCTCGGGCAGGTCGTCGCGGTGGCGCACCGTGGCGATCGGGTCGAGGCGTACGCCGCGGTAGTCGGCCGGTGCCGCGGTGGTCACCACGACCTTCCGTACGCCCTCCAGGGCGAGCCAGCGGGTCAGCGCGGGGACGTCCAGGCGCCCCTCGGGCCGCTGCCCGCCGGTCATCGCGACGGCGTCGTTGTAGAGGAGCTTGTACGTCATGGTCACGCCCGCGGCCACCGCCGCGCGGATGGCGAGGGAGCCGGAGTGGTGGAAGGTGCCGTCACCGAGGTTCTGCACGAAGTGCCGGTCGTCGGTGAACGGGGCCAGGCCGATCCACTGCGCGCCTTCGCCGCCCATCTGGGTCAGCCCGATCTGGTGGCCGCGGCCCGCGCCATCGAGGGCGATCATGGCGTGGCAGCCGATGCCCGCGCCGACGAGGGTGTCATCGGCGGTCCGGGTGGAGGTGTTATGCGGGCAGCCGGAGCAGAAGTAGGGCGTGCGCGCCGACACGGTGGGCAGCGCGATCCGGGGCGCGGGCGGCGGTGCCAGCGAGGCCAGCCGGGCGGTCGCGGTCCGCGGCAGCCGGTCCTGGCCGATGCGCCGGGCCAGGGCCCTGGCCACGTCCTCGGCCCCGAGGGTGCCGCGGGCGGTGAGCAGCGGCCGGCCGTCCTCGCCGCGGCGGCCGACCACCACGGGCGCGTCGGCGCTGCCGTACAGGGCGGCCTTGAGGTGCCCTTCGAGGAAGGGCACCTTGTCCTCGACGACCAGGACCTGGTCCAGATCGCCGGTCATGGCCACCAGGTCTTCGTCGCAGAGGGGGAACGGCATCGCCAGCCGGATCAGCCGGACGCCGAGGGCGTCCATGTCCGCCTCGCCGATGCCGAGGTCGGCCAGGGCGCGCCGCACCACGGCGTAGGAGGTGCCGGAGGCCACCACGCCCAAGGTGGCGTGCGGGGCGCTGAAGGTGACGCGGTTCAGCCCGGCCTCGCGGGCGTAGGCGCGCGCCAGGTCCAGCCGGCGGGTGAGCATGTCGTGCTCGGCGTCCAGGGACGCGGGGCCCACGAGCGTGGGCGGCGCGCCGCGCGGGGCGGCGGGCGGGGCGGGGATGTCGGGCCGGAGCGCGTCCAGGTCGACGACCGCCGAGGCGTCCGCGATATCCGCGACGATCTTCAGCCCGGCCCAGAGGCCGGTGGCCCGGGACAGGGCCACGGCGTGCAGTCCGAATTCGAGGATCTCGGGTACGGAGCCGGGCGCGAGCAGGGGCATGGCCAGGCTCTGGCACATCGGCTCACACGAGCTGGGCACGGTCGAGGACTTGGCCCCGGGGTCGTCGCCGATCCAGGCCACCGCGCCGCCCAGCGCCGCCGTACCGGCCACCGTCCCGTGCCGCATCGCGTCGGCCGCGCGGTCAAGCCCGGGGTTCTTGCCGTACCAGAACCCGGTCACCGCCTCGTGGCGGCGCCCGGGCACCTGCCCCAGCGCTTGCGTCCCGGCCACGGCGGTGGCGGCCAGCTCCTCGTTGAGACCCGGCCGGAACACCACACCGGCGGGGTCCAGGAAGCGGCGTGCCCGGTCCAGCTCCAGATCGACCCCGCCCAGCGGTGAGCCCGGATAGCCGGAGACGAACGCGCGGGTGTCCAGACCGCGTGCCTCGTCCAGCCGGCGCTGTTCGAGGGTGAGCCGGACCAGGGCCTGGATGCCGGAGATCAGCACACGGCCGCCGCGGGCCGTGTAGGGGTCATCGAGCGAAACCGTGGCGGGGTCGGTGCTCATGTGAGCCTCCTCGGCGTGACTGGGGTCCGGCCCAAGGACAGCAACACCCTCGGGAGGAGCACAAGTAACTTGCGGCCGATCCGGGACAAGACGCAAACTGCCGGGGAAATTCGCGATCCTGACTAAAAGAGTTTGCGTGCGCTGGTGCGGGTTGTGCGGGTGCGCGCGGCGCCGAGTGGAGGGCCGATGCCCGAGTTCGACGAGGTGGACCGGCAGTTGCTGCGCATGCTGCGCGAGGACGGGCGGCGCACCTTCTCCGAGATGGCACCCGAGGTGGGTTTGTCGGTGGCCGCGGTCAAGCGCCGGGTGGACCGGCTCAAGGACACCGGGGTGATCAAGGGCTTCACGGTACAGATCGACCACACCAAGCTCGGCTGGGGCATCGAGGCGTTCGTGGAGCTGTCCTACACCGGTACGACACCGGTCGGGGAGATCGTCCGCACCTGCTACACGGTCCCAGAGGTGCAGGCCGTCTTCACCATCGCCGGTGACCCCGACGCCCTGGTACACGTCCGGGTGCGGGACATCGAGCATCTACAGCAGGTCATCGACGGTCTGCGGCGCGTCGGCCTGGTCACCGGAACCAAGACGCTGATGGTGCTGGGCTCGTGGACACGCCACGCCTGACCCGGGGGCGCGCCGCTCAGCCCGGGTGCGTCACGGTGAACCGCTCGACGGCGTCCCACAGTTCGCGCTCGCGCCGCGGGTCGTAGGACTCCTCCGACGACCGTGCCACCCGGGCGCGGTCGACGTAGGAGCCGGTCGGGGCCGGGGTCGTGCCGAGCACGACATCGGCCAGGTAGCGGCCCGCCGCGCCGCGCCCGGTGGCGAACGGGGTGAGGGCCATCACCGGCAGGACGCGCCGCATGGCGAAGCGGGAGAGCGGACCGGCGTTGCGGGCGAGACCGGTGCCGGGGACGAAACCGGGGTTGTACGCGATGGCGTCGATCCCGGCCGGAAGCCTCCGCGCGTACTCGTGCACGAGGTGGATGGCGGCCAGCTTGCTCGTCGAGTACGCGGTGCGCCCGCCCGCCGTGCCGGACGGCTTGGCGAAGGCCCCCGGGCGGGCCAGGACATCGGGGGAGTTCCAGGCGGGGCCGGGCACCATGCCCATGTTGTGCTTGAAGTCCCCGAAGTGGGTGTCGCTGACGGTGATCACGATCCGGGCGGGCACGGCGAAGTGGTCCTGGAGCACCCGGACGAAGAGGTGGTTGGCCAGTACGTTGATGGCGAAGGTGGCCTCGAACCCGTCGGGGGACTCGGTCAGCGCGTTGGTGTACTGCATGCCCGCGTTGCCCACGAAGCCGCGCAGCGGAGGTAGCACACCGCGCTCCAGCCGGTCATGGATCTCGGTGGCGGCGCAGCGGACGCTCTGGAGCGAGCCGAGGTCCGCCGGGACGTACGAGACGGTACGCCCGCCCGTGGCGAGCCCTTCGGCGAGCCGGGCGCCGGAGGACGCGCGGGCCACGACGAGGAGATGCGCGTCGGGCGACCGGCGCACGATGTGCTCCGCGGCGACCCGCCCGATCCCGCGGCTCGCGCCCGTCATCACGATGGTGTGGTTCGCAGCAGGCATGGAAGGCTCCTTCACTGGTCGGCCGGTGGCGCCCGGTCCGGGCCCGGCGGCTCCACGTTCGCCGCCCCCGCCCACGCCGGCCAGTGCCGTCCCCGTCACTAGGACTGGCAGTACCCAGGCTCATCCGGCGCCGCGCGGCGAGAATGAACCCATGGCTTCCTCCCGCTCCGACTTCGCCGCGCTCCTGCGCGCCTGGCGCGACCGCCTCGCCCCGGCCGACGCCGGTTTCGCCCCGAAGGCGAGCCGCCGCGCCCCGGGGCTGCGCCGCGAGGAGCTCGCCGAACTGGCCGGGCTCTCCGTCGACTACATCCTGCGGCTGGAGCAGGGACGCGCGAAGCACCCCTCGGACCAGGTCGTCGGCGCCCTCGCCCGCGCCCTCCAGCTGTCCCGCGCCGAACGCGACCAGCTGTACCGGAGCGCCGGGCTGCTGCCGCCGCGGGACGGGACGGTCAGCGCCCATGTGCCCCCGGGCGTCCAACGGCTCGCGGCGCGCCTGGGCGACGTCCCGATCGGGGTGTTCACCGCCGACTGGACCCTGGTGTGGTGGAACGCCATGTGGAGCGCCCTGCACGGCGACCCCACCGTGCTCCCGGCCGCCGAACGCAACCTCGCCCGCGCCCTGTTCGGCACCGGTGCCGCCGCCCGTGACCCGGTGCTCCGCGTCCGCCCCGAGCGCGGACCCGACACCTTCGAGACCTCGATCGTGGCCGACCTCAAGGACGCCGTCTCCCGCTACCCCGCCGACACCCGGCTCGCCCGCCTGGTGCGGGAACTACGGGCGGAGTCCGAGGTCTTCGCCCACCACTGGGCCACCCGGGCGACCGCCACCCAGCACACCTCCGACCGCAAGACGATCCGGCATCCGGAGATCGGCGACATCCTGCTCGACTGCGATGTGCTCATCGTCGCCGGCGCGGATCTGCGCATGGTCACCTACACGGCGGCGACCGGAAGCAGCGACGCGGGCAAGCTGGACCTGCTGCGCGTCACAGGTGCCCACATCGCCGCTCCCCGCCCGTAGCCGGTCCCGGATCAGGACGCGGGCAGCTCACCGCGGACCGTACGGGCCGCGGTGACCAGGTTCTCCAGTGAGGCGCGGGTCTCCGGCCAGCCGCGGGTCTTCAGACCGCAGTCGGGGTTGACCCACAGCCGCTCGGCGGGGATGGCCTTCAGGCCCGTCCGCAGCAGTTCGGCCGCCTCCTCGGCGCCGGGCACCCGCGGGGAGTGGATGTCGTACACCCCGGGCCCGGCCTCGCGCGGATAGCCGTGGGCGGCGAGCTCGCGGGCCACCCGCATATGGGAGCGGGCGGCCTCCAGGCTGATGACATCGGCGTCGAGGTCGTCGATCGCCTGGACGATGTCGCCGAACTCGGCGTAGCACATATGGGTGTGGATCTGGGTGCCGGGGCGTACGCCGCCGGTGGTGAGCCGGAAGGCCTCGGTCGCCCAGGCCAGATAGGCGGGCCGGTCGGCGGTGCGCAGGGGCAGGGTCTCGCGCAGCGCGGGCTCGTCCACCTGGATCACCGAGGTCCCGGCCGCCTCCAGGTCGTTCACCTCGTCGCGCAGGGCGAGGGCGACCTGGCGTGCGGTGTCACCGCGGGGCTGGTCGTCGCGGACGAAGGACCAGGCGAGCATCGTCACCGGGCCGGTGAGCATGCCCTTGACCGGACGGTCGGTGAGGGACTGGGCGTACGCCGTCCAGCGCACCGTCATCGGCTCGGGGCGCGAGATGTCACCGGCCAGGATCGGCGGGCGGACATAACGGGTGCCGTAGGACTGGACCCAGCCGTGCTGGGTGGCCAGATAGCCGGTGAGCTGCTCGGCGAAGTACTGGACCATGTCGTTGCGCTCGGCCTCGCCGTGCACCAGCACATCCAGGCCGGTCCTCTCCTGGAAGGAGATCACCTCCTGGATCTCGGCCCTGATGCGCTCCTCGTACCCGGCCGTGTCGATCCGGCCCGCGCGCAGGTCGGCGCGGGCGGTGCGCAGTTCGCCGGTCTGCGGGAAGGAGCCGATGGTGGTGGTCGGCAGCAGCGGCAGCCGGAGGTGGGCGCGCTGGGCCGCGGCGCGCTCGGCGTACGGCTGGGAGCGCCGGGCGTCGGCCCGGGTGACCGCGGCGGACCGGGCGCGGACGGCCGGGTCGCGGGTGATGGGGGAGCCCGCGCGGGAGGCGAGGTCGGCGCGGTTCGCGGCCAGTTCGGCGCTGATCGCGCCGGTGCCGTGGGCCAGGCCCTTGGCGAGGGTGACGATCTCCGCGGTCTTCTGCCGGGCGAAGGCCAGCCAGCGCAGGATCTGCGGTTCGACGTCCCGCTCGGCCGCCGTGTCGAGGGGGACGTGGAGCAGCGAGCAGGAGGCGGCCACATCGACCCGATCCGCCAGACCCAGCAGGGTGCCGAGCGTGGCCAGGGACTTCTCCAGGTCGTTGACCCAGATGTTGCGACCGTTGACGACACCGGCGACCAGCCGCTTGCGGGGCAGCCCGCCGACGGCGGCCAGCGCGTCCAGATGCGCCGCGGCGGCCTCCGTGAAGTCCAGGGCCAGCCCCTCGACCGGGGCCTTGGCCAGCACCGGCAGCGCCTCGCCGAGATGGCCGAAGTACGAGGCGACCAGCAGCTTCGGGCGGTCGGTGAGGGCGCCGAGGTCGCGGTAGGCGCGGCCGACCGCGTGTCGTTCGGCGGGGGTGCGGTCCTGGACCAGGGCCGGCTCATCGAGCTGCACCCACTCGGCACCGGCCGCCCGCAGGTCGGCCATGACCTCGGCGTACACCGGAAGCAGCCGGTCCAGGAGAGTGAGCGGCTCGAAGCCGGCGGGTGCGCCGGGCGCGGGCCTGGCGAGGAGGAGGTAGGTGACGGGGCCGACGAGGACCGGCCGCGCGGTCAGCCCGAGGGCGATGGCCTCCCTGAGCTCCGCGACCTGTTTGGCGGAGTCGGCCGCGAACACCGTGTCCGGACCCAGCTCCGGGACCAGATAGTGGTAGTTGGTGTCGAACCACTTGGTCATCTCCAGCGGCGCCACGTCCTGTGTGCCCCGGGCCATCGCGAAGTACCCGTCGAGCGGGTCGGCGGCGACGGCGTCCCGGTGGCGGTCGGGGATGGCGCCGACCATGACGGTGGTGTCCAGCACGTGGTCGTAGTACGAGAAGTCGCCCGTGGGGACTTCGTCGATGCCCGCCCCGGCCAGTCGCCGCCAGTTGGCGCGGCGCAGCTCGGCGGCGGTGGCGCTCAGCGCGTCGGCGGTGACGCGGCCCTTCCAGTAGCCCTCGATCGCCTTCTTCAGTTCCCGGTTCGGGCCCTGGCGGGGGTAGCCGTAAACGGTGGCCCGTGCCGCCCCGGCCGCGGACTTGGTGGTCACGGAGATCTCCTTCGCGAGATGAATCCCTGAGGTCCCGGCGACGGGAGGAGAGCGCGAAGGGTGACGGACCGGATGCCACGACCTCGCGCGGCAGGCGCGCGGTCGTCCACCTGGTACCTGTTCGCCGACCCGCCCTCGAGGTCACCGGGATGTCCGCGCACGGGTGGTCCGTACGCGGGCAGATGGCAGGTCTTCGGACTCACGGGCGCGTCCTCCTCAGGAGGACACCTACTGGCCGTCGCTTCCCAGGCCCATCTCACCGGACCCAGTGCGTATGACGGCGGTCGTTCCCGCTCACCGCTGCGGGGCAGTCCCGGATTCCCACCGGGTTCCCTCTTGCGACGCCTCCCGCCTGGCGGACGGGGCGAACCAGCTGCGCCGGCCAGCCTACGGCATGGGAAACCCCCGGCCGCGTCGGCCGGGGGTTCCGCTCCTCATGGCCTCGTGGAGCAGGGGATCAGCACGCTCCGGAGTCCGACTCGCCCACCAGATTGACCGGGACGGTGACGAAGGAGAACTGGTTGCTGGCGCATACGCCGGGGAAGGTCGTGCTGCTGGTGTTGTTGACGGTGACATCGGGGTCGTCCTCCGCGACGGCACCGGTCGCGCCGACCGCGAGGGACGCGGCGGTGAGAGCGAGCGAAGAGAGGGCGGTCAGGGCGGCGGTCCGCATACGCATGGGAACTCCTTGCTGGGGATGAGCGGCCGGGCTGGGGATGAGCGGCCGGAAATGACCGGCTTCGCATGCATGGTGCCCCTTTGCCGGGCCGATCGCGGCCCAACGTCCCCCCAATGGGGTAACAGTCATCCGCTGTTGCTGTTCGCGGAAGCGCCGGGGGCGAGCCGGAGCAGCGCGGGCGCGCCTGTGCGGACGCCACATAGCCGGGTGGCCGGGGCCGCCCCTCCTCCGTGTGGGGCAACGCGCCGCTCGTCCCTCGCCGGGGAAACGGGATCAGCCCACCCCGCCGTCGAGCAGCCAGTTGTAGCGCAGCCGCAGCGCCCGCTCCGTGCTGGCCGCCACGGTGACGAGTCCGACCACGGTGTTGCTCCATGCCGATAGCTGGATGGGCGACGTGAAGGTCCCGACGTACTGGGCGAAGCCGTCCGGATCCCGGGTGATCTGTTCGGCGAGCTGAAGGACCAGCAGGACCACACCGACCACCAGCACGATCACCGAGAGGAAACCGATGCAGCGGCTCAGCGCGGGGTGCGACCGGTCAAAGCGCGCGCGGCGCCCCTCGGCGGAGGCGGGGTCCGGGATGAGCTGGAACTCGGCTCCCTCGGCGGTGACGTAGTGGCAGCGCTTGAGCCCGAAGCCGCTCGCCCTCACTTCGACGGTGCCGCCCTGGACGGGGAAGACGGCAGGCACTGTGGACTCGGCGTGATGCCTGCCATCGAGGAACAGGTGGGCTATGACCTTGCCGGACGAAGACGAGTGCTTCTGATGCCTGACGTCGACGGAGTAGACCGTCTGCCGGCCGTCGTCGTTCATCAGCCGAAGATGGAACAGTGCGCGGGTAAGCGACTGCCACCAGCGGAAACGCTTCAGGGCTCGCCCGTCCCCGGGTTTGACCCGCTGCACGGCCCGACGATGCCGCCACTCCTTGAACATGCCTCTGCTCCTGTTGCTTGCTCGGCCTCGCCGCGCAGACGGTGTTCGACTGTCCCGGCACGGACACGAGTCTGTCCGTGCGGCCCGGCAGGCACATCAGCCCGGCGGCTCGCATCACCTTCGACCGAAGGCGGGGCGGTGAATGCGACCCTGGTCGGGGACACCTCAGCCGCGCGGGCCCCAGCTCGTCCTGCCCCAGGACCGCTGCGGCGCCCGGTACGTCAGCGGTATCGAGGCGATCCGGGTGGACGGCGGACACACCGTCTGGACGTGATGGCCCCTGGCGGAGCCCGGTGGCGGCCGGGGTCCGGTGTCAGACCAGCGGGCGGTACGCGGTGAGCGTGACGGAGAGCGTCACATCGCAGGGCTCGGGCAGCCGCGCGATGCGCTCCTCGAGTTGCTCGCTCCGCTGATGCCATGCGTTGGGGCCCATCCCCACCAGCTGCGGCAGCGCCTTGTGGTCCAGTGCCATGGTGCTCCGCGACCGCTCCCGGGCCACCTCGGTGAAGTGCGCCGAGAGCCGGTCCGCCAGGCGCTCGTCCTTCTGCTCGCCCACCCGCAGCAGCCCCAGCGCCGCCACCAGTTCCCGTAGATGATCCGGCCGGGGTGTGACCACCAGCAGCACACCCTCGGGACGCAGAATCCGCCGCAGTTCGGCCGGATCGCGCGGTGCGAAGACATTGAGGATCACCGACGCGGCCCCGTCGGCGAGCGGCAGCCCGTCCCAGGCGTCGGCCACCACCGCGCTGATCCGGGGATGGGCCCGCGCGGCCCGGCGGGCGGCGAACTTGGAGATGTCGAGCAGGATTCCCTCGAAGTCCGGGAACTCCGACATCACCCGGGCAAGGTGATAGCCCGTGCCGCCGCCGATGTCCACGACACAGCCGAGGTCCCCGCCCGTGGCCTCGGGCGCCGTCTCGCGTGCCAGCGCGGCCAGCGCCCCGGCGATCGGTACGTAGTGGCCGGCGGCCAGGAAGTCCGCGCGGGCCGCCACCATGGCGGCGGTGTCCGCGCTGAACTTGGCGGCGCCGCGCAGCAGATTGACGTACCCCTGCTTCGCCACGTCGAAGCTGTGCCCCCGCGAGCACCGCAGCGTGCCGTCGGTCATCGTCATGGCGCAGGAGCAGTACGGACAGTGAAGGTACCGAACCGCCTCTTTCCGCATCGTGTCCCCCGTTACCGCCGTTGTCCTGACAGGACCCCAGCCTATGCGGAGGACCCGGGGGTGCCGCACACCCACCATCTTCCACGAGGCGGTGAACGGAAGACCGGGCACAGGATTTTGTCAACGGGCTTTGCAAAGTGGGGCCGACTCGGTACGGTCCCCTTGCGCCCCAGGCGCGACGGCGCGCGCTGTGCCCAGCCCCCATTGAGAATCACACTTCTCCCCGGAGGTTCCCCGTGCACAGGAAACGTCCAGACCTGCCCACCCCCGGCCGCGCCCCGCGCCGCTCCGCCCCCAGGCGGCCGAAGGGCGGCCGCGCCTTCTGCACCGGCCTCGGCCACACCAAGGAGTCCTACGCCGAGCCCGCCTTCCGGCGGCACCTCCTCGGCGGCATCACCTACGCCATGGGCGTGGCCGAGTGACCCCCGACGTCCCGCGCAGGCGGTTCATGGCCCTCGCCGCCACGACGACAACGGGCCTCGCCGCCGCCGGCCTGCCCGCCGGGTCCGCCCATGCCGCGCGGCACGGCGGCCACCAGGCGGCGGACCGGCCGCTGGCGCTGTGGTACCGCGCGCCCGCCGCCGACTGGCTGGGCGCCCTGCCGCTGGGCAACGGGCGGCTCGGCGCGATGGTGTTCGGGGGCACCGAGACCGAGCGGCTTCAGCTCAACGCGGACACCCTCTGGGCGGGCGGACCGCACGACTACGACAACCCCAAGGGTCTTGCCGCCCTGCCCCGCATCCGGCAGCTCGTCTTCGACGGCAAGTGGCCCGAGGCCGAGACGCTGATCAACTCCGACTTCCTGGGCGTGCCCGGCGGCCAGGCCCAGTACCAGACCGTCGGCAACCTGCTCCTGAAGCTGCCGACGGGCGGCACGGTGTCCGGCTACCGGCGGGAGCTGGACCTGGACTCGGCGGTTGTCACCACCACCTACACCCGCGACGGTGTGACGTACACCCGCGAGGCGTTCGCCAGCGCTCCCGACCGCGTCCTCGTCGTCCGGCTGTCCGCCTCGAAGAAGGGCGCCCTGTCCTTCGGCGCCACGTTCGACAGCCCGCTGCGCACCTCCCTCTCCTCGCCCGATACGCTCACCGCCGCACTCGACGGGACCGGCGACGCCACGGGCGGGGTGGACGGCGCGGTGGGATTCCGCGCGCTGGTGCGGGTGCTCGCGGAGGGCGGCACCACCACCAGCGCGGGCGGGACCGTCACCGTCCGGGGAGCCGACGCGGCCACCGTCCTGGTGGCCATCGGCACCACCTATGTGAACTGGGAGAACGCCCATGGCGACGCGGCGGGCCGGGCGGCCGGGGACCTCAACCCGGCGGCGAACCGCCCGTACGGCCAGCTGCGCGGTCGCCATGTCGAGGACCACCGCGCGCTGTTCCGCCGTACCTCGCTGGACGTGGGCACCAGCGACGCGACGGCCCTGCCCACCGACGAGCGCGTCGCCCGCTTCGCCTCCGGCGGCGATCCGCAACTGGTCGAGCTGCACTTCCAGTACGGCCGCTATCTGCTCATCGCCGCGTCCCGCCCCGGCACCCAGCCGGCCAACCTCCAGGGCATCTGGAACGACCTGACGAGCCCGCCCTGGGGGTCGAAGTACACCATCAACATCAATACGGAGATGAACTACTGGCCGGCCGCCCCCGCCAACCTCCTGGAGTGCTGGGAGCCGGTCTTCGCGCTGCTCGACGAGCTGGCCGTGGCCGGGCAGTCGACGGCGCGCACCCAGTACGGCGCGAACGGCTGGGTCACCCACCACAACACCGACGCCTGGCGCGGCACGGCGCCCGTGGACGGCGCCTTCTGGGGCATGTGGCCGATGGGCGGCGCCTGGCTGTCCATGGCCATCTGGGAGCACTATCGCTACACCCGCGACACGGCGAAGCTGCGGGCGCGCTACCCCGTCCTCAAGGGCGCCGCCCAGTTCTTCCTGGACGCACTGGTCACCGAGCCGGCCACGGGCGCGCTGGTCACCTGCCCCTCCGTCTCCCCGGAGAACGCCCACCACGCCGGGGGCGGCGGCTCGCTGTGCGCCGGGCCGACGATGGACACGCAGCTGCTGCGCGACCTGTTCGGCGCGGTGGCCTCGGCCGCCGACCTCCTCGGCACCGACGCCGCCCTCCGGGACCAGGTGCTCGCCGCGCGCGGACGGCTCGCCCCCATGAAGGTCGGCGCGCGGGGCCAGCTCCAGGAGTGGCAGCAGGACTGGGACGCGGGCGCCCCCGAGCAGCAGCACCGCCATGTCTCCCATCTGTACGGACTGCATCCGAGCAACCAGATCAGCCGGACGCGCACCCCGGACCTCTTCGCCGCCGCGCGCACCACCCTCGTACAGCGCGGCGACGCGGGGACCGGGTGGTCGCTCGCCTGGAAGATCAACTTCTGGGCGCGGCTCCAGGAGGGGGAGCGCTCCTACAAGTTGCTCACCGATCTGCTCACCCCCGAGCGCACCGCCCCAAACCTCTTCGACCTGCATCCGCCGTTCCAGATCGACGGCAACTTCGGCGCCTGCGCCGGAGTGACCGAATGGCTGCTCCAGAGCCAGCACGACGAACTGCATCTGCTGCCCGCCCTCCCGCCGAACCTGCCGGACGGCAGCGTGCGTGGCCTGCTGGCGCGGGGCGGTTTCGAAGTGGACGTCAGCTGGCGGGGCGGAGCGCTGGGCGAGGCGCTGCTGAGGGCACGGGCCGGAGGCCCGACGCGGCTGCGTACGGCGAACGCCGTGCGGGTGACCTCGGGGGACGCGCCCGTCACCACCACCCGGCCGGAGCCGGGGGTCACGGCCTTCACCGCGAACGCGGGCGCCACTTATGTGGTCCGTCCCGCCTGAGCGTGGGTTCGGCTGCCCGTAGCCCGCGTCCAGGCGTCAGCCGACCCCCCGCAGCAGGGCGGGGAGGTCGGCCACCGAGTCCAGTACATGGGTCGCCCCGGCCGAGCGGAACGCCTCGTCGCCGTGGGCCCCGGTGCGCACCCCGGCGACCAGCCCCGCCCCGGCCCGTACGCCGCTGAGCATGTCGTAGGAGGTGTCGCCGACGACGGCCACCTGCGCCATGTCCTCGGCGGGGCACAGGGTGAGCGGCACCAGGCCGCGCCAGCCGAGCGCGTCGAGGATGGCGTCCTGGGTGACACGGGCGAAGCCGGTGGTGAGCACGACGGTACGGCCGTCGGCGGTGGGTTCCCCGACGGCCTCGCGGGCGCCGGGGACGGGGGCGATCAGACCGCCGCCGACGAGTAACGCCGTACGCACCGCCACCCCGCTGCCGACCGACCTCGGCCGGGCCCTCGACGCCCTGGAAGGCGACGGCCAGCTCACCGATGCGCTCGGCAAGCCCTTCGCCGACGCCTTCCTCGCCTTCGAGCGGGATGAGCTCGCCAGGTTCCAGCGGTACGTCACCGACTGGGAGTTCCGCGAGTACGCGCGGCTCATCTGAGGCGGGTCCTCCCGGGGACGGGCACTGGTGGCGCCCTCCGGCGTCCAGAGCACGCCGGGAATCAACGGTCCCGGGCCGGGGGCTGGTTCCGCTGGTTCGGGGCGGACGGGTGGTTCGGGGCGGACAGGGCCGGGATCTCGGGGTGGTCGCGAAGGGCCGCCACGACCGCGGTCACCGCGGCGCGCTGCGTCGTGCCGCGCCGCACCGCGATGGTGATGTTGCGGTGCACCGGTGTGCTGAGCTCGCGGGTGGCGACGGCGTGGTCCGGGGTGATGGCGAGCGCGGGCAGCAGGGTGATCGACCGGCCCGACTCGACGTGTCGCAGCAGCATCAGATAGTTGCTGAACCGGCAGGCCACCCGGGGTTCGAACCCCGACTCGCGGCACAGCCGCACGGTCAGATCCGCCATGTACGACTGCGGTCGGTCACACGCCCAGGTCTCCTCCGCGCACGCCGCGAGGTTCACCGTCGTACGGCTGGTGAGCGGGTGGTCGCGCGGCAGCACCAGCACGATCGGGTCGGTTCCGAGCGGGATGATCTCGAGGTCGGCGCCCCATGAGAGGCCGACGTAGTCGGTGGTGGTGACGATGACGTCCGCCTCGCCCGAGCGGAGAGCCGGTCCGCCCTCGTGCGGCTCCAGCTCGATCAGTTCGAGGTGCAGCCGCGGGTGGGTGGTGGCCAGACGGGTCGCCGCCGGGACCGCGAAGGTGTAGATCGCGCTCTGGAACGCCCCGAGCCGTACGGTGCCGATGGGCTCGTCGTTCAGGGCGTGCAGCTCGGCCTCGGCCTCCGCCATCTGGTCCAGGATCTCCCGGCCCCGGCGGGCCAGCAGCAGTCCGGCCGGGGTCAGCCGCACCCTCCGACCGGTCCGCTCGATCAGCCGGCACCGGGTCTCGGTCTCCAGGACCGCGAGTTGCTGGGACACCGTCGACGCGCTCAGGTGCAGCGTCTCGGCCACCGCACGGACGGTGCCCAGGGTTTCCAGCAGGCTGAGCAGCCGCAGCCGGCCCGAGTTGAGCATGCGGCGATTCTACGGGTCGGCTGTCCGGTTCTGACGAACAGAACGGTCGGATCTGTGCGATGGACGCGCGCAGTGGCGCATCCCTAACGTCGTTCGTATGGATCCCGAGACAGCCGGTGGCGCCGTGGAGCGCCACCTCATCCGCTATTCCGGCCGAGCCGCGTTCACCCCCGAGGTCATCGCCCGTGCCGCGGGCACATCGGTGTTCACCGAGGGCGGCCGCGAGCTGCTCGACTTCACCTCCGGCCAGATGAGCGCGATCCTCGGCCACTCCCATCCGGAGATCGTCGCCACCGTGCGCGAGCAGGTCGCCCACCTCGATCATCTGCACAGCGGCATGCTCAGCCGCCCGGTCATCGACCTCACCCGGCGGCTCGCCGAGACCCTGCCCGATCCCCTCGACAAGGCGTTGCTCCTCACCACCGGGGCGGAGGCGAACGAGGCCGCGGTGCGGATGGCGAAACTCGTCACCGGCCGCCATGAGATCGTCTCGTTCGCCCGGTCCTGGCACGGCATGACCCAGGCCGCCGCGAACGCCACCTACAGCGCCGGACGCAAGGGCTACGGCCCGGCCGCACCGGGCAACTTCGCGCTGCCGGTACCGGACCGCTTCCACCCCGACATCGTCGACGCCGAGGGCGCGCTCGACTGGCGCCGCCAGCTCGACCTGGGCTTCGACCTCATCGACGCCCAGTCGGTCGGCAGTCTCGCCGCCTGCCTGGTCGAGCCGATCCTCAGCTCCGGTGGCGTCATCGAACTCCCGCCGGGCTATCTCTCCTCCCTGGCCCAGAAGTGCCGGGAGCGGGACATGCTGCTGATTCTCGACGAGGCCCAGACCGGGCTGTGCCGCACCGGCGACTGGTACGCCTTCGACCATGAGGGTGTCGTGCCGGACATCCTCACGCTGTCCAAGACGCTCGGCGCCGGGCTCCCGCTGGCCGCCGTGCTGACCAGCCCGGAGATCGAGCAGCAGGCGTACGACCGGGGGTTCCTGTTCTTCACCACCCATGCCAGCGACCCGCTGCCGGCCGCCGTCGGCAACACCGTCCTCGACGTCCTGGCCCGCGACCACCTCGACAAGCGGGCGCGCGAACTCGGCACGGCACTGCGCGGTCAGCTCCATGAGCTCGCCATCCGCCACGACGTCGTCGGGGACGTCCGCGGCCGCGGGCTGCTGCTGGGGATGGAGCTGGTCGGCGACCAGGTGCTGGGCGCCGGTGGCGCCGACCGGCTCGGCGCGGCCGTCACCCGGCGCTGCTTCGAGCTCGGGCTGCACATGAACATCGTCCAGTTGCCCGGCATGGGCGGCACCTTCCGGATCGCGCCCCCGCTGACCGCGAGCGACGATGAGATCGCCCGCGGTGTCGCCATCCTCGACCAGGCGCTCACCGACGCCGTCCGCGGCCTCTGACGCCACGCCACGAGCCCGCCCGGCGCCATGCCATGAGCCCGCCTGACGCCACCTCATGAGTCCGTATGACATCTGTCATGCGGACTCATGACATGCCGCACTCCTCCCGGCCCCGCCGTGCCGGAAACCTGGAAGGCATGGACACCGTCATCGAAACCGCCGACCTGCGGCGGCACTACAAGGGATTCGAGGCCGTGCGCGGCGTCGATCTCACTGTCGCCCGTGGCGAGCTCTTCGCGCTCCTGGGGACCAACGGGGCCGGTAAGACCTCCACCCTCGAAGTCCTGGAGGGGCAGGCCACCCCCACCTCCGGGACCGTTCGGGTGCTCGGCGGCGACCCGTACCGCGACCGCGCCGCCGTCCGCCCCCGGATCGGGGTGATGCTCCAGGAGGGCGGCTTCCCGACCGAGCTCACGGTCACCGAGACCGCGCGCATGTGGGCGGGGTGCACCAGCGGCGCCCGCCCCGTGGCCGAGGCCCTGGAGCTGACCCGGCTGACCCAGCGGCGGGCGGTGCGGGTCAAGCAGCTCTCCGGTGGCGAGCGCCGCCGCCTCGATCTCGCCCTGGCCCTGCTGGGGCGGCCGGAGGTGCTGTTCCTGGACGAGCCGACGACCGGCCTGGACGCGCAGTCCCGCCACGAGACCTGGGAGCTGATCCGGGAGCTCAAGGAGCAGGGCACGACGGTGCTGCTCACCACCCACTACCTGGAGGAGGCGGAGCATCTGGCCGACCGGCTGGCGATCATGCACGCCGGGCGGATCGCCACCTCGGGCCGGGTCGCCGACGTGGTCGCCGAGCGGCCCTCGCGGATGAGCTTCGAGCTGCCCATGGACTACTTCGTCGGCGATCTGCCACCGCTGGCGCCGCTGGGGGTGACCAGGCAGGAGAACGCCGGGCGGACGGTCAGGCTGGAGACCGCCGACCTCCAGCGCACGGCGACGGCGCTGCTGCTGTGGGCCCGGGACAAGGACGTGGCGCTGCGCGGGTTCGACGCCCGGTCGGCCACGCTGGAGGAGGCGTTCATGGAGATCGCGAAGGGCCTGGAGAGCGAGGGGACACGATGACGACGTCAACGGCCCGTACGGGACGCACCCACGCGGCCACGCCCACCCGGGTCACCGCCATGGACCGTCTGACCGCCCTCGGCCGCGCCGAGCTGACGCTGCTGATGCGCAGTAAGGCGTCCCTGGTCACCGCCGTGATCCTGCCGAGCATCATCGCCTTCGCGATGCGCGGCGTGGTCAAGGAGCTGGACCTGGGAGGCACCGGTCTGTCGGTGGCCACCGTCATGCTGCCCGCCGCGCTGGCGATGGCGCTGTTCTTCTCCGTCTACACGAACCTGGTCGGCGTGTATGTGCTGCGCCGCGAGACCCTCGTACTGAAGCGGCTGCGCACCGGTGAGGTGCGCGACTGGGAGATCCTCGTCGGCAACGCCCTCCCGGCGTTCCTGCTGGCGATCGTGCAGTCCGTGCTGCTGGCGATCGGGATGACCGCGTTCCTGGACGCGGACGCGCCGGCCGCCCCGCATCTGGCGGTGTTCGGCCTGCTCGTCGGCGTGGCGATGCTGGTGGCCGCGGGGGCGCTGACGGCCGCGTTCACCCGGACCGCGGAGAGCGCACAGCTGACGTTCCTGCCGTTCCTGCTGGTGACCATGGCCGCCTCCGGGGTCTACGCACCGCGCGAGGTGATGCCGGACACGATGGCCGACATCGCCGCCTGGCTGCCGTTCTCGCCGGTGATGGACCTGCTGAGGGGCGGCTGGACGGGCGGTCTGGACGGTGTGGACCAGCTTCGGGCGGCGCTCCTCGCGCTGGCCTGGACGGGCCTGGCAGTGTTCGGTGTACGCCGGTGGTTCCGCTGGGGACCGCGAGGTTGAGGACGGCGGAGCCGAAGGTGATGGAGACGATGAGCATGAGCGTGGATGACTGGGTGGAGCGGCTCGGGGGCCCGGACGGCCCCGAGCGCTACCGCCGCTACACCCTCGCCACCGTCGTCTTCCTCGCCGCCACCGAGGCGGCGCTGTGGGTGTTCTGGATCGCGACGACGGAGGCCGGCCCGCTCGGGTCGGCCCTGGTGGCGGGCGTGGGCACGGCGCACGTCGCCGTCCAGGGGCTGCTCTCCCGCGCCGCCCTGCTCCACTACCTCGGCGCCGGACCGCGCCCGGTCTTGCTGGTCGCGCTGTACGCCGCCGTCACCGTGGCCATGGCCGCCCTGGGGTGTGCGCTGCTGGCCGCCGGACGCATCCATGACGGGAACCTGGCGTCGTATCTGGTCTGGCTGCTGATGTACTACGCCGGCCCGCCGATGCTGGCGCTGCCGCGCCGCACCGGGGCGTTGCTGGTGGGAGCTGTGCCGGTGGCGGCGCTCGGCGCGGCGGTGGCCGGCGGGCTGTCGGGCGAGCCGCTGGCCCTCGTGATCGGCGCCACCTCGCTCCTGGTTCCGTTCATGGCCACCGCGCTACGGGTCTCGGGGTGGAGCGTGCGGCTGATCGAGGAGCTGGCCAGGGCGCGGGCGACGCAGGCCCGCCTGGCCGTGGCGGAGGAGCGGCTGCGCTTCGGCCGCGATCTGCACGATGTGCTGGGCCGCAACCTCGCGGTGGTGGCGCTGAAGAGCGAGCTCGCGGTGGAGCTGGCCCGGCGGGGCCGGGCGGAGGCGGTGGCCCAGATGGAGGAGGTGCAGCGGATCGCGCAGGAGTCACAGCGGGAGATCCGCGCGGTGGTACGCGGCTACCGCACCGCCGATCTGCACGCCGAACTGGCTGGGGCCCGGTCCGTGCTCGAAGCGGCCGGGATCGACTGCCGGATCGAGAACGGCCCGGCGGCGCGGCTGCCCGCGCAGACGCAGACGGCGCTCGGCTGGGTGGTCCGCGAGGGAACGACGAACGTGCTCCGCCACGCACAGGGCGCGTCCCGCTGCGAGGTGTCGGTGCGCGCCACGGTCGCGGGCTCGGTGGCACTGCTGATGGAGAACGACGGGGCGGACACGGACCCCCGACCGGGCACCGGCAGCGGCCTGCCGGGGCTGCGCGAGCGCCTGGCCGAGGTGGACGGCACCCTGGCCACCGAACGGCGCCCGGACGGGATCTTCCGCCTGACCGCGAGGATCCCGTGGGAGGCGGGCGAATGATCAGGGTTCTGCTGGCGGACGACGAACACCTCATCCGGGGCGCGCTCGCCTCCCTCCTGGCGCTGGAGGACGACATCACCGTGGTGGCGGAGGCCGGAACGGGCGACGAGGCGCTGGCCATGGCCCGGGCCCACCGCCCCGACGTGGCCGTGCTGGACATGCGGATGCCCGGACGTGACGGGGTGTCGGTGGCGGCGCGGCTGCGCGACGAGGTGCCGGAGTGCGCCTCGATGATCGTCACCAGCCACGCCGGGGCCGGGGCGCTGAAGCAGGCGCTGGCGGCGGGTGTGCGTGGCTTCGTGCCGAAGACGGTGTCCGCGCGGCGGCTGGCCGAGATCATCCGTACGGTGCACACGGACGGCCGCTACGTGGACCACGAACTGGCGGCGGACGCGATCGCCGCGGGCGAGTCACCCCTCACTCCCCGGGAGGCGGAAATGCTGTCGCTGGCCGAGGACGGGGCACCGGTGGCGGAGATCGCGTCCCGCGCCGCGCTGTCCCCGGGGACGGTGCGCAACTACCTGTCCGCCGCCGCGGCCAAACTCGGCGCGGAGAACCGCCATGTGGCGGCGCGGATCGCCCGTGAACGGGGATGGCTGTAGGGGTTGGCGCCCCCTCGCCTGATGGTCATCGGCAGTCGGTCGGCTGATGGTGGTCGGCAGTCGGTCAGCGCGGGCGCCGGCGTCGGCGGCGGCCGACCAGGAGGGCGCCACCGCCCAGGAGCAGCGCCGCCGTGCCCGCGGTCACCCACGCGGCGGCCGTGTCGGCGGGCCGGGACTCCGCGCGGGCTCGGGAGTCGGAGGGGTTGGCCGCGGGCGACGGCCGGGCCGAACCGGTGGCCGTGGCGGCCTTGACGATGAGGTCGGTGACCGCCCGGGGGTGGGCGATCATGGCCACGTGGGAGGAGTTGATCTCCACGGTGTGCGAGTGGGCGCGCTTGGCCTCGAAGCGCTCCTGCCGGGGGTTGATGGTCTTGTCCTGCCGGGCGACGAGGAACCAGGACGGGATCTGCCGCCACGCCGCCACCTTGGCCTTCTCCGAGAACGTGGCCGTCGTGGCGGGCCGTTGGGTCACCGCCAGCAGCCTCGCCGCACTGGCCGGCAGGTCGGCGGCGAAGACCCGGTGCAGCTTGTCCCGCTTCAGGTACAGGTCCGTGCCCCGCACACCGCCACCGGCCCGGTAGCGCACCGCCTTGGTGGCGGTGGCGAGCTCGCTGGGGAACCGGGCGGCCAGCGACTGCCCGCTCTCCCCCTTGTCGGGCATCAGGGCGGACACGTACACCAGCGACTTCACCCGGGAGTTCCCCGCCGCGGCCGTGCTGATGACCGCGCCGCCGTAGGAGTGGCCCACCAGCACGATCGGGCCCTTGACGCTGTCCAGGACGGAGGCGATGTAGGCGGAGTCGGTGGCGAGGCCGCGCAGCGGGTTGGCGGGGGCGAAGACGGGGTAACCGCGGCGCTCCAGCCGTTCGATGACACCGTTCCAGCTGGAGCCGTCCGCGAACGCGCCGTGGATCAGGACCACCGTGGGTTTACGACGGGCGTCGGCGTCCTCCGCGGTGGCCGGGGCCGCCACGGCCGCGCACACCGCCACGGCGCATCCGGCCGCCGCGACACGTGACCGGAGCCGCCCGCGTGCCCGGAGCCGCCCGCATCCGGAGCCGAGAGCCGGAGGCGCCGCCATGGTGTCCTCGTTTCCCTTGGGGGTTGTGGCTCCTCAACGTTCGCCGGGCCCGCGGCGCGCGGCCGCGCGGCAGGGTCCGACCGGGTGAAGTAGGGGATCCACCAGGGTTGTGCCGCGCTGACAACGATTCCCACGACCTGCCCGCGCCGTCCTTGTACTGCCTTTGCCTCGAGTTCGCCGGGCATTGGCCTGACCTTGTTTGCATGCAGGGATGGACCACATCACCTTCTTGGTGGCGGTCGTCATCGTCACGGCGCTCGCCTTCGACTTCACCAATGGATTCCATGACACGGCCAACGCGATGGCGACCTCCATCGCCACCGGCGCGCTCACCCCCAGAACCGCGGTTCTGGTGAGCGGGATCCTCAATATCGTCGGCGCCTTCCTGTCCACCGAGGTCGCCAAGACCATCTCCGGCGGCATCGTGGACGACTCCCTGGTCACCCCGGGCATGATCTTCGCGGGTCTGGTCGGGGCGATCCTCTGGAATCTGCTGACCTGGCTGGTCGGGCTGCCGTCGAGCTCGTCGCACGCCCTGTTCGGCGGGTTGATCGGGGCCGTGTGGGTCGGCGCGGGCACTCACGGCGTGCACTTCGACAAGGTTGTCGAGAAGGTGCTGATACCGGCGGTGGCCTCGCCGGTCGTCGCCGGTATCGCCGCGTTGCTGGCCACCTACCTCGCGTACCGGCTCACCGACCGGGCCCGTAAGAAGTCCGTGACCAAGGGCTTCCGGGCCGGTCAGATCGCCTCGGCCTCGCTCGTCTCGCTCGCCCACGGCACCAACGACGCGCAGAAGACCATGGGCGTCATCACGCTGACCCTGATCTCGACGGGCGCCCTCGGCCACGACGCCGGTCCGCCGCTGTGGGTGATCGCCTCCGCGGGCCTCGCCATCGGCCTCGGCACCTACCTGGGCGGCTGGCGGATCATCCGCACCATGGGCAAGGGCCTGACCGAGATCCAGTCCCCGCAGGGCTTCGCCGCCGAGACCGCCTCCACGACCGTCATCCTCACCTCCGCCCACCTCGGCTTCGCCCTGTCCACCACCCAGGTGGCCTCCGGCAGCATCCTCGGCGCGGGTCTCGGCCGACGGCTGGCGGAGGTGCGCTGGGGCGTCGCGGGCCGCATGGTGATCGCCTGGATGGTCACCCTGCCCGCCGCCGCGCTGGTCGGCGGCGTCTCCGCGAGCGTGGTCACGAACGGCGGAAACATCGGCGCGGCGGTCGTCGCGCTGATCGGCGCGGCCCTCGCCGGGGGCATCGTGCTCCTCTCCCGCCGCAACCCCGTGGACGCGAAGAACGTCAACGACGCCCATGAGGTCACCATCCGCAACGAGCCGCCGGCCCAGGTGGGCACGGCCGCATAAGCCCTCGATTTCCGGAGAGTCAAGACGATGCATCTCGACTGGACCGCACTCGGCCAGGTCACCGCGGTGAGCATCGGCGTCACCATTGCCGTGGTCACCGTCTTCGCCCTCGGCGTCCTGGGCGTCGCCCGCGTGGAGGCGGCCCGTGAGGAGAACGGCAGCGGCTCGGCCCCGGGCCTCACCCAGGCCGGACTGTGCTTCGTGGCGTGCGCGGCGGTGGTGGCCTACGGGATCTACCTGATCGTGCCGCAGTTCCACTGAGAACGGAAAGGCAGGACCGTATGACAACGCCGCCCTCGCTGTCCGAGCTGGCCGACCTGACGGTCGACTACAGCGACCATGACGACCCCGTGCTCATCCGGCCGGACGGAAGCCCGGTCGACAACCCGCGTGGCGCGCGGGTCGTGGCGCTGGAGAAGCCGCTTCTGCTCGAAGGACGAGTACCGGCGCTTCACGCGCCAGGCGCCGCTCTTCGAGCGGATGCTCGTGGACGACGGCGTGGACCTGGTGAAGTTCTGGTTCTCGGTGTCCCAGAGCGAGCAGCGCACCCGCTTCACGATCCGCCAGGTGGACCCCGTACGGCAGTGGAAGCTCAGCCCGATGGACCTCGCCTCGCTGGCGCGCTGGAACGACTACACACGGAGTACGCGCCCTGGACGGTGGTCAAGAGCAACGACACCACTGCCCCGGGCCTGGCCCGCGGCGGCGCAAGGTGTACGCCTGACCAGGCGCTGGCTCACCACCGGCGGCGCCGGACGTACAGCCGGCGGCCCTCCGGGCCCGTCCACTCCAGCCGGACGACACCGGGCACGGCGGCGTCGGCGATGCGCGACGGGTCGGACCAGTAGCCGAAGTTCGGATTGCGGAAGAACGTGGCCCACAGCCGGCCGTCGTGGTCCACGAAGACGTTGTTGTGGCCGGCGCCGACCCCCGCGGTCCACCGCTTGGAGTACGGCCCCTCGAACCGGTCCGAGACGGCGATGACGGCGTCGTAGTGGTACTGGACACGCCCCGGGCCGGGCGGGTCGTAGGCGTAGCGGGTGCTGCCGTCGGGATTGGCCGACGTCCGGTTCCACGCGGCCTGGAGCAGGTAGTACGAGCCCTCGTACTTGAACACGTACGCACCCTCGAGATACGGCTCGGGGGAGTAGGGCCGCTGCTGGAACGCCGGGAGGCCGCTCGCCGGGACGATGTCCTCCATGTCGTCCCGGAACCTCGCGTACAGGTTGTTGTGCAGCACGAGCCACGCGTCGTCGCCCTCGGTGAAGAGGCTGCCGTCGATGTGGTGGTACGCGCCGGGCTCGATGAAATCCGGCCCCCCGATGAACGGGTCGCCGAAGGGCTTGTCGTGGTTGCCCTCGATGAGCCGGTACGGGCCCTCGATCCCGCCCTCGCTCACCAGCAGGAACGAACCGACCTTCCGGGAGTGGTCGCCCATGCACGCGACGATGTACCAGGTGCCGCGGAAGCGGTGCAGCTCCGGGGCCCAGACCTCGCCGCGCTTGCCGAACCGCTCGTCGTACCAGTACTCCTGCCACGGGGCGACGACGGTGCGTCCGGGCCGGTTCTCGCCGACGAATTCGGGCGACCACACCTTGCCGCGCTCGGCGCCCGGCCGGATGCCGGTCGTGTCGACCAGCTTCCAGGGGCCCCGCAGGGACGGGGCCACCCACACGAAGATGCCGTCGTTCCACGGGCCGGCGGCGGTGAGCCCGGGCACGCGGGTGGTGCCCGTGGCCACGTAGACGGGACGGCCGTCCACGACGAAGCAGTTGACGTAGGTGTCCCGCATCCAGACCAGGCCGCGCTCCCGGTCACGGGGGCGCGGTTCGAGCGGGAGGACGAAGGAGTTGTCCTTGCGCGGCCACAGGTCCGGGCGGGTGTCCGCGAGGCCGTAGGGGTTGAGTTCGGGCCAGTTCGACGGGTACCGCCGCAGCGCGGCGGCCCCCGCGGGCGACGCCTGGGCGGCGGCCGCGGGCAGTCCCGCCGCCATGCCCAGGGAACCCGCGACTCCGGCCAACAATGTGCGTCTGTGGATGGGCGACCTGTTCTCGGAGCTGGTTGGCATGAGCACAGCATGCGGACGCCCGCCGATTTTCGTCAAGAGCCAGGAAAAAAGATGACGCGGCGTGGACGGGGTACCCGGGGCGGGGCGCCCGGAGGGTCCGGGCACTCCGTCCGGAAAGGCGGTGGCATATGAATCTGCCCCGTGCCCGTGCGCACGGCACCGTGACCCAGCGGCTCATCGATGATCATCTGCTGTCCGGCCGGACGGTGCCGGGGGAGGAGATCGCGCTGCGGGTGGACCAGACGCTGACGCAGGACGCCACCGGCACGCTGGTGATGCAGGAGCTGGAAGCGCTGGCCCTGGACCGGGTCCGCACCGAGGCCAGTGTCCAGTACGTCGACCACAACATCCTCCAGGCCGACGAGCGCAACGCCGAGGACCACCTCTTCCTGCGCTCGGCCGCCCGCCGCTTCGGCCTGTGGTTCTCCAAACCCGGCAACGGCGTGTCCCACCCGACCCATATGCACCACTTCGGTGCCCCCGGCAAAACCCTGGCCGGTTCCGACTCGCACACCTGCGCGGCCGGTTCCCTGGGCATGCTGGCGATCGGCACCGGCGGCCTGGAGGTGGCGCTCGCCATGGCCGGACGGCCGCTCCACCTCACCATGCCGAAGGTCTGGGGCATCCGGCTGACCGGGGAACCGCCCCCGTGGGTCAGCGCCAAGGACGTGATCCTGGAGCTGTTGCGCCGGCACGGGGTGCAGGGCGGCGTCCATCGTGTCCTGGAGTACCACGGGCCCGGCCTTGCCTGCCTCACCGCGATGGACCGCCATGTCATCGCCAACATGGGGGCCGAACTCGGCGCCACCACCACCGTCTTCCCCTCGGACGGGGCGGTGCGCGGCTTCCTCGACGGGGTGGGGCGCGGCGAAGACTTCGTCGAGATCACCGCGGACGAGGACGCGTCCTACGACCTCGACGAGGAGATCGACCTGTCGTCACTGGAGCCGCTCATCGCGCGGCCCACCTCTCCGGGAAACGTCGTACCGGTCAGGGAGGCCGCCGGGGAGCCCATCGCCCAGGCCGTCATCGGCTCCTCCGCCAACCCCGGATTCCGCGACTTCGCCGTCCCGGCCGCCATGGTGGCCGGGCGCCAGGTCCCGGCCGGGGTGAGCTTCGACATCAACCCGACATCCCGCGAGATCCTCCAGGACCTGACGCGCTGCGGTGCGACATTCGACCTGATCGCCGCCGGTGCCCGTATCCATCAGTCGGGCTGTCTGGGCTGCATCGGGATGGGGCAGGCCCCGGCCACGGGAAGCAACTCCCTGCGCACCTTCCCGCGCAACTTCCCCGGCCGCTCCGGCACCGCGGACGACGCGGTGTGGCTGTGTTCACCGGAGACCGCCACGGCCTCCGCGCTGACCGGCGCCATCGTGGATCCGCGCGACTGGGCCGAGCGCGTCTCGGCGGCGGCCCCTCCCACGCCGGAGGCGCCCGAGCCGCCGTCGAACAACGACGCCATGCTGGAACCGCCGCTGCCACCGGACGAGGCCGCGCGCGTCCAGCTGGTACGCGGCCCCAACATCTCCGCGCTGCCGGAGCTGGATCCGCTGCCGGACAGCATTCACGGCCCCGTACTCCTCAAGGCCGGTGACGACGTCTCGACCGACGAGATCTCCCCGGCCGGGGCGGACGCCCTGCCCTATCGCTCCAACCTCCCCAAGCTGGCGGGATTCACCCTCATCCGGCTGGACCCCGACTATCCGCGGCGCGCCGAGGCGGTCCGGGAGGACACCGGGCACCTCATCGTCGCCGGTGCGAACTACGGGCAGGGCTCGTCCCGCGAACACGCCGCCATCGCCCCGCGCTACCTCGGCCTGCGAGCCGTCATCGCCAAGTCCTACGCCCGCATCCACTGGCAGAACCTGGTCAACTTCGGTGTGCTGCCGCTCGAATTCGAGGACCCCGCGGACTACGACCGCATCGGCCCCGACGACCGGCTGCATGTGTCCGGTCTGCGCGAGGCCCTCGCCCCGGGCGGCGAACCGGCCCTCCGGGTCCGCAACGCGACCCGGGACGAGGAGTACACCGTCCGCCACCGCCTCTCACCCCGGCAGCGGGAAGCGGTGCTCGCGGGCGGTATCATCCCGGCTCTCGCACACTGAGGTGAGTGCTATGACGCTGAGCGACGGAACGTATCGGATAGGCCCGCCGGACGCCCGGCTGCTGATCAGGACCAGCCGTACCGGGCTCGGCCGGAGGGCGGGGCACGATCTGACCCTTGAGGCCACCCGGTGGTCCGGGGACATGACGGTGGTGGCCGACGCCCCCGAGCGGTCGTCGGTGAGCGTGACGGTCGAGACGGACTCTTGGGCCGTCCGCGAGGGGACCGGCGGGCTGAAACCACTCACCGACGGCGACCGGGCCGACATCAAGCGGACGCTGGAGGGCAAGGGGCAGCTGCACACCGCGGAGCACCCCACGATCACCTTCCGCTCCACCCACATCACCGGAACACTTGAGTCCTTCGAGATCACCGGCGACCTCACCATCAAGGGCCGTACCCACCCGGTGACGGTGCACGGGAGCGCCGATCCGGAGGGGACGCTGCGCGGCTCGGCGTCCTTCACGCAGTCCACCTGGGGCATCAAGCCGTACACCGCGTTCCTGGGCGCGCTGAAGCTGGCCGACGAGGTCCGGGTGGAGTTCATATGCCCCGGCGTGGCGGGCCGTTGAGGGTCCGCCACGCCGGGGGTGCCGCTAGCTGTCGCTGTTGCTCCCGGTCCGGGACGCGTCCTGGCAACTTTCCGCGCCCTTGCACTTCTGGAGCGCGGTGAGGGTGCGGTGCAGGGCGGCCCGCTGTTCGGCCGAGAGGGACGCCTCCCGGTTGGTCAGCTGCTCGGGGTCGGAGTCCAGATCGTAGAACTCCCGCTCTCCATCGGTGTATTCGACATAGAGGGAGTCATCGGTCCGCATCGCCGCGTAGGTCGGTGGATCGCCCGCGTTCTTGGGCGCCGCGTCGGGATCGCCCTTCTTGGACGCCGCCTTATGGTGCTCGACCAGGACGGCATCGCGCCACTCGTCCTCGGTCCGGCCGTGCATCAGGTCGTTGAGGCTGCGTCCGTCCACGCCCGACGGCGGGTCCACGCCCGCGAGGTCCTGGAAGGTCGGGTTGAGGTCGACGTTCTCGGCGAGCTGGGACACCTTCTTACCCGCCGGAACATCGGGTCCGGTGACCATCAGCGGCACGTTGATATCGGTGTCGTAGGCGGTCTGCTTTCCGGTGCGGAGCCGGTGTTCGCCCATGTGGAAGCCGTTGTCCGACCCGAACACGATATAGGTGTTGTCCGCCAGGCCCTTGTCCTCGAGCGTCTTCTCCAGCTGACCGATCATTTCGTCGACCGCCTGGACCGAGCGCGCTCGCTTGGCGAAATTCCGGTCGATCCCCTGCTTTTCCTTCGGCGTCAGCGGTGACAATGAGCGCTGCCATTCCGGCGCGTTAACGGTCGCCTTGTCATAGGCATCGGTCTGCGGAGCCTTGAGCCCCGGGAACTTGCCCTTGTGGCGCGGCGCGGGTGTGTAGGGGCCGTGCGGTGCGAACGTGGCCACCTCCAGCATGAACGGCTTCTTCTCTTCCGCCGAGGAGCCGATGAACGAGGTGGCCTTCTTCGACAGGACGTCCGTCAGATAGTCCTGGGGGTCCTTGCCATAGGGCACGACCTTGCCGTTCTCGTTCAGCTCGTAGTTGTACTCATGGTAGCCCTCCCCGGCGACGTCCCACTCGTCCCAGCCGGCGGGCACATAGGGCTTGTCGGTGCCGTTCTTGTCGCCCGGCTGGTATCCGTTGAGGTACTTGCCCATGAATCCGGTGCGATAGCCGGCGCGTTGCATCGCGGGCCCGAAGGTCTTCTTTTCGTTGCCGTTCTTCAGAAAGGCGCGGTAGCCTCCGTCGTCGCCGCTGTTGGTGAAGACACCGGTGTTGTGCGGGAATTGACCCGTGAGAATGGATGTACGCGACGGGCAGCACAGCGAGTCGGTGGCGAAGAAGTTACTGAAGGTCATCCCCTTCTTCTGCATCTCCTGTACGTGCGGCATGTACTTCACGAGATTCCATGACAGGTCGTCGGTGAGGACGTACACGATGTTGGGCTTCTTACCGGAAGCCGAGGCGTCGGTGTCAGAGGTGGCACCTTCGGCCGTGTTCACCCCTCTGTCACACGAGGCCAACATCGCGACGGCCAGGGCCGCACACAGGGCGGCGAGGACACGTGGACGGCGACTGCCGAACATGGCGCAACCTCCTACGAGTTGTGCGTCTTCGTCGCCGGGAACCGTAGGAGGCGGTCTTGTGTGATTCTTGTGAGTCGCCTACGGCATGGCGGCGTGCCGTTTGACGAGTTCGTAGGAGCGCAGGCGGGCGGCCAGCGCGTAGACCGGTGTGACCAGCATCAGCTCCTCCGCGCCGGTCGCCTTCGCCACCTCCGTCAGACGGCCGAGGACCGTCTCGGGAGTGCCGTACGCCTGATGGGCCCCGAACGCCGCGACCCCCGCCCGCTCCTCCGCGGTGAACGGATGCGCCGACGCCTCTTCGGGCGAGGGGAACGGGACCTCGCTGTGACCCTTGAGGAGCCCGGCCTTGACGACGTTCATCGGGCCCGCCAGCCACGCGGCCTCGTCCTCGGTCTCGGCGCAGATGGTCTCCACGCACACCAGCACACGGGGGCTCGCGCACCACGGGGAGGGGGAGAAATGCGCGCGGTAGTGGTCGAGCGCGGCGAGGGTGTTGTCGGGGCGGATGTGATGGGCGAAGGCCATGGGCAGGCCGAGCCGCGCGGCGAGCGCCGCACCGGCGTTGCTGGAGGCCAGCAGCCACGGCTCCGGGAGCGTGCCGAGCGCGACCTCCTCGACCAGGAACCGCAGCGTCGCCGCCACATCGTCCAGGTACTCGTCGTCCGTCGTCGGACCGGCGCCGCGCCGCAGCGCCCGGGCCGTGGCCTCGTCGAAGGTGCCGGGACCGCGGCCGATGCCCAGGTCGATCCGGTCGGGGTGCAGCGCGGCGAGGGTGCCGAACTGCTCCGCCAGCATGATGGGGGCGTGGTTGGGCGCCAGTACACCTCCTGAGCCCAGGCGGATGGCCGAGGTCGACGCGGCCGCGTGGGCGGTCAGGACCACGGGTGGGAAGGCGCCGATGGCGGGGGAGTGGTGGTGCTCGGCGTACCAGAGCCGACGGTAGCCGAGGGCGTCGAGACGCTGGGCGAAGGCGGTGGTGTCACGTAACGTGTCCACGGCTCGCGTACCAGCTTGGACCATGGCGACTTCCAGCGCGGAGAGCGGCACATCGATCATGCTGTGAGCATACGGAGTGCCGGTGGTGTGCGGCAGCACTTCCCCGACTCCGGGTGTTCGGAACCCCGGTGGTCAGGGTATGCGTTGACGGTTTGGCCCACGAAAGAGGAGCGAGACCGCATGGCTGCCACGCTGGACGAGACCACCCGCACTTGGCTCCGGGAACCCCGGTTCTGGCAGGTGGCCACGCTGAACCCGGACGGATCGCCGCAGTTGACGCCGATGTGGGCCGATCTGGAGGACGGCCTGGTGGTGATCAACACCTCGGCGGGCCGGGTCAAGGAGGAGAACCTCCGGCGTGATCCCCGCGTGTCGCTGTGCTGCATGGACACCGAGGACCCGTATCACCGGGTGGAGATCCGGGGCCGTGCCGTCCGCTTCGTCGAGGGGGATCCGGCCGTAGGGGTGATGGACCGTCTCGCGCGGAAGTACCTGGGCACGGAGACGTTCCCCTGGCTGGCCCCCGGCGAGGTGCGGGTGGCGGTCTACATCGAGCCGGACCATGTCCACCGCGTGGTCGGCGTGGAGAAGTTCCGGCCGGGGGTGCTGCCGGACGCGTGAGGGCGCGGTTCGGGCACGGGGGGGCGGACACGGGGGAGGAGCGCGGGGTGGACGAGGAACGACGCCATGGTGACGGCGACGGCGGTGGTAGTCATGCCGGTGAACCGCTGGCCGACGCCGTCCAGGGAGTGTTGCGCTGGGCCACGGACGACATACCGCGGTTCACGAAGCTCCTGGTGTGGCTCTACCGGGCCGTGGACCACCCCACGGCCTCCCCCGAGGAGGCCGACGCGGAAGTGACGGCCCTGGGCCTGGACCGGCCCGGCCTCGCCCCGCTGCGCGAGCTGCTGACCGGGCTCGGGTCGGGCGAGGGCGACCCCCGGGCGCTGGCCCAGGAGGTCCGGCGCGGCGCGGACGTGGTCCGGCGGGCCCTGCGGGAGCTGTCGGCGCACACGCCCGAACGGCCCCGCGTCGCCAGGCTGCACGCCGCCCTGCTGGTGTGGGCCAACCTCCTCGTCCCCGGCACGATGGACTTCGACGAGCTGGACGAGGCCATGGCGGAGCCGGGGCCGGATCCCGACGACCGTCCCAGCGGCCCGGGGTATGTCGGGGTGGAGAAGCGGCTGGCCACTCTGGTCGACGCCGTACGGGTGTCCCAGACCGGCGATCTGGCACACCTGGAGACCAGCGCCGCCCGGCTCCGGGAGATGATCGACACACTGTCCGGGGACGGCGAGAGGGTCGCGACCGCCCGCCGTTCCCTGGCCGCCGGCTTGGCCGGGCGGCTCCATGAGGTGGCGGTGCTCGGCGGCAGCCTCCAGGCCGCCGACGCCACGCTCACCATGGCCAGGGAGTTGCGCGCCCCATACGAGGACGACGGCTCCCTGCCGTCCCTGTCCACGCTGACCTCGGTGGTGTTCGCCGCCCAGCACGAGCTGGCCCTGGCCCGCCGCAGCGGGGACCCCACCGTGCTGCCGCGCCTGGTCGAGGAGTTGACCGGTCTGTACGCGATACTGCCGCCCGACCAGGAGAACCGCTTCGCCCTCGCCGGTGTCCTGGCCGAGGTCCATCAGGAGCAGGCCGCCCGTACCCGGGATCCGGAGGAACGCCGCGCCGCGGCCCGGTACCTCAGGGAGGTGGTGGAGACCGACCCGCGGGGGCTCGCCCCCATGCTCGTACCGTACTTCCCGGCCGTACGCGCCGCCGCGCTGATCCAGCTGATCATGATCGAGCCCAGCCGGGAAGCCGCCGACGAGGCCATCGCCGAGGTCCACCGGATCGTCGAGGGACCGCAGCCCTCGCCCCGCCAGGAACTCCAGTCGCGGTACCAGCTCGGCCGGGCCCTGCTGCACGCGGCCCGCCACCTCGACGACCCGGATCTGCTCGACCTGTGCATCACCGAGCTGTCCCGGGTCCGTGAGCTGATCGCCGGGGGCGATGGCCTGCCGCACACCGCAGACGCCCTGACACAGCTGTCCGAGGCCCACTGGCTGCGCCGCGACCGCGGCGGGCCGCGCGCCACCGCGGACCGCGAGGCCGCCCTGGCCGCCCGGGGCGAGGCACTGGTCAGGGTCTCCGCCGACGTTCTGCTCCAACTCGGCTCCGAGGACGGCCTGTCCGTGGCCCGCTTCGGGTCGGCACAGGCGCTGTGGCTGGCCTACTGGACCACCGTATGCGGCCGCCCGGCCGACGCGGTGAACGCGCTGGAACTGGGCCGGGCCCTGGTGCTGCGGGCCGCCGCCGCGTCCCGTGGCATTCCCGAACTCCTCGAGGCCCGGGGACACCCGGACCTGGCCCGGCAGTGGCGCGCCGAGGTGGCCGCGGACATGCCCCAGTCCGACGCCACGGCCGCGCCGCCGGGCCAGGCCACCGGGCAGCGGATCCCGGGCACCCTGCGACGCAGGGCACTCGAGGCGCTGGGCGCGGGCAGCGGCGCGGACGCCTGGCGGCTGCTCGGCCCCCCGGACCTGTCGGCGCTGAGGGCCGGTCTCACCGCCTCCGGTACCGACGCGCTCGTCTATCTCGTCCCCGGACAGCGCCCCGGCATGCCCGGCTTCGCCCTGGTCGTCCGCCCCGACACCGACGCCCACACCGAAACTGACGCCGACAGTGCGCAGCCCGCCGTTCTGAAGCTGCCGCTGCTGACCCGCGGCAGCCCGCCACTGGAGCGCTACCTCGACGTCACCGCCCGGCGTACCGGGGCAGCCGCCGATGCCACGGCCGGACCGGGCCGTCGGACGGAGTGGGACGGGCAGTGGGAAGCGGCGTTGCGCGAGCTGTGCGACTGGGCCTGGCCCGCCGCGATGGGCCCCGTCCTGGCCGCCGTGGGCCCGCTCCACCAGCCGCCCAGGATCGTGCTGGTGCCGTGCGGGCCACTCGGCGCGGTCGCCTGGCACGCGGCCCGCACCCCGTACGGGACCAACGGGCGTGAGCACCGGTACGCCTGCGAGGAAGCGGTGGTCAGCTACGCCCCCTCCGGCGCCGAGTTCCTGCGGGCCGCGCCCCGGGACCGGCTGCCCACCACCGCCGGGCAGGTCCTGGTCGCCGACCCCGAACTCAGCCTCGTATGGGCCGAGATCGAGACGGAGGCGCTGCACACGGCCTGTTACCCGGGCGGCCTCCGCTACGGCGAGTTCCCCACGGCCGACGTCAGCGACGCGCCGGGGACACCCGAGGACATCCTCGCCGCCCTGCCCGGTGGCGGCTCACCGGTGGCCGTTCTGCACATCTGCTGCCACGCCCTGGCCGGTCCTGACCCCACGCGCTCGGCACTCTGGCTCGCCGCCCCGCCGACCGGTCCCGAGCAGGCGGGACGCCTGACCGTGGCCCGCATCCTGGACGGCGCCGCCACCGAACAGCCGGGCGCGGCGGGCCCGTTGGTGGTGCTCAGCGCCTGTGAGACGGACCTGAGCACCCGCGACCACGACGAGGCGCTGACCCTGTCCACCGCCCTGGTCGCCCGTGGCGCGGCCGATGTCATCGGCTCTCGCTGGGCCGTGAACGACGCGCCGACGGCCCTGATGATGGCCGTCTTCCACGACTTCGTCACCACACACGGCCTCGCCCCGGTGGACGCCCTGCGCGCCGCCCAGCTCTGGATGCTCGACCCGCGCCGGGAGCCCCCGCCCACCCTCCGCGGTGAACTCCGCGGCGAGGCCGCCCGTACCGACCTCGACCAGATCCACTTCTGGGCCGCCTTCACCCACCAGGGCAACCCGGCGGCCCGGAACACACACTGATCCCGGCTCCGCGCCCTGCTCCCCGCGCCCTCCGGCCGAACGCGGGGCTATCCGAGGACGAGCGGGAGCTTCGCGGCCAGGTCGCCCAGGTTGGCCCGCTCGTCGGCGGTCGGGGCCCGTCGCCCGGTGCCGACCAGCAGCGTGTCCTTGTCGGACCACGACGCGGGGAACGCCGCCCCGGCGATCCTCTCCAGCATCTCGCGCGCCCCGGCGAGGCCCTCGGCGGGAGGGTCCGCCGCGCCCGGGAGGTGGGCGATCAGATCGAGATGGTGCAGGGTCCACTCCATGACGTACGCGGAGAGGTAGTCGCCCGCGGTGAGCACCACATCGCGGGTGCCGACCCGGAGGGCCGGGTCGGCGAGCCCGGCCGCGCGCCCGGCGGCGGAGCCCACGTCGTCGAGGTGGAACTTCAGCAGCCCCGGATCCTCGTACGCGGCGGCCAGCCGGACGATCAGCGCGTCGAGCGGGTCGTCGCCGGTCGGTGGCGTGTCGGCCACCTCCCAGTAGGTCACCGCGTCGCGCGTCGGTTCCGCGTCGGTGGGGGTCACCAGGGTGATCAGGACGTCCTGAGCGTCGATGACCAGGTGGGACACCAGGTCCCGGACGAGCCAGCCGGCACAGCCGGAGGGCCGTGCGAAGTCCTCGTCCGGGAGTTCGGCGACCGCCGTGCGCAATGCCGTCCACGAGCGTGAGAAGAGATCCACGGCCGCAAGCTAGCAGCGCGCGGCCCATCGGGCGACCGATTTCTTCCCCGCCCCGTCAGAAGGGCTATGTGTCGTAGTGGCGGACGTCGTCGAGGTATTCGCGCGCCCGCTCCTGGACCAGTGGGGGCAGTTCACCGGCGGCCAGATCCGCGAAGGTGGTCTTCTCCAGCACCTGCCGCAGACTCGCCCGCACCGCGCGCCACACATCGGGCAGCACCGCCGCCGCTCCGGGGTACTCCAGACCGCTGAGGCCCACGTCCCGTACGTTGGCCAGCGGGCCGTCGATGGCGCGGATCGCGTCGGCGAGGGTGATCTCCCTCGCCGGGCGCGCCAGCAGATATCCGCCTTCCGGGCCCCGCACACTGCGCACCAGATGGGCCAGGCGCAGCTCGCGCAGGATGCCGAAGAGGAAACGCAGGGGAATGTCCTGCCGGGTCGCCACCTGCTCGGCGGTCAGGGGTGAGCCCTCCGCGGCCGCCAGTTCGGCCATCGCCCGGACGGCATAGTCCGACTTGGCTGTGATCCGCACCCGGGCAAGTTATCACGCACGTCCGTTTCATGGGGCCGGGCCCCATACCACCGGCTTGGGCGTCCACCCTGGTGGCGGTCGAGGTCGCCGCGTTGTTCCGCCATGAGTTCACCAAGTTCATTGAATTGGTGAACTTAGATGGCTACGGTACCGGTTGCGTGAGCGGGGCATCGGTTCTGCTCCGCCGCCGGTTCCGGGGAAGCAGGAGGTATCACATGGCATCGCCAGAGCCGTGTAGCACGTCAGGGCCGTATACGAGGACCGTCGCCGTCGTGGGGGCGGGGGCCGCCGGCGCGCTGGTGGCGATTCAGCTCTGCGAGACGGCGGCACGCCGCCGTGTCCCGTTCGAACTCCTGCTGATCGACCCCGCCCCGGAGGCCGGTCGCGGCGTCGCCTACTCCACTCTCGACCGGCGCCACCGGCTCAACGTCCCGGCGGGCAAGATGAGCTGCTACCCCGACGATCCCGGACACTTCGTGCGATGGCTGTGCCACCACGGTGAACCGGACGTACGGAGCGGCGACTTCGCGGAGCGCTACCGCTACGGCGCCTACCTCGCCGACACCCTCGGCCGGGCCATCATGGCCGCCCAGGGCGTCGTCACCGTCCGCCGACTGCGCACCCGGGCCACCGGCTGCCACTGGACCACCCTCCCCGGCGGCGGGGACCCGCGGGCCCGGCTGGAGCTCGCCGACGGCCGTACCGTCGAGGCGCACCGCGTGGTGCTGGCCACCGGGCCGTCCCGCGCAAGCTCCGCCTGGGCCCCCGAGGACCTGCGTGGCAATGACCGCTTCATCGCCGACCCCTGGGCGCCGGGCGCCCTGGACGCCGCCCTCCAGGACGGCCAGAAGGAGGATGTACTCCTCGTCGGCACCGGGCTGACCTCGGTGGACATCGCCATGACGCTCGACCGCCCCGGTCGCACGGTACACAGCGTGTCCCGTGGCGGAAGGCTGCCGCAGGCGCATGCGGTGGACCCGCTGCCCGCCGCCGCGTGTACGGCCCCACTGCACGGTCTCTCCCTGGCCGCGCTGCGGGCCGCGGTGCGCCGGCACATCGGCCGCGTCATGCGCAGCCACGGCGACTGGCGGCCCGCGGTGGACGGGCTGCGCCCGGTCACGGCCGAGATCTGGGCGTCGATGTCCACCGCGGAACGGGCCGAATTCGTCGAGCGGGACGGCTCGTTGTGGAACACCCACCGCCACCGCATGCCCCCGGCCACCGCCGAGGCGGTCGGGCGCATGCGCCGCACCCGGCGGATGCGGACGTACCAGGGGCGGCTCGCCTCCGCCTGGGCCCGGCCGGACGGCTCCCTGACCGTGTCCCTCACCACCGCCGATGGCCCCCGCACGCTGCCCGTGGGCTGGGTGGTGGACTGTACGGGGCCGGGCCTGCGGCTCTCCGACACGGCCGACCCGCTGTGGCGGAGCCTGCTCGACCAGGGCACCGCGATGCCCGGCCCGCTGAGCATGGGCGTCGCCACCGACCACGGACGGCTGCGTGGCGCGGACGGCGGCACCACACGCCCCCTGTGGACCCTCGGCGCGCCCCGCCGTGGCGAGTTGTGGGAGACCACCGCCATCCCGGAGATCCGGGCACAGGCCGCCACGATCGCCGAGGCCGTCCTCGACCCGTGGACGGCCCCCGCACCCCCCGCCACCGACGGCCCCGCCCGGCGTCCGACACGTCGGCCCACGGACACCTCGGGCTTCCCCCTCAGCACCCACGCGGCCGCCGCCACCGCCTACCGCCTCGGCGTGGACCGGCTGCTGAAGGTCCGGACCGGGGCCGCGCAGGCGCTCCGCCGCTCCGTGGCGCTCGACCCCGGCTTCGCCCTCGGCCACGCCGCGCTCGCGCTCATCGGCCATGAGTGCGGGGCCGACGTGGATGTCCCCCGGGCCCTGGCCGACGCCCGGCGCGCGGTGCGCGAACGCGCCGACGACTACGAACGCTCCTTCGTGGACGTCGTCTCCCGCCGCGTCCCGCACACATCCGCGGACGGTGACGCCGCCCTCCTGCGCCACCTGGAGGAGTATCCGGGTGACGCGCTGGCGCTCGCCGTGGCCGTGCCCACCATCGCCTTCTCCGGTCTGCGCGATCTCGACGGCACCACCGCGCTCCGCGTGGTCGAGCACACCGCCCCGGCACACGGGGGAAGCTGGTTCCACACCTCCCTGCTCGCCTTCATGCGCCAGGAGCAGGGGCGTTACGACGAGGCCGGAGTCCTGGCCGAGCGCGCCCTGGCCGCCGAACCCGCCTCGGGCCACGCCATGCACGCGCTCGCCCATGTGCACTACGAGTCCGGCGACCACCGGGCGGGCCGTGAGCGACTACAGCGATGGCTGGCCCACCAGGGCCGCGGCGGAACACATCGCGCCCACTTCTCCTGGCACGCCGCCCTCCACGAACTCGCCCTCGAGGACACCGCGGCGGTCCGCCGCCGGTGGGCGGAGCAGCTGTCGCCGGGGAAGGTGTACGGGGTCCGCGCCCTGGTCGACTCCGGCTCCCTGCTGTGGCGGGCCCGGCTGGCGGGTGCGTGGCAGGGCCCGTTCCCGATCGGCGACGTCCTGGACACGGCGCCCGCCGACGTCCTGGAGCGCCCGGCCACCGCGTTCGTCGCCCTGCACTCCGCCGTCGCCCTCACCGCCGCGGACGACCTGCCGGGGCTGCGGCGGCTGCGGGTCCACGCCCTGCGCGCCGACGAGGTGCAGCGACGTGTCATCGCCCCGCTGTGCGCGGCGTTCGAGGACATCCTGGAGGAGCGCTGGACGGACGCGGCACGCGGATTGGAGCGCCTCCTGCCACGCCTCCCCGGCGTGGGCGGTAGCGCAGCGCAGCGCGAGGTCGTGGAGGAGGCCCTGCTGTACGCGCTCGTGTCCGCGGGCCGGTGCGAGGCGGCCCGCGATCGTCTGGAGGAGCGGCTGGACCGCCGTTCCTCCCCCCACGACCGCCGACGGCTGGCGGCCCTCTCCTCCTGACCGCACTGTGCCGCCCGCGGCGGGCCACGCGGCGGAGCCGCATATCGGTGCTTCCCCCTCCCCTTCCCTCAACCGGGGCTCCGCCCCAGTCTCCGGGGTCTGGGGCGGAGCCCCACTGTTTCCCACGCGCCCCGGCCCGGATTCCCGGGCCGGGGCGGTGACATGTGTGGGGATGACAGTGGACCAGACCACTTCCGTCACACGTCTTGACCGTGAACGGACAGAGGGTATGGTCTAGACCTAGTGCGGCGCTGATTCACGGCCGCCCCTCGCGGCCCGTGAAGCGCTCCGTGCAGCCACCCCCCACATCCCCCCACATCCCCACCTTCGGCAAGGACTTCCCGTCTGGCGTGGGGCCTCGCCGTGAAGGAGTTGGCATGAACATGAAACGAAAGTTGGCGGTCGTCGTCGGCGCGGGGATAGCCCCCCTGGTCGCGCTGAGCCTCCCCGCGAGCGAGGCCAGCGCGCACGGCTACATCTCCACCCCGCCGAGCCGCCAGGCCCAGTGTGCGGCCGGGACCGTGTCCTGCGGCGACATCAAGTACGAGCCGCAGAGCGTCGAAGGCCCCAAGGGGCTGACGAGTTGCAGCGGTGGCAATGCGAAGTTCGCCGAACTCGACGACGACAGCAAGGGCTGGGCGGTCACGCCCATCCCGTCCAAGGCCGACTTCACCTGGAAGCTGACCGCGCGTCACGCGACCAACACCTGGCAGTACTTCGTCGGTGGCCAGAAGGTCGCCGAGGTCAACGACGGCGGGGCGCAGCCGGGCGAGACCGTCACCCACCAGGTGGACTTCGGCGGCCTGAAGGGCAAGCAGAAGGTGCTCGCGGTCTGGAACATCGCGGACACCGCCAACGCCTTCTACGCCTGCATCGATGTGAACATCGGCGGCTGAACGCGGTCGGGTGAACGCGGGCTGTTTGAACATCGGCGGTTGAACACCGAAGGCCGGTCGCCTCTGGGGCGGCCGGCCTTCGGCGTCGCCGTGTGCGGGAAATGCGGTGCGCCCGGCTATCGGGGGCCGTACGTCAGCCTGCGCAGCAGCTTTTCGGCGGGCCCCGGAAGCGAACGGCGCTGGAGGAGATGGGCCCCGGCCACCGTGGCGAGCCAGACCAGGACGGCGCTCAGGAATGCGGTGAGCGTCGGGCTGCCGGTCCGCTCTCCGAGCGCGAGCGCGAAGGGGGAGAGCAGTACCACCCATGCGAGGGACTGGAACAGATAGCCGCTCAGCGACCGCTGGCCGAGCGCCGCCAGGGCCTCCACGGGAAGCTTCCGCCGCGACGCGGTGCCTGCCTTCGACAGGCGCAGCGCGAGGAGCCCGAAGAGCGCCACATATCCGGGGCCGCCGAACTGGCCGCTCACTTCGTACAGGCTCAGGAACGCGTCCGCGGTGGCCTTGTCGACATGTACGAATCCGCCGCTGACCAGGCCGATCGGCACCCCGCCCGCGAAGGCGACACCGAGCGCGACCACGGCGGTGCGGACCAGCAGCCGCCGGTGGCGGGCCGGGTCCTCCAGGATGCCGCGCCGCGCGGCCCACGCGCCCAGCCAGACGATCACGACGATCCCCAGCGCGGTCAGTGTGTGGATCGGCCACTCGCCGAGCCGGTCGGCCACGGACGTGAGGTAGTCGGGGGCCGTGAGTGAGTCGACGTCGTCCGTCGGCACGGCGGCGGACCCCGGGCCGCCGTGCGTGGCGCGGTACCCGGCCACGGCCGCCAGGGCGGCGGCGTACACCGCCGTGCACCCCCACAGCCACAGCACGACGCGGTGCACACGCTCGCCCCGGCGCAGGAGCAGCAGGGTGAAGGCGATGCCGACGATGCCGTAGGCCCCGAGGAAATCACCGAAGTTGAGCAGTGCGGCATGGACGAGGCCGAAGGCGACGAGCCATGCGTTGCGCTTCAGCAGCACCGAGCGGGCCGCGCCGGGCCCGGACCCCTCCGCGTCCTGTCTGCGGGTGAGCTGCACCAGCCCGTAGCCGAACATCACGGCGAACATCGGATAGGCGCGGGCGTGCACGAAGACGAACATGACGAGGTTGAACGGGCGTTCCCAGCCGTGTGGCGACGCCTCGGCGCCCGGCTGGTTGCCGAAGGCGGCCACCGCGGCGTTCGCGAGCGCGATGAACAGCAGCATGGTGCCCCGCGCCAGATCGGGGGCCAGGGCCCGTTCGGTCCGGCGGACGGGGCCCCGTGCGGGGCCCTGGGCATGGGACTGCGTTATGGCTGTCACCTGGATCTCTCTCCGTCCTGACATGAGGGCCCAGCGGGCAAGGGGCATGGGCGAGCCCTCGGCGCCCTGGCTTAGTATAAGGCATAATCTATATGGCAGATACTAAGTGCCGGTAGGCCATGATGTACCTGGTGAGCAACCGAGGCAGGAGAAGGAGAAGCGCCATGTCGGCCGAGCAGGAGGAGGCACCCGCCGAGCTGGCCCGGCTGTGGAGGCTCCCGGCCCCGGCCTCGGGCCTCGGCCGGCCCGCCGCACTCGACACCGAGCGCGTGGTGCGGACGGGGGTGGAACTGGCGGACCGCGACGGGCTGGCGGGCGCGACGCTGCCGAAGATCGCGAAGGAGCTGGGCGTCTCCCCGATGTCCCTCTACCGCCATGTGGGGTCCAAGGACGAGCTCCTCGTCCTCATGCGGGACCTGGCGCTCGGCTCTCCGCCCGAGGTCGAGACCGCGCCGGACCGGTGGCGCGAGGGGCTACGGCAGTGGACCGTCGCCCAGCGGCTGGTCCACCACGACCGTCCCTGGCTCCCGCGCCTCCCCATCGCGGGGCCGCCGATGGGGCCCCATGAGATCGCCTGGATGGAAGCGGGCCTGAGCGCGCTGAGCGGCACGGAGCTGGACTGGGCCGCGAAGGTCGGCAGTCTGGCCCTGCTCAGCGGCTATGTGCGCCACGCCTCCCTGCTGTCCCAGGAACACGCGCAGGGCAGGAGCGAAACGGGACTGAGCCAGGAGGAGACCGAACGGGCCTACGGCAGGACCCTGGCGCGGCTCATCACCCCGGACCGCTTTCCGCAGGTGGCGCTGTTGTTCTCGTCGGGCCTGTTCGAGGCGGCGCCCGACGGGGCGTACGACGATCCGGCGACCGACCATGACTTCGTCTTCGGCCTCGAACGCGTCCTCGACGGGATCGCCGTGGCCGTCGACCGCGCGCGGACGGGGACGGGCTAGAGCGGGACGCGGCAGGGGGCGATGACGCCACGCGAGGGCACGGAGTGGGTCAATTCGGTGTCGGGGCGGTGGTGGCACGCCCCGACACCCGTCCTCTTCGGGCGATGACCGCGGTCACGGTCTTGCCCCCCGGCTCCTCACGGACGGCCGTGGCCGTGGCCAGGCCGCTGATCATCGGCCAGCCGAATCCGCCCCCCTCGCCGCGCACATCCGGAGAGCGCCGGTGCGGCGGTACGCGGCTGGCATCGCCGACGGCGACGGTGATGGCGTCGGGGTCGGCCGACACGCGCAACGAGCAGAACCGGCCGCCCGAGTGCCGTACGGCATTGGTGACCAGCTCCGAGACGACCAGCATCACCGCGTCGGCGGCGCCCTGACCGGGCGCCGGACGCAGGCCTTCCAGAAAGCCGCTGGTGAGATGTCGTGCGTGCGCGGCGGCTTCGGGGCGGCATTCCAGGGTCTCCCGCACCGTGGACGGCGTGGCGGCCGTCCGCTGGGCCGTGGCGGTGTGCATGACGCTCACCTCGTTTCATCGGGTACGTATCGCGCGGCTGACGGTTTCCACGCGCTTACCCGATGCGGCGCTCCCGAAAAGGGACGCCCTCAGGATCCCTTTCCATAGGTGCGCGGTGCGGAGGTGGAGGGCGGCAGATCCCCGTTGAAGCGGGTGTCGACATAGTCGGCGAACTGATAGCGGCGCGGGGTGAGCTTCAGCTTCGCGAAGGTGTCCGCGATCTCCTGCTCCGAGGCGACGGCGGGCTTGTCGACGGCGACGTACACCCTGGTGCCGTTGGTCCGCTTCACCGAGTCAAGCGCCACCTGGTACGGCAGCCCGGTCTCCTTGCCCCACACCTTGGCCCACTCCTCGGGGTGCTTGTAGACCCAGTCCTGGGCCCGGCGGAGCCGCCCGAGATAGTCCTTGATGACCTTGACCTTCTTCTTGTCCTCGAGGGAGGAGGGGTTGGCCACCTGGAAGTTGAGGCCGTTGACCACCCCCTGGCCCGTGGTGAGGACCCGCGCGTCCGACTGGCGCAGCGCCTGGGAGGTGTACGGGTCCCAGACGGCCCAGGCGTCCACCTTGCCGCGGCTGAAGGCGGCCAGGGCGTCGGCGGGCTGGAGGAAGCTGACCTTGACGTCCTTGATCGAGAGCCCGGCCTTGGCCAGCGAGGCGACCAGTTGGTAATGGGCCGAGCTGCCCTGTGCGACCGCCACCGACTTGCCCTTGAGATCGGCCGTCTTCTTCACCGGCGACCCCTTCTTGACCAGGATCGTCTCCCCGTCGGACGTGCCGTGCTTGGCGGCCACGACCTTGATGTGGGACCTGGCGGCCGCGGCGAAGACCGGTGGGGTGTTGCCGACCCCGCCGATGTCCACGGCCTTGGCGCTCACGGCCTCCAGGATCGGCGGGCCGGAGGTGAACGTCGACCACTTGATCTTGTAGGGGAGGTTCTTGAGCTGCCCGGCGGCGCGCAGTACCGCCTCGTCATTGCCCTTCTGGTCACCGACCTTGAGGGTCACATCGCCCTTGCCGTCGGTGTTGCCGGAGGAGCCGGAGTCGTTCTGCGCGTGCGAGCTGACGCAGGCGGACAGCAGCAGGGCGAGGGGGAGGGACAGGGCGGGGACGATACGCCGTCGCATGTCAGCAGGGTCCGTTCGGGAGGTACGGGAAGTACGGGAGTACGGGGGTGCGGGAGTACGGGGAGTTCTGGAGGGCGGGCCGGATCCGGCGGTACGTGCTGGACCGGGCGGCCGTCAGGCGACCTTGTGGACGGCGGCCGGTTCGGGCGCCTTCACACCCAGCCGGTCCAGCAGCTCGGTGCGCAGCTCGGCGAGGAGCGGATCGCCGATGTCGCGCGGCCGGTCCCGGTCCACCCGGATCTGATGCGCGATCACGCCCCCGTCCATCACCAGGACGCGGTCGGCGAGCAGCAGCGCCTCCTCCACGTCATGCGTGACCAGCAGCACCGCACAGCCGCGCCGCTGCCACAGCTCGGCCACCAGCTGCTGGGCGGTGATCCGGGTGAGCGCGTCCAGCGCGCCGAACGGCTCGTCCAGCAGCAGCAGATCGGGCTCGCGCACCAGTGCGCGGGCGAGCGAGGCGCGCTGGGCCTCGCCGCCGGAGAGGGTCTTGGGCCAGGCGTCGACGCGATGGCCGAGCCCGACCTCGTTCAGCGCCCGCTCGGCCACGGCCCGCCCGGGGCGGCCGGGCAGCCCGAGCAGCACATTGCGCCAGACCCGCTTCCAGGGCATCAGCCGGGGCGCCTGGAAGGCGACGGCCTTGCGGCGCGGCACCAGCACCTCGCCCTCGATCTCCCGGTCCAGCCCGGCGAGCACCCGCAGCAGCGTGGACTTGCCGCAGCCACTGCGGCCGAGCAGCGCCACGAACTCTCCCGCCGGTACGTCCAGTTGGAGGTTGTCGATGACCGCGCGGCCGTCGAACGAGCGGGTCAGCGAGCGCACCCGCACCGCGGCACCGCCGTTCTCGCCCTCCTTCTCCTGCCCCAACTCCCCCTCCTCCAGGGAGTCCTTCTCCAGGGAACTCACTTGCCGGTGAAGTTCGGTCGCCATTGCAGCAGCAGCCTCTCCAGAGTGCGGACGATGAAATCGGCGAGCAGGCCGAGCGCGGCGTAGACGATCAGGCAGACCACGATCACATCGGTCTGGAAGAACTCCCGTGCGCGGTTGAGCAGGAAGCCGATCCCGTCGTCGGCGTTGATGGTCTCGCCGAAGACCAGCGCCAGCCAGGCGGTGGCGAGGGAGTAGCGCAGCCCGGTCATCGCGCCGGGGAGCGCCCCGGGCAGCACCACATGGCGGATCAGCCCCCAGCGGCCGAGCCCGAGCGAGTTCCCGGCCTCGATGAGCTGGGCGTCCACGCCGCGGATGCCCGCGTAGACGTTCAGATAGAGATGGAAGGTGACGCCCAGCGCGATGAGCGCGATCTTCGGGGCCTCGCCGATGCCCATCCAGATGATGAACAGCGGGATCATGCCGACCCAGGGGATGCTGCGCAGCATCTGCACACTCGCGTCGACGAGATCCTCGCCGAGCCGGGACAGCCCGGAGACCAGCGCGAGCGAGACCCCGATGACACCGCCGAGCGCCAGCCCGATCAGCACCCGCTGCACGGACACCAGCATGGCGTGCGGGAGGGTGCCGTCCTCGACCAGGTCGGAGGCGGTACTGGCGATGGTGCCGGGGGAGGCCAGGGTGTCGGAGGGCAACACGCCGGTGGCGCTGGACACCTGCCAGAGCACCAGCAGCAGAAGGGGTCCGGTCGTACGGCGCAGCCATCGCGGCACGGTGCGGCGGCGCGCGGAGAGCGGCACGACCGGTTCGAGAACCGGGGACATGGGGGCTCCACAAAGGGGTACGCCTCGATGCCGGTACAGGCCCGTACACGCCGTACGACACGACGGTCAGCACGGTACGGCGGAACGGGACCGAGGCGAGGGGGAGGAGGGGTGAAGGAGGGGGGAGAAGGTCAGCGGAGGCCGGGACACGCGGCGGACGCCACCCGCAGCAGGTCGATATGACCGCGCGTGGTGAGCAGGGCTGACGTAGACATGCCCTCGAAGCTAGCGAGGACGTCCAGAACCGGTCAATGGTGTCTTGCCCCTCGGACCTTTGTTGCGGGAGTTTTACCCGACGGCGTATCAGGATGGTTCCATGAGCACATTCCGTACCCACACCATCAGCGTCACCACCGGATCCACCGAGACCGTCGCCGACCTCACCGCCGACTGCGAGTCGTATCTGCGCGAGGTGGCGGACGGCGGCGACGGCCTGCTCAACGTCTTCGTCCCGCATGCCACGGCCGGGATCGCCATCCTGGAGACGGGCGCCGGCAGCGACACCGATCTGCTCTCCGCCCTGCGCGACCTCCTCCCCGCCGATGACCGCTGGCGCCACCGCCACGGCAGCCCCGGCCACGGACGCGACCACGTCCTCCCCGCCTTCGTTCCCCCGCACGCCACCATCCCGGTCATCGGCGGCAGGCTGGGCCTGGGCACCTGGCAGTCGGTGTGCCTGGTCGACACCAACCGGGACAACCCCGACCGCCAGGTGCGGCTGAGCTTCCTGGGCTGACGTGGGCTGACATGGGCTGACATGGGTTGACATGGGTTGAGGTTGGGCCGACGTGGGCCGAGGTGGTCACTCCCGCAGGCCCGCCAGCGCCACCGCCCGGTGGCGCAGGGCGAACGCGGCGGGGACGACCGACGAGACCACGGCGAGCACCGCGCAGGCGGCCACGGCGGCGCCGATCGGCGTCCAGGGGACGTCGATCGTGGTCCGTACCGACAGCAGGGCCAGGGCGCTCCACATGCCCACCAGGTTGACCCCGGTGACCAGGACGCCCAGGGCCGCGCCGACCGCGACCACCGTCAGCGCCTCGGCGCCCACCAGCCGCAGCACCTGCCAGGTGGTGGCTCCGGCCAGGCGCAGCACGGCCAGGTCGCGGACGCGGTCGGCGGTCGCCATCACCATGGTGTTGGCCACGGAGATGCCCGTGTAGAGGAGGGCGATGCCGAGGACCAGCAGGAAGCCGAGCCGGGTCGTGCGGTTGGTCTCGGGGTAACTCGCCCTCACCCATTGGCTCTTGGTCAGGACGTGGCCGCCGGTGGTGCGCACCGCCGCACGCAGCCCGGTGGCCGCGGCGTCCGCGTCGGCGCCGGCTGCGAGGGCGATGTCGACCCGGTCCGCGGTCGCGCCCGGTGCGTTGCGCGGGGTGACGTAGACGCCGTTGTCGCCGGTGCCGGTGGCCATCACCGCCGCGATCCGCAGCGATCTCTCCGTGCCGTCGCCGAGCCACACCCGCACCCGCTCGCCCACGGTGTGCCGTTGCCACTCGCCATTGACGATGATCGAGTCGTCGTCGAGATCGCCCGCCTCCCCGGCCTCGATCGGCAGTCGGGACGTGGCGGCGAGCGGGCCCGGGTCGGCGGCGCGGGCGTCGGACTCGCGGAGCGACACACCGTCCTCCAGGACGTACACGGCGCTCGACGAGGTCGCGGACACCTCGACCCCGGGTACCTCGCGCAGCCTGCGCAGCGCCGCCGTATCGAAGCCCGCACCCCCGGCCGGGGTGATGACGAAGTCGGCGGCCGTCCGCTGACGGGTCTCGGTGGCCCGCGCCCGGTTCAGCGTCGCGGTGGCGCCCAGGAGCGAACCGGCGAGGGCGACCGTGACCAGTACGGGCGCCGCGATCGCGGCCGTACGGCGCACACCGGCGGCGGCGTTCTCCCGCACCAGCATGCCGCCGGCACCGGGCAGCCGGGCCGGGAGCCAGGCGATCAGCCGGGTCAGCGGGCGCACCGCGACTGGCGCGAGCAGCGCGACCGCGCTGATCAGCAGCATCGGCCGGCTCACATAGGTCTTCCGGTGCAGCAGGTCGCCCGGGTCGGTGAACAGGGCCAGGCACAGCGTCACGGCGGCGGTCGCCAGCAGGGCCAGGCCGGACAGCCATCGGCCCCAGGTCATCGTGCCGCCCGTCGTGGTGTCCGCTGACGCCTCGCGCAGCGCCTGGGCGGGAGCGGTGCGGCCCGCCCGCCAGGACGCGGCCGCGGCGCCGCACAGCGCGACGAACAGCCCCGTCCAGAAGGCCAGGTGGTACGGCCAGATGTGGTCGCCGATGGTGAACCAGCGCGGCGCGAGACCACCGTCGGCCACCAGGTCGGCCAGCCGTGGCGCACCGTACGCGCCGAGCAGACAGCCGGTGGCCGAGGCGAGCACACCCACCACGAACGCTTCGGCGAAGACCATCCGGCGGATCTGGCCCGGGGTCGCCCCCGCCACCCGCAGCAGCCCGAACTCCCGGCGCCGCTGGGCGACCGCGAACGCGAAGGTGGAGGCCACCACGAACACCGACACGAAGGCGGCGACGCCCCCGGCCGTGCCGAACATCGCGTTCATCGCCGCGAGGGCGTCGCGGTCCCGGTCCGGGTCGGGGTCGGCCTGGCGGCGTCCTTGCCCGGTGAGGACCCGGACGCCGTCGCTGCCGCGTACCGCCTCGCGCACGGCGGCCGGGGCGGCGTCCACGACGAGTTGGACGCTGACCGGTGACAGCCGGGCGGCACGTGCGTCGGTGTAGAAGACGGCGTTCTCGAAGCCGCGCCCGGCGACGGTTCCGACGACCCGCACGGTGCCGCGGTCGGTCCGTACGCGCTTCCCCGGCCTCGCCCAGGCCCCGCTGACCACGACCTCGTCGGCCGCGCGGGGCGGGCGTCCCGCGTCGATCCGGTACGGGGCGAAGGCGGCGGTGGACCAGGGGTGCCCCATCAGGTCGTCCGGGCCGCCCCGCGCCCGTACGGCGAACGACCGGTCCGCGACGACGGCGCCCAGCCCTCGCAGCTTCGCGACGGTCCCGGCGGGCACGGGCCGCGGATGTGCGAGTTTCCGGACCTGGACGCCGGTCGGGGTGTCCACCCGCAGGGTGTCGGCTCCCCTGACCACGACCGGCGCGGCGGCGAACCGCTCGGGCCCGCGGTCGGGCGCGTCCAGGGACGAGGCGAGCGCCAGGCCCATCACCGCGGTCAGCGCGACACCCAGCGCGAGGGCGACGAAGCTGCCGGCGAAGGTGGCCCAGCGGGTGCGCAGGGTGCGCAGGGCGACGCTCAGCACGGCACGGCCTCCAACGTGGCCATGTGCGCGGCGATGGCGTCGGCCCCGGCCCCGGCCAACTCGCCGCTCACCCGCCCGTCGACGAGGAAGAGCACACGGTCGGCCCGGGAGGCGGCCACCGGGTCGTGCGTGACCATGACGATCGTCTGGCCCTCGCCGTCGACCATGTCACGCAGCAACCTCAGCACCTCACGGCCGGTCCGCGAGTCGAGCGCACCGGTCGGTTCGTCGCCGAAGAGCACATCGGGCCGGGTGATCAGGGCGCGGGCCAGGGCGACGCGCTGCTGCTGGCCACCGGACAGCTCCGCCGGCCGGTGCCGCGCCCGCTCGCCGAGCCCGACCCGCTGAAGCACCTCACGCACCCGGGCCTTGGCGGGGCGGTGGCCGGCGAGGCGCAGGGGCAGCGTGACATTCTGCTCCGCGGTCAGGGACGGCAGCAGGTTGAACGCCTGGAACACGAACCCGACGCGCTCGCGGCGCAGCAGGGTCAGCCTGGTCTCGCTCAGCTTCGTCAGCTCGGTCCCGGCCATGGTGACCGACCCCGACGTGGGGCGGTCCAGCCCCGCGGCGCACTGAAGCAGCGTCGACTTGCCGGATCCCGAGGGGCCCATGACGGCGGTGAACGATCCCCTGGGGAACGTCAGCGAGACGTCGTCGAGCGCCGTCACCGCGCCATCGCCGGAACCGTAGCGTCTGCTGACGGAACGCAACTGGATCACGTCGTTGTTCATCTGTCCCCACTCCGCCGGGTTGTCGTCCTCGGTGACCTCACGAAACCGCGCGGGGGCACCGCGCCGCAGTACGGCAGGGGCGAGACCTGGGGTAGGGCCAGGCATACCCCCGAAGGACTCCCTGGCCCGATGGCAGCGGCGGGGCGGGGCCTTCTACGGTGGCCCCCATGCACCCGCGGAACGTGTGGCACGCCATGTCCGGACCGGGCTTCCTGCTGTCGTCGTGGCCGTGGCGCGCCGCCGGATATCTGCTCACCGGAGCGGTGACCGGTGTCGTCGCGCTCGTGGTGATCGCGGCCACGGCGGCGGCCGGAGCCGTTCTCGCCCTCGTACTGGTGGGAATCCCGCTGCTCGTCCTCGCGGCCCTCACCGGAATCCCGGTCGCCTGGGTGGAACGGCACCGGATGCGTCTGATCGACGCGGACCCCGCCGTCGACCCGCACCGGGCGCCCGCCGCCCATGGCCTGTGGCCCTGGCTGACCACGCGCATGCGGGAGCAGGTGACGTGGCGGGAGCTCGGCCACGCCCTGCTGTTCGCGGTGGTGCTGTGGCCGGTCGACGCGCTCGTCGTGGCCGTGGCCCTGCTCTGCCCGCTGTCCATGGTCGCGACCCCGCTGCTGATGGCCACGGTCGGTGGTGGCCAGGAGGCGAAGGTGCTCAAGCAGTGGACGGTCACCACCTGGCCGGCGGCCTCCGGTATCGCCGTCCTCGGTGTGGTGCTCCTGTTGCTGGGCGCCTACGTCCTGGGGGTGGTGGCGGGCGCCCGGGCCGGACTGACACGTCTGCTGGTCGCTCCGCGCGAGGCCGAACTGGGCACCAGGGTCGTCGAGTTGACCCGTTCCCGCCTCCGGCTGGTGGACGCCTTCGAGGCGGAACGGCGGCGCATCGAGCGCGATCTGCACGACGGGGCGCAGCAGCGGCTGGTGGGACTGACGATGACGCTCGGTCTGGCCCGTCTGGACGCCCCTCCCGGACCGGTCGCCGATCAGCTCGAGAAGGCCCATGAGGAGGCGGACCAGGTGCTCGCGGAGCTGCGCGAACTCATCCGCGGCATCCACCCCAAGGTGCTGTCGGACCACGGCCTCCCCGCGGCCGTCGCCGACGCCGCGGACCGCTCCGCGATCCCCGTGGACGTGGATCTGGCCCTGTCCGGACGGCTGCCCCAAGCGGTCGAGGCCGCCGCGTACTTCGTCGTCCGCGAGGCCCTGACCAACGTCGCCAGGCACAGCGCGGCGAGCCGCGCGGAGGTGCGTGGGAGCCACCGGGACGGACGGCTGCTCCTCGAGGTGCGCGACAACGGCCGGGGCGGTGCGGACGCAGGCGCCGGAACCGGCCTGACCGGACTCGCGGACCGGGTTTCGGCGCTGGATGGCAGAATCTCCCTGTCCAGTCCGCCGGGCGGACCGACCCTGTTGCGTGTGGAGATCCCTTGCGTACGGACCGACCGCTCCGCGTAGTACTGGCGGAGGACAGTGTGCTGCTGCGGGAGGGGCTCATCGGCCTGCTCGGCCGCTGCGGGCACGATGTCGTCGCGGCCGTCGGCGACGCTCCCGCGCTGCTCGCCGCGGTCGAGGAGCACGCTCCCGACATCGTCCTGACGGATGTGCGGATGCCCCCGGGGCTCCAGGACGAGGGCCTGCGCGCGGCCGTGCGGCTGCGCGAGAAGCGGCCCACACTGCCCGTCCTGGTGCTCAGCCAGTATGTGCAGCGGACGTACGCCTCGGAACTGCTGGACTCCGGTGACGGCACGGGCGTCGGCTACCTGCTGAAGGACCGCGTCGGTCAGGTGGCGGACTTCGTGGCCGCCCTGTGCGAGGTCGCGGACGGTGGCACCGTCGTCGACCCCGAAGTGGTACGCCAGTTGCTGCGCCGGCGCCGCGATCCGCTGGAACGGCTCACCGCGCGGGAGCGGGAGGTGCTGGGGCTGATCGCGGAGGGCAAGTCGAACGGCGCCATCGCCCGTGCGCTGGTGGTGTCCGAGGCGGCCGTGGGAAAGCACATCGGCAGCATCCTCACCAAGCTGGACCTTCCTCCGGCGGAGGAGACGCATCGCAGGGTGCTGGCGGTCCTCGCCTACTTGCGGGCGTGACGCGGAGGACGACCGGGAGGACCGGCCCGGCTATCGCTTGCCCGTGAGGTTCTCCATCACCTCGTGGACCTGGTCCGGGGTGAGCGGGCCCACGGGAAGTGGCCGGCGGACGGCCTCGGTGCGCAGTCCGTCGAGGAGGAAGGCGATATTGCGGCGCCAGGCGTCGGGGGCCGTGCGGGGGGTGGTGCGGGCCAGCACGGAGTTGGAGCCGAGGACGAACACCAGGTCCTCTGTGGTGAAGTCGGGGCGCAGCGCACCCGAGTCCTGGGCCCGCTCGATGATGCGCTTGGCGGCGTCCAGCGTCCGGCCGCAGACGGCCATGAGGCGTTCGGCGCCCGGGTAGCGGCCCCCGACCACATCGGCGACCGCCGGATCGACGGCCTGCATCCGGCAGAGCTGCTCGATGTAGTACGCGAACCCCCTCCCAGGCGTCCTCGTTGGCCAGGGCCCCTTCGGCGATCTCCTCGAGGCGCTCGGCCGCCAGGTCGGTCACCACCTCGTCGATGAGCGCCTCGCGGGTGCCGAAGAGGTTGTAGAGCGTGCCGTGGCTCACTCCGGCCCGCCGGGCGATCTCCTTCAGCGGTACGTGGAGGCCACGTTCCTGGAACAGCTCGGCGGCGGCTGCCCGCAGCTTCTCCGCGTTTCGTTGCGCGTCGGCCCGCATCCGGTCGTTCCTCCTGGTCCTGGCGTGGCGTCCTCCATGGCCCGCCGGTTCGGGCGCGAAGGCTTCCGGGTCGCCCTGGTGGCGCGCCGCAAGGACCGCCTGGACGGGCTCGTCGAGCGGCTCGCGGGCGAAGGCGTCGAGGCGGCCGCCTTCTCCGCCGATCTGTCGAAGTCTGACGAGGTGCCCGCCCTGGTCGCGGCCATCCGCGACCGCTTCGGCCGGATCGACGCCATCGAATACGGGCCGATCAGCGGTGACCAGGGCTTCACCGCCGCCACCCGGCTGGATGCGGCCACCCTGGAGGGATTGATCCCGCTGCTCCTGCTCACCCCGGTGGAGGTGGTCCGCGCCGTGCTGCCGGAGTGGACCGAGCGCGGCGACGGCGCCTTCCTGCTGACCCACGGCTGCTCGGCGGCGCGGCCGATGCCCCACCTCAGCGGCGTGGGCCCGGTGATGGCCGCCGCCCGCAACTACCTGTACTCGCTCAACGGCGAACTCGCCGACACCGGCGTCTACGCGGGCACCCTCACCATCGGGGCCATGATCGAGCGCAGCGAGATAGCCGAGTCGGCCACCCTGTCCGCGGCCGACGCCGAAGCGCTCGCGAACTTCCCCGTAGCCGACCCGGACGACCTCGCCGAGCACTACTGGGACATGTACATCAAGCGCGACCGCGTCGAGCAGTTCCACCCGGAGCCCCCGGCCCCGCAGGCCACCGCCGGGTGACCCGCGGGGCCGGGGGCTCGGGCTGTGCGGCTACGCCCAGCGGCCTGAGCCGTGCGGCTACGCCCAGCAGCCGTTGACCGTGGCGGCCAGGCCGTCGAGGGTGTCCTTGGTGGCGGCCGGGTCGGCGGAGGACTGGTTCTCGATGAAGGAGAACACCTTCCACCGGCCGTCCTCCGCCTTCGTCAGGCCGCTGAGCGCGATGGCGCCGGTCAGCGTGCCCGTCTTGGCCTTGACCTGGTTGACGGCGCACTGGGAGTCCGGGGTGTCGAAGCGGCCCCACTCGGGGCCCAGGGTGCTGCCCGCCTCGCCCGCCACCGGCAGGCCCTCGTCGATGGAGCGCAGCAGGCCGCGGTAGCGCGGGTCGGTGACCAGGTCGAGGATGTCCGCCACGGTCCGCGCCGGGATGCGGTCCGCGCGGGAGAGCCCACTGCCGTCGTGGATCTCGAAGTTGGTCATCGAGACCCCGTAGCGGTGGCTGAGGACGTCCCGCACCACGGCCGTGCCGCCCTCGTAGGTGGCGGGCCTGCCGGCGCCGAGCGCGGTCATGCGCAGCACCGTCTCGGCGATGTCGTTGTCGCTCGTCTTGAGCATCTTCTTGATCGTCTCGGACAGCTTGGGGGACAGGTGCTGCCCCACCGGGACGTCCGTCGCCGAGGCCGTGCCGCGGGTGACCTCGCCGTCGACGGTGACGCCCTGGTCGGCGAGTTGCTGGGCGAAGACCTTGCCCGCGTCGATGGAGGTGTCCGCGGACAGCTTGCCGTCCACCACCAGGGAGCGCACCGGCGACACCTGGTCGTCGTAGTAGGAGTCGTTCCAGCCGGTGGCGAGGGTCGGCTCGGGGAAGAGGCTGTCGTCGACGCGGACCTTGACCGAGCCCAGGCCCCCGAGCTTCACCCCGGCGGCGGCCGTCTTGGCGAGTTCGGTGAGATCGGCGGTGGTCAGCATGCGGTCGCCGCCGCCGATGAGGGTGAGCGTGCCGTCGCCGTAGACCACCCTGGTGGTGAACCGGTGCTCGGGGCCGAGCACGGTCAGCGCCGCCGTGGCGGTGGCCAGCTTGGCGTTGGACGCGGGCATCAGGGCGGTGTCGGCGTCATGCCCCCAAATGACCTTGTCGGACGCGGAGTCCAGCACGATGCCGCTGAAGGTGTCGCCGAGGCTCGGGTTCTGCGCGCGGGTGTTGAGGTTCTCCGCGATCCGCCGCTCGGCGGGGTCCAGCCCGTCGGCGGCCGCGGACTGGGCCGTCGTGGTGGTCTTGGTGCTCTTGTCGGCGGCGAGCGCGGACGGAGCGGACAGCAGCGCGCCCGTGACCGGGACGGCCGCGACGATGAACGCGCGGCGCACGGCGAGGCTCATGGGCTTGGCTTTGCGATGACGCCCGGTGGACGAGGTCGCGCTGGACATGGGGGGCTCCGGGGCGCGTGGAGGGACATGGGGGGTGAAACGAAGAACTCACTTTAGCCGTAGCTGATCACCTTCGTCCCGTCAGTCCGTGGACATGTGGTGAAGCCGATGCGGAGATACGTCATCGCACCGACTCCTCCGGCTATTTACGAGATATCGCGACCATCGTTGAGAACGATCGCCCCGTCGTCCGTATCCATCGGCGTCGGGCTGCGCCCTCCACTCCGGGACGGATGGGGGAGCGCGCTCCGACATGGCCGAGGGCAAGGCGTCCCCGGCGTATGGAGACTGCCGATGAGGGGCGAAGGATGAGGAACAAGAAAAGACACAAGCGATCCAGGGTCATCGGGCTGACCGTGGTCGGAGTGACCGCACTGGCCGTGGGCGGCGGGGCGCTCCTGATGACCGACAACGACGCTTCCGCCGCCCGTCAGCCGACCGGGCAGCAGGCGGCGGCGCGGACGGCGATGACCGTCAAGTGTCCGGATGCCGCGACCCGGCTGGCGAGTGTGCCGCAGCGGGCGCGGCCCACCGTGGACAAGGAACTGGCGACGATGGACAGCCAGGTGGCCGACGCCTACAAGCAGTTGGCCGCGCGCGGCCCCGGCGCCGACCGGGACTGGGTGCGCACCCGGGTGCTGGAGCCGCTGACCGCCCAGCGGCGTGGCGCGCTGAACCGCATCGGGAACGAGATCGGCCGGGTGGCGAGCCGCCCGTCCGGCCTGGACACGATGGCTTCCTGCACCGTGCAGGAAGCGCCCAACCCCGCCGCCGCACCCGCCGCCGCGTCAGCGGGCGCCACCCCCGCCGCGGGAACGGCCGCCCCCGCCGCTCCGGCCGCGGGCGGCCAGGCGCGGTCCGGCCCGGTGCGGGCGGACTTCGTGGACATCCGCAAGGTGAAGCCGAACGTCAAGAACCCCCGCAACCGGGGCAACGCCTCCCGCGGCACCTTCTCATCGCGCTGCGGACGCAATGAGAACAAGCACTTCAACTCGGACAACGTGATCGTCGCCCCCGGTGTGTCCAACGGCGCCCACCATATGCACGACTACGTCGGCAACCGCGACACCGACGCCTTCTCCACCAACGACAGCCTCGCCGCCGCCGGGACCACCTGCACCAATGGCGACCGCTCCACCCACTACTGGCCGGTCCTGCGGCTCCAGGACGGGACGAAGGAGGTCGACGCCGACGCGCCCGGCGGCGGTACCGAGGGCAACATCGGGAAGATCCTGCGGCCGACCACCGCGTCGATCACCTTCCGCGGCAGCGCGGTGTCCAAGGTCGTGGCGATGCCCAAGTTCCTGCGCATCATCACCGGCGACGCCAAGGCCTTCACCAACGGCACGGCCAACGCCAACGCCTCCTGGAGCTGCACCGGCTTCGAGAACCGGCAGCTGAAGGACAAGTACCCGCTCTGCCCGAAGGGCAGCAAGGTGGTCCGTACGTTCAAGTTCCAGAGCTGCTGGGACGGCAAGAACGCCGACAGCGCCAACCACCGCACCCATGTGGCGTTCGCGGACGCCAAGGGCGGGTGTGCCAAGGGGTTCAAGGCCATTCCGCAGCTGATCCAGCGGATCACCTACAAGGTCGCACCAGGCTCGCTCTTCGCGGTCGACAGCTTCCCCGAGCAGCTGCACAAGCCGGTGACCGACCACGGCGACTTCATCAACGTGATGTCCGACTCGCTGATGATAAAGGCCGTGAAGTGCATCAACACCGGGCGTAAGTGCGGCTGACGGCCGCGGCACGCAAGGCCCGGTGCCCCGGCCGGACTTCACATCCGGAGATCCGGCCGGGGCACCGCCCACATGTGGTTCAGCCGGTTCAGTCCTGGGGCGTGCCCTTGGGCAGCTGCCGCCATGTCACCGTGGTGTTGGCCCGGAAGGCCCAGTCGAGCATCTTCTTCGCGTCCGGGTACCGCTTGGGCGCGTTCAGGATCACTCCCACGACGGTGCGTCCGTCACGCTTCGCGGCGAAGACCAGGCACCTGCCGGGCGCCGTGCCGGTGCCCGTCTTGATGCCGATCGCGCCGCTGTACGAGCCCAGCAGCCGGTTGGTGTTGTTCCAGTAGTACGTCCTGGTCCTGCCGTTGGCGGCCGGGGCCTTCTGGATGGTGTCGACGGACTTGACGACCGTGCGGAGGGTGGTGTTGCGCAGCGCGTGCCTGGCCAGCTTGGCCATGTCGCGCGGAGTGGTGTAGTTCTGTCCGCCCTCCGAGATGCCGTCGAAGGTGTCGTAGTGGGTCCGGGTCATCCCCAGCGCGGACGCCTTCTTGTTCATCTGCGCGATGAACGACTTGGTGCGCTTGGCGGTGGTGTCACCCGTGCCGAACGTGTCGGCGAGCGCCATGGCCGCGTCGCAGCCGGACGGCAGCAGCAGGCCGTACACCAGCTGCTTGACGGTGAGCTTGTCCCCCTTCTGGAGGTCCGCCTTGCTGCCGCCGACGCGCGCGGTGTAGTCGATGTACGACTGCTTGACGGAGACCTTCTTGTCGAGATTCAGCCCCCGGCTGTCGAGCACCACCATCGCCGTCATGAGCTTCGTGGTGCTCGCCATCGGCCGTTTGGTGTCGGCCGCCTTGGCCCACAGCTGCTCGTTGGTGCCGTTGTCCAGTAGATACGCGCCCTTGGCGCTGACCCCCGACGGCCCGCGCGCGGCCTCGGTGGCCTGCGCGGAGCTCGCCGGCACGGCGACCGCCAAGGCCGCCGCCGAGGCGATGACCGCCGTCCCCCAGCGGCGGATCGCCTTACCCCCACGTCTTTCCATACGCCCTCCGTCTCTCCTGTGACATGCCGGTGAATGTCCGGGCATGCGCGCATCGTCTCACTGGAGGGACGGTGACCGCGGTCCGGGGTGCCGCCACGATCAGTCGCGGGGGCCGTCAACTACCGCTGGTGACCCACTCATAGGCCCGCCGGGCGTCGAACTCCGGCTGCCCGCCCCGGAAGAGCAGCCCCGCGGAGGCGAACAGCTCCCCGTCCGGGGACGGCCCGCCCGCGTACGGAACCGCGATACACCGCATCCCGGCCCGCCGCGCCGCCTCCACCCCGGGACCGGCGTCCTCGATCACCACACACTGCCCCGGATCGACGGCCAGCAGCCGCGCCGCGGCCAGGAACACATCCGGCTCCGGCTTGCCACGGCCCACGTCCTCCGCGGACACATAGCCGGGCAGCAGCGCGTCCAGCCCGGTGGCCTTGAGCGCCGTCTCGATCGCGGAACGGGACGAGCCGGAGGCCACGACCAGCGGATGCCCGGCGTCCCTCAGCCGCTCCACGAACGCCCGCATCTCGGGAAAGATCTCGGTCGTGGCCGCCAGCTCCAGATAGTGCCGGTTCTTGACGGCCAGCAGCTCCTCCACGGACGCCTCGATGCCGTACCGCTCGCGCAGCGTCTCCAGCGTCTCGCGGGTCCCGATCCCGATGAACTGCGTGTGCTCCTCCCAACTGAAGCCGGCGACCCCATACCGCTCGAGGGTCCGCCTCCCCGCCTCGTAGTAAAGGGGCTCGCTGTCCACTAGCGTGCCGTCCAGGTCGAAGATCACGGCGGGCATGGTGCTCATGGGGACAGCATGCCAATTCGCGTGACGGCGTGTTGGTCTAGACCGCTCTGTTAGCGTCGGCCCCGATCGGATACCGAACCGGAGTCGGCGGAAGGGGAGTGCGGTGGGTGCGACAGGGAGTGGGTGGCGGGCGTATATCGGGTCGTTCACCTCGGCGGGTGGTGCCGGGGTCACCGTCGCGGATGTCGATGACGAGACCGGGGCGCTGCGGATCCGGAACTCTACGGATGTGGTCGTCAACCCGTCCTATCTGGCGGTCGCGCCCGGTGGGCGGGTGCTGTACGCGGTGAGTGAGGCCGACGACGGGGCGGTCGCCGCGCTGGACGTCGGGCAGGATCCGCCGTCGTTGGTCGGTGAGGCCGTGCCGGTGCTCGGTGCGGCGCCCACTCATCTGGCGCTCGCCGGTGGGCAGCTGCTGACGGCCAACTACGGGTCCGGCAGTGTCACCGCGCTGCCGGTGCTGGAGGACGGCCGGCTCGGGGAGTCGGTGGCGGTGCTGCGGCACGAGGGCAGTGGGCCGCATCCGGAGCGGCAGCGGGGGCCGCACGCTCATGCGGTGGCGGCCGATCCGTCGGGCGGCTGGCTGCTCGCCGTGGACCTGGGGATCGACGCGGTGCGGGTGTACGCGCTGCCCGGGCCGCGTCCGCATCGTGAGGTCCGGCTGCGCCCGGGGAGCGGCCCGCGTCATCTGGCGTTCCATCCGCGGGGCGACCGCGCGTACGTCATCAACGAGCTCGACCCGACGATCACCGCCTGCCGCTGGGACGCGGCGTCCGGCGTTCTGGAACCGCTCGGTGAGACCCGTGTGGTGCCCGAGGGCACGGACGTCGAGACCTACCCCGCCGAGGTCGTGGTCTCCGGGGACGGCCGCTTCGTATGGGCCGCGAACCGGGGTCACGACAGCATCGCGACGCTCGCCCTCGACGCGTCGGGCGACCGCATGGAGCTGGTCACCACCACGCCCTGCGGCGGGCACTGGCCGCGCGATCTGACGCTCGGCCCGTCGGGACGACGGCTCTATGTGTCCAATGAGCGCTCGGGCGATGTCACCTGGTTCGACATCGATCCGTCGAGCGGGGTGCCGCGCCGTGGGGGTTCGGTTCCGGCCCCGGCGGCGTCCTGTGTGGTCTTCGGGTGACGCTCGTCGGGTTCATCTGAGCGGGGGCGGTGACCTTGGTGGTCACCGCCCCCACTTCGTCTTCCGTCGTTCCGCCGCCCGCCGCGTCAGCGCATCGCCGGGGACGCCTGCTGGAGCGTGATCCCCAGCGCCGCCGCGTACTTCGACAGCGCCAGCTTGCCCACGGCCGGGTAGTCGCCCAGCGCCTCGGCCGCCGAGCAGCCCGCCTCCTCGGCCGCCGCCGAGATCAGCTCGGTGGAGACCTCCGGGCCGATGAGGTACGGCGCGAGGGCGAGCCGCGCGGAGCCCGCCGAGCGCAACTGCTCGGCGACGCGGAGGACGGCCCCGTCCTCGTCCAGCGCGGCGGCCATAACCGGCACCGCGAGGCGCGCGGAGAGCAGCATGCCGGTGATGCCACCGGCCTGGGCCGCCTCCTCGCCGCCCACCGTGGCGAGGATGATGCCGTCCGCGGCGGTCGCGACGGTGAAGAGCCGGGCGCGGTCCGCGCGGGCCAGGCCCGCCTCCGACAGGCGTACGTGCAGGGCCTCGGCGAGCAGCGGATGCGGGCCGAGGACGTCGGTGAGTTCGGCCGCCGAGCCGCTGCTCATGACGGCCTGGCGTATCCGGCGCAGCTGGCCGTTGTCCGGGCCCGCGAGCAGCGGGACCACGACGGCCGCCGGGCCGTCCGTGGGGACCGTGGGGACGGGCGGGACCTCGTCGACGACCTCGCCCGCGGCCTCGGCCGCGGCGATCGCCTCCGCCGCCTCGTCGGCGAGGGCCTTGGCGGCCTCGGCCGCCTGCCGCAGACGCTCGGGGTTCTCCTGGGCGGCGCGCGTGAGCACGGCCTCGAGCTGCGGGAACTCCTCGCCGTCGCCGTCCAGGAAGCCGACCTGGGCGTCGAGCCCCGGCATCTCGGAGCGGGCGATGCTCAGGAGCTCCTCGGCCAGGCGCCGGGCACCGTCATTCGGCGCACCGGGGACGGCCAGCACCAGCGGAGGCGCGCCGAGAGGTACGGCGGCGGGCTCCGGTCGGCGGTGCCGTCCGGGCTGGCGGGGACGCGGCATTCGTACAGGCAGGCCGGACGCGGGCCCTGTGGGGGAGCTCATGGCGCCGCATGTTAGTCGCTCAATGGGCTCGGCTGTTCGGGAGGGGGTGACTGGGGGCATATGTCCCACTCTGTCGACCGGTGTTGTGTGTTGATGTGCGCTCAGCGGCCATACTTGGCCGAAGAATCAGTCATGTGTCCGGAATGGTCGGTCATGGCGTCCGATATGGGTCGCCGGGTATGGGGCACCCGTATGGGACACCTGTGTCGGGCGTCCCATGACGGGCGTTGTGTGTCGGGCGTCCCACGCCGGCCGTCGTGTCGGGCGTCGTGTGGCGGGCGTCCCGCGTCATGTGGCGGGCGTACTGCCTCGTGCCCCCGTCGTCTTCCGTACCGGGCGTGGGCTCAGACGACGCTGAGCAGCGCCGGGTCCCGCGGCAGCCGCAGTTCGTCCGCCGCCAGCGCCGCCGCGACGCACAGCGCCCCGTCCAGCGGATCCCCGGCCGCCTCGGTGACCCGGACCCCGGGCAGCCGCGCCGCCAGCTCCTCGCGCACGGGCGTCAGCAGCGGCGCGCCCATGCGGAACAGCCCGCCGGTGAGCGCCACCTCGCTCGGCTCCAGCCGGGGGCAGACCGCCTCGGCGGCCTCGGCGACATGGCGGGCGGCGGTCCGCAGGATCGCCTCCGCAACCGGGTCCTCGGCGGCGCACCGGGCCACCTCGGGGGCGAAGGAGGCCAGGACGGCGGGGCGGTCGGGGCGCGGATACAGCTTCCCCGGCAGTCCGGTCGCGGGGCCGAACACGGCTTCCAGACGGGCCAGCAGTGGCTTGGAACCGCCGTCGCGCCCGTCGTACGCGCGCATCGCCGCCTCCAGGCCCGCCCGGCCGATCCACGCACCGCCGCCGCAGTCGCCCAGCAGATGGCCCCATCCGTCGGCCCGCCGCCAGCCGGTGGTGGCCCCCGCCCCCAGCGCGATCAGTCCGGTCCCCGCCGCGACCACCGCGCCGGGGCGCTGGCCCAACGCCCCGGCGTACGCGGTCACCGCGTCGGCCGCCAGGGCGAGTCGCCGTACGCCCAGGGCGTCGGCGAGGGCGTCCGGGAGCCTGGCGCGCAGGTCGTCGCCGAGTGTGGCCATGCCCGCCGCGCCGACGCAGACCGCGCCGAGGCGCCGGGCCCCGGCTTCGCGCAGCAGCTCCCGGGCGGCGGGCAGGACCCGGGCCAGCAGGTCCTCCGCGTCGATGCCCCGGTCGCCGACGACGACGGGCGTGGACGAGGACCACGTCAGCGGCGGCGAGGACCACCCCAGCGGCGCTGACGACATGGGCGGCGGGGACCCGGTCGGCGGGTTCTGCGCGGCGGAGCCGCCGTAGGCGTCCGCGCGGGCCACCCCCACCCGTACGCCCGAGCCGCCCGAATCGATCCCGAGCACATGCGTCGCCGCGGCGTCGGGCACCGTATCGGCCACCGGCTCAGCCGAATCCGCGCGAGTCCTGCTTGAGCGCCGTGTCCACGGTGAGGGCCGTGGCGATCACAAGGCTCAGCAGCGGATCGGGCAGCTGGCGGTGGATCTGGAGGACGTAGTTGTCCGCCGTCGTGAACATCGTCTTCGCCAGGCCCTCCCAGGTCTTGGTGATCCGGGCGACCTCGCTGTCCGTGTGGTCGACGATGGCGAAGTTCCAGGCCCGCCAGTTCTCCGCCTTGATGGCGCCGACCTGCTGGCCGTTGACGTGAATGCCGAAGTTGATCTTGCCGAAGACGTTCTGCTGGACGATCTCACCGACCGGCTGTCCGTCCGGACGGGTCACCAGCACCTTGGACTTCACGAACTTCGCGGGCCGGGTGAGCACCAGGTGCGGCTGCCCGTTGGCGTCGCGGATCTCCAGCCGGTGCGTCATGAACTGGTCGAGGCTCGAGACGAACCGCGCGACCTTCTTCAGCGTGCTCTGGCCGACCTGGACCACCGAACCGATGGTGCGCCCGTGCTGGTCGAAGACGCTGTACTCATTGGTGAGCTCGATCAGCTTGGCCTTCTGGTTCACCACCAGCACCGGTTCGGTGAACAGCGTGCCGCCGCCGCCCGCCGAGGGTCCCACATGTGCCTGCTGCTGCACCTGGTGCTGGACCTTGGCGGGGTTGGGGTTGGGCGGGGCGGCCTGCTGTGGCGGGGGCTGTCCGGGCTGGCCCGCGTGGGTATGTGCGGTCCACTGGGCACCGTCCCACCAGCGCAGCTGGTTCGGCGTGCCCTGGGGGTCGGCGTACCAGCCCGCAGGGGTGTTCGTAGGTGATGTCATGGCGGGCAGACTACCCCTCGCCCACCTGGAACGATGAGGTCAGGGAAGGCGCCAGTCCACGGGCTGCGCCCCCTGCCGCGCCAGCAGCTCATTGGCGCGGCTGAAGGGACGGGAGCCGAAGAACCCGCGGTCGGCGGACATGGGGGAGGGGTGCGCGGACTCGACCGCCGGAAGGCTGCCCAGCAGCGGCCGTACGTTACGGGCGTCGCGGCCCCACAGGATGGCCACCAGGGGGCGGCCGCGCCCGGCCAGCGCCCGGATGGCCTGCTCGGTGACCTCCTCCCAGCCCTTGCCGCGGTGGGCGGCGGGGCGGCGCGGGGCCGTGGTGAGCGCCTTGTTGAGCAGCAGCACGCCCTGCTGGGTCCAGGGCGTCAGATCGCCGTTGGAGGGACGCGGCAGCCCGAGGTCGGTGTGCAGCTCGCGGTAGATGTTCTCCAGGCTGCCGGGCAGCGGCCGCACCTCGGGCGCCACCGAGAAGCTGAGCCCCACCGCGTGTCCGGGCGTGGGATACGGGTCCTGACCGACGATCAGCACCTTCACCTCGTCGAAGGGCTGCTGGAAGGCGCGCAGCACATTCGGCCCGGCGGGCAGATAGGTGCGTCCTGCCGCGATCTCGGACCGCAGGAAGTCGCCCATCGCCGCGATGCGTTCCTCGACGGGCTCAAGTGCCTTGGCCCAGCCCGCTTCCACAATTTCATTCAACGGTCGTGCTGCCACACCGCGTCACTCTAGTGGCTCAGCGGGTGGCCGCGTGCCACCTCACGATCACTCTCGGCCGATCACGGCGATCGCTCCTCAGCCGACCACCGCGGCCCGGACACACAGCACATCGGGGAGGTGGCGGGCGATCTGCCGCCAGCTCTCGCCCTCGTCGGCGCTCGCGTACACCTCGCCGTTGCGATTGCCGAAGTAGACCCCGGCCGGATCGGCGTCATCGGTGCGCAGGGCGTCTCTCAGCACCACCCCGTAGTGCGGCTCGCCCGGCAGCCCGGCGCACCGCTCCTCCCAGCTGGCGCCCGCGTCCTCGGTGCGGAAGACCCGGCAGCGGTAGCCCGGCGGGTAGCGGTCCGAGCCGTCGGCGGCCGGGAAGACGTACGCGACGCCGCTCCGGCGCGGATGGACGGCGACCGCGAAGCCGAAGTCCGCCGGGAGGCCCTCGCTGATCTCGGCCCAGTGCGCCCCGCCGTCGTCGCTGCGGTACACCCCGCCGTGGTTCTGAAGGTAGAGCCGGTCGGGGTCGACCGGATCCCGGGCGATCTTGTGGACGCACTGCCCGAACTCGGGATACTGATCCGGCAGGAATTCCGCCCTGAGTCCGCTGTTGGACGGTGCCCAGCTCTCCCCGCCGTCCGCCGAGCGGTACACCCCGCCGGAGGACACGGCGACCATGAGCGCCCGCGGGTCCCTCGGATCGGTGATGACCGTGTGCACGGCCTGCCCGCCGAACCCCTCGCCCCACTCCGGCCGCTGCGGGTGGTCCCACAGGCTGCGGACGAAGGCGAAGGTCTCGCCGCCGTCCTCGGAGCGGAACAGCGCGCCCGGCTGGGTGCCCGCGTAGACCACCTCCGGCTCGTCGGGCCCGGCCGGCTCCAGCTGCCACACCCGCTCCAGCGAGGTGCCGGTGGACTCGGGGAACCTCACCGCGGGCCTGGCGGGCTCGTGCCAGCTCGCCCCGAGGTCGTCGGAGCGGAAGACCGAGGGGCCCCAGTGCGAGCTGTCCGCGCCGGCCAGCAGCCGGGGGCGGTCGCCCCTGGTGTCGATGCCGACGGAGTACACCGCCTGCATGGGGAAGTGGGGGCCGGTGAAATCCCAGCTCCCGCTGGAGCCGGGGCGGCCGAGGAAGAGACCCTTGCGGGTGCCGACGGCGAGCAGGACATCGTTCATGACGGCTCACTCCTTGGAGTGCGGGACGGGACGGTGAAACGGATGGATGTGTCCGTCATCACTGAGTCTGCACCCACCCACTGACAACGGCCCGGAAGCGGCCACCGACAACGGTCCGGAAGCGGTCGCGTCATACGAGAGGCTTCGTAATTTGACGATCGTCGTACTACGATGGTTACCGTATTAGGCGGTGGTCCGGCCGGACCCCACGAGGAGAAACGGAGACGTTCATGAGTGCCCTCTTCGACCCCTTCACCCTGCGGTCGCTGACCATCCCCAACCGCCTCTGGATGTCGCCCATGTGCCAGTACTGCGCGGACCCGGACGAGGGCGCCGGGGTCCCGCACGACTGGCACTTCGTCCACTACGGCGCCCGCGCCACCGGCGGCACCGGACTGATCCTGGTCGAGGCCACGGCCGTGTCCCCCGAGGGCCGCATCAGCCCCGGAGACCTCGGCATCTGGAACGACACCCAGGTCGAGGCGTTCCGTAAGATCGTCGGCTTCCTCAAGGGGCAGGGCACCGTCCCGGGCATCCAGCTCGCCCATGCCGGCCGTAAGGCGTCCACCGACGCTCCCTGGCGGGGCGGCGCACCGCTCGGCGCCGACCAGCGGGGCTGGCAGCCGCTGGCGCCGAGCCCGGTCCCGTTCGACGAGGGCCATCCGGTGCCGGACGAGCTGTCCCAGGAGCGGATCGGCGAGATCACCCGCCAGTTCGCGGACGCCGCACGGCGCGCGCTCGCGGCCGGTTTCGAGGTGGCCGAGATCCACGGCGCCCACGGCTACCTCATCGGCGAGTTCCTCTCCCCGCACAGCAACCACCGCACCGACGGCTACGGCGGCTCCTTCGAGAACCGCGTCCGCTTCGCGCTGGAGGTCGTCGACGCGGTCCGGGCGGTCTGGCCGGAGGAACTGCCGCTGTTCTTCCGTATCTCGGCCACCGACTGGCTGGCGGAGAACGGCTGGACCCCGGAGGACACCGTCCGGCTCGCCGCCCTGCTGAAGGACCACGGCGTGGACCTCCTCGACGTCTCCAGCGGTGGCAACGCCGCCGGTGTGCGCATTCCGGTGGAGCCGGGCTACCAGGTGCCGTTCGCCGCGCGGGTGCGCCGGGAGACCGGGCTGCCGGTGGCCGCGGTCGGGCTGATCACCGAGGCGGAGCAGGCCGAGAAGATCGTCACCAATGGTGAGGCGGACGCCGTCCTGCTGGGCCGTGAACTGCTCCGTGACCCCTACTTCGCCCGCCGTGCGGCGGTCGAACTGGGCGGTCAGGTGCACAGCCCGGACCAGTACCACCGCGCGGTCCGGTAGAACCGCGAACGTCACCGTCGTCCGGTCCGGGCCTCGAATAGTTCGGAGCCGAAGTAGTACGGCGATCGTCAAACTACACTGGAGGTCTCGGAACGAGGCGATGAGGAGCAGCCGTGCAGACGCAGACCACGCCGACCGCGCCCCAGTCCCGGGCGCCGTCCCAGCCCCAGGCGTCCGGGCGCTCACTGGAGCATCCACGGCGCGAGGCGATCCGCCTCGAGGACGTGCTGCACGCGCTCTCCGACCCCATGCGGATGCGGGTGGTGCGGACGCTCGAGGAGGAGAACTGCGAGCTGTCCTGTTCGGTCTTCGACCTGCCGGTCAGCAAGTCCACCACCACCCACCACTTCCGGGTGCTGCGCGAATGCGGTGTGATCCACCAGATCTACCGGGGCACCGCCAAGATGAGCGCGCTGCGCCGCGACGACCTAGACGCGCTGTTCCCCGGACTGCTCGACAGCGTCCTCGCCGCCGCGGCCCTCGAGGAGGGGCGCCTCGGCGGCGACCGGGGCTGAAGTCCGCCCGCCCGGCAGGTGGTTGAAGAGCAGATTGAGCGCGATCGCGGTGACGCACCCGGCGCTGATCCCGCTGTCCATCACCGTCTGGAACCAGTCCGGGAACTCCTTGTAGATCCCCGGCACGCCCACCGGCAGCAGCCCCACGGCGACCGACACCGCCACCACCGTCAGGTTGTGGTTGTCCCGGAAGTCCACCCCGGCCAGCGTGCGCAGCCCGCTCGCCGCGACCGTACCGAACATCACCAGACCCGCCCCGCCCAGCACCGGCGCCGGGATCGCCGCCACCACCGCGCCCAGCTTCGGGCCCAGCCCGAGCAGCACCAGCAGCCCGCCCGCGGCCGCGACCACCCAGCGGCTGCGCACCCGGGTCATCCCCACCAGGCCGACGTTCTGCGCGAAGGCGGTGTACGGGAAGGTGTTGAAGACCCCGCCGAGCACGGTCGCGGCGCCGTCCGCGCGCAGTCCGTCCGCCAGCCGCCGCCCGTCGACCGGGCGCTCGGTCAGCTCGCCCACCGCGATGAAGTCACCCGTGGTCTCGGTCATCGTGACCAGCGCGACCACCAGCATGGACACCACGGCCGGGGTCTCGAACGTCGGGCTGCCGAAGTGGAAAGGGGTGGAGACGCCTACCCAGTCGGCGTCGCCCACCCCGGAGAAGTCGGTGAAGCCAAGCGGTATCGCGGCCGCCGTCCCCGCCACGATCCCCACCAGCACCGCCACCCGGCCGAGGAATCCGGGCGCGAAGCGCTGCACGGCCAGGACGAGGACCAGCACCCCGGCGGCCAGGCCCAGGTTCTTCGGCGTGCCGAAGTCCGGCGCGCCCTGGCCGCCCGCCGCCCAGTTGCCCGCGACCGGCAGCAGCGAAAGGCCAATGATCAGTATCACCGTGCCGGTCACCAGCGGCGGGAAGAACCGCAGCAGCCGCCCGAAGACCGGCGCCAGCACGATCATCGCGACCCCGGCCACGATCACCGAGCCGTAGATCGCCCGCAGCCCGCCGCCCTCCGTGCCGATCAGCACCATGGGGGTGACCGCCGCGAAGGTGCAGCCCTGCATGATCGGCAGCCGGACGCCGAACCGCCACAACCCCACGCACTGGAGGACCGTGGCGATACCGCACAGCAGCAGATCGGCGTTGATGAGGTACGCCAGGTCGGCGGCGGACAGCTTCATCGCCCCGCCGACGATCAGCGGCACGGCCACCGCGCCCGCGTACATGGCCAGCACATGCTGGAGTCCGAAGGCGGCGAGCCGACCGGGCGGCGGCACCTCGTCCACGGGATGGCGTACGGACGTCATGGCGGCTCCTCGCGCGGCGCGGGGGTGGGCGGCGGATCAGGGTGAGGCGACCGTAGAAGGCTTAAACAATCTGTTGATTTCAGGGGTGTTGCCGCCCTGTGTCAACCCCCTGGACCGCGCGGACTTGCCGCCCTGTGCCAACCCCCTGGACCGCGCGGACCTGCGGACCGCCGGTGGAAGCCGGCCGGCGCCCGGCCCGGTTCACTCCCGCCCGCGCGCCGCGCCCAGCAGCCCAGTCCAGTCCGGGATCTTCACCTTCGTACGCCCCAGCGCCTCGCCGAGCGCCGCCTCGGCCGCCTCGATCCGCAGCCAGCCGGTCCACTCCACCGGCTCCACCCCGGCCTCGCGCAGCGCCCGCAGCGGATCCGCCACCACCGGGCGGGCGGCGAGCGCGTCCGCATCGGCCAGCAGCGAGGCCACGGTCTCCTTGGCGCACGGGCGATTGGTGCCGATCACGCCGGTCGGCCCGCGCTTGATCCAGCCCGCCACGTACTCCCCGGGCGAGGGAACGCCGCCGCGCAGCACCCGCCCCGCCGCGTTGGGGACCGTGCCGCGCTCCTCGTCGAACGGCAGCCCCGGCAGCGGCACACCCCGGTACCCCACCGACCGCAGCACCAGCGGCGCCTCGATGTCCTCGAACACCCCGGTGCCCGCCACCCCGCCGTGCCCGTCCGGCGCGGTCCGCTCGAAGCGCACCGCCCGCACCGCCCCCTCGCCCAGCAGCGCCACCGGCTTGAGGAAGAACCGCAGATGGATCCGGCGCGGGTGGCCCGTGGGCGCGCGCCGCGCCCAGTCGCGCAGCACCTCGACATTGCGCCGGTTGATCCCCGGCAGCCCCGACGGGTCCGCGTACGCCGGGTCCAGCGCCAGCTCCTCCGGGCGCACCAGCACATCGGCGCCGGTCAGCGCGCCCAGCTCGCGCAGCTCCTTGGTGGTGAACTTCGCCTGCGACGGCCCGCGCCTGCCGACCATATGGATGTCCGAGACCCGGCTCTCGGACAGCGCCCCGAGGGCGGCGTGCGGCACATCGGTGGGCCTCAGCTCCTCCGCCCCACGGGCCAGAACGCGCGCCACGTCCACCGCCACATTGCCCACCCCGATGACGACGGCGGAGCCCGCCCCGAGCGCGAAGGAGTCGACGGTCGCGTCCGGATGCGCGCTGTACCAGGAGACGAACTCGGTCGCGGAGAAGCTGCCCGGCAGCTCCTCGCCCGGAACGCCGAGCCGCCGGTCGGTGGCCGCGCCCACGCAGTAGACCACCGCGTGGTAGAGCCCCAGCAGCCGCTCGGGCACCAGCGGGGGCGGGCCCACCTGCACATTGCCGAGGAAGCTGACCCGGGGGTGCTCCAGCACCGCGCGCAGCGTGTTCTGGAGTGACTTGATCTTCTCGTGGTCGGGCGCGACACCGTAGCGCACCAGCCCGTACGGACAGGGCAGCCGGTCCAGCACATGGACCGACACCTCGGGGACGGCCTGCTGCTGGACGAGCGCTTGGGCGGCGTACACCCCGCTCGGCCCGGAACCGACGACCGCGACGCGAAGCACGAGGAGCTCCTTCCGCAGGATGTCTCCAGCATCCCACCCGGCGGGGCGCCCTGTCCGGCACTACGCGCCGCGGGACCGGCGCGGGTGATACCGCCCGGCCGTCGGTCCAGGGGCCCGCGACCGCGCCGCGAGCCCGGCTCCAAAGCGGTCCAAGCGAGCCCGGCTCCAAACCGGTCCAACGGTCCGCCAGGGCTCGGCGCTCCATGCGCCGTCCGCTACGACATCTGCCGCATCCGCCGGATCTCGCTGCTCTGCTGCGCGATCACGTCGTTCGCCATCTCCTCCACCCGCACGTTGTTGCCCTGGGCCAGCACATCCGTGGCCATGGAGACCGCGCCCCGGTGATGGGTGATCATCAGCTTGAGGAAGAGCGCGTCGAAGTCGGCTCCCTCGGCGGCGCGCAGCCGCGCGAGCTGCGCCCCGGTGGCCATCCCCGGCATCTTCGCGTCATGGCCCTCGTGGCCGTCCCCGTCGCCGCCCTTCGGCCCGCCGCCAGTCGTCTTCTGCCAGGCGCGCATCGCCTCGATCTCCGGCTTCTGCCCGGACGCGATGCGCTCAGCGAGCCGCTTGACCTTCCCGGACTTGGCGCGGTCGGCGGCCAGGCCGGTCATCACCAGGGCCTGCCGATGGTGCTCGATCATCATGCGGACGTAGGAGCGGTCGGCCGTGTTGGGGGAGTCGTCGTCGCCCGCCTTCGCCGCCTCCTCGGCGGACAGCTTCTTCGCCGCCTCGCCGGGCTTGCCCGGCGCGATCACCGCGGGCTTTCCGTCCTTGCCCTTCCCCGCGTCGGCCCCACCGCCGCTCTCCGCGTCACAGCCGGTCAGGACGAGTACCAGGGCGGCCGCCGCCGCGGCGGCCGCGAGGGATGCGGAGTGGAGCGTCGTACGGCGGTTCAACACCGTGGCCTCCTGGGGCGCTTGGGATCCGCAGACCGTCTTAGCACGTCAGCGGGGCTCCCGATCCGGGCGCGTTGGGAAAATCTCTTTACGAACATGTTGCCACCTGTTGTGGTCTACATGGATAGAGCGATACTTCCCCCGGTCCGTCAACCGTTCAACTCCGAACGGAGACGGCGACAAAGGGAGGACGCAGTGAAGCCGTGGGAAAGACCTCCACAGCGGCGCAGATACCTGGGCGCGGCCGCGGCCGCCTTCGGACTGGTGGCCACCTTGCTGGCCGCGGGCCCGGCGGCCGCGACGCCCGACCCCGGTGACGCTCCCCACAAGGAGCGGGTGACGAAGAGTCAGCAGTCGGAAGCCAAGGCAGCCATCGAGAACGGCGACATCCCCGGCGTGGACCAGATCGTCCACAGCGACAATGTCAGCCACCTCACCAACATCCCCAGGCAGGACTTCAAGGGCATCAACACCGACCTGGCCTTCCAGGGCAAGTACGCCTTCGCGGGCAACTACGACGGCTTCGTCATCTACGACATCAGCCGGCCGAAGAGCCCGAAGATCGTGAGCCAGGTGCTCTGCCCGGGGGCGCAGAACGATGTGTCGGTCTCAGGAGACCTGCTCTTCCTCTCCACTGACTCCTCGCGCAGCGACAACTCCTGCAACAGCACCACCCAGCCCGCGACCGAGAAGTCCTCGTGGGAGGGCATGAAGGTCTTCGACATCAGCGACAAGCGGAACCCGGAGTACGTCGCCGCCGTCGAGACCTCCTGCGGATCGCACACCCACACCCTGGTGCCCGAGCGCAAGGACGTGTACATCTACGTCTCCTCGTACGCGCCCAGCGCCACCTTCCCGGACTGCCAGCCCCCGCACGACGGCATCTCCGTCATCAAGGTGCCCCGCGAGGCGCCCGAGAAGGCCGCGGTCATCGACTTCCCCGTGCTCTTCCCGGACGGCGGAAACCCCGGTGCGCCCGCCAACCCCGGCGTCTCCCAGACCACCGGCTGCCATGACCTCACCACGTTCCCCGAGCTGAAGCTGGCGGCGGGCGCGTGCATGGGCGACGGCATCCTGCTCGACATCGCCGACCCCGCCAAGCCGCGGGTCATCGACCGGGTCGAGGACAACGTGAACTTCGCCTTCTGGCACTCGGCCACCTTCAACGAGCGCGGCACCAAGGTCGTGTTCACCGATGAGCTGGGCGGCGGTGTGGCCGCCACCTGCAACGCCGAGGTGGGCCAGGACCGCGGTGCCGACGGCATCTACGACATCGTCGGCAAGGGCGACAAGCGCAAGCTGGTCTTCCGGAGCTACTTCAAGATCCCGCGCCACCAGGCCGACACCGAGAACTGCGTCGCCCACAACGGCTCGCTGATACCGGCCAAGGGCCGCGACATCATGGTCCAGGCGTGGTACCAGGGCGGCGTGTCCATCTGGGACTTCACCGACTCCGACCGGCCGAAGGAGATCGGCTACTTCGAGCGCGGGCCGCTTTCCAGCGACACGCTCGTCACCGGCGGCTCCTGGTCCGCGTACTACTACAACGGCTACGTCTACTCCAATGACATCCAGAAGGGCTTCGACGTCCTGAAGATCCACGACCGGCGCACCGACAGCGCCGATTCGGTCCGGCTGCGCGAGCTCAACGCGCAGACGCAGCCCGACTACCGCTGAGCGCCGGCGCCCTAGACCAAAGCGCTCATCCGGCTCCCGCCGGGCGGCTCATCGCCCGGCGGGAGCCCCAGCTCCCAGTCCAGTCCGTAGCGGTGGAACAGCTCCGCCCGCAGCCGCTCGGGCGCCATCGGCGCGCCCGGCAGCAGCACCGCGACCACGGCGCCCATCAGCAGGGCGCGCAGCAGCCGGTAGTCGGTCTCGGGGTCCTCGGAGCCGTAGCGCGCGACGGTGTCCCGCAGCAGGGCGGCCAGCCGCTGCTGCTCGGGGCACTGGATGAAGCCCTCGGCCGTGAGGATCCCCGCCATATGCGTCCGCATCAGCCGGGGCCGGTCCCGGGCCAGGCCCAGGATCGCGTCGATGGCCCGCGCCAGCAGCTCCCGCCCGGCCTCCTCGCCCTCCGGCCGCGGCTCCCGCTCCAGCCCGCGCGCCAGCTCCATGTGCATCAGCCGGTGCACGGCCGTCTGCAACAGCTGCCGCTTGCCCGGGAAGTAGTACGACACCAGACCGCGGGCCGCCCCGGCCCGGTCGGCGATATCGGCGAGGGTGGTCGCCTCGTAACCGTGCTCGCCGATCAGCTCGACCGCCGCCTCCAGCAGACGGGCCTGGGATCGGCGCCGCAACTCCTCATTGACCGACGGGCTTCGGGGGACCATGCTGAAACTCCTGCGTTGGCTGGCTGTCAGCCAATATACTCAGAGGACGTGCGGTTGTCCGCCGTTCCCCTGAGGGCGGCCGCATGTCTCCGCCGGTTCGGGCGACACGGGGGGATCGCCCGAACCGGTGGGTTCGCCCCGTTGGGGCGCCTTTGGAATCCCTCGCGGGGCCCGGCCTCCGGGCGCTAGGGAGCCGTGGTGGCGTCCGGCGGCGGGCCGAGAATCGCCCGCAGCGCGTCCGGGCGCCGGTCCACCGGGAGATGGTCCACCAGATGGACCCGGCAGCCCAGGGCCGCCGCTCCCGCGTCCGCCCGGCGGTCGTCGCCCACCATCACGGCGTCGCCCGGGTCCAGCCCCAGCGCGTCGCACGCGGCCTGGAACAGCCGTGGGTCCGGCTTCTGGACGCCGTGCTCGTACGAGAGCACATAGGCGTCCACCAGGCCGTCCAGGCCGTGGGCGCGGAAGACCGGGCGCAGATCCCAGCCGATGTTGCTGACCACCGCGATCCGCACACCGCGCCGGCGCAGCTCGCCCAGCACCTCGGGGGCGTCGGGGTAGGGCCGCCAGGCGGCGGGCTCCCTATGGCGGTCGTAGAGGGCGTCGTAGAGCTCGGGGCGGGGGAGCGGCACCTGGCGGGCCAGACCGGTGTAGGCGGCCCGGTGCAACTCGGCGTCGCGGTCCCGTACGCGCCACACCTCCTCCAGGTGCGGTGGCACCGCGACCGGCGGGGCGCCGCCGGGAAGTGCCCCGACGTCCTCCAGGTCCCGTGCGTACCGTACGGCCTCCTCGTCCGGGACGGCGGTCCCGGTCCGCTCCAGCGCGGCGCGGAGCCAGGACTCAGTGGACTCGATGCGGAACAGCGTCCCCGAGAAGTCGAACAGGGCGCCCTTTATGGTCACAGTTGACGCTCCCTCATCTTCGATGTGGCCAGGAGCCGGGACTTCCGGCATCGTATGCCGTGGATCCGGCCTCGGCCCGGCCTCGTTCGGCCACCGGCGCATCCGTTTCGGCCGTTTTGCCGTCAGATAAATCCCGGCCGAATCAAGGCGCAGGGTTTAGGGGAATCATGAGGTGGAGGCCGTTTATGGTCTCGCTGTCGTGGTGATCATACAGGGGTGAATCCCCGCAACTCCGCGACCGAGTCGGGGCAGGCGATATCTGCTGAGGGCGAGGAGGTTGCCGGTAATGGTAAGTGACATGACGTTGAGGCAACCGGGGGATGGCCACGGGTTGGGTGCGTGCCGGTCCGGAGTCCGCTGCGGCGGGCGGGGAGCGGTGGCCGGCCGGGGTGGCTGCTGGTAAACACCAGCTTCGCAAAAAGCAAAGACTATTGCCGGTTCCACAACCGGTTTCATAGGCTGAGTGGTATTCGCGTCGGCATGCCGCACTCTCCTTTTCTCCTGCGCGCCGGCGCCGGTGGTGTCCCGCCCTTTCCGGGGCGTGCGGACAGGCCGCCCGCTCAGTCGGGCACGATCACACGGGGGCACACGGGGCGGGTGACCGTGGCTGAGGTCACAACCGGTGGAAGCTATCGCTCCGGTTGCGTCTCTGCTTATATGGCCATCAAGACCACTGGCTCCCACCGGAGGTGATCCACATCAGGGAATTTGCCGCTGACGCAGCGGATATCTGTCTCGTCAGGGAATTCTTCTTCCGCGGGGTGGGATGACCGCGGAGGCCAACTCATCGCTCAAACGCAACCCCCACAGCGAGGACTGATGAGTATGACACTGACAGATTATCAATCCGAGCTCCGCGACGTTCTCGGCACGGCAGCAGAAGGAAATGGCGGGCTTCTGCAAGTGATTGGGGGCCCCGGTGTCGGGAAGACCACCTTATTGGGGAGCCTGAAGGAACAGGCGGCCGCTTCGGGTGCGGTCTGTCTCACGGCGACCGGATTCGCGGACGACGCCGTCATTCCGTTCAATATCGTGGAACAGCTGATCCGGTCCTCCACCTCCACCGGTGCGTTGGACGTCGTGGCACGCTGGAGGACCGCCGGAGAGCGGTACGCGGAGGCCGAACAGGGCCTGCTGAGAAGTCTGGTCCGGGAGATATCCGATGTGCTGCACCGCATCGCGGGCGGCAGACCACTGATCCTCGCGGTCGATGATGCCGAGCATGCCGACTACCCCTCCCTGATGTGCCTTCTGCATATCGCCCGGCATGCGTCAGGCACTCGCACGCTCGTCGTGATGACCAGCGGCAAGACCCGCCACCTGTGCACTCGCATTCACAGCTTCCACCACCTCTACAAGATCGAGATCGGCACCCTCCCGGAATCCGGGGTCGGACGCCTGCTGGAGCGGCACGGCGACGCCGACCTGGCCGACCGGATCCGCGCCTCCTGCCACGCCGTCAGCGGAGGTAACCCGAGGCTGGTCAAGGCCCTGTTGCGGGACCACCTCAAGGCCGCTCGGAGTGGGGCGGGCGGAGGCGTCACGGTCGGAGCGGAGTTCCAGGAGTCCTACCGCCGGTGCCTGCTACGCCATCAGACGCTGCTCCAGGTGGCCGGGGCGATCGCGGTGCTCGGCCCGTACGCCAGTCCATGGCGGGTGGCCGGTCTGCTCGAATACGGTACGGAACGCGCGTCCCGGGCCGTGGAACTCCTCAACTCCGCGGGCCTGCTGGAGGACGGGCGTTTCCGGCACCCCGCCGCCCGTTCCGTCGCGCTGGAGACGCTGGCGGCGGACGACCGGGCCCGGCTCAGCGCGAAAGCGGCCGAACTTCTGTATGCCGAGGGGGCCGATCCGATCGCGGTGGCGGAACTCCTGGTCACCGCCGGCAAAACGCCGGACCAGAAGGGCGTGGCGGTCCTCTGGCAGGCGGCCCAGAAGAATCTCGACGAGGGTCGCACGGAGGAAGCGATCGCCAGTCTGCGCCTCGCCGACCGCGCGGACCTCAGCCGGCGGGAGCACATGGACATTCTCATGGCGCTGATCGGAGCCTTATGGTCCAGCAATCCGGCGACCGCCGAACCCGAGCTGGACCGCCTGCTGGCCGAGATCCGGGCGGAATCCCCCGCGGACATCCCGGAGCAGTATCAGTGCTTCCTGCTCTTCATGGTGCTGTGGTTCGGCCGGTACGCCGACGCGGAAGAAACCTTCAAATGGTCGTCGGGCAGTGGTGACACCGATACCGCGTCCAGTACGGCCGCTCTCCGGGTGACCCGGCAGTGGGTCACCTTCCTCAAACCGATGCTGATCCATGACTTTCCCGGACAGGATGGACCGGACGGGGAAGTCGACGGTTTGTGGGCGGCCAACCTGGAGCACGGTCTTCAGCTCTCCTTTGACGAGCTGGGAATGGAGATCGGGCACCTTCAGGATCCTCAGCAGGTCGCGGACTTCTCTCCCGACACCATGCATCTCCTGTCGCCCTCCAACCATTTCTGGTTCGCTTACGCATACGCCTGCCGGATCGTCTGGGCATTGGCCGCCAGAGGAGAATCGGAGACGGCGGACCGGCTGTGCGGCGCGCTTTTCACCGCGGCCGACAAGTTGAACATGAAGACTCCGTGCGCCGTCGCCCTGTCCATGCGCGCGTATATCCGATGCCGCCATGGGGACTTCACTTCGGCCATTGATCTCGCGAGTACGGCACTGCGGTCCATCCCGCCGCGCGGCTGGGGCGTCGCCATCGGATTGCCGCTGTCCGTGCTGGTGGCGGCCCACACCGCCATCGGCAGACTCGAAGAGGCCCAGCGGTATCTGGATTACTGGGTGCCGAAGGAAATGTTCGACAGCGTGGTGGGACTGGAGTACCTCCGGGCCCGGGGGCAGTACTGCCTGGCCACCAACCGCCCGTACGCCGCGCTGAACGACTTCATGGTGAGCGGGATGCTGATCGACCAGTGGCCCGTGGACTTCGGTGACCTGGCGCCCTGGCGCGTCGACGCCGCCGAGGCGTATCTGCGGGTCCATGAACCGGCGGAGGCCAAGAGACTCGCCCTGGAAGAACTCAAGCTGTCGCCGGACCGGCCCTTGAGCACCCGGGGCAGAGCGCTGCGCGTCCTGGCCATGGCCGAGGACCCGGACAAGCGCAGGCTGCTCCTCTACCAGTCCGCCAAGTGCCTGCGCGAGCAGGGCGACCGTTATGAACTCGCCCGCACGCTGGCCGAGCTCAGCCAGGACTACCTCAGCACCGGGGAGACCCAACAGGCGCGCACCACCTGGCACGAGGCGCGGAAGCTGATGGACGAGTGCGGGATGAGCGCCCAGCACGAAAGTCGGCGAGAGCTCGTGGTGGACGGCGTTGAGAGCGTCGGGAGCCCTCAACCGCCCAAGGATGCCGGGGAGGCTCAACACACCGAGGACGACGCCCCCGGCCCGGCGGCCGAGAACGGCGAGCTGCCCGTGCTGTCGGAGGCCGAGTGGCGGGTGGCCACGCTGGCGGCGTCCGGAATGACCAACCGACAGATCGCCAAGAGTCTGTACATCACCGTCAGCACCGTGGAGCAGCATCTGACCCGCATCTACCGCAAGCTCTCGGTGGGAAATCGGCAGGAGCTGTCACGCCGTCTGTGGCTGCTCATCGGTGCCACGGGAGCGTCCTCCTGCTGAGCGCGCCGCCCGCTGATGGCGCCGGGCCGAGGCAAGGGGGGATAGGGGAGTGGTTAGGGGACCGGGGGGTCGGCGCGCGGACCAGACTTGGCAATCCGTAGGGCGGCGCAGTGGTGGCGACGGAGCGACTGACGGGACGGACAGGCATGGACGAGATACGCGACTACCCCGAACTTCGGGCTGCTGCATGCCCGTTCTCACCCCCACCGGGATACGAGGAGCTGCGCGAGCGGTCCGCCGTCACACGGGTGCGGATGTGGGACGGCAGCACCCCGTTCCTCGTCACCGGCTATCACGAGGCGCGGACCGTGCTCGGCGACGGCAGGTTCAGCGCCGACGGCACCCACAAGGCGATGCCGCGCTTTGTGAAGTTCGAGGTGCCCGCCGATGTGTTCAACCTCGGGAGGATGGACGATCCGGAGCACGCCCGGATCCGCCGCATGCTCACCGCGCACTTCACCATCCGGCGCACCGAGGCCATGCGGCCGATGATCCAGGACATCGTGGACGGCCTCCTGGACCGGCTGGTCGCCGAGGGGCCGCCGGCCGACCTGGTGGCCGACTTCGCCTTCCCCCTGCCGTCCCGGGTGATCGCCGTGATGCTGGGGGTCTCGGACGCCGACTTCGCCGAATTCCAGCGGGCGTCGCAGGGCGTCATGGACTTCACCGTGTCGACCGAGGAGATGGGCGCCGCGCTCGGGGTCATGGTGGACTACGTCTCCCGGATGTGTGCGGCCAAGCGCGCCGCCCCGGGAGACGACCTCCTCAGCCGGCTCATCGTCGACCAGGAGCGTACGGGCGCGCTCACCCAGCAGCAGGTGGTCGCCACCGCCCTGGTGCTGCTGCTGGCCGGGCATGAGACCACAGCCAACATGATCGCCCTGTCCACCGTCCTGCTGCTGCGAAACCCCGACCAGCTCGCCCGGCTGCGGGCGGACCCCGGGCTGATGCCCAACGCGGTGGACGAACTGCTCCGGTACATCACGATCGTCCAGGAGGGCACCGGACGGGTGGCCATCGAGGACGTCGAGGTCGGCGGCGTGCTCATCCCGGCCGGTGAAGGTGTGATCATCAACCTGCCCAGCGCCAACCGCGACCCCCACTTCGCGGACGCCCACGAGCTGGACCTGAGCCGGCCGAACGCCCGTGAGCACGTCGCGTTCGGCTTCGGAGTGCACCAGTGCCTGGGGCAGACCCTCGCCCGGGTCGAGCTCCAGATCGCCCTGGAGACCCTGGTGCGCCGGCTGCCGACGCTGCGCCTGGAGGCCCCGTTCGAGGATCTGGCGTTCCTGTACGAGTCGATGAACTTCGGCGTGGCCCGTGTGCCCGTCGCCTGGTGACCGATGGCCGATGGGCGATGGCCGGTGACCGCGGACCGATGGCCGGTGACCGCGGACCGGAGGCCGGTGACCGCGGACCGGAGGCCGGGCGGACAACAGAAGGAGAGGGGAGCACCATGGTGAAGGTCTCGGTGGATCAGGAGAAGTGCTGTGCGGCAGGACACTGCGCGCTGGCCGCGCCGGAGGTGTTCGACCAGCGGGAGGAGGACGGGGCCGTCGTCCTGCTGGATCCGAACCCGCCGCTCGCGCTCCGCGACAGCGTCGCCGAGGCGTCGTTCCTCTGCCCGGCCGCCGCGATCGCGGTAGAGGATTAGCGGATCAGCAAGCGCTCCACACCCGATCGCGGCCCCGGTGAGACGCTTCTCGCCGGGGCCGCGCAAGCGAGGGGAAGGCAGTCTTGACCACGTCGACTTCCAGTCCGGCCGCCAGTTCCGCGTCTGCCTCCCGGCAGGTCACCGTAGGTCTGGCGGAACGCTCGTACACCGTCCACATCGGACACGGTGTGCAGCGGCTGCTCCCGCGGGTGGTGGCCGCCCTGGGCGCGCGCAAGGCGGTGGTGGTCACCGCGCGGCCCCCCGAGCGGACCCCCGACCCGGGTGTGCCCTCGCTCGTCGTACAGGCGCGCGACGGGGAGGACGCCAAGGATCTGGCCGCCGTGACGGACCTGTGCCGCCGGTTCGTCGGATTCGGGCTGACCCGCTCGGATGTGGTGGTGTCCTGCGGCGGCGGCACCACGACCGACACGGTGGGCCTGGCCGCCGCCCTCTACCACCGGGGCACACCGGTCGTCCATGTGCCGACCTCGCTGCTGGCCCAGGTGGACGCGAGCGTCGGCGGGAAGACCGCGGTCAATCTGCCCGAGGGCAAGAACCTCGTCGGCGCCTACTGGCAGCCCGCGGCCGTGCTCTGCGACCTCGACCACCTGGACACCCTGCCCGAACGGGAGTGGCGCAACGGCCTCGGCGAGATCGCCCGCTGCCACTTCATCGGCGCGCCCGATCTCGACCGGCTGCCGCTGCTCGACCAGATCGCGGCCAGTGTGACGCTCAAGGCGGGCGTCGTCGCCGCGGACGAACGCGACACGGGCCCGCGCCACCTCCTCAACTACGGCCACACCCTGGGGCATGCGCTGGAACGTGCCACCGGGTTCGCGCTGCGGCACGGGGAGGGCGTGGCCATCGGCACGGTGTTCGCGGGGCGGCTCGCCGGCGCGCTGGGGCGCATCGGCCCGGAGCGGGTCGCCGAGCACCGTGACGTGGTCGCCCGCTACGGCCTGCCGACCGGGCTGCCCCCGCAGGTCGCCGTCCCCGAGCTGGTGGAGCTGATGCGGCTGGACAAGAAGGCCACCGATGGGCTGACGTTCGTCCTGGACGGCCCCGAGGGGCCCGGACTGGTGCGCGGGATCTCCGAGGAGACGGTCGGCGCCACCCTCGCGGAGATGCCCCGGGATCGCCATACGCCGAGGTATTCGGACCCATCGCTTTAGGGGCACACAGTCCCGGTAGGGGGTTGACCGTACGGGGCCCGCCCTGGATATCAGAACGGCGCGGCGCATAAATCGAGATGCCTCGGGGTCGGTTAGGGGGCGGAGGTTCCGGTAGGGGTTGATGCTGGTACGGGCGTGCTGATGGAATCTTTTCCCGATCAACGTTTGGTCTGACCCAAGGGCCGCGAGTCCGTATTTCGTCGACCTCGATCGGGGACCATGAAGATGCCCTACAGCTATGCCGTGCCGGTGAATACCGAGCGGAATTCCCGTCCGACGGACCGTCCGACGGACAGAATATGGAATGCCGCGGCGCACCTCGGACATCCATTCGGTGACTCTCCGGTGCGGCCCGGGCAGGCCCTTCTCGTGGACGGACCGCTGGCATGCGGAAAGACGACCCTGCTCCGGTCGTTCGCCGAGCGAGCCCCGGAGGCCGGTCTTCTCGCCGTCACGGCGACGTGTTCCCCCAACGAGCGGGACCTCCCCTTCGGGGTCGTCTCGCAACTCGCCCGCGGGGTCTGGAAGTCACCGGGCGCGCTGCCCGAGGTGCCGGGGCTGTCGGCCATCCTCCACGGGACCGGCGATCCGGCGGACGAGGCCGAGATCGCCCGGCTGTGCCATCGGCTGTGTACATCCCTGATCGACCATGCGGAGCACACGCCGCTGCTGCTCGCCGTGGACGATGTCCGGCACGGCGATCCGGCCTCCGCACACTTCCTCCTCCAGCTCGTGCGGCGCCTGGACTCGGCACGGATCGCGGCCGTGTTCACCGACGACCTGAGCCTGCCCGCGCCGTCCCTGCCGCTCCGCTACGAACTGCTGCGCTCCCAGAGCCTGCGACGCATCGGCCTGGGCCCGCTCACCCCCGGCCAAGTGGCCGACGTGGTCGTGGCGGAGCTTGGGGAGGCCGAGCGCCACCGCGCCGGTGACGTCTACGCGGCCACCGGTGGCAACCGGCTGCTGCTGCACACCCTGCTCTCCGACTACGGCGAGCACGGCGAGCCCCGCCAGGCGGGCTACGGGCAGTCCTTCCTGAGCTGTCTGCACCGCAATGAGCCGATCTTCCTGGACGTGGTGCGCGCGCTGGCCGTGGTGGGCGCCCCCTTACCCGCCGCCGACCTCGCCTGGCTGACCGGACACGAACCCGAGCCCATCAGCCAGGTGCTGGCGGCGCTGACCGGGGCCGGGCTGATGGACGAGGGCGCGTTCCGGCACGAGACGGCGCGGCTCGGCGTGCTCAACGACATGCCGGCGCCGGCGCGCCGGACCCTGCACCAGCGGGCCGCGCGGCTGCTGCACGACCAGGGCAGGCCCGCCACCACGATCGCCCGCCATCTGGTGCGGGCGGGGCGGATCCCCGACTCCTGGCCCGCGGAGGTGCTGCTGGAGGTGGCCGAGCAGGTGGCGGTGGGCGAAGAGCCGTCCATCGCCGTCGACTTGCTGGAGCAGTCCTTCGAGCAGTGTCCGCACGAAGAGCGGCGCGCCGCCCTGCGAGCCAAACTCGCCGAGGCGGAATGGAAGATCAACCCCTCCACCGCCACCCGCCACCACACACCGCTCTACGGCGCCGTCCGCGCCGGCCGGCTCGGCATCCCCGACAGCGTCACCCTGCTCATGCAGCTCCTGTGGAAGGGCGGTCTGACCGACGTGGAGGGGCTGCTCGCCCAGTTGCGCGACGACCCCGCCGCCGCGGACCAGTTGCACGCCATCGAGGCGGCGCTCACCTGCACCTACCCCTGGCTGGCCGAGCGGCGGACCGCCCCGGCGCACCACGGTGGCTCAGCGGCCACGCGGGCGGCGGTGTGGCCCAGGGCCGGTACGGTGCTGGCGGACGTGCTCACCGGCGGCCAGACCCACGACACCGTACGGCGCGCCGAGGAGGTACTGCGCGAACTACAGCTCGGCCACGACCCGGCGTGTCAGGAACAGGCGGGGCTGTTCGCCCTGCTCGCGCTGGTCTACGGCGGCCGGATCGACCTGGCGTCCGCCTGGTGCGAGGGCGCGCTCGGCGAGACCGGCGGGGGGCCGCACGTCCCCATGCGGCAGGCGGTGCTGGCGGCGGCCAGGTCGGAGATCGCCCTGCGCCGCGGTGACCTCGCCGAGGCCGCGGAGCGGGCGCGGGCGGCCCTCACCCATGCCTCCCCCGGCTCCTGGGGTGTGACGATCGGGCTGCCGCTCGGCTCCCTCATCCTGGCGTGCACACGGATGGGCCGGTACGCGGAGGCGGGGTTACACGTCGCGCAGAGCGTGCCCAACGCCATGTTCAAGAGCTCCTACGGGCTCCACTACCTGTACGCCCGCGGCCACTACTTCCTCGCGGCCGACCGCCACCAGGCGGCGCTCGCGGACTTCCTGCTGTGCGGTGAGCTGCTCACCGACTGGGGCCTGAGCAGCGGCTGCGACCCGGTGCCGTGGCGGATCGGGGCGGCGGAGGCATGGCTCGCGCAGGGCAACCACGACCAGGCCCGGATCCTGGTCTACCAGCAGCTTAGCCGTCCGCACACGGACGGCGCCCGGGCCCGCGGGCAGTCGCTGCGCCTCCTGTCGGCCACCAGCTCGGCCAAGCGGCGGCCGCAGCTGCTCAACGAGGCGGTGGGGCTGTTCACCGAGCAGGAGGACAAGTACGAGCTGGCCCGTACGCTGTGGGACCTCAGCCAGGCGTACCACGCGCTCGGCGAGAAGAAGCAGGCCCGCCGGACCATGCGCCGGGCCTGGCACGTGGCGAAGATGTGCCACGCGGCGTCGCTGTACGAGGAGTGGCTGCCGGCCGACGACCCGCCCCAGGCCACGGCGCTGATGCCGAAGTCGGACACCGGGATCGAGCGGTTGACGCACTCCGAACGACGTGTCGCCTCGCTGGCCGCCATGGGCTACACCAACCGGGAGATCGCCGGGAAGCTGTACGTCACGGCCAGCACCGTGGAGCAGCATCTGACCCGGGTGTTCCGCAAGCTGGACATCAGGCACCGGGAGCAACTGCCCACCGAACTCTACGCCGACCGCATGGAGTTGGCGTGACGGCGGACGGCCGTGCCCCGGGAGGCCCCCGGGGCACGGCCGTCGTGTCTATGCGGTCGTGCGGTGTCGGCGCTTGACCGCGAGGGTGTCAGCGCTTGACCGCGAGCGTGATGCCATCACCCACGGTGAGCATGCTGATCTCGACGCGTGTGTCCTCCCGGAGCAGCTTGTTCACCTCGCGCAGGGCGGCGGTGTCGGCGTCCTGCGCGGCCGGGTCGACCACCCGGCCGAAGAAGAGGGTGTTGTCCAGGACGATGAGCCCGCCGCGCCTGAGCAGCGCCAGCGACTCCTCGTAGTAGTGGGCGTATCCGGTCTTGTCCGCGTCGATGAAGACCAGGTCGAACTCCCGGCCCTCCCGCCGCAGTCCGGCCAGGGTGTCCCGCGCGTCACCGATGCGTACATCGATGCGGTCCGCCACTCCGGCACGCTCCCAGAACGGGCGGCCGAGCCCCGGCCACTTCGGTGTGATGTCGCAGGTGATCAGCGTGGAGTCGCTCGGCAGCGCCCGCGCCATGCACAGCGTGCTGTATCCGGTGAAGGTGCCGATCTCCAGCACCGAACGGGCGCCGACGAGCCGCACCAGCAGCCCCAGGAGCTGGCCCTCCTCGGGCATCACCTGCATGGCCTGCGCGGCCGGCAGACCGGAGGTCTCCGCTCGCAGCCCGGCCAGGATCTCGTCATCGCGCAGGGACAGTTCCCGTACATAGCCGAGAATTTCTTCGGTCACATCGACTTGCTGAGCCATCGGATTGCCGCACCCCGCAAAGGTGAAGGGAAAGCCAATGCGGCCGATGCTAGGAATCCGCCGGCGCATCGCGCAATGGCGCCTGCCGGAATGCCGGAGCGCATATTCCGCTGAGGGGGGTCTAGGGGGGATTCTTAGGGGATTTGCGCGATCGCCCGGACAATATCGTGAACGCGGAAGCGCGTGTCATGGTCGGCACGTTGTTCACAACGCGCTGCGGAGGCGATGAATGAGCGGACATGCGGAAGCGCCGCGGCTGATGGTGCTGGGCGCGGGAACGATGGGACTGGGAATCACCTCGCTCGCCATCGGCCACGGAATCCCGGTGACGGTCGTCGAGGTGGACGAGGCCAGGATCGGCCGGACACGGGCCGCGGTCACCGAACGGCTCCGCATGGCCCAGCTCATGGGAGCCCTGCCGGCCGGCCGCCCACGGGGCGAGCTGACGGTCACCGCGTCCCCGGCCGACGGCCGGGACGCCACCGCCGTGGTCGAGGCCGTCACCGAGGACACCCCCACCAAGGCCAAGGTGCTCGAAGCGGTCGCCGGGCTCACCGGAGCCCAGGTGCCGCTGATCTCCAACACCTCCTCCATCCCGATCGACGAACTGGCCGGTTTCATCGCCGATCCGGCACGGCTGGTCGGCACCCACTTCATGAACCCGCCCTATCTGATCCCCACGGTGGAGGTGGTCCGCGGCCCCCGCACCGGGGAGGCGGTGATGACCGCCGTGACGGATCTGCTGCGGGCGCTGGAGCGCAAGCCGGTCGTCGTCGGCGACGGGCCGGGGTTCGTCACCAGCCGGGTGCTGCACCCGATGATCAACGACGCGATCCGGGTGGTGCAGGAGGGCACCGCGACGGTGGAGGCCGTGGACGACCTCATGCGGGAGTGCCTCGGCCACCGCACCGGGCCGCTGCGCACCGCGGACCTGATCGGCCTGGACAACCTCGCCGACTCGCTGCGCGTGCTGCGGATACGCACCGGGGACTCCCGGTGCGCACCGGCCGAACTGCTGCTGGAGAAGGTCCGCGACGGCCACTTGGGCCGCAAGTCGGGCCGAGGGTTCTACGCATACGGGAAGGAACTGGCGTGACCATCTCATCGAAGCCGGGCAGCCACACCGCCGAGACGGTGGCGCAGGAGGTGCAGCGGTTCCTCGAACAGCGCACCAAGCAGACCTGGGACCCGGACACCGATCTGTTCAGCAGCGGTGCCGTGTCCTCGATGTTCGCCATGGAGCTGGTCGTACACCTGGAGTCGACCTTCGACGTGATGATCAGCGGCCCCGACCTGGCGCTGGACAACTTCCGCACGGTGAACGCGATGACCGCGATGGTCCTGCGCCTGCGCGAGGCACAGCCGTGACCGACACCGCCACCAGCCATGCGGAACTGGTCAGCGGGTTGATCGGGGACCGGGCCGACGCCTGGGACGTGGCCGGGGAACTGCCCCGCGACCTGCTGGTCAAACTCGGCGCCTCAGGGGTGCTGTGCGCACAGGTCGGCCCCGAGCACGGCGGCACCGGCCTGGACAGCCGCGCGAGCGGGGAGCTCACCGCGCGGGTCGGCGCCCGGTGCAGCTCCCTGCGCAGCGTGATGACCTCGCAGGGCATGGCGGCCTGGACCGTGCGGAGGCTCGGCGGCGCGGAGCAGTGGGACACCTTCCTGCCCCGGCTGACCTCCGGTGACCTGGCGGCGGTCGGGTTCAGCGAGCCCGGGGCGGGCAGCGACCTGTCCGCGATGGAGACCGAGATCGCCGACGACGGCGCACAGGTGGTCGTCACCGGGCGGAAGGTGTGGATCACCGCCGCCCACTACGCCGACCTGCTGGTGGTGTTCGGCAAGTACCGGGGCGGCGCCACTGCCGTGGTCGTACCCGCACGGGCCCCCGGGGTCCGCATCACACGGGTGGCGAACCCGCTGGGCTGCCGTGCCGCGGGCCACGCGGACATCGCCCTGGACGCGGTCCGGGTGCCCGCCGATCACGTACTCGGTGGCACCGGGCTGCCGCTGCCCCTCGCGACCACCGCCGCGCTCACCTACGGGCGGATGTCCGTGGCGTGGGGATGCGTCGGCATCCTGCGCGCGTGTCTGGACGCCGCCGCCGCGCACACCGCCACCCGGGAGCAGTCCGGTCGCGTGCTCGCCGACCACCAGTTGGTGGCCCGGCACCTCGCCGAGCTGTATGTCGCGGAGCGGCACGCCACCGCGGTCTGCGAACACGCCAGCGCCTCCTGGGACACCGGCTCGCCCGACCTGGCGGTGGACGCGGTGCACGCGAAATACGTGGCCTCGCGCGAGGCGGCCGAGGGCGCGGCCCGCGCCGTACAGCTCCTGGCGTCCGCCGCGGCCCGTGACGGCCATGTGGTGGCCCGGGCGTACCGCGACGCGAAGCTGATGGAAGTCATCGAGGGCACCAGCGAGATCTGCCAGCTCATCCTGGCCCAGCACACGCGGAAGCCGGCCCAGTACACGCGGAGGAAGGTGCAAGCATGACGGAGGGGAAGCCCGTGAGCGGGAGCGAGCCGCCGACGGCCGTCAAATGTCTCGTCTGGGACCTGGACAACACCCTGTGGCGAGGCACCCTGCTCGAGGACGGCGAGGTGCCGCCGTTCGAGTGGGTGCGCGATGTCATCACCACCCTCGACGAACGTGGCATCCTCCAGTCGGTCGCCAGCAAGAACGACCACGACCACGCCTGGGCGCGCCTGGAGGCGCTGGGCCTCGCCGAGTACTTCGTCCTGCCGCACATCGGCTGGGGGCCCAAGTCGGAGGCGGTGCGCGCCATCGCGGACCGGCTGAACTTCGCCCACCGCGCCATGGCCTTCGTGGACGACCAGCCCGCCGAACGGGCCGAGGTCGCCTACCAGCTCCCCGCGGTGCGCTGCTACACCGCCGAGGACGTGGCCGGGCTCACCGAACTGCCCGAATTCAGCCCCGCCGTGGTCACCGTGGACTCGCGGCAGCGCCGGACCATGTACCAGTCGGGGTTCCGCCGGGACGCCGAGCGGGCCGGGTTCAGCGGCCCCGACGAGGAGTTCCTGCGCACCCTGGACATCCGGATGGCCATCGCCCGCGCCACCGAGCGGGAGCTGTCCCGGGTCGAGGAACTGACCCTGCGCACCAGCCAGATGAACGCCACCGGTGTGCACTACTCCGACTCCGTACTGCGCGGACTGCTCACCGACCCCGCCCATGAGGTGCTGGTCATCACGATGGCCGACCGGTTCGGCCCGCACGGGGCCGTCGGTATCGTGCTGCTGGAGCGGCACCCGAAGGTATGGCATCTCAAACTGCTCGCCACCTCCTGCCGCGTGGTCTCCTACGGGGCCGGGTCCACCGTGCTGAACTGGCTGGCCGACCAGGCGGCACGGGCCGGGGTGCACCTGGCCGCCGACTTCCGGCGCACCGACCGCAACCGGATGATGGAGGTCGCCTACCGCTTCGCCGGGTTCGCCGAAACCACCTGCGGGTGCACCACCGCCCTCGCGGCCCCCGGCGAGGAGGGGGTCGACCGCCTCCACCTCACCCCCGCGTTCCAGCCGGCCCCGACGACACTGCGGCTGACGGCGCCTGAGCTCGCCGACGCGGCGCTGCCGCACTCCCGCTGACCGGCGGGCACCTCCGCCCCGGATCCTCGCGTTCGCCTCTGACTGGTTTGGGTGATCACTGTGCTTGTGCTCGGGCTCAACGGCAACTTCTCCGCCGCGGACACCGATGTGGTGCCGCAGCTGGGCGAGGTCTTCTTCCATGACTCGGCGGCCTCCTTGGTCCGCGACGGCGAACTCGTGGCCGCGGTGGAGGAGGAGCGGCTCAACCGGATCAAAAAGACCACCAAATTCCCCATCAACGCGGTCCGCGAGTGTCTGGCCCTGGCCGGTGCGCGGCCCGAGGACGTCGACGCGGTGGGCTACTACTTTCCCGAGAACCACATCGACACCGTCCTCAACCACCTCTACACCGAATATCCGAAGGTACCGCTGCGCTACTCCCGGGAGCTGATCCGGGAGCGGCTGAGGGAGGGCCTGCACTGGGACCTGCCGGACGAGAAGCTGGTGTACGTACCGCACCACGAGGCACACGCGTACTCCTCGTATCTGCATTCCGGCATGGATCAGGCCCTGGTCCTGGTGCTGGACGGCCGCGGCGAGCTGCACTCCGGCACCGTCTACCGCGCCGAGGGCACCCATCTGGAGAAGCTGGCCGACTACCCCGTGCCCAAGTCGTTGGGCGGGCTCTATCTGAACGCCACCTATCTCCTCGGCTACGGCTTCGGCGACGAGTACAAGGTGATGGGCCTGGCCCCCTGGGGCGACCCCGAGACCTACCGCGACACCTTCGCCAAGCTCTACACCCTCCGCGACAACGGCGAGTACGAGCTGCACGGCAACATCATGGTGCCGAACCTCGTCAGCCCGCTGTTCTACGCCGAGGGCTTCCGGCCGCGCCGCAAGGGCGAGCCGTTCACCCAAGCACACCGCGACTTCGCCGCCGCGCTCCAGGAGGCGGTCGAGAAGATCGTGCTGCACATCCTCCAGCACTGGGCGAAGACCAGCGGCCTGTCGCGCCTGTGCTTCGGCGGCGGTGTCGCCCACAACTCCAGCCTCAACGGCCTGATCCTCAAATCCGGGCTGTTCGACGAGGTGTTCGTGCACCCCGCCTCGCATGACGCGGGCGCGGGCGAGGGTGCCGCCTACGCCGCGGCGGCGAGCCTCGGCACCCTCCAGCGGCCGAAGAAGCGGCTGCTCAGCGCGAGCCTCGGCCCGGCGCTCGGCGACCGGGCGCGGATCAGGGCCCGGCTGGCCGACTGGGCACCCCTGATCGATGTGGAGTTCCCCGACGACGCCGTGGAGACCGCGGCCGGACTCCTCGCCGGGGGAGAGGTGCTCGGCTGGGCGTACGGCCGGTCCGAGTTCGGCCCCCGCGCCCTGGGCCACCGCAGCATCGTCGCGGACGCGCGCCCCGAGGAGAACCGCACCCGCATCAACGCGATGGTGAAGAAGCGCGAGGGCTTCCGGCCGTTCGCCCCCGTGGTCACCGCCGAAGCGGCCCCCGACTACTTCGACCTCTCCGGCGCGGAGGGCCACCACGAGTTCATGTCCTTCGTGGTGCCGGTGCTGCCGGAGCGCCGTACGGAACTCGGCGCGGTCACCCACGTGGACGGCACCGCCCGGGTGCAGGTCGTATCGGCCGAGTCGGGCGAGCGGTTCCACCGCCTGGTGCGGCGGTTCGGCGAGCTGACCGGCACCCCGGTGCTCCTCAACACCTCCTTCAACAACAACGCAGAACCCATCGTGCAGAGCCTCGACGACGTGGTGACCAGCTTCCTCACCACCGACCTGGACGCCCTGGTGGTGGAGGACTGCCTGATACGCGCCAAGCCCTCGCCCGACCTGGGCGCCCTGGTGCCGCGATTCCGCCCGGTGACCCGGCTGGTCGAGCGCAGGACCGCCGGGCCGGACGCCTCGGCCGGAGCGAAGACCCACGAGATCTCCCTCGACTACGACGGCGGCCCGACCGCGAAGGTCTCGCCCGAGCTGTACGAACTGCTCGGCGCGGTGGACGGCACCGCCACGCTCGGGGATCTGGCCAAGACGGTCGCGGGCGGGCTGTCGGAGGCGCTGGCCACCGAGGTGTTCGCCCTGTGGGAGCAGCGGTTCCTCACCCTGGTCCCGGCCGGGGACACCGGGCCGTTGGCGGACGACGGTACGCGGGGGCGCTGACCCGATGGCGGCGGACCCGATCAGCGAAGCGCACCGGGAGATCACCCGGCTGCTGACGAAACTGGGCCGATCCTCCGGCACCCGCCCGGACGCCCTCGTGGAGGCGTGCGTGGCCTGCCTGGAAGCCGCCCAGCGCACCTCGGCCGCCGCCACCGGCCAGGAACACCCGGACACCGGCGCCCAAGAAGCGCTGCACGCGGTCAACGCGGCGGCCCTCGCCATCAGATACGCCCTGGTCAAGGCGGGTGACGAACGCCGCCGCGCGGCACGGGCACGGACGGGAGAGAGCGTCACCTAGACGCTCCGGTGGTCCCTTCCCCCAAGCGGCCCGGGGGAAGGGACCAGTCATGTCCGGGCCGGGGAGCGCCCTACGACGGGGCGGGGGACGGGTTCAGCCGTGTGGCCAAGTCGTCCACGAGGGAGCGGAGTTCGTCCTCGTCCCTCGCGATGCCGAAGAGGTAGAAGTCCGGGCGCACCAGCACCGCCAGCGCGTCCATCTCCGACAGATAGGGCAGGTACCGGCCCTCCACGTCCAGCGTGTCCCGTGGCCTTAAGGAGGCCGTGGGGGTGTCCGCGGGGACCAGGCGCACCAGTCGGGTGCCGATGGCGTCGAGGAACTTCAGGCGCCGCGCGTCCAGCGCGGGGACCACGTCCTCGGCGTGGAGGAGGACGAAACCGGTGCCCACCACGTCGTCGAACAGGCCGGTGGTCCCCGCGCGGCGCACTCGCCACTGGGGGCCCGCCTGGCCGGCGTACGGTGCCGGGCGGCCCTGGTCGTCCTGCCGCAGCAGCCCGTCCACGAGCGGCCTCACCACGGAGCGGCGGGCCGCGCTCGGGCCGATGTTGCGTTTGCGCGCGGCCAGCATCGCCGCGTCACGGTCCGCCGCCGCGGCCGGGTCCGCCATGCACACCACCCGGCCCAGGCCCACCGACATCTCCACCGCGTGGCGCACATGTGCCCGCCGCTCGGTGGTGTACGTGTCCAGCAGCGCCGGTGCCGCGTGTCCGCCCAGGACCAGATCCAGCTTCCAGGCCAGATTGGCCGCGTCGCGGAATCCTGAGCACATGCCCTGCCCCGCGAACGGCGGCATCAGGTGTGCCGAGTCCCCGGCCAGCAGCATCCGTCCGGCCCGCCAGCGCTCCGCCCAGCGGGCCTGGAAGGTGTAGACCGCGTGCCGGTCCAGGACGCCGTTGCCGGGCGTCACATCGAACAGCCGCAGCAGTTCCCAGGCGCTCTCCACGGTGCCGAAGTGCTCGGGGTCGTCCGCGGGCACCCGCATGAACTCGTACCGCCGGTGGCCGGGGCCCGCGGACACCGCCGTCCGGGGGCGCGCGGGATCGCAGATCTCCAGGTTGTTCGGCCGGAACTCGCGGTGCTCGTGCAACCGCACATCGCAGATCAGCCAGTCGTACGAGAAGTCGAGGTCCGTCATCGTGGTGCCGACACTCGTCCGCACCAGGCTGTTCGCACCGTCGCAGCCGACCACCCACAGCGCGGTGAGGTCCCGCTTCTCCCCGTCCGGGCCGACCACGGTCAAGGTCACATGGCCGCCGTCGTCCGCGAGCCCCACCGCCTCGTATCCGCGCAGGATCCGCAGCGACGGCAGCGTCGCCCCGTGCTCGATCAGCGCGGACTCCAGGGCGGGCTGATAGGCCGACAGCGCCTCCGGCCAGGTGCAGTGGCCCCGGCCGGCCACCTCGTGGTCGATCAGCGTCTCGCCCTTGGTGTTCTGCCAGGCGTGGTCCCGCGCGGGTTCGGTGAACTGGTCGAGCGAGTCGCCGATTCCGGCCGAGGCCAGGATGCGCGCGGCCTCACTGTCGAACCCGACCGCCCGGGGATGCCGGTACGGCTCCGGCCAGCGCTCCACCACCGTCACCCGCCGGCCGCGCTGGGCCAGCAGTACCGACAGCAGCTGGCCCACCGGCCCATAGCCGACGATCAGCACTTCGGTCTCGACGCCGTCCGTCTCTCGCGCGGTGTCCACCGCCGCCTCCTTCCCGCTCATGCGCCCGCCAGGATCAGATCGACCACGCCTTGGAATTCGTCCGCCTTCACCAGCACCTTGGTGCGCTCCACCCCGTCCTCGACGGTGAAGCAGCGCCTGCCGATCAGCACGATCTTCCCGTTGTCCGTGGCCCGGCTGCGGAAGGTGGTTCCGGCGAGCACCGAGTCCTGTGCGTAGTCGTCCAGGCTGTCCAGCCGTACCGCGTCCCAGCCGGACGGGTCGGCCAGCTCCGGCCGGAACCGGTACACCGGCTGCCAGTCGCCCTCCTTGGGCCGCCGTTCCACCACCCGGTAGCCGTCGTGTTCGGTCACGCGGTACGAGCAGCCGTACTGGTGCTGCTCCTCCTCGGACAGATACAGCGGCTCCGAATACGACGGCCCGGGGAAGCCGACGTCCACCAGGTGGGTCCGGCCATCGAGGAGGACCAGGTCGAAGGTGTGCTCCCGCTCCGGGCCGAAGGTGCCGTTCGCCTGCCGCACCGCGGCCGCCACCATGCGCACGTCGTAGCCGAGCTCCGCCAGCAGGGTGTGGAACAGCCGGTTGAGCTCGTAACACACTCCGCCGTGGCCCTCGGTCACCACATGCTCGAAGACCAGGTCCAGCGGGACGTTCGTCAGATGCCGCGAGGCCGGGAGCCGGTCGGGGGCCGTGGAGTTGTCGTACGGGACCGCCATGAGATGCCGTTTGTGCAGATGACGGAGGGTGTCAAGGGTCGGTGGGGGCGTCCCCTCCACCCCGATGCGCCGCAGATACTTCGCCACGTCGAACATGCCTTGTCTCACCTCTCCGTGCTCTGGTCGTCGTCTTGCGCCGCTTCCCCCGCTGCCACGTTCGTGTCCGTGGTGGTCGCGTCCAGCGCGAGCTGGTCCTGGAGGTGCTCGGCGGCCATCGACGGGGTGGGGTAGTCGAACAGCATCGCCGCCGCGAGCTGGAGGCCGGTGGCCGCGTTGAGGCGGTTGCGCAGTTCCACCGCGGTCAGCGAGTCGAACCCGATCTCGAAGAGGGCGTCGTCCGGCCCCACCGCGTCCGGGGTGGCGTGTCCGAGGACGGCCGCGGCCTCGGCTCGGACGAGTTCGGTGAGGCGCTGGTGCCGCTGGGTCGGGTCAAGGGCGGCCAACTGCTGGGCGAGGGACGGGGCGTCGTCCTCGGGCCGGGCCGTGGTGTGGGCGGTCGGCCGGTGGCGGCCGCGTATGAGGGTGCGCAGCAGGGGCGGAAGGGTGTGCGGGCCGGTGTTGTTCCGGAGGGCGGCGAGGTCGAGCTTGAGGGGGACGAGATGGGGGCGGGGGGTGGCGAGCGCGGTGTCGAGGAGGCGCATGCCGTCGGCGTCGGTCAGGGGGATGACGCCGCTGTCGCGGGTGCGTTGCTGCTGGGTGGTGGTCATCCCCGCGGTGAGGGCGCTGGTGGTTTCCCATAGTCCCCAGGCGAGTGAGGTGGCGGGGAGTCCGGCGGCGTGGCGTTGGTGGGCGAGGGCGTCGGCGTAGGTGTTGGCGGCGGCGTAGTTGGCTTGGCCGGGGGTGCCGAGGGTGCCGGTGGCGGAGGAGTAGATGACGAAGGCCGAGAGGTCGTGGTTCTGGGTGAGGTCGTGGAGGTGGGTGAGGGCGTCGATCTTGGGGCGGAAGACGGTGTTGAGGCGTTGTGGGGTGAGGTCGGTGAGTAGGGCGTCGTCGAGGGTTCCGGCGGTGTGGATGACGGCGGTGAGGGGGTGGTTGGTCGGGATGTCGGTGAGGAGGGTGGTGAGTTGGTCGCGGTCGGCGGTGTCGCAGGCGGTGATGCGGATGGTGGCGCCGAGTTTGGTGAGTTCGGTGGTGAGTTCGGTTGCACCGGGGGCGTTGGGGCCTTGGCGGCTGGTGAGTAGTAGGTGTTGGGCGCCGTGGTGGGTGATGAGGTGGCGGGCGGTGAGGGCGCCGAGGGTTCCGGTGCCGCCGGTGATGAGGATGGTTCCCTCGGGGTCGAGGGTGATGGGCTCGGGTGTGGTGGCGGGCGCGGGCGCCAGATGGGGGGTGTAGGCGATGGCGTCGCGGAGGGCGAGTTGGTCCTCGGTGGTGGCGAGGGCGGCGGGCAGCGCCTCGTGGGAGTGGTCGTCGATGTCGATGAGCTGGATACGTCCGGGGTGCTCGGACTGGGCCGAGCGGACCAGACCCCAGACGGCGGCCGCGGCCGGGTCGGTGACCTCGGCGGTGTCGTGTACGGCCATGGCGCCGCGCGTGAGGACGACCAGGCGGGTGTCCGCCGGCTCGGGCCGGTCCACCCACTGCCGCAGCAGATCCAGGACCCGGGCGCAGAGCGCGTGCGTACGGTCGATGGGCCCGGTCTTCTCCGGCGCCCAGGCGGACACGTCGGCGACGAGCACGGCGGGCCGCTCCACAGTCTCCCCGGCCTCCCCGGCCTCCCCGGTCACCGCGATTTCCGCGGCCTCCGCCTCCGCGGCCTCGGAGACATCGGCATAGCCCGGCGCGGAATCCGGGAGTCGGCTCTCCCCGATCGTGGCCCACCGCGCTTCCGTGGCGCCGAGCCCGTATTCGGCCCAGTCGACCGCCCACAGCCCATCGCCGCCCGACGCGGCGGACAGCGCGCGCAACTGATCGGGTGTGGTCTCCCGGAGCTGGAGGGAGCCGATCGTGGCCACCGGAGCGCCCTGCGGATCGGTGATCCGTACGCACAGCCCGTCCCCGTCGGACACCGTCGCCCGCACCCGCACGGCGGTGGCGCCCACGGCGTGGAGCCGTACATCGGTCCATGCGAACGGCAGCATCGTGGGCCGCTCACCATCGGACTGGAAGCAGAAGTTACCGGCGTGCAGGGTGGCGTCGAGCAACGCCGGATGGATGCCGAACCGCCCGGCCACCCCGGTCTGCTCCCCCGGCACCGACACCTCGGCGAACACCTCGTCGTCCCGCTTCCACACCGCCCTCAGACCGCGGAACGCCGGGCCGTATTCGTATCCGACCTCGGCCAGATGCTCGTAGAACCCTTCGAGTGCGACGGGCTCCGAGCCCTCGGGCGGCCACGGCTGAGCGACCTCGGGCGGTGGGACGGTGACCCCTGCGGCCGGTGTGCCGGTAGCGCCTCCGGTCAGGGTGCCGGTGGCGTGCTCGGTCCACTCCCGGGTGCCCTCGGGGCGGGAGTAGATCCCCACCTTGCGGCGCCCGCGGTCCTCGCCGCCGACGAGTACTTGGACGTGCAGAGTGCCCTCTTCCGGCACCGTCATGGGGCGGCTGATGACCAGCTCTGCCAGGGTGGGGGTGTCCGCCTCGTCCCCGGCGCGCACCGCCAGCTCGACCATCGCCGTCCCGGGGAGCAGGACGGTACCGGAGACGGCGTGGTCGGCCAGCCAGGGGTGGCTGCGCAGGGAGAGACGTCCGGTGAGCAGCACACCTCCGGTGTCGGGCACGCTCACCACGGCCCCGACCAGCGGATGGCCGGTGTCCTCCAGCCCCACGGCACGGACGTCGCCCGGACCGCCGCGGTCCAGCCAGAACGTCTCGTGTTCGAAGGGGTAGGTGGGGAGCGGGATTTGGGAGGGTTGCGATCCGGTGTACGCGGTGGGCCAGTCCATTGGTGTTCCCCTGGTGGACAGTTCGGCGAGGTGGGTGAGGAAGCGGGTGGGGGTGTCGTCGTCGCGTCGGAGGGTGCCGGTGACGGTGGTGTGGAGGGTGTCGTGTGCTTCGAGGGTTTCTTGGATGGCGGTGGTGAGGACGGGGTGGGGGCTTACCTCGATGAAGGTTCGGTAGCCGTCGTGGGCGAGGGTGTGGATGGTGTGCTCGAATTGCACGGTTTGGCGGAGGTTGCGGTACCAGTAGTCGGTGTCGGGGGCGTCGGGTTCGATCCATTGGCCGGTGACGGTGGAGAGCCAGGGGGTGGTGCCGGGGGAGGCGGTGACGCCGCCGAGGACGTGGTGTAGCTGGTCTTTGATGGTGTCGACGTGTCCGGTGTGGGAGGCGTAGTCGACGGGGATGATGCGGGCCCTGGTGCCTTGGTTGGTGTAGTGGGTGTGGAGTTGGTGGAGGGCGTTGGTGTCGCCTGCGATGACGGTGGCGTTGGGGCTGTTGTGGGCGGCGATCCAGAGTTTGCCGTGCCAGGGGGTGAGGTCGATGGTGTTGGCGGGGGCGGCGAGGGACATCATGCCGCCGTGTCCGGCGAGGTGGTGGGCGATGGTCTGGCTGCGGAGGGCGACGATTTTGGTGGCGGTGGTGAGGGTGAGGTGTCCGGCGACGTGGGCGGCGGCGATTTCGCCTTGGGAGTGGCCGATGACGGCGTCGGGGTGGATGCCTAGGGATTGCCAGAGGGCGGCGAGGGAGACGACGACGGCGAAGGTGGCGGGCTGGACGACATCGACACGCTCAAGGCTCGGCGCGTCGGGTGCGCCGGTGATGACGTCGATCAGCGACCAGTCAACGTACGGGGCCAGAGCCTCGGCGCATTCGTTCAGCCGGGCGGCGAAGACCGGTGAGCTGCCAAGGAGTTGTGCTCCCATGCCCACCCATTGGGCTCCCTGACCGGGGAAGACGAAGACCGTCTTGCCGTGGGTGGTGGCGTGGCCGGTGGTGAGGCGGGGGTGTGGTTGTCCGGTCGCGAGGGCGGTGAGAGCGGCCGTGGCCTCGTCGCCATCGGCTTCGGTGTCGGTGATGATGACGGCGCGGTGGTCGTGGAGGGTGCGAGTGGTGGCCAGGGACCAGCCGACGTCCACCGGGTGCGCGGTCACCCCGGATTCCAGGTGTTCCAGCAGGCGTTGGGCCTGGGCGCGTAGTGCCGCCGGGCTCTTGGCGGAGAGGACCCAGGGCGCGATTCCGCCGGTGGCGACCAGCCCAGGCGGGTCCGTGCCCTCGCCGACGTTCGGTACGGCTTCGGGCTGAGGTGCCTGCTCCAGGATGAGGTGGGCGTTGGTGCCACTGACGCCGAAGGAGGAGATCCCGGCACGCCGTGGGTGGTCGGTCTCCGGCCAGGGGCGAGCATCGGTGAGCAGGGACACCGCGCCCGATGTCCAGTCCACCTGACTGGTGGGTTCGTCGATGTGCAGGGACCGCGGAAGCGTGCCCTGCCGTATCGCCAGCACCATCTTGATGACACTGGCCACGCCCGCGGCCGCTTGGGCGTGGCCGATGTTGGACTTCAGCGATCCGAGCCACAGCGGCTCGTCCCCCGTGCGCTCCTGCCCGTAGGTGGCCAGGAGCGCCTGGGCCTCGATGGGGTCGCCGAGGGCGGTGCCGGTGCCGTGGGCCTCGACCGCGTCCACATCGGCCGCCGACAGCCCCGCGTTCGCCAGCGCCTGCCGTATCACCCGCTGCTGCGACGGCCCGTTCGGTGCGGTGAGGCCATTGCTCGCGCCGTCCTGGTTCACCGCCGTCCCACGGATCACGGCCAGCACCTCGTGCCCGTTGCGACGGGCCTCCGAGAGCCGTTCCAGCAGCACAAGGCCGACCCCCTCGGACCAGTTGGTGCCGTCGGCGCCCTCGCCGAAGGACTTGCAGCGCCCGTCCGACGCGAGGCCGCGCTGGCGGGAGAACTCGACGAACGCGCCGGGCTGGCCCATGACGGCGACGCCCCCGGCGAGTGCCATCGTGCATTCGCCGGAGCGCAGGGCCTGTACGGCGAGGTGGAGAGCCACCAACGAGGAGGAGCAGGCGGTGTCCACGGTCACCGCGGGACCGGTCAGCCCGAAGGTGTACGACACCCGACCCGACGCCACGCTCGTCGCGCCGCCCACTCCGAGGTAGCCCTCCAGGCCCTCCGGCACCGCGCCCGGACCGACGCCGTAGCCTTGGCCGCTGGCCCCGACGAAGACGCCGACCTCCTGTCCGCGCAGTGACGTGGGAACGATCCCCGAGCGTTCCAGGGTCTCCCAGGCGGTCTCCAGCAGTACGCGCTGTTGCGGGTCCATCGACAGCGCCTCGCGCGGGGAGATGCCGAAGAAGGTCGCGTCGAACCCGCCCGCGTCGGTGAGGAAACCGCCCTCGCGTACGTAGGACTTGCCCAGGGCATCCGGGTCGGAGTCGAACAGCTCGGCCAGATCCCAGCCCCGGTCCCGCGGGAACGGTCCGATGGCATCGTCTCCGGCGGCGACCAGCCGCCACAGATCCTCGGGAGTACGGACGTCCCCGGGCAGGCGGCAGCCCATGCCGACCACGACCACCGGGTCCTCGGCCTGGTCCGGAGCGGTCCGGTCACGCCGCACCGGCCGGGGCGTGGCCTCGGCCGTACGCCCGCCCAGTCGCCCGCCCAGTCGGTCGCGTAGAGACTCGGCGGTGGCCACGGGGCTCGGGTGGTCGAAGACCAGCGTCGCCGGCAACCGCAGCCCGGTGGCGGTGTTGAGGCGATTGCGCAGCTCCACCGCGGTCAGCGAGTCGAATCCCATGTCCCGGAACGCCTGTTCCGGACCGATGGGGTCGACCGTGGGAAACCCGAGCACCGAAGCGGCCTCTGCACGGATCAACTCGACCAGCACACGCTCCTGTTGGGCCGCCGACAGCCCGGCCAGCCGCTCGACGAGACCGCCCTCACCGGAGTTCGGCACCGGCCGGGCCGTACGCCGCGTCGGCCGGACCAGACCCCGCAGCAGTGGCGGGGGTTCAGCGGTCTCGGCGCCGAGGGCGGCGAGGTCGAACCTCATCGGCACCAGCACCGAAAGACCGGACACCACCGACCGGTCGAACAGGCCCAGCGCCTCCGTGGTGGACAGCCCGACGATGCCCCCGCGCCGCATCCGGTGCAGATCGCCGGAACCGAGCCCGGACGTCATGCCACTGGCCTCCGCCCACATGCCCCACGCCAGCGAGGTGGCGGGGAGCCCGTGCGCCCGCCGCCACTGGGCGAGGCCGTCCAGGTAGGCGTTGGCGGCGGAGTAGTTGCCCTGTCCGGGCCCGCCGAGGACGCCGGCGGCGGACGAGTACACCACGAACGCCGCCAGGTCGTGGTTGTCCTGGGTGAGGTCGTGGAGGTGGGTGACGGCGTCGACCTTGGGGCGGAAGACGGTGTCGAATCGGTCGGGGGTGAGTGCGGTCAGGATGCCGTCGTCCAGGGTCCCGGCGGTGTGGACCACGGCGGTGAGGGGATGGTCGGCCGGGATGTCGCCGAGGACGAAGGCGAGTTGGTCGCGGTCGGCGGTGTCGCAGGCGGCGATGTCGACGTGTGCGCCGAGTTCGGTGAGTTCGGTGCTGAGGTCCGTGGCACCCGGGGCGTCCGGTCCCCGTCGGCTGAGCAGCAGCAGATGGCGTACGCCATGGTGGCTGACGAGATGGCGGGCGACGGTGGCGCCGAGGGCGCCGGTGCCGCCGGTGACCAGGACCGTGCCATCCGGATCCAGGGTGCGGGGGAGGGTGAGCACGATCTTGCCGGTGTGACGGCCCTGGCTCATCCACCGGAACGCCTCAGGAGCACGGGTGATGTCCCAGTGCCGTACGGGCAGCGGCTCGATCCGGCCCGTCTCGAAGAGTTCCACCAGCTGGCCCAGCAACTCCCGCACCCGCTCCGCGGGTGCCTCGCCACCGAGGTCGAACGCCCGGTAGCTGACTCCTGGGTGCCGCGCCTCGACCTCACCGGGCTCCCGCGGATCGGTCTTCCCCATCTCCAGGAACCGGCCGCCGGGACGGAGAAGTCCGAGGGAGGCGTCGATGTGCTCGCCGGTGAGGGAGTTGAGGACGACGTCGGCGGTGGGGAAGGTGTCGGCGTAGGCGAGGTCGCGGCTGGAGGCGAGCCGTTCGGCGGGGACGCCGAGCCGGTGCAGGGCGTGGTGTTTGGAGGGGTGGGCGGTGCCCAGGACGGTGGCGCCGAAGTGCCGTGCGAGCTGGACGGCGGCCATGCCCACCCCACCCGCGGCGGCGTGCACCAGCACCGTCTCGCCCGGCTGGACCCTCCCGAGGTCCTGCAACGCGTACAGCGCCGTCAGATAGGCCACCGGCACCCCGGCCGCCGTACCGAACGACCAGCCCTCCGGCATCCGGATGACCGTGCGCGCGTCGGCGGTGGCGAGCGGGCCGAACGAGCCGGAGAACAGGCCCATCACCCGGTCGCCCACGGCCAGGTCCCCGACACCCGGGCCGACCTCGGTCACCACACCGGCGCCCTCGGTGCCGATCACCGACCGGCCCGGATACATGCCGAGAGTCACCAGCACATCGCGGAAGTTGAGCCCGGCGGCACGGACCTCGATCCGTACCTGACCGGCCTCCAGCGGTGCGGTTCCGGCCTCGTCGGGCAGCAGCGCGAGATGGTCCAGGGTGCCGTACTCGGACGAGTCCAGATGCCACGACGGCTGCGCGGGCACCCGCAGGCCGGGCTCGACCCGGGCCAGGCGCGGCACCCATGTCGCGCCACCGCGCACCGCGAGCTGGGGCTCGTCCCCGGACGCGGACCACACACCGGCGGGCAGCTCGGGGAGCTCCTGGTACGCGCGGTCGGTGTCCACCAGGGCCAGTCGCCCCGGGTGTTCGGCCTGGGCCGAGCGGACCAGGCCCCAGACCGCGGTGGCGGCCGGGTCGGTGACCTCGGCGTCCCCGTGCACCGCGACCGCCCCGCGGGTGACCACGGCCAGCCGCGTCCCGGCCATGGTGTCGTCGCCGACCCACCGCTGCATTTCCTCCAGCAGGCGGCCGGTGAGCTCCCGGGTGCGTGTGGGCAGCGGTGCGGTGAGGTCATCGGCCCACCCGCGCGTATCGGCCACGAGGACGTCGGGAAGGGGGTCCGCGGCGCCTCCTGCTGCGCCGAGCGGCGCCCAGGAGACCGCGCCGCCGTCCGGCAAGGCGTGTTCGCTCCAGCGGACCGTCCACAACGCGTCATCGGCTGTGCCGCTCTCCAGCTGGGCCGGGTCCACCGCCCGCAGGGTGAGCGAGTCCACGGAGGCCACCGTCCGGCCCGAGCCGTCGGTCAGACGCACCGCGAACGCGTCGTCGCCCACCGGCCGCACACGCACCCGGACCGCGGTCGCGCCCCCCGCGTGCAGACGCACGTTGTTCCAGGCGAACGGCAGCAGGGTCACCTGTCGCGCCGGATCGGAGGGCAGGCAGAAACTGCCCGCGTGCAACGCGGCGTCCAGCAACGCCGGGTGGATGCCGAACCGTTCGGCCTCCGTGGTGTAAGCCTCCGGCAGCGCCACGTCGCCGAAGACCTCACCGTCCCGGCGCCACGCGGCGACGAGCCCGCGGAACGCCGGTCCGTACGCGTAACCGGCGTCCACGAGCGAACGGTAGAAGTCCGCCACCGGAATCGGCTCGGCTTCGGCGGGTGGCCACTCGCCGACCGTCCCGTCCTGCGGTGCCGGGACCTGCGCCGTGAGCGTGCCGGTGGCGTGCTCGGTCCAGTCCACGCCCCCGTCGGCGCGGGAGTAGATCCGCACCGTGCGCCGCCCGCCCTCGTCCGCGCCCACGACGACCTGCACGCTCAGGGCGGTGTCGGCGGGCAGCGTCATCGGCTGCCCGATCACCAGCTCCTCCAGCACCGGGGTGCCGGTCTCGTCCCCGGCGCGCACCGCCAGCTCCACCATCGCCGTACCGGGCACCAACACCGCACCGGAGATGACGTGTTCGCCCAGCCACGGCTGGGCCCGTACCGACAGCCGCCCGCTGAGCTGCACACCGCCGGTCTCCGGCAGCTGTACCACCGCGCCCAGCAGCGGGTGGCCCGCCTCCCCGAGGCCCACCGCGCCCACATCGCCGGATCCGGTGGCCCGCTCCAGCCAGTAGTGCTCATGCTGGAAGGCGTACGTCGGGAGGGGGACGCGCCGGGCGCCGGCCCCGGTGAACAACGCGCCCCAGTCCACCGGCACACCGCGCACGTACAGACCGGCGAGACCGGCCAGCACCGCCTGGGCCTCGTGGACACCCGGACGCAGGGACGGTACGAACGCCCCGGCCGCGTCCGTGTCCATGTCCGTGTTCGCATCCGTGTCCGCGTCCGCGTCCGGTAGGCAGTCCTGGCCCATCGCGGTCAGCACCCCGTCCGGGCCGAGTTCCAGATGGGTGCGTACGCCCGCGTCGGCGAGTGCGCGGACACCGTCGAGGAACCGCACCGCGCCCCGCACATGCCGCACCCAGTACTCCGGGGTGCACAGCTCCTCGGGATCCGCGACCCCGCCGGTCAGGTTCGACACCACGGGCACCCGGGGCGGCGCATAGGTCAGCCGGGACACCACCTCGCGGAACGCGTCCAGCATCCCGTCCATATGAGGGGAGTGGAACGCGTGCGAGACCACGAGGCGCTTGGTCTTGCGGCCCTGCCGCGCCAGCGTCTCCGCCACCGCCGTGACCACGTCCTCGTCACCGGAGACGACCACGGACGTCGGGCCGTTGACGGCGGCGATGGAGGCCTGGTGCTCCTTCCCGGTGAGCAGGGGGACGACCTCGTCCTCGGCCGCCTCCACCGCGACCATCGCCCCGGTCGCGTCGAGCCGCTGCATCAGCCGCCCGCGCGCCCGCACCAGCGTGCAGGCATCCGGCAGGGACAGGACCCCGGCCACATGGGCCGCCACCACCTCGCCGATCGAGTGGCCCAGGACATACGCGGGACGCACCCCCCACGACTCCACGAGCCGGTACAGCGCCACCTCCAGCGCGAACAGCGCGGGCTGGGTGAACTCGGTCCGGTCCAGCAGCGCCGCCCTCGACGACCCCTCCTCGGCGAACACCACCTCGGCGAGCGAGACCTTGTGGTCCCCGCCCCCGCCCCCATCTTCAGCGGGCAGGTCGCCGAACTGGGCGCATACGTCATCGAAGGCCCGCGCGAACACCGGGTAGTGGCCGTGCAGTTCCCGGCCCATCCCGGCGCGCTGGCTGCCCTGGCCGGTGAACAGCACCGCGAGCTTGCCGGACACCACGGACCCGGTGACCGCCGACCGGGCGGACGCCCCCGAGGCCACCGCCTCCAGCCCCGCGACGGCCTCCCCGGCCTCCCCGGCCTCCCCGGCATCGGCGGCATCGGCGGCATCCGCGCACAGCACGACCGCGCGGTGGTCGTGGAGCGTCCGGGTGGTGGCCAGCGACCAGCCCACATCCCGAGCGCTGTCGATGTCCGTCTTCCGCATATGGGTCAGCAGCCGGGCGGCCTGGGCCCGCAACGCCGCCTCCGTATGGCCCGAGAGCACCCACGGCACGACGCGGCCGGTGGCGACGGGACCGGGCTCCGCGGACTCCTCCGGCCGTGGGGCGGTGTTCTCCGCCGGGGCCTGCTCGAGGATGACATGCGCGTTCGTTCCGCTGACGCCGAAGGACGAGATGCCCGCGCGGCGTGGGTGTCCCGTCTCCGGCCACGCCCGCCCCTCGGTGAGCAGGGACACCGCGCCCGTGGCCCAGTTCACCTTGGAGGTGGGCGCTTCGGCGTGGAGGGTCTTCGGCAGCCGGCCGTGCCGTAACGCCATGACCGTCTTGATGACACTGGCGATCCCGGCGGCGGCCTGTGCGTGGCCGATGTTGGACTTCAACGACCCCAGCCACAGCGGCTGGTCTGCCGGGCGGTTCCGGCCGTACGTGGCAAGAACCGCCTGGGCCTCGATGGGGTCGCCGAGGGCGGTGCCGGTGCCGTGTGCCTCGACCGCGTCCACGTCGGCCACCGTCAGCCCGGCGTTGGACAGCGCCTGACGGATCACCCGCTCCTGCGAGGGGCCGTTGGGCGCGGTGAGGCCGTTGCTCGCCCCGTCCTGGTTGACCGCGGTGCCCCGGATGACGGCCAGGACGTCATGGCCGTTGCGCCGGGCGTCGGACAGCCGCTCCAGCAACACGAGCCCGACGCCCTCGGACCAGGTGGTGCCGTCCGCGCCCTCGCCGAACGACTTGCAGCGCCCGTCGGGCGCCAGCCCACGCTGGCGGGAGAACTCCACGAAGGCGGTGGGCCGGCCCATGACGGCGACACCACCGGCCAGCGCCATGGAGCATTCGCCGGACCGCAGCGCCTGTACGGCGAGATGGGTGGCCACGAGCGAGGAGGAGCAGGCGGTGTCCACGGTCACGGCGGGCCCGGTCAGCCCGAGCGTGTACGACACGCGCCCGGAGATGACGCTGCCGGAGGCGCCGACCCCGAGATAGCCCTCCAGGCCCTTGGGCGCGTCACCAGGGCCGCCGCCGTACCCCTGGCCGCTGCCCCCGGCGAACACCGCGATGTCCCGGCCCTCCACCGACCGCGGATCCATCCCCGCCCGCTCGAACGTCTCCCACGCGGTCTCCAGCAGCAGCCGCTGCTGCGGATCAAGCGACAGGGCCTCGCGCGGGGAGATCCCGAAGAACGCGGCGTCGAACCCGCCCGCACCCTCCAGGAATCCCGCCTCGCGTACGTAGGACTTGCCCACGGCGTCCGGATCGGAGTCGAAGAGTGTCTCCAGGTCCCAGCCGCGGTCCGTGGGGAACGGGCCGATCGCGTCCCGTCCTTCGGCCACCAGCTCCCACAGCGACTCCGGGTCGGTCACCCCGCCCGGCAGCCGGCACGCCATCGCCACGATCGCCACGGGTTCGGTGGACTCGGCGATCAGCCGGTCGTTCTCCCGCCGCAGCCGCTCGACGTCCATCAGCGAGGTACGCAGCGCCTTGACCAGGTCTTCCCGGGACGCAGCCATGTGTACTCCTCTCCGCAACCGCGGCGTCAGTCGTTTCCGAAGGTCGTGCCGCGCATCGCCCGGCTCACCAGTTCGTCGGCGTCCAGGTCCGCGATCGCGGTGTTCTCCGCCTCGGTGGCGGTGCTCGGCTCGCCCGGACCACTCAGCTCGCCCGGCTCACCGGCCGTGGAGTCCGCGAGGCGCACCAGCGCGTCCAGCAGCCCGAGTTCGTGGAAGCGGCGCAACGGGACCGAGGCCAGCACCCGCCGGATCTCCCGTTCGCGGCCCTCGGCGTCGGGGGCCCCGCCGTTCGCGAGCCCGTCCCCGATTCCGATGGCGGTCCCGTCCGCGGTGGGCAGCAGCTCGGTACGCAGCTTCCTCGCCAGCGTGGTGGGTTTCGGATAGTCGAAGACCACGGTGGGGGAGAGCTGGAGGCCGGTGGCCGCGTTGATCCGGTTGCGCAGCTCCACCGCGGTCAGCGAGTCGAACCCGGTGTCCTTGAACGCGCGCCCCGGCTCCACCGCGTCACCGTCGGCATGCCCGAGTACGGCCGCCGCCTCGCGCCGCACCAGGTCGGTCAGGAACGCCTCCTGCTCCGGGCCGGCCAGCTCGGCCAGACTGCCCAGGATCACCTCGCGCCGCGACGCGCCCCCGCCCGGCGTGTCCGCCGCCAGGATCTCGGCGACCTCGGGCAACTGCCGCAGCAGCGGCCGCTCCCGGGCCATCGTGTAACCCGGCACGAACCGCGCCCAGTCGATGTCGGCGACGATCACATTCGACGGGCCACCGCCCACGGCACGCGCCATCGCACGCAGCGCGGGCGCCGGGTCCATCGGCAGGATCCCGATACGACGCCACTGGTCGCCGCCATCGGCGTCGATCATGCCGAGACCGCCGCCCCAGCCGCCCCATGCCACCGACGTGGCCGCGAGCCCCCGGGCGCGGCGGCGCTGCGCCAGCCCGTCCAGGAAGGCGTTGCCCGTCGCGTACGGGGCCTGGCCGCCACTGCCCCAGACACCGGCGCCGGAGGAGAACAACACGAACGCGTCCAGCTCCCGGTCGCCGACGAGCTCGTCCAGCACCAGCGCGCCACGCACCTTCGCCCCCGTCACGGCGGCGAACTCCTCCGTGGTCACCTCGGTGATGGGCCCCGGGAGCAGCCCGGCACCGGCGGTGTGCACCACCGCGGTCAGCGGATGTGTCCGCTCCGCCTCCGCCAGCACCGCGGCCACGGCGTCCCGGTCGGTCACATCACACGCGGCGACCGTGACCCGCACATCCGCCAAGTCCGCCACCAGTTCGGCCGCGCCCGGCGCGTCACCGCCCTGCCTGCTCAGCAGCACCACATGGTCCGCCCCACTCGCGGCGAGCCAGCGCGCCACATGTGAACCGAGCCCGCCGGTGCCGCCCGTGACCAGCACGGTGCCACGCGGCTTCCAGGCGCCGCCCGAGCCGTCCCGGTCCCGCAGCATCCGGCGGGCGAAGAGGCCGTCGGCGCGCACCGCGAGCTGATCCTCCCCCTCCGGGGAGGACAGCGCCGTGAACAGCCCATCCGGCAACTCCCCGTCGCCACCGCCCCCTTGGGCCGGAAGGTCGATCAGTCCGCCGAAGGTGTCGGGGTGATCGAGCCCGAGCACGGCCCCGAATCCCCACACCGCCGACTGCACCGGGTCGGCGGCCTCACCGGCCACCGCGACCCCGCCACTGGTGACACACCACAGCGGTGCGGTGACGCCGTGGTCCCGCAACGCCTGCGCCACCGCCAGCGTCGCCGCGGTACCAACGGACACCGTGCCGTACTCGGTGTCGGGGCGGTCGTCCCACGAGAGCAGGGAAACCACCCCGGCGCAGCCGTCCGCCGACTTGACCTGGTCGCCCAGCGCCTCCCGGCTGGTCTCGGAGACCTCGACGGCCACCACCTCGGCACCCCGTGCGGCCAGCCCGTCCAGCACCGCGCGTACCCGCGCCGAACCGGCCCGTACGGCCGGGACCAGCACCAGCCACCGGCCCGACAGCCGTGGATCGGCGGCGGCCACCCGGGTCCAGCCGACCCGGTACCGCCATGCGTCGGTGAGCGAGTCCTCCCGGCTGCGGCGGCGCCATGAGGCCAGCGCGGGCAGCACCGTGCCGAGGGCCGCCGCGTCCACCTCGAGATCCCGCGCCAGTGACTGCGCGTCTCCGTCCTCGATGGCCGCCCACAGGGAACTGTCGGCGGTCTCGGCCCGGGTCGGTGTCCTGGCGGGCTCCAGCCAGTAGTGCTGGTGCTGGAAGGGGTAGGTGGGCAGGGGGACTCTACGGGCCGCGGACCCGGCGAACAGGGTGGTCCAGTCCACCGGCGTTCCGGTGGCGGTGAGTTCTGCGAGGTGGGTGAGGAAGCGGTGGGGGCTGTCGTCGTCGCGGCGGAGGGTGCCGGTGATGGTGGTGGGTGTGTCGGGGTGGGTTTCGGTGGTGTCTTGGATGGCGGTGGTGAGGACGGGGTGGGTGCTGATTTCGATGAAGGTTCGGTAGCCGTGGTGGAGGAGGTTTTGGGTGGCTTGGTGGAAGCGGACGGTGTGGCGGAGGTTGCGGTACCAGTAGTCGTTGGTGATGTGGGTGGGGTCGGCCCAGTCGGCGTCTACGGTTGACATCCAGGCGGTGTGGCCGGGTGTGGCGGTGACGTCGTCGAGCAGTTGGTGCAGCTCATCCTTGATGGTGTTGACGTGGCCGGAGTGTCCGGCGAAGTCGACGCCGGGGAGTTGCCATCGGTAGATCTTGGCTTTGGAGAGGGTTTTGCCGAATTCGGCGAGTGCGTCGGGGTCTCCGGATATGGAGACGGAGGCGGGGCCGTTGACGGCGGCGATCCACAGGCGTCCGTCCCACGGGGCCAGTGCTTCCTCGACCCATTCTTGGGTGGCGAGGACGGACATCATGCCGCCGTGTCCGGTGAGGTGGCGGGCGATGGTCTGGCTGCGCAGGGCGACGATTTTGGTGGCGGTGGGGAGGGTGAGGTGTCCGGCGACGTGGGCGGCGGCGATTTCGCCTTGGGAGTGGCCGATGACGGCGTCGGGGTGGATGCCGTTGGCCTGCCAGAGTGCGGCGAGGGAGACCATGATGGCGAAGGTGGTGGGTTGAAGGACGTCAACGCGGTCGAGCGAGGGTGCGTCGGGTGCGCCGGTGATGACGTCGATCAGCGACCAGTCGGTGTAGGGGGTCAGGGCCCCGGCGCATTCGCGGAGGCGTTCGGCGAAGACGGGCGAGGTGTCGAGGAGCTGGGCTCCCATGCCTGCCCACTGTGCCCCCTGGCCGGGGAAGACGAACACGGTCTTCCCGTCGGTGCCGGTCTCCCCGGTGACCAGGTTGGGATGGGGGTGCCCTTCACTGAGGGCGGTGAGGGCGGCTGTCGCCTGGTCGCGGTCGGTGGCGAGGACGACCGCGCGGTGTTCCAGGGCGGCGCGGGTGGTGGCCAGCGACCAGCCCACATCCACCGGGTCGGTGTCCGGGTGGTTACGAAGGTGGGCGCTCAGACGCTCGGCCTGCGCCCGTAGCGCCGCCGGGCTCTTGGCGGACAGCACCCATGGCGCCACGCCTCCCGTGGCCACCAGCCCGGGAGCCTCCGCTTCCGTGGTCTCCGTCTCGGCGGCCGCTGCTTCCGGAGCCTGTTCGAGGATGAGGTGGGCATTGGTGCCGCTGACGCCGAAGGAGGAGACTCCGGCTCGGCGGGGGCGCCCGGTCTCCGGCCAGGGGCGGGCCTCGGTGAGCAGGGACACCGCGCCCGTTGTCCAATCCACCTTGGTGGTGGGCTCGTCGGCGTGGAGCGTCTTGGGCAGTACGCCGTGGCGCATGGCCTGCACCATCTTGATGACGCCCGCGATTCCCGCGGTGGCCTGGGTGTGGCCGATGTTGGACTTGAGGGAGCCCAGCCAGAGGGGTCGGTCGGCGGGGCGGTTCTGGCCGTAGGTGGCGAGGAGCGCCTGGGCTTCGATGGGGTCGCCGAGGGCGGTGCCGGTGCCGTGGGCCTCGACCGCGTCGATGTCCGAGGGGGACAGCGCGGCGTTCGCCAGTGCCTGCCGTATCACCCGCTGCTGCGACGGCCCGTTGGGGGCGGTGAGGCCGTTGCTCGCGCCGTCCTGGTTGACCGCCGTGCCACGGATGACGGCCAGGACTTCATGGCCGTTGCGGCGCGCCTCGGAGAGCCGTTCCAGCAGTACCAGCCCGACACCCTCGCTGAAGGTGGTGCCGTCGGCGCCCTCGCTGAAGGACTTGCTGCGGCCGTCCGGCGCGAGACCGCGCTGGTGCGAGAAGCTCACGAACCCGTCCGGAGTCGACATCACCGTCACACCCCCGGCCAGGGCCATTGAGCACTCGCCCGCACGCACCGCCTTGGCCGCCCAGTGGATGGCCACCAGCGAGGAGGAGCACGCCGTGTCCACCGTCACCGCCGGACCGGTCAGGCCCAGTGCGTAGGCCACCCGCCCGGACACCACGCTCCCCGACTTCCCCGTGCTCAGATAGGTCTCGGACCCCTCGGGCAGCTCACCGGCGTTCGTCGCGTAGTCGTGGTAGATGAGCCCGGCGAACACACCGGTGTCGCTGCCCTGCATCGACCGCGGGGCGATACCGGCCTGCTCGAAGGTCTCCCACGCGGTCTCCAGCAGCAGCCGTTGCTGCGGGTCCATCGCCACGGCCTCGCGTGGCGAGATCCCGAAGAAGTCCGCGTCGAACTGGGTGGCCCCCTCCAGGAACCCGCCCTCGCGCACATAGGTCGTGCCCACCCGGTCCGGGTTCGGGTCGAAGAGCGTGTCCAGGTCCCAACCGCGGTCGGTGGGGAACGCCCCGATGCCGTCCTCCCCATCGGCCACCAGCCGCCACAGCCCATCCGGGTCGGTCACCCGTCCGGGGAGCCGGCAGGCCATACCGACGATGACCACGGGGTCGTCCGCGTCGGCCCCGGGCTCGGTGACGGCGGCCGGAGCCGCCTGCGTCGAGCCGAACAGCTCGTCCCGCAGATACCCGGCGGTGATCGCGGCGGTCGGGTAGTCGAACACCACGGTCGCGGGGAGCCGCAGCCCCGTGGCGGTGTTGAGGCGGTTCCGCAGTTCCACCGCCGTCAGCGAGTCGAAACCGGCCTCCCGGAAGGGCTGGTCCGGCCCGACGCTGTCGATCGTCGTATGTCCGAGCACGGCGGCGGCCTCGGTGCGGACGAGCTCGGTGAGGTGGCGCAGCCGTTCGCCGTGGTCGAGGGCGGCGAGCCGCCGCATGGCCGACGAGGTGTCGGCGGGCGCCGGTGTGTGAGCCGTACGGCGCGTGGGGCGCCGTACGAGATGGCGGAGCAACGGGGGAACGGGCCGCGCCCTGTCGTCGGCCCGAAGCGCGGCCGGGCTGATCTTGATCGGGACGAGGTGGGGGTGGGTGGCGGTGAGCGCGATGTCGAGGAGGGCGAGACCCTCGTCATCGGTGAGGGGCGCGACACCGCCGCGGTGGGTGCGCCGACGGTCCTCGGTGTTCATGGTGGCGGTGAGGGCGCTGGTGGTTTCCCATAGTCCCCAGGCGAGTGAGGTGGCGGGGAGTCCGGCGGCGTGGCGTTGGTGGATGAGGGCGTCGGCGTAGGTGTTGGCGGCGGCGTAGTTGGCTTGGCCGGGGGTGCCGAGGGTGCCGGTGGCGGAGGAGTAGACGATGAAGGCCGAGAGGTCGTGGTTCTGGGTGAGGTCGTGGAGGTGGGTGAGGGCGTCGATCTTGGGGCGGAAGACGGTGTTGAGGCGTTGTGGGGTGAGGTCGGTGAGTAGGGCGTCGTCGAGGGTTCCGGCGGTGTGGATGACGGCGGTGAGGGGGTGGTTGGTCGGGATGTCGGTGAGGAGGGTGGTGAGTTGGTCGCGGTCGGCGGTGTCGCAGGCGGTGATGCGGATGGTGGCGCCGAGTTTGGTGAGTTCGGTGGTGAGTTCGCTCGCACCGGGGGCGTTGGGGCCTTGGCGGCTGGTGAGTAGTAGGTGTTGGGCGCCGTGGTGGGTGATGAGGTGGCGGGCGGTGAGGGCGCCGAGGGTTCCGGTGCCGCCGGTGATGAGGACGGTTCCCTCGGGGTCGAGGGGGAGTGGCTGGGCTGGAGTGGTGGTGGGTTGTGCGGCGGTGAGCTGGGGCGCCCAGAGGGTGTTGTCGCGGAGGGCCAGTTGGGGCTGGTCGGTGGTGAGCGCGGTGGCGAGTGCCTGGTCCGAGTGGCCGTCGGTGTCGATGAGGTGGATACGGTCGGGGTGCTCGGACTGGGCCGAGCGGACCAGACCCCAGATCGCCGCCGTGGCGGGGTCGGTGACCTCGGCCGAGTCGTGCACGGCCATGGCGCCGCGCGTGAGTATGACCAGGCGTGTGTCCGACAGCTCGGGCAGCGTCACCCACCGCTGCAAGAGGTCCAGCGCCCGGGTGGCCAACTCGCGTGCGCGGGTGGAGGGGGCGGTGTCGGACGACTGCCACGTGGTGGTGTCGGCGACGATCAGGGTGGGGCGGTCCTCGGCCTCGCCGACCTCTGTGACATCGGCGAAGGCCGGGGCTTCTGCGGTGGCGAGGGCGGGGGAGACCTCCCCGAGAGTGCCCCACGGAACCTCGTCCGTGGCGGTGGTGGTGCTGTGTTCGGTCCAGGTGACCGTCCACAGCGCGTCGTTGAGCGGTGTGGAGGTGAGCGCTTCGAGCTGCCCTGCGTCGACCTCCCGCAATATCAGCGAGCCGATTGACGCGACCGGCCCTCCGGCCGCGTCGACCAGGTTGACGGAGAGCCCGCTGTCCTCGGTGTAACGGGCGTGTACCCGCACCGATGTGGCACCGGTGGCGTGCAGGCGTATGTCGTTCCACGCGAACGGCAGCAGCATGCGGCTGCCGGGCTCCCCGGGCAGGCAGTAGTTGCTCGCGTGCAACGCGGCGTCCAGCAGCGCCGGGTGGATGCCGAACCGGCCGGCGGCCTCCGTCTGCTCCTCCGGCAGCGCGGCCTCCGCGAACACCTCGCCGTCGCGGGTCCAGACCGCCCTCAGGCCCTGGAAGGTCGGGCCGTAGTCGTAACCTCCCTCGGCCATCTGCTCGTACAGCCCCTCGACGGTCACCGGCTCGGCGTCGGCGGGCGGCCATTCGGCCACGGCGGGCGGCGGGGGAGCGGCCGTGTCCTGGGCCAGCGTGCCGGTGGCGTGCTCCGTCCAGGGGGCGGTTTCCTCGGCGCGCGAGTAGACGCGTACGCCCCGCCGCTCGGACTCGTCGGGGCCGCCCACGACCACCCGGAGGTCCAGGGAGCCACTGTCCGGCAGGGCCAGTGGCTGCTCGATGACCAGCTCTTCCAGGGTGGGGGTGTCGGTCTCGTCCCCGGCGCGGATGGCGAGCTCGGCCATCGCGGCGCCGGGGAGGAGCACGGCGCCGGACACGGTGTGGTCGTCCAGCCAGGGGTGGGTGGTCAGGGAGAGGCGCCCGGTGAGGACGGCACCCCCGGTGTCGGGAAGGTGGACGGCGGCGGTGAGGAGTGGATGCGCGGGGTCGTGGAGACCGGCCGAGGCGATGTCGCCCGCGCTGGTGGCGCGGGTGAGCCAGTAGTGGTGGTGTTGGAAGGGGTAGGTGGGGAGGGGTGTGGGGTGGGGGTGGGTGGTGGTGTAGAGGGTGGTCCAGTTGGGTGTGTGGCCGTGGGTGGTGAGGTGGGCGAGGTGGGTGAGGAAGCGGGCGGGGGTGTCGTCGTCGCGGCGGAGGGTGCCGGTGACGATGGCGTTGCGGGTGTCGTTTGCTTCGAGGGTTTCTTGGATGGCGGTGGTGAGGACGGGGTGGGGGCTTACCTCGATGAAGGTTCGGTAGCCGTCGTCGGCGAGGGTGCGGATGGTGTGCTCGAATTGCACGGTTTGGCGGAGGTTGCGGTACCAGTAGTCGCTGTCGAGGGCGTCGGCTTCGATCCACTGGCCGGTGACGGTGGAGAGCCAGGGGGTGGTGCCGGGCTTGGTGGTGATGTCGGCCAGGGTCTGTTGGAGTTCGTTCTTGATGGTGTCGACGTGTCCGGTGTGGGAGGCGTAGTCGACGGGGATGATGCGGGCCCTGGTGCCTTGGTCGGTGTAGTGGGTGTGGAGTTGGTGGAGGGCGTTGGTGTCGCCTGCGATGACGGTGGCGTTGGGGCTGTTGTGGGCGGCGATCCAGAGTTTGCCGTGCCAGGGGGTGAGGTCGATGGTGTTGGCGGGGGTGGCGAGGGACATCATGCCGCCGTGTCCGGCGAGGTGGTGGGCGATGGTCTGGCTGCGGAGTGCGACGATTTTGGCTGCGGTGGTGAGGGTGAGGTGTCCGGCGACGTGGGCGGCGGCGATTTCGCCTTGGGAGTGGCCGATGACGGCGTCGGGGTGGATGCCTATGGATTGCCAGAGGGTGGCGAGGGAGACGACGACGGCGAAGGTGGCGGGCTGGACGACATCGACACGCTCAAGGCTCGGCGCGTCGGGTGTGCCGGTGATGACGTCGATCAGCGACCAGTCGGTGTATGGGGCCAGGGCCTCGGCGCATTCGTTCAGCCGGGCGGCGAAGACCGGCGAGGTCTCCAGGAGTTGTGCTCCCATGCCGACCCATTGGGCTCCCTGACCGGGGAAGACGAACACGGTTTTGCCGTCCGCGCCGGTCTGGCCGGTGATCAGTTTCGGGTCGGGCCGTCCTTCCGCCAGTGCGCGGGCAGTGGATGTGCCGCCTTCCGTATCCGTGGCGAGGATGACCGCGCGGTGTTCCAGGGCGGCGCGGCCGGTGGCCAGTGACCAGCCCACGTCCACCGCGCGCGGAGCATCCGCCGCCTCCAGATGGCTGACCAGGCGCTCCGCCTGAGCCCGCAGCGCCGCCGGGGTCTTGCCGGACAGCACCCACGGCACCACCCCGCCGGTGGCCACCAGCCCAGGCGTACTCTCCTCGTCCGTCTCCGCTTCGGGCGGGTCCGCTTCCGGCGCTTGCTCCAGGATCACGTGCGCGTTCGTCCCGCTGACGCCGAAGGAGGAGATTCCGGCGCGACGTGGGCGTCCCGTCTCCGGCCATGCCCGCGCCTCGGACAGTAGCGATACCGCCCCCGAAGCCCAATCCACCTTGCTCGTGGGCTCGTCGGCGTACAGCGTCTTCGGCAGTACGCCATGCCGCATGGCCTGCACCATCTTGATGATGCCCGCGGCGCCCGCGGCGGCCTGGGTGTGGCCGATGTTGGACTTGATGGAGCCCAGCCAGAGCGGCTGATCCTCCGGGCGGTTCTGGCCGTAGGTGGCCAACAGGGCCTGGGCCTCGATGGGGTCGCCGAGGCTCGTACCGGTGCCGTGTGCCTCGACCGCGTCCACATCGGCCACCGAGAGCCCCGCGTTCGCCAGGGCTTGCCGGATCACCCGTTCCTGGGAGGGGCCGTTGGGCGCGGTGAGGCCGTTGCTCGCCCCGTCCTGGTTGACCGCCGTACCACGGACGACGGCCAGCACCTGGTGCCCGTTGCGGCGGGCGTCCGACAGCCGCTCCAGCAGCACCAGACCGACACCCTCGGACCAGTTGGTGCCGTCCGCGCCCTCCGCGAAGGACTTGCAGCGGCCGTCGCGCGCCAGCCCCCGCTGCCGGGAGAATCCGACGAAGCCACCAGGGGTGGCCATCACCATCGCGCCACCGGCGAGCGCCATCGAGCACTCCCCGGACCGGAGCGCATAGCTGGCCAGGTGCATCGCCACGAGCGACGAGGAGCAGCCGGTGTCCAGACTGACCGCCGGGCCGAGCAGACCGAGCGAGTACGAGATACGGCCGGACGCGATACTGCCCGCGCCACCGATCCCCAGATACCCCTCGAAGCCCTCCGGCACCTGGTCGACGGTCAGCGCGTAGTCGCCGTTGGCCACGCCGGTGAACACGCCGACGTCACTGTCCGCCAGCGAACTCGGGTCGATACCGGCCTGCTCGAAGGTCTCCCACGCGGTCTCCAGCAGCAGCCGCTGCTGCGGGTCGGTGGCCAGCGCCTCCCGTGGGGAGATGCCGAAGAACTCGGCGTCGAACTCCGCCGCGTCGGCGAGGAAACCGCCCTCGTGCACATAGGAGGTGCCCACGGCGTCCGGGTCGGCGTCGAAGAGGTTCTCCAGGTCCCAGCCGCGGTCCTCCGGGAAGCCGCCGATCGCGTCCCGGCCGTCGGCCACCAGATCCCACAGCCCGTCCGGAGTGGTCACACCGCCCGGGTAGCGGCAGCCCATGCCGACGATGGCGATCGGCTCCTCCGTCGCCGTCTCGGCCTTGCGCAACCGCTCCCGCGTCTGGTGCAGATCGGCGGTGACCCGCTTGAGGTAGTTGAGGAGCTTTTCGTCATTCGCCATCTGAACCTCGCCAAGAGCCTCGTGGGTGAAATCGGTCAGCGGGGACGCGAGGGGGGAATCAGTCCACGCCGAACTCCTGGTCGATGAAGGCGAACACATCGTCGGCGCTCGCCGTGTCGAGTCGTTCGGTGACGGTGTCGCCGTTCGCGCCGACCGCCTCGATCTCGGCGACCTTGGTGGTCATCCGCTGCAACCGTGTAGTGATCCGGGCGCGTTCGATCTTCTCCTTTGGCAGCGCCACCAGACTGGCCTCCAGCCGTTCCAGCTCGGCCAGCACCGAGTCCACCGACGAGGTGTCGGTCTGGCCGAGTTCGGCGCGGATACGGCGGGCCAGCACACTGGGCCGCGGGTGGTCGAACACCATCGTGGCGGGCAGCCGCAGCCCCGTGGCGGAGTTGAGGCGGTTGCGCAGTTCCACCGCCGTCAGCGAGTCGAAGCCGATCTCGCTGAACGGGCGGTCCCCGGTCGCGTCGGCGCTCGCGTGCCCGAGTACGGCCGCGGCCTCCGCCTGCACCAGTTCGGTGAGCAGCCGCTCCTGGTCCTCGGGGCTCAGCCCGGCCAGCCGTGCGACCAGCTCCGGCTGTCCCGCGCCGACCTCGGGCGCGTCCTCGGTCAGCAGCTCGATGACGTCGGGCAGTCCTCGCAGCAGCGGCCGGAACCGGGCCATGGTGTAGCCGGGGGCGAACCGTTCCCAGTCGATGTCGGCCACCACTCCGTGGGCGGTGCCACTGCCCACCATGTGTGCCATCGCCAGCGCCGCCAGCCGCGGGTCCATGGTCATCAGACCCGTGCGGCGCCACTGCGCGCCCATCATCGCGTCGATCGTGCCGAGCCCGCCGCCCCAGGCGCCCCACGCCACCGACGTTGCCGCCAGCCCCCGGGCGCGACGGCGCTGCGCCAGCGCGTCGAGGTAGGCGTTGCCGGCGGCGTAGGCGCTCTGGCCGCCGCTGCCCCAGGCCGCCGCACCGGACGAGAAGAGGACGAAGGCGTCCAACTCCCGTTCCCACAGCAGGTCGTCGAGGTGCCGCGCCCCGGCGATCTTCGCCTGGCCGATGTCGGCGAACTCGGCGAGTGTCATCTTCGACAGCGGCTTCTCCGGCAGTGCCAGCCCGGCGGCATGGACCACGGCCGACAGCGGCGCGCCGTCCGGGAGCTCCGCCAGTACGGCGGCGAGCTGCTCCCGGTCGGTCACATCACAGGCCGCGATGGTCACGTCCGCGCCCAGCTCGATCAACTCGGCTTCTAGCTCCGCCGCGCCCGGCGCCTGCGCACCCTGACGGCTGAGCAGTACCACATGCCGGGCGCCGTGCCCCGCGGCCCAACGGGCCACGTATGAGCCGAGGCCGCCGGTGCCGCCGGTGATCAGTACCGTGTCCCGTGGCTGCCACACCGGTGCCGGGGTCACCGCTTCGCGCCGCATCCGCCGGGCGAACACCCCCGACGCGCGCACCGCGACCTGGTCCTCCGCGTCCACTCCGGCGAGGACCGCGCACAGCCGGGCCAGAGCCGTCCCGTCCGGTGTCTGCGGCAGATCGACGATCCCGCCCCAGGTGGACGGCTGATCCAGCCCCTGCACCACGCCCATTCCCCACACCAGCGGCTGGAACTCACTGGTCACCTCGGAGGGCTCGCACACGGCGACCGCACCACGGGTCACGCACCACAGGGGAGCGGCGAGCCCGATCTCCTCCAGGGCCTGCATCAGCGCCACCGTGGCCGCCACGCCCCGGGAGAGGGTGCCGGGTTCGCGGATCCGCTCGTCCCATGCCAGCAGGGACACCACGCCGGTGTACTCGTCATCGGAGTCGTGGGACATCCGCTCCCGCAGGCACGCGGTCAACTCCGCCTGCTCCACGGTGTCCACCTCGACCACCACGGGGTCGGCGCCGTGCTCGGCCAGCGTGGCGACCACATCCGCCACCACGGCGTCGTCCGCCTGTGGCGAGGGGACGGCGACCAGCCACGTTCCCGGCAGTATCGGCGGCTCCCCGGTCGCCACCGGATCCCACGCGATGCGGTACGACCAGCTGTCCACGGTGGACTGGTCCTGATTGCGCCGCCGCCACGACGTCAGCCCCGGCAGAACGGGCTCCAGCGCCTTCTCCTCGACGCCGAGCGAATCGGCGAGGGAGGACAGGTCGCCCCGCTCCACGGCGTCCCAGAACACCCCGTCGGCCACCGCCTCCGGTACCTCGGACGGCGTGAGCCAGTAGTGGTGGTGTTGGAAGGGGTAGGTGGGGAGGGGTGTGGGGTGGGGGTGGGTGGTGGTGTAGAGGGTGGGCCAGTTGGGTGTGTGGCCACCGGTGAATAGTTCGGCGAGGTGGGTGAGGAAGCGGGTGGGGGTGTCGTCGTCGCGTCGGAGGGTGCCGGTGATGATGGCGTTGGGGGTGTCGTTTGCTTCGAGGGTTTCTTGGATGGCGGTGGTGAGGACGGGGTGGGGGCTTACCTCGATGAAGGTTCGGTAGCCGTCGTCGGCGAGGGTGCGGATGGTGTGCTCGAATTGCACGGTTTGGCGGAGGTTGCGGTACCAGTAGTCGGTGTCGGGGGTGTTGGGTTCGATCCATTGGCCGGTGACGGTGGAGAGCCAGGGGGTGGTGCCGGGCTTGGTGGTGATGTCGGCCAGGGTCTGTTGGAGTTCGTTCTTGATGGTGTCGACGTGTCCGGTGTGGGAGGCGTAGTCGACGGGGATGATGCGGGCCCTGGTGCCTTGGTCGGTGTAGTGGGTGTGGAGTTGGTGGAGGGCGTCGGTGTCGCCTGCGATGACGGTGGCGTTGGGGCTGTTGTGGGCGGCGATCCAGAGTTTGCCCTGCCAGGGGGTGAGTGTTTCCTCGATCTCTTCTCGTGAGGTGAGGACGGACATCATGCCGCCGTGTCCGGTGAGGTGGTGGGCGATGGTCTGGCTGCGGAGGGCGACGATTTTGGCTGCGGTGGTGAGGGTGAGGTGTCCTGCGACGTGGGCGGCGGCGATTTCGCCTTGGGAGTGGCCGATGACGGCGTCGGGGTGGATGCCTAGGGATTGCCAGAGGGCGGCGAGGGAGACGACGACGGCGAAGGTGGCGGGCTGGACGACATCGACACGCTCAAGGCTCGGCGCGTCGGGTGTGCCGGTGATGACGTCGATCAGCGACCAGTCGGTGTATGGGGCCAGGGCCTCGGCGCATTCGTTCAGCCTGGCGGCGAAGACTGGCGAGGTCTTGAGGAGTTGTGCTCCCATGCCGACCCATTGGGCTCCCTGACCGGGGAAGACGAACACGGTTTTGCCGTCCGCCCCGGTCTGTCCGGTGATCAGTTTCGGGTCGGGCCGTCCTTCTGCGAGTGCGCGGGCGGTGGTAATGCCAGCGTCGGTGTCCGTGGCGAGGATGACCGCGCGGTGTTCCAGGGCGGCGCGGGTGGTGGCCAGTGACCAGCCCACGTCCACCGCGCGCGGAGCATCCCCCGCCTCCAGGTGGCTGACCAGGCGCTCCGCCTGAGCCCGCAGCGCCGCAGGTGTCTTGCCGGACAGCACCCACGGCACCACCCCACCGGTGGCCACCAGCCCAGGAGCACCCGCGCTATCCGACTCCGCCTCGGCCACGGCAACTTCCTGTGCCTGCTCCAGGATCACGTGCGCGTTCGTCCCGCTGATGCCGAACGACGAGATCCCGGCCCGACGCGGGCGTCCCGTCTCCGGCCACGCCCGCGACTCGGACAGCAGCGACACCGCGCCCTGCGACCAGTCGACCTTGGTGGTCGGCTCATCGGCGTGCAGGGACTGCGGAAGCGTGCCGTGCCGCATCGCCAGCACCATCTTGATGAGGCCCGCGATGCCCGCGGCGGCCTGGGTATGGCCGACGTTGGACTTCAGCGATCCGAGCCACAGCGGCTCGTTCCCCGTGCGCTCCTGCCCGTAGGTGGCGAGGAGCGCCTGGGCCTCGATGGGGTCGCCGAGGGCGGTGCCGGTGCCGTGGGCCTCGACCGCGTCCACATCGGCCGCCGACAGCCCGGCGTTCGCCAGCGCCTGACGTATCACCCGCTGCTGGGAGGGGCCGTTGGGCGCGGTGAGGCCGTTGCTCGCGCCGTCCTGGTTCACCGCCGTACCGCGGATCACGGCCAGCACCTCGTGCCCGTTGCGACGAGCCTCGGAGAGCCGTTCCAGCAGCACCAGCCCAATACCCTCGCTGAAGGTCGTGCCATCGGCGCCCTCGCTGAAGGACTTGCTGCGGCCGTCCGGCGCGAGCCCTCGCTGGCGGGAGAAGCTGATGAAACCGCTGGGCTTGGCGATCACCGTCACACCACCGGCGAGGGCCATCGAGCACTCGCCCGCCCGCAGCGCCTGTACGGCGAGGTGCAGCGCCACCAGCGACGACGAGCACGCCGTGTCCACCGTCACCGCGGGGCCCTCCAAGCCCAGCAGATAGGCCACGCGACCGGAGGCCACACTCGTGGTGCTGCCGGTCATCAGGTACCCCTCCAACTCCGGCGGGGACGCCTCGGAGTGGCCGATGTACCCCTGGTCGATGACTCCGGCGAACACCCCGACGGCCTGTCCGCGCACGGACATCGGATCGATGCCCGCCCGCTCGAACAGCTCCCATGAGGTCTCGGCGAGCAGCCGCTGCTGCGGATCCATCGCCAGTGCCTCACGCGGCGAGATGCCGAAGAATTCGGCGTCGAAGTTGCCGGCACCGCTGAGGAATCCGCCTTCGCGCACATACGACTTGCCCACGGCGTCCGGGTCGAGGTCGAAGAGTGTGTCCAGGTCCCAGCCCCGGTCCGAGGGGAACGGGCCGATCGCGTCCCGGCCCTGGGACACCAGATCCCACAGCTCCTCCGGGCCGGTGACCTTGCCGGGCAGTCGGCAGTTCATCGACACGATGGCCACCGGGTCATCGGCCGGGTCCACCGCCGCGGCGCGCACCACCGCCGACGCCGACGGCGAGGCCGTGTCCCCGGCCACCACGGACCGCAGATGTGTGGCCATCGCCTCCGGTGTCGCGTAGTCGAACACGACCGTCGCGGGCAGGCGCAGCCCGGTCGCGCCGGAGAGCCGGTTGCGCAGTTCCACCGCGATGAGCGAGTCGACACCGATCTCGCTGAACGCACGCCGGGCGTCCACGGCGTCCCTCCCGGTGTGCCCGAGCACGGTCGCAGTGTGGTCCCTTACCAGGTCCAGCAGCAGCCGGTGCCGGTCGGCCTCGGACAGCGCCGCAAGCCGGGCCGTAAGGCCTCCCTCGGCGGATGCGCCCGCCATGGACCGCAGGGTGTGGCGGGTCGGCCGGAGGAGGCCGGTGAGCAGTGGCGACACATCACCCGGAGCGGGCTCGCCCCGCAGCGCGCCGGAATCCAGCCTCGCGGCGTCCAGCCTCGCCGTGTCCAGCTTCGCCGGTACGACCAGGGGCAGCCCCAGGCCGAGGGCGCTGTCGAAGAGGCTCAGGGCGTGTTCGGTGCTCATCGGGCGGACGACACCGTGCTTGGCGCGATCCCGGTTCGCCGTGACCAGCGCGGCGGACAGGTCGCTGGTCTCCGCCCACAGACCCCAGGCCAGTGACAGCCCGGCCAGCCCCGCCGCGCGCCGCTGCTGCATGAAGGCGTCGAGGACGGTGTTGGCGGCGGCGTAGTTGGCCTGGCCCGCGTTCCCGAGGATTCCGGCGGCGGATGAGTACACGGCGAAGAGGGACAGGTCGTGGTGGCGCGTGAGGTCGTGCAGATGGGTGACCGCGTCGACCTTGGGGCGGAAGACGGTGTCGACGCGGTCGGGGTCGAGGGTGGTGATGGTGCCGTCGGCGAGGGCGCCGGCGGTGTGCACGACCCCGGTGAGGGGGTGTGCGGCCGGGATGTCGGCCAGGAGGGCCGCGAGTTGGCCGCGGTCGGCGATGTCGCAGGCGGTGATCCGCACCCGCGCGCCGAACGTGGCCAGCTCGTCGTGGAGTTCGGCCGCCCCGGGGGCGTTGGGCCCCTGGCGGCTTGCGAGGACCAGGTGGCGTACGCCGTGGTGGGCCACGAGGTGGCGGGCGACGGCCGAGCCGAGGGTGCCGGTGCCGCCGGTGACCAGGACCGTGCCATCCGGATCCAGGGCGCGGGGGAGAGTGAGCACGATCTTGCCGGTGTGGCGGCCCTGACTCATCCAGCGGAACGCGTCGGGAGCGCGGGTGATGTCCCACGGCCGGGTGGGCAGCGGGGGGACCAGGCCCCGCTCGAACAGGTCCACCAGCTCGACCAGCAGCTCCTGGATACGGTCCGGCCCCGCGTCCGCGCCCAGGTCGAACGCGCGATACACGCGGTCCGGGTGGGCGGCGCTCACCTCGGCCGCGTCCCGGATGTCGGTGCGTCCCATCTCGATGAACCTGCCGCCGGGGTTGAGCAGTCGCAGCGAGGCGTCGATGTGTTCGCCGGTGAGGGAGTTGAGGACGAGGTCGGCGGTGGGGAAGGTCCGGGCGTAGGCGAGGTCGCGGCTGGAGGCGCGCCGTTCCTCGGGCACGCCGAGCTGTTCGAGGATGTGGTGTTTGGCGGGATGGGCGGTGGCGAGGACGGTGGCGCCGAAGTGGTGGGCGAGGTGTACGGCGGCCATGCCGACACCACCGGCGGCGGCGTGCACCAGCACCGTCTCACCCGGCCGGACGTGGCCCAGGTCCCGTAGAGCGTACAGCGCGGTGAGAAAGGCGACCGGCACTCCGGCCGCCGTCGTGAACGACCAGTCGCGCGGCATTCGTACGACCGTCCGCCGGTCCGCCACCACCAGCGGCCCGAACGAACCGGGCAGCATGCCCATCACCCGGTCGCCCACGGCCAGATCCGCCACACCCGGGCCGACCTCGGTCACCACACCGGCCCCCTCGGTGCCGATCTCCGCCTCGTACATCCCGAGGGCGATGAGCACATCGCGGAAGTTCTGGCCGGCGGCGCGCACCGCGATCCGCACCTGGCCCGCCTCCAACGGCGCCTCCGCCACGGGGTGGGGCACCAGGGCGAGGTTCTCCAGCGTGCCGCGTTCGGTGACGTCCAGATGCCACGCGGTGGATGCCGGTACCGCCAGTCCCGGGCGCACCCGCACCAGACGTGGCACCCATGCGACTCCGCCACGCAGGGCGAGCTGGGGTTCCTCCGTGGCCAGCGCGGCGGGCAGGGCCTCGGCCGACCGGTCGTCGGTGTCGATCACGTACACCCGGCCCGGGTGTTCGGCCTGCGCGGCGCGCACCAGGCCCCACACCGCGGCGGCGGCCGGGTCGGTGACCTCGGCGTCGTCATGTACCGCCATGGCGCCCGCGGTGAGCACCACCAGGCGGCTGTCGGCGAGGCCTTCATCGCTGATCAGACGCTGTATCGCGGCCAGTGCCCGACCGGTCAGCTCACGGGCGCGCTCCGGCAGTTCGCCGCCCTCCGCGCCGTACGCCCGGGTGTCGGCCACGACCACCGGCGGCCACGCGTCGTCGTCGCGCACGGCGTCCAGGTCCGTCCACGACGCCTCGTGCCGGGCAAGGGGATGCTCGGTCCACTCCACGGCGAACTGGGAGAACCGGGAGTCCACGCTGGACGAGGGCGATGTGGCGCGAAGCTGCTCCGCGGTGGTCTCCCTCAGCACCAGCGATCCGACGGTCACCACGGGCACGCCGTGCGGATCGGTCGCGTGCAGCGACAGGTTGTCCGGCCCGGTGGAGGTGACCCGAACCCGCAGGGCCGTGGCGCCGCCTGCGTGCAACTGCACGCCGTTCCACGAGAACGGCAGATACGTCGCGCCACCGGGCTCGTTGTCCGGGCAGAAGTTGCTCGCGTGGAGCGCGGCGTCCAGCAGCGCCGGATGGATGCCGAAGCGGCCCGCGAGTTCATGCTGCTCGTCGCTGAGGTTGATCTCGGCGAACACCTCACCGTCGAGGGTCCACGCGGCGGTGAGCCCGCGAAACACCGGTCCGTACTCATAACCCGTCGCGGCCAGGCGGTCGTAGAAGCCCTCCAGGGCGACGGGCTCCGCCCCGGCGGGCGGCCACTGCCGCTCCGCCTCGACGGGAGCGACCACCCGCGGGGACAGTACGCCCGAGGCGTGCTCGACCCAGGGCTCGGACTCGTCGAGGCGGGAGTAGACCCGTACCGCACGGCGTTCGTCGTCCTCTGCCGCACCGACCAGGACCTGCACCTGAAGCGCGCCGTCCGTGGGCAGCGGCATGGGCCGGCCGAGGACCAGCTCCTCCAGCACCGGGGTACCGGTCTCGTCCCCCGCACGTACGGCCAGCTCCACGATCGCCGTACCCGGCACCAGGGCGACACCCGAAAGCATGTGGTCCGCCAGCCAGGACTGCGCCGACGGCGCCAGCCGCCCGGTGAGCAGCACGCCTCCGGTGTCCGGCACGCTCACCACGGCCCCCAGCAGCGGATGCGCCGCCTCGCGCAGGCCGACGGAGCCGACGTCTCCGGGGTGGCCCGTGGCGGCCAGCCAGTAGTGCTGGTGCTGGAAGGGGTAGGTGGGCAGGGGGACTTGGGAGGGCGAGGTTCCGGCGTAGGCGATGGGCCACTGGACCGGTATTCCGGTGGTGGAGAGTTCTGCGAGGTGGGTGAGGAAGCGGTGGGGGCTGTCGTCGTCGCGGCGGAGGGTGCCGGTGATGGTGGTGGGTGTGTCGGGGTGGGTTTCGGTGGTGTCTTGGATGGCGGTGGTGAGGACGGGGTGGGTGCTGATTTCGATGAAGGTTCGGTAGCCGTGGTGGAGGAGGTTTTGGGTGGCTTGGTGGAAGCGGACGGTGTGGCGGAGGTTGCGGTACCAGTAGTCGTTGGTGATGTGGGTGGGGTCGGCCCAGTCGGCGTCTACGGTTGACATCCAGGCGACCTCACCGGGTGTGGCGGTCACGTCGTCGAGCAGTTGGTGCAGCTCATCCTTGATGGTGTTGACGTGGCCGGAGTGTCCGGCGAAGTCGACGCCGGGGAGTTGCCAGCGGTAGATCTTGGCTTTGGAGAGGGTTTTGCCGAATTCGGCGAGTGCGTCGGGGTCTCCGGATATGGAGACGGAGGCGGGGCCGTTGACGGCGGCGATCCACAGGCGTCCGTCCCACGGGGCCAGTGCTTCCTCGACCCATTCTTGGGTGGCGAGGACGGACATCATGCCGCCGTGTCCGGTGAGGTGGCGGGCGATGGCCTGGCTGCGCAGGGCCACGATCTTGGCGGCGGTGGTGAGACTGAGGTGTCCGGCGACGTGGGCGGCGGCGATTTCGCCTTGGGAGTGGCCGATGACGGCGTCGGGGTGGATGCCGTTGGCCTGCCAGAGTGCGGCGAGGGAGACCATGATGGCGAAGGTGGTGGGTTGAAGGACGTCAACGCGGTCCAGCGACGGGGGATGGGGCGCGCCGGTGATGACGTCGATCAGCGACCAGTCGGTGTAGGGGGCCAGGGCCTCGGCGCACTCGTGGAGCCGAGCCGCGAAGACGGGTGAGGTCTGGAGCAGTTGGGCTCCCATCCCTGCCCACTGCGCTCCCTGGCCCGGGAAGACGAAGACCGTCTTGCCGTGGGTGGTGGCGTGACCGGTGGTGAGGCTGGGGTGGGGTTGTTCCGTGGCGAGGGCGGTGAGAGCGGCCGTGGCCTCCCTGCCCTCGGTGTCGGTCATGATGACGGCGCGGTGGTCGTGGAGGGTGCGGGTGGTGGCCAGGGACCAGCCGATGTCCACGGGGTGTGCGTCCACGCCGGATTCCAGGTGGTCCAGCAGGCGTTGGGCCTGCGCCCGCAGGGCTGCCGGGCTCTTGGCGGACAGAACCCAGGGCACGCTCCCGCCGGTCGCCACGAGCCCGGGGGTGTCCGTACCGTAGTCCGGCTTCGGCGCGGCTTCGGGTTCCGGTTCGGGTGCCTGCTCCAGGATGAGGTGGGCGTTGGTCCCGCTGATGCCGAAGGAGGAGATCCCGGCTCGGCGTGGGTGGCCGGTCTCCGGCCAGGGCCGGGCCTCGGTGAGCAGGGACGCCGCCCCCGACGCCCAATCCACCTCAGGCGTTGGCTCGTTCGCGTGCAGGGACCGCGGCAGGGTGCCGTGCCGCATCGCCAGCACCATCTTGATGACGCTGGACACGCCCGCCGCCGCCAGCGTGTGTCCGATGTTCGACTTCAGCGATCCGAGCCACAGCGGCTCGTCCCCCGTGCGCTCCTGCCCGTAGGTGGCCAGGACCGCCTGGGCCTCGATGGGGTCGCCGAGGGCGGTACCGGTGCCGTGTGCCTCGACCGCGTCCACATCGGCCGCCGACAGCCCCGCGTTCGCCAGCGCCTGACGTATCACCCGCTGCTGCGACGGCCCGTTCGGCGCGGTGAGGCCGTTGCTCGCCCCGTCCTGGTTCACCGCCGTACCGCGGATCACGGCCAGCACCTCGTGGCCGTTGCGGTGGGCGTCGGACAGCCGCTCCAGCAGCAGTACGCCGACGCCCTCACTGAAGGTCGTGCCGTCCGCGCCCGCGCCGAACGCCTTGCACAGGCCGTCCGGCGCCAGACCGCGCTGGCGCGAGAACTCCACGAACGCCGAGGCCCGCCCCATCACCGTGGCGCCCCCGGTCAGGGCCATCGAGCACTCGCCCTGCCGCAACGCCTGTACGGCCCAGTGCATGGCCACCAGTGAGGAGGAGCAGGCCGTGTCCACCGTGACCGCCGGGCCCTCCAGGCCCAGTACATACGCCACCCGGCCGGAGGCGACACTCGTCGCCGAGCCGGTGAGCAGGTAGCCCTCCAGGTCTTCGGGGGCGGGCCCGCCGCGCACGCCGTAGTCCTGGTTGATGACACCGGCGAACACGCCGATGTCCCGGCCTCCCACCGCCGTCGGATCCATGCCCGCCCGCTCGAACGCCTCCCAGCAGGCTTCCAGGAACAGCCGTTGCTGCGGGTCCATCGCCAGCGCCTCGCGCGGCGAGATGCCGAAGAAGTCCGCGTCGAAACCGGCCGCGTCCTCGAGGAAGCCACCGCGCAGCACATAGGAGGTGCCACTGTGGTCCGGGTCCGCGTCGAACAGCGCCTCCAGGTCCCAGCCCCGGTCGCGGGGGAAGTCGGTGATGCCGTCGCGCTCGCCCAGCAGCAGGTCCCACAGCCCGTCCGGGTCGGTCACTCCGCCCGGCAGTCGGCAGCTCATCGCCACCACGGCGATCGGCTCGTCCGCCGCGGCCACGGTGCGCACGGCCACCGGGGCCGCGGCGGCGGGCGCCGGACCGCCGCCCAGCTCGGTGTGGAGCAGCTCGGCGAGTAGGGCCGGGGCCGGGTGGTCGAAGAGCAGCGTCGCGGGCAGCCGCAGCCCGGTCGCCGAGTTGAGCCGGTTGCGCAGCTCGACCGCCGTCAGCGAGTCGAAGCCCATCTCCTTGAACGCCACCGTCGGCTCGATCGCCTCCGGGCCGGAGTGGCCGAGGACCACCGCGGCCTCCGCCCGCACCAGGTTGAGCAGGAACTCCTGGCGCGCGGCGGGCGACAGCGCGGCCAGCTGCCCCGCGAGGCCACCGGCCGCCGGGACCGAGGCCACGGCGCGCGCGGTGCGCCGCACCGGCCGTGCCAGCCCGCGCAGCAGCGGGGACACCTCGGCGTCCGGCGCGCGGAGGGCCGTGAGGTCGACTTTCGCGGCCATGAGCGCGGGCAGCCCGGACCGCAGCCCGGTGTCGAACACCCGCAGCGCCTCGGCGTTGTCCATGCCCAGCACCCCCGCGCGCCGGGTGCGGCGTACGTCGGTGGCGTCCATCGTCGCCGTGAGCGTGCTGGTCTCGCTCCACAGCCCCCACGCCAGCGAGGTGGCGGGCTGGTGGCGGGCGTGCCGCCACTGCGCGAAGGCGTCGAGGAAGGCGTTGGCGGCGGCGTAGTTGGCCTGGCCCGCGTTGCCGAGCGTTCCGGCGGCGGAGGAGTAGATGACGAACGCCGCCAGGTCGTGGTTGTCCTGGACGAGGTCGTGGAGGTGGGTGACGGCGTCGACCTTGGGGCGGAAGACGGTGTCGAATCGGTCCGGGGTGAGTGCGGTGAGGATGCCGTCGTCCAGGGTCCCGGCGGTGTGGACCACGGCGGTGAGGGGATGGTCGGCCGGGATGGCGGCGAGGGCGGCGGCGAGTTGGCCGCGGTCGGCGGCGTCGCAAGCGGCGATGCGGACGGTGGCGCCGAGTTCGGTGAGTTCGGCGGTCAGGTCCGTGGCGCCGGGGGCGTCGGGGCCCTGGCGGCTGAGCAGCAGCAGATGGCGTGCGCCGTGCTGGGTGATGAGGTGGCGGGCGATGGTGGCGCCGAGGGTTCCGGTGCCGCCGGTGACCAGGACCGTGCCGTCAGGGTCCAGGGCGCGGGGGAGGGTGAGCACGATCTTGCCGGTGTGACGGCCCTGACTCATCCAGCGGAAGGCCGTCGGCGCCTGGGTGACGTCCCAGTGCCGTACGGGCAGCGGCTGGATCGCGCCCTGTCGGAACAGCTCCACCAGCTCCGCGAGCAACTCCCGGATGCGGTCCGGCCCCGCGTCGCCTCCCAGGTCGTACGCCTGGTAGCCCACACCGGGATGTGCTTCGGCGACCGCGGCGGGGTCGCGGATGTCGTTCTTGCCCATCTCCATGAACCGGCCACCGGCGCCGAGCAGCCCCAGCGAGGCGTCCACATACTCGCCGGTGAGGGAGTTCAGCACCACGTCCTGCGCGGGGAACGCCGAGGCGAAGCCGAGGTCGCGGCTGGACGCCAGGTGCTCCTCCGGCACCCCCAGCGCGGTCAGCACATGGTGCTTCGACGGATGGGCGGTGGCATACACGGTGGCGCCGAAGTGCCGCGCCAGCTGGACGGCGGCCATGCCCACCCCGCCCGCGGCGGCATGCACCAGCACCCTCTCACCCGGCTGGACGTCGCCCAGGTCCCGCAGCCCGTACAGCGCCGTCAGATAGGCCACCGGCACCCCGGCGGCCGTGGCGTACGACCAGCCCTCGGGGATCGGCGCCACGGTTCGCGCGTCCGCGGTGGCCACCGGGCCGAACGAGCGCGGGAACAGGCCCATCACCCGGTCGCCCACGGCCAGACCCTCGACACCCGGACCGACCTCGGTCACCACACCGGCACCCTCGCCGCCAAGGCCCTCCTGGCCCGCCACGCCGCCGAGCGCGACGAGCACATCCCGGAAGTTCTGACCGGCGGCCCGGACCTCGATCCGGACCTGACCGGTGGCCAGTGGCGCGGTGGCCTCCGGATCCGGCCGCAGCACCAGGTTCTCCAGGCTGCCCTTCTCCGAGACGTCCAGATACCAGTGTTCGTGCTCGGGTACGGCGAGACCCTGCGGCGACCGCACCAGACGAGGCGCCCACGGCAGCCCACGGCGCAGCGCCAACTGCGGTTCGCCGGACGCCACCGCGGCCGACAGCGCCTCCCGCGATGCGTCGTCGGTGTCCACCAGGGCGATACGGCGGGGGTGTTCGGACTGGGCGGAGCGGACCAGGCCCCAGATCGCGGCGGCGGCCGGATCGGTGACCTCGGCGGTGTCGTGCACGGACACCGCGCCTTCGGTGAGCAACACAATCCGGACGTCGGTGAGTTCGGGTCGGTCGACCCACTGCCGCACCAGTTCCAGAGCGTGGGTGGCCAGGTCCCGGGTTCGGGCGGGCAGGCCGACGCCATCGGTGGCCCAGGCCGTGGTGTCGATGACCATGGCCTCGGGCCGGTCCTCGCCCGCGATGACGCGCGCGATGAGTGCGTCCACGTTGGCATGGGCGTCGCGGTCGGCGTGCGCGTCGGCGTCGCCGAGGGTGGCCCAGGAGACCTCGGTGCCGGCGGTGGCGGGGTGCTCGGTCCAGTCCAGCGCGAAGAGCGCGTCAGCGGACCGATCGGCGCCGCTGGAGGCGGCGGCCAGTTGCTCGGCACTGATGGCCCGGAGCACCAGGGAGTCCACCGACGCGACGGGGGAGCCGGTGCTGTCGAACAGGCTGATGGTGAACGAATCCGTGCCGGTGGCGCGGGCGCGCACCCGGACGGCGGTGGCTCCCGCCGCCAGCAGCCGTACGTCGTTCCATACGAAGGGAAGTGGGGTCTGGCCCGGGGTCGGGGGAACACAGAAGTTGCTCGCGTGCAGTGCGGCGTCCAGCAGCGCCGGGTGGATTCCGAACCGGCCGGCCACCTCCGACTGCTCCTCCGGCAGCGCGGCCTCCGCGTACACCTCGCCGTCGCGCTTCCACACCGCCCGCAATCCGCGGAACGCGGGCCCGTACTCGTACCCGGCCTGGGCGAGGGTGTCGTAGAAGTCGTCCAGAGCGACCGGCTCGACACCGGGCGGCGGCCACTCGGCGGCGCCGTCCTCCGGGCCGTCCCGCATGCCGTCCCGCGTGCCGTCCTCGGCCGAGCCGTCCGGCTGTGTGGCGAGTGTGCCCGAGGCGTGCTCAAGCCACTCCTGGGCCGCGTCGGCGCGGGAGTAGATCCGCACGCTTCGCCGCCCGTTCTCCGCGCCGCCGACGAGCACCTGTACGTGCGGCGCGCCGTCTTCGGGCAGTGTCATCGGCTGGCCGATGACCAGCTCTTCCAGGGTGGGGGTGTCGGTCTCGTCTCCGGCGCGGATGGCGAGCTCGGCCATCGCGGCGCCGGGCAGCAGCACCGTTCCGGAGACGGCGTGGTCGGCCAGCCAGGGGTGGGTGGCCAGCGACAACTGCCCGGTGAGCAGCACCCCGCCGGTGTCGGGCACGCTCACCACGGCCCCGGCCAACGGATGGCCGGTGTCCTGGAGACCCACGGCACTCACATCGCCCGCGCCGCTGCCTCGCGTGAGCCAGTAGTGGTGGTGTTGGAAGGGGTAGGTGGGGAGGGGTGTGGGGTGGGGCTGGGTGGTGGTGTAGAGGGTGGTCCAGTTGGGTGTGTGGCCACCGGTGAATAGTTCGGCGAGGTGGGTGAGGAAGCGGGTGGGGGTGTCGTCGTCGCGTCGGAGGGTGCCGGTGACGGTGGTGTGGGGGGTGTCGTGTGCTTCGAGGGTTTCTTGGATGGCGGTGGTGAGGACGGGGTGGGGGCTGACTTCGATGAAGGTGCGGTAGCCGTCGTCGGCGAGGGTGCGGATGGTGTGCTCGAATTGCACGGTTTGGCGGAGGTTGCGGTACCAGTAGTCGGTGTCGGGGGCGTCGGCTTCGATCCATTGGCCGGTGACGGTGGAGAGCCAGGGGGTGGTGCCGGGGGAGGCGGTGACGCCGTCGAGGACGTGGTGTAGCTGGTCTTTGATGGTGTCGACGTGTCCGGTGTGGGAGGCGTAGTCGACGGGGATGATGCGGGCCCTGGTGCCTTGGTTGGTGTAGTGGGTGTGGAGTTGGTGGAGGGCGTTGGTGTCGCCTGCGATGACGGTGGCGTTGGGGCTGTTGTGGGCGGCGATCCAGAGTTTGCCGTGCCAGGGGGTGAGGTCGATGGTGTTGGCGGGGGTGGCGAGGGACATCATGCCGCCGTGTCCGGCGAGGTGGTGGGCGATGGTCTGGCTGCGGAGGGCGACGATTTTGGCTGCGGTGGGGAGGGTGAGGTGTCCGGCGACGTGGGCGGCGGCGATTTCGCCTTGGGAGTGGCCGATGACGGCGTCGGGGTGGATGCCTAGGGATTGCCAGAGGGCGGCGAGGGAGACGACGACGGCGAAGGTGGCGGGCTGGACGACATCGACACGCTCAAGGCTCGGCGCGTCGGGTGCGCCGGTGATGACGTCGATCAGCGACCAGTCGGTGTACGGGGCCAGGGCCTCGGCGCATTCGTTCAGCCTGGCGGCGAAGACCGGCGAGGTCTTCAGGAGTTGTGCTCCCATGCCGACCCATTGGGCTCCCTGACCGGGGAAGACGAACACGGTCTTGCCGTCCGCCCCGGTCTGTCCGGTGATCAGCTTTGGGTCGGGCCGTCCTTCCGCCAGTGCGCGGGCGGTGGTAATGCCAGCGTCGGTGTCCGTGGCGAGGATGACCGCGCGGTGTTCCAGTGCGGCGCGGGTGGTGGCCAGTGACCAGCCCACGTCCACCGCACGCGGAGCATCCGCCGCCTCCAGGTGGCTGACCAGGCGCTCCGCCTGAGCCCGCAGCGCCGCAGGTGTCTTCCCGGACAGCACCCACGGCACCACCCCGCCGGTGGCCACCAGCCCAGGAGCACCCGCGCCATCCGACTCCGCCTCGGCCATGGCAACTTCCGGTGCCTGTTCCAGGATCACGTGCGCGTTCGTCCCGCTGACGCCGAAGGAGGAGATTCCGGCGCGACGCGGGCGTCCCGTCTCCGGCCATGCCCGCGCCTCGGACAGTAGCGATACCGCCCCCGAAGCCCAATCCACCTTGCTCGTGGGCTCGTCGGCGTACAGCGTCTTCGGCAGCACGCCATGCCGCATGGCCTGCACCATCTTGATCACACCGGCTACACCCGCCGCCGCCTGCGCATGCCCGATGTTGGACTTCAACGACCCCAGCCAGAGCGGCCGATCCTCCGACCGTTCCTGCCCGTAGGTGGCCAACAGGGCCTGGGCCTCGATCGGGTCGCCGAGGCTCGTACCGGTGCCGTGTGCCTCGACCGCGTCCACATCGGCCACCGAGAGCCCGGCGTTCGCCAGGGCTTGCCGGATCACCCGTTCCTGGGAGGGGCCGTTGGGCGCGGTGAGGCCGTTGCTCGCCCCGTCCTGGTTGACCGCCGTACCACGGACGACGGCCAGCACCTGGTGCCCGTTGCGGCGGGCGTCCGACAGCCGCTCCAGCAGCACCAGACCGACACCCTCGGACCAGTTGGTGCCGTCCGCGCCCTCCGCGAAGGACTTGCAGCGGCCGTCGGGGGCGAGGCCGCGCTGGCGGGAGAACTCGATGAACGACGTCGGCCTGCTCATCACCGCGACACCCCCGGCGAGCGCCGACGAGCACTCGCCCGTGCGCACCGCCTGAACCGCCAGGTGCAGCGCCACCAGCGAGGACGAGCAGGCCGTGTCCACGGTCACCGCGGGCCCGGTCAGGCCCAGTGCGTAGGCCACGCGTCCGGAGACGACGCTCCCTGCGCTGCCCACGCCGAGATGGCCCTCCAGGCCCTCCGCCGCGGTCCCGGCGTCGGTCCCGTAGTCGTGGTACATCACTCCGCTGAATACGCCGACGTCGGTGCCGTGCAGCGACGTCGGGTCGATTCCGGCGTTCTCGAACGTCTCCCACGCCGTCTCCAGCAGCAGCCGCTGCTGCGGGTCCATGGCCAGCGCCTCACGGGGTGAGATGCCGAAGAAGGCGGCGTCGAACCCGCCCGCGTCGCCGAGGAAGCCGCCCTCGCGTACGTAGGACGTGCCCACCGCGTCCGGATCGGCGTCGAACAACCCGGCCAGGTCCCAGCCCCGGTCCTCCGGGAACCCGGCGATCGCATCCCTGCCGTCGGAGACCAGTCGCCACAGGTCCTCGGGCGTCCTGACCTCGCCCGGGAGGTGGCAGCCCATCGCGACGATCGCCACCGGCTCGTCGGACACCCCGCGCGCCCGCACCGGCGCCTGCTCCCGCTCCCCCCGCCGCCCGGTGATCTCCCGCACCAGATGGTGCCCCAGCGCGGCGGGGGTCGGGTGGTCGAAGACCACCGTGGCGGTGAGCCGTGCGCCGGTGGCCGCGTTCAGCCGGTTCCTCAGCGCGACCGCGGTCAGTGAGGTGAAGCCGAACGCGCTGAACGCCTGGTCGGCCTCAACGGCGTCGGCCGAGGCCAACCCCAGTACCGCAGCCGCGTGTTCGCGCACCAGCGCCAGCGCCGTGCGCTGTCGGCCGGACTCGCTCTCGGCTTCCAGCCGCCGCCGGAACTCCGCGACGGCGGGCTCGTCCGACGTCGGTACGCCGGACGGCGCGTCCACCAGGTGGCGCAGCACCGCGGGCACCGGTTCGCCGCCCGGCAGACCCGTGGTGCTCGGCCGGAGCAGCACCAGCGGGCCCTGGTCGGCGGTCAGCGCCGCGTCGAAGAGCGCCAGCGCCTCGGGCAGGGGAACGGCACCGGCCACCGGCGCGGCGCCATGCTCGCCCGGCAGCGGGCCCCATGCCAGGGCCAGCCCGCCCAGGCCCAGCGCCCGGCGCCGCCGCACCAGGGCCTCGCCGAACTGGTCGGTGGCCGCCCGCTCCGGGCGGCCCGGCGAGCCCAGCACCCCCGCCGCGGAGGTGACGACGACGAACAGCGCCGGGCCGGCCCGCCGGGTCCGCTCCTCCAGATGTGTCATGCCACGCAGCGACGCGTCGAGCGACCGCTCCGGGCCGGGGTCCGCGATGTGCACCGTGGCGGTCACCGGCCGGTCCAGTGCGTCAAGCACCGCGTCGAGCGCCGTCCGGTCGGCCGGATCGCATACGGCCATCGAGACCTCTGCCCCGACCAGCCCCAACTCGGTGCGCAACGCGGCCGCCGCGTCCTCCGGCAGACCGTTGGCGCTGAGCAGCAGCAGGTGGCGGGCGCCGTACGCGGTCACCAGGTGGCGGGCCAGCGCGGTGCCACGGGCGGTGTCGCCGCCGGTGATCACGACCAGTCCGTCCGGGTCGAGGGCCGGGGCGGGGTCCGGCTCCGCCGGGACCGAGATCCGCGTCAGGCGTGGCACCAGCAGTACGCCGGTACGTATCGCCGCCTGGTCGTGCCCGTCCTCGACGGCACGCCGCAGCGCGGCCTCCCGGCCGTCCTCCCCGCCCCCGCCGTCGTCCATGGACACGTCACCGCGTGCCGACACATCGCCGTGTGCGGACACGTCCCCGTTTCCGAACGCGTCCCCGTCCGCGGACACGTCCATGTCCCGGTGCGCGGCCACGCCCCCGCCCCCGGCCACGCCCCCATCCCCGGCCACGCCCTCGTCCCCGTCCCCGCCCACGTCCACCAGCGTCAAACGGCCGGGGTACACCGCCTGTAGCGACCGCACCACACCCCACAGCGCCGCCGCCAATGGCTCCGGCGCGGCCTCCACGGCGCCCGTGGCCACCGCATCCGTCGTGGCCACCACGAACCTCGTCCCGGCCAGCCGGTCGTCGGCCAGCCACGCGCCCAGCCGGGCCGCCAAACCGCCGGTCGGGTCCTGCCCCTCATCCGGCATATCCCGCACCGCGGGCGCCACCACGACCACATCCGGGCTCGGTGAGCCGTCCGCCACAACAGCGCTGTCCACCACCCGTACGTCCAGCCCGACGCCCCGCAACCCCTCCGCGAGGCCGAGCGCGTCGGAGTCCGCCAGCGCCCAAGTGCCGTTCCCGCCGTTCCCCGCCGGGGCGTTCGGCAGCGCCGCCTGCGGCACCCAGTCCAGCCGCAGCAGCGAGTCGTACTGGCCGTCCCCGGCGGCCCGCAGCCGTGCGGGCAGCTCCAGCAGCACATGCCGGGTGATCTTCCCCGAGGCGGTGCGCGGCACCCGCGCGATCTCGTAGATCTCCTCCGGGACCTTGAAGTACGACAGCCGCTCGCGGCAGGTGGCCAGCAGCGCCGATGGATCGAAGCCGTCCGGGCCGGGCACCACGAAGGCCACCGGCACCTCGCCGAGCACCGGGTGCGGCTTGCCCACCACGGCCACGTCCGCCACACCGGGCACGGTGCGCAGCACGGCCTCGACCTCGCCCGGGTGGATGTTCTCCCCGGCGCGGATGATGAGTTCCTTGATCCGGCCCGTCACCGTGCAGAATCCGGCCTTGTCGCGGCGGCCGAGGTCCCCGGTGCGGTACCAGCCGTCGCGCAGCGCCGCGGCCGTCGCCTCCGGCTGGTTGTGGTACCCGGCCATGATGTTCGGCCCGGACACCCAGAACTCGCCCTCCTGCCCGGCCGGAACGTCCACACCGGTGTCCGGGTCCACCAGCCGCACCGTCAGCCCCGGCACCGGCAGCCCGCACGAGCCCTCGACCCGCTGGCCGGTGGGCCAGTTCACCGCGATCGAGCCACAGGTCTCGGTGCTGCCGTACGCGTCGACGAGCGGCACCCCGAAGGTGGACTCGAACGACCTGACCAGGTCCGCCGTGGCCACCGCCCCGCCCACGAGGGCGATCCGCAGCTGGGGCGCGGCGAAGTCACGCTCCCGCGCCGCCTCGATCAGGTGGTGGTAGAGCGTCGGTACTCCGGCGACGAAGGTCGAGCGGTCCTCGCGCAGCGCCTCCAGCACATCGGCCGTCGACACCCCGTCCACGATCCGGGTGCTGGCCCCCACGGCGGTCGCCGCCAGCAGGCATACGATGTGCGAAAGGCTGTGGAAGAGGGGAAGCGGCCACAGCACGCGGTCTTCGGCGGTCAGCCCCGTCACGGGTACGTAGCAGGCGGCCAGGGACCACAGGCAGTTCCGTTGTGTGGACAGCACGCCCTTCGGCAGGCCGGTGGTGCCCGAGGTGTAGAGCATCCACGCGATCTCGTCCAGGCCCAGGTCATCGCGGGCCGCCAGCTCCGGCTCCGTGTCCGGCAGCGGCTCGAACGCGACGAATCCCTTCGGCAGCGGACCGTCCCCGCTGACCACCACCCTCAGCTCCGGGAACCGCTCCCGCAGCCGGTCGAACTGATCGGCGTGGGCGATGTCGGTGAGCACCAGCCGGGCGCCGCTGTCGGCGAGCAGATACGAGAGCTCCGCATCGGTCGAACGCGGGTTGACCGGCACCGTGATGGCGTTCGCGCGCAGGACGCCGAAGTAGCTCTCCAGCATCTCGACGCGATTGCCCAGACAGATCATCGCGCGGTCGCCGGGGTGCAGCCGCAGCCCGGCGAGATGACCGGCCAGCCGCCGGGTACGGCGCTCGAGTCCGGCGTGGCTGACCGTACGATGGCCATCGGAACAGGCCGGCTTGTCACCGAAGCGATCCGCGTTGGCCTGGAGCAGTTCCGGCACCGGCCGGATCAGGTCAGTCCGTAGCATGCCGCCACACCTCTCGGTTCGAAGCAGGGCGCGCGGGAGTGGCGACCGACCCGCGCGGAATCGCCCCGTGCGCGGGACGGCCGCGCTCCGGTTGCGCGGCCCGAGGGAAAGAAGGCCCGGGAGAGAAAGCTCCAACGAGCTCGAAGAAGCTCGCCGCTGTTGTGGAAATTCTTGTTCCGGCAGCGAGCGGACCGTCCCCTAAACATCCCCCTCATTCCCCCTGAGGCTTTCGCACGGGGGCTCTACAAGCATGTAGATTCTGTTTTCTCCCCACAATGGAGGTATTACTGAGAAGGAGATGCAGATGACGCTGTGGGACCGCCTCAGGGACTCGGTCCAGACGATGCAGGCTCAGCTCACGGCGAAGAAGCACGAGTTGCAGAGCGGGGCCTTCCGGGACGCGAGCATGGCCATGTGCGCCCTGGTGGCGGCGGCGGACGGCACGATCGACCCGTCCGAGCGGCAGCGTGTCGCCCAGCTCATCGCCACCAATGACGTGCTCCAGAACTTCCCCCCGGACGATCTGCACCGCCGCTTCGAGGACCACCTCGACGAGCTCATCACGGACTTCGTGCTCGGCACGGCGAGCGCCATGCGGGAGATCGGCAAGGCGAAGCGGAGGCCCGCCGAGGCGCGGGCCGTCATCCAGATCGGCATCGTCATCGGCTGCGCCGACGGCTACTTCGACGAGAGCGAACGGGACGTCGTCCGCGAGGCGTGCTCAGCCCTGGACATCCCCCCGACCGAGTTCGACCTCCACCGCCCCCTCCGCGTCCCCCGCCCCTACCGGGCCCCGGACGAGCTCCCAGGGGCGGCCGGCGGCCGGGTGTCCGGGCGGGCGGACGCCGGTACGGGACGGGGGATACGCCCCGGGGCGGCCGTACCCGGCGACGACCTCCAGGTCTTCCTCAAGGCGCTGACCAGCGGAACCCGTCAGAAGCTCTTCGCGCACTTCGCCGACGGGGAGGAGCTGACCGTCGGCGAGGCCGCCGAACGTGCCGGACTCGGCCCGTCGACCACCTCCGAGCACCTCGCGGTCCTCCGGCGCGGCGGCCTGCTCCAGTCGACCCGCAGCGGCAAGCTGGTCCGTTACCGCGCGGACCGGGAGGGCATCGCCGAACTGCTCGGGCAGCTCCATTCCTACCTCCTCGCCCCCTCCGAACCGCAGGACCCCCCTCCCAGCCCATGACTAGTGCCGCGACCGCACGGATTCGCCGGATCGGGCGCCTTCGCGGGGCCCACAGGCCGTATGATCCCCGCTCACAGGCGCCCTCCAGGCCCTGTGCGGTGGAGTTAACCCCTGGTGACCGGCCTGAGAGACCTGCGCAATGAGCGGTTCGTACGGTCACGGAAGGCTGGACTGGACCGAGCACAGGACAAGGAGGCGCCCGTGGTCGCGTCGGGTTCCCGGAGCGAGGACACGACGAACACGACGAACACGACGAAGGTGCGGACGGTCTGCTCGTACTGCGGTGTGGGATGCGGCTTGGTCCTCGACGTCGGCAGGGGGCCGGACGGGCGCCGTACGGTCCTGAGGGCCTCCGGGGACAAGGAACACCCCGCGAACTTCGGCCGGCTGTGCACCAAGGGCGCCACCACGGCCGATGTGCTCGCCGCCCCCGGGCGGCTGACCACGGCGCTCCGGCGTCCGCACCGTGAGGAAGAGCCGGTGCCGATATCCAGGGAAGCGGCGATCGCCGAGACGGCGCGCCGGCTGCGGGCGATCGTCGACGAGCACGGGCCGGACGCGGTCGCCCTCTACGTGTCCGGGCAGATGAGCCTGGAGGCGCAGTACCTCGCGAACAAACTCGCCAAGGGGTTCCTCCGCACCAACCAGATCGAGTCGAACTCCCGGCTGTGCATGGCCAGTGCCGGCACCGGCTACAAGCTCTCGCTGGGCGCGGACGGGCCACCGGGCTCCTATCAGGACTTCGACAAAGCCGATGTCTTCCTCGTCATCGGCTCCAACATGGCCGACTGCCACCCCATCCTCTTCCTGCGGATGATGGACCGGGTGAAGTCGGCCGGTGCCAAGCTGATCGTCGTCGATCCGCGCCGAACCGCCACCGCGGCCAAGGCCGACCTGTTCTTGCAGATCAAGCCGGGTACGGATCTGGCACTGCTCAATGGTCTGCTGCACCTGCTGCATGCGAACGGCCACACCGACGCCGGGTTCATCGCCGCGCACACCGAGGGCTGGGAGGCGATGCCGGAGTTCCTCGCCGACTACCCGCCCGCCACCGTCGCCGAGATCACCGGCATCCCGGAAGACGACATCCGCGAGGCCGCCCGGCTGATCGGCGGGGCGGGCGAGTGGATGAGCTGCTGGACGATGGGCCTCAACCAGTCCACGCACGGCACCTGGAACACCAACGCGCTCGTCAACCTCCATCTCGCCACGGGCGCGATCTGCCGCCCGGGCAGCGGCCCCTTCTCCCTGACCGGGCAGCCCAACGCCATGGGCGGCCGGGAGATGGGCTACATGGGTCCGGGCCTCCCCGGTCAGCGGTCGGTGCTCGCCGACACCGACCGGGCCTTCGTCGAGAACCTGTGGGAGCTGCCGCCGGACACGATCCGCGCGGACGGCGTCGGCAAGGGCACCGTCGAGATGTTCCGGAAGATGGCCGACGGGGACATCAAGGCGTGCTGGATCATCTGCACCAACCCGGTCGCCTCCGTGGCGAACCGCAAGACGGTCATCGAGGGCCTGGAGGCGGCCGAATTCGTCGTCACGCAGGATGTCTTCGCCGAGACGGAGACAAACGCGTACGCCGATGTCGTGCTGCCCGGCGCGCTGTGGACCGAGGCCGAGGGCGTCCTGATCAACAGCGAGCGCGACCTCACCCTGGCCCGGCCGGCCGCCGATCCGCCCGGCGAGGCGATGGCGGACTGGCGGATCATCGCGGCCGTGGCGCGTGCCATGGGCTTCGAGAGGGGCTTCGCGTACGACAGCGCGGAGGAGGTCTTCGAGGAGATCAGGCGCGCTTTCAACCCGTCGACCGGCTGGGACCTGCGCGGAGTGAGCTACGAGCGGCTGCGCTCCACCCCGGTCCAGTGGCCCGCCGCGAGCGCCGAGGGAGCCGACCGCAATCCGATCCGGTACGTCGGTGAGGACGGCTCGCTGAGCTTCCCGACCGCGAGCGGCCGTGCGGTCTTCCACCCCCGCCCGCACATACCGGCCGCGGAGCTGCCCGACGACGACTACCCGTACACACTCAACACGGGCCGACTACAGCATCAGTGGCACACGCTGACGAAGACGGCCAAGGTGCCCGGGCTGAACAAGCTCAACCCCGGTCCCTTCGTGGAGTTGCACCCGCGGGACGCGGCCGAGCTGGGCGTCGCCGAGGGGGATTCGGTGGAGGTCGCCTCGCGGCGCGGCCGGGCCGTGCTGCCCGCGGTCGTCACCGACCGGGTGCGGCCGGGCTGTTGTTTCGCGCCGTTCCACTGGAACGACCTTTTCGGGGAGTACCTCAGTGTGAACGCGGTGACCGGCGACGCCGTCGATCCGCTGTCGTTCCAGCCCGAGTTGAAGGTGTGCGCGGTTTCGCTGACCAAGGTGGCCACTCCGGTGACGGTGCGGACTCCGGGGACGGCGGACGCACAGTCCGCGGCGCCCGCGTCGTCCACGGCGGCCACGGCGGCCACGGCGGCCACGGCGGCCACCAAGGCCGTGTCGTCCACCGCGGGCACGGTGGTCCCGCCCCCGCCCGCCGTCCTCCCCACAGCGTCCGCTCCCGGCCTGTTCGGGCTGGAACCCGCCCCGCCGCCGGTCCTCACCGAACCCGAACGCCGCTATCTGACCGGCTTCCTCGCCGGCATCCCGTCCGGCACCCCAGGCGTGCCGGTGCTGCCCGTGGACGCCCCCTTCAGCCCGTCGCACGCCCTGTGGGTGAACGGCGTGCTGGCCGGGATGTACTCCAGAACCGAGGTGACGCGTCCCACCGCGCACGACGTCGGCGACTCGCCGCGGCCGCCCTCCCCGCCCGCCGACGCGCCGCGCCGCCAGGTCGTGATCCTCTGGGCTTCCCAGACCGGGAACGCCGAGGAGTTCGCGGCCGCCACGGTGGAGCGGCTCACCGCGCACGGCCACACCGCCTCCCGCGTGTCCATGGACGAGGCCGACCTCGCCGCGCTGCCATCCGACGCCGACCTGCTGCTGATCACGAGCACCTTCGGCGACGGGGACGCGCCGGACAACGGCGCCCGCTTCTGGGCCGCCCTCGCCGCGTCCGACGCCCCGCGCCTGCCGGACCGGCGCTACTCCGTCCTGGCCTTCGGCGACTCCTCCTACGACGACTTCTGCGGCCACGGCCGCCGCCTCGACCGGCGTATGGAAGAGCTGGGCGCGGTGCGGCTGGCGCCGCGCACCGACTGCGAACCGGACTACGAGACCGAGGCCGGGGCATGGCTCGACCAGGTGCTCATCGCGCTGAAGAGCGCGGAGCAACCGGTCCCCGCCCCGGCCCTCGCCCCCGCCCCGGCCCCGGCCCCCGCACCCGCTCCGGCCCCCATAGCCGGGACGGCCCCCCGGCCGAGCCGTCCCGCTCCTGCCACCGCCCGCCTGACCGGCAACCGTCGCTTGAGCCTGCCGGGCGCGGGCAAGGAGGTCCGCCGCATCACCTTCGACACCCGCGACGGCCAGACCCCACTGGGCTACGAGGCGGGTGACGCCCTGGCGGTGCAACCGCTCAACCGGCCCGAGCTCGTGACCGAGTGGCTGGCCCTCACCGGTCTCGACGCGAACGCGACCGTCCAGGTCGAGAGCGTGGGGGAGGTGCCCTTCGCCGAGGCCCTGTCGCGCCACCTCGACATCACCCGCATCACTCCCGGCCTGCTGCGCTTCGTCGCCGATCGAACCCGCGGCCCCCGCGATCTGCGGAAGCTCCTGCGCCCGGACAACAAGGGGGAGCTGGCGAAGTGGTCCTGGGGACGGCAGGCCGTGGACGTATTGGCCGAGTCCGGCGTCCGGGCCGGGGCGCAGGAGTGGACCGATCTGCTGGGGCGCCTGCGGCACCGCCTGTACTCCATATCCTCCAGCCCGCTGACCGACCCGCACCTGGTGTCGCTGACGGTCTCCGTCGTCCGTTACGAGAACCTGGGCGGCCGTCCGCGCCAGGGCGTCTGCTCCCCGTTCCTCGCCGACGCCGAGCCGGGCACCCCGGTGCCGGTCCGGGTCCAGCGGGCCCCGCACTTCCGCCCGCCCGCCGACCCCGCCACGCCGACGGTGATGGTCGGCCCCGGTACCGGTATCGCGCCCTTCATCGCCTTCCTGGAGGAGCGCCGGGCCCGCGGCCACCGCGCCCCGAACTGGCTGTTCTTCGGGGAACAGCACCGCGCGACCGACTTCTACTACGAGGAGGAGCTGACCGGGTTCCTCGCCGAGGGCGTCCTCACCCGCCTGGACACCGCGTTCTCCCGCGACGAGCGCGCCAAGAAATACGTCCAGGACCGCATGCGGGAACACGGCCCCCTGCTGTGGTCCTGGCTCCAGGACGGCGCCCACTTCTACGTCTGCGGCGACGCTTCCCGCATGGCCAAGGATGTCGACCAGGCCCTGCGGGACATCGCCACCGTCCACGGCGGCCTGGACGAGGCCGAGGCGGCGGCGTACGTCAAGCAGCTCGCCACCGACAAGCGCTATCTGCGCGACGTCTACTGACCGCCGCGTTCTGTCAGGCGCCGACGGCTTTCAGCAGGAGATGGAGGTCGTGGGCGGCCTCGGCGGTGGACATGACGGTGATGGCGAGGACCGTGGCTGTCGCGGCGGCGAGGACGGGGTGGCGGCCGAAGGGGGGAGCGAGGAGGGCGGCGACGCGGCGGGGCACGGGCCCGGCGGCGGCGAGCGGGGTGCGGCGGCCGAGGATGGCCAGGGCGGCACCCGGGGTGCGACCGGGGGCGCTGTGGGCGGCGAGGGCGGCCTTGCCGACGGTGCGGGCGACCCGCTCGCGGTCGCCGGTGGCGGCGGCCGCGCTCTCATCGGCCCACCGTTCGATGGTGTACGTCACGGCCGTGGCGAGGGGGCGAAGCAGGGGGTTGGCGGCGGCACCGAGCTGGGCCAGGGCGACGAAGGCGTAATGGCGGCTCGTCAGATGGGCGCGTTCATGGGCGAGCAGGATATGGCGCTCGGTCTCGTCCAGGGTGTGCAGCATGCCGGTGGAGACGACGACGCGGCCGGGCAGGCCGGGGATCGCGAAGGCGTTGGGGGTCTCGTCCTCGATCACGACCAGGCCGTCTTCGGCGGGCATACAGGCCGCTTCCAGGGCGGCGGTGGCCAGGGTGCGGGCGCGCCGCCAGAGCATGCGGGCGGCCATGAGGACGGCGGCGCCGAGCAGCAGCCCGGCGATCAGGGCGACGGACAGCTCGGCGGGGTCGTCGCGCTGCGCGGTGTGGGCCGACCAGTGGCCGAGACCGGCCAGCTGGGGGAAGCGGATCAGCCCGGTGATGGCCAGCAGCCCCAGTGAGATGGTGGTCGCCGTGCCCAGTACGAGGGCCGAGGCGGTGAGCAGCCAGGTCGCCAGGCGGGGTTCGCATCGCTCCGCCAGGGGGCGTGCTCCGAGGGGAGCGAGCAGGGAGAGCAGCAGGGGGACGTAGACGGCGATGCGCATCTGGGCGGCCTCTTCCTACTGGTCGGGGTCGAGCAGTTGGCGCAGCAGGTCCGCGTCCGTGGTGGACAGGCCGTCGGCGAAGCGGGCGAGGACGTCCTGGCGGTCGGACCGCTCTTCCAGGACCGAGCGCATGCGGCGGGCGGCGAAGCCGGGGTCGTCGGTCACCGGGGCGTAGGCGTAGGCGCGGCCGCGCGGGGTGCGGGTGAGCAGCTGCTTGGTGTGCATGCGGGTGAGGATCGTCACCACGCTGTTGTAGGTCAGCTGGCTGCCGAGGCGTTCGGTGACCTCGCGGGGGGTCAGCGCGCCGTCGGCCCGCTGGAGCAGTTCGAGGATCTCGGCCTCGCGTGCACCGTTGGGCCGCTTGGGGCCCTGTCCTGGTGTCCGGGTGCCCATGGATTTGGCGTCCCTTCCCTCATCTTCTACAGTCGTGTAGAACTCCTACACCGGTGTAAAAGTCACTGTCCTCCAAGTGTGCCATGCGCTCGTACCCGGGCCGAACCCTGCCCTGGGCGGCGCACGGCCGGAAAGGAACCCGCGGTGCCCATGGCTCTCGAACCGCTGGATGCCGCCCAACCGCCGGTCGGCCGCCGCGCCCGGACCCGTATCGCCGCCGCGCCGACCGTGGGGAGCGCCAAGTGAAGATCACCTTCCTGATCCACAACGTGTACGCGATCGGCGGCACGATCCGCACCACGCTCAATCTCGCCGCGGCCCTCGCCGACCGGCACGAGGTGACGATCGTGTCGATGCTCCGGCACCGCGCCCGCCCGCGGTTCGCCATCGATCCACGGGTGACGGTGGTGCCCCTGGTCGACCTGCGGGAGAACAGCGCGGACGGCGGCGATCCGCTGCTGCGCCGGCCGGCCGAGGTCTTCCCCACCGCCGAGAAGCGGTACAAGCAGTACAGCCGCCTCACCGACCAGCGGGCGCGGGAGTACCTGCGGAGCTGCGACGCGGACGTGATCGTCGGCACCCGGCCGGGCATCAACGTGTACCTGGCCCGCTTCGCCCCGCCCCGGGCGCTGCGCATCGCCCAGGAACACCTCACCCACGACATGCACACCAAGAAGCTGCGCGCCCAGCTCGCCCGGCACTACCGCGACCTGGATGCCGTGGTCACCACGACCGACGCCGACGCGGCCGTCTACCGGGCGAGGATGCGGCTGCCGGGCGTGCGGATCCTGGCCGTCCCCAACGGCGTGCCCGACCCGGGCCCGTCGCCCGCCGAAGGCAGCGCCCCCGTCATCGCCGCCGCCGGACGCCTGGTGCGTGCCAAGCGCTTCGACCTGCTCATCGAGGCGTTCACCGATGTCGCCGCCAAGCACCCCGACTGGTCGCTGCGGGTTTATGGCGCGGGCGCCGACAAGGAGCGGCTCCAGCGGCTGATCGAGGAGCGGGGACTGGGCGGCCGGGCGGCGCTGATGGGCGCGGTGTCCCCGATCGAGGCCGAGTTCGCGAAGGCGTCCATCGTCGCCTCCGCCTCCGACGCGGAGTCCTTCGGCATGACGCTGGTCGAGGCGATGCGCTGTGGCATACCGGTGGTCGCCACCGACTGCCCGCTCGGCCCCGCCGAGATCATCGACGACGGCGTCGACGGCCGCCTGGTCCCCACGGGCGACCGGCAGGCGCTGGCCGCCGCGCTGACCGACCTCGTCGCCGACGAGCCCGGCCGCCGCCGCATGGGCGAGGCCGCCCGTGCCGCCGCCCGCCGCTTCGACCCGGCCCATGTCGCGCACGCCTACGAGGAACTGTTCGGCGACCTCGCCGTCACGCGTTCCTCGCGTGCCTGGCGGCGCCGCAAGGCCCGCTGGCGCAACCGTGCGGGCCGGGCCCTGCGCCGGCTGCGCCGCCGACCCCCATCCCGCTGACCGCGCCGCGCCGTCTTCCCCTACGGACACGGCCCGCTCGAGCCATCACAGAAACGGATCCAGATGAGTGCCATCAGCATCGGCCAGGCGACCGTCCTCGGCATCGTCGAAGGCATCACGGAGTTCCTGCCCGTCTCCTCCACCGGCCATCTGAAGATCACCGAAGGGCTGATGGGCATCCCGGTCGACGACACCTCCGTGGTCGGCTTCACCGCCGTCATCCAGGTGGGCGCGATCGCCGCGGTGCTGGTGTACTTCTTCAAGGACATCGTGCGGATCGTCTCCGCCTGGGGCCGCGGACTCGCCCACCGCGAACGGCGTCACCACCACGACTACAAGTTCGCCTGGTGGGTCATCTGCGCCACCATCCCGATCGTGATCGTGGGCCTGGCCGCGAAACCCCTCATCGAGGGCCCGCTGGCATCCCTGTGGGTGGTCGCCGGTTCCCTCGTCGTCGGGTCCGGTGTGATGTGGGTGGCCGACCAGATGGGCCGCCACAAGCGTGGCGAGGACGACACGGGCTTCAAGGACGCCATGCTGGTCGGCTGCTCGCAGATCCTCGCGCTGCTCTTTCCCGGCTTCTCGCGCTCCGGCGCCACCATGTCCACCGCGCTCATCCTCGATCTGGACCGGGTGGCCGCCACCCGTCTGTCCTTCTTCCTCGGCATTCCGGCGCTGACCGGCGCGGGTCTGTACGAGCTGAAGGACGCGGTCGGCGCCGGGGTTGGCACCGCCCCCCTCGTGGTGGGCACCGCTGTCTCGTTCGTGGTCGCCTATGCCTCGATCGCCTGGCTGCTGAAGTTCGTCGCCAAGCACTCCTTCAACGCGTTCGTCATCTACCGCGTCGCCGTCGGCCTGCTGCTCCTCGGCCTGCTGGGCACCGGAGCGCTCACGGCATGATCGCTTCGCGTACGGCCATCCGCCCACCGCGCCGGATCCCGTGGTTGGCGCTGGTCGCCCTCGCCTATGCCGTGGCCCAGCTCGCCCTGGTGGTCCCGCATCTGGGGCTGGGCTGGGACGAAACGGTGTACCTCTCCCAGGCCGACCCGCACCGCCCGGCGGCGTACTTCAGCGCCCCGCGCTCGCGCGGCATCAGCCTTCTGGCCGCCCCCGTCCTCGCCATCACCGACTCCACCACCGTGCTCCGGATCGTGCTGGCGCTGCTCTCCGCCGCCGCCCTGTACGCGGCCTACCGCATCTGGCAGCCGCTGCTCGGCCGTGGGCGGACCGCCCTGGCCGCGCTGCTGTTCGCGGGCCTGTGGACCACCCTGCTCTACGGACCGCAGGCCATGCCCAACCTATGGGTGGCCCTGTCCGCGGTGGCGGCAGTCGGCTGGTTCCTGCGTGCCGCACACCCCCATGCGGGCCGGCGGGCCCTGCTCGGCACGGGCGCCATGGTCGCGGCCGCCACCTGCTTCCGCTTCTCCGACGGCGGCTGGCTCGCCCTGCCCCTGCTCGCGGCGTGCGCGATCGTCCCGGCCCGGCGGCGCCCGGCGCCCGCGCTCGCCGTGGCCGGCGGATTCGCCGTGGGTGGCGCCGAGTGGATCGCGGAGGCGTACGCACGCTGGGGCGGGGTCGGCGCCCGGCTGCACGTCTCCAGCGCCACCGAGGGCGGCATGGGCGCGCACTGGGCGGGCGGCATGGCATGGCGCAGCCTCAACGGCCCCCTGCTCTGCCGCCCCTGCCACGTCCCGCTCACCCACCCCGAGCTCACCCTGTGGTGGCTGGCCCTGCCCGTCCTCGCCCTCATCGCCTGCGTCCTGGCCTGGCGCTCCCGGCGCGACGCGGTCATCCTGCTCCCCATCGCCTGCGCCGCCACGCTGAGCGTCCCCTATCTGCTGCTCGTCGACTACTCCGCGCCGCGCTTCCTGCTGCCCGTCTACGCCCTGCTCTCCCTTCCGCTCGCCGCCCTGGCCGCACACTCCGCGCGGGCCGTCCGCCCGCCCCGCGCCCGCGCCCTGGCCGCCGGGCTGGCAGCCGCGCTGCTCGCCCTGCACCTGTCCGCGCAGTACGAGATCCTCGACCGCGACACGGCCGCCGCCCGCGCCACCGCCGCCCGCTACCGCACCACCGCCCACGACCTGCGCCGCCTCGGGCTCACCCCGCCCTGCCTGGTCAGTGGCGAACACGCCCCGCCCATCGGCTACGACGCCGGCTGCGCCTCGGCCAACGTCGGCGGCAACAACCGCGACACCACCGCGCACGCCCTGCTGCGCCGCGCCGCCCGCGAACCCGCCGCCGCCCTCGGCAGGACCCGCTCCGGCCCTCCCCACTACGCCCGCGCCTGGACCCCTCACCGCCTGCCGGGCACCGGGCTCACCGCGTACGTCCGGAAGGGGACCCCGACGGCCGCGGCCCCGCCTCCCGCGCACCGCGCCGCCCGCTGACGGCCCTACGCGTGGTCCCGGGCGCTCCGCCAGGCCGCGTCGCGCAATAGTCGCAGGCCGTTGAGGCCGACGATGACCGTGGAGCCCTCGTGCCCGGCGACACCGAGCGGAAGCGGCAGGGTGCCGACCAGGTCCCAGACGACCAGGCCGGTGATGAACACCCCGGCGATCACCAGGTTCTGCACGACCAGGCGCCGGGCGCGCCGGGAGAGGGAGACGGCGGTGGGGATGGTGGACAGCTCGTCCCGGACGACGACGGCGTCGGCGGTCTCCAGGGCGAGGTCCGAGCCCGCTCGCCCCATGGCGACGGCGGTATGGGCGGCGGCCAGGGCGGGCGCGTCATTCACGCCGTCACCGACGACCAGCACCTTGCGGCCCGCGCCCGCCAACTCCCCGACCGCGGTGACCTTGTCCTGGGGCAGCAGCCCGGCGCGGACATCGGTGATCCCGACCTCGGTTCCCAGAAGGCGGGCGGCGCGGGGGTTGTCCCCGGTGAGCAGCACCGGTGCGGTGCCCGTCAGCGTGGTGAGCGCGGCGACGGTGGCGGTGGCGTCCTCGCGCAGGCGGTCGGCGATGCCGAGCACACCGACGGCCGAGCCGTCGACCTCCACCAGGACGGCGGTACGGCCGGTCGCTTCCAGCCGGGTCACCGACGCGGCGGCGGGGTGGCCGGGGCGCGGCTCCCGCAGCCGGCCGGGGCTGCCCACCGTGACGGTGTGTCCGTCGACCGTGGCGGTCACGCCGGTACCCGGGGCGGAGTCGAAGTCCTGGACCGCCGGAGGCTCCAGGCCACGCTTCCGGGCGGCATCGGCGACGGCCCGGGCCAGCGGGTGCTCGCTGGGGTGCTCGGCCGCCGCCGCCAGGGTCAGCAGGGCCTCCTCGGTCAGTCCCGAGTGGTCGAGCGGGCACACGTCGGTGACCCGGGGGGTCCCCTCGGTCAGGGTGCCCGTCTTGTCGAGGGCCACGGCGTCGACCTGGCCGAGCCGCTCCATGACCACGGCGGACTTGATGAGCACACCGTGGCGCCCGGCGTTGGCGATGGCGGACAGCAGGGGCGGCATGGTCGCCAGCACCACGGCGCACGGGGAAGCGACGATCATGAAGGTCATCGCCCGCAACAGGGTCGGCTGGAGTGCCGCGCCGAAGAGCAGCGGCACCGCGAACAGCGCCAGGGTGGCGGCCACCATGCCCAGCGAATAGCGCTGTTCCACCTTCTCGATGAACAGCTGGGTGGGGGCCTTCGTCTCCGAGGCCTCCGCCACCATCCGCACGATCCGTGCGATCACCGAGTCCGACGGATCGCGCTCGACCCGTACGGTCAGCGCGCCCGTGCCGTTGAGCGTGCCGGCGAACACCTCGTCACCGGCCGCCTTGGCCACCGGCAGCGGCTCCCCGGTGATCGTGGCCTGGTCGACCTCGCTCGCGCCCTTCCGCACCCGGCCGTCCGCGCCGACCCGCTCCCCGGGACGTACCAGGATCACATCGCCCACCGTCAGCTGTTCGGTGGGCACCGTCTCCTCGGCGCCGTCCCCGGACAGCCGGGTGGCGGTGGCCGGGGCCAGGTCGAGCAGACCGCGCACCGAGTCCGCGGTCCGCGCGGTGGCGATGGCCTCCAGCGCCCCCGAGGTGGCGAAGATGACGATCAGCAGCGCCCCGTCCAGCACCTGCCCGAGCGCGGCCGCGCCGAGCGCGGCGACCACCATCAGCAGGTCGACGTCCAGGGTCCGGTCCTTGAGGGCCCGCACTCCGGCCCATCCCGGCTCCCAGCCGCCGGTGACGTAGGTGAGCGCGTAGAGCGGCCCCCAGGCCCATGCCGGTGCGCCGAACAGCTGGAGCGGCAGCGCGATCAGGAACAGCGCCAGGGCGGCCGCCGCCCAGCGGGCCTCGGGCAGGGCGAAGATCCGCGTCCGGCGTCCGGGCGCCACCGGATCACGGACCACCCCGGGCGGCGCGGCCGGGCGGGTGAGGGTCGACGACATGGCAGGAGGCGTCCTTCAGGGGAGGTGGCAATGGGCTCGCCCCACACATTACAGGACTGAATGAACAGCTCTTCATGTATTCCTGAACGGGTCGGTAGGCTGGACGCATGGGCCATGGAGTCGCACCCGCCGCTGACAACGCCGTACCGCGCGCCCGCCTGGACGCCGGCAGCGCCCCGAGAGTCGCCGCGACACTTCAGGCGCTGGCGACGCCATCCCGGCTGCTGATCCTGGCCCGGCTGCGGGAGGGGCCCTTGCCGGCCACCGAACTGGCCGCCGCGGTCGGGATGGAGCAGTCCGCGTGCTCCCACCAGCTGCGGCTGCTACGCAACCTCGGCCTGGTCGTGGGCAACCGCGAGGGCCGCTCGGTGGTGTACTCGCTGTACGACAACCATGTCGCCGAACTGCTGGACCAGGCCCTCTACCACGTTGAACACCTGCGGCTGGGGCTGAGCGACGCCTCCGCCGAATCGGCCGGGGACGTGGACGAGGTGTCCGCGGCCCTCTGATTCGCGGGTCAGCGCGCCCGTGATTCGCGGGTCAGCGCGCCCGGCCGCGTGGCTTCAGGGGTACGGGCGGCAGCTCCGGGGCGGGCAAGGGGGCGCCGTCGTAGCCGTGGACCTCGCCGAAGCGGGAGCCCGAGCCCGACGTCCAGTCCTCGCGGGCCTGCGAGATCTCGTCGTGGGAGCGCCCGATGAAGTTCCACCACATCACGATCTTCTCCTCGAAGGGCTCCCCGCCCAGCAGCATGAGCGCGCTGTCCACATCCGCCCGCAGCGGCAGTTCGGCGCGTCCGCAGCCGAGGTAGAGGAGCGAGCCGGGGGCGAGGCGTACCCCGTCGACCTCGGACTCACCGGACATGGTGAGGGCCGCGTACTCGAAGTCGGGCCGCACCGGCAGCCGGGCGTCGGTGCCGGCCGCGAGGGCGATGTCCGCGCCCATCAGCGGAGTGAACGTGGTGCCGGGCGAGGCCGCGCCGTCCAGCTCGCCGAGGACGACCGTCGCCCGCAGCCCGCCGCCGCCGGTCACCCGGGGCAGCTCGGCGTGGTGCTCCCACATGGGGGCGATATGGCGGTCGCCGTCGGGCAGCGCGACCCACAGCTGTGCGCCGTGCAGCAGCCGGGCGTGCTCGCGAGGGGACTCCTCGGAGTGTGAGATGGCCCGGCCCGACGTCATCAGCCCCAACTCGCCGGGGCGTACCGTCTGGAGACTGCCGACGCTGTCGCGGTGCAGCACCTCGCCGTCGTGCAGCCAGCTGACCGTCTGGAGTCCCATGTGCGGATGCGGCGGGACCCGCATGCCCGGCTCCTGGGCGATGTCGTCCGGGCCGTAGTGGTCGATGAAGCACCAGGCGCCGACCATGCGCCGCCCGAGGTTCGGCAGGAGCCGGCGCACCATGGTGGATTCGCCCAGCGGGACCCGTTTGGCGGCCAGCAGCTCGCGGACCGGCTGGGCGGTGACGTCCTGGCGGCCGCCGCACACGGTCGGCGCGGGCCTCAGATCGAGATTGCTCATGACCGCACTCTCCCATCGCCCCCGGGCGGCTCAGGGGGAGCCAGGGGGATGTTTAGGGGGCGGTCGGATCGCCGCCGGAAGAAGAATCTATCCGGTGACCGCACCGACCCTGAAGGAGATCGCATGCCGTCCACACTGCACACCGAGCCCGTGGCGACCGTCCTGGACGGACTGCTGGAGGCCGAGCGCGAAGGCGACGAGCGCGCGTTCGCCGAGACCGGTGTGACCGACCCCAAGTCGGCCTGGGCCGAACTGGACGCCAGTCAGATGGCCGAGACGTTCAAGGACGCCTCCATGTCGGTGTCCAAGGAGGGCGGTGAGCTGCTCTACCTGCTCACCCGCGCGACCGGCGCGCGGACCGTCGTCGAGTACGGAACCTCCTTCGGCGTGTCCACCCTCTACCTGGCCAGCGCGGTGCGGGACAACGGCGGCGGGCAGGTGATCGGCACGGAGCTTCAGGCGGACAAGGTGGCCAGGGCCACGGAGGCCATCGCCGCCGCCGGGCTCTCCGACATCGCCACCGTCCGCGTCGGCGACGCGCGGGAGACGCTGCGGGACCTGCCCGGGTCGGTGGACCTGCTGCTGATGGACGGCTGGCCGAACCTCAACCGGGAGGTGCTCAAGGTGGTGGAACCCCGGCTGCGCCGGGGCGCGCTGGTGCTCGTGGACGACATGGACATGGAGTTCGGCTTCGACATCCACCGGGAGATGCGGGAGTACCTCGCCGACCCCGCGAGCGGCTATCTCTCGCTGCGCTTGCCGGTCGCCCACGGGATCCTGGCCGGGGTGCGGCTCGGCTAGCACCCGGGTGCGGCCGCCCTTCCCGCAGGCCGGAGCGCGGTTTCGGGGTTCATGACCGCACTCTCCCCTCGGGGGACGCCTCGCGCTCGCTCGTACGGCTCCGGACGTATCCGTACGAGGCGATCGCCCCGTACACCAGTGCCGCGCCCAGCAGCCAGCCGGCCAGGACGTCGCTGGGCCAGTGGACGCCCAGATAGAGGCGGGTGAAGCCGACGCCCAGCACGGATACGGCCCCTACGGCGGCCATGAGCCGTAGCCACTTCGCCGGTGCCCCGTGCAGCGTCAGCAGCCACAGCAACAGCCCGAAGGCGACGGTCACGGTCAGGGCGTGGCCGGAGGGGAAGGCCGCGTAGTGCGCCGAGTCCACCGGGTTCGACCACCGGGGGCGCTCCCGGTCGAGCGCGGCCTTCACCGCCTGTTGCAGCGCCGTGCCCAGCGCCGCCGTGACGGCCACCCAGAGCGCGAGCGGCCACTCCCGGCGCCACAGCAGCCACCCCACGGCCACGGCCAGCAGCGCACGCATCGTCCAGGGGTCCCAGACCCAGTCCGTGAGCACTCTGTTGGCCCGGGTGAGGCCGTGGTGCCGCACGGCGGAGTGGTGCAGGGCGACGACGATGTCCCGGTCGACGGTCCACAGCGGCCCCCAATGGGCGGCCACCAGGGCGAGCAGCACCAGGAAGAGCGCGGTGAACACGGCCGCGGCGCGGGCGGCCCGGCGGTGGAGGTTTGCCGGCTGCATGGGTCGAGTTGTACCAAGAACGTTGTACTGAGTACGCCGAGAACGCGAGAACGTCTACCCCAGCACCCGCAGCGCCGGGACGAACGTGACCAGCAGCGGGACGGCCGGGACGAGCGCCGCGGTGGCCGTAAGGCGCCAGCGGCGCGCCACGGGGAGGCGGGAGGCCGGGGCCAGCAGCCGGTCCACCCGCTGCGGCACCTGGGCGAGCGCGCTGGGGCAGGGGCCGAACACCCCGCGGTCCTCGTTGAGTTCGACCAGCGCGAGCGCGGTGGTCGTCCGCCCGAAGCGCCGTGACGCGGAGTCGTCGGCGGCCAGCTCGACCAGCCGGTGCACCTCGTCGCGGAACGCGGCGAACATGGTCACCCGCGGAAAGCCGATGGCCAGCGCGCCCGAGCAGTGCAGCAGCCAGTGGTGGCGGGCGCGGGCGTGGCCCTGCTCATGGGCGATGACGGCGTCCAGCCGACGGCCCTTGAGGCGGCGCAGCGCCGCCGTGGTGATGACGAGCTGGGGCGTGGTGCCCGGCAGCCACCAGGCGTCCGGCTTGTCGCTCTCCAGGACCACCAGACGCTCCTCGCTGGGCTCCTCACCGGGCAAGGCGGGGGAGCGGACGAGGAGTTCGGCCCGGTGCTGCCTGCGCCAGGCGCGGGCGCGGCCGATCTCGCGGGTGAGCATCACCGCGCTCCAGACGGCCCCGAAGGCGAGCACGAGGGCGACGGGCGCGGCCAACGGCCCGTAGCCGGACAGCGCGTACGCCTCCACCACGCCCTTGGGCGCGGGGGCGAAGACATTGCCGCGCACGGCGTCCCAGGCGGCCGCCCCGGTGAGCGCCATGGTCAGCGCACAGCACAACAGCACCCCGACGACCACGCACTGCCACACCCAGAGGGCGAGCACAGGTTCGCGGTCGATCCAGTCGGAGCGGGACAACAGGCGCGGCGCCATTGCCGCCGCCAGTGCGCCGAGGCCCATCAGCGCGAACGGGACCATCATGGCCGTCAGCCTATGATCGCGACGCTCGGGCCGGGTACGGTCACGGCGGGGAAGTGACGCATACCACGGTGCGGATACGGATGCGCTACGGATCGGGCCACGGCCCGGCCCGCCGCCCGTTCACAGGGCCAGCAGCATGGCGAACATCCCTATCCCCATCGACAGCCTGCATGCATGCCGCAGCTCGGGCCGCCGCGACCATCCGGCGCCGGGCGGTCCCGCCCTCGCGCCGTCGACCGTGCCGTCCACCGCGCCGTCCACGGCCCCGTCCGTCATCGGTACGAGCCGGAGCCCGGACCGTACGACGTAGACCGCGAAGTACACGAGCAGTACCCCGGTCAGCAGCGGCACCCCGCCCGCCATCCGGCCCGGGGCCATCCCGCCGGTGTGATGGTGGCCGCCCGTGGTGCCCACCATCATCGCGAGCGCCATATAGACCATCGCCAGCGCCCCGACGGCGTGATGCAGACGGTGCCCCGGGAGCCCCACGCCGCGCGGGACCGGCAGTAACGCCCTTACGGCTGCCACGGCGAAGACCGCCGCGAAGGCGGGCGGACCCCAGGGCCGGGGGTCCAGCACGGTGGACGGCACCGCCATCACGGCCATCCCCAATCCCATCAGCGCCTCGGCGCCCGCGACCCGCCGTCCCGGGCCGGGCGGCTCACCGCGCATCTGTAGCAGACAGTAGCCACCCGTGGCCGCGCACAGCGCGACCAGCAGCCAGCCGATGAGCGGAGGTCCGTGCACGGTCACACCTCCCGAACGGGGACGTAATACCAGGAGACATCCCCTTCCCCGGCACCGGCCACGGGAGCGCACGGGCGCAGTGGGGGAGCGCGAGGCGTGCGGAGTGGTGGGGAGCGCGAGGAGCGGTATGGCACGGTGAGAGGTGCGGCCCGTGGATCACGCAGGCCCCAGCCGCACCACGGGAACGTGAACAGCTGTCCAAAGAGGAGGAGAGCCCGTGTCGAATCCACCGCTTCCCGAGGCCGCGGTCGCCATGCTCGAGAAGCCCAATCCGGCCGTGATCGCGACGATCCGGTCCGACGGTCAGCCGGTGTCCACGGCCACCTGGTACCTCTGGGACGACGGCCGGGTCCTGGTCAACATGGACGAGGGCCGCAAGCGGCTCGACCACATCCGCAACGACCCCAGGGTCACGCTCACCGTGATCGACGAGGCGAACTGGTACAACCACATCACCCTCATCGGCCGGGTCGTCGAGCTCCAGGACGACAAGGACCTGGCCGGAATCGACCGGCTGGCCCAGCAGTACCTGGGCAAGGACTATCCGCAGCGGGACCGCGGCCGGATCAGCGCCTGGATCGAGATCGACCGCTGGCACGGCTGGGGCGAGCACAAGGAGAACACCCAGCCCGGCTGAGTCCCCTCGGCGCCGCCCGCCCCGCCACCGCGAGCTGTGGCGGGGCCGACGGACGAGGACGAGCCATCAGGGGCGGTAGCGCAGCGGATGGTCCTCGGGGACCTCCACGACCGCGATCCGCACGCCGTCCGGATCCGCGATCCACATCTCCACCAGCCCCCACGGCTCCTTCTTAGGCGGCCGCAGCACCTCGACCCCCTGCGCGGTGAGCTCCTTGTGCGCCGCCGTCGCGTCCGCCACCTGGAGCCACAGCTGGAGGCCCGGGGCGGGCGGGGTGTCCGAGCGGCCGGAGACCTCCAGGAAGCCCCCGCCGAGGAAGTAGACCGTGCCGCGCTCGGGGCCCGTGCCGAACTCCCGGTAGACCGCCAGGCCCAGGGCCTCGCCGTAGAACGCACGGGAGCGCTCGGGGTCCGTCGGCCGCAGCAGGACGCGGCTGCTCAGTACGTGAACCATGCCCGCGACCCTACGCAACCTGACCCCTTCGGAGCAGGTTAAGGTCTATTTGCCGCCACCGTCGCCACCGGTCGCCACCCACCGCCACACCGGCCCACACCGGCCACCGGTTGGCCACATCGGCCACCCGCCACCCGCCATCCGCCACCCGCCATCCGCCACCGGCCGCCCGGCCGTCACCGAAGGGAATCCCGCCGACGTCATGGACACCGCGGACGCCACCGTACGAGCCACCGACCCGCTCACCTTCCGCACCGCCACCGAGGCCGATGTGGAGGGGCTGGTGGCCCTGATCGAGTCGGCCTACCGCGGGGAAGCCAGCCGCGTCGGATGGACCACGGAAGCGGACTTCCTGGACGGGCAGCGCACCGACCCGCAGGACGTCGCGGACGTGGTGGGCGCCGAGAACGGCCGGATGGTGATCGTCGAGCGGAACGGTGAGCTGATCGCCTGCTGCCGCCTCGAGCACCGTGGTGACCACGCCTACTTCGGCATGTTCGCGGTCCGGCCCGCGCTCCAGGGCGGGGGCCTGGGTAAGGTGATCATCGCCGAGGCCGAGCGGTTCGCGCGGGCGGAGTGGGGCGCGAAGGAGATGCATATGACGGTGATCTCCGCCCGTGGGGAGCTGATCGCCTGGTACGAGCGGCGCGGCTACGCCCGTACCGGCCGGATGACCCCGTTCCCGTACGGCGATGAGCGCTTCGGCGTGCCGCGCCGCGCCGACCTCGAGTTCGAGCTGCTGATCAAGCCCCTCGGCTGAACCGCTCCGAGGGCCCCCTCCGAGGGCCCCTCTCTGAGGAGCCCTCCTGAGGCCCCCGAGGGTCTCGCGCCGCTTACGCCGTACGGGTGATTGTCGCCCGCGAGTGCGTCACGCCGTGAAGCGTGCCGCCCGCCGGATCTCCGGGAAGTCGGTCGTGGCGCCGTCCAGGCGGAGGCCGCGCGCCAGCTTCAGATGGTCGGGGGTGTTCACGGTCCAGCCGATGACCTTGAGGTCGTCGGCGTGTGCCTTCTCCACCAGCTCCAGCGTCAGCCTGCGGATGTTGAGCACCAGCATCCCGGCGCCGACGGCATGCGCCCGGTCGATCACATCGAGGCCGTAGCGGCTGGCCACGAGGGCGGTGCGGGCGGTCGGGAGCAGGGTGCGGATCTCGGCGAGCGCCTCGTCGTGGAAGGACAGGATGTCCACCCGGTCCAGCAGATCGCGACGGGTCAGCACCTGGGCCAGCGCCCGCGCGGCCGCCGTGTCCTTGATCTCGGCCTGGAGCGGCGCCTCCACGGCGTCCACGACCTCCTCGAAGACCGGGATCCGCTCACCCTCCCCGGCGTCCAGCCCACGCAGTTCCGCGAGGGTGAAGTCGCTGATCGGGCCCTTGCCGTCGGTGGTGCGGCCGACGTCCGCGTCGTGCATCACCACGAGTGCGCCGTCCTTGCTGAGGTGCAGGTCCAGCTCGATGACGTCCATGCCCTCGTGCTCGGCGCGAACGAAGGACCGCAGGGTGTTCTCCGGTTCGACACCCATCACTCCGCGGTGTCCGATGGTGAGAAAAGTCAACGCTGTCTCGCTCTTCTGACGGCCCTCGACGGCCTTCGCCGGGTCGTCCACGTCGGGTCGGGGGAGGCAGTGGGGTGGCTGATTCATCGGCACGCGGCGGACGGGCCGCCCGGACCGGCGCACACCATACCGGCCGCTCATGACCGGACCGTTCAAGCGGGGCCGTGGCATGAGCTGAGCCGATGGGGGCAGGAAAAACTGCGGTGGTGCGGGTGTGGCGCAGGATGATTTCCCGTACCACCGCTTGAGCGAGGGAGGGTCCATAGATACGGTGGTCATACGCGAGTTTCTTCGGTGAAGGAGTGGTCATGGCGAAAATCCTTTCGTCTGCGATAGCTGAAGGTGCCGTTCTGCCCGCAGAGCGTGTGGTCGATCATTCGGCCTGGCCAACCCTCAAGAACGCTGTCGAAACGTTTCGCCCGTGGCAGTCCAAGGACGGTTCCATCGACTTCGACGCCGAGGGCGCACCCACGCGGGAGACCGCCGCGGCGACCGTCGACCGGGTGATCGCGGCCATCGAGGAGCTCGCCCCGCTGCTTCCGCACGACGCCGACTACCACCGGGCGGTCGTCGCGGATCTGCGCCGCTGGACCGAGGAGGGATTCGGCGTCCCCGACTTCCTCGACTCGCTGCTCGCCTTCCAGCCCGCCCGCACGCGCGCCGACGGCCTCCAGCACCTCGTGGTCTTCCCCATGTACACGCAGAACGGCAACCCGGACCGCAATCTGGAAGCCGTGGTGCTGCGCATGGTCTGGCCGGAGTGGCTGGCCGAGCTGGAGCGCACCCGCTATGACAACCCGCTCTACTGCGGACTGGCCTTCGAGGACTTCACCTCCGGCTACGACACCAACTCCGCGGTGCTCTTCCCCGAGACCATCGCCGTCCGCGAGGCCCCCGAGCGGTTCAGTTGGGGCGGCATCTTCTGCGACCGTGAGGCGGCCCGGTTCCGCCGGGTCAGCGAGGCCGCCGTCCGGGCCCTGGGCATCCAACTCCCCGACGACATCCGGGACATGCTCGCCGACCAGCGCCGCTGCCAGGAGGCGTTCGCCCTGTGGGACATGGTCCACGACCGCACCCACAGCCATGGCGACCTGCCGTTCGACCCCTTCATGATCAAGCAGCGGCAGCCGTTCTGGATGTACGGGCTGGAGGAGCTGCGCTGCGACCTCACCGCCTTCAAGGAGGCCGTGAAGCTGGACGCCGAGGGCGTCACCCAGGGCCGTGACGTCCAGTACGCCGTGATCTTCGACCGGATGTTCCGGTTCCCGGTCACCGGTGCGCGGGTCCGCAACTACGACGGGCTCGGCGGCCAGTTGCTCTTCGCCTACCTCCACCAGCACGACGTCGTACGCTGGACGGACAACACCCTGCACATCGACTGGTCCCGCGCCTCGCAGGTCACCAACCAGCTGTGCGGCGAGATCGAGAAGCTCTACCGCGACGGCATCGACCGCCCCAAGCTCGTCCACTGGTTCAAGGCGTACGAGCTGGTGTCGACCTATCTCGCCCCGCACCCCGGCTCGGTCTGGGCCAAGGGCCCCGAAGCCCTGGACCTGAGCCAGCCGCCGCGCAAACTCGTCGACGACGTGCTCCCCGACGAGTTTCCGCTGAGCATGTTCTACGAGGCGCTCGGGAAGAAGCTGCGGGACGTGGTCGCCTCCACCAAGGGCATCACGGCCGACAGCGACCTGCCGGCGGCGGCATGAGCACCGCAGCGGCGCACAGCCCCCAGGCGGGGCAGGACAAGGAGGCGGCGAGCATGACCACACCGACGTCGAGCCCCAGCCCGAACGAGCCGGGCGAGCGGCCGCTGGACGGCGCGGTGGTGGCGGTGGCCGGCGCGGCCGGCCCCGCGGGCCGGGCCACGCTGCTCCGCCTCGCCGAGGCGGGCGCCACCGTCGTCGCCTCCGACGCCGACCCGGCCCGGCTGGCCGAGGCCGTGGACGCGGCGCGCTACGCCCACGGCGGCGCCAGCGTCACCGGCGAGACGGTCGACCTGCTCGACCTCGGCGCCGCCCGCGCCTGGGCCGACCGCACGGAGAAGGAGTTCGGCCGGGTCGACGGGCTGATCCACCTGGTCGGCGGCTGGCGCGGCAGCAAGACCTTCGCCGACGCCCCGCTCGCCGACTGGGACACCCTGCACAATCTGCTGATCCGCACCGCCCAGCACACCTCCCTCGCCTTCCACGACGCCCTGCTGCGCAGCGGCAAGGGCCGCTATGTGCTGATCAGCGCGGCGGGCGCGTCCAAGCCCACCGCGGGCAACGCCGCGTACGCCGCCGCCAAGGCCGCCGCCGAGGCGTGGACGCTCGCGCTCGCCGACTCCTTCCGCAAACTGGGGGGCGAGAGCGGTCCGCCGGCCGCCGCTGCCATCCTGGTGGTCAAGGCGCTGGTGCACGACGCCATGCGGGCGGAGCGCCCCAACGCGAAGTTCGCGGGCTTCACGGACGTCAAGGAGCTGGCCGAGGCCATCACCGGACTCTGGGACCGGCCCGCCCAGGAAGTGAACGGAACCCGCCAGTGGCTGACCCCCAAGCAGTGAGGACCGACGCCCGCCGCCACCACGACCCCGAGGTGCGCGGCTTCGCCAGCGACAACTACGCCGGCACCCACCCGGAGATCCTCGCCGCGCTCGCCCTCGCCGACGGAGGCCACCAGGTCTCCTACGGCGAGGACGACTACACCGCGCATCTCCAGTTCGTCATGCGCAGCCACTTCGGCCCGCACGCACAGGCGTTTCCGGTCTTCAACGGCACCGGCTCCAACGTCGTCGCCCTCCAGGCCCTCACCGACCGCTGGGGCGCGGTCATCTGCGCCGAGTCCGCCCATATCAACGTGGACGAGTGCGGGGCGCCCGAGCGCGTCGGCGGGCTGAAGCTGCTCACCGTCCCCACCGAGGACGGCAAGCTCACCCCCGAGCTCATCGACCGCCAGGCGTGGGGCTGGGACGATGAGCACCGGGCGATGCCGCAGGTGGTCTCGATCGCCCAGAACACCGAGCTCGGCACCGTCTACACGGTGGACGAGATCCGCGCCATCTGCGACCACGCCCACGAGCGCGGGATGAAGGTCCACCTCGACGGCGCCCGGATAGCCAACGCGGCCGCGTCCCTGGATGTGCCGATGCGCGCGTTCACCAACGCGGTGGGCGTCGACATCCTGTCGTTCGGCGGCACCAAGAACGGGATGCTCTTCGGCGAGGCCGTCGTCGTCCTCGACCCGGACGCGGCGGGCGCCATGAAGCACCTGCGCAAGCTGTCCATGCAGCTGGCGTCCAAGATGCGGTTCATCTCCGTCCAGCTGGAGGCGCTGCTCGCCCGCGACCTCTGGCTGCGCAACGCCCGCCACGCCAACACCATGGCCCAGCGGCTGGCCGACGGCGTGCGCGCGGTGGACGGGGTGCGGATCCTCCACCCGGTCCAGGCCAACGCGGTCTTCGCCCGGCTCCCGCACGAGGTGAGCGAACGCCTCCAGAAGCGCTACCGCTTCTACTTCTGGGACGAGGCCGCGGGCGATGTGCGCTGGATGTGCTCCTTCGACACCACGGAGGAGGACGTGGACGGCTTCCTCACGGCACTCAAGGAGGAGATGGGCCGGTAGGCCGTTTCCGGTAATGAGCGCACGGGGCGGGCCGCACGGCCCGCCCCGCGGTCGTCCGTCCTCAGTCGGCCACGACGGCGCCGCAGCCGATCGACGGCAGGCCAGGGCACTTCCAACGGAGCGCTCAGCGGCCTCGGTCCAGGGCCAGCGCCTCGGCCGGGGTGGGGGCGGTGCCGCCCAGGTGGGCCGGGACCCACCAGGTGTCCTCCGGGCCCTTGGGCCGCACCGGATACGCCCGCTGTGCCGCCTCCAGCAGCTCCTGCACCCGGCCGCGCAGCCGCTCGGTCAGGGTGTCCGAGGGCTCGGTCGGGTCGGCCTCCATCGGCTCGCCGACCCGCATCGTGATCGGGAAGTGATGGCGGCCCAGCGCCCGCTTCTGGCCCTTGGTCCACAGCCGCTGCGTGCCCCACAGCGCCATGGGCAGCAGCGGAACGCCCGCCTCCTGCGCCAGCCGGGCCGCGCCCGACTTGAAGTTCTTGAGCGTGAAGGACCGCGAGATCGTCGCCTCCGGGAAGACGCCGATGATCTCGCCGGAGCGCAGCGCCCGCAGGGCGTGCTTGTACGCGTCCATGCCCGCCGCGCGGTCCACCGGAATGTGCTTCATCGCGCGCATCAGCGGCCCGGAGACCTTGTGCCGGAAGACCGACTCCTTGGCCATGAACCGCACCAGCCGCTTGGCCGGACGGGCGGTCAGCCCGCAGAAGACGAAGTCGAGATAGCCGATGTGGTTGCTCACCAGAACCGCGCCACCCGTTTGCGGGACATTCTCGGTGCCCTTGATGTCGAAGCGCAGATCGAGCGCCTTGAACATGGTGCGGGCGATGCCGATCACCGGCGGGTAGACGAGCTCTGCCATCGAGGACCCTTCGTCGATGCCTGGGGAGGGTTCTCCCGGCGGAAGTTACGCGGCCGTAGGTATCCGGCTTCTGGCAGATGGTGCCCGATGTCGTCTCTTTGTGCTACCGCGCGGTGCGGCCCGGCCGAGAGATCCTCATCACGTCGGGGAGCCGCCGGGGAATCTCCCGGCCGTTCAGGACGCTGCACCAGGGAGGTCCGACCGGGAGGAGACGGGTGCGAGACGGCGACGGAAGCCGGCGGCTGGGCGCCGCCGAGCTCGGCGCGGAGCTGGGGGAGCGGGCGACGCTGGTCCAGTTCTCCAGCGCCTTCTGCCAGCCCTGCCGGGCCACCCGGCGGACGCTGTCCGAGGTGGCCGCGATGGTGGACGGCGTGGCGCATATCGAGATCGACGCCGAGTCGCGGCTGGAGCTCGTCCGGGCGCTGGACATCGCCCGTACCCCCACCGTGCTGGTGCTCGACGCGGCCGGGCGGGTCGTACGGCGAGCCTCGGGGCCGCCGCGCCGGGCCGATGTCATCGCCGCTCTGGGTGATGCCGTGTGAGCCTCCGCGCCCCGGCCCCACTTGACGGTCCGCACCCGGCGTGGTCAGGGTGAACGGCATGCGGCCTGGACCCCTTCTTTACGGACGTGTGCACGTGGACCTGATGCGGACCGCCGGCGCACGGTGTCCGGGCGGGTGAGCGAACGAGGACAAGCGCAGCCCCCCGCCCGTACCTCCGGCAGAAGGACAACTCCATGACGGCAACGCACGACCTCGGCACGTCCCCGCTGACGACGTCCGACCTCTTCCGCTCCGTCTTCCGCCGGCACGCCTCCGGCGTCGCCGTGATCACCGCCCAGGGCACCCGCCCGGTCGGCTTCACCGCCACCTCCCTCGCCTCCGTGGCCGCCGAGCCGCCGCTGCTCTCCTTCGGCGTGGGCACCGGCTCCTCGAGCTGGCCGGTGCTCTCCGATGCCGAGTACGTCGGTGTCCACATTCTGGGCGACCACCAGCGGGAGCTGGCCGCGACCTTCGCCCGCAGCGGTGCCGACCGCTTCGGACCGGCCACCGGCTGGCGCTCGGGACCGGAGGGCGTGCCGGTGCTCGACGGGGTACTGGCGTGGCTGGTGTGCCGGGTGGTGGCCCGGATACCCGCAGGGGACCACCGGGTGCTGATCGGCGAGGTCACCGCGGGTACGGCGGCCGGGACCGGCCGTCCGCTCCTGTACCACCAGGGGCGCTTCAACGCGCTCCGCGACTGACCCGCCATGCGCTCCGCGGCCGATCCGCGCCTCCCTGGTTGGCATGTACGCCTCGCGTTGATCACCGCCGTTGGCAAGGTCACAGTTCAAGCGGGTTGCGTATGGGGAACGAGCTGGGTGTACTGACGAGTAATATTTTGCTGCGGTGCATGGGCCGCCCGGCAGGAAAACCGCCCGCGGTACCGCCCGGGTCCCGCCCCCGAAGGCGCCTATGCTGCCAGCAACAAGGCAGCTCGGTAGAGACGATGCAGTAGGAGAGCCGGCGTGAGCTTGAGGATCGTTGTCTGTGTGAAGTATGTGCCCGACGCCACCGGCGACCGGCACTTCGCCGAGGATCTGACCGTTGATCGTGAGGATGTGGACGGTCTGCTCTCGGAGCTGGACGAGTACGCGGTCGAGCAGGCCCTCCAGATCGCCGACGAGGCGGATGACGCGGAGATCACGGTGCTGACCGTGGGTCCGGAGGATGCGAAGGACGCGTTGCGCAAGGCGCTGTCGATGGGTGCGGACAAGGCCGTGCATGTCGAGGACGACGATCTGCACGGCACCGACGCGCTGGGTACCTCGCTGGTGCTGGCCAAGGCGGTCGAGAAGACCGGCTTCGACCTGGTGATCTGCGGGATGGCCTCCACCGACGGCACCATGGGCGTGCTCCCGGCGATGCTGGCGGAGCGCCTCGGCGTGCCGCAGGTGTCGCTGCTGTCGGAGGTGTCGGTCGGGGACGGCACGGTGAAGGGGCGCCGGGACGGGGATACCGCGACCGAGCGGTTGGAGGCGTCGCTTCCGGCGGTGGTGTCGGTGACCGACCAGTCCGGTGAGGCCCGGTATCCGTCGTTCAAGGGGATCATGGCGGCGAAGAAGAAGCCGGTGACGTCCTGGGACCTGGAGGACCTGGAGATCGAATCGGACGAGGTCGGTCTCGAGGGTGCCTGGACGGCCGTGGAGGGTGCCACTGAGCGTCCGGCCCGTACGGCGGGCACGATCGTCAAGGACGAGGGTGAGGGCGGCAGGCAGCTCGCTGCCTTTCTCGCGGAGCGCAAATTCATCTGAAGCCGCCTGGCGGGTCAGAAGTTCATCTGAGCCGCGCCGTCCCTATCGTCCAGATCTTTCGCATGTCGCAGGAGAGCGATTCCCATGGCTGAAGTCCTTGTCTTTGTCGATCACGTGGACGGTGCCGTCCGCAAGCCCACGCTGGAGCTGTTGACGCTGGCCCGCCGCATTGGCGAGCCTGTCGCGGTCTCTCTCGGTGCCGGTGCCGCGGATACGGCGTCCACTTTGGCGGAGTACGGTGCGGTGCGGGTGCTGGCCGCGGACGCGCCGGAGTTCGCCGACTATCTCGTGGTGCCGAAGGTGGACGCGGTTCAGGCGGCGTATGAGGCCGTGTCGCCGTCCGCTGTGTTGTTCCCGTCCTCCGCGGAGGGTAAGGAGATCGCGGCCCGGCTGGCGGTCCGTATCGGTTCGGGCATCATCACCGACGCGGTGGACCTGGAGGCTGGGGAGGAGGGTCCGGTGGCGACGCAGTCGGTGTTCGCCGCCGCTTTCACCACCAAGTCCCGGGTCAGCAAGGGTACGCCGGTCATCACCGTCAAGCCCAACTCGGCCGCGCCGGAGGCCGCCCCGGCCGCGGGTGCGGTCGAGGCGCTTGAGGTGTCTTTCTCCGACAACGCCGCCGGTACGAAGGTGGTGGCGCGTACGCCGCGTGAGTCGACGGGGCGTCCGGATCTGACCGAGGCCGCGATCGTGGTTTCCGGTGGCCGTGGTGTGGGTGGTGCGGAGAACTTCCCCGTGGTCGAGGCGCTGGCCGATTCCCTGGGCGCGGCGGTTGGCGCCTCGCGTGCGGCGGTGGACGCGGGCTGGTATCCGCATACCAATCAGGTGGGTCAGACGGGTAAGACCGTCTCGCCGCAGTTGTACGTCGCGGCGGGTATCTCGGGTGCGATTCAGCACCGGGCCGGTATGCAGACCTCGAAGACGATTGTGGCGGTCAACAAGGATGCCGAGGCTCCGATCTTCGATCTGGTCGATTACGGCGTGGTCGGTGACCTGTTCGAGGTCGTCCCGCAGCTGACCGAGGAGGTCAAGTCCCGCAAGGGCTGACGTCCGCCGGACCTCCGCGAGGCCCCGTACGCGATGCGCGTGCGGGGCCTCGCCGCTGCCGGGAGGGTGTTGACCCGCCGTTCCATGGCTGGCTAACTTCACCGTACGGATCATCGTTTCCGTACAGCGGAAAGAGCGGGAAGGGTGGCGAACGGACATGGAGCCTCAGGAGACGGTACGGACCAGCCTGCCCGGTGCCGTACGGGCGTCAATCGCCGACTCACTCGCCGCCGTCGACGCCGAGCTCGCCCGCCGCTACCCCGGCGATCCGGGCACCCGTCAGCCCGTTCACACCGTCTACGTCCCCGCCGACCTCCTCACCGCCGGTACGGTGCGCGACTGGGGCGACCAGGCGCTGGCGGCCCTCGACCGGCACGCGCCCGACGCCGCCTCCTTCGCCGCCGTCCTCGGCCTCCCCGGCGAACTCGCCGAGCCCGTCCACACCCGGGTGCGGGCCAAGCTGGAGCGCGAGCCCGTGGAGGATCTGCGGATCGACTTCGAGGACGGCTACGGACCCCGCCCCGACGCCGAGGAGGACGCCGCGGCCGCCCGCGCCGCCTCGCTCGTCGCGGCCGCCTGCGCCGAGGGCGCCGCGCCGCCCTATGCCGGCATCCGCATGAAGTGCCTGGAGGCCGCCGTACGCGACCGCGGGATCCGCACCCTCGACATCTTCCTCACCGGGCTGATGGCGGCCGGAGGGCTGCCGGCCGGCCTGGTGCTCACCCTCCCCAAGGTGACGTACGCCGAGCAGGTCACCGCGATGGCCCGGCTGTGCGAGGAGTTCGAGAAGGCGCACGGACTCGCCCCGGGCCGCATCGGCTTCGAGATCCAGATCGAGACCACCCAGGCCATCCTCGGCCCCGACGGCCGCGCCACCGTCGCCCGGATGATCGACGCCGCCGAGGGGCGGGCCACCGGGCTGCACTACGGCACCTTCGACTACAGCGCATCCTGTGGCGTCGGCGCCGCCCATCAGGCCATGGACCACCCCGTGGCCGACCACGCCAAGGCGGTGATGCAGGTCGCCGCCGCCGGAACCGGCGTACGGCTCTCCGACGGCTCCACCAACGTGCTGCCGGTCGGCCCCACCGAACGGGTCCACGACGCCTGGCGGCTCCACCACCGCCTGGTCCGGCGGTCGTTGGCGCGCGCGTACTACCAGGGCTGGGACATGCATCCCGGCCACCTCCCGACCCGCTACGCCGCCGTCTACGCGTTCTACCGCGAGGGCCTGGAGGCGGCCGCGGAACGGCTCGCCGCGTATGTGGACCGTACGGCCGGATCCACCGGCATCGCCGACGAACCGGCCACCGCGAAAGCGCTCGGCGGCCATCTGGTGCGCGGGCTGGACTGCGGGGCGCTCGACGGCACCGAGGTCGAGCGGCTGACCGGGCTCGGCCGCGCCGAACTCGACGCGCTGGCGGGCCGCGCCGCCCCGGCCGCCTCCTGACCGACCCCGCAACACCGGATCCGCGGGAGCCCACGGATCGGGCGCGGATCGGCCCGTCCCGCCGGGGCCGCTGATCCGCTTGGTCACATCCGCTCACCCGCACGTGTCACCCGGGATGCGGCCCCGCCGGTGAAGGCGGGAGATGGGTGTCATGGCCAGAAGCGCCGTGTCGGCCCTGCTGATCCTTCTCGGTTGCCTCCTCGTACCGGTGTCCGTGCTGACGGTCTGGGTCCACGACATCGTCCTGGACACCGACCGCTACGTGGCGACCGTCGCCCCGCTCGCGAAGGACCCGGCGATCCAGGACACCGCCGTGGAACAGGTCAGCCAGGCCGTCGACATCCGCCACAACAGCCAGGAGATCACCGCCGACATCGCCTCCTGGCTGCGCGCCCACGGCCTTCCGGAGCGGGCCGCCGACACCATCGAGGGGCTGGCCCCGCAGCTGGACTCGGCCCTGGACCAGGCGGTGCGGAAGGTGGCCGCCCACATCGTGCGCAGCGAACAGTTCCCCGCCGTGTGGACGGGCGCCAACCGGGCCGCCCACACCGCCGTCGTGGGCGCCCTCACCGGCAAGGGCGGCGGGCCGGTCGGCGTCGAGGGCCACACCGTCACCCTCAACGTCGGCGCCGCCGTGGAGCGGGTCAGACAGCAGCTGGTGGACGCCGGGCTCCCCGCGGTGACCGGCGTCCCGGACATCCACCAGCGGCTCGTCCTCTTCCACTCCGACCGGCTCGACACCATGAGACGGTCGGCGCGCCTGCTCGACCTGGCCGGGAACTGGCTGCCCGCGCTGACCGTGGCCCTCGGCGGTACGGGCGTGCTGCTCGCCCGCCGGCGCCGCCGGGCGCTCGCCCGCGCGGCCCTGGGCACCGCGCTCGCCTCCCTCGCCCTGGCGCTGGTCCTGATGGTGGGGCGCCGCTACTACCTCGACCATGTGCCGACGAGCGTGCTGTCCAGGGAGGCCGCCTCGGTCCTCTTCGACACGGTGGTGCGCTTCCTGCGGGTCACCGTGCTCACCGTGCTGGTGCTCGGCCTCGTGGTCGCGCTCGGCGCCTACCTGGCAGGGCCGGGGCGGCTGCCGAGCACCGTACGCGGCCGGGCCGAGATCCTCGCCGACAGCGCGGCCCGCTGGGGCGCGGCCCACGGGATGCGCACCGGCCGGGCCGGCACCTGGACCGCCGACCACCGGCGGGGTCTGACGACGACGGCCCTGCTGGTGCCGGTCGCGGTGTTCGCCCTGTGGAACCACCCCACCGTGCTGACGGTGCTCTTCCTGGTGCTGATCCTGCTGGCGGCCCTCGGGGTGATCGCCCTGCTGGCCGCCACGGGGCGCACGGGCGCACACGGCCGGGGCGGTTGAAGCAGGGGCCGCCCACACGCCGCGTGGTTCAGCGCGCGCCCACGTGGGCGCCGAGGAACTTCCGGATCAGGGGGACCACCTCGTCCAGGCCGGTTTCGAGGAGGAAGTGACCGCCCTCCTGGAGGTGCACCTCGGCCTTCGGGTTGTCGCGGGCGAAGGCGCGGGCGCCGTCGGGGCCGAAGATGGGGTCGTCGCGGCCCCATACGGCGAGCAGGGGCGGCTGGTGGGCGCGGAAGTACTCGTGCACCCGGGGGTACAGGGGGCTGTTGGTGGCGTAGTCCCGGAAGAGTTCGAGCTGGACCAGGTCGTTGCCGGGGCGGGACACCTGCTGGAAGTCGTGGTGCCAGGTGTCGGGGCTGACCAGGCTCTCGTCGGGAGCTCCGGTGAGGTACTGCCATTTGATCAGGTCCAGGGAGAGGGCCTGGCGGATGGCCTCCTCGTTCTTCGGGCTCTGATCCTCCTGGTAGGCCCACACCGGGCGCCAGAAGTCCGCGACGAAGCCCTCGTCGTAGGCGTTGCCGTTCTGCGTCACGATCGCGGTGACCGCTTCGGGGGCGCGCAGGGCCAGGCGCCAGCCGATGGGCGCGCCGTAGTCCTGGACGTAGAGGGCGTAGCGGTCGAGGCCGAGGTGGTCGAGGAGCCCGGCGGTGAGGTCGGTGAGGGCGTCGAAGGTGTAGTCGAACTCGTCGGCACCGGGGGCGTCGGAGAAGCCGAAGCCCAGGTGGTCGGGGGCGATGAGGCGGTAGCGGTCCGCCAGGCGCGGGATGAGGTCGCGGAACATGAACGAACTGGTGGGGAAGCCGTGCAGGAGGACGAGCGCGGGGGCGTCCGCGGGACCGGCCTCGCGGTAGAACAGCCGTCGGCCCTGGATGTCCGCGAACCGGTGGTGCACCTGTGACATGGCCTCTGCGCCTTTCGAGCCTGGTTCCGGGTCTCTCTGGGGCTTTGGGCCCTCGGGTCCTCGGGTCCTCGGGTCCTTGGGTTCTCGGGTCCTGGTGGTCAGTGCCGGTCAGCGGCGGCCAGTACGGTCAGTACCGCACCGCCGTGCCCACGTTCGCCGTGATGCGGCCGGTGAGCTTGCGGTGGCTGCGGGCGGTGGCCGGAGTGGGCTGGTTCGGGGGCACCTTGGACAGGCGCAGGACGACGGCGTCCACCAAGTCCCCGCTCGTGTCGCGGAAGTTGACCTCGATGGCGTAGCCGGCCGGGTGCTTGCTCCCGTTGGTCACGGTCAGCGGGGCCACGGCCCGCCCCGCGCCATCGCGGCTCACCCGGCCGACCTTCACCTCGCGCTTGGCCTGGGAGCCGCCCTTGATCTTGTCCAGCTCGGCCTGGGCCGACGCCCTCGCGGACGCGATGGCGGCGGAGGCCCGGGACACCTCGGACGACGGGGTGCCCCCGTCGTCCGAACAGCCGGCGGCGGCCGGCGCCAGCACGGCCATGAGGCTCACCGCGCAGATCGTCCGCGTTCGGCGCCCGCTCATCGCGTCTCCCTCGTTCCGTCGGACAGGCCCCGGGCCCTCCGCCTCCACCCTCGGGGGAGTGGGGGACCGAGGCAACCGGAGCGGGGCCGTTCAGGCGTTCGGGAGAAGCGCCCGTTCGGGGGAAGTGCCCGTTCGGGGGAAGTGCGCCGTTCGGGGAGGGCCGATCGGACGTCCGTGGAAGGCGTGCCGTTGGGGGAGGGGTCGCTCAGGATGCCGCGGGCGGGGGCAGTTCGCCCGAGCCGCGCGGGATCAGCCGGGTCGGCAGGACGAGCCGCCGGGGGTCCCCGCCCGCGCCGTCGAGGCGGCGGAAGAGCAGATCGGCGGCGGTCCGGCCGAGCTGGGCCGAGTCCTGGGCTATGACGGTGATCCCGGGCGAGAGCAGATCGGCGAGCTCGAAGTCGTCGAAGCCGATGAGGGCCACCGGCGTGGCGGGCGCGGGGCGCTCGGCCAGGACCCGTACGACCGTGACGGTGACCCGGTTGTTGCCCGCGAACAGCGCGGTGACCGGCTCGGTGGCGTCCAGCATCGCGGTGGCCGCGGCCCGGACCCGCTCAGGATCGGTGGGGCCGAGCGAGACCCAGGCGTCATGGACCGGCAACCCGGCCTCGCTCATCGCCGCGTGATAGCCGCGCAGCCGCTCGGCGGCGGTGTGGATGCCCGGCAGGTCGCCGAGGAAGCCGATCCGGCGGTGGCCGTGGGCGATCAGATGGGCGACGGCGTCGTGGGAACCGCCGAAGCTGTCGGCGAGCACGGCGTCGGCGTCGATGCGCCCCGCCGGCCGGTCGACGAAGACGGTGGCGATCCCGGCCGCCATCTCGGGCGCCAGATAGCGGTGGTCATGGCCGGCCGGGATGATGACGAGGCCGTCGACCCGGCGCGCGCACAGCGCGAGCACCAGCTCCTGCTCCCGCTCGGGGTCCTCCGCGCTGGACCCGTTGATCAGCAGCGCGCCATGGGCCCGGGCGACCTCCTCGACGGCGCGGCTCAGCGGACCGTAGAAGGGGTCGGCCAGATCCTCCAGGACCAGTCCGATGCTGGCCGTACGGCCCTTGCGCAGAATGCGGGCGCTGTCGTTGCGGCGGAAGCCGAGCGCGGTGATGGCCTCCTGGACGCGGCGCTCGGTGTCGGGGGTGACGCCCGGCTCGCCGTTGACAACTCTGGAGACGGTCTTGAGGCCGACCCCCGCCCGTGCGGCGACGTCCTTCATCGTGGGCCGGGTGCCGTAACGGCGTGTGGGGGTGCGGCTGGCGGTGCCCGGGGCGGTGTCGGTCACAGTGCGCTCGTCCCGTCGCTGGTCGTCGTGGGGGAAGGAGTGACGAGCATAGCCCCTGGACAACGTTGTCAGCGCCGGGAAGACTATTGCCGCACACTGAACGCGTCCATGCCCACCAGCATGCCCACCAGGAGAGTCGACACCTATGCCACGTGACCTCATCGCCGCACTGGACATCGGCGGCACCAAGATCGCGGGCGCTCTGGTGGACGGGAGCGGAAAGCTGGCCGTACGAACCCGCCGCGCCACCCGCGCCCAGGAGGACGGCGCCACGGTGATGGGCCAGGTCACCGCCGTGCTCGAAGAGCTCGCGGCCACCGCGCACTGGTCGCGGGTCGCCGCCGTCGGCATCGGCAGCGCGGGCCCGGTGGACGCCTCCGTGGGCACCGTCAGCCCCGTCAACATCCCCGGCTGGCGTGACTTCCCGCTGGTCGCCGGGGTCCGGGAGACCACTGGCGCACTGCCGGTGTCGCTGGTCGGGGACGGACCGGCGATGACGGCCGCCGAACACTGGCAGGGCGCGGCACGCGGCCGTAAGAGCGCGCTGTGCATGGTGGTCTCCACCGGTGTGGGCGGCGGGCTGGTCCTGGGCGGTCGGCTGCACCCGGGACCCACCGGAAACGCCGGGCACATCGGTCACATCAGCGTGGAGCTGGACGGGGACCCGTGCCCCTGTGGCGGACGCGGCTGTGTGGAGCGGATCGCCAGCGGCCCCAACATCGCCCGCCGCGCCCTGGACGGCGGCTGGCGCCCGGGGCCGGACGGTGACACCAGCGCCCAGGCCGTCGCCGCCTCGGCGCGGGCCGGGGACCCCGTCGCGCGGGCCTCCTTCGAACGGGCCGCCCAGGCCCTGGCCGCCGGGATCGCCGCGACCGCGGCGCTCGTCGAGATCGAGGTGGCGGTCGTGGGCGGCGGCGTGGCGGGCGCCGGGGACGTGCTCTTCGCGCCCCTGCGGCGCGCCCTGCGCGACTACGCGACCCTGTCGTTCGTCCAGGGGCTGGAGGTCGTCCCGGCGCAGATGGGCACCGACGCGGGCCTGGTGGGCGCGGCCGCCGCGGCGGCGCAGGAGGCGCGGCTGGAGGGGTTCGGCCCGGTGGCGGACACGCCTCCCACCGGGGGCTGAGCCTGTCCCACCGGGGCTGAGCCCCTTCCACCGGGGACTGAGCCCCTTCCGCCGGCGACTGAGCCTGTCCCACCGGGGACTGAGCCCCGCTCCTTCACCGTTTGGCCATGACCCGCTGTCACCGTCTGCCCCTAAGCTGTTCGCCCTGAGCCCGGCAGTGGCCGGGCGCGATCGAGGAGCGCGCGAGGGGAGGCGGAGCGGTGGCACCGGCGGACATGGGCGGCGATCTGTCCGGGCGGCTGCTGGGCGGGCGGTACCGGGTGACGGGCCGTCTCGGCCGGGGCGGCATGGGCGTGGTCTGCCGGGCGGTGGACGCGGTGCTCGGCCGGGAGGTCGCGGTCAAGGTGCTGCGCACCCACACCGACGCCTCCAGCGCCGAACTGGCCGATCTGCGCACCCGGATGCAGCGGGAGGCGCGGGCGGCGGCCCGGATCCGGCACTCCGGTGTGATCACGGTCCACGACGTGGCCGAGGAGGGCGGGCTGCCGCTCATCGTCATGGAGTTGATCGACGGGCCCTCGCTCGACGATGTGCTCGACGAGCGGGGCACCCTCGACCCCCGGGAGGCCGCGGGGATCGGCGCCGAGGTCGCGGACGCGCTCGGCGCGGCCCATGGTGCCGGGGTGCTGCACCGGGATGTGAAGCCCGGCAATGTGCTGCTGGACCGCGAGGGCCGCGTCGTCCTCACGGACTTCGGCATCGCGAGCCTGGAGGCGCCCGAGGACGGCGCGACCACCAAGCTGACCCGCAGCGGCGAGCTGATCGGCTCCCTGGACTATCTCGCGCCCGAGCGCGCCCAGGGCCAGGACCCGAGCCCGGCCTCGGACGTCTGGGCGCTGGGGATGACGCTGTACGCGGCGGTGGAGGGCTCGGCGCCGTTCCGCCGCACCTCCGTATGGTCCACGCTCACCGCGATCGTCAATGAGCCGCTGCCCGAGCCTCGGCTGGCCGGGCCGCTGGCGCCCGTGCTGCGCGCGCTGATGGACAAGGATCCGCGAGGGCGGCCGTCCGCCGCCGAGGCGCGCCGGATGCTGGCGGAGGTGGCGGCGGGGGAGACGCCGCGCGACGCGGTCGGGCCGCCGTCCGTTCCACCGAGCGAGCCGACCCCGTCCGCCCCGACCCCGTCCGCCCCGCCTCCGGGCTTCGGCCCGCCGCCCGTGGCGGAGCCGCTGGTGAGCGGGGAGCCGGGCGCGGGTGGCGGGGCCGGTGCGCGAAGTGCGGGGCGCAGGCGCCGCGGAGCGCTCATCGCGGCCGCGGCCGCGGCGGTCGCACTCATCGGCGGCGGGGTGACGTACGCACTGGTCGGAGGTGATGACCACACCACGGAGTCGGCGCGCACGAAGGATCCGCCGAGCGAAACGGCGGGCCGGGGGAAGACCGCCGCGCCGGGCGGCGGTAAGGCGAGCGCCACGGCCGGGCAGGGCAGTGCGCGGCCGGATGACACGGCCTCATCCACTCCGAGCGGCGGCGACGGCGACCAGGGCGGCCCGGCGGCCTCATCCGCGCCGCCCTCGGGCGCCGCACCCGTCTGCCATGGCGTCGAGGGCGGGCGGTACGACTGCGAGGTGTGGCGCGACGCCACCTCGTACACCCACGGCGGTGAGCCGGTCGGCACCCTCAAGCACGGCGTGAACTACTTCTACTGCCAGGAGAACCTGGGCCGCCGGGAGACCTATGGCAAGTGGACGAACGTGTGGTGGGCCAGGACCGACGACGACAACGGCCATCGCGATGTCTATGTGAGCGTCGTCTACGTCAAGGGCGGCGACAATGACGCGCCCCTTCCCGGGCTGCCCGAGTGCTGAGCCCGGGACGGCCGCGGGAAGGGACGGATCTCATCGGTGGATCTCATCGGTGGGTCTCATCGGTGGATCTGGTCAGCAGGCGAAGGCCGCGTCGGCCCAGTCCCCGTGGTCGCTGGTGACCCCGTCCCCGCCGTCGGTGACGACGAGCCGGACCGTCTTCGCCCCGCCGATGGCGGCGTCGAGGGCGGCGGCCGGATCGGCGTTGGTCAGCGTCTTCGACGATGCCACCTTGGCGTCGTCCGCCCAGACCTCGAAGCCGACCGTCCCGGCGGTGCCCTCCTCGTCGTCCACGCCGACCCGCGCGGTGAAGCGCGAGCACCGGCCGCCGGTGTAGTACGTGACCTCACTCGGCGCGTGCACGCCCAGGCCCTTGTCGTACGTGGTGCCGCCGAGGGTGAGCGGATGGCCGTCATCCGCCTCGTTCTCGCCGACGCTGGTGTTCTTCTCCACCGGGCCCCAGCCGTTGAGCGCGCTCAGCCAGGGCAGATCGCTCGCGTACGAGCTGCCGGAGGGTGGCGCGACCACCACATGGACCGCCGAGACCAGCCGGGCGGCGGCCCTGTCGCCTCCCGGTGAGCGGTAGTCGGCGCTGACCGTCAGGTCGTACGCACCGGGCGCGGCCCCGGCGGGCGCGGTCACCTGCCAGCGCGTGGCCAGCTTCGAGCCGGTGGGCAGTGAGGCGGCGCGGGTCGGGGAGGTGGCCTTGATCCGCCAGCCGTCGGGGCCGGTGAGCCGGACCGAGACCTGCTGGGCCGGGGTGCGGCCGAGGTCGGTGAGCGTGGTGTCGACCTGGGTCGCGGCCCCGGCCTCGGTCAGCGCGGTGCCGTCGAGGCCGAGTTCGGCGGCGGGCGGGTAGGAGGCCCAGCGAGTGTCGGCCGAGGCCCGGTAGAGCACGGTGCCATGGGCCGGGACGGTGGCCGAGATGGCTCCGGCGGTGTTGTAGTCCTTGTGCGCCCACAGATCGCGCAGCCGGTACGCGGTCGCCCGGGGCAGCCCGACCCCGGTCGCCGTGGTGGCGATGTGCTGCGGCCGGTCGGTCTCGTTGAACAGCGCGACGGCGCGGCTGCCGTCCGCCATCTCCTTGGCGATGACCCAGCGCCCGCCCTCGGAGGAGACCACGGTGCCCTGCTTGCCCAGCGGGTCCTGATCGACGGCGATCACTTCGTGATTGCCGAGGATTTCATAGGTCTCGGCGTTAGCCTTGCGCAGATCGGTACCGATCAGCAGCGGTGCGGCCATGATCGACCACAGCGAGAAGTGGCTGCGGTACTCGGTGGCCGTCATCCCGCCGTTGCCGACCTCCAGCATGTCCGGGTCGTTCCAGTGGCCGGGCCCGGCGTACTTCGCGAGCGGCAGGTTCTGCTTGGCGATCGACAGCATACTGCCCCAGCTGTCGCTGATGTCGCCCGTGGTCCGCCACAGATGGCCGACTTCCCCGGCCCACTCCCAGGGCTTGTTCTCGCCCCATTCGCAGATGCTGTAGACGATGGGGCGGCCGGTGGTCTCGGTCGCGGCCTTCAGGGCGTCGCGCATGGTGCGGTAGCGCTGCTTGGCGTCGACACCCTGGTTATTGCAGTTGTCGTACTTGAGATAGTCGATGCCCCAGTCGGCGAACTGCTGGGCGTCGGACTTCTCATGGCCGAGCCCCCCGGGGAAGCCGGCGCTGTTGCAGGTCTTGGTGCCCGCGCTGGTGTAGATGCCGATCTTCAGTCCCTTGGAGTGGACATAGTCGGCGACGGCCTTGATGCCGTTCGGGAAGCGGACCGGATCGGGCACCAGCTTGCCGTTGGCATCGCGCTGCGGCAGTGCCCAGCAGTCGTCGAGGTTGACGTACTGATATCCGGCGTCCTTCAGTCCCTTGGCCACGAAGATGTCGGCGATGCCCTTGACCATCGCCTCATTGAACTCCGCGCGGCAGTGGGTGGAGTTCCAGTTGTTGAAGCCCATCGGAGGGGTGAGGGCGAGCCCGTCACCGGGCGCGGCGCCCGGGTCGGAGGCCGGTGTGGTGACCTCGGCGCGATGCGCGGGCTGGGCGACGGCCGGGAGGGCCAGGCCGACCGTGGCCAGTAATCCGGCGCTCAGTGCTCCGATGACTCTTCGTCTCGCGGGTCGAAAACAGCGGTGGCGCATGATGCGGGTCCTCCGTTCTCAACGGGGGTAACGCAGTGTCATGGCTGCGTCACATGCGAGCGTTTACGGTAGACCCTGTTGGAGTCTGTTGGAAGAGATGCGATAACAGTTGTTCGATATCTCGTCAAAACCCTTGACGATTCGCGTGGCCGCCGGATGAGATCCCCTCACTCGCGTTCGGTTGTGTTTGATTGAACCTCTGTGGAGGGGCACATGGCACCGTCATCGTCAGGACATCGGATCTCCCGCCGTGCGCTACTACGAGGCACCGCGGTCGGAGCCGGCGCGGTAGCCCTTCCGACGCTGCTGACCGCCTGCGGTGGTCCGGGCAACGAAGTGAAGATCGGCTCCAACGCCTCCGACGCCGTGCCCCGCAAGGCGTTCGCCGAGGTGTTCAACGCGTACGAGAAGAAGTCGGACAAGAAGGTCAAGGTCAATACCGTCAACCACGAGGCCTTCCAGGAGGGCATCAACCGCTATCTGAAGGGCACCCCCGACGACGTCTTCATGTGGTTCGCCGGGTACCGCATGCAGTTCTTCGCCGAACAGGGGCAGCTCGCCGAGATCAGCGACCTCTGGAAGGGCTTCGACGGGTTCTCCGACGCGCTCAAGGCGCAGTCCACCGGCAAGGACGGCAAGCAGTACCTCGTGCCGTACTACTACTACCCCTGGGCCGTCTTCTACCGGAAGAGCGTCTTCGCCCAGCACGGCTACGAGGTGCCGAAGACCTTCGACGAGTTCCGGGCGCTCGCCAAGCGGATGGACAAGGACGGCCTCGACGCCATCGCCTTCGGCGACAAGGACGGCTGGCCCGCCATGGGGACCTTCGACTATCTCAATATGCGGGCCAACGGCTACGACTTCCATATCTCCCTCATGGGCGGCAAGGAGTCCTGGACTGATCCCAAGGTCCGAAACGTCTTCGACCTGTGGCGCGGGCTGATGCCGTACCACCAGAAGGGTGCCAACGGGCGGACCTGGCAGGAGGCCGCCCAGAGCCTGGCACAGAAGAAGTCCGGTATGGCGGTTTTCGGGCTGCCCCACCCCGGGCAGCAGTTCTCCGCCGCCGACCGCGATGATCTGGACTTCTTCCCCTTCCCCGAGATCGACTCCGCCTATGGCCAGGACGCGGTGGAGGCACCGATCGACGGCTTTCTGCTGGCGAAGAAGTCCAAGCGGCAGAAGGAGGGCAAGGAGCTGATGAAGTACCTCGCCACCCCCGCCGCCGAGGAGATCTACCTGAAGCGGGACCCGAACAACATCGCCGTCAACGACAAGGCGTCCACCTCTTCGTACAACGCGCTCCAGAAGAAGGCCGTCGACCTCGTCTCGAACGCCAAGCAGATATCGCAGTTCATGGACCGCGACACCCGGCCGGACTTCGCGTCCCAGGTGATGATCCGGGCCATTCAGCAGTTCATCAACAAGCCGAACGACATCGACTCCCTCACCAAGGACATCGAGTCCCAGAAGAAGACCATCTTCGCCAGCGACTAGGAGATTCGCGCCGTGCCGCTCCCGACCGCGCGGCGTGCCAAACGGCGGGGTCCGCGGAGGTTCACCTCCCGCGACCTCGCCGTCATCGGCGTGCTGCTGGGCATACCCATCCTGCTCGACCTGGCCCTGATCTGGGGTCCGACCCTCGCCTCCATCGGCCTGTCCTTCACCAGCTGGGACGGCATCGGCGATATCCACTGGGTGGGCATCGACAACTACAAGACCCTCTTCACCGACTATCCGCCGTTCTGGCCGGCGGTCCGCAACAATCTGCTCTGGGTCGCCTTTCTCGGCTTGGTCGCGACCCCCTTCGGACTGCTGCTGGCCGTACTGCTGGACAAGGGTGTCCGGTTCAGCCGCTTCTATCAGTCCACCCTCTATATGCCGGTGGTGCTCTCCCTCGCCATCGTCGGCTTCATCGCGCAGCTCGTCTTCTCCCGTGACCAGGGTGCGCTGAACGCGATCCTCGCCAACAAGAACGACCCGGTGGACTGGCTCGGAGATCCGGACCTCAATATCTGGATGGTGCTGCTTGCGGCCGCCTGGCGGCACACCGGGTATGTGATGATCCTCTATCTGGCCGGGCTGAAATCCGTCGATCCCTCGCTCAAGGAAGCGGCCGCGATCGACGGCGCCAGCGAGACCCAGACCTTCTTCCGGGTGGTGCTGCCCACCCTGCGGCCGGTCAACATCATCGTCGGCGTCATCACCGTGATCGAGGCATTGCGCGCCTTCGACATCGTCTATGCCATCAACCATGGCCGTAACGGGCTCGAACTGCTCTCGGTGCTGGTCACCGACAACATCATCGGCGAGGCCAGCCGGATTGGATTCGGCTCCGCGATCGCCGTCGTCCTGCTGACCGTGTCCCTGGGATTCATCGTGACCTATCTGGTCCAGGAGTTGCGAGGGGGGAAGAAGGGATGACCGTCACCACTCCGCCCGCCTCCGCACGGACCGTGACCCCGGTGACCGGCACCGGTAAGCGCCGGGTGACCCGCGGCCGGCTCGGGCTGCACGCCTTTCTGATGGTCGTGTCGCTCGCCTTCCTCGCCCCGCTGCTGCTCGCCGTCTACGCGTCGCTGCGGCCGTACGAGGAGACCGCGAAATACGGCTATTTCTCGCTGCCGCGCCATCTGTCGTTCGACTACTACGCCAAGGCGTTCAATGACTCCGGGATGGGCAAGTACTTCGTCAACTCGCTCATCATCGCGGTGCCCGGGGTCCTGCTGACGCTGTTTCTCGCCTCGTTCGTCGCCTTCTGTGTGACCCGGCTGAGAATACGCGGCGGGCTGGTGCTGCTCATGGTGTTCACGGCGGGCAATCTGCTGCCGCAGCAGGTCATCGTCACCCCGCTCTATGTGCTCTTCACCAAGATCAATCTGCCCTATTGGATGTCGGACTCGATGACGATGTACGACTCCTACTGGGCCGTGCTCGCCGTTCAGGTCGCCTTCCAGGTGGGATTCTGCGTCTTCGTCCTCGCCAACTTCATGCGCACCATTCCCGATGAGATCGTGGAGGCGGCGCGGGTGGACGGGGCGGGGGTCTGGACGCAGTACTGGAACATCACGCTTCCGCTGTGCCGGCCCGCGCTGGCCGCGCTCGCCACCCTGCAATTCACCTGGATGTACAACGACTTCCTCTGGGCGCTCGTCTTCATCTCCGACGGTGACAAGCTGCCCATCACCTCCGCGCTCAACAATCTGCGCGGCCAGTTCTTCACCGACTACAACCTGCTCGCGGCGGGCTCGGTGATCGTGGCACTTCCCACGGTGCTGGTCTTCCTGCTGTTGCAGCGCCACTTCATCGCCGGACTCACCCTCGGCGCCAGCAAGGGCTGATACGACAGGGGTCACTGTGGCTCATGCGGCCACGGTGACCCCTGTGGCACAAGGGCCACAAGATCCCCGACCGCACTCCGCCGCCCCGCCCCGCGCCCCCGCCCAACCCGTCCGGAGCGACGCGATCCGTCACTCGGTCGTCTTCGCGCGTTTCCATGACAGGGTGATGCGGGCAACTGTCAGGAGGCGATGGAATAGGGGGAAATGTGATCGTCTGGCTGAACGGTGCGTTCGGTGCGGGTAAGACCTCCGCGGCCCGCGAATTGGTGGACTTCATGCCCGGCAGCACGTTCTACGACCCGGAGCTGGTCGGTAACGGGCTGCGGATGATGCTCCCGCGGAAACGTCTTGAGCAGGTGTCCGACTACCAGGATCTGCCCTCCTGGCGCCGGCTGGTGGTGGACACCGGAGCGGCGCTGATCGCGGAGGTCGGCGGCCCGCTCGTGGTCCCGATGACGGTCCTCAGACAGGAGTACCGGGATGAGATCTTCGGCGGTTTCGCGGCCCGTCGCATTCCCGTACGGCATGTTCTGCTGCACACCGATGAAACGATCCTTCGCGAGCGCATAGCCGAACGCGAGGAGATACCCGGGGACGCGGACGCCAGCGAGTCCGTACGCCGGTGGTGCCTGGCCCATCTCGCGCCCTACCAGGCGGCCCTGACCTGGCTGACCACCGATGCCCATGTCGTGGACACCACCGGGCTCACCCCGCGCCAGACCGCCCAGCACATCGCCGACGCGGTCCGCGAGGGCGCCGGGATCTGCGACATCGTGCAGACCCCGGAGCCGAAGGCGGAGACGCTGGCCGCCGGGGTCCTGCTCTTCGACGAGGAGGACCGGGTGCTGCTCGTCGACCCCACCTACAAGCCCGGCTGGGAGTTCCCCGGCGGCGTCGTCGAACCGGGCGAACCCCCGATGTGCGCCGGGGTGCGCGAGGTCACCGAGGAGCTGGGGGTACGGCTGGACGAACCGCTGCGGCTGCTGGTGGCCGACTGGGAACGCCCCCAGCCGCCCGGCTACGGGGGCCTGCGGCTGCTCTTCGACGGCGGCAAGCTCTCCAGCGCGGCCGCCCAGGAGGTGCTGCTGCCCGGCTCCGAACTGCGCGGCTGGCGCTTCGTCACCGAGAGCGAGGCCGCCGCGCTGCTGCCACCGGTGCGGCTGAGCCGGCTGCGCTGGGCGCTGCGCGCCCGTGAGCAGGGCCGCCCGCTGTATCTCGAAGCGGGCGTCCCCACGGGCTCTGACCACGCCGGCCCGCGAGGGCGGCCCGCCGGCCGGGCGGGATGAAGGTGATCAGCCCCTGCCCGCCGCGTACATCCCCAGGAACAGCGCCTCGGTGAGCGAGAGCTTCTCCAACTCCTCCGGCGAGACGCTCTCGTTGACCGCGTGGATCCGCGCCTCCGGCTCGCTCAGCCCGATCAGCAGGATCTCCGCCTCCGGGTAGAGCGAGGCCAGTGTGTTGCACAGCGGGATCGAGCCGCCCTGCCCGGCGATGGCCATCTCCTGGCCGTCGTACGCCAGGCGCATCGCCTCCCGCATCGCCGCGTACGCCGGGCTCGTGGTGTCCGCGCGGAACGGCTGGCCCTGGCCGACCTGCTCCACCGAAAGCCGCGCGCCCCACGGCACCGAGGACCGGAGGTGCTCGGCGAGCAGCCGGTTGGCCTCGGCCGCGTCCACGCCCGGCGGCACCCGCAGGCTGATCAGCGCCCGCGCGCCCGCATGGACGGAGGGGGTGGCGCCGACCACCGGCGGGCAGTCGATGCCGAGCACGGTGACCGCGGGGCGCGCCCAGAGGCGGTCGGCGACCGTACCGGAGCCGATCAGCCCGACCCCGTCGAGCACCTTGGCGTCCTTGCGGAACTCCTCGTCCGGGTACTGGAGCCCGTCCCACGCCGCGTCCGCGTCGAGGCCCTTGACGGTGGTCGAGCCGTCCTCGGCGCGCAGCGAGTCCAGGACGCGGATCAGCGCGGCGAGCGCGTCCGGGGCCGCCCCGCCGAACTGGCCGGAGTGCAGATTGCCCTCCAGGGTCTCCACCGAGACCCGCAGCAGCGTCATCCCGCGCAGCGTGGCGGTGACCGTCGGCAGCCCGACCCGGAAGTTGCCCGCGTCGCCGATCACGATGGTGTCGGCGGTCAGCAGCTCCGGATGGGCCTCGGCGTAGCGCTCCAGACCGCCCGTGCCCTGCTCCTCCGAACCCTCCACGATCATCTTGACGTTGACCGGGACCCCGCCGTTCGCCTTGAGCGCGCGCAGCGCGGTGAGATGCATGATCACGCCGCCCTTGCAGTCCGCGGCGCCCCGCCCGTACCAGCGGCCGTCGCGCTCGGTCAGCTCGAAGGGCGGGGTGTGCCAGGCGGCCTCGTCCAGCGGGGGCTGCACGTCGTAGTGCGCGTAGAGCAGCACGGTCGGGGCGCCGGCCGGACCGGGCAGGAAGCCGTAGACGGACTGGGTGCCGTCGGGCGTGTCCAGCAGCGCCACGTCCTCGAACCCCTCGGCGCGCAGCGCGTCGGCGACCCAGCGGGCGGCCGCCTCGCATTCGCCGGGCGGGAACTGCGCCGGGTCCGCCACCGACTTGAAGGCCACCAGCTCGGCCAGCTCGGCCCTGGCGCGCGGTTGCAGGGCGGCGACGGTGGCGGCGAGAGGCGCCTTCTCCATGGGGGACCCTCCTGGGGTGCGACGGGCCGGCGGCGGGATGCGCGGCGATGGGCACGTATGTACGGCTTGATGACGCGTGGCCGATCATCCCACAGCGGGGTCATCCACCGGGGAGCCGTAGGATGCCGGGTAGGCGCATCAGGTCGGTCGATTGGGAGCGGATCCACACGTGAGCAGCGACAACGCAGCCCCGGACAATGAGACGGTATGGGACGTCGTCGTGGTGGGCGCGGGCCCCGCGGGTGCCTCCGCGGCCCATGCCGCCGCCTGCGCCGGGCGCCGGGTGCTGTTGTTGGAGAAGGCCGAGCTGCCGCGCTACAAGACCTGCGGCGGTGGCATCATCGGCCCCTCGCGCGACGCCCTTCCGCCGGGTTTCGAACTGCCGCTGCGGGAGCGGGTGCACGCGGTGACGTTCTCGCTGAACGGCAAGTTGTCCCGCACCCGCCGCTCCAAGCAGGCGCTCTTCGGACTGATCAACCGGCCGGAGTTCGACGCGGCCCTGGTCGACGCCGCCAGGGACGCGGGCGCCGAGGTCCGTACGGGCGTCGCGGTCACCCGCGTCGAGCAGCACGGCCCGGCCGTGCCGGACCGGCGCACGGTCGCCGTGGTGCTCTCCGACGGTGAGACGGTGCTGGCGCGGGCCGTGGTCGGCGCCGACGGCAGCGCGAGCCGCATAGGCGCGCACGTCGGCGTGAAGCTGGACCAGGTGGATCTCGGCCTGGAGGCGGAGATCCCGGTTCCGGAGACCGTCGCGGAGGACTGGGCGGGCCGGGTGCTCATCGACTGGGGCCCGATGCCGGGGAGTTACGGCTGGGTCTTCCCCAAGGGCGACACCCTTACCGTCGGCGTCATCTCGGCACGCGGCGAGGGCGCAGGGACCAAGCGCTACCTGGAGGACTTCATCGCCCGGCTCGGCCTCGCCGGATTCGAGCCGAGCATCTCCTCCGGCCATCTGACCCGCTGCCGCTCCGACGACTCGCCGCTGTCGCGCGGCCGGGTCCTGGTGTGCGGCGACGCGGCCGGGCTGCTGGAGCCGTGGACTCGCGAGGGCATCTCCTACGCGCTGCGCTCGGGCCGGCTCGCGGGGGAGTGGGCGGTGCGCGTCGCCGAGGCCCACGACGCGGTGGACGCCCGCCGTCAGGCCCTGAACTACGCCTTCGCGATCAAGGCGGGGCTGGGTGTGGAGATGGGTGTCGGCCGCCGTCTGCACACGGTCTTCGCCCGCCGCCCCGGGATGTTCCACGCGGCGATCACCGGCTTCCGCCCGGCGTGGCGCGCCTTCACGAAGATCACCCGCGGGACGACCACGCTGGCCGACCTCGTCCGCACCCACCCGGCCGCCCGCCGGGCCCTGGGGGCGATGGACCGGGGGTAGGGCCGGGGCGCGACCCTGCCGGGCCGTTCTGTCCCGCGATCGGTGCCGGATCCGGACCCGATTCACTCGTGGTGGCCATGGCTTGTCCGGCAGGGCATGGGCGCCTACTCCGCCGGGAGTAGGCGCGGGCACCGCGCAGGGGGGACGCCAGGGCCGCGCCGCCGGTTTAGCGTTGCCCGTATGCACGGATTCACGGGGGAGCACGGCCCGGGGCAGTGGCCGGGCGGATGGCGGCGCCGGGCACCCTTCGACCCATCGCGTTCGGCCCTGCCCTGGCGCTCCTCGGTCGCCATCGCCGTCATCCAGATGATGGGCACCGGGTTCGCCGCGCATGATCAGTCCGCCCGGGCGGCCCTCGGGCCCGGGAGCGCCGCGCTGCTGCTCGCCGGGCCCGCGCTGCTGCTCATGCGCCATCGCCGTCCCGGGGCGGTCGTGGTCGGCACGGCGCTGGTGACCGCCGTCTACCTCGCCGCCGGATATCCGTACGGGCCCGTCTTCCTCAGCGTCGTCGTCGCCTGTGTGACGGCCATCGCGGCCGGGCGGCGGATCGCCGCGTGGAGCGCGCTGGGGCTGCTGTGGGGGAGCCATCTGCTCATCGGCCACTGGCTCTACCGCTGGCTGCCGCCGGGCGACGACGGGCCCGTCGGATGGGGGCAGGAGCTGGTGGTCACCGCCTGGGCGGCGGCGATCGTGGCCGCCTCCGAACTCGTCCGCGTACGCCGTGAGCAGTGGGCCCGGGAACGGGCCGAACGGGAGGCGGCGGCGCGCCGCCGGGCGGACGAGGAGCGGCTGCGGATCGCCCGCGAACTGCACGACGTCCTCGCCCACAGCATCTCGGTCATCAACGTCCAGGCGGGCGTCGGGCTCGCCCTCCTCGACCAGGACCCCGAGCAGGCCCGCACCGCGCTGACCACCATCAAGGCGGCCAGCAAGGAGGCGCTGGGCGAGGTCCGCCAGGTCCTCGACACCCTGCGGACCTCCGGCTCCGGCGCGCCCGGCGCAGCGCCGCGCTCACCCGCGCCCGGCCTGGACCGGCTGGCGGAGCTGACCGGGCAGGCGGCGGATGCGGGGCTCGCGGTGCGGGTGGAGGTGGAGGGCGTACGGACGGCCCTGCCGCCGGGCGCCGATCTCGCGGCGTTCCGTATCGTGCAGGAGGCCCTGACCAACATCGTCCGCCACTCCGGCTCCCGGAACGCCCGTGTGCTGCTGCACCATGCCCCCGGTGAGCTGGAGCTGCGGGTGGACGACGACGGCCCCGCGACCGGGGACGGGGCGACGGGCGGTGGCAACGGCCTGGTCGGCATGCGCGAGCGGGCCGCCGCGCTCGGCGGCACAGTGGAGGCGGGCCCGCGCCCGGACGGCGGCTACCGCGTCCGGGCCAGGATCCCGTTCAAGGGTGGGAGGGAGACCCCATGAGGGACAAGGGTGGGAGGGGATCCCATGAGGGATGAGGACGGGCCCGGTACCGTGATCCGTGTCGCGCTCGCCGACGATCAGCTCCTCGTCCGTGCGGGATTCCGCGCCCTGCTGGCCGCGCAGCCGGATATCGAGGTGGTCGGCGAGGCGGCCGACGGGGAGCAGGCGCTGGCGCTCGTACGGGAGCGGCGCCCCGATGTCGTCCTCATGGACATCCGCATGCCGGTGCTCGACGGCCTCGCCGCCACCCGGGGGATCACCGGGGACCCGGCACTCGGCGAGGTGAAGGTGGTCATGCTGACCACCTTCGAACTCGATGAGTACGTCTTCGAGGCGATCCGCTCCGGCGCCTCCGGCTTCCTGGTCAAGGACACCGAACCGGATGAGCTGCTGCGGGCGGTGCGCGCGGTCGTCGGCGGCGACGCGCTGCTGTCGCCCGGGGTGACCCGCCGTCTGATCGCCGAGTTCGCGGCCCGGTCCAGGGAACCCGCGCCCGCGGCGGCGCTGGCGGAGCTGACCGAGCGGGAGCGGGAGGTGATGGCCCTGGTCGGGATGGGGCTGTCGAACCAGGAGATCGCCCGGCGGCTCGTGGTCAGCCCGCTCACCGCGAAGACCCATGTGAGCCGGACGATGGTCAAACTGGGCGCCCGGGACCGCGCCCAACTCGTCGTGCTCGCCTATGAGTCGGGCCTGGTCCGGCCGGGCTGGCTCGGCTGAGCGAGGCCGTGTGCGCTCGGAATGGCCCCTCCGCTCAGAACAGCCCCTCCGGGGCCTCCGCCTCCCGCTCCCGCCGCGCCACCGGCGCCGTCGTCGGGGCGTCCGGCTCGGCCGCCGCCAGTGGCCAGCCCGCCAGCTGCCGGGTGTCCAGCAGCAGGGCCCGGCCGTCCGTCGAGGTCAGATGGATGTCCGGGCCCGCCACGGCGTCGATATGACCGGCCACGGTGGCCTCGGGGACGAGCTGGATCAGCCCCGGCGCTGGGCGCACCCGGTCCAGATGGAACGCCACGTCATGGTGGACCGGCTCGAACGGGGCCAGGGCCAGCGACTCCGGCAGACCGCCAAGGCCACGCGCCCGCTGGTGGAGCGCGGCGAGGTCGGCGGCCCGGCGCTCCGGGGGCGGCGGGGTCTCGCGGGCGGTGCGCTTGGCGGCGTACGGGAAGCGGTCCGGGACGCCGAGCGCGGCGCCCAGCACGGCCTCGGCGCGGCGCGCGGCCATCAGCGGGCCACGACCCAGCAGACAGTACGAGAGCGCGGCCTGCTCCAGCAGCCGTGCCCCCTCCCGCTCGGCCGCGGTGATCCCGACCTTGACCAAGTCCGGGCCGAACCAGGCGAGATAGACGTCGTAAGGGCGCGGATCGTCCGTACGGGTGTCGGCGGCCACGGAGTACGAGCGGTCCAGCCGGGCGCAGTCCGGGCACTGCGCCGATACGGCGGAGGCGGGGACCTCGGCCCCGGCGGGGCACGGGGTGTGCCGGGCGCCCCTTCGGACGCCGACGCAGGCGCGCCGGGGCCCGGTGGTGAACGAGAGCGGGCGGTCCGGCGTCAGCGGGGAGAGCCGTTCCCCCTGGGCCGGATGGCGCCAGACCAGCGCGGGCCCGCCGCGGCCCCAGCGTGCCCCGGCGCACTGCCACCGTGCGGGCTGCGGGTCCTGGCTCTGGCCGTGGTTCTGGCCGTGGCTCTGGCCCTGGTCCTGGGGCATCAGCGCTTCTGCCGGGAGAAGGGCCACAGCGCCCGCACCAGGCGGATGGCGAATCCGGCGATGGCCACCGCGAAGGCGGCTGTCTGCCAGGCCCGCTCGTGGGCCCGGTCCAGGTCGCCGAAGAGGGCGGGGCTCGCGACCGCCACGTAGAGCGCGGCCGCCAGCAGACCGGCCGTGACCAGGGCGAACACTATCTCGATGGTGAGCGCGTCGCGTTCGTCCTGGGTACGGGGTCCGGTCATCTCGTCTCAGCCCTTCGCCTGGTGTCCGGTGGCCACCGCCGGGTCGGTCCTGCCAGGCCCCGGCCCACGCTGCCCATCATGGTGCTTCCGGCGCACATACAGCTGCTTCCGTACGCGTGCCACGACCGTACCGTCCGCGGCGACCACCTCGTTCTCGAACCACGGCAGCGCCTTGCCGCCGTCCGCCGTGGCCTCGCGGATCTCCTCCAGCCGCTCCTCGGTGAGCGTGAAGTCGGCGAACACGTCACCGCGGCCGGGCGAGACGAAGTCGATCTCACCGGCCTTGTCCCAGACGATGTAGTCCCGGCCGAGCCGTCGCATCACCAGCAGCATCCAGAACGGGTCGCTCATCGAGAACAGCGAGCCGCCGAAATGGGTCCCCACGTAGTTGGCGTTGAAGCGGCGCAGCCGCAGCCTGACGCGGGCGCTGCTCCAGTCCTCCGCGAGGTGGACCACCCGCACTCCGGCGAAGAGATAGGGCGGCCACCAGTTCATCGCGCGGCGCAGTCCGCGCGGCGACATCGATCGACGTGACATGACAGGAAGCTAACACGGGTTATTACTCATCGGTAACTCTGGTGTTTGGGCTACCCAAGCGGTTGGTCTGCCCGAGCGGTCGCGGTCGCGCCCCGAGCGGCCGGGCGGTCAGATCCCCGAGTGCTCCCGCCACAGCTCGGCCAGCTTCTCGTCCCCCTCCGTGGTCAGCGCGGTGATCGGCAGCCGGTTCCAGAGCGCGAGATAGAGGTCGCGGGCCGGGCCGCTGAGCTCGCAGTCGGCCGCCCCCTCGCCGTGGCGCTCGGTGCGTGGAGCGTCCCGGGACAGCCGCATCGTCCAGACCGAGCCCTGGTCCGTGGCCCGCACCCGGAGCGTGCGCGGGGTGTCCGTACGCACCCGGGACCGGTCCAGGCTGTGGAAACCGACCAGCAGCTCATCGACCCCGTCGGCCGCGAACTCCGGGGTGAACGGGGAGAAGTCCCCGCCGCGCGCCGACTCCGCGTCGATCCGGTGGATGGCCGTCTCATGGGCCTGGCGCCGGGCCCAGAACTCCAGCGGGGCCTCGGAGGGCAGGAAGGTGAAGCACTTCACCTCGGGGTCGGCATGGGTGAGGGCGTCGACCAGCCGGCCATGGACCTCGCGGTACCACGACACCAGCTCGGCGTCGGCCGGTGCCGCCTCGACCGTGGGCCGGACCGGCTCGGTCAGGCCCTCGGCGACGAACCGGGCGGCCCAGCCGTGCACCCGGCCGATGTGGGACAGCAGATCACGGACGCGCCAGTCGGGGCAGGTGGGCACGGGGGCGTCGACCCCGGCCTCGGCCGCGGCGTCGGCCAGCAACCGGCCCTCGCGGTCCACGATTTCGATCAACTCGGCAGTCTCCATGTCGGAATCATGCCAGCCGCCTCCGACAGCGCCCGGCCGGGGCGCCGGAATGTCAACTTCCGGCCGTGCGCTCGGCGTTCCGCGTGCCGTACGCGACGACGGCCGCCACGGCCGCCAGCGCCGCGACCGTGGTGAGCGCGACCGGCAGCGAGTACCAGTCGGCGAGGAAGCCGATCGTCGGCGGGCCCAGCAGCATGCCGCCGTAGCCGAGCGTGGAGGCCGCGGCGACCCCGCCCGGCCCCGTCAGCGCGCCCGCCCGCGCGATGGCGACGGGGAAGAGGTTGGCCAGCCCCAGCCCGGTGACCGCGAAGCCGAGGAGGGCGAGCCAGATCGCGGGCGCGAGCGAGCCCAGCAGCATTCCGGCCGCGGCCGTGGCACCGCCCGCGATCAACGTCCTGGTCTGGCCTAGCCGTTCCAGCAGCGCGGTGCCGCTCAGCCGCCCGACGGCCATCATCAGGGCGAAGACGGCGTAGCCCGCGGCGGCGAGCCCGGCGGACGTGTCGAGGTCCTGGTGCAGATGGAGCGCGGCCCAGTCGGCCATGGCGCCCTCGCCGTACGCCGTGCAGAGCGCGATCAGGCCGAACACGGCGACGAGCCACCGGGCGCGGCCCGGCCGCTGTGCGCCGGGGGCCGATTCGGGGTCGGTGGCCTGCCCGGACCCGGCCCCGGGCCCCGGGCCGGCCCGCGGCGTGGGCACCGGCAGTGAGATCAGTGTCCGGCCCGCGGCGGCCGTGAGCAGCAGCCCGAAGACCGCGAGCAGCGACAGATGGCGGGTGGGGGAGAGATGGTCGGCGATCAGCCCGCCCAGCCCGGCCCCGGCCATCCCGCCCAGGCTGAACGCGGCGTGGAAGCCGGGCATGACCGGGCGGCGCAGGGCGGCGATGAGGTCGACGGCCGCGCTGTTCATGGCCACGTTGAGCGCGCCGAATCCGGTGCCGAAGACCAGCAGCACCAGCCCGAGGGCGAGCGCGGAGTGGGTCAGCGGCGGCAGCGCGACCGAGCCCGCGAGCAGCACACCGGCGGCCACCGTCGTCGGATGGTTGCCGAAGCGGCGGCACAGGCGTCCGGTGGCCATCATCGTGGCCGTACCGCCCGCCGACACGCCGAGCAGCGCCAGCCCCAGGGCGCCCTCCGATGCGCTCGTCTGATCCTTGATCGCGGGGATCCGGGCGACCCACCCGGCGAACACGAATCCGTCGAGGAAGAAGAACGCGGTGATGGCGGCGCGGAGGCGGGCGAGGCCGTGATCCGTGGAGACCGAACGGCGCGCGCCCGAAGTGGCCGTCCGTGTTTTGTTTGGAGTCGGCACAAAGTGAGAATAGAGGCGTGACCCAGACACGGACAAGGCTCGAGCGCGGCCGAAGCGCTCTTGGCCCGGCACTGGCACTCGTCCACACCGGCCGCGCCCCCACCCGCGCCGTGCTCACCGCCGAACTCGGGGTGACTCGCGCGACCGCGGGCGCCGTCGCCGCCGAGTTGGAGGCGCTCGGCCTGATCCAGGTCGACTCGCGGCCGCTCGGGGCCGCCGGGGCACAGGGCCGTCCCTCGCACCGGCTGTCGATCGCGCCCCACGGGCCGGTCGCGCTCGCCGCCCAGGTGCACGCCGACGGCTTCCGGGCGGCGCTGGTCGGGCTCGGCGGGCAGACCGTGGCCACCGCGCCCGGCTGTATGACCGTGCCCGCCGACCCGGCGCATGTGATCGACGCGGTCGTCGAGGCCGGTGCCCGGCTGCTGCGGGAGACCGGCCGCCGTTGTGTGGGTGCGGGGCTCGCCGTCCCGTCCGCGGTCGCCGAACCGGAGGGCACCGCCCTGAACCCGCTGCACATCGCCTGGCCCGCGGGCGCCCCCGTGCGCGAGCTGTTCAACCGCAGCCTGGCCGCGGCCGGGATCCGCGGCGACGACGGCGAGCCGGTCACCGGCTTCGCGGGCAATGACGTCAACCTGGCCGCGCTCGCCGAACACCGCCATGGCGCGGGCGGCGGCGCCCAGCACCTGCTCTGCGTCGCCACCGGGCACCGGGGCGTCGGCGGCGCGCTGGTGCTCGACGGACGGCTGCACACGGGCAGCGCGGGGCTCGCCCTCGAGGTGGGCCATTTGACCGTCAACCCCGAGGGCCCGCCCTGCCACTGCGGCAGCCGTGGCTGTCTGGACATCGAGGCCGATCCGCTCGCCTTCCTCACGGCGGCCGGGCGCGAACCGGGCCCGGAGGTCTCCCTGCTTCAGCAGGCCCGCGATCTGCTGCGCGAGGAGTACGCCACGGCGCCGTCCGTAAGGGCGGCCACCGAGCAGCTCATCGACCGCCTCGGCCTGGGACTCGCCGGTCTGGTCAACATCCTGAACCCGGACCGCATCATCCTCGGCGGGCTGCACCGCGAGCTCCTGGAGGCCGATCCGGAGCGGCTGCGCGCGGTGGTGGCGGAGCGCAGCCTGTGGGGCCGGAGCGGGGGCGTACCCATTCTGCCGTGCACGCTGGACCACAACAGCCTGGTCGGAGCGGCGGAGTTGGCGTGGCAGCCGGTGCTGGACGATCCGCTGGCGGCATTGGGCGTGGGCTGACCCCTCCAGCTGGTCACCAGTGCCGCCCCTGGGGCAGCGCGTCCAGGTCCGGGGCCGACAGATGGAGCACCTGGTAGCGGTCGCCGGGCTCCGAGGGCGGTGCCGACTCCTCCCAGAGCGTGAAGTGGATCAGCTCCCAGCCGCGCGGGTCGATGCCGAGGGCCGTCGTGTGGACGCCGTCCTTACGGGCGCGCTCGGCCAGCCGCGCCAGGGCGCCCTCGACCGCGGAGGCGGGATCGGCGGCGGCCGGGACCGGCTCGGCGTGGCGGGTGGCCGCGCGCGGCACGGTGCCCGCTGCCGGGCCCCGCTCGAAGCCGAGCCCCTGCCAGTGCTCGACCGAGGGCCTGCCGAAGTCCCGGACGACGCCCTGGAATCCGGGGCCCCACAGAAAGCGGTTCATGGCCTCGGGCGCGGTCCACAGATAGAACGGGGCGTACTGATGGACCGGCGAGCCGTCCACACCGCGCTCCCGGATGCCGTACGCCTTGAGGCCCAGCCCTGAGAAGTCGTCGAGCAATGGCCCCTTCGTCTCCACCCGGTGCCGGATGATCTTCATGTCGTAGTCGGCGGGCAGGGTGATCCGGTACTGCATGGCGAGCATCGGTGAACTCCTGTCGGCGGGGCGTGGGTTCGCGTGCGTGTTCGTTCTCGGCTCCGTCGATCGTACACACTAGTAGGTACAGAGTGAGGTCGGGCGCCGAGCCGGTGTGCGTACTCCCCGGGAGGTACCGGAACTGTCGTCGGCCGTACGACGACCGGGGCACCGTAAGGGAGTGATCCTCGGGAGTGGCCACGAGATGAGGGCCATGAGAAACCCACTCCCGAGGAGCGCGATCACCATGAACACCCTGGCGCACGGCTTCGCCGACGGCGATGGCCCCGGCCCGTGGATTCTGCTCGTCCCGCTGATGTGGGCGCTGGTCGTCGGCGGCGCGGTCTTCGTGCTGCGGCGCGCCGGATGGCGCGGCCGCGCCCCCTGGCGGCACGGCCCCGGCCCCGTGGACTTCGGCGAGCGATCGCCGATCGCGGTGCTGGGCCGTCGCTTCGCGGCCGGCGAGATCGACGAGGACGAGTACTGGCGCCGACTGTCCGTTCTGGACGAGCAGTTCGGCCGCCATGCGACGAAGGGCGGGGCCCTCTGACGGCGACGGCGGAGGCCGGGGCGGTACGGGCCGCCGGGCGTATCCGGGCTGTCCCGCCTCGCCGGAGGCGGGACGCTCGCATGCTCAGCGGGAGGCCGCCGACCGGGCTGCCGCGGGGGCCCGCTCGCGCACCGCTGGCGCCGGGGCGGCGGCAGCGGCCGGTGCCGGGGCCGGAGCGGCAACAGCGGGGGCCGGTGCCGCGGCGACGGGTTCGGGGGCGACAGGCGCGGGTGTCGGCGCCGGCGCCGGGGTGACGGGTGCCGGGGTGACGGGCGCCGGTGCGGGGGCGGGTGCGGGGCCGGTGAGGGGCTTGGTGGGCGTCGGCGTCGGACGGGAGGCGTCCGTACGAAGGGGCGGCGCGGTGCGGACCGTTCCAGCGGTGCGGCCCGTTCCGTGCGAGGCGAAGGGCGGCTTCGCGGGGGCGGTGGGGCGCGGCACGGCCAGCGTGAACCAGACGACCTTCCCGCCGCCGTCGTCCCGCGCGTGCATCCCCCAGCTCTGGCTGACGGCCGCGACCAGCGCGAGCCCCCTGCCGTGGGTGGCGAAGGGATCACACGCCTGAACGCGAGGCAGCCGCGGATCCTGGTCGCGGACCGAAACGGTCAGCCGGTCCAGCATGAGGGCGATCTCCACCGTGCACTGCTTGTCCGGCTCGGCGTGCCGATGGACATTGGTGAGCAGTTCGGTGACGCCGAGCGCCGCCGGGTCGATGAGCGGATCCAGATGCCAGTAGCGCAACTGCGCCGACACGATTCTGCGGACCTGTCCGATCCGCGACGGCAGGGCCTGGAGCTCCACCGTGCAATGCCTGCTAGGACGACTGATCACGGCTGCGACTCCCTGAAGACGTGGGGCTAGCCTGATTCAGATGCGGGCGACGAACACGTTCAGCAGTGGTGGCTGCTGGGCGCGACCGGTGGGACGGTTCTCAGCGTCACCGCTTGTTGACCCTCAGTGATACTGATACTCGTCCAGGGTCGGTCCCACCGCGCGCACGCGCAACTCGGCCGCGTCACCTCTTCGAGGCATGCCCCCGGGCGGACCGGACGGCGTCGAGGAAGCGGCTGGCGGCGCCCGAGCCGGACTTGGCCGAGGCGGACTTGGCGTCCTGCGAGCGGAGGGTGAGGCGGTAACGGGTGCCGTTCACGGTGGCCATGGCCTGGTCCCCGTCCACGAACCAGGGCTTGCTCGCACGCACCGACTGCACGGGCGCGCTGTCGATCTCGCTGCCGTAACTGGTCAGCAATTGCAGTCTGCCGTCCTTGATCATGACCTGTCCGGCGCGGGTGACCGAGCGAAGGAATCGCTCGATCCGCACTCCTCTGGCGTTGAACTCCGTATCGGCCATCACAACCGCCTCCCCGATGGCTCCGACTGGCACTGTGCCGCCGCCTCTCATTTTCCCTGTTGCGCAGTGTGCCCGTGACCGGCCCCGGACACCAGGGCGCACTGGGGGACAATGAGGATCGAAACGGCATGAGTATGCCACCTGGGCTGGGCATGAGGCACAAGCAGGAGGAGTGGGCGTTGGACGGCACGGCGCGCGGGAGTATCGAGACGATCGACGTGGATCGCAGCGACCACGGCTACCGCGAGTGGCTGAAGGAAGCCGTCCGTAAGGTGCAGGCCGACGCCCAGCGGTCCGCGGACACCCATCTGCTGAGCTTTCCGCTGCCCGAGCGCTGGGGGATCGACCTCTACCTCAAGGACGAGTCCACCCACCCCACGGGAAGTCTCAAGCACCGCCTGGCGCGCTCGCTGTTCCTCTACGGGCTGTGCAACGGCTGGATCCGGCCGGGCAAGCCCGTTATCGAGGCGTCCAGCGGCTCGACCGCCGTATCCGAGGCGTACTTCGCCAAGCTGATCGGGGTGCCCTTCATCGCGGTGATGCCCCGCACGACCAGCCGGGAGAAGTGCCGCCTGATCGAATTCCATGGCGGCCAGTGCCATTTCGTGGACGACCCGCGGACGATGTACGAGGAGTCCGCGGCTCTCGCGGCGGAGTCCGGCGGTCACTACATGGACCAGTTCACCTACGCCGAGCGGGCCACGGACTGGCGCGGCAACAACAACATCGCCGAGTCGATCTATCAGCAGCTGCGTCTGGAGCGCTATCCAGAGCCGGCATGGGTCGTGGCCACGGCGGGCACCGGCGGCACCTCGGCGACCATCGCCCGCTATGTCCACTACATGCAGTACGACACCCGGGTGTGCGTCGCCGACCCGGAGAACTCCTGCTTCTTCGACGGCTGGGTCCACCACGACGCCCAGGCCTCCAGCGACCACGGCTCACGCATCGAGGGCATCGGCCGCCCCCGGATGGAGCCCAGCTTCGTACCGGGCGCGATCGACCGGATGATGAAGGTCCCGGACGCGGCGAGCGTCGCGGCCGTGCGCGCCCTGGAGCGGGTCATCGGCCGTAAGGCGGGCGGCTCCACCGGGACGGGGCTGTGGAGCGCGCTGCGGATCGTCGCGGAGATGGTCGCCGCGGGGCGGACCGGGAGCGTGGTGACGCTGCTCTGCGATCCGGGAGAGCGGTATCTGGACAAGTACTTCTCGGACGCGTGGCTCGAGGAGCAGGGGCTGGACATCGAGCCGTATGTGAAGACGCTCGACATCTTCCTCACCACGGGCAACTGGACGGACTGACCTCCGCCCTTACGGCCGCCGCCACGCGCGGATGGCCGCCGTCACGCCCTTACGGTCGCCAATTGGCGCCCTTACGGCCGCCATCACGCCTTTACGGCCACCGCCTCGCCCTTACGGCCGTCGTCAGGCCGCCGCCACCATCCGGTCCAGGTTCCGCACCGCCTGGTGGAACGCGCGCCGCAGACCCGGCCGCATCGCCCGTACGGCGCCGCGCAGCACCGCCGTGCCGTCCACCGCGAAGACATAGCGCACCACGGTCCCGCCGTCCGAGGGGCGCAGCGTCCACTCCTCCAGCAGCGCCCGCAGCCCCGGTGCGTTGGTCTCGTCGACACGGTAGGCGTAGCGCTCATGCGGATCCGCCGCCATGACCGTCTCGCGGAAGAGGGTGCCGCCCACGAGGCGGATCTCCCTGCCCTTGCCGCCGTCCGTGGAGCGGGCGTCCTTCACCTGCCGGAACCACCGCGGCCAGCCCTCGACATCGGTGAACGCCTCGAACACCGCCTCCGGAGTGGCCGAGACCTTGGCGACGAAGGCGAGCCGGACCGGGGCGGTCTCGGCGTACTCCAGCCCGACGGAACGCAACCGGTGTGTCATGGACACACGATAGCTGGCGGGGTGTCAGATGTCTGCGGTGCGGACCGGCTCGCCCGCCACCACCAGCTCCGGCAGATACTCGGAGATCTCCGCCCGCGCCTCCTCCGGCAGCCCCGGGTCGGTGACCAGCGCGTCCACCTGGTCCAGCGAGGCGAAGGAACTCAGCCCCACCGTGCCCCACTTGGTGTGGTCCGCGACCACCACCACCCGCCGCGCGGCCCTGACGAAGTGGCGGTTGGTCTCCGCCTCGGCGAGATTCGGCGTCGACAGACCCGCCTCCACCGATATCCCGTGCACCCCGAGGAAGAGCACATCGAAGTGGAGCGAGCGCACCGCCGCGTCCGCGACCGGTCCCACCAGCGTGTCCGACGGCGTCCGCACCCCGCCGGTGAGCACGACGGTGGCCGCGCCGGGGCGCGGGCCCACCCCGCCGAGCGCCGCCGACCGCTGGGCGTTGTAGAACACGTCGGCCACCCGGACCGAGTTCGTGACCACCGTCAGATCGGGCACTTCCAGCAGCTGCTGGGCCAGCGTGAAGGCCGTGGTGCCCCCGGCCAGGGCGATCGCGGTGCCCGGCGTGGCCATCGCGGCCGCCGCCTTGGCGATGTCCTCCTTGGCACTCAGCTCGAGGCCCGACTTGGCCTCGAACCCGGGCTCGTACGTGCTCGCCTCGGCCACCGGCACGGCCCCGCCGTGCACCTTCTCCACCACGCCCAGCCTGGCCAGCGCGTCGAGATCGCGACGAACCGTCATGTCCGAGACATTGAGCTTGCGCGTCAGCTCGTTGACCCGCACCCCGCCGCGCCGCCTGACCTCATCGAGAATCAGGGCACGCCGCTGCTCCGCGAGCAGGTTCTGGTTGTCGCTCACCCTGCCACGTCTCCCTCCGGCCGGCCCTCGTCGCCCGCGCGTTCATCTTCGCATGAGGCGAGGACAGCTTCGCATGAGGCGAGGACAGCCGAGTGCCGGTGCACCCGGGGTTACGATTTCGCCACGCCCGCCGTGTCAGGGTCGGGGAAGGTGGCCGATGGGCACAATCCTGGAGCCAGAACGACCGCACCACACCGGATCGGGGGACACGGTGGCATCGACCATGCGTACGGACACACCGGCCGACGCGTCGGAACGGGCGATGACGGCCCGCGAGGGCGGGGCGCCACCACCCGATCTGGAACTCCTCGTTCACGGAGTGGGCGGCACCACCCCCGAGGAGATGCTGGGGGATCCGCGCACCAGCCTGGTCACCGGCGACGAGACCGCGGCGGTCTACCGCAGGGCGGACGACATCGACGCCGAGCAGCGCCCGCCGGAGGACCGCGAGGGCCCGGACCGCGACGGCCCGATCCGCGAGGCGTACGTCTGGTGCAACCTCACCTCGGGCAACAGCTCCCGCGCACTGTGGCTGCTTTTACTGCCGTTCATGGTCGCCAACCTCGCCCACTGGATGCGGCCCCCGGCCGACCGGCGCGAGCGGACCGTGCGCACCTATGGCCTGCTCGTCCGGCTGGTGGCGCTGACCCTGACCGTGCTGCTGATCGCCGGGGCCTGCGAGGTGGCCCTGGACCTGGTCGCCTGGCAGTGCGCCGGTTCGGCCGACTGCGCCGGGGGCAAGTCCTGGCTCGGCTTCCTGTCCCCGGAGAACCACGGCTGGTGGAGCCAGCCCGGCCGCAGGCTCGCGCTCGCCGCGGTGCTGCCCGGCGCGCTCACCGGACTGCTGTGGTACCTGTCCAACCGCACCTGGAGCGCGTACGAGTCCTCCCCGCCGCTGGAGCGCCCCGTCGACGAGTCCGCCCCCGAGTCGGGCAACCGTCCCGCGCTGTGCCTGCCCGGCTTCTGGTACGGCCGCAGGGTCGTCGCCCGGCTGCGCGCCGCGCACACCGCCGCGGGCTTCCTCACCATCGCGGCGGGCCTGACCCTGCCCACCACCACCCATGACCGCGAACCGGGCGGCAGCGGGCTCCAGGACACCGCGGGCTGGACGCTGCTGACCCTGCTCTGCGCGGGCGCGGTCACGGTGGTGGCCGTAGTGTGCTACCGCGGCCGCAGCGAGTCCAAGATCGACGGGGAGCTGGACCGCCTCACCATCACCGCGCTGCCCGGCACGGCCCTCGCGTTGCTGGCACTCTCCGTCCTGTACGCCGGCTGGTCCCGCCCCGGCTGGGTCTCCACCGGCCAGCTGCCGGGCAACGAGGCGTTCTGCGCCATCGCCATCGGGGAGGGCGCGCTGATCGTGACCATGGCGGTCTGCGCCCTGGTCCTGCACCGGGCCGCGCCCGGCCGCACCCCGCTGTACGGGCTCGCCGGGCCCGCCGTCGCCGTGCTCGCCTGCGGGCTCGGCGCGGTGCTGGCGGGCGGTGTCGGCCAGCGCTTCGCCGACTGGCTGGACGGCGGTGGCACCCCGGGTGAGGGGCCGGGGATAGCGCCGCCGGTGCTGCTGACCTGGCTGGCCACGGCCATCCCCGCGCTGCTGCTGGTCCTGGTCGTCCTGCTGGTGGTCTTCACCGTAAGGGTGTGGCGGGTGCGCAACCGGCTGCTGCCGACCATCATGGACGGCTATCCGGGGGAGCGGCCCGACGCCGTACGCACCCGGCGGATCGCGGGCACCATCGCCCGCGCGGGCCTCACCGACTCCGCCCCCTGGATCGTGGGCCCCGTCGCGCTGCTCACCCTGCTGTTCGGCGCCCTGGCCGTCACCGCGGCCTGGGTCACCAACGAGGTGCCGGGCCGGGCCGCCGACGGTGCGCCCGGGGCCGTGGACGCCGCGGCCCAGACCGCGCAGGCGCTGGGCTCCTGGCTGATGGGGCTGGCCTTCCTGATGCTGGTCACCTGGGCCCGCCGCGCCTACCGCAGCCCCTCCGCCCGCCGCACCATCGGCATCCTGTGGGACGTGGGCACCTTCTGGCCGCGCGCCGCCCACCCCTTCGCGCCGCCGTGCTACGCGGAGCGTGCGGTGCCCGATCTCACCTGGCGGATGGAGACCTGGACCCGCCGGTACGGCGGCCGGCTGGTCATCTCCGGCCACTCCCAGGGCAGTGTGCTGGCCGCCGCCGCGGTCTGGCAGGTGGACCCCCGCACCCGCGGCCAGGTCGCGCTGCTCACCTACGGCTCACCGCTGGAGCGGCTCTACGGGCGGTGGTTCCCCGCCTACTTCGGCCCCACCCAGCTGCTCTCGCTCCACGGCGAGGTGCGCTGCTGGCGCAATCTATGGCGCTACACCGACCCCATCGGCGGCCCCATCAAGCTGCCCGACGGCAGCGGGCCCGAGGTCGACTGCGGCGCGCTCAAGGACCCGCTGGCCTATGGCCGTACGACCGAACACCCGCTGCCCGCGCCGATCCTGGGGCACGGCGACTACCAGGCCGACCCCGTCTTCGACCGGGAGCGATCCGGGCTGCTGGCCCGGCTCCCGGAGCAGACGCCGCCACCGGCGGCGGAGGAGGCCGTCGGTCAGATGAGCTCCGGCAGGTCCTCGGGGTAGAGCAGTGTGAGGTCGTCCGTGGTCGGGTCGCTCAGCTGGGCGACCCGGCCCGCGTGCCGCTCCACCATCGCCTCGAAGGTCTGCCGGGCGGTGCGCCCATTGCCGAACGCCGGGCCCTTGGGGAGCGCCGTGAAGTACTTCAGCAGCCCCTCCGACGCCCCCTCGCCGATCCGGTACTCATGCTCCTCGGCCTGCTGCTCCACGATCCGCAGCAGCTCCTCCGGGCTGTAGTCGCCGAAGGTGATGGTGCGCGAGAAACGGGAGGCCACACCGGGGTTGACGGACAGGAAGCGCTCCATCTCCGCCGTGTACCCCGCGACGATGACCACGACCGAGTCCCGGTGGTCCTCCATCAGCTTGACCAGCGTGTCTATGGCCTCGCGGCCGAAGTCCCGGCCGGAGTCCTCCGGCGAGAGGGCGTACGCCTCGTCGATGAACAGCACCCCGCCGCGCGCCCGGTCGAACGCCTCCTGGGTGCGGATGGCCGTGGAGCCGATGTGCTCACCGACCAGGTCCACCCGGGAGACCTCCACCAGATGGCCGCGCTCCAGCACCCCGAGGGAGGCCAGGATCTCCCCGTAGAGCCGGGCCACCGTCGTCTTACCGGTGCCGGGGGAGCCGGTGAAGACCAGATGGCGGCGGACGGAGGCGGCCTTGAGCCCGGCCTCCTGGCGCCGCCGGCCCACCTCGATCATGTCGGTGAGGGCCCGCACCTCGCGCTTGACGCTCTCCAGCCCGACCAGCGCGTCCAGTTCGCCCAGCACCGCCGTGGACGGGCGGACGGCGACCGGGGGCTCGGCGGCGGGCGCGGAGGTCTGGGCGGCGCGCTGCGCCGGGACGCCGCCCAGCAGCCCGCCCGTCGAGGCGGTCTCCACGGCGGGCGCGGTGAGCTGGGGCTGGGCGGGCACGCCCGGGGAGCCCAGGGCCGTGGTGGCGCTCTCGTCGCTGGTGCAGTCCTCGGCGATCGGCCCCGCCTCGGAGAACTCGTAACCCCCGCGCGCACAGCGCTCCGTACGGCACCGGGTCAGAGTGGTGCGGCAGCCGTCGATGATGTGGAAGCCATAGCCCCCGCTGCCGGTCACCCGGCAGCCGGTGAAGGTGCCGCGGCCCTCGGCGGAGACATAGAACCCGGCCTCCGTCGGCCCGGAGACCGTGGTGCGCTCGACCGTCGGATCGGCGCCCTTGGTGACGATCACTCCGGTGGCCGCGCCGTCTATGGTGCAGTTGGCGAGCGTGCCGCCGCTGCCGTGGTCACGGAACCACGCCCCGGTGGCCGCCTCCCGGATGCGGCAGTCGTCCAGCTGGACGATGGCCCCGTCGCTGACCGAGACCGCGGTGGAGCGCACCTGGGACAGATCGCTGTCGACCACGTCCACCCGCGACCCCCGGTCCAGGACGAACAGCGCGTCCGGCACCTCGCGCACCCGGCACGAGTCGAGCACCGCGGTCGCCCCGTCGCTCACCCACACCGCCGGATAGTCGCCGGTGCTCTCGTGCAGCTCGCACTGGTTGGCGTCCACCCGGGTGCCCGGGTCCCACACCGACAGGCCGTTGCGCCCGAACCGGCGCACCGTGGAGCGGGTAAGGGTCAGTACCGAACGCGACCTCAGGTCGATCGCGTTCTCCGGGATGTCATGGATCTCGCAGTCGGCTAGCGTGAGCACCGCGTCCGTGTCCAGATTGACCCCGTCGGCCGTCGTACGGTGCACCCGGCAGTCGGTCAGATTCCCGGTCGCACGCCCGGAGACCTGTACTCCGGCGCCCCGGATCTCGTACACCTCACAGCCGACGGCCTCCAGCGAGGAGCCCTCGCCGGTCAGCGAGAACCCCGCCCCGGACGCGTGGTGCACCCGGCAGCGGTCCAGGCGGGGGCGGGCGCCGCCGCGCACCGCCACCCCGGACTGCCCGGCGGCCACCACCTCGCACTCCTCGAACACCCCGCTCGCGCCGTCCAGCACGCTGAGCCCGACGCCCGCGGGGTTGTCCACGGTGCAGCGCCGCACGGTCGGGCGGGCGCCGCCGCGCACCTCGATGCCGACCGCAGAGCGCGTGGCCACCCGGACGTCCGTCAGCTCCGCGGTGCCGTCCTCGATCAGCAGCGCGGGGGCGGCCGAATCCTGGCCCTCGACATGCAGATCCTGGACCACGGCGGAGGCCCGTATCGTCAGCGCGACTCCGTCCACCGGCGCGATCCGCACCGAACCGCGTGCCGAGCCCTCGGGCCCGCGCAGGGTGACGGCCCGGCCCACCACCAGATTCTCGCGGTAGGTGCCGGGCGAGATGGAGAGCACATCGCCGTCCCCGGCGGCCTCCAGGGCCGCCGTGAGGGAGGCGTACTCTCCGGTGCGGCGCCGCCACCGAGACGTTCCGCTGTGCGTCACCTGGACGACCGAGCCCTGTGCCATGGTGCTGCTGTGCCCCCACCTCGTGCGTTGCCGGTGTGCGCGCCTGACCGCCGCTGCTGACTGCCGCTGCGCATATGGAATGCCCCACCGTAGCGTGCGCGAGGCGCCATGAGTTGACGTGGCTGTGGAGCACGGGGGGAGTTGTGTGTTCGTATGACAACTCCAGGCCGGGCGTCGCCCGCTCGCACAGGTCAGCTGTCGGCGTCCGCCCGTCCCCAGTCCTGACCGGCTCGCTCCCAGGCGATGCCCCACTGCGCGTAGCGCCGGCGCATGAGCCGCCATACGACCAGCCGCCGGGCACCGTCCACCAGGAGCACCGTCACCCCGGCCGCGCCGATTCCGGCCAGCACGGCGTGGGTGGCGGCCGTCGCGGTGTCCAGCGGGCGGCCCACCGGGCGGCCGTGGTCGTCGGTCCAGATCCGGAACCGCTCACCGCGATCCGCGCCGGGGTGAGCGCCCAGCGTGCCCTCGTGGCTGCTGCCGTCCGGCCCCGTCCAGCGGGCCAGGACGCGGCGATGGGCGTCCCTCGCGGAAGCGGTCTCGGGATCGGAGTCGATGGGCGGATGCGGCAGCACCTTCACCACGGTGGCCGAGAGCGGATGACGCTCGGCGCGCTGCTTCTGCGCGGCCTTCACCAGTGCCCCGTGTGCCAGGGACCCCGACGTCCAGCCGACGGCGGGGGCGACGAGCAGGATGAGCACCGCGGCGACCAGCGCCGCGCACGCCTCCAGCACGTCCGTCTTACGGCGCAGCGGGTTGCGCCGCCAGCGCCACAGCCCCCAGATCATTCGCATGGATCACATACCCCCTTCCCCATTCGTGAGTACCGCATGGCGGGCCGGATATGCGACGTATTCGACGGAGAGAGAGCAATATCACGGAGCCAGCCCTTTCGCCGTTCCGGCGGGCCGTCGGCGGTGCAAGGGGACGCACCAGATCAGCCGGGTGCCGCCCGCCTCCGGCGCCTCGATGTCCAAAGTGCCGCCCAGGAGTTCGGCCCGTGACCGCATATTGATCAGTCCTCCGCTGGGGGCGGCGCCACCGGCGCCCACCCCGTTGTCCGTGACCTCCAGGGTGATGTCGGCGCCGACGGTCAGCCGCACCTCCACCCGCTGGGCATGGGCGTGCCGCACGGTGTTGCTGAGCGCCTCGGCCAGCACCGCCAGCACATGGTCGCCGGTCTCGTCCGGCACATCGGTGTCCACCGGGCCGTCCATCAGCAGCGACGGGGCGAAGCCCAGGGTGTCCGAGGCCGAGCGGACGGCCTTGACCAGCCGGCACCGCAGCGTCGCGGGTTCACCGCCGTCGTCCCCGACCGTGCGCAGGGCGAAGATCGTGGAACGGATGATCTTGATGGTCTCGTCCAGGTCGTCGACCGCCCGCCCCACCCGCTCGGCCGCCTCCGGGCGCTCGATCAGCCGGCCCGCGCTCTGGAGGGTGAGCCCGGTCGCGAAGAGCCGCTGAATGGCCAGATCGTGAAGGTCCCGGGCGATCCGGTCCCGGTCCTGGAGCAGCGCCATGTGCTCGGACTCGGCGCGGTGCCGGGCCAGTTCCAGGGCCAGGGCCGCCTGCGCCGCGAACCCCGAGAGCAGCTCCACCTCATGGTCGTCGAACGGCTGCCGCCCGGCCAGCCGGCACAGCCGCAGCGCACCGGAGGCCCGCTCGCCCGCGACCAGCGGTACGGCCACCACCGGGCCGAACTCGCTCTCCTGAGCCGGCAGCGGCCAGCACCGGGCCCGCGAGTCCACCCGTACGTCCGAGGCGACCGCGGGGCGCCCGGTGCGGGCCGCGAGCCCGGCCAGCGAGCCGTCGGACGGCACCACGAGCCCGCCGATGAGCTCGGCGTCATGCCCCTCGGCCACCTCGACCATCAGCGAGTCCGTGCCGGTGGCCGGCAGCAGTATCGCCGCCGAGTCGGCGAGGGCCACCTGGAGGGCGAGCCGGGCGATCAGGCTCAGCACCTCGCCCGCCGGGGTGCCCGCCAGCAGCGTACGGGTGATGACGCCGAGCGCTTCCAGCCACTGCTCGCGGCGCCGGCTCTCGTGGTACAGCCGGGCGTTGTCGATGGCCACCCCGGCGGCGACCGACAAGGTGGCCAGCACCGCCTCGTCATCGGCGTCGAACTGGGCGCCGCCGCGCTTCTCGGTCAGATAGAGGTTCCCGAAGACCTCGTCACGGACCCGGATCGGCACGCCCAGGAACGAGCGCATCGGCGGATGGTGCTCGGGGAAGCCATAGCTGGCCGGATGCTCCGACAGATCGGTGAGCCGCAGCGGCTGGGGGTGGCGGATCAGCTCGCCGAGCAGCCCATGGCCACTGGGTAACGGGCCGATGCGGTACGCCTGTTCCTCGGACATGCCTACCGGCAGGAACTGCGAGAGCCGATGCCGGTCGACCACGCCCAGCGCGCCGTACTCGGCGTCGGCCAGCACCACCGCGCACTCCACGATCCGGCGCAACACCTGCTCCAGGTCCAGCTCGCGGCCCACGCTGAGCACGGCCTCCAGGAGGCTGTGCATCCGGTCCTGGGTGGACCGGGCCGCGTCCAGCCGCGCCTGGAGCTCGTCGAGGAGCTGGTCGAGCCGGAGTTGGGGGAGGGCCGGATGGCGCCCCTGGTCCGCACTGCCCGACACCTGGCCTCCATCCCCCCATGACCCTCTCACCAGCAGGGTAGCCGGGGCGGGGGCCGGTGGTGGCGGGGATGGAAGGAACTCGGCCAGGGTCGGGGGCCGCCGGGGGACCGGAGCCTAGGAAACCGGCACCACGGCGACCGGGCACTTGGCGTGATGCAGCACGGCGTGGTTGACGAGCCCCAGTTGCATACCGAAGTGCCCCTGCCGCCGCCGGGCCCCCACCACCAGCAGATCCGCGTGCGCGGAGGCGTCCAGCAGCGCCTTGCGCGCCGAGCCCTCGACCGGGCGGTGGGCCACCGGCACCGGCGGCAGCCCGGCCGCCGTGGCGCCGCCCAGCGTCTCGTCCAGGAGCGTGGCGGCGCGCCGCTCATGCGCCTCACGCGCGCTTTGCGCCTCACGTGCCGTGTGCGTCGCACGTGTTCGCTGTGCCTCACGTGCCCCGTGTGTCGTACGTGTCCCTTGCGACTCACGTGTCCCCTGCGCCTCACGCGCCCCCTGCTCCTCATGCGCGCCCTGGTCACCGCGCCCGCCGTGATTCCCGGGCCTCGTGTGGTCCTCCGGGCCCGCGCAGCGCCAGGCGTGCACCGCCTCCAGCTCGCCGCCGCGCAGCCGCGCCTCGCGGAGGGCGAACGCGACGGCGGCGGAGGGCGGCGCGGGCTCCTGCTCACCCGGGCGCTCGCGCTCGGCGATCCCCACCACCACCCGGTTCATCCCGCCGCGCACGTTCTCCGGGCGGCCGCGCACCACGACCACCGGGCACTGGGCGCGGGCCGCGATGCCCAGTCCGACCGAGCCGAGCAGCAGCGAGGCGAACTCGCCGCGGCCGCGCGAGCCGACCACCAGCGCCTCGGCGCTCTTCCCGGCGCGCAGCAGGGCCGTCACCGCGTCGTCCGCCGCCAGGTCGGTCATCACCTTCAGGGCCGGCACCCGCCGCCCGGCCCGCTCGGCCGCGGTGGCCAGCACCGCCTCGCTGTGGAGCCGCTCGGCGGGGCGGTCGGCGGCCGTTCCGGGGATATAGCCCTCGTACCGCTCCCACAGTGAGGCGTGGACGACGCGCAGCGGCAGCCCGCGGCGCCCGGCCAGCTCGGCCGCCCAGTCCAGTGCGTCCGAGGCGGCGTCCGAACCGTCGACCCCGACGACCACGGGAAGCTCCACCGTGCCCACCGCCTCTCCTGCCGGCACCTGGAAATGTCCCTTCCCATTGTCCCGCCGAAGCGGTCGCCGAGGGAGTCCGGCGGCTCACTCAGCGCAGCCGCATGGCCAGCGTCACCACGGCGCCCACCGCCCCCGCGCTGATCGCCAGCCGGTCGGTGACCAGCTGGGTCAGCCATAGCCCGCGGCCGCTGGTCGCGCCGTCCAGCCCCGGCAGGATCCGCGGGATGACGTCCTCGGAGAAGCCGGGCCCGGAGTCGCTGATCCGGCACTCCAGCTCGTCGCCGATCCGCCGCAGCAGCAGGGATCCGGTGCCGCCCGCGTGCTCGATGGCGTTGTTGGCGATCTCGTCCACGGCCAGCACGAAGTCCCCGCGGCGGGTCTCGCTGAGCCCGGCCCAGGCCGCGCACTCCTCGACCTGCACCCGCAGCCGGGGCAGCTCATCGGCGGTGAAATGACGGTGGAGCAGGTGTTCTCCGGCTCGATCGGCGGACCGACGACGAGGGTCGGCTAGCACCAGTGCCTCCCGTTTGGTGACGAGTACGAGCGACAACACAGGGTCGGTGAAGCAGCCGAGGGTACGGGGAGCGGCGTCTCATTGGTCACGAGGACCACGAATGACGTGTCATATCGGGAACATGACCGAAAATGGGTAAGGGTGAAGCGATACCCGATCGATGGTGTATCGCTTTGGATCGACTGCCTCTCGTACGCACAGTTCGTACGCACAGTGACCGCCGAGGGGCGAGGGGGGAGAGGAGACGGCAGAGTGAGGTCATGATGGGACTGCTGAGCGCGCTGAAGACCGAACACCGTGAGCGGCTGATGGCGCTCGCCCACGATGTGTCCTTCCCCTCGGGCGGCCGCATCTTCGAGGAAGGCCGTAAGGCCGACCGCTTCTGGATCATCCGCACCGGCGCGGTCACCCTCGATCTGCATGTCCCGGGGCGGCGGGCCGCGGTGATCGAGACCCTCGGCCCCGGAGAGCTCATCGGCTGGTCCTGGCTCTTCCCGCCGGACACCTGGCACCTGGGCGCGGAGGCGCTCAGCCCGGTGCGCGCACACGAGTTCAACGCCGAGGCGGTGCGCCGGCTGTGCGACGAGGACCCGGCGCTCGGCTACGCCCTCGCGCTGGCCTGCGCCCAGGTGATCGGGCGCCGGCTACAGAGCGCCCGCACCCGGCTGCTGGACCTGTACGGGCCCTACGCGGGCGGAATCTCGCCGTAACCGGACCGGAAGGCGCGGCGGGCGGCCCGGGGGCCGAATGGCCCCTTACGCTTCCCCGCGCCAGAACGTAAAGCTGGGCAGCCGGATCGCGACCGGCGACCCGCGCGCCATGGAGGAGAGGCCGTGCCCCAGACAGCCGACCCCGACGGCCCCATCGGGGTCTTTCTGCTCGACGACCACGAGGTGGTGCGGCGCGGACTGCGTGATCTGCTCGACGCCGAATCCGATCTGAAGGTGGTCGGCGAGGCGGCCAACGCCCGCGAGGCCATCGCCCGCGCCCCCGCCGTACGGCCACACGTCGCGGTGCTCGACGTACGGCTCGGCTCCTCGGGCGAGGGCGGGGACCACGAAGGGATCGAGGTCTGCCGGGAGTTGCGGGCCCGTCTCCCCGACCTCGCCTGCCTGATGCTGACGTCCTTCGACGACGACGAAGCGCTGTTCGACGCCATCATGGCCGGGGCCGCGGGCTATGTGCTCAAGCAGATCAACGGGTCCGACCTGGTGTCGGCGGTGCGTACCGTGGCCGAAGGCCGCTCCATGCTGGACCCCGGCGCCACCTCCCGGGTGATGGCCCGGCTGCGCGGCCCCGCGCCGAGCGGGCCCGTGGAACTGGAGAAGCTGTCCCCGCGGGAGCGGGAGATCCTCCAGCTCATCGGCGATGGGCTGACCAACCGGCAGATCGCCGAGCGGCTGTTCCTGGCCGAGAAGACCGTCAAGAACCGCATCTCCTCGATCCTGTCCAAGCTGGGCGTGGGACGGCGGATCCAGGCCGCGGTGATCGCCGAGCGGATCAAGGAGCGCGAAGCGGGTCAGTGAGCCCTTGGGCGACGCCCGGTAAGGGTGTCCGGATGACACCCTTACGGTGGCCGTCACGCTGGCCGCGTGCGTTTCGCGCGGAGCGCGAGACCGGTCCCCTTCCGGCCCCGCGCCCCACGCCGAACGGGGCGGGACCGGTCGACATGCTCATCACCGCAGTGGGGTGAGAGCCCGGCCCACCCCCGGTGGCGGAGATGGCTCGCGGAACTGCTCGGTCCAGCATCGCGGTGCGCCCCGCCGCCGGGGAGGGGCCGAACGGCCCTCATAAATCGGGCACGGACGGCCCTCACAACGAATCAGGGGCCGGACGGGGATACCCCATCCGGCCCGGACCTTCCCGCGACCGGGCACGGCCCGGTCGCATCACCTCCCGACGTGTGTCAGTAGCCGTCTCCCGGCTGCGGCCCCCGGCCGCCCGGGTACTGCTGACGCCCGTAAGGGTCGTCGTACGGAGAGGGCGCGGGAGCCGCCGGGCGAGGCGCGACCGGACGCGTCATGGCCGGGCGCATCGCCTCGTACCCCATCGGCGAGGCCGGCGCGGGGCGCTGCGTGTGCGGTTGCTGGGCGCCCGGGTAGCCCCGCGGTCCCGTCGGCTGCGGCGGGATGTAGGGCGAGTGCGCCTGCTGAAGGCCGGTGGGCTGCGGCGTGTGCTGCTGGTACCCCTGGTGCATGGGTTGCGGGGAGGGGGCGGCCGGCAGCGCGGGGAGCGCCGAGGGCAGCGCCGGAAGATGACTTCCGGTGTCATAGGCCGACGGCACCCTGATGGGTGCGATCTGCGGTGTCCCCCGCTCGGCGACAAGACTGTCGTAGATGGGGGTGTCCGGGAAGGACGGCGAGGAGTAGTAGCCGCCACCGTAAGTGCTGCGGGGGGAGGTCATAGACCATAAGTTAAGCCCACCATGTGCTGATTGGGGAGTCCGGTAGGAGGGTTGTTTTCAGTGTTCGGAGTGGCCGTGGATCCCCAATCCGAGCGAACCCGGGAAAATCGGTCGTCAGGGTACGTTGAGATCGTGTAAAGAGCGCGTTTTCAGCGGGTAGCCACCCGTCGACCGCGCTGTGCGACGGCCGAGCGGCCCGATCCGAGTGAACAGAAAGGCAGGGGGACGGAAATGGCGATGCGCAAGGGCGGTAACACGCCAGTACCGGCTGACGCGGTGCGGATCGAACTGGGCTGGCGCGCCGGACCGGGAGCGCCGGACGTGGACGCCTCGGCGCTGCTGCTGGTGTCCGGAAAGGTCAGGTCCGACGGGGACTTCGTGTTCTACAACCAGGCGGCGCACTCCTCCGGCGCGGTGCGCCACGAGGGGAAGCGGACCGCGGGTGACACCGTGACCGACACCCTTTCGGTGGACCTCGCCCGGGTCGAGCCCGCCGTCGACACCGTGGTCCTCGCGGCCTCGGCGGATGGCGGAACGTTCGGCCAGGTCCCCGGTCTGAACATCCGGGTGCTGAACGCGGCGGGCGGCGCGGAGATCGCCCGCTTCGACAGCGAGGACGCCACCGTCGAGACCGCCTTCGTCCTCGGCGAGCTGTACCGCAGGCAGGGCGCCTGGAAGTTCCGCGCGGTGGGCCAGGGGTACCAGAGCGGTCTCGCGGGGCTCGCCACGGACTTCGGCATCTCGGTCGACGAGCCGCAGCAGACGCCGGCTCAGCCCGCCGCCCCGGCCCCGGCCCCCGCCGCCCCGCCGAACGCCGGACAGAACCCGTACGCGGCGCAGAACCCGTACCCGGCCGCGCAGAACCCGTACGCCGCCCCGGCACCACCCGCCGCCCCCGCGCCGCCGTCCGGCCCGCCCGCCGGGGCGTACCCGCCTCCGACGCCCACGGCCGCCTCCACGCCCCTGCCACCGCCTCCGCCCACCGCCCCGGCGGCCCCGGCCCCGGCCGGGGCGCCGGTGAGCCTCAGCAAGGTCACCCTGACGAAGGAGGCGCCGTCGGTCTCGCTGACCAAACAGGGCGGCACCTCCGGCACCATGCGGATCAACCTCAACTGGCAGGTGCACAAGCAGTTCTCGGGGTGGGCCTCCAAGCTGGGCCGGGCCATGGCCATGCACAGCGACCTCGATCTCGACCTGGGGGCGCTGTTCGAACTCGCCGACGGCAGCAAGGGCGTGGTCCAGGCGCTCGGCAACTCCTTCGGCTCGCTGCACCAGCCGCCCTTCATCCACCTGGACGCCGACGACCGGACCGGTGCCCGGGCGGCCGGTGAGAACCTCACCATCAACCTCGACCAACAGAAGCTGTTCCGCCGGATCCTGATCTTCGTGACCATCTACGAGGGCGCCCGCAGCTTCGCCAACCTCCACGCCACGGTCACCCTGCAACCGCAGTTCGGCGCCCCGATCGACTTCTCGCTCGACGAGTGCACCGTCCCGTCCCCGGTCTGCGCGCTCGCGCTCATCACCAACACCGGCGGCGAGCTCGTCGTGCAGCGCGAGGCCCGCTATCTGGTGCCGCAGCGCGGCACCAGCCCGCAGCGCACCCTCGACCACGCCTACGGCTGGGGCATGAACTGGACCCCCGGCCGCAAGTGAAACCCCGGTGCACGGGGCGCGGCCGTCAGGGCGCGGCGCTGGGGCGGGCGTAGGTGCGCCCCTTCCAGGCCGCGCCCTGCCCCAGGTGGTGCCGCACCGCCGAGTCCACCGTCATCAACAGATAGAGAAGGGCCGTCAGGGGCAGCAGCGGCGCGAGCCACAGCGTCTGCCGGTAGTAGCGCAGCATCGGGATGTAGCTGCCCGCCATCAGCGCCCAGGCGGCGGCGCCCAGCGCCAGTGGCATGGGGCGCCCCGTCACTACCCCGGCGACCACGGCCGCGGGCGGCACGAGATACACCACCGCCAGCCCCGCGACCGTCACCAGCAACAGCAGCGGATTGTGGCGCAGCTGGGTGTACGCGCTGCGCGAGACCATCCGCCACAGCTCGCCCAGCCGCGGATACGGCCGCACACTGTCGACCCGGTCGGCCAGCCCCAGCCAGATCCGTCCGCCGGACCGTTTCACCGTGCGGGCCAGCGCCACGTCGTCGATGACCGCCTGCCGGATCGCCTCCGGGACCCCGGCCCGCTCGGCCGCCTCCCGGCGCAGCAGCACACAGCCGCCCGCGGCCGCGGCGGTGCGCCCCCGGGGCCGGTTGACCCACCGAAACGGGTAGAGCTGCGCGAAGAAGTAGACGAACGCGGGCACGATCAGCCGCTCCCAGTAGGTCACCACCCGCAGCCGCGCCATCTGGGAGACCAGATCCAGCCCGTTCGTCTCGGCCGCGCGCACCAACTCCCGCAGGGAGTCCGGCTCATGGGCGATATCCGCGTCCGTCAGCAGCAGGTAGTCCACGCCGCCGTCGTCGTCGTTACGGTCCGCGCCCCGGCCGTCCGCGTCCTTACGGTCCGCACCGTCCGCGCTCCCACGGTCCGCGTTCCCACGGTCCGCGTTCCCACGGTCCGCGGCGAACCGGGTCGTGGCGAGTGCCATGCCGTGCCGCACCGCCCACAGCTTGCCCGTCCAGCCGGGGCCGGGCTCGCCGGGGGAGTCGACGGTCAGCGGCAGTCCGCCGTGCTCGTCGGCCAGTTCACGGGCCAGCTTTCCGGTGCCGTCCGAGCTGCCGTCGTCGATCAGGAAGATCTCCGCCGGCCCCGGATAGTCCTGGGCGAGCAGCGAGGGCAGACTGGCCGGAAGCACCGCGGACTCGTCCCGGGCGGGCACCACGACGGCCACCGAGGGCCATGCCGCGGGCTCCGGCGGCCCGAACCCGTCCGGCTCCGGCGGCCCCGAGCCGTCCGGGCCGCCCCGGGGCAGCGTTACGTCCGTACGCCAGAAGAAGCCCTGGCCCAGCAGCAGCCACAGCCATGCGGCCAACGACCCGGCGGCGATCCACATCAGCGCGCTCACTCGCCGAAGTCTGCCCGAAGGCGTGCCCGGCCGCCGGGCGCACGGGACCGATCCATTAAAGTGACCGGGTGAAGATCGCGCTTATGGACTCCGGAATCGGGCTGTTGCCCACCGCCGCCGCGATGCGCCGACTGCGGCCGGACGCCGATCTCGTCCTCTCCTCCGACCCCGCCACCATGCCGTGGGGCCCGCGCACCCCCGAGGACGTCACCGGGCTGGCCCTGGGCTGCGCCCGGGCCGCCGCCGCGCACCGCCCCGACGCGCTGATCGTCGCCTGCAACACCGCCTCCGTCCACGCACTGCCCGCGCTGCGCGCCGAGCTGGAGCCAGGGTTGCCGATCATCGGCACCGTGCCCGCCATCAAGCCCGCGGCGGCCGGTGGAGGGCCGATCGCGATCTGGGCCACTCCGGCCACCACCGGCAGTCCGTACCAGCGCGGGCTGATCCGTGACTTCGCGGACGGCGTCGAGGTGACCGAGGTGCCGTGCCCGGGACTCGCGGACGCGGTGCAGCACGGCGACAACGAGGGGATCGACGCCGCGGTGGCCGCCGCGGCGTCCCGCACCCCGCGCGATGTCACGACCGTCGTCCTGGGCTGCACCCATTACGAACTCGTCGCCGACCGGATCCGGACCGCCGTACAGCGGCCGGACGCGCCGCCGATCGTCCTCCATGGCTCGGCCGGGGCCGTCGCCGCCCAGGCCCTGCGCCGGATCGGCGCCGACCCGTTCCCGCCGGACGGCCCGGTCACCCCGGGCGGTCTGAGCGTCATCCTCAGCGGACGCGAGGCCGCCCTGCCCGAGGTCGCCCTGACCTACGCCGAAGGCGTGTTGCTGGCACCCGCCGCCCCGACCCGCGCTTGACAGCGGTGCCTCGCGCGGTGAGCTGACCGAAACGCTCCTCACCAGCGGATTCACCCACCCCGCTGCCGTGGTGCCGGAAGGTGAGTACGCTGCCAACCATGAGGCACCACGACCACGGAGAGCCGAGCGCCCACGGGCAGCCGCCCGCGGTCTGGATCGGACGCGCCCACAACCGCGTGCAGTGGCTGCTGGCCGTGGCGGGCGCCGCGTGCCTGGCACTCGGTGTCGACCTCGCCGTCGACTCGCCCTGGGGCTCGGGCATCGCCCCGCTGCTCATGGCCGTCATCGGCTGTGTCGCCGCCGGGCTGCTGATGCTCTTCGGCACCCTCGCCTTCGTCCATGTGGCGGTACGGGTCGACGATGAGGTGCTGGAGATCCGCTGCGGCCATATGGGGCTCCCACGCCGCCGCATCCCGCTCAGCGACGTGGTCCACGCCGATGTGGCCCGTAAGGTCACCCCCTGCCAGTGGGGCGGCTGGGGCTACCGCTGGCGCCCCGAGAAGGGCACGGCGGTGGTCGTGCGCCGGGGCGAGGGCTTGGTGGTCCGCCTCGGGGACGGCCGGGTCTTCACGGTCACGGTGGACGACGCGGAGGCGGCGGTCCGGGTCATCCGCGACCGGCTGCGGCTGATCGCGGCCCGCACCTCCCAGGTCTAGGGCCCTTCCGACGGATCTCCGTTTCGGGGGACGCGTGCCCCTTCGCGGCCTCCGGGGCTCGCTCATGGCACGGCGCCCGGGCCGCCGTCGTCCAGGCGGCGGGCGGTCGCCAGTCCGGCGAGGAGGCCCGCCCCCGCGGTGACCTGGGAGAAGCTGAGGGCGTTGCCCAGACAGGACTCGACGGCCAGGGCCGTGAGGGTCACGGCCGCCGTAAGGACCACGGGAGTGGGGCGCGGGGAGCGCCACAGGGCATGGAGCATCCAGCCGAAGGCCGCGCCCAGCAGGGCCACCCCCGGCAGCCCCTGACCGGCCGCCTGCTGGAGCGGCGCCGAATGCGGTTTGGCCTCCGGGCCCAGCGCCTGGGCCGCCGCGGGGCTCAGCTCGCCGAAGCGGTCCGGGCCCACACCGCGCAGCGGATCCGTCTCCTCGATACGGGCGGCGTCCTGCCACAGCCGGATCCGGTGCTCGGTGAGATGGGCGCGCAGGGCGGGCGGCAGTCCGCCCGGGAGCGAGCCCTTGGCCACCGCCCAGGTGCCACCGACCGCGACCGTGGCGATCAGCGCGCACGCGGCGAGCGCCGGCAGCCGCCGCCGTGGCCGGGCGGCGATGAGCGAGCACACCAGGACGGCGCCGCTCGCCACCGAACCGACCGTCGAGCCGCCCAGCGCCGCCGTCAGCGTGATCGCCGCGGCCGGCAGCCACAGCGCCGGGCGGAGGACCCGCGGGGCGGCCCAGGCCGCGCAGCAGAGCGCGCCCGTGGCCAGGGTGAGCTGGGCCGCACCCGGCCCCTCATGGCCGGTGAGCCCGTATGGCGAGGTGCAGGCCAGACCGAACCCGGCCAGCCCGGCGGCCGCCGCCCCGGCGACCGGCAGCAGCGATCCGGCGATCCGGCCGCAGGCGTACCCGGCGGCCACCGCCAACACCGCCAGCAGGACCCCCTCGGGGCGGGCCGGCCGCCCCATGGCGGCGATCAGCGCCCACACGGCGCAACCGGCCAGGATCAGAACCCCCGCGACATCGGACGCACCGGCGCAGCCGTCGGCCGGTCTGCCGTGGTCCTGCACGACAGGCTCCACCACTGATGACGTCATCCCGCCGACCCCCCGTCGTGACGGGCACCGCGCCGACGTCCTTACGGCCGTCGCGCGAGCCATGACACCCGAAACCGTAGCGCTTGTCGTAAGGAATGTGTATATGGTGCGCAGAAACGATGAGTCGGTCGTGAAACGCCCACCGTGGAGGGCGCCGTACGGCCGCCGCGCGCGCCCCCATTTCGGCCCGATACCCTCGGCCCATGCCGACCCCCGACTTCATCCGTGACCTCAGGGCCTCCATCGGTCATGAACTGCTCTATCTGCCGGGCGTGAGCGCCGTGGTCTTCGACGACCAGGATCGGGTGCTGCTGGGCCGCCGGGCCGACAACGGCCGCTGGACCATCATCTGCGGCATCCCCGAACCCGGTGAGCAGCCGGCCACGGCGGTGGTCCGCGAGGTCGAGGAGGAGACCGCGGTGCGCTGCGTTCCCGAACGCATCGTGCTCGTACGGACCCTGGCGCCGGTGACCTACCCCAACGACGACAAGTGCCAGTTCGTGGACCTCTGCTTCCGCTGCCGCGCGGTCGGCGGTGAGGCGCGGGTGAACGACGACGAGTCGCTGGACGTCGGCTGGTTCCCGCTCGACGCGCTGCCCGAGATGGAGGACTTCTCCCTTTCCCGGATCAAGCAGGCGCTCGAGGACGGCCCGACATGGTTCGAGCCCATCGTCGGGGAGTGAAGTATGTGCCACCCCCACATCGGTCCGGGCCCGACGGCTGCCTAATGTGCCCCTCATGAGCGCGTCCACCACACCAGGCCCGGACTCACGGCCGTCCGGCGGCCCCGACCTCTCCGGCCGTACCGCACTCGTCACGGGCGCCGCCGGGGGCATCGGCCGGGCCTGCACGCTGCGGCTGGCCACCGCCGGGGCGCGGGTGCGGGCCGCCGACCTGGACGCCGAGGGCCTCATCGGCCTCGTCGCCGCGGCCACCGGACTGCCCGGCACGGTCGAGGCCCACCCCATGGACCTCACCGACCTCGACGCCGCCGAGCGGGCCGGCGCGGGCACCGACATCCTGGTCAACAACGCCGGGCTCCAACTCGTCCGGCCCATCGAGGACTTTCCGCCCGAGGTCTTCTCCCGGGTGCTCACCGTGATGCTCGAGGCGCCCTTCCGGCTGATGCGCGGCGCGCTGCCGCACATGTACGCCCAGGGCTGGGGCCGGATCGTGAACATCTCCTCGGTGCACGGGTTGCGCGCCTCCCCGTACAAGTCGGCCTATGTGGCCGCCAAACACGGTCTGGAAGGACTCTCCAAGGTCGCCGCCCTGGAGGGTGCGGAGCACGGGGTGACCTCCAACTGCGTCAACCCTGGCTATGTGCGCACCCCACTCGTCGAACGGCAGATCGCCGACCAGGCCGAGGCCCACGGAATCGCGCCGGAGCGGGTGGTCTCCGAGGTCATGCTGGCCGACGCGGCGGTCAAGCGGCTGGTCGAGCCCGAGGAGGTCGCCGAGGCCGTCGCGTACCTCTGCGGTCCGCACACGTCCTTCATCACCGGGGCCTCGCTCAGCATGGACGGCGGATGGACCGCCCACTGAGCGGCCCGGCGGATCGGCCACCGGCCCTCGATGGCCGATTGGCTCAGCCGCTGGACCACGAAGCCGGATTGGCCGAGCCACCGGCGGACGGTGGCCGATTGGCTCAGCCACTTCCGGACGGTGGCCAATTGGCTCAGCCACCGGACCATCCGTTGCCCGGCCGCCCCGTCGGCAAGGCACCGGGCCGCCTTACGGCTGGCGCCGCCGCGCCCGGCGGGAGTATGCCTGTGCCCATGCCCGACGACCGGCCGGAGAACCCCTACCTGGAACTGCTCGTACGCGGCGCGCCCGCCGAGGCGTACGAGCGCCCGGTGCTGCGCGCCCGCGCCGACAAGGCCCCGGCCGACCGGCTGGCGGCCCTGGAGGCCGCCAAGCTGCTCGCCCTGCGGGTGCGCGGTGAGCTGGAGGGGCGACGGCGCCGCGAGGCCGAGCTGTCCGCGCTCTTCGAGACCGCCCACGACCTGGCGGGGCTGCGCGACCTGGACGCGGTGCTCCAGGCCATCGTGCAGCGCGCCCGCTCCCTGCTGGGCACCGAGGTGGCCTATCTGACGCTCAACGACCCGACGGTCGGTGACACCTATATGAGGGTCACCGACGGTTCGGTCTCGGCCCGCTTCCAGCAGCTGCGGCTCGGCATGGGGGAGGGGCTGGGCGGTCTGGTGGCCCAGACAGCCCGCCCCTACGTGACCGAGAGCTACTTCCACGATCCGCGGTTCCAGCACACCCACGCCATCGACGCGGGAGTCAGGGACGAGGGGCTCGTCGCCATCCTCGGGGTGCCGCTGCTGCTCGGCAGCGGTGTCATCGGCGTGCTGTTCGCGGCCGACCGCCGGGCCCGGGTGTTCGAACGCGAGCAGATCGCGCTGGTCGGCTCGTTCGCCGCCCACGCGGCCGTGGCCATCGACACCGCCCATCTGCTCGCCGAGACCCGTACGGCGCTCGCCGAGCTGGAGGCCGCCAACGAGATCATCCGGGACCGCAGCAGGGTCATCGAGCGTGCCTCAGACGTCCACGACCGGCTCACCGAGCTGGTGCTCCGCGGTGGCGGGGTGCACGACGTGGCCGACGCGGTGGCGGAGGTGCTCAGCGGCTCGGTGGAGTTCCTCGAGGCCGACGAGGCGCCCGCGGCGGCCGTCGATCGGTCCCGGGCAGACGGCCACGCGGTGCGCGACGGCGAGGAGGACTGGGTCGCCGCGGTCTCGGCGGGCGGCGAACTGCTGGGCGCGCTCGTGCTGCGCGGCCACCCCCGGCTCGACCCCGTGGACCAGCGCACCCTGGAGCGGGCCGCGATGGTCACCTCGCTGCTCCAGCTCGCCCGCCGTTCGGCGGGCGAGGCCGAACAGCGGGTACGCGGCGAGCTCCTGGACGACCTCCTCGACGCCCCCGACCGCGAGCCCCGGCTGCTGCGCGAGCGCGCCGCGCGGCTCCAGGCGGACCTGGACACGCCCCATGTGGTGCTCGCGGCGGGCATCGAGGCCCCGGGCACGGGCACACCCACCACCGGGTCCGGCAACGCACACGGCACCTCGCACGGAGGCCGGTCCGGAAACGCACAGGGCAACCCGCACGGCACCCCGCACTGCGCCACACACGGGAGCGGGCCCGGAACCACGTCCGGCACATCCGGCACATCCAGCACGTCCGGCGGCGCGCCCGCCGAGGACGCCGCGGGCCGTCGGCGGCTGTGGTCCGCCGCGTCCCATCTGGCGGCCACCCGGCACGCTCTGGCTGCCGCCCGCGACGGCGGCACCGTCCTGCTGCTGCCGCTCGCCGACGGCGACACCGCCGACGCCCTCGCCCGACGCACCGCCCGGCAACTGGGCACCGCCGTGCACGCCGCGGTCACCGTGGGCGCCTCCGCGCCCGTTCCCGCGCCCGCCGCACGGCCCGGGGACGTCGCCGCGGGCTATGCCGAGGCGCGGCGCTGTCTGGCCGCCCTGCGGGTGCTCGGCCGGGCCGGACAGGGCGCCGCCGCCGAGGACTTCGGCTTCCTCGGTCTGCTGCTGGTCGGGACCCGCGAGGGCGCCCCGGACGGCACCGGCGTCCAGGACTTCGTGCACCGCACCGTGGGCGCGGTCATCGCCTACGACGAGCGGCGCGGCACCGAACTCATCCGCACGCTCGACGCGTACTTCGCCGGCGGGATGAGCCCGGCCCGTACGAAGGACGCCCTCCACGTGCACGTCAACACGGTGGCGCAGCGGCTGGAGCGGGTCGGGCGGCTGCTCGGCCCCGACTGGCAGTCGCCCGCCCGCTCCTTGGAGATCCAGCTGGCCCTACGGCTGCACCGCCTGACCTCGGCCGTGGGCTACTGAACCGCTGCCCGTTGGTTACCGGCCCCGGCCGTTGGCCACCAGCCCCGGCCGTGGGCTACCGGGGCGAGGCCGAACGGGCCGTGTGCTTCGCCTTCTCCGTCCCCGTCGCCGACCCCGGGGAGGGAGCCGAGGTCGGTTCGACGGCGGCCAGATCGCGGTCCCGGGTCTCCTTGGCGACGCCCACGGCCACCAGGGTGAGCAGGGCCGCCGCGATCACGTAGAGGGCGATCGGCGTGGCGCTGTCGTAGTCGGCCAGCAGCGCGGTGGCGATGAGCGGTGCGGGCGCACCGGCCGCGACGGACGCGAACTGCGCGCCGATCGACGCCCCCGAGTACCGCATCCGGGTCGCGAACATCTCGGAGAAGAAGGCCGCCTGGGGCGCGTACATCGCCCCGTGGAAGACCAGCCCGACCGTCACGGCGAGTACCAGGGCCGGGAAGCCCTTGGTGTCGATGAGGAGGAAGAACGGGAAGGCCCACGCGCCCACGCCCACCGCGCCCAGGAGATACACCGGGCGGCGCCCGACCCGGTCCGACAGCGCGCCCCACGCCGGGATGACCGCGAAGTGGACGGCCGAGGCGATCAGTACGGCGTTGAGCGCGGTCTGCTTGCCGAGGCCCACATGGTCGGAGGTCGCGTAGACGAGGACGAAGGCGGTGATGACGTAGTAGCTGATGTTCTCGGCCATCCGCGCGCCCATGGCGATCAGCACATCCCGCCAGTGGTCGCGCAGGACCGCGACCAGCGGCATCTTCTCGGCGGCGCCCTCGTCCCCGCCCGTGGCCGCCTTACGGGCCTCGGCCCGGGCCAGCGCCGCCTTGAACACTGGCGATTCATCGACAGAGAGACGAATCCACAAGCCGACCAGCACCAGCACCCCCGAGAGCAGGAACGGCACCCGCCAGCCCCATGACTCGAAGGCGTCGTCGGAGAGCGTGGCCGTCAGCGCGGAGAGCACCCCGGTGGCCAGCAGCTGCCCCGCGGGGGCGCCGGTCTGCGGCCAGGACGCCCAGAACCCGCGCCGCCGCGCGTCCCCGTGCTCCGACACCAGCAGCACCGCCCCGCCCCATTCGCCGCCCAGCGCGAACCCCTGGAGCAGACGCAGCGCGGTGAGCAGTACGGGCGCCGCCGAGCCGACCGTGGCGTGGGTGGGCAGCAGCCCGATGGCGCAGGTCGCGCCGCCCATCATCAGCAGACTGAGGATCAGCAGCTTCTTACGGCCGAGCCGGTCGCCGTAGTGGCCGAACACCAGGGCGCCGACCGGCCGGGCGGCGAAGCCGACCGCGTAGGTCAGGAAGGACAGCAGCGTCCCGACGAGCGGGTCGGAGTCCGGGAAGAAGAGCTTGTTGAAGACGAGCGCGGCGGCCGAGCCGTAGAGGAAGAAGTCGTACCACTCGATGGTGGTGCCGATCAGGCTCGCGGCGACGATACGGCGCAGTGAGCCGGGTGGGGTCGGGGGAGCGGAGGCCGGAGAATCCGGGGTGGGCATGGGTCACCACTTCCGAGCGAGATGCGGGGACGGCTTTGTGTTGCCACACCGTAGAAATGCGCAGTTCGGCTCGGATATGTAGGCGGGCGACACACTTCCCCCGGCCACTGTGGTGATACGGCCCGCCCAGGACGCCCAGCCCGGGATGCCCAGTCCAGGACGTCCCGCCCCGGACGCCCCCTAGTCGGCGCGTCCCGTGCGCGGCCGCCGTACCTTGCCGAGCTGGAGCATGGCGGCGTTGAGCTGCTCCGGGGTGAGCGAGGGGGCCGGGAGCGGATGGGACCCCTCGGGGCGCAGCCCGTCGAGCAGCAGGGCCAGATAGCGGCGCCAGGCCAGCGGCGCGGCCACGGTCGAGCCGGGGACCGCGCGACCGAGCGCGGCCAGCATGAACTGAAGGTCCTCCGCGGTGGCGTCCGGCCTGACCTTGCCCTGCTCCTGGGCGCGGCCCAGAAGGTCGTCGAGCGTCTTGTGGTTCTCCTTACGGAGCGCGTCGAGCGAGGGGACGCCCTGGATGCCGGTGGTCATCAGGTCGTTGGTGCCCCGGTCGGCGGCGAGTAGCCCGAAGATGCGCTCCAGGTAGGCTGTGAGCCCGGCCCAGGCGTCGGTCGCGGAGCGCGCCTCCTCGGCGGCCCGCAGAATGTCCCGGAGGGAATCGCCGAATACCGCCTCGATGAGTTCCGCCCGGCCGGCGAACCGCCGGTAGAGGGTGGCGCTGCCGACTCCGGCCCGACGGGCGATGTCGTCGAGCGGGGCGTCCACACCCTGATCCGTGTAGATCTCCCGGGCGGCAGCTATCAGCATCTCGCGGTTGCGCCGTGCGTCTCGGCGCAACGGTGTCTCTTTCTCCACACGGCTGCCCATGGCCCGCAACCCTAACACTAACCGGGGGAATCTCTCCGGTTAGGTGTTAAGATCATCGCCAGGGCGGGGAACGATCCCCGGTTCTGGCTTCGGGGGAAGCCGCCAACCGACTGAGGGGATCGCATGCCCCAGGATCTGTCCGCGCTCGGCGCGGATTTCGTCGTCAACCCGTATCCGGTCTACGCACGGCTGCGGGAGCGGGGCCCGGTCCACCGGGTGCGCACCGACGCCTCCGGTGAGTTCTGGCTCGTCGTCGGCCATGAGGAGGCCCGCGCCGCGCTGACCGACCCCCGGCTGAGCAATGACGTCCGTCACTCGGCCGCGTGGCAGGACGACGGGGGCAACGCCATCGGGCGGAACATGGTGCAGACCGACCCCCCGCACCACACCCGGCTGCGGGGGCTGGTGGCCCGCGCCTTCACCCCGGCCCGGATCGAGGCCCTGCGGCCCCGCGTGCGGCAGATCGCGGACGAACTGCTGGACGCGATGGCCCCGCTGGGCCGGGCCGATCTCGTCGAGGACTACGCGCTGCCGCTGCCCCTGGCCGTCATCTGCGAGCTGCTGGGCGTGCCGGAGACGGATCGCAAGGCGTTCCACGACTGGTATCTGGAGAGCACCGACCTGACCCGCCCGGAGGCCGCCGGTGCCGCCGCGCAGGCACTGACGGGCTACTTCGCGGAGCTCATCGAGACCAAGCGCCGCGGCCCCGGCGACGATCTGCTCAGCGCACTGGTCCGCGCCATGGACATGGACGGGGACGGCGACGCGCTCTCCGACGAGGAGATGCTCGGCATGACGTTCGTGCTGCTGGTCGCGGGCTACGAGACCTCCGCCAACCTGATCTCCAGCGGCACCCTCGCCCTGCTCCGCCACCCCGAGCAGCTGGCCGCGCTGCGCGCCGACTGGTCGCTGCTGGACGGCGCGATCGAGGAGATGCTGCGCTACGACGGCCCGGTGGAGAGCGCCGCGTTCCGCTTCACCAGGGAGCCGGTGGAGATCGCGGGCACGACCATTCCGTCCGGGGAGCCGGTGGGGGTCGTCCTGGCCGCCGGGTCGCGCGACCCCCGGCGCTTCGCCGAGCCGGACCGCTTCGACATCCGGCGCGCACCGCGCGGCCATCTCGCCTTCGGACATGGCGTCCACCACTGCCTGGGCGCCCCGCTGGCCCGGCTCGAAGCGGCCATCGCCTTCCGGGCCCTGCTGGAGCGCTGCCCCGATCTGGCCCTGGACGCCGATCCGGCCGAGCTCGCCTGGCGGCCCAGTCTGATGCTGCGCGGGCTGCGGCGACTGCCGGTACGTTTCACCCCGGCCCCGGACGCCTGAGCCCCCGGCCTGGATGCCTGAGCCCCCGCCCCGGACGCCCGAGCCCGCGCCCCGGACGCCCGAGCCCGCGCTCCGGACGCCCGAGCCCCCGGCCGGGAACACCTGACGAACCGCCCCGGCCAGGAGCACTCGACGAACCGCCCCGGCCGGGCACACTCGACGGACCGCGGTGGCCACCCACCGCGGTCCGCGGGGTCCGTGGGACACGGCGTTCAACGTGGTTCCGGAATCATCCGCAGCGGACCGGCCGTGAGGCTCATCTGCGGCCTCGGCCGGATCTTCGTCCCCGGAATCGGGCGCATCCGCCAGCGGCCCGCGATGGCGGCCAGGGCGAGCGTCGCCTCCGTCATGCCGAAGACGTCGCCGATGCACTTGCGGCTGCCGCCGCCGAACGGCAGATACGACCCGCGCGTCACCTCCTTGGCCCGCTCGGGGAGCCAGCGGTCGGGGTCGAAGGACTCCGGGCGGGGGAAGAGGGCCGGATCGCGGTGCAGCACATACGGGCTGATCAGCACGTCCGACCCGGGGGGCAGCCGCCGCCCGCCGAGCTCGGTGGTCTCGGTGGTGGTCCGGGTGAACAGCCACGCGGGCGGGAACAGCCGCAGCGCCTCGCTGAACACCCGCTGGGTGTACGCGAGCCGGGGGACGTCGGCGTAGCGCGGGGCGCGCCCGCCCAACACCTCGTCGACCTCGGCGTGCAGCGCGGCCTCGGTCCGGGGATTGCGGCCGAGCAGGAACCAGGCCCAGGTCAGCGCGGAGGCGGTGGTCTCGATCCCGGCCAGCAGCAGGGTCATGACCTGGTCGTGGATCTCCTGGTCCGACATCGTGCCGCCGGTTTCGTCGTCCTGTGCCGCGAAGAGCGCGGACAGCACATCGCCGCGGTCGCCGTCGTCCGAGGCCTTGTAGTCGTCGATCATGCGGTCGATGAGCTGGTTGAGCCGGGCGAGCGCGTCGTCGAAGCGCCGGTTCGCCGCGAGCGGGAGCCTGGCCAGCAGCCCGGTGGGGTCGATCGCCTGCCGGTAGGCGCCCTCCACGACGATGGGCAGACAGTGCTGGATCTCGGCCACGGCATGCGGCGCCATATCGGTCGAGAAGAGCGCACGGGCCGTCACCCGTGCGGTGAGCGCGAGCATCTCGTGGCTGACGTCGATGGGCCGGCGCGCCGTCCACGCCGTGGACTCGGCCTCGCACTCCTGCTCCATCACCTCGGCGTACTTGGCGATCCGGGCGGCGTGGAACGCGGGCTGCACCAGTCGGCGCTGCCGCCGGTGGTCCGCCCAGTCGGAGGTGATCAGACCGTTCCCCAGGATGGGCTTGGCCTTCTCCTTGACCGGCCCGCCGGTGTCGTAGACCCGCGCGTTCACCAGCACCTGCTGGACCAGCTCCGGGTGACAGGGCAGATAGACGGGCCGGGGCCCCAGCCGGAGCTCGACCAGATCGCCGTGGGCGGGCAGGGAGCCCAGGAACTGAAGCGGTTTGCGGCCCATGAGCAGGGCGTGGCCGGCCAGTGGAAGCCCGCCGGGGGCGACGGCGTGCCGCCAGTGGCGCGTCGCCGGTTGCTGCGCGGTCCTCATGCGGAAGATGTCCTTCACTCGCGAGGTGGGGTACGGAAGGTACGGGGCGTCCGGTCCGGGGCGGACCCCGGGCCGGACGTCGTCAGCGCGGCTCGCACACCATGGGCAGCGGGCCGGGTTCGAGCGTCGCCTTCGGCTCGGGGCGCAATGTCGTCCCGGGCACCGGGCGCAGACGCCACCGGCTCGCGATCGTGGCCACGATGAGGGCCGTCTCGGTCAGCGCCAGGACGTCCCCGATGCACTTGTGGCTGCCCGCGCCGAACGGGAGCAGCGCTCCGCGCTCCACCTCCTTGGCGCGGTCGCCGAGCCAGCGCTCGGGGTCGAACCGCTCGGGGTCGGGGAACAGTTCGGGGTTGTGGTGCAGCGCCTGGGCGCTGTAGAGGATCATCGTGCCGGCCGGGACGGTCCGGCCGCCGAGTTCGGTCTCGGCCGCCGTGACCCGCATCGCCATCCAGGACGGCGGATACAGCCGCAGCGACTCGGTGATGACCCCGCGGGTGTACTCCAGGGACGGCAGGTCGTCGAAGGTGGGACCGCGGCCCTCCAGGACCTCGTCGATCTCGGCGTGCACCCGCTTCTCCACCTCCGGGTGGGCGCCCAGGAGATGGAAGACGAAGGCGAGGGTCGAGGCGGTGGTCTCGCTCCCGGCCACCAGAAAGGTGACCACCTGGTCGAGGACCTCGCCGTCGTCAAGTCCCTTGCCGGTCTCGGGGTGTTCGGCGCGCAGCAGCGTGGAGAGCAGATCGCCGTGGTCGGCGCCGGAGCGCTGGCGCTCGCGGATCATCTCGTCCACGATCTGCCGCAGCCGGGCATTGGCCCGGTCATAGCGCCGGTTGCCCGGGGTGGGGAGCTTCTCCATGATCCCCAAAGGCGCCATCGTGCGCTTGTATATGCCGTCCGAGACGATGCGCAGACAGTGGCGCGCCTCGTCGATCGTCGCCTCGTCGATCCCGGTGGAGAACAGCGTCCGCGCGGCCACCCGCATCAGCAGGGCGTGCATGGTGTCGCTGATGTCCAGGGTGCGCCCCGGCTCCCAGGAGCCGATCGCGGCGCGGGTGTCATCGGCGACCGCGGCGGTGTAGGCGGCGATCTTCGGGGTGTGGAACGCGGGCTGGATCATCCGCCGCTGGTAGCGGTGGTCCTCGCCCCGGGAGACCGAGAGGCTGTTCCCGAGAAGCTGCCGCGCCTTGTCGAAGACCCCGCCCTTGTCGAACACCCGGGGGTTGAGCAGCACCTGACGGACCAGCTCGGGATGGCAGGCCAGATAGGCACGGCTGGGCCCCAGCCTGACCTCCACCAGATCGCCGTGGGCGGGCAGGGAGGCCAGGAACTGGAGCGGACGGCGCCAGAGCGCCAGGGTGTGCCCCAGCAGCGGCACCGAGCCGGGCGCCGTGCCGGTGGTCCAGGAGCGCTCCGGCTGTGCGGAGTTCTTCGCGGGAGTCACGGGTCCCCGTTCCCTCACTGGATGCGAGAGTTGACGTCGTTGACGGCCGTCTTGTAGCGCTTGTTGCTGGTGGTCCAGACGAAGTTGCCGTAGATCAGATCGAGGAAGACGTCCTGCGTCAGCTGGTCGAACGCCTTGATGCACTCGATGTCCTCGATCATGTCATCGAGGCGGGCCTGGAAGAACTCCTTGAACGCCGTCTCATCGCTCACATCGCAGAGCCGGAAACAGTTGGTGATCTGGCCCAGGGAGACCTCGCGGTCATAGGAGTAGAAGTCGTTGACGATGGTGAGTCCGCGGGTGGTCATGCGCGCGGCCAGGCTCGTCTTGGCGTGTTCGGTGAACTCCGGATGCCGGTAGATCGGATACGACATCTTCATCCAGAAGTCGACGCCGATGTCGGTCACCCGGAAACGGAAATACTGTTCCGGGGACGTGGTGCACAGCGCCGCCTTGATGGGCGAGTCGCGGAACATATGGTCGCTGGTGACGAAGGCGCGTGCCGCCTCGTACGCGACCTCCGCGTCCTCGGGGCCGTAGTACTTCTCGCAGATCTTGCGCAGCTGGGGCAGGAAGAGACCGAAGTCGTGGAGTGCGGGATCCATGTCGTCCCACACGAACGTCACGCAGTTCAGGACGCAGACGGCCTTGAACGCCTCCATGTCCTTGATATGACGGGGGCTCTGGGACCACAGCACCACCCCCACATAGGAGATCCAGCGCTCATCGGAAACCGATTTGCCGAGCGGGGCCACCGCCGCGTTGCAGTCGTCGATGACCTCGCGCAGTTCGGCGTCGGTCAATTCGACCTTGGTGGGCCGGGTGACGACATGGCGGTCGAACATCTCCTGGAAGCGGCGGGTGCACTCCTCCAGGTACGGGCGGACGCTGTTCCGGCTGATGTCCTGGGCCCCGGCCGTGGAAAGTCCTATCGTCATGAGTTCCTCACAGTGGCCATGCGGGCGATCTGCTTCAGCGCGTTGACCGCGTCCGCGGTGAATGGGGCGTCGTCGAGGGCCCGCAGGGCCTGCGTCCGGCGGTCGTCGATCATCTGTTCGACGGCCTCCCGGGCGGTGGTGGCGGCGAAGATCTCCTGAATGGTCGCGGCGTCCCGCTCGTCAAGCCGCGGATTGCCAATGAGGCTGCGCAGCCGCGCCGCCTGGACGCTGTCGGAGCCGCGCAGGGCGAGCGCGATCAGGGTGGTGTTCTTCCCGGCCCGCAGATCGTCCAGCTGGGACTTGCCGGTCGACTCCGGATCGCCGTACACGCCCAGCAGATCGTCGCGGAGCTGGAACGCCTCGCCGAGCGGCAGGGCGTAGGCGGTGAACGCCTCCATGGCCTCCGGGCCGGCGCCCGCGACGGCGGCTCCGACGTGCAGCGGACGCTCGATGGTGTACTTGGCGGTCTTGTACCGGTTGACGGTGAGGGTGGCCTCGACGTCGTCCGTCAGCTCCCCGGTGGCCTGTAGATCGAGGTACTGGCCCAGCATCACCTCGGTGCGCATCTCCGACAGCAGTGGCAGTACGGCGTCGAACTGGACGGGTGTCAGACCGGCCGAGTGCAGGAGCTCATCCGACCAGGTGAGCGCGAGGTCGCCGAGCAGCACCGCGCCGCTGACCCCGAACCGCTCGATCTGGTCCGGTCTGCGGTCGGTGGCGCACAGCGCGGCCAGGGTGCGATGGATGGTCGGCCTGCCGCGACGGGTGTCGCTGTCGTCCATGACGTCGTCGTGGATCAGCGCGAAGGCGTGGAACATCTCCAGGCAGGCGGCCACCCGGAACACCGTTTCGGTGTCCTCGCCGCCGCCGACGGCCTGCCAGCCGGTGACACACAACAGCGGCCGTATGCGCTTTCCGCCGGACAGGAAATCCTTCAGCAGCCCGGAGAGATACGGCAGATGGTGTTGCGGAGTGGTGCTGGCCTTGGCCGTCAGGAAATCTTCGAGTACGACGTCCACCGACTCACGGACGGTATCCGCATCCAAGCGGCCGGGGCTGAGCGTGGGTGTGGTCATGCGACTGACTCCTCCACGTCGAAATGTCGAAATCCGTTGATTAAGGAGAAGAAAACAGGCACGCGGAAACCCTTGCTTTCTATGGAGAAAAGTGGATTGCCGTCCGTGCTCTGTGCGGCACCATGAAGGCAGGTGTCGGTCAGGACCGCCACCCCATGGTCGATATGTCGAACGCCCGTGACGGGTGCGGAGATCAGACGCTCAGGGAATCGTGCGGTCGGCGCGGGCGGGTCATTTCCGCGCGTGGAATCCGGGCCGGACCGCAAAGAGGCCGCGGCCGGTGCGACATCCGCGTGGGCATCATCGGTTCGATGGATGCCAGGTGTACGCGGGCAAACTCAATTACGCCCATTTAATCCCCCTGAGTGCCGCCGGTCCCCCCACTCGGACATCAGCAGTCTAGACGCAAGATCGACGGATTCGGAAGCCCGTTCTGGTATCGCGCCTATCACTTGACGGCTGAAGGGGGCGGGGCGCTGTCGCCGCGCCCGGGGCGGTCCGAAACCGGGCAACTCGCCCCGTACGCGCCGAGTATCAGAGGAATAAGCGGCGGTGCAAATATGCACGCGGAGTGTTCGTTGAAAGGTGAACATCGAGCGGAACGGGGGCCGGACGGAACGGGGCCCCGCCGCCACCGGCGGGGCCCCGTCCAATGGCGCGCGGAGGTGTCAGACCTTGCGGTAGTCGTACGCCTCCGAGGCCGCCTGGAGCACCGCCTCCACATCCGCCCCGGTGGAGGCCGTGACGAGCGCCGCCACCGCGCCCTCCACGAGCGGTGCGTCCACCAGCCGGGTGCCGTCGGGCAGTTCGTCGCCCTCGGCCAGCAGCGCCTTGACGGACAGGACCGCGCTGCCCAGGTCCACCAGGACCGCCACTCCGGCGCCCCGGTCGACCGCCTGGGCCGCCTCCGCTATCAGCTCCGGACTGGTGCCGAACCCGCCGTCCGCGGTGCCGCCCGCGGCGCGGACCGGTGCCGTGCCGCCGCCGGACAGCGCCTTCGCCAGTTCGGCGACGGAGTCGGCCACCGCCGCGCTGTGCGACACCAGCACTATGCCGACCTTCCCGCTCTCGTCGGTCATCGGGCCGCCTCCGCCAGCGCGCTGATGATCAGCGCCGACGAGGTGGCGCCGGGGTCCTGATGGCCGACGCTGCGCTCACCCAGATAGCTGGCCCTGCCCTTGCGGGCCAGCATCGGCACGGTGGCCAGCGCCCCCTTCTCGGCGGCCTCGCCCGCGGCCGCGAACGACCCGGTGCCCCCGCCCAGCGCCTCGACGGCGGGGAGCAGGGCGTCCAGCATCGTCTTGTCGCCGGGCGCGGCCCCGCCGAGCTGGGCCACCGCGTCCACCCCGGCCCGCAGCGCGTCCGCCAGCTGCTGCGGGGTGATCTGCTCGGCGTCGCCGAGCGCCTTGCCGGCGCGCCGCAGCAGCGTCCCGTACAGCGGTCCGGAGGCCCCGCCGACCTTGGAGATCAGCTGGCGCCCGGCCAGGATGAGGGCGGCCCCGGGCGAGCCCGGGGGCTCCTTCTCCAGCGCCTCGGAGACGGCGGCGAAGCCGCGCTGCATATTGGTGCCGTGGTCGGCGTCGCCGATCGCGGAGTCCAGGTCGGTGAGACGGGCCGCCTCACGGCTCACGGACGTGGCCGCGGCGGTGAGCCATCGGAGGAAGAAAGGGGTGTCGAGCACGTCGTCGACGGCGGGTTCACTGCTGGACACAGACGCCTCCTCGGGGTGTAGCCAACGGCGACAGCGTACGTATCGGGGGCCGGCCGGCCTCAGGCGCCCCAGCGCAGCCCGGCGGTCCGCACGGGCGCGTCCCACAGCCGCAGGAGGTCCTCGTCGACCTGGCACAGCGTGATCGAAGCGCCCGCCATGTCGAGTGATGTGACGTAGTTGCCGACGAGCGTACGCGCCACCGCCACCCGGCGCTCGCCGAGCGCCCGGTGCACCTCGGCGGCGAAGCCGTACAGCTCCAGCTGCGGGGTCGCCCCCATGCCGTTGACGAGCAGCAGCACCGGGCTGTCCGGGCGCAGATCCTCGACCACCACCTCCACCGCGTAGTCGGCGATCTCGCGGGAGGTCATCATCGCCCGCCGCTCACGCCCCGGCTCGCCGTGGATGCCCACGCCCAACTCCAGTTCCCCGGCGGGCAGATCGAAGGTGGGACCGCCCTTGGCCGGGGTGGAGCAGGCACTGAGCGCGACGCCGAAGCTCCGCGAGAGCTCGTTCACCCGCCGGGCGATCGATTCCACCCGCTCCAGCGGCGCGCCCTCGTCGGCCGCCGCGCCCGCGATCTTCTCCACGAACAGGGTGGCGCCGGTGCCGCGCCGGCCCGCCGTGTAGAGGCTGTCGGTGACCGCCGCGTCATCGTTGACCAGCACCTTGGCGATCTGGATGCCCTCGTCCTCGGCGAGCTCGGCGGCCATGTCGAAGTTGAGTACGTCGCCCGTGTAGTTCTTGACGATGAACAGCACGCCCTTGCCGCTATCCACCGCGGCCGCGGCGCGCACCATCTGGTCCGGCACCGGGGAGGTGAACACCTCGCCGGGGCAGGCGGCGTCGAGCATGCCGGGGCCCACGAAACCGCCGTGCAGCGGTTCGTGCCCCGAGCCGCCGCCGGAGACCAGCCCCACCTTGTCCTCGATCGGCGCGTCCCGCCGGACGATCACCCGGTTGTCGACGTCGACGATCAGCTCGGGGTGGCAGGCGGCCAGTCCGCGCAGGGCGTCGGCGACCACGGTCTCGGGGACGTTGATGAGCATTTTCATGGGTGTGTCCGTCCTCCGCCGGATGGGGGTGTGCACCGCTGCAACAGCGTACGGATCCGCCGCGTCCCTGGCACCCCTTGGACACTGAGCCGAACGGCCTAATAGGACGAAAAAGGTACATAGCCATCATATGGTGCGCGCATGGAGAATACTGCCGCACCGGCGGCCGCCGTCCTGCCGCCGCGCCCCCAGCCCCGCCCGCCGCAGCGGTACCGCCGTCCGGCCCCCTGGCTCGGCCTGGTCGCCATCGGATACGCCGTGGTCCAGCTCGCCATGGTGATCCCGCACACCGGCCACGCGCTGGGCTGGGACGAGTCCGTGTATGTCTCCCAGGTCGATCCGCGCACCCCGCCCGCGTACTTCAGCGCACCCCGCTCGCGCGGCGTCAGTCTCCTGGTCGCGCCCCTCGTATCCGCCACCGACTCCATTCCGGCGCTGCGGATCCTGCTGATGCTGCTGTCCGCGGGCGCGCTCTACGGCGCCTTCCGGGTCTGGACCCGGCTGCTGCCCACGCCCCAGGTGGCCCTGGCCGCGCTGCTGTTCTCCGGGCTGTGGATCACCCAGATCAGCGGGCCCGCCGTTATGCCCAACCTCTGGGTGGCGATCGGCGCCGTCGCCGCCGTCGGCTGGTTCCTCCGGGTGCCGGACGAACCGAACGCCCGCTGGTGGCTGGCCGCCGTCCTCGCGGGCGTCACCCTGGTGCGCACCCCCGACGGGGGCTGGCTCACCCTGCCGCTGCTGATCGGCGCGATCGGGGTGCGCACCTGGCGCCCCGCCCTGCTTCCGCTGATCGGCGGACCGCTGCTCGGCGCCGCCCAGTGGATCGGCGAGGCGTACGACCGCTTCGGCGGCATCGGGGAACGGCTGAACGTCTCCAGCGACGTCGAGGGCGGCATGGGCCTGCACTTCAGCGTCGGCGCCGCGCTGCGCAGCCTCAACGGGCCCCAGCTGTGCCGCCCCTGCGAGGTGCCGCTGCGCCACCCGGAGCTGACCGTGTGGTGGCTGGCGCTGCCCGTGCTGACCCTCCTCGCCGTGCACACCGCCCTGCGCGACCGCCAGGAGTCGCGCCGGGTGCGGGTGGGGCTCGGCCGCCCGGCCGCCCGGCCCCCGGCCGTACCGCTGACCGTGCTGCCCATCGCCTGCGCGGCCACCCTCGCCCTGCCCTATCTGCTGCTCATCGGCTACTCCGCACCGCGCTTCCTGATGCCCTCGTACGCGCTGCTGGCGCTGCCGATCGCCGGGCTGGTGTTCCGCGCCGTACGGACCGCGCGCTCCCCGCAGCACCTGGCGGTCGCCCTCGGGGTGATCATCACGCTCCATCTGGCGAGCCAGTTCGTCATCCTCAACCACACCGCCAAGCAGTCCGACGCCACCACCGGCCGCTATCGCACCGCCGCGAAGGGGCTCCAGCGCCTCGGTCTGCGCCCGCCCTGCCTGGTGACCGGCGACCGCGCCCTGCCCGTCGCGTACCACGCGGGCTGCTCCTCCGCCCAGACCAGCGGGAACAACCGGTCCACCACCCTGCCCTCGCTGCTGCGCCGCGCCGCCCGGGAACCGACCGCGCTGCTGCTCCGGCGCGGCCGGGTCAGGCCCCCGGCCTACGCCCGCACCTGGGTCGGCTATCCGCTGCCGGGCACCGAGTGGAACGCGTATCTGCCACCGGACCAGGCGCGCGAGTGGGAAGCCCGGAAATCCCGACAGGAGACGTCCGGAAACGGTCCGAGCATGGGTGCCATGACGATGACCTACCCGACCACCAGCTGGGCCGGATTCGCGGCGGCCGAGCCCGCCTTCGCCGACTACGCCCAGGACCGCTTCCGGCGCTACCGCCACCATGTGCTGGCCACCCTGCGCCAGGACGGCTCCCCGCGGGTGACCCCGCTCGAAGTGAACTTCCTCTCCGGTGAGTTGTGGCTCGGCATGATGCCGGAGTCGCGCAAGGCACTGGACCTGCGCCGCGATCCCCGGTTCTCGGTGCAGGCCAACCCCGGCCCGGGCGACGATCTGACCGAGGGCGACATCCGGGTGAGCGGCCGGGCGGTCGAGGTGACCGACCCCGGGACGATCGCCCGCTTCGCGGAGGAGATCCGGCCGCCCGAGCCCTTCCACCTCTTCCGCGCCGAGGTGACCGAGGTGGTGCACACCACCCAGGAGAACGGGCGGCTGGTGCTGCGCACCTGGCGCCCGGGCCAGCCGGTACGGGCCGTACGGCCGGGCGGCGACGACACCCCGTCCCGGGTGGAGGGCTGAGACCCGGGGCCGTGGACCGGGCCGAGCGGCCCGGTCCACGGCCCTTCCGTATTGTTGGAACACGTTCTACCGTGCCCCTCGATCCCAGGACGCTCCCAGCCCGCCGTCATGGCGCACGCGAGACTCCAGGAGGGGCCGTGGACCTCGAATACACCCCTGATCAGCGGCGGTTGCGCGATGAGCTGCGCGCGTACTTCGCCGAACTGGTCCCCGATGACGCCTACGCCCGCTACGCCGACTCAACCGGGCAGAAGCGGTTCTACCGCGAGACCATCCGCCGGCTCGGCACCGACGGCTGGCTGGGGGTGGGCTGGCCCGAGGAGTACGGCGGGCGCGGCCTCGGCCCGGTCGAGCAGTTCATCTTCTTCGACGAGGCGGCCCAGGCCGGGGTGCCGCTGCCGCTGATGGCGCTCAACACCGTGGGGCCCACCATCATGCGGTTCGGCACCGAGGAGCAGAAGGCGTACTTCCTGCCCAGGGTCCTCTCCGGCGAGATCGACTTCGCGATCGGCTACAGCGAGCCCGACGCCGGTACGGACCTCGCCTCCCTCAAGACCCGCGCGGTGCGCGACGGCGACGACTACATCGTCAACGGCCAGAAGACCTGGACCACCAACGGGGACACCGCCGACTGGGTGTGGCTCGCGGTCCGCACCGACCCCGACGCCAAACCCCACAAGGGCATCAGCATCCTGCTGGTCCCGACCGACGACCCCGGCTACTCCGCCACCCTCATCAAGACCCTCGCCTCCCACGACACCACCGCCAGCTACTACGAGAACATCCGTGTCCCGGCCACCCGCCGCGTCGGCGCCGAGAACGAGGGCTGGCGCATGATCACCACCCAGCTCAACTACGAGCGGGTCACCCTCGCCGCCCACGGCACCATGGCCATCCGCGCCCTGCGCGGCGTCCGCCAGTGGGCCGCCGACACCAAGCTCCCCGACGGCCGCCGGGTGATCGACCTGGGCTGGGTGCGCGCCCGGCTGGCCCGCACCCACGCCCGGCTGGACGCCATGAAGCTGCTCAACTGGCAGATGGTGGAGGCCCTCGAGCGCGAGGCCCTCACCCCGCAGGACGCCTCAGCCGTCAAGGTCTACGGCTCCGAGGCGCGCCGTGACGCCTACGCCTGGCTGATGGAGATCGTCGGCGCCGCCGGCCCGCTCAAGGAGGGCTCGGCGGGCGAGGTCCTCCACGGCGAGCTGGAGCGCGGCTACCGCAGCAGCGTCGTCTTCACCTTCGGCGGCGGCAACAACGAGGTCCAGCGGGAGATCATCTCCTGGATCGGGCTGGGGATGCCACGGGTGCGCCGCTGAGCCGCCGCCCGGCGGCGCTTCCCGCGAGGGTCCCGGTGCCGGTGGAGACGGCCCCGGTCAGCCGCCGACGTACTCCGCGAGGTGCTCACCGGTGAGGGTGGACCGGGCGGCCACCAGGTCGGCCGGGGTGCCCTCGAAGACGACGCGGCCACCGTCGTGACCGGCGCCGGGGCCGAGGTCGACGATCCAGTCGGCGTGCGCCATGACGGCCTGGTGGTGCTCGATGACGATGACCGACTTGCCGGAGTCCACGAGCCGGTCCAGCAGCCCGAGCAGCTGCTCGACATCGGCGAGGTGCAGTCCGGTGGTCGGCTCGTCGAGGACGTAGACCCCGCCCTTGTCGGCCATGTGCACGGCCAGCTTGAGCCGCTGCCGCTCGCCACCGGACAGCGTGGTGAGCGGCTGGCCGAGGGTGAGGTAGCCGAGTCCGACGTCCGTCATCCGCTGAAGGATCTTGTGGGCCGCCGGGGTGCGCGCCTCGCCGCTGCCGAAGAACTCCTCGGCCTCGGTCACCGGCATCGCCAGCACCTCGCTGATGTCACGGCCGCCCAGGTGGTACTCGAGCACCGAGGCGCTGAACCGCTTGCCCTCGCAGTCCTCGCAGGCGGTGGCCACGCTCTGCATGATCGCCAGGTCCGTGTAGATGACACCGGCGCCGTTGCAGGTGGGGCAGGCGCCCTCGGAGTTGGCGCTGAACAGGGCCGGCTTGACGCCGTTGGCCTTCGCGAACGCCTTGCGGATCGGGTCCAGCAGGCCGGTGTACGTGGCCGGGTTGCTCCGGCGCGAGCCGCGGATCGGGGTCTGGTCCACCGAGACCACACCCTCCGGGGCCGGGATGGAGCCGTGGACGAGCGAGCTCTTGCCGGAGCCCGCGACGCCGGTGATGACGCAGAGCACCCCGAGCGGGATGTCGACGTCGACGTCCCGCAGGTTGTTCGCGGACGCGCCGCGGATCTCCAGTTGCCCCGTGGCCTTGCGGACCGTCTCCTTCAGCGTGGCCCGGTCGTCGAGATGGCGGCCGGTGACGCCGCCGCTCGCCCGCAGCCCCTCGACGGTGCCCTCGAAGCACACGGTGCCGCCCGCCGTGCCGGCGCCGGGGCCGAGGTCCACGACATGGTCGGCGATGGCGATGGTCTCCGGTTTGTGCTCCACCACGAGCACGGTGTTGCCCTTGTCCCGCAGCCGCGCCCTGCGCGAACCGCCCGCCCTGGAGGAGCGCGCCGCCGTGCTGTACGAACTGGGCTGCGCCGCCCAGCTCACCGAGCCCGACGTCACCGTCAACCATCTGCGGGCCGCGCTCGAGGAGCCCGCGCTCGGCCCCGAGCTGCGCGAGGCGATCACCTACCGGCTCGCCCAGGCGTACGGCCACAGCGGCCGGATGGAGGAGGCCGCCCAGGTCTTCGCCGACGAGGTCGGGCGGGCCACCAGCGCCCGCACCCGGCTGCGGATGCAGACCGAGCAGCTGATGTGGAACATGTTCCGCGCCGACGAGAAGGAGTCGCCCGCCCGCTCCCGGCGGCTCGCCCGGCTCGCGGACCACCTCACCGGCCGCGGCATGGCCGAGCGCTATCTGATGGGGCTGCGCGCCTGGGACGCGATGACGCGCGGAGAACCGGTCGCCACCACCCTGCACTACGCGGAGGAAGCCCTCGGCGACGGCCTCAGCTGGACCGATGACGACTGGGGCTTCGAGGTGCCCATCCTGGTCGCCCTGGTCTTCCTCCACTGCGACCAGCCCGGACGCGCCGAGGAGCTGTTCAACAAGGGCATCGCCGAATGCGAGCGCAAGGGCTGGCGCGGCTCCCACCTGGCGTTCGGATTCACCCTCCTCGGCTACGCCCGGCTGCGCCGCGGGGCCCTCGGCGAGGCGGAGGAGCTGGCCCGTGAGGGGATGCGGATCGCCGATCTGGTGGGTTCCTCGACACCCGCGCACTGGACCGCGGTCGGCACCCTCATCGGAACGCTGATCTGCCGGGGCCGGGTCCAGGAGGCTCAGGAGTTCGCGGCCCGCCACCGCGGTGAGACGCTGCCGCAGGCCACGCTCTGCCCCGATGTCCCATCGGTCCGCGGTGAGCTGCTGCTGGCCGCCAACCTCCACCGCGAGGCCCGGAGCCAGCTCACCGAGGTCGGCCGCCGCATGGACGGGCGCGGTATGCGCAACCCCGCCTGGTGCCCCTGGCAGCTCCACCTCGCCCAGGCCCTCGCGCTGACCGATCCCCGGCAGGCCGTCGAGGTCGCCGATGACGCGGTGCGCCGCGCCCGTCAGTTCGGCACCCACTCCGCCATCGGCAAGGCGCTGCACACCGCCGCCACCGTGACCCAGGGGCCGGACCGGATCAAGCTGCTGGCCGAGGCCGTCAGCCATCTGATGCGGTCACCGGCCGCGTACGACCTGGCCGTGGCGCTGGTCGAGCACGGCGCCGCGCTGCGCCGCATCGGCCTGCCCCAGGAGGCCGGCGACCGGCTCTACCGCGGTCTGGAGGGAGCGGTGCGCTGCGGTGCCGACGCGCTCGCGGCCCGGGCCCGCGACGAGCTGTCCGCCGCCGGGCTGCGCCCCATGCAGCTGCGCATCGATCACACCAGCCCGCTGACCTCGCAGGAGCAGGTCATCGCCGAGCGGGCCGCCGAGGGCTGGTCGGACGCCCGGATCGGTGAGGCCACGGGGCTCGAGGAGCGCGAGGTCGCCCGGCTGCTGTCCGATGTCTACCGTAAGGTCGGCACCGACCGGGCCGGGCTGGCCAAGCGGCTCATCACCCCCATGGTCGGCCTTCCGCAGCGACCGGCGCCCGACCCCGGATGAGGGGTGCGGCCCGGCCGCTCCCCGGCACGGCAACCGGTGCGCGGCCACGTACCATGTCCGCATGTCCTTCCTCCGCCGCCGCAGCGCCGCCACGCCCACCGGGCCGGACTTCGACGTCCTCGCCATGGATCCGGGAGACTGGCCCGGCGACCTCGGGGCGGGGCTGCTGCCCGCCCCGGACGGCACCTGCCAGGGCGTCTTCCTGCGCTACGACCTGTTCGGCGGCCGCGGCCCGGCGATGATCATCGGCAATCTGCCCGAGGGCTCACCGGCCCGGGAGGTGGCCGAGGGCCAGCCGCCGTTCGAGGTGACCCAGCTGCTGGCGGCGCTGGGGAACGATGAGCCGGTTCAGGTGGTGGACACCGAGGACAACCCGGTCATGCACGAGGACAATCTGCTCATCGTCCGCCGGATCAAGCTCTCCGAGGGCCGGATCTCCTGCGCCCAGTTCGACCGCAGCGACGGCGTGCTCGTCACCATCGCCAGCTGGGACCGGCCGATCACCGACGATCTGTACCGGCTGCTCAAGCCGCTGCCCGCGGAGATGTTCCAGCAGCGCTGAAAGACCTTCGCCGGGAGACCTTCGCAGGGGAGACCTTCGCCGGGGGCCGTGAGCGACCGTACGGTCGCTCACGGCCCCCGGCCGCCCGCTATGCGGCGGGCTGACGGCCCATCAGGCTCACTTCCCCGAGCGCCGGACCGTCACATCGGCGGCCCGGACGAACGCCACCCGGTGTCCGAACTGGATCTGGTAGTACACATCCTGGCCGCGCACCACCTTGTGACCGGCCGGATCGAAGGTGGTCGCCCACAGATACTCGCCCCGCACCCTGAGCCCCAGCGGATAGGACTGCCCGGCGAGCAGCTTGTACGGCAGCGGCGAGACCGCCTGCACCGGCACACCCTCCGGATACGCCTCCTTCTCCGGATAGGCGCGGCCGTACACCGGAACCTCCGCGGCCCCGGCCTTGGGCGTCACCACGAGCCCCTTGGCGCTCACCGCCGTCGGCCGCCGCTTGGGGTTCTGGAACCAGACCCGCTGGCCGAGGTACCAGATCGCCGTCCAGTCGCCCTCGTGGCCCGCGACCGCGAACTGCTGCCCGGTGGTGGCGCGGGCGCCGGTGTCGTTCACCCCGGTCGTGGAGTCCGAGCCGTCCGGGCGCAGCCCGATGTCCTTGACCAGCGGGGCGTCCGCGCTCGGCGCGGTGTGCAGCCGCACCGCGGACGAGCCGTGCGGGGCGCAGGCCTCGCCCGCCGTCTCGCAGTCGGTGTAGAGGGGCCGGTTGGTGTCGTAGTCGGGGCGGATGGTGACCAGGCCGCCGGAGGAGCCCGCGGTGCGCTGGAAGGGTGCGCCGAGCAGGGTGAAGTAGTGCGCCCAGTCCCAGTAGGGGCCGGGGTCGGTGTGCATACCGGCGATGGTGGAGGTGGTGGTGCCCGGCACATTGTCATGGCCGAGGATGTGCTGGCGGTCCAGCGGGATGTCGAACCGCTTGGCGAGATAGCGCACCAGCCGCGCCGAGGAGCGGTACATCGCCTCCGTGTACCAGGCGTCCGGGGCGGTCAGGAACCCCTCGTGCTCCAGGCCGATGGACTTGGCGTTGACGTACCAGTTGCCCGCGTGCCAGGCGACGTCCTTGAGCGGCACATGCTGGGCGATATGCCCGTCGGAGGAGCGCAGGGTGTACTGCCAGGACACATAGGTGGGGTCCTGGACCAGCTTGATGGTGGTGTCCCAGGAGCCCTCGGTGTCATGGATGACGATGTAGTCGACGGACTGCGAGGAGGGGCGGTCGCCCAGGTCGTGGTTGCCGTAGTCGCCCTCCCCGAACTCCTCGTAGGGCGCCGGGATCCACTCGCAGGACACGTCCTCGGGGGCCTCGACCCGCGGATCCCGCGCCCGGGACGGCAGACCGAGCGCCCGCAGCTGACGGGTGTCCGGGGCGACATCGGGGGCCGCGTCGAGGGAGACCCGCTCGCCGTCGGCTGTCGTCCGCGCGGCACCGCCGCGGATCACCCCGTACACCTCGTCGGCGAAGAAGGCCGCGGCCGCGGCGTCATCGGCACCGGAGTAGGCCGCCACCGCCGCGTACCAGTCGGCGGGGTCCTCGCTCGGCGGCAGCCCCAGCCGCTTCTGGGCGGCGGCCAGCAGCGCCGCGCCACCGAGCACATTGGCGCTCTGATCGCCGCGCAGCGCCTCCGCGGACAGCCCGGTGAGGTCCGCGGCGCGGCTGAGGGTGCGCAGCCGTGCGGGCAGCTGCCGGGGCTGGGGAACGGCGGCCTTGGGAACCCTCAGCGGCCGGGCCAGATCGCCGCGCGCGTCCTCGGTGCCCTGGCTGTGGTGCGGGGCGGTGAGCAGGGCGGTGTGGGCGTCGGTGAGGTGCATGGGGCCGTAGCCACCGGTGACGCTGGGCGCGCCACCATGGCCGTCCCAGCGCGACTGGAGATATGACACGCCCAGGAGCACGCTCAGCGGAACGCCGTACTCGGCGGCAGCGGCCGCGAAGGCGCGCCGCAGGGCTCCGCCGTCGGCACCAGGTGCATCGGCCCGGCGCTGATCGGCATGGGCGGCGGGGGTGGCGGAGGCCAGTGGGAGCAGAACGGCGGCGGACGCCGCGGCTCCCGCGGTCCGCAGCGTGGCTCTCCGGGTGGGGCCGGACGGGTTTCCGTGCGCGTCGTGGGCGCTGTCCTGTGCGGATCCTGGCATTGCAGCCTCCTCAAGCGGGCCGGGCCGAGCCGAGCCACTTAGAGATATGCGCTGCCAGGCGTGGCGTCAATCGCCGTCACCCGGACGGACGTTCGCATGTCCACCCGCCTGCGGCGCGTCACCGGTCCAGACCGGTGACGCGCCAGGCGGCCGCCACCCCGCCTCCGCTCAGCGGGTGCCGACCGCAGCCCGCACCGCGCGCCGGGCCAGCGCGCAGTCGTCGTGCAGCCGGCGCAGCAGCAGCCGCTGCTCCTCACCGGCCGGCACCGCGCCCGGCACCACGGGGGCGGGATCGTGCATGGTGCGCTGCACCGCGGTCTCGTACTGCCGGATCTCCCGCGTCAGCACCAGCATCAGATTCACCAGGAAGGAGTCCCGCGCGGCCGGACCGGCGGCCTGCGCCAACTGGCTGATCTGGCGCCGGGTGACGGGGGCGTCGCCCAGCACCGTCCACAGCGTGGCGAGGTCATAGCCGGGCAGATACCAGCCCGCGTGGTCCCAGTCGAGGAGCACCGGACCCGCGGGGGACAGCAGAACGTTGTTCAACAGGGCGTCGCCGTGGCAGAACTGCACCGGGGTCTGCCGCCCGCAGGCGTGTGAGACACCGCGCAGCAGCTTCTGTAGATCGCCCATGTCCCGGTCGGTCAGCAGCCCGAGCTCGTGATAGCGGGCCAGCCGGGCGGCGTAGTCGATGGGGGCGTCGAACAGATCGGCGGGCGGCCGCCATTGGTTGACCCGGCGGATCGCGCCCAGCACCGCGCCCAGATCGGCACGCGGCGGGGGCTCGGTGGGGTGGCGCTGCGCGGCCGCGATCCGCCCGGGCATCCGCTCGATGACCAGCGTGCAGTTGTCCGGGTCCGCGGCGATCAGCCGGGGCACCCGCACCGGTGGGCGCTGGCGGACGAACGCCCGGTACATCGCTATTTCCCGGCGGAACCGCTCGGCCCACGCGGGGGAGTGGTCCAGCAGGCACTTGGCCACCGCGGTGCTGCGCCCGGTCGCCCCGATCAGGAGCACGGACCGGCCGCTGCGCCGCAGCACCTGCACCGGGTTGAACTCCGGACAGATGCGGTGGACCGAGGTGATCGCGGTGCGCAGCTGCGCACCCTGTGGACCGGACAAGTCGAGTCTCCCGCGGGGCGGCACGGTGCCGAGGGCGGCGGTCCGCCGGGCCCGGCCGCCGGGGGCGGGATCGAGGTACGGCCCATTGCCGGGCAGCTGCCGCCGGTACGGCCGGGGCGGGGCGGACACGGAGGACGACGCTGCGTACATGGGCGAGACAGATCCCTTCGTGTGCCGACGAATTGCGTACGCACCCGGCCCCGGGGCGGGGCCGCACCCTGGGGAATGCGGTTCGGTCGAACTCGAGCCGCCACCGGGCCGGGTAACGCGCTCCTACATCACACCCCTGTACGGGTGGCACACCATCTGGCGGACCCTGGCGAACCCTGGCGAATAGTCGCACGGCTCGTGACGGGACCGTTACTGTCAAGTCAGCCGAGGAACCTGGGGGCTTGACGTGACGAGGGAACCCAACACCCGTCTTGCGGACCTGTTCGGCCTCGCCGGCTGGTCCAAGGGGGAGCTCGCGAGGCTCGTGAACCGGAAGGCGGCGGCCATGGGCCATCCGCAGCTGGCGACCGACACCTCGCGGGTGCGGCGTTGGATCGACACCGGCGAGACGCCGCGCGATCCCGTGCCCAAGGTGCTGGCGGCCCTGTTCACCGAGCGCCTCGGTCGAGTCGTGACCATTGAGGATCTCGGGTTCGGACGAGGGGGGCGCGCGGGAAAGGGGCAGTCCGGCGACGGGCTGCTCTGGCCGCCCGAGTCCACGGCCGCGGTCCTCACCGAATTCACGGGAATGGACCTTATGTTCAACCGACGCGGCTTGGTGGGTGCGGGTGCCGCGCTCGCCGCGGGATCCGCCATCACCGGTGCCATGAGCGACTTTCTGCTCTCCGACCCCACCCTCGCCACCGACGCGCCCCGTACCGACAATCCCCTCTCCGTCGAGCCCGTGGGCTTCGACCGCTACGAGGCCGCCCCCGTGGGCTCCCAGGAGATCGACGCCCTGGAGACCTCGGTCGAGGTCTTCCGCGCCTGGGACGCGGCCCGCGGCGGCGGGCTCCAGCGCAAGGCCGTGGTGGGCCAGCTCAACGAGGTGGGCGGCATGCTCGCCTATCGCCACCCCGAGCACCTCCAGCGCAGACTGTGGGGGGTGGCGGCCAATCTGGCCGTCCTCGCCGGCTGGATGTCCCATGACGTCGGCCTGGAGCCGACCGCCCAGAAGTACTTCGTCATCGCCGCTCACGCGGCCCGCGAGGGCGGCGACCGGCCCCGGGCGAGCGAGGCGCTCTCCCGGGCCGCCCGGCAGATGGTGCACCTCGGCCGCCCGGACGACGCCCTGGAGCTGATGCGACTGGCCAAGTCCGGTGCGGGCGAGGCCGCGCTGCCGCGCACCCGGTCCATGTTCTGCACCATCGAGGCATGGGCGCAGGCGTCCAAGGGCAATGGCCAGGCGGTGCGGCGCGCCCTGGGCGAGGCGGAGGAGCTGTTCGTCTCGGACCGGGACGACGGACCGGCGCCGAGCTGGATGCAGCTGTTCAACGAGGCCGATCTGCACGGCATGCAGGGGCTGGTCTACCGCACCCTGGCGGAGCATGAGCCGGGGGCGGCGGGGATCGCCCAGAGCCATGCCAAGAAGGCGCTGCGGATGCGGGAGGGCGGGCGCCAGCGGTCCCAGATCTTCGACCACATCTCCATCGCCTCGGCCTGTTTCATCGGCGACGATCCCGAGCAGGCCGACCGCTATGCCCGGATGGCGCTGCTGACGATCGAGCAGAACTCCTCGCACCGCACCTGGGACCGGCTGCGCGAGATGTACCGGCTCACCGGGCGGTACAGCACGTCACCGGCCATCCGGGAGCTGCGCGAGGAGATCCAGCAGGTGATGCCGAGAGGAGGCGCGGGGAAGGGCGGCACGGGGCTGAAAGGGCCCGGCTCCATCGCCAAGGGCGCGGCCGTCTAGCGACCGGGCCACGCCGTACGAAGGGCATGACGAGGGGCAGCACGCGGGGTCAACGCCTTACGCGGGGTCGACGCCGTACGAAGGGCCGACGCCCTACGCGGGGTCAACGCCTCACGGGGAGCCGACGTCTCACGCGGGGTCAACGCCCAACGAGGGCCCTTCACCGCGTCACGCCGACGCGGGGCGCCGCGTCATGCGCGGGTGCCGGTGACCCTGGCGATCAGCACACAGGCGTCGTTCTCGCGCGGCTCGTCGCCGAACGCCTCGGCCACCGTCCGTACGCACTCCTGTGCGCCATGGGCGGCGGTCAGCCGTGGCGCGAGCGCGAGCAGCCGCTCGGTGGCGCCCTCGGCGTCCCTGGCGAGCCGTCCGGTGTGCAGCACCAGCAGATCGCCCGGCTCCAGCCGCTCCTCGCACTGGGTGTACGCGGCGCCCGTCGTGGCGCCGAGCAGCACGCCGTCGGGAGAGCGCAGCGGGCGCCCCGTCCCGTCGCGGAACAACAGCGGGGCGGGGTGTCCGGCCTGCGCCCACGCCAGGGTGCGGGTGCGCGGGTCGTACCGCGCGCAGACGGCGCCGACCAGGGCGGGCTGGGAGGAGACGGCGAGCAACTGGTTGAGCCGGCCCATCAGCGCGCCCGGCTCGATCCCGGCCACCGCCATCCCGCGCACGGCGCCCAGCAGCATGGCCATGCCGCAAGTGGCGGTCACCCCGTGGCCGGTGAGGCCGCCGACGCTCAGCAGGGTGTGGCCGTCGGGGAGTTCGAGCGCGTCGTACCAGTCGCCGCCGATCTGGGCGCTGGACTCGGAGGGGAGGTAGTGGGCGGCGAGTTCGAGGGCGGCGCCGTCGGGCGCGGGACCGGCGCCCGGGAAGCCGTCGCGGGCCGGGAGCCGGAGGGAGCCGCGCCACGGCGGCAGCACGGCCTCCTGCACCTCCACCGCCAGCCGGCGCTCGGTCCGGGCGATCCGCCGCTGGTGGCGCAGTGTGTCCCGGCTCTCGCGCACCGCACGCTCGCTGCGGCGCAGCTCGCTCACGTCCCGGAGCACGGCCCACATGGAGGCGGTGCTGCCGTCGGTGTCCAGCACCGGCTCGCCCGCCATATGGACGGTGCGCACCATCTCGTCCTGGCGCACCACACGGAACTCGCCGTCGATCGGCTTTCCGTCCACCAGACAGTCCGTGACCATCCCGGTGAGGATCGGCTGGTCCTCGGAGAAGACCCAGGAGGGCAGCTCGTCGAGGGTGAGCCCGCCGTCCCCGGGGTCGCGGCCGAAGATCCGGCAGAGCTCGTCGGACCAGGTCACCTCGTCGGTGAGGAGGTTCCACTCGGCGCTGCCGACCCGGCTCAGCAGCGAACCGCGGCCAGTGGGGGCATGACCTTCGGCCTCGCCCCCGGCCGGGGCCCCCGCCGTCGCGTCGTCGGCCTCCGGACCGACGGTCTCGACGGTCTCGACGGGACCGGCGTTCTCGGCCGTGTCGGCGGCCTCGCAAGGGTCGGCCGTCCCGGGGACATCGGCGGGCAGTCCCTCGCGCAGCTCGTCCAGATGCCGGCCCAGATCGTCCAGCTGGTGGACGGCGAGCTCGCACAGCGCGCGCTGCCAGCGCACCTGCGCGTCATCCGTGCCGCCCAGGTCCGCGACGGTGTCGCGGCGGACGGCGTCGAGCCCGCCGCGGAGCCGCTGGGTCTGCGAGATAAGGGCGTCCACCGTGTCACGTTGGGGAGGCGATACGGCGGGATGGTCCGCGGAGCGGGGGGACGGCATGACGTTCTCCGATACGGGCGCGGCGCGGCCGGTCTTGAGGGAGGGACCGGTAACGACTCTTGCACAGGCTGCGACATCCCGTAAGCGGTTTGGCAATACCCGATCCGGTGGTGCTTGCGGCATATGCCGATGGCCTTCCGGGTGCATGTCGGGCGGGAATCGGCGGAGGGCGCGATTCCGGGTAGGCTGCGGCGCTCGGGAGTCCCTCAGTCCCGCACCGTTCATCAGGCATACGGCGGCAGGACATCGGCAAGAATGCCGATCGACGGAAATCCCGTTGCCAGCGAACCTCCCGCACCGGATGCTGACCTCATGTTCGATCCAGACATAGCGCCCAGCGGCACCCTGCTCGGCCTCCTCCAGCGAGGCCGCGGCGACGGGACCCTGCACGCCCTCGCCGCGCCGCGGGCCGAGGCGCTCGCGGCACTGCACCACTGTGTGCTGCGCGACCCCCGCCGTGACTGGCAGGTCGAGAACCGCTCGCTCTATTACGCCAGGCTCTGTCTGGACCTCGACGCCGGGCTCGACGAGATCGAACAGCATCTGTTCCACCCCGACGACCTGGTCAACGACGACGAGGAGCGCACCGGGCTCGCCCTCTCCGTCCTCGGCCATCTCGCCGCGTACGGCAGGTCCGACGCGCTGCGACTGCTGCGCCGCTACGCCGCGGCCGGCAGCAACTGGGAATGGGCCCTCGACGAGCTGGCCCTGCGCGACGACGACACCGGGCTGCGCGGCCTCGCCCCCGCGATCCTCGCCCACTTCCCCCGGACCCCCGACGGCGACGCCGAACTGGCCGCCGTGGTGCGCGGCGCCTATGAACCCCGGCCCTGGCGGCTGTGGGCCGACGATCCGGACCACGGGCCGCGGGTGCGCGCGGCGGCCGAGCGCGGCGCCTTCGACCGATGGCAGCGCCAGCTGCGGCCCTCGGGGCCGCGCCCCGGCTGGAGCGTCCATGACATCCTGCTGTGGGCCCAGCGGGAGCACGATCTGAAGCCGGACGCCCGCCGCCCCGACGCGGCCGCCCGCTGTCTGGCCGCCGTCGCCGGTCCCGAGGACCGGCCAGAGCTCCTCGCCGCCGCCGCGTCGGCCCCCGACGCCGCCCGCGCCGCGGCGCTGCGGCACCTCGCGGAGATCGGCGACCCCGAGGTGCTCGACCTGATCGAGGCCGCCGTGACCGAGCCGGACGCCTCACAGCTGGTCTCCCAGGCGGCCCTCTCCGCCTTCGAGCGCATGCGCAGTATCGCCGCCCTCGACCGGGCCCGCGTCTGGGCCCACCGCCCCGACGCGCTCGGGGACGCGGCGGCCGCGATGCTGTCCTGCCGCGGCGGTCAGTACGACACCCCGCTCGTGCTCGCCGCACTCCGCCGCACGGTCCGGGCCGAGGGCCCGGACGCCCAGACCCTGTGGACGCTCGTCGACGGCGCCGGGCGCCTGACGATCTCCTGCGCCGCGCCCGTCCTGCGCCATATCTACCGGGAGACGGCCTCCTCCCACCTCCGCGGTCGCGCCGCCCGCGCGCTGGCCGCCACCGATCCGTCCTTCGCGGCGGGCTTCGCGGTCGAATGCCTCTGGGACTGCGAGGAGAGCACCCGCGAAGTCGCCGCCCGCCACGCCGCCACCGCCGACGCCCGCGTCGTCGAACAGCTCCGCCGGCTGGCCGCCGATCCGGCGGAGGAGGCCGAGGTCCAGACGGCGGTCCGCAGCCGCATCGGACCCGAGACTCCGGGCTTCTGACCCCTCCCCGGCCGCCCCCGACGTACCTGGCCGGGGGCAGGCGGCCACAAGGCATCGGACGCGGGCAACCCCCAGGGCGTCGGGCGCGTCCTTCCGGGCGTGGGTGAGAGGCCCATCACCCTCCGTATCCCCACACCGCCCCGACCAGGGCGCTTGCGGCGAAACATTCACGCCGAGTGATCGGCCACCGATTCCAGCGGGTTCATTCGGGTTCGCGGCGATCCCTCCAGGGGCCCCGAGTGGGCCCCTCGGGGTGCGAGGGCCAACGCTCATGGGACGTTCCACGGCGCGAAACGTTCACGATGCCGGGGCCACCCTTCGTACGCCGACAACACCGGTATGCGTGTCGCCATCGTGACTGAATCCTTCCCACCCGACATCAACGGCGTCGCTCACTGCACGCTCCAGACCGCGGACCACCTCCACCGCCGTGGTCATCACCCCTTGGTCATCGCACCGGCGGGTCCCCCCGGAGGCCCACCGCCCGCCGCGGCCGGCGGTCCACCCGAGAGCCAAGGGGAGATGGACCGGTCGCATCCGTACCCCGTCGTCCGTATCCCGTCCCTCCCCCTGCCCGGCTATCCGCAGGTGCGGGTCGCGCTCCCCAGCCGGAAGCTCGCGGCCGCGATCACCTCCCACGGCAGCGATGTCGTCCACCTCGCCAGCCCCTTCGTCCTGGGCGCGCGCGGGATGACGGCCGCGCTCCGGCTGCGGATACCCGCGCTGGCCGTCTACCAGACCGACCTGGGCTCCTACGCCCGCACCTACCTCGGCGCGGGCGAGAACGCGGCCTGGCGGCGGATCCGCGCCGTGCACACCGCCGCCGACCGCACCCTCGCCCCCTCCACCGCCGCCGCTCGCGACCTGGACGAGCACGGCGTGCCGCGGATCCGGCTGTGGCCGCGCGGGGTCGACACCGAGCGCTTCCACCCCTCGCGCCGCGACCCGGAGCTGCGCCGCTCGTTCGCCCCCGGCGGTGAGTTGATCGTCGGATACATCGGCCGCCTCGCCCCGGAGAAGAACGTCGAGCTGCTGGCGCCGCTGAGCGAGCTCCCCGGCATCCAGGTGGTCGTGGTCGGGGACGGGCCGAGCGAGCCCGCGCTGCGGGCGGCCATGCCGAGGGCCCGCTTCCTCGGCCGTCGCACCGGCGACGACCTGGCCCGCGTCTTCGCCTCGCTGGACCTCTTCGCCCACACCGGACCCCAGGAGACCTTCTGCCAGACCGTACAGGAGGCCCAGGCCAGCGGTGTCCCGGTGATCGCGCCCGCGGCGGGCGGCCCGCTGGACCTCATCGACCACGGGCGCACCGGACTGCTGGTGCCGCCCGGGGACGCGACCGAGGTGACCGACGCCGTCTCGCTGCTCGCGGCCGACGCGAAGCTGCGCGCGGCGCTGGGCCGCGCCGGCCGGGAGGCGGTCGAGGGCCGTACCTGGGAGGCGATCGGCGACCAGCTCATCGACCACTACGCCGAGGTCCTGGCGGCCCGCACGGCGGTCGCCGCATGAGCGCCGCACGCGCGGCCGCCGGGCCGCGGTGGACGGCGACACCCGCGCTCCTGCGCCGCGCGGGCGGAGAAGCGAATGGAGGGGGCCCGGCATGAGCGCCGCGAGAGGAGAGCAGAGCATGAGCGACGGCAAGGGGCTGCGCATCGTCCGGCTGGCCAACTTCGTCACCCCCGCCTCCGGCGGCCTCCGCACCGCGCTGCGCGAGCTCGGGGCCGGATACCAGGCGGCCGGGCACGAGGCCGTCCTGGTGGTGCCGGGCGAGCGGGTCTCGGACGAGCACACCCGGCAGGGGCGGGTGATCACGCTGCCCGGGCCGACCATCCCCGGCACCGGCGGCTACCGCGTCCTGACCGACCGGCGGCGGCTGACCCGGCTGCTCGACGGCCTCGCACCGGACCGGCTCGAGGTGTCGGACCGCACCTCCCTCCGCTGGACGGGGGAGTGGGCACGGCGCGCCCGCGTACCGGCCATGATGGTCTCCCACGAGAGCGCGGACGCCGTGCTGCGCACCTGGGGGTGCCGGACGCGTTCGCCGAGGGAGCCGCGGACCGGCTCAACCTCCGTACCGCGCGGGCGTACTCGCGGATCGTCTGCACCACCGAATGGGCGGCGCGCGAGTTTGTACGGATCGGCGCGCGCAATGTCGTACGCGCCCCCCTGGGCGTGGATCTCGGCCACTTCCACCCCTCCCACCACGACGCGGCGCTGCGGGACCACCACCGCGGCGAGGCGGCCGTGCTCATCGCCATGTGTTCGCGGCTCTCGCCCGAGAAGCGGCCGGGCCGGGCACTCGACGCGCTCGCCGAGCTGCGGCGGCGGGGCGTCTCCGCGGCGCTCGTGGTCGCCGGGGACGGGCCGCTCCGGCCGCGCCTGGAGGCCCGCGCCCGCGCCGAGGGGCTTCCGGCCGTCTTCCTCGGCCATGTGGCGGAGCGGGCGGGGCTCGCCGCCATCCAGGCGAGCGCCGATGTGGTGCTGGCGCCGGGTCCGGCGGAGACCTTCGGCCTCGCCGCGCTGGAGGCGCTGGCCTGCGGTTCGCCCGTCGTCGTCAGCGCGCTCTCCGCGCTGCCGGACATCGTCGGCGCGGCGGGCGAGACCGCGGCCGACAACGGAACGGCCTTCGCGGACGCCGTCGAGCGCGTCCTCGGCCGCTCGGAGCCCCTGCGCCGGGCGGCGGCCCGGGCCCGGGCCGAGCGCTACGGCTGGCCCGCGGCGGTCGCCTCCTTCCTGGCCGCCCATGACGCGTCCACCGAGGGCGTCCGGTGCGCCGACGGCGGTCGGCTCCCGGCCGCCGCGCTCCCGGCCGCTCCGGCGGCCTCCGCGCCCCGGGCCGTCGGCGGTGTGCGGTGAGCGCAGCCGGCGCTCACACGGGGGACCGCGCTGGTGCGGAACCGTCTCGTAAGGAGGCCGTCCATACGGAGGCTGTCCCTGCGGAGGCTGTCCTTACGGAGGTCGTCCTCGCGGAGGCCGTCCTTACGGAGACGGGGTGTGCGGGACAGGACGGGGCCGCTGCCCCGCACCGGGCGGGACGGACGCCGGGCACCACGCCGGGCAGGACTCCCGGCGGCGGGGAGGCCACGGACGAGGGCGAGGGCCCGGCTGAGGGCGCGGAGCCGCGCAGCCTACGGTTCGCCGCCCTCGGCGACTCGCTCACCGAGGGGCTCGGCGACCCGGCGCCCGGCGGCGGATGGCGCGGCTGGGCCGCGCTGCTGGCGGCGGCGGCCGGGCCGCACCCCGACGAGCCCGTGGAGTTCGTCAATCTGTCCCGCAGCGGGGCGCTGGCCGCCGATGTCGCCGACGAACAGCTGCCCGCCGCCCGCCGCGCCCGCCCGCATCTGGTGTCGGTCGTGGTCGGCGGGAACGACACCCTGCGCGACTCGTTCGACATCCACCGGGTCGCCGAGGCCCTTGACCACACGATCGGCGCGCTGCGCGCCGACGGCGCCGTGGTGCTCACCGCCTGCCTGCCCGACCCCGGGCGGATGCTGGGGCTGCCGTCCGCGCTGGCACGCCCGCTGGGGCGCCGGATGCGCGCCGTGAACACCGTGGTGCACGCGCTGTCCCAGCGCCACGAGGCGGTCCATGTGGAGCTGGGCGACCACACCTGGGTCGCGGACCGGCGGGCGTGGAGCGTGGATCGGTTGCATCCGAGCGAGCTCGGGCACCGGCTGCTGGCCAGGGAGTTCCACGGCGCCCTGCGCGCCCGGTCCATCGCGACCGGCGCCCCGCCGTCCCTGGAGCTCGACGGCCCCGCGCCCTCGCGCGCCGCCTCCGCGTGGTGGATGGCGACCCGCGGCACCCGCTGGATCGCGGACCGCTGTACCGACCTCCTGCCCGGTCTGGTCGCGCTGGCGGCCCTGGAATGGCGCCACCGCCTCACGGGCACCGGACATCTGCTCGAGGACCGGGACCGGCGGGCGACGCTCGCCGCGCTCACCGCGGTGACCCGCGGCCCGGCCCCCGCGCACCTTCCTCACCCGTCCACCACCCCCGGCCCGCTGCCCCACCCGTCCGCCGATCCGCTCATCGCCGACACACCGCCGTCCGCTGCGACAATGGCGGGGTGACGGGTCGCTGGGAATTCTGGATCGACCGGGGCGGAACCTTCACGGACGTCGTCGGCAAGCGTCCGGACGGCCGCCTGGTCACCCGCAAGCTGCTGTCCCACCACCCCGAGCGCTATACGGACGCGGCCGTCGCCGGGATCCGGCAGACGCTGGGGCTCGGTCCCGGCGATCCGGTCCCGGCCGACCGGATCGACGTCGTCAAGATGGGCACCACGGTCGCCACCAACGCCCTCCTGGAGCGCAAGGGGGAGCCGACCGTCCTCGTCGTCACCGAAGGGTTCCGGGACGCGCTGCGCATCGCGTACCAGAACCGTCCCCGCCTCTTCGACCGCCGGATCCTGCTCCCCGAGGCGCTGTACGACCGGGTGGTGGAGATCCCCGAGCGGGTGGACGCCCATGGCGAGGTCGTACGCCCCCTGGACCTCGACGCCGCCGCCGAGGCGCTGCGCACCGCCCACCGCGACGGCCTCCGCAGTGCCGCCGTCGTCCTGCTGCACGGCTATCGGCACGCCGCGCACGAACGGGCGATCGCCGCGGTGGCGCGCGACCTCGGCTTCGCCCAGGTGAGCTGCTCCCACGAGGTCAGCCCGCTGATGAAGCTGGTGTCCCGCGGCGACACCACCGTGGTCGACGCGTATCTGTCGCCCATCCTGCGCCGCTATGTGGAGGACGTGGCCGCCGAACTGCGCGGTATCCGGCTGATGTTCATGCAGTCCAACGGAGGGCTGCGGGAGGCCGCGCACTTCCGGGGTAAGGACGCGGTGCTGTCCGGGCCCGCGGGCGGTGTGGTGGGCATGGCGCGCTCCTCCGGCGAGGCCGGACACGACCGCGTCATCGGCTTCGACATGGGCGGCACCTCGACCGATGTCTCGCACTACGCGGGCGAGTTCGAGCGGATCTTCGGCACCGAGGTCGCCGGGGTGCGGATGCGCGCCCCGATGATGAACATCCACACCGTGGCGGCGGGCGGCGGTTCGGTGCTCCACTTCGACGGCCGGCGCTACCGCGTGGGGCCGGACTCGGCCGGGGCCGTCCCCGGCCCCGCCTGCTACCGGCGCGGCGGCCCGCTGACCGTGACCGACGCCAATGTGATGCTCGGCCGGATCCAGCCGGACCACTTCCCCGCGGTCTTCGGCCCGCACGCCGACCAGCCGCTGGACGCGGCGACGGTCCGGGAGCGCTTCGCCGCGCTCGCCGAGGAGATCGCGGCGGCGACCGGCGACCGGCGCGGACCGGAGGAGGTCGCGGCGGGCTTCCTGGACATCGCGGTGCTCAACATGGCCAACGCGGTCAAGAAGATCTCCGTGCAGCGCGGCCGTGACGTCACCCGCTACGCGCTCACCAGCTTCGGCGGCGCGGGCGGCCAGCACGCCTGCGCGGTCGCCGACGCGCTCGGCATCGGCACGGTGATCGTGCCGCCGCTCGCGGGGGTGCTCTCCGCGTACGGCATCGGGGTGGCCGACGCCACCGCCATGCGCGAGCAGGCCGTCGAGGCGGAGCTGGGCGAGGAGACGCTGCCGCGGGTGCGCGAGCTGTGCGCGCGGCTGGCCGATCAGACCCGCGGCGAACTCCTCGCGGACGGGGTCCCGGAGGGCACCCTGGACACCGTCGCCCGGGTCCATCTGCGGTACGCGGGCACCGACTCCTCCATCCCCGTCCCGCTCGGCTCGGCCCCCGCGATGACCGAGGACTTCGTCCGGGCGCACCGCACCCGCTACGCCTTCACCATGGACAAGCCGCTGGTCGTCGAGGCGGTGTCGGTCGAGGCGGTCGGCGCGTCCGGGCCCACCGGCGGCCATGCCGTGGAACGGCCGCCCAGAGAGGGCGAACTGGCTGCCGTGACGACCGTAAGGATGTTCTCCGAAGGGTGCTGGCAGCGGACGGAGCTCTACGAACGCGACCGCATGCGCCCGTCGGACCGGGTCGCCGGGCCCGCGGTCGTCGCCGAGGAGGACGCCACCACCGTGGTCGACCCCGGCTGGCAGGCCACCATGGGCGAGCGCGGCCATCTGCTGCTCACCCGGGTCCGGCCGCGCCCGAGCACCACCGCGGTCGGCACCGAGGTTGACCCCGTGATGCTGGAGGTCTTCAACAGCCTCTTCATGGCCATCGCCGAACAGATGGGCGTCCGCCTGGAGCACACCGCCCACTCCGTCAACATCAAGGAGCGGCTCGACTTCTCCTGCGCCCTCTTCGACGCCGAGGGCAACCTCATCGCCAACGCCCCGCACATCCCGGTGCACCTGGGCTCCATGGGCGAGTCCATCAAGGAGGTGCTGCGGCGCAACGGGGGCGCGATGCGACCCGGCGATGTGTACGCGATCAACGACCCGTACCACGGAGGCACCCATCTGCCGGATGTCACCGTGGTCAGCCCGGTCTTCGACGAGCCGGGGGACCAACTGCTCTTCCTCGTCGCCTCGCGCGGCCACCACGCCGAGATCGGCGGCATCACCCCCGGTTCCATGCCCGCCTTCAGCCGCACCATCCAGGAGGAGGGCGTCCTCTTCGACAACTGGCTGCTGGTGCGGGACGGGGCGCTGCGCGAGCGGGAGACCCGCGAGCTGCTGACCGGCGGGCCGTATCCGTCCCGCGCCCCGGACGCCAACCTCGCCGATCTGCGCGCCCAGATCGCCGCCAACGAGAAGGGCATCCAGGAACTGCGCCGGATGATCGGGGAGTTCGGCCTCGATGTCGTGCACGCCTATATGGGCCACGTCCAGGACAACGCCGAGGAGTCGGTGCGCCGTATCGTCGCCGGGCTGCGCGACGGCTCGTACCGCTACGAGACCGACGGCGGGGCGGTCATCCGCGTCAGCCTTACGGTGGACCGGGACGCGCGTGGCGCCGTCCTGGACTTCACCGGCACCTCGCCCCAGCGGCCGGGCAACGACAACGCGCCCAGCTCGGTGGTGATGGCGGCCGTGCTCTATGTCTTCCGCACGCTGGTCGCCGAGGACATCCCGCTCAACAGCGGCTGTCTGAAGCCCCTGGAGGTCCGCATCCCCGAGGGCTCCATGCTGGCGCCCGTCTTCCCGGCCGCCACGGTCGCCGGGAACGTCGAGACCTCCCAGGCCGTCACGGGCGCACTGTACGCGGCCCTGGGCGTCCAGGCCGAGGGCTCCGGCACGATGAACAACGTCACCTTCGGCAATGACCGCGTCCAGTACTACGAGACGGTCGCCAGCGGCTCCGGCGCGGGGGACGGCTTCGACGGCGCCGACGCCGTACAGACCCATATGACCAACTCCCGGCTGACCGACCCCGAGGTGCTGGAGTGGCGCTATCCGGTGCGGGTGGAGAGCTTCGCGATCCGCCGGGACAGCGGCGGCCGCGGCCGTTGGCGCGGCGGCCACGGCGTCACCCGCCGCATCCGCTTCCTGGAGCCGATGACCGTCGCCCTCCTCACCGGCCACCGCCGGGTGGCCCCGTACGGCATGGCCGGTGGTGAACCGGGAGCGCTGGGCGCGAACCTGATCGAGCGCGCCGACGGTTCGGTGGACCGCCTGGACGGCCGTGACGCGGCGGACGTCGGGGTGGGGGACGCCCTGGTCGTCCACACCCCGGGCGGCGGCGGTTACGGCCCGCCGGAGGAGGCCGGGGACGGATTGTCGGTGGCGGATGCCAGATTGGACGCATGACCGACTGGCAGGACATCCACGACTGGACGGATCTGAGGGCCGTGCGCGCCGCGCTCGCCGCGAGGGCCGACCCCGACCGCCTCGTCGGCGGCCATATGGCGCCGCTGCACTCCGCGGCCTGCTCGGGAAGCGCCGAGGTGCTGGCCGAACTGCTCACGGTGGCACGGGAGGTGGACCAGCCGGACGCGGCGGGCCGCACCCCGCTGTGGCACGCGGTGCGCAACTGGGACCGGGAGAAGGCATCGGCGCTCATCGCGGCCGGGGCCGACCCCTGGCGGCCCCGGGAGGCCGACGGACGGTGCCCGGGCGAGCTGGCGTGGTGGACGCCGCTGGCCGACCTGGTGGCCGGGGCGCCCGGGGCCCGGGAGCCGTCCCCAGAGGAGCGGGCCGCGCAGCGGGCGGCCGATGAGCTGATCGCCGCCTTCGACGGCGAGGGCGGGGAGTACCAGGACTGGGGGTGTGTGGCGTTCGTGGCCGGGCGGAGCGTGCCGGAGGTCGTGGCCGCGCTGGGCGGGGACATCGTCGCCACCATCGGCGAGGACGAGGACGAGGACGAGGACGAGAACGAGGACGAGAATGGCGAGGAAGGTGAGGAAGGCGGCGAGGCCGACTACGCGGATGTCCTGCTGGAGGAGGAGGGGCGGCTGCTGATCGGCGCGGCGCCCGGCGGCGTGGTGCTCCAGCAGTTCGACGGCATCGCCATCCATGGCGAGGAGGTGCTGGCACCGCTCTCCCGGGGCACCGTGGCCGTCTCGGTCTTCGACCACCCCGACGCGTTCATCCATCCCTCCATAGCCCGTGACGGGGCGATGTGCTCCTGCGAGGAGGTCATGCTCGATCCGGAACAGGGCGATCCGGAGGAGGCATGGCGGTATCGGTTCGGGGACGGCGGGCATCCGTCCGGCTGGACAGCGCGGGCGCTGGCGATGGCCGCCGCGGTCACCGGGGTCGCGGTCGACGGCGGGCCGCGGTGGATCGGCCGGCCGGGCAGCACCGTCATCCTGCTGCCCGAGCGGCTGCGGGACTGACGACTGGCGCGCCTGGGGGCCCAGACCGACCGGGAGGGGCCCCAGGCCGCCCCGGGCTCAACCAGGCCGCCCGATATGAGGCATGGCGTGTTCGGATCCGTTTGCCGCCGCCACGATCGGAAACCCGCACCTTGTCAAAGCCCGCCCGGACGCGCCCGAATTGACCCACGGGCGCCCGCCCCGCGCATCCCGCGCGTGAGCCCGACGGCGGGTGCTTTCCGCAACGTCGTTCACGGAAGGGGCAGCCATGGCCTGGTGGCATGACGCCGAATGCACGCACGAGGATCCGGAGCTGTTCTTCCCCGTGGGGGTGGCGGGTCCGGCCGCCCGGCGGCAGGAGACGCTGGCCAAGGAGGTCTGCCGGCGCTGTCCGGTGATCCAGGAATGCCTGGACTACGCACTGGAGAGCGGAATGACCCACGGGATCTGGGGTGGTACCGGTGAGGAGGAGCGCCGCGCGCTGCGCCGCAAGGCACAGCGCAGGCAGCGCGTCGGCGCACGGCGCGCCCCCTAGCCGCCATCCGGCACGGTCCGTCCGGCAGGCGGCCCCCAGGAGACCCGGCCCAGCGGGGTGAACCGCACCGGAGTGCCGGGGACGGCCTGCGCCGCGGCGGCCAGATACCGGTCCGGTACGACGCCCACGACCGGGTAGCCCCCGGTCGTCGGATGGTCGGCGAGGAAGAGCACCGGCCGTCCGTCCGGCGGGACTTGGAGCGCGCCGAGGGCCATGCCCTCACTGGCCAGCTCACCGTCCCGCGCCCGCTCCAGCGAGGGGCCCTCGGTCCGCAGGCCGATCCGGTTGCTCGCGGCCGAGACGCGGAAGTCCCCGGTGGAGAGGGTGCGCAGCCCCGCGGGGGTGAACCAGTCGTCACGGGGACCCAGCACCAGGGGGAGTACCAGCTCGGGTGCGACGCCCCGGTGCGGTACCCCGTCCACGGCGGGCACCGGCCCGCGCGGCCGCCCGAGCCGCAGCACCGCGCCGTCCGCGAGCGGCGCCGGGCCCAGCCCGGAGAGCACATCCGTGGCCCGGCTGCCCAGCACCCGCTCGGCCTCGACACCGCCGTCGAACGCCAGATAGCTGCGCACCCCGTGGGCGGCGGCCCCGGCCTCCAGGAGCGCGCCCGACGGTACCCGTACGGCCGCGCCCCACGCGACGGGGCGGCCGTCGACCGTGACCGGACAGGGCGCGCCGGTGACCGCGACCGTCGCCGGACGGCGCAGCCGTACCGCGCAGCCGGTCAGCGTGGTCTCCAGGGTCGCGGCCCCTTCGGCGTTGCCCACCAGGCGGTTGGCGAGCCGGTGGGCCGGCTGGTCGAGCGCCCCCGAGCGGGGCACTCCGAGATGGGCATGGCCGACGCGGCCGAGATCCTGGACGGTGGTCAGGGCTCCCGGCCGTACGACGACGAAGGCGCTGTCGGTCATGGCGCCGCCCCCTCCGGGGCCGCGCCATCCGATACCGGGATGAAGCGGACGCGAGTGCCGGGGGTGAACAGCGCCGCCGGTTCCCGCGCGGTGTCCCACAGCACGGTGTCCGTGGTGCCGATGAGCTGCCAGCCGCCGGGGGACGAGCGCGGATAGACGCCCGTGTACCCGCCCGCGAGGGCGACCGAGCCGACCGGCACCCGCGTCCTGGGCGTGGCGTGGCGCGGCACGTGGAACCGCTCGGGCAGCCCCGTCAGATAGCCGAAGCCGGGTGCGAAGCCGCAGAAGGCCACCCGGAACTCGGCGCCGGAGTGGATCCGTACGGCCTCCTCGGGCGCCACCCCCCACCGCCGCGCGACCTCGTCCAGATCGGGCCCGTCGTAGCGCACGGGCACCTCGACGATCTCGCTGTCGCCCCGGTCGAGCGGCGGTATCCGCCAGCCGGGCAGCTCGGCCGCGAGCCGCCCGGGGTCGGCGAGCCCGTCGAGGAACACGGTGCGGGCGGCGGGCACGATCTCGCGCACGGCGGGCAGCCGCCGCTCGGCGGCGCGGCGCAGCAGCTCGGCGTGGAGCGCCTCGGCCGCCTCACCGCTGTCGAGCTCGATGAGCAGCCCGTGCTCACCGACGGGCAGGGTCCGCACCGTCATATGAACGCCGCCACCCGCACCCCCGCGGTGGCCAGCTCGGACCGCACCCGGCGGGCGAGGTCGGCGGCGCCGGGGGTGTCGCCGTGGACGCACAGCGAGCGCACGTCCACCTCGACGCGCCGTCCGTCGATGGAGGTCACCGCGCGGTCGCGGGCGAAGCCCAGGGCGCGCTTGACCACCGTGTCCGGGTCGTGGACCACGGCGCCGGGTTCGCCGCGCGGCACGAGCGTCCCGGCGGCGGTGTAGGCGCGGTCGGCGAACGCCTCGGCGATCACCGGCAGCCCGGCCGCGCGGGCCGCCTCGTGCAGCCGGGACCCGGGCAGCCCCAGCACCGGCAGCGGACCGCCGGTGGCCAGCCTGACGCCCTCGACCACGGCCGCGGCCTGCGCCTCGTCGTGCACGCTGCGGTTGTAGAGCGCGCCATGGGGCTTGACGTAGTGCACCCGCGTCCCGGCGGCGCGGGCGAAGACCTCCAACGCGCCGATCTGATAGGCGATCTCGTCGGCCAGCTCCCGGGGCGGGACGTCCATGCTGCGCCGGCCGAAACCAGCCAGGTCCCGGTAGGAGACCTGGGCCCCGACGCGCACTCCGCGCTCGGCGGCCAGCTCGCACACCCGGCGCATGGTCGAGGGGTCCCCGGCGTGGAAGCCGCAGGCGACATTGGCGCTGGTGACGATGGACAGCAGGGCCTCGTCGTCGGTGAGCTGCCAGCGGCCGAACCCCTCGCCGAGGTCGGCGTTGAGATCGATGGACAGGTTCGCCAAGGATGCGGTCATATCCGTCCGTTCGGGCGTGGGGGATACGTCAGGGGATGCGGATGGCACCACAAGGTAAGCGATCGTTGAACGATCCGACAAGACGCTTGTTGTCCGGGGGCGGTTTCTGGGCTTGACTTCTCGCTATACGGGACGAACGAGACACCGAACAGGGGCTGATGTGGCGAACGGGACAAAGGGTGCGAACCGCCGTTCCGGCGAGTCGTCGGACGAGTCGCCGGACGAGGTGCCGGAGATGTCGGAGGCGCCGGAGACGGCCGGGACGCCGGAAGCCGCGGAGCCGGTGGAGCCGACCGGGTACGCCCCGGTCCCCGGTCTCGCCGCCGGGCTCGAGGCCGACCGGGCACTGCTGGGGCGCACCAGCACGGCGGAGCGCGTCGCGGACATCCTGCGCGACCGCATCGCCGAGGGGTTCTTCCCGCCCGGCACCCGGCTGTCCGAGGACAGCGTGGGCGGCGCGCTCGGCGTCTCGCGCAACACCCTCCGGGAGGCGTTCCGCCTGCTGACCCACGAGCGGCTGCTGGTGCACGAACTGAACCGCGGCGTCTTCGTCCGCGTCGTCACGGTGGACGACCTCAACGACATCTACCGCGTGCGCCGGCTCGTCGAATGCGCGGCGGTCCGCGGCCTGGGCGAGCCACCGTACGAGGTGCGGGCGGTCGAGGCGGCGGTCCTGGCGGGCGAGCGGGCCGCGCGGGACCGGGCCTGGCAGGACCTGTCCACCGCCAATATCCGCTTCCATCAGGCGATCGTCTCCCTCGCCGGAAGTCCCCGCGCGGACGAACTCATGCGCGCGGTGCTGGCCGAGCTCCGGCTGGTCTTCCACGTCATGGCCGACCCCCGCCGCTTCCACGCTCCCTATCTGGTGCGCAACCGCCAGATCCTGGAGGTGCTCCAGGGCGGCGACGCGATGGAGGCGGAGCGGCTGCTCGCCTCCTATCTGGACGATTCCCAGGGGCAGTTGGCCGACGCCTACGGGCGGAAGATGTCCCGCCGATAGAGGTTTCCCAGCGGTAAACGATCCGGCGGAGCCGGAACAAGTTCGTTTCAGGCTCTTGTCGGATCGTTGAACGAACGCCTAGCCTCCGGTGCACCCTCCTCACGCCCCCGTGAGGTCCTTGTGCGCGGAAGGCCGGACGCATGATCGTTCTCCTTGGCGTCCTCGTGGTGATCCTCGGATTCGCCACACGACGCAACCCGTTGCTGGTGGTGGGGGTCGCCGGCATCGCCACCGGACTGCTGGCCAAGCTCTCGCCCCAGGAGATCCTGGCGGCCTTCGGCAACGGCTTCGCCTCCAGCCGCTCGGTGACGATCTTCGTCATCACCCTGCCCGTGATCGGCCTCCTGGAGCGCCACGGCCTCCAGGAACAGGCCCGTACCCTCATCGGCCGGCTCGGCAAGCTCACCACCGGCCGGTTCCTCGCCCTCTATCTGCTGCTGCGCCAGCTCACCGCCGCGCTCGGCCTCACCAGCATCGGCGGGCCGGCCCAGAGCGTCCGGCCCATGGTCGCGCCGATGGCCGAGGGCGCCGCGGAGCGCCGCCACGGCCCGCTGCCCGAGCGGGTCCGCGAGCGCGTCCGCTCGTACTCCGCCAGCGCCGACACGGTCGGGCTGTTCTTCGGCGAGGACTGCTTCCTGGCGATCGGCTCGATCCTGCTGATCACCGGGTTCGTCAACACCACGTACCACACCCACCTGGAGCCCCTTCAGCTGGCGCTGTGGGCCATCCCCACCGCCGTCTGCGCGTTCCTCATCCACGGCTTCCGGCTGCTGCGCCTGGACCGCTCGCTGGACCACGACCTCGCCGCCGCCGGCGGCCGATCCGCTGCCGAGGGCAGCCGCACCGCGGAGGAAGCCAAGTGATCAAGGCGGAGTGGTTCTACTGGCTCGTCGGCGCCGTCTTCCTCGCCATGGCCGCCCAGATGGTCGTCGACCGCACCAACCCCAAGCGCCTCGGCTCGGCCGCCTTCTGGGGGCTGCTCGGCGGCTGCTTCTTCTACAGCAGCTGGGTGGTGGAGAAGAAGGCCCCGGCGGAACCGCTGGGCGTCGCCGTCCTCGCCATGGTCTGCCTGGGCGGCTTCCCGCTCACCGGGCGCGGAGTGCCGCGCACCACCACGTCCGAGCAGCGCGTGGCCTCGGCCGCCCGGCTCGGCAGCAGGCTGTTCGTCCCGGCGCTCACCATCCCGCTGGTCGCCGTCGTCTGCGCCTCGGCCGTCAAGCACTGGCACATCGGGGGCGAACCGGTCCTGGAGGCCGGCAGCGAGACCATCCTGGGCCTCGGCTTCGGCGCGATCGTCGGGCTGCTGGTCGCCATGGTCGTGGTGCGCGAGCGGCGGCCCGCGGTGTCGCTGCACGCGGGCCGGAGCCTGCTGGAGTCCATGGGGTGGGCGCTGCTGCTGCCCCAGCTGCTCGCCGTGCTCGGCTCCATCTTCCAGGAGGCCGGGGTGGGCACCCAGGTCGGCAAGATCACCGAACAGGTGCTGCCGGAGGGCCAGAAGTACGTGGCCGTGGCCGTCTACTGCGTGGGAATGGCCCTGTTCACCGTCATCATGGGCAATGCCTTCGCCGCCTTCCCGGTGATGACCGCCGCCATCGGCTGGCCCGTGCTCATCCAGCAGATGCACGGGGACGCGCCCGTCGTCCTCGCCGTCGGCATGCTGGCCGGATTCTGCGGCACGCTCGTGACGCCCATGGCCGCCAACTTCAATCTGGTGCCCGCCGCCCTGCTGGAACTCAAGGACCAGTACGGGCCCATCAAGGCGCAGATCCCCACCGCCGGGGCGCTGTTGGTCTGCAACATCGCCATCATCTCGCTGTTCGCCTTCTGAAGGGGGCCGCTGCTGTGACCCGCGTGCTTCTCACCGGCTTCGAACCCTTCGCGGGCTCGGCCGTCAACCCGTCGTGGCAGGCCGTCTCCCTGGTGGCCGCCGATCCGCCGCCCGGCACCGAGGTCACGGCCGTACGACTCGCCTGTGTCTTCGGCACCGCCCTCGAGGAGCTGGCCGCCGCCGTGGCGGAGGCCGACCCCGACCTGGTGCTGTGCGTGGGCCAGTCGGGCGGCCGTCCCGGTGTCACCGTCGAGCGGGTCGCGATCAACGTCGACGACGCCCGGATACCCGACAACGCCGGACGGCAGCCCATCGACGAACCGGTGGTCGAGGGCGGTCCCGCCGCCTACTTCGCGTCCCTGCCCGTCAAGGCGTGTGTCGCGGCCGTCCGCCAGGCCGGGATTCCGGCCGCCGTCTCACAGACCGCCGGAACGTTTGTGTGCAACCACGTCTTCTACGGTCTGGCCCACCTCATCGCCACCGAGCGGCCCGCCCTGCGCGGTGGCTTCGTCCACCTCCCGTACGCGCCCGAGCAGGTCGTGGACGGCGCCGAACCCGCACTGCCCGCCGCCATGGCGGCCGACGCGCTGCGGGCGATCATCGGGGCGGCCGTGAGCACCCGGACCGATCTGCGCGTCGCCGAGGGGGCAACGCATTGAACGCCTACGAGCCGAACGTGGTGAACGGGCCGAACGTGGTGAACGGGCCGGACGCCGCGAACGAGCCCGACGCCGCGAACGAGCCCGACGAGGTGGAAGGGCCGGACGGGACGGGGAGCGAACTCGGCCGGTACGCGGCCCGGTTCGCCGCCCTCGCCACCGCCAACGTCACCCGGGCCTATCCCAACGCCCCCGCGCATCTGCTGCGCGGACCCGAGGACCTGGTCGAGCCACGCCGGCACCACCCCGCCTTCTACGGCTCCTACGACTGGCACTCCGCGGTCCATATGCACTGGCTGCTGGTCCGGCTGCTGCGCCGCTGCCCCGACCGCGTCCGCGCCGGCGAGGTCACCGCCGTACTGGATGAGCACCTTACGGCCGGCGCCCTCGCCGCCGAGGCGGACTATCTGCGCGCACATCCCTCCTTCGAGCGCCCTTACGGATGGGCCTGGCTGCTCGCGCTGACCGCCGAGTGCCGAAGCCTGCCGGGGCCCGCGGGCGAGCGCTGGGCCGAGGCCCTGGAACCGGCCGCCGACGCCGTCTGCGCACTGCTGGGCGGATGGCTGGAACGCGCCACCTACCCGGTGCGGCACGGCGTCCACACCAACAGCGCCTTCGCCCTCGGCCTGGTCCTGGACAGCGCGGCCGCCGCGGGCGTCAAGGGGATCGTGGAACCGGTCACCGAGGCCGTCCTCGACTGGTTCGCCGACGACCGCGACGCGCCCGTCCACTGGGAGCCCTCCGGACAGGACTTCCTCTCGCCCGCGCTCACCGAGGCCGAGGCGGTCTGCCGGGTGCTGCCGGAGGAGGAGTTCGCGCGCTGGCTGGAACGCTTCCTCCCCGGCGTCGAATGGGGCGCGCCCGTCACCGTGCTCACCCCGCCCATCGTCTCCGACCCCGCCGATCCGCAGATCGGCCATCTGCTGGGCCTCATCCTCAGCCGGGCCGCCGCGCTCCGCCGCCTGGCCGCCGCCCTGCCGCACGGCGATCCGCGCGCGGACGTGCTGCGGACGGCGGCCCGTGACCATCTGGCCGCAGGGCTCCCGGCCACCGTCTCCGGGGACTTCACCGGCGACCACTGGCTCGCCACCTTCGCGGCGCTCGCCCTGGACGGACCACCGGCCGGTGAGCCGTAGACTGACGGATCGGTGAGGTGCGGGGGACGCGCCGGTGTACGCGCGTACACGCGCGGGGGACCTGGTGTGTCATAGCGGGATCTCCGTGCCGTTTCGTACGTTGTCGGTGCGACCGCCTACTCTGTGCGACGTGACATCTCCACCCCCGGGGGCCGCCGCGCCCCAGCTCAACACCGCTGAAGGGGCCGCCAGGCCGGCCCCGGGCCCGGCCGCCGACGAGGGCCTGGCCCGGCGGCTGCGCGCGCTCGCCTGCACCGCGCCGCTGCACGACCTGGACGCGCGCAAGGCCAACCTCGCGGGGGAGTACGGGGTGTACGCGATGGCGGAGGTCGCCCTCGCCGCCATCGACCTCGTCACGCTCCACATGGACTTCGACACCGGCGCCGACCACGAGCAGATAGTGGCCAGGCTGCTGCCCCGGGTGGCGGCCCAGGCCCCCGGGCGCCCCGCCGCCGAGCACGACCGGGTCGCCCGCTGGGTGCTGGAGAACCTGATCAACGTCGGCAGTGTGGACCGCGGCTTCCGCGCCGTTTACGGCACCTTCGGGCCCGATGGGGTCTATGTCCGCAGGGATTACGACTTCAAGCTGATCGAAGAGGTGCCGGGCCCCGGCGGCAGCGTCTATCTGCGCACCACCGACGAGGCGGTCAACGTCCTGGTCGGCGCCCTCGACACGGATGTCACCAGCGCCCAGATCGCCGCCGAGGTCAAGCTGGAGGTCCTGATCAGCCGGGGCCGCCTCGCCGATGCCCAACTCGCCGCCGAGCAGGCCCGCTACCGCACCGTGCAGTACTCGGAGACCCTGCGCCGCACCCTCGACGCCACCCGGCGCAACGTCCGCGCCGTCGACTGGCTGAGCACCGTCCCCGAGCTGATCAGCGAGGCGCTCGACCACGTCGCCGACCGCTACCGCCACGAGAACGCGATCCTCACCAACATCCGCAAGGCGCGCGACGAGGCCGAGAGCGCCGAGCACAAGCGGCGCGCCGCCGAGCTCGTCGACATCGTCAAGGACTGCATCCGGCGCCATACCCAGCTCCAGTCCCGGCTGCTCGAGGCCGGTCCGCTGTTCCGCGCGGAGCAGGACCGCCAGTCCTTCGCGCCCCCGGCCCCGCGCTCCGGATACGACCTGTACGGACAGCTGCTGGCCCCCGTCCTCCCGCTGCCCCTCGAGCGCGCGGGCCGGGTCACCGACGCGTTCTTCGCCCGCGGCACGGGGCTGCGCACCCCGACCTCGGTGCGGATGAGCGACCTGGTCGAGATGCTGCTCACCCCGCCCGTGGAGCGGGAGCACCTCGGCGCGGAGATGCCCGAGCCCGATCTCATCGCCACCCCCGACGACAGCCGCTTCAGCGAGGAGCAGCTGGCGGTGGCCATGGAACTGCTCGAACTGCCCGCGGACGCCCCGCGACGGCTGTCCGGGCTGCTCGCCGACGCCCGCCGCCGCGACCCCGATCTGCCCTATCTGATCGCCCTCCTCGCCGTCCACGCCGCGAGCCCCCCGGTCGGCACCGCCTACCGCCAGGGCGAGCAGCGGCTGCTGTTCGCCGTGGACGACGGGACCGAACTGGACGACCCCGAATTCGGCGGCGCCGACCTGATAGTGGGCACCGCCCTGCTGGACGCGGCCGGTATGGCGGCCGACCGCGCGGAGGTGGCCTGATGGCCGCGATCCATGAGTACGCCCCGCGCGAGGAGGTTCAGCCGTGACCGAGTACGACATCGACGAGATGACCCCGCCGGACGCGGCCCCCGCCCCGGCGGCCGCCGGGCTGACACCCGCCGACGCGGCCGACGCCGCGCGGCTGGTGGCCTTCGGGCTCCAGCCCAAGCTGCTGCCCGCGCGGGACGTCGAATACGCCGAGCTGCTGCGCCGCCACCGCGACGAACCGGCGTTCGCGCGCCTCACCGACGCCATCGCCGCCGGTCTCGGGCTCATCGTGCTGGAGGTGTCGACCCGCGCCGGAATGGCGGTGACCGCCGCCGAGGACTCCGTCTTCGCCGTCCGCATGGGCGACTACGCCCGCCGCGCCGCCACCGACTCCGCCGACCGCTTTCTGCACGGCCTCGCCCATCTCGCCGTCGCCGCCCTGGCGTTCCCCCGCCCCGAGGACCTCGCCGACGACGGCTATATCGGCCGCGTCACCGTCAACGGGGTCGACGCCTTCGTCCGCCAGGCGTGCCGGCGGCTGGAGGAGCGCGCCGAGGAGCAGGGGGAGAACACCGACCCCGCCACCGGTGCGCCCGGTCTGGAGTCCGCCTGGCGGGTCTACGCCCGGCGCAGCGCGACCGGCGCCACCAAGGACGCGCGCAGGCTCGCCGGTTCCACCACCGGCATCGTCGGCAAGGCCGTCGCCTTCCTGGTCGACTCCGGCTTCCTCCAGCGCACCGGCGACGAATCCGGCGGCACCTACCGCACGACCGCCCGCTATCAGCTCCAGGTGCGCGACATGGCGGCCTCCGCCGCCATGGCCGAGCTGCTGGAGCTCGGCGTCGTCCCCGTCAGCGACGGCGGCGCCACCCTGCTGCCCCCCGACCAGGGCGACGACCTCGACCTGGTGGCCGACGCCGGTCTCCCCTTCCACTCCTGAACCCCGACGCCCGGCCCCCCACCCGCCCGACACCACCACACCTTCCGACAACGAGAGTCCGCCGCCATGTACGAGCTGTCCCGGATCCGCCTCTACTCCATCGGGCCGGCCGGTGCGCGTTACGCCGACACCGTGCTGGACCTGCGCGGAGTCGGCGAGCCGGTGCCCAGCCCCGCGCCCACTCAGGCGGAGTTCTTCGAGGAGGAGCCGGTCGGCCCGCCGCGCCGCCCCGCCCCCGCCGGGGTGCTCTTCCTGGAGAACGGTGGCGGCAAGTCCGTCCTGCTCAAACTGATCTTCTCGGTCATGCTGCCCGGCCATCGCAACACCCTGGGCGGCGCCAGCTCCGGTGTGCTGCGCAAGTTCCTGCTCGCCGACGACTGCGGGCATGTCGCGCTGGAGTGGCAGCACACCGTCACCGGTGAGACCGTCGTGGTCGGCAAGGTCAGCGAATGGCGCGGCCGTCAGGTCTCCAACGACCCGCGGAAGTTCGCCGAGGCGTGGTACTCCTTCCGGCCCGGCCCCGGGATGAGCCTGGACTCGCTGCCGGTCGCCGAGTCCGCGGCGGTGCGGCCCGCCGTCGAGGGCGCCTCCACCGCCCGCGGCCGCCGCCGCACCATGAAGGGCTTCCGTGACGCCCTTACGGAGGCCGCCAAGGCGTACCCGCATCTGGACGTGGTCTGGGTGGAGATCCACGAGCGCTGGAACGAACACCTCGGCGAGCTCGGCCTCGACCCCGAACTCTTCCGCTACCAGCGGGAGATGAACGCCGACGAGGGCGAGGCCGCCGGGCTCTTCGCGGTCAAGAACGACTCCGACTTCACCGACCTGCTGCTGCGCGCCGTCACCGACACCCGCGACACGGACGGGCTCGCCGACCTCGTCCACGGCTTCGCCCACAAGCTGGGCCGCCGCGCCGAGCTGACCGCCGAGCGTGACTTCACCGCCGGTTCGCTCGATCTGCTCCAGCGCATCGCGGACGCCGCGGACCGGCGTGAGCAGGCGCGCGGTGTGCACGCGGGCGCCGAGCGCCGCACCCGTACGCTCGCCCGGCGGCTGTCCGCGCGCGGCGGGGAGGAGCGGGCGCGCGCCGCCGAGCTCGCCGAGCGGGTCGCCTCGGCCGCCGAGGCCGTCACCGACGCCGAGGGGGCGCGCGGCCGCAGCGACCTCGTCGCCGCCGAACTCGCCTACCGGCACGCCTCCCTGGCGCTCGCCGCCGCCGAGAAGGGCGCCGCCGCGCAGCGCCGCGAGCTCAACGACGCCCGCACCCTGCACTCCGCCTGGCAGGCCGCCGAGACCGTGCTGCGCCACCGCGCCGCCGCCGACCGCTCCGCGCGCGTGGCCGCCGCCATCCGCGAGGCCGAGCGGGACGCGGCCCCCGCGCTCGCCGCCCGCGCCAAGGCCGCCGCCGAACTCGTCCGTGCCCTGCACGCGGCCGCTGAGGACGGCGAGCGGGTCGCCAACGAGGAGGAGGAGCGCTCCGCCGGCCTCCAGGAGGCGGGCGAGGCCGCCCACCGCGACGCCACCTCCGCTGCCACGGCGGCCCAGCGCGCCCGCAGCGACGCCGAGCATCTGCGCCAGCGGCTCGCCGAGGTCGAGCAGGAGACCGCCGAGGCCGTCCGCGCCGGATGGCTCGACGACTCCGCCCCCGACGCCGACCCGGCCCGCGCCGCGCTCGCCGCGAGCGACGCCGAGAAGACCACGGTCGCCGCGTTCGACGAGGCCCGCGAGACCGCCCGGCGCACCGCCGACCACGCGAAGTCGGCCGCCGCCGAGGAGGCCCGCATCGAACTGGCCGCGGCGCGAGCGGCGGACGCGGCGCGGGCCGCGGAGTCCGCGTACGACGCGGAGCGGCGCGCCGCGGAGGCGCTGGGCGCGGAGCAGCGCCTGGTCGAACTGCTGGGCCTGCCGCAGCCGTCCGCCGCCGTCCCCGCCCCACGCGCCGCCGCCACCCGCCCGTCACCGGCGGACGCGCGCGCGGCGCGCGGGGTGACGGTGCGGGTTCCGGACGCGGACGGCGTGGGCCGCCGAGGGGCCCGAGCCCTGCCGACCGACTCGGACCGGACCGGGTGGATCACGGTCCACGTGGACGAGGAGGACGCGGACGACGTCGGACTCTCCCAACTCCCCGCCGCCTTCCGCGCGGACCCCTCCGCCCACCCGGTCCCCGTGGACGGCGAGCCCGCGCCCCACGACCACGCCTACGCCCCCGAGGAGCCCCCCACCGACACCCGCGAACGCCTCGCGGCAGAGGACTGCGCCGGCCCGGGTCCCGCCTCCGGCCCGGCGCCCGGTGAGGGCGGCGCCGCCTCGTGCGCCCTCGGCGAGCCGTGCCCGGTGGGCGAGGTGCCGGGGCGCGTCGAGGGGCCGGGGGACGGCTCCTCCCCCGTCGGCGGTGGACGGACGGATGCCCAACCGGTGGATGAGGCGGAGGAGACGCGCCGCGCTCGCCATGGAGCGGCGTCCGCCGAGGACGCGGAGGCGGACCCCGGGGAGGCCCCCGGGCGTCGTCCGCTCGCGGCGGAGTCGCGGCCCGCGGGACGGGTGACGGTGCGGATCGACGAGGCCGGGGACGATCTGGCGGACGATGACGGCCCGCGCCCCGACGGTCCCCGTGACGGCGCCCCGGCCGTGGCGGCCGGTTCCCACGGCGACGGCGGTCGGGCCGGGACGCGGGTCGCGACGGACTCGGCCGACGTCAACCACGCGGCCCCGGCGGGCGTTCCGCGCGGCGGGGCCCGGGTTGTGGCGGCTGAGTCCCGGCCGCCCGGAGAGGTGTCGGCTCGGGTCGGCAACGGCGGTAAGGCCGAAGGGGAGGCCGCCGCCGCCAACGACACCCAGCCCGGCCCCGACGACGCCGACACCGCCACCGACGACTCCGACTGCTGGAGCCCCGATCCCGGCAGCGAACCCGAACCCGAACCCGGACCCGATCCCGAAAGCGACCGCGACCGTGGTCGCCGCCCCCAGCCCGCCCCGCGGCCCCTCGAGGAAGGCCCGCTCACCGCCGAGGAGTTGGACCGCAACGCCGAGGCGTTGCGGGAGCTGCTCGAGGAGAGTGTGAGCTCCGCCGAGCGGCAGTTGTTCGAGCTGCGGACCGCCGCCGCCGAGGACGCGCGGATCCTGGGGGCGCTCGGTGACGGGGGGCTGTTGCCGCCCAGCGCCGATGTGCTGGCGGCCGTCGAATTCCTCGGCGAGCACGGCATCCCCGCGCTCCCGGGTTGGCGCTATCTCGCCCAGGCCGTGGACCCCGTCGACCACGCCGCCGTGCTCGCGGCCCGGCCCGAGCTGGTGGACGGCGTCGTCATCACCGACCCCGGCACCCACGCCCGCGCCCGTGAGGTGCTCGGCCAGGCGTCGCTGCTGCCGCGGTCCGCCGTGGCCGTCGGGACGTCGGCCGCGCTGCTCGCGCCGACGCCCACGCCCGGCGCCGAGGACAGCGCGGTCTTCCTCGTGCCGCCGAACCCGGCGATGCACGACGAGCGCGCCGCCGACGACGAACGGCGCGAGCTGCGGGCCCGTGCCACAGCGCGGGACGAGGAGATCAGGGCGCTCGCCGCGCGGCTGGCCGGGGACCGGGCGCTGTCCGCGCGGCTCGCCTCCTGGCGCACCGGCTGCCCGACCGGGCGGCTCGCGGAGCTCGCGGCCGCGGCCGAGACCGCGCGGGAGGCCGCCGACACCGCGCAGAGCGACCTCGTGGAGGCACGCACGGCACGCGCGGAGGCCGATGAGGCCGCCACCGAGGCCGCCCGCGTCCGGGACGAACGCCAGGAGGCGGCGCAGCGGGCCCGCCGGGTGGCGGACGCGCTGGCCGGTCTGGCGTACCGGCTGCGGGAGCGCGCCACCTGGCAGACCCGGCTGCGCGAACTGGCAGAGGAGGCCGTCGAGTACGAGGAGCGCGCCGCGGGCTGCGTGGACCGGGCCCGCGCCGCCGACGAGGACCGGCGCGCCGCCCAGCGCGCGGCCGACGACGCGCGCCGTACCGCCCGCGCCCTGCGCGCCGAGCGCGCGGAGATCGCGGGCGCCCCCGACGACCTCGGCGAGGCCACCGAGCCGCCCTCCGCCTCGCTGCCCGCGCTCCGCGAGGCGTACCGCGCCGCCTCCCAGGTCTACGAGAAGGTCGGCGTCGGCGCCGACCTCCGCGCCGAACAGGCCCGCGCCGAAAGCGACGAGAGCGCGGCCCTCGCCACCCTCGACCGGCTCACCAACAAGGTCCGCACCCGCGCCGCCCAGCTCCTGGAGGGCACTGACGGCGCCGACGGCCCCTCCCGGCAGGCCGCCGCCGCCCGCGCCGAATCGCTGGTCCAGATGCTGGAGAGCCGCGCGTCGGCGGCGAGCGAGCAGCTGGGTCGGCTGCGCGGCGAGGCCGAGCGGCTCGCCCCCGCCGACGGCGACGCCCACACCGAGCTGCCGGAGGAGACGGTCCCGGCCGACGCCGAGCAGGCGAAGGAGCTGCTGCGCACCGCCAATGGCGAACTGGCCGCCCGTACGGACGCCCTGGACACCGCCCGCACCGCCCACGCCGACCTGGTGCGCGCCCACCGCGCCGCCGAGGACGCCGCGGGCGGCTTCGACGAGACCGCCGCCCTGCTGCGGGATCTGCTGCGGGACGGCCCCGGCGCGGAGGACGACGGCGAGCGGCCCGAGCCGTACGCGGGGGATCTCGCCGAGGCCCGTCAGGCCGCCGCCGAGACCCGCCGCTCACTGCGCGGCTGCGCCGCCGATCTCTCGGCGGCCGAGTCCTCGGTGCGGGAGGCGAGCGACGTCCTCGTACGGCACGCCAACTCCACCCGCTACGAGCAGGTGCGCACCCCCGCCCGCCAGCAGATCCGCGAACTCCCGGCGGCCGCGCTGCCAGAGCACGCCGCCGCCTGGGCCGAGGCGTTCGCGCCCCGGCTGCGCGTGCTCACCGACGAGCTGGAGCAGCTGGAGCGCAACCGCGACTCGATCGTGGACCGGCTGCGCGGCCTCGTCGAGTCCTGTCTGGCCACGCTGCGTTCGGCGCAGCGGCTCTCCCGGCTCCCGGAGGGGCTCGGCGAGTGGTCGGGCCAGGAGTTCCTGCGGATCCGCTTCGAGGACCCCGACCAGGCCACGCTCACCGAGCGGCTTGGCGAGGTCATCGACGAGGCCACCCGCTCCGCCGTCCGGAAGAACTCCGATCTGCGCCGGGACGGCATGTCACTGCTGCTGCGCGGGGTCCATGCCGCGCTCCAGCCGCGCGGGGTGGCCGTGGAGATCCTGAAACCGGACGCGGTGCTGCGGGCCGAGCGGGTCCCGGTGGGGCAGATGGGCGACGTGTTCTCCGGCGGGCAGCTGCTGACCGCCGCCATCGCGCTGTACTGCACGATGGCGGCCCTGCGCAGCAACGACCGGGGCCGGGACAAGCACCGCCACGCGGGCACGCTCTTCCTCGACAACCCCATCGGCCGCGCCAACGCCACCTATCTGCTGGAGCTCCAGCGGGCGGTGGCGGACGCGCTGGGAGTGCAGCTGCTCTATACGACGGGGCTGTTCGACACCACCGCGCTGGCCGAGTTCCCGCTGGTGATCCGGTTGCGCAATGACGCGGATCTGCGGGCCGGACTGAAGTACATCAGCGTCGAGGAGCATCTGCGGCCGGGCCTGCCGGTCCGCGAGCCGGAGGAGGAGCAGCAGGTCCACGGCCAGATCACCGCCACCCGGATGTACCGCCGCCCCGAGGCGGACGCGGCGGCGCCCGACGAGGTGGCGGACCGGCCGTGAGCAGGGAGGGCTCCCCCGAACCGGGGTTCACCGTCTGGGTGATGGACGCCGAGGAGGACGCGTATCGGACCCGGACGGACTCCCCGGTCAGGCGAACCAGCCCTGCGGACGCGGACGCGTATTGCGCCAGATGTGCTTGGCCTCCCGGTACTCCGCGAGTCCGCTGGGCCCCAACTCCCGCCCGGTCCCGGACTGTTTGAACCCGCCCCACTCGGCCTGCGGGAGACAGGGGTGGTAGTCGTTGATCCAGACGGTACCCAGCCGCAGCCGTGAGGCCACCCGCTGCGCCCGCGCCTCGTCGCCGGACCATACGGCCCCGGCGAGCCCGTACACGGTGTCGTTGGCCAGCCGCACCGCCTCGTCCTCACCGGCGAAACGTTCCACCGTGAGCACCGGCCCGAAGGACTCGTCGGCCAGCACCGACATCCCGCTGTGGCAGCGGTCGAGGACGGTCGGCAGGAAGTAGTAGCCGTCGGCCAGGGCCGGATCGTCGGGGCGGGTGCCGCCGCAGCGCAGCCGGGCGCCCTCCGCGAGCCCGGCCGCCACATACGCCTCGACCTTGGCCCGGTGCGCCGCCGAGATCAGCGGACCGGTCTGGGCCCGCTCGTCGAACGGCCCGCCGAGCCGGATCCCGCGGGCCCGGCGTACGACCTCCTCGACGAAGGCGTCGTGCACCGGGTCCTCCACCAGCAGCCGGGCCCCGGCCGAGCAGACCTGCCCGGAGTGGAGGAAGACCGCGGTGAGCGCGTAGTCCACGGCCGTGTCGAAGTCCGCGTCGGCGAAGACCACATTGGGGTTCTTGCCGCCCAGCTCCAGCGAGGTCCGCTTGACCGTGCCCGCGGCCGCGGCCATGATCCGGCGTCCGGTCCGCAGGCCCCCGGTGAAGGACACCATGTCCACATCGGGGTTGTCGGTGAGCGGGGCCCCGGCCTCGGCGCCCGGGCCGAGCACCAGATTGGCCACCCCGTCCGGCAGTCCGGCCTCCGCAAGCAGCCGCATCAGGGCGATCGCGGTGCTGGGGGTCAGCTCACTGGGTTTCAGAACGAAGGTGTTGCCCGCGGCGAGCGCGGGCGCCACCTTCCACGCGGTCTGGAGCAGTGGATAGTTCCACGGGGTGATCAGAGCGCAGACCCCGACCGGTTCATAGACCACCCGGCTGACGGCGTGCTCGCTGCCGGTGTCCACGACCCGGTCCGCCTCGGTGCGCACCAGCTGTCCGTAGTAGCGGAAGCACGCCACCACACCGTCGATGTCGACGTCGCTCTCGGCCAGGCGCTTCCCGGTGTCCAGGGACTCGGCGCGGGCGAGCGCCGCCTTGTCGCGCTCGACCAGAGCGGCGACGCGCAGCAGCAGATCGCCGCGCGCCCCGACCGGGGTACGGGGCCAGGGCCCCTGGTCGAATGCCTGCCGGGCGGCGGCCACCGCCTCGGCCGCGTCCTTGCCGCCGCCCTCGTCGACGACCGCCACCAGCGATCCGTCGGCCGGGCAGCGGATCTCCCGGGTGCGCTCGTCGATCGCGCCGGTCCACTGGCCACCGATGAAGAGGTCCGTCACGGGCATTCCTCCGCTTCCGGGGTCGGGACATGGTCGGTCACCCATCGGTGGAAGGCGCCGATGTGGTGTTCGCTGGGGACGAGCACCCCGCCGTCGCGGTAGGCGCGGGAGTTCATGGCGGGCTGGGTGCGCTCACAGGCGTCGAAGTCCTGGGTGTTGACCCGGTGGAACAGCTCCACCGACTTCGAAAGATCCCGATCGGACGCCACCACTTCGGGTGCGTAGAGCCAATCGCATTCGACCAGCGTGCGATCGGGAGCGAGCGGGAACATCCGGTGCATGATCACGTGGTCGGGCACCAGATTGAGGAAGACCTGCGGCCGTACCGTGATCGCGTAGTAGCGGCGGTCCTGCTCGTCGGCGATCCCCGCGAAGCGGCCGAACCCCTCGCTGCCGTCCACCGTGAACCCCTGGGCCTCCTCGGCGAACTCAGCGCCGTGCCCGACGAAGTACTGAGCCGCCAGCCCGTCGGCGAACTCCGGGAGCACCTCGGTCAGTTCGGGGTGGATCGTCGCGCAGTGGTAGCACTCCATGAAGTTCTCGACGATCAGCTTCCAGTTGGCCTTGACGTCGTAGGAGATCCGGCGGCCCAGCGCCAGCCCCGCCACGCCGTAGCGCTCCACGGAGTCCGCGTCGCCGAGCCGCTCGGCCACCTCCCCGATCACCGTCTCCTCGAACGACGGTGGCTCCTCGGCCAGGCAGACCCAGACATAGCCGAGCCATTCGCGAAGCCGTACCGGCACCAGCCCGCGCTCGACCCGGTCGACATCGGGCATCTTCGATAGGTTGGGGGCGGCGGTGAGCCGGCCGTCCAGATCGTAGGTCCAGGCGTGGTACGGGCATTGCAGCGAGCGCCGCACCGTACCGGACTCCTCGGTGCACAGCCGGGCGCCGCGGTGGCGGCAGATATTGAGGAACGCCCGCGCCTCCCCCCGCCGGTTGCGGGTGATCAGCACGCTCTCCCGGCCGACCCGCACGGTGCGGAAGGCACCCGGCCGGTCCAGATCGGCCCCGCGCACCGCGCAGAACCACATGGCCTCGAACAGGTGCTCCTGCTCCCGGCGGAAGACCCCGGGAGCGGTGTACCAGTGGCCGGGGAGAGTGGCGAGCAGACTGGGGGGCGTGATGGCGGGGGACTCGGGAGCCACAGTCATGGGTTCTCCTCAGGCGGTCGCGGCGGTCGGCCGGCGGGGGTCGAAGAGCTCGATGGGGTGGGCGGTGTCACCGGTGAGTGCCAAGGGGGCCGCCGAGCGGTCGTGTCCCGCTCCCGCGGCGCTCGGTGTCAGCGGCGGATGCGCTCCATGCGCGGGTCGAAGAGGGGCTCGGCGGCGACGGTCGCGGGCACCTTCTCGCCGAAGTACTCGATGTGGACGGCGGTGCCGGGCGCCGCGGCCGCGGCGGGCAGCCAGGCGTAGGCGACCGTCCGGCCGATGGTGTAGCCGTAGGACGCGCTGGTCACATAGCCCGCCGGGACGCCATCGGCGTACACCGGCTCCTTGCCCATGACGACCGCGGCCGGGTCGTCCAGGGTGAGACAGGTCAGCCGGCGCGCCGCCGTCGCCTCGGAGCGGCCCTCGAGCGCCGCGCGCCCGGTGAAGTCGCCCTTGTTCATCCGGACGGCGAAGCCGACCCCGGCCTCGTAGGGATCGTGCTCGGTGGTCATGTCATGGCCCCAGGCGCGATAGCCCTTCTCCAGCCGCAGGCTGTTGAAGGCCGAACGCCCGGCGGCGATCACCCCGTGGCGCTGTCCGGCCTCCCACAGGGTGTCCCACAGCCGCAGCCCCATGTCGGCGGTGGTGTACAGCTCCCAGCCGAGCTCGCCGACGTAACTCAGCCGCATCGCGGTCACCGGGACATGGCCGATATAGGTCTGCCTGGCCTTGAAGTAGCCGAACGCCTCGTGGGAGAAGTCGTCGCGGGTCAGCGGCTGGACCAGTTCCCGGGCGAGCGGGCCCCAGACGCCGACGCAGCAGGTGCCCGGGGTGATGTCCGCGATGTGCACGTCGTCGGGCGCGTGGCGCAGCAGCCAGTCCATGTCCAGCCCGCCGTTGGCCCCCACCTGGAAGTGGTGCTCGGAGAGCCGGGCCACGGTGAGGTCGCTGCGGATGCCCCCGGCTTCGTCCAGCAGCAGGGTATAGGTGACCGCGCCGGGCTTCTTCGCCAGCTGATTGGTGGTCATGCGCTGGAGGAAGTCCAGCGCCCCGGGGCCGCTGACCGTCAGCCGCTTGAGCGGGGTCATGTCGTACAGCGCGACCCGCTCCCGGGTGGCCCTGGCCTCGGCGGCGGCGATGGGCGACCAGTAGCGGGCCGACCAGGCGTCGCGCGGGGGCAGTTCGACGGACTCGGCGAGCGGGGCGTTCGCCTCGTACCAGTGCGGCCGCTCCCAGCCCGCCGCCTCCAGGAAGTACCCGCCCAGCTCACGCTGCCGGACGTGGAAGGGGCTGACCCGCAGCGGACGGGGCTGCTCCATCGGCTGGAGCGGATGGATGACGTCGTAGACCTCGACGAAGTTCTGCTGACCCCGCTCGGTGACGTAGGCGGGGGAGCGCTGGGCGTCCTCGAAGCGGTACAGATCGCATTCATGGACGTCCATGCCTGGCCGACCGTCCGTCATCCACTCGGCCAGGGCCCGGGCCACGCCCGCGGAGTGGGTCACCCACACCGCCTCGGCCAGCCAGAAGCCGCGCACCTCGCGGGACTCGCCGATCACCGGCATACCGTCGGGGGTGAAGGAGAAGACGCCGTTGAAGCCCTCCTCGACCCGGCTCGCGCCGAGCGCGGGGAGCAACTGGACGCTGTCCTCCCAGCTGGGGGCGAAGTCCTCCGGGGTGAACGGCAGCGAGGACGGCATCACCGGGGCGTCGTCGTACGCGGGCAGCCGCGCCGGGTCCACGGGGAGCGGGCGGTGGGCGTAGCTGCCGATGCCGATGCGGTCGGTGTGCTCGCGGTAGTACAGATCGCGGTCCTGGAACCGCAGGATCGGCTTGCTCGCCTCCGTACGGGGGTCGTTCACCCCCGCGAGCTCGGGCAGCGGCCCGGTCTTGGCGTACTGGTGGGCCAGCGGCTGCAAGGGGACGGGGACCCCCGCCATGTCGCCGATCAGCGGGCCCCAGAAACCGGCGGCGGAGACCACGATGTCGGCGGGGAAGGTGCCCCGGTCGGTGACCACGGCGGTCACCCGGCCGCCCTCCCGCTCGATGGCGGTCACGGTGTGCCGGTCCAGGAACCGGGCACCGTGCGCGGTGGCCCGCTCCATCTGGGCGCGGGAGGCGAGCAGCGCGCGGGCCAGCCCGTCGTCCGGGGTGTGGAGGCCGCCGAGGATCCGCTCCGGGTCCAGCATCGGCCACATCTCGGCGCACCTGGCCGGGCCGAGCAGCTCGGCGCGTACGCCCCAGGATGCCGCGAGACCGGCCTTGCGGTGCAGGTCCGCCCAGCGCTCCTCGCTGGTGGCGATCTCCAGACCGCCCACCGGGTTGAAGCAGGGCAGCCCGTCGACCTCGAGGGAGGAGAACTTCTCCACGGTGTACCGGGCGAGGTCGGTCAGGGTCTTGGAGGGGCTGGTCTGGAAGACCAGACCGGGGGCGTGCGAGGTCGAGCCGCCGGGGGCGAGCAGCGGCCCCTGCTCCAGGACGGTGACGTCCCGCCAGCCACGTGCGGTCAGCTCATCGGCGAGGGAGCAGCCGACGATCCCGGCCCCGACGATCACAACACGGGAATTCAATGGCGCGTTCACAGGACCACCACCGACCGCAGCACCTCGCCGCGCTGCATCTTCGCGAACGCGGCCTCGACCTCGTCCAGCGTGATCGTCTCGCTGACGAACGCCTCCAGATCCAGCTTGCGGCTGAGGTGGAGGTCGACCAGGACCGGGAAGTCCCGGCTGGGCAGGCAGTCGCCGTACCAGGACGACTTGAGCGCACCGCCCCGCGAGAACAGATCGATCAGCGGCAGATCGATGCGCATCTCCGGGTCCGGCACCCCGACCTGCACCAGCACCCCGGCCAGATCGCGCATATAGAAGCCCTGGGTGTAGGTCTCGGGGCGGCCCACCGCGTCGATGACCACGTTCGCGCCGAAGCCCCCGGTCAGCTCGCGCACCGCCTCGACCGGGTTCGTACCACGGGAGTTGACGGTGTCGGTGGCGCCGAAGCGGGTCGCCGCGTCCAGCTTGGCGTCGTCGATGTCCACGGCGATCACCCGGCGGGCCCCGGACAGCGAGGCCCCGGCGATCGCGGCGTTGCCGACGCCGCCGCAGCCGATGACCGCGACCGTGTCACCGTTGGACACCCCGCCGGTGTGCACCGCCGCGCCGTACCCGGCCATCACCCCGCAGCCGATCAGGCCCGCCGCCTCGGGCCGTGCCCCGGGGTCGATCTTCACCGCCTGTCCGGCCGCGACCAGCGTCTTCTCGGCGAACGCGCCGATGCCCAGCGCCGGGCTGAGCGGGGTGCCGTCGGTCAGGGTCATCGGCTGGGCGGCATTGCGGCTGTCGAAGCAGTACCACGGGCGGCCCCGGTGGCAGGAGCGGCAGCCGCCGCACGGCGCCCGCCAGGCCAGGACCACATAGTCGCCGGGGGCGAGTGCGGTGACGCCGGGGCCCACGGCCTCGACCATTCCGGCCGCCTCATGCCCGAGCAGATACGGGAATTCGTCACCGATCGCGCCGTCCCGGTAGTGCAGGTCGGTGTGGCACACCCCGCACGCCTGCACTCCCACCAGCACCTCACCGGGACCGGGCTCGGGCACGAGAACGGGCACCACTTCCACCGGGGCGCCCTTTTTGACCGCGACGACGGCGCGGGCTTCTTGCGGCATGGCTCACTCCTCTGTTCTCCTGCGATCGCAGGGACCGGTGCACGGGAGCTGGCATGACTGCCTCGAAGGAGGGTGAGACCGAGGCCGTTCAACGGCCGCCGGTTACCCCCCAGTTGCGTATAGCGCGGCGTGTTGCGCGATGGGAGACATCCTGAAAGTCGCCGCCCCGCGCGGTCAAGGGGTGCGCGTAAACCGTCTGTGAACCGGCGCTGACGGGGGAATTCGCGTAGATCGCACGCCTCACGGAATGCCTGGGTACAGACGTGACGAGGGGGCCGGAGTCGTCCGGCCCCCTCGTCGGATGGGTGGGGTGGTGGGTTGGCTCAGCCGGGGAAGCCCATCCGCCGGGACAGCTCCTCGGCGGTCTTCACGGCGTACTCGGCCAGATCGGGCAGCCGGCTCTGGGCCATCCGGTACGCCGGTCCCGAGACGCCGATCGCCCCCATGACCGCGCCGTCGTGGCCGCGCACCGGCGCCGCCACCGCGTTCAGCCCGATCTCCAGCTCCTCGCAGGAGTAGGCGAACCCGCGCTCGGCCGCGGTCTCCAGCTGCTGCCGCAACTCGGCGGAGGTGGTGATGGTGTGCTCGGTGAACCGCGGCAGCTTCCGCGTCACCAGTCGCTCCCGGCGCTCGCCCGACAGATGCGCGAGCAGCACCTTGCCGCTCGCGGTCGCGTGCAGCGCGGTGCGCCGCCCCAGCCAGTTGAAGGCGGTCACCGCGGCGGCGCCGCGCGCCTGCATGATGTTGACCGCCGCGTCCCCGTCCAGGACGGCGATATTGGCCGTCTCGCCGGTCTCGTCGGCCAGCGCCCGGCACACCGGGGCGCCCTCCTGCGAGATGTCCAGGCGGATGGCGGCGGCGCCCGCGAGTCTGAGCACCCCGGCGCCCAGGTAGTACTTCCCCCGGTCCCGCTCCTGCCCGACGAGTCCGCGGTTCTCCAGTACGCCGAGCAGCCGGAAGGCGGTCGACTTGTGGACCCCCAGCTCGTCGGCGATCTCGGTCACTCCGGCCTCGCCGAGTCTGGCAAGGATCTCCAGGACGCTGACCGCCCTGTCCACCGACTGCACTGCCCCGGCGGCCCCCCGCTTCTCCTCGGCCCGATCCTCGGTCGTGTTCGTCATGGTTCTGATCTCACCATCCGGCGGCTCTGCGTGGGGCCCCTCGGGCCGGGGAACTCTTGACGGCTGCCTTCCCGATCTGGATTCTGTTGCGCATCGCGCTTTTCAGTGCACTATCCACAACGCATGATACCGATCAACGTGAGGGGGGCCAATGATTCCCGTCTGCCGTATCGAGGACCTGCCGGAGGGTGAGTCGGTGCGTATCGAGGCCGGCGATGCCACCGCGCCGATCGCGGTGTTCCACACCGACGGTGCGTTCTACGCCATCGATGACACTTGCAGCCACCAGGATGCCTCCCTCTCCGACGGGTGGCTGGAAGGCTGCTACGTGGAATGCCCGCTGCACGCCGCGCTGTTCGATCTGCGATCCGGCGAGCCGACCTGTCTGCCCGCCCGTAAGCCCGTACGGACCCACGCTGTCACGGTCGTGGACGGAATGCTGTATGTCCACCCCGCGGTGCAGACCGTTCCCGGCCAGCCCGTGCACGCGGCGCCGGAAGAAGCCGTGGCATGACGGCGGTCAGGACGGTCACCGTGGTCGGGGCCTCGCTCGCGGGTCTGCACGCCGCGCGGGGCCTGCGCTCCCAGGGGTACGACGGGCGGCTGGTCGTCGTCGGCGAGGAGCGCCACCGCCCCTACGACCGCCCGCCGCTGTCCAAGGAGTTCCTGACCGGGGACGGCGACCCGGGCGGGGGTCTGGGGCCGCTGGCCCTCACCGACCCCGAGGAGGAGGCCGAGCTGGACGCCGAGTGGCTGCTCGGCGTCCGGGCCGAGGCGCTGGACACCGCGGCCGGGGAGATCCGTCTCACCGGCGGCCGCGCCCTGCGCACCGACGGCGTCGTCATCGCCACCGGCGCCACGCCCAGGACGCTGCCCCTCCCACCGCTGGACGGGGTGCACACCCTGCGCACCCTCGACGACGCGCTCCGGCTCCGCGCGGAGCTGCGCGCGGGCGCCGAGCGGGCGGTGGTGATCGGCGCGGGCTTCATCGGCGCCGAGGTGGCCTCCTCCTGTGCCGCCCTCGGGCTCGACGTCACCGTCGTGGAGGCCGCGCCACTGCCGCTGGTGCCCCAACTGGGCGAGGAGATGGCCCGGGTGTGCGCCGGGCTGCACGCGCGGGGCGGGGCCACGCTGCTGTGCGGCACGGGTGTGGCCGGTCTGCGCGGAGCCGGCCGGGTCACCGGTGTGGAGCTCTCCGACGGGCGGGTGCTGCCCGCCGATGTGGTGGTCGTCGGGGTCGGGGTGCGTCCCGTCACCGGGTGGCTGGAAGGCTCCGGTCTGGCCCTGGACGACGGGGTGCGGTGCGACGAGGGCTGTGTCACCGCGCTGCCCAACGTCGTGGCCGTCGGGGACGTGGCCCGGCTGGACCGGCCGGGCACCGCCCGCACCGTCCGGGCCGAGCACTGGACCAGCAGCATGCTCCAGGGCGACGTGGCCGCCCGCAATCTGCTCGCCGGGTCCACCGTCGAACGCTTCGACGCGCTCCCCTACTTCTGGTCCGACCAGTACGGCGCGCGCATCCAGTACGCCGGGCGGCGCGAACCCGGGGACACGGTCCGGATCCTCGAGGGGGACCCTGCCGACGGCGGCGGCTTCCTCGCCGTCTACGAACGTGACGGGATTCCCACCGCCGCCCTCGGCGTGGACCGGCCCCGGCCCTTCATGCGGCTGCGCCGCGAGCTGGCCCGCGCTCCGCAGCCGGCCGGGGGGTGACCGTCGGATCCGCCTCACGGGCCCGTTCCCGGCGGCGTCGGCGACGCATCTCGCGGGCCGTGCTGCTGGGCCGGGACACCACCCCGTAGCGCTGGCGCCAGACCTGCCGGGTCACCCACACGTCCAGCACCCCCCAGGTCGCCACCACCGTGCTCGCCACCGTGGCGAGCACGACGGGAAAGGCGGACCATGAGCCCGCCAGGGTGCACAGCAGGGCCACCATCACCTCCACCAGTGTCACGGCGATGATGATGACCGCCCGCACCGCCGCCGTACGGACGGGATCGGGCAGCCGCCGCCTGCGCGCCGGCTCCTCGGTCCACAACGGCCGGACCCCGTGCGCCGGGATGTCGCGATCCTTGTCCATCGCGTCCATGACGCTCCCACCCCTTTCCATGCTCTGCCCCGGTGCGGCCGAGTCAGATAGCGGGACTTGGGTCGTATGCCCCCCTAGTGTGCCCCGTTGGATCACGAATGGCACCGACCACGGGTTCCCCTGGGGAGGGGAAAACAAGCCAAGCGCGGCCGAATGGCCGTATGCGGTGTCCGGGGGAGGGGCGCCGAGCGGTGGGGGGTAAGTCGGGGAATCGCCCGACAACTCCCGATCACGGGCTGTAAGGGACTCCCTGCATCAAGTGGACATGCCTTCGAACTGACCAACCGGCAGTAGTAGGCTCGCGCCCGCTCGATGTCGGAACTCGGAACCCCGCCCCTGGAATTCGGGGTTGACGTTAGGGAGGCCATGCGCTTTCGCGGTAAGTCCATCCGCAGGAAGATCGTGGCGCTGTTGCTGGTGCCGCTCGTGTCGCTGACGGCGATATGGGCGTTCGCCACGGTGATCACCGGTCGCGAGGCAATGCAACTGGTGGACGCGTCCGACATCATCGACAAGGCGGGCCAGCCGGCCGAGGACGCGGTGCACGCCGTCCAGAAGGAGCGCCGGCAGACGCTCATCCTGCTGGCCGATCCGCGGCAGTCGGACGCCCTGCCCGTGCTCCACTCCCTCCAGCGCAAGACCGACCAGGCGATCGACAAGCTGCGGGCCGCCGAGTCGGACGGCGATGTGCACGGCAAGATGAACGACGACTCCGAGGAACAGCTCGACAACATCCTCAAGGCCGCGGACGGACTGGACAGTCTGCGCCGCAAGGTCGAGGACGACGGCATCTCCCCGACCCAGGCGTATGAGTATTACAACAAGCTCGTCGACCTCTGCTACACCTTCCGCAGCTCCCTCCACGCGGTGCCCGACACCGACCTCGACAAACAGGGCCGCGCGCTGGTCGCCATGATCCGCGCCCGGGAGGCGCTCTCCCGCGAGGACGCGCTGTACGTCTCGGCGCTGACGGCGCGCAAGATGTCCCTGGCGGACCTCCAGGCGATGTCCGACCTCATCGCCGAGCGCACCCTGCTCTACGAGATCAACCTGCCGATCCTCCCCGACTCCGAGCAGAAGGTCTTCGCCGACTACCGGCGCACCAACGCCGCCCCCGCCGCCCTGCGCGTGGCCGAGGGCAAGATCCTCTCCTCGATGGACCCCGCCACGGCCATCAAGTCGCTGGACCAGGAGCACTGGGAGGCCGCGGCCCAGCCCGTCCTCAACGACTACGACCGGCTGGGCGAGGAGGCCACCGACCGGCTCCAGAAGCGCATCGACCCGGTGGCCAACAGCGTGATGCTCAAGGCGGGTATCGCCGGCATCCTCGGCCTGGTCGCCCTCATCGTCTCCATCTTCGTCTCGTTCCGGATCGGCCGCAGCCTGGTCCGCGATCTGTCCCGGCTGCGCAGGGACGCCCAGGAGGTCGCCAGCGTCCGGCTGCCGAGCGTGATGCGCCGCCTCGGCGCGGGCGAGCAGATCGACGTGGAGACCGAAGCCCCCCGGCTGGACTACGGCCCCGATGAGATGGGCCAGGTCGGCCAGGCCCTCAACACCCTCCAGCGGGCCGCCGTCGAGGCCGCCGTCAAACAGGCCGAACTCCGCCAGGGCGTCTCCGAGGTCTTCGTCAACCTCGCCCGCCGCAGCCAGGTGCTGCTGCACCGTCAGCTCACCCTCCTGGACACCATGGAGCGGCGCACCGAGGACACCGACGAGCTGTCCGACCTGTTCCGCCTGGACCATATGACCACCCGTATGCGGCGGCACGCCGAGGGTCTGGTCATCCTCTCCGGCGCGGCCCCCTCCCGGCAGTGGCGCAAGCCGATCCAGCTGATGGACGTCGTGCGCGCCGCCGTCGCCGAGGTGGAGGACTACGAGCGGATCGAGATCCGCCGGCTGCCCCGGCTCGCGGTCGTCGGCCCGGCCGTCGGCGACCTCACCCACCTCGTCGCCGAACTCCTGGAGAACGCCACCGTCTTCTCGCCGCCGCACACCGCCGTCCAGGTGCACGGCGAGCGGGTCGCCAAGGGCTTCACCCTGGAGATCCACGACCGCGGTCTCGGCATGACGCCCGACGCGCTGCTGGAGGCCAACCTCCGGCTGGCCGAGACCCCCGAGTTCGAGCTGTCCGACACCGACCGGCTCGGGCTGTTCGTGGTCAGCCGGCTCGCCCAGCGGCAGGGGGTGCGGGTCTCGCTCCAGCCCTCCCCGTACGGCGGCACCACGGCCATCGTGCTCATCCCCGCCAATCTGCTCACCGACGACGGCGCCCGGGGGGACACCGACGGCCGCGACACCGGCGGCCGTCACACCGACACCGCGCGGCGCGGCGTGGGCGACGTCCGGCTCGGGCCCGCCGACGAGGCCGAGCCGGCCTCCCAGCTCGCCTCGCTGACCGCGTCCCTGACCCACGAGGCCCACCACGACGACGCCGACGAGGACGACGAAGTGGGCGGCATCTTCCGCGCCCGCGGCCTCAAGACGCGCCAGTCCACGCGCACCGGACCCGTTCCGTCCACCGTGGAGCAGCACCAGCAGGCTCCGGACGGCCCGGGCCCGGAACCGGGCGGCGGCCCCGCGCCGCTGCCCCGCCGTGTCCCGCCGGTCCTGGTCGCCGACCACGGCCGGCCGGTCGAGGGCACGTCCGGCGGACGGCAGAGCCGTACCCAGGGCCCGGGGCAGCCGTCCTGGGCCGAGCGCTCCGAGCGCCAGGGCCAGGACCAGGCCCAGGGCCGTGACCAGGGCCCGCGGCGCACGGGGCCGGAGCGCCGGGGACCGGAGGAGAGCCCGGTGCCCACCCAGCGGGCGGCCTCCGGCCTCCCCAAGCGGGTCCGGCAGGCGAGCCTGGCCCCGCAGCTGAAGAACGACCCCGCACCCCCGACCGACGACCGAACCCCTGCCGAGAACGATCCCGAGCGCGAAGCCGAGCAGGCGAGGGCCACCATGGCCTCGCTCCAACGGGGTTGGCAGCGCGGTCGGCGGCAGTCGGCCACCGGATCCGGAGGCGCGGACGTAAGTCCGGGAACGACACAAGAGGGGGACGGTCGATGACCGCATCGAACGCCGCAGCGCCCAACGGATCGCCCAACGCGTCGGGCGAGCTGAACTGGCTGCTGGACGAACTGGTCGGAAGAGTGGGCAGCATCCGCAAGGCGCTGGTGCTGTCCGGGGACGGGCTCCTCACGGGCGGCTCACGCGATCTGTCCCGGGAGGACGGTGAACATCTGGCCGCCGTGGCCTCGGGCTTCCACAGCCTCGCCAAGGGCGTCGGCCGCCACTTCGACGTCGGCCGGGTCCGGCAGACCATCGTCGAGCTCGACGACGCCTTCCTGTTCGTCACCGCGGCCGGCGACGGCAGCTGTCTCGCCGTCCTGGCCGACGCCGACTCCGATGTGGGCCAGATAGCGTACGAGATGACGCTTCTGGTCAAGCGGGTGGGCATGCATCTGGGCTCGGCCCCGCGCTCCACCGGGTGACGGAGGCCGGGGGAAATGAGCGGAGACCCGGAGCGCGCCGCCCGGTGGTTCGACGACGCGGCGGGACCGGTGGTCAGGCCCTATGCGATGACGCGGGGACGCACCCGCAGCGCCGCCGAGGAGAAGCTGGATCTGATCGCTGTCGTCGTGGCCGACAGCGCGACCCACCGGACCGTCGCCGACCAGACGCTGTCCCCGGAACACATCGACATCGTCGAACTGAGCCGGGACAGCCCGCAGTCCGTCGCCGAACTGGCGGCCGAGCTCGACCTTCCGATCGGCGTGATCCGTGTGCTCATCGGCGATCTGCTCCACGCCGCACTCGTCCGAGTGTCCCGGCCCGTACCTCCGGCGGAACTGCCGGACGAGAGGATTCTGCGCGAGGTGATCAATGGTCTACGGGCACTCTGACCTGGGCCGCCCTCATATCGTCGAACCGGTCACACTGAAGATACTGGTGGCCGGCGGCTTCGGGGTGGGCAAGACGACCCTGGTGGGCGCGGTCAGCGAGATCAGACCGCTGCGCACCGAGGAGATCCTCACCGAGGCGGGCCGGCCGGTCGACGACATCGCGGGGGTGGAGTCCAAGACGACCACCACCGTCGCCATGGACTTCGGGCGCATCACGCTCCGCGAGGACCTGGTGCTCTATCTCTTCGGCACACCGGGCCAGGACCGGTTCTGGTTCCTGTGGGACGAGCTGGCCACCGGCGCGCTGGGCGCGGTGGTGCTGGCAGACACCCGCCGGCTCGAGGACTGCTTCGCCGCGATCGACTACTTCGAGCGGCGGGACATCGCCTTCACCGTGGCCGTCAACTGCTTCGAGGGGGCCGACCGCTATCCGGAGGATTCGGTGCGGGACGCCCTGGACCTCGACCCGGGCACCCCGGTCGTCCTGTGCGACGCCCGGGAGCGCGAGTCGGCCAAGCATGTGCTGATCTCGGTGGTGGAGCACGCGATGCTGGCTTCCGCGCGGGGCTGAACGGCACGGCCCGCACCCCGCCGTCCGGGGTACGGGCCGCCGTTCGGGCCGGCCGTACCAGGCCGCAGTCCGCCGGAGCCGGGTGCGGCTCAGGAGCCCTCGGCCGACTGCCCCTCCCGGTGCCAGCCGAAGCTGCGCTCCACCGCCATGCGCCAGTTGCCGTACTCGCGCGTCCGCTCCTCCTCGGTCATCCGCGGGGTCCACTCGGCATCCCGCTTCCAGTGGGCCCGCAGCTCGTCCAGGTCCTGCCAGGCGCCGGTGGCGAGCCCCGCCGCGTACGCCGCGCCCAGACAGGTGGTCTCGGCGACCACCGGACGGATCACCGGGACGCCCAGCACATCGGCCTGGTGCTGCATCAGCAGCCCGTTGGCGGTCATGCCGCCGTCGACCTTGAGCGTGCTGATCCGCACCCCGGAGTCCTGGTACATCGCGTCGACCACCTCGCGCGTCTGCCAGCTGGTCGCCTCCAGGACGGCGCGGGCCAGATGCGCCTTGGTGACATAGCGGGTGAGGCCGGTGATCACACCACGGGCGTCCGAGCGCCAGTACGGGGCGAAAAGACCCGAGAAGGCCGGGACGATGTACGCCCCGCCGTTGTCGTCCACGCTCGCCGCGAGCGGTTCGATCTCGTCGGCGGAGCGGATGATGCCCAGCTGGTCGCGGAACCACTGAACCAGCGCGCCGGTGATCGCGATCGATCCCTCCAGGCAGTAGACGGGCCGCTCGCCGCCGAGCCGGTAGCCCATCGTGGTCAGCAGCCCGCTCTTGGACGGCACCGGGCGGTCACCGGTGTTCAGCAGCAGGAAGCTGCCGGTGCCATAGGTGTTCTTGGCCTCGCCGACGCCGTAGCAGGTCTGGCCGAAGACGGCCGCCTGCTGATCGCCGAGCGCGGAGGCCACCGGCACCCCGGCCAACTGCCCGACCGCCGTGCCGTACACCTCGGCGGAGGAGCGGATCTCCGGCAGCATCGCCTCGGGGAGACCCATCGTGGAGAGGATCGAGGTGTCCCACTGGAGGGTCCGCAGATCCATCAGCAGGGTGCGTCCGGCGTTGGTCACATCGGTGACGTGCACCCCGCCGTCGGTGCCGCCGGTGAGGTTCCAGATCAGCCAGGAGTCGATGGTGCCGAAGGCGATCTCGCCCATCTCGGCGCGGCGGCGCAGCCCGGGCACATGGTCCAGCAGCCAGGCGGCCTTGGGGCCGGAGAAGTAGCTGGCCAGCGGCAGTCCGGTGGTGTCCCGGAAGCGGTCCTGCCCCACCTCGCCGCCGAGTTCCTCGCACAGGCCGGAGGTGCGGGTGTCCTGCCAGACGATCGCGTTGTGCACCGGTTTGCCGGTACGGCGGTCCCACAGGACCGTCGTCTCGCGCTGGTTGGTGATGCCCAGCGCGGTCAGCTCGTCGGCCCGCAGCCCCGCCTTGGCCAGCGCACCGGCCACCACGGCCTGCACCTTGGACCAGATCTCGGTGGCGTCGTGCTCCACCCAGCCGGGCTTGGGGAAGATCTGGCGGTGCTCGCGCTGGTCGACGGCGACGATCGCGCCGTTCCGGTCGAAGATGATGCAGCGGCTGGACGTGGTGCCCTGGTCGATCGCGGCGACGTAGGTGTCCGTCGGATGCGGCATGGCGTCTCCTTCGGTCAGAAGGCTGCGTTGAAGACGAGACCCGCCAGCACGGCCCCGATCAGCGGGCCCACCACCGGTATCCAGGCATAACCCCAGTCCGAGGTGCCCTTGTTGGGGATGGGCAGCAGGGCGTGGGCGAGGCGCGGCCCGAGGTCGCGCGCCGGGTTGATGGCGTAGCCGGTGGGCCCGCCCAGGGAGAGGCCGATGCCGACCACCAGGAAGGCGACGAGCAGGACGGAGATGCCCGAGCCGAGGACCACGGTGCCGCCGCCCTCGGTGACCGGACCGATCCCGATGCCCTCGACCTGGCCGAACGCGAGCAGCGGCAGCACCAGCGCGGCCGTCGCGATGATCTCGGTCACGAGGTTGGCCACCGGGTTCCGGATCTCCGGGACGGTGGAGAAGACCCCGAGCGTGGGCAGGGCGGTCTTCTCGTCGGTGTTGGCGGCGAACTGCGCGTAGTACAGCGCCCAGGTCAGCACCGCGCCGATCACGGCGCCCACCAGCTGCCCGAGGATGTAGAGCGGCACCTTGTCCCAGTCCCCGGTGTCCACGGCGACGCCCACGGTCACCGCCGGATTGAGATGGGCGCCGGACAGCGGGGCCGCGGTGTACGCGCCGGCCATGACGCCGAAGCCCCAGCCGAAGGCGACCACGATCCACCCGGCCGACTTGGCCTTGGAGTGGTTCAGGGTGACGGCGGCGCACACACCGGCGCCGAAGAGAATCAGTATCGCGGTGCCGATGACCTCACCGGTGAAGATGTCCCCATTGCTCATGGCGGCTCCTAGGACCTCGCCCGGGGCGGACGGCCCCGGTCCTCCGTGCTGGGTCGTTTCGAGCGTGCGGGTGCATCGGAATCGCCCGTGGGAGTGACCGTGGAGAGAGTCTGCGCGCGGCGACGCCGACTGACACCGCAGCAGTGTTCACCGGGGGTCAGGGGGCGTCAAGGTGATGGACGGCAACGGTGTTCGTGACAACCGTAAGGGCGTTGCCCTGGTATCGCCGCGCACGCGGGCGCCACTTGGACACCTGGCTGTCACTGAACAGCCATCTGACAGCCACCGGGCGGTTGCCGTCCGGGCGCCGCTCAGCTGACCGCTCAGCGGACCGCGACGACCGACGAACCGTGTCCGAACAGCCCCTGGTTGACGGTGATCCCGGCGCGCGCGCCCGGCACCTGCCGCTCGCCCGCCTGCCCGCGCAGCTGCCAGGTCAGCTCGCACACCTGGGCGATGGCCTGCGCCGGAACCGCCTCCCCGAAGGACGCGAGACCCCCGCTCGGATTGACCGGGATCCGCCCGCCCGGCGCCGTCGCCCCCTCGCGGAGCAGCTTCGCGCCCTCCCCGGGCGCGCACAGCCCCAAGTCCTCGTACCACTCCAGCTCCAGGGCCGTGGACAGGTCGTACACCTCGGCCAGCGACAGATCCTCCGGTCCGAGACCCGCCTCCTCGTACGCCGCCCGCGCGATGGAGGGCCGGAACGGATCGGGTGCGGGGGAGCCCGGCGGGGCGGAGTCGGTGGCGATGTCCGGCAGGTCCAGCGCGGTGCGCGGATGGGTGGGGGAGACCGACGAGACGGCGCGGACGCGGACCGGGCGCGCCATCCCGAGCCGCCGAGCCGTCTCCACGCTGCCGAGCACCAGCGCCGCCGCCCCGTCGGAGGTCGCGCAGATGTCCAGCAGCCGCAGCGGATCGGCGACCACCGGCGACGCGGCGACCTCCTCGGCGGTGACGGGGGAGCGGTAGCGGGCGTACGGATTGGCGGCGCCCGCGGCCGCGTTCTTCACCTTCACCCGCGCGAAGTCCTCGGCCGTGTCGCCGTACAGCGCCATCCGGCGGCGTGCCCAGAGCGCGAAGTAGGCGGGGTTGGTGGCGCCCAGCACCCGGAAGCGCAGCCAGTCCGGATCGTCCGGCCGCTCACCGCCCGCGGGCGCGAAGAACCCCTTGGGCGCCGCGTCGGAGCCCACCACCAACACGGTGTCCGCCATGCCCGACAGGATCTGGGCGCGGGCGGTGTCGATGGCCCGCGCGCCGGACGCGCAGGCCGCGTACACGCTGGTGACACGGGCGCCCTGCCAGCCCAGCGCCTTGGCGAAGGTCGCGCCCGCGACCTGCCCCGGATAGCCGCAGCGCACGGTGTTGGCGCCGACCACGGACTGGATCGCGGACCATTCGAGCCCGGCGTCCGCGAGCGCGGCCCGCGCCGCCTTCGTGCCGTACTCCACGAAGGAGCGGCCCCACTTGCCCCAGGGGTGCATCCCGGCGCCGAGCACCGCCACCTCACCGGTCATGACGCCTCCCCGGGAACGGGCCCCTCCTCGGGAACGGGCCGCCAGTGCCAGGTGGTGAGGGTGCGCCCGTCCTCCTCGGCCAGCACCCCCGGCACCACCTCGACCTCCATACCGATGGCCAGATCGGCCAGGTCCACCCCGGGGGCGCCCTGCCCCAGCACCACCATCCGCTCGGCGGCCAGCTCCACGGCGATCAGTGTGTAGGGCCGCCATGTGCGCTCGGGGTCGGAGGGGTAGGGGGCGGGTGGCCGGTAGCGGCCGTCGGTGTAGGACCACACCCGCCCGCGGCGGGACAGCGGAACCTCCGCCAGCTCGGTTCCGGAGCAGCCCGGGGCACGGCAGAGGGCGTCCTCCCGGGGGAAGTACACCGCCCCGCAGTCCCGGCAGCACGTCCCCAGCAGCCGGAACTCCCCGCCCTCGGCGGTGAACCACCCGTCCACCACGGGCATATGTGTGGGGGGCACGGTCCCTCCCGATTCCTGGTAACTGACGATGTGTCAGAAGTGTGGCACGGGGACCGCAGCGCGCGTAACCCCGGTACAGTGACCGCGATCACGGGCCGCGATCACGGGCCTGATCAGCCGAAGGGCGAGGGGAGCGGTCGGTGGCGGAGACGGAGACCAGGACGCGGACCGGGACCACGACGACGCGCACGGCCGTTAGGCTCGATGCCGTCACCAAGGACTTCGGGACGGTGCGCGCGGTGGACGCCGTCGACCTCACCGTCCACGAGGGCGAGTTCTTCTCGCTGCTCGGCCCCTCCGGCTCGGGGAAGACCACCCTGCTGCGGCTGGTCGCGGGGTTCGAACAGCCCACCGCGGGGCGTATCGAACTCGCCGGGGACGACGTCACCGCGACGCCTCCCCATCGCCGCGACGCACACACCGTCTTCCAGGACTACGCGCTCTTCCCGCATATGAGCGTCGAGCAGAACGTGGCCTACTCCCTGACCGTGCGCGGCGTCCGCAAGGCCGAGCGGCTCGCCCGCGCCCGCGAGGCGCTGACCACCGTACGGCTGGACGGCTTCGCCACCCGCCGCCCCGCCGAGCTCTCCGGTGGCCAGCGCCAGCGCGTCGCGCTCGCCCGCGCCCTCGTCGACCGGCCCGCCGTGCTGCTGCTCGACGAACCGCTCGGCGCGCTCGACCTGGCGCTGCGGCAGGAGATGCAGACCGAACTCAAGGAGCTCCAGCGCACCACCGGCATCACCTTCCTCCTGGTCACCCACGACCAGGACGAGGCGCTGACCATGAGCGACCGCATCGCCGTGGTCCGCGACGGCCGCATCGAGCAGACCGGCCCGCCGGTCGAGGTGTACGAACGCCCCGCCACCGCCTTCGTCGCGGGCTTCGTCGGCACCACCAACCTGCTGCGCGGCGAGGCCGCGGTGCGTGTCGTGGGCCGGCCCGGCACGTACTCCATCCGGCCCGAGCGGATCCTGCTCACCGAGCCCGTGGAGCCGCCCGCCGAAGCCGCGGCATCCGCTGACGGCCGACGGACCGTCACGGGGCGCGTCACCGATATCGTGCACGCCGGGGCGCACACCCGCTTCACCATCGCGCTTCCGCACGGCGACGGGCTCACCGTGCTCCGCCAGAACCTCACCGGACTCCCTCAATCCGCCCGCCCGGGCGGCGAGATCGGGTTGTCCTGGGACGAGAAGGACGCCTTCCCGGTACCGAGTTGACCTTGTCATTGCCGACGGCACCCTGGCGAGGGCCCATCGCCGGCCCGATACTGGCCGGGCCTCAAGTGCCTAGTGGGACGAGGAGGACCGGATGCGGAAACGGAAGACGTCTGCGTGGAGGTCCGCGGCCGCCGTCTGCGCGCTGCTGCTGACCGCGGCCGGGTGCGGCTCGGGCGGCGACGATGACAAGGGCGGCCACGCACCCGACAAGCTCGGCAAGGGCGAGGGCAAGGTCAACATCATCGCCTGGGCCGGCTACGCCGAGGACGGCTCCAACGACCCCAAGGTGGACTGGGTTCACCCGTTCGAGAAGAAGACCGGCTGCCAGGTGAACACCAAGACGGCCGGCACCTCCGACGAGATGGTTTCGCTGATGAAGACCGGGCAGTACGACACGGTCTCCGCGTCCGGCGACGCCACCCTGCGCCTCATCGCCTCCGGCGACGCGGCCCCCGTCAACACCAAACTGGTCCCCAACTACAAGGACGTCTTCCCGGCCCTCAAGAACCAGCCGTTCAACTCCAAGGACGGCCGGATGTACGGCATTCCGCACGGCCGGGGCGCCAACCTCCTCATGTACCGCACCGACAAGGTGAAGCCCGCGCCCGACTCCTGGCGCGCCGTCTTCGACGACTCCGCGCGCTACGGGGGGCACGTCACCGCCTACGACTCGCCCATCTATATCGCCGACGCCGCGCTCTATCTGATGCGCGCCAAGCCCTCGCTCGGCATCAAGAACCCCTACGCGCTCGACCAGAAGCAGCTCGACGCGGCCGTGTCCCTGCTGAAGAAGCAGCACAAGGCGGTGGGGGAGTACTGGAGCGACTACCAGAAGGAGATCACCGCCTTCAAGGGCGGCGACAGCGTCATCGGCACCACCTGGCAGGTCATCGCCAACCTCACCAAGGCCGAGAAGGCCCCGGTCAAGGCGGTGCTCCCCAAGGAGGGCGCCACCGGCTGGTCCGACACCTGGATGGTGTCCGCCAAGGCCGAGCACCCCAACTGCGCCTACAAGTGGCTCGACTGGATCGTTTCGCCCAAGGTCAACGCCCAGGTCGCGGAGTACTTCGGCGAGGCTCCGTCCAACCGTAAGGCGTGCGCCGAGACCTCCGACCCGAACCACTGCGCGATCTTCCACGCGGACGACGAGAAGTACTTCCAGCGCGTCCACTTCTGGACCACGCCCATCAAGGAGTGCCTCGACGGCCGTAAGGACGCCACCTGCACCGACTACGCCCAGTGGACCCGGGCCTGGACGGAGGTCAAGGGCTGAGATGCCCGCCGCGCCCACCCCAGGCTCGCGGCTGCGCCTCACCGCGCTCCTCGCCCCGCCCCTGCTCTGGCTGACCCTGGCCTATCTGGGCTCGCTCGCCATCCTGCTGCTGTCGGCCTTCTGGGCCACCGACTCCTTCACCTCCGACGTCGTCCACACCTGGAACACCGACAACTTCCACGAGCTGCTGACCACCCCCGTCTACCGCACCATCGCCCTGCGCACCCTGTCCATCGCGGTCGCCGTCACCGTCATCGACGCGCTCCTCGCCCTGCCCATGGCGTTCTGCATGGCGCGGGTCGCGGGGCGGCGGTGGCGGCGGCCGCTGCTGGTCGCCGTGCTCACCCCGCTGTGGGCCGGCTATCTGGTCAAGGCGTACGCCTGGCGGGTCATGCTCGGCGAGGACGGCGTCGTGGGCGCCGCCCTGGCCCCGTTCGGGCTGCACGGGCCCGGCTACGGCACCACCGCCGTCGTCATCGTGCTCGCCTACCTCTGGCTGCCGTACATGATCCTTCCGGTGTACGCGGCCCTGGAACGGCTCCCCGAGCGGATGCTGGAGGCCTCGGCCGACCTCGGCGCCGGCGCCTGGCGGACCCTGCGCTCCGTCGTCCTGCCCGCCGTACGCCCCGCCGTGTTCGCCGGATCCGTCTTCACCTTCTCGCTCAGCCTGGGCGACTACCTCACCGTGCAGATCGTCGGCGGCAAGACCCAGCTGCTGGGCAATGTGATCGCCTCACAGGTCACCCTGGACCTGCCGATGGCCGCCGCGCTCTCCGCCGTACCCGTGGTCCTCATCGTCTGCTACCTGGCCGCCGTACGCCGTGCGGGCGCCCTCGACTCGCTCTGACCGCTCCAGTCGCCCCAGCCCCAGCCGCTCCAATCGCCGTCGCCCCAATCGCCCCAGCCGCCCCAATCGCCCCAGCCGCTCCAGTCGCCACAGTCGCCCCAGGAGGTGGCCCCATGCGTCTCTCACGCACCGCCCGAGTGCTCCTCGGCTGTGTCACCGCGGCCGGCCTCGCGATCGTCTACGTCCCCCTGCTGCTGGTGCTGCTCAACTCCTTCAACGCCGACCGCTCCTTCGGCTGGCCGCCCAGCGGCCTCACCGGCCGCTGGTGGCGGGCCGCCCTGCACAGCGACGGCGCCCGCGAGGCCCTGCTCACCTCGCTCAGGGCCGGACTCGCCGCCACCGCCATCGCCCTGGTGCTCGGCACCCTCGCCGCGTACGCCGTCCACCGCCACCGCTTCTTCGGGCGGCGGACCGTGTCCTTCCTGCTCGTCCTGCCGATCGCGCTGCCCGGCATCGTCAGCGGCATCGCCCTCAACGCCGCCTTCCGCACCGTCCTCGACCCGATCGGCATCGGCTTCGGCCTGTTCACGGTGGTCGTCGGGCACGCCACGTTCTGCGTCGTCATCGTCTTCAACAACATCGGCGCCCGGCTGCGCCGTATCGCGCCCTCCCTGGCCGAGGCGTCCGCCGACCTCGGGGCGCGCTCCTGGCAGACCTTCCGGTACGTCACCTTCCCCGCGATGCGCTCCGCCCTCTTCGCGGGCGGGCTGCTGGCCTTCGCGCTCTCCTTCGACGAGATCGTCGTCACGACCTTCACCGCCGGGCCCGGCACCCGCACCCTGCCCATCTGGATCTACGAGAACCTGGCCCGCCCCCACCAGGCCCCCGTCGTCAACGTCGTCGCCGCGCTGCTGATCCTGGCGTCCGTGGTGCCCGTGTACATCGCCCAGCGGCTGTCCTCGGACACGGCGGGCGGACGGCTGTGACGCTCACTCAGCCGGTCAGCGAGCGGCGCGAGACGGGAAAGTCGAAGTAGGTGTCCGGGAACAGCTCCGGCTTGAAGGTGTAGTGCCACCACTCCTCGGCCAGATTGACGAACCCGAGCTTCTCCAACGTGCCCTTGAGCAGTAGCCGGTTGGCCCGCTGCACACCCTTGATCCGCGGATCGAGCGTATGCGAGCGCGTGTCGAAGCAGTCGTAACCCGTGCCCATGTCCACCGAGTTGTCCGGGAAGCGGTCCTCCTTGGCCGCGTAGCACGGCACCAGCTTCTCGCCCGGCACATACGGACGCGTGGGCAGCGCGGGCAGCCGCGCGATCGTCAGATCCACCGTGCTGCCCCGGCTGTGCCCCGACTTCTCGGCGATATAGCCGTCCTCGAACAGCCGCGTCTTGTCGACCTCCGGATAGAACTCGCCCTTCATCCGCTGATCGTCCAGATCCTTCGCCCACTCCACGAAGTCGTTCACCGCGCGCTGTGGCCGATAGCAGTCGTACACCTTCAAGGTGTAGCCGCGCCGCAGCAGTTGACGCTGCGCCCGATGCAGCGCCTCGGCGGCCGGGCGGGTCAGGACACACATCGGCCTGCGATATCCGTCCACCGGATCGCCGGTGAAGTTGTGCGGCGTGAAGTAGCGGATCTCCTGCCGGATCGTCGGATCGACGTCCCGGAGAGCGACGAACTCCTTCGGAGCCTTGGGCTCCGCCTTCGCCTGCGCCGGGGTGTACGGCGCGACGGCCAGCAGAGCGGCAACGGGCAGAGCGAGCGCACGCAGCGCGACGGCGAGTCTTGGCATGCCCATCACTTATCCCACCCCGAGAAGCGAAAACAAGCCCGCGTCCGCGAGCCCGCCTGCGCGAGCCCGTGTTCGCGGGATCCCTTGGCGCTGTTGCCGCTGGGTCTCCGCGCGGCGGTCGGCTTCCTGCGGGGGCTGCCTCGGCTCGCCGCGCCGCGATCGGCTGTCGCCCTGGCGCGCCGGCACCCTGGCGCCCCGGCCGTCCGGGCGCGGCTTGCCGCCCCCGCCGCGATCTGCTTCCGCCGGCGGCCCCTCGCCGAGCCGTCACAGCTCCCGCTGCCGACCATCGCACGGTGGTCCAGGGCGGACGGCTTCGGCCGGGGCCGTTTCCGCCGGGGCGCGGGGCGCGCTTCGGCTCTCGCCCGCTTCCGCGGCCGGGCCGCGGCCTCACCGCGGTGAGCCCGGGGGAGCCCACGAGGGCGGCGGCCCGCCGGGTCGCCGCCTGGGTCGGCGCGCTGGGCAGGCCGCACGTCGCGGTCAGCTCGCCCGGGGGCCGCGGCGGTCCTCGGAGGGCGGGGCCTCGCCTCGTACTCGTATCGGGTAGCCCACCTCGCCGCCACCCTCGCGCTCGACGGCCACCTCGCCGTCCCGCAGCCGGGTGGTGAAGCGCAGCAGTTCCGGCTTCTCCCAGCCGTCGCCCGTGTCCACGGCCAGCGTGCCCGCGCCCGCGCCCTTGCGGCCCTGGCACGGGGTCCACACCTCCAGCTCCACGCCGCCGCCGGGCGCCGCCACCGGCACCACCGAACCGGCCCGGGCCAGGACCGGGATGCCCGACAGGGGAGCGTCCAGCACCACCCGCCCGGGGCCGTGGTACGCCCGGCCGGTCACCGTGTCGTACCAGCGGCCGCGCGGCAGCCGGACCGGGCGGCGGCGGGCGCCTTCCTCCAGCACCGGCGCCACCAGCAGCGCGTCCCCCAGCAGAAAGGCGTCCTCGCAGTCGCGCAGCGCCCGGTCCTTGGGCGTGCGCCACCACACGGGCCGCACATACGGGGCGCCGGTGCGCGCGGCCAGCTGCGCCAGCGTGGTGAAGTACGGCAGCAGCCGCTGCCGCTCGCGCAGCGCCGCCGCCGCGTGCTCCAGCACCCGCGGGCCGAACTCCCACGGCTCCCGCCGCCCCGCCGAGATCGCCGAATGGGTGCGGAACAGCGGCAGATACGCGCCCAGCTGGAACCACCGCAGATACAGCTCCGGCGAGGGAAAACCGGTGAAGCCACCGATGTCGGGTCCCGAATACGGCACCCCGGACAGGCCCAGCCCGATCACCAGCGACAGCGAGGCCCGCAACCCCGCCCAGCCCGTGGCCACATCGCCGGACCAGCTGCCCCCGTACCGCTGGAGCCCCGCCCACCCCGAGCGGGAGAAGAGAAACGGCCGCTCGTCGGGGCGCAGCTCGCACAGCCCCTCGTAGCCCGCCCGCGCCATCGCCAGCCCGTAGACGTTGTGCGCCTCGCGGTGGTCGCCGCCCCGGCCCTCCAGGGCGTGCCGGGCCGAGCGCGGCAGCGTGGTCTCGCCGAAGGCGGCGAACGACACCGGCTCGTTCATGTCGTGCCACACCCCGGAGAAGCCCTGCGCCAGCCGCTCCGCGTACAGCCCGCCCCACCACTTGCGCACCCGGGGATCGGTGAAGTCGGGGAACGCCGACTCGCCCGCCCAGACCACTCCGCGCACCTCACGCCCCTGGGCGTCGCGTACGAAGACGTCGTCCGCCGCCCCGCTCTCGTACACCGCGTTGCCCGGCTCCGCCTTCACCGCGGGGTCGACGATCGACACCAGCCGCACCCCGTCCTCGAGCAGTTCGGCGGCGAGCCCCGGCAGATCGGGGAAGCGCGCGCCGTCCACCGTGAACACCCGGTGGCCGATGAGGTGGTCGATGTCCAGGTGCAGCGCGGACAGCGGCAGATCCCGCTCCCGGTAGCCCGCCACCACCCGCCGTACCTCCTCCGCGTCGTGGAACCCCCAGCGCGCGTGGTGATGGCCGAGCGCCCACCGCGGCGGCACCGCCGGGGCGCCGGTCAGCGCCGTCCAGCCGTGCAGCACCCGCGCCGGGGTGGTGCCCACGATCACCCAGTAGCGCAGCGGACCGCCCTCCATCCGCGTCCGGCAGCGGCCGGGCCGGTCATGGCCGGAGCCCGAGCCCTCCTCGCCCTCCCGCAGGGTGACCGTGCCGTCCCAGGAGTTGTCGTGGAACACCAGATGGGTGCCCGCGTCGGCCACCACCAGCTGCACCGGCATGGTCAGATACAGCGGATCGTCCCCCGGCTCGAAGCTGCCGCCGGGATCGGTGTTCCACAGCCGGTACCCCCCGTCCCGCAGCCGGGGCCCGGAGGCCCGCCCGCCGAGCCCGAAGAAGCGCGCGTCCGCGGCGACTTCGGACAACTGGAGCCAGCGGGCACCCTCCCCACCCAGCCCCGGCCCGAGCCCCGACTCCACGGTCCCGGGCGCCGCCCCCGGCGCGGCGGATCCTGCCCCTGCCCCCGGCAGGGCGGATCCTGCCCCCGCCCCCGGCTCGGCGGATCCCGTCCCTGCCCCCGGCTCCGCGAGCCGTGGCTCAGCGGATCCCGCCCCCGCGCCCGCGCCCAGTCCCGGCTCCGCGAGCCCGGCCAGCTCGGCGGACCTCGCCCCCGCCCCCGCCCCCGGCTTCGCGAGCGCTACCCCCGCCCCCGACCCCACGGGCCCCCGCACCCCGGCAGGCTCCCACCACCGCGGCGGCAGGTCCCGCCGCAGCACCACCCCGCCCGGGGTCCGCACCTCCACCGTGCCGGTCCGCCCCACCATCACCGTGACCCGCTCGGACACCACCCGCCAGCCGCCATCGGTGTCCGGCTCCAGCTCCGCCCGTTCGTCCGCCTCCGGGCAGGGCCCGTCCAGGGCGTACGACGGCTCCGGCTCGGCCCCGTCCCAGCCGCAGAACACCGCGCCGCCCGTGGTCACCCGCACCCGCAGCGAGGATCGCGCGAACCGCACCACCCCGCCCCCCGGCTCCGGATCGGCCCCCTGCACAGCACCCGGCACCCGGGCCAGCTCGGTGCCCCGGCGGGGCAGCGCGGCCGCGTCGGAACGCCGACGCCGCCACGCGGAGCGCAGTGACCGCAACCCCTGCGCGGTGCAGAGCACCCTCACCGACCGCACCAGCTTCTCCGACCGCACCAGGTCACGCGCATCCATACTGATCAGCCTGCCATTGCCGAAGCCCGGCAGGGACATGGTTCAACTGCCGTTCACCTGTGGTCCTCGCACATGATCCCGCCTTGTGATGTGGAGTGGTGCCCCTGGTGCGGGAGTCGATCACATGGCATCGTCCTGACCGGACGCATACGAGGCGGATGTGCGACCCACGGACACCACGGACACCACGGACACCACGGACACCACGGACACCACGGACACCACGGACACCACGGACACCACGGACACCACGGACACCACGGACACCACGGACACCCACGCATATACACGGATACACGCGGACGCATCCGACGCGGACAGCCGGGAGCCGACACCCATGACCACCGCAGCCCACTCCGACCACCGGCCGCACCCCCTGTGGCAGCCCGGCGCGGACCGGATCGCCCGGTCCCGGCTGACCGCCTTCCACGCCTGGGCGGCCGAGCGTCACGGCGCCCCCGCGCCCAGCCCGGACGACCCGACCGCGAGCTACGCCGCGCTGCACCGCTGGTCGGTGGCGGAGCTGGAGACCTTCTGGCGGGCGGTCGCCGAATGGTTCGAGGTGCGCTTCGCCACCCCGTACGAGCGGGTGCTCGCCGACCCCGCCATGCCCGGCGCCCGGTGGTTCCCCGGAGCCACCCTCAACTACGCCGAGCATGCCCTGCGCGCCGCCGAGGACCCCGCCCGCGCCGACGAACCCGCGCTGCTCCACGTCGACGAGGTCCAGGACCCGCGCCCGGTCAGCTGGGCCGAGCTGCGTGGCCAGGTCGGCGCGGTCGCCGCCGAGCTGCGCCGCCTCGGCGTCCGCCCGGGCGACCGGGTCAGCGGCTATGTCCCGAACATCCCCCAGGCCACCGTGGCCCTCCTGGCCGCCGCCGCGGTCGGCGCCGTATGGACCTCCTGCGCTCCCGACTTCGGCGCCCGCAGCGTCCTGGACCGCTTCCAGCAGGTCGAACCGGTGGTCCTCTTCACCGTCGACGGCTACCGCTACGGCGGAAAGACCCACGACCGCACCGCGACCGTGTCCGAGCTGCGCGCCGAGCTGCCCAGCCTGCGCGCCGTCGTCCACATCCCACTGTTGGGCACCCCCGCCCCCGAGGCCACGCTGGTGTGGGACGAAATCGTCTGCGAACCGGCGGAGCCGGTCTTCGAACAGCTCCCCTTCGACCACCCCCTGTGGGTGCTCTACTCCTCCGGGACCACCGGGCTGCCCAAGGCGATCGTCCAGTCCCAGGGCGGCATCCTGCTCGAACACCTCAAGCAGCTCGGCCTCCACAGCGACCTCGGCCCCGACGACCGCTTCTTCTGGTACACCTCCACCGGCTGGATGATGTGGAACTTCCTGGTGTCCGGGCTGCTGGTGGGCGCCACCGTCGTCCTCTACGACGGCAGCCCCGGCTACCCGGACACCGCCGCCCAGTGGCGCGTCGCCGAACGCACCGGTACCACGCTCTACGGCACCTCCGCCGCGTACGTCATGGCCTGCCGCAAGGCCGACGTCCACCCGGGCCGCGACTTCGACCTCTCCGCAGTGAAATGCGTAGCCACCACCGGCTCCCCGCTGCCGCCGGACGGCTTCCGGTGGATCCACGACGAGGTGGCCGAGGACATGTGGATCGCCTCCGTGAGCGGCGGCACCGACGTGTGCAGCTGCTTCGCGGGCGCCGTGCCCACCCTCCCCGTCTACATCGGCGAACTCCAGGCCCCCGGCCTGGGTACCGACCTCCAGGCGTGGGACCCGCAGGGCGAACCGGTGGTCGACGAGGTCGGAGAGCTGATCGTGGCCCGCCCCATGCCGTCGATGCCCGTCCGCTTCTGGAACGACCCCGACGGCATCCGCTACCGCGACAGCTACTTCGAGATGTTCCCCGGCGCCTGGCGCCACGGCGACTGGATCACCCTGACCTCCCGGGGCACCGTGATCATCCACGGCCGCTCCGACTCCACCCTCAACCGCCAGGGCGTCCGAATGGGCTCCGCCGACATCTACGAGGCCGTCGAACGCCTCCCCGAGATCCGGGAATCCCTCGTCATCGGCGTCGAACAACCCGACGGCGGCTACTGGATGCCCCTCTTCGTCCACCTGGCCCCCGGCGCCACCCTGAACGAAGAGCTCCTGACCCGCATCAAAACCACCATCCGCACCCAACTCTCCCCCCGCCACGTCCCCGACGAAGTCATCGAGGTCCCCGGCGTCCCCCACACCCTCACCGGCAAACGCATCGAGGTCCCGGTCAAGCGCCTCCTCCAGGGCACCTCCCTGGACAAGGCGGTCAACCTGGGTTCGGTGGACGATGTGGAACTGCTGCGGTACTACGAGCGCTTGGCCCAGGGGAGGGGCGGGGCGGGGGCTTGAGGAGCCCGGGGCGGGGCGCGAGCCGCCAGCCCCTCCGAGGCTTGAGGAGCCCGGGGGCGGAGCCGGACCCTCCGGCCCCCTCCGGCGTTTGAGGAGCCCCAGGGGGGAGCCGCACCCTCTGGCTCCTCTGGCGTTTGAGGAGCCCCAGGGGGGAGCCGCACCCTCTAGCCCCTCCGGCGTTTGAGGAGCGGGGTCCAGGGGCGGAGCCCCGGCGGGGGTTCGGGGGCGGAGCCCCCGGAACGGGGCCTGGGGCGGAGCCCCGGCGGGGGCCGGGGCCGCGCCCCGGTTCGGGAAGGGGCGGGGTGGGGAAAAACCCCCGCCTACCCCCCATACGTCGCCTGCGCCTCCCCCAACACCCCCGCCAAATCCCCCGCCAACACCCCCGCATCCGCCTCCCCCAACCCCGCCGTCGTAATCCGCACCCCCGCCCCGCCGGCCAGCCGAAACCTCGCACCGGCCGCCACCCACCACCCCCGCGTCCGCAACCCGTTGACCACCGCCGCCTCGTCCCGCACCGGCACCCATACGTTCATCCCGCTCGCCCCGTGCGCGGCGACCCCCCGGGCCGAGAGCGCGGCCAGCAGGGCCTCACGCCGCCGGGCGTAGGCGGACCGGGCCGCGGCCACCAGGGCCTGGGTCTCCGGGTCGGTCATCAGCCGGGCGACCGTCTCTTGCAGCACATGGCTGACCCAGCCGGAGGTCAGCAGCATCCGGCCGTCATGGCGCGCCAGCGTCGTACGGTCGCAGGCGAGCGCGCCCCACCGCAGGTCGGTCCCCAGGTGCTTGGAGACGGTGCGCACATGCGCCCACCGCGCCGGACGCCCCGCAGGGCCACCCGCACTACCCGTACGGCCACCCGCACCCCCCACACCGTCCCCCGCACGGCCACCCCCACCACCCCCAGCGAGGCTGTGCAACGGCACCCCCGCGACATCCGCCGCATGATCATCCTCGATCACCAGCACCTCACCCGGCGCCTCACTCAGAACCCCCAGCAGCGCATCCCGCCGCCCCGCCGAGAACCAGCCGCCGTAAGGGTTCTGCCCACGCGGGCTACAGACCAGCGCACGCGCCCCGGCCCGCAGCGCATCCCGCAGCGCGTCCGGCCGGATCCCCTCGTCATCCACGGCCACCGGCACGCTCCGCAGCCCCAGCGCCGGGACGAGGTCCAGCAGATGGTGGTAGCCGGGGTCCTCCATCGCCACCGCGTCACCCGGCCTGAGCTCGACCGACAGCAGCCGGGCCACGCAGTCCAGCGCACCATGGGCGAAGGTCAGGTGCTCGGCGGGCACGCCGTCACGCTCGTACCAGGCGCGGGTCAGCTCCTCCAGCACGGCCAGCCGGGGCTGGGCGCGGTGCGACCGCACTCCGGGGGAGAGCCGGGCGGTCGGCAGCAGATCGGGCAGGAAGGCCGGATCGGGGTGACCGCCCGCCAGATCGCGCACCCCCTCCGGCACCGGCGGCGGGCGGCGCGAGGCGACGGCGGGCGTCGGCGCGACCACCGTGCCGCCCCGCCCCCGGGTCACCACGATCCCCCGCCGCCGCAGCTCCTTGTAGGCGGTCGCGACGGTGCCGGGACTCACGCCCAGCCGCTCCGCCAGCCGGCGCACCGGAGGCAGCGCGGTACCGGGCGTCAACGCCCCCTCCACCACGCCCCGTTCGACGGATGCGGCAATCCCCTTGGCCGACCCACCGGTGATCTCATATTGTGTCGCCACAGAAAACACTCTGTATCAATACAAACGAGAATGTCAAGGAACGAGAATGCCAAGGGGGCCAGGGTGGGCAAGCCAACGCGCCGCACCGCGCTCAGCGACCGCATCCCGGGCGGCCGGGACGGCCGACGCATGCTGATCGTGACCTTCGTCGACCGGATCGGTTCGGGCCTGTGGGGCGCGACCGCGACGCTCTACTTCACCTTCGCCGCCGGGCTCAGCACCGCCGAAATCGGCGTACTGCTCGCCGTGTCCGGAGCGATCGGCATCGCGGGCCCGCCCCTCGGCGGCCTCCTCGCCGACCGCGTCCGGCTGCGCCCGCTCCTGATCACCGTCCAACTGGTGCGCGCCGCCGCCTCATCGGCCCTCCTCACCACCACCGACCTCCGGCTTCTGCTCGTCATCGCCTCGGTGGGCAGCCTCGGCGACCGCGGGGCCGCCGTCCTGACGAAGCTGTACGCGACCCGGGTCGCGGGCCCCGAGCGCGTCCGGTACCAGGCCATCAGCCGCACCGCCATGAACGTCGGCTGGGCCGTCGGCGGCCTCGCGGCGGCCGCGGCACTCACCGGCGGCACGGTCACCGTCTACCGCTGGCTGCTGATCGGCGACGCGCTCTCCTTCGTCGCCTCCGCGCTGTTCACACTCGGCTGCGCCGAACCGCCCTCGGCCTCCCGAATAGCGGCAATATCCGCACCCGCACCCGCACCCGCGGAACCCGGCGAATCAACCCCCGCGGAACCCGCACCCGCGACCGCGCTCGCCCCCGCGGAACTCGCCCCCGCCCCCGCGTCAAAGAAGACCACCGCCCCCAACCCCTGGCGCGACCGCCGCTATCTCGCCTACACCGCCAGCGAGGCCGTCCTCTTCCTCGACGACTCGGTCTTCAAGGTCGGCCTGCCGCTGTGGGCCGTGACGGCCACCAGCACACCGCACCAACTCGTCCCCCTGCTGCTCGTCCTCAACAACCTGCTCGTGGTGGTCTTCCAGGTCCCGTTCGCCCGCTTCGGCGCCACCCCGCACACCGCCCGCACCTCGTTGTGGCCGCTGGCCGGTGCCTTCCTCGTCGGCGGGGCCGCGCTGGCCGCCTCGACCGTCGGCGCGCCCTGGTTCGCGGCCGTCACGCTGGTGCTGGCCGCCACCGCCTTCACCGTGGCGGAGATGCTGCACGCCACGATCTCCTGGGAGCTGTCCGTGGTCCTCGCCCCGCCCACGGCACAGGGCAGCTACCTCGGCGTGCACGGCTTGGCCCAGGCCGTCCAGCGCAGCGCGGGCCCCCTCGCGGTGACGACGGCGATCGCGGCGGGCCCCCTGGGCTGGCTCGGCCTCGGCGCCGGGCTCGCCGCGATGTGCGGCGTCCAGCGCCACCTGGTACGGGACCGCGGTGACGGAGCGTTGTCAGTGGCCCCGGTTACGGTGAGTGAGCACTGAACATCCGCGCTGAGGGGGAGTCATGGCGCACACCGGACGCAGGAGTCACCGGAACCGCCCGGGCGGGCACCGGAAGCCGAAGACACAGAAGCAGAGCACGCGGCGGCGTACGAGGAGGCAGACCACCCGGCACGCCCTCCGCAGAGAGGTGCCGAGCACCGTGGCCCTGCTCGCCGACGAGCGGGACTTCGCCGCCATGCGGCACTACGGGTCGTTCGCCTTCGACGACCACGGAGCGTATCTACGGGAGATGGAGGGGCTGCTGAAGGCGCTCGCGGCCAAGGGCGTCCACACCACCGTCGCCCTCTTCGATCCCGTCGCCTACGAGGAGTTCTGCGCGGACACCCGGCTCGACCCGGACACCGCCGCGAGCCGCACACGCTATACGGCGGAGCTGGCCGTCGTGGGCGGCACCGTCACATACGAGGGCCAGCCGATCGCCCGCCTGGTGCCACGGCTCATCGGCGTGGCCGAGGAGCAGGCCACCTGGGAGTACGCCGCGGCGCTGCTCTCCCGCGCCGGCCACCGCGGGGAGTGCCGGGACGACACCACCGCCCGCGCCGCGTTCGACCGCGCCGGGGCAGCGCTGCGCGCGGTCGTCGAGGCGGTCGGGCCGGGCGTCCACCATGTGGTTTGCAGCGTCCCGGCGGACGGCACCTCACTGGTCGCCGTGCTCCACGCCGACGCGCGGGAAGCGGGTCCACCGAAGCTGGCCGAGCCCTCGGGCCTGGTCTTCCGCACCGTCCTGGCCTGCGGTTTCGCCCTGGGCAGCCCCGGCGGCCTGGTGCTGCGCACCATCGTGGCGGACTCCCCGGAGACGGTCCGCGGCTGGGCGCTGCACGACGGCTGGCTGCGCCCGCTGAGCGAGGCGGAGGTGTTCACGGCGTACTGCACCGACGCCGAGACCGGTGAACCCATTCCCCCGGAGCACGGCGTCGAATACCGGGCGGGCATCCCGCTCAGCCGCCCGGAATGACCGAAGGCGTCCCGCCACCCGGCGGGACGCCTTCATCGACAGCCCAAAGCCCAAAGCCCAAGCAAAAAGCCCAAAGCTCATATCTCACAGCTCACCGGCTCATTCGCCGGACAGCACCGCCTGCGCGGCCCGGCGGGCATCCTCCGCGGTGTCCGCCGCGCGCGCGGCGGAGGCCGCCCGCTCGCACTGCGCCAGCGTGTGCTTGGCCAGCGTCGCGCGTACATACGGAATGGAAGCCGCACCCATGGAGAGGCTGGTGACCCCCAGACCCGCCAGCACACACGCCAGCAGGGGATCGGAGGCGGCCTCGCCGCAGACACCGCAGCTCTTGCCCTCGGCCTGCGCGGCCTCCGCCGACGCCGCCACCAGGTCGAGCAGCGCGGGCTGCCACGGGTCCTGGAGCCGCGACACGGCACCGACCTGACGGTCGGCCGCGAAGGTGTACTGCGCCAGGTCGTTGGTGCCCAGCGAGAGGAACTCGACCTCCTGGAGGATCGAGCGCGCCCGCAGCGCGGCGGACGGAATCTCCACCATCGCGCCGAACTTGGCCCGCAACCCCGCCTCGCGGCACGCGTCGGCGAACGCCTTGGCGTCCAGCCGGTCGGCCACCATCGGGGCCATCACCTCGAGATAGACCGGCAGCCCCTCCGACGCCTTGGCCAGCGCCGTGAGCTGCGTCCGCAGCACCTCGGGGTGGTCCAGCAGGGTGCGCAGACCGCGCACACCCAGCGCCGGGTTGGGCTCATCGGCCGGGGTGAGGAAGTCCAGCGGCTTGTCCGCGCCCGCGTCCAGGACCCGGACCACGACCCGGCCCTCGGGGAACGCCTCCAGCACCTGCCGGTACGCCACGACCTGCTTCTCTTCCGACGGCGCCTGAGTGCTGTCGTCGAGGAAGAGGAACTCGGTGCGGAACAGCCCCACACCCTCTGCGCCCGCTTCCACCGCCGCCGGTACGTCGGCCGGTCCGCCGACGTTCGCCAGCAGCGGCACCTTGTGCCCGTCCGACGTCGCACCCGGCCCGGAGGAGGCGGCCAGCGCGGCCCGGCGCTCCTCGGCGGCGCGCGTCAGCTCGGCCCGCTTCTCCTCGCTCGGGGACACGAAGATCTCACCCGTGCTGCCGTCGACGGCGATCAGGGTTCCCTCGATCAGATCCCCGGCACCGGGCAGCGCGACCACGGCCGGGACCCCCAGGGCACGGGCGAGGATCGCGCTGTGGCTGGTCGGCCCGCCCTCCTCGGTCACGAACCCCAGCACCAGCGTCGGGTCGAGCAGCGCGGTGTCGGCGGGGGCGAGGTCCCGTGCGATCAGCACATACGGCTCATCGCTGTCCGGTACACCCGGCATCGGCACACCGAGCAGCCGCGCCACGATCCGGTTCCGCACATCGTCGAGGTCGGCCACCCGGCCCGCCAGATAGTCACCGGCCCCCGCCAGCAGCGCCCGGTAGGCGGCGAAGGCGTCGTACACCGCGCGTTCGGCGGTGCTGCCCACGGCGATCCGCCGCTCGACATCGGCGATCAGCTCCGGGTCCTGCGCCATCATGGCCTGCGCCTCGAGCACGGCCTGGGCCTCACCGCCCGCCAGATTGCCGCGCGCGACCAGGTCGGCCGCCACGGCCTCCACCGCCTGACGCGCCCGCCCCTGCTCACGCGGCGCCTCATCGGCCGGAATCTGCTTGGCCGGCGGCTCCAGGACCGCCGTCCCCATATGGCGCACCTCGCCGATGGCCACCCCGTGGCTCACGCCGACGCCTCGCAGCGTTGTCTCCATGTCACCCGTCCCCGGTCGATACGGCGGAACCCCGCCATGGTGGATGTCGTACCCGCAGTGCGCCGCCCGGCCCGGTCCCCATCGGCCGCCGGGCGTACGCCCGGCTCACCAGTTGAAGAGTGCGTCGCCCGTCTTCACATCGACGTCCTCCTTGACGTCGGACAGGGCATCGGCCGTGGCCTCGAGCGCCACGATCGGGCAGATCGGCGACTTGCCCGCGGCCACGGCGGTGGCCGGGTCCCAGCGTACGATCGCGTCACCGCGCTTGACGGTGTCCCCCTTGTTGATGAGGACCTCGAAGCCCTCACCGTTCAGCTGCACGGTGTCGATGCCGAGGTGGGTGAGCACACCGTGCCCCTCCCCGTCCACGACGACGAACGCGTGCGGGTGGAGGGAGACGACGATGCCGTCGACCGGGGCTACGGCCACGAAGGGCTCGAGGATTGGGTCGATCGCCGTACCCGGACCGACCATGGCGCCGGAGAACACCGGATCGGGCACCGCTTCGAGTCCGATCACGCGGCCGGCGACCGGTGAGGTCACGCTGGTCATGGGAGCCTCCCGGGAGGTGAAGTTTCATCACGCGCCGTCACCACCTGTCCCGGACAGCGCACTGCCCAGAAGAGTAAGTCATAGGAACTACGGATTCCGCACACGTGGCGCAGGCAGGAGGGGGTGCCCGGGCCGGGAATCGATTTGCCACGGCCGCGCGGGGGGCTGTACTGTCGTATCCCTGCCCACCGGATGAAGCACTGTGAACATCTGCGTGCACATCCAGGTTCAGGGCGGCGCCATCAGTTACTTGATCCAAATCTCGGATCCGCTTTCGCATGCCTTGCGAGAGACACGGGTACGGAGAGCCGGAAATAGTCTGATAGCGTGTGAAACACCGAAGGGAAGCGCCCGGAGAAGCCGGTGAAACGGTTTCGAAGGAAGCGTCCGTTCCTTGAGAACTCAACAGCGTGCCAAAAGTCAACGCCAGATATGTTGATACCCCGTCCACTCGTGGACGAGGTTCCTTTGAAGAAAAACACAGCGAGGACGCTGTGGACGGGCCGGGTTATTCCTCCGGTTCCGTTCCGCTCTCGTGATGTGTTGCCGGGATAGCCCGGAAGCATTCACGGAGAGTTTGATCCTGGCTCAGGACGAACGCTGGCGGCGTGCTTAACACATGCAAGTCGAACGATGAACCGGTTTCGGCCGGGGATTAGTGGCGAACGGGTGAGTAACACGTGGGCAATCTGCCCTGCACTCTGGGACAAGCCCTGGAAACGGGGTCTAATACCGGATATGACTGCCGACCGCATGGTCTGGTGGTGGAAAGCTCCGGCGGTGCAGGATGAGCCCGCGGCCTATCAGCTTGTTGGTGGGGTGATGGCCTACCAAGGCGACGACGGGTAGCCGGCCTGAGAGGGCGACCGGCCACACTGGGACTGAGACACGGCCCAGACTCCTACGGGAGGCAGCAGTGGGGAATATTGCACAATGGGCGCAAGCCTGATGCAGCGACGCCGCGTGAGGGATGACGGCCTTCGGGTTGTAAACCTCTTTCAGCAGGGAAGAAGCGCAAGTGACGGTACCTGCAGAAGAAGCGCCGGCTAACTACGTGCCAGCAGCCGCGGTAATACGTAGGGCGCAAGCGTTGTCCGGAATTATTGGGCGTAAAGAGCTCGTAGGCGGCTTGTCGCGTCGGATGTGAAAGCCCGGGGCTTAACCCCGGGTCTGCATTCGATACGGGCAGGCTAGAGTTCGGTAGGGGAGATCGGAATTCCTGGTGTAGCGGTGAAATGCGCAGATATCAGGAGGAACACCGGTGGCGAAGGCGGATCTCTGGGCCGATACTGACGCTGAGGAGCGAAAGCGTGGGGAGCGAACAGGATTAGATACCCTGGTAGTCCACGCCGTAAACGTTGGGAACTAGGTGTGGGCGACATTCCACGTTGTCCGTGCCGCAGCTAACGCATTAAGTTCCCCGCCTGGGGAGTACGGCCGCAAGGCTAAAACTCAAAGGAATTGACGGGGGCCCGCACAAGCGGCGGAGCATGTGGCTTAATTCGACGCAACGCGAAGAACCTTACCAAGGCTTGACATACACCGGAAAACTCTGGAGACAGGGTCCCCCTTGTGGTCGGTGTACAGGTGGTGCATGGCTGTCGTCAGCTCGTGTCGTGAGATGTTGGGTTAAGTCCCGCAACGAGCGCAACCCTTGTTCTGTGTTGCCAGCATGCCTTTCGGGGTGATGGGGACTCACAGGAGACTGCCGGGGTCAACTCGGAGGAAGGTGGGGACGACGTCAAGTCATCATGCCCCTTATGTCTTGGGCTGCACACGTGCTACAATGGCCGGTACAATGAGCTGCGAAGCCGTGAGGTGGAGCGAATCTCAAAAAGCCGGTCTCAGTTCGGATTGGGGTCTGCAACTCGACCCCATGAAGTCGGAGTCGCTAGTAATCGCAGATCAGCATTGCTGCGGTGAATACGTTCCCGGGCCTTGTACACACCGCCCGTCACGTCACGAAAGTCGGTAACACCCGAAGCCGGTGGCCCAACCCTTGTGGAGGGAGCCGTCGAAGGTGGGACTGGCGATTGGGACGAAGTCGTAACAAGGTAGCCGTACCGGAAGGTGCGGCTGGATCACCTCCTTTCTAAGGAGCGCATAGCCGACTGTAGGCAAGTGTCCTGCACGGTTGCTCATGGGTGGAACGTTGACTACTCGGCACGGTTCTTCGTGTGATGACCGCTAGTACTGCCCTCCTGGGGCGTGGAACGCGGGCCGGATCGGAGGTCGTGTCGGGCACGCTGTTGGGTGTCTGAAGGTACGGGCAGGAATGCTCGTCTCTTCGGCCGGTCCCGGTGTACTGCGCCTGTGGGTGTGGGTGACGGGGTACGGGTCGTTGTTTGAGAACTGCACAGTGGACGCGAGCATCTGTGGCCAAGTTTTTAAGGGCGCACGGTGGATGCCTTGGCACCAGGAACCGATGAAGGACGTGGGAGGCCGCGATAGGCCCCGGGGAGCTGTCAACCGAGCTGTGATCCGGGGGTGTCCGAATGGGGAAACCCGGCAGTCGTCATGGGCTGTCACCCATACCTGAACACATAGGGTATGTGGAGGGAACGCGGGGAAGTGAAACATCTCAGTACCCGCAGGAAGAGAAAACAACCGTGATTCCGGGAGTAGTGGCGAGCGAAACTGGATGAGGCTAAACCGTATGTGTGTGATACCCGGCAGGGGTTGCGCATGCGGGGTTGTGGGAGTGAGCTTCAGTCGTCTGCCGGCGGCTGGGTGAGTCAGAAACCATTGCGATAGGCGAAGGACATGCGAAAGGTCCGGCGTAGAGGGTAAGACCCCCGTAGCCGAAATCGTGATGGCTTGCTTGCTCATTTCCCAAGTAGCACGGGGCCCGAGAAATCCCGTGTGAATCTGGCGGGACCACCCGCTAAGCCTAAATATTCCCTGGTGACCGATAGCGGATAGTACCGTGAGGGAATGGTGAAAAGTACCGCGGGAGCGGAGTGAAATAGTACCTGAAACCGTGTGCCTACAAGCCGTGGGAGCGTCGCGCAGGGACTTGTCCCTGCGTCGTGACTGCGTGCCTTTTGAAGAATGAGCCTGCGAGTTTGCGGTGTGTTGCGAGGTTAACCCGTGTGGGGAAGCCGTAGCGAAAGCGAGTCCGAATAGGGCGGTTGAGTAGCGCGCTCAAGACCCGAAGCGGAGTGATCTAGCCATGGGCAGGTTGAAGCGGAGGTAAGACTTCGTGGAGGACCGAACCCACCAGGGTTGAAAACCTGGGGGATGACCTGTGGTTAGGGGTGAAAGGCCAATCAAACTCCGTGATAGCTGGTTCTCCCCGAAATGCATTTAGGTGCAGCGTCGTGTGTTTCTTGCCGGAGGTAGAGCACTGGATAGGCGATGGGCCCTACCGGGTTACTGACCTTAGCCAAACTCCGAATGCCGGTAAGTGAGAGCGCGGCAGTGAGACTGTGGGGGATAAGCTCCATGGTCGAGAGGGAAACAGCCCAGAGCATCGACTAAGGCCCCTAAGCGTACGCTAAGTGGGAAAGGATGTGGAGTCGCAGAGACAACCAGGAGGTTGGCTTAGAAGCAGCCATCCTTGAAAGAGTGCGTAATAGCTCACTGGTCAAGTGATTCCGCGCCGACAATGTAGCGGGGCTCAAGCGTACCGCCGAAGTCGTGTCATTGCAGCATGTGGTCTAACGGCCGTTGTGATGGGTAGGGGAGCGTCGTGTGCCGGGTGAAGCAGCCGTGTAAGCGAGTTGTGGATGGTTCACGAGTGAGAATGCAGGCATGAGTAGCGATACACACGTGGGAAACGTGTGCGCCGATTGACTAAGGGTTCCTGGGTCAAGCTGATCTGCCCAGGGTAAGTCGGGACCTAAGGCGAGGCCGACAGGCGTAGTCGATGGACAACCGGTTGATATTCCGGTACCCGCTTTGAAACGCCCAGTATCGAATCCTCTGATGCTAAGTCCGTGAAGCCGCCCTGATCTCTTCGGAGTTGAGGGGAGTGGTGGAGCCGACGGTCCAAGGTGGTAGTAGGTAAGTGATGGGGTGACGCAGGAAGGTAGTCCAGCCCGGGCGGTGGTTGTCCCGGGGTAAGGGTGTAGGACGCTGGGTAGGTAAATCCGTCCAGTATGTGTCTGAGACCTGATGCCGAGCCGATTGTGGTGAAGTGGATGATCCTATGCTGTCGAGAAAAGCCTCTAGCGAGTTTCATGGCGGCCCGTACCCTAAACCGACTCAGGTGGTCAGGTAGAGAATACCGAGGCGTTCGGGTGAACTATGGTTAAGGAACTCGGCAAAATGCCCCCGTAACTTCGGGAGAAGGGGGGCCATTGCTGGTGATGGGACTTGCTCCTTGAGCTGGTGGTGGCCGCAGAGACCAGCGAGAAGCGACTGTTTACTAAAAACACAGGTCCGTGCGAAGCCGTAAGGCGATGTATACGGACTGACGCCTGCCCGGTGCTGGAACGTTAAGGGGACCGGTTAGCTCTGTTTCGATGGGGCGAGGCTGAGAACTTAAGCGCCAGTAAACGGCGGTGGTAACTATAACCATCCTAAGGTAGCGAAATTCCTTGTCGGGTAAGTTCCGACCTGCACGAATGGCGTAACGACTTCTCGACTGTCTCAACCATAGGCCCGGTGAAATTGCATTACGAGTAAAGATGCTCGTTTCGCGCAGCAGGACGGAAAGACCCCGGGACCTTTACTACAGCTTGATATTGGTGTTCGGTTCGGCTTGTGTAGGATAGGTGGGAGACTGTGATCTCTGGACGCCAGTTCAGGGGGAGTCGTTGTTGAAATACCACTCTGGTCGTGCTGGATGTCTAACCTGGGTCCGTGATCCGGATCAGGGACAGTGTCTGGTGGGTAGTTTAACTGGGGCGGTTGCCTCCTAAAGGGTAACGGAGGCGCCCAAAGGTTCCCTCAGCCTGGTTGGCAATCAGGTGTTGAGTGTAAGTGCACAAGGGAGCTTGACTGTGAGACCGACGGGTCGAGCAGGGACGAAAGTCGGGACTAGTGATCCGGCGGTGGCTTGTGGAAGCGCCGTCGCTCAACGGATAAAAGGTACCCCGGGGATAACAGGCTGATCTTCCCCAAGAGTCCATATCGACGGGATGGTTTGGCACCTCGATGTCGGCTCGTCGCATCCTGGGGCTGGAGTCGGTCCCAAGGGTTGGGCTGTTCGCCCATTAAAGCGGTACGCGAGCTGGGTTTAGAACGTCGTGAGACAGTTCGGTCCCTATCCGCTGTGCGCGTAGGAGTCTTGAGAAGGGCTGTCCCTAGTACGAGAGGACCGGGACGGACGAACCTCTGGTGTGCCAGTTGTTCTGCCAAGGGCATGGCTGGTTGGCTACGTTCGGGAGGGATAACCGCTGAAAGCATCTAAGCGGGAAGCCTGCTTCGAGATGAGGGCTCCCACCCACTTGATGGGTTAAGGCTCCCAGTAGACGACTGGGTTGATAGGCCAGATATGGAAGCCGGGTGACCGGTGGAGTTGACTGGTACTAATAGGCCGAGGGCTTGTCCTCAGGTGCTCGCGTCCACTGTGTTGGTTCTGAAGCAACGAACCGTCCGACCCCCACGCATATGTGTGTGGGTGGGTCCGGTTTGAATCTTCATAGTGTTTCGGTGGTCATTGCGTTAGGGAAACGCCCGGTTACATTCCGAACCCGGAAGCTAAGCCTTTCAGCGCCGATGGTACTGCAGGGGGGACCCTGTGGGAGAGTAGGACGCCGCCGAACAATTCTTCAAAAGACCCCGAGGGAATTCATTCCGCTCGGGGTCTTTTTTATGCCCATGTCCACTACGCCCCGGTGCGGGGCCTGTGCGGGCCTACCGGTAGAGTCATGGAGCATCATCGGCCTGTTTCTCACGGGAGGCTCCCGGGTGGAGGTACAGGAGACACGCGTCCAGACGGACCGTGTGCTCACCATCCCGAACATCCTCAGCGCTGCGCGCCTCGTCGGCGTGCCGCTTTTCCTGTGGCTGATCCTCCGGCCCGAGTTCGGCGGGCCCAACAGCGATGGCTGGGCGCTGCTGGTACTGGCGCTGAGCGGTATCAGCGACTATCTCGACGGGAAGCTGGCCCGTCGCTGGAACCAGATCAGCAAGCTCGGCCGGCTTCTCGACCCGGCGGCCGACCGCCTCTACATACTGTCGACTCTAGTCGGGCTCACCTGGCGCGAGATCCTGCCCCTCTGGCTCACCGCGGCCCTTCTCGCGCGAGAGCTGGTGCTGCTGGTGATGGTGGGCATCCTCCGGCGCCATGGCTATCCGCCGCCCCAGGTGAACTTCCTCGGCAAGGCTGCCACCTTCAACCTGATGTATGCCTTCCCGTTGCTCCTTCTGAGTGAGGGAAGTGGCTGGCTTCACACGACCGCCGCTATTTTCGGATGGGCGTTCGCCGGATGGGGTACAACACTCTATTGGTGGGCAGGAGTCCTCTACGTGGTTCAGGTCCGCCGACTCGTCAGGGCGGACACCGCGGCCGACTGAGCGCGCCGTAGCGGCGTCCATAGAGGCCGGGGCCCGTAGCGACTTCAGGTGTAAGGGCCATCGGGCGTGCGCGGTCGGCATGACCGTCGTCTCTTCAAGGAGGACGCTTCCGATATGAAGGCCGTCGTGATGGCAGGGGGCGAGGGGACTCGTCTGCGCCCGATGACCTCGACCATGCCCAAACCGCTGCTGCCCGTGGCCAACCGGCCGATCATGGAACATGTGCTGCGGCTGCTCAAGCGGCATGGTCTCAGCGAGACCGTGGTGACAGTCCAGTTCCTCGCCTCCCTCGTCAAGAACTACTTCGGTGACGGCGAGGAGCTCGACATGGAGCTCACGTACGCGAATGAGGAGAAGCCACTCGGCACCGCCGGAAGCGTCAAGAACGCGGAGGAAGCACTCAAGGACGACACCTTCCTTGTGATCTCGGGTGATGCCCTGACCGATTTCGACCTCACGGATCTGATCAATTTCCATAAGGAAAAGGGCGCCCTTGTCACCGTCTGCTTGACCCGCGTTCCCAATCCGCTCGAGTTCGGTATCACCATCGTCGACGAGGGCGGAAAGGTCGAGCGCTTCCTGGAGAAGCCCACCTGGGGCCAGGTCTTCTCGGATACCGTCAACACCGGCATCTATGTCATGGAGCCGGAGGTCTTCGACTATGTCGATCCCGATGTCCCGGTCGACTGGTCCGGAGATGTCTTCCCCCAGCTGATGAAGGAAGGCAAGCCCATCTTCGGCTATATCGCCGAGGGCTACTGGGAGGACGTCGGCACCCATGAGAGTTATGTGAAGGCCCAGGCGGACGTTCTCGAAGGCAAGGTCGATGTCGAGCTCGACGGATTCGAGATCTCGCCCGGTGTATGGGTCGCCGAAGGGGCGGATGTGCATCCGGAGGCCGTGCTCCGCGGTCCGCTCTACATCGGCGACTACGCCAAGGTGGAGGCCGGTGCCGAGATCCGTGAACACACCGTCGTCGGCTCCAATGTCGTGGTGAAGAGCGGCGCCTTCCTCCACAAGGCGGTGGTGCACGACAATGTGTACGTCGGCCAGCAGAGCAATCTGCGCGGCTGTGTCATCGGCAAGAACACCGACATCATGCGTGCCGCCCGGATCGAGGACGGGGCCGTCATCGGCGATGAGTGCCTGATCGGCGAGGAATCGATCGTCCAGGGCAATGTCCGGGTCTATCCGTTCAAGACCATCGAGGCGGGCGCGTTCGTCAACACCTCGGTGATCTGGGAGTCCCGGGGGCAGGCCCATCTGTTCGGCGCCCGTGGCGTCTCAGGCATCCTCAACGTGGAGATCACCCCGGAGCTCGCGGTGCGGCTCGCCGGGGCGTACGCCACGACGCTCAAGAAGGGCTCCACGGTCACCACGGCGCGTGACCACTCCAGGGGCGCGCGGGCGCTCAAGCGCGCGATGATCTCCGCCCTCCAGACCAGCGCCATCGACGTACGGGACCTGGAGAACGTGCCGCTGCCGGTGGCCCGGCAGCAGACCGCGCGCGGCAGTGCCGGCGGCTTCATGATCCGGACCTCGCCAGGGGTGCCCGACTCGGTCGACATCATGTTCTTCGACGAGCGGGGCGCCGACCTCTCCGCGGGCGGTCAGCGGAAGCTGGACCGGGTGTACGCCCGCCAGGAGTACCGCAGGGCGTTCCCGGGCGAGATCGGTGACCTCAGCTTCCCGTCGAGCGTCTTCGACTCCTACACGGGCTCGCTGCTGCGCGCCGTGGACATCAGCGGTATCGCCGAGTCCGGGCTGAAGGTCGTCGTGGACGCCGCCAACGGCAGCGCCGGGCTGGTGCTGCCCAGCCTGCTGGGCCGGCTCGGGGTGGACGCGCTGACCATCAACCCCGGCCTGGACGAGTCGCGTCCGACGGAGACCGCCGACGCCCGGCGGTCGGGGCTGGCCAGGCTCGGTGAGATCGTCGCCTCCGCGCGTGCCGCGTTCGGAGTGCGGTTCGACCCGGTCGGTGAGCGGTTCTCGCTCGTCGACGAGCGGGGCCGGATCGTGGAGGACGACCGGGCGCTGCTGGTGATGCTGGACCTGGTGGCTGCGGAGCGGCGGAGCGGGCGGGTGGCGCTTCCGGTGACCACGACCCGTATCGCCGAGCAGGTGGCGGCGTACCACGGCACACAGGTGGAGTGGACGACCACCGCGGCGGACGATCTGACCCGGGTCGCCCGGTCGGAGTCCACCATCTTCGGAGGCGATGGGCGCGGAGGGTTCATCATCCCCGAGTTCAGCAGCGTCTTCGACGGCACGGCCGCCTTCGTCCGGCTGATCGGCCTGGTGGCGCGCACTCAGCTGACGCTGAGTCAGATCGATGCGCGGATTCCGCGGGCGCATGTCCAGCGGCGTGATCTGGCCACCCCCTGGGCGGTCAAGGGCCTGGTCATGCGGCATGTGGTGGAGGCCGCGGGGGAGCGTTCCGTGGACACCACCGACGGGGTGCGGGTCGTGGAGACCGACGGGCGGTGGGTCATGGTGCTGCCCGACCCGGCCGAGGCGGTCACCCATCTGTGGGCGGAGGGCCCGGACGACGCGTCCGCGCAGGCCCTGCTGGACGAGTGGTCGAGCGTCGTGGACAGCGCGGGGCGCTGATCGCGGGGCCGCCCGAGCGCGTCTGAGCGCGTGGGGCCGCCGTCCCGAGGTCCCGGATCCGGCACGCCGGAGGGGCCATTCGGTGGCGGCGGCCCCCACGTGCGACGATGTGCGGCATGTCGCAGCAGCCCCCCGTTCGGAGCACAGCATCGCCGCGCCCGCGCCCGCGCCTCGACGCGTCCATGTCGCTGCTGACCAATGTGATGGACCACAGCCTTGACGACGGCTACGCCGAGGCCGCCGCGCGGCGCGGGGAGACCGGTCGCTCGGGCCTGCCGCGCACCGTGCGGGCCAAATTGGGGCTGGCCTTCGGTCTCGTCCTGGTCGCGGTCGTCATCACCATCGGGGCCGCCGAGGCGCGGATATCGGCGCCGACGCTGGCCAAGGAGCGGGGAGAACTGATCGACCGCATCGAGACGGGGAACTCGAACGCGGACAAGCTCGCCCGGAGCGTGGACAAGCTCCGTGGCGAGGTCGGGGAGAAGCAGCGGCAGGCACTGGAGAAGCACGGCGGGGCCAAGGCCGATCTGGTGGCGCTGCTCTCGGGCGCCAACGAGGTGACGGGCCCCGGGGTGAAGCTGGTGGTCGACGACGCCAAGGACGCGGCGAGCAGCGGTGGGGGACCGCGGGAGAGCGCCGACTTCTCCGACACCGGCCGGGTGCGCGACCACGATATGCAGCGTGTCGTCAACGGCCTGTGGGAGTCGGGTGCGGAGGCCGTCTCGATCAACGGGCAGCGGCTGACGGCGCTCTCGGCGATCAGGGCCGCGGGAGACGCCATACTGGTCGACAACAAGCCGCTGGCGCCGCCGTATACGGTGCTCGCGGTGGGGGATGGGCAGCGGCTGAGCACCGCTTTCCAGAACAGCGCGGACGGACAGTACCTGCATGTGCTCCAGCAGAACTATGACATCCGTACGAGCATTTCCGCCCAGGACTCGCTCCGGCTTCCGGCCGCGCCGAGCCTGATCGTACGCACCGCGGAACCGATAGCCGGTGGCTCCGGCAAGGGTGACGCCGACACAGGGAAGGGCACATCGTGATCGCCGTATTGGGGCTCATCGTGGGAGTCGTGGTGGGACTTGTGGTCCGACCGGTGGTGCCGACGGTGGTCGAGCCCTATCTGCCGATCGCCGTCGTGGCGGCACTCGACGCGGTCTTCGGGGGCTTCCGGGCGATGCTGGACGGGATCTTCGACGACAAGGTCTTCGTCGTGTCGTTCCTGTCCAATGTGGTGGTGGCCGCACTGATCGTCTTCCTCGGTGACAAGCTGGGCGTCGGTGCCCAGCTGTCGACGGGAGTCGTGGTCGTGCTCGGCATCCGGATCTTCTCCAACGCGGCCGCTATCCGCCGCCATGTGTTCCGGGCGTGAGGCCGATGACGACCGACGACACCCCGGAGAAGCCCGACAGCGCGCAGTCGGCCGAAAACCGACGGCAGTCCGACACGCCGCGACAGCCTGCCGACACGTCACGCCAGTCCGCCGACACGCCGCGACAGCAGTCGGCCGACACGCCGCACCAGTCGGCCGACGCGCCGCCTCCGGCGGAGAGGGACGCCAAGGCCGAGCAGCCGCCGAAGGCCGGACAAGCGGCGAAGGCCGAAACGCCCGAGAAGGCCGCTGAGCCGCCCCGGCGGTCGCCCGAGCCGCCGCGTTGGCCGGAGACTCCCGAGCGGCCCGCGCGCCCCGGGCAGCCCCGCGAGCGGGCCCAGCCGAAGCGGCCCGACCCCAAGCGGCCGCCGGCGGCCGGACCGCCGCGCCCGGGCACCCCGTCGCCCGCCCGGAAGCCCGAGCGCCGCGACGCGCCCGGGGAGCGGCCGGACAGGCCCGCCACGCCCCCGCCGGGCGGCTTCAAGGACCTCGCGCTGAGGACGCCCCTGCCCAAGGCCGTGCTGCCCCAGGCCCTGCCGCCGCAGGCCCAGGGCCGGCCCGTCGCGGCGGACACGCCCGGGGCGCGCGCCGAGGGCCCCAGGTCCGCCGACGGGTCCGAGAACGGCCCCGGAGAGCGTGTGGCCCCCGCCCCCGGCCCCGGGGGCTCCGGGGGCAACCGGAGGCCGGACGACGCCCTGACCGGCCGCCAGCGGCTGGTGAAGGGCGTATGGCCGCCGCGGCTCACCCGCGCACAGCTGATCGTCGCCCTGCTGCTCTTCGGGCTCGGCCTGGGCCTCGCCATCCAGGTGCGCTCGACCAACGAGAGCAGCGTGCTGCGCGGCGCCCGGCAGGAGGACCTGGTCCGGATCCTCGACGAGCTGGACTCCCGCACCCAGCGGCTCCAGGACGAGAAGCGCCGCCTCGAGAACCAGCGCACCGAGCTGGAGAACAGCTCGGACCAGGCCGAGGAGGCCCGGAAGCAGACGCTCCAGAAGGAGCAGCAGCTGGGCGTGCTCGCGGGTACGGTGGCAGCACAGGGTCCTGGTATCACGATCACCATTGACGACTCCCGGGGCTCCGTGGAGTCGGACATGCTGCTCGACACGGTCCAGGAGCTGCGCGCGGCGGGCGCCGAGGCGATCCAGATCGGCAAGGTGCGCGTGGTCGCCGGCACCTACTTCTCGGACAGCGGTGGCGCGATCCGGATCGATGGACGGAAAGTGACGCGACCGTATGTTGTGAAGGTGATCGGCAAGCCGGAGGATCTGGAGCCGGCCCTGAACATCCCGGGCGGGGTGGTGCAGAGTCTGGAGAAGGAGCAGGCCACAGTGTCCGTCCAGCGGGAGAAGAAGATCGTTGTGGATGCCTTGCGATCGGCGAAGCGGCCTGACTACGCTCGGTCGTCATCACGGTGAGGCGGTTCGAAATGAGGGTCTCTCGGGGAGACCATGTGGACGCGGGGGGTCAACGCACCAGAAGATCCGCGCGTGATGGAAACTGTCTGGTGGTCACGGACGTTGTGAGGATGTCCGGACCGTCTGGTGTGTGCATCGAGGGTTTGTCCTGCCCCACGGGCGGGTCTGTTTCAGTCAAGGGGAATCGCCCGTGAAGTTGTTCGGGAAGTTGTTCGGTAAGAGTGCCCGCCAGGACGGTGGCAGCAGCACCGCTCGCCACCGCGCCTCGCGTGCCGCGGAGGAGAGCGGAGGGGGAACCGAGGAGCGCCCGCTCTTCCGTGACCAGGTCGGCGGGCAGGGCGCGTCTGTTGACCCCTCCGCGGCCGGGCCCATAGGTTTCGAGGACCCATCGGCCTCTCGGAGTGGTGGAGGGTTCGGCTTGCCGGTCTGTCAGCGGTGTGGCCACCGGAACGCGGAGGCCAGCCGGTTCTGCTCCAATTGCGGCGCCCCGCTGCGGGGCGGCGGCGCGCCCTCAGAGCGTGCCTCGGAGACCACCTCCACCATTTCGATCTCGGGTCTCGAGGCGTACGACTCCGAGGTGACCGGGCAGACGCCGCTGCCGTCGCTCAGCCCGGAGGCGCAGGCCGCCGTCGAGGCGCTGCCCCTGGGGTCGGCCCTGCTGGTGGTCCGCCGCGGGCCGAATTCCGGCAGCCGCTTCCTGCTGGACAGTGATGTCACCACGGCGGGCCGTCACCCGCAGAGCGACATCTTCCTGGACGATGTGACGGTCTCCCGCCGCCATGTGGAGTTCCGGCGCGGCCAGGACGGCAGCTTCACCGTCTCGGACGTCGGCAGCCTCAACGGGACGTATGTCAACCGGGAGCAGATCGACGCGCCGGTGGTCCTGACCAGTGGGGACGAGGTGCAGATCGGTAAGTACCGGCTGGTCTTCTACCCGAGCCAGCGGGGCGTCGGCATCTGACCCGTCAGGGGAGGTCCATGCTTCAGACACCGTCGGGCGGTGCCGATATCGGCACCGCCCCCACGGGCGGTCGGTCGATGAGCATCGGCACCGTGCTGAATCTGTTGCGGGACGAGTTCCCCGAGGTCACCATCTCCAAGATCCGCTTCTTGGAGTCGGAGGGGCTGGTGGAGCCGCGGCGGACGCCGTCCGGCTACCGCAAATTCAGCCAGCAGGACGTGGAACGGCTCGGCCATATCCTCCGGATGCAGCGTGACCACTACCTGCCGCTCAAGGTCATCCGGGAGCATCTGGACGCCCTGGAGCGGGGCGAACCGTTGCAGCTTCCTGCCGTTTCGCAGGGAGCGCAGCGGCCCGGACCGCTCGACGGCGGCCCCGGCGCGGTCTCGGACGGCCCCACGGCCGCCCGGGTCGGCCGTGCCGAGCTGCTGGCAACGGCCGAGGTCAGCGAGGCGGAGCTGGCCGAATGGGAGTCGTACGGGCTGCTCGCGCCGACCGCGGAAGGCGGCGGGTACGACATCGAGGCGGTGACCGTCGCCCGGCTCATCGCCGAACTCGGTCGTTTCGGCCTGGAACCACGTCATCTGCGAATCATGAAAGCCTCCGCCGAGCGCGAGGCCGGAATGGTCGAGCAGGTGGTCGCGCCGCTGCGGTCGCATAGGAATCCGCAGACCAGAGCGCATGCGGAGGCCAGTGTGCGGGAGCTCGCCACGCTCTCCGTACGGCTGCACGCGGCCCTGGTGCGGTCGGCTCTGCGGGTCCAGGAGCGGTGACCGACCGGGCCCCGACTATCCAAACCGGCCGGGCACGTCCTAGGGTTGCTGTGTGAACGAGCTCGACGTCGTGGGTGTCCGGGTGGAAATGCCCTCCAACCAACCGATCGTGCTCCTGCGTGAAGTGGGAGGCGACCGCTACCTCCCCATCTGGATCGGACCAGGTGAGGCGACCGCGATCGCCTTCGCTCAGCAGGGCATGGCTCCGGCACGCCCGCTGACCCATGACCTTTTCAAAGACGTACTCGAAGCGGTCGGCCAGCAGCTCACGGAGGTCCGGATCACGGATCTGCGCGAGGGGGTCTTCTACGCGGAGCTGGTCTTCGCCAGCGGCGTGGAGGTCAGCGCCCGGCCGTCCGACGCCATAGCGCTCGCGCTGCGCACCGGAACGCCGATCTACGGCAGCGACGGCGTGCTGGACGACGCCGGTATCGCGATCCCGGACGAGCAGGAGGACGAGGTGGAGAAGTTCCGCGAGTTCCTCGACCAGATCTCGCCCGAGGACTTCGGAACCAGCAGCCAGTGAACCGTATGCCGGTCCTCGCTCGCGCATTCGAGTAGCCTTTCCCGGACGAGGGACACGGGAAACCACTCTTAGGGTGATTATCACTCGGCGTGCCGAGTGTGGCGATCGTTGACGCACCCCGGGTGACTGCCTACCTTCAAGATGGCAGGTCGAGGACGGAGGTCGGCGTGAGAAGCACCGGCGACGGCACGGCGGCCGGAGGTCCGTATGCGCTCCAGGGGAGCGCATCGGCCGATCCGGCATTGAAGGCTCGGGTCGCGGCACAGGCCGCACCGCCGCGTGAGCCCGCCGCGGGGGGGACGGAGCGGATCGGTTACCGCGGGCCCACCGCGTGTGCGGCCGCGGGCATCACCTACCGCCAGCTGGACTACTGGGCCCGTACCGGGCTGGTGGAGCCGAGCGTCCGGCCGGCGTACGGCTCGGGCAGCCAGCGGCTCTACAGCTTCCGGGACGTGGTCGTCCTCAAGATCGTGAAGCGGCTGCTGGACACCGGTGTGTCGCTCCAGAACATCCGGGCGGCGGTGACGCACCTGCGCGCCCGGGAACTCGACGACCTGGCCCAGATGACGCTCATGAGCGACGGCGCGACCGTCTACGAGTGCACCTCGCCCGATGAGGTCGTGGAGCTCCTCCAGGGCGGCCAGGGCGTCTTCGGGATCGCCGTGGGCGTCGTCTGGCGGGATGTGGAGAGCGCGCTGTCCCAGCTGCACGGCGAGCGGGTGGACACCGGCGAGACGCTGGTCCGGCCCAACCCGACGGACGAGCTCGCGGCGCGCCGCAACCGGGCGGGTTAGCGCCGCCCCACCGCCCGGCGCCCCGGTGGTGAACCGAGTGTCGCCCCCGCGCCCGCCCCCGGCCGTTGTGCCGCCCCATTGTCAGTGGTGTGCGGCAGCATCGGAGGTGTGAGGGGTGCGCCGACGATTCTCCATCTGGACATGGATGCCTTCTACGCCTCGGCGGAGCAGGCGGCCAAGCCCAGCCTGCGCGGAAAGCCGGTGATCGTAGGGGGTCTGGGGCCGCGTGGCGTGGTGGCCACGGCCTCCTATGAGGCCCGGGTGTTCGGGGTGCACTCCGCCATGGCGATGGCCCAGGCCCGCCGCCTGTGTCCGAACGCGGCGTTCCTCATCCCCCGCTTCGCCCTCTACCGCAAGGTGAGCGACGCGGTCATGGCACTGCTGCACACGCTGTCACCCCTGGTGGAGCCGCTGAGCCTGGACGAGGCGTTCGTCGATCTGGAGGCGGGTGGCACCGAGCCCACCGTGGAGGCGGCGCGCGCGGTGGCGGAGCGGCTGCGGGCCGACATCAAGGCGGTCACCGGGCTGACCGGATCGGTGGGGCTCGCCGGATCCAAGATGCTCGCCAAGATCGGTTCGGAGCAGGCCAAGCCGGACGGTCTGGTGGTCATCGAGCCCGGGACGGAGCGCGATCTGCTCGGACCGATGTCGGTGCGGACGCTCCCGGGCGTCGGCCCCGCCACGGCGGAGACGCTGCGCCGGGCCGGGATCCACACCGTGGCCGAGACGCGGGAGGCGGGCGAGGCGGAGCTGGTGCGGCAGCTGGGGCGGGCCCACGGCGCGTCGCTGTTCCTGATGGCCGAGGGCCGGGACGAGCGGCCCGTCGTCGCCGAGCGGGACGCCAAGTCCATCTCGGTCGAGGACACCTTCGACGTCGACCTCACCGACCGCACCCGGGTGCAGCTGGAGATCGCGCGGCTCGCCGACCGCTGTGTGGGGCGGCTGCGCGAGGCGGGCCGCTCGGGGCGGACGGTCGTGATCAAGGTGCGGCGGTACGACTTCTCCACGCTCACCCGTTCGGAGACCCTGCGCGGGCCGACCGACGACCCGGCGGTGGTGCGCGAGGCCGCGGCACGGCTGATCGACGGGGTGGACACCACGGCGGGTGTGCGGCTGCTGGGGGTCGGAGTCAGCGGTCTGGCGGACTACACGCAGGAGGATCTCTTCGCGCAGGCCGCGCAGGCCGCGCAGGCCGCCCAAGTCGCCCAAGCGGCTCAGACCGCTGAGGCCGCTGAGACCGCTCAGGCCGCTCAGGCCGCTCATGAGGCCGTGGGGGACGCCGGGCGCCCGCCGGGGCCCGAGAGACCGGAGTCCCTGGGGGAGGGCGCGGGAGAGGCTTCTGGGGACGCTGAGAAGCCGCGGCGCTGGCTACCGGGCTCGGATGTGCGGCACGCCGCGTACGGGGCGGGCTGGGTGCAGGGAAGCGGGGTGGGCCGGGTGACCGTGCGCTTCGAGGAGCCTTGGTCGCCACCGGGCAGGGTACGGACGTTCCCCGTGGACGACCCGGCGCTACAGCCCGCCGACCCGCTGCCGCTGCTGCGCCCGGACGCGGACGCGGAAGCGGACCCGGAGGAGGCAGAGGGCCGGGACGGGCAGGCCCCCGGGCCCGGTGGTGGGCCCGGCCCAGGACCGGGCCCGGGTCAGCCCGTGACGTCCAGGCCGTAGTGGTGGTAGAGCTGAAGCTCCTGCTCGGGGGAGAGGTGGCGGCCCACCCCGAAGTCCGGGGCGTCCTTGATCAGGGACCGGTCGTACGGCACCCGCAGGGTGTCGCCGACGACCTCGCTCGGTTCGAGCGGCACGAAGACGTCCCGGCTGAACAGCCCGGTGCGTACCGCCGCCCATTCGGGCTCGCCGGTCGCGTCGTCGAGGTAGACCTCGTCCACGGTGCCGATCTTGGCGCCCTCGCGGTCGAATGCCTTGCGGCCGATCAGGGTCCGCGGGTCGATATCGGTCTGCACGCTCTCTCCCACAGGTGGCAAACAGATGACAAGCAAGTGGCAAGTGCCCATTGCTACCTACAAAAAGCCACATCGCCGCACTCGGCCACTCGAGCGCCCGCGACCGTCCCCCGCGGCAGAACCGCTGGTACGCTGACTGTGGCTGCTGACCCCGTGCGGGAGAGTCCTCCGCCGACGCTGTCGGAGGCGCCGAAGGAGCAAACCCTCCCCGGAATCTCTCAGGCACACGTACCGTGCGGGTGAGGTCACTCTGGAAAGCAGGGTGGGCCACGGGCGAGCAGAGCTCCGGAACCCCTCCTCACCGACGGTGAAAACCGGTCAGGCGGTATGTGGGCCGGTGAAGCTCTCAGGTTGAGATGACAGAGGGGGAGGCCGTCCGGGCACCCGAGCCGCGGTGCCCCTCGTAGGTCGTCACAGACCAGGAGGCCCCCGCAGATGACCGCCAATCGCATCGCACTCTCCGACTTGGAATCCGGTACTCCGTTCGAGCGGCGTCACATCGGCCCGGATGGCGAGGCGCAGGCCAAGATGCTCGCCCAGGTCGGCTTCGGCTCGCTGGACGAGCTCACCGAGGCCGCCGTACCGGACGTCATCAAGAGCACCGAGGCGCTGGACGCCCTGCCGCCGGCCCGCAGCGAGCCGGAGGTCCTCGCCGAGCTGCGCGCGCTCGCCGACCGCAACCAGGTGCTGCCGTCGATGATCGGCCTCGGCTACTACGGCACCCACACCCCGCCGGTGATCCTGCGCAATGTGCTGGAGAACCCCGCCTGGTACACGGCGTACACGCCCTACCAGCCGGAGATCTCCCAGGGCCGGCTCGAGGCGCTGCTGAACTTCCAGACCGTCGTCGCCGATCTGACCGGGCTGCCCACGGCCGGTTCCTCGCTGCTGGACGAGGCCACCGCGGCCGCCGAGGCGATGGCGCTGTCGCGGCGCGTCGGCAAGGTCAAGGAGGGCGTCTTCCTGATCGACGCCGACTGTCTGCCGCAGACCATCGCGGTCATACGGACCCGCGCCGAGCCGACCGGGGTCGAGGTCGTCGTCGCCGACCTGGCCGAGGGCATCCCGGACGAGATCGCCGAGCGCGGGGTCTTCGGCGTGCTGTTGCAGTACCCGGGCGCCTCCGGTGTGGTGCGCGATCCGCGCCCGGTCATCGAGCGGGCCCATGAGCTCGGCGCCGTCGTCACCGTCGCCGCCGACCTCCTCGCGCTCACCCTGCTCACCTCGCCCGGCGAACTGGGCGCGGACATCGCGGTGGGCAGCAGCCAGCGGTTCGGCGTCCCGATGGGCTTCGGCGGACCGCACGCCGGTTTCATGGCGGTGCGCGACGCCTACGCCCGCAACCTCCCCGGCCGTCTGGTCGGGGTCTCGGTGGACGCCGACGGCGACAAGGCGTACCGGCTGGCGTTGCAGACCCGTGAGCAGCACATCCGCCGGGAGAAGGCCACCAGCAACATCTGCACCGCACAGGTGCTGCTGGCCGTGATGGCCGGGATGTACGCCGTCTACCACGGCCCGGACGGGCTCGCGGCGATCGCCCGCCGCACCCACCGCTACGCCTCCGTGCTCGCCGAGGGGCTGCGGTCCGGTGGTGTCGAGGTGGTGCACGGCGCGTTCTTCGACACCCTCACCGCGCGGGTGCCGGGCCGGGCCGCGGAGGTCGTGGCCGCGGCCCGCGAGGCCGGGGTCAACCTCCGGCTGACCGACGCCGACCACGTCGGCATCGCCTGCGACGAGACCACCGGCCGCGCGCAGCTCGCCGCCGTGTGGTCCGCCTTCGGGGTGGACGGCGGCAACGGCGACGCCTCCGGCATCCCCGGGGTCGAGGAGCTGGACGCCTCGGCGCCGGACGCGCTGCCCGCGGCCCTGCTGCGCCAGGACGGCTATCTGACCCATCCGGTCTTCCGCCAGCACCGCTCCGAGACCGCGATGCTGCGCTATCTGCGGCGCCTGGCCGACCGGGACTACGCCCTGGACCGGGGCATGATCCCGCTCGGCTCCTGCACCATGAAGCTCAACGCGACCACCGAGATGGAGCCGGTCACCTGGCCGGAGTTCGGCGCGCTGCACCCCTTCGCACCGGCCGAGCAGGCCCAGGGCTATCTGACCCTGATCCGTGAGCTGGAGGAGCGGCTGGCCGAGGTCACCGGCTATGACAAGGTCTCGCTACAGCCGAACGCCGGGTCCCAGGGGGAGCTCGCCGGGCTGCTGGCGGTGCGCGCCTACCACCGGGCCAACGGGGACACCCGGCGCACCGTCTGCCTGATCCCGTCCTCCGCGCACGGCACCAACGCCGCCAGCGCCGTGATGGCCGGTATGAAGGTCGTCGTGGTCAAGACCGGCCAGGACGGCGAGGTGGACACCGACGACCTGCGCGCCAAGATCGAGCAGTACGGCGACCAGCTGGCCGTGCTGATGGTCACCTACCCCTCCACCCACGGGGTGTTCGAGGCGCACATCACCGAGATCTGCGCGACCGTGCACGACGCGGGCGGCCAGGTCTACGTGGACGGCGCCAACCTCAACGCGCTGGTCGGGCTCGCCGAGCCGGGCCGGTTCGGTGGCGATGTCTCGCATCTGAACCTGCACAAGACCTTCTGCATCCCGCACGGCGGCGGCGGCCCCGGCGTCGGCCCGGTCGCGGTGCGCGAGCATCTGGCGCCCTACCTCCCCAACCACCCGCTTCAGCCCGCCGCCGGTCCGGCCACCGGCGTCGGCCCGGTCTCGGCCGCGCCGTGGGGCTCCGCGGGGATCCTGCCGATCTCGTGGGCGTACATCCGGCTGATGGGCGCCGAGGGGCTGCGCCGCGCGACCCAGGTCGCGGTGCTCGGCGCCAACTACGTCGCCAAGCGCCTCGAGCCGCACTACCCGGTGCTCTACACCGGCCCCGGCGGCCTGGTGGCGCATGAGTGCATCGTGGATCTGCGTCCGCTGACGAAGGCCACCGGCGTGACCGTGGACGACGTGGCCAAGCGCCTGATCGACTACGGCTTCCACGCGCCGACGATGTCGTTCCCGGTGGCCGGGACGCTGATGATCGAGCCGACCGAGAGCGAGGATCTGGCGGAGCTGGACCGGTTCTGCCAGGCGATGATCGCCATCCGGGCCGAGATCGAGAGGGTCGGCTCCGGCGAGTGGGCCAAGGAGGACAATCCGCTGCGGAACGCCCCGCATACGGCGGCGTCGCTGACCGCGGAGTGGGACCACCCGTACTCCCGGGAGGAGGCGGTCTTCCCCGCCGGGGTCTCGGCGGCCGACAAGTACTGGCCGCCGGTGCGGCGGATCGACGGGGCCTACGGGGACCGTAACCTCGTCTGCTCCTGCCCGCCGCTGGAGTCCTACGAGGGCTGAGGGGTCTTAAAGCCCCGCGATGCGTCAGTGGGGCCGGTTCGGCGGATGCGCCGGGCCGGCCCCTGATATGTACGTGTCGTCGACGGCGGAGGTCAGGCCGCGGTGACGACGTGCTCGGAACCCAGCGGTCGGCACGGTGCGATCACGCGCCCGTCCGGCAGCAGCTCACCGGTGTCCTCGAAGAGCAGGACGCCGTTGCACAGCAGGCTCCATCCCTGCTCCGGGTGGTGCGCCACGAGATGGGCGGCCTCCCGGTCGGCTGAGTCGGCTGACGGGCAGGGTGGTTGATGCTGGCACATGACAGGGTTCTTTCGCTGCGGAGTGGTGAAGGTCCTGCGGCTCGCTGCGGCGTTCATGGCCGCCCCCCGTGGTTGAGTCGGTCGATTGCTCCAGTGTTGCCCCGCGGCCTGGAATCCGCAGGGATTTCGCGGTACCGGTCTCGCTAGATAATGACGCATCACCCGTCCGGAGGGTTCATCGCGGCCGGACTGTTACGAGGATGCTGCGGAGCGCCCCGTGACCCGGCGGTCACGGGGCGCTCCCGATCTGATGAAGGCCCAGGTCAGGCGGGTGAGCCAAGCAAGGGGGCCCGGGTCAGCCGGTGGGTGAGGACGGGCAGCAGATCGGTTGCGCGGTGCGCCCGGTGCGCCGCGATTCCGGGCGGGGCCGGGGCGAGCGGCACCAGCAGGTCCCCGGCGCCGAGGCCGCCTTCGGCGCCGTCCGCGGTCAGGTCGCCGTGCAGCCAGAGCGTGACCATGTAGAGCTCCGGGATGGACAGCAGCCGCGGCTGGTACGCCGAGGACAGCGACTCGGCCTGGCTCAGGGCGAGTTCGGCCGAGCTGACGTAGGGGCCCTCGGAGAAGTGCGAGAAGGCCCAGCCGTCGGCGGTGAGCATCGCCTCGGCGGCGGCCACCGTACGGTCGCCGTCGCGGATCAGGAATCGCCAGCCGGTGAGCCGGGTGCGCGGTGGGCCGTCGGGGGCGGTGATGTCGTCCAGGACATGGACGGGGAGCGGGAGTTCGGGTTCGAAGGGGCCGGTGAGCGTGGAGAGCACGGGGGTGCGGGCCTCGCGGACGGCGGTGGGGGAATCAAGGGCCGTGAGGACGCTGCGCAGGGCGGGCGCGGGGGCCTGGGGCACATGCAGCGGCATGGTGGGTCGCCTCTCGCTTTGAAGACACGGTGAAGCGATAGCGGGCCGGGTTTGGGCGGCGCTGTCGGTGGAACACGGGTCAGAGGGGAGCCGGAACAGACCGTTCGGGCGTTATCTCTCTGCCTCGTTAGCCGAGTTTATACGACAAGTGTTCCCGTTGTGTTTCGTCTAGCCGCTGCCGATATCGCCGACAAGAGGATATCCAGACCCCGGGGCGGCGGGGATTTTCCCCGATTCAGTGCCAGATGAACGGATATGACCTGGCATTTTGGGTCCCGCGCGGTAGGCTGGAACTCGCTGGTTCATTTCCCCAGCGCAATGCGCAGTTCCACAGAGCCTACCGGCTGGGTGGGGATCGCGGGGCGTTATCGATCACATTGGTGGGCATCATCGAGCGTGGTGTGCACACGCCCGGCGCCGATGATCCACTCGAGGAGGGACGCTTCGATGGGGGAGAAGCTCATAGCCGGTGAGTTCGACCCGTCCGGCCGGCGACGGCAGCGCGTCCGGTTGCGGCAGTGCCTCGACGGGCTGGGCCGGCTCCTGGCCGACAAGCGATTCGACCGCCCGAGGAATCTGATGGGGCTGGAGATCGAGCTGAATCTCGCAGGGGCCGACGGGCTGCCGAGGATGATGAACGCGGAGGTTCTGGAGCGCATCGGGAGTCATGATTTCCAGACCGAACTCGGGCAGTGCAATCTTGAAGTAAACATCGTGCCCCACCGTTTGCACGGACGCGTTCTCGATCAGCTCTCCGAAGAGCTCCGAACCGGTTTGTCATATGCCGATCGCAAGGCGAGGGAAGTGTCTTCCGAGATCGTGATGATCGGAATTCTGCCAACTCTCGAAGCGGACGATCTGGGATCCACGAACCTCTCCTATGACGACCGTTACAAACTTCTCAATGAGCAGATGCTGGCCGCCCGCGGTGAGGATTTCCTCATCGACATCGAGGGCCGGGAGCGTTTCACCTGCGCCAGCTCCTCCATCGCGCCCGAGGCGGCCTGCACCTCCGTCCAGCTCCATCTCCAGGTCACCCCTGGCCGCTTCGCGGCCGCGTGGAACGCCGCGCAGGCGGCGGCCGCCGCGCAGATCGCGGTGGGCGCCAACTCCCCCTTCGTCTTCGGCCACGAGGCGTGGCGCGAGTCCCGGCCGCCGCTGTTCCTCCAGGCCACCGATGTGCGCCCACCGGAGATCGCCGCCCAGGGGGCGCGCCCGCGCACCTGGTTCGGCGAGCGCTGGATCGACTCCGCGTATGAGCTGTTCGAGGAGAACCTGCGCTACTTCCCGCCGCTGCTCTCCACCGGCGAGGACGAGGACCCGCTGCGGGCGCTGGACGAGGGCGGGGTGCCCGAGCTCCAGGAACTGGCGCTGCACAACGGCACGATCTACCGCTGGAACCGGCCTGTCTACGACGTCGTGGACGGTGTGCCGCATCTGCGCGTGGAGAACCGCGTGCTCCCGGCCGGGCCCACCGTCACCGATGTCATCGCCAACGCCGCCTTCTACTACGGGCTGGTCAGGGCGCTCGCCGAGGAGTCCCGCCCGGTGTGGACCCGGCTGCCGTTCGCGGCCGCCGCGGCCAACTTCGAGGCGGCCTGCCGGCATGGCATCGACGCGGTCCTCCAGTGGCCCAAATCCGGCCGCTCGGCGTCCCTGACCCGCACCTCCGCCGTACGGCTGGTCCGCGAGGAACTGCTCCCGCTCGCCGCGTCCGGCCTCGACTCCTGGGGCGTGGAACCCGCCGACCGCGACCGCTACCTCGGCGTGATCGAGGAGCGCTGCAAGCTGGGGGTCAACGGCGCGTCCTGGCAGGCGGCCACCTACCACCGGGCGCTGGGCGGCGGACTGGACCGGGAAGCCGCCCTCGCGGCCATGACCCGCCGCTACTGCGCGCTGATGCGGACCGACGCGCCGGTGCACACCTGGCCCACCGATCTCTCCGGGTGACGCCCCCACCGTGGACCACGACCCCGTATTGTCCGGTGAGCGGGGCGGGTGCACCGATGAGGCGTTGGAGACGGAAGTGGGGACAGGAGTGCGGTCACAGGCGCGGGGCGCGGAGCCGCCCGTGGTCGAGGACGGGCTCTCGCGGCGGACGCTGCGCGATGAGACGCTGCTCGTACTGGCGCTGTCCCTGGGCGCGAGCGGGCTGTCCGCGCTGATCAGCTTTATCGGCTCGGTGACCAAACCGGGCGGGCTCAAGGACCAGGCGGCCAATCTCAACTCCTCCGCGGCGCCGGGACGGCCCTGGCTGGATCTCGCCTGGCAGCTGTTCGGCATCACCACCGCGCTGGTGCCGGTCGCGCTCGTGGCCCATCTGCTGCTGCGTGAGGGCGCCGGGCTGCGGGTGATCGGCTTCGACCGCGACCGGCCCCGGTTCGACCTGGGGTGGGGCGCCGCGATCGCGGCCGCGATCGGCGGCACCGGGCTGCTGCTGTACCTCGGGGCGCGGGCGGCGGGGGGCAACCTCACGGTGGTGCCCGAGTCACTGCCCGACGTCTGGTGGAAGATCCCCGTACTGATCGCCTCCGCCGTGCAGAACGCGGTGCTGGAGGAGGTGGTCGTGGTCGGCTATCTGCTGCGCAGGCTCGGGCAGTTGGGCTGGACCCCGATGGCCGCCCTGCTGGCCAGCTCGGCGCTACGCGGTTCGTACCACCTCTACCAGGGGATCGGCGGCTTCTTCGGCAATATGGCGATGGGCGTGGTCTTCGTGCTGCTCTACCGCCGCTGGGGGCGGGTCGGGCCGCTGGTCGCGGCCCATGCGCTGATCGACATCGTGGCCTTCGTCGGATACGCCGCGCTGGCGGGCCGGGTGGACTGGCTGCCCACGGCCTGACCCGCCGTCCGGCGTGGTGTGACGGGCCTCAGGTCAGCAGCTCGCCGTCGATGACGGTGATGGCGCCGCCCGTCAGCAGCGTACGGTCGCCGCGCAGCGCGGTGCGGACCAGGCCGGTGCGCGCGGACGCCTGGAGCCCGGTCAGCTCGTCGCGGCCGAACCGGGCCGACCAGTAGGGCGCGAGCGCGGTATGTGCGCTGCCGGTGACCGGGTCCTCGTCGATGCCGACGCCCGGGGCGAACATCCGCGAGACGAAGTCGTAGCCGCGCCCCGGGTCCTCGGCGGCCGCCGTCACGATGATGCCCCGGTGGCTGATCCGCTTGAGCGCGGCGAGGTCGGGGGCCAGGGCACGCACGGTCTTCTCGTCGGCCACCTCGATCAGGAGGTCGTCGATGAACGGGCCGGCGTGATGGGCGGCCACGATCTGGGCGCCGAGCGCCGCGCCGACCTCGGCGGTCTCCTCGGGGACTCGCAGCTCGCCGAGTGAGGCCGTGGGGAAGTCCAGTGTGATCGAGCCGCCGTCGTCGGCCGTCGCCGACAGCACCCCGCTGAGGGTGGCGAAGCGGACCGTACCGGTCGCGGCACCCGTGGCCTTGAGGACATGGGTGGTGGCGAGCGTGGCATGGCCGCACATGGGCGCCTCGGTGACCGGGGTGAACCAGCGCAGCGCCCAGTCGGCCTCCGCGGCCCGGGGGAGGGGGTGGGCGAAGGCGGTCTCGGCGAGGTTGACCTCGGCGGCGACCTGCTGGAGCCAGTGGTCGTCCGGGAAGGCGTCGGTGTCGAGGAGGACGACCCCGGCCGGGTTTCCGGCGAAGGGGCGGTCGGTGAACGCGTCGACGATTCGTATCCGCATAAGCCGACGGTAGGCGGCGGGCGGCGGGTGAGCCATGGCCAATCGCCTGGATGTGGCTCCTTTTGGGGGCGGACAGAGCCGCTTTTGAGGGAGCCGCAGTCTGGAAATCGGCTCTCAGGATGCCTCGGGGCCTCGGTGCGGTGAGAGAAGGGGGTTGGCATCCGATCGGTTCCGATATATCGTTGAAGTGTCGTGATGGATCGACGATAGAGAGGAGCGTCACGATGCGTTCTCAGGGACATGGACATGGACGTGAGCACTGCGGACCCGGCCACCGTGGCTGGGGTGAAGGTGAGGGGCGTGAGGGGCGGCGCGCGGCGTTCGGCCCGTTCGGCCCCGGTTTCGATGGTCCGCCCTTCGGCGGCCCCCCGTTCGGCGGCCGTGGCCGCGGCGGACCGGGTGGCCGGGGGGTGCGCGGTCGGGCGCGGCGCGGCGATGTGCGCGCCTCGATCCTGGCCCTGCTGAAGGACCGCCCGATGCACGGCTACGAGATGATCCAGGAGATCACCGAGCGCAGCGGCGGGGCCTGGCGGCCCAGCCCCGGCTCGGTGTACCCCACCCTTCAGCTGCTCGAGGACGAGGGGCTGATCGGCAGCGAGAGCGAGGGCGGCAAGAAGCTGTTCGCGCTCACCGACGCCGGGCGCGCCGAGGCCGAGGCGGTGCCCGCCGCCCCGTGGGAGGAGGCCGGGCGCGGTATCGACTGGGAGGCCATGCAGGAGGTCCGCCAGGCGGGCTTCGGGCTGATGGAGGCGTTCGCCCAGGTCTGGCGGACCGGCAGCGCGGCGCAGCGGCAGAAGGCCGTCTCCGTCATCAATGAGTCGCGCAAGCGGCTGTATCTCATCCTCGCCGAACAGGAGGAGGCGAACGGCGGCGCCGAGCGCGGCGGCGAGAGCTGACGAATTCAGACGACCAGCGCGCTCAGCTTGCGCAGCGATTCATTGAGCGCGGTGGACGCCGAGTCCTTCAGCTTCCCGGCCATCAACGAGACCGCCGCCCCCGTGAACTCCCCGTCGACGCGCACCGCCGTGGCATCGCCGTCCGGGGTCAGCGAGTACCGCATGGCGAGGTTCACGCCCATCGGGCCCTTGCCCCGGGTGGTCAGCAGCCGGGCCGGTTCGCACTCCTCGACGGTCCAGGTCACCTCGGCCGGAAAGCCCATCAGCTTCATGTTCTCCTGATAGGTGGCCCCCACCTCCAGTGTGGCCGGGCCGCCCTGGGGAAAGCTGGTGTGGGTGGCGTTCCAGTCGCCGTACGTGGAGAAGTCCGTCAGCCGGGCCCAGACCTTCTCGGCCGGTGCCTCGATGTGTGTCTGCGCGCTGACCTCGGCCATGGGGGAGTCCCTTCGGCGCGTTGCTGCGGGGTGTGGTGCGACGGTGCCGGGCAACGTAGCCCCGGGCCGCGGAACATTCAATACTGACGGGTCATCAGTTCCTGTCCATCAGGGTCGCTCTCCGCCCCTCTCCTCCCCGAGGAGGAGAACCGGTCATCCACGCACAACCACGGTGGGATGCGCGCATGCTTCCCGGCGAGGATGCTCCGGCCCGAAGGGACTGATGGGGTGAGAGTGTGCGAAGTCCTACCCTTTCCGCCGGCCCGGACGACACCGGATGCGAGGACCGGGTGAGCGACGTGGTGGCCGCCGTGATCGCGGGAGCCCGTCGGCGCGCCGTACGCGACGGCGACGCGCAGATCGACACCGCCCATCTGCTGCACGGCCTCCTGGAGTCCGACCCGGACGTACGGGACGCGTTCCCCGGCGGCTCGCCCCAGGTGATCCGGCTGCTGGGGTATCTGGTGCAGCGCGCCATCGGCTACGGGCTCCGGTGGAGCGGTGGTGTCGAGGACTCGGGGGCGGCGCGGTCGGCGGGGAGCGGGATGGCCGGATGGTCGCCCGCCGCGGCGGCCGCCCTCGATGCGGCGGTCCGCCGCGCCGCCTCCCGTGGCGCGACGCGGGCCGCCGGCCTCGATCTGCTCGCCGCGTTCGTCCGTGACCGGGAGTGTCGTGCCATGGAGGTGCTGCGGCGCGCGGGTGTCGCCGTGGCGCCACTGGTCACCGCCTTGGAGGGGGGAAGCTGACAGTAGTCACAGGGGTGACGGTGCTGACGTGAGCTGACATGATGGCCCGGTGCGCGTATCCGGAGATCACTCACGGCAAAGGAATGCCGGTCTGGGGCTCGCCCTGCTGTCGGCGTTCACGTTCGGCGGATCGGGTGTCGCCGCCAAACCGCTGATCGAGGCGGGGCTCGCGCCGCTCGAGGTCACCTGGCTGCGGGTGACCGGCGCGGCCCTGGTGCTGCTGCCCCTGGCCTGGCGCCATCGCGGGCTGCTGACCCGCCGCCCCGGACTGCTGGTGGGCTTCGGTCTGCTGGCCGTCGCGGGGGTGCAGGCGTGTTATTTCGCGGCGCTCTCCCGGATCCCCGTCGGCGTGGCGCTGCTCATCGAATACTTGGCGCCCGCGCTGGTGCTGGGGTGGGGTGCGGTTCGTCCAGCGCCGGCCGGTGAGCCGGGCCGCGGCGGTCGGGGTCGTCCTGGCCGTCGGCGGCCTCACGTGTGTGGTGGAGGTCTGGTCCGGGCTGAGCTTCAACGCCCTCGGAGTCCTGCTCGCCTTCGGCGCGGCGTTCTGTCAGGTGGGCTACTTCGTCCTCTCCGACCACGGCAGTGACGGACAGGACCCGGCGGATCCGCTCGGTGTCATCGCCCATGGGCTGCTGATCGGGGCCGTCGCGCTGACCATGGTCAGCCGCCCCTGGGGCATGGACTGGACGGTCCTCGCCGGGCGCGCCGACCTGGCGGGTGCCGGTGTCCCCGCGTCGGCGCTGCTCGGCTGGATCGTGCTGGTGGCGACGGTGCTCGCGTATCTCACCGGAGTGGTGTCGGTGCGCCGGCTCTCACCGCAGGTGGCCGGGGTGGTCGCCTGTCTGGAGGCGGTCATCGCGACCGTTCTGGCATGGGTGCTGCTGGATGAGCACCTGGGCGTGGCGCAGGTCGTCGGCGGTGCGGTGGTGCTGACGGGCGCCCTGATCGCTCAGACCTCCACTCCGAAGGCCGCCGCGGCCGAGCCGGTGGCGGCCTCGGCGCCGGTGGAGGGGGAGCGGGAGTACACGGCGGGGGGTTGACCGGCCCCACCGGGGTGACCGGCCCCGCCGCCCGGCGTGCGAGGACATGAGCGAAGCGCGCGGAGGGCGGCGGGGCGGGCCGGTCAGAGCCGGGTGAGGTAGCCGGGCACCGGCGTGTCGGGCGCGAGGTCGTCGGCGGGGACCGGCGCGCCGTAGGCGCGGGCCACCGGCACCACGCCGGTCCAGTGGGGGAGCCCCAGGTCCTCCTCGTCGTCGTTGGGCCCGCCGGTGCGGACCTTGGCGGAGACCTCTTCGAGGTCCAGGCGGAGCACCGCGGTGGCGGCCAGTTCCTTGGCGTTGGCGGGCCGGGAGTCGGCGGCGCGGCCCGGCACCACATGGTCCACCAGGGCGTCCAGGGCCGCGGTGCGCTCGGCCGGATCGGTCACCGGGCGGGCGGTGCCGTGCACCACCACCGAGCGGTAGTTGATGGAGTGATGGAACGCCGAGCGGGCCAGGACCAGCCCGTCGACATGGGTCACGGTGAGACACACCGGCAGCCCCGGCTCCCCGGCACCCGGCGCGCCCGCCATGCGCAGCGGCCGTGCCCCCGTCGAGCCATGGACGTACAGCCGCTCCCCGACCCGGCCGTAGAGGGTCGGCAGGACGACGGGGGCGCCATCGCGTATGAAGCCCAGATGGCAGACGTAGCCCTCGTCGAGGATCGCGTGCACCACCTCCCGGTCGTACGAGGCGCGCTCGCGGGAGCGGGTGGGCACGGTGCGGTCGGTCGTCGGATAGGCGTTGTCGGGCGCGTTGGTCGCGGCGGTGGCGTCCGGGGCGGGCATTTGCGTCCTCCATTGCACTAGTGCAAAATAGCATTTGTGCTAGGAGAATATCCGATCGCAGGTCGTCGCGCAGCCGAGATCGCGGCCAGTGTGGAGCGCGCGGTCGGCGCCGGTGAGCTGCCACCGGGCCAACTGCTGCCGCCCCTGCGGGAGTTGGCCGAGCGGCTGGGCGTGAATCCCAATACGGTCGCGGCCGCCTACCGCGTGCTGCGCGAACGGGGCGTGATCGAGACGGCCGGGCGCCGGGGCAGCCGGGTGCGCTCCCGGCCGTCCAGCACGCCCCGCGAGTGGATCGGCGTGGACGCCGCCGGCGCCCGCGACCTGTCGAGCGGCAACCCCGACCCCGCGCTGCTGCCCCCGCTCGGCGCGCCGCTCGCGGCGGCCGCGGCGCGCGCGGCGGAGCGCCCCACGCTGTACGGCGCGCCGGACGTCGTGCCCGAGGTGGCCGAACTCGCCCGGGCCGCCCTCGACGCGGACGGGGTGCCGCCAGGGCCGGTCGCCGTCACCTCCGGCTCGCTCGACGCGATCGAGCGGGTGCTGGCAGCGCATCTGCGCCCCGGTGACGCGGTGGCGGTCGAGGACCCCGGCTGGGGCAGTCTGCTGGACCTGATCCCGGCGCTCGGACTGCGCGCCTTCCCCGTAGGGCTCGACGACGACGGACCGCTGCCCGAGCGGGTGGAGCACGCGCTGGCCCAGGGCGCCCGGGCGCTGGTGGTCACCGACCGGGCGCAGAACCCGACGGGCGCGGCGGTGAGCGCGACACGCGCAGGTGAGCTGCGGGGCGTGCTCGCCGCCCACCCCGATGTGCTGCTGATCGAGGACGACCACGGGCACGGCATCGTGGACGCCCCCCTGCGCCCCCTGGCCGGGGGCACCGACCACTGGACGCTGGTCCGCTCCACCGCCAAGGCGTACGGCCCCGATCTGCGCCTCGCCGTGCTCACCGGCGACGCCGTCACCCTGGACCGGGTGCGCGGCCGCCAGCGGCTGGGGCCCGGCTGGGTCAGCCATCTGCTCCAGGAAGCGGTCGCCTGGCTGTGGCGGACGGGCGCGGTCGACCCGGCGGCGGTGGCGGCGTCGTACGACACGCGGCGCTCGGCGCTGGTGCGGGCGCTGCGCGAGCGGGGGATCGCCGCGTACGGACGCGGCGGGATGAATGTGTGGGTGCCGGTCCCGGACGAGACCGGCGCGGTCGCCCGGCTGCTGGCCGCGGGCTGGGCCGTGGCCCCCGGGGCGCGCTTCCGCGTGGCCTCGCCACCGGGGGTGCGGCTGACCGTCTCGCCGCTGGCCGCCGACGAGATCGGGACGGTCGCCGACGCGGTGGCCGCGGCGGCGGGGGCGACGGTGTCGGGACGGCTGGGCTAGGAGCCTGTGCGATGGATCCGTATGGTTCGGGTGCGTCCGCCGGACGGGGCCCGGGACGCGCCGGAGTGCCGCTGGGTCAGGGCCGCGCCGATGAGGACGATCACCGCGCCCACCGGCGTGTTCCAGGTGAGGTGCTCCCCGAGGATCGCCACGCCGGCGGTGGTGGCGATCACCGGGACGAAGTACGTGACCATCATCGCCGTCGTCGGGCCGACCTCGTCGACGAGCCCGTACTGGACCAGGAACGCCACCCCGGTGCCCAGCGCGCCCAGGGCGAGCACCGAGAGCAGGGGCAGGACCGGGAAGGAGGTGGGCGTCGTCGCGAACACCGGTGCCACGAGGGCGAGTTGCACCGTGCCGAGCAGCAGCTGACCGCCGGACATCGACAGATGGGAGTGGCCCGTGTCGCTCAGCGTGCGCCGGACGTACTGCCAGCCGACCGCGTAGCTGGCCGAGGCGATCAGCGCCAGCGCCGTGCCCAGCGGATCCTGGCCGGAGAAGCCCTGCCAGGCGCCCAGCACGATCAACACGCCGATGAAGCCGAGCCCGAGACCCGCGACACGCTGACGGGTCGGCCGGTCGTCGGAGACCACGACCACCGCGAGCAGCATCCCCCACAGCGGCGAGGCGGCGTTGCAGATCCCGGCCAGGGTGGAGGGGATGGTCAGCTCGGCGTAGGCGAACAGCGAGAACGGCAGTGCGTTCAGGAAGAACGCGGCCACCGCCAGATGGCCCCAGACCCGCGCCCCGCGCGGCAGCCGCTCCCGCTTCACCACCAGCGTCACCAGCAGCACGGCGGTGCCGAACAACATCCGACCGAGCGTGACGTACAAGGGCGCGAACGCCTCATTGCCCACCTTGATGAAGAGGAAGCTGAACCCCCACACCAGGGAGAGCGCGCCGAAGCGGACGCGCCAGTCGAGGAGCGGTCGGCGGACGGGTTCGGGGGAGGGTTCCGCGGTGGAGGCGGCGGCAGGGGGCGCCGAGGCGGCGGCTGAGGTCATGCCTTTACGATGTGGGTTGCAACCTCTTAGGACAAGCGAGAATTCGTTCGCGGTATCGCGTAGTATTCCTTACATGAACCTGGATCGCCTCCGCACGCTGCACGCCGTGGCCCGCCATGGATCCGTGAGCGGGGCGGCCGAGGGGCTGCATGTCACCACCTCCGCCGTCTCGCAGCAACTCGCCAAGCTGGAGCGGGAGACCGGTCAGCAACTGCTCGCCAAGAACGGGCGCGGGATCCGGCTCACCGACGCCGGGCGGCTGCTCTCCGACCACGCGGCGCGCATCCTCTCCCAGGTGGAGCTGGCCCAGGCGGATCTGGAGGCGCAGCGCGGCCACGCCGTCGGCGAGCTGCTGCTGGGCGCGTTCCCGACCGCCGTCCGTGGTCTCTTCCCGGACGCGCTGAGCCGGCTGCGCACCGAACATCCGCAGCTGAACGTGCGGCTCCAGGAGATGGAGCCCGATGAGTCGGTGCCCTCGGTGGTGCGTGGCGACATCGATCTGGCCGTGGTCCTGGACTGGTACAACAAACCGCTGCCGATGCCCGGCGGGCTGGTGAAGGCCGCCCTGCTGGACGACCCGGTGGATGTCGCGATGCCCGCCGACCACCCCCTCGCCGACCGTCGCGCGGTCGAGCCGGAGGACTTCGTGGAGGACGAGTGGATCTCCTGGCCCAAGGGCGGGTTCTGCTACGACTGGCTGATGGTGACCCTGCGCGGCAAGGGCATCGAGCCGAGGATCCGGCACACCGCGCATGAGCACCACACCCAGCTCGCGCTGATCGCCGCCGGGCTGGGCATCGCCGTGGTGCCCCGGCTGGGCCGCGGCCCGGTGCCCGAGGGGGTGCGGATGGTGCCGGTCAGCCAGCCCACGATGCGGCGGCACATCTACGCGATCTGGCGCGCCGACGCCGATCGCAGGCCGTCGATCCGGGCGGCGGTCGAGGTGCTGCGGTCGGTCGGCGAGAAGATCATCGACTGACCGTCCCTCGACCGGGGTTCTCAGCCCTGCGGCATCTTCCGGAAGTCCCAGGAGCGGATGGCCTCGGGGTCCAGGCGCAGCCAGGCGTGCCGACCGTCGTGCGGCATGGCGTCCAGGCCGAAGTACTTCGCCGCGAACATCCGCTCCGGCGTGTCGAGTTCGGGGCACGACACGCCGGTGCGCGGCTCCTCACCGACCGGGACCGCCTCGCCGGCGAGCTCCACCCCGCGCAGCTCGCCGTAGTCGTGTCCGTCGTCGACCACCACCGCGATCCGCGGATCGCGGCGCAGCTCGGCCCAGCGGCGGCTGCGGGTCAGGGAGTACAGCCACAGGGCGGTGCCGTCCCAGCAGAACCACAGCGGGCTGATATGCGGCCGCCCGTCCGCGGACACGGTCGCCACCCGGCAGGTGCGCTGTTCGGCGAGGAAGGCGTCCAGTTCGTCCTGGCTCATCATGATGCGGCGTCCCCGCCGCTGGGTGACGGTCATCCGAACCTGTACCTCCCGGTAACCCGTTGTGCGGCACAGGATGATGGCTCTTCCTTGATGACGCAAGGGACGCTACTCTCCCGCGCCGTGACCCCGAGCCCCCACGAAGACGCCGTGCCCCCGAGCCCCAACGCCGCGCCCCCGCGCGAAGACGCCGCGGCTCCGCGTCCCCGCGAAGACCTCGTGGAACTGCTCCGGCCGGAAGGCTGCGCGCTGCTCACCGTCGAATGCCAGCGCGGGGTGGTGGGGCCGGACAGCGCACTGCCCGAACTGGCCGCCGTGGCCCAGGAGTCCGGTGCCCTCGGGCGTGTCGCCAAGTTGGTCGCGGCCGCCCACGACACGGGCGTCCAGGTGCTGCACGCGGTGGCCGAGCGGCGCGCCGACGGACGCGGCGCGAGCCGTAACGCCCCGCTGTTCCGGGCCGTCGAACGGCTGCCGGTCCGGCAGCTCACCGGAAGCGCGGCGGTGGAGATCGCCGAACCGGTTCCGGTGGCGGCCGAGGACCTGGTCGTACGGCGGCTGCACGGTCTCTCACCGATCGCCGGGACCGAGGTGGACGCGCTGCTGCGCAATCTGGGCCGTCGCACGCTGGTCATCATCGGCGTGTCGGCCAACGTGGCGATCCCGGCCGCCGTCTTCGACGCCGTCAACCTCGGCTATGCGGCCGTGGTACCCGAGGACGCGATCGCCGGGGTGCCCGCCTCGTACACCCCGGCGATGGTCCGTCACACCCTCGCCCTCGTGGCCGCCGTCACCACGGCCGACGAGGTGGCCGCCTGCTGGCGGCGGACGGCCGTCACGCCGTCCAGGACGGGCGTCACGCCATCCAGATCGAGCTTCCCTGCACCTTGATCTGCGCGCCAGGCAGCGGCTTCTGCGCCGGGCCGCCCTTCACACTGCCGTCGGTGATGTCGAACTTGCTCTGGTGGCAGGGGCAGTTGATGGTGCCGCCGCTCACATCGCCGACCGAGCACCCCTGGTGCGTACAGATCGATGAGAACGCCTTGAAATCACCCGCCTTGGGCTGGGTCACCACGACCTTGTGGTCCTTGAAGACCATGCCGCCGCCCTCGGGGATCTGGGAGGTCTTGGCGAGTTCCATGCCGCCCCCGCCGCCCGACTGGCCGCCCTCCGCGCCCTGCGACGCGCTCTGTGACGGCTGCGAGCCCCCGGCGTCCTGGGCGCTGTCCGCGCTGCCGCCGCCAGAACCGCCGTCGTCGTCCTTGCCGCATGCGGCAAGCGTGGCGGCCAGCCCGGCCGCTCCGGCCGCGGTGACGACGGCACGGCGGGTGGTGCCCTGCCCGGGGATTGCCGACTGCGTCATGGTGGTGCCTCCTGCTCGGGGGACGTTTCACCGTTCCATACGGACGGCGGGGCCGCCGCGTTCAGCCGCCCCTGAGCATCCTCGCGCCCCGGGCTGGAAAATCGCTTTGCCGACCGCCCGGCCGAGCCATGAGAATGCCGGTCCATGGGACATCTGGAGGCCGCGCACCTCGCCTACTTCCTGCCCGACGGCCGGCTGCTGCTCGGCGACGTGTCGTTCCGCGTCGCCGAGGGCACGGTGGCCGCCCTGGTCGGGCCCAACGGGGCGGGCAAGACCACACTGCTGCGGCTGGTCTCCGGCGAGGTGGAGCCGCACGGCGGCACGGTCACGGTCAGCGGCTCCCTGGGGGTGATGCCGCAGTTCATCGGCTCGGTGCGCGATGAGCGGACGGTGCGCGACCTGCTGGTGTCGGTGGCCCAGCCCCGGATCCGCGAGGCCGCCCGCGCGGTGGACGAGGCCGAGCTGGCGATCATGGAGCGGGACGACGAGGCCGCCCAGCTGGCCTACGCCCAGAGCCTGAGCGACTGGGCCGAGGCGCGCGGCTACGAGGCCGAGACGGTGTGGGACATGTGCACCACCGCCGCGCTCGGAGTGCCGTACGAACGGGCGCAGTGGCGCGAGGTGCGCACGCTCAGCGGCGGCGAGCAGAAGCGGCTGGTGCTGGAGGCGCTGCTGCGCGGGCCCGACGATGTGCTGCTGCTGGACGAGCCGGACAACTACCTGGACGTACCGGGCAAGCAGTGGCTGGAGGAGCGGCTGCGCGAGACCCGTAAGACCGTGCTCTTCATCAGCCACGACCGGGAGCTGCTGGCCCGCGCGGCCGGCCGGATCGTCAGCGTCGAGCCCAGCCCGGCGGGCAGCGATGTGTGGGTGCACGGCGGCGGCTTCGCCACCTACCACGAGGCCCGCGAGGAGCGGTTCGAGCGCTTCGAGGAGCTCCGGCGGCGCTGGGACGAGAAGCACGCCCAGCTCAAACGGCTGGTCGTGGACATGCAGCGGTACGCCGCCCGCAGCGACGAGATGGCCTCCCGCTACCAGGCCGCCAAGACCCGGCTGCGGAAGTTCGAGGAGGCCGGGCCGCCACCGGAGCCCCCGCGCAAACAGGACATCACCATGCGGCTCGCGGGCGGACGCACCGGGGTGCGGGCGCTGACCTGCCGGGCGCTGGAGCTCGACGGGCTGATGCGCCCCTTCGACCTGGAGGTCTTCTACGGCGAGCGGGTGGCCGTACTGGGCTCCAACGGCTCGGGCAAGTCCCACTTCCTGCGGCTCCTGGCCGGCCAGGACGTCGCCCACCGGGGGGAGTGGAAGCTGGGCGCGCGGGTCGTGCCCGGCCACTTCGCCCAGACCCACGCCCATCCGGAGCTCTTCGGCCGCACGCTGGTGGACATCCTGTGGACCGAACACGCCCGGGACCGGGGCCGCGCGATGAGCGCGCTGCGCCGCTATGAGCTCGACCGCCAGGGCGACCAGACCTTCGACCGGCTCTCGGGCGGTCAGCAGGCCCGGTTCCAGATCCTGCTGCTCGAACTGGCCGGGACGACGGCGCTGCTGCTGGACGAGCCCACCGACAACCTGGACCTGGAGTCGGCCGAGGCGCTTCAGGACGGGCTCGGAGCCTACGAGGGCACGGTGCTCGCGGTCACCCACGACCGCTGGTTCGCGCGGTCCTTCGACCGCTTCCTGGTCTTCGGGTCGGACGGCGTCGTCCGCGAGACGGCGGAGCCGGTCTGGGACGAGCGCCGCGTCGACCGGGTCCGCTGAGCGCCCTCCCGGCTACAGAGGCTCCCTCCCCACCGGGCCCCATGCCCCCTGCCGGCCGGGCCGGATCAGGCCGATCGCCGCCGGAAGCATGGGGACGGTGGCTTCCTGGTCCTCCAGACGCCGCAGCTCCTGGGCCGCCGCGCGTTCGATCTCCGACGCCTCCGCTTCCGCCCGCTCCCGGGCGTAGGCGGAGACCAGGCCGTGCAGCCAGAACCGTGGCACGGCACCGGGGGCGCCCGTATGGACGACCTTCAGCAGCCGGGTGTCCGCCAGCCGTTCCAGCGCTTCCGCCACGTCGGGCACGGCGAGGCTCGGCAGCTCGGTCCCCGGGGGCGCGGACAGCACCCGGACCCCGGACAGTCCGAGCATGCGGAACAGCCGGCGATCGTCCTCGGCCAGGCGCTGGTAGTCCGGGGCGAAGCAGGAACGCACGCTCAGCGGGCCATAGGTGAGTTCGTCCAGCGGCCTGGAGCGGTGCGTCAGCCGGTGGACGAGGTCACCGAAACTCCAGTGGGGCCGGGCCGCGAGCCTGGCCGCGGCGATGCGCAGGGCGAGCGGCAGACAGCCGCACAGCCGGGCCACCTCGCGTGCCGCCGCGAGGTCCCGGTCCACCCTCGAGGTGCCCAGGACCCGCCGGAAGAGCATCAGGGCCTGGTGCAGGCTCATGTCGGCGTGCTCGACCCGGGAGGTGAGGGGGAGGCTGGTCAGCCGCGCCCGGCTGGTGATGATGACCGCGCTCTCCAGGTTGCCCGGCAGCAGATGCCGGACCTGCTCCTCGTCGGCCGCGTCGTCGAGCACGGTGAGGACGCGCCGGCCGCGGAGGCTGTCACGGAAGCAGGCGGCCTGGGCCCCGATCCCCTCGGGCAGCGCCGACATCGGGTGGTCCAGCGCGAGGAGCATCTGGGCGAGCGCCGCCGCGGGGTCGGTGGGGTGCCCGGTGCTGCCCCCGAGGTCGACGTAGAGCTGGCCGTCCGGGAACCAGGGGCGCAGCCGGTGCGCCAGATGGACGGCGGTGGCCGTCTTGCCCGCTCCGCCCTGGCCGGTGATGGCGGTGACGGCCGTGGCGGTCCGGTCGCTCGCCGTCAGGGCGGGCGCCAGCACGTCCGTGGTCTCACAGGGTACGAAGTCGGCGATGTCGCCGGGGAGTTGGGAGGGCGCCCGGCGTCCGGCCAGCACCGCGAACGGCGGCCACACGGCGGTCGATCCGTGGTGCTTCGGCTGCGGTGACAGCAGGGCCCGGTACAGGCGCTGCACATCGGGGGTCGGCTCGGTGCCGAGCTCCTCGGCGAGCTTGGCCCGCAGATCGGCGTAGACGGCCAGGGCCTCGGCCGGACGGCCCGACTGGTGCAGGGCCGACATCAGGTGGCGGTACAGGGTCTCGCGCAGCGGGTATCGCTCGATGAGCGGCTTGAGCCTGCTCACCACCTGGGCGTGGGCGCCCATGGCCAGCATCACATCGGTCTGCTCCTCCAGGGCGACCAGCCGCAGTTCGGCCAGCCGGTCGGCCTCCGCCGCGACGCAGTCGCCGGTGTCGGCGTCGCTGAACGCGTCACCTTCCCAGAGGGACAGCGCGCGCTCGAGCCTGACCGCCGCCCCCTCGAGATAGCCCTTGTCCCGTTCCCGCATGGCGGCGGCGAGCAGCTTCTCGAACTGCTCGGAGTCGACTTCGGCGGGCACCAGCCGATATCCACCCGGCTGGGTCGATATCACGGACGTGACGGTGTCCGGTCCGGCCAGGGACCGGAAAAGCGACCTGAGCCGGGACACCCTGACATGCACCGCGTTGAGCCGTTTGGTCGGAGGTGGATCCGGCGTTGTGGCCTCGACAATGTGATCGGTCGACACCGATTGTCCGGCATGGGCTAAGAGTTCGGCCAAGAACGCCCTGTCTCGCCTCCCGACCAGGGTTATCGGCGGGCCTTCCCCGTCGGAGACTCGCAAGGATCCCAGAACGTAGAACTTCACGGCGCGATCGTTGCACGGCACTCGCCCGAAAACCATCCTTGCTGATGGGGGAGTTGATCGGGAACTTGCTCGGGAAGTCGCCCGGGGAAGTGGACCTGGGAAGTCGCCCGGGGAAGTCGACCCGGGAAATGGCCCGCACCCGGCGCGCGATACCCGGCGCGCGCGGCGATTGACGCTACGTCACACCCAATTGCCCAGCAAGCCCCGTGGACACTACCGGTCACGTTGATCGCCGCGCTCGTGATCCCCGCACCGCCGGTGCTAATTTCGGCCGTATGACATCCGCGACTCCGGAGGAACACATGCCCGCAGGGCATGGGGCGATCTCCGGGTAAAGCCGACCGGCCCGTTCACTCTTGTCGCCGTTCGCGGTTCGGTGTTCGTCAGTCGTCGGCGCCGCTGCAATTCCCATGCCGCGCGCCGTTGTCTCTCAGGTTCCCGGAAGCGGAGAGCGCGGGCTCATATCGCGAGGAACCGTCTTGCTGTCTTCTTTCGGAGTGCTACTGTGAGCCGTTCTGGAATGACCCCGGACGAACTGCGGGAACGTCTGGCTCCGCTGCCGCGGCACGAGCGGCTGGAGATTCTCCTCGGGCTCGTGTGCAGCAAGGTCGCCGAACAACGGGAAACCGGTGACGCGCGGTCCATCGACGCCCACACCCCCTTCCGCGCGCTCGGGCTCGTCCGTGACAAGGCGGCGGCCCTGCTGCGGAGTCTCACCGCGGCCACCGGTGTTCCGCTCTCCTCCGTCGCCGTCTTCGACCACCCCGATCCCGCCGCGCTCGCCGCTCATCTGCTCACCCGTCTCACCGGGCCGGAAGAGGAACTGGCGGAAGAGAAGCGGGCGGAAGAGGAGGGGGCGGACGACGAGAGTGCGGAGCGGCGGCCGGTGGCGCGCGACCATACCGGCGGCCGGGCCGAAGACCCCATCGCCATCGTCGGAATGGCCTGCCGCTTCCCCGCCGGGATCAACTCCCCCGAAGAGCTGTGGGAGTTCCTCGAGCAGGGTGGCGACGCCGTCACCGGCTTCCCGGTGGACCGTGAATGGGACGTGGCGGGCATCTATCACCCCGACCCGGAGCACATGGGCACCTCCTACACCCGTTCCGGAGCCTTCATCGGCGATATCGCCGACTTCGACGCGGATTTCTTCGGCATTTCACCCCGCGAGGCCGTGGCGATGGACCCGCAGCAGCGGCTGCTGCTGGAAGTGGCCTGGGAGGCGGTGGAGCGGACCGGAATAGCGCCGCACACTCTGCGCGGGAGTTCCACCGGGGTCTTCATCGGCACCAATGAGCAGGACTATCTGTCGCGTTTCTTCCAGCCGCCCGAGGAGAGCGAGGGATTCCTCATCTCCGGCAACGCGGCGAGCGTCCTGTCCGGCCGCGTCTCCTATGTGCTGGGCCTCCAGGGCCCGTCGGTGAGCGTGGACACCGCGTGCTCCTCCTCCCTCGTGGCCCTGCACCAGGCGTGCCGGTCGCTGCGCGACGGGGAGTGCGACCTGGCGCTCGGCGGGGGAGTGGCGCTGATGTCCTCACCCGGCGCCTTCATCGACTTCGCCCGCAAACGGGTGCACGCCGCGGACGGCAGGTGCAAGGCGTACGCGGACACCGCCGACGGCACCGGCTGGGGCGAGGGAGCGGGGGTCCTCGTACTGGAGCGGCTGTCCGACGCCCACCGCGCCGGACACCGTGTCCTCGCCCTGATCCGCGGCACCGCGGTGAACCAGGACGGCGCCTCCAACGGGCTCTCCGCGCCCAACGGCCCCTCCCAGGAACGGGTCATCCGGCAGGCGCTCGCCGACGGCGGGCTGGAGCCGGGCCAGGTGGACGCGGTCGACGGCCACGGCACCGGCACGCCCCTCGGCGACACCATCGAGGCGCAGGCGCTGCTGGCCACCTACGGCCGGGGCCGGGACGGGGACCGGCCGCTGTGGCTGGGGTCGATCAAGTCCAATATCGGGCACACCCAGGCGGCCTCAGGCGTCGCCGGTCTCATCAAGATGGTCAAGGCCATGGAGCACCGGTGGCTGCCGAAGACCCTGCATGTCGACACCCCCTCCCGGCGGGTCCCGTGGGACTCGGGCGCGGTGCGGGTGCTGGACAGCGGCCGTGCCTGGCCCGAAGGCGAGGAGCCGATGCGGGCCGGCGTGTCGTCCTTCGGTGTCTCCGGGACCAACGCCCACCTCGTCGTCGAGCAGCCCCCCGCGGTGACCGCCACGCTGCCCACCGCCGACGCCGGCCAGGTGTCCGCCACCGCCACCGACTCCGCGCCCACCACGGACTCCGCGTTCGCCACTGGCCCCACCCACGCCACCGCGGTGCCGTGGGTGCTGTCCGCCCGGTCCGCCGACGCCCTGCGGGAGCAGGCCGGGCGGCTGCGGACCACGGTGGCGCGGAACACCGCGGCCTCCGTCACCGACATCGGAGCGGCCCTGGCCACCACCCGCTCGCCCTTCACCCACCGGGCGGTGCTCGTCGGATCGGACCGGGAGACCTTCGAGGATCTCCTCGCGGCCGTCGAGCGGGGCGAAACGGCCGAGAACGCGGTGACCGGCGCCGCCCGCCCCGGCCTCGGCCGCCCCGTGTTCGTCTTCCCCGGGCAGGGCGCCCAGTGGCCCGGGATGGCCGCCGACCTCCTCGACTGGTCGCCCGCCTTCGCCCGCGCCCTCCGCGCGGTCGACGCCGCCTTCGCGCCCCTGGTGACCTGGTCGGTGGAGGACATCCTGCGGCAGCGCCCCGGCGCGCCCTCGCTGGACGAGCCCGAAGTGCTCCAGCCGGTGTCGTTCGCGGTGTCGGTCGCCCTGGCCGAGCTGTGGCGGGCCCACGGTGTGGAACCGGCCGCCGTCGTCGGCCACTCCCAGGGCGAGGTGGCCGCCGCGGTGGTCGCCGGAGCCCTCGGCCTGGAGGACGCCGCCCTGATCATGGTCATCCGCACCCGGGCCCTGATGCGGCTGCTCGGCAACGGAGCCATGGCGGCGGTGGACCTGCCCCTGGACGAGGTGGAGCGCCGGCTCGGCGGCTACGACGGCGAGATCTCCGTCGCGGCCGTCAACGGCCCCACCCAGATCACCGTCTCCGGCACCCCCGAGGCCGTCGACGCCCTGCTGGAGGAGGTGCGCGCGGAAGGCGTCCGGGTGCGCAAGATCCGTGGCGCCGACGCCGCGGGCCACTCCGCGCAGGTCGAGGCGTTGCGCGAGGAACTGGTCTCGGGACTGGCCGCCGTGACGCCGCGTTCGACGCATGTCCCCTTCTACTCCTCGGTGACCGGGGAGCCGGTGGACACCGCGCGGCTGGACGCCGGGTACTGGTACGACAACGCCCGCCGGACCGTGCGCTTCGACCTGGCCGTACGGGCCGCGATGGCCGAGGGGCACGAGGCGTTCCTGGAGGCCGGTCCGCATCCGCTCCTCACCGCGGCCGTCCAGGATCTGGCGTTCGACGCCCAGGTCCCGGCGGTGGCCGGCGGTTCGCTGCGCCGGAACGAGGACGGGCCCGTGTGCTTCCGGCGCGCCGCGGCCGAGTTCTACGCGGCCGGGGTCGACGTCGACTGGGCCACGGCCTTCCCCGACCCGCCCCGTATCCGCGTGGACCTGCCCACCTACCCCTTCCAGCGGCGGCGCTTCTGGCTCAAGGCCGCGGCTTCCGGCCCGGCACCGGCGGCAGGCCCGCCGGCCGCCGCCGCGGACCCGGCACGGGATCCCTTCTGGCGCGCCGTCGAGGACGAGGACCTCACCGCGCTCACCGGTGTCCTCGGCATGGCCGGCGACGGCCGGGCCGTCGCCCTCGCGGACGCCCTCCCGGCCATGGCCACCTGGCACCGGCGCCACCGAACCGACGACTGGCGCTACCGGATCGCCTGGGAACCCCTCGGGCCGGCGCGCCCGGACCCCGCGGGCGACCGCGGCCCCTGGCTCGTGGCCGTACCGGCGGAACACGCCGAACACGCCGTCACCCGGGCGGTGGTGGACGCCGTGCGCGGGCACACCGAGACGGTGCTGACCCTGTCGGTCGAGGCCAAGGACGACCGGGCGTCCCTCATGGACGGGATCCATGACCTCCTCCCCGGCCAGCCGCTCTCCGGGGTGGTGTCCCTCCTCGCGCTGGACGACGACACGCCGTCCGAGGCCGCCCCCGGCGTACCGGCGGGCACCGCGCACACCGCCGCGCTGATGCAGGCGCTCGGGGACGCGGGGGCGGACGTGCCCCTGTGGCTGATCACGCGGGGCGCCGTCACCACCGGCGACGGCGATCCGGTGACCCACCCCGTCCAGGCGCAGACCTGGGCCCTGGGCCGGGTGCTCGCCCTGGAACACCCCGACCGGTGGGGCGGTGTGATCGACCTGCCCGCCGAGCCGGGTCCGGCCGTGGTGCGCACCCTCACCGCCCTGCTCGCCGGCGGCGACGACGATCAGCTCGCCGTACGGGACGCCGGTGTGTTCACCCGCCGCCTGATACGCGCGGCGGACACCGCACCGGGCACCGCCGGATGGCGCCCGGACTCCGACGGCACGGTCCTCATCACCGGTGGCACCGGTGCGCTGGCCGGTCATGTCGCCACCTGGCTGGCCGACCAGGGCGCCGGCCACCTGATGCTCGCCGGCCGGCGCGGCCCCGAGGCCCCGGGCGTGGCGGAACGCGTGGCCGAACTCAGGGCGCGCGGCACGGAGGTCACCGTGGTCGCCTGCGATGTGCGCGACCGGGAGGCGGTACGCGACCTGCTCGCCGCCGTCCCCGGGCGCCACCCGCTCACCGCCGTCGTGCACTGCGCGGGGATCGGCCGCCTTCAGGCACTTGCCGACACCACACCACAGGACTTCTCCGACGTCTTCGCCGCGAAGGCCGAGGGCGCGCGCCATCTGCACGAACTCACCGAGGAGATGGGCATCCGCCTGGACGCCTTCATCCTCTTCTCGGCCGTCTCCGCGGTGTGGGGCGTCGGCCGCCAGGGCCACTACGGGGCGGCCAACGCCTATCTGCTCGCGCTCGCGGAGCACCGCCGGAGCCGGGGCCTGGCCGCCACCGCGCTCGCGTGGACCGGCTGGACCGGGGGCGGGATGGCCGTGGAGGACGCCTCGCAGGAGGCCCTGCGGCGGCACGGCCTGCCCGACGGCGCCTTCGACCGCCTCGGTATGACCAAGGAGGAGGCCGCCGCCGAGACCGGAGAGCTCTGGGGGCTGCGCGGCATCGACCCGCGGACCCAGCTGGAGGTCCTGCGCACGGCCCTGGACCGCGGCGACGCGGTCACCATGGTGGCCGACGTGGACTGGGAACGGTTCACCACCGGATACGCGTCCGCGCGCCGCCGGCCGCTGCTGGCCGGGATCCCGGAGGCGCTGGCCCTGATGGAGCGCCTCGACGCCCCGGCCACCGAGCCGACCGGAGAGGGTGACGGCTCCGGCGCGGAGCGCACGCCCGAGGACTGGCAGCGCGGCCTGGCCTCCGTCACCCCGGAGGAGCAGCGGGCCCGGGTCCTGGAACTGGTCCGCGACCGGCTCGCCGAGGTCCTGGGGCACGGCTCGCCCGAGGACGTCGACCCCGACCGCCCGTTCCTCGAGATGGGCCTCGACTCCGTCTCCGCGGTCCAGCTGCGCAACCGCCTCGGCACCGCGGTGGGACTGCGGCTTCCCGCGACCATCGCCTTCAACCACCCGACCCCGCGCGAACTCGCCGGATACGTATGGTCCAACGTGGCGCCACCCGCCGCCGGGGCCGACGGCGCCGCGACGGAGGGCACCCCCGCCGAAGCCCCGGCCGCCGCCCCCACCACGGCGTCCGACGACACCCTGGTCCAGCTCTACAACTACGCCTGCGCCCACGGCCACGTGGACGAGGCGGTGAAGATGCTGCATGTCGCGGGACAGCTGCGCCCCGCCTACTCCGCCCCGGACGAGCCGGCCTCCCGTCCCGTACCGGTGCGGCTGGCGGAGGGCCCGGACCGGCCCTCGCTCATCTGCCTCACCCCCTACGTCGCACCCGCGGGCGCCCACCAGTACGCGCGCTTCGCCGCGCCCTTCCGGGGCGTACGGGACCTGTGGGCGCTCTCCCACCCCGGTTTCGCCAAGGGCGAGCCGCTCCCCGCCGACCTCGACACGCTCTTCGCCACCCAGGCGCGGACGGTGCTCGACACCGCCGGGGACGCGCCGTTCGTCCTGCTCGGCTACTCCTCCGGTGGCTGGGTCGCCCACGGCACCGCGGCACGGCTCGAGGAACTAGGCCGGCCGCCCGCCGCGGTGGTGATGCTGGACAGCTTCAGCCTGCGCCACCGCGAGGACAACCGGGTCTTCTCCACGATGATGAACCAGCACCACGAGCGGGAGGGGGACCTGGAGGTCCCGCCCGAGGAGCTCACGGCCATGGGCCGCTACCTGCCGATGTTCCACCAGTGGAGCGACATCCCCGCCCTCTCCGTGCCCACCCTGCTGGTACGGGCCGAGGAGCAGGCCGTGCTCAACCCCGAGACCGGGGCCGTCACACCGCCGCCGGAGCACGTGGACATCACGGTTCCGACCCCCGGCAACCACTACTCGATGATGCAGGAACACGCCCCGCGCACCGCCGAGGCCGTCCGGACCTGGCTGGCGGACACCTTCGCCACCCGATGAGCCCGCACCCCGTCGTCCGACAGCGCCTGAACCCAGCATGTGAATAGCGCCTGAACCCAGCATGTGAATGAGGAGCCCCCTTTCATGGTCAAATCCCTCTACGAGCTCGGTGAACTGCCCCCGCTGGGCGAGGTCCCCCAGCAGATGTACGCCTCCCTCATCCGCCAGGATCGGTTCGGAGAGCCGGTCAAGGCGTTCCGCACCGAGGTGGTCGACGTCCCCGCCGTCGGACCCGGCCAGGTGCTGGTCTATGTGATGGCCGCGGGCATCAACTACAACAACGTCTGGGCGGCGAGCGGCCAGCCCGTCGACGTCATCGCCGCACGGCAGAAGTTCGGCCTCCCCGAGGACTTCCACATCGGCGGTTCGGAGGGCTCCGGAGTGGTGTGGGCGGTCGGCCCCGGCGTCCGCCACGTCCGGCCCGGAGACCAGGTGGTCCTCTCCGGAGGGCAGTGGGACGAGACGGCCGAGGACATCCGCCTCAGCGGCGAGCCCCCGTTCTCCAGCTCCGCCCTCGCCTGGGGATATGAGACCAACTACGGCTCCTTCGCCCAGTTCTGCCTGGTCAACGAGGTTCAGTGCCACCCCAAGCCGCAGAACCTCTCCTGGGAGGCGGCGGCCTGCTTCATGCTCTCGGCGCCCACCGCGTACCGCCAGCTCTTCGGCTGGTCTGGCAATACGGTGCGCCCCGGCGACCCGGTGCTCATCTGGGGCGGCGCGGGCGGCCTCGGCTCCAGCGCCATCCAGCTGACCCGGATGGTCGGCGGCATCCCCATCGCCGTGGTGTCCGACGACCGGCGTGCCGAGTTCTGCCTCGGACTCGGCGCCCGGGGAGTCATCAACCGCAATGACTTCGACCACTGGGGCCGGCTCCCGGACGCGGACGACGAGGAGGGCATGGCCCGCTTCCTGCGCGGCGCGCGGGCCTTCGGCAAGAGGATCTGGGAGATCCTCGGCGAGCGCGCCGCACCGCGGATCGTCTTCGAGCACAGCGGCCAGGCGACCCTGCCCACCTCCGTCTATCTGTGCGCCACCGGCGGCATGGTGGTGATCTGCGGCGGCACCTCCGGCTACAACGGCGACATCGACCTGCGCCACCTCTGGATGCGGTCCAAGCGGCTCCAAGGCTCGCACGGCGCCAACACCCGGGAGTTCCGCGAGGTGACCAAGCTGGTGAGCGAGGGCGTCCTCGACCCCTGCCTCACCCGCTGCGACGACTTCGAGGGAGTCGGCCGGCTGCACCAGCTGATGCACGACAACACCCACCCGGGCGGCAACATGTCCGTCCTCGTCAACGCCCCCGAGCGCGGCATGAACACCCTGCCCGCCTGATCGGGGCACCCATACGTCCAGGAGAACACCGTGCACCAACCCCCTCATGCCGCCGAGCGGCCGGCGCCGGAGCCGGGGGCGGCGCCCGCCCCCCGCACCGTCCACCCGCTCGAGATGGCGAACGGCACCAGACTGTGGCTCGTCACCGGATACGCGCCGGTGCGCCAGGCGCTGTCGGACCCCCGGTTCGCCAAGGACTCCTGGCAGATCATGCGGATCCTGCGGGAGCGCCGGATCCAGGCCCATCAGGAGATCTTCAGCCAGGCGCTCAGCCACCACATGCTCAACACCGATCCGCCCGAGCACCACCGGCTGCGGCACATGGTGAACAAGGGCTTCACCCTGCGCCGGGTGCAGCGGCTGCGACCCCGTATCGAGCAGATCACCGACCAACTGCTGGACGCCGTCCAGGGACAGGACTCGATCGACCTCATCGAGGCACTGGCCTTCCCGCTGCCCATCACCGTGATCTGCGAACTGCTCGGCGTGCCCGAGGAGGACCGGCGCACCTTCAGATCCTGGACCAACGCCTTCGTCCTGGCGGTCGAGCCCGAGGTCTTCAGGGAAGCGAGCGTCTCCATGGACGCGTACATCCGTGAGCTGGTGGCCGCCAAACGCGTGGCTCCCGGGGACGACATGATCTCCGCCCTCGCCACGGAGGACAGCGAGTCGGCGCTGGACGACGAGGAAATAGCGGCCATGGCCGTGCTGTTGCTCGCGGCCGGCCACGAGACCACCGTGAACCTCATCGGCAACGGCGCACTGGCCCTGGTGACCCACCCCGACCAGTTCGCCGCCCTGCGCGCCGACCGCTCCCTGCTGCCCGGGGCCATCGAGGAGTTCCTGCGCTACGAGAGCCCGGTCAACCAGGCGACCATGCGCTTCACCAAGGAACCGGTCGAGATCGGCGGTGTGGTCATCCCCAGGGACGAGTTCGTGATGGTGAACGTCGACTCCGCCAACCACGACCCCGAGCGGTTCCCCCAGCCCGGCCGGCTGGATCTGAAGCGGGACGCCCGGGGCCATGTCTCCTTCGGGCACGGCGTCCACTTCTGCCTCGGAGCGCCGCTGGCCCGGCTGGAGGCGGAAGTCGTCTTCACCAAGCTGCTCGACCGCTTCGAGACGATCGAACTCGCCACTCCGGTGGCACAGCTGGAATGGCGCAGCAGCACTCTGATGCGCGGGCTGGAAAGCCTGCCGCTGCGCATGGCATAAGCCGGAACATGGACAACTCGCCATTATCAATGAGGCGTTGTTGGCAGCATGTGTCCGCAACTCTTGAACCCCTTGCTCGGCCGAACGTAATGTCCTGAAGCGTCGGCCCCAACACATGCGAAGAAGGCAGAGGAAGAGCATATGAGCGCACTTGTGCAGGAGCGCCGCGATGACATCAAGGAAATCGTCTGCGACATCCTTGAAATCGATCCTGAGGAATTGACGGACAGCAGCCTCCTGAAGGAGGACCACGACGCCGACTCCCTCCGGGCCATCGAGATCCTGGCCGCTCTGGAGAAGACGTTCGAAATCTCCATCGACCAGGCCGAGATGTCGCGCATGGTGAATCTCGACGGGATTTACGCGGTGGTCTCCGAGGCGAGCGAAAAGTAAGAGCGTAACGGGATTTCGATCGGCCGGCCGGGAGTTGAGGAGACAGCGGGATCATGCGGAGTGAGGCCCCTCACCGAGTCGTCGTCACCGGTATGGGAGCGATATCCAGTATCGGCATCGGAACGGCTGACTTTCTCACCGGGCTGCGCTCCGGGCGCAGCGCGGTGCGGCCCATCACGGCGTTCGACACCGAGGGGTTCGCCCACGCCATGGGGTGCGAGGTGACGGGCTTCGCCCCCGAGGACCACATCCGCAACGTCCCCCCGCACACGCTGGGCCGGGCGGGCCAGTTCTCGGTGTCGGCCGCCCGGATGGCCGTCGAGGACGCCGGGCTGGACGAGGCGGACCTGCGGGCCCGCCGGGGCCTGACCGCGATCGGCACCACCGACGGCGAGGCCAGGGACATGGACCGGCTGGTCGAGACAGAGGTGTCGAAGGGGCCCGAGGCGATGGACCCGGTGGTGGCCGAGCGGGTCACCGCGGGCCGGCTGTCGTCCGCGGTGGCGCGCGAATTGGGCCTGCGCTCGGTGGAGGCGGTCACACTGCCCACCGCCTGCGCCGCAGGCAACTACGCCATCGGCTACGGGTACGACGCCATCAGCTCCGGGGACGTGGACTACGCGCTGTGCGGCGGCGCCGACGCGCTCTGCCGCAAGACGTTCACCGGCTTCTACCGGATCGGCACCATCGCGCCCGAGAAATGTCGGCCCTTCGACAAGGACCGCCAGGGAATACTCACCGGCGAGGGCGCAGGCGTTCTGGTCCTGGAGAATCTGGAGTCCGCCCGCGCGCGGGGCGCGCGCATTCACGCCGAAGTGCTCGGGTTCGCCTTGAACTGCGATGCGCATCACCCGGTCGCACCCGATGAGGACAGCGTGGCCGACTGTATGCGGCTCGCGCTGGAGAATGCCGGAGTGGGGCCCGGAGATGTCGATTTCATCTCCGCCCACGGCACCGGGACCCGGGCCAACGACGTGACCGAGGCCGCCGCCGTGCGCCGGGTGTTCGGGGCGGACACGGCCCCGCGCACGATTTCCATGAAATCGATGCTCGGTCACAGCATGGGAGCCGCGAGCGCGCTGGCCTCGATCGGCTGTGTGCTCGCCATCGTCGAAGGGTTCGTCCCGCCCACGATCAACCATGTCGAGACCGACCCCGAATGCGGCCTCGACTGTGTGCCCAATGAGGCCGTCGCCGCCAAACCGAGAGTCGTGCAGAACAACGGCCTCGCCTTCGGAGGAAACAACGCTGTGCTGATCCTGGGCAAATACGAGGAGGAACAGACGTGGCACGGGTGAACGACCGCACGCGACGGTCCCGATGAACTGGGCGATAACCGGCACCGGTGCGGTGGCCAGCATCGGGAGGAACGCCGACGAGGTCTTCGACGCCCTCTGCGCGGGGCGCAGTGGACGCGCCCCGCTGCGTGGCTTCGACAGCCGCAACTACCGGGCCGCATACGCCTATGAGATCGACGACCGCCCCGCGGACGGCGCCGATGTGCCGTCCCGCGCGACCGCCTGGCTGCTGCGGGCGGTGGCCGAGGCACTGCGCGACGCCGGTCTTGACGAGGATCTCTCCGCCACCCCGGTGATCGTCGGCACCGGGCTGCGGGAGCTGCGGTCCGTCGAGCTCAAGTGGTGCGAGGGCGCCGACTTCGACCTCGGCGGACTCCACTTCGGGACCGCGCTGCGCGAGCGCTTCGGGGCCACCTGGACCTACACGATCTCCAACGCGTGTTCGGCGTCCCTGCACGCCCTGGCCATGGGGAGCGACCTGCTCACCGCGGGCACCGCCGAGGCGGTGGTGGTGGCCGGTGTGGACACCATCACCGCGAGCATGTTCGGGCTGCTGGACCGGGTGCAGCTGGACCCCCCGGACCGGGTGCGGCCCTTCGACCAGAACCGCCGGGGCACCCTCATGGGCGACGGCGCCGCGGCCGTGGTGCTCACCCGGGAGGACCACCCCACGGCCCGCCTGGCCAGGGGCCGGCTCCGGGCCGCGAGCATGAACTGCGACGCCTCCCACCCGACCGCGCCCGACCCGGCCGGTATCGCCCAGGCCATCCGGCTGGCGCATGAGCAGGCCGGCATCAAGGCCGACGACGTCGACCTGGTCCTGCTGCACGGCACCGGAACCGCCCTCAACGACGAGGCGGAGGCCACGGCCCTGTGCGAGGTCTTCGGCAGCGGGATCGGCCGGCCGCTGATGACCGCGGTGAAGTCCATGACCGGGCACACCTCGGGCGGATCGGGGCTGCTCGGCCTGATCGTCGCCGCCCGGGCGCTGGCCGCGGGCCGGGTCCCACCGACCATCGCCCTGGACACCCCGGCCGGGGCCGCCGGGCGGTTCCGCTTCGCGACCGGGCCCACCCCGCCGGAGGAGGCGGAGCGGCTGCGGATCGCGCAGGTCGACGCGTTCGGCTTCGGCGGGGTCAACGCGGTCGCCATCGTGGAAGGAGCGGCCGCGTGACATCCGCACCTGACGCCGCCGTGACCGCACCTGACGCCGCCGCCACCGCATCTGACGCCGTCGTGACCGGCGTCGGCCTGGCGCTGCCCGGCGCCCGCCACGCCGCTGACCTGCTGCGCACCACCCGGGAGCCCACCGAGCCGGTGGACCCCGGCACCCTGATCGGCCGCCGGGGCCTGCGCTACAAGGACCGGGCCACCCAGCTCGCCCTGTGCGCCGCACAGGACGTCCTGCGCTCATCCGGGCTGCTGCCGGCCGACGGCGAGGGCGGACTGACCGTTCCCGGGGACTCGGTCGGCGTCGCCGTCAGCTCCAACCTCGGCAACCTGGACACCGTCTGCGAGGTGGCCTCGGCCATCGCGGCGGAGACGACCTCGCGCATCAGCCCCATGGCGCTGCCCAACGCGTCGAGCAATGTGATCGCCTCCTCGGTGGCGATGCAGCACGGGCTGCGCGGCCCCAATCTGATGTTCTGCAACGGGCCGACCTCGGGGCTCGACGCGGTGTACTGGGCCGCGGCCCTGGTGTCCGCCGGCCGGTGCGACCGGGCGGTCGTCATCGGCGTGGAGACCGCCAACCCCGTGGTGGAAGGGCTGCTGGGCGGGGTGGCGGAGGGACTGCTGGACGGCGCCGTCGCCCTGGTCGTCGAGAGCGGGCCGGCCGCCCGCGCCCGTGGCGCGCGGCCGATGGCCGCCCTCGGGCCGTACACCCGGCAGGGAAGTGTCCGGGCCGTGGTCGAGCGGGTGCTCCCCGAGGGACGCCCCGCCCCCGGCATCTGGTTCACCTCCCAGGAGAAGCCCCCGGCTGTCGGCACGCCCGGCTTCCCCGACGCGCCGCGCCATGACCCGACCGGCGTGTTCGGACGGGCCGACGGCGCCCTGGGCGTGCTCCAGTGCGCCGCCGCCGTCGGCCGGTTCGGCTCCTACCCCACCGGAACGGCGCTGATCACCACGGGTGATGACACCGATGACGCGGTCGCGGGCCTGCTGCTGCACTCCGCCCGGGAGGAGCGCCCGTGAGCGTGGACCCCGGCCGGTACGCCACCCCGGTACGCCCATCCGGCGACGAGGCGGAGCAGCAGCCGGTGATCGTGCGGTGCGCCCGGCGGGCACTGGCCCCCGACCCGCTGCGGGTGCTGTTGCTGCACGGGCTGTGCAGCAACGCCGGTGTCTGGGAGCCCTTCCTGCCGCTGGCCGACCCGCGGTGCGAGCTGTGGACCGCCGACCTGCCGTGGCGGGGCACCGGGGTGCACGGCTGGACCGGCCTCCCCGTCGAGACCTGGGCCGATCAGGCGGTGGCCGCCGTACCGGACGGGCCCGACGTCGTCATCGCCCACTCCTTCGGCACCAGCGCCGCGCTGACCTGGCTGGACCGCTGGAGCACCGGCGGCGCGGACACCCGGGGGCCGAGCGCCGTGGTGCTGGTCTCCCCGCTGTACCGGGCCACGGCCGAGGAGTTCGACTGGAACTCGCTCGCCTACTACGTCAACAACTTCGACCGGATCCTCATCGAGGGCATGCACATGGGGCCCAGCAGGCGTCTGCCCGAGGAGCGCCGGCACACCATCGCCATGAAGATCCGCGATCTGGTCAGCCCCTACGGGTGGTTCCAGTTCTTCGGCACCTATCTGCGGATGCCGCAGATGCGCACCGAACGGATGACGATGCCGTTCCTCCTCGTCAGCGGCGGCGAGGACATGGTGGCCGCGCCTTCCGACGCGGAAGGGCTCGCCAAGTCGCTTCCCGACGCCTCCGTGCACGTCCTGCCGTGCCACGGACACTTCCCGATGGTCACGGCGGCCGAGGAGTTCGCCGACCTCACCAACACGTTCCTGCGGACCCGGCTGCCGGGGCCGCCGTCAGGATCCCCTCACCTCACCATGGAGCACAACCGATGACCACCGACACCGAGCCCGTACTGGAACCGCTGCTCGCCAAGAGCACGCAGGTGGCCCTGCGGCCCCGGTACGAAGGCTCGAACATCTGCACCTGGATCGGGTTCAAGCACGTCAACTACCTGATCGAGGAAGCCGTTCTCGAGCACTTCCGCAGCGCGGGGATGCCCGCCCGGGCCCTGTTCGAGGACTACGGCCTGGGTCTGGACCTCGTCGGCCTGGACACCCGCATCCTGCACGCCCTGCACATGGACGACCTCGTGGAGACCCGGGTCGAACCGGCGACCAAGGACACCGACGACGTCCTGCGCTTCCGGGTCACACTGACCCTGGAGCGGGGCGGGCAGCGCGTCAAGGCGGCCACCTCCAAGGTCGCGGTCTCCCTGCGGCGCGGCGACTTCCTGCCCTCCGAGGGGGAGCCGCCGGCCGAACTGGCCCGGTTCGTGGTGTCCAGGCTGGGCACCGGGCAGGCGCAGTCACCTCCCGCCGCCATGCCCGCCGACGACCGCGCGCTCTCCCTCGGCCGGGGCACGACCGGCGCCGACCCGGTGCTGGACCAGCTGACCGCCGGGGAGAACGCCTTCGGCTGGAAGTGGCGCATCCCGTACCCGTACTGCCACTTCAGCGAGCGCATCCAGATGTCCGGCTATCTGCGCCAGATGGAGGAGGTGGTCGACCTCTTCCTGGCCGACCGGGGCATCTCCATCAAGCAGCTGCTCGAGGACCGCAAGTGGATACCCGTCGTCCCGCACTCCTCCATCCACGTCCTCGACGAGGCGCTGATGGAGGAGGAGCTCTACACCGTCTACACGGTCGAGGACGTGTTCAAGGACTTCACCTACACCTCCCGCATGGACTGCTACGTGGTGCGTGAGGGCCGGCTCGTGCGGACCGCCACCGGCACCATCACCCACGGTTACGCGGAGATCGAGAGCCGCCACGACTGGTCCCTGGTCACCTTCGACGACCGCGTCCTGCGTGCCCTCGGCGGCGAACCGGCCGCCGGCTGACGGCCGGGGCACGGACGGACGCCGACCGACCGGACGCCGACGGACCCGGAGACATCTGAAGCCATGGACGAATACCTGCTGATCGAAAGCGGAGGACCGCCGGCCGGTCCGGGCAGTCACCGGTTCGCCGGCGACGCCGCCCAACTGGTGCGGCAGGGCGAGGACGTCGTGCTGTTCCTGGTCGAGAACGGCGTGGCCGGAGCGGTGCGGGGAGCCATGCCCGAACTCGACGCCCTGCTGGGAAACGGCGGCGAGCTGTGGGTGGACGCGTTCTCCCTGCGCCAGCGGGCCGTTGACGCCGAGGATCTGGTGCCCGGTGCCCGGCTGGTGGAGATGCGAGACGTGGCGCGGAAGCTGCTGAGTCCCACGGTGCGAATGGTGTGGCACTGACATGGTCTTCGCCGTCCGACACACCGATGTGATGCTGAAACTGCTGGGCGCGCCCCACCAGACCGACCTGGTGACCAGCGCGCTCAGGCTGGCGCAGGCCCTGCTGGACGAGGGCGCCGCCGTACAGGTCTGGGCCTGCGGCGACGCCACCGCGCTCACCTGCGCCGCCTTCGGCGACAGCAAACCCGTCAACGTCGCCGAGCGCACGGTGGACCACCCCTCCACCGGCACGGTGGTACGGGAACTGCTCACCGCCTACCCCGAGCGCCTGGACTGGTACGTCTGCCGGTTCTGCTGTGCGGAGCGCGGCAGGTCCGAGCAGATCGCCGAGGTGCTCAAGCGCCCGCCGAGCCAGTTCTGGCAGCACGTACGAGCCACCGACAAGGTCGTGGCGATGGGGGTCTGCTGAACCGTGGCCACGAACGACAACACCCTGCTGATCATCGAGCGCGCCCATCGGGGCGCGGTCGAGACCCAGTTCGCCGACACCCTGTTCTTCGTCCGTGAGCTGCACCGGCAGAGCGGAGGCCTCCATGTGGTGCTGCGCGGGCTCGCGGCCTCGTACGCGGTGGACACCACGTACGAGGCGGCCCTGCGCATCGCCGGGCGGACGCTCGACACGCTCCCCGACCCGCGCCGGCTGCTCCGGCGACTCCTCGACGACGGCGCCACCGTGTTCGTGGAGGAGGCCGATCTGTCCGCGCTGGGCGCCCGTGCGCGGGAGCGGTTGCTCCCCGGAGTGCGCCGCGTGGCCGGGGCCGAGCTGGTGAGCCGCTGGTCCGACTACGCACGGGTGTGGTTCTTCTGACCCCCGACCGCGCCCACCCCCATCCGCCTCCCGCCCGCGCCCGAAGGAAACAACCGTCCATGGTCTCCACCGACACGGCCGGCAGCCCGGTCATCTCCGCCTGGTCCGCGATCTCCCCGCTCGGGCTGGGCGGCGCCGAGTTCTCCCGGGGGCTGGGCTCCGGCCGCCGGGCCGCGGTCCGGCTGGACCGCGAGGAGTGGCAGGTGCCGTACCAGGAGGCCTGCCTGGTCCCCGACTTCGACATCCGGGGGCTGCTGGGCCGCAAGGGCACCCGCTCGATGGACCGGATCACCGGCCTGGCCGTGGTCGCCCTCGGCCGGCTGCTCGCCACCGGCGACGCCGGGCGGCTGCCGGGGATCGACGAGGACACCGGCCTGGTGCTGGGCACCAGCACCGGAAGCGCCCAGAGCATGATGGACTTCACCCGGGACTCCCTGGTGGGGGACCGCCCCTATCTGGTCGACCCGGCGCGCTTCCCCAACACCGTGATGAACTGCGCCGCCGGGCAGTCGGCCATCTGGCACCGCCTCAAGGGGCCCAACACCACGATCGCCGGAGGCAGGGCCACCGGACTGCTGGCCCTGCGGTACGCGCTGCGGCTGCACCGGGCGGGCCGAGCGCGGACCCTGCTGTGCGGCGCGGTCGAGGAGTTCTCCACGGCCCGCGCCTGGCTCGCCTGGCACGCGAGGGGAGTCACCGGCGACGGCGGGCGGCGCGACACGGTCCTCGGCGAGGGCGCCGCGGTGTGGCTGCTCGAGGACGCGGAGGACGCCCGGGCCCACGGTCGGCGCGGTATCGCGGAGGTCATGGGGCTGGGGTTCGGCTTCGCCGAGGACCACTCGGCGATCCGGCCGGTGCTGGTGGACTGTCTGCGCCGGCTGCTGGACCGGTCGGGCCTCGCCGCGGACGGCGTCGACGCCCTCGCCGACACCCAGTTGGCCGGGCCCGACGGCGACGCGGAGCGCGCCGCCGTCGCCGAGGTGCTCGGCACCCGCCTTCCGCCCCGGGTGGCGTGCGCCGATTCCATCGGCGACACATTCGCGGCCTCCGCCGCCTTCCAGATCGCCGCGGTGCTCGCCCGCGCCGGATCCGGGGAGGCCGACGCCGGGGCCCGGACCGTACTGATCACTTCCGCCGAGGCGAACGGCATGGTCGGAGCCGCCCTGCTGAGGCTCGCGGGTTCATGACCCCGTGCGCCATGTCCGATGGCGAACCCGCCATGTCTGGCGACCCGCAACCGCCGGCGAACCGCAATTCGATGGAGAGGCGAGGCACGATGCCCGACACCCAACCGACCCCCCTCGACCTGGAGGATCTGCGGCGCACCATCGCCGAGGTGTTCTGCGTGGACCCGGGCGAGGTGACCGACGAGACCCGCTTCGTGGAGGATCTGGGCGGCGATTCGCTGCTGGCGCTCGAGGTGATCGTCGCCCTGGAGAAGAAGTACGCCGTGCGGTTCGCGGAGTCGGATGTGCGCGGGCTGACCACGCTGCCACGGACCTACGACGTGCTCACGGACAAGCTCGGAGCCCGGGGATGAGCCCGGTGTGCACTCCGGTGGCGGGCCGGATCGAGCACGGCACGGCCCCGGACGGGACCACGCGCGTATCGATGACGGTCGGGCCCGAGGAGCCGGTCTTCCCCGGCCACTACCCCGGATTCCCGATCTTCCCCGGCGTCTGCGTCATCGAGTTCCTGCACCGCGGAGCGCTGGCCACCGCCCCCGAACCGGACCGCGGCTGGGCGCTGTCCGGCATCGAGAGCGCACGGTTCATGAACCCCGTCCTCCCGGGCGACACGCTCACCGCCGATCTGACCTGGCGCCGCGACGGCGCGGGCGGGCGCTGCTCCGCCTCGGTCACCGGCCCGCGCGGCACCGTCGCCCGGATCGCCCTCCGCTTCGAGGACGAGGGGGCGTGGTGACCGGAACGTCCGCCGGTGTCGCCGAACTCAAGCGACGGCTTCCGCACCGCCACCCGATGCTGCTGCTCGACCGGGTCGTCCAAGTGGAGCCCGGCGCGCGGCTCATCGCCCGTAAGGCCGTCACCTGCAACGAACCCTGGTACGAGCGCCTGGCCGACGACGCGGCCGAACGGGACCACGACTACCCGGCGGTGCTGCTCGTCGAGTCCTGCTGCCAGGCCGCCGGCCTCCTCGCCACCTGGGACGCCCCGGTGCCCGACGCGCGGGGCGATCGCGTGATGCTGTTCGGCGGCATCTCCGGGGTCCGGATCAGCGGGCGGGTGCGCCCGGGCGACGTGGTGGAACACCAGGTGCGGCTGGTCCGGAGCTTCGCGGACACCGTGATCTTCGAGGGGCGGAGCACGGTCGGGGACGAGACCGTCATGGAGATCGAACAGCTGGTCATCGCGTTCCGGCCGGGATCCGGGCTGGCCACGGCCACCCCGGCCACGGCGGACCGGGCCTGAGGGGAGGCGGACGACATGACCGGTACCGACAACCGGGTGGCCGTGGTCACCGGCGGTACGCGCGGCATCGGACGGGCCACGGTGCTGCGCCTGGCACGCGAGGGGTACGACGTGGCCTTCTGCCACGCCTCACCCGATCCGGAGCCCGGCGCACTGCTGGCGAAGGAGGTCCAGGAACTGGGCCGGCGGGCGATGGCCCTGCGGACCGATGTCTCGGACGCGGACGAGGTGCGCCGGTTCATGGCCGCCGTCCAGGAGGAGTTCGGCCCCATCGACGTCACGGTCACCTCCGCGGGCATCGTCCGCGACAATCCGCTGCTGCTCATGAAGGACGAGGAGTGGCACCAGGTCCTGGACACCAACCTCGACGGCACCTACCACGTGTGCCGCGCGGCCGTCTTCGAGATGATGAAACGCCGACGGGGCTGCATCGTGAACATCTCCTCGGTCGCCGGAGTCCACGGACACCCCACCCAGACCAACTACTCGGCCTCCAAGGCCGGGATCATCGGGTTCACCAAGGCGCTGGCCAAGGAGGTCGGCAGGTACGGCATCCGCGCCAACGTGGTGGCACCCGGATTCATCGAGACCGACATGACCGCCGCGCTGGCCGACAGCGCCCGCGCGGACGCCGCGAAGAAGATCCCGTTGCAGCGCTTCGGACGCCCGGAAGAGGTCGCGGACATGGTCGCGTACCTGGCCTCGGCCGAGTACGTGACCGGAAGCGTGTTGCAGATCGACGGCGGCATCGTCATCTGAGGAAAGGCCGGCCATGCCCCGGAGGGACCGTACGCCCCGCTTCTACTTCTCCCTGCGCAGCCCGTACTCCTGGCTCGCCTACCGCCAACTGCGCGATGAACACCCGGAGGTGGCCGACGCCATCACCTGGCGGCCCTTCTGGGAGCCGGACGCCCGCAGCCTGCTGATGCTGGAAAAGGCGGGCGGCGGCTTCCCGTACGTCGCCATGTCCCGCGCCAAGCACCTCTACATCCTCCAGGACGTGCGCCGGCTGTGCTCCGAGCGCGGGCTCGAGCCCGTGTGGCCGGTCGACCGGGACCCGGTGTGGGAGGTCCCGCATCTGGCCCATCTCGCCGCCGTGGACGCGGGGAAGGGCCCGGAGTTCGTCGAACGCGTCTACCGGGCCCGCTGGGAGGAGGGCAGGGACATCTGCGCGCCCGCCACCATCGCGGAGGTGGCCGCCGAACTGGGGTTGCCCGAGGACCGGCTGGCGGGCGCCGCGGACGACGACGAACTGCGCGAACGCGGGGTCGAGGCGCTGCTGCGGATCGACGCGGACGGCGTGTTCGGCGTGCCGTTCTTCATCCACGGCTTCCACAAGTTCTGGGGCGTGGACCGGCTCGCCGCGTTCATCGCGTCGGTGACGGGCGCCGCGCCGGGGCGGCCGGACGCCGAGTCGCCGGACACCGGACTGTCGGACACCGCACCGTCCGCCGCGGCGCCCGGCCGGGGCGGAGACCAGGGGCACGCGGGCGGCTGCGGCTGACCGCGACCCGACGATCGGCGAAGAGGAACCGATGAAGGAACAGAACCTTGGCTCGGCGGCGGCGGTCCACTACTGGGCCCGGACCGCCAGGGACACCACCGCCATCGTGTACGAGTCCACCCGGATCAGCTACGGGGCGCTGTCCGCCCGGGTGCGATCGCTGGCGGCGGCCCTGTCCGACGGCGGGGTGCGCACGGGCGACCGGATCGCCTTCCTGGGGCGCAACGGCCCGGTGCTGCTGGCGGCGGCGCTGGCCGCGTCCCACCTCGGAGCGGTCTTCGTACCGCTCAACGTCCGGCTGGCCGGAAGCGAGGTGGCGTACCTCCTCGGCGACTGCCGCCCCCACACCCTCATCGCCGAGGACGCGGGCCGGCCCCTGATCGACGGCATCGCGGACACCGTGCCCGTCCAGCGGTTCCTGCTCGCCGAGCGCGGCCCGGCCGCTTCCGGGGCGCACCCCCGCTGGGAACCACTGCCGATGCCGGAGGTGGCGGAGGCTGTGGAGCCGCCGGAAACCGCGGACGCCGCGCCGCCGGTCGCGGTCCGGCCCACCGACCCCGCGGTCATCATGTACACCTCGGGCACCACGGGGCGGCCCAAGGGCGCGGTGCTCACCCACGGCAATCTGTGGTGGAACCACCTCAACACCGCCGCCGTGATCCGCACCCGGCTGGGCGACCCCACCCTGGTGCTCGCGCCCATGTTCCACATCGCCGGGCTCAGTGGCTTCACCCTGGGCTCCCTCTGTCACGGCGGCACCCTGGTGATCCGGCGCTCCTTCTCTCCCGAGCAGTGCCTGGAGGACCTGGTCGAGCACCGGGTGGCCAATCTCATCGCGGTGCCGACGATGTTCGCGGCCATCGCCGCGACGCCCGGTTTTCCGCGCGCCGACCTCTCCGCGCTGCGCGCCGCGATCGTCGGCGGGGCCCCGGTGCCCCCCACCCTGGTCCGCGACTACCTCGCCCACGGCATCCCCCTGCACCAGGCGTGGGGGATGACCGAGACCGCGCCGCTGGCCAGCCATCTGCCGACCGAGCTGGTGGCCGCCCACCCCGACGCGGCCGGATTCCCGCTGCCCCACACCGAGATACGGCTGGTCGATCCGGCCACCGGAGGTGTGGTCACCGAACCGGAGGTGCCCGCGGAGATCTGCGTCCGGGGGCCCCATGTCTTCGCGGGCTACTGGAACGACCCGGAGGCGACCGGGCGGGTGCTGGACGACGCCGGATGGTTCCGGTCCGGGGACATCGGCCGCGTCGACAAGAACGGTCTGCTGTTCATCGTGGACCGGCTCAAGGACGTCATCATCAGCGGCGGGGAGAACATCTACCCCGCCGAGCTGGAGCGGCATCTGGCCGAGTACCCCGGTGTGCGCGAGGCGGCCGTGATCGGGGTGGAGCATCCGCGGTGGGGCGAGAGCCCGGTGGCGGTGGTGTGCCAGGACGGGGAGGGCCGGGCCACCCTGGAGGAGATCCGGGCGTTCATCGGGCAACGGCTGGCCCGGTACAAGCTCCCCACGGCCGTTCACCATCTCGACGCACTGCCCCGGAATGGCAGCGGAAAGGTGGACAAAGCAGCCTTGCGGGCACGGGTGCTCGGCGGCCGGCGGCCATGACGCCCCCCTGAAGCGCCGCCGGAACCCCACTCTGCCCGAACACGCGTAAAACACCCCCGGCCACGTAGGTGAATCGGCCCGTGTGGCGTGCATGTAAGCAAAGTGAAAGCGCGTGAAAAGTACCGAGACGTAGACTCCTCGGCACGTGCCCGGAGTTGCCTGAGTCCGGGTGTAAGAGATGTTGGCACGGGGGTTCCACATTGATGAGAAATACGGGCGGAGTTCCGCCCTTGGCGGACACGGTGACGATCGATCCGCTGGAAACGGGGATGCGGCGGGCCGCCGCGATCCAGCGGCTCGACACCGACCTTCTGGTGGCCGCCGCCACGGCCCTGGCCGACCAGGCCACAAGTAGTGTGAACGTCACGATTCCCAGTGATCGACGAGGTTTGTCGGAATTCGGTCCGGCGCTCCACGTCATGGCGAGGACGGTGCGCCCGGACGTCGAATTCCGGGTTCTCTTCTCCTCTCGCACTTTTGACGTCGAGGTTCTGCACCGGTTGACCACGGAGCGGGAGAACGTCGCTGTCCGAATTGCCGAGAGTCCGTTGCAAGGCGTGGCGATGGCCGACTTCCGCGGCGCGTTGCTGTGGTCGCCGATCGCCCTCAAGGACGGAAGTGTGGCGCTTTTCGACAAATCCGCGGAGATCGGCGCACTGGGATCTCTCTTCCTCGGTGCGTGGGGAAGTGCGATACCGCTCGCCGAATTCCTGAAGCGGCGGGAGCTGGTCCGGCACGAGGACCAGCGGCAAGTCCTGGGGCATCTGCGGGACGGGCACACGGACCGGGTCGCGGCGCAGAAGATGGGCATCTCCTACCGCACCTATCGCCGCCGGGTCGCGGAGATCCTGGAGGGGCTGGGCGCGGAGTCCCGCTTCCAGGCCGGGGTGCGGGCCAGTGAGCTCGGGCTGCTGTCGCCCCTGGAGGACGCCCAATGACGGCTCTTCCTCTTCCCGCTGCCCCGATTCCCATCGGCTCTCCTCCGCGGCCGCCCGCCGCACCGCTGAGCCGGGGCCCCGGCCCGGCCGAGGACGCCCGGGCGATCGTGCGCGAGGCCGGGCAGCATGTGTCCATCATCCTCGCGTTGCCCCGAGGGACGCAGCGCGAGGTGCTGCGGTCCCTCCTCCCGGACCTCCTGGACCAGGCGAAACCGGACGTCCGGGTGCGGATCCTGTGCACCCGCCACACCTATGACCGTCATCTGCCGCTCACCAACGGTGGCGACGGCGGCGGGCCGGAGGTGAGACTGGCCCGTCTCGATCCGATCGAGGCGGTCATGGCGGACGGCCGTACGGCCCTGGCCAATCCGCGGGCGGAAACCGGCTCGCAGATCTTCACCACCCAGGAGGTGCTGCCCGTCCAGGCGTTGCACACGCTGTTCAACTCCATCTGGAAGAAGTCGGCCCCGCTCTCGGCGCGGCCCGACTTCAGCGACCGCCGCCGCACCCGGCTGGTCGCCGAGATCCTCGGGATGCTGCGCGTCGGAGCCACCGACGAGGTCGCCGCCCGGGCACTGTCCATCTCCGTGCGGACCTACCGCAGACATGTCGCGGACATCATGGAACGGCTCGACGCGCGGTCGCGCTTCGAGGCCGGGCTGCTCGCCGCCGAGCTGGACATGCTTCCGCCTCCGGTGGAGAGACACTGACGGACCGCACCCGGCCGCCACCACCGGCCGGGTGCGCCACGGACCGGACGAGGTCCTGGGGGCGCCGTCTGGGCGACGCGGTGTGTCCGCTCGCGGACCGCTGGGCCTGCCCGTAATGTCCACTTGACCTCGGTCTGGACAGGACGGCGGGAGTGATCGGATGGCTATCGGGAACGGTGCTCCCATGGCCGCTGACGACCGCCCGGACGTCCTCGTCTTCGACGTCAACGAGACACTCACCGACATGACCCCGCTCGCCGCGCGCCTGGAGGACATCGGTCTGCCCGGCCATCTGCTGCCGGTGTGGTTCGCCGGTGTTCTGCGCGACGGCATCGCCCTGTCCCTCGCGGGCGGTCGCGCGACGTTCGCCGAGGTCGCCGGGGACGTCCTGCGCACACTCCTGGCCCGGCACGGGCCCGGGGGAGCGGACCCGGCGGCGGCCGTGGACCACGTGCTCAGCGGCCTGCCGGAGCTGCCCGTCCAGCCGGATGTCCCCGAGGGCGTACGGGCGCTGCACGCGGCCGGACACCGCCTGGTCACCCTGACGAACGGCTCGGCGGACACCACGCGTGCGGTACTGGACCGGGCCGGGTGCGCCGACTGCTTCGAGGCCCACCTGGATGTCCAGGGCGCCGGCGGCCAGTGGAAGCCCGCTCCCGCCGCGTACGCCTACGCGCTGCGTGCGGTCGGCGTGCCGGCCGGCGCGGCGACGATGGTGGCGGTGCACCCGTGGGACATCGACGGCGCCGCCCGGGCCGGTCTCTCCACCGTCTGGCTGCGGCGCACTCCGGTGCCCTACCCGTCCGCGGCGCGTCCCGCCGACCGGCGGGCGACCGGGGTCGCGGATCTGGCCCGGCGCCTGGGAGCCGCCCCGCCCGGCTGACCCGCTGACCCCACGAAAAGGCGTCGCGGGAGCCGGACAGCGGGTACGGCAGGGAGCGGCTCTCCCTGGGTGCTTGCCGCCAGGGTTCGGCGGCCGGTTCTGGGCCCCTCTTCCCGATCTCGTGGATACGATTTCGGGAAGGCCGAGTTGGGGGAGTAGCTGGATGGAACCGTTGACGGGCATGGTGCTCTCAACCGTCGGTACGGTCGCTTCGGGCGCGCTGTCCGGGGCCGGCGGCGAGATGGGCAGACGGACCTCCGAAAGGCTCTACGGACTGCTGAGGCGGGCGCGTGCCGAGGACTCGACGCCCGCCACCGCCGACCCGGATGGGTGCGACGGGCAGCACCTCACCCTGCCCATGAGCGAGTCCGAGCAGACCGCGGCCGCGCGGCGCCTTCTGGACGTCGCCCGCAGGTCACCCGAGTTCGCCCGCGAGGTGAGGGAGTGGGTGCGGGAGGCATCGTGGCTGGCCCCCCGCGCCGTGCCCGCCGTGGCGGACGACGCCTCCCGCCCCCAGATGCTGCCACCGGCCACCGCGGCGTTCACGGACCGGGAGGACGTGATCGCCGAGATCACGGCCCTGCTGGACGAGGCGGGCCGCTCGCCGGGTGCTCCAACGGTGGTCGCCCTCACCGGGCCCGGCGGCATGGGCAAGACCGCCACCGCCGTCCGGTGCGCCTACGAGCTGCGCGATCGATTCCCCGATGGGGTCCTCTTCGTCGACCTGGCCGGTGCGTCCGCCGGCACGGCGCTGTCGCCCTCCGATGTGCTGGCCCGGTTCCTGGAGCGGCTCGGGGTGCCACCGGCCATGGTGCCGGGCGATGAAGCACGCCAACGGGACCTGTATCGCGACTGCACGGCCGACCGGCGCCTGATCATCGTGCTGGACAACGTCCATGACGACGCACAGGCCATCGCGTTGCTGCCGGCCTCCCCGGAATGCCTCGTGATCGTGACGAGTCGGCACCGGCCGGGCCGTCTGGTGGCCGACCACGGGGCTCATCCGCTCACCTTGCGGCCGCTGTCCACCGTCGACTCCGTCCGGTTGCTGCGGCGCCTTGCCGAGCGCGGCCGGTCGGCGGCCGCCGAGGCGGTCGTGCGGACGGTGGCGGAGGCCACCGGCGGGGTCCCGCTCGCGCTGTGCACCACGGGCGCCAGTCTCGCCGTCCGCGAACATCTCACCTGGGAACGGGCGGCGCGACAACTGTCCGACCGGATCCACGGTCCTGACCGGGGACACGCCGCCATGCAGGACGCGGAGCACCACGCCTCGGGCGCACCCGGCGACCCTGTCCGCCTGGTACAGGAGGTCACCTACGGTGAACTGACGCCCGAGTGCGCCGCGTTCTACCGCGCGATCGCCGTGTGGGCCTGGCCGACCGTGACCGTCCTGTGTGCCGCGCACTGTGCCGATGTCCCGGTGGACCGGGCGCGGGAGCTGCTGGAGGAGCTCGCCCGGGTCCACCTGCTGGAAGAAGTCGACGAGGAACGCTACCGCTTCCACGACCTGACGCGGGCCCACGCGCGTGGGCGGGCGATCGAGGAAGACGGGCACGGCCGCATGGCCGCCGCCGTGCGACGGACGACGGTCGCGCACCTGCGGTTCGCGGCGGAGGCCGACTTCCGGGTGATGCCGCTGCGTTGGCGGCTCGGCCCTGCCTATCGGGGGCTCAGGCTGCCGGAAGAGCGCGATCCGGCGGACGGCAAACTCGCGCTGACGAGCCTGCGCCGCGAGCGTGAGAACCTCGCGGCCGTCATCCAGGCCGCCGCGCACCACGGTTTCGACGACCTCGTCTGGCAACTGTGCGAGGCGATGTGGGGGCTGCATCTGCTCCTTGGATTCCACGCCCAGTGGATCGACACGCATCTGCTCGGGGTCGACGCGGCCCGGCGCAGCGCGGCGGACTTCGGCGACCCCCGCGCCCCGGGCCGGATGCTGACGCAACTCGCCTTCGGTTACCTGGGCCTCGGCCGGGGCGACGATGCCGCGACGGCTCTCGCGCAGGCCGCGGCGGCGGACCGCGACTGCGGGCACCACCGCGGACAGGCGACCGCCGTCGAGGCGCTGGGGCTCCTCCACCGCAAGCGGTGGGAGTACGCGGAGGCCCAGGAGTGCTTCGAGGAGGCACAGCGGATCCTCGGGCGCATCCCGGAGGGCAGCGACGGCCGGAAGGACGTGCCCCGCGCCACGGCCATCCTCGAACACCACATAGGCCGCACCCAGGCCTCGCAGCGAGAATTCGGCTCCGCCCTCGCCCGGCTGAACAACGCGCTGGCGCTGTTCCGCCGACTGCCCGGCGGCGACCCGTACAACGAGGGCCGCGTCTACATGAGTCTGGGCGAGGCGCATATGGACGCGGGGGACACGGATCTCGCGCTCGTCTGCCTGGACCAGGCCGTCAAGGCCATGGAGACGGCGGGGGCGGGGCTGCAACTGGCCGACGCCACCGAACTGCGGGCCCGCTGCCACCGCCTCGCCGGCCGCCCCGGCCAGGAGGCGGAGGAACTGCGCACCGCCGCCGCGTACTACGAGGACAACGGCGACCGGGCCGGGCAGGACAGGGTCCGGGCGCGGCTGGGCGAACTCGGGGCGTGACGGTTCGGGAGCACGGCGAGGGACGGGTCACGCCGAAGGCGTCCTGACGCGTTCGATGGTGACCCGGTGTGCCGTGGAGCCGGTGCGTACGGTGAGCACGGGGGCGGCCTGCTCCAGCGTCCGCCCGCTCACGAGCCAGGCGTAGAGAGCCGAGGCGTAGGCGGCGGGGTCGCACAGGTCGGGTCGTCCGTCCGGACCCGTGGCGGCGGACAGCCGCACCAGGTCCCCGGCGCGGGTGCCCACGACGCAGCGGTCCGGACCGTCGATGTAGGCGGCGAGCCCGCAGTGCGGGTACCACGCGAGCGCTTCCGACGTCCAGGCGCCGGCCGGTCCGAGCCGAGGGTCGTCGTCGGCCGCGCGCCGGACGACGATGTCCGCGATCCGCAGCCGCCCGCTCTCCCGTGTCTCCTCGTCGACCACCGTATGGACGCTGTCGACCTCGTGCGTCAGGCTCTCGTACGGGTCGGGCTCGTCGCCGACCACGCAGTGGCGCACGACTGCGACCTCGGGTGGATCGGTCGTGACCGCCCGCGTGAGCACGCGGACCGGCACGGTACGGCGGGCGGGCAGGTAGGGCGGCAGCGGCAGTGGGTCCAGCAGGGCGGAGCGGCCTTCGGGTTCCGAGGCGCCCATGAGGTCGTAGAACAGGCGCCGAAGGAGCGCGGCCGACTCTCCGGGCGACGAACTGGCCTGCTCCATCAGCTCCTCGTACCGGTTCTGCTCGTGGCACTCGATGGCCCGGTCGATCTGCGCGCGCAGGCTTTCGCCGCGTACCAGGAGCGGGGCGGTCCGGCCGAGGGCGGCGACCGGGGAGAGCGGGTCCAGATCCTCCTGGGGAAAGGCGCCGAGGAGGACGGGTCTGCCGATGGACGCCGCGTAATAGGTGACGCTGGAATGATCGCCCAGCACGCAGTCGGCCGCGATCAGCGCCTGTCTCCACCCTTCGAGGGGCGGGATCGCCTCCAGACCGGCCCGGCGGGCGGTGTCGAGCCAGGCGCGGACCTGCCCGGGGCCATGGCCGTGCCAGATGTTCGGATGCAGGACGGCGGTGGTCCGGTACTCGTCGGCCGGCAGTTCCGTGGCCAGGCGGGACAACAGCCAAGGCAGCACATCGTCCGTATCCGCTCCGCCGGCCGCCGTCCCTACGGTTCCTCCACCGAACAGCGAACGCGTCGCCCAAGTCGAGCTGACGACGATCAGTCGCTGCCCCGGCCCCACGCCCAGGGCCCGGCGGAAGCGGTCACGCTGAGGAAGGGCGGCGAGGATGCGGTCGAAACACGGGTCCCCCGCGAGCACGGCGGTGGGAACGACCTCCGGGCAGGAGGTACGCAGCCGCTCCAACTGCTCGGGGTGCGACAGGACGGTGGCGGTTGCCAGCGGACTCCCGTCCTCCAGCAGCCACTCCGGCGACAGCCCGAAGACCGGCGTTGGGCGTTGGGCGTTCGGCGTTCGGCGTTCGGCGTTCGGCGTTCGGCGTTCGGCGTCGCCAACCTCTTATTGTAGCCAATCCCGTGCGACAATACGGCCAATTTCGCCCGTATTTGACTCAGCTCGCCGCCGTAGCTCGCTGCCACCGCCAAGTCGAACGTCGTGTCCTTGGCCTGTGCCCAGGGGAGTATCGGCAGCCCCGCCCCCGCCAACAGCTCGGGCACCCCGGCCAGGAACGGGGAAGACCCGGTGCAGGTGGCGAACAGCTGCACACCGATATCATCGTGGAACAGCGGAAGCACATCCAACAGGCGTGTCGCGGACGTCACGTTGTGTACGACGAGCAAGACCCGTCGGCAGCCCGTACGGGTGACCCACCGCCCGGCGTCCTCGCCCACTGGTACTCGCAAGCGTGCCGCCACCCCACCCGTCACCACCGCTGGCCCGTTTCCCCTTACTGGATCCAATCCGCCTCACCTGGCGTTCGGCCAGATGTTATCCAGATGCCACGGAGCTCGAACACAGTGCCATGGCGATCGGAGGGCGCACGGTGTCCCGCTCCGCGGTGCGGGCCGGTGCCTCCCCTCAGCGGACCGGTGTGAGGGCCAGGATCGCCATGTCGTCGTGTCGCCGGCCCCCGGTCCAGTCGGTGACATCGGCAACGAGCGTGTCCACCACCTCCGACGCCGTGCGGAAATCCCGGTCGGCCAGCCTCGTGCGGGGTTCGTAGTAGGTCCCGTGCCGGTCGCGCGCCTCGGTGACACCATCGGTCACCAGCAGCAGATAGTCCCCCCGGTGGAAGGGGAAGGTGTCACAGCCGGACTCGCCGACGCCCTCCGGCATCCCCAGCCCCAGGGGAAGCCCCGGAGCGGACGGCTCCAGCGCCGTCACCCGGCCCCCGCTGATCAGATACGGCGGCGGATGACCGCGGTGGTGCAACCGCACCCGCCCCTCCTCCTCGCTGACCTCGACCAGTACGGCGGTGGCAAACCGCTCCAGCGCGTCCGGCTGGTCGCCGACATCCGCCGCGAACCGGGCCAGGGCCCGCTCCATGTACTCGGCCAGCTCCCACAACGTCGCGGCCTGCTCCGCCGCCTCACGGAAGGCGCTGGTCGCCACGGCCATGGTGGACACGGCGGGCAGCCCCTTGCCCCGTACGTCCCCGATCAGCGCCCGCACCCCGAACGGCGAACCGTGCACCGCGTAGAAGTCCCCGCCGATCAGCGCTTCCGCGTGCGCACACTCATAGCGGGTGGCCACCGACACCGTCCCCACCCGCGCGGGCGGCGGTGGCAGGACCGCCCGCTGCGCCACCTCGGCCACGGCGCGCACCGCCGCGAAGCGCCGCCCCTGACGCCGGACCACCCACTTCAGCCACAGCGCGATCGCGCTGATCACCGCCACGTCCAGCAGGTTCACCACGAGCGCCGTCAGCGGGCGGTTCACCAGCACGTCCACACACACCGCCAGCACACACGCGGCGACCGCGGTGACCACCGCACCCCGGAACGTCAGCACCATGCAGGCCGCGAGCGGACCGGCGGACAGCAGGGGCAACCCGGCGTAGGGCACCGGCCCGAAGACGTCCAGCACCACACCGCCGATCAGCAGCAGCACCGGGACCACGGCAAGCAGCCGGGCCCAGCCGCCGCGCGTCCTCTCCACCGACCCGCCCCCCACCCCGCCCCCGCGCGCACCGGCTCCTCGGCCGGCCGCCCTCGCCTCGTCCGCCATCCGCACTCTCCCGCTCCGTGTCCGGCCCGCGGCGGTGAGAGAGTGTTCTCCCGCCCATACCGCCATACCCGATGGCAGGGCCGGAGTGCGGCCCCACGCCGCATCACCCCCGATCGGTGGCGGATGGAGGCGACCGGACTGCTCAAGCTGGTCATGTCGATCGGAGACCGGGTATCGGCGCTTGAATCTCGCGCGGTCACGGGCTGCGGACGGCCAGTAGCCGGACCAGGCGGTGGTCATTTCGGGGTGCATCGGCCGAGTGGGGTGCTTAGCTCATTTACGCAGACGTCAGTGCTGCCCGAGCAGGGCTTTGGTGACCGCGGTGACCGCGGTGACCACGGCGGTGCGATGTTCCAGAAGGCGTTGGTCACTGTCCTCGTCGTGAGGGTTACGGATCTTCGCTTCGGTCGTGTTCCAGCTCATGGCCATGCCCAGCACGATCATCATGACGTCCGTGGCGAGTGCCATCTCGACGCCGTAATGCTCGGCAACAGCCGCGGCCTTGGACACGTGGGCCTCGACCTCGCCCGCGGAAGCCTCGGGGGTCTCCAACATCTTCCACTGGTTCAGACGCTGTACTCCGGGATCGGCGACCAAGGCGTCGAAGAGGGCGCCGGCATAGCCGGGCAGGTCGTCCGGCGTGAAGGGGGCGGCGTCCGCCAGGATGCGCAGCCGGTCGGCCATGACCGCGTCGAAGAGGGCTTCCTTGGAGCCGAAGTGGTGGTAGGCGGCTTGTTTGTTGACCGAGGCGGCCTCGGCGATCCGGGCGACCCGGGCGCCGGCCATGCCAACCCGTAGGAACTCGTCGTAGGCGGCGGTCAGGAGTCGGGCGCGTGTAGCGGCGGGGTCGTAGGCCATGCCCCGATTCTATTTCAACCGTCCGTTTGACATCGCCATCGGATGCCCGTACGTTCAAAGAGTCAACCAACCGGTTGAAATAGAAGGGCGATATCATGACATTGAAGACATGGATGATCACGGGAGCCACCGCGGGGATAGGCCGCGCCGTCACCGAGCAGCTCCTCGCCGCGGGGCACCGGGTGGCCGCTACGGCACGGCGGCCGGAAGCCCTGGCGGACCTGGCGCAGAAGTACCCGGACCTGCTGTGGACCGCGGCGCTGGATGTAACCGACACCGCGGCGCTGCGCACCGTTGTGGAGCGCTTGTTCCGGGAGGTCGGGCCGGTGGATGTGGTGTTCTCCAATGCCGGGCGGGGTTCGGTCGGTGCGGCGGAGGAGCTGTCGGACGAGATCATTGCGGCGCAGATCGCGCTGAACATGAGCGCGCCGATCCAGCTGCTGCGTGCTGTGCTTCCCCACCTGCGGGCCCAGGGCGGGGGCCGGTTCATCCAGACCTCGACCATGGGCGCGCACATCTCCACCCCGGGGGCCGGCATGTATCACGCCTCGAAGTGGGGCGTGGAGGGCTTCTTCGAGTCCGTGCTCCCTGAGGTCGCCCCCTTCGGCGTCCAGATCACCATGGTCGAGCCCGGCGTCATCCGCACCACGTTCGGCGCCAATCTCGACATCGCGCCGGGGATGCCCGAGTACGCCGACGGCCCGGCCGGGCAGATCCGCAGCTACCTCGAAACCGTGGACAACGTCACCGCCGAGGCGCCCGGCGACCCTCACAAGGTCGCTTCAGCGATCATCGCCTCTGCCGACTCGACTCCAGCGCCGCGCCGCCTTGCTCTCGGCAGTGACGCCTACACCGCCATGCGCACCGCCCTGAGCGACCGCATCGCCGAGCTCGACGCCGGCAAGGCGATCGCCGCTTCCACCGACTTCTGACACCACCCGGCCCAGCCTCCCGGCCATCGCTGCGACAGCTTCTGCCCAGGCACGCCCAAAACCGGGCCGTCCTGCCTCACCAACAGCACGAAAAGGAAAACAGCCATGTCCAAGGTTCTTGCCATCTTCGGTGCCGGCTCCGGCCTCGGCACCGCCCTCGCCCGCCGCTTCGGCAAGGAGGACTTCCGTATCGCGCTGGTCGCCCGGAACGCGGCGCGCCTGCAAGCCATGGCCGACGAACTGGCCGCCGAGGGCATTGACGCCACCGCCTTCCCCGCCGACCTGTCGAACCCGGCCAACGCCGCCGGGGTGGTCCAGGCCATCAAGCACCGCTACGACCGCATCGACGTCGTGTCCTACCAGCCCCTTCCCGGCGGCACCGCCTTTGTCCCCGCCACCGAGCTGGACGCCGAACGCCTGGCCCACTGGGTGAACCTGTTCCTGCTCACCCCCGTCGAGATCGCCCACACCGTCCTGCCCGAGATGACCGCCCGGGGCGCAGGCGGCTTCATGGTCACCGGCGGCTTCACCGCGGCCGACCCCCAACCCTTCATCAGCGGCATCGGCCCGGCCATGTCCGGCATCCGCAACTTCATCCACTCTCTCCACGGCGAGGTCGCCGACGCCGGCGTCTATGCCGGAGTCGTCACCCTGTCCGCGCTCATCAAGCACAGCGAGGCGTACAACGCCGTCTCACCCGAGCAGCTCGCCGAGATCACCGGCGGCACCACCGGCATGCACGTCATCGACCCCGCCGACCTCGCCGAGACCTACTGGCGGCTGTACACCGACCGCACCCAGATCGAGTACCGCTTCCCCGCACCGGCTCCGAAGTAGCCCCTCCGCCGGCACCCCACCGACGACAAACCAGAGAAAGACATGACTGACCTCACCGGCAAAACCGCCTTGATCACCGGCTCCGCCCGGGGCATCGGCAAGGCCATCGCACTGCGCTACGCGCAACTCGGCGCCAACATCGTGCTCAACTACGCGTCCAGCACCGCGAACGGCGAACAGGCGCTCAAAGAGGTCCACGAACACGCGGGACAGGCGATCGCGGTCCAGGCCGACATCTCCAAGGCCACCGAAGTGGACCGCCTCTTCACAGAGGCCAAGGAGCGCTTCGGCTCCCTCGACATCGTCGTGGCCAACGCCGGTCTGGAACTTCTCGGAGTCCCGATCGCCGAGCTCAGCGACGAGCAGATCGACAGCATGTTCAACGTCAACGCCAAGGGCGCGATCCTGACGATGCAGCGGGCCGCCCAACACCTCGCCGACCACGGGCGGATCCTGTACATCGCCTCGACCGCCATCGCCCACCCCGTACCGGGGGCTGCGTCCGCCGGTACTGAGCAGGCTCATGGTCTGTGGCGTTCCCGACGGTCTGGGGCCGGTCGCGGACCGTGTTGCGGTGCCGGTAGGTCTGTTCGGCGATTTCGGCACTGGACTGATGCCGAGGCGGCATCACAGCGAGCGGAACAGGTCTTGGACGCCGCCGCCCGTCCGGCCGCACGGTGAAAGCGATCCCGAACAGCGTTTCTCCACGAGAGGAAGTACGTCATGAAGGTCTTCGTCACCGGCGGTTCAGGCTATATCGGCAAGGCCGTGATCAGCGCGCTGCTGCGGCACGGCCATACCGTGCGCGCGCTGGCCCGCAGCGAACGCGCCGCCCACACGGTCGAGGCGCTGGGGGCGGCCCCGGTCCGCGGCGGTCTCTCCGACCTGGGCGTACTCAACGAGGCGGCGGCGCATGCCGAGGCCGTCATCCATCTCGCGCAGGCCGAGAAGGGTGAGGAGGACTCCGCCGCGGCCACCGCCATGCAGGACGGCATCGGCGCCGGCACCTACGTCCACACCGGCGGCACCTGGGTCTACGGCGACACCGACGGGCTCGTGGACGAGGACGCCCCCTGGAACCCACCCGCCCTGGTCGCCTGGCGTCGCCCCGTCGAGGACGCCGTCCTGGCCCGCGCCGCCCGCGGCGGCCGACCGGTTATCGTCCGACCCGGCCTCCTCTACGGCGGCGAGAACCGGCTCATCGATGTCTTCTTCACCCAGCCCGGCAGGCAGGCGGGAGCGATCGCCTACATCGGCGACGGCGCGCAGCACTGGGCCCTGGTCCACGTCGACGACCTGGCCGAACTGTACGTCGCGGCGCTGCGCGCCAGGGCCGGCTCCGTATACGCGGGCGTCGGCGGGGTGAACCCGACGGCCAAGGAGGTGGCCCAGGCCGTCAGCCACGGCATCGGCCTGGGCGGGAAGACCGTGTCCCTCACGTTGGAGCAGGCGCGCGCGGACATGGGGCTCATTGCCGACGCCTTCGCCCTCGACCAGCGGCTCACCCCGGCACGCGCCCGCGCCGAACTGGGCTGGGTCCCCGCGCACACCGACCCGCTCGCCGTCTTCGCCCGGGGGTGACCGGCGCGGCGCCGGGAAAGGTGCGGTACGAAGGAGGAGACGGGGACGGATGACGACGGGATGCGGCACCGATATGGACGTCGATCTGCGGAAGCTGCGCTACTTCGTGGCGGTCGCCGAGGAACTGCACTTCGGCCGCGCCGCCGAGCGGCTGCACATCGCCCAGCCGGCCCTGTCGCGGCAGGTACGCGCCCTGGAGGACGACCTGGGCGTGCGGCTCCTGCGGCGCGACCGGCGGGCCACGGCCCTGACCCCCGCCGGGGCCAGGCTCCTGGACGAGGCGGGGCCGCTGCTCGCGGCGTCGCAGGCCATGGTGCGCCGGGTCGCCGCCGCGGCCGCGGACACCCCGGTGTTCACCATCGGCTTCATGCCCGGCATCACTGTCACCCCCGCGGTCCGCGCTCTCAAGGCCCGCCACCCCGGGCTCAGCGTCCGCCTCCTGCGCACCAGCTGGGACGACCAGGTGGCCGTTCTGCGCGACGGCCGGGCCGACGTCAGCATCGTCCGCCTGCCCATCGACCAGAGTGGCCTGCGAGTACAGCCGCTGTTCACCGAGCCACGCGTCGCCGTCGTCCCCGCGGACCATCCACTGGCCGCGAGGTCCGCGATCACGGTCGACGGCCTCGCCGACGATCACCTTCTCCAGGACCCGGACGCCGTGCCGGAGTGGCGCGATGTGGCGCGCGAGCTGCGCACCGGCGAGCGCGCCGAAGTCCCGCCCATCCACAGCGTCGAGGAGAAGCTCGAACTGGTCGCGGCGGGGGCGGGCATCTGCGTCCTGCCGCTCTCCACCGCCACCTTCTACACCCGCCCCGATGTCATGGTGCTCCCCGTAGATGACCTTGGCCCCAACCGCGTCTGCCTGGCCTGGCCCGCCACCCACCGCTCCCCACTCATCCACGACTTCACCGCCCTGGCGGACCGCCTGGCCCCGCCGGACCACCACGCCATCGAGGACCAGGCCGAGCGCGCCGACCGGAACTTGCGCCGTTCCGGGTGATCGCCTCACGGATGCCCGGGGCCCTCGCGGTGCTGCGCCGGGTCACCGACCCGGGCGGCACCACCTCGTTCGACGAAGTCCGCCGAGAACGCCACGCCGGCCTCCGCGGACGAGGTCCGAAGACGCAGGACGACCAGGAGCGGAAGACGCGGCTCGAGGCCGTGGCAATGGGCGGCGGCGCAGGACGGCTTCCATGCGCTGCGGCACTCCTACGCCTCGATCACGCTGGAGGCATGGGGACCGACATGCCGACCGAAACTCCCCAGATTCTCCCCAGGCTTATCGGAGCGGATTCGCCGGCTTGTGGGTGCCTGGAGAAAATCGTGGATTGCAAGGTCAGTAAGTCGGATAGCCTGGGAAAATGTTGACCGAAGTCACCGCGATCCGGTATGTCACGCCCTTGCGTGAGGGCGGATCGCTGCCGGGCATCGTCGAGGCCGACGATCTGGGCACCTACGTCATGAAGTTCACCGGCGCCGGGCAGGGCCGCAAGACCCTCGTCGCCGAGGTCGTCTGCGGTCAGCTGGGCCGCCGGCTGGGGCTGCGGGTGCCGGATCTGGTGCGGATCCAGCTGGACCCGGTGATCGGTCTGAGTGAACCGGACCAGGAGGTGCAGGAGCTGCTCAAGGCCAGTGGCGGGCTCAACCTCGGCATGGACTACCTCCCCGGGTCGCTCGGCTTCGATCCGCTCGCCTTCGAAGTGGGCGCGGAGGAGGCCGGGCGGGTCGTGTGGTTCGACGCGCTCATCGGCAATGTGGACCGCTCCTGGCGCAACCCCAACATGCTGGTCTGGCACGGGCGGCTGTGGCTCATCGACCACGGCGCCACGATGATCTGGCACCACGGCTGGCGCGGGCTGGACAAGGCCGCCGCCAAGCCGTACGACGCCTCCGACCACGTCCTCGCGCCGTTCGCGCCGGACATCGCCGCGGCCGGCCGGGCCCTGGCGCCGCGGATCACCGAGGAACTGCTCACCGAGGTGGTGGCGGACGTCCCCGACGAATGGCTGACCGACGAGCCGGGCTTCGACGGCCCGGACGCGGTACGCCGCGCCTATGTCGAGGTGCTGCTGGAGCGGGCGGCCACGGTGGGGCAGAGGATCACGCTCGGGGAGCGCGCCGGTGAGGGGCCGTCCAAGGCCCCCGAGTGGCTGCGGGTGTGGGTCGACGGAAAGGCGCCGCGGTGAGCGGGTTCCACAACGGGCGGGATGTCTTCGAATACGCCGTGCTGCGGGTCGTCCCCCGGGTCGAGCGGGGTGAGCGGATCAACGCGGGTGTGGTCGTCTACTGCCGCGCCACCTCCTTCGTGGCGGCCCGGATCCATCTGGACGAGGACCGGCTGCGCGCCCTGGACCCCTCGGCGGACGTGCCCGCGGTACGGGCCGCGCTGCGCGCGGTCGAGTGTGTCTGCGGCGGAGGGGAACGGGCCGGTCAGGCGGCCGGGGAGGACGCGGGACGGCGCTTCCGCTGGCTCGTGGCGCCGCGCTCCACGGTCGTCCAGCCGGGGCCGGTGCACACGGGTCTGACGGCGGACGCGGAGGCGGAGGTCGAGCGGTTGCTCGACCTGCTGGTGCGGTGACGCACCGGCTCAAAGCACGCGGAGGTGAGCGAGTACATAGCGAGTACATAGGGGTGGTCGTTGACAGGCGGTGGCGGGCCTCATAGCGTCTCGTGCGCAGGAGAGACTAAGCGGTTGCTCACTCCCGGGGCCGGGACGGTGAGCCGCCATCGATGCGAGGAGAACCCGCATGTCCACCACTGAGCAGCGCGTTGCCATCGTGACGGGCGCGGCCCGCGGCATCGGCGCGGCGACCGCCGTGCGCCTGGCCGAGGAGGGCCGCGTCGTCGCCGTGCTCGACCTCGACGAGGGGGCCTGTGCGGCCACCGTGGAGAAGATCACCGAGGCGGGCGGCAAGGCCATCGCCGTGGGCTGCGATGTGTCGGACGCCGAGCAGGTCGAGGCCGCCGTCGCGCGTGTCGCCGAGGAGCTCGGCGCGCCGACGATCCTGGTCAACAACGCGGGTGTGCTCCGCGACAATCTGCTGTTCAAGATGAGCGAGTCCGACTGGGACACCGTGCTGAACGTGCATCTGCGGGGCGCGTTCCTGATGTCGCGCGCCTGCCAGAAGCACATGGTGGACGCGGGCTTCGGCCGGATCGTCAACCTCTCCAGCAGCTCGGCGCTGGGCAACCGCGGCCAGGTCAACTACTCCGCGGCCAAGGCCGGTATGCAGGGCTTCACCAAGACCCTCGCCATCGAGCTCGGCAAGTTCGGCGTCACCGCCAACGCCGTGGCGCCCGGCTTCATCGCCACCGACATGACCGCCGCGACCGCCGAACGCGTCGGCATGGGCTTCGAGGACTTCCAGAAGGCGGCCGCGAGCCAGATCCCGGTACAGCGCGTCGGGGAGCCCGCCGACATCGCCAACGCGATCGCCTTCTTCACGGGTGAGGCGGCCGGTTTCGTCTCCGGCCAGGTCATGTACGTGGCCGGCGGCCCGCTCAACTGATCAGGAGTCACGCACCACATGACCGCGCAGATACAGGACAGCGGCAGGGCCGCGCTCATCACCGGGGCGAGCCGGGGGATCGGCTACGCCATCGCCAAGGCGATGGTGGCCCGTGGTGACAAGGTGTGCGTCACCGGGCGCAACGAGGACGCGCTCAAGGAGGCCGTGGAGCGGCTGGGGGCCGACCGTGCGATCTACGTCGCCGGGAAGGCCCATGACCAGGCGCACCAGGCGGTCGCCGTCGAGCGGACGATGGAGGCGTTCGGCCGGGTCGACCACCTGGTGAACAACGCCGGCACCAACCCGGTCTACTCGCCCATCGCCGATCTCGGCCTCGATGTGCTCCGTAAGGTCTTCGAGACCAATGTCGTCTCGGCACTGGGCTTCGCCCAGCGGACCTGGAAGGCCTGGCAGCAGGAGAACGGCGGCACCATCGTCAACATCGCCTCGCTCGCCGGGATGTCGTCCTCGCCGTTCATCGCGGCGTACGGCGTCAGCAAGGCCGCCATGATCAACCTCACGGTGCAGCTCGCCCAGGAGTTCGCCCCGCGGGTGCGGGTCAACGCCATCTCCCCGGCGGTGGTGAAGACCAAGTTCGCCACCGCCCTGTACGAGGGGCGGGAGGACGAGGCCGCGGCGGCCTACCCGCTGAAGCGGCTCGGCGTGCCGGAGGACATCGGGGGCGCGGCCGCGTTCCTCACCTCCGACCAGTCGGCGTGGATCACCGGGCAGACGCTCGTGGTGGACGGCGGCATCCTCCTGGGCGCCGGGCTCGGCTGACGACCGGCGCCCGGTCCGGGGCCGCGCCGCCCCGGTCCGGCCCCGCGCCGCTGAAGCGGCCCGGGCGCGTATGAGGCGTTGTCAGTGACCACCGGTAGGTTCTGTGCCGGTAAGACGGAAACACCGACCGGAGGTTGAAGACGTGCCCTATGTGCTGCCCGAGTCCTGGCGCGGGGTCCTCGGCGAGGAGCTGGAGAAGCCCTATTTCAAGGAGCTCACCGAGTTCGTCGAGGAGGAGCGGGCCAAGGGGCCGGTGTACCCGCCGCGCGAGGAGGTGTTCGCCGCCCTGGAGGCCACGCCGTTCGACCAGGTGAAGGTGCTTGTCCTCGGGCAGGACCCGTACCACGGCGAGGGCCAGGGCCACGGTCTGTGCTTCTCGGTGCGGCCGGGCGTCAAAACCCCGCCGTCGCTGCGGAACATCTTCAAGGAGATGAAGGACGAGCTCGGCCACCCGGTGCCCGACAACGGCTATCTGATGCCCTGGGCCGAGCAGGGCGTGCTGCTGCTCAACGCGGTGCTGACGGTCCGGGGCGGCGAGGCCAACTCCCACAAGAGCAAGGGGTGGGAGAAGTTCACCGACGCGGTGATCCGCGCGGTGGCCTCGCGCCCCGATCCGGCCGTCTTCGTGCTCTGGGGGAACTACGCCCAGAAGAAGCTGCCGCTCATCGACGCGTCGCGGCACGCGGTGGTGAAGGGGGCGCACCCGTCCCCGCTGTCGGCGAAGAAGTTCTTCGGGTCGCGCCCCTTCACCCAGATCGACGAGGCGGTCAAGGCCCAGGGCCACACCCCGATCGACTGGCGGATCCCGGACCTTAGCGCCTGACCGGATCTCGGCGCCTGACCGGGCTAGAGCGCGTAGTCGAAGCTGTAGGGGATCTCGGACTCCCCCTGGACGGCGGAGAAGGTGCCCGATCCGGTGAGCCCGGTCAGCTCGCCGGTGCCGGATCCGGGCACCACCTCGAAGGTGCAGCGGACGGTGGCGTCCTCGCCCCAGCTGCCGTGCTGCACCACGACGAAGCTGCCCGCGCGCCCGTCCAGGGTGCCGGTCAGCAGCTCGTAGCCGCAGCAGACGCCGGTCTTGTCGGACAGATAGGTGATGGCGTACTGACAGCTGGTCCGCGGTGCCTCGATGCCGCCCGAGAAGGCGTTCGTGACCACGGCCCGGGCCAGCTTGGCGCCGCTCTCGGCGCCCTCGGTCTCATCGAGGACGCTCTCCTGCCAGTCGGCGTAGGTGAAGTGGCCGGTGGTGTGCGTGGTCATGGTGGATCCTTTCCGGGGCCGGGATCGGCTGCGAAAGCCACTCTGGCCGCCGTACCTGACATCTTCTGTCAGGTACGGCGGCCACAATGGACCGCATGCGCGCCGACCGCCTTCTCTCACTGCTCCTGCTGTTGCAGAACCGGGGCCGGATGACCGCGCCCGAGCTCGCCGCCGAGCTGGAGGTCTCGGTGCGCACCGTCTACCGCGATGTGGAGGCGCTGAGCGCCTCCGGGGTGCCGGTCTACGCCGACCGGGGCCCGGCCGGGGGCTTTCGGCTGCTCGACGGCTACCGCACCCGGCTGACCGGGCTCACCGGTGACGAGGCCGACTCGCTCTTCCTCGCCGGGATGCCCGGCCCGGCCGCCGAGCTGGGGCTGGGCGCCGACCTCACCACGGCCCAGCTCAAGCTGCGGGCCGCGCTCCCGGCCGAGCTGGGGGAGCGGTCCCGGCGGATCCAGGAGCGCTTCCACCTCGACGCGCCGGGCTGGTTCCGGGACGCCGAGCCGGTGCCCCATCTGGCGGCGGCCGCCGAGGCCGTATGGGAGCGGCGCGTCCTGCGGGTGCACTACCGCCGCTGGCGCGGCGAGGTGCGGCGCGAGCTGTGCCCGCTGGGCCTCGTCCTCAAGGGCGGCATCTGGTACCTGGCGGCGAGGGTCGAGGATTCCGTACGCAGCTACCGGGTGTCGCGGATCCTCGACGCCGAGGTGCTGGCGGAGGTCTTCGAGCGGCCCGCCGGATTCGACCTCGCCGCCTCCTGGGCGGAGTCGTCCCGCCGACTGGAGTCCATGCGCTTCCAGAGCGAGGCCGAACTTCTGCTCTCCGAGCGCGGGGTGAAGCTGCTCCCGATGCAGTTCGGGGCGGTGGGCGCGGAGGCGGTGGCCATGGCGGGCCCACCCGACGACCAGGGGCGACGGCGTGTCGTCCTCCCCGTGGAGTCGCTTCCGGTCGCGGTCCACGACATGCTGCGGCTGGGCACCGACGCCGAGGTGCTGGGCCCGCCCGAGCTGCGGTCGGCCGTCGCCCGCGCCGTCGCCGAGCTGGCCCGCCGCTACGGCGCGCCGGACGATACCCCAGATACCCCTAATACCCCAGATGCCCCGCCGCGCCACGACACGCCGAGCGGCGCGGGCGCGAGCGGCTAGGGTCTGTCGTCAAGGGGGGCGCCCGGCCGCGAGCGGGGCGCCCCCCTTTGACCGACAGGCCCTGGCGTCGTCCGAAAGACGGGAGGCGGCGATGGCGGAAGCGCGGCAGCAGGCGCCGGAGGGCGATGCCGTACTGACCCGGATCGGGCAGGCGGTCATGCTGCACCGGGGCGGCGACCGGGAGGAGGCGCGCAATCGCCTCGCCGCGCTGTGGCGGGAGATCGAACGGGACGGCGCCCCGTTCCACCGCTGCGCCCTCGCCCACTATCTGGCCGACACCCAGGACGACCCGCTCGACGAGCTGATCTGGGACCTGCGGGCGCTCGCCGCCGCCGACGGACTCACCGGGGCCCTGGCGCCGCGGGCGTTCCTGCCCTCCCTCCACCTCAATGTGGCCGCGGGCCACCTGAAGCTGGGCCAGCAGGAGGCGGCCCGGGGTCAGCTGGCACGGGCACGCGAGGCCGCCGGCGCGCTCGGCGAGGATCCGTACGGCGACGGGGTGCGGGCGGCCATCCTGCGGCTGACGCTGGTCCTGGAGGGCGCCGTCGAGGACTGAAGGCCAGGGGAAGGCGCCGTCGAGGACTGAAGGTCCGGCTAAGCCGCCTCCGCCAGCCCCTCCCAGCGGTCGGCGAGCGCCCTCAGCTCGACGACGAACCGTTCGCGCTCCGCCTCGTCGAAGGACTCCAGGAGGATCTTGTCGAGCCTGCGCGCCCGGTGGTTCGCCTCCTGAAGGGCCTCTTTGCCCGCGTCGGTCAGGTAGAGCAGTTTGCGGCGGCCGTCGGCGGCCGCGGTCTTCCGGGCGAGCAGACCACGGTTCTCCAGCCGACGGGCCACATCGGCCATGGTGGAGGTGTCCAGGGCGACGGCGGCGGCCATGGAACGCTGGTCCTGGCCGGGATGGGCTTCCACGGTCTGGAGCACCGCGAACTGAGGGCCGGTGAGGACTGGGTCCACCTCCCGTGCCCACACGGCGAGATACGCCTGGTAGAGACGGCGGACCTGATAGCCGGGCGCGGCTGTCAGGGCAGTGGGGGCCTCCGGCCCGGTTTGGGCGGGCGGGGTGGGATCAGTCATAGAACCTACTTAAGCACGCACGGTTGACGCCGAGGGACAGCGGGGCGGAGGCCGGCGCACCCTTCGGCCCCGGCCGCGGCCTCACCGACCGGTACCGAGGTGGATCGGTCCCGTACCGCCGGCACCGCTGCCGGCCGTCGTTCCGGCGCCGCTCCCGGCAGGGCTGGGGAGCTGGCCGCCGAGCAGGCTTCCGGCGCCGGGCACGACGGGCGGCAGCCCGAGCTCCGTCAGGATGCGGAACGCGGTGGAGGTGGCCGCCGACAGCACGGGCAGCCCCGCCTCGTCCTCGACGGGCTGGATCGACGCCAGCGACGGCATCTGCACGCAGGCCGACAGCACCAGCGCGTCGGCCCCGCTCAGGTTCAGGCGGCGCCAGTGGCCGCGCAGATCGGCGGGGTCCAGACGGGCCACCGCCAGATTGTCCGGGACCTCGAGGCTGAGCGCGTCGACCACCTCGATCCCGGCGTCCTCGATGTAGTCGACCACCTTGGCGGTGAGCTCCTTCATATACGGCGTGATGATCGCGACCCGGCGGGCACCGACCGCCTCGACGCCGCTGAGCAGGGCCCCGGCGCTGGAGACCACGGGCGCCCGGGAGCCCTCGGCCCGCAGCGCGGAGGTGATGTCGGCCTCCGCCACACAGTGGTGTCCCGGCCCCTGCGCCATGATGGCAACCAGGCAGGCGGTGGCGACGACGTCGGGCCGCGCGTCGGCCAGTTCGAGGGCGGCCCGCTCGGTCTGCGCGTTCATATCGCGCAGCTCCTCCGGGGTGACGTGCTTCATCCGCATCCGGCTGGTGTGGAACACGAAGCGGTCGTCGGGCGCGATGGACTCCCGCGCGTTGAGCATCCGGGGGAGCTCGGTCTCCATCGTCAGGTTGGAGCTGGGCACGATCAGCCCGATGTGATGGTCTGTCATGGGGTCGGTCCTCCGAAGCGGGGCAGTGGGCACCGGTCAGGCGGCCGGGGAGAGGATGGCCCGCAGCGCCTCGCGGAGCGTCGCGGTGGCGATTGCCGGGGCGTCCCAGAAGATCATGTGGCCGGCGCCGGGGATCTTGCGCAGTGGCGCCGACGGATTGCTCTTGGTGGCCTCCCGCGCCCCTTCCGCCGTCACGACGGGACTGTCGGCCCCGTAGAGCAGATGGGCCGGTCCTGGCACCCGGGGCCACCAGTCGAAGAAGTCCTCGTGTTCGAAGCCGTGGTGGGTGGCCACGATGGCCTCCTCGGCGCAACTGGACAGCCAGCGGGCCCGCAGTTCCTGTTCCCGCCGCGGCCAGGTGGGCCAGGAGGCGGCCACCTCGTCGGCGTCCGTTCCGCGCCGGGCCTCGGTGAGTTGCCGCAGGAACACCTCCCGGGGGGTGGGGTAGGGGCCGCGGCCCGGGCCGCTCATCGGCGGATCGGCCAGCACGGTGCCGCGCAGGGACACCTTGGCGCGCACCGCGACGGCCGCCGCGATCCGCGCGCCCATCGAGTGGCCGAGGAGCAGCGGACGGTCGAGGCCGAGGTGGGTGATCAGGGCTTCGGTGTCCTCGGCGTACTCCTCCAGTCCGTAGCCGTCGCCCTCGTCGGACAGACCCCGGCCGCGTACGTCCAGCACCACCGGCCTGACCAGGTCGGTCAGTTCGCGTGCCACGAAGTCCATGGTGACCGCGGGACTGGTGATACCGGGCAGGACGACCAGCGGCGGCAGGTCGCCTCCGTAGTCGAGGGCGTGCAGCCGTACCTCTCCGGAGCGGGCCCACCGGCTCGTGGCCGGCACATCGGCCAGATCGGCGAGCGCGCTCTGCTGGACCGAACGCCGTGTCATGTGCTGTCTCCTCGTCGATGGGAACGCCGGGCCGCGTCAGGCGCCGCCGGGGCGGGAACGGAGGTGAGGTAGCCGACGGCGTCCTCGAGGGTGACGACGTCGCCGTACTTGGCCTGGATGTCGAAGAGCGCCGCGTCCGCCGGCCCCTGGGCCCGGTCGCCCACGCAGGCGCGGGGCACCAGCACCGGGAAGCCCGACTGGACGGCGTCGACCACGGTGGCCCGCACACAGCCGCTCGTGGTGGCGCCGCACACCACGACGGTGTCGCGGTCCAGGCCGGTCAGGGTGGCGGCGAGACTCGTGCCGAAGAAGGCCGAGGCCCCCTTCTTCACCACCAGCTGATCGTGTTCCGGCCGCATGGGCAGCCGCGGGTCGATGGCCACGGCATCGCTGCCCTCGACCAGGGCGCGCATGCCGGGAGCCTTGCGCAGCCAGGCGACCGCGTCACCGGAAGCCTCGGCCTCGGTGTAGGCGATCGCGGTGAAGATCACCGGCACATCCGCGGGCCGGGCCGCCTCGATCAGGCGCGTGGTGGCGGCCACGACCTCGGAGAGGTCGGCACCCGAGGGGTACGAGTCCTCGGTGAAACCCCGGGTCAGGTCCACCACGACGATCGCCGGACGGCTGCCGCGCCGCACCGCGGCACCGAAGCCGGCCCGCTGGTAGGTGCGGTTGGTGGTGAGGCCGTACAGTCCGCCGCTCATCGGCGCCTCCCCAGCAGCCAGCCGGGAACGAACCCGAGCAGGAACGCGGCCGCGACCGGGCCGTACTTCTTCAGCAGCGGGCCCGCGATCAGCACCATCCCGTTGAGCTCACCGGGCGCCTCGGCGGGAGTGCCGGCCGCGGGAGCGGACGCGGCGGGCGCCGCGCCGGAGGCGGGGGGCGCTTCCGCGCCGTCCTGCTGGAGGAGGAGGTTGCCGAGGTTCTGGGCGAACTGCTGGAGGATCTTGTCGGACACGGCCCCGATGGCTCCCTTGCCGAACTGGGCGATCTTGCCCCGGATCACCAGGTCGGTGGAGAGGTTCAGCTGGGCGCCGTCCTCGGCCGGGACGACCTCCAGGGAGACCTCGGCCTCGGCGTCGCCGCTGCCGTGGGTGTCGGCGCCGCGGGCGTGGACACGCAGCCTCCGCTTCTCGGCGTCGACCTCCAGGAAGCGCACGGTGCCGGCATAGGCGGCCGTGATCGGACCCACCTTGATCTTGACCGCGCCACGCCAGGCATCGCCGTCACGGCCTTCGAGAGCGGCGCCCGGCATACAGGACGCCACCCTTTGGACGTCGCCGAGCAGCGCGAACACCGCGTCGGGCTCGGCTTTGACGGAGACGGTATTGATCAGTTGCATGAGTCCTCCTCGGCGCCCATGGCCCGCTGGGAGCGCCGGGCGGTCGCGCAGGCGTCGATCGCCTCGACGATGGTCTGGTAGCCGGTGCACCGGCACAGGTTCGCGGCGACGACCTCCCGGATCTCCTCCTTGGTCGCCTCCGGCCGCTCCGCGAGGAAGCCCTGGGCCAGCATCAGGAAGCCGGGGGTGCAGAAGCCGCACTGCAAGCCGTGGTGGGCGGTGAAGGCCCGCTGGAGATCGCTGAGGTCGCCGGTGCCGGAGTCGGCGAGGGATTCGACGGTGGTGATCCGCGCTCCCTCCGCCTGGGCGGCGAACATCAGACAGGCCCGGACCGGGAGCCCGTCCACGAGCACGGTGCAGGCGCCGCAGATCCCGTGTTCGCAGCCGACGTGGGTGCCGGTCAGCCGCAGATCGTGGCGGAGCACGTCCACCAGGGTGCGGCGCGGCGCCGAGATCACCTCGTGGGACGTTCCGTTGACGTCGAGCGTGATGAGCTGGACGTCGTCGCCCAGGCCGGTGGTGTCGTTCATGGTGTCTGCTCCGGGGTGCGGGGGGTCAGGGCACGGTGGACCGTCTCCGGTGTGATGGGCGTGTTGTCCAGTTCGACGCCGGTGGGCCGCAGTGCGTCGTTGACGGCGTTGAGTACGGCGGCGGGGGCCCCGATGGTGCCGCCCTCGCCGGCGCCCTTGGCGCCCGTCGCGGTGAAGGCGCAAGGGGTCTCCAGATGGTGGATCACCACCTCCGGGATCTCATGGGCGGTGGGCACCTTGTAGTCCATGAAGCTGGTGGCCGACGGCTCGCCCTGGGCGTCGTAGGTGATCTGCTCGAAGAGCGCCCCCGAGATGCCCTGCGCGATACCGCCCCGGCACTGCCCCTCCACCACCTGCGGATTGACGGCGACACCGCAGTCCTCGACGCAGAAGTAGGCGAGGATTTCCACCTGCCCGGTGCCCTCGTGCAGTTCCACCACCACCCCGTGGGTGGCATTGGAGAAGGTGCCGTCGTTGTGGACGTCGAAGACGGCGGTGGCGGTGAGACCGGGGTCGATGTCCTTGGGCAGCAGATGCGACTTGAGGTAGGCGGTGTCGGCCAGGTGCTCGTAGGTGAGTGCGACATCCGGGTCGTCGCGTCGCCTGACCCGACCCCGGTCCAGTTCGGTCTCCTCCGGGGGGATGCCCCACTCGTCGGCGGCGATGGCGCGGAGCTTGTCGCCGAGCTTGCCCGCCGCCAGACGTACGGCACTGCCGCCGACCGCGATCGAGCGGCTGGCGAAGGTGCCCCAGCCGTAGGTGATGCGGTCGGTGTCGCCCTGGTGAAGCTTGACCTTGGCGATGTCGAGGCCGAGCGTATCGGCGACGATCTGCGCCATGGTCGTCTCATGGCTCTGCCCGTGGCTGATGGTGCCGGTGGTGGCGGTGACCGCGCCACTGGTGTCCATGCGGACCTCGGCGAGGTCGAACCCGGGCACGACCTCCATCTTGCGCTGGGCGAAGGCGGCGGAGCCGTAGCCGGTGCGCTCGCTGAAGCAGCTGAAGCCGATCCCGATGTGCCGGCCCTCGGCCGCGGCCGCGGTCTGCCGGTCGTACCAGCCCGCCTCGCGCACCGCCCGCTCGCACCGGTCGAGGGATTCCAGATATGAGCCGGGGTCGTAGGTGATGTTGTTGACGCCGGTGTACGGGAATTCGGTGATGACGTTGCGGCGCCGGATATCCACCGGGTCCAGGCGCAGTTCGCGGGCGGCGCGCTCCATGAGCCGCTCCATGGCCATGACGTAACTCGGGCGGCTCACGCCCCGGTAGGGGGCGGTGGGCGCCTTGTTGGTGGTGATCGCCCGGCCGCGCACCCGGTAGGCGGGGACCTTGTAGACGCCGGGCATCTCGGCGGAGGCCATCAGCGGCTCGATACCGGCGGTGAACGGATAGCAGGAGTAGGCGCCCATGTCGCACACCACGTCCGCGTCGAGGCCGAGGATCCGGCCGTCGGCGTCGAAGGCGGCGCGTGCGGTGTAGTGCTGCTCCCGGGCGAGGAACGAGGCGGACAGGGCGTCCTTGCGGTCCTCGATCCATTTGACGGGCCGGCCGAGCCGCAGCGCGGCCGCCGCGGCGGCGATCTCCTCGCGGCCGACCACGCATTTGAGGCCGAAACCGCCACCCATGTCCGGGACGATCACCCGCACCGCGCGCTCGTCCAGCCGCAGGCAGCGGGAGGCCACGGTCCGCACCTGATGCGGGGTCTGGGTGCAGGTGTGCAGGACGAGCTGCTCGTCCCGGGCGTCCCACTGCGCCACCGCGCCACGCGTCTCCAGCGGCAGGGCGTTCTGCCGGCCGGTTCGCACATCGACGTGGACCACGCAGGGGGCCTGGTCGAAGATCTCGTCGATGCCCTCGGTGGCGAACAGGCCGACGTCGACCAGGGTGTTGTCGGGGGCCTCCGCATGCACCCGCGGAGCGCCGGGGGCGAGGGCCTGTTCCTCGCAGGTGATGGGCGGGAGGGGCGCGTACGTCACCTTGGCGGCCTCCAGGCCGTCCTCGGCGAGGTAGGGGTCGCGGGCGACGACCACGGCGACGGGCTCGCCGACATAGCGGACCCGGTCGCGGGCGAGGACGGGCATGGCGGTCGGCACGAACTCCGAGAGCGGACGGCCGAGTTGGGCGGTGATGTCACCCAGCTCCAGATCGGCGGCGGTGAACGCGGCGACGACCCCCGGGACCTGACGCACCCGGGTCAGATCGATCTCGGTGATCGTCCCATGGGCGACCGTGCTGCGGACGAACTGCGCGTGCAGCATGCCGGGCAGCTCGATGTCGTCGACGAAACGGCCACGTCCGGACAGCAGCCGGGGATCCTCCCGGCGCGCCACCGACCTGCCGACCAGCCGGTCGTCCCTGGCGGACGTCATCGTGACATCGCCTCCTCACAGGCTCGCTCGATCAGATTGCGGATGAGGTGCTTGCGGTAGTCGCCGCTGCCGCCTCCGTCACTCGGCGGATCCACGGCGGAGGCCGCCGCCTCCGCGCAGTCCCGGAACGAGCCGCCGGCCGCCAGCACCGCCTCCGCCTCGGGTACGCGTACCGGCATCGCGGCGACTCCGCCCAGGGCCACCCGGCCGCCGCGGACGTCCTCGCCGTCGGTCGCCAGATCGACCGCGGCGGAGACGATGGCGAAGTCCCCGCGACGCTCGGCGAACTCGGTGAGCGCCGCGCGCGGCGCCGGGCGGGGGAAGACGATCTCCACGAGGATCTCGTCGGGGTCCAGGGCGGTGGTGTAGTAGCCGAAGAAGAACTCACCGGCCGGGATGCGACGCCGCCCGTGCGGACCGTGGGCCACCAACTCGGCGTCGAGCAGCACGGCCAGCAGACACCACTCGGCGGTCGAATCGGCGTGCGCGATACTGCCGCCCACGGTGCCGCGGGTCCGGATCGGCAGATGGCCGATCCAGCGCATGGCGTCGCGGATGACCCCGAAACCCGCCCCGAGCCGTTCCGCGGGCGCGGTCTCCACCGTGTGATGGGTGGTGAGCGCCCCGATGTGCAGCCCGCCGTCGGCCCCGACCCCGAGATGGTCGAGTTCGCGCAGGCCGGCGATGTCGACCAGATGCCCCGGGCGGGCCAGCCGGAAGTTCATCATCGCGACCAGGCTCTGGCCGCCGGCGATGACCTTGGCCTCGTCGGAGAGTTCGGCCAGGAGTGCCGTGGCGCCCTCGACGTCGCGCGCTCGGTGGTACTGGAAGGGAGCGGGCTTCATGTTTCTCCTGTCGTTTTCGAAGGCCGCCCGGGCGGTCCGGTCCCGGGCGGCCCAGGTGGGGCGGGCTGCCCCTCAGCGCACCGGCTGACCGACGGCCGGTTCCGGGGACGCGGGGGCGGGCACCGCGGTCGGGTCGTCCTCGTCGAGGTCGCGTCCCTTTGTCTCGGGCGCCGCGAACGCCGTCCAGACGACGGCCCCCAGGACGGCCGCGGCCAGTACCCCGAAGGTCAGCGGCAACCCCAGCAGCGGCCACATCACCGAGCCGAACAGCATCGGGGCGAAGCCGGTGAGCGCCCGGCTGAACGAGGACGCCCAGCCGAAACCGCTGGCCCGCAGCGTTGTCGGGTACAGCTCGGAGGCGTAGGCGTACATGGCGGGGATGGTCAGCTGCATCAGGAAGCCGAAGACGGCGATGGCCACGATGGAACCCGTCGGCATCCGCATCACCAGCGCGAACACCACCAGTGCGAGCGAGGCGACCGGGGCCGAGACCCCTATGAGCCACTTCCGGCCGACCGCGTCCACCAGCACCGTGGACGTCAGGACGCCGACGATGCCGACCGCGCTCATCAGCGTGGTGCTCATGAAGGCGGCCGTGTCGCCGAGGCCCTCCTCCTTGAGGATGGACGGCAGCCAGCTCAGGGCCGCGTAGTACACCAGCATGACGGTGGCGAACAGCAGCCAGGCGGCGGAGGTGATGCGCGGGCTGAACTTCCAGACCGCGCGCAGCTGTTCGAGCGCGGCGCGGGGGCCGTTCCCGCCGGCCTCGGGCACCGGGGCGGGAATGACGTACGGCTCGACGGGCGCACCCGTACGGGCGACCAGATCGTCGATGACGGCCCGCGCCTCGGCCTCCCGGCCCTTCTTGCTGAGGTAGACGGGCGACTCCGGCACCCCCCTCCGCACCCAGAACAGCAGCAGCGCCGGAACGCTCATCACGCTGAGCATCCACCGCCAGTTGCCTTCGAGGGACAGCATGGCCGTCGAGACCAGACCGCACAGGGTCACGCCGATCGGCCACCAGGCGTCCAGCGCGGTCAGTACGCGTCCGCGGTACTTCGTCGGGGAGAACTCCGCCACCAGGGCGTAGTCGACGGGAACACAACCGCCCAGTCCGACACCCGCGATGAAGCGCAGGGCGAGGAAGATCCCGTAGTTCGGGGCCAGGGCGCCGGCCACCGAGAACAGCGCGAAGATCAGCAAGGTGACGCTGAAGGACTTCTTGCGCCCGATGCGGTCGGCGATCGCGCCCCAGGTCACCGCGCCCACGGCCATGCCCACCAGGTTGGCGGTGGCCACCAGACCTCGCTGGGAGAGGGAGAGGTGGAAGTGGTCGCCCAGCAGCGGCATCAGGAAGCCGTTGAGGGCGATGTCATAGGCGTCGAAGAGGTAGCCGAGGCCGCCGATGATGAAGATCCTGCCCTGGACCCCCCATCTCCATGGGAGGTCCTGGACGATTTGGTCGCCTGTTTTCACTGTCGCTCCACGGGGTGTTCGGGGATGTGCCCGCGCGGGGCGACACCGAGGTGGATGAGCGGGAAGTGGCCCCGGAGGGGGCGGGTGATGAACGGGAGGGGAGGGGACGGGAGGGGCCGGTCAGCGGGCGAAGCGGTAGTCGAAGGCGCCCAGGTCCGGGTCGTCGAGCGGGCTGCCGCTCCACAACCAGTGGTAGGAGACGTCGGATTCGCCGTCGAAGCCGCGCCGCAGCAGGGCGTCCCTGGCCTCCTGCTGCGGGCCGTCGGGATAGTGGTAGAAGGTCTTGTTCTGAAGTGAGGCGTCCTGGACCATGCCGGCGTGCTTGGCCCGCCGGTCCACGTAGCGGCGCAGTGCGCCCTCGACGCCGTCGGCGTTGACCCGGCCCAGTTCCTCGGCCAGTACGGCGGCGTCCTCCATGGCCTGGGAGGCCCCCTGGGCCTGGTAGGGCAGCATGGCGTGGCAGGCGTCGCCCAGGAGGGCCGTGCGGCCGTCCATCCAGACCGGGTCGCGCCGGCGGTGGTAGAGGGCGAAGGAGAGCACGTCCTCCTTGGCCTTGGACAGCATCGCCGCCACCCGGTCGTCCCAGCCCTCGTAGGCGTTCACCAGGTCTTCCGCGGTGGCCGAGCCGGTCCACTTCTCGGCGATCTCGTCCGTGCACGGGACGCAGCCGACGACGTTGAGGTACTCGCCGCCACGGATCATGTAGTGGACCAGGTGCCGGTCGGGGCCGTACCAGATGGTGCTCTGGAAGCGGTCCATCAAGAAGCGCGTGGCCGGGTCGGCGGCGATGAGGTCGCCGGGGATGAGGGCCCGGAAGGCCATCTCGCCGGAGAACAGCAGGGTGTCCGGGAGGCCCATGAGGTCACGGACCCGGGACCGGATGCCGTCGGCGCCGATCAGCACATCGGCCTCGAAGCGCCGGCCGTCATCGGTCACGGCCGCGGGGCGGTGGGGGTCGCTCCGGTCCAGTTCGCCGACCCGGCTCGAGGTGTGCAGTGCGACCACCGGGCCGGGGCCGGTCGGGTCGACGCAGGCATCGGTGAGGACACCGTGCAGATCGGCCCGGTGGTAGTGCCAGTACGGCGCGTTGTACTGCTGCTTGCAGTGGTCGCCGAGCTGGGTCAGCCCGATGACGCTGCCGTCCTTCCACCGGCGCCGCACCTGGTCCAGGGGCTCGGTGCGGATGGCCTCCAGCTGCCTGCGCAGCCCCAGCCCGAGCAGGACTCGGCTCGCGTTGGGCGCTGTCTGGATACCCGCGCCTATCTCGCCGAACCGCGGTGCCTGCTCCAGCACGGTCACGTGATGCCCGCGCTGCCGCAGCGACAGCGCGGCGGTCATTCCGCCGAGCCCGCCGCCGACGATGACGACGTCGAGGGATTGGGTGGATGCCATCTTCTCTCCAGATACAGGTGCGGCGGCGGGATCAGTAGTCGACGAGTCGGCCCGCGGTGACGACGTCCTGGTCGTCGACGGAGACCGTGCAGCCGCGCATGGCGATGTCGACGTGCGCGTACGACTCGCGCTCGAGTACGGGGTGGGGTCCGGTGGACCACAGGAAGTTCCCGGCGAACGCCCGCGCGTCCATGCCCATCAGCTCTTCCTTGCCGTACAGGGCGGTGGCGAACCAGTCGGCGGTGCGCATCAGGCCCCAGCCCATATGGGACAGGCTGCGTCCCCATTCGTCGTCCGCGTCGTCGAAGAAGGTGTTCAGCAGGTGGGCCTCGGCGCCACCGGACACCTTCTCGATGTTTCCGCCCGCGATCTCCAGCGTGACCGGCTGACGTACGTACTCCTTGAACGGCAGCAGGATGTCGCCCTCGGAGAGCACGATCCGGCCCTCGGAGAACCGCGGCCAGCACAGGACCATGGTGCTCGGCCAGTGGTCCCAGCGGCCCGGGTCGTCGGCGAAGCCCACCTGGAACTCCGGCTTGGCGCCCGGCAGTTCGACGGTCAGGTCGGTGCCGGCCTCGGAGGTCACCCGCATGACGGATGCGCCCTTCAGCAGGTTGACGCCCTTGAGCACCTCCGCCTTGTCCTCCGGCTTGGGCAGATTGCGGACGAGTACGTCGGGGGCGTCGCACACGAAGAGGATCCGGGTGCCCGTCCGCATGATCTCCTGCTGGAGCGGGGCGTGGATGAACCCCTCCCGGGTGAGGTCCACGACGAGGTCGGCGGCCTTGAGCAGGTCCTGCGCGGCGGTGTCGCCGAGCACCGCGCTCAGGCCGGGACCGGCACCGGTGCGGGTGCTGTCCGAAGGCGACGGGTTGCCGCCGGGGACGGTGGCGGCGATGACATGCGCGCCGCAGGCCTTGGCCGCGCCGAAGGCGGCCGCCACGTAGTCGCCGCGGCTGGTGGGCTCGGACAGGACGACGACGTGCTCATCGGGCTTGAGCTTGCACAGCTTCAGCTCCTGGGTGAACGCGTCGAGCAGGTCAACGGAGGTGAGGTCGAGCATGTCTCGCTCCTGGGGAGGGGGAAGGTGGCAGACGGCGATCGCACGGTCCGGGTAGGCGTAGGGGTATAGATCCAGCCATGCGGCCAGGGGGCTTCATGGGGAGACGCGGGTCTCATGGGCGCCGCCGACGCAATTAATCCGAACGCGTACGATCTGGGTCTGGCAAGGGGTTCGGCCGAACTTTTTTGTGATCAGTCCGCCTCCCGGGGTGGCTGCGGAGGGCGGGACAACCCTGCTGACCTCGTATTTTCCCCAGGTGTCGGCCGTCTTCCCCGACTTCATGAAGATGAACGAAAGATGATTGCGGCTGGCGCGAAGCCTTGCGCCGAGAGTTCGTACGTGCTCGGATGGTTTCTGTTCACATCCGGATCGCGTGTCCTGAGCCGCCTGGCGATGGCTGGTTCTCGGCGGCGCGCCGCCTCCAAGGAGGGCTCCGATGGTCATCCCCCGCGTCCCTCGGCGCACTGCCCATGCGAGAGCCGCAGGGCACCGGCCCTGCGGCTCTCTGGATCCGGGGTCTGGGGCGGAGTCCCAGTCGTGGGAAGGGGCGGGGAGGGGGGCGGCCCGCCGCGGGCGCCAAGATCCGCCGGAAACCGCCTAGTCGCCGGTGGCGCCGTCGATCCGCTCGCGGATGAGGTCGGCGTGGCCGTTGTGGCGGGCGTACTCCTCGATCATGTGCAGATAGATCCAGCGCAGGTTGTAGTCCCCGCGGACGGGACGGCTGACCACGTCGTCCAGGGAACGGCCCGCGGCGGCCTCCTTGGCCTTGGCGATCTCCTCCTGCCAGATGGCGAAGGCGGCCTCCGAGGTGTCCTCGTCGGTGAGGTGGAACTCCCCGTCCGGGTCCTCCTCGCTGTACCAGATCGGCGCTATGTCCTGCTGGGCGAGCACCCGGCGGAACCAGCTCCGCTCGACCTCGGCCATATGCCGTACGAGGCCGAGCAGGGTCAGCCCGGACGGCGGCGCCGACGCCTCGCGCAGCTGCTTGTCGTCCAGTCCCTCGCACTTGAGGGCGAGAGTCGCGCGGTGGAAGTCCAGCCACCCCTCCAGGCTGGTGCGTTCATCGGCGGTCCGGGGCGGGTCGGGGCGTTCTGTGGTTGTCATGGCGGTCATGATGGCGGCGCCGTCACCCGGCCCGCCACGCGTTATTCGTCCAGCATCCCGCGCAGCAGCTCCCCGAACCCGGTGCGCAGCGCCGCGCGGTCGGGTACGGCGTCGTGGTCGGCGCCCGCGGCGCAGCTGAACATCAGCCCCTCGCACCAGGCCACCAGCGACCGCGCGTGCCGCCGGGGCTCGGTGGAGCCCAGCGCCGTCATCATCGCCTCGAGCGGCTCCCGGAAGCCGCGCCCCGTGGCGTCGTAGAACTCCCGCAGCTCGGGGCGGCGGGTCGCCTCCAGCGCGAGCTCGTAGCGGGCGATCAGCAGATCGCGCTGGGTGGTGAGCGAGCGGTGCAGGGCGAGCGCGAGCGCGTCGGCCAGGGCCGCGACCGGATCGGTTCCGTCGGGTGCCGCGCCGGCGGGGCCCGGCATCTCGTCGGGCGCCAGTACCTCCGCCTCCCGCTGGGCCAGCCGCCGGACCGCCGCCTTGAGCAGGGCGGCGCGGGTCCGGGCGTGGTTGGAGGTCGAGCCGAGCGGCAGCCCGGCCGCCTCGTCCACCGCGCGGTGCGTCAGTCCCCGCATTCCGCGCTCGGCCAGCAGCGCCAGCGCGGTGTCGGCGATCAGCTCGGCGCGGGACGCTCCGGAAGCGGGGGCGGACGGGGCGGCGCCGGAAGCGGAGGCGGCGGTTCGATCAGCGGTCATGGGGCCAACCTAAGCCCATCCGCCACTCGCACTACGGATGTAGTAACGTAACTGAGTACTACATCTGTAGTGCCCTTGGAGGAGTCATGCAGCAGCCCCGTGCCGTCGTCATCGGTGCCGGAGTCGGCGGGCTCACCGCCGCCGCGGCCCTGCACCGCCGCGGCTGGTCCATCACCGTCCTGGAGCGGGCCGCCCGCCTCGAGCCGGTCGGCGCCGGAATCTCGCTCGCCGCCAACTCCCAGCGCGCCTTGGACGCCATCGACCTCGGCGACGACGTGCGCGCGCTCGCCGCCTGGCAGGGCGGCGGCGGACTGCGCGCCCCCGGCGGCCGCTGGCTCTCCCGGATGGACAGCGCCTCGATGGCCGAGCGCTTCGGCGGCCCGCTGGTCCTCCTCCACCGGGCCACCCTCGTCGACCTGCTCGTCTCCCGGCTGCCCCAGGGCGCGGTCCACACCGGGACCGCCGCCCGGCTGGCCGACCCCGGCGCCGCCGGCCGCCCGGCCCGGGTCACCACCGAGGACGGCGACCACGAGGCGGACCTCGTCATCGGCGCCGACGGCATCGACTCGGCCGTCCGCCGCGCGCTCTTCCCGGACCACCCCGGGCCCCGCTACGCCGGATTCACCACCTGGCGCGTCGTCATCCCGGCCCCCGACCGGCCGTTCGAGCCCCATGAGACCTGGGGGAGGGGCCGGATCTGGGGCACCCAGCCGCTCAAGGACGGCCGGGTCTACGCCTACGCGGCGGCCGTCGCCCCGCCCGGCGGCCGGGCCCCGGACGACGAGCGGTCCGAACTGCTGCGGCTCTACGGCGACTGGCACAGCCCCATCCCCGACGTCCTCGCCGCCGTCGCGCCCCGGGACGTGCTGCGCCATGACATCCGGTACATGGCCGAGCCCCTGCCCGCCTACCACCGGGGCCGGGTCGCCCTCCTCGGCGACGCCGCCCACGCCATGGCCCCCACCATGGGGCAGGGCGGCAACCAGGCCATCGAGGACGCCGTCGTCCTCGCCCACCATCTGGCCCCCGACATCGCCGCCCCCTCCGCCGCCCTGGCCTCCTACACCCGAGACCGGCTGCCCCGCACCATGGACGTAGTGCGCCGCTCGGCGCGCGGCGCCCGCATGATGACCCTCACCGGCGCCCCCTCCGTCGCCCTGCGCGACGCCGCGATCGCCGCCCTCGGCCGTCTCGCCCCCGGTCTTGCCCTCCGCTCCTTCGACGGCATCGCCGACTGGTGTCCGCCCACCCCCACGTATCCTGCGGGGGCACAGCGGAAGGCACGATCGGAAGAGACCGGGGAGAACATATGAGGGTCGGCTGCGTCGGGCTCGGCGACATCGCGCAGAAGGCGTATCTGCCCGTGCTGATGGCCCGCCCCGGCCTGGAGCCGCATCTCCACACCCGCACCCCCGCCACCCTCCGGCGGGTCGCCGACACCTATCGGGTCCCGGACGCCCAGCGCCACGCCGACCTGGACTCACTGCTCGCGGCCGGGCTCGACGCGGCCTTCGTGCACGCCCCGACCGACACCCACGCCGACCTCGTCACCCGGCTGCTCGAGGCCGGGGTGCCCACCTACGTGGACAAGCCGCTCGCGTACCACCTCGCCGACAGCGAGCGGCTCGTACGGCTCGCCGAGGAGCGCGGGGTGAGCCTGATGGTCGGCTTCAACCGGCGTTACGCACCCGGCTACGCCCAGTGCCTGGACCATCCGCGCGATCTGATCCTGCTCCAGAAGAACCGCGTCGGCCTCGCCGAGGACCCGCGCACCCTGGTCCTGGACGACTTCATCCACGTGGTGGACACGCTGCGCTTCCTCGCACCCGGGCCGGTGGACCACATCGATGTGCGCGCCAGGATCCGCGGCGGGCTGATACACCATGTGCTGCTCCAGCTGTCCGGGGACGGGTTCACCGCGCTCGGCGTGATGAACCGGATGAGCGGCTCCACCGAGGAGGTCCTGGAGGTCTCCGGCCAGGACACCAAGCGGCAGGTGCTCAATCTGGCCGAGGTGGTCGACCACAAGGGCCAGCCGAGCGTGCGCCGCCGGGGCGACTGGGTGCCGGTGGCGCGGCAGCGCGGGATCGAGCAGATCACCGACGCCTTCCTGGACGCGGTGCGCGCCGGGCGGCGGATCGGCGCGGAGGACGCCCTGCGCACCCATGAGCTGTGCGAACGGGTCGTTAGGGACGCCCTGGAGTCGGCTGGTCCGTCCGCTGGTCCGCCGGTCGCCCCGGCCTCCGGTCCGCCGGCCGGCCCGTCCGCCGTCTGAGCGCCCGGCCCCCCTCGGCCGCGCAGTAGACGGCGAGGGCCGCCATGGCCCCGTACACCGGCCAGGGCCCGATCCGCACATACGGGCTGGTGCCCTGCCCCAGCGGCACCGTGTAGACGCTGGCCGCGCTGGTGTCGGTGGACATCCGGGGGCCCACCGGCTCGCCACGCGGCCCGAACACCGCGCTCTCCCCGGTCAGCGTGGCGTGCACCATCGGCCGCCAGGTCTCGGCGGCCCGCAGCGCGGCCAGCGAGGCGTGCTGCTCGGGCGCCCAGCTCCCCTGGAAGGTCGAGGTCGAGGACTGGACGACGAGCATCCGCGCCCCCTCCCGCGCCAGGGTCCGGCTCATGTCCGGGAACGCCGACTCGAAGCACACCAGCGGCCCGATCCGCAGGGAACCGGGGAGGTTCATCACCACCGGGTGGGTGCCCCGGTGGCGGTCCTCACCGGCCGCCTTGCCCACCGAGGTGGCCCAGCCCAGCAGCGGCCGGGCCGGGATGTACTCCCCGAAGGGGACCAGCCGCATCTTGTCGTAGCGCTGCCCCGTAGGACCGTTCGGCCCGATCAGCACCGAGCTCTTGTAGATGCCGGGCATATCGCCCCGCCGCGCGTCCACGTTGACCAGCAGGTCCGCGCCGACCGTCCGGGACAGCGCGGCCAGCCGCCCGCGCAGCCCCGGATGGGTGGTCAGATCATGGGCCACGCTGCTCTCGCCCCACACCACCAGGTCGACATCGCGGCCGGCCAGCTGCCGGGTCAGCTCCGCGCTGCGTTCGAAGCGCGGCCCCGGCCCCTGGATGACCCCCGGCTGCACCACCGCGATCCGCGCCGTCCCGGGCTCCTTGGCCTCGGGCACCCAGGCCCATGCCCCGGCCGCCGCGGCGCCGCACGCGGCGAGCCCGGCCAGCGCCACCGTACGGGCGCGGGCCACCGCGATCAGCACGGTCACCGCCACATTCACCAGGACCAGCAGAAACCCGAGCAGCCAGACCCCGCCCACCGAGGCCAGCCGCAGCGCGGGCGCCACCTGCCACTGACTCGCGCCCAGCAGCCCCCAGGGCCCGCCGAGATACTGCCAGGACCGGGCCAGCTCGGCCATCAGCCAGACGGACGGCAGCAGCACCAGCGCCGCCGCCACCCGCCCGGCCCCCGGGCAGCCGTGCAGCAGCCGGTGCGTCAGCCACCCCCAGGGCACCCACAACAGCCCCAGCAGCAGCGCCAGAAGCACGATGAACACATGCAGGCTCGGCATCAGCCAGTGGTGTACCGCGAGCAGGAACCCGGCGCCGCCCAGCCAGCCGTCCCGCATCGCCCGGCGGCCGGTGGGCGCCGAGCGCATCAGCATCAGCCAGGGCACCAGGGCCACATACGCCCACCACCACAGCGAGGGCGCCGGAAAGGCCAGCGCGGGCAGCGCGCCCGCCAGCAGAGCCATCGCGCCCCGCCACCACGGGGAGTCCAGCCGCCGCTCCCACAGATCCCCGTCGCCGACCGGCCTCCGCACCTCGGATGCCCCCCTCCTGTTGGCACAGGGCCAGTGTGCGGGAGTCAGCCGATCATGAACAGGGCGGGGGTGCGCCGGAGCGTGCTTCATGCCGATTCCGGGAGATGGTGTTCCGGGCGGTCGTGTTCCGGCAGGTCTCGTTCCGGGAGGTCCTGTTCGGCCCAGATGAGCTTGCCGCCCTCGGTGTAGCGGGTGCCCCAGCGGCGGGTCAGCTGGGCGACGAGGAACAGCCCCCGGCCGCCCTCGTCGGTGGTGCGGGCGTGGCGCAGCCGTGGCGAGGTGTTGCTGGTGTCGGTGACCTCGCAGATCAGCACGTCGTGCCGGATCAGCCGCAGCCGGATGGGGCCGGTGCCATGGCGGATGGCGTTGGTGACCAGCTCGCTGACGATCAGCTCGGTGGTGGTCATCAGCTCGTCAAGACCCCACTCGGCGAGCTGGCGCATCGCCAGCGAGCGGGCGCTGGCCACCACGGCCGGATCGGAGGGCAGGTCCCAGGAGACGACATGGCCGGTGCCCAGACCGTGGGTACGGGCCAGCAGCAGGGCCACGTCGTCGGTCTGCGGGGAGGTCAGCAGGGTGTCGACGACCGTGCGGCAGAGCTCCTCCAGCGGCAGCACGGCCTGGCCGAGGGCGTTGCTCAGCCGGCTGAGACCGACGTCGATGTCCTGGTCGCAGGTCTCGATGAGCCCGTCGGTGTAGAGGGCGATCAGGCTTCCGGCGGGCAGCTCCAGCTCCGCCGACTCGAACGGCAGCGACCCCAGGCCCAGCGGGGGACCGGCGGGCAGCGCGGGGAAGGTCACCTCGCCCGAGGGGTCCACGATCGCGGGGGTCGGGTGGCCCGCTCGCGCCATCGTGCAGCGCCGGGTGACCGGGTCGTAGATCGCGTACAGACAGGTGGCGCCCATCAACGCGGCCGCCACGCCCTCCTGCCCGGCCTCCTCCTCGGTGAGCCGGATGACCAGGTCGTCGAGGTGGGCCAGCAGCTCCTCGGGCGGCAGGTCCATGTCGGCGAGCGTGTGCACGGCCGTCCGCAGCCGCCCCATGGTGGCCGCGGCGTTGATGCCGTGCCCGACCACGTCGCCGACCACCAGCGCCACCCGGGCGCCGGACAGCGGGATCACATCGAACCAGTCGCCGCCGACCCCGTTGCGCGCGTCCGTGGGGAGGTAGCGCGAGGCCACCTCGACGGCCTGGCCGCCGCTCAGGGCGTGCGGCAGCAGACTGCGCTGGAGGGCCAGCGCGGTGGCGCGCTCACGGCTGTAGCGGCTGGCGTTGTCGATGTTCACGGCGGCCCGCGCGACCAGCTCCTCGGCGAGCAGCAGATCGTCCTCCTCGAACGGGTCCGGATGGTCGGAGCGGACGAACGAGGCCACGCCCAGGACGGCGCCGCGGGCGCAGATCGGGACCACGATCAACGAGCGCATCCCGAATTCGTGCACCTTCCGCGTCCGGTCCGGGTCCTCGCCGCTCCACGCTTCCAGGGCGACGTCCAGCTCCGGATCCAGCACCGCCTCTCCCTCGAGGAAGCTACAGGCGAAGGGCGACGCCGGGGAGATGGCGATCGGATCACCGCGCGCCGCGATGGACTCGGGGCAGCCCTCGTGGATGGACGCCTGGCCGGCGCGCCGGAAGGGTGGGATGGCCCGGGGGTGCCGCGCCGAGGGCTCCTCGCCGCGCAGGACGGACTCCAGCAGATCCACGGTGACGAAGTCGGCGAGCCTGGGCACCGCGAAGTCGGCCAGCTCCTGCGCGGTGCGCATCACGTCCAGCGTGCTGCCGATCTGCTCGCTGGCCTCGTTGAGCAGGGCCAGCCGCTCCCGGGCCCGCCAGCGGTCGGTGACGTCGATGACCATGTGGCACACGGCCACCGGACGGCCCTCGGCGTTGTCCAGCCGGAAGAACGAGGTCGAGTACGCGTTCTCGCGGTGGGGCGCGGCCATCGTCCAGCCCCGGTACTCGTAGTCGATCACCGGCTCGCCGGTCTTCAGCACCTGCCGCAGCTGCGCCTCGAGCGCCTCGGTGTCCAGCCCCGGCAGGCACTCCGCCATCCGGCGCCCTATCCGCTGCTCACGGGGCAGCCCGCCGTAGCGCTCCAGCGTGTCGTTGAGCCACACATACCGCAGATCCGGGCTGAGCACGGCGATCCCGACCGGCGACCGGGTGAGGAACGCCTGGAGCAGCGAGCCGCTGAGCGCCCAGGTCGGGATGGAGCCCACATCGATCCCGGAGACCAGCCAGGAGACCTCGCCGTCCGGGTCGCGCATGGCGGAGATCCGCAGCCCCACCTCGATCCGGCGGCCGTCCCGGTGCCGGAGCCGACCCAGACCGCCCCAGCCGTCGTGCTCCTGGCACCACGAGCCGATCGCCTCGGCCTTCGCCGCGTCCTCCGGCGTCGCCAGCAGCATCCTGGCCGACTGCTTCATCGCATCCGCCGCCGGATAGCCGAGAAGTCGCTCCGCCGCCGGGGTCCAGCCGATGATGGTCCCCGTGGCGTCGATCAGCGCCGAGGCCGCATCCGCCATGTCGAACGGGACATGCGTCTCGGTCGGCGCGATTCCCTCGGGGATGGCCATCGCACCAGTCCCATCTGCGGATACATTTCCTTTAATACTATGACTCCTGGGCCTGGGGCACGATGAATCCGTTCAGCCCCGGCCCCACGATCAGCGCCCCGCTGACCGCGCCCGGTCATACCCGGTTGCCCCACAGGGAGCGGTCGTCGACATTGGCCCGGGTCACCAGCGGGGCGGGCAGCTGGTCCTCCAGATTGCCGCCGGGCAGCCGGACGATGGTGCTGCCGTGGCCGGTCGGCCCGGCCCTGAAGGGCTTCCCGGCCATGGCCTGCCTGATGTAGCGCATGCCGTAGACGGCGTAGAGGTCCGCGGGCTGGGAGACGGTGGCGTCGATGAGACCCTTACGGATCGCGTCCAGCTCCTGCGGGATCCCGTCGTTGGAGACGATGGCGATATGGCCGGGCCGGCCCACCGGGACCAGCGCGCGGTGGCGCTGGAGGGTGCGCAGGGTGGGCGCCAGATAGACGCCGCCGGCCTGGAGGTAGATGCCCTTGATATCGGGGTGGGCGCTGTAGAGGGCCTCCAGACCGGCCGCCGCCTTCTCCGCCTGCCAGCCGGCCGCGATGTCCAGGATCTTGATGTCCGGGTGGTGCCGCGCCATGCAGCGGTCGAACGCGGCCGTGCGGTCCCGGCCGTTGGCCGAGGCCAGATCGCCCTCGATCTGCACCACCGTGCCCCGCCGCACGGCGCGGCCGAGGCTGTGGCACGCCTTGACGCCGTACGCGCGGTTGTCGGCCCGGACCACGATGGCCACCCTGCCCCGGTCGGGGGCCACATCGACGGCGACCACCGGCACATGGGCGCGCCGGGCGGCACTCAGCCCGGGGTCGATGGCGGCGGAGTCGATCGGGGAGACGACCAGGCCGCCCACGTCCTGTGCCAGCAGATTGTCGATATCGGTGATCTGTTTGCCCGGGTCGTTTTCGGAGTTGACCGTCGGCAGTACCCGTACGCCCGCCTTCCTGGCCTGCTCCGGGATCTCGTCGTTGTACGCCTCCCAGAAGGGCGAGGCGAGCAGCGGCAGCACCACGCCGACCTTGCCCGAGTCCGCGCCCCCGCCGCAGCCCGCGACGGCCGGGCCGCACAGCAGGAGCAGGGCCGCGGTGGCGGTGGTGAGGCGGTGGGGCATGGGGTCTCCGACATTCAGGATGGATAACCCATATCAACACAGAACGGGCGGCAAGGAGGGGAAAGTCGACCCTTGACAACCCTCCGGTGTACGCCTGAGGATCGCCGCGTGAACTTGTCAGACAGCCAGACAGGCGGCTCCGGATTCACCGCCCCCCGTCGCGTGAGCGCGATGGAAGCGGTTCTCCACCACCTCCGGGAAGCGATCGAGCGCGGCGACTACGCGGTGGGGGACAAACTCCCCTCCGAGGCCGAGCTCTGCCGACGCCTGGAGGTGAGCCGGCCGGTGCTCCGGGAGGCCCTCAGGGCTCTCCAGACCATGGGGCTGACCGCCTCGCGCACCGGCAAGGGCACCTTCGTCATCTCCAGCGGTCCGGTGGAGGACCCCACCTTCGGCGACTACGCCGCGAGCGACCTGCTGGAGGTGCGCCGGCACATCGAGATCCCGGTGGCGGGCTACGCGGCCCGGCGCCGCTCCGCCGAGGACCTCGACCACCTGGCCCATCTGCTGGAGCGGATGGAGCGGGAGACCGACACCACCGCATGGGTGGCGATGGACACGCTGTTCCATCTCGCCGTCGCCCAGGCGGCCCGGAACCCGGTCTTCCGGCGGGTCATCGAGGAGATCCGCGATGCCCTGGCCCGGCAGTCGGCATTTCTCAACGAACTCGGCGGCCGCCGCGAGCAGTCGAACCGGGAACACCGGGCGATCGTCGAGGCGCTCGCCGACGGGTCCGAACACGACGCGGTGGAGGCCATGTCCCACCACCTCGAACGCGTGGAGACCACCCTGACCTCCATCGTGCGGCCCGCTGCGGCGGACAGCCGGACGACAGCACCGACGGAAGGCGGACAGCAGGCGTGAGCGAGCAGTCCCTCCGGCAAGAAGACCGCCAACAGCACCAGGCCGGGAGCCCCGCGCATGTGGACGCGGGCGACGCCGGTTACAGCAAGTCCCTCAAGGCCCGGCACGTCAACATGATCGCCATCGGCGGCGCCATCGGCACCGGCCTCTTCCTAGGCGCCGGCGGGCGGCTCAAGGACGCCGGGCCGTCGCTGGCCCTGGCGTACGCGGTCTGCGGCGTCTTCGCCTTCCTGGTCGTACGCGCCCTGGGCGAGCTGGTGCTGCACCGGCCCTCCTCCGGCGCGTTCGTGTCCTACGCCCGTGAGTTCCTCGGCGAGAAGGGTGCCTTCGTCGCGGGCTGGATGTACTTCCTGAACTGGGCCACCACCGGGATCGCCGACATCACGGCCGTGGCGACGTACACCCACTACTGGGGGATGTTCACCGAGATCCCGCAGTGGGTGATCGCCCTGATCGCGCTCGCCGTGGTGCTCACGGTCAATCTGATCTCGGTGAAGATCTTCGGTGAGCTGGAGTTCTGGTTCGCGATCATCAAGGTCGGCGCGCTCGTCGTCTTCATGGCGATCGGCATCTTCCTGCTGGTCACCCGCGAGCAGGTGGCCGGTGGCAGCACCGGGCCCAGCCTGATCACCGAGCACGGCGGTGTCTTCCCGCACGGTGTGCTGCCGATGCTGCTGGTCATCCAGGGCGTCGTCTTCGCCTACGCCTCCGTGGAGCTGGTCGGCGTGGCCGCGGGCGAGACCGAGAACCCCGAGAAGATCATGCCCAAGGCGATCAACTCCATCATGTGGCGTGTGGGCCTGTTCTACGTCGGCTCCGTGGTGCTGCTCTCGATGCTGCTGCCCTCCGGCTCCTACTCGGGCGACGAGAGCCCGTTCGTCACCGTGCTGTCCAAGATCGGCGTCCCGGCGGCCGGCGGCGTGATGAACCTCGTCGTGCTCACCGCCGCGATGTCCAGCCTCAACTCCGGGCTGTACTCCACCGGCCGGATCCTGCGCTCGATGGCGATGTCCGGCTCCGCGCCCAGGTTCACCGGTGCCATGAGCCGCACCCATGTGCCCTACGGAGGCATCCTGCTCACCTCCTTCTTCTGCGTGCTGGGCGTGGGTCTGAACTACGTGGTGCCGAGCGAGGCGTTCGAGATCGTGCTCAACTTCGCCGCGATCGGCATCCTCTCGACCTGGGCCGTGATCATGCTCTGTCATCTGCTGTTCTGGCGGCGCGCCCAGGCAGGCCTGGTCAGCCGCCCCGGCTACCGGCTCCCCGGCTCCCCGTACACCGAGATCGTCACCCTGGGCTTCCTCGCCTCCGTCCTCGTCCTGATGTGGGCGGACGGCGGCCCCAGCCGGCTGACCGTCATGGCGCTTCCGGCGATCCTGGTGGCGCTGGTCATCGGCTGGTACGCGGCCCGCAGCCGGATGAAGGACCCCTCGTGAGCCCACACTGAGGAATCGTTTCTCCTGCGCGGCCGCACCACCCCCGGACGCCCTCTCCCTCCACCACCACCCGGAGGAATCCCACCCCGTGAACACCCCCGACCACGAGAGCACCACCATGAACACCCTCCTCGGACGGACCGACGACGCGACCCGCCGTACCCCGGCCGAGCCCCCCGCCATCCGTGAACCCCGCCATGTGCCGCTCGCCCATGTGGTACGCGGCGGGGCCATCGAGGGCGTCCACCACGGCTCGGTCGTCGTCCTGGCCGCCGACGGCCGGGTCGCCTTCCAGGCCGGCGACATCGACGTGGCCTTCTACCCGCGCTCCGCGCTCAAGCCCGTCCAGGCCGTGGCCCTGCTGCGGGCCGGGCTGCCGCTGGACGGGGAGCTGCTGTCGCTCACCGCCGCCAGCCACTCCGGCCAGCCGCGCCATCTGGACGGCGCCCGCCGCATCCTCGACCGGGCCGGGCTCACCGAGGCCGACCTGCGCAACACCCCGGACCTGCCGTACGGCGCCGCCGAGCGCGACGCCTGGCTGCGCGACGGCGGCGAGCCCACCCGGCTCGCCCAGAACTGCTCCGGCAAGCACGCCGCGATGCTGCTCACCGCCCAGCTGCGCGGCTGGCCGCTGAAGGACTACCTCGACCCGGCCCATCCGCTTCAGCGGACGATCGCCGAGACCGTGGCCGACCTCACCGGGCAGGGCATCGCCGGGGTCTCGGTCGACGGCTGCGGCGCGCCGCTGTTCTCCGTCTCCCTGCGCGGGCTCGCGACGGCCGCCGCCCGGATCGCCTCCGGCGCCATGGACACCCCCGAGGGGCGGGTCGCGGCCGCCCTGCGCGCCCATCCGGACATGGCGTCCGGCACCGACCGGGACGTGGCCCGGCTGATGCGTGCCGTACCGGGCCTGATCGCCAAGGACGGCTTCGAGGGCGTGCAGATCGCGGCGCTGCCCGACGGCCGGGCCGTCGCCGTGAAGATCGCCGACGGCGCGGACCGCGCCCGGATGCCGGTGACCGCCGCGGCGCTGGCCCACTGCGGGATCGACCTCGGTGTCCTCGCCGAGTTCGCCACCACACCGGTGTACGGCGGCGGGGCCGCCGTCGGCGGTGTGCACCCCACCGACGTCCTGGCCCCGCCCACCGCATGACGCCCGCCCTTCCCAGGAACCAAGGAAGAAGACCGCACACCATGAGCGCCACCGGCCAACGCCGCGAACACGATCTGCTCGGCGACCGCGACGTCCCCGCCGACGCCTACTGGGGCATCCACACCCTGCGCGCCGGCGAGAACTTCCCCATCACCGGCACCTCCATCTCCGCCTATCCCCATCTGATCAGCGCCCTGGCCGCCGTCAAGGAGGCGGCCGCCCGCGCCAACGAGGACCTCGGGCTGCTCACCACGGAGAAGGCCGACGCCATCGCGGCCGCCTGCCAGGAGATACGCCGGGGCGCCCTGCACGACCAGTTCATCGTCGATGTGATCCAGGGCGGCGCCGGGACCTCGACCAACATGAACGCCAACGAGGTGATCGCCAACCGGGCGCTGGAACTCCTCGGCCACGAGAAGGGCGACTACGCCCACCTCCACCCCAACGAGGACGTCAACCTCAGCCAGTCCACCAACGACGTCTATCCGACCGCCGTCAACGTCTCCACGATCATCGCCGTCCGTGAGCTCCACACGGCCATGGAGACGCTGCGTCGGGCGTTCGCCGCCAAGGCCGAGGAGTTCCGCGACGTCCTGAAGATGGGGCGCACCCAGCTCCAGGACGCGGTGCCCATGACGCTGGGCCAGGAGTTCTCGGCGTACGCCGTGATGCTGGAGGAGGACCAGAGCCGGCTGCTGGAGGCCGCCACCCTGGTGCACGAGATCAACCTCGGCGCGACCGCCATCGGCACCGGCCTCAACGCCCCCGAGGGCTACGCCGAGGCCGCCCGCCGCCACCTCGAGGCCATCACCGGACTGCCGCTGGTCACCGCCGCCAACCTGGTGGAGGCCACACAGGACTGCGGCGCGTTCGTCCATCTGTCGGGCGTCCTCAAGCGCATCGCCGTCAAGCTCTCCAAGAGCTGCAACGACCTGCGGCTGCTCTCCTCGGGCCCGCGGGCCGGGCTCAACGAGATCAACCTGCCCCCGGTGCAGGCGGGTTCCAGCATCATGCCCGGCAAGGTCAACCCGGTGATCCCCGAGGTGGTCAACCAGGTCGCCTTCGAGGTGATCGGCAACGACGTCGCCATCACGATGGCCGCCGAGGCCGGACAGCTCCAGCTCAACGCCTTCGAGCCGATCATCCTGCACTCCCTCTCGGAGAGCGTCACCCATCTGCGCGCCGCCTGCCTGGTGCTGGCCGAGCGGTGCGTCGCGGGCATCACCGCCAACACCGAGCGGCTGCGCACCTCCGTGGAGAACTCCATCGGCCTGGTCACCGCGCTCAACCCGTACATCGGCTACGGCGCGGCCACCAGCATCGCCAAGGAGGCCCTCGCCACGGGCCGCGGCGTGGCCGAACTCGTCCTGGAGAAGGGCTTGCTGCCCGCCGACCGCCTGGCCGAGGTGCTGAGGCCGGAAGAGGTGGCCGGGCAGGTCTCAGGGCCCCGTCCGTAGCTGGACGACCCCCGGGGCCGAGCTGTGGGGGAGCAGTTCGGTGGGGTGGTCCGGGCCTGCCACGTCGATGCGGACGCTGTCGGCGATGCGGTAGGGGCGGTGCGCCAGCACCGCCCCTACGCGTCCGCGCAGCCGGGACATCGCGGCCCGTACGGTCACCGTCCGCGTCGGGTCCCCGAACAGGTCCTGGGCCAGCTGGGCCGCCGAGCGCCCCTCGGGGTGCGCGGCGAGCACCAGCAGCACCTCTGCCTGGCGGGCGCTGAGTTCATGGGTCCAGGTGCCCGAGGGGCCCGAGAAGGTCAGGGTCCAGCGGTGCGGACGGCGCACGTCCAGCAGTAGATCGCCCGAGCCCGGACCGCCCCCCTCGGGGGTGTCGCCGTCCAGCACCCGCAGCAGATGGCCGCCGGGCAGCGGCTCCACCGCGCACGCGCCGAGCGCCGGGAGCCACACCGGCCCGTCGTACGGCGCCTTCGGCAGCGACAGCCGGCGCTCGCGCGGGGTCACCCCGGTGACCCCGGCGATCCAGCCGTGCTGGTCGACCACCACGGCCTTGCCGTGGATCCGCGCCAGCAGCGGCGCGGCGACCGCGCGCAGGCCCTCCAGCTCCTGGCTGTGGGCGAGGCGCAGCTCGCCCTCGGCCCACCGGGCGGTCGCGGTGACCAGGGAGAGCACCGTCGGATGGGCGGTCCCGGCGGGGCCGCTGACGTCGATGACGCCCAGCAGCCGTCCGTCGCGCGGGTCGTGGACCGGGGCGGCCGCGCAGCTCCAGGTGTGGAAGGCGCTCACGAAGTGCTCCGCCGAATGCACCCGTACGGGGGACTTCACGGCGAGCGCGGTGCCGATTCCGCTGGTCCCGACGACGTCCTCGGCCCAGTGCGAACCCTCCACGAGCGCGATGCCGTCGGCCTGCCGACGCACCCCCCGATGGCCGTCGATCCACAGGATCCGGCCCTCCGCATCGGCGATGATCATGATGTGCGCGGCCGCCTCCGCCGCCTCCAGCAGCCCGTCCCGCAGGGTGGGCAGCACCTCGGCCAGCCGGGTCTGCCGCCTCCGGCGCTCCAGTTCGTCCAGGCCCAGCGGCCGTGGCGCGCGGCCGTGATCGGGGTCGAGGCCCAGGCGCAGCATCCGGTCCCAGGAGGCGCCGATCACCGGGCGGGCGGGCAGCGGAAGCCGTCCCCGGCTCAGCGCCGCCTCGCGGATCACCGCCATGAGACGGGCCGATTCGGCGGGGCTCAGCGCGGCCAGGGGACTGGCGTCGCGTGGGTGCTGGATACGCATGGATGGCAGCCTTCAGCCTCTGCTGGGCGGGGCTTCGTTGTTCCGCGATTGTAGTGAAGAGGTGCGGCGGGGGCTGCGGTCGTGAAGCCGTGGAGCGGCGGCGGCGATATGCGGGGCCCTCGGGGCCATGGCTGCTACACGGCGGGCACGGACAGTTCGGCCCAGATGGTCTTGCCCGTGGCGGTCTGCCGGGTGCCCCAGCTCTCGGTGAGCTGGGCCACCAGCAGCAGTCCGCGGCCGCCCTCGTCGAAGGCGCGGGCGCGGCGCAGATGCGGCGCGGTGGCGCTGCCGTCGGAGACCTCGCAGATCAGGGCCCGGTCATGGATCAGACGCAGCCTGATGGGCGGGGTGGCGTGCCGGATGGCGTTGGTGACCAGCTCGCCGACCACGACCTCCATGGTGAAGGCGGCCTCCTCGAGCCCCCACGCGGTCAGCCGCTCGGCGGCCTCCTGGCGGGCCCGGGCCACCACGGCCGGGTCGTCCGGCAGCTCCCAGGTGGCCACGCTGTCCGCGTCCAGCCCCCGGGTGCGGGCCAGGAGCAGGGCGATGTCGTCGGTGGGGTGGCCCGGCAGCAGCTTGGTCAGCACCGCCCGGCAGAGGCCGTCCAGGGAGGCGGCGGGCCGGGCGAGGGTGAGGCGCAGGGTGTCGATCGCCTTGTCGACGTCCTGGCCGCGGGACTCGATCAGACCGTCGGTGTAGAGGGCCAGCAGGCTGCCCTCGGGCAGTTCGAGCTCGACCGTCTCGAACGGCAGGCTCCCCAGCCCCAGCGGCGGCCCGCTGGGCAGGTCGAGAAGGGCGGCGGTGCCGTCGGGCGTCACCAGCACGGGCGGCGGATGCCCGGCCCGGGCCAGTGAGCAGCGGCGGGAGACCGGGTCGTAGACCGCGTACAGACAGGTGGCGCCGACCTGCGCGTTGGTCACCCCCACGGCCTCCGCCGAGTCCGCGTCATCGTTGTCGTTCTCCGTCTCGTCCGACAGATGGTTGATCAGATCGTCCAGATGGGTGAGCAGCTCATCGGGGGCGAGATCGACGTCGGCGAGGGTGCGTACCGCCGTCCGCAGCCACCCCATGGCCGCCGACGCCCGTACGCCATGGCCCACCACATCGCCGACGACCAGGGCGACCCGCGCGCCCGACAGCCGGATGACGTCGAACCAGTCGCCGCCCACCCCGGACCGGGAGTCGGCCGGCCGATAGCTGGAGGCGACCTCCACGGCGGCGCTCGGGGGCAGGGTGCGCGGCAGCAGACTGCGCTGGAGGGCCAGCGCGGTGTGCCGCTCGTGGGTGTACCGCCGGGCGTTGTCGACGCAGACGGCCGCCCTGGCCGTCATCTCCTCGGCGAGCAGCAGATCGTCCTGCTCGAACGGCTCGGGGCGGCGATGCCGGGAGAACGTGGCCACGCCGAGGGTGGTGCCGCGGGCCCGCATCGGAACGGCCATCGTCGAATGGAGGCCGAACCGGCGGATCATGGCGGCCCGCTCCGGTGCCTCGTCGGCCCACCGGGCCACGGCGGGGTCGGTGACCCGGTTCAGCATCGCCCGCTCGGCCTTCAGGCACTCGGCCGGTGGGGAGAAGTCGGGGTAGGCGGCCACCTGCCCGGGTTCCAGCACGGCCTCCGGGCAGCCCGCGAAGACCGACCGGCAGGCGACCCGGCGCAGCAGCACATGGCTGCCCGGCGGGCCGGGGCGCGGTTCGCCGCCGTCGTGCACCGCGGGCAGCAGATCGACCGTCACGAAGTCGGCGAGTGCCGGGACGGCCACATCGGCCAGCTCCTGCGCGGACCGGTCGATGTCCAGGGTGCTGCCGATCCGCACGCTGGCCTCGTTGAGCAGTGTCAGCCGCTGCCGGGCGGTCAGTTGGGCGGTCGTGTCGTGAGCGGACAGCATCACCGCCGCCGTCCGGCCCTCGTCGTCCAGCAGCGGGGCGACGACGGCGGACCAGGCGAGCGGGCGGTGGCGGTCGGGCATGGGCGTGGCCAGTTCCAGCCGCTGCCCCTCGCCCGTCTCCAGCGCCCGCCGCATCGTCCGCTCGGCCGACTCGGATTCGGGGCCGGGCAGGATCTCCGGAATCCGCAGCCCCCGCATCTCCTCCTGCTCCAGGCCCAGCACCCGCTCCAGGTCGCGGTTGGCCCAGCGCAGCCGCAGCCCGGTGTCGTAGACCGCCATCGTGCAGGGGCCCTCGAGGAAGGCGCGCCGCATCAACTCCTCGTCCCGGGCGGTGTCCCCGGCGCGCGGCACGGCGGAGACGATCAGCCACTCGGGGGCCCCGGCGGACGAGGTGCGGCGGTGCGCCAGCAGCCCCAGCTCCACGGTGGAGCCATCGCGGCGCAGCAGGGTGACCCGCCCGTTCAGCCGGGCGGGCGGGGAGGGGGAGCCCAGCGCGGCCGGCACCTCGGCGCGGGCGGAAGAGGAGTCGTGGAGGAGTTCGGCCGCGGGCCTGCCCACGATCTCGGCGGGGCGGTAGCCGAGCAGCCCGCGGGCCGCCTCGTTCCACTGGGTGACGATGCCGTGCTCGTCGACCGTGGCCTTGGCGGTGGCCCCCTCGCCGAGGAGATCGCCCGACCGGACGGACCACTCGTCCCGCGGGGTGTCCGGTCGCGTCATGCTGTCATCTCACCCTTGCCCCGGTCTTCCGCCGTGGGCGGGGTGCCGGCTCCACCGTGGCGCCCTTGGCGGAGAGTGAACCAATGGTCGCGTCTTCAAGTATGCCCACGGTCCGAGGGGTCGGCACACGGTGCGGCCCGCGGATCGCGGCCGGGGCGGCCGGTCAGTCGACCGGAAACTCGTACACCAGCTGATACCGTCCGGCCGGGACGACGATGTCCGCCGTTTCCACGGCCCGATCGCCGCTGTAGTACGTGCGCTCCAGCGCCTCGACCACCGAACCCGCCGCGATCTCCAGCAGCGACGCCTCCTCGGCCGACGCCGTGCGCGCCACGACGGCCTCCACCGCCCGGTCCACCGGCAGCCCGATGTGCGCCATCCGCGCCACCACCCCGCGCCCCGCCAGCGGGCCCGCCTCCGGCAGCGCGACCGGTGTGCCGCCCGTCAGCTCCAGCGGTTCCCAGCTCGTCGAGATCATGGCCCGCTCGCCCGTGGCCCGCTCGCCCGTGGCGCCCTCACGCGCGGCGCCCTCACCGCTCCCGCCGCCGCTCCAGAACACATACGCGCTGCGTACCACCTGCGCTCCGGACGCCAGCCCCAGCCGTTCGGCGATCCCCGGCGGCGCGGTCAGCGTGGTGGAACTCCCCTCCCGCCGGCCCCCGCCGTGGCCCGGCAGATCCAGTACATACGGAGTGCCGCTGAGCCGTCCGTCGTGCCATGAGCGCAGCATCCGGCGCAGCGCCCTGGGCTCGCGCACGTACACCCCGCTGCCCGCGCGGCCGTGCACCAGCCCCTCGGCCATCAGCACCCGCACCGCGGAGTTCGCCACGTTCGGGCCGACGCCGTAGGTCCGGGCCAGTTGGGCACGGGAGGGCAGCTGGGCGCCCGCCGGGAGCCGGCCGTCCTCGATCCGGCGGCGGAGGTCCCGGGCCAGGCGCAGATAGGCGGGTGGTTCGGGTGGTTCGGATGCGGTCATGTCGTGTCGTCTGCTTCTTCTCTTGTGCGTCCGTTGGCCGCGTCCTGTACGTCCGCCGGCCGCGCCGGGCTCCGGAGGCTCCCGGCGGGTGACTGTGACGGATACCACAGCCCTCGGCCTGATGCACCAGATGCGCACCGGGCCGGATCGCGACGGGGCCGACCGGCAGGGACAACACCCTATTCCCCGTCGTCCGGGAAATCTGATGCAACAGATCCACTCCCCGCGCCGCTCGCTTTTCCGCCCGGTCCCAAAGCCACTATTCGGGATTCCCCAAACAGGGGTTTGACGTGCGGGGACGCGGCCCGCAAGATTTCGTCCCGCCGCTTTCCCGCGCCGTCCCAGAAATGTGACATCTTTATGAACGATTCCGCCGTGCCCGCGCCGAGGCCCGACCGCCGACCGGTCGACGCGGTGATCGTGGGCGCCGGTCCGCGCGGGGTGTCGGTGCTGGAACGGCTGGTGGCGAGGGCGGCCTCGGGGAGCCGTCCGCTCAGCGCGGTGCTGGTCGACCCGTATCCGCCGGGCGCCGGTCGGGTGTGGCGGCGTGATCAGCCGCCGCAGCTGCTGATGAACACGATGGTGGCCGACAACACCGTCTTCCCCGATGGATCGGTACGCCTGGACGCGCCCGTGGACACCGGCCCCACGTTCTCGGAATGGCTGCGGGGTATCGCCGGCAAGGGCCATCCCGATTCCACCGTCGCGGAATTCGCCGCCCGCGCCGATGACCGCCACTACGCCCCGCGGCGCGTCTACGGGGCCTATCTCGCCGACGCCCTGGACCGGATACGGGCGGCCGCGGGGGACCGTATCCGGACAGCGGTCCGCACGGCGGCCGTGGTGCGGGTGACACCCCTGACGGCCCCGGTGGACTCCTCCGGCGCACCGGCCGGATACGAGGTCGTCCTGGACGACGGGGACCGGCTGGCGGCCCGGGCCGTCGTCCTCGCCACCGGCCATCTCGACGCGCCCGCCGCCCCGCCGCGGCGCGAGCCGCTCCACCTTCCCGGCGGCCACCCCACCGACTACGCCCTCGACACCATCGCCCCGCACGCCCAGGTGCTGCTGCGGGGCGGCGGGCTCAACGCCTTCGACGTACTCGCCCTGCTCACCCTCGGCCGGGGCGGCCGCTTCGGCGAGCACGGCTACATCCCCAGCGGCCGGGAGCCGCACATCTGGATCACCAGCCGACGCGGTGTCCCGTTCCACGCCCGGGTGGACGTCCCCGGGGTCACGGCGCCCGTAGCCTTCCTCACCCCCGAGCGAGTCGCCACGCTCGCCGCCCGCGATCGGCTGGACTTCCGCGCCGATGTGCTGCCCTTGCTGCTCGCCGACTTCGAACTCGCCTGGTACGACCGGGTGCTGGAGCTCCACGCGGACCAACTGCCCGACCCCGGCGCGCTGCGCCGCGCCCTCGCCGAGCCGCCCGGCCCCGACCGCGACACCGCCCTGCGCGCCGCCGCCCCCGCCGCCCTCCGGCTGGACCTGGACGCGATCGCCGAACCGCTGCGCGGGCGGAGCTTCGCCCGCTCCGCGGAACTGCACGAATGGTGGGCCGGGTACCTCGACGCCGATGTGGCCGCGACCACCGATCCCCGGGTGCCGCCGCCCGCCGCGCTCGCCGTCGCCGTACGCCAGGCCCGCCCCGCGCTGCGCACGCTCATCACCGCGGGCAACCTCAGCGGCGAGTCCTACCGGCGGGACGTCCTCGGCTGGTTCAACGGCTTCGCCAACTTCGTCTCCGGCGGCCCGCCCGCGCTGCGGATCCGTCAGCTGCGGGCGCTGCTGGACGCCGGCGTGGTGGGCCTGCTGGGGCCGGTCCGCCCGGGGACGCGGGCGGAGTCCGCGGTCGTGGCGGGGCTGTCGGTACGGGCCGACGTGGTGATCGACGCCTGGCTGCCGGGAACGGACGTCACCACCGAAGGCCCCGGCGTCGTACGCCGGCTCCTCGCCGACGGCATGGGCCGCCCCCACCGGCTGGCCCCGGACGGCACGGGCGCCCGGCCGCTGCCCACCGGCGCGCTCGACGTCCGCCCCGCGGACGGCCGGGTGCGCCGCCCCGACGGCACGGTGCACCAGGCGCTCTTCGCCGTGGGCGTCCCCCTGGAAGGCGTTCGCTGGACCACCGCCATCGGGGCCAGGCCCGGTACGGACGCGGACTTCTTCCACGAGACCGATCACGTCGCCGCCGAACTCCTGCGCGCCGTCGGCCCGTCGGAGCGCCGCAACGCCGCCGCCGTCCCCGCCCCACACCGTCCCCTGACCGAGGAGAGCCAGCCGTGACCGTCGCAGAACCTGTCCGCGCCGCCCATCCCAGTCGCTGGCGGGAGTGGGGGCCGGCCGGGCCGGCCCCGGGACCGGCCGGGGAGCCGGCCGACCCCGCCTATCTCGACCTCTCCGGCGACCCCGCCGAACAGGGTCGGCAGCACGGCCGGGCCGCCCGTGCGGCGATCGCCGCCAATATCGAAGCCGTACGCCGCGACATCGGCGAACTGTGCGCCGACGAGGAGTCGGTGAGCCGCTACCGCCAGTGCCTCGCCGCCAACGCCGGCTTCGTGCGCCGCCACGACCCGGAGCAGTGGGCCGAGCTGTGCGGTATCGCCGAGGGCGCGGACGCGCCCCTGGACGACGTCCTCGCCCTCAACCTGCCCGCCCATATGGTGCTGCGCTGGGTCCCGCAGGAGTGCAGCCAGCTCCTGGCCGCCGGGGACCGCGCCGCCGACGGGCACACCCTGCTCGCCAAGACCCGGGACATGGCGGGCCACTTCGCCCGGCATGTCGTGCTGCGCCGCCGCTACCCCGACGGGCGGCGGATGACCGAAGTCACCGTCGCGGGCAGTGTGCTGTGGCCGGGCAGCGGGATCAACGACTCCGGGGTGGCGATGTCCACCTCCGGCGTCTGGAGCGAGCGCACCGGAGTGGACTGGCGGGCCTCCGGTACCGGATGGATCCTCATCAACTCGCACGATCTGCTGCGCCGCGCCCGCACCGCGGCGGAGTTCGCCGACCTGCTGCGCGGGCAGCCCCGGTTGAGCGGGCTGAACATCGCGCTCGCCGACCCGGGCGACCGGCTCGCCGTGGAGGCCACCGCCTCCGAGGTGACCGTCCGCGACCCGGCCGACCACCACGTGCTCACCAACCACTACGAGTGCCCGGCCACCGCACAGCTCGCCCCCGGCCCGGACGAGAACGCCTCCTCGTACCACCGCGCCGCCACCGCGGGCCGCGCCCTGGGCACCTCCCACGGGCTCACCCCGGGCGCGCTCGCCGAACTGCTCACCGACCACACCGGCTATCCGCAGGACTCGCTCTGCCGCCACCAGGTCGAGGGGGCCGGCTCCGAGACGACCTATGCCTCCATCGCCGTCCTCCCCGAGGGCGCCTTCTATGTGACCCTCGGCAACCCCTGCGCCTCCGACCGGACGGTGTTCGGCGACTCCCCGGCAGCCGGAGCGGCCGGATGAACGGCACACCACCGCTGACCCGGCGCGGTCTGCTCGGCCTCGGTGCCGGTCTCGCCCTCGCCCCGGCGCTGGCCGGCTGCCTGCCCGGAGACACCCCTCGGGACCGGGCGGACGCCTCGCATGTGGTGATCGGGCTGTCCGCGGCCGTCACCACCCTCGACCCGATGAACACCACCTCGGTCGGCACCGATCTGTCCGTGCTGTCCTCGGTCCACTCCTCGCTGGTCACCCGCAAGCCGGATCTGACCATCGGCCCGGACGCCGCCACCTCCTGGCGGCGAGTGGTGCCCACCCGCTGGCGGTTCCGCCTCCATCCCGGGGCGGCGTTCGCCGACGGCACCCCGCTGGACGCCGATGTCGTGGTCTGGAACGTCCGGCGGCTGCTCAACGCGGACAACGCGCTGCGCATGACCCCCAACTTCCCCGACCTCATCCGCGCGGAGAAGGTGGACCGGCACACCGTCGATCTCATCACCTCCCGCCCCGACGCCGATCTGCTCGGCGCGCTGTCCTTCCTGTACCTGCTGGAGCCCCGCTGGGCCGGAAGCCACAAGCCCGCCACCGAGGCGATGGGATCCGGTCCCTACACGATCACCGGCTACAGCCCCGGCGGCACCGTCGAGCTGCGCGCCCGCGACGATTACTGGGGCCCCGCGCCCGCCATCCGCCGGGTCACCTTCCGGATCACCCCCTCCGAGGCCGCCCGCGTCTCCGGGCTGCTCTCCGGGGAACTCGACGCCGTCGCCGGGCTCGACCCGCAGGACCTGAACCGGCTGCGCGCCGACCGGGGCCTGAGGATCCAGCGGCTGGACACCACCCGGATGGCGTTCATCAAGCTCAATACCCTCAAGGGTCCGATGCGCGACGTACGGGTCCGGCGCGCGGTCAACTACGCGGTCGACAAGCGGGCCATCACTTCCAGTCTGCTGAAGGACACCGTCGACCCCAGCCCCGGCCAGCTGATGACCCCGTCCTACTCCGGCTACACCGAGGGCCTCACCGGCTACCCCCACGACCCGGACCGGGCCAGGGCGCTGCTGCGCGAGGCCGGATACGGCACGGGCCACCCGCTGAGGCTGGAGCTGACCGTGCCCAGCGGTCAGTACGTGGCGGGCGAACTGGTCGTGCAGGCCGTGGCCCAGCAGCTCCGCGAGACCGGCGTGAGCGTGAAGATCAACAGCGTGCCGTTCGCCGTCTACATGCAGAAGTACCTGCAACAGAAGGCGATGCCCGATATGCAGTACATCACCCAGGCCTGGCCCACCCTCGCCGCCGGCGGGCTCTACGGGCTCTTCGTCTCCGACAGCCCCTACGCCTACTGGCACGACGAGGAGTTCACCGACGCCGTCACCCGGGCGCGCGGCACCGACGACCGCACCGAGCGCGACAGGCTGTACGGCCGGGCGGCCCGGCGCGCCCGCGACCAGGCCCCGGTGCTCTTCCTCTTCCCCCAGCCCGGCCTCTACGCCACCGCCGAGGGCCTGAACTGGCGGGCCAGGCGCGACGACTGGGTCCGCCCCGCCGAGATGTCCTGGAAGGGGGCCACCCGATGATCCGCTTCCTGATCCGCCGCCTCGCGCTCACCGCGCTGGCCGTCTGGGGCGCCCTCTCGGCCGTCTTCTGCCTGCTGCACTCCTCCGGCAACCCCGCCGTGCTGATGGCCCCGATCGGCTCCCCGCCGGAGAAGGTCGCCCAGCTGAGCCACGCCCTCGGCTACGACCGCCCGCTGGCCGAGCAGTACGCGTCGTTCTTCGGCGACGCTCTGCGCGGCCACTTCCCCGACTCGCTCACCTTCCAGCAGCCCGCGATGGACGTGGTACTGCAACGGCTCGGCGCCACCGTGCTGCTGGCCGCCGTCGCCCTTGCCGGAGCCGCCGCCGCGGCGCTCCTGGTCGGGCTGTGGACCGGGTCGCGCGAGGGTGGCGGGGCGCGCCGCGAATGGCCCATGTGGCTGGTGTTCCTCACCCAGTCGGTGCCCGGCTTCTACATCGGTGTCCTGCTGGTGTGGGTCTTCGGGGTGGAGCTGGCCTGGCTGCCCACCTCCGGCGCCACCACCGCCACCTCCATCGTGCTGCCCGCGGTCACCCTCGTCTGTGGGGTGCTGCCCCCGCTGGCCAGGGTGTTCAGCAACAACCTCCGCGGTGAGCTGGCCCGCCCGTACTCCCGCACCGGGACGGCGCTGGGCATGAGCCGCGCCCGGGTGGTGCGGCATGCCGCGTACGGATCGATGCTGCCCACCGTCACCGTCCTCGGACTGGAGGCGGGCGCGCTGCTCGGCGGCACCGTGATCGTGGAGTCGGTGTTCTCCTGGCCCGGCGTCGGCCAGCTCGCCATCACCGCCCTCCAGAACCAGGACTATCCGCTGGTCCTCGCCGACCTGACCTTCCTGATCACCGCCTTCGTCGTGGTCAACCTGGTCGTGGACCTGCTCTACGGCGTGCTCGACCCACGAGTCCGGCACCAGGCGGGAGAGAGCCGATGAGCCGCATCGACCAGCGAGGCCGGCGCTTCCGGCCGGGCGCGGCCGGGGCCACCGGCGCCGTGCTGCTCGCCCTCGTGGTGCTGATGGCACTGCTCGCGCCCGTGCTCGCCCCGCACGATCCGCTCGCCCAGGACCTCGCCCACACCGACGCCGCGCCCGGCGTCCACGGCCATCCGCTCGGCACCGACCAACTGGGCCGCGATCTGCTCAGCCGGCTGCTGTACGGCGCCCGCACCCCGCTGGTGGTGGGGGTGGTCGCCGTGGTCTGCGGCGGTCTGGTGGGGACGCTGCTCGGGCTGCTGTCCGGCTTCGCCCGCGGCTGGCTCGACCAGGTGCTCTCCCGGCTGGCCGATGTGCAACTGGCCCTGCCGTCCGTGCTGCTGGCGCTGCTGGTGCTGACCTTCGGCGGCCAGTCCACCGCCGTCCTGGTGCTGGTGATCGCGCTGACCGGCTGGCCCGCCTACTTCCGCCTCGTCCGCTCACGGGTGCTCGCCCTGCGCACCATGGCGTATGTCGAGGCGTCGCTGACCCAGTCCATCCCCATCTGGCGGGTGCTGGTCTACGACCTGCTGCCCGGGGTGCGCGGACTCGTCGCCGTCACCGCCACCCTCGACCTGTCCCGCGCCGTGCTGATGGAGGCCGGACTCACCTATCTGGGCCTCGGCGCCCAGGCACCCGCCCCCGACTGGGGGCTGATGGTGGCCGAGGGGCAGGGGCAGCTGCTCGGCGCCTGGTGGATCGCCGTCACTCCGGGCCTCGGCCTGGTGGCGATGGTGATCGGCGCCAATCTGCTGGGGGAGCGGCTCGCCGAGCGCGGCGAGGGACGCCGCACGGCCCGCAGCACCGTGAAGAAGACCGTGACCGCGAGGAGCACCACCGTATGATCCCCGACACCCGGACCGTCCGCGCCCGCTGGGCCCGCGTCCAGAACAACCTGCGGGCCGACGGCGTGGACGCCATGGTCGTCGTCAAGCCGCAGAACACCTTCTACCTCTCCGGCTACACGCCGATGATCTACTCCCATCCGGTGCTGGTGGTGCTGCCCGCGGAAGGGGAGCCGGTGTTCATCCTGCACGCGCTGCGCGCCCACAGCTCCCGCACGGTCTCCCGGATCTCCGACATCCGCCCCTACGGGCGCTGGGCCAAGGAGATCGGCCCCGACCACTGGTGGCAGGTGCTCGCCGAGGTGATGGCCGAACGTGGTCTCGGCGACGCCAGGATCGGCATCGAGGGCGAGTTCCTGCCCGTCAACTACCAGCGCACCCTGGAACACACCCTGCCCGAGGCGGTCTTCACCGACAGCGGCCAGGCCCTGATGCGCGCCCGTTACGTCAAGGACGCCGCCGAGCTCGAATCGCTCCGCGTCGCCTGCGAGATCGCGGACGCGGGCATGGACGCGGCGCTGGCGGCGGTCGCCGCGCGGCGCAGCGAGGTCGAGGTCTCCTCGGCCGCCATGCGCACCATGCAGGAGGTGTGGTCCGGCCGCCACCCCGACCGGCTCGCCATGGACTTCGGCAACCTCGAGGGCGGTGTCTTCAACGCCCTGTGGGCCTACTCCCTGGTGGGCGACCGGGTGCCGATGAACTCCGCACCGCCCACCTCCCGGCGCCCGGTCGACGGCGAGATCCAGTGGACCGTCATCTGGACCGCCATCGACGGTATGCACGCCGAGAACGAGCGCAGCGTCGCCGTCGGACCGCTGCCCGCCGAGCGGCAGCGCGCCTTCGAGGCGCTGCTGGCCATCCGCGAGGAGGTCCAGCCGTATCTGCGGCCCGGACTGACCTGCGCCGAGGTCTATGAGGCGGCCCGGGAGAGCTACCTCCGGCACGGCTACGGCGACTACCTCCCCGGCCGCGTCGGCCACGGCCTGGGCCTCGGCCCGCATGAGCAGCCGAGCCTCGGCCCGCAGGACGACCTGGTGCTGGAGCCCGGGATGACGCTCACCTTCGAACCGAACCTGCGCATCCCCAGCTTCGGCGGCCTCCAGCACTCGGACAGCCTGGTGATCACCGAAGACGGCCATGAGCTGCTGACCCACACCCGACGCGACCTGATCCAGGTCTGAGCGGTCAGAGAGGACGGAACCGGTGACGGAACAGGAACGGGCGAACCCGCTGCTGGACGTGTCCGGCCTGAGCGTCGCCTTCCCCGACGCCGGCGTCGAGGCCGTACGCGAGGTGTCGTGGCAGGTCCGGCCGGGCGAGACGGTCGGCCTGGTGGGGGAGTCGGGCTCGGGCAAGAGCGCCACCGGACTGGCGGTCCTCGGCCTCCACGGGCCGCGGGCGCGGATCACCGGATCCATCCGGCTCGGCGGCCAGGAGCTGGTCGGCGCCGGGGAACGCACCCTGCGCGGACTGCGCGGCCGCCGCGTCTCGATGGTCTTCCAGGACGCCCTCGACGCGCTCAACCCCTACCGCGCGGTCGGCGCCCAGATAGCCGAGGCGTACCGGCTGCACCACGACGTGAAGCGGTCCGAGGCCCGCACCCGCGCCGTGGAACTGCTGGAACGCGTCGGCATCGACCGGCCGGAGCGGCGCGCCAAGGAGTATCCGCACCAGTTCTCCGGCGGGATGCGCCAGCGTGTGATGATCGCCGCCGCTCTGGTCAACGAACCGGAGCTGGTGATCGCCGACGAGCCCACCACGGCGCTGGACGCCACCGTCCAGGCCCAGGTCCTGGAGCTCCTCGCGGAGCTCCAGCGTGCGATGGGCATGGCGGTGGTGCTGGTCAGCCATGACTTCGGGGTGATCGGGCGGATGTGTTCGCGCCTGGTGGTCATGTACCGGGGCCGGGTCGTCGAACAGGGCCCGACCGACCGCATCCTGACCGCCGCCCAACACCCCTATGCCCGAGCCCTGGTGGCATCCGTCCCCCGCATGGACGACACCCCGGGCACCCGCCTGCCCACGGTCCCCGAAACCGTCGCCGCCCTGGTGGGCCCCGTGGACGAGGAGTCCCTGGCGGACCCGTCCCTGCGGATCGCCTCCGGCGAACCGACCGCCACCACGGTGGCTCGGGACGCCCTGGCCGTGCCGGAGACCACGGGCAATCCAGCCCGTCCGGCGATTGAGGACCGGGGTCCGGGGCGGAGCCCCGGCGGGGGTGTGGGGGCGGAGCCCCCGGTGGGGGCCGGGGCGGAGCCCCGGTTCGGGGAGGGGCGGGGTGGGGAAGAACCCCTGCTCCGAGTCCGAGCGCTCACCGTCACCTACCCCGGCGCCCTCGCCCGCCCCCCACTCAAGGCCGTCGACGACGTCGACTTCGCCATCGCCCCCGGCGAATCCTTCGGCCTCGTCGGCGAATCCGGCTCCGGCAAGAGCACCATCTCCCGCGTCCTGCTCGGCCTCCAGCGCGCGGGCTCCGGAACCGTGCACTTCGACGGCGAGGACATCACCCACGCCACCCGGCGCCGCCGCCGTGAGCTGGCCGCCGGGATCCAGATGGTGTTCCAGGACCCGTACGGTTCGCTCAACCCCGACCGCCGGGTCGGCGACACGATCGGCGCCGCGCTCCCCCGCGGAGCGGCCCGTCGTGAACGTGTCGCCGCGCTGCTCACCGAGGTCGGCCTGGACCCGGAGCTGGCCGGTGCCTACCCGGACCGGCTCTCCGGCGGGATGCGCCAGCGCGTCGGCATCGCCCGTGCCCTCGCCCCCGAGCCCCGGCTGCTGGTGGCCGACGAGCCGGTGTCCGCGCTCGACGTCTCCGTCCAGGCACAGGTGCTCAACCTCCTGACCCAGCTGCGCCGGGACCGGGGGCTGGCGATGCTCTTCATCTCCCACGACCTCACCGTCGTACGGCACATGTGCTCGCGGATCGCCGTACTGCGCCACGGCCGGATCGTCGAGACCGGGGACCGTGAGCAGATCATGGAGCGTCCGGGCAGCGACTACACCCGTGCGCTGATCGAGGCCGCCCCGTCCCCGCGCCGCCCGTCATGACCGGTTTGAAAGGCCCCGACGTGAACGAAGCCGCGCAGAACGCCGAGCACCCCATCGGCGTCATCGACGTCCTGGACCACTTCGCGGGCGCCACCCCGGAGCTGGCCCGGCTGCGCGCCCTGCGCCCGGAGCTGGTCGAACTGGAACAGCGCGCGTATGACGTGCTGTTCCCACCCGGCCCCGGGGCGGCCGCCGACACCGGCGTCAGCGCCGCCGAGCGCGCCGCGGCCGCCCTCGCCGTGGCCGTCGAGCACCGCAGTGCCCCGGCGGTCCGCCACTACGGCACGCTGCTCGAGGCCGCCACGGGGGACACCACCACCGCGGAACGGATCACCGCCCGCACCCCACTGAACGGTGATACGGCGACGGCGACGGCACGCCGCATCGCCGCCGCCGTCGCCCACGCCCGGCTGCTCACCCACACTCCGGCCGAGGGCGGACCGGACGCGCCGCGCGCCGCCGGATTCACCGATCCGCAGATCGTGACGCTCTCCCAGACCGTCGCCTTCGCCAACCACCAGATGCACCTGGCCGCCGGGCTGGCGCTGCTGGCCACCGGTGACTCGGGCACCGGAACCGACCCCGGCGCGCCCTCGACCACCGTGTCCGGCGGGCCGCGGTACACCACCGACGTCCTCACCTGGCGTCCCGCCATCCGTCCGCTCGCCCCCGAGGAGCTGGGCGAGGAGCACCGCGCCGCGCTCGCCGGCAAACGGCGCGCCGACACGCCGTACTTCCGCACCCTCGGCCATGACCTCGGCATCCTCGCCGTACGGACCGCCATCGACCTGGCCGCCTTCACCGCCGAGGGCGGACTGCCGCGTGCCGAACGGGAGTTGGCCGCCACCGCGGTATCGCTGTACAACGGGTGTGTCTACTGCGCCTCGGTGCACGCCCGGCTCACCGCCCGGCTGCACGGTGACCCCGCCCCGGTGCACCGCTTCCTGGCGCACGGCTCCACGGCCGTCCTCGGCCGCCGCTGGAAGCTGATCGTCCGGCTCGCCGCGGGGCTCGCCCCGGTCCCGGCCACCGCCGCCGAAGCCGATGTGGAGGCGCTGCGCGCGCAGGGTCTCACCGAGCTCGCGCTGGTCGACCTCGTGCACTGTGCGGCGTTCTTCGGCTGGGCCAACCGCCTGATGCTGAGCCTCGGTTCGGTCGCGGGGGAGACGGAGGAGGACGACGGGAGGAAGGCCACCGGATGACCCCGGACCGGCCAGGCCACGCGCTGCCCTCCGACACGCCGCCGGCACCCGCTCCCGCCCCCCGCCCCCACAGCTCGCACTGGGGCGCCTTCACCGCCGCGCCCCTCCCCGGCGGCGGCCTTGAGGTGATCCCCGACCCCGGGGACCCCGACCCGTCGCCCCTGCTGCGCAACGTCCCCGCCGCTCTCGGCCCGCGTGGCAGGGTGCTCGCCCCGCATGTCCGCCGCGGCTGGCTGGAGCACGGCCCCGGGCCCGACCCCGAGCGCGGTTCGGACACCTATGTACGGGTGTCCTGGGACGAGGCGATCTCCCTCCTGGCCCGGGAGTTCGGCCGGGTCCGCACCGACCACGGCAACCGCGCCGTCTTCGGCGGCTCCTACGGCTGGAGCAGCGCGGGCCGCTTCCACCACGCGCAGAGCCAGATCCACCGCTTCCTCAACTGCTTCGGCGGCTACACCCGTTCGGTCAACACCTACAGCCTGGGCGCGTCCCGCACCCTGCTGCGCCATGTCGTCGGCGACGACTCGCCGATCAGCGCCCCCACCACCCTGCCGGTGCTGGCCGAGCACACCGGCCTCTTTCTCTGCTTCGGCGGTATGCCGGCCAAGAACTTCCAGGTCAACGCGGGCGGCATCAGCCGTCATCGCACCGCGGAGCGGCTGGCCGCGGCCCGCGCCCGGGGCGCCCGGTTCATCCTCGTGAGCCCGGTGCGCGACGACCTCGCGGCCGAACTCGACGCCGAGTGGCTGGCCACCGTCCCCGGCACCGACACCGCGCTGATGCTGGCGCTCAGCCATGTCCTCATCGAGGAGGGGCGCTACGACGCGGACTTCTGCCGCACCCATTGCACGGGCTTCGACACCTTCGCCCGCCATGTCCTCGGCCGGGACGGCTCCGCTCCCAAGACCCCGCGGTGGGCCGAGGGGATCTGCGGCATCCCCGCCGCCCGGATCGCCGAGCTCGCCCGCGAGCTGACCCGGCACCGGACCATGATCTCCCTCAGCTGGTCCCTGCAACGCGCCCACCGTGGTGAGCAGCCCCTGTGGGCGGGGATCGCCCTGGCCTGCCTGCTCGGCCAGATCGGGCTGCCCGGCGGCGGCTTCGGCCATGGGTACGGAGCCACCGCCGGCGTCGGCGCCGGCACTCTCCCGTACCGGCTGCCCACCCTCGACCAGGGCATCAACCCCGTCCCCGACTTCATCCCCTGCGCCAGGATCGCCGATCTGCTGCTGTGCCCGGGGGAGACCTTCGACTACGACGGCGGCCGGTACACCTACCCCGACATCCGCCTCGTCCACTGGGCCGGTGGCAACCCCTTCCACCACCACCAGGACCTGGTCCGGCTGCGCCGCGCCTTCGGCCGCCCGGACACGGTCGTGGTCCATGAGCCCCACTGGACGGCCACCGCCCGCCACGCGGACGTGGTCCTGCCCGCCACCACCACCCTGGAACGCGACGACATCGGCGGCGCGCGTCAGGACGCGGCACTCATCGCCATGCACCGCGTCGCCGCCCCGGTGGGCGAGGCCCGCGATGATTTCCGCGCCCTGTCCGACCTCGCCGACGGGCTGGGCATCGGCCATGACTTCTCGCGGGGCCGCGATGAACGCGGCTGGCTGGAGCACCTCTACGAGAGCTGGCGCGCGGGGCTCGACCCGGCTTACGCCCCCGAGGAGGACTTCGACACCTTCTGGCGGGCGGGCCGGATCCCCCTGCGCGGGCTGCGCGAACACCACACCCTCTATGCCGGTTTCCGGGCCGACCCCGGCGCCCGTCCGCTGGCCACTCCGAGCGGCCGCATCGAGCTGGCCTCGGCGACCATCGCCTCGTACGGCTACGACGACTGCCCCGGCCACCCGGCCTGGCTGCCCCCGGACCCGGGGCAGGACGCCGAATACCCCTTCTGGCTCGTCGCCAACAACCCCGCCACCCGGCTGCACAGCCAGCTCGACCACGGTGAGCTGAGCGCGTCGTCGAAGATCGCGGGCCGTGAGCCGGTCCGGCTGCACCCGCGGGACGCCGGATCACTGGGGCTGGCCGACGGCGACGTGGTGCGGATCCGCAGCGCCGTCGGCAGCTGTCTGGCCGGAGTGGAGATCAGCGACGCGGTACGCCCCGGGGTGGCCCAACTCGCCACCGGCGCCTGGTGGGACCCCTCCGCCCCCGAGGTGGCCACCTGCGTCCACGGCAACCCCAACGCCGTCACCCATGACATCGGCACCTCACGGCTGGCCCAGGGCTGCACCGGACAGCTCACCCGCGTCGCCCTCGAACGCCACGGCGGCCCCCTGCCCCCGGTCCGGGTGCACGGGTAGCTGTCGGCGTCTGCTGGTACTCTCCCGGATCACAGTGAAACGAACAGAAGTTCTGCAAGGGGTGGGGTTTATGGCCATGGTCGTACATGGGGGACATGGCAGGGGTGCCCGTGCGGCCGGTGCCGTGCTCACCGCCGTGCTGCTCTGCGGCGGCGCGGTCGGCTGCGGATCGTCCGGGGCGGACGGGAAGTCCGAGGGCAAGGCGGGGGAGAAGTCCTCGGAGCAGGTGCGGCTGGCCCCGGCGGCGGCCGTGCGCGCGGCCGCCAAGAAGAGCGAGAAGCTCACCTCGTTCCGCTACCGGATGAGCGGCCGCACCCCCGAGGACGGGCGGATCGAGGGCGAGGCGGCGATGAGCACCGAGCCGGTCGCCGTCAGCATGAAGATGCGCGCGGTCGGCCAGGGCGCCGACGCGGCGGTGGAGATCCGGATGCTCGACGGGGCGATGTACCTCGACGGGGGCAAGGAGGCCGCCGCCGGGCTGGACGGCAAGACCTGGCTCAAGCTGGACCTCGGGGCGCTGGGCGAGAAGGCGACCAGCGCGCTGGCCGGCGGTTCGCTCTCCCGCCAGGCAGACAAGAACCCGGCCGACGAGTCGGCCTTCCTCTCCGGCGCCGACGATGTGAAGCGGGTCGGCGAGGAGACCATCGACGGGGTGCGCACGACGCACTACCGGGGCACCATCAGCCTCCGCCAGATGCGCGCGAGCCTGAAGGACGAGGACGCGGCGACCCGCGAGCGCCGCGAGAAGAACGTCAAGGCGTACGAGGGAATGGGGATCGACCGGCTGTCCATGGACATGTGGATCGACCCGGACGGCCACACCAAGCGGTTCCGCGTCCGCGGCGAGGGGGACAAGGGCCCGCTCGACATGACCATCACCTTCTCGGCGCTCAACGAGCCGGTCACGGTCAAGGCGCCACCGGCGAACCAGACCATGGATCTCTCCGAGCTTGCGCGGGGGGCCGAGGGCTGATCGGGCGGGCGCGGCCTCATCCGTGGGCGGCGCGGCGGGCTCAGGCGCCCGGTGCGCCCGCCCCGGCCGTGAGGGCCGAGTCGTCCTCCACCCGTGCGCCGGGCAGCCGGTGCCGGGCGGCGATGAGGGCGGCGTCCACATCCCGCGTCCCGGTGGAGACGCACAGGGTGTAGGCCAGGTCGTCCATCCGCTGCCGTACCTCGGTGCCGCCCGATTCGGCGTGCAGCGTCCGCAGCGTCTCGTACTGCTCGATGAGGTTCTGAAGTACGACCGGGTGGGCCATCAGCACGGCAAGTGGTCCTTTCTCAGCCGACGGGTTGCCACCAGGCGTGTACCCCCGTGGCCGGGGGCCATGTACGTGTTCCAGCCAACACACCGCGGGGATAGGGCGCCGCGGGTCAGATGTCGCGCCGCTCCAGGGGCTGGTTGGCCGGGCCCTGGAGCACCCGGCCGTCGGTGCCGAAGCGGGAGCCGTGGCAGGGGCACTCCCAGGCCCGCTCGGCGGCGTTGAACGCCACGAGACAGCCCAGATGGGTGCACCGGGCCGACACCGCGTGAGCCGTGCCGTCCTCGTCCCGGTAGACGGCGCGGCGCCGCCCGTCCAGGCGGACCACGGCCCCGGTGCCCGGGGCGATCCGGTCGACCGAGTCGGCGCCCGGGGTGCTCAGCCGGTCGCCGACGAAATGCTTCCCGACGTGGAACTGGTGGCCGAGCAGCGCCGGGGCCTCGCGCAGCGCGGTCCCCAGCCGCCGGGGGTCGTACAGCCCGGCCCACTCCGGCCGTTCACCGCCGATGAGCGCGGTGAGCAGTCGGCCCGCCATGATGCCGCCGCTCAGGCCCCAGCCCGCGAAGCCCGTCGCGACATAGGTGTGGCGCGCGCCGGGGTGGAAGGGGCCGACCAGCGGCACGGTGTCGGTCGGGTCGTTGTCCTGGGCGGCCCAGCGGTGGGTGATCTCCACGCCGGGGAAGCGCTCCCGGGTCCAGTCCGCCAGCCGCTCGAACCGCTCGGCGGTGTCCCCGGTGCCGGGGGTGAAGCTCTCTCCGGTCACGATCAGCAGCCGCTGCCCGTCGCCGTGCGGCGCGGTGCGCACCGACCGGGTGTGCTGGTCCGGGGTGATGTACGCGCCCCGCGGATCCCGGTCGGCGGGAAGGGGACCGGCCACGACGAGTTCGCGGTGCGGCGAGAGCCGGGCGAACAGCAGCGCCCGGTCGAACACCGGGTAGTGGGTGGCGATCACCACGTCCCCCGCCGTCACCACCGCCCCGCCCTCCGTGGTGACCCGGCAGGGGGTGCCCTCCTCCAGGCCGGTGGCGCGGGTGTGCTCATGGATCCGCCCGCCGCGGGCGCGCAGATCCTCGGCGAGCCCGAGGAGGTAGGCGCGCGGATGGAACTGCGCCCCTCCCTCGACCCGGACCGCGCCCGCGACCGGGAAGGGCAGCCCGGTCTCCGTCACATACGAGGCGGGCAGCCCCGCCTCGCTCGCGGCGTCCGCCTCGGCGCGCATGGTGTCCGCGCGCGCCGGGTCCTCGGTGTAGGTGAAGGCCGGGACGCGCTCCAGATCGCAGTCGATACCGAGCTCGGCCGCGATCGCCACCGCCCGCTCGACGGCCTCGGACTGCGACCGCGCGTACATCCGGGCGCCCTCCGGCCCGCGGGTGCGCCGCAGCCGGTCGTAGACGAGCGAATGCAGCGCCGTGAGCTTGGCCGTGGTGTGGCCGGTGACGCCCGCCGCGATCCGGTCCGCCTCCAGCACCGCCACCCGGCGCCCGGCGCGGGCCAGTTCCCACGCGGTGCTCAGCCCCGCGATCCCGGCGCCGATCACGGCCACATCGACCTCCAGGTCCTCGGTGAGGGCCGGGTGGGGGATGCCGGGCGGGGCGGTGGCCATCCAGTACGACTCGGGCGCGCCGGGAAGTTTCGTCATCGTCCCCGAGTGCCCACCGGCGCACTCCTGAAGCGGATGGGCGGGAGCGCCGGGCGAAACCGGCCGCCGGCTACACCGGGCCCTCGGCCGCGATCAGCGCGGAGGCGGCCCGGGAGTGCAGCGAGTCCAGGGTGGTGAGCTGCTGCCCGGCCCGCTCCAGCAGCTCCGCGAGGCGGCCGGTCTGGAGTCGGGTGTCATGGACGGCCACCGCGAGCAGCGAGCGCCACAGCAGCGCCTTGCCCTCCACGCCCATCCGGAGCGCCTCCAGCCCCACCAGCGTGTTCACCCCGGTGCGCCGCCGCGGCCGGCTGCCCGGCGTCAGCCGCGCCGTGCGCTCGGCCGCCCGCGAGGCGCGGAGCTTGCCGCGGCGGACGGGGACGTCGAGCGAGGCCATGCACCACAGCAGCGACCTGCGGTCCTGGACGAGCTCCGCGGTGAGCCTCGCCAGCTCGCCGCCGTACGCCGAGCGCCGGTGTCTGCGATTCATCCGGCGGGCCAGCCCGACCGCTGCCGTGGCGGCCACCAGATGGTCGTTGAGGTAGATCCCGAGCCACGGCGGCGCGTGGACGCCGCCGGAGCGGGTCGCGGCCGGTACAGCCATGGTCGTCCTCCCGACGCCGGGCCCCGAGCAGCGCTGTCAGCGCTCCGACGGGTACCCGCCGGGAGGACTCCCAAGAGACGGCCACCGCACAGCCGCTCCGCGGGCCGCGATCCGTCCGCGAGGGGGCCAGGTCCGGGGGTGCCCCGGGCCGGGCCGTGCCTCGGTCAGACGGGCGGAACGCGTCAGCGCGGCCCCGGTGCGCGCATGGCGTGCAGCGGTCCGCGGTGCAGCGGCGTCGTGCGCCACCGCGCGGTGAAGACGCGGTCCGGGAGGGAGCAGGTGACCACCAGGTGGTGCGGGGTCTCCAGGAACGCGATGTCGACGGTCAGCGTGTCCGGGTCCGTCCAGCCCCCGCTCACCGCCGTCGGAACGGGCGCCTCCGGCCCGGCGTGCACCCGCCACCCCGCGCCGTCGAACCCCAGGTCCAGCCGGGACGCCCGCTCGGCCAGCGAGACGGCCCAGCCGCCGGAGCCGTCCTCGGCCACGGTGACCCCGGTCAGGGTCGGCTGGTCCGCGCAGACGCCGCCTTCGGGGGCGAACTCCGCACCCGACCAGGCGCCGGGGTCCGTGAGCGGTGCGGGCTTCGCTGCCAGCGGCGGCAGGGCGAGCCGGGACAGCCGCCGCTCCAGCGCGGCGTCCTCGTCCTCGCGGCCGGTGAGCGGGGCGTCACCGAACGCGGGCAGCAGCTGCTCCCAGACCGCGTCCAGGACGGCCTGCATCCGCTCGGTGTCCGCCGTCGTGGCGATCACCACATCGTGCTCGGGCAGCACCAGACAGAACTGCCCGTACGCCCCGTCGCCCCGGTACCCGTGCCGGGACATCCAGAACTGGAGCCCGTACCCCCGCCGCCAGTCCGGCCCCGAGCCACCCGCCATGGGCTCCTCGGTCGGGATCCACAGCCGGGTCGCGTCCTCGACCCAGGACGCCGGAAGCAGCCGCTCGCCCTCCCACTCACCGCCCCCCAGATACAGCAGCCCCAGCCGGGCGATCGCGTCGGTGGCCGCGAACAGCCCGCTGAAGCCGAGGTCGCGCCCGGCCGGCACCTGGAGCCAGGCCGTCTCGCCGATCCCCAGCGGATCGAACAGACGCGGCCGCAGATACTCCGTCAGCGACTGCCCGGTCACCCGCTGGACGATCGCGGCGAGCGTGTACGTGGCCGGCTGGTTGTACGCGAAGACGGTGCCCGGCGCGCGGTCCGGCGGCAGCCGCAGGAAGCCGCGCACGGGCTCCTCCGGGTCCAGCCCGAACGCCCGCTCCATCGTCTCCTCGAGGTGTCCGCTGGCCATGGACGCGACATGGCGTACGAGCATGGCGCGGCTGCCCGGGTCGGTGATCTCCGCCTCGAACTCCGGGAAGTACGAGATCACCGGAGCGTCGAGGTCCAGCAGCCCCTCGGCGGCGGCCAGCCCCGCCGCCGTGGAGGTGAAGCTCTTGCTGAGGGAGTAGAGCAGATGCGGCCGCTCGGCGGTGTACGGCGCCCACCAGCCGGAGGCGATCAGCCGGCCGTGGCGCAGGATCATCAGACTGTGCGGCTCGATGTCCGGCGCGCCCTCGACGGCGTCGAGGAAGGCGTGGACGCCCCGCGCGTCCACGCCCTCGGCGGCGGGGGTGCTGGTGGGCAGCGGATGAGCACTCATCAGAGGGGTCCTCATGGGGTCAGGGGTGGGCTGCGCCAACCCTCCCCGGCGGGGCGGCGGGTGTCCAGAGGGTTTTGTGCCGATCGGCCGGGCGGAGGGCGCGGCCGCGGCGGGCCGAGGGGTCGTTGAGAGGATCGGCGGTGACGGATCGGCGGTGACGGATCGCCGGTGATCCGCGAACGCACCAGACGACGGAAGGAACGAACACCTCGTGACCGACTCCGTGACCGATCGCGCGACCGACGACGACGCCGTGCTGACGCGCGTCGAGGGCCGCGCCGGACATCTCACCCTCAACCGGCCCCGTGCCCTGAACGCCCTCACCCATCCGATGGTGACCCGGATCGCCGAGACCCTCACCGCCTGGGAGCGGGACCCGGCCGTAGCGGCCGTGGTGATCGACGGGGCGGGGGAGCGCGGGCTGTGCGCGGGCGGCGACATCCGCCTGATCCACCAGGACGTGACCTCGGGCGGCGGCGCGGCCTCGCGGGCGTTCTGGCGCGACGAGTACACGCTCAACATCCGGATCGCTCGCTACCCCAAGCCCTATGTGGCCCTGATGGACGGCATCGTGATGGGCGGCGGCGTCGGGATCTCGGCACACGGCGGTGTGCGGATCGTCACCGAACGCTCCCGGGTGGCCATGCCCGAGACCACGATCGGCTTCGTACCGGACGTCGGCGGCACCCATCTGCTGGCCCGCGCACCGGGCGAACTGGGCACGCATCTGGCGCTCACGGGGGCGTCGGTGGGCGCCGCCGACGCCCTGCGCTGCGGGCTGGCCGACCATGTTGTCCCCTCCGGTCAGCTGCCCGCGCTGACCCGGGACCTGGCCGTGGAGCCGGTGGCGGACGTCCTGCCCCGGTACGCCGTCCAGGCCCCGGCCGGAACCCTGGACGGCCACCGGGAGTGGATCGACCAGTGCTATGCGGCGGACACCGTCGAGGAGATCGTGGACCGGTTGATGGCGGTCGGCGAACCGGCCGCCAAGGAGGCCGCCGAGACCCTCCTCGCCAAGTCGCCGACCGCGCTGAAGGTCACGCTGGCCGCCGTCCGCGGGGCCCGGACGCTGGGCTCGCTGGAGCGGGTCATGGAGCAGGAGTACCGCGTCTCCTGCGCGGCCCTGTCCCGCCCGGACCTCATCGAGGGCATCCGCGCCCAGGTGATCGACAAGGACCGCCGCCCCCGTTGGACCCCGGCGGCTCTCGCCGAGGTCACGGAGGCGGAGGTGGCCGGTTTCTTCGTGCCGCCCATCGACGGTGATCTTCGCCTCGGCGACGCACCGTAGCCGGACGCTCCGTCGGCGTCGACGGGCGGACCCTTGGCGTCGACGGGCGGACCCTTGGCGTCGACGGCTGAAATAGTGTGCCAAGCGTTGCTCTTCTGCCGGAGTGCGGCAGCAGCGCCAACTGGCCCGTGCGATCACGAACGCGCGGGGGATGGCGCTGCTGCCCTGCGGATCGCGCTAGGCGTTCACCGGCGCACCGGCTCGGTGGCGTCGGCCGCGGTGTTCAGATCGCGGTCGAGGGTTTCCGGGGACATCCGGGTGGCGACGAGGCTGACCGCCGTGACCAGCGACATATAGATGGCGACCGGTATCCAGGAGCCGGAGAACGAGGTGAGGAGCGCGCTACAGATCAGCGGTGCGACCCCGCCGCCGATCAGTGAGGAGAACTCCCGGCCCAGCGTGACGCCCGCGTAGCGGTAGCGCTTGCCGAACAGTTCGGGGAAGTAGCTCATCTGGACGCCGACCGAGCCGTGGCAGGCCAGGATGAAGCCGATGACGATGGCCACGGTGATGGCCACATGTGAGCCGGTGTTCAGCGCGATGAAGGTCGGGGCCGGCAGCAGCACCAGCGCGGCGGCGATGGTGGAGTACACCGGGCGCCGCCCGAGGCGGTCGGAGAGGGTGCCGAAGCAGATGGCCGCGAGACCGCCGCACAGGGCCCCGATCAGCAGCACCTGGGGGACGAAGTCCTTGTCGACGCCGACGCTGGACACCAGGTAGGAGGCCATGAACACCTGGTACGTGTAGGACTGGGTGCTGACGCCGAAGTTCATGAACAGCGCCAGCAGCATGGGCTTCCGGCCGTGCTGGAAGACCTCCTTCACCGGTGAGGCGGGCCGTTCCCGCTGCTCCTTGAGTTCGGTGAAGACCGGGCTCTCGTCGAGCTTGCGGCGCAGCACCAGGGCGATCACGGTCACGAGGAGGCTGCTGCCGAAGATCAGCCGCCAGCCCCAGCTCATCAGGGCGTCGTCGGGCAGGCGTTGGGCGAGGATCCAGGCCACCGCGCCCAGGGCGGTGCCCAGCGCGGCGCCGGTCATGACGAGGGAGGACAGTCTGCCGCGGCGCCCTGGGGCGGCGGTCTCGGTGAGCAGGGTGGCGCCGCCTGACTGCTCGGCCCCGGCCCCGAACCCCTGCCCCATGCGGCAGATGAGCAGCAGGATCGGGGCGAGCAGCCCCACCTCGTTGTAGGTGGGCAGCAGTCCGATGGCGAGGGTGGAGCCGCCCATCAGGAGCAGGGTCGCCACCAGTACCCACTTGCGGCCGAGGCGGTCGCCGTATCGGGAGAAGAAGAGCCCGCCGAGCGGGCGGGCGGCGAAGCCCACCGCGTAGGTGCTGAAGCTGGCCAGGATGCCCACGGACGGCGAGGCGTTGGGGAAGAACAGATCGCTGAAGATCAGCGCCGAGGCGGTGCCGTAGATGACGAAGTCGTACTGTTCGAGCGCGGTGCCGATGAGGCCGGCCAGGGCGGCGCGGCGCACCGCGCGGGGGTCGGCGGGTGGTTCGGCGGGGGTGGATGGGTCGGAGGGGGCGGTGGCCGGCGACGGGGGACGCGCCGTGGCGGGGGTGGGATTGCTGTCCATGATCCATGCCTCCTTGAACGGATCGACGCAGCGGAGCGGTGGAGGGGAGGGCGGGCGAAAGGGGACGGGGGAAGTGGAGAGATGGGGAGTGGGGGAGAAAGGGGGGACGGGGTCAGTGGTGGGCGGGGGTCCGGAGGGCCCCGGCGGCGTCGGCTGCCGCGGCGGCGGGGCCGTGGCGGACGATGAGGTCGATCAGCTCGGATACCCGGGCGGCGAAGTCCGGGTGGTCTCTCAGCCCGTCGCCGAGCAATCCGCTGTCCAGGACGGCTTCGACGAAGGGCGGCCCGGAGGCGGTGGCGCTCCGCGCGGCGATGGTGGCGAGCGGCTCCCGGGCGGGGTCCGCCATCGCGGTGGCGTGGGGGCCGGGGGAGAAGCCGGGGCGCGGTGCCACGCAGCACAGATAGGCGGCGACGGTGAGCGCCAGATGGTGGGGCATGCGTCCGGCCCGCAGGTGGAACAGGGCGGGTTCGGGGACCCGTTGGCGCAGTTTGACCGAGCCGTCGGAGCCGACCTGCCGGGTGCGGTGGCCCAGGGCGGTGTTGGCCCAGCGGTCGAAGAGCTGTCCGATGTAGTGGTCGGGGTTGATGTGTGTGGGCACGGTGAGGGTCGGCAGATAGTCGTCGTGGAGTACCGCGTGGGCGGCTTCGGCGATGAACGGCCGGGCGGTGGCATCCGGGATGGTCTCGCGTCCGTCCAGTGCGCCGAGGTAGGCGATGAGGGAGTGGGTGCCGTTGAGCAGGCGCAGCTTCAGCAGTTCGTAGGGTTCGACGTCGTCGGTGAAGAGTGCCCCGCCGGTTTCCCAGCGCGGGCGTCCGGCGGCGAAGCGGTCCTCCATGACCCACATGCTGAAGGGTTCGGCGGGCACGGGGACGGTGTCGCGTACGCCGAGGTGGGTGGCGACGGCGTCGCGGTAGGTGTCGGTGGTGGCGGGGACGATGCGGTCGACCATGGAGCTGGGGAAGGTCACCGCGGATTCCAGCCAGGGTGTGAGGTCGTCGCGTTCGGCCGCCGGGAGGGCCTGGGTGAACTCGTGGACGAGCCGCCTGGTCTGGGTGCCGTTGCCGACGAGGTTGTCGCAGCTGAGCACGGTGACGGGCCGGGCTCCGGTGCGCATGCGGCGCTGGAGGCCGCGGACGATCTGGCCGATGGTGGTCCGTGGTGGCGTGTGGCCGCGCAGGTCGGCCTGGACGGCGGGGGCGTCGAGGTCGAGGCCGCCGGTGCGCGGGGAGAAGGTGTAGCCGTGTTCGGTGACGGTCAGGGTGATGACGGCCGTGGCGGGGGCCGCGAGGGCGTCGAGGAGGTCGTCGGGCTGCTCGGTGGCCACCAGGGTGCCGGTGTGCACGGCGGGGACGGTGACGCGGGTGTCGTCGGGGGAGATCTCCACGACGGCGTAGGCCATCTCCTGGTCGCGCATGGCCCGCGCCACGGTGGCGGAGTGGCTGGCCACGCCGAGGATGCCCCAGGGGCCGTCGGTGTGGCGCAGGGCGGCGGCGGTGTGGACGGCCTGGTGGGCGCGGTGGAAGTTGCCGAGGCCCAGGTGGACGATGCCGGTTTCGGTGGGTGGGTGGGGGAGGGTGAGGGCGGCGGCGGGGGTGGTGGCGCGGCGGAGCCGGGGGAGGGGGTGGGGCATCGGTGTCACCAGTCCGTCATCGAGCCGTCGAGCCGTCGCGCGACCGGCAGACAGGCGGGTTCGTAGGGGTGGCGGGCGGCGAGTTCCTCGTCGATGTCGACGCCGATGCCGGGTGCGTCGCCGGGGTGGAGGTGGCCGTCGGCGTAGGACCAGGCGTGCCGGAACACCTCGTGGACCAGGGGTTCGTAGCCCATGTACTCCTGGATGGCGAAGTTGGGGGTGGCCAGGCCGAGGTGGAGTGAGGCGCCGAGGGCGACGGGTGAGATGTCCGAGGGGCCGTGTGGTCCGAGCCGTACCTGCCAGAGGTCGGCGAGGGTGGCGATGCGGCGCAGATGGCTGATGCCTCCGGCGTGGCTCACACAGGTGCGGATGAAGTCGATCAGTTGCTCGGTGATCAGTGTCTGGCACTCCCAGACGGTGTTGAACACCTCGCCGATGGCCAGTGGGACGGTGGTGTGGTGGCGGATGTGCCGCAGTACCTCCTGGTTCTCGGCGGGGGTGACGTCCTCCAGCCAGAAGAGGTCCGCCGGTTCCAGGGCGCGGCCGAGCCGGGCGGCCTCGCCTGGGGTGAGCCGGTGGTGGGTGTCGTGGAGGAGCTTCAGCTCGGGGCCCACGTGTTCGCGGATCCGGGTGAGGACGTGGGGGATGTGGCGGAGGTAGGCGTCGGTGTCCCAGGTCTCCTCGACGGGGGCGGCGCCCCGGCCGGCCGGTTCGTATCCGGTGCCGCTTCTGCTGACGCCGTAGACCATCTCCAGGCCGGGGACGCCGCTTTGGGCCCGTACGGCGCGGAAGCCGCGGTCCCGCCGTGCCTCGATGGACTCCAGCAGTTGGGGGAGGTCCCAGCCGGTGGCGTGGGTGTAGGCGAGGATCCGGTCGCGGACCGCGCCGCCCAGCAGCTGGTAGACGGGCTGTCCGGTGGTCTTGCCCTTGATGTCCCAGAGCGCGATGTCCACCGCGCCGATGGCGGTCATGGTCACCGGTCCGCGCCGCCAGTAGGCGCCGCGGTAGAGGTACTGCCAGGTGTCCTCGACGCGGGCCGGGTCGCGGCCGATCAGGAGGGGTGCGAGGTGGTCGCGGAGGTAGGAGGCGACGGCGAGTTCGCGGCCGTTGAGGGTGGCGTCGCCCCAGCCGGTGACGCCGTCCGCGGTGGTGATCTTGAGGAGGACGAAGTTGCGGCCCGGGCTGGTGACCAGGACGTCGACGGCGGTGATGGTGTCGTTCGTCGTCACGGGGCCACCGCCACCACGTTGCGGAGCGGTTCGCCCGCGGCGAGCCGTCGGATGTTGGCGGTGATGTCGGCGGTGCGGTGGACGAAGGTCTGGCGGGTGAGGCCCGAGGAGTGTGGGGTCATCAGCACGTTGTCCAGCGTGTCGAAGGGGTGGTTGCCGGGGGCGGCGGTGTGTCCGTCGGCCGGGTAGCGGTACCAGACGTCGATCGCGGCGCCGCCGATGGTGTGGTCGCTCAGCGCCTCGTACAGCGCGTCCTCGTCCACGACGGGGCCACGGCCGACGTTGACCAGGACCGCGTCCGGGCGCATCCGGGACAGCTCGGCCGCGCCGATCAGCCCGGTGGTGTCCTCGGTGAGTGGCACGGACACCACCACGGCGTGGCAGCTCTCCAGCAGGGCGTCGAGGTCCTTGACGGTCCCGGCCCACAGCAGTCCGTGGGCCGCCGCGTCCACTTTCCCGCTCCGGGTGACGGCGACGCCCCGCGCGCCGAACGCCTGGAACAGCCGCCAGCAGCGGGCCCCGATGTGGCCGAAGCCGATGAACCCGACGGTGGCGGCGGTCAGGTCCTCCGCCCAGGGGGCCCGTGGGTCATGGGCGGGGGAGTCCCAGTGTGCTTCCCGGCGCAGCGCGGTGTGCTGGCGCAGAAAGCCACGGCGCATCAGGATCGTGGCGGACAGGGTGTATTCGGCGATGGCGTTCTCGTGGTGGAAGGTGTTGGCCACCTGGGTGCCCGGCGCCAGCGCGGCGATGTCGATGTTGTCCGTCCCGGCGCCGGCGGCGTGGACCAGCCGGAGCCGGGTGGCGGCCGCGGCCATGGCGGCGGTGCACCGGCCCGAGACGAGGACGTCCGCGTCCGCCACGGCGGCTTCGACCGCCTCGGTGTGCCGGGGGTCGGGCCAGTGGACGACCGTGCCGTGGGGGAGGGCGGCCTCGAACTCGGCGCGCAGCGGGGCGAGATTGGGGTCGGCGACCACCACGGTCAGGGGGTCGGCGGTCATGAGGGGTCCTTGGTGGCGGGGATGGTGGGGGTGGCGGGCGTGCTGGGGGCGGTGGTCGTGGCGGGGCCGGTGGAGTCGCGCACGATGAGCTGCGTGGGCAGCCGGTGGGTACGCGGGATCTGCCGTTCGCCCGCGAGGACCTGCCCCAGCATTTGCAGGCTGAGCGCCCCGGCACGGGCCATCGGCACGGCGACGCTGGTCAGGGACGGCTGGGAGACCTCGGCGAAGGGGATGTCGTCGAACCCGATGACGCTGAGGTCCCCGGGCACGCTCAGCCCCAGCGCCCGGGCGCCGGTCAGCACGCCGAACGCCATCAGGTCGTTGTGGGCGATGACGGCGGAGGCGCCCGAGGCCATGACGCTCGCGGCGGCGGCGGTGCCGCCCGCCACCGTCTCGGACTGCCAGCCCAGCAACTCCAGCTCCAGCCCGGCCCGTTCGGTCTCGGCGCGGACGAGGTCCACGCGGTGGGCGTTGGACCAGGAGCGCCGCATGCCCTGGACGTAGGCGATCCGCCGGTGTCCCAGGGCGGCGAGGTACTCCACGGCCTGGCGCATGCCGTGGGCGGCGTCGGCGAGCACACAGTCGGTGCCGGACGTTTCGCGGTTGACCAGCACGGCGGGGGTGCGGTCGCAGATGTCGAGCACATCGTCCGCGTCGAGCCGGGGAGAGCACACGACCAGGCCGTCCGCCCGCTCCTTGAGGTGTGCGAGGATCTCGCGCTCACGGTCCGGGTCGAGGTCGGTGTCGGCGAGGACGACGGTCTGCCTGCGGTGCCGGCACTCGCCCTGTGCGGCCTTGACGAAGGCCCCGAAGACGGGGTTGGCGATATCGGGGACGACGAGCGCGACGGTGGCGGTCTCGGCTCGGGCCGCGGTGGCGCTCTCGGCGGTGCGCGCCACGGGTGGTTCGTACCCCAGCTCCTGCGCGACGGTCAGGATCTTGCGCAGGGTCTGGGGGCCGAGCCGGCCGGGGTCGCTGAACGCCCGGGACGCCGTGGACAGTGCCACATTGGCGCCCTTGGCGACATCGGTCAGGGTGGGGGCCATGGCAGCCCGTTACCGGTGTGACGAGGTGGGGTGGATGAACGGCATGTGGCATGGTCTTCACCGTTGCGCAACCTTGTCAATGCTTGCCAAAACATTGGCAAGACCGGTCGGCACCGAGGTCTTCCATGGTCGGGAGAGGTCTTTCGCGTGTTCGGAGAGGCCTCTTTCGTGGTCCGGCGGAGTCTTCTCCGGCTCAACGGGTGCATGCGTGCGCGTGTATGCACATAATGGCGGTATGGAGTCGCATCACCATGGACACCGGCACCACCACCGCTGGCACCAGCTCGCGCATCTGCTGAAACCGCACTCCCACGAGTCGGCCCAGAAGGTCGACTCCGCGCTGGAGTCCTCGGCGGAGGGCATGCGCGCCCTATGGCTCTCCCTCGCCGTCCTGGGCGCCACCGCGGTCCTCCAGGCCGCGGTCGTCGTGCTCTCCGGCTCGGTGGCGCTGCTGGGCGACACCGTCCACAACGCCGCCGACGCGCTGACCGCGCTGCCGCTCGGCGTGGCGTTCGTCCTGGGGCGCCGCGCGGCGAACCGCCGGTTCACCTACGGCTACGGCCGGGCCGAGGACCTGGCCGGGATCGTCATCGTCCTGACCATCGCCGCCTCGGCGGCCCTGGCCGCGTACGAGGCCGTGGAGCGGCTGCTGCACCCGCGCGCCATGTCCCACCCGGGGGTCGTCGCGGTCGCGGCGGTCCTCGGCTTCATCGGCAACGAATGGGTGGCCCGGCACCGGATCCGGGTCGGGCGGCGGATCGGCTCGGCGGCCCTGGTCGCCGACGGGCTGCACGCCCGCACCGACGGCTTCACCTCCCTGGCGGTGCTGCTGGGCGCGGGCGGCGCGGCCCTCGGCTGGCAGCGCGCGGACCCGATCGTCGGCCTGGCCATCACCGCCGCCATCCTGCTCGTCCTCAAGGACGCGGCCCGCGAGGTGTTCCGGCGGCTGATGGACTCCGTCGACCCGGCGGTGATCGACGCGGGCGAGGCCGCCCTGCGGGAGGTCCCCGGAGTGCTCGGCGTGACCGAGCTCCGGATGCGCTGGATCGGCCACCGGCTGCGCGCCGAGGTCACGGTCGAGGTGGACGGCGGCCTGGATCTGCGGGCGGCGCACGATGTGGCGGTCGGGGCCGAACACGCCCTCCGTCACGCGGTGCCCCGGCTGACCGCCGCCCTGGTGCACACCGATCCGGCCCCCGCGCCGGGCGCGGAGGACCCGCATCGGCTGCTGGCCCACCACGCCGTGTGAGGAGGTCCCGTCGGCGTCCTCTGCCGAGGCTCAGTCGTGCGGCGGGGCCCCGGTGACCATGTGGTCCGCGTGGTTGACGGCCTCGGTGACCAGCCGGCGCAGATGGCCGTCGTGGAGGGAGTACACCGAGCGGCGGCCCTCCTTGCGCACCTGGACCAGCCCGGCCAGCCGGAGCTTGGCCAGATGCTGGCTCACCGCCGGGCGGGCCGCCCCGCTGGCCTCGGTAAGGGTGTTGACATCGGCCTCGCCCCGGGCGAGGGACCACACCAGATGCAGCCGGGTCGGGTCGGACAGCAGCGAGAAGACATTGGCGGCCGTGGCGAACTGCGCCGCGCCGCTGGGATGCGTATGCGACCGGGTCGCAGTTGAGGAGGGTTCGCTGACCGGCATGTCCCCATCGTAGAGCGGCGGGCGGCGGGCGGACCCCGCTTGGGCCCGCACGGTGTCGAGAGGGCGGGCCCTGGCCGGTGGCCGAAACCCGGCACCATACTGAAGCACATGCGCTACGCCCTCGCCCGCCAACTCCCGCCGCCGCGCGCCCTCGGGCCGGTCAGCGGCCCGCGCCCGCGCCGCCGGACCGGGTGCAGCCACGACACGGACCGGGGCTGAGCGATGGGGGACACGGTGAACACCCCTGCCGGACCGGGGGAGTTGCGGCGGCGCCTGGGCGTCTTCGACGCGGTCGTGGTCGGCCTGGGGTCGATGATCGGCGCGGGCATCTTCGGGGCGCTGGGGCCCGCGGCGCGGGAGGCGGGGACGGGGCTGCTGCTCGGCCTGGTGGCCGCCGGGCTGGTGGCGTACTGCAACGCCACCTCCTCCGCGCGGCTGGCCGCCCGCTACCCGCGGTCCGGTGGCACCTATGTCTACGGCCGTGAGCGGCTGGGCGACTTCTGGGGGTATCTGGCCGGCTGGGCGTTCGTGGTCGGCAAGACCGCCTCCTGCGCGGCGATGGCCCTGACCGTCGGCTCCTATGTCTGGCCCGCCCAGGCACACGCGGTGGCGGTGGCGGCCGTGGTGGCGCTGACGGCGGTCAACTACGTGGGCGTGCACAAGGCCGCCTGGCTGACCCGGGCGATCGTGGCCGTCGTGCTCGCGGTCCTGGCCGCCGTGGTCGTGGCCCTCCTCACCTCCGGGGATGCGGCCGCCGCACGGCTGGAGATCGGCGGCGACGCCACCCTCGGCGGGGTGCTGCGCGCGGGCGGCCTGCTGTTCTTCGCCTTCGCCGGATACGCCCGTATCGCCACCCTCGGCGAGGAGGTCCGCGACCCGGCGCGCACCATCCCCCGCGCCATCCCCCTCGCGCTCGGCATCGCCCTGGCCGTCTACGCGGCGGTCGCGGTCGCCACGCTGACCGTGCTGGGCAGTGGCGGGCTGGGCGCGGCGGGCGCCCCGCTGGCCGACGCCGTGCGTGCCGCCGGGCTCCCGGGGCTGTCGCCGGTGGTGCGGGCGGGCGCCGCGGTGGCCGCGCTGGGGTCGCTGCTCGCGCTCATCCTGGGCGTCTCCCGGACCACCCTGGCCATGGCCCGCGACCGGCACCTTCCGCCCGCGCTGGCCGCCGTGCACCCCCGGTTCGCGGTGCCGCACCGCGCCGAGCTGGCCGTGGGCGCGGTGGTGGCGGTCCTGGCGGCGACGGCGGATCTGCGCGGCGCCATCGGGTTCTCCTCGTTCGGGGTGCTGGCCTACTACGCCGTCGCCAACGCCTCCGCCTGGACCCTCACCCCGGCCGAGGGCCGTCCACCGCGGATCGTGCCGGGGCTCGGCCTGGCCGGCTGTCTGCTGCTCGCCTTCGCCCTGCCGGTCTCCTCGGTGGTCTCCGGTGCGGCGGTGCTGGCACTGGGGGCCGCGGCCTACGGGGTGCGGCGCGCGACGGCCGCGTAGACGTACGGCAACCCGTGTCAGCCGGGCCCCGGACACGGGCGCCCTTACGGAACCCCCGGATGCTGGACGAGCTGCGGCGGTATGTGTACGCCACCGGCGACGGCGGTTTCCACGCCACCGGGGTGCCCTGGGCCGAGCTGTGCCCCCCGCTGCGCCCCGGCCGGGCGTGGTCGCAGCCGCATGCCGATCTCGCGGCGAGCGCCCAGGCGTGTCTGGAGGAGACGCTGCTGGACCTGGTGCGCCGGCTGCACGGGCGCACCCATGACCGGGTGCTGACCCTGGCCGGGGGAGTGCGTGGCCAACTCCCGTATCGCCCGCGAGGGGCCTTATCGCCGGGCCACCGCCTCCGCCGTGCCGTCCGTGGAGCCGTTGTCGGTGACGATCACGGGCGGCCGCTCGGGCAGTTCGGCCAGCCGGTCCAGGGTGTGCAGCAGCTCGTCCCGCCGGTCGCGGGTGATGACGACGACCGTCGTGGCGTCCGTCGGCGGTCCCTGGGCCCTGGCTCTGGCTCTGGCCCAGGTCCCGGTCCCGGCCCAGGCCCTGGTCCCGGCCCCGGTCCTCGCCCTGGTCATCGGTCATGGGTGACGGCCTGCCTCTCCTCCTGTAGGGACGCGTCGTCCGTCCGCTGCCGGTCCACGCGCCGGGCGGCCTCCTCGACCCACGGCGGCAGCGGCCGGCGCTGCCACAGCGCGGCGGGCAGCCGGGCGAGCAGACCGCGCAGCGCGGTTCTCGCCACCGGGTCCCGCCCGGCCTCGGTGAGCAGCCCGGCGGTGCGCCGGGCGGCGAGCGGCAGTGGGCGGCGCAGCCAGCAGCCGATCAGCTCGTTGCGCCGCATCACGGCGGTGCGGTCCTTGCGCGGCGAGGAGGCCGGATGGTGGTGGGCGACCACCTCGGGGCAGTACGAGACGCCCCAGCCCATCGCGGCGAGGTCATAGGCGAGCAGGGTCTCCTCGCCGCCGAAGAAGATCAGTGGATGGAAGCCGCCCGCCTCCAGGAAGGCATCCCGGCGCACCACGGCCCCGCAGGCGAGGAAGCCGAGGACCTCGGGGCCGGGAAGGTCCGCGGCCCGGCCGGCGGGGGAGGCGCTCATCGTGGCGTTCAGCGGGTCGGGCCGCTCCTCCGGCCCGACCCGCACCTGGGCCGCCAGCAGCCCCAGCCGCGGATGGCCGGTCAGCAGGGTGGCGGCCCGCGCCAGGGCGCCGGGCCGCCACCAGGAGTCGTCGTCGCTGAAGGCCACGTAGGGTGTGCCGATGGCGCGTACACCGTCGTTGCGGGCGAGCGCGCCGCGGTTGGCCCCGTGCGCCAGGACCCGTACCTGGGGAAACCGCTCGGCGACCATGGCCCTGGTGTGGTCCGTCGAGCCGTTGTCCACGACCACGACCGGTGGCCGCTCCGGCAGGGCGGTGAGGTGTTCCAGGGCGGTGGCGAGTGTTTCGGCGCGATCGCGGGTGGCGATGACCACACCGACGGCGGGACCTGGGGCGTTCATGGCCACCAGGTACCCGGCGCCCCGGCCGCTATGCGGTACACCGACCGCCGGGCCGCTATGCGCTCCTCGCCCGCGCGTCCATACCGGCGCGCCGCCATTGAGAGTGATCTATGTCATGTTCGACACCGCCGTCCTGCGGGTACGGTGCTGACAGCTATCGCGCAAGAGGAGCGGCTCGTTTGTCCCTGGACCTGTCATCCGTCATAGCGGCGACCGCGCAGTGGCTGATCAGGGCCTATCCGGCGGCCGACGGCGCGATGAACGCCGCGCTCGCAGAGGCGCAGGCTCGACAGGCCGTGACCGTCGCCGCGTGGCTGCGCTACCCGACCACCACCGACGCCGCCCTGGTGACCATGGCCGGACCGGGCGGTTCCTACCGGCTGGACTGGCTCGTGGACGCTGAGCCGTACGAGATCCGCGGCCCAGACGGCGTCTGGCGCACCTGGGTGGACGAGGTCGTGGCGAGCTGGGCGGCGGCCCTGCTCACCTGCTCCACCCTCGCGGCCGAGGCCGTGGCGGCGCTCGCCGACTGTGAGCACGCCGCCGGGTCGCCCAGGGAGTTCCGGCGGCTCACCGAGCCCGACGCCCACGACTGGCAGGCCGCGCCGCTGATGCGCCATCCGGACCTGATGGCGTGCGTCGTGGAGCTGCACCGTCCCCAGCTGCTGGAACGCCTGCGGCTGCTGCGCAGCGACGACCAGACGCCCACCAGCGCGGCCTGATAGCACCGGCACGCCACGGAGCGCGGCCTGACGGCGGGTCGGCACGCCGCCGCCTTGGCCTCGCGTGTCACAGCGCCTGGAGCACGCCCTGCGCGTTCACGGTGACGCGCTCGCCGCGGGGGCAGTGGACCACCTCGGACGGGAAGTCCGGCTGCCGGGTCTCCTCCAGGAACGCGGAGAGCGGGGAGCTGAAGGCGGCGTAGTCGTCGTAGTGCACCGGCAGCACCCGCTCCGGCCGTACGGCCTTGACCAGACCGGCCCCCTGGAGCGCGTCCATGGTCACGATCAGCCCGCCAGGAAGCCGGGTGCCGCCCAGGTGGACCACGGCCAGATGCACATCCGGGTAGCGCCGGGCGATCTCGTGGATGCCCGGGAACATCAGCGTGTCGCCGGTGATGTACACCCGCAGCCGTGGCGCCGCCCCCGGCGCGCCGAAGTCCAGCAGGCTCCCCATCACCGGTGGCAGCAGCCGCTGCCACCGGCCCGGGGCGTGCCTGCCGGGCAGTGCGGTGATCCGGACCTGGCTGCGGTCGTTCACCAGGACATGATCGTGCCAGGTGGGCAGCCCGGTTGCCCGGCTGAACCCATGGACGCCCTGAAGCCGCCGGGAGGCGTGCGGGGTGGTGATGATGGGCAGCGCGCGGTCCAGCCGCCGGCGCGCCACCCGGTCCCAGTGGTCGCCGTGCAGATGCGAGAGCACCACGGCGTCCAGGTCGGACGGGATCTCCGAGACGCTCAGGGCGGGCTCGGTCAGCCGCCGGGACATCAGCCCCTTGCCCAGATAGGCGTACTGGCCCCGGTGCAGGAAGTTGGGATCGGTGAGCAGTGTCAGCGTGCCGTAGCGGATGAGGAGCGTGGCATTGCCGATGAAGAGGAACTCGGCGGCGCCGTCCGGGGGAGGTGCGGGAGGAGTGGGAGGAGTGCGGGGAGCGGGAGGAGTCATGTTCCGACCACCGCCTCCCGCGGCTCCGTCCGGCCGGCCAGTCGCATTCCGGCCGTCGCTCCGGTCAGGTGGTCATTGAGGTAGATGCCGAGCATGCGGGGGGATGTCGATGTCCTGGGCTCGCTCATGATCGTCCTTTGGCATCCGGCACGGTCGTATCGGGTCACGTGACCCACGGAGTGCCCAGCTCCGGCCGCCTCAACCAGCCGCCCCGCCCCGTCGCGGGGGCGTCCGCTCCGCATGGGCAGCTGCGCGTACCCCATGGCCGGGATGACACCGTCAAGTCGCTCAGGCCCCCACAGTCCCGTCCACGCCCTCGCGCAAAAAGTCCGCGTGCCCGTTGTGGCGGCCGTACTCCAGCAGCACATGCACCAGCACCATCCGCAGCGAAACCTCCTCGCCCCACCGGGGCTGATGGCCCGTCAGGTCGAGCGAGTCCGCCTCCCGCTCGATCCGGCGGGAGGTCTCGACCTCCGCCTCCCAGGCCGCGAACGCCTCGGCTCCGGTCGCCTCGCTCACGTCGTACGCCGCCTGGAAGTCGATCACCGGGGACCAGACCATCGGGGCGTCGTTGTCCTCGAACACCCGCCGGAACCAGGCCCGTTCCACCTCGGCCAGGTGCCGCACCAGGCCCAGCAGCGTCAGCGTCGAGGGCGGCATCGAGCGCTGCCGCAACTCCTCGTCCGTCAGCCCCCGGCACTTCATGGCGAGCGTCGCCCGCTGGTAGTCGAGGAAGGCGCGCAGGGTTTCGCGCTCGTCGCCGAAGTGGGGTGGTTCCGGGCGGCTGTCGGCGGTCATGGTCGTTCGTCCTCCTCGACGGCTGGGCGGCGGGTCCTCGGGTGGCGCTGTTCGGCCCCATGGGACCACGGCCGTCGGGACCCGGCCGCACCGGGCCATGGCCGAAACGCCGAGAAGGCTCCCCGGCCCGGGGCCGCCCCTGGCCGGGGAGGCCGGGGGCCGCCCCTGGCCGGGGAAGGTGGTCAGTCCTCGTCCTCCTCGTCCTCGAAGGCGTCGCCGATCTCGTCGACGACCTCCGCGGCGACCATCCCGCCGACGACGCCGACCGCGACACCCGCCGCGACGCCTCCGACGACCGCCGCGGTGCTCGGGCCGGAGCGCCGCCCGCCGTCGTGGTGCCCATCGTGGTGGTGGTCCGCGGACCCGTAGCCGTGACCGTGCCCGTAGGAGCCATGCGAGCCGTAAGAGCCATAGGCGGCGCGCCGTTCGACGAGCCGGCGGATCCAGTCGCCGACCTCGGCGTTCCAGTCGCGGTGCTCGACGCCCTCATGGCCGACGGTGAAGAGCGTGAGGGCGTCCTCCCCCGAGGAGAAGGGCCCGCCGCGCTTGTCGGCCTCCAGGACGACGTCCATGCCGCCCGGGCTCGCCAGGAACGTCACCTCCAGCTCGTTGATGGCGTGGGCGTACTGGGGGGCCGGGGTGAGCTCGATCTCCTGGTAGAACGGCAGCCGCTGCCCGGTGCCGCCCACATGGCCCAGCTCCAGATCGGCGGACTTGAAGCCGAAGCCGAGCTGCCCCAGCGCTTCCAGAACGGCTTCCTGGGCCGGCAGCGGGGCCACGGTCAGCTGGTCGAGGTCGCCCTTGTCCTTCGCGCTCGCGACCTCCAGCCCGGTGCGGACGCCGAGGATGATGCCCAGCGGCTGCCCGTACAGCTCGGTGATCGGCGTCTCCCAGGGGAGGTGGACGGTGAACGGGAGGCTGCGGTGCTCGCCCTCGGCGAGCCGGAAGCCGCCGCCGACGGTGAAGCGGTCGAAGAGGACGACCCCTTCCCGCTCCTCGTCGCCGTGCTCGTCCTCCACCCGGGCCACGAGCTCCAGCGTGATCTGCTCGATCTCGAAGTCCGCCGTGCCGCCCCGGAGATGGACCTGACCGGTCAGCGGCCCGCCGGGGTGTACCGGGCCGGGGTCCAGCACCGTGTCCACGGTGGGCCCGCCGACACCGAGCGAGCCGAGCAGTCGTTTGAACACCATGAGGGCGTCCACTCCTTCAATGTGCGTACTGTCGCGTGTGCGTAGGGGGTTACGGGTGCGTGGGGGGTTACGGGTGAGAATGGAGTTACGGGTGCGAGTGGGTGCGTGCTTCTACATGCGTGTAGAAGCATAGGGGTGCGCGCCGCGTCGAGGCGGCCCATCCCGGCCCGTTGACGGCGGAAGTCCGAAAATGATCACTCGTGGGGCCGTGTCGAGTGCCCTTCGGACGAGGCGACGACGCGCAAGGTGTCGGCCACCGTGTCAGCGAAGGCCCTGGCCAGCGGCGGGAGCGCGTCCCAGCGGCGGGCCGCCCAGCCGACCGGCAGCGGTGGCAGCGCGGGGATCGGGACGAGCCGCAGCGGCCCGTCGTCCCCGGGCACCGGCAGCCCCGGCAGGGCGGGTACCACGGCACGCCCCAGGCCGAGTTCGGCCAGCAGCAGGGCCGTGTCCCAGTCGGCGACGCTGGTGTCGGAACCGGCCCGTACGCCCAGCTCGGCCAGGGCCGCGTGGAGTTGCCCGCCGGAGGTGGAGTTCGGCGGCAGCCGTACCAGGGGGATCTCGGCCAGGTCGGACACCTCCACCCGCGACCTGGCCGCGAGCGGATCCCCGGCCCGCAGGGCGAGCACCCACGGCAGCTCGGCCACCGGCCGCTGCTCGACGCCGCGCACCGGGCCGCCAAGGGTGATCCAGGCCAGATCCAGATTGCCGGCGATGAGGGCACCGAGGCAGCCACGGCTGGAACTCTCGGTCTGGAACTCCAGGTTCACCTTCGGATAGCGGCGGCGGAACGAGACGATCGCCTCGGCCATGAAGTGCCGCACGGTGGTGCTGCCGGTGGTGATCCGCACCGAACCGCTCTCCCCGTGTACCAGGTCCCCCAGGCGGCGCAGCGCCAGATCGAGCCCGGCGATCCCGTCGGCGGCGGCCTCGCACAGAATGCGTCCCGCCGGGGTGGGCACGACCCCGCGCGCCTGGCGCTCCAGCAGGCTGACGCCGGTCTCGCGCTCCAGCCGCTTCACCCGCTGGCTCACCGCCGACTGTGTGCAGGTCAGCTCACGGGCCACGGCGCTGAGGCTGCCCGCCCGGCACACGGCCACGAACACCCGCAGATCGTCCAGAGTCATAACCCCCAAGGTAGAGCTTGGAGTTGGCGAGCAATTCCCAGGATTGACTGGGGTGGCCGGTGGTCGCGACGATCGTCGCAGGGCTCAGGCGGCAACCCGTACGGCGCTCGCACGAGGATCCGGACCGGGTGGGGGCGCGGTGCGGGTGCCGACCTGCCAAGCACCGAAAGGACACGACCTGTGCCTGTCGCTCCCCCTCCCCCCGCCGCCGACCGGGCCGTCACCCTCCTGCGCCGCCTCGGCGCCGCGCGCATCGCCCACCCCGGTGGCAGCACCCTCCTGGCCCACCTCCAGCGCGTACGCGCCCGGCTCGCCGCCTGGGGAGCCCGCCCCGAGCTCCAACTCGCCGGGCTGTGCCACGCGTTCTACGGCACCGACGGCTTCCCCGTCACCCTGCTGCCCCTCGGCCGCCGCGGCGAACTCGTGGCGGTGATCGGCGCGGAGGCCGAAGCCATCGTGTACCTCTACGCGAGCTGCGACCGGAAGGCCACCTGCCCGGCGCTCGGCGACACCGACGCGGTCTTCCACGACCGCTTCACCGGCCGTGCGCACATCCCCGAACCCCGGCTGCTCCGGGACTTCGCCGAGCTTTCGGCCGCCAATGAGCTGGACCTCGCCCGTCTCGACCCCGCCCTGCGGGAGCGGCGCGGCCCCGAACTCCTCGCCCTGTTCACCCGCTGCCGCCCGCTGCTCAGCCGCCCGGCCTGGCTGGACGGCCATGCGACCCTCGCGCCGTCCCCGCTCGCGCGCGACTGAGTGCCCCGCGGCTGACGTGCCCGGCGACTGAAGTGCCCCGCGACTGAAGTGCCTGCTCAGCGGGCGCGGCCCGCGGGCGCGGGTGTGATATCGCCGGGAGAGCGGGACCGCAAAACGGCGCGCCGAACCGTTCACCTTTTCGGCTCGTTCTCGCCGTCGGCACCCACCGGCCGGGATTTTGTGATCACGAATTGCCGGAAGCGTTCGCGCACGGTAATGGCTTGGTCAACTTCATGGAGAGGATGAAACGATCTAGGAATTCCCCGTGAAGGAGATGACCGGATCAATGTCTTGACCGGAATCGCGCCGAGCGCGGAAACTCAAACCGCACTCACGCATCAGGAGCCGCAAGCGACGTTCCGAATCCTGCGATACCGGTTTCGCGGGGGCGTGCGACCGGGGGAAGTACAAGGAGAAAATGTGTGCGCGACGGGAAATCCGCGCGTGTGATCTTCACTTCCCCTCCTCATCTCTTGATGCGCTGAAGAGAATGGAGGGGGAATGCCGACGCCCGCGGGCTATCCCGGTGTCTACATCGAAGAGCTTCCCAGCAGCGTCCGTACCATCGCCTCGGTCACCACCTCGGTGACCGCCTTCGTGGGCCACACCCGGCGGGGCCCGCTGAACACCCCGGTCCGCATCACCAGCTTCGCCGACTTCGAGCGCCGTTTCGGGGGCCTCACCTCGCAGAGCGCGGTCGGCTACGCGGTGCACCAGTTCTTCGGCAACGGCGGCACCGTGGCGGTCGTCGTCCGCGTGACCAAGGCCGGGACCGGCAAGGCCGCTTGCGTCACCCTCGAATCCACCGAGGGCCACAGCGAATGCCCCGTGCTGGAGGTGCACGCCAAGGAGCCCGGCCGCTGGGGCTCGGGCCTGCGGCTGGCCGTCGACTACGACACCCCGTGCCCGGAGGAGACCTTCAACCTCCATGTGCTCGACGCCCGGGGCGCCTCCCGCGAGTCCTTCACCAACCTGTCCATGGACCCCGCCCACGGCCGCCACGCCGAGACCGTGATCAACGCCGGGTCGGCGCTGATCCGGGTCAAGGTGGTCGGCGAGGGCCGGCCGGACCCTTCCGGCACGGTCTCCAAGCCGTTCGCGGAGGAACTCCCCGACCTCGAGGTCGAGCTGACGGTCAAGATCGGCGAGGTGGAGCGCGCGTTCACCCTCTACGACCCGGACTGCGACGGTGAGGCCCCGTGTGACGTCACCGAGCTGGCCCTGCTCCTGGAGCGCAAGCTGCGCGCACTGCCCGATGCCCCCGGCAAGCACGCCTTCGCGGGCACCGAGGTCACCGCGTTCGGTCGCCGCCTCCAGGTCGTCGCCGGTTCCATCGACCCCGACGACGTGGTGCGCTTCCTGGGCGAATGCGCCAATGACCTGGGCCTGGAGGCATCGGTCAACCCGCCCGTCTTCCCGCTGTCCGGCGGCGAGGACGGCGCCCCGCCCGGCCCCCGCGACCTCATCGGCAGCGAGGCGGACAAGACCGGCCTCCAGGCGCTGCGCGACATCGAGGACGTCAACCTGTTGTCGCTGCCCGAGATCGCCGGATACGAGTCCGTGGGCGACATGGTCACCGTACTGTCGGCGGCCGACCGGCTGTGCCGGGAGCGGCGGATCTTCCTGCTGGTCGACGCGCCCTCCGCCTGGGGCAGCGTGGACGCGGCCCGCGCCGGGATCGGCGCCTTCGAACCGGTCCGCAGCGACCACGCCGCGCTGTACTTCCCGCAATTGCGGCTCACCGATCCGCTCACCGGGCGGCTGCGCGCCTTCCCGCCCTCCGGGGCGCTCGCGGGCGTCATGGCCCGTACGGACGGCGAGCGCGGTGTGTGGAAGGCACCGGCCGGGACCGAGGCCCGGCTGGCCGGGGTGTACTCGCTCGCCGTCCAGCTGACCGACCGCGAGAACGGGCTGCTCAATCCGCTGGGCATCAACTGCCTGCGCACGTTCCCGGTGGTGGGCCCGCTGGTCTGGGGCGCCCGCACGCTGCGCGGCGCCGACGCGCAGAGCAGCGAATGGAAGTACGTACCGGTACGGCGGCTGGCGCTGCATATCGAGGAGAGCCTGCGCCGCGGACTGCAATGGGTCGTTTTCGAACCCAATACGGAGCAGCTGTGGCAGCAGATCCGGCTGAACGCTTCCGGTTATCTCCACACGCTGTTCGAGAAGGGCGCGTTCAAGGGCGGTACTCCGCGACAGGCGTACTTCGTCAAGTGCGACAAGGACACCACGACGGACGAGGACATCGCACGCGGCATCGTGAATGTCGTGGTCGGTATTGCGCCGGTCAAGCCCGCGGAGTTCGTGATCGTCAAGATCCAGCAGATGGCCGGACAGTTCGAGATTTAGGAATGTGATGGCTGAGTTCCAGGTCAACGCCCATCGCTTCGACCCGTACAAGAACTTCAAGTTTCTGGTCCTCTGGGACGGTCGTACGGTCGCGGGCATCAGCAAGATCAGTCCGCTCAAGCGCACCACCGAGGTCGTCAAACACCGCAACGGCGGCGACCCCAGCTCACCCCGCAAGTCCCCGGGCCGGTCCGAGTTCGAGGGGATCACCCTGGAGCGCGGCGTCACCCACGACCCCGAGTTCGACCGCTGGGCCAACAAGGTCTGGCAGGTCGGCGCGGGGCTCGGCGCCGAGGTCTCGCTCGCCGACTTCCGCAAGGACATCGTCATCCAGGTCCTCAACGAGGCGGGCCAGGTGGCCGTCTCACACAAGCTCTACCGGACCTGGCCGAGCGAGTACCAGGTGCTCGGCGAGTTGGACGCCAACGCCAACGCGGTCGCGATCCAGAGCCTGAAGTTGGAGTGCGAGGGCTGGGAGCGGGACTACGAGGTGCCGGAGCCGGAAGAGCCCTCGTTCACGCATCCCGCGTAGGCGGGGGACGGGGACGCGGGACGGCGGCGGTCATCGGGACGCGGCGGCGGGCCACGGGTACGGGGAACGGCACGGCACGGTACGGGGAGCGGACGGCCTGAGAGATGGGGAACACGGGGCCCGCGGAGCTGCTGGCCATCTGGGAGGCGGGGCTGGCGCGTCACGGCCCCGGCCGCGCCCTGCTGCTGCACCGGGCGGCCCGCCCGGAGGCCGCGGCGGACGAACTGCTGGCACTGCCGGTGGGCGAGCGCGAGGCGGATCTGTACGCCCTGCGGCGCGCGCTCTTCGGCGAGCGGATGCAGATCCGGGCCGAGTGCGGTGCGTGCGGCGAGGCCATGGAGTTCGACCTCGACGCACGCGACCTGGGCGTGCGCCCGGGGGAGCAGGACGGTCCGCTCCGGGTGGAGGAGGGCGAGTGGACGGTCGAGCTCCGGCTGCCCACCGTCGCCGACCTGGAGGCCGCCGCGCAGGCGGCGGCCGAAGCGGGCGGGCCCGTGGACGTGGGCGGGAACGCGAGCGTGGGCGTCGGCGCGCACGGGAACGTGGACGCGGCCTCGGACGCGGACTCGGCCTCGTACGGCGGCGGGGCCGAGCGAGAACCCACCCCCGCCGCCCGCGCCCGCCGGGCCCTGCTCGCCCGCTGCATCGTCTCCGTGCACCGTTCGGGGCGGCTCATCACCGCCGACCGCCTCCCCGCGGCCGAACTGCCGGAGCCGGTGCAGCGACGCATCGCCGAGGCCGCCGAACGCGCCGACCCGGCGGCCGATGTGACGCTCAACGTCGCCTGCCCCGAATGCGGCGAGGCCACCCGGGCCGAACTGGATATCGCCTCCTACCTCTGGGCCGAACTCGACCACTGGGCCCGGGACCTGCTCCTCGACGTCCACCTGCTCGCCACCGCGTACGGCTGGAGCGAGCCTCAGATCCTGGCGCTCAGCCCGCTGCGGCGCCGTTACTACCTGGAGCTCTGCGCAGATGGCTGACTACTTCGACCGGCTGCTCGCGCGGCACGCCCCCGCCCCCGTGTCCGGGCCGGCCGCGGGCGGCGGCGTCGGCGACCGCCCGGTCCGGGTACGGCCGCGGCTGCCCGGCCCGTACGAGCGGATCGAGGCGCTGCGGGGGGAATCGCCGCTGTCGGAGGAGCCCGCGCCCGCACGGATGTCCCCGCCCCCGGCGGCCGACCGCCACCAGGAGGTGGTCCGGCACGACCGCGAGGTCAGGACCGACCGGCACACCGTCGTACGCGCCGAGCCCACACCGTACGAGAACGTGGAGCGGCACGCCGGACCCCCGGGCCCGGCACCGCTGTTGCTCCCCGGCGCCCAGATCACCGCGAGCCCGCAACCGGTCGCCCCCGACGGCCCGGCCACCCGGCGGGGCACCACGGCGTCCCCGGCATCCGATGCCACACCGGCTGCCGCCGGGCCCCCGCCCGGCCTGCCGTCCGCGGACGTGTGGTCCGCGGTGGCCGCCGCGCCACCGCCGCCCCGCGTGGCCGACCCCGCCCTGAGCCGCGAGGCGGCACGCCTCCCCGCCGGGCGGCGCCGCGCCCGATCCGCCCAGCGCACGGTGCACGTCCAGATCGGACGGCTGGAGGTCACCGCCGCCGCCCCGCCCGGCGCCGACCGCACCACGGGCGCCCGCGCCGGAGCGACGGGGCGGCGCGCGCCCGCGCTGAGCCTGGAGGACTACCTGGCACGCGGTGAGAGGAGGGACTGACACCATGAGCAACGGACTCGCCTTCGCGACCGTCACCCAGGCCCTCGCGCTGCTGATCGCGAACAATCTGCGGCCCGAGATCGACATCGCGGTCACGGTGGACACCCGGAGGCCCCCGGCGGAGCCGCCCACCGAACCGACCATCAACGTCTTCCTCTACCAGGTCACCCCGAACGCCTCGCTGCGCGCCACCGACCTGCCCACCCGCGCCTCCGACGGAACCCTGCTCAAGCGACCGGCCGCGGCCATGGATCTGCACTATCTGATCAGCGCGTACGGCGAGGAGTCCGAACTGGTCGGGCAACGCCTGATCGGCACCGTGGTACGCATCCTGCACGAGATCCCGATGCTGCCGAAGGACGTGATCGAGGAGGCCGCCCGGCGCTCGTACCTGACGGGCAGCGATCTGGTCGAGGCGGTGCAGCGGATGCGCTTCACCCCGACACAGATGGACGTGGACGAGACCTCCAAGCTCTGGGGGATGCTCTACCAGACCCCGTATGTGCTGTCGGTCTGCTACCAGGGCTCGTTGGTCCTGATCGAGGGACGCGAGCGCCCGGTCCCGGCGAAGCCGGTGGAACGGCCCACGGTACGGGTACTGCCCTTCGGCGCCCCGGGAGCGCCGGAGCCACCCACCCTGCCGGGGGCGGAGAGACCCGAGGAACCCGAAGAGACGGAGGCGTCGGCGGAGGCGTCGGCGGAGAACGAGACCCCGTCGCCCGTCCAGCGCGCCAAGAAGCGCCCCGCCGCCGCGAAGGCGGCCGCCGCGAAGACAGCCGCGCCCAAGACGGCCAAAGCCGCCAGGACCGCCAAGGCGGCCGCCACCAAGACCACGAAGTCCGCCGCCTCGCCCGCCCGTACCCGCAAGTCCACGCCCCGGCGCCGCGGCGGCCGCTCCGAGGACACGGAGAGCTGAGGCACCCGGTGGGGGAGAAGGGGGCGGACGACACCATGGGCACGAGAGACGGCCGAAGCGGCCGCGCGTCGGCGGCCGATGAGGCCGGCGTGAGCGTGGCCGCCATCGCGGCCGAGGACGGACAGGCCCTGGCCGCCGCCGTCCAGGCCGTACTGGCCCGCGTCGACGCCCACGCGCGCCGCGCCACCGCCAACGGCTCCCGCCCCGGCGCCACCCGGCCGGGCGCCACCCGCCACGATGTGGCCGGGCCCGGCGCCGCCACCACTGACGAGCCCATCGCTCCGGCCGACGACGGCCGACGCCACGACCGCCATACGTCCCAAGGACCCACGTCCCGAACAACGACCCTGGCCGACGCCACACCGGGCCCGCCGGGCGAGCCCGAGACCGCGACCCTCTCGGGCGGCCTCTCAGCCACCGCCGCCCAACCGCCCCACTCGCCCCACACGGAGGACCACGAGCAAGCGATCCCCGGCCCCGCCGCACTCGACGCGCTCGTGGCCTGTTTCGGCCTCAGCGCCTTCGAGCGCCAGCTCGTCGTACTGGCGGCGGCCGCCGAGCTGGACCCCACCGCCGCCGCGCGGTGCGCCGCCGCCAGCGGCGATCCGGCCCGTGCTTACCCCACCTTCTCGCTCGCCCTCGCCGCGCTCGACGAGCCGCACTGGAGCGCGCTCACCCCCGTGTCCCCGCTCCGCCGCTGGCGGCTCATAGACCTCGACGACGAGACCCGGCTCACCACCTCACGCCTCCGGATCGACGAGCGCGTCCTGCACTTCCTGGCCGGATCGCCCTACCTCGACGCCCGGCTGCACGGACTGCTGCGCCGTGCGCGGCCCCCGCGGACCCTACCCCCCTCGTACGAACGGGCGGCGGACCAGGTGGCCGCGGGCTGGAACGAGTCCCGTGCGGAGGCCCCGCTGCGGGTGGAGCTCGTCGGCGGCGACCTGACCACCCGTACCGACATCGCCGCCGAGGCCGCCCGCCGCACCGGGCTCGCGCTGTACGTCATGGCCTCGGACGACGTCCCCACCGACGCGGCCGAACGCGACCGCCTGGCCCGGCTCTGGCAGCGCGAGGCCGTGCTGCTGCCCGCCGCGCTCCTGCTGGAGGTCGGCGAGATGGACCGGGAGCAGACCGCCGCCACGGACGCGTTCATCGAGGGCGCGGCCGTGCCCCTCGTGGTCTCCAGCGAGGACCCGCGCCGGACCGGCCGCCCGCGCGGCGAGCGCGTCGCCGTGCCCGGGCTGGACGACAGCGAACAACTCGCCCTCTGGGCGGACGCCTTCGCCGGCATCCCGCGGATGGCGGAGGCCCATCTGCGGTCGCTGGTCGCCCAGTTCCAGCTGCCGCCGCACATCATCCGCTCCGCGGCCGCAGCCGTACGCCGTGACCTCACCGATGACCCGCTGGACCCCGCCGAACTCGCCTGGCGGGCCGGGCTCGTCGAGGCCCGCATCGGCCTGGACGAGCTGGGCCGGCGGATCGAACCCGAGGCCGCCTGGGACGACCTGGTGCTCGCCGACCACCAGGCGCGGATCCTGCGCGAGATCGTCGCCCACGTACGGCAGCGCGCCACCGTCCACCAGGAGTGGGGCTTCGCCGCGACACTCCGCCGCGGTCTGGGCGTCACCGCCCTCTTCGCGGGCGGCTCCGGCACCGGCAAGACCCTCGCCGCCGAGGTGATGGCCAAGGAGCTGGGCCTGGACCTGTTCATCATCGATCTCTCCCAGGTGGTCAGCAAATACATCGGCGAGACCGAGAAGAACCTGCGGAAGGTCTTCGACGCCGCCGAGCGCGGTGGCGCACTGCTGCTCTTCGACGAGGCGGACGCGCTGTTCGGCAAGCGCAGCGAGGTCAAGGACAGCCACGACCGGTACGCCAACCTGGAGGTCAGCTATCTGCTGATGCGGATGGAGTCGTACCGGGGCCTGGCCATCCTCACGACCAACATGAAGAAGGCCCTCGACCCGGCCTTCATGCGCCGGATCCGTTTCGTCGTGGACTTCCCCTTCCCGGGCGAGGGCGAGCGCGCCGAGATCTGGCGCCGGGTGCTCCCCGCCCGGGCGCCGATGAAGGACATCGACCCCGACCGCCTCGCCCAACTCACCGTGGCGGGCGGCTCGATCCGCAACATCGCGCTCTCCGGGGCCTTCCTCGCCGCCGAGGAGGGCGACCGCCTCCAGATGCGCCACATGCTGGCGGCGGCGCGCACCGAGTACCAGAAGCTGGACCGTTCGCTCACACCCTCGGAGGTCACCGGATGGGTCTGAACGAGGAGCCGCGCACGGTCCGTGTGGACATCGGCGAACTGGCGCTGACCGGCTTCGGCGCCGGGATCGACCCGGACCGGGTCTCGGCGGCGTTCCAGGCCGAGCTGGCCCGGCTGGTGCGGGAGCGCGGCGTACCGCTCGCGGCGACCGGGGAGGGCACGGCGATCGAGGCCCTGTCCGGCCTGCCCCCGCTCCCCGCCACCACCTCCCCGGCCCGGCTGGGCGAGGCCCTGGCCCGGGCCGTGCACGCGGGCCTGTCCGGAAGGGGGCGGGAGGGCAGATGAGCAACGCACCGTCCACCACCCAGGACGACCGCGGGCCCCAGTCCGCCAAGCGCCGCAAGCGCAAGGAGCGGACCGGCAAGGCCCGTACGCCCGAACCCAAGGACATCGTCAGCGGCGCCGGACAGCCCCTCGACCCGAGCGTCCGGCGCGACCTCGAGGAACAGTTCGGCCACGACCTCGGCCAGGTCCGCCTGCACACCGACCGGGACGCGGGCCACCTCACCGAACTGCTGGGCGCGGACGCGGTGGCGGTCGGCCAGGACATCTTCTTCCGCGAGAACACCTACCGCCCCGGCACGACGGAGGGCCGCCGCCTCCTCGCCCACGAACTGCTCCACACCGTCCAGAACCCCCACGGCCTCGGCACCCTGCGCGCGGGCCGCGACCTGGGCGCGGTGAGCCTGCCCCAGGACGCGATGGAGCGCGAGGCGGAGGACACGGCGCGGGACCTGGCACGCGGCGGGCAGCCGGACACCGGGACGGAGCCGCGGCCGTCCGCGACCCCCGGCTGGCTCCGCTACGCCACGGTCGACGCCGACCGCAACCGCATGGAGAAGCTCGATCCGGCGACCCTGGTCGACCGCCTCGCCAACAGCGTCGTCCGCTCCCTGCGCGGCGACCCCGAGGACCGCTCCAAGCGCACCCGTATGCAACTGGCGCGGATGCCGGACGAGGTGCAGGACGCCGTCCTCGACCGGCTGGAGACCAGGCTCCTGAGCTCGGAGCACGAGCGGGTGCTGGACTTCGTCGACGAGATCGAGGCGGACGACAACCTGGAGCGGGAGTCGCTGGCCGCCCCGGACGTCGAGCCGGACCCGGTCGAGGAGTTGCTGTTCGAGCGCGAGACGCGGCGGCGGAGGGCGGAGGAGCGACGCGAGGAGGAGCGGCGCCCGGCGCCCGCGCCGGGTCCGGAGAAGGACGGGCCCGCGGGGGAGGGCGCGCCGGGCAGTACACCGCGGAACGGCGGGGGCGCGCCCGAGAAGGAGGGCCAGGGAGGGAGCCGGGAGCAGCGGCCGGGCGCCGACGCGGGACGCGAGGGCGGAAGCCCTTCGTCGGGTGGGAAGTCCGGGGGCGGGCAGCAGGATGGCGAGAAGAAGGCCGAGAGCTCCGAGGAGGGCAAGGAAGGCAAGGAGGGGGAGGGGAAGGAAGGGCAGGAGCAGCAGGGCGTCGCGACGCCGAGCAAGGAGGAGTCGGCGGCCAAGAACCGCCCGGGCGCGGCCGATTCGCTCGTGGCGGGTCAGCAGCTGAGGCAGCAGGACAAGCGGGGCCCGGACAAGCCCACCGGTTCGCCGACGGCTTCGGGTGCGGACACCCAGTCGCCCGGCGCGTTCTCCACGCTCGACGGCGTACGCGCCCAGGATCTCGACGGCCCGGAGGAGCGGGCCGAGGAGGACCCGTTCGGCTCCGGCAGTGAGTCGGAGGTCGAGGTCGGGGGCGCGGAGAAGAGCGCCTGGGACATCAAGCTCCAGCCGGAGGACTTCCTGCCGGAGCAGGATCTCGACGTGTCCGGCGTACCGACCGCGGACACGCTCGACCCCGCCTCGTCCGCCGACCCTCCCGTCCCGTCCTTCCCCGCCCCTCCGCTGACCAAGGCCGACAAGGTGCAGGCCGAGCGGGACGCGGAGGACGCCGAGGACGAGGCGGAGGACGCCGAACCCGAGGAGGACGCCGCCGACTCGGCCGCCGACGCCGAGCCCGCGGCGGAGGCGGACGACGGCGGCGCGGCCGCGGGCGGCGGGCTTGACCGTCTCGCCGTGGAGCAGGCCGCCGAGAGCCGACCGGGACCGGCCGTGACACGCGACCCGAAGAGCGGCGCCGACCCCAAGGACGGGCCCGTCGCCGCCCAGACGACGGTGCAGGAGGCCGCGGGCAGGTCCGAGGACGGCAGCGAAGCCACGGAGCAGGCCGCGAAGGAGGAGAAGGGCACCTCGGCGGCGGGTGACGCGTCCGGCGGTGCGCGGGAGAAGGCGTCCCAGCAGGCGGTGGGCGGTCAGGCGGCGCAGGAGCCCGCGGCCGAGGAGGAGCGGAAGAAGGCGGACGCGGCGCCGGCGGCCAAGAGCGAACCCACGGCGGACGCCAAGTCCCCCTCTCCCGCGCGGGACACCCAGGTCACGGGCGGATCCAACGCGGATACGCCCGGCGGGGCGAGCAGCGGGGCACAGAGCGAGCAGAGCGCGCCGACGGAGCGTACCGAGGCCCCGGCGGCGGAGTCGGCGCCGCCCGCACCCGAACCGAAGAAGTCCGCCGAGCCCGACCAGGCCCCTGAGCCTGCGACCGCGGCCGCGACTGCGAAGGAGACACCGGCGCCCAAGGCCGCACCGGGCGCGAAGGCCGCCGCGCCCAGGTCGGCACCGTCCGCCAAGGCGCCACGCGGTGGCGGTGGCGGCGGGTCCCGGGCCGGTGGTGGGGGAGGCGGTGGCGGCGGGAAGGCGTCCGCCTCCGCCAAGGGCAAGAAGAAGGACTCCGGACCGGCCCCGAACCTCTCCCAAGTGTCCCCGGAAGCGGGCCTGTCCACCGCCTCGAAGCTCAAGCCCCATGTGGCGTTGCAGGCCATGACGGGCGTGAGCGGATCGGTCGACCGCACCGTCGGCGACGAACACAAGGCGCTCGCCGCCGCCCCGCCCTCGATGCAGCGCCCGGCGGGCGCCCCGCAGACCCTCCGGGGCAAGCCGAAGACCGACGCCCCGGCCCAGTACTCGCAGGATCCGGCCCAGAAGTCCGAGGCGCCGGAGAAGGAGGACGCCAAGGTCACGGGCGCCAAGGAGCCCGAGGGCCAGATCGAGGCGGAGAAGGCCGAGGAGCCCGGCGGCTGGGACACCTTCAAGATGGCCCTGGGCTTCATCGGCGGCAAGATCGTGAACGGGGTCGCGAGCCTCTTCGGCGCCGACAAGCCCGTGGTGGACCCGCAGGCACTGGCCGCGAAGTTCGCCGGGCTGCCGACCAAGGACGAAGCGCTCAAGCAGGCCCAGGCGGGCAGCGCGCCGGGTGTGCGGATGCGGGATTCCGCCGACCAGACGGCCGGTGAGCAGGGTTCGGCCGTCGACACCAAGGGCCAGGAGACCGTCGCGACGGGCCGCGACGACGCGGGCCGGGGTATGGGCGAGGATCAGGTCTACCCCAACGCTCCCAAGGAGCAGATGTCGGCCAAGGTGCCCGGGCAGCAGGGCGGCGGGGGCGGCGGTGCGCCGGGAGGCGGCGCGACGACGGGCGCCGTGCCTCCCGAGGCCGCGTCGGAAGTGGCCGAGCACGAACGCGGACCGCAGTTCCAGGCGGCGTTCACCGACGGCCAGAAGAGCGTGTCCGAGGGGCGGCAGACCAAGGACCGCGACTTCCGGGACGGTCAGCAGCAGCACAAGCGGCAGGTCGACGCAGAGGTCGCGGCCAATACGAAGAGCCAGGCGAGCGAGCGTGAGAAGGCGACGGCCGAGGTCACCGCCAAGCGTCAGGACTGGCGCACGGAGCAGGACAAGGAGCTTCAGTCACTCGGCGACAAGAAGACCGACCGCCACGAGAAGATCCGCAAGGACGTCAAGGACAAGGAAGAGCAGACCGACAAGGACGTCGACAAGGAGAAGGACGACAGCGACAAGAAGATCCAGGACAAGGGCGACCAGGCCGAACGCGACGCCGAGAAGAAGCGCGACGACAGCGTCGAGGAATCGGGCAACTGGGTCAGCAAGGCCTTTGACTGGATCAAGGACAAGGTCATCGAGATCAAGAACGCGATCGTCCGTGTCATCAGGGAGGCGCGGGACGCGGTCATCGGGTTCATCAAGAACTTCAAGGAGACCGTCGAGCGCTGGATCAACGACGCCCGTAAGGCGATCGTCGACGCGATCAAGAACTTCATCAATGACCTGATCGAGTTCGCCAAGGCGATGGTGCGGGCCGTCATCGACCTGGCCAAGCGCATCCGCAACTTCATCACCGGCCTGATCAACGCCGCGATCGCCCTCGTCAACAAGCTCGCCACCATGCTCAAGCAGGCCATCACCGACCTGCTGAACGCCCTCGGCAAGCTGCTGAGCAGCATCCTTGACGTCCTGAAGAAGATGCTGCTGGACGTGGTCAAGGCCGTCGTGGACGCGGTCAAGGCGGTCCTGGACTTCGCCTCCAAGCTCCTGGGCGCGCTCGGGGAGTTCATGCTCATCGCGGTCGACTTCCTCTCCGACCCCGGCGGCTGGCTGAGCGGTGCGAAGAACTCGGCGGTGGACGGTGCGAAGAACCACCTCTTCCGCGAGGTCAAGTCGGCCGTCAAGGACTGGTTCCAGTCCAAGATCCAGGAAATCATCGGCGTCCCCAAGGCCATCCTGGACAAGCTGCTCAAGGGCGGCTTCACGCTGGAGCAGATCGTCAAGGAGACGTGGGACGCGATCGTCCCCCAACTCCCCCTGATCATCGGCGAGATCGTCATCACCAAGGTCGTCGCCAAGCTGATCCCGGGAGCGGGCTGGGTGATGGCCGTGATCGACGCCATCCGCACGGCCATCGGCGCGCTCGGCGCGATCCTGCGCGCGGTGGGCGCGGTCCTGGACTGGCTGAAGCTCGTCCGCATGGGTGGCGCGGGAATCCTCTTCGCGAAGGCCGTCGCGGCGGGCATCGTGGCGCTCCTCGAATTGGCCTACCAGGCGCTGCTGTCGGGGATCGGCAAGTACGTCGCGAAGGTGGGTCGGCGCTTCAAGAACATCGCGGCGAAGCTGGGCCAGGGGAAGGGCGGCAAGGGCGGAGCGGGCGGGAAGGGCGGCGCGGCCGGGGAGGGCGCGGACGGTCGGGGCGGCAAACCGGGCACCGAAGAGAAGCCGCAGGAGCCGACCACGGCACCGAAAACAACGACGCGCCCGACGCAGACGGCCACGAAGCCGAAACCGGGCGCCGAACCGACGCCCAAGAAGCCGACAACGCGATCGCACCCACAAACCAAACCCACCAGCCCCGAAACCCCCACCGGGCCCAAGCCAACACCGGACACCAAGACCCCAGCCCCCACCACGAAGGACAAGAACGGCAAGCCCAAGCCCGAGGAAGACCGCCCGGACACCCGCCCGACCCCATCTCCGAAACCCAAGCCCAAGCCGGAACCCCCGGCCAAGCCCAAGCCGCAGACAAAGCCCAACCCCAAGGACGACAAGGGCCCCGAGAACAGGCCCGAGAACGACGACAAGCCCTCAACCAAGGACCCCAAGGACCAGGACCCCACCAAGCCCAAGCCCGACAAGGACGACCCGAAGAAACCCAAGCCCGACAAGGACGGCGACAAGCCCACCAGGCCGAAGGAAGGCGACCGCAAGAAGCCCAAGCCGGACAAGGACGGCGACAAGCCAGGTCCCCGAAAGCCCAAACCCGACAAGGACGGCCCCGGCAGGCGGCCGAATAAGAAGGGCCCCAACAACCGCAAGCCCCATCCCGACAAGAGCGGTCCGGGCAGGCCCAAGTCCAAGCCGGAAAAGGATAAGCGCAAGAAGAAGGAGGACTCGAAGGAGTCTAAGGAGGATCGTCTCAAGAAGATCATCGCACGAATCCGCCCCAAGGTCCGCACCCTGTTGAAGCACGGAATCGAGGGCATGCCATTTCGTGGAGTGCTTGCGGGCCTCAGTGCGTGGTATCGACTTACTCGACTTCTTGCCGTGGGCCGCCCCAACTTCGACGTAACGGCTGCCCTAAACCCTGAGGGGTCAGTTCAGCGCGGAGTCTGGGATGACAACCTTGCTGTCCTGAACTTGGATGACCACCATGAGTCGTTCGGTCTCAACGACAAGCGGTACACTCACGTCAAGAATGCGATCTCCGAAGCCTTCGAGAGAATGAAATCAAAGGGCGCGGACTACTGGGAAGTCGACCTTGAGTGCCGGAAGGCCGTGCGTGCAATCCTCAAGGGCGGCGACAGGCTGGACGTCAAAACTTTCCCGGATTCACTTGTTGTCTTCGTTGTTCCCAAGGCAACCCCGTTCAACCCCGTTCCTATTGGCATGTACAAGAAGGGGGGAAGGTTCGAGGAGCAGCCGCGAACAAAGGAGCAGCATGAGAACCAGAAGGTGATCAAAGGCCCCGACGGCGAAGAATATGTGCTCGACAAGGAGAATCAGCTGATACCGCGTCTTCTTCGACGGAACATCACGCCCGACGATCTGGAGCGCATAAACACCAAATCTGAAAGCTACATCGTTTCCGTTACTGAATCAAACAGGATCAGCGGATCAGGGTCCAAGAAGTATCCTTCTCCGTGGGCACATGCGCGTGGAGAGAAACCATCGAACTGGATATCTGTCTCCAAGGAACTCGATGCCGAGATAACCGATCCCAACGGGTACCCTCTCGGCGGGCGGGAAGGGGAACGATTGGCGACTCCTCCGGGCGAGAAACAGCGGTACGGTTCCGGCGTAATCTTGATCGACATGGCACAGGTTTCCAGGGACGACGTACTGGACCTCACCACCACGCTCACTCACTCCCGCCACGCCTTCGTGCCGGCGCTCGAAGGCACTCGGCACGTCGGAGTACTGAAAGACGTCGTTCGGACGCAGGAACTGCTCGTGCGTAAACGCATCCCCAAGAGCGCCATCACGAAGATCTTCTGATAGCAAGGAACAAGACCGTGGTTACTGTGAAGCATTCGCACTACTGGCAAGATTCTCAGTTGCATCAGGACGCGCTCGTTGAGGCTTACCAGGAGTTGACGAATCCCGGTGATGTAGAGGCGCGATTCGCTAGCTTTCTGACGCTCTTGCGTAGCGGAGACAGTGTGGCAGCGGGAGTTGCCATGGATCACTATGAGATGAGCGAATCCGGAAGCAGAATGGGTGGGGTGAACCCACTGGACGTGTACAGCGGGGAGGTGTTGCAGATCGCGCGTGCGACACTCGAGTCTCCGCCGTCCCCTGCAAGTCTCAGTCCGCACACGGGTGAAGGGGCGAATCACGCAAGTGCTCTTCTTGCCACAGCGAATATTATTTCTCCTCAGGATTTCCGTCTTGTCAAAAAGATAATCGATACCACGACCAACGGCGAAGTACGAAACCTTGCATTGGCTTCTTGCTCCAGAGTCGTCGGCGCCAAGGACGCAGATGACATCGAATTCGTTCAGCTTCTCGGGGTGATCGCCTACGACGTGCGCGAGGCTCCGCAAAATCGCATCTCGGCCATCAGCGCCTTGGGATCGATGAATACGGATCAGTCAGTCGAGGCTCTGTCCATCGCCATGGGCGATCCGGACATCTCTATCCAGGCGCATATCGCTCTGGCGATTCTCCAAATGGACTGTGCTGCGAGATGGATTGATCAACTGAAACGGTTGGCTGCCTCATGGCCGGCCAAGGCCCCTTTCCCTGCTGACGACGTCCGGGATCTGTTGGAGGACGAGTGGTGATGGCATCGCTTCAAGAACCAGCTGCCCTCGGAGACGGAGAGATCCTGTGACCCGCTACCCCGACATCCCCAAACCCATCCGCTCCGGAATAGTCCTCGTAGACCCCGAACGCGGCACCCCCCAACGCATCATCATCCTCCAGTTCAACCCCGACACACTGGAGCGGTCATTGGCTCCCCAATCCGCCGGAGACCAAGCCGACAGCGGCGGAGGCGGCAGCGGAAGCGGGGACAAAAATGAAGCCCTCAGACTCAAAGGCCCCGCTCAGGAGACGTGGAAGTTCACCGCGGAGATCGATGCGACCGATCAGTTCGAGGTGGCCGCGCCCGACGGGATTCACCCGCAGCTCGCGACGCTCGAAATGCTCGTGCAGCCGACCACCGCCAAATTGCGGGACGCCATGCGGCTGTCCAAGAAGGGGACCATCGAGATCAGCCCGATCGAGATGCCGCTGACCCTCTTCACCTGGGGCAGCAAGCGGGTCATGCCCGTGCGGATAACGGAACTCTCGATCAACGAATCGGCGTTCGACGTCAACCTCAACCCCATCCGCGCATCCCTCAGCATCGGGCTGAAGGTGCTCACCGTGAGCGATCTGCCCGCCGGCCACCGAGGTGCCGAGCTCTATCTGGCGCATCTCGCGCAGAAGGAGCGGCTCGCGGCGGCGGCCCGCGGAGGGGCGCTCAGCGCGTTGGGGTTGAACAGCGGGGACATCGGGCTGGGGAGGGTGTAGAAGCAGATGGCCGGATCACAGCCACAGCCATACGAGAGTGTGCTCGACGCGATTCCGGGGTCGCACCCCTACCCCCGCTCCAGCCGCTACCACGACGCCGAGATCGGGATCCACACCCAACCCGACGGCACCCCCGTCCGCTACGTCAAGCGGCGGCTGCTGCCGCCCCTCGGCGAGGTGGGCGGGGACACCGCCACTCACACCGTCAGCGGTGGCGAGCGCCCCGACCACCTCGGTCAGCGCTACTTCGGCGACCCCGCCGCCTGGTGGCGGATCGCCGACGCCAACCCCGTCCTCGACCCCCGCGAGCTGACCGCCGAGCCGGGCGAGGAGATAGAGATCCCCAACGGGTTCGCGGGCGGGTTCGCGGGCGGAGGCGGTGGGCGCCATGGCCGATGAGCCCGTCGGGCAGGGGCCCATCCACCTCGAATTACGGATGGGACCCAAGCTCACCCGCCCCGTGCCCCCCGAGGTCACCGACGCGCTGCTGTCCGCGCAGATCACCACCACCGCGGGCGAACGCAGCGGCTTCCAGATGGCGTTCGACCTCACCAAGAAGGGCGCGATCATCGATCGGCTGCTTCCCGAGGGGTTCTTCGACCCCCGCACCCGCGTCATCGTCACGGCCGCCGTCAAGGGCACGCCGATCGTCCTCCTCGACGGGCTCATCGTGCGCCATGAGGTGGGGGCCAGCAACCAGCCCGGGCAGACCACCCTCACCGTCACCGGCGAGGATCTCACCCTCCTCCTGGACCTCGAGGAGCGGACCGACCGCTATCCCAACCTCCCGCCCTTCAAACGCGTCGGCCGCATCCTGGCGAAGTACACCGACTACGGGATCGAGGGGGACGTCATCGAGGAGAAGATCCTCCAACCGCCCAACGCACAGCGCCGCGTGGACTACCAGACCGGCACCGACCTCCAGTACGTCACCGATCTCGCCCAGGCGAACGGCTATGTCTTCTACCTCATCCCGGGGCCCGTCGCCGGGGTCTCCACCGCCTACTGGGGGCCCGAAAAGCGCATCGGCACGGCCCAGCACGCCCTCAGCGTCAACATGGACGTCAACTCCACCGTCGACCAGCTGACGTTCGCCTACGACGGGACCGCCCGCGAGGAGCCCCAGGCCCGCTGGCAGGACCCCACCACCCGTACCTCCACCCTCCTCGCCCAGCCCGACATCAGCCCCCTCCGGCCGCCCCTCGGCAAACGGGCCACCCCGGCCCTCAAGCGCAAGACGCTCTCCGGCACGGCCAAGAAGGACCGGGCGCAGGCCGAGGCCGAGGCCCTGGCGAGGGCCGCCACCACCGCCGACGCCATCTCCGGTTCCGGCTCGCTCGACGTCAACCGGCACGGGTACATCCTCCAGCCGCGCCAGCTCGTCGGCGTCCGGGGCGCCGGGGTCACCTACGACGGGGAGTACTACGTCAAATCCGTCACCCACAATCTCCGGCCCGGCTCGTTCCAGCAGAACTTCACCCTCACCCGCGAAGGGCTCATCGCCCGGAGCGGCACAGTTCGCCCCTGAGCCATAGAACAAGAGGAAAGGATCAGGAGCCCCATGGCGGCTACGCCCAACAACCGCTTCCTCGGCAAGTTCCGGGGCCGGGTGCGGGACAACCAGGACCCGCTCGGAATCGGCCGGATCACCGTCGAGGTGCCCGATGTCCTCGGCGATGAGCCGTCGACCTGGGCCATGCCCTGCTTCCCCTTCACCGGGGACCAGCAGCGGCCCGCCGGGCAATACGTCGTGCCGTCGGTCGGGGCCGGGGTGTGGGTGGAGTTCGAGCAGGGGGACCCCAGCTTCCCCATCTGGACGGGGTGCTGGTTCGGGGCCAGGGAGCAGCTACCGGAGGACGCACGGACCGATCCGGCGACCGCGCACCCCGTGGTGATCCAGACACCGGGGAAGCACAAGATCGTGATGTCCGACGTTCCGGCCGAGGGAATCCTGCTGCAAGCACCCGGCGGCGCGTCCATACGGATCGACGCGACCGGAGTGCACATCAACAACGGCCAGGGGGCTTCCGTTTCCCTGGTCGGCGATCAAGTCGACCTGAATCAGGGCCGGTTGACCGTGCCCAAGAAGCGATAGCCAGCAGCTAACGGGGAGGGACAAGCGACGTGTCCGGGAATTCCGGGAACCTCGTCAGCCATACCGCCGTGATCAGTTGTCCGCATGGCGGACGCGTACGGGCGGCATCCGTTCCGTCGTCCGGTGTGCGGCTCGACGGGCAGCCCGTGCCGACCGCCGACGACGTCTTCACGGTCGTGGGCTGCCCGCACACCGTCGACCGCGTCCCGCTGCCGTGCACCACCGTCCGGTGGACTCCGGACCGCGACACGGTGCTGGTCGACGGCGTGCCCGTTCTGCTCGACACCTCCTCGGCACAGTGCTTCAGCGCGGGGCTCGTGCCGCAGGGGCCACCCGTCGTCTCCGCCGCGCGGCAAGGAGTCAGGTGCGGATGAGGACACGGACCGGCAGGACACACACCGTACGGACCGATATCGCCTTCCCGTTCCGGATCGACCGGCGCGGGCGCACCGCGCACGCCGACCACGACGACCACATACGCGATCTCATCGAGCAGTTGCTCTTCACCAGCCCCGGCGAACGCGTGATGCGGCCCGACTTCGGCTGCGGGCTGCTCGACCTCGTCTTCACGCCCAACAGCCCCGAACTGGCCTCCGCCGTCGAGCTGTCCGTCCAGGCGTCGCTACAGCGCTGGCTCGGCGAGCTGATCGAGGTGGAGTCCCTGGACGTGGTCAGCGAGGAGAACGTCGTACGCGTCCACCTGCGGTATGTGGTGCGCGCCACCGCAGGCCTGCGCGATGAGGTGTTCGAGGGGAGGGGCGCCGCATGAGCGTGTCTTGGCGCGCTGCACGGGCTGGACTGAGGAGCCGCGCAGCGACGAAGGAGCGAGCAGTGACGAAGGAAGCCCGCGCATGGAAGCGCGCCAAGACTGAGCGGGAGGGAGGGGCATGAGCACCGCGTCACGGCGCGATCGCATCAGGGCCGCCCACCTCAACGGGGTGGACGCCGTCGAGGTCGGCGACGACGGCATCACCCTCACCGTCACCTTCCTCGGCAAGGCCCCGCACGGCCTGTGCCCGGAGAACGTACGCGTCGACGGCGGCCGCCGGATCACCGGCATCGAGGTCATGGAGATCTCCGTCGAGCGCGAGGAGGACCCCGAGCTCGACGACAAGCTGTATGTCACCGTGGACCGGGCCGGGGACACCTCCGCCTACCGGCTCTCCGTCGTGGACACCGACCCCTATGGACGGCCCGGCACCGAGCCCTTCCCCGGCTTCGACCAGCGGTACTTCTCCGCCGAGTTCACCTTCCGGCCCGACTGCCCGACCCCCTTCGACTGCCAGGAGCGGGACGGGCACGACCTCCCCGCCACCTTCCGGCCCGCCCCCGTCATCGACTACACCGCCCGCGACTACGACACCCTCCGTCAGGTCGTCCTGGACCGGCTCCGCCTCACCACCCCCGACTGGGTCGAGCGCGGCGCCGCCGACCTCGGCACCACCCTGGTCGAACTGCTCGCCTACACCGCCGACCAGATCAGCTACCAGCAGGACGCGGTGGCCACCGAGGCGTATCTCGACACCGCCCGCCGCCGGGTGTCCGTACGCCGCCACGTGCGGCTCATCGACTATCCGATGCACGACGGCTGCAACGCCCGCGCCTTCGTCACCGTGGAGACCGTCGAGCCGCTGACGCTGGAGCCGGGGGAGTACCGCTTCGCCGCCGTGGACATCCGTACGCTCGGCCCGCTGGACCGGCCGGACATCGGGGCCGTGCTGGACGACCGGGAGCTGGCCGTGCTCGATGAGCGCGGATCGGTTGAGGTGTTCGAGCCCGTCGTCACCGACCGACCCCTTCACCTGCGGCCGGAACACCACCGCATCCGCCTGTGGACCTGGGGCGGCGAGGTGTGCTCGCTGCCCGTGGGCGCCACCTCCGCGACGCTGCGCGACACGTGGGCCGACGAGGAGTGCCAGGCCCGCGCGCTCGATCTGCGCCCCGGCGATCTGCTGCTCTTCGAGGAGGTGCGGGGGCCGCGCTCCGGGACGCCCGGCGACGCCGACCCGTCGCACCGGCAGGCCGTGCGCCTGCTCTCCGTCACCCCCGCCGTCGACCGGCTCGCCGAACAGCCGGTGCTCGAGGTGACCTGGGCGCGGGAGGACGCGCTGGCCTTCCCGCTGTGCCTGGCCACCCGGGGCGGTCCGGACTGCGCGCCCGTCGAGGACGTCAGCGTGGCGCGCGGCAATGTGGTGCTGGTCGACCACGGCCGCTCGCTGACCTTTTGCTGCGGCACACCGGAGAGCCTCACCGTGCCGCCCGTCCCCGCCGTCGCCGGGTCCTGTGACCCGCCCGCCTTCGGCTGCTTCGACAGGGACGCCGGAAACGCGCCCGCGCGGCTCATCGACTCCCTGCTGGACCGGGCCCGCCACGGGCGGCAACTGACCCCCGACGACGTACGGGAGCTGTTCACCACCGTCGGCCCGGAGGCCACCGGCCGGGCCGGGATCGGCCTGGAGCCGGCCGGGCAGCGGCGCGAGAAGGTCGTGCCCGGCACCGCGTACGCGCAGGCCGAGGCGTTGCGGACGCTTCTCGCCCAGTCCGTCTACCCCGGGATCGTGCCGCGCTTCCGGCCCGTACTGCACCAGGCCCCCGTCACCCAGGCCGTGCCCTTCCCCGATCCGCGCCATATCGCGGCCGGGCAGGCCGAGCATCTGGCCGCCGTCCCGGGGCGGGTGCGGCAGCGGCTGACGGAGCTGTGGCGCAGCGCCCGCGACCGCGACGGGCTCTCGGACGAGGAGATCGCCGAGCTGACCGTGCTGTTCGGGCCGCGCGTCCTGGAGCGCCTCGAACTCGCCCGCCACCCCGTCCGCGCGCTGCGCGAGCTGCTGCACCGCTGCGACCGGCTGCTCGACGCCAAGCTGGGGCGCCTGGCCGCACTGACCGCCAGAGCACGGGCGGGCACCGTCCTGGACGGGCGCATCGCCTGGGAGATCGCGCACAGCTGGGGCCGGGCGTACGCCGCCGGGCTGCGCCCCGAGGATCCGGTGCTGCACGGTCCGGCCGCCGCCCTCGTCCAGGACCCACGGGCCGCGCTCCCCGCCGTGAGGGTCGAGGACGGCGACGAGACCTGGACGCCGCGCCGCGATCTGCTCACCTCCCGCCCCCGGGACCGCCACTTCGTCGGCGAGCTGGAGGACGACGGCCGTATCGCGCTGCGCTTCGGCGACGGCCGGTACGGCGCCGTGCCGAGGCCCGGGGCGCGCCTCGCGGTCCACTACCGGACCGGAGGTGGCACGGCGGGCAACGTCGGCCCCGAGGCCATCAACCACCTGGTGCTGTGCCGGGATCCGGAAGCGGCGGACACCGGACGGCCCCTGCCCGTGGCCGGGGTGCGCAATCCGCTGTCCGCCGTCGGCGGCGCCGAGCCCGAGCCGGTCGAGCAGGTACGCCAGCTCGCCCCGCTCGATCTGAAGCGCGTCCGGCACCGGGCCATCACCGCCGAGGACTACGCGGCGCTCGCCTCCGAACTGCCCGGGGTGCGGCGCGCGGCGGCGGAGATCCGCTGGACCGGCAGTGTGCGGGAGGCACATATCGCCATCGACGCGTACGGGACCGGGGCGCCGCCCCCCGCCCTCCTCGACTCGGTCGCGCACGCCCTGGAGGGCTACCGCCGGATCGGACACGACCTGGTGGTCGGCCCGGCCCGCGCCGTGCCGCTGGACATCGCGATCGAGGTGTGCGCCGCGCCCGGACACCAGCACGGGCAGATCCTCGCCGAGCTGTACCGGGCGCTGGGCAGCCGCCGGTTCTCCGGCGGGCGGCTCGGCTTCTTCCACCCCGACGCGCTGACCTTCGGCGAACCGGTGCGGCTCAGCCGCCTGGTGGCCGTCGCGGCGGCGGTGCCGGGGGTGCGGCGCGTCGATGTCACCCGGCTGCGACGGCTGTGGCACGAGGGGTTGGAGGGGCCGAAGGAGCCCGATGACGGCACCTCGTACGAGACGTCACACGGCGAGGCGCTGGAGGAGGGCATCCTGCGCATCGGCCCCCTGGAGATCGCCCAATGCGACAACGACCCCGACCGGCCCGAGAACGGCCGCCTGGTCATCGAGCTGAAGGGGGCCCGATGAGCGACCACCCCGACCACGTCGACTCCGGCGGCTGTGGCTGCGGTTGCGGCGGCCACGACGAGCGCCGGGCCGCCCCCGGCACCCCGCACAACCCGCCCGGCCGCACCGCCCTGGACTATCGCGTCGGCGACTACGGCTCGTTCCTGGCCGCCATGCTCGACCGGCTCGCCTCGCCCGCCTACCCCGCGCTGCGAGGCCTGACCGTACGCACCCCGGACGACCCGGCCATCGGGTTGCTGGACGCCTGGGCGGTCTTGAGCGACCTGCTGACCTTCCACTCCGAGCGGATCGCCGACGAGGGCTATCTGCGCACCGCCCACGACCCCCGCTCGCTCGCCCTCCTGGGGCGGCTGGTGGGACATGTGCCACGGCCGGGCGTGGCCGCCGACACCCACCTCGCGTACACCCTGGACCGGGATCCGCGCGCCGAGGACGTCGTGGTGACCATTCCGCGCGGGGCCATCAGCCACAGCGTCCCCGCGGCCTCCGACGAGGAGTCGCAGACCTTTCAGACGAGCGAGGACCTGGCGGCCCGCTGGGCGTGGAACGAACTGGCGGTGCGCCGCCGCCGGCCCGCCCTGATCGGCCCCGACGACCTGCGGCGCCGCTCGGAACTGCTGGTGTCCGGAACCTCGCTCGGACTGACCGCCGGCGACAAGCTGCTCTTCGTCTTCGGCGGGACGGCGGAGTCCGGGGGCGGTGGACTGAGGCGGCTGCTGCCGGTGGCGCGGGTGACCGTCGACCGCGACGAGGACGTGACGGCGATCGGGCTGCCGGAGTCCGCCCCGCCGTCGCTCAAGGAGCTGGTGGACGAGGTACGGCGGTGGATAACCGACCCGGAGGCGGACGAGGACCCGGACGACCGGGGGGACGCCGAGCCCACGCCGGACCACCCCGATCCGCGTCCCGTCAGCCGTCTGATCGAGGAGTTCGACGCGCAGGTCCTGGCGCCGCTGCGGGGCGACCTGGACGGGATCACCACGCCCGGGCAGCTCGCCCGGCGGCTCGCCGAACCGCATGACCGGCTGGCGGAGGCGCAGGTGCTGGCCGCCCCGTACGAGGAGGTCGCCGCCTGGTTCGAGCGGCTGGAGGCGGTGATCGGCGAACTGCGCGAGCGGGCGGGGGAGTTGGACGCCGCCGGGTCCGGCGAGGTGCGGCTGCGGTCCCAGCTCGCCGAGGACCGGCCACCCGCGAGCGACCGCGCCACCGAAACCGACGACCCCGCCACCGAAACCGGGGCCCACGCCCCCGCCATCGGAACCGGGGCCCACACCCCCGACACCGGGCCCGCCCATGGCGCCGCCGCCATGCGCGCGCTCGGCGCCGTACTGCCCGCCCTGCGCACCCGCGTCGTACGGCCCCCGTCCGGCGCCCGCGCCACGGCGGCGCACGATCCGCGGCGGCTCTTCGGGCCGGGGTCCGACCTGGCCGCCGGGCTGCTGTCGGCCCTCGACCCGAGGGTGGGGAGCGGGATGTACGCGGCGTGGCGCCGCGCCGCCCCGGCCGCCACCGCCCCGCCGGGGACCGTCCCGCTGCTGCGCGAGCTGCTGGCGATGCGGGTGACGGCCGCGCCGTTCGGGGCGATGGCGCCGCTCAAGCCGGTGCAGGACGACCGGGGCCGGGTCATCCGGCAGACCGACTGGCCGCTGACCGGCGGTGAGCTGACCGCCGTACGGATCGTGTACGACACGGCGGTCAAGGCGCCGGTGAAGGCGGAGTTCCAGCACATCGAGTCCGGGACGTCGTGGCAGCGCGGCGAGAACCTGCCGCAGACCGCCGAGTTCGAGCTCGGCCCGGGACGGGTGCGGCTGTCCACCCGGGTGGGTCAGGACCACGACCTGGGCTGGCTCCGGGGGCGTCCCACCGACTCGCAGGAGCCCGGTGTCACCGCCACCCTGCTGCCCGGACTGCCCGCGCTCACCCTGTTCGTGTCCCGGCCCGCCGAGGACGGGCGGGTGCATGTGGTCGTGGACAACGGGGAGACCAAGCAGTGGATGCTCAGCCGTGGCGAACCCCCGAAACAGATCGGCTACGGCGACTATGAACTGACGCTGCGCTTCACCCCCGGCAGTGAGCCCCCGGCCGTCGAGATCGGCATCGCCACCGTGCCCGAGCCCACCAACCGCTATGTGCTGCCGCTGGATTCGGTGCAGAACTCCGTCACGGTCGGCAGCTGGGTGGCCATCGAGCGCCCCCGCAAGGGGTCCGGCGAGCCGGACGGCATCCCGGGCGACAGGAAGCTCGCCTCCGTCACCACCCGCGTCGTCGCCGTGCGCACCGCCGCGTACACCAACTACGGCATCACCGGCCGCGGCACCCAGCTGACCCTCGCCGACCCGTGGCTCGACGAACACGATGTGCTGCTCTCCGCGATCCGCGACACCACCGTGCACGCGGGCGGTGAGCCGCTGCGCCCGGCGGACGAGCCGCTGGGCGAGGACGTGCACGGCAACGAGATCGAGCTCGCCGAGCTGTACGACGGGCTGCGGCCCGGCCGCCGCATCGTCGTCTCCGGCGAGCGCACCGACATCCCGGGCCCGGCCGGTCCCGGCGGGCCGACCGGGGTCCGGGGCACGGAGCTCGCGGTGATCGCCGCCGTGGACCAGCGCGTCGACCCCGAGCTGCCCGGCGACCATGTGCAAACCACCCTCACCCTCACCGCCGATCTGGCCTGCCGCTACCGCCGTGAGACGGTCCGTGTCCAGGGCAATGTCGTGCCCGCCACCCACGGCGAGAGCCGGGACGAGGCCATCGGCAGCGGCGACCCGGCCGTGCCCGGCCAGACCTTCACACTGTGGCAGTCGCCGCTGACCTGGCTCCCCGCCGACAACCCCCTGGGCGCCGTCCCCGCCCTCGAGATCCGCGTCGACGGGCTGCTGTGGCACCGGGTGGACAGCCTCGCCGGACGCGGGCCGCGCGAGCGCGTCTACGTCACCGGGACCACCGGCGACGGGCGGACCACGGTGACCTTCGGCGACGGGGTGCACGGCGCCCGGCTGCCCGGTGGCCACGAGAACGTACGGGCCCGCTACCGCTTCGGCACCGGCGAGGCCGCCAACGTGCCCGCGGACCGGATCACCCAGGCCCTGACCCGGCCCCTCGGCGTCACCGCCGTCACCAATCCGCGGCCCGCCACCGGCGGTGCGGACGGCGACGGCCCGGGCCTGACCCGACGCACCATCCCGCTCGCGGTCTCCGCGCTCGACCGGCTGGTCTCGCTCCAGGACTACGAGGACTTCGCCCGGTCCCGCGCGGGCATCGGCCGGGCCGCCGCCCGCGAACTCTTCGACGGGCGGCGCAGGGTGCTCCATGTGACCGTGGCCGGGGTGGACGACGCGCCGATCGGCGAGGACGCCGAGGTGCTGCGCGCCCTGCGCACCTCGCTGGCGGCCTACGGGGACACCCGGCTGCCGGTCCGGGTGGATGTGCGGGAGCTGGTGCTGCTGGTGCTGGTGGCACGGGTGAAGGTGGCGCCGGACCACTCCTGGGAGCTGGTCGAACCCCGGCTGCGCCAGGCCCTGCTGCGCGAACTTGGCTATCCGGGGCGCGAGTTGGGGCAACCGGCCGCGCTCTCCGAGGTGCTGGCCACCGCCCAGTCGGTGCCCGGTGTGGACTACGTGGACGTGGACGCCTTCACCGGCGTCCCGGCCTCCAGCACCCCGGGGGAACTGGCCGGCCTGGCCGCCCGGCTCACCGAGCCCGGCGCCGTGGTGCCCGCCCGGTCCGCCGAGTACGCCGAGGACACCTACCGGGTCACCGCCACGGACGGCGAGACGCTCACCGACATCGCCGGACGCCACGGCATCCCGCTCGCCGAGCTGCTGCGCCTCAACCCCGACATCACCGACACCCGCCGCCTCACCAGGGGCCGTTCGGTTTCCGTCTTCCGCGGTATCCGCCCGGCGCGGCTCGCGATGTTCTCACCCGATGTCCCGGACACGCTGATCCTCACGGAGGTCACCTCATGAGCAGGGAGCCGGACGGGCTCGTCGAGCTGCTTCCGCAGTGGCACCGCCTCAGGGACGCCGAGGCGGGCGAGCCCCTGCGCGCCCTGCTCGCCGTGATCGCCGAGCAGGTCGATCGGGTACGCGACGGGGTGGCGCACCAGTACGACGACTGGTTCGTGGAGACCGCCACCGCATGGGTGCTGCCCTACCTCGGTGATTTGGTGGGCTACCGCCCGCTGCCCGGCTACGAGCGGGTACTGGCCACCGGACTGCGCGACGGCGGACCGCCGGACGCGTCCCTGGCGCGGCTGGCCGAGGCGCTGGCACCACGCCGGGACGTGGCCGCCACCGTGGCCCACCGGCGGCGCAAGGGCACGCTCGCGCTGCTGGAGGAGCTCTCCGCGTCGGTGGCCGGATGGCCCGCCCGCGCCGTCGAGCTCTCCCGGCTCACCGCGCACCACCAGCCGGTCAAGCTCTACGGCGGGACCGGTGGCGCGGCGGCGGACCTGCGCAGGCTCTCCCGGGGCCGGCTCGCCGATCTGCGGGATGGGGCGGCGCTGGACCTGGCGGGCGGGCCGTTCGGGACGGTGGCGCGCTCGGTGGACGTACGGCGCGCGGGCTCCCGCCGCGGACAGGGCGGCCACACCCCGGCCGGAGTCGGGCTGTTCGTATGGCGGCTGAAGCCGTACCACGCGACCAGGGCGCCCGCGTACTGCGTCGACCGGGCCCGCAACCTCTACACGTTCTCGATCCTCGGCAATGACACCCCGCTGGTGACCCGTCCGGAACCCGAGCCGTCCGCCGCGCACATCGCCTCCATCGACAACGTGCCCGCGTACATCCGCCGCCGTCAGCTCGCGGACCACCTTCTCGACTACTACGGTCCGGGCAAGAGCTTCACCGTCTGGCGGGACGGCCACGACGAGCCCGTGCCGCCGTCGGACATCGTGGTGGCCGATCTGACGGACTGGCGCTACCGCGCCAAGCGCGGCCAGGTGGTCGTCGACCCCGAACTCGGCCGGATCGCCTTCGGCTCGCGCACCGCGCCCCGCCACGGGGTCTGGGTCACCTACCACTACGCGTCCCCCGATGACATGGGCGGCGGGGAGTACGACCGGGACGACCGCGAGACCTCCCAGGCCGCTGAGGTCTACCGGGTCGGGCCGGGGTGCGCGTACCAGCGGATCATGGACGCGTACCGGCAGTGGCAGCACGACCGGCGGAGTGGGCGATGCGGCCCCGAGGGCATCATCGAGATCACCCACAGCGGCGCCTACCAGGAGCAGCTGGACTTCGACCTGGACCCGGGCGACCGGCTCGAACTGCGCGCCGCCGAGGGCACCCGGCCGGTGATCCGGCTGCTTGACTGGTACAGCAACCGCCCCGACGCGCTCAACATCCGGGCGCGGGAGGAGCACGGGAACACCGGTGGCGAGGCGCCGCGCATCGCCCTGGACGGGCTGCTGATCGCGGGGCGCGGCCTCAACGTCACCGGGCCGGTCGGCGCCGTGGTGCTGCGCCACTGCACCCTCGTCCCCGGCTGGTCCCTGGAGCCGGAGTGCGAGCCGCGCTCGCCCGACGAGCCCAGCCTGGTCCTGGAGCGCACCACCGCCTGCGTCCAGATCGAGCGCAGCGTCCTCGGCACCATCGAGGTGATCGGCGAGGAGGTGCACACCGACCCGCTCGCCCTCCACATCCGCGACTCCATCCTGGACGCCACCGGACACGACCGCCCGGCGCTGTCCGCCCCGGACTGCCGCCACGCCCACGCCGTACTGCACGCCCACCGCACCACCGTCATCGGCGAAGTGCACACCCACGCCGTGCGGATCGGCGAGAACAGCCTCTTCACCGGGCGGATGCACGTGGCCAGGCGCGGTGTCGGATGTCTGCGGTTCAGCTATGTGCCGCCGGGCTCGCGCACCCCGCGCCGCCACCGCTGCCAGCCGGATCTGGTGGGGGCCGAGGAGGCGTGGCGGGTGCGGCCGCTGTTCAGCGGCGAGCGCTACGGCACCCCGGTGTACGGGCAGTTGGCGGCCGGGTGCGCGGAGGAGATCCGCCGGGGCGCCGAGGACGGTGCCGAGATGGGCGCCTTCCACGACCTGTACCAGCCGCAGCGCGAGGACAGCCTGCGGGCGCGGCTCGCGGAGTACGCGCCGGCGGGCACGGACGCGGGAGTCATCGCCGTGACGTGAGCCGATGTGACACCGACACTGACACCGATGCCCCGGCCCGCCCGCCCGCTCGTCCGAGCCGCGCCCGCCGGACTTCCGAACCTTCCGAGGGGGACCCCTTCCATGCACGCCGATCTCTCCCGACTCACCTTCCGGCCCGACCGGCGCTACTCCGCCGTCGTCGCCCAGCAGGGCCGCGTACAGCTTGACGCCGACGCCAACGAGCAGACCGCGATCCAGCTCCACCAGGCCCGTACGCTCGCCGCCGACCTGATCGGGCAGCACGGCGGCCCGTCCGGGGAGGCCGGATTCCACATCCGGTTCAAGGGCGGCAGCCGCGATCTGGACGACCTGATCATCGAGGGCGGCCGCTACTACGTGGACGGCATCCTGTGCGACGCGACCCGGCCGCTGCCCGGTGTGGCGGTCGACGACGAGGCGGCGGACCAGCCATCCGGCCAGGAGGGCGAGGCCGACGCGCCCGAGCCGGACGAGCCGCCCGCCACCTGGACCTACTGGGACCAGCCTGACGCCTACCGGGATCCGGAGCGGCCGGGCGACCGGCTGCCGGAGCAGCGTCCGTTCCTGGTCGCCCTGAAGGTGTGGGAGCGGTCGGTGACCGCCGCCGAGGACCCGGCGCTGCGCGAAGTGGCCCTCGGCTCGGCGATGCCGGACACGGCGGCGCGGGTCAAGGTGGTCTGGCAGGTGCTTCCGGTGGAGAGCTCGGAGCTGGAGCTGGAGAACCCGGGAGGGGCGAGCAAGGAGCAGGTCGGCAAGGCGTTCGAGGCGTGGGCGCGGAGGGCCACGGCGCCGGGGTCCGGGCTGGCGGCGCGCGCCGAGCGGCCGGAACACGCGGACCAGGACCCCTGCCTGGTCCGCCCGGACGCCCGCTACCGGGGGCCGGAGAACCAGCTGTACCGGGTGGAGATCCACGAGGGCGGCACGGCGAAGGAGGCCACCTTCAAATGGTCCAGGGAGAACGGCTCGGTGGTCTTCCCGGTCGATGAACTCGACGGCACCTGGGTGGAGTTGGCGTCACTGGGCAGCGACGACAAGCTGGACCTGGGCGTCGGGGACCTGGTGGAGTTCGTGGACACCGCCTACACCAGCCGGGGCGAACCGCTGCCGCTGCTGCGGGTGGAGGAGGTCGACCTGCCGGGGCGGCGGGTGCGGCTGTCCGGTGAGCCCGAGCCGGGTGTCGGACGCCGCCCCGAGCTGCGGCCGTTCCTGCGCCGCTGGGACCACCGGGAGACCACCCGGCGCCCCCGCAAGGGCGCGGCGGCGCGGCTGAGGCGCGGTGCGCTCAAGGTCGAGGAGGGCCGCTGGCTGCCCCTGGAGGACGGAGTCGAGGTGTACTTCGCCCCCGACGGCGCCTACCGCTCAGGGGACCACTGGCTGATCCCGGCCCGCACCGCCACGGGCAGCGTGGAGTGGCCGGTCAACGCGGCCCGCAAACCGCTCCTCCAGTCCCCGGCCGGGATCCAGGCGCACTACGCGCCCCTGGCGTGGGTGACCGCCGAGCAGGCGGAGCTGGATCTGCGGATGGTGTTCGGGCCACTGGCGGTGCCCGCCCCGGCCGCGGACGCCTCGGCGCTCGCGGCGGAGGCCGAAGCGGCGGCCGAGACCCGGACCGGGGAGGACGCCGAACCGGAAGCGTAGGCCCGGTCCGGAGCCGATTGAGCTCCGGACCCGTGGCATCCGTACATCACCATGCCTCATCCCTAAGGAGCACATCACCATGGCCACGCCGCTCACCGCCGACCGTCTGCTCAAGGCGCTTCGCGACGAGGGACTGGAAGTCCATGAGTACCGCGACTGGCGGACTCACAACCGCAACAGCAAGGGCCCCTGGGGGCCGGTCAACGGAGTGATGATCCATCACACCGTCACCAAGGGCACGGACTCCTCCGTGGAGCTGTGTTACGAGGGGCACTCCTCGCTGCCGGGGCCGCTGTGCCACGGCGTCATCGACAAGTCGGGCGCGGTCCACCTGGTCGGCAACGGCCGCGCCAACCACGCGGGCCTGGGCGACAGCGACGTGCTCAGAGCCGTCGTCAACGAATCCGCGCTGCCTCCCGACAACGAGGCCGACACCGACGGCAACCGCCACTTCTACGGCTTCGAGTGCGTCAACCTCGGCGACGGCGAGGACCCCTGGCCGGAGGCGCAGAAGCTGGCGATCGAGAAGGTGTCCGCGGCCATCTGCCGCGCCCACGGCTGGACCCAGCGCTCGGTGATCGGCCATCTGGAGTGGCAGCCGGGCAAGGTCGACCCCCGTGGCTTCACGATGGACAGCATGCGCAGCCGCGTCGCCAAGCGGCTCGGCGCCAAGCCGGACGGCCCCGCGCCCAAACCACCGGCGACCTACGAGCCGTTCCCGGGCGCCGACTTCTTCCGGAACGGCCGCGAGAGCAAGATCATCACAGCGATGGGCAAGCGGCTGGTGGCCGAGGGCTGCGGACGCTACGAGGAGGGCCCGAGCCCGGAGTGGACCGAGGCGGACCGCAAGTCCTACGCGGCCTGGCAGCGCAAGCTGGGCTACTCAGGCGATGACGCGGACGGCGTCCCCGGCAAGACCAGCTGGGACAAGCTGCGCGTGCCGAACGTCTAGCCGCCACACCGGTTCCCGAAACGCGGCTCCGCCGCGTGGGGGCTCTTAACCCGCCCCGGGGGCGGAGCGAGGACAGGTCAGCCGTCCTCGCTCCTGCTCCCGGGGCAGCCCGCGTCCAGCAGCGGGTCGATGCCCGCCCGGAGGAAGCGCAGCAGGGTCTCGTCCGGTGTGGCGGCCAGCGCCGGTGAGCGGATGGCCAGGCGCAGCAGGGTGATGCCCATCAGCCACGCCGCCATCAACTCGGCCCGCAGCTCGGCGTCCTCGCCCTCCAGACGCCGCGCGAACCCCTCCGAGAACACCTCGGTGATCTCCTCACGGAACCGCCCGACGGTCTCCTCCCGGCTGGAGGAGCGCAGTTTGGTCAGCAGCGGATGCGGGGCCTCCTCCTCGGTGGGCCCCGTGGAGACGACATCGCAGATCCACGCCGACACCTCGTCCAGCGGCAGATGGCGCAGCGGCTCGAACATACCGGTGCTGGCCGACACGGCGTCGAACAGCGCCTCCTTTGAGCCGAAATAGCGGTAGACCAGGGCGGCGTCCACCCCCGCGTCCTTGGCGATGTCGCGCACGCTGCAACCGTCGTAGCCGTACCTGGCGAACCGCAGCGCGGCGGCGCCCAGCAGGGCGCTGCGCGTGCCCGCCGCGTCGTATCTGCGGGCGCGGCCGGGGTGGCCGTCGCACCCCCGTGAGTCGCTTGCCCGGTTCACCTGTCGTACCTCCGCCTGGACCGCTGCCGTACATGCTGCCGGTTCAGCCTCGCATGTCCAGAAGTCACCCACTGTTGTCATCAGTTGTTGACCAAGCTGTGGGTCGGCGCGTTATGTTTTGTCAACGCGTGGTGACTTTGGTCGCCGAATCGCGCGATCCAGGCCGGACGACGGTGTCCGGCCTGCTCGTATCCCGACCGGGCGGCCCCGCGCCGCCCTCGCCACGCATCCGCATCTGACCCCCAGCAGAAGTGGTGATCCCCTGTGCAGATACGACGCGTCGCGGTGGTGGGCACCGGCTATGTCGGACTGACCACCGGCGCCTGTCTGGCCACCCTCGGCCATCGAGTGGTGTGCGCGGACACCGACCACCAGAAGGTCGAACGGCTCCGGCGCGGACAGGTCGACATCCTCGAGCCCCGGCTGCCCGAACTCGTCCGCGAGGGACTGGACTCCGGGCGGCTCGCGTTCGTCCGCGACACCCGGGCCGCGGTAGCCGACGCCGACGTGGTGTTCCTGTGCCTGCCGACCCCGATGGGCGTCGGTGGCGCCGCCGACCTCGCCGCCGTGGAGGCCGTGGCGGACCAGATCCGCGACGCGCTGCCGCGCGGCAGCGTGGTGGTCAACAAGTCCACCGTGCCCGTGGGCACCGCCGAGCGCGTCGCCACGCTGCTGGACCGCCCCGACGTGGCCGTGGTCAGCAACCCGGAGTTCCTCCGCGAGGGTTACGCGGTGCGCGACTTCCTCCACCCCGACCGCATCGTGGTCGGCGCCGCGGACCGGGACGCGGCACGGCGGGTGGCGGACCTGTACGCAGGGCTGGACGCCCCGCTGGTGCTCACCGACGCCGCGGGTGCCGAACTCGCCAAGTACGCGGCCAACTTCTTCCTGGCCATGAAGCTCTCCTTCGCCAACAACCTCGCCACGCTGTGCGAGCACTTCGGCGCCGATGTGGACGACGTGCTCACGGGCATCGGCCACGACCCCCGCATCGGCTCGGCGTTCCTCAAGCCGGGCCCCGGCTGGGGCGGCTCCTGCCTGCCCAAGGACACCCACGCCCTGCTGACGATCTGCCAGGAGTCGGGTGTGGACTTCCCGCTGCTGGGCGCCACCATCGAGACCAACGTCGAACACCAGCGGCGGCTCGTCGAACGCGTGGTGGCCGGATGCACCCCGGGCGACGGCTCACTGCGCGGCGTACGGCTGGGCGTGCTCGGCCTGGCGTTCAAGGCGGGCACCTCCGATCTGCGCGACTCACCGGCACTGGCCATCGCCCGGCTGCTCAAGGAGCGGGGCGCCGAACTCCACGCCTACGACCCCGCGCTCAGCGAGACCCGCCCCGACCTCAGCGATCTGCTCACCCTCGCGGACAGCCCCGAGGAGGCCCTCCGGGGAGCGCGGGCCTGTCTCGTCCTCACCGAGTGGCCTGAGTTCCGCGCCCTCGACTGGGAGCGCGTCGCCGGACTGCTCGGGTCCCCGGTGGTCTACGACTTCCGCAACCTCCTGGACCCGGACCGGCTGCGCCGCGCCGGGCTCACCTGCGAGGGCATCGGCCGTACGCCCGCGATGGCGAGCTGACCGCCCCGCCCCCTCTCTCGCCGTATCCCTCCCGTACGAGACCCTTCCCACAGAAAGGCCCCTGCGTTGCGGGTACTGTTCACTACGCTCGGCAGCCCCTCCCACGGCCGCGCCCAGCTTCCCCTGGCCCGAGCCCTCGCGGCGGCCGGCCATGAGGTGCTGGTGGCCACCACCCCGGTCCTCGCCTCCGTCTTCGCGTCGGACGATGTGCGGGTGACCACGTGTCTCGACGACCTCTCCCCGGCGACCTTCCTCGGCCCCGCGATGGCCGAGGAGTCCGGCCCGGACGGTCCGCCGGACATGGCCCGGATGGACGATGCGGAGCGGCAGGCCTTCCTGCTGCGCGTCATCACCAAGGTGCTGTCCGGCCCGATGGCCACGACGCTCTTGGACGCCCTGCTCCCCGTGGCACGCGACTTCCGGCCGGACCTCATCCTGCGCGACGGCATGGACCTCGGCTCCTGCCTCATCGCCGAAACCCTCGGCATACCGCAGCTGCCCACCCCTTCCGGGAGCAGCAACACCTTCAACCCGGACAAGGTGCTGCCGCACCTCAACGCCCTGCGGCAGCGGCGCGGGCTGCCCACCTCCGAGGACCCGCTGTCGGTGGTCCCGCACGGGCGGATCGACTACGTACCCCCGGCCTTCTCCTTCGCCCAGCACCTGCCGACGTCCCGGGCCTACCGGCAGACGGTGGACGTGGACCGCGGCGCCGTGCTGCCGCGCTGGGTCGCCGAACTGCCCACCGACCGCCCGCTGGTGTTCGCCGCCATCGGCACCGCGATCCCCATGCTCCGCGACAAGGCGCGCGAGGCGGACGCCTCCGCGCCGGCCATGCCGATGCCGGACCCGGTGCAGACGCTGCGGACCATGATCCAGGGGGTGTCCCGGCTGGAGGAGTGCACCGTCATCCTCGCCACCGGGGGCATCCCCGTGGACACGGACGGGGTGCCGCCGCACGTGCACATCACCGAGCGGCTGCCCCAGCCACTGCTGCTGGAATCCGTGGACCTCTTCCTCACCCACGGCGGCTTCAACAGCATCCGCGAATCGCTGCGCACGGCGACACCGATGGCGGTGCTGCCCCAGTTCGGCGATCAGCCCGGCAACGCACAGCGGGTCGCGGAACTCCGGCTCGGCAAGCACATCACCGACACCACGGCGGACGGTATCGTCGCCGGCTGCCGTGAGGTGCTGGCCGACGAAGGCTGCCGCGCCGTGGCCCGCCGGGCGCGGCTGGAGATGCTGGCGCTCCCGGAGATCGACAGTGCCGTCCCCGACCTGGAGAAGCTCGCCGGATAACACCCCGACGCCGGAGCCCGGGCCCCCGGCGCCCGGGCTCCGGGCCCGCTCCTCCCCGCGGGTTTCCAGCCCCCGCCACGCGCCCCCCACGCGCGGCAGAGAAGGTTCGCAGGTACGTATGTCGTCCTCATCCACCACCACCGAGCCCACCGAGCCCCAGACCCCCGCCCGGCTGACCCACCGCCAGGTCGTCACCGTGCTGTCCGGGCTGGTGCTCGGCATGTTCCTCGCCGCGCTGGACCAGACCGTGGTCTCCTCGGCGCTGCGCACCATCGCCGACGATCTGCACGGACTCACCGCCCAGGCGTGGGTGACCACCGCCTATCTCGTCACCGGCACCATCGTCACCCCGCTGTACGGAAAGCTCTCCGACATCTACGGCCGCCGCCCGGTCTATCTGTCCGCGATCGTGCTGTTCACCTTCGGGTCGCTGCTGTGCGGATTCGCCACGTCTATCCACCAGCTCGCGGCCTTCCGTGCGGTGCAGGGCCTCGGCGGTGGCGGGCTGATGTCCCTCGCCATGACGATCATCGCCGACATCACCTCGCCACGGGAGCGCGGCCGCTACCAGGGCTACATCACGGCGGTGTTCGCCGGGTCCAGTGTCATCGGCCCCCTGGTGGGCGGGGTGTTCGCCGGGCGCGCCACTCTGCTGGGGATCGACGGATGGCGCTGGATCTTCCTGGTCAACGTGCCGCTGGCGGCCCTCGCCATCGTGGTGATCCTGCGCGTGCTGCACATACCCCACCAGCCGGTACGGCACCGGCTGGACTACGGCGGGGCGCTCACGCTGGCGGTCGGGATCGTGCCGCTGCTCGTCGTGGCCGAACAGGGACGGAGCTGGGGCTGGGCCTCGCCCCGGGCGCTGGTGATGTACACGGTGGGCGTGGTCGGACTGATCTGCTTCGTACTGTTGGAGCGGCGGATGGCGGATGCCGCGCTGCTGCCCGTCAGGCTCTTCCGCATCCGCGCGTTCCGGCTCGGCACCGTGCTGCACTTCACCGTGGGCATCACCATGTTCGGCGCCATGACGACACTTCCGCTCTATCTCCAGCTGGCCAAGGGCATGAGCCCGATGGGGGCGGGCCTGGCCACGCTGCCCACCATGGCGGCGAATGTCACGGTGACCCTGGTGGTGGGCAGGCTGATGTCACGGACGGGCCGGTTCAAGGTCCATCTGGTGGCGGGCGTCGGCTCCCTCACCGTCGCGATGCTGGTGTTCGCCACGCTGAGGGACGACAGCCCGCTGTGGTACGTGGCCATCGGCATGGTGTTCATGGGGGCGGGCCTGGGTGCGGCGATGCAGACGATCACCACGCTCGCCCAGTCCGAGGTGCCCGGGCGGGACATGGGGGCGGCCACCGCGTCGGTGAACTTCTTCCGGTCCAACGGCGGCACGGTGGGCGCCGCCGCCTTCCTGTCCATCCTCTTCTCCCTGGCCGGTACGCGGATCAGCGACCGCCTGGCGGTGGCCTCCCAGGACGCGTCGTTCCGCGGGCTCGCCGAGGAACCGGCGAACGCGGCGGCGCTGAAGGGTGTCGTACGGCCCGACGGCGGGGTGAACCTGGAGGACTCGGCCTTCCTCCACCACCTCGATCCGGCCGTGGCGCAGCCGTTCCTGGAGGGCTATGTCAGCGCCCTGCGCGTGGTCTTCCTCACCGGGGCCGCGGTGGGCCTGATCGCTTTCGTGATCGCCGCCTGGCGGGTGCCGAACACCCAGCTCTCCGCCGACTGACCGACGCGGTCGGCGGGAGCGGGCGGGGCACCGGGGCGACGGCGAGCGGACCACCGCACGGCCCGGGTGAGGCCGGGGACTACCAGGGCGCCGGAGTGCCGTCCCAGGAGAAGAACCCGCCGGTGGGCCCGGTGTCCGGGAGGAGGGCGAGCCGGACCGCGCCCGCCGCGCCCTCGGCCGGATCCCCGTCGCTCCCGGCGGCGCGGGCGTTCAGATCCGTCCTGCGCAGCCCGGGGGCCAGCGCGTTGACCTTGAAGCCTTCGGAGGCCAGGGCCTGTGCGGTGTAGAGGGTCAGGGCGTTCAGGGCCGTCTTGGAGGAGCGATACGCCGCGCCCGACCCGGCGGACACGGCGAACTGGTGCTCCGGGTCCGCGCTCCAGGTCAGCGAGCCGGTGCCGCTGGAGACATTGACGATCCGGGGCGCGTCCGAGCGGCGCAGGGCCGGGAGGAAGGCGTTGGTGACGGCGAGGACGCCGAAGACATTGGTCTCATAGGTCCGGCGGAAGTCCTCGAGATCGGCCTCGGGCGCCGTGGCGCCGCCCACCATGATCCCCGCGTTGTTGACCAGGATGTCCAGCCGTTCCAGCCGGGCCGCGGCCGTGGCGACGCTGTCGGCGTCGGTCACGTCGAGCACCATCAGCCGGGCGTCGCCGCCGATCTCCCGGACGGCCCGCCGCCCCCGCTCGGCGTCGCGCGAGCCCACGTACACGGTTAGTCCCTCGGCGGCGAGCTGGCGTGCGATTTCCTTACCGATGCCCTTGTTGGCACCGGTGACCAGTGCTGTGCGATCGTTCATGGCACCAAGGGTTCCCCGGCCACGTTCACTCTGCCAGGGACAACCTGTCCCAGGCAGTACCCATCAGCCGAAGGAGGCAGCATGGCGAGGCACGAGCTGGCCCGCTTCCTGCGGGACCGCCGCGAGGGGCTGCGCCCCCAGGACATCGGACTGCCCGCCGACCCCCACCGCCGTACGCCCGGGCTGCGGCGGGAGGAAGTGGCGGAGCTGGCCCATATGTCGGTGGACTACTACACCCGCCTGGAGCAGGCCCGTGGCCCCCGGCCCTCGCCGCGCATCCTGGACGGGCTGGCGGGGGCGCTGCGGCTCGCGCCCGCGGAGCGCAGCCATCTGTTCCGGCTCGCGGGGACGAGCGCGCCCCCGGGCGCACGGGCGGTACGGCGGGTCCGTCCGCATGTGGCCCAGATGCTGCGGCGGCTGCCGGACACCGCGGCGATCGTCACCGACGCCGCCTACGACGTGATCGCCTGGAACCCGCTGGCGCGGGTCCTGCTCGGCGACGACCTCGGCCGGGACGGCAACCTCGCCCGCCGCCGCTTCCTCGGCCGGGGCCACGCGTACGAGAGCTCCAGCGCCGAGGAGTTCGGCCACATCGTGGTCGCCCGGCTGCGCCGGGCCGCCGACCGCTACCCCCGGGACCCGGCGCTCACCGCGCTGCTGGACGAGCTGCGCACCGGCAGCGAGGAGTTCCGGCAGATCTGGGAGGAGCGTCCGGTCCACGCCCCCGGACACCGGACCAAGACCGTCGACCACCCCACGGCCGGAACACTCCGGCTCAACTGCGACGTCCTGCTCGTCCCCGAGGACGACCAGGAGGTGGTCCTGATCACGGCCGACCCCGGATCCCCCTCCGCCCGTACGATCCGCGGGCTCGCGGCCGCGGTGGCGGACAGGATGAGCGCGATGGATGCGTCAGTTCCGTGAACCGCCGAACGACAGGCCGTACACGACGCCCGGACCGGGTGTGCGGGCGCGTACGGGGATCCGGTCAGCCGTAGGACAGGTTGGCGCAGGGGTCGTCGTCGGCGGAGCGGGCGTCGTCGGCCACATGGGAGGACGGTGTGGACGGTGCGGAGGGCGTGGAGGCGTCGGGGGAGGGCGCGGTGAGGTAGGTGCGTCCCAGGGTGAGGCTGACGCCCGGGGTGGTGGCGGGGCGCAGCCCGGCGCCGGGGAAGAGCCGGGCCACGGTCTGTGCCCGGTCCCGCTCACCCGGACCGTAGCCGACCACGGTGGTGGCGTGATCCTGGGTTTCGGCGTTCGTGGCGCCGGTCACGGTGAAGCCATGCGTCCTGAGCGTGTCAGCGGCGCGTGCGGCGAGGCCCGGGGAGGTGGTGCCGTTGTAGACGGTGACGCTGATGCCCGCGCCCGACACGGTGGACGTGGCACTTGGCGTGGCGGGGTCCCGGGGCTCGTCCTTCTTTCCGCCGGCCGCCTTCCCGTCGATGGTCCGGTCGGCCCTGATGTCCGCCCAGAGCCCGTCGGCGTCGGGCTGGACGATGGCGACCCGTTCGCCCTGGTAGCGCCAGGGGATGGTGACGAACTTGGTGTTGTGCAGATCGATGTCCTTCATCGACATGGCGAAGGACATCAGCTTCTTCGCGGAGCCGAGCCCCGGATCCACGGTCATGGACTTGGTGGCCGCGTCCGCCAGCGGATACAGCGTGGTCGGGTTGATTCCCTGGCCCTTCACCTTCTTGAGCAGGGCGGAGATGAACGCCTGCTGCCGCCGTATGCGCCCGATGTCGGAGCCGTCGCCGATCCCGTGCCGGATGCGCACGTAGTCCAGCGCCTTCTGCCCGGAGACCGTCTGAACCCCCTTGCTGAAGATGCGCTTGCCGCGGGTCGACCGGCTGGGGCTCAGATCGCGTTCGTAGACGTCCTGGGGCACGCACACCTGGACCCCGCCGACCGCGGAGGTCATCCGGGAGAAGCCCTCGAAGTCGATGACGACGGTGTGGTCCATGCGCAGCCCGGTCAGCTTCTCGACGGTGTTCTGGGTGCAGGCCGGATTGCCCTGGGCGGTCTCGCCCACCGAGAACGCCGAGTTGAACATGGCGTTCCGTCGCGTCCTGGTCCATGAGCCGTCGGGCAGCCGGCACGGCGGGATGTCGACCAGGGTGTCGCGCGGTATCGACACCCCGACCGCGTGCTTGCCATCGGCGTAGACGTGCAGCAGCAGGGCGGTGTCCGAACGGCCCACGTCTCCGGTGCCGCCGCCCAGCTTGCTGTTGTCGCCCGACCGCGTGTCCGAGCCGATGACCAGCACGTTCTGACCGGCGGCGTTTCCCTCCGGGCGGTTGTCGGAGAGGCCGTCCGACCCGAAGGTGGTGATGTTCCCGTTCAGCTTGAAGTAGAGCCAGCCCACTCCGCCGCCGAGCAGCACGAGGAACGACACCACGATCACCAGGGCGATCCGCAGCGGGCGGCGCCCCTTGCGCTGCCGCCCCGCGTCCGTCCGTTCCGCGGCAGCGCTCCCCGTCGTCTCCCCGTCTCTGCCTGTCATGCGCGTCCTTCGTCCGGCGGCTGTTCGGAAGAGAAGACGATCGATGCTGGCCTGAGGTTCAATCGATGCGCAAGGGCATGTTTCATAGCGTGTGGTACGACACGTCCCCGCGGTGCCGGAGGTGCGGGGCGGTCAGCGGGCCAGGGAGACGGCGAACGGCCGGAATCCATGGCGGCGCACCACATGGGGGACCAGCAGTACGAGGGCTTCGGCGGCACGGGCGGTGGTGATGTCACCCAGGTCCTCGATCCACTCGGGCTTCCGGCCGAGGTCGCCGAGCAGGCCCGCGGTGATGGCTTTGGCATCCGCGTCGTCGCCGGAGAGATAGACGCTGGGCGGGGTGGACAGCTCGGCGGGCGCGGTCATCCGGTGGTGGCGGTGGTGCGCCAGCAGCGCGCCGGCCACCAGGCCCGAGGGCACATCGGAGAACTGCCAGAACGCGTCCATGCGCCCGGCGGCCACATGGGCCATCGCGGTGTACCAGTCGCCGGTCAGCGGAAGGTGGACGACGGTGAGCACTCGGCGGCAGCGCACCGCCCTCCAACTCGTCCTCGGCCCAGCGCGCACCCGGCCTGGCGGCCATCAGCGGCCCCTTCAGAACGTCCAGCACCGCGTCGTCGTTGGCGTGGATCTCCGCGACGATCTCGTCGAGCTCCACTCCGCGGGCGTGTCGGGTGTGGCGCTCCCGCAGCAGGTCACCGGCGGTTTGGACGGCCTCGGTGACCCGGGTGAGCAGGGTGGCGTCGAGGCCGGTTTCGGAGGTGGTGGTGCCGCTGGGCATGGACATGAGTGCTCCCGCGATGGTGAAAGAGGGGGAGGCTTGGCGCGCGCTTCGCCGTCTGTGCCTCGACCGTAGGCACCCTCGCGAATGACGGCAATTGCACATATGGCACTGCTGGGTTTACCCACGTGCAACGGAAAATGGCGGGCCGACAAACGACGTCCGGGCCGAAGCGAACGCTTCGGCCCAGACGGTGCGCCAGGTGGTGGCGTGGTCAGCCGATGGCGGGGACGGGTTCGCGGGGCGATCCCGCCGACTCCTCGGGAACGAGGCCGTCGGTGGCCGTGTCATCGGGGTTGAAGGGCAGGTCGCCCCGGAGCACCGCGCGGGTCCGGGCCTCGTCCAGCTGCCCCTCCCAGCGGGCCACGGCCAGGGTAGCGACACCATTGCCCACCAGGCTGGTCAGGGCCCGCGCCTCGGACATGAACCGGTCGATGCCGAAGATCAGCGCGAGGGCCGCCACCGGGACATGGGGGACGGCGCTGAGCGTGGCGGCCAGGGCGACGAAGCCCGAACCGGTCACCCCCGCCGCGCCCTTGGAGGTGAGCAGCATGACGGCGAGCATGGTCAGCTGCTGGGTGAGGCTGAGGTCGATCCCCACGGCCTGGGCGAGGAACACCGAACCCATGGTGAGGTAGATGGCGGTTCCGTCGAGGTTGAAGGAGTACCCGGCGGGCAGGGTGATGCCCACGACCGGCTTCGAGGCGCCCGCGTGCTCCAGCTTGGCCATCATGCGCGGCAGCACCGGTTCGGTGGACGAGGTGCCGAGCACGATCAGCAGCTCCTCCTTGATGTAGCGGAGGAACGGCAACAGGCGCAGTCCGCCCAGGCGCATCACCGCGCCGAGGACCACCAGGACGAAGAAGAGCGCGGTCAGCCAGAACGAGCCGACCAGCAGGGCGAGATGGCGCAGGGTGCCCAGGCCGTAGTTGCCGATGGTGAAGGCCATCGAGCCGAAGGCGCCGATCGGGGCCAGCCGCATGATCCAGCGGATGAGCCGGAACAGCACCGTGGAGAGCTTCTCGATGCCCGCGGCGATGCCCGCCCCGGCCTCGCCACTGGCCTGGAGGCCGAAGCCGAACAGGACCGCCACCAACAGCACCGGCAGGATCTCCTCGCCGGTCAGCGCGGAGACGAGGGTGTCCGGAATGGTGCTGAGGACGAAGTCCGTGAAGCTCTCATGGGCCTGGGTCGCCTCGGCCGGGAGGCTGTCGGTGCTGAGGGTGGAGACATCGACGTGCAGTCCGCTGCCGGGCCGTACGACGTTGACCACGACCAGCCCGATGACCAGGGCGATGGTGGTCAGGATCTCGAAGTAGACCAGGGCCTTGAGGCTCACCCGGCCGACCGTTCTGCGGTCGCTCATGGCGGCGATGCCGTGGACGACCGTACAGAAGATGATCGGCGCGATCATCATCCTCACCAGCGCGACGAAACCGTCTCCCAGCGGTTTCAGCTCCGCCCCGAAGGAGGGCCACAGCGAACCGACGACGACCCCGGCGAGGACCGCGAGCAGGCACTGGACATAGAGGCGGGACAGCAGCAGGCGGAGGCGGCCGGGCCGGTCGGGGGCGGTGGCGGTGCCCGGCGCTGCGGCGTTGCGGCTCATACGGGGCGTCCTTCCGGGACGGGAACGAGAAGTTCGGCTCGGGCGATGCGCCGGGCGGCGCGGTGCAGGAACACCGTGGGGGACGCGCCGTCCGGTGCGGGGACGGCTCGGGCGGTGATGACGCCCGCGGGGGTGCCCAGCCGCAGCGTGCCGTCGGCGGTCTGCCGGGTGACGCGGTGGGCGAGGGTGCCGGGGGTCGCGGCGGCCGTCGCCAGGGCGACGGCGGAGGTGAGGCCGATCGCCGGATGCGGGGCGTGCATGGAGACCATGCGCACGGCCACGTCGTACTGGTCCTGAGTGACCTGTAGGCCGTGAGTGGTGCGATATGTTACGGGGCCGCCGACGACGCCGACCTTGGGCACCGCGTGGCTGACCGGCGCGTCCTCGCGGACCAGCCCCATCGCGAGCGCCGCCTTGCGGCGCAGCACGGTGAGCGCGGGCACCACGGCGGCGAACGCGGTCAGGGACTCGGAGCCGTCGAGGCCGAACGCCTTGGCGTCGAAGAGCGCGGCGGGCGCGCCCGCGTCCACGAGCGAGGCTTCGACGGGGCCGTCCGGCCCGGTCAGGGTGTCCAGGGGGCGGCCGGTGGGCAGGGCGCGGCCGGTGGTGGACCCGGCCGGGTCCTGGAACCCCAGCAGGACCGGCACCCCGAGCGCGTCGGTGCCGGGCACCACGGCGGTGCCCTCGTCGGGCGCGGTCAGGCCGGGGGTGGGGATGGTGCCGGTGAGGCGGGCCCCGGTGTTCACATTGAGCATGCGGACGGTGGTGGTGTCCGAGGTGATCGGCACCAGCCCGCGGTGGACGGCGTACAGCGCTACCGCGGTGGCGCAGTTGCCGCAGTTGCTGGTCCACTCCACCCGCTCATCGCCGATGCCCACCTGCGCGAAGGCGTAGGAGACATCCACGCCCGCCACGTCCGACAGCTGGACGATCGCGGCCTTGGAGGTGGTGGACGAGGCGCCGCCCACCCCGTCGATCTGGCGGGGGTCGGCCGCGTTGAAGGCGGCGAGCAGCAGGGTGTCGGCATCCACTCCGGTGGCCACCACCTCGTGGTGGTCGAAGATCCAGCACTTGCTGGTACCCCCGCGGATCATTTCGCCCGGCAGACGCAACACAACGGACTCCCCATGGCCGTGGAATCGACACCCCGCCGACGGCTGCTCCGTGAGCGGTGGCATCTACGGTGTGTTACCGCAGCGTGAAGTACAATCTCGGAAATCTGTAGGGGTATTAAGCAGAGCTGAAGGCTTGAGGTGATGTCGTGCTGGACGTCCGGCGCATTCTGCTCTTCGCCGAGGTGGCCCGGCGCGGCTCCGTGACGGCCACCGCCCGCGCCCTGAACTACACGCCATCAGCGGTGTCCCAGCAGATCAGCCGGCTGGAGACGGAGGCCGGCCAGCCGTTGCTTGACCGCCACGCACGGGGGGTCACCCTCACCGACGCCGGGCGCGCCCTGGCCGACCGCGGGGAGCGGATCGCCCGTGAGCTGAAGGCCGCGGAGAGTGAGCTCGCCGACTTCGCGGGGCTCCGCGCGGGCACTCTGCGCATCGGCACCTTCCCCACCGTCGGCGCCTCGCTGCTGCCACCCGCCGTCATCGCCTTCCGCGAAACCCACCCGGACGTACGGCTGACCGTGCGCAGCGCCCGTATCGCGGGCCTGTGGTCGATGCTGGAGAGCCGGGAGATCGAGATGTCGCTGATGTGGGACTACGACTGGTGCCGCATCGACCGCGAGGACGTGGACATCACCCCGCTCCTCGACGATCCGCCCGCCCTCCTCGTCGGCGACCGCCACCCGCTGGCCACCCGTACCGACGCCACCCTCGCCGATCTCGCCGACGATTCGTGGATCACCCGCGCCGACCGCCATCCGGTGGCCGAGGCGCTGGTGCGCAGCTGCCGGGCGGTCGGCTTCGAACCGCAGATCGCCTATGAGGCACACGACTACCAGGAGGCGCAGGGCCTGGTGGCCGCCGGTCTGGGCGTGGCGCTGGCCCCGACCCTGGCCCTGGAGGGCATCCGCCCCGGCGTCAGCGTGCTGCCGCTGCGCCCGCCCGCGCCGGTGCGCCGGATCCTGCTCGTGCGCATGGCCGACCACGTCCTCACCCCCGCCGCCGGGGCGTTCCTCGGCTCGCTGCGGGAGAGCGCCGCGGCCCGGCGGACCGACGCCATGGACGCGGGCGGGCGAGCGGTGGTGCCGGATCCGCGCTCCGGCTCATGACGGGCTCTCATATGGCGGGCTCTCAGCGGGCCCTCATATGGCGGGCTCTCACAGCGAGGAGATCACCCGCCTGCGGTCCTCCATGGCCCGGCGGGCGAGCCGGGAGGCGGGGGCGAGGCGGTCGTACTCATGGATGGCACCGCTGTGCAGATGCAGTTCGGTGGGGATGTCGGCGTCGGCGAGCCGCTGGGCGTAGGTGACGGCCTCGGCGCGGAAGATGTCGAGCTCTCCGACCTCGACATAGGCCGGTGCCAGACCCTCGACGGTGGCGACGCGCGCGGGCGCCACCTGCGGTGGGACGTCGTCGGTGCCGAACGCCGCGCCCAGCAGGGCATGCCAGCCGGTCCAGTTGTCGTCCCAGGTCCAGGCCACATAGGGGGCCAGCCGGGGATCCGGGGTGAGCGTGCGGTCGTCCAGCATGGGATACAGCAGGGCCTGGCGGGCGAGCGGAACGCCCCGGTCACGGGCGAGGATCGCCACGCCCGCGGCGAGCCCGCCCCCGGCGCTGTCGCCCATGACGGCGATGCGGCGGGGATCGACCCTCAGCTCGGGCGCCTGCTCGCCCAGCCAGATCAGCGCGGCGAACACATCCTCCACGGGGCCGGTACCGGTGGCCGCGTCGGGGGCCAGCCGGTAGTCCACGGACAGGAACGGCACCCCGGTGGCCTGGACATACCCGGCGACCACGGAGTCATAGAGATCGACACTCCCGGAGATCATCCCGCCGCCATGGGCGTAGACGACCGCGGAACCCGGCGCGGAGTCGGCCTTCTCGTACCAGCGGACGAGGATCTCCGCCCCGTCCGCGGACCGCACCTTGTGCGAGGACGCCTTCACCAGCGGATAGCCGGACGGGTACGCGGGGAGCAGTGAGGCCATCCACCGCATCGAGGCCGTGCCCCTGGCGCGCAGCGTCCGCCAGTCGTCGCGCTCGGGCGGGGGAGCGGGGCCGCTCTGTTCCGCGAGGGCCTGGAGAACCGCGGCGAGCTCAGGGTCGAGGGTGAAGGCCATGGTCGACTCCGTTCGAGGACGGCGGGGCCGCTGCCCCAACTGTCCTCCCAGACTGCCGAGTTGCGCTCGAGGCCCGGTACAGGGACTGGCGGCGGCCTGACGACTCCTACCGGGTGTGGCTCCGCCGGGTGCGGCGCTCCGCCCCGGACTCCTCATCCGGGCCGCAGCGAGTCCCTCAGCTTCCTGGCCGCCTCGGTCTCGGCGCCGTACTTGCCGGGACCGGCCGCGCCCAGCTCCTCGTACAGCGCCACCGCCTGTCGGCCGCGGCCAGGGCCTCCGCACGGCGCCCGTCCGCCACCAGCAGCGCCGCCTGCCGGTACGCGGCGATGGCCAGCAGCGGGCGGTAGGTGCCGGGCACGGTGGCATCGAGCCGCTGGTAGATGTCGCGCGCCTCCCGCCATGCGTCGGCGCCCGCGCCGGGCCGGCCCGCGGACTGCAACAGGGCGCCGAGATTGCTCAGCGCCCAGGCCAGATTGGGCAGATCCTCGTGGCGGCGGCAGACCGCCACCGCGTCGCGTCCGGCCGTCACCGCCTCCTCGTGGCGGCCCGCATGCTGGAGATACATCCCCAGGAACACCAGCATCTTCGCCATCACCGTCTCGAAGGCGGGGTTGGCGGCGGCCAGCACCCGGTAGGCGGCCACCGCGATGGCCGCGCCCACCAGCGGGCCGAGACCGTTGCCCGGCGGGAACTGCATGCGCTGCCGGGTCATCTCCTCGCGGACCTGCTGGATCTGCTGGTTGACCTCCTCGATCTGCTGGTTGATGATCTTCTGTCGGCCCTCGGCCCCCTCCAGCGCCAGCCCCGCGGCCTTCTCCTCCAGGACCAGCACATCGCGCATACCGGCCAGCTGCTCCATGTCGGTCTTCAGCAGCTCGCGCTTCTGGCCGGTGCTGAGGACGGAGCGCAGCAGGTTCATGGCGTCGATGAAGCGGCCGTGCACGATCGGGTCGTAGTCGACGACCACGTCCTCGAAGTTCGGGAAGTCCGGCATGAGGTCGAGGTTGTACGGCTGGCCGATCGGCGAGAGGTTGGTCGCGATGTACCGCGACAGCTCGGCGGCCCGCTCCTGCCCCGGGTCGAGCGCGAGGGCCCGGCCGAACTCATGGGCCGCGGTGTCGCGGTGGCCGTTCCGCTCCGGCAACCCGGGGGCGTAGGAGCGGAAGAGGAACTCGCCCACCGCCGTCCGGTAGTGGGCCCACTCCGCCGCCCGCCCAGGCGCGACCGCACCATGCCCCACCAGTCGGCGTCGGAGTGCGCCAGGAGCCGGGGCTCCACCCCCGGACCGGCCGTGGCCCCGGCGGTGCCCGATGGCCCGCCGGGCCCGTTCTCGCCGCCGTGCCTGCCTCCGGTGCCGCCTCTGCCGCCGGACCCGGTGGCGCCGGGCGCTCCGCCCGCCCCGTCGAGCGACAGCCCCGAGTACGCGACCGTCTCGACCACGATCTCCGCGGCCGGGCCGCCGACGCCCCCGGTGCCACCCGGTCCACCGGGGCCGCCGATGCCACCCGGGATGGAGTCGGGCGGGTCCGGCCGGTTGGGCGGACGGGCGCCGTCCTTGCCGCGCCCGCCTTGCCCGCCCGTACCACCCCGGCCGCCCTGACCGCCGCGGGCGGCGATCCGCAGGTCGGTGATGGTGTGCGCGAGCACCGTGACGGGCGTGGCGGCGCCGCCCGTGCTTCCGGTGCCGCCGGGTCCGCCGGGGCCGCCGTCCATGCCGTTGTAACCGACGCCGGACGGTCCGGTGGCCCCGTACGCACCCGCGGCCCCGGGCGCGCCGCTGCCATCCAGCGCGCCGCCGTTGCCGCGGTAGGTCTCGGCGACCACGACGAGGGGATGGCCCGGGAGTCCGGTGAGGACGTACTGGGGATCGTGGACCACCTCGCACGCGATGAGCGCCAGTCGCGCCTCGGGCGGCAGATGTGTCACTCGACGGGCTTGGCCACGAGCACCGGTGCCCCGGCCGGAGCGAGTCCGGCCGGGGCACCGCGCTGTCGCCTCACGGGGCTTGTGGATCAGTCCCGCTGAGCGCCCTTGGGAAGCTGGCGCCACTTCACCTCGGTGGTGGTGTCGTACGTCCAGTCGAGCATCTTCTTCGCGTCCGGGTAGCGGTCCGCGTCGTTGAGGATGACCCCCACGACCGTCTTGTCGCCGCGCTTGGCGGCGAACACCAGGCAGGGACCGGCAGGGGTGGTGGTCCCGGTCTTGACGCCGATCGCGCCCTGGTACGAACCCAGCAACGTGTTGGTGTTGTCCCAGGAGTAGTACCGGGTACGGCCGTTGGCCGCCGGTGCCTCCTGCTTGGTGGACACCGACTTGACAACCGTGTCGAACGTCGCGTTCTCCATGGCGCGCCGGGTCAGCTGCGCCAGGTCATGGGGCGTCGAGTAGTTGTCGGCGTCGGCCGAGACACCGTCGAAGGAGTCGTACTTGGTGTTGGTCAGCCCCAAGTCCTGCGCCTTCGCGTTCATCTTGGAGATGAACGACTTGGTCCGCTCGGCGGTGGTGTCGCCGGTGCCGAACGTGTCGGCCAGCGCCATCGCCGCGTCGCAGCCCGATGGCAGCATCAATGCGTACAGCAGCTGGTTGACGGTGAGTTTGTCACCGGTTTGCAGGTCCGCCGTGCTGGCACCGGACTTGGTCACATAGTCGCGGTACTCCTGCTTGACGGTGATCTGCTTGTTGAGGTCGAGGCCTCGGGTCTCGAGCACCACGAGGGCAGTCATGATCTTCGTGGTGCTCGCCATCGGACGCTTGGTGTCGGCGTCCTTGGCCATCAGCTCCTTGTTGGAACCGGTGTCGAGCAGGTACGCGCCCTTGGCGCTGACCTCCGGTGGCGGTTCGGCCGAAGCCTGGGCCATCGCCACCGGGACCGCGATCGCTACGGCCACCGTGGACGCGACCGCCGCGACTCTCCAGCGGCGGGTCACGGTTCCACGACGTTTATGCATTCGCCCTCCGTTTCGCTTGTTGAGGTGTGTTTCGGGCGAACGCATCGTCTCACCAGGCGAAAATCGGCCATGCCTCGGGGTGGCGGACACGCGGTGGTTTTGGGGAAACAACTAGTGTTCGGACCAGCGCTGTTGGCCCGATGGCGGGTGCGGGGCGGCCACGTGTGGGCCTGAGCGCGCGCCCGATGATCGGCGATCTGCCACACTCATGGTGTGAACCGGACACTCGACCACGATGCGCTGCGCGGACGTGTCGCCGTGGTGGCCGGGGCGACCCGTGGCGCCGGGCGCGGTATCGCGGCCGCGCTGGGCGAGGCCGGAGCGACCGTCATCTGCACCGGACGCAGCAGTGTGTCGGGCGGGGGCGGGTCGGACTACGACCGGCCCGAGACGATCGAGGAGACGGCCGAGCTCGTCACCCGGCTCGGTGGCACCGGTGTCGCCGTACGGACCGACCATCTCGACCCCGGGCAGGTCGGGCGGCTGGCCGAGCGCGTCCGCCACGCTCACGGCGGCATCGATGTGCTGGTCAACGACATCTGGGGCGCCGAGCGGCTCAAGGGCGGGCCGGCCGACTGGAACACCCCGATCTGGGAGCACAGCCTCGACGACGGACTGCGCATCCTCCGGCTCGGGCTGGACACCCACCTGATCACCTCGCACCACCTGCTGCCACTGCTGATCGGCAAGCCGGGTGGGCTGCTCGTGGAGATGACCGACGGCACCGCCGCGTACAACGCCGACCGGTACCGCATCTCGGTCTTCTACGACCTCGTGAAGACGGCGGTGAACCGGCTGGCCTTCTCCCAGGGCCACGAGCTGGCGCCGTACGGGGCGACGGCGGTCGCCATCACACCGGGCTGGCTGCGCTCGGAGATGATGCTGGACGCGTACGGGGTCGGCGAGGGCAACTGGCGCGACGCGTTGCTCCCGGACCGTGCCGAGGGCCGCCCGACGGCCCCCGAAGCCTTCGCGTCCTCCGAGTCGCCGCGCTACGTCGGCCGCGCCATCGCGGCACTGGCGGCCGACCCCGGCCGGGCGAGGTGGAACCAGCGATCGGTGAGCTCCGCCGAGCTCGCCCGGGAGTACGGATTCACCGACACCGACGGCTCGCAACCCGACAGCTGGTCCGCGACCTGACACGGCCGAGGCCGTGGCGCGCCCAGCCGCTCAGCGGGGGCGGGCGGTCGCGCAGCGTACGCAGGTGGTCGCCGAGGGGCGCGCCTCCAGGCGCTCAGCCGGGATCGGCTCGCCGCACACTTCGCACCGCCCGTAGCCGCCGCGGTCCAGCCGTTCCAGCGCCTCGTCCAGGGCGGTCAGATGATCGCGGGCCTGGGTCAGCAAGGCGGCGACATGGGCTCGCTCGAAGGCCGTGCTCGACCCCTCCGGGTCGTGTTCGTCATCCACCGCCACCAGGGCGTTCGACGCGACGATCGCGTCGAACTCACGGTTCAGGGCAGCGATCCGTGTGCTGGTCTCGGCACGCTCGGCCGCCAGTCGTCCGCGGATGGCTTCGCGCCCGGCCGGAGGGGAAGCGGCCGCACCGGATGAATCGCTCATGCCCGGCACAACCTCGGCGCGCCCGGTCCGCATTCCGGCTGCCACCCCTCCCCGGAGGCCTTGACGTCTCCCGGGCCCGATGCAATGGATGGGAGCGCTCCCAAATTCGACCGTGCGCCCCATACGGACGCCATCGCGCGCTCACTCCTTGGAGTCATGATGAGACGGAAGAGATCCTTGGCCGCCTTACTGGCCTTATTGGTCAGCCTCTTCGGGATCGCGGGTCTCGGCCGGACCGCCCATGCCGAACCGGCCCGCCAGCGGGCCCCCGTGGCCGCGGGTCTGCACATCGGCGACGGCCGCCTGCTGGAGGGCAACGGCAACGACTTCGTGATGCGCGGTGTCAACCACGCCCACACCTGGTATCCGGGCGAGACGCGGTCGCTGGCCGACATCAAGGCCCTGGGCGCCAACACCGTCCGGGTCGTCCTCTCCAGCGGACACCGCTGGACCAGGAACAGCCCCGAGGACGTGGCCGCCATCATCGCCCAGTGCAAGGCCAACCGGCTCATCTGCGTACTGGAGGTGCACGACACCACCGGCTACGGCGAGGACGCCGCGGCCGCCACGCTCGACCAGGCGGCCGACTACTGGATCGGCCTCAAGAGCGTGCTCACCGGCGAGGAGAGCTACGTCATCATCAATATCGGCAACGAACCGTGGGGCAACACCGACCCGGCCGGCTGGACCGCGCCCACCGTCGCCGCCGTCCAGAAGCTGCGCGACGCCGGGTTCCAGCACACCATCATGGTGGACGCCCCCAACTGGGGGCAGGACCTCCAGAACGTGATGCGCACCAACGCCCGGACCGTCTACGAGGCCGACTCCACCGGCAACCTGATCTTCTCGATCCATATGTACAGCGTCTATGACACGGCGCAGGAGATCACCGACTATCTGAACGCCTTCGTGAGCGCCAGGCTGCCCATCCTCATCGGCGAGTTCGGCGGGCCCGCCGACCAGTGGGGCGATCCGGACGAGAACACCATGATGGCCACCGCCCAGCGGCTGAAGCTGGGCTATCTGGCCTGGTCCTGGAGCGGCAACACCGATCCCATCCTGGACCTGGCCACCGACTTCGACCCGGCCAGGCTCACCGACTGGGGCAAGCGCGTCTTCAATGGCCCCGACGGCATCGCCGAGACCTCCCGCGAGGCCACCGTCTACGGCGGCGGCTCCGGCGCCGGCTGCTCGGTCGGCTACCGGGTGGCGGGCGAATGGGGTGGTGGCTTCCAGGGCGAGATCACCATCCGTAACACCGGCACCGCGGCCATCACCGGCTGGACGCTGGGGTTCAGCTTCGCCAACGGCCAGACCATCACCAATATGTGGGGAGGCACGCCGCGGCAGAGCGGTGCCGCGGTGACCGTCACCCCCGCCTCGTACACCGCCACCATCCCCGCCCGTGGTTCGGTCACCATCGGCTTCACCGCGGGCAAGGGCGCCACCAACGCCGCGCCGACCGCCTTCACCCTCGACGGCGGCACCTGCGCCACCGGCTGACGCCGGAAACGGCACCGGGAACGCGGAGCGATCGTGAAATGTTAAACTAACTAGCGCACCCCGTGCCCGGCGCCGGCCAGATACCCCCGTGCTGGCCGGCGCCGTTCCCGTCGGTGCGGGGATCGGTGCGAGAACTCAGGGACTCAGTACAGGGACTCCACCGCGTCCCGGCTGAACGGGGTGAGCTCGCTCACCCGGCCGTTCAGGACCTTGTCGGCCCACTCCGGGTCGGCGAGCAGTGCGCGTCCGACCGCGACGAGGTCGAATTCATCCCGCTCCAGAGGTTCCAGGAGCCGGTCGATGGAGTCCACGGCCGCGTTGGCTCCGGAGAGGGAGCCGGGGTGGAAGGCGGTGTCCAGGCCGACCGAGCCGACGGTGATGACCGGCTTGCCGGTGACCTTCTTCGTCCATCCGGCGATGTTCAGATCCGATCCCGTGTCGGGGAACTCCGGCTGCCAGTAGCGCCGCCCGGAGGCGTGGAACGCGTCGACCCCGGCCTCAGCGAGCGGCGTGAGCAGGGTTTCCAGCTCCTTGGGGTCCTCGGCGAGCCGGATGTCGTAGTTGTCGGACTTCCACTGGGAGAACCGGAGTACGACGGGGAAGTCGGGCGCGACCCGCTCGCGGATGGCGGCCACGAGGTCGGCGCCGAACCTGGTCCGGGAGGCCGGATCGCCGCCGTAGGTGTCGGTGCGCCGGTTGGTGCGCTCCCAGAGGAACTGGTCGATGAGATAGCCGTGCGCGCCGTGCAGCTCCACGCCGTCGAAGCCGATCTCCTCGGCCGCTCGCGCGGCCTTCGCGAAGGCGCCGATGACGTCGTCGATGTCGGCGAGGGTCATCGTCTCGCCCGCTCCGGGCGTGCCGTCCAGCGCGATCCCGGACGGGCCCACGGACGGGGCGTCGGGGAACGGCGGCGCTCCCGCGGGGCGCTGTATGCCCACGTGCCACAGCTGGGGCATGATCGCGCCACCGTGGGTGTGCACGGCGTCAACGACCTTTTGCCATCCGGCCAGTTGCTCCTCGCCGTGGAACCGGGGGACGCCGTCGATGTAACCGGCGGACCGGTGGTCGACGGTGGTGCCCTCGGTGATGATCAGGCCGGTCCCCGCCGCCGCCCGTCGCGCGTAGTACGCGGCGACATCCTCACCGGGGATGCCGTCGGGGGAGTGCCCGCGGGTCATGGGCGCCATGGCGATCCGGTTCGGCAGCTTGGCCGAACCCAGCGCGAACGGGCGGGACAGTGCCGTGGCCAGGCGGGTGTTCACGGTGTCGCTCTCCAGACGTGTCGTGCCGAGGAGGCTTCCCCCGGAGCCTCAAAAATGTGAGTCTGAAAGATACAGTTTCAACGGCGTAAACTGCAACTGTGTTGATTGCTTTTTGGGTGAGGGCGGAACGGCACCGTCGAGTAGGCTGTGCCCCGATCCGCGGGCGGAGGTGGAGAAGGTGTTGGACATCCGGTTCTCCCGTGCGCTCCAGGTGATGCTGTTCCTCGCCATGGCCGCCGACAACGGGGCCGGGCCGCTGAGCTCCGCCGAGCTGGCCCACAAACTCAACGCCAACCCGAGCCTGGTCCGGAAACTCCTCGTCCCGCTGACGGACGAGGGGCTGGTCGTCTGCGTCAAGGGCCGTACCGGCGGGGCGCGCCTGGGGCGGCCGACCGACCGGATCACCCTGGCCGAGATCTACCGCTGTGCCGTCGGCGACAAGCCCCTGTTCGCCACCTCGCCGGGGGCGGAGCCCGTGTGCCCGGTGACCGCGCACGCCGGTGAGTACTTCGCCACGCTCACCGCCGAGGCCGAGGAAGCGGTCCTCGCATCGCTGGGCGACCGCACGCTCGCGGACGGCGTGAGCGAACTGCGCCGCCTCTGCACGGACCACCCCCGGCAGGGCTGATCCGGGCCCGGCGACCTCCGGGGCGACGGGCGGGCGAGTCCCCAGCCACCGGCCGAGGATGGGGCTCGGGTGACGGATATCAGCCCGGCGTCGGCGGTCGGCTTGGGGGCGCCGGAATCGTCGTCACCACAGCCCGTGGCGGCGAGGACGGACGTGCACGTGAGGACTGCCAGCCGCCCCAGAGGCAGGCGAACATTACGTGGCACGGTCTCTCCCGTCGGCTCCCTTGGCTGCCGCTCCCGGCGGCGGCACCCTACTGGACCGGAAGGCCATCGCCCCCGTCCGGCTCGGACATGGCCGCGCGGCGCAGATGTTCGGCGAGTGCCGCGGTGGCGGTGGACGACGCCGGGGCCTTCGCACCCCAGGCCAGCAGATGGTGGCGGCGTGCCCAGGGATCGCGGAGGTCGCAGACGTCGAGCGGATGGTACGGGGCGATGGCACGGCGTGGCACGACGGCGAGTCCGACACCGGCGGCCGCGAGGGAGACCAGGGTGTTGAGATGGGCGACGGTGGTGCGGTAGCGCACCGCCGGAGCGTGCGGACCGAGGTTCTTCTCGATCGAGCGTCGCAGCGAGGAACCGGCGTCGAGCCCCACGAGCGGATGCTCGGCCACTTCGCTGTAGGTCACCTCGGTACGCCCCGCGAGGATCCCGCCGCACTGGCCGATCACCACCAGCGAGTCGTCGCCGAGGGGTTCCATGGTGAGACCGCAGTCGCGGGCCTCGCCGTCGAGGACGACGCCCAGGTCCGCCTCGCCGTCGGCGAGCATCCGCACGGTCCGTGGGGTGCGGCTCTCGGACACCTCGACGTCGACGTCCGGGTGTGCGCGGAGGAACGAGACCAGGGCCCGTGGCACCAGACGGTGCATCGCGGAGCCACCGCCCAGCAGGGTCAGCGGGGCGGTCGGCGGCCGGGCGTAGCTCGCCACGGCGCTTTCCAGGCGCGCCGTCCGGTCGAGCACGTCCCGTGCGTGGCGGGCCAGCGCCGTCCCCGCCGGGGTGGGGCGCACGCCCCGCCGGCCGCGGATCAGCAGGTCCACGCCCGCGTGGTGCTCGAGCGAGCGCACCCGCGCACTGGCCGACGGGAGGCTCAGATGCATCCGGCGAGCGCCCGCCGTGATCGAGCCCTCCGCCACGATGTGAAGGAAGAGCCGCAGGTCGTCCAGGTCATACCGCACCCTGATGAGCCTAAGGCAGAGCCTTGGGCCGGCTACGCGGATCACGCATTGTGGGCCCACGGGCCATGGGGCGATGCTCGGCGGGTGTCCGAGACAGTGCTTGTTCTGCTGGCGGGTGTGGCCGCCGGGGCGTTGAACGCCATCGGGGGCGGGGGCACCTTCGTGGCGCTCCCCGCCCTGGTGGCGGCCGGTCTGTCCCCCGTGACGGCGAACGCGTCCTCGACCGTGGCCCTCGTTCCCGGGAGCGTGGCGAGCGCGTGGGTGTACCGGCGCGATCTGGCCCCGGTCGGGAACACGTCCACACGGGCCCTGACGGCGGTCAGTGTGATCGGTGGCGGGCTCGGTGCCGGTCTGCTGCTGGCGCTGCCCGCGGTGTCGTTCGACGCCGCGGTGCCCTGGCTGCTCGCGTTCGCCACGGTGGTCCTCGCCTTCGGGCGCCGTGTCTCCCGCGCGGTGAGCGAGGCGAGGGGTCATGCGGTCGGCATGAGCCCCCGGGCCGTCCTGGCCGGTCAGTTCCTGCTCGCCGTGTACGGCGGATACTTCGGCGGTGCCGTGGGCATCATGATGCTGGCCGTGTGGAGCATCGGCCTCGGCCTCGACACCTCGACCGGCAACCCGATGCGGGTCGCCCAGATCACCGCCATCTACCTCAGCGCGGCCGGGCTGTTCCTCATCGCCTCGGACGCGCTGGGCGCACCGCGTCTGCTCGCCGCCATGCTGGTCGGGGCGGTGGCCGGTGGTGTGGCCGGGGCGCGGATCGCCCGCCGTCTGCCCGCGTGGCTGCTGCGGGGCGTCATCCTGACCACCGCCGTGACCATGACCGTCCTGTATTTCCTGCGCGGCTGAGGGCGCGGCCCGTTACGGCATCTGTCCGCCGCCCGTTACGACATCGTGTCGGCCACCACGGACGCCGCGTCCGCGATCAGCTTGTTGTCGAACGGGGTGTCCTTGTCACCGCGGTACGACATGATCGCCATGACGAGGGGAGCGGCGCCGGGCCGCCACACCACGGCGATGTCGTTGCGGGCGCCGTAGTAGCTGCCGCTTCCGGTCTTGTCGCCGACCTGCCAGCCCTTAGGCATTCCGGCCCTGATGAGCTCGTCCCCGGTGGTGTTGGTCCGCAGCCACTTCGTGAGCTGGGCGCGCTCTCCCTTGTCGAGGACATCGCCGAGGACGAACGCGCGCAGGTCCTTGGCCATCGCCCGCGGGGTGGTGGTGTCATGTGTCTCGCCCGGTACCCATTGGCTCAACTCCGGCTCGACGCGCTCCATTTGGATGACGTCGTCGCCCAACTTCTCAAGGGTGGCGTCGAGGCCCTTGGGCCCGCCGAGCTGGTCGAAGAGCAGATTGGCCGCGGTGTTGTCGCTGTAGCGGACGGCGGCGTCGCACAGCGCGCCCAGGCTCATCCCGGTGTCCACGTGCTTCTCGGTCACGGGGGAGTTGTCGACCAGATCGTCCTTGGAGTACTGGATCACCCGGTCGAGCCCGCTCAGCTTGTACTTCCGCAGCACGGCGCCGGCGGCCAGCGCCTTGAACGTGGAGGCGAAGGCGAACCGCTCGCCATCGCGGTACGCCACCTCGTGTCCGGTGCCGGTGTCGATCGCGTAAACCCCCAGATGCGCGTCGTAGGAGCGCTCCAGCTTCTTGAACTCGCCGGTGGCCGCCTTCGCGTCCGCGCCGGTACTCGCCGTACCGGCCCTCTCGGCGGAGGTGGACGAGGAGCTCGACGGTCCCGACGCGTCCGGGGAGTCCCCTTCGCCACAGGCCGTCAGCGGGGCGAGCAGCGCGAGCGTGGCGAACGCGCTGACAGCGGTGTGCCGGGTACGGGTGAATCGCATGGTCCGAACCTCCGGTTGGGTCCCCGTCACGCGGGGCGCACACGGGATGGGATGACCGGGCCCCTCTTCCGGGGCGGGGTCTTTGCGTTGGGATCACCTTCGCCGTCGGGTGGCTATGCGGTCCAATACGTTCATGCGCTTCTTCATGCTGATCTGGCATAGAGTGCGGGGGTGGATCTGGTGGGAGTGTGCCGGGCGTTCGTCAGCGTGAGCGAGCGGGGAAGTTTCACCGTCGGGGCGGCCGCCGCCCGGATGTCGCAGTCGGTGGCCAGCCGTCGCGTGGCCGCGCTGGAGGAGCGCTTCGGGGAGCAGCTCTTCGAGCGCACCTCGCGGCGGGCCGTCCTCACCCCGTTCGGGCGGGAGATGCTGCCGGTGGCCAGACAGCTCGTACAGGCGGCCGATGTGCTGCTGCACGAGGCGGAGGCGGCCAAGCGCAAGCCGTGGCGGCTCGCGGTGCCCGGCATCTGTTCCACGGCGGGGCTCGCCCACCTCGTCGCCGAGGCGCGAGGGCACGGGGTCACCCTGGATCTCCGCGTGGCGGCGCCCGCGCGGCGCCTGGAGCTCATCCACGCACAGCAGGTGCGGGCCGCCCTGCTCGCGGTGCCCGCGGACGAGGCCACGTGGTCGGTGCCGCTCGGGCTGGCCGGGGTGCGGGACCCCGGTGTGCGGCGGGTCTATCTCGAGACGCTGCGGGTCGGCCGGTCCGCTCGGGGCCCGGCCCGCCGGATATGGATCCAGCCGGAGGACGATGTGCCGCACATCCGCGACCCGCTCACCCGGCTGCGCGACGCGGTCGGTCTGCGGCCCGCGCAACTCGTGGCCGCCACCGATCTGACGACCGCCGCCGCCGAAGTCCTGTGCACCCGCGACCTGTTGCTGTGCTCTCCCGCGCAGGCCGAGGAACTCGCCCTGAAGTGGCGTCCCATCGGTGAGCTCGCGCTCAGCCGGGGGTTCGCCCTCGCCGCCGCGGCGGACGGCAATCCCCAGCACCTCGAAGGGCGTCTGGGCGGCGCCATCGCCCGCTGCCTCGGCGCGGGCGCCGGGGAATCGCGTACACAGGCGGGCACCGCGGAAGCGGGCACCGCGGAAGGAGCCGGGGCATGAGCACCGAGGCGCTGCTGAGCGATCTGCGCGGGCAGTTGCGCGACGGCGGTCTGCACGGCTGTCTGCTCGTACGGGACCTCCACACCGGGGACGAGCTGGGGATCGACCCGGACACCCAGCTGCCCTCCGCCTCCCTGGTCAAGGTCCCGCTCGCGCTGGCCACGCTGGAGCGCATCCGGCGTGGCGAGCTCGACGGCGCCACGATGCTCGATGTGCCACCCGGGAGGATCACCACGCCCGGCCCCACCGGGCTGAGCCGGTTCCGCCACCCCGTCCGGATCGCGATCGACGATCTGCTCTATCTGAGCACCTGTGTGAGCGATGGAACGGCGGCCGACGCGCTGTTCGACCTCACCCCGCACGCCCAGGTGGCCGAGATCCTCCATGAGCTCGGGCTGCGTGGCATCACCGTCCGGCACGGTATGCGCGAACTGAGCGAAACCCCCGTGGAGCGCTTCGACGCCGCACAGGTGCATCTCGCCCACGCCTTGGCCATCGACGCGGGCACCAGTGGCCGCGGCCATCGGGTGCCGCAACTCGACACCACCCGCGCCAACACCGGCAGCGCACGCGCCTGGGTGGAACTGCTCCAGGCACTGTGGACACCGTCGAAGATCCACCCCGAAGTGGCGCTGCGCGTACGCGACCTCATGGCCCACAACGTGCTGCGGCACCGGCTCGCCCCGGACTTCAGCTCCGACGCCACCACCTGGTCCTCCAAGACCGGCACCCTCCTCAACCTCCGCCACGAGATCGGGATCGTCGAGCACTCCGACGGCCAGGTGTTCGCCGTCGCCGTGCTCACCGAGTCGCTGGTGCCCGCCAATTTCCAGCCCGGCGCCGAGGCCCTGATGGCGCAGGTGGCCCGCACCCTGCGGGACCACCTCCGGCAGCTCTAGGCCGGGGGCGGTGACCAGCCCCCGACGGCCGGTCACCCGCCCTGGCCGACCATGGTCAGAGCGTCAGAGCGTGCGGCCGAAGAGGTCGAGCAGGGCCTCCCAGTGGCGTTCGGCGGCCTCGGCGTCATAGGCCGAGGTGTCGGCCTGGGTGTAGCCGTGCTGAGCGCCCGGGTAGACCTCGGCGCGGTGGCGGACACCGGCCTCGTTGAGGGCCTTGTCCAGGCGCTCGATCTGCTCGGGGGGAAGGGCCTGATCCTGGTCCGCGTGTCCGAAGTACAGCTCGGCGGTGACCTGCCCGGCCACCGTGTGCGGGCTGTCCGGCGCCTCCGTGGCCAAGAAGGCACCGTGGAAACCGGCCGCCGCGGCGACCCGGCCGGGGTGCGCTCCGGCGGTCCGCAGGGCCAGCCCGGCGCCCAAGCAGTAGCCGGTGAGGCCCACGGGCCCGTCGGTGGCCCGCTCACAGGAGGCCAGCCAGTCGAGATAGGCACCGGCGTCGCGCATGGCACGCTCGGGAGTGAGCTCCTGCGCGATCGGGGCGATGTGCTCGAAGACCGCCCCACGCGCCGCCGGGTCGAGGAAGTCGGGCAGCTCCACCACGGGAGCGCGCCCGTGGCGGTAGAACACGTTGGGCACCAGCACGGTGTAACCGGCCGCGGCCAGACGGTCGGCCATCCCGCGCAGATGGGGCCGGAGGCCGAACGCGTCCATGTAGAACAGAACGGCCGGGTGGCGGTCGGTGTCGTCGGGATGGGCCAGATAGGCATCGGCGATGCCGTCCTGGGCGGGGATGTCCACGGCTGTTCCGCGCACTGCGGTCATGTGGGGTTCCTTTCCTCGATGCGTACCGGGCGGCGTGCGAGCACCGCCGAGCAAGATCTCCGGCCTCTCCGGCACATCGTGCCACTCGCTGTCGGCGCGTCGGACGCCGTGCCGCCGGACGCCCCCTAGAGGCACCCCTCGGGCAGGGCGGCCCCACCGGCACGGAGGTGTCCGATCGCCGCGGCGATCGAATAGCAGTCGAAGAGCGCCGAATGCTCCTTGCCGGCCGCGGGTTTGGGCAGGCCGAGCACTTCCCACAGCCGACCAGAATTGGTCGAGGCCGTTTTCGGCGCGATGGTGTTCAACCATGGCCGGATGTTCAGGAAGGGGGTGGTGAGAAAGCCGTTCTTGACCTCCTCGCCGCGGGCCCTGGCCCACCCCACGTTCTCCCCGAGGACGACCATGTCATTGCCGTAGGAGAGCGCGGACTGCCCCCGGCAGAAGGCCAGGAAGTCGCCGATCGCCTCGGCCGGGGCGACTCCCTCCCGGTCCACGGTCCGCTGGTCGATGCCGGTGAGACCGGTGAAGAACGGGGACAGCCGAGGATTGACCACCGGTCTGACCAGCGCCTCGTATTCCTCGACGACGGAGTGGGCGGCAGCGGAAGAGTCGGTGCTGATGCGCAGCGCGCCGATCTGGACGATTTCGCGAAGCTGCCCCGGTTCCGACCAGTCCTGCTCGAGCGCTCCCGGCCATGTGGTGAACTCAAGGTCGAACACGACAAACGTCGACAAACGGTCTCTCCTCGATGTGCGGTGGGGGCGAATGAACCGTACGAGTCGCCGTGCAGGAGGCTACTCCTCCGTGCACGGCCATTGACGCCGGCGGTTGCCAGTCCTACCGTCAGGTTCGATTTCACGGTCAATGTGCGAAATACCGAACAAGTTCAGCAATGGCATGGCCCTGACAGTCACGAGAAGGGCACCACCATGAAAATTCCTTCGGGTCTCACGAGAGTGAGAAGAGCGCTGCTGTCGGTGGGTGCGACAGCCACCCTCGTCCTCGGGCTCCTGGCCGGCGGCACGGGCACGTCCCAGGCCGCGGCCTCCCTGCCGTGCGACATCTATGCCGCGGCCGGTACGCCCTGCGTGGCCGCGCACAGCACCACCCGGGCCCTCTACGCCTCCTTCAACGGCCCGCTCTACCAGCTGAAACGCGCCTCCGACAGCGCCGTGACCGACGTGGGAACACTGACGGCGGGCGGCTACGCCGACGCCGCCCGGCAGGACTCCTTCTGCGCCGGAACCACATGCGTCATCAATGTCATCTACGACCAGTCACCGCGCCACAACCACATGCCGATCGAACCGGCAGGTACCGCGGGCCCCGCCAACTCCGGTGTGCCCGCCGACGCGTTACCCGTGACCGCGGGCGGCCACCAGGTCTACGGCGCGTCCTTCTCCGGGCGCATGGGCTACCGTCACACCGCGGCCTCCGGTGTCGCCGTCAACGGCCGGCCCGAGGGGATGTACATGGTCACCTCCGGTACCCATGTCAACGGCCTGTGCTGCTTCGACTACGGCAACGCCGAGGTGCCGATCGCCGACACCGGCAACGGCCACATGGACGCCATCAACTTCGGTACGGAGTGCTGGTTCCCGCCGTGCAGCGGCTCCGGGCCCTGGGTGCAGGCGGACCTGGAGAACGGCCTGTTCCAGTCGGACAGCGGCTACAGCGAGAACCCCTCGAACACCGGCAATTCCGCGCCCTTCGTCACCGCCCTGCTGAAGAACAACGGACAGAACTACTTCGCGCTCAAGGACGGCAACGCCCAGTCCGGCAGGCTCACCACCCAGTACGCGGGTCCTGAGCCGTCCAGGCCGGGTTACTCACCGATGCACCAGGAGGGCTCCATCGTCCTCGGCACCGGCGGCGACAACAGCAACGGATCCATCGGCTCGTTCTTCGAGGGCGTGATGACCAGCGGCCTGCCGACCGACGCGGCCGACGACGCGGTGCAGGCCAACGTCGTCTCCGTGGGCTACGGCGCGCCCAGCCCCGTGGCGGGTGGCACCCTCAACGCGGGCTCGACGATGTCACTGCGCGCCACCACCCCCGGCTACACCGACCGCTACGTCCGCCACCAGGCCAACAGCGCCGTCACCTCCGTGGTGTCCTCCGGCAGCTCGGCGCTCGACAAGGGCGACGCGTCCTGGATCGTGCGCCGTGGCCTCGCCAACGCCTCCTGTGTGTCGTTCGAGTCGCGCAACTACCCCGGCGACTTCCTGCGCCACTACGACTACCAGCTGCTCCGGCAGCCGATGGACGGCACCGCCATCTTCCGGGCCGACGCCACCTTCTGCCCCCAGACCGGCAAGAACGGCCAGGGCACCTCGTTCGCGTCCTACAACTACCCCGACCGGTTCATCCGCCACTACGAGAACAAGGTCTACATCGCCTCCAACGGAGGGTCCAACCCCTTCGACAGCGCCACGTCGTGGGCCGACGACGTGAGTTGGCGGGTGTCCGGGCCCTGGACGCCGTAGCCGCCGCGGGACGACCCGGCCCGCCGTAGGACGGTCCCGGGGGAGCCCTCAGTCGCGCAGGCTCATGCCGCCACAGACCGACCACACCTGGCCGTTGACCCACTCGGCGTCGTCCGAGAGGAGGAACGCCACGGTGCCCGCCACGTCCGCGGGCTCGCCGAGCCGCGGACTGCGGGCGATCTTGAGCGCCATGGCCTGGAGCCGCTGGTCGTCCCGCTGCTTCTGGGTGTCGCCCATGACCAGCCCGGGTGCCACGGCGTTGCAGCGGATCCCCTCCTTGCCCCAGCGGGAGGCGATATGGCGGGTCAGCGCGTTGATCCCGGCCTTGGAGGCGGCATACGCGGGACGCCGGGGCTCCCCTCCCCAGGCCGCGCCGGAGGAGGTGTTCACGATCACGCCACCGCCCTGGGCCAGCAGCCGCGGGATGACGGCCCGGCAGGTGAGGGCGTAGCCCAGCAGATTCACCTCATGGGTGCGCCGCCACACCGCCGGGTCCATCTCCAGCAGGTCGGTGTCCCGGCCCAGGTGCCCGTCCGAGAGGTCGGCGCCGACGTTGTAGAGCCCGTCGACCCCGCCGAGTTCGGCGGTGGCCCGGTCGATCAGCGCGCCGATCGACTCCTCGTCGGCGAGGTCGAACGGGACGGCGACCGCGGTGCCGCCGGCCTCGCCGACGCGCTGGGCGGTGGCCTTCGCGCCCATGAGATCGATGTCGCCGACGACGACCGAGGCACCTTCCCCGGCGAGCCGCTCGGCCGTGGCGGCGCCGATACCCGTGGCGCCACCCGCGATGACGATCCTCTTGCCCTGAAGTCCCCTCATGCCTCTCTCCCGCCGACAGAGGTCCGGAACCGACAAAAGCACCGCGTCATCATTCCATGACGAAGCTCAATAGTCTCCTGCCCGGACGGCCCGGACGGCCCGGACGGCCCGGACGGCCCGGACGGCCCGGCCCGGTACGGTGCGGCCGGTGGCCGCCCCGCACCGGTGTCCCAGCAGAACCGGGTCTCAGGAGAATGTGCCGAGCTCGACCCGGTCGGGGTCGGGTCCGCCGCGCGCCCCGGTGTCGAGCGCGTCGATGGCGGCCACCTCATGGGGTGTCAGGGAGAAGTCGAAGATCCCGATGTTCTCCGCGATGCGGTGCGGTTTGACCGACTTCGGGATGGCGCACAGGTCGTGCTCGACCTGCCAGCGCAGGATGATCTGGGCCGGGCTCCTGCCGTACTTCTCGGCGAGGCCGGTGATGGTGGGCTCCTGGAGCGGATCCCTGACCTTGTCCGCGCCCTCGCCCCCGTAGCGGTTCACCCCGCCGATGGGCGACCAGGACTGGGTGAGGATGCCATGGCGGACGTCGAACGCGCGCAGCTCGGGCTGGCTGAAGTTCGGATGCAGCTCGACCTGGTTCACGGCGGGCACGACCTCGGTGCGCGCCATGAGATCGGTCAGGTGTCCGGGGGTGTGGTTGCATACGCCGATGGCCCGCACCCGGCCGTCGGCCAGCAGCTTCTCGGCCGCCTTGTACGAGGCCACCGTGGTGTCGTACGCGGACGGGACCGGCCAGTGCAGCAGATACAGGTCGAGGTGGTCCAGGCCCAGCTTGGTGAGGCTGGTGTCGAAGGCCCGGAGGGTGGAGTCGTAGCCGTAGTCGGTCAGCCACAGCTTGGTGATGACGAAGATGTCCTCACGGTCGATGCCCGAGCGGGCGATGCCCTCACCGACCTCCTTCTCGTTGCCGTAGGCGGCCGCGGTGTCGATCAGACGGTAGCCATTGTCGATCGCGGTCGTCACGGCGGGGACGGTCTCGTCGGGCGGGCTCTGGTAGACACCGAGGCCGATGGCGGGCATCCGCACGCCGTTGTTCAGGGTCAGAAGCGGGGCTGGTCCATTCATACGGGATCCTTGGGTGAGTCGGAGACCGGCGGGCCCGCCGACGGTGCCGTGGTCCCGGCACCGGGCGGAGCCCGCTCGTACTGCGACAGGGGTTCCCAAAGACGGGCCGCCCGCTCACTCCGCGCCCCGAACGTCACCACGTTGGCGCGCTCAGGGAGCCGTGCCCGGCCCCCGAGGCCGCCGCTCCACCGTCGCGGGGCGGGGGATCACGGTGACGAGCTGTTCTCGCTGGCCGTCATGTCCTGAGTGCCGATCACCGACAGAAGCTCCAGCTGGGCGGCGCCCTCGGTACCGGGCGGGGCGCTGAACCACAGCAGCCGCTGGTGGCCGTCCTCGCTGAACAGGGAGTGGCAGTCCAGCTCGATGACGCCCAGCGAGGGGTGGACGATGCGCTTGTGGTCGGTCCGCCGGAGGGCCACGTCATGGGTGTCCCAGAGGGCGGCGAACTCCTCACTGCGGCGGCGGAGCACCGCCACCATCCGCCGTACCTCGGAGTCGCCGCCACGCCGGGCGGCTACGGCCTGGAGGTCGGCCACGAAGACCCGGGAGTGGTGGGCGTGGTCCTCGGGCGGGTAGAGCCCACGGGCGTCCGGATCGGTGAACCAGCGGTAGACGAAGCTCGCCGCGAGGCCGCGCACCGCCGGGGGACGGCCGATCAGCGCCGCGGCCAGCTCGTTCTGCACCAGCGTCTGGTGCAGATCGGTGATGACCTGGGCGGGGGTGGTGGTGAGCCGGTCCAGCAGGCCGAGCAGGGCCGGCTGGACGTGCGCGGCCGGGCCGTGCGTCGCCGGGGGAACGGGACGGTCGGCGAGGTGGAACAGATGGTCGCGCTCGTCGCCGTTCAGCCGCAGCGCGCGGGCGAGCGCGGTCAGCACCTGGGCGGAGGGCTGGGCGCCGCGACCGCGCTCCAGCTCGGTGTAGTAGTCCGCGGACAGCCCGGCCAGCTGGGCGACCTCCTCGCGCCGCAGGCCGGGCACCCGGCGCCGCGGACCGGTGGGTAGACCGACGTCGGCCGGGCGGATGCGGTCGCGCCGGGACTTCAGGAACGCGGCGAATTCGGAGTGGTTCACGCCCCCCATGGTCGCTTGTGCCGGTGAGCTGAGCCAGGGGCTGACAACCCCTGGGTGGAGAGAGCCGTGGCTGGCCCGGCGATCCCCGCGCAAGCTGGAAACACCGAAGGGGCACGGCGGCGAACGGCGCCGGCGCCCCGGGGGCCACGGCTCGCACACCGTGGCATCCGTCCGTCAGCACATGCACATGCCCCAGGAGTCTCCATGTCACCCCAGGAAACCGCGCCCCAGCACCCCACCGACCGGGCCCGCGTCGCCATCGTCACCGGAGGGTCCCGCGGTATCGGCCACGAGTCGGTGAAGCGGCTGGCCGCCGACGGGTACGCCGTCGTGATCGGCTACGCGGGTCACCGCGGACCGGCCGAGGCCGCCGCGAAGGACATCACCGCGGCCGGTGGCCGGGCCGTCGCCGTCCAGGCCGACGTCGCCGACGAACAGCAGGTGGCCGCCCTCTTCGACACCGCGGAGTCCGAGTTCGGCGGTGTCGACGTCGTCGTCCACGCGGCCGGCCGGATGTATCTGGCCCCCATCGCCGAGCTGGATCTCGCGGAGCTGGACGCGCTGCACCGCACCAACATCCGCGGCACCTTCGTCGTCGCCCAGCAGGCCGCCCGCAGGATCCGCGGCGGCGGGGCGCTCATCACCTTCTCCACGTCCATCGTGGGCCTGGCCCTCCCCGCCTACGGCGCCTACAGCGCCAGCAAGGGAGCGGTCGAGGCGCTCACCATGATCCTGGCGCGCGAGCTGCGCGGGCGGGACGTCACCGTCAACACCGTGGCCCCCGGCCCCACCGCCACCGATCTGTTCCTCGACGGCAAGGACGAGGAGACCATCGCCCGGCTGGCGGCCCAGCCCCCGCTGGAGCGCCTGGGCACCCCCGCCGACATCGCCGAGGTCGTGGCCTTCCTCGCCTCCCCGGCCGGCCACTGGGTCAACGGTCAGCGCGTCCGCGCCAACGGCGGCATCGTCTGACCGCCGCCACACACCCCTTCCCCCCTCTCTCGCCCGTAAGGACCCCATGCCCTCCGACCCACCCACGACCATCCTGGTCACCGGCGCCTCCAGCGGCTTCGGGGCGCTGACCGCACGCGCCCTGGCCCGCGCCGGCCATACGGTCTACGCCGGGATCCGGCAGCCGGACACCCGCAACGCCTCCGCGGTGGCCGAGCTGACCCGCCACGCCACCGACCACGATGTCGACCTGCGAGCCGTGGAGCTCGACGTCACCTCGCAGGACTCCGCCGACGCCGCCATCGCCCGCGTCCTGGCCGACCGGAACCGGCTGGATGTGATCGTCCACAACGCCGGACACATGGCCACCGGCCCGGCGGAGGCCTTCACTCCCGAGCAACTGGCCCATCTGTACGACGTCAACGTCCTGGGCACCCAGCGCGTCAACCGTGCCGCGCTGCCGCATCTCCGGGCCCGGGGCGAGGGGCTGCTGGTGTGGATCGGCAGCTCCAGCACCCGCGGTGGCTGCCCGCCCTTCATCGGGCCCTACTTCGCCGCGAAGGCCGCCATGGACGCCCTGGCCGTCAGCTACGCCGCCGAGGTGGTCCGCTTCGGCATCGACACCGCGATCGTCGTCCCCGGTGCCTTCACCTCGGGCACCAACCACTTCCGCCACGCGGGCGCGCCCGCCGACCCCGACCGCGCCGCCGCCTACGACGAGCGCTACGGCACCCTGCTGGCCGATCTGGACCAGCGGCTGGCCGCGCTGATTCCGCCGGACGCTGACGCCGCGCACGTCGCCGACGCCGTCGTACGCCTGGTGGCCCTGCCCGCCGGCGCCCGCCCGCTGCGCACCCACATAGACCCCAGCCGCGACGGCAGCGAAGTCGTCTCCGCGGTCGCCGACCGCGTCCGCGCCGAGTTCTTCCGCCGGGCCGGGCTGGACGATCTGCTCACCACGGGCAGCTCACTGTAATCACACCCGAATCACACCCGAATCACACCCGAATCGCACCCTCGAACACATCGAAATCCCAGCTACGAAAGAGAACGACCATGCCCTTCGCGAACTTCAAGGTCCCTGCCGGATCCCTCGACGAGAAGCAGAAGGAGGAGATCGTCACCCGTGCCACCGAGCTGTACGTCGAGATCTACGGTGAGCGCGCCCGCGCCACCACCCTGGTCCTGGTCGAGGAGGTCACCGACGGCGGCTGGGGCATCGGCGGCAATGTCCTGACCCTCGCCATGCTCCAGCAGCCACCCGGCAACTGACATCACCATGCCCCGGTCACCGCGGGTGGTGGCTGCACGCACTAGCCCGCCGTGACCGGGGCGGGGCTGAACGTCACGGGCAGCGAATCCAGGCAGCGGTACCAGAAGGAATCCACCCATCTCAGCTCGTCGGGCGCGACCGCCAGCGTCAGGTCCGGAACCCGGTCCAGCAACACCTCGATCGCCGTCTCCGCGATGATCCTGGCCGTCTCGGGACCGCCCGCCGGGCAGCCGTAGTCGCCGCCGCTGAAGGCGACATGGGAGTGGTTCCCGGCGTGGCCGACGGGGGTGTCGGGCCACAGCAGCGGATCGGCGTTGGCGGCGGCCAGGCCGAGGACGACGAGGTCGCCGGCGTGGACGCGCCGGCCGCCGAGGTCGGTGTCGCGGGTGGCATACCGCCCGATGAGGTTCTGTAGCGGGGAGTCCGCCCACAGCACCTCGTTCATGGCCTCGCCGATGCTGCGGCGGTTGCCCGAGAGGGTCATGGCGAAGCGCTCGTCGGTGAGCATCAGCCGGAGGGTGTTGCCGATCCAGTACGAGGTCAGCGGCAGCGCCGCCGCCATCAGCACCATGACGTCGGCGGTGTGCTGCTCCTCGGTGAGGTCCGGGGTGTTCAGGATGAACTGCGAGGTGAGGTCGGGGCCCGGTTCCTCACGCTTGGCCCGCACCAGCTCGGTCACATACGCGGCGACCCGCTGCTGACCGGCGATGGCCTCCTCGTTGGAGAGGAACGACACGGTCAGCCCCGCCGCCAGGGCCTCCAGCCCGGCCTCGTCCGCGGACAGGCCGAACAACTCGGCCGTGGCGAGGGTGGGCACGGAGTAGATGTAGTCGTACACCAGGTCCGCCCTGCCGCTGGCGACGAACTTGTCGATCAGCTGATCGGCGAACCGCTCGCAGTGGCCGCGCAGCACGAAGGGGTCGATCGTGGCGAGGGCCTCGCCGACGGCCGTCGCGCGCCGCTGGTGCTCCTCGCCCTCCGTGAAGGTCATCATCGGGCTGTACGCCACCCACGGCATCAGCGGCCAGTCCGGCGGCACGTTGTCCCAGCCGTTCCAGCGGCGCGGGTCCCGGCCGAACGTCTCGGTGTCGGACAGCACCTGACGGGTCTCGCGGTAGCCGAGTACGAACCAGGCGTCGATGTCGCCTTCGAGGAGGACCGGGGCGACCGGTCCGCTGTCCTGCCGTATCCGCTGGTAGGTCTCGTCCGGGCGGCGCCGGAAGTCCGGCCCGTACAGCCGCGCGGCGTGGGCGGGACAGCTCGGGGGCGGCGCGTCAGGTGCGTCCGGCATGTCAGGCGCGTGTTGCGGGGCCTGGCTGTCCTGGGCGTCCTGGTCGTCCTGGAGGTTCGTCACCAATGGTCTTCCTCGGAGCGGCGGGCCTACGGGGATGCCGGGAGGCTAACAGCATCCGCTGCGGCAGGCGGGCCCATCGCGTAGTGCGGGGCTGCCGTGAATCCCTGAATACTTCCGTGAATTCGACGAGAGAAATGTGATTGCGGGTTCCGGACACGGTCGGGGATCGGGTGGCCGTCGCCGCGCGGAAGAGGGCGGCCGTTGACGCGCGTTGACGCGTCGGAATTCCTCGTTCAATGCGGCACACGACCCATTCCGCTTTTGCCGAAGAGGGCAGTCCAGCAGTCGCGAGGCGATTTCCGTACCGGGTCGGGGGCGTCATGCCTGGCCGGATACCGTTCTGACCACCCGCGGGACCTTGGCGTGCGCACTTCATCACGCGATACGGTGCGCCCGGGATTTCACCGGGGGCATCCGCTCCCCGTCCCGATCATAAATTGGGGGGACTGGTGCAGATACGCAAGGTCGTTTTAGCGGCGAGCGGAGCGGTTTTCGCGTTTGCCCTGACGATTCCGGCGGCCGCGTCCGCCGATTCGCACACCACCGTCACACGCGGCGTGGACACCGCGGTGTCCACGCACAGTGCCGCGTCCCGCTCGGCCACGGAGTCCGCCGAGAAATACTGGACCCCGCGGCGTATGCGCAGAGCCGTCGAGGCCGACACGCCCGCCGACGCCAAGGCGTCGCGGAAGGCGGCCGTCGACGCGGCGGCCGAACCCGCTCAGCTCGCGAAACCGCGGAAGGCCACCTCGCAGAAGGCCCGCGGGGTGCGGATCGCCACCTCGATCGTGCAGGGCAAGGTCTTCTTCCACAATCCGACCAACGGCGGCGACTACGCCTGCTCCGCCGCGGCGGTCAACAACCCCACGAAGAACATGGTGTTCACCGCGGGGCACTGCGTCCACGGTGGCGCCGGTGGCACCTGGGCCACCAACTGGGTGTTCGTGCCCGCGTACTACAACGGCTCGCGGCCGTACGGAACCTGGTCCGCCAAGACGCTGACCACGTTCAACGGCTGGATCAACAACAGTGACCTGAACTACGACATCGGCGTGGTCAACGTGTGGGACAACGGCGCCGGCAAGCTGGTCAACACCGTCGGCGGCATGGGGCTCGGCTACAACTACGGGTACTCCAACACCGTGACCGTCTGGGGCTATCCGGCCGCCTTCGGCTACGACGGCGAGCTGCCCTACGCGTGCCAGAACATCCCCACATGGCAGGACGGCTCCCGGGTGCAGAACGGCTGCACCATGGTCGAGGGCGCGAGCGGCGGCCCCTGGCTGCGGGACTACAACGAGACCACGGGTCTGGGAACCGAGATCGGCGTCACCAGCACCCGGACCGATCCGCCCGCTTACATCGACAGCGCCTACTTCGACAACAAGATCCAGACGATCTACGACAACACCGCCAACGGCTGAGCACCACACACGGCAGTCGGCCGGGGCCCCGTACTCAGGGGCCCCGGCCTCCGGCGTCCGTGGCGCCCCACCGGACCCCTCGTACTGGACACGGCGAGGGCCCGGGTGCGGGAGGCGGGCGGCAATCGCCGCCGTGGGTGCGTAGGGTGGCCCGGGTGCGAATAGCTGTGTCCTCCGGCCGGCGCGCCGGTTATCGACGTTGGCCGGGGCGGATCGTGATCGCCGCGCTGGCGCTGTGGTTCCTCTTCTCCGTCTACCAGGACGTGCGGGAACGGCTCGTCCTCGACCCGGAATTCGACACGGAGGCGTTCGCCGGGGACTGGGTGCCGATCGGTTCCGGAGCCCTCGCCGGGGCGATGGCCGTGCTGGCCGTCGTGCGCGATGTCCGATGGGTCCCGCGGGCCGCGCTGGTGGCCTGTGCCGGAACCTTCGCGGCCACGGTGGCCTACCACCTGATGCCGGTGAACATGGTGACCAGCGAGTCCAGCGGCACCGAACTCATGGGCCTGCTGTTCCTCCTCGCCGTGGCGGTGCGCCGCTGCACGCCCTGGTGGGCCCTGCTGTCCGTGGCGGTGATGAGCGTCAGCGTGTTCTCCATCCCGCTCCTGCGGGACTCCGATCCCGGTGACTTCTCCGACAACACCGTGCTGTTGCTGGCGCTGGCCTTCGTCTGCGGGCTGGTGCTGCGGCTCTACGACGTCCAGCAGGAGCGCACCGGACAGCTGGTGCGGCAGGAGGAACGGCTCGCGCTGGCCCGGGACCTGCATGACACCGTGGCCCACCAGGTGACCGCGATCGTGGTGCAGCTCCAGGCCGTGCGCCATGTCACCGGGCGGGGCACCCCCGACCCGCAGGCGCTGAACGAGATGCTCGAGGCCGTCGAGAACGCGGGCGGCGAGGCGCTGACCTCGATGCGGCGCCTGGTGGGTTCGATGCGCGGTGACGAGACCCCGCGGCATCCGGAGAACCTGGGCGAGGTCCTGACCCGCATCGTGGACGAAGCACGGGGGACGGGGCTGCCGGTCCGGCTGGACCTCGGGCGGGATCTGCCGGAGGACGTACCGGCCGAGGTCACCGGAGGGCTGAGCCGCGTCCTTCAGGAGGCCCTGACCAACGCCCAGCGCTATGCGCGCGGAGTGCGGTCGGTGGATGTGTCCGCCCGGGTGGCGGCACGCCATGCCGAACTGGTGGTGGAGGACGACGGACACGGCTCCCCGTCCGGACACCGCGGCGGCCTCGGCCGGCTCGGCGGCGGCTTCGGCATCATGGGCATGCGGGAGCGGGTCGAGCTGCTCGGCGGCGCCTTCGAGGCGGGCCACCGCGCCGAAGGCGGCTGGCGGGTCCGCGCCTCCGTACCGCTGCGTCCCGACGAGGCCGCGCGCGGCGCGCGGACGCGCGGGCGGCACGCCGTACGAACCGGGTTGCGGCTACGGGAGGGCAGGACGGCATGACCATACGCATCCTGGTGGCGGACGATCAGCATCTGGTGCGGGCCGGGTTCCGCATGGTGTTGTCGGCCGAGCCCGACATGGAGGTGGTGGCCGAGGCCGCCGACGGGGCCTCGGCCCTGTCCCTGGCCCGCGAGACCCAGCCGGACGTGTGCCTCGTGGACATCCGGATGCCCCCGCCCGACGGTCTGGAGGTCACCCGCCGACTGGCCGGCGGCGGTCGGCCCGGAGCCCCGAAGGTGGTCGTGGTCACCACCTTCGACCTCGATGAGTATGTGTACACGGCGCTGTCGAACGGAGCGTCCGGGTTCCTCCTCAAGGACGCCGGTCCGGCGCTGCTGACCGAGGCCGTGCGGGCGGCCGTCCGCGGGGACGCGATGGTCGCCCCGCAGATCACCCTCCGGCTGCTCCAGCACTTCACCAAGAGCCGGCGGCGTGCCGCGCATGAACCGGCCGAGCCGCTGACCGAACGCGAGGAGGAGGTCATCCAGGGCATCGCCCGCGGACTGACCAACCCGGAGATCGCCGCCGAGCTGTACATCGCGCCCAGCACGGTCAAGACGCATCTCGGCTCGGTCCAGGCGAAGCTGGGCCTGCGCAACAGGGTCGAGATCGCGGCCTGGGCCTTCCGCACGGGGCGCGCGGAGTAGCGGCCCGCGGCTCGCACGGGGCGTGCGGAGCAGCCGCCCCACGGGCGTGGCGAGTAGCGGCCCCGCGGCGATCTCCCCCGATCGGGGGATGCGGCTCCGGATGGTCGGGGGATCCGCGCGGGGGTGGCCGGGCGGAAGGCTCATGGGCGTCGCCATCAGCGGCGACACCCTCCGCCACGAGGACCGTCCACCGAGCGCTCACCGAGGATCGGCATGCACGCACACCAGCCCCCTTCCGCCCCGGAGTCCTACGCGGCCCACGCCACCGACCTGACGAAGGTGTACGGCACCGGGGACACCCGGGTGGTGGCCCTCGACGCGGTCACGGTCGGCTTCGGCAAGGGGCGGTTCACCGCGATCATGGGTCCGTCCGGGTCGGGGAAGTCCACCCTGATGCACTGCATGGCCGGGCTCGACTCGCCGTCCTTCGGCTCGGTCCGCGTCGGTGACACGGAGATCGCCTCCCTGAACAACCGTCAGCTCACCCGGCTGCGCCGCGACCGCATCGGCTTCGTCTTCCAGGCGTTCAACCTGTTGCCCACCCTGAACGCTCTGGAGAACATCACCCTCCCCATGGACATCGCGGGCCGCGAACCGGAGCGGGCCTGGCTGGAGAGCATCATCCAGACCGTCGGCCTGGCCGACCGGCTCGGCCACCGGCCCGCCCAGCTCTCCGGCGGCCAGCAGCAGCGCGTCGCGGTCGCCCGCGCGCTGGCCGGGCGGCCCGACATCGTCTTCGCCGACGAGCCCACCGGCAACCTCGACTCCCGCAGCGGCGCCGAGATCCTCGAGTTCCTGCGCGGCTCCGCGAGCGCGCTGGGCCAGACCGTCGTGATGGTCACTCATGACCCCGTCGCCGCCTCCTACGCGGACCGCGTGGTGTTCCTCGCGGACGGCCGCATCGTCGACGAACTCCACGCGCCGACGGCCGAGGTCGTCCTGGAGCGCATGGGCCGCCTGACCCCGGCACACGCCTGACGCCCGCGTACACCACACCGCGCGGTACGCCGCGCTCCCCGAGTACCTGAGTACCTCCCCGGCGAGACATCCTCGGAAGGCCGTCCCGTGTTCCGTACTGCCTTGCGCAACCTCCTCGCGCACAAAGCCCGCCTGCTGATGACCATGCTCGCCGTGCTGCTCGGCGTCGCCTTCGTCGCGGGCACCCTCGTCTTCACCGACACCGTCAGCAACGCCTACAAGCAGCAATCCCTCACCTCCCTGAACCATGTCTCGGTCCAGGCCGAACCGCCCTTCGACCAGAAGACCGGCGAACCCGGCACCGTCGGGAAGGACACGCTGCGGAGTCTGCGACGGCTACCCGGCGTGGCGTCGGTCACCGGCATCATCGAAGGGTTCACCGCCGTGGCCGGCAAGGACGGCGCTCCGATCGGCGTGAAACACTCGACCGTGGGCGGCAATTACTTCCCGCAGGCCGATGGCAAGGACAACCGCCACCCCCTGACCGCCGGACGGGCCCCCAGCGGGCCCGACGAGGTGCTGATGGACACCAGCACCGCCGACCAGGGCGGTTACCGGCTCGGCGATACCGTCCGACTGGCTGTTGACGGACCGGTGCTGCACAAGAAACTCGTCGGCCTCGTCCGCACCGACGACACCGCCGTCTCCGGTGCCACCCTCGTACTCTTCGACGACGCCACCGCACAGAAGCTGTTCCTCGACCCCGGGCAGTACGGCGGGGTCACCCTCGAGGCCGACCGCGGCACTTCCGAGGAACGGCTCGCCGCCGAAACGCGCGAGCTGCTGCCCAAGGACTTCGACGTCAGCACCGGAACGCGACTGCGCGAACAGGAGCGGTCCGACGCCGCCGACAGCGCCACGGGGCTCAGCCAGGTGCTGACCGCCTTCGCCGCCATCGCGCTGTTCGTCGGCATCTTCGTCATCGGCAACACCTTCACCATGCTCGTCACCCAGCGTTCGCAGGAGATGGCCCTGATGCGGGCCATCGGCGCCGACCGCCGCCAGGTGACCCGCTCCGTCCTCATCGAGGCCGCCCTGCTGGGGCTGTGCGCCGGCGCGGCGGGCTTCGTGCTCGGCATCGGCGTGGCCGTGGGGATCCGGCAGTTGTTCGGGGCCACCGGATCCGGCTTCCCGGACGGGCCGCTGATCGTCTCTCCGCGCACCGTACTGGTCTCGTTCCTGGTGGGCGTCGTCGTCACCATGCTCGCCGCCTATGTGCCGGCCCGCCGCGCCGCCGCCGTGCCTCCCGTGGCCGCCATGTCCGCGATCCACACGCCCCCGCCGGCCCGCAGCCTCCGCAGGCGCAACGCGATCGGCGTCGCCCTGCTCGCCATCGGCGTGCTCGGCGTGCTGTACACGGTGTCCAGGGGTGAGGAGGGCAGGACCACCGTCTTCTACCCGGCCGCCCTGCTGCTCATCGGGATCATCGTGATGACGCCGATGCTCTCCGGCCCGGCCATCTCCCTGGCCGGCCCGCTGCTGCGCCGCTTCGGCGTCCCGGGAACGCTGGCACCGCGCAACGCGCGGCGCAATCCCCGGCGCACCGCCTCCACAGCCTCGGCCCTGATGATCGGGCTGTCCCTCGTCACGGGCCTTACGGTGGTCGCGGTGTCCACCACGGCATCGCTGCACCGTGGAGCCGAGAACAGCGTCAGGGCCGACTTCGAGATCTCGGCCAAGAACTTCGACCACCTGCCGGCGTCGGCCCACGATTCCCTGGAGAAGTCCGCGGCCGTGACCTCCTCCAGCCCGGAGCGCGAGACCACCGTGCGGACCGGCGACACCGAGGTCGACCTGACCGGTGTGGATCCCCGGACCATCGGCGGCCTCCTCGACCCGAGCTTCGTATCGGGATCGTTGGCCGACCTGAGCGCGGGCGGGGGCAAGAACCTGCTGATCGACACCCGGACGGCCGACCTCGAGGGCTGGTCCGCGGGACAGCGGATTCCGGTGGTCTACGAGAACGGTGACCGGGACACCCTGCGGATCGGCGGCATCTACCATGACGACGAATTCCTCCCCTCCACCATGATGCCGCTGGCCACGCTCCAGCCCCATCTGAAGGAGATCGAGGACACCTCGGTCCTGGTGCGCACCAAGGCCGGTGACGGCGACGACGTACGGCGGTCCCTCGAGCGCACCCTCGACCGCAACCCCCTTGTCCAGGTGCGGAACGTCGACGACCTGGCCGAGGCGGCCGGCGGCGAGGCCATCACACTGCTCCTCAACGTCCTCTATGCGCTGCTGGCCATGGCCGTGGTGATCGCCGTCCTGGGGGTCGTCAACACCCTCGCGATGTCCGTGCACGAGCGCACCCGTGAGATCGGGATGCTGCGCGCGGTGGGGCTCCAGCCCGAGCAGGCGAAGCTCATGATCCGCCTGGAGTCCCTGCTCATCTCCCTCTTCGGGGCCCTTCTGGGCATCGGTGCGGGCGTCTTCCTCGGGTGGGCCGCAGGCCGGTTCGTCACCGACTCCATCCGGGAGTACGAGATGGTCGTCCCCTGGGGCCGTATCGGCGTGGCCCTCGCGGGCGCCGCGCTCGTCGGAGTGGTCGCCGGACTCTGGCCCGCCCGCCGGGCGGCGCGGCTGAACGTCCTCACGGCCCTCAAGGCGGACTGAGGCGCGTCGCGGCCCTTCCGCGACGCGCCGCCGTGAGGTGCGGCTCAGGGGGCGCCGTAGGCCGCCACCATGATGTCCCGCACCACCGTGTTCATCTCCTGGCCCTTGGCGTTGGTGGAGTTGACGCTGTAGACGAGGGTGCGCGAGCCGTCGCGGGTGGAGACGATGCCGGTGTTGTAGCCCCAGCGGCCGCCCGACTTCCCCCACACCTCACGGCCGCCCAGCTTCTTCATCGAGAGGCCGACCGAGTACGCGGCCGGCTCGCCGGTGGTGGAGTCCGCCACCTTCGGCAGCGTGAACATCTCCCGCAGCAGCGGGCCGCGCACCACCCGCCCCCGGAACAGGGCCTTGATGAACCGCTCCAGGTCCGCCGTGGTCGAGATGAGGTCCCCGGCCGCCCAGGCGTCCGTCGGCCCCCACACCGACACATCGCGCAGCCCGGTCGTGCCGTCGTCCAGCCGCATGGTCTGGTAGCCGTGGTTGTGCTCCCCGGCGATATGCGGATCCGTCCCCGGGAGGTAGGTGTCGCGCAGCCCCAGGGGCTTCAGGATCCGGCGGGTCACCTGGTGTTCGTATGTGTCGCCGGTGATCCGCTCGATGACCAGAGCGGCGACGGTGTAGCCGATGTTCAGATAGTGCTGCTTCTCGCCGGGCGCGAACTCGGGCTTCTTCGCGGTCGCCGAGCGGACCATCTCCTCGGGGTCGTGGATCCGGAAGCGGTCGGCGTACGCCTCCTCGACCGTGTCCCCGGGCAGATCGGCGGCCGGGATGCCGTGCGTGTGATTGAGCAACTGCCGCACGGTGACCTTCCCGTACGACGCCGGAATCAGCTCCGGCAGGTACGAGCGAGCGGTGCGGTCCAGGCCGAGTTTGCCCTCGGCGGCCAGTTGGAGGGCGACCGCGGCCGTGAAGACCTTGGTCACCGAACCGGCGCGGAAGCGGCCCGCCGGATCGGCCGGCCGGTTGGTGGTCAGGTCGTGCACGCCCGAACTGCCTCTCCAGATCCCCTCGGTGCCCCCGAGGCGTACCAGCGCGGCCGTGGCATCGCTCGTCGGCAGATCCGCGATGGCGGCCTCCAGCTCGGGAATCCCGGTCCGCTCGGAGGCCGTGGGCGACGAGGTGGCCGCGCGTGACGAGGCGGCCGCCAGGGCCGGCGGCACCGCCGGGCCCGCCACGACGCCCAGGACGAGCGCCGTGGCCAGCAGGGTGTGTCTGGTGCTTTTCATGGTCAACTCCGGTGGAATGAGCCGTCGTTCTCGGTGACTCCATCCTGGTGACCGGCGGTCTCGCGCGGATCGCCCGCACGAGCGGTGTTCCGGGGGTCAGTTCCTCGCCGACGCGGGGGAGGAGCCGGGCCGGGACGCTCCCCCGGGCGGGGGATCCCCGGCCGTGATCAGGCCCGTTTCGTAGGCGCAGATCACCGCCTGGATCCGGTCCCGCAGTCCCAGCTTGGCGAGCACATTGCCCACATGGGTCTTGACCGTGTGATCGCTGACCACCAGCTCCGCGGCGATCTCGGCGTTCGACAGCCCCCGCGCGAGCAGCAGCAGCGTCTCCCGCTCCCGCCCGGTCAGCGCGTCCAGCCGGGGGTCGGGCCGCCGTGGCCGGGCGGTGGCCCGGGTGTACTGCTCCACCAGACGCCGGGCCACCGACGGCGCGAGCAGCGAGTCGCCCCGCGCCACCACCCGTACCGCGTGCACCAGATCGTCCCTGCGCACATCCTTGAGCAGGAAGCCGCTCGCGCCCGCGTGCAGCGCCTCGTAGACATACTCGTCGGAGTCGAAGGTCGTCAGCATCACCGTCCGGCAGGCGCCGGACGCGGCGATCTCGCGGCATGCCTCGATACCGTCCACCCGTGGCATCCGGATGTCCAGCAGGGCCACATCGGGCGTGTGCCGCCGCACCGCCTCGACGGCCTCGGCCCCGTCGCCCGCCTCCGCGGCCACCTCGATGTCCGGCTGGGCGTCGAGGATCATGGCGAAGCCGCTGCGCACCAGCTCCTGGTCGTCGGCCACCACCACGCGGATCGTCAACGCGCCACCTCCGCCGCGGAGGGTACGGGGAGATGGACCCGTACCTCGAAGCCCCGGCCGTCCGGGCCCGGCCCGGTGACCGCCGTACCGCCGTGCGCCGCCGCCCGCTCGCGGACCCCGATCAGACCGTGGCCGCCACCGGACCCTGGCCGCGGGCCGCGTCCGTCGTCCAGCACCCGGATGTCCACCGCGCCTTCGTCATAGGTGAGTTGGACGGAGACACCGCGCGCCGCCGCGTGCTTGACCACGTTGGTCAGGGCCTCCTGGACGATCCGGAAGACGCTCGCCCCGGTGGCCTCCGGCAGCGGCCGCACGGCCCCCGTCGACTCGTACGCCACCTCGAGGCCACTCGCCCGTATCCGGTCGAGCAGCTCGGGCAGACCGGCCGGCCCCGGCTGCGGCTCACGCGGGGCGCGGCCCGGCTCATCGCCCTCGCGCAGCACACCCAGCATCCGGCGCAGCTGGGCCATGGCGTCCCGGCCCGTGGCGGAGATGGCGTCGAAGGCGGCCTCGGCCCGCTCCGGGGCCGTCCGCACCGCCACCGGACCGGCCTCCGCCTGCACGATCATCAGGCTGACCGCATGGGAGAGGATGTCGTGCATCTCCCGTGCGATCCGGGCCCGTTCGCGCGCGGCGGCCCGCTCCGCCTCGATCCGGTGCTCCCGCTGCCGGGCGTCGGTCAGCCGTCCGAAGACATAGGCCGCCGCGAACACGAAGAGGGAGAAGGTCAGCTCACGCGCCGTCCGGGTGTTCAGCCACACCGACAGCGGCACGGCGACCGTCAGCAGCCCCCCGGCGACCAGCCGCTTCCACGGCGGTGAAACGGCGGCGATCGTGTAGATGATGACGAGCCCGGTGTACGGCAGCGGCTGCCCGGGCCCCTCCACCGCCAGCTTGTACAGCACGCTGGTCGCGATGATCGCGGTCAGCACGGCGAGGGGAGCGCGCCGGCGCCAGATCAGGGGGACGACGGTGAGCGTGGTCAGCCCGTAGGCGGGCCAGGTCGCCGGCTCCTGATCGGGTGGCCGCGGCACCACGAACGGCATCGTCATGGCCGCCTGGACCAGGAGCGCGATCCCGATGTCCACGGCCTGGGGATGGGCTGCTCCCAGCGCCCGGCCCCGCTCCCACCACCCCCGCATGAGACTGGATGGTAACGGCTATGCCCTTGATCGTGACGGCGACGCCCTTGCTGGGACCCGCTACGCCGCCGCCAGCAGGACGCGGGCGGCCGCTTTCGCCTGATGCGCGGGTTCCGCGCTGCCGGTGATCGCCGCGGTGGTGATGGCGCCTTCGGCCAGCAGCGCCAAGTGGTCGCCCAGCCAGGCCGGTTTGCCCGCGGCCGCCGTCAACTCGGCGAGGTAGCGGAAGAACGCCTCCTTGTGCGCCCGGGCCGTCTCGGCGACGGCCGAGGAGGTGGCGCCGAGTTCCCCGAAGGAGTTGCTGAAGGCGCAGCCGCGGAAGTCCGGCTCGCCGAACCACTCGTGGAGCCAGTCGAAGACCGCCAGGACGCTCTCCTCGGGGGTGGCCTGGGAGTCGGCGTACGCGGCCAGCTTCTGGCGCCAGCGGACGTCGCGCCGCCGCAGATACGCCTGTATGAGCTCCCCCTTGGAGGGGAAGAGCTGGTAGAGGCGCTTGAGGGAGACGCCTGACGCGGAGCGGATCTCGTCCATGCCCACCGCCTGGATGCCCCGTCCGTAGAACAGGGTCTCGGCCGCGTCGAGGATCCGGAGCTCCGCGGTCTCGGGACTGATCATGTCATCGCTCTCCTGGTGTCCGGCCGGTCGGTGGCCGAGGTCTCAGAGGCCGAGGTCGCTCAGCCCGGGGTGGTCGTCGGGGCGGCGCCCGAGCGGCCAGTGGTACAGGCGCTCCGACTCCTCGATGGGGAGGTCGTTGATGCAGGCGTAGCGCAGGCGCATCAGACCGTTGTCGTCGAACTCCCAGTTCTCGTTGCCGTAGGAGCGGAACCAGTTGCCGGAGTCGTCGTGGGACTCGTAGGCGAAGCGTACGGCGATGCGGTTGCCGTCGAAGGCCCACAGCTCCTTGATGAGCCGGTAGTCCAGCTCCCTCGCCCACTTGCGGGTGAGGAAGGCGACGATCTCCTCGCGCCCGGTGGCGAACTCCGCGCGGTTCCGCCAGCGCGAGTCGACGGTGTAGGCCAGGGCGACCTTCTCCGGGTCACGGGAGTTCCAGCCGTCCTCCGCCAGCCGGACCTTCTCGATGGCGGTCTCGCGGGTGAACGGGGGGAACGGAGGGCGTGCGGCGTCGGTCATGTCGACTCCTCGAGTCGTGGAGGGGGAGGGGAGAACGAGTATTCTCCCTCTCGGATACGACACTAGGAGAACGATGGTTCTCGCGCAAGTGCCGGCCCGCCGCCGACCCTCCGCGGCCCCGGTCGCAGGGGGTGGTGATCACGCTTTCCGATGGCGGTCGGTACCGTGCGAGCGGGAAACACCGTGCTCGACGAGAAGACAGGGGACCGGCGTGTTGATCGACGAACTGCGGCAGGAGCTGCCGGACGGCCGGATGGTCGAGGACCCCGGTGTCGCCGCCGGGTTCGTCCACGACGAGGCGGAGTGGGCGCCGTACGGCACACCCCGTGTGGTGGTGCGGCCACGTACGGCGCCGGAGGTGCGCTCGGTGGTGCGGGCCTGCGTACGGCACGGCGTTCCGCTGGTCACCCGGGGCGCCGGCACCGGTCTCTCCGGCGGTGCCAACGCCGTCGAGGGCTGTGTGGTGCTCTCCACCGAGGCCATGGACACCATCCACGAGATCGACCCCGTGGAGCGCCTCGCGGTCGTCGGACCCGGGGTGGTCAACGACCATCTGCGGGCCGCCTGCGCCGAGCGGGGGCTGTGGTACCCGCCGGACCCGGCGAGCGCGCCCTGGTCCACCATCGGCGGCAATGTGGCGACCAACGCGGGCGGGCTGTGCTGTGTGAAGTACGGCGTCACCCGCGACTATGTGCTCGGCCTGGAGGTGGTGACCGGCACCGGTGAGCTGGTGCGGCTCGGCCGCAGGACCGCCAAGGGCGTCGCCGGGTACGACCTGGCGGGGCTGATGGTCGGCTCCGAGGGCACCCTGGGAGTGATCACCGAGGTCACGGTGCGGCTGCGGCCGCGGCGCGAGGCGGAGCGCACGGTCGCCGGATACTTCTCCTCCGTCGTGGCGGCGGGAGGCGCGGTCGCCGCGATCGGGGCCGCGGGGCTCACCCCGTCCGCGCTGGAGCTCATCGACCGGCACTGCCTGGCGGCCGTCGACAAGTGGAAGAACATGGGCCTGTCCGTCGACGCGGACGTGGTGCTCCTCGGGCGTACGGACGCCCCGGGCCCGGCGGGCGCGCAGGAGGCCGAGCGGATGCTCGCCTGTTTCGAGGAGGCGGGGGCGACCTGGGCCGCGCAGTCCACGGACCAGGAGGAGGCCGACGCGCTGTTCGCGGCCAGGCGGCTGGCCTACCCGGCGCTGGAGCGGCTGGGCCCGGTGCTCACCGAGGACGTGTGCGTGCCCAAGGCGGCCGTACCGGAGATGCTGGCGCGCATCGAGCGGGCCGCCACCCGCCATGACACGCTCATCGCCAACATCGCCCACGCCGGTGACGGCAACCTCCATCCGCTGCTCATCACCCAGCCCGGCGACACGGCGGCCCGGGAGCGGGCCCAGGCCGCGTTCCACGAGATCATCGCGGACGCCATCGACCTCGGTGGCACGGTCACCGGTGAACACGGTGTGGGCCTGCTGAAGCGGGACGGTCTGGAGCGGGAGCTCGCCCCGGCCGTTCTGGACATGCACCGCGCGGTCAAGACGGCCCTCGACCCGCACGGCATCCTCAACCCGGGCAAGGTCATCGCCCGCGGCTGAGCGCGTGGCGGGGGACGTCGCGGACCGCGCACACCGACCACATCTGAAAACCCGAGAGACGAGAGACGCCCATGGCACGCACCGACGTCCCCCAGCAGGTCAGCGGCCACGCCCGTGCGCTGGACGGCACCCTCCTCGCCTACCAGCGCCAGGGCACCGGGGCACCGCTGGTGCTCCTGGCCGGCCAGGCCAACAACCACCACTGGTGGGACGGCATACGGGCGGACTTCCACGCCACGCACTCCACCCTCACCATGGACTGGCGCGGCACGGGGGAGAGCGGGAAGCCCGACCACCCCTACGCGACACGGGACTTCGCCGACGACGTGATCGCCGTCCTCGACGAGCTGGGCATCGAGTCCGCCGATCTGTACGGGACCTCCATGGGCGGGCGGGTCGCCCAGTGGGTCGCGGCCCGCCACCCGGACCGGATCCGGCGGCTCGTCCTCGGCTGCACCTCACCCGGCGGGCCACGGGCGACGGAGCGCGACATGGCGGTGCGGCGCTCCCTGGCCCAGACCGACGCGCGGGCGGCGAGGGAGGCGCTGATCGACCTCATGTACACCCCGGCCTGGCGGTCCGGGCACCCCGGGCCCTATACGACCCTCGGCGACCCCGGTATGCCCCCGCACGCCCGGCGGCGCCATCTGGTGGCCAGCAACGAACACGACGCCTGGGACGTCCTCCCGCTGATCGCCGCGCCCACGCTGATCCTGCACGGAGCGGACGACCGGCTCACCCCGGCGGCCAACGCACCGCTGCTCGCCTCCCGCGTCCCCCGGGCGCGGACGCACGTTTTCGAGGGCGCCCGGCACGGCTACTTCGAGGAGTGCCGCCCGGAGGCCGGGGCGATCGTGTCGTCGTTCCTCACCGACTGAGACGCGGAGTGTGCGGCGGCGGTGCGCTGGTCCTGGCGTATCGCCGTGGTGGTGCCGCGCGGTGCGATGTGGGCGCGCAGGGACACCACCGTCAGCAGGGCCAGGGCCGTGCCCACGAGCGGCACCGTGAAGGCGGCGCTCGCGCCGAAGCCGTCCGCCACCTGTCCGCCCGCGGTCACCGCGGCGGCCTGCCCCAGCGCGACCGAACCGGTCAGCCAGGTGAACGCCTCCGTGCGGGAGGCGGCCGGGACCAGCGCGTCCACCAGGGTGTACCCGGTGATCAGAGCCGGTGCGACGCACAGGCCCGCCAGCAGCCCCAGCCCGCCCAGTGGCAGTGGCGCGGACACCGCCCACAGCGTCGAGCAGATCAGCGTCAGCGCGGCGTAGGCGGTCAGCAGCCGCCGTCGGGGGGAGGTGCGCCAGGCGATGGCGCCGCAGGCCACGCCCGCGAGCATGTTGCCCGCCGCGAACACGCCGTACAGCACACCGTTCAGGCCCGGTTGACCCTGCTCCTGGGTGAAGGCGGTCAGGGCGACCTGCATACCGCCGAAGACCGAGCCGATGCCCAGGAAGGCCACGGCCAGGACCCGTACGCCCGGCGCGGACAGGGCCGAGGCGTGCGGCTCCCGCGTGTCCGCCACCGCCGGGCCCGGCGGTGGCGCGGTACGGCGCCTGGCCGCGAAGAGCAGCCCGCCCACCAGCGTCAGCGCGGCCTCGGCGATCAGGCCGGAGGCCGGGTGCACGGCGGTGCTCAAGGCGGTGGCGAGGACGGGGCCGATGACGAACGTGAGCTCGTCCGTCACGGACTCGAACGCGGCCGCGGTCGCCAGCAGCGGATGGCGTCCCGGACGCGGACCGGATCCGCCCGGCGCGCCGTCCCCGAGTACGGCCGCCCAGCGGGCCCGCACCATGGGCCCGACCTGAGGGACGGAGGCGCCCGTGGGCACCGCGGCGGCGATCAGCGCCCACAGCGGCGCGTGGGCCAGCGCGAGCGCCGTCAGCAGGGCCGCGGCCGCCGCGTGGAGCAGCACGCCCGGCACCAGGACCGCGCGCTGCCCGTGGCGGTCGGCCAGTTTGCCGCTCTGGGGCGCGAACAGCGCCATGGAGACGCCGGTGACGGCCGCGACCGCACCGGCCACACCGTACGACCCGGTGGTGTGGCGCAGCAGGAGCACGATGCTGATGGTCAGCATCGCGAACGGCTGCCGGGCGGCGAACCCGGGCAGCAGGAAGGTCCACGCCCCCGGGGTGCGCAGCAGTTGCCGGTAGCCGACGCGCTGTACGGGGGGAGGGGTGTCGCTGGGGACCGCGGATGCCACGGCCGACGCCTTTCCGCCGCCTGGTAGCGCACCCGGGCCGGCATGGCGGAGTGCGCCGAGAGCTGTCCTCTCGCGCTGGACCGGGGTAGATACCGGGTCCGCGCCGATGAGGGGCTTGAAGGACCGCGGCCGCCGAGCGGTCGCGCCAGCTCTGCGTCAGGCAGAGTGGTTCGTTGCTTGCCGGCTCATCGTACAGGGGGAGCCGCCACCTCGCCGGTGGCGGCCCGTCCCGTCCGCGGTCAGGTGCCGGGCAGCGGGCGGACGGTGAGGATCTGCTGGGCGTGGCCGACCGGACCGCGCAGATCGTGCAGCACGGTGCTGGTGATGCCCTGTCCGGTACTGCCGAAGGTGACCGTGGTGTCCAGTCCGGTCCAGCGGCCCTCGGGCTGCCGGTGGAGGTGGATGGTCAGGTCGACGTTGGGGAACATCCAGACCGTGGGCGACTGCCGTACGGCGATGCCGTTGGCGGTGTCCACCAGGGCGATGTACGAGGCCAGCGGGGTGCTGGTCTGCCCGGCCACGAGGTCGAGCGGGGTGGAGACCCAGAGGGTCGCGCGGCCCGGCTCGCGCGGTGCGAGCGGACGGGAGTCCAGGGAGGCGATGTACCCGCCGGGCCACAGCGAGGACATCGCCCAGGGGTCGAGCTTCTCGGGAGGGGTGAGCCGGTCCCCGGCGCCACCGGCCACGGACGCGGTGTCCACGGTGGCGAGGAGCCAGGCACGCGCCCGGACCACGGGACGGTCGGCGATGAGCACCACGGCCTCGAGGAGTTCGATGGTGCGGCCGGGGCGGATGGTCTCCACCCGGATCTCGCACTCGTCGAGGGCGAGGCGCCCGAGGATGTCGAAGCTGATCCGGCTGAGCAGCAGCCCGGTGTGCGGACGGGTGGCGAGGTGGCGGTCGATGGCGTGGACGATGAGACCGCCGAGCGGGCTGAAATGCTGTTCGTCGGTGCTCCAGGCGCCACTGACATGGGAGGTGGGCTTGTAGCGGTGCTCGTCGATCGGCTCGTAGTAACTGTCGGTCGTCAACGGGGACTTCTCCTCGGGGGGAACATCGCAGACACTTACTCAAGATCCTTGAGTATCTGCTCTTGATCAAGGGTTGCGTCATCCCGTAAGTTGAAATAACAACGGGTGGCATGAACCTGTTCAGCCGCAGTACCGCCCGCCGCGCGATCACCAGCGCCGCACCGGCGGCCCCCACTACGCGGGCGACGTCCGGCGCCGTCGCTCTGCCGGATCCCGGCCTCGCGGCTCTCACCGGAGAGTGGATCGTCGACCCGGCGCACAGCCGGATCGGTTTCTCCGTCCGGCACGCCATGGTGAGCACGGTGCGTGGCGCCTTCACTGAGTTCGAGAGCCGACTCTACTTCGACGGCCGCGACCCGCGCCGTTCCCGGGCCGAGGTCCTGCTGTCCACCGCCAGTGTCCAGACCGGTGTCGAGCAGCGCGACGACCACCTGATGGGCCGGGACTTCCTGGACGCCAGGACCTTCCCGCACATCCGGTTCATCAGCACCGCCGTGGAGGTCGCGGGCCCGGACGTCTACCGCATGGCCGGGGAGCTCACGATCAGGGATGCCACCCGCCCCGTCGTCCTGGAGCTCACCTACATCGGCCATGTCACGGACCCCTTCGGCTACCAGCGGGCGGGCTTCGACGGCACGACCACCATCAACCGCTCCGAATGGGGGCTGACCTACAACGCCAGGCTGGCCGAGGGCGGCGCCCTGGTGAGTGAGAAGGTGCGCCTCCAGTTCGACATCGCCGCCATCCGCACCGCCCCCACCGCCTGACAGGGCCCGGACCGGGGCGTCCTCTCGTTCCGCGAGGAGGTCGCCGAGGGGGGGGGGCCGGGCGGCGACCGGCAGGGGAACCGGCGCCGTCACATCGGCTTCGCGGCCGTGGTGGTGAGATCCAGATTGTCCTCCACCCACAGACGCAGATTCCTGAGCGGAACGGACGCGCTGTGGCCCAGGGAGGAGAGCTCGTACTCCACATGGAGCGGAACGGCGGGGTAGACCGTCCGCTCCACCAGCCCGGCGTCCTCGAGACGCCGCAGTGTCTGGGTGAGCACCTTGGGGCTGACCCCCTGAAGACGGCGCTGCAACGCGCCGAATCGGAGGGGGCCGTCCTCCAGGGCGCCGATGGCCAGCGCGGACCATTTGTTCGCCAGCAGATCCAGCATGGCGCGGCACGGGCACTGGGCCTCGTACACATCATGATGGGCGTGCTGGCCTGTGTGGCATCGCGTACTCATGGAGGAACCTTCCGGGGTGCTCGTACTACCTAAAAGGTAGCAGTGTCCCTTGTGGGTAACCAGGTCCCCGAGGTTAGCGTGCGAGCGCGCCCGGAGAGCGGGCGTGAGAGATACCGATGAGCTCAGGAGGCACACGTGCCCAGGTCCATGATGCGTGCGGTGGTACAGGACGCGCCCGGCGGCCCGGAGGTGCTGCGCGTCGCGGAGGTCGCGCGCCCGGAACCGCTGCCCACCGAGGTGCTGGTGCGGGTGCGCGCCGCCGGCGTCAACCCGGTCGACTGGAAGACCCGTCAGGGCGGCGGTATGGCGGGTGTGCTGGGCGAGCCGCCGTTCACCCTGGGCTGGGACGTCTCCGGTGTGGTCGAGGAAGTGGGATTCGGGGTGACCACGCTGGCCCCCGGCGACGAGGTGTACGGGATGCCGTGGTTCCCCCGTCAGGCGGGCGGCTACGCGGAGTTCGTGACGGCCCCCTCCCGCCAATTCGCCCGTAAGCCCGCCACGTTGAGCCATGAGGCCGCGGCCGCCGTGCCGCTCGCGGCGCTGACGGCCTGGCAGATCCTGGTGGACACCGCCGAGGTGGCGGCCGGCCAGCGGGTTCTGGTGCACGCCGCCGCCGGTGGCGTCGGCCACTTCGCCGTCCAGTTCGCACGGCATCTGGGGGCGACGGTCGTGGGGACCGCCCGGGCGAGCCGCCACGAGTGGCTCGGTCGGCTCGGGGCGGCGGAGCTGATCGACTACACCGAGCAGCGCTTCGAGGACGCGGTCGAGGGCGTCGATGTGGTGATCGACCTGCTGGGAGAGGGGCACGACGCCACCAGCACCCGTTCCCTGGAGGTGCTCAAGAAGGGGGGACTGCTGGTCGCCGTCCCGGGTGGCGTCAGCCCCGAGCTGAAAGAGGCCGCGGACGCCCGCGCCGTGCGCACCAGCCCCTTCCTCGTCGAGCCGGACGGCGCCGCCCTCACCACCATCGCCGGGCTGATCGACCAGGGCGCGGTGGAGGTCGAGGTCGAGGACGTCTTCCCGCTGGAGGAGGCCGCCCGCGCCCACCGCCAGGGGGAGGACGGCCACACCCGCGGCAAACTGGTGCTCCGCACCGGCGTCTGACCGTCCCCGGCCGACGGCCGACGCCCGAGGCTACTTCGCACCACCCGCCACACCAGCCCGAGGAGACGCGCATGTTCTACGAGATCCGCCGCTACCAGACCAGGCCCGGCCGCCGGAAGGAGTGGGTCACCTTCATGGAGGAGGTGGTGATCCCCTTCCAGACGTCGCGGGGGATGGACGTCATCGCCTCGTTCGTCGACGAGGAGGACCCCGACGGCTATGTGTGGATGCGGCGCTTCGCCGACGAGGCGGAGCGGGTGCGGCTCTACGAGGCCGTCTACCAGAGCGAGCGGTGGCAGCAGGAGATCGGCCCCCGGGTCGACGAACTGCTGTTCCGGGAGAAGATCCAGGTCACGCGGGCCGTGCCCACGCCCGCGTCCGGGCTCCGCTGACCGCGCCGGGGGTCACCCGGAGGCGGTCCGGACGGGGTCGGGCGCGGCGGCCTCGGCCCCGCCACGGCCGCTGCCCCGGCGGATGAAGTAGACGCCGACGGTGGCGAGCAGCGAGGCCGCGGAGAGCGCGTAGAGGCCGCCGTTGGTGCTGCCCGTCGTCTCCTCCAGATAGCCGAAGAGGGTGGGGGAGACGAAGCCGCCGAGGTTGCCGAGGGAGTTGACGACGGCGAGCCCCGCTGCCGTGACCTTGAGGTCGAGCGTGGACTGGGCCAGCGGCCAGAAGAGGTTGGCGGCGCACTTGCTGCCGACGGCGGCCAGGGTGACGGCCGCGAGCCCGAACCACGGGGAGCCCAGGGTGGCGAGGAAGGTGCCGATGGCGGACAGCACCAGCACGATGGCGAGGTAGGGCCGACGGTCCGGCACCCGGTCGGTGTAGCGGCTCATCGTGTACATCGCGATGACCGCGCAGATCCACGGAATCGCCGTGAGCAGCCCGATCTGGAAGGACGAGAGCCCGCCGATGTCGTCCACCAGGCTCGGCAGCCAGAAGGTGATCGCGTATCCGGTGAGCGCCATGGCGAAGAACACGCCGGTCAGCAGCGCCACCTGGGGGTGGACCACCAGCCGCAGCCTGGACACCTGAGGCTCGCGGCTGCGCGCCTCGCGGTCCCGCTCGACCGCCGCGCTGAGGGCGGCCTTCTCATCGGCGCTCAGCCAGCGGGCGTCCTTGATCCGCGAGACGAGGAAGAAGGCGGCGACGAGGCCCACGGTGATGGAGATGGCGCCCTCCAGCGCGAACATCCAGCGCCAGCCGGCGAATCCGCCCAGGCCGTGCATCTCCAGCAGTGCGCCGCTGATGGGACCGGTGACGATATAGGCGGTGGCCGAGCCGCCGAGGAAGATGGCGCTGGCCCGGCCGCGCGCGGAGTCCGGCAGCCAGGTGGTGAGGTAGTACATCACCCCGGGGAAGAACCCCGCCTCCGCGATGCCCAGCAGGAACCGCAGGACGTAGAAGGAGGTGGCCCCCGTCATGAAGCACATGAGGACGGTCACCGCGCCCCAGCTGATCATGATCCGGGTGAGCCAGACGCGGGCGCCGAAGCGCTCCATCAGCATGTTGCTGGGGACTTCGAGCAGGGCGTAGCCGATGAAGAACAGCCCGGCGCCGAGCCCGTAGGCCGCGCTTCCGATGCCGATGTCGGCCTTGAGGTCGTCCTGGACGAAGCCGACGTTGGTGCGGTCCATCTGGTTGACCACGAGCATGATGACCAGGATGGGCATCACACGTCGCAGAAACTTGGTCACGGACCGTTGGACGAGCTCCGAGGAGGCGGCCGGGTCGCGGTCGGGGGCGGGGGGATTCACCATGGCGGCTCTCCTCGCTTCGTTCATGCACATGAACCCACTGGCAGTGGGGTGCAGACCATACGATCACCCCTTCCCCTGGTCAATGACTCCGGAAGCAACAATTCCACGCGGAATCACATGAGTTATGGCCGGTGTTTTGGCTGCTCGTCGGCGGGGCACGCCGCTTGATAGGGTTCACACACCTACCATCTGTTCAACCATATGAATGGACGTCGATGTCTGACGGAGCACCCCTGCCCATCACGGATGTCACCATCACCCCCGTCGCCTTCCGCGACCCGGCCCTGCTCAACTCCGTCGGCGTCCACGAGCCCTTCGCGCTCCGCTCGATCGTGCAGATCCACACCGACGCCGGCCTGACCGGGCTCGGCGAGACCTACGCGGACGAGCTCCACCTGGAGCGCCTGGCGGCCGTCGGGCAGGAGATCGTCGGGCTGGACGCCTTCGCCACCGAGGAGCTGCACCAGCGCGTCCAGCGGGTCATCGACCGCGTGGGCGGCTCCGGCGGCTCCGGGCTCACCGGCATGATCACCACCAGTAGCACCGTCGACCGCGTCGTCTCCCCGTTCGAGGTGGCGCTCCTGGACATCCAGGGCAAGGCCATCGGCCGCCCGGTCAGCGACCTGCTCGGCGGCGCCGTGCGGTCCGCCGTCCCGTTCAGCGCGTACCTCTTCTACAAGTGGGCCGCCCACCCCGGCCAGGAGCCCGATGAGTGGGGCGAGGCCCTCGACCCCGACGCCATCGTGGCGCAGGCCCGCCGGATGGTGGACGACTACGGCTTCACCGCGATCAAGCTGAAGGGCGGCGTCCGGCCCCCCGAGGAGGAGATCGAGGCGATCCGGGCGCTGCGCCGCGCCTTCCCCGGCCATCCGCTGCGCCTGGACCCCAATGCCGTCTGGACGACGGAGACCTCGGTGAAGGTCGGGCGCGCGCTCGAGGGCGTGCTGGAGTACCTGGAGGATCCCACCCCCGGGATCGACGGCATGGCCGCGGTCGCCCGTGAGGTCCCCATGCCGCTGGCCACCAACATGTGCGTGGTCGCCTTCGACGAGCTGGCCCCCGCGGTGGCCGCCGACGCCGTCCAGGTCGTCCTCTCCGACCACCACTACTGGGGCGGGCTGCGCCGCTCCAAGCTGCTCTCCGGCATCTGTGACACCTTCGGCATGGGCCTGTCCATGCACTCGAACTCGCACCTGGGCATCAGCCTGGCCGCGATGACCCACCTGGCCGCGGCCACCCCGAACCTCACCTACGCCTGCGACACCCACTGGCCGTGGAAGACCGAGGACGTGATCGTGGACGGCGCGCTGACCTTCGTGGACGGCGCGGTGCCCGTGCCCGGCGCCCCCGGCCTCGGCGTGGAGCTGGACCCGGACGCCCTGGCGCGCCTGCATGAGCAATACGTACGGTGCGGACTGCGCAACCGCGATGACACCGGGTACATGCGGCGCTTCGACCCGTCCTTCCAGGCGGACCTCGCCCGCTGGTAGCCCGCCGCCACCGTGGCTCAGCTTCCCCGATACCTCGATCGAAGGAGGCCGGCCTCGGTCACCTGGTGTACCCGGATTTCGGCTAAGCGTACGAAGCTCCAGGCCAGGGCCTCTTCCTAGCCTCTGAGGGACGGAAAAAGACGCCGAACCCCGGAAGTGCTCAAGTCTTGTCTGCTACTGCTCCTCGCGTACGGATCACCACTGACCGGACCGACCGCCGCCGCCGGCGCATGGTGGGCGCGGCGGTCGCCGCCGGACTGACCCTCGGCGCCCTGGCCGCACCCGCGGCGGGCGCCGTGGACCACCACGCGCGGCACGGCGCCGGGACGGCCGCTCCCAAGGCCGACACCGGCTCGCCGGTGCGGGTGAACCAGGTCGGCTATCTGACCCACGGCCCCAAGAAGGGCACCGTGGTCACCCCCGCAACCAAGCCGCTGACCTGGACGCTCAGGGCCGCCGACGGCACCGAGCGGGCGAGCGGTGCCACCACTCCCGCGGGCGTGGACCCCAGCTCCCGGCAAAACGTCCAGACCTTCGACTTCAGCGAGGTCACGGACGCGGGCGAGGGGTACACCGTCACCATCGACGGGAAGAAGAGCGAGCCGTTCGCCATCGGTGACCACCTCTACGACACGCTGCGGAGCGACGCGCTCGCGTACTTCTACCACAACCGCAGCGGCATCAAGATCGACGCGGACCTCGTGGGTGCCAAGTACGCCCGTCCCGCCGGCCATGACAAGGCGGCCCCGCACCGGGGCGACACCGACGTCCCGTGTGTCAAGGGCGTGTGCGACTACCGCCGGAATGTCGCCGGTGGCTGGTACGACGCCGGTGACCAGGGCAAGTACGTCGTCAACGGCGGTATCTCGGTGGCCCAGCTGATGTCCGCGTACGAGCGCGCCCGCACCACCAAGGGCGTCGACGCCGCGCCGCTGGGCGATGGCCGGCTCCGGGTGCCCGAGCGCGGCAACGGCGTCCCGGACATCCTGGACGAGGCCCGCTGGGAGATGGAATTCCTCCTGCGCATGCAGGTGCCGAAGGGCAAGCCGCTCGCCGGTATGGCGTTCCATAAGGTGCACGACAAGCAGTGGACCGGTTTCCCGACCCGGCCGGACCAGGACCAGCAACAGCGCGAGCTGCACAAGCCGTCCACCGCGGCCACGCTCAACCTGGCGGCGTCCGCCGCGCAGAGCGCCCGGCTGTTCAAGTCCTACGACCCGGAGTTCGCCGCCCGCTGTCTGCACGCGGCCCGGGCCGCGTGGGACGCGGCCAAGGCACATCCCAAGATCTACGCCAGCGACAAGGACTCCACGGGCGGCGGTGCCTACGGCGACCGGTACGTCGGCGACGAGTTCTACTGGGCGGCCGCCGAGCTGTTCATCACCACCGGCGACCACGGCTACGCCAAGGCGGTGCTCGACTCGCCGCTCCACCGCGACGTGGGCGCGCTCTTCCCGCGCGGCGGCGGCATGTCGTGGGCCTCGACCGCGGGGCTCGGAGCGCTGGACCTGGCCACCGTCCCCAACAAGCTCACCGAGCGGCAGCGCGCCGAGGCGCGCGCGATGGTGGCGAAGGCCGCCGACCGCTACGCCGCGGACTCCGCGAAGTCGGCGTACGGCGTGCCGTACGCGCCGAAGGACGGCAAGTACGAGTGGGGCTCCAACAGCCAGGTGCTCAACAACATGATCGTGCTCGCCACCGCGCACGACCTGACGGGCAAGGACCGCTACCTCGACGCGGTGCTCCGCGGCATGGACTATCTGCTGGGCGGCAACCCGCTCAACCAGTCCTATGTCACCGGCCACGGCGAACGGGACTCGCACAACCAGCACCACCGCTTCTGGGCCCACCAGCGCGACCACCGGCTGCCGCGTCCGGCGCCCGGCTCGCTGGCGGGCGGTCCGAACTCCGGGCTCCAGGACCCGGTGGCCAAGAAGAAGCTGAAGGGCTGCGCCCCGGCGATGTGCTACACCGACAGCCTGATGGCGTTCTCCACCAACGAGATCACCATCAACTGGAACGCCCCGCTGGCCTGGATCGCCTCGTACGTCGACGGCCTGGGCGGCGGCGCGGCGGAGCGGCCCGTGCACTGACCTGGCCCGGCCGGAACACGCCACCGCCCATCCGCGCTCGGGCGCGGATGGGCGGTGGGCCAGGGGAGCGGGGAGGTCAGTCGGCGCCGAACTCCATCGCGGCGCGGTCGAGCAGCTTGTCCTGCCCGGACACCTGCCCGTCCGAGGCGATCGCCTCGGAAGCGCCCTGCGGCATCGCGCCGATCAGCCCGGTGGAGGCCGCCTGCGCGGCGCCGATCAGCGCCGGATGCGAGCTGCCGACCATGCCGAGACCCGCGTACTGCTCCAGCTTGGCGCGCGAGTCGGCGATGTCGAGGTTGCGCATGGTCAGCTGGCCGATCCGGTCCACGGGACCGAAGGCGGAGTCCTCGGTCCGCTCCATCGAGAGCTTCTCCGGGTGGTAGCTGAACGCCGGTCCTGAGGTGTCCAGGATGGAGTAGTCCTCACCGCGCCGCAGCCGCAGCGTCACCTCGCCGGTGATCGCCGCACCGACCCAGCGCTGTAGCGACTCGCGCACCATCAGCGCCTGCGGGTCCAGCCAGCGGCCCTCGTACATCAGCCGGCCGAGGCGGCGCCCCTCGGTGTGGTAAGTGGCGACGGTGTCCTCGTTGTGGATCGCGTTGACCAGCCGCTCGTACGCCGCGTGCAGCAGCGCCATGCCCGGTGCCTCGTAGATGCCCCGGCTCTTGGCCTCGATCACGCGGTTCTCGATCTGGTCCGACATGCCCATGCCGTGGCGGCCGCCGATGGCGTTGGCCTCCAGCACCAGATCGACTGCGGAGGCGAACTCCTTGCCGTTGATCGTCACCGGGCGGCCCTGCTCGAAGCCGATCGTGACGTCCTCGGCCGCTATCTCGACCGACGGGTCCCAGAACCGCACGCCCATGATCGGCTGCACGATCTCGATACCGGTGTCGAGGTGCTCGAGCGACTTGGCCTCGTGGGTGGCGCCCCAGATGTTGGCGTCGGTGGAGTACGCCTTCTCCGTGCTGTCCCGGTAGGGCAGGTCATGGGCGAGCAGCCACTCCGACATCTCCTTGCGGCCGCCGAGCTCGCTGACGAAGTCGGCGTCCAGCCACGGCTTGTAGATCCGCAGGGAGGGGTTGGCCAGCAGGCCGTAGCGGTAGAACCGCTCGATGTCATTGCCCTTGAAGGTGGAGCCGTCGCCCCAGATCTGCACATCGTCCTCGAGCATGGCGCGCACCAGCAGGGTGCCGGTGACCGCCCGCCCGAGCGGGGTGGTGTTGAAGTAGCTGCGGCCGCCGGAGCGGATGTGGAACGCCCCGCAGGCGAGGGCCGCGAGCCCCTCCTCCACCAGGGCCGCCCGGCAGTCCACCAGACGGGCGACCTCCGCGCCGTACGTCGTGGCGCGCCCGGGGACCGAGGCGATGTCGGGCTCGTCGTACTGGCCGATGTCGGCGGTGTAGGTGCAGGGCACCGCGCCCTTGTCGCGCATCCACGCGACCGCTACCGAGGTGTCGAGGCCGCCGGAGAAGGCGATCCCGACGCGTTCGCCGACAGGGAGGGAGGTGAGAACTTTGGACACAGCAGGAGTATGCAGTCTTACGCATGATCATGCAAGCACCCCTGGTGATGACCTTGATCCACACCTCGCTCCCCGGCGCGAAGAGGGGGTCACGAGGAGGTCAGATACGCCTCCACCTCACTGACCTGGGCCGCCGGCCAGCCGGTGTTGCCGGTGACGTTGAGCCTCAGGTACCGCACGTTCGTCCCGTCGGGCAGGGCGACGGTGACCTTGTTGCCGGACGCCGGGTCGAAGCGGTAGCCCTGCGAGCCCACCACCGTCGAGTACCCGGAGCCGTCGGCGCTGCCCAGCACGGACAGGGTCTGGGTGCGGGCGCCCCACGCCGACGAGGGCGGCAGCTTCAGCACCAGCCGGCGGACCGCCTGGCCGGAGCCCAGGTCCACGGTCAGGGCCTGCGGAAAGGCGTTGTTGGCCGACTCCCAGTAGGTGTTCGCGTCGCCGTCGACCGCCTTCCCGGGGGTGTAGACGTCCCAAGAGCCGGTCGCGGTGGCCGGGCGGCCCTTGGCGAGGTTGCGGCCCGGCTCGGGATCCGGGTTGCCCTGGCCGGGCTGGGGCCAGCTGGAACAGTCCGACCAGGTACTGCTCCAGCCGGAGTTGCCGCCGCCGTCGGTGAGGTTGAAGGTGCCGGAGCCGGACGGGTACGGGCAGTTGTAGACGCCCGCCGCGCCGACGCTGGACGCCGTGATATCGCTGAACTTCGCCGCGCCCGGCGCCTCGGCCTGGACGACGACCGTTCCGGGGTTGGTCACGGTCGCGCCGGACACATTGACGTTCTTGACCGGGTAGCCCCTGCCGCCGCCGGACACGAATTCGAATGCGCTGTACGGACTGTCGGTGATGATCGTGTTGGTGATGTTGATGGTGGCCTCGATCGCGCTGTCGTAGGAGTCGACGCGCAGGGCGCCCATCGGGTGGTTCCAGTTGGGATTCATGGCGCCCGCGCGGACCAGCGTGTTGCCGTCGACCGTGATCGTGCCGGCCAGCGGGTGGAACGGGTCCATGAACTTCTGGTTGGAGATGGCGATACCGCTGCCGAGGGCGTTGGTGTCGGAGATGAGGTTGTTCTTGACCGTGATGTCCGTACCGCCGTAGATCGCGATGCCATTGGCGAGGTTCGGCTGCGAGATGGTGTTGCCCTCGAAGCTGCTGTTGGTGTCCGGCGAGTTCAGCGACCACATGGCGAGCGCGTCGTCGCCCTGGTTGCGCAGGAAGTTGTTCCGCACCCGGACGTTCTTGGCGGTGCCGTTGAGGTTGAGGCCGTCGGCCGTCATGTCCAGGAAGCGGTTGTCCTCGACCACCAGGTTGTCGTTGTTGCCCATCAGCCACAGACCGACCTTCAGGTGCTGGAGCCACATGCCGGACACGCTGGAGCCCGGGCCGAGCGAGCCGTTGACGAAGTTGTCGGGGTTGGAGTCGACGCGCTCGGTGACCTCGCCGATGACCGCGAAGTCCTTGATGTGCACGCTGCCGGAGGAGCTGGACTGGTCGATGAACCGCGAGGTGTGCACCACCGAGTGCCAGCCGCCGGCGCCCTGGAGGGTGACGTGTCGGACGTCGTTCAGCGAGGAGGTCAGCTTGTAGTCACCCGGCGGGATCCAGACCACTCCGCCCTGGGCGGCGGCGATGGCGTCCCGGAACGCCTGGGTGGAGTCGCCCTGCCCGCTGGGGTCGGCGCCCTTGGAGGTGACGGACACCGATCCGGCGGGCTGGGCGGCGGCGGCCGCGACCTGCTCGAAGTCGGCCACGTCCACGGTGACCTGGGTGTTCGCCGCCTCGAAGGCGATCTTGTCACCGGCCTGGACGTGTCGCCCGAGCAGCAGCCGGGCGTTGTCGTAGAGGTGGTGGGTCTTCGACCCCGCGATCCAGCCGGTGTCCACGTACGAGTACTTGGAGGTGACCGCGATGGTCTTGGCCAGCTTGGTGCCGTTGACATAGACGTTCAGCGTGCCCGACTGGCCGTCCGGCACGCTGTAGGCCACGTTCACCGCGTTGGCGGCGCGCGGCGCGGTGAACTCCACGCGCTGCCCGGAGGCGAGGCGGACGGCCTGGCGCCCGGACGCCTCGGAGGCGAGCGTGCCCTGGGTGAAGTCGGGGCCGATCTTCGTCCCCGTGGTGGTGGCCGACTCGGCCTCGGCCGAGGTGAACGGCAGGGAGGCGCCCGCGGCCGCGTGTGCCGCCGTGGGGGTCAGGGTGACGAGCGTGCCGGCCGCGAGGGCGACGGCCACGCCGATCGCCGACAGGCGTTTGGTGGATGCCGATGCGGTACTGCTGCGGTGCATGTGCTGATCCCTTCATGGTGGGGGTGGTGGGATAGCGCGGTGCGGGGGGTGGCCGCTCAGCGGAGCAGCCAGACCGCCGTGTCCCGCGGAAGGCGGCCCCGGTCGTCCAGCGGGCCGCTGCTGAGCAGAAGCCGGGAGGTGCCGTCCAGCTCGGCGGGGCTGTCCGCGAGGTTGACCACGCAGACCAGGCCGTGGTCACGGGTGAAGGCCAGGACACCGTCGGCCGACGGGAGCCAGGTCAGCGGCCCGTCGCCGAAGCCGGGGGTGGCCCGGCGGATGCGGATCGCCGCGCGGTAGAGACCGAGCATCGAGCCCGGATCCTCCGTCTGTAGCTCGGCCGCGTACGCCGACCAGTGCGCGGGCTGCGGCAGCCACGGCTCCTCGCGCGAGCCGAAACCGGCGTACGGCGCCTCCGCCACCCACGGCAGCGGAACCCGGCAGCCGTCGCGGCCCGGGTCGGTGCCGCCGGAGCGGAAGTGCATCGGGTCCTGGATGCGCTCGCGGGGGATGTCGGCCTCGGGCAGGCCCAGTTCCTCGCCCTGGTAGACATAGACCGCGCCGGGCAGGGCCAGCGACAGCAGGGCGGCGGCCCGCGCCCGCCGGTTGCCGAGGGCGAGGTCGGTGGGGGTGCCGAAGGCCTTGGTGGCGAAGTCGAAACCGGTGTCCTCGCGCCCGTAGCGGGTGACCGTACGGGTCACATCGTGGTTGCACAGCACCCAGGTGGCGGGCGCGCCCACGGGAGCGTGTTCGGCGAGCGTCTCGTCGATCGACGTGCGCAGCCGCCGGGCGTCCCAGGGGCAGGCCAGAAACGAGAAGTTGAAGGCGGTGTGCAGCTCGTCGGGGCGCAGATAGCGGGCGAAGCGCTCACTGTCCGGCAGCCACACCTCGCCGACGAACACACCGCCGTACTCGTCGGCCACGCCGCGCCAGGACCGGTAGATGTCATGGAGCTCATCGAGGTCGACGTACGGATGGGGATCGCGGCCCGCGACGAAGTCGGGCAGCCGGGGATCCTTGGCCAGCAGGGCGGCCGAGTCGACGCGCACCCCCGCGACACCCCGCTCGAACCAGAAGCGCAGGATGTCCTCGTGTTCCTGGCGTACGGCGGGGTGGGCCCAGTTGAGGTCCGGCTGCTCGGGGGCGAACAGATGCAGATACCAGTCGCCGTCCGGCAGCCGGGTCCACGCCGGGCCGCCGAACTCCGACGTCCAGTCGTTGGGCGGCAGCTCGCCATGGTCGCCGCGGCCCGGACGGACGTGGAAGAGCTCGCGCTCGGCGCCGCCCGCGAGAGCGGCCCGCCACCAGGGGTGCTGGTCGGAGACGTGGTTCGGCACGATGTCCACGATGGTGCGGATGCCCAGCTCACGGGCCTCGGCGATGAGCTTCTCCGCCTCGGCCAGGGTGCCGAAGGCCGGGTCGATGGCGCGGTAGTCGGCGACGTCATAGCCGCCGTCCTTCATGGGCGACTGGTACCAGGGGCTGAACCACAGCGCGTCGACGCCGAGTTCGGCGAGGTACGGCAGCCTGGCGCGGACGCCCGCGAGGTCGCCGGTGCCATCGCCGTCCCCGTCGGCGAAGCTGCGTACGTACACCTGGTAGATGACGGCGGAGCGCCACCAGTCGTCCGGCGTCCGGGCAGGGGTGGGCTGGGCCACGGTGGGAGCCTTTCTGTCGAGGGGGCGGTGTCAGCCCTTCGTGGGGGCGGTGTCAGCCCTTCGTGCTGCCCGCGCTGATCCCGGCGATGATGTGCCGCTGGAAGACGAGGAACAGCGCGACCATCGGGATGCTGGCGATGACCATCGCGGCGATGAGCACGGTCAGCTGGATGTTCTGCGACAGCTGGACGAGTGCCACGCTGATCGGCTGCTTGCCGGTGTCGGAGAAGACCATCAGCGGCCACAGGAAGTCCTGCCACACCGCCACCAGCGCGAAGATCGACACAACGCCGAGCACCGGACGCGACATGGGCAGCACGATCGACCACAGGGTGCGCAGCCTTCCGGCGCCGTCGATCTCGGCGGCCTCCAGGACATCGCGCGGGAGCTGGTCGAAGAACCGCTTGAGGAGATAGAGGTTGAAGGCGTTGGCGACGGCGGGCAGCCAGATCGCGAGCGGGTCGTTGAGCAGGCTGGTGTGGATCAGCGGCAGGTCGGCGACGGTCAGGTACTTCGGCACGACCAGCGCCTGGGCCGGGACCATCAGCGTGGCCAGGATGCCACCGAGGATCACCTTGCCGAAGGCGGGCTTCAGCCTGGACAGGGAGTAGGCGGCGGCCGTGCAGAAGACCAGCTGGAACAGCCAGGCACCGGCCGCCTGGACCATCGTGTTCCACAAGTGCTGCGGAAGCTGCATCAGGTCCCAGGCGTCGCTGTAGCCGCTGAGGTGCCACTCTTCCGGCGCGATGGTGGACGGTGTCCGCGCCACCTCGTCCGGCGACTTCATCGCACCGGTCACCATCCAGTAGACGGGGAAGAGGAAGGCGATGGCGAACAGCACCACCACGGCGGTGAAGACCGTCCAGTAGGCGGCCCGGCCACGGGGGCGGGCCAGGGCGGCGGGGGAGACGAGGGTCCGGGTGCCGCTCATGCGCCGTCCTCCCCGGAGCGGGTGAGCCGCAGATAGAGGGCGGAGAAGGCGCCGAGCAGCACGAGCAGCATCACGCTCAGCGCGCAGGCGCCACCGAAGTCGTTGTAGAGGAAGGCGTACTTGTAGATCAGGTAGAGGACGGTGACCGTGGCGTTCTCCGGGCCACCACCGGTGATCACGAACGGCTCGGTGAAGACCTGCATGGTTGCGATGATCTGGAGCAGCATCAGCATGAGGATCACGAACCGCGTCTGGGGGATCGTGACGTGGCGGACGCGCTGGAGCAGGCCCGCACCGTCCAGTTCGGCCGCCTCGTACAGCTCACCGGGGATGGACTGTAGCGCCGCCAGGTAGATCAGGACGGTGCCGCCCATATTGGCCCAGGTGGCCACGATGACGAGGGAGACCAGGGCGGTGTCGGCGCCGTTGGACCAGTTCGAGGTGGGCAGGTGCAGGAAGCGCAGCGCCTCGTTGGCCAGCCCGGCGCCCGGGTCGTAGAACCACTTCCACAGCAGGGCGCTGACCACCGGCGGGATCATCACCGGCAGATAGACCACGACCCTGAAGAACGCCTTGGCGTGCCGGAGTTCATTGAGCACGAGGGCGAGCAGGAACGGGATCGCGAAGCCGATGAGCAGCGCCAGCAGGGTGAAGGTGAGGGTGTTCCGCCAGGCCGCGGTGAACTCCGGATCGTGCAGGACACGGGTGAAGTTGGCGGTGCCCACCCATTCGGGGGACGAGCCGGGCGTGTACTTCTGGAAGGCGATCACGACCGCGCGGATCGCCGGATACCAGGAGAACAGCGCGAAGCAGATCAGGCCGCCGAGGAGGAAGCCATACGCCCGGATCTGATCGGCGAGACGGCGCCGCCCCCGACCCCCCGCCGGGGGCGGCGCCTGCACGGGGTGGACGGCGATCGCCCCGGCGGGCGGCCGCGCAGCGGTCTTGGTCATCGGGTCAGCCCCGGGCCAGAATGCTGTCGATCTTGCCGGAGGCTTCCTTCAGCAGCTGGTCGGCATCGGCGTCCTTCTTGGTCAGGACGGCGGAGACGACCCCGTCGAGCACGGAGTAGATCTGCTGGGCATGCGGCGGCTCGATCTTCATCCGCAGTTTCTGGTTGCCGTCGAGGAAGGTCTGGTAATTGCCCACGGGGACATTGGCGTTGGCCTTCTTGATCCGCTGGTCCCTGGTGTCGGCGGCGCCGGTGAACAGCCGTGGCTCGGGCAGGCCCACCGGGGCGTGTCGCTTCTTGGCGCGGACGTAGTCGCCGAGGAAGCCCTTGCCCGGGGTGAGGAACATGTGGTCGAGCCACTTGAGGCCGGCCCGGATCTGGGCGGGCGTGTCCTTCTTCTGGAACATATAGCCGTCGCCGCCGATGAGCGTGGCCTTGCCACCGGGCATGGGGGCGATGGCGAGGTCCTTGTAGTTGCCGCCCTTCTCCTTCACCAGGATCGGGAGGTTGTCGGGCGCGGCCAGATACATGCCCAGCTTGCCGGAGCCCATCAGCTGCTGGGCGTCGTTGATGACCAGGAGCTGCTTGCTGCCCATCGAGTCGTCCACCCAGCGCATGTCGTGCAGGTTCCGCAGGACGGCCCGCGCCTCGGGGGTGTCGATGGTGGCCTTCTTGCCGTCCGCGCCGACGACGTCGCCGCCCTGTGAGTACAGCTCGGCCGTGAAGTGCCAGCCGCCCTGGTTCTGGGCGCTGTAGTCCGCGTAGCCGATCGTGCCACCGCCCAGCTTGGCGATCCTCTTGGCGTCGGCGCGGACCTCCTCCCAGGTCATCGGCGGTTTGTCGGGGTCGAGTCCGGCCTTCTCGAAGAGCTTGCGGTTGTAGATCAGACCCATGGAGTAGCCGGTGCGCGGGATGCCGTAGATCTTGCCGTCGACCGTGTAGATGTCGCGCAGCTGCTTGCTGAGGGTCGGGTAGCTCTTCAACTCCTTGACGTACGGAGTGAGATCGGTCGCCTGATTGATGTCGACCACATGTCCGGCATCGGTGAAGTACGTGTAGAAGACGTTCTCCATCTGACCCCCGGCCAGCTTGGCGTCGAACGTCTTGGGGTCCTGGCAGGGAAACGCGTCATGCGCGACGACGTCGATGTCCGGGTTCTGCTTCTCGAAGGAGGCGATGTCCTCCTCGAAGAACCTGCGGTCGACCTTGGCGCTCTTGGGCGGCATGCAGTTGACCGTGATACGCGTCTTTCCGCCCGCCGAGCCGTCGCCCGACCCGCCGCAGGCGGTGAGGGCGAGGGAGAACGTGCTGAGCGCGATGAGAGTACGACGGAACCCGGTGCTTCTCATGGGTGGACCCCTCTGTACAGGAGCAGGGAAGCACCACGGCCGCGAGCGGGGCGCACACAACCGTGAGTGCGCCGCACACTCAAGCACCGACGACATCGGCCCGCAAGATGTCGCGTAGATTCTGTAATTATTCAACTGCACTGCGAATCAGATGGATTGAGCCTGTCGGCGGCCTCTCGACCACCCTTTTGATCACCCCTCGACGGTCCTCCGCCTCCTCACTCCCGCGGCGCCTGGGCGGTGGAGCCGCGCACCACCAGCTCCGGCTCGAACAACAGCTCCTCGGCGGGCACGGCCACCCCGCCGATCCGCGAGTTCAGCACCTCCACCGCCGCCCTGCCCATGGCCTCGATGGGCTGGCGGACGGTGGTCAGCGGCGGCTCGGTGCAGTTCATGAACGCGGAGTCGTCGTAGCCGACCACGGACACCCGCGACGGCACGCCGAGCCCCTTGCGGCGCGCCGCTCGTATCGCGCCCAGGGCCAGCGGGTCGCTGGCGCAGATGATGCCCGTGACGCCCCGGTCGATCAGCCGGGAGGCCGCGGCGTGGCCGCCCTCGATCGAGAAGATCGCCCGGGCCACGAACTCATCGGGGAGGTGACCGGCGATCGCCCGCGCGGCGGCCAGCTTGCGCGCCGACGGCATGTGGTCACCGGGCCCGAGCACCAGCCCGATCCGCTCATGGCCGAGGGAGGCCAGATGCCGCCATGCCTGCTCCACGGCCACGGCGTCGTCGCACGAGACGGCCGGGAAGCCGAGGTGCTCGATGGCCGCGTTGACCAGCACCACGGGGATGTTGCGCTCGGCGAGCTGCCGGTAGTGGTCATGCGGTGCGTCTGCCTGCGCGTACAGCCCGCCCGCGAACACCACCCCGGAGACCTGCTGTTGCAGCAGCAGGGCCACGTAATCGGCCTCCGAGACCCCGCCCCTGGTCTGGGTGCACAGCACCGGAGTCAGCCCCAGCTGGGCCAGCGCCCCGCCGATGACCTCGGCGAACGCCGGGAAGATGGGGTTCTGCAACTCGGGCAGTACCAGCCCCACCAGCCGGGCCCGGTCGCCCCGCAGCTGCGTGGGCCGCTCATAGCCGAGGACGTCCAGCGCGGACAGCACCGCCTGCCGGGTGGCTTCGGAGACCCCGGGCTTGCCGTTGAGGACCCGGCTGACCGTGGCCTCGCTGACCCCCACCTTCTTCGCCACTTCAGCAAGTCGTCGCGTCATGCACGCAAGCATAGCGCAAGAATTGCAAGTCGCTTGCGTAAGGGGGCCGTCGAAGGTGCGATATCAGTCGAAGGTGCGATATCAGGAGCCGAGCCGGCCGCCGGTCAGCCGTGCCAGCGGGCGGCGACGACGAGCCGCGCGCCTGCGCAGGACCACCGCGGTGGTGGCGCCCGCCGCGGCGGCACCGGTACCGGCGACGGTTGCCAGGACCTTCCGCGCCTTGATCGCCATCCAGGCCGAACCCGCCGCCGATGCGGCCCTCTTGGGCGCCTCGGTGGCCACGGCGCGACCGGTGGTCATGGCCTTCCCGGCGGCCACTTGGGCCTTGTCGGCGGCGACATGAGCGGTGTGCGCCGCGGTCGTCGCCGCGCCGGTCGCGGCGGTCCTCGCCGTGGTCTCAGCCCTGCCCGCGGTGTCCTTGGCCTTTTCCGCGGTCTCCTTCGGCCTCGTGGCGGTGGCCTTCGCGTTCACGTTGGAGCTCCGGGTAGTGTGTGCGTTCTTCTTCTCGGTCATGTTCACCGCGTTACCACTCGCCCCGGCAGCAAACCCGCGCTCCGCTCGGCGTGGCGAGGACCCCGATGGCCCTCGGATCATTCCGTGTCCGACCCGCCCGAGCCGCGCCGCTGCTGGAACAGCACAAACCCTCCGGCCAGGGCGAACAGACAGACGCCGACGATGATGCCCACGGCGGGCCACGCGGATCCGCCGTCGGAGGTCGCGGCCTTCGAAGGCTCCTTGCCGTCCGGGCTCGGCGCCCCGCGCTCCGGCTTCGGGGAGGGCGAGGCCGAGGGCGAGGCGTCCGGGGTGGCGCCGGCGGCCGCGGGCTTGAGCTTGAGCAGCGGGGCGGGATTCTCCGGCTCCGGCTCTCCGGCGCGGGCCACCTCGATCCACCGGGACACCTTGCCGCCCTCGTAGGTGTCCACGGATTTGAAGGCCAGCGATGTGGCATCGGGCAACTGCCGTACGACGACGCTGTGTTCGGCGTTCTCGCCGGGTGCGAGCGCCGGGCCGCCGACGGAGTAGCCGTCATCGGTGGGCTTCAGCTTCCAGCCCTTCGGCGCCTGCTTCAGCCTCACATCGCCGGGGTCGATGCCCTTGGGCAGCACGGTCCGGATCTCGGTGAAACCGGCCCCCTGGTCCTCCGCCTCCGACTCGAACGTCAGCGTGACGTTCTTCGCCAGGGCGCGGGAGTCGGAGGCGCTCACCTCGGTGTGGGCCAGGGCGGGGGCCGCCGTGGCGAGGGCGAGTGCCGAGGTGGCGACGGCCAGGGCGCCGATCCACCGCGGGCGGCACGGCAGACGATGTGCTTTCACGGTATCTCTCCTCGTCCAAGGGGCGGACACCCGAGCCCTCCTCACCGGTCACCCGGCGCACTCACCAGGTGCGTTCACATTCCCCGGTACGTACGGCCCGGGCGCGATGTTCATCGTCGCCCAGGCCGGAAGCCCGCTTGCCACGCGGGGGGCCGGGCTTCGTCTCGGCGCCGTTCGCCGGGCTCTTGGCGGGTCCTCGCAGTATGGTGAACGCCACCGCGAAGGCCGCCACGATGAGCCCAGTGCCGACGGCGAAGGCCAGGTGGTAGCCGCCGGTCAGCGCCTCGGCCCGGCCCTCGCCCCGGACGAGCAGGGCGTCCGTGCGGGAGGCGGCCAGGGTGGACAGCACCGCGACGCCCAGTGCCATGCCGATCTGCTGGGTGGTGTTGAACAGCCCGGAGACGAGCCCGGCGTCGTCCTCCTTCGCGCCGGACATTCCAAAGCTGGTCAGCGCCGGGAGCGCCAGCCCGAACCCGGCGGCGAGCAGCATCACCGGGAGGAGGTCGGGTACGTACCGGGCGTGTACGGGGACGCGGACGAGCAGGCCGAGGACGCCGGTCAGGAGGGCCAGCCCGGTCAGCAGCACCGCGCGGTCGCCGAAGCGGGCGCTGAGCCGCGCGGAGACGCCGAGGGACACCGCGCCGATGGCGACGGCGGCCGGGAGCATGGCCAGACCGGTTCCGGTGGCGTCGTACCCCAGCACATTGCGCAGATAGAGGGCGACGAGGATCTGGAACGAGAAGAGCGCGGCCACCATCAGGAGCTGGACCAGATTGGCCCCCGCCACCCCGCGCGACCGCAGGATCCGCAGGGGCATCAGCGGGGTCCGGGCGGTGGCCTGGCGGACCAGGAACAGGGCGATCAGGAGGATCGAGACGGCGCCGAGGGCGAGTGTGCGCGCCGCCGTCCAGCCGTAGTCCGCCACCTTGACCACGGTGTAGATGCCCAGCATCAGCCCGGCCGTGACGAGCAGGGCGCCGAGGGCATCGGCGCCGGCCGCGAGGCCCGGCCCGCGGTCGGCGGGCAGGACGGGTATGGCGACCGCGAGCGTCAGCAGCCCGATCGGCAGATTGATCAGGAAGATCCAGTGCCAGCCGAGCGCGTCGGTGAGGAGCCCGCCGAGCACCTGGCCGATCGACGCTCCGACGGCGCCGGTGAAGCTGAACACGGCGATCGCCCTTGACCGTTCGGCGGGTTCGCTGAAGAGCGTGACGAGGATGCCCAGGCTGACCGCCGAGGCCATCGCGCTGCCGACGCCCTGGAGGAAACGTGCGGCGATGAGCACCGCGGGGGAGGTTGCCACGGCCGCGAGCAGCGAGGCCGCGGTGAACACCGCGGTGCCGACGAGGAATACACGCTTGCGGCCGATGAGATCGCCGATACGGCCGCCGAGCAGCAGCAGACCGCCGAACGCGATCAGGTAGGCGTTGACGACCCAGCTGAGCCCGGCGGGGGAGAACCGCAGATCGCTCTGGATGGCGGGCATGGCCACGGTCACGATGCTGCCGTCGAGGATCACCATCAGCATGCCGGTGGCGATGACCCCGAGGGCCAGTCGGCGTGAAGGGGGAACGCGGGGAGATGGTGGGGCGGAAGAGGTGGCGGACATGCGGACACTCCTGTCAGTAGGCGCGACAGGAGTGACCGTAGCAGATGGTTTTGTTGCAGACTATTTGTTTCGGACCTGCCTAAGGGGTTGCGTGGCGGGCCGTACGGGTGTCTCCGCTCTACTTCTCGCGCTGCCGCGCCCTCCGGGCCGGGCGGGGGCTCTCCGCGGGCGTGGCCAGATGCCCCTCGGACAGCCGGGTCAACGCCCTTACCAGCGCGGTGCGTTGGGTCTCGGGGAGCGCTGTCAGCGCCTCGCGGTGGACGCGGTCCACGATCTCCTGGCTCCGCTTCGCGATCCGCGCACCCTCCTCGGTGACCGCGATGATCCGGGCCCGGCGATCGTGGGTCGAGGCACGCCGCTCCGCGAGGCCCGCCGTCTCCAGGGCGTCCACCGTCACCACCATCGTGGTCTTGTCCATGTCGCCGATCTCGGCGAGCTGCGCCTGGGTGCGCTCCTCCTCCAGGGCGTGGACCAGTACGCAGTGCATCCGTGACGTCAGCCCGATCTCGGCGAGCGCGGCCGACATCTGGGTGCGGAGGACGTGGCTGGTGTGGTCGAGGAGGAACGACAGATCGGGTTCGGTCTTGGTGGGCGCCATGGCGGTCATGTGGCCCAGGGTAACAATTCGATCCGTACTGGATTATCCGGAACGGTCCATATGTAGGGGTGGGGTCAGGGGTCAGCCGTTGCGGTAGAGAGTGGTGAGCAGTTCGACCGCGGTCTGGGTGGCGGGGTGCGGGTCGTCCCGCCACCAGGCGAGGCGTACCGCGATCGGCTCGGCGTCGCGGACCGGCCGGTAGGCGATTCCCGGTCTCGGATACTGGTTGGCGGTGGACTCCGCCGTCATGCCGACGCAGCGGCCCGCGGAGATCACGGTGAGCCAGTCCTCCACGTCGTGGGTCTCCTCCGTGGCCGGCCGGGAGTCGGGCGGCCACAGCTCCGCGGTGGTGGTGCCGGTCCTGCGGTCGACCAGCAGGGTGCGCCCGCTGAGGTCGGCCAGCCGGACCGAGCGGCGCCTGGCGAGCGGGTCGTCGGCGGCCACGGCGCACAGCCGCCGCTCCAGCCCGACGATGGCGGAGTCGAAACGGCGCTCGTCGAGCGGTCTGCGCACCACGGCCAGGTCGCAGGCGCCCTCCGTCAGCCCCGCGGTGGCGGAATTGACGCGCACGAGGTGCAGCTCCGTCTCGGGGTACGCCTGGGCCCAGCGGCGCTGGAAGGCGGGGGTGTGGCGGCCGAGCGCGGACCAGGCGTAGCCGATCCGCAGACGGGCGTGGCCCGAGACGGCCTCCCGGATCAGCCCGTCCACCTCGGCCAGCACCCGCCGGGCGTGTGCCACCACGCGCAGCCCCGTGCCCGTCGGGGTCACCTCGCGGGAGGTACGCCGCAACAGCCGGGTGCCCAGGGCGCGTTCGAGCGTGGCCACGGCCCGGGACACGGCCGCCTGGGAGACGCCGAGCGCGATGGCGGCGTCGGTGAAGGTGCCCTCGTCGACGATCGTGACGAGGCAGCGCAGTTGCCGCAGCTCCACATCCATACGTCCAGCGTATAGATGGAGAACCAAACGCATTTTGCGTATGCATGGGCCGGACACACGATCGACGCATGCGACTCGCCCCCGCGTCACGCACCCCGGCCCCACGAGCGACGGAGATCGCGCACCGGACCGCTCCGACCCCTGCCGACGCCGACCCGGTGCCGGGCCTGGATCCGAGCCTGGAGCGGGGCCCGGCCCCCGACCTTGAGCAGCGGCCGACCGGACGGCGGTTCGCCGGGGTGGCCACGATGATCGGCAGTGGGCTGTCCAACCAGACCGGCGCCGCGATCGGATCCCAGGCCTTCCCCGTCATCGGCCCGGTCGGGGTCGTCGCCGTCCGCCAGTACGTGGCCGCGATCGTCCTGCTGGCCGTCGGCAGGCCCCGGCTGTGGACCTTCACCTGGTGGCAGTGGCGGCCGGTGGTGGGGCTCGCCGTGGTGTTCGGCACCATGAATCTGTCCCTCTACAGCGCCATCGACCGCATCGGCCTCGGCCTGGCGGTGACCCTGGAGTTCCTCGGCCCGCTGTGCATCGCGCTCGTCGGCTCACGGCGCCGCGTGGACGCCTGCTGCGCGCTCGTCGCGGCGGCCGCCGTGGTGACCCTCATGCGCCCGCGCCCCTCGGCCGACTATCCGGGCATGGGGCTGGGGCTGCTGGCCGCCGTGTGCTGGGCGTCGTACATCCTGCTCAACCGCACCGTGGGGCGGCGGGTCCCCGGCGCCCAGGGATCCGCGGCGGCCGCGGGGATCTCCGCGCTGATGTTCCTGCCGGTCGGGATCGCCGTCGCCGTCCACCGGCCGCCGACCGTGAGCGCCGCGGCGTACGCCATCGTCGCGGGCGTCCTCTCCTCGGCCGTGCCGTACCTCGCGGACCTGTTCACGCTGCGCCGTGTGCCCGCCCAGGCGTTCGGGCTCTTCATGAGCGTCAACCCCGTCCTGGCCGCGCTGGTCGGCTGGGTCGGCCTGGGACAGGGCCTGGGGTGGACGGAGTGGATCAGTGTGGGCGCCATCGTCGCGGCCAACGCGCTGAGCATCCTCACCCGGCGCGGGTGACCAGCGGGGTGGCCCGGCGCCTCGGACGGCCCGGCCCCGGGGACGGAGGCGCGCTCCGCCCCCGGGGCACCGCTCAGGCCGTCCCCAGGGCCACCGCTCAGCCCGTGGCCTCCGCGGCCTCCGTCGCCTCGAACAGCGCCTCCGCGGCGGTGATCGCCTCGGCCAGGGCGGTGGGCTCCGGCCGCAGCCCCGCCACGATCGTGTCGACGGCACGCAGGTCCGCCCGCTGGAGGAGCCGCTTCTCGTTGGTCACCCACTCACCGCGCGCCGCCAGCACCGCGTGCGCCGTCTGGAGGGCGGAGGTCGCCAACGCCCCGGCGACCTCGGTGGCCTGGCCACGTGCCACGTACGCGGCCGAGGCGTACCGTAGGGTCAAGGCCGCGCGCTCGCGCCACACCGGGGGCGCCGCCTCGCGCAGCGCCGCCGGGTACTCGGGCCGGGGCAGGGAGCCCCGCAGCACCTGGTTGATGGCGAGTTCGGCCACCACCAGATAGCTGGGGATGCCCGCGAGGTGGAACATCAGCGGCTCCCAGTGGAAGCGGCCCTGCCGCGACTCGGCGAGTTCGTGTTCCACCACATCGAGGTCGCGGTAGTGGATGTCCACGCGCCGTCCGTGGATCGTCAGCCAGGCGCCTCCGTTGAAGACACCACCGCCCCACTCGCCGAGCCCGGAGACCTCGCCCTCCCAGCCCACGGCCCGCAGCGCGGCCGGTTCGAAGCCGCCCCGGTAGTACAGGGCCAGGTCCCAGTCGCTCTCCGGGGTGTGGGTGCCCTGCGCACGCGAGCCGCCGAGAGCGACGGCGCGCACGGCGGGCAGGGCGGCGAGTCGCTCGGCGACATCGTCGAGGAACATGTCGTCGGTCATGTCGTCAGTCATGCCGTCGGTCATACGGATTCCGATCGTGTGAAGTGAATGACGGGTGCCGCGGGCACACCGAACACACGCCGGAGCACGGGCTCGAACGGCGGTATTGGTACGGATCGGTGTGCCGGGTCATCACTCCATGCCGCCGACTTTACTCGTCACCGTCCTTGTGGCTGTACCCCGTCGCGGCGAACCAGGACGCCGACCTTCTCGAAGTAACGCTTGAGGTCAAGCGCGCCGATCGGCCTTCGCGGGGCCGGCGGACGCGGGAGTGGGTGCGCCGGGGCGCTTCCCGGCCGTGGCGATGGGGATGTCCCGCATGAGGAGCAGTGCCCCGAGGGCGAGGAGCCCGGCCGCGCCGCCGCTCCAGGCGACGGTGGAGCCGATGGCCGTGGCGGTGGGCGCGGCCGCGCCGGAGTGGGCGATCAGGGACTGGGCGCCGGCCAGGCCGACCGCGCCACCGATCTGCTTGGTGAGCGCGGAGCCCGCGGTGGCGGTGCCCATGTCGGCACGCGGGACGGCGTTCTGGGTGGCGATGGTGAGCCCGCCCATGGCCGGTCCGGTGCCGAGTCCGACGAGCAGCAGCAGAACGGACGTCAGCGTGAGGGGCGTCGTGGCCCGCAGGGCGGCGAAGGCGGCGGTACCGACGGTGAGCAGCCCCGCGCCGATCAGGAGGACCGGTTTGACGTGCCCGCTGCGCAGCACGGTGGCGGCGGTGAGCCGGTTGCCCAGGGTCATGCCGATGAGCAGGGGGAGCAGCAGCAGACCGGAGGCGGTGGCCGAGTGGCCGCGGATGTGCTGGAAGTACAGCGGCAGGAAGATCCCCACCGGCACCGCGGCGACCTGGAAGAAGAAACCGGCGGTCAGCAGGGCGGTATAGGTGCGGTGCCGGAACAGCCGCAGGGGCAGGACGGGGACGGCGGCCCGCCGCTCGACCGGTATGAGCGTGGCGAGCAGCGCCAGACCGCCGAGCAGACAGCCCAGCACGGCCGGGTCCGTCCAGGAGGGCGCGTGTCCGGCGGTCGCGTTCCCCTTGAGGCTGAGGCCGGTCAGCGCGAGCGAGAGCCCGGTGGCGAGCAGGAGGATCCCCGCCAGGTCGAGCCGGCCGGACGGCGGGGTGGCGGGACGCCGGTCGGGCAGGGCCAGGGCGATGACGGCGCCCGCGGCCAGCCCGAGCGGGAGGTTGAGCCAGAACGCCCAGCGCCAGCCGATGTGGTCGGCGATCAACCCGCCGAGGAGCGGGCCGCCCACCATGCCCAGGATCATCATGGCGGCCATCGCCGTCTGCATCCGGATCAGCCCCTGGGGGCGGGACGGCGGATGGAGGTCGCGGACCAGCGCCATGCCGAGGGTCAGCAGGGATCCCGCGCCCAGGCCCTGGAGCGCGCGGGAGAGGATCAGGGCGGGCATCGAGGCGGACAGGCCGCAGGCGATGGAGCCGGCCAGGAAGACGGCGAGCCCGCCGATCAGCAGCCGGCGGCGACCGTGGAGGTCGGAGAAGCGGCCGTAGACCGGCACGCTGACCGAGGAGGTCAGCAGATAGGCGGTGACGAGCCAGACGTACCAGGAGTCCCCTCCGCCGATCTGCTCGACGATGCGGGGCAGCGCGGTGCCGACCACGGTGCCGTCCAGCATGGCCAGGAAGGCGCAGCCCAGCAGGGCGAGGGTGACCAGGGTCCGGCGGCGTGGCGGGAGCGCTTCGTACGCGTCGGGTGCGGTCACCGGGCCTCCCCGGGGGCCGCGAGCGCGCCGTGCAGGAAGAGGTCCACGACTTCCTCGGTGGTCAGCGGGTCGGGGGCGCCGAGGCGCCCGGCCGACATCAGCGTCAACTGGAAGGCGTCGGCGAGCCGTTCCGGGGCGAGCCGGAGGCGGTCCCGGTCGGGTTCGAACAGCGCGGCCAGCGCCGCGCGCGGCCGGACCAGGCTCGCCTCGCGGTCCGGGAGGCGGCCGTCCTTGCCGGGCTTGGGCGCCATGCGCTCCAGCCGCCCGGCCGCCGCGAGCGCCCCGGCGACCGCGCCGATGCGGCCCATGTGACCGCGCACCACATCGGCCGCCTCGGCGAGCCGGTCCGCCAGCGGCTGGTCCAGGGCGATCGACTCAAGATGGGCCACGGTGTCATCGGGCCGTACGGCCTCGGCCATACAGGCCGCGAGCAGGGCGTCCTTGTCCTCGAAGACCCGGAAGATGGTGCCTTCGCCGATGCCCGCGGCCCGGGCGATCTTCGCGGTCGTCACGGAGGCGCCGTATTCGACGACGAGGGGGAGCGCCGCGGCGACGATCATCGCGCGGCGCTGATCGGGATCCATGGCCGGTGCGCGGCGACGGGGCGGGGTTGAGGGGTTCTCTGCCTTCTCTGTCATGGGGGTACCGTACGGAGTGAGTACTCACTCCGTCAATGCGCGGCATGCGGCCACAAGGGGAGTGGCGGTGAGACATTCGGCTGCGCCGCCGCGGTCAGCGCGCGGCGAGCAGGGTCCGGCGCAGGGCGCGGCCCGCTTCGGACGGGGGATGGTTGCGCGAGGCGGCGAGGCCGAGACCGTGGAGCGGCGGCGGATCGGCGAGATCGACCTGGGTGAGGCCGGGCTGCGAGGCGATGGCCTCCTCGGCCACGAAGGCGAGCCCGAGACGCCGCCGGACCATGGTCAGGGCGGTGGTGGTGTCCACGACCTCCAGCGCCACGGTGCGCTGGACCCCCGCGGTGCCGAAGAGGCTGTCGACGATGGTGCGGTCGCCCCACCCCGTGGGGAAGTCGATGAAGCGGCGGTCGGCGAGGTCGGCGTAGGTCACGCCATGGGCCTCGGCGAGGGGGTCGTCGGCGCGGCAGGCCAGGCCGAGGCGTATCCGCGACACATCATCGATGATCAGATCCGGGCCGAGGACGGCGGGCCCGTGCGGGGGTACGGGCAGCAGCATGAGGTCGAACCTGCCCTCGCGCAGGGCGGTGGCGTGTCCGGCCAGCGGACCGGTCGAGTGGCGCAGCCGCACCACGACATCGGGATGCTCGGCCTGAAACGTGCTCAGCGCCCCGATCAGGTCGAACGAGCCGGTGGACAGGACCGTCCCGAGCGTGACCGTACCGCTCAGCCCCCCGGTGAGACGGCCCATGTCATCGCGCGCCCGCTGCGCCTCCGCGAGCAGGATCCGGGCCCGCGCCAGCAACGTGCGCCCCGCGGTGGTCAGCTCCAGGGTGCGGTGCGAGCGGTCGAAGAGCGCGGTCTGGAACTCCTGCTCCAACCGGGCCACGGCGGCGGAGGCCGCCGACTGGACGACGTGTTCCCGCTGGGCGCCGCGGGTGAAGCTGCGCTCCTCGGCCACCGCGACGAAGTACGCCAGCTGCCGGAGCTCCACCGTCATCTCCATTCGCGATGCCACACAGCACACATCATCGTTGGACACGATACCCATGGGCCCGCCACCGTGGAGGGGAAGCGGAACGCCCCGGCCGAACGGCCCGGCTCGGCGCCGCGTACCTCCAACTTCCCCCTGCGCCAACGCACTTCACCACGGAAGGCATCCATCGTCATGAGCGTCTCAGCCATCCAGATCGGGCTCCACCCCGATGCCATCGACTACGAGGCGCCGGAGTTCGCCGCCTTCGCCGGTCTGACTCGGGAGAGGCTGCGCGCGGCCAACGACGACAACCTCGCCCTGCTGCGCGACGCCGGATACGAGGCGGACGGATGTCAGATCGACTTCGGGGAGACCGCCCTCGACACCATCCGCGCCATGCTCGGCCGCAAGCGCTACGACGCGGTCCTCATCGGCGCCGGGATACGGCTCACCGCGGGCAACACGCTGCTCTTCGAATCCATCGTCAACCTCGTCCACACCGCACTGCCCCAGGCGCGGTTCATCTTCAACCACTCCGCCGCGGCCACCCCCGACGACATCCGCCGCCACTACCCCGACCCGGTCTCCGCCGTGCCCCTCGACATCCCCCGCGACCTCGAGGAGGCCGCGATGAAGAACCCCGGGAACGCCGCCCGCCCCGAAGCCGCCCACGGCCCGAGGGAGACGCGGTGACGGCCCCGGCCCGGCCCGGCGAGGAGGCGAACCCGGAGCCCCACCCCACGGATGTGCTCGTCGTCGGCGGTGGGCCGACCGGAATGACCCTGGCCGGGGATCTGGCCCGGGCCGGACGCGCGGTCACCGTGCTGGAACGCCGGCCGGCGATCCATCCGTCCAGCCGTGCCTTCGTCACCATGCCCCGCACCCTGGAAGTCCTCGACAGCCGAGGTCTGGCCGACGGCCTCCTGGCCGAGGCGAACACCACCGAAGCCGTGCACCTGTTCGCGGGCGCCACGCTCGACCTGACACATCTGCCCTCCCGCCACCGCTACGGGATGATCACCCCGCAGACCAATGTGGACCAGGCGCTCGAACGCTACGCCCGCGACCAGGGCGCCCAGGTGCTGCGCGGCACCGAGGTCACCGGCCTCGTACAGGACGCGGACGCGGTCACCGTCACCGCGCGCCCCTACGGCGGCGGACCCGCGGCCACGTGGCGAGCCCGGTACGTCGTGGGGGCGGACGGGGCACACAGCACCGTCCGCGACCTCCTCGGCGCCGACTTCCCCGGCAAGACGGTCCTGACCTCCGTGGTACTGGCCGATGTCCGCCTCACCGACGGCCCGGCGGGAAACGGGCTCACCCTCGGCAACACCCCCGGGGTCTTCGGCTTCCTCGTGCCGTACGGGAAGGCGCGTCCCGGCTGGTACCGGTCGATGACCTGGGACCGCCGCCACCAACTGCCCGACAGCGCCGCCGTGGAGGAGGCGGAGGTCACCCGGGTACTGGCCGAGGCCATGGGACGTGACGTCGGGGTCCGTGAGATCGGCTGGCACTCCCGGTTCCACTGCGAGGAACGCCAGGTCCGCTCGTACCGGCACGGCCGGGTCTTCCTCGCCGGGGACGCCGCCCACGTGCACTCCCCGATGGGCGGCCAGGGCATGAACACCGGCATCCAGGACGCGGCCAACCTCGCCTGGAAGCTCGACCTCGCCCTCGGCGGCGCCGACCCCGCCATCCTGGACACCTACCACCGGGAGCGCCACCCCGTCGGCCGCCGCGTCCTGCTCCAGAGCGGTGCCATGATGCGCGCCGTCACCCTCGGGCCGCGCCCGGCGCGGTGGCTGCGCGACCATGTGGCCCCGGCCCTGCTGGGCGTCGGCCGGGTGCGCGACACCATCGCCGGAAGCTTCACCGGCGTCACCCTGCGCTATCCGCGCGGACGGCGCCGGCACGCGCTGGTGGGCACCCGCGCCACCGAAGTCCCCCTCGCCGAGGGCCGGTTGACCGAACTACAGCGGACCGGTGGCTTTCTGCTGATCCGCGAGAGGGGCGCGTCGCGCGTCGAAACCACGGTGGCCCAGGCCGAGCGCACCGACTCGGGCCCCGCCCTGCTGGTACGCCCCGACGGCTATATCGCCTGGGCGGGGCCCGGTGTCCGTGGGCACGGCCCCGACGGCTGGCACACCACATGGCGGGCCTGGACCGGCCCGGCCGCCGAGGCGGTCCGCGCCGGGGGCTGAACAGGGGTTGGAGGGATGGCGCCGGGCGGGCGGCCCGGCGCCGCTGCCCTCATCCGTTCCCCGCCGCCCGCCCGGCGGACAGGGCGTCGGGCAGGGCAGTGGCGGCCGGTTCCTCGCGCGGTCCCTTGCGGAAGAACCGGAGCAGCGACGGGCCGCCCCGGAAGCACCACAGCGCGATGACCGGATCGCAGATCGCACAGCCCAGCGACGAGCCGTGGGCGAAGGGGACGATGGGGTTGCCCTTGATGTGATGCACGATGTCCCACGCGGTGTGCAGCAGCCAGCCGATGCCGATGAAGGTCCACGACTCCAGACCACGGTAGGCCACATAGGTGGCGACCACGGTGAAGGCGAACTCCCAGCCGCCCAGGCCGCCACCGCTGAGGTAGGCGGCACCCGCTCCGCCCACCATGATCGCGTTGAAGCGCTGGCGGTGGGGTTCGCGGATCAGGGACATCAGGAGCGCGTAGAGGACACCGATGAAGACGGGAGCGATGTACTGGATCATGCGGAGGAACTTCCTGAGGTGACGGGAACGTTGGCCGCCCGGCGCGGCGGCGGTTCATCACGCTAGATCCGCCCCCGGCCGCCCCACAGGGCCATTCCCGACACGTCCCAACGGATAATCGCCGGGTCCGGATCACCACCGGGGCCACGGCCTCCGCCCGGCCGTTGACCTCGGTGGGCTCTATGCTGGGCACGATGTCCGCACCTCAGGGCCAGGGCCCCAGCTTCCGTGAACTCGTCGTCCAGGCGCTGTCCTCCGTCGAGCGCGGCTACGATCTGCTGTCCCCGAAGTTCGACCACACCGCGTACCGGACATCGGCCTCGGTGCTGGACTCCGTGACCGGCGCCCTGCGCCCGCTCGGGCCCTTCGGCAGCGGCCTCGACGTCTGCTGCGGAACCGGCGCGGGCATGGGTGTGCTGCGCCAGGTGTGCCGGGAGCGGATCACCGGCGTCGACTTCAGCGCGGGCATGCTGGCCGTGGGGCGGGCCCGCGCTCGGGCGGTGCCGGACGCTCCGCGCACGGACTGGGTGCGCGCCGACGCGCGCGCCCTCCCGTTCGGGCCGGTCTTCGACCTGGCGGTGAGCTTCGGGGCGTTCGGCCACTTCCTGCCGCGCGAGCGGCCCGGGCTCTTCGCCCAGGTCCACTCCGTGCTCCGCCCGGGCGGCCGGTTCGCCTTCCCGATCGTGGCACCGGCCCGCCCGGGATCCCGGCCCTACTGGTCGCTCCTGGCGTTCGACACCGCGATGCGGGTGCGCAACGCGGTGTGGTGGCCGCGCTTTGTGATGTACTACCGGACCTTCCGGCTCGGGGATGTGTGGAAGGAGCTGATCGGGGCCGGGTTCGAGGTCGAACTGCGCCCGCTGGAGAGCCTCGGCCGCCGGGCGGACGGCAGCCCGCGCTGCCGGTTGGTGGTGGCCACCCGGCCGGTGTGAGCGCACCGCACGCCACATAGCCGTAGACGTCCCCGCGGTGCGGGAGCCGTGGTCCGGCGCGACGTCCATGCCCCCGCACGGCGCGCGCGAACGCCCCGGTGGCCATGTGCTCCTCGGCCTCGGCCGGGACGACTCCTATGCCCGCCGCCCGCCGTCGACCGACAGCGCGATCCCGGTGACGTAGGACGCGGCGTCCGAGCAGAGCCAGACCGCCGCGGCCGCGGCCTCCTGAGGGGTGGCCAGTCGGCCGAGCGGTGTGCTCGCCTCCTGCGTGGCGAGCATGACGGTGCCCTCCGCCACCCTCTCGAACCCGGGAGTGCGGGTCGGGCCGGGGCAGACGGCGTTGACCCGGATGCCGCGCGGCGCGTAGTCGACCGCGGCGACCTTGGTGAGCCCGACGATGCCGTGCTTGGCGGCCACGTAGGCGGGAGCGGTCGGGATCGCGTACAGGCCGCCGTTGGAGGCGATGTTGACGATCGCGCCGCCGCCTTCGAGCAGTGGCAGCTCGTACTTCATGCACAGGAAGGTACCGGCCAGGTTGACGTGGACCACGCGCTCGAACTCGTCCAGGGGCATCCGGTCGAGCTGCCGGTGGTGCGAGGCCAGACCGGCGTTGTTCACGGCGAAATGGAGTCCACCGTAGGCCGCGACCGTGCGCTCGACCGCCGTCCGCACGGAGTGTTCGTCGGCGATGTCGACGGCGACGGACAGTGCCGTCCCGCCGTCCTTCTTGATCATTTCGGTGGTCTCGGCCGCCGTGCCCTCGTCGATGTCGAGCACGGCGACCGCGGCGCCGGACCGGGCGAACTCCAGCGCCGTCGCGCGGCCGATCCCACTTCCGGCGCCGGTGACCAGGCCCACCTTCCGGGTCATGTCGCTCATACCAGCGGCTCGTGGTTCGCCCAGGCGACCTTGTACGGGTGCCGCGACTGCCAGTGCTCGATGACCTCGTGCATACCGGGCGCGGTGAACGCCTTCGCCAGCGCCTCGGTGTCGGCCACGGCCACCTGCACGATCGCGGACGCGATCAGCGCCGGAATGGCCTCCTCGCCGGGGACGGGAAGGTGGCGCCGGGTCACCACCGACCGTACGAGACCGGAGTCGAGCATGACTCGTTCGATGTCCCTGAGGTATTGGTCGAGTTCGGTTTCGTGCGGCGGCTGATCGAAGGAGACGATCATCGTGTGGTAGATCATGCCTCGATTCTTGGGGTCGTACGCCGACGGTGTCCAAGACCGGTTCGGAATCCGGCGATAACCTGAAGGCATGATCGAACTGGAGACCCGCGAGCTCGAGTACTTCCTGGCGGTCGCCGACGAACTGCACTTCGGCCGGGCCGCCGTGCGGCTCTCGATCGCCCAGCCGGCGCTGTCGAAGGCGATCCGGCGGATCGAGACCCGGCTCGGTGTCCCGCTGTTCCTCCGTTCCAGCCGGCGCGTCGAGCTCACCCCGGCCGGGGAGGCGTTGCGGGAGCACGGGCGGCATGCGCTCAACGCGGTCGGCGCCGCCGTCCGGAACGCCCGGCGGGCCGCGGACACCCAGGCCCATCTGCGGCTCGTGATCAAGCCCGGTGGCGACGCCGGTCTGCTGTCCGGGATCCTGGCCGGGTACGCCCACCAGCCCGACGCCCGCCGGGTGGACATCCTGTTCAGCGGCCCAGCCGACCGCTCCGACTTCCTGCGCGACGGCCGGGCCGACGTCGGCCTGCTCTACGCGCCGTTCGACGATCTCGACGGCCTGGCCCACGAGACGCTGTATACCGAGGATCGCGTGGTCGTCCTCCCGTCGGGGCACCGGCTGGCCGGGCGCGCCGCGGTACACCTGTCCGATCTGGAGGGCGAGACGCTGCCGCGCTGGAAAGGGGTCCCCGGAGGCGACGGCACCGGGCCCGAGGTCGCCGACGTGGTCCAGATGCTCCACATGATCACGGTGAGCCGGATGATCGGGGTGCTGCCCCGCTCGCTGGTCGAACCGGCCCCGGACGACCTGGTCTGCGTCCCGGTGATCGACGCGCCGCCCAGCCGCCTCGTGCTCGCCTGGAACGAGCGGGACCGGCGGCCGCTGGTCGCGTCGTTCGTGGCCGCCGCGCTCACCGCTCAGGTCCGTTCCGATGCTCCCCGAGGGCCACACACGACGGCAACCGATGCGGCGGTGGCGGCGACCTGAGGCTGACAACCTGTCAGCTATCCGAGGGAGTTCACAGTGCGCTCATTCCTCGCGCGCCTGGCCACCGTGCTGGCCGCCCTGGCCGCGCTGGTCGCCGCGCCCGGTGTCGCGGCGGCCGCCCCGTCGCGGGTCGCCGACGACTGGAACCCGCCCGCGAACCTCGTACAGCCGCTGGGCGAGGTATGGAACCACGTCGAGTCGACCTACCCGGACCTCTACGGCTTCCGCAACTACGGCTGGGACCAGGTCATGGCCAACAGGGGAAGCGTCAACTACTGCGTCCGCTGGGAGTCCGACGCCCCGGTCAGCGCCGCGCTGCGCGACCAGATCCACGCCGCGCTGAGGAAGCAGTTCGCCAAGTGGATGGCGGCCATGGTGGAGAACGGCAAGGGCCACAACGCCTGGCCGTACACCAACGTCCCGGTCAACATCGTCGGCTGGGCGGTGAAGAACCGCTCGACGCTCCAGTGGAACGACAACTCGGTCGACATCTACGCCGGGAACCTCGACAGCGGCGGCGCCCCGCAGTGTTCCCCCGACTGCGGCCGCTTCTTCCACCAGGACGGCAACTACTCGCGCTGCCCCGGCGGTGCGGCCCGCCACTACGACCAGTCGCTGTGGCTGACGAAGGGGTTCCAGGGCGGGGCCGGCGGGGACTGGGGCCAGCGCGTGGGACAGGAGTACTTCACCGGTGCGCTGAACCAGGAGAACATCCACATCTATCTGCATGAGGTCGGCCACACCTTCGGCCTCGACGACTTCTACGACTGGACCCCGACCGGCCAGTGCTGCTTCCTCATGAAGGCGGGCAGCGCCACGCAGATCACGGAGTTCGACAAGTGGATGCTCCGTGACTTCTGGCGCCATCTGAAGAACCGCTACGGCCTCTGAGCGCTTCCCCTGCCCGGCCGGGCAGGGGAAGTCGGCCCGCTCAGAAGTCGCATTCGCCGCGCCAGCTGAGGCTGGTGATGGTGGCCTTGTCACCGATGATCAACTTGTAGTCGCCGGGGCCGGGGTTGAAGTGGAGGCACCTGTCGTACGTCCGTCCGTTGAAGACCCAGGTGGCCTGGATGTGATCGTGGCCCGGCTGGCGGGTGCCGTTGTTGAAGATGGTGCTGCCGACGATGCCGGTCTGGTGGGAACCCCTCCAGTTGCCGGTCGTCTTGATCACGGCCGGACCGTCGGTGGACGTGTTGCTGTCGAACACGCAGACGTTCCCCGAGGGGCAGTCGGGCGGACTGGGCTCGGCCGACGCGGTGGGCGCACTGGCGAGTACGGCGACGAGGGCCGCGGACATGGCTGCCGTGGCGGCGAGGCGCTGGTGCATGGTGTTCCTCCCGGCTTCCGTGGGGCGCCCTCCTGGGCGCCCCTTCCGGCGGACAGGGCACCACAATCCGCGGGGACTGGTCCCGAAGCGCTCGTCATCGGCCATCTACGAGGAAAACGGACCCACCCGGAACCAGTCGAACTCCGCCGCACCGTCCGTGTCACTGGCCGCCACGACACGCGCGCCCCCGGTCGCCACATCGCTCCTGCCCCCGGCCGCCACATCGCTCGTGCCGCCGGTCGTCACATCGCTCGTGCGGATGGTCGTCACGCCACCCGTGGCGCCCGTCGCCGGCCCGGTGGCGAAGAGCCCCAGCGTCGCCCCGATCCACTTGCCCGCCGTCGCCGGAAACGGCGCCCCGAGCGGCCTGAACCCCCGCCCGTCCACATCGGCCGCGAACTGGCACACCGCACCCGGCCGCACACTCACCCGGAGCCGTACGGCCGAGCGCCCCCTCCGCAGCGGCACCGGCGTGACGGCGTCCACCTCGGCGGCGTCCCGCGCCGCGGTGCGGCATACGAGGACGGTCCGGTCACCGTCGTGGCGCAGGCCCGCCCAGGCGTAGGTCTCGCCCAGGACCACCAGCCCGGCCCGGGACCCCGCCGTCGCGGTGGACAGTTTCATCGAAGTCGTCGCGGTGAACGACTCGGCGGGCAGCCGCTGTCCCAGCACATTGGGCAGCAGTCGGAGGTCATGGGCGACCGGGCTCGGACGGCAGACCAGCGCGAGCCCACTCGGGAAGCGGCGCGGCGACCACCACGCCGGGTCGGCGTTCGCCTGCCACATCCACTGCTTCCCCAGCTCCGTCCCGGTGAAGTCATCGCTGGTGGCCGGTGCGGTCACCTCCGTCCGCCCGTGCACCCGCGGTTTGGTGTGCACCAGCACCGGCGCGCCCCGGCCGCTGCCGTCGTCGGTGCCCATCACCGGCCAGCCGTCCGCGCGCCACCGCATCGGCTGGAGGTGCACCACCCGTCCGTAGGGCCCGCGGTCCTGGAAGTGCAGGAACCAGTCCTCGCCGCTCTCGGTGGTCACCCATGCGCCCTGGTGCGGCCCGTTGACGGGGGTGTCGCCCTGGGCGAGCACGATACGGTCCTCGTACGGGCCCCAGATGGAGCGGGAGCGGAACGCCGACTGCCAGCCGTTGGTGACGCCTCCGGCCGGAGCGAAGATCCAGTACCAGCCGTCCCGCTTGTAGAGTTTCGGGCCCTCCAGCGTGGTGTAACCGGGGAGGTCATCGCCGTTGATGACGATCCGGCCCTCGTCGAGCAGAGTGGTCCCGTCCGGGCTCATACGGTGCAGGGTGAGCCGGTTGTTGATGCCGCTGCGGCTCTTCGCCCACGCGTGGACCAGATACGCCTGCCCGTCGTCGTCCCACAGCGGACACGGGTCGATCAGTCCCTTGCCCGGCTTGACCGGACGCGATGTGCTCCACGGTCCTCGCGGGTCGGTGGCGGTCACCATGAAGATCCCGAAGTCGGGATCGGGGTAGAAGATCCAGAACTTGCCGTCGTGATGGCGCAGCGCCGGGGCCCACACCCCTTCGCCGTGCCGGGGCTCACTGAAGTGGTCCTTGGGCAGCAGCTCGGTGAGGGCGTGTCCGATGACGGTCCAGTTGACCAGGTCGGCCGACCGCAGCACGGGCAGTCCGGGAACGCGGTTGAAGGTGGAGGCCACCAGATAGAAATACCGGCCCACCCGGATCGCGTCGGGGTCGGACCAGTCGGCGTTGAGCACCGGGTTCTGATACCGGCCGTCTCCCAGGTCGGCCACCCATGGCAGGTCCGCACGGGCCGGTCCCGGCTCGCCTCGCGTCACCGCGCCACCTGCCCCAAGTGGCCCGTCGCGCCGTGGTGTTGCCGAGGCCGCGGTGGCGCCGCCGACGGCGCCGAGCACCGTCGATCCGGCGACCGCGCCGAGGCCGGTCCGTAGCACCTGCCTGCGACCGTGTTCGCTCACTGTTCCCTCCGGGGCGACTCATGGGTGTTGTGCGTCTGCCGGTAAGCGCTTGCTGCCGGAGTCTGTCAGCGCGTCGTGGCGTGGGCAAGACGGTGAGAATCCGCCACCGGACGTTTGACCCGCCCCGGCAACCTCCTGGTGCGCGGTGGCGACAGTCGCACGGCAGGAGTCGTCGAGCAGTGGAAGTGAGGGCCATGGAAACCGAACGTCGAGGGGTGGGGCGCGGCAGGCGTCGTGTGCTCGGGGTGGCCGCCGGAGCTCTGGCCTTGGCCGGTGCGGTCGCCCTGCCGGGGCAGGGGGCGTTCGCCGAGGGCGGGCGGGGAACGGCCGCCGCGTCCTGGAAGGCCGATGTCGCCGACGGTTTCGCGTCGGTCAACGCGCTCGGGCAGAACGGTACGTACGGGGGCCGGGACGGCCGTACGGTCACCGTGCGCACACTCGCCGATCTCGAGAAGTACGCGACCGCGCCCGAGCCGTACGTCATCGTCGTGGCCGCGGCGATCACCATGGACCCCAAGGGCAAGGAGATCAAGGTCGCCTCGGACAAGACGATCGTGGGCTCGGGCACGTCGGGCCAGATCGTGGGCGGTGGCTTCTTCCTGGGGCAGGGCGTACACAACGTCATCCTCAGGAACCTGACGATCCGCGATTCCTACGAGGGCACCTGGAACGACAAGGAGCACGACTGGGACGCCATTCAGATGGACGGCGCCCACCATGTGTGGATCGATCACAACGATCTGCGGCATATGGCCGACGGGCTGATCGACAGCCGTAAGGACACCACCTACCTCACGGTGTCCTGGAACCGGCTCCAGCAGAACAACAAGAGCTTCGGGATCGGCTGGACGGAGAACACCACGGCCGACATCACGATCCACCACAACTGGTTCCGCGAGAGCGAGCAGCGCAATCCGTCCGCCGACAACATCGCCCACGCACATCTGTACAACAACTACCTTCAGGACGACCCCGGTACGGACATCAACTCCTCCTACGGCAACTACGCCCGGGGGAACACCAGGATGGTGCTGGAGAACAGCTACTTCCAGGGCTTCAAGAACCCCGTCATCAAGGACGCCACCGCCACCCTGGTCCAGCGCGGCAACGTCTTCGTCAACACCTCCGGCCGCAACGAGAGCGGTGGCACCGCGTTCGACCCGAAGGCGTACTACTCCTACTCCCTCGACCCCGCCGACCGGGTGCCGTCCATCGTGAGCTCCGGCTCGGGCCCCACCCCGGCCATCGGCGCCACCGGCTGACGCGGCGCCGTCCTCACGGGGCGTCGGAGCCGTCGTAGCCCGGGAGGGCCAGCGCCGAATGCACGTCCCGGCCGGTGTCGGCGCTGCTGAGCACGGCGGACGGCTCGCGCAGCGCCTCGTTGCGCCGGGCCAGGTCCTCGGCGGTGCGGGGGGAGACGCCGGCGCTTCCTTCACCGGCGAGGGCCTGGTTCCGCTCGGCGAACGACCGCAGGACGCGCTCGTACCCCTCGAAGGCGTCGTCGTGGTGGGCGTGTGCGGCCAGTTCACCGGCGAGTACGTACGCGCCGACCAGCGCCAGACTCGAGCCCTGGCCGGAGAAGAACGACGGCGCGTAGGCGGCGTCGCCGACCAGGGCGACCCGGCCCGTGGACCACCGTGGCATATGGATCTGGCTGACCACGTCGAAGAAGAGGTCGTCGCTGTCGCGCATGGCGGCGACCATGCGCGGGACCTCCCATCCGTATCCGGAGAACACCTCGGCCACGAGGTCGCGCTGGGCGGCGGGGTCGCGGAAGGCGTTGAAGGGCGGTTCGGGGCGCAGGAAGTTGAGGAAGGCGTGGACCCGGTCGTCGTCGCGGGGCGCGTAGAGCACGGCGGTCCGGCCCGGGACGTTCCAGGTCAGCCCCTCGTGCGCCAGCCCCAGGTGGTTGGGCATGGTGAATCCGGCGAAGCAGTGGTCGAGGTAGCGGTGGTAGCCCTCCTCGGGGCCGAAGGCCAGGCTCCTGGTGTGCGAGTGGATGCCATCGGCGCCGATGACCAGGTCGAAGGTGCGCCGGGCGCCGCCGCGGAAGGTCACGTCCACCCCGCCGTCGTGGTCGTGGAGGGTGGCGATGGAGTCGTTGAAGAGGATCTCGACGTCGTCGCGGATGGCGCCGTAGAGGATCTCGGCCAGATCTCCGCGCGGGATCTCCAGGTCATGGCCCTCCTCGCCGCCGGAGATGGCCTCGGGCCGGATGGCGGCTATCGGATCGCCCCGCTCGTCGAGGAAGGCGATCCGGCGGATGCCGACGTGGGCGTCCCGGAGCGGGGGGAGCACCCCCATCCGCCGGACGACCTCGACCGCGGTGCCGCGGATGTCGATGGGGTAGCCGCCACCGCGCAGTGCGGCCGCCTTCTCGACGAGGGTGACCGCGAAGCCGTACCGGCGGAGCCAGTGGGCCAGCGCGGGACCGGCGATGCTGGCGCCGGAGACCAGGACCGTTCGCCGCGGCGTGATGTTCATGGCGCCCATGGGCGCTCCTCTCCGGCCCTCCCACGGGGAGGGCCCGGTCACATACCTAACTCAGGTATCCTTTTTCATGGCGTGAAAAGCCCCGGAGGCGCGGGGTTGATGAGAAGACTATATACCTAACTTAGGTAGATGTGGAGGCGGGTATGACCGCCGAGGGACCGGAGGCCGGGCAGGGCGGCGACGGTGAACACGATCTGCTGGCCATGCTGCCCCGTATGACACAGCTCAGCGGCGCCGTGAACCGGGGGCGGGTGACCGAGCGCGCCATGGAGGCCGCCGGCGTTTCCGTGGACCGCCCGGCGATGTCGGTGCTGGTCGTCCTGCACGTGGCGGGCACCCCATTGCGCGTGGGGGAGATCGCCGAGCGGATGCAGGTCGTCGGGCCCCATGTCACCCGGCAGATCAACGAGTTGGCGCGGCGGGGGCTGGTCCGCCGGGTCACCGATCCGGACGATCAGCGCGCCCGGCTCATCGAACCGACCGCCGAGGGAGCTGCCGCGACCGACCGCTATATGCGGACCGTCCTCGGCTGGTTCAGCGACGCCCTCGCCGCCTGGAGCCCCCAGGACCGCGAGGTCTTCGGCCGTCTGCTCGCGCGCTTCGTCGACGACCTCACCGCCCACCTGAACTCCTTCGACGACGACCGGCCCGCATGAGCTGACCAGGGCGGTCCGCGCTGCCCGCACGGCCTATGAGAAAGCTGCCCGCATTGGCCTACGAGAAAGAGGGCAGGACGGGGCGCAGGTAGGCGTCGATGGCCGCCTGATCGTGGGTGCGGATGGCGATGTGCCCGTCGGGGCGGACCAGGACGCACTCCCCGTCGGTGGCGCCGTACGCCCGCCGGGCGTGGCCGCCGGTGTCGGTGATCTCGCCGTCGATGGCCACGGCGCGGACCGTGGGGTGCGGTGGCCGGGGCCGTACCCCGAATCCGTAGAGCATCCAGTGACCGCCGCGTTGGAGGTCGAACAGCCGCACCCGCCGCCCGTCGGCCCGGTGGCAGGGAGCGTCCGGTGCGCGGTCACCGGCGCTCGGCCCCTCCGCGTCGACGGGCCCGGCAGGGGCCAGCGGTCCGCCACGGTAGGTGTGGCCCATCTGTAGCATCCGCTCGGTGTCCTCGCCGTGCTCGTCGATGCCCTGTCCCATGAGGCGGGAGGACAGGCCCAGCACGGCCGCCGCCACCGGAAGCCGCTCGGCCTGGTAGGTGTCCAGGAGTGACTCGTCGGCGCCCTGGAGCACGGCGGCCAGCTTCCAGCCGATATTGACGGCGTCCTGGATGCCGGTGTTCATGCCCTGGCCGCCGGCGGGGGAGTGGACGTGTGCTGCGTCCCCGGCGAGGAAGACCCGGCCCACGCGGTAGCGGTCGACCATGCGGACGTTCAGCCGCCAGCGCGAGAGCCATGTGGCCTGGCGCAGCCGTATCGTGTCCGGTCCGATCAGCGTGTCCACGAGGCGCTGGAAGGTCTCGAGGGTCGGTTCGCCGGTGTCGCCCGGGGCGACGGGCGCCTGGATCTGAAACGTGTCGGTGGCCGGCAGCGGGCACAGCGCGACCGAACCGCCCTGGGGACCCTGCCAGATGTGCCAGTGGTCACGGTCCAGGCCGTCCAGCCGGACATCGCCGAGCAGCATCTGCTCGTCCTCGTCGGTCTCGCCGAGGAACGCGACACCCAGCAGGCGCCGGACCGCCCCGGAGCCGCCGTCGGCGCCGATCACATAGCGGGCCGTGGCGCGCGCACCGTCGGCGAACACCACCTCGACATGGCCGCTGCGCCGCACGAGATCGGCGACCGGACTGTTCCACTCCGCAGTGGTGCCCAGCTGGTCCAGGCGCTCGCGCAGGGTCTCCTCCACCCCCCACTGCGGGATCAGCAGGGTGCGGGCGTACGGGCTGTCGGGCGTCGGCTCGGCGCCGCCGCTGAGGTCCACGTCCCGGAAGGTGCCGTCGGCATCGTGGAACCGGACCGGTGTGCGGAAACGACCAAGGGTGACCAGGCGCCCCGTCACCCCGAGGTTGTCCAGGACTTCCAGGGTGCGTGGTTGCAGACCCTTGCCGCGCGAGCCGTTGAAGGGGGCCGCCGCCCTGTCGACGACGCGGACGCCGACACCGCGTCGGGCGAGTTCGCAGGCGGCGGTGAGGCCGGTCGGACCGGCGCCCACGATCAGCACATCGCAGTCGGCGGCGGGGGTGGTGGTGTCCATGGTGGCGCTCCAGATGTCGGGACGGCGCGAGTCGTGGCGGGCGCGAGACGCTGTCGCGTACCTTGTACGCGACGAGTACGGCGTACGCTAGCGTACGATCACTACCCATGGTGAACTGGGAGAAGGCCGCGCAACCGGCGAAGGCGCCACGGGCCGCCCTGTCCTACGGGGCCATCGCGACCGCCGCCATCGAGGTCGCGGACGGCCAAGGGCTCGACGCGGTGACCATGCGGAAGGTCGCCGAGCACATCGGCGCGGGCGCCATGTCCCTCTATCGCTATGTCGATAGCCGCGACGACCTGATCACGCTCATGGTCGACCGGGTCAGTGCCGAGGCCATCGCCCCGACCCCGACCGGCGACTGGCGTGCCGACCTCGCCGAAGCGGCCCATCGGATCCGCCAGGTGACCCTGCGCCACCCCTGGCTGGCCCGACACGCTCTCAACGCCGAGGACTTCGGGCCGGGCACACTGGCGATGACGGAGTCCACCCTGGCCCTTCTGGACGGCCATGGGCTGGACACCGGCGACATGCTCGACGCCTGGCGGACCCTGCTCGCCTTCGTCCAGGGCCATGCCTTCGCCGAGGCCCGTCGGCACGAGGCCCGACAGCGCCGAGCCGACAAGAGCGAGACCGGCGCGCCCGGGCCGTCGTTCCTGGACAAGACCGCCGAGAGCGGCGAGTACCCGCTCTCCACGCGCGCCCTGCTGGAGGCCACCCCGCCCACCGATCCGCGGGACGCCTTCGACCGCCGCCTGGGCCATGTGCTCGACGGCCTGGCCCAGGCGTACTTCGAGCGCGGCCGGCGGTAGCCGCGGGACCTCTTACCGAGGGGTCCCGCCCGTCTCGACGAGCTCGGCCAGCTTGTCCAGGGCCATGCGCTGCCCCAGCTCGTTGTCGGCGGCCGGAACCGCGTCGGGGATCCCCTCGTGCAGGAGGTGGACGTCGGTGCCGCCGCCCTCCGCGTCGGTGAGCGTGGTCGTCATCGTCATCGTGGAGCGCAGCGCCGGGTCCGCGGTCTCGAACTCGAGCACCTCGACCACCTGCTCATCCGGCACCAGCCGGGTGAAGCGGCCGTGGTAGGTGTCCGTATGGCCGCCCGACTTGCCGGTGCTCGCCGGGTCGTCGTAGACGAGGGAGACACGGAAGGCGCCCCCTTCGCGGGGGTCGAACTCATGCACCCGGCTGGTCATGCCCTCGGGCACCCGCCAGGCCGCGACGGCGCTCGCGTCCAGGAGCGCCCGGTAGACGGCGGAGCGCGGAGCGTTCACCCGCCGGGAGAGTCGCATGGAGTACATGCGCCCAACCTAGCGGCCCGGTGGCGGGCATGTGATCCGATGGCACCGGAGCCACCGCCCCGGATGTGCGGGCGGCGGCGGAGGTCTAGCGTCCGGAAAGACCTCCGCCGCCGGGACACCCCATCCACGGAGCGTTGTCGAGGGGTGCCGTTCTGGGGGAGCGGGGTCAGCGCTTGACCTTGCGGGTCGCCCGCAGCCACTCCTTGTTCATCGCGGTGATGGAGAACAGCGGGATGCCCTTGGGGCAGGCCGTGGCGCACTCACCGGTGAGGGTGCAGCCGCCGAAGCCCTCGGCGTCCATCTGGGCCACCATGTCCAGCACCCGGGTCTCCCGCTCCGGAGAGCCCTGGGGCAGCACATTGAGATGGTTGACCTTGGCCGAGGTGAACAGCATGGCCGCGCCGTTGGGGCAGGCCGCCACGCAGGCGCCGCAGCCGATGCACTCGGCGTGCTCGAACGCGTAGTCCGCGTCCGCCTTGGGCACCGGAGTGGCGTGTGCCTCCGGCGCGGAGCCGGTCGGCGCGGTGATGTAGCCACCGGCCTGGATCACCCGGTCGAACGCGGAGCGGTCCACCACCAGGTCCTTGATGACCGGGAAGGCGGAGGCACGCCACGGCTCGATGTCGATGGTGTCGCCGTCCTGGAAGGACCGCATGTGGAGCTGGCAGGTGGTGGTGCGCTCCGGACCGTGGGCGTCACCGTTGATCACCAGGCTGCACGCACCACAGATGCCCTCACGGCAGTCGTGGTCGAAGGCCACCGGCTCCTCGCCCTTGACGATGAGCTCCTCGTTGAGGACGTCGAGCATCTCCAGGAAGGACATGTCCCGGGAGACGCCGTCGAGCTCGTAGGTGGCCATGGCACCGGGGGTGTCGGGGTTCTTCTGGCGCCAGACGCGCAGGGTGAGCTTCATGCGTAGCTCCGCTGAGTGGGGTGGACGTATTCGAAGGTCAGCTGCTCCTTGTGGAGCACGGGGGCGGCGCCGGTGTCGGTGAACTCCCAGGCCGCGGCGTAGGAGAACTCCTCGTCCCGGCGGGCCGCCTCACCGTCGGGGGTCTGGGACTCCTCGCGGAAGTGGCCACCGCAGGACTCGGCCCGGTGCAGGGCGTCCAGGCACATCAGCTCGGCCAGCTCCAGATAGTCCACGATCCGGTTGGCCTTCTCCAGCGACTGGTTGAACTCCTCACCGGTGCCGGGCACCTTGAGCCGCCGCCAGAACTCCTCACGAATCTGCGGGATGCGGTCCAGCGTCTTGCGCAGCCCCTCGTCGGTGCGGGCCATACCGCAGAACTCCCAGACCAGCTCGCCGATCTCACGATGGAAGGAGTCGGGGGTGCGGTCGCCGTCCACGGCCAGCAGCCTGGCCAGCCGGTCCTCGGTCTCCCGCACGGCCTCGACGGCCGCCGGGTGCGAGGCGTCCACCTCGTCCTTGTGCGGGTTGCGGGCCAGATAGTCGTTGATGGTCGAGGGCAGGACGAAGTAGCCGTCGGCCAGGCCCTGCATCAGCGCCGAGGCGCCGAGCCGGTTGGCGCCGTGGTCGGAGAAGTTGGCCTCGCCGATCGCGAACAGCCCCGGCACGGTGGTCTGGAGGTCGTAGTCGACCCACAGCCCGCCCATCGTGTAGTGGATCGCGGGGTAGATGCGCATCGGGACCTCGTACGGGTTCTCCGCCGTGATCCGCTCGTACATGTCGAAGAGGTTGCCGTACTTCTCCTCGACCGCCTTGCGCCCCATCCGGGCGATGGCGTCGGCGAAGTCCAGATACACGCCCTGGCCACCGGGGCCGACGCCACGGCCCTCGTCGCAGACGTTCTTCGCGGCGCGGGAGGCGATGTCGCGCGGCACCAGATTGCCGAACGACGGATAGATCCGCTCCAGGTAGTAGTCGCGCTCGTCCTCGGGGATCTCGGCGGGCGGACGGGTGTCGCCCTTCGCCTTGGGCACCCAGATCCGGCCGTCGTTGCGCAGCGACTCGCTCATCAGGGTCAGCTTGGACTGGTGGTCCCCGGAGCGCGGGATGCAGGTCGGGTGGATCTGGGTGAAGCAGGGGTTGGCGAAGTACGCGCCGCGCCGGTGCGCCCGCCAGATGGCGGTCGCGTTGGAGTTCATGGCGTTCGTCGACAGATAGAAGACGTTTCCGTAGCCACCGCTGGCCAGCACCACCGCGTCGGCGAAGTACGTGGAGATCTCGCCGGTCACCAGATCGCGGGCGACGATGCCACGCGCCCGCCCGTCGACCACGATCAGATCCAGCATCTCGGTGCGGGCGTGCATCTCCACATTGCCCGCCGCGATCTGGCGGGATAGCGCCTGGTAGGCGCCGAGCAGCAGCTGCTGGCCCGTCTGGCCGCGGGCGTAGAAGGTGCGGGAGACCTGCACACCACCGAAGGAGCGGGTGTCCAGCAGACCGCCGTACTCGCGGGCGAAGGGCACGCCCTGGGCCACACACTGGTCGATGATCTCCACCGAGATCTGCGCCAGGCGGTGGACGTTGGACTCGCGGGCGCGGAAGTCGCCGCCCTTGACGGTGTCGTAGAACAGCCGGTGGATCGAGTCGCCGTCGTTGCGGTAGTTCTTCGCCGCGTTGATCCCGCCCTGGGCGGCGATGGAGTGGGCCCGGCGCGGCGAGTCCTGGTAGCAGAACTGGACCACGTGGTAGCCCTGCTCGGCCAGGGTGGCGCCGGCGGCGCCACCGGCCAGCCCGGTGCCCACCACGATGATGGTGTGCTTGCGGCGGTTGGCGGGGTTGACCAGCTTGGCCTCGAAGCGGCGGGTGTCCCAGCGCTCGTTGACCGGCCCGGAGGGGGCCCGCTCGTCCTGGATCGGCTCGCCGACGGTGTACTCGGTGTATTCGCTGTACTCGCTGTACGAGGTCATGGTCAGCTCACCACTCCGGTCATGACACCGACGGGTATGGAGATGAACCCGGCGGTGAGAACGACGGCCAGGGCGTTGGCGATGGCCTTGAGGGCGCGGTCACGGGTGTGGTTGCCCGCGCCGAGGGTCTGCGCGGCGCTCCAGAAGCCGTGCCGGACGTGCATGCCCATGGCCAGCATCGCCACGATGTAGATGACGTTCCCGTACCAGGTGGAGAAGGTGTCCACCACGTTCTGGTACGGATGGCCCTCCTGGAATCCGCCGGAGTGCGTGGTGCCGGTGGTGAGGTCCAGGATGTGCCAGACGATGAACAGACCCAGGATCACCCCGCCCCAGCGCATGGTCCGGGTGGCATAGCTCATCCGTGGCTTGGTGTGGACGTACTTCTGCGGGCGAGCCTTGATGTCGCGCCGACTCAGCTGGTAGGCGGACACGGCGTGCAGGACCACCGCGGCCAGAAGGACGATCCGGGCGATCCACAGGCCCCACTCATGGTGCAGAACGGGGGCTCCCATGACACGCAGCCAGTGTCCGTAGGCGTTGAACTCCCCGGGGCCGAAGAAGATCTTCATGTTCCCGAGCAGGTGGGCGCAGAGGTAGCCGATCATGATCAGACCGGTCGCGCCCATGACGATCTTCTTGCCGAGGGTCGATTGCCAGAAGTTGAGCGCCATGGACGGCCGCCGCTCCGCCCGCGCCGGACGCTGCTCCGGCCGCGTTGTCAATGCCATGAACACGACGGTAGAACCAGGCGGGTCAAAAGGGCCAAGATATGATTCTGATTATCTCGATAGGCGATGCCTATCGAGGGCCGCTCAGATCTGGCCACGCTTGACATTGTCGTCCACGCGGCCAGGGAAAACCGGTCAGCGGAAGCCCTCGCGGGTGATGGCGAGCGCCTGCCGGAGGAGGTCCACGACATCGCGCTCGCGGCGTTCGAGAGCCGTCTGCCCGACGACGCGGAAGGCGGCGAGGAGGGTCGCGGCGAGGATCTGGGCCCGCAGGGGCGTGTCCGGTCCGGCGGGCAGGCGCTCCTCGACGGCCACGGCGAGATCGCGTTCGGCGGCGGCGTAGGTGGCGACCAGTTCGGGCAGCAGCGCCGGGTGCAGACGCAGGGTCCGGTAGCGCTCCTCCTGCTCCGGGTCGGCCAAAAACTCGGTGGAGTGCTGCTCGGCGGCGCCGATGACCGCCGCCATCAGGGATTCCCGCGCCGGGCGGGCGCGGATGAGCTCGACCAGCCGGACCGTACGCGCCCGGTCGTGGTGCAGCAGCGCCTGCTCCTTGCTGGCGAAGTAGTTGGAGAAGGTGCGCCGGGAGACGGTGGCGGCATCGGCGATGGCCTCCACCGTGAGGCTCTCGACGCCGTGCTCGGCGGCGAGGAGCACGGCGGCGTCGTGCAGCGACTGGCGGGTCGCCGCCTTCTTGCGCTCGCGCAGGCCGGTAGTCATCGCCGAGGAGCATACGGGAGAAGGCCGATTCTTTCCCATTGGGCAATCTTGCGCAGTGGGAATGTTTCTGTGAGGCTGAGCCCGCGCCGCCGATCAGTCGCCAGCCGGTCGGCCACGGCTGATCAGGCGCCGACCGATCAGCCACCGGTCAACGCCACCCGGATGGCATCCGAGCCCCGGACGGCATCCGAGCCCCGCACACCTTCCGACGCCAGAGGCCCGAGGACCCCCTATGCCCACCCCCCAACGCCCGCCCACCGCCATCACCTCCATGGACACCGAGGAGCTGGGATTCGACCCGGACGCCCTGCGGACCAAGTACCGGGCCGAGCGCGACCGCCGGATCCGCCCCGACGGCAACAAGCAGTACCGGCGCATCGCCGGGGAGTTCGGCTCGTACGCCCAGGACCCTTATGTGGAACCGGGGTTCACCCGGGAGCCGCTGTACGACCGGGTCGAGGTGCTGATCATCGGGGGCGGATTCGGCGGTCTTCTCGCCGGAGCGCGGCTGCGGCAGGCCGGTGTGCGCGAGATCCGCGTGATCGAGCAGGGCGGGGACTTCGGCGGGACCTGGTACTGGAACCGCTATCCGGGTGTCCAGTGCGACATCGAGTCCTACGTCTATATGCCCCTGCTCGAGGAGGTCGGTTACATACCGCGGTGGCGCTACGCACCCGGTGAGGAGATCAGACAGCACGCACGGGCGATCGGGCGCCACTTCGACCTCTACCGCGATGTCTGCTTCCAGACCCAGGTGACCGAACTCCACTGGGACGACACCGAGTTGGAGTGGACCGTGCACACCGACCGGGACGACCGCATCCGGGCGCGCCATGTGGTCGTCTCCAGCGGAACACTCAGCCGGGCGAAACTCCCCGGCATCCCCGGGATCGAGACCTTCCAGGGGCATACGTTCCACACGAGCCGCTGGGACTACGACTACACCGGCGGCGACGCGAGCGGCGGTCTGCACAAACTGGCCGACAAGCGCGTGGCCCTCATCGGCACCGGCGCGACCGCCATCCAGGCCGTCCCACATCTTGGGCGCGACGCCGAACGGCTGTATGTGTTCCAGCGCACGCCGTCCTCGGTCGATGTGCGCGGCAACCGCCCCACCGACGAGGGCTGGGCCGCATCGCTCACGCCCGGCTGGCAGCGGCGCCGCAGGGACAACTTCCTCACCATCGTCACCGGTGGGCAAGCGGACGAGGACCTGGTGGACGACGGTTGGACGAGCACCGCCCGGCTACAGCAGAAGCTCATCCCGACCGACAGCTACGCCGCCCTCCCGCCCGAGGAGCGCGAACGCCTCTACGAGCTCGCCGACTTCCAGAAGATGAACGGAATCCGCGACCGAGTGGACTCCATCGTCGAGAACACGGCGACGGCCGAGGCCCTCAAGCCCTGGTACCGCTATATGTGCAAGCGTCCCACGTTCAGCGACACCTATCTGGACACCTTCAACCGGCCCAACGTCACACTGGTGGACACGGCCGACCACGGGGGAGTCGAGCGCATCACCGAGAAGGCGGTCGTGGTCGGCGGGGTCGAGTACGAGGTCGACTGTGTCATCTTCGCCACCGGCTTCGAGGTCGGCGTCTCGGGAATCACCTCCGGACTCCTCCCGGTGCGCGGCCGGGGCGGTATCACCCTGACCGAAGCCTGGAGCGGCGGCCCGAAGACACTGCACGGCTTCTACAGCCACGGCTTCCCCAACCTCTTCCAGCTCGGCCCGCTACAGAACGCCAGCTCGGTCAACTATGTGCACATCCTCGATGAGCAGGCCATCCATGTCGCCGAGGTACTCGCCGAGGCGCGCAAGCGCGGGGCCCGGTATGTCGAGCCGACCGCCGAGGCGGAGGCGGCGTGGCGCGCCATGATCCGTGAGAAGGCGGCGGACCTGTACGCCTTCCACGCCGAGTGCACCCCCGGCTACTACAACAACGAGGGCATGCCGAGGGAGCGCAGCGAGTCCTTCGGCGACGGTCCGATCGCCTTCCACGAACTGCTCAGGCAATGGCGCGCGGACGGCGGCATGGACGACGTGCTGGTCCCCTGACGCCGATGTGTGCCACGTGTGACACCGATGTCTGCCACTTGTACGGAAGGAGAGGCGATGCACCCCAGCCGGTTCGACGACACCGGCCGTACGCGGGTCACGAGCGATCGGATGGAGGTGCGGCGACTCACCCGGGCGAACCGGCTGTGGGGCTCCAACGGCGTCACCTTCGGCCCCGACGGGCGGCTGTACGTGGCGCAGTTCCTCGCCGGGCAGATCAGCGCCGTGGACCCGGCCTCGGGTGACATCGAGGTGGTGGTGCCGCTCGACGGCCCGGTGGAGGCGCCGGACGACCTGGCCTTCGGGGCGGACGGTTCGATGTACATCGCCGATCTGACCCCCGGCCGGGTGTGGCGGCGCGGCACCGAGGGCGAGTACACGCTCGTCTCCGACCAGGTGTCGGTGCCCAACGGCATCACCTGCGTCGGCGACCGCCTCTTCGTCAACGAGATGAAGATGAACGGCCGCCTGATGGAGCTGTTCCCGGGCGGTGGCGACCCGGCGGTGCTGACCGACGGACTGGCCCTGGGCAACGCGATGCAACTCGGCCCGGACGGCTGTCTGTACTACCCGCAGATGATGCGCAACGAGGTCTGGCGGATCCCGCCCGACGGCGGGGTGCCCGAGCTGGTGGCCGAGGAGGTGGACGACCCGGTCGCGGTGCGGTTCGACCGTGGCGGCGTCCTCGTCGTCCTCTCCCGTGGCAGGGCCGGGGTGGTGACCCGTATCGATCTGAACACCGGGGCCCGGTCGGTCGTCGCCACCGGCGTCGTGGGGCTGGACAACGCCGCGTTCGACCACGAGAACCGGATGTTCGTGTCCAGCTTCGCCAGTGGCGGGATCGCGGAGGTCGACGCCGACGGCCGGACCCGGGTGGTGGTCCCGCAGGGGTTCGACGGGCCCTTCGGCATCACGGTCGACCTCGGTGGCACGGTGTACGCGGCCGACCACTTCCGGCTGGCGAACCCGGATGCCACCGGCCACGACGGACAGGAGCCCGGTGTCGTCACCCATGAGCTGATGTACGCCGTGCACAACGTCACCGCCGACGACGACCTGCTGCACCTCACCTCACAACTCGGCGATGTGCGCACCCACGACCCCGTGGACAGGACCACGCGAGTGCGCGCGACCGGGCTGGACCAGCCCACCGGAATCGCCGTCGCACCGGACGGCTCCCTCGTGGTCGCCGAGACCGGGTCCGGCCGTATCGTGCGCATCGATGACACCGACACGGTCAGCGTGCTCGCCGAGGGACTGGACCACCCTCTGGACATCGCCTTCGACGGCCGGGGGCGCTGCTATGTCAGCGACGACCGGCGCGGCGCGGTGCTGCGACTGGAGGACGGCGAGGCGGTGGTCGTCGCGGACGGGCTCGGCGAACCGCAGGGGCTGGCCGTGCGCGGCGACGAGCTGTTCACGGTGGAGGTCGCGCACCGGCGGCTGCGGGCGATCTCGCTCGTCACGGGCGAGAGCAGGACCGACGCGGAGGATCTGGCGGTCGGCCTGCCGCCCGGAATCACCCGCACCGAACCCGAGCCGACTCCCGGAGTCCCCGGCCGCCCGCGCCAGTTCGCCGGGCTCGCCGTCGCACCGGACGGGGCCCTCCTCGTATCGGCCAACGGGGAGGGGAGTGTGCTGCGCCTGGACGCGTGTGCCGAGTGAGCCGCCGCGGCTCCAGGATCCCATCCGGGGTGATTTTCCCTCCTTCGTGTGATCTTCCAGGTACATGTCCCCATGTGCCGGTCTGTTCCTGAACACTGGACGGACAGGGGAGGCACGCCGAGGAGGGGGATATGGCGGGCGACACGGTTCTGTTCGCGGTGCGGGAGCACCCCGGGGACGACACGGTCGGAGCCGAGCAGTTGCGCAGGATCCGCAAGGAGCTGGAAGCCGGCGGGTTCGCGGTGCGGTGGGCCGACACCGGCGCCGACGCCCGGACGGTGCTGCGCACCGAGGCCGGTCTGGCCGCCGCGCTGGTCGACTGGGGACTCGACCCGTGCGGCGGCGCGGACGGTGGACCGGGCGGCCCACCGCGCGGCGAACCTGATGGCGAGTTGGGTGGCGCCGCGGTGCTGCGGCAGGTCGGACGGCGGTTCCAGAATCTGCCGGTCTTCCTGATCGCCGCCGATGAGAGCCTTGAGGAACTGCCGCTGTGGGTGTCGGAGACCGTGGTCGGCTATGTCTGGCCCACGGAGGACACCGCCGCCTTCATCGCGGGGCGGATCTCCAGCGCCGCCCGCGCCTACCGCGAGGCCGTTCTGCCGCCGTTCTTCAAGGCGCTGCGCCGCTTCGACGATACGCATGAGTACTCATGGCACACCCCGGCCCACTCCGGCGGTGTCGCCTTTCTGAAGTCACCGGTGGGCCGGGCCTTCCACGACTACTTCGGGGAGCGGCTCTTCCGCAGCGATCTGTCGATCTCGGTCGAGGCGCTCGGTTCGCTGTTCGAGCACACGGGCCCGATCGGCGACGCGGAGCGGAACGCCGCCCGGGTCTTCGGCGCCGACCTCACTTACTTCGTCCTCCACGGCGACTCCACCTGTGACCGCCTGGTCGGCCACTTCAGCGTCACCCGGGACGAGATCGCGCTGGTGGACCGGAACTGTCACAAGTCGGTGCTGCACGGTCTGGTCGTCTCCGGCGCCCGTCCGGTCTATCTGATCCCCACCCGCAATGGCTACGGACTGTCCGGGCCGCTGCCCCCGGATGAGATCCGGGCGGCCACGGTGGCCGCCCGGATCGCGGGAAACCCGCTGACGCGCGGCGCGCTCTCCGCCGAGGCCCAGTACGCGGTCTTCACCAACTCCACCTACGACGGGCTCTGTTACGACGCCGTGCGGGCCGTCCGAGGGCTCGCGGCCAGCACCCCGCGCGTCCACTTCGACGAGGCATGGTTCGCCTACGCCCGTTTCCACCCCCTCTACGCCGGGCGCTACGGCATGTCGGTGGGGCCCGACACCTTCCCCGGGCCCGACCGGCCCACTGTCTTCGCCACCCAGTCCACCCATAAGCTGCTGGCCGCGCTCTCGCAGAGCGCCATGGTGCACATCAAGCCCGCGCCCCGGGCCCCGGTGGAGCACGACCGGTTCAACGAGGCGTTCATGATGCACGGCACCACCTCGCCGTTGTATCCGATGATCGCCTCCTTGGATGTCGCCACCGCGATGATGGACGGGCCTCAGGGCCGCTGGCTGATCGACGAGGCGGTGGCCGAGGCGGTCCGCTTCCGTCAGTCGGTGGTGCGGATCGGGCGCCGTATCAAGGCCGCCGGGGACCGCCCCGGCTGGTTCTTCGGGATCTGGCAGCCGGAGACCGTGACCGACCCGGCCAGCGGTGAGCGGCTGCCCTTCGACGAGGCCCCGGCCGAACTGCTGCGTACGGACCCCTCGTGCTGGGAGCTGGAACCGGACGCCGAGTGGCACGGTTTCCCGGGGCTCAGCCAGGGCTACTGCATGCTCGATCCGCTCAAGGTCACCGTGACCTGCCCGGGGATCGACGCAAGTGGCCGGACGGCCGATTGGGGCATCCCCGCCCGGGTCCTCACCTCCTATCTGGCGACCCGGCACGTGGTGGTCGAGAAGACGGACAGCTACACCACCCTGGTCCTGTTCTCCATGGGCATCACCAAGGGCAAATGGGGGACCCTGCTGGACGCCCTGATGGACTTCAAAGCCCTCTACGACGAGGACGCGCCGCTGGACCGCGTCCTGCCCGAACTGGTCGCCGCGTACCCCGGCCGGTACACCGGCCGGACCCTGAGTGAGCTGTGTCAGGAGATGCACGACCAGCTACGTGAGGTGAGCCTGGTCCAGCTGCTGGACACCGCCTTTCAGGAGCTGCCGGAGCCGGTCGTTCCGCCACAGCTCTGCTACCAGCGACTCATCCGCGGCGGCACCGAGCGGGTGCGGCTTTCCGAGGCGGCGGGGCGGGTGGCCGCGGCCATGGTCACCGTCACACCACCCGGTATCCCGGTGCTGATGCCCGGTGAGGGCATCGGCACGCCCGACGGTCCACTGCTGCGCTATCTGACCGCGTTGGAGACGTTCGACCGGCGGTTTCCCGGATTCCGCAGTGAGACCCATGGCGTGACCCTCGACCCGGAAACCGGCGACTACCTGATCGAGTGTCTGTCCCGGGGCGAGGAGGCTTCCGGAGCGGCCCTGGGCGATGCGCGCGGGCTCGCTGTCCCGGCTCCCGCGACGGCTCCGGCCGCAGCCCCGGCGGAGCGCCCCTGAGTCCGTCGGCCGCGCCCGCCGCCAGGGCGGTCACCGCTCCGACGCCTCAGGACAGGTCGACCCACACCTTTCCCGACGCGGTGTACGCCGCGGTGAACGCCTCCTGGACGTCGTCGAGGGGGTAACCGTCGCTGACCACCGCGCCGAGCCGGGGTGGGGTCCGGGACTCAAGGGCGCTGACGGTCTGTGCGAAGTCCACCGGATGGTCGTAGATCATGCTGCCGATGAGGGTGATCTGGCCCGCCACCAGATCGCGCGGTGAGACCCCGAGCGGGGCGGTGTCCATCCCGATCAGCACGGCGGTGCCGAGTTTGGCGAGCCGTCGCAGCCCCTGCTCGACCACGCCGGGGGCTCCGGAGGTCTCGAAGAGACAGGGGAGTCCGGCCGCGTCCGTCGGCAGGGGCGTCGCGCCGAGGGAGCACGCACGGTCGAGCCGGGCCTCGTTGGGCTCCTGGACGAACACCGTCACTCCGTGGTCGACCAGCGCCTGGCACAGCAGCAGCCCTTGGGAGCCGGCCCCGATCACCAGACAGCTCTGCCCCGGTGCGATCCCCGAGCGCCGCATCGCCGCCCGTGCCACCGTCGCGGGTTCCACACAGACCAGATCCTCGACGGGCAGACGCGGGGCGACCGGCCATACGAACGCGGCCGGAGCGACCACGTAGTCACTCAGCAGACCGGGGACGGTCAGTCCCACGGCGGCCCGTCCGGCACAGGCCGATGTGCGCCCGGCGCGGCAGGGATCGCACATCAGACAGCAGTAGTCCGGTTCGATGACCACGTCCTGGCCGATGCGCAGACCGCTGACCTCATCGCCCAGCTCGACGATCCGCCCCGTCCCCTCGTGGCCCAGGATCCAGGGCAGGCTCGGTGGCCGTCGGCGTCCCGCGTGCACCGCGAGATCGGAGCCGCACAGCCCCGTGCCCCGCATACGGATCAGCACATCCCCCGGGCCGCAGGACGGCTCCGGCACGGACACCACGGACAGCGCGCCGGGCTCGGTCAGCACGGCGGCCCTCAAGGGAACGCCTGCTTTCCGATGGGACGCGCCGTCGGCATCATGCCAAGAGCGTGCCACACATGATCCGCGCGGCGATAGACCACATCACCCGCCACCCGCCACCCGCCACCCGCCACCCGCCCACGCCACCCGCCAGCCGCCCACGCCACCGGCCCACCTGACCGAGTCCCCGGCCACCGCACATCTCGTACGCGTACGCTGTGGGCGCAATCGACTTACCCGAGTTAGGAGTTGGAACGGCCATGTCGGACAGCACCCTGGCCCCCGATATCGATCAGGCCCTGTACGCACTCTCACCCGAGGGTCGGAAACTTCTCTTCACCGAGGCCAAGACGGCCTATGACTTCAGCGACAAGCCGGTGGGCGACGACCGTCTGCGGGCCATCTACGAACTGTTCAAATGGGCCCCGACGTCGGCGAATATCAATCCGCTGCGCATTCTGTACGTACGCACCGAGGAAGGAAAGCAGCGGCTGCTGCCCGGGGTGGCGCAGCCCAATCAGGAGCAGACCGCCTCGGCCCCGGTCACCGCGGTGCTGGCCGCGGACACCCGTTACCCGGAGTATGTGCCGTTCCTCGCTCCGTCCAACCCGCAGTTACAGCAGATGCTGGAGGCCAACCAGGAACTGCGCGAGACCCACATGGACTTCAACGCGGTACTCCAGGCAGGCTACTTCGTGCTGGCCGTCCGCGCGGCGGGGCTCGCCGCCGGGCCGATGAAGGGATTCAACGCCGAGGCGGTGGACAAGGAGTTCTTCCCCGATGGCCGGTGGCGCTCGCTCCTGCTGGTCAACATCGGCTACCCGAGCCCCGAAGCCTTCCGGGACCGGCTTCCGCGCCCCTCGTACGAGCAGGCGGTCCAGCTCGTCTGACCTCAGCGGACTGATGTGAGGCGCCCACCTCCACGGGGTCAGGCCGCTGGCCACGGTGGCCTGACCCCCCTTCGCGCCTGGCCTTCGCCGGGGCCTCCACCTGGCTTCGGCGCCGGGCGTAGCACCCCCTCGCGGGTGTCCGCCCCGCTCGGCGGCGGCACGCCGAGCCCCGTACGAGGAACCCATCAAGCACCGTCGATTTTCGGCCCAATCACCGACCCCCATCCCGTCGCCCACACCGCCCGTACGGTGCCTTCCCACGGCGACGAGGACCACGTAGCATCGGCCGAAAAGTGCGGCGTGATCGTTTCGTGATATACAACTCATTCGCTTGACAGCGCGGTGCGCCGGGACCTACGCATAGGACCCGAAAGTGCCCCCTACCCGGTGCATGTCGTCGCCCCTACTCGGTGCATGTCACAGCCACCACACGCTGTTCGCATGCTGTTGAAGAACAAGACTCCGGCCGGCTCGCGTCTTTCCCTCATCCATTTCTCTCCCCCTGGCGGTAGGCCACGGGCATCAAGGGTGGACAACGCACCTGTGCCACTGAGGAGTTCTGCCTGCTCGTCATGCGCTTTCGCGCGGGCACGCCCCATGAGCGGCCGCGCGGATGGAGGAATGTCAGAAAGCGGGGTGCCTGTGAGCTTGTTGGAGTGCCACGATTCCACGGTTGGCGCCGGTCGGTCGGCGATCGGTTTCCGGAAGGACCGGACGGACCAGGAGGACCGGGGAGACGAGGGGGGCCGAGCGCCCGGCGGGGCGCTCCCCGATCTGGTCGAGCGCGATGACATCCTGGTCGCCCTGGGCCGGCTGCTCGCCGATGCCACAAGAGGCAAGGGGCAGCTGGCCGTCGTGGACGGGCCGCTGGGAAGTGGCAAGAGCAGGCTGGTGCACGAGTTCCTCGAATCCCTCGAACCGGACGGCGCCCGCGTGCTGAGGGCCACCGCCTCGCTCCGCGAGCACCTTCTGCCGTTCGGCGTGGTGACCCAGCTCTTCCACGGCATGACGATTCCGCCGCCCAGCCGGGACCGGGTGCGCGGGCTGCTCGCCTCGGCGGTCGAACACACCGTCACCGATGGGCGGTTAGCCGGGGGCGGCTGGGAGACTCAGGTCGTCGATGTCTTCCAGAAGCTCACCATGGAGCTGGCCCATCTGGCCGAGACCACCCCCTTGGTGATCTGCGTCGACAACGCCCACTACCTGGACCCGCCCTCGCTGCACTTCCTCGCCGGCCTCGTCCCCTGGCTGCATTCCGCCCGCATCCTGGTGCTCCTCACCGATGACCACACTCTGCGGTGGCCGCGTTCGCCCCTGCTGGCCGGACTGCTCTCGCAGAGCCCCAACGCCCACCGGATCGCCGTACGGCCCCTGAGCCGTGGCGGAGTCGACGCCCTGGCCGTCCGGCTGCTCGGCCCGCACACCGCGTCCCCCCGGCTCACCGCGGAGTTCCACCGCATCAGCGGCGGCAACCCCCTGGCCGTGCAGGCCCTGATCATCGATCAGCAGGCGGGCGGTGCCTGCTATCCCGAGGGTTACGGCCGGGCGCTGCTCGAGCTCGTGGCGCACTCCCGGCCGTCGATGCTGTCCGTGGTGCGCGCCCTCGCCGCGCTCGGCGGTGCGGCACCGGCGGCGGACGTGGCCCGGCTGGCCGGGGTGGACGCCACGGTGACCGGCTGGGCCCTGAACGCCCTGGTCAGCGCCGGACTGCTCACCAAGGGCCAGGCGTTCCGCCATCCGGTGGCCGCCACCGCCGTACTGGACGACATGCCCGCCGACAGCCGGGCCGCACTGCACCGCGCGGCCGCCGAGCTGCTGCACGAGGCCGGGGCACCCGCGCTGACGGTGGCCGGGCAGTTGCTGAGCGCCGGGGGCCCCGGCGCCGACAGCGCCACCGAGGTGCTGGTCACGGCCTCCGACGAGGCGCTGGCGACCGGCGATGTGGGCACCGCGCTCAGCTGTTTGGACCTCGCCCAGCACACCCGGGCCGACGACCCCACCGCGGCACGCATCCGCGCCCGGCTCAGCAGGCTGGAGTGGCAGCTGAAGCCGCAGGTCGCCGTCCGTCATCTCCGCCCCCAGCTACGCGACTTCACCGCGGGCCACCTGGACCGCCGGGAAGTCTCCGAACTGGTGCTGGGCCTGGCCCGGGCCGGTGCGCTCGATGAGCTCACCGCCCTGCTGGACACCCTGCGCACCCGCGCCCACCGGGGCGCCGGCCCCGGAACCGAGGACATCCGCCCCCTGACGAACTGGGCGGCGATGGCATACCCCCTCCACACCGGACTGCGGAAACTGGCCCACTCGGTGGCCGCCGCCACCCCGGACGCCGCCCCCTGCCACGACCCATGGCTGCCCTCGGCGGTCACCCTGGCCGACGATCTGGTCCGCGGACGCGACGACCAGCTGGCACACCGCGCCGAACTGCTGCTGCGCACCTTCCACCTCGACCACGGCTCGCTGTGGAGCGCCGAGTCCGGAGCGCTCGCCCTGCGCGCGCTGCTCCACGCGGGCCGCCTGGACGAGGTCGTGGTCTGGTGCGAAAAGCTCGAGACCGAGGCCGCCGCCCACCAGGCCGTCGCCTGGCAGGGGAAGTTCCTCGCCCTCCGCGCCGAGGCCCATCTGCGACAGGGGCACCTGATCTCCGCCCATGACCTGGCGGCCCGCGCCATGACCCTCGTACCGCCGCAGGGCTGGGGAGTCGGCCTGGCCGAGGTGCTGGGCTGCGCCATCCTGGCCGCCACCCGCTCCGGCAGGCTGGAGCAGGCGGAGAAGTACGTGGCGCAGCCGGTCCCCGAGCAGGCCCTGCACAGCCATCACGGCGCGCACTATCTGCACGCCCGGGGCCACTACCGGCTGGCCACCCACCACCCTCAGGCCGCGCTCGCGGACTTCCTGGCCTGCGGCAGATTCGCCGAGACCTGGCAGGCGCCCGGCGCCGACGTGGTCCCGTGGCGCACCAGCGCGGCCGAGGCATGGCTGGCACAGGACGACCAGGAGCAGGCCAAACGTCTGGTACGGGAGCAGATGGCCCGGCTGCTCCCGGGCCCCTCGCGGGCCCGCGGGCTGTCTCTGCGCACCCTGGCGGCGGTCAGCCGGGTCACCCGCCGCCCGCAACTGCTCACCGAGGCCGTCGACATGCTCAAGGACAGCGGTGACGACTACGAGCTGGCCCGTGCGCTGATCGACCTCAGCACCGCCTTCAAGGACACCGGGGACCAGCGCAACGCGCGCCGGGTGGCCCATCGCGCCTGGCACCTGGCGAAGCAGACCGGGGCCGAGCACCTGTGCCGGGAGGCCGCGCTCGACCCCATCGACCCCGAGGCCGCGATGTCCGCGCATCACCGCCAGGACGGGCTGTCCGCGCTCACCACACAGGAGCGGAGGATCGCGCTACTGGCGGCCAAGGGCTACACCAATCGCGAGATCGCCGCCAAGCTCTACATCACCGCCAGCACGGTCGAGCAGCACCTCACCCGGGTGTTCCGTAAAGTCAACGTCAAGCGGCGGCAGGATCTGCCGCACTTCCTCTAACCTCCCTCTCAGTCCGGTCACTTCGACAGCCCGGACCTGAACTGATCGACCAGCGCGGTGAGTTCACGTGAGGTGCGGGCCGCGCCGTAGACGTGGTGATCCGGGCGCACCAGCAGGAACCGTGCCCGTGCCGCCCGCAGAAACGGCAGATACACCTCGTCGACGTCGATGACGGCGCCCGGTGCCGCCTCGGCGCCCTCCGCCACCATATGCGCCATACGCGTACCGAGCCCGGTGAGGAAGGTGAGCTCCGACTCCTCCAACGCCACGGCCGGATCCACCGACCCCAGCAGCACCGGGCCGGTGCCCACCACCTCGTCGAACAGCCCGGTCACGCCCTCGTACCGCACCCGGCCCTGGGGCATCACCTCCCCGGCCGGTGGCACCGGCGCCGTGCCGATGCCGGTGTACAGCAGGCCGGTCCGCAGTGGCGGACCCGCGGCGCCGTGCTGCCCGCCCCGGCCGGTGTCGGCGCCGCCCGCGAGCAGCGAGGCGTCCCGGCTCGCGGCGGTGGCGGCGTCGGTCACACACAGCACTCCGCCCAGCCGCACCGCCGTGTCGATGGCCTCCCGCACATGGCCGACGCGCTCCCGCGGATAGGTGTCCAGCAGCCCCTCACCGGCGGCGCCGCGCAGCACCAGATCCAGCTTCCAGGACAGATTGAGCACATCCCGGATGCCCGCGCACATGCCCTGACCGGTGAACGGCGGCATCAGATGGGCGGCGTCCCCCGCCAGCAGCACTCGCCCCCGCCGCCACTCGTCCGCCCAGACGGCCTGGAAGCTGTAGACGGTGTGCCGGTGCAGGGTGGCGTTCTCCGGGGTGACATCGAAGCGCTCCAGCAGCCGCCAGGCCGTCTCCGCCCGGTTCAGCTCGGCCACGCTCTCCCCGGGCAGCCGCATGAACTCCCAGCGCCTGCGCCCCGGTCCGCTGCCCACCGCCGTCGTGGGCCGGGCCGGATCGCAGTGCTGCACATTGAGCGGGGAGAAGACCCGCGGTTCGTGGAGCACCACATCGCACAGCAGCCAGTCGAAGGAGAAGCCGAGATCCGTCCGGCGCACCCCGATGTGGTCGCGGACGAAGCTGTTCGCCCCGTCGCATCCGACCACCCATGAGGCGCCGCACCGCAGCCGCTCGCCCGCCGTGTCCATCGCGGTGAGCTCAACCCCGGTACCGTCGTCCACCAGCTCCGTCGCCTCGTAACCGCGCAGCACCCGCAGATTGGGCAGCCCCTCGGCACGGGCGCACAGCACCGCCTCCAGCGCGGGCTGGTGCATCGTGGTCGTCTCCGGCCAGCCGTGCGCACCGCGCTCGGCGAGCTCGACCCGCAGCAGCGACCTGCCCTCGGCGTTGCGCCAGTCGTAGGCGTCGGCCGGCAGGCCGATCTCCGGATACGACCCGGCCGCCCCCAGCGACGCCAGGGTCCGGGCCGTCTCACCGTCGAAGCTGGTCGCCCGCGGCAGTGTGTACGGGTCTTCCCACCGCTCCACGACCAACACCCGCCACCCCCGGGTGGCCAGCAGGATGGACAGCACCTGACCGATGGGTCCGTAGCCGACGATGAGCACATCCGCATCCGGGGTTTCCGGCCCCCTGCCAGAGCCCGCAGAGCACATCCGCGCCTCCCTCCTCCGGTGCCGCGAAGCTATCAGCGGAGGCCGAACGGACTGGGACAAAGGGGGCTTGACGATCACGAAGTAAGGGGGGATGAGGGGGGTGAATCAGGGGATTCTCCTAGTTTTCCGGTGTGAAGCTGGAGTGGGTGAAGCCGCTGACGCGTCACCTGGAACCCTGACCGCAGGGAGGGTAGAGGTGGCATGCTGCGCACCGAACTGATCCGCCCGATCCAGGACCTCCTCACCGAACAGAGTCGCCGCTTCGGCGCCAAGACCGCTTACGCCGACGCCCGGCGCGCCATCAGCTACGCCGAGCTGGAGGCGCGCACCCGCCGGCTCGCCGGCCATCTGGCCGGACTGAGCCTGTTGCCGGGCGACCGCGTGGCCATGTACCTCGGCAACCGCGTCGAGATGGTGGAGAGCTACTTCGCCGTCGTCCGCGCCGGGGGGATCGGCGTCCCGGTCAATCCGCATGTCTCCCAGGCCGAACTGGAACATCTGCTCACTGCCAGCGGCAGTCAGGTCGTCATCACCGACTCCGCCCACCTGCCGCTGCTGCGCCGGCTCGACCCCGCAGCGAGTCCGCTGACCGTGCTGGTGGTGGGGGAGGACCCGGTCCCCGCGGGCTGCCTGTCCTACGAGCGGTACGCCACCACCGAGCCGGACACACCCGCCCGCGACGACCACGGCCTCGACGACATCGCCTGGATGCTCTTCACCTCCGGCACCACCAGCAAGCCCAAGGGTGTGCTCGCCACCCAGCGCAACTGCCTCTGGTCGGTCGCCGCGTCGTACGTACCCGCGCTGGGGCTCACCGCCGAGGACCGTGTGCTCTGGCCGCTGCCCCTGTTCCACAGCCTTTCCCACATCGTGTGCGTGCTGGCCGTGACCGCCGTCGGAGCGACCGCCCGGATCACCGACGGACACTCCGCCGAGGACGTGCTGGAGCAGTGGGGCCAGGAGCGCTCCACGGTCATCGCCGGAGTCCCCACGCTGTACCACTACCTCGTCCGCGCCTCCAAGGCGCCCGGGTTCACCGCCCCGGAGCTACGGGTGGGTCTGGTCGGTGGCGCCGTGACCACGGCGGCGCTGCGGCGCTCGGTCGAGGACGCCTTCGGGGCCCCGCTCATCGACGCGTACGGCAGCACCGAGACCTCCGGCTCCATCGCCATCAACTGGCCCACCGGGCCCAGGGTCGAGGGCTCCTGCGGACTGCCCGTCCCCGGCCTGGCCCTGCGGGTGGTCGACCACCGCACCGGCCTGGACGTGCCCGACGGGACCGAGGGCGAGGTGTGGGTCCGCGGCCCGAACATCATGGCGGGCTACCACGACCAACCCGAAGCCACCGCCGAGGCGCTGCGGGACGGTTGGTTCCACACCGGCGACCTCGCCCGCCGCGACCGGGACGGCTATCTGACGGTCACCGGGCGGCTCAAGGAACTCATCATCCGCGCCGGGGAGAACATCCACCCCGTCGAGGTGGAGGACGTCCTGCGGATGGCGCCCGGCGTGGCCGACGCCGCCGTGGTCGGCAAGCCGCACGACGTATTCGGCGAAGTCCCGGTGGCCTTCATCGTCCCCGCACCAGGCGGCTTCGACCCGGCCCAGGCGCTCGCCCTGTGCCGGGAGCGACTCTCGTACTTCAAGGTGCCCGAGGAGCTGTACGAGATCGAGCGGATCCCGCGCACCGCGACCGGCAAGGTCACCCGGCACCGGCTGCTGGACGGCCCGGCACGGCTGCGCGCGGTGGGCAACGCCTACCATGACGCGCTCTTCCGTACGAGGTGGGTCCCACAGCCGTCGGCCACGCAGTTGTCGGCGTTGTCTGCCTCACAGCCGTCTGCCTCACCGCCGTCGGCCCCTCAGCTGTCCGCCCCACGGCCTCGGCCCGACCGTTGGGTCCTGCTCGGACGGCATGCACCCGGGCTCGTCGGCCTGCTGCGGGCCTCGGGCGGTGCCGAGCTGGGCGAGCACATCGACACGGCCGACCTGAGAGCGGCGGTGGCCGCCGGAAGTCCCCCGCCCGCCGTGGCTCTGCTTTCGGTCCCCGCGGACACCACCGAGGGCGTCCTGAGGGACGTCGAGACGTGGCTGGCCTCCGCGGAGCTGTCCGATGGCCTGCTGGTGGTGGTCACGCAAGGCGCCGTGGCGACGACCCCGGGCGAGGATGTGCCGAACCCGGAACAGGCCGCGCTATGGGGGCTGGTGCGCTCCACGCAGGCCGATCATCCCGGCCGTATCGCCATCGTCGACCTCGACGCGCCCGATGACGAGACGTGTGTGGGTGGGCTGTTGGCGGCGGTGGCGTCGGGCGAGCCCCAGAGCGCGGTGCGCTCGGGCGTCGTGCTGCTGCCACGGCTTGAACGGGTGGCCCTGGACGTGGGTCTGGGCATGGGGCCGGATGCCCAGCGGGATGCGGCCGTGGCCTTCGACCCCCACGGCACCGCGGTCGTCACCGGAGTGGACACCACGCGCGGCGCCGCGATCGCCCGGCATCTGGTGACCGGTTACGGCGTCCGCCAACTGTTGCTGATCGCTCCACCGGGGCAGGGCGGCCGGGCTGACGAGCTCCGTACCCAGCTCATCGATGCCGGAGCCGATGTCCGACTGGTCGAATGCGAACTGGACAACCGCACAAAACTCAGGCGGGCGCTGGCCAAGGCCACCAGCCCCTTGAGCGTGGTCGTCCACGCATGGGAGGCCGTGGACGAGCCGTCGGACGGACGCGTGGCCGCCGAGGCCAGGACGCTGTACGAGCTCACCCGGAACGCCGATCTCACCGCGTTCGTGCTGTCCTCCTCGACCAAGGGGCTGCTGGGCGCGGCAGGGGAAACCACGGAGGCCGCCTCCGCCGCCTTCCTCGATGCCTATGCCCAGCATCTGCGTGTGCGAGGGGTACCGGCTCAGTCCATCGCCTGGGGGCCGTGGGAGGGGGAGACCGACGAGGCGACCGGCGCCCTGAGCGCCAGGGAGGCGCTTGCCGCGCTGGACGCCGCCCTGGGCGTGGACCATGCCCAACTCGTCGCCATGAAGCTCGATCCGACCGCCGTGCCGACCGGGACGACCTCCCCGTTGCTCCAGGACCTGATCGACGTCCCGGCCCGTACCGCCACCGTGGACGAGGCGGTCACGGTCGCACTGCGGGAGCGGCTGATGGACACGCAGGAGGCCGACCGGGGCCGGCTGCTCACCGATCTCGTCCGCGAACACCTGGCCGACCTGCTGGGCCTGGCCGACAAGCAGACCGTCGAGCCCGAGCGGGCCTTCACCGACCTGGGCCTGACCTCGGTCACGGTGGTGGAACTGCGCAACCGGCTGAGCGAGGCCACCGGGCTCCGCCTGCCCGCCACCTCCGCCTTCGACCACCCCACACCGCTGGCGTTGGGGAGCCTGCTGCGGCGGGAACTGCTCGGCGGTAGGGGAGTGCCGACCGGTTTCCCGGACTTGGCTCCGGATTCGGCCCCGGATTCGGTCCTGGCTTCGGCCCCGGCCTCGGTCCCGGCTTCGACTGTGGTCGCCGGGGCGGGTCTGGCCGATGACCCGATCGCGATCGTGGGGATGGCCTGCCGGTTGCCGGGAGGGGTGAGGTCGCCGGAGGAGTTGTGGGAGCTGGTTCTGGCAGGCGGTGAGGGCATTGGGGAGTTCCCGGCGGATCGGGGGTGGGATCTGGAGAACCTGTTCGATCCGGATCCGGATCACGCGGGGACGAGCTATGCGCGTCGGGGCGGGTTTCTGTATGACGCGGGGGAGTTCGACGCCGGTTTCTTCGGGATCTCGCCACGTGAGGCGCTGGCGATGGATCCGCAGCAGCGGTTGCTGTTGGAGACGTCATGGGAGGCGTTGGAGCGGGCCGGAATCGATCCGGTCTCGTTGCGGGGTCAGGACGTGGGTGTCTTCGCCGGGATGATGCATCAGGACTACGGAGTCGGCTCCACCGATGGAGCGGATGCTCCAGCCGGTCTGGAAGGCCATCTGATGACCGGCACCTCGGCGAGCGTGGTGTCGGGTCGGGTGTCGTATGTGCTGGGGTTGGAGGGTCCCGCGGTGACGGTGGACACGGCGTGTTCGTCGTCGTTGGTGGCGTTGCATTTGGCGGGTCAGGCGTTGCGGGCGGGGGAGTGCTCGATGGCGCTGGCCGGTGGGGTGACGGTGATGGCCGGGCCGGACTCCTTTGTGGAGTTCTCCCGTCAGCGTGGGCTCGCCGCCGATGGGCGGTGCAAGTCGTTCGCGGCGTCGGCGGATGGTACGGGGTGGGCTGAGGGTGTGGGTGTGGTGGTTGTGGAGCGGTTGTCGGATGCGGAGCGGCTCGGGCATCGGGTGTTGGCTGTGGTGCGGGGTAGTGCGGTGAATCAGGACGGTGCGTCGAATGGTTTGACGGCGCCGAATGGTCCGTCGCAGCAGCGTGTCATTCGGCGGGCGTTGGCGGGTGCGGGGCTGGTGGCGGGTGATGTGGATGTCGTGGAGGCACATGGGACGGGTACGCCGCTGGGTGATCCGATTGAGGCGCAGGCGGTGCTGGCCACGTATGGCCAGGATCGTGACCGGCCTCTGCTGATGGGCTCGTTGAAGTCGAATATTGGTCATGCGCAGGCGGCTGCGGGTGTGGCGGGTGTGATCAAGATGGTGTTGGCGATGCGGCATGGGGTGCTGCCGCGCACGCTGCACGTGGATGAGCCGTCGCGGCAGGTGGATTGGTCGTCGGGTGCGGTGGAGTTGCTGACTGAGCAGCGGGTGTGGCCTGAGGTGGGGCGTCCGCGTCGGGTGGGGGTGTCGGGGTTCGGGGTGAGCGGGACGAACGCTCATGTGATTTTGGAGCAGGCGCCGGAGGCGGCGGTTGACGTCGTGCCGGAGGTTCCGGGTGGTGTGGTTCCGTTGGTGGTGTCGGGGCGTGGTGGTGCGGGGTTGCGGGGGCAGGCGCGGAGGTTGCTGGAGTATGTGCGGGTTCGTCCGGGGCTGGGCGTTGGGGAGCTGGGGGCGGCGCTGGTTTCTGGTCGGGCCGCGTTGTCGGATCGTGCGGTGGTGGTGGCGGGGGACCGCGAGGAGGCCCTGGCGGGGCTGGCGGCGGTGGCGGAGGGCGGGGAGGCAGACGGGGCCGATGTCCAGGGCCGGGTGGCGTTTGTCTTTCCTGGTCAGGGGGCGCAGTGGGTGGGGATGGGTGCGGAGTTGTTGGGAGAGTCGGAGGTCTTCGCGGAGTGTTTGGCGGAGTGTGCGGGGGTGTTGGATCCGTTGACGGGGTGGTCGTTGGTGGATGTGGTGCGGGGTGTGGGGGGTGGTGTGTCGTTGGAGCGGGTGGATGTGGTGCAGCCGGTGTCGTTTGCGGTGATGGTGGGGTTGGCGCGGGTGTGGTTGGCGGCTGGTGTGGTGCCGTCGGTGGTGGTGGGTCATTCGCAGGGGGAGATTGCGGCGGCGTGTGTGGCGGGTGGGTTGTCGTTGGAGGATGCGGCGCGGGTGGTGGTGTTGCGTAGTCGGGCGATCGCGGCTGGGTTGTCGGGTCGTGGCGGGATGGTGTCGCTGGCTGTGGGTGTGGGTGAGGCGGAGTTGTTGGTTGAGGGGTGGTCGGGTCGGGTTGGGGTGGCGGCGGTGAATGGGCCGTTGTCGGTGGTGGTGGCTGGTGAGCGGGAGGCGTTGCGGGAGTTGGTGGGGGAGTGCGAGGGGGTGGGGGTGCGGGCGCGGTGGGTTGATGTGGATTACGCCTCGCATACGGCGCAGGTGGAGGCGGTCGAGGAGGAGCTGGCCCGGTCGTTGTCGCAGGTGCGGCCGGTGTCCTCACGTATCCCGTTCTTCTCCACGGTGGAGGGGGAGTGGGTGGATACGGCCGAGTTGGATGCCGGGTACTGGTACCGCAATCTGCGCAGCACCGTCCGCTTCGCCCCGTCCATCGAGCGCCTGCTGGAAGAGGACTTCCGGGCTTTCGTTGAGGTGAGTGCGCATCCGGTGCTGACGATGAGCATTGAGGCGGCGGCGGAGCAAGCGGACGCCGGACCGGTCGTGGTGACCGGGACACTCCGCCGGGACGAGGGCGGGATGCGCCGCGTGCTCACCTCCCTGGCCGAGGCATACGTACGCGGCGTCCCCGTCGACTGGTCCGCCCTGCTCGGCAAGGCCCCCGTGCACACCGCGTGTGACCTGCCGACCTACGCCTTCCAACACGAGCACTACTGGCTGAAGAGCGGCCCCCGGACCGGTGAGGTGACCGCCATCGGCCTCGCCGGTGCTCAGCATCCTCTGCTGGGCGCTTGGGTGGAACTGCCGGACACGGGCGGGGTGTTGTTCACTTCCCGGCTGTCGCTGAGCACCCACTCGTGGCTGGCCGATCACACGGTGGCGGGCACGGCCGTCCTCCCCGGATCGGCCCTTGTGGAGCTGGCGGTGCGCGCCGGTGACGAGGTCGGCTGCGGCACCGTCGACGAATTGCGGATCGAGGCCCCGCTCGTGCTCACGACGGGCATGAGTGTGCAGCTCCAGGTCGTCGTCGGTGGGGCGGATGGGACCGGCCGACGACGCCTCACCGTCCACTCCCGTCAGCAAGGCAACCGGTCGGGGTCGCGCGGTACGGACTGGACCCGACACGCCACGGGCACGCTCGCCCAGTCCACCACCGCGCCCGACATCGACCTCGCGACGTGGCCGCCACCCGGAGCCACCCCCATCGACGTGGACCAGCTGTACGACGATCTGGCAAGGGGCGGACGTGGCATCGGCCCGGCGCTCCGTGTGCTGCGTTCGGCGTGGGAACGTGGCGCCGATGTGTTCGCCGAGGTGGAACTGGCCGACGAGCAGCAGGCCGAAGCCTCGCGTTACACACTGCACCCCGCCCTGCTGGAAGCCGTATGCCACGCCGACACGCACGCCGGGACATCGGCGCTGGCCGTCGCCTACCGTGCGGTGTCCCTGTCCGCGACCGGCGCGACCGCGCTGCGCGCCCGCATCGGCCCCGACCGTCAGGGCGGTGTGACGCTGCAACTGGCGGATTCCGCAGGGAGGGCGGTCGGGTCCGTGGGCTCGGTGACGTCGCGGCCGCTCCCGGCCGACGTATTGGTGTCGGCAGCCGGAACGGCTCCGCGGGACGCGCTGTTCGAGGTGGAGTGGTTCCCCCTCCCTGTTCCCTCGGCCACTTCGGATCCGGCGATGGTGACGGTGGCGAGTCCGGCCGAGTTGACAACGTTGGCCGATCACGGCGACGTACCACCCTTCGTACGCGTGGACCTGACGGACACCACGCACGGCCTTCGGGCGCTCACCGCGCAGGCGCTGGAGTGGGTCCAGGCTTGGCTGGCCGCACCGGAGACGGATGCGCGGCTGGTCATCGTCACGCGTGAGGTCACCGACCCGATCCGCGCGGCCGTCTGGGGGCTGGTGCGTTCGGCACAGTCCGAGGCCCCGGACCGGCTGGTCCTGGTGGCGATGGACGAGGACGACGCCTCCGGCGCGCTGCTGCCCGCCGCCCTGGCCACCGGCGAACCGCAGATCGCCGTCACCGCCGGGGTGGCATCCGTACCGAGGCTGGTGCGCGCCACGCCGAACGAGGAAGAGCCACGACGGCCGCTGGACCCGACCGGCACGGTGCTCATCACCGGTGGCACCGGTGCGCTGGGTCGGCTGTTCGCCCGGCACCTCGCTGCCGAGCGCGGTGTACGTAACCTCCTGCTGGTCAGCCGACGTGGCGGTGCGGCCGAAGGCGCGGCGGAGCTGGAGTCCGAACTCGGCGCGCTGGGCGCGTCCGCACGCACCGTGGCCTGCGACATCGCAGACCGGACCGCGGTGGCGGACCTGTTGGCCTCGCTCCCCGCCGAAGCGCCCCTCACGGCGGTCGTCCACACCGCCGGGGTCCTGGACGACGGCGTGGTCAGCACCATGACACCCGAGAGGCTGGACACAGTCCTCCGTCCCAAGGCGGACGCGGCCCTCATCCTGCACGAGCTCACGCGCGACATGGAGCTCGCCGCCTTCGTGATGTTCTCCTCGGCCGCGGGCGTCTTCGGCAACCCCGGACAGGCCAACTACGCCGCGGCCAACGCCTTCCTGGACGCCCTCGCTCAGCGGCGCAGGGCGGAAGGTCTACCGGCCACCTCCCTCGCCTGGGGCCACTGGGCGCTCAGCAGCGAGATGACCGCCCATCTCACCGCGGCCGACCTGCGGCAGCACACCCGGCGCTTCGGCATGAGCGCCCTGTCGGAGGAGACCGGTCTGGCGCTGTTCGACGCCGGTTTGCGCACCGCCACGCCCGCGCTGGTGGCGGCCCGCCTGGACCTCGCGGGACTCCGCGCCGACGCGGCGGCCGCCACTCCGGTCGTCCCTCTGCTGCACAAGCTGGTGCCACCCGGCCGCCGGGCCGTGAGCCGTACGGCAACGCCGCGTACCGACCTCGTACGGCGGCTGGAGTCGTTGGACCCCGCCGAGCGGGAGCACACGCTGCTGGACCTGGTCACACACCATGCCGCCCATGTGCTCGGACACTCGTCGACGGACGGCATCGCCGCCGAACGGGCCTTCCGGGAGCTGGGGTTCGACTCGCTGACGTCCGTGGAACTGCGCAACCGGCTCAACACGGCCACCGGCCTCCGGCTGCCTTCGACCCTGCTCTACGACCACCCCAGCCCACGGGCGCTCACCCGGTATCTGCACACCGAGCTGCTGGGGTCGCCGAGCGCCCCCGCTACCCCGGTACCCGCAACCGAGCCCTCGGAGGATGGCATCGCGATTGTGGCGATGAGCTGCCGGTTCCCGGGCGGCGCGAACAGCCCCGAGGACTTCTGGCGGCTGATCAGCGAAGGCGGTGACGCCGTCGGCGACTTCCCGGACGACCGTGGCTGGGATCTGTCCGCGCTCTACGACCGCGACCCGGACCACCCCGGCACCTCCTACGTACGGCACGGCGCCTTCCTGCCCGATGCCGCCGGGTTCGACGCCGAGTTCTTCGGCATCTCGCCGCGCGAGGCGCTGGCGATGGATCCACAGCAGCGGCTGCTGCTGGAGACCTCATGGGAGGTGTTCGAGCGGGCCGGGATCGACCCGACTACGTTGGGCGGCAGCGGCATCGGAGTGTTCACCGGAATGAACACCCAGGACTACGCGATCCGTCTGCGCCAGGTTCCGGACGAGGTCGAAGGGCACCGGATCACCGGCGTCTCCGCGGCCGTCCTGTCCGGGCGCGTGGCCTACACCCTGGGCCTGGAGGGTCCCGCGGTGACGGTGGACACGGCGTGTTCGTCGTCGTTGGTGGCGTTGCATTTGGCGGGTCAGGCGTTGCGGGCGGGGGAGTGCTCGATGGCGCTGGCCGGTGGGGTGACGGTGATGGCCGGGCCCGATGCCTTCGTGGACTTCTCCCGTCAGCGCGGACTGTCGGTCGACGGCCGGTGCAAGCCCTTCGCCGCCTCGGCCGATGGCACGGGGTGGGCCGAAGGTGTCGGTGTGCTGCTCCTGGAGCGGCTGTCGGACGCGGAGCGGAACGGTCACCAGGTGCTGGCGGTGGTGCGGGGCAGTGCGGTGAACCAGGACGGCGCGTCCAACGGTCTGGCGGCGCCGAATGGCCCGTCGCAGCAGCGTGTCATCCGGCAGGCGCTGGCCGGAGCGGGTGTGTCGGCCGCCGAGGTGGACGTGGTCGAGGCCCATGGCACGGGTACGGCACTGGGCGATCCCATCGAGGCGCAGGCCATCCTCGCCACCTACGGCCAGGACCGCGAACGGCCGCTGTGGCTGGGCTCGGTGAAGTCCAACATCGGCCATGCCCAGGCCGCCGCGGGCGTGGCCGGTGTGATCAAGGTGGTCATGGCGATGCGGCACGGTGTCCTGCCGCGGACACTGCACGTCGACGCCCCCACCCCGGAGGTGGACTGGTCGGCGGGCTCGGTGGAGCTGCTGACCGAGGAGCGTGCGTGGCCGGAGACGGGGCGTCCGCGCCGGGCCGGGGTGTCCGCGTTCGGCGTCAGCGGCACCAATGCCCATGTGATCGTGGAGCAGGCACCGGCCACCGCCGCCGAGCCCGCCACACAGGACCCGGAAGCGATCCCCGCCATACCGTGGGTGATCTCGGCCAGGAGCGCCGACGCGCTGTACGGCCAGGCGGCCCGGCTCGCGGAATTCGCCCGCGGCCACCAGGAGCTCGGCCCGGGCGACATCGCACACTCCCTGATCACCGCACGGGCCACATTCGACCACCGGGCCGTGGTCGTGGGCACGGGGCGTGCGGAGTTGCTGAGCGGACTGGATGCCATCGCCGGGCCGGGCGATGGCCCCGTGGCGCGAGGTGTGGCGAGCCCCGGCAGGCTCGCGGTGCTGTTCACCGGGCAGGGCAGCCAGCACCCAGGGATGGGCCGGGAACTGCACGCACGCCATCCCGTGTTCCGCGATGCCTTCGACGCGGCCTGCGCGCGACTGGACCGCCATCTGGTCGACGCCGGGCATGCCCCGCACCCCGTCCGGGACGTCGTGTTCGCCCAGCCAGGCACCCCTGAGGCGGAGTCGCTCGACCACACCCTGTTCGCTCAGGCGGGGCTGTTCGCGCTGGAGACCGCGCTGTTCAGGCTGTACGAGTCCTGGGGAGTGCGCCCCGACTTCCTCGCCGGCCACTCCGTGGGTGAGCTGACCGCCGCCCATGTGGCGGGCGTGCTGTCCCTTGAGGACGCGGCCGCGTTGCTGGCCGCCCGGGGGCGGCTGATGCAGGCCCTGCCCGGTGGCGCGATGGTCGCGCTCAACGTCTCCGAGCCGGTGGCTCGCTCTCTGCTGGCCGACGTGCCGGGTGCCGTGGACATCGCCGCGGTCAACGGGCCCGTCTCCGTCGTCGTCTCCGGCGGCCAGGACGCCGTGGTGGCCATCGAGCGGATATGCGCGGGCAAGGGGTACCGGACCAAGCGGCTGCGGGTGAGCCATGCCTTCCACTCCGCGCATATGGACGGCATGCTCGACGAGTTCCACGGAATCGCCGCCGGTCTGTCGTACGCGCCTCCGGCGGTGCCGATCGTCTCCAACGCCACGGGCGAGTTGGCCACCCCCGACCAGCTGTGCTCCCCGGAGTACTGGGTCGAGCACGCGCGCAGGACCGTCCGTTTCCTCGATGGCGTCACCGCACTCCACGCCCAGAATGTCACGACCTTCCTCGAACTCGGCCCCGGTGGTGTCCTCACCGCCATGGCGCAGGAAGCGCTGGGCGACGGCGCCGACCCGGCCATGTTCGTCCCCACGTTGCACGGCGGCGACCAGCCCGATCCGGTCGCCGCTGTGGCCGCGCTCGCTCGACTGCATGTCCGTGGTGTCCCGGTCGACTGGACCGCGCTGCTCCCGGGAACCTCGCGACCCAGGGTCGACTTGCCGACGTACGCCTTCCAGCACCGGCGGTACTGGCCGGACGCCCCCGTATCGGACGCCTCCGCGGTGGGTGGGCCGGGTCCTCGGCCGCTGCCGGAGCCCACAGCGCCACAGGAAGCCAACGCCACGACCTTCGTCGAGCGGCTGAGGTCCGGCACCGAGGCCGAGCGGCACCGGCTGGTCCTTGACCTGGTGCTGACCAGCGTGGCCGCAGTGCTGGGGCACGACGACGCGTCGGCGATCGACGGCGAACGGCCCTTCCAGGATCTCGGCTTCGACTCCCTGAACGTGGTCCGGCTCCGCAACCGCCTGCGCGACCTGACCGGCGCCGAGCTGCCCACCACGCTCGCCTTCGACCATCCGACACCGGCCGCGCTCGCGTCATTCCTGCACGCCCGGCTGCTCGGACAGGACGCCGGACGGACCGAATCGGTGTGGGCGGCTGGCGATCCCACGGAGCCAATCGCGATCGTGGGGATGGCCTGCCGGTTGCCGGGTGGTGTCGCCTCGCCGGAGGACTTGTGGGAACTGGTCCTGGTGGAGGCCGAGGGCATCGGGGAGTTCCCGGTGGACCGAGGCTGGGACCTGGAGAACCTGTTCGACCCGGACCCGGACCACCCGGGGACCAGCTACGCGCGACGAGGTGGTTTCCTCTACGACGCGGCCGAATTCGACGCGGACTTCTTCGGGATCTCGCCGCGCGAGGCGCTGGCGATGGACCCGCAGCAGCGGCTGCTGCTGGAAACGTCATGGGAGGCGTTGGAGCGCGCGGGGCTCGACCCGGTCTCGCTCCGTGGCCAGGACATCGGTGTCTTCGCCGGAATGGTCAACTACGACTACACCAGCCGCCTCGACACGGCCCCCGACGGCTCCGAGGGCTACCTCATGACCGGCGGCGCGGGCAGTGTGCTGTCGGGTCGGGTGTCGTATGTGCTGGGGTTCGAGGGTCCTGCGGTCACGGTGGACACGGCGTGTTCGTCGTCGTTGGTGGCGTTGCATCTGGCGGGTCAGGCGTTGCGGGCGGGGGAGTGCTCGATGGCGCTGGCCGGTGGGGTGACGGTGATGGCCGGACCGGATGCCTTTGTGGAGTTCTCCCGCCAGCGCGGGCTCGCCCCCGACGGCCGGTCCAAGTCGTTCGCGGCCTCGGCGGACGGCACGGGATGGGCCGAGGGCGCGGGTGTGCTGCTGGTGGAGCGGTTGTCGGACGCCCAGCGGCGTGGCCATCGGGTGTTGGCGGTGGTGCGGGGCAGCGCGGTGAATCAGGACGGTGCGTCGAATGGGTTGACGGCGCCGAATGGTCCGTCGCAGCAGCGGGTGATCCGGCGGGCGTTGGCGGGTGCGGGGCTGGTGGCGGGTGATGTGGACGCGGTGGAGGCGCATGGCACGGGGACGCCGCTGGGTGATCCGATTGAGGCGCAGGCGGTGCTGGCCACGTATGGCCAGGATCGTGACCGGCCTCTGCTGATGGGCTCGTTGAAGTCGAATATTGGTCATGCGCAGGCGGCTGCGGGTGTGGCTGGTGTGATCAAGATGGTATTGGCGTTGCGGTATGGGGTATTGCCGAAGACGTTGCATGTGGATGAGCCGTCGCCGCAGGTGGATTGGTCGTCGGGCGCGGTGGAGTTGCTGACTGAGCAGCGGGCGTGGCCGGAAGTGGCGCGTCCGCGCCGGGCCGGGGTGTCCGCGTTCGGCGTCAGCGGCACCAATGCCCACGTCATCCTGGAACAGCCCTCGGACATCCCTGACCTGGCTCCGCTCGCACCGCGGCCGCCGGGCGGCCTGGCTCTTCTTCCGGTATCCGCGCGAGGCGAGAGCGCCCTGCGGGCGCAGGCACAGCGGCTGTCGTCCTTCCTGGACCATCGACCTGACCAGGATCTCGGCGAGTTCGCTGTTGCGTTGGGCTGTGGTCGGGCGGGGTTGTCGGATCGTGCGGTGGTGGTGGCGGGGGATCGTGAGGAGGCGTTGGCGGGGTTGGGTGCGGTGGCGCGGGGTGAGTCGGCTGCGGGGGTGGTGTCGGGTTCGGTGGTGCGTGGTCGGTTGGGGGTGTTGTTCGCTGGTCAGGGGTGTCAGCGGGTGGGGATGGGGCGTGGGTTGTATGAGGCGTTCCCGGTGTTCCGGGATGCGTTCGATGTGGTGTGTGAGGTGCTGGATGGGGAGTTGGGTGCGGGTGGGGTGTCGGGTTCGGTGCGGGAGGTGGTGTTCGGGGATGGTGAGTTGTTGGAGCGGACGGTGTTTGCTCAGGCGGGGTTGTTTGCGCTGGAGACGGCGTTGTTCCGGTTGGTGGAGTCGTGGGGTGTGGTGCCGGATGTCGTCGGTGGGCATTCGATCGGTGAGGTGACGGCGGCGCATGTGGCGGGTGTGTTGTCGTTGGGGGACGCGGCGGTGTTGGTGGCGGCGCGGGGTCGGTTGATGGAGGCGTTGCCGGAGGGTGGCGCGATGGTGGCGGTGGGGGCGGGTGAGGAGCGGGTGCGTCCGTTGCTGGTGTCGGGGGTGGATATCGCGGCGGTGAACGGTCCTGCGGCGGTGGTGCTCTCCGGTGATGAGGAGCCGGTGCTGCGGGTGGCGCGGGAGCTGTCGGAGCAGGGGTGCCGGACGAGGCGTCTGGCGGTCTCGCACGCGTTCCACTCCGCACGTATGGAGCCCATGCTTCAGGAGTTCCGGGAGGCGATCGCCGATCTGTCCTTCACCGCACCACTGATCCCCCTGGTCTCCAATGTGACGGGCCGACTGGCGGACACGGAGACGGTGTGTTCCCCCGAGTACTGGGTGGAGCATGTGCGTGCCGCCGTGCGCTTCGCGGACGGAGTACGGGCGCTTGCCGACCACGGTGTGAGCACCTATCTCGAACTGGGGCCGGATGCCGTGCTGTCCGCGATGGTTGGGGACTGCGTGCCGGAAGAGGCGGCCGAACAGCCCGTGGTGGTGCCGTCGCTACGGCGGGAGGGCGACGAACCCCGGGCGCTGATGTCCGCCGTCGCTCACCTGCATGTGGCAGGCGTACGCATCGACTTCAGCGCTCTGTTCGGCGGCGCCGTTCCGCCCGTCCACCTCCCCGATCTGCCCACGTACGCCTTCCAGCGCGCCCACTACTGGCTCCACGGCACCCGGCCCGCCTCTGACCAGAGCCCCGCCGGTGCCTCCGGCGGCACCGACGCCATCGACGCCCGGTTCTGGGCCGCGGTCGAACGCGGCGACCTCGGCTCGGTGGCCGAAGCGCTTGACCTGGCCGACGCCGACGAGAACCGTGCCGCTCTGGACGCCATGGGCGGTGCGCTGGGCGTGCTGTCGGACTGGCGGCGCAAGCGTGGTGAGAAGTCCGCGGCGGACCGGCTGCGCTACCAGGTCACCTGGAAGCCACTCCCCGGCGCCACCTCCGGCGTACCCACCGGCACCTGGCTGGTCGTCCTGCCGTACGGCTGCCAGGACGAGGAGTACGCGGCCCGGGTGGCCCCGGTGCTGAATCGCCAGGGTCTGCGCACCACGACCCTGCGGCCCGACGGACCGGAATCACCCGACCGCGCCGCCTTCGCCGAGATGCTGCGCGGCGCGCTGGCGGACCACGACGACATCGCCGGTGTGCTCTCCCTGCTCGCTCTCGACCAGCGCGTACGTCCCGGCTCCGCGACGCTCACCGAGGGGACCGCGGCCACGTTGGCGCTGGTGCAGGCCCTCGGCGACCTGGGCCCGGCGGGTTCAGCGGGCTCGGGGCATCGCCTCTACTGCGCCACCCGAGGCGCGGTGACCGTCGGCGCGACGGACCGGCTCAGTGCCCCGGAACAGGCGGCGGTGTGGGGGCTCGGCCTGGCCGTGGCGCTGGAGCAGCCGGACCGATGGGGGGCGCTGGTGGACCTCCCGGACGTGTTCGACGACCGGGCCGCCCGGACCCTCCTCGCCGCGCTGGCCGATCCTGGCGATGAGGATCAGCTCGCGATCCGCGCCACGGGGGCTTTCGTACGCAGGCTGCGGGGCCATCCCCTGCCCACCGGCGCGACGAAGCCGGAGTGGCGGCCGCGTGGCACCGTCCTGGTCACCGGCGGTACGGAGGGTCTCGGCAGGCATGCCGCGCGCTGGCTGGCCGGTGCCGGTGCCGAGCACCTGGTGCTGACCGTCGGCTCCGATCCGGAGGCGCCGCATGAAGCACCGCACGTGGTGGCCCTGCGCGACGAGCTGAGCGGTCTGGGTGCGAAGGTGACGGTGTGCCCGACGGACCTCACCGACCGGGACGCGGTGGAGCGGCTGCTCACCGGCCCCGCCGCGTATCCCGAGCTCTCCGGTGTCGTTCACACCGCCGACCTGGCGCGGATCGCCCAGACCGATGCCACCGGCGCGGATGAACTTGCGGAGACGCTGGCGGCCAAGGTCGACGGCCTGCTGCATCTCGACACGCTCCTCGCCGACCGGGAGCTGGATCTGTTCGTGGTCTTCTCGTCGGTCGCGAGCGTCTGGGGCGGTGGCGGCCAGGGGCTGATCGGCGCGGCCAACGCCCAGCTCGACGCCCTGATCGAGCGGCGCCGCGCCAGAGGGCTGGTGGCCACCTCGGTGGCCTGGGGTGTGATCGACGGCTTTGGCGTGGCCGCCGATGCCACGGCCCAGGAGCAACTGCGCCGCCGTGGTGTGCTGCCCATGGCACCGGAGGCGGCCATGGCGGCCCTGACGCACGCCGTCCGCCATGACGACACGCTCGTGGCCGTGGTGGACATCGACTGGTCGGCGTTCGTTCCGGCCTTCACCTCACTGCGGCCCAGCCCGCTGATCGGCGATCTGCCGGGCGTTCAGGAGATCGTCGACAGCCTTCGTACGGACGATGCCACCGACGAATCCGCCTCGGAGTTCCTGCGCGAACTGGCCGCGGGCTCCGACGCCGAGCGGGAACGCGCCCTGATGAAGGTGGTGCGCGAGAACGCGGCCATCGCGCTGGGCCACAGCGGTGTCGAGGCCGTCAAACCGCAACGGGCCTTCCAGGAGATGGGTTTCGACTCCCTCGCGGCCGTGAACCTGCGCAACACCCTCGGCGCCGCACTGGGCACCCGGCTGCCGGCCACTCTCGTCTTCGACTACCCCACGCCCACCGCGCTGGTGGAGTACCTGCGCACCGAGCTCCTGGGAGACCAGGGCGACGACGAGGCCACCGAGGCCGATGAGGAGGAGATCCGCCGCGTACTGGCCGCCGTGCCGTTCAGCCGGTTCCGCGAGGCCGGAGTGCTCGATGCGCTGCGGTCGCTGGCCAGGACCGAAGCGGCCGCACGGGATGGCAGTCGGCCGTCCGCTGATGAGGAGCTCGACCTGATCGATGGAATGGATATCGCCGGACTGGTCCAACGGGCGTTCGACGGAACCCAGTTGTGAACGCACTCGACGCGGTGGGAGGCAGCCATGAGCAGTAGCCAGAGCGAACAGATCGTCGACGCCCTGCGCGCCTCGCTGAAGGACAACGCCCGGCTGAAGCACGAGTACGACAAGGCGGTCGCGGCCACCTCCGCCCCCATCGCGATCGTCGGGATGGCCTGCCGGCTGCCGGGCGGGGTGAGCACCCCGGAAGACCTGTGGGAGCTGGTGTCCACCGGCGGTGACGGCATCTCCGGCTTTCCGGTGAACCGCGGTTGGGACCTGGACAACCTCTTCCACCCCGATCCGGACCACCCCGGCACCAGCTATGCCACGGAAGGAGGGTTCCTGCACGACGCGGGGGAGTTCGACGCGGGCTTCTTCGGCATCTCGCCCCGGGAGGCCGTGGCGATGGACCCCCAGCAGCGGATCATGCTGGAGCTGTCCTGGGAGGTGTTCGAGCGCGCCGGGATCGACCCGACCAGCAAACGGGGCAAGGACGTCGGCGTCTACTCCGGTATCGCGTTCCACGACTACGGCTCCGGTCTCGCCGAGGTCCCCGAAGGGCTGGAGGGCTTCATCCTCACCGGTGGCGCGGGAAGTGTGCTGTCCGGACGGGTCTCCTACGCACTCGGCCTCGAAGGCCCGGCCGTGACGATCGACACGGCGTGCTCCTCGTCGCTGGTGGCGCTGCATCTGGCGGCGCAGGCGCTGCGGGCGGGTGAGTGCTCGATGGCGCTGGCCGGTGGCGTCACCGTGATGGCGGCCTCCGACGCCTTCGTGGGCTTCTCCCGCCAGCGCGGCCTGGCCCCCGACGGCCGGTGCAAGGCATTCGCGGCCTCGGCGGACGGCACCGGGTTCTCCGAGGGCGCGGGTGTGCTTCTGCTGGAGCGCCTGTCCGACGCCGTTGACGCGGGGCACCCGGTCCTGGCGGTGGTGCGCGGCTCGGCGGTGAACCAGGACGGTGCCTCCAACGGCCTCACCGCGCCCAACGGCCCCTCACAACGGCGGGTCATCCGCCGGGCGCTGAGCAGCGCACGGCTGACGGGCGCCGATGTGGACGTGGTGGAGGCACACGGCACGGGTACGGCGCTGGGCGACCCCATCGAGGCGCAGGCCCTGCTGGCCACGTACGGCCGGGACCGCGACCGTCCGCTGTGGCTGGGGTCGGTGAAGTCCAACATCGGTCACACCCAGGCCGCCGCCGGTGCGGCCGGTGTGATCAAGATGGTGATGGCGCTGCGGCATGGCGTACTGCCGAAGACGCTGCATGTGGACGCGCCCACGCCCCAGGTGGACTGGTCGGCCGGTGCCGTGGAACTCCTGACCGGCGAGCAGCCGTGGCCGGAGACGGGACGGCCGCGCCGGGCCGCCGTATCGGGCTTCGGCATCAGCGGCACCAACGCCCATGTGATCCTCGAAGAGGCCCCGGCCCGCCGGCCCGGTGAACCCGGCTCCGCGACCGGTGCCACCGCGGAAACCGGCACCGCCGCCACCGAACCGGCTCCGTCGTCACCACCGGTCCTGGACGACGCCCCGGTGCTCGACGGCGCCCCGGTGCCGCTTCTGGTGTCCGGGAGGGGCGAGTCGGGGCTGCGCGCTCAGGCCCAGCGCCTGCTGTCGTTCCTGGACGAACGCCCCGACGTGGCCCTACCGGACCTGGGCTGGTCGCTGGCCTCCGGGCGCGCCGCGCTGGAACAACGCGGCGTGGTGCTGGCCACCGACCGGGAGGCGGCGCTGCGTGGCCTGGCCGCACTGGCCCAGAACGCCCCCGCGCCCGATGTGATCCGCGGCACCGGCCCGGCCACCGGGCATATCGCCTTCGTCTTCCCCGGCCAGGGCTCGCAGTGGCAGGGCATGGCGGCCGAACTGCTCGCCTCCTCACCGGCGTTCGCCGACCGGTTCGCCGAATGTGACGACGCGCTGGGCCGCCACCTGGACTGGTCGGTCACCGATGTGATCCAGGGGGCGGAGGGCGCGCCTTCCCTGGACCGGATCGAGATCCTGCAACCCGCGCTGTTCGCGGTGCATGTGTCCCTGGCGGCGGTGTGGGCGGCGGCCGGGGTCGAACCCGCGGCGGTGGTCGGCCACAGCCAAGGGGAGATCGCGGCGGCGTACGTGGCAGGGGCGCTGTCGCTGGAGGACGCGGCCAGGATCGTGGTCCTGCGCAGCGCACTGTTCGCCGAGGAACTGGTGGGCAGGGGCGCGGTGGCCTCCGTGGCGGTGTCGCCCGACGCCGTGGAGAAGCGGCTGGCGGACTGGGGCGAGCGACTGGTGATCGCCGGACGCAACGGCCCCTCGGCGGTGACCGTCGCGGGCGAGGTGGCCGCGTTGGAGGAGTTCGTGGCCGGGTGCAAGGCCGACGGGATCCGGGCGCAGGTCGTGGGCTCGACGGTGGCCTCGCACTGCGCCCAGGTCGATCCGTTGCGGGACCGCATCCTCGCGATGTTCGCCGACATCACCCCGCGCCGCGGCCACATCCCGTTCTACTCGACGGTCACCGGTGGTGTGCTGGACACCGGCGAACTGGACGCCGAGTACTGGTTCCGCAACGCGCGCCGGCCGGTCGACTTCGAGGGCGCCGTCCATGAACTGCTCGCCGACGGATTCGGCTTCTTCGTCGAGTCCAGCGCCCATCCCGTGCTGGTGACGGCCATGCAGCAGATGTTCGAGGACGCCGGGGCCGACGCGGTGGCCGTGGGTTCCCTGCGGCGCGAAGAGGGCGGTGCGCGGCGGTTCCTGGCCTCCCTCGCCGAGGGCCATGTGGGCGGGCTGCCGGTGGACTGGGCGACGGTGTTCGCCGGTTCGGACCCGCGCCGGATCGATCTGCCCACGTACGCCTTCCAACGGCACCACTACTGGCTGGAGTCGACCGACGCCGTCGGTGACGCGTCCGGGCTCGGCCTCGAACCGGCCCAGCACCCCCTGCTGGGCGCGGTCGCCGAAGTCCCCGAGTCCGGCGGGGTGTTGTTCACCTCCCGGCTGTCGCTGCGTACGCACCCGTGGCTGGCCGACCACGCGGCGGCGGGCACGGTGCTGCTGCCCGGGGCGGCGTTCGTGGAGCTGGCGGTGCGCGCCGGTGACGAGGTGGGCTGCGGTGTCGTCGAGGAGCTCGTCATCGAGGCACCGCTCACCCTGGCCGAGGGCGACGGCGCGCGCCTCCAGGTGTTCGTGGGCGAGGCGGGCGACTCCGGGCGGCGCCCGCTCTCCGTGCGCTCCCGCGCGGAGGGAAGCGGCCCCGGGGCGGCCTGGACACGGCACGCCACGGGTGTCCTGGCCCCGGCCGCCGTCGCCACCCCGCCCGACACCGGCCTCACCCAGTGGCCACCGGCCGGGGCGGTCGCGGTGGACACCGAGCGCGTGGCCGAGGCGTACGAGGACATGGCCGCCGCCGGTTACGGCTACGGACCGGCCTTCCGGGGGCTGCGCGCGGTGTGGACCCGGGGCGAGGAGGTGTTCGCCGAGGTCGCCCTGGCCGACGGCCAGGGGCTCTCGGCGGACGGCTTCGGACTGCACCCGGTGCTGCTCGACTCCGCCATGCACGCGATCGCCTTCCGCGACCTCGGCGCCGCCCAGGCCACGCTGGCGCTGCCGTTCGCCTACCGCGATGTCGCCCTGTACGCCGCCGGGGCGTCCGCGCTACGCGTCCGCATCGCACCGAACGGCCCCGAGGAGGTGGCACTCCACCTGGCGGACACCGGCGGCGCGGCCGTCGCCACCGTCGGCTCCGTGGTGTCCCGGCCGGTGGCCACCGAACTGCTGGAAACCGGCGTCGGCCCCACCCGGGAGTGGATGTTCCGCGTCGGCTGGGACGAGCTATCGGCACCTTCGGCCGACACCGCACCGGACACCCTCCACCCCGTACCGGTGGCGACCGCCGAGGACATCCGCGAACTGGCCGAGACGGCAGACCTGGGCGTGCCCGACGCGCTGCTCCTGGACCTGGCCGCCGGCGGCCAGGAGCCGAGCGCGAGCGGCGTACGGGAGGTGACCGGCCGGGTACTGGAACTGCTCCAGGCCTGGCTGGCCGCACCCGAACTCGAGGACACCCGGCTGCTCGTACTCACCCACGGCGCGGTGGCCGTGCACCACGACCGCGAGCTCTCTGACCCCAGCGCCGCCGCCGTATGCGGTCTGCTCCGGTCCGCCCAGGCCGAGAACCCCGGACGGATCACCCTGGTGGACACCGACCGGGCCCAGGCGTCCCTGGCCCTGCTGCCCGGCGTGTTCACCGGCGGGGAGCCGCAACTCGCCCTCCGCGACGGCATCCGCTACGCCCGCCGCCTCACCCGCGCGGACACCACGGGCGCACTGGCCCCACCCGCGGGCGTGGCGGCCTGGCGGCTCGAACCCGGCACCGACGGCACCCTCGAAGGTCTGGCGCTGCGCCCCGCACCCGCCGCGCTGGAACCCCTGGCGGCCGGTCAGGTCCGGATCGAGGTCCGGGCCGCGGGGCTGAACTTCCTGGACGTCCTGGTGGCGCTGGACATGAACCGGGTCGATGCCACCATCGGCAACGAGGGCTCCGGAGTGGTCACCGAGATCGGCCCCGGAGTGGCCGGGCTCACCGTGGGCGACCGGGTGATGGGGCTGTTCCCCGACGCCGTCGGCCCGCTGGCCGTGGCCGACCACCGCACCGTGGTCAGGATCCCGCACGACTGGTCCTTCCAGCAGGCCGCCACCGTGCCCATGGCGTTCCTCACCGCCTACTACGGGCTGCGCGACCTCGCCGGTCTGCGATCCGGTGAGTCCGTACTGATCCACGCCGCCGCCGGCGGCGTCGGCATGGCCGCCGCGCAGCTCGCCCGCCACTGGGGCGCCGAGGTGTTCGCCACCGCCGCCCCCGCCAAATGGGACGCCATACGCGCCACCGGAATCAGCGCGGACCGGCTCGGCAACTCGCGCACCGTGGACTTCGAATCCCACTTCCTGGCCGCCACCCGGGGCCGGGGCGTCGATGTGGTGCTGGACAGCCTCGCCGGGGAGTTCGTGGACGCGTCACTGCGGCTGCTGCCCCGAGGAGGCCGGTTCCTGGAGATGGGCAAGGCCGACCTGCGAAGCCCCGAAGAGGTCGCGACCACTCACCCCGGCGTCTCCTACCAGGCGTTCTCCCTCTACGAGGCGGGCAACGACCGCATCGGGGAGATGCTGAGCGAACTGGTCGAGCTGTTCGACCGAGGAGCGCTGCACCCGCTGCCGCTGAACACCTGGGACGTACGCCACGCCCCGGCCGCCTTCCGCCACATGAGCCAGGGACGGCACATCGGCAAGAACGTGTTCACCCTGCCCCGCACCCCCGACGCCACCGGCACCCTCCTGGTCACCGGCGGCACCGGCTCGCTGGGCCGCCTGGTGGCCCGGCGCATGGTCACCGAACACGGAATGCGCAACGTCGTCCTGGCCGGACGGCGTGGCAGGGACGCCACGGGGATCCCCGAACTGGAGGACGAGCTCGGCGCGCTGGGCGCCACCGTGCGCACGGTGGCCTGCGACCTCGCCGACCGCGAGGCGGTGGCCGCACTGCTCGGCTCGATCCCCCAGGACGCCCCGCTGACCGCCGTGGTGCACACCGCCGGACTGCTGGACGACGGCGTGATCACCACCCTGACTCCGGAACGCCTGGACACGGTGTTCCGCCCCAAGGTGGACGCGGTGCTCAACCTCCACGAGCTGACCCGCGACCTCGACCTCGCCGCGTTCGTCCTCTTCTCCTCCGGGGCGGGCACCTTCGACTCCCCGGGCCAGGGCAACTACTCCGCCGCCAACGCCTTCCTCGACGCGCTCGCCCGCCACCGCCATGCCAACGGGCTGCCCGCCACCTCCCTCGCCTGGGGCCTGTGGGGGCAGGTGACCGACATGAGCGCGCACCTGGACGACTCCGACCAGCGGCGCATGGCCCAGGGCGGCATGCTCGCACTCTCCGTACCCGAGGGCATGGAGCTGTTCGACACCGCGTTGCGCGGCCCCGACACCGTACTGGTCCCCGCGCACATGGACTTCGCCGCCCTGCGCACCCTGGCCGCCTCCGGCTCGCTGCCCGCACTGCTTCGCGCCCTCGTCCGCACCCCGCGCCGGGCCGTCGACAACGCGGCGGCGGACCCGGACGACCTGGTGAGCAGGCTGGTCAGGGCAACCGCCGGCCAGCAGGAGAAGATCCTGCTCGACCTGGTCCAGCAGGAAGCCGCCGCCGTCCTGGGCCACGCCTCGGCCGATCTGATCGAACCCGACCAGCCCTTCAAGGAGATCGGCTTCGACTCGCTGACCGCCGTGGAGCTGCGCAACCGGCTCTCCCGCCGGGCCGGGGTACGGCTGCCCGCAACGCTCATCTTCGACCACCCCGCCCCCGCGTCCCTCGCCCGCCACCTCCTGGCCGAACTGGGCCAGGAGGTCGACACCTCGGAGGTGCTGATGGCCGAGCTCGACACCGTGGCCACGACCCTGGCCGAGGTGACCCCCGACGCCACGACCCACGCCACGGTGCTGGCCCGCCTCCATCTGCTGGTCGAGCAGTGGGAGACCGCGGCAGGCGCCACAACCGCCGACCAGGACGAGGAGTTCGACGTGGACACCGCGACCGACGAGGCCATGTTCGAGCTCATCGACCGGGAGTTCGGTACCTCGTGACCGCCCGGCCCCGCGCGACGACACACCACACGCCGCCGACCCTCCAGCAGACGCCACCGTTTCCTTCGGGAGTGAACACTCATGGCAGATGACGGGAAGCTGCGCGACTACCTCAAGCGCGTGCTGGCGGACGCCCGCCGCTCCCAGAAGCGGGTCCGCGAGCTGGAGGCCGAGAAGACGGAGCCGATCGCGATCCTCGCGATGGCCTGCCGGCTTCCGGGCGGGGTGTCGTCCCCGGAGCAGCTGTGGGAGCTGGTGCTGCACGGGCGGGACGGGATCACCGGCTTCCCCGTGAACCGTGGTTGGGATTTGGGGGGTCTGTTTCATCCGGACCCCGACCACCGGGGCACCAGCTATGTCCGCGAGGGCGGATTCCTGCATGACGCCGGGGAGTTCGACGCGGGGTTCTTCGGAATCTCCCCGCGCGAGGCGGTCACCATGGATCCGCAGCAGCGCATCATGCTCGAGCTCTCCTGGGAGGCGTTCGAACGGGCGGGGATCGACCCGACCGCGTGGCGCGGCAAGGACGTCGGTGTCTTCTCCGGGTTCGCGGGCAGCGACTACGGGGCCGGGCTGCCGGAGCTGCCCGAGGCCCTGGAGAGCTATCTGATGACCTCCGACGCCGGAAGTGTGCTCTCCGGCCGGATCTCCTACACCTTCGGATTCGAGGGCCCCGCCGTCACGGTCGACACCGCGTGTTCCGCGTCCCTGGTGGCACTCCACCTGGCGGCGCGCGCCCTCCGGGCGGGGGACTGCTCGATGGCGCTGGCCGGTGGCGTCACCGTCCTGGGCACACCCCGGGCTTTCATCGGCTTCTCGCGCCAGCGCGGACTCGCCGCCGACGCCCGCTGCAAGGCATTCGCCGCGGCGGCGGACGGCACCGGATTCTCCGAGGGCGCGGGGGTGCTGCTGCTGGAGCGGCTGTCGGACGCGGAGCGGCGTGGCCATCGGGTGTTGGCGGTGGTGCGGGGCAGCGCGGTGAACCAGGACGGCGCCTCGAATGGGTTGACCGCCCCGAACGGTCCGTCGCAGCAGCGTGTCATCCGGCAGGCACTGGCCCATGCGCGCCTTGGCCCGTCCGAAGTGGACGCGGTGGAGGCCCATGGGACCGGCACGGCGCTGGGCGACCCGATCGAGGCGCAGGCGCTGCTGGCCACGTACGGCCAGGGGCGACCGGAGGACCGCCCGCTGTGGCTGGGTTCGCTCAAGTCCAACATCGGCCATACCCAGGGCGCGGCGGGCGTGGCCGGGGTCATCAAGATGGTGATGGCGCTGCGGCATGGGGCGTTGCCGAAGACGTTGCATGTGGACGAGCCTTCACCGCAGGTGGATTGGTCCTCGGGTGCGGTGGAACTGCTGACCGAGCGGCGGGCGTGGCCTGAGGTGGGGCGTCCGCGCCGGGCGGGGGTGTCGGGGTTCGGGGTGAGCGGGACGAACGCCCACGTGATTCTGGAGCAGGCTCCGGAGACGGCGGTCGACGTGGCGCCGAAGGTTCCTGGTGGGCTGGTGCCGTTGGTGGTGTCGGGGCGAGGTGATGCGGGGTTGCGGGCCCAGGCGCGTCGGCTGCTGGACTTCGCCGAAGGCCACCCGGAGGTGGGGGTGGCGGAGCTGGGTGTTGCGTTGGGTTGTGGTCGGGCGGGGTTGTCGGATCGTGCGGTGGTGGTGGCGGGGGATCGTGGGGAGGCGTTGGCGGGGTTGGGTGCGGTGGTGCGGGGTGAGTTGGGTGTGGGGGTGGTGTCGGGTTCGGTGGTGCGTGGTCGGTTGGGGGTGTTGTTCGCTGGTCAGGGGTGTCAGCGGGTGGGGATGGGGCGGGGGTTGTATGAGGTGTTCCCGGTGTTCCGGGATGCGTTCGATGTGGTGTGTGAGGCGTTGGATGGGGAGTTGGGCGCGGGTGGGGTGTCGGGTTCGGTGCGGGAGGTGGTGTTCGGGGACGGTGAGCTGTTGGAGCGGACGGTGTTCGCTCAGGCGGGGTTGTTCGCGCTGGAGACGGCGTTGTTCCGGCTGGTGGAGTCGTGGGGCGTGGTGCCGGATGTCGTCGGTGGGCATTCGATCGGTGAGGTGACGGCGGCGCATGTGGCGGGTGTGTTGTCGTTGGCAGACGCGACGGTGTTGGTGGCGGCGCGGGGTCGGTTGATGGAGGCGTTGCCGGAGGGTGGCGCGATGGTGGCGGTGGGTGCGGGTGAGGAGCGGGTGCGTTCGCTGCTGGTGTCGGGGGTGGGCATCGCGGCGGTGAACGGGCCTGGGGCGGTGGTGCTCTCCGGTGATGAGGAGCCGGTGCTGCGGGTGGCGGAGGAGTTGTCGGGGCAGGGGTGCCGGACGAGGCGGCTGGCGGTCTCGCACGCGTTCCACTCCGCACGTATGGAGCCGATGCAGGAGGAGTTCCGGCGGGTGGCCGAGGGCTTGTCGTTCGCGGCCCCCGAGATTCCTCTGGTGTCGAACGCAACCGGGGAGTTGGTGGAGGCGGAGGCGGTGTGTTCGCCCGAGTACTGGGTGGAGCATGTGCGTTCGGCCGTGCGGTTCGCGGATGGTGTGCGGGCGTTCGCCGAGTACGGGGTGAGTACGTATCTGGAACTGGGCCCCGATGGCACGCTGTCCGCGATGGGCCGCGAGTGCCTGGACGACGGGCACACCGCCTTCGTACCGGCCCTCCGCCGGGAGGGTGACGAGACCCGCGCCCTTCTCACGGCTCTGGCCACCTGCCATACGCGTGGCGTGCCCATGGACTGGGCGACCGTGCTGGGCGGAACGCACACCGGTTCGCTCGACCTGCCGACGTACGCCTTCCAGCGGGAGCACTACTGGCTGATGGGAGAGCGGCGGGGGGTGGGTGATGTGGCGTCCGCGGGCTTGGTGGGCGTCGGGCACCCGTTGTTGGGTGCGGTGGCGGAGGTGCCGGGGTCGGGTGAGGTGTTGTTCACCTCGCGGTTGTCGTTGGGGTCTCATCCGTGGCTGGCTGATCATGTGGCTGCGGGTGCGGTGTTGTTGCCGGGGGCGGCGTTTGTGGAGTTGGCGGTCCGGGCCGGTGATGAGGTCGGTTGCGGTGGGGTGGAGGAGCTGGTGATGGAGGCTCCGCTGGTGTTGGCGGAGAGCGGGGCGGTTCAGGTGCGGGTGAGTGTGGCGGAGGCCGATGAGGGCGGTCGGCGTGTGGTGCGGGTGTATTCGCGCGCGGAGGACGCGGGCGTGGGCGCTGCGTGGGTGCGGCACGCGAGCGGGACGTTGCGGCCCGCGGCGGGTGCCTCCGCTCCCGATGTGGGGCTGTCGGTGTGGCCTCCGGCGGGTGCGGTGGCGGTGGACCCGGTGGAGGTGGAGGGCCTGTACGACGGTCTGGAGCGCGCCGGGTATCGGTATGGGCCCGTGTTCCAGGGAGTGCGGGCGGCCTGGCGGCTGGATGGCGCGGTGTACGCGGAGGTGGCTCTGCCGGAGGAACATCGGACCCAGGCGGCGGGGTTCGGGCTGCATCCGGCACTCCTCGACGCGGCCCTGCACGCCGCCGCGTTCCAGCACCGTGCGGAACGTGCCGACCAGCGGACGGCGCTGCCCTTCGTCTGGCGCGATGTGGCGCTGTACGCCACGGGTGCCACGGCCTTACGGGTACGGGTGATCCCCGCCGGAGAGGACACCCTGACGCTGGAGTTGGCCGATGAGACCGGCGCCCCGGTGGCCTCGGTGGGTTCGATGGTGTCCCGCCCGGTCGAGCCCGGGCAGTTCAAGACCGCCTCGACACATGACCGTCTGCTCCGCCCCGGATGGGAGGAGACGGCGCTGACGCCGGATGGCACCCCACTGGGCGCGGTGCGGGTGGCCACGGCCGAGGATGTGCGCGCGCTGGCCGAGCGAGGTGACCGGTTCGACGCCGTGACGGTCGAGGTGGCCGAGACCGGAAGTGTGCGCGAGCAGACCACCCGCGTACTGGAAGTCATCCAGGCGTGGTCGACCGAACCCGCGCTGGACGGCACGCGGATGGTCGTGCTGACCACGGGCGCGGTCGCCGTCGATCCGGGCGAGCCGGTCGACCCCGCCATCGCCGCCGTATGGGGGCTCGTCGGCACCGCGCAGTCGGAGAACACCGGCCGGATCCTGCTGCTGGACGTCGACAACGAGCCGTCCTCGTACGCCACGCTGAGCACCCTCGTCCCCGCCCTGTTCGCCGCCGACGAGACCCAGGCCGCGGTCCGCGCCGGAGCGTGCTTCCTACGGCGGCTCACCCGTGTGGTGGAACCGCCCGAGGCCGGAGCGGGCGGTGTGGGCGTGGATGGGACGGTGTTGGTCACGGGCGGTACGGGGGCGCTGGGCGCGGTGGTGGCGCGGCATCTGGTGGCGGTGCACGGGGTGCGGAGTCTGGTGTTGGCCAGTCGGCGCGGGCCCGAGGCCGTGGGCGCCGCCGAGTTGGAGGCGGAGCTGGTGGGGGCGGGTGCGCGGGTGCGGTTCGTGGCGTGTGATGTGGCGGACCGGGATGCGGTGGCCGGGCTGCTGGATGCCGTTCCCGGGGATGCTCCGCTGTCGGCGGTGGTGCATACGGCGGGTGTTCTGGACGACGGTGTGCTGACGGCGTTGACTCCGGAGCGTATGGACGCGGTGTTCCGGCCGAAGGTGGACGGGGCGTTCCATCTGCATGAGCTGACCCGGGACCTGGACCTCTCCGCCTTCGTCCTCTTCTCCTCCGCCGCCGGCACCTTCGGCAGCTCCGGCCAGGGCAACTACGCCGCCGCCAACGCCTACCTCGACGCGCTGGCCCAGCACCGGGCCGCCCAAGGGCTTCCCGCGATCTCCCTCGGCTGGGGCATGTGGTCCCAGGACACGGGGATGACAGCCCAGCTCGGCGACACCGACCACCGCCGACTGGCACGCGACGGACTCGCCGCGCTGACCTCGGCCGAGGGCATGGAGCTCTTCGACACCGCGCTGCGCACGCGCCAACCCACGGTCCTCCCCATCAAACTGGACCTCGGCGCCCTGCGGGCCCACGCCGCCACCGGGGCGGTGCCGCCACTGTTGCGCGGGCTGGTCCCCCAGCCCCGGCGGATCCGGCAGAAGGCCCAGTCGGCGCATGCGCACGACGCCGACGCGCTCACCGCACGACTGGCCGGGGCGGGCCCCGCGGACCGGCGGGCGATCCTGCTCGACCTGGTCCGGCAGGAGGCGGCGTATGTGCTCGGATACGCCTCGGTCGGCCGTATCGGCGCCGAGGCGGCCTTCACCGACGTCGGCTTCGACTCGCTCACGGCGATCGAACTACGGGACCGGCTCCTCGCCCGTACCCGGATGCGACTCCCCGCCACGTTCGCCTTCGACTTCCCCACGCCCCTCGCCCTGGCGAACCACCTGGACACCCGCCTGGGCGCCGAAACCACGCAGGACCCGGTGCTGGCCGAAGTGGCGAGGCTCGAAGAACTGGTGGCCGCCCGGCCACCGGACGGTGTCAAGAACACGGGCGCCGCCGCCCGGCTCCGGGCGCTGGCGGCCAAACTCAGCACCGATGCCCCCGGGCCGGCCGGAGGCGCCGACATCGAAGCGACGCTCGAGGCGGCGTCGGTCGACGACGTACTGGCCTTCATCGACGACGAGTTCGGAATCGTGGACCCGGCGGATTCCGACCGCGCCTACGAGTGAAGGGGAAGGTGACCTCCGGTGGAGAACGACGAGAAGCTGGTCCGGTACCTCAAGCGGGTGACCGCCGACCTGCACCAGGCGCGGCAACGGCTCACCGAGATCGAGGCCGCGCGGTCGGAGCCGATCGCGATCGTGGGGATGGCGTGCCGGTTGCCGGGTGGGGTGACCACGCCGGAGGAGCTGTGGGACCTGGTGATGGAGGGTGGTGACGCGGTCGGTGGGTTTCCGGAGGACCGTGGCTGGGATCTGGAGAACCTCTTCGACCCGGATCCGGACCACCCGGGCACCAGCTATGTCCGCGAGGGTGGTTTTCTGCGCGACGCGGGGGAGTTCGACGCGGGCTTCTTCGGGATCTCGCCACGTGAGGCGCTGGCGATGGATCCGCAGCAGCGGCTGTTGTTGGAGACGTCATGGGAGGCGTTGGAGCGCGCCGGAATCGACCCGACTGGTCTCCGTGGCAGGGACGTTGGAGTCTACTTCGGCACCCTCAACCAGGACTACGCCACGGATGTGGACACGGTCCCCGAGGGTGTCGAGGGCTATCTGATGACGGGCAGCTCGGCGAGCGTACTCACCGGTCGGGTCGCCTATGAGCTGGGGTTCGAGGGCCCGGCGATGACGATCGACACGGCATGCTCCTCCTCACTGGTGGGCCTGCACCTGGCCGCGCAGGCGCTGCGCTCCGGCGAGTGCTCGATGGCCCTGGCAGGAGGGGCCACCGTCATGTCCACCCCCAGCGCCTTCGTTGGCTTCTCGCGGCAGCGCGGCATGGCCGAAGACGGCCGCTGTAAGTCGTTCGCGGCGTCGGCGGATGGCACGGGGTGGGCTGAGGGTGTGGGTGTGGTGGTTGTGGAGCGGTTGTCGGATGCGGAGCGGAACGGGCATCGGGTGTTGGCGGTGGTGCGGGGTAGCGCGGTGAATCAGGACGGTGCGTCGAATGGTTTGACGGCGCCGAATGGTCCGTCGCAGCAGCGGGTGATTCAGCAGGCGTTGGCGAGCGCGGGGCTGGTGGCGGGCGATGTGGACGCCGTGGAGGGCCACGGCACCGGCACCACGCTGGGTGATCCGATCGAGGTCCAGGCGTTGATGCAGACCTACGGCCAGGATCGGCCCGAGGGGCGTCCGTTGTGGTTGGGGTCGTTGAAGTCGAACATCGGTCATGCGCAGGCGGCTGCGGGTGTGGCGGGTGTGATCAAGATGGTGATGGCGTTGCGGCATGGGGTGCTGCCGCGCACGCTGCACGTGGATGAGCCGTCGCCGCAGGTGGATTGGTCGTCGGGTGCGGTGGAGCTGCTGACTGAGCAGCGGGTGTGGCCTGAGGTGGGGCGTCCGCGTCGGGTGGGGGTGTCGGGGTTCGGGGTGAGTGGGACGAACGCTCATGTGATTTTGGAGCAGGCTCCGGAGGCGGCGGTTGACGTCGTGCCGGAGGTTCCGGGTGGTGTGATGCCGTTGGTCGTTTCGGGCTCTGATGGGGCGGGGCTCCGGGGGCAGGCGCGGCGGCTGCTGGACTTTCTGGAGCCGCGGTCAGACGTGGAACTGGGCCATTTGGCACGTTCCTTGGCAGCGTCGCGGGCGGGGTTGTCGGAACGTGCGGTGGTGCTGGCGGGGGACCGAAGTGAGGCGCTGGCGGGTCTGGAGGCCGTGGCCGGGGGTGAGGTGGCCGGTGGCGATGTGGTGGGACGCGCGGACGCTCAGGGTCGGGTGGCGTTTGTCTTTCCTGGTCAGGGGGCGCAGTGGGTGGGGATGGGTGCGGAGTTGTTGGAGTCGAGTGTGGTGTTTGCGGAGTGTTTGGCGGAGTGTGCGGGGGTGTTGGATCCGTTGACGGGGTGGTCGTTGGTGGATGTGGTGCGGGGTGTGGGGGGTGGTGTGTCGTTGGAGCGGGTGGATGTGGTGCAGCCGGTGTCGTTTGCGGTGATGGTGGGGTTGGCGCGGGTGTGGTTGGCGGCTGGTGTGGTGCCGTCGGTGGTGGTGGGTCATTCGCAGGGGGAGATTGCGGCGGCGTGTGTGGCGGGTGGGTTGTCGTTGGAGGATGCGGCGCGGGTGGTGGTGTTGCGTAGCCGGGCGATCGCGGCTGGGTTGTCGGGTCGTGGCGGGATGGTGTCGCTGGCTGTAGGTGTGGGTGAGGCGGAGCGGTTGGTTGAGGGGTGGTCGGGTCGGGTTGGGGTGGCGGCGGTGAATGGGCCGTTGTCGGTGGTGGTGGCTGGTGAGCGGGAGGCGTTGCGGGAGCTGGTGGAGGAGTGCGAGGGGGCGGGGGTGCGGGCGCGGTGGGTTGATGTGGATTACGCCTCGCATACGGCGCAGGTGGAGGCGGTCGAGGAGGAGTTGGCCCGGTCGTTGTCGCAGGTGCGGCCGGTGTCCTCACGTATCCCGTTCTTCTCCACGGTGGAGGGGGAGTGGGTGGATACGGCCGAGTTGGATGCTGGGTACTGGTACCGCAATCTGCGCAGCACCGTCCGCTTCGCCCCGTCCATCGACCGGTTGATCGAGGAAGGTTTTACGGCCTTCGTCGAGGTGAGTGCGCATCCGGTGCTGACGATGAGCATTGAGGCGGCGGCGGAGCAAGCGGACGCCGGACCGGTCGTGGTGACCGGGACGCTCCGCCGGGACGAGGGCGGAATGCGCCGCGTGCTCACCTCCCTGGCCGAGGCATACGTACGCGGCGTCCCCGTGAACTGGTCCGCCCTGCTCGGCGACATCCCCGCGCTCGCCGCGATGGATCTGCCCACCTACGCCTTCCAACGTCAGCACTACTGGCTGGGACGGCGAGGCGGATCGGTGGACGCGACAGCGCTGGGGCTCGCGGGCGCCGACCATCCACTGCTGGGCGCCGTGACCGAACTGCCCGAGTCGGGGGGCCTGCTGTTCACCTCCCGCCTGTCGCCGCGTACGCATCCGTGGCTGGGCGACCACACGGCGGCGGGCACGGTGCTGCTGCCCGGGGCGGCGTTCGTGGAGCTGGCGGTGCGCGCCGGTGACGAAGTCGGCTGTGGGGTCGTCGAAGAGCTTGTCGTCGAAGCACCGCTGGCCCTTCCCGAGCGCGACGGTGTTCAGCTGCGGGTGAGCGTCGGCGCGGCGGACGATTCCGGCCGACGCCCGCTGGCAGTGCACTCACGCGGCCAGGACGGTGGTACGGACACCCCCTGGACCCGCCACATCAGCGGCACCCTTGCCCAGGACACCCCCGATGACCTGGACGCGGACCTGACGCAGTGGCCCCCCGCCGGGGCGGTCGCGGTCCCGGAGGAGCGGGTGCGCGGCGTCTATGAGGAGCTGGAGGCGAGCGGTTACGGATACGGCCCGGCCTTCCGTGGTCTGCGGGCCGCGTGGACGCGGGGCGACGAGATCTACGCCGAGGTGGCCCTGCCCGAGGAGCTGTCGGCCGAAGCCACCGCGTTTGGGCTGCACCCCGTACTGCTCGACGCGGCCCTGCACGCCACCGCGTTCCGCGACCGTACCGGTGACCAGGCAGGGCCCACCCTGCCGTTCGCCTATCGGGGAGTGTCCCTGCATGCCTCCGGCGCTTCGGCACTGCGCGTACGTATCACACCCAACGGCAAGGAGGGGGTGGGCCTTCGGCTGGCCGATCCGAGCGGGGCGGCGGTGGCGGCGGTCGAGTCGTTGGTGTCGCGGCCGATGCCGACGGCGCTGCTGGACGCCGCCACACGGACCTCGACCGACCGGATGTTCCTCGTAGGGTGGGAGGAGCTGCGGGTCGACGCCGCCGACGTACCACTGGACACCGTCTCCGTACACACCGCGCAGGATGTACGGCAGTTGGCCACCCGAGTCGACGCGTCGGTCGCGGCGCCGCCCGTGTTGCGGTACGAGATCGGCCCCGACGATGCCGTAGGCGACGACACCAGCGCGGCCCGCGCGCATGAGCTGACGGGCCAAGTTCTGGACGTGCTGCGGACGTGGCTGACCGAGCCCACGCTGGAGGACTCACGCCTGCTGGTGCTGACACGGCGCGCGGTAGGAGTCCGGGACACCGATCCGATCGATCCGGCGGTCGCCGCGGCCTGGGGGCTGGTCGGCACCGCGCAGTCGGAGAACCCCGGGCGGATCCTGCTCCTCGACCTGGACCGCGCACCGGCCTCCACGGAGGCCCTGCCCACCCTTCTGCCCGCCCTGCTCGCCGGGGACGAACCACAGCTCGCACTACGAGCGGGCGTCTGCCACCAACGCCGTCTGACCCGGGCGACGGCCGACGAGGCACTGGTGGCGCCCGAGGGAGAACTCGCGTGGCAGCTGGGCACCCGCGGCCCGGGAACGCTCGAGGGCCTGGCGCTGCTGCCGTCGCCGGGGGCATTGGCGCCACTGCCCCCGGGCCATGTCCGGATCGAGACACGTGCCGCGGGGCTCAACTTCCGCGATGTGCTGATGGCGCTGGGCATGTACCCCGGCGAGATCAGCATCGGCAACGAGGGCGCGGGCGTCGTCACGGAGGTCGGCCCGGATGTCACCCGCTTCGCTCCGGGCGACCGCGTCATGGGGCTCTTCGAGGGCGCGGGCGGCCCCATCGCCGTCGCCGACTGCCGCACTCTCGTCCACATGCCTGATGGGTGGTCCTTCCAGCAGGCGGCCGCGGTCCCCTGCGCATTCCTCACCGCCTACTACGGACTGCGCGACCTGGCAGGGCTGGAGCGCGGGGAGTCGGTGCTCATCCATGCCGCCGCCGGTGGCGTCGGCATGGCCGCGGTGCAACTGGCGCGGCATTGGGGCGCCGAGGTCTACGGCACCGCCAGCCCGGCCAAGTGGGACGCGGCGCGTACCGCCGGTGTCCCGGACGGACGGCTGGCCAACTCCCGGACCCTGGAGTTCGAGCATCGGTTTCTCGAGATGACCGGCGGCCGTGGCTTCGATGTGGTGCTGGACGCCCTCGCCGGAGACTTCGTGGACGCCTCACTCCGATTGCTGCCCAGGGGCGGGCGGTTCATCGAAATGGGCAAGAGCGATATCCGGGACGCCGAAGAGGTGGGCAATCAGCACCCCGGCGTGGCCTATCGGGCGTTTGACCTGGCCGAGGCCGGTGGCGAGCGCATCCGGCGGATGCTGACCGAGCTGGTCGACCTCTTCGAGAAGGGGGTGCTGACCCCGCCACCGGTGACCGCATGGGACATCCGGCGCGCCCCGGCCGCCTTCCGCTTCATGAGCCGGGCGCAGCACATCGGCAAGAACGTGTTCACCCTGCCGCGCCGACTTGACCCGGACGGCACCGTCCTCATCACGGGTGGTACCGGATCGCTGGGCAAGGTGGCCGCCCGGCGTCTGGTGACCGAGCATGGCGTACGGAATCTGGTGCTGACCAGCCGGAGCGGACCCCAGGCCACCGGCGCCGCCGAGCTGGAGCGGGAACTGACCTCACTCGGCGCACGAGTACGGATCGCCGCATGCGATGTGGCAGACCGCGACGCCCTGGCCGGGTTGCTGTCCTCGCTGCCCGAAGACGCACCGCTGACCTCCGTGGTGCACAGCGCGGGAGCGCTGGACGACGGCGTGATCACCGCATTGACCAGGGAGCGGCTGGACACGGTCTTCACCCCGAAGGTGGACGCCGCGCTCCATCTGCACGAGCTGACCCGGCACCTGGATCTGGCGGCCTTCGTCCTGTTCTCCTCGGCCGCGGGGACGCTCGGCGGCTCGGGGCAGGGGAGCTATGTGGCGGCCAACGCCTTCCTGGACGCCTTGGCACATCGGCGCCGCGCCGAGGGGCTACCGGGCATCTCCCTGGGGTGGGGGCTGTGGGCACAGGGTGCGGGGGTCGGGCTGACCGGCCACCTCACCGACGCCGACCAGCGGCGCATGGCGCGCGGGGGAGTGACCGGGCTGTCGGAGGGCGAAGGCGGAGCACTGTTCGACACCGCGCTGCGCATGCCCCAGCCGGTGGTGCTTCCGATGAAACTGGACCTGGGCGCACTGCGGACTCAAGCCGCCACCGGACCAGTGCCACCGTTGCTCCGTGGCCTCGTCCGGCAGGGTCGGCGCATCGCGCGGACGGCCGCCGATCTGGACGCCTTCACTCAGAGCCTGACCAGGGCCACGCCCGAGGAGCAGGAGCGGATCCTGCTCGGCCTGGTCTGCCGGGAGGCGGCTCGGGTACTGGGCCACGCCTCCGCCCACGCCATCGGGCCGGACCTGGCGTTCAACGAAATCGGCTTCGATTCCCTCACGGCGGTGGAACTGCGCAACCGGCTGGCCAACCACACCGGGATACGGCTCCCGGCCACGCTGGTCTTCGACTATCCGACGCCCACCGCCCTGATGCGCCACTTGCGGACGAAGCTCTGCCCGGATGCCCCACCTGAGCAGGGCCTCGCTGCGAGTGAGGAGGACCTGCGCCGCGCGTTGGCCGGCACACCGCTGAGCCGCTTCCAGGAGCTGGGCATCCTCGACACCCTCATGGCGCTGGTCCGGGAACCCGAAGCGGAACAGCAGGTGGACGGGGAATCGGCGGAGGAGCGATCGGCTGCCGCCATCGCCCATATGGATGTGGCCAGTCTGGTGCAACGAGCCATGAGCAAGGCCGGGAAGTAATGTCGGTTCGGAATGCGGAGGCCGGGATGACCACTCCCGAAGCGAAGGTCGTCGAAGCGCTGCGTGTCACGCTCATGGAGAACGAGCGGCTTGAGCGGGAGAACGCCGACATACGTCGCGGCCTGTCGGAGCCGATCGCGATCGTGGGGATGGCGTGTCGGTTGCCGGGTGGGGTGACCACGCCGGAGGAGCTGTGGGACCTGGTGATGGAGAGTGGTGACGCGATCGGAGGGTTTCCGGAGGACCGTGGCTGGGATCTGGAGAACCTCTTCGACCCGGATCCGGACCACCCGGGCACCAGCTATGTCCGCGAGGGTGGCTTTCTGCGCGACGCGGGGGAGTTTGACGCGGGCTTCTTCGGCATCTCGCCACGTGAGGCGCTGGCGATGGATCCGCAACAGCGCATCATGCTCGAGACCTCCTGGGAGGCGTTCGAACGCGCCGGTATCGACCCGACCGCCTTGCGGGGCAAGGACATCGGCGTCTTCTCCGGGGTGACGTACCACAGCTACGGCTCCGGAGCGCGGGTCCCCGAGGAGCTTGAAGCGGTCATGGGGACGGGCACATCGGCGAGCGTCCTGTCGGGGCGGGTGTCTTATGCGCTCGGTTTCGAGGGTCCCTCTGTCGCGGTGGATACGGCGTGTTCCTCGTCGCTGGTGGCGCTGCACCTGGCCGTACAGGCGCTGCGATTGGGCGAGTGCTCGATGGCGTTGGCCGGAGGTGTGACCGTCATGGCCAACCCGGGCATCTTCGTCGGCTTCTCGCGGCAGCGCGGGATGTCCAAGGACGGCCGTTGCAGGGCCTTCGCGGCCTCGGCGGACGGCACCGGCTTCTCCGAGGGCGCGGGTGTGCTGCTGGTGGAGCGGCTGTCGGACGCCGAGCGGAACGGTCACCGGGTGTTGGCTGTGGTGCGGGGCACTGCGGTGAATCAGGACGGTGCGTCGAATGGGTTGACGGCGCCGAATGGTCCGTCGCAGCAGCGGGTGATCCGGCAGGCGTTGGCGGGTGCGGGGCTGGTGGCGGGCGATGTGGACGCGGTGGAGGCGCATGGGACGGGGACGGCGCTGGGTGATCCGATTGAGGCGCAGGCGGTGTTGGCCACGTATGGCCAGGATCGGCCTGAGGGGCGTCCGTTGTGGTTGGGGTCGTTGAAGTCGAATATTGGTCATGCGCAGGCGGCTGCGGGTGTGGCTGGTGTGATCAAGATGGTGTTGGCGTTGCGGTGTGGGGTGTTGCCGAGGACGTTGCATGTGGATGAGCCGTCGCCGCAGGTGGATTGGTCGTCGGGTGCGGTGGAGTTGCTGACTGAGCAGCGGGTGTGGCCTGAGGTGGGGCGTCCGCGTCGGGTGGGGGTGTCGGGGTTCGGGGTGAGCGGGACGAACGCTCATGTGATTTTGGAGCAGGCTCCGGAAGTGGCCACGGAGGTGGTGCCGGAGGCTTCGGACGGTGGTGTGGTGCCGTTGGTGGTGTCGGGGCGTGGTGGTGCGGGGTTGCGGGGGCAGGCGCGGAGGTTGCTGGACTTCGTTGAGGGTCACCCGGATGTGGGTGTGGGGGAGCTGGGGGCGGCGCTGGCCTGTGGTCGGGCCGCGTTGTCGGATCGTGCGGTGGTGGTGGCGGGGGATCGGGAGGAGGCGTTGGCGGGGCTGGCGGTGGTGGCGGAGGGTGGTGGGGCGGGGAGGGCTGATGTTCGGGGTCGGGTGGCGTTTGTCTTTCCTGGTCAGGGGGCGCAGTGGGTGGGGATGGGTGCGGAGTTGTTGGAGTCGAGTGTGGTGTTTGCGGAGTGTTTGGCGGAGTGTGCGGGGGTGTTGGATCCGTTGACGGGGTGGTCGTTGGTGGATGTGGTGCGGGGTGTGGGGGGTGGTGTGTCGTTGGAGCGGGTTGATGTGGTGCAGCCGGTGTCGTTTGCGGTGATGGTGGGGTTGGCGCGGGTGTGGTTGGCGGCTGGTGTGGTGCCGTCGGTGGTGGTGGGTCATTCGCAGGGGGAGATTGCGGCGGCGTGTGTGGCGGGTGGGTTGTCGTTGGAGGATGCGGCGCGTGTGGTGGTGTTGCGTAGTCGGGCGATCGCGGCTGGGTTGTCGGGTCGGGGTGGGATGGTGTCGCTGGCTGTGGGTGTGGGTGAGGCGGAGTTGTTGGTTGAGGGGTGGTCGGGTCGGGTTGGGGTGGCGGCGGTGAATGGGCCGTTGTCGGTGGTGGTGGCTGGTGAGCGGGAGGCGTTGCGGGAGCTGGTGGGGGAGTGCGAGGGGGTGGGGGTGCGGGCGCGGTGGGTTGATGTGGATTACGCCTCGCATACGGCGCAGGTGGAGGCGGTCGAGGAGGAGTTGGCCCGGTCGTTGTCGCAGGTGCGGCCGGTGTCCTCACGTATCCCGTTCTTCTCCACGGTGGAGGGGGAGTGGGTGGATACGGCCGAGTTGGATGCCGGGTACTGGTACCGCAATCTGCGCAGCACCGTCCGCTTCGCCCCGTCCATCGAGCGCCTGCTGGAAGAGGACTTCCGGGCTTTCGTTGAGGTGAGTGCGCATCCGGTGCTGACGATGAGCATTGAGGCGGCGGCGGAGCAAGCGGACGCCGGGCCCGTTGTGGTGACCGGGACGCTCCGCCGGGACGAGGGCGGGATGCGCCGCGTGCTCACCTCCCTGGCCGAGGCATACGTACGCGGTGTCCCCGTCGACTGGTCCGCCCTGCTCGGCAAGGCTTCCGCACACACCGCGTGTGACCTGCCGACCTACGCCTTCCAACACCAGCATTACTGGCTCAAGAGTGCGGCCCCCGCCGACGCGGGATCCATAGACGATCAGCTACCGGGCATGGCCGAATTGCCCGAGGAGACCGGCGCGTTGACCGCCCGCCTTCGTGGGGAGTCAGCGCAGGAGCAGGAACGCATCCTGCTGGAGACCGTCCGCCAGGAGACCGCAGGCGTCTTGGGCCATCCCTCGCTGGACGCCATCGAACCGGACATGGTGTTCAACCAGATCGGGTTCGACTCGGCCACCGCCGTGCAGTTGCGCAACCGTTTGAACGCACTCACCGACCGTACGCTGCCGACCACCCTGCTCTTTGACTACCCCACGCCCCTGATTCTCGCCGACTTCCTACGCGACGAGCTCATCGGGGACACGGCAGCGGCCCAGGCCCTGGAGGAAGGCGCGGAGCCGACATCAGCGTCCGGGGCCCTTTCGACCGAGCCGGTGGCGATCGTGGGCATGGCGTGTCGACTGCCGGGAGGAGTCTCCACTCCGGAAGAGCTATGGGAGCTGGTGCTTCAGGGCCGGGATGGGATCAGCGACTTCCCGGTGAACCGTGGCTGGGATCTGGAGAACCTGTTCCATCCGGACCCGGACCACCCCGGCACCAGCTATGCGCACCAAGGCGGATTTCTGCACGATGCCGGGGAGTTCGACGCGGGCTTCTTCGGGATCTCGCCACGTGAGGCGCTGGCGGTGGACCCGCAACAGCGCCTGATGCTGGAAACCTCGTGGGAAGCGCTGGAGCGGGCCGGAATCGACCCCACCACCCTGCGGGGCAAGGACGTGGGCGTCTTCTCCGGGGTGACCTACCACAACTACGGGTCGGGTGTGGAGTCGGTGCCCGCCGAGCTCGAGGGCATGCTGGGCCTCGGCGCCTCGGCCAGTGTGCTGTCGGGACGGGTGTCCTATGCGCTTGGCTTCGAGGGCCCGTCGGTCGCGGTGGACACGGCATGCTCCTCGTCCCTGGTGGCGTTGCATCTGGCGGCTCAGGCGTTGCGAGCCGGTGAGTGTTCGATCGCCCTGGCCGGTGGTGTCACGGTGATGCCCACGCCCGGCATCTTCATCGCCTTCTCGCGCCAGCGCGGCATGTCGATCGATGGCCGGTGCAAGTCCTTCGCCGCCTCGGCTGACGGTACGGGGTGGGCCGAGGGCGTGGGTGTGTTGGCGCTGGAGCGGTTGTCGGACGCGGAGCGGCGTGGCCATCGGGTGTTGGCGGTGGTGCGGGGCAGTGCGGTGAACCAGGACGGTGCGTCGAACGGTCTGACGGCGCCGAATGGTCCGTCGCAGCAGCGCGTTATTCGGCAGGCACTGGCCAGTGCGGGTGTGTCGGCCGCCGAGGTGGATGTGGTCGAGGCGCATGGCACGGGTACGGCGCTGGGCGATCCCATCGAGGCGCAGGCGGTGCTGGCCACATATGGTCAGGACCGCGATCGCCCGCTGTTGATGGGGTCGTTGAAGTCGAACATCGGCCATGCGCAGGCGGCTGCGGGGGTGGCCGGTGTGATCAAGATGGTGTTGGCGCTGCGGCATGGCATCGCGCCTCGGACACTGCATGTGGAGGAACCTACGTCCCAGGTGGATTGGTCGGCGGGTGCGGTGGAACTGCTGACCGAGGAGCGCGTGTGGCCGCAGGTCGGGCGTCCACGCAGGGCTGGTGTGTCCGCGTTCGGCGTCAGCGGCACCAACGCCCACGTCATCTTGGAACAGGCGCCGGCGTCGGCGACCGAGCCGACCGACCCGGCGATGTCTTGGCCGAAGGGCATCCCTGTGCCGCTGGTGGTGTCGGGGCGTGGTGACGCGGCCTTGCGGGCCCAGGCGCGTCGCCTGCGGTCCTTCCTTGCGGACGAGTCGCAGCTCGATCTGAGCGAGCTGGGTGTTGCGTTGGGTTGTGGTCGGGCGGGGTTGTCGGATCGTGCGGTGGTGGTGGCGGGGGATCGTTGGGAGGCGTTGGCGGGGTTGGGTGCGGTGGCGCGGGGTGAGTCGGCTGCTGGGGTGGTGTCGGGTTCGGTGGTGCGTGGTCGGTTGGGGGTGTTGTTCGCTGGTCAGGGGTGTCAGCGGGTGGGGATGGGGCGTGGGTTGTATGAGGCGTTCCCGGTGTTCCGGGATGCGTTCGATGTGGTGTGTGAGGCGTTGGATGGGGAGTTGGGTGCGGGTGGGGTGGGGGGTTCGGTGCGGGAGGTGGTGTTCGGGGATGGTGAGTTGTTGGAGCGGACGGTGTTTGCTCAGGCGGGGTTGTTCGCGCTGGAGACGGCGTTGTTCCGGTTGGTGGAGTCGTGGGGTGTGGTGCCGGATGTCGTCGGTGGGCATTCGATCGGTGAGGTGGCGGCGGCGCATGTGGCGGGTGTGTTGTCGTTGGGGGATGCGGCGGTGTTGGTGGCGGCGCGGGGTCGGTTGATGGAGGCGTTGCCGGAGGGTGGCGCGATGGTGGCGGTGGGTGCGGGTGAGGAGCGGGTGCGTTCGCTGCTGGTGTCGGGGGTGGATATCGCGGCGGTGAACGGGCCTGCGGCGGTGGTGCTCTCCGGTGATGAGGAGCCGGTGCTACGGGTGGCGGAGGAGTTGTCGGGGCAGGAGTGCCGGACGAGGCGTCTGACCGTCTCGCACGCGTTCCACTCCGCACGTATGGAGCCCATGCTTCAGGAGTTCCGGGAGGCGATCGCCGACGTGTCGTTCGCTGCACCGCTGATCCCCCTGGTCTCCAACGTGACCGGGCGGCTAGCAGACACGGAGACGGTGTGTTCCCCCGAGTACTGGGTGGAGCATGTCCGTTCGGCGGTGCGGTTCGCGGACGGTGTGCGGGCGTTTGCCGACTATGGCGTCAGCACGTACCTGGAATTGGCGCCGGATGCGGTGCTGTCCGCGATGGTCGGGGACTGCGTGCCGGAAGAGGCGGCCGAGCAGCCCGTGGTGGTGCCGTCGTTGCGGCGGGAGGGCGACGAGCCCCGGGCGCTGATGTCCGCCGTCGCGCACCTGCATGTGGCAGGCGTACGCATCGATTTCGGTGCCCTGTTCGGCAACACGGTTCTGCCCGCCCATATCTCGGATCTGCCGACGTATGCGTTCCAACGTGAGCATTACTGGTTGGTGGGGGACGGGCGTGGCGCCGGTGATGTGACGTCTGCCGGGCTGGCGGGGGTGGAGCATCCGTTGTTGGGTGCGGTGATGGAGGTGCCGGGGTCGGGTGAGGTGTTGTTCACCTCGCGGTTGTCGTTGGGGTCTCATCCGTGGCTGGCTGATCATGTGGCTGCGGGTGCGGTGTTGTTGCCGGGGGCGGCGTTTGTGGAGTTGGCGGTCCGGGCCGGTGATGAGGTCGGTTGCGGTGGGGTGGAGGAGCTGGTGATGGAGGCTCCGCTGGTGTTGGCGGAGAGCGGGGCGGTTCAGGTGCGGGTGAGTGTGGGGGCGGCCGATGAGGACGGTCGGCGCGGTGTGCGGGTGTATTCGCGGGCGGAAGATGCCGGTCTGGGGGCTGCGTGGGTGCGGCACGCCACAGGGACGTTGTGCCGCGCGGATGAGATCTCCGCTCCCGACACGGGGCTGTCGGTGTGGCCTCCGGCGGGTGCCGTGGCGGTGGATCCGGGGGAAGTGGAGGGCCTGTATGACGGCCTGGAACAGGTCGGCTATCGGTATGGGCCGGTGTTTCAGGGGGTGCGGGCGGCCTGGCGGCTGGATGGTGCGGTGTGTGCCGAGGTGGCTCTGCCGGAGGAACATCGGGTTCAGGCGGCGGGGTTCGGGCTGCATCCGGCACTCCTCGATGCCGCCATGCACACCATCGCCTTCCACGATCGCGACGAAGCCGATGCGGGGCTCGTACTGCCGTTCGCCTATCGCGAGGTGGCGTTGCATGCCTCCGGGGCCTCAGCGCTGCGGGTACGTGTGACACCGTCCGGTCCGAACACCATGTCCCTGGAACTGGCCGATGAGAGCGGTGCCCCCGTGGCCTCGGTGGGCTCGGTGGTGTCCCGTCCGGTCGGCGCCGAGCAGTTCGGCACGGCGGCGACGGCGGACCGGATGTTCCGCATCGCGTGGGAGGAACTGCCGGTTCGGCCGGACGGCACGACCGTGGAACCCGTATCGGTGGGCGACACCGAGGACGTACACCATCTGGCCACCACCCCGGAGACTTTCCCGCCGGACGCGCTGCTGCTGGACCTCGGCGGCGGTAAAGGCGATGTGCGGGAGCTGACCGGGAGGGTGCTGCGGGTCGTACAGGCGTGGCTGGCCGAGCCCTCGTTGGCGTCCAGCCGACTGGTCGTGGTGACCCGGGGTGCTGTCGCCGTCCGGGAGGCCGATCCGGTCGATCCAGCAGCGGCCGCCGTATGGGGCCTGGTGGGGTCCGCACAGGCGGAGAACCCCGGGCGGATTCTCCTCCTCGACATCGACGAAGCGCCGATACCCACCGCGTTGCCATCCGCACTGCTCGCCGGTGACCAACGCCAACTCGCCCTGCGCGATGCCACCTGCTTCGCCCGACACCTCACTCGTATCGCGGATGTGCCCCAAGCTGGTCCGGGTGGTTTGGGTTCCGGCGGGACGGTGTTGGTCACGGGTGGTACGGGGGGGCTGGGCGCGGTGGTGGCGCGGCATCTGGTGGCGGTGCATGGGGTGCGGAGTCTGGTGTTGGCCAGTCGGCGCGGGCCCGAGGCCGTGGGCGCCGCCGAGTTGGAGGCGGAGCTGGTGGGGGCGGGTGCGCGGGTGCGGTTCGTGGCGTGTGATGTGGCGGACCGGGATGCGGTGGCCGGGCTGCTGGATGCCGTTCCCGGGGATGCTCCGCTGTCGGCGGTGGTGCATACGGCCGGTGTTCTGGACGACGGTGTGCTGACGGCGTTGAGCCCGGAGCGTATGGACGCGGTGTTCCGGCCGAAGGTGGACGGGGCGTTCCATCTGCATGAGCTGACCCGGGGCCTGGACCTCTCCGCCTTCGTCCTGTTCTCCTCCGCCGCCGGCACCCTGGGCAACCCGGGCCAGGGCAACTACGCCGCCGCCAACGCCTACCTCGACGCGCTGGCCCATCGGCGCCGGGCCCAGGGGCTGCCCGCCGTGTCCCTGGCCTGGGGCATGTGGCAGCAGGCCGCCGGAACGGGGATGACAGGGCGCCTCGGCGATGCCGATCAGCGCCGTATGACACGCGGCGGTGTCGCCCCCTTGTCCCCGGCCGAGGGCATGGAACTGTTCGACACCGCGCTGCGTACGGACGGACCCACGGTCCTCCCCATCAAGCTGGACCTCGGCGCGCTCCGCACCCAAGCCGCCGGCGGGGCGGTCCACCCGCTGCTCGGCAGGCTCGCCCCGGCGGCTCGCCGAGCCGCTGCCCCTCGGGCCACGGCCGATCAGGGCCTGGTGACCGGCCGACTGACCGGGGCCACCCCGGAGGAGCGGGAGCGGATTCTGCTGGACATGGTGCAGCGGGAGGCTGCCCGGGTTCTGGGACACTCGGCGGCCGCCACCCTCGACCCCGACGTCCTGTTCACCGAGATCGGTCTGGACTCACTGATGGCGGTGGAACTACGCGATCGCCTGGCCAAGCGCACCGCGCTGCGGCTGCCTCCCAGCTTTGTCTTCGACCACCCGACGCTCCGGATGCTGGCCCGGCAACTGCGGGACGAGCTGGAGAAAGCCGATGCGGATGATCCTCCCGGAGCCGCCCGGGAGTGACCAGTGACTCCGCCCAGCGCACCCAGCGCACCCGGCTCAGCCGGACCGGCACCGACCGAAGCGGCAAGAAAGGGCTCGCACATGTTCAACACGGACACATACCTGGCGCATCTGGGGTTCTCCCAGCCGCCCGCCCCCACCCTGCCGAACCTGCGGCAGTTGCACCGCAGCCATCTGATGACGGTCCCCTACGACACCAACCACACCCACCGCCTCAGCGCGGAGAACATGGCCGACATAGACATCGACAAGGCGTTCGAGGTCATCGTGCCGACCGGCGACGGTGGCATGTGTCTGGAGCTGAACACCTTGTTCGCCCGGTTGCTCCGCGAATTGGGCTATGACCTGGACGTCGTCAGCGGAGGCACCTATCTGCCCGGTGACACCTTCGCCCCCGACCCCGAACACATGCTGATGCTCGTCCGCATCGAGGAGCAGGAGTGGCTGGCCGACGTAGGCCATGCCGGTCTGTGCTTCACCGAGCCGCTGCGTCTGTCCGAGGAGGAGGTGCAGTGGCAGTACGGCTGTGCGTTCCGGCTGATCCGGCGGGACGGCTATCTCGTGCTTCAGGCCAAGACCCTGGACCACGACTGGCGCACCACCTACCGCTTCACCACCCGGCCCAGGAGCTATGACGCCTGGGCCGGTGTCGGTGAGGGCAATGGCCCGGCCATCCTGGCCGCGATGCGTCGGCGCAGGCGCGCCATCGACAAGGGGCAGGTCTTCCTCACCAACAACATGTTCACGATCGTGGAGGACGGCCATGAGAAGGTCACCCTCCTCGTCGATCCGGAACAGCGCGCGAAGGTGCTCGACACGTATTGGGACGGTCGCGACTGACCGAGCCGGCGCCGCCGACGACCAGCAGACGAGAGTGATGATGCGCCATGAAATTCGGCTTGCTGTACGGGGCCCAGCTGCCCCGCCCCTGGACCCAGGACTCCGAACACCGCCTGTTCAAGGAGATGTTGGAGGAGATCGAGCTGGCCGACCGGCTGGGCTTCGACCATGTGTGGTGCCCTGAGCACCACTTCCTGGAGGAGTACTCACATATGTCGGCGCCGGAGGTGTTCCTCGGCGCGGTCAGCCAGCGCACCAGCCGCATCCGCATCGGCCATGCGGTCGCCCTGATGCCCCCGGGGTTCAATCCGACGGCACGGGTCGCCGAGCGGATCGCCACGCTGGATCTGCTCTCCGACGGGCGCGTGGACTTCGGCACGGGCGAGTCCACCACCCCCACCGAGCTGGGCGGCTTCGGCGTGGAGCGCTCCGTCAAACGGGACCAGTGGGCGGAGGCGGTGGACGCCGTCGCCCGTATGTTCGTCGAGGAGCCCTTCGCCGGGTGCGAGGGCAAGTATGTGTCCGCTCCCATCCGCAATGTGCTGCCCAAGCCGCGGCAGAAGCCACATCCGCCGATGTGGATGGCCTGCGGAAACCGGGACGCGATCCGCGTCGCGGCCACCAAGGGCCTCGGCGCGCTGAACTTCTCCTTCTTCGGACCGGCGGAGACCAAGAAGTGGGTCGACGCCTACTACTCGGGCATCGAGTCGGCGGACTGCGTGCCCGCCGGGTTCGCGGTCAATGCGCAGATCGCCGCGACCATTCCGATGTTCTGTCACGAGGACGAGACCACGGCGGTGGAACGCGCCGTCGACGGCGTCCAGTTCTTCAACTTCGGCCTCGGCTTCTACGCGGGCTTCGGCACCGCCGCACCCGGCCGCACCCGGCTGTGGGAGGAGTTCCAGCGCGACCGCGACAAGCACGGCATGGGCCGCTCCTCCTTTGGCAAGCCCGGTATGCCACTGGGCAATCCGGCCCGGGGCGCGGTGGGCACCCCGCGCCAGATACGCGACTTCCTGCGGCTGCACGAGGAGGCCGGACTGGACCAGGCGATCTTCCTCGTCCAGGGCGGCGGCACCCGGCACGAGCACATCTGCGCATCGCTGGAGCTCTTCGCCAACGAGGTGATGCCCGAGTTCAAGGAGCGCGACGAGACCGCCGAACGGCTGAAGGCGGCCCGGCTCCGGCCCGCCATCGACGCGGCCATGGCCCGGCGCGAGCCGCCACGGACGGCCGACCCCGACTACATCATCCCCGCCCGGAGCCAGAGCTGACACCGGAGCCAGAGCCGACACCACAGCCGACCCGGCATCCGCATCGGCATCACCCAAGCAGAAGGAGAACGTGGTACCGCCATGGCTGACACCCCCGAAGAAGGACTTCGCATCCTCGACCCGCAGACCGTCGCCGAGGAGCTGCGCAAACACGGCCCGCCCCGGCAGATCACGATGAACGGCACCACGGCGTGGCTCGTCTCCCGCTACGAAGACGTCCGGGACTGTCTCGGACACCCCGCCATGAGCCCGGCCGCCGCCTACGCCGCCTCCCAGGGCCAGACCACTCCGGTCAGCGGGCTGTTCGAGGACACGCTGCCCGGCACCAATCCGCCCCAGCACACCCGGCTGCGCAGGCTGCTCGCCAAGGCGTTCACGACCCGCAGGGTGGAGAGCCTGCGGCCGCGGGTGCAGGAGATCACCGACGCACTGCTGGACCGGATCGCCGTCGACGGCCGGGCCGATCTCGTCACCGCGCTGGCCATCCCGCTGCCCATGCAGGTGATCTGTGAACTCCTCGGCGTGCCCATCGCCGACCGCACCGAATTCCACCAGTGGGCCGATCTGATGCTCATGCCCCCGCTGGACCCGGACACCGCCGCGCGCTCCCAGGACGCCTCCGCCAAGCTGTGGGCGTATATGGAGGATCTCGCCGAGGCCCGGCGAAAGGCCCCCGAGGACGACCTGATCAGCGATCTGATGTCCGCACACGAGGACGACCGGCTCAGCCACCGCGAAGTGGTCGCCACCGCCCGGATGATGCTGATCGCCGGATACGAGCTGACCGGCAGCTTCATCAGCAACGCGGTCTTCTCGCTGCTGTCCCGGCCGGACCAGATGGAGCTGCTGCGCAAGGACCCCGAGCTGACCGGGCGCGGCCTGGAGGAGCTGCTCCGGCACGCCGGGCCGGGCATCCTCGTCGTGCGTTTCGCCAACGAGGACGTGGAGATCGGCTCCGTACCCATCCGCGCCGGCGACCAGGTGCTCCTGGACATGGACGCCGCACACTCCGACCCGGCACACTTCACCGACGGCGAGCGGCTGGACCTGACGCGGGAATCCGCCGTGCATCTCCAGTTCGGCCACGGCATCCACTACTGCATCGGTGCGCCACTGGCCAGGGTGGAGGGGCAGATCGCCCTGGAGAGCCTGGTCCGGCGGTTCCCCGGTCTTCGGCTGGGCGTTCCCGCCTCCGAGATCGGCCACAGCAAGAACCCGTTCATCCGCTCGCTGACCACGCTCCCCGTCGAGTTCGAGGCTCAGCGGCCCGCGGGCGCCGGGTGATCGCGGGACGGCGTCGGATCGGCCAGGCCGGTGACCCGCATGGTGATGTTCAGCCGTCCGGACTTCAGTCCGGTGGCCGGGTCGCCGGTTCCCGGAAGGATCTTGGGGACGGCGTGGTACGCGTAGCGGGAGGGGCCGCCGAAGACGAACAGATCCCCGGAGGCGAGTTCGAGGTCGGTGTACGGCTTGGTACGGGTCTCGGTGTTGCCGAAGCGGAAAACGCAGCTGTCGCCGATGGTGAGCGAGACCACCGGGGCGGATGACCGCTCGTCCTTGTCCTGGTGCATGCCGAGTTTCGCCTGGGCGTCGTAGAAGTTGATGAGTGCGGTGTCGGGGGTGTAACCCTCAGCGGCCGTCTCGTCGTCGTACGCGTCGGCCACGGCGCTACGGCCCAACTCGACCAGCCAGTCGGGGAATTCGGCGACCCGGGCGCCGTTCACATCGTCGGCGGTGCGGGTGTACGCATAAGGCTGCCAGTGCCAGCCGATGCACACCGTCCGCACCGACATGACGCCCCCGCGCGGCAGCTTGGTGTGCCGGATCGGGACCGGGCCGGTGGCCCAGCCCCGGCAGGCGACGACCAGCTCCCGCTGCTGCTCGAGGCTGAGCCAGCCCGGCACATGGACGGCGCCGGGGGCCACTTCGAGACGTGGGCGGGGGATCAGGGCGTTCATACGGGGATTCTCCGCGGACGAGGACTGGCGGGAGACATCAGGTGGCGTCGTGGAAGACCAGCCCCAGCGCATGGCGCCGCCCGGACCGCACCGTGCTGACCCCGTGCCGCATGACCCCGGCCGACCAGCCGCGCTTGGTGGCCACAGGGCGGTCACGGGTGGTGAAGATCAGGCCGTGGCCCTGCTGGAGGACGGTCGTGGTGCCCCGGGACTGGGCCCGGGGCCGCTGCTCGACCAGCAGGAACTCCCCGCCCGTGTAGTCCGTGCCGTACGCGTCCAGTCCGATCACCACCTGGAGCGGGAAGAGCATCTCGCCGAACACGTCGCGGTGCAGGGCGTTCCAGTCGCCGGGTCCGTAGCGCAGCAGGATCTGCGCCGAGCGGCCCTGTCCGGCCTCATGGCACATCGCCAGCCACTTCTCGAGGCTGTCCGGCCAGGGCGCCGGGCGGCCGAGCCGCTCCGCCCAGTCACGGGCGATGGTCAGCAGCCGCGGATAGAGCGCCTCGCGCAGCTCCGCGACCGGTTCGGGCAGGTCATGGGTGAAGTAGCGGTACTGGCCGGAGCCGAAGCGGTGCCGGGCCATGTCGATCGTGCTCCGGAACCGCTCGTCCCGCTCATAGAGCCCGGCGACGCGGGCGCACTGCGCGGGGGTCAGCAGCCGTGGTGTGAGCGCGCACCCGTAGGTGTCCAGCTCCTCGGCCAGCTGTGTCCAGTCGGCCGCGGCCACGCGCTGGTGGAGGCGTGCGGTGTCGGTCGTGGTGCTCATCGGTGTGCTCCGGGTTCTCCGGGATCCGGGAAGGTGTTCAGGCCGTCTGGAGGACTCAGGCCGTCTGGAGGGCGCCTTCGTGGACGAGGAGCCGCTCCTTGCACTCCAGCCCGCCCGCATAGCCGGTCAGCGCGCCGGTGGCGCCGATGACACGGTGGCAGGGCCGGACGACCAGCAGCGGATTGCGGCCGATCGCGGTGCCCACGGAGCGGACCGCGGTGCGTGGGGCGCCGATCTGCCGGGCGATGTCGCCGTAGCTGACCGTGGTGCCGTACGGAATGGACTCCAGCGCCCGCCAGACCCTGCGCTGGAACTCCGTACCGCCCTCGACGCACTCGATGTCGAAACGGGTGAGCTCGCCGTCGAAGTAGGAGCGCAGCTGGGAGACGATCTCGGTGAACGCGTCGGCGTCCTCGTTCCAGCCGTCCTGGACGACGGCCCCGCCCTTCTGCCCGGGCACGGACAGGGAAATGAGCGCGGTACCCCCCGTCGCGGTGGCGGACACCTCGCCCACCAGCAGCAGCTCGCCGAGCGGGCTGTCGATCGTCGTGTGGACCGTCATGGCTGTGGTCCCTCTCTTCTTGTCGCCGTTCTGTCTTGCGCTGCTCCCAGCATGCGTCTTTCGGACCCGGAAAGCTGGCGGGATTCGGACATGGCGTTTCGGGTGCCCGGCGCCCCATGTCCGGCGCCTGATGCCCGAATCCGGCGCCCCGCGCCCCGCGCCCTCGCGTCAGCGGACGCCGACGCGCCCGTTCGAGAAGTGGCCGAGCGCCTGGTCGATGTCGCTGAGGGGCTCGCGGACGGCGTAAATGGCGAAGCGCAGCCGCGTTCGGCCCTTCCAGGTGCGTCGCATGCGCGTGCGGGCCTCGGGCTGGTCCAGTCCGCCGACTCCGGGGGTGGTGGCGGACACGCCGGGGACGAGGTCGACCCGGACCGCGCTGAGGTCCTGGCCCGTAACCCGCACCTGGGCGATCGCGGACCAGGGGAGGACCACGGGGGCGGGCGCGGCGTCAATGGTGCAGCGCAGGCCCTCGGGGGAGAGGCGCATCGCCACGGGGGATACGCCCTTCACCGCCCAGGTCCGCTTCAGGCGCCGTAGGGCGGTGAACCGGCGCCTGGCGTCGTAGAGGAACAACACCGCGGGCCAGGCGAACACCAGCACCCAGAGCCGGGAGGCGCCGGCGCCGACGGTGACGAGGAGGAGGACCATGGCCGCGATGATGACGGCGGCGCCGGCCACCCCCGCCCACGCGGCCACCGGCAGGGTGGCGCAGCAGGGAGGCCCGCACGCGGGACACCGCCTCGGGGTCGGACGTCACGACGTACTCTTGGCGGCCCCGTCCCTCGTGCATGATCACAGCCTCGACCACCGAGGTGGGGGAAGCCAAGCACCTTCCCGCTGGTTGTCTGGTGTGCTTGCCAAAGCATGGGCCGCTACGGGGAGTTGGCGATCGGCCGTCGTCGCCAGGGCATCCGTGGGCCGCTGCGTTCAGCGGCCGTCCAGCGGGGTCTCGGCCCAGATGACCTTGCCGTGCGGGGTGTAGCGGGTGCCCCAGCGCTGGGCGAACTGGGCGACGAGGAAGAGTCCGCGCCCGCCCTCGTCGGTGGTCGCGGCGCGGCGCATATGGGGTGCGGTGCTGCTGCCGTCGGAGACCTCGCAGATCAGACTGCGGCCGCGCAGCAGTCGTAGGTGTACGGGAGGGGCGCCGTACCGCAGGGCGTTGGTGATCAGTTCGCTGATGATCAGCTCGGCGGCGCACACGGCGTCCTCCAGGCCCCACGCCCGTAGCCGGTGGGCACAGGCCGCGCGCAGCGGGGCGAGCGCCGCCGGGTCGGGCGGCACATCCCACTCGGCCACGTTCTCCGGGTCGAGCAGACGGGTGCGGGCCACCAGGAGGGCGACATCGTCGCTCGGGCTGGGCGGAAGGACAGTCTGGAACAGGCTCCGGCAGGTCTCGTCCGGGTCGAGGTGCGGATCGGCCGCGAGGGCGCGGCCCAGCAGGTCCAGGCCGGTGTCGGCGGTTCGGTCGTGGCCTTCGAGGAGACCGTTGGTGTAGAGCACCAGACGGCTTGCGTCGGGCAGTGCGAGGTCGACCGCCTCGAAGGGCTCCCCGCCCAGGCCCAGGGGCGGGGAGACCGGCACCGCGGGGATGTCCACGGTGCCGTCGGGGTGGGCCAGCGCGAGGCCCGGATCGCCGGCCCGGGCCACGGTGCAATGGCCCGACACCGAGTCGTAGATCGCGTACAGACAGCCGGCGCCCGCGATGCGGAGGCCGTGCGCGTCGGCGTCATGCTCCAGGTCGAGTCGGGTGACCAGCTCGTCCATATGGGAGAGGAGCTCATCCGGGGGCACGTCCCGGGCCGAGAAGTTCTGCACCGCCGTGCGCAACCGGCCCATCGTGACCGCGGCGTGCAGGCCCTGCCCTGCCGCCTTCCCGACGACCAGTGCGACCCGGGCGCCGGGGAGCGGGATCACATCGAACCAGCTTCCGCCCGTCCCGCCCGGCGCGGGCAGATAGCGGGCCGCCACCCGCGCGGCGTCCTGGTCGGGCAGAGCGCCGGGGAGGAGGGTGCGCTGGAGGGCGGTGACCATGGAGTGTTCGCGGGCGTAGCGGCGGGCGTTGTCGACACACACGGCGGTGCGCACGGCGAGCTCCCCGGCGATCGCCAGATCCGTTTCGTCGAACGGCGCACGGTGCCGGGCCCGCCAGAAGGTGGCCAGCCCCAGGGTGACACCGCGGAACCGCAGCGGGACGGTGATCAGCGAGTGGATCCCGTGGTCGAGGAGGCGGCGGGCCTCCTCGCCCGACCACTCGCCGGTAGCGGTCGTCGGATCGGCCTGGAGGAGGACGGCGGCTCCGGTCCGCACGGCCCGGCTCTGCGGTGTGGACGGGGCGTGAACGACCCGCTCGCCCACGCGGAAGAGGGGGGCTTCGGCGGGTGCCCCGCCGACGGCGGTCCGGTGTGGTGTCAGGGGCTCGTACGGCGGCTGGGGCTCCTCGCCGCGCAGTACGGGGCCCAGCAGCTCGACGGCGACGATATCGGCGAACCGGGGGACGGCCACGTCCACCAGCTTCTCGGCGATGCCCGTCAGTTCCAGGGTGGAACTGATCCGCACACCGGCCTCGGACAGCAGCTTCAGCCGCTCGCCCGTCTCCACCGCCCGGTCGGACAGCACCCGCAGCGCGGTGGTGTCCCGCAGTGTCACCACGCTCCCGGCGGGGGTGCCCGCACGGCCCGTGGACCGCACGTTCACCGAAAGTAGCCGCTCCCCGCAGGCGTGCACCTCGTCCGTGACGCGCCGTCCCGACGTCAGCAGCTCCGCCAGATGCGGTTCGAGGCCGAGCGCGCCGATGTGGCGCCCCTCGGCGTCCGGAGCCAGCCGGAGCAGCTCCCGGGCCTCGTCGTTGACGAGCAGCAGCCGCTTGTCCGCCGTCAGGACCAGCACCCCTTCGCGGACCGAGTGCAACACCGCGTCATGGTGTTCGTACATCCGCGTCATCTGTGCGGCGCCCAGGCCGTGGGTCTGCCGCCGCACCCGCCTGTTCAGCAGCGCCGCCCCGCCCGTGGCCAGGGCCAGCGCCCCGGCGCCGCTGCCGAGCAGCATCGGCAGCCGGCGGTTGACCGTGCTGTGCACGCTCTGGATCTTGACCCCGACCGACACTCCGCCGAGGAAGGTGCCATCGGCCCCGGTGACGGGGACCGCCGAGACGACGGACGGGCCCTGACTGGCCCGGAAGGTCTGCGAGATCGTCTTTCCGCGCAGCTCGTCCCGCACCAGCCCGGCGGGCCCGACGATCCGCTTGCCGATCAAGGGCTTCTCGGGGTGGGTGAGGCGGATGCCACGAGTGTCGAACACGACGACGCTGTCGACGCCGGAGCGCTTCCGTGCCGCCTCCGCATGCGACTCCAGGGCCGATGTCGGTTTGTCGCCGCTCATGGCCCGGGCCATGCCGGGAGCGTGCGCGAAGGTCTCGGCGACCGCGAGCGATCGCCGACGGGCGTCGACCGTGCCGTGAGCCCGGGCATCCGCGGCGACGGCCGCCACCGCGGCGGCCACCAGGATCAGGATCAGCAGGAGCTGGAGGATGAACGCCTGCCCGGCGACGCTGCGCAGATGCGGCAGGGGCCCCAGCCGCCTCCGGGCCGGACGAGCATGTCTGCTCATAACGGCATTTATAACATCCTCGCCGTCGCGGTCGGCGGGGAGTCCGCGGCACGTCCGCGGCACCGCTCGATCGATCAATGCGCTGATCAAGGGTGGTCCGCGATGGCGCGGGGAGGTGGGTTACGCCCCCGCCCGGCCACGGGCACAATGGGGCGGCTGGACCAACTGTCGCCCCTTTCAAGGAGGTTCGGGTGAGAACAGCACGCCGTACCAGAAGACGTGGTCGGTTCCGGTTGATCGCCGCGGTGTCCGGTCTGTTCGTCACGGCCGCCCTCGCGACTGTCGGCACGAGCGCGGCCGCTTCCTCCGGGCCCACGACCGCGTCCACCGCCACGTCCCCGTCCACGTCCTCGTCCGCGCGAACGTCCGCGCCGGCGTCCGTGTCCGGTGCGGCCTCGGCCGTGGAGTCCCTGGATGTCCCGGGCACCGCCTGGACCGTGGACGAGCGCACCGGAACGCTGCGTGTCCTCGTCGGCTCCACGGTCCGGGGCGCCGACCTGGCCAGGATCGACCGCACCGCTGAGCGCTTCGGCGGTGCCGTCACCGTCGAGCGGGTCGACGGCCCGCTGCGGACCCTCCTCTCCGGTGGCGACGGGATCTACTCCTCCACGGGGGTGCGCTGCTCCGCGGGGGTCAATGTGCAGAGCGGCGCCACGTACTACTTCGTCACCGCCGGCCACTGCGCCGATGGCAACGCCACCTGGTACACCGGCTCCGGTACGACCACGCAGGTCGGCCCGACGACCGGGACCAGCTTCCCGGGCGACGACTACGGCGTCGTCCGGTACACCAACACGGCCGTTCCGCACCCCGGGACCGTGGGGACCGTCGACATCACCGGGACCGCCACCGCCCACGTCGGCCAGCAGGTCTGCCGCCGGGGCGCCACGACCGGTGTCCGGTGCGGTGTGGTCACCGCGCTCGACGCGACCGTGAACTACGGCGGCGGTGACATCGTCTACGGCCTGATCCAGACCAATATCTGCGCCGAGCCGGGCGACAGCGGCGGTCCGCTCTACGCGGGCGACAAGATCATCGGCATTCTCTCGGGCGGCTCCGGGGACTGCGCCTCCGGAGGCACCACCTACTACCAGCCGATCCAGGAGGTGCTGAGCGCCTACGGCCTCACCGTCTACTGACACCGGCCCGCGGCGGTGGTGGCGTCACAGGCCGTGACGTCGGTCGCCCAACACCGCCTCGCAGACCCGCGATTCCGCCTCCCCGGAGAACGCCGCCTCCCCGGGGAGCGCCGCCTCCCCGGAGAACGCCGCCTCGCCGTGGGCCCGGGCCGCGGCGACCGCCTCTCGGGTCTCCTCGGCGATCAGATCCGCGTTGATATGTGCCGCCGCGGTCGCGCCCGCCGCCGCGGCGGCACCCACCTGGGCGGACAGATCGGTGACATTGCCCGCGACCCACACCCCGGGCACATCGGTACGGCCGGTCGCGTCGGACGGGACGTGCTCACCGGCGCCGCTCGGATGTTCCACCGGCCGCAGCCCGAGCTCCGCCAGGAAGCCGGTGCGCGCCACCATCCGGGGCGCGACGACCAGCGCCTCGCGCTTGACCACGTCGCCGTCGCGCAGGCGCACGCCGACGAGGCGATCCTCGACGGTTTCCACGGACGCCACCTCGCCGTTCACCACGCGGATGCCACGGGCGGCCAGTTGCTCCGCCTCCTCACCGGTCGGCATCGGCAAGGTGTGGGTGAAGAAGGTGACATCCTCGCTCCACTGCCGGAAGAGCATCGCCTGGTGCACCGACAGCGGCCCGCTCCCCAGTACGCCGATGGCCTGGTCGCGGACCTCCCAGCCGTGGCAGTACGGACAGTGCACCACATCCCGCCCCCACCGGGACCGCAGCCCGGGGACGTCCGGCAACTCGTCGACCAGCCCGGTGGCCAGCAGCAGCCGGAGTGCGCGGACACTCCGGCCGTCGGCCAGGGTCACCTGGAACCCGGTCTCCTCCCGGGCCACGGCGCTCACCTCGCCGGACACCACCTGACCGCCGTAGCCGCGGACCTCGGCCCGGCCCCGCTCCACCAGCTCGGCCGGGGGGATCCCGTCCCGGGCCAGCAGTCCGTGCACGCCCGAGGCCGGGGCGTTGCGCGGGGAGCCCGCGTCGATCACCACCACCGAGCGCCGCGCCCGAGCCAGCATCAGCGCTCCGCTCAGCCCCGCGGCGCCACCGCCGATCACCACCACGTCGTAGGCGTTCTTCAGCTCATCGGTCACCTTGACCACCTCCACGGCTCACCATGCGAGCCCGTCCCGGGGCGAGGCAAACCTACTTGCCGAGGTGGCAAACGGCCGTGACTCGGACTCGTCGGCTCAGGCCGGTGTGGTGCCGCGTCGGCGGGCGATCCCGCCCACGACGATGTCGACGGCCACGAAAGCGGCGAGCGGGATGCCGAGAAGGGGCAGGTAGTAGCCGATCACGGCGATGGCCGCGGCCAGGGGGAGGAGGACATACACCGGCACCCGCCGCCACGCGCCGCGCGGGATCGGGCGGCCGAACGCGGAGGCGCGGCCGCGCTGCCACCACATGCGATAGCCCCAGACGATCAAGAGGATCAGCGCGAGCGCGAGGGCGGCCAGGGCGATCTGGTTGACGATGCCGAAGAGGTTTCCGGTGTGGAGGTCGATGCCCCAGCGGGTGAGCTTGGCGAGCACCGGATAGTCGGCGAACCGCTGGACGTCGGTCGCCTCACCCGTGGCCGGGTCGATGGCCACCGAGTCCTGCTTCTCGGGCCAGCTGCGCTGGATCTGGCTGACGACATACGCACTGCCCGGCTCGGCGGGCGGGACGATCTCGACGGGGTTGTCCAGATCCTCGGCGCGGGCGGCGCGCAGGACGGCGTCCAGGCCCACATCGGCGGTGTGCCCGGCCTTCTCGCCCGTACCGCCCATGTCCATCCCCGGCATCGAGCCGGAGCCCATGTGGTGTCCGGCGTGTTCGCCGCCGCCGACGGTGGCCGAGACGGTCGGGGTGGTCTGGCCGATGGCGGTGCGCAGATCCTCCACGTTGGCCCCCGCGTAGGTGGACCAGGTCAGACCGGTGGCGGACAGGAACAGCAGCCCCAGCGCCACCCACAGCCCGACCGCTCCATGGAAGGACATGGTGCGCTTGCGGCCGGTGGCGGCGCGGTCGGGCAGGGCGACGGCCCGCGGTGTGCGCTTCTTACGGCGACGGCTGAGCCAGAGCACCACACCGCCGAGCGCGATGACCCACAGCCAGCTGGCCGCGAGTTCGCTGTAGAGGCGGCCGGACTGCCCGAGGTGCAGATCGCGGTGGAATTCATCGATCCAGGTGCGCAGCGGAAGCGCTCCGGTGGAGCCGTACTGCTCCAGCGCCCCGCGCACCTTCGCGGTGTACGGGTCGACGAAGACGGCCAGAGTGTGGTCGGGATCGACGCCCTGGACGCCGGAGAGCAGTACCCGGGTGGTGGCGCCGTCCTCGGGGGAGGGCCGTACGGCGCTGATCTCACCCTCCGGGTGGGCCTTGCGCGCGGCCGCCACCTGCTGGGAGATGGGCAGTTCGCGGTCGCCCGCGGGGACGCTCAGCTCATGTCCGTAGACCAGCTTCTCGGCCTGGAACGACCCGGCGTACAGCAGCCCGGTCACGGCCGCGACCAGCAGGAACGGCGCGACCAGTACGCCCGCGTAGAAGTGCAGCCGCAGCACCAGCGGCCGCAGGGCGGCCCAGGCGGACCCGCCCGGCCCGGTGCCGCCCGGCCCGGTGGGGGAGCGTTGCTCGGTGTCGGTGGCATCGTCCGGGGAGTCGCCCGTGGCCGGGGCGAGGGGTTCAGCGGACATGGACGACTCCTGGTTCGGGGCAACGGCGGTAGGCGGACGCATTGCTGGCCGCGCCGGTTGAGTCGTCGGATGGGCACGTGGATGAGTTCCGGGCAACTTCTGTGAGCTGGCTCACAGGGGTCGGGTGGGGGCGATTCACGGGCCACGCTTGTCACCCGTGTGATGAAGATTGAGCCCCCGTCACGCTCACCGGCCACGGCTGGCACCATGGCTGCCATGTCCGCCGGGCCACCCTTCCGCCTCGCACGAGCCGCCGTGTTCGCGGCGGTGTGCGTCGTGGTCACGGCGCTCGGACACACGCTGATGTCCGGTGACACCCTGCCGGTGTGGGCCGTGGCCGCCGCGTTCGCCGGGACGACGGCCGCCGCGTGGTGGGTCACCGGGCGCGAGCGCGGAGCGCTGGTCGTGACCGGTGCGACGGTGGTCGCGCAACTCGGGCTGCACATGGCGTTCCGGTTCGCGGAGGCGACAGCCGCTCCCGTGGCGGGAAGCGCCACGGGCGCCGGGGCGCCGGGGACACGGGACATGGGTGCCACCCCGATGAGCGGTGGCGCCATGGGCCATATGCACCACGGCGCGGACGCGATGTCCACCACCACCCCATCCCTGGACCATCTGCCGTGGCCCTGGGCGGGTCCGGGCGGGCCCGGCATGGCCACGGCCCACCTTCTCGCCGCGCTGATCTGCGGATTGTGGCTGTGGCGCGGTGAGCGGGCCGTCTTCCGGCTCGGCCGCGCGCTCGCGGCCCTGCTGTTCGTCCCGCTCGCTCTCGCCCTGCGCGTCCTGGGCGCGGGCGCCACTCCGCTGCCCACGTGGCCGTCCGCACCGGCCATCGCCCGCCGGTTGCGCGGAGTCCTGCTACGGCACGTCATCCTCCGCAGAGGGCCACCGGCGCGGTTCGCCGTCCGCTGAACCGCCCGTCCTTCCCCTGCACCGATCAGGGGCCCCGCCCCGATGCGGGGTCCTGACCCGGTGCGGAGGGCTGACCCGATCCGGGGCACCGCCCCGGTCCGGGATGAGCGCCGGTGACGGGCGGAGTACCGGCGCCTGTCCGGCGTCGGCCCCATCCGTCGGCACCGCCGGCCTCTCGCCGCCCCGCCGCGTCCTGGCGCGCCGGTGGCGCATGCCGGTGTGCCGTTCATCGCCTTCCGAAGGACGTTTGACGATGCCTTCCCCCATGCCGTCCGCCGCACCGAGAAGGGCCGTGCGGCCCGTTGCCGTGCAACCCGTTGCCGTGCACGGGCACGGCTTCGCCACCGCGGCGAACGACCGGCAGGTCACCGAATGGGCCCTGGCCGCCCGCGACGGCGACCGCGACGCGGTCGACCGCTTCATCCGCGCCACCTACCGCGATGTGCGCCGCTTCGTACTCCATCTCAGCGCCGACCCCCACGGCTGTGAGGATCTCGCCCAGGAAACGTATCTACGGGCGCTGACCGGACTGTCGCGCTTCGCGGGCCGCTCATCGGCCCGGACGTGGCTGCTCTCGATCGCCCGCCGCGTGGTCGTCGACCGCTACCGCATGGCCGCCGCCCGGCCCCGCACCCTGGACGCGGACGACTGGCAGGAGGTGGCCGAACGGGCGCAGCCCATCGGCCTCCCCGGGTTCGACGAGGGGGTGGCGCTGATGGATCTGCTGGCGGCACTCGCCCCGGCGCGCCGTGAGATGTTCCTCCTCACCAAGGTGCTCGGCCTGCCGTACGCGGACGCCGCCACCGCCACCGGCTGCCCCATCGGCACCGTACGTTCCCGTGTGGCCCGCGCCCGCGAGGACATCAACGCACTGCTGGCCGCGGCGGAAAAGGCGGCGGAACCGGTGCGGTTGGCGGGCTGAGCCGGCCGAACGGTGAGGCGGGGCGCGGCGGGTGGCAGGCATCAGTGGCTGCCCGCCGCGCCCGGTCGGCCGGCGCACGGCGCCCGCGATCAGCTTCAGCGCCAACTGCCGGAGTTCGGGGACGGACCTACGGAGCCGTCAGCGACAGCAGTTCGGACGGCTTGTGCAGGATCACATCGGGCTCCGCCGCGAGCAGGGTCTTCTCATCGGTCTCACCCCACATCGCGGCCACCGCGGTGATTCCGGCCCCCCGCGCGCTGGCCAGGTCGGTCACCGCGTCCCCGACCATCACGGTCCGGTCGGGGTCCGCGCCCATGATGTCCATCGCCTTCAGCACGATATCCGGCGCGGGCTTGGGCCGGGCCACCTCGTCGGAGCCGAGGATCACATCGAACTGCCCATCGATACCGAGGGTTTTGAGCAGCGAGCGCGCCCGCGGGCCGCTCTTCCCGGTGGCGACGGCCAGCCGCAGGCCGCGGTGGCGCAGCTCCGACAGCAGCTCGGGCACACCGTCGAACATCTCCACCAGGTGGGCGAGCCGGTAGCTCTCGCGGACGAACGGGCCCTCCATCTCCAGTGGCAGACCCATGATCCGCATGATGTCGGGGAAGTAGCGGCCCAGATGGCGGTTGTACTCCTCGAAGGGCGGCTCACCGTCGCCGACGACCTCGGCGTAGGCGAGGGTGAATGCCTCGCGCATCACCGCGAAGCTGTTGACGAGGACACCGTCGAGGTCGAAGACCACCGAGGTGACCGGGGCGATACCCGCGCCGGAGGGCGGGCCGCCGTGACTGATCGGGTGGCTGGTCATTGAGCACTCCCGTAGTGCGGGCGACGAGGGCGGAGCCGAGGAGGCGGTGGGAGGTGGGGACAGCCGGTACCGGCGCGGTTCACACCGGTGCCGACTCCCGGACCTCCCGGGGGATCCGGGCGGAGGCGTAGACCCGTTCGATGGCGCCGATGGTCCGGCGGACCTCCTCGATCACCCGCCCCCGCCCCGCCGGATCGCGCAGCTGCGCGGGAAGCATGTCCAGCTGCCGGTCGTACTCGGTGCCGATCGGTTCGGTGGGTACGGCCACCGGGCGGGTCGTACCGTCGACGGTGCGGGTCAGGGTGGACCTCTCGAGGCGATTCGGGCTGAACCCGAAGGTGCAGCGCAGGGTCGCGCTGCCGCCGCTGCCGTCGATCGTGACCCGGGTGGTGTCCAGCGCCTCGTGCGAGGCCCAGCTCGCGTGCAGCACGACCGAACGGCCGTCCTCGGTGATGAGGAACCCGCGCGCGGTGTCCTCGACATCGGTGGCGCCATCGGTGGCACCCGGGAGCGCCGGGCCGCCGCCGTCGCCGCGCCACGCGGCCCGGGAGGACCGCTGGGCGATGAAGTCGGCGGACACGGTGCCGATGGCGTGCCGGAACGCGGCGGTGCCCAGCAGCGGAACGGCGATGTCGAACAGATGCCAGCCCAGGTCGACCAGCGCCCCGCCGCCCGCGAGCGACCGCTGGGTGAACCAGCCGCCCCGGTCGGGTACGCCCCGCGCCCGCACCCAGGCGAGTTCGACATGGCGGATATGGCCCAGCCGGGCGGCGATCCGGTACAGCCCGCGCACATCGGCGCGGTAGCGCGCCGCGCTTCCGGCCAGCAGCACCGCACCGCCGGAGCGCTCCGCGGCGGCCAGCCGCTCGGCCTCCTCCGAGGTCAGGCACACCGGTTTCTCCAGGAACACCGGAATGCCCTTGGCCAGCAGCTCGCCGGCGACCGCGCAGTGCAGATGGTTGGGCACCGCGACCACCGCCAGATCCACCTCGGCGGGATCGAGGTCATGGACCGCCGCCAGCAGCGGCAACCGGTCCGCGCCCGCCGCCTCGGCCTCCGCCACGGCCGCGCGACCGCGCTCGTCGGGGTCCACCGCGGCGGTCACGGTGAAGGCGGGGTTGCGGCGCAGCCGGGGCAGCCAGATCGAGCGGGCCGCCCACCCCAGACCCACCACGGCGGTCCGGATCGGCGTCTCGCCGATGTGCGGGGCGCTCATGCGCCCGCGAGCACATCGGCGACGACGGCGGCCACTTCGTGCATCTGCGCCTCGCTGCCCAGCAGCACCCGGTGGTGCAGCCATATGCAGTCGCGGGTGAGCGCCTCGGAGTTCGGGCAGCGGCGGGCGAGTTCGTCCACCGTCAGATCCGGCGCCGCGACCTCCCAGAACGCGTCCGTACGGTAGACCGCGCGGAAGGCGACGAACGCGGGCACCCCGCGCTCGATGAGCACGTCGACGACCTTGGCGCGGCGCTCCTCGGTGATGCCCGGCACCCGGAACATCGCCATGTAGTGCGGGTTGCGATCGCCGCGGTCGTCGCGCGACTGCGGTACGACACCGGGGATCTCGGCGAGCAGTCGGCCCAGCACCGGCCAGCGCTGCTCACGCGTGGTGATCTGGTCCTCCAGACGGGCGAGTTGGGCGCGCAGCACCGAGGCGGAGAACTCGTTCAGCCGGAAGTTGGAGCCCGAGGTGCGGTGGAAGTAGCCGCGGTCGGTGCGCGGACGTCCACAGCTGTGCCGGACGAAGCCCTTCTCGTACATCTCGGCGTCGGGGAAGAGCACGGCGCCACCCTCACCGGCGGTCATCAGCTTGCCGTTCTGGAAGCTGAACGCCGCGACCGAGCCCAGCTCGCCGACCCTCTTGCCGCGCCATCGCGCACCGTGGGCGTGGGCCGCGTCCTGGATCAGCGGCACCCCCGAATCGGCGGACAGCTTGTCCAGCGCGTCCATGTCGCACATCTGACCCGCCATGTGCACCGGCATGATCGCGCGGGTCCTCGGGCCGATGGCCGCCTCGACCGCCGATGGATCGATGCAGTACGTGTCCGGGTCCACGTCCACCGGAACGGCCACCGCGCCCAGCCGCTGCGCGGCCTGCGAGGAGGAGATGAAGGTGAACGCCGGAACGATCACCTCGGAGCCGGCGCCGACGCCCAGCACCTCGAGGGCGAGTTCCAGCGCATGCGTCCCGTTGGTGACCGCCAGGGCGTGTTCGCTGCCGTGGGCCGCGGCGAACTCCGCCTCGAAGGCATCGACCTCACCGCCCCCGATGCGCCACCATTGCCCCTGCTCCAGGGCCCGGACCAGGGCCTCGCGCTCCTCGTCGCCGTAAGTCGGCCATGCGGGCAGCTCGGATCCAAGTCGCACATCATTGCTCATGATTTCCCTACTCCCTTAATGCGTTATGGAGGCAGGTCCGCGGCGGACGCATTAGCACGCTAACCGGACGAAGGGCCAAACGTCATTCCCCCTCAGGGCCCCCCTACAGCCCCCTTAAAAACGCGGTTGGTCAAACTCCCACGCCGAGGCCAAGGGGGCCGTGCTATAAATGGCACTTCCGTGATGAGCCGCTGTAATTCAGCCGATCCCACATGGTGAGGTGCGCAGTGAGCAGGCTGTTGTTGGTGAACGGACCGAATCTCGGCATCCTCGGGAAGCGCCAGCCCGAGATCTATGGCACGGATACGCTGAAGGACATCGAGCGCTGGGTCGAAGAAGAGGTCGCGGAGCGCGGCTGGAAAGTGGATTCCTACCAGTTCGACGGCGAAGCGGAGATCATCCAAACCATTCAGGGGAACTACGACACGGTCGGCGCCATCATCAATCCGGCCGCCCTCATGATGGCCGGATGGGGACTCAGGGACGCGCTGGCCAACTATCCGCGGCCCTGGATAGAAGTGCATCTGTCGAATGTCTGGGCCCGTGAGCGGTTCCGCCATGAGTCGGTGACCGGACCGCTGGCCGCGGGCGTCATCTTCGGGCTCGGCGCCGTGGGCTACCGGCTCGCCGCACGCGCCCTGCTGGAAAAGGTGCCGCACTGAGCGCCCGCCGAGCCGTCACCCCACACCGCCAAGGCTGACCAGCCGGGAGACGACCATCAGTCATCTGGGAATCGACGTGGGCGGCACCAAAGTGGCGCTGCGCCTCGAACACGACGACCTGAGCATCCGCGAATCCTCCTTCCGCTGGGCGGAACCGGACGGTACGGACGCCATGACGTCCGGTGGCGCCACCCGCGACCTGGAACTGCTGGTGCGGCACGTCAGTGAACTGTGCGCGGGCCACCCCGAGCGGCTCACCGGCGTCGGGGTCGCACTGCCCGCCACCCTCGACGCCACCGGCGCGGTCACCGCCTGGCCCGGCCGCCCCGGCTGGGCCGGAGTGGATCTGCGGGGCGCGCTGTCCGCGCTCTTCGGCGAGGCCGAGGTGCGCTGCGCCGACGACGGCGATCTGGCCGCCCTCGCCGAGGCACACGAGGCGGGCTGCCCCGATCTGCTCTACCTCGGCGTTGGCACCGGGATCGGCGGTGGCATCGTGCTGAACGGAAGGCCCGTCCCCGGCGTGGGCCGTGGCTCCTGCGAGGTCGGCCATCTGATCGTGGACCGCGACGGCCCGCTGTGCGACTGCGGTCGGCGCGGCTGCGTCCAGGCGGCTGCCTCGGGACCGGCGACCCTGCGCCGGGCGGCGCGGCGGCGGGGCGAGGAGGTGGCCTTCACCGCGTTGCGCGAGGCCGTGCGGGACGGCAAGCAGTGGGCCGTGGCGGCGCTGCGGGAGAGTGGCCGGGCCCTGGCCACGGCCGTGACCGGTGTGTGCGAGCTGGTCCATCCCTCGCTCGTGCTGATCGGCGGAGGGTTCGCCGCGGCGATGCCGGAGCTCGTGGCGATGGTGGCCGAGCGGACGACGGCGCTGGAGCGGCCGGGGCATCCGCTGCCGCCGGTCCGGCCTGCGACACTGGGTGGGCTGTCGTCACTGCACGGCGCCGTTCTGCTGGCCAGGGGGCTGCCGGACTGATCCGGCCACCCCTTGACCCTCACACCGTGTCAGGCGCTGAACTCGGAGCCATCATGTTCACCATCGGAGACTTCGCCCGGCACGGCCGCGTCTCGGTCCGGATGCTGCGCCACTACGACGCCACCGGACTGCTGCACCCGGCCCATGTCGACCCCGCCACCGGATACCGTTCCTACTCGGCCGCCCAGCTCAGCCGGCTGAACCGGATCATCGCGCTGAAGGAGCTCGGCTTCACCCTCCAGCAGGTGCGGGACATCGTGGACGACAAGGTCGGCACCGAGGAGCTGCGCGGCATGCTGCGGTTGCGGCGGGCCGAGCTGGAGGCCACGGTGGCCGCGACGGCGGCACGGCTGGTGCAGGTCGAGGCGAGGCTCCGGTCGATCGAGAGCGAGGGGCGCATGCCCACGAACGACGTCGTCATCAAGACCCTCCCCGCGGTGCGGGTGGCGGAGCTCACCGCCACCGCCGCCGGTTTCGACCCCCAGGACATCGGCCCGGTCATCTCACCCCTCTACGACGAGCTGTTCCGGCGCCTCGACACGGCGGGCATCGCCCCGACGGGCCCCGGTGTCGCGTACTACGAGGACGCCCCGGAAGGCGATGGCGCCGTGACCGTCCACGCCGCCGTCCAGGTCGCCGCCCCGCTCCGGGACGGTGCGGACCTGAGGATCCTCGATCTGCCGGCCGTCGAAAGCGCCGCGACGATCGTGCACCGCGGCCCGATGGACGCCGTGGTGCCCACGGCCCAGGCCCTGGCCCATTGGATCGACGGCAACGGCTACCGGTCGGTCGGCTACCCCCGGGAGATCAACCTGGAGTGCCCGGAGAACCGCGACGAGTGGGTCACGGAACTCCAGGCACCGGTGAGCCGGACGAGGTGGTCAGGAGACCTGTGAGCGGTTCCTTCTACGGGGGCGGCCCGCCCCGGGCGGTTCGGTGCGCGGGTCCACCCCCAGCTGCTTCAGCTGTTCGAAATCGGCCGTGTCCATCTTCTCCAGGATCTCCAACTGCCGGGCCAGGGCGTCGGTTTGGCCCTCGACATCGTCATGCCGTCGGAGCGCGGCCGCCGTGGTGATGTGGAAGCGGGCCAGGGCCACCTTCAGACTGCGGCTCTCCAGGATCATCCGGTAGCGGGTCTCCTCCGCCAGCGCGTCCTGCACCGATCGGACCGGCCGGGCGAAGAACAACGTGACGATCTGCCCCACCCCGAGCGCGCCGAGCACGGCGGGGCTCTGCCACCCGATACGGTCCGGGAGGAAGACGCCGACGAGCGACAGCACAAGCGCGCCGGCCAGCAGACACGCGCCCAGCCCCAGCAGGAACTTGCTGGCGAAGCCCACCGTGTGCTGCGCCCGTCGGAGGCGTTCTGCGGTCTGGATGCGATAGTCCCGCATCCTGGCGTCCTCGTAGGACAGGATGCCCTGCTTGTCCTGGATGTACGACGAGTAGCCGACGAACTCCGCGTCCCCGCCGCGGGACAGCGGCCGGTCGTCGTCCGGCCGCGAACCCAGGAAACGGGCCAGCTCCGCCAGACCGATCATCACCTCGGTGTGCAGCACACGCTGGCAGAAGTCCAGGGCCGTCAGATGGCGCTCCAGGGTCCTGCTGGCGGTGAGCGCGTCGGAGACGACGAGCTGCCGCACGTCGTAACGGGAGCGGATACCGGTCAGCAGCAGCTGGACCTTGATGTCGGTGAGGACACCGATCACCACCACATGCGTGGTCTCCCGCCGCCCGTCGCCCAGCAGACCGTCCAGCAGCGTCGTCAGCGGCGCCGGTTCGCCGAGGTCGGGGCGTCCGCCGGAGCTGTGCTGGAAGTCGAAGAGGGTGTTGGACCGCATATGGTGGACACGGAGCTTTCCGCCCCAGCCGTCCTCGGCGTCCGCGGGCGCGCGCTGATCCGGGGCCAGCAGATCGTCGAGCCCGTCGATGTACGCCGCTCCCCAGGTGCCGGCCTCGCAATGCGCCCCGTACTGCCTGCGCTCCAGGTCGTACGCCTCTCCCGGGACATGCCAGTCACGGATGTTGATCAGGTGCAGGACCCCGTCGCCGTGTCCGCGCATCCGGGAGCCGACGGTGGCGTCGAGGAAGCGGGCCAGTGGCGAACGGCGCAGCTCCGACTCGGACAGAACCCGGCGGTGGCCCTCCGTGCGGAGGGACGCACCGCTCTCACTGTCCAGCAGCAGCTTGGAGACCGCGCTGTCCGGCAGGGACAACTGGCAGTCCAGATTGCCGAAGAAGTCGTTCTGTAGACACTGTGTGATGAGTATGTACTGCGACGGTGCCGTCGGCTCCATCGCCACCCCCCGTGGATCTGAGTGTGTCTTCCCGGTGTGCCACAGGCCCTCAGCGCGGCAGCAGCGGCCACTGGCTGGACAGCCGCATGGCGGCCTCCGTGACCGCCGGATCGCCGGCCTCCATGGCCACGCCGTCCAGGTAGGCGTGGGCCGCCGCTTCGTACAGCTCGTCGACCGCGTAGAGCCGCTCCTCATGGGCCGCGCGGCGGGCGCCCGCGCGGGCGCTCACGGTGGCCTCGGCCTCCCTGGCGCGCTCGGAGCCGGCGAGATCCGTCTCGATGTCCTGCTCCAGCTCCCGCAGCCGCTCGGCCGTGTTCCGGTACGCCGCTAGATACGGGTGCTCCTCGCCCAGCCCGATCAGGAAGGCGATGCCACCGGAGAGCAGCAGCAGCGCGACGAACATCCAGGACACGCTGTGCGGGTCCAGGTGCAGGGACTCGATGAGGCTCGGTGGGTTGCGCACGCTGTCCCCGACATCCGCGGCCACGTCGGGCGGCAGATCCAGCGGAGGCTCCTCCCGGAACGCCACCTTGGCCCGCAGATCCCCCAACGCCCAGGCGCCGTACGCCCATATGCCCAGCAGGGCGAGGGCGGGCACGGACGACAGCCGGACCCCGCCGGTGACCGAGCGGCGCCGCAGGATCCAGCCCGCGATATGCGGGGCGAGGATCATCGCCACCGCCACGGCCACCATGAGGCTGTAGGAGAGCAGATCGGCGAACCGCCCGACACCGTGCAGATTCTCGAACACCGAGTAGTAGACGGGCAGTTCGACCACGATCAGGGCGGCCAGCACCCCGAACTTCATCCAGCGCGGCATGCCGGGCCGCGCCGCCGCGCCCTCCCATGCCGCCCTGGTGGACAGGGCCCGCTGGGCCGCGTCCGCCTCCGCCACCGGATCGACGTCGGACACCGCCTGCCAGCGGGCGTGGCCGCCGGTGGTCTCCGGCTCGTCCTCGCGCCGCGTGGCGCCCGGCCGTTCGGGACCGGTGGCGTCGTCGCCTTCGGCGGGCATACGGGCGCGCAGCCACCGGCGCTCGAAACCGCCCCGTACGGTGTCGCGGAAGGTCTGCCACCGGTCGGCCCGCCGCGCCAGCCGGTCCAGCTGGTCGGTGGTCACCGATTGCCGCTGCTCCAGGGCGGCCCGCCGGCGGCCCGCCCGCTCCAGCCGCACTCCGGCGGCGGTGGCGGCCGCGCGGACCCGGCTCGCCTCCAGCGCGCCGTCCTCCTCCGCGCGGGCCTGCTCCTCGGCGAGCCGGTGTCTGACCTTGTTGCGCAGACTGGCCAGTTCGGCGAAGTAGGGCACCCGGTCCGGGCCGGCCAGCACCCAGGGGTCGAAGACCTGACGCGTGGCCGCCGAGGCGCCGTGCTTGCGCGCCCGGTCCAGCAGCCAGGCGCTGTCACCGGCCCGGATGACATCCGAGGCGACGGGCTCGGGCTGCGGCAGCGCCCCGTCGGGGAACCGCCGCGCGGCGGTCCGCCCGCCGCGGCGCCCGCGGTCGGCGTCGGCCCTGCGGCGGCGCAGCCTCAGCCGCCGCGGTGTCTCGTCGTCACCGGCGGTAGGTGGTGTGGACATGTGCCTTCACCCTCCCCTCCAGAAGCTCCGTCCAGAAGGAGTTGAATTGCTCGTACCGGGAGGTGTCGGTGCCGTACTTCATGCCGTAGCCCACCGGGTAGACGTCGGCGCCGGACAGCTCCGGCCTGCCGTGCGACTTCAGGAATCCGTCGATGACGGTCCGGCGGCTCGCGGCGGTGGACAGGTCCTGCCGCCCCAGCCGGAAGTCGGTGTCGCCCTGGTCGAAGTCGCTCACCACCAGGACGTCGAACGACGCGTCGCCGCCGGACGGCTTGGACAGCGCGATGCGCGACAGGCCCCCGAGCACATCGGAGCCCGGCTCCTCCTTCTGGGCGCAGCGCAGCAGCTTCAGGGCGTTGGAGAGGGCCACCGCGCGCATGGTGGTGCGGGTCCGCTCGCGGTCGGCGGTCTTCGAGGTGTCCGGATCCAGGTCCAGCGGGCTAACCTGGCACTTGGACGCCTTGGACACCTTGGTGATGGGGGCGAAGGACGTCTTGCGGCACTTCCTGTCCGCCAGGAACGTCTGGAAGGTGGCCTTGAGCTTGGCCTCAGCGTCGAAGCCGGTCCGGGTGGCGGCCGCCGAGCCGGAGCCGTCGACCACGACACCGCACGTCTGGGAGTAGCGTGACGGTTCGTCGGAGCCGCAGGCGGTGCCGCCCGCCGCCAGGGCGAGCGCCAGCGCGGCCGTGAGCGCGCGCCGCCGATTCCGGCGCCGCCGGGCGCCCGGACGCTCCGGAGCGGGAGTGTGGACGGTCTGGACGGTCATCGCGCGGTCCTCCCGTCGACGCGGTCGGTATTCTGCCGTTCGAGTATGCGCAGCGCCCGTGAGGTGGCCGTCCCGGCGCTGTCGTCGTCCAGCAGCCAGACGTCGGGCTGGTACCAGGACCCGTCCAGCTCCACCCGGCCGGGCAGCCAGTCCCCGGGCGGGCGCCGGGGGAGCCGGGAGAGCTGGGGGTGGGTCTCGCGCACCGCGTCCCAGTAGCAGGCCAGTCGCTGATTGGCCTGGTCGACGACGGCCTGGGCATGCGACCGGCACCGGTCCACGCTGGTGCGCCACTGGCCCATCCAGTGGCCGTACCGCGCGAGCGCCGCGGGCCGGGGGTCCTCCCGGACGTCGTACTGGGTGACCACGCGCACCGACTCCGCGCGCAACCTGCTGAGCAGGGCGTGCTCCCGCCCGATGAGGGCGGCGCGCATCTGCTCGGTGGCCCGGCGGACACCGGTTCGCACCTCCATCACATACGGGGTGATGAGCAGTTCGGGAGCCGGTGGCTCGATGGGCGGCGGTGGCGTCTTGCCCCGCTCCTCCTCGGGCGGCGCCGGGAGCGGGACGCGGGGGACGCCGCGGGCGCCGTCGCGCCTGCCCCGCCATCGGGCCGCGAAGCGGGCGGTACGGCCGAGCCTTCCCCGGCGCACCACCCCGTTGACACTGTCGGTTGTGATCATGGAAATGGATCCCCCGATTTCCCCGGTGCGGGAATTCCCGCACCGGTCGGCCGCATTGCGGACAGTGGAATTCCGCTTTCTCCCGCAAAGGGCCCGCAGTCGATGTGGATGGCGCTGTCGCTGTCGATTCGATTCCCTGTCAGACCGTATCGATGAGGTCGTACCCGGGAATGCTCCCCATGGGACACGATCCTGAAAACGCCCGGAAGTCGACCGGAGAACGCCCTCGTCGACGCCTGACGCCGGGTCATACTGGAACGGTTCCGGGGCCACGCCGCTTTGATCATGAATCTCGGAACACGACCTCGGGGGAATGGGAGATGGGTCGGTGGAGAACGTTCCAGGGTGCGCGGAGCCCACGCTCCGGATCAGTCAGACGCACTTTCCGGTGGAGACCCTGGGCCCGGGGCGGCGCCTGGGCATCTGGTCCCAGGGGTGCGGGCTGGCCTGCGCCGGCTGTATGTCCCGGCACACCTGGGATCCGTCGGGCGGCGCCTCCCGTACGGTGTCGTCCCTGCTCGGGCTGTGGCGCGAGGCGTTGGCCCGGGGTGCCGACGGGCTGACGGTCAGCGGCGGCGAGCCGCTCGACCAGCCCACCGCCCTGGAGGCCCTGCTGGCCGGGGCGGTGCGGGCCCGTGCGGAGGCGATGGCACCGGGCGGCCCGGCGGCGGGCCGCGAGATCGACATCCTCCTGTACACGGGATACGAGGAGGCGGAAGTGGAAGCCGACGCGGTGCGCTCCGCCGCCGTCCGCCACGCCGATGTGCTGGTGACCGGGCGCTTCCGGGTGGCCGAGCCCACCGCCCTGGTGTGGCGCGGCTCGGCGAACCAGCGCATGCGGCCGCGTACGGGGCGGGGGCGGGCGCGTTACCAGGAGCATCTGGCCCGGACGGAGAGCGGGCCGCGTCTGGAGATGGTCGAGGGGGACGGCGATGTGCGGCTCTACGGAGTGCCGCGGCGCGGCGAACTGGCCGCGCTGGAGCGTCGGTTGCGGCGGGCGGGGATCGCCCTCACCGGTGCGAGCTGGCGCCCCTGAGCGGGGGCGCCGGCCCGGCTGGTACGGCGCGTGGTGGGCCGGTCCGCCGTGCTCACAGCGCGCCCACGGCCTCGGCGATCTCCCGGCTGCGCACCACCAGATGCACCCGCCAGCGGGCGTCCCGGGCGAGTTCATCGCGGATCGCCCAGCGCAGCCAGGTCGCGCTGACCGCCGGTGCCAGTCCGCCCCGGCCCGCGCCGAGCAGCGGAAAGCAGATGGAGGACAGGGCGGGCTCGTACCGGTCGCGCTCGGCCCGGGCGAGCGCGAAGCACGCGCTGACCGCGCGGGCGATGCTCTCCGGGCGGACCTCGTACGTATCGTCCAGCGGTGTGGCCACCGCGGCGTGGTAGATCCGCCGGACGCCGCGCGCGGCGAGTGCTCCGGGCGGGGTCGGCACCACCGTGCCCGGCCGGACCGGCAGCCCCGGGCGGCCGTGGGCACGCAGCCACGCGGCCAGTTCGCGGGCGAGCACATCGTCGACGATCTCCCCGGCGGGGTCGCGTACGGCGGCGGCCAGGCGCAGCGCGCCCGAGACGGTGGGGCGGAAGGTCTTGGACATCTCCAGGTAGACGTTCTCCGAGGAGACCAGCACCTCGATGTCCCGCAGCAGTTCGATGGGGGAGACATGGAGGGTGACCGTGCTCCGCGCGTCCACCGGCACACTGTCGACCCGCAGCGGAGGCTCCTGGCCGATCCGGGCCGTCCGGCCGGTACGACCGCCGGGCGCGAGTGCGCTCTGCCCGGCCGCGTTCGGTTCGGCGGGGGTCCGGGCCGCGGCGCCGGGTCCGGGGCTCCGTCCGGTCGAGCCCTGCCCGCCGGAGAGGGCCGGCGGCTCGCGCAGGACGGTCAGCACGGCCTCGGCGAGCTGCTGGACGACCTGCGGTTCCTGGTGCTTGCGGAATCGCTCGGAGGTGACTCCGTACACGGCGGCGGCCGTCTTACGGCGGTCATGGGCGGGCGCGCCCCGGCGGTCGGGGAGCAGTCCGAAGGTGTGGGCCGCGGCCCGGCCCAGCAGATCCCGCTCGCCGAGGCGCCGTACCGCCTCCTTGAGCAGTGCCTCGATACCGGCCGGGGCGTCGTCGGAGCCATCGCAGAAGCCGCCCGCCACGGCCGCGGCGCGCAGCGCCGGCCGATCGATGCTGCGCAGATCTGGCAGTCCGGGCCTGCGTATGCCTTTGAGTTCTTCCAGGAGTTGATCGTATGTGGGCAAATTTGACTCAAATGGCTCCTGACTCATGGTCACCAGGCTAGCGACCGGCCGGGAAAGAGGAAATCGGTCTCCCGGCGGCCGTTCCCTGCCGGGCTTTGCGTCGCCGGTAATTCACGCCGTGCTGGAACAGATTTCCGATTTCCGGGATTCCGCTTTCTTGACCCACGGATGATCCACGGTCCGGCGGCCCCCGGCCGCCGTCGTCGCCGCGATGAAGCCGCCATGAAGCCGCCATGAAGCCGCCATGAAGCCGCCACGAATCCGACAGCGCCCGCCCGTTCACGAGGTGACCTTTGTGACCCATCCGCACCAGCAACCGCCTCCCACGGAATACGAGGACGACGAGGAGTACGGAGTCTCCGGGGAGCCCGAAGAGCGGCGGCGCCCGCACGACGCCGGGCCGCCGCCCACCGAACACGAGGAGCCGCCCCCGTCGGCCGCCGCCGCATCGGCCGGACCCACCGAGGACGAGATCCCCTCGGCGGCCTCGGCGCAGGCCGCGGACGGGGGACGCGACCTGCGCGGGGACACCGGAGCGCTGCCCGTCTCGCTGCGCGGCCGGTTCCGGCTGAGGGCCGTGCTGCGCCGCCCCGACCATCCGCACCAGGCGGCCGTCTACCGTGTCGAGGACGACCGTGGCAGCCACATCCTGAAGTGGTACCACCGCGGCCACGCCCCGGACCGCCGGGTGTGGGAGCTGCTGCGGGACCGGCCGCGCCGCCACCTCACCCACTTCACCGAGACCAGCGACACCGGGGCCGACGGCCATCCGTACGACCTGGCGCCCTCCTACGGCGAGACCGACCTGGCCGGACATCTGAGGGCCGATCCCGGCCCGGCCGACCCCGCGCTCATCCACAGCGTCGTACGGCAGTTGCACGAGGCCCTGACCACTCTGCACGAACTGAACATCGTGCACCGGGACCTCAGCCCCGCCAACGTCGTGCTCGGCAGCCTCGACCCGGCCGCCCCGGACCTCGTCCTCGTGGACTTCGCCGTCTCCGCCCATGAACCCGCCGAGCGCTACACCCGGGACGAGCGCTGGGTCGGCACCGCCCTCTACATGTCCCCGCAGGCGTCGCTGCGCCACCAGCTGATCCATCCGCCCGCCGACTGGTGGTCGCTCGGCATGATCGTGGCCGAGATGGCCGGGGGACGCCACCCCATCCGGTTCACCGACAACGACTTCGTCCGGGAGGAGATCAGCTCCCGCGCCCCGGACCTGTCCCTGGTCACCGACCACCGGCTGCGGCTGCTCTGCCGGGGGCTGCTCACCCGCGACCCCGACCACCGCTGGGGCACCGACGAGGTGGCGCAGTGGCTGGTGGGCGGCTCGCCGCCGGTCGCCCCCTGGGAGACGGGCGCGGCCCCCGGCGCCCCGGACCCGGCGGACGACCCGGACATCGAGCCGTTCGCCTTCCTCGACGAGCGCTACACCCGGCCGAAGCAACTGGCCAGGGCGTTCAGCGAGAACTGGCGGCCCGCCCGGCAGCTGCTCGCCCGGCGGCGCGGCCGCGGTGAGTTCACCCGCTGGCTACGGCAGTTCGAGGGCGCCCCGGGCCGTGACGCCGAGGAACTGACCGCGCTGCTCGGCCTCCTGGAGCCGCAACACCCCGCCACGCCGCCGCGTGAGCCCAAGCCGGTCACGATGGTGCGGCTGATCTCCTGGCTCGGCCCCACCCTCGACGCCTCCTACCGCGGGGTGCCGCTGGACCACGCGGGACTGGGCGATCTGCTGCGGGAGGCCGGGCGCGGCGATGAGTTCGCCCTCTCCGTCGTGGCGGACCTGCGGGACCACACCATCCTGCCGCTGCTGGACTCACGGCCCGGCGGCGAAGGGCTCGCCGAGGTGCAGCAGCGCTGGCTGACGGCCCGCTCCCGCTGGCAGCACACCGTGGACGAGGCGCTGCACGCGTCGACCTGGCTGCGTGACCGCCGCGCCGAGGTGCGCGCCGCCACCCGCCTCGACCGCTCCCGGCTGACCGCCCTCCTCTCGCTCGCCGCCGCGCCCACCGCGCACCGGCGCAGGCTCCAGGAGCGGACCGCCCGGATCCAGGCGGCGTTCCCACAGCCGGTGGCCTGGTACGGCCGGTTGCTGCGCGACCCCGACGACCTGGTGCGGATGCAACTGGCCGAGTGGCTGGCCGGATTCGCCGAGCAGGAGTCCACGGAGGCGCAGCGCCGGGTGAACGACGAGCGCGCCCTCCTCCGCCAGGAGCGCGACCTGGACGTGGCCACGCTGTGGGTGCGCAGACAGGACACGCTGCCCACTCTCGGCTGGGCCCTCGGCGGAGCCATCGGCCTCGTCTTCCCGTGGATCTTCGCGATCGGCCTCGGCGATCTGGTGGGATGGCCGGCCCAGCGCGCGGTGCTGACGGCGTGGATGCTGGCCGTCCCGGCGGCCGCCGCCGTGCTGGCGCTGGAGCTGTGGACGGCGTATCGCATCGGCAGCCCCGGCTACCATCCGGACCGTTCCCTGGCCGGGCTGCTGATCGACCGTGCGCTGCCCGTGGCCCGGTTCATCCGCCGTCCCGGCTCCCGCTTCCCCGTCCAGGGCCTGCTGATCCTCCCGGCCATCGCCCTGTTGTGGGCCACCGTGGCCTACGCCCCCTGGGCGTGGCCGATCGCCACGGTGGCCGTTCTTCTCTGGTGGACCTGGCACCGGACGCGGTGCTGGCGCCGCTACATGGCGGAGCTGCGCGGCCGGGACGGCCGGGTCCGCCCCGGCCGGCCGAGGGCGGCCGCCCCGCCGACGTCAGGGAGCGTCACATGAGTTCGGGCCAGGCCATCCCCAGCATCGGCGATGTGATGCCGGATGTGTACTTCCCCCAGCCTCCGGCAGCCGAGACCGTCCAGCACACGTTTCAGCACACTTTTCAGCACACGGTCCAGGACACCGTCCAGAACACCGGAGTGCCGCACCAGACGGCCCAGGGCACCGGGCTCTCGGACCACATCGGTACCAGCGTCGGCCAGCACCTCGGCGACGCCGTGCAGAACGCCGGGGGCCATGCGCTGCACGCCGCCATGGACCAGCTGCACGACCTGATGGTGCCCGCCTTGATCGGCCTCGGCTCGCTCAGCGGGGCGCTGCTCGTCGGCCGCGCCACCATGGCCGGGGCGCAGGTGCTCGCGGCCGCCGCCATCCGCGCCGCCGAGCACCAGGCCGAGCTGCGGCAGCGGCAGTTGGACGCCCGGCAGGCCGCCGAGTGCTGGCGGGACGCCGCCTTCGCCGCCGTCCGGGCCAATGCCCGCCTCGATACGCTCCGCGCGCGCGTCCGGCGGGCCGCCACGGCGGCCGGACCCGACGGGCCCCCGGAACCGCCCGACCTGCCGCCGCCGCTGGCCCTGACCGGTATGAGCCTGGACGAGGTGTGGCGACGGCTGGCCGACACCGACCGCCGACTGCGCCACGCGGAGGCCGCGTACGCACGCGCCACCATGGAGGCCGCCGCCCGCCCGGTGGCCGGGACGCACCCCGCGGACTCCGGCTGGCACGCCACCCTGCGCGCCCGCCGCGTCAAGGCCCTGGAGGCGTACGAGGAGGCCGCCACCGAAACCGAGGCCCGCGATGCGCTGCCGCAGCAGCCGCCCGCCGCCACCGCGGCCCCGAGCGAGGCGGAGGTGGCGCGGCTGGGCGCCGATCTGCTGGCCATGCTGCCGCGGAATGTGGCGGTGGCCGACTACCGGCTGGTGGAGGAGAAGGTCACCGTCGCCGCGGAGGTGGCCGCCCGGCGGCCCGCCGCGGCCAAGCGCCATCTGCGGGAGGCCGCCCGGTTCGCCGAGCGGGTCTCGCGTGACGCCGAGCGGCGGCAGGAGACCGAGGAGTGGGCCGCCCAGCAGCTCGCCTTCCTCCGCGCCGACCACCCCGGCACGCCCGTTCCACTGCCCGACGCCGGGGCCGAGATCGCCGTCCTGGAGCGCCTTCTGCACCAGGGCGGGACGCTGGAGGAGGCCGAGCGCGCCCGCGTCGCGGCCCGCGTGGGAGAGCGGGTCGACGCGTATCAGCGGATGTACGCCGCGGAGGTGATCCGCGCGGCGGTCCAGCGGTCGGAGCCCGAGACGGCCGGATACGCCGCCTCCGGAGCGGTGCAGTACATCGACTGGACCCCGCCGGGCTGGGGAGACGACCACTGGCTGCGCGTCAGCGTGGACGCCGAGGGCACCGCCCGGGTCTCCACCATGCACCGCGAGCGCGACCCCGCCGAGGAGACCGACGACGATCTGGACCTCGACTGGCAGCGGTGCGTCGAGGCCCCCGACCATCTGCGCGAGCTGCGGAAGCTGGCCGAACGGGCCGGGCTCAGCGTGCCGTTCGAGTTCGACGAGCCACCCGCGCGGCCGGTCCCGCGCCCGGCGGCCCGCCCCGCCCATGGCCATCGCACCGGACCCAAGGTCCGCCACCGTGACCAGGAGAAGCAGTCATGACCGAGGCAGCCACCTCCCCGGACCGCGGAGACCGCAGCCTCCCGGCCTTCGCCGAGGAGCTGGTCGGCACGCTCAGCGTCCACTCCCAGTACGTCCTGCACGGCAGCATCCGGGACATCCACCTCGTCCGCCACGAAAAGGACCCCGACGAGGGCGGCCCCGAGCGGACGTACGACGCCCACCACACCCTCACCGAGGTGCTGTGGAACGCCCTGTGGCAGGAGGGGTACGAGGCGCTGATCCGCTTCGACATCGCCGACGGCTTCACCGTCGTCGCGGGCCCCGCGGACAAGGAGGTCCGCGAGCTGCTGCACGGCCGGGACGCCACCGGACTCGGGCGTGCCCGCCGCACCGACACCCCCGTCCACCTGGCCGACGCCGAGCGGATCCTGGGTGACATCGTCAGCGGCTGGAAGCAGCAGGGGCGGCAACGGAAGACACCGGACGGACGCCCCCGCCCGGATACCGCACAGCGCCAACAGCCCTACCGGGTGGTGCTGTTGATCGACTATGCCGCCCGGATCCCCACCGATGTCACCCGGCTCAGCGATGCGGAGCGGGACTTCTTCCTCAACTGCCTGAAGCTGGCCGAGGACGCGCGGCCGATCCACTCCCCGGGCAGCGGACGGCGGCTGTTCAACCCCGTGATCTGGCTCGCCGACGGGGAGCGCGACCTGCCCACCTGGCTGGTGGCGGGCAGCGAACGGGTCCGTACCATCGGCATTCCGCTGCCCGACCTGGGCAGCAGACGGCGGATGGCGGAGCTGCTGGCCGAGGAGCACACCGCCGCGTCCGCACCCGGGGACGAAGGGGACGACAGGGACAACTGGGGCGACGGGCCGGTGCGGCTCGACAAGCGACGGCCGCCGGACGAGCACGACCTCGACACCTTCGCCCGCGCCACCGCCGGGCTGACCCTGCGCGCGATGCGGGAGAGCGCCCGGATGGCGCTCGACCGCGGGCTGTCGTTCGCCGAGATGCGGGACGCGGTCCGGGTCTACCAGCTCGGCGTCAAGGACAACCCGTGGCAGGCGGACTACATCCGCGCGCAGATCAAGAAGGGCGAGGCGGATCTGCGGGCCCGGGTGAAGGGCCAGGAGAAGGCGGTCGGCAAGACCCTCGACATCCTCAAGCGCGCCGCGCTCGGCCTGTCCGGCGCCCAGGCGTCCCACCCCGGCAGCCGGCCGCGCGGTGTGCTGTTCTTCGCCGGGCCGACCGGCACCGGCAAGACCGAGCTGGCCAAGTCGGTGGCCAAGCTGCTGTTCGGCACCGAGGACGCCTGTCTGCGCTTCGACATGAGCGAGTTCTCCGCACCCCACTCGGTGGACCGGCTGCTCGGCGCGCCACCGGGATACGTGGGCTACGAGGCGGGTGGCGAGCTGACCACCGCGGTGCGCAACGACCCCTTCCGGGTGGTGCTGTTCGACGAGATCGACAAGGCCGACAAGGGTGTGCTGGACAAGTTCCTCCAGGTGCTCGAGGACGGCCGGCTCACCGATGGGCAGGGGGTCACCACGTACTTCAGCGAATGTGTGCTGATCTTCACCTCCAACCTCGGGGTCAGGAAGCGGACCGGCGAGGGCGGCCGCGAAGGGCGGGTGGCCGAGCCCGGTATGCCGTACCACCAGCTGGAGGAGATCATCCTGGCCAATGTGAAGGAACACTTCGTGGAGGGGATCGGCCGCCCGGAGCTGATGAACCGGTTCGGCGGCAATGTGGTGGTCTTCGACTACATCGACGCCAAGGTGGCCGCCGAGATCTTCGACTCCCAGGTGGGCAACATCCAGCGGGTGCTCCGCGAGGACCAAGGGGTGCATCTGCGCCTCTCCGACGAGGCGCACCAGGCGCTGTCCGCCTACTGCACGGCTGATGTCGACAACGGCGGCCGGGGCATCGGCATGCTGCTGGAGACGCATCTGATCAACCCGCTGGCACGGGCGCTGTTCGACCAGGAGCGGCTGGCGGGCACGGCGGTCACCGTCACCGGTGTGCGGCCCGCCACGGATGGAACGGTGGCGCTGGACCTGCGGGTGGTGCGCACCGGGGCCGCGGATCCCGGTCCCGGCGGCGGCCGATGAGCGGTGGGGCCGCTCCGGCGGGGTGGTGGCGCGAGCCGGACGACGAGGAGGAGGCGGCGGAAGCACCGGCGGGTCCGGCGGAAGCGGCCGAACCGGCGGGGGCGGCGGCACCGGCGGAGCCGGACGCGTCGGGGAAGGCGGACGCGGAGGCCCCGGAGGCGCGGCCCGAACCTCGGCCCGAACCTCGGCCCGAACCTCGGCCCGAACCTCGGCCCGAACCCCGGCCCGCGCCGCTCCCGGCCGGGGTCGAGGTGTCCGCCCCCTGCTGGAACTGCCGTGCGCCGGTGGCCCCCCGGGACACCCGCTGCGCGTCCTGCGGCCGTGCGCGCACCCATGCGCTGCTGGTCTGCACCGAGCCCTGTCTGGAGCTCCGCCACGGACCGGGCCCACCGCTGCGCCTCGGCCGCCACCCCGACTGGGCGCCGCGGACCGCCGCCGCGTTCGAGGGCTGGAACAAGGTCTCCCGGCACCATGCCTCGATCACCGTGGAGCCGGACGGCACCGCCTGGGTCGAGGAGCCCGAGGCGGGCAGCCGCAACGGTACGTATCTGAACGGGGCCCGGATCGCGGCGGGTGTGCGCACCCCCGTCCGCGACGGCGACCAGCTGCGGCTCGGGCTGCGGGTCAGCTTCGCCGTACGGCTGTACGGACCGGAGCCCGGCACCGGCTGAGCCGGTGCCGGGCGGGGTCGCGGGGCGGACCCCGTGCCACCCCGCGCGCTCATGCCCGCATACCGGGCGGAATGATGACCGCCCGCAGCGGTGCCAGCAGCTGATTGGCCTCGCCCGCCCCCTCGAACGTGCCCAGGTTGTGGGCCTGGCCGGGCACCGCCTTCAGCGGCTCCTCCCCGCAGCGGTCGCCGAACAGCACCAGGGCGGGGTGCAGGCGGTGCCGCCGAGACTGTCACACCAGCCCCTGCGCGTCCGGCACCTGGTGACCTGTCGCAGCGAAGGTTAAGCGGTTCTCACCGAACATTGAGTGGGCTGAGTGCGGCACTCTTGCCGGGGCACATCACCGTACGACGACTCCACTTCGCTGAAGACCCTTCGCCCCGGATCGGCCAGGTCATCCTGTACTGCCCGCCAAGGTGTTGCTAAGGCGTGTCCGTTAAATGCGCGTCCAGACCAGCACTGCGGCGAGGACTGCGGCCGAGTGGTAGACGATCGCGAGCTTGTCGAACCTCGTAGCCAGGCCCTGCCACTGCTTGAGCAGGGCGAAGGACCGCTCGACCAGTTGCGGTTCTTGTAAGCCATCGGATCGAAATTCGACGGACGCCCGCCTGCTGAACCGGGCTGGTCACGCCGTTCAGGAATGACCGCGGTGATCCCGCGGGCCTTGAGAACCGCTCGGATCGCGCGGGAGGAGTAGGCCTTGTTCCCGAGCAGCATGGTCGGGGTCGTACGCGGGCGGCCTGCTCCGGTCCTGGGGACTCGCAGGTCGCCCAGCAGCAACGGCAGAGACTGGCCGTCTGGTGGGCCCGGGTGATGTCCCGTCGGCGGCCCAGCGGCGGTGGCGGGCCCGCACGGTCTTCCAGGAGCTGAACCTGGCTGGTAGGTCTCGCCAAGGAATACCGGTGCGGTACCGAAAGACGATCGCCTCCACAATGCGGCGGTGATCGGCCCACGGCCTGCCACGACGACCGGTACTGGAGGGCAGCAGAGGTTGGAAGCGGTCCCACTGCCGGTCGGTGAGCGGGGCGTGACGAGGCATCAGGAACAGACCGACGAGGTGCTGCGCACCCGGGCCAGCAGCCCGGCCCGGCCGGGCTCAGTCGATTTTCTTGATCACCCGGGCGGGCACTCCCGCGACCACAGTGCCGGCAGGGACATCACGAGTGACCACCGCACCGGCAGCGACCACCGCACCAACACCGATGGTCACCCCCTGCGTGATCACGGCAGCCGTCCCGATCCAGACGTCGTCCTCGATGACGATCGGGGCGAAGGAGAGGTACTCGCGGCGCTCGGCCAGGGGCAGTGGATGGCCTCCGGTGATGAGGCTGACCTTCGGGGCGATCATGACGCCGTTCCCTATACGGATGCCCCCCTTGTCCATGAAGGTGCATCCCTGGTTGACGAAGACGTTCTCCCCGAACGTCGTGTTCAGCCCGTACTCGGTGAAGAACGGCGGGTAGATCGTCACCGATTCCGGCAGCGGGCCACCGAACACAACAGTAAGTAGTTCCGCGCGGCCTTCGCTGTCGCTGAACGGAAGCACGTTCAGTCGGGACGTCGCATCGGTCACTTCCACGATCCGCTCCGCGTGACGCGTGAACTCAGGTGTATGGACATGCATGACCTGCTCTGTGCGGGTAGACATGCGCTGATCTCACCACCGCGCAGACCAGTCGATCAAACAACCCTGAGCAGACCAGACACAACCAAAGGTTGTGGAAGTAAGGTGAAAGCGTGGATGTTGAGGCGCTGCGGACGTTCGTGGCCGTCGCCGAGAGCGGCCAGTGCCAGGCTGGGGCCGACGAGTTGGGGGTCAGCCAGCAGGCGGTCTCCAAGCGGATCGCGGCCCTGGAGCGGCACATCGAGGTCACGCTGCTTGGACCTCGACGCGGTCACGCTGAGCACGGAGAACGCCGCCCAGGCCGCCCAAGCGGTGCTCGAAGGGACCGTCGACGCGTCCTTCCATGCCCTGCCGGCAGATCAGGTCCCGGCCGGGATCAGCGCCGAACGACTCCTGGACGCACCCCTGGAGCTCCTGGTCGGTCCCGGCCCCCGCTGGCTGACGCACCCCGGGTCAGTCCTGCGGACCTGGCCGGCCACCGCATCTGGATCCCCGGACAACCGAATTAGCAGACACGGCCTAGTTGACCAGCTAGTTGACCAGTGAGGCCAGAGCGGTGGTGATGGCGGCGGCCAGAGTGAGGGTCGTGGAGAAGGCGGCGGCCGCGCGGGTGGTGCGGGCGGTCGAAGATGAACAACGACGAACAGCGGCACGGGCAGGGGGTGTGTGGATACGGACCGTTTCCGGGATCCAGCGGATGCGCTCGCAGAGCTGCGCGCCCGGCTGAAGGCTGGTCATGCCGCGTGGGGCGGGACCCAGGGGCAGCTGGCTCGTCGCGCCGGTCTGGGCCGCACAGTCGTAAATCAGGCGCTCAGTGACTCCGCGCCCGCGCCGTCGGCGCAGACCGTGGCCGGGCTGGCCCGTGCCCTCGGACTGGGCAAGGAGGTCCGGTCTCTGCTGGATCTGCTGGCCACCGCCTCCGGGCCAGTCGAAAGCCCTGACGGCGTGGTGGGCCGGCCGATCGGTGACTGGGACCCCCACGATTTGGAAGTCCACCCGGCCGTGTACGCCCCCGCCGACGAGAAACGCAGCCGGGCGGGCGGCCCGCAGAGGCGGGGTCATGTGGCCCCTGTGCTGCCGGGCTATGTGTCCCGCCCACACGATGGGGAACTGGCCGGCCTCGTCGCTGCCGCCGCGAACGGGCACAGTCGGATGGCGGTGTTGGTGGGCTCGTCCTCGACGGGCATGACCCGCGCCTGCTGGGAGGCCGTCCAGCCGCTCGCCCCCTTGGGGTGGAGGCTGTGGCACCTCTTCGACCCCACCCGCGCCGAAGCGGCGCTCGCCGACCTCGCGCGCGTCGCTCCTCGCACCGTGGTCTGGCTCAACGAGGCTCAGCATTATCTCGGCGCCGGCCAAGGACTCGGCGAACGCATCACCGCCGCTGTGCACTCCCTGCTCACCGACCCCGAACGTGCGCCCATCCTGGTCCTGGGCACGCTGTGGCCCGGGTACCACTCGGGCACAGCCGTCGGCCAGTCGGACGAAGTAGTCCGGCGCGTGCCGCCGGCGCTCGTCCCCCTCGCGCCAGCGCAGCCAGAACGGCTGGGAGGCGACCCCAGCCGGGGAAACTGCGATCGCCCTTGTTCCAGCGGAATCCGCGTAAGGCGGCACGTTCTCGAAGCGGACGTTCCAACTGGCGCCTAACGTGACACGCCGACGCAGCCCGGCGTCGAAGAAGTCCGGGTCGAAGACGCTGAGCACGGGATCGCCGTACGCGTGTAACGGTCCCCCACCATCTCCCCAGACAGCCTGGCCGCAGCAGTCACTCACCTTCGCTGCGAGAGATCAGCGGCGCCTCCGCGCTCTTCCTCGTACGGTTTCCTTAGAATCGCTCGCATGTCTGATCTGGTGACTGATGAGCTGATTGACCTGCAAAAATCCGCCGATGCAGAGCATCGGCGGGTGTCCGGACTGGACGGCGAGGAGCGCCGGGACCAGTGGGAGCGGTGGCGCGCGGCGGCGGAGCGGGTGCAGGCGGCGATCACGGAGCACGCCACATCGGCCGGGTTGAGCAGATTCGAGGTGGAGCGGGCGGTGAAGAGAGCCGTAAGACATCCGGAGGACTCCTCCGCGGCGTAGCGCTCCTGGGCGAGGGCGGCGCGGATGGCTCCCGGGCCGCCCCGGGCGACCCCCGGTGCCGGGCACGTGCCCCCGGCACAACCCCGCCCACCTGCGACGAAGGGGAAAACGGACATGAGGTGAATCACGTGACATCCCGTCACGCCCGGTGAAGCACCTTTACCGATGCGTGACCAAATGTGTGGGTGGAGTGCGTGACCGAGCCCTACTCTCGCCGGTGACCCAACGTTTCTGCACAGGATCCCCGCGGCGAAAAGGGTGGAGCGTACATGTACGGCACGATCGACGGGTTCAACTACGGGGCCACCACCCCGCTGGCGGCCTATCTCATGGCCTGTCTGGGAGGAGCCCTCGGCTTACGCTGCACCGCCCGGTCCGTGCGCACCCAGCGCTCCTGGAAGGCGGGCTGGCTCGCGCTCGGGTCCGCGTCGATCGGCTCGGGCATCTGGACGATGCACTTCATCGCGATGATGGGGTTCCACGTGAAGGAGACCCCGATCGGCTTCGACATACCGATCACCCTTCTCAGCCTCATCGTGGCGATCTTCGTCGTGGGCATCGGCGTCTTCATGGTCGGCTACCGGGGCACCTCCCCGGGGGTGCTGCTCTCGGCCGGTGTGTTCACCGGACTCGGCGTCGCGGCCATGCACTACATCGGGATGTCCGCGATGCGCATGCAGGGGCATCTGGAGTACTCCGTGCCGACCGTCCTGCTCTCCGTCCTGATCGCGGTCGTGGCCGCGACCGCCGCCCTCTGGGCCGCCGTGACCATCTACGGCTTCCGCGCCAGCCTGGCGTCGAGCCTGGTGATGGGGGTGGCCGTCACCGGGATGCACTACACGGGCATGGCCGCGGTCAGCGTGCGGCTGGACGATGTGCTCAGCGCTTCCGTGGGCGGTGAGGCGCCCGCTTCGCTCATCCTCCCCATGCTGATCGGCCCGGTGATCTTCCTGGTGATCGCGGGGACCATCATCATGTTCGATCCGCTGCTCGTCCTGGGCGAGGGGGAGTGGAACGCGAAGAAGGCGGACAGTGCGAGCAGGACCCCGCCGCCACCACCGCCCCGGCCGGTCTGGCCGGTTTGGCCGCCGGAGGAGGAGCCCGCGCGGGCCCGGACCTGGCCCCCGGAGGGGGAGCCCGCCCGGGCCCGGACCTGGCCACCGGAGGGGGAGCCCGCGCGGGCCAGGACGAGCCGCCCGGCCCCGCGCCACGGCCGCCGGGAGTACCGCGAGTGGTGAAGCCACGACCGTTCCGGGGCACGACGAGGCGGCCGTGATCCGCGCGCGGAGCGGACACCGATCCGCCGCCACGGCCACCTCGCGGCACCCCGTCAATGGAACCGGTGCGTTCCCGACCAGCCGGGATCCCCGCTCTTGGCGAAGCGCACCCACGCGCCGTGCATCTCCGCGGCCAGCGACGGCGGGATGTCCGGTCCGAGCAGTCCGTTCGCCGTACGGAGCGCGGGCAGATCGGTGGTGTCGAAGACGAACGGGAGCTCCACGGCGTGGCAGGCGCCGAATGGCCCGCCCCGCCAGTCGAAGTCGTAGGTGAACGCCTTGTCGGAGCGGGACACCAGCCGCTCACGGGCGTCGCGGAAGATCGCGTCGATGGCCGCGCTCTGTTCCGGCCGCTGGTACAGCAGCGACTCCTGGGTGTTCGTGCCCACCAGCAGATCCACCGGATGCGGCGGTGGCGTGTCGTCGAGCCCGTCGAGCACCACACCCAGCGGCGACAGCCTCGGCCCCACCCCGGGCACCTCGGCGAGCGCGGACACCAGACGCTCGTCGGGGATGTCGGCGAACGCCTCGACCGTCGCCGGAACGCCCAGCCGGTCCGCCAGGGCCCGGGTCGTCTCCGCCGCCTCGGCGCCGGTCAGGGCGTGGAGCCCACCGCTCTGGCTGATGGCGCCCCGGAACAGCCCGGCCGCCTCGGGCATCACCAGCAACGCGCTGATGATCATTCCTCCGGCCGACTGTCCGAAGGCCGTGACCCGGTCCGGGTCCCCGCCGTAGTCCGCGATGTGCTCACGCACCCAGCGCAGCGCGGCGAGCACGTCCAGCAGGCCCCGGTTGCGCGGGGCGTCCGGCAGATCGAGCCAACCCAGCGCGCCGAGGCGGTAGTTGAGGGTGACCAGGACCACGCCGTCGCGGGCGAAGGACGTCCCGTCGTACACCGGTGCCTGGCCGGTGCCGGAGAGGAACGCGCCGCCGTGCACGAAGACCATCACCGGGGCGTTTCCGTCGGTCCCCGGCGTCCAGACGTTGAGCGTCAGATAGTCCTCGCCACGCACCCAGCCCGGGCCCATCAGCGGGCTCAGGTCCGCCGGGAACCGCCGCTCGGGTGCCGGAGCCGTCGGCCCGGGCCCGTCGGTGCCGGGTGCGGCGGGTACGCCGGGCACGGAGGCCGCTGTGGCGGGTACGGGGGCCGGGGCGGCGAATCGCGCGGCGCCGGTCGGCCCGGCCGCGTACGGGATGTTCCGGAACACACTCATCGCCATGCCGCCCACTCCTTCACCGCGAACCGCTCACCGTCACGCCGCACTTCGGCCGCGCTCGCACCGGGGAAGTGCGCGGGGAACAACAGCGCGCCCTCGTCCGCGGCCTCGCCCAGCACCCGGCGCCGGGAGACCCGCGCCCGGGGCTCGTCCTCGTCGAAACACGGGCAGACGTCCGGCTCCACGATCTGTAGCGGGCTGTGCATCAGATCGCCCACGAAGACCGCCCGATCCGTACCCGACCGCAGCCGCACCACCGACGAGCCGGGGGTGTGGCCGGGGGCGGGCTCGATGCGCAGCTGGGCGTCGACGTCGTAGTGGTCGCCCTCCCACAGCACGGCCTGCCCGGCCCGGTGCACCGGGGCGACGCTGTCCTCGAACACATTCGTCATCCGGGGGCCGGAGCGGGTCCGATGCCCGTTCTCCGGGTTCCAGTAGTCGAAGTCGGCGCGGGGGAGCAGGTACCGCGCGTTGGGGAAGGTCGGCCGCCACTCGCCGTCCGCCCATGAGGTGTTCCAGCCGACGTGGTCCCCGTGCACATGGGTGCAGATCACCAGGTCCACATCGGCCGGGCGGACCCCGGCCGCGGCCAGCTCCCCGAGGTAGTTCGTGTGCAGATGGTGGAAGGGCGGCATCCCCGGCCGCTCCCGGTCGTTGCCGATGCCCGTGTCGATCAGGATCGTCCGGCCCTCGCTGCGGAGCAGCCAGGTCTGGATCATCGTGCGGATCTCATCGGCGGCCGGATCCAGGAATTCGGGGGCCAGCCAGCTTTCGTGCGCGCGCCAGTGCTCCGGGGCCACGTCGGGAAAGACGAAGCCGCGCGGCAGGCCCCTCGGGGCCACCTCCACCACGCGGGTGATCTCGACGTTTCCAAGAGTGATGGTGTCCATGTCTCCAGCCTGCGCGTCGGCGGGCGCCGGCGGTATCGGTCAGATGACTGCACCACGGGCTAGAGTCAAAGGATGACCATGGTCGGGCGGGAGCGTGAGAGTGCGGCCGTACTCGGTCTGACCAGCGGTGTACTGATCCTTACGGGTGAGCCGGGCGCGGGCAAGAGCACGCTGCTCGGCCTCGCGGCGGATCGTCACCGGGGCCGGGTGCTGCGTATGACGGGCAGCGAGAGCGAGGCGAACCTGACGTTCGCGGGGCTGCATCAGCTGCTGCGTCCGGTGCTGGCGGAGACCGGGCGGCTGCCGGGGCGGCAGCGGGCGGCGCTGCTGGGGGCCATGGGGCTGGGGGACGGCTTCGGGGGTGATGGTTCCGGGCAGGCCGAGCCCGGCGACGCCCACCTCGGGGAGGCCGAGCCCGGCGGCGACGACACCGGAGGCGGCGGCCCGCCCGATCGGCTGTTGCTCGGGGTCGCGCTGCTCACGCTGCTGTCGGAGCTCGCCCGGCAGTCGCCCGTCCTCGTGGTCGCCGACGACCTCCAGTGGATCGACGCGGGCTCGCTGGAGCTGATCGCCTTCGCCGCCCGGCGCATCGGCGACGAACCCCTCGCCGTGCTGGCCGGGGCCAGGGACCGGGCGGGTGAGGGCGCCCGGGGCGGGGCCACGGCGCCGTTCTCCGGCTTTCCCCTGCTCAACCTCGATCCGCTGGACGCGACCGCCGCGGGCCTGCTGCTGGACCGGCAGGCGTATCCGCCGACCGGCAGCCGCCGGTTGCGCATCCTCGACCAGGCCGCCGGAAACCCGCTGGCACTGATCGAACTGGCCCGGGCGAACGGCGCCTGCGGCGCGGACTCGGCCGACTCAGCCGACGGGGAGCTCCTGCCGCCCACCGATCGTCTGATGCGGGTCTTCGCCGCCGACCTCGAGACCCTGCCCGAGGCCACCCGGCAGGCACTGCTCCTGGTGGCGGCGGACGACCGGGCGGTGGCGGGCCGGGTCGAGGCGCTGGCCCCGGCCGAGGCCGCCGGACTGCTGCGGATCACCGGCGGTGGCCGCGACGGCTGGCGGGCCCGCTTCCGGCATCCGCTGATCAGGTCCGCCATCTACCACTCCGTACCGCTGGCCGCCCGCCGTCGGGCCCACCGCGACCTCGCCACACTGCTCGGCGCCGAGCCCGACCGCCGGGCCTGGCATCTGGCCGCCGCCGCGGAGGGGCCCGACGAGGAGATCGCCGCCGCGCTGGAGGAGTCGGCGGCCAGGGCCCGGGAGCGTGGCGGATACACCGCCGCCACCACCGCGCTGGAGCGGGCCGCCGAGCTGAGTCCCGGGCGGCGCGACCGCGCCCGCCGCCTGGTGGCCGCGGCGGGCGCCGCGGTGTCCACCGGACAGCCGCACTGGGTGCGCAGGCTCGCCGCGCAGGCCGCCGCGCTCACCGACGACCCGGAGCTGTCGGCCGAGGCGTCCCTGCGCGTGGGCCAGGTGCTCACCCTGAGCACCGAGCACGACACCGCGATGTCCTTGCTGCTGCGGGCGGCGGAGGACCCCAAGCTGCGCCGGGTCGCGCTCTCCTCGGCGTCGGTGGCGGGCTTCTACTCGGGCGACGAGGAATACCGCCACACCGTGAGGGCCCGAGCACACGACGACCCCTGGACGCTCGCGGTGACCGACCCCACCGCGCACCGGTCCGAGCGGGTGGCGGCGATCCCGGCGCTGGTCGAGCGGGCGGGCGGCGACCCCGCCCGGCTCATCTCGCTCGGTGCCATGGCCTGGCTGCTCGACGAGACCGCACTCGCGGTACGGATCTTCGACGACGCCCTCCACCGCTGGCGGCTGGGCGGCTCCCTGCCCATCGGCCTCGGCTGCTCGGCCGGGTGGTCGTACCTGGACCACGGGCGGTGGGCGCAGGCCCGTACCGCCGCCGTGAACACCAACTCCGCGGGCGCCGGGCTGCCGCATCTCGACGCCGCCGCACGGTCGCTCGAGGCCGCCGCGCTCGCGCTGACCGGACGGACCGATGAGGCCCGTACCGCGGGCTCGGCCGCGCTGTCCCTCGTCGACCCGCACCGCAGCCGCGCCGTCGCCGTCCGGGCCCGGTGGGCGCTGGGCATGGCCGCGGTGGCCGACGGCGACCACATCGGCGCGTACGAGCAGTTCCGCCTGCTGTTCACCGCCGACGGCGACCCCGTCCACTACGCGTGCTCCTACCCGGGGGTCGCCGAACTGGCCGCCGCGGCCGTCCGCACCGGCCACGGCGCCGAGGCCGCCGCCATAGTGGAGCGCACCGCCGACCGGCTGGCCGAGGACTCCTCGCCCCGGATGCGCATCCTGATCCACCGCGCCCGCGCACTGCTCGAACCGTCCCTGGCCGAGCCGCACTTCACCGCGGCCCTCGCCGAACCAGCGGGCGGCCAATGGCCGTTCGAACGCGCGCAGATCCTGCTGGACCACGCCGAATGGCTGCGCCGCCGCCACCGCATCACCGAGGCCCGCCACCAGCTGAACACCGCGCTGGAGACCTTCCGCCGCCTCGGCGCCCCCTCCTGGATCGACCGCACCCAGGCCGAACTGCGCGCCGCCGGTGTCGAATCCGCTCCCGCCGGTCCCGACGCCCTCACCTCGCTGTCCCCGCAGCAGCAGCACATCATCCGCCTGGCCGCGCAGGGCCTGAGCAACCGCGAGATCGGCGAACGGCTCTTCCTCTCTCCCCGCACCGTCGGCTCGCACCTCTACCGCAGCTTCCCCAAGCTCGGCGTCACCGCCCGCTCCCAGCTGCGCGACCTGATCGAGGCGTCCGGCCAGTCGTAGTGGCGGTGGCCACGTGTGCTCCCGGCGATCGCCATCGGCAGGGCAGCTCCACGGCGATGACCGTCGGCCCGCCGCGCGGGCTGGTCACCGTCACCGTTCCATCGAGCGCGGCGACACGGCGGCGTATCCCGAGCAGCCCGAGGCCGGCTTCGGCGCCCTGTCCGGGACCACGCCCGGCGCCACCCGCCTCCCCGGCGCCGGGTCCGTCCGTGCCGGACCCGCCGTCGGCGGCCTCGGCGCCGCCTCGTCCCTCGTCGCGCACCGAGACACACAACCCGCCCGGGGTACGGGCCAGCCGGATCTCGGCCCGGTCGGAGCCGCTGTGCCCGGCCACGTTCGCCAGCGCCTCCGCCACTACGAAGTACGCGGCCGCCTCGACCGCCGCCGGTGCCCGCGCCCCGTCCTCCAGACCGTCCACCCGGACGGTGACATCGAGCCCGCTGCTCGCCGCGAGCGCCCGTACCGCCCCGGCCGGACCACGGTCGGTGAGGACCGGCGGATGCATGCCGCGCACCACATGGCGCAGCTCCGCCAGCGCCTCGTCGGCCAGGTCCTGCGCATCGTCCAGCATCCTGCGGGCCGCCGTCGGATCCCGGTCGTACGCCCGCTTGGCCAGTCCGATCCGCAGGGAGAGGGAGACCAGCCGCGCCTGGGTGCCGTCGTGCAACTCCCGCTCGATACGCCGTAGTTCGGCACCGTGAGCGGCGATGGCGCCCGCCCGGGTCTCCACCAGCTCCTCCACCCGCCGGGCCAGCCGGGCCGTGGCCCGCGCCGCGTGCCGCATTCGCCTACCCATGCCGACGAGGCTAGAAGACCGGGCGGACTCACGCGGGAGAGCGAGCCGCCCCTTCGACGGTGGAGCCCGCTACACCCCCATGCCCCTGCCCGGGACTCACCGGCATGCCCCGCCCTGGAGTCACCGGCATGGACGCATCGGAGTGCGGGTACGGGCCGGGGGAGTCATGGTGGAGGAACCGGTCCGCCCAGAAAGGCACCCGATGACGGATCTTCACGAAGTGGACCGCATCGCCGCGGCCGACCACCACTTGGCGGTCGTGTCGACGACGCGCGCCGACGGCTCGGTCCAGGCATCCGTGGTCAACGCCGGGATCGTCGGCCATCCGGCCTCCGGTGACCAGGTGGTCGCCTTCGTCACCTACGGTCCCGCCAAACTCGCCCATCTGCGGGCGCGGCCGCGGGCCACCCTGGTCTTCCGCGCCGGATGGAACTGGGCCGCAGTCGAGGGCCGCACCGAGATCGCGGGGCCCGACGACCCGTTCCCCGGGATCGACCCGGAGCGGCTGCGGCTGCTGCTGCGCGAGATCTTCACCGCCGCGGGCGGCAGCCACGACGACTGGGCGGCCTACGACCGTGTGATGGCCGAGCAGCGCCGCGCCGCGGTCTTCGTCCACCCCGAGCGCGTCTACAGCAACTGACCCCGTGGCGGCGCCGGGGCCACGGGACGGCCCCGGCGCCACCGCGCGGTGGTGGCTGGTCAGAGCGGGTCGAGGTACGAGCCCCACGTGAAGATGGCGGACTGCGTCAGTCGTTCGTCGTCCTTGAGCCTGATCGTCTGCCAGTCGGAGTTGTCGGGGTTCAGCGATGTCTCCTGACGATAGAAGCCATCATCCGGAATGAGGCAGTCCTCCCAGGTGTACCAGCCCGCGCCGAGGTACACGTTCGAGCGTTTCGCATCGCCCAGAACCTGGTTCCAGTCGTAGTTGCCGGCTGCCAGCTCGATGCGGCGGTCGATGCACACCTTGTCCATGATGGGTGTGGGGTGGGCGTCCAGGAACTGTTCCCTGGTGTTGAAGGCCGTCGGGTTGTCCTGGGCGGCCGCCGAAGCGGGGCTCTGCGCGCTGAGGACGGCCACGCCGAGCAGGGCCGTGAGAGCCAGAGTGATGCGCGAAATGCGTGCCACGATCGTCTCCTCTCCGATGGGATCGGGCATCCAGGTTGAGTCACCCCGGTGGGGACCCGTCCCGTGGCCACCGTCATCCCGGCATCGGCCTGGTCAGAATTGGACGCGGCCGTCCCCGTCGACCCTCGTCGCGGGGGACAGCTCCTGGGAGACCTCTTCGACCTGCCGCAGGATCCGCCGCGCCGTCGAGGCCGGGGGAATCACCGGCTCGCCGTCGGCGGTGAGCTCGACCGGATGAAGACGCAGCCGGGGCGGGCCGTCCCCCAGGGCCACCTCGAACACCGCGCTCTCGAACCACGGCCGGTCGGACATCCGCTCCTTGTAGCGGGTAGGCGGGCGCCGGTCGGCGGGAGCCACCTCCTCGCAGGGATGGAACAGGAAGTTTCCGGTCGAGTAGAGGATGAGTCCGTCCCCGTACCGCTCGACCGGGTGGAGGCAGTGCGGATGGTGTCCGATCACCAGATCCGCCCCGGCGTCGACAAGCCGCCGCCCCAGCGGCCGCTGGTACTCCGCCAACGGCCCCTGGTTGCTGGGCAGATAGCACCAGGGAACGCCCCAGTGCACCGCCACCACCACCGTGGCGGCCAGCTCCTTGGCCCGCCGGACCGCCTCCTCGGCGCGCACCACATCGGCCTCGCGCGCCCTGGTGCGGACATACGGCACGGTCCCGGGCTGCTCCTCGATCAGCACACCGTCGAACTCATAGGCCTGCTCGACCCGCACCGGCGCGATCCCGGGCCGGTGCGAGGTGGCGTTGAAGCCCGGCGGCAGGGCACAGCACAGGCTCAGAAAGGCCACCTCGGCGCGGCCCCGGCCGGAGAGCCGTACGGCGCGCGATGCCTCGTCGAGGTTCTCCCCGGCCCCGGCGTGGGCGACACCCACCTCGTCCAGAGCCGCCCTGGTGCTGCGCAGACCGTCGATGCCGTAGTCGAGTGCGTGGTTGGTGGCCAGCGAACAGGCGTCGAAGCCGAGCCGGGCCAGCTCGGGGGCCATTTCGCTGCCCACGCGGAAGGCGACCGGCTTCTCGGCCGGGTAGCCGGTGTCGGTCAGCGGGACCTCGAGGTTGCCGATCGTCAGATCGGCGTCCCGCAGCAGCGGCAGCGCCGAGGTGCCGGCGGAGAGGTCCCCGTCGAGAGCCACGGCCGGTCTACGGGCGACCACCACGTCCCCCACGGCGATCAGCTTCATCTGCCACTCCTCCCGCTCGGGCCGGTCCGCGACGGGATCAGGCTACGCGGGAGGCCGGGAGCGGTCGGCCGGGTGTCGGCCGGGCCGGTCAGCCGTCCGCGCGGAGGATCATGCAGGTGGTGGTCGCGTGGGCGATCAACTTCCCTTGTTCGTCCAGCACCTTGCCCTCGGCGGTGGCGGTGCGGCGACCGGCGTGCAGGACGGTGCCTTCGGCGCTGAGGGTCTGCCCGTCGGTGCGGGCGGCGCGGATGTAGTTCACCTTGAGCTCCAGGGTGGTGTAGCCCACCCCGGCGGGGAGAGTGGTGTGAACGGCGCAGCCCATGGCCGAGTCGAGCAGGGTGGCGGCGATGCCGCCGTGGACGGTGCCGAGGGGGTTGGCGAAGTCGGGGCGGGTGTCGAGGGAGACGACGACGCGTCCGGGATCGACCTCGTCGAAGCGCATACCGAGGAGCCGACCGATGGTGGGAACGTCGGTGGGACGCTCTGACTGCACCCATCGGATGAGGTCGAGGCCGGAGAGGGCGGTGGGATCGGTGGTGGTCACAGGCGTTCCTTGCGGTCGTGGTGGCCCGCGCCGTTCGGGATGGGTACGGCGCGGGAGCCGGTGGGGCAGGCGGCCAAGAGGTTGTCAGCCATGGGGGTTGGTCAGCCGAGGGGGTTGTCCTTCGCACTCAGGGCGGCCAGTACGGGGGCGTACATCCGGGCCTTGATGGTGCCGAGGGTGTCACCGGCCTTGCCCGCCTGCGCCGCCGCGAGCTCGACGGCGGTCGAACGGACGGAGGCCTCCGCCGCCGTGTGGTCGACGATCCCGGCGGCGAGCGCGTCGTGGCCGCCGTAACGACGAGCGGTGACCATGGCCTCGTGGGCGGTGCGCGGGTTCAGCCGGCCCTGGATGAGGGCGGACATGCCCGGGGTGAAGGGGATGTTGATGTCCGCCTCGGGCAGACACCAGAAGCCACGGTCGGCGCGCATCACCCGGACGTCATGGGCTAGGGAGAACATCGCGCCCGCCGCGAAGGTGTGCCCCTGCAACGCGGCCACGGTCACGAGCGGCAGCGACAGCATCCGGGCCAGGAGTCCGTGGACGGAGGTGACATAGTCCTGGTGCTGGTCGGCGTGTGCCAACAGCCAGTCCAGGTCCAGACCGTTGGAGTAGAACTTGCCGGTGGCGGCCGTCACCAGGGCGCGCGCTCCCTCGGCCTTCTCCACCTCGTCCAGGGCGCCGTCGACGGCGGCGAGCCAGTCGGGGTGGAAACGGTTCTCGCCGTCCCCGAGATCGAGCACGAAGACGTTGTCCTGGCGGTCCAGCGTGGGCATGGCTGCTCCTTCACGGCGGTGGTTCACCACGGCTTCACGGTGGTGGCGTGGTTTCACGGTGGTGGCGCGTCGCGGTCGCGAGCGGGGTCCGCCGACGAGCCGGCGGTACGCAGAGCGTGGGCCAGCAGGTCGTGGATCTCGGCGGCGGCCGCCTCCAGCGGGGCGGTGCTCCGCTCGGCCCGGCACATGATGACGGCGCCCTCCACCGCGGCGATGATGAACGCGGCCAGCCGCCTTCCCCGCTCCTCCGACAGACCGTGCCGGACGAGCAGGGCGGCCAGCGCCTCCTGCCAGCGGGTGAACGCGGCGGCCGCGGAGCGGGCGAGTTGCGGGGCGTCGTCGTTGGTCTCGACGGCCACCGCCACGATGGGGCAGCCGGTCCGGAAGTCGCCTTCGACGAGCCGTGCGCGCCACAGTGTGAAGAAGGCGTCGACCGCCTCCACCGGGTCATCGGCCCGCACGCCGGTCTCGATCAGCCCGGCGATGAAGTCACCGGCGAGCGCCACCGCCTCATCAATCAACTGCGCCCGCCCGCCCGGGAAGTGGTGGTAGACCGAGCCACGCGGGGCCCCGCTGTGTGCGAGCACCCGGTCGATGCTCGTGGCGCTCGCGCCGTACTCACGCAGCAGTGCCGCGGCGCTCAGCACCATCCGCTGACGGCTGTCGCTCTTGCGCCGGACCATGCCGCCCACCACCTCCCTTACGTGTGGGTAACTTATGCTCCATGACATAGAACATGCAAGAGCCATCGGCGAATGCGCCTGGTCACCGACCGTTGTCAGAGGGCGTCGCTAGGGTCGTCCCCACACCCACCCGATCAGTGGAGAAGGATCATGTTCGAAGAGCGGCTCGCGCAGTGGGAGGCCCGCACCGACTTCAGTGAACTTCTCGGCATGACGTTCCTCGAACCCGGGCAGCTCAGCCCGCTGCTGGACGTCAGCTACCTCAGCGAAGCCGAACTCGCCGACCCCGAGATTGGGGCAGCACCCTGGCCGAGGCGTGCGCCGCCGGCCAGGTCCGCCACGACCCCGACCGGCGGATCGCATCGACGCCGAGCGTGTGAAACGGGGTCTCGCCTGAGTCCCGGCGCGGAGCGGATCGCCAGGGGCGCGTCCTCACACCGCGTCGACCAGCTCCTGGGTGAGACGGTGCAAGCGCAGTGCCGCTTCTCGGTCGAACGTACGGCCGCTGAGCGGCACTCGGCGTGTGGTGCGGTACGCGCTGACGGGGGCGTCCGGCGGTTCGTCGAGGAGACGTGTCATCGGGGCGACGGCCTTCGGCACGGAGGCCGCGAGCAGGGCGAAGGACGCCTTGGTGACGGCACGCAGCGGCTGCGGAAGGTGGTTGGGCATACCGGTTGACACCACGCCGGGGTTGTAGCCGATGTAGCGGATGGGCGTATCGGCATGGAGGGCGGCGAAGGCCACGCCGAGCAGGTCGTTGGCGCGGAAGGACTGCAATGTGGCCCTGGTGCCGCTGTAGCGCCGCGCCAGTTGCGGGTCGTCCCAGTGGATCCGGCCCAGGGGGACGCCGGGGGTACCGACATTCATGATGACCGGCTGCCGCGAGGACTCCAGGGCTTTGCGCAGGCCGTGGCTGAGGACGTATCGGCTCAGATAGGCAAGGGCGAAGCTGTGCTCGAACCCTTCGCGGGTGACGGTGCGGGAGCCGAAGAGCCGGTACCGCTGAGCACACAGGATGAGCTTGTCCACCGAGGAACAGGTGCTCTCGATCGTGGCGATGAGTTCTTTGGCCGCCGTGACCGAGGTCAGATCGGTCTCCACGAAGACGGCGCGCCCGTCAGTCGAGGCGGCCGCCGCTTCCGCCAGCAGCGCCTCTCCCTTCGCGGGGGTGCTGCCGACCGCGAGGACGCGCGCTCCCTGGCGCAGGTAGTGCAGAGCGAGCCCTTTGCCGAGTCCATCGGTTCCTCCGGTGATGACGACGGTCTGCATCCCTGACTCTCCTCCCCGTCACCCAAGATGCGGATAAGGGATATCCGCTTACGCGAGGACCGTACCATGAAGCGGATATGATGTATCCGCATCGTGGGCGCGTCGGCGGGAGAGTCTCCATGAGTAGGAAAGAGGCAGGCCAGGACCCTGCGGCAGCAGCGGCGCGGCCACTGCGACGGGACGCCGAACTCAACCGTCGGCGCATCCTCCAAGCCGGACGCGAGGTCTTCGCTGCCCGCGGACTTCAGGCCACGCTCAACGACGTCGCGCACCATGCCGGGCTCGGCGTCGGCACGGTCTACCGGAAATTCCCCGACAAACAGGCGCTCGCGGAGGCCGTCTTCTCCGAAGAGCTCAACCAGATCGCGGCGGCGGCACACAAAGCCCTGGCCGAGGACGACGCCTTCGGCGCCCTGGCCGACTTCCTGGAGAAGGCACTGGAGCGGGCCGCGCACAACCGTGGACTGCGCGAGTTGATGCGCCACCACACCTTCGAGGACACGGCCCTCGCCCAGGCGCGACGGGAGATCACCACCCACTGCGAGGGTCTCGTGGGCCGGGCCCGTGCTCAGGGCGCACTGCGCGAGGGCGTCACCGAGGCCGATATCGCGCCGATCGCCGCGATGATCGACGCCGTCATGGGGCTTCCCGGTGAACGCCCCTCCGAGTCGTGGCGACGCTATTTGGCGATCATCCTCGACGGGCTCCGCGCCCATCCGGAACACACACCGCTGCCCGCCCCCGGTGACGCCCTCTGACCGCATCATGGTCCTGATCATGGTCCTGCGGTTCCAGAGATGAGCAGGGTACTGGTTGGGCTGCGCGGATGCGCTGATGCTTCTTCCCGCAGGCCAGTCTGTGGTTGCCCGGGAGATCCGGGGGAGCATCCGTCGTTCCCCCTCAACCCCGTTCGCCGTAGCGGCCTGATTGCCATGAAGCGCATCACTTCTGGAGACGATCATGCCGAAACACCTTGTCCTCCGCCTGACGGCGACCACCGCCGGCGCGGTGATCGGACTCACCGGGGTCTCGTCAACAGCCGGAGCGGCCGCACCGCCCCTCTCGCACCCGCGGATCGTGGCCCACTTCGACCGTCCGGCCGGGCAGGTGGCGGAGAGCGTCATCGTGCGGCCGGACGGGTCGGCGGACGTCGGCCTCATCCTGTCGCGGCAGGTGGCTCACGTCACGCTTGGCGGACGTGTTGAGGTACTGGCGACCATGCCTCTCCCCGCGGACGGGGGCGTGAACACCCCCGCGACCGGGTTCGCTGCCGTGACGGGGGTCGAACGAACTGGAGATGGAACCGTCTACTTCCTCTACTCGGCAGGGGACGAACACCTCACCGGTCTATGGAAACTGCGCCCGGGAGGCAAGCCGGAACGCGTCGCCGCTCTTCCGGCCGCGAGCTTCCTCAATGGACTCGCCAGGGACGGCCGTACGGGGAACTTCTACATCACCGACTCCACACAGGGCAGAATATGGCAGGTCGGATCGCACGGCGGAACTGCCAAACTCTGGGCCGCGGGAGAGGATCTCGCCCCGGTCAACTTCTTCGGCGCCAATGGCGTGAAGGTGCACAACGGAGCCGTATGGGTCTCCAACATCGACCGGGGAACGATCCTTCGCATACCGCTGACGGACAAGGGAACAGCTGGTCCACATCGGGTCAAGGCATCCGGACTCGACAGCGTCGATGATTTCGCCTTCACCGGTCGCGGCGATCAACTGCTGGCCGCACTCAATGTCCCGAGTAAGGTGGTCCTGATTACCCCGGGCAAAGCTGACCGTATCGTCCTCGATGAGAGCGATGGTCTACAGAACACCACATCAGTGGCGGTCGATGGCGATACGGTCTATGTCGCCAGCGGTGCGCTCACCACGGGCGGGGACGCGAACCTCCTGACGGCCCATCTCGATCACCTCGGCTGAGGCGGCAGCGGGTTCGCCCAGCGGATCTGTCGTCCGATTTATCCCAGGAATGGCAGTACCATGCTATCGACCGCCGGGTCGGGGACAATGGGGACATGAGTCGTCCAGAGAACTCGCTGGGCAACACGCTGCGTGCATGGCGTGCCCGGATCACGACTGAAGACGTTGGACTGCCGGCCACTCGACGGCGGCGCACGGTTGGCTTGCGCCGCGAAGAACTCGCTCTTCTGGCCGGAATATCCACGGACTACCTGCTACGGCTTGAACAGGGCAGGGCCCTGCGCCCATCTCGGGACGTCGTGGCCTCACTTGCCCGCGCGCTGCGACTGAGTACGAATGAAACCTGCCACTTGCACCTGGTGGCCGGACTTCTTCCGCCGACGCCCAAAAACATCCCGCATCAGATGCCGCCTGGTGTGCAACGGCTCGTCAGCCGCTGGGGGAACATTCCGGTGGGAGTGTTCTCCGCCTCATGGACCTTGCTGACATGGACATCCATGTGGGCGGCCTTGCTGGGTGACCCGTCCCTTCGACCGCCAGAAGAACGAAACCTGGTACGCGCGGCGTTCAAGGAGCCGCCAGGCACGGGTCATCCGCTCTTTCCCATGGAGCAGAGCGTCACCGAATTCAAAGCCGCTCTCGTCGCGGACCTCCGGATCACGCGCGGAGCATATCCTCATGACGAGGAATTGAGAATTCTGATTGATGAGACCATGAGCAACAGCGAAGAGTTCCGAGGCATGTGGAACACTCCGGCGCTCGGCTCACGCCTGGGTGGCCACAAACGCCTGACGCATCCTCTGGTAGGGGAAATAAGCCTCGACAACGATGTACTCAAGGTGCCCGACCACGATGTGAGGATCGTGACCTATACGGCGGAGCCGGGCACTTCGGATGAGGAAAAACTGGAGTACTTGCGTGTTGCCGCCGCCACCCGGACCGCGCTGCCACTGTAGAACGGGGTCTGGCGCGCCGCACCGGGTCTGGCGCGCCGCACCGGGGTGGCCGCTATGGCACCCGCGCTGTCCACCCTTCGTCGCTGTATTTCACGAGAGCGAGTTCTTCGGCGCGTGCCATCTCCTCTTCGGTGATATGCCCCTGAGTGAGGCCGTAGCGGGCGCGGAAGGAGCCGAGCATGCGGTCGATGATCTCGCCTCGGGGCAGGCCGGTCTGGCGGCGCAGCGGATCGACGCGCTTCTTGGCGCTCGCGGTGCCCTTGTCGGACAGCTTCTCCTTGCCGATGCGCAGCACATCGAGCATCTTGTCGGCGTCGATGTCGTACGCCATCGTCACGTGGTGCAGTACCGCGCCGTCACCACTGGCAAGACGCTTCTGCGCGGCACCGGCGATCTTGCCTTCCGCGGAGGCGATGTCATTGAGGGGCTGGTACCAGGCCTTGATGCCCATGTCGCCGAGCGCGGCCAGAACCCAGTCGTCGAGGTAGGCGTAGGAATCGGCGAACGACAGTCCGGAGACGAGAGAGGCCGGTACCGAAAGGGAGTAGGTGATGGTGTTCTCGGCCTCCACGAACATGGCTCCGCCACCGGAGACGCGCCGCACCACCGTGACTCCGTGGCGAGCCGCGCCCGCGGGGTCCACTTCGTTGCGGAGGGACTGGAAGCTGCCGATGATGACGGCCGGGCGGCCCCACTCCCACACCCGAAGCGTGGGCGGCCGCCGTCCGGTGGCGACCTCGTCGGTCAGCACCTCGTCCAGGGCCATGTGCAGCGCCGGGTCCTGCGGCCCCTCGTGGATCAGCTGCCAGTCGTAGTCCGTCCAGTCGGTGGCACGGGCCAGCGCCCGCCGCACCGCGATGCCCACGGCCTCGGGGGAGAAGCCGAACATCACGGTGTCGGCCGGCAGCCCCGCCCTGACGCGGGCGGCGAGCGCCTGTGCGTCCGCGTCGGCGGGCGCGCCCTCCAGGGCGCGGTCGATGGCGTGCAGCGCCTCGTCCGGTTCCAGGAAGAAGTCGCCCGCCACCCGCACCCCGCGCAGCGCGCCGTCGTGGACCTCCAGATCCACGACGACCAGCTTGCCGCCCGGCACCTTGTACTCACCGTGCATGTCCCGCACCGCCTCCTGTTTCCGTCCCGGCGCTCCCGATCATTATCCCGCGCCCATGGCCGGATCCCGAGCGGTGACCGGCTTCGGGCCACCGCGCGGGAGACGGGGCGGGGTCAGGCTCCGGTGGTCGAGCCCGGGCGGACGATCATGAGGATGGTCACCGTCGCCCACAGCAGGTTGAACACGCCCGTGAACATGGCCAGTTGGGCGGTGTCGGACCGTTCCAGGGCCTTGCTCGCCCCGAGGCCGTCGATGAGTTCGCCCTGTCGGGGCAGGACGAAGGCGACCAGGACCCCGGCGGCCGCGGCCGTCAGGGCGATGGACGCGGTGAGCCAGCCGCTGTCGAGGACGCCCATCACGGCGGCCGTGGCGAAGCCGAAGACGGGCACGGCCAGGCCCATAGTGGCGTAGACACGGCAGATGCGGTGCAGCAGCCGGACCGTGCCCAGGTCCGCCTCGCCTTCGGCGGCGGCCGCGTGGGCGTTGCGGGCCGCGGGCGGGAACATGCTGGCGGCGACGGTGACGGGGCCGATCGCGACAATGGCGGCGAGGACGTGCAGGGAGAGCAGGATCTTGGTCATCGGGTGGCGTCCGGCTCCCTTTCGAACGTGGCAGGCACCAGCGTCTCCTTCCGAGCGTGGGGCGGGTGGTGCCCGCCCACGCTAGGGAGCCGGGAGAAGATCACCCAGGGGCTGAAATGACAGAAGTCAACGGATTCTCGCCATGCCGGGCCCGATGGCGACGTCCCGACACCCCGACGTCCGAACGTCCCGACACCCCGACGTATCGACGCCTCATCCATCGACGTACTGCGCCACCCCGTGTCCGAACGACCAGTCGGCCGACTCGTTCTCGGTCAGGGTGATGAACACGTTCCGCGGCTCGGTCCCCGCGTACTCCTCGGCGAGTTCGGCGATCCGCCGGTACAGCGCCTGCTTCTGTGCCGGTGTGCGCCCCGAGCGCATCGTGAGGGCGACGTAGACGATGCCGTCGTCACGCGGCACCCCGAGGTAGTCGTCGTAGCGCAGCATGCCGCTGGTGCCGTCATGGCTGGTCAGAACCTGGAACCGGTCGTTGGGCGGAAAGCCGATGGCTTCCACCAGCGCGTCGTGCACGGCGCGGCCGAGCGCGTCGAGCCGGTCGGGGTCGGCCCGCAGTGCGTCAATGCGAACGAAGGGCATGTCGGGGGCTCTCTTTCGGGGCAGGGGAAGGTCGCGGGCTCAGCGGACATGGGCGGTGAGCAGGCCGAGCGCCCCGTCCATCGTCCGGGCGTACACCTCGGCCGAGTCGGCGGCGCGGGCCAGCACATAGCCGCCCTGCAACACCGCGACCAGCGCGGTGGCCGTGGCCACCGGGTCGAGCCCGGTCGCGAGCTCGCCGCGCGCCCGGCCCTCCGCGAGCAGCCCGGCCAGCCGGTCGGTGAGCCAGCCGAAGGTCTCCTCGACCGGTCGGCGCAGCTCCGGATCCGCCATCACATCGGGGTCCTGGGTGAGACGGCCGACCGGACACCCCTTCAGGGCGTCCCGCTCCCGCCGCAGATAGGCGGTGATCCGCTCGACCACGGTGCCGGGACCGCCGAATTCGGCCTCCGCCCGGCCCCTCAGCTCCTCGGCGCTGCGGCTGATCGCGGCGAGCGCCAGGTCCGGCTTGCCGCGGAAGTGGTGGTACATGCTGCCCTGGCCCGCTCCGGAGCGCTCCTGGATCGCCTTGGGGCTCGTGCCCACGTAGCCGCGCTCCCACAGCAGCTCGCGGGTGCTCGCGATGAGTCGTTCCCGGGTGTCCATGGATACGACCCTACATACTAGTAGGTACAAAAGGAAACGCGCGGACGACCCCCCGGTGAGAGGATCACCCCCGTACTGCGCGCGCTGGTTCGGACGGTGGAAGGTGACGATGTACGCGATACCCCTGGGCGAGGACGGCGCGGAGCTGCGCCCGCTGGAGCCGTGGCAGGCCGAGGAGTTCCTTGCCCATATGGACCGGGGGCGGGAGTTCATCGGGCGGTACATCGCGCTGGCGGACGCCGCGGCCGACCTGGAGTCGGCCCGGGCGTTCCTCCAGGGGTACGCGGACAAGGCGGCGACCGACACCGGGCGGATCCACGGCATCTGGACGGACGGCAAGCTGGTCGGCGGGGTCCTCTTCCGCACGATGGACGTCAATCAGCGCACCGCGGAGGCGGGTTGCTGGCTGGAGCCGTCGGCGGTGGGCAAGGGGCTGGTGACCCGCGCCACGCGCGTGATCATCGACTGGGCCGTCGAGGAGCGGGGCATCCACCGAGTGGAGTGGTGGGCGGCGGCCGCGAACGAGGCCAGCATCGCCGTGGCCCGGCGGCTGGGGATGACCAGGGACGGTGTGCTGCGGGAGGGCCGTCTGCACCGGGGCAAGCGGTATGACATGGAGATCTGGTCGGTGCTCGCCCCGGAGTGGCGGGCGGTCCGGCGGCCCTCCTGAACCCGGGCTGACGGCCGTGCGCGACATGGTCAGTGGCGGCGGGCCACGGTGATGATCTCCGGACTGGAGTCCGTCAGCGGCCCCCGGTCCCAGTCCCCGTACTGCTCCGCCACAGCCAGCCCCGCCCCGTCCAGGAACCCCGCCAGCGCGTCCTGGCCGAGGAACCGCAGGGTGCTGCGGCTCAGCAGGGGCTGCTCCCAGCCCGGGCCGCTGTAGGTGTGCGTGGCCGCCACGAGATCGCCCCGCACCGGCTTCTCCACCTCGCACACACAGCGCACCACGGCCCCGGTGGCGTCCACCACCTCACCCGAGTACCGCACGTCCCAGTCCTCCCACTCCCGCACCAGCGGATTGCGGGTCTCGAACACGAAGCGGCCATCGTCGGTCAGCGCCGTTGCGATCGCGGCCAGCGCACCGCGCAACTCCTCGTCCCCGAGCAGCGTCTGGAAGGCGTGGCCAGTCATCACGACGAGGTCGAACTCACGGTGCCACCCCGGCGCCGAGGCCAGGTCGCCGAGCACCCACTCCACATCCGCGCGCTCCCGCGCCACCTCCAGCATCCCCACCGCGGGGTCCAGCCCGCACAGCCGCCCCTCGTGCCCGTCCTCCCGCGCCCCGCGCAACAGCGCGCCCGTGCCGCACCCCACGTCCAGGACGGAGCGGGCGGACATCACCAGGGGCAGATAGAACCTGAAGTCCCCGCGGTCGTCCCAGGGGCAGAACAGGTCGTACAGCGCGGCCAGCCGGCGATCGGAGAACTGCGTGTCCACCATGGCCGTCACAGTGCCCCTGGGGGTGGGGGCGCGCAAGGCGCGGCCCCGGCTGACGGTGCCTCGGGTCAGCCGTCATACGATCGAGAGGGGCCTTTGTCGTCCCCGAGTCTCCGGGAGCCTTCGATGTCCGACCCGACGCCCAATCCGTCCGGTCCGAGCCCCGAATCGCTCGACCAGCGGCTGGCCGCCATCGCGCGTCATCCGTTCCGTGCGAAGTTCCATCTGCGCGGTCGCGATCGGGTCACGGCCGAGCTGAGCGGGCCGTCGGCGTTGCGCTGGCGCGCCTACGACTTGATCGCCAAGCGGCTGGCCCCCGCCGAGCCGTACAAGGACGGCAAGCAGACGCCCTATCGCGGCCGCCCCGTGTTCGTCGCCCAGCACGCGACCGCCACTTGCTGCCGTACCTGTCTCGAGCGCTGGCACGAGATCCCCAGGGGACGTGAGCTGAGTCGGGCGGAACGGACCTATGTGGTCGATGTGATCTGCCGTTGGATCGAGCGCGAGGTGGCGGAGGCGCGGACCAGGCCAGGTCCATAAGGTTTTTTGTCATCGACCGAGCCGGACGGTAAACCTCTCCGGGTCCGATCGCGTCTGGATCGGCAACGGACGCACAACACCGGTGACCCAAGCGGCGCCGGTTTCCCGGCTCCTATACACACCGTGTATACATAGGGTGCATACACCCCAGGTATACGCACAGTGTATAGAGGCGTGCGCTCCTGCGAACAACAGACGGAAAGGCATCCATGTACGGCAAGGCATTCGCCCCTGAGTACCAGGGCTCCCTCACCACCCTGTCCGTGAACTCGTCCCTGGTCGAGGTGCTGGCGGCGGGCACCGAGCAGTTGCGGGCGGCCGAGCGGGGCGGCTCCCCGGGCGAGGCGGCCCGTGCGGGGCTCGCGGTCGCCGAGGCGCACCGGAGGCTGGGGCAGGTGGGCGAGGCCGACCGTGAGTGGAAGGCCAGCTACCGTGCGGCCCGTGCGGCGGGGGACCTCGGCGCGATGGCATGGGCGCTGTGGAGCGGAGGCACCCTAGCCCGGCAGCGGGGCGCGCTGGCGCTGGCGTGGCGGCTGCTCGGCCTCGCGGCCGACCTCGGCGAGCGCGGCGGGGACATCGTCGTCCGTGGCTACTCACTGGCCGGGATGGCGGAGACCGGCCGCATCCAGGGCGACTACGACGCGGTGGGCGTGCTGCACGAGCGGCTCCTCGCCGAGGCACGCAAACGTGGCGAGGCACGCCACACCGTATGGGCGCTCGAGGGCATCGCCCAGATGCACCGCAACACCGGGTCGTACGACTCGGCCTACGCGATGTTCGAGGAGGCCGCGGAGATAGCCGCGAAGGCCGAGGACCGGCGCGGACACGCATGGGCGCTGCGGGGCATGGCCGACATCGTCTCCGTACGCGACGGGGACGTGGAGCGCGCGCTGGAGCTGCTTTCCGAGGCCGAGCTGACCTGTCGCGAGATGAACCTGGTGAGCGCCTTGGCGTACAACCACAAGATGCGCGGCAATGTGCTCTACCGCGCGGGCCGTTACGAGGGGGCCCGCGCGATGTACCAGCAGGCCCTGGACGAGTTCCGCGGCATGAGCGAGCCGCGCGGCGAGGGTCTCGCCCGGCTCGGCCTCATCAAGTCCCTGGCCCGGCTGGGCCGCGACCGTGCCGAAACCGCCGATGACCTGTCCGAACTGGCCGGTGTGCTGGAGCGGATCGGGCTGCGGCACGCCCGCCGGATGGTGGACCGGGCCCGCGAGGAGTTCGGCCTCACGGAGGCCCTGGAGGTGGCGCTGTGACGACGACGTTCCCCGAGCTCCTAGGAGCGGGCGAGACCACCGCCACCGCGGGTGAGATCCTCGGCCGCTGCCGGGAGTTGGTGCGCCCCGCGCTGGCCGACACGGTCGGGCGGCTGCACCCATGGGTGGCCGAGATGGCCGCGTACTCCTTCGGCTGGTGCGATGTGGGCGGTACGCCCGCCGAGGGATCGGGCGGCAAGGGGGTGCGGCAGGCGCTGGCCGTGCTGTGCGCGGAGGCGGCCGGGGCATCCGGCGAGGCGGCGGTCGCCGGGGCGGTGGCGGTGGAGCTGGTGCACACCTTCTCGCTGCTGCACGACGACATCATGGACGGCGACCAGACCCGCCGCACCCGCCCCACGGTGTGGAAGGCGTACGGGACCGGCCCGGCCGTGCTCGCCGGTGACGCCCTGTTCGCGCTGGCCGTGGAGGCGCTGGCCGGCGTGGACGGCACCGGAGCCGCGGCCGCGGTGCGGCAGTTGAGCGCGGCGCTGGGCGACCTCGTCCGCGGCCAGGCGGACGACCTGCTCTTCGAGTCGCGCCCCTGGACGGGACCCGAGGCGGTGGGGCCGGAGGAGTACCGCACGATGGCCGAGCACAAGACGGGCGCGCTGCTCGGCTGCGCCGCCGCCCTGGGCGCCGCGCTCGCCGGGGCGCCGGAGCCCACCGTGGCCGCCCTGGACCGGGCCGGACGGCACATGGGCGTGGCGTTCCAGGTGGTGGACGACCTGCTGGGCATCTGGGGCGACCCCGCGGTCACCGGCAAACCCGTCCACCGAGATCTGCGTCAGCGCAAGAAGACCTTCCCCGTGCTCGCCGCGCTGAGCGCCCGTGGCCCCGGCGCCCCGGCCGCCGAGCGGCTGGCCACGCTGCTGGAGAAGTCCCCGGAGCCGGAGTCCCTGAAGACCGCGGAGTCCCCGGAGTCCCCGGACGACGACACCACGCGCCGGGCGGCCGCCCTGATCGAGCAGGCCGGTGGCCGCTCCGCGGCCCTGGAGGAGGCCGATCGCCACATCGCGGCCGTGGAGACCTGCCTGGAGAGCCTGCCGCTCGCACCCCGCGCGAGCGCGGAACTGCGCACCCTGCTGGGCTTCCTCGTACGGCGTGACATCTGATCCGTTCGACATCTGATCCGCGGGGGCTTGCCGCCGTGTGGTCAGCGGCGGTCGCGCACCGCGCCCGGTCCCCGCCCTCGTCGCCATCGTCGCGGCCGGTGTGTGCACGGTCACCACCCTCCGCTGGGTAGGAGCACCGACCACACCGTCAGACGAGGAGAGGACGACAGATGACACGCATCGTGCGCTTCGCCGATGAGGCCGGGACGGTCCGGACCGGAGTGGCCGACGACGCCGGCGGGATCCGGGCCTTCCCCGGTGCGCCGCTCATCGGCGAGCTGCTGCGGCTGCCTGCGGTGGAGCTGCGGGCCCTGGTGGAGAACACCACCTCCGGCCCGGCGGCCGCCCATGAGCGGGACGTCCTGCCGCTGCCACCGCTGGACGGGCTGATGGAGCTGTGGGCGGCGGGGGTGACGTATGAACGCTCGCGCGAGGCCAGGGTGGAGGAGAGCACCGAGCAGTCGGTGTACGAGCGGATCTACGACGCCGAGCGCCCGGAGCTGTTCTTCAAGTCCCCGGCGTGGCGAGTGGTGACCGACGGCGAGCCGATCGCCGTACGGGACGACTCCGAGCTGAACGTCCCCGAGCCCGAACTGGCGCTGGTGCTCAACCGGCACGGCGAGACCGTCGGCTATCTGGTCGCCGACGACGTGAGTTCGCGCTCCATCGAGGGCGAGAACCCGCTCTACCTCCCGCAGGCCAAGATCTACGCCGGAAGCGCCGCCGTGTCCTCGGCCATCGTGCCCGCCTGGGAGATCGACGCGCCCGACGCGCTGGACATCACCATGGCGGTGTGGCGCGACGGCGAGGCGGCGTACCAGGCGGCCACCTCCACCGCGGCGTTCCACCGCACCCCGCGGGGGCTGGTGGACCACCTGTGGCACTCCCAGCCCTTCCCCGATGGCGCCGTGCTGTCCACCGGCACCGGCATCGTGCCCGCGCTCGATTTCACCCTGCGTGCCGGGGACGTGGTGGAGATCTCCATCGAGGGGGTCGGTGTCCTGCGCAACCCGGTACGGGCCCACCAGTCCGAGCTGGACTGGCTGGTGGAGGCCATCGCCGAGCCACTGACCCGCCGTGCCCATCGCAGCCGCTTCCCGGAGTGACCCGGCCAGGTGGCCCGCGTGGCCCAGGTGGCCCACGTGACCGGGAGGGCGCCGGACACGGTGTCGTGCGCCGCTGAGCCGCGACGTTGTCACCGAAGCGGACCTGGGCGCATCCGCTCAGGTCCGCCAGTAGAACGCTTGCTCGATTACGCGGGTACGCTGCACATATGGGTGCGTATCTCCAGGGCTCGCTCTTCGACCAGACCGATGACATCGGTCTCGGCTCGCTGCGCGGGACACACCGGACCGAGCTCGGGTCCGGGGCCTGGATCGATCTGCTGCCCGGGTGGCTGCGGGGAGCGGACGACCTGTTCGCCCAGCTCGCCGCCGAGGTCCCCTGGAAGGCCGAGCGGCGGCACATGTACGAGCAGATGGTGGACGTCCCTCGGCTGCTCGCCCACTACGGCGCCGAGGACCCGCTGCCGCACCCCGTCCTGGCCGAGGCCCGGGAGGCGCTCTCCGCGTACTACGCCACCGAGCTGGGGGAGCCCTTCACGACGGCCGGGCTGTGCTACTACCGCGACGGCCGGGACAGCGTGGCCTGGCACGGCGACCGCATCGGCCGCGGCAGGACCGAGGACACCATGGTGGCCATCCTGTCCGTGGGCACGCCCCGGGACCTGCTGCTGCGCCCGCGTGGCGGTGGCAAGGCCATACGGCGGCCACTTGGCCACGGCGATCTGCTGGTGATGGGCGGCTCCTGCCAGCGGACGTGGGAACACGCCATCCCCAAGTCCTCCCGCGCCGCCGGCGCACGCATCAGCGTCCAGTTCCGCCCCAGCGGCGTGGGGTGACACCCATCGGCCACCGCGGCGCGATCCTGCGGTCTCACGGCGCGCTGTTGATGCGGCTGGATTTTGGTACAGACCATTGACATATATGTTCGGGGGCGGTGTCATGGGGCCCGTCAGCTCTTGGGAGCGCCTCGGGTGGATGTCGTCATCCGGGGCCGGACCTCGGAGAGTTCCCCGTGAATGGACGTCCCGTCTCAGGGGTGTCGGCCGCTGTCGTGGCCACGCCGTCGCTGGGTCGATTATGGACGGACCGGGCCGCGAAGCCCGTGTCCGATATGCGAGCTTGTCATGGTCCTGACACCATCACAACTCGCGACCCCTAGTGGATTCACCAGTTTTCCGTAGCACCTTTCCCGCCGCGCCATCACGCGGCACCTTCCCACGGGCACCCCGCCCCCATGGCGGCGGCGCGTCGCCCGTGTGCCGCCACGCCCGATGACTGCCCGGAGCGTGCGTCCCCGTGCGTCATCGGCGCTGTGGCATCCGAATGTCCCGCCACGAAAGAGAGATGAGACATGCCCATAAGACGTGCCCTCGTGGCCACGGCCGCGACGGCGGCGGCCGGTATATCGGCGCTCGCGCTTCCCCCTTCGGCCGCTGACGCGGCCTCCGGCACGACGCGGGACTCGTCGTCGGTCCAGGCGCAGGCCGCCGGTTTCGTGGTGAGCCGGGCCCAGTACCAGCGGATGTTCCCGAACAAGAACGCGTTTTACACGTATGACGCGCTGGTCGGTGCGATGAACCGGTTCCCCGGCTTCGCCAGGACCGGCACCGAGACGGTCAAGAAGCGGGAGGCAGCGGCCTTTCTGGCCAACGTCGGCCATGAGACGGGCGGCCTCCGCCACATCGTGGAGCAGGACACCTCCAACTACCCGAAGTACTGCGACACGACGCGCCCCTACGGATGTCCGGCGGGGAAGGCCGCGTACTTCGGACGCGGACCGATCCAGCTGAGCTGGAACTTCAACTACAAGGCGGCGGGCGACGCGCTGGGCGTCAATCTGCTCAACAAGCCGAGCCTGGTGCGGACGGACGCCGCTATCTCCTGGAAGACCGCGCTCTGGTACTGGACCACCCAGTCCGGGCCCGGCTCCATGCCCGCACACAAGGCCATGACCACCGGCGCCGGATTCGGCCAGACCATACGCGCCATCAACGGCGCGAAGGAGTGCGACGGGGCCAACCCCGCCCAGATGCAGGACCGGGTCAACCTCTACAAGAAGTTCACCAGCCTCCTCGGCGTCGCCCCGGGCGCCAATCTGACCTGCTGAGCACCCTTCCCACGGAGGAGTCATGCGCAGAATTCTGATCGGCCTGGCCACCGCGGCACTGGTGGTGCTGGCGGCCCTGCTGCCGACCGCGGGGACGAGCGCGGCCACGAGCGTGGCGATGCCGACCGGCAACGCACCCGTCGCGGCCAAGGCGGCCCGCGCGGCCAACCACACCGTCACCTTCGTCAATCACACCGGACGGAAGGTGTGGATCGGCAGCGCCGTCAACGCCGACGGCTCGAAGCAATTCGCCAAACTGCCCATCCTGGAACCGGGACAGTCGGCGTCGGTGACGATCCCCGAGAACGCCGACCCCGGCCACTGGCGTGGAAAGTTCTTCGCCCGTCTGGGATGCACCGGTACCTCGGGCAGCACCTTCCACTGCAAGGTGGGGGACTGCGGCAAGTTCGCCGACCGCTGTGAGCTGGGCGAGCAGCCCGTCAGCCTCGCCGAGTTCAATTTCGACACCAAGGACACGCTCGCTCCCTGGTACAACGTGAGCTACGTCAACGCGGTCTCCAACCCCATCACGATCGCTCCCAACAACCCCGCGGGTGGCGGAGGTTGCGGCACCCAGGGCTGCACCCAGAACCTGCTGCCGTTCTGCCCGGCAGCCAACCTCACCCGCTGGCCGGACGGCACACCGATGCTGTGCACCAACCCCAACCGGGACGTCAAGACGCCGTACAGCAACGCGATCGCCTCCCGGTGCCCCAAGGCGTACGCCTACTCCAAGCAGGACCAGGAGCCCGGTAACCAGGTGATGCAGAACTGCGGCAAGTGCAGTGGCTTCACCGTGACCTTCAACGCGGGGTCGTGACCATGCGGAGGATGCGACTTCTCGCCGTACTGCTGGCGGTGGTGACCCTGCTGACCGCGGGAAGCCAGACGGGCGCCGGCGCGTCCACCGCCGCGGTGAAGAAGAAGGGCGTCAGCGCCTGGAAGTTCAACGGGGTCACGGCCGCGATGTCCGATGCCAAGGTCGGCTGGTTCTACACCTGGGCCTCGGGCAAGCAGCAGATCCAGCCTCCGGCCGGGGTCGAATTCGTGCCCATGATCTGGGGTCCCGGCTCGGTGACCGACGCCGAACTCAACCAGGCCAAGAGCCAGGGCACGACCCTGCTCGGCTTCAATGAACCGGACATGGCGGGCCAGGCGAACATGACCGTCGCCAAGGCGCTCGATCTGTGGCCCCGGCTCCAGTCGACCGGAATGCGGCTCGGCGCGCCCGCGGTGGCCTACGGCGGCGATGTCGCCGGTGGCTGGCTCGACCGCTTCATGAAGGGCGCCGCCGACCGTAACTACAAGGTCGATTTCATCCCCCTGCACTGGTACGGCGCCGATTTCGACGCCACCCGCGCGACCGAACAGTTGCGCGGCTATCTCCAGGCCACCCACAACCGCTACAACAAGCCGATCTGGCTCACCGAATACGCGCTGATCGACTTCTCGACCGGTACCCCGAGGTATCCGACCCCGGCCCAGCAGGCCGCGTTCGTGAAGAAGTCCACCGCCATGCTTCAGGGCCTGTCCTTCGTCCAGCGGTACGCGTGGTTCACGCTCTCCGCGGACCGCGGTGGCACCGGGCTCTACAACGGCGCGACGCCCAACCGGATCGGCACCGCCTATCGGGCGGCCGGCTGAGACAAGGCCACCCGCGCTCACACCACACCACACCATTCACACCACACCACGACAATCGAAACGAGGCCTCCGCCATGCGCAAGGCAACGCTGATCGGCCGACTGGCGGTCGGAGCCGCCGCACTGACCGCCGTAGTCACCGTCGCCCCGACGAGCACCGCGGCCACCAGCGACACCCCGCCGCCCGGGCAGAACTGCTGGGCCACGCACTACGGCTACATACCGCCCGGTGCCTACACCGCCAGCGGCGAACTCTTCGACAACAACGCGAACACCGCCGCCACCTCCCTCAGCCGCAGCCCGCAGCTGCCGTTCGGCACCAAGGTGAAGGTCACCAACGTGGCCAACGGCAAGTCACTGATTGTGCGCGTCAACGACCGCGGCACCTTCGGCTGGACGCCGTCCGTGCCCAAGTGTCTGGACCTGACCGACGGCGCGTACTCCCGGCTCGGCGGAGTCCTCAATCCCGACTCGGGACACATCGTCGTCAAAGAAGAAATCGTGAGGTGAAAGGGAATTTGGTGAAGGATGTGGAGCGCCGGTTCCGGCGCTCCACATCCGTCCCCTGACGCCCCGCTCGCGAAGCGACCGTCGTGCGCCGGAGGCTTCCCTCTTTCCGGGGGCTATCCGCCGGAAGCGCTACCCACTGACCTCGCGGGCAAGTACTCTCCGTGGCGACACTGGAACGTGACGGGTGATGAAGCGGGGTAGCGGGGGTGCGGGTGATGGCGGAGGCCGGTGACAAGGTCGCCGACCGATATCTCCTCCAGGAGCCCATCGGGAGAGGTGGGATGGGCGTCGTCTGGCTGGCCCACGATGAACTGCTGGACCGCCAGGTCGCGGTGAAGTGTGCCCGTCCGGACGACGACCGCGCGGTTGCGCGCCTGACCAATGAGGCGCGCAACGCCGCACGGCTGCACCATCCGCACATCGTCTCGGTGTTCGACTTCGTGGACGAGGGCGAGATCTGCTGGATCGTCATGGAGTACGTGTCCGGGGGCAGCCTCGCGGACATGGTGCGCGGCCGTGTCGCGCTCCCTCCGGAGGAGGCGGCCGCCATCGGCTGCCAGATCGCCGCCGCGCTGGCGAAGTCGCACGCCGAGGGCGTGGTGCACGGCGATGTCACCCCGGAGAACGTCCTGATCACCGAGGACGGGGTCGCCAAGCTGACCGACTTCGGCATCTCCCGGGCGCTGTGGAGCGAGGCCACCATGACCCAGACGGGCGGGGTGCGCGGCAAACCGCCGTATCTGCCGCCCGAGGTGGCCAGGGGCGAGGCGGCCGACCGGAAGTCCGATGTCTTCTCGCTGGGCGCGACGCTCTACGCGGCGATCGAGGGGCGGTCCCCGTACGGCGAGGCAGCGCATCCCATGGCCTATGTGGCGCGGGCCATCGAGGGCTATATCGAGACCCCGCACCGGGCCGGTCCGCTGGTGGACGCGCTCACCAAGCTGCTGGAACTGGAGCCGAGGCGGCGCCCCGCGGCCGACCAGGCCGTACGGCTGCTGCGGCGGGTCGCGCCGTCGTCCCCGCGGATCGCGGACCTCGAGGACCCGCACGACGGCGACACGCTGGACCGCACGCCCTTCACGATGCGCCTGGTGCCGCCGTCCGTGCGGGGGGCGTGGCGCCGCCCGAGCCGCCGGATGGTCATCACCGCGGCCGCGCTGGCCACCGCCGCTGTCCTGGTGGCCTGCGCCACCCTCTTCGGCCCCTGGGGCGGCGGGCGCTCCGACGAGAGCGGCGGGTCCGGGAAGGACGGCGGGCGTGGCGCGTCCGGTACGGCCGACTCGTCGGCCGGGACGGGACCGGCGGGCACCATAGGCGACGCGCGGACCGCCGATCCCTGCAAGTTGCTCAACCCCGCCTCACTCAGCCGCTTCGGCGAGACCGTGCTCGACCCGGACTACGGTGAGATCGATCGGTGCGATGTCCTGCTGGAGGGCGAAAGCGGCGATGACATCGCCGACGTCCAGCTCAACTTCAGCGCCGATCCGCCGGAGCCGGGTGGCGATGTGCCCACCAGAAGGGTCGGCAACGTCACCGTCGGCGCCTATCAGCGCGACGGCGACGAGTGCCTGCGGAACATCGCGTCCGCCGACCGGAAGCAGATCTGGATCATCACCGAGCGGCTCGACACCCCGGCGCCCGACCCCTGTCAACTGGGCGACGCCGCCACCGACTACGCGGTCAGTGTGCTGGACCGCGGCCAGGTCCCCCGGCGCTCCGGGCAGCCGGTGGCGAGCTCCCTGCTCCGGGGACACGCATGCCGGGTGCTGGACGGCGATGAGCTCAAGCGGGTCGCCGGTGTCCGGGTGGCGGACCGCGACCCGGGCTTCGGGGACTGGCAGTGCGAGTGGACGGACGGCTCGGGCGACGCCGGGGTGAAGGTGGAGTTCAACCGGGACAACCAGTTCACCACGGACGACGGAGAGCGGGCGGTCATCGCCGGCAAGCGGAGCTCGGTGTCGCCGAATGAGTGGGACGACGACTCATGCCTGGTCCGGGTGTTGCACCGGTCGTACCGCAACTCCCTCGGCGACGACACCGTCGAGTTCATGTCGTTGAACGTCTACGGGCCGGGGTCCAGCGAAAAGCTCTGCAAGACCGCCAAGGCGCTCGCCGCCACGGCCGTGAAGAAACTCCCGGCATCATGACCACAACACCTCCCGGCAGCGACCGCCCTGCCACCGGGCGGCCACCCGCCGCCCGCCGCCCCGCCGCCCGCCGCCCCGGCACGGGCCGCCCCGCCGCAGGCGGCCGCCCGCTGCCCGCCGCGCACGGAAGCCTGGCCCGCGGGGTGACCGCGCCGGTGCCGGGCACCGCCTTCGCCCTCGCGCTGACCGGTGGCATGACCCTCGGCCCCGGCGACGGCCGTGAGCTGCTCTTCGGGCGGAACCGCCCCGAGGTGCACATCTGTGTGGGTGAGGACGACCCCCAGGTCAGCCGCTGTCAGGGCAGACTGACCCACCGCCACGGCCGGTGGTGGGTCGCCAACAACGGCCGGTTGCCGCTCCGGTTCCCGTCCCGGCTGCTCTTCACAGGCGAGGAGCCATTGCCCCTCGAGACCGGCTACACCCCGCTGTTCGTCCGGGGCTCGCGCGGCCGTGAGCATCTGCTGGAGGTGTTCGTCAGCGGTCCCGAGACCGAGCGGCCGGTGGCCCTGCCCGGGGATGTCACCCGCCCGCCCCGGGTATGGGTGCTCACCGACGAGGAGAAGCTCGCGCTCGTCGTCCTCGGTCAGCGGTATCTGCTCCACGAGCCCCGGCCGCAGCCCCTCACCTGGAGGCAGACCGCCTCCCAGCTAGCGGAGTTGCGCCCGGCTGAGGGCTGGAGCGAGAAGCGCGTCGAGCACCTGGTCAACCGCGTCCGCACGACGCTGTCCCGGGACGGGGTGCCCTGGCTGACCCGCGAGGAGGTCGGTGAACCGGTCGGCAACGCGCTCAACGACCATCTGATCCGCGCCCTGATGATGTCGACCACGCTCGTTCCCCCGGACTTGGCCCTGATCGACGCCGCCTGACCGCTCGGCGAGTTCCATCGCTCAGCGCGCCCTGACCGTTCGTCGACCGTTCAGCGCGTGTCCTCGGCGCCCGCCGCCGTTCCGGTCTCCGGGCGCTGGAAGAGCGCGTAGAGCCAGCCCAGGGACGGGATCAGCAGCAGCGCCCCGACCGCGAACACGATCAGCACGGCGGCCAGCACCGACGGCGGTGCGGCCGCCCGTGCAACGGTGAGGTCCGGGACCAGCATCAGCGGGTACTGCGCCACGCCCCAGGCCCAGACGATGAGCGCCACTGCGAGGGCGGCGGCGGCCCGGGCCCAGCCCCACAGCGACCGCATGAGCAGGACCAGTCCGGCCACCCCGGTGACGGCCGACAGCACCACCAGGGGCAGGGCGCGATGGGTGAGCCCGTGGAACAGCCGTGGCGCGTCGGCGTGCAGCACGGCGATGCCCACCAGCGCCACGGCACCCGCGGCCAGCCCGCTGACCAGGGCGCGCCGCTGGAACGCCCGCACCAGTTCGGGCCCGCCGCCGCGCGCCGCGTCCGCGCACAGATAGACGGCGGCCAGATGGGCGCAGGTCACCACGGCCAGCACACCGCCGAGGAAGGACGCCGGATTGAGCCAGCTGGTGACCGTACTGCCCGCGGCGAGGCCCGGGGGTACGCGCCCGGAGGCCACCCCACCGGCGACCGTGCCCAGGAAGAAGGGGGTGACGACCGAGGAGGTGGCGAAGCAGGCCCCGAACAGCCGCTGCTGCCACAGCTGGGTGCTGGCCTTGCGGAACGCGAACGCGGCGCCGCGCGCGATGATGCCGAGCGCCGCCAGGGTCAGCGGCAGATAGAGGGTGGACATCACGGCGGCGAACACCTCGGGGAAGCCGCTCCACAACATCACCACCACGAAGATCAGCCATACGTGGTTGGCCTCCCATACCGGTCCGATGGCGTGCTCGATCAGCGCGCGCTGCGGCCGTCCACGACGGCTGCCACCGGCCACCAGATCCCACAGTCCCGCCCCGAAGTCGGCGCCGGCGAAGAGGGCGTAGCACATCAGACCCAGCCACATCACCGCCAGGACGGTGTCCGCGAGCATCAGGACCTCCAGCGGTTCACACGACCGGATAGCCGGTCACATCGGCTTCCTGCGGGGCCACCGGGACCGGGCGCTCGCCCGCGAGCCGGCGCAGGACATAGACGGTGGCCACGGTCATCGCGGCGTACACCACGAGCACCAGCCACAGCCCGGTCATGAGGCCGGGGGCGGGATTCACCGCGTCGCGGACGCTGAGGACCCCCTGCACCACCCACGGCTGACGGCCCTCCTCGGTGACGACCCAGCCGCACTCCAGGGAGACGACCGCCGCCAGACCGCTGAAGGAGGCCAGCCACAGGAAGAGGCGTGTGCCCCGGCGGGCCAGCGGGTCGCTCTCGCCCCGGCGCCGGGTGCGCCACCAGGCCAGCAGCAGCCAGACCCCGAGCCCGATCAGGAACAGCCCGCCGAGCACCATCAGGTCGAACGCCAGATGGGTGCCGGTGATCGGGGGCCGCCGCGCCGGGGGCACCTGGTTCAGCCCCTCGACGACCGTGCCGGGGCTGAAGCCGACCAGCAGCGAGAGACCGTTGGGGATCTCCAGACCGCCCTTGATGCCGTGGTCGCCCGCGATACCGCCCACGGTGAGCGGCACATGGCTGGAGGTGGTGAAGACACCCTCCATGGCGGCGAGCTTGACCGGCTGGTATTCGGCCACGAAGCGGGCGATCCAGTCGCCCACCACGAGCTGGACGGGGGCGACGACGGCGCCGAGGACGAACGGGATGAAGAACCCGGCGCGGTGGTAGCGGTCGGTGCGGCCGCGCAGCAGGGAGACCGCGTACACGCTCGCGGTCAGGAAGGAGGCCACCATCAGCGCGGCCAGGATCATATGCACGGTCTGCGGCGGGCTGGCCGGGTTGAACATCGCGGCCAGCGGATCGACGTCCACGACCCTGCCGTGGCGGACGGTGAAGCCACGCGGCTGGTTCATCCACGCGTTGGCGCACACCACGAAGAAGGCCGAGGCCACACCGGCGATGATGATGGGAATCGCGGTGAGCATATGGACGCGCGGCGGCAGCCGGTCCCATGCGTAGAGGTAGATGCCGAGGAAGATGGCCTCGATGAAGAAGGCGATGCCCTCGATGGCGAACGGCAACCCGATGACCTGGCCGTAACGGCCCATCAGCCCCGGCCACAGCAGCCCCATCTCGAAGCTGAGGATCGTACCGGAGACCGCGCCCACGGCGAACAGCACCCCCATGGCCCGCGCCCAGCGCCGGGCGAGCAGCCGGTACGAGGGGTCGCCGGTGCGTACGCCCCACCATTCGGCGATCAGGGTGAGCAGCGGAAGCCCCACGCCCAGACAGGCCACCACGATGTGCCAGGCGAGCGAGAAGCCCATCTGGGCGCGGGCCGCGGCCAGATCGCCGGACGTGGCCGGGCCCGCCAGCCAGTCCCTCACCGCGGCCGCGGCCTGCGGCCACGGGTGCTGGTCGACAGCGGGCACGGCCGCTCCTCACTCGTCGCTGAGCCCCCTCCCGGAAAAACACCTTTACCCGCCTCCGTCGTGTCCCGGTGGTTTCCCGGCCGCGACACGCCGGGGTGGGGCAACCGTCGGTCGCCCCCGACCGTCACTCGGTGTCCGCGCCGATGGCCTCCAGCATCGGGATGCGCGCGGCCTGCCGCCCCGGCCAGAGCGAGGCCAGCACACCGATCGCGGCGCTCGCGAGGAAGAAGAGGGCCGTCCTGTCCCACGGGATGACGAGCGGAACGACCTCCTGCCCGAGGACCGCCGCCGCGCCGATGGCCGTACCGGCGACGACACCGAGCGCGGAGCCGAAGAGGGAGATGGTCACCGACTCCAGGCGCAGCACGGATCCGATGCCACCGCGGTCCAGCCCGATGGCCCGCAGGAGCCCGATCTCCCGGACCCGCTCGAATACGGCCATGCCCATGGTGTTGACCACCCCGAGGGCGCCGATCAGCACGGTGACGCTGAGCATGGCGTACATGATGTTGAGGAACGGCGCGGTCCGCGCGGTGGCGGCGGCCCGCGCGTCGGCGCGGTCCTGGACCAGCAGCGCCGGGTTGTCCAGGGTGCGCCGGATCTCCTCCTGGAGCGCGGCGGTGCGGCCGGGGGCGGCCTTGACCAGGACCGAGTCGACGCTCGGCCGGTCCTCGGCGCCGACCGGACGTGGCAGGGCGTGCTCGGAGACGAGGGCGGGGGTCAGATCCTCGGGGCCGTCGTAGATCGCGACGACGGGCAGACTGGTCCTGGTGTCCGGCGTACGCCCGCTCGCACTGGTGAAGTTTCCGGTGACACGGGAGCCGAGCCGCCAGCCGTGGGCGGCGGCCAGCTCCTCGGTGACGGCGATGCCCTCGCCGAGGCGGTCCAGCGACCCCTCGCGGACGGTGAGCGACGCGGCGTGTTCCACCGCGGCGGGGTCGACCGCGGTGACCGGGAGGGGGGTCTTGTCGGCGAGGTCGACGTAGGTGGGGATGACGGAGGTGACGGCCTCGGCGTCGGCGAGCCGCGCCACCCGTGCCGCCGTGCCCTCGCCGACCTCCCCGAAGTCGACGGCCGTGATGCGCAGGTCCGAGGCCATGGAACGGTCGGCCTCCCGCTCGTCGAAGCGGTTCACCGAGGTGACGGCCACGGTGACGGCGGTGACCATCGCCAGACCGACCATCAGGGTGGTCGCGGTGGCCGCCGTACGCCGTGGATTGCGGCGGGCGTTCTCCACCGCCAGCTTGCCCCGGACGCCCGCCAGCCGGGTCAGCGGGGAGCGCAGCAACCCGGTGACGCCGAGCGCGAGCAGCGGAGTGAGGACGATCAGGCCCACCAGCAGCAGGGGCGCGGCGCCGAAGAGGAGGTTCGGCTCGCCGACGGCGGCGGCGACCAGCAGCGCGCCGCACGCCGTGGTGATCAGCCCGATGGCGTTGCGGCGGCGCAGAGAGGCGGCGGTGGACGGCTGGACGGTCCGCAGCGCCGCCACGGGCGGTACGGCCGCCGCCCGCCGGGCCGGGACGTAGGCCGCGAGGACGGTGACACCGATGCCCACGGCGAAGGCCGCGAGCAGCGGTTTGGCGGACAGTGCGGGCACGGTGGCGCTCCCCGCTCCGGAGGCGTCGAACAGGCTGCCCAGCAGATGCGCGGCGCCGACGCCGAGACCGTAGCCGATGGCCGAGGCCGCCGTGCCGACCACGGCGGCCTCGGCCAGGACCATTCGCAGCACGTAGTTGGCGGTGGCGCCGATGGCCCGCAGCAGTGCGTGTTCCCGGGCGCGGGCCGCGCTGAGCATGGTGAAGGTGTTGGCCACCAGGAAGGTGGAGACGAACAGGGCGACCCCGGCGAAACTGAGCAGCAGTGTGGTCAGCTTGTCCGCGTCCCCCGCGGAGGCGGCACCGGACTCCAGATCGGCGCGGGTGACCGCCCGCAGCCCGGACGGCAGCGACTTCTGTGCCCGCTGGGCGAGTTGGGCGTCCGATGTGTTCTCGGCGGCGGTCAGCGTGATGGCCGAGTAGCCCTTCGGCGCGGGGGCGAAGTGCCGTTGCGCGGTGGCGGTGTCGAAGGCGGTGAGCGTGCCACCGGAGTCCACCCGGCTGTCATGGGCGGTGAAGACCCCGACCAGCCGTGCGTCGCGGGCCGTACCGGCCACGACGATGCGCACCCGGGCGCCCACCCGGTACCCGGCCCGCTCGGCGGTCCGCCGGTCGACGGCGATCTCGGCGGGGCCATGCGGACCACGGCCCTCGGTGAGTGGATAGCGGACGTCCTCGCCGCTGCCGTCGGGCACGTAGTTGACGCCCGCGGCCTGGTTCAGATCGCCTACCAGAGTGCCGTCGGAGCCGACGAGGAAGGAGCGGCCCTCCACCACACCGCGCGCCGCGGCCGCCGACGGCAGCGCCCGCAGCCGCCGCAACAGCGTGTCGTCGAGCCGGTGTGGCACGGCGGGGTCCGCGGTGATCGAGACGGACGCATCGGGCTGGGAGTTGTACCGGGCGCGGTTCACGGCCGCTCTGACGGAGTCGCCGTAGAGCAGCGAGCCGGTCACGAAGGCCACGCCGAGCACGACGGCGAGGGCGGGCATCGCGAAACGGAGCCGATGGGATCGGAGGGTGCGCAGGGCGGTGCGGAACATCGACGGCCTTCGGGAGGATCGAGGGGGCAGCGGTCGGAAGGGGCGTGGCGCATCGGGCTCGAGCGCTCTCCGGTCGCCCCGGATGCCATCCTTCGCGGGGACGTGGCGTGGCGGATCCACCGGAATGCCGAAGCGGACCGTGCCACTTCCCGGGTTTCCTCGGCCGCAAGTCTGATGTGTCGACGGCGGCCGGACCGTAGCGTGACCTGCCATGATCTCCCAGTTCCGGTCCCGTTTCCGCTTCCGGCACCTCCGGCGGGGCCTGGTCGGCGGCGCTCTGGTCGTCCTCGTGGTCCTGGAGGGGCTGAACGCGCCGCATCCGCCGATGGCCGCGGCGACGATGGTCTCCGGGGTGCTGTGCCTGGCCGCGCTCGCCGTGCCGGAACGCCTCTTCGCGCGCTGCGCCACCGGCGCGGCGGCCCTCTCGTGCGTGCTGACCGTGACGGAAGCGCAGCTGTCCGAGCGTCCCCCGAACACCCCGGGCATGGTGGAGTTGGGTGCGCTGCTGCTGCTCAGCACCCGGGCCGTGCGGCGCTGCCCGCCACTGCGGGCGGCCGGGCCGGTCGCGGCGTCCTCCCTCGCCGCCGTGGTCCTTCCGCTGCGGATCGAGCAGTGGGACGACTACCTCAAGAACCTGATCGCCGTCATCGCGGTCTGTGTCGTGCCGTTCATGGTGGTGGTGGGGCTGTGTCTGCGTCTGTACGACACGCTGCGGGAGCGGGAGCGCGAGGCCATCCGGCAGGCCCAACGTCTGGAGCACGCACGGGAGTTGCACGACTTCGTGGCCCATCACGTGACGGCGATCGTCGCCCAGACCAAGGCCGCGCGCTTCACCGCCGCGGCCGGACACACCCAATCCCCGGAGGATCTGGACCGGATGCTCGCCCAGATCGAGCGGGCCGGATCCCAGGCGCTCGGCTCGATGCGCGCCATGGTCACCAGTCTGCGGGACCATGCCACCGCCTCCGCCACGACCCGGCCCGCGGGCGATCCGGCGGGCCCGCGCGGACTGGGCGGGCTGCGTGATCTGCGTGCCCTCACCGAGGAGTTCTCCGAGGTGGGGCCGGCCGCCGAGCTGATCCTCGCCCCGGAACTCGCCGATCGGCCACTTCCGCCCGGCATCGCCACCACGGTCCACCGCGTGGTGCAGGAGTCGCTGACCAACGTCCGCAAACACGCCACCGGGGTCGGCCGGGTGGAGGTGCGGATCGGTGCGCGGCCCGGCGATCCGGAGCGGCTGGAGGTGTCGGTCGTCGACGACGGGCAGGGTGGCGCCTCGCCCGCCGCCGGGCGGCCGGTCGAGGGGAGCGGCTACGGTCTGGTGGGGCTCGCCGAACGGGTCGAGGAGGTCAACGGGCACATCACATCAGGACCACGGGACGGCGGCGGCTGGCAGGTCCGGGCGGTCCTGCCGCTGGACAAGGCGGCCACTGAGGAGACGATCGCCTGCGATCATGCGTGACATGACGATCCAGGTACTCATCGCCGACGACCAGGAGATGGTCCGTGCCGCCTTCCACATGATTCTCGACTCCCAGCCGGACATGCGGGTCGTCGCCCAGGCGGCGAACGGCGTCGAGGCGGTCGAGCGGGCCCGCCGCCTGCGGCCCGACGTCTGCCTCCTGGACATCCGCATGCCCGAACTGGACGGTCTGGAGGCCACCCGGCTGCTCGCCGGGCCGGATGTGCCGGATCCCCTCAACGTCCTCATCGCCACCACCTTCGACCTCGACGAATACGTCTACCGGGCGCTGCGCAACGGCGCGTGCGGCTTTCTGCTCAAGGACGGCGCACCCGGGCTGCTCACCGAGGCGGTACGGGCCGCGGCGTCGGGCAATTCGCTGATCTCCCCGTCGGTGACCGTCCGCCTGCTCGCGCACATGGCACCCCACCGTGACCGGCCGGTCCCCGCCGAGGCCCGTCCGGCCCGCCGGGGGAGGGGCGGGCCCGAGGCGCTGATCGAGCCGCTGACCCAGCGTGAGGTCGAGGTGGTCCGGCGGGTCGCCCGTGGCCGTACCAACGAGGAGGTGGCCGCGGACCTCCATGTCACCCTGTCCACCGTCAAGACCCACCTCGGCAACGTCCAGCGCAAGCTGGCCGCCCGCAACCGCGTCGAGATCGCGGCGTGGGCCTGGGAGCACGGCATGGTGGACGAGTCCTCGCCGAACCGCGGAGGCTGACCGGCCCGGCGGGTGTCCCCGGCGAATGCGCGCTACCAGGTGCGTGCGGCGCGCTGAAGCCGCTCCCGGACCCGGGCGACGTCCGGGTTGGCGTCGGCACCCGGCCGCTGTACCAGGAAGAGCGTGTTGAGCGGCGGCTCTTCGGGCTCATGGAGCAGGACGAGCCCACCGGAGGTGAGTTCGTCCTGGCACAGATAACGGGGGAGCACGCTGTAACCGGCGCCCGCGGCGACGGCCGACACGGCCCCGCGCAGATCCGGCACGGTCACCGCGGCCTGGGCGGTGAGCCGCTTGCCGAAGACATTGCGCCAGTACCGGCGGGCGATGGGGAGATCCTCCGCGTAGGTGATCAGCGGTACGTCACGGACGGCGGCGCACGGCCCGTCGGCCGCCAGGCGCTCCCCGACGCGCCGGGCCCAGCCGGGCGAGGCGACCAGCACATAGTCCTCGTCCGCCAGCGGGAGCGAGGTCAGCGTGCGGCCACCGGGGCGTCTGGTGGCGATCACGAGGTCGTGGTGTCCCGCGCGCAGCGCCTCCAGCAGCGGATCGGTCAGCCCCATGGTGATGCGCAGCCGCACCCCCTCGGCGACCAGCGGGGCGAGTGCGGGCAGGGCGCGGGAGCACAGCAACTCCGCGGGCCCGGCCAGGTGGACGGGGGCGGTACGGCCGGTGAGTACGGTGTTCCGGCCGCCGAGGGAGGCGAGGGCGTCGAGCGGTCCGGCGATGTGTCCGGCCAGGTCATGGGCGAGGTGGGTGGGCTCCACACCGCGCGGGAGCCGGGTGAACAACGCGCGTCCGGTCTGCTGCTCCAGGGCGCGGATCTGGGCGGTGACGGTCGGCTGGGAGAGTCCGAGCAGCGGCGCCGCGGCGGTGAACGAGCCGGAGCGGTAGACGGTCAGAAAGGTGCGCAGCAGATTCAGGTCGGCATGTTGCGGGGGCGCCCCGCCGCCGATGAGGATGTCGCCGTCCTGGTGTGTCCCGTCCGCCATGCGGCCCAGCATAGAGAGGTGCCCGGCGCTTCCTGCCATCGGAAACCCGATGGCGTCGATCGACTGGTCTATTGGCATTCCGATGCCCGGTGGATCTACCTTCGAGCACGCCGCCAGGACGGCGGCGCAACGTCGGGGCGGCGACGCCCCAGGAGAACCCAGCGATCACACTGAGCGCGCGTGATCGCATCGAGGAGTGAGCATGGCGAAGATCCTGTTCGTGATGACCGGTGCCGACCAGTGGACACTGGCCGACGGTACGAAGCACCCCACCGGCTACTGGGCCGACGAGGCCGTGGTCCCCTATGAGGCGCTCAAGGCCGCGGGCCACGAGATCACCGTGGCCACCCCCGGCGGCGTCGTGCCGCCCGTGGACTCCGCCAGCCTCAGCCCCGAGGCCAACGGCGGCCCGGAGAACGCCGCCAAGGTCAGGAGCGTCACCGAGACCGCACCGGAGTTCCGCGCCCCCATCGCGCTGAGCGAAGTACGCCTGGACGACTACGACGCCGTCCATGTGCCCGGTGGCCACGGCCCCATGGAGGACCTCGCGGTCGACGCCGCCTCGGGCAGGATCCTCACCCTCGCGGTGCGCGGTGGCATGCCGGTGAGCGTGGTCTGCCACGGCCCGGCCGCGCTGCTGGCGGCGGTCACGGAGGACGGCACCCACGCGTACGCGGGCTACCGGATCACCGCCTTCACCAACGAGGAGGAGAAGATGGCCGGCAACGCCGACAAGGCCAAGTGGCTCTTGCAGGACCGGCTGACCGAGGCGGGCCTGACGGTGCGGGTCGGCGACCCCTTCGCACCGCATGTGGAAGTCGACCGCAACGTCATCACCGGCCAGAACCCGGCCTCCTCCGGCCCGCTCGCCGAGGAACTGCTCAAGAAGCTCGGCTGACCCTCGCCCCTCCCCGCGCCCCTCAGGCGGGCCCGGCCGTGGTGCCCCGGACGACGAGACGGGGGGCGACCACGGCCTCCCCGTCGGGGATCCGCTCTCCCTCCAGGCGGGCGATGGCCCGGCCGACGGCGAGTTCGGCGAGCCGGGGGATGTCCTGGCCGACGGTGGTGAGGTCGACATGGGCCAGGCGCGCCAAGTGGCTGTCGTCGAAGCCGACGACGGAGATCCCGTCGGGGACCGGGACCCGGGCGCGGAGGAGGGTGTCCAGAACCCCGGTGGCTGAGCGGTCGTTGAAGGCGAGGACGGCCGTGGGCCGGGGAGCGGCGTCGAGGAGGGCGCGGGCGCCCGCGGCGCCGTCCTCCTCGGTGAGACCGCCGGGCAGGACGCGGACGCGGTCGGCCAGGCCGTGGCGGCTCATGGCGGTGCGATAGCCACGGCGCCGGTCGGCGGCGCCGGGTGCCCTGCCGCCGTCGATATGGGCGATGTCGCGATGGCCGAGGGCCACCAGGTGGTCCACGGCCTGGCGGGCGCCCTCGTCATCCGCGGTCCGCACCACCTCCACCCCCGGGGCGGCCCCGCGCAGCCGCCGGGCCACGGAGACCACCGGGAGCTGTGCCGCGAGTTCGGCCAGCCGCGCGGCCGGGGCCTGCGGGCCCAGCAGGATCAGGGCCTCGCAGCGGTCGGCGAGCAGGGTGTCGGTGGCGCGCTGCTCACCGCGCCCGGCGGCCACGGCGCTCAGCGCGATCTGGTACCCGGCGGGCTCGGCCACCGCGTAGATGCCCTCCAGCAGATCGGAGTGGAAGGGGTGCTGAAGGCCGAACTGCACCCCGAGGAGATGGGAGCGGTGGCTGCGCAGCAGCCGGGCCCGGGCGTCCGGCCGGTAGCCGATCTCCCGTGCCGCCTGGAGGACCCGCTCACGGGTGGCGGCACCGGCGCCCTTGGCGTCCCGCATCACGATGGAGACCAGCGCCGTGGACACGCCTGCCCGCGCCGCCACGTCCGCGAGGGTCGGGCGCTTCCCATGGGGGACGGCCGGCGTCGGTGGCACCACTGGTCTCCCTGGTCGAGGTGTCGTCTTCGGTCGAGGTGTCGTCTTCGGTCCGGGTTTCGCTTCCGGGCGCGACGATCGTAGCCCAGGGCCCGGCCGACTCGCTCCCCGCTTCTGTAACGTTCTAGTGATTCGGCCGTCCGCCCTTGACAGGGGTGGTCGGCGGCTGGCGTACTGCTGCTCGTTCCTCTAGAACGTTCTAGTGACTGCAACGTTCTAGTCGTTTTTATTGCCGGGGCCGGAGAGAGGGCGAGCGATAGCGATGTACACATTGGCGGTCTGCGCCGAGATGGTCTTCCGGGATCTGCCGGTCCAGGAACGGGCGCGGCGCATCCACGACGCCGGTTTCCAGGTCGAGATCTGGGACTGGAGCCGACACGATCTGACCGCCCTCGAGCGGACCGGTGCGGTGTTCTCCTCCATGACCGGCTACCTCCGCGGCAGCCTGACGGACGAGGACGGGGCGGCCGAACTCCTGCGCACCGCCGAGGAGTCGGTCAAGGTGGCCCATCGGCTCGGCTGCCCCCGGCTGAATCTGCACGGCACCGGGCTGGACGGCGCCGGCCTGCCGGTGGCGCCGGTGGCGGGCGAGGCCACCGGCCCGATGTGGATCGCCGCCCACCGCACCCTCACCCGCCTCGCCGAGCTGGGTGAGCGCACCGGGGTCACCTTCACCCTGGAGAACCTGAACACCGCGGTCGATCACCCCGCTGTGCCGTTCGCGAAGGCCGCCGACACTCTGGCGCTGGTCGAGGCCGTGGACCGGCCGGGCCTGCGGATGAACCTGGACCTGTACCACGCGCAGATCGGCGAGGGGAACCTGATCGAGCTCGTTCGCCGGGCCCACGGCCGGGGCCTGATCGGCGAGATCCAGGTGGCCGACGTGCCCGGCCGCCGCGAGCCCGGAACGGGAGAGATCAACTACCCGGCCCTCGCCCGAACCCTCGCCGACCTCGGCTACGAGGGCACCGTCGCCATGGAGGCATGGGCCTCCGGCGACAGCGACCTCGCCCTGGAGCGTTTCCGCTCCGCCTTCACCGGCTGAAGCGCGCGCCCGCGAGTCCAGCCCTGACCGCTGAAGTGTGCCCGCGAGGCCGTCCAGCCCTCATCGCACACCGCCACCCACCGACCCCACGGAGCATCCGCATGACCACATCACGCCCCCTCCCCATAGGCCTCATCGGCGCCGGGCGCATGGGCTCCTTCCACGCCGAGACCCTTGCCCGGCGCCTCCCCGGTGTCCGTCTCGCCGCCGTCGCCGACCCGGCACCCGGCGCCGCGCGGGAGCTCGGCGACCGGCTGGGCGGCACCACGGCGTACACCGAGATAGCCGAGCTGCTCGCCGACCCCGGGGTCGAGGCGGTGGTCATCGCCACCCCGGCCCGTACCCACGCCGGGCTGGTCGAGGCCGCGGCCCGAGCGGGCAAGGCCGTCTACTGCGAGAAGCCCATGGCCGTCACCCTCGAGGAGGCGGATCGCGCCATCGCGGCCGCGGCCGACGCCGGCGTCCCCCTCCAGGTGGGCTTCAACCGCCGCTATGACACCGGCTTCCACACCGCCCACGAGAAGGTCCGCGCGGGCGCCATCGGCACCCCGCAGCTGCTCCGTTCCCTCACCCGCGACCCCAAGCTGGCCGACCCGGGCCGTATCCCGCCGTGGACGATCTTCCTGGAGACCCTCATCCACGACTTCGACACGCTGCGCTACCTCAACCCCGGCGCCGCGCCGGTCGAGGTCTTCGCGTTCGCCGACGCCCTGGTCCGCCCCGACTTCAAGGACCGCGGACTGCTCGACACCGCCGTGGTCACCATCCGCTTCGACAACGGCGCCCTCGCCACCGCCGAGGCGAACTTCCAGGCGGTGTACGGATACGACGTGCGCGGCGAGGTCTTCGGGTCGGCGGGGATGCTCACCATGGGCGACCTCCGCCGCAGCCATCTGACCGCCTACGGCCCGGACGGCGGCGCCGCCGAATGCGTCACCTACGACCAGGAACTCTTCCACGACGCCTACGTGGCCGAACTCGCCGACTTCGCCGAGTGTGTGCGCACCGGCCGCGCCCCCTCCGTCACCGGACAGGACGCCCGCGCCGCCCTGTCCGTCGCGCTCGCGGCCATCCAGTCGGTCACCACCAACCGACCCGTCCGGGTCGGCGACACCGTGGCGTAGGCCCTCACACCGCCTCGGCGGGCTTCCGGTAGACCACGACATACCCGCCCTCCGCGGTGAAGGGCGCCCGCGACCAGCCGTCCCAGCGCCCTTCCAGCCGGAGGCCCGCCAGCCGCGCCATCAGGTCCAGCTCGGTGGGCCATGCGTAGCGGAACACCATGGGGTACAGCTTCGTCCCGCCCTCGGTGATGGCGACGTACTGCCGGTTGACCGTCTGCGTCACCCGGTCGAACTTCGAGACCCGCAGGACCACCTGGTCGAGAGCCACATGAAGGGCGTCGCTGGCCTGCGGCTGGATCAGCCGGTGCGGATCGGGGACGAACAGCTGGAGGACGAAGGCGCCGCCGGGGGCCAGCCGCGCGGCCACGTTCTGGAAGCAGCGGATCTGGGTCTCCTGGTCGCGCAGCAGGAAGAAGGTGTGCTGGACGGCGTAGACGAGGTCGAAGGTCCCGTCGACGGCGGCCTCCGCGAAGTCGCCCTGGACGGCCCGCACCTGTGCGCTGCCCGGCTTGTCGGCCATCTGCTGGAGCATGACGGGGGAGGCGTCGATGCCGGTGACCCGCACCCCCCGCTCCGCCAGCGGCAGGGCGACCCGCCCGGTGCCCACCCCGAGCTCCAGCGCGTGGCCGGGCTTGGCCACGTCCACGAGGAACCCCACCGCCGCGTCCTCGTCCTTCGCGGCCGGCCAGCCGATGGCGTCGTGGTCGGTCATGTGGTCGCCGTAGGTCGACGATTCGTATCCCTGCACGTGCGCACTCCTCTGGCTATGCGACTCGGCGCGGGCCCAGCAGGCCCTTGGCGGCGAACGGAACGAGAACGAGGGTGAATGCCGCGGACAGCAGCAGTCCGCCGCGCGCACCGAGCGCGCTCACCAGCGGGCCGCTGAGCGGCAGGCCGATCGGGGCGGCCAGCGTCGAGCCGGTGGTCCACAGCGTGATCACCGGCTGCTGCTCATGGGGCGGGAGCTCCGACTGCACAAAGGTGTAGGCGATTGGTGTGAACGGAGCGTAGATGAATCCGCCCAGGGCGAAGGCGCACATCGCCACCGGCCCGGAGGGGGCCAGGGCGAGAAGCACCACCGAACCACCCCACAGCGCGATGACCGCCACCAGGACGGCCTGCTGGTGCAGTTTCCGCAGGAAACCGGTGAGCGCCCCGCCGAGCAGCGCCCCGGCGCCGAAGGCGGTCCAGATGATGCCCAGTGTGTTTCCGTCCCCGTGGAGATCCCCGTTGACCAGCACGGGAAGCGCCACTTCCACCGGCATATAGGACAGATTGAAGAAGAAGACCACGAAGAACAGACGGGCGGCCACGGGACGCAGCCGCAGGATCCGCCACCCGGACTCCGCCGACCGCTCCGCCCGGGGCGTTCTCGGCTGTGGCGGCACGACGAGCGCGACGGCCACGAACAGCAGGAGGAAGCTGAGTGCTTCGAGGAGGATGGCCACGTCCGCTCCGAACGCGACCGTGACCGCGCCACCGACGGCCGGCCCTACGACGTAGAGCGCCAGGCTGTTGGCGAACCCCAGCAGCCCGTTGACGGTGAAGAGCTCGTCCTTCCCGGCCATACCGGTGGCGACGAGGCGCCGGCTGCTGGACGCCGTCTGATGCAGGACGGACCCGAGGAGCAGCGCCACCACCAGGAACCGGATGTCGATCCGGTCGGCCATGGCGGCGAGGCCCACCACCGTGAAGAGGACGGTGCGCAGCGCGCTGTCGGTGATGACCACGGCCCGGGTGGGCAGTCGCAGCCGTCCCAGGCCGACGCTGAGGGCGAGAACGGTCGACAGCACATACGGTGCGGTCATCACCAGGCCGACCGCCACGGGGGCGGAGAGCTGCCCGTGGTGGCGTATGGCCAGCAGCGGCAGGGCGATCAGCAGGAGGCCATCGCCCACGCTGGAGATCACATAACCGGCGAGCAGCACGGCCAGGCGCGGGTTCCCCGTCAGCACCCGGCGGTAGGACCGGTGGCCGGCGGCCCCGTCCGCCGTCTCGTCCGTGGTGTCCGTGCTCATGGGCGGTCCATTCGCGCTTCGCGGGGCGGGCGGAAGGACAGGTCCGCGATCCACAGGGTGTCGGGCACCAGCAGGGCCCAGCGCGTGCCGCGGGCGGACGGGTCGCCGCGCAGGCTGAACCGGGCGTCCCACAGCTCCTCCCGCTCGCCCAGGTACCGGGTGAGCTTGCGGCGGCCCCGGTCCGTGTCGAAGTTCACCACCCGGCCGTGGCCACGGGCGATGACCTGGTGAACGGTGCCGGTCGCGAGGTCGCACGAGTCCACCACGAGTTCGAAGACCGGGGCGCGGTCCAGTCGCTCCTCCAGCCGGGCCCAGGGGCCCGTGAGCACCCAGAAGGCGTGGTCCTCCCACAGGAACCACACGGGCCGCACCCGTGGGCCCTCGGTGGCCAGCCGGGCCACCAGGGGCCGGGCCAGGAACGCGTCCACGTCGAACGGGGCCTTGTCCAGGCCCGGGAAGGTTCCGTCGTCGTCCCTGGTGAGCTTCATGAGCGGGGTCCCTTGTGCAGGGTCCGCCACGCCCGTTCCAGCCGGGCGACGCCTTCGACGATGTCCTCCGCACGGGTGCAGGAGAAGGACAGCCGGAGGGTGGACGGGTCAGGCCCGGTCGCGTAGAAATCGGTCCCCGGTACGAAGGAGACACCTTCCTCGACCGCGGCGGCCAGCAGTTCGGTGGCGTCGGCGCCCCCGGGAAGCCGCGCCCAGACGAAGAAGCCACCGTGGGGCACCTCGAACTCCAAGGCCCCGTCGAAGGAGCCGGCCAAGGCACTCACCAGTGCGTCGCGGCGCTTGCGATAGAGATGACGGGCGCGCTCCAGCCGGGTGGCGAGAAAGCCGGGCCTCTGGACGAGCTCATGCACCACCTGCTGCATCAGAAGCGAATTCCCCAGGTCGGCCGCCTGTTTGAACTTCATCAGCACATCGGTGAGGAACGGTGGGACGACCAGATGGCCCAGGCGCGCCGCGGGGAAGAGCACCTTGGAGAAGGTACCCATCCGTACGGCGCCGGCCACGGCGGAGGCGGTGGCGGCCGGCCGGGGCGCGACGGTGTCGTAGACGAGATCCCGGTATGGGTCGTCCTCGACGAGGACGCAGCCGTACCGCTGGGCGAGGGCGGCCAGACCGCGCCGGTGCGCGGTGTCCAGGGTGGCGCCCGTCGGATTGGCGAAGGTGGGCACCACGTAGATGATTTTGGCCCGTTCCTCCGCCGACAGCGCCGCTTCGAGTCGGCCGAGACCCTCGTCCGAACCCAGGGGAATGTCCACCACCCGGGCCTGGAAGAGCCGGAAGACCTGTAGCGCTCCCACATAGCTGGGCCGGTCCACGAAGACCACGTCCCCGGGATCGAGCAGCGCCTTGCACAGCAGGTCGAGGCCCTGTTGTGAGCCATGGGTGAGAAGCACCTGCCCCGCGTCGACCGGGCGGCCGAGCTCGGCGGACTCCCGGGCCGCGATCCACGACCGGAGCTCGGGCAGCCCGCTCGCGTCGCCGTACCGCAGCGGCAGGCCGCCATGGCTCAGCAGGCGGGTGGTGGCGTCGGTGAACTCCTGGTGGCAGTAGGTCTCCGGCGCCGGGCTGCCGGCCGCCAGAGCGATCACATCGTGGCCGTCGGTCAGCCGGAGCACGGCGCCGACGGCGGAGTCCGCGAGCTGGTTCGTACGGTTCGCCAGCGCCGGAAGCCTGCTGGGCGCGTCGGTGAAGGTCACCTGGGCTCCTCCCGGCCGTCGCTCGCGGCCGTACAGATCCGGCGCGGGGTCCGCTGACGGAAGATGAGGGTGTAGGGAACATCGATGCCGTGCCGTTCCAGGAGGGACTGCCGCACCCGGGCGACGCCCATGGAGTCCCCGCCCAGGCCGAAGAAGTCGTCGTGGGCGCCGATGTCCGCGCGGCCGAGAACTTCCCGGAAGACGTCGATGACCTGCTGCTCGGTCTCGTCCCGGGCCGTGGCCCGACGAGCACGGAACACGGTGTCCACCGTGGGTTCCGGGAGCCGGCCGCGGTCCACCTTCCCGCTGGACAGCAGCGGCAGGGAGGTGAGGCGCACCAGGACGCCGGGCACCATCTGAGGGGGCAACCGCCGGGCGACCGCGTCGATCACCTCATCGGGGGCCAGCCGGTCGTCGTCCGCGACCAGATACCCCACCAGCCGTGGCCGCTCCCCGTCATCGACACGGATCGCGGCCGCGGCCCCGGTGACCCCGGGCGAGGCGAGCAGCGCGGCCTCGACGGCCGCGAGGTCGACGCGGACACCGCCGACCTTCGGGTCGTCGTTCAGCCGGCGGACGAATTCCACCCGCCCCTTCTCATCGACGCGCACCAGATCACCGGTGCGGTACAGGCGCCGCCCGCCGCCGTGGAACGGATCGGGTACGAAGCGCCGTGCGGTCTGTTCCGGGTCGCCGAGGTAGCCGCGGGCCAGTCCGACACCGCCGAGGAACAGCTCCCCGACCTCCCCGTCGGGCGCCGGGGCCAGTGCGTCGTCGAGCACATGGACCCGGGTGCCGCGGATCGGACGGCCCACGGAGGGGAGACGCCCGGTGGACCCCTCGGAGGGATCGAGCCGGGCCGCGAGGCGGACGCTGGACGCCTCGGTGACACCGTAGGAGTTGACGACCTCGAAGGGCAGCCCGCGGGGCCAGACCCGCAGCTGCTCACCGCCCGTCACCAGCAGGCGCAGCGGGCAGTCCGCGGGCCAGGGGACGCCGAAGAGCCGTTCCGCGAGCCCGGTCACCACGATGCTCCAGGTCACCCCCTGGTCCAGCAGCCAGTCACGGAGCGCCCCCGGCTCGCGGACGGTGCCTTCCTCGGAGACGGCGATGGCGGCGCCCGCGGTCAGCGGGGTCCACAACTCCCATCGGGAGATGGCGAATCCGGGGGAGGCCAGCCAACCGCTGCGGTCCTCGGGGCGGATCGAGAAGGCGTCATGGGACCACAGCGCCTCGTTCACGATGCCCGCGTGCGTGAGGGCCACCGCCTTGGGGCTGCCGGTCGAGCCCGAGGTGAAGTAGACGCAGGCGACGGCGCCGTCCTCGCCCTCCGGAGCCGGGGGCAGACCGGCGAGTGGCTGCTCCACGGCGGGATCCGCGACCTCGCTGATGGCCGGTCCCGGACCCACTGTCAATCGCACCCCGGCGATCCGCAGCATCTCCGTGATCCGGGCCGGGGGCAGATCCGTCGCCAGTGGCACACAGACGCCACCGGCCTTCCACACGGCGAGCGCGGCGATCACGTGCTCGGCGGAGCGTGGCGCGCTGACCGCGATGGTCATGTCGTCGGCCGCCCCCCGTGCCACCAGGGCCTGGGCCAAGTCCTCGGCGCACTGGTCGAGTTGGCGGTAGCTGAGGACGGTGTCGCCCTCGATCAGCGCCGGCCGGTCCGGCCACCGTAGTGCGGCGTCGCGCACCAGGTCGTGGGTGCGGGCCGGACGGCCGTGTCCGGGCGGGTCAGCGGCCGCTGTCATGCCACACCTCCCCGATCCGCGTCTGGGGGTCCTTGAGCATGCGTTCCAGGTTCTGGCAGTGGCGGTCGACGTAGCGCTGTGCGGTGCCCGGGGTGAAGACCGCGCGGTTGTACGTCATCTCGCCCTCCAGCCCGGTGGGGCCGGCGTAGAGGGTGGGCACCACGTTCTGGCCGTAGACATGCGCGTACCGATCGCCGTCCAGCTCGATGGGATAGCAGGTCTCCCTGGTGAACTCGAAGGGGCGGACCTCGGCGTCGCCGATACGCTCCGGCGGGCCCAGGTCGGCGTTGAGGACGCTGCCGCGCACCCACACGTGGTACAGCGCCCTCGCCGGCCAGGGCCGTCTGGCCGTGAAGTCCGGGTCGATCGCGTCGGCGATGCGCAGATACGGCAACTGGTTGTCGTAGGCGTCGAGGGCGGTGTCCCTGACGTGTTCCAGAAGCTCGCCGAAGGTGTGCTCGGGGCGGACCTCGATCGGCAGCAGCACCAGATCGGCGAAGTGCCCGACGGTATGCGGATCCGGTTTGAGCTCCAGACGGGTCAGCGTGGATCCGACCACGACGCGCCGCGCCCCGCAGAGGTCCGCGAGGGCGGCCGCATAGGCCGCGACATGGATCAGATAGGGGGTGACGCCCGCCCGGCCGCGGAGCCCGGCGAGGGCCTCCGCATCGGCCTCGGCCCGGAACGGCGTCGTCTCCCGCAGGAAGACCGGCGGTGGGGCCGCGGGGTAGTCGGTGCGGACGTCGAGCGGGGCGGGCGGGGGGCTGAGCACCCGGCGCCAGTGCTCCAGACGCCGGTCGGCGTCCGCGGGCGGCCGGGCGGCCCGCCGCACGAAGTCGCGGTACTGCTCCTGTCGTGCCGGAGCGGCGGTCCCCTCGTACGCCTCGGCCAGGTGGCGGACGACCAGCTGCACCGAGGGGGCGTCCAGCACCAGATGGGCGGCGGACAGGACCAGCACATGGTCCGTCGGGGAGCGGCGCACCAGCGTCGCCCGCCACAGCGGGCCCCGGACATAGTCGAAGACGCGGTGCTCCTCGGCGCCGGCCACCAGCTCGCAGTAGGCGTCCCGATCCTCCGGTGGCACGCCGGAGAGATCCACCAGGGCGAGGAGGGGCGGGGGCGAGTCCTCCGCGTCCTGGACGTGGGTGCGAGGTGCGGTGCCCAGGTCGCTGAGGCTGGTGCGCAGCGCCTCGTGCCTCCGGTGGACATCGGCCAGCGCCCGTTCGAGCCGCCCGGTGTCCAGGGGGCCGCGGATCGTGAACGCCAGGGCGACATTGGTCCTGGTCATCGCCGCGTCGTCCGGGTTCATGAAGCGCATGCTCTCCCAGATCCACTCCTGTTGCGGACTGAGCGGAACCGGATCGCCGGACGGGGTCATACGGCCTCCATGAGCTCGGGCAGCACTCGCTCCCCGAGCAGCCGCACCGCCCGCATGGCCTCGGTGTGCGAGACGGACCCGAACCGCAGTTGCAGGCTCAGTTCGGCGCCGGGGTAGAGCTTGCCGATGCGGCGGATGGTGGCGGCGGTCTCGGCCACCCCGCCCACGATGATGTTGTCGGCAGCCATCAGACCGGCCACCGTGGTCGTGCGGGCCGCCTGTTCCATGCGCTCATAGCCCTGGTACTGGTCCGATGTGATGCCGCGCCAACTCCCGTAAGCCTCTAGCTGTTTGGCCCGGTACGCGGCGTAGTGCTCCTCGGCTCGCGCCACCGCCTCGTCCTGGCTCTCCGCCACATAGCAGTGATAGCTGACGTGCAGTCGGAAGTCGGGGGAGTGGCCGTGCTCCATCCGGGTGGCGCGGTACAGATCGAGAAGCCCGGTGAGCTTCGCATGGCTGGCCACCACCGGGATGATCATGAGGTGGTACCCCTTGGACGCGGCCCAGGTGAAGGTCTCCGGAGAGGTGGTGGCGGCGATGAACACCGGTGGCCGGGGCCGCTGCGCGGGACGGGGCAGCATCGCGGGCAGCGGGCCGAAGCGGTGGAAGCGGCCCTCCCAGCGGAAGCCCTCGTCCGTCCACAGCCGCTCGACGGCCTCGACGTTCTCCTCCAGCAGAGCCCGGCTGTCGGCCATGTCCACGCCGAACGCCTCGAACTCCGAGGGCAGGAACGCCCGGCCGAACCCGGCGTCGAGGCGGCCGTGGGAGAGGTTGTCGAGGACCGACAGTGAGGCGGCCAGCTTGATGGGGTGGGTGAACGCGGGGGTGACCGCCCCGGTCACCAGCCGTACGCGGGTGGTCCGCCGGGCGATGGCCGACAGCAGCGCCACCGGGTCCGGGCTGTATCCGCCCCACTCGTGGAAGTGGTGCTCGACCAGCTTCACATGGCTGAAGGAGAGCCGGTCGGCCAGCTCGCTGAGCTCGATGATCTCGTCGTAGAACCGCTCGGCCGGCATCTCGCCGGGGCCCACGGTGGGCAGGAAGTTGAGCCCGACCTTCATGGTGTCACTTCCCGCGCCGGCAGGTCGTCTCGTACAGGTTCCGGTACTGCCGGTCGGCGAATTCGAGCCTGGCCAGCGCGCGCCCGGTCTCCAGGGCCGTCTCGTGCGGGATCAGCCGCGGCGTGCCGACGGCCTCGGCCATCAGCTGGGACGCGGCGGCCCGCTCCATCACGATGAACAGCCAGATCGCTTCGCCCAGGGAGCGGCCCCCGGCCAGGAAGCCATGATTCTGCATGATCACGGCAGTGCCGTCGCCCATGGCCTCGATGACCTCCTTGCCCTCCTGGCGCGCGTTGACCAGACCGGTGAACCGGTCGTACAGGCCGTGCCGCCGGTAGAGGACGCAGGCGTCCTGAGTGATCGGATCGAGCAGTCGGCCCAGGGACGACCAGGTCTTGCCGTACATCGAGTGGGTATGGGCGAAGGCCACCAGGTCCGGCCGGTTGCGGTGCAGTTCACCATGGAGCGGGTCCACCGAGGGATTGAGCTCGCCCGAGCCCTCCAGGACGGTGCCCTGCGCCCCGACGAGGAGCAGATCGTCGACCCTCACATGGTGGAAGTCCAGACCGAAGGGATTGACCCAGTAGGCATCCGGGTCCTCCGGGTCGCGCACGCTCACATGGCCCGCGATGCCCTCGCTGTAGCCCAGCTCCGCGAGCAGGTGGATCCCCTCCACCAGAGACTGCCGCAGCACATCGCGCTCGCCTCGGTCCGGCATGGTGCGTCCTCACTTTCCAGAAGCGTCGTATACGCAGCGAAATCCCACTTCGTTGTGCCGGTCGGTGAGCAGATCCTTACCTCGGTAGAAGGTCGACAGGCAGACCGGAGGCGAGGTCCACGTCCCACCGCGCAGCACATGGAAAGCCTCGGGACGGTTCATGAATTCCTGCCCCGAGCGTCCCTTGAAGAAGGGGGCCATATCGGCCCGGGTGAAGAAATTGGTGCGGGTGAGCTCCCAGACGTTCCCCGCCATGTTGAGGACTCCGTAGGGGCTCGCGCCGGCCGGATGGGAGTCGGCCGCGGCCACCGGGCGCTCGGGCCAGGAGACGGTGGTGGTGACGAGCAGCTCCTCCAGTTCCGCGAGATTCCGGATGTCATCGCGTCCGTATGCCGTGAAGACGCTTTGTGCCTTGTCATTGCTCCATTCGTCGCCCCATGGATAGATCCGGCCGTCGGTTCCGCGGGCGGCCTTCTCCCATTCGTTCTCCGAGGGCAGCCTGCCCCCGGCCCAGCGGGTGAACGCGTAGGCGTCGTACCAGTCGACCCCGACCACCGGGGAGTCCGGCCCGTTGAACCGGGGATCGTGCCAGTGCGCCGGGGTGTAGTCCTTGCCGTCCGGCTCATCGGGGTGGGCGAACTCCCTGGAGCCATCCACCGCGTCGAGGAATTCCGCGTACCGGGCGTTGGTCACCGTGGTCCGGTCGATGTAATAGGCGGGAAGTTCCTCGACGCGCAGCGGATTGTCGGTGTTGTCCATCTGGAAGGGGCCGATGTCGTTCACCCGGGCCCCGGCGATGAAGGGCCCGGCCGGAATCAGCACGGCATCGCGCAGGTCCGGTTCGCGTCTGGCGGAGTCCACCGTGGCCCGCAGCCGGGCGAAGTGGCGGTCCTCCAGCTCACGGAGCTCGTCCGGATCGGTGGAGTCGAAGAAGTCGAGCAGGGCGCGCTTGGTGAAGGCGGCACCGCAGCCCACGGGCTTGCGGGCGTAGGCGGGCTTGGTGAAGTTGCTGGGCCAGCCGGAGATGCGGATCATATGGGCCACCGCCTCCGGGATCCGGTGCTCTCCGGCGACCTTGATGGCGGTGAAGGCCACCCAGTCGACGTCGTCGTGGATCGCCTCGGTGATTGCCGCCCGTGCCTCGGGCGCGTCGACGAACCGGGCGCCGAGGGTCTCCACGGCGAGGCGCCTGACGTTCCAGTCCCGGTGCCCGACCGCCCACTCGGCCAGTTCCTTCAGCGAGAGGTCGCCGTCGGCGGCATCGGTCAGCGCCTTTTCTATCCGCTGGATCCGATCGCGATACTCCTGGCCCTGAAGTAAGTTTATTGATTCCTCGTTCAAGAGGCCGTGCAGCATTGTCCCACCCACCCTCGTACACACTGCCCTGACGGGGTGCCGGGCGAATACGGAGATCCGCCCGGCGCCCCTTACCTATCGGTCGCGACGATTACCACTTGGTCGCGGCCTCGCCCGCCTCGCGGGAAGCCAGGAAGTCCTCGGCTGTCATCCTCAGTCACCTCCATTCGCTCGCCGGTCGGAGTTTTCCAAGCCACGCGCACAGCGTGGCCACTCATGGGCGCCCGAGGGCGCGGTGACGAGAAGGTCTCCCCGTTTCAAGGATTCCTGAGAGAGATGCGCACCGGCCGCGACAGCACCGGGCCGGGGGTCTTGTCAGTGACAGGCGCCGTGGTCAGCGGCGCACCATGGTCATCTGCATCTTCGAAAGAGTCCGAGGTGATCGGACACCCAGGAAATCAGCGGCACTACACTTCCTCCGTTGCGTGACGTCCAGCATCCGCTCGGGGAGTTGCCTGTACACCTCACGGCACTATAGGCATCCGTCACCTCTGCCACAACGGATGCGAGCCAAAAAGATTTTCGACTTTATGTAATCTTGGTGTTCAAGCTGAATTGAGTATTCCATTCCGGTTGTGTTTCGATCTTCGCGTCGGCCCGCGGTCGCCGAGGTCGGGACGGGGCCCGCGGCGTGCCCGGCGGTGCGGCCCGCGACCGGCACGCTCTAGGATCGGTCGGTGACCGCCGTGAAACAGCAGACCACCAGGGACCAGGCGACACCGGGGCGGAAGCGCTCGGACGGTGCCGGCCGGAGCGCCACCGTCAAGGACGTGGCGACGCTCGCCGGGGTCTCCCCGAAGACCGTGTCGAATGTGATCAACGGCTTTGTGCATGTGTCCCCGGCGACCCGGGAGCGGGTCCAGCGGGCCATCCGGGAGCTCGGCTACCGGCCCAACCGGGTGGCGCGCAACCTCCGCCGCGGCAGCACCGGCATGCTCGGTCTTGTCCTGCCCGAGCTGGACGTCCCGTACTTCGCCGAGCTGGGACGCCACTTCCTCACCACGGCCGAGGAACACGGCCGCACCCTGCTGATCGAGCAGACCCTCGGCGACCGCGAGCGGGAGTCGGCGGTGATCCACGGCCTCGGTGACCAGGTCGTGGACGGCATGGTGGTGAGCCCGCTCGCCCTGCACGGCAGCGCCCTGGCGAACCACCTCGGCACCGTGCCCCTCGTGCTCATCGGCGAACGGCCCAGCGGCGGCCTCGCCGACCATGTGGTGATCGACAACGTGACCGCCGCCAAGGAGGCCGTGGCCCATCTGGTGGCCGGCGGGCGCCGCAGGATCGCCGCCATCGGCATCCAGCCCGAGCCGTACATCGGCACACCGCTGCTACGCAGGACCGGCTACCGCGAGGCCCTGGAGGAGGCCGGGCTGCCGCTGGACCCCCTCCTGGAGCGGGAGACGCCCCGCTACCACCTGGCCGAGGGCGCCCGGGCGATGGCGGCGCTGCTGGACCGGCCCGCCCTGCCGGACGCCGTGTTCTGCTTCAACGACGCGCTCGCCCTCGGCGCGCTGCGAACCCTGTACGAGCGCGGACTGCGGGTGCCGGACGACATGGCCGTGATGGGCTTCGACGACATCGAGGCCGCGCGCTACAGCACACCGAGCCTGAGCAGCGTGGCGCCGGACAAGGGCGCCATCGCCCGGCGCGCCGTCGATCTGCTGCTGGAGCGGATCGAGACACCGGACCGCCCGGCCCAGGAGGTCGTCGTCGGCCACACCCTCCACACCCGCGAGTCCACCGAGGGCGGTATCGCCACTACGGCTCACTGACCTCCCAGACCCGTGGTGGCCACCGACTTCACGATCTGCCGCTGGAACAGCATGAAGACGACGAGCAGCGGGATGGAGCCGAGGATCGAGGCGGCCGACTCCTGGGCGTTGCGGAGCCCGGTGGAGTCCTTCACGGTCGACAGCCCCACCGGCAGCGTCATCAGCTGCGGATCGCTGGTGCTGATGAACGGCCAGAGGAAGTTGTTCCAGGTGTTGATGAAGACGAAGATGGCCACGGCCGCGAGGATCGGCCGGGACAGCGGCAGCACCACGCTCCAGAACACCCGGAAGCTGCCCGCCCCGTCGATCCGGGCCGCCTCCTCCAGCTCCCGCGGAATGCCGTCGAAGAACTTCTTCAGGATGAACACCATCGCGGGCGCCACCACCTGCGGCAGGATCACCGCCGCATAGGTGTCGACGAGGTTCATCGCGAGCATCTGCCGGAACAGCGGCACGATCAGGATCTGCGGCGGCACCATGATCGAGGCGACGGTGACGGCGAAGAGCACCCGGCGGCCGCGGAAGAGCGTCCGCGAGAAGGCGTACGCCGCCATCGCCGAGATGGCCACGGTGATGGCCGTGACGCACACCGCGATCACGACGCTGTTCACCGCCCACACCGGCAGATTGCCCTGGCCGAAGATGGTCCGGTAGGCGTCGAGGGTGAAGCCCGCCTTGGGGATCCAGTCGGCGCCCGACGCGCTCGCGTCGACCTCCGTCTTGAACGAGGTGTCCACCCCCCAGCCGAACGGCACCAGCCAGACCACCGTCATCAGCGCCAGCGCCAGCAGCGTCAGCACACGGGGGAGGGGGCCCGTTCCGAGCGAGGGATGCCAGACGTGGCCGCCGTAGCGGCGCCGCCGGACCACCTCCCGGGGCATGGTCGACCGGGGCTTTCCGGGGGTACGGGGGGAGAGTGTGTCGGTGGTCATGGCGCGATCAGTCCTCCCTGCGCGAGAAGATCTTCAGCTGGGCGATCGAGAGGATGATGATGAGCCCGAAGAACACATACGACACCGCCGAGGCGTAGCCGAGCCGGTAGTTGGTGAAGCCGGTGTCGTAGATGTACTCCAGGATCGGCCGGGTGGACCCGTTCGGGCCGCCCTTGGTCAGCAGATAGATCTGGTCGAACACCTTCAGCGACGCCATCACCTGCAACACCGCGATCAGCCCGGTGGTCCGGCGCAGCTGCGGCAGGGTGACCGACCACAGCCGGCGCCACGCCCCGGCGCCGTCCAGCGCGGCCGCCTCGTAGAGGTGGTCGGGTATCGCCTGGAGCGCGGCCAGGTAGAGCAGGAAGTTGAACCCCACGGTCCACCACAGGGTCACCAGCGCGATGGACCACATCGCGTACTTCTCGTCCGTCAGCCAGCCGATGCCGTCGATCCCGAAGATCTTCAGCAGGCCGTTGAGCATTCCCCGGTCCGGCTGGAAGAGCATGCTCCAGATCTGGTAGACCACCGCGACCGGCAGCAGATGCGAGGCGAAGAAGGCCAGCCGCCACAGCCACTGCCCCGGCATCCCCGTGTACACCAGCAGGGCCATCGCCAGGGCGACGAGCACGAGGGGGACGGTGGTCAGAACGGTGAACCAGACCGTGTTGCCGAGGGTCTGCCACACCTGGCTGTCGCCGAACGCCTCGGTGTAGTTGTCCAGGCCGACGAGGGTGCTGTCACCGTGCCCGGTCAGACTGGCGTTGGTGAAGCTCATCCACAGCCCGATGCCGATCGGCACGATGAGGAAGAGCGTGAAGAACACCAGGAAGGGGGTGGCGAAGAGCCACCCGGCGCCGCCCGACCGAAGCCGGTCCGTGGCGGCGGTCCGCCGGGATCCGGCGCGCCGGGTTCCGGCCGCGGCCCGCCGGGCGGGCGTGGAGACGGAAGCCATGACATCGCTCCTTTCCATTGCGACTCCGTCGCGATCAGGCCGGATTCGGCTGGGCCAGCAGGGTGTTGATCTGGGAGACCATCGTGCGCACCGCGCTCTGCGCGGACGACGAGCCGCCCAGCGCGGGATCGAGCGCCTGGCACATCCGGGTCTGGAAGTCCGAGCCGGAGCCCGCGAACCACACCGGCGGGTCGAGCACCAGCTGCTTCGCTGCGCCCGCGTACTCCGACTGCGGGCGCAGCTTCGCGTACCGCGCGGACGAGACGGCCGGTGTGTACGCGGGGATGTGGCCCGCAGTCGCCCAAGTCAGCCCGGACCGGACCAGCTCGGCCACGAACCGGTGGGCGCGCCGCCTGCGCTCCGGATCCGGGTTGTCCTGGTGCGGCAGCACCAGGGCGTGGCTGTCCGAGGCCCCGGCCGGACGGTCGTAGAAGGTGGGGATGGGGGAGCCGCCCAGCCTGTCCTTCAGGGTCGACTTGTAGGTGGCCATGTCCCACTCGCCCGAGAAGATCATCGGGGAGCGGCCGTTGGCGAAGGCGGCGATGGCCGTCTGGACGTCCATGGTGCGGCTGTCGCGCGTCAGGTCGGCCATGAAGCGCACCACCTGGACGGCGGTGTCCTCGTCGATCTCGGCCCGCTTCCCCGTGAGGTCGAAGGTGGCGCCGGTCTGGCTGAACAGCGTCCAGAACATCCGCCAGCCCATGGCCGCGTCGTTGGCGTGGCCGAAGACGGGCCCCAGTTTGCCGCTGTCCTTGCGGAGCTTGTCCATCAGCTCCAGGGCGTGTTCCGGCGATTCGAAGGGCACCAGCCGCCCGTCACCGGTGAGCAGCCCCGCCTTGTCCATGACGTCCCGGTCGAAGAAGACGACGAACGGGTGGGTGTCCAGCGGAACGGCGTACGGGTCACCCTGGTACAGACTCCGCTTGACGAGCGTCTTGTTGAGGTCGTCCTGTTTCAGGCCGAACTCGGCCAGCAGATCCATGTCCCACGGGTCGAGCAGACCACCGGGGGCGTAGCCCGCCAGCCGGGTCAGGTGCATGATCGCCACATCCGGCGAACGGCCGCCGGCCGAGGCCATCGCCAGCTTGGTGTAGTACGGCGGGCCCCAGTCCAGCACCGTCGTCCTGACCTTGAGACCCGGGACGCGCTTCTCCACGTTCCGCGTCATGGTCTTCATCAGTTCGCCGTCGGGGCCGGTGAACAGGGTCCAGTACTCGATCTCGTCGGCGCTCCGCACGCTCCCGGCGATCGAACCGCAGCCGCTGAGCGCGGACGCCGACACGGCGGCCCCCGCCCCGTACACCGCGCCTCTCAGCAGACCACGCCGTGACAGGCCGCTCATCGCCCCTCCTCCCCGGCCGGACGCTCGAAGGCGGCGGGGCGCTGCTGCGCCGCGCGCAGCCGCTCCACGTCCAGCTTGTGGCTCCGGTCGAAGCGGTAGACGCCGTTCTGCTCCTGGAACACATCGGTGAGCTGGGTGTAGCAGTAGCCGAACATCAGGGGGTCGTCGAGCAGCGCGCCGGTCAGCCCCGCGAAGCGGGTCTGGAACTCCTCCTCGGTCCGCGGCCGCTGCCCGTACCCCCAGGACACCTCGCGGTCGTCCCCGGCCGCCGCGTCCGCCTCATCCGGATTCCACCAGATGCCGCCGAACTCGCTACAGAAGTAGGGCTGGCCGCGGTACGGCAGCGACCACACCGCGTCGGTGTCCCTCCGTCCGGGGTTCCCCCGGCTGTCGGGGTTGAGATACGGGTCGTCCTTGTCCAGCCCCGCCATCTGGCGGCGGAACGCCTCCGGGTCCTGCTCATAGCTGTGCGAGTCGTACACATCGGTCTCGGCCACGCGGTGGGAGTAGCCGGAGGCGTCCAGGACCGGACGGGAGGTGTCGGCGGCCTTCGTGGCCAGGAACATGCCCCGGGTGACATCGTCCAGGACGGTCTGCCGGTCGTGGAGTTCCTGGTGGGTCTCGTTGAGCGGGCACCAGCCCACGATCGACGGGTGGGAGTAGTCCCGCTCCACGGCCTCCAGCCACTGGGCGATGAATCCGGCGGTGGGCTGCTGGTTGTCCCCCGTGGTGCGCCCGGTGCTGGCTCCCCAGTCGCCGAACTCGCCCCAGACGAGATAGCCGAGCCGGTCCGCGTGGTGCAGGAAACGCTCCTCGAACACCTTCTGATGCAGTCGCGCCCCGTTGAACCCCGCGGCCAGCGACAGCTCGATGTCCCGCACGAGGGCGGCGTCGTCGGGCGCGGTCATCAGCCCGTCCGGGTACCAGCCCTGGTCCAGGACGAGCCGCTGGAAGACCGGGCGGCCGTTGAGCAGCAGCCGCTTGCCGTCGATGGCCACCGACCGCAGCCCGGCGGTGCACTCGGCGCGGTCCACGGTCTCGCCGCCGCCGTCCAGCAGCTCGATCCGCACCCGGTACAGATGGGGGTCCTCCGGAGACCACGGGCGGCGCCGGTCCTCGGGCAGCGCGAGCACCATACGGGGCGCCAGATCCAGGTCGGCCCGTACGCTCGCCTCGGCCACCGTCCGGCCGTCCGCGTCGCTCACCCGGGCCGTGATCCGGTGGCCGGGGCGGTTGGCGCTGAGCGGCAGTTCGAGGTGGAAGGCGCCGGACGCGAGGTCGGGGGTGATCCGCGGCCTGCGCAGATGGACCTCGGGCACCGGCTCCGCCCACACCGTCTGCCAGATGCCGGTGGTGCGGGTGTAGTGGCAGTCGCTGTTGGCGTAGTCGGTGGCCTGCTTGCCGCGCGCCTGGGGGCCGTGGCGGGCGTCCCGGGCCCGTACCACGATCACCACTTCGGCGTCGCCGCCGGTCGCGCCCGCCACCACGCCGAGGTCGGTGGTGAAGGAGGTGAAGCCGCCGCTGTGCCGGGCCACTTCGCGGCCGTCGGCCCACACGGTGGCGTCGTGGTCGACGGCCCCGAAGTGCAGCAGCACCCGCCGGCCGGCCCAGTCCGCCGGTATCCGGAGCGTGCGCCGGTACCAGACCGCGGGGTGGAAGTCGGTGTCCCCGATCCCCGACAGCTCGGACTCGGGGCAGAACGGGACCAGGATCCGCCCGTCCAGCTCCTGGTGGACCAGGCCGCGCTCGAGCCCGCTGTCGCCGGGGTCGAAGGCGAACTGCCAGGTGCCGTTGAGATTGAGCCAGTCCGCACGGACGAAACTGGGCCGGGGATATTCGGGTCGTGGAACGTCGTTCGACACTTCGGGCGAGGTGATGTCCGGGTGAGCCATGGGATCTCCGGGAGGGCGGGGGATTTGACCGGGCAGGGGTATGCCATCACCCGTTTACATCGATGTAAAGATCCCGCGCAGCAACTTTTGCCACGACCTCGGACGGCCGCCGGTGGGCCTGGCTAGATCTCGCCCTTCTTCACCTTGTACAGCTCGACGTCCTTGTTGGCGAAAAGGTGCACATAGCCGCAGTTCCAGCAGATCAACCCGGTGGCCGATTCGTTGGCCCAGCCGAACTTGAACAGCTCCATACCGGTGCTGTTGAGCTTCACCTCGCGATCCCGGAAGAGATCGCCCTTGCAGAACACACATGTGATCCACACGTCCCCGATAGCCGCACGTACAGGCTTGGCCACGCTCTCTCACCTTTTCCGGCCACCGAAGTGGCCCCCGTCTCGCGTCAACAACGCTGATCAGCATAGGACGGGGGCCCACTCGGCACATCAGCCGCGATAGGTGTGCAGATAGTCGAACCGCGCGACCGCGCCCGCGGTGTTCTGCGCGAGCAGGCCGATCCTGAGCTTGCTCGACGTCGGCAGGGTCCACACGCCGGTGTGGACCCACGTCACGCCGTCCGTGCTGGTGGCGGCGCTCACCTCGGTCTCGTCCCGTGCGGTGTCGGCGTGGTACGACAGCCGCATCCACAGCGTGTCCGCGGTCGGGCCGCCGAACATCGGCCCATAGGCCACCGGGGTCGGCGGTGTGGTGGTGGGACGCTCGCCCTCCTTCGCGAACTCGGTGACATGTGTGGTCTTCCCGTCCGCGTGGCTCACCGGCAGCACCGCGTGCACCAGCTTGAAGTAGCGGTCGTCGTTCCCGTACAGCACCAGCCCGGCCTGCTGATTGGTCCGCCCGGGGGCGAACCGGAGCTTGGTCTCCACGGTGTAGTCGCCCCGGGGAGCGTCCCGGGTCAGCACCGACGCCGTATTGGTGCCGAGATACAGCTCGGCACCCTGAGTGGGCCAGGACAGGGCGCCATCGGACATCGTGACCCCGGACGCCGGTCCGCGCACCCAGGACCACGGAGAATCCGCGGTGGTGCCGGGGACGGTGGCGGTGTCGAAGTCATCGCTGTAGGCGGGCAGCGCCGGACCCGGCACCCGCTCGGGGACGCGGCTGGTGACCGGTGTGTGGAGCGCCGCGGCCCCCACGTTGTCGGCCGCCGCACCGGCGCCCCGGGCGGCCACGCCGACCTTTCCGGAGCGGACCGCCGCCGCGGGCAGTGGCCGCTCCTGGGTGGCCACCGCGTCCCGCAGCCGGTCCGCGCTCACCTCCACGGTCAACCGCGTGCCGCGGATCTCCGCCGCCACGTTGTGCCAGGTGTCCCAGGCGAAGTCGTCCGGCAGCGGGGTCGTACGGGTGCCACGGCTGCGGCCGTCGACCCGTACGTCCGTCACCAGTGCGTTGCGCCGCCGGTCCAGCCACGCCACCACGAAGTCGTCCGGACCGGTGTAGCCGGCCAGCAGCCCGGCCGCACCGGTGGCCGAGGTGACCCGCAGATCGGCCTCGGCGCGCCGGGCCGCCGGGGCGGACCCGTCCGAGACCAGGTGGGCGGGGCCGGTGGGATTCCCGCGCGGTGTGACGAAGCCCCGCGCGTCCTGCTCGTGTCCGACGCTCCAGTTGTCCGTACCGGAGCCGCCACCGCCGTGCCACCCCTTCAGCGAACCGTCGTTGAACGTGCCGCCCGCGGCCCAGGAGGCCACCGGGGCCCGCTGTGCGCCCTGGGAGGGGCCGGCCCCCGCCCGCACCACCGGCCAGCCGTCGATCCAGTCCAGCCGGTCCATCAGCATCGGCCGCTTGGACAGCTTCAGCGTGCCGCCCGCGGCCGGTTTCAGGTCCGGGTCGTCCGAGGAGATGGCGTGGTAGACGAGCCAGTCCTGGCCGGACAGATCGGTCTGGAGGGCGTTGTGCCCGGGGCCGATCCAGCCGTTGCCGTTGGCGGTCAGCACCACACCGCCCTTGCTGGTGGCGGCCGTCAGCGGAACGCCCTGGTCGTCCACGAAGGGTCCGGTCGGGCTGGTCGCCCGGCCGACCTTGACCTGATAGCCGCTGTAGGCGCCGTCGCAGCAGCCCGCGTCGGAGTAGAACAGGTAATAGTGGCCACCGCGCCGGACGACGAACCCGCCCTCCATCCGGCGGCCCTGCGCCACTTCGGTCACCGCGCCCTCGATACGGGTCCGGGCGGCGTTCATCTTCGCCACGCAGATCGTGTCGTAGCTGCCCCAGTACAGATACGGCTGACCGCCCTCGTCCGTGAACTGGGCCTGGTCGATGTTGCCGGTGGCGCAGCCGCTCGGCGAGGGCAGTACGGCTCCCCGGTCGGTCCAGGGGCCGGTGGGCGTGGGCGCGGTCGCCACTCCGACGGTGTTCTCGGAGGACACCGAGTAGTAGAGGTTGTAGTGGCCGTTCACATAGCGGATGTCGGGGGCCCACAGCCGGGCGCCCTGGTGCCAGGCGGGTTTGGTCTCCGGGGTGAAGACCTCCCCGGCGTACTCCCAGTGCGCCAGGTCGGCCGAGCGGAGGATGGGCAGCATCCGCTCACCGTCCTCGCCCTTGCTCTGGAACACCGGGTTCTGGGTGCCGTACGCGTACCACAGGCCGTCCTTGCCCCGGATCATCACCGGGTCGGGGAAGGTGTCGACCACTCCGGCCGTGAGGGGGTTGTGGTAGGTGGTCGCCTGGTGGGCCGTCGTGGTGTGCTCCGTCGCCGGGCGCTGGGCGGCCGTCGCCCGTGCCGCGGGCAACAGCCCGGCCAGCAGCGTGCACAGCAGCGCGGCGACGAGAGTGCCAGGGCTGTGCCGAGGGCTCCGTCTGCGGCTTCGTCTCATCTACGCGGTCCCTTCCGGCTCGAAGGAGCTCAGACTCGGGTCGTAGTCCAGGTCGCCGATGTCGAACATCGGGGTCATCCAGTGGTAGAAGTTGTCGCCGCGCTCCCGCAGCAGGTCGTACAGGCGGCGCATCAGACGGCGGCGCACGGGCAGCAACTCGGGGTGCTCATAGCGGTTGGTCAGCTCATGGGGGTCGGTGTCCAGGTCGTAGAGCTCGTTGACCGACTCGGGGTTGACGATGAGCTTGTGGCGCTCGTCGCGGATCATCCGCTGCGGATACGGGAAGTGGTGGCCGTGGAACTCGGCGAGCAGTTCGGCGGGCCACCGTGGGTGCTCGCCCCGTACCAGCGGCACCAGGCTTCGGCTGTCCACGGCCGGTGAGGTGTCGCAGCCCGCGAGGTCCAGAATGGTGGCGGTGCAGTCGGTGAGGCTGACGAACTCCTGGCGCACCTGCGGGGCTTGTCCGGGGACGCGGATGATGCCGGGGATGCGGTAGATGTCCTCGTACATCGCCGGGCCCTTGTCGTGCAGCCGGTGGGCGCCGGTGAACTCGCCGTGGTCGGCGGTGAAGAACACCGAGGTGTCATCGGCCAGTCCGAGCTCGTCGAGCCGGGTGAGGATGCGTCCGATCTGCTCGTCGATCAGCGTGACATAGCCCCAGTAGACCGCGATCAGCTTGCGGGTCACCTCGATGGGGATGGTGTCGAAGGTCCAGTGGGCGCTGTAGTTGCGCTGTACCGGTGGCTTTCCCTCGAAGGTCTCGGCGATCGAGACGGGCAGGTCCACCAGGTCGGGGTCGTAGCGGTCGAAGTACGCGTCGGGCAGCAGATACGGCAGATGCGGCCCGAAGAAGTGGGTGGCCAGGAAGAACGGCCGCCCGTCCGCGGCGTAGCGCTCCAGCTGCTCGATGGCGCGGGTGGCCAGATAGTGCTCGAAGGTGGCCTCCACCGGCTGGTGCAGCCGCGCCGCCAGCAGATTGCCCGGATTGCCGTTGGGCGTGGTGCCGCGGATCGGATCGGATATCCGGTACGGGGGCAGGCCCCGCTCCGTCAGGTACGCCGCGTAGTCCGGGTGGTCCACGGGGTTGTGCCAGCCGGGCAGATCGGGCCCGTCGAAGCCGTACGAGGCGGCGTTGCGGTGGGTGCCGACATGCCACTTGCCGACCAGTCCGAGCTGGTAGCCGCGCTCGGCCAGGGCGCCGGGGAAGGTGAACGCGTCCTCGCGCAGATCCTCCAGATAGCCGACGTTGCGCTCGTAGTTGGCCAGCAGCCGGTGGCGGAACGGCGCCTGCCCGGTGAGCAGACTGGCGCGGGCCGGGGTGCAGATGGCGGTGGGGGTGTAGCAGCGGTCGAAGCGGGTTCCGGTCGCCGCCAGCCGGTCGAGGTTCGGCGTGGCCACATGCGGATTGCCGTAACAGCCGAGGGTGTCGACGCGGTGCTGATCGGTCATCAGGAACAGCAGGTTCATCAAGCGGCCGCCTTCGTGTAGAGGTCACCGGCGTAGAACGAGGACGGGTCGGGGGCCTTCGGCAACTGCCCGGTACGGACGAAGAATTGGCTCATGCCGTCCAGCCACTTCTCGACGGTGCCGTCCTTGGTTCTGGCCACCAGCTCGGCGGTCGTCATCGTCTTCACATGCTTCGCGTCCGCCGCGACCTTCGCCTCATCGGCCTTGAGCAGCTTCGCGGCCAGCGCGATGGACTCCTTGGGGTGGGCGGCCCGCCAGTCGTTGGCCTCCTGGAGGACCTTCACGACCTTCTGATCGCGCTCCGGCTTGGCCTTGGCGGCGGAGACGAACGCGGTGGGGAAGGAGGAGCCGGGGAGATCCTCGGTGCTCGCCACCTCCTTCATCCCCGGCACCTTCTCCTTGATGGTGTCGATGAGCGGGTACCAGATCCCGGCGCCGTCGATCTGCCCGGAGGAGAACGCGGAGACGACGGTGGGCGCGTCCATCACCACCTTCGAGATGTCCTTCATCGTCATCCCGGCCTTCTGGAGCGCCAGATTGAGCGCCATCTCACCGGAAGTGCCCTCGGGGACGCCGACCTTCTTCCCTCTCAGATCCCGGATCGAGTCGATACCGGGCCTGGCGATCACCCGGTCGGCGTAGGTGAGGGTGTCGATGGCCACGATGGTGGCCTTGCCGGAGGCGGGCAGCCACAGGGCGCCAGGACCGATGTAGCCGTAGTCCAGGTTGCCGGTGCGCAGGGCCTGGATCTGGACCGGTCCGTTGACGAACACCTTGGGCTCGGCGGTCAGGCCGTGCTTCTTCCACAGGCCCCGCTCATCGGCGATGGCCAGCAGGCTCGCGCCGTTGTAGTCGGCGATATAGCCGAACCTGACCGCGGAGCCGCCGCTGCCGGAGGACGAACACGCCGCCACTGAAAGTGCCGCTCCGGCAGCGGAGAGTGAAATCATGAAGTCGCGTCGGCTCATCCTCATCTCGGGTGAGTCCTTTCGGGAAGTACGTGCGGTTGGGGAGTGGGTCAGGCGGCGGAGCCGGCCGGTGCCTGGTGGTAGACGTGGGTCCAGACGTCATTGCGGATGCGTGCGAACTCCGCGGAGAGCCGGATCTCCTCGGTCCGCGGATAGGGGAGGTCCACCTCGATGACCCGGTGGATCCGGCCGGGCCTCGCGGCCATCACGACCACCCGACCGGCCAGATACACCGCCTCGTCGACGTCATGGGTGATGAACAGGACCGTGCGCCGCTCCTGAGTCCAGGTGTCCAGCAGCTGGTCCTGCAACTGCACCCGGGTCAGCGCGTCCAGCGCCCCGAACGGCTCGTCCATCAGCAGGACTTCGGGGTCCACGGCGTAGGCGCGGGCGATGGCGCAGCGCTGTTTCATCCCCCCGGAGAGCGTCTTGGGCAGGGCGTCGGCGAAGTCGGCGAGCCCGACCAGCTCGATGGCGTGATCGGCGCGCCGCCGGCGCTCCGCGGCGGGGACGTGTGCCAGCTTCAGCCCGAACTCGACGTTGCCGCGTACCGTCAGCCACGGGAACAGCGCGTACTGCTGGAAGATCACCCCACGGTCCGGCCCCGGCCCGGTGACCGGCGCGCCGTCCACCGTGACCGTGCCGGAGGTGGGCTCCACCAGTCCGGCCACCATGGACAGCAGGGTGGACTTGCCGCAGCCGGACGGGCCGACGACGGCGACGAACTCCCGGTCCCCGATGTCCAGGGAGACCTGGCCGAGGGCGGTGAAGGTGGTGCTCTTCATCGGGTACGTCTTGACCACGTCCCGGAAAGAGATCTTGGGGCTCATCGGCGCTCCTGCCACGCGGTGAGACGGCGTTCGGCCAGTAGCAACAGACGGTCCATGACCAGGCCGATGACACCGATACTGATCAGACCCACGAAGATCGTGGGGACGTCGTAGTAGGTCTGGGCGTGGACCATCTCGAAGCCGAGACCCTTCTGGGCGCCGATCATCTCGGCCGCCACCACGGTCGCCCAGGCGGCACCGAGTCCGATGCGCATGCCCACCAGGATGAACGGCGTGGACGCCGGGATGACCACCTTGAGGAAGACGGTCCGGTCCGAGGCGCCGAGCACCCGCGCCGCGTCGATCAGCGTACGGTCCACTCCGGTCACCCCCTGGAAGGCGGCCACCACACAGGACATGAACGCCGCCAGGAAGATGACGAAGATCTTCGGGGCCTCGCCGATGCCCATCAGCACGATCACCAGCGGGATCAGCGCAAGTGGCGGGATCGTACGGAAGAACTGGACGTACGGTTCCAACAGGCCCCGGGCCACCGGATACCAGCCCATCAGGAAGCCCACGGGCACGGCGGCCAGGGTGCCGAGCGCGAACCCCAGGAGCACCCGCTGGAGGCTGGCCAGCGCGTCCTCGGTGAGGGTTCCGTCGGAGAGCAGTTCCCGCGCCCGGGAGCTCACGGAGAGCGGCCCGGGGATGTCCGCGAGCCCCGCCGCGGCGGTCAGCGCCCAGAGGGCGATGGCCAGGACGAGGGCGATCAGATTGAACACGAGGGGGTGGACGGTGCGTCGTGCGCCGCGTGGCGCTTGTGGTGTCGTGGGGGTCTTCTCGGGCGCGGTGACCACCGTCATGGACGCCTCGCGGGGTACATGGGTCCTCCTCTTCGGCCCGGGACCGGGCCGGATCAGCCCGGACGGGCCGGGTATTGGCTGAGCAGGGGGGATTCACGCAGGACAAGGGCGATACCGCCCAGGGCGCCACCGGCCTCGCCGAGCGCCGCCGGCCTCAGGTCCACGCGGTCCCGTGAGATCGGCATGATGTGTGCGCGCAGCGCCCGTTCGACCGGCTCGAAGAGCGGTGGGCCGGCCGCGGCGAGTTCGCCACCGAGCACGATCACCCCGGGGCCGATCGCGTTGCACACCGCCGCCAGCACGGTGCCGATATGGGTGCCGGCCGTCTCCAGCGTGCGCAGCGCCACCGGATCGCCGGCCTCCAGCGCCCCGAGGAGCGCGGCCAGGCCGTCCGCGTGGCCGCCCGCGCGGCGGTAGGCGGCGAGCACGGCGCCCACCGAGGCCACCGTCTCCAGGCAGCCGGTGGCGCCGCACGAACATCGTCCGTCGCCCGACTCGACCGCGATATGCCCGAACTCACCGGACAGGCCGTACGCCCCGCGGTGCAGGGCGCCGGCCACCACCAGCCCGCCGCCCACACCGTGCGACAGCCGCAGGTACAGCACGTCCTGACCGCCCGCCGCGGCGCCCCAGGTGGCCTCGGCGAGCGCGGCGAGCCGGGTGTTGTTGTCCACCAGCACCGGGGCCTCGAAGCGCTTGCGCAGCAGGGCGGGCAGATCGGCGGAGGGGCAGGGTTGCGAGGGCCCCGCGTCGGGGTCCTCGACCGGGCCGACGACACCCACGCCGATGGCGTTCAGCGCGCCCAGCCGCAGGGCGCCTTCGGCGAGCGTGCCGACCAGCCGCTCGGCCAGGGCGATCCGATCCTCCCAGGGCAGCCCCGGGTCATGCGGTTCACTGGCCGAACCGATCACCTCATGGGCGACGTTGACCGCGGAGACATGCACCGCCCGGCGGGCGAAGTCGATACCGATGGCCTGGCCCGCGCTGGGGTTGAGCGTCAGCGCCTCCACCGGCCGCCCCCGTCTGCGCGGGGCCGTTCCGGGCGCCGTGGCGACCACGGCGCCGCTCTCGATCAGCTCGGTGACGATATCGCTGAGGGTGGTCCGGGAGAGCCCGCTGTGCTGCCCCAGTTCGGCCCGGCTGAGCGGGCCGTGTTTGCGCAACAGGTCCAGTACCAAGTCTTCGTGTCCCCGCCGTAGCCGGGCCAGCGGGCCGTCCTGATGGGGGTGCATGCCGACCAGCATGCGTACGCCGATCTATTTCGTCAACACCCCGGAATAAAACAAGGCCGAGGCCCCCGGGCCCCGCCCCACCGCACCTGCTATAGCTGTTGGCTGACTCTTCATCACGGCGACATCTCCCGCCGCCGCTCGAGGAATGCGATCATGCTGACCTGAGCATGCCAACCCCCCACCTTCCCGGCGTGCGGCCACGCCGCGGTCGTTCAGGAGGACGCAGTGAAGAAGAGTTCGCGGATCGGCAGAGTGTCCGCCATCCTCGGCAGCGCCATCGTGCTGGTCATGGCCTTCCCGGGCAGTGCGCTCGCGGACCCGCCCAAGTCCCTGCCCGCCAACGCGGACAGCACGGAGCGGACGTTCCAGCCGGCGTTCGACTACGACACCGACGGCTGCTACCCCACGCCCGCCATCGGCCCCGACGGGACGATCGCGGGCGGTCTCAACCCGAGCGGCGCCCTCAACGGCCAGTGCCGCGACTCCTGGGACCTGGACAACACCAACGGATACTCCCGCTCCAAGTGCAACAACGGCTGGTGCGCGATCATCTACGGCCTGTACTTCGAGAAGGACCAGGCCGTGGCCGGGAGCGGGCTCGGCGGCCACCGCCACGACTGGGAACACGTCGTGGTGTGGGTGCAGGGCGACGAGGCCAAGTACGTGGCCACCTCGGCCCACGGCGACTTCAACATCTACAACCGGGACCAGATCCGCTGGGACGGCACCCACCCCAAGGTCGTCTACCACAAGGACGGCCTGAGCACCCACTGCTTCCGCCCGGCGAACGCCAACGACGAACCGCCGGAGAACCACCAGCACACCTGGCAGTACCCCGCGCTGGTCGGCTGGAACGGCTACCCCGCCGGGCTGCGCGACAAGCTGAGCCAGGCCGACTTCGGCAGCGCCACCCTCGGCCTCAAGGACAGCACGCTCAACTCCCACCTGGCGAAGGCCAAACCGTCCGACATCCCCTTCGACCCCAACGCGTGAGCCATACCGCCCCGGGAGGCGACATGGCGTCAGCCCCCGCCTCCCGGGGCCGGGTGGCCCACCGGCTCGGTCAGCGCCGGGGAGGCCCGGCCGGGGGCGGCTCGACCTCGAGGTAGCGGTGGCGGCGTGGCCCCCGGTACTCCAGCGCCTCCCAGCCCAGCCGCCGCAGTACGGCCGCGCAGTTCCGCAGCGCGCCCTCCGCCGCGTACCCGGCGCCACTTCCCGGCGGGCCCAGCCACTCGACCCGCACCACCCCGGTCCGCTCCGCCGCGCCGAGGCAGTATCCGGTCGCCGTACGGCGGCCCTCCGCGTCGACGGCCGACGGCGGAACACCGGCCGCCTCCAGCGCCAGGGCCACGGCCCGCACCGGTTGACGCCGCTCCCACTCGGCGGGCACCCCCTCGGTGCCGGCGGTGTCGGCGGTGTCCGCGTTCATCAGCCGGCGGATCTGGAGCAGCCCCTCGAACGCGGTCCGCACCGCGGCCTCGCGGCCCCGGCCGTCGCCGCCGGGGAGCTCCGCGGCGCCGGTGGCCACCTCGAACTCCGCCATCCCCTGCCCCCTTCGGACCTGGCCTTCCACGGCCTTCCACGGCCTCCCGCGGCCCGGCCGCGTCGCTCGGCCCCGTCGCGTCGCTCGGCCCGATCGCGCCGCTCAGCGCCGTCGCAGACGGTCGGCCTCGACCACGGCATCGGCGAAGGCTTCGGGAGCCTCCTGGGGCACATTGTGGCCGATGCCCTTCAGCGTCCGGTGGGCGTACGGGCCCGAGAACTTGTCCCGGTACGCGGCACCGCCCCCGGCCGGGGTGAACGGATCGCGCCCGCCGTCCAGCGTGACCGTGGGGACGCCGATGACGGGGCCCTTGGCCAGGCGCCGCTCCAGACCGTCGTACCGGGGATCGCCCGCCGCGAGCCCCAGCCGCCAGCGGTAGTTGCTTATCACGATGCGCACATAGTCCGGGTTCCTGAAGGCGGCGGCGGTGCGCGCGAAGGTGGCGTCGTCGAAATGCCACGTCGGGGAGTTGAACCGCCAGACGAGCCGCGCCAGTTGGCGTCGGTAGTCGGGATTCTCCAGCCCGCGTACACCCCGCTCGGTGGCGAAGTAGTACTGGTACCACCAGGCCCATTCGACCTTCGGCGGCTGCGGCTGCTTGTTCGCCTTCCGGTTGGTGATCAGATAGCCGGTCACCGAGACCAGGGCCGCGCAGCGCTCCGGCCACAGCGCCGCGACGACGTCGGCCGTGCGCGAGCCCCAGTCGAACCCGGCGAGGATCGCCCGCTCGATCCCGAGGGCGTCCATCAAGGCGATGAGATCGAGGGCGAACACCGACTGCTGGCCGTCGCGGAGTGTCCGGGGCGACAGGAAGCGCGTCGTCCCGTAGCCGCGCAGATACGGGACGATCACCCGATAGCCCTTGGCGGCGAGCAAGGGCGCCACATCGGCATAGCTGTGGATGTCATAGGGCCAGCCGTGCAGCAGGACGACCGCGGGGCCATGGGCCGGACCGGCCTCGGCGTAGCCGACGTTCAGCACCCCGGCCCTGATCTGCCGCAGGGCGGCGAAGGACGGGTGCGGCCGCGCGGCCGACATCCCCCGCTCCGCCGAGTCGACAAGCGTCCCCGCGGCCTCCGCGGAGCCGGTGGCGGCCCGGGCGGCGAGCGGTGCCCCGACCGCACCCGCGCCCACCATCTTCCAGAAGCTGCGCCTGCTGAACATCCGCACCCACCCTCCACCAGTGCGAACCGTTCCCCGGCCCTGGCATCCACCATGGCGCACCAGGCCGCCCCTCGCACGCCGTGCGGGCGTCACCTGCCAGAGGGTGGGCCGCTACTCGTAGAGCTCCTCCTCCCCGGCGAGCTCACGCTCCGCGGTCACCGCCATCCTGCGCTTGATCACCGCGGCCGCCCCCAGCGCGCTCGTGGTGAACGCCGTCGCGATCAGCCACGGCCGGTCCAGCACATGGCAGGTGAGGTGGTCGAGGGAGTAGCGGCCGGGCCCCGAGATCCCGAGCGCCGCCGCCGAGCAGCCCAGCAGGGCCGGGAACTCATACCCCCCGGACTGGGCGAAGAACCCGGCCGGCGCGTTCACCGACACCGCCCCCGCCATCGTCCCCGCGGCCGCTGCCCCGGCCGCGGGAGTGGCGAACCCGAGCGCGAGCAGCAGCCCGCCGCCCGCCTCGCCCAGCCCGGCCACCACGGCGCTGACCCGCCCCGGACGGAAGCCCATCGCCTCCATGGCCTCGGCGGTACGGTGAAGGCCATCGCCGCCGCACCAGCCGAAGAGCTTCTGCGCGCCGTGCGCGACCAGCACCCCGCCCACGCCGAGGCGCAGGGCGAGCAGCCCGAGATCCTTGCGGTGGGACATGGGGTCTCCTCCGCTCCGGGGCATGGTCCCTCCTCCACTCCCGTACGGACACACCACGGGCGGCCGCCCGGCGTCTCATCCAGTCTCGGTACGCCTCCCGGGCCCCGCCGTCGCTGCTACGCCATCGGAGTGCATGGAGCGAGTCCACGCCGTAGGAGAGGACGTGCGGGTATCCGGCGCGGGCCGCGAGACGGGTCACGAGGTCCGGGTCACGAGGTCCGGGGTCCGAGGCCCGGGGTGCGTCGGCGGAGCCCGTCGGCACGCGTGGCACGCTGGGCCTTTGCATGTTCGTGCACCACCGAGGAGACGAGCCACCGTGCCGCAGAACCACCCACCGGAGTCCATCGCCGCGCCGGAGGTGCTCGCCGAGGAGGGACGACTCCACAAGGACCTCGGATTCTGGGCCCTGACCGCGATCGGGTTCTCCAACATCCTGGGGTCCGGGTGGCTGTTCGCGGCCCTGTACGCTGCCCAGACCGCCGGTCCCGCCGCCCTGCTGTCCTGGATCGCGGCGGGTGTGCTGTGTGCTCTGATCGCGCTGGTCATGGTGGAGCTCGGCGCCACCCGCCCGGAGGGCGGCGGCACCGTCCGCTGGCCGCTGTACGCCAGCGGACGGCTGGTCGGCACGATGATCGGCTGGTCGGTGCTGCTCTCGGTGGGCGGTACGGCGGCCGAGATCAGCGCGATCATGCAGTACGCCGCCCACTATCTGCCGGGGCTCTACAACGGCGGCACCCTCAGCGCCTCGGGCCTCGCGGTGGCCGTGGCGCTGAGTGTCGTACTGACGGCGTGCAACTGGTTCGCCGTACGGATATTCGCCCGGCTGAACAACCTGATCTCGGTGTTCAAGGTCGTCGTCCCGATCCTCACCATCGTCGCGCTGTTCCTGTCCGGCACCCACTCCGGGCGCCTCACCGATCACGGCGGTTTCGCCCCGTACGGCTACGCGGCCTGCCTGACCGCGCTGGCCGGCGGCGGCATCGTGTACTCCGTCAACGGCTTCCAGGCCCCGCTCGACTTCTCCGGTGAGGCCCGCAATCCGCGCCGTAACGTACCGGCCGCGGTGCTGACCGGCATCGGCCTCGCCGTGCTGGTCTACCTCGGGCTCCAGCTGGCGTTCCTCTACACGGTGCCGGAGTCGCTGCTGGGCCACGGCTGGAAGGGAGTCGACTTCGAGTCGCCCTTCGGGCAGCTCGCCCTGGTGCTCAACCTCCATTGGCTGGCCACGCTGCTCTACGCCGACGCGGTGGTCTCACCGGGCGGATCGGCCTATGTGGGCGTGGCCATCGACGCTCGCCATACGTACGCCCTGGCCAAGAACGGTCTGCTGCCCCGCTTCTTCATGCGCATCCACCCCTGGTCCGGGGTGGCGCGGCGGGCGCTGCTGCTCAACCTCGCGGTCATCGTCGTGTTCATGCTGCCGTTCGGCGGCTGGCAGGACATCGTGAGCGTGATGGGGGACATGTATCTGCTGATCTACGCCGCCTCGGCGGTGGCCGTCGCGGCGTTCCGGGCACACGACCGCGAGCGGGGAGTGGCGCGGGCCGAGGGCCAGGTGCCGGGGGTGCGCTGGATCGCCCCGGTGAGCTTTGTGGTGGCGAGCGAGTTCGTCTACTGGTCAGGCTGGCACGATCTGCGCCTCGCGCTGCCCTTCGTCCTGGCCGGCGCCGTGTTGTTCCTGGTGCAGCGCCGCGAGGACGGAGGCACACCGCTGGGGGAGGAGCTGCGGCGCGGCGCCTGGCTGGTCTTCCACCTCGCCGCGCTGACCGTGCTGTCGTGGCTGGGCACCTTCGGCGGTTCCGGCCGCCTCCCGGCGCCGTATGACACCGTGACGGTGGGCGTCCTCGCGCTCGCCGTGTTCCTGTGGGCGGTCCGCTCGGGCGCCCAGCACCTGCGCACCTCGCGGCTCAGCGCAGCGTCGCCGTGAAGCTCCGGCCGTAGGCGTGGCGGGTGGTGACGACGATCCGGGTGCCGCCGGGGACCCGGCTCACCCGGACACCGTCGTCCGCCGCCACGGCGCTCATCCTCCGGCCCCGGATGACGAGCGAGACCGTGTCGCGCTCGGTGGTCGGATCGGACACCGCGACCGCCACGCCGCCGTCCCGCGTCTCCCGCAGGATCACCGAGCCGGGGCCGCGCACCGACAGCCGCCCTGCGTGGTGGGTGCCGGGGGTGAAGGCGTTGAGCGCGGTCATCCGCAGGCCCCGGTGGGCCACGGCCTGGAGCCGGGTGGTGTTGGCCAGGACGGTGAGCGGGCGGCGGGCGTAGCCGCCCAGTTGGCGCTCGGTGGCGTTCGGGACGAGCGCGTACGCCATCGAGGTGTGCGGAGCGCCCGCCGCCCGCTCCACGGTCACGGCGAAGAGCCGTTTGGTCACCGGGAGGTCGGGGTTGGCGAGGCGGACCGCGCGGCGGCTGCGGGTGACGGTGTCCAGTGTGACGGTGGGCGGTGGCCCGTCGAGGAAGACATACCCGACCGAGGCCGCCCGGGTGGTATTGGCGTAGCGCAGCCATGCGAGCGGGGCGGTGCCGGTGCCGGACCAGGGCGCACCGCCGCGGAGCCGCCCGCTGAGGGTGAGGGTGTCCGAGGGCGCGGCGATCCGGGTGTCGAGGGTGGTCGTCACCGCGCGGCCGGCGGCATCGCCGACACCCGCTGCCAGCACCACGATCTCGTCGTCGAACAGGAACCACGACTTGGTGGCATCGGCGTCGCGGTACACCACGAAGTCCTCGGGCAGGTCGCCCGCCTGCTTCGCGGTGTACGCCACGTCGTCGGACTGGACGAACCCCGCCACCCCGTACGGGCCCAGGGCGGCGCCACCGGAGAACGGATGGGTGGACCGGGGGAAGTAGACATAGGTGTTCTGCGCCTCCGAGGAGGAGGTGAAGCCACGCCCGGGGTTGTCGTACCAGAGCGTGCCGTACAGCTCGGGGACCGTGCGGCGGGTCTCCACCGGGGCGGTGACACCGGCGAGGCGCTGGGGCGGGACCGTGGTGAGGTAGTCGATGCCGAACGCCTGGGTCTGGTCCTGGCCGGACAGATACAGATGGTGGGCGCCGTCCCCCTGGAACCAGGGCATCAGGTTCTCGCCGCTCATGTACTCGTATCTGCTGATCCTGGACGAGCTCCGGGCCAGGGCGAACGCGTAGCCGGGGCGCCGGTGGACGGTTCTGTCCATCGCGTTGAACGCCACATGGCGCTCGGCGGGCCCGAGGTCGCCCGCCGGGATCGAGGAGTCGGCGAGGATGTCGGCGTAGGCCGCGATGCTCACCGGGGACACGAACCCCGAAGGGTCGAGCGTGGCCTTGGAGGTCTGCCGCAGATACGCCACATAGCCCTTGAGCGCCGTGGCGTCGGCGTCGGTGGCATGGGCGGAGAGGCCCACCACGGCCTCCACCACCTCGGCCGCGTCGGCGTACCCCGTGGCCGGCCGGGACACCCCGCGCCCCTTGACGATCTCCATCAGCCAGCCCTCGAAGATCAGCGGCGCGAAGCCGTCCACCACCCACCCCTGGACGACGCGGACCAGCTGGTCGTCGGTCGTGTAGCCGGTGCCGTCGAGCATTTTGACGCTCTGTACGACGCGGGTGAGCAGGCCCTTGCCGTAGGAGCCCGTGTAGGCCACGGACGCGTGCTGGATGAAGGAACCGTCGGCGTAGAAGCCGTCGGTGACCCCGTGCCGGAGCTCGTACGGGTCGATGGTGGCCAGGATGGTCAGCTGGTCGGCGATGGCCTTGGTGATCCGGGCCTCGTCGCCGAGAACGGCGCCCTGGAGGACGCGGTTGGTGGTGATGTCGGCGAGGTTGGCGCCGGTGTGGAAGCGTGAGTCGAGGTCGACGTCGCCGTCCTTGCCGTTGCGCAGATACGCGTCCATCGAGGCCACGTAGGCGGCGGTGAGATCGGGCCGGTGGGCGGCGAGTTCGTCGGCGAGCAGCGCCAGCGTCTTGCTGACGTGGGTGGAGATGCCGATCTCCCAGGTGAACCAGTTGCCGTAGTAGCCCTTCGACTGGTCGCCGTAATAGTGCTCGTGGAGCCATATCAGGCCGTCGATGACGCGCCGCTGGACATCGGTGTCGCCGTGGAGTCCGGACGGTGTGCCGCCGTCCGGTGTGCGGGTGGCGAGGGCGATCTCGTAGAGGTACTGGAACGAGGTGACCAGGTTGGGATCGCTGGTGCCCAGGGCGAGGCCCTGGAAGAGCTCGCCCTGCCCGGCGCGGTCCATCGCGGTGAGCCGGGAGCGGGCGGTCGCGGCGATGGAGGCGAGCTTGGCGCGCACCTCGGGGCGGGCGTTGGTCTCCCGCGTTCCGGCGAAGACGGCCACGGTGTTGTCGATCAGCCGGGTGTGAGCGGCACCGGTCGCTTCACCGGCCGCCGCCGGGTGTCCCGCCGCCCGTGCGCGCAGCGGGAGGGCCATGGCCGCCAGTGCGGCCGCCGGGAGCGTGGAGACGAGAGCACGACGCGAGAGGGGCACGGGCACGCTCCAACGGTCTACGGGGTCCGATGGGGAACCGCCGGACCATTGAAGCAACCCCGGCTTTCCCTGTCACGGGGCCGGAGCGAGGCCGGAATCGGGGGTGGGTGGGGCCGGTTCCTGTCGCCAATATGGGCAACGAAATCGTTGACAATCTTGTTGGCCTAGATTTACCTTCGACAGGCACTCACTCAGGGAGGGCACACGATGCCGAAGGAAGCTCGTCCAGGCACCGGGGAGCAGGCCAAGCAGCATGCCTTGGAGCAGCTGCGGCAGGCGATTTCGCGCGGGGAGATGGCGCCGGCCCAGCGGCTGGTGGAGAACGAACTCGCCGAGCAGTTCGGTGTGACCCGGGCGAGCATCCGCGCGGCGCTGATCGATCTGGCCTCCGAGGGTCTGGTCGAGCGGATCCGCAACCGTGGCTCACGGGTGCGGGTGGTGAGCGTGGAGGAGGCCGTGGCCATCACGGAATGCCGCATGGTCCTGGAAGGGCTGTGCGCGGCCAAGGCGGCCGTCGAGGCGAGCGAGGAGCAGCTGACCGAGCTGGCCGACCTCGGCACGGCGATGTCCAAGGCGGTCGCCGACGGCGAACCGCTGACCTACTCCGACCTCAACCACCAACTGCACGCCCGCATCCGGGAGTTCTCCGGTCAGCGGGTGGCGGTGGAGCTGCTGGAACGGCTCAACGCACAGCTGGTGCGCCATCGCTTCCAGCTCGCGCTGCGGCCGGGGCGTGCCCAGCGGTCCCTGGGTGAACACCTGGCCGTGATCGAGGCGATCAGGGCCAGGGACCCACAGGCGGCCGAAGCGGCCGTCCGTGTCCACCTCGCCAGTGTGATCGACGCGTTGGGCGAATGACGCGGGGCGCGCGCCGCGGGGTGGGTCACCGACCTGTCCAGCAAGGAGATATCAGCGATGACGCACGGTAGCGCGGGTGACGTGCCCGCCGCCGCACGGCCGAGCGGTGTGATCGTCACCGACCCGCCACGCGCCGCGGCCAAACATGTGGAGGCCCTGCGGGGTTACGGCGTGGCCACGGTGCACGAGGCCATGGGCCGCACCGGATGCCTGGGCCCCGGGCTGCGCCCCGTACAGCAGGACGTGCGCATCGCGGGCACCGCGGTCACGGCGCTGTGCCGGCCCGGCGACAACCTGATGATCCACGCCGCGGTCGAGCAGTGTGCCGAGGGTGACGTCCTCGTCGTCGCCACCACATCGCCGTCCACGGACGGCATGTTCGGCGAGCTCTTCGCCACCGCGCTCCACCACCGCGGGGTCCGCGGCCTGGTCATCGACGCCGGGGTGCGCGACACCGCCGAGCTGCGCGCGATGGGCTTCCCCGTGTGGTCGGCCGCCGTGTGCGCGCAGGGCACCGTCAAGGCCACGGCCGGGTCCGTCAATGTGCCCGTGGTGGTGGGCGGGCAGTGCATACGCCCCGGCGATGTGATCCTCGCCGACGACGACGGGGTGATGTGCGTACCGCGCCACTCGGCCGCCACGGCCGTCGAGGCGGCCGAGGCGCGCACCGCGAAGGAGGAGGCGACCCGGGCGGCCTTCGCCGAGGGTCAGCTGGGCCTGGACCGCTATGGGCTGCGGGAGACCCTGGCCCGCCTCGGGGTGCGGTACCAGCCGTACGCCGAGTACGCCGAGGACGTCCGCGGCGGGGCCGTCTCATGAGCGGGCCGGAGGGCGTGCGCTGCATGCTGATGCGCGGCGGCACCTCCAAGGGCGCCTACTTCCTCGCGGAGGACCTGCCGCCCGGCCCCGGTGCCCGGGACGATCTGCTGCTGCGCATCATGGGCAGCCCCGATCCGCGGCAGATCGACGGCCTCGGCGGAGCCCACCCCCTCACCAGCAAGGTGGCCGTGGTCTCCGCCGCCCAGGGCCCGGACGCCGATGTCGACTATCTGTTCCTCCAGCTCGGCGTGGACAAGGCCGAGGTCTCCGACCGGCAGAACTGCGGCAACCTCCTGGCCGGGGTCGGCCCCTTCGCCGTGGAACGGGGCCTGGTCGCCGCCCGGGACGGGCGGACACCGGTACGGATCAGGATGGTCAACAGCGGCGACCACGCCACCGTGACCGTGCCCACCCCGGACCGGCGCGTCGACTACACCGGCTCGGCCGAGATCGCGGGTGTCCCGGGCTCCGCCGCCCCGATGGTGATCGGCTTCGAGCAGGGCGGCGGCCCGCTGCTGCCCACCGGCCACGCCCGCGACCTCATCGACGGCACCCCGGTGACCTGCGTGGACAACGGCATGCCGACCGTGCTCATCGCCGCGTCCGCCCTGGACGTCACCGGCTATGAGGACCCCGAGGAACTGGAGGCGAACGCGGCGCTCGGCGCCCGGCTCCAGGAGATCCGGCGGGAGGCGGGGCGGCTGATGGGCCTGGGCGATGTGAGTGCCACGACCGTGCCCAAGCTCAGCCTGCTGGCCCCGCCCGCGCACGGCGGCACCGTGATGACCCGCACTTTCATCCCGGTCCGCTGCCATACGGCGATCGGCGTCCTGGGGGCCGCCAGTGTCGCCGCCGGGCTGTGCGTCGAGGGAAACGCCGGCGAGGACGTGGCCCGGCTCCCGGCGACGGGGGAGCGGCTGCGCATCGAACACCCCACCGGCTTCCTGGACATCGACACGTCCGTGGACGACGGCGCCACTCCGGTGGCGCGGGGCACGGCCGTCGTACGCACCGCACGGAAGATCTTCGACGGCACGGTCTTTCCCCGCCCGGCCTGATCCGGCGCCCGGTTCCGCGCCCGCACCACCCCTCTTCTCCCGCCACGGCACCACCATGCCTCCTTCCCGCGCACTCGACTCAAGGAGTTGCCGATGACCCCGCCGCTCGGGGACATCGCCCACCTCGGGCATGTCGAACTGCTCACCCCCGACCCCGACCGCACCCTCCACCGCCGGGTGAAGGAGGCCGAGGCCGCCGGGCTCCCCGGACGATGGGTCGAGGACGAGCCCGGTATCGGCCCGCTCCATGTCACCGGCGACCCGGACGGCCATGAACTCGCCCTGTACTGGGAGTCCGAGTGGTACCAGGCACCGCCAGAGCTGGCGCCGGGGCTGAAGAACCAGCCGCGGGCCAAGCCCGCCCACGGGCCCGCGACCGTACCGACGAGGCCCGCCGGCTCGCCGACCGGTATGAGGTCGAGCCGCCCGCCACCGAACCGGCCACCGTGGCCTCGCCCGACCGCCGCCACGCCCTGTTCGCGCTGTTCCGTGAGGGCCTGCTGTTCTGGTGCGCCTCCTTCGCGGGCGCACAGCGGGGCCACAGGAACGCCTCATGTCCGTCAAAGGTTCGCCGTCTAGCCTCCGGGCATGCCGATGACGCGCTCCACGGACGAGGCACTGGCACGGGCCGCCGTGCTCGCCCTGATCGCCCAGGCGGAGCTGACGCCCAAACCGGGCCTCGCCGACACCCGCGATCTCCAGGCCCGCGCCACCGGTGCCGATCTGCTCGCGCTGCGCTGGTCGGCCAAGGCGCTGACACCCGGGTTCGCGGCCATGGCCGCCGCGGCCCGCCGTCCCGGGGAGCCGACCCGGGCGCTGCGCGAGGAGTTGGGCGCCATCGGCCGCTGCGCCGAGTGGACGATGGCACGGGCCGGTGGCGGCGCGGCCACCGGCCCCCTCCACCATGGCGCGCTGTGGGTGATGGGCCTGCTGGTGGCGGCCGCCGCGCTGCGCCCCGGCGCCGGGCCCGACGAGCTGACCGCCACCGCCAAACGGATCGCGGACCACCCCGACCGTGGCGCACCGCGCCGCCCCTCGCCGGGCTCGCATGTCTCCGCCACCTATGGGGCGCCGGGCGTGCGCGGCGAGGCACGGGCCGCCTTCCCCCATGTGCGCCGCGCCCTGGACGCCCTGTCCCGGGCGCGTGCGGCGGGGGCCACCGAGACCCAGGCGCGCCTGGACGCGCTGCTCACCGTGATGAGCACCCTCCAGGACACCGGGCCGCTGTACCGGGCGGGCCCGCCCGGCCTGCGACGGGTGAAGGAGGGGGCGCATGGTGTGCTCGAGGCGGGTGGCACCGCCACGCCCGAGGGCACCGCCGCCCTGTCCGCTCTGGACACGGAGCTGCGGGAGCGGGGCATCGCGCCGCGCGGAAGCGCCGCGCTGCTCGCGGGCGCACTGTTCGTGGACGGTCTCCCGGCGGTGCTCAGTCCTTCGCCGGTGCCGTCAGCCCGTGGCGGTGGAGGAAGGCGTCGACGAGCCGGTCGGTGAACTCCTGGCCGACGGGTTCGCCGGTCACCAGCACCCGGTAGTAGACGGGGCCCATGAGCTGGTCGGTCTCGGCCGTCAGATCGAGGCCGGGCGGCAACTCCCCGCGCTCCAGGGCCCGTTCCAGCGGAAGGCGGTCGCGGCCGCGCTGGTCGTCGAGGTACCTGGACCGGAAGTCCCGGGCGAACGCCGGATCGTGCTGCGCGTGGGCGATCAGCGCCTTGAAGACGGCACCGGAGTCGGACGCGCTGAGGAACCAGGCCAGCTCGCGCAGATAGGTGCGCAGGTCCCGGGCGAGGTCGCCGTGGTCGCGCACGGTCAGGTCCTCGGCCACGTCCTGGAGGAAGGCGTCCATGAGGACGTCGGTCTTGGTGCTCCACCAGCGGTAGATGGTCTGTTTGGCGACACCGGCCCGGGTGGCGATGCCCTCCATGGTGACGCCCGCGAAGCCCTTCTCGACCAGCAGGTCGTCGGCCGCGTTCAGCACCGCGAGCCGGGCCTGCTCGCTGCGCCCGTGCCGATTGCCGTGGTGGCGTGCCGCCGGTGGGACGGTGCCGGGTGTCCCGGTGGTCTGTGTCGCGCGTGCCATCTCGCCTCCCCGGTCAGGATAGCGACCCGCCGCGGCCGCTCCGCCCGGGAGACCCCCGGCGTGGAGGCGGCATTACGCGTCAGCCGCCGCGTCCGGGCCACATGGCTGGGCCCGCCCGCCGGTGGGAGGTCACCGGCCCGCGGGCCCGGGTGCCGAGAGGGGGGCTAGTCCCGTTCCCCTTCGGCCTGTGAGGGAGTCGTCCTCTGTACGTCGGGGTGGCCGGTGTCCGTCTCGTCGTCGCGCTCGCCCTCGGCCTGCGAGGGGGTCGTCCACGGCACGTCCGGGTGATCGGCTTCCCGTTTGCGTTCGGTGCGGGAGGGGACTGCCTCGGTCATCTGATGCCTCCGCTCCTCGTGCCCTCCTGGTGCGGACGCGGCCCATTTTACGCCCGGACGCCCACGTCGGCGCGGTGGCGATCATGAGGGCCGGAGCGAGGCCGGGAGCTGCCGGTGCACCAGCTCGGCGTACCGGCCCCCGGCGAGCATCAGGTCGTCGTGGCCTCCCCGCTCCGTGAAACGGCCGTCGTCCAGGACGACGATCTCGTCCGCGTCCATGATCGTGCTGATTCGGTGCGCGACGACGATCCTGGTACAGCCCAGCGCGGACAGCTCACCGGCCACCTCCGCCTCGGTCACGGCGTCCAGATGGCTCGTGGCCTCGTCCAGCACCAGCAGCGCGGGGTCGGCCAGGAGCGCGCGGGCGATCGCCAGGCGCTGGCGCTGGCCCCCCGAGAGCGCACTCCCGCCCTCCGCCACATGCGTCTCCAGCCCCATGGGCATCCGCCGCACATCGGGGAGCAGCCCGGCCCGGCCCAGCGCCTCGAACAGGGCCTCGTCGGGCAGCTCGTCCCGGCCGAGCCGCAGATTCGATCCGATGGTGCCGCCGAAGACATGGGGTTCCTGTGTCACGACGCCGAAGCGGCGGCGCAGGCTGTCCGCGTCGTACTCCTCGATGGCCAGCCCATCGAGCAGCACCGTGCCCTCGGTCGGCCGCAACAGCCCGGCGAGCAGGCGGATCATCGTCGTCTTCCCGGAGCCGCTGGCCCCGACGACGGCGAGTTTCGCGCCCGCGGGAACGCGCAGGGTCAGATCGCGCAGGATCCACGGCCCCCGCCCGTAGCGGAAGCCCACTCCGCGCAGCTCGATCTCGCCCCGCACCGTGGCGGGCGCGGTGATGCCCGGCCTTCGGACCTCCGGACGCTCGTCCAGCACATCGTGCACCCGCTCCAGATGGGCACCGATGGTCTGGAGGTAGCGCGCGCTGGTGGCCAGCCCGGCGATCGGGGTGAGCAGCCCGGCCGCGATCGCGTTGAGCGCGATCATCGAGCCGATGGTCAGCGCGCCCGAGCGCACCTGCGCGATGCCCAGCAGCAGCAACACCAGCGGGGAGGCCACCTGGAGCAGCAGGGTGAGGGAGTCGGTGAGGGCGTCCAGACGGCGTCGCCGGAGCGCCGCCCGCAGATAGTCGCCCAGCGCCCCACGCCAACGGTCGAGCACGGTGCCGACCAGCCCCGCGCTCTTCACGAACTCCGCGCCCCGCAACGCGTCCACCGCCACCGACTGGGTGGCGGCCTCGGCGCTCAGCTCCCGTTTCGCCAGGGCGTTGGCCGGCCGCAGGGTGGCCAGCACGATGGCGATCTGCGCCGCGCCCAGCCCCGCCGCCAGGAGCGCGTACCAGGGACTGAAGGCGCACAGCAGCACCAGATAGCCCACCACGAAGACGCTGTCGATGACCAAGGTGACCATGCGCGAGGTCAGCAGGTCCCTGATCACCGTGTTGCTGTTGAGGCGGGCCAGCAGATCCCCGCTGCTCCGGGCCTGGAAATAGCCGAACGGCAGACGGAACAGATGAGTCATAAACCGGTCGCCGAGCGCGCCGTCCAGCCGGTGCTGTAGTACCAGCAGGGCCCCGGCCCGCCCCAGTCCGATCAGCGCGTACACCGATACGAAACCGGCGATGCTCAGGGAGAGACCCGAGAGCGTCCCGGCCCGTTCACCGATGAGCGTGTCGATGCCGTACTTGGTGAGGAACGCCGACCCCAGGGCGAGCAGCTGCACCACCCCGGAGAGCAGAACCGCGAGGGCGGCCCACCGCGGTGCCATCCGCATCATGTCGCGCACCAGCCGCAGCGGCCAGGAATCCCGGCGCCCGCGACGCTCGATGAACGAGGGGCCGGGGGCGAACTCCAGCAGGGTGCCCGAGCTCCGGGCGCGGAACTCCTCATGGGAGACGGCGGCGCGTCCCCCGCCGGGGTCGAGCACGCGCACCCCCTTGCGCCCGACACCCTCCACCACCACGAAGTGGTGGTCGTCCCAGTGGGCGATGGCGGGCTTGCGCACCGCGCCGAGCGCGTCCGGCGGTACCTTCAGCCCCCGGGCCTCGAGGCCGTGGGCGCGCGCGACCTCCAGGATCCGGCGGGCGCTCGCGCCATCGCGGCTCACCCCGAACTCCGCGCGCAGCTCCCGCAGGGGAATTCTGCGGCGGTGCGCCCCGAGCACCATGGCCAGACAGGCGGGACCGCACTCGACCTCGCTCATCTGGGCCACGAACGGCACCCGCGACCCCACCTTCCCGCCGCTCATATGTGTCTCCTCCCGCGCCGCGTTCCCTGGCGCAGCAGCGTGCGGCACACCGGTTCGGTCCCGGTTCACCGCCGGTTCATCGCGCCGCCGACCGGCGCGGAGGGCACCGCGAGGCGCGGCGGCACAAGGTTTCCGCAAGGTTCCCGGCCAACTCGCTCACCCACTTTTGGCTGTGTCGCACCGGGCCGACCGGGGTGACGTCCATGAACGAACCGATGAGAGCACGTCGAACGGAGGAACCATGAACCGGACCACCAAGGCATGGAAGGACCCGGTCTTCCGCGCCGGGCTGAGCTCCGAGGAGCTCAGCGCGCTGCCCGCCCACCCGGCGGGTGCCATCGAGCTGACCGACCAGCGGCTGGACAACGTCGTGGGCGGGGGGCTCACCGACACCTGGGTGACGTGCGGTCACAAGACCTGCCGCACCTGCTTCACCTGTGACTGGCTCTGTGGCTGACCCGGTGCGTCCTCGGACGCGGTGACCCATGAGCCATTCCGGCGCGGGCCCCACCGGGCCCGCGCCGGACCGGATCGCGATCGGGCCGTCTCCACGGCGACAGGGCCATAGCGGGCGACAGAGCCGAGAAAAGTAGGGGGAGAAGTGAGGAACCGGCAGCAGGACATCCTGAACTCGACGACGTGGTGGCGAGGCGTGCCCCTGCGCGACCGGTCGCCGGGCGCTCCGGCGGTCACCGCCGAACAGCGTGCGCACGGGCTGCGCCGCCTGGAGCTGTGGCGCAGCGGCATCCTCTTCTCCGCCGGAAGGCCCGCCACCGGCGTTGACCCGCTGGAGCGCTGGACTGCCACGGGGGTTACCGAGGAGGAGCTGATCACCCTGCTGGGCGAGCCCGCGGAGTCGCTCGCCGGGCGGCTGCCCACACCGGAGTGGCTGAAGGTGATCGCCGAGGCATGGCGTCATCACACCTCCGACGGTGACGACGACGTCCGGGGCCATGTCCACGCGGCCACCCGCGGTCCCGGCCATGACCACGGTCACCGCCCCGGGCTCGGCCCGGCCGAACTGGCCCTCCCACTGCTGCGCCGGGCCCGGGCGGAACTCCGGCGCCGGGTGCCCGGGCTGCCCCCGGACCACCCCCTCCTCCTCCCGCCCCTGGAAACGATCTCCGGCATGGTCTCCCGTGCCCTGGTTCTGGAACTCAACGTGGCCAGGGTGACCGGTGAGTTGCCCGGCGCCACCCCCGAGGAGCGGTTCGCCTCGTTCATGGCCACGGTCCGCACCCCCGGGCGGGCGCTGGAGATCCTGTCCGAATACCCCGTACTGGCCCGTGAACTGGTGGCCTCGCTGCGCCACTGGACCGATGTGAGGCAGGAGTTCGCCGAGCGCTTCCTGGCCGATCTGCCCCGGCTGCGCGCGGTGTTCGGCGGCTCCTGGCGTGGTCTCGGTGATGTGACGGACATCGGCTTCGGCGCCGGTGACACCCACAACGGCGGCCGGTCGGTCGCGCTGTTCACCCTCTCCGACGGTACGAAGCTGGTCTACAAACCGCGGTCGGTCGCCGTCGAGCGCCACTTCAACGACCTGCTCGCCCGCCTCAACGACCGGGGGCTGCGCCATCCGCTGCGGACCGTGGAGGTGCTGCCCCGGCCCGGGTACGGATGGGTGGAGCACGTGGCCTCCGGGACGTGCGCCGACGAGGCCGAGGCCGACCGGTTCTTCTGGCGCCAAGGCGCCCATCTGGCCCTGTTCCACGCCATCTGCGGCGCGGATCTGCATCTCCAGAACCTGATCGCGGCGGGGGAGCACCCCGTCTTCGTCGACCTGGAGGCCACCTTCCTCGGGCGGTCCCGAGCGGTGGCCGACCCCGTTCTGCGGATCGCCGGCGCGGTGCCCGACGTCCTCAATGACTCCGTCCTGGGCATCGGGCTGCTGCCGGAGCGGATCATCGAGGTGGACGACTCGGGCTGGCGGGACGCGGAGATCAGCGGGCTCGCGGGCGGCGGCGGCCAGCTTTCACCGAGCGTGCTGCCGACCTACGCCGGCCAGGGCACCGACGAGATGAGGCTGGTGCGCGAGCGAATGCCCATCGCCGGCGCGGCCAACCGGGCCTCCGTGGACGGAACGTCCGTCGATCCGCTGCGGTACCGCCGGTCCCTGACGGAGGGCTTCGAGTCCGCCTACGGGCTCATCGAACGGGAGCGGGACGAACTGCTCGCCGAGGACGGCCCGATCGCCGCCTTCGCCGAGGACGCCGTGCGCCATGTGCCCCGGCCGACCTCGGTCTACAGCCGCATCCTCGCCGAGTCGATGCACCCGGACGTCCTGCGCGACTCGCTGGACTGGGAGTATGTGCTCGAAGCCGGCCTCGCGGACGGGCACCGGGGCGTCGAGGGCCGGATCGAGCTGCTGACCAGCGAGCAGCGCCAGCTGGCCCGGCTCGATGTGCCGACCTACCACACCACGCCGTTCGCCACCGACCTGTGCGACGCGGACGGCGTTGTCGTCCGCGACTTCCTGGCCACCTCCGGGATGGAGGCGGTGCGCGCCAAGATCCGCCGCATGGGCCCGATCGATCTGCGCCGCCAGAAGTGGTGCATCGACGCGTCACTGACGGGCCTCACCTTCGGCACCCGGGCCCGGAACGCCCCCCGGCCGCAGGAGCTGCCCGACCGCCCCCTCGACACCCGGCTCGCCCTGCGGGCCGCGACCGCCCTCGCGGACGAGCTGCTCGACACCGCGGTGCACGGCACCGACGACCAGCCCCCGCACTGGCTGTCGCTCAATGTCGTGGGGGAGCGCTACTGGCGCGCGGGACCCGCCGGGATCAGCCTCTACGACGGGGTGAGCGGTATCGCGCTGTTCCTCGCGCACCTCGGCTCGATGACGGGGGACCAGCGGTACCGGGAGGTGGCCGAACGCGTCGCGCAATCGCTCGCCGACTCGCTGACCAGCCCCGACCGTGGCCGTCACCTTCGTTTCAACTTGAGCATCGGGGGATTCGGCGAACTGGGCGGCGCCGTCTACACGCTCACCCATCTGGCCGCCCTGTGGGACGCGCCCGAACTCCTCGACGCGGCCGCCGCGCTGGTTCCCGAGCTGGCCGGGCGGTTCGAGGGCGACCGGGAACTCGACGTGGTCCAGGGAACGGCCGGGGCGACGCTGGCCCTGGCCGCGCTCCACCGGACGCGTCCGGACGAGCGCACCGCGGACGCGCTGCGGCTCGCCGCCGCCACACTCGCGAAGGCGGCGACCGAGGTGACCGGCGGAGTGGCCTGGCGGACGGCGGTCGACCCCGACCGGCCGCTGCTGGGAATGTCCCACGGGGCGAGCGGCTTCGCCCTCGCCCTGGCCCGCGCGGCCGAGGTGACCGGCGAGGACCACCACTACCGGCTGTGCGAGGAGGCGCTCCGGTTCGAACGTCACGGTCTGGACCCCGGCCGGGGCAACTGGCCGGATCTGCGCAGCATCGTGCCGCGGGGATCCTTCATGGACGCCTGGTGTCACGGTGCCGCCGGTATCGGGCTGGTCCGGGCGGCGCTGCTCGGCGTCGAGGGGCTCGCCGATGCCCATGAGCTCATCGCGGAGGACCTGCGCATCGCGGCCGGCACCGTCCGCGGCGACCTGCTGCGGGACGGCGTCGGCACCGGACTGGGCAACGACTCGCTGTGCCACGGGGATCTGGGTCTGGTGGCGGCGCTGCTCGCGGCCGGCCCCGCGCTGGGGGAGACCGACGACCTCGGCTCCCGCGTGGCCCGCCTGGTGGCCGACCGGGTGCTGACCGGGGACGTCCGTCCCGGAGTCCCGATGGGGGTGACCACCCCCGGACTGATGACCGGATCGGCCGGGATCGGATACGGACTGCTGCGGGTGGCCGCACCGGACCGGGTGCCCGACGTCCTCACCCTCGCCGCCCCCGGAGCCGGGCGCGGGTGCGACGGGCGCCGTCACGGTGGCCGCCGATGACCCCGCCGCCGGTGCGCTACCGCATCCTCGGGCCACTGGAGATCCGGGGACCGGACGGCGCCTTCCGGATGGTCAGCCAGGCCAAGTGCCGTGCGCTGCTGGCCGCGCTGCTCGTCAACGCGGGCCGTACGGTGCCGGCCGGGGAACTGGTGGAGCAGCTCTGGCCGGGCGGGGCGCCGAAGTCCGCCCCCAAACTGGTCCAGCAGTACGTCCACCGGCTCAGGCGCGCACTCCCCGAGCCCCCGCGGGAGCGATGCCCGGCGGTGCGGGGCGGAAGCCCACTGCTCACCAGCCCGCCGGGCTACCGGCTGGCGGTGGACTCCGGGGAGCTGGACGCCGACCGTTTCACGGCACTCGCGAGGGTGGCGCGCGGGGCCCTGGCCGAAGGGCGGACCGGGCAGGCGGCGGAGGGGCTGCGGCGGGCCCTGGACATGTGGCGAGGGCCCCTGCTCGCCGATGTGCCGGACCTCCCCGCGATCACCGCCGAACTCGTACGGCTGGAGGAGGCGCGGCTCCTGGCCACCGAGGCATGGGTATGGGCCGAAGTGCACCAGGGACACGCCCATGACGTCGTACCCGAACTGGAGATCCTGGTCGCGGCCCACCCGCTGCGCGAGACCTTCCGCCATCAGCTCATGATCGCGCTGTGTCTGACCGGGCGCCGTGCCGACGCGCTCGGTGCGGCCCGGCAGCTGCGGCACGTACTGGCCGAGGAGCTGGGCATCAGGCCGGGAGCGGACGTCCTCGCCATGGAGCGGGCGATCATCCGGGACTCCCTCGCGGATCTGCCGGGGCTGGTGTCGAAGGCGATCGGCGCGCAGCCGGCCGCCCGGGGCGGATGAGGGGCGCACCCGGGCGATAGAAGGTCCCCCGCGTCCGGCTCGTGTTCCCCGTCGTGATGTCCCTTCCATACCGGGAAGTCCTCCCCGTACCTTGGGGAGTTGTTGACTCGGTATTGCGCCGACTGTCATCCACAAGTGGTCGGCGCGGGGGCTACGACACAACGGGGGAAAACGCATGGGGGCGCGATTCGGCGTGCTCGGTGCCATAACGGTGTGGCGGGACGGGACGCCGGTGGACGTGGGGCACGCACGGCAGCGGCTGGTGCTGGCCGCGCTGGCCGTCGACGCGGGGCGGGTGGTGCCCACGGGGCCGCTGGTGGACCGGGTGTGGGGGGTGGGGGTGCCCCGGCGCGGCCGGGAGGCGCTGTACGCGTATGTGTCCCGGTTACGGCAGGCGCTGGCGGGGACGGGGGCGGAGCTGGTACGCGAGCAGGGCGGCTACCGGCTGGCGGCGGAGACCGACGCGGTGGATGTGCTCCGGTTCCGCGAGACGGCCTGCCGGGCTCGTGCGGCCGGCGGCGGGGAGGAGGCGGCGGCGCTGTGGGAGACCGCCCTGGGGCTGTGGCGGGGTGAGGCGTTCGCCGGGGCGGACACACCCTGGTTCAACGCTCAGCGTTCGGTGCTCGAGGCCGAGCGGTTCACCGGGCAGCTGGATCTGATGGACGTACGGCTGCGGCTGGGGCAGCACGGCCGGGCACTGCCCGAGCTGGCCGCCCGCGCCGAGGCACATCCGCTGGACGAGCGGGTGGCCGGACAGCTGATGCTGGCCCTGTACCGGTGCGGGCGCCAGACCGAGGCGCTTGAGCACCATGAGCGGCTCCGGCGCCGGCTGGCCGAGGAGACGGGGCTCGACCCCAGCCCGCCGCTGGTGCTGCTGCGCCAGCGGATCCTCACCGCGGATCCGGCGCTCGCCCTCGCCCCGGACACGGCGTCCGTGACGCCCCGACGGCGACCGCGGCCGGTGCCCCAGCAACTCCCCGCACCGCCGGTCACGTTCGTCGGCCGCGAGCGGGAACTCGCCGCGCTCGACGACCTGTGCGGGACCGCCGACGGTGAGGGCACGCTCGACATCGCGGCGATCAGCGGTGTCGGCGGGGTGGGCAAGACCTGGCTGGCGCTGCGCTGGGCCCATCGCAACCTGCCGCGCTTCCCGGACGGGCAGCTGTATGTGAACCTGCGCGGGTTCGCTCCCGCCGCCGGACCCGTGCCCGCGGCGGCGGCCGTACGCGGCTTCCTGGGCGCACTGGGCGTGGATCCGCAGGAGATGCCCGCCGATCCGGAGGCACAGGCCGGGCTGTACCGGTCGCTGATCGCCGACCGCCGGATGCTGATCATGCTGGACAACGCCCGCGACGCCGACCAGGTGCGGCCGCTGCTTCCCGGCACGGGCGGCTGTGTGGTGCTGGTGACCAGCCGCGACCGCCTGACCGGACTGGTCGCCGCCAATGGGGCACGCCCGTGCGCGGTGGACCCGCTCACCGACGGCGAGGCGCGGCTGCTTCTGGAGCGCCATCTGAGGCGGGTCAGGCGGACGGACGACCCGAAGGCGTTCGACGCGATCACCGCGGCGTGCGTGGGGCTGCCGCTGGCGCTGGCGGTCGTGGCCGCGAGGGTCGCGGTGACCCCGCGGTTTCCGCTGCGGACGCTCGCCGCGGAGTTGCACGACACCCAGCTCGGCCTGGACGTCTTCAGCGGGGGCGATACCGCGACCGACGTACGGGCGGTGTTCTCCTGGTCGTATCACGCGCTCGGCACGGACACCGCACGGCTGTTCCGGCTGCTAGGCCTCCATCCAGGACCGGACATCTCCCTCCCGGCCATGGCGGGCCTGGCCGGCCTCCCGGTTTCCCGGGTGCGCCCCCCGCTGGCCGAGCTGGTCCGGGTGCACCTGGTCGAGGAGGTCGCGCCCGGCCGGTACGCGCCGCACGACCTGCTCCGCGCCTACGCGGGCGAACTGGCCCACACCGTGGACCCCGAGGCCGATCGCAGGGGTGCGCGGCGCCGTGTCGTCGAGCACTATCTGCGCACCGCCGATCGCGCGGCCGGGCTGCTGGATCCGCACCGGGATCGCGTCCCCCTGCCACCCGCCGTGCCGGACGCCTGCCCGCAGGAGATGGCGGACCAGGCCGCGGCGCTCGCCTGGTTCACCGCGGAGCACGCCGTACTGCTGGGCGTGGTCGACCTGGCCACCGGCGCCGATCTCGACGCGGGGGCCTGGCGGCTGGCCAGGAACCTGGAGACCTATTTCGACTACCGCGGACACTGGCACGACTGGGCCGCCGTCCAGCGCATCGCCCTCGGCGCGGCCCAGCGGCTCGGCGATCCGGCGTGGCAGGCAGCCGCCCACCGCGGTCTGGGCAGCTGCCTCACCCAGATGGGCCGCCTGGACGAGGGGCGCCGCCACTTCCGGCACGCCCTCGACCTCTACGAGCGGCTGGGCGATCCCGTCCGTCAGGCACATGTCCACCGGGGCCTGGGCTGGGTCTGCGGCCGGCTGGACGGCCACCGGGACGCGCTCGGCCACAACGAACGTGCCCTGACGCTCTATCGGCAGGCGGGGCACCGGGCCGGGGAGGCCCTGGCGCTGAACAACGTCGGGTGGGTGCACGCGGTACTGGGCGACTACCGGCGGACGCTGGACTACTGCGCCCAGGCGGTGTCCGTGAACCAGGAGATCGAGGACCGGCACGCCGAGGCCGGGGCGTGGGACAGCCTCGGCTACGCCCATCACCACCTGGCCGAGTACCCCGCCGCCGTGACGTGCTACGCCCGGGCCCTGCGCCTGGTGCGCGGCTTCGGCGACCGGTACCACGAGACCGAGATCCTGAACCACCTCGGCGACACCCAGCTGGCCGCGGGCGACCTGGACGCCGCCCGGGCCGCCCGGGGCCAGGCCCTGGAGATCGCCCTCGAGATCGGCCATCCGGACACCGACGAGCTCCGTGCCAAGCGGGACGATCTCGACCCGGCGGGCTCCGCGGACCTCAGGGCTCCGCATCCGGCCCTGGGCTGATGTCGGTACGTGAGAATGTCTAGACCAGTGTCATGTTCACTGCCATTATGACTCTGCACTTCCGGCACCCCCGCTTCATGAGACCCCCCATTCCCCCCGCTGACGCGGCCCCGTGGGGCCGCGCGAGAGGTGGCGTATGTCCAGACGCGTCTCCACCCGATTCCGCACCCTGCCCTGCTGGGCGTCGGCCTTACTCCTGGCCCTGGGCATGACCGCACTGGCCCCCGAGGCGTCCGCCCGGCCGGCCGTGCCGAACACGATCCCGCTGAAGTTCACCAACAACTCCGGGCGCGGCGACCAGATCTACGTCTATACGCTCGGCACCCTGCTCTCGACCGGGCAGCAGGGCTGGGCCGACGCCTCCGGGACCTTCCACCCCTGGCCCGCCGGTGGCAACCCGCCCACCCCGGCGCCCGACGCGTCGATCGCCGGACCGGCCAATGGCCAGTCCCTGACGATCCGCGTCCCCAAGCTCTCCGGCCGGGTCTACTTCTCCTACGGCCAGAAGATCGACTTCCGGCTCACCACCGGCGGCCTGGTGCAGCCCGCCGTGCAGAACCCCTCCGACCCCAACCGGAACATCCTGTTCAACTGGAGCGAGTTCACCCTCGACGACTCCGGGCTGTACATCAACAGCACCCAGGTCGACATGTTCTCCGCGCCGTACGCGGTGGGCGTGCGGGGCGCCGACGGCAGTACGAAGACCACCGGCCATCTCAAGCCCGGCGGCTACAACGGCGTCCTCAACGCGCTGCGCGCACAGGCCGGCGGCTGGGGCAAACTCATCCAGACCCGCCCGGACGGCACCGTGCTGCGGGCCCTGTCACCCGGGCACGGCATCGAGGCGGGCGCCCTGCCCGCGAACGCGATGGACGACTACATCAACCGGGTGTGGCGGAAGTACGCCGGCACCACCCTCACGGTCACGCCCTTCGCCGACCGGCCGAACACCAAGTACTTCGGGCGGGTCTCCGGCGACGTCATGAACTTCACCAACGGTTCGGGAGCCGTGGTCACCAGCTTCCAGAAGCCGGACTCCGACTCCGTCTTCGGCTGCTACAAGCGCCTCGACGCCCCCAACGACCAGGTGCGCGGCCCCATTTCGCGGACCCTGTGCGCGGGCTACAACCGCACGACCCTGCTCACCAACCCCAACCAGCCGGACACCGGTGACGCCGGGTTCTACACCGACGGCGTGACCAACCACTACGCCCGCGCCATCCACGGCCAGATGGCCGACGGAAAGGCGTACGCCTTCGCCTTCGACGACGTCGGCCAGCACGAGTCGCTCGTCCACGACGGCAATCCGCAGCAGGCGTCCATCACCCTGGACCCCTTCAACTAGGCCGGGAGGAGGCACGGCATGAGACGCAAGAGACCGCTGCGCACCCGTCTGGCCGCCCTCGCCATCGGAGCGCTCGCCCTGCTGGCCCCGCAACTCCTCCCGGCCACGGCCGAAGCGGCGCCGTCCGCCACCGTGTGCAACAAGTACTGCGACGCCCGCGATCCGGCGCTCGCCCCGCAGAGCCGCACCCCCGTCACGGCCACCGTCTTCTCCCGCTCCATCGCCCTGCACTTCGACGACGCCGACGCGATGGGCTGGGCCTCCATCGACAACGGCAGCCCCGGTGACGAGGTGTGGCTGGACCGTTCCTTCGACGGCGGCCGGACCTGGTTCTCGGGCAGCCGCCTCGGCAATACCGCCATCCCCGCCGGACAGCGCGGCTGGCGCACCCTGATGTACAACGTGGACGACTGGGGCGTCCAGGGCGTCGGCGCGCTGCGGGCCTGCGGCAAGGCCGGTGACCGCGCCGACATCGCCTGCACGCAGTGGGCCCGTACGACCTGGAACGCATGGGACCGCCGTACGGCCGCCGCCACCGCCCAGATGGCGTTCTACTCGAACGGGACCGGTCTGTTCTCCACCACCGGCTGGTGGAACTCGGCCAACGCCCTCACGGCCGTCATCGACAACATCCGCGTCACGGGCATGCATAGCTATGAGTACGCGATCGCCCGCACCTACGACCTCAACCTCGGTGCGCAGGGCGGGCAGTTCCGCAACGACTACATCGACGACACCGGCTGGTGGGGTCTGGCCTGGGTGGCCGCCTACGACCTCACCGGGGACTCCCGCTATCTCGCCACCGCCCGCGCCGACGCCGACTACATGGCCTCCTACTGGGACTCCACCTGTGGCGGCGGGGTGTGGTGGAGCACGGCGAAGACGTACAAGAACGCCATCGCCAACTCCCTCTACCTCCAGTTGAACGCCGCCCTGCACAACCGGATCCCCGGCGACACCGCCCATCTCCAGCGGGCGAAGTCGGAGTGGACCTGGTTCCAGGGCACCGGCATGGTGAACTCCTCGAACCTGGTCAACGACGGCATCGACCTGGGCACCTGCAAGAACAACGGCAGCGCGGTCTGGTCCTACAACCAGGGTGTGCTGCTCGGCGGCCTCACCGAGCTGTACCGGGCGACCGGTGACGGTTCCGTGCTCGACACGGCCCGTCGCATCGGCACGGCCGCCACCACGTCGTCCCAGCTCAACACGGCCGACGGCATCCTCAGGGACCCCTGCGAGACCGGCGACTGCGGCGCCGACGGCCCGTCGTTCAAGGGTGCCCATGTACGGGGGCTGGCCAAGCTGAACGCGGCCCTGGCCGACCACCCCTACACGGCCTACCTCAAACGGCAGGCGGACCGCGCCTACGCCGCCGACCGCAACGCCCTGGACCAGTACGGACTGCGCTGGTCGGGACCGCTGGACAAGACCGACGCGGCACGACAGCACAGCGCACTGGACCTGATGAACGCGGCCTCCTAGGCCACGAAAGCGGTCACGAAAGCGGCCGCGGCAGCGCTCATCAGGGCCGCAGGATGAGCTTGCCGCGGCTGTGGCCGGTCTCGCTCTGCTCATGGGCCGCGGCGGCGTCGGCGAGCGGGAAGCTCCGCACCACGGGCACCCGCAGCCGGCCCGCCGCGGCGAGCCGCGCGTACTCGGCGACGGCCTCCACCGGGCGGCCGCCGCCACCCGCCGAGAAGGTGACACCGAGATCGGCGGCCGCGGGGTCGGCGATGGTGACGACGCGGTCGGCCGTGCCGCCCCGCAGCTCGATCGAGACGGGCAGGGCGCCCTGGCCGGCCGCGTCGTAGACGGCGTCGACACCCTTGGGCGCCACGGCGCGCACCCGGTCGGCCAGACCCTCGCCATAGGCCACCGGGATCGCGCCGAGCGAGCGCAGATAGTCGTGGTTGGCGGGCGACGCGGTGCCGATGACGGTGGCGCCCCGGGCCACCGCGAGCTGGACCCCGACCCCGCCGACCGCACCGGCGGCCCCGTGCAGCAGCAGGGTCTCGCCCTCCTTCAGCCCCAGCAGGTCCAGGACGCGTGCCGAGGTCTCGGCGGCCACGGGCAGCGCCGCGGCCGTCTCCCAGTCGAGTCCGGCCGGTTTGGGGGCGACATCCGTGGCCAGCGCGTACGGGGCGTAGGCCCCGGTGTCCGTCCAGCCCAGCACCTCATCGCCCACGGACACATCGGTGACCCCGTCACCGACCTCGTCGACGACCCCGGCCGCCTCGATACCCGGGATCGCGGGGAACGCGGCGGGGCCCATCTGTGGCATCCAGCCACCGCGGATCTTGTGGTCGAGGGGGTTCACGGCGGCGGCCATGACCTTCAGCCGCACCTGCCCGGGACCCGGATGGGGCTCCTCCGTCTCCTTCAGCCGCAGCACCTCGGGGCCGCCGTACTCCTCGTAGACGATCGCCTTCATCACTCTCACTCCCGTCAGCCCTGTCGAGGGGGCTTGTTTGTTGCGACAACGCCATCCTCGGCCGGGGCATGCCCCGGCCCCGCCGTTCCTTCGGCCAGTTCCACCTGGCCGGAGGAGCAGCCGGGGTCGCGGGACGGGCCCATTACGCTGACGGACATGGACCTCACGGCCGCAGTCGACGTGATCCGGGCACCCCTGGGCGAGATCCTGCCGCGCCTGTCCGCCGCGCTCTCCGAGGCGATCGCGCACCGGGCGGTGGCCGAACTCTCCGGCAACTGCCCGCACTCACCGTTCAAGACCCATGGCGACCCGCCCGGCGACCCCGGAACCCCCATCACCAGCGCCGAGATGGCCGCCATCGCCCCGCTGGCGCGCGCCGGGGGAACCTGGCAGGGCCGGGCGTGGATGGCCGGGGCCGAGGTGCCCGTGCTGGCCGTGCACAGCGACGCCACCGCGCGGGGCGCGCTGCTCGTCCTCGTACGGACCGAGGAGACCCCCGTCCCGGGTGAGGCCCTGGCGGCCGCCCGCGCCCTGTGGGACCTGGTGACCGCCCACCGCGACCGGATGGCGGTGGAGGCGGTGCCCGGGATGCTGGGCCAGTCGCGGGCCGCGGCCGCGGCGCGGGCCACGGCCATCGCCGAGCTCGTCGACGCCCATGGCGCCGCCCTGTCCGCCCTGCTCGGCGTGTTGCGCTCCCGCGATCTGGACGACCGGACCGCCCGAGCCCGCGCGGTGGACCTCGCCGTCGGCGCCCTGGCCGAACTGCGCGCCCGGACCGACCGCGATCAGGCGCTGGTGGAGGAGCCGGCCGGTGACGCCTTCGCCCGGCTCGCCGAATCGCTCCGCCCGGAGCTGCGCCGCCTGTCCGTACGGCTGGACCTCGGCCCGCCCGGCACCGAGGAGGGCGCGGACCGGCGGCTCGCCGCGGACGTGGCCAATACGGCCCGTGCGGTGGTGCGGGCCGTGGTGCACGCCATGCTCGGCGAGCAGGGACCTGGCCAGGACGGCGCGCCGCGCCCGGTGCGCCGCGTACACATCGGCTGGAAGGTCGGCGAGGGCGAGCTGCGCGCCACCGTACGGGACGACGGCCCCGGCGTCCTGAGGCGGACCGACCTGGACGCCCGCCGGGTCGGGGAGCGGCTGGCCGCGCTGGGCGGACGGCTGGACGTGGACGCGGTCCCGGAGTGGGGCACCACGGTGACGGCCACCGTGCCGCTGGGCCCGCCGCAGCCCGCCCGCGAGGATCCGCTGGACGGCCTGGGGGCGCGTGAGCTGGAGGTGCTGGAGCAGCTAGCCCGCGGACGGCGCAACCGGCAGATCGCCCAGGAGCTCCACATCAGCGAGTCGACGGTGAAGTTCCATGTGGCGAACATCCTGGAGAAGCTGGGCGTCACCTCGCGTGGCGAGGCGGCCGCGCTGGCCCACGCGTGGGGGGCCACCGGCTCCTGAGCGGCCTCCGGCATGGCGTACCCGGCAGGCACGTCGGCGTACGTCCGTGCGCTTGGGAACGTATCGTTGGCGGGAACGGCGAGCGGAGCGTTTGATGACCACACCGCGGGACCTGCTGATCGTCACTCTGGACGTGGCGCCCATCCGACCCCTGGAGCGGGGCGACCTGTCGCTCGCGCTCGCGGGGGCCGAGCTGATCGACCTCCTCGGCACCGAGGCGCTCACGATCGAGGACGAGCGGATCGTGCCGGGGCTCTGCCCGCCGACCGGGGACCGCCTGCTGGACGAGGCCGCGGCGGCACTCGTTCGCCAGCCGCCCCACGAGCCGGTCGGCGAGTGGCTGTGGCGCAGGGGCCGCGGTCTGTCCTCCGCCTATCTGGACGCCCTGGAGGAGGCGGGGCAGATCACCCGGCGGCGCCACGGCTGGCTGCCGCTCCGCGCCGGTCAGGCGGTGCCGGTCGACTCGCCCGCCCGCCGCCACGCGACGGACCGCTGGGCCTCGGACGAGCCCGTCCTCGCCACCCTCGCGGCGGCCATCGGCATCCGTGAGGAGCCCGCGGAGGACGCCGCGGGCACGGCCGGCGACGCGACCGTGACCGTGCTCGCCGCCGTCAACGACGCCGTGATGGAGCTGGAGGCCGAGCGGCAGCGGCGAGCCATCGAGGAAGCGGCCTACGACAACATCTGGCGCGGCGAATGACCGCGTGACGGTGACGATCCGCGACCGTGGCCGCGGGCGGTCCGTGCCGCCGTATCGTGTCAGGTGATCCACCACGTCCCATTGGGTACCACCCCCGAACGGAGACGCACATGGACACGTCAGCGGGAGCATCCGGTCACAGATCCCCCCACCACGACGCCGGGCCCATCACGGCACCCTTCCCCCAGGCCCTCCTTGACGCCTTCCGCGCGCGGCCGGATCTCCCCGCCTTCGAACACCGCTCACGCGTCCTCTCGCGCGGCGAGGTGCTGGAGCTGATCGGCCGGTGCGCGGACGGGCTGCGGGCGGCCGGACTCGGCCCGGGCCGCTCGGTGGCGGTGGCCACCGATGTGACGCCCGAGGGTTTCGCGCTGCTGGTGGCGGCGTACGCGCTGGGCTGCCGGGTGACGGGGCTGCGGCCCGGCATGACCCCGGCCCATCTGGAGTACGTCCTCTCCGACGGAATCGACGTCCTGGTGGCCGACGAGACCGGTGCCACCCCCGAACTGCTGGACGGGGCGGGCGGGGTGACCGTGTCGCGGCTGGGCCCGGACCTCCTGGACGGTCACCCGCAGGCGACGGGGGAGCCGACCGCCCAGGGCCGCCCCGACGACATCGCCCTGGTGACGCTGACCAGTGGCAGCACCGGACGCCCCAAGGGCTGTGCGCACAGCTACCGTTCGCTCGCCCTCAACTGGGCCTGGCAGCCCGCACGTTGGTCCGAACCGACCGCACGGCTCGCGGCGGGCTACGAGCGGTATCTGCTCTTCGGCACCCTGAGCAGCGCGGTGATCTTCGAGCATCTCGGGGTCTGTCTGATGGGGGGCGGCACCGCCGTCATTCCCGAACCGCCGTTCGCCTTCCCCCAGGTCTTCGAGCGCCACCGGATCACCGCGTGTCTGATGACCGTGCCCCGGCTGCACCATGTGCTGGACGTCCTGCGCACGGAGCGCGTGGACACCTCCAGCCTCCGGGTGCTGCTGGTGGCCGGGTCCCCGCTCGCCCCGCACCGGCTCGCGGAGGCGGCCCGGCTGCTCGGTCCGGTGGTCCACCAGGGCTACGGGCAGACGGAGACCGGCATGCTCACCCTGCTCACCCCGGACCATATGGCCCAGTGGCCGGACCAGTTGTACGACTCGGTGGGCCGGGCGTGGTCCGGTGTGGAGCTGGACGTCCGTGACCCCGGGGGGCGTTCGGTGCCCGCCGGGACCACCGGCGAGATATGGGTGCGCACCGACTCCGCGATGGCGGGCTACTGGAAGGACGAGAGGCGGACCCGAGAGGTGCTGCGGGCGGGGTGGGTGCGTACTCGCGACGTCGGGCACCTGGACGAACACGGCTTTCTGCGGCTCACCGGGCGCGCCCGGGAGGTGGTCATCATCAACGCGATCGTGCACTACGCCGGGGCGATCGAACGCGCGCTGGCGGCCCATCCCGATGTCGACCAGGCGTATGTGGTGGGCGCGCCCGACGAGCGCACCGGCGAGGCCGCACACGCCTTCGTCGTCCCGGCCGAGGGTCGTGAACCGGACCTCGACGCCGTACGCGCCCTTGTCGCGGCCGAGCTGGGGGAGGCGAGTGTCCCCGCCACCGTCACCGTGGTGACCGAGGTGCCGGTGGCGCCGAGCGGTAAACCGGACAAACTGGCGCTGCTGTCGCGGGTCACCGGCCCGCTGGAGACGGCATGACGGTGTGAGGTCACCGGGGCTGAGAGGTCGCGGTGTGCCCGCGGGCACACCGCGACTCTCCCGTACGGGGGTGGTGCTCAGCTCCCGGCCGGCACCGGCGCCGCGGTGTCGCTCGGCTCCCCGGCCGTCCGGGATCCGGCGTCCCGGCGGTCCAGCCAGTTGAGCACCGGGACCGTCATCACCGTGGTCACCAGCGCGACCAGGACCAGTGCCGCGAACAGCTCATCGCCGACGATCCCGGCCGACAGCCCGATGTTGAGCGCGATGAGCTGCATCAGCCCGCGCGCGTTCATCAGGGCGCCGACCCTGACCGCCACCGCGCCCGGCTCCCCGCACAGCTTGGCGGCCGCCCAGCAACCGCCGAACTTGCCGGCCGACGCGAGCACGACGCAGCCCGCGCCGAACGCCATCACGGCCGGGTCGGCGAACACATCGAAGCGCGTGTTCAGACCCGAGTACGTGAAGAACATCGGCACGAAGATGACCTGGGTCGTCCCCTGGACGGTCCGCACCACCCGCTCGGACGCCTCGTGGCGGGGCATGGCAAGGCCGACGCAGAACGCCCCGAAGACCGCGTACAGCTGGATGGTGTCGGTGAACCAGGCGCCGCAGAACAGCACCGCGACCGTGAACAGCAGCCGGGTCTCGTCGCTCAGCCCCGGCCTGGTCATGATCCACGCCAGCAGGCGCCGACCCACCAGGAACAGGACGGCCACGAAGATCAGCGAACCGCCCAGCGCCTTGACGATCGGTCCTGCTTTCTCCGAGGCCACGCTCAGCACCCCGGCGAGCATGAGCCAGGCGGCCGCGTCGTCGGTGGCCCCCGAGGCGAGGGACAGTGAACCGTACCGGGTCCCGGAGATCCCCTGCTCGGTGATGATGCGGGCCAGCATCGGGAAGGCGGTGATGGCGAGGGCGACCCCGACGAAGGCCGCGGTCACCCAGACCGAGACCCCGTCGACGAAGATGGGGACGTGGCCATGGGCGGCGAAGGTCAGTCCCACGCCCAGCAGTAGCGGGACCACCACCCCGGCGGCGGAGACCGTCACCGCGGTTCCGGCCAGTCCCTTGCCCGCGTGGGCCCGGAATTCGTACCCCGCGTGGAACATCAGGGCCACCAGGCCGATCTGCCCGGCCACATAGAGCACCGGTGTGAGCTCCGGCGGGAAGATCGCGTCCGAGGCGCCCGGAGCCACCAGCCCGAAGAGCGACGGGCCGAGCAGCACACCGGCGATCATCTCCCCGACCACCGGAGGCTGGCCGAACCGGCCGGTCGCCATCACCACCAGACGGCAGGTCAGCAGGATCACCACGGCGGCGATGAAGAAGGCGGGGGCGAGCTCAGTGGGGCTCATCACTCATCCTCCCCAACGGCTGACCGCGACGGCGGGTTCGGCGATGTCGCCGGGCGCCGTGGCGAAGTAGTTCCGGCACAGCCCCTGGCGCCGGGCGTCCCACACCATGTAGCCACCGAGCACCAGCTGGGTGAGGCTGCGCGGGATGGCCGCCCACCGGTCGCCCAGCCGCATCCCGGTGAGCCTCATCGCCCGCCCGGCCGGTCTCCGGCCCGCCGGGGCCGACCGGGCGGTGTGCGGGATCAGCAGACAGGGGCCGCGGCTGGGCAGCGACCGGGTGTGTTCGGCCGTGGACTCCAGCCGGAAGCGCCGCAGTGTCTCCTCGGCCGCGACCCGCATGGTCAGCACGGCGAAACCACGGGCCGGACAGGGCCGGTTGGCGGTCACGCCGAACGGGATGAAGGCCGAGGGCCGGGTGTCGGGGGACAGCCAGCGACCGGGGTCGAACCGCTGTGGGCCGGTGGCTCCCGACCGCTGATACTCGGGGTAGTTGAACAGCAGGACCGAGCCCGTGGGTATCGGGGGTCCGTCGGTCCGGGGGATCTCCCCGGTGGTGATGCGGTGGGCCACGCCGAACAGCGGGAAGTGCTGGAGCGTCTCGTTGATGACATGGTCCAGGTAGTCGGCGTCCTCCTCGCCGGAGAGCAGTCGGTTCTGGACGCTCTGGTGCGTGGCGAGTGCCAGCAGCAGATGGGCCATCGCCTCCGACGTCTGCACCACGGCGGTGTTGAAGAACGTGCCCTGGAGGTAGTACGCCTGCTCCCGCCGACTGAGCAGCGACGGCAGCGGCACCGGCGGGGGATCGCTCGCCAGCCGTTCGCGCAGATACGAGGTGAGCCGGTTCCGCCGGTCCATATGGCGCAGGCTGGTGCACTTCAGGGCGCTGACCACGTCGTCGGCGTTGCCGACTATCAGGTCCCGGACATGGCGCGGGCACGGTTCGCGGAACACCACTTCGTAGTAGACCTCGGCCCACACCGGCATCATGAGATCGCGCAGCCGTACCCGGTGTTCCCGGGTGCCGTATCGGCCGGTGCCCTGGTCGAGTTCATCGAGCACCCGCCGGGTGCAGCGGCCGACCAGCTCGCTCCACCGTTCCCGGGAGAGCCCGGCGAGGATCTGCCGGGTCGTCCTGGCCACCTCGTCGTACCGCGGGCCGGGTTCCAGATGCTCCTGGTGGACCTCGGGGCCGGGGGAGAGCCAGTACCAGAAGAGGTCGGACAGGGCGGCGCCGCGGCTGCGGCCGTTCGCGGCCGGATGCCCGTAGACCCGCTTGAACTCCTCGACGGGCACCTCACGGCCGGGCGCCGGTATCCCCTCCTCGCCGTTGACCCGCGCGAAGAGGCGCACCCGCAGGCCGATCACCAGCCGGGGCAGCCAGTACGGCAGGCTGGCCGTCAGCGCCACGGCCGTCGCACCGGTGGCCGCCCGTCTGAGGCGGCTCATGACGCCACTCCACCGGGCGGAGTGGCGGAGGCGTCGGCGGGAGGCCATACCGGGGCACGCACCAGATCCGGGGTGAGGCCCTGGACACCGGAGGCGCCGCACAGCGCGAGTGCCTGGTCGAGCTCCTCGCGCAGCAGTTCCAGCAGCCGCCGTACGCCCTTCTCACCGCCCTCGGCCAGGGCCCACATCACCGGCCGGCCGATGCCCACGGCGGACGCGCCGAGCGCCAGCGCCTTGACCACATCGGTGCCCCGCCGGACGCCGCCGTCCAGCACGATCGGGAGCCGTCCGGCCACCGCCGCGTGGATCCCGGGGAGAAGCTCGATCGTGGCGGGCACGGTGTCCAGCTGACGGCCCCCGTGGTTGGACAGCAGCAGTCCGTCCACGCCGTGGCGCACCGCCAGCCGGGCGTCCTCGGGGTGCAGGGCACCCTTGAGCAGGATCGGCAGCGAGGTGATCCCGCGCAGCCAGTCGATATGGGTCCAGGAGATCTCCGGCGACATGGCGATCGGCCGCACCCGGCCGCGCTCGCGCGGATCGACCATGTGCTCGCAGCGCAGTCCGTCCGGCAGGTCGAGGAAGCCGTTGCGCAGATCGCGCTCGTGCGCGCCGCGCACCGGGGAGTCCACGGTGACCACCAGCGCGGTGCACCCCGCGTCGGTGGCCCGCCGCACCAGGGACCGGGTGAACTCCAGGTCCGGCTGGAGGTAGAGCTGGAACCACAGGGGTGCCGGGCCGCCGCCCTCACCGGCGCCACGGGTGGCCTCCGCGATGTCCTCCACCGCCACCGTGGACGCCATGCTCACGATCATGATCGTGCCGGCGGCCGCGGCGGCTCGTGCGGTGGCCAACTCCCCCTCTTCGACGAGGAGTTTGTGGAAGGCGGTCGGCGAGAGCAGGATCGGAGTCCGCGCGCGGCTGCCGAGCACGGTGATGTCCAGCGCCCGCTCGGCGTTGCCGCGCAGCACCCTGGGCAGCAGCCGTAGCCGCCGGAACGCCTCTTCATTGGCCCGTACGGTGATCTCGTCCCCGGCGCCACCGGCGATGAAGTCGGCGTAGACGGGGTCGAGTCTCGTCCGGGCGGTGGTTTCGAAGTCCTGGACGGTCATCAGCATGGCGCGGTGTCACCGCCCCGCGCCGGCGGGTTGCGCGTCCAGCTCGCGCGCGAAGAACTCGACCAGCGGGGCGTGGTGGACCTTCGGGTGGTTCCACTCGTTCTCCAGGTTCTCGGCCATGTGGTGGGTGCCGAGGAGTTCACCGCCCCGGAAGTGGCGGATCACCGGATGCAGATAGGAGGCGTCGAAGGCTTCCCCGACCGAGTTCTGCGCCGCCCGGCGCACCGTGATGTCAAAGGGATCGACCTTGTCGTGGTCGGGGCCGTACTCCAGGGTGACGATGAAGTAGTCGGCGCCCGCCGTCAGGGGGCTTTCGTGGGCGTAGGCGACCGGCACCTCCTCGTGGTAACGGGCCTGGTCGCCGCTGGCCGCGACCAGCAGGTCGCCGATCACACCGAACTGCTGCCACAGCGCGGAACTGCGGTTGACCCGCGCCACCACGGCGTCCGCCAGCGCGGACGGGTCGGTGGCCAGCGGCTGGGCCGGCCAGGCCAGATCATGGTGGCGTTCGTCGAGAATGCGGCTCAACGCCCGTACGCCGTAGCGGAATCCGTGGATGAAGCCATTGGTGGACTTCTTGAAGTCGCGCTGCTGGGTCAGGGTACCGGCGAAGTACAGCCCGGGTACGTTGACCGACTCGTACGCCGGTGTGAGGGCCGCGAAGCGGTCGTTGATGACCAGCTCGGGGCGGCATTCGGGGTCGAACGGCGAGGCGTCGAAACGGAAGCCGGTGCACACGATGATCCGGTCGTAGGGGATCTCCTTCACGACTTCGTTCGCCCGGGAGAAGCCGAACCGCACTCGGTACCGGCCGCCGTCGCCCGGCTCCTTCTCGATCGAGAGCACATTGCCGTCGAGTACGGCGTTCTGTGATTTGAGCTGGTATGTGTCGAGGAAGTTGTTGTTGACGGCGCGCAGATGGCCCACATAGTGGGTCTTCCACGCCAGCCGCAGGCTGTGCGGTCCGGCCACATGGATGACGGCGGCCGTCTCGATGAGGTTGTCGGCCGTCTCCAGTGCGGAGTTGCCCTTGCCGAGGATCAATACGCGCTGGTCGGTGAAGTCCTCGGGGTCCACCGAGACATCGGAGTAGTCCTCGGCGGTCTCGATACCGGGCACATCGGGGATGTAGGGCCGGCTCACCCCGGTGGCCATCACCAGCCGGCGGCCACGGTGGTCGCCGCCGTGCTGATCGGTGACGGTGAAGCCGTCGTCGTCGCGGCGGATCCGCACCGCCCGGGTGTCAAAGGCGATGTCGAGATCGAACGCCTCGGCGAAGTCGGCGAGATAGCGCACATAGTCGTCGGCGGCCGGGAAGTAGCGCTTGCTGTACCGGGTGAACAGCAGTTCCGGATCGGGGGACAGCAGGGAGTTCCAGTCCATCCGGAGGTTGAACTCGGGATCGTCGATTCCGGTGTGCACCTTGTTGCTGGAGATCAGCTGACGGTGGCGGGGGAACTTTTGAAAGAAGGTCCCCGGTCTGTTTCCGGCTTCCAGGATCCGGTAGGTGTGGCCCGCCGTCGCCAGCAGCTGCCCGAGCTGGAGGCCGGCGGGGCCGGCACCGATGACGAGGTAGTCAAGAGTCTCGGAAGAGTGGAGAGGTTGGTTGTGCACAGTGCCTTCCTTTCAAGAGCGCGATGCGGTGGAGAGCGCGATGACAGGGGAAAGCCGTGACAATTTTCCTTTAAACCTCAACAACTACTTTAGTGAGCCGCCGTCACCTTGAGCAATATCGAAAACAGGCCAGTATGATCGGCCCGGCATCGGATCAGACGGCCGACCAGCCGTTGTCCACGGGCAGGATGACGCCGTTGACATTGCTCGCGGCGTCGGAGGCCAGGAAGAGGATGGCGGCGGCCTGCTCCTCGGCCGTGGCGATCCTGCCCATGCTGGTGGCATGGGCGCCTATGACGGCCGGGCCGTGGGCCCCGGGCCTGGCGTCGACCCGGATGCCGGTCGCGGTGCCGCCCGGGGCGATCGCGTTGGCCCGGATCCCCTGCTCCCGGTACATCACCGCGAGGGACTTCACCAGGCCCACCACACCGTGCTTGGAGGCGGTGTAGGCGGCCCCGGCCGTACTGCCGCGCAGCGACGCCTCCGAGGCGGTGAAGACGATCGCGCCCCGGCCCGCCGCCAGCATGTGCGGCAGCGCGGCCCGGGTGAGCATGAACGGGGCCGTCAGGTTGATCCGCAGCACCCGGTCCCACTCGGTGTCGTCGGTGTCCGTCACCGCCGAGAAGCGGTCCATGACACCGGCGTTGTTCACCAGGACGTCCAGCCCGCCGAACGCCTCCACGGCCGTGGCGACGACCTCGTCCACCACCCGCTGGTCGCCGAGGTCGCCGATGACCGCGCGGGCCACTCCGCCCGCCGCCCCTATCGCTGTGACAACCTGGTCGGCGCCGTCCCGGTCGAGGTCCGCGACCAGTACCTTCGCCCCCTCGGCGGCAAACGTCAGGGCCGCGGCCCGGCCGATCCCCGATCCTGCTCCGGTGACGATGACGCCGCGATCCCTAAGACCGGTACTGCTCACGGTTGTCTTCCCTTCTTCATGCTGTCCGAGATCGACGTGTTCTGAGGGCCGTGCGCATCCCACCGGGGTGCACGGGGTGGCGGCGGCGCGGACGAGGAAAACGCCCGCGCCGCCGCCCGGTTGCGGCCGTACGGTCCGGGACCCGGCCCCGGATCCGGCCCTAGTCCTGGACCGCGATGGCCAGGGCCGGGCACACCGCCGCGGCGTGCCGGATGTCGTCGGCCTGCTCGGCCGGGGGCTCGGCGTTGAGCAGCACCACGATGCCGTCCTCGTCGCGCTGGTCGAAAACCTCCATCGCGGCGACCACACACTGGCCGGACGCGACGCACCTGTCCTGATCGACGGTCACCTTCATCGGGGCTTCCTCCCTTTTCACCAGGTCACGGGCAGTTCGTAGACGCCGTAGACCGATCCGTCGTGTTTGAACGGGATCCGCTCCAGCTCGGTGGCCGGCCGCAGAGTGGGGATACGGCGGTAGAGCGTGCCGTAGACGACCTGGAGCTCCATCCGGGCCAGCGGCTGGCCCAGGCACTGGTGCACCCCGAAGCCGAAGGCCACATGGCGGCGGGCGTCCCGCCGGAGGTCCAGCCGGTCGGGCTCGGCGAACATCCCGGGGTCCCGGTTGGCGATGTCATTGGCCAGGATCAGCCCCTCGCCCGCGCGGATGACCTCCCCGCCGACCTCGATGTCCTCAACCGCCACCCGGCGCCTTCCGCTGTGGGTGATGTGCAGATAGCGCAGCAGCTCCTCCACCGCCGACGCGATCAGCCGGCGGTCGTCGGTGTCGCGCAGCAGGGCGAGTTGCCCGGGGTGCTCGAACAGGGCGAGAGTGCCGAGCGCGATCATGTTCGCGGTGGTCTCGTGGCCCGCGATCAGCAGCAGCACACCCATCTGCGCGGCCTCGTTGCGGGACAGTTCGCCCGCCGTGACCCGCTCGGCGAGACCGGACAGCAGATCGTCCACGGGACGGGCGATCTTCTCGCCCATCAGGCCGTCCAGATACTCGATCAGGTTGCCGTGGGCGGCCGAGCGCTGCTCGGGGGTGACGTTCCGGTTGATGATGACCTTGCTGTTGTCCTGGAAGAAGTCGTGGTCCGCGTAGGGCACTCCGAGCAGCTGACAGATGACCAGCGAGGGCACCGGCAGGGCGAACGCCTCCACCAGGTCCACCGGGTTCGGACCGGCCAGCAGCTCGTCGATCAGGTCGTCCACGATCTTCTGCACACCGGGCCGCATGGCCTCCACCCGCTTGATGGCGAACGGCGCCGTCACCATCCGGCGCAGCCGGGCGTGTTCGGGGTCGTCCTTCAGGATGAAGCTGACCCCCGTACCTCCGGGCGGCATCGGGGCCTGGCGGGGGTAGCCGGGCCGGTGGATGTCGGCGCTGACCCTCGGGTCGCCCAGCAACGCCCGCTGATCGGCGTACCGGGTCACCAGCCACGGCGTACTGCCGTCCCACAGGCGGACCCTCGCCAGCGGGCCCTCTCGCTGAAGGTCCCGCAGCGCCGGGGGCGGGTCGAACGGGCAGCCCGCCGCCCTGGCCATCGGAAACTCCGGGGCCCGCGCGGCGCGCTCGTCCACCGGGTTCACTGTGCTGGTCATCGCTCCCTCAATTCGGTTGAGGCATGTGGTGGAACCCCCGTTGTCCCCCGTTGACCCCGTTGCCCCCGTTGTCCCTCGACGGCCCTCGGCGGGCCGCCGGTGTGTGGCGGCCGCGGTCAGCGGGTGACGGGCGCCAGCCACAGCCCGACGATCCCGTCGATCAGGCCGGTGGCGGCGTCGTGCCAGCTGGACCGGGGCGTGGCGGTGTGCTCGGCGAGCGCGCGCTCCCGCTCGGCGCACATGTGCAGGATCAGATGGCGCGACATGGCCCCGCGTTCGATGTGCACCTCGATCGGCAGCTCGGGGAGGCACCGGTTGAACCCCTCGACGGTCCGCCGCAGCGCCGGAGAGGCCATGGACTCATCGGCCATGATCTCGTGGAGCGCCGGGTCGGTCATCACCTGGGCGCAGAACCGCGCGTACCAGGTCGGGCTGGGCAGCTCCGCCAGATGCTCGAGGACCGGGCGCACCAGAGCGGCCACCCAGTCCCGTACGTCGGTGGAGTCGCCGATCTCGTCGAGCATCCGCAGGCGCAACCGCTCGACCTGCTCCGCGTGTTGCCGGGCGATCGCCCGTACCAGGTCGGCCTTGGTGCCGAAGTGGTAGCCGACCGCCGTGTTGTTGCCCTGTCCGGCGGCCTCGCTGACCTGGCGGTTGGAGACCGCGTACACCCCGCGCTCGGCGAACAGCCGCTCCGCGGCGGCGAGGATCGCCCCGCGCGTGGCATCGGCCCGCTCGTGCCGTACGGCCCTGCCCGCCATGGTCACCACCGCACCGGGAGGTCACGCAGCCCGCCCACGGCCAGGCCCTCCAGCCGCCGCAACTCCGCCACGGGGACGGCGAGTTCCAGGGTGGGCAGGCGGCGCAGCAGTACGTCCAGCGTGGCCTGTAGCTCGGTGCGGGCCAGCGCCTGGCCCAGGCAGGAGTGCGTCCCGGCGCCGAACGCCAGATGGGGGTTGGGGCTGCGGTCGAGCGCCAGCTCGCCGGCGCCCTCGAAGGCGGTCTCGTCACGGTTGGCGGCGGCCATGCTGCACACCACGGTGGTGCCGCGCGGCAGTACGGTGTCGGCCACTTCGGTGTCCTCACCGATGTACCGGGGCATCCCGAACCCCGGATTGGCGTCGAACCGCAGCGCCTCCTCCACGGCGGTGCGCACCAGCGAGCGGTCGGCCAGCAGCCGCTCCCAGTGGCTCCGGTCGGCCAGCAGCATGGCCATCATCTTCCCGATCATGTTCGCGGTGGTCTCGTGCCCGGCGACCAGCAGGGCCTGGCCGGTGGCCACCAGTTCCGCGTCGGACATCCGATGGCCGCCGGGATCGGTGGCGGTGATGAGCTCGCTGAGCAGATCCTCGCCCGGACCGGTGCGCTTGGCCGCCACATGGGCGGCCATGTAGTCCGCGAACTCGGCCTGGGCGGCGTCGACTTCGTCCTGCCGGTAGCGGGTGAGATTGAGCAGGGTGTCGGACCAGTGGGCGAACCGGTCGCGGTCGCTGTCGGGGACGCCCAGCAGATCGCAGATCACCCACACCGGCAGCGGGAAGGCGAGGTGGGCCTTGAGGTCCGCCGGATGGCCGTGGACCAGCATGGCGTCGATGAGCCGTTCGGCCATCGCCTCGATCCCCGGCCGCAGCGCGTTCATGCGCTTGGCCGTGAACCATTTGGCCACCATCCGGCGCCAGCGCTGATGGCCCTCGCCGCCCTGCGGGAGCGACTGCGCCATCGAGCTGTTGAACACTCCGCCGGTTTCGCTGTCCGAGATCCGGGCCGCGTCGTCGGCGTTCAGCAGCCGGGTGAACCTCGGGTCGGACAGCACCTGTTTCACATCGTCGTAGCGGGTCAGCAGCGATGCCTCGTCCCCGCTGGGCAGGGCCACCTTCGCCACCGGACACCGCTGCCGCAGCCGGGCCCACTCGGCGGGTGGCCCCAGCGCCGTATCGCTGGGGATCGGATAGCTGAGTAACGGCTCGCCGTCTCCTGGAGTCACGACGCTTCTCCCTCGGTACGGGGCGGGGCGGTCATCGACAAGATCAGGCAACCCCATGGGCCTCACTTAAGTCAAGCGACTGAATTAAAATTGCTCGCCATCGTTCACCCATCGAGGTGCGAGGAGCGCCGTTCAGCAGTCGTTCGACGCGCCGGCGTCATGGACCAGCAGGGCGATCTGGACGCGGTTGTTGAGATCCAGCCGGGTCAGGATGCGCGACACATGGGCCTTCACCGTCGGCAGCGCCAGATGCAGCTCCCGGGCGATCTCCGCGTTGGAGCGGCCCCGCCCGACCGCGCGGGCCACTTCCCGCTCCCGTTCGCCCAGCAGCGCCAGCCGGGCCCGGGCGGCGGCGGCCCGGTCCTCCTGCCCGCCGCCCGCCACCTGCTCGATGAGCCGGCGGGTGACGGCGGGGGAGAGCACCGGATCCCCGGCGGCCACCGTGCGGATGGCCGTGACGATGTCCCCTGGCGGGGTGTCCTTGAGGAGGAACCCGGCCGCGCCGCCGCGCAGCGCCCGCAGCACATGGCCGTCGGTGTGGAAGGTGGTCAGCACCAGCACCTCCGGGGCGCCGGGCCGGGCCCGGAGCTCCGTGGTGGCGGTCAGCCCGTCGACGCCCGGCATCCGGATGTCCATCAGCACCACATCGGGCCGGTGGGCGGCGACCAGGGGCGGCACCTCCGCCCCGTCGGCGGCCTCCGCGACGACGTCGATGTCCGGGGCGCCGCCCAGCATCAGGCGCAGTCCGGCCCGTACGATCGGGTCGTCGTCCACCAGCAGGACATGGATCACCCGCGCCGTCCTCCCTCACCCCTGGGCGGACACCGTGTCCGCCGCGGGCCAGGGTAGCCAGGCGCGCACCCGGAAGCCGCCCTGGGCCGGGCCCGCGCTCAGCTCGCCGCCCGCCAGCCGGGCCCGTTCGGCCAGCCCGATCAGCCCCTGCCCGCCGCCCTCGCCACGGCCGCCTTCGCCACCGCCGGTGTCCGCGGCCGCACTGGGCGGCGGCGCGTTGCGGACGTCCACCGTCAGCCGGTCGGCCGGGCCTCCGGACACCCGTACCGTGACCGCCGCGCCGGGCGCGTGTTTGCGCGCGTTGGTCAGCGCCTCCTGGACGATGCGGTACGCCGTGCGCCCCACCACGGGCGGCGGGGCCGGGCCGTCGGGCGGCCCGGTCAGCTCGATCCGGCCGCCCGCCGTCCGGGCCTCCGCCACCAGCCGGGCCAGATCGGCCAGTTCGGGCTGGGGCCGCTCGTCCTGCGCCGGTCCCGCGCGCAGTACCCCGATCACCTCACGCAGATCGCTCAGCGCCAGGCGGGCGCTCTCCCGGATCACCCCGGCGGCCCTTCCGATCTCCTCGCGGGGCGCCTTCGTATGGAACTCCAGCGCCCCGGCGTGCAGGCTCAGCAGCGTCAGCCGGTGTCCCAGCACATCGTGCATCTCCCGTGCGATCTCCTCCCGCGCCTCCCGGCGGGCCCGCTCGGCCCGCAACTCCGCGTCTGCCTCGGCCAGTTCGGCCCGCGCCCGCAGGGAGGCGATCAGCTGCTGCCGGGACCGCCGGAACAACCCCCATCCGATGGTCCCGGCGATCAGCGCGAAGTACGTCAGCGCCGAGCTCTTCCGGTCCCCGGACTCCTCCGGCAGCTGCCACAGGAAGACGGGGAGCGGTACGAAGGCCACCGCCGCCACCCACGCGGTGGCCCGCCCCGGCCGGGTCGCGGCCACCGTGAACACCGCCACCATCGCGGGACCGGTGAGATAGTGCGAGAGCTCGCTGCCCGCCAGCAGCAGCGCCACCGCCAGCGCCACCGGCCACCGCCGCCGCAGCAGGACCGTCGCACACCCCAGCCCGCCGATCACCTGATCGACGGTCAGCCACACCGGATCCAGGTTCTCCTCGATCGGTATGGAGTCGGAGCTGGCGGCGGCGAAGCAGGCGGCGAAGAGCATCAGCCCCAGATCGGCTGCCCAGTCCCGGCGGGTGCGGTGGATGCGGCGCATGTCCCGGAAATCTACGCGGACCGGGCGGGCGAGCGGGGACTCGTACCGCGAGCGGATACTTAAGTACCACTCCCCGGTGGCGTGCGGTCTCCTTTGGTCACCGCCGGGCCGCCTTGTGCCCGATCCGCCGCCCGGGGCGGCCCGCCTAGGTTCGGGTCATGACATCCACCAAGGACACCTCCCCGCTCGCCGCCGTGTCGCATCTGCTCTCCTTCACCCTCGTCGTCGGCGGCGGAAGCGGTCTGCTGCACGAATGGTGGGGCTGGCTCCACTTCATGGGGTTCGTCCGTTTCCTCGTCCCCGACGGCTATGCGGTGTACGGCTATGTCGTGATGGTCGTCCTCGGCCTGGCGGTGGGCGCGGCGGGCGGTGCGCTCGGCGATCGGGGCCGCGGATGAGACCGCGGCCGGTGACCGCTCCGGTCACCGGCCGCGAGCCCGGCTCACTTCCGCGTGGCGATCCGCATGAAGGTGATGGAGTTGGCCGGGAAGGTGTAGCTGAAGGTGGTGTCCACACCGTCGAACGTGGAACTGCTCGGCTTGATGGGCTGATCGGTCGCGGTGTTCACCGCGTCCGGGGCGCCCTGGAGCGTGGTCAGCCGTGCGGCCCGCCGGGCCCTGACCCCCTGGCCGAGGTCGATCCGGGTGCGGGCGGCGGCGTCCTGGGCGTTGACCACCTTGACGATGAGCTCGCCGGTGGCCTTGTCGCGGGTCACCACCTGTCGGAACGGCTCGGCCACCTTGTCATCGGTGAACGAACCCCACTTCTTCCCGTCCAGGTACAGCGTCACCTGTCGGCCGCGGACTTCGATCCGCACGTCGTACTCCCGGCCCGTCTCGATCCTCGTATCGTCCTCGGCCATCGTCTGCTTGGCGCCGTCCGTGGCCTTCTCCACGGCGGACCGGGTGTTGCCCCAGCCGCCGAGGTTCCACCAGTAGTAGTTGCCGGTGTCCTTGACCCCGAAGGCGATGAGGAAGCCCTCGCTGCCCGAGCGCTTGGTGGCCTTCAGCCTCAGGTCGTAGTTCTGCCAGCCGCTGTCGCCCGCGGTGACCATGGTGTTCTCGGCGGCGGTGTCGGACTGGACGTACGCGCCGTCCCGCACCTGCCAGGAGCCGGTCCCGGTGGCCTTGGTCCACTTGCCGTCGCCGCCGGAGAAGTCGTCGCTCAGCAGGGTGGCCCCGTCCGCCGAGGTGATCTGGACGTCGTCGTACGCGGCGCTGGTGGCCCAGGTGGACAGGCCGACGGCACCGGTGATCGGGCCGGAGGGGAGGGACGGGGTGGCGGACGCCCGGCTCGGCACCACCTGGTCCCCGACGTTGTTCATGAACAGCTTCTGGGTCTCATAGCTGGTCGAGCCCCAGGTGGCGGCGTTGTTGAACCAGATCAGATCCGGCCGCCACTGGACGTAGTCCTCATTGGCCAGCAGCGGGGCGTAGGAGGCCATCTTCACCACATCGGCGTTGCGCTCCAGGCCCGTCATGTACGCGGCCTCGGCCAGGGAGTTTCCGAAGCGGTTGTCCTGCGAGGCGTATTCGCCGAGGAACACCTTCGGGCCCTGGCGGTCGTAGGAGTCATAGCGGTTGTTGTTCTCCAGGAACCACCGCGGGCTGTTGTAGTAGTGCTCGTCGACCATCTTCACCTTGGCCGCGCGGTTCAGCTCCCAGGCGCGGTCGAAGGTGACACCGCTGTCGTCGGGCCCGGAGTTGCTGATCACCGTGATCTCCGGGTGCTTGGCCTCGATGGCCTTGCGGAACTCGGCGAAGCGCTCGAAGAAGGCGTCGGGGAGGTTCTCCTCGTTGCCCACCTCCAGACGGTCCAGGCCGAAAGGCCGTGGATGGCCCATCTGCGCGCGCATCTTGCCCCAGGTGGAGGTCACCGGCCCGTTGGCGAACTCGATCAGGTCGAGGGTGTCCTGGATGTGGCGCTTGAGCAGCTCGGGGTCGTCGGTGGCCTTGTTCTGGCCGCAGCCGGTGACGAGCGCGGGCACCACGGGCAGCGGGGTGGCGCCGATGTCCTCGGCGAACTGGAAGTATTCGTAGTACCCGAGGCCGTAGGACTGGTTGTAGCCCCAGAAGTTGGCGTTGGTGGGCCGCTCCTCGACCGGGCCGACGGTGTCCTTCCACTGGTAGGACCGCTTGCGCTCCCAGTCCGGCGCCTCGTACGCCTTATGGCTTCCGGTGTTCACCAGACAGCCGCCCGGGAAGCGCAGGAAGCCCGGCTTCAGCGCGGCTATCTTCTCCGCGAGATCCTTGCGCAGCCCGTTCGGGCGGCCCTTGTAGGTGTCCCGGGGGAAGAGGGAGACCATGTCGAGCCGGACGGTGCCACCGCCGCCCGCGGTCACCGCGAGCCGTCCGGTGGTGTCCGTGGCGCGCGCGGTGAGCGTCCCGGTGTACTTCGTCCAGCGGTCCCCGCGGACGGTGGTGCGCAGCGGTGTGGCGAGCGCGGTGGAGCCCGAGGCGGTGTGCAGACCGATCGTCAGCGGGGTGCCCGAGGGGTTGTCGGTGCGGGCCCACACCGAGAAGTCGTACTTCTTTCCGGCCCGGACCGCGATGCCGGTGTTGTAGCCGGAGTTGGTGACGCCGTACCCCGCGCCGGTGCCGCCGCCGTCCCCGCGGAGGTCCAGCCGCAGATAGTCGCGGTTGTCCTCATTGAGCCGCGCCGCGTCGTTCACCACGCGCGCCGTGCCGGTGGCGCCGCCGGTCGCGGTCTCGGTCCACGAGGTGAGCGGGGTGTACGAGGCGTTGTCGGCGGCGTCGTACTCGAAGGACCGGTTCTGGACGAGCTCGGCGTACAGCCCGCCGTCCGCCGCGCGGTTGATGTCCTCGTAGAAGACGCCGTACATCGCGTCGTCGATCTCCGGGCCCGCGCGGTCCGGATCGACGGTGATCGAGTAGTCGGTCACGGCAGCGGAGGAGGCCCCGGCGGCCGTGGGGTCGGTGAGCAACGCGGCGGTGAGCGCGGTGGTGAGCAGAGCGCTCACGGTGAGGCCGAGGCCCCGTCTGGTACGTCCCGTTGTTCGCATGGCGACTCCTGTACCGCAATGTGTTCGAAATATCGGACATCGCTCAGTACTTCGAACGGACGATAGGCAGCGGACCGACGGGGCGTCAATGGCCGGTGCGCGACGGTCAGTCCGCGGGACGCGGCGGCGCCGTCGTGCCCCGGACCTCGAGGACCGGGGCGGTGAGTGCCACCTCGCCGGGGCGGGCGGGGTCGGCGATCCGGTCGAGCAGCCGGCGCGCGGCGCGGCGGCCGATGTCATGACCGGCGTTGTCCACGGTGGTGAGCCACAGATGGCGCAGCCGCGCGAGATAGGTGTTGTCGTAGCCGACGAGGGAGAGGTCGCCCGGCACCCGCAGGCCCAGCTCCTCGGCGGCCGACAGGGCGCCCACCCCGGCCATGTCGTTGAACGCGAAGACGGCGGTGGGCCGGTGCGGCGCGCCCAGCAGCCGGACCGTGGCCCGGTAGCCGCCCTCCTCGGTCAGATCGCCCTGCTCCACGGTCGCCGACCCGGACAGGCCGTGCTCGCGCATGACCGCCTCGAAGCCACGGCGGCGCAGTTCGCCCACTACGCCCTGCCCGGCGATATGCGCGATGTGCCGGTGGCCCAGGCCGATCAGGTGCTCGGTGGCCAGGCGGGCGCCCCGCTCGTCGTCGCCCGCGACGATGTCCACATTCGGCAGCACGGGCTCGCGGGTGCCGGCGACCACCGTGGGCACCCGCGCGGCCGCCGTGCGCACCGCCGCCGGGTCTGGGAGCGTGCCCACGGCGATCAGGCCGTCCACCCGCAGCTCGGTGAAGGTGTGGGTGAGGTCCTCGCCGAGCCGCCGACCCTGCCGGCCATCGGCCAGCAGGGTGCGCAGCCCGCTCGCGTACAGCTCGGAGTTGAGGCCGTCGAGCAGTTCCACGAACCAGGGGTTGCGCAGATCGTTGAGGAGCACCCCGACGGTCCGGGTGCGCCGCTCGCTGAGGCTGCGCGCGGCGGCGTTGGGCCGGTAGCCGAGCTCCTCGACGGCGGCCAGGACGGCCCGCCGCTTCTCGGGGCGCACCTGCTGCGAGCCGCGCAGCACCAGGGAGACCAGCGACTTCGACACTCCGGCCCGTTCGGCGACATCGCGGATCGTCGGTGGTCTCATGCTCTGGACCGTTCCACAGGGCAGACACGGTTGTCAAAGGGGTTGACACCTGCGGGGAGGGCTTTCAGTGTGGGCCGGGAGAGATCTGGAACGGTCCAAATACGTCCCGGAGAAAGTCCGAAGAAGGGCAGTCATGGTGAGTACGCTCGGGGTCGCCGTCGTGGGATTCGGCTGGATGGGACGGGTACACACCCAGGCGTACGTCCGGCTGCCGCACCACTTCCCGCGGCTGTCCGTACGGCCCGAACTCGTCGCCGTCGCCGACGAGGTGCCCGGCCGAGCCGAGGAGGCCGCCGGGCGGTACGGCTTCGCCACCGCCGCCCGGGACTGGCAAGAGGTCGCCGCCGACCCCCGGGTCCAGGCGGTGAGCATCGCCGCGCCGAACTTCCTGCACCGCGAGATCGGCGTCGCCATGGCCCGGGCGGGCAAGCACATCTGGATCGAGAAGCCCGTCGGGCTCACCGCCGACGACGCCCGCGCGGTCGCCGGGGCCGCGGCCGAGGCCGGGGTCCAGGGCGCGGTCGGCTTCAACTACCGCAACGCACCCGCCGTCCAGACCGCCCGCGCCATGATCGCCGCCGGGGAGATCGGCGCCGTCACCCACGCCCGCGTCCGCCTCTTCAGCGACTATGCCGCCCACCCGGAGGGGGCCCTGACCTGGCGGTACGAACGTGCGCGCGGCGGCAGCGGAGTGCTGGGCGACCTCGCCTCGCACGGGGTGGACCTGGCCCGTTTCCTGCTCGGCGAGATCGACGCGCTGACCGCCGACACCGCCGTGTTCGTGCCCGAGCGGGCCCGCCCCACGGGCGCCACCGCCGGTCACACCCGGGCCACCGGCGGCGAGCTGGGCCCGGTGGAGAACGAGGACTACGTCTCCTGTCTGCTGCGCTTCGCCTCCGGCGCCCGCGGGGTACTGGAGGCGTGCCGGGTCTCGGTCGGCGAACAGAACACCTACGGCTTCGAGATCCACGGCACCAAGGGCGCGGTGTTCTGGGACTTCCGGCGCATGGGCGAACTAGGCGTCAGCCGTGGCACCGCGTACCAGGACCAGCCCGTCTCCACCGTGTACGTCGGCCCCGGGCACGGCGAGTACGCCGCCTTCCAGCCCGGTTCGGCCAATGGCATGGGCTATGACGATCTGAAGGTGATCGAGGCGTACCACTTCCTGCGCTCCATCGCCGAGGGCACCGCCCACGGCGCCACCCTGGACGACGCCGTGCACAGCGCCACCGTGCTGGACGCCATGACCCGCTCCGCCGACCTGGGCGCGTGGGTGAGCCCCGGCTGAGCGAGGCGGCGGACGCCGGGGTGACTTCCGGCTCATGGTGGCCGCGGTGAGCACGCGGGGCCGAACCGGCGTACTGGAGGGGGCGGGGAACCGCGCCACGCACCCTCGACGCCGGAGGTATCCCACCCGTGACCACCTCGACCGAAGCGGCCCCGACCGAAGCGGCCCCGACCGGGGCCGGCCGCCGCGACGCGGGCGATCCGCGGGGCGGGCGGTTCGATTCCTCCCTCGGCCTCATCATGCTGCTGCTGGTGGTGGTGGTCGCGCAGGGGCCGGTCCGCCGGGCGCTGTCGGCTCCGGTGGCGCAGAGCTGGATGACCGTGTTCACCGCGGTGGTCCTCCAGGCCCTGCCCTTCCTCGTGCTCGGGGTGCTGCTGTCGGCGCTCATCGCGGTCTTCGTCCCGCCGTCGTTCTTCGCCCGCGCGCTGCCTCGGCGGCCCGCCGTCGCGGTGCCGGTGGCGGGCGTGGCCGGGGCGGTGCTGCCCGGCTGTGAATGCGCCTCCGTACCGGTGGCCGGGGCGCTGGTGCGCCGGGGCGTCACCCCGGCGGCGGCGCTCGCGTTCCTGCTGTCCGCCCCGGCGATCAACCCGATCGTGCTGACCGCCACCGCCGTCGCGTTCCCCCGCCAGCCGCAGATGGTGTTCGCCCGGTTCGTGGCGAGTCTGTTCGTGGCGTGTGCGATGGGCTGGCTGTGGCAGCGGCTGGGGCGCGCCGACTGGCTGCGCCCACCGGCCCGCCCCGCCTTCCACGGCCATGGGAAGGGCGCCGCCTTCTGGGCGTCCGTACGCCACGATGTGATGCACGCCGGTGGCTTCCTCGTCGTCGGCGCCATGGCCGCGGCCACCCTCAAGGCCGTGGTCCCGGCGAGCTGGCTGCGCGGCGCCGCCGATGACCCGGTCGTGTCGATCCTGGCCCTGGCGGTCCTCGCGGTGCTGCTGTCGATCTGCTCCGAGGCCGACGCCTTCGTGGCCGCGTCCCTGTCGCAGTTCTCGCTCACCGCCCGGCTGGCGTTCCTCGTCGTGGGCCCGATGATCGACCTGAAGCTTTTCGCGATGCAGACCGGCACGTTCGGCCGCGGGTTCGCGCTGCGGTTCGCGCCCGCCACCTTCGTCCTCGCCGTCCTGGTGTCGGCCCTGGTCGGGGCGGTGCTGCTGTGAACAGGAAGGCTCAGGCGATCGTGCTGTTCCTGGTCGGCGGGGCGGTGCTGCGGGCCGGATCCACCGACCTCTATCTGCGCTATGTGAAGGCGGGGCTGCGCCCGCTGCTCCTCGCGGCCGGTGTCGTCTTGATGGCGGCCGCCGTCGCCACCGTCTGGTACGAGCGGCGGACGCGCCCGGCCGGTGAGGACGCGGGGGAGGGGGGAGAGGGCCACGGTGAGGAGGGCGACGAGGGCCGCGGTGAGGGCGAAGGCGGCCAGGGTGAGGGCGAAGAGGGCCACGGTGAAGGCGGCCACGCCCACCGGGAACCACGTGTCTCCTGGCTCCTCGTGCTCCCGCTGTTCGCCCTCATCCTGGTGGCGCCGCCCGCGCTCGGCTCGTACACCGCCATGCACACCGGCACGGCGCTGCAACGCCCTTGGGGCTTCCCCGCCCTCCCCGCCGGGGACCCGCTGCCGCTCAACGTGGCCGACTACGCCGGGCGTGCGGTGTACGACCACGGGCGCTCCCTGGAGCACCGAAGGGTCAAGATCACCGGCTTTGTCGCCCTCGACGGCCACGGCGCCCCCTATCTCGTCCGGATGGCGCTCAACTGCTGCGCCGCCGACGCCCAGCCCGTCAAGATCGGCCTGACCGGGCGGATCCCCGCGGTGCTGGAACCCGACACCTGGCTCCAGGTCATCGGCACCTACACCCGCGAACGGACCAGGGACCCGGTGGGCGGTGGCGCCATCCCGTACCTCGAGGTCAGCCGGTCCAGGCCGGTGCCGGCCCCGCGCGATCCGTACGACGAGAGCTGGAACGGCTGATGGCTGACCCCGCGTCAGGCCTCCCTCGCCGCCCCGCCACCCGGTGGCTAGAATCCGCCGAGCGGCTGCTGATCTTGGGGCAGTGGGCGGCCGACCACAGGAGTTCCCCCTGCCATCGCCCTGGGAGTCGACCATGGAGCACACCCCGCCCGTACGTACGGCCAGCGCACCACTCGGGCCACCGCCGCCGTTCGACCCGGAACTCACCACGGCGCTCGCGGCGATTTATGAGCTCCTGCCACCCGGCGGCTCCGGGGCCGATCCTGGTGCGACACCCCCTCAGGACGTCCCCGGCATGGAGCCGGTGACGAACGAGGCCCTGGAGCGCGACGGGGCGTTCCGGGTCGAGGAGCGGTCCGTCCCCGGCCCGGTGGGCGCGCCGGACGTCTCCCTGCTGATCTGCCACTTGGCGGACACGGCCACTCCGGTGCCCGCGCTCTACCACATCCACGGCGGTGGCATGACGGTCGGGGACAACCGCACGGGCGTGCCGGAGATGCTCGACCTCGCCCAGGAACTGCGGCTCTCCGTGGTCTCCGTCGAGTACCGCCTGGCACCCGGGACCCAGCACCCCGGACCGGTCGAGGACTGCTACGCCGGTCTGGTGTGGACGGCGGAACACGCCGCCGAGCTGGGCATCGACCCCGGGCGCCTCATCGTCGTCGGGGGCAGCGCCGGTGGCGGCCTCGCCGCCGCGGTCGCCCTGATGGCCCGGGACCGCGGTGGTCCAGCCCCGTTCGGACAACTGCTGATGTGCCCCATGCTGGACGACCGCAACGACACGCCCTCCGCCGTGCAGATGGCGGGAGTCGGGGTGTGGGACAGGGCTGCCAACGAGGCCGGGTGGACCGCGCTGCTCGGCGCCGCGCGCGGTGGTGACGACGTATCGCCCTACGCCGCACCGGCCCGGGCGACGGACCTGTCCGGTCTGCCTCCCGCGTTCATCGACGTAGGGGCCGCGGAAACCTTCCGTGACGAGGACGTCGACTACGCCGGCCGCATCTGGCGAGCCGGGGGACAGGCCGAACTGCACGTCTGGCCGGGTGCCTTCCACGGATTCTCGGGCATGGCGCCGCGGGCGGCCGTCTCGCGGGACGCGCGGGAGGCACGGCTGCGGTGGCTGCGCAGGCTTCTGGCGAACTGACGGCGGCCGCGCGGGGACGGTCGTGTGGTGATCCGCGGGCGGACCACCACACGACCGTGAGCGTCAGTGGTCAGTGGGACTCGCGGGGCACCGGATGTCCGCTGCCGCCGACCAGGAAGTCCAGGTCAAGGCCCTGGTCCGCCTGTAGCACATGCTCGGTGTAGAGCCTGCTCCAGCCCCGGTCGGCGACCGGCGTCGGGGGCTCCCAGGCAGCCCGTCGGCGCTCCAGCTCCTCCTCGTCCACGTCCAGGGTCAGCGTACGCGCCGGGACGTCCAGGGTGATCCAGTCGCCGTCGCGCACCAGCGCCAGCGGGCCACCGACGGCGGACTCGGGGGACACATGGAGCACCACGGTGCCGAAGCCGGTGCCGGACATCCGGCCGTCACAGATGCGCACCATGTCCTCGACGCCCTTGCGCAGCAACTTGGGCGGCAGCACCACATTGGACACCTCGGGCATCCCCGGGTAGCCGCGCGGGCCGCTGCCCCGGATCACCAGCACGGTGTTCTCGTCCACCGGCAGATCCTCATCCGCGTGGACGGCCAGGTAGTCCTCCGGCGTGTCGAACACCAGGGCCCGGCCCCGGTGGGTGAGCAGATGGCGCGATGCGGCGGACTGTTTGATCACCGCGCCGTTCGGCGCGAGATTGCCGCGCAGTACGGCGGTGCCGGTGCCCGCCTCCTGGAACGGGTCGTCCAGCGTCCGGATCACCTCACGGTTCCAGCACTCGGCGTCGGCGACGTTCTCCGCCACCGTACGGCCGGTCACCGTGGTCGGCTCCGGGTGCAGCAGCGCGCCCAGCTCGCGCATCACCACCGGCAGCCCACCGGCGTAGCAGAAGTCCTCCATCAGGAACCGTCCGGAGGGCTGGAGATCGACCAGTGTGGGCACCTCCCGGGCGAGCGCGTCGAAGTCGTCGAGAGCCAGCGGCACCCCCAGCCGCCCCGCTATGGCCAGCAGATGGATCACCGCGTTGGTGGAGCCGCCGATGGCCGCGTTGACCCGGATCGCGTTCTCGAACGCCTCCCGGGTCATGATCTGCGACGGCCGCAGATCCTCCTCCACCATGGCCACGATCCGCTGCCCGGCGCGCTGCGCCGTCTCGTACCGCCGCGAGTCCACCGCCGGCCAGCTCGCCGAACCGGGCAGCTGCATACCGAGTGCCTCGGCCATCGACGCCATGGTGGACGCGGTGCCCATGGTCATGCAGTGCCCGTTGGACCGGGCCATACAGCCCTCGGCGAAGAAGCACTCCTCCTGGGTCATCCGCCCGGCCGCCAGCTCGGCCTCGAACCGCCACACCTGGGTGCCGGAGCCCACGTCCCCGCCCCGGTACTTGCCGTTGAGCATCGGGCCGCCGGTGACCATGATGGCCGGCAGATCGACGCTGGAGGCGGCCATCAGCAGCCCCGGAGTGGTCTTGTCACAGCCGGACAGCAGCACCACGCCGTCCAGCGGATTGGCCCGCATCAGCTCCTCGGCCTCCATGGCCAGCAGATTGCGGTACAGCATCGCGGTGGGCCGCATCAGCGTCTCGCCCAGCGCCATCGCGGGGAACTCCAGCGGAAAGCCCCCGGCCTGCCACACCCCGCGCTTCACCGACTCCGCCACCCGCTGGAGATGGCTGTTGCAGGGCGCCAGCTCCGACCACGTCGTGGCGATGCCGATCACCGGGCGGCCGTCGAACACCTCACCGGTATAGCCCTGGTTGCGCATCCAGGACCGATAGACCATCCCGGACCGGCCCTCCGCGCCGAACCAGGCCGCGCTGCGCCGACGTCCGTGTGTTCCCGTGTCAGTCACTTCGGCACTCCACTCCCTCTGGACTCCCTCTGGCGAATGGCGAAAATCCTTGTCAGCGAAGGGTGATGACGTTTCCGGTGATGAGCGCGGCCTCGTCCGAGGCGAGGAAGACGATGGTCTTCGCGACCTCGGCCGGATCGGCGACATGGAAATGGGTGGCGCTCGCGGCGACGAACCGCCGGACCTCATCAGTGACCCACCCGGTGTCGGTCACGGGCGGCTGCACCACATTGGCCGTGATGCCGAGGCCGGCCAGCTCCGCGGCCGCCGACAGGGTGTAGTCGGTCTGTGCGGCCTTCGCCGCGCCGTAGGACACCTCTCCCGGGAAACCGAGCTCCCCTCCCGATGTCAGGCCCACGATCCGCCCCCAGCCGGCACCGCGTGCCCGGTGGCGACGGGCCAGTTCGCCGATCAGCAGCGCGGGCGCCATCGCGTCCACCGAGAACTGCCGGGACCAGGTCTCCGCGGTGACGGGGCGCAGCGGCCGGTCGAACCGGTCGGCCGGATCGGGGGTGAAGGTGTCCTGGACCCACCCCGAGGCGTTGTTGACCAGGATGTCGACCGGGCCCAGGCGGTCCTCGGCGAGGTCGAAGAGCCGCCCCGGAACCGCCGGGTCGCCGAGGTCCGCCTCAACGGCCTCGGCCCGCCCTCCGGCCCGGCGGATCTCCGCCGCGACCTCTTCACCGTCGGTGGATCGCGCGGTGTGGTACGGATCCGGGGCGGCCCCCTCGCCGCCGCCGGGTGGCGGGCACAGATAGGTGCAGAGCACCGCGGCACCGCGGGCCGCCAGCGCTCGTGCCGTCGCGGCGCCGATCCCCTGGTTCGCGCCCGTCACCAGGGCGACATGGCTGGTTGACCGTGTTTCCCGCACCCACGCAGTACAGCAAAGACGAGCGCCACGCGGAAGATCGTGTCCTCGTCGTCCTCGGCGTCTTTGGCGCGGCCGTGCTTCGGCCCGGCGCCGTCCGGCGGCTCCGCGCGGACCGTCCGTTCAGCCCCTGCGGCGGCGAGCCGTACGGCCCGGTGGGGGCGGGTGCGGTATGCATCCGGTGCGTGTGGTGTGGATCGGTTTCCGGCCTACGGTGAGGAGTGTCCGTATGAGTGGTGAGCTGTCCGGTGCCACGGCCCTGGTCACGGGCGCCACGGCGGGGATCGGCCGGGCCGTGGCCCTGCGGCTCGGGGCGCTGGGGGCCGAGGTCGTCGTCCACGGCCGGGACGCGCGCCGGGGCGCGGACGTGGTCCAGGAGGTGTCCGCGACGGGTGCCACGGCCAGGTTCGTGGCGGCGGATCTGGCCGAGGCCGACGATGTGGGGCGGCTGGCCGCCGAGGCCGGGGACGTGGACATCCTGGTCAACAACGCGGGTGTCTACCGGTTCGCGGACACCGCCGGGACCTCGTCCGAGATGTTCGACGTCCATATGGCCATCAACGCCCGCGCGCCGCTTCTGTTGGTGGGGCGGCTCGCACCGGGTATGGCCGCCAGGGGCCACGGGGCCATCGTCAACCTCAGCACCATCGCCGCCGGTGCCCCCGCCCGCAACGCCGGGGCGTACGGCGCCTCGAAGGCCGCGCTGGAACTGCTGACCCGGGTGTGGGCCGATGAGTTCGGCGGCCGGGGAGTCCGGGTCAACGCCGTCCGCTCGGGTCCGGTCCGTACCCCGGGCACCTCCGAGATGGGGGAGGAGGCCCTGCGGGCCGTGGCGCGGGCCACGGTTCTGGACCGGCCCGCGGCGCCAGAGGAGATCGCCGAGGCCGTGCTCTTCCTCGTCTCCTCCCGCGCGAGTTACATCACCGGCGCCGTCCTGGAGGCCCGGGGCGGTGAGCTTGCCCTGGGCTGACGTGCGCCGGAGCTTGGTGCTGGTGTCCCACGGATGGTGACGCCTGCGGCGGGCTGTTCCCCTCCCCGCCCCTTCCCGAGACTGGGGCTTCGCCCCAGGCCCCGTACCGGGGCTTCGCCCCAGGCCCGTACCGGGGTTCCGCCTCGGACCCCGGATGGGGGCGTCGCCCCGGGCTCTGTACCGGGGCCCCGTACGGGGGTTCCGCCCCGGGCCTGTACGGGGGTTCCGCCCCGGGCCTGTACGGGGGTTCCGCCCCGGGCCCGTACGGGGGTTCCGCCCCGGGCCCGTACGGGGGCTTCGCCCCAGGGCCCGTACCGGGGCTCCGCTCGCGGCATCGGTATGCGGCTCCGCTGCGGGGCAGGGCTTCGTCCCGGGCCTCGGGGTTCGGGGTTCGGGGTTCGGGGCGAAGCCCCTATTCGGGGTCTGGGGCAGAGCCCCAGTTTCGGGAAGGGGCGGGGAGGGGAAAGCACCCAAACGCGGCTTCGCCGCGCGGTTCGCCGGACGTTCCGTAGGACGGCCTCAGGGCGCGGCGCCGGGTCTTACGGTGGTGTGCCGGGCCACGCGATGGGCTGTTCCGTCCAGATGCACTTGCCCTCGGCGGTGTAACGGGTCCCCCAGCGCTGCGAGAGCGCGGAGATCAACTGGAGCCCCCGCCCTCCCTCGTCCGTCTCGGCGGCCCGGCGAATCCGGGGCGTGGTGGCGCTGGCGTCCGAGACCTCGCAGATCAGCGATCTGCCGCGGATCAGCCGAAGCCGGGTGGGCCCCCTGGCGTGCCGGACGACATTGGCGACGAGCTCGCTGGCCAGCAGTTCGGTGGTCACGACGAGCTCGTCGAGACCCCAAGCCTCGAGTTGTTCGCGCACATGGGCGCGGGCGAGACCGGCGGCCACCGGGTCCTCCGGCAGCGGCCACCCGGCGGTGTTCCCGGACGCCAGCCCGTGGAGCCGGGCGATCAGCAGGGCGGTGTCGTCGGCGGTCAGCCGCTTCGTGGGCAGCATGGCCCCGACCAGGAGGTCGCAGAGCCGGTCGAGCCGGTCGTGGTCCGTCCCGTGTCGGCCGCCCGCCCTGTGGCCACCGGTACGCGGACGGGGCGGAGGACATGTGAGGAGCCGCCCGTACTCGCTGGTCAGCACCTGGGTGCACTCGGCGATACCGGTGTCGATGTCGCGCGCCGCGGACTCCACGAGGCCGTCGGTGTACATCACCAGCAGACTGCCGTCGGGCAACCGCAGATCCACGGTGGAGAACGGCGGCTGCCCGGCGCCCAGCGGCGGATCGGGCGTCGGCTCCAGGCACTCCACGCTGCCGTCCGGGTGCACGATCAGCGGTGGGGGATGACCGGCGCGGGCGAGGGAGCAGTGCCCCGTGATGGGGTCGTACACCGCGTAGAGACAGGTGGCGAAGGAGTCGTCGCCCAGATCGCTGACGACCTCGTTCAGATGGGCCAGGACCTCCTCGGGGGGCAGCTCCAGGTTGGCGAGCGTGTGCACGGCGGTGCGCAGCCGCCCCATGGTGGCCGCCTCCGCCAGACCGTGGCCCATCACATCGCCGATGACGAGGGCCACCCGCTCCGCGGACAGCGGGATCACGTCGTACCAGTCGCCGCCGATGTCCGTACCGCTGCTGGCGGGCAGATAGCGCACGGCGGGGGTGAGGGCGGCCGGGGAGGGCAGGACCCGGGGCAGCAGACCGCGCTGGAGCGCCTGGGCGCGGGCGTGCTCGGTGTCGTAGAGCCGGGCCCGGGCCAGCGCCTGGGCGACCATTCCGCTGAGGGCGGTCAGCAGGGTGCGCTCGTCGGCGGAGAGGCGGCGGGGCCGGTCGAAGGAGACGGTGCAGGTGCCGATGGCGTTGCCCGAGGCGATCAGGGGAAGCACGGCCCAGGCGTTCTTCCGGGCGATGGCGGGGTTGCCGGTGAGATCCGGGAACAGCTGCTCGTACTCCTCGGTCGAGGAGATGAAGCGCGGCCGGCGCGAGCCGAGCACTTCGTTGAGCAGACGGTAGCCCCCGAACGCCGGGACCCCGTCGACCCTGCTGAGGAAGGCCCGGGGATAGCCCACGGACCCCACCACGTTCAGCCGGCCGCCCTCCAGGAACAGCATCAGCAGACCCGAGGCGCCGAACGGTGGCAGCACATGGGCGGCCATGACCTGGATGACGTCCTGGGTGGTCACCGCCTCGGCGAGCGCGTTGCCCAACTCGCTTATCCTGGCGGCCTGTTCGGCGCCGACGCGCTCGGCCTCCGCGCGCCGCGCGGCCTGGGTGCGCCGTTCGGTGACATCGGTGAGATAGGCCGTCAGCCCATCGGGGACCGAGACCAGCCGTATGTGGTACCAGCGGTCGTCGGTGGGCCACCGGATGTCGAACCCGGTCGGCCTGCCGTCGGCGGCGGCGCGCCGGCAGCGGTCCTCCAGCTCGGGGACCGTGCCCGCGGGGCCCTCCCAGAGCGGCCGCCCGAGCACCTCTCCGGCCGGGCCGACCAGGCGCTCGGCCTCGACATTGAGGAAGGTGATCCGCCAGTCCCGGTTCACCGCGAAGAACGCGTCGCTCATGTACCGCAGCGCCTGCCCCACCGACTCCCGCGCCATCCGGCTCTCGGTGGTGTCCCAGACCTTCCCGAGCATGCGGACCGGCTCGCCGTTCGCGTCGAGTTCGAGATGGGCGCGGCTCTGCACCCAGCCGGTGGTGCCGTCGGGGCGGCGGACCCGGTACTCGGCCTCGTAGCCGCTCCGCTCGCGCAGCGACTTCTCGGTGGCGGCCATCACCCGCGGCATGTCCTCGGGGTGGATGAGGTTGAGCCAGCTCTCGATCCGCCGCTGATAGCCGCCGGGGAGGCCGAGAAGTGTCAGCCCCGCCCGGTCCCAGCGCATCTCACCGGTGTGGATGCCCCATTCCCAGGAGCCGGCCTTGACCGCGTCCAGGGACTGCTGGACCACCGAGCCGCCCGGTCGCTGCTGCCACCACGGGTACTCGTCGCAGTCGCCGACCCCGATTCCCGAGCGCGAGAGGCGGCGCTCCGCCCAGCGCCCCACCGCCTCGAGGAAGGTGGCCTGCTCGGGGGTCGGCTCCCGCGGGCCGGTGAGGACGGACAGCGCGCCCACCGGCCCGTCCTGACCGGTCAGCGGAACGGACGCCACCGTGGTCGCCGCCGGAAGGCTCCCGGAGGCGGCGCGGGCGGTCTCCCGGGGGCCGGGGACCTCGCCGGCCCCGGCAGCCTCGCCGGAGGCCGCAGGCAGCCATACGAAGCGGCCGTCCCGCACGGCGCGCGCGGGGGCGAGCGGGGCCTCGTCCTGGCGGATCTCCTCCCAGCCGCCGAGGGCGGCGAGCGGCAGCCCGCTGGCGAGGACCAGCCGCAGAGTACGGCTCCCGGCCGGACCGCAGGACCAGTGCACCAGGCCCGCGAGTCCGCCCAGCTCGGAGACCGCCTGGTCCAGGGCGTGCCGCATCACCTCGCGGTCGGTGAGCGCGGTGCCGACGGCCGAGAGGAGGGAGAGCCGTTCATCGCCCCATGAGTGGGCGCGCCCCACCGCGTCTGTTCCGCGCCACTCCGCCATCCCAGAACCTCACTCACGGAATAGGGCGTTCTCGGACAAACGTAGCACTGGCATATGCCGGGCATCACTCGTTGGACGTCCGCCGTCGGATTCCCTATTTTCCCTACTGGAAAAATAGGGAATGATGAGGTCCGGCCGATGGAGGGGAGCGGGCGTGACGGTGGTGGATGCGGCGGCCGAAACACTCGACCGCGCGTGGTGGCTTCAGATCGCCGGTGAGGTGGCGGACGACCTCGCCACGGACGCGGTCGTCCGCGACCAGGCCGGCAAGACGCCGTACGGCGAGATCGCGCGGCTCCGCGAGGCGGGGCTGCTGGCGCTGCTGATCCCCGTCGAGCGCGGCGGCGGGGGTGCGGGCTGGTCGACGGCGTGCGCCGTCGTACGGAAGATCGCCGCGGCCGACGGCGCGATCGGCCAGGTGCTCGGCTGTCACTATGTGCTGTCCTTCAGCGCCCGCTTCTTCGGCGGGGCCGATCTCGCCGCCCGGGTGGAGCACGAGTCGGCGGCCGGGCAGTGGTGCTGGGGCGGCGGTCTGTCTCCGCGCGAGCCACGGCTGACGCTCACCTCCGGGAGGGACGGCCGGCTGGTGAACGGACGCCAGGGGTACGCCACCGGCGTGCTGGTCGCCGACCGGCTGGCCGTCCGCGCCACCCACGCGGACACCGGCGAACCGCTGGCCGTGCTCGTCGACACCGCCCACCCCGGTGTGGTGTGCGGCAGCGACGACGGGGACACCTTCGGGCAGCGGCTGGCGGCCGGCGGCAGTGTGGAGTTCGACGGAGTGCCGGTCGAGGAGGACGCGGTGCTCGGCCCGCTCTCCTGGGACGAGGACACCCTCTCGCCGTTCAGCGGACTGGCCGCGCCGACCGGCCGGCTGGTCTCGGCGCAGATATGTCTCGGGATCGCGCAGGGAGTGCTCGCCGAGGCCCGCGAGTACACCAGGGCGGTGCACGCGCCCTGGCCGCACACCTCCCCGCGCGATCCGTACGCGCTGACCACCTACGGGGAGCTCACCGTCGCCACCTTCTCCGCCGCCGCCCTCGCCGACCAGGCGCTGGAGGCCCTGGACGGCGGGCTGGCGCGTGGCGAGGACCTGACCGACGACGAATGCGCCGAGATCACCGTGCTCGCCGCCGCGGCCGAGGCCGCCGCCTCCCGGGCCGCCCACGACGCCACCGCCCGCGCCCTGGACGTCGTCGGCGCCCGCTCCGCCTCCTCGGCCTACGGATTCGACCGCTTCTGGCGCAACGCGCGCACCCACACCCTCTACGACCCCGTCGCCCACCGGCTCCACGAGGTCGGGGACTACTTCCTCAACGGCGAGCACCCCCCGTTCACCCTGCCCTTCTGACGGCCCGGTGCTCAAGGGGCGGATAATCAGCGCATGCGGATCTCGGCGAAGGCGGACTATGCGGTGCGGGCGGCGTTGGAACTGGCCGTGGCGGGGGAGGACACCTCGGTCAAGGCCGAGGTGATCGCCGGTGCGCAGGGCATCCCGCACAAGTTCCTCGAGGGGATCCTGGGCGATCTGCGCCGGGGCGGCCTGGTGGCCAGCCAGCGCGGCGGCAAGGGCGGCTACCGGCTGGCCCGCCCGGCGGACACCATCAGCATCGCCGAGGTGATCCGGGTGGTCGACGGCCCCCTGGTGTCGGTGCGCGGAGTGCGCCCGCCCGAGCTGTCGTACTGCGGACCCGCGGAGTCGCTGCTGCCGCTGTGGATCGCGGTACGGGCCAACGTACGCAAGATCCTCGGCGAGGTGACCCTCGCGGAGGTGGCCGCGGCCAAGCTGCCCGGCGACGTCCTGGGCCTCGCCGAGGACCCCGAGGCGTGGACCAACCCCTAGGGTCCTGGTGTCCGGCCGCCTGCGCCCGGGTCGCCCTACGAGCCGGCGTCCAGACCGTCGACCATGCGGTCGAGCAGCCGGGCGAACGTGGCGTCGGGGGTGAGCGGGCGTGCCGGGGCGGAGAGGGCCTCGGCGAGCTCCGGATGGTGTCCGTCGGCGGCCACCGCGGCGAGATAGCGGGCCTCGGCGGCGGCCCGCTCGGGTGAGGCGGAGAGCGCGGCCTGGGCGATCTCATCGGCGACGAGCCTGGCGGCGAACCCCGTGATCAGGCTGAACACCTCCAGCTTCGCGCCGCCGTCCAGCGCGGTGGGCCGCAGGGCGGCGAGCGCGTGTTCCAGGAAGGCCAGGGTGTTGGGGCCGAGGGACCAGCGGCGGTCGAACAGCGCGGTGGGGAGCCAGGGGTGGCGGAGCATCAGGGCCCGCTGGGCGTGGGCGATGGCCTTCAGATCGGCACGCCAGTCGCCGGTCAGCGGGTCCGGCGGTGACAGCTCGCCGCTCACGTGGTCGACCATCAGCTGAAGCAGCGTCTCCTTGTCGGGGGCGTAGCTGTAGAGCGACATGACCCCGGCGCCGACCTCCGAGGCCACCCGCCGCATGGTGACCGCGTCGATTCCCTCCGCGTCCGCGAGGGCGACCGCCGCGGTGGTGATCGCCCCCCGGCTGAAGGCGGGTTTGCGCCCCTTGCGGGGGCGGTCGGAGTTCAGCCACAGCTGCTGGGGGTCGACGCCTCCGGCGTCCGACCCGTCACCGCGCACCACGACCTGATCGCTCCTTCCCCGCCCTGCGGCTCGCCCCCGCGTGGCGGCTCGCCCCCGTATGGCGACTTGCGGAATCCATCCAAGCACCTACTATTCTCGTACGCGGTACGGGATTAGGGGAGGGGAACGCGGATGACGTCACACACGCGCGATGGAGTGTCCGGGGCCGCGGACGGTGGGGCCGGGGCCACCTGGATCGCGCCCCCGGGCAAGCCGCCGCTGTCCGCACGGATGATGAGGGCGACCTGGCGCGGCCTTCCGGCCAAGCGGTACGAGGCCGGATGGGAGCCGGGCCTCGAGGTCCCGGCCGCCGACGGCAGCCTCCTCCGTACGGACCACTACTTCCCGCGCGCGGACGGCGACTTCCCCACCGTGCTGGTGCGCTCGCCCTACGGCAGGGGTGTGCCCTGGTCACCCATGTACGGCATGCTCTTCGCCGAGCAGGGCTTCCATGTCGTGCTCCAGAGCTGCCGTGGCACCGGCGGCTCGGGCGGCGAGTTCCACTTCTGGCGCAACGAGGCGGCCGACGGCCTGGCCACCGTGGGCTGGCTGCGGGACCAGCCCTGGTTCAACGGGGCGCTGGGCACCCTCGGCCCGAGCTACCTCGGCTATGCGCAGTGGGCGCTCGCCCTGGACCCGCCGCCGGAGCTGCGGGCGATGGTGGTGCAGGTCGGCCTGTCCGACCCGCACGCCCTGTTCCACCGCGACGGCGCCCTGCAACTGGAGAACGCGCTGCTCGTCGGCTCCGGTATGACCTCCCAGCACCGGGGGTTCGGCCCCTTCCTCCGGGCCACGCTGCGGCTGCGGCGCCACCTCGCGGAGATGACCCGGGCGCTGCCGCTGCGCGGCAGTCACGTCCGCGGGCTCGGGGGTGAAGTGCCCTGGCTGGACGAGGTGATGTCACACCCGGACGCCGACGACCCGTTCTGGGAGGGCGCCTCCACGGGTGGCGCCGCGGCCGGCTCGTCCGTCCCCACCTGTCTGATCAGCGGGTGGCATGACGTGCTGGTGGACCAGACCTTCGAGCAATACGGCCGGTTGCGCGGGGCGGGCTGTGACACCTCCCTGCTCGTCGGCCCCTGGACCCACGCCTCCGCGCTCCAGAAGGGCTGGCCGGAGGTCTTCGCCGAAAGCCTCGCCTGGCTGCGCGCGCATCTGTGCGACGACCCCTCGGGGCTGCGCCCGGCCAGGGTGCGGGTGCACATCGGCGGCCAGGGGCGCTGGCGGGACCTCGCCGAGTGGCCGCCGTCCCCGGCCGTCGGCCAGTGGTTCCCGGCGGGGGACGGGCGGCTCATCCGGCAGCCGTCCGAGGACTCCGTCCCGCTCGCCGCCTTCCGCTACGATCCGGCCGACCCCACCCCGTCCATCGGCGGGCCACTGCTCTCGGCCACCGCGGGGAGCCGTGACAACGGCGACCTCGAGGGGCGCAACGATGTGTTGACGTTCACCAGTGAGCCGGTGAACGAGCCCATGGACGTCCTCGGCCCGGTGGCCGCACGGCTGCGGATCTCCACGGACACCGGCTACGCCGATGTCTTCGCCCGGCTCTGCGACGTCGACGAAAAGGGCCGCTCCGTCAATGTGTGCGACGGGCTGGTGCGGCTGCCCACCACGTCGGCGCACCCCCTGGAGGTCACCGTGCCGATGAGCTCCACCGCCCACCGCTTCGCGCCCGGCCACCGGATCCGGCTCCAGATCAGCGGTGGCGCCCACCCGCGCTTCGCCCGCAACACCGGAAGCGGCGAGCCGACGCTCGACGCGACCACCCTCACTCCCGTGCGCATCACCGTGCACGGGGGCTCGGCGCTTGAGCTGCCTCAGGTCCGCGCCGAACGGTGAAACGGTCGCTGGCGCGCGGGGGGCGTCAGCGGCCGTCTCATCCGTCCACCACATAGCCGAGGGCCTTGTCGACCACATTGCGCAGGGGGCGGCCCTCGCGGTGTCGGAGCAGATTGTCGAGGAAGAGTTCGCCCAGGTCGGCGCGCCAGTCCGTGACCTCGCCCGCGGTATGCGGGGAGACGATGACACCCGGCATCTCCCACAGGGGCGATTCCACCGGCAGCGGCTCATGGGTGAAGACATCCAGCGCCGCCCCGGCCAGCCTGCCCTGGGCCAGGGCGTCCACGAGGGCCCGCTCGTCGACCAGCGGGCCACGTCCGACGTTGACCAGCCGGGCGCCCCGCTTCATCGCCGCCAGTACGGGCGCGTCGACCATGCCGCGGGTGGCGGGGGTGAGCGGGGCGGCCAGGACCACGTAGTCCGCCTCGCCCAGCGCCTCGCGCAGGCCCGCCGGGCCGTGCACCACGCCGAAGTCCGGGTCGGCGGTCCGCGGTGTGCGGCCCGCGCCACTGACCCGCATGCCGACCGCGCGCAGCAGCCGGGCGACGGCCCGCCCGATGGAGCCGGTGCCCCAGACCAGGACCGTACGGTTGCCGATGCGCTCGCTGTCCGAGGGGCGCCACTCCCGGCGGCGCTGGTGCTCCCAGGTGCCGGGGAAGTCCTTGGCGAGGGAGAGGACCAGCCCCAGGACGTACTCGGCGATGGGCCGGTCGTAGACGCCCCGCGCGTTGGTGAGCACCACCTCGGGGTTGCCGGTCAGCGCGGGGAAGAGGAACGGCTCCACCCCCGCCGCGGCCACATGCACCCAGCGCGGTGCCTCCGCCGGGTCGTCCGGCCAGGCGCCGGCCACCGCGGAGGTCAGCGGCCACCACGCGAGCAGGGCGTCCGCGCCGGGGAGGAACAGCGGCAACTCCTCCTCGGTGGCGTACACCGTCTCGGCGAGGGACTCGATCCGCGCCCGGTTGGGCGGCAGATGGTCCCGGTAGAGGACGACCAGCCGGTCAGCCACGTCCGGCTCCCACGGAGTCGGCCACGGCGGTGACATCGGTCATGACGGGGCTCCCACGGGCGCGACGGGTACGGGCGGACGCCTCAAGCGTGGCCGAGACCACGGCAGTGGACAACGGACAGAGTGTCCACCCGATGACGAGGGACGGAACACGGTGGACGTTGACGGTGGCCGACGGCTGAACCAGGGTGATGGCCAGCCGGAACGCGGCCACCGGTCGCTCCGGAGCCACCCCGCCGTGCGTGTCCACCGAATGCTTGATCCACGATGCCCGCCACCGCCCGCCACCGCCCCGGCATCGGCCCGCGCCGCAGCGCCCCTCCTCGTCCCCAGGAGATGCAAGCATGTCCCTTCCCAGAACCTCCCGCGATCCCTCCCGAGAGCCCATCGAGGGCTCCGCCGCCACCCTGGACAACGCCCCCGTCACCGCTTTCCACCGCAGAATGGTCGCCGTCGCCATGGGCGGTCCGTTCTGCGACGGATATCTGCTCGGCATCATGGGGGTGGCGCTCAGCCTGATCACCCCGGCCCTGGACCTGGACACGATGTGGACCGGGCTGGTGGCGGCGTCCGTCCTCGTCGGCGTCTTCCTCGGCGGTGTGGTGTTCGGCCCGATCACCGACCGGGTGGGCCGCCATCTGATGTATGTGCTCAACCTGGTCGCGTTCGTGATCGGCTCCGCGCTTCAGTTCTTCGTCACCGAGGCGTGGCAGCTGGTGGTGGTGCGGCTGTTCATCGGCATCGCGATCGGCGCCGACTACCCGATCGCCTCCGCCCTCACCACCGAACTGGTGCCCCGCCGGATGCGCGGCCCCGCCCTGTCCGGGCTGGTCCTGGCCTGGTGGGTGGGGTACGGGGTCAGCTTCTGGGCCGGCTGGCTGCTGCTGGGCACCGGCGACGACGCCTGGCGCTGGATGCTCGCCTCCGGCGCGGTCCCCGCCGCGCTCTTCCTGCTGCTGCGGGCGGGCGTGCCCGAGTCGCCGCGCTGGCTGGCGTCCCGGGGCCGGGTGGAGGAGGCCAGGGAGGTCGTACGCCGCCACCTCGGCCAGGAGGTCAGCGCCGAGGAACTGCTCGCGGAGGTCCGCCAGGACCGGCGCGGCGGCTCCGGGCTCGGCAACCTCGTCGAGATGTTCCGCCGTGGCTATGGGATCCCCGCGCTGTTCTGCTCGTTGTTCTGGATCTGTCAGGTGGCGCCGGCCTTCGCGGTGCGGTCCTTCCAGCCGCAGATGCTGGAGTCCTTCGGGGTGACCGGCACCTTCGGCGCCAGCGCGCTGATCACCACGATCGCGGTCGCGGGAACGGGTCTGGGGCTGGTCGTCGTCAACCGCATCGGCAGGCGTCCGCTGCTCATCGGCAGCTTCCTGTGCGTCAACGTCTCCCTGATCGCGCTCACCGTGCTGCCACTGCACTACGCGGCCCTGGTGGTGGCCCTCTTCGCCGCCTTCCAGTTCTTCGAGGCCGCGGGCAGCGGACTCCAGTTCGTCTACCCCAGCGAGCTGTTCCCCACCGATCTGAGGGCCACCGGCGTCGGCGTCGCCACCGCCATGAGCCGGGTGGGCTCCGCCTCCAGCACCTTCCTGCTCCCGATGGCCACCGCCGACCTCGGGGTCCGCGGCACCCTCGCCATCGGGGTGGCCATCACGCTCATCGGTCTGGTGGTGTCCGTCGTCCTCGCCCCCGAGACCAAGAACCTCGGCCTGGCCGAAGCCAGCAGCCGCGCCTGACGCCCCGTCAAATATCGTTCACCGGAAAGGACTCGCCCATGCGCAAGCTGGTCTCCTTCGACTGCTACCGCACGCTCATCAACTTCGACACCCGCACCGCCACCCACGAGATCGTCAAGGACCGGCTCGCCGAGCTCGGCGTGGACCCCGATCAGTTCCACCACGACGCGTATGTGATGCGCTTCCAGGGCGTCCTGGACGAGTACCTGCCCTACCGGGAAGTCGTCCGCCGCACCCTGCGCAACGTCATGACGCTGCACGGCCTGGAGTACCGGGACGAGGACGGCGAGGCGCTGATCGAGGCCATCAAGAAGTTCACCCCGTTCCGCGAGGTCCCCGAGGCGCTGCGCCGCCTCAAGGGCGAGTACGACATCGCGATCCTCTCCAACAGCGAGGACGACCTGATCGCTTACGCCGTCGAGGCGCTGGGCGTGGACTTCGACCATGTGCTCACCGCCGAGCAGGCCGGTGCCTACAAGCCGCTGCCGCGGGCGTTCGAGTACCTCATGACGGCCACCGGCCGTGGCCCCGAGGACATCATCCACACCGCCCAGGGCTGGGAGTACGACATCATGCCGACCAAGCGGTACCCGGGCATGCGGCGGATCTGGGTGAACCGCTACGGCTTCCCCGGCTCGTCGGCCTTCCAGCCGTACGAGGAGATCAAGGACCTGTCCGAGCTGCCCCCGCTGCTCGGCGTCTGACCCTGCCCGGTCCCACCGCCACCCACCCCACCGCTCTTCGCCGCGAAGGGAATCCATGACCGCCACCACGGCCGGCCGTCCGGCACCGGTCAACGGCCGCGTCGCCCACTGGTTCGCCGAACTCCCCACCCCCCGCCCGGCGTTGCCCGGCGACCGAGACGCGGATGTGTGCGTCGTCGGCGCCGGACTGACCGGGCTGTGGACCGCGTACTACCTCAAACACGCCGACCCCGGTCTCCGGATCACCGTCCTGGAGGCCGAGTTCGCCGGATTCGGCGCCTCGGGCCGCAACGGCGGCTGGGCCTCCGGGCTGATCCCCGGCGCCCGCGACCGGATGGCCGGGGCCTACGGCAGGCCCGCGGTCCTGGACTGGCAGCGGGCCATGAACGAGGCGGTGGACGAGGTGATCGACGTGGCCGCCCGCGAGGGCATCGACGCGGGCATCGTCAAGGGCGGCACCCTGCGCGTCGCCCGCAGCCCCGCCCAGGCCACCCGGCTGCGCCACAAGGTCGAACAGGACCATGAGTGGGGGGTGGCCGACTCGGTGCTGCTCACCCCCGCCGAATCCGCGGCGCGCATCCGTATCGACGGGGTCACCGCCGCCGCCTTCACCCCGCACTGCGCCCGGCTCCAGCCGGCCACCCTGGTCCGCGGCCTCGCCGACACCGTCGAACGGCTCGGTGTCACCATCCATGAGAAGTCCCCGGTCACCGCCATCGAACCGGGCCGTGCGATCACCGCGCACGGCACCGTACGGGCCCCCGTCGTGCTCCGGGCCACCGAGGGGTTCACCGCGTCCCTCAAGGGGCTGCGGCGCGCCTGGCTGCCCATGAACAGCTCCATGATCGTCACCGAACCGCTGCCCGCCCGGATCTGGCGGGAGATCGGCTGGGAGGGCCGGGAGACCCTAGGGGACACCGCCCACGGCCATATGTACGCCCAGCGCACCGCCGACGACCGGATCGCGATCGGCGGGCGCGGGGTGCCCTACCGCTTCGGCTCGCGCACCGACCACGAGGGGCGGGTCGGCGAGCGCACGATCGGTCAGCTCACCCGGACCCTGGAGCGGATGCTGCCGCAGACGGCCGGGGCCCGGGTGGACCACGCCTGGTGCGGAGTGCTGGCCGTGCCCCGCGACTGGTCCGCCACCGTCGGCCTGGACCGGGCCACCGGGCTCGGCTGGGCCGGTGGCTACGTCGGCCACGGAGTCACCTCCACCAACCTGGCCGCCCGCACCCTCACCGATCTGGTCCTGGCCCGCGACACCCGGCTCACCCGGCTGCCGTGGACCGGCCACGCCCCGGGCACCTGGGAGCCCGAGCCGTTCCGCTGGCTGGGGGTGCGCGGCCTGTATACCGCCTACCGCCTCGCCGACCGCCATGAGGCGGGCGGACGTGTCCGTACCTCACCCATCGCCACCATCGCCGACCTCATCGCACGCCGCCCGTGAGGCCGGGTGGCGCCGCGTCCGGGCCCGGTCGGACGGGCCTGGGCGCGGCGGCCCGGCTCTGCGATGATGAGCGGTATCCGGAGGGAGTCCGTCCAGATGCCGTTGCTCACGGTTGCCGACGTCCTGCGCCTTCCCGTCATCGTCGCGGGACTTCCGCGTGTGATGGCCGGTGAGGAGCAGCTGGCACGTGCGGTCCGCTGGGTGCACGTCACCGAGCTGCTCGACCCCGCCTCGTTCCTCGAAGGCGGTGAGCTCGTACTGACCACGGGCATGCCCCAGCCCAATGACCCCAGCCGGCTGCGCGGCTATGTGGACCAGCTGGCCGACATCGGCGCCGCGGGGCTCGTGGTGGAGCTCGGCCGCCGCTACCAGCAGGCGCCACCGGACCTGGTGGCCGCCTGCCGCGCCCGGGACCTGCCGCTGATCGTCCTGTCCCGTGGCATCCGCTTCATCGAGGTGACCCAGAACGTCCACGCGCTGATCCTCGACGCACAGGGCGAGCTGCTGCGCCGCTCCCAGCAGGTGCATGAGATCTTCACCGGGCTGACGCTGCGCAACGCCGAACCGAAGGAGCTGGTGCGCGCCGCCGCCGATCTGATGGGCCGCCCGGTGGTCCTGGAGAACCTGCTGCACCACGCGGTGTTCTCCTGTACGGCGGGCGGCACGGCCGGTCAGATCCTGGAGGCGTGGCAACGCCGCTCCCGCGCCACGCCCACCCCCGACACCACGCAGGCCAGCGGACCGGAGGGCTGGCTGGTGGCCCCCGTCGAACACAACGGCCGACGCTGGGGGCGGCTGGTGGCGGTGCCGAACGCGGCCGCCCCCGCGGCCGACCCGGAACACACCATGATCCTGGGCCGGGCGGCCACCGCCCTCACCCTCGCCCGGCTGACCGGACACACCCAGTGGGACCGCCAGGCCCACACCTGCGCCCTGCTGGAGCTGCTGCGCTGGAGCTACCGCGGCCGCACCGAGGCACGCATCCGCGTCGAGGCCCTCGGCATACCGGTCGTCGGCCACCGTCTCATCGCCCTCGCCATCGGCCACCACGGCGCCACCGCCGACGAGACGGGCCTGGACGACCGGCTCGCCGACGCCCTGCGAGGCTCCGGCACCCGGGCCCTGGTGGGGCGGCTCTCCCCGGACCGGACCGGGGTGCTGCTCGCCCTGGCCCGGGCCAGCGCCTGGCAGCCGGTGGTGGAGCGGGTCAGCCGGCTCGCCGAGGAGACACTGGGCGCGCCGGCGGTGGTGGCGGTCGGCCCGGGGGTGACCGAGATCGACCAGGTGGCGAGGGCGTTCCGGGATGCCGAGGAGGTCGTGGACGCCATCGGCCCCACCACCCCGCACCGGCCGTTCCACGTGCCCTCCGACGTCGGGCTGCCCGAGCTGTTGTACGCGCTCCGCGACGACGTCCGTGTGCAGAGGTATGTCGAGCACCAGCTGGGCAGGCTGATCGAGTACGACGAGCGCCACGCGGGCGATCTGCTGACCACGCTGCGCCACTACCTCGCCGCGGGCAACAAGTCCATCGCCGCCAAACAGATCGGCCTGTCCCGCCAGGCGTTCTACCAGCGGCTGCACACCATCGAACGGCTCCTCGGCCGCGACCTGGAGTCCGGTGTGCAGCGCACCCAGCTCCATGTCGCCATCACCGCCCTGGACACGCTGACGGCGTCCGGCGCGGCAGGATGGGGCGCATGACATCCGAGACCGGCTATCTGCTGGACAACCGGCAGCGCGAGGCCGGCCGCCGTTTCGACGCGCTGGCCGAGCTCTTCGACCCCTGGACCCTGGACCACCTCGACCAGCTCGGCCTGGCCGCCGGATGGCGCTGCTGGGAGGTGGGAGCGGGCGGGCCCTCGGTGCCCACCGCCCTCGCCGAGCGGGTCGGGCCCAGCGGGCGGGTGCTGGTGACCGACATCGACACCTCCTGGCTGACGCAGCTGTCCGGACCGGCCACCGGACCGGCCACCGGATCGGCCACCGGACCGGTCGAGGTGCGGCGCCATGACGTGGCCCGCGACGAACCGCCGGGCGGTGACTTCGACCTCGTCCACGTCCGGCTGGTGCTGGTGCATCTGCCCGACCGGGCCGAGGCGCTGCGGCGGATGGCCGGGGCCGTGCGGCCGGGCGGATGGCTGGTCGTGGAGGACGCCGACCCGGCGCTCCAGCCCCTGGCCTGCCCCGATGAGCGCGGCCCTGCCGAGGAGCTGGCCAACCGGATCCGCCGCGGATTCCGCGCGCTGCTCGCCGGGCGCGGTGTGGACCTCGCCTTCGGCCGCACCCTGCCCGCCTTGCTCCGCGGCGCGGGCCTGCACGACGTACGCGCCGAGGGCTGCTTCCCGCTGACCTCCCCGGCCTGCCGGGAGCTGGAGGCGGCCACCGTGCGTCAGCTGCGCGGGCAACTGGTGGCGGGCGGCCTGGCCACCGAGCAGGAGATCGAGCGCCATCTGGACCATCTGCGCGGCGAGGGCATGGATGTCACCACCGCCCCGCTCATCACCTGCTGGGGCCGCCGCCCGCACTGAGCGCCGAACGCCCCGAGAGCCACACTCAGCCCCGCAGAGCCACACTCAGCCCGGGAATCCACGCTCAGTCGAGCAGACCGAGTTGGCTCGCCGCCCGGATCGCCAGCCAGACCTCGGCGAACGCGCCCGTGGTGGACAGATCGCGGCCGGTCAGCTCATGGAAGCGGCGCAGCCGGTAGGCGAGCGTATTGGGGTGCACATGGAGCGCCGCGGCCGCCTCGTCCGTACGGCGGTCGCGCTCCATCCAGGTGCGCACCGACGTCAGCAGCCGTGAGCCGTGGCCGGTGTCATAGCGCAGCGCCTCGCCCAGCACATGCTCGACCAGATCGGTGAGCGCGGCCGGGTCGTCGGGCAGCCAGCGGCCGGTGACATCGTCGCCGTACCGCACGAGGGCGCGGCCGGAGGCGACGGCGTGGGACGCCGCCCACAGCGCCTCGCGCTGGGCGATCCGCAGCGGGGAGCCGGGGCTGAACGGGCGGCTCATCCCGGCGGCCACTCCCGGCAGGGACTCGACCGCCTCGCCCAGCTCGGGCGAGCCGAGCAGATAGCGGTCCTCGCCGCGCTTGAGCAGCAGACACGGCTGATCCTCCAGCGCCCGCAGTACGGCATCCTCGGTGACGCCCCTGACCACCGCCAGCACCGTCTCGCCCTCGATGGAGTGGCGCAGCAGATGGCGGCGCGCCACCGCGGGTTCGAGGGCGCCCTGGAGCAGCTCGGCGAGGATCTCCGCGCCCTCGCGGCGCAGCGTCTCCCGCTCGGTGCGGACCATGGCGAGCTGGAGGGCGGCCACCGTGGCGATGTGCTGCACCACGGCGAGCCCCGCCGGGCGCGCGCCCTCCCGTTCGAAGGCGATGAGGAAGCCCGCCGGGCCACCGGGGGAGGGGACCGGGAGGGCGAAGCCACCGGGGATGGTCGGCGGGGCGTCCGCCGAGCCGGGGATCACCGACGCGTCGGGCGCGGGCACACCGGGCAGCAGTGGCCGGCCCTGGGTGGTGCACAGATAGATGTCGTAGCCGGACAGCTTCTCCAGCCGGCCGAACAACGTCGCGGTGTCCAGGTTCTCCGAGGTCAGCCAGCGCAGCGCGCCGAACACCTGGAGCTGGGCGCCCAGCCGGTGGCGGGCGTCCTCCTGGACGGCGGCGGCCACCTCCTGCGCCACCGCCATGAACGGCACGGCCAGCGGAATCTCCAGGACCGGTATCCCCCGCTCCTCGGCGGCGTCGAAGAACGCGCGGCGCAGCGGGGGCATCCGCAGCTGGGCGGAGACCGCCAGGGCTGCCACCCCGGCGTCGTCCAGCCGCTCCAGATAGGCGCGCTGCCCGGCCGCCGAGCGGGGCATCGCTATCCCCGTCGTCATGATCATCTCGGAGCCGAGCAGCCAGGGCGTGGGGTCGTCCAGCTCGCTCACATGCGCCCAGGACACCGAGCGGTGCAGCCCCGCGCCACCCGCGATCAAACGCAGCTGAAGGGCCGGATACGACAGCAGATCGTCGACCGTCACACCCTGCTCTTTGTTGTTCACCACAAATTGAGCCTAACTCTTTGTGTCAGCAACGATTGTCCCGCGGTTCCCCCGCTGTGCAGACTCGCTCGACCGGACCCCACCGGCGCACGTCAAGAAGGGACCGCAACACCATGACCGAACCCCGAGGGCCCGTCGACTCCTCCCGGGTCCCGCGCTTCGCCGGCCCGGCCACCTTCGCCAGGCTGCCCCGCCTCGACGAGGTCGCGGGGGCCGACGTGGCGGTGGTGGGCGTCCCGTTCGACGGCGGTGTCTCCTACCGCCCCGGCGCCCGCTTCGGGCCCGCCGCGGTCCGCGAGGCCAGCCGGCTGCTGCGCCCCTACCACCCGGGCCTGGACGTGTCCCCGTTCGCCACCCAGCAGGTGGCCGACGCCGGTGACATCGCCGTCAACCCCTTCGACATCGGGGAGGCCATCGAGACCATCCAGGACGCCGCGGGCAGCCTCCAGACCGAGGGAACCCGGCTGGTCACCATCGGCGGCGACCACACCATCGCGCTTCCGCTGCTGCGCGCCGCCGCGACGAGGCACGGCCCGGTCGCGGTGCTCCACTTCGACGCCCACCTGGACACCTGGGACACCTACTTCGGCGCCGAGCACACCCACGGCACCCCGTTCCGCCGGGCCGTGGAGGAGGGCATCGTCGACACCTCCGCCCTCTCGCACGTCGGCACCCGCGGCCCGCTCTACGGCAAGCAGGACCTCACCGAGGACGAGAAGCTGGGCTTCGGCATCGTCACCTCCGCCGATGTCTATCGGCGCGGCGCCGACGAGGTGGCCGACCAACTGCGCCAGCGCATCGGCGACCGGCCGCTCTACATCTCCATCGACATCGACTGCCTCGACCCGGCCCACGCCCCCGGCACCGGCACCCCCGAGGCGGGCGGCCTGACCTCCCGCGAGCTCCTGGAGATTCTGCGCGGCCTGGCCGGATGCCGCCTGGTCGGCGCGGATGTGGTGGAGGTGGCGCCCGCCTACGACCACGCCGAGATCACCTCGGTAGCGGCCTCCCACGTCGCCTACGACCTGATCAGCCTGCTGGCACTCCAAGGGAAGCGGGAGCAGACGGATGAGTGAATCCCCGGCACTGACCGAGGTCGAGGCTTACGGGGTCGAGCGCATCCCCGACGCGGACCGCAGCGCGACCCCCTTCGACCTGTTCCGCGTCGCGTTCGGCGGCGCCAACACCTTCGCCACCTGTGTGCTCGGCGCCTTTCCGATCCTCTTCGGGCTCTCCTTCTGGCAGGGCCTGGCGGCAACGTTGCTCGGCGTGGTGGGCGGCTCCCTGATCCTCGCCCCGCTCGCGGTGTTCGGCCCGTGCAACGGCACCAACAACGCGGTCTCCTCCTCGGCACACCTGGGAGTGCACGGGCGGATCGTCGGCTCGTTCCTGTCGCTGCTCACCGCCATCGCGTTCTTCTCCATCTCGGTGTGGTCCAGCGGTGACGCGCTGGTCGGCGGCGCCCACCGGCTGATGGGTGTGGAGCAGAACGACGGGATGTTCGCCCTCGCCTACGGCGTCTTCGGGGCGCTGGTGCTGACGGTGTGCGTGTACGGCTTCCGGTTCATGCTCTTCGTCAACAAGATCGCGGTGGTGGCGGCCTCGACGCTGTTCGTCCTCGGCTTCTTCGCCTTCGTGGGGGACTTCGACCCCGGCTACCAGGGGGTGTTCCCCTCGGTGTCCACGGCCGGGTTCTGGCCCGCGTTCATCGGCTCGGCGCTGATCGTGCTGTCCAACCCGGTGTCCTTCGGCGCCTTCCTCGGCGACTGGGCGCGCTACATCCCCGCCGACACCTCGCGCCGCAAGGTCGTCACGGCGGCGTTCGCCTCGCAGATCGCCACCATCCTGCCGTTCTTCTTCGGCCTGGCCACCGCCTCGATCATCGCCAAGAAGGCCGCGCCGTACATGGACGCGGGGGCGCCGAACTACGTCGGCGGACTGCTGGCCATCTCGCCCGGCTGGTACTTCCTGCCGGTGTGCCTGCTCGCGCTCATCGGCGGCTTGTCCACCGGCACCACCTCGCTCTACGGCACCGGCCTGGACTTCTCCAGCGTGTTCACCCGGTTCAGCCGGGTGCAGGCCACGCTGTTCGTCGGGGTGCTCTCGATCGGGTTCATCTTCCTGGGCCGGTTCGCCGCCAATCTGTCCCAGTCCATCTCGACCTTCGCCACGCTGATCATCACCTGTACCGCCCCCTGGATGATCATCATGGTGCTCGGCTATGTGACCCGGCGCGGCTGGTACGACCCCGATTCGCTCCAGGTGTTCAACCGGCGCCAGCGTGGCGGCCGCTACTGGTTCCACCACGGCTGGAACTGGCGTGGCATGGGCGCCTGGCTGACCGCGGCGGTGCTCGCCCTCCTCTTCGTCAACGTCCCCGGCCAGTTCGTCGGGCCGCTCGGCGATCTGGCCGGCGGCGCGGACATCTCGCTGCTGGTGGGACTCGCCACCGCCTCGCTCCTCTATCTGGCGCTGCTGTGGCTCTTCCCCGAGCCGCGCGAGGTGTACGGGCCCGAGGGGCCGCGACTGGTCCGGGCCTCGGACGCGCCCGTACCGCCGATCACCACGGAGGCCGGCGCGCCCGTGCCCGCCGTGGCGGAAGGGGCGTGAGGACGCGGTGCGCCTCATCGACCTCTCCGTGCCCGTGGTCACGGGCATGCCGGTCTACCCCGGCGATCCGCGGGTGGCCATCGCCCCCGCGCTGAGCGTCGCCGCCAACGGGGTGAACGTGCTGCACCTGGACATGGGGTCGCAGTCCGGCACCCATGTCGACGCCCCGTTCCACATCGACGACGCGCTGCCCACCCTCGACCGGCTGCCCCTGGAGCGCTTCTGGGGCCCGGCGGTGGTGGTGGACGCCCGTGGCGCGGAGCCGCGGACACCGCTCGGGCCGTCCCTGTTCGAGGGCCGGTTGCGGGCCGGGGCCATCGTGCTGGTGGCCACCGGCTGGTCGCGGCACTGGGGGCACGACGACTACCTCGCCCATCCGTATCTGACCCCGGAGGCCGCCGGACTCCTGGTGGACGCAGGGATCCGCACCGTCGGCATCGACGCGCTGAGCGTCGACGCCACCCCCGCCGACGACCTCCCCGCCCACCGGATCCTGTGCGGCGCCCACGCCGTCATCGCCGAGAACCTCACCGGTCTCGACCCCCTGCTCGACGCCCAGACGGCGGGAGAGCCCATCGAGGTCTCCCTGCTGCCGCTGCGGCTCCCCGCCGCCGACGGCGCCCCGGTGCGGGCCGTGGCCCGCGTCGGCTGAACCACCCCCACGCAAGGAACCCACGCAAGGAGCACCACCCCCATGCACGACGAGGTTCTGCGGGCCGCCGACGCCCTGGTGGCGGCGTTCGGCGAAGGCCGCCTCGACGACTACTTCGCGGCGTTCGCGCCCGACGCCACATTCGTCTTCCACACCGCCTCCGAACGCCTCGGCTCCACCGCGGACTACCGGGCCCTGTGGGACCGCTGGGTCGCGGAGGACGACTTCCGCGTCGTCTCCTGCACCTCCACCGACCGGCTGGTCCAACTCCTCGGCGACAGCGCGGTGTTCACCCACCTCGTGGAGACCACGGTGAGCACCACGGCCGGGGCGGAGACCACCCACGAGCGCGAGACCATCGTCTTCCGCCGTCAGACCCGCGGCCACTGGCTGGCCGTGCACGAACACCTCTCGGCAGCGCCCGGCACGACGACGGCCACGGCCACGGACACGGCCACAACGACGACCACGGCCACGGCCACGACGACGGCCACGGACACGGCCATGACGACGGCGACGGCCACGAGCACGGAAACGGAACGATGAGCGAGCTTCTCGTACTGCGCAACCACATCGACGGCGAGTACACCGACGCGGCCGACGGCCGCCGCCTGGAGGTCACCGACCCCGTCACGGGTGAGGTGTACGCCACCTCGCCCCGGTCCGGCGCCGCCGATGTCGACGCCGCGATGGCCGCCGCCGCGGCGGCCTTCCCCACCTGGCGCGACGCCACCCCGGCCACCCGGCAGAAGCTGCTGCTGAAGATCGCGGACGCGGTCGAGGCGCGGGCGGAGGAGATCGCGGACGCGGAGTGCCGCAACACCGGAAAGCCGCGCGCCCTCACCCTCACCGAGGAGATCGCCCCGATCGTCGACCAGATCCGGTTCTTCGCCGGAGCCGCGCGTCTGCTGGAGGGCCGGTCGGCCGGCGAGTACATGGAGGGTCTGACCTCGATCGTCCGGCGTGAGCCGGTCGGGGTGTGCGCGCAGGTCGCGCCCTGGAACTACCCGCTGATGATGGGCGTGTGGAAGTTCGCGCCGGCCCTCGCCGCGGGCAACACCGTCGTCCTCAAGCCGTCGGACACCACCCCCGCCTCCACCGTGCTGCTCGCCGGCATCATCGGCGACATCCTCGCGGAGCTGGGCCTTCCGGCCGGGATCTTCAACGTGCTGTGCGGCGACCGCGAGACCGGCCGGCTGATGGTCGAGCACCCCACCCCGGCGATGGCGGCCATCACCGGCTCGGTGCGCGCGGGCACGCAGGTCGCCGCGTCGGCGGCGAAGGACATCAAGCGGGTCCACCTCGAACTGGGCGGCAAGGCCCCGGCGGTGGTCTTCGAGGACGCCGATATCGCGGTGGCCGTCGAGGGCATCTCCCTCGCCGGATTCTTCAACGCCGGCCAGGACTGCACCGCGGCCACGCGTGTCCTCGTCCACGAGTCGGTCCACGACGCGTTCGTGAGCGCGCTCGCCAAGGCCGCCGCCGCGGTCAGGACGGGCGGTGGCATCGACGACGAGGACGTGCTGTACGGCCCGTTGAACAACGCCGACCAACTGGCCCAGGTCACCGGCTTCATCGACCGGCTGCCCGCGCATGCCACCGTTGAGACGGGTGGCCACCGGGTCGGTGAGAAGGGCTTCTTCTACGCGCCCACCGTGGTCTCCGGGCTCGAGCAGGACGACGAGATCATCCAGAACGAGGTCTTCGGCCCGGTCATCACCGTGCAGTCCTTCCGCGACGAGGCCGAGGCCGTCGCGTACGCCAACGGTGTGGAGTACGCCCTGGCCTCATCGGTGTGGACCAGGGACCACGCCCGCGCGATGCGGATGTCCAAGGCCCTGGACTTCGGCTGTGTCTGGATCAACACCCATATGATCCTCGCCGCCGAGATGCCGCACGGCGGCTACAAGAAGTCCGGCTACGGCAAGGACCTTTCCGCGTACGGTTTCGAGGACTACACCCGCGTCAAGCACGTCATGACGGCCCTCTGAACGACCGCCGCCACTTCCGGCCTGTCACCACCGCGCCGCCGACCGGCGCGGTGCCGACACACCCGGTGCCGTACGTGCGTAGCCTGGTGCGCCATGAGCGAGATGACACTGCGCCGGGCCCAAGTCTCCGACCACGGGACGATCGTCGAGTGTGTGCGGGAGTGGTGGGGCGATTCACGCACCCCCGACCAGGCGCGTGAGCTTTCCATGCTGCTGCCCAGGCTGTTTCTTCAGTTCTTCGCCGGCACCAGCCTGGTACTGGAGGACGGCGACGGCATCAAGGCGTTCCTGGTGGGCTTCCACGCCGCCGACAACGACCACGACGCGTATATCCACTTCGTCGGGGTGGCGCCCGAGCTGCGCGGGCAGGGCGTGGGCCGCAGGCTCTACATGGAGTTCTTCCGGCGCGCCGCCGAGGCGGGCCGCCGTGAGGTGCACGCCATCACCTCGCCACTGAACACCGGCTCCGTGGCCTTCCACCGGGCCATGGGCTTCATGCTCGAGGAGGGCGACCGTGAGGTCAACGGCCTTCCCGTGCACGGCGATTACGACGGACCCGGGCAGCACCGGGTGTGCTTCCGCCGACGGATCGCCGTTCGCCCCTGAGGGGGACGAGAGGGCTTGACGGTGATGGGGTGCTGCTCTACACCAGTATGGGAGCGCTCCCATGGCTCCCGTGACGTGTTCCACGACCAGGGCGTCCGTACCCGTTCCGCGGGCGCCCACGGACCGAACCTCATGGACCGCCGAAAGGAAAGCGCATGGCACGCACCAGACACCCGCTCGCCGCCCTGATCCCCTTACTCGCGTTCCTCGCCGTTCTCGTCCCGCTCGGCGCCGGCACGGCCCACGCCGAGTCCAACGGCGGGGTGAAGGTCATGCCGCTGGGCGACTCGATCACCGACGGGTTCAACGTCCCGGGCGGCTACCGCGTCGGCCTGTGGCAGAAGCTCACGGCGGGCCGCTACAAGGTCGACTTCGTCGGCTCGCTCTTCAACGGCCCGTCCGGCCTGGGGGATCACGACCACGAGGGCCACTCCGGCTGGACGATCCAGCAGATCGACAACAACGTCGTGAACTGGCTGCGCACCCAGAACCCGCACACGGTCCTGCTGCACATCGGGACCAACGACATCTATGGCAGCGACCCCGCCGGGGCGCCGGCCAGGCTCTCCACCCTGATCGACCACATCACCGCCCAGGCGCCGAACGCGGAGCTCTTCGTCGCCACCATCACCCCGCTGGGCTTCATGGACTCGACCGTACGGGCGTACAACGCGGCCATCCCCGGCATCGTGCAGAGCAAGGTCAACGCGGGCAAGCGCGTCCATCTGGTTGACATGTACAGCGCATTGACGCCCGCGGACCTGGCCGACGGAGTGCATCCCAACGCCGGTGGCTACGACAAGATGGCCGACGTCTGGTGGCGGGCGCTGCGGTCGGTGCCGGGCAGCATCGGCAACCCCTCGTTCACCACCACCGGGTCCGGGGCGGATGGCAACGGGTCGGCCGCACGGGCGGCATGAGCCGCCCCTTCACCGTCACAGCCCAGGAAGGACCGTCCATGAACCACACCCCCGCCTCCGCGGAAACCACGCGCACCCCCGGGCGACGCCCAAGGACACCGAGGTCGATGGCCGCGGCGTTACTCGGCGGCGTACTGCCGCTGCTCGCCGCACTGTTACTGCTGGCACCGCCACCCGCGGCGGCCGCCTCGCTCACCGAGGTCACGAGCTTCGGCAACAATCCGAGCAACCTCCGCATGCACGAGTACGTGCCGAACAACGTCGCGGCACGGCCCGCCATCCTCGTGGCGGTGCACTACTGCACAGGCTCGGGGCCAGCGTTCTACTCCGGTACCGAGTTCGCCTCCCTGGCCGACCGGTACGGCTTCATCGTCATCTATCCCTCCGCCACCAGAAGCGGCGCCTGCTTCGACGTCTCCTCCCCGCAGGCGCTGCGGCACGACGGCGGCAGCGACCCGGTGGGCATCGTCTCGATGGTCCGCTACGCCCAGCAGCGCCACAACGCCGACCCCAACCGGGTGTATGTCACCGGCGCCTCGTCGGGCGCCATGATGACCAACGTCCTGCTGGGCGACTACCCGGATGTGTTCAAGGCGGGCGCGGCCTTCGCGGGCGTGCCCTTCGGCTGCTTCGCCACCACCGACGGATCCGGCTGGAACACCGCCTGCGCCAACGGCACCATCACCAAGACGCCGCAGGCGTGGGGCGATCTCGCACGCGGGGCCTACCCTGGATACCAGGGCGCCAGGCCGAGGATGCAGCTGTGGCACGGCACCGCGGACACCACCCTGCGCTATCCGAACTTCGGCGAGGAGATCAAGCAGTGGACCAATGTGCTCGGGGTGAGCCAGACCCCCGTCCTCACGGACCATCCGCAGTCCTCCTGGACCCGCACCCGCTACGGCGCCACGGGCAACCAGGCCCCCGTTGAGGCGATCAGCGTTCAGGGCACTGGACATTCCCTCCCGACTGCCGGAATGGCCGCACGGGCCATCACCTTCTTCGGCCTGGACGCCGGATGACACTCTGACAACAAGGGCGCCTCGGGGCCGCCGAAACCGGCCCCTTGGCGCCCTGGTCCTTCTCCGGACCCATGGTGCGGCCCCGGCCGTTAGAAGCTGTTTCAGATCGGATGATCTAGGCACTCCGTGCCGGGTGAGGACCGCGGGCCGTTCCGGTCCGGAGTCGAGCCGGCCTACCGGACCCGTCGTCAGGTCCGCCGCAGCGGCCTGTGCCGGACGTGCTGGTTCAACGAGAGCGACCCCAGGTTCTGCGACGGTGGGAGGTGCCCGAACGCGGAGCGCCGGAACGTGGTGGTCCTCGCCAGTCGGCGGTCCGGGTGACGTGCTCAGATCTGCGAGGGAGGTCCCCATGGAACGTGCGAAGGTGGGAAAGCCGCGTCGTGAGCGGCCGGTGACCGAGACCCACGAACCGGATTCGCCGCTGCCCGGATGGCCGCGCAGTCACGTCGACAGCGAGCTGACCGATCCGGACAGTGACGAGTGTGTCGTCGTCACCATCCACGGGATCCGGCACTACCTCCATGCCACGACGGCGCGCGAACTCCAGGCAGCCCTCGGAAAGACGCTGGTGGAGTACAACGAGCTGTGCGACAGGACGGGAGTCCCAGGGGTGTGACTCAGGGACGGGCAGCGCCCAGGGCTGCGCGGGGATCAGCGCAGGACAGCGGGCGCTAGCCGGATCACCCGCGTCTGTTTCCGGATGCGTATGGGGGTAGGTTCGGCAGCTGTTTTCACCGGTTCGACAGGGTGGGGCTCGGTGCGGGGCGGCCTCGGCGGGCGGGTGAGGCGTCGGGCCATGAGAGTGATGAAGGTCCAGGTGATGTGGGCCTCGCTGTGGGAAATCAGCCTCTCGTAGTCCCTCACGTTTCTCCTGGCCCGCATGATCCACGAGATCGCCCGCTCGACCCGCCACCGCTTTGCGAGGACGGCGAAGCCGTCCTGGTCCTTGCGGCGCGGCACCGTCTTGAGGGTGATGTTGAGGAAGGTGTGGGACCAGTCGACGAGGGTCCCTCCGTAGGCGGAGTCCGCCCAGGCGACGGCGAGTTCGGGACGCTTCAGACGCAGCCGGAACAGCTGGTCGCGGGCGGGGATGCTGTCGTGCGGTGCGGCGGGAGTGACCATGACGGCGAGCGGCATGCCGCGCATGTCGACGGCCAGGTGCCTTTTCCGGCCGTTGATGAGTTTCCCGCCGTCGAAGCCGCGGGTGTCCTGACCGACCGTCTCGGCGCCCTTGACGGACTGGGAGTCCAGGATCACCGCGACCGTGCGAGGGTTGAGACCGTCGTGGAGACGGACCAGTTCGTGCAGCTCGGCGTGGATGCGGGCCAGGTCCCCGCTCGCCCTCCACCTCTGGAAGAACCCATAAACGGTGCGCCATGGGATCCCGAAGTCGACCGGAATCGCCCTCCACTTCACGCCGTTGTCGTTGACGTAGCGGATGGCGTCCACGACGTTGCGGCGCGGGTGCTTCCTTGCGTACCGCCTGGCCGTGGACGTGGGCGGGAAGCCCCGCCCGCCCCATGACTACTGGCCCCGCAGCAGCTGGGCGAGCTGTTCGTCAAGATCCACCTCCCCCGTCGCGGCGGCGGTTTCAATCCAGTCGGCCGTCGCGCGGATCTTCTCCAGGTGGTTTTCCAACACCTTCGTCTGCGTCTCGGTGAACTCGTGCCCACGCAGCTTCGGCACCAGCCGGGTGGCTCCCGCGATGAACCCCTGGCAGATCCCGATCAGGTCGCTGAACTCCATCGACCTGCGGAATCCCCGGACGATACGGGCCGGATCCTCGATCAGCCCGTCCCCCTCGGGGAACGCCTCCTCGTACTCCTCATCGAACCCGTCGTCCTCGTCGAGGCCGGCCTGCTCGAACTGGGCCTCGTTCACGTTGTCCCGGGCCTCCGCGTCGCGCATCGCCCGAAACGCCACCTCCGGACGGTGCAGGAAGTCGGTGGCCACCTGCGCGGCCGCCGCCTCGTCATCACGCGCCAGTTCACGGATCGCCTCGACCTTCTCCTCCGTGGTGACCGGGACGTGGACCTCCTCCGTCTTCCAGCCCACCACCTTCTTCGCCACCTCTGCGCTCCACCGGCGCCGGCCCGTCCGCTCACTCAGCGGCGGATTTCCGATCAGCTCGAACCGGTCCTCCGCGGACGCCAGGATCCGGTGCACCTCCCACGACACCCCCGCCCGCCGGTACTCGGCAGGCCATTGCGCGGCCACCCACCGCTGCGTCCGCACGGTGAAGAAGGACAGCCCGATCTCCTCGGCGAACCGCCGCAGCGACCAGAGGATCCATGGCGTACCACCCGACGCGGACCGAAGCGTCGGCGTCCTCGCGTCGGCTGCGGAACCCTGGCCCGGCGATCCCTCCCAGGCTTCACCCCGCACCACCAAAATCACCAGACTCCAAGCCAACATGGCCCAAAACAAACCCTGTTGGACCCCCTCAACACCTACCCCCGACCGACTTCACCCAGGCCCACCCGGCACGGAGTGCCTAGATCATCAGATCTGAAACAGCTTCTGATCACGCCACCCCTCTGACCAGGAACTTCACGACGCATGCGCTTCACGGCCGAAGTTGTGCAGCCCGTCGAAAGTGACCAGAATCTGGAACGCCAGCCGGGCTGATGGGTGTCTGAGCCGTTGAGAACCCAGCACCCCTACAACGGATTCCACACCCGTAACAGACACACCCGCAAGGGTCGCAGACGCAGCAGACGAGGATGCATTGAGCCGGGAACTATTAACATCTGACGACCCGCAACGCATCGGCCCCTACTGGCTGGCCTCACGCCTCGGCGCCGGCGGTCAGGGGGTCGTCTACGAGGCATACGACAGCGCCGGGGCACGCTGCGTCGTGAAGGTCCTGCGGACAGGGTCCGCAGCCGACGGCTTCGCCCGGTCCCGGTTCCGCAAGGAGGCCGCGGCAGCGCAGCGGGTGGACTCCTTCTGTACGGCCCGGGTGCTGGACGCCGACGCGGAAGCGGACCCGCCGTACCTCGTCAGCGAACTCATTAACGGACGTGACCTGGAGACCGTGGTACGGGACGACGGTCCCGTCGCCGGGGACGCGCTCGTACGCCTGGCCACCGGTATCGCCACGGCGCTGACCGCCATTCACGCGGCATCCGTGGTGCACCGGGACCTGAAGCCGGCCAATGTGCTCCTCGGTCCGGACGGGCCCCGCGTCATCGACTTCGGGATCGCCCGTACGCAGGACATGTCGCTGACCGAGACCGGCAAGCTAATGGGCACGCCCAGCTACATGGCACCTGAGGTGCTGCGGGGCAGCAGGGCGGACGGGAAGAGCGACGTGTTCGCGTGGGGCGCCGTGGTGCTCTTCGCGGCGACCGGCCGGGCGCCGTTCCACGGCGAGAACCTCGGCGAGATCGTCTTCCGCGTCGCGGAGCTGGAGCCGGACCTGGGCCCGCTGCCGGAGCGGATACGCCCCCTCGTGGGCGCCGCGCTGTCCAAGGACCCGGCCGCCAGGCCGACGTCGTCGGAGCTGCTGCTGGGGCTGCTGACCGGGGGGCCGCAGGGCCAAGCGGAGCGGCCGACGGAGAGTCAGGCTCGGGGCCAGGCGCAGGCCCAGGCCACCGTGTGCGGGGCATCGGCACCCCAGGACCCGGACATCCACGAGCTGGACACTCAGACCCCGTGCTCGCCCCCGGCACCGCAGACCGCGGCGACGGCGCTCCCAGCCGCGGAGCTGCTCGCCCGAGGCGCCCGCGCGGCAGCGTACCCGGCGGCCCCGCCGCCTGCCGCGGCCCCGGACGGCACCGGTGCCGCCGACACCGGCGCACTGCCCGAGTGGGGCGCCGTGGCCGAGCGCGTCTTCACCGCGCTGGAGCCCGCCGTCCAGGCCGCCGCCGAGGAACTGTTCCTCCGGCTTGTCGTACCCGGCGACGCCCCGGACGGCTCCCAGGACGGCGTGCGCACCGCCTCCTACGCCGAACTGCTCGACGGCCGCCCCGCCCACGAGCAAGCCGCTCTCCAGCAGGCCCTGGACGCCTTCGCCGCCGAAGGCATCCTGATCCGCACCCCCGCCCCCGATACCCTTCCCCTCTCTGCCTCTGCCTCCACCTCCGACAACGCCACCCTCCCCCCGACTCCGACTCCGACTCCGACCAGCACCGGCACCGACCCGGACCCGGACCCGGCCTCCGCCGTCGCCTCGGTCCGCCCGGTCGGCGCGGCACTCCACCGGGCATGGCCCCGCCTGCGGGCCCTCACCGCCGAGCACCGCGACGGCCTCCGCGTGCTGCGCAGGACGGGCGACGACGCCCGCGCCTGGGACCGGGCCGGGCGGAGCCCGGACCACCTCCAGCACGGCGGCATCCTGCGCACCGCCCTGGACCAGGCCGCGACCGCCCCGGCTGCACTCCGCCCGAGCCACCTGGAACGGGCGTTCCTGGCGGCCTCCCGTGCCCACGAGTCCCGCAGGAAGCGCCAGCGCAACCGGCTGCGCGGCGGCATCGCCGTACTCCTGGCGCTGGCGCTGACCGCGGGCGGCATCGCCTGGCAGCTCCAGCGGACCAACGCCGAACAACAGGCCCTCGCCACCGCCCGGAACGTGGCATCGGTCGCCGACGGCATGCGTGCCTCCGACCCGGAGACCGCCGCCCTGCTGAGCATCGCCGCATGGCGCATCGCCCCCGCAGAGGAGGCACGGGGCGCCCTGTACCAGTCGGCCTGGCAGCAGGAGACCGCCGTCTTCCAGGATCCGACGAAGTCACCGCAGGTCAGCGACAGCACGGCGGACATGTTCCGCTCGCTGTCCGAGGACGGCCGCGTGCTCGTGACGGAGGTACGCGAGTCGGAGACCTGGGAACTGCACCGTTTCGACGCGCGTACGGGAAGACCACTCCCCGCAGAGTCCGGGATCCGGATCGACTCACTGGCACCTGACGGCCGGTTCGCGACGGAGGGCGATGCGGTCCGGGACCTCGGCACTGGCAGGTCCGTCGGGAAAGTACCGGGTGTCGGTGTCCCCGGCGACCCCGGCGACAGGTTCGTCGACGCCCTCGCGTCCGGCGGCGAGCGGGCGCTCACCAGCGGCATGGGCTCGCAGGACACCGGGTTCACCGTCATCGACACCCGCACCGGCGACCCGTTGCTCCAGGTCCCCGACGCACAGGACGCGAGCCTCACCCAGGACGGGCGCTACCTCGTGTCCTGCCCCAAGGGGCGGGACCCGGTCCTGTACGACATCGACTCCGGCAGCTCGCAGCCGCTGCGGGGCATGAAGGACGGTGCCACATGCGGCGCCACGGCCATGGTGTCCTCCAGCGCGGACAGCAGCAGGCTGGCGATCTTCACCGGCAGATATCTGTCCACATGGGACACCTCGACCGGGAAGCTGCTGTCCACCACCTGGTCGTCGCTGGCGGAGGAAGGCAAGGACGACCCGACCAAGCGAACGATCATGCGCATGAGCCCGGACGGCAGGTTCGTGGCCGTCATGGGAAACGGTGCGGTCGACGTCAGCGGGAGCGACGACCTGGGTAACACGCTGCTCCTGCACCCGGAGCAAAGCCTCGGGAGCCTGCTGGAGGGCGCCGACCAGCCCCTCGCCATCGACTCCGAAGCACGCGCGCTGCGCTACCTCGACGGCAATGTGGTACAGACGCTGGACCTGAGCCTGCTGGACCTTCCCCGGCAGGCCACGAACGACGTCGGCCACTACGGCCCGAAAGCCGCAAGTCTCCTGACCCTCAACACCGTGAACGGGGCCTCCCGAATACGGACCTGGGCAGTGCCCGCCGGCACGGACGCCGCAAACCCCGCCGCACCCCCGGCAAAGGCGACGGTGCCGAGGCAGACGCACGATTTCCCCACCGCGCCCTACGGACACCAGGGGGCAACCGGCGGGGAGAACATGCAGTCCGCACTCAGCCCCGACGGCACGACACTGGCCTACTCCGGCCCGGAACCACGGACCGGAAAGCTGTACCGCCTGGTCCTCCAGGACACACACTCCGGAAGAATCCGCCGTTCCGTCGTCCTGGACGCCGCGGACCGCGGCCCGGTCGCCGCGCTCGCGTTCAGCAAGGACGGTCGGACCCTCGCCGCGAGCAGAAACGCATCCAAGGACCACGCCGACTGGTCCACCGACATCATCGATACCACAACGGGCCGCATATCCCGCACCCTGACCGACGTCGGCGGATCCGGAACGGCACTCGGCGGATCCGGCGACGACTTGGTCCTCGTCACGACATCGAGCGACAGGGTCGACCTGCGCACGGGCCGAGCAACGCGCAACGCCCTGGGAAACACCGACCTGTACGCCGTCACGTTCAGCCCCGACGGAAAGACCCTGGCGGTCAGCGACCCCACCGGCGTCGCCCTCTGGAATGCGGACGCCACCCAACGCCTGGGCCGCATGCCCGGCCCCCCGGTCACGCCCCTGCGGTTCTCCCCGGACGGACACTCACTCGCCGGCGTCGAAGACTCGGAGCAACTCCGGCTCTGGGATGTACCGTCCCGCCGACCGCTGGGCGCGGCCCTGCCAGGAAGCGGAGACACCCTCCACGACGTGGCCTTCGACGACCGGGGAAACCTCCACCTCGCCGGCCAGAACATCCGCTCGTACGCCATGTCCCTCGACCCGGACACCCTCACCACCAGGATCTGCACCCGCCTGAACCGCCCGAAGAACCTCACCCGATCGGAATGGCGACAGAACATCCCGGACACCCCGTACCGGAAGCTCTGCGACTGAGCCCACCCTCACCCTAACCGGCCGGTCACGCCCCTGAGTTCTGCAGTTGGTGGGCACGCGGATGTGTCGAAAATGGGTGTTGAGCTGCGGAGATGTTGAGGGAACGGTCGCGGAGGCGTGTGCCCACGCGGTCGCGTTGTGGCTGGTCAGGCCGGGGCGGCAGCGGTGATCCGGGGTGGCGGCTTGATGCCGCAGTCGCGGTAGGGGTGGCCTGCTCGCTGCTCAGCGGGACGGTCTGGGTGATTTGTCCGGCGTTGCCGGTGAGGGTGACCTCGTGCACGGGCCAAGCTGGGTGGTGACCCGGTTCCAGGTCTGGCCGGTGCGGCGTTCGGCGAGCGCGATCCGGTCGAGCCGCATCACGTCACCATGTGCACTCACCGCGCTGCTCGACCGTCTGCTCCCTGCCCTGATCCAGCACGGATCACAGGCCGCGAAAACCGCACGTGGCATAGAGGCGCAGATGCCCGGCCGCGCTGACTGCCGGCCGAGCTCGTGCCCGACCGCAGGAATACGCTGAGCGCTAGGGCACCCGTCATCCTCGACGTGCGGGACGCCGACCCTCGCGGACAGCTGCATGCCACCCCACCACGGCGCATCGTCCGGTCGGCGAATGGTGGGACACCATACGCCCCTGTGTCCGCGGGTGATCCGGCTAGCGCCCGCTGTCCTGCGCTGATCCCCGCGCAGCCCTGGGCGCTGCCCGTCCCTGAGTCACACCCCTGGGACTCCCGTCCTGTCGCACAGCTCGTTGTACTCCACCAGCGTCTTTCCGAGGGCTGCCTGGAGTTCGCGCGCCGTCGTGGCATGGAGGTAGTGCCGGATCCCGTGGATGGTGACGACGACACACTCGTCACTGTCCGGATCGGTCAGCTCGCTGTCGACGTGACTGCGCGGCCATCCGGGCAGCGGCGAATCCGGTTCGTGGGTCTCGGTCACCGGCCGCTCACGACGCGGCTTTCCCACCTTCGCACGTCCCATGGGGACCTCCCTCGCAGATCTGAGCACGTCACCCGGACCGCCGACTGGCGAGGACCACCACGTTCCGGCACTCCGCGTTCGGGCACCTCCCGCCGTCGCAGAACCTGGGGTCGCTCTCGTTGAACCAGCACGTCCGGCACAGGCCGCTGCGGCGGACCTGACGACGGGTCCGGTAGGCCGGCTCGACTCCGGACCGGAACGGCCCGCGGTCCTCACCAGGACTCGCCCACCAGCTCGGCATCGTGAGCACCCTGCCCCAGGCCAGGGCCTTCGGCACACAAGTGTCGAGCACGCTCATCAGGCTGAATCTCCTCGGTCAGGGTGGCGCTGCTCCCAAGAACCCAGCTAGCGGGATACCACCCCGGCGCCGCTTGAGCGTTAACGATCGCTTCGATCAAGAACTCTCACCCGGCACGGAGTGCCTAGATCATCCGATCTGAAACAGCTTCTAACGCCCTCCACCTCGCCTCCCGGGGCTTCACGGTGGACGCCGTCGACCTCTCGCCCACGGCCGTGTCCTGGGCCGAGGAACGCGCCCGTGAGGCCGGGGCCGGGATCCGGTTCCACCGTGGCGACGCCTTCGCCCTCACCGATGGTGAGCTCGCCCCCGACGCGGCCTTCTACCACCAGGCCGCACCGTGGCCTGAGGTGCCGCCGAGGTCAGCGCGCCGGAGCGGGGTCCGACACCGACACATCGGCCGAGGCGTCCCCGAGGCCGGTGTTCCACCGCTGGTCGTTACGGTCCTCGGCCGAGCGCAGCTCGACCTCACTGTCGGGGTCGTCGCCGTCCGGGGTGACCGCGAAGTCGGGTGCGATATGCGGGCGGATCACCCCGGCGCGGTCGACCGCGAACCGCAGGTTCTCGCCGTTGTCCCCGTCGGCGGACGAGCACGGCCAGATGCCGACGCCCCGGTCGGTGTCCCCGCGCGAGTCCAGACAGAAGTCGGGGTCGGCCTCGGTGTGCAGCAGCCCCTCGGAGTCCAGCCGCCACCGCTGGGTGTCGCTCCCGCTGCACTGGGCCAGGACGGCGTCCGTGCGCTTCTCCAACCGCTGGTCGCGGATGTCCAGACAGAGCCCGGAGGCGGCGTTGATCACCGCCGTGAAGCTGTCGTCCGGAATCGGGGCGGCGGGCGCGGGGGCGGTGCTCGGGGGAGTGGTGGCGGGGGCGGTCGTGGGCGGTTCGGTCATGCCACCGGGGTTCGGCGGGGGCTGTGGCCGCTTCGTCGGAGCCGGTGAATCCGTCGGCGGGTCCGACGAAGGAGCCGCCGGAGTGGCCGTGGGAGCGGAGGTGTTCGCGCGGCCGGCCGGGGCCATGTCGTCCCCGTCGGACACCAGGAGGGCGACGGTGAGAGTCACCGCCGCCACGGCCGCCACCGCGACCAGCGCGGCCGTCGCGGGCGGCCGGGAACCCGTCCGGGCCCATTGGCGCCAACCTCTCGTGGACCCACCGTCCATCGGCACATTCGCCGCGACTCCGGCGACACCGGTGGGCCCCACCGGCGGATACGGCGGCGGGGAAGCGGGGGCCGAGGGAGGCTCCGGCCGCGGCGGCTCCGCGGGCGACGGCGCCGCCGATCCCACCGAGGGCACACCGCCGATCGCTTCCCCCGTGACATAGGCCGTTCCGCCCCACCCCAGGAGACCATCGGCGATCACGGGCCGGGGATCCTCGTCCATCCGTATCAGGTCGCCGTACACCCCGGCACACGAAAGGCAGCCGGACAGATGGCGGTCCAGGTCGTCGCAGCGCCGGGGGTTCTCCGGCCGTACCGCCGCCTCGATCAGGCCCCGGAACCACCGACACATCTGCTCGCCGCCACGCTCCAGATGGGTCCGCAGCCATGCCTCGCGCAGCGCGCCCTGAGCCGTCTCCCGGAGCGTGGGGACGGTGTGCGGCGCCACGCCCGCGAAGGTGGCCACCACCGTGTCGCGCTCCTCCTCCACCACGCTGTACCAGAGGACATCGCGGGTGCGCGCCGAGAGGGTGCGGAAGCCGCCGAGCATGGGCGAACGCTCCCTCGGCCCCGGGAGTCCGGCCGCGCCGCCCGTGGCGGTACCGGCGTGGCCGAGCCATTCGGCGAACGCGGGATCCAGCCGCTCCTCCCGGCTGCCCTCCGCCCAGGTGGCGGCCACCCGCTGGACGAGCAGCAGCAGATGGTGGCGCCACGGCCCCCAGGGATCGATACCCCGGCAGGTCTCCTGCGCGGCGAGGCCGAAGGAGAGGTCGGCGAGCTGATCGGCGTCGGCCTGGGTCCTGCCGCAGAGCCGGGCGTAGGAGAGCACCGCCGAAAGATGGCGCTCCCTCAGTTCCTGGGTGGCGGGGAGGGCGGTGGGCGCGCCGGAGCGGATCCGCTCGGTGAGCTCGGTGTCGGACAGCTGGGCGTACGACCGCTGCCCGGTGGTGGCATCGGGTTCGGTTCCGTGCGGGTCGATCACCCTCACCACTCCTCGTGTCACCGACAGTGAGACGAGTGCCCATGGTGGTGGAGGGCGCGGGTGCGGGTAAATGTATCCGCCGGTAACTCCCCTGAGGCGACAAATCTTTACCGGTCGGTTGGCTACCGGCCGGTTGGCTACCGGTGGGTTGGCTACCGGCCGGTGGTGAAGCGGCCGACGAGTTCGCGTTTGAGCACCTTGCCGCTGGGGCCCAGGGGGAAGGCGTCGATGAACTCCACCCGGCGCGGGTACTTGTGCCCGGCGAGCCGCTCCCTGGCCCACGCCACGATCCCGGAGCCGAGCGCCGCGTCCGGAGCCGTCCCCGGGCGTGGCCGCACCACGGCGCACACCTCCTCCCCGTACACCTCGTCGGGCAGTCCGATGACGGCCACCTCGGCGACGGCCGGGTGGCGCATCAGCACGTCCTCCACCTCACGCGGGTAGACGTTGTAGCCGCCGCGCACCACCAGGTCCTTCTTGCGGTCCACGAGGGTGAGGTAGCCTTCCGCGTCCTTGGTGCCGAGGTCGCCCGAGCGGAACCACCCGTCGACCAGCACCTCGGCCGTGGCCTCCGGGCGGTTGAGGTATCCGGCCATCACATTGTGGCCACGGATGACGATCTCACCGACCGCGCCCGTCGGCAGCAGCTCGACGCGGTCCTCCACGTCGGCCGCGGCGATCTCCGCCTCTACACCCCAGATAGGACGCCCCACCGTCCCCGGTTTACGCGGCCACGCCTTCTGGTTGTAGGCGACCACCGGTGATGCCTCGGTCAGTCCGTACCCCTCGTAGATCGGGCAGCCGAAGACCTCCTGGAAGTCCTCGAGCACCTTCACCGGAAGTGCCGAGCCCCCGGAGAAGGCGCGGTCGAGGGCGGGGCGGCGGGGGTCCTCGGCGGCGGCGTCGAGCAGGGCCAGATACATGGTGGGCACGCCCATGAAGACGGTGCACCCCTCGGTGACCATGAGGTCCAGCGCCCGGGGGCCGTCGAACCGGCTCATCAGCACCATCGTGCCGCCCGCCAGGAAGGTGGTGCCCATTCCGCAGGTCTGCCCGAAGGTGTGGAACAGGGGCAGACAGCCGAGCAGCACATCGTCGGGGCCGAGGTCGAACGGCGAGCGCATCGTGGTGCTCACGTTCATCACCAGGTTGAACTGGGTGATCATCGCGCCCTTGGGATGGCCGGTGGTGCCCGAGGTGTACAGGACCACGGCGAGGTCGCCCGGCTCGCGCGGAACACACCGCTCGACTGGCGTGGCGCCTTCGGCGAGGGCGTCCAGCCGCGGACGGCCGCCGTCGTGCTCCTCCAGCACGGTGACCACCGGAACTCCGGCCATCTCCGCGCCCTTGGCGCCCTCGGTGAGCATCGGCGCTCCGCACACCAGCACCTTCGACTCCGAGTCGCGGAGCACATGGACGATCTCATCGGCGCGCAGCAGACCGTGCACCGGGACGGCCACGGCGCCGAGCGCCAGCACCCCGTAGTACACCATCGGGAAGTGCGGGGTGTTCGGCAGCAGCAGCGCCACCCGGTCGCCGGGGCCGATGCCCTGGTCGCGCAGTACGGCGGCGTACCGCCGGGTGGCGTCCCACAGCTCGCGGTAGGTGACGCGCCGCGGGCCGAAGACGAGCGCGGGGTGGTCCGGGCGCCGCAGTGCGGACTCGGCGAGCACCGCCGCCGCGGTGAGCGTCATGCCCCGGCCCGCTGGGCGGCCAGCCGCTGCTTGTCCGGCTTGCCCGCGCCGGTCAGCGGAAGGCCGTCGTGGAAGGTGATGGCGGCCGGCACATGCTTGGGCGAGAGCTCACCGGATACATGGTCGAGCAGCGAGGTGAAGTCGGCGGCCCCGCCGGGCCGGAGCACCACGGCGGCGTGGATGTGCTCCGCCCGGTCCCCGTCGGCCACTCCGTACACCGCTGCCTGGGCCACATCGGGGTGGGTCAGCAGCGCGTTCTCGACGGCGGTGGGATGGACCTTGATCCCGTTGGTCTTCATCACCTCGCCCACCCGGCCGTGCAGCCGTACATAGCCGCGCTCGTCGAGGGAGCCGAGGTCGCCGGTGTACACCCAGCCGTCGCGTACGGTCTCCGCGGTCAGCTCCGGCTCCCGCCAGTAGCCGAGCATGTTGAACGGCGACCGTACACAGATCTCGCCGATCTCGCCCACCGGTAGATCGCGCTGGTCCTCCAGGTCACGGATGCGCACCTCGGCGGTCAGCCGGCCGGCGGTGGACCGCAGTTCGGGGTCGAAGTGGTCCGGTGGGGCGAGCACGCTGATCCCGCTGGTCTCGGTGGTGCCGTAGAACTGGAGCAGCACCGGGCCGAACACCTCGACCGCCTCGGCCAGCCGGGCCGGGGCGGCGGGGCAGCCGCCGTAGGAGATGATCTGGATGCTCGACAGATCGGTGTCCTTGATGGCCGGGTGGTCCACCAGCATGTACAGCTGCGGAGGGGTGAGCGTGAGCGCGGACACCCGGTGGCCCTCCACCGCGTCGAGCACCGCGCTCGCGTCGAAGCCCTCGTGCAGCACCACCGTGCCACCGGAGGCGAGCGCGAGGTCGGCGCCGGAGCCGTTGGAGTGGCTCACCGGCAGCGTGGACAGATAGGTGATCGGACCGGGCGCCTCAAGTCCCGCCCGCAGATAGAGGGTTCGTACGCGGAAGGGAAGTGTCACACCCTTCGGGGAGCCGCTGGTGCCACTGGTGAACAGGACCACGGCCGGGCGCTCGGGGTCGGTCTCCACGACCGTCAGATCGAAGGCGTCCGCGTCGCCCGTGGTCAGGTCCAGCACATCGGGGCCGAGGGAGCCCAGCGCGGCGAGCCGGGGCGGTTCCGGCAGACGCTCGCAGAGCTCCCGGGCCAGTCCCAGGTTCTCCTCGTCCACGGCGAGGAACGTGGCGCCCGTCTTCTTCAGGATCTCGTGCCGCTCGCGGGCGGCCAGCTGATCGGTGGGGTCCACCGCGTTGGTGGAGTGCAGATGGACCACCGTGGCGCCGATGAGGTTCGCCGCATAGCGCAGAATGATGGTGGCCGGGGTGTTGGCGACCGTCAGCACGGCCACGACCGGAATTTCTTCCTCCGCTATCTGGCGGCGCAGCAATTCCGCCGCAGCGACCACGGTGCGGGTGAACTCACCGGCGGTGAACCGCTCGCCGTCGCGGAGCAGGGCAACCCGCTCCGAATCGGCCGATAGAGCCTCGAGGACCCGTCGGACGTAATTGTCGGTCGGAGACATCGAAACTCCAGTTCGCCGTGTGCCGATGAGTTCAAGGTGCCGTTTCCCGCTGAAGGATGACACCCTGCCCCCGGCATGGCAACCTTCTTCCAACCACCCGTCAGTTTCCTGCCGTGAAACCGGGTCGGATGTGCGGAGGTTGCCTTTCGGCATACCGATTGGCGGCCGACCGCATGTAGATTGGCGTCGGCGGGGGGTCGCTACGGCTCATCCCGCTTTCTGCGCGATCCTCAAGTAGCCTAAAAGCGAAGTGAGTGGACGTGACGACCCAATATCTGGACCTTTTTTCGCGCCTCACCGAAGGTTCTGACGGTGGAAAGCGGGAGTTCCTGGAGATCGGACGGCTCGCCGGTCAGTTCCCCGCCGCCAGCGTCAGCGGCGTCGAGGACACCTCCCGGATCAGCGTCTGGTGCAGCAACGACTACCTCGGCATGGGCCAGCACCCGGCCGTCCTGGAGGCCATGAAGGAAGCCGTCGACGAGTACGGGGCGGGCGCCGGCGGCTCGCGGAACATCGGCGGCACCAACCACTACCACGTGACCCTGGAGAAGGAGCTCAGCGCGCTCCACGGCAAGGACGACGCGCTGCTGTTCACCTCGGGCTACACCGCCAACGACGGTGCGCTGTCCGTGATCGCGGGCCGCATGGAGGGGTGCGTCGTCTTCTCCGACGCGCTGAACCACGCCTCCATCATCGATGGTTTGCGCCACAGCGGCGCCCAGAAGCGGGTCTTCCGGCACAACGACACCGCGCACCTGGAGGAGCTGCTCGCGGCCGCCGACCCCGGTGCGCCGAAGCTGATCGTCGCCGAGTCGGTCTACTCGATGAACGGCGACATCGCGCCACTCGCGGAGATCGCCGGCATCGCCGAGCGCCATGGTGCCATGACCTTCCTCGACGAGGTGCACGCGGTGGGCATGTACGGCCCGCAGGGCGCGGGCATCGCGGCGCGCGAGGGGCTGGCCGACCGGTTCACCGTCATCATGGGCACGCTGGCCAAGGGCTTTGGTACCAACGGCGGGTACATCGTGGGCCCGGCCGAGGTGATCGAGGCGGTGCGGATGTTCTCCCGCTCCTTCATCTTCACCACCGCGATGCCGCCCGCCGTGGCCGCCGCGGCCCTCGCCGCCGTCCGCCATCTGCGCTCCTCGGAGGCCGAAAGGGAACGGCTGTGGGCAAACGCACAGTTGATGCACCGGCTGCTGAAGGAGCGCCGGATACCGTTCATCTCCGACCTCACCCACATAGTGTCCGTGCTGGTGCGGAACGAGGCCCTGTGCAAGCGGATGTCCGCGGCCCTGCTGGAGCGGCACGGCATCTATGTGCAGGCGATCAACGCGCCCAGCGTACGGGCCGGTGAGGAGATCCTCCGGGTGGCACCCGGAGCCGTGCATTCCACCTCCGAGGTGGAGATGTTCGTCAAGGCCCTTGACCAGGTCTGGGAGGAGCTCGGCGGCCCCCGCGAGGAGGCCGAAATACGGGTGCGCAATGGGGCCCACCGGGGTTAGGCAAAGGTGGCGCAAGGCATGTCGATCTTGCTTGACACGCCTTGGCGGCGGGAGGTTTGATGAGCCCACGCGAACAGTTGGGTGATTCTTGAGACCCGCTAGCGGAACGGGGATCTCGGGGGAGCAGTTCATGGGGTGCCGCGGCGATGTGGCACGCTTTGGCCCGGCGTGAACGGGCGGAAACGGGGGTTTCGGGGTGACGCTTGCGTATGTCCTCGACGGTGGTATGAACGATCAGCCGGGAGCCGGCGCAGAGCTGTATGAGCTCTTTCCGAGTGTGCAGCACACCTATCAACGAATCGCCGAGTGGACGGGTATCGACGTCCAGCGGATATTCGAAGAAGAACGGCAACCCGGACAGGAGCACCGACAAGGGATCGGTGCCATTCGTCAGGCCGCGGCCGTATTAGGAATTGCGGATGTTCTCGCCGAGGAATACGGCATAACACCGGCCGCCGTGTGCGGACTGAGTTTCGGCGCACTGGTCGGCGCCACACTCGCCGGAGCCGTCGGGCGTCAGGATCTCTTCACCCTTCTGATGCGATTGCGGGAAGTACCCCCGCCGGCCGCGGACAACGGCCCGCAGGCCGTCGCCATGCTGCGGATCCCCTACGACACCGCCGCCGACGACCTGCTCGCCGGCGTCCCCGATGTGTATCTCTCCGCCGACCTGGGGAAGGTCGGCACGGGCCAGGAGCGCATGGTGCTGCTGGGCGGCTACCGCTCCGCGCTCCAGGAGTTCGGCGCGGGGTTCCCGGCCGGTGCGCTGCACGTGTCCGACGACCACGGCGCGGCCTTCCACTCGCCACTCCAGCAGCACATCAGCGACTACCTCGAGCCCACGCTGGAGGCCATGGCCTTCCATGACCCACGGGTGCCGGTGCACTCGTGCATGGAGCGCAAGGCCCTCACCACCGCCGAGGAGATCCGCGATCTCTTCCGCCGCAACCCCACCGCCCCCGTGAGCGTCCCGCACATGATCGGCGGACTGGAGGACGGCGGCATCGAACTGGGCCTGGTGCTCGGCCCCGCCGCGTTCGGCACCTTTCAGAACGCGGAGTTCCCCGTGGTCCACGTGGAATCCCCGGACCATGTCTTCGAGGCGATGACCGCGGTCTACGACTTCGGCATCGAACTCCCTTCCACGGAAGCCGGGGTGACCCAGTGAAGGACGTGACCGAGCAGATCGACCAGTGGCTGTCACAGGACATCGACGCCTGGACCCGTCGGGTCGTCCGCCGCCACTTCGACCCGGACACCGGCACCCCGTACTGGCTCAAGCGTGCCGCCGAACTCGCCATCGATCCACGGGACATCACCCGCCACGACGAGCTCACCGCGTTCGGCCCGATGCCGCTGGGCGAGCTGCGCACCCTGGACCCCGCCGAGCTCGTGCCCCAGTCCGTGCCCCGGCCCCTGACCGGCCGGATCTGGGACTCCGGAGGCACCACCGGCAACCCCTGCCGGGTGTTCTACACCGAGCCGATGCTTGAGCACCGCGCCGCGTGGCGGCGCTGGGTGATCGAGCGTGAGGGATTCGAGCCCGGCCGCACCTGGCTCCAGGCCACCCCCACCGGACCGCATCTCATCGGACAGGGCGCCGTGGATCTGGCCGACCTGTACGACGGCCGGGTGTACGGCATCGACTTCGATCCACGCTGGGTCAAGCGGCTGCTCCGCGACGGCCGGCTGAAGGACGCGCAGGAGTACACGGCCCACATCACCGAGCAGATCGCCGCGGTCCTGGAACATCAGCCGGTCGACTACCTCGTCACCACCCCGGCCCTGCTACAGGCCCTGATCAAGGCCAGGCCCGAACTGGTGGCGCGGCTCAAGGGCGTACGGCTCAGCGGGACACACGCCACCCCCGCCATGCGCAGATCCTTCCACCAGGCCCTGGGTGGCGGACTGGTCGTCGTCACCTACGCCAACACCTTCGGCAACACCGTGGGCCTGCCCGCGGAGGACGACGGCGCCCTCATGCCGTACCTGCCGAACTACCCGCAGGTGACCATGGCGGTCGTCGACAAGGACGACTGGTCCGAGGTGGTCGGATACGGCGAACAGGGCCAGGTCCGGCTGACCGTCCTGCATGACGACCTCTTCCTGCCCAATGTGCTCGAGCGCGACCTCGCGGTGCGGTACGACACGGGCCCGGAGTGGCCGTGTGACGGCGTCGCCAACGTCAAGCCACTACAGGTCGTGCGATCGGCGCCGGAAGGCATCTACTAAGCACCGCCAGACCCACAAGACATCCACGGAGCCCGGGGAACACGGTCCACGAATCACGGACCGCGGGCCACCGGCCACCGGCCACGGGACATGAGCGCCCCGCGTGGCATCCGCCACGCGGGAGGGCCCCGCCCGCCCATGCCCGTCCGTTCCCCGCGCGCTTCGCCACTCTCGTCCTCCTGTCCCGCTGTCCCGCTGTCCTGCCCGGACGCGGCGCAGACCTTCGCGTTGCGCTGGTGTGCGCCCGGCGTCCTACGTTCCTGGATCCAGGGAGTTACGCCCATGAAGGGTTCCGACGGCACCTCGCCGAGCACGACGGACGCGCCGATCGCGGTCGTCGGACTGTCCTGCCGTCTCCCCGGAGCACCCGACCCCGCCACCTTCCGGCAACTGCTCCGCGACGGCGCCGACGCCATCACGGAGGCCCCGGAGGGACGGTGGGGAGGGGACACCGGCGCCCCGCGCCGGGGCGGATTCCTGGACCGGGACCGGATCGACCACTTCGACGCCGCCTTCTTCGGCATCTCGCCACGCGAAGCCGCGGCCATGGACCCTCAGCAGCGCCTGACCCTGGAACTGACCTGGGAGGCCCTCGAAGACGCCGGAATCGTTCCGGACCGGCTCCGCGACAGCCGCACCGGCGTGTACATCGGTGTGATCGCGGACGACTACGCCACGCTGATCCGGCGGGGCGGTCCGGAGGCCATCGACCGGCACAGCTTCACCGGACTCCACCGAGGCATCATCGCCAACCGCGTCTCCTACCACCTCGGCCTGCGCGGCCCCAGCCTCACCCTCGACGCCGGACAGGCGTCCTCGCTGGCGGCCATCCACCTGGCCTGCGAAGGCATCCGCCGCGGCGAGACATCCATCGCCATCGCCGGCGGCGTCCACCTCAACCTCGCCCCCGAGAGCGGCATCAGCGCCGCCCGGTTCGGCGGGCTGTCACCGGACGGCGTCACCTACACCTTCGACGCCCGCGCCAATGGCTTCGTACGCGGCGAGGGCGGCGGCGCCGTCGTTCTCAAGCCTCTCGCGGACGCCCTCGCCGACGGGGACCCCGTGTACTGCGTCATCCGGGGCAGCGCGCTCAACAACGACGGTGGCGGGGACCACCTCACCACCCCCCACCAGGCGGCCCAGGAGGACCTTCTGCGCCGGGCCTACCGGCAGGCCGGGGTCGACCCGGCCGGTGTCCAGTACGTGGAGCTCCACGGCACCGGTACGAAGGTCGGCGACCCGATCGAGGCGGCGGCGCTGGGCGCGGTCCTGGGCACGGCACGGCGGCCCACCGACGCTCCACTGCTGGTGGGGTCGGCCAAGACCAACGTGGGCCATCTGGAGGGCGCGGCCGGTGTCGTCGGTTTCATCAAGACGGCCCTGGGGCTCAAATACGGCGAGCTCTTCCCCAGCCTCAACTTCCGGACGCCCAACCCGGACATTCCGCTGGACCGGCTGAGGCTGCGGGTGCAGACGGCATCCGAGCCGTGGACCGCGGATGCGTCGGGGACGCGGGAGGCGTTGACCGCCGGGGTGAGCTCGTTCGGAGTGGGCGGGACGAACTGCCATGTGGTGCTCTCCGGGGCCCCGGAGCCGGTGGCGGCCCGGGACGCGGAGGGAGCTGAGGGGACGGGTGCTCCGGGCCGGATCCCGTGGGTGGTGTCGGGGCGCTCCGAGGTGGCGTTGCGGGCGCAGGCGGGTCGGCTGGCGTCGTACGTGGCGTCGTATGTGGGGGAGCGGGCGGAGCTGTCGGCCGGGGACGTTGGGTTCTCGCTGGCGGTGACGCGTAGTGCGTTCGAGCATCGTGCGGTGGTGTTGGGGTCCGATCGTGCGGCTCTGGTCGGGGGTTTGGGTGCGGTGGCTGAGGGTGGTGGTGCTCCGGGGTTGGTGCGGGGTGTGGTTGTGGGTGGTGATGGTCGTGCGGTGCTTGTTTTCCCTGGTCAGGGGTCGCAGTGGGTGGGGATGGCGGCGGGGTTGTTGGGGTCGTCTTCGGTGTTCGCGGAGCGGATGGGTGAGTGTGCGGCGGCGTTGGCGCCGTTTGTGGACTGGTCGCTGGGCGATGTGCTGGGTGATGCGGTGGCGTTGGGGTGGGTGGATGTGGTGCAGCCGGTGTTGTGGGCGGTGATGGTGTCGTTGGCTGAGGTGTGGCGTTCGTATGGGGTGGTGCCTGCTGCGGTGGTGGGGCATTCGCAGGGTGAGATTGCGGCGGCGTGTGTGGCGGGTGCGTTGTCGTTGGAGGATGCGGCGCGGGTGGTGGCGTTGCGGAGCAAGGCGTTGCGGGCGTTGTCGGGACTGGGCGGCATGGTCTCGTTGTCGCTGCCGGTGGAGACCGTACGGGAGCGGCTTGGGGCGTGGGGTGAGCGGTTGTCAGTGGCGGCGGTGAACGGGCCTTCGTCGGTGGTGGTCTCCGGTGACGCCGACGCGTTGGACGAGTTGCTGGCGGCCTGCGAGGGCGAGGGGGTCCGGGCGCGGCGCGTTCCGGTGGATTACGCCTCGCACTGCGCTCACGTTGAGGCCATTGAGGACGAGCTTCGGCAAGCGCTCGTGGGGATCAGCCCTCGGTCGTCGTCAGTGCCGTTCTATTCGACGGTGACTGGCGGGGTGCTCGATACGGCCGAGCTGGATGCCGGGTACTGGTATCGGAATCTGCGGCAGACCGTGCGTTTCGAGGAGACCGTACGCGCCCTGCTGTCGGATGGCCTTCAGGTGTTCATCGAGGCCAGCGCCCATCCCGTACTCACAGTGGGGGTGGAGCAGACCGCCGAGCAGTATGGCTGCGACGTGGCGGCCGTCGGGTCGCTGCGCCGTGACGAGGGTGGCCTGGATCGCTTCCTGACTTCCGTGGCCGAGGCCTATGTGGGCGGGGCTTCCGTCGACTGGGCGGGGATGTTCGCGGGGACGGGTGCGCGTCGGGTCGAGTTGCCCACGTACGCCTTCCAGCGCAAGCGGTACTGGCTGGACGTCCAGGCCCTGCCGCAGTCGAGCCCGCTCACCGAGGCCGACGCGACCGACCCGGATGACAGCGCGGAGCACACCTCGGCGACCGACGGGGCATCGTTCCTGCGTGCGCGTCTCGCCCCGCTGGACGACGCCCAGCGAGGGGAGACACTGGCGGACCTGGTACGTGAACAGGTTGCCATCGCGCTGGGGTACGAAGGGCCGGACGCCGTCGATCTCGGCCGGACCTTCAAGGAACTGGGCTTCGATTCGCTCGGCGCCGTCGACTTCCGCAACCGTCTGAACACCATCACCGGACTGCGACTGTCGACCACGCTGCTGTTCGACCACCCCACGCCCCGGATCCTCGTTCGCCATCTGCGGGACAGGCTCCTGGGTGACGACGGGCGCGAGGACATCGCGTCGGTGCCGGTCGGCGTGGCTCCGGACGAGCCCATCGCGATCGTGGGCATGAGCTGCCGCTACCCCGGTGGTGTGCGGTCGCCCGAGGAACTGTGGCAGCTGATCGCCTCCGGTGGCGACGCCATCGGGGCGTTTCCGGCGGACCGGGGCTGGGATCTGTCCGGGCTGTATGACGCGGATCCCGGACGAGCTGGGACGACGTATGCCCGGGAGGGCGGATTCCTCTACGACGCCGGGGACTTCGATGCCTCCTTCTTCGGGATCTCGCCGCGCGAGGCGCTGGCGATGGACCCGCAGCAGCGGCTCTTGCTGGAGACCTCCTGGGAGGTCTTCGAACGCGCGGGCATCGACCCTGCCGGGCGGGAGAAGAGCCGGACCGGCGTCTTCGTGGGCGCGATGTCCCAGGACTACGGCCCGCGGATGCACGACGCCTCGGACGAGTTGCAGGGATACCTGCTGACCGGCAACACCGTCAGCGCCGCTTCCGGCCGTATCTCCTACACCATGGGCTTCGAGGGCCCGGCGATGACGGTGGACACCGCCTGCTCGTCCTCCTTGGTGGCCCTTCATCTGGCGGTCCAGTCGCTGCGCCAGGGCGAGTGCGCGCTGGCGCTCGCCGGTGGTGTGACGGTGATGCCGACACCGGGGCTGTTCGTGGAGTTCAGCAGGCAGCAAGGGCTGGCTCCGGACGGCCGGTGCAAGCCGTTCGCGTCGGCGGCGGACGGCACGGGCTGGGCCGAGGGCGCCGGGATGCTGCTGCTGGAGCGGCTGTCGGACGCGCGGCGCAACGGTCACCAGGTGCTCGCGGTGGTGCGGGGCAGCGCGGTCAACCAGGACGGTGCGTCAAACGGTCTGACCGCGCCGAACGGGCCCTCCCAACAGCGCGTGATCCGGGCGGCGTTGGCGAATGCCGGGCTTTCGCCCGCCGACGTGGACGCGGTCGAAGCGCATGGCACGGGCACGGCCCTGGGCGACCCGATCGAGGCCGAGGCGCTGCTCGCGACCTACGGGCGGGAGCGGGACGCCGAGGACCGGCCGCTGTGGCTGGGGTCGGTGAAGTCGAACATCGGTCATACGCAGGCGGCGGCTGGTGTGGCGGGTGTGATGAAGATGGTGCTCGCGATGCGGCACGGTGTGCTCCCGAGGACGCTGCACGTGGATGAGCCGTCGCCGCATGTGGACTGGTCGGCGGGTGCGGTGGAGCTGTTGACGGACGCGGTGGTGTGGCCGGAGACGGGCCGTTCGTGGCGTGCGGGTGTGTCGTCGTTCGGCATCAGCGGCACGAACGCCCATGTGATCGTGGAGCAGGCTCCCGCAGAGGCGGGCGTTGCCGAGCCGGTGGACGAGGGGCGGGAGGCCCCGGCGTCGGTGCCGTGGGTGGTGTCGGCGAAGTCCGAGGGCGCGTTGCGGGTCCAGGCGGAGCGGTTGCTGTCGGCGGTGCGTGGGGAGCTGGACACTGAGGCATCCGTTGTGGATGTGGCCTCGTCGCTGGTGACCACCCGGTCGGTGTTCGAGCATCGTGCGGTGGTGCTGGCCGGTGACCGTCAGGGCTTCGTGGCCGGGCTGGAAGCGCTGGTGGATGGCGTACCGGCGGCTGGTGTGGTGCGGGGTGCGGTGGTGCCGGGGAAGCTTGCGGTGTTGTTTTCGGGTCAGGGTAGTCAGCGTGCCGGGATGGGGCTGGAGCTGTATGAGGCGTTCCCGGTGTTCGCGGAGGCCTTCGATGAGGTGTGTGGGCAGTTCGATGGGGTGTTGGGGCGTTCGCTGCGGGATGTGATTCGTGGGGGTGCGGAGGGGCTGGATGAGACCGCGTTTACGCAGTGTGGGTTGTTCGCGGTAGAGGTGGGGCTGTTCCGGTTGGTGGAGTCGTGGGGTGTGCGGCCGGATTGTGTGGCGGGGCATTCGATTGGTGAGCTGGTGGCCGCGTATGTGGCGGGTGTGTTGTCGCTTGCGGATGCGTGTGTGTTGGTGGCGGCTCGTGGGCGGTTGATGCAGGCGTTGCCGCCGGGTGGGGTGATGGTGTCGGTGCAGGCCGCCGAGGCGGATGTGCTGCCGTTGCTGGCTGGTCGTGAGGCTGAGGTGAGTGTGGCGGCGATCAACGGTCCGCGTTCGACCGTGATCTCCGGTGTGGAGGCGGCGGTGTTGGAGGTCGCCGGGCTGCTGGAGGCCGAGGGCGTCAAGACCAAGCGGCTGCGGGTCTCGCATGCCTTCCACTCGCCCCTGATGGAGCCGATGCTGGCCGAGTTCCGGCGGGTGGCCGAGGGGTTGTCGTACGCGCCTCCCCGCATCCCCGTCGTATCGAACGTGACGGGTCTGGTGGCGGATCCCGGGGCGCTGTGCTCGGCCGAGTATTGGGTGCGGCATGTGCGTGAGGCCGTGCGGTTCGCGGACGGGGTGCGGAGCCTGGCGGACGCGGGAGCCACCACTTTCCTGGAGCTGGGTCCGGACGGAGTGCTGTCCGGGATGGGGCAGGAGTGCGTCTCCGACGCGGTCTTCGCGTCGGTGCTGCGCGATGGCCGGAGCGAGCTCCCTTCGCTGCACGAGGCGCTCGCCGAGATCTACGTAAGGGGGCGGCACGTCGACTGGACAGCCCTGTTGGCGCCGGTCCGCTCCCGCCGTGTGGAGTTGCCGACGTATGCGTTCCAGCGGGAGCGCTTCTGGCTTGAGCCGGTCCGTAGCGGCACGGCCCCGGCGCTGACACAGGTGGCTGACGGCCGGCGCTATCGGGTGTCATGGTCGCCCGTTTCGGACGTGGTGGGCGCAGCGCTGACGGGAACGTGGCTGGTGGCGGTCCCGGCAGGGCTTGCCGGGGATGAGTGGGTCGCGGACTGTGTGGCCGCGTTGGCTGGGCGCGGCGCCCTGCCTGTCGTGGTCGAGCTGGGGCAGGACGACACCGACCGCGTGGTGATGGCGGACCGGCTGCGCCGGGTCCTGGAGGAGGCCGAAGTCTCCGACGCCGCGGGTGTGGTGTCGCTGCTGGCGCTGGCAGAGGGGCGGCACGGCGAGTACGGGTCGGTGCCGTTGGGTCTGGCGCTGACGTTGTCCCTGCTCCAGGGGATCGGGGACGCGGGCGTGGGTGGCCGTGTGTGGTGTGTGACGCGGGGCGCGGTGGCGGTGGGCGGTTCGGAGAGCCCGCTGAGCGCGGAGCAGGCGGCCGTGTGGGGGCTGGGCCGGGTGGCCGGGCTGGAGGTCCCGGAGCGCTGGGGCGGCCTGGTCGACCTGCCCGAGGTGTGGGATGCGCGGATGGCGGACCGGCTGGTGGGTGTGGTGAGTGGCCGCGCGGGCGAGACCGAGGCGGCGGTGCGGGCATCGGGTGCGTTCGGCCGCCGTGTGGTGCGTGCGGTTGAGGGTGGGCATGGGGTCGAGGGTTGGGAGCCGTCGGGGACTGTGTTGGTGACCGGTGGTACGGGTGCGTTGGGTGGTCATGTGGCGCGGTGGTTGGCGGGTGCGGGTGCGGAGCATCTGCTGTTGGTGTCGCGTCGTGGGCTTGAGGCCGTGGGGGTGGCTGAGTTGTGTGCTGAGCTCGGGGGGATGGGTGCTCGGGTGACGGTTGCGGCGTGTGATGTGGGTGATCGGGATGCGTTGGCCGGGGTGTTGGCCGGGGTGCCGGAGGAGTTGCCGTTGACGGCTGTGGTGCATGCGGCGGGGGTGCTGGATGACGGTGTGCTGGATGGGTTGTCGGTGGACCGGTTCGAGGGTGTGTTGCGGGGGAAGTGGGAGGCGGCGTGGCATCTGCATGAGTTGACGCGGGGGTTGGAGCTTTCGGCGTTTGTGCTGTTCTCGTCGTTCTCGGGAGTGGTGGGTGCCGCTGGGCAGGCGAATTATGCGGCGGCGAACGCGATGTTGGACGCGTTGGCGGAGTGGCGGCGTGGTGCGGGGCTCCCGGCCACGTCGGTGGCCTGGGGTCCGTGGGCCGACAACGGCATGGCAGAGGCCGTCGCGGACCGGTGGCGGCGCCATGGCCTCCCCGCGATGGAGCCCGAGTCGGCCGTCGCCACCCTGGCGCAGAGCGTCAACGACCCGGCGGCAGCGGCTCTGATCGTCGCCGACGTCGAGTGGGACACCCTGGCCCGGACGATGGCGGACACCCGCTCGCGCCGACTCCTGCACGACCTCATCGCCCACGGCTCACCCGACACCGCCAACGAGGTCACCACCACCGAGGGGTCGCTTCGGCGCCGACTCGCCGGGCTGGGAACGGGGGAACAGGACCGCATCCTCCTGGAGTTCGTGCGCTCCCATGTGGCGGCCGTCCTGGGACACCGCCGTCCCGAGGCCATCGACGCCGACCGGGCCTTCAAGGAACTGGGTTTCGACTCCCTCGCGGCGGTGACTCTGCGCAACCGGCTGAACGCGGCCACCGGGCTGAGTCTGCCGAGCACGTTGCTCTTCGACCATCCCACCGTGACGGCGCTGGTCAACCTGTTGCGCACCGAGGCGCTCGGACTGGGGAACGGCGCGGACGCCGCGTTGCCCGTCGCCGTGGCCACCGATGACGAGCCCATCGCCATTGTGGCCATGAGCTGCCGTTTCCCAGGCGAGGTGCGGAGTCCGGAAGACCTGTGGCAGCTACTGCTCGCCGGGCGCGAGGTGCTGACCGAGTTCCCCGCCGACCGCGGATGGGACCTGGACACGCTCTACGGGCCGGACCCGGACGAGCACGGCAAGAGCTATGTCCGCGAGGGCGGATTCCTCGAGGGAGCGGGCGACTTCGACCCGAAGTTCTTCGGCATCTCACCGCGTGAGGCGGTGGCGATGGACCCGCAGCAGCGGCTGCTGCTGGAGACGTCGTGGGAGGCGTTCGAGCGGGCCGGGATCGATCCCACGCTGCTCAGGGGCAGTCAGACCGGGGTCTTCGTGGGCAGCAACGGCCAGGACTACGCAACCAGCCTGCGCCAGGCGGCAGCGGAGCACGTCGAGGGACACCTGGTCACCAGCAGCGCCGCCAGCGTCGTCTCCGGCCGTATCTCCTACACCTTCGGTTTCGAGGGCCCGGCGGTCACGGTGGACACCGCCTGTTCGTCGTCGCTGGTGGCGTTGCATCTGGCGGCGCAGTCCCTGAGCCAGGGCGAATGCTCGCTCGCGCTCGCCGGCGGGGTCACCATCATGTCCACCCCCGAGCTCTTCGTGGAGTTCAGCCGACAGCGCGGTCTGGCGGCCGACGGCCGGTGCAAGGCGTTCGCGGCGGCCGCGGACGGCACGGGCTGGGGCGAGGGCGTGGGCTTGCTGCTGCTGGAGCGGCTGTCGGACGCGCGGCGCAAGGGCCACCAGGTGCTGGCGCTGGTACGCGGCTCCGCCGTCAACCAGGACGGCGCGAGCAACGGCCTCACCGCACCGAGCGGCCCGTCGCAACAGCGGGTGATCCGGGCCGCCCTGGCGAACGCCCGGCTGTCGGCCGCCGACGTCGACATGGTCGAGGCGCACGGCACGGGTACGACGCTGGGCGATCCCATCGAGGCGCAGGCGCTGCTGGCCACGTACGGACAGGAGCGGCCCGGCGAGCGGCCGCTGTGGCTCGGCTCGATCAAGTCCAACATCGGTCACACCCAGGCCGCGGCCGGTGTGGCCGGGGTCATCAAGTCGGTGCTGGCCATGCGCAACGGCGTGCTTCCGCGGACCCTGCACATCGATGAGCCATCAGCGCACGTGGACTGGTCCGCGGGCGCGGTGGAGCTCCTGACCGGCCCGATGGCATGGCCCGAGACCGGTCGGCCCCGTCGGGCGGGTGTCTCCTCCTTCGGCGTGAGCGGCACCAACGCCCATGTGATCCTGGAGCAGGGGCCGATGGTGTCCGATGCCGCCACGGACGCCACCTCCGAGCCGAGTGGCGTGGTGCCGTGGGTGGTATCGGCGCGGTCCGAGGCGGGGCTACGGGACCAGGCCGCGCGCTTGCTGTCGACCGTGGGGGACGAGGCCGGCCCGGCGCCGGTGGATGTCGGTTTGTCGCTGGTCACCACGCGCGCCGTGTTCGAGCGGCGGGCGGTGGTGCTGGGTGCCGACCGCAGCGCGCTCGTCAGTGGCCTGACCGCGCTGGCCGAGGGGCGCGAGGCCACGGGCGTGGTGCGCGGGGCGGCTACTGGCACCTCCGACCGCGTCGCCTTTGTCTTCCCCGGTCAGGGGTCGCAGTGGGTGGGGATGGCGACAGGGTTGCTGGAGTCGTCTCCGGTGTTCGCGGAACGGATGGAGGAGTGCGCGACCGCGCTGGCGCCGTTCGTGGACTGGTCGCTGGTGGATGTGCTCGGCGACCCCGCGGCGCTGGAGCGGGTGGATGTGGTGCAGCCCGTCTTGTGGTCGGTGATGGTGTCGTTGGCGGAGCTGTGGCGTTCGTATGGTGTCGAGCCCACGGCCGTCATCGGTCACTCGCAGGGTGAGATCGCGGCGGCGTGTGTGGCGGGTGCGTTGTCGCTGGAGGACGGGGCACGTGTGGTGGCCCTGCGGAGCAAGGCGTTGCGCGCGCTGTCGGGGCTCGGCGGCATGGTGTCGGTGTCGCTGCCGGTGGAGGAGGTGCGGGAGCGGCTGGGCCGGTGGGGCGAGCGGTTGTCGGTGGCGGCGGTGAACGGGCCCTCGGCGATCGTGGTCTCCGGTGACGCGGACGCGTTGGACGAGCTGCTGGCGGCGTGCGAGGCGGATGAGATCCGGGCGCGTCGCATCCCCGTGGACTACGCCTCGCACTGCGCTCACGTCGAGGCCATCGAGGACGAGCTTCGGCAGACCCTCGCGGGGATCGCCCCGCGCTCGTCGTCGGTGCCGTTCTACTCCACGGTCACGGCGGGTGTGCTGGACACCCAGGAACTGGACGCCGGGTACTGGTACCGCAATCTGCGTCAGACGGTGCGCTTCGACGAGACCGTCCATGCCCTGCTGGCCGGCGGCTTCGATACGTTCATCGAGGCCAGCGCCCACCCTGTCCTGACGATGGGCGTGGAGCAGACGGCCCAGGACCACGGCACGCACATCACCGCCGTCGGATCCTTGCGCCGCGATGAGGGCGGGCCCGACCGGTTCGCCATCTCCCTGGCCGAGGCATACGTCGGTGGCGCCGCCGTCGACTGGGCGGCCATGTTCGCGGGCACGGGCGCCCGGCGCGTCGACCTGCCGACGTACGCCTTCCAGCACCAGCGCTACTGGGTCGAGCCCTCAGCCGTGGCGGGCGATGTGTCATCGGCCGGACTGACCTCCGCCGACCACCCCCTCCTCGGCGCGGCGACCGCGCTGCCCGACTCGGACGGGTGGTTGCTGACGGGCCGCCTCTCGCTCCGTACGCATCCCTGGCTCGCCGAACACACCGTGCACGGCCGGGCCCTGCTGCCCGCGTCCGCATTCGTGGAGTTGGCGCTGCGCGCCGGTGACGCGGCCGGATGCGACCGCGTGCAGGAACTGACTCTGGAGGCGCCTCTGGTGCTTCCCGAACGGGGCGCCGTACAGCTCCAGTTGACCGTCGGTGGGCCCGGGGAGGACGGCGGACGTCCCGTACGGATGTACGCGCGGCCGGAGGACACCACGGACCGGCCATGGACCCGGTATGCCTCGGGAACGCTGGTCCACGGTGAGGCCCATGGCGAAGCCCACGGTGAGGCCCATGGCGAGGCGCATGGCGAGGCCCGGAGCCAGGCGACGGACCTCGGCGTATGGCCGCCGACCGGTGCGGAGGCCGTCGACACCGCCGGTCTCTACGAGCGGTTGGCCGACGCCGGGGTGGCGTACGGGCCCGTCTTCCGCGGCCTTCAGGCGGTATGGCGCCGCGGCGACGAGCTCTTCGCCGAGGTGGTGCTGGCCGAGGAAGCCCGTGGCGAGGTGTCCCGGTTCGGCATCCACCCGGCCCTGCTGGACACCGCCTTGCAGCCGGGTCTCGCGCCCCTCTCGGGCGATGTGGACGGCGTCCGCCTGCCGTTCCTCTGGAGTGGTGTGTCGTTGCACGCGACCGGGGCGTCGATGCTCCGCGTACGGCTGACCCGCAAGGGCACCGACACCCTGTCCGCGCTGGTCGCCGACCCGGCCGGAACGCCGGTGGCCACGGTGGACGCGCTGGTGGCACGGCCGGTGACGGAGGAGCGGTTCGCGGCCGCGACAGCGGAGTCCGGCGACGGCCGACCGGAACGGGCCACCGTGGTCCGCCGCGCACTGGCCCGGACGGCGCCCGCGGCGGAGGAGGCATCACTACGGCAGCGGCTGCGCCGGGTGGGCGACGCGGAGCGGGAGCGGATGGTGCTGCGCATGGTCCAGGACCAGGCCGCCACCGTCCTCGGCCACAGCACACCGGACGCGGTCGAGCCGGAGATCTCCTTCAAGGAGCACGGTTTCGACTCCCTCACGGCGGTGGAGCTGCGGAACCGGCTGAACGCGGCCACGGGCGAGCGGCTGCCCGCCACGGTCGTCTTCGACTACCCGACCCCCACCGTGCTCGCGGAATACCTCCGCACGGAACTGCTCGGCCTCCGGGAGGGCGATGCCCCCTCGACACCCGCGCCCGTCACCCGGGCCGAGCCGGACGACGATCCGATCGCCATCGTCGCCATGGGGTGCCGTCTGCCCGGCGGCGTCCGGTCCCCGGAGGAACTGTGGGACCTGCTGACCGAGGGCCGTGACGCGATATCCGGCTTCCCCGAGGACCGTGGCTGGGAGCTCGACGGACTCTACGACGCCGACCCCGACGCCCCCGGGAAGACCTACACGCGCCACGGCGGCTTCGTCGACGGCGCGGGTGAATTCGACGCGGCGTTCTTCGGCATCTCACCGCGTGAGGCGGTGGCGATGGATCCGCAGCACCGACTGCTGCTGGAGACGTCCTGGGAGACCTTCGAGCGCGCGGGCATCGACCCGGCCTCCCTGCGCGGCAGCCAGACCGGTGTGTTCGTGGGTGCCGGATCACACGGATACGGCGCGGGCCCGATCCGGCCGTCGAGCGGTGTCGAGGGCTATCTGCTCACCGGTAACGCCCTCAGCGTCACCTCCGGGCGGCTCGCCTACGCGTTCGGCTTCGAAGGGCCCGCCGTAGCCGTCGACACGGCGTGCTCGTCGTCGCTGGTGGCGCTGCACCTGGCCGCGCAGTCGCTGCGGCAGGGCGAGTGCTCCCTGGCCCTGGCCGGTGGCACCGCCGTCATGTCCACCCCGTGGACGTTCGTCGGCTTCAGCCGCCAGCGGGGGCTGGCCCCGGACGGGCGCTGCAAGCCCTTCTCCGCCGCCGCCGATGGCTTCGGCCCGGCGGAGGGCGTCGGTGTGCTGCTGCTGGAACGGCTGTCGGACGCCCGCCGGAACGGACACCGTGTGCTCGCCCTCGTACGGGGCACCGCCATCAACCAGGACGGCGCGAGCAACGGCCTCACCGCGCCCAACGGACCCTCGCAACAGCGGGTGATCCGGGCCGCGTTGGAGAACGCCCGGCTGTCGGCGGCCGAGGTGGACGCGGTCGAGGCCCATGGCACCGGCACCAAACTGGGCGACCCCATCGAGGCACAGGCCCTGCTCGCCACGTACGGAAGGGGGCGCCCCGAAGAACGGCCGCTGCTGCTGGGCTCGGTGAAGTCGAACATCGGGCATACGCAGGCGGCGTCGGGTGTGGCCGGTGTGATCAAGATGGTGCTCGGCATGCGACACGGCGTGCTGCCACGCACCCTGCACGTGGATGAGCCATCGCCGCATGTGGACTGGTCCGCGGGCGGGTTGCGGCTGCTGACGGACGATATGCCCTGGCCGGAGACGGGATGGCCGCGTCGTGCGGCGGTCTCCTCCTTCGGGATGAGCGGCACCAACGCCCACGCCGTGCTGGAGCAGGCCCCGCTCGACGACGCCCCCGGCCGTGGTGTCGATGACGACACCCCGGCCGGGGGACTGCCGGAGATCACGCCATGGGTGATCTCCGGACGGTCGGACACCGCGGTGGAGGCGCAGGCGGAGCGGCTGCTTGCCCATGTGCGCGAGCGCGGAGAGGTCTCGCCCGCCGATGTCGGGCTGTCGTTGGCGACCACGCGCAGCGTGTTCGAACACCGCGCGGTGGTGCTGGCGGGGGACGGGGACGGCCTCGTCAACGGCCTGGGCGCGTTGGCCGAGGGGAACATGGCCCCCGGTGTGGTACGCGGGATGGCGGCCGCCCGGGACCACGCGGTGCTTGTCTTCCCTGGTCAGGGGTCGCAGTGGGTGGGGATGGCGGCGGGGTTGTTGGAGTCGTCTTCGGTGTTTGCGGAGCGGATGGGTGAGTGTGCGGCGGCGTTGGCGCCGTTTGCGGAGTGGTCGCTGGGCGATGTGCTGGGCGGTGAGGTGGCGTTGGAGCGGGTGGATGTGGTGCAGCCGGTGTTGTGGGCGGTGATGGTGTCGTTGGCTGAGGTGTGGCGTTCGTACGGTGTGGTGCCTGCGGCGGTTGTTGGTCACTCGCAGGGTGAGATCGCGGCGGCGTGTGTGGCGGGTGCGTTGTCGTTGGAGGATGCGGCGCGGGTGGTGGCGCTACGGAGTCAGGCGTTGCGGGCGTTGTCAGGGCGTGGCGGGATGGTGTCGGTGTCGCTGCCGGTGGAGGCCGTACGTGAGCGGCTGGGCCGGTGGGGTGAGCGGTTGTCGGTGGCGGCGGTGAACGGGCCCTCGGCCGTGGTGGTGTCCGGCGACGCCGACGCGTTGGACGAGTTGCTGGCGGTTTGCGAGGGCGAGGGGGTCCGGGCGCGGCGCGTTCCGGTGGATTACGCCTCGCACTGCGCTCACGTTGAGGCCATTGAGGACGAGCTGCGGCAAGCGCTCGTGGGGATCAGCCCCCGGTCGTCGTCGGTGCCGTTCTATTCGACGGTGACCGGGGGCGTGCTCGATACGGTCGACCTGGATGCCGGGTACTGGTACCGCAATCTGCGTCAGACGGTGCGCTTTGACGAGACCGTCCGTGTCCTGCTGGCAGACGGTTTCCAGGTGTTCATCGAGGCCAGTGCCCACCCCGTCCTGACGATGGGTGTGGAGCAGACGGCTGAGGATCACGGCACCCGGGTCACCGCGGTCGGTTCGCTGCGTCGCGACGAGGGCGGTCTGGAGCGCTTCATGACCTCCCTGGCCGAGGCGTATGTGGGCGGCGCGTCCGTCAACTGGGCAGGGCTCTTCGCGGGCACGGACGCGCGGCGCGTCGATCTGCCGACGTATGCCTTCCAGCGCACCCACTTCTGGCTGGAGTCCGGGGCCATCGAGACCGCTGGCGATGTGGCGTCGGTGGGGCTGGACTCAGCCGAGCACCCCTTGCTGGGGGCCGCCGTGCCGCTGCCCGACTCCGACGGTTTCCTGCTCACCGGTCGGCTGTCGCTCCGTACGCATCCCTGGCTCGCCGACCATGCGGTGTTGGGCCGGGTCATCCTGCCCGGTACGGCGTTTGTCGAGCTGGCGTCGCGGGCCGGTGACGCGGTGGGTTGTGACCGGTTGGAGGAGCTGACGCTCGAGGCGCCTCTGGTGCTGCCCGAGGAGGGGGCGGTCCAGGTGCAGCTGGTCGTGAGCGGGCCGGTACAGGATGGGCTGCGCGAGTTCAGCGCGCACGCCCGCCGTGACGACGTTCCGAACGCCTCGTGGACGTGCCACGCGAAGGGCGTCCTGGCACTGAACTCCACCGCGATCGACGATACGGCCGGCCCTGCGGACCTGAAGGCATGGCCTCCGGCGGGCGCGGAAGCGGTTGAGACCGTGGGCTTCTACGAGGAGGTGGCGGCCACCGGGCTGGTGTACGGGCCGGTGTTCCAGGGGCTGCGCGCCGTGTGGCGCAAGGGTGATGAGGTCTTCGCGGAGGTGGCGCTGCCGGAGGAGTCGCGGGCGGAGGCGGCCCGGTTCGGGCTGCACCCGGCGCTGCTCGATGCGGCGCTGCACGCCTGGCTGGTGTCCGCCGCCGAGGGAAGCGGGAAGGCGGAGGGAATCCGGCTGCCGTTCGTGTGGAGTGGCGTGTCCCTGTACGCCACGGGCGCGACCTCGCTGCGGGTACGGCTGACCCGTACGGGCGCCGAGGGGATGTCGGTGCTCGTGACGGATGCCGCCGGTGAGCTGGTGGCGTCGGCGGAGGCGCTGGTCACCCGGCCGGTCTCGGAGGCGCAGCTCGCGTCGTCCGCCGACGACGAGTCGCTGTACCGGGTGGTGTGGATCGCGGGGCCCGCAACCGCCTCGGCCCCCGCCACCGACCGATGCGCCATGGCTGGACCGGACGTCTTCGGTCTGGCCAGGGTGTTGGAGGCGGCCGATGGATCGGTTGAGGAATATGCCGACCTGGCCGCTCTGACCGCACACGTGCGATCCGGCGCCCCGATGCCGGGTCTGGTGTTCGTGACGGTGTCCTCCGGTCCCGGTGAGGATGTCGTCCCGGCGGCGCGGGCGGTGGCACACCGGACCCTGGACATGGTGCGGGCGTGGTTGGCGGAGGACGTGTTCGCCGGGGCGCGGTTGGTGGTGGTCACCCGGGGTGCGCTGGCGACCGAGGATGGTGTGGATCCGCGTGACCTGGCGGCGGCCCCGGTCTGGGGGCTGGTGCGGTCGGCGCAGGCGGAGCATCCGGGCCGGTTCGTTTTGCTGGATGTGGACGGTGTCGAGGCGTCGCTGGCCGTGGTGCACCAGGCGGTGGCGACCGGGGAGCCGCAGCTCGCGGTGCGCGATGCGGAGGTGCTGGTGCCCCGTCTGGCCCCCGGCGCCGCGAGGGGTGTGCTGACGCCGCCGGATGGCGGGGAGGCGTGGCGGCTGGAGTCGTCGGGAGCGGGCACGCTGGAGGGGCTGAGGCTGGCCCCGGCCACGGATGTCACCGCGGAGCTCGGCGAGCACGAGGTCCGGGTCGCCGTGCGGGCTACGGGCATGAACTTCCGCGATGTCCTGATCTCCCTGAACATGTACCCGGACCCCGGCGCCACGATGGGCGGCGAGGGAGCCGGTGTGGTCGTGACCACCGGATCGGGTGTGACGTCTCTCGCCGTCGGCGACCAGGTGATGGGGCTGTGGTCCGGTGGTTTCGGGCCGCTGGCCGTGGTGGACCATCGCAGCCTGGTACGGATCCCGGATGGCTGGTCCTTCACCGAGGCCGCCTCCGTCCCCGTGGTGTTCGTGACGGCTTTGTACGCGCTGCGGGAGCTGGCGGGCGTACGGCGTGGTGAGTCGCTGTTGGTGCATTCGGCTGCTGGTGGTGTGGGGATGGCGGCGGTGCAGTTGGCGCGGGCGTGGGGTGTGGAGGTGTTCGCGACCGCGAGTGAGGCGAAGTGGGATGTTCTGCGTGGTCTGGGGTTGGACGATGCGCATATCGCGTCGTCGCGGACGTTGGAGTTCGAGGAGCGGTTCAGGGTTGCTTCGGGTGGTCGTGGTGTGGATGTGGTTCTGGACTCGCTGGCCGGTGAGTTCGTGGACGCGTCGCTGCGGTTGCTGGGTGAGGGCGGGCGGTTCATCGAGATGGGCAAGACGGATGTGCGGTCGGCCGAGGAGGTGGCCGCGGCGCATCCGGGGGTGATGTACCGGGCGTTCGACCTGGCCGAGGCGGGTTCGGAGCGTATCGGGGAGATGCTCGCGGAGATCGTGGCCCTCTTCGAACGAGGTGAGCTGGAGTCGTTGCCCGCACGGGTGTGGGATGTGCGCAGGGCTCCTGAGGTGTTCCGGTTCATGAGCCAGGCGCGTCATGTGGGCAAGCTGGTGCTGAGTGTTCCGGCCGCGCTGGATCCGGAAGGGACGGTGCTGATCACCGGTGCCGGTGGTGTTCTGGGGGGTCTGGTCGCCCGGCATCTGGTGGCGGAGCACGGCGTGCGCCGGCTGCTGCTGGTCAGCCGTCGTGGCCGGGCGGCCGAGAGTCTGACGGAGCTTGAGGCGGAGCTGACGGCGTTGGGTGCCTCGGTCACGATTGCCGCCTGTGATGTCGCCGACCGTGATGCGCTGGCCAATGTGCTGGCGGGGCTGCCGGATGGGCGTGGTCTGACTGGTGTGGTTCACGCCGCGGGTCTGCTGGATGACGGCACGGTGACGTCGCTGACGCCGGAGCGGCTGGATGCGGTGTTGCGGGCGAAGGTCGATGGGGCGTGGCATCTGCACGAGTTGACGCGCCGTTTCGATATGGCCATGTTCGCCCTGTTCTCGTCGACCGCCGGGGTCCTGGGGTCCGCGGGGCAGGCCAACTACGCCGCCGCCAATACGTTCCTGGACGGGCTGGCTCAGCGGCGCCGGGCGATGGGTCTGCCCGGGGTGTCGCTTGCCTGGGGTCTGTGGGCCGAGCGCTCCGGGATGACCGGACACCTCGGCCAGGCGGACATCTCGCGGATGACGCGGGGCGGATTGGTGCCGTTCTCCTCCGAGGAGGGGCTGCGGCTGTTTGACACGGCGGGTCGGCTGGCCGAGGGGGTGGTGGTGCCCGCCCGGCTCGATCTCGGCCAGTTGGCGGCCACCGCCGATGCCTCGCCCGTACCCCCGTTGCTGAACGCACTCGTACGTCGGCCCGCACCGCCACGGCGCGCCTCGGCCCAGGAAGACCCCGGCACCCAGGAGGCGCCACTGGCGCGGCGGCTGGCCGGGCGCGGCCAGGGGGAGCGGCAGCGGACGTTGCTGCGTCTGGTCCAGGAGCATGCCGCCACGGTCCTCGGCCATGGGACGGCGTCCGCGGTGGTCACCGATCGTGGCTTCCTGGAGTTGGGCTTCGACTCGCTCACCGCGGTCGAGTTGCGCAACCGGTTGAACGCGGCCACCGGGCTGCGGCTGCCCGCGACGCTCATCTTCGACTACCCGACCCCCGCCGCGCTGGGCGCACATCTGGTTGCGGAGATCGCCCCCGTGGCCGCGGACGACCCGGCGGCCGCCGAACTCGACCGATTGGAAGCCACACTGCTCGACACGGACACGGCAGCTGACGACGCCACCGGGGCGATGGTGACCGGTCGGCTGAAGGGCCTTCCGTCGGGTGGCGGGTGGGACGGCGGTCGTGGCGTTTCGGCGCCGGATGGCCCGACCACCACGGATTCCGGTGGCACGGACGACGTCGCCGACCACCTGGAGACTGCGGCGGCCTATCTCCGGCGGGTGACGGCTGATCTGCACCAGACGCGGCAGCGTCTCCAGGACGTGGAGTCCGCGGCCCGGGAGCCGATCGCGATCGTCGGGATGAGCTGCCGGTTCCCCGGCGGGGTGCGCTCCCCCGAGGAGTTCTGGCGGCTGCTGAGCGGGGCCGAGGACGCCATCACACCGTTTCCCGAGGACCGCGGCTGGAACCTCGGCCCGCTCTACGACGCGGACCCCGACCGGCCGGGCACGTCCTATGCACGTGAGGGCGGATTCCTGCACGACGTCGGCGACTTCGACGCCGATTTCTTCGGGATCTCGCCGCGTGAGGCGCTGGCGATGGACCCCCAGCAGCGGCTGCTGCTGGAGACCTCGTGGGAGGCCATCGAGCGGGCCGGTATCGACCCGACCTCGCTCAGGGGCAGCCGGTCCGGAGTGTTCGTCGGCGCCGTGGCCCCCGACTACGGGCCGCGGGTGCACGAGGCCACTGACGGTGTCGAGGGCCACCTGGTGACCGGCAGCGCCATCAGCGTCGTATCCGGGCGCGTCGCCTACACCCTGGGCCTGGAGGGCCCGGCCGTGACGGTGGACACCGCGTGTTCCTCGTCGCTGGTCGCCCTGCACCTGGCCGTACAGGCCCTGCGCCAGGGGGAGTGCTCCCTCGCTCTGGCCGGTGGCGTCACCGTCATGGCCACGCCCGGCACCTTCATCGGCTTCAGCCGGCAGCGCGGGCTCGCACCCGACGGCCGGTGCAAGCCCTTCTCCGCGGCGGCCGACGGTTTCGGGGCCGCCGAGGGCGCCGGCATGCTGTTCCTGGAGCGGCTCTCCGACGCACACCGCAACGGGCACCCCGTGCTGGCCGTCGTCCGGGGCACGGCCACCAACCAGGACGGCGCGAGCAGCGCGCTCTCCGCTCCCAACGGCCCATCCCAGCAGCGGGTGATCCGCCAGGCGCTGGCCAACGCCGGGCTCACGGCCGGGCAGGTCGACGCCGTCGAGGCACACGGGACGGGAACGAAGCTGGGCGACCCGATCGAGGCACAGGCACTGCTGGCCACCTACGGCCGTGAGCGCGCCACGGACCACACGCTGCTGCTGGGGTCGGTCAAGTCGAACATCGGTCATACGCAGGCGGCCGCCGGTGTGGCGGGTGTGATGAAGATGGTGCTGGCGATGCGGCACGGCGTGCTGCCGCCCACCTTGCACATCGAGGAGCCGTCCCCGCACGTGGACTGGACGGCGGGCACCGTCGAACTCCTCACCGAGGCCACCGCGTGGCCCGAGGGTGAGGAGCCGCGCCGGGCCGGTGTGTCCTCGTTCGGCATCAGCGGCACCAACGCCCACGCCATCATCGAGCAGGCGCCGCCACCGGCCGCCACCGACACCGCTTCCGGTGCGGACGTGGCGGAGGAGGCGGAGGAGGCGGAGGCGCCACGCACGGCGCTGCCACTCGTCCCCTGGCGGCTGGCCGGTAAGTCCGAGGCCGCGCTGCGCGCCCAGGCCACCCGGCTGCTGGACCACGTGGAGCGCCACCCGGAGGTCACGGCCGAGGACATCGGACTGTCCCTCGCCACCACGCGGACCGCCTTCGAGCACCGCGCGGTCGTACTGGCTCCGGACCGTGCGGAGGCCGTACGGATCCTGGCCGATCACCTCGCGGGGCGGGGCACCTCCGGGCTGGTCGAAGGCGTCGCCACACGCAGTGCCGGGGTTGCCTTCGTCTTCCCCGGCCAAGGGTCGCAGTGGGTGGGCATGGCGGCCGGGCTGCTGGAATCCTCGCCGGTGTTCGCCCGGCGGATCGAGGAGTGCGCGGCGGCCCTGGCGCCGCATGTGGACTGGTCGCTGGTGGATGTGCTCGGCGACCCCGTGGCGCTGGAGCGGGTGGACGTCGTACAGCCCGCCCTGTTCGCGGTGATGGTGTCCCTGGCGGAGCTGTGGCGCTCGTACGGTGTGGAGCCTTCGGCCGTCATCGGCCATTCGCAGGGTGAGATCGCGGCGGCGTGTGTGGCGGGTGCGTTGTCGCTGGAGGACGCCGCGCGCGTGGTGGCCCTGCGCAGCCAGGCACTGCGGGCGCTGTCCGGGCGCGGGGGCATGGCGTCGGTGTCGCTGCCCGTGGAGCGCGTACGGGAGCGGCTCGCGGCATGGGGCGAGCGGCTGTCGGTGGCGGCGGTGAACGGCCCCTCGGCGGTCGTGGTCTCCGGCGACGCGGACGCGCTGGACGAGCTGCTGGCGGCGTGCGAGGAGGAGGAGATCCGGGCGCGCCGCGTCCCCGTGGACTACGCCTCGCACTCCGTCCACGTCGAGAGTCTTGGGGACGAGATCCGGCGCACCCTCGCCGGGATCGCTCCGCGGTCCTCCTCGGTGCCGTTCTACTCCACGGTGACCGGCGGTGTGCTGGACACCACCGAGCTGAACGCCGGCTACTGGTACCGCAATCTGCGCGCGACGGTGCGCTTCGACGAGACCGTACGGGTGCTCCTCGACGCGGGTTTCCAGACGTTCGTGGAGGCCAGCGCGCATCCGGTGCTCACCATGGGCGTCGAGCAGACGGCCGAGGACCACGGCACCCCCGTGGTGGCCGTCGGCTCGCTGCGCCGCGACGAAGGCGGCCCGGAAAGGTTCCTGACCTCCCTGGCCGAGGCCCACGTCGGCGGCATCGCCATCGACTGGCGGACGGTGTTCACCGGAACCGGTGCGCACCCCGTCGACCTGCCCACCTACGCCTTCCAGCACCAGCGCTACTGGCTCACCTCGGCCACCACCGCGCGCCCCACCGAGGGCACGTCGGCCGAAGACAGCGCGGACACGCACTTCTGGCAGGCCGTGGAGCGCGAGGACACCGAGGCACTGGCCGCCACGCTCCAGGTCCAATCCACCGAGCAGCACGCCTCGTTGGACACCGTCCTGCCCGCCCTCGCACAGTGGCGTCGGCAGCGGCGCTCCGAATCGACCGTCGACGAGTGGCGCTACCGAGTGATCTGGCGCCCCAAGAGCGGCACCCCGGCCGCCTCGCTCCCCGGGCCATGGCTGCTGCTGGCTCCCAGCTCCCGCCCCGACGACCCGCTGGTCACGGCCTCCCGCGAGGCGCTCGCGGCACACGGAGCCGATGTCGTACTCGTCGAGCTGGGCGCGGACGACGCACACCGCGCCACGGTGGCCGAGCGGCTGCGCGCCGCCACCGCCGACCACCCGCTGGACACGCTGTCCGGCGTGCTGTCGCTGCTGCCGCTCGATGAACACCCGCACCCCGCACATCCCGTGGCCACCACCGGCCTGACCCTGACCCTCGCCCTGATCCAGGCCCTCGACGACCTCGCCGTCCGAGCGCCACTGTGGTGCGCCACCCAGGGCGCGGTGTCCATCGGCAGCTCCGATCCGCTCACCAGCCCCGCCCAGGCGGCGGTGTGGGGTCTGGGCCGGGTGGCCGGAGTGGAGTACCCGGACAGCTGGGGCGGGCTGATCGACCTGCCGCGCGCCATGGACACACGGGCCGGGGCCCGGCTCGCCGGAGTGCTCGCGGACGGCGGCCCCGAGGACCAGACCGCGATCCGCGCCTCGGGCGTGATGCTGCGGCGGCTCGAACCCGCACCCCTGGGGAACACCCCGGCGCGGCGCACCTGGAAGCCCCGTGGCACGGTCCTCATCACCGGTGGCACCGGCGCCCTCGGCACCCGCCTGGCCCGGTGGCTGGCACACAACGGCGCCGAACACCTGGTGCTGACCAGTCGCCGCGGCCTCGCCGCCCCCGGCGCCGAAGACCTGGTCGCCGAACTCGCCGAACAGGGCACCCGGGTCACCGTCGCCGCCTGCGACGTGGCGGACCGCGCCGCGCTCCAGCGCGTCCTCGCGTCCATACCCGACGACCGGCCGCTCACCGCCGTCATCCACGCCGCGGCCCATATCGACCTGGCCGGGCTGGGCGCGACGACCTCGGCGGAGTTCGCCCAGGTCATGGACGCGAAAGTGGCGGGCGCGGCCCATCTGGACGAGCTGCTGGACGACACTCCGCTGGACGCGTTCGTGCTGTTCTCCTCGGTGTCCGGGCTGTGGGGCGTGGGCGACCATGGCGCGTACGCCGCCGCCAACGCCTACCTGGACGCGCTCGCCGAGCGGCGGCGGGCGAACGGCCTGACGGCCACTTCGGTGGCCTGGGGAGTGTGGGACGCCACCGGCGACAACATGCCCGAGGCCCTGGACCTGGACCAGTTGCGGCGGCGTGGACTGCGGTTCATGGACCCGGAGCTCGGCATCGCCGCGCTGCGGCAGACCCTCGACCACGACCAGACCCACCTGGCCATCGCCGATATCGACTGGGAGAACTTCATCCCGGTCTTCACCTCCGCCCGCCCCAGCCCGCTGCTGGACGAACTGCCCGCGATGCGACGCGTCCAGGAGGGCACCGAAACCGCCGGGGCGGTCGCGAACGCGTCGGCCGACGCCTCCTCGGGCCTGCGGCAGCGGCTGACCGGACTGACTGCCACCGAGCGTGAGCACACCGTCCTGGAACTGGTGCGCGCGCAGGTGGTTTCCGTCCTCGGACACGCCACCTCGGACGCGGTGGATTCCGAGCGCGCGTTCAAGGACCTCGGCTTCGACTCGCTGACCGCCGTCGAACTGCGCAACCGGCTGAACGCGGCCACCGGGCTGCGCCTGCCCGCCACGCTGGCCTTCGACTACCCCAGCACCGCCGTCCTCAGCCACCACATCCTCACCGAGCTGACGGGGGCGGCGGCCGACGAGACGGGCCTCCCCGCCCTCCCGCGGACGGCGGCGGGGGCGGAGATGGCGCGGGCCGTGCCCGTGGACTCCGACGACGACCCCATCGCCATCGTGGCGATGAGCTGCCGTTACCCCGGCGGGGTGTCCTCCCCCGACGAGCTGTGGCAGCTCGTCATGTCCGGCGGTGACGCGATCGGCGGGCTGCCCACCGACCGTGGCTGGGACATCGAGGGCATCTACCACCCGGACCCGGACGCGCCAGGCAAGACGTATGTGCGCGAAGGCGGTTTCCTCTACGGCGCGGGCCACTTCGACCCGGCGTTCTTCGGTATCTCGCCACGTGAGGCGCTGGCCATGGACCCCCAGCAGCGGCTGCTGCTGGAGACCTCATGGGAAGCGTTCGAGCGTGCCGGAGTGCCCGCGCTCGCGCTGCGCGGCAGCCGCACCGGCGTCTTCATCGGCTCCAACTACCAGGAGTACGGGCCGCGGGTGCATGAGGCGCCCGAGGGTTCCGAAGGCCACCTGATGACGGGAAGCGCGGCCAGCGTCGTGTCCGGACGCGTCGCGTACGCCTTCGGCTTCGAGGGCCCCGCGGTGACGGTGGACACCGCGTGCTCGTCGTCCCTGGTGGCGTTGCACCTGGCGGCGCAGGCACTGCGGAACGGGGAGTGCTCACTGGCGCTCGCCGGTGGCGTCGCCGTCATGCCGAACCCCGGTGCCCTCATCGGCTTCAGCCGCCAGCGCGGCCTGGCGCTCAACGGCCGCTGCAAGGCGTTCGCGGGGGCCGCGGATGGCATGGGGCTCGCGGAGGGCGTCGGTGTGCTGCTGCTCGAGCGGCTGTCCGACGCCCGGCGGAACGGGCACCGGGTGCTCGCCGTGGTGCGGGGCAGCGCGGTCAACCAGGACGGTGCGTCGAACGGTCTGACGGCGCCGAACGGCCCGTCGCAGCAGCGGGTGATCCGGGCGGCGTTGGAGAGTGCTCGGCTGTCGGCGGCTGAGGTGGACGCGGTCGAGGCGCACGGTACGGGCACGAAGCTGGGCGATCCCATCGAGGCGCAGGCGCTGCTGGCGACGTACGGCCAGGAGCGGATGGCCCAGGACCGGCCGCTGTGGCTGGGGTCGGTGAAGTCCAACATCGGTCATACACAGGCCGCCGCGGGTGTGGCGGGTGTGATGAAGATGGTGCTCGCCATGCGGCACGGTGTGCTGCCGAGGACACTGCACGTGGATGAGCCGTCGCCGCATGTGGACTGGTCGGCGGGTGCGGTGGAGCTGCTGACGGATGCGGTGGAGTGGCCGGAGACGGATCGGCCGCGGCGTGCGGGTGTGTCGTCGTTCGGGATCAGCGGCACCAACGCACACGTCATCCTGGAACACCTCGCCGAGGAGCCGCCCGTCTCCGAGCCGGTGAACGGCGCGCCTGAGGAGCCGGCGCTGGTGCCGTGGGTGGTGTCGGCGAAGTCCGAGGGTGCGCTGCGGGCGCAAGCGGAGCTTCTGCTGCCCTACGCCCGGGGCGAGGCCGGAGCGGAGGCGTCGCCGGCTGATGTGGCGTCGTCGCTGGTCACGACCCGGTCGGCCCTCGATGAGCGGGCGGTGGTGCTGGCGGGCGACGGTGAAGGGCTCGCCGCTGGGTTGCGAGCGCTGGTGGATGGCGTACCGGCGGCCGGTGTGGTGCGCGGGTCGGTGGTGCCGGGGAAGCTTGCGGTGTTGTTCTCGGGGCAGGGCAGCCAGCGTGCCGGGATGGGCCGGGAGCTGTATGAGGCGTTCCCGGTCTTCGCGGACGCGTTTGACCAGGTGTGCGCGCTGTTCGACGTGGAGTTGGAGCGGCCGCTGCGGGATGTGGTGTTCGGCGATGCGTCGGGGCTGGACGAGACCGGGTTTACGCAGTGTGGGTTGTTCGCGGTGGAGGTGGGGCTGTTCCGGTTGGTGGAGTCGTGGGGTGTGCGGCCGGATTGTGTGGCGGGGCATTCGATTGGTGAGTTGGTGGCGGCGTATGTGGCGGGTGTGTTGTCGCTTGCGGATGCGTGTGTGTTGGTGGCGGCTCGTGGGCGCTTGATGCAGGGGTTGCCGTCGGGTGGGGTGATGGTGTCGGTTCAGGCGGCTGAGGCGGATGTGCTGCCGTTGCTGGCTGGTCGTGAGGCTGAGGTGAGCGTAGCGGCGGTCAATGGTCCCTACTCGACCGTGATTTCCGGTGTGGAGGCGGCGGTGTTGCAGGTCGCCGGGCTGCTGGAGGCCGAGGGCGTCAAGACCAAGCGGCTGCGGGTCTCGCATGCGTTCCATTCGCCGTTGATGGAGCCGATGCTGGCCGAGTTCCGGCGGGTGGCCGAGGGGTTGTCGTACGCGCCTCCCCGCATCCCCGTGGTGTCGAATGTGACGGGTCTGGTGGCGGACGCCGAGGCGCTGTGCTCGGCCGAGTACTGGGTGCGGCACGTCCGCGAGACCGTGCGCTTCGCCGACGGTGTGGAGTGCCTGGCCGGGCAAGGCGTCGTCACCTACCTGGAGTTGGGCCCCGACGGGATCCTCTCCGGGATGGGGCAGGAGTGTGTGCCCGACGCCGTCTTCGCCCCCGTTCTTCGCAGCGGTCGGGAAGAGATCGCCTCGGTCATGGAGGGGCTGGCCCAGATCCATGTGCGGGGCCGCGCCGTGGACTGGGCGGCACTCCTCGCACCGGCGCGCCCCCGGACCGTCGAGCTGCCCACGTACCCCTTCCAACGGGAACACTTCTGGCTGGAGTCGTCCGTCCCCACGGCTGAGCCGAGCCCCACGGACGCGGTGGACGCCGACTTTTGGGACGCGGTGGAGCGTGAGGATCTGCCCGCGCTCACGGACGCGCTGGCCGTCGCGGACGGGAACGGCGCCGGTGAATCGCTGGCGGCGGTGCTGCCCGTACTCTCGTCGTGGCGTCGCCGTGGACGTGAGCGCGCCACGGTGGACGGGTGGCGCTACCGCGTGTCGTGGTCGCCGATGTCCGACGGGCCGGGCACGGTGACCGGTCCGTGGCTGGTCGCGGTCCCCGCGGGGATGACCGCCGACCCGTGGGTGTCGGCGTGTGCGGACGCCCTCGCCGGGCGTGGTGCGCGGCCGGTGATGGTCGAGCTGGGGCCCGATGACGCCGACCGTGAGCTGGTGGCGGCGCGGCTCCGCGAGGGTCTGGACGGGACCGAAGCGGCCGATGCCGCGGGCGTGTTGTCCCTGCTGGCGCTGGCCGAGGGACGCCACGGCCAGTATCGGTCGGTGCCCCTGGGCGTGGCCTTGACGCTGTCGCTGGTGCAGGCGGTGGGTGATGTCGGCTTGGCCGCTCCGCTGTGGTGTGCGACGCGCGGTGCGGTCGCGGTCGCTGGTGCCGAGGGCGTACGCGCGGTGGAGCAGGCGGCGGTGTGGGGCCTGGGCCGGGTGGCCGGTCTGGAGGTGCCCGAGCGCTGGGGCGGTCTGGTGGATCTTCCCGAGGTGTGGGATGCGCGGGTGGCGGATCGCCTCGTGGATGTGGTGAGTGGTCGTACGGGCGAGAGTGAGGTCGCCGTGCGCGGCTCGGGGGTGTTCGCGCGCCGTATCGTCCGGGCGTTGGCCGGTGGGCATGGGGTCGAGGGCTGGGAGCCGTCGGGGACTGTGTTGGTGACCGGTGGTACGGGTGCGTTGGGTGCTCATGTGGCGCGGTGGTTGGCGGGTGCGGGTGCGGAGCATCTGCTGTTGGTTTCGCGTCGTGGGCTTGAGGCCGTGGGGGTGGATGAGTTGTGTGCCGAGCTCGGGGGGATGGGTGCTCGGGTGACGGTTGCGGCGTGTGATGTGGGTGACCGGGATGCGTTGGCCGGGGTGTTGGCCGGGGTGCCGGATGAGTTGCCGTTGACGGCGGTGGTGCATGCGGCGGGGGTGCTGGATGACGGTGTGCTGGACGGGTTGTCGGTGGACCGGTTCGAGGGTGTGTTGCGGGGGAAGTGGGAGGCGGCGTGGCATCTGCATGAGTTGACGCGGGGGTTGGAGCTTTCGGCGTTTGTGCTGTTCTCGTCGTTCTCGGGGGTGGTGGGTGCCGCTGGGCAGGCGAATTATGCGGCGGCGAACGCGATGTTGGACGCGTTGGCGGAGTGGCGGCGTGGTGCGGGGCTCCCGGCCACGTCGGTGGCCTGGGGTCCGTGGGCCGACAACGGCATGGCCGTAAGCAGCGCCGAGGTCAGCCGTACCATCCGGCGCAATGGCATGACCGCGATGGATCCACGGCTCGCCCTGGCTGCGCTGGAGCGCGCCGTCACCCACCCGGACGCCGCCATCGCCGTCGTCGACGCCGACTGGGAGCGTTTCGCCGACACCTTCGAGGCTCGGCGGCTGTCCCGGCTGCTCAGCGGAGTCCCGGAGGTCCGGAGGCTGACCGAGACCGCCCGGCCAGGCGACACCGGCCCCGCGCACACCGAGGAGTCCTCGGCACTCGTCCGCCGCCTGGAGAGCCTGTCCGAGGCCGAACGGCGGCGCACCCTGCTGGAGCTCGTGCGTGCCCACGTGGCCGCCGTGCTCGGCCACGGCGGTGTGGACGCCATCGGCCCCGCCCGCGCCTTCATGGAGATCGGCTTCGACTCCCTGACCGCGGTGGGCCTGCGCAACCAGCTCAGTGAGGCCACGGGCGTCCAGCTCCCGGCCACCCTGGTCTTCGACTACCCCACACCGACCGCGCTGGCCGGATATCTGCTCACCGAACTGCTCGGCGGCCACGAGCGGACGGACGGCGCGACGACGGACGGCGCGACGACGGACGGCGCGACGACGGACGTGGCCACGACCGCGTCGTCCACCACGGCGGACGAGCCGATCGCGATCGTCTCGATGAGCTGCCGCTTCCCCGGCGACGTACGCTCCGCCGACGATCTGTGGCGGCTGCTGGCCTCCGGAGAAGACGCCGTCTCGGCCTTCCCCACGGACCGTGGCTGGGACCTCGAGGGGCTGTACGACACGGACCCTGACGCGATCGGAAAGAGCTACGTACGCGAGGGGGCTTTCCTCTCCGAGGTGAGCGGCTTCGACGCGTCCTTCTTCGGTATCTCGCCGCGCGAGGCGCTGGCGATGGACCCCCAGCAGCGGCTGCTGCTGGAAACGTCATGGGAGCTGTGGGAGCGGGCCGGAATCGACCCGGAAGCGGTGCGCGGCAGCCGTACCGGCGTGTTCATGGGCACCAACGGCCAGGAGTACGTGTCCCTGGTCGACCGGGCCCCGGAGACCACCGAAGGCTATGTGGCCACCGGCAACGCGGCCAGCGTCGTCTCCGGCCGCATCTCGTACACCTTCGGCTTCGAGGGACCGGCGGTCACGGTGGACACCGCCTGCTCGTCGTCCCTGGTGGCGCTGCACCTGGCGGCGCAGGCGCTGCGACAGGGTGAGTGCTCCCTCGCGCTCGCCGGTGGCGTCTCGGTGATGGTGTCACCGCGTGGCTTCGTGGAGTTCAGCCGTCAGCGGGGCCTGGCGCCGGACGGCCGGTGCAAGCCGTTCGCGGCGGCCGCCGACGGCACGGCCTGGGGCGAGGGCGTGGGCATGCTGCTGCTGGAACGGCTGTCCGACGCGCGCCGCAACGGCCACCAGATTCTCGCGGTGGTACGCGGCTCCGCCGTCAACCAGGACGGTGCCAGCAACGGCCTCACCGCGCCCAACGGCCCGTCCCAGCAGCGAGTGATCCGCCAGGCACTGGCCAACGCCGGGCTCCCGGCCGGGCAGGTCGACGTCGTGGAGGCGCACGGGACGGGTACGACGCTGGGCGATCCGATCGAGGCACAGGCGCTGCTGGCCACCTACGGCCGGGAACACACCGATGACCAGCCCCTGTGGCTCGGCTCGATCAAGTCCAATATCGGGCATACACAGGCGGCCGCCGGTGTGGCGGGCCTGATGAAGATGGTGCTGGCCATGCGGCACGGTCTGCTGCCCGGGATGCCCAACGTGGACGAGCCCTCCCCGTACGTGGACTGGTCGCCCGGCACGGTCCAGCTGCTGACCGATGCCACGCCGTGGCCCGAGACCGGCCGGCCGCGGCGGGCGGGCGTGTCCTCCTTCGGCGTCAGCGGCACCAACGCGCACGTCATCCTGGAACAGGCGCCTTCGCCGCGACCGGAGCCCGAGCGGGCCGCCGTGGACGTGCCCGCCGGCGACCTGGGGCGGCTGCCCGTCACCCCCTGGCCGGTCTCGGGCAAGTCCGAGGCCGCGTTGCGCACACAGGCGGACCGGCTGCTGGCGCATGTGCGCGAGCGTACGGAGCTCTCGGCCGATGACATCGGCCTGTCGCTGGCGACCACGCGCAGTGCGTTCGAGCACCGTGCGGTGGTGCTGGCCGGGGACCGGGACGGTCTGGTCGATGTCGTGGCGGCACTCGCGGAGGGCCGGGACGCTCCGGGACTGATCCGGGGAGTGGCCGGTGCTGACGGTCGTGCGGTGTTGGTCTTCCCTGGTCAGGGTTCGCAGTGGGTGGGGATGGCGGCGGGGTTGTTGGAGTCGTCGCCGGTGTTCGCGGAGCGGATCGGGGAGTGTGCGGCGGCGCTGGCGCCGTTCGTGGACTGGTCGCTCGGGGATGCGCTGCGGGGTGGTGAGGGTGCTGCGGTGGCGTTGGAGCGGGTGGATGTGGTGCAGCCTGCTCTGTTCGCGGTGATGGTGTCGTTGGCTGAGGTGTGGCGTTCGTACGGGGTGGTGCCTGCGGCGGTCGTTGGTCACTCGCAGGGTGAGATCGCGGCGGCGTGTGTGGCGGGTGCGTTGTCATTGGAGGATGCGGCGCGGGTGGTGGCGTTGCGGAGCAAGGCGTTGCGGGCGCTGTCGGGGCTGGGCGGCATGGTGTCGGTGCCGTTGCCCGTGGACTCGGTGCGCGAGCGGCTTGCGGCGTGGGGTGAGCGGTTGGCGGTGGCGGCGGTGAACGGGCCCTCGGCGGTCGTGGTATCCGGTGACGCGGACGCGCTGGACGAGTTGCTGGCGGCGTGCGAGGCGGACGGGGTCCGGGCGCGTCGTATCCCCGTCGACTACGCCTCGCACTGCGCCCATGTCGAGGCCATCGAGGGCGAGTTGCTGCGGGAGCTGGCGGATATCGCTCCCCGGTCGTCGTCGGTGCCGTTCTACTCCACGGTCACCGCCGGTGTGCTGGACACCACGGGCCTGGACGCCGGGTACTGGTACCGCAATCTGCGCCAGACCGTGCGCTTCGACGAGACGGTACGCGCCCTGCTGGCCGATGGTTTCGATACGTTCATCGAGGCCAGCGCCCATCCGGTGCTCACCATGGGCGTGGAGCAGACCGCCGAGGACCACGGGGCACGGGTGACCGCCGTCGGGTCCCTGCGGCGTGACGAAGGCGGGCTCGACCGGTTCGTCACCTCACTGGCCGAGGCGTACGTGGGCGGCGCCGCCGTCGACTGGGCGGGGACGTTCGCGGGGACGGGCGCGCGGCGCGTCGATCTGCCGACGTACGCCTTCCAGCACCAGCGCTTCTGGGTCGAGCCCTCGGCCATGGCGGGCGATGTGTCATCGGCCGGGCTGGTCTCCGCCGACCACCCCCTGCTCGGCGCGGCGGTCGCGCTGCCCGAGTTCGGCGGGCAGCTGTTCACCGGTCGGCTCTCGCTCCGTACCCACCCGTGGCTGGCCGACCACACCATTCACGGCACCGCGCTGCTCCCCGGGGCCGCACTGGTCGAGATGGCGCTGCGGGCCGGTGACGCGGTCGGCTGCGGCCATTTGGAGGAGCTGACGCAGGAAACGCCCCTCGCCCTTCCCGAGAGTGGCGCCGTCCAACTGCAACTGACGGTCGGCGGCCCGGGCGACTCCGGACGACGCACCGTGAACCTCTACTCGCGCTTCGAGGACGGCCCTGCCGACCTGCCCTGGACCCACCATGCCACCGGTGTGCTGACCACGGAGGGGTCCACGGCGCCGGCGGAGACCGGGCTCGGCCAGTGGCCGCCGGCGGATGCCTCGCCGATCGACCTCGCCGACCGGTACCCGAGCGCGGCCGCGCTCGGCGGTATCGAGTACGGTCCGGCGTTCCGCGCCCTGCGCCACGCGTGGCGTCGCGGTGCGGAGATCTTCGCCGAGGTGGTGTTGGCGGAGGACATGCGCCCGGAGGCCGGTCGCTTCGGTCTGCATCCCGTGCTGCTCGACGCGGCCCTGCACGCCGTGGCCGATCTGACCGCCGACGACGGTGGCCGCGCCCGGCTCCCGTACCGGTGGACCGGGACGTCCCTGTACGCCACCGGTGCGACGACCCTGCGCGTACGGCTCTCCACGGAACGGCCGGACGGCATGGCGATCCTGCTGGCCGACGAATCGGGCCACGCGGTGGCCGATGTCGCTGCGGTGGCGACCCGCGCCTTCACATCGGAAGAGCTCACCGGGGGGCATCGGCCCCATGAGTCGCTGTTCCGGGTGGAGTGGATGAGTGTCCCGGCAGGCTCCGCCGGTGTCGAGCCGGACCGTGCCCACTGGTCGATCGTCGGCCCTGACGGCGCCGAACTGCGGACCGCGCTCGAAACGAGCGGTGGGCGGATCGACGAGTACGACGACATGGGCGCCCTGCTCCGGCCCGACGCACCGGCCGGGACAATGCCCGACCTCGTACTCCTGCCGTTCCTCACCGATTCGGCAACCGACACCGATTCGGCAACCGACACCGATTCGGCAACCGACTCCGTCGCGGCGCAGGACGACCTGGTGTCCGCGACTCGCCAGGCGACACACCGCGCCCTGGACGGGCTTCAGGCGTGGCTGGCAGATGAGCGGTGCGCCGGTTCGCGGTTGGTGGTGGTGACGCGGGGTGCGGTGGCGGCCGTGGCGGGTGAGGATGTGCCGGACGCGTCGGCTGCCGCGGTCTGGGGTCTGGTGCGGTCGGCGCAGGCCGAGCATCCGGACCGATTCGTCCTGGTGGATCTGGAGAGCCTGGAGTGGGCCGCCGAGGCGATCGGTGCGGCGGTGGCCACCGGAGAGCCTCAGATCGCCGTGCGTAGGGGCGGTGCGTACGCCCCCAGGCTGACCCGGGCCCTGGTACCCGTGGCGCCTCGGCGAGAGGTGGTGTGGGAGCCCGGTGGTTCGGTGCTGATCACGGGCGCCAGTGGTGTGCTGGGCGGTTTGGTGGCGCGTCATGTGGTCGCCCGCCACGGGGTGCGCAGCGTGGTGTTGGTGTCGCGGCGCGGTCGCGACGCGGCGGGTGCGGCGGAGCTGGAGGCCGAGCTCGCCGACATCGGCGCACGCGTGGTGTTCGAGGCGTGCGATGTCGCCGACCGTGAGGCGCTGGCCGGGGTGCTGGCGCGTATTCCGGCGGATCGGCCGCTGCGTGGTGTGGTGCATGCGGCCGGTGTGCTGGACGACGGTCTGATCGAGTCGTTGACGCCGGAGCGCATCGACGCGGTGTTGCGGCCGAAGGTCGATGCGGCGGTGCATCTGGATGAGTTGACGCGGGATCTGGATCTGTCGGCGTTTGTGATGTTCTCGTCGGCTGCCGCCACTTTTGGTGCGGCGGGGCAGGGGAACTACGCGGCGGCGAATATGTTCCTGGACGCGCTGGCGGCGCGGCGTCGGGCGCATGGGCTTGCGGGAGTGTCGTTGGCCTGGGGCTTCTGGGCCGAACGCAGCGATATGACCGGCCACTTGGGCGAGGTCGACATGGCCCGGATGGCACGGTTCGGGATGACCCCGCTGACCGCCGACGAGGGGCTGGCGCTCTTCGACGCGGCACACACGGCCGATGACTCCCTGCTGGTGCCGACGCGTATGGACGTCGCGGTGCTCCGCGCGCACGCCCGGCCCGGAACCACCCCCGCTCTGCTGCGCCACCTCATCGGCGCCCCGGCCCGACGGGTGATCGACGCCACCACCGACGACCAGGGCGGCGCCACCGCCCTCGTACGCCGTCTCGCGGATCTGCCCCGGTCCGAGCGGGAGGACGCCCTACTGGAGCTGGTGACCGATCACGCGGGAGCCGTGCTCGGCCATACGGAATCGGACGCGATCGCTCCCGGCCGCGCCTTCAGCGACATCGGCTTCGACTCGCTCACCGCGGTCGAGCTGCGCAACCGGCTCAACGCCGCCACCGGGCTTCGGCTTCCGGCCACGCTGGTCTTCGACTATCCGACACCGACCGCGGTCGCCCGCCACATCCTCGGCGAGGTGATGGATTCTGCCCAGGTCGGGGCCGAAACCCCGGCCCTCGACCGGACCCGGGCCATGCCGTCGGCGCTCCAGGCCAAGACCGATGATGAGCCGATCGCCATCGTCGGAATGGGTTGCCGCTTCCCGGGCGGTGTCCGTACGCCCGAAGAGTTGTGGCAACTGCTCATCAGCGGCGGGGACGCGGTCTCCGGGCTGCCCGACGATCGGGGCTGGGACCTGGAGGGTCTGTATCACCCGGATCCCGATCACCGGGGCACGGCGTATGCGCGTGAGGGTGGTTTCCTGTACGACGCGGGTGATTTCGATCCGGAGTTCTTCGGGATTTCGCCGCGCGAGGCGTTGGCGATGGATCCGCAGCAGCGGCTGTTGCTGGAGACGTCGTGGGAGGCGCTGGAGCGGGCCGGTATCGACCCGTCGTCGGTACGCGGCAGCCAGACCGGTGTGTTCTGCGGCCTGACGTACCACGACTACACCGATGCGGTGCAGCAGGCCGGCGAGGCCACGGAGGGCTACCTCATGACGGGCAACGCGGGGAGCGTCGCCTCGGGGCGGATCTCCTACACCTTCGGCTTCGAGGGACCCGCCGTGACCGTGGACACCGCCTGCTCCTCGTCCCTGGTGGCGCTGCACTGGGCCGCCCAGGCGCTGCGGCAGGGCGAGTGCTCGCTGGCCCTCGCGGGCGGCGCCACGGTCATGGCCAGCCCGCTGGCGTTCGTCGAGTTCAGCCGTCAGCGCGGACTGGCCCCGGACGGGCGCTGCAAGCCCTTCGCGGGAGCCGCGGACGGCACCGGCTGGGCCGAGGGCGTCGGGATGCTGCTGCTGGAGCGGCTGTCGGACGCGCGGCGGAACGGTCACCAGGTGCTCGCGGTGGTACGCGGCAGCGCCATCAACCAGGACGGTGCGTCAAACGGGTTGACCGCGCCGAATGGTCCGTCGCAGCAGCGGGTGATCCGGGCGGCGTTGGAGAGTGCTCGGCTGTCTGCGGCTGAGGTGGACGCGGTCGAGGCGCACGGTACGGGCACGAAGCTGGGCGATCCCATCGAGGCGCAGGCGCTGCTGGCGACGTACGGCCAGGAACGGGCGGCCCAGGACCGGCCGCTGTGGCTGGGTGCGATCAAGTCGAACATCGGCCATGCGCAGGCGGCTGCGGGTGTCGCGGGCGTGATGAAGATGGTGCTGGCGATGCGGCATGGTGTGTTGCCGAGGACGTTGCATGTCGATGAGCCGTCGCCGCATGTGGATTGGTCGGCGGGTGCGGTGGATTTGCTGACGGATGCGGTGGAGTGGCCGGAGACCGGCCGCCCCCGGCGTGCGGGTGTGTCGTCGTTCGGCATCAGTGGCACCAACGCACACGTCATCCTGGAACACGCCCCCGAGGAGCCGCCCGTCGCCGGGCCGGTGAACGGCGCGCCTGAGGAGTCTGCGCTGGTGCCGTGGGTGGTGTCGGCGAAGTCCGAGGGTGCGCTGCGGGCCCAGGCGGAGCGGCTGCTGTCGTACGCGCGCAGTCAGGCCGGGGCGGAGACGTCGGTGGCCGATGTGGCGTCGTCACTGGTCACGACGCGTAGTGCGTTCGAGCATCGTGCTGTGGTGCTGGCCGCTGATCGGGCTGGTCTTGTCGATGGCTTGGAGGCCCTGTCGATCGGCGATCCGGCGCCGGGCGTGGTTCAGGGTTCGGTGGTGCCCGGCAAGTTGGCGGTGTTGTTCTCGGGGCAGGGCAGTCAGCGTGCCGGGATGGGGCAGGGGCTGTATGAGGCGTTCCCGGTGTTCGCGGATGCCTTCGATGAGGTGTGTGGGCACTTTGAGGGCGCGCTGGAGCTCTCGCTGCGGGAAGTGATCAGCGGGGACGTGGCGGCGTTGGATGAGACCGCTTATACCCAGTGTGGGTTGTTCGCGGTCGAGGTGGCGTTGTTCCGGTTGGTGGAGTCGTGGGGTGTGCGGCCGGACTTCGTGACCGGGCATTCGATTGGTGAGCTGGTGGCCGCGCACGTGGCGGGTGTGTTGTCGCTTGCGGACGCGTGTGTGTTGGTGGCGGCTCGTGGGCGGTTGATGCAGGCGTTGCCGCCGGGTGGGGTGATGGTGTCGGTTCAGGCGGCTGAGGCGGATGTGCTGCCGTTGCTGGCTGGTCGTGAGGCTGAGGTGAGCGTAGCTGCGGTCAACGGTCCGCGTTCGACCGTGATCTCGGGGGCGGAAGAAGCGGTGGCGGAGGTCGCCGGGCTGCTGGAGGCCGAGGGCGTCAAGACGAAGCGGCTGCGGGTTTCGCATGCGTTCCATTCGCCGTTGATGGAGCCGATGCTGGCCGAGTTCCGGCGGGTGGCCGAGGGGTTGTCGTACGCTCCTCCGCGCATCCCCGTCGTGTCGAACGTGACGGGTCTGGTGGCGGACGCCGAGGCGCTGTGCTCGGCCAACTACTGGGCACGGCATGTGCGTGAGTCCGTGCGGTTCGCGGACGGGGTGCGGACCCTGGCCGACGCGGGAGTCACCACCTACCTGGAGCTCGGCCCGGACGAGGTGCTGTCCACGATGGGTGAGCAGTGCCTGCCGGAGGAGACAGCGGATGCCGCCGTCTTCCTACCCGCCGCGCGCTCCGGTCGCGACGAGGTCGAGACCGCACTGACGCTCGTGGCCGGGGCCTATGTCCGAGGTGTGCCGGTGGAGTGGACGACCGTGCTCGCGGCCGCCGCCGCACGACCGGCACGGCGGGTGGAGCTGCCGACGTACGCATTCCAACGCACGCGCTACTGGGTTGCGACAGGCGCGGCGCCGGAAACTCACCCCGGCACGGCAGATACTCAACGCGAGTCCGCCGACGCCGACTTCTGGGAAGCGGTGGAGCGCGAGGACCTGTCGGCGCTCGCGGACACACTGGCCGTCGAGAGCGAGGCCGACACGGGTGAGTCGCTCGCGGCGTTGCTGCCGGTCCTGTCGTCGTGGCGGCGTCGTAGCCGTGAGCGGTCGCAGGTCGACGCGTGGCGCTACCGGATCGCGTGGTCGCCGGTCTCGGACGTGGCGGCTGCGTCGCTGACGGGATCGTGGCTGGTGGTGGTCCCCGCCGGGCTGGCTGACGAGGAATGGGTCGCGGACTGCGTGGCCGCCCTGGCCACGCGTGGCGCCCTGCCCGTGGTCGTCGAGATCGAGGATGCCGACGCCGACCGTGAGGCGGTGGCGGCACGGCTGCGCGAGGCCCTGGGCGGCGCGGACCAGGCCGCCGACGTCACGGGGGTGCTGTCGCTGCTGGCCTTGGCCGAAGGGCGACACAGCCGGAATGCGGCGGTGCCATCGGGCCTGGCACTGACCTTGTCCCTGCTCCAGGGGATCGGGGACGCGGGTGTGGGTGGCCGTGTGTGGTGTGTGACGCGCGGTGCGATGGCGACGGGCGGTTCGGAGAGCCCGTCGAGCCTGGAGCAGGCGGCGGTGTGGGGGCTGGGCCGGGTCGCGGGGTTGGAGGCCCCGGAGCGCTGGGGCGGCCTGGTCGACCTGGCTCGGACTCCGGACGGCCGGGCCCTGGAGCGGCTGACGGCCGTCGTCAGCGGTGCCACCGGTGAGGACGAGGTGGCGGTGCGGGCGTCGGGTCTGTTCGCTCGCCGGGTGGTCCGTGCGGCCGTGGGCGCCGAGAGCGGGGAGGCGTGGCAGCCGTCGGGCACGGTGCTGGTGACCGGTGGTACGGGTGCTCTGGGCGCTCACGTGGCGCGATGGCTGGCGCAGGCCGGTGCGGAGCATCTGGTGCTGGTCTCGCGGCGCGGTCCAGCGGCCGAGGGCGTGGACAAGTTGCGGGCGCGGCTCGCCGAGTTGGGCGCCCGGGTGACGGTTGCGGCATGTGACGTGGGCGACCGCGAGGCGTTGGCCGGGGTGTTGGCCGGGGTGCCGGAGGAGTTCCCGCTGACGGCTGTGGTGCATACGGCGGGTGTGCTGGACGACGGTGTGCTGGACGGGCTGTCGGCCGACCGGTTCGAGGGTGTGCTGCGGGCGAAGGCCGAGGCGGCGTGGCATCTGCACGAGCTGACGCACGAGCTGGACCTCTCGGCGTTCGTGCTGTTCTCCTCGTTCTCCGCGACGGTGGGTGGCGCCGGACAGGGCAACTACGCGGCGGCGAACGCCTTCCTGGACGCGCTCGCCGAACACCGCCGCGCCGAGGGCCTGCCCGCCACCTCCGTGGCCTGGGGGCCGTGGGCCGACGGTGGCATGGCCACCGAGGACTCGGCCATCAGCGGCCGCATGGAGCGGTTCGGCCTCCCCGCGATGGAACCCGAGCTGGCCGTGACCGCGATGGCGCGTGCCGTCAACCAGTCCGACACCTGCCCGGTCATCACCGACATCGACTGGCCGAGGTTCACCGCCGGTGTCGACGGCACCCGGCTCGGCCTCCTCTTCGGCGACATCGCCGAGGTCAGGACGGCACGGCAGGCCGCCGACGCCACCTCGGACGGGCGGCAGACCGCCGGCACTCACCGGCCGACGCTCGCCACGACACTCGTGGAGCTTCCGGCGGCGGAACGCGAACCCGCCCTGCTCGACCTGGTGCGTACGCATACGGCGGCCGTCCTCGGATACGCCTCGCACGAGGGAATCGACGCCGAGCGTGGCTTCTTCGACATGGGGCTTGACTCGCTGACCGCCGTGGAACTGCGCAACCGTCTCAACGCGGCCACCGGGCTGCGGCTGCGGCCGACCGCGCTGTTCGACTACGGATCGCCGTCCGCGCTGGCCGGCCACCTCAAGGGGGAGCTGGTCGAGGACGAGGCCGCCCCGGAGAAGGCGCTGCCCGCCGAGATCGACCGACTCGAAACCGTCCTTACGGCCATGCCGCAGGACGACATCACCCGTACGAAGGCCATCATCCGGCTCCAGTCGGTGCTGGCCAAGCTGAGCGAACCCGTCGGCGGGGGCGGGAGCGCCGTACGGGACGACAACGCCAACGACGACCTGGAAAGCGCATCGGTGGACGAGCTCTTCGACGTCATCGACCGAGAACTCGGAGACGCCTGACATGAACGAGAACCACCTGGTTTCTTCGAGGGGGCAGGGCCAAGTGTCAAACGAAGAGAAGCTCGTCGAGTACCTCAAGCGCGTCATGGCCGATCTGCGCCAGACGCAGCGGCGTCTCCGCGATGTCGAGGAGAAGTCCCGGGAGCCGATCGCGATCGTGGCGATGAGCTGCCGCTTCCCCGGCGGTGTGCGGTCTCCGGAAGATCTGTGGGGGCTGCTCGCCCGTGGTGAGGACGCCGTGAGCGCGTTCCCGGAGGACCGCGGCTGGGACCTGGAGGAGCTGTACGACCCGGACCCCGACCGCCCCGGCACCTCGTACGTCAAGGAGGGCGCGTTCCTCTCCGACGCGGGCGCGTTCGATCCCACCTTCTTCGGGATCTCGCCGCGTGAGGCGCTGGCGATGGATCCGCAGCAGCGGCTGCTGCTGGAGACTTCGTGGGAGGCCATGGAGCGGGCCGGTGTCACTCCGGCGTCGTTGCGCGGTGGCAAGACCGGTGTCTTCGTGGGCACCAACGGTCAGGACTACACCGTCGCCCTGCGGCAGGCCCCGAAGGGCGTCGAGGGCTTCCTGGCCACCAGCGGTGCGGCCAGTGTGATGTCGGGTCGGCTCTCCTACACCTTCGGCTTCGAAGGGCCCGCGGTGACGGTGGACACCGCCTGCTCGTCGTCGCTGGTGGCGCTGCATCTCGCGGTGCGGTCCCTGCGGCAGGGCGAGTGCCCGCTCGCCCTCGCCGGAGGCGTGACGGTGATGGCCACACCCGGCCTCTTCGTGGAGTTCAGCCGTCAGCGGGGGCTGGCGCCGGACGGCCGGTGCAAGGCGTTCGCGGCGGCGGCCGATGGCACGGGCTGGGGTGAGGGCGTGGGCATGCTGCTGCTGGAGCGGCTGTCGGACGCGCGCCGCAACGGCCACCCGGTACTGGCGGTGATACGTGGCTCCGCCGTCAACCAGGACGGCAGCAGCAGCGGTCTGACCGTGCCCAATGGCATTTCCCAGCAACGCGTCATCCTTCAGGCCCTCACCGACGCGCGGCTGTCGGCCGCCGAGGTGGACGCGGTCGAGGCCCATGGCACCGGTACGACGCTGGGCGACCCCATCGAGGCGCAGGCGCTGCTGGCCACGTACGGGCAGGACCGCGCGGACGGTCGGCCACTGCTGCTGGGGTCGGTGAAGTCCAACCTCGGCCATACGCAGGCGGCGGCGGGCGTGGCCGGTGTGATGAAGATGGTCCTGGCCATGCGGCACGGTGCACTGCCGAAGACGCTGCACGTCGATGAGCCGACACCGCATGTGGACTGGTCGGCCGGCGCGGTCGAGCTGCTGGCCGAGCAGATGGCATGGCCGGAGAGCGGCGAACCGCGCCGGGCCGGTGTCTCGGCCTTCGGCGTCAGCGGCACCAACGCCCATGTGGTGCTGGAGCAGGCGCCGGTCGGCGATGACGACGGCGCGGCGGGCGAGGGGGTGAGCGGGGGCGACTCGGCGGTGGTGCCGTGGGTGCTGTCGGCCCGCTCCGAGGCGGCCTTGCGGGCGCAGGCCGGTCGACTGGTGTCGTACGCGGAGGAGCGGGCGGAGCTGCCGACCGGGGATGTCGGATGGTCGCTGGCGACCACGCGTACGGTCTTCGAGCGTCGCGCGGTGGCGCTGGCGGGGGACCGGGGCGGTTTGGTCAGTGGGGTGGCTGCGCTGGCGGAGGGCCGGGATGCCTCTGGGTTGGTGCGGGGTGTGGTTGTGGGTGGTGATGGTCGTGCGGTGTTGGTCTTCCCTGGTCAGGGGTCGCAGTGGGTGGGGATGGCGGCGGGGTTGTTGGAGTCGTCTTCGGTGTTCGCGGAGCGGTTGGGTGAGTGTGGGGCGGCGTTGGGGCCGTTTGTGGAGTGGTCGTTGGTGGATGTGTTGGGTGATGAGGTGGCGTTGGGGCGGGTGGATGTGGTGCAGCCGGTGTTGTGGGCGGTGATGGTGTCGTTGGCTGAGGTGTGGCGTTCGTTTGGGGTGGTGCCTGCGGCGGTGGTTGGTCATTCGCAGGGTGAGATTGCGGCGGCGTGTGTGGCGGGTGCGTTGTCGTTGGAGGATGCGGCGCGGGTGGTGGCGTTGCGGAGCAAGGCGTTGCGGGCGTTGTCGGGGTTGGGTGGAATGGTGTCGGTGTCGTTGCCTGTGGAGGCTGTACGGGAGCGGCTGGGCCGGTGGGGTGAGCGGTTGTCGGTGGCGGCGGTGAACGGGCCCTCGGCCGTAGTGGTGTCCGGTGACGCGGATGCGTTGGACGAGTTGCTGAACGTATGCGAGGGCGACGGGATCCGGGCGCGGCGCGTTCCGGTGGATTACGCCTCGCATTGTGCTCATGTGGAGGCCATCGAGGATGAGCTTCAGCGGGCCCTCGCCGGGATCACTCCGCGCTCGTCGTCGGTGCCGTTCTATTCGACGGTGACGGGTGGGGTGCTGGATACGGTCGGTCTCGATGCCGGGTACTGGTACCGCAATTTGCGCCAGACGGTGCGTTTCGAGGAGACCGTCCGCACACTGCTGGCCGATGGTTTCCAGGTGTTTGTCGAGGCCAGTGCCCATCCGGTGCTCACGATGGGTATCGAGCAGACGGCCGAGGAGCACGGCACCCGGGTCACCGCGGTCGGTTCGCTGCGCCGCGACGAGGGCGGCCTGGAGCGGTTTGTGACCTCCCTGGCCGAGGCGTATGTCGGCGGGGCCTCCGTCGACTGGTCCATGGCGTTCCGGGGGACGGGTGCTCGGCAGGTGGAATTGCCGACCTATGCCTTCCAGCAACAGCACTACTGGATCGAGACTCCTTCGCCGACCGTCGGCGATGTGACATCCGCCGGTCTGGGTTCGGCTGATCATCCGTTGTTGGGTGCGGTGGTGGGGTTGGCGGGCGAAGACGGGGTGTTGTTGACGGGGCGGTTGTCGTTGGTTTCGCATGGTTGGTTGGCTGATCATGTGGTGTGGGGTGTGGTGGTGGTGCCGGGGGCGGCGTTGGTGGAGTTGGTGTTGCGTGCGGGTGATGGGGTGGGTTGTGGGTGGTTGGAGGAGTTGACGTTGGAGGCGCCGTTGGTGGTGCCGGAGCGTGGTGGGGTGCGGGTGCAGTTGTCGGTGGGTGCGCCGGATGGGGTGGGTCGGCGTGTGGTGGGTGTGTTTTCGCAGGTGGAGGGTGAGGGTGAGGGTGAGGGGGTGTGGAGGCGGCATGCGAGGGGGGTGTTGTCGGCTGATGTTCCGGTGGTGGTGGATGGGTTGGGTGTGTGGCCGCCGGTTGGTGCGGTGGCGGTGGATGTGGGTGGGGTGTATGAGCGGTTGGCTGGGGTGGGTTTGGAGTATGGGCCGGTGTTTCAGGGGGTGCGGGCTGCGTGGCGTCGTGGTGATGAGGTGTTCGCTGAGGTGGCGCTTGCGGAGGAGCAGCGTGCGGAGGCGGGCCGCTTCGGTCTCCACCCGGCACTCCTCGACGCCGCCCTGCATATGGCCGGGGTGGGCCCGGAAGACGAGGAGACGGGCCCCGCTCGTCTGCCGTTCGCGTGGACAGGTGTCTCCCTCTACGCCACGGGTGCGACGGAGCTGCGGGTGCGCCTGTCGCCGTCGGGTGCCGAGGGGATCTCGGTGCTGGTGGCGGACGCCGACGGAGTGCCGGTGGCTTCGGTCGACTCGCTGGTGGGGCGACCGGTGGCGGCAGAGCAGCTCACCGCGTCCCCGCAGGTGGCCGGGGACTCGCTGTTCACCGTGGAATGGGACCGTGTGCCCGCAGAAGGTGTGCGGGGAGCGACCTCTCAGGTTCAGTGGGCGATAGTCGGATCGGACGATCTCGGCCTCACCGCCGCATTGGAGGCGGCGGAACAGGATGTAGTGCGTAGCCCGGAACTGGCCACCCTGGCCGGCTCCCCGGATGTCGTCCTCGTGACATGTGCGTCCGAGTCGGATTCGGGTGCGCAGGATCTTCAGTCCGCCACGCGCCGTTTCGCCCATCGTGTTCTGGGTGTGGTGCAGGGGTGGTTGGGGGAGGAGCGGTTTGCCGGTGCGCGGTTGGTGGTGGTGACGCGGGGTGCGGTGGCGGCCGTGGTGGGTGAGGGTGTGTCGGATGTGGCGGCGGCTGTGGTGTGGGGTTTGGTGCGGTCGGCGCAGGCTGAGCATCCGGATCGGTTCGTCCTGGTGGACGTGGATGATGTGCCGGTGTCGGCCGGTGTGCTTCAGGCGGTGCTGGGGTGTGGGGAGCCTCAGGTGGCCGTCCGTTCCGGGAAGGCTTTGGTGCCTCGGCTGTCGCGTGCCGTTGCTCCTGCGGCTTCTGCTGAGGGCGCTGGCTCAGGCTATGCCTGGGATTCCGAGGGCACGGTGCTGGTGACCGGTGCCATGGGCACGCTGGGGCGTCTGGTGGCGCGGCATTTGGTGGCCGAGCGCGGGGTGCGGCATCTGGTGTTGGTCTCTCGGCGGGGCCGGGAGGCCGCTGGTGCGGTGGAGTTGGAGGCCGAGCTGGCGGAGCTGGGTGCGTCGGTGACTATGGTGGCCTGCGATGTCGCCGACCGTGAGGCGTTGGCGGGGGTGTTGGCGGGTATTCCGGCGGATCGTCCGTTGCGCGGTGTGGTGCATGCGGCCGGTGTGCTGGACGACGGCGTGGTGGAGTCGTTGACGCCGGAGCGCATCGATGTGGTGTTGCGGCCGAAGGTCGATGCGGCGGTGTATCTGGATGAGTTGACGCGGGATCTGGAGCTGTCGGCGTTTGTGATGTTCTCGTCGGCTGCCGCCACTTTTGGTGCGGCGGGGCAGGGGAACTACGCGGCGGCGAATATGTTCCTGGACGCGCTGGCGGCGCGGCGTCGGGCGCATGGGCTCGCGGGAGTGTCGTTGGCCTGGGGCTTCTGGGCCGAACGCAGCGATATGACCGGCCACCTCGCCGACGCCGACGTCGCCCGGATGGAGCGCGGCGGCGTCATCCCGCTGTCGTCGGACGAGGGCCTTGCGCTCCTCGACGCGGCGAGTGCCATGGACCAGTCGCTGCTGGTTCCCGTGCGGATCGCCCCGGCAGCGCTCCGTGGTGGGGCCGGGGCCGTACCGCCGTTGCTTCGACGGCTGGTGCGTACCCCCTCGCGAAGGGCCCTTGCGGACGCCGCGCCGGGTATGGACACCCCCCTGCACGGTGACCTCGTCCGGCTCGCGGGGCGCTCGGAGGCCGAGCAGAAGCAGACGCTGCTGGATCTCGTGCGTGGCGGGGTCGGCGCGGTGCTGGGCTACTCGGATGTGGAACAGGTCGAGCCGGAGCGCGCCTTCAAGGAGCTCGGGTTCGACTCGCTGACGGCCGTCGAACTGCGCAACCGGCTGAACACGGCCACCGGGCTGCGCCTGCCCGCCACCCTGGTCTTCGACTACCCCTCGCCCCTGGCGCTCGCCCGCTACCTCCGCGATGAACTGCTCGGCAGGGACGGCGAGGCCGCCGCCGACGCAGGACGTCGGGTGCCGGTGGCCGCCTCTCAGGACGAGCCGATCGCCATCGTGGGCATGAGCTGCCGCTTCCCCGGCGGGGTGAAGTCCCCCGAGGATCTGTGGCGGCTGCTGGCCCACGGCGGAGACGCCATCGCGGCCTTCCCGGACGATCGCGGCTGGGACCCGGAGGGTCTGTATCACCCGGATCCCGATCACCGGGGCACGGCGTATGCGCGTGAGGGTGGTTTCCTGTACGACGCGGGTGATTTCGATCCGGAGTTCTTCGGGATTTCGCCGCGTGAGGCGCTGGCGATGGATCCGCAGCAGCGGCTGTTGCTGGAAGCGTCGTGGGAGGCGCTGGAGCGGGCCGGTATCGACCCGGCGTCGGTACGCGGCAGCCAGACCGGCGTCTTCGCCGGAATCATGCACCACGACTACGGGTCGGCCACGGTGCCGGAAGGAGTCGAGGGCTACATCGGCAACGGCACCGCCGGCAGCATCGCCTCGGGCCGCGTCTCCTACACCTTCGGGTTCGAAGGGCCCGCCGTGACGGTGGACACCGCCTGCTCGTCGTCGCTGGTGGCGCTGCATCTCGCGGCCCAGTCGCTGCGCCAGGGCGAATGCTCGCTCGCGCTCGCCGGTGGTGTGACGGTGATGTCGACCCCCGCCCTGTTCGTGGAGTTCAGCCGACAGCGGGGACTGTCGGCCGACGGTCGCTGCAAGGCGTTCGCGGGGGCCGCGGACGGTACGGGGTTCTCCGAGGGCGTCGGCATGCTGCTGCTGGAACGGCTCTCGGACGCGCGGCGCAATGGCCACCGGGTACTCGCCGTCGTCCGTGGGTCCGCCGTCAACCAGGACGGCGCGTCCAACGGGCTGACGGCCCCCAACGGCCCGTCGCAACAGCGAGTCATCCGGGCGGCGCTGGCGAGTGCCGGGCTGTCGGCTGCCCAGGTGGACGCGGTCGAGGCACACGGTACGGGCACGACGCTCGGCGATCCCATCGAGGCCCAGGCGCTGCTGGCGACGTACGGGCGCGAGCGGGCCACCGAGGAGCGGCCGCTGTGGCTCGGCTCGATCAAGTCGAACATCGGTCATACGCAGGCGGCTGCCGGTGTGGCGGGTGTGATGAAGATGGTGCTGTCGATGCGGCACGGCGTACTGCCGAAGACGCTGCACGTGGATGAGCCGTCGCCGCATGTGGACTGGTCCGAGGGCGCGGTGCGGTTGCTCATGGATACCACGGAATGGCCGGAGACGGGGCAGCCGAGGCGTGCGGGTGTCTCCTCCTTCGGCGCCAGCGGGACCAATGCGCATGTGATTGTGGAGCAGGCCCCCGAGGAGCCGCCCGTCGCCGAGCCGGTGAACGGCGCGCCTGAGGAGTCGGCGCTGGTGCCGTGGGTGGTGTCGGCGAAGTCCGAGGGTGCGTTGCGGGCGCAGGCGGAGCGGTTGTCGTCATCCGTGCGTGGAGAGTTGGAGGCCGGGACATCGGTCCTGGATGTGGCCTCGTCGCTGGTGACCACGCGCTCGATTTTCGAGCACCGGGCGGTGGTGCTGGCCGGTGACCGTCAGGGCTTCGTGGCCGGGCTGGAAGCGCTGGTGGATGACGTACCGGCGGCCGGTGTGGTGCGGGGTGCGGCGGCGCCGGGGAAGCTGGCGGTGTTGTTCTCGGGGCAGGGCAGTCAGCGGGTTGGGATGGGACTGGAGTTGTATGAGGCGTTTCCGGTGTTCGCGGAGGCCTTCGATGAGGTGTGTGGGCAGTTCGATGGGGTGTTGGGGTGTTCGCTGCGGGATGTGATTCGTGGGGGTGTGGAGGGGCTGGATGAGACCGGGTTTACGCAGTGTGGGTTGTTCGCGGTGGAGGTGGGGCTGTTCCGGTTGGTGGAGTCGTGGGGTGTGCGGCCGGATTGTGTGGCGGGGCATTCGATTGGTGAGTTGGTGGCGGCGTATGTGGCGGGTGTGTTGTCGCTTGCGGATGCGTGTGTGTTGGTGGCGGCTCGTGGGCGGTTGATGCAGGGGTTGCCGCCGGGTGGGGTGATGGTGTCGGTGCAGGCGGCTGAGGCGGATGTGCTGCCGTTGCTGGCTGGTCGTGAGGCTGAGGTGAGCGTAGCTGCGGTCAACGGTCCGTACTCGACCGTGATCTCGGGGGCGGAAGAAGCGGTGACGGAGGTTGCCGGGCGGTTTGAGGCTCAGGGTGTGAAGACCAAGCGGCTGCGGGTTTCGCATGCGTTCCACTCGCCCCTGATGGAGCCGATGCTGGCGGAGTTCCGGCGGGTGGCCGAGGGGTTGTCGTACGCGGCTCCGCGCATCCCCGTGGTGTCGAATGTGACGGGTCTGGTGGCGGACGCCGAGGCGCTGTGCTCGGCCGAGTACTGGGTACGGCACGTCCGCGAGACCGTGCGCTTCGCCGACGGCATGGCGGCTCTCGCGGAGGCGGGTGTCACGACCTCCCTGGAGCTGGGCCCGGACGGGGTGCTCTCCGGCATGGGACAGGAGTGTGCGACGGACGTCGAGTTCGTCTCCGCCCTGCGCAGCGGCCGAGGTGAGAGCGCCACGCTCCAGGAGGCAATGGCTCGGATCTTCGTCCGTGGCGTCCCGGTAGACTGGACGGCGCTGCTCGCGCCGACCCCCGTACGCCACGTGGAGCTGCCGACCTACGCCTTCCAGCGGAAGCGGTACTGGCTCGAGGCCGGTGGGGCGGCGGGCAACGTGGTCTCCGCGGGGCTGCGGTCCGAGGAACATCCCCTGCTCGGTGCCGCCGTGAGACTGCCCGATTCCGACGGATGTGTGTTCACCGGTCGGCTGTCCGCTCGTACGCACGCCTGGCTGGCCGACCACGCCGTGCTGGGCTCGGTGGTGGTACCGGGGACGGCCTTCGTGGATCTGGCGTTGTATGCCGGTGGCCGTTTCGGCTGTGACCAGGTGGACGACCTGGTGCTGGAAGCGCCGCTGGTCCTTCCCGAACGCGGTGCGATTCAGCTCCAGGTGCTGGTGGCCGGAGCCGATGACGACGGCCGCCGTCCCGTCACCGTCTACTCCCGGCAGGAATCCGGCGATGAGGACGGACCCTGGACGCGCCACGCCACCGGCGTTCTGACCCAGGCCGAGGGGCCGGAGGCGGCGGTCTCGGCCGAGCTGAGCGTGTGGCCGCCCGCGGATGCCGAGGCGATCGACATCAGCGGCATGTACGAGCGCTTCGCGCTGGGCGGGCTCGCGTACGGGCCGGCGTTCCAGGGCGTGCGGGCCGCCTGGCGGCGCCAAGGCGAGGCCTTTACGGAGGTTTTCGCCGAGGTGGCACTGGCCGAGGAGCAGTGGCCGGACGCCGCGCGGTTCCGTGTGCACCCCGCGTTGCTCGACGCCGCCCTTCACATGGCGGGGCCCGGCGGTCTGGTGGCCTCGGACGCGCGGCGGGTCCGCTTGCCGTTCGCCTGGAACGGGGTGTCGGTGCACATCACCGGTGCGACAACGGTCCGCGTACGGCTGGCGGCGGCCGGGGCCGATGGGCTGTCGCTCGCCGTGGCCGATGAGACGGGCCGGTTGCTGGCCTCGGTGGCAGAGCTGGTGACGCGCCCGGTCTCCGCCGAGCAGATCGACGCCGCGCGCGGCACCTCCCATGAGTCGCTGTACCGACTGCGCTGGAACGCCATGCCGCTCCCGGCCGACGAGCCGATCACCGCCCGCTGCGCGGTGATCGGTGCGGAGGACGGTGAGCTGGCCATGGCGTTGCGGTCGGCGGGCTGGCAGGTGCGAACGCATCCTGATCTGGAGACACTTGCCCGGTCCGGCGCCGAGGGCGAATCTCTGCCGGAGTGGGTGCTGCTGGCCTCCGCGACCGGTACCGGTGGCGATACCCGCCGGGGTCTACGTGGTGCGTCGCATCGGGCACTGGAGCGGGTGCAAGAGTGGTTGGCCGAGGAGCGGTTCGCCGACTCCCGCCTGGTCATCACCACGCGTGGCGCCGTGGCCACCACCTCCACCGAGGGCGTGGACGACCTGGCAGGGGCGGCGGTATGGGGCCTGGTGCGATCCACACAGGCCGAACACCCCGGCCGACTGCTCCTCCTCGATGTGGCCGAACCCATGGAGCTCGGCTCCGTTCCGCTGGCCGCGGCCCTCACCTCGGGCGAGCCGCAGTTGGCCGTACGAGGTGGGCGCGTACTGGCGGCGAGGCTGGTCCGAGCCGACGGGGAGGGGGAACACGGCCGTTCGGCGACATGGGATCCCGAGGGCACGGTCCTCATCACCGGGGCCAGTGGCACCCTGGGCGGTCTGCTGGCCCGGCACCTGGTGGCCGACCATGGTGTGCGGCATCTGGTGCTGCTCAGCCGCGGGGGCTCGGCGGCCGAGGGCGCGGCAGAGCTGGCCGATGAGCTGGCTTCGGCCGGGGCGTCGGTGACCTGGGCGGCCTGTGATGCGGCCGACCGGGATGTCCTCGGCGCGGTGTTGTCGGACATCCCCGCCGCACATCCGCTCAAGGGCGTCGTCCACGCCGCCGCGGTGCTGGACGACGGTGTGATCGCGTCGCTGACTTCGGAGCGGCTGGACACCGTGCTGCGGCCGAAGGCGGAGGCGGCCCTCGCGCTGCATGAACTGACGGCCGGGCTCGACCTGTCGGCGTTCGTGGTCTTCTCCTCGGTGGCGGGCATGTTCGGGGCCGCCGGACAGGGCAACTACGCCGCCGCCAACGCCTTCCTCGACGCGCTGGTCTCACAGCGCCGGGCGCGCGGTCTCCCCGGCCTGTCGCTGGCCTGGGGCCTGTGGGAGGAACGCAGCGGAATGACCGCGGGGCTGGCCGAGGTGGACAGGCGGCGGATGGACCAGGTCGGCATCTCCGCCCTGTCGTCGGCCGAGGGGCTTGCCCTGTTCGACGCCGCCTGTGCGGGCGAGGGCCCGGTCATCGCCGCCGCACGCCTGAACACGACGGTCTGGAGGTCCGCCGCACATGACGGCATCGCGGAAGTACCGCATGTAATGCGGGAGTTGGTGCGAGTGCCCGCCCGCCGGGCGACGGCGGAATCCACCGGAGTGTCCGGGGCGTCCGGGGCGGCGGAGGCGTTGCGGACACGCCTGGCCGGAGCCTCGTACGCGGAAGGCGAACGCCTGGTGCTGGACACGGTACGGCGCAATGTCGCCGCCGTGCTGGGCCATGGCGGCCCCGAAACCGTGGAACCCGGCCGCGCGTTCAAGGACTTCGGCTTTGATTCGCTGACGGCGGTGGAATTGCGCAACCGGCTCGGCACGGCGACCGGACTGCGTCTGACCGCGACGCTGGTCTTCGACCACCCGACCCCGACCGCCCTGGCCCAGCACCTCCACCACGAGCTGGCGCGGGACGCCGGATCCGCCGCCACCTCGGTGCCCGTGTCCGTGGGACTCGATCAGCTCGAAGCCGGTCTTTCGGCGATGACCTGGGAGGAGATCGGCCGCACGGATGTGGTGTCACGCCTGCGGGAGCTCTTGGCAAAGTACGGAGACGCGCAGGAAGTCCCGAGCAGCGGCGCTGCTCTCGTCGACCAACTCGAATCGGCGACGGATGGCGAACTCTTCAAGATGGTGGACGAGGATCTCGGAATTCTCTGAGGCGATCTAAAGCAATTTGAAGCAATAGCCCTCCGCGATCTGCCGACAGCCTTGTGATTGGGAAAGCACGATGAGCAACGAAGACAAGCTCCGGGATTACCTCAAGCGAGTCATTGCCGAACTCCACCAGACGCGTCAGCGCCTCCAGGAGGCGGAGTCGGCGGACCACGAGCCGATCGCGATCGTGGCGATGAGCTGCCGCTACCCGGGCGGGCTGCGTTCCCCCGAGGAGCTGTGGCGGTCGGTGGCCGCCGGCGAGGACGCCATCTCCGGCTTCCCCCAGGACCGCGGCTGGGACGTGGAGGGGCTTTACGACGCCGACCCGGGCGCGGTCGGCAAGAGCTATGCGCGCGAGGGCGGATTTCTGCACGGCGCCGGTGAATTCGACCCGGCCTTCTTCGGGATGTCCCCGCGCGAGGCGCTCGCGACCGACCCCCAGCAGCGGCTGCTGCTGGAGACGGCTTGGGAGGCGTTCGAGCGGGCCGGTATCGACCCGGAGTCGGTGCGGGGCAGCAAGACCGGTGTCTTCACCGGTGTGATGTACCACGACTACGGCACCGGTCTGACCTCGCTGCCCGCAGGTGTGGAGGGCTACCTGGGCAACGGCACCGCGGGCAGCATCGCCTCCGGCCGGGTGGCCTACACCCTGGGCCTCGAGGGCCCGGCGGTCACCGTCGACACGGCGTGCTCCTCGTCCCTGGTGGCGCTGCACTGGGCCGGTCAGGCCCTTCGGCGCCAGGAGTGCACACTCGCCCTCGCGGGCGGTGTCACGGTGATGTCCACCCCCGGAACCTTTGTGGAGTTCAGCCGTCAGCGGGGGCTGGCGCCGGACGGCCGGTGCAAGCCGTTCGCGGCGGCCGCCGATGGCACGGGCTGGGGCGAGGGCGTGGGCATGCTGCTGCTGGAGCGACTGTCGGACGCGCGCCGCAACGGCCATCCGGTACTGGCAGTGGTACGCGGCTCCGCCATCAACCAGGACGGTGCGAGCAACGGCCTCACCGCGCCCAACGGCCCGTCCCAGCAGCGAGTCATCCGTCAGGCCCTGGCCGACGCGAAACTCTCCGCCAAGCAGGTGGACGTCGTCGAGGCACATGGCACGGGAACGACGCTGGGCGACCCGATCGAGGCGCAGGCGCTGCTGGCCACGTACGGGCAGGACCGGCCCGACGAGCGGCCGCTGTGGCTGGGCTCCATCAAGTCCAACATCGGCCATACGCAGGCGGCGGCGGGCGTGGCCGGCGTCATCAAGATGGTGCAGGCGATACGGCACGGGCTGCTGCCGCGGACCCTGCACGTCGACGAGCCAACACCCCATGTGGACTGGTCGGCGGGCGGGGTGAGGCTGCTGACCGAGGCCACGCCGTGGCCGGAGGACGACGAGCCCCGCCGGGCGGGCGTCTCGTCCTTCGGGATCAGCGGCACCAATGCCCACATCATCCTGGAGCAGGAGCCTCCGGCCGACCCGGAGGGCGAAGCGCCGGAGGAGACGGGGCAACTGCCTTCCTGCATCGTGCCGTGGCTGGTCTCGGGGAAGTCCGAGAGCGCCCTGCGTGCCCAGGCAGAAGGGCTGCTCGCCCACCTGGGTGCTCGGGCGGAGCTGTCGGCCAAAGATGTTGGGTTCTCGCTGGCGGTGACGCGTAGTGCGTTCGAGCATCGTGCGGTGGTGTTGGGGTGCGATCGTGCGGCTCTGGTCGGGGGTTTGGGTGCGGTGGCTGAGGGTGGTGGTGCTCCGGGGTTGGTGCGGGGTGTGGTTGTGGGTGGTGATGGTCGTGCGGTGCTTGTTTTCCCTGGTCAGGGTTCGCAGTGGGTGGGGATGGCGGCGGGGTTGTTGGGGTCGTCTTCGGTGTTCGCGGAGCGGATGGGTGAGTGTGCGGCGGCGTTGGCGCCGTTTGTGGACTGGTCGCTGGGCGATGTGTTGGGTGATGAGGTGGCGTTGGGGCGGGTGGATGTGGTGCAGCCGGTGTTGTGGGCGGTGATGGTGTCGTTGGCTGAGGTGTGGCGTTCGTTTGGGGTGGTGCCTGCGGCGGTGGTGGGTCATTCGCAGGGTGAGATTGCGGCGGCGTGTGTGGCGGGTGCGTTGTCGTTGGAGGATGCGGCGCGGGTGGTGGCGTTGCGGAGCAAGGCGTTGCGGGCGTTGTCGGGGCGTGGGGGCATGGTGTCGGTGTCGCTGCCGGTGGAGGCCGTACGGGAGCGGCTGGGCCGGTGGGGTGAGCGGTTGTCGGTGGCCGCGGTGAACGGGCCCTCGGCCGTGGTGGTGTCCGGCGACGCGGAAGCGTTGGACGAGTTGCTGGCCGAGTGTGAGGCGGAGGAGATCCGGGCGCGGCGCGTTCCCGTGGACTACGCCTCGCATTGTGCTCATGTGGAGGCCATTGAGGGTGAGTTGTCGCGGGAGCTTGCCGGGATCAGTCCTAGGCCCTCGTCGGTGCCGTTCTATTCGACGGTGACCGGTGGGGTGCTGGATACGGCTGTGCTGGATGCCGGGTACTGGTACCGCAATCTGCGCCAGACGGTGCGTTTCGATGAGACCGTCCGCGCCCTGCTGGCCGACGGTTTCCAGGTGTTTGTCGAGGCCAGTGCCCATCCGGTGCTCACGATGGGTATCGAGCATACGGCCGAGGAGCACGACACCCGGGTCACCGCGGTCGGTTCGCTTCGCCGCGACGAAGGTGGCCTGGACCGCTTCCTGACTTCCGTGGCCGAGGCGTATGTGGGTGGGGCCTCTGTCGACTGGGCTCGGACTTTCGTGGGGACGGGTGCGCTCCGCGTTGAGCTGCCCACGTATGCCTTCCAGCGGGAGCGGTACTGGCTGGAGTCAGCGGGTGTGGCCGTCAGCGAGGGTGCGGCGGCTGGGCTTGGCTTGGGTTCGGCTGATCATCCGTTGTTGGGTGCGGTGGTGGGGTTGGCGGGCGAAGACGGGGTGTTGTTGACGGGGCGGTTGTCGTTGGTTTCGCATGGTTGGTTGGCTGATCATGTGGTGTGGGGTGTGGTGGTGGTGCCGGGGGCGGCGTTGGTGGAGTTGGTGTTGCGTGCGGGTGATGGGGTGGGTTGTGGGTGGTTGGAGGAGTTGACGTTGGAGGCGCCGTTGGTGGTGCCGGAGCGTGGTGGGGTGCGGGTGCAGTTGTCGGTGGGGGCGCCGGATGGGGTGGGCCGGCGTGTGGTGGGTGTGTTTTCGCAGGTGGAGGGTGAGGGTGAGGGGGTGTGGAGGCGGCATGCGAGGGGGGTGTTGTCGGCTGATGTTCCGGTGGTGGTGGATGGGTTGGGTGTGTGGCCGCCGGTTGGTGCGGTGTCGGTGGATGTGGGTGGGGTGTATGAGCGGTTGGCTGGGGTGGGTTTGGAGTATGGGCCGGTGTTTCAGGGGGTGCGGGCTGCGTGGCGTCGTGGTGATGAGGTGTTCGCTGAGGTGGCGCTTGCGGAGGAGCAGCGTGCGGAGGCGGGCCGCTTCGGTCTCCACCCGGCACTCCTCGACGCCGCCCTGCATACCGCGGTATTGGGAGGGAACGACTCGGAACAGGATTCCGCCCGCCCGGGCCCCGGACTTCCATTCGTCTGGAACGGTGTGTCCCTGTACGCAACGGGCGCGGACACCTTGCGCGTACGGCTCGCTCCCGCCGGACCGGATGCGGTCTCGCTCCTCGTCGCAGACACCACCGGGGCGCCGGTAGCCTCGGTGGCATCGCTGGTGACCCGTACGGTGACCCCCGAGCAGCTCCGCGCCGCGCGGAGCGTGACGCATGACGCGCTGTTCCACACCACATGGCATGAGGTTCCCGCCCAGCATGAAGCCCCCGCTGCCACCGGCCAGTGGGCATTGCTCGGGAGCGTGGCACCGCACCTTGACGCCTTGAGCGGCGCGGATGACACCACATATCCGGAACTGGCGGATCTGATCCAGGCCATGGACGACGGCGCGGCCACCCCCGACACCGTTGTGGTCTCCATCGAGGCCGAATCCGGAGCCTCCGCTGGCGATCCGAGCGAGGCACGGGGGATGGCCCATCGTGTTCTGGGTGTGGTGCAGGGGTGGTTGGGGGAGGAGCGGTTTGCCGGTGCGCGGTTGGTGGTGGTGACGCGGGGTGCGGTGGCGGCCGTGGTGGGTGAGGGTGTGTCGGATGTGGCGGCGGCTGTGGTGTGGGGTTTGGTGCGGTCGGCGCAGGCTGAGCATCCGGATCGGTTCGTCCTGGTGGACGTGGATGATGTGCCGGTGTCGGCCGGTGTGCTTCAGGCGGTGCTGGGGTGTGGGGAGCCTCAGGTGGCCGTCCGTTCCGGGAAGGCTTTGGTGCCTCGGCTGTCGCGTGCCGTTGCTCCTGCGGCTTCTGCTGAGGGCGCTGGCTCAGGCTATGCCTGGGATTCCGAGGGCACGGTGCTGGTGACCGGCGCCATGGGCACGCTGGGGCGTTTGGTGGCGCGGCATTTGGTGGCCGAGCGCGGGGTGCGGCATCTGGTGTTGGTCTCTCGGCGGGGCCGGGAGGCCGCTGGTGCGGTGGAGTTGGAGGCCGAGCTGGCGGAGCTGGGTGCGTCGGTGACCATGGTGGCCTGCGATGCCGCCGACCGTGAGGCGTTGGCGGGGGTGTTGGCGGGTATTCCGGCGGATCGTCCGTTGCGTGGTGTGGTGCACGCGGCCGGTGTGCTGGACGACGGCGTCATCGAAACCCTGACTCCCGAGCGTATCGACACGGTGCTCCGCCCCAAGGTCGATGCCGCCTTCCACCTGCACGAGCTGACCCGGGACCTGGATCTGACGGCGTTCGCGGTGTTCTCCTCCGCGGCCGGCACGTTCGGCGGCGCCGGACAGGGCAACTATGCCGCGGCGAACGCTTACGTCGACGCCCTGGCGGCACACCGACGCGCGCTCGGACTGCCGGCCGTCTCGCTGGCCTGGGGGTTCTGGGCCGAGCGCAGTGGAATGACGGGCCACCTGGCCGACGAGGACGTACGGCGCATGCGGCGCGGCGGCATCGCCCCGCTGACGTCGGAAGAGGGCCTTGCACTGTTCGACGTTTCCGGGACCATGGCGCAGCCCGTCCTCCTGCCCATACGCCTGGACCTCCCGGCGCTCCGCGCCCAGGCGGCGTCCGGTGCGGTGTCCGCCCTCCTCCGCGATCTGCTGTCGGTTCCCGCGCGCCGTGCCGTACGGCCGTCCAGCGGTGGCGCGGGCGAGTCGGACTTGTGGCGGCGGCTCGCGCCCCTGCCAACGGACGAACAGGACGAAGTCCTGCTGAACCTGGTGTGCACCCATGTCGCCGAGGTGCTCGGACACGCGGGGGCGGACTCCATCGAGGTGGGGCGTGCGTTCAAGGAGCTCGGGTTCGACTCGCTGACGGCCGTCGAGCTGCGCAACCGGCTGAACACGGCCACCGGATTGCGCCTGCCCGCCACCCTCGTCTTCGACTACCCCACGCCCGTGGTGATCGCCCGCCATCTGCGCTCCGAGCTGGCCGAGGCGCACCCGGGCGCCACCCCGTCGGTCTCTCCGTCCGGCGCCGCCGGTACGGGCACGCTCGCGACCCAGGACGAGCCCGTCGCGATCGTGGCGATGAGCTGCCGCTTCCCTGGTGGGGTGCGGACGCCGGAGCAGCTGTGGCAGCTCCTGGAGCGCGGCACGGACGCCATCTCCGCCTTCCCGGAAGACCGCGGCTGGGATGTGGAGGGGCTGTACGACCCGGACCCGGACACCGCGGGGAAGAGCTATGCCCGCGAGGGCGGCTTCCTCTACGACGCGGGTGACTTCGATCCGGCCTTCTTCGGGATCTCACCGCGCGAGGCGCTGGCGATGGATCCGCAGCAGCGGCTGCTGCTGGAGACGTCGTGGGAGGCGCTGGAGCGGGCCGGTATCGACCCGTCGACCCTGCGTGGCAGCCAGACCGGGGTCTTCGCCGGTGTGATGCACCACGACTACGGCCTGTTGCAGGGCCCGGGCGGTGGCCCCGGCTCCCCCAGCGCGGGCAGCATCGTCTCGGGGCGGATCTCCTACACCTTCGGATTCGAGGGCCCGGCGGTCACGGTGGACACCGCGTGTTCCTCGTCGCTGGTGGCGTTGCATCTGGCGGCGCAGGCACTGCGTCGGGGCGAGTGCTCGCTCGCGCTCGCGGGCGGTGTGACGGTGATGTCGACACCGGGCCTGTTCGTGGAGTTCAGCTGGCAGCGCGGGCTGTCGGCGGACGGGCGGTGCCGGGCCTTCGCGGGCGCGGCGGACGGCACCGGGTTCTCCGAGGGCGCGGGGGTGCTGCTGCTCGAGCGGCTGTCGGACGCGCGGCGAAACGGGCACCGGGTGCTGGCGGTGGTGCGTGGTTCCGCGGTGAATCAGGACGGTGCGAGCAATGGGCTGTCGGCGCCGAATGGTCCGTCGCAGCAGCGGGTGATCCGGGCGGCGTTGGAGAGTGCTCGGCTGTCGGCGGCTGAGGTGGACGCGGTCGAGGCGCACGGTACGGGGACGAAGCTGGGCGATCCCATCGAGGCGCAGGCGCTGCTGGCTACGTATGGGCAGGAGCGTGGCGCGGCGGAGTTGCCGCTGTGGCTTGGTGCGGTCAAGTCGAACATCGGTCATGCTCAGGCGGCTGCGGGTGTCGCGGGCGTCATGAAGATGGTGCTGGCGATGCGGCATGGTGTGTTGCCGAGGACGTTGCATGTCGATGAGCCGTCGCCGCATGTGGATTGGTCGGCGGGTGCGGTGGAGTTGCTGACGGATGCGGTGGAGTGGCCGGAGACCGGCCGTCCCCGGCGTGCGGGTGTGTCGTCGTTCGGCATCAGTGGCACCAACGCACACGTCATCCTGGAGCAGGCGCCGGTGGCGCCGACTGACGCCGAACCCCGGGACGAGTCGGGCGCGTTGACGCCCTCGGTGGTGCCGTGGGTGGTCTCGGGGCGGTCCGAACCCGCGCTGCGAGCGCAGGCGAGTCGGCTGGTGTCGTTCGCGGGGGAGCGGCCGGAGCTGCCGCTCGCGGATGTGGCGCTGTCGTTGGCGACGACGCGTAGCGCGTTTGAGCGTCGTGCCGTGGTACTGGCCGCTGATCGGGCTGGTCTTGTCGATGGCTTGGAGGCCCTGTCGATCGGCGATCCGGCGCCTGGCGTGGTTCAGGGTTCGGTGGTGCCCGGCAAGTTGGCGGTGTTGTTCTCGGGGCAGGGCAGTCAGCGGGTCGGGATGGGGCAGGGGCTGTATGAGGCGTTCCCGGTGTTCGCGGATGCCTTCGATGAGGTGTGTGGGCACTTTGAGGGCGCGCTGGAGCTCTCGCTGCGGGAAGTGATCAGCGGGGACGTGGCGGCGTTGGATGAGACCGCTTATACCCAGTGTGGGTTGTTCGCGGTCGAGGTGGCGTTGTTCCGGTTGGTGGAGTCGTGGGGTGTGCGGCCGGACTTCGTGACCGGGCATTCGATTGGTGAGCTGGTGGCCGCGTATGTGGCGGGTGTGTTGTCGCTTGCGGATGCGTGTGTGTTGGTGGCGGCTCGTGGGCGGTTGATGCAGGGGTTGCCGCCGGGTGGGGTGATGGTGTCGGTTCAGGCGGCTGAGGCGGATGTGCTGCCGTTGCTAGTCGGTCGTGAGGCTGAGGTGAGCGTAGCGGCGGTCAACGGTCCGCGTTCGACGGTGATCTCCGGTGCTGAGGCGGCGGTGTTGGAGGTCGCCGGGCTGCTGGAGGCCGGGGGCGTCAAGACGAAGCGGCTGCGGGTTTCGCATGCGTTCCATTCACCGTTGATGGAGCCGATGCTGGCGGAGTTCCGGCGGGTGGCCGAGGGGCTGTCGTACGCGCCTCCCCGCATCCCCGTGGTGTCGAATGTGACGGGTCTGGTGGCGGACGCCGAGGCGCTGTGCTCGGCCGAGTACTGGGTACGGCACGTCGGCGAGACCGTGCGCTTCGCCGATGGCGTGAAGAGCCTGGCGGACCAGGGCGCCACCACCCATCTGGAACTGGGCCCGGACGGAGTGCTGTCCGGGATGGGGCAGGAGTGCGCTCCTGACGCCACCTTCGCCCCGGCCCTGCGCCCCGGTCGTGATGAGGCCGCCTCGCTGCTCGAAGCGCTGGCTCAGATCCATGTCCGGGGTCGCTTCGTGGACTGGGCGGCACTCCTCGCACCGGCGCGCCCCCGGACCGTCGAGCTGCCCACGTATGCCTTCCAGCGGGAGCGGTACTGGCTGGAGTCGGCCGTGTCCACGGCGGATGTGGCCTCGGCGGGGCTCGGTTCCGCGGAGCATCCGCTGCTCGGCGCCGCGGTGACGCTGCCCGACTCCGACGGATGCCTGTTCACCGGCCGGCTGTCCGGGCGTACGCACGCCTGGCTGGCCGATCATGAGGTGCTGGGGGCGGTGATGCTGCCGGGGACGGCGTTCGTCGAGCTGGCGCTGCACGCGGGTGACCGCGTCGGATGCGCCCGGCTGGAGGAGCTGACGCTCGAGGCACCGCTGGTCCTGCCCGAGCACGGTGGCGTACAGGTGCGGGTGTCGGTCTCCGACACCGATGACTCGGGGCGCCGGGCGCTGACCGTGCACTCACGCGAGGACGGCGGGGAAGGGCCGTGGCTTCGGCATGCGACGGGCAGTGTCGCGCCCGAGCTGTCCACCCCCGCTCGCGCCGCCCTCCCCGCCTCCGTATGGCCGCCACGGGACGCCGAACCCGTGGCGCTGGACGGGCACTACGAGCGGCTTGCCGAGACGGGGCTGCGGTACGGGCCGGTGTTCCAGGGGCTGCGTGGCGTGTGGCGGCGCGGGACCGAGGTGTTCGCCGAGGTCGCGCTGCCCGACGAGGCGGAGCAGGACCCGCGCCGCTTCGGCCTCCACCCGGCCTTGCTGGATGCCGCCCTGCACGCCGTGGGCGCCGCGGCCACCGGTATGTCGCAGGCCACCGCCCCAGGTATGTCGCAGGCCACCGGCGCCTCGGACGCCACCGCCGCGTCGGAGGAGATCCGGCTGCCGTTCTCATGGAGCGGGGTGTCGGTGTACGCGGCGGGCGCCGCCACGCTGCGCGTACGCCTCACCCCCACCGGACCCGATGGCATGGCGCTGTCGATGGAAGTGGCGGACGGGACCGGTGCGCCGGTGGCCACGGTGGACTCGCTGGCGACGCGCCCCGTCTCCCCGGAGCAGGTCAACGCGGCGCGCGGGGCGGTGCACCAGTCCCTCTTCCGGCTGAACTGGAGCGTTCTGCCGGGCGCCGAGGCTTCGGTGAACGACTCCGTGGCCGAGGTGGCGCCGCTGAACGGTGCTGACTGGCCCGACATAGCGGCGTTCGGCGAGGCGTTCGGCGGCGAAGGGGCCGTGCCTCCGGCGGTGGCGTGTGTGGTCCCATCCATGACCGCCGCCGAGGCCGATGGGATACGGGAGGTGCTCCAGCGGGCGCTGGAGCTGGTGCGGGGATGGCTGGCCGAGGAGCGGTTCGCCGGATCGCGACTGGTGATCGCCACGCATGGCGCTGTGGCCGTCGAGGGCGATGAGGGCGGCCAGAACGACAAGGCCGTGGTGGATCTCGCGGCGGCCGCCGTATGGGGTCTGGTACGGACCGCGCAGACCGAGCACCCGGATCGGTTCGTCCTGGTCGACCTGGACGGTGGGGATCGGGCACCGGAGCACGAGTCCGGGCGTCGGCCACTGCCCCCCAAGACCCTCTCCCTGCTGTCCGCGGCGGCGGCGAGTGGCGAACCCCAGGTGGCCGTGCGCGGCGGACGGTTGCTGGCACCCCGACTGGGCCGGGTACGAACCACCGGGGCCACCCCGGCTCCCGAGACGTCCGAGACGTCCGAGACCGCCCGAGCCGCCACTCACTCGGCGGTGTGGGACGCGGAGGGCACGGTCCTGGTGACCGGCGCCACCGGCACGCTGGGCGGGCTGGTCGCCCGCCACCTCGTGGCCGAGCGTGGCGTACGCCATCTGCTGCTGGTGAGCCGTCGCGGCGCGGACGCCCCCGGCGCCCGCGCGCTGGAGGACGAGCTGGTGGCGGCGGGCGCGTCGGTCAGCTGGGCCGCCTGCGACGTGGCCGACCGGGACGCCCTGACCGCCGCCGTGAAGGGCGTCTCCGAAGCACATCCGCTGCGCGGAGTGGTCCACACGGCCGGGACGCTCGACGACGGCGTCATCGCATCGCTGACACCGGAGCGCCTGGACGCGGTGTTGCGCCCGAAGATGGACGCGGCGCTTGCCCTGCACGAGCTGACCGAGGCGATGGACCTGTCGGCGTTCGTCGTGTTCTCCTCGGCCGCCGGGACCTTCGGCACCGCCGGACAGGCCAACTACGCGGCAGCCAACGCCTTCCTCGACGCCCTGATACGGCGCCGTCGAGCCTCGGGGCTGCCCGCCCTGTCCCTCGCCTGGGGCTTGTGGGACGAGCGCGGCGGAATGGCCGGCGGGCTGGCCGAGACGGATCTGCGACGCATGGGCCGGGCCGGAGTGGACGGCCTGTCGCCGGAGGAGGGCCTGGCCCTGTTCGACGCGGGATGTGCAGGGGAACTGCCCGTGGTCATCCCGATGCGGCTGGACCCGGCCAAGGCGCGTGGCGCCGACGGCGAAGTGCCCCACATCATGCGGGAGTTGATGCGGTCCATGGCACGCCGGGCCGCGGCGGACGGCACCGGGGCCGCGGGTGATCTGCGGGAACGGCTCGCCGCGGCGTCGTCGGAGGACGGCGAACGCCTGGTGCTGGACCTGGTGCGGCGGTGCGTGGCCACCGTGCTCGGACACGGTGGGGCGGCCGCGGTGGAGCCGGGCCGCGCCTTCAAGGACTTCGGCTTCGACTCGCTGACGGCGGTGGAGCTGCGCAACCGCCTCGGCACGGCCACCGGACTGCGCCTCACGGCCACGCTGGTGTTCGACTATCCGAACCCGATCGCCCTGGCCCGCCATCTCCACCAGGAGCTGACCGACGGGGACGACGGCCTACGCACGGCCCACCCCGCCCTGCCCACCGGCAAGGCGGACACCGGCGACGACCTGGTGGCGATCGTCGGCATGGCCTGCCGATTCCCCGGTGGCGCCCGGTCCCCGGAGGAGCTGTGGCGGCTGCTCGCGGCGGGCGACGAGGCCATTTCCGGCTTCCCCGTCAACCGTGGCTGGGATGTGGCGGGTCTGTACGACCCCGACCCGGAGGCGGATGGCAAGAGCTATGCGCGTGAGGGCGGCTTCCTGCACACCGCAGGCGAGTTCGACCCGGCGTTCTTCGGCATCTCGCCACGTGAGGCCCTGGCGATGGACCCGCAGCAGAGGCTGCTGCTGGAGACGTCCTGGGAAGCGTTCGAGCGGGCCGGAATCGACGCCACGACCCTTCGGGGCAGCGCGACCGGTGTCTTCGCGGGTCTGATGTACCACGACTACGGCTCCCAGCTCCGGAGCGTCCCCGAGGGCGCCGAGGGCTATCTCGCCACGGGCGGGTCCGGAAGCATCGCGTCGGGACGGGTCGCCTACACCTTCGGTCTCGAGGGCCCGGCCGTGACCATCGACACGGCGTGCTCGTCGTCGCTGGTGGCCCTGCACTTGGCGGCGCAGGCGCTGCGCCAGGGCGAGTGCTCGCTGGCGCTGGCGGGCGGAGTGGCCGTGATGTCCACCCCCGCCACCTTCGTGGAGTTCAGCCGTCAGCGCGGGCTGGCGCCGGACGGCCGGTGCAAGCCGTTCGCGGCGGCGGCCGATGGCACGGGCTGGGGTGAGGGTGTGGGCATGCTGCTGCTGGAGCGGCTGTCGGACGCGCGCCGCAACGGCCACCCGGTACTGGCGGTCGTACGCGGCTCCGCCGTCAACCAGGACGGTGCGAGCAACGGCCTCACCGCGCCCAACGGTCCCTCGCAGCAGCGGGTGATCCGGGCGGCGCTGGCGAACGCGCGGCTGTCGGCGGCCGAGGTGGACGCGGTGGAGGCGCACGGGACGGGTACCACGCTGGGCGATCCGATCGAGGCGCAGGCGCTGCTGGCCACGTACGGCCGTGAACGCACCGATGACCAGCCCCTGTGGCTCGGCTCGATCAAGTCCAACATCGGACACACCCAGGCCGCGGCCGGTGTCGCGGGCATCATGAAGATGGTGCTCGCCATGCGGCATGGTCTGCTGCCACAGACGCTGGGCGTGGACGAACCGTCGGCGCACATCGACTGGACGGCGGGAGCCGTCGAACTGCTCACCGAGGCCAGGCCCTGGCCCGAGACCGGCCGCCCACGCCGGGCGGGCGTCTCCTCCTTCGGCCTCAGCGGCACCAACGCGCACATCATCCTCGAGCAGGCGCCGTCGCCCGAGGGCGAAGGCTCCGAGAAGAGCGGGGAGTCGGCGCTCGCCGTGGTGCCATGGGTGCTGTCGGCGAAGTCCGATGCCGGTGTGCGTGAGCAGGGCGGGCGACTGCTCTCGCTCATGGCCGGGGAGACCGGCCCGGCGGTGACGGACATCGGACTGTCGCTGGTCACCACGCGCGCGGCGTTCGAGCGGCGGGCGGTGGTGCTGGGCGGTGACCGTACCGCGCTCGTCAGCGGCCTGACCGCGCTGGCCGAGGGCCGCGAGGCGACGGGTGTGGTGCGGGGTGTGGTTGTGGGTGGTGATGGTCGTGCGGTGTTGGTCTTCCCTGGTCAGGGTTCGCAGTGGGTGGGGATGGCGGCGGGGTTGTTGGGGTCGTCTTCGGTGTTCGCGGAGCGGTTGGGTGAGTGTGCGGCGGCGTTGGGGCCGTTTGTGGAGTGGTCGTTGGTGGATGTGTTGGGTGATGAGGTGGCGTTGGGGCGGGTGGATGTGGTGCAGCCGGTGTTGTGGGCGGTGATGGTGTCGTTGGCTGAGGTGTGGCGTTCGTATGGGGTGGTGCCTGCGGCGGTGGTGGGTCATTCGCAGGGTGAGATTGCGGCGGCGTGTGTGGCGGGTGCGTTGTCGTTGGAGGATGCGGCGCGGGTGGTGGCGTTGCGGAGCAAGGCGTTGCGGGCGTTGTCGGGGTTGGGTGGCATGGTGTCGGTGTCGCTGCCGGTGGAGGCCGTTCGGGAGCGGCTGGGCCGGTGGGGTGAGCGGTTGTCGGTGGCGGCGGTGAACGGGCCTTCGTCGGTGGTGGTGTCCGGTGACGCGGACGCGCTGGACGAGCTGCTGGCGGCGTGTGAGGCGGAGGAGATCCGGGCGCGTCGTATCCCCGTGGACTACGCCTCGCACTGCGCCCATGTCGAGGCCATCGAGGGCGAGTTGCTGCGGGAGCTGGCGGATATCGCTCCCCGGTCGTCGTCGGTGCCGTTCTACTCCACGGTCACCGCCGGTGTGCTGGACACCACGGGCCTGGACGCCGGGTACTGGTACCGCAATCTGCGCCAGACGGTCCGTTTCGACGAGACCGTACGCGCCCTGCTCGCCGATGGCCTCCAGGTGTTCATCGAGGCCAGTGCCCACCCTGTCCTGACGATGGGGGTGGAGCAGACGGCTGAGGAGCACGGCACCCGGGTCACCGCGGTCGGTTCGCTGCGTCGCGACGAAGGTGGTCCGGAGCGTTTTATGACCTCACTGGCCGAGGCGTATGTGGGCGGCGCGTCCGTCGACTGGGCGGCGATGTTCGCGGAGACGGGCGCGCGGCGCGTCGATCTGCCGACGTACGCCTTCCAGCGCACCCACTTCTGGCTGGAGTCCGAGGCCATTGACGCCGCCGGTGATGTGGCGTCGGTGGGGCTGGACTCGGCCGGGCATCCGTTGCTGGGGGCCGCCGTGCCGCTGCCCGACTCCGACGGTTTCCTGCTCACCGGTCGGCTCTCGCTCCGTACCCACCCCTGGCTCGCCGACCACGCGGTGGCGGACGTCACGCTGCTGCCCGGCACGGCCTTCGTGGAGTTGCTGATGCGGGCCGGTGACGCGGTCGGCTGCGACCGGGTGGACGAACTGACCCTGGGAGCACCGCTGGTGCTGCCCGAGCAGGGCACGGTCCGGTTGCAGGTCGCCGTCGGCGGTCCCGAAGAGGCGGGGCGGCGCTCGGTCGGTGTGTACGCACAGACGGAGGACGGCCCCTGGACACAGCACGCCACCGGTGTGCTCGGCAGCGGCGGCCCCTCGACGGTAGCCGATCGCCCCACCGAGCCGGAGGCATGGCCTCCGGCCGGTGCGGAGGCGGTGGATGTCGGCGGGCTCTACGAGCGGTTCGCACGCACCGGGCTTGGCTACGGGCCGTCCTTCCAGGGGCTGCGTGCCGTCTGGCGCAAGGGCGACGAGGTCTTCGCTGAGGTCCGCCTGGCGGAGGAGGCACGGCAGGACGCCGAGCGCTTCGGCCTCCACCCGGCCCTGCTGGACGCCGCGTTGCACGCGATGGCGTTCGGCGGCTTCGTCCGCCTCCCCGAGCCCGATGGCAACGCCCGCCGGGACGAGGGGTCCGGCACCGGACGGGTCCGGCTCCCCTTCGCCTGGAGCGGCGTGGCGCTGCATGCCACCGGCGCGTCCGCGTTGCGGGTGCGGCTGGCCCCGGCTGGGGCGGACGCGGTGTCGCTGACCGCGCTCGACGAGTCGGGGCGGCCGGTGGCCTCGGTGGATTCGCTCGTCACCCGCGCGGTCGCCCGCGACCAGCTCGGAGCGGCGCATGGCACCTTCCACGAGTCGCTCTTCGGTCTGGAGTGGACGGCGCCCGCGGTGGTGTCCCCGTCGTCCGGCGCTTCCGGCCGTTGGGCCGTGCTCGCCGAGGGCGACACGGGGCTGTCGGGGCTGTCCGCGGCGCTGAAGTCGGCGGGCACGGCCGGTGCCCTGGCCGAGACCCATGCGGATCTGTCGGCTCTGGGAGAGGCCATCGAGGAGGGGCGAACGGCGCCGGATCTGGTGTTCACCTCCCTGACCTCCCTGACCTCCCCACACTCCCTGACCTCCCCGACCCGCTTCTCCTCGCCGACTCCCCCCTCTCCGACCGCCGAGGCGGTCCGTGCCGCGGCGCACCGGGCGCTCGCGCTGGTGCAGTCGTGGCTGGCCGATGAGCGGTTCGTTCGGTCCCGACTGGTGCTGGTCACCCGTGGGGCGGTCGGTGTCCGGCCCGGGGAGCCGGTGGCGGATCCGGCCTGCGCGGCGGTGTGGGGGCTGGTGAGGTCGGCGCAGTCGGAGAACCCCGACCGGTTCCTGTTGCTCGACCTGGACGACCACGAGGCGTCCTTGGCCGCCCTGCCGCGGGCCCTGTCGGGCGACGAACCGCAGCTGGCGGTGCGCGGTGGCGCGGTGCTGGTGCCACGACTCGCTCGGGTCCCCGCGGCCCGCCCGGCCACGTCCACGCCGGCCGGGGAGCGGGACGGCGAGCCCGCGGCCACCCCGCTGTGGGACCCGGAGGGAACGGTCCTCATCACCGGCGCCACGGGGGTGCTGGGCTCCCTGGTGGCGCGTCACCTGGTGGCCGAGCACGGCGTACGCCATCTGCTGCTGACCAGCCGCCGGGGTCGCGAGGCCACCGGCGCCGCCGAGCTGGTGGACGAGCTGACCGCGTCGGGGGCTTCGGTGTCCCTGGCCGCCTGCGACACGGCCGACCGCGCCGCGCTGGCGCGGCTGCTTGCCACCGTACCGGCCGACCATCCGCTGACCGGGGTGGTGCACGCGGCCGGTGTGCTCGACGACGGGGTGATCGGGTCGCTGACCCCGGAGCGCATCGATACGGTGCTGCGGCCCAAGGCCGATGCCGCCATCAACCTCCATGAGCTGACGGAAGACCTGCCGCTGTCCGCGTTCGTGCTGTTCTCCTCGGCGGCGGGCGTCTTCGGCGGCAGTGGCCAGGCCAATTACGCCGCGGCCAACGCGTTCCTGGACGCGCTGGCGCAGCGGCGCAGGGCGCGGGGGCTGCCGGCGGTCTCCCTGGCCTGGGGGCTGTGGGCCGAACGCAGCGCCATGACGGGGCACATGGACGACAGCGACGTCGAACGGCTCAACCGGGCGGGAGTGACCGCACTGTCGTCCGAGGAGGGCCTGGCGCTCTTCGACGCGGCGACGGCGCGAGCGCATGCCCGGGCTGCCCTGGCCGGGGACCCCGGCCAGGGCGGGGGCACCGACGCGAGGGGCGGCGGCCAGCCGGAAGGCGCCACTGACACGCACCCGGAGAGCACCACCCACGCACACCCGCTCCTGGTACCCATGCGGCTCGACATCGCCGCCCTACGAGTCCAGGCCGCCTCCCTCGGCGTCCCGCATCTGCTGCGCGGACTGGTCCGGGTCCCGGCCCGCCGCGCCGCCCACAACGCCGCCTCCGGCTCCGGATCCGGCGCCGGGGGAGTGGAGCCGATCGGGCAGCGCCTGAACGGGCTGTCGGCCAGGGAGCAGACCCGGCTCCTGACCGAACTGGTGCGCACGCATGCCGCCACCGTGCTCGGCCATGACTCGCCGGACCTGGTGGAGGACGACCACGCCTTCCTCGAGCTGGGCATCACCTCGCTCACCGCCGTGGAGATCCGCAACCGGCTCAACCTCGCCACCGGTCTCAACCTGCCCGCCACGCTGCTCTTCGACCACACCACACCCGCGGCGCTCGCCGCCCACCTGCGCGCCCAACTGGCCCCCGGCGCCCCGGACTCCGCGCCCCAGGGCGAAGCGTCGGCCACGCGAACCGCACCTCAGGCCACGAGTGCCGGCGCGGCCAAGGCCACGACCGGATCGACGATCGAGGCGCTGTACCGGCAGGCGTGCGCCGATGAACAGTACGTGGCGGGCACCCAGTTGCTCATGGCCGCGGCCCGGCTGCGCCCGTCGTTCCGTACGGCGGCGGAGCTGACCACACCGCCCAAGCTGGTGCGGCTCTCCAAGGGCGGTACGGCGCCGGGGCTGGTGTGCTTCCCGTCGCTGGTCGCCATCTCGGGGCCGCGCGAGTACGCCCGCTTCGCGGCCGGGTTCCGGGGCCGCCGCGATGTCTCCGTGCTGCCCGAGCCGGGCTTCGGCAAGGGGGAGTTGCTTCCGGCGAGCGTCGACGTCGTCGTGGAGATGCAGGCGGAGGCGGTGCTGCGCTGTGTCGGGGAGAAGCCGTTCGTGCTCGTCGGACGCTCGTCCGGCGGCTGGATCGCCCAGGCGGTGGCCGGGTGGCTGGAGGCGCGTGGCAGCGCGCCCTCGGCGGTCGTCCTGCTGGACACCTATCTGCCGCGCAGCGAGGCGTTGCCGTGGATCCAGACGAATCTGTCCGGCAAGATGTTCGACCGCGAAAAGATGTTCGGCGTGGTGGACGAGGGCAGGCTGACCGCGATGGGCGGCTATCTGCGCCTCTTCTCCGAGTGGGGGCCGACGCCGATCGGCGCGCCGATTCTCACGGTGAAAGCGGAGGAATCCTTTCCGGGATCCGGAGAGGCGAACGACGAGGAATCGGCATGGGGCGCCACGCTCACCCGTATCGACGTTCCCGGCGACCACTTCACCATGATGGAAGATTTCGCCGGGGTGGCCGCCGAAGCGGTCCTCAACTGGCTTGCGGAGAACGTGTGATTCGCATTGCCTGACATCCTGATAGGCTCGCGTTCATTCGAAGCGCGGAAGAAAAAACGGGGAAGGCGCTCGCGGATTTCTGATGTCGCCGAAGACCTTTCCATTACTGCGGGAGGAAACATCATGACGTCCAATGTCAGCGCGGTCGGTGAGCGGGTCGGCGAGTTCTACGACCAGCTGGTGGGCATGTTCGACGCCTCGCTGTACGGCCCGAACATCCATGTCGGCTACTGGAACAGCCAGGAGGACAGCACCACCCTGGCGGACGCCGCCGACCGGCTCACCGACATGATGATCGCGCGGCTGCACATCGGTGCCGGCTCCCGGGTCCTGGACATCGGCTGCGGCTTCGGCGGGCCCGCGATCAGGCTCGCGCAGAAGACGGGTGCCGAGGTGGTGGGCATCAGCGTCAGCCGCAAGCAGGTCGAGAAGGCCAATGAGCTGGCCGAGGCCGCCGGGGTGAGCGGCAAGGTCACCTTCCAGCACGGCGACGCGATGGACCTGGCCTTCGACGACGGCTCATTCGACGCCATCTGGATGCTGGAATCCGTGATGCAGATGCCCGACCGCACGGCGGCGCTCGCGGAGGCCGCCCGCGTCCTGCGCCCCGGCGGGCGCCTCGCGCTCACCGACAACTACGAGCGCGAGGAGATCTCCGAGGAGCGGCGGCCGGTCATCGAGAACATTCTCCAGCGGTACCTCACCCAGCCGCCCGCGTCTTTCGAGACGTATCCGGCGATGCTGCGCCAGGCCGGGCTGCGCTGTACGGAACTGCTCGACGTCAGCGAAAGCACCACCAAGCAGTCGGTCCGGCGGCTCGGTGAGGCCATGGCCCAGAACATGGAACAGCTGGCGTCCAAGGTCGACCCGGAGGTCTTCAAGAAGTTGAAGCCCGCCGAGGGCGAGAACATGGAAATGCCCGAGCTGGGTTATCTGATCGCCACCGCGCGGCGGCCCGAAACCGCGTAAGTCCTCGGCGCCGGAATTTCCCGGTTCCGGTCAGGAAGTCATTCAGGGGCGGGCCGGAACATTCGGCCCGCCCCTCGGCGCGGAGAGGGCCGCGACGGATTTCCGGGGCCACGCGGGGCGGGCAGTCGCGTCGCCCCTGGCGTCGCCTACCGTGGGAGGCAGCCGGAGAACCAGGAGGCGGGCAAGATGACCAGCGCACCGGACACCGTCCCGCTGCCCTCGGGGGAGCGGATCCCGCTGCTCGGCCAGGGCACCTGGCACATCGGTGACCACCCCCGGCGCCGCGCCGATGAGATCGCGGCGCTGCGGCGTGGCCTCGACCTGGGAATGACCGTCGTGGACACGGCCGAGATGTACGGCAGCGGCGCCTCCGAGGAACTTGTCGGGGAGGCGATCGCCGGCCGCCGCGATGAGGTGTTCCTGATCAGCAAGGTGCTGCCCGGCCACGCCGACCGCAGTGGCACCATCGCGGCCTGCGAGGACAGCCTGCGGCGGCTCGGCACGGACCGGCTGGATCTGTATCTGCTGCACTGGCGGGGGCATATCCCGCTGGAGGAGACCCTCGAAGCCTTCACCGAACTCACCGGGAGCGGCAAGATCCGCCACTGGGGTGTGAGCAACTTCGACGCCTCTGACATGACGGATCTCGTCTCCATCCCCGGTGGCGACGGTGTCGCCGTCAACCAGGTGCTCTACAACCTCACCCGGCGCGGTGTGGAGTACGACCTCATGCCCTGGTGCCACCGGCGCGACATCCCGCTGATGGCCTATTCGCCCATCGAGCAGGGACGCCTGCCGCGCACCGGCGCGCTGCGGGAGGTCGCACGGGCCCATGACGCGACCCCCGCGCAGGTGATGCTGGCGTGGGTGCTCCGGCAGGGGGTGATGGCGATCCCCAAGGCCGGGCGGGTCGACCATGTCGAGGAGAACCGCGCCGCGCTGGATCTCCAGCTGACGTCGGAGGACCTGGCCGCGCTGGACCGCGCCTTCCCACCGCCCACGGAGCCCGTGCCCCTCGATGTCCTTTGAGGCCGTTGTCGGACGACTGAGACCGTTGTCAGAGGTCCGCGCTACCTTGCCACCATGACGGAATTCGTACTGGTGGCGGGTGCGTGGCTGGGTTCGTGGGCATGGGACGAGGTGGTGCCGGAGCTACGGGCGGCCGGACACGGCGCCCATGCCCTCACGCTGTCCGGACTCGCCGATAAGCAGGGTGTGCCGGCCGGACAGCAGACCCACGTCCAGGACATCGTCGGCGAGATCGAGCGCCTCGACCTGCGCGATGTGGTCCTGGTGGGGCACAGCTATTCGGGCATCCCGGTCGGCCAGGCCGCCGAGCGTGTCGGCGACCGGCTGGCCCATGTGGTGTTCGTGGACTCCAACGTTCCGGTGGACGGTGAGTCGTTCCTGTCGGCGTTGCCCGGCGGCCGGGCCATGGTGGAGGCGTCGATGGCCGCGAACGACGGCTTCTGGGCGCCCGTGACCGAGGCCGACTGCGAGGGCCAGGGGCTCACCGATGAGCAGATCGCGCGGTTCGTGGCCGGTGCCACACCGCATCCGGGCGCCACACTCTCCGAGCCTGCCGTGCTGGCGCGCCCGCTCGGCGGGCTTCCGGCCACGTACATCAAGTGCCTGCTCGACGGCGATGAGCCGATGGGCCACGCGGCCGAGCTGCTGAAGAGCGAGCACTGGCGGCTGGTCGAGATGGACACCGGCCACTGGCCGATGTTCTCCCAGCCGCGTGAGCTCGCCCGGATACTGCTCGGCTGCGCCGGGGCATCGTGACCCCGCCCCACACCTGAGGGGCCGATGGCACACGGCGAGCCACGCCGTGTGCCATCGCACCGCCGGAGCGGTCACTCGCAGCCGTACCGCCAGTTCCACCCCACGAAGGTGTGCCGCAGCTCCACATCGAAGCGGCAGCTCGCCGTCCCGTCCGCCTTCAACTGGACATACGAGTGGTGGGTGTTGTCGTACCAGTCGCCGGTCGGGTCGAAGACCCCCTTGTACGCGAAGTCGGCGTGCGCCTCGGAGTTGACCTCGGCGCAGTCCGTGACGCAGTCGTCCTTCGCGTTCTGCGAGGTGAGCGACCAACCGGCGTCCCACGGCTCGCGGTTCCACTCCTGGGTGGCCGTGGTGCCGCCCGTGGTCACGCGCCCGTTCGCGGTGTCCCATGAGGAGGTGGTGTACACGCCCGTCATCCGGATGTTGCAGCAGTCGTACATCTCGTTCCAGCCCCGCAGCTGATGGCCGGCGGCGGTGGCTGACGTGGTGGTGCCCCCGGCGGCGGTCGCGGCGCGGGCCGAGCGGGCCGACGCCGGGCCGTGCTGGACGGAGACCCGCTCCGGCTTGCAGTCGGCGCCAATGGTGATCTGCCCCGAAACGGCCTGGCCGGGCGCCGGAGCGGGGAGCTCACCGGTCAGCCGGACACCGTCACAGGACTTCGGCGCCGGGTCGGACTCCTGCGCCGCCGCCACTGTCGTGCCGCCCAGGAGCGCCACCAGGGAGACGGCCGACACGGCCGCGATGCTTAACCGGCTGTTCACTTCTCACGCCCCTTGATCCGATGATCCATGCGATCCGAAACGGGCAGCGCGCCTCGGTGCGGATGCGCCGCCAGGTCACGCGGATGATCGTAACGGCGGCCGTAGGCGGCAGCGGGGGAGTGCGAAAGGTTGGCAGGAAGGTGGCAGCGTGGCCACCGCCCGGCCGAGTCCACGACACCACAGGCCACGGCTGGGGTATACTGCCCGGGTCCTGTTGTCTCCGATAGAGGTGGACGTTGCGTATCTGAGGTTCGCGATCATCGCGCGGTACGGCACAAGCCGTAGCCCGTCACGCCGTAGCCGGCCTTCTTGCCGCCCGTGACCCGCGTGGATGCGACCTCGGTGCATACGCCGTCCCTCACCCTTCGGAGGGCCGCACCCCATTCCCCGGCTTGGTCGCCGCGTGGTGCTCGCATACGTAGCCCCTTGTTCACAGCGCTTACGAATGCGAGAACACCATGGCAGCATCCCCCACCCCCAGCGCCTCCGTGACCTGCTCGGCCATGTCCTTCCAGTGGGCTGACGGCACGCCCGTCTTCGACGGACTCTCGCTCGGCATCGGGCGGGGCCGCACCGGCCTCGTGGGCACCAACGGCAGCGGCAAGTCCACCCTGCTGCGGTTGATCGCCGGCCGGTTGCGTCCCACCGAGGGGTCGGTGACCGTCGGAGGCAGCCTCGCCCACCTTCCGCAGAACATCACCCTGGACACCACCCTCCGCGTGGACCAGGCCCTGGGCATCGCCGAGCGGCGCGCCGCGCTGCGCGCCATCGAGGCCGGAGACGTCGACGAGGCCCACTTCGAGACCATTGGCGACGACTGGGACGTCGAGGAGCGGGCCCTGGCGACACTGGGCTCACTCGGGCTCGGCGACGTCGAACTGGACCGCACCGTCGGCCGTCTGTCCGGCGGGGAGACCGTGCTGCTGCGCCTGGCCGCCCTGCTCCTGGAGCGCCCGGACGTCCTGCTGCTCGACGAACCCACCAACAACCTCGACCTGTTCGCGCGGCGCCGGCTCTACGACGCCGTGGACTCCTGGCGCTCCGGTGTGCTGGTCGTGGTCAGCCATGACCGTGAGCTGCTGGAGCGGGTGGACCGCATCGCCGAACTGCGGTCCGGGTCGGTGACCTGGTACGGCGGTGGCTGGTCCGCCTACCAGGAGGCGCTGGCCACCCAGCAGGAGGCGGCCGCGCGCATGCTGCGGGCCGCGGAGGCGGATGTGCGGCGGCAAAAGCGCGAACTGGAGGAGACCCATATCAAACTGGCCCGCCGTCAGCGGCAGAGCAAGAAGATGGACATCGAGCGGCGGGCCCCGAGAATCGTCGCCGGGGCCCGCAAGCGGGCCGCGCAGGAGTCGGCGGGCAAGCTCCGTGATCTGCACGAAGACCGTCTCCACGAGGCGCGCGAGCGGCGTGAGGAGGCCGCGGACGCGGTCCGCGACGACGCCGAGATCCGGGTGAGCCTGCCGCACACCGCCGTGCCCGCGGGCCGTACCGTGTTCAGCCTGAGTGAACTGCGCCCCCAGTACGGCGCGTTGATCGATGCCACCCTGCATGTGCACGGGCCCGAACGCATCGCGCTGGTCGGGCGCAACGGAGCCGGTAAGACCACGCTGCTGCGCACCCTCACCGGCGAACTCGCCCCGCTGTCCGGTGAGGCCAGGACGTACGTACCGCTGCGGTTCCTCCCCCAGCGGCTGGATGTCCTGGACGACGAGCTGAGCGTGGCGGCCAACGTGGCGAGCCGGGCGCCCGGTGTCACCGACAACCACATCCGCGCCCAGCTCGCGCGCTTCCTCTTCAAGGGCGCGCGTGCGGAGCAGCCGGCGGGGACCCTCTCCGGTGGGGAACGCTTCCGGGCCGCACTCGCGGCCACCATGCTCGCCGCACCGGCCCCGCAACTGCTGATGCTCGACGAGCCGACCAACAACCTCGACCTGGCCAGTGTGCGGCAGTTGACGAGCGCGCTGGACTCCTACCAGGGCGCGCTCGTGGTCGCCAGCCACGATCTGCCGTTCCTGGAGTCGATCGGCATCACCCGGTGGCTGCTGGTCGGTGGGGAGTTGCGGGACATCGCCGCCGATGAGGTCCGGGAGGTGCTCGAGACGACATCCCCGGCAGGGGAAGTGACGGAGACGGGCTGAGATCCGCACCAGAAATTCGCGACAGCGAAATGAAGATCCGGGGTCCGCGCAGGTTAAGGCGCATTCAAGGTTCACTCATGCGCCTCGGCCTACCTTCGAAAACGATCTCGTTCGCACGAGATATATGAACGTTTAACAGGGGGAGAGAAGGTGGCGGCGCGGCCGATGTACTCGCGCCTGGCGAGATTCAGCCCGTTGAGGCGAGAGCGTGAACGACTGCTTGTTGACTCTTCAGTAATAACGTGGCTAATTTCAGTCGGCGCCGTTTCGCGGGATTGCCATGCCATACGTTCGACATGCCTTGCCCGAATTATCTCCATTTCCTGCCGCGCTAGCGATTTTGGAGAAAACATGTCAGCCGCCGTGGACACAGGCGATCTTGTCATCGGCATCACTCCGTTCGGGGAACCGGACGCCAGACTCGCCGCGGCGGTCAGCCGTGCGGGCGGACTCGGCATCCTCGACCTGGGAACAACGGGCCGTGCGGCCCTCCAGGCGTGGGAGGACATCGGCGACTGGGTGGCCGACGGCCGGTACGGTGTGCGGGTCGCGGCGGGCTGCCGCCTCACCCCTGCGGACCTCCTGGACGCCCCGCCCACCGGCGCCTCCACTGGTGCATCCACCGGCGGCTCGCGCGGTGGCGTGCCCGGTCCGCATACGGTGGTGCTCAGTGTGGACTCGCCCTGGCCGGTGGAGGCCGTCGCCGACCGCTGCCGTGTGCTGGCCGAGGTCACCGACCTGGACGAGGCCCTTGAAGCCATTCGCGCCGGAGCACACGGGCTGATCGCCCGGGGGAGCGAGAGCGGCGGCCGCATCGGTCCGCTGGGCACCTTCGTCCTGCTCCAGCGGCTCCTCGCCGACCCCCGGGTGTCCTTACCCGTATGGGCCTGCGGCGGCATCGGCCCGCGCACCGCCGCCGCGTCCGTGCTCGGCGGCGTGGCCGGGGTCGTCCTCGACACCCAGCTCGCCCTGCTCGCCGAATCCGGGCTCCCGGAGGACCGCGCCACCGCCATCCGCTCCATGGACGGCTCCGAGACCACCGTCCTCGACGGACACCGGATCCTGCGGCGCCGGGGACGCGGTCCGCATATCGGACCCGACCTGACGGTAGGTCAGGATGGCTTTCTGGCCACGCGGTTGGCCGAGCGGTGGCGGGATGCCGGCCGCACCGTCCGGGGCATCACGGACGCCGTCCGGGAGGCCGCGCACGAGGCCGTACGGAACGGCTCCGCGGTCGTCTCGGGGCTGCGCCCCGGCGCCCCGCTGAGCACCCGCCTCGGCACCCGGCTGCCCCTCGCACAGGGCCCGATGACCCGGGTCAGCGACCAGGGCGCGTTCGCCTCCGCCGTCGCCGCCGGGGGAGCGCTGCCGTTCATCGCGCTCGCCCTGGCCGGACGCGAGCAGGCGCGCACGATGCTGGAGGAGGCCGCGGCCGCGCTGGACGGACGGCCCTGGGGCGTCGGTGTCCTCGGCTTCGCACCCGAGGAGATCAGAAACGCCCAGCTCGAGGCCGTACGGGAGGTCCGCCCGAGCCACGCGATCATCGCGGGCGGACGGCCGTCCCAGGCCAAGGCGCTGGAGCGGGACGGCATCGCCGCGTTTCTGCATGTGCCGTCGCCCGGGCTGCTGCGCCAGTACCTCCAGGCCGGGGCCCGGCGGTTCGTCTTCGAGGGCTCCGAATGCGGCGGCCATGTGGGGCCGCGTAACAGCTTTCCGCTGTGGGAGGCCCAGATCGCCATCATCGAGGACTTCCTCGACGGGGCCGCACAGGACCCGCGTCACATCGCGGGCACGGACGGCGCGGGCGGGACGGACGCGACCGATGGCACCGGCGGCGCGGGCGGGACGGACGGGACCGATGGCACCGGCGGTGCGGGTATCGAGATCTTCTTCGCCGGGGGAGTGCACGACGAACGCTCCGCCGCGATGGTGGCCGCGCTCGCCGCCCCGCTCACCCGGCGCGGCGTCGCCGTCGGCTCGCTCATGGGCACCGCGTATCTGTTCACCGAGGAGGCGGTGGCGCACGGCGCCGTACAGCCGCTCTTCCAGCGCCAGGTGGTGGCCGCCGAGCACACCGTGCTGCTGGAGACCGCCCCCGGCCACGCCACACGCTGTGTGCCCAGCCCCTTCACGGAGAGCTTCGACACCGTGAAGGAGCGGCTGCGGAACGAGGGCCTGCCGGACCGGGAGGTCTGGGAGCGGCTGGAGCGGCTGAATGTGGGACGGCTGAGGATCGCCAGCAAGGGCATGGACCGTGGGCCCGATGGCGCGTTGGCCCCGGTGGACGAGGAAGGCCAGCTCAGCGGCGGGATGTTCATGGCCGGGCAGGTGGCCGTTATGCGCTCGGACACCACCACGATCGCCGCACTGCACCATGCGGTGGGCCCCGGCGCCGCCGACTTCCTCACCGCACGCGCGGAGGCGGTGTGCGAGCGCCTGGGCGTGGCCACGGCCCCGGCGGCGGCCGAGCCGCCCGCGCCGCTGGACGTGGCCGTCGTCGGCATGGCGTGCATGTTTCCGCAGGCACCCGACCTCGCCTCGTTCTGGGCCAATGTGGTGGGCGGTGTGGACGCCGTCACCGAGGTGCCCGCCGAGCGCTGGGACCCCGCCGTCCACTACACGGGCGACAAGGACGGCGCCTCCGCCTCCCAATGGGGCGGCTTTCTGCCACCCATCCCCTTCGACCCGCTGCGCTACGGCATCCCCCCGGCCTCGCTCGGCAGCATCGAACCCGTACAACTGCTGGCCCTGGAGGCCGCCCGCCGGGCCTTGGACGACGCCGGATACGGCGACCCCGGCGACGGCGGCCGGGCCTTCGAGCGCTCCCGCACCTCCGTGGTGTTCGGCGCCGAGGCGGGCAGCGACCTGTCCAACGCCCAGACGCTGCGCGCGGTGCTGCCGTCCTACGTCCACGAGGTGCCACGGGCCCTGTCGGACCAACTGCCCCGGCTCACCGAGGACTCCTTCCCCGGCATGCTCGCCAACGTCATCTCCGGGCGGATCGCCAACCGGCTCGACCTCGGCGGCGCCAACTACACCGTGGACGCGGCCTGCGCGTCATCGCTGGCGGCCGTGGACGTGGCCTGCAAGGAGCTGACCGGGGGCACCAGCGACCTCGTGCTGTGCGGCGGAGCCGATCTGCACAACGGCATCAACGACTATGTGCTCTTCTCCTCCGTGCACGCCCTCTCCCCGACGGGCCGCTCCCGGACCTTCGACAGCTCGGCCGACGGGATCGCGCTCGGCGAGGGCGTCGCCTGCGTCGTCCTCAAACGGCTGGCCGACGCCGAACGGGACGGCGACCGCGTCTACGCCGTCATCAAGGGCGTCGGATCCTCCAGCGACGGCCGCTCGCTCGGGCTGACCGCCCCGCGCCCCGAGGGACAGCGAGCCGCACTGGAACGCGCCTACGCCAATGCCCGCGTCTCGCCCGCCGACGTGGGCCTGATCGAGGCGCACGGCACCGGTACGGTCGTCGGTGACCGCACCGAACTCACCGTCCTGGGCGAGGTGTTCACCGAGTCGGGGGCCACACCCGGGTCGTGTGCGCTGGGCTCGGTGAAGTCCCAGATCGGCCACACCAAATGCGCCGCGGGCCTCGCCGGGCTGGTGAAGGCCGCGATGGCGCTGCACACGGGCATCACACCGCCGACCCTGCATCTGACCCGGCCCAACGAGGCATGGGACGCGGACCGCAGCCCCTTCGCCTTCCACACCCGGGCCCGGCCATGGGCCGCCGCGCCCACCGAACGGGTGGCCGGGGTCAGCGCGTTCGGCTTCGGCGGGACCAACTTCCATGTGGTGCTCGCCGCACACGGCCGCGGAGCGCCACCCGCACAGGGGCTGGACGACTGGCCCGCCGAGCTGTTCCTCTTCCGCGGGGCCGACCGGGCCGCGGCGCTGCGGGTGGTCCAGGAGACACTCGACCAGCTCATGGCCAATGACGCGGCGGGGCGGCCGTGGCGGCTGCGCGACCTCGCGCTGACCGCATCCCGGCGGGCCGACGCCGGCCGGGAACCGGTCCGGGTGGCCGTCGTGGCCTCGGACCTGGACGACCTGGCCGCACGGTTACGTCAGGTACTCGCGGGCGATCCGCCGGGCCAGGGGCCGCGCGAAGCGGATGGGCTGTACTTGGCCCCGGACGAGCCCGGGGAGACCGGGGAGAACGGGGAGGCAGAGGGCGAGCCGGGGCGTGGCAAGGTCGCGTTCCTCTTCCCCGGGCAGGGCAGTCAGCGGCCCGGGATGTTCGCCGACGCCTTCGTCACCTTCCCCGAGCTCCAGCGCCATCTGCGCCACGGACGCGGCTACGCCGACGCGCTGTATCCCCCCGCGACCTTCGACGAGGCCGGGGAGGCGGCACAGCGCACCGCGATCACCGACACCCGGGTGGCCCAGCCCGCGCTGGGCATCGTCGGGCTCGCCGCGTACGCCCTGCTCACCTCGGCCGGGGTACGGCCCGACATGGCGGCCGGACACAGCTACGGCGAGCTGGTGGCGCTGTGCGCCGCGGGCGCGCTCGATCCCCGTACGCTGCCGCGGCTGAGCGCCGAGCGGGCGGCCGCCATCCTCGGCGCCGCCGAGGCCGACGGGGAGGAACCCGGCACCATGGCGGCCGTGACCGCGGCCCCCGACGAGGTCGAGCCGGTGCTGTGCGCGGCCGGACTCGACGGGCGCGTGGTGGCCGCCAACCACAACGCGCCACGGCAGACCGTGATCTCCGGGCCCCGGCAGGACGTCGACGAAGCGGTACGGCTGCTGCGGAAGGCCGGACACTCGGTCAAGCGGATCCCGGTGGCCTGCGCCTTCCACAGCCCGCTGGTGGCCGGGGCCGGCGCGCGGTTCGCCGAGGCGCTGGCCCGCCATCCGGTGCGCGAGGCGGAGTTCCCCGTCTGGGCGAACCGCACCGCCGCCCCGCATGGCGCGGAGCCGGATGCCATCCGCGCCGAACTCGCCGCCCAGATCGGCGCCCCGGTCCGCTTCATGGCCCAGATCGAGGCCATGTACGAGGCGGGCGCGCGGATCTTCGTGGAGGCCGGTCCGGGGACGGTGCTCACCCGGCTGGTGGGGGAGATCCTCGAAGGCCGTCCGCACCTCGCCCTCGCCTGCGAGGGACGGCGGTCCGGCGCCCCCGGTCCGCGGGGGTTTCTGGACGCGCTCGCCCGGCTGGCCGTCGCGGGCGTCCCGGTGCGTACGGCCTGGCTGTTCCACGGCCGGGACGCGGTGGCGGCGGGATCCGGCCCGCCACCGAGGCGGCCCGGCTGGACGGTCGACGGACACCTCGTCCGCACCGCGAACGGTGAGCTCCTGCCCGGTGCGCTGGCACCGGCCCGACGTGTCATGGAGGCTACGGTGAGCCAGACGGATCGGACGGGTGGCGGCGAGTACAACGACAGAGACGCCCTGATCTCGGAGTTCCTGAGGACCAGCCGGGAGATGATCGCCGCCCAGCGCGATGTGCTCCTCACCTACTTCGGCAGCGCTCCGGGCGAACGGCGCGCGGCGCCACCGTCCCCGGCCGCCCCGGCCACGTCCCTGCCCGCCGAGCTCGCCCCGGGGGCCGCCGCCTCGGAGGCCCCGGCCCCGGTCGCCGACGTGGCTCCTGCCCCGCCCGCGCCCGCCACCGGGCCCGATGTGCTGCGCGCGGTCTCCGAAATCATCAGCGAACGCACCGGCTATCCGGTCGACATGATCGAACCGAATCTCGATCTCGAGGCCGATCTGAGCATCGACTCCATCAAACGCGCCGAGATCGCGGGCGAGTTGGCGCGGCGACTCGGTGCCGCGGGCGCGGACACCGCGACCTTGGGCGATGAGGAGCTGGAGGAGCTGGCCAAGGCGCGCACCACCGCCGCCGTCACCGATTGGCTCACCGCCCGTCTCGCGCCCGCGACCCCCGCGCCCACCGCACCGGCCGATGAGCCGGAGCCGGTGGCCGTGCGGATGGCCCAGCAGGTGGCCGAGCCCGTGGCCGAACCGGCGCCGGTGTCCGTGGCCGTGCCCGGCGTGGCGCCCAAGCGGATGCGGCTGGTGCCCGTGCCACTCGGCGCACCGGACGACGGCGCCGCCGCGCCGTCCGAGCTGACCGGCAGGCGCTTCGCCCTGCTCGGCGGGGACGGCGAGGGGGTGGCCGACGCGGTGGCCGCCCGCCTCGGCGAACGCGGTGCCGAGGCCGTCAGCTTTCCCGCCGGCCATCAGCTCACCGAGGACGACGGCCGGGTGGACGGTGTGCTGCTGCTCGATCCGCTGGCCGCCTCCGGCGCGCCGGTGCTGCCCGAGGTGTTCCCGGTCGTCCAGTCGGCGCTGGGGCGCGCCCCGCAGTGGCTGCTGGCGCTGCGCCGCGCCGACCCGCTCGCCGCGCGCACGGCCGGGTTGCGCGGGATGTTCCGTACGGTGGCCAGGGAGTACCCGGACACGGTCACCCGGCTGGTGGAGTTCCCCGCCCGGGTGACCGGACTCGCCGAGGTGACCGGACCCGTCGAGGTGACCGGACCCGTCGAGGTGACCGGGTCTGCCGATGCGGTCGGGTCCGTCGACGTGGCCGGGTCCGCTCACGTCGCCGGGTCCGCCGACGCCGTGGCCGACGGGCTGCTCGACGAACTGCTCGCCCCGGACCGTACGCCCGTCGTCGTGCGCACCGGGGAAGGGCGGCGCCACCGGCTGGACCTCGTGGAGGCCCCGCTGGGCGCCCTCGCCGGTTCGGGTGCCGGGCCCGCCGGGGACGGCGCGGCGGAGGCCGCCGCGCTCGGCCTGGACCGGGACGCGGTGGTGGCCTTGGTCGGTGGGGCGCGGGGCATCACCGCGCGGTTCGCCGCCACCCTCGCGTCCGCCGCCCGCTGCCGGATCGAGCTGCTGGGCCGTACGCCGGAGCCCGTGGGCCCCGAGGACCCGGCCACCGCGGGGGCCCGCGACGAGACGGCGCTGCGCGCGGTGCTCGCGGCCCGGGGCGGGCTGGGGCCCGCCGAGATCCAGCGGGAGGCGGCCCGGATCCTGGCGCGGCGCGAAGTGGCCGCCACCGTCGGGGAGTTGTCCGCGCTCGGCGCCCGGGTCCGCTATCGCTCGGTGGATGTCCGCGACGCCGAAGCGGTGCTCCAGGCGGTGAAGCAGATCCACGCCGACCACGGACGGCTGGACGGTGTGGTCTACGGGGCCGGTGTGATCGAGGACCGGCTGATCGCGGAGAAGTCCGCCGAGTCCTTCCAGCGGGTGTACGGCACCAAGGTGGAGGGTGCCAGGACGCTGCTGGACGCGCTGGCCGAACTGCCCGAACCCCCTGCGTTCGCCGTGTTGTTCGGCAGCATCGCCGCCGTGCTCGGCAACCGCGGCCAAGTGGACTACGCGGCGGCCAACGACGCGATGGAGACCCTTGGCGCGCGGTGGCGGGACCGCACCGGTCGCCGGGCCCTGACCGTGCACTGGGGCCCCTGGGCACCGGCCGGAGCCCACGGCGGGATGGTGACACCGGAGCTCGGCCGTGAGTACGCCCGGCGCGGTATCTCGCTCATCGACCCCGAGGAGGGCACGCTGGCGCTGCTGCGCGAGCTGGCCTGGGGCGAGGAGTCCACGGGGTCCGTCGTCTACACCGCCTCGGGCTGGTGAGCGTGACGGACGGGCAGTCGCACCGGCAGCCGCCAGTGGCCATCGTCGGGATGTCCGTGCTGCTGCCGGGCTCGCCGGACCTGGACGCGTACTGGCGCAACCTGGCCGGTGGCGTGGACGCGATCAGCGATGTCCCGGCCGGGCGGTGGGACGCCGGTTTCTACGCCCCGGACGGCGGCGGCGGTACGTCGGTGGCGCCCGACCGGGTGTACTGCCGACGGGGCGGATTCGTCGACGAGTTCGCCCGGGTCGAGGCCGCCCGGTTCGGGATCATGCCGAACTCGGTGTCCGGCACCGAACCCGACCAGCTGATCGCCCTGGGTGTCGCGGCGGCGGCCATCGCCGACGCGGGCGGCGAGGACCGGCTGCCCGACCGGCAGCGGGTGGGCGTGGTGCTGGGCCGGGGCGGCTATCTCACCCCCGGGCTGGTCCGGCTCGACCAGCGGGTGCGCACCGCCCACCAGCTCGTACGGACCCTCGGCGAGCTGCTGCCCGACCTCGGGCCCGGCCAACTCGACCGCGTACGCGAGGCGTTCACCGAACGGCTCGGCCCCGACCGGCCCGAGGCGGCCATCGGTCTGGTGCCCAACCTCGCCGCCTCGCGCATCGCCAACCGGCTCGATCTGCGCGGCCCCGCGTACACCGTGGACGCCGCCTGCGCCTCCTCGCTCGTCGCCGTCGACCAGGCGGTGGGGGAGCTGGCCTCGGGGCGGTGCGATGTGATGCTCGCGGGCGGGGTGCACCACTGCCACGACATCACCCTGTGGAGCGTCTTCTCCCAGCTGCGCGCGCTGTCGCCGAGTCAGCGGATCCGGCCCTTCCACCGCGCGGCCGACGGTCTGCTGATCGGCGAGGGCACCGGTGTGGTCGTCCTCAAACGGCTCGCCGACGCACTGCGCGACGGCGACCGCGTCTACGCGGTGATCCGGGGCACCGGCGTGGCGTCCGACGGCCGTGCCACCGGCCTGGTCAACCCGGATCCGGGCGGTCAGACCCGTGCCGTACGGCAGGCGTGGCGGGCCGCGGGACTCGATCCGCGCGAGCCGGGCGCCATCGGGCTGCTGGAGGCGCACGGCACCGCCACACCCGCCGGGGACACGGCCGAACTCGCCACGCTGGCGGAGGTGTTCGGCCCCGATGGCACGCCGGGGGAGAGCGCCGTCATCGGCTCGGTGAAGTCGATGATCGGCCACACCATGCCCGCCGCCGGTGTCGCGGGCCTGGTGAAGGCCGCCCTCGCGGTCCACCACGGCCGGCTGCTGCCCACCTTGCACTGCGACGACCCCCATCCGGCGCTGGCGGCCACCCGCTTCTCGGTGCTCGACGCGGCCGAGCCGTGGGACGCTCCCGTACGGCGCGCCGCCGTCAACGCCTTCGGCTTCGGCGGGATCAACGCCCATGTGGTGCTGGAGCAGCCGCCGCAGGTGCCGGAGACGCGGCGCGCCACGACCCTCGTCATCGAACCGGAGCGGGTGCTGGCGCTGGCGGCGGACACCCCGGAGCGGCTGGCCGAACTGCTGGCGGCGGACGACACGACCGTACGGACGACGGTGACGGGGCGGGACGCCCGGACCCGGCTGGGCATCGTCGAGCCCACCGCCAAACGGCTCGCGCTCGCCCGGCGCATGGTGGCCAGGGGCCGCCCGTGGCGGGGCCGCAACGACATCTGGTTCACCCCGGCGCCCCTGCTCGGCGCGGGCCCGGCGCCGAGGGGGAAGCTCGCCTTCGTCTTCCCCGGTCTCGAAGCGGAGTTCGTCCCCCGTGTCGAGGGTGTCGCGGAGTACTTCGGGCTCTCCCGGCCCGCCGGGGACCGCTTCGGCGAGGCGGCGCGCGTGGGCGACATCGGCCGCCATGGCGTCGGCGTCTTCGGTGTCGGGCGGCTGCTGGACGCGGCGCTGCGGCGGATGGGGGTCGTACCGGACGCGGTGGCCGGGCACAGCGTGGGGGAGTGGACCGCGCTGGCCGTGGGCGGTCTCTACGCGGGCGAGGAGGTCGACGCCTTCCTCGACTCCTTCGACCCGGACGCGCTGCGAGTGCCCGGTCTGGCCTTCGCCGTCCTCGGTGCGGGTGCGCGGCGGGTGTCCGACGCGCTCACCGAGTGGGCGGACGGCCGGATCGTGCTCTCGCACGACAACGCGCCCAGCCAGTCGATGGTGTGCGGGCCGCGCGACGATGTCGAGGAGTTCGTCCGTGCGATGCGCGCCGACGGTGTGATCGCGCAGGTCCTGCCCTTCCAGTCCGGCTTCCACACCCCGATGCTGGCGCCCTACCTCGACCCCATCCGAGCCGTCACGGAGCGCTTTGAGCTGCTGCTGCCGCCCAGGACCCCCGTCTGGTCCGGGACGACCGCCGCACCGTATCCGGCGACCGAGGCGGAGGTGCGCGCACTGTTCATCCGGCATCTGCTGGAGCCGGTGCGCTTCCGGCTGCTGACGGAAGCGCTGTACGAGGCGGGGTTCCGTGCGTTCGTCCAGGTCGGTACGGGGCAGTTGGGGTCGCTCATCGGTGACACGTTGCAGGGGCGTGACCATTTGGTGGTGGCCGCCAACTCGCCCCACCGGGATGGGGTGTCCCAACTTCGGCGCGTGGCCACGGCGCTGTGGGCCGAGGGGGCGGAGGTCGACCCCGTGCTGTCCCGTGAGGCCTCGGGCGCGAGATCGGCGCTTCCCGCGGTGCGGTTGGACCTGAGCGGTTCGCTGATTTCGCTCGGCGAGGCGAGATTGAGCGAACTGCGCGGTGAGCTGTCGCGTGCGGTGTCCCCGAGAGCGGGGTCGGATCGTGGGGTGGTGCCCACCCGTTCCGCCCAGGGGGCACCTCCCGGCGGTAGCCGGGGGAGGAACGATTGCCCACCACCTGGCTGGGCAGCCGAACTCGACGCACTGCTCAGGGAGACCGCGGCCACCGCGACAGCGGTCATCGCGGCGAGCCGCCCACCCACCCCCCGCACCCACGAGCTGCGGGTCTCCACCGAGACCATGCCCTACCTCCGCGACCACTGCTTCTTCCCCCAGCGCCCCGGCTGGCCCGATGAGCCGGACCGCTGGCCCGTGGTCCCGGCCACCACGATCGTCCAGCACCTCATGGACACGGCGGAACGCACGGCGGCCACCAACCCCGTGGCCATCGCCGTGCACGGCGCCCGCTTCGACCAGTGGGTGACGGCTTCGCCACCCACCACCGTCCAGGTCACCGCTACCCCCACTCGGGGGACGGCCCACTACACCGTCACCTTCGGCCGCAGCGCCCGCGCCACCGTGGAAGTGGCCGATCGCCACCCCGACACCCGCCCCACGCCCTGGAGCGTCGACCCCGCCACCGAGCGCGTCCCCGACCACACCGCACGGCTCATCTACGCCGAGCGCTGGATGTTTCACGGCCCGGCCTTCCAGGGGCTCACCGAACTCACCGCGATCGGCGCATCGCACATTCGCGGCACGATCACCACACCCCCCGCGCCCGGAGCGCTGCTGGACAACGTCGGACAGCTCCTCGGCTACTGGATCATGGCGACCCGCACCGAACGGACCGTGGTCTTCCCCATCGGCATGCGCCTGATGCGCTTCTTCGGACCACATCCGGCCCCCGGCACACCGGTCGAGTGCCTGATCAGGATCACCTCGCTGACCGATACCGCGCTCGAGGCCGACGCGCAGCTGCTGATCGGCGGCGAGGTGTGGGCAGAGCTGTCCGGCTGGCAGGACCGCCGGTTCGACAACCACCCCGAAACCCGGCCCGTGGAGCGCTTCCCGCAGCGCAACACGCTGTCCCGGCCCCAGCCGGGCGGCTGGGTGCTGCTCCATGAGCGCTGGCCGGACCTGGCCTCCCGGGACCTGATCATGCGTAACCACCTGGGCGGCGACGAGCGCACCGCATATGAACACCAGCCGCCACGCGGCCGCAGACAGTGGCTGCTGGGCAGGATCGCGGCCAAGGACGCCGTACGCCGATGGCTCTGGGACCACGGCGAAGGCCCGGTCTTCCCCGCCGAGATCGGGATCCGCGAGGACGCCCAGGGGCGGCCGTACGCCATCGGCGTGCACGGCCGGACCCTGCCCGAACTGGCGCTGTCGCTGGCACACCGGGCCGAGACCGGGGTCGCCCTCGTGGTGCCGCGCCATTCGAACGGCGCCGCGGGCCCCGGTATCGCCCTCGAAGAGGTCACCGACCACGATGACGTGGCCGCCGCCTTCCGGGCCGCGAAGGAAGCGGTCGCCACGGCGGAGGCGGGCACCGGTCTCCGCGACCGGCCACGGGAGCTGACCATCGCCGAGGTACGGCCCGGTGCGGACCGCCCCGACGCGCCACCGGCCCGGCTCATCGTCGAAGTGGCGGCCACCACCGCCCCCGGACAGCCCCCGCGCCGCTACGAAGTCCACACCATCACCATCGCCAACCCGCCCGGACTCCCGGACCGGGACTACGCCGTGGCCTGGACGACCGGCCCGGACCACCAGGAACAGGACGAGGAGAGCGATCAGTGACCACCGTCAATCAGACCGCCCCGTCACCAGCCGCCGACGCACCGGCCGAGGCACTGGTCAGCGCACCAGCCGACGCACCGGCCGTGCTCGCGGAGATATCCGGGATGCTCCGGACGATGCTCGACGAATACGGCCTCGACGACATCGAGGTCACCATGGACACCCGGTTCACCGAGGATCTGGAGCTGGAGAGCATCGACCTGGTGACACTGGCCGGCAGCCTGGAGACCCGGTACGGCAGACAGGTCAACTTCGCCGAGTTCGTGGCCGACCTCGAGCTCGACGAGATCATCGACCTCACCGTGGGACAGCTCGTCGAGTATGTCGTCCGGTGCCTCAGGGCCGTCCGGGAGCGCTGACCGATGGCGATGATCGACACCGACCACGCCACCGACCACGACGGCCCGCATACCGGGACGGACGGCGTCCGACTGCATGTCCAGCGGCTGTCCCCGCCCGACGGCCGTCCGCCCACCGCCACCGCCGTGCTCATCCACGGTCTGCTCACCGACTCCCTCGCCAGCTGGTACTTCACGGTGGCCCCGGACCTCGCCGCCGCCGGAGTGGAGGTGGTGATGTACGACCAGCGGGGACACGGCCGCAGCGAGCGCCCCGGCTCCGGCTACCGGCTGGACACCTTCGTCACCGATCTGGAGCGGCTGCTCGACCGGCTGGACATCACCGGTCCGGTCCATCTCGTCGGCAACTGCTTCGGCGGAACGGTGGCGTTCGCCTACGCCATGCGCCATCCGGAGCGGGTGGCCGGTATCGCGGTCATCGAGGCGAAGCCCGCCACCGAGAGCTGGCTGACCGAGATCAGCGGGATCCTCCGGCGCGTCGAGGAGGAACTGGTCGTCCACGAGGCCGAGTCGCTGGCCTGGGTGAGCGCCAACCGGGGCGCCCACACCGCCCGGCTGGCCAGGTCGGCCGCCCGCCTGGTCCGTACGACCACCATCGCCGAGGACGTACCGGCGAGCCGGGTGGTGAGCGAGGAGCAGGTCCGCGCGGTGCGCTGCCCGGTGCTGGCCGTCTACGGCGCCGACTCCGAACTCGCCGGGCAGGAGCGGTGGTTGGAGACGGTGCTGCCCGGCACCCGGACCGTCGTCCTGCCGGGGCAGGGCCATTCGGTCCTCGCCGAGGCGCCCACGCGCGTCCGCGAACTGCTGCTGTCGTGGATCGACGAGAGTGAACACCAAAGTGGACACGGGCGCGATACGGCCACCGGCTCCGCGGCGGCGGCCCTGGAGGCCGATGCCTGATGAGCGAACCGAGCAGAGCCCCGGAGACCTCACCCCGCCCACCCCACCGCTTTCTCTTCGTCGTGCCGCCACTCGTCGGCCACGTCAACCCCACCGTCGGCGTCGCCGCCGAACTCACCGCCCGGGGGCACCAGGTGGCCTGGGCCGGGATGCCCGAGGTCGTCGAGCGGCTGACCGGGCAGGGGACGAGGGTCTACCGCTGTGCCGGGCCGGTACTGGGCGAGGGCGGGGCGGGCCGCCCACCGGACGTACGCGGTCCTGCGGCGCTGAAGTTCCTGTGGGAGCGGTTCCTGGTGCCGCTGGCCGAGGCCATGGCTCCGGGCGTGGCGGAGGCCATCGGGGAGTTCCGCCCCGATGCGGTGATCGCCGACCAGCAGACCGTGGCGGGTGCCCTGGTGGCCGAACGGCTGCGGGTGCGCTGGGCGACATCCGCCACCACCTCGGCGGAGTTCACCGGCGCGCTGGACGGGATGCCCAAGATCGACGCCTGGCTGGACGGACTGCTGCACGAGGTGCGGGGGCGGATCGGCGACCCGGACGGCACGGCCGACCCCCGGTTCTCGCCGGATCTGGTCCTGGCCTTCACCACCGAGGAGCTGGCCGGACGACCGGCCCGGGCGGGTGACCGCATCCACTACGTGGGCCCGTCGATCGCCGAGCGACCCGCCACGACGGACTTCCCCTGGGAGTGGCTGGACCCCACGCGCCCCGCGGTCCTCATCACGCTCGGCACCGCGAACACCGACGCCGGGGCGCGCTTCCTCGCCGAGTGTCTGGAGGCCGTACGGGCGGGGGCGGGTCGTTTCCAGACGGTCATCGTCGACCCCGACGACGTACTCACCCGGGCCACCCCCGGCATGCCCGCGACCTCGGACGAAAACGACGTCCTGGTGCGCGGCTACGTCCCCCAACTCCCCCTGCTGCGAAGGGTGGACGCGGTGGTGTGCCACGCCGGCCACAACACCGTCTGCGAAACCCTCTGGCACGGCGTACCGCTCGTCGTGGCGCCCATCCGGGACGACCAGCCGGTGGTGGCCGCCCAGGTGGTGGACGCGGGCGCGGGTGTCCGGGTGCGCTTCGGCAGGGCGCGGGCCGCGGCCATCGGCGAGGCACTCGACGCCGTGCTGGACGAACCGCGCTACCGCGCCGCGGCCGAGCGCGTGGGGGCGTCCTTCCACGCGGCGGGCGGTGCCACCGCGGCCGCCACCCATCTTGAGCGGCTGGCCACAGCGGCCGTCCCTCACGCCACCGCGAACCCGGAAGGGGAACGATGAGCGGCGAGAGTGCCATACCCAGCACACCGGAGAAGCCGTCCCGCACCGAGACCGTCGCCGAGTTGCGCCCCCGCTACCAGGCCGATCTGGCGCTGGGCACCGAGCGGTTCTTCGAACCCCGCCGCACGGACTGCCCATGGTGCGGCTCCACGCGGCTGGTGCGGCGGCTGCGCACCAAGGACCGGTACCAGAGCAAACCCGGCCGCTTCCGGCTCGACAAATGCCGGGACTGCCGCCATGTCTTCCAGAATCCACGGCTGAACGACGACGGCCTGGAGTTCTACTACCGCGACTTCTACGACGGGATGGGGGAGATCGAACTCGGCAACGTCTTCTCCGGCCGCGACAAGGTGTACCGGCGGCGCGCGATGTTCCAGGAGCCCTCCGCCGAGCCCCCGAAGACCTGGCTCGATGTCGGCACCGGACACGGCCACTTCCCCGAGGCGGCCCGTACCGTCTTCCCCGGCACCCGCTTCGACGGACTGGACTTCACCGCCGGTGTCGAACTGGCCGAGCGTACGGGCCGCATCGACCGGGCCATCCGCGGCAGCTTCCCCGAGCTGGCCGAGGAGCGGCTGGCCGGGGGCTACGACGTGGTGAGCATGTTCCACTACCTGGAGCACAGCACGGACCCCCGCGCCGAACTCCGCGCCACCCGCCGCGCCCTGCGGCCCGGCGGCCATCTGCTGATCGAGGTGCCCGACCCGGAGTGCTGGTTCGGCCGCCTCTTCGGCCGGTTCTGGCTCCCCTGGCTCCAGCCCCAGCATCTGCACTTCCTGCCGGTGGCCAACCTCCGCGAGGAGCTGACCGCGCTGGGCTTCACCGTGACCGACGAACAGCACCGCGAGCCGTCGGACACCGTCGATCTGCTCGGTGCCGTCTGGCTGGCGCTCAACGCGATCGCCCCGCCCGATGACGCCCCCTCCCTCGCCAAGCCGCCCGGTCGGCTCCGCTGGCTGCTGCGCTGCGCGATCCTGCTGGCGGGCGTGCCCGCCCTCGTGGTCGCGACGGCCCTCGACCGCCTGTTGCTCAAACCGCTGGCCGGGCTCGGCAAGATGTCCAACGCCTATCGGGTGGTGGCCCGATGTGATGCCTCCGCCCGTCCCGGCCCCCGTTAAGGTGGCCCCCGGGCCCCGCTGCGGGGCCCGGGGGAGGGGAGATGCACGGCGAAGTCGAGGCCGAGGGGGCCAGACGGCTGCGCACGGCCGCGCGCGTCAGCACCATGGCCCTGGCCGCGGGCCTGCCGGTAGTGCTGCTCGGCGGTGTTGCCATCGTCCTGAGACCGGAGATCACCGCAGCGCTGGACGACCGTGCGGTGGCGGCGTGGCGGACGGTGTTCACCGCGATCGTCATCCAGGGTGTGCCGTTTCTGTTGCTGGGCACGGTGGTGTCGGCCGCGATCAGTGCGTTCGTGCCGGCGTGGGTGTTCACCCGGGTGCTTCCGCGTAATCCGGCGCTCGCCGTGCCCGTGGCCGGTGCTGCCGGGGTGGTGCTGCCGGGGTGTGAGTGTGCTTCGGTGCCGGTGGCCGGGAGTCTGATGCGGCGTGGGGTGGCCCCGGCGGCGGCGCTGGCCTTCCTGCTGTCGGCCCCGGCCATCAATCCGATCGTGCTGGTCGCGACGTATGTGGCTTTCCCCGGTAACCCCTGGATGGTGGCCGCCCGTCTGATCGCTTCGCTGCTGACCTCCGTGGCCATGGGCTGGCTGTGGATCCGGGCGGGCCGAAAGGAGTGGCTGCGGCTGCCGAAGGGAGCGGCCGGGCACACGCCCGGCGCGAGCCGCGCGGAGGAGTTCCGGGTCTCGCTCCAGCATGACGTCCTGCACGCCGGGGGCTTCCTCGTGGTCGGCGCGGCGGCCGCCGCCACGTTCAACGTCGCGGTGCCGCATTCGGTACTGCGGCTCTTGTCCGACTCCCCGTGGCTCTCGCTGCCCATGCTGGGGCTGCTCGCGGTGGTCCTCGCGGTCTGCTCGGAGGCCGACGCGTTCGTCGCCGCCTCGCTCACCGGGTTCTCGCCCACCGCCCGGCTCGCCTTCATGGTGGTCGGCCCGATGGTGGACCTGAAGCTCATCGCCCTCCAGTCCGGCACCTTCGGGCGCGCCTTCGCGGTGCGCTTCTCGTCGGCCACCTGGGTGGTGGCGGTGGCGTGCAGCGCGCTGGTGGGGTGGTGGCTGCTGTGAAGCGCAACATCCAGGTGCTGCTGCTCCTCTTCCTCGGGGTCGGGCTGCTGCACATCTCCCTGCTGACCGATCTGTATCTGCGCTATGTGCGCCCGGGGCTGCGGCCCGCGCTCATCGCCTCCGGGGTGCTGCTGATCGCGCTCGGCGCAGTCAGTGCCGCCCGCGACGGCTTCCCGTTCAACCGCCCCCGTACGGACAGCGACGCTCAGGATCAGGACGACGACCAGGACCAGGGCAACGACGTGGACCACGGCCACGGGCACAGCCACGCGGGCGGCCCGAAGGTCGCCTGGCTGCTGTACGTACCGGCCCTGACCATCCTCTTCCTGGCGCCGCCCGCACTCGGCTCGTACACCGCCTCCCGTGACGAGGCGAAGGCACCCAAGGCCCCCTCCTCCTCGGGCGACAGCGGCCACAGCCTCTTCCCGGCCCTGCCGGACGCCGGTGTGGTGCCGATGACGCTGAACGACTTCAGCTCCCGCGCGGTCTGGGACACCGACGGCACCCTCAAGGGCCATATCGTCCGGCTCACCGGCTTCGTCACCCCCGGACGCCACGGCACCTGGTACGTCAGCCGCCTCGTCATCAGCTGCTGCGCCGCCGACGCCCAGGTGCGCAAGGTGCGGGTGCACGATGCGTCGGCGCCGCCCGCCGACGCCTGGGTGACCGTCACCGGCACCTGGCATCCCACCGGAAAGGTGGGCACGGACGGCGCGAGCCCCGCCCTGGACGCCACCGCCGTACGGCGTGTCCCCGCGCCCAAGGATCCCTACCACGACAACGTCAGGGGCCCGTAGCCGTGTCGTCGGGCCGCGACGGCTCCTCCCCGGAGGTCTCCTGGGCCTGGGCCCGCGGCGCTGACGGCGGCTCGGTGGCGGCCAGGGCCGTCGGCGTCCCGCCGGGCTTGCTGTTGACGTAGGTGGTGAGCCGGTGCACCTGACGCTCCAGGGCCCTGATCCGGTCCACGATGTCCTCGGGCAGGTTCGCCATCAGTCTGCCTCCTCCAGATACAGATCGGCGGTCTCCGGACGTCCCCGCTCCGGGGCGGTGACCTTGATGCCGACGACGCGGTAGCGGGCGTCCAGCCCCTCGGAGAACCACACGTCCTTGATGCGCAGCCGCACGGTGGTGCCGAGCAGCGCGGGGGTGGTGCCGGAGCCGAGGCGGATCCGCACCGAGGGGATGACCACCGTGCCGCGCAGGGCGGCGAGTTCGGACCGGGCGAACGCGTCGAGCGTCGCCTTGTCGGTGACGTTGCTGTGGTCGGACGAGGTGTCCAGGCGGGGGAACCCGGCCGCGAGGAGATCCTCGGCCACCTGTTCCCCGGACATCACCGGACCGCCCGACCCGCCCTCCGGGGTGCCGCCCCTGGCCCGCGCGGTCGTCCCGCCGCGCGTGGCGTCGCGGGGGAAGGAGTACGACAGCACATCGCCCGGCAGATCCAGCATCACCGGCTGGCTGCCCACCCGGATCACCGGAGAGCCCAGCTGGAGCAGCTTCACCCGCCGTCCGGTCACCGGATCCCGGTACACCGCGATCCGGTGCTCGAAACCCGGCTCCATCGCGGCGAGTTGCGTGATCGCCTCCTCCACCAGGGTCTCGTCACCGTCGCTGTAGGCCACCGTACGGGCCGCGGTGGGGGCCGTCGGCTCGTACTCCACGCCGATGTGGCCGCCCTCGGACCCCTGCATGTAGTCCCACAGCCGGCGGACGATCTCCAGATGGTCGAGCGCGGTGAAGCTCAGATTCGCGCGGATGTAGCGACGGCCCGCGTAGGAGTCGAAGGTGGCCGCCTGAAGCCCGACGGTGGTGAGGCCCCGGTCGTCCGTGGCCGGGGTCAGCGTCCAGACGATGCCACCCCAGCAGACCTCGTCACCCCGCTCCAGATAGACGGCGGTGCGCCCCTCCACCAGCTCCCGGACCCGCCGGGCCATCCGGGCGTCGGGCACCGGGATGGTCGCGGTCAGGGACCCCGGCTTGCCGAGGTAGTCGTCGTACTCCACCTCTCGCAGGGGCAGTACGTCGATGGCCTGGTCGGTGCGCAGATCGGTGAAGACGGCGCGGTAGCGGGCGTCCACGGCGCCTCACGCCACCGGGTCCACGCGGACGAAGCGGTTGTCGAAGTGCACACGCGTTCCCGCGATCGAGGAACGGTACGCGGCCGTCGCCGTGTAGACGGCGCCGGGGGTGAGGTTCCCCACCGGGAAACAGGTGGAGATGGAGGCCCGTCCGGCACCGTCGAGGATCGCCGCGCGGTCGTCGGACGGAGCGTACACCTCGGTGCCGCTCTGCGTCCTGAGCCGGAACGAGATGTAGGCGGTGGCGTTCCCGTCGGCGGCCGTGAAGGCGCCGAAGGTGAGGGACACCCAACGGGACGCCGGGGCGGTGAAGGTGGCGGTGAGCGTGGCGACGGTGTCGGTGAGCATCTCCTGATAGGTGGCGGAGGTGGTGGCTCCCCAGTCCGCCGTGTGCCGGAGCACGGTGTCGGGAATGTACTTCGCCCACTGGGCGCCGTCCCAGCGCTCCAGCCGGCCGCCCGCGTCGCGGTACTGCCCGGCATACGCCCCGTTGTGCGGCGCGCCGCCCGCGGCGGGGACGATGCCGCCGAGCGCCGCGGTGTAGCGGCGGCGGTCGGTGATGGCGGAGGCCCAGGTGATGCCCTTGGCCGCGGACGCCCCGGCGGGGACGGCGATCTCGTAGAGAAGCTCCGCGTTCTTGGGCACGGCCGGGGCGGTGGGGGAGCCGGCCGGGGTGCCCTGGAGGAGTTCCAGGGCGGCCTCGTACTTCCCGGAGCCGTCGTAGTCGGTGTCGTGGACCCGTACGACGAGCGCGTCCACCCGGGCCAGGCTGGAGTGCCCATCGGCGACGGTCAGCAGGGTGTCGGAGTCGACGGTGACCGGATAGCCGCCCTGCGATCCGGTGGAGGTTCCCGGGATCCACACCTGGCCCGGGGAGAGCTTGGCCTGCATACCGGTGGCGGCGGTGCCGGTGAGCTGTAGCCCGCCGAACACGCATCCCGCCCGGGTCAGCAGCGGTCCGGCGGACGCCATGCCGAGGCTGACGGCCAGCCGGGTGTCCTCACGGGTCTGGCCGGTGGGCGGATGCCAGGCGGAACGGACGGTCATCGGACGGCTCCCACGGTCATCGGAGAACTCCTTGTGTTCGTACGGGGTTTGAGGATCGGAGCGGATGATGGGGCGGCGCGGCGCCTCACCACTCGGCGCGGCGCCAGGTGATCGTGGCGGTGGCTCCCTCCCCTCCCGACGCCGCGCGGAAGGACAGCTGAGAGGTTCCGGACGGCAGGGTGAAAGACTCCTCCGGGGCGCTGCCCGGTGTGGCGGTGTGGCGGCGCGACGCGGTGCCGTTGAACATCACGGTCCCCTCCGCGGTGTCGACGACCAGTTCGTCGTCCGGGGCGAGGGTGATCGCGTACTCCAGCCAGTCGCCGCTGGTCCGGTTGGCCAGCCGCGGCCGGGTGCACGGCCCGGTGAAGGCGATCACCGGATGGGCGGGTGCGCTGCCGTCGTTCTCCACCGCTAGATCGCCGGTGGAACCGGGCGCGCCCCAGGCCAGCGGCCAGCTGAGCGGCCAGGTCAGCCCGGCCTCGGGCTGGGGGAGCCCGGCGGTGTCCCGCCGTCCCACCGCCTCGTAACGGCGTGGATCGCTCGCCTTCCACTGGAGCGTCATCTTGGCCAGCCGGCTCGCGGCGAACTGCCGGTCGGTGGGGACCACGCGCTGGGTGACCCGGGCCCGTACGGCGAGCGTCTCGCCGTGCAGGCGCACGGCCAGCCACTCCTCCTCGTCGCGGACGGCGGTGGCGGCGCGCAGCGCGCGCAGCGCGTCCCGTACGGCCTCCGGTCCGGCGTCCGGGTCGGGCGCGAACCACACCTGCGCGGTGACCGTACGGGCCTGCGCCCACTGCGAACCCGGCCAGCCGCCGTGTCCCACCGGGCGGTCCGCGTCGGAGGTGTCCAGCGCGGGCAACTCCTCCCAGCCGGTGAGCCCTTCGGAGGCGATCCAGTAGTCGGTGCCGGGGCCCATGAGGAGTCCGGCCCACTGCACCTGCCCGTCGGTGGTGATGAGCGGCCCCGGTTCGGTGGCGGTGGTCTCGTCGGCCATGTGTCACCCCCTCGCCTTCATCAGGAACATCAGATCCTCGGCGGTCTGCCGGGCGCTGCCGCCCGGGGCTTCGTGGTAGTGCTCGATGACGAATCCGCCGCCCGTCCCGCCGGATCCCGCCAGGGCGGGCGCGGGCCCGGTGCGGGCGAGCAGGGTGCTCAGCCGGTTCAGCGGCAGTACGGCCTCGGCCTGCCCGCCCTCGGCGAGCAGCGCGAGCGTGCCACCGGGACGCGGCAGCACGATGCCGCCCTGGGCGAGCGTGGGGATGGTGGGGATGTTCACCCCGAACGACCGGCCGCCGATCCCCGGCACCCATGAGGGCACCGAGACCTTGACCTGGTTCAGCGCGCCGATCGCCCGGTTGACCAGCCCGATCACCCCGTTGAGCGGCCCGCGCACGGCCCCGAGCACGGCGCTGAACGCACCCCGGACGATGCCCGCCAGCCCGTTGAAGGCGCGCTGGATGCCGTTACGGGCGGAGCGGAAGGCGCCCGGGATCCGTTCCGAGAAGAAGGACAGCAGGGGCCGGACCACGGCCATGATGGCGTGGATGACCGTGGTGATGATGGTCTTGTAGATGTTGAAGTACGTCTTCACGACGGTCCAGATGACCTTCAGCACGACCGTGAACGCCGTCTTGATGCCGTTCCAGGTCGTCTGCACCACTTGTTTCGCCACGCGCATGGTGGAGCCGATGACCTGGCCGATGATCCTGAAGGCCGCCTGGACGATGCGCTGCACCGTCTTGGACTGCATCGCCATGTCGACGAGCTTCATGATCAGCGGCATCAGCAGCGCCATGATGGCCCCGAACACGTTTGACTTCATGGCGGTGTTCAGGCCCTTCTGGGCCGTTGTCACCCCCTGGAGCCCCGTCCTCATCCGCCCCATCAGCCCACCCCCGGTGGCCGCGCCTCGGCCCGCGGCGGTCATGGAGCGGCCGCTCTTGGCGACGCTGCGCTCGGCGGCGTTGGCCTCTCGCTGAAGGGTGCGCATCGAGTTGGCCGACTTGTCGACATCGCCCTTGATGCGGCCGACGGCGGAGCCCGCCTGCGTCGCGGTACGGGCGAATCGGGAGACGCTGGTATCGGTCTGGCCCACGGTGCTGCGCAGGCCGCGGAAGCCGGAGACGGATCGGTTGAGCGCTTGTGCCAGTGACATGGGCGGCCTCCTCCTCAGCCGAGAGCCCTGACGAGACCGTTCAGGCGTCGCTCCAGCTCGTTGATGGCCCGGCTTGCCTCATTGATGTCCTGCACGCCCGACACCCGGCCTGGTGGCATGGAGCCGCGGGCGTTGCTCGCGGCCGTGCGCTGGCGCCGGTGGGCGGCCTCGGCCTTCTGTAGTGCGTCCTTGCCCCTTCGCAGGGCTTGCTGGCTGTCCCGTTCGGCCTTCTCGGCGATCGTGCGGACGGAGGTGATCTCCGTGCGGACGCGGAGGATCGTCCGGGCCAGTGAGGTCCGTGTCGCCGCCACCCGCTGCTTCACGGCGGTGATGGACGCCTTGAGCGATTCCGGATCCACGCCGCGGGCCTTGTCGCGCATCTCCTGCACGTCGAACAGCGTCTTCTCGAAGTTGAACAGCTTGAATCCGGCGGAGGCACCGGTGACTTCGGCTGAGCCCCACTTGGCGGCGCCGGTGATACCGGTGACCTCCGCCTTCAGGGCGTTGGCCTCCGAGTTCAAGCCGGTGATCGCCTGTTTCACCCAGGCGCGCTCGACGTTCCACTCCTTGAGCTTCTTGTCCAGTGTCTGTCGCAGGTCCTGCACCGTACCGAGCAGGTCCCGCACGATGTCCGCCATCATCCCTCCAGCAGGTCACCCGAAGAACCGCGCCAACTCCGCCCCCGTCGGCGCGTGGCCGTCGGGCGGGCCGTCGGACGTATCGGCGGCCTCGGCCCCCGGACGGGGCACCGGCACCGGTGCCTCCGGCGGGTCCGCGTACTCGTCGCGGTTGGCCGACGCGAACATCCAGTTGGCGATCGCCAAGTGGTCCACGACCGCCGCCAGCAGATGGTCCGTCAGCCCCCACTCCGCGGCCTCGCCCTCCCGCGCCCGTACGAACGCCGAGTCCGGCGGAAGGTGGCGCACCAGGACCGCGAGGCGCCGCGAGGACAGCGCCTGGCGGTGCCAGTCGAGCAGGTCGACGCCGTAGTACCGCAGCAGATCGGCCTCCAGCGCCTCGGCGTGCTCCTCCACGAGCGCGCCGAGGCTCAGCCTTCCCCCACGCCGAGCCCGGTGTCCTGGCCGTACGCCTCCAGGATCGCGGCGATGTCCTGCACGCTCACCTCGTGTTGGCACAGCCGCTGATAGCTCTCCTCACCCATGAGGAGGGCGAGCAGCCCGTCCAGGTCGTTGTCCTTCAGCTCGGCCAGCGCCTGCGCCGAGCGGCGGGGGATCTCGGTGGGCAGCGAGAACTTCTCCCCGTCCACTTCGAAGTCCCAGGTCAGGCCCAGCGCCTCCAGACGCTGGGCGCGGGCGGCGTTGACGTTGAACGCGGGCATGGCGGCGACTCCTTCGCGATCGGCTTCGGGGGACGGGATCAGGATCCGGCGAACGCCGGGTCATTCATCAGCCAGGTGGCCAGCGGGGTGTCGTTGTCCACGGCCAGTGCCGTGAAGGTGACCCCGAGCCGGACCGCGGCGGTGCGGGTGAGCTGTAGCTCCTCGGTCTCGGTGACCTGGCCGCGGCGGAGGACGAACCGGTACTTGATGACATCGCCGTCGGCGAACTCCACGCCCAGCATCCGCTCGTCCTTCTTCGGCTCGGCGGCGAGTTCGTAGCGGTACACCTTGGACTCGGCCTCCGTCTCCGTCACCACGGCGCCGCCGAAGAAGAACGGCAGGGTGTCCTCGTTGAGCTGGAGCAGCTGGAACTTCACGGTGAGGTCCCGGTCGGAGTAGACGAAGCGGGCCGGGCTGACCGACTGCCAGGTGTCCACCGGGTCGATCTTGTCCTTCTTGTTGAACTTGATGCCGTCGGTGGTGGTGTACCCGAGGTCCCTCCAGCCCGCCGCCCACGCCGTGGAGACATCGGCCGGGACGGTGGTGCCGAGCGGGGCGGTGAGGATGCGGCCGGTGCCCGCGACGCGGATCTCATTGGGGTTCATTCCGGGCATGCGATTGCTCCTTGTGGCGTGGTGATGAGGGCGGACGGTCGGCGGTGCGTGGCCTACGCCGGGCGGATGGAGAGCCGGGCCGTGGACACATAGCGGCTGGCGGCGGCGTGCAGGTAGTCGGGCAGCCACCGGGGGCCGTCCACCTCAAGGACATCGGTGACACAGGCGGTGCCGAACGTGGTGCCGCGCACGGTGAACAGCGCCGTACGGGCGGCCGTGGCGAGGGTGTGGGCCGTGGGTTTGTCCGGGCCGTACACCTCGAGGTCGACCAACGGCTGGTCCAGGTGGATGTCCTCGACCCAGACGCCGCCGGCCCGGGAGACCAGCACGGCCTTCTGGGTTCCGTCGAAGTCCGGCGGGGTCCGGTTGTCCACGAGTACCCCGGCCAGTTCGGGGCGGTTCTTCAGATGCTCGACGACGAGGCGTTCGACGTCGGGAAAGATCACCAAGGGATCGGTCATGCGCGCACTCCTTGCTGTGGTCAGGGCTGCGCACAGCGAAAAGCGGCGGGGCCGTGGCCCCTTCAGGGGGCACAGCTCCGCCGCTGGCACCAAGTGTGATGCACTGGATGCCCATTGACAACCACTTGTCGTCACTTATGCCGAGATGACCATGGGTCCCGCAGGTCACGTACGCCGTCGTGCGGCCCGCTCGGCCGCGAACACATCCTCCAGCCGATAGAGGAACGCCTTGCCCTGACGCCCCGCGGGCCGCAGATGCTTCAGCTGCACCCACTTGCGGATGGTGGCCGGGGCGACGCCCACCTCCGCGGCGGCCACGGCGGCGGTCAGCAACGGATACTCGGGCGCCCGCGTGGTCCTCATCGGCTCACCGCCACGGCGGTGGAGCCTCCGTCCAGGGCGGCGGTGATCTCCTCCAGGGCGAGCGCGCCGCCGGCCGCCAGCTCCGCCCACTCGCCCTCCGGCCAGGAGTGCCGATGCGCCCGGTCCGCATGGCAGCCGCACGCGGTGTGCGGGCAGCGGCAGCCGGGGTTGATGCAGAGCACGGCCCGGCGCAGCGGAAAGGCCCGCAGCGAGACCGAGGCGCACAGCGGGCACCGGCCGCGCAGCCGTACCACCGGCTCGGCGTTCCCGAGCGTGCCCGAGCAGCGCCGCGCCATTCCGCTGACCTCCTCCAGCAGATGGCGCATCAGCGAGGGGTCGGCCTCGACCCGTTCCAGCAGCCCCGCGAGGCGGGCCAGTCTGACCTCGACCGTTCCCCTGCCCGTGGGCGGCAGCCCGAGCCGGTCGTGTACGGCCTCCTCCAGCTCCACGACGCCGTCGGTGATGTCGCGTACGGTGTCGGAGACCCGCAGGCGTAACGGCGCCGACGGCCCGTGACGGTCGGCGCCTCCCCGCGGCCGGCCGAGGCCGGGGCGGTGCGGGGAGGGCGTCAACTCCGCCTGGAGCTCGGGGAATTGCCGTCTCAGAATGGTGATCCAGTGGCTCGCTCTGATGCGGTCGGGATGCGCGAGTGCGTCATTGCTCAACAGAACCCCCCAGGTTGTCTGCTTCTTCGCTCCCTAGGGACCCCGGTCCACGCGGAACGGTTCCCACCGGAAGGGCGCGCGGAAGCGGGGATCAGGAGGGCGCCGAAGCAGATGTCGGGGAGGCGCGGGGGCGGGTGTCAGGGAGGCGCCGGGGCGGGTGTCAGGGGAGGATCGAGTCGACGTAGCCGCCGTCCACGCGCACGGCTCCGCCGGTGGTGGCCGAGGCGAACGGGGAGCTGAGGTAGACCGCCATGTTGGCGATCTCCTCGGGCTCGATCAGCCGCTGGAGCAGCGACTGCGGACGGTACTTGGCCATGAACTCCCGCTGCGCCTCGTCCCAGGGCAGCTCCGGGTCCACCAGCTCGTACACGAAGTCCTCGACCCCGCCGGTGTGGGTCGGCCCGGCGATCAGCGAGTTGACCGTGACACCGGTACCGGCGGCGTCCTTGGCGAAGCCGCGGGTGACGGCGAGCAGCGCGGTCTTCGACATCCCGTAGTGGATCATCTCCGCGGGGATGACGACGGCGGAGTCACTGGCGACGTTCATGATCCGGCCCCAGGAGCGTTCCTTCATCCCGGGCAGGAAGCTCCGGATCATCCGGACGGAGGCCAGGACGTTCACCTCGAAATAGCGCCGCCACTCATCGTCGCTGATCTCCAGCGGCGGAGTGGTCCCGAAGATGCCGAGGTTGTTGACCAGGACATCGGTGTCCGGCACGGCGTCGATGACCTGGCGGGCGCCGTCATCGGTGGTGATGTCGCCCGGGGCGGAGAGGAACGAGCCGCCCTCGGTGTCCTCCTCCAGCTTCTGGATGGCGGCCTCGACGGACTCCTGACGGCGCCCGTTGACGGCGACACGGGCACCCGCCCGCGCCAGGCCTGCGGCGATGGCGAATCCGATGCCCTGGGTGGAGCCGGTGACCAGGGCGGTCCTACCGGAAAGGTCGATCTGCACGGCGCTCCTTCGTCGATGCCTTATTGCTTGCGTGCGCCTTTAGTTGCACACGCGTCATACTAGCGTAGCCCGATGCGCCGACGGCCGTGCCGCTCAGGACCCATGGCGGACCTCGATATGCCCCCGCAGCCTCGGATCCCGCGAGGAGGAGCCCACTTCCACGGTCCGGCGCCCGGTGCCAAGTACCCACCCATGGCGCTCGGAGTCCCATGCGGACAGCGCCCGGGCGGCCACCCGGACCGTCACCTTCCGCGCCTGTCCGGGCCGCAGATGGATCCGCCGGAATCCCGCCAGGCACCGCTCGGCCTGGTCGAGCGGCAGATCGGGGGAGGGCCCCACATACACCTGGGCCACCTCCGCCCCGGCCCGCCGCCCGGTGTTGCGCACGGTGAAGACCGCCTCCAGGCCGCTTCCGCGCCGCCGCAGCCGCAGCCCCGCATAGCCGAAGGTGGTGTACGACAGGCCGTGGCCGAAGGGGAAGAGGGGCCGCACTCCCTCGGCGTCGTACCAGCGATAGCCGACCCGGACGCCCTCGGAGTACTCCTCGCGGCCGTTCACCCCGGGGTAGCGCCGGGGGTCTCCGGCCATCGGATGGCGGTCGTCGGATACGGGGAAGGACTGGGTGAGCCTGCCACCGGGGTTGGCGTCGCCGAAGAGCAGGGCGGTGGTGGCCGCGGCGCCCTCCTGACCGGGGTAGTACATCTGGAGGACGGCGGCGGTGCGCTCCAGCCAGGGCATCGAGGTGCACGAGGAGGTGTTCAGGACGACGGTCGTGCGCGGGTTGGCCTCGGCGACGGCGGCGATCAGCGCGTTCTGGTGGCCGGGCAGGGCGATGGTGGTGCGGTCCCTGCCCTCGGTGGCGTCCTCGTAGCCGAAGAGCACCACACTGTGCGCGGCGCGGGCGGCGCGGACCGCCTCGGCCACATCGGCGGCGCGGGTGGCGGAGGTGGTGCGGCGCAGCCGGAAGGTCAGCCCCTTCCCGCCGCCCTCGGCGGTGACCTTCAGCCGGTGCCTTCCCGCCGTCAGCGCGACGGCCGCCCGGCGCACGGCGAGGCCGTCCGGGGCGGCGCTGACGAAGCCACCGGTGAAGTACTCGCCCAAGCCGGACCGGAACGGGAACAGCTCCTCGCCGTCCAGCAGCACCTTCGGGCGGCCGGCGGGCGGACCGCCGAAGTGCAGGACGAACGTCCACTCATCGGCCTCGGCCACGGTGAGGGTGCCGTCATACGCCCAGCTCCTCCCCGCCGCCACCGTCCGCTTCTCCAGCCCGGTGGCCGGGGAGAGCACGGCGGCGGGGATCTCCTTGCCGAACACGTCCTCACCCAGGGCGTAGTCCACCCGGGCCGCTTTTCCGGCGCGCTCCCGGATCGCCTCCAGCGGGTTCGCGGCGTGGTCGGGGACCACATGGGCGCTGCCGCCGCCGCTGACGAAGGGGATGGAGCCGGTGGGCCCGACCACGGCGATCGACCGGGCGGCGGACCCGGTCAGCGGCAGTGTGCCGCGCTCATTGCGCAGCAGTACGCCGCCCGCCGTGGCGACCTTCAGCGCGGTGCGCGCCCCGGCCCCGGGGTCCCGGCCGGGCCGGGGCGGGGCGCCGCCGTCCAGCAGACCGAAGCGGTCCATGACGGTCAGGACGCGGCCGACCGCGCGGTCCACCTCGGCCTCGGGTACGGTCCCGTCGGCCACCGCCTTCCGCAGCGCGCCGCCGAAGTACTCGCCGTCCGGCATCTCCATGTCGAGCCCGGCGCCGAGGGCCGCCGCGGTGCTGTGGGCGGCGTGCCAGTCGGCCATCACCCAGCCGTCGAAGCCCCAGTCCTCGCGCAGCACCCCGGTCAGCAGCGGCCCGCTCTCACAGGCGAAGACCCCGTTGACCTTGTTGTAGGCGCCCATGACCGCGCCCGCGCCCGCCCGTACGGCCGCCTCGAACCCGGGCAGCTCCATCTCCCGCATCGTCCGCTCGTCGACGATGACATCGATCGACTCCCGCTCGTGCTCCTGGTTGTTCATGGCGAAGTGCTTGACGGTGGCGATCAGGCCCTCGCCCTGGATGCCGCGGACCTCCTCGGCCACCAGCTCGGCTGCGAGCAGGGGGTCCTCGCCGAAGGTCTCGAAGTTGCGCCCGGCGTAGGGGGTGCGGATGAGGTTGACCATGGGGGAGAGCAGCACGTCCTGGCCCAGCGCACGGCCCTCGCGCCCGATGGTGCGCCCGTACTCCCGTGCCAGGGCCGGATCGAAGGCGGAGGCGAGCAGCACCGGCGCGGGCAGCGCGGTGGCATGCCGGGTGACCCGTACGCCGGCCGGCCCGTCCGCGAGCCGGAGTGGCGGAACACCGAGCCGGGGGACACCCGGGGTGTACCCCGCCTGTCCGAGGCTGTGGGGATCCTTCGCGCCATGCAGCAGCGCGAGCTTCTCATCGAGGGTCATCCGGCCGATGAGGGAGTTCACCCGGGAGCCGGGTTCGCGGGCGGGGGCGGGCCCGGTGGCGGCTCCGGGCCCGGTGGCGGCCGCAGGCCATCCGCTCCCACCAGTGGCGGCGACGGCCATCGCCCCTCCCAGGAAGGACAGGGCGGAACGGCGTGACAGGGCGCCCGGCATGGCGTCACTCCATCTCTCGCGGCTCGAGGACGTGTGTGGCGGACATCACATCACGGGGTCGGCCGCTCGCCGGGGTGCGCCGGGTTTCGGGATCGGGGTGTCGCCGGTCGGCGCCGCGCCGAAGGGCGCGAACGCGGTGGACCCCGCCCGGGGGCGGGGTCCACTGTCACGGGGAGAACACGGGTGCGCGCGGGACGCCTCAGGTGCGGTAGGCGTAGTAGAGCGAGTTCGGGTACGAGGCGATGATGCTCGCCACGGACTTCCGGTAGGTGTTCACCGAGTGGTAGGTCATGTACGGCACCCCGCTGGAGCTCCGGTAGGTGACGATCATGGTGTGGTCCTTGGACCCGTCCTTGTCGAAGTCCATCTGCATGACGTCACCGACGCCCATGTAGTAGACGTTCGCCAGGTTGGTGGCCCGCTTGGCGTCCAGGGTGAACCAGGACCACTCGTTGGCGCCCACCCAGGACGTCGACTGGTACGAGGTGTCGTACCACCAGCTGCGGTAGTCCTCGGCGTCGCCGGACTTGTTGGCCCAGCCGCCCGCCTTCAGGGCCTGGCTCACGAAGTTGGTGCAGTCCCCGCCGGCCTCGTTGAACTTCCGGTAGGCGGGGTTGTAGTTCTGCCAGTACTTCTCCGCGTACGAGGCCATCGCCGCGTAGTCGTAGCTTCCGGCGGGCTTCGTCTGCGGCTGGGACGGCTTGGAGATGGCGGCGGGCTTCGCCTCGGGCAGGGCCGTCGTCCGGGCCGTCGCCACCCGCGCCGTGGCGGGCTCGTTGACCGCCAGCGGGCCGTCGTCGGCCGAGGTGAGGCCGGTCAGCTGCCACTTCCCGTCCGCCGTGGCGGCGAAGCTCAACTGGTGGTGTGCCTGGAAGCCGGTGGTCGCGGGCTCGTCGCCGCGTATCTTCTTGTAGGTCAGCGTCGTGGTCTCGGTGGCCTGGACCGTGGCGTGCCCGGCCTCGACCCGTATCCGGTCCACCGCCACCCGGGTGGCGGCGGAGGTGTACGCCTCACCCAGGGCCGCGAGCCGCGCCCTGCGGGTGTGCAGCGTGGACAGCGCGGTGTCCTCGGTCCGGGTCTGCCCGGCCGACAGACGGACGTTCTTCTCGGCGAGCGGGGCCGCGCGCCGAACCGACCGCTCGTCGTTGTCCAGCAGAGCCGCCGTGCGCTGGGTCAGCACCGCGTCGGCCAGCCGTCCGAAGGACCGCGCGGTCGCGGTGTCCACGGTGCCGGCCGCCGCCGGGCTCTCCGCCGCGCTCGCGGCGGAGGCGGGCAGGACCACGGCGGACAGGGCCGCCGTCAGCACGGCCCCCACGGCGGATCTGAAGGTCGTTGACTTCACGTGTATTTCCCCTCCACACCCCCGGACCGGACGGCCGGGGTCACCGAATCATCACATGAACTCCGCGTCCGTGGAGCTCATGTGATGATTTCGGCCGTGCGGAGGCCGGGCCCGATCCGGCCCGGCGCCGTCACCAGGTGACGGGCAGTTCATGCGCTCCGTAGATGACCATGTCGCTGCGCATCCGGACCTCCTCCGGGGGCACGGCGAGCCGCAGCCCCGGGAACCGGCGGAGCAGTCCGCGGTAGCCCGCCACCAGCTCGATCCTGGCCAGATGTTGCCCCAGACACTGATGGATGCCGTAGCCGAAGGCGAGGTGGCTGCTGCGGGGGCGTCCGACGTCGAGCGTGTCCGGGTCGTCCACCAGCGCCGGGTCCCGGTTCGCCGCCGGGACCGAGACGGCCACGGACTGGCCCGCGGTGACGGTGACACCGCCGACGACGACGTCCTCCAGCGCGATACGGACGGGGAAGGCGTTGACGATGCTCAGGTAGCGCAGCAACTCCTCGACGGCCTGGGGCAGAAGCGACTCGTCGGCCCGCAGCCGCTCCAGCTGCTCGGGGTCGCGCAGCAGGGCGAAGGTGCCGAGGCTGAGCATATTGGTGGTGGTCTCGTGACCGGCGATCAGCAGCAGCCCCGCGATGCCACCGATCTCCTCGTCGTCGAGCTCGTCGACGGCGGTCAGCAGGGAGATCAGATCGTCCCTCGGATCCTTGCGCTTGGCCTCGACCAGGGTGCGCAGGAAGGTGTCGAGCTCGGTCTTACCGGCGACGAACTCCGCGTCGGTGCGGTCCTGGCGGAGCAGCCGTGCGGCGACGGACTGGAAGAGCTCCCGCTCCTCGTACGGCACGCCGAGCATCTCGCAGATCACCAGCGAGGGGATGGGCAGGGCGAAGTGCCGCACCAGATCGGCCGGTTTGCCGGCCGCCTCCAACGCGTCCAGCTGGTCGGCCACGATGTCCTCGATACGGGCCTCCAGCTCCCGCATCCGGCGCACCGTGAAGTACCGCGTGAGCTGCCCCCGGTAGTGGCCGTGCCGCGGCGCGTCCATGGCCAGGAACGACCCCGCCCCGCTGCTCCGATCCCTGCGGACCGACTCGGGGACCGGCCGCATCGCGTCGTCGCCCCGCCAGCGCTCGGCGCTGAACCGGGCGTCCCGCAGCACCTCCCGCGCCTCGTGATACCCCGTCACCAGCCAGCCGGTGCTGCCGCCCGCGAACCTCAGCGGGCTGATCGGCGGCCCGGTGAGCAGCGCGCGTGCCGGGTTGATGTAGTCGTCCCGCTCTTTCGGATACGAAGGGAGGTCGTGGAGGTCTCGCAGGTCGTCATGGGTCGTGGGCATCGGAGCGTTCACGATGGCTCTCCTTCGTGATCCTCGAACTGTCCCGGGCGAGCGTCCCGGAGCCGTCAGCCTCGGGCTTCGATAGGGAACGCTACCGATAGGGTTCCCTACTGAACAGGGGGACAGATCGGCTACCGTACGGATCTGGCCAGGTTTCCGAACAGCTGGGGGAGAGGGGCACACCGATGCCGCCGCAGCGGTCAAAGACCGTGGAAGCGCTGATCGTCGGCGCGGAGCGGGCGTTCGCCGAACGCGGCTTCCACGGGGCGTCGATCGGCTACATCTGCCAGTGCGCGGGCAAGACCACCGGGGCCTTCTACTCCAACTACGACAGCAAGCTGAAGCTCTTCCTCGATGTCTTCCGGCGGCACGGCGACCGCACCGCCGACTACATCGGGGAGCGGATCGACGAGATGGACACCGAGCGGGACCTGGCACCCCAGCTCGCCCGGACCTTCGCCGAGATCTTCAACGGTGAGCACCTGGACACCCGCTGGGTCTTCATCCACCTGGAATTCCGGCTGATGGCGCTCCGGGACGGCGACGCCGCCGTCGCGCTGGTGGACCATGAGAGGCGGTTCAGCCGCCGGATCGGCACCATGCTGGACGGCCTGTTCGACCGGGCGGGCCACCAGCCCGCCCTGCGGGGCACCGAACTGGCCGCGCTGCTCGGCGCGATGACACGCGGCATCAAACTGGACCGGGGCATCTACCCGGCGGGCGGTGTCGCCGACCCGCTCTCCACCGACCAGGTGGCGATGGCGCTGGAGGGCCTGTTCCGCTCGGTGGCCTGAATCCGGCCCCGAGCCATTCCCGCGTGGCGCTGCGTCAAGCGGCTGAACCTTGATGTCTCCTGGAGGTCAGCCCACCCTGCGGAAGCTGTCGACGGGGCCGCCGAAGCCGCCCTCGGGGCCCTTCCAGTTGATCGCCAGGGCGTCGTCGCCCTTCATTCCGACCGTGCCCTGGCCCCGCCCTCCGTCGCTGCCGCCCTTGCACGACAGGGTCAGGGAGGGCTCGTCCTCGCCGCCCTTCTGGCCGGGCTTGAGCGTGCCGGTGCAGTCGAGCTTCGGGCCCTTCGCCGTGACCTTGCCGTCCGCGACGGTGAGGGTCTCCAGGTCGTCGGCGGACTTCGCCGCCACGATGGACTTCCAGGACCCCGTCGAACGCTCCATGATCGTGCCCCGCGCCGACGGGCCGGAGCTCGGCGACTGCTGGGCGGCCCGAGTGGCCTTGGTGGCTCCGCCGCTCGGCTTCGATTCCTTCTTCCCGTCGTCGCCGCCTCCGCAGCCGCTGACGACAAGGCCGACAATGACCGAAGCGACCGCCATGTGCACTGCCTTGCGCACGTGAATTCCTTTCCCCGTACAAGTGAGCACGTCAACCTAACAGGCCCCGCCACGCCCCCATGCACCGCCCTGGCCTGCGCGGACATCCCCCGATCGGTCAGACCCGCCCCTCGAAACCGGGGCCTGATACGTACGGCACTGTCCGAGGTCCCGTGTACCGGTCAATAAGGTACGTCGGAGCGTGGATCGCCGATCGGTCCGCGCGGGACGACGCGGCGCGGGGGGTGAGGAGGAGTACGGCTGTGGAGGCACGGGCCCACACCGGGCGGCTGGACGAGCTGCTGCACGAGGTGCGGCGACAGATGAGCCGGGGGGTCGGGGCGGATCCGCGGCCGGTGCTCGACTGGCTGGGCCGTCAGATCGGCGCCGATGTCGCGCTGGTCGGCGGCGCGGGCGCGGTCGAGACCTCCACCGCGCGCTTCCCACGGCAGATCCTGCCCTCGCTCGAACCGACGCTGGCACGGCTGTCCGGCGGGCAGATGGCCGCGGCGGTCACCGAGAGCGGCGCCCTTCAGGTGCGACTGGAGGCGCTCGGCCCGCACGCGCCACGCCCCGTGCTGGTGGTGGCGGGCACCGCGGCGCCCACCCGCGAAGCGGCGTCGCTGGTCTCGCACGCCGGGAGTCTCATCGCGCTCCTGGACCGGGCGCAGGACGCGGACACCACCTTCCGCGGCTATCAGCACAAGGCGCGGCAGCTGAGGTTCGCCGTCTTCAGCGCACTGCTGGCGGGAGATCTCACCCTGGCCCGCCGGATGACCACCGGCGCCGTCCCCGCGCTGCTGGACGCCGCACGGCTGCGCGTCTATCTGCTGCACTGCCCGCCGGAGGACCGGGACCGGCTGGCGCAGACCTACCAGGACGGCTCGGGCTATCACGGCACCGGCCTGATGGTGCACTGCCCGGCCTTCAAGGAGCACCTCATTTGTCTCGTCGCCGACGGAGCCGCGGACGGGGCCGCCGACGGATCCGACGACGAGCCCGCCGACGAGTCCGGTGGCCGGTTCGACGGCGATCCCGACACCGACCCCCATGACTTCGCCGACGACCCCGGGACGGCACCCGGCCAGGGCGCGGTGCTGCGCCGTCTGGTGCGGGACAACCCGCTCTACGCGCTGGGCATCAGCAGCCCGTATCCGCTCGGCGCCACGGCCGAGGCGTACGGGCAGGCCCTGCACGCCCTGGCCGCGGCGCGCCATACGCCCGAGCGAATGGCCGCGTACCTCGGCCGGACACCGCTGGTGCCCCTGCTGCCCCGTACGGAGGCGGGCAGCTGGGCCCGCGCACTGCTGCGGCCACTGGGGTCCACCCCGAGAGCCACCCTGGACATCACCCGGCTTGCCGTCACCTTTCCCCGGTCCGCGGTGGCCCGGCTGCTGGACATCAGCCGCAACACCGTGTCCCACCACCTCGGCCGGGTGGAGGCCACCCTCGGCCTGGACCTGGGCGAGGTACGCACCCGGGCCGCCCTCGACCTGGCCTTCTGTCTGACCGGAGGGCAGCCGGACGGCGGCCTCGGCTCCGAGGGCGGGTTCGGCCCGGAGGGCGGCTCCGGCTCCGCGGGCGGCCTCGGAGCCCAGGGCGGGCGGCCGGTGCCCACCCTGGAGGAGCTGTTCCGCACCGAGCCCGCCCGCGCCTGGGCGCGGGAGTTCCTCCGCCCGCTCCAGGACACCCGTGGCCGCGATCTGCGCACGACCCTGCGCGCCTGGATCGACGCGAACACCGACGCCCAGCGGACCGCCCGCCATCTCGGTCTCAGCCGGAACACCGTCAGGGCGCATCTGCGGGCCGCCGAACACCTGCTCAGCCGGGATCTGCTCACCACCCGCTCCGGAATCCACGACCTGGTGCACGCTCTGCACATCACCGGGCTCCACCCGGTGGACTGACTGCGCACCGTGCACATGTCGCGGGCGGGCGATGCGCACCGTGCACCGTTGCCCGCCCGCGTGATCGGCTTTAGCGTCGCTCGTGCCGCACCGCGCGGGAAACGAAGCCCGGCCTCCCAGCGTGGCGGGCGGTCTGTATCACCACGAGGGGAGTGATGCAGCCCGGCGCCGTACGGTGCTCACAGCTCCGAGGGCTTCTTTCCCGCGGTGGGTGCGGTGCGCGCTCGGGGACGTGCCGGTACACGTCCCCGAGTGACGGCGAGCACCGCGCCCGACAGCAGCACCAGGGCGCCAAGGGCCTGGAGACCGCCGAAGGACTCGCCCAGGAAGGCCATGGCGCACACGGTGTTGACCACCGGGACCATGAACATCATCAAGGACGCGGACGCGGGACCAACCGTCCCCACTCCCCGGTAGTACAGGAGATTGGCCACGGCGGCCGGGCCGATGGCGAGGAACACCACGTTCAGCCAGAGGCCGGCCGGCAGCCCGTCCCAGCGCACCTCGCCGAGGTCGGGCGCGGCGAGCACTCCAAGCAGCACCGCCCCCGCACACGTCGCGTACGTCGTGGCGCGCAACGGGTCGATCCCGGCCAGCACCCGGGGCCCGATGAGTGTGTACGCGGCCCAGCACACCGCGCTGAGCAGATACAGCAGATCGCCCGAGAGCCGCGTGGTGCCGCCGTGTGCGCTGCCGCCCGCGCCGAAGAAGAACACCACCGCCCCGGCGAGCCCGAGGGCGAGCCCCGCCAGCCGCCCCCCGGAGGCCCGCTCACGGCCGGTGACCAGGAGGAAGGCGCTGGTCAGCACCGGGCTGAGGACGGGGATGACGATGCCCGCGTCGAGCGAGGGCGCCAGCGACAGCCCCCAGAAGAAGAAGCCGTTGTAGGCGAAGACCCCCAGGACGCCCGCGAGCGCCGCGCGCCGCCCGCCGCCACGCGCGGAAGCCGGGGTGGTCGCAGCCGAGCTGGTCACAACCGGGGTGGCCGCACCCGGGGTGGCCGCCGGTTTGCCGAAGACCGCCACCGCCGCCAGCAGGGCGACCGCCCCGCCACCGAAGCGCAGCAGCGCCGCCACGGTGTGCGGCAGCTGGGCCACCACCGACTTGGAGCTGGAGAAGGCGCTGCCCCACAGCAGCATGGTGACCGTGAGCAGGAGGTACGGGCTCTTCCATCCCTTGTCTTCAGGCATGCCCCGACCCTGCCCGTGGTCTCGCCTCCGGTCTTGAACGCTGGTGCGCCGCCCCGCCGCCACCGGTTCCGTATCGCCACCCTGTCCGTTCCGTGAGGAATACCCCTTCCCGAGATGTGGAACCGGGTAGATGTCACCCGTGGTACTTCGGAAGGTGGTAGGTGGTCCCGTTGAACACCGCTGACCAGGAGACACCCCGCGAGCGCAAGGAGTTCCGCCGCTCCGCACCGCACTTCGCCGACCGGATCACCGCCGACGGCCGGGACGGCTGGCCGGTGGAGGCCGGGCGCTATCGGCTGGTGGTCAGCCGGGCCTGCCCCTGGGCGAGCCGCGCGCTGGTCTCACGGCGGCTGCTCGGCCTGGAGCCGGTCCTCTCGCTGGCCGTCACCGACCCCATCCAGGACGAGCGCAGCTGGCGCTTCACCCTGGACCCGGGGGACCGGGACCCGGTGCTGGGCATCGGGTTCCTCAGCGAGGCGTACGACGCCCGCGAGACGGGCTATCCGGGCGGGGTGAGCGTGCCCGCGGTGGTGGACGTCCCCAGTGGCCGACTGGTCACCAACGACTACCACCGGATCACCCTGGACCTCGCCACCGAGTGGACCGCCCTCCATCGCGAGGGCGCGCCTGATCTGTACCCCGAGGAGCACCGCGACGAGATCGACGACGTGGCGGAGGGCATCTACCGCGATGTGAACAACGGTGTGTACCGCGCGGGCTTCGCCGAGCACCAGCACGCCTATGACGACGCGTACCGGCGGCTCTTCGCCCGCCTCGACGAGCTGTCCGAGCGGCTGGCCACGCGGCGCTACCTGGTCGGCGACACCATCACCGAGGCCGACATCCGGCTGTTCACCACGCTGGTCCGATTCGACGCCGTGTACCACGGCCACTTCAAGTGCAACCGCAACAAGCTCAGCGAGGACCCGGTGCTGTGGGGGTATGTCCGTGATCTCTTCCAGACGCCGGGTTTCGGGGACACCGTCGACTTCGACCACATCAAGCGCCACTACTACCAGGTGCACACCGACATCAACCCCCGCCGCATCGTTCCGCTCGGCCCCGACCGCTCCGGGTGGCTGACGCCGCATCACCGGGAGGAGCTGGGCGGGCGACCGTTCGGCGACGGCACCGCACCCGGGCCGGTGCCGGACGGCGAGGCGGTGCCGGAGGAGGGCCGGGTGGCTTGAAGTCGCACATGTCGCATTCCCGTGCCGCCCAGCGCCGCATGTCGCTTCGTTCGCCCGGTCTTCAAGTGATCGGCACACCTGTTACACACATCCCATGTGTACGCCACGACCCGGGCGGCACCTTGGCCCCGGCCGTGGCGGGCAGGCCCGACATGACGCGCGTCACCTCGCACAAGGGGCGCGCCGCCCGGTGAGTTCGGTGACCTTTCTGTGAGGGAACGGCGCCGGTGGGGTGCGCACTTGTGCCTGTGGTGTGATCGGAAAGTGGCGGAATGCCCGGTTCCGGACTTGGCTGATTCGCAGCGTGGCGAGCCCCGTGATTACATCCCATTCCGCGCTCGGCATCCACGGATCCCCGGTTCCTTCCGGAGCCTCGTGACCATGCCGCGGGAGCCGATTCCCCTCGGCACCCATGCGCTGTTGCAAGCTCAATGAGACAGTCACCCAAGGGAGACGCAACAATGAACAACGCGCCCAAGGTCGCCACCCAGGAGATCTCCGACGCCGAACTGGACAACGTGGCCGGCGGGATCGGCAACCCGGTGGGCGACGTCCTCGGCACCGTGGACACCGTCACCGGCCCGGTGACCGGCGCTCTCGGCACCGTTACCGGCACGGTTGACGGTGTCACCGGCCTGAACACCACCGGCATCGTCGGTGGGGTCGTCGGCAGCCTCTGAGGCTGACACACCGCCTTCCCTGTGCCCCGGGCCTGCCTGGTCCGGGGCACTCGGCGGTCCACGGCGCCCTTTTTGATCACTCCCTTCGCGGTTTTCGATCACTCCTTCGCGGTTGAGGAAAGACTCTCGTGCAGTTCCGCCAGCAGGCCCTCTCCAAGGCACAGTCGGCAGAGGACATCGACCTGCCGGTGCGCTACGCCCGTCCCCAGGGATGGCTGGCGCTGGCGGTCACGGTGGTGGTCATGGCCGGGGCCGCCGTATGGGCCGTCACGGGCACCGTGTCCAACACCCTCGACGCCACCGGGATCCTCACCCACGGCCAGGGCAGCTATGTGCTACAGAGCCCGATCGCCGGCCAGGTGACCTCCGTCCTCGCACAGGAGGGCAGCACCCTCCCGGCGGGCGCGCCGCTGCTGAAGGTCCGCACCACCCGTGGCACCACCGTCGTGCGCACCATCGCCGCCGGCCGGCTCACCACCCTCTCCGCCTCGATCGGCTCCGTGCTGAACACCGGTGCGAACGTGGCCTCCGTGGAACGGGTCCGCCACTCCGACGACCCCCTGGTCGCGACCCTGTACGTCCCCGCGGACCGGGCGGCCTCGGTACGGGTGGGCGCGTCGGTCGACCTCAGCGTGCAGTCCGCGCCCACACAGACCTACGGTGTGCTCCGCGGCGAGGTGCGGGCCGTCGGCCGGACCGCCCAGTCCAGCCAGCAGATCGGCTCCTACCTCGGCAGTGAGCAACTGGGCGAGGAGTTCTCCAAGCACGGCCCGCCGGTCGCCGTCCAGGTACGCCTCGACCGCGAGCGCGGCACCCGCTCCGGGTACAGCTGGTCGTCCCCGAAAGGCCCGCCGTTCGCCCTCGGCTCCATGACCCTCACCGACGGCACCGTCCACCTGGACGCCCAGCACCCCATCGATTGGCTGCTCCCGTGACCGCGACGAACGAGGCCGGACCGCCCCGGCCCGCACCCGCAGGAAGCAGCGGGGCGCGCCGCCCCCAGCCGGCCCGCGGACGGCGGCGCGCCCCGCGCGGCGGCGCCGGGCCGAGGAAGCCCCGGCGCCGTACCGTACGCACTCCCACCGTGCTCCAGATGGAGGCCCTGGAGTGCGGTGCGGCGTCGCTCGCCATGGTGCTCGGACACTACGGGCGCCATGTGCCGCTGGAGGAGCTGCGGATCGCCTGCGGTGTCTCCCGGGACGGCTCGCGCGCCAGCAATCTGCTCAAGGCCGCCCGCAGCTACGGTCTGCGCGCCAAGGGCATGCAGATGGAGCCCGATGCCCTCGTGGAGGTCCAGGCCCCGGCCATCCTGTTCTGGGAGTTCAACCACTACGTCGTCTACGACGGCATGGGGCGGCGGTTCGGCAAGCGCGGCGTCCACATCAACGACCCCGACAAGGGGCGCCGCTTCGTTCCCATCGAGGAGTTCGACACCAGCTTCACCGGTGTGGTCCTGGTCTTCGAGCCCGAGGAGTCCTTCCGCCGGGGCGGGCGCCGCCCCGGGGTGCTGGGCGCCCTGCCCCCGCGGATGCGCGGCACCACCGGCACCCTGCTCGCATCGCTGCTGGCCAGCCTCTTGCTGGTGGCGGTGGGGGCCGCGGTCCCGGCGCTCAGCCGCACCTTCATCGACACCTTCCTGATCGCGGGCCAGGACTCGACGCTCCAGCCGCTGTTCGCGTCCATGGCCGTGGCGGTGGTCCTCACCGCCGTACTGACCGGCGTCCAGCAGGCGAACCTCCTGCGCGGGCGCATCATCTCCTCCACCCTCAGCAGCGCGCGGTTCCTGCGCCATCTGCTGCGGCTGCCCGTCACCTTCTTCGCCCAGCGCAGCCCGGCCGACCTGGTCCAGCGGCTGCGCTCCAACGACACCGTGGCCGAGACGCTCGCCCGCGATCTGGCCGCCGCGGCCGTCGACGGGGTCGTCGTGGTGCTCTACGCCATGCTGCTGTGGACCTACGATCCTCAACTCACCGGCGTAGGCGTCGGGTTGGCGCTGCTCAACGTGGTGGCGATACGGGTGGTGGTGCGGCTGCGGGCCACCAGGACCCAGAAGCTGCGGGCCGACACCGCGCGGCTGACCACCACCTCGTACACCGGTCTCCAGCTCATCGAGACGGTGAAGGCCACCGGCGGTGAGGCGGGCTACTTCCGCCGCTGGGCCGGTCAGCACGCCATCACCCTGGAGGAGCAGCAGCGCCTCGGCGTGCCCAGCTCCGTACTGGCCGTGGTCGCCCCCACCCTCGCCACGCTCAACAGCGCCCTCATCCTCTGGATCGGCGGGCTGCGGGCCGTGGACGGCCATATCTCCATCGGTCTGCTGGTGGCCTTCCAGGCGCTGGTGACCCGCTTCACCGCGCCCATCACCCGGCTCAACGGGGTGGCCGGGCGCATCCAGGACTTCTCCGCCGACGTGGCCCGGCTCAAGGACGTGGAGAACTTCCCGGTGGACTCCCTCTACACCCGCGACGAGCCGCGCGAGGACACCCGCCGGCTGACCGGGCAGGTGACCCTGGAGAACATCACCTTCGGCTACAACCCGCTGGACGAGCCGCTGCTGCGCGACTTCTCGCTGTTCGTCGGGCCCGGCCGTCAGGTGGCGCTGGTCGGCGCCTCCGGCAGTGGCAAGTCCACCGTCTCCCGGCTCGTCTCCGGCCTCTACACCCCCTGGGAGGGGGTTATCCGCATCGACGGACAGCGCCTGGAGGACATCCCCCGCGGCGCCCTGGCCGCCTCCGTCTCCTTCGTCGACCAGGAGATCTTCCTCTTCGAGGGGACCGTGCGGGACAACGTGGCGCTGTGGGACCCGTCGATCCCGGACGAGGCGGTGGTGGAGGCCCTGCGGGACGCCGCGCTCTACGACGACGTGATCGCACGGCGCCCGGAGGGGATCCACTGCCGGGTGGAGCAGGACGGCCGCAACTTCTCCGGTGGCCAGCGGCAGCGGCTGGAGATCGCCCGCGCCCTGGTGCGCCGCCCCAGCGTGCTGGTGCTCGACGAGGTCACCAGCGCCCTGGACGCGCGGACCGAGCAGCTCGTCATGGACAACCTGCGCCGCCGCGGCTGTGCCTGTGTGGTGATCGCCCACCGGCTCAGCACCGTGCGGGACAGCGACGAGATCCTCGTCCTGAACCGCGGCACGGTCGTCGAACGTGGCCGGCACGAGGACCTCGCCGCCGCTTCGGGCCCGTACGCCGAGCTGATGAAGGAGCACTGACATGGCGTCCGTTCACCCGGCCGCGGCGGTGGCCGCGGACGGCGGCGACGCGGTGGTCCAGGCGCTGGGCGCCCTCGGCACGCCCGTCGACTGCGCCGGGCTGCGCAGCCTCCCGCTGGAGGGGCCGCAGGTGCTCTGGCTCGTCGTCGGCGGCGCCCTGGACCTGTTCGCGGTGGACGCCGCCGAGGAGGGGCAGTGGCACTTCCTCGGCCGCCTGGAGACGGGCGCGGCGCTCCCCGGCCCGGTCGAGGGGCCGCGCCACACTCTGCTGGGCCGGCCCTCGCAGGACTGCCTGGTGCGCCGCATCCCGCTGCGCGAGCTGTACCGCCCGGAGGCCCACGACGCGTACGGCACCGGCCAGTCCGGCGATCCGTACGCCACGTACGGCGGCGGATTCCAGGACACCCCGCCCACCCCGCTGGAGCACGCCGTGGCGCTCGGGGTGAGCCGCAGCCTCGGCGTCCTCTTCCAGGCCCCGCTGGACGGCGGGGCCGCGTCCGAGGCGGAGGCGGCCGACGAGGACCTGCTCTGGCTCCCGGTGCCGCCCGGCAGCGTGCGCTACGGCGCCGAGTACAGCGCCCAGGCCGCCGGTGACCTGCTGATCGACGGTGCGCTGTGGCAGCGGATGGTCAACCAGCAGTACCGCCTCGGCACCGCCGTGGACCGCTGGATCGAGACCATGGAACGGGCCCACGCCGACCGTACGGCGGCCGGTATCCGGGCCGGTGAGGCCGTGCGCACCCGCGCCGACCAGGCGCTGATCGCCTCCATCGGCGGGCCCCGGCGGGACCGGCGGCTGTCGGAGGAGAGCACCGACGACGCCGTGCACGCGGTGTGCCGCGCCGTGGCGGAGGCCGCCGGGATCACCCTGCCCGACCCGCGGCGGGGCCGCGCCACCGACGACCGTACGGACCCGGTGGAGCGCATCGCCGCCCACGCCCGGATCCGCACCCGCGCCGTCCGGCTTGACGGCCACTGGTGGCGGGAGGACGCCGGACCGCTGGTGGGCTACCGCGCCAAGTCCGGGGCCCCGGTGGCGCTGCTGTGGCGGCGCGGCCGGTACGAGGCGGTCAACCCCGCCTCCGGCCTGCGCATCCGGGTGGGCGGTGGCAACGCGGAGGAGTTCGAGCCGCGGGCCGTGATGTTCTACCGTCCGCTGCCCGACCGGCCGATGACGGTGTGGCGGCTGATGCGCTTCAGCGTGCGCGGTGCCGCGGGGGACTTCCGCAACCTCCTGATCGGCGGGCTGGTGACGGTGGCGCTCGGCGCGCTGGTGCCGCTCGCCACCGGCCAGGTGCTGGGCGGCTTCGTGCCCCGCGCCGAGAAGAGCCCCATCGTCCAGATCTCCCTGGCCCTGATCGTCGCCGGCGTCGTGGCGGCCGCCTTCATGCTGCTCCAGAACCTGACCCTGCTGCGCCTCGAGGGGCGGCTGGAGTCCACCCTCCAGCCCGCGGTGTGGGACCGGCTGCTGCGGCTGCCCACCACCTTCTTCGCCCAGCGCTCCACCGGAGAGCTGGCCAGCGCGGCACTCGGCATCAGCACCATGCGCCGGGTGATGTCCGGGATCGCCCCGACGGTCCTCCAGGCCGGGACCGTGGGCGTGATGAACCTCGCCCTGCTGCTGTACTACAGCGCCTCCCTGGCGCTCGCGGTGATCGCCGTACTGCTGGTGGTCTCCGGGGTCTTCCTCGGGATGGGGCTGTGGCAGGTGCGCTGGCAGCGACGGCTGGTGGAGAGCGAGAACAAGCTCAACAACCAGGCGTTCCAGACCCTGCGCGGGCTGCCCAAGCTGCGGGTGGCCGCGGCCGAGAACTTCGCCTACGCGGCCTGGGCCCGTGGCTTCGCCCACTCCCGCGATCTGCACCAGCGCACCGGGCGCATCAAGAACCTCACCCAGGTGCTGGACTCCGTCTACCTCCCGCTGGTCTCCCTCGCGGTGTTCATGCTGCTGGCCGGTCCGGCCCGGGGGAGCATGTCGGCGGGCGCCTTCCTGACCTTCAACACCTCCGTGACCATGCTGCTCACCTCCCTCACACAGCTCACCAACTCCCTGGTCTCGGTGGTCGCGGTCCTGCCCATGTTCGAGCAGGTCAAGCCGATTCTGGACGAGCCGCCCGAGGTGCGCGGCGGCAGCGCCCAGCCGGGGCGGCTCTCCGGTGACCTCCGGGCCCGCAACCTCACCTTCCGCTACGGCGACGACGGGCCGCTGGTGCTCGACGATGTCTCGCTGGAGATCCGGCCGGGCGAGTTCGTGGCCGTCGTCGGCCCGAGCGGCTGCGGCAAGTCGACCCTACTGCGGTTGCTCATCGGCTTCGAACGGCCGGTGTCCGGCAGTGTGCTCTACGACGGCCAGGATCTCGCCGCCCTCGACCAGGCCGCCGTGCGCCGCCAGTGCGGGGTGGTCCTCCAGAACGCCCAGCCCCTGGGCGGTACGATCCTCGACTGCATCCGCGGCGCCGAGCCGTACACCCCCGAGGAGGCCATGGAGGCCGCCGAACTGGCGGGTCTGGCCGAGGACATCCGGCAGATGCCCATGGGGCTCCAGACCATGATCTCCGGCAGCGGCGCCATCTCCGGCGGCCAGCGGCAACGGCTGATGATCGCCCAGGCCCTCATCCGCCGTCCGCGCGTCCTCTTCTTCGACGAGGCCACCAGCGCGCTGGACAACGAGACCCAGCGCGTCGTCATCGACAGCACCCGCAGGCTCAACGCCAGCCGACTGGTGATCGCACACCGGCTGTCGACCGTCATGGACGCCGACCGCGTACTGGTCATGGAGGACGGCCGGATCGTGGAGCAGGGCGCCCCGGCCGAGCTGATGGCCATCGCGGGCGGCAAGCTGCATGAGCTGGTGCGGCGTCAGACGCTCTAAGCGCTCCGCTGGAAGCGTCTCGATGCGTCGTCGGCCGACTGCGGCGCCGTCGTGGCTGGGCGGCGGAGCGTCCGCGGCGCTACGGGGCGGCCGGGGTGGCGGTCTCCTCGGCCTCCTCGGCCTTCCGCGGCTGGGCCGCCGGGACCGGCCTGCCCCGCAGCGGGACCTCCTGCACGCACAGGGCGGCGATGAAGGCCACGGTGCACACGACGGCCGCGGTCAGGAAGATCCGCTGGGTGCCGGTGGCCACCGCGTGGAGATAGCCGTCCCTGACGGACTCCGGCAGCCGCGCCAGCGCCGCCGGATCGGGCCGGGCCTCGCCCGTCTCCGCCCCGGCGGGCGCGTGGCCCCGCACGGCGCCGGTGAAGAGCGAGCCGAAGACCGCCACGCCCAGGGAGCCACCGATGGTGCGGAAGAGGGTGACCGACGCGGAGGCGGCCCCCATGTCGCGCATCTCCACGCTGTTCTGCGCGATCGTGGTGACCATCTGCATCTGGCAGCCCATGCCCGTGCCCACCAGGGCCATGAACCACCCGGTGGCCGCGCGGGAGGTCGTGGTGTCCATGGTGGCCAGCAGGAACAGCCCGACGGCCATGCAGACGGTGCCCGCGATGGGGAAGATCTTGTACCGGCCGGTGGCGGACATGACCTTGCCGCCGACCTGGGACATGATCACCACGGGGATCATCAGGGGGAGCAGCAGCAGACCGGAGCGGGAGGCGGAGACACCCTGGACGGTCTGCTGGTACAGCGGCAGATACAGCGAGCAGCCGAACATCACCACCCCGCCCACCAGGATCAGCGAGGACGCCAGGGAGAAGTTGCGGTGCCCGGTGAAGATGCGCAGCGGCATGAGCGGTTCGGCCGCGCGCCGCTGCCGGGCCACGAAGGCGGCCACGCCCACCGCGGCCAGAGTGAACAGGCTGAGGATCTGCCATGAGGTCCACGCGTAGGTGGAGCCCGCCCAGGTGGCGGCGAGGGTGAGGGCGCATACGGTCGTCGTCATCAGGGCGATGCCCGGCCAGTCGATACGGGCCTTGGCGGGGGTGGCGGGCAGCCGCAGCATCAGCTGACACCAGACCAGGGTGAGGACGCCGAGCGGCAGATTGATGAAGAAGGCCCAGCGCCAGCCGAGGTGGCCGGTGACGAAGCCGCCGAGCAGCGGGCCGCCGATGGTGCCGATGGCCATGATGGAGGCGGTCATGCCCTGGTAGCGGCCGCGCTCCCGGGGCGGCGCCAGCGAGGCGATCAGGGCGAAGGCACCGGCGCCGATACCGCCCGCGCCCAGGCCCTGTAGCGCCCGGAAGACGATCAGCTGGGTCATCGTATGGGCCGCGCCGGACAGTGCCGAGCCGAGCACGAAGACGACGACGGCGATCAGGTACATGTGCTTGCGGCCGTACAGATCGCCGAACTTGCCCCAGACGGGGGTGGAGGCGGCGGTGGCCAGGGTGTAGGCGGTCACCACCCAGGAGATGTGCTCGAGGCCGCCGAGATCTCCGACGATCGTCGGCATCGCGGTGCCGACGATCGTGGAGTCGAGCATCGACAGCAGCATCGCGAGCAGCACACCGAGCAGGGCCAGACGGACGCCTTTCGGGGTGGTCTCCGGCGGGGCGGGACTGCCGGACGGCGGTGCGTCGGATACGGACATGGCGGATCGCTTTCTTCTCAACGCGCTCGGCGCGGGGTTTTCCGGAAGACGGGAGCCGAGAGGGCGGGCCCCGCCCCGAACAGAAGAGCACACCGACTAAAAAAGTGCAACGACTTAACTTTTCCATTCGGTCCACCTGCGGGTAGGGTGGTCCTCGTGAGCGAGACGATGGGGCGCCGTGAGCGCAAGAAGGCCGCCACCCGCCAGGCGCTGGCGGACGCGGCCCTGAGGCTGTTCCTCGACCGTGGCTTCGACCAGGTCAGCGTGCGGGACGTCGCGGAGGCCGCCGACGTCTCCACCACCACGGTCTTCAAGCACTTCCCCAGCAAGGAGGCCCTGCTCTTCGACCAGGACTCCGACCGGGAAGCCGCCCTCATAGCCGTCGTGCGCGACCGGCCCGAGGGGATGTCCATCCCCCGGGCCCTGCGCGAGCACACCCTGCGGACGCTCTCGGCCGGCGCGGGCGATTCCGAGATGGCGCGGTTCGTGGAGCTGACGGAGAGCACCCCGGCGCTGCGGGAGTACGGCCGCCGCATGTGGATGCGCCACGAGGTCGCGCTCGCCGCCGCCATCGCCGAGGCCACCGGCGCCCCCGAGGACGACCCCGGGTGTGCGGCGCTCGCCCACTTCGCGCTGGAGACCGTCAGCTTCGCCCGGGGCCGGGCCGACGCCCGGCAGGCCATCGAGGCCGCCTTCGCCCTCCTCGAACACGGCTGGCCCGCGGCCGGTCAGTGATGTCCGCCGCGACGTCCGGGCCCGTTTGCGGACTTGGCGCAAGTTTCGGGCGGATGCCGGATGCGGGGGCACGAGGGCGTTAGCGTCTGTCGCTATGCGGTGGGCCGGTGTGATCGACAGCGTGACCAGGACCGTCGGCGGGTCGAAGGGCCGGTGGTCGGCGGCGCCGGTACGGCATCGGCGGTGGCTGGTGGTGGCCGCCGTCGCGGCGCTCCTCGTCCAGATGGCCGTCGCGATGGTGACCACGGCGGTGGAGCAGACGCCGACCATCGACGAGCCCGTGTATGTCGGCGCGGCGGTGGACTCCCTGCACCATCACCAGGTGCGCTACAACCCCGAGCACCCGCCGCTGGGCAAGCTCATCATCGCGACGGGGGTGGCGTTCGCCCGGCCGCACCTAGACCCCGGCTTCGCCGGTGACCAGACGGCGCTCGGGCGGCATGTGCTGTACGAGGCGGGCAACGACCCCTGGCGGCTGATGCTGTGCGCACGGCTGCCGATGATCGCGCTGACGCTGCTGTTCGGGCTGGTGGTGTTCGCGTTCGCCCGCGAACTGACCGGCCCCGTGGGCGGGGCGGTGGCCCTCGCCCTCTACGCCTTCTCGCCGGACGTCATCGCGCACGGCTCGCTCGCCACCCTCGACGTACCGGCGGCCGGATTCCTGCTGACATCGGTCTGGCTGCTGTGGCGGGCGCGGCGGCGGCCACGATGGCACCTTCCACTCGCGGGGGTGGCGCTCGGCGCCGCCCTGGCCACGAAGATGAGCATGCTGGCCGCGGTCCCGGTGCTGCTGCTCCTGGCCGTGCTCTCCGTCTGGTACGCCCGCCGTACGCGCCACCGCGCACCGCGCGACCATGCGCGGTCGCTCGGCGTCGGAGTGGCGGCGGCGGTGGCCATGGCGCTGATCGCGGTGGCCGTGGTGTGGGCCACCTACCTGCTGGTCGACCCCCGGCTGCGGTGGACGCCCACCGGGCCCGTGCCCGCCGTCCACGGACTGCGCGGGCTCGCCGTCCACTGGCTGCCGTTCCCGGAGGCGTACCGCGACGGGATGCGCATCCAGTTCGGCTTCGAGCGGGACACCTGGCGCGGCTTTCTGCTCGGCCGCCGCTACGTCGGGTCGCTCTGGTACTACCTGCCCGTCGCGCTGCTGGTGAAGACCCCCTTGGGCATGCTCGCGCTCTGGTCGGCCGGGGCCGTCACGATGGCGGTGGTGCCCCGGCTGCGGCCCGCCGCGCCGTATGTGCTCGTCCCCGCGGCCGTACTGCTGCTCGCCGCCCTGGACGGGGCCCGCAACCTCGGGGTGCGGTACGCCATCTTCCTGCCGATGTTCCTGGCGGTGGCGGCGGCCGGGCTGATGGCCGTACGGCGGCGATGGGCGTACGGGGCCACACTGGCGCTGGTCCTGTTCGTCGCGGTCAGCTCGCTGCGGACGTATCCGTACTACCTGCCCTACTCCAACGAGGCGTTCGGCGGCCCGTCCCGAACCCATCTGCGGCTGCACGACTCGAACGTGGACTGGGGGCAGGATCTGGGGCGGCTGGCCGACCGCCTCCGGGAGCGCTACCGGGGCGAGCGGATCTGGCTCGTCTACAAGGGCAGCGGTGTGCCGTCCGCCTACGGCATCCACGCCTCCGACCCACGCCGGGCCGCTCCGGACCGGGTGCGCGGGGTGCTGGTGGTCTCGGACTCCTCGATCGCCCAGGCCACCGGACGGCTGGCGGCGCTGATCGACGGCAGTCGGCCGATCGACGAGGTCGGCCACTCGATCACCATCTACCGCCGCTGAACGCCCACCGCCATGTCATGACATCTCTCACACCGAGCGCCTGAGTAAAGGGGGCGTAGCGGTGCATATCGACTAGGCGGCATAGTGGTGTTTGTCTGTCCTGTCGGACATGGCGGATTCCGCATGACCCCGGCCCCCGGAACTCCGGGCCGGTCGCACACTCTCCTGGTTGCCGGGATTTCTGATGGCCCGTCAGGTCAACGTGGCCAGCCCCGGAACCCGTTCAGCATGACTCGCCACTGAGCGCAAGTTCCGCCCTCGCTACGAACCCGTGTCGTACGAACACGTGTGTTGCCCGTGTGGCGGACGGCTCCAAGAATGACGGGCCTCAACCGAGTGTGAGGTCCCGAATGAGCAAGCACCGCAGCAGTACGACGCACCGCCGCAAGATAGCCATCGCCACGCTCGCCGTGGCCGCCGTGGGCGTGCCCTCGGCCGCGATGGCGTCGCAGTCCGCCGCACCCGCCGGCTCTCCCTCCGCCACCTCCGCGGCCGCCACCGACCAGCAGGAAGTGGTGGATCTCGTCAACAGCGAGCGCAGCAAGGCCGGTTGTGAGCCGCTGACCGTGAACGAGAAGCTGACGAAGGCCGCCCAGGACCACAGCGAGGACATGGCGGCGCACGGCAACATGTCGCACACCGGCTCCGACGGCTCCTCCCCGGGCGACCGGATCGAGCGCGCGGGCTACTCCTGGAGCGCTTACGGCGAGAACGTGGCCTACGGCTATGACTCGCCCAAGAGCGTCATGGAGGGCTGGATGAACAGCTCCGGCCACAAGGCCAACATCCTGAACTGCGACTTCAAGGAGATCGGCGTCGGCCTGGCGCAGCCCGGCAACTACTGGACGCAGGACTTCGGCACCGCCCGGTAGCTCATCCCTCGGATGTCCGGGGCAACCTGCCCAGGCCCAGCGGGGCGGGCGGCGGGAGGGGGCGGGCCGGTGCGGCCCGCCCCGCCTCGAAGGACCGCAGCAGGTGGGCGACCAGCCGCCGGGACGCGGCCGGTGCCGTCGCCGGGTCGCCGATGACACCCCTGTTGGCCAGGAAGACGAGGCTCAGGTCGGACACGTCGAAGTCCTCGCGCAGCCGTCCCGCGGCCTTGGCACGCCGGACCACCTCGGCGAAGCCCTCTTCGACGCGCAGCCGCTCCCGCTCGAAGCCGACCGTGTCGGGCAGCGACGACAGCAAGGCGTCGTTGAACTCCCGGTCCCGCGTCTGCGAAGCACACACCGTCTCGATGGTCCGGCGGAAGGCCCGCCAGGCGTCGTCGTCGGCCAGGGCGTCGTCGACGACCGTCGCACAGGCGGCGAACTCGTCCGAGAACACCTCCGTGACCAGCGCCTCCCGGGTGGGGAAGCGCCGGTAGAGCGTGGCCACCCCGACCCCGGCACGACGGGCGATGGTGGCCATCGGCACATCGAGCCCACGCGAGACGAACAGCGCCCGGGCCGCCTCGAGGACACGTCTGCGGTTGGACGCCGCGTCGGACCGCAACCCCGGACTTCCGGTGTCCCGAACACCGGTCGCGGACGCTATATGAGAGACGTGAGCAGGCATGTTTCTCACCTTACGCCGAGCGGGCGGTTTCCCCATTTGCGCGCATTAGCGTGGCGGCAACCCCGATGTGCGAAAGGGACGATGAGGGCGATGAGCGAGATGCGCGCGGCGCGGTACGACCGGTACGGACCCCCGGAGGTGCTGTACGAGGGCACACTGCCGAAGCCGGTGGCCGGGCCGGGCGAGGTGCTGGTGCGAGTGCATGCCACGAGTGTGAACGGCGGCGAGCTCGCGGGCCGGGCGGGCAAGCTGAAGCTGGTGACCGGGAGGAGGTTCCCGAAGGGCACCGGCGTCGACATCGCCGGGGAGATCGCCGAGGTGGGCTCCTCCGTGCGCCATCTCGCGGTGGGCGACCGGGTGTGGGGTGCGATGCCGCATCTGACGTTCGGGGCGGCCGCCGAGTACGTGGCCGTCCGCCCCCGTCAGCTCTCCTACGCCCCCGAGGGCCTTGACCTCGTCCGGGCCGCGGCCCTGCCCGGGGTCGGCACCACGGCCATCACGGCGCTGCGCGACAAGATCGGCCTGATGAGCGGCGAGCGGTTGCTGGTGCGGGGCGCGGCCGGCGGTGTCGGCAGCGTCGCCGTCCAGCTCGGACACGCGCTCGGCGCCCATGTCACCGCGCTCGCCGGGGCGAAGACACTCGACCTCGTCCGGGAGCTCGGCGCCGATGAGGCGCATGACTACCGGACCACCGGGCCGGCCGCCCTCGGGCCGTTCGACGCCGTGCTGGACACGGTGGGCACCGAGCTCGGCGCCTATCGCCGGCTGCTGGCGCCCGGCGGGCGGATGGTGGCCATCGCCTTCGACACCGACCGCCCGCTGTCCTCCCTGGGCTCCATGCTGCTCTCCACCGTGCACGGCGCCCGGCGGATGCGGTTCTTCACGGGAAACCCCCTGCATCAGCTCTTCGCGGACCTCGCCGCGTATGTGGAGAACGGGGCCATCCGGCCGGTCGTCGACACCGTCCATCCGCTCTCCGGTATCGGAGAGGCCCATCGCGCCATGGAAGCCGGTGGTGTCCGCGGCAAACACGTCATCCAGGTGAAATGAGGCCATAAAACAGAGAAACGCCCCGGCTGCCTTGACGGCCGGGGCGTTTCTCGGCGTATATTGGGGATTTCCTTTGCCATTGCATTTACGGCATGGGGAAACCTGATGAAGTCATCGTATCCCGGCGGGAGTCGAATTGTCAAACGAGGAATGGGACCGTGAGCAAGAATTCCTTGATCTGCTCAACGGGCGCCTCGCCGAGCTCAGGGCACGAGCCGAGGAGTCGGTGACCGAGGCCCTGTCCTTGGAGGGCTCCACCTTCCAGGCGCGGCTGGAGCGCGATGTGCTGGTGGCCGAGCGGTCCGGTCTGCTGGCCGCGTTCGAGGCGGGGGAGCGGGGGTTGTGTTTCGGCCGGCTGCTGTTCCGCGACGACCGCGACTACCACATCGGCCGCATCGGCATCCGGCGCGATGACGCGGACCGCACCCCGCTGGTCATCGACTGGCGGGCCGATGTGGCCCGTCCGTTCTACCTCGCCACCGGGCACACCCCCATGGGGCTGCGCCGCAGGCGCCACATCACCACCGAGGGACCAAAGGTCACCGGGCTGCACGACGAGATCCTGGACCTCTCGGACACCATACGGACCGGGCATGAGGGATCCGACGCGGACGCCGTGCTGCTCGCCGCGCTCGACGCCGCCCGCACCGGCCGGATGCATGACATCGTGCAGACCATCCAGGCCGAACAGGACCAGATCATCCGCGCCCCGCACCATGGGGTCCACGTGGTGGAGGGCGGCCCCGGCACCGGCAAGACCGTCGTCGCGTTGCACCGCGCCGCGTATCTGCTCTACGCGCACCGGGAGTCGCTGGCCCGCCGCGCGGTGCTGATCGTCGGGCCCAACCCGGCGTTCCTCGGCTACATCGGCGAGGTGCTGCCCTCGCTCGGCGAGACCGGTGTGCTCCTGGCCACGCTCGGCGAGCTCTTCCCCGGTGTGACGGCCACCGGCACCGACACCCCCGAGGCCGCCGAGGTCAAGGGCCGCGCGGAGATGGCGGACGCCCTGGCCCGCTTCGTACGGGACCGGCAGACGGTGCCCGACCCCGCGATCGTCATCGAGCACGACGACGGCGAACTGGTGCTGGACAAGGACATCGCGTCCGAGGCGGGCCACAAGGCACGGGAGACCGGGCTGCCGCACAACCTCGCCCGTCCGCACTTCGCCTTCCGCGTCATCGACGCCCTCACCGACCAGCTCGTGGACCGGATCGGCGCGGACCCCTTCGGCGGGCCCAACCTCCTCGGCGCGGACGACGTCGCCCAGCTCGGCAAGGCGATCGCGGTCAACCCCGAAGTGCACGCGGCCATCGCGCAGCTGTGGCCGGCCCTCACCCCGCAGCAGTTCGTGGCCGACTTCCTCGGCGACCCCGTCCACCTCTCCGACGCGGACGCCGCCGCGATCCGCCGCACCGACGGCGAATGGACCCCCGCCGATGTCCCGCTGCTGGACGAGGCGGCCGAACTGCTCGGCCACGACGACGCGGCGGCCCGCGCCGCCGCGGAGGCCGAGCGCCAGGAGCGCATCGAGTACGCACAGGGTGTGCTCGACCTCTCCTACGGCTCCCGCACCCTGGAGTTCGAGGACCGCGAGGACGAGGAGTCGGAGGTGCTGGCCGCCCACGACCTCATCGACGCCGAACGGCTGGCCGACCGCGCCGAGGAGCGCGACCACCGCAGCGCCGCCGAACGCGCCGCCGCCGACCGCACCTGGGCCTTCGGCCACATCATCGTGGACGAGGCCCAGGAGCTGTCCGCGATGGCGTGGCGGCTGCTGATGCGGCGCAGCCCGACCCGCTCGATGACGCTGGTCGGCGACCCCGCGCAGACCGCGGAGCCGGGCGGCTGTGGCTCCTGGTCCTCGATCCTGGAGCCGTACGTCGGCGACCGCTGGGAACACAGCCGGCTCGGCGTCAACTACCGCACCCCGACCGAGATCATGGACGTCGCGGCGCGGGTGGCCCGTACCGTCGACCCCGACTTCCAGCCGCCGCGCTCGGTCCGCGCCACCGGGGTACGGCCCTGGGCGGAGCACACCGGCGATCTGCCCGGCGCGGTGGCCGCGGCCGTGGCCCGGGAGACCCGCACCGAGGGCCGTCTCGCGGTGATCGCCCCGAGGGACCGCCATGACGCGCTGTCAGCCGTCCTCCCGCAGGCGTCCACCGGCCGGTCCCCGGACCTGACCAGCGCGGTGGTGCTGCTCGACCCCCGGCAGGCCAAGGGTCTTGAGTTCGACACCGTGATCGTGGCCGAGCCCGCGGAGTTCGGCACCAGCGACCTCTATGTGGCGCTCACCCGGGCCACCCAGCGGCTGGGCGTGGTGCACACCGGGCCGCTCCCGGCGGGCCTGCGCGACCTGGCCGACGTGGCGGATCCGGCCGTGTCCTCGGTGTAGGCGCCGACGCTCCCCGCCGTGTGTTCACCGGCCGGGAAGGGGCGGGTGCCGGTGGCCAGGAACCGCTGCCCGCCCCGATGGGAGGTGTGGTCAGCCGTCGTGGATCACACCGTCGTGGGTCACGAGGAGCAGTTCTCGCTGGATCCACTGGTGCTCACCCGCAGCGCCCCGCCGGAGGTGTTGGCGCTGTCGGCGACGCAGTAGCCGGACACGTTCTGGACGATGACGTCCGCGGGGCTGTCGTCGCCGCGCTGTGCGGTGAAGTGGTTGAAGCGCAGCGCGCTCCCGGAGTTGGCGATGACCGCCGGACGGCCGTCGTCCTTGGCGAACCGCACCGAGCTGTCGTTGAAGGTGATGTGATCCGCGTTGTGCAGATACCAGCCGAAGGCGGGACGGGTGCCGATGCTCTTCGGGTTGTAGTCGTCGGCGTCATTGCTGGGAACGCCGGTGGACATGGTGCCATTGCCGCCGGGCACGGTGAGATTCACATGGTTGAAGGTCACACCGCTGATGCGATTGCCACCGGACTCGCCCCACAGCGTCGGGCTGAAGGAGGGGGTGTTCCCGGTCCCGGTGATGTTGTCGTAGGTGATGTCGCTGATGTGGCCGACTCCCGGATTTCCACCACACCGTTTTCTGGTCCCGATCTTCTGCATGATGGGGGAGTGCACATTGGTCATGGTGATGTCGCGGTAGTGCACATCGGAGATGTTGGCGCCGTCCATCGAGACCATGCCGAGCCCGGACTTGTCCGCACCGGTGATGGTGATGCCCTGGAAGTCGTAGTCGGAGAAGTCACCACAGGTCTCGGAGCCGAACATCAGGGCGTTGCAGCACTTCGCGGAGAGATGTGAATCGGTCACCTTCACATGGCCGTTGGACAGCTTGGCGCCCAGGGCGTAGTCGCTCTTGAAGGCGAGCGCGTCGTCGTTGGCGGCGATGTCGGCATGGGTGATGGTCACATTGGTGGTGCTGATGATGTTCCAGCCGTCGCGGTCGCTCGCCGTGTCGATGGTGAGGTGGTCCGAGGTCACGTTCTCGCAGCCGTTGATGAGGGCCGCGAAGTGGCCACCGCGCCGCAGGGTGACCCCGTCGAGGGTCAGCCCGTCGCAGCGGGTCAGCGAAATGATCTTGTCCGCCTCGCCGGAGTCGGGGGTGCCGGTGATGAGGTTGCCCGCGCCGTCGATGGTTCCCGAACCGGTGAACCCGATGTTGGTGAGCTTGTCGCCGTAGAACATCGCGTTGTGGAAGTGGCTGTGGCCGTAGTCCTGGTAGTCGTCGTTCGGATTGGCCTCGGGCTTGTCGTAGGTGTCCGCGCTCGACCCGAGGATCGTGGCCCCGGAGTCCAGCTGGAGGGTCACCTCGCTCTTGAGGTGGACGGTGTTCTTGGACTTGTACTGTCCGGACGGGAAGCGGACGATTCCGCCCCCTGCGCTGTTGGCCGCCGTGATGGCCTTCTCGATGGCGGCTGAGTCATTGGACGAACCGTCGGCCTTCGCGCCGTAGTCCATCACGCTGAACACCGGTGCCGCGGAGGTGGCCGTGTCCTGAGCGGGGACGGCGGCCGCCTGGGGCACTTGCGATAACCCGAAGACGGCGGCGAGGGCGAGCGCCGCGCCTGCGGCGAGTCTCTTCATCTCTCGTTCTCCTTCTCCCGTGGAGCCGTGGAGATCCGACGTGTTGGAAGGTCTGAACCTGATTGAGCTGCGAGAATCCCTCTGATGGGGCGACTTGTGTCTATGCCGGACCAGAAAGGTAGGATCTCTCTCTTTCTGTGGAAGGTAACAGGCGGATCCGAGCTGTCAATGGCCTCAGTCGCCACATGGCGGGGACGACGCAGTCGGCGTGCCGCCGCCACGACCGACTTCCTGGCCGCCTCCCCGGCCGTCGATCGCCTACGATCCCGCTGTGGCCCCCTTCCGTATCGAGCGGCGCACCCCACTGTCCGTCGACGAGACCTGGCGACGGCTCACCGACTGGCCGCGCCACGGCGCCCCTGTGCCGCTGAGCGGCGTCACCGTCCGCCCGGCGGGGCCGACCCGGGTGGGCACCGTGGTCGTGGTGCGCACGGGCGTCGGCCGCGCCGGATTCGACGACCCCATGGAGGTCGTGCGCTGGGACCCGCCCACCGGGGACGCTCCCGGCAGTTGCAGGTTGGAGAAGCGCGGCTCGGTGGTCCTCGGATGGGCCGAGATCGAGGTGAGTCCCTGGGACGGCGGATCCGAGGTGGTATGGCGCGAGGAGGCCCGGATCCGAGGGCTGCCCCGCCTGTTCGACCCGCCCACGGTCTGGGCCGGCCGCCTGCTCTTCGGCCGGGTGGTCGACGCGTTGCTGAATGGGTGAGGGCGCGTCGGTTTCGCGGGGACGCCTGCGGCGGGCTGTTCCCCTCCCCGCCCCTCCCCGATACCGGGGCTCCGCCCCAGACCCCAACCGGGGCTCCACCCCCAGGCTTCGACCGGGGCTCCACCCAAGGTCCCGACCTGGGCTTCGCCCCAAGGTCCCGACCTGGGCTTCGCCCCAAGGTTCCGACCGGGGCTTCGCCCCAAGGCCCCGACCGGGGCTCCACCCCCAGGCCCCGACCGGGGCTCCACCCAAGGTCCCGACCGGGGCTCCACCCCCAGGCCTCGACCCGGGCTTCGCTCCAGACCTCGACCCGGGCTTCGCCCCCGGCCCCGGCCGGGGCTTCGCCCCCAGGCTCCGACCCGGGCTCCGCCTCAGACCTCGACCGGGGCTTCGCCTCCAGGCCTCGACCCGGGCTTCGCCCCCGGCCCCGGCCGGGGCTTCGCCCCCAGGCCTCGACCCGGGCTCCGCCTCAGACCTCGACCCGGGCTTCGCCCCCAGGCCTCGACCGGGGTTCCGCCCAAGGCCTCGACCGGGGTTCCGCCCCAGGCCCCGACCCGGGACTCCGGCCCCTTCACGCGGCATCGGTATGCGGCTCCGCCGTGTGGCGGGGCTTCGTTCCAGGGCCCTGGACCCCAGGCCCCGGGGTCCAGGGCGAAGCCCTTGTCGCGCGGCGGAGCCGCACATCGACGCTGCGGGAAGGGGTGGGGAGGGGGGAAGCATCGGTATGCGGCTCCGCCGTGTGGTCCGACGGGCACCCTGTAAGTGGCCGGATCGGCACGGCGCTTGACTGCCGACGGTGTAGCCGATCATCGGTGCCCAGCGCTGGGTAGGGATACGCCGGGCCCGCCGCGGGCTCGCTCCGCGCACACCGCGCACCCCCGCATCACCGCACGGCACCGCACCGCCCCCGAAGGCCCGGCCCTCGAACGCCACGAATGCCACGAATGCCACGGAGGAGATGTCCCATGCGCAGTCGCTTCAGAACCCTGGCACCCGTCACGGTGCTGTTCACCCTCCTCGCCCTGCTGTTGCCCACCGGCGCGGTCGCCACCGCGGCCACCGCCACCCCCGGGCCACTGCCGGTCGTCACCCCGCGTCCGCAGCAGATGTCCCGTATCGGAGCGGACGTTCACGTCCCCTCCCGGGTCCGCCTCGTCATATCGGACGGTGTGGACCGTCCGACCCGCGATCTCGTCACCTCCGTGCTGCGCCGCGCGGGGGCCTCGCGGATCCAGGACGGCCCCGGGGCGAAGCTGACCGTGACCGTCGGCCGGGTCGCCGATCCGCGGGTCGCCAGGGCGCTTCGGGCCGCCGGGGGCCGAGTGCCCGGCGGCCCGCTGCCCGCCGAGGGTTACGCACTCGCCGCGGGACGCGGCTCGGTGGCGCTCGCGGGTGCTGACTCGGACGGGACGTACTACGCGGCGCAGACGCTGCGTCAGCTCGTTTCCGGCCACCGCACGATCGCGTCCGTCTCAGTCACCGACCATCCGCTGATGGCGCTGCGCGGGGTGATCGAGGGGTTCTACGGAAGCCCCTGGACCCACGCCGAGCGCATGGACCAGTTGGCGTTCTACGGGGACGTCAAGATGAACACCTACATCTACGCGCCGAAGGACGACCCGTACCACCGCGAGAAGTGGCGCGAGCCGTATCCGGCGGCCAAACTCGCCGAGCTGGGCGAGCTCGTCCGGCAGGCCACCGACCACCATGTGCGGTTCACCTTCGCCGTCTCCCCGGGCAACTCCATCTGTTACAGCGACCCCGCCGACCTCGCCGCGCTGGAGGCCAAGCTGGACGCGGTCTACGACCTCGGGGTGCGCAGCTTCTCCATGCCGTTGGACGACATCAGCTACACCCGCTGGAACTGCGAATCCGACCGCGCCACCTACGGAGACCCCTCGTCGGAGGCCGCCGCCAAGGCCCAGTCCGACCTGCTCAACACGGTGCAGAAGACCTTCCTGGACGAGCGGGCGGACACCAGGCCGCTCCAGATGGTGCCGACCGAGTACGGCGACGTCACCGAGACCCCGTACAAGCGTGTCCTGCGCGAGCGGCTGGACTCGCGGGTCGAGGTGATGTGGACCGGAACCGATGTGGTGCCGCCGCGGATCACCGTGGCCGACGCGGAGCGGGCCGCCACCGTATGGGGGCGCAAGGTCTTCGTCTGGGACAACTACCCGGTCAACGACTACGGTCAGGCCGAGGGACGGCTGCTGCTCGCGCCTTACGACGCCCGTGAGCCCGGACTGCACCGGCAGCTCTCCGGCCTGGTCCTCAACCCGATGAACCAGGCCGCTGCCAGCAAGGTCGCCCTCTTCGGCGGAGCGGACTTCGCCTGGAACGACACCGGCTACGACGCCACCCGCACCTGGGAGGCGGCCGCCCGCCACCTCGCCGGGGACGGCCCCGGCGCGCACCCGGGCCGTACCGACGGGACCGTTCGCTCGCTGCTTGCCTTCTTCGACACCCAGCACCTCGCACCCACCTTCGGCGCCGAACCCTGGCAGCCGCAGGCCCCCGAACTCGCCGCCCGGCTCGACCGGTTCCACACCGCCTGGGAGGCGGGGCACGAGCGAGCGGCCCTGCGGGAGCTGCGCCCGTACGCCCGGCTGCTCGCCGCCGCCCCCGAGCGCATCAGGGCCGGTGTCGCGGACCGGGGGTTCGTGGCGGACTGCGCCCCCTGGCTGGACGCGCTGTCGCTGTGGGGGCGCGCCTTCGAACGTACCCTGGACGCGCTGGGCGCCCGTCTCGACGGCCATGAGGCCCAGGCGGCGCGGTGGTTCGCCGAGGCGGCGGCCGACGCGCGGCGGGCCGGGGAGATCCGCACCATCCCGGGCGAGACCCGCCCCGAGGGCCCGGTGCGCATCGCCGACGGAGTCCTCGACACCTTCATCACCGAGGCCGCCGAAGGGGCCTGAGCCGTCGAAGCGCTTGTATTTGCCACCCTGGGGGGTGGTGACGCTCGGATGATTATGCACTACGCTCCGTAGCATGGGGGTACCGGGGGAAAGTACGGAGCGAGGGACCGCGGTGGTGATCGGCGGAGGTCTTGCCGGGCTGCTGGCCGCATGGGCACTGCGGGGATATGCCGAGCGCATTGTCATAGTCGAGCGTGACCGCTATCCCGAGGGGCCGGTGTTCCGCTCGGGCGTTCCGCAGGCGCGCCACGCGCATCTGCTGCTCGAGGCCGGGCACCGGGCGCTGGATGAGCTGATGCCCGGCGCGCGCGAGGAGTTGCTGGCCGCTGGCGCGGTGCGGGTGCCGATGTCGGGTGTGCGCTGGCTCAGCGCGGCCGGGTGGCTCGCGAAGTACGAGAGCGAGGTCGCGTTCCTCTCCTGCACCAGACCGCTGCTCGACCATACGGTGCTGCGCCGGGTGCGCGCCGAGCCCTCGGTCCGATGGCTGGAGAACACCGACGTCGTCGGGCTCCTCGGCACCCCGCGCGAGCTGACGGGCGTTCAGGTCCGGGCGCGGGGCGACGCCCGCGCCCGGGTGCGCGAGCTGCGTGCGGAGATGGTGGTCGACGCCTCCGGGCGCACCTCCTCGGTCCCGTCCTGGCTGGCCCGGCTGGGCTGCCCGCCCACCCCCGAGGAGCGCGTCGACGCGGGGGTGTCGTACGCCAGCCGGATGTACCACCGCCCGGCCGGGGCGGATCCGGGCTTCGACGTGCTCTATTTACAGACCAAGGCCCCCGACGCGCCAAGGCTCGGCGTGGTGCTGCCCGTGGAGGACGGCCGGTGGATCGCCAGCGTCGGCAGTATGCGGGGAGCGCAGGCCGAGCCGGGTGCGGCCGGTTTCGACCGGCAGCTGCGTCTGCTGCGGGACCCGAGCCTGCACGAGCTGCTGGCCGCGGCCGAGCCCGCCGGTGCGGTCCGCGGCTTCTGGCCCGGCCCCGGTGTGCGGCGGCACTACGAGCGCCGGGCGCCGCGGGGGCTGGTCGTCATCGGCGACGCCGTGTGCACCTTCAACCCGGTCTACGGTCAGGGCATCACCGTGGCCGCGCTCGGCGCCCGCGCCCTGCGGGCCGCCGCCGAGCGCCACGGCGGCATCGGCCACCGTACGGCGCACACCGCCCGTAAGGGCATCGCGGCCGCCGGGGACACCGCGTGGCTGCTGTCCTCCAGCGAGGATGTGCGCTTCCCCACCACCACGGGCGGCCCCGCCGGACTGGGAGTGCGGGCCCAGCACCGCTATCTGGACCGGGTCATCCGGCGTGCCACCGTCGACCCGGGGGTCTGCAAGACCCTGCACGAGGTGATGTCGATGGTCGCCGCGCCCACCGCGCTGATGCGCCCCGCCGTCCTCGGGGCCGTGCTGCGCGGGGGAGGGAGCGGCCGACCCGCATCCCCCTAGTGATCGTCGCGGATCACGGACGGTGCCCGTCGGCCGCCCTAGCATCGGCGGCATCCGGGTGTTGTGAGGCCACCCGCACCCATGCCCCGACGACATGTCAATGGACCAGACGGCCCCATCAGGAGCACAGCGTGCGAGCGACTTTCGCGGATTTCACCATCGATCCGCCTCGATTCGGCAATGGCACGGCCCGGTACACACGGTGCCATCCCGATCGGGACCGTCTCGCGATCGGCGCGGGCGGACGTGTCGAGCTCGACTTCGCGCTGAACGGCGGCGAACTGCCGGAGCAGCTGACGCTGACCCTGATCGCGCGGGTCTCACCGCTGGGGGAGTCCCTGGGATGGGCGCCCATCGACATCACCGTCAACGGACATGCGGTGATCTCACGGTTCACCGTGCCCGGTGGCGCCCGCCCACGGGAGGTGGCCTTCGCGGTCCCCGGTGAGGCGCTGCTGGCGGGCCTGAACACGCTGTGCGTCCGGGGCCGCGCCGAGGCGCGCGGGCTGCTCTGGCTGTACCGGATCGGCGTCGAGCCGTCCCGCATCTGCGCCCGGATGCACCTCATGGCGGAGGAGCGCCCCGCCGAGGCGGCGGTGTGCGCCTACCGCACCGAGTGGCGGGCCCCGGGCGCCGCCGAATGGCGGCCCGCCCCACGGCTGCTGGTCCATCTCGACCGGGGCGAGGGCTCGCTGCCGGTCCGGCTCGCCTGGCGCGGGCAGGACGGCGCGGAGGCGTCGATCGGCTTCCAGCCGGCGATGACGGAGTTCTACGGACACCGCAGGGCCGCCGACGGCACGCTCACCGAGTACCGGGGGGTGCTGGAGGGCCGCTCGCCGCTGCGGGACAGCGCGCTGGAGGAGGTGATGCACCGCTTCCGTACGGTGGAGGGCCGCGGGTCCGGCGGGTCGGGCCTCCGTCAGGAGCTGCGCCTGCTGATCGAGGACGGCGGGCCGCCCGTCGAGCGGGTCATCTGGGGCGATCCGTCGGGGCACTCGGGCACGGTGTCGCTGCTGGCCGCCGAGCCCGGTCCGGAGGCCGAGGTGACCGACCTGGTCACCAAGGTCCGGGCGCACAGCGAGTTCGCCGAGGTGGGCGAGGTCGCGGAGAACCTGCTGCACGACTCGTGGCACAAGTGGCTGGGCCATGGCGACCGCGCCTGGCTGGAGTTCACCCTGCGGCGGCCGGTGGCCGTCGGCCACTACGTCCTGACCTCGGCCAACGACGTCCCGGGCCGCGACCCGAAGGACTGGACCCTCAAGGGCTCGAACGACGCGGAGCACTGGGTGGACCTGGACTCCCGCGTCGAGGAGAGCTTCGCGCACCGCCATCAGCCCCGGGGATTCACCTTCGGTGCCGCCACGGCCTACCGCCACTACCGCCTGGAGATCACCCGGAACGCGGGCGAGGACCAGATCCAGCTCTCCCAGGTCCGCCTCTTCACCTCCGCCCCCCAGCCGAAGGGCTTCATCGGCCACTACCAGCGGGCGGGCGAGGCACCCACCGGATACCGAGGCACAGCGGTGTCGGCCGTCCCGGAGCCGGGGTCCACGACGGCGGCGCCGCCGCGGACCGTAGAGCAGTGGCGGTCCTATCTGGCCGAGTACAGCGCGACCATCCTGCGGGTGGCCGACGAGGAGGAGCTGAGCGAGGTCGACGACGGGCAACGGGCCGCCGGATGGCTCGGGTTCGAGGGCGCGGACGAGGAGACCATCCTGGCCCTGGAGGAACGACTCGGCACCCGGCTCCCACCGAGCTACCGCGCCTTCCTGGGCGCCTCCGACGGCTGGCTGAACATCAGCCCGTTCATGTGGCGGATGCGCCCGGCCAAGACCGTCGGCTGGCTGCGCGAGGCCGACCCCGAGACCTGGAGCGTCATCCGGGGCGGCGAGGGCGAGGACTGGGACGACACCGCGTTCATGGACCGGGCGCTGCTGGTCTCCGAGGAGGGCGACGCCCAGCACTGGCTGCTGGACCCCGCCGATGTGTCCGAGGACGGGGAGTGGGCCGCGTACATCTGGGCGAGCTGGTATCCGGCCCTGGGGGACCGGCACTCCTCGTTCGCCGAGCTGGTCGCCGAGGAGCGCGGCGGCTTCGAGGACCAGGCGGCCCATGAGGTGCGCATGGGGCGTCCCGAGACCGCCGAGGACCTGGTGGCCGAGGGCAGGGCGCAGGCCCTGCGGGGCGAGGTGCGCAAGGCGATGGCCACCTTCGAGCAGGCCGCGGTCAAGGGCTCGGGCGCCGGGGCGTATCTGGGCATCATCCTGGGGGCGTTCCTCGACATCAGCGCCGCCCACCACTGGATACGCACCGGCATCCTCGGGGACCCGCGCGTCCTCGAGACGATCGGCATGGAGCAGTTACGGGCCGAGGCCGCCCCGCTCTATCTGCGCTGCGCGGCCGAGGAGTGGACCGGCGCCCCCGGTGGCTATCTCTCGGCTCTCGGCGACATCCTGCCGCGGCTCCCCGACGGCGTGGACGGTGTCGTGGGCGCGGGTGGTGTGGCCGCGAGCGGCGCCGCCACCGGGGGCGACGACCCCGCCGCCTGGATGGCCAGGGCCGCCGCCTTCGCCCCGCCCGCCCTGCCCGAGTCCCGCACCTTCCAGCAGGCCCTGGACCTGGCCAGGGCGCTGGCCGACCGCGGCGCCACCGATCAGTCCTGGGCCGTGATCGAGGCCGCCCTGCCGCACTGGCACTGCGACTCCCCGCACCGCATCGCCCCGGTCGTGCTGCTCACCGACCCGGCCTTCCGCGACGTGGTCACCCCGGCCAGGGCCCGTCGCGTCGTCACCACGCCCCGCGGGGAGTTCCGCGAGTAGCACCTCGCCTGCTACTACGGTCCGGCATTCCTTCAGTAAGGCCGCCTACCGCCTACCGCCTGCCGCCGGAAGGCCGTCCAGGAGAGTGCCGAGCGCGGACGTGACCAGCGCGCACACCTCGTCCGGGTCCGCGTCCGCCAGCGGCTCCTTGCCCACCAGCACCCGCATCATCCCTATGCCGAGCAGCCAGGACAGGGCCAGATCCGCCCGCAGTTCGCGGTTGTCGGCGCTGGACAGGGAGGCCAGCACCCGCGCGTAGTCGTCGCTGATGGCGCGCACCGCGGTACCGATCTCGTCGCCGCTGTCCACCGAGCGCAGCAGTGTCGCCAGCGCACGGCTGTCCGGTTCCCTGCCGCCGTGGCCCAGCAGCCCGCGCAGGGCGGCCTCCAGCAGCTCATGGGGTGGGGTGGTGCGCAGCTGCTCCTCCCCGTTGTGCGCGATCACCTCTCCGAACAGCGCTCTCTTCGAGCCGAAATAGCGGAACAGCAGCGCCTGGTTTACCCCGGCGCGATCGGCGATGTCCCGGACCGTCGCCCGTTCATAGCCACGCTCGGCGAACAGCGCTGCCGCGGCCTCCAGCAGCCGCCGACGTGTGTTCCGCGCGTCCCGGCGCTGCCCCTCGGACACCGTCGTCCCCATCACGACACCCCTCTCGTCTGCCTCCGGCCGATTCCCTTCGGCCCGTCAGATCAACGGCGCAAAGGGGCCGTTGACCGTACCAGCCGCCGCCTCCTAGCTTTGTAAGCACGTGCTTACGCAAGGGAGGTCACGGTGACCACAGCGGAGACCACACCCATCGCCTACCCCTTCAACTCCGCCGAGGGGCTCGCGCTCAGCGAGGCGTACGACCAGGCCAGGAATCACACCGGATTACTCCGGGTGCGCATGCCCTACGGTGAGCCCTCCTGGCTGGCCACGCGGTACGCCGACGCCCGGCTGGTGCTCGGGGACCGGCGCTTCAGCCGGGCCGCGGCGCTCCACCACGATGTGCCACGGCAGTCCGAGGCCCGGCGCGACAGCGGCATCCTGACCATGGACCCGCCCGACCACACCCGGCTGCGCACCCTCGTCGCCAAGGCGTTCACCGTCCACCAGGTGGAGAAACTCCGCCCGTGGGTCCGGCAGTTGACCCATGACCTGCTCGACGAGCTCGAGGCCGCGGGGCCACCCGTCGATCTCGTGGACCGCTACGCGCTGCCGATTCCGGTCGGGGTCATCTGCGCCATGCTCGGCGTCCCGGAGGAGGACCGCCCCAAGTTCCGCACCTGGAGCGACGCCGCGCTGTCCACCAGCTCCCTGAGCGCCGAGGAGTTCGACCGCAACCGCGATGAGCTGCGCGCCTATATGGCCGGGCTGATCGAGGACCATCGCATCCGCCCGCGGGACGACATCATGACCTCGCTGATCGAGGCGAGGGACGCGGGCGACCGGCTGTCCGAGCTCGAGCTCGTCGATCTGTGCGTGGGCATCCTGGTGGCCGGGCACGAGACGACCGCCACCCAGATCCCCAACTTCGTGCTGACGCTGCTGGACCACCCGGACGAACTGCGCCGGCTGCGCGAGGATCCCGCCCTGCTGCACGGCGCCGTCGAGGAGCTGCTGCGCTTCGTCCCGCTGGGCATGGCCGCCTCCTTCCCCCGCTACGCCACCGAGGACGTCGAGGTGGGCGGCACCCTGGTGCGCGCCGGGGAGCCCGTGCTCGTCGCCGTCGGCTCGGCCAACCGCGACGCGCTGCGCTTCGACGAGCCGGGCACCCTGAACGTCGCCCGCGCCGCCACCCAGCACCTCGGCTTCGGCCACGGTGTGCACCACTGTCTGGGCGCGCCCCTGGCCCGGCTGGAGCTCCAGGAGGCGCTCGGCGCGCTGATCGCACGCTTCCCGGATCTGCGGCTGGCCGGGGATGTGGAGTGGAAGGGCCAGATGCTGGTCCGCGGGCCCCGCGTCATGCCCATCGGGTGGTGAGCCGGATGACCTGGAAGGCGGAGGTCGACGGCGGCCGGTGCATGGCGTCCGGCATGTGTGCCGGAATCGCACCCGATCTGTTCGCCCTCGACGAGGAGCACGCCCGGCCGCGACGCGAGGAGGTTCCGGAGGAGGAGCGGGTGCTGGACGCGGCGGACTCCTGTCCCGCGCTGGCGATCACCATCCGCGACGGCACCACAACCGTCGGACCGCGTCCCTGAACCCCGACCGGGAAGCGCCGCGTCAGGACTTCCGCGCGACGCCCGCCCAGAAGGACACCTCTTCGTCGGTCACATCGCCGGTCTCCACATGGGAGTCCCTTTCGGCCAGGTCGGCCCGCCAGCGGTGCGGCACCTCCAGGCCCGGTTCGACCAGATCCAGACCGGTGAAGAAGCGCTCCACCTCGTCCCGGGTGCGGATTTTCCCCTGGATGCCGCCGCTGTGGTAGACCTGCACGGTCTTCTGGGTGGCCTCGGGGTCGAAGTCCGGGGTGATGTGGCTCAGCACCAGGAAGGAGCCCGGGGCGAGCGCGTCGACCAGCCGCTGGACGAGGTCGTACGGGCCCCACTCGTCGGGGACGAAGTGCAGGAGCGAGACCAGGCTCAGCGCGACCGGCTGGGACAGGTCCAGCACCTCGGTGAGGTCGGGCGAGGCGAGGATGGCCTCGGGCTCGGTGATGTCCCCGTGCACATAGGCGGTGCGGCCCTCGGGGTGGCTCTTGAGCAGGGCCTGGGCATGGGCGAGGACGATGGGGTCGTTGTCCACGTAGACGACCCGGGACTCCGGGGCGATCCCCTGGGCGACCTCGTGGAGATTCGGCCGGGTGGGGATGCCGGTGCCGATGTCGAGGAACTGGCGGATGCCCCGCTCGTCGGCGAGGAACCGGATCGCGCGGTGCATCCAGGCCCGGTTGGTCCGGGCGGCGATCATGACACCCGGCCACAGGGTGAGCACCTTGGCCGCGGCCTCACGGTCGGCGACGTAGTTGTCCTTGCCGCCCAGGAAGTAGTCGTACATCCGGGCGCTGTGCGGTCGCCCCTGGTTGAGGGGGGTGTTGGGGGGCTCCGGCCCGCTTCCGGTCTGGGATGCTACCCCTTGCGCGGTCACGTGGTGTTCTCCTCCGTATCCGGGCGTGATCCCTCACGCCGCGGCCGACTGTTCCTCAGGATGGTAACCGCGTGACCGTACGGGGAAGTTGAGGGGCCCGGTGCGGCCGGCGCCCTCACGCGCCGGCCGCACCGCGTTGCGAGGCCCGGGTCAGGAGGCCAGGTTGTCCATGCGTTCGCGCAGGCTGCGCGGCCGCATGTCGGTCCACACCCCGTCGACGTACGCGGAGCACTCGTCCTTGGTGCCCTCCTTGCCGACGGCGTGCCAGCCCTCGGGCACCTCGAGGTCGGCGGGCCACAGCGAGTACTGGTCCTCGTCGTTGCGCAGCACCTGGTAGCGGGCGGTGTCGTCCATGGTCGGTCTCTCCTGTCGATGAGCGGTCAGGTCGGTCAGGTCGGTTGGATCGGAAATGGTCGGTGAAGTGCCGGATGGCGGTCAGTCAGTCAGTCGGCCGGCCGTCCGGACTCGTGGCGGTGGGACAGCGTGCGCAGGGTCGGGCTGACGGTGGCCAGGACGGCCGCGGCGGCCATCCCGGCCGAGCAGAGCAGGATGGCCCGGTCGCCCGGCAGGGCCTGGGCGAGCGATCCGCCCAGCGCGGGGCCCGCCGCGCCCGCGGCACCGCAGGCCAGGACGAGCGTGCTGGTGAGCCTGCCGCGCAGCTCGTCCGGGGTGCGCAGCAGCTGGTCGGTCATGATGGCGGTGTTCGCCGTCGGCGGGAACAGCGCGATCAGGGCGAACAGCACCCCGATGAGATAGCCGCTGTCCATCAGCACGGTGACCGGGGCGAGCACGGCCAGGGCCCAGAACACCGCGATGATGCCGCCGTACGGGCCCAGCCGCCGGTGCAGTACGGGCGCCAGCAGCGCGCCCGCCACCCCGCCCACCCCGAGCATGGCCGCCATCACGCCGACCTCCCCGGAGGGCACCCCCCGGGCCTCGGCGAGCACGATGACGACGAGGTAGAAGGCGCTGAAGAAGAGGTTGAGCACCACCGCGCACACCACCGTGACCCGGATCCGGCGCTCCCGCCACACCCAGCGCAGCCCGGCCAGCGCCTCCCGGCCCAATGGGCCCACCCCGTCGGCGGACCGCTCGCGCCGGGGCAGCCGGACGAAGAGCAGCGCGACGAAGGAGACCGTATGTGTCACGGCGTCCACCAGGAAGGGCACGAACCGTCCCACGGCGAACAGGAACCCGCCGGTCGCGGTGCCCGCCAACTGCCCCATCGAGGCCCGTGCCGTGTTCATCGCCACCGCCGTGGGCAGATGCTCGTCCGCCACCAGGGCGGGCAGCGACGCGCTCTCGGCCGGTTCGAAGAGCGCGGCGCTCGCTCCGAACACCGCCGCCACGACGACCATGTGCCAGACGGTGGCCGCGCCCGCCCACACGGCGGCCACCAGGCTGATGGCGGAGACCGCCTGGGCCGCCTCACAGCCCAGCATGATGGCCTTGCGGTCGTAGCGGTCCACCAGGACACCCGCCGGGAGCCCGGCCACCATCTGCGCGGCGGCGATGGTGCCCATGACCAGACCGGAGGCCGCGCCCGAGCCGGTGAGGGCGAGGACCAGCAGGGGAAACGCGATCAGCGCCGTGTGGAAGCCGAACTCCGAGAGCGCCTGACTGCCCCACAGCAGCCGGTAGTCCCGGTTGCGCGACAGCGGAACCGGCGGCGACACCGGCGGGGCGGCGGTCATACGGCGCCCCGGCAGTCCCCGGCGATCCGGCGCAGGGCTTCGGCGAAGGTCCCGGCCACCGCCGCCACGGTCGTCCTCTCGTGCACATCGGGGCGGTAGCGCCAGGTGAAGCCGAGCCGGCCGTCCTGTACCGCGCCCACCACCTCCAGCAGATGGGGGCCGCCCTCGCGCGGATCGTGGTCCTGGCCGAACGAGCCGTGCTCGGCGTGGACCAGACCGCCCTGCGACTCGGCCGACCGGGCGTCCCACTGGCCGAGGTAGTTGAACACGATCTGCGGCCCGGCGCCGTGCCGGGACAGCCGCTCGCGCAGCTCGGGTGGGCCGAAGGCGCGCAGTGCCCCGAAGCCGAAACCGTTGCCGGGGACGGTCCGCAGCCGCCGCCGCACCGACTTGACCAGCCCCCGCCAGTCGGCCGGCCGGCCGTCGGGGAGGTCCGGCAGCTCGAAGGAGACCGGATACATGGTGGTGAACCAGCCCACCGTACGGGAGAGATCGACACCGTCCAGGATGTCCTCGCGCCCGTGGCCCTCCAGCTCCACCGAAACCCGCTCCTGGCCGGTCCAGCGGGACAGCGCCAGCGCGAGGGCGGCGAGCAGCACATCGTTGATGCGGGTGCGATAGGCGGTGGGCGCCGAGCGCAGCAGCGCCTCGGTGTCCCGCTCGTCCAGCTCGACCGGCACCGTACCGATCTCGGGCCCTGGCGCGGCCACTTGACGGTCGACCGGCAGCGGCCGGGCGTCGAGGGCCTCGCACCAGTGGTCGGCCTCATGGTCCAGGCCGCCCTCGGCGACATGCTCCGCGAGCCGCCGCGCCCAGTCGCGGAAGGCGGTGGTCCTGGTGCCGAGGTCCACCGGTTCGCCCCGCACGCCCTGCTGATAGGCGATGTCCAGGTCGTCCAGCAGGATCCGCCAGGACACCCCGTCGATGACCAGGTGGTGCGCGGTCAGGAAGAGGAACGGCCGCCGGGCCTCGCCGAAGCGGAACAGCGCGGCCCGCAGCAGCGGCCCCCGGCCCAGGTCGAAGCCCGCGTGGAGGGCGTCGGCCGCCTTCTCCATCGCCGCGTCCGCCTCCCGCGCCGGCAGACCGGACAGGTCGTGGCGATCCAGGACGGCGCCGTCGCCATCCGGCTCCGGGACGTGGCCGTGCCACTCGCCGCCGTCCTCGGTGAACCGGGTGCGCAGCGCGTCATGGTGGACCAGGAGCGCGGCCAGCGCCCCCTCCAGCGCCTTCTCGTCCGGCTCCCGGTGCAGCTCGAGCAGCGTGGACTGGTTGAAGTGGCGCGGATTCACGGTGTGGGTGGCGAAGAACCAGCGCTGGATCGGGGTGAGTGGAAGCGGCCCGGCCACCGGCTCCGCGCGGCCCTCGTCCCGTTCGGCGGTGGCCACGGTGGCGAGCGCGGCCACCGACTGATGGCTGAACAGATCCTTGGTGGTCAGCCGCAGCCCGGCCTGGCGGGCGCGGGAGACCACCTGGATGCTGAGGATGGAATCCCCGCCCAGCTCGAAGAAGTTGTCCTCCACACCCACCCGTTCCAGACCGAGCACATCGGCCCAGATGTCCGCGATCCGGCGCTCCAACGGGGTGCGCGGGGCGACATGGCCCGCACCGGAGGTGACGGTCGCCGGGTCCGGGTCGGGCAGCGCCCGGCGGTCCACCTTGCCGTTGGCCGTGAGCGGAAGGGCGTCCAGGGTGGCGAACGCCGACGGCACCATATGGGGCGGAAGGGTCCGCCCCAGGACGTCGCGCAGCGAGGCGGCGGTCGGCGAGGCACCCGGCGCCGGGACGACATAGCCCACCAGGCGCTTCCCGCCGGAGGGCTGCTCCGGATTCGGGGCGGTCTCCCGTACGGCGACCACCGCTTCCCGCACCTCCGGGCTGCGCCGCAGCGCGCTCTCCACCTCGCCGAGTTCGATCCGGAAGCCCCGCACTTTGACCTGGTCGTCGGCGCGGCCCAGGAACGCGAGCTCACCGTCGCCGGTCCACCGCACCACATCGCCGGTGCGGTACATCCGCCCGCCCGCCGGGCCGAACGGATCGGCCACGAACCGTGCGGCGGTCAGCCCCGGGCGGCCCAGATAGCCCCGCGCCAGACCCGCGCCCGCCACATACAGCTCCCCGGACACACCCACCGGCACCGGGCGCAGGGCCTCGTCCAGTACGTAGACCCGGGTGTTCGGGATCGGCCGGCCGATCGGCGGCGCCCCCGACCCTGCGGTCAGCGGCCCGGACCAGGTGCTCACCACCGTGGCCTCGGTCGGGCCGTAGGAGTTGACCATCCGCCGGCCCGGCGCCCAGCGGTCCACCAGCTCGGCGGGGCAGGCGTCGGCGCCGACGATGAGGGTACGCAGATCCGGCAGCCCCGTTCGCCGATCCGCCTCCTCCACGGTGGCCAGCGCGGCCGGGGGGATCAGCGCATGGGTGATCCGCTGCCCGCCGAGCACCTCGGCCAGCCGCTCGCCCAGCAGTGGGCCCTCGTCACCGATCACCAGTATCGCGCCACGCGGCAGCGAGACACACAGCTCCAGGACGGAGGCGTCGAAGCTGGGGGAGGAGAGCTGGAGCACCCGGTCCCCGGCCCGTACGTCGTAGTGCGCGGCCGCGGCGGCCGAGAAACTGGCCAGCCCGGCATGGGTGACCACGACCGCCTTGGGCACACCGGTGGAGCCGGAGGTGTAGATGACATACGCCGGGTGGTCCGGTGTCAGGCCACGGAGTGGCGGTGGCCCGGCGGGGCCCTCCCCGGCCCATACCGAGACCGCGTCGTCGAGCACCACCGAGGGCGCGGCGTCCCGCAGCATGAACGCCACCCGCTCCTTCGGATAACCGGGGTCGACCGGCAGGAACGCACCGCCCGCCTTCGCCACGGCCAGCTGTGCCACCAGCATCTCCACCGAACGCGGCAGCACCAGCGCCACCAGCCGTTCCGGCCCCACCCCCCGGCCGATCAGCCGGTGGGCCAGCCGGTTCGCGGCCACCTCCAGCTCGGCGAAGGTGAGATCGCCCTTCCCGTACCGCACGGCCGTGGCATCCGGCGAGACGGCCACCTGGCGCTCGAACAGCTCGCGCAGCGTGGCCCGCTCCACCTCCAGGCGGGTGTCGTTCCACTCGACCAGGGTGCGCCGCAGCTCGGCCGGGGTGGTCAGCGGCAGCGCGCCCACCGGCCGCTCCGGATCCTCGGCGATCCCGGCGAGCAGCGCCCGCAGGGCCGTGCCCATCCGTTCCACGGTCGAGGCGTCGAACAGATCGGTGCTGTAGCCGATCAGCCCGCGCAGCTCGCCCCCCTCGTCCTCGGCGAACTCGAAGGTGAGGTCGAAGGCGGCGGTCCGCGTGTCGAGTTCCACGTCCGCCAGCTCCAGACCGGGCAGCTCCAGCGCCCGGCCCGGGGCGTTCTGGAGTACCACCATCGCCTGGAACAGCGGTGTCCGGCTGGTGTCCCGCACCGGTCGCACCTCGTCCACCACCCGCTCGAACGGCACCGCCTGATGGGCGAAGGCGTCCAGGACGGTGCCGCGCACCTCGGCCAGGAAGTCGCCGAAGCGGGTGTGCGGATCGACGGTGGAGCGCAGTACCAGGGTGTTCACGAAGAAACCGATCAGCCGCTCCACCTCGGGGCGCTCCCGCCCGGAGGTGACGGTGCCCACGGCGATGTCCCGCCCGCCGGACAGCCGGGCCAGCAGGATCTGGGCCGCCGCCACCAACGTCATGAACAGGGTGGTGCCCCGCGTCCGCCCGAGCTCCTTCAGGCGCGAGCTCACCCCGGCGGGCACCGTGAACTCCACGGTGGCGCCGTTCTTCGTGCGCACCGCCGGGCGGGGCCGGTCGGTGGGCACCTCCAGCGGCGGCACCCCGGCCAACTGCCGTGTCCAGTAGGCCAGTTCCTCATCCGCCCGAGGAGCGGTGAGTTCGGTGCGCTGCCAGGCGGCGAAGTCCGCGTAGTGCACCGGGAGCGGTGGCAGCGCCGCGGGCTCACCGCTCAGCGCCGCCCGGTACAGCTCCCGCAGATCGCCGGTGAGCACACCGGTGGACCAGCCGTCGGTGATGATGTGATGCAGCGTCAGGCTCAGTATGTGCTCCTGGGCGCCGAGCCGGATCAGCCCGGTGCGCAGCAGCGGGCCGCGCCGCAGGTCGAACGGGCGCGCCCGTTCGTACGCCAGCAGCTCCCGCAGCTCCGCCTCCCGCTCGGCGGCGGGGAGATGGGACAGGTCGTACGGATCGAGCCGGATCTCCCGGGGGCCGTGCACGATCTGCACCCCGCGGCCGTCCACCGCGTCGAAGGTGGTCCGCAGCGACTCGTGCCGGGCCACCAGCGCGGTCAGCGCCGCGCTCAGCGCGGCCACGTCGAGGGCTCCCCGCATCCGCAGCGCCAGCGGGGTGATGTACTCGGCGCTGTCGGGGGCGAAGGAGTCCAGGAACCACAGCCGCTGCTGCGGATACGACAGCGGCAGCTCGCCGTCCCGGGCCACCGGAGTGATCGGGGCGGGCCGGTCCGCGCCGCGGCCGTCCGCGCCGTCGAGCGCCCCGGCCAGGGCGGCGACGGTCGGATGGGTGAACACCAGGCGAGGCGACGGCTCCACCCCGAGCACCTCCCGCAGCCGTGAGGTGAGCCGGATGGAGAGGATCGAGTCGCCGCCGAGTTCGAAGAAGTTGTCCCCGGCGCCGACGCGCTCGACCTCCAGCACCTCGGCCCAGACCGCCGCCACGGCCCGTTCGGCCCCCTCGCGCGGCGCCCGGTAGGGCGTACGGCGGGTGTCCGGGCCCGGTGCGGGCAGCGCCGCGCGGTCCAGCTTCCCGGTGGGGCCGAGCGGCAGCGCCTCCAGCGGAAGAACGGCCGACGGCACCATGTAGTCCGGCAGCCGCTCGGCCGCGTACGCCCGCAGCCGGTCACCCTCCACCGGGGTATCGCCGGCGGCCACCACATAGGCCACCAGCCGCTTGCCACCGGGACCGTCCTCCCGGGCCACCACCGCGACGTCCGCCACCTCCGGATGCCCGGCCAGCACCCCCTCCACCTCGCCCGGCTCGATCCGGAAGCCACGGACCTTGACCTGGTCATCGGCGCGGCCCAGGAACTCCACCGTGCCGTCCTGGTGTCGCCGCGCCAGATCGCCGGTGCGGTACATCCGCTCCCCGGCGGGCCCGTACGGATCGGGGAGGAACGCCGCCGCGGTCGCGCCGGGACGGCCGAGGTAGCCACGCGCCACCCCCTCCCCGGCGACGAAGAGCTCGCCGACCACACCCGGCGGCACGATCCGCATCCTGGAGTCCAGGACGTGGACCCGCATGTTGTCCAGCGGACGGCCGATCGGCACCACCTCGGGCACCTCGCCTGCCCGGGACATCGGGAAGCACGTGGCGAAGGTCGTGGTCTCGGTCGGCCCGTAGCCGTCCACCACGGTCAGCCCGGGGCAGCGCTCCAGCGCCCGGCGCACCGAGGCCGCGGGCACCACATCGCCGCCGGTCCACACCTCGCGCAGCCCCGTGAAGCAGTCCGGCGCGTCCCTGGCCAGCAGCCGGAACAGCCCGGCGGTCAGCCAGAGCCCCGTCACCCCCTGCTCGGCCACCAGCCGGCGCACCTCGGCCGCGTCCAGCTCGCCCGATGTCACCACCACCCGGCCACCGTTCAGCAGCGGCACCCACATCTCGTAGGTGGCGGCGTCGAACGCCACCGGCGAATGCAGCGGCACCCGCTCGTGTCCGCCACCGGCGAAGGCACGGTCCAGGGCCAGCGCCGCCACATCGCGATGGCGCACCCCCACGGCCTTCGGCACACCGGTCGACCCGGAGGTGAACATCACATACGCCAGCTGGTCCCGGTGCACCGGCACCGCGGCCGCCACCGGCTCGCCCTCCCGGGCGGCGGCCACCTCCTCCGGCGTCAGCACGACCGCGGCGCCCGCCTGGTCCAGCAGCGTCCGCCGCCGGTCGCGCGGGGCGCGGGCGTCCACCGGTACGTACACCCCACCGGCCCTGACCACCGCGAGCTGGGCCACGACCAGCTCCACCGACCGGTCCATGAGCAGCGCCACCCGGTCCTCGGGACGCACCCCGGACCGCAGCAGATGTCCGGCCAACCGGCCCGCCCACCCGTCGAGTTGGGCATAGCTGAGCGAGGTGGCGCCGTCGGTGACGGCGACGGCGTCCGGGCAGCGGCGCACCCGCTCGGCGAACAGCTCCGCCAGCGAACCCTCCGGCAGCGGCCGGGCGGTGGCATTCCACTCGCCGGCCACCCGCAGGCGCTCCGCCTCCGTCAGCAGCGGCAGCTCGTCCAGCGACCGCCCGGCGCCGTCCGCGATCCCGGTCAGCAGCGTCTCCAGATGGGCCGCCGCCCGCTCCACCGTGGCCGCGTCGAACAGCGCCGGATCGTAGGCGAGGTCGAAGCCCAGCCGGTCGCCGAGATAGGCGCGCAGACACAGCGGGAAGTTGGTGGAGTCCTCGGCCCGCACCTCAAGCACCCGGATCCCGGCACCGGCCGCCGACGCCTCGTCGAAGGGGTAGTTCTCGAACACCACCATGCTTTCGAAGAGCGCCTCACCGGCCTGTATCCCGCTGAGGGCCTGGATCCGGGGGAGTGCGACGAAGTCGAAGCGGCGGGACTCGCTCTGCTGCTCCTGGAGCTCCCGCAGCCATGCCACGACCTCACGGCCGCCCTCGGCCACGGCCCGGGTGGGGACCGTGTTGATGAACATGCCGACCATCGTCTCCACGCCCGGCAGCCCCTCGGGACGGCCCGAGACGGTGGTGCCGAACACCACGTCGCGCACCCCGCAGTACCGCGACAGCAGCAGCGCCCACGCGCCCTGCACCACCGTGTTGACCGTCAGCCCGCCGCCCCGCGCGGTCTCCCGCAGCCGGGCGGACACCTCCTCGGTCAGCTCCAGCCGGGTCAGCGCGGTCGAGGTGGTGCGATGCGCCTCCCGGGGTGGCCGGTCGTACGGCAGCGGCGTACGGGCGCCGAACCCGGCCAGCACCTCGCGCCAATGCCGCTCCGCACGCTCCTGGTCCTGCTCACGCAGCCAGCGCAGGAAGTCCCGGAAGGCCCGGCGGGCGGGCGGCCGGGGCGAGCGCCCGGCCACCAGGGCCGCGTAGGTCTCGCACACCTCGGCGAAGATCTGGCCGGTGCTCCAGCCGTCGAGCATCAGATGGTGCGAGGTCCACACCAGCATGACCTCGCCATCGGGCAGATCGGCCACCGCGATCCGGCTCAGCGGCGCCGAGGTGAGCTCCATCCCGGCGGCGCGGTCCTCGGCCAGCAGCCGCCGCAGCGCCTCCTCCCGCGCGGACGGCGCCAACTCCCGCCAGTCCAGCCGGACGGTGGGCAGGTCGGCCCGGCGGTGGACCACCTGGACCGGCTCGGCCAGCCCCTCCCAGCGGACCGAGCCGCGCAAGCCCGGCGTACGGTCCACCACCCGCTGCCAGGCGGCCGCGAAGGCGTCCGGGTCGGCGATCCCGCCGATCCGGATGGCGATCTGGTCGAAGTAGGCGCCACCGGCGGCAGCGCCGTCCACGAGGCCATGGAAGAGCATGCCCGCCTGGAGCGGGGTCAGCGGATACACGTCCTCCACCCCGCCACCGTCACCGGCGATCAGATCCACCTGCCGCTGGCCGAGCCGGGCGAGCGGGAAGTCGGACGGGGTGCGCCCGCCCGCGCCTGGCTCGGCGCAGTGCGCCACGATCTCCCTCAGCGCGGCCAGACAGTCGTCCGCGACCCGGCGCACGGTGGCCTCGTCGTACATCCGGGCCGGATAGCTCCAGCCCAGCTCGAGACGGCCGTCCTGGACCGCCCCGGTGACCTCCAGCAGACATGGGCGGGTCTCCCCGGGCGCGGCGTCCTGGCCGGTCACCGGGAGCGCGGCGCGGTACAGGCCCGGGGCGCTTGCGCCGTCCGCGGCCACCTCCCACTGGCCGTGGTAGTTGAAGACGATCCGCGGCGCCGGGCCGCCCCGCAGCTCCCCGGCCGGGGAGCCCTCGGGAGCCAGATGGCACAGCGCTCCGTAACCGAGCCCGTGGTGCGGAACGGCCCGCAGCTGCTCCTTGACGGACCGCAGGGTGTCACGCCACCCCGCCCCGGCGTCGACGGCCAGCGCGAGCGGGTACTCGGCGGTGAACCAGCCGACCGTACGGGAGAGGTCCAGATCCTCGAAGAGATCCTCGCGGCCGTGTCCCTCCACGCCGATCAGCACCGTGTCTCCGCCGGTCCAGCGCGCCAGGCTCCGGCCGAGCGCGGCGAGCAGTACGTCGTCGATCCGCGTCCGGTAGACGCCGGGGACCCGGCGCAGCAGCGCCTCGGTCTCGGCACGGCCGAGGACCGTGGTCACCGTGGCCGCCGTCTCATGGGTGTTGGGGCCCTCGCGGTCGACGGGGAGCGCGGCGGGCGCGGAGCGCGCCACGCCCGTCCAGTACGTCAGGTCGCCGTCGAGCCCGCCGGAGCGCACATGGTCCGCCAGCCGGGCGGCCCACTGGGTGAAGGCGCTGCTCGCCGGGGGCAGGGTGGGCGTGCCACCGGCGGCGACGGCGCGGTAGGCGGTCTCCAGATCGCCGAGCAGGATCCGCCAGGAGACGCCGTCCACCACCAGATGGTGGGCGGTGAGCAGCAACTCCGGCGGCCGTCCGGACCCGAAGGTGAACAGCAGCGCCCGCAGTACGGCCCCCTCCGCGATGTCCAGCCCCGTCTGGGCCGCGACCGTGGCCTCCCGTACGGCCTCGGCGCGTGCCGCGTCGTCAAGGCCGGACAGGTCGTGCCGCTCCAGAACACCGCCGGGGGCGGTGGGCAGAACCTCCTGCCGCCACCGCCCGTCGACGACCGGGAAGCGGGTGCGCAGCGCGGCGTGGTGCGCCACCAGGGCCTCCAACGCCTGCCGCAGGGCGGCCTCGTCGAGGTCACCGGTGAGCTCCAGCCGGTGGCTCATGGTGAAGTGGTGCCGGTCGCCGGGCCGCCGCCCGTCCAGGTACCAGTGCTGGATGGGGGTCAGCGGCGCCGGTCCGGCCACCGCCCCGGCCGTCCCGGCGAGCGGCTGCCGCCGGGCCGTCTCGACGCCCAGCGCGAGCTCCGCGACGGTCTGGTGGCGGAAGACGTCCTTGGAGGTGAGCGTCAGCCCGGCCCGGCGGGCGCGGGAGACGATCTGGATGCTGAGGATCGAATCGCCGCCCAGGGCGAAGAAGTTGTCCTCCACGCCCACCTCGGGGACGTCCAGCACCTCGGCCCACACGCCCGCCAGCACCGTCTCTGCGGCGTTCCGGGGCGCCACATACGGTGAGCCCCGCTCCGGCCGGTCCGGGGGAGCGGGCAGCGCGCGCCGGTCCACCTTGCCGCTGTCGGTGCGGGGCATCCGGTCCAGCGGTAGGAAGGCGGCCGGGACCATGTAGTCGGGCAGGGTGCGCTTGAGCAGGGCGCGCAGCTCCACCGGACCGGGGGAGCCGGTTGAACCGTCGGAGCGGGTCACCAGATCGGAGCAGGTCACCAGATAGGCCACCAGCCGCCGGTGGCCGGTGTCCTCGCGGGCCACGACCACCGCCTCCTGGACCGCCGGATGGCCCAGCAGCGCGGCCTCGATCTCGCCGGGCTCGATCCGGAACCCGCGGATCTTGAGCTGTTCGTCGGCGCGGCCCAGGTACTCCAGCGTCCCGTCCGCCGTCCAGCGCGCCCGGTCCCCGGTGCGGTACATCCGGCTGCCGGGAGGGCCGTACGGGTCGGCGACGAAATGCGCCGCGGTGAGCCCCGGGCGGCGCAGATAGCCGCGGGCGACCTGCGCCCCGGCCAGATGGAGCTCACCGGGGACGCCGGGCGGCACCGGCCGCAGCGCGCCGTCCAGGACGTACGCCCGCAGATTGCGGCCGGGCCGTCCGATGAGCGGACGGTCGCCCAGACCCGCCAGGTCGCCGTAGACCGCGTCCACGGCGCATTCGGTGGGCCCGTAGAAGTTGTACGCCGCCACGCCCGGCACCGCGCGCAGCTCCCGCCACAGCGCCGCCCCGAGGGCCTCGCCGCCCACCATGACGATCCGGGGGCGGTGGCGGTCCCCGGCGAACAGCCCGGCCGCCACCAGCTCATGGAGGTACGACGGGGTGACGTCGAGGAAGTCCAGACCACGGTCCTGGACCAGCGCCACGAGGGCGGCCGGGTCCAGCCGTACCGCGTCGTCCACCAGATGCACCTCCTGGCCCGAGGCCAGGAACACCGCGCCCTCCCAGGAGGTGTCGAAGGAGAACGCGGCGGTCAGCGCAGAGCGCAGCGGACGGCCCGCCTCGGCCTGGTGCGGGTCGATGAGCCCGGCCCGGTGGTCAAGACAGAGGTTGACCAGCTGGCGGTGTTCGACGGCGACACCCTTGGGGCGGCCGGTGGACCCCGAGGTGTAGGTGATGTACGCGGTGTGTCCGGGCAGCAGGGGGGACAGCAGGTCCGTGTCGGTGGGATCGGTGTCCGGCAGCCGGTCCAGGGGCGCGTCCCGCAGGGCGTCGGGGGTGAGGACGACCTCGGGCGCCGCGTCTTCCAGCAGGAACCGCGCGCGTGTCGAGGGCAGCCCGGGGTCCACGTACAGGTGCGTACCACCCGCCTTGAGGACCGCGAGCTGGGCCACCACGGAATCGGCGGTGCGCGGAAGCCTGACCGCGACCACCTTCTCCGGGCCCACGCCCAGGGCGATCAGATGGTGGGCCAGCCGGTTGGCGGCCGTGTTCAGCCCCGCGAAGTCGTAGGTGGCGTCGGAGGCCACCAGCGCGGTGGCGCCCGGGGTGCGGGCGGCCCGCTCCTCGAAGAGCCGGGGGAAGGTGGTGTCCGGTACGGCGAGCGCGGTGTCGTTCCACTCCTCCAGCACCGTCCGCCGCTCCCCGGCGGTCAGCAGCGGCAGTTCGCCCACCCGGCGCCCGGGGTTTTCGGCCACCGCTTCCAGCAGCAGCCGCAGCTGACGGGCCATCCGCTCCACGGTGGCCGTGTCGAACAGATCGGTGTCGTACTCCACGAAGCCGGTCAGGCCGCCGGGGCCCGCCACGAAGTCGAAGCCCAGGTCGAAACCGGCGGTCCGGCCCGGGACCCGTACGGCCTCCACGGTGAGGCCGGGCAGGTCGGGCACCTCGGCGCCCAGGTTGTGCAGCGCCACCATGACCTGGAAGAGCGGGGTGCGGCTGGTGTCCCGCTCCGGCTGGAGCGCGTCCACGATCCGCTCGAACGGCACGTCCTGATGGGCGAAGGCGTCCAGCACGGTGCCCCGCACCCGGGTGAGCAACTCCTCGAACGAGTCGTCGGCCGCCACGCTGGTGCGCAGCACCAGCGTGTTCACGAACATCCCGACCAGATGCTCCAGTTCGGGCCGCTCCCGTCCCGAGGTCACCGTGCCCACCGCGATGTCCTGCTGCCCCGACCAGCGGGCCAGCAGCACCTGACAGGTGGCGAGGAGCGTCATGAAGAGGGTGGAGTCGCGGCGCCGCCCGGCCGCGCGCAGCCGCTCCACCAGCGCGGCGGGCAGGGCGAACTCCAGCAGCGCCCCACATCTGGTCTGCACGGCCGGCCGGGGACGGTCGGTCGGCAGCTCCAGCGGCGCCAGATCCGCCAGCCGCGCCCGCCAGTACTCCAGCTGTGGCTCCATCCGCGCCGCGCCGCCGAGCGGATCGCGCTGCCACGCCGCGAAGTCGGCGTAGCCCAGCGGCAGCGGGGCGAGCGCGGGCCGCCGCGCCATGACGGCCGCGCCGTAGAGCTCGCTCAGATCGGTGCCGATGACGGCCGTGGACCAGCCGTCCGTGACGATGTGGTGCATCGTCAGGGTGAGCACGTGCTCCTCGTCGTCCAGCCGGATCAGGGACGCCCGCAGCAGCGGCCCGGTGCGCAGATCGAAGGGGGTGGCGCCCTCCCGCTCCAGCAGCCGCTCAAGCTCCCGCTCGCGCTCGCCCACGGGACGGGCCGCGAGGTCGTGCACCGGCAGCGCCACCGGATACGGATCGTGCACCCGCTGCACCCCACGGCCGTCCACGTCGGCGAACGTGGTCCGCAGCGGCTCATGGCGGGCCACAAGGGCGTCCAGGGCGGTGCGCAGCGCGGCGGTGTCCAGGCGGCCGCGCAGCCGCAGCGCGAACGGCGTCACATACTCCGTGCCGCCGTCGAAGGAGTCCAGGAACCACAGCCGTGCCTGCGGATACGACAGCGGCAGCTCTCCGTCCCGAGGCACGGCCGGGATGACGTCAGCCGCCCCGCCGACCTCCGCCGCCCCGCCGTCCCCCGCCGCCCCGCGCGTGTCCGGCTCGCCCAGCGCGGCGGCGAGCTCGGCCACGGTGGTGTGGGTGAACAGCGCGCGCGGGGAGACCTCGGTGCCGAAGGCCGCCCGCAGCCGGGAGGCCACCCGGATGGCCAGGATCGAATCGCCGCCCAGGGCGAAGAAGTCGTCCGTCGCCCCGGCCTCCTCGACCGGCAGCACCTCGGCCCACACCCGCGCCACCGTGCGCTCGGCCTCGGTACGCGGGGCGATCCGCTCGGCGCTCGCCGCGAAGCCGTCGAGGCCGGGCGCGGGCAGTCCGCGCCGGTCCAGCTTGCCGTTGGCGGTCAGCGGCAACGCGTCCAGCGCCACGAACGCCGCCGGGACCATCTGCGCGGGCAGCGACCGCTGAAGGAACTCCCGCAACTCACCGGCCCCCGGCGGCTCGGCCGAACCGGCGGCCACCACATAGGCCACCAGCCGCCGCGCACCGGGCTGGTCCTCCCGTACGGTCACCACCGCGTCGCCGACCCCCGGATGGGCGGCCAGCGCGGCCTCGATCTCCCCGGGCTCGATCCGGAAACCACGGATCTTCACCTGGTCGTCGGCGCGCCCCAGATACTCCAGTTCCCCTTCCGCGCTCCACCGGGCCAGGTCACCGGTGCGGTACATCCGGCTCCCGGCGGGCCCGTACGGATCGGCCACGAAACGGGACGCGGTCAGCCCCGGGCGGCGCAGATAGCCCCGGGCGAGCCCGGCCCCCGCCACATACAGTTCGCCGACCGCCCCCGGCGGCACCGGCTCCAGCGCCTCGTCCAGCACATACACCCGCAGATCGGGGATGCCGGTGCCGATGGCGCTCGTCGCGACGGACGCTGCCGCGAGGTCGAGCGGGGCGTAGGTGACATGCACGGTGGTCTCGGTGATCCCGTACATGTTGACCAGCAACGGCGCGGTGTCCGGATGCCGTGCGTACCAGCCCGCCAGCCGCCGCGCGTCCAGCGCCTCACCGCCGAACACCACCCGGCGCAGGGCGAGTTGGGCTCCGGGGCGCTCCTCGTCGGCGCGCATCAGCCCCTGGAAGGCGGACGGTGTCTGGCTCAGCACCGTCACCCGCTCCTCCACCAGCAGCCGCAGGAACTCCTCGGGGGAGCGGGAGACCGCGTACGGGACCACCACGAGCCGGCCGCCGTGCAGCAGCGGCCCCCAGATCTCCCAGACGGAGAAGTCGAAGGCGTAGGCGTGGAACAGCGTCCACACATCGCTCGCGTCGTACGAGAACCACTCCCGGGTCCGGGAGAACAGCCGCACCACATTGGAGTGCGGGATCACCACGCCCTTGGGCACGCCCGTGGACCCGGAGGTGTAGATGGCGTAGGCGGGGCTCTCCGGCAGCGGCCCTGAACCGGCCGGGAGGTCGGCGGGCCGGCACTCCAGATCGGCGATCAGGGCGGGGTCGTCCAGACACAGCCGGGCCACGGCGGTGTCCGCGTCGCCGTCCGCGCCCAGCCGTGCCGCGAAGGCCGAGGTGGTCAGCAGGGCCACCGGTTCGGCGTCGGCGAGCATCCGGGCGATCCGGCCGGACGGCTGGTCCGGGTCGAGGGGCAGATAGGCCGCGCCCGTCTTCAGCACCGCCACGATCGCCACGATCATCTCCGGCGAACGGGGCAGCGCCAGCGCCACATACCGCTCCCGCCCGGCGCCCTCGGCGATCAGCCGATGCGCCAACCGGCCCGCCCGCGCGTCGAGTTCGGCGTACGACAGCGACACCCCGGCACATGAGACGGCGATGGCCCCCGGGGCGCGGGCGGCCTGCTCCTCGAACAGGTCCACCAGGGTCCGCTCCGGCGCCTCAGGGGCCGCACCACCGCCGCCCCACTCCACCAGGATCCGCCGCCGCTCCTCGGCGGTGGTCCACGGAAGCGCCCGCAGCGGACGGTCGGGGTCCGTCGCGATCGCGGTGAGCAGCAGATGCAGCCGGTCGGCGAGCGCGGCGGCGGTCCGGGCGTCGAACAGCGCCGGGTCATAGCCGAGGTCGAAGCCCAGCCGGTCGGAGAGATGGGCCCGCAGACTCAGGCCGAAGTTGGTGGCGTCGATCGAGCGGACCTCGATGATCCGCAGGCCCGCCTCGCGCGCCGAGGAGTCGTCAAAGGGGTAGTTCTCGAAGGCCACCATCGAATCGAAGAGCGAGGTCCCGGCCGGTAGCTCGCTCCAGCCCGCCACCCGCGCCAGCGAGACGGATTCATGGCGCCGGGACGCGGACTGCGCCAGCTGGAGGTCCCGCAGCCAGTCACCGGTGTTCCGGGCGGCGTCCACCCGCACCCGCGTCGGCAGGGTGTTGATGAACATCCCCACCATCGACTCGACCCCGGCCAGCTCCGCCGGACGGCCCGAGACGGTGGTGCCGAAGACCACGTCGTCCTCGCCACAGTACCGGGACAGCAGCAGCGCCCAGGCGCCCTGCACGATCGTGTTGACGGTCAGGCCGCCGCGGCGGGCCGTACGGCGCAGCTCCTCCGACACCTCGGGGGTGAGCGACACCGCCACGGTCGCCGAGGACCGTGCCCGGTGGGACTCCACGGCCTTGCGGTCGGCGGGGAGCGGGGTCGGCGCGGTGAAACCGGCGAGCACATCCCGCCAGTGGCGCTCGGCCTCCTGCCCGTCCCGCCCGTCCAGCCACTCCAGATAGTCGCGGAACGGACGGCGGGCGGGAAGCGCCGGGGCACGGCCCCGGGCCGCCGCGGTGTAGCGCTCGCACACCTCGGTGAACACCTGCGCCAGGCTCCAGCCGTCCAGGACCAGATGGTGCGAGGTCCACATCAGCGCCACCCGGGTGTCGGTCAGCCGGGCGATGGCGAGCCGCATCAGCGGCGGCGTGGTCAGATCGATGCCCCGGGCCAGGTCCTCGGCCCGGAACCGCTCCAGTTCGGCCTCGCGCCGCTCCTCCGGCAGCCCGCGCCAGTCCAGCCGGGTCACGGGCACCTCGGCCCGGTGGCGGACGATCTGGAGCGGCCGCTCGACGCCCTCCCAGACGACGCCGGTCCGGAGCACCGGTGTGCGGTCCACCGTCTGCTGCCAGGCGCGGGCGAACGCCTCCGGGTCGCCCACCCCGTCCACGATCAGCGTGGCCTGGTCGAGGTAGACGTCCTCCTCGCCGCCGACCAGCCGGTGGAAGAGCATGCCCTCCTGAAGCGGGGTCAGCGGGTAGACGTCCTCGACCCGGCGCCCGTCGCCCACCAGCCGGTCGACGGCGTCCTGGTCCAGCCGGGCCAGCGGGAAGTCGGAGGGGGTCCGGCCGCCCGCGTCCGGTCCTTCGCAGTGCGCCACGATCTCCCGCAGCGCCGTGACCATGCCGTCCGCGAGCCCCCGCACCGTGGCCGTGTCGTGGACCCGGTCGGAGTACAGCCAGGTCAGCTCCAGCTCACCGTCCGCCACCACGGCGGACACGTCGAGCGGATACACCGATGGCTCGTCGGCGGCCAGATCCCGTCCCAGGCTCTCCCCGGTGAGGGTGAACGCGACGCCGTCCCCGCCCGAGTCCCACTGGCCGTGGTAGTTGAAGCAGATGCCCGGCAGCGGGGCGTCGGCGAGCGCCCGCGCGGGGGAGTCGGGGGCGCTCAGATACGCCAGCGCCTCATGGCTCAGCCCCCGGTGCGGCACCGCGCGCAGCTGTTCCTTCACCGACTTCAGCACCGCGCCCCAGCCGTCCCCGGGCAGTGTCAGCGCCACCGGGTACTGCGTGGTGAACCAGCCCACGGTCCGGGACAGATCGACGGCCGCGTCCAGCTCCTCGCGGCCATGGCCCTCCATGGCCACCAGCACCCGGTCCTCGCCCGTCCACCCGGCGAGCACCCGCCCCAGCGCGCCGAGGAGCACATCGTTGATCTGCGTCCGGTACACCCCGGGCACCCGGCGCAGCAGCCCGTCGGTGACCTCGCGGTCGAGCGTGACGCGCACGGTGTGGGTGGACCCGGCGGTGGCCGTGCCGGGACGGTCCACCGGAAGGTCCGCGCCGCCCGCCCGCCGTACGCCCTCCCAGTACGGCAGATCGCCGTCCAGCTGGCCCTTCCGCACCCGCTCGCCCAGCCGGTGGGCCCAGGTGGCGAAGGGGGTGGAGGCGGGCTCCAGCCGCACCGGCTCCCCGGTGGCGGCCTGCCGGTAGGCGCTCTCCAGGTCGCCCAGCAGAATGCGCCACGAGACGCTGTCCACGGCCAGGTGGTGCACGGTGAGGAACAGCCGTGGCCGGGCCCCGCCCCCGCGCCGCAGCAGGGCGCCCCGCAGCAACGCCCCGGTGGCCAGGTCGAGTTCGGCGCGGGCGGCCTCGGCGGCGGCCGTCTCCTCGGTGCCGCCGAGCCCGGACAGCTCGTGGCGGCGCAGCACCGGGCCGCCCGGCGCGCCGTCCGCCAGCTGCCGCCACTCGCCGTCGTCGCCCTGGACGAACCGGGTGCGCAGGGCCGGGTGGTGCGCGACCACGGCGTCCAGCGCGGCCTCCAGCGCACCCTCGTCCACGTCGGGCGGCAGCTCGAGGACCATCGACATGGTGAAGTGGCGCAACGGGCCATGGGTGGCGAAGAACCAGCGCTGGATCGGGGTGAGCGGCGCCGGACCCGCCACCTCCGCCGACTCGCCGCCGTCCTGAGGTGCTGTGCGCGGTGCCACGGCGGCGGCCAGCCCGGCGACGGTCTGGTGCAGGAAGACATCCCGCGAGGTGAGCGCGAGTCCGGCCCGGCGGGCCCGGGAGACGATCTGGATGCTGAGGATCGAATCGCCGCCCAGCTCGAAGAAGTTGTCGTTCACCCCCACCGTCCGGGCGCCCAGCACCTCGGCCCAGATCCGCGCCAGCTCCCGCTCCGCCTCGGTGCGCGGCGCGGTGGTGTCCCGCTCCGGCCGGTCCGCGTCCAGCCGCGGCGCGGGCAGCGCCCGGCGGTCCAGCTTGCCGCTGGTGCTGAGCGGCATGGCGTCGAGGGCGACGAAGACACCGGGGACCATATGGCCGGGCAGGGTGCGCCCGAGGGCCGCGCGCAACTCACCGGAGGCGGGCGGCTCACCGCCGGGCGCGGGCACGTAGTAGGCGGCCAGCCGGGTGTGGCCGCGGTCGTCGGTCACCGCGACGACGGCCGCCTCGGCGACGGCCGGCAGATCCAGCAACGCCGCCTCGATCTCGCCCGGTTCGATCCGGTGGCCCCGGATCTTCACCTGGTCGTCGGCCCGGCCGAGGTAGTCAAGCTCCCCGTCCGCGGTCCAGCGGGCCAGGTCCCCGGTGCGGTACATCCGGCTCCCGGCGGGCCCGTACGGATCGGCCACGAAGCGGGACGCGGTCAGCCCCGGACGGCCCCGGTACCCCCGAGCCACCTGCTCACCCGCCAGATACAGCTCACCCGCCACCCCCACCGGCACCGGCCGGAGCCGGGAGTCGAGCACATGGGCCCGCAGATTGCCCAGCGGGCGGCCCACCACCGGGCGCCCCGCGCCGCCGATTCGGGCGGCGAGCGCGTCGATGGTGCACTCGGTCGGACCGTAGAAGTTGTACGCCGTCGTCCCCGGCGTGTCCGCCAGCCGCCGCCACAGCGACGGACCGATGGCCTCGCCGCCCAGCATCAGCACCCGCGGCCGGTGCCGGGGGTGGTCCAGCAGCCCGGCCGGGAGGAGCTGCCGCAGATACGAGGGGGTGAGGTCGAGGAAGTCGATGCGCCGCTCGGCGACCCGCGCCACCAGCGCGGCCGGGTCGAGCCGGGTGGCCTCGTCGATGAGGTGCAGCTCATGGCCGTCGGCCAGCAGCAGCAACCCCTCCAGCGAGGTGTCGAAGGAGAACGACGCGGTCAGCGCCGCGCGCAGCGGCCCGCCGCCCGCCTCGGCCACGAAGCCCTCGCGGTGGCCGACGAGCAGATTGACCAGCGACCGGTGCTCCACGGCCACCCCCTTGGGGCGGCCGGTGGAGCCCGAGGTGTACAGGACGTAGGCGGCGCAGTCGGGGTGCAGCGCGGCGGTCCGGTCCGCGTCCGTGGGATTCGCCACCGGCGGCGTGGCCGGGACCGCGCGCAGGGCGGCCTCGTCGAGCACCAGCGCGGGCTCGGCGTCGGACAGCAGGAACGCGAGGCGCTCGGCCGGGAGTCCGGGATCGAGGGGCAGATAGACCCCGCCCGCCTTGAGCACACCCAGGATCGCCACGACCATGTCGGAGGTCCGGGGCAGCTTCACCCCGACGACGCGCTCCGGGCCCACGCCCTGGGCGATCAGATGGTGCGCCAGCCGGTTCGCGGCCGCGTTCAGCTCCGCGAAGCCGTAAGTGGCGTCGGGGGCCACCAGCGCCGTGGCCTCCGGGGTACGGGCCGCCGCCGCCTCGAACACCGCCGGGAACGTGGCCGGTTCGACCGCGAGCGCCGGGCCGTGCCCGGCGGCCGTCATCCGCCGCCGCTCCCCGTCCGTGAGCAGGGGCAGCTCGCGCACCGGCCGGTCCGGTTCGGCCGCCACCCCGTCCAGCAGCACCAGCAGATGTCCCGCCATCCGCTCGGCGGTCGCCTGGTCGAACAGCTCGGTGCTGTACTCCAGCAGCCCCCGCAGCTCCTTCCCGTCCTCGACGAACTCGACGCTGAGGTCGAAGGTGGCCGACCGGCGGGGCACGGCCACGCCCGTCGCCGCCAGGCCGGACAGCCGGGGCGCGCTCCCCGGGGCGCTGTGCAACAGCACCATCACATCGAACAGCGGATTGCGGCCCGCCTCCCGGCGCGCACCCACGGCCTCCACCAGCCGCTGGTACGGCGCCTCGTCATGAGCGAAGGCGTCAAGCACCGTGGCCCCGGCGTCGGCCAGCAGCTCGCGGTAGGAACGGGCCGTGTCCACCGCGGAACGCAGCACCACCGTATTGACGAAGAAGCCGACGGCGCGCTCGAGTTCGGTGCGGCCACGGCCCGAGGTGACGGTGCCGATGGCGATGTCGTCCTGCCCCGACCAGCGGGCGAACAGCCCCTGGCAGGCGGCGACCAGCGCCGTGAACAGCGTGGTCCGCTCGTGCGCCGCGAGCGCCCGCAGCCGGTCCGCGGTGGCGCGGCCCACCGTGAACTCGTGGATCGCCCCCGCCGAGGTGGGCGCGGCGGGCCGGGGCCGGTCGGTGGGCAGCTCCAGCGGGACGACGCCGTCCAGCCGCTCCTTCCAGTAGCCGAGCTGGCGGTCCAGGGCGGCCCCCGAGAGCCGCTTCCGCTGCCACACGGCGAAGTCCGGGTACTGCACCGGCACCGGGGGCAGCGGATACGCGCCCGGCCCGGCGTCGTACAGCGCGCACAGCTCGTCCTGGAGCACCCCCATCGACCACCCGTCGGTGACGATGTGATGGGCCGTGAGCAGCAGTACGTGCTCGTCCTCGGCCAGCCGGATCAGCAGCGCCCGCAGCGCCGGACCGGTCCGCAGCTCGAACGGCCGGGCGTACTCGGCCAGCAGCAGCCGGTCCAGTGCCTCGGCGTCCCCGTCCTCGCCGGTGACCACCGGCAGCGGGACGGGCGCGGCCGGGCGCACCACCTGGGCGGGCCGGCCGTCGAGTTCGTCGAACGTGGTCCGCAGCGCCTCATGGCGCTCCACCAGGGCATCCAGCGCGCGGGAGAGCGCCGCCACGTCCAGTGCGCCGGTCAGCCGCAGCGCCAGCGCGCTGTTGTACCCCGCCTCCTCCGGCTGGAGGGTGTGCAGGAACCACAGCCGCTCCTGGGCGAAGGACAGCGGCAGCGGCCGCGCGCGGTCCGCGCGGGGGATGGCCTCGGCGCGCCCGGCCTTGCCCGCGAGGCGGCGGCGCAGCGCCTCCCGCAGCTCCTCGGGCAGGGCGGCGGCGCGATCCTTCCTCGAAGACGTCATGTCGTCCTTCCTCACCGGTCGTCGTGGTCGCTGCCGCCGGAGGCGGCGTCTTCGAGTTCGCGCAGGATGTGCTCCTCGACCAGGTCGGCGAGGGCGGAGACGGTGCGCGCGGTCAGGATGTCCCGCGGGGTCAGATCGACGGCGAACGCCTCCTTGGCGCGGGAGGCGATCAGCAGGCTGCGGACCGAGTCACCGCCCAGGGCGAAGAACTCGTCCTCCGCGCCGACCGGCGACACCTCCAGCACCTCCGACCAGATCTCCGCGATGACCTCCTCGGTGGGGGTGCGCGGGGCGATGTGGGCGGCCGGTGCGGCGGTGGTGGCGGGGCCGGGCGCGGGCAGCGCCGCGCGGTCGGTCTTGCCGTTCCGGTTGAGCGGCAGCCGGTCCAGCACGGCGAACGCCGACGGGACCATCGGGCCCGGGAGCGTCCGGCCCAGATAGGTGCGCAGCTCGGTGTCGGCCGGGGCGTCGGCCCCGGGCGCGAGGACCAGATGGGCCACCAGCCGGCGCACCCCGGGCTCGTCCTCCCGCACCGTCACCACGGCCTCCGCGACGGCGGGGTGGCCGCACAGCGCGGTCTCCACCTCCCCCGCCTCGATGCGATGGCCGTGCAGCTTGAGCTGGTGGTCGCCGCGCCCCAGATGGTGCAGACGGCCTTCCGCGTCGTAGCGGGCGAGGTCACCGGTGCGGTACATCCGGGAGCCGGGCGGCCCGAACGGGTCGGCGACGAAGCGGGCGGCGGTCAGCCCGGCGCGGCCCAGATAGCCGCGGGCGAGCGACGGACCGCTGACCCACAGCTCGCCCACCGCGCCCACCGGCACCGGGCGCAGCCGCGCGTCGAGCAGATGGACCCGGGTGTTGGGGATGGGCCGCCCGATCGGCGGCGGGGTGCCGTCGGGGGTGAGCGGTTCGGACCAGGTGGCCACCACGGTCGTCTCGGTCGGCCCGTACGCGTTGATCACGCGGTGGTGCGGCGCCCAGCGGGCGGCGAGCTCCGCGCCACAGGCGTCCCCACCCACGATCAGCGTGCGCAGATCGGGCAGCTCCCGCTCGGTACCCGGGGGCAGTGTCGCGAGGGCGGCGGGCGGGATGAGGGTGTGGGTGATCCGCTGCCGCCGCAGGACGTCCGCGAGATGGCCGCCCAGCAGCGGACCGGGCTCGGGCACCACCAGCGTGGCCCCGGACGGCAGCGCCATGCACAGCTCCAGCACGGAGGCGTCGAAACCGGGCGAGGAGAACCGCAGCACCCGGTCGCCCGGCCGCACCCGGAAGTGCTCGGCCTCGGCGGCGGCGAACCCGGCGATCCCGCGATGGGTGACCACCACGCCCTTGGGCGTTCCGGTGGACCCGGAGGTGTAGATCACATAGGCGGGGTCGTCCGGGTGGACGGCGGCGAGCCGGTCCTCGTCCGTGGGGCGGTGCGCCGGCCCGTCCGGCGCCTCGGCCTCGGCGGTCCGCTCGATCACCAGATGCGGCGCCGAGTCCTTGAGCATCAGCGCGACGCGCTCGGCCGGGTAGCCGGGGTCGATGGGCAGATAGGCGCCACCGGCCTTGGCCACCGCGAGCCGGGCCACGACGGACTCCACCGAGCGGGGCAGCACCAGCGCGACGATCCGGCCGGGGCCCACGCCCTGCCCGATGAGGTGGTGGGCCAGGCGGTTGGCCCGATCGTCCAGCTCCGCGTAGGTCAGCCGGAGGTCCGGGGCGTCCACCGCGGTCGCGTCGGGGTCGCGGTCCGCCGCCGCCTCGACGAGCTCGGCCCAGGTCGCCCGGGGCACCTGCCGGGCGGTGTCGTTCCAGTCCACCAGGAGGCGGTGGCGCTCGGCGGCCGGGAGGACGTCGATCCGGTCCAGCGGCAGCTCGTCGGGGGCCGCGGCCAGCGCGCCGAGGAGATGGATGAGCCGGTCGGCCAGCGCCCCGGCGGTGGACTCCGCGAACAGCCGCGGGTCGTAGCCGAGTTCCACGGACAGTTCGGATCCGGGTGAGACCACCACGGTCAGCGCGTAGTTGGTGGCCTCCAGGGCGTGCAGATCGCGCACTCGCAGCCCGTGCTCGGCCGCGGCCGAGCTGTTGATGGGGTAGTTCTCGAACACCACCAGGCTCTCGAAGAGGTCCACCCCGGCGGGCAGTTCGCTCCAGCCCCGCAGCTGGACCAGCGGCACATGGCCGAAGCCGCGCGCGTCCGCCTGCTCGGCCTGGAGCCCGCGCAGCCAGGCGGCGGCACCGGCGGTGCCCTCCACCGCACACCGCACCGGGAGGGTGTTGATGAAGATGCCGGTGATGTCGTCCGCGCCGGGCAGCTCCGCCGGCCGCCCGGAGACCGTCGTCCCGAAGCAGACGTCCGACTCACCGCTCAAGCGAGATACGAGCAAGCCCCAAGCACCCTGCACGATCGTATTGAGGGTGAGCCGGTGCCGCCGTGCGAACTCCTGGAGGGCCGCGGTGTCCCGCTCACCGAGCCGGTGCGACAGCCAGCGCGACGACCGCGTGGCGATCTCCGGCGTCGGCCTGCGGTCAAAGGGGAGGGGAGTGGGCGAGGTGAATCCTTCCAGGGCTTGCCGCCAGTGCGCCTCCGCACGCGTGCGGTCCTGACGCGCGAGCCAGGCCACATAGTCCGCGAACGGCCTGCGGACCGGCAGCCTCGGCTGCTCACCGGCGGCGAGGGCGGCATGGGCGGCGAAGACATCGCCGAGCACCTGGAAGACGCTCCAGCCGTCCAGCAGCACATGGTGGAAGGTCCACAGCACCCGCACCTCACCGGGCGAAAGCCGGGCCAGCGTGACGCGGAGCAGCGGGGCCGCGGTGAGATCGATCCCGCGGGCGCGATCCCGGTCCAGCAGCCGCTCCAGCTCGGCCGTGCGCTGGTCCTCCGTGAGGCCGTTCCAGTCGAGCTCCTCGACCGGTACGGCCGCGGTGCGGCGCACGATCATCAGCGGCTCGGGCACATCACGCACCACCACCGCGCCGCGCAGTACCGGGGTGCGGTCCACGACATGCTGCCAGGCGGCGGCCAGCACTCCGGAGTCGCCGACCCCGTCCAGGACGAACGTCGCCTGCTCCACATAGAGCCCTTGGCCCCGCTGGGCCAGGGCATGGAAGACCAGCCCGGACTGGGTCGGGGTCAGCGGATGGATATCGGCCACGTCCCGGCCGTCGCCCGCCAGCCGGTCGACGGTCTCCTGGTCGAGACCGGCCAGCGGGAAGTCCGACGGCGTCCGCCCGCCCGCACCGGGGCGGACGCACAGCCGGACGATCGCCCGCAGCTCCTCGGCCATCTCCTCCGCGAGCCGGGCCACCGTGGCGCGTCGGTGCAGCGACCGGGAGTAGGACCAGCTGAGTTCGAGCCGCCGGTCCGCCACCCGGCCGATCACATCGAGCAGATGCGGCCGGGGCGCATCCGGGCTCATATCGCCCTCCAGCCCACCGGCCAGGGCGTGCAGCAGACCGCCCGCCGGGGGCTCCCAGTCCTGCTGGCCCAGATAGTTGAAGCTGATCTTCGGGGTGGCGGGAAGCCCGGCGGCGGCCGCGACGGACAGGTGGCGCAGCGCGCCGTGGCCCAGGCCGTTCCCGGGGACCGCCCGCAGCCGCTCCTTGACGGCCTTCAGCGTCCGCTCCAGCCCTGAGGAGGCGGGGGCCTCAAGCGCGACGGGGAACATGCTGGTGAACCAGCCGACCGTACGGGACAGATCCACCCCGTCGAAGATCTCCTCCCGGCCGTGCCCCTCCAGGGCCACCGCCACCGTGTCCCGGCCGGTCCAGCGGGCCAGCACCCGTCCCAGGGCGCACAGCAGTACATCGTTGATCCGGGTCCGGTACGCGTCCGGCACCTCTTGCAGCAGCAGCCGGGTCTCCTCCGCGCCGAGCCGTACGGTCACCTCATCCGCCGAGGCGGCGGTGTTGGGGCCCTCGCCGTCCGTGGGGAGGTCGGTGCAGCCGGCGGAGGCCGCCCAGTGGTCGCGCTCGGCGTCGAAGCCCCCGGCGGCGGTGTGCTCGGTCAGGCGCAGTGCCCAGGTGCGGAACGACGTGGTCTTGGGGCCCGGTTCCGGCGTCCGGCCGGCGACGATCTGCCGGTAGGCGGTGTCCAGATCCTCCAGCACGATGCGCCAGGAGACGGCGTCCACCACCAAGTGGTGGGCCGTCAGCAGCAGTACGGGCCGTATCCCCTCGCCCCGGGTGAAGAGCACGGCGCGCAGCAGCGGCCCCCGGGCCAGGTCGAACCCGGACCGGATCCGCCCCGCCGTCTCCCGCATCACCGCGTCCCGCCGCTCGGGTGCCACGGCGGACAGATCGTGGATGTCCAGCACCGGCTCCGCGTCCGGCGGGGCGTTGTACTGGCGCACGGCGCCGTCGTCGGTCCGCTCGAAGCGCAGCCGCAGGGCGTCATGGTGGGTCAGCACCGTGGACAGGGCGGTGCGCAGCGCGCTCTGGTCCAGCGGTGCGGTCAGCTCGGCCGAGACCGACTGGGTGAAGTGCCGGGCCGTGGAGCCGAGTTGGTGGAAGAGCCAGTGCTGGATCGGGGTCAGCGGCACCTCGCCGACGACCGGACCCCGCTCGGTCGCGGTCGCCGTCGCCTCCCGCGCGGCCGCCGCCAGGTCCGCCACGGTCTGGTGGACGAAGAGATGGCGCGGGGTCAGCTCGATCCCGGCCCGCCGGGCGGCGGAGACGATCTGGATGCTGAGGATGGAATCGCCGCCGAGCGCGAAGTAGTTGTCCTCCACGCCGATCCGCTCGACGCCCAGCACCTCCGCCCAGATGGCGGCGAGGGCCTTCTCGGTCTCCGTACGCGGCTCCACATGGCCGGTGGCGCGGGCCGCCCAGACGGGTGCGGGCAGCGCACGCCGGTCCAGCTTGCCGCTGGACCCCAGCGGCAGCCGGTCCAGGACGACCACGGCCGAGGGGACCATATGGTCCGGCAGGCTCGTGGCGAGGAAGGCGCGGACCGAGGCGGTGTCCACCGGCGGGGAGCCCGGGACCCGCACCACATAACCGGCCAGCCGCTTGTGGCCGCCGGTGTCGACGACCGCCGCGGCCGCCTCGGCGACACCGGGGTGGCGCGCCAGCGCCGCCTCGACCTCGCCCAGTTCGATGCGGAAACCGCGCACCTTGACCTGGTCGTCGGTTCTGCCGAGGTATTCCAGCTGCCCCCGCTCGTCCCAGCGGACCAGGTCGCCGGTGCGGTACATCCGGCCGCCCGCCGGGCCGAACGGATCGGCCGTGAACCGCTGCGCGGTCAGCCCCGGCCGGCCGAAGTACCCCCGGGCGAGGCCCGGCCCCGCCAGATAGAGCTCTCCCGGCACCCCGACCGGCACCGGCCGCATCCGCGCGTCCAGTGCGTAGGCCCGGGTGGCGGCCACGGGGGCGCCGATGGGCGGGGTGCGGTCCGGATCGGCCGGGTCGCAGGTCCAGGCGGTGGCGTAGACGGTGGCCTCGGTGGGGCCGTAGATGTTGGCCACCCGGCAGCCGGGGATGGCCGCCCGGACCTCCTTGACGGTACGGGCCGCCAGGCCCTCGCCCGCCAGCACCACGGTCCCCGCCGTCACCGAGACCGACCCCTTGCCGAGCACCTGCCCGAGCGCCGAGGGCACGGCGCTGATCAGGCTCGCCGTCCAGCCTTCCGTCCGCTCGGCCAGGGTGAGCAGATCGCGGACGATCTCGATGGCGCCACCGGCCAGCAGCGGGCAGAGGATCTCGAAGACCGACACATCGAAGTTGAGGGAGGTCGAGGCCACCACATGGGAGAGCCCCTGGGCGCCGAACTCCTCCCGTGCCCACGCGGCCAGCGCCGCCACGCTCTCATGGGTGACCACGACACCCTTGGGCGTACCGGTGGATCCCGAGGTGTGGATGGCGTACGCCGGATGGGCGGGGAGCAGCGGGCCGCGCCGCTCGGCGTCGCCGACGTCGTGGGCGGGCAGTCGCGCCAGCCGCCCGCGGAACTCCGCGTCGTCCAGCGGGATCCGGCCGCCCGCCCCGGCGGGGATCCGGTCCGCCACTTCTCCTGTCGTCACCACCGTGTCCGGGGCGATGTCGCCGAGCATGAAGGCGATCCGCTCCGCCGGGTACGCCGGGTCGACCGGGAGATAGGCCGCCCCGCTCTTGAGCACCGCCAGCACGGCCACCACCAGCTCCGGGGTGCGCGGCAGCGCCAGGGCCACGAAGCGTTCCGGCCCGGCGCCCGAGGCGATCAGCAGCCGGGCCAGCCGGTTGGCACGCTCGTTCAGCTCCCGGTAGGTCAGCGGCCCGCCGTCGCCCATCACCGCCACCGCGTCCGGCGTACGGGCCGCCCGCGCCTCGAACAGCGCGGGCAGCACCGCGTCCGGCGCGGCGGAGACCGGGCCGCTGAAGCGGTCGAGGATGCCGCGCGTCTCGGCCTCGCCGACCAGCGGCAGTTCGTCCAGCCGCCGCTCCGGATCGGTCGCCATCTCCACCAGCAGATTGCGCAGACAGCCGCCCAGCCGCTCGATCGTCGGGGCGTCGAACGCCTCGGGGTCGTAGTCCAGGCAGATCGACAGCCGCTCCTCGGGCGCCACCACCACGCTGAGCGCGTAGTTGGTGGGCTCCACATCCCGCTCCTGCCGGATGCCCAGGCCATGGGCTGCGATGGCCTCGCTGTCGAACGGGTAGTTCTCGAAGACCACGATGGAGTCGAAGAGGCTCACCCCGCCGGGCACCTCGCTCCAGCTCCCCAGCTGCGCCAGGGACACGAACTCGAAGAGCCGGGACTCCGACTGCGCCGACTGAAGCTCCCGCAGCCAGTCCAGCAGTCGGCTCTCCCCGGCCACCCGGACCCGGGTGGGGATGGTGTTGATGAACACCCCGACCATGGACTCGACTCCCGGCAGCGCGGCCGGCCGCCCCGAGACGGTGGTGCCGAAGCACAGGTCGTCGGCCCCGCTGTACCGTGACAGCAGCAGCGCCCAGGCGCCCTGCACCACCGTGTTCATGGTCAGCCCGCCCCGCTGCGCGGTCGTACGGAGCCGGGCGGACTCCTCGGCGCCCAGCGTGACCCGGTGCGACCCCGAGGAGGCGCTGCGGTGCGCCTCCGGCGCGGGCCGGTCCCGCGGCAGTTCGGTGGGCGAGGTGAACCCGGCCAGCGCCGTACGCCAGTACCGCTCGGCCTCCGCCGTGTCCTGCTCGCCGAGCCAGCCCAGGTACTCGCGGAACGGTCGGCGGGCGGGCACCACGGGCGCCCGTTCCGAGGTCAGCGCCGCGTACCGCTCGCAGACCTCGTCGAAGACCTGCGCCGCGCTCCAGCCGTCGAGCAGCACATGGTGGAAGGTCCAGACGATCCGCACCTCGTCGGCGGACAGCCGGATCAGCGCCAGCCGCATCAGCGGCGCCGTGGCCAGGTCGATCCCCTCGGCCCGGTCCTCGGCGAGCATCCGGTCCAGCTCGGCCCCGCGCCACTCCTCGGGCCGCCGCGTCCAGTCGTGGTGGACGATCCGGAGCGCCGCCCGGTGCGTCACGACCTGGAGCGGCTCCGGGGTGTCCGCCCACACCAGATGGGTGCGCAGGATCGGATTGGCGTCCACCGTCTGCCGCCACGCGGTGGCCAGCGCCCGCGGATCGCGCGCACCCGTCAGCGTCAGCTGGACCTGGTTGACATACGCGTCCGACGCCGGGTCCATCAGCCCGTGGAACAGCATCCCGGCCTGGGTCGGGGTCAGCGGATAGATGTCCTCCACCGCCCGGCCGTCGGCGGCGATCCGGTCCACCGCGGCCTGGTCCAGCCGGGCCAGCGGGAAGTCCGACGGGGTACGGCCGCCCGCCCCGGGGCCGGCGCAGTGGCCGACGATCTCCTCCAGCGCGCGGAGCATCCCCCGCGCCAGCCCGGCCACCGTGTCCTCGGTGTGCGTCCCCGAGCCGTAGTACCAGGTGATCTCGAGGCACCGGCGCTCCACCCGGGCCACGACGTCCAGCAGATGCGCCCGGGCCGTGTCGGGCGCGGCGTCACCGCCGAGCCCGTCCCGTACGGTGCGGACGAGACCGGTGTCGTCATCCGCCGCCGACCAGTCGAACTGCCCGAGGTAGTTGAAGCTGATCCCGGGCTCGGCCGCGCCCAGGAGCCCGGAGCCGGGGGAGAGGTGGCGCAGCGCGCCGTAGCCGATACCGCGTGCGGGCACCGCCCGCAGCTGCTCCTTGACCGACTTCAGCGTCTCGCCCCAGCCGCCGCCCGGGACGTCCAGGGCGACCGGATAGAGGCTGGTGAACCAGCCGACGGTGCGGGACAGGTCCACCCCGTCCAGCAGATGCTCCTCCCGGCCGTGGCCCTCCAGGTCCACGGCGATCCGGCGCCGCCCGGTCCAGTCGCCGAGCACCCGGCCCAGCGCCGCGAGCAGACAATCGTCCATACGGGTGCGGTAGACCTCGGGGACCTGCCGCAGCAGTGCCTCGGTGCGCTCCCGGTCGAGACGGACGGTGACCGACGCCATGGACGCCACCGTGTTGTCCCCCTCGCCGTCCACGGGCAGCCCCGCGGCGCACTCCGCGGTCACCGCCCGCCAGTGGGCGAGTTCGGCGTCGAAACCACCGGCGGCGGTGTGCTCGGTGAGCTTTCGGGACCAGTCCCGTACGGACGTGGTGCGCGGGCCGAGGTCGGCCCGCCCGCCCGTAATCAGTTGCCGGTACGCGGTGTTCAGATCCTCCAGCAGCACCCGCCAGGAGACACCGTCCACCACCAGGTGGTGAGCGGTCAGGAAGAGGGCCGGCCGCTGCCCGTCGCCATGGTGGAACAGCCGCGCGGCCAGCAGCGGACCCCGCACCAGGTCGAACCCGGCCTGCGCCTCCGCCATCGCCGACTCCTCGGCGGCCCGGCACTGGTCCGCGTCGAGCCCCGACAGGTCGTGCTCCCGCAGGGGCGCCGGGGCCGTCAGATCCGGCCGCGGGCAGTACTGCCGCGGGCCTTCGCCGGCGCCCGGCTCGAACCGCATGCGCAGCGCGTCATGGTGGACCAGCAGCGCGTCGAGCGCCGCGCGCAGCGCGCGGAGGTCAGGTTCCCGCTGGAGCTCCACGACCACGGACTGGTTGAAGTGGCCGGGCCGGTCGGTCCGCATCCCGAAGAACCAGTGCTGGATCGGGGTGAGCGGCACCTCGCCGGTGACCGGCCCGGTGTCGGCGGCGGGCGTGGCGGTGGGCGTGGTGACGGTGGCGAGCGAGGCGATGGTGGGATGCCGGAAGAGCTCGCGGGGGGTGACGGCCAGCCCCGCCTGCCGGGCGCGGGAGGCCACCTGGATGCTGAGGATCGAATCCCCGCCCAGATGGAAGAAGTTGTCCTCGGCGCCGATCCGCTCCCGGCCCAGCAGGGTGCCCCAGATCTCCGCGAGGGCCCGCTCGGTGTCGGTACGGGGCGCCACGTACCCGGCCGTCCCGGCCGCCGCCGGGTCGGGCGCGGGCAGCCGGCGGCGGTCCACCTTGCCGTTGCGGGTGAGCGGCAGCGCGTCGAGGGCGACGAACGCCGAGGGCACCATGTAGTCGGGCAGCAGGCCGCCCAGGAAGGACCGCAGCTCCCCGGCGTCCGGCACCCCGGCCCCGGCCACCGGCACCGCGTAGCCGGTCAGCAGCGTGCGGTCGGCCACCCGGGAGAGCGTGACGACCGCCTCCGCCACGGCCGCGTGGCGGATCAGCGCGGCCTCGATCTCGCCCGGTTCGATGCGGAAGCCCCGGACCTTCAGCTGGTCGTCGGCGCGGCCCACGAAGCGCAGTTCACCGTCGTCGGTCCAGGCCACGATGTCCCCGGTGCGGTACATCCGGGAGCCGGACGGCCCGAACGGATCGGCGACGTACCGCTCGGCGGTGGCGCCGGGGCGGCCGTGGTAGCCGCGCGCCACCCCGGCCCCCGCGATGTACAACTCCCCGGGAACGCCGGGAGGTTGCGGCTGGAGGGCACCGTCGAGGACGTACGTGCGGGTGTTGTCCAGCGGCCGTCCGATGGGCAGCGAGCGCGGCAGCTCCTCCCCGGCGCGGAAGGGGCGCCGGGTGGCGAAGGTCGTGGTCTCGGTCGGGCCGTAGCCGTCCATCACCGTCAGCTCTGGGCAGGCCGCGAGCACCCGGCGCACCGCGCCCGGGGGCACCGCCTCGCCGCCGGTCCACACCTCCCGGGCGCCGCGCAGACACTCCGGCGCCTCCTGTGCCAGCAGCCGGAACAGCCCGGCGGTCAGCCACAGACAGCTCACCCCGTACTCGGCGACCGCCCGGCGCACGGTGTCCGCGTCCACGTCCCCGGCGGGCGCCAGCACGGCCCGGCCGCCGCGCAGCAGCGGCACCCACAGCTCGTACGTCGAGGCGTCGAACGCCTGGGGCGAGTGCACCAGCACCCGGTCGTGGTCCGCGAAGGCGCGGTCCGCGACGAGGGCGGTCACATCGCGGTGGCGCACCGCGACGCCCTTGGGCCGCCCGGTGGAGCCCGAAGTGAACATCAGATACAGGGCGTTGTCGGGGGAGAGCGCCACGCTCGGCGGCTGCGACGGGCCGTCGTCGCCACCGTAGGAGCCGGGCGCCACAAGCAGGGTCCGCCGGTCGCCCGAGACGTCCGCCGCCGTGCGCTGCCACGCGCGGTCGGTCAGCAGCACCTCCGCGCCCGCCTCCGCCAGCACGCTCCGCAGCCGGTCCCCGGGGGCGCGGGTGTCCAGCGGTACGTACACCCCGCCCGCCTTGACGACCGCCAGCAGCGCCACCACCAGCTCCACCGACCGGTCCATCAGGACGGCCACCGGGCGCTCCGGGCCGACGCCGTGTCCGATGAGCCGGTGGGCCAGCCGGTTGGCGCGGGTGTCCAGCTCCCGGTAGCTCACCGGGCCCGCCCCGCCGTCCAGGGCCACCGCCTCCGGCGCACACCGCACCCGCTCGGCGAACCGCCCGGCCACCGTGGACTCGGGCAGCGGCACCGCGGTGTCGTTCCACTCCCGGAGCACCTGGTGGCGCCGGGCGGCGGTGAGCATCGGAAGGTGTGCGGGCGCCCGGTCCGGGGTGTCGGCCATGGCCGTCAGCAGCACCGTCAGGTACTCCGCCAGCCGCCGGGCGGTGGCCCCGTCGAACAGCGCCGGGTCGTAGCCGAGCCGCAGCGCCAGCTCCTCGCCGGGGTAGACCACCAGGGACAGCGGGTAGTTGGTGGTCTCGACGCCGTTCAGCTCGCGCAGCGCGAGGCCGTGCGCGGCGGCGAGGTCCCCGCCGACCGGATAGTTCTCGAAGACCACGATGGAGTCGAAGAGGTTCACCCGCTCGGGCAGACCGGTCCAGGACCGCAGCCGGGTGAGCGGTACGAAGTCGAACCGCCGGTCCTCGGTCTGCCCGGACTGCACCGCCCTCAGCCAGGACAGCAGGGTGGACCCGGCCGGCACCGTGAGGCGGGTCGGCACGGTGGTGATGAACAGCCCGTTCATCGTCTCCACGCCCGGCAGCTCCGGAGGCCGTCCGGACACCGTGGTCCCGAAGACCACGTCCTCGCGGCCGGACCGCCGGGCCAGCAGCAGCGCCCAGGCGCCCTGCACCACGGTGTTCAGGGTCAGCCCCTCGTCCCGGGCCAGCGCCTGGAGCCGCTGGGTGGTGGCGGCGGGCAGGGTCACGCGGAGCTCCTCGGTGGACTCGGCGTGATGGGTCTCGGTGGGCTCCCGGTCGTACGGCAGCGGGGTGGGCTCGGTGAGATCGCCGAGCCGGGTACGCCAGTGCTCCTCGGCCAGGGCCCCGGCGCGCTCCCGCAGCCAGGCCACATAGTCGCCGAACGGGCGGCGGCCGGGCAGCCCGGCGGCCATGGCCGCGCCGGACGCCCCGTCACGCGCCCGTGCGTGGCAGTGGAAGACGTCGGAGAGCACCTGGAACAGGCTCCAGCCGTCCAGGATCAGATGGTGGAACGTCCACACCACCTGGACCTCGGTCGCCGACAGCCGGGCCAGCGCCAGCCGCGTCAGCGGCGCGGCGGCCAGGTCCAGGCCGCGCTCCCGGTCCTCGGCGAGGAACCTCCGCAGCTCCTGCCGGCGCTCGTCCGGCCCGGACAGATGACGCCAGTCGAGCAGGGCCACCGGGATCCGGACCCCGCGCTCCACCACCTGGACCGGCTCGGGCACCCCCTCCCACACCGCGCGGGCGCGCAACACCTGGGTACGGTCGGCTACCTGCTGCCAGGCCGCGGCCAGCGCCGCCGGCTCCGGCACCCCGTCGAGGACGAAGCTGAGCTGCTGGAAGTAGGCCCGCCGGTCGCCCTGCGCCAGCGCGTGGAACAGCATGCCCGCCTGGGTGGGGGTGAGCGGGTAGATGTCCTCCACCGCGCCGCCGTTCCCGGCCAGCCGGTCCACGGCGGCCTGGTCGAGGGCGGCCAGCGGGAAGTCGGACGGGGTGCGGCCGCCCGCGCCGGGCGCGCTCCCGTGCCGGGCGATCTCGCACAGCGCCTCGCGGAACTCCCCGGCGAGCCGGGCGACCGTCTCCTCCCGGTGCAGGTTCGCGGAGTAGAACCAGGTGAACTCCAGGTCGTCCCCCAGGGCCCGGCCCACCACCTCCAGCGGATGCGGACGCGGCGAGGCGGGGTCGGCGTCCAGGGCCAGCTCCCGGTGCAGACCGCGGAAGAGCCCGTCGCCACCGCCCGGCGCCTCGAACCGGCCGAGGTAGTTGAAGCTGATCCCGGCCGTGGGGCCGTCGGGGAGGCCCGCGCCATCGAGCAGATGGCGCCGCACCCCGTAGCCCAGACCACGCCGCGGTACGGCCCGCATCTGCTCCTTGACGGACTTGAGGACGTCGCCCCAGCCGCCGTCCGGAACGTCGAGCGCCACCGGGAAGCGGGTGGTGAACCAGCCGACCGTACGGGACAGATCCAGGTCCGCGAACAGCTCCTCGCGGCCGTGGCCCTCCACGTCCACCGGCACCCGGGCGCGCCCGGTCCAGCGGCGCAGCACCCGGGCCAGCGCGCTCAGCAGCACGTCGTTGACCTGTGTGCGGTAGACCTCGGGGAGCGTCTGGAGGAGTGCGGCGGTCTCCTCCGGGCCGAGCCGGAGGGTGACCGACCGGGCCGAGGCGTAGGTGTTCGCCCCGGCCTCCCCGTTCGCCCCGTCAACCTCGTCCGCCCCGTCCGCCCCGGCCGTCCCGTTCAGGTCCACCGGCAGCGAGGGGTCGCAGGCCGCGGCCAGGCCGGTCCAGTACGCCTCCTCGTCCGCGAACCCGCCTTCCCCGGCGTGGGCGTTGAGCCGCAGCGCCCAGCGGCGCAGTGGCGAGGACTTCGGGGGAAGCCCGGCGCCCTCGCCCCGGGCCGCCCGCCGGTAGGCGCCGTCGAGATCCTCCAGGACGACGCGCCAGGCCACCCCGTCCACCACCGCGTGATGGATGGTGAGGTGGAGGACCGGGCACGGCCCGGCGTCCCGGTCGAGTACCGCCCGCATCAGCGGCCCCTCGGCTAGGTCGAAGCGGCCCAGGTGTCCGGCGCCGGTGGTCTGGAGCGGTACGCGGACGGCCGCCGCGTCCTCGATCCGCTGGTACCAGCCGCCGTGGCGGTGGTGGAAGCGGGAGCGCAGGGCGTCATGGTGGTCCACCAGCGCGTCCAGGGCGAGCCGCAGCGCGTCCTCGTCCACGTCCTCGGGCAGCACCAGCGAGACGGTCTGGTTGAAGTGGCCGGCCCGCTCGGCGTCGGCGGTGAACAGCCAGTGCTGGATGGGGGTCAGCGGCAGCTCCCCGGTGGCCGTCCCGTCCCCCTCGGCGGCGGGCTCGGCAGGGGCCGTGGTGGTGTCCAGGTGCAGGGCCAGCGCGGCGATCGTCTGATGGCGGTAGACATCGCGCGAGGTGACGGCGAGACCGGCCTGCCGTGCCTGGGAGACCAGCTGGATGCTGAGGATCGAATCGCCGCCGAGGGAGAAGAAGTTGTCCTCCATCCCCACGCGGTCCACCCGCAGGATCCGGGCCCAGACCGTCGCCAGGGTCCGCTCGGTGGCGGTCCGGGGCGCCACATAGCCCGGTGCCGCGGCCCCGGCCCAGTCCGGCTCGGGGAGCCGGGCGCGGTCCAGCTTGCCGTTGGGGTTGAGCGGCATCCGCTCCAGGACGACGACGGATGCGGGCACCATGTAGTCGGGCAGCGAGCGCCGCAGGAACCGCCGCAGCCCCGCCGGGTCGGGCTCGGCGCCCGAGGCGGCCACCACATGGGCGATCAGCCGCCGATGGCCGTCCGTCTCCCGGGCGACGGCCGCCGCCTCGGCGATGTCGGGGTGGCGCAGCAGCGCCGTCTCCACCTCGCCCAGCTCGATGCGGAAGCCGCGGATCTTCACCTGGTTGTCGGCTCTGCCCACGTACTCCAGCTGGCCCTCGCCGTTCCAGCGGACCAGGTCACCGGTGCGGTACATCCGGCTGCCGGGCGGCCCGAAGGGGTCCGCGAGAAAGCGGTGGGCGGTCAGCCCGGGTCGCCGCAGATACCCCCGGGCCAGGCCCTGCCCGCCCAGATACAGCTCACCGGTCACCCCGGGCGGCACCAGCCGCAGCGTCGGGTCCAGGACATACGCGCGGGTGCTCGCGACCGGGTGGCCGATCGGCGGGGCCTGCGAGGGCGCCCGGCCGTCGCAGAACCAGCCGGTGGCGTACACCGTGGCCTCGGTCGGCCCGTACAGATTGGCGATCCGGCAGGACGGCATGGCCTCCCGGATGTCCCGTACGGTCTGGGCGGGCAGCGCCTCGCCCGCCAGTACGACGGTCCGGGCCCAGTCCGCCGGGCGGTCCTCGCCCAGCAGCCGGGAGAACACCGAGGGCACCCCGCTGAGCAGCCCCGTCGCCCGCGGCCGCCCCTCGGGATCGGTGAGGGCGAGCAGATCGCGCACCACCTCGACGCTGCCGCCGGCCAGCAGCGGGCAGAGGATCTCGAAGACCGACACATCGAAGTTGAGCGAGGTCGAGGCGACCACGTCGGTCAGCCGCTCCCGCCCCAGCTCCGCCTCGGCCCAGGCCGCGAGCCCCGCCACACCGCGGTGGGTGGCCACCACGCCCTTGGGCCGGCCGGTCGATCCGGAGGTGTAGATGACATAGGCGGGATGGGCCGGGACGAGCGGCCGGAGCCGTTCGGCGTCGGTGATGTCGCCGTCCGCGAGCCCGTCCAGCCGGGCGCGTACCCCCGGGTCGTCCAGCAGCAGCGGTGCGGCGTCCACGGGCAGGCAGCCGGCCGCCCCGGTGGTGGCCAGGACGGTCGAGGGCGCGGCGTTCTCCAGCATGAACGCGATGCGCTCGGCCGGGTATTCGGGGTCCACCGGCAGATATCCGGCGCCCGCCTTGAGCACCGCCAGCAGAACGACGACGAGCTCGGCCGAGCGGGGCAGGGCGAGGGCCACCAGCCGCTCGGGACCGGCGCCCCGGTCGATGAGCAGCCGCGCCAGCCGGTTGGCGCGCCGGTTCACCTCGTCGTAGGAGAGGATGGTGTCCCCGCAGGTCACGGCGGTGGCCGTGGGGCGTCGCGACACCTGGACGGCGAAGAGATCGGGCAGGGTGGCCTCGACCGCGGGTCGCTCAGGACCGTTCCAGGCGTCGAGCATCGCATGCCACTCGGCGTCGGCCAGCATCCGCAGCTCGATGAGGGTGGCACCCGGATCGGCCACCATGGCGGCCAGCAGCCGGTGCAGATGCCCGGCCATCCGCTCGATCGTGGCCGCGTCGAACAGATCGGAGTTGAACTCAATGGTCAGCCCCAGCGAGCCGTCGTCGCGGGGCAGGAACTCCAGCACCAGATCGAACCGCGCGGCCGGGCGCGGCAGGGAGTGCTCGGTGATCCGCACACCCCCCGCCTCCTGGCCGGGCACCATGGCGCTCTGCTGGACGACCAGCGCCTGCACCAGCGGATTGCGGCTGGGGTCGCGGCGCGGGGCCAGCTCCTCGACGACGCGCTCGAACGGCAGCCGGTCATGGCCGAAGGCGTCAAGCACCGTCTCGCGCATCGCGTCCAGGAACCGCTCGACGGTGCTGTCCCCGTCCACATCGGCGCGCAGCACAAGGGTGTTGACGAAGAATCCGGCGACCGACTCCAGCTCCTTGCGGTGGCGCCCGGCGGTCACGGTGCCGAAGGCGATGTCCCGCTGGCCCGAGTAGCGGGAGAACAGCACCGCGACGGCGGCCGCGAGCAGGGTGAACCGCGTGGTGTCCCGCTCCCTGCCGAGCCGGGTCAGCCCCGCCACCAGCTCGGCGGGCAGCTCACGGCGGTGCACCGCGCCCGCCGTGGTGCGCACCGGGGGGCGCGGGCGGTCGGTGGGCAGCTCCAGCGTCTGCATCCCGGCCAGCCGGCCCCGCCAGTACTCCAGATCGGCGTCCGCACCGGCGGTGGCGGTACGGCTCCGCTCCCACACCGCGAAGTCCGGGTACTGGAGGGCGGGTTCGGGGAGCGCGGCGTCGGTGCCGGACACCTCGGCGGCGTAGAGCGCGGCCAGTTCGCGCACCAGCAGCCCGACCGACCAGCCGTCGGTGACGATGTGGTGCTGCGCCAGCAGCAGGACGTGCTCCTCGTCGGCGAGCCGGATCAGCAGCGCCCTGGTCAGCGGACCCTGGCTGAGGTCGTAGGGGCGGTTCAGCTCGGCGGTCAGCGTGGCGTCGAGCTCCTCGGCGCGCCGCCGCGCCGGATGCCCGCCCAGGTCGAGCCGTTCGAGGGGTACGGTCCCGTGCGCGGCCACCTGTTGCACCCCGTGCCCGTCCACGGTGGCGAAGGTGGTGCGCAGGGCGTCATGGCGGGCGGTGAGCCGGTCCAGCGCCCGGCGCAGCGCGGCCGCGTCCAGCGGGCCGTCGAGCCGCAGCCCGGCCCCGGTGTTGTACTCGGTCCCGCCGGAGGTCAGATCGTCCAGGAACCACAGCCGCCGCTGGGCGGAGGACAGCGGCAGCGGACGGTCGCGCGGCGCGGGCGGGATCGGCGCCTCGGGCGTCTCGGCCGCCGGGGCGGGCAGCTTGCCGGCCAGCCGCGCCACCGTCCTGGCGTCGAGCAGATCGCGCAGTGAGAGCTCCACGCCCAGCTCGGCCCGGATCCGGGTCAGCAGCCGCACCCCCAGGATGGAGTCGCCACCCAGGCCCAGGAAGTCGTCCTCCACGCCCACGGCGTCCACCGGCAGCACCTCGGACCAGACGCGGGCCAGGGTCTCCTCGGCGGGGGTGCGCGGGGCGATGTGGCGGGAGTCGCCGTCGGGCGCGGAGCGCGGGGCGGGCAGCGCCTGCCGGTCGATCTTGCGGTGCGGGGTGAGGGGGAACGCGTCCAGTACGACGTAGGCGGACGGCACCATATGCGCCGGCAGTATCCGGGCCACCGCGGCACGCACCTCCGCGGCCTTCGGAGGGGTTCCGCCGCCGGGCGGCACCACATAGCCGACCAGCCGCTTCCTCCCGGGCTCGTCCTCCCGCACGGTGACCACGGCGGACCCCACCCGGGGGTGGCGGGCCAACGCGGCCTCCACCTCGCCCAGTTCGATGCGGAAGCCGCGTATCTTGACCTGGTGGTCGGCCCGGCCGAGGAATTCCAGTTCGCCGTCGGCGTTCCAGCGGACCAGGTCACCGGTGCGGTACATCCGCGATCCGGGCGGGCCGAACGGGCAGGCGGTGAACCGCTCGGCGGTCAGCCCCGGCCGGTCGAGATAGCCGCGGGCCAGGCCCGCGCCGCTGATGCACAGCTCTCCGGTGACCCCGACCGGTACCTGCCGCGCCGCCTCGTCCAGTACGAACACCCGGGTATTGGGCAGCGGACGGCCGATCGGCGGGGCGCCGGTCCCCGCCGCCAGGGCGTCCGTCCAGGAGGCCACGACCGTGGCCTCCGTCGGGCCGTAGGAGTTCACCATCCGCCGTCCGGGCGCCCACAGGTCCACCAGATCGGCGGGGCACGCCTCCGCGCCCACGATCAGCGTGCGGAAGTCGGGCAGCCCGTCGTGAAGCTCCTCCGGGGGCACGGTGGCGAGCGCCGCCGGGGGGATCAGGGCATGGGTCACCCGCCTCTCCCGCAGGACCGACACCAGCTCGGCGCCCAGCAGCGGCCCCTCGGGGGGCACCACCAGGGCCGCCCCGGCGAGCAGGGAGGAGCACAGCTCCAGAACGGAGGCGTCGAAGCTGGGCGAGGAGAATTGCAGCACCCGGTCGCCGGGCCGGACCTGGTAGTGGGCCACCGCCGCGGCCGAGAAGTTGCCCAGACCGGCGTGTGGCACCAGCACGCCCTTGGGCACGCCCGTGGAGCCGGAGGTGTAGATGACATACGCGGGATGCTCGGGGCACAGCGGGCCGAGCAACTCCCCCCGGCCGGGCGCGTGGTCCGGGCCCGCCCCGGCCCCCACCTCCCGGATCCACGCTGGATCTTCGAGCACGGCCACCGGCCGGGCGTCGGCCAGCATCATGGCCCGGCGCTCCCCGGGGTGCGCGGGGTCGATCGGGAGGTACGCGCCGCCCGCCTTCGCCACCGCCAGCTCGGCCACCACCAGCTCCGCCGAGCGGGGCAGCACCAGCGCCACCACCCGCTCCGGGCCCACGCCCTGCCCGATGAGACGGTGGGCCAGCCGGTTCGCCCAGCGCTCGACCTCCCCGAAGGACCACTCGCGCCCGTCCGCCACCAGCGCCGGCGCCTCGGGGGCGCGCTCCGCCCGGACGGCGAAGAGCTCGCCGAGCGGCGCGCGGGAGACGGCGCGGTCCGTGGCGTTCCACGCCTCCGGAGGGAGGTCCGGGACGGGTTGGGGTGCGGACACCGATGAGGTCTCGTAGTGGTCCGTCATGGTGGGTCGTGGCCCTTCAGAGCGGTTGAACGGGCGGATATGGGGGGCGGCTCGGGCCGGCTGGCGCCGAGCCGTCGCACCCGCACCCGGCCGGGGGAGACGTGGGGAGAGCGGCCGTGTGCGGGGCGGTGGGGAACCTCAGACCAGGGCGCTCTTACGGGCCATCCGGCCCGAGAGCTGGATCCGGTCCACGGCGCCGGTCCGCGGATCGCGGACGAAGCGCCCGCCGGGGAGCCGGCGTCCGGAGGAGGGGTCCACCAGATCGCAGGTGAGGTCCTCGTGGCAGACCAGTGGCGCGGGGAGGTCGCCGTCCACGGACAGGGCCAGAACGCCCCCGTCGCCGATGGTCACCTGGTACTCGATGTCGCCGTTGAGATAGATCCCGGTGCACTGCGAGGTGGCGGCCATCGGGGTGGCCCGGTGCCGTGGGGTGGGTGTGGGGGGCACCCGGACACCGGTGATCTCGCCGAGGACATCGGTCAGTTCGTTCCACAGCTCGGTGCCGGTGCCCGCGTTGGCGGTGAAACCGACCACCGCTCCGGTGGCGGGATCGGCCCGCAGGAAGCAGGAGGTGCCCTGGGCGTTGCCGTCGTGCCCGAACCACAGCGTGTCGCCGTGCCGGAAGAGCCCCCAGCCCAGGCCCCAGCCGTCGGCCAGCACCCCGGGGTCGGCGCCGGGCACCGGGCGGCGCATCTCCTCCGCGAGCTCGCGGGGCAGCAACCCCGCGGCCGCGTCGCCGAGATGGGCCCGGCCCAGCGCCACCAGATCGAGGGCACTGACCCTCAGAGCACCGGCCGCGGCCTCGGCGGGGGCGAGGTTCTGCCGCACCGGCCGTGTTCTGCCCGTGGCCTTGTTGGCCGAGTGGCCGCGCGCCGTGGGCCGGTGCGGGGCGCCGGCCGTGCCGATGAAGGACGGCACGGTGCCCAGCGGATCGAGCAGAACCGACCGTACGGCCTCCTGCCAGCTCATCCCGGTGACCGTCTCGATCAGCCGGCCCGCGGCCACATAGCCCGCGTTGGAGTAGGAGAAGTCCGTCCCCGGGGGCATCACCAGGGTGCGGTCCGTGCAGTGGTCCAGCAGATAGCGCGCGGCGCTCAGCGAGGCCACCTGGTCGGAGTCGGGCCCGGACGGCAGCCCCGCGGTGTGGCTGAGCACCTGGCGCACCGTGCACGGTGGACCGGCCCGCCGCAGCTCGGGCACATGGTCGCCGAGCCGGTCGTCCAGCTCCACATCGTCGTCCGCCACCAGGAGCATCACCACGGTCGCGGTGTACGCCTTGGTGATGGAGCCGATGGGCACGGCCGCGTCGGCGGTGCACGGCTCGCCGGTGTCCGCGTCCAGGACGCCGGTCTCCACGGCGAGGGTCATTCCGCCGCCGTGCACGGCGAGTTGGGCCCCGGGCACCTGATGGGCGCGGGCCAGGGCGGTCAGCCGGTCCTCGAGGACGCGGCGTGTCTTCGACCGCTCCTCGACGGACGGGGCCGGGGTCGGACGTAACACGGTGCACTCCTTGCCGGGGGACGGGACGGGCGACGGGGACCGGGTCATGGCAGCCGGCTCGTGGCCGTGAGGTCCCGGGGCACGATCCTGAAGCCCTGCCAGTGGGTGGGCATGGGGTCCTGGTCCTCGTCCCTGGGCACATGGTGGAAGTCGACACTGACCCAGGCGACCGGGTCGGTCAGCTTCTCGCCGCCGGTGTACTTGTCGACCGAGGTGGCGCAGTCCGGGGCGGTGTTGCCGTAGGCCAGCCGCTCGCACTCCCGGTACTGCGTGAAGTACATGTCGTGGTGGGTGAACTCCTCGGTCTCGCGCGGACCCCGGTACTGATCGCTCTGGTGGTCGTCGATCTCCCAGGACTTGGCGTGGCCGTCGGCGTTCTCGGCGGCGGGGTTGACGACCCGCCAGAAGCGGGTGGGCGCGAGGTCCGCCGCGGTCTCACGGGAGAACACGGTGCGCTTGGTGGTGCGCGCGGCCGTGCCGCTGCCCAGGTAGTCGTACTGCTCCACGGTGTTCTTCGACTCTCCGTCGACGTCGAAGTCCAGCCGCCAGAAGATGTTGTGCGAGTGGTTCTCGCTGAACCGGGTGGAGCCCACCCCGGTCGGCCAGCCGCTGCTCGCGTCGGAGAACTGGAACGGCGAGAGGCTTCCGGTGGCGCCCGACCGGGGGGTGATGGAGCCGTCGTCCGAGAAGCGCCACTCGGTGATGTAGTCGTACCAGCCGATCTCGGAGACCGAGAAGACGACCAGATCGGTGCCGTGCAGTACGCCCTTCTCCACGGCGCTCTTGTAGGCGAACGGCCGCGGCTGCTCCTCGACGCACAGCACCGGGGTGTCACGGAAGTCGCGCAGCCGCCCGTCGGGGCAGTCCTTGGCGCTGAGCGGGGTGAGCGTGCCCTGCTCCAGATCGCCGAAGCCGATGGACGAGACGTCGTAGAAGCGGGGCTGACCACTGTCGTAGGGCACATGCACCTCGGCCAGCGAGGCGCTCTTGAGGACCCGGGTGGGGGTGGAGCGGTTCGGGGTGTAGATCACATCGCTCAACACCGCACCGGTGTTGCGGTCGATGTCCCAGCACATCTGCCACCGGGCACCGTTCTTGAGGGTCGTGTCGATGCGATCCGCGGCGGGGCAGGACGGCTCCGCCGCGGCCCTCGCGGGCGCGGCGGAGGCCGGGCCCGGCACCCACAGGGCCAGCAATCCCACCACGGCGATCAGCACACGGGCACGCCGAAGCACACGGGGACGCTGCAACACACGAGCACGAAACACACGGGCACGCCGAAACAGACTGGACACGGACAAGGCTCCCCTCACAGGCCGATGACGGCGGCGCGCCTGGCCGACAGATCGATGACGATCCGGCTGGTGTCGATCCACTTGCCACCCGGAACGCGCACGAACAGCTGCACACACCGGTGCTCACCGCACCGGGACACCTTCCGGGCGCCGTCCACCCCCTCGGCCCGGGAACCGAGGAACGACATACTCTGGAGCCGCAGTTGGGCGGGCGAGGTCAGCCGCTTCCCGGTCTGCGAGGCGTAGGACTCGCGCATCCCCGGGCCGAGCCCGCGGTCGGCGAGGATGACCTTCACCGCCTCGCGTGCCTCGGCCAGGGTGGGAGGCGGCTGGACGCCGTGCCGGCGGGTGGAGTCGAGGACCTTCTTGGAGCGCAGATCGACCACCCTGGTGATGAGGGTGTCCGAGGCGTAGTCGTAGAGCTGGACCTCGGCCCGGCCGTCGGGGTCGGAGGACGCCGACTTGGCGCGGGGCGGACGGCGGGTGTCCAGCGGCTCGGCACCGGAGCCGCCCGCGGCGTTCCGCTCCCCGTCGCTCTTCTCTGCCGCCTTCTGACGGTCCTTCGCGGTCCCGGGCCCGGGGGCGGCGTCGATGGCGATACGGGACGCCTCGCGCGACTCCTCGGATGTCAGCCGGCCGGAGTGTGAGGCGACGGCGGCCGCGGGCTCCGGGGCATCGGACGCGGGCGATCCGGCGGTGCGGAGGGCGGCGATCCCGCCGCCCGCCAGCACCGCCGTCAGACCCAGCGCCGCGGATACGCGCCATCTCCGGTGACGGCGCCCCCTGGTATCGGCCGCACCCTTGTCCGTCGCGTTGTCTGTCATCACCCAGCCGCTTCCGTTGTCGGTCAAGTGAGCCCGGTGGGGCTCGCGGTGACAGCACTCGGCCGGATACCGGATTGTCGCTGGTGCGTTCCCTGTCGCGCGGACGGGATTCAAGCCGCTGACAACGGCTCGCGCGGACTCCCCCCGGACTCTTGGCTGTCCACTGTTAGCTCACGCTTTCACCACTCCGGGCGGGGTAACAGTCGCATTTGTCATCAAGCGGCTGTGAGAAACGCATGTTCCACGGGCGGCCGCGCGGCCGCAAAGTGATGACGGGGAAGGCTGCTGGAAAGGCTCTCTGCCATCATGCTCACATGAGCCATTCGATCACCATTCGATGTGACATCTGTGGCGCCACTCATTCCTCCTCAGCGGCCGACAGCGTCGGTGCGCTTCGCGAAGTCATCGTCCAGATGAGCTGGTCAAGGGCGCGATGGGATGGTCGGGTGATCGATATGTGCGGTGGGTGCGGCGCCCGGGAAATGACGCCGAACGCGCCCGGGCGGCGCTGCGGTTCCTGTGAGGGGGGCGAACTCTTCGATGCCCTCGGACACGACAGAATCGGACATCGTTTGGCCAACGCATTGCTCAGGGCCGGTATCGACAATCTCGAACTGCTCTCCGGTTTCTCCGCGCGTCAGCTTCGTGATCTGGACGGTATCGGTGCCGTGAGCGCACGTCACGCCCTCAATCGTCTGCACTCCGCACCGAACGAAAGGCGATCGTGAGCGAATATTCCACCGTAATATCCGCGCCGTTATTCCTCGGCGCCGCCCGAAAGGGGGCCGTGCCGGGTGCCGTACCCGCCGGTCGATCCCCGGGCGTGGAGCTCAGTTCTGTGCGGTGGGACGGACCACGATCTCGCCGACGTCGACACCGGCCGGCTGCTCGATGGCGAACGCGATGGCGCGGGCGATGGCGTCCGGGGGCATCGCGATCTTGTCCATGCCGTCCTGGATCGCGCCCCTCGCGTCCGGGTCGGTGATGGAATCCGCGAGTCCGGTCCGGGTGTACCCCGGCGAGACGGTGGTCACCCGCAGCGATTCGCCCGCCTCCCGGCGCAGCCCTTCGGAGATGGCGCGCACGGCGTTCTTGGTGCCGGCGTAGACCGACATCGTCGGGACGATGGTCAGCCCGGCGGTGGAGAGGGTGTGCACGAAGTGCCCGGAGCCCTGCTCGCGGAAGACCGGCAGGGCCTCGGCGATGCCGTACAGCACCCCCTTGATGTTGACGTCGACCATCGCCTCCCAGTCCTCGACGCGCAGATCGTCGAGGGCGGAGATCGGGCTGATACCGGCGTTGCTGACCAGGACGTCCAGCTTTCCGTACCGCTCGCGTGCCGTCGCGACCAGACGGGACAGATCCGTGCGCCGCTTCACATCCGTGACGACGGCGACGGCCTCGCCGCCCGACCCGGCGATCCGGGCCGCCAGTGCCTCGATGCGGTCCGAGCGCCGCGCCGCGAGGACGACCTTGGCGCCGCGCTCGGCCAGCAGCAGCGCGGTCGCCTCGCCGATACCGCTGCTCGCGCCGGTAATGGCGACGACCTTGCCTTCGATACCCGATGTCATGGGGATTCCTTCCAGGGAAACGTTGCGGGGGGCAGGGGAGAGGGGGCGATGGCCTACAGTGAGAAGTGGAGGCGCCGCCACTTCACCCCACACTAAGTGGGTGTGCCTCCACTTAGCAACCGGGAATGAGGAGAGCCGCCGATGGCCAGGGATCCAGGGCGCCCGCTGCGGGCCGACGCACAGCGCAACCGGGAGAAGATCCTCTCCGCCGCGGTGCGGGTGTTCGCCGAGGAGGGGCTGGACGCCCACCTGGAGCGCATCGCCAAGGAGGCGGGCGTGGGCACCGGCACCCTCTATCGGAACTTCCCGACCCGTGAGCTGCTGATCGAGGCCGCCTACCGCAATGAGCTGGCCCGGCTCTGCGCCGCCGCCCCCGAACTGCTGGCGGCCCTGCCCCCGCGCGAGGCCCTGCGGGCGTGGCTGGCCCGCTTCATGGACTACGCCAACGCCAAGCTGGGCATGGCGGACGCGCTGCGGGGCGTGGTCGCGTCGGGCGTCAATCCGTACGCGCAGAGCCACGAGATGATCCAGGACGCGCTCTCACGGCTGATGGACGCCGCCGTCGCGGCCGGTGTGATCCGGTCGGACATCACCGCCACCGATATGTTCGCCGCTCTCACCGGCATCGCCCTCGCCTCGGGGAAGCCCGAACAGCGGGAGCAGGCGGACCGCCTTCTCGACCTCACCCTGGACGGACTGAGCGCCGGATCCGATCAGTAAAGATTTCTGAGTTTTCAGTTCAGACTCTTGTGCCATCCACTCAGCGCTCTTAACGTGTGCGGCCATGGAGAACGAACACACCACGGACCGGGCCGCGGAAACCGGCGACGAGTCCGTGGGCGACCGGCTGCGCGCGCTGCGCAAGGCGCGCCGGCTGACGCTGCGGACCGTCGCCGACGCCGCCGGGATCAGTGAGGGCTATCTCAGCCAGATAGAGCGCGGGCAGGCCAATCCCAGCATCGCCACCCTCCAGCAGGTCGCCGCCGCGCTCGGCCTGAAGGTGGCCGATCTGTTCGGCGACGACTTCACCAGTGGCCCGAGCGTGCTGCGCGCCGAGGAGGCGCCCCGGCTCGCCCTCGGGGTGCTCGGCGGGCGCAAGTTCCGGCTGACCCCGGGGCCGCAGCACCATCTCGAAGTGTTCCTGGGGGAGTTCGACGCCCATGGCTCCACGGGAGAGACCCTCTACAGCCACGGCGACTCGGAGGAGTTCCTGTACGTCCTCGAGGGCACGGTCGGACTCCAGCTCGGCGACCGCTCCTTCACCCTCGGGGCCGGTGACAGCATCCGCTACTCCTCGGCCGTACCCCACCGGCTGAGCGAGAGCGCCGGGGCGGCCGCCCGGGTGCTGTGGGTGATCAGCCCACCCAGCTACTGACCACCCCTCCGCACATCCCTCACCTCCTCGAACCACTTCGATCCGCGATGAAACCGGGGCCATCCCAGGCCGCCCGACCAGCGGCCGTTCGACCACGATTGGCTGAGTGCCGCAGTGCTGAACGGAAATGTGTCCTTCTGGTACCGCCAGACCGGCTTCCCCGAACGGCGTCCGCCGCTCGACGGCGACCTCGCCACCGATGTGTGCGTCGTGGGCGGGGGCTTCACCGGGCTGTGGACCGCGTACTACCTCAAACAGGCCGCCCCCGATCTCGACATCACCGTCGTGGAGCGGGAGTTCGCCGGATTCGGCGCCTCGGGGCGGAACGCCGGCTGGCTCAGCTGCAAGATCGCCGGGTCGGCCGGGACCTATGCGAGGAAGCGCGGACGCGAGGCCGTGATCGCCCTCCAGCGGGAGATGATCCACACCGTGGACGAGGTGATCTCGGTGGCCCGTGCCGAGGGCATCGAGGCCGACATCGTCAAGAGCGGCTATCTCACCGTCGCCCATGGCGCCGCCCAACTGCCCCGGCTGCGCGCCGCGTACGACCAGCTGAGCCACTGGGGCGGGCAGGACCTGGAGTGGCTGAGCGCACCCCGGCTCGCCGAGCGGCTGCGCCTGGACGGGGCGCTGGCCGGCTACCACAATCCGCACTGCGCCCGGGTCCACCCCGCCAAGCTGGTGCGCGGCCTGGCCGCCGCGGTGGAGGCGCGGGGTGTGCGGATCCTGGAGTCCACCCCGGTCACCGCCATCGCCCCAGGCCGGGTCAGCACCCCGTTCGGCACCATCCGCGCGGGCCGGATCGTCCGCGCCACCGAGGGCTTCACCAGCGGTATCGAGGGCGAGCGGCGCACCTGGCTGCCGATGAACTCCTCGATGATCGTCACCGAGCCGCTCCCCGACGAGCTGTGGAAGCGGCTCGGCTGGGAGGGGCAGGAACTCCTCAGCGACGCCACCCACGCGTACACCTACGGACAGCGCACCGCGGACGGCCGGATCGCCATCGGCGGCCGCGGCGTGCCCTACAAGTTCGGCTCCCGCACCGACCGGGCGGGGCAGACCAGCGCGGACACCGTGCGCGCCCTGCGCCGGATCCTCACCGGCCTCTTCCCGGACACCGCAGAGACCGCCGTCGACCACACCTGGTCCGGGGTGCTGGCCGTGCCCCGCGACTGGTGCGCCTCGATCGACTACGACCCCGCCACCGGCGTCGGCTTCGCGGGTGGCTACGTCGGCCATGGCGTGGCCGCCACCAACCTCGCCGGACGCACCCTGCGCGATCTGCTGCTCGGCCGGTCCACCGAGCTGACCGCGCTGCCCTGGGTCGGCCACCGCACCCGGCGCTGGGAGCCCGAACCGTTCCGGTGGATCGGGGTGCACGGCATGTACGCCGCGTACCGCGCCGCCGACCGCGCGGAGTCCTACGGCCGCACCACCACATCGCCCATCGCCCGTCTCGCCGACCGCATATCTGGACGCTGACCATGAGCAAGCCCACCGCCACCGCCGCGGCCACCGACCGCGCCCCGGCCACCGACCGCGAGCGGACCGCCCGCAAGGCCGGTCTCGCCTCGTTCATCGGCACCACCGTCGAGTGGTACGACTTCTACATCTACTCCACCGCCTCCGCGCTCGTCCTCGGCAAGATCTTCTTCGGTGGCGGCGGCGACACCACCGGCGCGCTTCAGGCGTTCGGCAGCCTGTGGCTGGGCTTCCTCGCCCGGCCGATCGGCGGCATCGTCTTCGGCCACCTCGGCGACCGGATCGGCCGGAAGAAGACCCTGGTCACCACGTTGCTGATGATGGGCATCGCCACCACCCTGATCGGGCTGCTCCCCGGCTACGACGAGGTCGGCGTCGCCGCGCCGATCGCGCTGGTGCTCCTGCGCATGGTGCAGGGCATCGCGGTCGGCGGCGAGTGGGGCGGCGCCGTCCTCATCGCCAGCGAACACGCGCCCAAGGAGAAGGCGCTGTCGTTCGGCGCCTTCGCCCAGCAGGGGTCCCCGGCCGGATCGATCCTGGCCACCGGGATGTTCGCGCTGCTCTCCCAGCTTCCGGACGACGACTTCGACGCCTGGGGCTGGCGCGTGCCGTTCCTCTTCTCCGCCGTGATGGTGGTCATCGGCCTGGTGGTGCGCCTCAAGGTCGAGGAGTCCCCGGAGTTCGCCCGGCTGCGCGACGAGAAGCAGGTCGCGAAGGTGCCCCTGCGGGAGCTGGTCACCGGCCACCCCGGATCCCTCGCACTCGGCGTGCTCGCCAGCTCCATCGGCATCGCCGCCACCTACTTCATCACCACCTTCGTCCTGTCCTGGTCCACCGACAGCCTCGGCATGGAGCGCTCCACCATGCTGAACGTGCTGCTCGTCTACAGCGTCCTCCAGTTCATCACCCAGCCCTTCGGAGTGGTGCTGGCCGCCCGCTTCGGCCCGCGCCGCACCGTGGCGGCCCTGCTGGGCCTCAACTTCGCTCTGGTGCCGGTGATGTACGCCTGTGTCTCGACGACCCAGCCGGTCGTCGTCGGGCTCGGCATCTCTCTCCTGGGCATCACCGGCGCGATGAACTACGCGATCCTGGCCGGACTGCTCGCCGCGGCCTTCCCGATCTCGGTGCGCTACACCGGTATCTCCCTCTCCTACCAGCTGTGCTCGGCGCTCATCGGCGGTACGGCACCCCTGGTCGGCGAGTGGCTGCTGCACTCGACCGGCGGATCGATCGTGCCGGTCGTGATCTACCAGATGGTGCTGGTGGCCGTGTCCCTCGTCTGCTCCCTGGCGCTGCTGGGCCGCTCGCGGACGGCGTAGCCGCGGCCGGCCTTGGCCGAACGGTCAAAGTCACGGGCGGGTCTTTGGCCGATGCGTGCACCTCCCCGCCCGCTCCCTTCCGCATCATCAGGGGCCGTACAGCGCGGCGGCGCGGACAAGGGAGGCAATGTGAACGGTGTGCGAACACAACCGCACGGCCGGCGGAGCCCGGGGCAGGCCCCCGGCCCGGTCGGCAGGCTGACCCGCCGCCGGGAGGTGGCGGAGCTGGTCGCCGAGGCCGGTGGCGGTCCGCTCCGCCGCACCCTGGGCCTGACCCAGCTCACCCTGCTCAGCGTCGGCGCCACGCTCGGCACCGGGATCTTCGTGGTGCTCGGCGAGGCGGTGCCCCAGGCGGGCCCGGCGGTGGTGCTCTCCTTCGTCCTCGCCGGGGTCACCGCGCTGTTCTCCGCCCTGTCCTACGCCGAACTCGCGGGCATGATCCCGGGCGCCGGGTCCTCGTACAGCTACACCTACGCCACCTTGGGCGAGCTGGTGGCCTGGGTGTGCGGCTGGTGTCTGATCCTGGAGTACGGCGTCTCCGTGGCCGCGGTCGCGGTCGGCTGGGGCCAGTACGTCAATGAACTGCTCCAGCTGACCGTCGGCCGGACCCTGCCCGACGCGCTCGCCGCCCCGCCCGGCGACGGCGGGGTGCTGAACGTCCCCGCCGCCGCCATCGTCGTCCTCGCCATGGTGGTGCTGCTGCGCGGCGCCCGGGAGAGCGCCGTGGTCAACACCGTGATGGTGGCGGTGAAACTGGCCGCGCTCGTCATCTTCTGCGCGGTGGCCTTCACCGCCTTCCACGCCGGGAACTTCCGGCCGCTCTTCCCCCTCGGCACGGCCGGGATGACCGCGGGCGCCTCCTCGCTCTTCTTCTCCTACATCGGCTTCGACGCCGCCTCCACGGCGGGGGAGGAGGCCAAGCACCCACAGCGCGACCTGCCGCGCGCCATCGTCCTCTCGCTCGGGCTGGTCACCGCCCTGTACTGCGCGGTGGCGCTGGCGGCGGTCGGCGCGATGCCCTGGCAGCGGTTCGAGGGCACCGAGGCCACGCTCAGCCAGGTCCTGGTCAGCTCGGTCGGCGGTGGCGAGCTGTGGCCGATCCTGCTGTCCATCGGCGCGGTCGTCGCCACCACCAGCGTGGTCCTCACCGTGCAGTACGGGCAGATCCGCATCCTGTTCTCGATGTCCCGCGACGGGCTCGTCCCGGGGTTGTTCTCCAGGGTCCACCGGCGCACCGGAGTGCCGCGCGCGGGCACCGTCATCGTCTCCGCCTTCGTCGCCCTCCTCGCCGCGCTCATCCCGCTCGGCGACCTCGCCGACGCCACCAGCATCGGCACCCTCTTCGCCTTCGCCCTGGTCAACCTGGCCGTACTGATCCTGCGCCGGCGCAAGCCGGACGCGCCACGCGGCTTCCGGGTGCCGCTCGCGCCCGTGACACCCCTGCTGGGAGTGGCCTGCTGCGGATATGTGATGTACGGGCTCGGGGCCGACACCTGGATCGCCTTCGGCGCCTGGATGGCGGTCGGACTCGCGATCTACGGGCTCTACGGCATCCGGCACTCCACCCTCAACCGCCCCGCCCCCGAACCGGAGACCACCCCATGACCCCGCTCGACCCCGCCGCCGATGTGCTCGCGCTCACCCGTGCCCTGGTCGACATCCCCTCGGAAAGCGGCCACGAGGCCCCGCTCGCCGACGCCGTCGAGAGCGCGCTGCGCGCCCTGCCGTGGCTGACCGTCGAGCGGATCGGCCACTCCGTCGTGGCCCGCACCCAGCTGGGCCGCGACCGGAGGGTGGTCATCGCCGGGCACCTGGACACCGTCCCGGCCGCGGACAACCTCCCCTCCCGGCTGGACGGGGGACTGCTGTACGGCCTCGGGGCCTGCGACATGAAGGGCGGTGTCGCGGTCGCCCTCCGGCTCGCGGCGGCACTCCCCGCGCCCGCGCACGACATCACCTATGTGTTCTACGAATGCGAGGAAGTGGCGGGCGACCGCAATGGCCTGGCCAGGATCGCCGCGGAACGCCCCGAGCTGGTCCGGGCCGATCTGGCGATCCTCATGGAGCCCTCGGACGCCGGTGTCGAGGCGGGCTGCCAGGGTGTGCTGATGGCGGACATCGCCGTACGCGGCGAGCGGGCGCACACCGCCCGCGCCTGGAAGGGGGTCAACGCCGCCCACCGCGCCGCCGCCGTCCTGCGGCGCCTGGACGACCACACCGCCGAGCGGATCACCATCGACGGGCTGGAGTACCGCGAGGGGCTGAGCGCCGTGGCCGTGCGCGCGGGCGTGGCCGGGAACGTGGTGCCCGACCTGTGCGTGATCACGGTCAACCTGCGTTTCGCGCCCAGCCGTTCACCGCGGGAGGCCGAGGCGTACGTACGCGACCTCTTCCCCGAGTACGAGGTCGAGATCACCGAGAACACCCCGGGCGCCCTCCCCGGCCTGGACCGGGAAGCGGCCGCCTCGCTCGTGGCGTACCTCGGCGTGGCGCCCCGCCCCAAACTGGGCTGGACCGATGTCGCCCGCTTCGCCGCGCTCGGCACACCGGCGCTCAACTACGGCCCCGGCGACCCGTCCCTGGCCCATACCGCGGGCGAGTACGTGCCGGTGGAGCAGCTGCGGGAGTGCGAGGCGCGGCTCATGGGCTGGCTCGGCTGAAGCCCCGCAGGGGCGCGGGCTCCGCCGCGCGGGCGCGACCAGCCATGACGCCGCCGCGGACGATCGACGGCAGGTCGGGGCACTTCCAGCGGAGCGCTCAGGCGCTCGCACCCCGCAACCCGGCGAGCGTGCGGAGCTGGAGCCAGAGCACCAGCCGCTCGTCCGGGTCGTCCAGGTCGATGCCCAGCTGCGCCCGCGCCTGCCGCAGCCGGTAGCGGCAGGTGTTGGGGTGGACGGCCAGCAGCCGGGCCGCCCGCGCCATATCGCATCCGGCGTCCAGCCAGCACACCAGCGTCCGGGCGTAGTCCGTGCCGTGCCCGGCGTCGTACGCCACGATGTCCCGCCAGGCCCCGGCCGCCAACTCCCGCCGCTCGCCCAGGAGTTCACCGAGCCGGAGCAGTACGGCGCGGGCCCGGACCTCCGCCATGGCGGCCACCGTCTCCTCCGGGCCGAGCACCCGCAGCACCAGATCGGCGTCCTCCCGCGAGCCGCGGACCTCCGCCACCTCCGGCACCACATCGCCGAGACCGGCCCGCACCGGCACCCTCAGCGCCTGCCCCGCGCGGCGCACGATGTCCTCGGCGAGCCGCCGCTGCCGCTCCCCGGCCCGCCCGTACGCCCCGGGCAGCAGCGCGTACACCACGCCATCGACCAGCACACAGGCATGCCGCCCGTACCGCGCCTCGCACTGTAGCCGTACGAGATCCAGCAGCCGCAGCGCGGCCTGCTCCCCGTCCGGCGCGCCCGCCGCGCCCTCCAGCGCGAAGGCGGCCACCCGCACCGGTGTGCCGGGGGCGAGCCCCAGCCGCTCGGCGGCGGTGGCGGGCTCGGCGGTGCCGTCCAGGAGACGGCGCAGCAGATCGCCGGTCATATGGCGGGAGAGTTCCTGTGCCGCCCGCGCCCGCAGCAGGAGCAGGGCGGCCGTGGAGGCGCCCTGGGCCAGCGCCTCCTCGGCGTCCGGTGCGAGGGTCCCGTCGTCGACGACCCACAGCGAGCCGAGGGTTTCACCGCCCGCCCGTACGGCGACGGCCAGCCGTGGCAGTTCCTCGGCGCTGAGGGCGGGCAGGCGCACCGGCCCATGGGATGCGAACAGCACCCGGTACTGCTCGGTGTTCTCCGGGCTGCCCGGCACCTGACGGCCCAGGATGCCCTGGCGCCTGGGCTCGTCCACGGGCTGGCCGGGGATGGTGGAGTGGGCGAGGATACGCTGGCGCGGATCCTCGATCACGGTGGCGCCGCCCACGGCCGTGGCCACGGCGCCCGCGAGCGAGAACAGATCGCCGAGCGCGGCGCCACCCGCTGGGGAGGGCCGGGCCCCGACCGCACCGGCCAGCAGCAGATGGACATGGTGCCAGGCGGCGTCCTCGTCCACGGTGAGCAGGGCCAGCCCCCGCTCCCGCGCCCGGGCTACGGCATCAGCGAGCCCCTGCCCCTGCCCCTGCCCCTGCCCCTGCCCGGACGAGGGTCCCGTCCCGGACGAGGGTGCCTGCTCGGAAGGGAGCTCCTGCCCGCCGGACGAGGGCCCGCTCTCACCGCGTACGACGAGACCCGCCATCCGCGCGGCCGCCGCCTCGTCCACCAGCGCCCCGGCCGCCTCCGCCCGCACCCCGACCGCCAGCAGCAGCGCACCGGGCGCCCGGTCGGGGAACGGGGCGTGGGCGTCGTACAGCAGCACCTCGGTGACGGGCGTGGTGAGCCCGGACGGGGCGGTGAGCAGTCGCAGCGCGGGCTCGCCCAGGGTGTCCAGAAGCTCCCCGAGGGTGCGGGTGTCCATGGGCGGTACCGGGCCTTCCAGGGGGCTGACGCGCGAGGCGATTGGCTGATCGCAACAGGACCCTAGGACGCGCTTGTGCGTCCGGACAACTCGAGCGCGGGCACACGCCGGGAGACTCGGGCCCATGACATCAGTGACGATGGACGCCGAGGCGCTGGCCACCGCCGCCGCCCGCGCCGCCGGGGTCGCCGTCCGCACCGTGCACGACGTGGCCGGTGTCCAGGCGGTGGCCGACTTCTTCGCCGAGGTGTGGCGGCTGCCGCGCAGCAACCCGCCCTATCCGGCCGAGGTGCTGCACAGCATCGTCCACGCGGGCGGCGCGGTGCACGCCGCGTACACCACCGGGCCCGACGGGCGAGAGGGCGAGCGGCTGTCCGGCGCCGCGGTCGCGGTCTTCGGCCCGCCGACCGACCGGGAGGTGTACTCGCTCGTGGCCGCCGCCACCGCCTCCGACCGGGGCGTCGGCCACGCCGTCAAACAGGCCCAGCGCGGCTGGGCCCTGGAGCGCGGGGCCCACGCCATGCGCTGGACCTTCGACCCGCTGGTCGCCCGTAACGCCCGCTTCAACCTGGTCAAACTGGGCGCCATCGGTGCCGAGTACCTGGTCGACCTCTACGGCCCCATGAACGACGGGGTGAACGACGGCGACGAGAGCGACCGGCTCACTGCCCGCTGGGACCTCCTCGCACGACCCGCACCCGCACCCGCACCCGCACTCGCACCCGCATCCGCATCCGCACCCGAACCCGCCGATGACACCGACGACCGGGCGGCCGCCCCGGTCGTCCGCCACGCCCCCGACGGCGGCCCACTCGCCGCCCGCCACGCGGATCGGCTGTGGTGCAGGGTGCCCGGGGACATCGTCGCGCTGCGCACCGCCGACCCGGCCCTGGCGCTGCGCTGGCGGCACGCCGTGCGCGAGGTCTTCACCGAGGCGTACGCCGAGGGCTTCCGGGCCACCGCGATGTCCCGCGACGGCTGGTACCGGCTCACCCGGAACCCCACCCCGACCACCCCCGGAGAGGACCCGCGGCCATGAGGCTCGAACGCGCCGAACTGCTCCATGTCGCCCTTCCGCTGGTCACCCCCTTCCGTACCTCCTTCGGGACGATGACCAGCAAGGACACCTTTCTGCTGCATATCGTCACCGACCAGGCCGAGGGCTGGTCGGAGTTCGCCGCCGACCCGGAGCCGCTGTACTGCGCGGAGTTCATCGCCGGTGCCGAGATCGTGATCCGCGACTTCCTGCTGCCGAGGGTGGCCGCCCTCCCCACGCCCACGACCGCGGCCCTCGCCGCCGCCATGGCCGCCGTCAAGGGCCATGAGCTGGCCAAGGCCGCCCTGGAGACCGCGCTGCTCGACGCCGAACTGCGCGCCCACGGTATGCCGCTGGCCACTTTCCTCGGCTCGGTCCACGAGCGGGTGCCCGCCGGGGTGTCCGTCGGCATCAAGGACTCCCTCCCCGAGCTGATCGACGACGTCGAGCGGTATCTCGCCGAGGGCTACGTGCGCATCAAGCTGAAGATCGAGCCGGGCTGGGACGTGGAGCCGGTGCGCGCCGTACGGGAACGGTTCGGCGAGGCGCTGCCGCTCCAGGTCGACGCCAACACCGCGTACACCCTCGCCGACGCCGAACACCTCAGGAAACTCGACGAGTTCGGGCTGCTGCTCATCGAGGAGCCGCTGGAGGAGAACAACCTCCACGCCCACGCCCGGCTCCAGCGGCGACTGACCACCCCGGTCTGCCTGGACGAGTCCATCCACAACGCGCGCGACGCCGCGTCCGCGATCGCGATGGACGCCTGTCGGGTCATCAACATCAAACCGGCCCGGGTCGGCGGCTATCCGGAGGCCCGCCGCATCCATGACCTCGCCGCCGCCCACGGCGTCCCGGTGTGGTGCGGGGGCATGCTGGAGACCGGTATCGGCCGCGCCCCCAACCTGGCCCTCGCCGCCCTGCCCGGTTGCACCCTGCCCGGTGACACCTCGGCCTCCGGCCGGTACTTCGCCGAGGACATCACCGAGCCGTTCGTCCTCCGGGACGGCCACCTCCCGGTGCCCACCGCGCCGGGTATCGGCATCGACCCGCTCCCGGACGCCCTCGCCCGTTTCACCACGGCACGGCGGCGGCTGTACCCGCGGTGACCCGCGCCCGCCACCGGCCGGTCAGATCCGGTCCGGTCCGGCCAGGTCTCTCGTCAGGTCCGTCCGGTGAGGTCCGTCCGGTCAGGTCCGGTCGGTGAGCACGACCGTGCAGCCGCGCAGCTCATAGCTGTCGATCCCGTCCTTGAAGCCGACCCTGGGCGGGGCCGCCATACGGATGCCGGGCAGGGCGAACAGCCGGCTCAGGAAGACGTCCGTCTCCAGGAGCGCGATGGTGGCCCCGGGGCATTTGTGCGCACCGTCCCCGAACGACAGCCCCGGCGCCCCCGCGCCCCCGGCCATCGGGCGGCCCGGACACAGCCGCTCCGGCCGCTCGCCCACCGTACGGGCGTCGAGATTGGCGCGGTGCAGCAGAACGTCGACCAACTCCCCGGCCGGGACGGTCACTTCCGCGTCCGGGCCCCGGCCGTCGCCGGGCAGCCGGAGCGGTGCGGTGGTACGGCGGCGGAGCCGGCCGATGACCGGTTCGAGCCGCAGGATCTCCTGGAGGACCGCGATCCGGCCGGGCTCGTCGGCGGCCCGGTAGCGAGCCAGCAGGGCGCTGTCGCCGAACAGATGCCACGCGGCCACATTGACGAACTCCCTGGTGGTGACCATGCCTGCGGCCGCGAACGTGAGGCATTCCCCCAGGATCTCGCCGGACGAACACCCCTCGTCCAGCAGATGGGAGATCAGGTCGTCGCGCCGCCGTCGCCGCCGGGTCCGTACGGCAGGGCGGACATCACCCCAGTAGACCCGCAGCCAGTTGGAGTTCTGCCGCACCAGCCAGCGGATCCCGTGGAGGCTGGTCAGCCCGGGTGTTCCGAACTTCTCGGGGAAGAAGCGCTCGAGTCGCCCCCGGATTCCGGGGCGGCTCTCCGTGAGGCCGATCACGGCACTGGCCACCTCGATGGCGAGATGGAAGCTCAGCTCGGCGAGGTGGCCCCGGCCGGTCTTCCGGACCGTGTCGAGCTGTGCCTCCGCCACCTCGACCATGACCTCGCGGTAGTGCTCGTCCACCCGGCGCGGAGTGAAGAACCGGGCGGTCTGCCGCCGGTCCTCGCGGTGTTCCGGACCGTCCCGGTAGAGCACCGGCCGCCGGAACCGGGACGGCAGCTTCTCCACCGTCTCGACGCCGAGCCCGGCCTGGACGGTGGCCGTGGCGCGCAGCACGGCGCGGGCCTCCTCGTAGCCGGACACCTGCCAGATCCCGTCCGGCCCCCGCCGCACCGGGCAGCCGTCTCCGTCCGGCCCCCGGCCGACCCCGCGCTCCCCGTAGTCGACCCTGCGCTCCCCGTAGTGGTCCATGGGCGGCACCCCCCGGGTCAGGGTAGGAGTAGCGCGGCCACCTTACGAGGGCCTGACCGCGCTTTCCCCCGTCTACGCTCGTTTTCATGGACAGCGAGAACCCTCTGGGGCGCTTTCTGCGCGCCCGCCGTGAACGGGTGCGGCCCGAGGACGTGGACATCCTGCCCGCCGGCCGGCGCCGGGTGGCGGGGCTGCGCCGGGAGGAGGTCGCACTGCTGGCCGGGGTCAGCACCGACTACTACATACGGCTGGAGCAGGGCCGGGAGCGGAATCCCTCGGCGCAGGTGGTCGAGGCGCTGGCCCGGGCGCTGGTGCTGGAGGAGGACGCGGTCGCCCATCTGCACCGGCTGGCCCGTCCGGCCTCCGGCCGGCGCCGCCCGGCCGCGCGGCGGGAGCGGGTGAGCCCGGCCCTGCTGCGGATGATGGAGGGCTGGCCGCGGACCCCGGCCGTGGTCCTGGGCCGCTGTCTGACCGTACTGGCCCACAACACCCTGGGCGGGGCCCTCTTCGACGGGCACACCCACAGCCGGGATCTGATGCGGCTGGTCTTCCTCGACCCGGACGCGCGGGAGTTCTACCCCGACTGGGAGCGGGTGGCGGTCAACAGCGTCGCCGGGCTCCGCGCGGCGGCCGGAATCGACGCCGAGGACCCGGAACTGATCGCCGTCGTCGGCGAGCTGTCGCTGAAGAGCGAGACGTTCCGGCGGCTGTGGGCCCGCCATGACATCCGCCAGAAGACCCATGAGACCAAGCGCTTCCGGCACCGCCTGGTCGGTGAGCTGACGCTGGAGTACGAGGCACTGACCGTGAACGGCGCCCCCGGTCAGCAGCTCATCGTCTACCAGGCCGAGCCGGGCAGCCCGTCCGAGCAGGCGCTGGCCCTGCTGGGCAGCCTCACCGCCGATGTGGTGGAGGCGCCCCACGACTCCATGAGCACCACGACGAAGGACACATCCGCATGACCGTCAATGACTCGCCCGTCTGGTTCATCACCGGCTGCTCCACCGGTCTGGGCCGGGCCCTGGCCACCGCCGTACTCGGCCACGGCCACCGTGCGGTGGTCACCGCCCGCGACCCCCGGCAGGTGGCCGACATCGTCGCCGGTCACGGGGACCGCGCGCTGGCCCTGGCGCTCGACGTCACCGACAAGGACCGGGTGGCGGAGGCGGTGAAGGAGGCGGAAACCGCCTTCGGCCACATCGACGTACTCGTCAACAACGCGGGCTACGGGTACCTCGCCGCGCTCGAGGAGGGCGAGGACGAGGAGGTCAGGGCCCTGTTCGACACCAATGTCTTCGGCCTGGTGGACGTCACCCGCGCGGTACTGCCGGGCATGCGCGCCCGCCGCGCCGGCCACATCGTGAACATCTCGTCGCTCGGCGGCCTGGCCGCCTTCGGCGCCACCGGCTACTACCACGCCACCAAGTTCGCCGTGGAGGGCCTGTCCGAATCGCTCGCCGCCGAGGTGGCCCCGCTGGGCATCAAGGTGACGATCGTCGAACCCGCCGCCTTCCGCACCAACTGGTCCGGCCCCTCCATGCGCCAGTCCGCCACCACCATCGACGACTACGCCGGTACCGCGGGCGCACGGCGCGCCGGCACCCTCGCCACCTACGGCCACCAGCCCGGCGACCCGGTCCGCGCGGCCGAGGCCGTCATCGGCGCGGTGGAGGCGGCGGAACCCCCGCTGCGGCTGCTGCTCGGCAAGGCCGCCTACGACATCGCCCAGGCCCGGCTGGACTCCCTCAGGGCCACCTTCGACACCTGGCGCGAGGTGACCCTCGGAGCCGACTACCCGGTGGCCGCGACGTCCTAGGGCCGTCCGGCGGCTGGTGACGCCTGCGGCGGGCTGCCCCCTCCCCGCCCCTTCCCGAATCCGGGGCGAAGCCCCAGGCCCCCGTTCCGGGGCTCCGCCCCAGGCCCCCGTTCCGGGGCTCTGCCCCAGACCCCGTGCAGGGGCTCCGCCCCAGGCCCTGTTCCGGGGCTCTGCCCCAGGCCCCCGTTCCGGGGCTCCGCCCCAGGCCCTGTTCCGGGGCTCCGCCCCAGACCCCGTGCTGGGGCTCCGCCCCAGACCCCGTGCCGGGGCTCCGGCTCAGGCCCGGTGCAGGGGCTTCGTCCAGGCCCCGTGCTGGGGCTCTGCCTCAGGCCCGGTGCAGGGGCTCCGCCCCAGGCCCTGTTCCGGGGCTCTGCCCCAGACCCCGTGCCGGGGCTCCGGCTCAGGCCCGGTGCAGGGGCTTCGTCCAGGCCCCGTGCTGGGGCTCTGCCTCAGGCCCGGTGCCGGGGCTCCGGCTCAGGCCCGGTGCAGGGGCTTCGTCCAGGCCCCGTGCTGGGGCTCTGCCCCAGGCCCCGTACCGGGGCTTCGCCCAGGCCCCCCGTACCGGGGCTCTGCCTCAGGCCCGGTGCAGGGGCTCCGCCCCAGGCCCAGTTCCGGGGCTCTGCCCCAGACCCCGTGCCGGGGCTCTGCCTCAGGCCCCGTGCCGGGGCTTCGGCCCAGGCTCCGTGCTGGGGCTCCGCCCCAGACTTCCGGGGCGGGGCTCCGCCCCTTCCCGCAGCGTCGATATGCGGTTCTGCCTCGTTCCGGGGCTCCGCCGTCGGGCGCCGGGGTTCAGGGGCGGAGCCACGGACGGGGCCTGGGGCAGGGCCCCGGTTTCGGGAAGGGGCGGGGAGGGGACATAAGCGTCCGCCGCGCCCTCAGCGGCCCCGCACCCGGCGGCCCCACCGGCGCAGCGGCCCCCGCCGGGGCCGGGGCGCTCGTGGCCCGGAGGTTCGACGGCCCGCCGCGCTCGCCAGGGTGTGGCTCGGCGTCCACTTGCCGTCGGGGGAGAGGGCCGGCGCCTTGCGCTCCGCCTGGGCCACGATCTCCTGGTGGGAGTCGTACGCCGTGACCCGGAACGCCTCGTCGTGGGAGGCCAGGGCCGCCCGCAGGGCCGCGCCGGTGGCGCCACGGCGGCGGGCGAGGGAGGCCACCCAGCCGAGGAAGCCCATGAGCGCGGCGAGCACCCCGGCGACGATCAGGTACGGGAGTAAGTCACTCATGGGCCGAGGCTACGTGAGGCCGTACGTCGTCGAGGAGGCCGAGTTCCAGACGGCTCAGCCGCGCGGGGTCGGCGATCACCTCGTACGCGGCGATCCTCCCGTCCTCGACGGTGACGGTCAGGGCGAGGAGCAGCCGACCGCGCGGGGCCACGACCACCCCTACGGACCCGTTCACCAGCGCGGGCTCCGCGAACCGCGCCCTCGGCGCGAAACCGGCGGTCTCCTCGGCCACCGCCCGCGCGCCGCGGGCCACCGTGGGCACCCCCTCGGGCAGCGCGGCGCGGTCGGCACGCCGGACGACATCCGGGTCCAGCACCGCGAGCAGCGCCTCCATGTCCCCGCCGCGGGCGGCGGTGAGGAAGGCGTCGACGGTGCGCCGCTGCCGGTCCAGCTCGGCGCGGGGTACCGCCGCGATGCCCCGCACCTTCTGGCGGGCGCGGCTGGCCAGCTTCTTCGCGGCGACCGGTGAGCGCTCCACGATGGGCGCGATCCGGTCGAACGGCACCGCGAACACATCGTGCAGCACAAAGGCGATCCGCTCGGCCGGGCCCAGCGTGTCCAGCACCACGAGCAGCGCCCTGCCGACCGAGTCGGCCAGCACCGCCTCGTCCTCCGGACCGCCGCCGTCCCCGGTCTCCTGGGCCATCTCGGGCAGCTCCTCGCCGACCGGCTCCTCCCGGCGCGCGGTGCGGGAGCGCAGCATGTCCAGACAGATCCGGGAGACCACCGTCCGCAGCCAGCCGGTCAGGTTCCCGACCGCCTCGGCGTCCGCGCGGCTGAGCCGCAGCCATGTCTCCTGCACGGCGTCGTCCGCCTCGCTGAGCGAGCCGAGCATCCGGTAGGCGACCGCCCGCAACTGGCCGCGGTGGGTCTCGAAGCGCTCCGCCAGCCCGTCCTGCGGGTGCTGTCCGTTCTCCGGCTTCCGCCCGTCCATCGGTCACCTTTCCTCGCCGCGCTCCGTCACTTCCCCAGACGTAACCACGACGTGTCCCACGCGGCAGAGGTGACGAGGAGAGACAACCATGACCACCACCTGGACAACCATGACCACCACCTGTTCGACCGTCCTGGACCAGCCGCTGCTGCGCCCCGCGGAGCTGGGGGACCTCCGGCTGCCCAACCGGGTGGTGATGGCGCCCATGACCCGGGCCCGGGCCACGGGCGAGGGGCTGGTCCCGAACGGCATGCACACGGACTACTACGGTCAGCGGGCCGGGGCCGGGCTGATCATCACCGAGGGGACCTGGGTGAGCGAGCGGGCCATCGGCTTCCCGAACGTCCCCGGCGTCTACAGCGAGGAGCAGATCAGCGGGTGGCGCCGGGTCACCGACCTCGTCCACGCCCTCGGCGGCCGGATCGTGCTCCAGCTGTGGCACACCGGCGCCGCCTCGCACCCCGACCACCTCGGGGGCGCCCTGCCGGCCGGTCCGTCGGCGGTCGACCCCCGGGAGCGGACCTACACCCCCGGCGGGCCCAGGGCCACGGTCACCCCACGGGAGATGACGATCAACGACATCCGGGACACGGTCGCGGAGTACCGCGCGGCCGCGGTGAACGCCCGCCGCGCCGGTTTCGACGGGGTCGAGGTGCACGCCCTCGGCTCGTTCCTGATCCCGCAGTTCCTCAATCCACGGCTGAACCGCCGCCGCGACGCCTACGGCGGCGACCCGGCGGGACGGCGGCGACTGCTGATGGAGATCGTCGACGCGGCCGCCGCGGCCTGGGACGGCCGCCGGGTGGGCGTGCGCCTGTCGCCGTACTGGACCGCCGAGCGGTTCACCGCCGACGAGCGGACGCTCGCCGACTACGACGCGCTGGTGGCGGAGTTGTGCGACCACCCCCTGGCCTATCTGCATCTGCGGGGACCGAACCCCGTCGCGCCCGGCGCCGCCCCGGACCACGAGGCCTTCGCCCGCTACCGCCGCCTCTTCGACGGCCCGCTGATCGCCAACCACGGCTTCGGCCGGGAGACCGGCAACGCGGTGATCGGGGCCGGGGTCGCGGACGCCGTCTCCTACGCCACCCACTTCGTGGCCAACCCCGACCTCGTGGCCCGGTTCGCCCTGGACCGCGAGCTGGCGGCGGGCGACCCGGACACGTACTACGCCGGCGGGGCGGGTGGCTATGTCGACTATCCGGCGAGCCGCTGGAGCGACGGCGTCAGGCGTTGAGGGGCGCCCACAGCGGCGTCAGGCGTTGAGGGGCGCCCGGAACGGCGTCAGGCGTTGAGGACGCCCGCGCCGAGCAGCCCGAACAGCGCCGCGCCGATCACGATCCGGTAGATCACGAACGCGTTGAACGAATGCTTGGCCACGAACTTCAGCAGCCACGCGATGGAGGCGTAGGCCACCGCGAAGGACACCACCGTGCCCACCGCGAGCGGCATCGTGCCCACGCCACCGCCCATGGCGTCCTTGAGCTCGTAGAGCCCCGCGCCGGTCAGCGACGGAATGCCCAGGAAGAACGAGAGCCGGGTGGCGGCCACCCGGTCCAGGTCGAGCATGAGGCCGGTGGCCATCGTGGCGCCCGAGCGGGAGAAGCCGGGGAAGAGCAGCGCGAGGATCTGCGAGGAGCCGACCAGCATCGCGTCCTTGACGCTGGTGTCGTCCTCCCCGCGCTTGTGGCGGCCCATCCGGTCGGCCAGCCACATCAGCCCGCTGCCCACGATCAGTGAGGCGGCCACCACCCACAGGGAGGCGAGCGGGCCCTCGATCAGCGGCTTGGCGGCCAGGCCCACCACCACGATGGGGATCGTGGCGTAGATGACCCACCACGCGAACTTGTAGTCGTGGTGGTACCGCTCCTCGCGGTTGACCAGCCCCCGCGCCCACGCGGTGGCGAAGCGGCGGATGTCGCGGAAGAAGTACAGGAGGACGGCGGCGATGGCGCCGACCTGGATCACCGCGGTGAAGGCCACGACGGACTTGTCGTCCACCGGGATGTCCATCAGCCCCTCAGTGATCTTGAGGTGCCCGGTGGACGAGACCGGGAGGAACTCCGTGACCCCCTCCACGACGCCGAGAACGACGGCCTGTCCGATGTTGATCGCGCTCACGTGGTCCGTCCCGCCGGTGGCTTTCCGTGATCAGTTGTCCACGGGACGGTAGACGATGAGCGGGACGATGGCCAATCAGCGAACGGCCGCGGAGGGCGTGCATCGCCGCGGCCCGTGCCCGTACGGAGCAGGGGCACGGACCGCCGCGGGAGGGTCAGGCGGCCGGGCCGGAGCCGCTGAGCAGGCTCCGCACACCGGTGGCCGAGAGGGTGACGGCCTCCGGGGCGCCCGCGTCGATGGTCAGCGAGAGCTCTTCGGAGGGCCATCCCTGGGCCAGCGCGCCCAGCGGCACCAGGTGGTACCGCTCGATCTGCGGCAGGGCCTGGTGCATCCGGGCCGGAGTGGTGAAGACCGGTACCAGCTGCGCGCCGTCCTCCTGCTGGAACACGGGCAGGGTCACGGCCTGCGGGTCCGTCTCCTCTCCGGTCTCGGCGGAGGGGAGGAGGACTTCACTGTTGGCAAGGGTGTTCAGCGCCGACTCGTCCGCCCGGTCGGCCGCCAGCTCGCCTAGGGCCTGCTGGGTGGCGGAGACGTTTTCATCGGAAGGGCTGGTCATGATTCCGTCCATGGATCGGGTTTGGGTCTTCATGGGTTTCTGGGTCCCAGAGCGGCTCGAGTGAACAGCCGCGGCTGGCTCGAATACCCCGCCTCAGGGAACTCACACGTCCCGTTCCGCCTCGATTCCCGCGCCGGCCGTGGCGGAATATGCCCCGGGCTACGACCTGGCCCAGCCCAGCGACCTCTCGACCGCCCGCCGCCAGTTCTCGTACTCCGCCTCCCGCCGCGGGGGGTCCATGGTGGGCATCCACTGGGCCGCGCGGTGCCAGTTGCGGCGCAGCCCCTCCAGATCCGGCCAGTAGCCGGAGGCGAGCCCGGCGGCGTAGGCGGCGCCGAGGGAGACGGTCTCGGAGACCATGGGGCGCACCACGGGCATGTCCAGGACGTCGGCCAGGAACTGCATCAGCAGATTGTTCGAGGTCATCCCGCCGTCCACCTTCAGCTGGCGCAGCGGCCGGGGCGAGTCGGCGTTGATGGCGTCGACCACCTCCCGGGTCTGCCACCCGGTGGCCTCCAGGACGGCCCGGGCCAGATGCCCCTTGGTGATGTACGAGGTGAGCCCGACGATCACCCCGCGTGCGTCGCTGCGCCAGTGCGGGGCGAAGAGACCGGAGAAGGCGGGGACGATGTAGCAGCCGCCGTTGTCCTCGACGCCGCGGGCGAGGGTCTCGATCTCCGGGGCGCTGTGGATCAGCCCCAGGCGGTCGCGGAACCACTGCACCAGTGAGCCGGTGACGGCGATCGGGCCCTCCAGGGCGTAGACCGGCGGCTCGTCGCCGACCTTGTAGCCCACCGTGGTCAGCAGCCCGTGCCGGGACCGTACGAGCTCGGTGCCGGTGTTGACCAGGAGGAAGCTGCCGGTGCCATAGGTGCACTTCGCCTCGCCGGGGGCGAAGCACGTCTGCCCGAAGAGCGCCGCCTGCTGATCGCCGAGGGCCGCGCAGATCGGGACGTCCGGCAGCAGGGTGCGGGCCATGCCGTAGCACTCGGCGGAGGAGCGGATCTCCGGCAGCATCGCCCGGGGCACATCGAAATAGGCCAGCAGTTCATCGTCCCAGGCCAGGCTGCGGATGTTCATCAGCATGGTGCGGCTGGCGTTGGTGGCGTCGGTCAGGTGCAGTCCGCCGTCGGGCCCTCCGGTGAGGTTCCAGATCAGCCAGCTCTCCATGGTGCCGAACAGCACCTCGCCGCGCTCCGCGCGCTCGCGCAAGCCGTCGACATGGTCGAACAGCCAGCGCAGCCGTGGCGCGGAGAAGTAGGTCGTGGGCGACAGTCCGCAGCGTTCCAGGAAGAAGTCGTCACCGGTGGTCCGCCGCAGCTCCTCGACATAGCCGCTGGTACGGGTGTCCTGCCAGGTGATGGCGTGGCCCACCGGAACGCCGGTGCGGCGGTCCCAGACCACCGTGGTCTCGCGCTGATTGGCGATGCCGATCGCCGCGATCTGCTCGGGGCGGATCCCCGCGCCCTCCAGGGCCCGGGGGACGACCACACGGCACAGATGGGACCAGATCTCGGCGGGGTCGTGCTCGGCCCAGCCGGGCCTGGCGAAGTGCTGCTCATGTTCTCGCTGGCCGACCGAGACCAGCCGTCCCTGGTGGTCGAAGAGGATGCACCGGGTGGACATGGTGCCCTGGTCGATGGACATCACATAGCGTTCAACCATGGCCTGGCCTGTCTTCGGGCGGGTTGGAGCAGGGCATGGGGCATCACCAGCGGGCCGCGCCGAGATCGCGGGAGATCGCCCGGGCGGCGTCGCGCGTCAGCCCGACGAGCGAGCCATGCGGCCGTCCCTTGCTGTCGCAGAGGCGGTCCATGGCGCCGGAGATGCCGACGGCGCCCACCACCAGGCCGCCCTGTCCGCGGATCGGCGCGGCGACGTCCGCCTCGCCCATCATCATTTCCTGTGCCGCGAACGCCCACCCGGTGTCGCGGATCTCGGCCAGCGCCCGGCTCAGCTGCTGGGGGGAGTCGAGCGTGTGCCGGGTGTAGCTCTCCAGTTCGGTTTCCATGAGTGGCTCCAGGGGAGTCGCCCCGTACGCCAGCAAGATCTTGCCCAGCGCGCTGGCGTGCAGGGGCAGCAGCGAGCCCACGTCCAGGGTCTGGAAGGTGTCATCGGGCCGGAAGACGTGGTGGACGATGAGGACCTTGCCCTCCAGGGGCACTCCGAGGCGGACCGCCTCACCGCTGCGCGCGGCCAGGGCGTCGGTCCAGTTGATGGAGCGGGACCGCAGCTCGTTGATGTCGAGATAGCTGGTCCCCAGGTGCAGCAGCGCCGCGCCGAGCTGGTACTTCCCCGTCGCCTTGTCCTGTTCGACGAAGTCGACGCTCTGAAGGGTGCGCAGAATCCCGTGCGCGGTGCCTTTCGCGAGGCCGAGCGAGGCCGCCACCTCGCCCAGACTGAGCCGACCGGAGCCCTGGGCGAGCAGCCGCAGGATCGCCGCCGCCCGCTCGATGGACTGCACCGGGCCGGCCATGTCGCGATCGTAGCTCTTCGGCCAGTGGCACAGCCTGTCGGCGAGAACGCCAAACGTTCGGCAATGCCGACCCGGATTCGTTGACCCCGGCGGTTGGCGCCAATAGCGTCCGTATCGGGACAAGAAGAGCAGTATGCCGAAAGGTGACCCGAAGGGTGCCCGGCGGAGAGACCCAACCCGGCTTGGAGAGGAGGAGACGTGGCGGAACATCTGAGCCTGCCGACGCCCGGCGTCACCGGGCCCGGTGCCACCAGGCACGGCGTGACCGGGCAGACCGCGGGGGCCGTCGATCTCACCGGCGTCCGTCTCATCGGCTCCCAGGCGCCGGACCCGAACCCCCTGATGGCGTCGGGGGCCGCCCGCGCCGAAAACCCGGACCGGCCGTCGGCGGCGATGCGCGACGAGGCCCCGGCCCCGCCCCCGGCGGACGAGGCCGGCGACCATGTCCTGCCCGTCCCGCACATCTGCGAGGCCGTCGCCACCGTACGGCGGCGGGCGCACGCGCTGCTGTCCGAATGGGAGCTGTCGGCCGACCGGGTCGACGAGGCGCTCATGGTGATCTCGGAGCTGGTCACCAACGCGATCCTGCACGCCCTGCCCCCGGCCGTGCTGCGGCTGAGCTGGACCGAGTGCGAGGGCCGCGCCGGCCTGCGCATCGAGGTCACCGACGGGGGCCCGATCCCCGCCGATCAGCGGGCGGACGAGGACATCGAGCCCGATGAGCACGGCCGCGGGCTCGGCATCGTCACCGCGCTGTCCTCGCGCCACGGCAGCCACACCTGCCATGAGGGCATCACCTGGTGGGCGGACCTGCCGGCCGCCTAACCACCTGCCCGGTCCCAGGTGACCGGGAGCCGGTGGACTCCGTAGATCAGCATGTCGTGGCGCAGCGGCACCTCGTCGGGCGGCACCGCCAGGCGGAGCGTGGGGAAGCGCCGCAGCAGGGCGGGGTAGCCCGTACGCATCTCCATCCGCGCCAGATGCTGGCCCAGGCACTGGTGAACGCCGTGGCCGAAGGCGATCTGATCGCCCGGGTCGCGGGTGACGTCCAGGGTGTCCGGGGCGGCGAACCGCGCGGCGTCCCGGTTGGCCGAGGCCAGCGCCCCCACCACCGTCTCCCCGGCCCGTACCCGCGCCCCGGCGATCTCGAGGTCTTCCCGCGCGACCCGTACGATCCCGAACTGGACGATGGTCAGATACCGCAGCAGCTCCTCGACCGCGTGGTCGATCACCTCGGGCCGCTCGCGCACCTCGCGCGACTGCTCGGGGTGGCGCAGCAGCGCGTAGGTGCCAAGGGCCAGCATGTTCGCCGTCGTCTCATGGCCCGCGACGAGCAGCAGCAGCCCCACACCGGTCAGCTCCTCGTCGGTCAGCCCGGCCGCCGTGGCGCTGCCGGGGCCGCCGGGCGTGTCGTGATCGCCGCCCACGAGACGCGAGAGCAGCGCCTCGTCCGGCCGCCGCCGCTTGGCGTCGATCAGCCCCCGCATGTACTCCCACAGCGCGTCCCGGGCCGCGTAGACCTCCTCCTCGCGCCGGCCGAGCCGGAGCAGAGCGGTGGCCCACCGCTGGAAGTCGGCCCGGTCCTCGTACGGCACCCCCAGCAGCTCGCAGATCACCAGCGACGGGATCGGCTGGGCGAACGACGTCACCAGGTCGACCGGGGGGCCGGCGCGCTCCATCGCGGCCAGGTGGTCCTCGACGATCTCCTCGATCCGCGGTTGCAGCCCCCGCAGCCCCCGGGCGGTGAACCACTTGCTCAGCAGCCGCCGGTAGCGGGTGTGCTCGGGCGGGTCCATACCGATGAACGAGCCCAGCATCCGGCGGTCGTCCGGGCGGACCGGAAACGCGTGCACCGGTGAGGAGGTGCGGCGGCGGTCCGAGCTGAAGCGGTCGTCCGCCAGCAGCCGCGTCACGTCCTCGTGCCGGGTGAGCAGCCAGCCCACCTTGCCGTCCGGGAAGGCCAGCCGACTGGCCCCGCCGTCCTCCCGCAGCGCCGCGTAGGCACCGGGCGGATCGAAGGGGCAGTCGCGATGTCTGGGCAGCGGCGCCGGAGCTGCCGCGCGTGATGTGACGGACACGGAAACGCTCCTTTCGAAGGCGAACCGAGCCCCTTCCTCGCGAACCGAGTCCCTCCCTTTCGAGCGTAGCTCCGCACGGTGGGCCGGGCGACGCGAGCCCTACGGCAACGGGCCCTCACCGCGGGCGGTTTCCCGGCCCGGTGCGGCATCGTGGCGCCGGGCACGGGGAGCCGCCGGGAGGTCCCGGGAGCGCCGGATCGGGGAGAAGAGCAGGATCAGCCCGGCCAGCGGAATGCCCGCCGTGGTGATCCACATGGCGGCGCGCGGGCCCAGCGCGGTGCCGAGCGCACCGCCGAGCAGGGCCCCGAGGGGCAGCGTCCCATAGCTGACGAACGCCGAGGTGGCGGTGAGCCGGCCGAGGAGCTCCGGCGGGCAGTAGCGTTGCTGGAAGCTCGCCTTGATCACATTGCCGCCCACCACACCGGCGGTGACGCAGACACCGCCCGCCACGAACAGCACCATCCCGGGCCCGTCGACGGTCATCGGCATGAGCAGGGCGCCCACGGCCAGCCCCACTTCGAACAGGAGCGTCGCCCGTGCGTCGCCGACCCGGGCGGCGACGCGGCGGGCGCAGAACGCCCCGGCGACGCCTCCGAGGCTGACGGCCGCGGCGAGGCCGCCGACCAGCCCCGGTGACAGACCGACGGTCCGGACCAGGAAGACAACCTGGATCGACTGGTATCCCATCAGCGCCAGATTGGACGCGGCCGCGAAGAGGGTCAGGGTGCGCAGCCACCGGTCGCCGGCGATCAGCCGCAGCCCCTCGGCCACCTCGCGGGCCAGCGCCCGGGGCGGGCGCTCGGCCCGGGGGACGCGCGGTTCGCGGAAGCGGATGCCGGTCAGGCAGAGAAGGGAGACCAGAAAGGTCACGGCGTTGACGAACATCCCGTTCACCGCGCCCGCCAGCTGTGCGATCAGACCGCCGGAACCCTGGCCGGCGATCTGCGCGGCGGACGCGCTGCCGTGCAGTTTGGCATTGCCCTCGGGCTGGTCGGCGGGGTCCAGGAGACCGGCGAGATACGCGCTGTAGGCGGTCTGGAAGAACACCGCCGCCGTACCCGTCAGCAGGGCGACGGCCAGCAGCAGCCCGACGCTCAGCAGCCCGGACCGGGCGGCCACCGGGACGGACGCGAACAGCACCAGCGAGACCCCCGCGGCGGCCATCATGACCGGCCTTCTGGGCAGCCGGTCCACCCACGCCCCCGCCGGAAGGCCGATGAGCAGCCAGGGGGCCCATGCGGTGGCGGCCAGCAGACCGACCTCGAAGGTGTCCGCGTGCAACGTGGAGACGGCGATCAGTGGCATCGCCACACCGGTGACGGCCGAACCGTACTTCCCCGCGGTCTCACCGCACCACAGCAGCCGGAAGTCGTGGTGGCGCCGCAGCAGGCCACCGGATGTTCTGGGAGTCACGCCGGTCAGGCTCCTCGGTCGGGGAGAAGGGCGGCCGCGTGGCGGAGCAGTGCGTGCAGGGCCGGGTTGTCGTTGTTCTTGCGCCACACGAGGTTGAGTTCTACCGGCTCCGGAGTGGTCAACTCCACCGATTTGAAGACGGTGTTCGGGTAGCGCGGCCGGGCGGCGGTCTCCGGGACCAGGGCCACTCCCCAGCCGCCGTTCACCAGCGCCAGGATGGTGTGGACCTGGCTCAGGTACTGGGAGAAGACCGGGGTGGCGTGTGCGGCGCGGAAGATGCTGATGAGCAGCTCGTTGAAGTAGCGCGCCTCGATGGGCGAGTACATCAGCAGCTCCTGCCCGTCGAAGTCGGCCACCTTCAGCGGCCCTTCGCCCGCCGCCAGCGGATGCCCGGTGGGCAGGGCGGCCAGCAGCCGCTCCCGGGCCGCGGGCCGGGAGCGCAGATCAGGGCCGGTGACCGAGGGCCGCACCAGGCCCAGGTCCAGGCTCTGCTCGGTGACGGCCTCCAGCTGGTCACGGGTGACCATCTCGCGCAGAGTGATCTCCGCGCCCGGCATGGCCGCACGGGCGATCTCCAGCAGTGTGCCGAGTACGGAGTGGGCACTGGCCGCCGTGAAGCCGATGGCGATGCTCCCCGCCTCGCCCGTGGCCACCTGCTGGGCGGCGAGCACGGCGTGCTCGGACTGGCGCAGGATGCGGCGGGCCTCGGTGAGGAAGGCGCGTCCCGCGGGGGTGAGCCGCACCGAGCGGTTGGTGCGCTCCAGCAACTGGACCCGCAATTCGGTCTCCAGCAGCTGGATCTGGCGGCTCAGCGGCGGCTGGGTCATCTTCAGCCGCTCCGCGGCCCGGGTGAAATGCAGCTCCTCGGCGACCGTCACAAAGCTGGTGAGTTGCATGAGCGTGAACAACGATGCTCTCCCGGTATCAACGCATGCCAATTTTAAGTTAGACGTAGATCGTCTGGCGACCTTAGCTTGCAAAGGAGCTCGTCGGCCGCCCGGGGGCGGTTCCGACGACATCCACTCGCCCCGCATACGGGCCCCACACACAGGGACAACACGTGGTGACCACATCGCATACGGCAACGCACGCCGCGCAGCAGGCAGGTGAGGCGACCCTCGACCGGGTCTCCTGGATCCGAGTGTCCTCGGTCGTCCTTCCCCTGGCCACTCCCATCAGTGACGCCAAGGTGCTCACCGGGCGCCAGAAGCCGATGACGGAAGTGGCCTTCCTCTTCGTCGAACTCGCCACCGAGGAGGGCCACGAGGGCATCGGCTTCAGTTACTCCAAGCGCGCCGGAGGGCCCGGCCAGTTCGCCCACGCCCAGGAGATCGCGCCCGCGCTCCTCGGCGAGGACCCCAGCGACATCGCCAGGATCTGGACCAAACTGGTGTGGGCCGGCGCCTCCGTGGGCCGCAGCGGGCTGTCCACCCAGGCGATCGCGGCCTTCGACATCGCCCTGTGGGACCTCAAGGCCAAGCGGGCCGGGCTGCCGCTGGCGAAGCTGCTCGGCGCACACCGCGACACCGTCCGCTGCTACAACACCTCCGGCGGCTTTCTGCACACACCGACCGAGCAGCTGCTGGAGAACGCTACGGCCTCCCTGGCGAGCGGAATCGGCGGTATCAAGATCAAGGTGGGCCAGCCGGACGGCAAGGAGGACCTGCGCCGGCTGACCGCCGTACGGGAGCACCTGGGCGATGACGTACCGCTCATGGTGGACGCCAACCAGCAGTGGGACCGGCCCACCGCACAGCGCATGGGGCGCGCCTTCGAGGAGTTCGGCCTGGTCTGGATCGAGGAGCCGCTGGACGCCTATGACGCGGCCGGCCACGCGGCCCTCGCCGCCTCGTTGGACACCTCCGTGGCCACCGGGGAGATGCTGGCCAGCGTGGCCGAACACTGGGAGCTGATACGCCACAACGCGGCGGACATCATTCAGCCCGACGCACCGCGCATCGGTGGCATCACCCAGTTCCTCAAGCTGGCCACCCTCGCCGAGCAGCACCATCTCCAGCTCGCCCCGCACTTCGCGATGGAGATCCACCTCCATCTCGCGGCCGCCTATCCGGCCGAGCCGTGGGTGGAGCACTTCGACTGGCTGGAGCCGCTGTTCAACGAGCGGCTGGAGATCCGCGACGGCCGGATGCGGGTGTCCGCGCGGCCCGGCCTCGGCATCACCCTCAGCGAACAGGCCCGTGCCTGGACCGGCGCCAAGGCGGAGTTCGGCGCCCGATAAGCCCGTTTCGCGCCGCGCCGGTCAGGGATCCATGGCCATACCCATTGACCGGCGGTGTTCACCCCTCTAGCCTCCATCTGCATATATAGACGGAGTGCATGTACGTGGACTCCTTGGCCCGTCTGGCAGCCGTTCGAGTCTCCGGCTCAACCGCCCGCAGTTCAAAGGGGAACTGAAGACATGCCTCTAGTCGTCGTCGGAATCAGCGTGGCGATCCTGCTGTTCCTCATGACCAAGCTGAAGCTCAACGGCTTCATCGCCCTGCTCCTCGTGGCCGTCGGCGTCGCGCTGGTGCAGGGGGTCGAGATGGAGAAGATCCCCGATGTCCTCGGAGAGGGCGTCGGGGGCCAGATCGGCGACACCATGCTCGTCGTCGGTCTGGGCGCCATGGTCGGCCGGGTCATGGGCGACTGCGGCGCGGCCCAGCGCATAGCCAACACCCTCATCGACACCTTCGGACTGCGCTGGGTCCAGGTGGCGATGGTGGTCACCGCCATGCTCATCGGCGTGACCATGTTCTACGAGGTGGCCTTCGTCATCATCGTGCCGGTGGCGTTCACCATCGTCCGGGTCACCCGCAAGAACCTGCTGTGGGTCGGCCTTCCGATGTCCATCGCCCTGTCCACCATGCACAGCTTCCTGCCGCCCCACCCCGGACCCACCGCGGTGGCCTCGACCTTCCACGCCTCCGTCGGCCTGACCCTGTTCTACGGGCTGTTCATCGCCATTCCGGCCGGTGCGCTGATCGCCCTGGTGTGGCCGCGCCTTCCGTTCGTCCGCCGGATGGACCCCGAGATCCCCAAGGGCCTGGTCAGCGAGCGCACCTTCACCGAGGAGGAGATGCCGGGCCTCGGCTGGTCGCTGTCGGTGGCCCTGGTCCCGGTGGTGCTGATCGCGGGCGCCGCGGTGACCGACATGGCCGTCTCCGGCTCCAGCCCGGTCCTGCACTTCATCACCTTCATCGGATCCGCGCCGATCGCCCTGCTGCTGACCCTGCTGCTGGCGGTGTGGGCGTTCGGCCCGCGGATCGGCCGGAGCCTGTCCGAGGTCAGCGCCTCCTGCAACTCCGCCGCGCAGGCGATGGCGATGATCCTGCTGGTCATCGGGGCCGGTGGCGCGTTCAAGCAGGTCCTGGTCGAGGGCGGGATATCCGACTACATCAAGGACCTCACCGACGACTGGTCCATCTCGCCGATCGTCCTCGCCTGGCTCATCGCCGTCGTGCTGCGGGTGGCGCTCGGATCCGCGACGGTCGCCGTGGTCACCGCCGCCGGTGTGGTGCAGCCGCTCCTGGAGAACAGCGGAGTCCACCCCGAGCTGATGGTCCTCGCCGTCTCCTGCGGATCGATCGCCTTCAGCCATGTGAACGACCCCGGCTTCTGGATGTTCAAGGAGTACTTCAACCTCTCCGTCATCGACGCCATCAAGGCGCGCACCACCTACACCACCGTGCTCGCGGTACTCGGTCTCGGCGGCGTGCTGGCCGTCGAGGCCGCCCTCGAAGCACTCAATGTCTGACACTCGAGGTCCGACGCGTAACGTCTGACCGCCCCCGACCCAAGGACGCCACGATGAGCCAGCCGACCGTCACCTCGTTCTCCGTCTACCCGGTCGCCGGCCGGGACAGCATGGAGCTGAACCTCTCCGGCGCCCACGGCCCCTACTTCACCCGCAACGTGGTGGTCCTCGAGGACTCCGAGGGCCGTACCGGACTGGGCGAGGTGCCGGGCGGGCGGAAGATCACCCAGACGCTGCGGGACGCCGAATCCCTCGTCGTCGGGGCGCGGGTGGGCGACTACAAGCGGGTGCTGCGCGAGATCGGGCAGCGGTTCGGCGACCGCGACGCCGGGGGCCGGGGCACCCAGACCTTCGATCTGCGCACCACCGTGCACGCCGTCACCGCCGTCGAGTCGGCCATGCTGGACCTGCTGGGGCAGCATCTGGAGGTGCCCGTCGCGGCGCTCCTGGGCGACGGGCAGCAGCGCGACTCGGTACGGGTCCTGGGCTATCTGTTCTACGTCGGCGACCCCGACCGGACCGATCTGGAGTACGTCCGGGAACCCGACGCCGACGCCGAGTGGTACCGGGTCCGCCACGAGGAGGCGCTGACCCCCGAGGCGATCGTCCGTCAGGCCGAGGCCACCTACGACCTCTACGGCTTCGCGGACTTCAAGCTCAAGGGCGGGGTCCTGGAGGGAAACGAGGAGGTCAAGGCGGTACGGGCGCTCAAGGAGCGGTTCCCCGACGCCCGTATCACCCTCGACCCCAACGGCGCCTGGTCGCTCCGCGAGGCGATCGAACTGTGCCGGCCGCTGCTCGGCACGCTCGCCTACGCCGAGGACCCGTGCGGCGCCGAGGACGGCTACTCCGGCCGGGAGATCCTGGCCGAGTTCCGGCGCGCCACCGGACTGCCCACGGCCACCAACATGATCGCCACGGACTGGCGGCAGATGACCCACGCGCTGGCGCTCCAGTCCGTCTCCATCCCGCTGGCCGACCCCCACTTCTGGACCATGCAGGGGTCGGTACGGGTGGCCCAGCTCTGCCATGAGATGGGACTGACCTGGGGCTGCCACTCCAACAACCACTTCGACATCTCCCTGGCGATGGTGGCCCACTGCGGAGCCGCCGCCCCGGGCGCGTACAACGCCCTGGACACCCACTGGATCTGGCAGGAGGGGCTGGAGCGGCTGACCGTCGAGCCGCCGCGGATCGCCGGTGGTGAGATCGCCATCCCGGACGCCCCCGGGCTGGGGATCCGGCTCGACCGCGACCGGCTCCTCGCCGCCCACGCCCTCTACCAGGAGAAGGCGCTGGGGGCGCGGGACGACGCGGTCGGTATGCGCTATCTCATCCCGGGCTGGACCTTCGACAACAAGCGCCCCTGCCTGGTGCGTTAGCGTGCCGCCGTCCGGTGGGCCGGACCGGCCCACCGGATTCGCAGGTCCCGGATCGGGGCCGTACGGCTCAGACCTCCAGCTCGGTCTCGATCTTGCGCAGCTGGTGGCGTGCCATCGCCAGATTGGCCCGGTTCCTGTCCAGCGCCAGATAGAGGAAGAGGCCCTGGCTCTCCCGGCCCTTCAGCAGCCGGATCAGGTGGTACTGGTTGCCGAGGGTGATGAGGATGTCCTCGATGGTGTCCTGGAGACCGAGCTGCTCCATGGTCCGCACCTTGGCGCGCACCACATCGGTGTTGCCCGCCGCGGCCACCGTCAGGTCGAGCTCCTTCCCTCCGCCCACGGTGCCGAGGGCCATCCCGCTGGAGTAGTCGACCAGCGCGGCGCCGAGGGAGCCCTCGATGGACGTCATCGCCTCTTTGAGCGCGGTCTGGGTGTTCGCCATGATCGTGGCTGTTCCTTTCGATGTCACTGATGTGCGGTCGGAGCTCGGCGCGCCGGGTGCGCGCCGGGCGGGGGAGGTCATGGGGTCAGGGCTGCTCGGCCCTGCTGAGGGCGACGCCCATCAGATCGGCGAGCCGGGCGCCCGAGCGCCGGGCCTCCATATGGAGGCGGCCGACGTTGGCGCGGTCACCGGCCAGTACGGTCAGCACGGCCGTGGACCCCGCGGCGTAGGTGGCCACATAGCCGTCCGCACCGCGTACCAGCAGCTCGCGGAAGGAGCCCCGCCCGGTGGCACCCGCCAGCGACTGCGCCACCCCGAGGGCCGCGGCGGTCAGCGCCGCCACGCCCTCGGGCTCGACGGTGGCCGTGTCATGCGCCAGCACCACGCCGTCGCTGGTGGCGGCGAGAGCGCCGGTCACATGGGTCACCCGGGCCCGCAGTCGGCGCAGCTCCTCCAGCACTTCGGGCTCGGCGGCCAGCAGCCACTTCCGCTCCGTGCGCTGCCGCAGGGTGAGTCTCATGACGCCGCGCACGGGGCGGGCGGGTCGGTCGGGGGAATCACAGGGTTGCCTCCAAGGCGTCGCGGAGCCGACGCAGCAGGTCGATATCGGGATCGGTGAAGACGACCGCGCGGGAACCGCGGGCCGGGGCGGGTGGCGCGAAAGCGGCGGAACCGGCGGGCGGGCCGGGGCGGCCCGGATGTTCCGGACGTGCGGAGCGTGGGGTGGCGACATGGCCCGCCGCCGCCAGCCGCCGTATGTCGATCAGCGTGTGGAAGGCGGGACGGCCCAGCTCGTGGGCGATACGGGCGGGGGTGCGGACCCCGTCGGCCAGCGCCAGCACCGCGCGCTGACGGGAGGTGACGGCCGGGGCGCGGCCATCCGGCCGGCGCGGCACCACCGGCTCCGTGTCCACCTGCGGATACGGCCACAGGGCGGCCAGCAGCTCGCCCCGGCGCCGGGTCTCGCGCTCGACGGCCACCGCGCCCACCGGGCGCACCGGCCCGAGCCAGTGGGCCGCGCCCCGCTGGAAGCCGCGAGGGCCGCTGCCGTGCCCCAGCGCGAAGTACGCCGCGTCGAACAGCGCGCCCAGATGGCAGATCTCCAGCTCAGCGCCCGACAGCCGGCCGCTGTCGACGAGGAACCGCCCGACCCCGCCGGTGGCCCGGCCCACCGCCTCCCGCCAGCTGTCGGCGGTCAGCCGCCCACCGGTGGTGAGCAGCACCTCGATGCCGGGGGCCACGGGGCTCTCGGCGTGCACCACCTGGCCGTCCCGGAGATAGACCGTGCCCGCGTCGCACAGCAGGGCGCCGCTGGCCCGCTCGTCGGCGAGCCCGATGAGGCTGGGGGCGCGCCCGGTCCGCGCCCCGGTCCGGTGCGGCAGGCTCATATCAGCGCCAGCCGCCCGCACAGGTCGCGCAGCCGGATCCGGGCGAGTGCCAGATTGCCCTCCCGGCGGTCGAGCCACAGATAGAAGAAGACGCCGCTGTCGAAGGCCGTGTCGACGAAGCGCAGCAGGTGGTAGCAGGTATGGGTGGTGACGATGACGTCCTCGACGGCGGGCTCCCGGCCCGCCTCGTCCGGGTCGGCGCCGCTCTTGCCGCTCCCGGGGCCCAGCGCGGCGAACGCCCGCTGCTCGGCGGCCATCCGGGCCAGCTCCGCCGTCTCCGCCGCGGTAGCCTCGGGGTCCTCGTCACGCACCTCGCCGACCATGCCGAGCGCGAGTCCGCTGGTCCACTCGATCACGGCGGCTCCGCGCGCGCCGTTCACGGTCATCGCTTCCAGTAAGCACTCGTCGATTCCGGGCATGCGGCCTCCCCTCCCTGCGTCACCCATGGCGGGCGCCCACCGGTGGCGCTTCGCCAGTGACGGTGAGGTTACGCACGGTTCAGCTATTGGGGGTCAAATCCAGTAATGCTCGGAAATAGCGGGTGGTGCGTAGTAGGGTCCGCCGCCCCATCGGCCCCGTAGGTCCCGGGCGCCCCTGCCCGGGCCCGTGCCGGGCCGGTCATCGGTCCTCTGGACGATTCCTAGCGGGTGCGGAGCCCACCGGGCCACAAGTGGGCGGGCGCATATTCCACCGTCCTATTGCAGGCGTGGCGGATGGGTCAGTAGACGGTCGTGCGATGGTCGAGTACGCATACGCATGGAGCCGGGGCGCGGCGCGGTGCCCGCCAGGGGTGGTCATCGGGCTCTCCCGGAGCCTTTTCGCACCCCCGCGGCGCACAGAGTGGCGTGATTTGACGGTGCCGGTGTGGCGAGAACCGCCCGCGTTTCACCCGGCTTGTCCGCGCTCTCCTGACGGTGTGTTACGGAATGGCGGGGGAGGAGGTGGCGCCCGGAGTCGTCGGGGAGGCCGACGAGCCCGGCGCGTCGTCGACCGGGGCGGGCGGGGACGCCGTGGGCGGTTCACCCTTGCCCTCGAGCGAGGCGGGCTTCTTCAGGACGACCATGGGCTCACCGGGCTTGGGCATCACCGGCTTGGTGAAGTTCGGGCCCTGGGTCGGGGTCGCGGTGATCTGCGCGGGAAGCCGCTCGTAGTCGACCATCCCGGTGTTCTCCATCTGCGTGATGTGGTCCAGCACCGTGTTGTTGGCCTGGGTGGCGAGCTGACGCACCAGGGTGTTCTTGCTGGTCGCCCGGATCTTGGCGATGGAGCTGAAGATCTGGCCGTGGGTGATGCGCAGGATCTGGGCCATCTGGCCGTCGAAGTTCTTGCCCGTGGCCGCCGTCAGGGTGTCCAGGAACCCCTGTTGCTGCGGCGTGGGCTTGTTGGGCAGGGTGATGCCGAGTTTGGGGGCGATGTCCCGTGAGGCGTCGTCCAGTTGCGCGTGCCCCACGACCAGATGTTCACCGGCCGTCTTCACCGCCGCCGTGGTGCCCTTCTTGATGGCCAGCTCACCGACGGGGTACTCCCACAGCCCGGCGAGCCGGACCTTGACCACGAAGTCCCGGTCGGCTCCGGTGAGCGGTCCGTACTGCGTCGAGCTCGTCTTCGCCAGGTTCGTCTGGTTCGTCTGCTGCACACCCGTCAGGACGGGCGACATGATCACACCGAGGGTGACCACCACGGAACCTATGAGGAGGGAGGTACCTGTCACGAAGTACCGGGATCGCATAGAGCCTCCTGGCGGGGACGCCGGTCGTTGTGCGGAGCAGTGTCCGCCCGTGCTTGCACCGGCGAATACGGATCACGAAGGCCCTCTGCTCAATGGCCTGGCGGCTGTTTATATATCTTTGGACCGTTACTTACCGCCGCATATGGCCTATCTCACAGCCTCCTCCCGAGCGCTCCTGGCCGAGGACATCCACCAGCCGCTGGAGGGCCGGGTTGGGGCTGTCCGGGCTCCAGCAGGCGTGGAGGGTGACGGAGTGGGCGTCGGCCGGGGCCAGTTCGCGGTAGCGCACGCCGTGGACGCCCATGGTCATGATCGAGCGGGGGATGAGGGCGCAGCCCAGGCCGGCGCGGACCAGGGCGAGCATGGTGGGGACCTGGGAGGTCAACTGGCTGACGGCGTAGCGGTCCACGCCGATCATCGCGGCGCAGATGTCGTGCAGATAGCGGGAGCCCTCGGGGCTGTAGCCGATGTAGTCGTCGGCCACGTCGGTCAGGGCGACGGGGGTGTCATCGTCGTCATGGGCCAGTGGATGGCCGGAGGGCACCGCGAGGACGAGATCCTCGGAGTGGACCAGGAGCGAGGCGTACCCCTCGGGGATGGGCGGCCGCACCAGACCCAGGTCGATGCGCAGCTCCGAGAGGGCGGTGAACTGATCGGGGCTGACCAGTTCGGTCAACTCGACGGTGACATCCGGGAGATGCCGCTTCACCAGGTCCAGCACGTCGGCCAGGATGGCGTACGCGCCGATCGCGGTGAAGGCCAGCCGCAGGGTGCCGGTGCGGCCCTCGGCGGCGCGGCGCGTGGCGGTCGGCGCGGCGTCCAGCAGCGCCAGCACCCGGTGGCAGTGGTCGAGGAAGACCCGGCCCGCCGCGGTGATCCGGGCGCCTCGTCCGGTGCGCTCGAACAGGACGACGTCCAGGGCGCGTTCCAGCGCCTGGATCTGACGGGTCAGCGGGGGCTGGGTCATGTTGAGGCGGGCGGCGGCACGGCCGAAGTGCTGCTCCTCCGCCACCGCCACGAAGCCGCGGAGCTGCTGAAGGGAGAGGTTCATGCCCTCACGGTATGGGGCGATGCGAAAGTGGGCTTGGACGGGCATGGCGGCGCGCCCCTACGGTCATGACGACCGCCGCAGGGCAGATCCGCGCCGATCCCCTCCGAGGAGCCAGGTTGTCCAGACTCGCCGTCGCCATGACCCCCCAGCGTGCCGCCGATGTGATCAGCGCCGAGGCCAGGCGGCTGATGACCAGACGTTACGAGGTGAGCTGGGCCGCTGAGCCGCTGACCGCGGACGTGGTGGCCCGGCTCGCCGTCGGCAGCGACGTGCTGCTGACCAGCTGGGGCACACCCCGTCTGGACCGGGCGATCTGGGCCGGTGGCGATGGCCCGCGGGTGGTGGCCCACGCCGCCGGGACGGTGAAGAAGCTCATCGACCGCGAAGTGCTCGACCAGGGCGTCGCGGTCTTCTCGGCCGCCGGGCGGATCGCCTGGTCCGTGGGGGAGTACTGCCTGGCGGCGATGCTCACCCTGGCCCGCAGGCTGCCGTTGTTCGACACCGCGATGCGCGCCGGCGGCTGGAAGCAGAGCGGATTCCGGGGCGGTGAACTCACCGGACGGCGGGTGGGCGTCCTCGGTGCGAGCTCCACGGCCCGCGCCCTGATCACCCTGCTCCGGCCGTTCCGCTGCGAGGTGGTGGTCTACGACCCGTATCTGGACCAGGAGTCGGCCGCCGCGCTGGGGGTGCGGACCGCCACGCTGGAGGAGGCCCTCGGCTGTCCGTTCGTCTCCGTCCATGTGCCCGACCTCCCCGACACCCGGGGCCTGGTGAGCGCCCGGCTCATCGAGCGGATCCCCGACCACGCCGTGGTCGTCAACTCCGCCCGGGGACCGGCCGTCGACCAGGGCGCGCTGCTCGAACAGGTGCTGGCGGGGCGGCTGTTCGCCGCGCTGGACGTCTTCGACCCCGAGCCGCCGCAGCTCGGCGAGTCCGTACTGAGCTGCCCGAATCTGCTGCTCACCCCGCATATCGCCGGGGACACCGTGGACGGGCATCTGGCGCTGGCCGGATATGTGCTGGCGGATGTGGCCGACTGGCTGGACAAGGGTGTTCGCGGTCCGAGCTTCGTGGACCCCGCCTCCTGGCCCATCGCCGCCTGACCGGCCCCCGCGCTCCGCACCCGGCCGTGTCCGCCATCGACCTCATGTCAGGAGTCACTTCACCATGTCGCGTATCACGGCGGTCGAGGTCTTCCCCGTGGCCGTGCCGTTCGCCCGGCGGTTCGTGCTGGGCAGCGGCGCCGTCGGCACCCCCGATCAGGCGGGCTCGGTCATCTTCGTCAAGCTGACCACCGAGGACGGGGTGGTCGGCTGGGGCGAACAGCGCGCCCTGCCCAGCTGGAGCTATGAGACCGCCGAGACGATCGCCGTCGTCATCAAGCGCCATCTGGCCCCCATCCTCCTCGAACTCACCCCGTTCGACGTGGAGTTGTTCCATACCCGGGCCAGCCGCCTGCTGAGCCCATCGGTGTCCAACGGCTTTCCGTTCGCCCGCGCCGCGGTGGACATCGCCCTGCACGACGCGGCCGGCAAACTGGCCGGGCTGCCGGTCCACGCCCTGCTGGGCGGCAAGCTCCGGGACGCGGTGCCGCTCTGCTCGGCCATCGGGGTGGGCGAGCCCGCCGCCGTCCGCGAACACGCCCGCCAGTCCTCGGACTACACCGCCTACAAGGTGAAGATCGGCGGCGATCCCGCGGCGGACACCGCGGCCATCACCGCGGTCGCGGAGGTCGCCGCGGGCAAACCCCTCTGGCTGGACGCCAACCAGTCCTACCGGCCGACCGCCCTCCTCCGCCTGATGGACGCGGTGCGCGAGGTGCCGCATCTGACGTGCGTGGAGCAGCCCGTACCGGGCACCGACACCCTCGCCCTGCGCCGGGTGCGGGATCTGATCGGCCTGCCGGTGGCCATCGACGAGGGCAGCTTCACCGCCCAGGACCTGGCCCGCACCCTGCGCTTGGACGCCGCCGATCTGGTGGTCGTCAAGATCTGCAAATCCGGTGGACTGCGCAATGCGCTGAAGACCGCCCAGGTCGCACTGGCGGGCGGCCTGGAGGTGCTGGCCAGCGGGCTGACCGATTGCGGCATCGGCTTCGCGGCCGCGCTGCACCTCTTCAGCCAGCTGGAACTGGCCCTGCCCGCCGAACTGAACGGACCGGAGCTGCTGGCCGACCTCTACGTGGAGAACCTCGACATCGTCGCGGCCACCGCCACCGTCCCCTCCGGCCCCGGGCTCGGCGTCGAGGTCGACGAGGAACGCATCCGCGCCGAATCCCTGGACCTGGCCTGGTCCTGAACATCCGCGCACCCAGACCCAGCAGCGAGGAGACGACGATGTCTTCCAGCTTTTCCCGGCGTGCCCTGTTCAAGGGGGCGGCCCTCGGCGGGCTCGCCGCCACGGGAGCCCTCAGCGGCTGCTCCTCCGGTCCGCCGCCGGGCACGGCCACTTGGTCCATGTGGTCCAGCAGCCCGGAGGAGAACCGGGTCTGGGCCGACTTCGGACGCTATGTCGAGCGGCGCATGCACATCAGATCGGCCTCGACCCTCACCCCCTCCGACGGTTACCCCACCAAACTCGATTTGCAACTCGTCAGCGGAACGGCCGGTATGGTCACCGCACTGAACGGCTGGCTGATCCCCACCTACGCCTCACGCGGCGCACACCGGCCGCTGGACGATCTCATCGCCGCGGACCCCGACTTCGACCTCGACGACTTCTACCCGGCCATCCGGTCCATCTCCTCGTTCGCCGGGCGAACCTACGCGATCGGCTTCGACGTGGCACCGACCGTGCTCTACTACAACAGGACACTGCTGGAGCGGAACGGTGTCGATCCGCCGTCCCCGACCGAGCCCATGAGCTGGGACACCTTCCGGGAGCTGGCCGTCGAGCTGAGCAAGCCGAAGGACCAGTACGGTTTCACCTGCGCCCCGACCATCGACGACCTGGTGTCCTGGATCTACTGCGCCGGCGGTGACGTCGTCGACGGAGACAGTGCCACCAGTCCCCTGGACGCCCCCGAGGCCCTGGAGGCGATCCACTATCTGGTCGATCTGTTCGTCAAGGACCGGGTCACCCCGCCGATCGACAACCTGGTCGCCCAGAACGCCTCCGGCACCGCCCTGGCCAACTTCCTCCAGGGCAACGTGGCGTTCATGCAGAACGGCCCGTGGCAGGTGCTCAATGTCCGCAAGGCCCCCTTCACATGGGACATCGTGCCCTTCCCCGCGGGACCGGCCGGATCCACCCCACGGGTGTCGGGCTCCAGCTTCGCCATCCCCTCGGGCGTCGAGGACGACGACCTCGACCTGGCGTGGCGGCTGCTGAAGACCCTCACCAGCACGGGCGCGCTGGACATCTACGCACGGGCCGGGCGCAACAACCCGGCGCGGCTCTCCGCCGCGAGCGCCTTCGAACCGCCGCCCGCCAACCTCGGCATCGTCCAGCGGATCCTGAAGGGCGAGGTCGCCGGCGGCCATCCCTTCAACGTCACCACCAACTGGAACCGCGTCCGGCTGCTGCTGGGCCAGGATCTGCCCCGGGCCTTCCTCGGCCAGGTGAGCGTCCGCGACGCGGTCGACGGTGTGATGCCACGGCTGAACGCCCTGATGCGCCAGCACCGGGACGCCGTACGCCAGGCCACCTGAGGAGGATCACGATGGCTGTCGAAACCCCCGCCGCGGGGACCGCGGCCCCACGGCGTACCCCGGGCGGCCCGCCGCGCCGCCACCGGTTCTGGCGGAACGGCTCGGAGACCCTCGCCGCCTGGCTGTTCCTGCTGCCGAGCCTGGCCGGATTCCTGGTCTTCACCGTCGGTCCCGTGGTCGCGGCCGGGGTGATCTCGCTGCTGGACTGGAACCTGTTCAGCCCGCCCCACTTCATCGGGCTGGACAACTTCGCCCGGCTCGGCCCGGACACCACCTTCTGGTCGGCGCTCGGCAACACCGCGTACTTCACCTTCGTCAGTGTGCCGCTGACGCTGCTGGTCAGCCTGGGCCTGGCGCTGCTGCTCAACCAGGGGCTGCGGCGCATGGCGGTGTTCCGGTCGCTGCTCCTGCTGCCCTACGCGACGATCACCGTGGCGGTGGCCTTCGTCTGGGTCTGGCTCTACATCCCGCACGACGGGCTGATCAACGCGGTGCTCGGCGTCTTCGGAATCGACGGCCCGGCCTGGCTGATCTCGGACGACTGGGCCATGCCCGCCCTCATCCTGATGAGCGTCTGGAAGAGCTTCGGCTTCGGCATGGTGATCTTCCTCGCCGGGCTCCAGGCCATTCCACAGCAGCTCTACGAGGCGGCCAGGGTGGACGGCGCCTCGCCCTGGCGGACCTTCCGCTCGGTGACGCTCCCCCTGCTGTCGCCCTCGGTGTTCTTCACCGTGGTCACCTCGATCATCGGCTCCTTCCAGGTCTTCGACCAGGCGCTGGTGATGACGGACGGCGGGCCGGGATCCAGCACCACCACGCTGGTGATGTACATCTACCGGACCGGATTCCAGAACTACGAGCAGGGCTACGCGGCCGCGCAATCGATGGTGCTGTTCGCCTTCATCGTCGTCATCACCGCGGCGCAGTTCCTGCTCCAGCGGAGGCTGGTGCACTATGACATCTGACGTGCCCGCGCTCGCGGCCCTCCGCCGCTCGCCCGTGGCGGCCCGGCGGCTGCTGGTGTTCACCTGTTTCCTGGTCACCGCGGTCACCCTCACCCCCATCGTGATGATGGTGCTGGTGGCCTTCCAGTCCGACGCCGAGTCGATGGCGGCACGGCCGTCGTTCTGGCCCGGCAGCTGGCATCCGGAGAACATCGGCCGCGCCTTCGACCTCGTCCCGCTGGGCCGCTATCTGCTGAACACCGTCTTCTTCGCAGGGGGTACGGCGCTGCTGGAGACGGTCACCGCGGCGCTGGCCGCGTACGCCTTCGCCCGGTTGCGCTTCCGGGGCCGGAGCGTGCTGTTCGGCGTCTATCTGACCACCTTGATGATCCCCTCCCAGGTCACGCTGATCCCGCAGTTCATCCTGGTGGCGAAGTTGCACGGGGTGGACACCTGGCCCGGGATGATCCTGCCGCACGCCTTCACCGCGCTGGGGGTGTTCCTGCTCCGCCAGTTCTTCCTGGGCGTGCCCCGCGACTACGAGGAGGCCGCCCGGCTCGACGGCGCGAACCGCTGGCAGACGTTCATCCGGGTGATCGTCCCGCTCGCCGTCCCGGCCATCGCCACCCTGGCGGTGTTCAAGTTCATCAGCCAGTGGAACAACCTGCTCTGGCCGCTGGTGATCTCCAACAGCGACTCCACCAGGACCGCGGCGGTCGGCCTCCAGGTGTTCCAGTCCACCAACGGCACCCAGTGGAACCTGCTGCTGATGGCCGCCGCCATCACCACCGTGCCGCTCATCGTGCTCTTCTTCCTCACCCAGCGCTGGTTCGTCAAAGGCATCACCATGAGCGGGCTCGGAGGCCGCTGACACCATGACATTTCTCTGGTCCGTGTTCACCAAACCGTGGTCCACGCTGCCCGGCGAAACCCTGGGCGAGCTGGTGTCCGGCCTCGGCTTCACCGGTGCCGAGATCCCGGTCCGGGACACCGCGTACGTCACCCCGGGCGAAGCGGGAAGGCTGCTGCCGGAGTTCACCGCGCGGCTGCGGGCCGAGGGCGTCGAGGTGATCAGCGTCGCGAGCGATCTCCGCGAACCCGTCTTCGCCGCGTGCCGGGAGGCGGGCGTGCCGATGATCAGGGTCATGGCCGGGCTGGGCCCCGACGGCTACGCCGCCTCGGTCCGGCGGGCGCGGCGACGGCTGGAGGACGCGGCGCCGCTCGCCGAGGGATACGGCGTCCAGATCGGGGTGCAGCCGCACCACGGCCGCTATGTGTCCTCCGCGCTGGGGGTGATGGACCTCCTCGACGGCCTGCCGGTCCAGCACTTCCGGGTCATCTGGGACGCCGCCCATGACGCGCTGGCGGGCGACGATCCGCGGGTCACCCTGCCGCTGGTCGCCGAGCGGCTCGGCATCGTCAACCTCAAGAACGCCATCCATGTGCGCACCGAACCGGCCGGTGAGGCCGTGGGCGGGCACTGGAAGCCCTGGTTCGTGCCAGGGCCCGAGGGGCTGGCGGACTGGTCGGCGGCGCTCGGGCAACTCGCCGAGCTCGGCTTCACGGGCCCGGTGTGTCTCTCCGGGCAGTACTCCGACCCCGGTGTCCCGGTCGAGAAGCGCCTGGTGGCGGATCTGGCGGCGGCACGCCGCGCGGCGGGTGCCACATGACCGGGCGTCCGCTGTTCCGCCGTATGACCGGGCGCCGTCTGCCCCGGGAAGGGCGGGAGGACGTATCCCGGGGGGAGCGGGAGAACCCCGTGCCCCCGCTCCCCCCGGCTCCTCCTCCCAGAGGCTCCTACGGCAGGCCGCCCGGCTCCGGGCCCCGGTAACCCGGACGGGACGAAGCGTCGATGCCCACCTCGTAGCGGATACCGGGGTGGAGGGTGTTGCCGTCGACCCGGGCGCCGGTCGAGTGGTAGGCGAGGCCGATGGCGTGGTGGGTGGGCGCGGCGAAGTCATTGCCGGTGATGGTGGCGTTCCGCACGTCCTCGAACATCAGGGCCTGGGAGGCGCGCAGCGTTTCGCAGTGGTTGCCCCTGATGGTGAAGTCGCCGGTGGTGCCGTGGCCGTCGCCCTCGCCGTCGTTGGGGCCCTCGGCCATCAGACACATGTTGTCGATGTCCTCGCAGCGGTTGTTCTCGATGCGGACACGATGGCTGGGCGGGGTGTCGCTGGCGAAGGTCTGCATGCAGTCGGCGTGCCGGCCATGGCTGTTGTCGGTGTCGCGGACGGTGTTGTGCGCGATGGTCAGATCGTCCCCGAAGAACCGGATGCCGTCGCCGTCCCCGCCCCTCGGGCCGATCACGGTGTTGTTCCGCACGGTGACGCGGTGGCCGGTCAGCTCGATTCCGGGCGCCTCCGGCCGGACGGACCGGAACCTGTCCACGATCACGTCGTCGGCCTCGACGGTGATGCCGTCCACCGCGTCCCCGCCCCCGGCGTAGACGATCGGGTGCTCCCGGCTCCCGCCCTTGGTGATGACCAGTCGCCGCCCGGACAGATCGCCGTCGAAGCAGACGGTGTCCCCCGGCTTCGCCCTGCGCGCCGCCTCCCGCGGGGTGGCGGCGCGCAGGGTGCAGCGCTCGGTCCCCTTCCCGGTGGTGAGCGACGCCACCGGCCCGGCGGCGCCCCGCTCCTGGGGCCATGACGGACGCGCCAGGGCGGCCAGGAGGGCGAGGACCGAGACGGCGAGGAAGCCGAGGACGAGTCTCCAAGTGATCCGCATGGCGGGAACCGTAGAGCGGGACCCCGGGGACCGGTCCCGCCGTCAGCCGTACGCCGCTGGCGTCCGGTTCACTCCCGCGTCACCATACGCCCCTAGGTTCACTCCGACACAAGGAAGGGCGTGATCCCCGATGGAGACGCACAGAGCGCGGCGAAAGAGACTCAGGAGCCGATCGGCGCTGGTCGGCGGGGGAGTGGCGGTGGCGGTCGGCGCGCTGCTCGCCCCGCTCGTCGAGGCGCCCGCGGCGAGCGCGGCGCCACGGGCCGACGAGGTACGTCACCCCGTCGACCACGTGGACCCGCTGATCGGATCCGCGGGCGGTGGCAACACCTACCCGGGCGCCACCCTGCCGTTCGGCATGATCGCCTGGTCCCCGACCAGCACCACCGGCGACCAGACCAACACCGCGGCCGCCAACGGCTATTCGTACGACACCACCCGGGTCCGGGGCTTCAGCCTCACCCATGTCAACGGCGCGGGCTGCCACCCCGGAGCCGCGGGCGATGTGCCGATCATGCCGTTCGTGGGCGAGGTCGACAGCTCTCCCACCGCCGACACCAAGGACCAGAAGTACGCCGCCACCTTCTCGCACGAGAGGGAGAAGGCCGAGCCCGGCCACTACCGGGTGGGGCTCGACTCGGGCGCGGCCGCCGATCTCGCGGTGAGCGAGCGAGCCGGTGTCGCCGACTTCTCCTTCCCCCGGGACGCCCCGGCCCGGCTGCTGTTCCGCACCTCCAACTCGCTCAACGGCAGCGAGAACGCCCACATCGAGATCGACCGCGAGCGGCACAAGGTCACCGGCTGGGTGCTCACCGGGGCGTTCTGCGGACGGCGCGCCAATGGCGGCGAGAACAACCGCAAGACCTACTACCGCCTCTACTTCCAAGCCTCGTTCGACCGCGCCTTCTCCACCGTGGGCACCTGGGAGAACGACCGGCTCTCACCCGGTGCCACCACCGCCGACGGCGGCGAGGGCTATCTCACCGGCGCCGACCGGGCCGGGCGCGGCTCCGGCGGATACGTGGGCTTCGACACCGCGCGCGACAACGATGTCCGGATGCGGCTCGGGATCTCGTACGTCTCCCTCGCGAGCGCCGAGGCCAACCTCCGCACCGAGATAGCGCCCCGGGCGAGCGTCGCCGACGTGGCCGCCGCGGGACGGGCCGCCTGGGACCGCCGGCTGCGCGCCATCCGGATCAGCGGCGGCAGTGAGCCGCGCCGCACCGCGTTCTACACCGCCCTCTACCACGCGCTCCAGCAGCCCAACCTGATCAGCGACACCGACGGCCGCTACCCGGGCATGGACGGCACACCGCACCGGATCGAGCGCGGACAGACGGCGCAGTACAGCAACTTCTCCGGCTGGGACCAGTACCGCGCCCAGGTGCAGCTGCTCGCCCTGCTCCAGCCCGAGGTCGCCGGGGACTTCGCCCAGTCGCTGCTCAACTTCGCCCGGCAGAACGGCGGGGTGTGGGACCGCTGGGTGCACATCAGCGGCGCCACACATGTGATGACCGGCGACCCCTCCGCCGCCACGCTCGCCACCTTCTACGCCATGGGGGTGCGGAACTTCGACGCCAAGGGCGCCTTCGACTCCCTGTACCGCCAGGCCACCGTCCCCCACCCCGACGGGCTCTCCGACAAGGGCTGCCCGGGGCAGTGCGAGGGCCAGCGCCCGGGCCTCGCCCAGTACCTGGAATCCCGGTACGCCGCACAGGACGCCTGCCACTGCTGGGGCGGCGCCGCGGAGACCCTGGAGGACTCCGTCGCCGATGACGCGCTCGCCCGCTGGGCCCGGCTGCTCGGCCGCACGAAGGAGGCCGACGAGCTCGGCGCGCGCGGCGGCTACTGGCGCAATGTGTTCAACCCCCAGGCCACCGGCACGGCGGGCTACATCCAGGCCAGGAACCGGGACGGCTCCTGGGTGACCCCCTTCGACCCCGCGTCCGACCGGGGCTTCGCCCAGGGCAGCGCGGCCACGTACACCTGGATGGTGCCGCAGGACGTCCAGGGGCTCGCGGAGGCCATGGGCGGCCGCGACAAGGCGGCGGCCCGGCTGGACGGCTTCTTCCACAAGCCCGACGGCTCCTGGTCGGTCCGCGGCGGCGACCCGCTCCGCTACGACCCCACCAACGAACCCGGCATCCACGCCCCCTGGCTCTACAACGCGCTCGGGCAGCCCTGGAAGACCCAGGAGACGGTGCGCCAGATCGTCACCACCGTGTACGGCACCGGGCCGAAGGGGCTGCCCGGCAATGACGACCTGGGCACCATGTCCGCGTGGTACGTGTTCGCGGCGCTCGGCCTCTATCCGCAGGCCCCCGGGCGGGCCGAGGCACTGCTCACCGGTCCGCTCTTCCCCCGTGCGGTGATCGCCCCGGCGGGGCAGCGGCGCGCCCTGACCATCGACGCCCCGGACGCGTCCGACACCCAGCCCTATGTGCACGCGGTGCGGGTGAACGGCAGGCCGCACGACACCTCATGGCTGGACGGCTCCGTCGTGCGCCAGGGCGGTTCGCTCTCCTTCGACCTGGCTGACCGGCCCGACACCGGCTGGGCCACCGACCCGGGGCGGCTGCCCCGCTGACACACCGGTGTGCGGGCCGGCCCCGGTCGGTCCGCACACCACGGCGTGGCCGTCATCGGCGCCGCTCACCGTCGCTACGGGTCCGCCGGAGCGTGAAGGTGTCCACGGGGCCGCCTCCGTCACACAGACCGGGGTCTTATGGCCGTTCGCACCGGTGTCGCCCACCCCGGTGATGACATTGCACCGCGGGGTGTCGAACAGGACGTCCATCGACGGAACCGAGGTGCCACCGCCACCGATGACCATGTGCACCGTTCCCTCGCCGGTGTCCACCAGATCGGTGCGGGTGGCGGCGGGGGTCGGCGCCATCGTGTCGTTGGGCTCCCGGCCGCGGATCGGGTGGGAGCGCTCGTAGTGGTGTTCATGGCCGCAGACGACCAGGTCGACGCCGTACTTGTCGAAGAGCGGCAGCCACTCCTGCCGGATGCCGAGGTCGGCGCCGTTGCCCGGGTGGTCGGCCGTGGAGACGACCACCTGGTGCATGACGACCACGATCCAGTCGATGTCCCGGTCGGCCCGGGCCCGGCTGAGCTCGGCCTCCAGCCAGCGCCGCTGCGCCCCGCCGGAGTAGCCCCGCACATAGGTGTTTCCGGCGTCCTGGAGGGCCACGTCGTCATTGGCCAGGCTCACGACGCGCACCGAGCCGACGGTGAAGGCGTACCACAGCCCCTGCGTCTCGTCGTCGCCGCCGTTGCCGGGAAGCGCGAAGTACGCCTGGTAGGCGGCGAATCCGATCGGCCCGTTGCCCAGCTCGTTCTCGTGGTTGCCGGCCGCGGGCATCCACGGCCGGAACCGCGAGGACCGGCTGGTCATGTCGAACCAGTCCGCCCAGGTGCGCAACCGGTCCTCGGACAGATTGGCGTAACACAGATCGCCGTTGATGAGGTGGAACAGGGGCGCCACCCGCTCGACGGCGGTGGTCACGTCGTTGGCGTACGGCGAGCCGAGGTTGTCGTTGAGATAGGTGAGCTTCTCGGTGATCTTCGGCGCCTTGGGGCCGTTCAGCTTGCCCACCGTGGGCGTGCCCTGGTCGCCGAAGCTGGTGAAGGTGAACGGCGCCCGGCCGCCCGGCCCGGTGCGGAACGACCCCGCCTCCGGCGTCGCCCCGTCGTGGACGGCGGCGTATACATAGTCGGTGCCGGGGCGCAGCCGGCTCAGCCGGGCGTGGTGGACATACACGCTCTGCCGGGACTTGGCGTCGCGGTAGAAGGTGGTCCGCGCGGTGACCTCGGTGCCCATGCCGTGGGAGGGGGTGCCGAGCATGACACGCGGCCGTTTCACCGGGACCGGTGTCTGCCAGGACACCACGACCTCCCGGGCGGCGTCGGCCCCGAACTGGAGATGCGGCCCGCTCACCGGTGGCATCCCGGACCCCTCCGGCCGGGTCCACAGCACCGGCGAGGCCGCCACCGCCTCCTGCTGGGACAGATAGGGCGGTGGTGGCGCCGCACGCTGGTGTCCGTGAGCGATCGGAACGAGGGTTGCGCGGGCTGGACGCGGTGCTCCAGGAGCTGCGCCACGCCCGCCACGGGCTGTACGGACCGCTGGTGCGGGAGTGATTCCTGGGCGGGCTGCCCGCCGGTGTCACCCCGACCGGCTACCGGGTGCTGCGCTTCGTCGAGGCCAATGTCGCCCTGGCGGACGCCCGGCGGACCCGGCTGCTGGGCGAGGCCGTCGCGGACTGGCCGGACGAGGACCTCGCCCGGCTGACGGACTACCTGGAGCGGCTCAACGCCTCCGTGGCCCGCCATCCGCCGGTCGGCTACGCCTTGGACGCCCGGAAGTTCCGGAGCAGCAGATAGGTGTCGAGGATGTCCGACGAGGCGCTTTCGACCGAGCGGTAGATGCCCCACTTGGGCCGCTGGTAGTCGTCCTGGTCGGGCATCTTCACATTGGACATGCTGCCCTGGACCGCCACCGGGGCGCCGGACCCGGTGCCGTTGCGCACCACGCAGGCCGCCTTGCCGTTCGAGCCGACGGTGAAGGTCCACTCGATGGTGATCCACTTGTTGCGCAGCGGCGCGAGGTTGGTCGAGGCGATGTCCGGTGAGCCGGAGTTGGCGTACGCACGCGCCCGCAGCAGCTCCGTGCTGCCGCTGCGGCCCAGGTCCAGGGTGATGTACGGACCGCCGTTGTCCACCGGGGTCTTGGTCTGGAAGATATGGGTGAACTTGCTGGTGCCGTGCAGCGAGGTGGGCATGAACATCTCGTAGCTGAGGCTCCACTTCTCACCGTCGCGCATCTTCACCTTGGAGCCGCCCTGCACCATGCCCCTGGACTCGGTGCGCTGGCGGTCGCCGTCCCCGGTGGTGTCCCGGTCGTCCTTCCAGATGTTGAAGCGGTAGTGGTCACCGCCCTCGACGATCACGTACTTCCGGTCGGGGTGGGCGCCGCCGCGGTCGGCCTCGATGCCCTCGAACGCCTTGAGCCCGTCGCTGGACGGGTCAGGGTGCCAGAGCAACTGCGCGGCCGATGTGCGCGAGGCGGCGGAGGCCTGGGTGGCGCCCGAGGTCAGCTGCCCCAGGGCGATCGGTGTTCCGACGGCTGCCGCGGCCATCGAACCGAGGACCCGGCGGCGGCTCAACGGGTGGGGAGGGGGGAGTTCTGCCATGGTCGTTGACTTCCTTCCTGATCCGGTAAAGGAGTGGCGTGCTCATGGCGCACCACGCAGATTGGACCGGACCAAATGGACCGTCAAGGCTCACGGACGGTTCTTTGCCTGAGAATTGGTTCAGGTAGCTGAACAAAATCTGCCGCTTTCTGGTGCGTATGGCGGCATTTCCGTCCCTTATTTTGAGCGTTTGTTCGTTCTTATGAACTCGTAGACAGTGTCTACGCGCTTCTGGTAGACAGTGTCTATGGCTGAGCGTGAGCAGGACACGGGTCTCCGGTCCCGGTTGGTGGACGTCGGAGTGGAACTGGTGGACGAGGAGGGGGCCGGGGCGCTTTCGCTGCGGGAGATCGCCCGCCGGGCCGGGGTGTCCCACGGGGCTCCGCGGCGGTATTTCCCGACGCATCTGTCCCTGCTGTCCGCCATCGCGCGCCGCGGCTTCGAGAGCCTGGCCGCCCAGGCCGGTGCGGCGATCGCCGCCCATGAGGGCGATCCGCGTGAGCAGTTGACGGCGCTGGCGCGGAGCTGGCTCGACTTCGCGTTGACCAACCGCGGCATGTTCGAGCTGATGTTCCGTCACGATCTACTGGAAAGTGGCCACTTGGGTCTGCGGGAGACGAGCCTGCCGCTCTTCGCCACCCTCGTCGACCTGGTGGCCGGGGCGCGGCCGGACTCCGGCGCGGAGCCACGGATCGTCGCGGGCGCGCTGTGGGCGAATCTGCACGGCATCGCCCAGCTGTGGTGCTGGGGCAGCCTCCAGCTCGCGGTGGGAGGGGACGACCCCGAGCCGCTGCTGCGGGCCGCGCTCGACGCACACCTCGGCCCGGAGGCCCGATGAGCTCCCCGCGCGGACGGCGCCTCACCCTCGTCGCGAGCGTCACCGGAGCGGTGATCGTCGCTCTGGACGGCACGGTGCTGACCGTCGCCCAGCCCCGGCTGCAACGGGACCTGAACGCCACGTTCGCCCAGGTGCAGTGGACCAGTACGGGATATCTGATCGCCGTGGCGAGTCTGCTGGTCTTCGCGGGCCGCCTCGGCGACCGCTACGGCCATCGGCGCGTCTTCGCCCTCGGAATGCTGGGCTTCGGCGCCGCCTCGGCGGGCATCGGGCTCGCGGGCGGCATCGGCTGGGTGATCGGACTGCGGGTCGCCCAGGGGGTTTTCGGGGCGCTGCTGCAACCCGCCACCCTCGGGATGCTGCGGGCCGCGTATCCGCCCGAACTGCTCGGCCGGCCCGTCGCGGCGCGGACCGGCGCCATCGGGCTGGCGGCCGTGGCCGGTCCGCTGGTCGGCGGGGCGCTCACCACCCATCTGGGGTGGCGGGCGGTGTTCTTCGTCAATGTCGCGCCCGCCCTTGCCATGGGTCTGGCGGCACTCGCCGTCCGGGCCCCTTCGGCGCTCGCCGCCCAGGCCCCGGCGGCGCCCGCCGTCCGCGCCCCGGCGGCGGCCCGTGACACCGCCCGGCCGCGGCTCGATGTGCCCGGTGCGGGTCTGCTCGCGGTGGCGCTCGCCGGGCTGGTGCACACACTCGTCGGCATCCCGGAAACCGGCTGGACGGTGGCGACCGCGCTCGGGCTCGGATGCGCCGTGGTGGCCGGAGGCGTCTTCGTACGGCATGAGCGCCGGACGGTGGATCCGCTGGTGCCGCCGGGTGCGCTGCGGTCGGGAACCGCGGGCCCGGCGCTCGGTGTGCTGGTGGCCGCGTCGGCCGCACTGTTCGGGGCGCTGTTCCTCGGCACGTACTACCTCCAGGGCGTGCGCGCGCTGGATCCGCTCGACAGCGGCCTGCGGGCGCTGCCGCTCGCGGTGATGATGGTGCTGGGCGCGCCGGTGGCGGCGATGCTGGCGCGCCGCCAGGGCCCTCGCCGGACGGCGGTGGCGGGGATGGTTCTGGTGGCCGCCGGTGTGCTGCTGATGTCCCGTCTCGGCCGGGGCTCGGGCGCCGAGGCGATCGGTGGCTGCTTCCTCCTGCTGGGCGCGGGTTTCGCCACCGTGATGGTCACCGCGACCACCGTCGTCGTGCGCGACGCGTCCGTGGACACCGCCGGGGTGGCGGGCGGGCTCCAGCAGACCGCCATGAACATCGGGCCCGCGCTGGGGGTCGCCGCCGCGACCACGCTGATGAGCGTGGCCGGGCGGGGCGACACCATCGGACGGCCGCCCGGCGACGGGCCGCGCTGGGCGGCCGATGTCTTCCTCTCGGCGATGGGGCCCGCGCTGACGGTCCTCGCGGCCGTGGCCGCGGCCGGTGTGCTGCCGGCCACCAGGCTGCCGGGCCGTGCGGCGGCGCGGCGGCCCGGGGGTCAGCCGGTGGAAGAGCCCCCGGACGGACCCCCGAGGTCCGAGATCGCGTCGAGCGCCTGACCCCACCGCGGATGCGCCGCCACCTTCTCCAGATGCATGCCCATGACCCGTTCGCCAAGTGTGGGGTCCATGTCGTCCGACAGCTGGAACGCCGAGAGCTTCGCGATATGGGGAAGGATCTCGTCGTCGCCCGCGATGTGCACCGGGTCGTGCAGATACCGGTCCAGTGCCTCCAGATCGGCCACCGCCGCGCAGTAGGCGTGGGTGAAGCCCTCGGCGGAGTCCCCGAGGAACTGGCCGGCGGTGGAGAACGAGACCGCGTCCACCGAGCCCGTGCGGCGCATCACCGCCAGAACCTTCTCCTTCTCCTTCTCCGTCGTGCCGTCCTTGAAGCTGAACCGCAACACATTGACCAGCATGGGTAGTTCCCTTCGTAGGTGAACTGGTGAGTTCAAATTAGTGGCCGCATCAGTCAATGAACAAGGTGGTTGGGATTTTTGAACCAATGAGTTCAGTTCGAGGTGTGGTGGGATACGATGCGCGGATGACGGCAGTGACAGCCTCGTCCGGGCGGAAGGTTCCGCGGGGGCGTATCGACAAGCGGCAGGCGATCCTTGACGCCGCGTTCACCGTCTTCGCGCGCCGGGGATACGGACAGTCGTGTGTCCAGGAGATCGCGAATGAGGCGGGGGTGGCCAAGCCCACGGTGTACAACCACCTCACCGACAAGGAGACCTTGTTCCGCCATGCCATCGAGGCCGCTGCCGACGCCGTGATGGCGGAGAACCTCGCCGTCGTCGAGCGGCTCCGCGAGCCCGGCGACGATCTGCGCGCCGCCCTGGAGGACATGGCGTACCGGATGCTCCAGGTGTGCTGCGGTGAGCGTTCCCGTGCGCTACGGCGGCTCACCTACGCCCAGGCGGCCGACTTCCCCGATCTGATCGAGACCGTCCAGGGGCGCACCGCCATCCGGCTCGGCGAGGCGCTGGCCGACCGGCTGGCCCGGCTGTCGCTGTCCGGGCGGCTGCGGCCGTGTGATCCGGCGCAGGCCGCGGAGCAGTTGCTCGCGCTGCTCACCGGCCCCATGGAGGTGAGGTCCCGGCTGGGCACTCACAAGGTGTCCACGGCCGAGACGCGCACGGTCGCCCGGTCCGCGGTGGACACCTTTCTGCGGGCGTACGAAACCGCCGCCACCGGCCACCCCTGACGCGAAGTCCGGGCGACCGGTGACGGCGGCGTGTGGCGGGTGTTTTCGGCTCAGGCGAGGGCGACCAGCAGATCGCCGCCCTCCACCTGCTGGATCGTGTTGATGGCGATGCGCGACACGGTCCCGCTCTTGGGGGCCGCGATGGTGGCCTCCATCTTCATCGCCTCGATCGTGCCGATGGTGGCACCGGCCTCCACCTGGTCGCCCTCGGCCACCGCCAGCGTCACCACACCCGCGAAGGGCGCCGCCACATGGCCGGGGTCGCTCCGGTCGGCCTTCTCGGTGGCCGGCACATCGGAGGCCGCCGAGGTGTCCCGCACCTGGACCGGGCGCAACTGCCCGTTCAGCGAGGCCATCACCGTGCGCATACCGCGCTCGTCGGCGTCGCCGATGGCCTCCAGCTCGATCAGCAGCCGGACACCGGGCTCGAGGTCCACCGTGTACTCCTGCCGTGGGCGCAGCCCGTAGAAGAAGTCCTTGCTGTCCAGCACACTGGTGTCGCCATGGGCCTGCCGGTGTGCCTCGAACTCCTTGGTCGGGCCGGGGAACAGCAGCCGGTTCAGCGTGGCCCGCGGATCCTTCTCCAGCTGCTCCCGGTCCTCCGTGGAAAGCTCGGCGGCCACCGGCTTGGCGGCGGCGCGGCCCTCCAGCGCCTTGCCGCGGAACGGCTCGGGCCAGCCGCCCGGCGGATTGCCCAGCTCGCCGCGGAGGAACCCGATGACCGAGTCCGGGATGTCGTACCGGCCCGGCTCCGCCTCGAAGTCCTCCGGCGACACCCCCGCCCCCACCAGGTGCAGCGCGAGATCGCCGACCACCTTCGACGACGGGGTGACCTTGACCAGATGGCCCAGGATCCGGTCCGCCGCGGTGTACATCGCCTCGATGTCCTCGAAGCGGTCGCCGAGGCCCAGCGCGATGGCCTGGGTGCGCAGATTGGACAGCTGACCGCCGGGGATCTCGTGGTGGTAGACCCGTCCGGTCGGCGAGGCGAGACCCGCCTCGAACGGTGCGTAGATCTTGCGCACGGCCTCCCAGTACGGCTCCAGTCCGCCGATCGCCTCGAGGTCGAGCCCGGTCGGCCGGTCGGAGTGGTCGGTGGCGGCCACGATCGCCGACAGCGACGGCTGGGAGGTGGTGCCCGCCATGGAGGCCACCGCGCCGTCCACCGCGTCCGCACCGGCCTGGACCGCCGCGAGATACGTGGCGAGCTGACCGCCCGCGGTGTCATGGGTGTGGATGTGCACCGGCAGGTCGAACTCCCGGCGCAGCGCGGATACCAGCTTCGCCGCGGCCGGGGCGCGCAGCAGACCCGCCATGTCCTTGATGGCCAGCACATGCGCGCCCGCGTCCACGATCTGCTCGGCGAGCCGCAGATAGTAGTCGAGGGTGTAGAGCCGCTCCGAGGGATCGGACAGGTCGGAGGTGTAGCAGAGCGCCACCTCGGCGATCGCGGAGTTGGTCTCCCGTACCGCGTCGATCGCGGGCCGCATCTGCCCGATGTCGTTCAGCGCGTCGAAGATCCGGAAGATGTCGATCCCGGTGGCCGTGGCCTCCCGTACGAAGGAGGTGGTCACCTCCGTCGGGTACGGCGTGTAGCCCACGGTGTTGCGGCCGCGCAGCAGCATCTGGAGACAGATGTTGGGCACCGCCTCGCGCAGCTTGGCCAGCCGTTCCCAGGGGTCCTCGGCGAGGAAGCGCAGCGCCACGTCGTAGGTGGCCCCGCCCCAGCACTCCAGCGACAGCAGCTGTGGCACGGTCCGCGCCACCGCCGGGGCCACGGCCAGCAGGTCCTTGCTGCGGACCCGGGTGGCCAGCAGCGACTGGTGCGCGTCCCGGAAGGTGGTGTCGGTGACACCGATGGTGGGCGACTCGCGCAGCCAGCGCGCGAAGCCCTCCGGACCCAGCTCGGTGAGCCGCTGCTTGGAGCCTGCGGGTGGCTCGGTGTCGGGCACCGCGGGCAGCTTGGTGGTCGCGTCGATCAGATGGGGCCGCTCGCCATGGGGCTTGTTCACCGTGATGTCGGCGAGATAGGTGAGCAGCTTGGTGCCGCGGTCGGCGGAGTGGCGCGCCGTCAGCAGATGCGGCCGCTGCTCGATGAACGACGTGGTGACCTGCCCGGCCCGGAAGTCCGGATCGTCCAGCACCGCCTGGAGGAAGGGGATGTTGGTGGACACCCCGCGGATGCGGAACTCGGCCACCGCGCGCCGGGCGCGGCCGACCGCGGTGGCGAAGTCCCGCCCCCGGCAGGTCAGCTTGACCAGCATCGAGTCGAAATGGGCGCTGATCTCCGCACCGGAGTGGGTGGTGCCACCGTCCAGCCGGATGCCCGAGCCGCCCGGGGAGCGGTACGCGCTGATCATCCCGGTGTCCGGGCGGAAGCCGTTGGCCGGGTCCTCGGTGGTGATCCGGCACTGGAGCGCGGCACCCCGCAGATACACGGTGTCCTGGGTGAGGCCGAGTTCGGACAGCGTCTGACCGGCCGCGATCCGCAGCTGCGACTGGACGAGGTCCACATCGGTGATCTCCTCGGTCACCGTGTGCTCGACCTGGATCCGCGGATTCATCTCGATGAACACATGGCGGCCGTCGCGGTCCAGCAGGAACTCCACCGTACCGGCGTTGCGATAGCCGATCTCCCGGGCGAACTTCACCGCGTCCTCGCAGATCCGGGCCCGCAGCTCCGGATCGAGGTTGGGCGCGGGGGCCAGCTCGATCACCTTCTGGTGGCGCCGCTGCACCGAACAGTCGCGCTCGAAGAGATGGATGACATCGCCCTGCCCGTCGGCGAGGATCTGCACCTCGATATGGCGGGGCTCCACCACCGCCTTCTCCAGGAAGACCGTGGAATCGCCGAACGCGGACTCGGCCTCCCGTGCCGCCGCCTCGATGGACTCGCGCAGCGTCTCCCGGCTCTCGACCCTGCGCATCCCGCGCCCGCCGCCACCGGCGACGGCCTTGACGAACACCGGGAAGCCGAGCTCGTCCGCGGCCCGGACCAGCTCGTCCACATCGGTCGACGGCTCGGAGGAGCCCAGCACCGGCACCCCGGCCGCACGGGCCGCGGCCACCGCGCGCGCCTTGTTCCCGGTGAGCTCCAGGGTCTGCGCGCTGGGCCCCACGAACGTGATCCCCGCCTCCTCGCACGCGCGCGCGAGATCGGGATTCTCGGACAGGAAGCCGTATCCGGGGTACACCGCGTCCGCGCCCGCCTGGCGCGCCGCGTTGACGATCTCCTCGACGGAGAGATAGGCCCGCACCGGATGGCCCGGCTCACCGATCTCGTACGCCTCATCGGCCTTCAGCCGGTGCAGTGAGTTGCGGTCCTCATGCGGGAACACGGCGACGGTTCTCGCGCCCAGCTCATAGCCGGCGCGGAAGGCGCGAATGGCGATCTCACCACGATTGGCGACCAGCACCTTGCGGAACATGCCCGATCCCTTCTACCTGCCCGTTACCAACACACACGCTTGTCGGCGAACCCTACTGCCGCCTGCCACGTGGGACGCCCGGGGTGTGATCGAGTTCTCGTGGATGGCGGGCGGCATGGCATCCGCTCCTCTCGTCCATGGTCCCCGTGGATACCCAGAGTGGCCCCGCGGACGCACCGGGTGGTGCCGTACATGGACCCGGAACGCCCTCGTACGGGCCGCCGGGGCTCCACGGTCTACGGGGTCGGGCTCACCACTCGGCGAGCGAGCCGTCCGCATGGCGCCACACCGGATTCCGCCAGGCGTGGCCACGGCGGCCGGCGGCGCGCACCGCGGCCTCGTCCACCTCGATCCCGAGCCCCGGGCGGTCGGTGCGCGAGAGCTGCCCGGCGGTGAACCGGAAGGGCTCCGGATCGGCCACGTAGTCCAGGAGTTCGGCGCCCTGGTTGTAGTGGATGCCGATGCTCTGTTCCTGGATGAGGAAGTTCGGGGTGGTGAAGGCGATCTGGAGACTGGCGGCGAGCGCCACCGGGCCGAGCGGGCAGTGCGGGGCGAGCTGGGCGCCGTGGGGCTCGGCGAGGGCGGCGATGCGCCGCAGCTCGGAGATGCCGCCCGCATGGGAGATATCCGGCTGGAGGATGGCCACCCCGGCCCGCAGCGGGGCGATGAACTCGCGCCGCGAGTACAGGCGCTCACCGAGCGCGATGGGGATGGGGGAGGCGTTCACCAGGTCCGGGACGATGTCCATGTGCTCGGAGAGCACCGGCTCCTCGACGAACAGGGGCGCCGCCTCGGCGAGCAGCGGCAGCAGCCGGCGGGCGTTGGCGGGGGAGACCCGGCCGTGGAAGTCGAGGCCGAAGTCGCGGTCGTCGCCGAGGACCTCACGGGCGGTCTCGGCGCGGCGCACCGCGGCGCGTATCTCCGCGCGAGTGGCGACCGGGGTCATCCGGCCGCAGCCGTTCATCTTGACGGCGGTGAACCCCGCCTCGATCTGCGCGGTGAGCGCGTCGCGGATCTCCTCGGGCTCATCGCCGCCGATCCAGGCGTAGGCGCGGATCCGCTCCCGCACCGGTCCGCCGAGCAGTTGGTACACCGGTACGCCGTAGTGCTTGCCCTTGATGTCCCACAGCGCCTGGTCGAGCCCGGAGACGGCGCTGGAGAGGACCGGTCCGCCACGGTAGAAGCCGCCCTTGGTCATCACCTGCCAGTGGTCCTCGATCCGCATCGGGTCCTGGCCGATCAGATACTCGGTGAGCACCTCGACCGCGGCGCGGACCGGTTCGGCCCGCCCCTCGACCACCGGCTCGCCCCAGCCGACCACCCCCTCGTCGGTCTCCACCCGGACGAACATCCAGCGCGGCGGGGCCAGGAATGTCTCGATACGAGCGATCTTCACGGGTGGTGTCCTTCCCTGGGAGGGGTGCGGTTGCGAGGATAAGCGATAAATTACGAGAACTTCGCTTGCCTTCGGGGCCGAAAAAGACCTTGCGTCACACCATGGCGAGTTCCGACGATTCCGCCCATCATGCCGCCATGACAGCAAATTTGACGCGTCGTCACATTCTTGGTCTGGCCGCCCTCCAGAGCGCGGCGGCCCTCGGCCTCACTCGTATCGGCCTCACCCCGGCGGCCGCCGCCGAGAGCGCCGACCACTTCCCCGCCGTCGTCATCGGCTCCGGCTACGGCGGGGCCGTGGCCGCGCTCCGGCTCGGCGAGGCGGGCATAAGAACGCTCGTCGTGGAGATGGGGCGGTTATGGGACGACCCGGGCCCCGACGGCCGGGTCTACTGTTCGATGACCGCACCCGACCAGCGCTCCATGTGGTTCAAGACAAGAACCGAGGCACCCCTGTCCACCTTCCTGTGGCTGGACGTGATCAACAAGAACATCACCCCCTACCCCGGCGTCCTGGACCGCGTCCGCTACCCCGGCATGTCCGTCTACGTGGGCCGCGGGGTCGGCGGCGGCTCGCTGGTCAACGGCGGCATCGCGGTCACCCCGCCGCGCTCGTACTTCCAGCAGATGCTGCCGCAGGTGGCCGCGGACCCGATGTACGACACCTACTTCCCGCTGGCCAACCGCATGCTCGGCGCCACCACCGTGCCGTCGGCGTGGTTCGAGGCCACGGAGTGGTACACCTACGCCCGGGTCGCCCGCGCCCAGGCCGCCAAGGCGGGCCTGAAGACCGTCTTCGTGCCGAACGTCTACGACTTCGACTACATGCGGCGCGAGGCCGACGGAACGGCGACCAAGTCCGCGCTCGCCCAGGAGGTCATCTACGGCAACAACTTCGGCAAGCGCAGCCTCGACAAGACCTATATCGCCGCAGCGCTCGGCACCGGCCAGGTCACCCTGCACACGCTGAGCCGCGCCCGCGCCCTGCGGCGGGCACCGGACGGCACCTACGTGCTCACCGTGGAGCGCGTCGACACCACCGGCACCGTCGTCGCCACCGACGAGATCACCTGCCGTTCGCTCTTCCTCGGCGCGGGCAGCCTCGGCACCACCGAACTCCTGCTGCGCGCGCGGGAGACCGGCGCCCTCCCCGAGCTGAGCGCGGAGGTCGGCCGGGGCTGGGGCGGCAACGGCAATGTCATGCTCGGCCGCGCCAACCACGTGTGGAACCCGACCGGCGCCAAGCAGTCCACCATCCCCGTGATGGCGATCGACGACTGGTCCAACGCCACCAATCCGGTCTTCGCCGAGATCGCCCCGCTGCCGGCCGGCCTCGAGACCTGGGTCAGCCTCTACCTCGCCATCACCCGCAACCCCGAGCGCGCCACCTTCACCTATGACGCGGCGAAGGACACCACCGTACTCGGCTGGACCCGCGCCCAGAGCGCGCCCTCCGTGGCCGCGGCCAAGGCGCTCTTCGACCGCGTCAACTCCGCCAACGTCACCATCTACCGCTATGACCTCTTCGGTGACACCCGGGCCTTCGCCGACGACTTCTGCTACCACCCGCTGGGCGGCTGCGTCCTGGGCCGGGCCACCGACGCGTACGGCCGGGTGACCGGCTACGACGGGCTCTATGTGACCGACGGCTCCCTCATCCCGGGCTCGATCGGCGTCAATCCGTTCGTCACCATCACCGCCCTCGCCGAGCGCACCATGGCCCGGGTCCTGGCCGAGGACCCCGTCGGCGGCCGGTGACCCCGCGGGGGCCTGCCCGCGCCGTCAGAGCCTGTGTCATATCCCCGGCCGGGCGTGCGACGCCTGGCACGCTCCCCCAGCTACCGCTGGGAGGTGCCCCCTCTCGCGGCGTTGCCGAAACGCCCATGTGGCTCCGCCACGAGGGCGCTCCGGCGCCTTGCGATCGCACGCTCCCCCAGCTACCGCTGGGAGGTGCCCCCCTGACGCCGCACGCTGATCCGACCGGGGATATGACACAGGCTCTCAGCCCAGGGCCCGGTCCAGGTTGAACGCGGCGCTGATGAGCGCGAGATGGGTGAACGCCTGCGGGAAGTTGCCGATCTGCTCACCGGTGCGGCCGATCTCCTCGGCGTACAGCCCGACATGGTTGGCGTAGGTGAGCATCTTCTCGAAGGCCAGCCGCGCCTCGTCCACCCGGCCGGCCCGGGACAGCGCCTCGACGTACCAGAAGGAGCAGATCGAGAAGGTGCCCTCCTCGCCACGCAGCCCGTCCGGGCTCACCGTGGGGTCGTAGCGGTACACCAGCGAATCGGCCACCAGCTCCTCGCCCAGCGCGTCCAGGGTGGACAGCCACTTGGGGTCGGTGGGGGAGATGAACTTCGACAGCGGCATCATCAGCAGCGAGGCGTCGAGCACCTCCTCGCCCTCGCGCTGGACGAAGGCGCGCCGCTGCGGCGACCAGCCGCAGCGCATGATCCGGTGGTAGATGTCATCGCGCGCCGTCGACCAGCGGGACATGTCCGCGGGCAGTCCTCGGTGGCGGGCGATGCGCATCGCCCGCTCGATCGCGACCCAGCACATCAGCTGCGAGTACAGGAAGCGCTGTGGACCGGCGCGGGTCTCCCAGACGCTCATATCGGGCCGGTCCCAGTTGTCGCACACCCAGCCGACCAGCTTGCACACGGCGTCCCAGTGGTCGCTGGACAGCGGCTGCCCCCACTTGTCGTAGAGGTAGAGGGAGTCCACCAGCGCCCCGTAGATGTCCAGCTGGAGCTGGTGGACCGCCGCGTTGCCGACCCGGACCGGGGACGAGCCCAGATGCCCCTCCAGATGGGGGAGCATCTGCTCGGGGATCTCGCTGCGGCCGTCGATGCCGTACATGATCTGTAGCGGGCCGCCGGGGCCGTCCCCCAGGGCGATGCCCTCGGACAGGAAGCGCACGAACGCCTCCGCCTCCTGGGTGAAGCCCAGCCTCAGCAGTGCGTAGATGCAGAACGCGGCATCGCGGACCCAGACGTATCGGTAGTCCCAGTTGCGCTCGCCGCCGATCTGCTCGGGCAGGCTGGTCGTCGGGGCCGCCACGATGGCGCCGGTCGGCGCGTAGGTGAGCAGCTTGAGGGTGAGCGCGGAGCGGTGCACCATCTCCCGCCACCGCCCGCGGTAACGGGACTGCGCGAGCCAGCGCCGCCAGTAGCGGACGGTGGCGTCGAACAGTTCCTCCGCCTCCGCCTGCGGACAGTGCCGCGGCTGCACCATCCCGCCGATCCGGTCCAGCGCGAACACCGCGGCCTCGCCCTCGACCAGCTTGAACGTGGACACCGCGTCGGGCCCGTCGAGCTCCACGGTGACGCCGGAGGTCAGCGCCAGCGACAGCTCCGGGGACTCGAAGATGGTGAGCCCCTTCTCGGTGCGCACCGTATGCGACTGCCGGCCGTAGTCGAACCGGGGCGCAACCCGGGCGGTGAAGGGGAGCGATCCGCGGACGCACAGCACCCGGCGGATCAGCCGGTGCCGGTCCGCCTCGCGCGAGTCGTCCACGATCGGCATGAAGTCCTGGACCTCGGCGACCCCGTCGTCCGCGAAGAACCGGGTGATGAGGATGTTGGTGTCCGGGAAGTAGAACTGCTTCGTCCGGGCGGGCACCTCGGGTGTGAGCTGGAAGGAGCCGCCGCGGTCGGCGTCGAGGATCGACGCGAACACGCTGGCCGCGTCAAATCGGACCGGGCAGTACCAGTCGATGGTGCCGCGCGTGTCCACGAGCGCGGCGGTGCGCAGATCGCCGATCAGCCCGTGCTCGGCGATCGGTACATAGCGGGATACTTCCGTCGGGCGGCGGATGCTCTCGGCGACGGTCATCGGAACCTCCCGCGCTGGAGGGAGGGGCTGGAAACCCGTGGGCGGCGCGGACTCTCACTTCACCATACGACCGACGGACCGGTCCGGCGCAGCGCCCGGCCCACCAGGGCGCCGCCCCGGGCGCCCGCGCCGCACCCGACGGTCACGGGCGCCGCCTCCGTGTCACCGGCCGTCACCCTATGTGGCCGCGGGAGCCGGATATCCGGCGGGGCTCCCGGCCCTCAGTGCAGGGCGGCGCCGGGGGCCGCGAGCCAGGACGCGACCGCCGCCGCGATGGGCTGACCGGTCTCGAGCTCGACAAAGCCGAATTGGCCGCCCTGGTTGCACTCCAGGAACCACCACACTCCCTCGGCGTCCTCGGCGAAGTCGAAGGCCCCGTAGGCGAGACCGGTGAGCGTCATGTACTCATGCACGGAGCGCACGATTCTGGCGGGCACCTCCACGGGATCCCAGCGGTGTCCATGACAGCCATAGCGCCCATCCACCTGACCGGAGGCGGCGGTCTTGCGCGCCGCGAATAACTGGCTGCCGACGCAGATCAGCCGGATGTCGGCCGCTTTGGGAATGTAGCGCTGGAGAAGGGTCGCCCCGGCCGCGACATCGGAGAAATCCGTGTCCGGTCCGATACGGGTGGTGGGCAGCGCGACCGGCGGCTCGACGGACGGCGGACCGGAGGCGGATTTCACCACGATGTCCGAGTACTGGACGGCGAAATCGCGTGCCGCGCGCGGATAGGTGGTGACAAGGGTCGAGGGCACGGCGAAACCGCTGTGCTGGGCGACCCGCAACTGGAACGGTTTGTGGCGGGCCGGTTCGGCGGCCGCAGGATGGTTCATCCAGCGTGCCGTTGTCGCGTAGAGCATCCCGTACAGGGCCTGTCCGCACTCGGCCGTCAGCCACTCCGACGGATTCGCCGCGTGCGCCGCCGGCCGCCCCGGCCTGCGCACCCAGATGGACCGCACACCCTGGATGCTGACGAGGCGTCCCTCGGTCGACAGAAAACCCGTGAAGTCACCACGGTCGAATTCGACCGACAGGGCGGCCTGATCCGGAAGGTCCGCCGGATCGAAACGCACCAGAGGGACGCCTTGTTCGCGCAGCTCCGCCACCACCAAGTCGGCGGTGACATCCTGGCGACAGGTCAGGATGAGTACCGTCATCGACGTGTGTGCAGGTCAGTCGTCGAAGTGCGTCTTGGAGCCGGCTGTGGACGTGGTCGTGCCGGTCGCCAGCAGCACCGCCCGGTCGGCGATGGCCGGACGGCCGTCGGAGAGGACATTCAACTGAAGGGCGGCGTTATAGGCGTAGGGAACACTGGCCGACGACCGCTCGGCGGGGATTGCGTGCTTCAGTACGAAGGGCTGCATGAGTGACCTCTTGGTGCTCCATGTATTCGTCTATCCACCACGCAACAGTACGTACTAAAAGTCTACGGCACTCACTAGCAACGATTTTGTCCTGTGTAGGGCGATATGAAGTGTGTCACAGGCTTCGAAGGCAACATATGCCTCAGGAATTGCGTCTTCGAATAATCGGCCTGTTCCCGGGAGCACCGGATCCGCCCCGGCGTTCCGAGGCGGACCACCGGGCCTGACCGCCCGTCGGGTCAGGACGTCCGTCCGCCCTCGCGGTGGGTGACGCGGATCTTCGACTGGCCGTGCGGCAGCTCCTCCCAGTCCGCCATGAAGCGCGCGGCCAGACCGTGTTTCTCGGCCAGGGCGATGAGCGTCTCGGTGCGGTAGTAGAAGTCCTCCCGCAGCACCTGGTGTTCCACGCCCTCGGTGCGGTCGAAGGTGAAGTCGAACCAGCCGCCCGGCGCCATGACACGGCCGACATGGGCCAGGCACTCCTCGATGACCGGCAGTGGCGAGTGCGAGAACACGCTGTGCGCGTGTACCACGTCGAAGTGGGCGTCGGGCAGGAACCGCAGCGTCAGATCGCGGACCGGGGTGAGGGTGGGCAGGCGGCCCTGAAGCCCCTGGCGCACCAGCGTGTCCTGCGCGGCCGCCAGGATGTCGGGCGAGATGTCGACGCCGTAGTAGTGGCCCGGCTCCAGATGGCTGATGAACCGCCAGCCCGCCCGCAGATTGCCACAGCCGATCTCCAGCATCCGGTGCTCCGGGCGCAGCCCGTGGCCGAGGAGATAGTCGAACTGCATCGCGCCCAGCGCCAGCCACCGCTCATGGCTATGGCTGCCGACCGCCGCCTCCGGGCTGGTACGGGTGTCCGACCGCATCACCGCCCGGTAGTACGCGACGTGGTCCGGATAGCGGTAGCGCAGCCAGGCGTCCCGGGTGGCGCGGACCAGATGGCGCGGTACGCGCTGCGGATGGCGCAGTGCGTAGGAGACCCGGTGGCCGAGGGAGGAGCGGTTGACGCTGAGGTTCTTGGCGGGCATGTGGACTCTCTCGTGCTGGTGGTGGGGACGCGGTGGACTGGCGGTCCATGCGTTCCCGCGTCGTCGTGGTCGGTACCAGCCTCGGCGCCGTGGCGGCGGCGGGGATCGGCGGAGCGGCCCCGGTCAGGAGGCGGTCCGGGCGACCGCCGTATCAACCGATCGGATGATGCGGCGCCCGGTCCGGCGCGTTAGGACTGGCTGAGGGAGTGAACCGAGGAGCAGGGGAGGGGCCGGGGTGCGGTCGGCGGTCAGGGCGGTCGGGCGGTCCGGATGGACCCGGTGGCCGGGGGTGTGGTCGGCACCGTGGTCGGCGTGGTCCGGGCGGTCCGGGTCCGACGGGCCGGACGATCCGGACGAGCGGTGGCTGACCGCGGTCCTGCACATCGCGTTCTTCCTGCTGCTGGGGTCCTCGCTGATCCGCTATCTGATCCGGGACACCGGCAGCGCGCCCAACGGCTGGGTCATCGCCCTCTTTTTGGCCTTCGGCGCGCTCTATCTGCCCGGCCGGTGGCCGGCGCCCGCGCCGAGCCCCGGCGGCCGGCCCTCCGGCCGCTATCTGGTCTGGCTGACCGCGGTGCTCGCCGCCTGGGTCGCGCTGCTGGTCCTCGCGCCGAGCGCCGCCTGGTGTGCCATGCCGTTGTTCTTCACCGGTCTGCACACCCTGCCCACCCGGTTCGCGGTGCCCCTGGCCGCCGTGCTCACCGCGCTGGTCGTCGCCTCCAAACTGCGGTTCATGCACGACGGCTTCGACCCCAACGCGCTGATCGCGCCGCCCGCCATCGCCGCCGTGGCCGCCGCCGTCCTCATCCATCTGCGGCGCCAGTCGGCGCGGCAGCGGATGCTGATCGACGACCTGGTCCGCACCCGCCGGGACCTGGCCGCGACCGAGCGGCGGGCGGGGATCCTGGCCGAACGCCAGCGGCTGTCCTCGGAGATCCATGACACCCTCGCCCAGGGCCTGTCCAGCCAGCGGATGCTGCTCCAGGCCGCCGACCGCACCTGGGAGACGGACCGGGAGGCGGCCCGGGGACATATGCGGAACGCGGCGGAGATCGCGTCCCGCAGCCTCGCCGAGGCCCGCCGGTTCGTCCAGGACCTGGCCCCGGCCGACCTCGCCGAGGGCTCGCTGGCCCAGGCGCTCGGTGCGCTCGCCGAGCGGGAGAGCGATGCCGGTTCTGCGGTGGACTTCCGGCTCGACGGACCGCTCGGCCCGCTGCCCGAGCGGGTGGAGGCGGCGCTGCTGCGCATCGCCCAGGGCGCGCTGGCCAATGTGCGGGAGCACGCCGGGGCGAGCCGGGCCGCGCTCACCCTGACCTGCCTGGGCGACCAGATCTGCCTGGACATCGCCGATGACGGCCGCGGCTTCGACACCGACGCCGTCCCCGCCCCCGGCGCGGACCGGTCGCGCGGCCATGGACTTCCGGCCATGCGGGCCCGCGTACGGCAGCTGGGCGGCACGCTCACCGTCGAGTCCGCACCGGGCGAGGGGACCGTCGTCTCGGCCGCGATCCCCGTCGAACCCCTTCCCGTCCTCGTCGCCGATCGCCCCGTGGAGGCCACGCCATGAGCCCGACCCCGCCCCCGACGCCGTCGGCCACCCCCGCCATCCGGCTGCTGCTCTGCGACGACCACGCCGTGGTGCGGGCCGGGCTGCGGGCGCTGCTGGCCAGCACCGACGGCATCGAGGTGGTCGGCGAGGCGGGCAGCGGCGAGGAGGCCCTCGCCATGGCCACCCGGCTCCGGCCCGATGTGGTGCTGATGGACCTACAGCTCGGGGAGGGGATGGACGGGGTGACCGCCACCCGGCGACTGGTCTCCGGCGACCCGCCCGCGCCGCGTGTGCTGGTGCTCACCATGTTCGACACCGACGCCGACATCACCCGTGCCATCGAGGCCGGGGCCACCGGCTATCTGCTCAAGGCCGAGCGGCCGGAGGAGCTGTTCGCGGCGATCCGGAACGCCGCCTCCGGCCGTACCGCGCTGTCGGCCCCGGTCGCCGACCGGGTGCTGGCCCGGATGCGCAGCCCGCGCCCCGCGCTGTCCGAGCGGGAGCGCGACATCCTCCGGCAGCTGGCCCGTGGCCTGGGCAACCGGGAGATCGCCCGGACCCTGTTCATCAGCGAGGCCACGGTCAAGACCCATCTGGGACGGATCTACGGGAAATTGGGGGTCGAGACCCGGGCCGGGGCGGTGGCGGTGGCCACCGAGCGGCGGTTGCTGCCTTGACGGCTGACGGCTGACCCCTGGCGGTTGGGGACGTCAGATCGCCGGTCGGCTGGGCAGTGGCGTCCGGTCCTGGTCGGGCAGTACGAGCGTCCGCGTGGGCAGCGGGATCTCGATGCCCTCGGCACGGAACCGGCGGTGCAGCTCCTTCATGAACTCATGCTTGATGAGGTACTGGTCGCTGAACTCCAGGGCCCGCAGAAACACCGAGAAGTCGATGCCGGACTCTCCGAAGGTATGGAAGCGCACACTCGTCTCGTGGTCGACGACCCCGCCCTCGACGCCGGACATCACCTTCCCGGCGACCTCGATGGTCACCCGCTCGACATGGTCCAGATCGCTTCCGTAGCCGACCCGCGCCTGGACCATGACCGACATCTGCTGCTCGGGCTGGTGAAAGTTGGTCATGATGGTGTTGCCCAGCTTGGCGTTCGGGATGATGACGAGGTTGTCCGACAGCTGCCGTACGGCCGTGTTGCGCCAGTTGATGTCGACCACATACCCCTCCTCCCCGCTGCTGAGCCGGATGTAGTGGCCGGGCTGCACGGTCTTGGAGGCCAGGATGTGCACCCCCGCGAAGAGGTTGGCCAGCGTGTCCTGCAAGGCCAGGGCGACCGCCAGACCACCCACGCCCAGGGCGGTGAGCAGGGGAGCGATCGAGACGCCCAGCGTCTCCAGCAGGATCAGCACACCCATCGCCAGGACGGCGATCCGTGTGATGTTGACGAAGATGCTGGCCGTTCCCGCCACCCCGGAGCGGGACAGCGCCAGCGAGCGCACCAGGTCGGCCACCACTCGCGCCGCGGTGACCGTGGTGACCAGGATCAGCACGGCCACCAGCGTCTGATTGACGTCATGGCCGACCGTGCGGTTCAGCGGCAGCGCGGCGGCCGCGGCGGCGACACCGGCGGCCATCGACGCCCATGGGGCCAGGGTGCGCAGCGTGTCGACGATGATGTCGTCACCGCTCCACCGGGTGGAGCGGGCCCGCTCACCCAGCCAGCGCAGCGCCAGGCGCAACAGCACACCACCGGCCGCGCCGCAGACCAGCGCCGCCCCGACGACGATGACATCGTGCAAGGTGAGAGCCCGGTTCATCGGCCACCCTCCGCTATCCCGGAAAGCGCGTCAGAAGCGGCCGTGCGGCATGCCGTCGTCGGTGCGGCCTCCGGTCTGGAGTTCAGTGGGATCACCTTGTCACCTGCTCGTGCCTGGGTTCTACGGGCGGTGCCGGGCGCACATGTGTACGGCTCCGGCGTAAGGTGCCATCCTGCCGTATGCGATGAGGGCCGAATGACGGGATGCCCCGCTACCGCATGTAACCCGCCAGGTGAGGGGCGGCGCGCCAGCGCGTTTGACGCACAGGTGTTTTGTGGTGGAATCGGGTCGTATGGATAGCCGCCGCGGTGACGTGGACGACGAGGCGAGGGGATGGCCGTTCCTCGCGGCCGCCTACGCCTTCGTGGTCACGATGTGCGGTACGACGCTGCCCACCCCGCTCTACTCGCTCTACCAGCGGGAGTTCGGCTTCTCCTCGTTCATGGTCACGGTGATCTTCGCCGTGTACGCGGCGGGGGTCATCGTCGCGCTGCTGCTGCTCGGAAGCGTGTCCGACTTCATCGGGCGACGGCCCGTCATGCTCGCCGCGCTGGCGCTGTCGGGCCTGAGCGCGGTGTGCTTCCTCGTCGCCCAGGGACTGCCGGGGCTGTTCGCGGGCCGCACCCTGTCGGGGCTGTCCGCCGGTCTGGCCACCGGCACCGCCACAGTGACCGTCATCGAGCTGGCGCCCGAGCGTCGACGCCGTGGCGCCACCCTCCTCGCGACCGGGGCCAATCTGGGCGGGCTCGGGCTCGGCCCGTTGCTGGCGGGGGTGCTGGCGCAGTACGCCCCGGCGCCGCTGAAGCTGGTGTTCGTGGTGGACCTGGTGCTGGTGGCGGTGGGCGCCGCCGTGGTGCTCGCGCTTCCGGAGACCGTACGGAGGCGGAGCCGCCCGCCGCTGAGGCCGCAGCGGCTGCGGGTGCCCAAGGAGATGCGCTCGACGTTCGCGGCCGCGGCCATGGCGGGGTTCGCGGGCTTCGCCACGCTGGGCCTGTTCACCTCGGTGTCGCCCACGTTCCTGAGCGAGGTGGAGGGCGAGAGCAATCTCGCGGTCGCCGGTGCGGTGGCGTTCTCCGTGTTCGCCGCCTCGATCGCCGGGCAGGCGCTGGGGCGGCGGCTGGGCCCGGGACGTTCGCTGCCCGGGGGCTGTGCGGTGCTGGTGGCCGGCATGGTGGCCATCGCCGTCTCGCTCGCGATCGGGTCACTGGGGCTGCTGGTGCTGGGCGCCGTCATCGCCGGGATCGGGCAGGGGCTGTCGTTCCACGCGGCCGTGAGGGTGGTGACGGAGCGCAGCCCGGCCGACCACCGCGCCGAGGTCACCTCCGTCCTGTTCGTGCTGATGTATCTGGCGCTCTCGATTCCGGTGATCGGCGTGGGCGCGCTCACGGTCGCGGTCGGGCTGCGGTCCGCCGGGCTGATCTTCACGGGCTGTGTGGCCCTGCTGGCCGTGGCCACCCTGCTGCGGCTGCGGGCGCTCTCCGCGGAGGCGCCCGGCCGCTGAGGGGGCCGCAGGGGGCCGGGCGCCGCGAGTCAGCCGCTGAGGGAGTTTCGCGCTACAGCTCCAGTACCGTTCGCACCGGCAGATGGTCGCTGGGGAACTGGCCGTCCCGCGCGTAGGTGTCGATGACGGCGTGGCGGGTGCGCACACCGGGTGAGGTCAGGATCCAGTCGATCCGGTCGCCGTCGGGGACCAGCGGGCCGAAGCCGTGGAACGTCCCGTACAGCGGCCCGCGCCGCTCGGCGGTGTCCCAGGCGTCCACCAGCGTGCCGCCGTTCAGCATGGCGTCGTAGACCGGATTGCCGTGGGCCGCCACATTGAAGTCGCCGGTCACGATGCGGGGGAGCGCGGAGTCCAGACCGCCCAGCCGCTCGGTGATCAGCGCGGCGGAGCGCTCCCGGGCGTGCTGGCTCTGGTGGTCCAGATGGGTGTTGAGGGCGTAGAACTCCCCGCCGGTGTGCCGGTCGTGGAAGCGCACCCAGGTGACCATCCGGACCACGGCCCCGCCCCAGGTGTTGGAGCCGATCACGTTCGGGGTGTCGGACAGCCAGAAGTGGTCGTACTCCAGGGGTTCGAGCCGCCCGGTGTCGTAGAAGACGGCCATGAACTCGTCCCGGCTGCCCCCCATCCGTCCGGTGCCGATCCACGAGTAGCGCTGTCCGAGGTCGTGGGCGATGTCGCGCAGCTGGCCGTAGAGCCCCTCCTGGGTGCCCAGCAGATGGGGCCGGGCCCGGCGCAGCAGCTCCCGCATGACGGGGCGGCGCCGCCCCCAGGAGTTGGGCTCGGCGTCGCTCGCGTAGCGCAGATTGAACGTCATGACGGCCAGCCGGGGACCGTCGGCGGAGGCGATCGGGGTGACGGGGGCGGCCGCGGCCACGTTCTGGGGCTGGGAGGCGAGCGGAAGCGCGACGGCCGCCGCGGCCGCGGCGCGCATACCGTGACGGCGGCTGAACACAGGTGCGGGCATGGCTCCTCCAAGGTCATGAAGGTGCGGTGACGGCCTCAAGTGTCGGACCCCGCGGTGTGTGGGGTGTGTCCTGCGGTGGCCGTCCGGTGGAACGTACGGTCACGCCGAGCCGACCTCAAGAGCGCCTGCGGAAACCACCGGTGACGAGGGATGTCACGAGTGACGGAAGTGGCCGGGGGTGCGCGGGGGCGGCGCTGGGTAGGGAGGCCGGTAGTCGTCGGAGACGGAAGGGGCACCTGGGGTGACCGTACGGCCGCTGACCTTCGTCGTGGGGACCGGACGCTGCGGTTCGACCGCTCTGTCGCGCATCCTGCGGCTGCATCCGGATCTGCTCAGCGTGAGCGAGCTGATCGCCTCGCTGGAGCCGGACGCGCTGCCCGAGGCGCCGCTGACCGGGGCGGAGTTCTGGCGGCTCCTCGCCACTCCAAGCTCGTTCGCCAACCGTGTCATCCGCGATGGCATCCCGCTGCCCGAATACCGGTATCCGCATGTCAAGGGGCGGTTCTCGGTGGCGGGCGGTGGCATTCCGGCGGTGTGCATGATGACGCTGCCGCATCTCACCGACGACCCCGACGCGCTGTTCGACGCCCTGGAGCCGGAGCTGTCCCGGCGGCCCGCGGCGCCGGTGGCCGATCACTACCGGGCGCTGTTCGGCCTGCTGGGAGAGCGGTTCGGCCGACGGGCCGTCGTGGAGCGGTCCGGCTATTCGCTGCGCTCGGTGCCCCGGCTGAGGGAGGTCTTCCCCGAGGCCCGGTTCGTCCACCTCCACCGGGACGGCGCCGACTGCGCGCTCTCCATGAGCCGCCACCCCGGTTTCCGGCTGATCCAGCTGATGACGGAGCGCGCCACGAGCACCGATGACCTTCCCGCCGGTCTCGCCGCGCTGCTCAGCGACGACGAGGCCGATCTGCGGCCGCTGTACGAACGGTCCGTGCCCGTGGCCGAGTTCGGCGAGCTGTGGTCGAGCACGATCGTCGAGGGGCTGGGGCACCTGTCGCGGCTCCCCGCCGCGATCCGGATGTCCCTGTCGTACGAGGGTCTTCTCGACGCGCCCGAGCGCGAACTCACCCGGCTGGCCCACCACCTCGGGGTGGAACCCCTCCCGGAGTGGCTGGCGGCCGGACGCGCCCTGCTCGACGGCGATCGCCGCGGCACGGCCGCCGCGACCCTGCCGCCCGCCGAACTGACCGCCCTCCGCGAGAGCTGCGCCCCCGGCGCCCGTGCCCTGAGCCTGGCCCACGGCGGATGAGGGGGCTTTGAGCCTGGCCCACGGCGGATGAGAGGGGCCCACAGCCCGGCCCACGGCGGCTGAGCGAGCCCCGGCGCCGGAGGCGATGGCCCCCGCGCCGGATACGAAAGGCCCCGCGCCGGATGCGTCAGGCCCGGCGTCAGGCCGTCGCCGCCTCGACGGCACCCCCCGACTGCTCGACCGCCACCGCCCGCAGCGCCTCCAGCAGGGCGGCCACCGCGGGCACCCTGGCCGCCTCCGGCCGCAGCAGCGCGCAGACATGGCGCCTGGGCCAGTCGACCAGCGGGCGCGGCTCGACCAGCGGATGGGGCCGCGGGAGCAGCCCGAGGCCGTCCATCAGGGCGATGCCCACCCCGTCGCCCACCAGGCCGAGGGTCGTCGCCTGGTCATCGGTCGTGGTCACTACCCGGGGCTCGAACCCCGCCTCCGCGCAGCGCCGCAGCAGCCGCTCGCGGTCCCGCTCCAGGATCCACCGCTCCCGCGCCAGATCGGCGAGGCGGACGCTGCGCCGCCCCGCGAGCGCATGGCCACGCGGCAGCAGCACATGGCGGCGGTCGACCAGCAGCGGGACCCGGCGCAGCGGGGTCTCCGCGGGCTCCGCCGCCGCCCCCGGCTCGTCGTCGGCGACGATCGCCAGATCCGTCTCGCCCGCGTCCAGCAGCCGGTACGCGTCATGGGAGGCGGTCTGGCCCAGTTCGACCTCCACCTCGATACGGGAGGCGCCCAGCCGGGCCAGCGCCGCGGGCAGCACGGCGACGCAGACGCTCTGTACCGAGGACATCCGCACCCGGCCGCGGGTGCGCGCGGCGAGCGCCTCGAACTCGTTCTCCACGTCCCGCAGCCCGGCCAGCACTCCCCGGGCGCGCTCAGCGAGTCTGTGGCCCGCGGGCGTGAGCCGCACCCCCCGTCCCGCCTTGACCGTCAGCGGCACGCCCACGGCACGTTCGAGCGCGCGCATGTGATAGCTGATGGCCGGTTGGGTGTAACCGAGGTGGTCCGCCGCGGCGCTGTACGAGCCGGAGCGACAGACCTCTGCGAGCACGGTGAGCTGGCGAAGTTCGATCACCACAGGAAGATAAAAATCGTTGATCAATTCCCGAAAGACTTTAATTGGACGCGTGATCGATAGGCCGTCAAAATCATGGTGACGGATTTCGCCCGTACTCGCCCATTGGACTGACCGATCGGACACGGCCCCAACCGCACTGGCCGACCGTACGGTCATAGCCCGCCCACGACGGTTTCCTTCCCGACGATCCGGCCGGACCGGTAGGGGGAACCGGGCGCGGTGACTTTCCTCCCTCCGCCCGAATCCCCGCTGGAATGGATGGATGGTGCCCGATGCATGATGGCTGGAATCGTATGACTCCGGTGGTCGCGGAGAACAATCCCTTCCATCAGATGTCGCTCAACGAAACCGTTCACCCTCCGCTTCCGGAAGTGGTGGACGCCGTCCTGCGCACCGCGCGGACCGCCCACCGTACCCTGGATGCCCTCGGCGGCGGGCTCTGTCAGGCCCTCGCCGCGCATCTGGGAGTGGAGCCGGAGCACGTGCTCGCCGGACCGGGCTCCGGTGCGCTGCTCCAGCAGCTCTTCTCCACCCTCACCGGACCCGACACCGACACGGTGCACGCCTGGCCCTCCTGGGAGGCGTACCCGATGATGGCGGCCAACGCCGGATCCACCACCGTCCGGGTGCCGCTCACCGGGTACGACCACGATCTGAAGGCGATGGCCGACGCCGTCACCGACCGCACCCGCATGGTCCTGCTGTGCACCCCCAACAACCCCACCGGCACCGCGCTTGAGCATGACCGGATCCTTCGCTTCCTGGACCGGCTCCCCGCACACGTCACCGTCGTCATCGACGAGGCGTACCGGGACTTCGCCGACCCCGGCGCCATCGCCGACGGCATCGCCCTGCACCGCGCCGATGAACGGGTCTGCGTGGTGCGGACGTTCTCCAAGTCGTACGGGCTGCTCAGCCTGCGGGTCGGCTATCTCGTGGCGCATGAGCCCGTGCTCGCCCCGCTCCGCACGATCCTGCCCTTCTACCGGGTGAGCGCGGTGGCGCAGGAGGCCGCCCTGGCCGCGCTCGGCGCCCATGAGCGGGTGCTCCGGCAGTGCGCCGAGACCGCCGGGGAGCGCGACCGGCTCCACCGGATCCTGCTCGACCAGGGCTGGGAGGCGCCCGCGAGCCAGGGCAACTTCCTGTGGCTGCCCATGACGTCAGGCGTGGAGCGCTTCACCCAGTTCTGCGCCGACCACGGCGTGGTGGTGTGCGGCAAACCGGGCGAGGGGATACGGGTGACCGTCGCCGAGCCCGAGGCCAACCAGGCGTTCGCGGAGCTCGCCGGGAAGTACCGGGAGGCGGCCCGGTGACCCCGCCCGACGCCGCGGTCACCGAGCTGGCCGACCCGCTGGCCGAGGCCGCCCCGACCATGGAGCTCCTGCTGCGCGAGCTCGACCGGCGCTGGCCGCGGGGAGCCGAACGCCTCCACCAGATCTCCCGGTACGCCCTGCTCCCGGCCGGGAAGCTGCTGCGCCCGCTGCTGCTCATGGAGTCGGCCGAGGCGGTGGGCGGCGGCGGACCCGCCGTCGTACCGGCCGCGCTGAGCGTGGAGTACCTCCATGTGGGATCCCTCGTCCACGACGACGTCATCGACGGGGACACCATGCGGCGGGGCCGTCCGTCCGTCGCGGCGCGCTACGGCACCACCGACGCCATCGTCACCGGGGACGCCCTGATGCTGGGCATGTTCGGCGTGCTCACCGACGGCGCCGAGGACGCCGGACCGCTCGGCGAGGCCCCTGGACCGCTCACCGAGGACGCCGGTGGGCTGCCGCCGGGCCGGGTCCTCGGCGCGGTGCGGGTCTTCGCCCGGGCGGGTGTCGACCTGTGCCGCGGCCAGGCGATGGAGGGCGAGCTCAGGGGCGACCTCGGCTGCGGACTCGACCGGTACCTCACCATGAGCGCGCTGAAGACCGGGGCGCTGTTCCGGGCCGCCTGCCGGGGCGGGGCGATCCTGGGTGGCGGATCCCCCGCCCAGCGGCACGCGCTCACCGCCTACGCCGAACATCTGGGGCTGGCCTTCCAGATGCACGACGATCTGCTGCCGTACACCAGCGACAGCCGCACCACCGGCAAGTCCGCGCTCAGCGACATCGCGGCCGCCCGGCCCACCTTCCCCGTCCTGCTCTGTCACGCCATGGCCGACGCCCCGGCCCGCGCCCGGCTGGAGGCGGCGCTCGGCGGCGCCCTGCCCGCCGCCGACGCACTGCGGACGGTGCACGAGCTGCTGGAGACGACCGGCGCGCTCACCGCCGCGCGGGACCGGGCCACGGCCGAGGCCGACCGTGCCAAGTCCTGTCTGGAGCCGCTGCCCCGCTCCCGGGCCACCGCCGTACTCGCGGCGGTGGCCGATCTGTCGGTCAGCCGGGACCGGTGACGCCGTGGCGGCCCCGCGCACCGTACTCCTGGCCCATTTCCAGACCTGGCGCCCGTACACCCTCTGGTACCCCGGGCTGGTCGGACTGGCCGGAGCCACCCTCGCCGCAGCCCACCCCACCACCGGGCAGCTGATGGTGGCCTGGGCCGCGCCGACCCTCGGCTGGGTCGCCGGACACTATCTCGGCGACTACTACGACCGTGACCTCGACGCGCTCAGCAAGCCCCAACGGCCCATACCCTCCGGGCGGTTGAGCCCACGCACCGCCGTGGCCACGGGCATCGGCTGCATCGTGGCCGTGGCCGCGCTGGCCCTGTGGGCCAACTGGCGCGCCGTGGCCGTGGCCGCCGCCGCCATGGCGGGCATCGTGGCCTACAGCCGCGTCCTCAAGGGCCGGGGCCTGCCGGGCAACCTCATCCGCGGCGTGCTGACCGCGCTCACCGTGCTCTTCGGCGCGATGGCCGTCCAGCCGTGGCCACCGTGGCGGGCGCTGCCGTTCGCCCTGGTGTTCCTGGCCCATGACACCGCGTCCAACCTCGTCGGCACCCTCCGCGACGTCGACGGCGACCGCGAGGGCGGCTACGCCACCGTGCCGGTGCGCCGGGGCCTCCGCCGCGCCACCCACACCGCCGCCGCGCTGTATCTGGCCGCCGTGGCCGTGGCCTGCGCCGCCACCGGGCTGGTGCCCGGGGACACCGCCGGGTATCTCGTACTGCTGTCGGCGGCGGCGCTGTGCGGCGCGGGCGCCTTCGGGCTGCTGCTGCGGTCACCGGGGCACCTCGCCCCCGCGCTGGCGCTGCGCGCCCACGCCGTCCTCGTCGCCGAACGCCTGGTGCTGGCCGCGGCGGTGGTGGCCGCGGGCGCCGGGGCGGCACCCGCCCTGGCGCTGCTGACGCCGCTCCTCGCGGTCAGCGTCATCACCCAGAGCCGGATGCGGTCCCGCCACGAATTCCCCGCGCCGCCCCTGGCCGACGGCGGGCCCACCCTCCCCGATCCCCGCCCCTGAGACGGCGCGCCACCAGCAGAAGGGTCCGATCGCATGCCCGCTTCCGCCTTGACCGAGAGCGTCGGCACGGCCGTCACCACGGGGGCCGAGGCGCTCCTCGCCCACCGGCGCGACGACGGCGCCTTCGTCTTCGGCGCCCACCACGCCTCCCCGCTGAACACCGCCGGAGCCCTCACCGCACTGCACTTCGCCGACCCCGAGGGCTCGGCGGAGACCATCGAGCGCGGTGTCACCTGGCTGTGCGAGAACCAGCGGGACGACGGCGGCTGGGCGATGCGCTCGGTGCCCACCGAACCCCTCACCACCGCGCTCGCCGCCGCCGCGCTCCAACTGCTCGCGCCCCGCCGGGCCGCGTCGGCCGTACGCGCCGCACGGGCCCGGTTCGAGGAGCTCGGCGGCTCGGCGGCCGTACCGGAACCCGCGATGACCGCCCTCATCCGCCAGTTCCACACCTTCGCCGGACTGCCCCACGAGGGCGCCCAGCGCCGACTCCCCCTGGAACTGCTGCTCTTCCCCGGCCTCAGCCGCCGCCTGCTGAGCCTGCGGCTGCCGATCTACGCCAGTCAGGCGCTCGCCCAGTCCGCCCACCGCCGCCGCGGCCCGGCCGGCCGCGCCCTGGACCGACTGGCCCGGCCCAGGGCCCTGGCCATCGTCCGCGACGCGTATGAACGCGAGGGCGCCACCGGCGGGTTCAGCACCGACCCCTGGCTCACCGGGCTCATCTGCCTGGGCCTCGCCCACTCCGGCCAGGCGCCCGACCTGGTGAGCGCCGCCGCCCGCTGGCTCCGCTCGGCGGCGGGCCCCGACGGCTCCTGGGATCTGATGCCCCTCGATGTGACCTGGACGAACTTCGCCACCGCCGCGCTGATCGAGGCCGGTCACGCCGACGACCCCCAGCTGATCGGCACCCGCGAGATGCTCCACCGCCACCAGCAGCCCGAGCCGTTCGGCGCCCTCGGCTGCCCGGCCGGCTACTGGGGGTTCTCCAGCCCGCGCAGCTGGCCGATGGCCCTGGAGACGGCCGAGTCCAGCGCAATCCTGCTGCGGCTGCCCGGCGGCGCGGACGACCGCCATGTGCGGGCCGGGCTGGCCTGGCTGACCGCCACCCAGGACGCGGCCGGGTCCTGGAGCCTCGCCGTACGGAACAGCAAACCGGGTGGCTTCGGACCCTGCCCCCAGATGACCGCCAAGGTCGTGGGCGCCCTGCTTGACTCGGGTGCCGGGGCCGACGACCCGCGCGTGGTCAGGGCGGTGCGCTGGCTGGTCGGCCGGCAGCGCCCCGACGGCTCGTACGAGGCCATGTGGTACCGCGGCGGCACCCCCGGAACCGCCGCGGCGCTGGAAGCGCTCAGCCGGGCGGGCCGTACCGAGGAACACCACCGGGCGGCGGCCCGGGCCAGGGACTGGCTGCTGCGCACCCGGCACCCCGACGGTTCGTGGAGCACCGGGGAGCGCACCGGGCCGGTCACCACCCGACGGGGCACCGTCGAGGAGACCGCCTGGGCGCTGCGCGGGCTGCTCGCCGCCGGGCTGAGCCCCACCGACCCGGGCCTCGCGGCGGCGGCCCGCTGGCTCGTCGACGCCCAGCGGGCGGACGGCGGCTGGACCCCGGCCCCGGTCAACGAGTACATCCGCGGCTGTGCCCGCTACGCCGACGACGGCATCGCGGCGGGCCTCGCGGTGCGGGCCCTCGCCCACTACCGCTCGGCGGAGGCCGCGGAGGCCGCGGAGGCCGCGGAGGCCGTGGAAGCCACGGAAGCCATGCGAGAAAGCGGCTCTCGCCGCGAAACCGGCATACGCGAGAGCGGCACTGACGAAACCGGCCCTCGCGAAACCGGCGTTGATGAATCCGGCCCGCGCGAGACCGGCCCGCGCGAACCCAGCATCCGCGCATCCGGCACCCGCGAGACTGGCCCGCGTGAAACCGGCATGCGCGAGACCAGCACCCGCGATATCAGCGCCCGCGCATCCGGCACCCGAGAAACCGGCACCCGCGCATCCGGCACTGACGAAGGAGGCAGGCGATGAGCCCCGATGTGCTGGTGTGCGGCGCGGGTGTCGGCGGTCTCGCGGCGGCCCGCGCGCTCGGCGGCCTCGGACTGGACGTCCTGGTGGTCGACAAGCAGCCGAGGATCCGCCCGATCGCCAAGGGGGAGGTGCTCCAGCCCGGCGCGCTGCGCCTGCTGCGCTCCTGGGGCGTGGAGAAGCGGCTCGACGCCCAGGGCGCGGTCCGGCTCGGACGGCTGGTCGTCCGTGATCCGCGCGGCACCGCGCTGATGTCCCTCGACTACGGCCAGCTGCCCGCCCCCGACCAGTGGTTGCTGGCCCATGACCACACGGCCATCCTCGCCGCCCTGGCCGAGAGCCTGGGGCCGGGTGTGGAACTGCGCCGGGGTGTACGCGCCGAGGCGCCGCTGCGCGACGACTCCGGCCGGATCACCGGACTGCGGCTGGCCGAGGGCGGCAGGGTCCACGAGGAGCGCGCCCCGCTCGTGGTCGCCGCCGACGGCATCTCCTCACGGTTGCGGTCCTGGGCGGGCATCGAGGCACGGCGGGTCGACTACCCGCACCGGCTGGTCTCCTTCGACATCGGCGACGCCGACGCGGCGGCGCGGGCCGACGACTTCTCCGCGTATGTCACCGACCGGGGGCTGCGGCTGCTCTATCCGCTGCCCGGTGGGCGGCTGCGGCTCTACCTCCAGGCCGGACCCGATGAGCTGCGCGGTGTCACGGCACGCGGGGGGCTGGCCGACTGGGCGGCCGGGGCACTGTCCCGGGTGCCCGCCCTGGAGCCGCTGACCGCGTCCCTGCTCGCGCATCTCGACAGCCGTCAGACGTTGCCCGTCGGACGGTTGCTGTCGCCCCGGCTGGCCGGCCACGGCCTCGCGCTGGTCGGTGAGGCCGCGTACGCCGTCCATCCGATGGCCGCGCAGGGCATGAACACCGCCATCACCAGCGCCGGTGCCCTCGCCGAGCGGTTGTCGGGCCAGTTGGAGCGCACGGGCGAGATGTCGGCCGCGGCGGTGGACGGCGCGCTGCGCGACTACCACGACCGACAGCTGCCCCTGCTCGCCCAGGCGGCCACGACCAGCGGCAACGCGGCGCGGATGGTGACCGACCTGTCGTGGCGCGGCCGGGTCCTGGGCCGCCGGGCCGTCCGCCACACCGGCGCCAACCCCCGGCTGCTGCACACCGTCACCCACAACATGTCGGGCCTCGGCCCGCGCCCGCTGACCCTGCTGGACCGGCTTCAGCAGCTCGGTCTCGTCCCCGATCCGCGCGCCCACCGAGTGCCGGCCGCACCGGCCGGCCGACCGCAACTCATGTGAGGACGGTTTCCCATGCCCACTCCCGAACCGGTCGTGACCCCCGTCTCCGGAGCGCTCGGCGCGGAGATCCGCGGTGTCGACCTGACCGAGCTCACCGACGAACTCTTCGAGCACATCCATGAGTTGCTGCTCAAGCACCTCGTGGTCTTCTTCCCGGACCAGGAACACCTCACCCCGGAGGCGCATATCGCGCTGGGCCGGCGGCTGGGAGAGCTGGAGGTCCATCCGTTCCTGCCGAAGGTCGACGGCCATCCCGAAATCGTCGTGCTGGACGCGGGCCAGGGTGCCAAGGCCGACGAGTGGCATATCGACGTGACCTTCCAGCCCAATCCGCCGGTCGCCTCGATCCTCCATCTTCAGGTGTGCCCCGCCTCCGGCGGCGACACCATGTGGAGCAACCAGTACCTGGTCTACGAGACGCTCTCCGAGCCGATGCGCGAACTCCTCGACGGGCTCACCGCCGTCCATGTCCTCAACACCCCGCAGACCGGTGAGCACTCCGCCGAACACCCGGTGGTGCGGATCCACCCCGAGACCGGCAGGCGCTCGCTGTACGTGACGCGCATGTGGACCTCGCACATCCCGCAGCTCAGCCGCCCGGAGAGCGACGCCCTGTTGCAGTACCTGTTCGAGCACTCCGAGTCGCCCCGGTTCAACTGCCGCTACCACTGGCGGCCCGGCGCCGTCGCGATGTGGGACAACCGCGCCACCCAGCACCTGGCGGTCAACGACTACACCGGGCCCCGCAGGGGGCAGCGGGTGACCGTCCTCGGCGACCATCCCACCGGTGACACCCCGCGCTGGAAGGAGTACCGGCCCGCGCCCGACGAGCGCTACTACCCGCGCCACGTCACGGCCCGGCACGGCTACCGATGACTGTCCGTCAGGCCGGTCGGGCCGGTCAGCGACTCGGGCGTCGCCGTCGTACGGTGGCGGCGACACCCGCGCCGAGCACCAGCACGGACGCGCCACCGGCGAGCAGCACCGGAGCGGTGTTGCCGTCGCCCTCGTCGGCGGCGGAGGAGGCGGCCCGGGAGGGCGTGGCGGCGGCACGGGAGGGCGTGGCGGCGGCACGGGACGGTGGGGCGGCGGCCTCGGACGTCGGGGCTGCGCCCGAGGAGCCCTTCGCCGGTGCCCCCAACACCACATCGGAGCAGGAGTAGTAGGTGTCCGGGGTGCTGGTGTTCCGCCAGATCGTATAGAGCAGCTGACGGCCGGTCCGGTCGGCGGGCAGCGTGGCCTTGATGCGGTAGGCGTCGTCCACCAGCGTGGGGTCCTTGGCCGTGGCGAACGGCTTCGCCTCCAGGTCGGACCACCTCAGCGGCCGCTTGGGATCGTAGCCCTCCTTGGTGAGATACAGCTCGAAGGTGCCCGTGTGCGGGATGGTCGAACGGTAGGTGAGCGTGAGATCCGCCCCGGCCGACAGCCGCGTCGAAGGCCAGTCCGCGCGCGGCAGGTCCAGACCCCGGTACGGCTCCAGGCCCCCGCTGCACAGCTTTCCGTCCGGGATCCGCTCCCGGTCCTTGCCCGCCACGCCCGCGATCCGCAGGTTGTCCCAGTCCGCGGCCTCCGGGTCGCCCGCGGCTCGGGCCGCCCGGCACGCCGCCGATCGCGCCGCGCCCCCGCCCTCGGGGGAGCAGGCGAACGTCCGGCTCACCGGGTCCGTCGGCGCCCCGTGCGCCTGCGCGGGCGGAGCGGCCAGCGCCGTGAACAGACAGGGGAGGGCCCCGAGAAGAGCGCCCACGGCGGCGGTGCGGTACGAGGTCATCCGGTGCGGCCCTCCGGGGTCGGTGCGGGGACGGGCGGTCCGCCCGTCCCGGGGAGTACGGGAGGCCCGGCCCGTGCGTTCAACGGGCCGCCGTGAGCCGGGCCATGACGGCGTACAACCATCCGCCATCTCCATATGTCTCCCTAGGCAGACGCAAACAGCGCCTACGCCCATGAAGAATCATTAAGGGGGACAAATGAATCTTTCTCGCCGTATGGCCGCCACCGCGGTCCTCGCCACCGCCACCGCCATCGCGGGCACCGTGGCCCTGACGCCCCAGGCGTCCGCCGCCGCCACGGCCTCGTACAACGGGGTGTGCGGCAGCGGGTACAAGGTGGTGAACTCGGCGCCCATCGGCTCCAAGGGCACCGTCTTCCTCACCTACAACTCCGCCAAGGGCAAGAACTGCGTGGTCACCGTCCGGAACGCCACGGGCAAGCCGATTCCCATGTTCGCCTACCTGTACGTTCAGGGCGCCGACGAGTCGGCCGAGGACGGCGGCGCGTACACCTCGTACGCGGGCCCGGTGTACGGCGACGGGCGCGGCAAGTGCGTGGACTGGGCCGGGGGCATCGACAACCAGTCCACCTGGACCTACGGATCGAACTGCGGATCCCTGAAGGCCTACCGCGTGACCAAGGGCTGGTAAGCCCGAAGCCGCCCGGCCGGCAGAGCCGACGGGGGAACACACGGGGGAGCGGCGGTCACCTCTTCGAGGTGACCGCCGCCATCGTCGTGCGGCGTGAGCCGCCCCGGCCGGCTTACGCCTGACGCTCGGCGAAGGCCACCGCGTGGGTGTCCAGCACGATGTGGAGCTCCGCGAGGCGGTAGGCGGCGCCGTCGGAGCGGACCACACAGCGGACCACACCGCTTGCGATCGGGGTCACCTGACCGTCGGTGATGGTGGTGGCGTACATGTACGACACCACCGAGATGTCATCGCCGTCGACCCGCTCGAGGTGGATGTTCGAGGCGTTGTGGCGCAACGGATAGCCGGCCGCCTCGCGGTGCTGCCGCTGCCAGGCGATCACCTGCTCGCGGCCCCGGTTGTCGGAGGCGATGAACTCCTCGTACGGGGAGTCGCCGGTGTCCGAGCGGGAGGTGATGCGGACGTCCTCGGTCAGCAGCTCGGGCCAGACGTCGAACTGCCCCTCGTCGAAGGCGAACCACCAGCGGTGGATCAGCTCATGAACGGCCAGACGATCGAGCATGCGGAACTCTCCCCCCGAAGATTCAAGTGATCGACAGCATATCCCGCGGCCACCAGTACGGTGGCCCCCGGCGCCGGTCCGCGCCGTGACCCACTCCGCGCTCCGGCTTCGCGCCGCCGCAGGGCGGGTAGAAGGGAGAATTCGCGGAAGGCACCGACCCACCGGTATGTCGATGGTGCAATAGCCATGCAGGCTCTGGTATCAAACCTGGCCGTGGCCTCACTGCCGTGTTGAGCTGCGCATTGCCCGTCAGAGGTGGAGGAACGTTCATGCACCCAGTCACCGGCTCCCGCGCTTCCGTCCCCGCCATGGGCCGCGCCTCCCGTCTGTCCGCCGAGCGGGTCCGGACGCCGCCCCGGATGCCCGCCGCCCGTCCGCCGATCCGGTCGCGGGCCGACGCCGAGACCGTGGCGCTGCTGCACCGTGCCGCCCGGGTGCTCATCGAGGAGGTGCCACGGCTGACGGACCGTATCGTCGCGCTGATGAAGGAGCGGGAGCCCGCCTACCGCTCCGCCGTGGTGGACCCGCACGAGGTGTGGCGGGAGGTCCATGACTCGCTCAGCCACAATGTGCGCTCGCTGGTGCACCCCAAGGAGACGCGCGAGTCGGCCCGGTCCTGCGCGTGGCGGATCGGCACCGACCGCGCCGCCCAGGGCTTTCCGCTGGACGCGCTGCTGCACGCGTACCGCATCGGCTGCACCGTGGTCTGGGAACAACTCCTGGAGACCGCCTCGAAGGAGGATCCGCTCGCCGCCCAGTCGCTGGTCCATGTCGCCGCCGATGTGTGGAACTTCGTCGACGAGCACTGCACCCTCGTCGCCACGGCGTACCAGGAGGTCGAGCGGCAGCTCTCCTGGCACCGGGAGAACCGTTACCGGATCATCGTCGCGGCCCTGCTCGACGGCACCGCCCGGGTGAGCGACTTCCCCGAGGCGGAGCAGGTCCTCGGCCTGCCCGAGCGGGGGCGTTACGCGGTCGTGGCGCTGGAGGACGCCGACGCACCGTGCCGGACGCCGCACTCCGTCGAGGTGGGCGACGGACTCCGGACGGTCTGGCACACGGCGGAGGGCACCGCCCACGCCATCGTGCTGCTCGGCGACGGCGATTGCGACGGTGACGGCGATGGCCACGGACACGGCGACGGCGGCAGCGGCAGCGTCAGCGGCCCGGGGCGGCTCGTGCGCGGGCTGGAAGTGCCACCCGGCGCACGGGCCGGGGTCAGCCCCGCCGTGACCGGCCTCGCCGCGATCAACACCGCCCGTCGGCTCGCCGATACGGCGCTGCGCACCCGCCCGGCCGCCGGGTCGGCGGCGCTGCTGGAGGAGCGCTATCCGGAGGCGCTGGTGGTGTCCTCCCCGGACCTCGGCAGCGCGCTCGCCGACCGGATGCTCGGACCGGTCCTGGCCCTGGAGTCCGCCGACCGGGAGCTGCTGCTGACGACGCTGGCCGCCTGGCTGGAGGCCGGGGGATCGGCGCGCCGCGCGGGCGGGCTGCTGTTCTGCCACCGCAACACGGTGCTCAACCGGCTGCGCCGCTACGAGCAGTTGACCGGGCGTTCGCTGGACCACCCGCGCGAGGTCATGGAGTTGTCGCTCGCGCTGTCCGCGCACCGGCTGCTGACGCCCTGAGAACCGCCCGTCCGCCTGAGCCGATGTGGGCGTGCACAACGGCCCCGCGCCGATCATGTGCGCCCGTCACACGGTCCGCCGGTTGGGCTGTACGCGACCCTTCTGACCTGCTGTCGTGGCGTTTCCGTCCCGGCCACCCGGGACGGAACCCGCACAAGGAGCCGCGACATGTCCGACCACGACCACCCCTGGGGTCCGTTCCCGTCCGCCGAGCCCCGCACCGCGCCCCGCACCGCCACGTTCCCGCCCCGCCCCGCGGCGCCGCCTCCGCCGACACGGCGCTCACCGTGGCAGCGGCCGTGGCCCTGGTCGGCGCGGGCGGCCTGCACCGCGCTCACCTGTCATGTGGCCGCCGTGGTGGTCAACTGCGCCGCCGAAGGCGTCGTCAACCTCGGCGCGGGCGGCGGGTTCACCGTGGGTGCCGTGCTGATCGGCCTGGACACGGCGGTGCTGCTCACCGTCCTGGCGCGGGCCCATCGCCGGGCGGGCACCACGGGGGAGGGGGAGCGGTGAGCTTCCTCGACCCCAGAACGCTCGCTTTCGTGCTCTTCGCGGGCTTCATGGCCGTCTCGTTCCTGCTGTGCATCCTCGCGGCCACCGGCAACGACGACCCCACCGAGTTCTACCTGGGCACCGGCGCGCTCAGCCCGATGCAGAACGGCCTGGCCATCGCGGGCGACTACATCTCCGCCGCCACCGTGCTCAGCACCACCGGCACCATCGCCCTGGCCGGATTCGACGGGGTGCTCATCGCCACCTCCACCGTGCTCTCCATCCTGATGTTCATGCTGGTCCTCTCCGGACCGCTGTGCGGACGGGGGCGGTTCACCCTCGGCGACGTCCTCTCCGAGCGGCTGAGCGAGCGCCCGGCCCGGATCGGCACCGCCGTCGTGGTGCTGGTGGTCGTCATGCCGCTGCTGCTGGTCCAGCTCAACGGCGCGGGCGCCATGCTGGCCCTGCTGCTCGGCATCCCCGGAAGCGGCGCGGTCACCGGCTGCACCGTCTTCATCGGCTCGCTCATGGTCTGCTACGCCGCCCTCGGCGGGATGAAGGGCACCGGATTCGTCCAGATCCTCAAGACGGTGCTGCTGCTCGCCGCGTTCGTCCTGCTCGCCTGTCTGGTGCTGAAGCGCTTCTCCTGGAACCCGGCCACCCTCTTCGACGCCGCGGCCGACGCCAGTGGCTACGGCGACGCCTTCTGGCAGTCCGGCCGCCAGTACGGGGACTCCCTCAGCGGCCGCCTGGACGTCATCAGTGTTCAGCTCACCCTCGCCCTCGGCGCGGCCTGTATGCCCCATCTCACCATGCGGCTCCACCCGATCCGCGGTATGCGGGCCGCCCGCGCCGCCACCACCTGGGCGGTGGGCGCGGTCACCACCATCCTCGGGCTGATCGTGATCGTGGGCGCCGGAGCCACCGCCGTCGTCGGCGCCCGCGCCCTGCGCGCCTCCGACCCCACCGGCAGCGACTCGTTGCTGCTGCTGACCCTCGCCCTGGACCCGGCGGCGCAGGAGGCCGACCAGAGCCTGCTCTTCTCCGTCGTGGCCTGCGCGGTCGTCGCCACCACCCTCGCGGCGGTCGCCGGACTCACCCTGGCCGCCGCGGCCTCCCTCGCCCATGACATCCTGGCCAAGGTCGTCTTCAAGGGCCAGCTCTCGGCCAACCGGGAGCTGGCCGCGGCCCGTACGGCCATCGTGGTCGTCGGCGTCGCGGCGGTCGTCCTCGCCATCGTCACCCAGCACTGGAACCGGCAGGTCCTGATCTCCTTCACCTTCGCGGCCGCCGCCTCGGCCCTGCTGCCGGTCGTGCTCTACGGCACCCTGTGGCGCGGCTTCACGGTGGACGGACTGCGCTGGGCGCTGTACGGGGGGCTCCTGCTCACCGCCGTGGCCATCGCCTTCTCCCCGGCGATCTCCGGCAACCCGCTCGCGGTCTTCCCCGAGCGCGACTTCCACTGGTTCCCGCTCCGCAATCCGGGCCTGATCACCGTTCCGGCCGGATTTCTGCTCGGCTGGCTGGGCTCCCGGTTCGGGGCCCGCGGACGGCGGGCCCGGCATGTCCAGGGCCCGGCGCGTGGGGATACGCCCTACGCGATGCACACCGGCTGACGCGAGGAACCCTTGTGGACCCCTTACGGAGTCCGGGATCCGGCCCTCGCCTTGGCGCGCCGGTGGGCGGCCACCCGCTCACGGGTCGCGCACCGGCGTGAGCAGTAGCGGCGCTCGGGTCCGCTGCCCATGGTCAGGAAGACATCGCCGCAGCCGGGGGAGGAACACACACCGCCGGGCGGGCGCTGCCCCTCCCAGAGCAGCACGGTCAGCGCCATGCACGAGGAGGCGAGGAACCACTCGCCCCAGGGCGCCTCGTCATCACTGTCCAGGTGGGGGTGCCAGGGCGAGTGGCCGTCGTGCGAGCTGAGCCGGAGCGGGCCGGTGCCCTCCCGCAGCAACTGGTTGAGCACTCCGGCGGCCTCGTCGACATGACCGGCGGCGAACACCTCGCGCAGCCGCAGCGCGGCGGCGCGCATCCCCGCGACATCGTCGGGGGAGAGTTCGAGGGGACCGGACTCGCCGTGGTCGAGCAGAAGCCCGGCGATCGCGGCGGGGTCCGGGCTCGGCTCCGCGGTCAGGGCGTTGACGAGGGCGGCGGTGCGCCGGGCGGTGGCCCGCACCGAATGCCGGGTGGACGAGTCGTCGTTCGAAGGCGGTGGCACGACGCCAATGTAACGCACCTGGCGAGGTTTTGCGTTAGCCCCGTAACGTCCTGTGCATGGTGAAGCGTTACCCAATGGGGTGCTATCTGGGCGGGGCGGCCGCCGCCCGGGCGGGGGACGAGATGTCCGGTCCCGCACTGCTGCTGGCCGGGCCGGTGCTGACCGGTTCACCCTCCTCGGGCTCGGTGCTGCTGGCGGGCATCATGGCCGCGGCCGCGGTCGGCGGACCGCTTTTCGGCGTGCTGCTCGACCGCTCGGCCCGGCCGGGCCGGCTGCTGGCCGCGGCGCTCGCCCTCTACGCGGCGGGGCTGGCCGTGATCCTCCTGGCCCTGGGGCGGCTGCCGTTCGCCCTCACGGTTCTCCTCGCGGTGGGCGCGGGGCTGCTGGGACCGGCCCTGTCCGGCGGATGGACCTCCCAGCTGCCCCGGGTGGCACCGTCGGCGGGCCTCCCCCGTGCCACCGCGCTGGACGCGATGACGTTCAGCATCGCCACGCTGGTGGGGCCCGCGCTCGCCGGGGCGCTCGCGGGGGCGGCCGGGGCACCGGCCGCCGTGGCGGTGTCCATCGCGCTGATCGGCCTCGCGCTGCCCGCCGCCTGGGCACTACCCGCGCCCGCGCCATCCGCCCCGGCGCCGTCGTCTTCGGTGCGGGCCGCGCCCGCGCACCCCGCTCCGGCCTCGTCGCCTTCGGTGCTCCCCGCGCTCGCGCCATCCACCCCGGCGCCGTCGTCTTCGGTGCTGCCTGCGCCCGCGCAGCCCGCTCCGGCCTCGTCGTCTTCGGTACGGGCCGCGCCCGTACATCCCGCCCCGGCCCCGTCGTCTTCGGCCCTCCCCGCGTCCGCGCGGCCTGCCCCGTCGGCTCCGTCATCGGCCACATCCGTCGTCGCCGAGCTCACCGCCGGGCTGCGCGCCATCGTCCGCAACCGGTCCCTGGCCCGGGCCACCGCCACCTCCGTCGTCTCCTGCGTCGGCCAGGGCGCGCTGCTCACCTGCTGGCCGCCGCTGGGTGCGGCCGTGCTCGGCGGCGCCGACCGTGGCGCCCTGCTGCTGTCCGCCACCGCCGCATCGGCCCTCGTGGCCAACGCGGTCCTCTCCCGCCGCCCCCGCCCACCGCGCCCGGACGCCGTGCTCCTCGGCGGAACCCTGCTGCTCGTCCTCGCGCCCCTGGTCGCGGCCATCGGCCATCCGGCCGCGCTGATCGCCGCCGCGCTGCTCACCGGCGCCGCCGAGGGGCCTCAGCTCACGGCGTTGTTCGCGATCCGCCACCGGGAGGCGCCCGAGCGGCTGCGCGGCCAGGTCTTCACCACCGGCGCCAGCCTGAAGATCACCGGCTTCGCCCTGGGCGCGGCCCTGGCCGGGCCGCTCGCCACCTGGTCGCCGACCGGCGCTCTGGTGGCGGCCGGGGGGTGCGAGGCGCTCGCGGTTCTCGTCTTCGTATGCTTGCCGGACACTGCGGAGGATGTCGCTCCGCTTCCGCCCCCGGGGGCTGTGTGACAGAGCCATGTCAGGCAGGATGGCCTGCATGGAAGACCTGAAAGACCTGCTCCCCGTCGAGGCCGTCCGGCTCGACGTACGGGCGGCCGACTGGCGTGAGGCGATAGGCGCCGCCGGCCGTCTGATGGTGGAAACGGGAGCCACCACCGACGAGTACACCCGCGAGATGGTCGCCAACGTCGAGGAGAACGGGCCGTACATCGTCATCGCGCCGGGTGTGGCCTTCGCCCACTCCCGGCCGTCCCCGGCGGTGCTGGCCACCGGGATGTCCTGGGTCCGGCTCGCCGAGCCCGTGGAATTCGGGCATGAGTCCAACGACCCCGTCACCCTCGTCGTCGCCCTGGCCGCCCAGGACTCCGCGGCGCACACCTCCGCGATGGCGAGCCTGGCGCGGCTCCTGGGCGACCCCGGCACGGCGGCCGCCCTGGCGGCCGCGCCCACCCCGGAGGCGCTGCACGCCGTACTGGCCGGGGAGCGGCCGCAGGACGACTCCGAGAAGTCCGAACCCGCCGCCACCTCGGAACCCGCCACCACCTCCGAACCCGCCGAGCCCCGGGCGGGCTCGTTGCACAAGATCCTCACCGTCTGCGGCAATGGCGTCGGCACCAGCCTGTTCCTCAAGAACACCCTGGAGCGGGTGCTGGACCGCTGGGGCTGGTCGAGGTTCGTCACCGTGGAGGCCACCGACACCATCTCCGCGAAGGGCAAGGCGTCCGAGGCCGTGGCGCTGCTCACCTCCCGTGAGATCGCCAGGACCCTGGGCGATGTGGGACGGCCGGTCAAGGTCGTCCAGGACTTCACCAGCACCGCCGAGGTGGACGCGGTGCTCCGGGACACGTACGACGTCTGAACGACGGGGACTGAGGAAGCACCATGGGCTGGTTTGTCACCCTTGCCACGTTTCTCGTCAATGAGATTCTGAGCGAGCCCGCGTATCTGATCGGCATCATCACCGCCGTCGGACTCATCGCGATGAAGAAGAGCACCGGGCAGATCATCGGCGGCGCCATCAAGGCGACCCTCGGCTTTCTGCTGATCGGCGCGGGAGCGGGGCTGGTCACCGACTCCCTCGCCCCGTTGGGCACCATGATCCAGGGCGTCACCGGCGCCCATGGCGTCATCCCCACCAACGAGGCCATCGTCGGCATCGCCCAGGACCAGTTCGGCTCCCGGGTCGCCTGGCTGATGATCCTGGGCTTCGTGGTCAGCCTGCTGCTGGCCCGGTTCACCCCGCTCCGCTATGTCTTCCTGACCGGGCACCACATGCTCTTCATGGCCACGCTGCTGACCGTGGTCCTGGCCAGCGGCGGCCGCTCGACCATCGCCGTGGTGGCCGTCGGCGGTGTGCTGCTGGGCATCATGCTGGTCGCCATGCCCGCGTTCGCGCACCCCTGGACCAAGCGCGTGACCGGCAGCGACACCGTCGCCATCGGCCACTTCGGCACGGCCGGTTACATCGTGGCGGGCGCGGCCGGAAGGGTGGTCGGCAAGCGCAGCCGCTCCACCGAGGAGATGAAGCTGCCCGAGGGGCTGCGCTTCCTGCGCGACTCGATGGTGGCCACCGCCCTGTCGATGCTGCTGATCTACCTGGTCATGGCGGTCCTCCTGCTCGTCAAGGAGGGGCAGAAGGCCGCCTTCAAGGCATTCGCCACCGGCACCGGCGGCGCCGTGGCCACCGACACCGGCAACTATCTGATGCAGTCCGTGATGCAGGGGCTCCAGTTCGGCATCGCCGTCGCGGTGATCCTCTTCGGCGTCCGTACGATCCTCGGTGAGCTGGTCCCCGCCTTCCAGGGGATCGCACAGAAGGTCGTCCCCGGCGCCCTGCCCGCGCTGGACGCGCCCATCGTCTTCCCGTACGCGCAGAACGCGGTGCTGATCGGCTTCATCTCCAGCTTCACCGGCGGGCTGATCGGGCTGGCCCTGCTCACTTGGATTTTCAACCCGGCCTTCGGCCTCGCCCTGGTGCTGCCCGGTCTGGTGCCGCACTTCTTCACCGGTGGCGCCGCCGGGGTCTACGGCAACGCGACCGGCGGCCGGCGCGGCGCGGTGGTGGGGGCGTTCCTCAACGGGCTGCTCATCACCTTCCTCCCCGCCCTGCTGCTCAAGGTGCTCGGCGCGTTCGGCGACCAGAACACCACATTCGGCGACGCCGACTTCGGCTGGTTCGGCGCGCTCATCGGCAACGCGGACAAGGCCGGTGGCGCCGCCGGGCTCGTGGTCATCGTGCTGCTCGGCCTCGCGGTCCTCGGGGCCGCGATCCTGGTCCAGAAGCGGGTGGTCGACACCGGCTGGGACCCGGGCGCGGCGCGCGACGCCCTGATGCCGCGCGAGAGCGTGGTGGCGCCCGCCGAGACGGGCACCACCACGGCCGCCTACGCCAAGATCCCGCCGCCCGCGGGCGCTCCAGCGCCTCCGCCCGCGCCCTGACCCGCCGTGCCGCCCCGGTGGTCCCGCCGACGGAACCACCGGGGCGGGGTCCACCGGGGCGGGGGCTCAGGTTCGCTTGACGTAGTCGCGCAGGTGGACGGCGGTGAGGGAGCCACCGGTGTCCACGAGGTCGGCGGGGGTCCCGGTGAACACCACCTGGCCGCCGTCGTGCCCCGCCCCCGGGCCCATGTCGACGATCCAGTCCGCATGGGCCATCACGGCCAGGTGGTGTTCGATGACGACGACCGTGTTGCCCGTGTCGACAAGCCGGTCGAGCAGGGCGAGCAGCTGGTCCACATCGGCCAGGTGCAGTCCGGTGGTCGGCTCGTCCAGGACGTATGTCGTGCCGCTGCGCGCCATGTGGATGGCCAGCTTCAGCCGCTGGCGCTCACCCCCGGAGAGCGTGGTGAGCGGCTGGCCAAGCGCCAGATAGCCCAGCCCCACCGCGGCCAGCCGGTCCAGGATCACCCGGGCCTGACCGGTGGTGAAGAACTCCAGTGCCTCGGCCACCGACATGCCCAGGACATCGCTGATGTTCCGCCCGCGCAGCCGGTACGTCAGCACCTCGGGCCGGAACCGCTTCCCCTCGCAGTCCTCGCACACCGAGGCCACCTCGGCCATCATGGCGAGGTCGGTGTAGATCAGCCCGATGCCCTTGCACCGCGGGCAGGCGCCCTCCGAATTGGCGCTGAACAGCCCCGGTTTGACGCGGTTGGCCTTGGCGAACGCCGTCCGGATCGGATCGAGGAGCCCCGTATAGGTGGCCGGATTGCTGCGGCGGGAGCCACGGATCGCCGACTGGTCCGCGACGATCACCTCCTCCCGCCCGGACAGCGACCCATGGATCAGGGAGCTCTTGCCCGATCCGGCGACACCGGTGACGACGGTGAGCACACCGAGCGGGATGTCCACGCTCACATCCCGCAGATTGTGCAACCGGGCGCCCCGGACCGGCAGTCGCCCGGTGGGCTGCCGCACCTTCTCCCGCAGCCGCACCCGGTGGTCCAGACAGCGCCCGGTCAGGGTGTCGGAGGCGCGCAGGCCCGCCAGATCGCCCTGATAGCAGATCCGCCCACCCGCCACCCCGGCGCCGGGCCCCAGATCCACCACATGGTCGGCGATCCGGATGGTCTCCGGTTTGTGCTCCACGACCAGCACCGTGTTGCCCTTGTCCCGCAGTTGGAGCAGCAGCCGGTTCATGCGCTCGATGTCATGCGGGTGCAGGCCCACCGTGGGCTCGTCGAAGACATAGGTGACATCGGTCAGGCTGGAGCCCAGATGCCGGACCATCCGCACCCGCTGGGCCTCGCCGCCGGACAGGGTGCCGGACTCCCGGTCCAGGCTCAGATACCCCAGGCCGATCTCGACCAGTGAGTCGAGGAGCGCGCGCAGGCTCTCCAGCACCGGCCCGACGGAATCGTCCCGGATCCCGCGTACGAACTCCGCCAGATCGCTGATCTGCTGGGCCGAGCAGTCCGCGATGGAGCGGCCGTCGATCCGGCAGGACCGTACGGCCTCGCACAGCCGGGCGCCCTCACACTCGGGGCACTCGGTCAGGCTCATGGCCCGGTCGGCGAACGCGCGCAGGCGCGGCTGCATCGTCTCCCGGTCCTTCGCCAGGTACTGCCGGCAGACCTTGGTCACCAGCCCCTCGTAGGTGAGGTTGTTCTTCCCCACCTTGATCTTGGTGGCCGGTTTGTGGAGGAAGTCCTCCCACTGGTCCGGGGTGTAGTCCCGGAGCTTGGTATCGGGGTCGAAAAGGCCGGAGGCCGCCATAACCTGCCAGTGCCAGCTGTCCACCTCGAATCCGGGGACGGTGATCGCCCCCTCCTTCAACGACTTCTCCCTGTCGATGAGTTGGCCGATGTCGATGTCGGTGACCCGGCCGAGCCCCTCGCACCGCGGACACATGCCCTCGGCGGTGTTGAAGCTGAAGGCGAGGGGAGGGCCGACATACGGGCTTCCGATCCGGCTGAACAGGATCCGCAGCAGGGTGTGGGCATCGGTGGCGGTGCCCACGGTGGAACGGGAGTTGGCGCCCATCGGCTCCTGGTCCACGATGATCGCCGCGCTCAGATTGCGCAGCGAGTCGACGTCCGGACGGCCGAGCGTCGGCATGAAGTTCTGGACGAACGCCGTATAGGTCTCATTGATCAGCCGCCTCGACTCCGCGGCGATGGTGTCGAAGACGAGCGAGGACTTTCCGGATCCGGAGACACCGGTGAAGACCGTGAGCCGCTGCTTGGGAATGTTCACACTCACGCCCCGGAGATTGTTCTCCCTGGCGCCACGGACCTTGATTTCGCTGACATCCATGCCTTCAAGTGTTTCATTGAAGTCCACGTTGAGACTTTTCCCGGCCTTCCGCCCAACCCCCGCCGGACACACCGCGATGGAGTCGACGCTAACCTTCAACTCGCCCGTGAACCCTCGACCCGAAGGTGACGAACCGTGAGCCGTACGGACGCCGCGCTGCGCCCCGTCGATCTGGCCCGTATGGCGGGTGTCTCCACCCAGCAGATCCGCAACTACGTCGACGCCGGCATCCTGCCCCCGGCCACCCGCACCCCCGCCGGATACCGCAGACTCGACGACCGGCACCGCAGAGCCCTGGTGACCTACCGGGCCCTGATGCCGGGATACGGCGCGGAGACCGCCCGCGCGGTCATGCGGGCCGTCCACGACGAGGATGTCGCCCTGGTGCTCACCCTGGTCAACGCCGGACACGCCGCCCTCCATGAGCAGCGGCTCTCCCTCGAGGCGGCGGGGAAGGCGCTCGAAGCGGTCGCCGAGCAGACCCCGGACACCTCGGCGCCGTCACGCTCCGGGCCGCTGCGCATCGGCGAGGTGGCCGCCCGGCTGGGGTTGCGCACCTCGGCCCTGCGGGTGTGGGAGTCCGCCGGGCTGCTGCGCCCGCGGCGCGACCGGAGCACCGGCTACCGCGTCTACGGGCCGTCCGACGTCCGGGACGCCCGGATGGTCGATCTGCTGCGCCAGGTCCGCTATCCGCTGCCCCAGATCCGGCCCGTCCTCGACGGCCTGCGCCGCACGGGGAGCAGCGAGGCCCTGCGCACGGTCATCGCCCGACGTCAGGAGGGGCTGGCCCAGCGCGCCACGGCGATGCTCGAGGGCTCCTGCCGGCTGCATCACTACCTCACCGAAAACGCGTCGGCCGGGGACCGATGAGTTTCCGGCGGGGGAGCGGTCTGTAGGGGGTAAAGGCTCCCCAACGCAGGAGGTACCGATGGCCAGCGACGGATTCACCACGTGCCTGTGGTTCGACGGCCAAGCCGAAGAGGCGGCGCAGCACTACATCTCGATCTTCAAGAACTCCAGGCTCGGACGGATCACCCACTACACCGGGGTCGAGCCCGGCGGTCCGGCGGGGAGCGTGCTGACCGTCGAGTTCGAGGCCAACGGGCACAAGTTCGTGGGGCTCAACGGCGGGCCGCAGTTCACCTTCAACGAGGCCATCTCCTTCCAGGTCCACTGCGCGGACCAGGACGAGGTGGACTACTACTGGAGCAAGCTCTCCGAGGGCGGCGAGGAGGGCCCCTGCGGCTGGGTGAAGGACAAGTTCGGGGTGTCCTGGCAGATCGTCCCCACCGCCCTGCTCAGCATGATCGCCGACGCGGACCCGCGGAAGGCCAAGGGGGCCACCGAGGCGATGATGAAGATGGGCAAGCTCGACATCGCCGCGCTTCAGGCGGCGTACGACGGCGCGTAGTCCATCGTGGCGGGCGGCGGCCCGTACGGCATCCGGTCAGGCTGCCGTACGGGCGCGTCCGGCCTAGCGGCCGTGGATGAGGTCCGCGGGGTCGGTGTTGGCCCCGCAGAGCAGCACGGCGACCTTATCCCCGGGCCGCGGCCGGTAGGCCCCGGAGACCAGGGCCGACAGCGCCGTGGCAGCCGCGTGCTCGACCGCGATCCTGCGGTCGTCCCACAGTGCCTGGCGCGCGGAGACGATCGCCTCGTCGGACACCAGGACGGACCGCACCCCGTCCTTACGGGCCCACTCCAGGGCGGCCGAGGACACATGGCGGGCTCCGAGCGAGTCCGCCGCCACCGAGTCCACCGGGACGTCGACCACCGCACCGGCCTCCAGCGCGGCGTTCAAGGCGCGGCATCCGTACGGCTCCACGGCGACGACCCCCACCCCGCGCTCCAGGGCGGACACCGCGACCCCGGTGAACAGCCCGCCGCCCCCGACCGCCACCACCACGGTGTCCAGGTCGGGCCGGGCCTGGAGGATCTCCTCCATCACGGTGCCCGCCCCGGCGGCGATCAGCGGGTGGTCGTAGGCGTGGGACAGCAGGGCACCCGTCTCGGCGGCGTGCTTCTGAGCGGCGTCCCGCGCGTCGGCGTACTCGGTGCCGATCTGATGGACCTCGGCGCCGAGCCGGCGCAGCCGGTCCACCTTCACCGCGGGCGCGGTCTCGGGCACGAACACGGTGGCGGGCACGGAGTGCCGGGCGGCCGCCCAGGCGCACGCCAGCCCGGCGTTTCCACCCGAGGCGATGACGGCACCCGCGTCCGGCAGGGTGCCCGCCTCCCGGTGGGCCCTGATGAAGTTGAACGCGCCCCGTGCCTTGAAGGTCCCCGTGTACTGGAGGAACTCCAGGGCCAGCCATCCCTCGGCCGCGCCCCACGCCCCCTGCTCCACCGGCGCGAGCGCCACGGGTCGGATATGTCCCGCGACCCGCTGGGCCGCGGCTGTTACGTCCTCAATGGAAACAGTCACTGAAACACTGTAACAACCACTGGTACGCTCGGGGTGTGCGAAACAACCGGGACCGAGCCGACCAGCCCACCCTGGAGGCCATCGCCGAGGCCGCCCTGACCGTCGTCGACGACGAGGGGCCCGAGTCGCTGAGCTTCCGCAGGGTGGCGCAGCTGCTGGGGGTCTCCCACGCCACGGTCTTCCGCCGCTGCGGCGACTTCGACGGACTGGTGAACGCGTGCGCGGACCGGCTGGCCGCACGGATGCCGCTGGTGGGGCAGGACCAGGACTGGGCCACCGCCACCGAGGCCCGCTTCGCCGCGTTCTACGAGGTGCTGATCGAGCACCCCGGTCTTGTGGCGCTGCGGTCGGGCCGCGCGTGGTGGGGGCCGCATCTGCTGAGCCGCCTCGTGGAGCCGCAGCTGGCGCACAACATCGCCGCCGGAATGACCCCCGAGGCGGCGGTCCGGGTCTACCGGCGGCTGTATCTGCTCACCCTCGGCGCCGTGGCCTTCGTCGACCACCGCGACGCCAAGCGGGTCCGCACCGCCGCGCGCACCGCGCTCGCCGCGCTGGACCCCGAGGACTTCCCGGCCCTCACCGGAAACCTGGACGTCGTCCTGCCCGCCCTGACCGACCACGAGGTCTACCACGGCGCGCTGCGGCAGCTGATCGACGCCTCCGCGGCGGCCTGTCCCGGACGGTGACCGACGCGAAGCGGGGCGGGCCCCGAGTGGGCCCGCCCCGCCGCATGCCGAGGCGTGGCTACAGCGTCTGCTGCACCCGCTCCGCCACCAGCTTGATGAAGCGCGACGGATCGCTCAGCTCACCGCCCTCGGCGAGCAGCGCCATGCTGTAGAGCAGCTCGGCCGTCTCCCCGAGACCGCTGTCGTCCTTGCGCTCGGCGTGGGCCTTGCGCAATCCGCTGACCAGCGGATGGGTCGGGTTCAACTCCAGGATGCGCTTGATCTCGGGCAGGTTCTGGCCCATCGAGCGGTAGATGTTCGCCAGGGCCGGGGTGACATCGAAGGTGTCCCCGACGATGCAGGCCGGGGAGGTGGTCAGCCGCGAGGACAGCCGCACCTCCTTGACCTGCTCGCTCAGCGTCGACGTCATCCAGGAGAGCAGCTCGGCGAAGTCCTTCTGCCGCTGCTCCCGCTCGGCCTCCGCCTCCTCGTCCTTCTCCTCCTGGGAGTCGAGGTCGACCTGTCCCTTGGCGATGGAACGGAGCTGCTTGCCGTCGAACTCCGGCACGGCGTCGACCCACAGCTCGTCGATGGGGTCGGTGAGGAGGAGCACCTCGAAGCCCTTGTCCCGGAACGCCTCCATATGGGGGGAGCTCTCCACGATTGCCCGGGACTCGCCGGTCATGTAGTAGATGTGCTCCTGCCCGTCCTTCATGCGCTCGGCATAACCGCGCAGTGTGGTCGGCTGCTCGGCGTCATGGGTCGAGGCGAACGAACACACCTCGAGGATCGCCTCGCGGTTCTCCAGATCGCTGAGGAGACCTTCCTTGAGAACGCGGCCGAATTCCTTCCAGAAGGTCGCGTAGCGCTCCGCGTCGGAGGACATGATGTCCTTCACCGTGGAGAGCACCTTCTTCACCAGACGGCGCCGCATCAGCTGAATCTGGCGGTCCTGCTGAAGGGTTTCCCGCGAGACGTTCAGCGAGAGGTCCGCGGCGTCCACCACGCCCTTGACGAAGCGGAGGTATTCCGGCATCAGCGCTTCGCAGTCGTCCATGATGAAGACGCGCTTCACATAGAGCTGCACACCCCGCTTGCGGTCCTGCATATACAGGTCCTGCGGGGCCCGGGCCGGAATGAACAGCAGCGACTGGTATTCGAAGGTGCCCTCCGCCTGCATGCGGATGGTCTCGAGCGGATCGACCCAGTCATGGCTGATGTGCTTGTAGAACTCGTGGTATTCCTCGTCGGTGACCTCGTCCTTGGGCCGGGCCCACAGCGCCTTCATCGAGTTGACGGTCTCGAGTTCGGGCGCCTTCTCGTCGCCCTCCTCCTCCGTCTGCTCCGCCTCGTCCGCCGCGGCCGGGGCCTGGGCGGGGGCCATCCTGATGGGCCAGGTGATGAAGTCCGAGTGCTGCTTGACGATTTCCCGGATCTTCCAGGGCGACGCGTAGTCGTAGAGGTGGTCCTCGGTGTCCTCCGCCTTGAGCTTCAGCGTCACGGAGGTGCCCTGGGGGGCGTCGTCGAGCGGCTCGATCGTGTAGGTGCCCTCGCCGCTGGAGACCCAGCGGGTGCCCTGGCTCTCCCCGGCGTGACAGGTCTCCATGGTCACCTCGTCGGCCACCATGAAGCTGGAGTAGAAGCCCACTCCGAACTGCCCGATGAGATCCGCGGAAGCGGCCGCGTCCTTCGACTCCCGCAGCTCCTTGAGGAATTTCGCGGTGCCGGAGTTCGCGATGGTGCCGATGAGCTCCACGACCCCCTCATGCGACATGCCGATGCCATTGTCGCGGACGGTCAGCGTGCGCGACTCCCGGTCGATCTCGATCGCGATATGGAGATCAGAGGTGTCCGCCTGGAGGTTTTCGTCGCGGAGCGATTCGAGGCGCAGTCTGTCCAGCGCGTCGGAAGCGTTGGAGATGAGCTCGCGCAGAAAGACGTCCTTGTTCGAGTAGATCGAATGGATCATCAACTGCAGAAGCTGTCGTGCCTCGACCTGAAACTCGAAAGTCTCGACCCCTGTAGTCAACTGTTTCCCCTCGTGAGATAAGTGTCGACGCCATCAAGCACGGTGCGTCATCAGCAGCTTATCGAAGGTGAGGGGTGTCGAGCGGCCTTCCGGGCAGATGACGGACGGCCGCTCACGGAGCCGCATACGGTGGCCCCGGGCGGCGGGGCCGGGCGGCGGGGCCGGAGCGCGTCAGCCGCCGCCGCGCACCTTGCTCCAGTCCAGGGCCTCTGCGGCCTCGCGCTGGATTTCCTCGGCCGCCTCCCGGGCCTCCGCGGGGACGTCGCCGTGCTCCGCCACGAGGCTGTCGTAGATGGGCATGAAGTCTGATTTGTCTGTCGCGGTCATGTGGCGCACTTCCTTGGGTACGGATTCCGGGTCGGCTCCCGGCTACCCGATCTATCAAACAGGCATGCTTTGACGTCGATCACAGGGGGGCTCCCGGTGATCGACGGGCGCCCGGCGCGCCGGAACGCGCCGGGCCCCGGGGGTCAGTGCGCGGTGGCCGCCGCCTCCAGCACGAAGACCGGGATCTGGCGGTCGGTCTTCGTCTGGTAGTCGGCGTAGTCCGGGTATGCCTCGACGGCGCGCTCCCACCACCGGGCCTTCTCCTCGCCGGTGACCTCGCGCGCGGTCATGTCCTGCCGCAGCGGGCCGTCCTGCAACTCGACCCGCGGGTCGGCCACGATGTTGTGGTACCAGACCGGGTGTTTGGGGGAGCCGCCCAGCGAGGCGACGACGGCATAGGTGCCGTTGTGCTCCACCCGCATCAGCGGGGTCTTGCGGATCTTCCCGCTCTTCGCGCCCAGCGTGGTCAGGACGACCACGGGCATGCCCCGCATGGTCGTGCCCTCGGTGCCACCGGAACTCTCGATCAGCTCGACCTGATCGCGTACGAACTTCTCCGGGCTCGGCTCGTACTCACCCTGCAACGGCATGATGTCCGTCCCCTTGTCTCGTGTGCGAAGACTCGCCTTGCGTCTTCCCCGTGTGGATGGTCAACACGGGGAGTGCGCGAGATCATCCCGGCGGCTCCGGCCGCCGGGGCGGCGCTGCGAGGGGATCGGCCATGGGTCGGGGGTGTCCGTCATGCCGCCAAGCGGCGCCGGCCGGGGGAGGGCGAGGGGGCGGGGGTGGAGGTGGGGGTTTCCTGGTCACCGTCCCGCTCCGCTGCGCGCTTCGACTCATCGGAGTGACGTCCCTGAGGAGGGAAGGTCAGGTCCGGTACGTCGACGACCGGCGGCAGATCGGGAGTGAGCATTGGCTGCTCATTTCTGTTCATGGCCAGCGGGTACCCAGGCGCGGCGGACTCACCCTGCGATACCGGTCACAGTCGGACATGGCGGTCAGATCGATGGTTCGCGCCCGTGTGGGACGGATCGCCGAACGGCCGGTGTGCACCCCCGCGGCACACCGGCCGCCGTACACCGGCCGCCGCCCGGCGATCGGCGGCCGGTGTGGCCGGTTCAGCCCACGCGTTCGATGCGCGCGTTGCGGATCAGGAATTTGCCCGGCTCACGGACCTGCTCGAAGGCGGCGTTGTTGAGCAGGGCGCAGCTGCCCGAGGTCGAGGTGACGGAGACGGTTGTCGACTTGTCGTTGTCGAGATTGGTCACCTTGAGCTTGGTGCCGACCGGGAACTCATCGCTGGAGGCGGCCGGGGCCCCGCCCTCGCCGGACAGGGTGACGGTCGACCCCGCGCAGACGACCTCGCCGGAGGCGCCGGCGTCACCGGCGCCGGAGTCCGAGCCCCCCGCCGGCGCGGAAGCCGAAGCGGAGGCGCCGCCCCCGGCCGGAGCGGCTGCCTCGTCCTGGCCCGCGGCCCCCTCCGCCTGGCCCGCGCCCTCGTCGACGGCGCATCCCGAGGCCTGCTGCTTCCGCTTGATCTCCTCGATGACGGCCTGCCGGTTGGCTATCCGCGCCTGCGACTGCGCATCCGGATTGGCCTGCTGATCGGCGATGAACTTCTCGTTGTTGGCCAGTGCCTGCTCCAGTCCGGCACAGGCCGTCGAGGACTGTGCCGCGCCCTCGGTGCTGGCGTTACTGGTGGCGGCCAGCACCCCGGCGCCGGTGCCCGCCAGGGCCAGCGAACCGATCAGCAGGCCAAGCTTCTTCTTGCCGCTGAGCGTCCTTTTGCGTGTCATGTCGACTCCTTTTCGAGCTGTCCGCCATGCCATACGGGCGGATGCGGGAGTCGTCTCAGGGCCGGGCGGAAATTTTCGGGGAAATGTGGTTGAGAATTGAACGGTGGCGGGTTCTCCGGGCTCGACCTTAAAAGGGCCTTAAGGCTTCATGAAGCCTTAAGGCCCTTTCCGGAGGTGAGCGGATTTCATCAGTCCAGCCGCTGGTGCAGGAAACCCAGCGTGCTCTGCCAGGCGGAGGCCGCGGATTCCGCGTGATAGGACGGGCGCTCGTCATTGAAGAAGGCGTGACCCGCGGGGTAGAGCCGGAAATCCGGCTCCACGCCGGACTCCTCCCGCATGACCCGGCGCAGCCGCTCCAGATCGTCCAGCGGAATGGTGTTGTCGTTCTCCCCGAAATGGCCGAGGACGTCGGCCCGCAGTCCCGAGAAGTCCGGCAGCTCGCCCTGGATGACGCCGTAGAAGGGCACCGCCGCGCTGACCCGGGAATCGGCGGCGGCCAGATACAGCACGAAGCCGCCGCCCATGCAGAAGCCGACCGCCCCCACGGTGGCGGAGGTGACCTCGGGCCGGCCGAGGAGATGGTCCACCGCCCCGGAGAGCAGCTCGACTCCGCGCCCCACCGGCAGTTCCCGCATCATCCGGTACGCCTCGTCGGCGTCATGGGCGACGTTGCCCCCGTACAGATCGGGCGCCAGCGCGACGAAGCCCTCGCGGGCCAGCCGGTCGGTGACATCGGCGATGTGATGGTCAAGGCCCCACCACTCCTGAATGACGATCAGCCCGGGGCCCCGCCCGGACGGTGGCAGCGTGAGGTAGCCGTGCGCGGTGGCTCCGGCACTGGGGAAGGTGACGTGTCGGCGGGCGGGGGAGCCGGTCGGCTTCGGGGCTTCGGACATGGCGGATCGCTCCTGTCGTACCGATCGTCGGTGGCCCCACCCATCGTAGGGACGGCCCGCGCCACCGGGGCGCGGCGCGCGCCGCCACCACGGGCGCCTAGAGGATTCCGCTCGTGGCGCGGCGGTGGGTGGAGCGGCGGTCGTCGATCTCGGCCCAGCGGTCGCCGTAGATGTTCTCGGTGATGCCCGGGTCCCGTACGAAGTCATGCGGGAAGCCCAGCGGCACCGCGCTGACCTCGTCCAGCCGTGCCACCGCGGCGGCGTCGAGCCGGATGTCGAGGGATCCGAGGGCGTCGGCTAGCTGGGACTCCCGGGTGACGCCGACGATCGGGATCACGGTGCCGGGGCGGCCGCGCAGCCAGGCCAGCGCCACCTGGGCCGGGGTCCAGCCGCCCTGTTCGGCGATCTCCAGTACCGCGGTGATGGTGGCCTCCTCGTTGTGTTCCGTGCGGTCGTCCCAGGTGCTGTGGGTGGTCAGCCGTCCCGGCTCGCCACGGCGGTACTTGCCGGTGAGCTTGCCGCCCGCGAGCGGGCCCCACGCCAGCACGGCCTGGTCGAAGGCGCGCGCCTGGGGCAGGAGTTCGCGCTCTGGGGTGCGCTCCAGCAGGTTGTAGCGCAGCTGTGAGCCCGCGAAGCAGGTCCAGCCGCGCAGCTCCGCGAGCGTGCAGGCCTGGGCGATCTCCCAGGCGGGCCAGTCGGACACCCCGAGGTACAGCACCTTTCCGGCCCGCACCAGATCGTCGAGCGCCCGCATCACCTCCTCCACGGGGGTGAAGTTGTCCCGGGCGTGTACCCACAGGACATCGAGGCGGTCGGTGCGCAGCCGCTCCAGGCTGTCCTCCACCGAACGCACCAGGTTCTTGCGGTGATTGCCCGCCGCGTTCACATCGCCCTTACGGGTGGCGCAGGTGTACTTGCTGGCCAGGACGAAACCTTCCCGGCGGCCCTCGAGCAGCTCGCCGAGGATGGCCTCCGAACTGCCGCCGGTGTAGTTGTTGGCGGTGTCGATGAAGTTGCCGCCCGTGTCCGCGTAGAGGTCCAGCAGCCGCCGGCTGGTCTCCTTGGCGGCTCCCCAGCCCCAGTCCTCGCCGAAGGTCATGGCACCCAGGCTCAGCTCGCTCACCCGGAGGCCGGTCCTGCCGAACAGTGTGCAGCGCACGGTGGTCCCCTTGCGTCGGTCGTGTGATGACGTGCGACGACGCTAGGAGTTGAAGAGCGCTCCAGGGCAACTCGCCGGGTGTGGCGGCGGTCGCCGCCACACCCGGCGAGGCGGGTCACGACACGGCCGAGGCGCGGATGTCGTGTCCGTCCGCGGTCAGACAGCGGCCCGTGGTCAGGTCGTAGCGCCAGCCGTGCAGGGTGCAGGTGAGCACCTCGCCCTCGACCTGCCCGAACCGGCCGAGGTCGGCGCGCAGATGGGGACAGCGCCGCTGCACCCGCCAGCCGTCCAGTTCGATGTCCTGGCCGTCGTCCTGGCAGGAGTCGTAGTAGTTCTCCACGTACTCGATGCGCTCCATCGACAGGCACTTGAAGAACACATACAGGAATTCGTTGTACGGCCCGACCCGGCTCGCGGTGAACCGCATCGACAGCAGCAGGCTGTTGGACCAGTCAACCTCGCGCCGCTCGATGTTGGTGGCCACCAGATCGGCCGAGGTGGACAGCGTGTAGCGGCAGCGCTCTCCGTCCCAGAGGCGGACCTCCCGGGCCGGGAAGTCGATCACGATCGGCACCTCGCCCACATCCAGCCGCGCCGGGCCGCCGACGCCCGCGCAGATCCGGTCGGCCCTGGTCAGCAGCGGCTCCCACCACTGCTTCAGCTCGGTCAGCAGCCGCTCGCGCGGTAGTGCGGGGGACCGTGAGGCGCGTTCCGAGGCGAGTGCGGGCCGCTGCCGGCGGGCGAACTCCCGCAAGTACGCTGGCTTCTCGCCGAAGATGTGCTCGATCTCCGCCTCGGTGTAGCGGTGGGTGAGCTTGCACGCGGTGTCCTCCGGCTCCGCCACCGTTCCCGGCAGCAGCAGATGCGCGGCCACCCGCGGGCGCGCCCGGCCCAGCTGGCGCAGGAACTCCAGCTGGTCCACGAAGATGCTCTCCCCGTCCTGGCCGGTGCCGTTGTGCTCGAAGAGCTCGTCGTCGAGGAAACACGGCGGACCCGCGTTGGGGAACACATGCTTGGCTTCCACCGCGTCGATGTAGCGCAGCGCCCGGTCGAACTGCCCCTGCCGCTTGCGCGCGGCGAACTCCTTCTTGGCGGAGAGCGGCAGCTGGTACACCATCGGGTACCAGATCGCCCCGGAGAACTGGACGAAGTACGCGTCCACCTCGCCGAACTCCCGGATCGCCGCGATGTCCAGCGGATGGGCGTCGTTCTGGTTGAGCAGTACGGTCCGGCCGTCGTCCAGCGAGAGCGCGGAGTCGCCGATCGGGCCGTCCCCGGGGCCGGTCAGCGCGGTGATCATGATGCGCAGCCCGTCGCGCTCGACCGGTGTACCGGAGGGCGCGCGGAGGAAGTTGGTGAAACCGAGCGCGCTCAGCTCGCGTTCCAGCTCATCGGTGGCGAAGGCCGGAAGCAGCACGGTGATGTCCTTGCGCACGTTCCGGCGCAGGTTCTCCGCGTCGAAGTGGTCGCGGTGCAGATGGGAGACATACAGATAGTCCGCCGCGCGCCCGTAGTGTGCCCAGTCCAGATCGGTGTTGTCCGGGAACGGAAACCAGGAGCCGAAGAAGGCGGGGTTGAGCCATGGATCGCAGAGCACCGACCCCGCCGCGGTCTCGATGAACAGCCCAGCATGCCCAAGTCCGGTCACGCGCATACCACAGCACCTCAACCCGGTCGGTGATGTCCGATATCTCCACCGTGTCGGGGTTCATGGCCGTGTGCATCCGCGGCTGCGCTTGCCGGGTGGTGTGATCCGCCACCCGGGTCATATCGGTGTCTTCGCCGTGAGACTGTAGGCAGAAGGTGCGGATGAGGAGGGGCTGGGTGGTGCGGATCACGTTGGTCGCGCCCGCCGTCAACGCGGCGCTGCGGCAGGTGCGGTTCGACGACGCCCCGCCGGACGCGGCCGGGTTGCGCCGGGCCACGGCGGCGGCCGCGGCGCTGCCCCACCACGACACGGCGTTCACCGCGCCCTCCGAGCGTTGCCGCGGTACCGCCGCGGCCCTGGGGCTCGACGCCGCCGTGACGCCGGAGCTGGGCGATCTCGATGTGGGCCGCTGGCGGGGCCGTTCGCTGGACGAGGTGGGGCAGGAGGCGCCGGAGGAGGTCGCCGCGTGGCTGTCCGACCCGGCCGCGGCGCCGCACGGCGGCGAAACGCTGCTGGAGCTGGTGGAGCGGATCGGGGGCTGGCTGGATGCGCGGCGGGAAGGTCCGGCACCGGCGGCACCGGTCTCACCGGCCGCCGCCGGTGAGGCCCACCGGGGGAGTCCGCCCCCGGCCGCGTCGCCGCCACCGCCCGCCCCCGCCCGTGAGGCGCGGCTGCTCGCCGTCGTGGAACCGGCCGTGGTTCGGGCCGCGCTCGTCCACGCCCTCGGCCTGCCCGCGCCCGCCTTCTGGCGGCTGGACGTCGCCCCGCTGACCGCGACGGAGCTTAGCGGCCGCGCGGGCCGGTGGAATCTGCGCTGCGGACACCCACTGGCGGGGAGCGCGCCGTAACCAGGGGAGCGCGCCGTAACGGGGGGCGCCGCAACCAGGGGAGCGCCCCGCAACGAGGGGAGCGCGCCGTAACGAAATGATCTCTCCGATGGCGTGTCACCACCGGATGCGCTGTCGTGTCCTGATGGCATCCCCCACCACCGGGCTCCGCCCCGCCACCGCCACCCTCTGCGCCGCCGCGCTGGCGCTGCTCACCGCATGTGGCGGTGGCGGTGGCGGTGGCGACGATGAGACCAAGGGTAGCGACCGGGCCGGGAAGAGCACGGCCGCACCCGTCGTCACCCCCACCGCGACCGCTCCCGTCCCCCGGGGCAGGGGCAGCGCCCTGGCGGACGACCTCAATGGCGACGGCCGCCCCGAGCTCAGGATCCCGATCGCCTCCGACGACGAGGGACTCGGCGGCCTGCGCCGCATCGGCTATGTGTACGGCTCGGCGAAGGGCCCCGACCCCGCCGTCCGCACCGTACTCGGCCGGGACGACCTCTCCCTGCCCGCCAGCGCCGGGTGGCAGGGCACCGCGGGCGAGATGGACTCCGCGACCACCGCAGACCTCGACGGCGACGGCTACGCCGATGTGATCGCCACCGCCACCAAGGAGCGCGCCCCGGCCAGTAGCGAGCGCGTGCACATCACCACCCAGACGCTGCCCTACATCGCCTGGGGCGGCCCCGACGGGCCACGTCGGGGAACCCCCGCCACCCCGGTGCGGCTGGCCGACGCCGACGACGGCCTCGAGAACTCGCGGCCCCTGGCGACGGGCGACTTCAACGGCGACGGACACCACGATCTGGCCGCCGTGCGCCAGAGCGGCAAGGACTTCCATGTGCTGTACGGCCCGTTCGGCCGCGACGGCAAGGCCGCCCGTACCGAGACGTACGCCAACCCCCTCGGCCCCAGCGGCCAGATCGCGGAGCTGTACGCCGACGCCATCGACGGCGACCGACCCACCGATCTGGTGGTGCACGAGCAGGGCGACGGCGATCAGACGAAGTCCGCCCTGCTCACGGCGGGCCCGGACGGCCTCGCCTCCACCGGCCGTACCCTCCGCAAGGGCAACGCGATCGCCTTCGGTGACTTCGACGGCGACGGGAAGCGGGATGTGGCGGTCGCCGACACCGGCAGCCGCAATGACGAACCGGGCTATGAGACCGAACCCGCGGACGTCAGCCAGTCGGTGAGCGTGTACACCAAACGCACGGCCGGTTCGACCCCCGAGCCGATCAGGATCCCCGCCCTGGGCGGCGATGCGCTCGCCGCCGCCGACACCGACGGGGACGGCACCGACGAACTGGCCGTCTCGCTGCGCACCGGCGGCACGGAACTGCTGACGATCCGCCCGGACGCCCCCGGAGAGATCGCCCACCGCCGCACCCTCGACCGCACCGTCCCGTCCCGCGTGGACGGCCACGAGGTGCCGAAGAAGCGGCGTGCCGTCAGGCTCTACGGCGCCGGGGACTTCGACCACGACGGCAAGGACGAGGTCGTGCTGGCCTGGGGGCCGGACCCGCTGTTCGCGCTCTACGGTGAGAAGCCGCAGCGGTTCTGGGTGACCGACGGCACCGACGACAGGGTGGTGTTCACCAGCGCGCCCTATGGCGAGGACGCCTCATGAGCCCCGGTGCGCCACCGTACGTGTATCCGCGCGCACGACCTCTTCGCCCGGCCCGGCCGACGCCTTACTGTGGGCGTCAGTCGGCTGGGGAGGGGGAGGCGGATGACGACCGGGGGAACCTCCGGTGAGGACGAGCGGGGGAGTGGTCCGGAGTCGCCCCGGGGGACCGTGATCGGCGGCCGGTACGAGCTGCGCGGGCGCATGGGCAGCGGCGGCATGAACATGGTCTGGGACGCCTACGATGTGACGCTCGGCCGCCCCGTCGTCGTCAAGGAGCTGTGGCGGGGCGTCGATCCGGACCCGGAGGCGTACCGTCGGTGGCTCGAACGGTTGCGCCGTGAGGTCCGCGTCCTCGCCGCGACCGTGCATCAGCACCTGGCCGCCATCTACGACCTGGGCGAGAGCGACGGCCGCCTCTGGCTCGTCATGGAACGCCTCGACCAGCGTTCGCTCGCGAACCGGCTCAGGGATCGGGGCGGGCGGCTCCCCGTGTCCGAGACGGCCCGGATCGGCCTGGAGGTGCTGCGCGGGTTACGCGCGCTGTACTCGATGGGCGTGGCCCATGGGGATGTCGCACCGCGTAACGTCCTTTTCCGCCCGGACGGCCCCGCGGTGCTGGTGGACCATCTCGGCCTGACCTTCGCGGACGAGGACGCCATGGTCGGGACACCCGCCTACATGGCACCGGAACGCCTTACGTCCCCGTCCCCTCCGGCGGCCGGAGAGGCGATGCTCAAGGCCGACCTGTGGTCCCTGGGCGTGACCCTGTACGAGGCCGTCGAGGGCCACGCGCCGTTCCAGGGGACGACGGTGTTCGAGGTGATGCACGCGGTGCTCAACGACGCCCCGCCGCCCATGACATACGCGGGCCCACTGCGGCCGCTGATCGAGGGGCTGCTGGTCAAGGATCCCGAAGGACGGCTGACGGCCGAACAGGCCGAGGCGCGGCTGCGCGACCTGGCCCGGGGTGAGCCCATGTCCGCCCCCGGGGCCGAGGCGATGGCCCTCCCGGCCCCCGCGGATGCCGGGACGCGGTCGGCCCCCCGGGCGAGCGGCGCGGGCACCGGAATCCTCGCCCCGGTCGCGACCGTGCTGGGGATCCTGCTCGTCATGGCGGGGGCGGTGGCCCTGCCCTCACTGAGCCCGGGCTCCTGGGACGACGTTCCGGGATGGGTGGGGCCCGGGTGTCTCGGACTGCTGTGGCTGGGGCTCGCGGCGCGCGGCTTCGCGTCGGCCAGACAGCGGGACCGGCGGGCGCGCTGGTTCGACGCCCTGAGCCCGGACGCGGCGGAGGCGGCTGCCCGCCCGGCCGGGCCCTGGCGGGCGCTGCGCGAGGGATATCTGGCGTCCCTGGCCATCCCCCGGCCCCCGGCCCGGCGGGCGCGACGCCCGGTGGAGCGAGAGATGGAGCGGGACATGGCCGACTTCCTCACCGCGCTCGGTCCGCCTCCGCCACGGGCGGCCGGCCAGGACCCCGCACCCCGCCCGGACCGCCCGGGGGAGGCCCCGTGACCGAGAACACGAGTGAGAACCCGGTGCCGGGCGGTCCGCCGGAGACGGCGGTGCCCTGGGGCGACCGGCTGCCGGTGGAGCAGGCCAAGGAGTGGGAGGCGGTCAGGCCCGGCACGGTGGAGTGGATTCTCACCGAGCTCCAGCGGGAGCGTGAGCACCGCCGCCGCATGGACTGGGTCCACACGGGGCTTCAGGCGTTCGGCTCGCTCCTGGGCGCGGGCACGGTCGTGGCGTACATCTGGGTGGCCACGTACTTCCTCGCCCACGACGCCGCCACCCAGGGCGCGGCCATCCTCGGCGGCGGCACGGCCGCCCTGGTCGGGGGGTTCCTCGGCAAGCGCTACGGCGACCGGCGCTGACCCCGGGAGCCGCGGTCCGCCGTACCGGGATCCGCGGCTCCGGCCGGGGAGTGAGCAGGACGTCGCTTCCTTACGTATGAGGGGGCGGGCCTTCGCCGTCCGGGGCCCCCGGCTGGATCGACGTAAGGAGACAGGGTGGTGAAGCACATGCGGCGCGGCGTGCGCCGGGTCGTGCGGTTCGCGGCTGTCGGGGCACTGGTCTGTGGCGGGGTGATGGTCTCTCAGGCCGGGCCGGGCGGATCGGCCCACGGGACGACCGGAAGCGACGGTCCGAGAGCCCTGAGCGCGGACCGGACGGACGATGTGGGCGGACGGCTGGTGTCCGCGCTCGGCGCCTCCCGTACGGCGGGCAACTGGATCGGGGCCGACGGCCGCCCGGTGGTCGCGGTGACGGACGACACGGCGGCGGACGAGGTCAGCCGGGCCGGGGCCACCGCCAAACGGGTGCGCTACAGCATGGCGGACCTGGACTCCGCGACCGAGAAGCTGCGCTCGGCGCCCCGGGTGGCGGGCACCGCCTGGATGGTGGATCCCAAGTCCAACCAGGTGGTGCTGGTCGGCGACAGCACCGTCTCCACCGCCCGCTGGTCGAAGATGAAGGATCTCGCCGCGGAGGTGGGCGGCACGGTGCGCGCGCAGCGGACGGAGGGCTCCTTCACCACCAGAGCCGCCGGTGCCTCGCCCATGTTCACCAACGGCAGCCGCTGCTCGGCCGGTTTCAACGTCACCAACGGCCAGACCGGTTTCATCCTGACGGCGGGACACTGCGGCCCCAACGGCACCCCCTGGTTCACCGACGGCACCGGCTCCACCCGCATCGGCACCACGGTCCAGAGCAGCTTCCCCGGCAATGACTTCTCGCTGGTGCGCTACGACAACGCCTCGCTCGACCAGCGCAGCGTGGTCGACGTCGGCGGCGGCCAGACGGTCCGGGTCACCGGTGTGGCCGATCCGGTCGTGGGTCAGGAGGTGTTCCGCAGCGGCAGCACCACCGGGCTGCGCTCGGGCAAGGTGACCGGGCTCAACGCGACGGTCAACTACCCCGAGGGCACGGTCACCGGGCTCGTCCAGACCACCGTGTGCGCCGAGCCCGGCGACAGCGGGGGGCCGCTCTTCGCCCAGGGCGTGGCGCTCGGCGTCACCTCCGGCGGCAGCGGCGACTGCGACCGGGGCGGGGTGACCTTCTTCCAGCCGGTGACCAAGGCGCTGACCGCGCTCGGGGTGTCCATCCCGGGCGCCAAGGCCCAGAGCCCCAACCCGGCCATCGCCTCCGGCACATCCGGGAGTTCAGGGGGCGACGACGGCGTGTCGACGCTCGACGACGTCGTGGCGTACGCCCAGGGCTTCGGGCCCGGTCTGGTGGTCATCGTGGTGGGGTTCGTGGGACTGCTGTCGACGCTCACCATCCGGCCCCGGCGGCGCCGCTACCGCGGCTACTCCACCGGCTGGGGGTGAGCCGCCCCGGAGGCCTCCCGGGGCGGTGGCAGCGGGCAGACCGCGATGCCACGCTCGAGGAGGCTGCCCATGACGAGCAGATCGCCGAGCGCACACACGCTCGTGGCCATCCGGTACGGGGTCCGGCGCCGCACCAGATGGCGGACGACCCGGCCGTCGGGGCCGATCGCCAGGGCGCGCACCGTGCGCCGCGGGCGGGGCCGGAGCCGGGTGGCGACGGGCACCGCCGCCCTTCTGAGCGGGACGGGTGCGCGGTGCAGCAGATCGAGGGCGGGCTCCCGCGGCGCGGCTATGGCCACCCAGATGACACCGTCCGGGCCACGGGTGAGATTGTCCGGGAAGCCGGGCAGATCGCGGAGGAGAAGGTCCCGTTTCCCGGCCCGGCGGCCGGTCAGCCACAGCCGGCTGATCCGGTAGGCGCCGCTCTCGACCACGGCCACATACGACTCGTCGGCGGCGAGAGCGACCCCATTGGCGAACCGCAGCCCGTCCAGCACCACCTCCGGGCGGCCGCCCGGCCGCAGCCGGAGCAGTTGCCCGGTGGCGGTGTTCTCCAGGATGTCGCCGAGCCAGTCCTCCAGGCCGTGGCGGCGGCTGGACACGGTGAAGTACACCGTGCCGTCCGCCGCCGTGGCGACATTGCTGGAGAACCGCAGCGGCCTGCCCCCCACCTCGTCGGCCACCACCCGTACGGACCCGTCGTCCGGGCCGACCCGCAGCAGTCCGCGCCGCGCGTCGCACACCAGCAGCCCGCCGTCGGGGCAGGGGACGAGGCCCAGCGGCCGGCCACCGGTGTGCGCGAGCACTTCGGAGCGGACCAGCTCATGGTCCGGCGACAGCGTCAGCCGCCGGACGGCTCCGTCCGCCGTCCCGGTGAGGATCCGGCCCTCCCCGTCGACGGCGACATGTTCCGGCCCGTGCGCCTCCGGCGCCAGAACCCGCGGACACGGCAGCGGTTCGGCCGGTACGCGGGACCGTGTCCACGTACCGGCTCGCTCGCGCGGCATGGGCTCACACCGCCTTACGGGCCTTGGCGGCCCTGAGGCACCGCCGCATCTCCTCGGCGTAGGGCAGCACCACACAGGCGCCGATGCCGAGCCCGATGGCCGCCAGATAGCGCGCGGGCAGCGGATTGTCCTTGGGCAGCGGCTTCCAGTCCTCGGGCCGGTCCCCGCCGCGCAGCGCCGCGCGGACCTGGTCCCAGTGCAGACAGCAGGTGAACGCCATCGCCGACAGCGGCAGCACCTCCAGGAAGCTGTGGATGTGCTGCTCCACCGGGCGCACCTCGCGCTCCCCGGTGGCCAGGCTCACATCCCACAGCGCGGTGGCGCCATGGGCGACGGCCGCCCCGCCCATCAGCGACAGCACCAGCGGATTGACCCGGGCCAGCAGCCCCATCGCCACGGGGACACCAGCCTCCGTCATCATCAGGGCGTGGATCGCCGACTCCTTCGTGCCCGACGGCTCCTCGATCCTGGTCCGGCGGTGCATCAGCCAGTCCGCCACCGCCGGGACGAACCACAGCGGCATCACCCCGTACATCAGGAACCGCCGGTTGGCGTCCTCGACGTCCACGGCACCGCGCGGCACCTCCAGATCGCGTGGCCGCCGCCACCGCCGCCACGCGCGGGTCACCGGGCTACGGGAAGGAGTCATCTCGCCTCCAGCACGACGTCGGGGAAGTCGGGTGCCCTCTTCGTATCGCGGACAAACGGCCGCGGGAGGCTTCCACCCGTCCGGCGTGGCGCCGCTCAGCGTGTCACTCGGCGGCTCGCTCGTCCGCCCCCTCAGCCGTCACCGGCCTCGAGGGCGACGATGCGCTGGGCGCCGTCCGCCGCACCGGGACGACGGCTGGTGAGGTCCAGCCGCAGCCGTGAGGTGCGCACCGGGTCGAAGGTGATGACCGTCGGGGTGTCGGAGGCGGTGGCCCAGGCGATGGACGCCCCGCGCACCGGGACGTACGCGTGGCCGTTCCAGGCGGACACCTCGACCGAGGCGGGCAGGGTGTGCGTGGCGTCCACGGTGAAGGACACCTCCACACGGCGCAGCCGCCGCCTCCCGCTCCAGGTCACCGAGACCCAGTCGGCCTTCCGGGCGCCGTCGAAGGCGGGGAGCAGCGCCGTGGCGGGCTTGCGGAAGGCGTTGGACCAGGCGGTGGCCGGATCGCCGTCCAGCATCGCCGAGGGCAGGGTCGTCGGCGCGCCCGAGTAGCTCGCGTCGGCCAGTGGGTGGTGCGGGGCGCCGGGGCCGGGGTCGGGCGCGAACGGCGTGGGGCGGGTGACCGGCTCCGAGGTCCCGCCGGTGGCGCGGACGGTGGCGGTGGCGGTGCGCAGCCCCGCCGAGCGGGCGGTGATGGTCAGCGGCCCGGCCTCGGTGCCGGCGCGGACGATGGCCAGGGCCTTGCCGTGGAAGGCGGTGCGGGTGCTCGCCTGGTAGCGCTCGGCGCTCTCCTGACGGCCGTTGTCGACCCCGGCCAGGGAGCCTCCGGTGACCTTGAAGGCGATCAGATGATCGGCGTCCGGCACCACCACGCCCTCGGCGTCGACGACTTCGGCGGTCACGAAGCACAGTGAGCGGCCGTCGGCCTCGACGGTCTTCCGGTCGGGGGTGAGCCGTACGGCGTGCGGGCGTCCCGCCGTGCGCAGCACATCGGTGGCCACCACCCGGCCACCGCGCCGGGCCACGGCCTTCAACTCGCCGGGTGCGAACGGCACCTTCCAGGTGAGGTGGAGCTTTCCGGCGCTGCCGCCCGGGCTGGTGTAGCTGCCGGGGTAGGGGCCGGAGGTGACGGTCTTGTCGTCGCCGGTCGGCTCGGTGGTCTCCAGATAGGCGCGGCCGTCCGTGGTCTTCTTGGTGTCGAACTCACGGACCCCCAGCGATCGTCCGTCCAGGAACAGCTCCACGGTGGCGACGTTGGAGTAGGCCCACACCTCCACGGTCTCGCCCGGCCGGTGGCCGGTCCAGTCCATGGGGACCAGATGGACCATCGGTTCGCTGGTCCACTGGCTCTTGAAGAGGTGGTACATGTCCTTGGGGAAGCCCGCGGTGTCCACGGCGCCGAAGAACGACGCCTTCACCGGGAACACGTCGTACGGCGTGGGCTCGCCGATGTAGTCGATGCCCGACCACAGGAACTGCCCGGCGAAGAACCTCCGGTCCCGGTCCTTCTTCAGCCCGTACTCGCCGCTCATCGTCCAGGAGGCGAGGTTGTTGTCGTAAGAGGAGGTCTGGCGCCTGCCGGGGGTGTGGTTCTCGCCCGTGTTCAGGTGCTCGGGCTCCTGATAGGCGCCGCGGGTGGAGGTTTCCGAGGAGGACTCGGACTCGAAGAGGAACAGATGCGGATAGCGGGCGTGCAGGGCGTCCACCGAGGCGGCGGTGTTGTAGTTCAGGCCCAGCCCGTCCAGCTTGGCCAGCATCAGATCGGCGGGGGAGCCCTCGGCGGGCAGCGCGCGGTACTTGTCCGAGCCGATCACCACGGGCCTGGTGTCATCGGCCGCGCGCACGGCGTCGATGAGCCGCTGGGCCATCTCCAGCCCCGGGGCGCTGGTGGAGTCGGGGATCTCATTGCCGATGGACCACATGACGACGGCGGGGGAGTTGCGGGCGGCGCGCACCATCTCGGTGATGTCCGCCTCGCAGTGCTCGTCGAAGAAACGCCCGTAGTCATAGGTGTTCTTGCCGGTGCGCCAGCAGTCGAACGCCTCCACCAGCATCACGATGCCGAGCCGCTCGCAGGCCTCGATCAGCTCCGGCGCGGGCGGATTGTGCGAGGTGCGCAGGGCGTTGACGCCCATGCTCTTCATGATGGTCAGCTGGCGCAGCACGGCGTCGGCGTTGACGGCGGCGCCGAGCGCGCCCAGGTCATGGTGGAGGTCGACGCCCCGGAGCTTGGCGTATTGGCCGTTCAGCGAGAATCCGCGCTCGGGGTCGAAGGTGGCATGGCGGAACCCGAAGGGGGTGCGGTACCGGTCGGTGGTGTCCTGGCCCACCCGTAGTTCGGTCTCCAGGACATAGCGCCGAGGGGTGTCGAACGACCACAGCCGCGGCCGGTCGATCCGCAGCTCCTGGGTGGCGGTACGCGTGTCACCCGCCCCGACGGTGAGGGTGGAGTGCGCCTGGACCACCATGTGCCCGTCGGGGTCCTTGACCGTGGAGACCACGGTCACCGGCTTCCGGCCGTCCGACTCATTGACCACGAGGGTCCGCGCCCGCACGGTGGCATGTCCGGCGCGCAGGGTGGTGGCCAGGCCGGGGGTGGTGAGGTACGTGCCCCACCGGGCCACATGGACCGGGTCGGTGACCACGAGCCGGGCGTGGCGGTAGATGCCGCTGCCGGAGTACCAGCGGCTGCTGGGAAGCCGGTTGCGCACCTTGACGGCGAGGACGTTGGGGGTGGCGCCGTCGGTGTGGGCCACTTCGGTGAGGTCGAGGGTGAAACCGGTGTATCCGTAGGGGTGTTCGCCGATGAGCCGTCCGTTGCAGTACACGGACGAGTCCATGTAGACGCCGTCGAATTCGACGGAGATCCGCTTGCCCTCGAGGGCGCGCGGCAGGGTGAAGGAGGTGCGGTACCAGCCGAGGCCGCCGGGCAGGAAGCCGGTGCCGCCGCTGGTGCCGTGGTCGGTGGTGGGGGTGAGCTCGATGCTCCAGTCGTGCGGAACCGCGACCTCGCGCCAGGCCGAGTCGTCGTAGGCCGGGTCGTGGGCGTGTTCGTAAGCGCCGGTCGGGTCGGTGATGCCGCCGGGGTTGACGAGGGCGAACCGCCAGCCGTCCGTGAGCGGGACGGTCCGGCCTCCCATGGCGCGGGACGCGGTGGCGGACTGGGCGGGAGCGGCCGTGACGAGTGCCCCGGCCATCGGGGCGGCGGTGCCTGCGATCAGTAACGATCTGCGAGTGACCGCCATCGCGATCCCCATTCTCTTCGATTGTGTGGTGGACCGACCACAACGGCCCTTTGTGCAACAGATTCTGACAGTTTCAAACAGGGAACTGTCAAGAGGTCCCGCAGGGGCCCGGGGGAGTCGTACGAACGACGAGGTGGCCCCCACCCGCGGCGGGGGCCACCTCGTCGGAAGGGGGACTGGCCGGCACTCAGTAGTCGTAGTGGTGGTGGTGCCGGTGATGGTCGGGCTCCTCCACCACCGGGGGTGCCACGGCGCCCGGCTCGACGATGCGCCGACGCTTGTAGACACTCACATACGCGCATGTGCCGATGACGCCGACTGCCATCAGAATCAGGCCGACCAGGTGGACATTGAAGCCGTTGGCGTTCCAGTCGGTGGCGAAGGTGAGAATCCCTCCCACCGCGATCATCAAAATGCAACCGCCGAGGCCCATCAGTTCTGCCTCCGTACATGAGTTCGCTGTTGTGGGCTGGTTCGCACCGAGTACCCAGGCCCGCCGGGGCCAATCTCACGCCCCGCCGTCCTCGCGCTCCACGGCGGCCACCGTCTCCTCCAGCGCCTGGCGGTCCGCGCGCGCCTTCGCCCGGTCCTTGGCCGAGGCGTCGGTGACATCGAGGAAGACCTGGTCGGCGTGCGGCCAGAGCTCCGCCATCGCCGTCTTGACGCGCACCAGAACCTCCTCGACCTCCTCGCTGTCAAGGCCGGGAACGAGATCGACCCGGGCCGCCACCAGCGTCGAGTCATTGCCCAGACGCATCGTCAGCAGCGTGGTCACGGTGTCGATCTCCGGCTGAGCCTCGAGGAACCGGCGGAGCTCCTGGCGCTGCGCCGGGTCGATCGCCTCGCCGATGAGCCGCCCGCGCGACTCCCTGGCCAGCCGGTAGGCCACATAGACCAGCAGCGCCCCGATCAGGAAGGAGGCCGTGGCCTCGTAGGCCACCTGGCCGGTCAGCATGTGCAGCCACATGCCGAGCAGGGCGAACACCACGCCGAGACAGGCGGTAGAGTCCTCGGCCAGAACGGTGCGCAGTGTGGGGTCGTCGCCCCTGCGCAGTTCGGTCGCCATGGAGCGGCCCGCTTCCCGGGCGTGCCCGCGCACCTGGAGCAGCGCCCGGACCAGCGACGAGCCCTCGGCGATGAGCGCCACGCCCAGGACCGCGAGGCCCACCAGATAGCCGCTGTGGTCCTCGGAGCTGCCCGCGCTCAGCGCCTCGGCACCCTGGAAGAAGGAGAAGCAGCCGCCCATGACGAAGATGCCGACGGCGGCCAGCAACGCCCAGAAGTAGCGGTCCTTGCCGTAGCCGAAGGGGTGCTGGTCGTCGGGGGCCCGCCTGCTGCGTTTGAGGGAGGCGAGCAGAAACACCTCGTTGAGGCTGTCCGCGACGGAGTGAGCGGCCTCCGAGAGCAGCGCGGGGGAGCCGGCGAAGATCCCGCCGACGGCCTTGGCCAGCGCGATCACCACATTGGCGCCGAGCGCGACGAAGACGGTGACGGCGGTCCGGGTGTCCTGGCCCTGCCGGGCGCCGGATCCGTCCGGCCCGTGGTCGCTGTCCTGCGCGGCCGGTGCGCGCGAAGCCTCCGGCGCGTCCGGTGCGCGCGAGGTCTCCGGCGGGTCCGGTGTACGCGGCGTACGCGGTGTTCTGTGCCGGTCGGAGGAGTGCGTGGTGGAACGGCTCATCGGCGGGAAACTCCGTAGGCGCGAAGTCCATGCCGTCCTCATGGCCCTCTCCGCCGGGGCGGCCGGACGGCCTGTCCCCTTCGCGTGTGTCCCGATGTCGGGACCTCAATCGTGACACACCCGCCCGAGGGAGCGCGCCCCGCCGGATCCATCCGGTCCACGGGGCGCGCTCGGATGGGGTCAGCCGGCCGGGGCGTTCGGGGACGCGGGCACCTTCGGCAGATCGCTGAAGACGTCGAGCCCCATGGCGGCGGCGATCAGCAGACCGATCACGCCCAGCGCCACCGCGCCCCAGGCCACCGCGGTCACCCAGGGGGCCCCGGCCGTGACGGGCCGCCGCTGCCGCAGCAGCACCACGGCGGCGATCACCACGGCGGCCAGCGCGAACAGCCCGTTGACGAGGGCCGTGGTGTGCCACGGAGTGCCGTACACCGCGGATATCTGATCGGCGGCCGACCCGGACTGGGCCTTGATCTGGCCGGTCAGCTGCTTGCGCTCCTGGAGCATGGTGCCGAGCCAGGTGCCGGAGAGCGAGGCGAGCCCGAGGCCCGCGGCGACGACCGAGGCGGCGCCGGGGACGATGCCCGGTGTGGTGGCCGGGGGAGGCGCCGCGATGTCATCGGCGGGGTCTGATGCTTCCAGCGGGTCCGGGGTCTCCTCCGCGTCCGGGGTTTCCCGCTGGTCCGAAACAGCGTCCGGGACACCCTCCGCCGTGGCTTCCTCGGCTTCTGCGGGCTGCGCTGCGGTGTCGGTCGGTTGGTCGGTCTTGGTGGTGTCCATGTGCCGCAACCGTACGGACCGAAGATGAGAACTCACTGAGAAAGCGATGTCCTTCGGCCGGCGGCACCGGCCGGGTGGTGGCCGACCACGCCACATACCCTGACCGAAGGGTCTCACCGATGGCCGGGACCCCCATCGAGCACGACGGGAGCACCCCGTGGTCTCCTCCACCCCTGGCGGCGCCGCCCCCGACGGCGGGGCACGGCACCGGCTGCGCGCATGGCTGCTGGAGGGCCTGACCGACATCGCCAAGCGCCAGCCCGGCCCGCACGCCGAGCCGGAGGGCGCACACCGGGGCCGGCCGTGGTGGCGGGTGATGTGCCTGACCGGTCTGGACTACTTCTCCACCCTCGGCTACCAGCCCGGGATCGCCGCCCTGGCGGCCGGGCTGCTCTCCCCGCTGGCCACCGTGGTGCTGGTGGTGGTGACCCTGGTGGGCGCGCTGCCGGTGTACCGCAGAGTGGCCGAGGAGAGCCCGCACGGCCAGGGCTCGATCGCGATGCTGGAGCGGCTGCTGACCTTCTGGAAGGGCAAGCTGTTCGTCCTCACCCTGCTGGGCTTCGCGGCCACCGACTTCCTCATCACCATCACCCTCTCCGCCGCCGACGCCACCGCCCACCTGGTGGAGAACCCGCATTTCACCGCGGCCCTGCGCGGCCATGAGGTGGCCGTCACCCTGATCCTGGTGGGAATGCTCGGCGCGGTGTTCCTCAAGGGGTTCACCGAGGCCATCGGGATCGCGGTGGCGCTGGTCGCCGCCTATCTGCTGCTCAACGCCGTCGTGGTGGCGGTCGGGCTGTGGCATGTGTGCACCGCGCCCCATGTGATCCCCGACTGGTCCAAGGCGCTGGTCGCCGAGCGCGGCAGTCCGCTGGTGATGGTCGGCGTGGCGCTGGTGATCTTCCCGAAGCTGGCCCTCGGCCTGTCCGGGTTCGAGACGGGCGTGGCCGTCATGCCGCATATCGAGGGCAAGCCGGGTGACACCGAGGAGCGCCCCGCCGGACGGGTCCGGGGCGCCCGGAAGCTGCTGACCACCGCCGCGGTGATCATGAGCGTCTTCCTCATCACCTCCAGCTTCATCACCACCCTGCTGATCCCGCAGCGGGCGTTCGAACCGGGCGGCGAGGCCAATGGGCGCGCCCTGGCCTACCTCGCCCATGAGTACCTGGGCTCCGCGTTCGGCAGCGTCTACGACGCCTCCACCATCGCCATCCTCTGGTTCGCCGGTGCCTCGGCCATGGCCGGACTGCTCAATCTGATGCCCCGCTATCTGCCGCGCTACGGCATGGCGCCCCACTGGGCGCGCGCGGTCCGTCCCATGGTGCTGGTGTTCATCGCCGTCGCGTTCCTGGTGACCTGGCTGTTCAAAGCGGATGTGGACGCCCAGGGCGGTGCCTACGCCACCGGGGTGCTCGTGCTCATCACCTCGGCCGCCATCGCCGTCACCATCGCCGCCCGGCGCGCCCGGCAGCGCGGCTGGACCATCGGCTTCGGTGTCATCTCGCTGATCTTCCTGTACACCACCGCGGTCAACGTCATCGAGCGGCCCGACGGCGTCAAGATCGGCGCCTGCTTCATCGCGGGCATCATGGCCGTATCGCTGCTGTCCCGGGTGGCCAGGGCGTTCGAGCTACGGGTCACCAGCGTGACGTTCGACGCCCTGGCCGAGCGATTCCTCCGCGACACCGCCCACCGCAGGATCCGCTTCATCGCCAACAAACCGGAGAGCCGCGACCTGGCCGAGTACCGCGAGAAACAGCACCAGATCCGAGGGGACAACGACATCCCGCCCGAGGACGACATCATCTTCGTCGAGGTCACGGTGGCCGATCCGTCCGAGTTCGAGAGTGAGCTGCGGGTGTGCGGCGAGGTGGTGCACGGCCGCTACCGCGTGCTGACCCTTCAGAGCGCCACCATCCCCAACGCGCTGGCGGCGCTGCTGCTGCGGGTGCGGGATCTGACCGGGCAGCGCCCGCACATCTACTTCGAGTGGACGGAGGGCCATCCGCTGGCCCACTTCCTGCGCTTCTTCCTCTTCGGCCAGGGAGAGGTCGCCCCCGTCACCCGTGAGGTGCTCCGCGAGGCCGAGCCCGACCGCGGCCGCCGCCCCCACGTCCACGTCGGCTGAACGGATCCCGCCGAGCCGGGGGCGGCGGCCACGTCAGGCCGCCGCCGGTGTCAGGACACCGTCGGGCTGTCAGGGCGCCACCGGCTCCGGGTCCGGGTCCACGGCGGGCAGGCTGTCCATGAACGAGCTCACCGAGAACACCGCCCGCCCCGGCCCCGGCGGGCCGTATCCGGGCGGCGAGGACAGCCCGAAGTCCTCGAGCGTCGCCCGGTAGGTCTCCAGCAGCCGGATGTGGTACTCCAGCGGGGCGCCCTGCGGATTCTCCTTGCCCAGCGGTGTCGTCGGCTCGGGACACCAGGTGGTGAACCGGGGTACGACCCCGTGCGACATGAAGAACCGCAGCCCCTCGGCGGTGGAGTCGATCGCCTCGGCCACGGACGCGAAGCCGAGCGGCTGGGCCATCTCCACGCCCGCCACGAAGTTGGGGATCACATTCCGGGCGCCGAACACCTCGGCCGAGTCCAGGATCCGGCGGTGCCATTCGTCCCGGCCGATGTAGCGCTCCTTGCCCGGGCAGTACAGCTCGAACAGCCGCCGGTCCCACACCTCGAAGTTGGGGTGGTAGATCCGCACCCCGTAGTCGTGGAACCGCTGGACGTCTTCCTTGGGCAGCGCCTGCGCCACCACCTTGCCGATCCACCGGCCGGGGAAGCGCTCCTCGATGGCCTTCGCGTACTGGCCGTAGAAGTCGGCCTCGTCACGGCCGCCCACATGCGAGGTGATCGCGCCGCCGGTGAGGGTGTACGCCTGCGAGGTGCGGGCGGTGTCATGGCGGTCGATGATCTCCAGCGCCTCCAGCACCTCCTCGACCGGCTTCACCCCGGTGTACGGGCGGCCCGCCGCCTTGTGCTGACGCCAGTTGTGGTTGATGTCGCAGTACTGGCACTCCTCCTTGGCGCCGAAGTACTGGCACACCCGGAAGACCGTCAGATAGACCAGATAGCCCCACTGGATGGTCGGCGCGACCTCCATCACCGACTTGCCGTTCGACAGCGTGTGGCGGTAGTAGTCCGGCATCGGCGGCAGCCCCACATCGGCGATGCGCGCACCGTCCAGATACAGCCCCAGCGCACCGTCCTCCCCGGCCCGGACCACATACGGCGACGCGGGGTTGACGCGGACGGACACCACGGTGCGGCGGAGCTCGTACGGCCCGCCGGTGAGCACGATCTCCTCGGGCGGCCGGTTGAGGGCCGCGGCCCCCAGCTCCGGCAGGGTGCGGTGGTCGAACGAGAAGATGAAGTACGACTTCGGCTTGACGTCGCCGTCCTCGTTGCCGCTGAGCGCGGACTCGTCGAAGGCCATGCCGCCGCGCAGCAGATCCTCCTTGAGCACCGCTTCCCGGGGCACCTGGGGGAAACGCCCCATCAGCCCCTCGATCAGCGCGGTTCGTCTCTCACTCGCCATCTGCTGCACCATCCCCCTGGCTCCGTACGGATGCGGTGTGCTTCCCCCGCGGGTCTCTGTGCCGCTGAACACCATAGATCAGGGCCGATGTTCGGCTCCAGGCCGCCCGCCCCGGGCCCACCGTGTGTCGCTCCCGCGTCCGCCCCCAGTCCGTCCGAAGGGCGGTTCGGGGCCGGTCCGCCTACGGTGGAAGGGCCATGGCTGTCAACCGGCTCGGCATGGTCGTCCACCAGGCCCGCCCCACCGCCGTCGCGGCGGCCCGCACCGCCCGCGCATGGGCCGCTGCCCATGGCATCTCCTGCTTCGAGCTGGACGTCTGGCGCGGTGACCAGCCCCGGCGCAGCGCCCAGGAGGAGTCGGAGGCGGCCGGCCACCCCGATCTGATCGTCACCTTCGGCGGCGACGGTACCTTTCTGCGCGGTGCCCGGCTCGCCGCCAGGAACGGGGCCGCGGCGCTGGGGGTGAACGTGGGGCGGGTCGGCTTCCTCACCGAGATCGGCGTCGACCAGGTGGAGGACGCGCTGAACGCCGTCCACGAGGGCCGGGCCACGATCGAGGAGTGCATGCTGCTCACCCTGCGGGCGTCCCGGCCGCTGGAGATGCCCGAGGGCATGGAGGCGCTGCTGCGCTACGGGCGGGGCCCCGTACCGCCCCCGCCCAAGGTCCGCCCCGGCCGCGGCGGCCCCGAGGAGGCGGGCTGGGGTATTCCGCTGGACGTCAACGCCGTCAACGACGTGGTCTTCGAAAAGCTCGCCCGCGATCGCCAGGCCGGTCTCGGCGTGTATGTGTCCGCGCAACTGCTCGCCTCGTACTCGGCCGACGCGATCATCGTGGCCACCCCGACCGGTTCCACCGCCTACAGCTTCGCCGCCGGCGGGCCGGTGGTCTCCCCGTACCTGGACGCGGTGGTCTTCACCCCGGTCGCCCCGCACATCGCCTTCGACCGCACGGTGGTGGCCGCGGTGGACGAACCCGTCGCCGTACGGGTGCTGCCGACCTCGGGCCGGGTGGCGGTCAGCCTCGACGGGCAGCTGCGCGGAGTGCTGGACCCGGGCGACTGGGTGGCGGCCTACCGGGCACCGGTCCGGCTGCGGCTGGTACGGCTCGCGCCGACCCAGTTCTACCACCGGCTGCGGGACCGCTTCCGGCTGGCCGACTCGCCCGCCGCCGACGTGGCCCCGCCGTTCTACCGCCCCAGCTCCCCGATCCCGCCGGACCTGGCACATCTGCGGCTGCCCCCGGTGCCCGACGACCCACCGGAGCCGGGGCCGGACGGCCCACGCTGAAGATGCGGGGCGCACCCCCCGATGCCAGGCTGAGGGGTGTGACAGCTCACGCGTTTCACAGCGACTTCGCGCTGCGTGTCAACGGTGCCGACCGCCCCCTCACCCTCGACCACCGGGTGACCCTGCTGGACGCCCTCCGCGAACACCTGGCGCTGACCGGGGTCAAGAAGGGGTGCGACCACGGACAGTGCGGGGCCTGCACCGTCCTGATCGACGGGGAGCGCGTCAACAGCTGCCTGGTGTTCGCCGTGGCCGCGCAGGGCCGGGACATCACCACCATCGAGGGCGTGGCCGGGCTCGCCGCCCCCGGGGAACTCCACCCGTTGCAGCGGGCGTTCCTGGACCACGACGGCTTCCAGTGCGGCTACTGCACACCCGGCCAGATCTGTTCCGCCATCGGCGCGCTCACCGAGGCCGCGCGCGGCTGGCCCAGCCATGTGACGGAGGACATGGCGGCCGGGGTCCGCGCACCGGATGAGCTGGACGCCGACGAGATCCGCGAGCGGATGAGCGGCAACCTGTGCCGCTGCGGGGCGTACCCCGGCATCGTGGCCGCCATCCGCGAGGTCGCCGGGGCCGACGGCGGCGGGGCGCCCGTCCGGGCCGGTGCGGCGGGAGGGGCGCGATGAAGCCCTTCGGCTACGAGCGCGCCACCGATCCCCAGGCCGCCGCAACGCTCGTGGCCGACTCCACCGAGGCGGTGTACCTGGCCGGGGGCACCAATCTGGTGGACCTGATGAAGCTCGGGGTGACCGAGCCCGCCCTGCTCGTCGACATCACCGGGCTCCCGTACGACACCGTCGAGCACCGCCCGGACGGCGGTGTGCTCATCGGCGCGCTGGTCCCGGGCAGCCGCCTCGCCGGGGACCAGGGCATCCGCGAGCGGTTCCCGGCGCTGGCCGAAGCGCTGCTTTCGGGGGCCTCAGGGCAGCTGAGGACCGTGGCCACCACCGGCGGCAATCTGCTCCAGCGCACCCGCTGCGTGTACTTCCAGGACGTGACCAAACCCTGCAACAAGCGGCGGCCGGAGACCGGCTGTTCGGCCGTCCAGGGCCTCCACCGCGACCTGGCCGTGCTCGGTACGTCCGACTTCTGTGTGGCGGGCCACCCCTCGGACATGGCGGTGGCGATGGCCGCGCTCGACGCGGTCGTCCATCTGCGGCGGGTGAACGGCAGCCCCCGCACGGTGCCGCTCAACGACTTCTATCTGCTGCCCGGTGACACCCCGCACCGCGAGACGGTGCTCCAGCCCGGCGACCTGATCACCGGTGTGGAGCTGCCACCGCCCCCCGGGGGCGCCGCCATGTCCTACCGCAAGGTCCGCGACCGCTGGTCCTACGCGTTCGCGCTGGTGTCGGTGGCCGCCGTCGTGGCCACCGAGGACGACGGCACACTGCGGGAGATCCGGCTGGGGCTCGGCGGAGTGGGCGCCCGCCCCTGGCGGGCCCGCGAGGCCGAGCGGCTGCTGACCGGGCGGCAGCCGACCGAGGAGCTGCTGCGGGAGGCGGCCCGCGCCGAGTTCGCCCCGGCGCGCCCGCTGCCGCAGAACGCGTTCAAGATCGACCTCGCCGTGGACGTCATCACCGCGGCCGTGCGCGACCTGGCGGGAGGGCAGCGGCGATGACCACGCTCCAGCGGACCGTGGGCGCGGAGGTGACCCGCGTCGAAGGGCGCGAGAAGGTCACCGGTGCCGCGCTCTACGCGTACGAGTACCCGGTGCCGGACGCCCTGTACGCGTGGGCGGTGCAGTCCACCATCCCGCGCGGCAGGGTGCGCGCCGTCGACACCGCCGCGGCGCTGTCCCTGCCGGGCGTGGTCGCCGTGCTCGACAGCCGTAACGTGGCCCGGCTGCGCCCGACCGACACCCCCGAACTCGCCGTTCTTCAGTCCCCGGAGGTGGCCTACCGCGGGCAGATCGTGGCGGCCGTGGTGGCGGACACCTTCGAGACGGCCCGTCAGGCGGCGGCCGCCGTACGGGTCGAGTACGACGTGGACGACCACGACGCCGAGCTGATGGACGGCGATCCGCGCGTCTTCGTCCCCGAGACGGTCAACGGCGGCTACCCGGGGCACACGGAGACCGGCGATGTGGACGCCGCCCTCGCCGCGGCGCCGGTCGTCCTCGACGCCACGTACACCACACCCCCCGAGCACACGGCCACGATGGAACCGCACGCCACCATCGCCGTCTGGGACGGGGACACGCTCACCCTCTACAACGGGGACCAGGGCCCCTGGATGACGGCCGCCAGGGTGGCCGAGCTGTTCGGCCTGCCCGAGGGCGCCGTCCGGATCGTGGCCGACCACACCGGCGGCGGCTTCGGCTCCAAGGCGATTCCCCGGCCGCCCACCGTGCTCGCCGCGCTGGCCGCCCGCGCCGTGGGCCGCCCGGTCAAGGTGGCGGCCACCCGGCAGCAGATGTTCACCATGGTCTCGTACCGCACGCCCACCCTCCAGCGCATCCGGCTCGGCGCCGAACGGGACGGCAGGCTCACCGCCATCTGGCACGACGCGCTCCAGCAGAGCTCCACGCTGACCCCGTACTGCGAACAGACGGTCACCTGTACCCGCGTCATGTACGCCGCGCGCCACCGCCGGACCACCCATCGCCTGGCGCAGCTGGATGTGCCGACGCCCTCGTGGATGCGGGCCCCCGGCGAGGCGCCCGGGATGTTCGCGCTGGAGAGCGCGATGGACGAGCTGGCCGTGGCGCTGGGCATGGACCCCATCGATCTGCGGGTGGCCAACGAGCCGTCCGTGGACCCCGGGACCGGACAGCCCTTCAGCAGCCGCAATCTGGTGGCCTGTCTGCGGGAGGGCGCGGCGCGCTTCGGCTGGGCGGGCCGCGACCCCGCGCCGGGGGGCCGCCGGGAGGGGCGCTGGCTGCTCGGCACCGGAGTGGCGGCGGGCAACTACCCAGCCCTCACCTGGCCCTCCACCGCGACGGCTAGCGCCGAGCCCGGCGGAGGCTTCACCGTACGGATCGCCGCGGCCGACATCGGCACCGGAGCCCGCACCGCGCTGACCCAGGTGGCGGCGGACGAGCTCGGTGTGGGGATCGACCGGGTCACCCTCGACATCGGCCGCAGCGCCTACGGCCAGGCACCGTGGGCGGGCGGCTCGATGGGCCTCAGCTCCTGGGGGTGGGCGGTGTCCAAGGCGTGCCGGGCGCTGACCAAGCGGCTCGACGAGGTCTCCGGCGCGATCCCGCCCGGCGGGCTGGAGGAGCGCGCGGACACCACCGAGGACGTCGAGGCGCGCCGGGCGTTCTCTCGGCACGCCTACGGCGCCCAGTTCGCGGAGGTGCGGGTGGACGCCGTCACCGGCCAGGTGCGGGTGGACCGGCTGCTGGGGATGTTCGCCGCCGGACGTGTCATCAACCCCCGGACGGCGGGCTCGCAGCTGCGCGGCGGCATGTGCATGGGGCTGTCGATGGCGCTGCACGAAAACCTGGAGACGGACCCGCGGTTCGGCGACTTCGCCAACCACGACCTCGCCACGTATCACATCGCGGCCAACGCGGATGTGCGCGATGTCCAGGCGCACTGGCTGGAGGAGAACGACGACGAGCTCAACCCGATGGGCAGCAAGGGCATCGGGGAGCTGGGCATCGTCGGCACGGCGGCGGCGATCGCCAACGCGGTGTACCACGCCACGGGGGTGCGGGTCCGCGATCTGCCGATCACGGTGGAGCGGGTGCGTGCGGGGCTCTCCGCGGGCCTGGCCGCCGGGTTCTCCGCCGGGCCGTCCGCCCGCTGAGCGGCCGCCCGGCCCGTCGCGGCTCCCGGCCCGTCACGGCTCCCGGCCCGTCACGGCTCCCGGGGTGTCCCGCGGTGACGGCACGGGACACCCGGTCGCGTGGGATCAGCCGTTGTCGGCTGCCCCACCGGCGTCGTCCGCGCCCGCGCCGTCACCGGCGGCCCCGGAGTCGTCAGCGGCGCCGCCCGCCGCGCCACCGTCGTCGGCCGCGCCGCCGCCTCCGGCCGCACCGCCGTCGCCGATCTTCGCACCGACCGCCTCCAGCGCGGTCGTCACCGGCTGGAAGAAGGTCTCACCACCGGCCGTGCAGTCACCGCTGCCGCCGGAGGTCAGGCCGATGGCCTGGCCGTCCGCGCTGAACAGCGGGCCGCCGCTGTCGCCGGGCTCCGCGCAGACATCGGTCTGGATGAGCCCGCTGACCGTGCCCTCGGGGTAGTTGACCGTCGCGTCGAGACCGGTGACCGAGCCGTCGTTGAGCCCGGTGGTGCTGCCCATGCGCTGCACCTGCTGGCCCACCGTGGCCTCGCCCGCCGCGGTGATGTCCACGGTCTGGTCGCCGGTGTTCACGGTGCTGGGGGCCTCGGTGTTGGCGTCGTCGTAGGTGACCAGCGCGAAGTCCCCGTCACCGGGGAAGGTGGCGTCCTGCACGGTGCCGATCGCCGCGCCGTTCTGCGAGTCCGACCACTGCTCGGCGGCGACGCCGCAGTGACCGGCGGTGAGGAACGCCGGGGCGCCGCTGTCCGTCGTGACGTTGAAGCCGAGCGAGCAGCGCGCGCCGCCGCCGAAGATGGCGTCGCCGCCCGCGACGAACGGCTTGAACTCGCCCGTGGACTTCTTCAGGGTGGCCATGCCGTCGCCCAGCGACTTCACGGTGGACTCGAGGGTGTCCCACTTCGCCCCGGTGACCGTGGAGTCCGCGGTGACCCGCAGCTCATTGGTCTTGGGGTCCACCGACCAGGAGGTGCCCGGGATGGTCGCCTTGGTCTTGAGGGTCTTCGCGGCGGTCTGTAGCGCCTTGGTGCTGTTGTCGACCTTTCTGGCCACCGCCCCGGCACTCTTGACCTGGACGTTCACATTGTTGTTGTCGCCGACGACATTGACGATGACCTGCTGCTTGTCCTTGTCGTAGTAGGCCCCGCCGAACGCCTCGCCCAGCTGCGACGCGAGCTCCGCGGCGATGTCCGCCGCCGACGCGGCGTCCACCTTCTTGGGCTGCGCCGCCTCGGTCTTGTCGTCCTGTGAGGCGTTGGCGTTGGGCAGGATGATCGCGGCTGCCGCCACGGCGGCGGCCCCGGCCCCCGCGAACACGATCTTTCGCTTGGGTACCCGTTTATGGCTCAACTCATGACCTCCTGTTGGGGGGTTACGGGATCCGCTCATCCGCGACGAGCACAACCCGGCAGTGGATACGGGCGGCGCACGAGTTGTGTTCAGAGTGATTTAGGAGATCTTTACGGGGCCGTCTCCAGCAGCCCGGTTCCCGGCGGCCCCTGCGCGGTGGCCGGGGCGGCGATCAGCTCGCGCCACTCCGGCGCCCGGTGGCAGGCGGCCGTGCGCCCCCGGCCCACCGGGGCGGGTACGGGCGCGGTGCGGCAGACGTCGGTGACGAACGGGCAACGGTGGGCGAAGACACAGCCCTCCCGCGCCGACCAGACGGGCGGTTCGGCCGACGGGCGCAGCGCCGCCGCGCCCGGCCCGCCCTCGGCGCGTACGCTCGGCGCGGAGGCGATGAGCAGCCCGGTGTACGGATGCAGGGGCCGGCCGAACACCTCCCGTACGGGGCCCTGTTCCACCACCCGGCCGCGGTAGAGCACCGCCACCCGGTCGGCGATGCCCGCCAGTGAGCTGAGGTCGTGCGAGATGACCACGACGGCCATGCCGCGCTCGGTGCGCAGCCGGTCCAGCAGCCGCAGCACCCGGTTGCGGTTGGAGGCGTCCAGGGCGCTCACCGGCTCATCGGCGATCAGCAGCCGGGGCCGGGTGACGATCGCCCGTGCGAGCAGCACCCGCTGGCGCTGACCACCCGAGATCGCGCCCGGCAGCCGATCGCCGAGCCGCGCCGCGTCCAGGCCCACCGTCTCCAGCGCCTCGGCCACGCGGGCGGCGGTGTCCGTGTCGCCGAGGTCCCCCGCCACGGCGAGCGGTTCGGCCACGGCCCGCCGGACCGTCAGCCCCGGGTCCAGCGCCCGCAGCGGATCCTGGAACGCGTAACTCAGCCGCCCCGAACGGCGGAACGCGCGCAGCGCGCGCCCCCGCAGCCCGGAGATCTCACGCCCGTCGAAGACCACCCGCCCCGAGCGCGGAGGGACGAGCCCCACGGCCGTTCGGGCCAGAGTGGTCTTGCCCGATCCGGTCTCCCCGATGACCCCGACGATCTCCCCCTCGCCCACGGACAGTTCCACGCCATCGAGCACCGGCCGCGCACCCCGCCGGCCGAAGGCCACGGTCAGCCCGGAGAGCTCCAGCAGCCCGCTCATACCGCCACCTCCCGGGTGGAGCGCCCACCGGTCCGCGACAGATCGAGCTCCTCGCCGCGGACACACCGCACCCGCCGCCCGTCGGCGGTCTCCCGCAGCGGCACCGGACCGCTCAGGCATTCGGGTGCGGCGAAAGCGCAGCGGTCGGCGAACCGGCAGCCCGGCAGCCGCGCGCCCACCTCAGGCGGCGCGCCGGGTATCATCTCCAGCTCGCGCCGCTCCCAGTCGCCGACCGTGGCCACGCGCAACAGCGCCTCGGTGTACGGATGCAAGGGATCGTTCAGGACCCGCTCGGCCCGGGCCGTCCTCGACCAACTCCCCGGCGTAGGCCACCAGAACGCGGTCGCACACCTCGGCGATCACCGCCAGGTCGTGGCTGACCAGCAGCAGCGCCAGATCGTGCTCGGCGCGCATCCGGGCCAGCAGCTCCAGGACCTCGGCCTGGACCACCACATCCAGCGCGGTGGTGGCCTCGTCGGCCACCAGCAGATCCGGTGCGCAGGCCACCGCCACGGCGATCAGCACACGCTGGAGCATTCCGCCGGACAGCTCGTGCGGATGGCGCCGGGCCACCTCGGCGGGGTCGTGCAGCCCGACCGCGGCGAACAGCTCGACGGCCCGCGCATCGGCCCGCGCCCGGTCAAGACCGAGCTTCACCCGCAGCACCTCGGTCAGCTGACGCCCCACGGTCAGCGAGGGGTTGAGATACGAGGCGGGGTCCTGGAAGACGGCGCCCACCCGGGTGCCCCGTACGCGGTCCCACCCCCGGCGGGACAGCCCGGTCAGCGCCTCACCGGCCAGCGTGATCTCGCCCTCGGACACCGCACAGCCCGGAGGCAGCAGCCCGAGCACCGACCGGCAGATGAGGGTCTTGCCGCTGCCGGACTCGCCGACCAGGCCGACGGCCTCACCGCGGCCCACGGTGAACGACACATCGCGTACGGCCGTCAGCCGCCCGGACGAGACGGTGACGCCGAGCCCTTCGACCGACAGCGCGGCTGACGGGTCGGTGCCGGGCGTGGCCGGGTCAGATGGGGAGTGCGGCATCGGCCCGCTCCTTGGTGGTGTCGGGGGATTCGGCGGTGGCGGCGGGGGAGCCGGTGGCCGGGTCCGGAGCGCCGCCGGGCAGCAACTCGTCCGCCCCGGCGTCCCGTACGGCGTCGGCCAGCAGATTGAGCGCACCGGCGGTGAGGACGATCAGCGCGGCCGGGAACACCGGCGCCCAGATCTGCTGGGTGAGGAAGCCCAGATCGGTGGCGAGCATGCCGCCCCAGGTGGCGGCGGGCGGCTGCACACCGACTCCGAGGAAGGTCAGCGAGGAGACCACCAGCAGACAGGTGGCGAGCGCGTGGGCGGCCGTGACGATGACCGTCGGCAGGACCTTGCTCCAGATGTGGGTGCGCAGCACCCGCCCCACCGAGGCGCCGAACAGCTCGGCCGACTCCACGTACTGGGCGTGCCGGAGGCTCAAGCCGGCGGCGCGGGTCATCCGGAAGAACAGCGGGGCGTAGAGCACCCCGAGCGCCAGCATGGCCTGGTGCATCCCGTTGCCCAGCGCGCCCACCACCGCGATGGCGAACACGGTGAACGGCAGCGTCATCAGCGCGTCGACGGCGCGCTGCGCGAGCCACTCGCCCACCCGTCCCATCCACAGCGAGGCCAGCCCGGTCGGCACCCCGACCGCCATCGCGGCGGCCACCGCCTCCACGGCGCCCGCCACCGAGCGGCCACTGCCCTCCAGCAGCCGGCTGAGTACATCGCGGCCCAGGTAGTCGGTGCCCAGAAGATGGCCGGGGCCGGGCCCGCGCAGCATGTTCCGGGGATTCTGGGCCAGCGGGTCATGGGGCGCGAGCCAGCCGCCGAACACCGCCAGCAGCGCGATGGCCAGCAGCACCAGCAGCGCCACCTTGGCGGAGGCCGGCCGCCACGCCCGTCGCAACGTCCTCATCGGCGCGTCACCTCCCGGCGCCGGGAGGCCGGACTCAGCGCGAGCAACGCCGCGTTGACGGCCACATTGACCACCAGCACCACCGCGATGGTCACCAGCAGCGTCCCTTGGATCACCGGGATGTCGTGCTGCTCCGCCGACTGGAGGGTGAGCTGGGCGAGCCCGGGCAGCGCGAAGATCTGCTGGGTGACCACCGCACCGCCGAGCAGCATCGGCACGCTCATCCCGAGCGCCGTCAGCGCCGGTCCCGCGGCGTTGCGCAGGGCGTGGCCGAACACCACCCGCCGGGCGGGCAGTCCGCGCATCACCGCGCCCGTCACATAGTTCTCCCGCAACGTCCCCACCAGCGAGGTACGGAGCTGACGGGCGATGGCGGCCGCTGCCTCCAGGCTCAGCGCGAACGCGGGCATCACCGTGTACCGCAGCCACTGCGCGGGGTCCATGTCCAGCGGCACATAGCCACCGGACGGCAGCCACCCCAGCTTCAGCGAGAACACCGTGACCAGCGCGATGGCCACGACGAAAGCGGGCAGGGTGCCGAGCAGCGCGCACAGCGTGGTCACGGCGCGGTCCAGCCGTCCGCCCGCCCTGAGCGCGGCGGCGACACCGGCGGCCCCGCCCAGCACCACGGCCATCAGCAGCGCGAGCCCGGCGATGGACAGATCCACCGGAATGGCCTGCCGGATGCTGTCGGCCACCGGGACCGTGGTGAACCACGAGCGGCCCAGGTCACCGGTGGAGGCATGCCCCAGCCAGGACACGTACTGCTCCCAGAGCGGCCGGTCGAGGCCGAACTGATGATTCATCCGGGCGATGTCGGCGGGCGTCGCCGTCTCGCCGAGCACGGCCGCCGCCGGATTGGCCCCGGAGAGCGCGCCGAGACCGAAGGTCAGCGCGGACGACAGCAGGAACACCGTGCCCGCCGTGGCGAGTACCCGGCCGAGCGAGCGCGGGAGACGGGCCGGGCGTACGGCCTTACCTCGCGTACGCGCGAGGTGCGCGGCGAGCGCGGTCATCCGGCCGTCACCCCCTCGAACCGCTGTACCACCGGGAGCGAGGGGATGGCGGAGACGGAGGACGTACGGGCGAGGGCGCGCGGCACCGTGTAGAGGAACACGTTGGGCATCGTGCGCACCGCCACCGCGGTGGCCGCCCGCAGCACCTCCGGATAGCGCGGCGACTCCAGAGGGGTGCGGCGCACGGCGGCCACGGCCGCGTCCAGTTCGGGCGTGGTACGGCGGGAGGGGTTCATCAGCCCCTCGGCGCCGAAGAGCACCTGCATCGCCTGTACCGGTGACTCCCGCCCGGCGAACTGGTCGATGTACAGGGCGCGCGAGTGCTGGACGTACACCACCTGCGACGCCCGCGCCTCGGGGATGACCTCGATCCGGGCCCGGAACCCGACCCGGTTCAGCTGCGCCTGCAACTGTTCGGGCGCGCCCTGTGGCTGCGCGGTGGTGATGGTCACCTCGACACCGCCGTGATATCCGGCCTCCTTCAGCAGGGCGCGCGCCCGCTCCGGATCGTGCCGGTAGACCGCGCCGAGCGACGGGTCGAAGCCCGTATAGCCGGGTGGGAAGGGCTGGTGGTCCACCTCGCCATGGCCGAACTGCTCGCTGTCCAGCAGGGCTCGGCGGTCCACGGCGTACTTCAGGGCCTTGAGGACGGCCGGGTCGTCGAAGGGCTTCATTGAGGTGTTCACATCCAGGACGCGCACCACCATCGACGGAATGAGCTGCACCGTGAACCCGGCCTCGCGTGCCGCCTCGACCTGACTGAACGGGATCTGGGCCACATTGAGCCGCCCGGACTGGAGCGCGGCGAGCGCCGTGGTCTCATCGGGTTTGGGGAACGCCTCGAAGCGCTCGACGGCGATGTGCTCGGCGTTCCAGTAGCCGGGGTCGCGGCGCAGGCTCGCCATGGAGTTCTGGGTGTACGACACCAGCCGGAACGGGCCGTGGCCGACCGGCCTGGTGGCCAGCCGCGCCTCGTCCTTCCCGAACGCGCTGGGGCTGACCACCATGCCGGTCTTCCCGGCCAGCAGAGCGGGCAACTGGTAGTCGGCCTCGGTGAGTTCGAGGACCACGGTGTGCGGATCGGTGGCCCGTACCGTGTCGATGGTGGTCAGCTGGGAGGCGATCAGGGACTTGGGGTGGTTCTTGCCGCGTTCGAGGCTCTTCCTGACGGCCTCGGCGTTCACCGGTGTGCCGTCGGAGAACCGCAGTCCCCGGCGGAGGGTGAAGGTGAGCCGCCGGCCGTCGTGGGAGTAGCGCCAGGAGGAGGCGAGCGCGGGTCTGGCGCCGCCCTTGGCATCGAGTTGGGTCAGCCCGGAGTAGACGAGCGACAGCAGATGGACGTCCCAGCCCTTGGAGGAGAACACCGGGTCCCAGGTGGAGGGCAGGTCCCAGCCCCAGCGCAGGGTCTCGTCCCCGCCGCCCGCGCCGGTGGTCGCCATCCCGCCGCAGGCGGCCAGCAGTAGGGAGCCACCCGCCCCCAGGGCCAGTCCGAGCATGGAGCGCCGGTCCGGTGCGGGGGCCGGTGCGGGGCCCGGTGGCGGATCGGGCGGACGGTGGACGGGAGGCGGCGGGGCGGCGGGAGTCATGGCTGGACGTCGCCTTTCGTGGTGTCAACTGCCCCCGGACGGCGCGGGTTTACGGCCGCACACGGCCGCACCCGTCAGCGAGGGAACACGGACGGGCAGTGGCCGGGAAGGCCGGAAGCGGTGGGCCCGGGGAGGAAATGAGGAGAACGAGGGGGACGAGCGACACAAAGCGCTCGGGACGCGGCGGATCGCGGAACGGGAAAGGGGCGATCAGCGACAGATGGCGCTGGCGGTGCGCCGGAAGTCCACGTATCGGCACACCACACCGGGGTGCGTCGTCAGCATGTGCCCATGGTGAGGGGGGAGGGCCGGCGAAGTCAATGGACACCTTTCGGTGTCTCATTCGCCAAGACGGCTACGACCTGGGGATTTTCGACTCCGCGGCGGCGATGAGCGCCGGATGGGTGGCCGCCTCGCCCGGGTGCAGCCACAGTGGCCCGCCCGCCGTGTCGACCCGTACGGCCGCGGGCGGGGGAGTGGTTCCGCCCGTCAGCAGGGACAGATCGGGCCCGGTCAGGCTGCGGTACTTCGCCAGGGCCTCCCCGGGGCCGATCGGCGTCGCCTCCCAGAGCTGCTGGGGAGCCACCGTGCGCAGCGCCGCCAGGTATTCGGGCATGCTCCGCCACCCCGGCGCGGCCACGCGCCCGCCGGGGCCGGAGAACACCAGCGTGGGCAGCGCGTAGCGCACCCCGTCGTCGGTTTCCCTCACCCCCGTGCCATGCGGCCCCGGGGCGTGGAAGGCATGCGCCTCCGGGATGGGGTCGAGGGCCTCGGCGTGGTCCCGCCGGACGGCCGCCACCACCTCCGGGTCGCCCAGCTCCGCTCCGAGCCGCCGCACGTCGACACCGTCCAGGCCGGTCAGGGCGGACCGCACCCGCTCCGCCGTATCGGCCGGAGTGCCCAGCACGAACGTGGTCTCGCGCAGCCGCCGCAGCACCCGCTCCGCGGCCGTCGCGCCCTGCCGCTCGGCCGCCTTCGCGGCGAGCGAGGCGGGCCGGCTGGTGGCCGCCACCCAGCGCAGCTCGTGGGCGTAGGGCGCCCCGGTATGGCGCGCGATATCGGCGATGTAGCGGCCGTACCAGGCGGTCTCCACGGCCGGATCCGGTGCCGGATCGTCGTCCTCGTCGAAGAGGATGCCGAACACCCGGCGCCAGCGGGCCCGCCCCGCGGTGAGCGCCCGCAGCAGGCGGAACGCGGGCTCGGAGCCCCACGCCCACGGGCAGGCCGGATCGGTGTACTCCACGATCTCCACGGCCCCGTCGCCGTCCGCCCCGGAGCGTTGGAGGCGGTCAGAGCGTACGGACGTCATGCGGCCAGCCGTTCGCGGACCAGATCGCTCAGGGCGGTGGAGGTCAGCACCTGGCGCACATGCGCCTCCATCCCGCGCCACACCCCGGGAAGCCCGGCCGCCGGACCGCGGTAGCCGAGGTCGTCCAGCCGCTCGCCGCGCAGCGTCAGGAACGCCCCGTCCACCGCGAGCACGATGTCCGCGAGGGTGGTTTCGCCGGGGTCGCGGGCGAGCCAGTAGCCACCCTCGCAGCCGCGCTGACTGCGCACCAGACCGGCCTGGCGCAGATCGCGGAAGACCGCCTTGAGGAACCGGAAGGGGATGTCCTGGGAGGTCGCTATCGCCTCACACGTGAGCGGCCTGCCGGGGTCCGCGGCCAGCTCCGCCAGCGCCCTGACCGCGTAGTCCGCCTTCGCCGAGATCTGCATACGGCCATTATGCAGCGTGGATTTCACGGTGTTGTGCCTGGTGAGCGAAAGGACATCTGTTGACATCCATTACCGGTGCTTTCTACGGTCGGTGGCATGACGACGCCCGGCGGCGACCCCGCGCAGCAGCACGACGCGTTCCATCCGCATCTGAACGCCACCGCCCCCGACGGTCCGTTGCGGTCGCGTCTGCACCACGTCCGCACCGAGGACGTCGACCCCGGCACCGCCCAGACCGAGGGCATGCGGCGGTTCGCCGCGATCAGCGGCCAGTCGGTGGGGTCCGAGCGGCTCTGGATGGGCCAGACCCATGTGGCGCCGGACACCGCCTCCGCCAACCACCACCACGGCGAGTCCGAGACGGCCATCTTCGTGGTGCGGGGCCACCCCGAGTTCGTCTTCGCCGAGGAGCGGGACGGACATGTCGAGGAGGTCAGGCTGCGCACCCGGCCGGGCGACTACATCTTCGTACCGCCCTATGTGCCGCACCGGGAGGAGAACCCGGACCCCGACGACGAGGCGGTGGTGGTCATCGCCCGCAGCACCCAGGAGGCCATCGTGGTCAACCTGCCGGAGCTGTATGTGCTGGAGCGCGGGGAGTAACCGGCCGCGCGCACGGTCGCCCGCATCGGACCGGTCGCCCTCATCGGACCGGTCGGCCGCATCGGACCGGTCGGCCGTGCATCCGCCCGGCGCTCGTGGGTATTCGCCTCTGCTGTGCCCCCTCCATCGACGAAAGGAGCGGCATCGTGAGCGACGACCGGCGACCGGAGGAGCACGAGGAGCGGGGCGGGATCCCCAGGGACCTCCCCGACCAGCAGGCACAGGACGGGCCCGACCACCTGGACGTGGCGGGCGCCGGCCACGAGCCGGACGATGTGGACGACCTCCCCGAGACCGACGAGTCCGGCACCGGACGGGAGGGCAGGCCGCAGACCGGGAGTGTGCACCCCGAGCAGCCCGTCCCGGACGAGCCCTCGGGGTGAACGCCCCGGGTGCGACGGGGGCGGGTCAGCTACCGGCGGGGCGGGCGCGGACATGGATGCGCTCGCCCTGCGCCCCGAACAGGGAGAGGAACTCCACCGGCTGGTCCCCGGCGTTGGCGAAGCCATGGGGGGTGCGGGTGTCGAATTCGGCGGCCTCACCGGCCGTGAGCACCAGATCGTGCTCACCCAGCGCCAGCCGCAGCCGCCCGGAGAGCACATAGAGCCATTCATAGCCCTCGTGCACCCGCTGCTCCAGCGGTTCATCTCTCCCGCCCTGCGACCGGGGCGGCATGATCTGCTTGTACGCGTGCAGCCCGCCCAGATAGCGGGTCAGCGGGATGAACGTCTGGCCGTGCCGGGAGAACGGCCGTGGATGGACGCGGGGGTCCCCGGTGGCCGGCGCTCCCACCAGCTCGTCCAGCTGCACCCCGTACGCCTTGGCCAGCGGCAGCAGCAGCTCCAGGGTCGGCTTGCGCTGCCCCGACTCCAGCCGCGACAGGGTGCTCAGCGAGATGCCCGTCGTCTCGCTGAGCTGGGAGAGGGTGGTGCCACGGGTGCGCCGCAGCGCCCGCAGCCGGGGTCCTACGGCGGTCAGCACCTCGCTGAGGTCTTCGTCAGCCATACCTTCATTTGCCACCCCGGCAAAGAAGTTTGTCAAGTGGCCACGGCCGGACGCACTCTCCTGACTCAACGAAGGGAGCGCATCCGACATGACCACCAAGCCGCACGACATCTCGCCCGACACCACGCACGGGGAGTTCTGGGACACCTTCTACAGCGCCGAGGACCGCGTCTGGAGCGGCAGGCCCAACGCCGCCCTGGTGCGCGAGGTCACCGGGCTGACCCCCGGCCACGCACTGGATCTGGGCTGCGGCGAGGGCGCCGACGCCATCTGGCTCGCCCGGCAGGGCTGGCGGGTCACCGCCGTCGACGTCTCCCGGGTGGCCCTGGACCGCGGCGCCGGACACGCGGCGTCGGAAGGTGTCGGCGACCGCATCGAATGGCAGCCGCACGACCTGTCCGTGTCCTTCCCGGCCGGCACCTTCGACCTGGTCGCCACCTACTTCCTGCACTCCTGGCTGGAGCTGCCCCGGGAGCGGATCCTGCGCAGCGCCGCGGACGCCGTCGCACCGGGCGGAGTGCTGCTGATCACCGGACACGCCGGATTCCCGTCCTGGGTGACGGACCCCGATCGGGACATCCACTTCCCCACCCCCGAGGAGGTGCTCGCCGGGCTCGACCTCGCGGACGGGGAGTGGGACGTCCTCGTCAGCGAGGCCCACGAGGAGAAGACGACCGACCCCGAAGGAAAGCCGGCCACCCGCATCGACAACACCGTGAAGGTCCGCCGCCGCTGACGGGGCTTCCCGGCCGCAGACGGGGAAGCGCCCCTGCCTCAGGAAGCCCCCCGCCGACCTCAGGAACCGGTTGACGAACCGGTGCGCCGGAACGCCCAGTCCATGCGTGGCTCCACCAGGGCGCGCAGGACCCGTCGCACCGGTTCCGTGCACAGTGCGGTGATCATGAGCACCGCGGCCGCCGTGACGGTGAGCTCCCCGAGCGGGGTGTGCAGCCACGGATGGTCGTACCAGTCCCAGAAGCGGGAGGACTTGATGATGAAGCCGTGCAGCAGATAGCCGTACAGCGTGCCCGAGCCGAGCGCGGTGAACCACGTCCGGCGCCCCGGCACCCAGGCCAGGAAGCAGGCCGTCAGCACCAGCGCCAGACCGAAGAGGGCGGGCGTGGTGAGCAGACCGGCCCAGGGCGGTACGCCGTCCAGCTTGGCGACGCTCTTGCGGTGGTAGAACCACTCCGCGTCCATCCAGGGCGCCACCGCGTACGCCGTGCACAGGGCGAAGGCCGCCACCGGAAGGGCGACCAGCCGGGCCCGCCGGGTCCGCAGCCGGGTGAAGTGGTCCGGGCGCAGGGTGAGCCCGACCACGAAGAACGGGAGGAACGCCAGCACCCGCTGGAGACCGAGGTCCCCGCCGGCCTCCGGCGAGATCGAGGCCAGCGCGGACACCGCCAGCGCGACCGGCACCGGATGGCGCAGCGTGAGCCACAGCGGTGTGGTGACCCGCCAGATGAACAGCGCGGCCAGGAACCACATCACATACCAGGGGTCGAGCAGGCTGATCGGATAGCCCGGATCGTCCTGCGCCCAGCGGTAGAAGAGCGTGTACGCCACCTCGAAGACCAGGTACGGCACGACGACGCCGGTGAGCAGCCGCTTCACCCGCCCCGGCGCCATGTCGAAACTCCGCGAGAAGTAGCCCGATATGAGGGCGAACGCGGGCATGTGGAACGCGTACACCGTCAGGTAGATCGCCGTGGCCGCCCGGCTGCCGTAGGTGAGCGGCTCCCATGCGTGGCCGCACGCCACCAGCACGATGGTGAGGTACTTCGCGTTGTCGAAGTACGGGTCGCGCGTCCGGCCTCCGGACGCGCCGCCATCGCGCGGCCGTGGTACGGCCGGTGGTGCGGTCACACGGGCGGCGGTCTCCTGCTGCACAGATTCTCCAGTACACCTTTGATCGAGTTGACAGTCGAATCCTGGTCGTCTGCCCCGCTCTGCTCCTCTCATGCGGCCCAGGACTCGTATCCCAGTACGTGCGGTTCGGCCGAGCGGTTCACCGGCGGGCGGCACGTCCCGGGGATCCCCTGCCCGGCCTCGGCCTTCCTCCTCAGGACACGGGGAGCCTGCCGAGCGAGGTGAGCTCGGCGTGTGCGGAGGCGAACAACAGGGCGACGGCCAGGGCGCCCGGGTCGGGGACGCCGCGCGAGTGGTCGCCGGTGTAGCTGGCGCGCCCGCGGCGGGCGCGCAGATCGGTCGTGGAGCGGGCGCCCCGGTGGGCCGCCACCGCGGCCACATGGAGCGCGTGCGCGGGGTCGGCGGTGGGTTCGCAGGAGGCGAGGGCCCGTGCGGCGGGGACGAGGGCGTCCACCATCGTCTTGTCGCCCACCTCGGCCTCGCCGACCCGCTGGATCGCGGCCGCGCCGGCGGCGGTGCCGAGGGCCAGCGCCGCGGTTCCGGGCGGGTCGGCCGCCATCCCCAGCGCGTCGGCGAGCTCCTGGAAGAGCAGCCCGAACAGGGGGCCGCTGGTGCCGCCGACGTCGTCGAGGAAGACCCGCGCGGCGGCGTCCAGCGGTGCGTCCGGGCCCCGCCGGTCCCGCTCGCCGTTCCCCGAGCCCGCCGCCAGGGCGTCCAGCGCGCGGCGGACACCGTCCATCCCGGTGACCAGATTGGCGCCGAAGTCCCCGTCGCCCGCCTTCTGGTCGAGCGCGGTGAGCTCGGGCTCCACGGAGCGTACGGTGGCGGCGAACCGTGTCATCCAGTCCATGACGGCGGTGTGGGTGAGGCCCTTGGGGCCGGGCTGGTGGGGCATGAGCGGGGCAACTCCTCGGGGCGGAGGCGGGGTCACGGAGGCCGGACGGATCACAGGGGCCAGGCGGGGGTGCGGGCGGGGGCGTCCCACAGCCGCAGCGCCTCCGCGTCGGTGGCGAACAGGGTCAGCGAGAAGCCCCGCATGTCCAGGGCGCTCACGAAGGTGCCGGTCAGTGACCGGTCGAGGCCGACACCGCGGTCGTCCAGGGCCTTGGCGACCGCGTGGCGGATGCCGTACAGCTCCAGCGAGGTGATCGAGCCCAGCCCGTTGACCAGGGCGAGCACCCGTGTCCCGGCGCTGTCGGGCAGCGCGGCCAGCAACTGGTCGGTCATGGTCTCGACCAGCTTGCCGAGCGGGGCGTGCGGGGTGGTCCCCTCGGCCCGCTCGCCGTGGATGCCGACCCCGAACTCCAGGACGTTGTCGGGCAGGGTGAAGGCCGGTGTGCCGGACTGGGGCGTGGTGTGGGCGGCCGCGGCGACGGCGAGGCTGCGGGCCCGCCGGGTCACATCGGTGCCGAGCGCCACCAGGTCCTCAAGACCGCGCCCCTCGTCGGCGGCGGCGCCGAGGATCTTCTCGACGATCAGGGTGGCACCGGTGCCGCGGCGGCCGACCGCGATGTCGTCGGAGTCGGTGGCGAGGTCGTCGTCGATGAGGAGACGGGCGCAGCGGATGCCCTCGTGGGCGAGGCGCTCGGCGGCGATGCCGAAGTTGATGCGGTCGCCGGTGTAGTTCTTGACGATGTGCAGCACCCCGTCGGCCCGGGCGACGGCCCGGCTGGCCTCGAAGATCTGCCGGTTGTGGGGCGAGGCGAAGATCCGGCCGGGGCAGGCGGCGTCCAGCATCCCCGTACCGAGGAAGCCGGAGTGCAGCGGTTCATGGCCGGAGCCGCCGCCCGAGACCAGCCCGACGCGGCGGGTGGGTGCGGTGTGGCGGGTGCGGAAGTATCCGTGGTCGGGGTTGTAGGCGACGAGGTCGGCGTGGGCGGCGGCGAAGCCCGCGAGCGCGTCGGGAACGAGAGACTCGGGCGAGTCGCGGAAGTACTGGGGCATGGTCTCGGCTCCCTGGGCGAGTGGGGCGGACGGGGTGGACTCGGCGGTCGAGCGCCGTCTCGGCGGTACGAGGGCTCAGGCACAGATAGTCGCCGCGACGCGGCGGCAGGGTGCTCAGGCTGGACAGCAGCGGGACCCCAACGGCCTACTGGCATACGCCGGTCGGGTACTGACGGAGGTGGCCGGGGAGGGGCTGGGGGGGTGCCCGGGGAGGGCTCGGCCTCGTGTGCCGACGGGACGGTGGAGAGGGAATCGTGTGCCGACGGGGAGGGCCGGGGTAGGGATCGCCGGACATCCGGCACCACCCACAAGGAGCCACCCATGTCCCTCGATGACTTCGAGCGCTACCCCCTGCTGTTCGGCCCCAGCCCGATCCACCCCCTGGACCGGTTGAGCGAGCGCCTCGGCGGGGCGCGCGTCTGGGCCAAGCGCGAGGACTGCAACAGCGGACTGGCCTTCGGCGGCAACAAGACCCGCAAGCTGGAGTACCTCGTCCCCGACGCGCTCCGGAAGGGCGCGGACACCCTGGTGAGCATCGGCGGTGTGCAGTCCAACCACACCCGCCAGGTCGCGGCGGTCGCGGCGAAGCTGGGGCTGAAGGCCGTCCTGGTGCAGGAGAGCTGGGTGGACTGGCCCGACTCCGTCAACGACAAGGTGGGCAACATCCTGCTCTCCCGGATCATGGGCGCGCGGGTGCGGCTGGTCGACGCCGGATTCGGCATCGGCTTCAAGGACAGCTGGACCCGGGCCCTGGAGGACGTACGCGCCGCGGGCGGCACGCCGTATCCGATCCCCGCCGGGGCCTCCGACCATCCGCTGGGCGGTCTGGGCTTCGCCAACTGGGCGCGGGAGGTCCAGGAACAGGAGCGGGAGCTGGGGGTCTTCTTCGACACCATCGTGGTGTGCAGCGTCACCGGCTCCACCCAGGCGGGCATGATCGCGGGTTTCGCGGGCCAGGACCGCCCCCGCCGGGTCCTGGGCATCGACGCCTCCGCCAAACCGGCCGAGACCCGTGCCCAGGTGGAGAAGATCGCACGCGAGACCGCCGGGCTGATCGGCCTCGGCCGGGAGCTGCGCGATGAGGAGATCACCGTGCTGGAGGGCTGGGCCGGGGACCTCTACGGCGTCCCGGTCGACTCCACCCTCGAGGCGATCCGGCTCACCGGAAGCCTCGAAGGGGTGATCCTCGACCCGGTCTACGAGGGCAAGTCCATGGCCGGGCTGATCGACCTCGTCCGCGACGGCGGCATACCCAAGGACTCCAACGTGCTCTACGCCCACCTCGGCGGCCAGCCCGCGCTCAACGCCTACAGCGGCGCCTTCCGCTGAGAACGGGGCGATGGACGGCCTCCGCCGGGGTACCCGGTCCAGCCCCGGGCCACGCCGACCCCGTGGCCTCCCCACCCCCGTAAGACCAGGGACCCAGGGTGACGGATATGAACACCGGGAACGACCGGCACGCCGGAGAGGCCGCGCCCTCCCACGGCCCGCTGTCGGGCTGCGTGGCGCTGGTGACCGGCGCGTCCAGCGGCATCGGAGCGGCCACCGCCGTGGCGCTGGCCCGGCAGGGAGCCGATCTCGCGCTGGTGGCCCGCCGCACCGAACGGCTGGAGGACCTGGCCGCCACGGTACGGAAGGAGGGCCGCTCCAGCGCCGTCCTCACCGCGGATCTCCGGGACACGGCGCAGGCCCGCCAGTGTGTCGAGGACGCCGTCGAGCGGTGCGGACGGCTCGACGTGCTGGTGAACAACGCCGGTTCCGTGGTGCCCGGCAAGGTCGAGGAGAGCGACCCCGAGGGCTGGGAGCGGATGCTCGACCTCAACGTCAGGACGGTGCTGCACACCTCCCAGCAGGCGCTGCCGCATCTGCTGCGGACGGCGTCCGGCGGCCCGCGCGGGGTGGCGGATCTGGTGAACGTCAGCTCGGTGGCCGGCCGGCTGGCACGTCCCGGCAACGGCGTCTACTCGGCCACCAAACACGCGGTGGGCGCCATGAGCGAGGCCATGCGCCAGGAGGTGACCGCCCGCGGTGTCCGGGTGGGGCTGGTCGAGCCGGGCATGGTCGCCACGGAGCTGACGGCCGACAGCGCGATGGCCGCCGCCGGGCGCGGCATGCCGCGCGAGTCCTGGCTGCACCCCGAGGACATCGCCCGCGCGATCGCCTTCATGGTCACCCAGCCCGCGCACGCGGCCGTCAACGAGATCATGGTGCGCCCCACCGCCCAGGAGCACTGACCGCACCGCCCCGACCGCCCCGTCACGCCATGGCGCAACGGGCCGGAGGCGCGTGCCACCCCCGGCCTGGTGCCCCGCCCTCGCGGAAGCCCGCGCAAGGGATTTACAACGTTGGAAATTATCTCTAGCGTTGCGCCACGCAGGGCCCGGGCCCCTCTCCCCCTTCACCACTCCTCCCGAGGGAGCGTGCATGACCACGCGGTACCGAAGACACCTCCTGTCCACCCTGCTGACCCTCCTGGCGGTCCTGGGCTCTCTCCTGGCCGTCCAGGCACCCCCGGCCGCGGCCGCCTCCGGGACCCTGCTGCGCGACGGCACCGGCCTCTATCCCCGCGCGCTGCGCCTCCAGCACAACGGCGCCGCCAACGGCCGCGTCCTCGCCTCGGTGGTCACCTTCCGCGGCTCGGACGGGCTCGGTGCCATCTACGAGAGCACCGACGACGGCGCCACCTTCCGGCAGGTGGGCGAGGTGGCCGACCCCGAGGCGTCCGGCGGGCAGGGCGAATGCTGCGCCACCCTGTACGAACTGCCGCGGGCCGTCGGCGCCATGCCCGCGGGGACCCTGCTGTGGGCGGCCTCCATCGGCCAGGACGAGCCGGACCGCCGAATGGCCATCCGGGTCTTCCGCAGCAACGACCGGGGCCGCAGCTGGTCCTATCTGTCCACCGTGGCCACCGCCCCCAACACCAAGGGACTGTGGGAGCCGGAGTTCTCCATCGACTCCAGTGGACGGCTGGTGGCCCACTACTCGGACGAGACCGATCCCGCGCACAGCCAGAAGCTGGTCGCCGCCCGCAGCGCGAACGGGATCACCTGGACGGGCCACCACGCCACCGTCGCCAGCAACCTCGCCTCCGACCGGCCCGGTATGCCCATCGTGCGCAAACTGCCCGACGGCCAGTACTTCATGGCATACGAGATCTGCGCCGCCCAGGGGCAGTACTCATGCGTGGTCCACTACCGGACCTCGTGGGACGGCTGGAACTGGGGCGACCCCGCTCACCTCGGCTACCGTCCCGAGACCGCCGACGGGAAGTACTTCACCCACACGCCGAACCTCGCCTGGGCCCCCGAGCCCGGAAATCCCCGGGGCAAGCTGTTCCTCGTCGGCCAGGTCCTGAACAACGCCGACGGCACCACCGCCACCGGCAGCGGTGCCACCGTCTGGACCAACAGCAACGGCGGCACCGGAGCCTGGCGTTCGATCTCAGCACCGGTGCGGGTGGATTCCAAGGTGGTCGACTGGTGTCCCAACTACAGCTCCGCGCTGCTGCCCTCGGCGGACGGCAGCCGACTGCTGGAGATCGCCACGGACTACGTGGGCACCGTGTGCAAGCCGTTCTACGCCACCGGGGGGAGCTGACCCGGCGGAACACCCGCTGAGCGGCGCGGTGTTCACCGGGCCGCGGAGCCCCCGTCCGGCCGTTCGGGGCCGGCGCCCAGCATGGTCCGTAGGACCGTCTCCACCAGGGCGTCGGCCTCGGCGCGCGTCGGTGTGCCGAGCCGTTCGTCCAGCAGCAGTGTGCTCAGCCCGTGGACGAGGGCCCAGATCCCGACCCGCAGCGGTTCGCGCCGCTCGGGTTCCGCGACGGCCGCGATGCGCTCCGCCACGATGGCGATCGCGGCGTCGGAGGCGGCGATGGTGTCGGGGTGGCCGCTGCACGCCTGCCCGAACATCAGGCGGTACACCCCGGGGTGGTCCAGCGCGTAGTCGACCGCCGCGCACGCCATGGAGATGACCTCCGCGCCGGGCTCCTCCCCGGGGGCGACCGCGGCGAGGCGTTCGCCCAGCTCCGTGAAGCCCCGGGTGGCGAGGGCGGCGAGCAGCGCCTCCTTGTCGCGGTAGTGGCGGTAGGGGGCGTTCGGGGAGACCCCGGCGTGCCGGGCGACCGCGCGCAGCGACAGCTCGCCCGGGCCCTCGCTGTTGAGGAGCGCCAGGGCGGAGTCCAGCAGGGCCGCTCGCAGATCCCCGTGGTGGTATCCCGAGCCAGTGGATGTTGACAGTGTCCACACCTCCATCCTTCAATGTGGACATCGTACACATCGATGCGGGCCGGTCCATGGGGACGCGGCCCGCGCACAGGAGTGCCCGATGACCGAACGACTCGCCCCGCCCCCGCAACGCCCCTGGCTGTATCTGTGGGGCGGCGCCGCGGCGTCCCTGCTGTCCGTCGGCGGCCGGTTCGACGTGCCCCTGGCCGCATGGGTGGCGCCGCTGCTCCTCCTCCGCTTCCTGCGCCACACCCGCCCGCTCGCGGCCCTGCCCGCGGTGTTCGCCGTCACGGTGGCGTCGGCCGCGGTGTGGATGGCCGAACTCGCCGTACCCATCACCTGGCTCACCTTGCTGGGCGATGTGGCCTTCGGAGTGGCCTACGGAGTGCCGTATGCGGCCGACCGGCTGCTCGGCCCGCGCGCCGGCACCCTCGGCCGGGTGCTGCTGTTCCCCGCGACGGCCATGTCCGTGGAATTCCTCCTCGGCACGTACGGCCCGTTCGGCACCGCCTACGGCATGCGGGCCGCGTCCCAGCACGCGAACACCGCACTGCTCCAGATCACCGCGCTGACCGGGCCGTACGTCATCGCCTTCGTCATCGAGGCGGGAGCGACCATCGGCAATCTGGTCTGGGAGCGCGGGCCGCACCGGCCCGCGCCGCGCTGGGCCGCCGCCTACGCCGCTGCCGTCGCGCTGATCGTCGTCGGCGGCCAGCTCCGCATGATGTCCACGGACACGGGAGCCGAGACCGTCAAAGTGGCCGGCGTCAATCCGAGCCAGGCGGCCATCGACGCCGAGACGGCGGTGCACGGCGCCTCCCGGCTCGCCGTCACCGATCCGCGCCGCGTCGACCGGGCCGATGTGCGCCGGGCCATGCGACCGCTCCTGGACGACCTCTTCCGCCAGACCGCCCGGGCGGCCGCGGCCGGTGCGCGGATCGTCGTCTGGTCGGAGAACGCCGCGCGGGTGGCCGACGAGGACCACCGCGCGTATCTGCGCCAGGCATCGGCGACAGCGGACGCGCACGACGTCTACCTCCTGGTGGCCGACCTGACCTATCTGCCGGACGCGCCCCACGGCAGGGACGAGACCCATCTCTTCGGCCCCGACGGCAGGAAGCTGTGGGACTACGAGAAGGCCCGGCCCATCCCCGGGCTCGAGATCTACACACCCGGCGACGGCCACGTGCCCGTCGTCGACACCCCGTACGGCCGACTGGCGAACGTCATCTGCTACGACGCCGACTTCCCGGCGGGCAATCACATCGACGCCGACATCGTCTTCGTCCCCGGCGGCGACTGGCCCGAGATGGGGCGCACCCACACCGCCATGGCCGGGCTGCGCGCGATCGAGAACGGCTACGCGCTGGTCCGGCAGGACTTCAACGGCCAGTCCAGCGCCTACGACGCCACCGGACGGCTGCTGTCCACGCAGGACACCACCACCGACGCGGGCGTCTGGTACGCCGACGTTCCCGTCCACGGCTCGCGCACCCCGTACTCCCGCACGGGCGACCTCGTCTCCTGGGCGGTGCTCGCCGGCACCGTGGCCGCGGCGGTGGTCCTCGTCAGGCGCGTACGCCGCCACCCCGCTCCGCCATCCGGGTCCGCCTCCTCCGCGCGGGCGTCCGCCGTTGGCCCGGGCAGGTGACGGACACCGGCCGGGCCATGACCCGAACGCCGTACGGCGGTGGCCGGGGGAGCCGACCCGGGACACCTGCCGCGATGTGACCACCCCACCCCGTACGGCCGTCGCACCGCACCCCGAGCCACGCCGCTGACCAGCGCCGACGGTCGCGGCGGTGGCGCGGTGGCGACTCATCGCACGAGCGGAGCGCGAGCGGCCGGAGCCACTTTCCGAGGCGCCGGACGCCCGCCATCCGGCCGACGGCACGGGCCGGGTGGGTGCTCGACCTGCCCCGCCCCGGATGACAGCGTGGCCGACATGGAGCACAGCCCAGGACCGCAAAACGTGCGCGCGAGGCTGCTGCTGGCCAGCGCTACCATGCTCTTCGTCGAGCTGGCGCTGATCCGGTGGACCGGCGCCAATATCGTCCATCTGAGCTATTTCTCGAACTTCATCCTCTTGGGCTCGTTCCTCGGGATCGGCCTGGGATTCCTGCTGCCCGCCGACCGTGGGCAGTGGCTGACCCGCTGGACGCCCATCCCACTCGCCGTTCTCGTCGTCCTGGTGCGCGAGTTCCCCGTGCAGGTGCGGCAGACCAGCGGCGAGGTCATCTACTTCACCGCCGTGAAGACCACCGGTCTGCCCCAGTGGGTGACCCTGCCGGTGCTCTTCGGGCTCACCGCCCTGATCATGATGGCCATCGGGAAGATGACGGCCGATCAGTTCCGCCGGCTGCCCTCGCTCGAGGCGTACCGCTTCGACCTGCTGGGCTCGCTCACCGGCTCGGTGTCCTTCGCGCTGCTGTCCTGGCTGCGCGCACCGTCGGTGGTGTGGGGGGTGATCGCCGCGGCGGCGCTGCTGACCCTCGGTGGCCTCCGCAACGCCATCAGATATTCGGTGCCGCTCGCGCTGATGGTGGCCATCCTGGCGCTGGAGACGGCGGCCAGCGGCATCTCCTGGTCCCCGTACTACAAGATCGAGGTCACCAGGCCGACCTCCGGCAGCCGGGACTACAAGATCTCCGCCAATGGCGTACCGCACCAGTCCATCGCCCCGCTGAAGGTGCTCAGACGCCCCGACTCCCCGTACGAGCAGCCCTACCGCGAGACCCCGCGCAACTCCCACCGCCGGGTGCTCGTCATCGGAGCGGGCAACGGCAACGACGTGGCGATGGCGCTCGCCCACGGCGCCCAGCGGGTGGACGCGGTGGAGATCGACCCCCGGCTCCAGGAGATCGGCGCGTCACTGCACCCGGCCCGGCCCTACGACAACCCCCGCGTGCACGTGCACATCAACGACGGCCGGGCCTTCCTGGAGCGCACCAAGACCCGCTACGACCTGGTCGTCCTCGCCCTGCCGGACTCCCTGACCCTGGTGTCGGGCGCGAGCAACCTGCGTCTGGAGAGCTATCTGTTCACCCGGCAGGCGTTCGAGGCGGCACACCGCCACATCGCCCCCGGCGGCGCGTTCGCCATGTACAACTACTACCGGCAGAACTGGCTCATCGACCGGTTCGGCTCCACGCTCACCTCCGTCTTCGGACACGCCCCCTGCATCACCCACTACGGAGGCAAGAAGGCGGCCATCCTGGTGGCCGGTGTCACCTCCAGCGACCAGTCCTGCACCGCCTCCGCGTGGCGCCCCTCCGGCCCGGTGCCCTCGGCCGCCAGTGACGACCACCCCTTCCCGTATCTGCTGCACCGCACCATCCCCACCCTCTACATCGGGGTCCTGGGCGCGATCCTGCTGGTGACGCTGGTGTCGGTACGGCTGACCGGGGTCCGGCTGAGGCGCACCGCCCGCTATGTGGACATGTTCCTGCTCGGCGCGGCGTTCATGCTGCTTGAGACCAAGAACGTGATCGGGTTCGCCCTCTACTTCGGCACCACCTGGCTGGTCAACGCGATGGTCTTCGCGGGGGTGCTGCTCGCGGTGCTGTGCGCGGTGGAGGTCCGGCGCAGGCTGCGCCGGGTCAATCAGCTGGTGCTCCAGCTGATGCTGTTCGCCAGCCTCGCCGTCGCCTGGCTGGTCCCGTCCCATGTGGTGCTGGGGCTGCCCTTCGCCCCCCGGCTGGCCGCCGCGATCGCGCTGGCCTTCGCCCCCATCTTCTGCGCCAACCTCATCTTCTCCGACCGGCTGGCGGCGGCCGCCGACCCCACCTCGGCGTTCGGCGCCAACCTGCTGGGCTCCCTGTTCGGCGGCACCCTGGAGTATCTGGCCCTGCTCACGGGCTATCAGGCGCTGCTGCTGGTGGTGGCGGTGCTGTACGCGGGTGCCTGTGTGGCCATGCGCTTCACCCGCCGTGGCCCCGGCGACGTCGCCACCCGGGAACCCCTCACCGTGCAGACGGCGCCACGCCCCTGAGCGCCCCTTCCCCAGCCGCCCCCGGCCGCCTTCCGGCCGGGGGCGGCCGTATGCGTGACACCGACCGCCCAATTCCTTGCGCGGGCCGCCGCGGTCACTCGAACATGACGTAGTCCGGGCGTGGCCGCAGGGCCAGCACCTCCTCCGGGGTCATCAGCCGGCTCCCCTCGGTGTCCTCCTCGTAGAAGAGCTTGAAGCCGGTGCGCACGCCCTCGGGCTGATTCCTGACCAGCTGCCGCCAGGTGTCCCGCTTCATCCCCGGCGAACCTATGCCGTCCGCGCTCTTGATGAACACCACCCCGGGCTGTGGGCGCAAGCCGGACTGGTCGCTGACGACGGACACGGCCACCTGGTGGAAGACGAGCGGCTTCTGCGGCAGATCGTGTTCGTCGACGATCCCGGAGAGATAGCGGGCCACATCGGTGAGCTCCTTGCCGCTGGTGTGGCCGTAGGTGTCCCCCGGCACCTCACCCGGACCCATCTCCCACTCCGGGTCCAGGGCTATGCCGACATCGGCGTGGACCAGCCATTGGCGCAGCGCCTTGACCTCGCCGAGGACCGAGGCCCGGCCCGGCTGGATGTTCAGCAGGAGCAGGGCGCGGTGGCGCTTGGCCGCGTCGTGGAAGCGGCGGATCGTGTCGGAGGAGGTGCGCGAGCGGTAGGTGCCATCGGGGCCCGCGGCGCTGTTGGCGACGGTCGCGAGGAGTTCGAGCACCGGCTGCGGTTCACGGTCCGCGGCGTAGGCACGGGCGGTCTTCTCGATCTGCCGCACCTGGTCGTCGAGGTCCCCGACGCCGAGCCGGCCGAGCGCGGCGGCCCCGGGCAGCCCGCAGTAGCCCACCAGCCGGTAGCGGGACAGCTCCCGGCCGCCCCTGGGCAGCTCGGGCCGCGGTTTCGGAGTGGGCGAGGGGGAGGGCTTGGACGGCGTGGCGGACGGGGAGTGCCGCGCCTTCGTGGACCCCCGCGGGCCCGCTCCGGAGGTGGAACCGGCCGACTCCTCGCCGCAGCCGGCGAGCAGGCCGAGCCCGGCCGCGGCGGCCACCGAGAGCATGCCGCGCCGGCTCGGTGACGGGGCCCCCGGCCCCCCGTCGCCGCCGTGCCGTAGGGCGTCCTGCCCGGCCGGCGCCCCGTCGGTCGTCGGCTTTCCGGATGTGCTGTGAGCCACGTTCCCTCCGTCCGCGGTGCCGGGTCGATCGACCGGGCACCGGTCTGTCGTGCGGGCCGATGGGTTGTCCGTGCCAGGCAGCCTGTCCGGTATGACGAAGGCGAAACGGAATAGTGTCCACCGGGCGGAGGGCATGAGTCGCTTTCAGCCCCGGCAGGCGCACAGTGGCTGGGCACGGGACGTTTGTACACGGTCGGCGAGGTCGCCGGCCTGCTTCAACCCGTTCTGGAATACGCCCCCTTGGCGCTCCTCGGGGCCGAGTCAGCCGACCGGTTCGGGCGGGCTCAGACGGCGGATCGGCGCGCCCTGGAGATAGGCGCCGATGTCCTCCACCACATCGCCGTAGAACCGCTCGTAGTTGCCCCGGGTGACATAGCCGAGATGCGGGGTGGCCAGCAGATTGGGCAGCGTACGGAACGGATCGCCCGGCGGCAGCGGCTCCCGTTCGAACACATCGACGCCCGCGCCCGCGATCCAGCCGTCCCGCAGCGCCCGCGCGAGCGCGGTCTGGTCCACGATGGCGGCGCGGGAGGTGTTCACCAGGAGCGCCGTGGGACGCATCAGCCTCAGCTCCGGCGCGCCCAGCAGCCCCCGGGTGCGGTCGCTGAGCACCAGATGCACCGAGACGATGTCGCTGGTCTCCAGCAGTTCCTCCTTCGAGTCCGCCGCCCGGACCTCCTCCGCCGCCGCGCGCTCGGCCGTCAGGTTCTCGCTCCAGGCGGCCACCTCCATGCCGAAGGCCCGGCCCACCCGCGCCACCTGGGCGCCGATCCTGCCGAGTCCCAGCAACCCCAGACGGCGGCCGTACAGCTCGGTGCCGACGGTGCTCTGCCACGGTCCGCCGTCCCGCAGCGCCGTGCTCTCCGGCACCAGATGGCGGGCGAGCCCCAGGATCAGCGCCCAGGTGAGCTCGGCGGGCGGTTGCGAGCCGCTGCCGGTGCCGCACACGGTGACGCCATGGCGGGCGGCGGCCTCCAGGTCCACCGACGCATTGCGCATTCCGGTGGTGACCAGCAGCTTCAGCCGTGGCAGCCGGGTAAACAGCGACGCGGGGAAGGGTGTGCGCTCCCGCATGATGACCACGATCTCGCAGTCCCCGATCGCCTCGGCGACCGCGTCCTCACCGGCGATGTGCTCATGGATCGGCACCACGTCCACCGCGTCCAGCACCCCCGACCAGTCGGCCGCCGACAGCGCCACGTCCTGATAGTCGTCGAGCACTGCGCAGCGCAACTTCATGGGACTACCTCGACTACCTCGGTTTCCTCGGACAGGTACGGTGTTTCTACCACCCATGTGATGGCACCCTGGAAAGGGGGGCCTGACACGTCGTCACCGCGTTTGCGGCGCCACCCTTCCGGATGACATCGGCCGCGCGGGCGTGGTGTCACAGACGTGTTTTTTCACCGAAAGTTGGCCTCTCATGGGGTGCTGAGACATGTGTGGTTGTTTTGCGTAGTGGCACACAGGGCACCGCACACCACTGACAGCAGGCATAATCGCTGCTGCGATGGGCGCAGACGCCCAGAAAGGGGACGAAGTGAAGTGAACGCGTTGAGCGCGGACAGCAGTGTTGGTTCGACCATCGAGGTCTTGGAGGCCGAACTCCCTCAGCTCCAGAAGCAACAGGAGGCACTCAAGGGTGATTTGGAGGCCGTCACCAAGCGGCTGGAGGCGGTCAGCACCGCCCTGAGCAGTCTTCAGTCCCTCTCCACCTCCGCGGTGCCCGAGCAGGGCGGCAACGGAGCCCCGGTGGCGGAGCCCGTGGCCCAGCCGGCCGCGGAACCGGCCACCGAGGCCACGGCCGAGGCCGCCGCGCCGGAGCCCGCCGAGGACACGGCCACCACCGGCCGTACCTCCGCCACCACCCGCAAGGCAGCCATCGGCCGTCAGCGCAGTGGCGGCAAGGCGGGCAAGGCCCCGGCCACCGGACGGGGCACCAAGGCGGCGGCCAAGAAGACCGCCGCCAAGAAGACCGCCGCGAAGGCCGCGGCGAAGGCTCCCAAGTCCGCCAAGGCCACGGTGAAGGCCACCAAGGCCACGGCCAAGACCGCCAAGTCCACCAAGGCAGCGGAGAAGCCGGCGGAGAAGGCCACCAAGGAGACGGCCACCACCTCCGAGCGCTCCACCGGGCTCGCCGACAGCGTGCTGACCGCGCTGCGCAAGGCCGGCCGCCCCATGCGGGCCTCCGAGGTCAACGAGGCCCTGGGCCGCGAGGAATCCCGCACCAATGTGAACTCGGTGCGCAACACCCTCGAGCGGCTGCGCTCCTCGGACCGGGCCCAGCGCTCCGGCCGTGGCCTGTACGAGGCCACGGCCACCAGCTGAGGGGTGCCGTCAGTTCACCGCCACCCATGTGTAGCGGTGTTCGGGACGGCCGGTGTCCCCGTACTTGAGCGTGAGGCTGATACGGCCCGCATGCTCGAGGTACTTCAGATAGCGCTGGGCCGTGGAGCGGCTGATGCCGGTGCGCTCCGCCACTTCATGGGCGGAGAGCGGGTGGTCGGCCTGGTCCAGGACCCGGCGTATGAGGTCGACGGTGGGCGCGGAGTGGCCCTTGGGGAGGGCGGGACCGGAGGTGTCGGCGGCCGCGAAGGCGCCGAAGATCCGGTCCACCCTCTCCTGGCCCGTCTCGCCGCGCCCGCCGACGCCCTCGAGGGTGCGGCGCAGTCCCGCGTAGCCGTCCAGCTTGGCCCGCAGCCCGGCGAAGCTGAACGGCTTGACCAGGTACTGGAGTGCGCCATGGCGCATGGCGGCCTGGACGGTGGCCACATCGCACGCCGCCGTCACCATGATGACGTCGGCGTGGTGGCCGAGCTGGCGCATCCGGCGCACCAGGGTCAGCCCGGTCTCGTCCGGCAGATAGTGGTCGAGCAGGACGAGGTCGACCGGGGTGCGTTCGAGGGTCGCGAGGGCCTGGGCCGCGGTATGGGCGCGGGCGGTGACCCGGTAGCCGGGCACCTGGGCCACATACGCAGCGTTGATCTCGGCGACGTGGAAGTCGTCGTCCACGACAAGAACGTCGATCATCGTGACTCTCCTGCTGCGGTGAACTCATGGGTGGGTGTGTCGTCCCCGGTGAGGGCCTCGGGCAGGACGACGGTGAACACCGCCCCGCCACCCGCCCTGGCGGTGACCCGGGCCATTCCTCCGTATCGCTCGGCCAGTCGCCGTACCAGGGCCAGTCCGATGCCCCGGCCGCGCGGCGACACCGCGGCGGACCCGTCGTGGGGATCGGGGCCGTCCGGGGAACCGGGAGGGGCGGGCCGCTTGGTGGACCAGCCCTCGGTGAAGATCTGTTCGCGCATCCCGGGCGGCACCCCGGGACCGGTGTCGCTCACCCGCAGCACGGCCGTGGTGCCCTCGGCCCTCAGCTCGACCTCGATGAGCGGGGTGGGCGGGCGGTGCGCGGCCACCGCGTCCAGCGCGTTGTCGATGAGGTTGCCGAGCACGGTCGCCAGATCGCGCGGATCGACCACCCGCCCCGGCAGCAGCGTCGCGGGGGAGATGCGCAGGGCCACCCCGCGCTCCGCCACGATGGCCGACTTGCCGACCAGCAGCGCCGACAGCATCGGATCGTGCACCCGTTCGGAGATCTGCTCGGCCGAGGCGCGCCGGGCGTTGGTCAGCTCGGCCACGAACTGCGCCGCCCGCTCGTGCAGTCCGAGCTCCAGCAGCCCCAGCAGGGTGTGCAGCCGGTTGGCGTGTTCGTGGTCCTGGGCGCGCAGCGCGTCCAGCAGCCCGCGGGTGCTGTCCAGCTCGCGGCCCAGCAACTCCAGCTCGGTGCGGTCCCGCAGCGTCGCCACCGCCCCGCCGTCCTTGGTCGGCATGCGGTTGGCCACCAGCACCCGGCCGCCGCTGACGGTCAGCAGATCCGCCCCGTCCACCCGCCCCGCCAGCACATCGGTGGTACGGCCCGGGGGCAGTGACTCCTCCAGGGTGCGGCCGGTGGCGTCCGGGTGGATCCCCAGCAGCCGTCCGGCCTCGTCGTTGACCAGGCGGATCCGGCCCTGCCGGTCGAAGGCCACCACCCCTTCGCGGATGCCGTGCAGCATCGCCTCCCGCTCGTCGAGCAGCGCCGAGATGTCCGCGAACGCCACACCGTGGGTACGGCGGCGCAGTCGGCGCGAGACGGCGATCGCCGCGAGGACACCCACCGCGAGCGCCGCCCCCGCGTAGAGCAGCAGCCGGGGCACCGCCGCCAGCAGCTGGTCGCGCACGCTGCCGTAGCCGATGCCCACCGACACCGCCCCGATGATCCGGCCGTCCCTGGCCCGCAGCGGCACCTTGGCGCGGGCCGAGCGGCCGAGCGTCCCCACGTCGATCTGGAGGACCTCCCGGCCGGACAGCGCCTCGCGCGGATCGGTGGAGACGTGTTCGCCGATCCGGGCGGTGGTGGTGTGCGACCAGCGCACCCCCCGGGAGTCCATCACCACGATGTACAGCGCCCCGGTGGACCGGCGGATCCGCTCCGCCGCCCGCTGCACCGGACCCGACGGGGTGGGCTCGGTGGCGGCGAGGTCCCGGGCGATGTCCGGATCGGCCGCTGTGGTCTGGGCGATGGCGAGCGCCTGGTGCATCGCCTGGTTGTCGATCTCGGAGCTGAGCGGGGCCAGGAAGAGCGCGGTCGCCAGCACCATCACCCCGGCGGTGATGGACAGCTGCGCGGCGAGCACCTGACCGGAGACACGCCGGGGCCATCGGATACGCATGATGGGCCCCCTGTCTCCCGTCTCGAGGTCCCGTGTGGTCCCGTACGCGAGCGGTAGTGCTTCGTCCGTTTATGGTGCTGTGAAGGCACCGTAAAGGCGCCCGGGGCGTATGCCCAGTCTCCGTAGCGTTTTCGTTGTGCGGGCGCGAGCAAAACGAGCAGAACGCGGTTTGTGAGCGCAAGGGCGCGTTGTGCTCACAAGACTGCCGCTGTGGCGCGGGTCACTCCTACCCTCCCGGCCATGAGCAGCCACACCAGCCCCGCCATCGAGCTGCGGGGAACGAGCAAGGCGTTCCGGACACCGTCCGGGGCCCTCCACACCGCGGTCAGGGATCTGGACCTGACCGTCGGGCACGGTGAGTTCGTCGCCGTCGTCGGACCCACCGGCTGCGGCAAGTCCACGACACTGACGCTGGTCAGCGGGTTGGAGGAGCCCACCGAGGGCGATGTGCTGGTGGCCGGTGAGCCGGTCCGCGGCATCGCCTCCAACGTGGGCTTCGTCTTCCAGCAGGACGCGGTCTTCCCCTGGCGCAGCGTGCTGTCGAATGTGATGGCCGGTCCGCGCTTCCGCGGTGTGCCCAAGGCGGAGGCGAAGGAGCGGGCCCGTGAGTGGCTGGCCCGGGTCGGCCTCTCCTCCTTCGAGGACCGCTATCCCCACCAGCTCTCGGGCGGCCAGCGCAAGCGCGTGGCACTCGCGTCCACCTTCGTCAACGACCCCGAGATCCTGCTGATGGACGAGCCGTTCTCGGCGCTCGACGTACAGACCCGCGCGCTGATGTCGGACGAACTCCTGGAGCTGTGGGCGGGGACCGGCGCGTGCGTCGTCTTCGTCACCCACGACCTGGAGGAGTCCATCGCCCTGGCCGACAAGGTCGTGGTGATGACGGCCGGACCGGCCACCGTCAAGGAGGTCTTCGAGATCGATCTGCCCCGGCCCCGCAAGGTGGAGTCGGTGCGGCTGGAACCGCGGTTCGTGGAGATCTACCGGGAGATCTGGTCCTCGCTCGGCGAAGAGGTCCGCATCACCCGCGAGAGGGGTGCCGTCGATGCCTGAGACCATCTCCGCCACGGCCGCCCCCGCCGTCGGCAAGACACCCGGTACCGAGCGTTCCAGGGCCCGGGCGCGCGCCGCGCGCAACCGTGCCATCCTCGTCCAGTCCACCCGGGCCCTGGTGCTCCTCGGCGTCATCGGGCTGTGGGAATGGCTGGCCCGCGCCGCCGTCATCGACCCCTTCAACTTCTCGATGCCCTCGAAGATCTGGGAGCAGCTCAAGCAGTGGGCGCTGCACGGCACCGCGCAGGGCTCGCTGTGGGAGCAGATCTGGTACACGCTCTACGAGGCGCTCCTGGGCTGGGGCATCGGCGTCGTGGCCGGTGTGGTGCTGGGGATCGCGTTCGGCCGGATCGCCTTCCTCGCCGATGTGCTCGGCCCGTACATCAAGGTGCTCAACGCGCTGCCGCGCATCGTCCTCGCGCCCATCTTCCTCATCTGGTTCGGCCTCGGCCCGGCCTCGAAGGTGGCATCGGCCGTCGTCCTGGTCTTCTTCCCCGTCTTCTTCAACGCCTTCCAGGGCGCCCGGGAGGTCGACCGCAACCTGGTGGCCAACTCCCGGATCCTCGGCGCGAGCAACCGCCAGGTCACCCTCCAGGTGGTGATTCCCTCCGCCACCTCATGGATCTTCACCAGCCTCCATGTCAGCTTCGGCTTCGCCCTCATCGGCGCCATCGTCGGCGAGTACATCGGCGCCACCAAAGGGCTCGGCCTGCTGGTGTCGTCCTCGCAGGGCACCTTCAACGCCGCCGGTGTGTACGCCGCCATGGTGATCCTCGCCGTGGTGGCCCTGCTCGCCGAGGGGCTGCTGACCTTCCTGGAGAAGCGGCTCTTCCGCTGGAAGCCCGCCCAGCCCGGTGAGGACCGCTGAGCCCCGCCTCCTCCGTCCCGGCTTCCCGGCTCCCGCCGGGCCCCGTCCTCCTTCTCCCCGCTTCGGCCCCTCCTTTCCCCGCTTCAGCCTCCCTCCTTTTCCCGCTCATCACCGCTCACAAGGACGTGACCTCATGCGCAGCAGTGCCAAGTTCTCCGCGGCCGCCGTCGCCGCGGCGCTCGCTCTGACCACCCTCACCGCCTGCGGCGGCGACTCCAGTGCCTCCGGCGGCGAGGACGGCAAGGTCAAGATCATGGTGGGTGGCCTGGACAAGGTCATCTACATGCCCGCGATGCTCACCCAGCGGCTCGGCTACTTCAAGGCGGAGGGCCTCAAGGTCCAGCTGCTCACCGAGCCCGCCGGGGTGCAGGCCACCACCTCGCTGGTCGCGGGCGATGTCCAGGGCGTCGTCGGCTTCTACGACCACACCCTCGATCTACAGGTCAAGGGCAAGCAGGTGGAGTCCGTCGTCCAGCTCGCCCAGGCCCCCGGCGAGGTCGAGGTGGTCTCCAACAAGGCGGCGGGTGAGCTGAAGTCGCCCAAGGACTTCAAGGGCAAGAAGCTCGGTGTCACCGGGCTGGGCTCCTCCACGGACTTCCTGACCAAGTACCTCGCGGTCGACAGCGGCGTGAAGACCAGCGAGTTCACCCCGGTGGCGGTCGGCGCGGGGCAGACCTTCATCTCGGCCCTCAAGCAGGGCTCCATCCAGGGCGGAATGACCACCGATCCGACGGTCGCCCAGATCGTGGAGCAGAAGATCGGCAAGGTCCTGATCGACATGCGCACACCGGAGGGATCCAAGCAGGCCCTCGGCGGCCTGTACCCCTCCTCCTCGCTGTACATGAACGCCGACTGGGTGAACGGCCACAAGGACACGGTGCAGAAGCTGGCCAACGCCTTCGTGAAGACCCTCAAGTGGATGTCCACCCACTCGGCCGAGGACATCGCCGCCAAGATGCCGAGCGACTACGCGCAGGGCGGTGCCAAGCTCTACGCGGAGGCCATCAAGAGCACCCTGCCGATGTTCACCAAGGACGGGGTGATGCCGGCGGACGGCCCGGCGACCGTCGAGCGCGTCCTCAAGTCGTTCAACCCCAATCTGAAGAACGCCACGGTGGATCTGAAGAAGACGTACACGACTGAGTTCGTGAAGAAGGCGGGCTAGGGGTTTCGTGGCGGAGCCGCATGCCGGTGTTGCGCGGATTGACAGTTCCGCGGTCGTGGCGGGCGGTGTTTTCTCCCTGGTTCACGAAGACGCGCCGGGTGGCCGGGCGGAAGGCTGTGCGGCGTCACTCCGCATCCCTTCCGAGGAGGAACACCGCATGACCCGACACGGAAGCAGACGCGTCACCGCGCTGCTGGCCTGTACCGCGGCCCTCACCGGTGCCGCCCTCAGCACCGGTGGGGCCGCTCAGGCGGCGGCTCCGGCGAAGGCGCCGACGGCGACCACCTGCACCGACCCCAAGACCGGCGTCCCGCTCACCGCCACGATCGAGGGGGACAAGAACGCCAATGCCATCTGGGGCACCCCGGGCAGTGTCGTCAACGCCTTCTCCGGGGACGACTGGGTCTTCTCCGACCTGATCAGCACCTCCGCCGTGGTCTGCCTCGGTGACGGCTCGGACAACTTCAACCCCAGCGACCCGACCAATGTGTCGGTGGGGACGTACTTCGGCGTGAGCGGCCAGAACGGCAACGACAACATCACGGGGGGCACCGGCAACGACTACCTCTTCGGCGACAGCCCCGACAACGCGTCCCACTCCGGCAACGACACCCTGATCGGCGGTCCCGGCTACGACGTGGCCAACGGCGGCCCGGGGATCGACCGGTGTGACGCCGAGGTCGAGATCAACTGCGAGCTCTGAGGACGGGCGGCAGGGGGCCTCGTAGGCCGCCGGGGGGGGATTCCCGGGCGGCCTACGTCCCGTCAGCGCACCCGGCTCATGCCGTCCAGGCGCCGGAGGCGGCCCTGGCGACCACGGTGCTCAGGATGCGTACGCCACGGGCGGATCCGGGGTCGACATCGGTGAGCCGGCGCACGCGCTGGAGACGGTAGTCCAGGGTCCGCGGATGGATGTTGAGCGCGGCGGCGGTGTTCCTGCGGTGCATGTCGTGGGCGTAGTACGTCTCCAGGGTGGTGAGCAGCTCGGGTCCGCGGGCGAGGGTCCGGGCCATGCCGGACAGCCAGCCGTCGATGTCGCGGTCCTCGGCGACGGCCAGTTCGACGAAGACATCGGCCAGGGTGTGCGGGCGGCGGGGCACGGGCTGGAGCGGAGCCGCCAGACTGATGCGCCGGGCGCGGGCGTACGCGTCGGCCAGCGCACGGACGCGGCCCGTACTGGTGCCGACCGCACAGGGCCGTGCCACCGCCTCGCCCGCGTCGCGCACGAAGGCGAGCGCCCGGTCCCGCGCCGACCGGTCGTGTGCCGGCCGGTCGTGTGCCGGCCGGGGCGTATCAGGGGCGCGGTCCTGGCCTGCGGGCACCAGGGCCACCAGCTCCTCCGCCCGGGGCCAGGCGATCGGCATCCGGTGGTGGGTCAGGAGGGCTTCGACGATCGCCTCGCGCCCTCCGGCGGTCGGGGCGGGACGTCCGGCGACGCGGACGACCACCACCTCGTACGACGCGGCCGGGCTCATGCCGACGGCGCGGGCGAGGCCCGGGGCCAGTGAGTCGTCGGCGAGGAGGGCCGTGGTGAGGGCGCGCACCCGGGCGACGAAGGGAAGGCGGCGCTTCTGCTCCGCCGCATGGCCGCGGGTATAGGCGTCGATGCCGCGGGTGCCCTGAGTGGTGAACCAGACCATGACCCGCATCAGTTCATCGGTGTTCTCCGGGCCGGACGCCTCCTGGATCTCCCGGAGCATGAGGTTGGTGTGCAGACCGAGGACCCGCCGCCGGGAAGCGGCGGACATCCCCGTCCTGGCCCGCGACGCGCCCATCGACGCGATGTGGTCGAGGTCCTCCTGGGCGAGGGGGATTCCCTCGGGGGCTAAGTCCAGGGTGCGGCGTCTGAGCCAGACCGCGTAGTCCAGCGCCTCGGCTCGTCGCCGGCCGTCTTGCTCCACGAACCGGTACTCGGGGATCTCCTGTCCGTAGACCTCCACTTCGTGGCGCGCGTCGTCCAGGGTGCGCCGGGCGAGTTCGGCGAAGAGATGACTTCCCATTGGGCGGTGCCTCCGTCAGTCGTTCGGGAACTCCCGCGGGACCGCACGAACTCCAGCGGGACCGCACGGGGGCAACCCCGCGCGGGAGGCGGTGCTCCACGCGGCGTTCCCGAGGTCGGATGGGTCGGGGCCGAGCATGCCACCACTCGCCGCCGGACGGTCGGCACGGACGGCGTCGTGTGCGCGGAAATTCACCTCGCGGCCGTCCCGGCGCTCACCGCGCGGCCGTGGCGCTCACCTTGCGGCGTCCCCAGCGACTCGCGTCGAGGCCGTCCCCAGCGACTCGCCTCGCGGCCGTCCCCAGCACCCAGCGACTCACCGCGCGGCCGTCCCCCAGCGACTCACCTCGCCGCCGTTCCCGCGACCGCGTCGGTCAGCCGGACGGCCGCGTCGTCGGCGAACAGCCCGCGGCCCGCCGCGACACGGCGCTCCCGCCACGCGGAGGGCTCGGTGAGCGCGTCGAGCAGCCGCACCAGCTCCCACGGGTCCCGCGCGTGGTCCGAGAGCCCCAGCGCGGCCATCCGCCGGACGCCCTCGCGGCCATGGCCCGGGATGGGGCGGTAGCCGATCACGGGTACCCCGGTGGCCAGCGCCTCCAGCGCGGTCTGACCGGCCGCGTTGTCCACCACGGCCCGTACGGCGGCCAGCAGACCCGGCATGTCCGGCTCCCAGCCGAGGGCCGCCACCTCCGGGTGGCGCGACAGCTCGGCGCGCAGCCGCTCGTCCCGGCCGCACAGCACCACCGGCAGATAGCCCGCCCCCGACACCAGCCGCGCGGTGTCCGCCACGCGTGTGCCCGCGCCCCACGCGCCCACGGACAGCAGCACCGGGGGCCGACCGGGCGCGAGCGCGCCCAAGTGCCGCCGCCACCGCGCCGCCCCCCGCGCCGGGCCGAAGAAGCGCGCCGCCACCACCGGCCCGGTGGCCACCGACGGGCGGCCCAGCGCCCGGCGCACCGTGTCCGCGGCGTCCGGGGTAACACACAGATGCAGATCGTTGCCCGGGTGCAGCCACTGGCGGTGCACCGCGAAATCGGTCACCACCACCGCGCTGGGCACCCCCAGGGCCCCGCGCGCCCGCAGCCTGCCGGTCAGCTGCGCGGCCAGATGGAACACCGGGACGACGACGTCCGGCCGCTCCCGCTCCACCAGCGCCAGCAGCCGGTCCTCGGCGAGCGCGGCCAGCGGGGCGCTGCCCGGCCTGGGGCCCCTGCCGGGGCGGAAGAACACCCGGTAGATGCCCTCGTACACCACCGGGGCGCGGCGGATGGTCGTCCGATAGAACGAACGCAGCCCCGCCCCGATCCGGTGCGGCAACAACTCCAGCACATCCACCCGGCCGGCCCCCTGACCCCGCTCCTCCAGCCTGCGGACCAGCTCGGCGGCGACCGCGTCATGTCCGGCTCCCATCCCGGCGCTGACAACGAGAAAGCGTGCCGACAGCGGGTGCATGACCACCTCCGATGGTGCGAGGCGCGGCTCCTCATGGCTCACTGGAGGTATCCGCTCCGCATGCCGTCAAACCGCGCGCCCGACGGCCGGTGACCCAGGACCAGCGGCCGGTCGGCGGCGAGACAGGGAGATGCCATGATCCGCCCCCTCCCGGACACCCCCCTGGATCGCGGCCGGGTGCGGGACACCGGGCATCCGGCAGCCACCGCGACGAGGGTCGCGCTGGTGACGGGCGCCTCCTCGGGCATCGGGGCCGCCATCGCCGACCGGATCGCGGCCGAGGGCGGATGGCGGCTGCTGGTCAGCGGCCGCCACCGGGAACGGCTCGACGGCGTGGCCGCCAGGACGTCGGCCCTCGCCCTCCCCGCCGACCTGGCCGCGCCGGAGGGCCCGGAGACGCTCTTCAAGGACGCCCTCCGTGCCGCCGGACGGGTGGATCTGCTGGTCGCGGGGGCGGGCGTGGGCTGGGCGGGCCCCTTCGCCACCATGCCGCCCGCCGCCATCGACCAGGTGGTACGCGTCGATCTGCTCGCCGCGATGCGCCTGGTCCGCATGGTCGTCCCCCGGATGGAGGCCGAGCGGCGCGGGCACATCGTGCTGATCGGCTCGGTGGCCGGGACCGTCGGGGTGCGCGGCGAGGCGGTGTACTCCGCGGCCAAGGCCGCGCTCGGCGTCTTCGCCGACGCCCTGCGCCACGAGCTGGGCCGGGCCGGTGTCCGCGTCACCCATGTGGTCCCCGGCGTGGTGGACACCCCGTTCTTCGCCCGGCGCGGCGCCCCGTACACCCGTCGGCTGCCCCGTCCGCTGCCGCCCGAGCGGATCGCCGACGCGGTCTGGGACGCGGTCGAGCACGGGCGGGACGAGGTGTACGTACCGGCCTGGATGCGGCTGCCGGTGGTGGTCCGGGCGCTGGCCCCACGGCTGTACCGCCGGTTGGCCACACGCTTCGGGTGACCCTCGGTGAGCGCCCTGACCGTCGTACTGGCCCTGCTGTCCGCCCTGGGCAACGGCGCGGCCTCGGTACTCCAGCGGCGGGCCGCGATGGACCAGGTCCGGGAGGAGCGGGGCGACGGCGGGCCGCTGCGGAACCTGCTGCGGCTGGCGCGGCTGCTGCGCCGCCCGTTCTGGCTGGCCGGTCTCGCCGCGATGATCGTGTCGGCGGTGGCGCAGGTGGGCGCGCTGGCGGTCGGGCGGCTCTCGGTGGTCCAGCCGCTGCTGGTCAGCGAGCTGCTGTTCACCCTGGTGGTCGGCAGTCTGGTGTTCCGCCACCGCCCGGACGGCCGGACCTGGCTGTCGTTCGTGATGCTCGCCGCCGGGCTCGCGCTCTTCCTGGTGGCGGCCGACCCCTCCAGTGGTTCGCCCACGTCGCGCAACGGCCGCTGGCTGCCCGTGGGTGTGGTGGTGGCCGTCGTCGTGGGCGCCCTGATCGCGGTGGCCCGGGTGCTGCGCGGGGCCGCGCGCGCCGTCGCCCTCGGCAGCGCCACCGCCGCCTGCTTCGCCTGCACCGCGGCGCTGATCAAGGAGCTGACCGGACGGTTCTCCGGTGGGGTGGTGGCGGTGCTCACCGACTGGCCGCTGTACGCGGTGTGCGCCGTGGGACTGCTGAGCTTCCTGCTGCTCCAGAGCACCCTGCGCGCGGGCACCCTGGCCGCCTCGCAGCCCGCGCTCACCCTCGGCGACGCCCTGGTCAGCATCGCGCTGGGCTGGATGCTGTTCGGCGAACGCATCGAGCTGGGGCTGCGCATCGTGCCCGAAGTGGCCGGGATCCTGCTGATGGCGGCGGGAATCGTGGGCCTGACCCGCTCGCCCGCCATGTCCGGCGCCTGGGACCAGGCCGTCCCCGAACCACCGCGGAACACCGGGACACCACTCCCCGGCGGACGGAGCGGCCCCGGCGGCGAGGGAACACCATGAGCGTGCGCCACCGCTCCGGTGTCCTGGTGCGCAACGCCGCGCTGCTCGCGGCGGCCGCGCACATCGCCCCCGCCGGTACCTGGCTGCCCGGGCCCCGGCGCGTCCTGTTCCCCACCCTGGCGGGCCGTGGCCGGCGCGACCATGTGGCCCTCACCTTCGACGACGGACCCGATCCGGGCACCACCCCGCGCTTCCTCCAGGTGCTCGACGAGCTCGGCGTCCGCGCCACCTTCTTCGTCCTGGGGGACGGCGTGACGCGCTTCCCGCACACCACCCTGGAGATCGTCCGCCGGGGCCATGAACTCGCCGTCCACGGCTGGACCCACAGCCGCCCCTGGCTGCCCACGGTGTCCCGCGACGCCCATGAGGTGGCCCGGGCCGCCCGCGCGATCCGGCTGGCCACCGGCGCGGTGCCGCGGTGGTACCGGCCGCCGTTCGGCATCCTCACCGGCGGCCGCTGGCTGGCGGCGGCCCGGGCCGGACTCACCCCGGTCCTCTGGTCGGCCTGGGGGCGCGACTGGACCGGGGACGCCACCCCGGGGTCGGTGGCCGCCGCCGTACGGCGCGATCTGCGCGGCGGGGCCACCGTTCTGCTGCACGACACCGACCGCGCCGCGGCCACGGGCTGCTGGCGCGCCACGCTGGCCGCGCTGCCCGTGGTGGTGGCGGAGTGCCGGGCCGCGGGGCTGGAGGTGGGACCGCTGGCCGAGCACGGGATATGACACGGGCTCTCAGCCGTCGCGCAGGCGGGCCATCTTCCGGGGGTCCACGATCCGGTCGAAGTCCTCGGCGCCGATGTGGCCGCTGGCGATGGCCGCCTCGCGCAGGGTCGTTCCCTCGGCGGCGGCCTTACGGGCGATCTCGGCGGCCTTGTCGTGGCCGATCCGCGGGGACAGCGCGGTGACCAGCATCAGCGAGCGGGCCAGATACTCGTCGATCCGCTCGCGGTTCAACTCGATGCCCTCGACACAGTACGCGCGCAGCTTCTCGCAGGCGTCGGCGAGGATGCGGGCGGAGTGCAGGAAGTCGCTGATGACCAATGGCCGTGCCGCGTTGAGCTGGAAGTTGCCCCGGGTGCCCGCGTGTGCCACGGCGGCGTCGTCGGAGAGCACCTGGACGCACACCATCATCATGGCCTCGCACTGCGTCGGGTTGACCTTGCCGGGCATGCTGGAGCTGCCGGGCTCGTTCGCGGGCAGCGTCAGCTCCCCGATCCCGCCGTGCGGGCCGGAGGCGAGCCAGCGGATATCGTCGGCGATCTTCATCAGGGGGACGGCGAGACCGCGCAGCCCGGCGGAGGCGGCCACCATGGCGTCCACACCGCTCTGCGCCGCGAAGGAGTTGGACGCCGCCTTGAACGGATGGCCGGTGGCCACGGCGATCTCCCGCGCCACCGCCGGTCCGAAGCCCTCGGGGGCGCCCAGACCGGTGCCGACCGCCGTGCCGCCGATGGCGAGCTGGTACAGATCCGGCAGCGTGGCCCGCAGCCGCTCCAGCGCGTCGGAGAGCTGGGCGGCGTAGCCGGACCACTCCTGCCCCACGGAGAGGGGCACCGCGTCCCGCAGATGGGTGCGGCCGGTCTTGACGATGTCGTACCAGGTCCGGGACTTGGCGGCGATGGCCTCCTGGAGCAGGCTGACCTGCGGCAGCAGCGGGTCGTGCAGGACGCGCACCGCGGCGATGTGCATGGCCGTGGGGAAGGTGTCGTTGGAGGACTGGCCCAGATTGACGTGGTCATTGGGGTGCACGGGCTCCTTGCTGCCCACGGCGCCGCCGACCAGCTGGATCGCGCGATTGCTGATGACCTCGTTGACGTTCATATTGGTCTGGGTGCCGGAACCGGCCTGCCACACATACAGCGGGAAGTGGTCGTCCAGCGCACCGGAGACCACCTCGTCGGCCACATGCGCGATCAGATCCGCCTGCCACCCCGCCAGCCGCCCCTCCCGGCCGTTGACCAGCGCGGCGGCCTTCTTCACATAGCCGTACGCGTGGTAGACCGCCTTGGGCATGCGGTCGTCACCGATCGCGAAGTGCACCAGGGCCCGCTGGGTCTGGGCGCCCCAGTACCGGTCGGCCGGGACCTCGACGGTCCCCAGCGCGTCCGTCTCCCGTCGGATGCCGGTGGCGTCGATGCGGGTGGGCAGGTCCCGCCGCACCCTCGGGGTGCCCTGGGCGCCCCGGCGCCGGTGGGGCGTGTTCATCGCGTGCTCTCCCTGACGGATGGCAGCCCATCCATACGCACACTCCGCATCACGGCTGTGGCCCTCCCCGCCAGTGTCGCTCCGCGCCGCCCCGGCCGCATCCGGCCGGGGCAGCGCCGCGTTCGGCCGATCCGGGCGTCAGCCCTGGCCCGCGCCATCGTGGACGGCCTTGCTGACGGCGGTGGTGAACTCGGTGGTGGAGGCGGTACCGCCGAGGTCGCGGGTGGAGACACCGGCGGCGATGGTGTCGGCCACGGCCCGTTGGATGACCGCGGCGGTGGCGGTCAGGGCCGCGTCACCGTGGCGCGCGCCGAGCCATTCGAAGAGCATCGCCCCGGAGAGGATCATGGCGACCGGGTTGGCGAGGTTCCGCCCGGCGATATCGGGGGCGGAGCCGTGGGACGCCTGGGCCATGGCGGTGGTGGCGGAGGCGTTGATCGAGGGGGCGGTGCCCAGCGAGCCGGAGATCTCCCCGGCGAGGTCGGAGAGGATGTCGCCGAACATGTTCTCGGTGACGATGACGTCGAAGTCCTGGGCGCGGCGCACCAGATGGACGGTCATGGCGTCGATGTGGAAGTCGTCCACCGCCACGTCCGGGTAGTCCTGGGCGACCTCCTGGCACACGGTGCGGAACAGCCCGGTGGTGAGCTTGAGGACATTGGCCTTGTGGACGATGGTGAGCTTCTTGCGGCGGGAGCGGGCCAGCTCGAAGGCGACGCGGGCGACCCGCTCGGTGGCCGCCCGGGTGACGATGCCCATCATGATGGCCGTGTCGGCGGTGGGCATGAACTCGCCGGTGCCCGCGAAGGTGTTGCGGTCGGCGTAGAAACCCTCGGTGTTCTCGCGGACGATGACCAGGTCGGCGCCGTCGCAGACGGCCTTCGCACCGGGGAAGCTCTTGGCGGGGCGGATGTTGGCGAAGAGCTGGAAGTGCTTGCGCAGGGAGCCCGAGGGGTTGAGGGCGGAGTTGTGCGGCTCGGGGTAGCCGACGGAGTCATGCGGCCCCAGGTACCAGCCGTCCAGACCGGCCAGCGCTTCCTTGGTCTCCTCGGGAAGCGGGGTGCCGTGGGACTCGATCGCCGCGGCGCCGAGCGGCAGGGTCACCCAGTCGACGGAGACCCCGGTGGTCCGGGCGGCGGCGGTGGCGATCTCGACGGCGGACGGGACGATCTCGGGGCCGATGCCGTCGCCCTCCAGGACGCCGAGGCGGTACGTGGTGCTCATGGGGCGGGTTCCTTTCAGCAGGTGAGTCACAGGGGGCGGGGGGAGCGCGGAGGCCAGGTCGGAGTGGCCGCGGTTGTACGGGTGTCAGGGAGGGTGGCAGCGGAAGTACGAGGGTCAGCCCATGGTGGCCGCGGCATCGGTGAGCGCGGTCCAGGAGCGGGCCGCGGCCTTGCGGCTGTCCCCGCCCTGGGTGTGTTCCAGCGTCAGCCAGCCGGTGAAGCCGCCCTGCTCCAGGGCCCGCAGCAGGGCGGGGAGCCGGGGGTCGCCGACCGCCAGCGGGCCGCGTGCGCCCGGCGCCGCGAGCTGGAGGCAGCCGGTCATCCGGGTGTGGTCGGTGGCCGCCCGGACCGGATCGATGCCTTCGGCTTCGAGGTGATGGGTGTCCAGGACCAGCCCGGCGGGCGGGCCGAGCGCGTGGACGACGGCGAGGGCTTCCTCGGGCGTATGCCACAAGGAGGTGTTGGCCCGCGACTGTGGCTCCAGCAGCAGTCGGCTGCCGCGAGCGGCCGCCTCCTCGGCCAGTTGCCGGACGGCGCCTTGGGCCCAGCCCCGCTGCGCCTCCTCCAGACCCGGCGAGAAGGTGCCACGGGTCTGACCGAGGGTGAGCGGCACACCGAGCGCACCGGCGAGACGGGCCGCGCCCAGCAGCCGGTCCAGGGCGTGACGGCGTACGTCCGGCGCGGGGTCGGTCAGCGTCAGCCGGTCCCGCGCGGCGACGGGGCCGGTGCCCACGCCGAGGACCGTCAGGCCGCCGCCCTCCACGGTGCGGAGCAGGGCGTCGGCGTCGCGGGCCGAGGCCTCGCGCACCTGCACCTCCACACCGTCGTAGCCGAGTTCGGCCAGCCGCCGGACGGCTTCGGCGAGCGGTGCGTCGAAGCCGAGCGGCATGGGCGTACGGCAGTCGTCGGCGGAGACGGTGTAGGCCACCGGCCAGGGCGGGCGCGCGGTCACGGCGCGACCGTCGCGGCGGTGGCCGTCCGCCCGCCCCCGCCGGTGAGCAGACCGCGCAGTTCCCGGACGGCGGCTCCGGCACCGTCCAGCACCGGAACGCCCAGCAGCTCGGCCAGCGGGCCCCGGGCCGGGGCGAGGGAGTACTGCGCCAGCAGCACCGCATCGGCGTCGGCCGCTCCGGCGGCGCCCAGGGCGTCGGCCAGATGGCGGGCGGTCGCTTCCGCGCTGTCGGCGTCGGCGTCGGCCTCGGCCAGGGCGGTCACGATGTCCACCGGACGGTCGGCCCGCACCGCCGGGATGAGCGCCTCGAGTTGGGCCATGGCGGCGGGGACGGCGGGCGGTGTGGAGGCGACGACGGCGATGCGCTCGAACGGGCCGGTCAGGGCGGCCTTGAACATGGCCTCGTCGGACTTCAGCACGGGCATGTCCCACAGCGTGCGGGCGGTGTCCACCACCGCTCCGTAGGAGGAGCAGGTCAGCAGCAGCCCCTGGGCGCCGCCGTCCAGCACATGGGCGATGAGGCGCAGCATGCGCCGACGCAGCGCGTCGGTGAGGCCACCCGCGCCGAGGGCGTCGTCCAGCAGCCGGTCGTCCAGCACATTCCACACCGTGGCCTGCGGGAACTCCTGAGCGAACGCCTCCTGGGCGATACGGGCCCCGGTCGGCACGGCGTGGATCATGGCGACCAGGGGAGGGGGTTCGATCACCGGGTTCCTTCCTCTTCCGGTAGGCAGGGGCCGGTTCCGGTGGGCCGGGGGACCGGCGGAGCGTTGCCGCGCCGTCACTGTAGAAGCAACCGGTAAACCGGTCAACCGGATTCCCTTATGGTGGTGGTCCCTTGCGGTGGTCCCTTGTGGTGGTCAGGGGGCCGCCGGGACGCGCCCGGCGGCCCTGGTCCGCTATGCCTCGCGCTGTTCGAGGGCCTCCATCAGGCGCCGGGAGGCGCCCTCCACGTGCCGGGCCATCGCCGCGCGGGCCGCCTCGGCGTCCCCCCGCGCCACCGCTTCGAAGATCGGCACATGGTCGGCGTAGGCCACCTCGCGGGGCCGTACGGCGCCCGTGCGCTCGACCCAGCCCCGGTGGATCATCGCCCGCATGCCCTTGAGCATGTCCCGCAGCACCGTATTGCCCGCCAACTCGCCCAACGCCGCGTGGAAGGCGGTGTCCGCCTCGGGGAACTCCTCGTCCGGACACTGCTTCATCGCCGCCAGCCGGGCGCGCAGCAGCTCGACGCCCGCCTCGTCGCGGGCCTGTGCGGCCAGGCCTGCCACGACGACCTCCAGCTCCGCGCGGGCCTGGACCATGTCCCGGGCGCCCCGCTCGCCGAGGACCAGGCCCAGTTCGAACAGGCGGTAGAGCACATCGGAGTCGGTGCCGCGGAAGTACGTCCCGCTGGACTGGCGGATCTCCAGCAGGCCGAGCAGGCCCAGCGACTTGATCGCCTCGCGCACGGTGGGCCGGTTCACTCCGAGCATCTCGGTGAGCCGCCGTTCGGAGGGGATCCGGTCGCCGGGTTGCACCTCGCCGGACATCAGATAGTCGATCAGGCGACGCGAGACCTCTGCGGCCAGCGGTTCCCGCGGTTCGACCGTGATCCTGGCGAGTTCGGCCATCGAATTCCTCACTTCGATATTGACGTGATGGCTGGATTCTAGTTACCTACCGGCGATCCGGTAAACCGGTTATCCGGTTGCGCCGCGTCTTCTTCTCCCCGCCGCCCGGTCGGCGGCCCATGAGCCCTGCCCTGCCCCTAGGAGCAACGATGCTCGCCCTCCTCGGCTTCGCCACTCTGGGCAGCTTCATGCTGCTCGTGATGCGGAAGCACCTCTCCGCGTTCACCGCCATCATGCTCACGCCGATCGCCGCCGCCCTCGTCGCGGGCAAGGGCGCCAGGCTCGGCGACATGATCATGAACGGTCTGGACACGGTCGCGCCCACCGCCGCGCTGCTGCTGTTCGCCGTCCTCTACTTCGGTCTGATGATGGAGGCCAAGCTCTTCGAGCCCGTCTGCCAGGCCATCGTCCGTGCCTCCAGGGGCGACCCGGTCCGCGTCTGTGTCGGCACGGCCGTCCTTGCCCTGTGTGTCGCCCTCGACGGCGACGGCACCACCAGCTACATGATCGTCTGCTCCGCGTTCCTGCCCATCTACCGCCGCCTGGGCATGAACCCCCTCATCCTCGCCACCGTGTCGGCCATGGCGCTGGGCACCATCTCCGGCACCACTCCCTGGGGAGGTGCGGCCACCCGGGGCATCAGCGTCCTGCATCTGAGCGCCACCGAGTACTTCGTCCATATGCTCGGGCCGATGGCGCTGACCAGCCTGGCCATCATCGCCGTGGCCTACTGGCTCGGCCTGCGCGAACGCCGGAAGCTCGACTCCGGCACGCTCGCCGCCTTCCAGCTCGACATCGCCTCCGGTGAGGCGTTCGAGCCGGTGACGGCGGACTGGCGGATGTGGTGCAACGCCGCCCTCACGGTGCTGCTGATGGTGCTGCTCGTCCTGGAGGCCGCCGACCTGCTGGTGCTGTTCATGGTGGCGTTCGTGCCGGCCCTGCTCATCAACGTCCGCACCATCGGCGACCAGCAGGAGCTCATCAAGCGTCAGGCCGCCAACGCCGTCCCCGTGATGATCCTCGTCCTGGCGGCAGGCGTGTTCACCGGGATCATGACCGACTCGGGCATGATCAAGGCGATGGCGGACGCGGCCCTCGCCGTCGTTCCCGACTCCATGGGGAACCTCATTCCGCTGTTCACCGCCATCCTCGCCCTGCCGCTGGGCTTCTTCATGTCCAACGACGGCTACTGGTTCGGCGTCGTCCCCGTACTGGCGGAATCCGCCGCTCACTACGGGATCGACGCCAACCAGATCGCCCGCGCCGGCGCCATCGGCCAGATCCTCCACATGATGGGCCCGACCAGCGCCCCGCTCTGGGTCCTCCTCGGCCTCGTCAAGGCCGAACTCGGCGACTTCCAGAAGCACGCCCTGCGCTGGGGCGTGCTTGTCTCCCTCGGCTACATCGCCTTCGCCGTCCTCACCGGGGCCGTCACCGTCACCTGACGGTCCACAGGAGATTCCCCGATTCCCCGGCCATCGGCCCAGCCCTCCGGGACCTCAGAGCCGGGTGCGCAGCCGGATCAGGGTGCCGTCCGCGTCGGCCTGCATCTGCACCACGTCGCACAGCATGCGGACGCCCCACAGCCCGAACCCGGGCTCGGAGTCGGCCGGTGGGGCGAAGCCCCACAGCGCGTCCGGGTACCAGTGGCCGGGCCCGGAGATCTCGCAGACCAGATCGCCGTCGTTTACCCAGGTGCTCAGCCGCGCCGGGGCCCCGCCGTGCCGGATCGCGGTGGTGGACACCTCGCTCACGGCCGCGACCATGTTGCGCAGCGCGTCATGGCCCATGCCGTGCCGGCTCGCCCGCTCGGCCACGAAGGTGCGCACGGCGTCCAGATCGGTCGAGACGATCGACACGGACTCGGCCGTGCGCGGGGCGGACGGCAGGGGGCGCCGGTCGCAGGTGGCGCTGAACGGGCCGGGGTCGGTGTAGGCGTCGCTCTTCTCCGGCCCATGGCCGTCGATGATCTCGGGATGGGTCTGGCGCGCGTAGGCGAGGATCTCGGGGTGCAGCAGACGCCGGTCGTAGCAGCAGATGGCGCGGGCGCCGGAGTGGGCGAAGGCCGCGTTGACGATCGACTCGTAGCGCGCCCACTCCACCACCTCGAGCGGGGTGCGGCCCTGCCACACCGGTTCGGCGATCACCCGGACCCGGCGCGGCTTCTCGGCCTTCACGAAGGAGTCATAGGCGGCGATGGTCTTCACCGGGTGCTGGTACCAGCTGAGCGCCTCCTCGAACTGCACCGCCTTGGCGTCCTGCCCGAGCGCGTCCCGCAGCGCGTCGATGTTGGAGGTGGCCGCGACGACGGCCACGGCGTCGTCCGCCTCCAGGCCTTCGCGGAGGAACGGGACGCAGATATCGACCACTTCCTCCTCGTCGCGGTAGAGGAATCCGCGGTGCATCATCGCATCGCGGTGGTCCGCGACGGGGCTGCTCGGGCTGGTCATCGGGCCTCCCTGGGGCTCGGCCGGCGAAAACACGCGGTGCGTCATCGAATTTCCGGACGGTATAGCGCAGTCTGCCACTTCCCCGGCCCGGTGCGCAGCCCGTTCCGGCCGTACATGGACGACGTCCTGACGGTGCATTAGCATCCTCGGGCGTGACAGAGCTGAAGAACATCAACGCAAATGGACTTGATTTCGGGTATTTCGAAGCGGGCCCGGCCGACGCCCCATTGGCGCTCTGCTTGCACGGCTTCCCGGACTCCGCGCACTCCTGGCGCCATCTGCTTCCCGCACTCGCGGACGCGGGCTACCACGCGGTGGCGCCCTTCATGAGGGGCTACGCGCCCAGCGGCATTCCCGCCGACGGCGCCTACCAGGCGGGTGCGATCGCCGCGGACGCCAACGCGCTCCACGAGGCGTTCGGCGGTGACGGCGACGCCGTGCTCATCGGCCACGACTGGGGCGCCATCGCCGCGTACGGCGCCACCGCCAGCGCCCCCGAGCGCTGGCGGCGCGCGGTCACGATGTCGGTGCCCCCGCTGGGCGGGGTACTGGCCGACTTCTTCAACTATGACTACGGCCAGTTCAAGCGCTCCTTCTACATCTTCCTGTTCCAGACGCCGCTGGCCGAGGCCGGGGCGGCGGCGCACGACATGGCCCTGATCGACGGTCTGTGGCGCGACTGGTCGCCCGGGTACAAGGACGCCGCCGAGGACATCGCGCACGTCAAGGAGAGCCTGCGGGACCCGGCCCACCTCGCCGCCGCGATCGGCTACTACCGGGCGCTGTTCGACCCGTCGCGCCATGTGGCGGCTTACGCGGCCGAACAGGAGGCCATCACCCGGACCGGGGAGGTCCCCATCCTCTATCTGCACGGCACCGACGACGGCTGCATCGGCGCCGATGTCGTCCAGGGGGCCCCGGACCACCTGCCCGCGGGCTCGCGGATGGAACTGGTCGACGGCACCGGGCACTTCCTCCACCTGGAGCGGCCCGAGCGGATCAGCCGGGAGGTTCTGGCCTGGCTCGCCGAGTGACCGGGTGACCGGGCGGCCCCGGGCGCGCGCCATACCGTCAAACGGCATGTGACCAGGGCCTTTTCCAACGCGGAACGCGATGCGGCCGCGGCGGGACCCCGACCGGGGCTGACCCGGTCGAGCCGCCGTGGCCGTCGCTTTACCGCCGGTATACCGCCGCTGATCCGCCCTCTTCCATGCTGGACGCATCGCTACAGCCGCCCGGCAGGGACGCGTCTGGAGAGGGCCTGTGAACGTCGACCAGCAGCATCAGCCTCATGTCGAGGACGAACCCCTCTACGCCTGGAGCACCTTCCAGCTCTGCGGCGGGGTGGAGGGGTCCGGCCCGAGCGGCACCTGCCGGGCCGAACGCACCGCCCGTGCCTGCCTCGAAGCGGCACTCCAGGCCACCGCGGCCCACTCCGGGGCGTACTCCTGGGGCCAGCTCAGCCGGGTGTCCGCGGATGTCGACCTGCCCTTCCACCTGTGGGCGCGGGATCCGGTCGCCTGGGCCGAACCGGGGCCGAGGAAGACGGTCACGTGGCGTCCGGGCGCGGCTCCGCACCCGCAGTGATCCGGAACCGTCGGCGGTGAGGCGAGGCAGTGCTAGTGGTAAGGGAATCACGATGAAGAGCAGTGGACCCGGCATCGGGCTCAGGACGAGGGAGTGGCGGCCGGCCGACCACGGACGTCTTGCGGTCAGCGAGGCGAACCCGGCCAGGGTCTACAACTATCTCGTCGGCGGCAAGGACAATTACCTCGCCGATTACGAGCAGGCTCAGCGATTTCTCGGTGTCGCACCGGAAGTCCGTGACACCGCGCTCTCCAATCGGAGATTTCTGCACCGTGCCGTCCGTCATCTCGCCGCCAATGGAATCAGCCAATTCCTGGATATCGGCGCGGGATTGCCGGCGACCCCGAATGTGCATGAAATCGCCCAGGCCGTGAATCCCCGGGCCCGGGTGGTCTACGCCGACAACGACCCCATCGTGGCGAGCCACGGCCAGGCCAGGCTCTCCGTCTCCGGCACCACGATGGTCAAGGCCGACATCCGCTCGCCCGAGGACCTTCTGGGCCATGAGGAGCTGCGTCGGCTGCTGGACCCCGCACAGCCGGTCGCGATCCTGCTGACGCTCGTCCTCGACTACATCGAGGACCTGGCGAACCCCGTCGGCATCGTCCGCCGGCTCATGGACTGGGCCGCGCCGGGCAGCTGTCTGGTCCTCTCGCACGCCACCGGTGACTTCACCGTCGACACCGACCGGGACTGGGAGGTCATCAGCTTCGAGGACCCGGTGTCCCTGGTCGCCCGCGACCATGCCGGGATCATGGAGTTCTTCGCCGGGCTCGACCTGCTCGCCCCGGGCCTGGTGCAACTCCCCTCGTGGCGTCCGGGCATCGGCGCCGAGTCCGACCCGAGCCGGGTCTGGGCCTACGGCGGGGTGGCCCGCAAGCCGTAGCCCCGGCCGTCCCTTCAGCCGCGGCCCCGGCAGCCCCTCCGCCCGACGCCCGCCCCGGACCCCGTGTCCGACGCACGCCCCGGACCCCGCCTCAGCGCGGACCGGGGCCGATCTGTAGCGTCATACAGGCGGGGAAGAGCCCGCTCCAGGTGTGCCCGCGCCAACTCTCGTACGTACCGGGGCGCTTCCACACCGGCAGGGCCTGGTCCATATGGGCCCGGCCCTCGGGGAACCTGCCCTGCTCCATATAGGTGATCCCGATCTCGTAGAGGGCGAAGCCCTCATGGTGGATGTTGCCCGTGCGACGGGCGTACTCCAGGCTCTCCTTGAAACAGGTCAGGGCATCCTCGGGGCGGCCCAGGCCCCGGTGGGCCCGGCCGAGGTTGCCCAGGCCGATCACCTCGGCCGGCAGGTCCCCGGCCTCCCGGGCGAGGGTGAGCTGCCGCTCCTGCACCGTGATGGCCTCCTCGTACAGGCCCAGTTCGCACAGCGCGTCCGCGAGATTGCACGCGGTGCGCAACTCGCCCTCCCGATGGTCCAGTTCGCGCCAGATCTCCAGCGCCGACTCCAGGGTGGTCCGTACCTCGTCATAGCTGTGCTGGAGCCAGTACGCGGCGGAGAGGCCGTCCAGCGCCCACGCCTCGCTCTCCGGGTCGCCCAGGCGGCGGGCGGTCTCGACGGCCAGCTCGTTGATCGTCTGGAGATCCTGGGCGTGGGCCCGGGGGAAGAGGAACCACTGGAGCGCCCGCGCCAGCCGCAGCCCCAGGCGCGCGATCGCCTCGGGCTGGGCGGGCTCGGCGGCGTGGGCGACGGCCGCCAGCAGATTGGGCAGCTCGTCCTTCAGCCAGCTCTCGGCCTCGTCCTGGCCGGTCAGCGGCACCGACGGGCCCTCGACCGGGTGCCGGGGCCAGGGGCGGAGCGGATCGAGCAGGGTGACCGCCCGCTGGGCGGTGGCCGCGTAGCAGGTCAGCACCCGCTCCAGGGCCGCCGAGCGCTCCGCCTCGGGCTCCTCCTGCTCCGCCTGCTCCGACGCGAACAGCCGCAGCAGATCGTGCATGTGGTAGCGGACGGAGTCCCTGCTTTCCAGGAGCTGGGCGTCGACCAGCCGCTCCAGCGCGTTCTCGGTGCGGTCGGTGGGCAGGTCCAGCAGCGCCGCGGCCACCGGCAGGCTCACATCGTGCCCGTGCACCACGCTGAGCAGCCGGAAGGCGCGGACCGCGTCCAGGTCGTCGGAGCGGCGGCCGAGCCGGAAGCCCTCGTAGCTCACCTGGAAGCTGACCCGGACGGCCAGATCGCCGAAGCGCAGCTCGTCCAGCCGGCCCCGGGCGTCGGTCAGCTTGGTCACGAGGGTGCGCAGCGGCCACGCGGGGCGGGCGGCCAGCCGGGCACCGGCGATCCGCAGCGCCAGCGGCAGCCAGCCGCACAGCCGGGTGATCTCTTCCGCCTCCGCCGGCTCGGCCCGCACCCGCTCCGCGCCCACGACCCGCTCCAGCAGCGCCACCGCCTGGTCCTGCGGGAGCACATCCAGATGCAGATGGGTGGCGCCCTCCAGGGTGGTCAGCATCTCCCGGCTGGTGACCAGCGCGGCGCAACCCGGCCCGGCGGGGATCAGCGGCCGCACCTGGTCCACACCTGCGGCGTTGTCGAGGATCACCAGCAGCCTCCGGCCCGCCGCCAGCGAACGGAACTGCGCGGACGCCTCGTCGGTGTCGCTCGGCACGTTGGAGCCGTCCACACCGAGGGCGCGCAGGAACCGGCCGAGCACCTCACCGGGGTCCAGGGCCGACTGTCCGGCGGTCGCCCCGTACAGATCCACGTAGAGCTGCCCGTCGGGGAAGCGGTCGGCGAGCTGGTGCGCGGCGTGGATGGCCAGGGTCGACTTGCCGACCCCGCCGGTGCCGTCGATGGCCGCGAGCACCACCGACCGGCCGCCCTCGCCCGCCTCCGGGTCCCCGGCCGCGTCCATCAGCGCCTGGATCACCGCGACCTCACCGTGGCGCCCGGTGAACGCGGGGCTGGCGGGCGGCAGTTGGCGGGGCCCCCGGTTGGCCCTACGGGCAGCGGCGGCGGCAGCGGCGGCCGGGTCGGGCCGGTCCGCCTCCGGGGCGGGCGCGGCCACCAGGGAGGCGTCGGCGTTCAGGATCCGCTCGTGGAGGTCGCGCAGCGGCGGGGTCGGCTCGACCCCCAGCTCCTCGCTCAGCAGCCGGTGCAGATCGCGGTAGGCGGCCAGGGCGTCGGCCTGCCGTCCGGACCGGTACAGCGCCAGCATCAGCCGGCCGCGCAACTCCTCGCGGAACGGATACTCGGCGGTCAGCGCCTCCAGCTCGCCCAGGACGGCCGTATGGCGCCCGCACCGCAGGTCCGCGTCGATCCGGGCGTCCACGGCTTGCAGCCGGCACTCCTCGAGCCGGGTGGCCTCCGCTGCCACCGCCGGGGCCGGAGGCACATCGGCGAACGGGGTGCCGCGCCACATCGCCAGCGCCTCGCGCAGCCGCTCCGCCGCCGTCTCGGGCGCCTCCCGGTCGAGCGCCCGCCGCCCCTCCTCGACCAGCTGCTCGAAGCGGTGGGCGTCGAACTCGGCGGCCTCCACCGCCAGCCGGTAGCCCTGTGCCTTGTAGCCCTGCTTCTCGGTGATCAGGGTCTGCCCGGCCTCGTCGCCCAGGGTCTGGCGGAGCCGGGAGACATAGGTCTGTAGCAGCTTGGTGGCGCTCTGGGGCGCCCGGTCCTCGCCCCAGAGCTCGTCCAGGAGCCGTTCGGTGGAGACGGTCTGGTTGGCGTGGCACAGCAGCACCGCGAGCAGCGTCCGCCACTTGGCCGGCCCCAGGGGGGCCCACCCCTCGCCGGTGCGCAGCTCAAGCGCCCCCAGGACCCGGTATCGCACCCGTCCCCTTCCATCGGCTCGTCAACTGACCACTCCGCAATGGTTATACCTCCGATGTGGCCACTGCCGTGCATCGTTCCATCCGCCGGGAACAAGCTCGCGCCGAGTATGGGCTCGCGCGGCTGGCCGAAAATCGCCGCATCGGGGGCCGTGGCGGAACGGCCGGGGTCAGAACGGCCGGTCGCCCTCGATGGCGACGCGCTCGGCGACCCGGCGGTGCGGGGCGTAGTCGTTGACCGCGTAGTGCTGTGTGGCGCGGTTGTCCCAGAACGCGATGTCGCCCGGCTGCCAGTGGAAGCGCACCTGGTACTCCGGGACGTGCGCCTGCCGGCACAGGAAGCTCAGCAGCCGGTCGCTCTCCTCCCGCTCCATCCCGGTGATCCGGGTGGTGAAGGAGGTGTTGACGAACAGCATCCGGCGGCCGGTCTCCGGATGGGTGCGCACCACCGGGTGCTCCACCGGCGGGAACATCTCCTGGAACGGGGCCAGCCGCTCCGGGCCGTAGAAGCGGATGAAGCCGGGGATGACGTCGTGGACGGCGGTGGCGCCGTCGATGCGCTCCCTCACCTCCGCCGGGAGGTTGTCGTAAGCCGCCGCCATGTCGGCCCACATGGTGTCCCCGCCCACCGGCGGCACCTCGCGCAGCTGGAGCACGGCGCCGAGCGCGGGCCGGGTGCGGAAGGTGACGTCGGTGTGCCAGATGTTCTCGAAGGTCGGCGTGGCGCCTGAGGCCTTGTCGAAGCGGACCACATCCTCGCTGGACCCGGCGGCGAGCAGCGGATTGGTCTCCAACTCGCCCCAGTTACGGGCGAATCCGCGCTGCTGTTCCGAGGTGAGGTGCTGACCGCGGAAGAAGAGCACCTTCCACTCCAGCAGGGCGCGGTTCAGCTCCTCGCGCAGCGCGGGCTCCAGCGGCCGGGACAGGTTCAGGCCGCGGATCTCGGCGCCTATGACGCGTCCGAGGGGCACGATCTCGAACCGCTCGTACGGACGCTCCTCCCACCCCTCGGGCAACCGCCGCAGAACGCGCGCGCCCTCGTACATGCCGTCCGGCGGGATGGTGGCCTCGCGCAGAGTCGTGGGTGGAGTGTCGACGACGGTCATGGCGTCTCCTCATGCGTGACAGCGGAACAGGGGGCAGGCGGGGGTGGGGAGGTGCCCTCGTGCCGCGGGGGAGACCACGGGAGTGTCGTCCTGAGCGTCGCGATGTCCGGACCGTCAGGGGATGACCGGCGATCGCGAGAGGAATGACCGGCGTGGCTTCGGGGGGCGCGGGGGCGGTGGCCGCGGGATGCGGAGATCCCGGTTAGAGGCCCGAGCGCTCACACCCGGTCCGGTCCGGGGCGCGTAGAAGTCCCGTCGCGTCGAACCGGTGCCTGATCATGAGCGCAATTGTGGGATCCGCCCTGGTCAGCTGTCAATGGGGAGTGCGGTGTGTGCGGGAGGACGAGTGCTCACCCGGCGGCGCCCTCAGGTGGCCGAGGCGGCCGCCAGGGCGGTACGGGCGCGCTCGACCAGGGCCCGGCCGGCCGGACCGCTCGGGCCGTCCGCCCGCCAGGCGAAGGCCAGCCGCCCCCGCAGGGCCGGCCGCTCGATGCGGACCGACCGCAGCCGGTCCGGCCGCGCCTCGGCGAACGCGCCGGGCAGGATCGCCGCGCCCAGCCCCCGCTCGGCGAGCTGCGCCAGCACCTCCGGATCGCTGGCCTCGAAGGCGATGTGCGGGGTGAAACCGGCGGCCGCGCACGCCTCGTCGACCCGGGTGCGCAGCCCCGTGCCGCGCGGCAGGCTGATCAGCGCACGGCCCCGCAGGGTGTCCAGGGAGATGGCCGAGTGCGCGGCGAGCTCATGGTCGGGGGCGACCGCGGCCACGATCGGCTGATCCGTGATCACCTCCAGCTCGACACCGGCCGGGGTCGTGGCGCCCACGCTGACGATCGCCGCGTCGAGCCGTCCCGTGCGCAGACCCTCCAGCAGCTCGTCCGAAGTGGCCTCGGTGAGGGTGATCTCCACCGCCGGATGGGCGTCGTGGAACTCCGCCAGCAGCCCCGGCAGATCCACGCTGTGCGAGGTGACCGTGCCGACCGCCACATGCCCGCGCAGCAGCCCGGTCAGCTCGTCCACCGCGAGCCGGGCGCCCTCCACCGCCGCGAGCGCGGCCCGCGCGTAGGGGAGCACCGCCGCGCCCGCCTCGGTCAGCCGCACCGAGCGGCCCGAGCGGTCCAGCAGCTGCTCGCCCAGCTCGCGCTCCAGCCGGCGGATCTGTGCGCTGACCCCCGGCTGGGCCACATGCACCTTCTCCGCGGCCCGGGTGAAGTTCCGCTCCTCGGCCACCGCCACGAAGTACTCAAGCTGCCGCAGTTCCATAAGCGATGATTCTAGCAACCAGACCAACCATCTCTTGGACTTCTGGTAGCCCCCGTCGGAGGGTGGAGGCGGAGACAAGAGACGGAGATGAGGAGTCGACCATGACCGAGACCCGTGCCCGCGCCACCACCCCCGAGGATCTGGCCCGGCTGTTCGTGGAGCGTGCCAACGCCGGGGACGCCGAGGGGCTGGCCGAGCTCTACGAGCCCGACGCGGTGCTCGCCTACCCGCCGGGCGCCACGACCGTCGGCCGTGAGGCGATCCGCGCCGTTTGCGAGCGGATGCTTGCGCACGCCCCGCGCCCCTTCCAGGTGGAGGAGGCGCTGCCGACCGTTCGCCACGGCGATCTGGCCCTCACCTCGACCCGCCCCGCCGACAACACCGGCGGCCGGGTGCAGGTGGCCCGCCGCCAGCCGGACGGCACCTGGCTGCGCGTCATCGACCGCCCCGAGGCCCGATCCGAGGACCGCCCCGAGATCCGTCCCGAGGCCCCCTCCGGCACCCGCCCCGAGGCCGGAGCCGAGTGATGGGTGTGCTCATCGCCGGGGGCGGGATCGGCGGGCCGGCCACCGCCCTGAGCCTGCACGCCGCCGGGGTCGAGACGGCGGTCGTCGAGAGCGCCCGCGAGATCCGGCCGCTCGGCGTCGGGATCAATCTGCTGCCGCACGCCGTGCGCGAGCTCATCGAACTCGGCCTCGGCGACGAGCTCGCCGCCATCGGCGTGGCCACCGCCGAGAACGTGTACTGCGACCGGTTCGGCAGGCGGATCTTCACCGAGCCGCGCGGCCTGGCCCAGGGCTACCGCTGGCCGCAGTACTCGGTCCACCGCGGAGAGCTCCAGCGGCTGCTCCTCGCGGCGGTCCGCGAGCGCCTGGGCGCGGACGCGGTCCGCACCGGGGCGCGGGTGGTGGGATTCGACGACTCGGAGCAGCGGGACAGCGTGCGCGTACGCGTCCTCGACCGGGCCACGGGGACGGCCGAGGAGACGGCCGCGCGGGCGCTGATCGGCGCCGACGGGCTGCACTCCGCGGTCCGCGCCGCGCTGCATCCACAGGACGGTCCGCTGCTGTGGTCGGGCATCCGGATGTGGCGGGGCACCACACGAGCCGAGCCGTTTCTGACCGGGCGCTCGATGGTGATCGTGCGCGACGGGGACGCCGAGCTGGTCGCGTATCCGATCGGCGGCGGCCGGGTCAACTGGGTCTGCCAGGTGCGGATGTCCGAGCCCGGGCCGCTCACCGGCGACGCGGCCTGGAACCGGGCGGGGCGGCTGGCCGATGTGCTGCCGTACTTCGAGGACTGGCGGCTCGGCTGGCTCGATGTGCCCGGTCTGCTGACCGGCTGCGACGAGATCCTGGAATACCCGATGGTCGACCGGGAGCCGCTGCCGTGGTGGGGGAGCGGCCGGGTGACCCTGCTCGGCGACGCCGCACATCCGATGTATCCGGTGGGGGCCAACGGCGCGTCCCAGGCCGTCGTGGACGCCCGCGTCCTCGCCCGCGAACTCGCGCGGGCGGACGATGTGCCCACCGCGCTGGCCCGCTACGAGACCGAGCGCCGCGAGGCGACGGCGGCCGTCGTACGGGCGAACCGGGCCATGAACCGGGCCGGTGCCCGGACCCCCGAGGAGCTCGCCCGCGTCACCGACACCTACCGGGACACCACGGGAGGCGATGTGCGCACGCTCAACGCCCGCCCCTCCCTGAGCTGCCGGTGAGCCCCGCGACCGGCGGGAGCGGTACGGCACCTGAGCCGGGCGGGGCCGTATTCCACGGCGCCGACCCGGCCCGGCCGTTGGGCCGGACATCAGCGTTGGCGCCCGTCTGGCACCGCGCTTAGCGTGGACATCAGACAGCGGTCCTCACGAGACGGTTCGACGCGATCGAAGTGCAGGGCCACTCCTGGTGCGGGAGGTCGGGAATGGACTCCGTCTCCTTCCTTCTGGTGGCCGTCATCCTCACGGCACTGGCCTTCGACTTCACCAACGGCTTCCACGACACGGCCAATTCGATGGCCACGTCCATCGCCACGGGGGCGCTGTCGCCCCGGCTCGCCGTCCTCGTCGCCGCGGTGCTCAACCTGGCCGGGGCGTTCCTCTCCACGGAAGTGGCCAAGACCATCTCCAACGGCATCGTCGACGACGCCAAGGTCTCCCCGGTCATGATTTTCGCGGGGCTGATCGGGGCGATCCTGTGGAACATGATCACCTGGCTCGCCGGGCTGCCGTCGAGCTCCTCGCACGCCCTGTTCGGCGGGCTGATCGGCGCGGTGTGGGTGGGCGCCGGGGAATCCGCGGTGCGCTTCACCGCGATCGTCCAGAAGATCGTGATTCCGGCGGTCGCCTCACCGTTGGTGGCCTGTGTGGTGGCCATGCTGGCCACCTATCTCGCGTATGTGATCACCCACCGCGCGGCCGCCCCCGCGGCGCGGAAGGGCTTCCGCGCGGGGCAGGCGGGATCCGCGTCCCTGGTGGCCCTCGCCCACGGCACCAATGACGCGCAGAAGACGATGGGGGTCATCACCCTCACCCTCATCGCCGGTGGTGTGCTCGGCCATGGCTCCGGGCCACCGTGGTGGGTGGTGCTCAGCGCAGGTCTGGCGATCTCCCTCGGAACCTATGCCGGCGGGTGGCGGATCATCCGGACCATGGGCAAGGGGCTGACCGACATCCAGCCCCCGCAGGGCTTCGCCGCCGAGACCAGCGCCACCGCGGTGATCCTGGCCTCCTCGCACCTGGGCTTCCCGCTGTCCACCACCCAGGTGTGCACGGGCAGCATCCTGGGTGCCGGGCTCGGCCGCAGGCTGGCCCATGTGCGCTGGGGGATCGCCGGGCGGATCGCGGTGTCGTGGCTGCTGACCCTGCCCGCGGCGGCGGCCGTGGGAGGGGTGGCGGCCTGGGTGGCGGGCCAGGGCAACACGGGGGTGGCCCTGGTGGCGGGCGTCGCCGTCGCGGCGGCGGTGGGCTTCTACGCGCTCTCGCGCCGGCGCCCGGTGAACCCGGACAACGTCAACGAGCCGGGTGCCCCCGAGCCCGCCGGGCGCACCCTGGACACGACCGTCTGACCGGCTGCGACCCCCGAGGAGGAGGTGATCCGTATGGGCACCACCTGGGGCACGATCGGCGGGGTCTTCGGGGTCAGCCTCGGGGTCACCGTCCTGGTGGTGGTGTTGTTCTCCCTCGGCGTCACCGCCTGGGCCCGCGCCGGTGGCGGCACCCCGCGCCACGGGGCCCGCCGCGGCCGTCCCGACACGGTGGCGGCGACCGCGGCGGTGGTGTGCTTCGCCGCGTGCCTGGCGATCGCCGCCTATGGAATCGACCTGATCATCTCCGGCTGACTCCGCTTGCGACAATGGAACGCCACCGAGCACCGCCCCGCACCGCGGTGCTCCTGTCCACGCGGGAGACCACGCACGGTGTCAGATACCACCGAACCCCCCTCCGCCGGCCCGGCCGCCGCGGACCGCCCCGCCCTGCGGGCCGACTGCGCCAACTGCTTCGGGCTGTGCTGTGTCGCCCTGCCCTTCGCGGCCTCCACGGACTTCGCGATCGACAAGGACGCGGGGGAGCCCTGCCGCAACCTCCGGGCCGACTTCCGCTGCGGAATCCACTCCCGGCTGCGCGCGGAGGGCTTCCCGGGCTGCACGGTCTACGACTGCTTCGGCGCCGGGCAGAAGGTCTCCCAGTTCACCTTCGAGGGCCGCGACTGGCGGCGGCACCCGGGGACGGCCTCCGAGATGTTCGCCGCCTTCCCCGTCATGCGCCACCTGCACGAGCTGCTCTGGTACCTCACCGAGGCGCTGGCCCGGCCGGCCGCCCGGCCCGTCCACGGTGCGTTGCGCGAGGCGCTGCGGGAGACCGAGCGCCTCACCCTCGGCAGCGCCTCCGAGCTGCGGGAGCTCGATGTGGCGGCCCACCGCGACCGGGTCAATCAGCTGCTGCTGCGCACGAGCGAGCTGGTGCGGGCCCGGATCCCGGGCAAGAAGAAGAACCGCAGGGGAGCCGATCTCATCGGCGCCGATCTGCGCGGCGCCGATCTGCGGGGCGCCAACCTCCGCGGCGCCCGTCTCATCGCGGCGAACCTCACCCGGGCCGATCTGACGGCGGCCGATCTGATCGGGGCCGACTTCCGGGACGCCGATCTGAGCGCGGCCGACCTGCGGGGAGCCGTCTTCCTCACCCAGGCCCAGCTGAACGCGGCCAAGGGCGACTCCGCCACCCGGCTGCCGCCGTCCCTCACCCGCCCCGCCCACTGGTGACCCCGCCGCGCCGGCGCGCGGTGTGCGACCCTGGCTGCCATGTCCGACACCGTCGACGCGCCCGTGATCCGCAGCGATGAGCCCGGATCGTTCGCCCGGAGTGTGCTGGCCGAGCGCCATCCCGCACTGATCGAGAAGGTGCGCGACGCCTTTCCGTACGGCCCCGGGCAGCACCGCGCCCTCGACGCGCTGCGCGAAAACGCCGCCGAGGGCACCATCGCCCCGCTCCCGCCCACCGCGTACGACCACGACCGGTGGGCGGTGTGGGGCCGGGAGCACTTCGGCCGGTCCTGGTTCGACGTCCCGTTCCTGTGGGCGGAGAGCTACTTCTACCGCCGGCTCCTGGAGGCCGTGGGCTACTTCGCGGACGGCCCCTGGCGGGGCGTCGACCCGTTCCGCCCCTTCAAACAGGCCGAGCTGGACACCCCCGAAGCCGAGGCCGAACTGGCCACGCTCGACGACATCCTGCGCAAGCCCGCCGCGGCGCAGGCGGACGCGCTGGTGCACGGCTCACTCTGGGGCAACCGCGCGGACCTGGGCTTCCGCATCTCCTCATCGGCCGCGGACGGGCCCGGCGCCGACACTCCGCCGTTGGTCGCGGACGACTCCGAGGCGCTGTGGTCGCTGCTGCCCGTCGGCTCCCCGGCCACGCTGTGCGTGGTGGCGGACAACGCCGGGCGGGAACTGCTCCCCGACCTCGTCCTCATCGACCATGTGCTCCACCACGGGCGCGCCGAGCGGGTGGTGCTCCAGGTGAAGCCGTATCCGTACTACGTCTCCGACGCCACCACCGAGGATGTCGTCGACTGTCTGCGCCGTCTGGTGCGGGCGGAGGGCGCCGCGGCCGGAACCGGCGGACGGCTGTGGGCCGCCATGCGCGACGGGCGGCTCACGGTGCGGGCCCACGACTTCTTCCGCGCCCCGCTGCCGTACGAGGAGATGCCCGGCGATCTGCGGAGCGAGTTCGCCGGGGCCACGCTCACCGTCATGAAGGGCGATCTGAACTACCGCCGACTCGTCGGCGACCGGCTGTGGCCCCCGACCACCTCCTTCGCCGACCGCACCGGGTACTTCCCGGGTCCGGTGGCCGCGCTGCGCACCCTGAAGTCGGATGTCGTCGTCGGGCTCGACGAGCGGACCGTGGCCGCGCTGGACGCACACGAGGACCACTGGCGCACCAGCGGCGCCCATGCGCTGATCCAGGTACGGCGGTGAGGCGTGCGCTCCCCTCGACCCGGAGGTCCGAGGGGAGCGCGGTGGGCCGGTGACCGCGGTCCTCAGCCCCTGCCCCCGTGTCAGCCGCCGATGGCGTTGATACAGGTGCTGCCGATGCTGACGTCACCGGTCGGGGCGGCCGCGGACGTGACGGCGGTGGCACCGGTGGCGGTGTCACAGTCGTTGGTCTGGAAGATGAAGCTGGACAGGTTGAAGGTGGTGGGCACGTCGGCGCCTCTGTTCGAGCCGTGGCCGTTGGCGGCCGCGGTGCCGGTGCCGAGGAGCGCCAGGGTGCCGGCGGTCGCGGCCAGCAGGGCGGCCTTCTTCGCGATCTGCATGGATTCCTCCGTGTCGGGTCGTGGAGCGAGGTGTCTGACGATCAGATTTAACGAAGGGTGCCCGGGGGAAGTCGGGTAAGCGCACCGGAGAGTGCCCTGTTCGGCGTACCAGGCGATCGGGTTGCAACAGGCGCGCTCCTCTCTCCCCTGGAGGGTGAGAGGAGCGCGTGGTGGGCCGGTGATCGTCGGCCTCCGTCCCGGCGTTATCCGCCGATGACGTTGGCGCAGGTGCTGCCGATGTTGAGTTCACCGGTCGGGGCGGTCGCGGAGGTGACGGTGGTGGCACCGGTGAGGGTGTCGCAGTCGTTGCTCTGGAAGATGAAGCTGCTGATGTCGAAGGTGGTGGGAATGTCGGCGCTTCTGTTCGAGCCGTGGCCGTGGGCGGCGGCGGTGCCGGTGCCGAGGAGCGCCAGGGTGCCGGCGGTCGCGGCCAGCAGGGCGGCCTTCTTCGCGATCTGCATGGATTCCTCCGTGTCGGGTCGCAGAGTGAATAATCTGACGGTCCGATTTAACGGAGAGAGCCTCGGGGGAATGTGCCCAGCACACCGGAGAATGGGCCATCCGGCGCACGGAATCGCCCTCCAGTGTCAGTTGAGGCGGGTGCCGCCCTCGTATGTCCCCTCCGAGCGGTCCCACCGGGGTTGTCGGTGGCGGATGGCAGTATCGGCCTCGTACGCGGTCCGCCCCCGGAAAGTGAGCCCTCGCATGGTGTCGTCCCCCCGTGAACTCGCCGATCTGCCCTTCGCGGAACATCTGCGGCCGTTCGACGGGGACTTGGCGGAGGGAGGCGACTACGACACCGTTCATCTGGACGGCGACGCCTTCGACGGGGCCGTATGCGACAACGCGCGGTTCCTCGAGTCCGCGTTCTCCTCGGTGACCTTCACCGGGGGCCGTGGCCGCGGGGCCCGGTTCAATGAGGTGTGGCTGGACGGGGTGCGATGGGTGGGCACCGATCTGGCGGACACCGACTGGCAGGACGGCGAGCTGGGCGGCTGTGTGCTGGCCGGTCTCGAGATGTTCTCCGCGCGGCTGCACCGGGTGACCTTCCACCGGTGCAAGCTGGAATCGGTGAACCTCCGCACCGCCACGCTGCGGAACGTCACCTTCGTGGACTGTCTGCTGCGCGATGTGGACCTCGGTGGCGCGGGTCTGACGGAGGTGGCGTTCCCGGGGTCGGCGCTGGAGGGTGTGCGGTTCGGCAAGGCGCGGATGGCGAAGGTCGATCTGCGAGGTGCCACCCGGCTGGAGATCGCCGACGGTCATGACGCGCTGGGCGGCGCCACCATCGACAGCGGGCAGTTGATGGAGCTCGCGCCGATGCTCGCCGACGCCCTGGGGATCACGGTCCGGGACGGTGGGGCCGCACGGTGAGCCCCCACCTCCCGCGGTGACCGAGGTTCACCGGGGGATCAGCCAGGGCTGCTGCGGCAGCGGGCTCCCCGTTTCGATCAGCGACTTCAGATTGGACAGCACCGCGGCCCAGCCACCGGCCGCCGCGGTCCGCTCGGCCTCGTCGGCCAGGTTCTCATGGGTCACGGTCAGCCGGACGATGTCGCCGTGCGGCTGGATGTCGAAGGTGACCCGGGAGGGTTCGGCGGTGGCATCGGCGTCGGGCGCGGCCCAGGTGGTCACCAGCCGGGTGGGCGGTGCGCTCTCCACGACCGTGCCGACGACGTCGGCGGTGCCGGAGCCGTCCGTCCGCTGATGCTCCCACGGGGAGCCGACCCGCCAGCCCGACACATTGCTGTGGCCCCAGTACTCGGCCGTGAGGTCGGCGTCGGTCAGCGCGTGCCAGACCTTCTCCGGTGTGCTCTCGATATAGATGACGTACACGAATGCCGGCTTGTCGGCCATCGCTTCCTCCGCTTGTCGCTTCACCAGGCTCAGCGCGCGCAGTCGCGGGCGCTCGAACTTGTCGATCCAGCGCTCCTGGATCTCATTGAGGGGGACGGGGTTGAGGTAGTGGAGTTTTTCGCGGCCCCGCCGGACCGTGCTGACCAGATTGGCGGCCTCGAGGACGGCCAGATGCTGGGTCGCCGACTGGCGGGTCATCTCCAGCCGCCGGCACAGCTCGCCCAGCGTCTGGCCGTTGTGCTCATGCAGCCGGTCCAGCAGATACCGCCGGGTCTGGTCGGCCAGCGCCTTGAAGACCTTGTCCATCTCTGAGCTCACACCGAACGTTATGCAGGTGATTGCCTGCATGTCAATGCGGGCGGTGCGACGGCCCCCGTTCCCGGTGATTTCGCGCTATCGCCTGCGGATCGCGCCGTGGATGAACGCCGCCTGCCCGGCGTGCTGGAGATCGTCCGAGACCACGCTGACCAGCCGGACGCCGAGGGTCACCGCCGGGGTCCACCGCTCGTCCACGATCCGGTCGAGATCGGAGTCGCGCAGACCGCGCACGAACGCCAGGGTGTTCTCGTGGACGGCGTCGTAGTACCCGGTGAGCAGCTCGGCGTCCGCCCGCACCGCCGCCACGTCCTTGCTCCGGTGGCCGTAGCCGGTGGCCTCGGGCGGGAACGGCAGTCCGAACCGCTCGGCCCAGCCCTCGGACGTCCACAGCTGCTCGGTGCCCGCGGCGTCGGCGATGTGGTCGTCCTGGACCCGGGTCAGATGCCACACCAGCCAGGCGATCGAATTGGCCCCGCTGTCCAGCCGTACGGCCAACTCGTCCGCCGATAGCCCGTCCACGGCCGACCGCACCTCCTCGCGTACCCGTTCGAAGGCGTCGGCCAGCAGATCGGCGCTGTTCATTCGCGGCTCCCTCGCTCGTGGTCGGCTCCGGCCATGGTCGCACCCCGCGGCCCCGGCCGCGGGGTGCCGACTCGCCGGACGCGGTTCACACGGGCGGGACGACGCGGTTCACACGGGTGGGACGAGGGTGAAGTAGCGGTCGAGCACCGCCTGGTCGCCGGTCACCTTGTCGAGCCGGTCGGCGGGGAGTCGCTGCCACAGGAACAGCATCAGATCCGACGCGGCCCCGGCCAGCTCGACATCGCCGGACGCCGTGTCGGTGTCCTCGTCCGGGGCGCCGGTGGTGAGCCGTACGTCGTCGCCGTCGAAGCGGACCGTCCACAGGCCCGGCCCGTCGGTCCGGCGGAACCGGAACAGCTCGCCCGCCCCGGGCGGGGCCTCCCGCCACGCCCGCCGGGCCGGGGCCATCACCTCGAAGGTCTGGGCCACGGCGTCCGCCGCGAGGTCGGGCTCGACCGGCCGGGCCCGCCCGGCGGCCGCCTGCTCGGCGTCCCAGCGGTGCAGGGCCGCCTCGATGGTCTGCATCCGCAGCCAGAAACCCGCGGTCCGCTCCGCCGACCACGTCCACACCGCCAGCCCCGGATCCTCGCTCCGGAACAGCGACTCGAGCCGCGCGGCCCCCTCGGCGAACCAGTCGACGAGACTCACCGGCACCGGCCCGTGATGCGGCCCGCCCGTGGGGGCCGGCCAGCCCTCGCGGTCCTCGGGAAGCTCGAAGAGGGCGGGGTCGGTGATGTCCGGCTGCCGGTCGAGCCGATCCCGGATGACGCGGGCGACCAGGCGATGCACCCCGCCCAGGTGCAGCACCAGGTCCGACATGGTCCAGTCGGGGCAGGAGGGGATCAGCGGCGCGTCCGCCCCGTCGGCGGCGCCACGGGCCGCCTGCTCGAACGCCACGATCTCACGGTGGAAATGGGCTGAATAGTCCATGGGCCGCACTCTGCCAGGCCGCGCCCACCTCTGCCATACACCGCCCGGCCACTCGGTACGCCTTCGCTGTCGGCGGACCGAATCGCCGCGGTGCCGACCGCCGAACCCGGTGTTCCCGACCGTGGTGTGAACAGCGCACGGCCCCTATCGTGAAATGCCATGAGAGACCAACTGCGCTTACCCCCGGCAAAGTTGGCCGCGGCGGCCACGGTCACCGCCGTGCTTCTCGCCGGATGCGGCGGCTCCGACGAGGACTCCGGCGGCGGGGGCGGGCCGGAGAAGAAGACGATCACGGTCGCCGGACTGCCGCTCGCGGATGTGGCCGCCCTGCACATCGCCATGGACCGCGGGCTCTTCGAGAAGGAAGGGCTGAACGTCCGCGTCCAGCCGGTCCAGCAGAGCGTCCAGGCGCTGCCCGCGCTCGCCCACGGCCAGGTGGACGTCATCGGCGGCGCCAACTTCGTGACGTTCCTCCAGGCCCGCGAGAAGGGCACCCTGGCGACCCGGGTGCTGGCCGAGGGCGCGCGCAACGCCCCGCACATGATGGATGTGCTGGTGCCCGCCGACTCCAAGATCAAGGAGCCGCGGGACCTCGAGGGCAAGAAGGTCGCGGTCAATATCCTCAACAACATCCAGTCGCTCACCCTCAACGCCACCCTCGGCAAGGCCGGAGCCGGCCGGCCCGAGTACCGGCAGGTGCCGTTCCCGCAGATGGGCTCGGTGCTGGAGCGGGGCCAGGTGGACGCCGTGCACGCCGCCGAGCCCTTCGTCACCGCGCTCAAGCGCGAACTGAAGGCCCGTACGGTGGTCGACGGCAACTCGGCACCCGTCGCCGGACTGCCGCTCAGCGGCTATGTCACCACCGCTACCTTCATCGACAAGTACCCCAAGACCGCCGCCGCCTTCCAGCGCGCCATCTCCGCCGCCCAGGCCGTGGCCGCCAAGGACCGTGGCGCCGTGGAGAAGGCGCTGCCCGGCTATACGAAGATCAAGCCGGCGGAGGCCGCCGCCATCGGCCTGCCCAACTACCCGGCCACGTCCAGCGCCGCCCAGCTGAAGCGGCTCATCTCCCTGATGCGAACGCAGAAGCTGCTCTCCAAGGACCTCGACCCCGCCGCCGTCCTCTACCAGCCCGCCGAGTGAGCCCCGCGACGGCCGGCCGGGCCAGGCGGAAGCGCACCGGGCGGACCAGGAACGCGCTGCTCGGCGCCGTCGGCGTGCTCATGGCCTTCGCCGCCTGTGAGGCCCTGGGCCGCTCCGGGATGGTGCGGAGCGCCTTCCTGCCGCCCGCCTCCGAGGTGCTGGTACGGGCCGTCGAACTCGGCGGCGACACCGCCTTCCTGAACGGCGTCGGCGCCACCCTCGAGGCATGGGCCACCGGGCTCGCCCTCGCCTGCGCCCTCGCGATCCCCCTCGGGCTGCTGCTGGGCAGTGTGCCGGCCGCCGCGCAGGCCACGCGGGTGCTGATCGAGTTCCTGCGCCCGGTGCCGTCGGTGGCCCTCATCCCCCTGGTGTCGCTGCTGCTCGGCGCCGGCAGCGGGACCACGGTCGCCCTCGTCACCTACGCATGTGTCTGGCCAGTGCTGTTCAACACCGTCTACGGGCTCGGCGAGACCGATCCGCTGGCCAAGGACACGCTGCGGGCCTTCGGCTTCGGGCGGTTCGCCGTCCTCTTCATGGCCGCTCTGCCCTCGGCCGCCCCGTTCATCGCCGCCGGGGTGCGCATCGCGGCGGCCACCGCCCTGATCCTCGCCGTGGCCAGCGAGATCCTCGCCGGATTCGGCGAGGGTCTTGGCACCTTCATCGCCCAGGCGGGCATGGCCACCGACGGCACCCGCGATGTGCTGGCCGGAGTGGTGTGGGCGGGAGCGCTCGGCCTCGTCATCAATCTGGCGCTCACCGCGGTCGAACGGCGGCTGTTCCGCTGGGCACCCGAGCACCGCGGGAGCCGCGCATGACCGCGCCGGGCACCCCGTTCGGGGCCGCGCGACGGCTGCCCCGGGCCCTCGCGCTGCGGCTCGGCGTCCCGGTGGTGGCGGTGGTGCTGTGGCAACTCGCCGCGCGGGCCCGCGGCAGCGTGTTCTTCCCGACCCCCGCCCGGATCGTCGACCACGGCTACCACCTGTGGTTCTCCGGCCCCGCCGGACGGGCGTTCCTCACCGACGCGGCGGTCCGCGATCTGCTGCCCAGCCTCGGCCGGGTGCTCGCCGGATTCGCCCTCGCCGCGGCCGGTGGCATCGTGCTGGGGCTCGCTCTGGGCCGCTCGCGCACCGTGTACGCGCTGTGCGATCCGGTGCTCCAGTTCGCCCGCGCCGTGCCCCCGCCCGCGCTGGTGCCCGTCTTCGTGGTGGTCTTCGACCTCGGCACGCCGATGCAGCTCGCCTCCATCGTCTTCGGCGCCATCTGGCCGGTACTGATCAACACGGCCGAGGGGGTACGCGGTATCGACCCGCTGCGGCTGGACGTCGCCGCCACCGTACGGATGCGCCGCGCCGAGCGGATCGTGCTGCTCTATCTGCCCGCCGCGCTTCCGCGTGTCTTCGCCGGGCTGCGGCTGAGCCTGTCGCTCTCCCTCATCCTGATGGTGTTCTCGGAGCTGCTGCCCGGCACCGCCGACGGCATAGGCTTCTCGCTCACCGACGCGCAGACCCGCTCCGATCTGCTCACGGTGTGGGCGGTGATGGTGCTGCTCGGCGCGCTCGGGCATCTGCTCAACAGCGCGCTGCTCGCCGTCGAACGCCTGGCCCTCGGCAGACACCGCGCGGCGCACCGCACCTGACCACCCGTACGCAGGACACGCCCCCATCCAGCAGACGCAGGACACGCCCCCCCACACCCAGCAGAGGAGGTGGCCCCCATGGCCGGGCCCACCGCCCACCCCCCGACCACCACGGTCCGAGAGGCGGTGCTGGCACTGTGCCGCGCCACCGGGATGACGACCGTCTTCGGCAACCCCGGCTCCACCGAACTGCGGATGTTCCGCGACTGGCCCGAGGACTTCCGCTATGTGCTCGGTCTGCACGAGTCCACCGCCGTCGCCATGGCCGCGGGCCATGCCCTGGGCACCGGGCGGGCGGCGCTGGTCAGCCTGCACTCCGCCGGGGGAGTGGGCCACTCCCTGGGAGCGGTGTTCAACGCCTACCGGGACCGGGTGCCGGTGGTGATCATCGCGGGGCAGCAGTCCCGTGCGCTGCTCCCGCTGCGGCCCTTCCTCGGCGCCGACGAACCGGCGCGCTTCCCGCGCCCTTATGTGAAGTTCAGCAGGCAGCCGGAGCGGGCCGCCGATGTGCCCGCAGCGCTCGCCGAGGCCCACCGCGTCGCCATGAGCCACCCCCGGGGCCCGGTCTTCCTCTCCGTACCGGAGGACGACTGGGACCGCCCCGCCGAGCCGGTCGCCCCGCGCACCGTGCACGGCGGCTACACCGCCGACCCCGCCGCGCTCACCGGCCTCGCCCGGGCACTCGACGCCTCGGCGCGCCCCGCGCTGGTCGTCGGGCCGGGCGTGGACGACGAGCGCGCCGTACGGGAAGTGGCCGAACTGGCCGAGCGGCTGCGGGCCGCGGTGTGGATCAGCCCGCTCTCCGGACGCTCCGGCTTCGACGAACGCCACCCGCTCTTCCAGGGGTTTCTGCCACCCGTCGCCGACCAGCTGGCGGAGCGGCTGGCCGCCCATGACGTGGTGGTCGCGCTCGGCGCCCCGCTGTTCACCTACCACGTGCACAGCGAGGCCCCGCCGCTCGCCGACGGCACCGAGCTGTACCACCTCGACTGCGATCCGGCACAGGCGGCGTGGCTCCCGGTGGGCACCAGCATCGTCACCACCCTCCGCCCCGCCCTGCGCACCCTCACCGAACTCGTCCGGTCCGCCGACCGGCCAGTGCCACCGCTGCGGCCCGCCCCCGAGCCGCTGCCGGCCACTTCGGCGGAGGAGATCTCCCCCGAGCTGGTGATGGACCTGCTGCGCGAGCGGCTGCCCCGGGACACCGTGCTGGTGGAGGAGACCCCCAGTCACCGCGACGCCCTCCATGCCCGCCTCCCCGTCAGCGGCGAGGGCCGCTTCCTCACCACCGGCAGCGGCGCGCTGGGCTGGGGGCTGCCGCTCGCGGTCGGCCGCGCCCTCGCGGACGGCGAACGTGTGGTGTGCGTGGTCGGCGACGGCTCGGCGCTCTACTCGGTGCAGGCCCTGTGGACCGCGGCCCGGCACCGCGCCCCGGTGAGCTACGTCCTGCTCGACAACGGCGGCTACAGCGCGGTCAAGGCGCTGGGCCACCGCATCGGCATCGCACCCGTGCCGGGCACCGACATCGGCGGCGTCGACTTCGCCGCGCTCGCCGGGTCCTTCGGCTGCCCGGCCGAACGTGTGGAGCACCCCGGTCACCTCCCCAAGGCCCTCGACCGGGCCCTCGCCCTCGGCCGCGACGACGGCCCACTGCTGCTCCAGGTCCGGGTCCCCGCCGACGACTCCCCGGCGTACGAGCCCTGGGCCCGGTGAGGCGGACATGCTGCGGATCGACCGGCTCAGCCATCGCTACGGCGACGGCCCCGATGTGCTCCGGGACATCGAACTCACCGTCCCCGACGGGCAGTTGCTCACCCTCGTCGGCCCGTCCGGCTGTGGCAAGTCCACCCTGCTGCGCTGTGTCGCCGGCCTCCTCCGCCCCTCCGCCGGGCGGATCACCCTGGACGGGGAGGCGGTGGACGGCGTCCCGGACCGGCTCGGAGTGGTCTTCCAGGACTACAGCCGCTCGCTCTTCCCCTGGCTCTCGGTGCGGGAGAACGTCGCCCTACCGCTGCGGCGGCGCGGACTGCCCCGCGCGGAGCGCCATGCGGCGGCGGTGGCCATGCTGGAGCAGGTGGGCCTGGCCGACGCCGCCCGCCACCACCCCTGGCAGTTGTCCGGCGGTATGCAGCAGCGTGTCGCGCTCGCCCGCGCCCTGGCCGCCCGGCCCGCGCTGCTGCTGATGGACGAGCCCTTCGGCGCGCTGGACGCCCAGACCAGGGAGGATCTGGAGGATCTGCTGCTGCGGCTGCACCGGGCCGAGGGAATGACGATTCTGCTGGTCACCCATGACATCGACGAAAGTGTCTATGTGGCGGACCGGGTGGTGGTGCTGGCTCCGGGGCCGGGCCGGGTGCGGGCGGACCTGCCGGTGGCGCTGCCCGCCGAACGCGACCAGATCGCCACCCGCGGGCTGCCGGAGTTCATCGCGCTGCGGACGGAGGTGGGGCGCGCGGTCCGCCAGGGAGCGGCCACGACCCCACCTCCTGGCGGCTAACGCAACGTCAGCCAGTCCACGGCGGCCACCCGGTGGCCACCCGTGGCGACGAGATAGACGTCATGGGAGCCGGTCACCGTACGGGGGAGACGCACCGAACGCTCCCGCCACTGGTCCGTGCCACCGGTCCCGCGCACCGGAAGCGTGGCCGCCACCGGTCCTTCGGGTGAGTCCAGGCGCAGTCGCAGGGCGCAGTCCCCGCAGCCGCCGGACGCCAGCCGCACCGTCAGCGTGTCCGCGCCCGCACCGAAGCGCACGCCCCGGAAGCCGATCGCGTCCCCCGATCCGAGGACCGAGGTGGCCGCCTCGCCGCGCTCGACGCCCCGGACCACCTCGGCGCGCTCCGCCTGAAGAGTGGCGGTCGCGTCGGGGCCGTCGGCGTAGAGCCGGATCTCGTTCACCGCCCATGGGTTCTCACCCGGCTGCGTCAGCTCGATCCGCAGATAGCGGGCGGTGCGCTGTTCGAAGACCGCGTCCTGGGTGAAGGAGCGGCCGCTGACCCGGGCCACCGGCGTCCCCCAGTGTTCACCGTCGCGGCTGACCGAGACGGTGAAGCCGGAGGGGTGTCCGGTGGCGTCGAGACCGGCGTCGATCGCCAGCCGGGCGAAGGTCTTCGCGGTGCCGAGATCCACGGTGAGGGACTGACCGGCGGCCTGGGGAGCGTCCCCCTTCCACTGGGTGGTCTGCACCCCGTCCACGGCGGCCGAGGCATCGGCGCCACCCGAGGCGGTCGCCTTCCAGCCGTCGTTGCGGACCCGGGTCTCACAGCCCGCCAGCCGGCAGCCGGACGACCAGATGGGCTCGCCGTACTCATACGCGCCCTGGTCCGGTCCGTCGCCCCGGACCTCGCCGGTCACCCCGTCGACCTTCTCGCCCGCGTCGATGGCGGGGGAGTCCGCGCGCGGCCAGAGCTCGCCGTTGCGCGCGTCGGTGTAGCCCGGATCGGTGGGCGGCAGCAGGTTGTTCCGTACGACGGGGGCGGGGTCGCCGGGACCGGAGATCTCCATCGGCGTGAGTGCCACGTCGTTGCTCACATACGTCCCCGTGGCGTCGGTCGCACCGCTCAGCCGGACGGCGGCGGTGGAAATGCCCGTGCCGTACGAGGAGTTGTGGTCGCGGTTGCCGAGGCTGACGCTGCTGTGGCCGTTGAAGAAGGTGCCTCGGGTGCCGGTGTTGTACGCCACGTTGTGGTGCAGCAGGAAGTTGCCGGAGGAGTTGTCGATGTAGTAGCCGACCTGACCGTCCGCGTCATGCACGGTGTTGTGGTCGACGCTGGTGCCCTTGGCGTCCAGGTTGCAGCACACATAGAACGGGCTGCCGTCGCGTGAGGTGCGCATCGCCTCCGAGAGGTCGTTGTAGGCGATCCGGTTGTCGTGGAAGGGCACACCGTTCAGCTGCCAGGCGGTGTCGATGCTGGCGCGCCCGGTGCGGCGGATGGTGTTGTGGGTGACGGTCTGGCCATTGCCGTTGACCTCGATACCGGGGGTGTAGCTGCCCATCCAGCCCACGTCGTGGATGTAGTTGCCGGTGACGGTGTTGCCACTGCCGCGCAGCAGCACACCCGTGCCCGCGGAGTAGCCGATGTCGCTGTCGCGCAGGGTGTTGCCCCGGCCGAGGATCTGGACACCGGAGTTCAGCACCCGCGAGGCGACGATGTGGCCCTCGCCGGGCGGGATGGCCAGTTCGTCGTCGCGTGGCATGGGGAGCGTGGAGAACTCCGAGATGTAGCGGGCGCGGAGCCCTTCGACCAGCACACCGGTGCTGTCGGCGCCGGTACGCAGCGAGGTGCCCCACAGATCGAGGCCGCGGACGGTGACATGCGAGCTGTGCGAGAGGTCCACGCCCCAGCTCTGGTACTTCGCGGTCACGGTGTGGCCCGCGATACCGCCCTTGGGCGGGACCAGATAGAGGCGGCCCGCGTCCTTGTCGTAGTACCACTCACCGGGCTGGTCCAGCGTGGCCTTGGCGCCGACCAGGTAGTAGTTGCGGTAGTTCTGGTCGCCCATGCACAGCGGGGTGCAGCGGTAGTTGCCGCCCTTGAAGTCGAGGGCGCCGTCCGACGTGGTGGTCACGGTGCCGGTCTGCTGGCTCCACGGGTTGGAACCGGCCCACAGGTGGACGGTGGCGCCGGTGAAGTCGCCGTCCGGCAGATCCGGGTCGTCGATGTGCTGATCGGTGGAGGAGCGCTCGGCCACCGCCCAGGACGGATTGAGCGGATCGGAACCCGAGTTGGGCCAGCGGCCCTCCATGGCGCGCTCGCCGTCCAGGAACAGCGCGTTCTCGCTGCGGTCGAGCGGGAGGTCCACATCGGCGGCCACCAGACCGCCGCCCGCGTCCCGCCACCCGGTCACCGCTCGCGTCCCGTCCACGGTGACCGGCCCGTCCCCGTACGCCGCCAGGGTGACCGGGGCGTCGGCGCGGCCCGAGGGCGGGGCGACCCGCTCCCGGTAGTTCCCGCGGTGGATCAGACAGGTGTCCCCGGGCCCGACCTGCTCGGTGCAGCGGCCGATGGTGCGGAACGGCTGGCGCGAGCTGCCGCTGTCGTGGTCGGCGCCCCAGGTGGCGACGTGATACGTACGCCCCTGCTGCCCCTGCCCGCCCTGCGCCGTCGCGGTGCCCGGTAATGCCGCGGTGAAGACGGCCATCGCCGCGGCGACGGCCAGGGATATGCGCCTGAGCGTGGGTCTCATCTACCGCCTCCAGTGTTCAGGGTCGACCGAAACCTAGGAGAAACATCGGATGACGTCAACGGCTGGAGGCGAAATCAAGGTCAGGAATGCGTGGATTCCATGAGACAGGTCCGATGTCTCTTTCCGTGTGTGGTCAGCCGTCCTCGGGGAGGTACGGGCCGGCGAGCGTGACGCCGGCCCGTTCCAGGGCGTGGGCCAGCTCATCGCCCGGGGGCCGCTCGCTGACCAGCACGTCGACGCGGCTGAGCGGGCAGATCAGGGCCAGTGCCCGGCGCTCGAACTTGGCCGAGTCCGCCAGCACCACGACCCGGGACGCGGAGTCCATCATCTCCTGGATCATCTGGGCCTCCGGGATGTTGGACACCGAAAGTCCCGAGGCGCTGACCCCGCCCACCGCGATGAGGGCGGTGTCCGCGCTCACCCCGGCGGTGTCCGGGAAGCGGATCGGGCCGATGGTGACCAGTGCGGTGGTCCGGCAGCCGCCGCCGAGGACGAACAGATCGCGAAGGGCCTGAACCGGGACCATCCCCGGCACCCGCAGATTGTTGGTGACGATCGTCAGCCCCCGGTGGCCGCCGAGCGCGGCCACCGCCGAGAGCACCGTGGTGCCGCCGTTGACGAGCAGCGTCTCATTGTCCCGCACCAGACGGGCGGCGGCGGTTCCGATGGCCTCCTTGGCCTCCCGGCGCTCGTTCATCCGGTCCGTCATCGGGCTGTCCGCCGTGGCCAGTTCGCCCCCGGGCACGGCCCCGCCATGGGTGCGCGCCACCAGTCCGCGCGCCGCCAGATGGTCCAGGTCCCGCCGTACGGTGTCGACCGAGACGGCGAACTCCTTCGCCAGCTCCGCGATGGTGGCCTGGCCGCGCTGCTGGATGAAGGCGGTGAGGTCGGCGCGGCGGCGCGCGGGCAGGTTCGCCGCCCGGGTGCCCTCTGCTGACGTCATCGTGTGGTCCCCCTTCTCGACGCTGCGTAATACCGCAGATTCTTGCACCTTACCGCAAGAAGCCGCAGCACGACCCTTGACCGTGGGGTGCTGCCGCCGTAGCTTGCAGCAAAGAGCCGCATAAACCAGCGCAGCTTTGTACGCCTTTCTGCGCGTCAATGGAGTCGCCGTGGAGCCGCACCACCCACCCATACGCCCCGAGCCGCCCTGGACCCGCCGCCGGGTCGCCGCCGCCGCCCTCGGCGGCCTCGCCGCCGCCCCCGCGCTCACCGCCTGCGGGGGCGATGAGCCCGGCCGCAGCGTCGGCGGAGGCGGCGGCCGCAGAAGAGAACTCACCTTCGCCTGCGCGGCGTTCACCGGAGGCGCGGCTGGAATGCAGTCGTTCGCCGACCGCTACAACGCCGCCCAGACCCGCTATCGGGTCACCGTGCGCAACCTGCCGCCGCCCAGCTCGAGCACCGAATGCCATCAGCAGCTCACCCAGCTGCTGGCCCGCAAGGACGGCACGGTCGACGTCTTCGCGCAGGACGTGGTGTGGATCGCCGAACTGGCCGAGGCGGGCTGGGTGCACCCGCTGGACGGGGACGTCTCCGCGGCGCTGCGGCGCTCCTTCTTCCCCGGCGTGGTCGAGGCGTGCACCTATCGGGGCCGTCTCGTCGCCCTGCCCTGGTACGTGGACGCGGGCGGCCTCTACTACCGCACCGACCTGATGCGGGCGCTCGGCCGCAAGCCGCCGACCGACTGGCACGAACTGGCCGACCTCGCGGCCGAGATGCAACACCGCCGGGTGCCCATGGGCTATCTGTGGCAGGCCAAGCAGGCCGAGATCCTCCTGTGCGACCTGGTCGAGTTCATCGCCTCCAACCGCGGCCACATCATCGACCCCTCGGGCGCGGTGCGCGTGGACGGCCCCGCATGCGTCGAGGCCGTCCAGTTCATGCGCGACCTGGTGTACCGCTACAAGGTCAGCCCGTCGGAGGTGTTCTCGTGGGACGAGGAGCCCAGCCGCCGCCCCTTCACCGCGGGCCGGGTCGGGATGATGCGGCACTGGAGCTATGTCTACGGCGTCTCCCAGAACCCGGACCAGTCCAAGGTCGTCGGCAAGGTCGACGTCGCCCCGCTGCCCAGTTTCCCCGGCGGCACGTCCTCCTCCTGCCTCGGCGGCTATCAGCTCGGCGTCGCGGCAGGCTCCCGCAACAAGGAAGGCGCCATGGACTTCCTGCACTGGCTCGCCGGCACCGAGGCACAGCTCGCCTTCGCGCTCGACTTCGGCAACGCCCCCTCCCGCGTCTCGGTCTACGACGAGAAGAAGCTGGCCGAGGGCCAGCCCGCGATGGTCAAGCTGAAGGAGGCGTTCGGCAACGGCGTGCCCCGCCCCGTCACCCCGCACTACTCCCGGGTCAGCCTCGCCCTCCAGTCCGCGGTCTCCCGAGCCCTGGTCTACGGCGATGTGCGCGGCACACTCCGCTCCGCCCGGCGCGACCTGGAGGCGATCGTCTGATGGGCCACCTCGCCTTCTTCCACAGAACGTCCGGACACACGCCGCTGCGCGGCAAGCACGCCCCCTCCCTGGAGCAGCCGCAGCTCACGCCCGATCCCGACGCCCCGCGCCGCCGTCTCCCACTGCGCGAGTCCTCGTCCGCGGGCCCGCGCCTGGTGGGCATCGTCCTGCTGGCCCCCGCGCTCGCCGCCGTCCTCGCCGTCTCCCTCTACCCGGTGCTGCGCACCCTGTGGCTGTCCCTGCACGACGCGGGGTTCTCCACCGGATCGCACTTCACCGGAACCGCCAATCTGTCCCGGCTGCTCGGCGACGACCTGTTCTGGAACGCCTGGTGGCGCACCGTGGCCTTCGCCTTCGGCACCACGCTCGTGGAGACCGCGCTCGGCATCGGCTTCGCGCTCGTGCTGCACCAGTCCTTCCGAGGGCGCGGATGGGCCCGCGCCGCCGTGCTCATCCCGTGGGCCATCCCCACCGTCGTCACCTCGCGCATGTTCGGCTGGATCTTCGACGGGCAGTCCGGTGTCGCCAACTACCTGCTGACCCGGCTCCAGCTGACCGACGGCTACGTCAACTTCCTCGGCGATCCGCACACCGCGCTGCCCACCATCGGGCTCGCCGACGTATGGAAGACCACCCCGTTCATGGCGCTGCTGGTGCTCGCCGCGCTCCAGACCGTGCCCAGGGAGCTGGGTGAGTCCGCGAAGATCGACGGCGCCTCGCCCTGGTGCACCTTCCGCTGCGTCACCCTGCCCGTGATCGCGCCCGCCCTGCTGATCGCCGCGCTCATCCGGGTCCTCGACGCCTTCCGCGTCTTCGACCTGCCGTACGTCCTCACCGGCGGCGGCCCCGCGGACTCCACCGAGACGCTGTCCACCTTCGGCTACAAGACCCTCTTCTCCGGCCTCGAACTGGGCTACGGCTCGATGATCGCCACCGCCGCCTTCGTCACCGAAGTGCTCATCGCCGCGGGCTTCGCCTACTACCTGAGCCGGCGCTACCGCGCCCTGGAGGGCTGAGCCATGACCGCCATCCCCGCGCCCGTCCCCGCCGCGCCCGCCGCCATCCGGGCCCGCCGCCGGGCCCTGACCCGCCGGGTGCTGTTCCGGGCCGCCGTCGGCGCCGTCGTACTCTGGTCCGTCGCACCGTTCCTGTGGCAGCTCAGCACCTCGTTCCAGCGGGACCGCGATCTGTCCTCGGTCACCCCGCACTGGCTGCCCATCCCGGGCACGCTGGAGCATTACCGGGCCGTCTTCAACGACTACGAGTTCAGCAAGTACCTGGTCAACAGCGTCATCGTCACGGTCACCGCGACCGCCGTCGGACTGCTGCTGGCGGCGCTGGCCACCTATGCGCTGGCCCGGCTGCCGGTGCCGGGCAAGGGCGCGGTGCTCGCCGTCGTCCTCGGCCTGTCGATGTTCCCGCAGATCTCGATCGTCGTCCCGCTCTATCTGGTGCTCAACACCCTCGGGCTGCTCGACACCTACACGGGGCTGTCCAGTTCGTACGTCGGGCTCGCCCTACCGCTGATGATCTTCGTGCTGTACGCGCACTTCCGGTCCCTGCCGACGCAGTTGGACGAGGCCGCCGCCATCGACGGGGCGGGGCTGCTGCGCACCCTGCGCAGTGTGATCCTGCCGCTCGCGCTGCCCGGGATCGCGGCCGCCGGAATGCTCGGCTTCATCACCAACTGGAACGAGTTCATGCTCGCGCTGGCCTTCACTTCCTCACCCGAGCACCAGACCGTGCCGGTCGGCATCGCGGGCTTCCAGTCCCAGTACTTCGTGCCCTGGGGCGACATGGCCGCCGCCTCCGTCGTGGTCACCGTGCCGCTGGTGCTGATCGTCATGCTCTTCCAGCGCCGCATCGTCGCGGGCATCACCTCCGGGGCGGTGAAGGAGTGACCCGGCGGGCCACCGCGCGGCCGCTGCGGGCGGTCAGCCGGGACGAGGTCTGGGCGGACCGGTACCGTGCCCTCGCCGCGCGGGTCCGCGCCAGGGCCCGTACGGCCGCACCTGTCCTCGCCGGATTCAGCGCCTGCGTCGACCACGTCTACCGGATGGACCCCGCCCGGATCGCCGCACTCGTCGACTGGACGGGCGCGTCCGGACCGGCGGGCCGGGTGGCCGCCGAGGTCCACCGGCGGATCCGCCAGGGCCGTGGCGGGGAGATCGTCGAGCTGTGGCCGGGCGGCACCGACTGGGTGAGCACACTGCTCGGCGCCCCCGACCAGGTGCAGCTCGGGGGTAGCGGCCCCCAGGCGTCCTGGGCGCTGGCCGTTCTCGGCGCGCCCAGCGTCGTTCCGCTGGCCGACCGCGGCGCCGAGCAACTGGCGGTGCTCCACCCCGAGGTGCGGCTGTGCACCCCCACCGGCACCGTCGCGGCCGGACAACTGGCCCACGCCGCCACGCGCAGCGGCCGGACCACGGACGGCGCGTACGGTCCTGGCGGACCGGGCGATCCGGGCGATCCGGGCGGCCCCGGCGGACCGGGTAGTCCGGGCGGCCTCGGCGGTCTGGGTGGCCCTGGTGGTCCCGGTGGTCCCGGGGGTCCCAGGGGTTCCGGTGGTCTGGGCGGCCATGGTGGTTCCGGTGGTTTCGGTGGCCCTGGTGGTCCTGGCGGCCCTGGCGATCCCGGTGGTTCGGGCGGTCTGGGCGGGCCCAGTGGTCGTGACCCCGGTGGTCTGGGTGGCCCTGGGGGTCCCGGTGGTCCGGGTGGTCTCGGCGGACCGGGTGGTCCGGGCGGCCCCGGCGGACCGGGTGGTCTCGGCGGCCCTGGCCGCCCCCGCGTGGCCAAACAGCCGCACGGCGTCCTGGAGTTCGCCGCGGGCACCCCCGTGCCCGGACTGCCGGAGGGGCTGCCGCGCTCCTCCCGGATCATCCTGCGGTTCGTGGACGACGGGATCGAGCGCGACGAGTGGTTCGCCGCCCGCTCCGGCGAACTGGCCCGCACCGCCGCGGCGGGTCTGCTGTCCGGCATGAACGGGCTGCCCGAGGACGGCACCGGGCCTGCCGACCGGGCCTGGCTCACCGAGGTCGTCCGCACCTGGCGGGACGCCGGACTGCCGCTGCTCCACCTCGAACTCGCCGAGTTCGCCACCGTCCGCGCCCTGCGCGCGGGATGCGACGAGTACGCCCCGCTGGCCGACTCCGTCGGCATGAGCCTGTCCGAACTCGCCGCGCTCGCCGGGCCCTCCGCCCGCGCCTCGCCCGTCACCGCCGCGGCCCGGTTCGCCACCGCGTACCGCCTGGAGCGGGTCTGTGTGCACGCCGACGGCTGGGTGCTCGCCGTCCACCGCGGCGACCCCACCGAGCAGCGGACCGCGCTGATGACCGGCAGTCTGCTGGCCGCCGCGCGGGCCGCCCACGGCGAGCCCACCGCCGACCTCGAACCGCCGGCCGCGGCCGGCTACGCCGAGGACCGCCCGGCCGACGGCTCGCTGGGGGACGGGCTGCGGGCGGACTGCGTACCCGCGCCCCACCTCTGCCGGCCCGCGGCCACCATCGGCCTCGGCGACACCTTCGTGGGCGGGCTGCTGCTCGCCCGCTCGCTCCCGCCGGACGATCCGTCGCACCGGCCACCGACCCCCACCACGACCGACCCTCCCGACCTCCCGCCCCGTTGACCCCCGAAGGCTGCCGGCATCCGCCCGGCGATCCCTTGACGCCCCTTGATGAGAGGACCCTCATGAGCACCTCCGACCTGACCACCGATCCGGGCAAGTTGCGCGGCCTGACCCGGGTGACCAGCGCGGACGGCTTCTTTCTGATCTGCGCCCTGGACCATCTCTCGGACTTCGCCGAGCTGCTGGCCCCGGACCCCGGGACGGTGAGCTTCGCGGATGTGGTCCGGGCGAAGGACGCCGTGATCCGGGCCGTCGCGCCCAGCGTGACCGCCGTACTCCTCGACGCCCACTACGGCATCGGCCATCTGACGGCGAGCGGCGCACTGCCCCGCGACGTCGGTCTGATGGCCAGCATCGAGGACGAGGACTACAGCATCCCCGAGGGGCCGCGCCGCACCCGGCACCGCGAGGGGTGGTCCACCCGGCAGATCAAGCTGGCCGGTACCGATGTCGCCAAGCTGCTGTGGTGGTACCGCCCGGACGGCGACCCGGCCACCGCCGAACATCAGCGCCAGGTGGTGCGCGACCTGGTCGCCGAATGCGCCGAGCTGAGCCTGCCCCTGGTCGTGGAGCCCATCTGGTATCCGCTGCCCGGGGAGGACCCCGGCTCGGCGGAGTGGAAGGAGCGGCGGGTCGAGGGCATCATCCGCTCCGCCGTGGACGCCGACCGGCTGGGCGTCGACATGCTCAAGGTGGAGTTCCCGGGCTACGTGGACACCGAGCAGGGGCGGGAGCGTGCCGCGGCCGCCTGCAAGGAGTTGGACTCCTCGGTACGGGTCCCCTGGGTGATCCTCTCCGCGGGGGTGGGCTACGAGGACTTCCGCACCCAGGTACGGATCTCGGCGCAGGCCGGGGCGTGCGGCTATCTGGCGGGCCGGTCGATCTGGCGGGACGCGGTGTCCACCCACGACCCCGAGGGGCGGGCCAGGGGCATTGAGCAGGCCAGGGGCCGTTTGGACGAACTGAACGCGGTCATCCGTGAGCACGGCAGGCCGTTCCTGCCCGGACGCTCCCTCGACCAGGCGCTGGACCGCCTGCCCGAGGGTTGGTTCCACGACTGGCACCCGGCCGTCTGACGCCCGTCGTGGCCCCGTGGCGGGGGCGGTGGGCGGACCTGACCCGCCCACCGCTCCTCGCCAGCCGTCCACCCATCCCCGCCCGTCCGCTCGCCCCCGCCCGTTCACCCGCCCCCGCCTGTCCGCCCGCCCCCGTCCGACCAGGGAGGACCCCGGATGACCGCCGAGCCGGTCCCGCTGCCACCGAACCAGCCGCGCTCCTTCTACCGCGACTCCGGCGCCATCGCCCGCTTCCGGCGCACCGCCCCGGACGGCGACGGCTATCGCCCCGAGGACTGGGTCGCCTCCACCACCCCGCGGTTCGCCCAGGCCCCCGCCGGGCTGACCACGCTGCCGGACGGCACCCGACTGGCCGCTGCCGTGGCCGCCGATCCCGGCGCCTGGCTGGGCCCTGAGCACACCGGGGCGTACGGAGCGGACACCGCGCTGCTGGTCAAGCTGCTGGACGCCGGGCAGCGGCTGCCGCTGCACAGCCACCCCGACCGCGCCTTCGCCCGGGCCCATCTGGGCAGCGCCCACGGCAAGACCGAGGCGTGGTTCGTGGTGGACGCGGCCCCGGGCGCCGAGATCCGCATGGGTTTCACCCGCGATGTCACCGCCGATGAGCTGGCGGACTGGGTGGAGCGCGGCGATACGGAGGCGCTGCACGGGGCCGTGCACCGGGTGCCGGTGGCCGCGGGGGACGCGCTGCTGTGCCCCGCCGGGATGCCCCATGCCATCGGAGCGGGCGTGCTGCTGGTGGAGCTTCAGGAGCCCACCGACTTCTCCGTCCTGCTGGAGTGGGAGGGCTATGCGATCGACGGCGCCACCGAGGGCCATCTGGGACTGGGCTTCGGCCGCGCGCTGGCCGCCGTGGACCGCACGGGTGTGGACGCCGCCGCGCTCGCCCGGCTGCGCGGACCCGGCGCGGGCGTGGCCTCCGGCGCCAGTGTGCTGCCACCGGAGGCCGGGAGCTCCTTCCGGGCCGAGCTGTGCCGGGGCGAGCCGACGGCCGCGCTGGACCCGGGCTTCTCGGTACTGGTGGTCCTCGACGGCGCCGGGACGCTCGGCCATGAGCGGGGCCGTCCGCTGGCGGTGAGCGCTGGGCAGACCGTGCTGATTCCGTACGCCGCGGGGCCCACCGAGCTGTCCGGGCCGGTGAGCGCCCTGCGCTGCCGCCCGCCCGCGCCCGGTACGGCCGGCTGATCGCCGTTCTCCCAAGGGCCCGGCCTCCCGCCGGGCTCTTCAGTCAGTTGCTTTATTTAATTCACGCGTTTTAGAGTGGCCGCGACAGCTCACAGGAACCACGGAGACTGGAGGCCACGGTGACCGACGCACGCACCGTCCGCTCCGCCGGGACCCGCGAGGCCATCATGGCCGCGGCGGAGCGGCTGTACGCCGAGCACGGCCTGGTCGCGGTGTCGAACCGGCAGATCAGCGAGGCGGCCGGGCAGGGCAATGTCGCCGCGGTCGGCTATCACTTCGGCACCAGGGCGGATCTGGTGTGGGCCATCATGCGCAAGCACTCCGAGACGATCGAGGAGATCCGGCGGCGGATGGTGGAGGAGACCTGCGGCAGCGAGGAGGTCCGGGACTGGGTCGCCTGCCTGGTGCGCCCCGCCACCGAGCACCTGGCCACCCTGGGCGTCCCCTCCTGGTACGCCCGGTTCGCCGTCCAGGTGATGACCGACCCCGTGCTGCGGGCGATCGTCACCGACGAGGCCCTTACGCGGGAGCCGCTGCGGGAGACCCTCCACGGCCTGGGCGGCTGCCTGGACGCGCTGCCCGCCGAGGTGCGGGCCGAACGCGGCGACATGGCCCGCCAGTTGATCACCCATACCTGTGCCGAACGGGAGCGCGCCCTCGCCGCGGGGACCAGTACCCGCCAGCCGTCCTGGGACGACACGGCCGGCGCGCTCACCGACGCCATCACCGGTCTGCTGCTCGCCCCCGTCACCAGCCGTTCCCCAGCCAAGGAGGCCCGGACATGAAGATCACCGTCGACGAGGAGAAGTGCTGCGGCGCGGGCCAGTGTGTGCTCATCGCGTCCGAGGTGTTCGACCAGCGCGAGGAGGACGGCATCGTCGTGCTGCTCGACGCCGAGCCCGCCGACGTCCACCACACGGCCGTCCAGGAGGCCGCGAGCGTCTGCCCGGCCGCCGCGATCCAGCTGAGCGAATCTCCGGACTGATCAACGGCGGCCCACGCCCGACCGACCCTCGGAGGAAGACGGAGCTGCGCGGGCTGGCGAGCTGGGGCCCGCTGACCTGAGCTTCGTCGGCATGGACGATCCGGAGCACGCCCGGCTGCGCCGCATGGTCAGCGGCGCCTTCACCATCAAGCGGGTCGAGGCGATGCGCCCGGTCGTGCGGCAGATGGTGGACGACTTCATCACCCGCATGCTGGCCGGACCCAAACCGGCCGACCTGGTCCAGGCGCTCGCGCTGCCGCTTCCGTCGCTGGTCATCTCCAGGTCCTCGTCTCCGCCGTGGCCACGCCCGAGGAGCGGGCCGCCGCGCACACCAATCTGTACGGGTATCTGGACCAGTTGGTGGGGGAGAAGCTGGCCCGGCCCGGTGACGATCTGCTCTCCGGGCTCGCCCGTCGTCCACCTCGGACGCCGCCGGACGGCACTGGAGGTCATCGAGATCGCCGGCCGGACCATCCGGGCCGGTGAGGGGTGATCCTCCTCGGCGAACTGGCCAACCGGGACCCGGCCGTCTTCCCGGACCCGGACCGGCTGGACATCGGCCGGGACGCCCGCCACCACCAGGCGTTCGGCGCGGGCACCCACCACTGTCTCGGCCAGCCGCTGGCCCGGTACGACGCGGTGATCTACGGAGTGTATGAACTCCCCGTCACCTGGTAGCCGTTCCGGCTCCCGGCCTTGAGCAGCGGCGGAACGGCCGGGACCTCCGGCGCGGTGCCGATGTCCTCGGGCGTCAGCATGAACTCCTCGGGGTAGGCGTCGCGCCGGGTGCGCCGTGCGGGCTCGCTGGTGCGCCACATGTACAGGCACCGTGCGCACTGGAGCACCTCCCAGACGCCGGGGACGGGGGAGCCGGTGATGTGCTCGATCGTCTCGTGGGCACAGCGCGGGCACAGGGAGGCCGGGCGCGGGGGAGTGGTGTCGGACATCCGAAGTCCTTCCATGAGGTGGTGTGGGGCGGGGTGGGGTGCTCAGCGGGCGGAGGTGAGCTGCCGCAGCCGGGCCAGCCACTCGGCCGTCTCGGGCAGATCGCGCACCTGGGTCCCGTAGTTGCCGCGGTTGTCGGGGGCGACGGGGGTGGTGGCGTCGATGACGAGCTTGTCGGTGATACCGGGCGTGATGGCCTGCGGGGCCAGCTCCAGCACCGACAGATTGGGGATCCGCACCAGATCGCCCGCCGGGTTTATCTTCGTGGACAGCGCCCACATCACCTGGGGGAGGTCGAACGGGTCGACGTCCTCGTCCACCACGATCACGGTGGCGGCGTAGCCGAGGCCGTGCGGAGTGGTCAGCACCCGCATGCCGACGGCCTTGGCGAAGCCGCCGTAGCGCTTCTTGGTGGACACGATGACCACCAGCCCGTGGGTGTACATCGCGTTGACCGCTTGGACCTCGGGGAAGTCGCGGCGCAGCTGCTTGTACAGCGGCACACAGGTGTTGGCCGCGATCAGGTAGTCCACCTCGGTCCACGGCATGCCGAGGTAGAGGTGCTCGAAGATCGGGGCCGTGCGGTGGGAGATCCGGTCGACGCGGATGACCGGCATGTTCCGGCCGCCGGAGTAGTGGCCGGTGAACTCGCCGAACGGCCCCTCGATCTCCCGCTTGCGGCCCTCGATGACGCCTTCGATGACCACCTCGCTGCCCCACGGCACGGGCAGCCCGGTGAGCGGGGCCCGGGAGACCGGGGCGGGGGCGCCGCGCAGGGCGCCGGCCAGCTCGTACTCGTTCTGCTGGTACTCCATCGGGGTGGAGGCCACGATGGAGATCACCGGCTCGTTGCCGAGCGCGATGGCCACGGGCAGGTCCTCGCCCCGCTCCTCGGCGGTGTGCAGGTGCTGGGCGATGTCATGCATCGGCACCGGCTGGATGGCGAGCGTGCGCCTGCCCTTGACCTCGATGCGGTAGATGCCGACGTTCTGCTTGCCGCTGTGCTCGGGATCGGCGGGGTCCTTGGAGATCACGGCCGCCTTGTCGATGTAGAAGCCGCCGTCGCCGTCGTTGAGCCGGATCAGCGGAAGCACCCGGAAGAGATCGGCGTCCTCGCCCTCCAGGGTGTTCTCGGCCCACACCGGGTTCTCGCGCCACTCGGGGGCGACCGGGAAGGTGTCCCAGCGGCGGATGAACTCCTCCACCTGTTCCTTGGTGCCGGTCTCCTTGGGCAGGCCGAGCGCGAGCGCGTGATTGGCCCAGGAGCCGTGCACATTGAGCGCGATCCGCGCGTCGGTGAAGCCCTTGACGTTGTCGAAGTACAGGGCGGGGGCGTGGCCGCCCAGGCGCGGGGCGGCGTTCGCGGCGGCGGCGATGTCCGGCTCGGGCAGCACCTCGTCGTCGATGTGCAGCAGCTGGCCCTCCTTCCGGAGGGCGTCGAGGAAGCCGCGGAAGTCGTCGTAGGCCATGGGAACTCCAAGTGGGGGAGGGGCGGGGGGATCAGGCGGCGGTGGGCTTCGGGCCGCGGGCGGCGCGCATGCCCGTCCACCGCTCGGCGGCGGGCGCGGGCAGGTCGAACTGGTCGAGGAGGCGGGCCGTGAGGTGGTCGACGATGTCGTCCACCGACCGGGGGTGGTTGTAGAAGGCGGGCATGGGCGGGACCATCCGCACGCCCATCCGGGAGAGCGCCAGCATGTTCTCGAGGTGGATCTCGCTGAGCGGGGTCTCCCTCGGTACGAGGACGAGCCGGCGCCGCTCCTTGAGGACCACGTCCGCGGCACGGCCCACCAGCCCGTCGGCGTAGCCGGCGCGGATCCCGGCGAGGGTCTTCATCGAGCACGGCGCGATGATCATGCCGTCGGTGCGGAAGGAGCCGGAGGAGATGGTGGCGCCCTGGTCCTCGGGGGAGTGGGTCACATCGGCGAGCGCGGCCACCTCGCGGGCGGACCGGCCGGTCTCCAGCTCGATCGTGGTGCGCGCCCAGCGGCTGAGCACCAGATGGGTCTCCACCTCGGGCAGCCCGGCCAGCGTCTCCAGCAGCCGGATGCCGAACACGGCACCCGTTGCTCCTGTCATGCCCACGATCAATCGCATGGCGGCGCGCTCCCTCGGCTGCTCTCGGCGGAATGCTCTCGATGAAAGCGGAATGCTCTCGATGAAAGGGGAAGCGGTGATCATGGGGACTCTTTCGGTCACCCGTTCACCACAACGCACTCCACGCTAGATGCGGACCAGGGCACACCAGCCGTACACTGAAGACGCGCTATGGACAGAAACGGACACCGTGATGTCACCGAGGTTCCGTTCCGGCCCTCCGTGGGAGCCCCGCCGGGAGCGGCCGTCCTGGACTTCCCCGGGCTCGCCGCCCGCGCCCGGAGCCATGGCCTCGATGTCCACGCCCCGATGCGGCTCGCCTTCCACCAGCTGATCACCGTGCGCTCCGGGACGCTGCGCTGCTCGGTGGACTTCACCGAACACGAGCTGACCGAGGGCGGCTGGATGTGGGTGCGCCCCGGGCAGATCCACCAGTTCCGGTCCGCCCTCGGCGCGGCGGACGGCGCCGCCGTGCTCTTCCCGCCCGGTTATCTCGGCGCCGCCACCGCCGCGGTCGCCCAGCTGGACCGGCCCGCGTCGCGCTCCCCGCTGGTGGTGCCCGAGGGCGCCGACGCCGAGGCCGTCCGTGGCGTCCTGGACCTGCTGGAGAGCGAGTACCGGACGGTGTCCGGACCGCTGGAGGCGCATGTCGAGGTGGTGCGCCACCTCGTCGCCGTCCTCGTGCTGCGGCTGGCCCATCTGCCCGGCGCCCAGGGCGGGGACACGGCGGGCAGCGAGGCGTTCCGCCGCTTCCAGCAGGCCGTGGAGCGCGACTACACCCGCACCCACCGGGTGGAGGACTACGCGGACCGGCTGGGCTACAGCGTCCGCACGCTGACCCGGGCCACCCGCGCCACCGTGGGATGCGGCGCCAAGCGGTTCATCGACGACCGGGTGCTGCTCGAGGCCAAGCGGCTGCTGGTGCACACCGATCTGTCCGCCACGGCCATCGGCGAGCGGCTGGGCTTCCCGGACGCCACCGTGTTCACCAAGTTCTTCCGGCGGCGCTCGGGCGAGACCCCGGCCGGGTTCCGCGTCCGCGCCTCGGGCGCGCGGCGCTGACGGCCCGAGCGCCGCATGCGATGTTGGCGGCCCGAGCGCCACATCTGGTGGGGAGAGGCACCGCGCGCCCGCCCGGCGGGGAGCCGGACGGGCGCGCGACGAGGGACCGGTGGCGGAGGCTCAGCCCGCCGAGAGCGCGGGGTCGCTCATCCCCGCTCGGCCGGTCTCCACATGCCCGGCCAGCCGGCGCAGATAGCCGCTGTCGTGGTCGGAGACCACCGACAGGTCGTACCACTGGTGGCTGCGCCCGGTCCGCGCGGTGTGCACCACCCGCGCGCCCGGCCGGAGCCGGTAGTTCGCCGGCTTCTCCTTGTGGTAGCCGTCCGTGACGGTGAGCCGCACCGTCGTGTCGCCCTGGTTGACGAGGGTGAGCTCGACCTCCCCGGTCGCCCGGTCGTGACGGGCGCTCACCTCGGGGCCCTCACCGGTGGCGTGGCCGGTGAAGTGGCGCAGGAAACCGGCCGGACCGTGCACCTGGAGGTCATAGGCGCCGTTGTCCGCCGAGGAGCGCCGCCAACTGCCGGACAGCCGCTTGCCCGCCTCGACGGTGTAACCCCACGGCCCGCGCTCATGGCTCGTGGAGGTCACGTGGAAGTGTGCGGCGGTGCCCTTGCCGTGGTGGACGAAGTCGACCCGCAGACCGCCGTCGGCACCGGTCGTGGCATCGGCCGACAGGTCGTACGGCAGCGGCCTGGCGGGGCGCAGCCCGGACTCCTGCCGGGGCAGCGAGGGGTTCGCCGGGAGCGCCGGTACGTAGTCCGGGTGCCGCTCGTTGTCCTTGGGCCGGTAGCCGCTGGTGTCCGGCAGGGCCGGGACCTTCACATCGGTCCGGGAGAAGTCGAAGGCCTCGGTCAGGTCGCCGCACACCGCCCGCCGCCACGGCGAGATGTTGGGCTCCTCGACGCCGAAGCGCCGCTCCATGAGCCGGATGACGGAGGTGTGGTCCAGCGTCTGCGAGCACACCCAGCCGCCCTTGCTCCACGGCGACACCACCAGCATCGGCACCCGCTGCCCCAGCCCGTACGGGCCCGCGGGCTGTGAGGAGGAGCCGGGGTACAGCTCCCCGGTGGTGTCCACGGTCGAGGCGCCCCGCTCGGCGGCGGGCGCGTACGGCGGCACCACGTGGTCGAAGAATCCGTCGTTCTCGTCGTAGGTGATGAGCAGCGCGGTCCTGCTCCACACCTCGGGGTTGGAGGTGAGCGCGTCCAGCACCTGGGCGAGGTACCAGGCGCCGTAGTTGGCGGGCCAGTTGGGGTGCTCGGTGAAGGCTTCGGGGGCCGCGATCCAGGAGATCTGCGGCAGCTTCCCGGCCTTCACGTCGGCCCGCAGGACGTCGAAGAATCCGTCGCCGTTCTTGGCGTCGGTACCGGTGCGGGCCTTGTCGTACAGCGGGTCGCCGGGCTTGGCGTCGCGGTACTGGTTGAAGTACAGCAGCGAGTTGTCGCCGTAGTTGCCGCGGTAGGCGTCGTCGATCCAGCCCCAGCCGCCTTCGGCGTCGAGCCCGTCGCCGATGTCCTGGTAGATCTTCCAGGAGACCCCGGCCTTCTCCAGGCGCTCGGGGTAGGTGGTCCAGCCGTAGCCGGCCTCCGCGTTGTCCAGCACCGGGCCGCCGCCCTTGCCGTCATTCCCGGTGTAACCGGACCACAGGTAGTAGCGGTTGGGGTCCGTGGAGCCGATGAACGAGCAGTGGTAGGCGTCGCAGACGGTGAAGGCGTCGGCCAGCGCGTAGTGGAACGGAATGTCCTCGCGGGTCAGATACGCCATGGTGGTGGCCGACTTCGAGGGCACCCACTTGTCGTACGCGCCGTCGTTGAACGCCACATGGCCGTCGCCCCAGCCGTGCGGCAGGTCCTGGAGGAATTGCAGCCCGAGGTCGTTCACCTCGGGACGGAACGGCAGGACTTCCTTGGAGCCGTCGGACTGGTGCCACACCGGCTTGCCGCTGGGCAGCCGCACCGGCCGCGGATCGCCGAATCCCCGTACCCCGCGCAGGGTGCCGAAGTAGTGGTCGAAGGAACGGTTCTCCTGCATCAGCACGACGATGTGCTCGATGTCCCGCAGGCTCCCGGTCCGGCGGTTCGCCGGAATCTCCGCGGCGCGCGCGATGCTGGCGGAGAGGAGGGACATGGCCGTGCCGGTACCGGCAAGTTGCATGAATCTTCGACGGTCTATGGAGGTCATGACGCTCCGGTCTCCTGTGGCGTTCGAAGGGAAGCGGGGGGAACGGTGCAGTCTCTTCCGCCAAGACGGTACGGACAACGGCACTGGGGCGAAACGGCGGGAAAGCCTCCGTAAATCTTGATCGTGGGCCGAATCCTTGCCGCGGGTCCCGCATGCCCATACGGCCATGAACCGGATGGATGTGACGTACGACGCACCGGATGGACCGGCATCCATGGAGACGAACTCCGTTTCGCCGCGCCGAGGAAGGGCACGCGCACAGTGTGCTTCGGACCGGAGGCACGCCATGGGAGCAGCCCGGCTGCGCAAGGCGTGCTCACGGTCGCCCGAGTTGTCCGGATTGCCAGAACCTGTGGTGACACCGACGACAGCCCAAGGGAGACCGCCCATGACGTCCACACGCGCACACCCCCGAACACACCCCAAGCACGCACACGACGACGCCCCCGACACCTCCGCCGACTTCCGCCGGATCGCCGATCTGCCGGACGGTCAGGAGAGGGAGGCCCTGCGACAGGATGTCGTACGGGCCTGGATGCCGATGGCCGAGCGCATCGCCTCACAGTTCCGCAACCGCGGCGAAAGCCCCGAGGATCTGCGGCAGGTGGCCATGGTCGGCCTGGTCAAGGCGGTCAAGCGCTATGAGCCGGACCGGGGTTCGGCCTTCGAGAGCTACGCCGTCCCGACCGTGGTCGGAGAGGTCAAGCGGCACTTCCGCGACCATATGTGGGGCCTCCACGTCCCGCGTCGGGTCCAGGAGCTGCGCAACCGGGTCCGCACCGCCATCCAGGAGCTGACCCGCTCACCGGACGACCGTTCGCCCAGCGTCAAGGACATCGCCCGGCACACCGGCATGACCGAGGAGGACGTCCTCGTCGGCATGGAGGCGCTCGACAGCTTCCGCACACTGTCGCTGGACGCCGCACTGCGTGGCGCGGACGACGGCTACGCGCTGGTGGACACCCTCGGCTCCACCGAGTCCTCCTACGAGCGGGTGGTCCAGCGCGAATCCCTCAAGCCGTGCCTGCGCAGGCTTCCCGCGCGCGAGCGGGAGATCCTCTACCTGCGGTTCTTCTGCGACGAGACCCAGAGCCGGATCGCCGATCGGCTCGGCATCTCCCAGATGCATGTCTCCCGGCTCATCAATCGCACCTGCGCCCGTCTGGGCCAGGAGGTCGGCGCCCGCGCCGCGTGAGCTCCGCTCATCCGCCGCACCTCCCCGTGCGTACGCCCCTCCGGGTCCCCGCCCCGGCCACCGTCACTCATGGCGACGCACGCCTATCGTTGAGATATGCCCGACACGGCGGTGACGCTGTTCCTCTGCGGCGATGTGATGCTCGCCCGCGGAGTCGACCAGATCCTGCCGCATCCGGGCGATCCGGAGCTCCACGAGCCCTACATCCGCGACTCCCGGGCCTATGTGGAGCTGGCCGAGGAGGCGAACGGCCCGATCCCGCGCCCGGTGGACTTCTCCTGGCCCTGGGGCGACGCCCTGGCGGTGCTGGACGAGGAGGCGCCCGAGGTACGGGTGATCAACCTGGAGACGAGCGTCACCCGCAGCGATGAGTTCGCCCCGGGGAAGGACGTCCACTACCGGATGAGCCCGGACAACCTCCCCTGTCTGACCGCGGTCCGGCCCGATGTCTGCGTCCTCGCCAACAACCATGTGCTCGACGGCGGCCGGCGCGGGCTCGACGAGACGCTCGACTCCCTGGCCGCCGCCGGGCTCCGGGTGGCCGGAGCGGGCCGTGACGCGGCCGCCGCGCGGCGCCCCGCCGCCGTCCCGGCCGGGGACCACCGCCGGGTGCTGGTCTTCTCGTTCGGCGCGGCCTCCAGCGGGATCCCGGGCCGGTGGGCCGCGGCCGAGAACCGGTCCGGCATCGACTTCCTGCCCGAGCTCTCGGACGCCTGCGCGACCGGAATCACCGACCGCGTACGGCAGCTCAAGCGCCCCGGCGACCTCGCCGTCGCCTCGGTCCACTGGGGCGGCAACTGGGGGTACGGCATCTCACCGGACCAGATCCACTTCGCCCACGCCCTGATCGACGGCGGTGTGGACCTCGTCCACGGCCACTCCTCCCACCACCCCCGCCCCCTCGAGGTGTACCGCGGCAAGCTGGTCCTCTACGGCTGCGGCGACATGGTCGACGACTACGAGGGCATCGGCGGCTATGAGCGGTACCGCGACGATCTGCGGCTGCTCTACTTCCCCGAGCTCGACCCGGACACCGGCCGCCTGGTGAGCCTGCGCATGGTGCCCCTGCGGTCACGGCGGATGCGGCTGGAGCGCACCGGCCACGACGACGCCGCATGGCTGGGCGGAACCCTCGACCGGGTCGGGGCCTTCCTCGGCTCGCACATCGACGTCCGGCCCGATGACGTCCTCACCCTGCGCGGCCCCTGACCCTGCGCGGCCCCTGACCCCGCGCGGGCCCTGACCCCGGGCGGGCCCTGACCCCGCGCGGGCCTTGACCCCGCCGGGTCAGACGACCTTCCAGCGCACCAGCCCGCCCAGCACCAGCGCCCCCGGGATCAGCGGCAGCCACACCGTGATGAAGCGGTACGCCAGCACCGTGGACGTGGCCGACTCGACCGGCGCCCCCGCCGCCACCAGCGCGATGACCAGCGCCGCGTCGACCGAGCCGATACCACCGGGGGCGGGGACGACGGCCGCCACCGCCGTGGCGGCCAGATACGCGAGCATCACATGCGCCGGACGCACCTCGAGCTCCAGCGCCAGCGCGACCGCCACCAGCCCCGTCGCCTGGAGCAGCGGAAACGCCAGCGAACCACCCCACAGCGCCAGCGCCCTGGACGGCCGCGTGTGTAGCGACCGGGCGTCGGCCAGCGCGGTGCGCAGGAACGTCACCACGAGCCGGCGCACCGGACGGATCAGGGCCGCCCCGGCCACCAGCACCCCGGCCGCCGCCACCACCCCGGCCACCACCGTCCCGCTCACCGACTCCGGGAGCAGCGGGCCCAGCCGCAGCGCCTCGGGAAACGCCACGAGCAGCACCAGCAGCAACCCCACCCGGGCCGTGGCCTCCGCCAGGAAGTACAGGGCGAGCGCCGCCGAGGAGCGGGCGGGCGGCAGCCCGCAGCCCGTCATGAACCGGATGTTGACCGCGCCGGCGCCGATCCCCGACGGCAGCAGATGGTTGGCCGCCCCCGCGGCGAACTGGGTGGCGAACAGCCGCCTGGCCGGCAGCCGCTCCAGCACCGTGCCCTGCCGGGCGAACGACACCGCCACCCAGCCGAGCCCGGTGGTCGCCACCGCCGTCAGCAGCCAGTACGGATTGGCGGTGAACATCTGACGGGCGCCGGAGCCGATCAGCGAGCGGTGCTGGACCACCCAGACGGCCACGACGAGCAGCGGCAGCAGACACAGGATCTGGCGCAGCGGCAGCAGCCGGTACAGGGACCGGCGCTCCGACCGCCCCGCGGTCCGGTCCAGGGGCCGCTCCGCGGGGCGCGGCATCGCTTCAGGCATCGGTCCGGACACTCCTGTCGTCATGGGATACGTGCCGGATACGGCTCTTGGCCCAGCATCGTCGCGGAACGCGCGCCGCGCAGCGGGAGCGCGATCAGCAGGCCGAGGCAGATCCACACATAGGCGTTGCTGCCGAGGAAGCCGTCCACCCCGGTGGAGTCGAACCGCCACAGCCACACCACACTGCTGCACAGCAGCACGTACACCACCGCACCGACCTGGAGCAGCAGCCTGCGCCGGGCCGGTGGCGTGTCCGGCCGCAGCCCGCTGTCGACCAGCACCGCCAGGGCCGGAATCAGCCAGACCAGATGGTGCACCCAGGTGATGGGGCTGATCAGACAGGCGGTCACCCCGGTCAGCGCGAAGCCGGCCCGCTCGTCCCCGACGGCCACCGCGGAGCGCACCCGGTGCGCCCAGACGGCCAGCACGGCGAGCACCCCGACCGCCCACACCGCCCCGCTCGGCGGGACCGGATCGACCAGCCGGGCCAGCACCCCTTCCCACGACTGGTTGGAGACGTAGGAGAGCACCCCGATCCGGTCGGTGTCCCACAGCGCCTCGGTCCAGTAGACCCGCGAGGCCCCCGGCGCCACCGCCAGGGCCAGCAGGGTGGCGGCCGCCGCGGTGCCCGTGGCGGTCGCGGCGGCGCGCCACCGCCGGGTGATCAGCAGATAGCCGATGAAGATCGCCGGAGTGAGCTTGATGGCGGCGGCGAGCCCGATACCGCAGCCGGCGAACCGGCCACGCCCCGTGGACAGCCGCCAGGCGTCGAAGAACACCAGCACCAGCAGCAGCAGATTGACCTGCCCGAAGCTGAAGGTGTCCCGCACCGGCTCCAGTAGGACGAACAGACAGGCCGCCACCACGAAGGCGAACCACTTGTTCCAGCCGTGCCGCCGGACGATCGGCCCGATCAGCCAGGTCAGCAGGGTCGCCGAGGCGGCCACGTTGAGCACCATGCTCAGGGTGATCGCGGCCGGCCAGGTGAACAGGGCCATCGGCAGCATGCACAGCGCGGCGAAGGGCGGATAGGTGAAGCCGTAGTCCGCCCCGTCCGCGCCGGGGATGGTGAAGTCGTAGATGCGGCCGTCGCGCGTCCAGTGGCCCACGGCGTCGTAGTAGACATTGAGGTCGAACCAGTGCCGGTGCAGCGGGACGAAGGCCAGGAACAGCGCCACCGCCACCGTGAGGGCCAGCGCCAGCACCAGCCGTCCGCGTGAGGTGGTGGGCCCCGTCATGCCGAACGCTCCGATCGGTGGCCGCCGGGGACGGCGGGCAGCGCGTCGCCGGTGGCGAACCCCGGCGCGTGCCGTACGCACCACAGCGCGCACACCGCCAGCGCACCCCCGCACACGGCGTACGTCAGCTGCCGCGAATCCGGCGCGAACCCATTGGGCAGCACGGCCAGCGCGAGCACCCCGCTCCCGGCCACCACCGCCCTGCGCACCGTTCCGCCCGGACCGGCCGCGGCGATCACGAACAGCCCCCACAGCACGTACCAGGGCCGGATCGCCGGGCCCAGCACGGCCACCGCGATCAGGCTCAGCCCCAGCGCGTACACCGGCCGGGGGCGGGGCGGGCGCAGCCAGGCGGCCCCGATGGCCGCGGCGGTGGCCAGCAGCCCCAGACCGTGCCACGCGGGCGCGGCAAGTGGCGCCAGACCGCTGCCGACGGCCTCCAGCAGGGCGCCGGTGGCGCGGCCGAGCGTGCTGGTCAGCGCCCAGTTGTCCGGTGAGGCCGGGGTGGTGAGCGCGGAGATCCAGCCGTAGCCGGTGCCGGTCACGGCCGTCGCCACCCCCGTGGTGGCCAGGGACAGCGCGGCGGTGGCCGCCACGGCGCCGACGCGCCGCCCGCCGCCCTCCACCCGGCGCGCCCACAGCGTGGCGACCGCCAGCAGCCCCAGCGCCGCCGGGGCCTTGACCAGGGCGGCGAGCGTGACCAGCACCGCGCCACAGGCCGGCCATCGGCCCGTCGCGGCTACCAGCCCGGCCCCGAGCAGCCCGAGCATCACGGCATCATTGTGCGCCCCGCCCACCAGATGCAGCAGCAGGAGCGGGTTGAGGCCGCCCAGCCACAGGGCGGAGCTCGGGTCGGTACCGCAGCGGCGGGCCAGGACGGGCAGCGCGAGCACCATCAGCGCCACCCCGAGCAGCGCGATCAGCCGCAGCCCGATCACCCCGAGCGACGGCTCGGCGCGCGAGGCGTGGGCGACGGCGGATTCGAAGGCCAGCGAGACCGGGCCGTACGGCGTCGGGGTGTGCTGCCACACCGGCGCCACCTCGTCCGCCAGCGGCCCGCCGAGGCGGATGGGGCCGTGGGTGTAGACGTCGATGCGGGCGTGCACCATCGCGCCCTGGGCGAGGTAGCTGTACACATCCCGGCTGAACAGCGGCGGCCCGGGCAGCAGGGGAGTCGCCCAGGTGGCGAGCGTGATCAGCAGGGAGCGGGGCCCGGGCGGCTTCGGTCCGCGCACCTCGCGCCCCAGCAGCCACCACGCCGCGATCAGCAGCACAAGCCCGAAATAGGTGCTGATCAGGCCGAGCGCCTCGCTGCCGGAGTCAGGGGTGAGGGCGTCCCCCACCGGTAGCGCTCCGGCCGTCGCCCCACCCGCTGCCAGGGCCACCGACCCGGCGAGCCCGAGGAGCCGGCAGTGACCAGGAGTGACGGCGACACGTTGGCGGAGAAGGCGACGTACCAGCACCCGGCCAGCCTCGCGAGAGCGCATGGCCGGAAATTGACGTCGCGGTCACCGGAGACTGGCCGAGAGGTGTCGGCCGGGCCATACCGCCTGGGGAGCGGGCAGTATCGAGGCCCACGGTGCCCGGTCAACCACGAGTTGACGCAGTTTGCGCAGCTCGCACGGGCTGTTCCAGCCGAGCACCCCGACCACCCGGCCCCGGTGTCCATAGGCGACGACGAAGTGGCCACCCTCCAGCTCGCCGTGGAGCACGGCGAGTTCGGCGTCGGCGGGAAAGATGCCGTACGCCTGGATATGGGCGTCGTACTGATCGGTCCAGAAGTACGGCACGGGGGCGAACGGCTGGTTCTCGCCCAGCACATTGTGGGCGACGGCCCGCGCCTGTTCGGTGGCGTTCAGCCGGTGTTCCAGCCGCATCCGGCAGCCGAAGTGGTTGTTGTGCCACGAGGCGACATCGCCGGCCGCGTATACGCCGGGCGCCGCGCGGCAGGTGGGATCGCATTCGACACCGTTGCGCAGCTCGAGACCGGATCCGGCCAGCCAGCCGATCGCCGGGGCGGCACCGATGGCGACCACCACGACATCGGCGTCCAGCAGTGTGCCGTCGGTGAGTTCGAGACCGGTCACCCGACCGCCGGATTCGAAGAACCGGCGCACCCCGGTGCCACAGCGCATGGACACCCCGTTCTTCTTGTGCAACCGCCCGACCAGAGCGGCTATCCGGTCGCCGAACTGCCGCCGCATCGGCACCGGCCGGGGGTCGATCATCGTGACGTCCAGCCGCATCCTGCGGGCCGCCGCCGCGGCCTCCGAGCCGAGGAAGCCCGCGCCGACCACCGCCACCTTCACATCGGGTTCGCGGCGCAGATCGGCGCGCAGGGCGAGGGCGTCGTCGAGGGTGCGCAGCAGATGCACCCCGGCCAGATGGTGGGCGCCGGGCAGGCTGTTGGGGGTGACACCGGTGGCGATGACCAGGGCGTCGTAGGAGACGCTGTCGCCGCCGTCCAGCACCACCCGGCGGGTGGCGGTGTCCAGACCGGTGGCGGATCTGCCGAACAGCAGCCGCGCGTCGAGGGCGGACAGCTCCTCGTTGGTGCGCAGCTTGATCCGGTCCGGCTCCCAGGTGCCCGCCAGGATCTGCTTGGACAACGGCGGCCGGTTGTAGGGGGTGTGAGGCTCGTCGCCGATGAGGGTGAGCCTTCCGTCGTACCCCTCGGTGCGCAGTGTGACGGCCGCGGTGAGCCCCGCGACCGAGGCACCCACGATCACGACGTTCCGCGGTGCGCTCACTGGTCGGCCAGGGCGATCGCCAGGGCGGGGCAGACGGCGGCCGCGTGACGGACGTCGTCGTGCAGCTCCGCCAGCGGGCGGTCGTCGAGGAGTACGGCGAGACCGTCCTCGTCGCGCTGATCGAACACGTCCTGGGCGGCGAGGACGCACTGCCCCGAGGCGACGCATTTGTCCTGATGCAAGGTCACCTGCATGGCGTTCTCCGGCGCTGGGGATCAACGGAAGGCGGTTACCAGACGAATGTTCGGTAACGGGCGGAACGGAGGCTAGTTCCCCCGCGTACCCAGCACAACACGCTCCGCAAGAAGCTGGCCACGGAGCGGGACATATGAGCCTGGCATGTGCGCCCCGAACGGGCCGACCGACGGGTCCGGGAAGACTGGGCAAAAGGCCAGGTCACACCCGGGTCCACGGGCCGGGGACCGCTTTTGCGCGGGATGGGGCATCAGCGGCTCACATGGCGGAAATACGCAGGTTACGAAAGTTCCGCATTGCTCACGTACGGTTCCAAGAGCCCCACGATTTCCACCGCACGGAGGATCCTTGCGCGCGCTCCGCACACCGCCCGACTGGCTGACGCACCCCCTGCGCGGGGTGCGGGCGCTACGGGGCCCGGTGCCCTGGGCGGCGGTGGTCCGCGGAGCCCTGGGCGTGGGACCGGTGGTGGCCGTCGGCGTGGCGTCGGGACACACCCCGTTCGGGATGCTCGCCGGGCTCGGGGCGATGTTCGCCCATATCAACGACCGCCCCGCCACCCGCGCCACCCGCGTCGTGCGCATCGGACTGCCCGCCCTCGCCGGGGCCCTCGGGCTGCTCACCGGGGCCTGGCTGGGCACGCTCGGCCTCGGGATCTGGATCGCGCTCGCCCTCGCCGCCGTCGGACTGGTTTCCGGCGCGATGAGCGCCATCGGCCCGGTCTGCTCCTCCGCCGGGGTGCAGCTGATGGTGCTCGCCGTCGTCGGCGCGGGCATGCCCCTCCCGGTGTCCCCGCCGGTCCGGGCGGGCCTGCTGCTGATCGGCGCCGCATGGGTGATCGCCATGGCCGCGCTGCTGCCACGCGTCATCCCCTCGCGCCAGGCCGCGCCCTCCGGTGAACGGGAGGCGGTGGCGGCCGTGTACGACGCCCTGGCCGACCTGATGACCGCGGTCGGCACCGACGACGGCCAGGCCGCCCGGCGCAAGCTGACCGCCGCCTATGACGCGGCGTACGAAGCCCTCTACGCCCATCGGCTCCCCCTGCACCGCGTCGACGCGGAGGAGCGGCGCTCGCGCGACCGGCTGGCGGTGGCCGGGGCGCTCAGCGAGGGCATCCTGACCCTCCTGTGGGAGGACGAACCCGTACCCGAGCGCATCGCGCGCACCCCCGCCCAACTGGCCCGCTCGGTACGGACCGGACTGCCACCGGGCCGGCTGCCCGCCCCCGTGCCCGACACCGCGGGCAATGTGGCCATGCACCGGGCCGTGCTGCTCGCCGCCCGGGTCTTCGACGGCGAACCGGCGCCGCCCGTCGGCGCGGTGGTCCCCGGCCACCGGCAGCGGCTGCGCCGCGCGCTCGGCCCGGCGGGCCGGGAGTACGCCGCCCGGGTGGCCCTGTGCGTGGGCGTCAGCACCGCACTCGCCCAGCAACTGCCGGGCGCGCACTGGTACTGGCTGCCCGCCACGGCCGCCTTCCTGGTCAAGCCCGACATGGGCCCGCTGGTCTCGCGGGCCCTCTCCCGCGCCCTCGGCACGGCCGTGGGCGTGGCCGTCTTCGGCGCCCTCGCCACGCTGCTCGCCCCCGGCGCGGGCGCCCCCGGCATCTGGCCGGTGGCCGTCGCGGCGGTCTGCTCCGCGCTGATCCCCGTCTCCGTACGCCACTTCGCCCTCCAGACCGCCGTGCTCACCCCGCTGCTGCTCTCCCTGGTCTACCTCGGCGGCGACACCGACCCCGGGTTCACCCGGCTCACCGACACGCTGCTGGCCTGCGGTGTGGTGCTGGCCGCCGGGGCGCTGCCCGGGCTCGGCGGCCCGCGCGCCCAGGTGTCGGTGCGGCTGTCGCTCGCGGTCCGCGCCACCCGCGACCACCTCGACCGGGTGCTCACCGCCGAGGCGCCGTACGCCACCCGGCTGCGGCTGCGCCGCGAGGCCTACCGCGCGCTCGCCGACGCCCGCCGCGCGGTGGAGGTGGCCAGTGCGGAACACCCGCCGTTCGGCCGGGACCTGGCGGCCTGGGCGCCGGTTGTGCTGGCCCTGGAGAAGATCGTGGACGCGGTCACGGCCTGCGGCGTACGGCTCGACCAGGGCGCCCCGCAGCCCGATCCGGCCCTCGCCGCCCGGCTGCGGGCCGCGCTGTCCGACCTGGCCGACGCCGTCGCCACCCGCCGACCCCCGACGGACCTCGTCCTGCCCGCGGGGGCGGCGGTGGGCGACTGCGCGACCATCGCCGATGTCACCGCCGGGCTGCGCACGGTGCGCGACCTGGCTCCCCGTTGACCTCGCTCATCTCTCCGGCGGCCGCCGGCTGAGCCCGTTGACCTCCCCGGCGGCCGCCACCGCTCACCTCCCCGGTGGCGGATTGCCCGGCGCGCAGAGCGGCACACCGTCCTGCCACGCACCGCCCTTGAGATAGATGTTGCTGATCCATCCCTGGCGGTCGGAGAGATAGCTCCAGGCGTCGTTGGTGTAGCCCTCTGAGGTCACCTGCTCCGCGTGGACCTGGCACCGGACCCGCACCTGGCTCGGCCCCTGAAGCGTGGTCACGGCCGGTGAGCCCTGCGCGGGGTCCCGGTGGACCCGTACGTCATCGCCCCAGGTGTTGCGGAAGTCGACGTTGTCGCCGTAGCCCCCGCCCTGGTCGGTGTCGCATTCGGGAATGCCCTCCAGCCAGGCGCCGCCCCGGACGTAGATGTTGGACACCCACGCGTCGCGGTCCGGCAGATGGGCCCAGGCGTCGTTGGTGACACCGTCCGCGGTGACCTCCTCGCCCCGCGCCTGGCAGTCGACGCGCACCGTCGTCGGCTTCGCCAGCGCGTCCGTCGCCTGGGCCTTGGAGGACGGACCGCTGCGCAGTGTGACATCGGTGCCCCACGTCTGGCGCCGCGATCCGGCGCCGTCACCGGGCGGACCGCCCTGGCCCGGATCCCCCTCACACTCCGGGACACCCGGAATCCACTCCGGCCCCTTCACATAGATGTTGCTGACCCAACTGCCGCCGTCGTCCGGCAGATGCGACCACACATCGCTGGTGTAGCCCTCGGAGGTGACCCGCTCGGCCCGCCGCTGGCAGTCGACACGGATCCCCGTCGGGCCGGGGAAGGTGGAGTGCACCGCGGAGCCGATGGACGGTTCGGTGTGGGTGCGCACATTGGTGCCCCAGGTGGACTGGGGCGCGTCGCCACCGCCGCCGCCACCCGCGCCACTGATCCGCACGGCGCCGGTGTAGTCGTCATGGCTGCGCAGCGGGGCCACCCGGATCTTCTCATCGGACTGCGGGGCCTCGGCGATCTGCCCGTTGCCCAGATAGATCGCGGTGTGGTGGATATTGCCCTCGGTGCCGAAGAACACCAGATCGCCGGGGCGCAGCGCGCCCTCGCCCTGCCCCGCCGTCATCCGCACCGGCCACGAGGCGTTGTACATCTGCTCCGCCGTGCGGTCGCCCAGCACGTCATAGCCGGTGGCCTTGTAGAACGCGTAGCGGACGAACCCCGAGCAGTCGAAGCCCTCGCGGTTCGGGTCGTTTCTGCTCCGCTCCGGGTCCGAGGAGTCCACATGGCCGAAGGTGGCCCCCGGCGGATTCACCCCGTGGCCGCCGCCCCAGGTGTACCAGGTGTCGGCCCCGACCACCGCGCACGCCTCCTTGATGGCCGCGGCTCCCGTCGCGTCGGTGTCGCCGTGGGGTGCGCAGGACTTGTCGTTCGGGTCGTTCGGCGGCGCCGGGGGGTCGTCCGGCCGTCCCTGCGGGGGCGGTGGGGTGTCCGGCGGATTGGTGTCACCGGTCCCGGGGGCCGGTGGCGGCCCCGGTGGCACGGTGTTCCGTTCCGCCTGGTGCGTCAGCGCGGACTCCACCGCCCGGGCGCCGGTGGAGTCGGCGCCACGTGCGTAGTCGCCGTGCGGTCCTTCGCTGTCCGCGGCCCGTTTGGCGATGTCCACCCAGTCCCCGGGCAGCGTCTGACCGGGGCGGTTGCAGAACTGGTCGTCCGTGCGGCAGATGTCGTGGTACCGGCCGTCGCCGAGGAAGCCGGAGAAGGTCTCCGGCACCGTGGCCCGCTGCAACAGCCCGCCGTCGGCCGCCTGGGCCTCCGCCGGGGCGAAGTCCGGCGTCACCGTCCGCATCTGACCGCTCTGCGCCATCCCGGCCTGGCCGTTGCTCCGGCTGGGATCGGCGACGTTCACGACGGCGGCCACGGCCTCCTGGTTGGCCTGGAGCAGCGGATCCTGCATCGCCTGCTTCATCAGATGGGCACCCATGGAGTACCCGAGCAGGATGAGGTTGGTGCCCTTGCCGCAGGTGGTGTTGTACCAGCTCACCTCCTGGGCGAGCTTCTCCTTCCCCAGCCTCAGCGATTCGTTGTAGCCCGGCTCCCAGGGCCAGTACTGCAACGCGTTCGCGGGGTAGGAGAGATTGCGGATGTCCACCGCGTCGTCCGACCGCGGATTGCCGTCCGGATCACGAGCGGCGGTGCCGATGCCCTTCGCCTTCAGAGCGTTGGTGATCCCGCCGATGTACTGGCTGTTGACCGGGCTGCCCCAGGGAGCACCCGGCCCGACCGAGGCGTCCGCGCCATAGGCGGAGATGACCACCCACGGCTTGCAGACGGTCGGCTGAGGCGGCGCCGGATCGGCGTGGGCCTGCTGCGGGATCCCGAGCAGCGCGCCCAGCAGGGCCCCGACACCGAGGATCCCTTGGACAACCCGCCCCCTTCTGTGTCCCGTTCTCCTGTGTCCCATTGACGATCTCCCCCAGTTCGCGCTCGTCTCGCGCTCGTCGAGAGTGCTCGCCGCGCACGCTCTCAGCGGCATAAAGGGGCCGTAAAGCGGCGGGGGACCGGGGTTTCAGAATGGGTCGTCGTTCTTCACGCCGGGGTCATCGATCTCACCCTGATGTCACCGGGACGCTCCCGGCGACGAGTTGGCGGGCGCGGTGCCGCCTGGCGGTGTCTCCCAGCGGGTGTCTCCGGCGGGGATCATGCGGGCCGGGGCCGCGGGGCGTTCCAGAGGTGGTGCATGGCGTACGAGCGCCAGGGCCGCCAGCCCTCGGAGTCCTCCAGATGGGCCCCGGCGCCGCTGGCCCCGGCCCGTACGGCGACATCCGACTCCAGCAGCACATCGGGGTCGCTCAGCGCGCGCATCCTGATGTAACCGGACGTCCAGGGACCGATGCCGCGCAGCCCCAGCAGCTCCTTCTCGGTCCGGTCGCGGTCGGCGCCCGCGTCCAGCCGCACGGTGCCGTCCGCGAGCGCGGCGGCGAGCGTGCGCAGCGTGGCGCGCCGGCTCTCCGGCATGCCGAGCTCGGCGAGCGGCGCCCCGGCGAGATCCTCCGCGCTCGGGAAGAGATGGGTGAGCCCGCCGTCGGTCCGCTCCAGGGGCTTGCCGTACGCGGCGATCAGCCCATCGCCCAGCACCCGCCCGGCGGCCACCGAGACCTGCTGGCCGAGCACGGCGCGAAGGGCGAGCTCATGCGGGTCGGCGGTGCCCGGCGAACGCAGCCCCGGCCGCGCGGCCACCAGGGGCGCGAGCGCGGCATCGGCGCCGAGGCGCTCGGCCACCGCGTACGGATCGGCGTCCAGGTCGAACAGGCGCCGGATCCGCTGGATGGCGGTGGTCAGATCACGCAGCTCGGTCAGGCGCAGCCGGCACTCCAGCCAGCCGTCGCCGGGCCGCTCGTCGACCTCGACGATGGCGCAGGCGTACGGCAGCCGCAGGGTACGGCGGTAGGTCCGGGCGCCCGGCGCGCCCACCATCTCCTCCAGGCCGGTGAGGGCACGCCGGGCGAGATAGTCGAAGACCTGCGTGGTGTCGTACGGACCGCGGTAGGCGAGCCGCAGCGGCACCCCGGCCGTTCCACCGTTGGTCCCGCCGTTGGTCCCCAGCACCCCACCGGGCGACCCCACGGGTCCGGAGAGGGAGGACTTCCCCGGCCGGGCGGCGCGCAGTTCGGTGGGGGTGGCGGCGTAGATCTCGCGCAGCGTGTCATTGAACTGCCGGACGCTGGAGAACCCGGCCGCGAACGCGATCTCCGAGGCCCGCAGCGCGGTGGTCTGCAACAGGATCCGCGCGGTGTGGGCGCGCTGGGCGCGGGCGAGCGCCACCGGCCCGGCGCCGAGTTCGGCGGTCAGCTGCCGCTGCACCTGCCGGGCGCTGTACCCGAGCCGCGAGGCGAGCCCGGACACCCCCTCCCGGTCCACCACCCCGTCCCCGATCATCCGCATGGCGCGGCCGACGGCGTCCGCCCGCGCGTTCCAGTCGGCGGAGCCGGGCACGGCATCGGGCCTACAGCGGCGGCAGGCCCGGAACCCCGCGCCCTGCGCGGCGGCCGAGGTCGGGAAGAACCGGACGTTCTTGCGCCGGGGCGTGGTGGCGGGGCAGCTCGGCCGGCAGTAGATCCCGGTCGTGGCGACACCGAAGAAGAACTCGCCGTCGAACCGCGCGTCGCGGCTGCACACCGCCTCGTACCTGCTGTCGTCGCTCATCACACCTCCACTGTGCGCCCTGGAAGGGGAGCCGCGCTGGCGGAAATCGGACATGACGCTCGCGGCGGCCGCGGCAGGGGGCGGGCCGGGGGCGACTCCGGCGCACTCGACCTCAGTGCACTCGACACCCCAACGCACTCGGCGACGGTTGTACGCAGTCGGACCGCCGATGGTAAATTCGGCAAGGTGACTGCCGGGTCGGCCATGGGCCACGCACGAGTGAGGCGCCCGGCCTCGGCGTGAGCCCGAGGCGGGCCAGAGGCCCGCCCCTTCCTCCGTTTCCTTCCTCGCGGCGCCCGAACGCGGCGCCCGTTCCAGCGGATTCCACGATGCGGAGACACCACCACAGATGCCACACCACGCCCAGCCCCAGCACGACTCCGAGCCCCCGGCCACCGCCGTTCAGCTGAATCACACCGCCGTCTACGCCCACGACCGGCAGTTGTCCGCCGAGTTCATCGCCGCGATTCTGGGGGTGGAGGTCGGAGCGCCGTTCGGCCCGTTCCTGCCCGTCGATCTCGGCAACGGCGTGACGCTCGACTACTACGAGAAGCGCGACGAGCCCATACAGTCGCAGCACTACGCGTTCCTCGTGCCCGATGAGCAGTTCGACGCGATGATCGCACGTCTGGAAGCGGTCGGCGTCACCTACTACGCCGACCCCAGCCACACCGATCCCGGCCGGATCAACCGTCTCTTCGGCGGCCGTGGCGCGTACTTCGACGATCCCGGCGGCCACAACATGGAGATCATCACCCGGCCCTACGTCCGCCCCTAGCCAACCGCTCAGCGATCCGCCCGTACGCTGGTCAGACCCGTCTGCCGCCGGGCGCCGAATGCCACCCCTGGCCGGGCCATGATCCGGTGCCCCCTAGACTGTCTCGCAATCCTCACGTTGATCGGAGCACGACATGCGTCGCCTTGCCCTTGCCCTCCTGGCATGTTCAGCCCTCGCACTCGCCGGGTGCGCGCAGGACTTTGACCGGGGCCCTGACGGGACAGTCAGCGACAAGGTCAAGGACGGGAAGAAGTTCTACCTGGTCGTCGATCCGGCCAAGGGCGGCGAGGAGAAGAAGTTCCGGGTCAGCAAGTACGACTACCACGACTGCAACCGTGGCTCGAAGTACCCCAAGTGCGTTGACGACTGAGGGCGATTGAGCCTGAGCGTACTCATCGTCGGCCCCGACCGTCCGCGGTAGGGGCCGACGATGCTTTGGTCTCAGACGCCGGCCTGGGTGGCCACGTCCGTGGCCGTCCGCCGCAGCGCGTCGCGGCAGGCCGCGATCGCCGGGTGGCGGCCGCGGCCCCGGCGTACCGCGGTGAAGACACGGCGGGTGCGCTGCCCGCGGGGGAGCTGTCGCACGGCGACGGTCGTGGGCGCTCCGTTCCATACGAGGCCGGGGAGCAGGGCGGCGGCGTGGCCCTGCTCGACGAGGCGGAGATGGATCAGGAGGTCCGTGGTCTCGAACCGCACATCGGGCTCGAACCCGGCGTTCCGGCACAGGGTCATGGCCCAGTGGCGGGCGGCCGTGCCCTCGGGCTCCATGGCCCAGGGATGACCGGCGAGCGAGCGCAACGACGCCGTGGGGCCGCCCCCGCCCTTGGGGTCCGGCCCGGTGCTGCTCCGCCCACCGGCCGGCGCGGGCAGTGCGAGGTGGAGGGGGTCGTCGAGCAGATCCTCCTGCTCCAGGCCGGGCGGCCGGGGGTTGGGATTGCCCGGGTACTCCTCGGCGACGACGAGGTCGAAGTCGCGGGCCTGGAGCGCGGGGAGGGCCGTCTCGGGTGGCATCTGAGTGACGTGCACCCGAAGGCCGGGGTGCCGGTCGCGCAGCAGGCTCAGCATGCCGGGCACCAGGGCGAGGATGGCCGTCTGGAACGAGGCGACGCGCAGGGTGCCGGTCAGATCGGTGAGGGAGGTGGCGATGTCCGCCTCGGCGTGCTCCAAGCGCTCCAGCACCGCCTCGGTATGGGCGACGAGGATCTCCGCCTGCTCGGTGAGCCGCACCCGTCGGCCCACCGGCTCCAGCAGCCGGACACCGACCTCCGCCTCCAGTTGGGACAGCTGCTGGGAGACGGACGAGGGGCTGTAGGAGAGGGCGGCGGCGACGGCCGCGAGGGTGCCGCGGTGCTTGAGTTCGCGCAGCAGACGCAGTCGGTGCAGGTCGAACACGAGGTCCCGCTCTCCTCGCTGTGAAGGGATCGCCATTCGTCGGTTCTGCCGATGAATATAGATGGGAAACATTCGCTGGACCGACGGGAGGGGCGGGCCGCACGCTGGCTGCGTGCCCGCATACGCTTCCTCCACCGCCGAGCCGCCGTGGTTCGCCCGCCCCGCCGCCCGGGTCTGGTCCTGTCCGCCCGCCCCCACCGGGGTACGGGATTTCCACGCCGCCCTGTCCGGTTACGCTCCCACCTCGCTGACCGAACTCCCGGCACTGGCCACCGAGTTGGGGGTCGGGCGGGTCTTCGTCAAGGACGAGTCGTGCCGTCTGGGCCTGCCCGCCTTCAAGGCCCTGGGCGCGTCCTGGGCCGTGCACCGCGCCCTCGCCGCGCGGGCCGCGCGCGGCGATGCCACAGTGCCCGTCACCCTGGTGAGTGCCACCGACGGCAACCATGGCCGCGCCGTGGCCCGGACGGCACGTCTGCTCGGCCACCGCGCCCGGATCTTCGTGCCACAAGGTGTCCATCCGGCGGCCGTGGCGGCCATCGCCGCGGAGGGGGCGGAGGTCTCCCGGGTCATCGGCGCGTACGACGAGGCCGTGCGCCGGGCGGCCGGGGCGGCCGCCGCACCGGGCGCGCTCCTGGTCCAGGACACCGCCTGGCCCGGCTATGAACGGATACCGGGCTGGATCGTGGAGGGCTACTCCACCCTCTGCGCCGAAATCGACGAGCAACTCGCGGCCGCCGGAGCGGGGACGCCCGGTCTCATCGCCATCCCGGTGGGCGTGGGGTCGCTGGCCCACGCCGTCGTCACCCACTACCGCAGTCGCCCGGCCGGGCCGCCCACGGCGCTGCTGTCGGTGGAACCCACGGCCGCCCCGTGCGTCATCGAAAGCCTCATGCGTGGCGAACCGGTCAGCGTCACCACCGGCGAGACCATCATGGCCGGACTGAACTGCGGCACTCCCTCCAGCATCGCCTGGCCCTGCCTGCGCGACGGGCTCGACGCGGCCATCGCCGTCCACGACGCCGCGAGCGCCCGTGCGGTCCGCGATCTCGCCCGGCTCGGCATCTCCAGCGGCCCCTGCGGCGCCGCCTCGCTGGCCGGACCGCGCGCCGCGCTCACCGGCGACGGCGCCGACGAGCGCCGCGCCGCACTGGGCCTCGGCCCCGCCTCAACCGTGGTGCTGCTGAGCACGGAGGGCAGCGCGGCCAACCCCGCCACCACCACCGCGGACAACTGAAAACCCATCCGCGTCCGACCACCCATGGGAGAACGAACATGACCGGCCCCACCCCCGACACGATCACCGTCGACGGCCACCGACTCTGGCGGTCGCTGATGGACCTCGCCGAGATCGGCGCGTACGACGACGAGCACACCGGTCTGCGCGGGGTGAACCGGCTGGCCCTCACCGACGCTGACGCCGCCGGGCGGCGTCAGGTCATCGCATGGATGGAGCAGGCCGGGCTGACGGTCCGGATCGCCCAGGACACCGAGACAGCCGTCGAAGGCACCGGCGGTGGCCACGCTGTCGATATGCGACCCGGTCAGTACGGGGGCCGCCGTGGGGTCGGTGCCTTCGCGGCGGCCGTAGACGTTGCCCATCCGGTCGTCCACCCGGACCTGACCAATATCGTCCCGGCCCGCGCCGAGCTCACCGTCGATCTGCGCAACCCCGACGATGCCCGGATGGCCCGTGCCGAGGAGGATCTCGCGGTCATCGCCCAGGCCGCCGACGACCACGGCCTGGAACACATCTCCCTGCTCTCCGGTGCCGGACACGACGCCCAGGAGATCGCCGCGCTCTGTCCCACGGCCATGATCTTCGTACGTGGTGAGTACGACGGCATCGGCCACAACCCCCGCGAGTACTCCACCCCCGAAGCGTGCGCCCACGGTGTCGACGTGCTCGCCACCACCCTCCTTCGACTGGCCACGCGAGGCCCGTCCTGACGGGCGCGCCGGTCAGGCGAGCATCGTGGCGAAGCGCCGCGCGAAGAGATAGGCGTCGCCGGGCCAGCGGGCGGAGAGGTAGTTGCCGTCCCTTACGACGAACGCGGGGGTGTCATCGGTGGCCGTGCCGCGCCGCCGCAGCTCGATGGGCCCGCGTTCGAACCGGGCGGGGTCGTCCAGGGCGGCGACGACCTCGTCCTGGACGTAGGCCGGGTAGGTGCGGTAGTAGCGGCCACGCCGCCAGGCCGTGAGGTAGTACGCGGTCCGCTCCATGTAGCCGGGCAGACAGGTGGTGCGCCGGTCGGCGAGGACACTGCGGCCGGTGGCCGGGTCGTGGGTGCGGGCCAGGGCGAGAACGCCGTGGCATATGGCGCCCACCGGGCGGTCCAGCCGCCAGAACTCCGCGATCTTCTCGCGCAGGAGGCCGGAGCCGAGGTACTGGCGCATCCCGGGAGCGTGGCCGCCGGGCAGGATCAGCCCGTCGTACGCCTCGGGCCGGAGGCCCGCCCACGCCACGGGGTGGCGGAAGGCGGTCTCGCCGGTCAGCTGCTCGTAGAACTCCTTGGGCTCGGGCTCCGCGCCGAGTTGCCCGAAGAGCACTCCGGTGAGCAGCAGCGGATCGGCGGCGGGTGGACCGTCGCCGCCTTCGGTGGCGAACACCACCTCATGGCCGAGGTCGGTCAGCAGCTTCCAGGGCACGGCCACCTCGGTGACGTCGAAGTCCCGGTCGGGCAGGGGCAGGAGGATACGCACGAGGACTGCCTACCACAGGACCGGCACCCCCGCCCCGGCGCGTCTTCGTGCCGGGGCAGGGGCGCCGGGTCGGGCGCTGGATCACTTCCAGATGGAGTCGACCCACTCCGGGTGGTCGATGAACGGGTTCCGGTTGTGCTGGAAGCTGTCGTAGATGACCTCGTTGCGGTTCTTCTCGAAGTCGTCGGGCGGGTCCTCGGCGCTCCACGTCTTCAGCACGGAGAGACGGCCGATGTTGGGCGCGGAGCCGTTGTCGACCTTGTCGTTGGGCTCGAGGTCGGGGAAGCCGTCGTCTCCGTCGTAACGGACGGCCATATAGAGGATCATCCGGGCGATATCGCCCTTGACCTGGTCACGCGGTTCGAAGGAGTCGTCGTCGGTGCGGTTGCCCGGGGCGTCGGGCACCTCCTCGCCGCCGTTGTCGAAGTCCTTGTTGCCGCGGACGCTGTTCACCTTCACATTGGCCGGGCGCAGATGGTGCAGATCGGTGCCGGGCCCGGTGGCCGTGCCGAAGTCGCCGTGCGACTTCGCCCAGACGTGCTCGCGGTTCCAGTCGTCGGGGTCGCCGCCGTTCGCGTCCTTGGCCTGGGAACGGCCGGAGTAGAGGAGGATGACGTTCGACGGGTTGTCCGGGTCCTCGTCCGTGGACTTCAGCGCGTCCCACACCTCGTCGTAGGACAGCTTGGTCTGCTCGCTGATGATCGTGTGCAGCGCCGCTTTCAGCTCCGGGCCGCTCTTGCCCGTGGCGTCCTGGTAGTAGTCGTCGGGGGCCTGTACGGATGTGGGCCGGGTGGTGTCCGCCGTGGCCGGTGTGTTGGCGGCGGCGAGCGAAGGGGCGGCCACGCCGGCCGCGGCCACGACGGCCAGCAGGGGGAGGCGCCGTGACCGGCGCGCGCGATGAGTGGACATGATGTGGGGGGTGTCCTCTCCGAGACGAGTACCCGGGCCGCCAACTGGAGCCGCGAGTACGGACGTTCAAGGCACAAGCTCTCGGAGACTCGCATGTGTGACGCCCGAACGCGTGTACGCGATGTGCCCGTTCCGCGTGAATTCGGTGAACGCCCTGGGGCCGAGGAGAGGGCCGACCGACGGGTCTGCCGTCGGGCCGGATCAGCGGAGCTGGCAGTATCGGCGTATGGCTGAACAGATCATCGCCGCGTGTGACGGGGCATCGAAGGGAAACCCCGGGCCCGCGGCCTGGGCATGGGTCATCGCGGGCACCGACGGCGAGGTGGAGCGCTGGGAGGCCGGGCCGCTGGGCACCGCGACCAACAATGTCGCCGAGCTGACCGCGCTGCGAGAGCTGCTGGAGTCCACCGACGCGGGTGTGCCGCTGGAGGTGCGCATGGACTCCCAGTACGCGATGAAGGCGGTCACCACATGGCTGCCCGGGTGGCGGAAGAAGGGGTGGAAGACCGCCTCGGGGTCGCCGGTGGCCAACCGCGAGCTGGTGATGCGCATCGACGAACTGCTGGACGGCCGTACGGTGGAGTTCGTCTACGTTCCGGCGCACCAGGTCGACGGCGACCCGTTCAACGCGGCCGCCGACCGGGCGGCCAGCCACACGGCCCGCACCCAGCAGCCCGTGGGCACCTCGCTCGGCTCCGCCCTGCCACCGCCCGAGGCCCGGACCGGGACGCGCTCGCCCGGTCGTGGTGGCACGGCGCGCCCGCGTACGGCGGCGGCACAGGGGCGGGGGAGTGGCACCGGCTCGAAGAGGGGCACCGGCTCCAAGGGTTCCATCAAGGCGAAGTTCCCCGGCCGGTGCCGCTGTGGTACGCCCTACGCCAAGGGCGAGAGCATCAGCAAGAACCCCGACGGCTGGGGCCATCCGTCCTGCGCCACCTGAGCCGCGGGGCGGATCAGGGCGGGGAGAAGAGCGCGGGGAAGCGGGGCGCGAGCCAGGGCTTGCGGCCCCATGTGAGGACGCGGCCCCTGGCGACGGCGCTCCACGGTCCGAGGCGGCCCAGCGCCATGAGGAGGAAGGCCACGGGCTCGGTGAGGATGGTGCAGTCCGGGCGGCTCGGCGGGCGCGGTGTGACGGTCACCGCGCCGTCGGTGAAGGTGGCGCCGAAGCGGACGCCACCCCTCAGGTGGATGGCGTAGCGGGCGGTGAGCCCGGTGGCGGCGGTGGTGTCGAGCACCCGTGGCATGGCCGTGGTGAGGAAGGGCAGGGTCAGCTCGACCCGGGCCCGGGTGAGCATATGGGGGCTGCCCAGCGCGCGGGCGAGGTCATAGCCGTGGCCGAGCATATGGGTCAGCAGATACGACCCCAGTACCTCCAGACTCATCGGGCCCATCGGCGTGACCAGTTCGCCGTGTGACACATGTGACGTGTGTGACGTGTGTGACGTGTGTGGCGTATTTGACGTGGATCGGGCCGCGGCCCGGAGGAAGGCGTCGGCCTGCTCCACGATCATGGTGGCCAGTGGCTCGGCCCTGCGCTCGGCGAACGCGGCGAGCGCGCGCTGGTTCGCCTCCGCCAGCCCCTGCGGTGTGCCGTCCCCGTAGCCGCGTTCCTTCCCTTCCGCGAGGTGTGCCATCAGCTCATTGGCCTGCGCCAGATGCGCCGCCGCCTCCCCGACCGTCCATCGCGACCCGGGTACCGGAGCCCCGGTGTCGGACGCGTCGCGCAGCGTGGCGGCGATGTCGGCCGCGGTGGCGCGAATCGCCTCGTCCAGCCCCGTGGGCCACGTGCCGCCGTCGCTCTGCCCGTTCACCGATTTCACGTGCCCTCCCCGCACCTGGCCGGGAAGATTCCCGGGGCACGTACGCTGCCACGTGTCCCACGGTCGCCGATATCGCATCGCGGGTTACGGTGTCAGTACGATCCTGCCGAACACCTCGCCGGTGTCCATCTTCCGGTGCGCCAATACGGCTTGCTCCAACGGCAGCAGCTCGTGCACCACCGTACGCAGTTCGCCGCGGCTCGCGGCGGCGAACTGCTCGGTCCGCACGGCACGTCGATCGGGCTCGGCCACGGTGGCGGCGCTGAAGGCGGCGATCGACATCGACTTCTGGAACGCCGCCATCATCGTCATACCGAAGTCCTCCGGTGGCATCCCTCCGACCACGCCGACGACCACCATGCGACCGTTCGGATTGAGCTTGGCGAAGAAGGACGGCATGTCCGCACCGGCGATGACGTCGATGATGACGTCGTAGCCGGAGGGAGCGTCGTCGCCGCCCTCGCCGGAGCGATCCAGCACATGGGTGGCGCCGAGCTCGCGCAGCCGATCGCCACGCTCGGCCGACGAGGTCGTGACCGCCACCGCCCCGGCCCCGCCACGCGCCGCGAGCTGGACCGTCATGATGCCGAGGCTGCCGGCCGCGCCCCGCACCAGCACCGACTCGCCGGGAGCGAAGTGGGCATGGGAGAGGCCGAAGTGGGCCACGATTCCGGAGCTCCCCAGCGTCACCGCGTCGACAGCGGAGAGGCCCGCGGGGAGGGGGAGGATCTCCTCGACCGCGGCGATCGCCTGTTCGGCATAGCCACCGTTTACGCCGGTGAACGCCCACACGCGCTGGCCGACCCATGACGTATCGACGCCGTCGCCGACCGCGGTCACGGTGCCCGCCACCTCGCTGCCGGGGATATGGCCTTCCTTGAAGCCGTAGCCGGCGAGGGTCCCGCGGCGGATCACGGCGTCGGAGCCACCGACACCGATCGCCTCATTGGCGATCAGCACCTGTCCGGCGGCGGGGGTCGGAACGGGGAGGTCGATCACTGCCAGACCTTCGGGAGGTCCGAACGCCTGGATCGCGACTGCCTTCAAGGCCGTCTCCTTGCTCTGGGATGGATGTGATCGGTGAGATCGACGTGATCGATCGGAACCGGCCCGAGGGACGCTAACGGACGCCCCCGTCCACTTTGGCTAAAGTGAGAGCGGTGACCGACCGTTTGCCTCACACCCTGCGCTCCGACGCCTCGGACAACCGGGAGCGCATCCTCGACGCGGCCCGCGCGCTGTTCGCCACCGAAGGGCTGAAGGTGCCGATGCGGGAGATCGCCCGGCACGCCGGGGTCGGCCCCGCCACGCTGTACCGCCGTTTCCCGACCAAGCAGATGCTGGCCACCGAGGCCTTCACGGACGAGATGCGCGCATGCCGCGCCATCGTCGACAAGGGGCGTGCCGAGCCGGATCCGTGGCGCGGCTTCTGCCTCGTGATCGAGAAGACCTGCGAGCTGCACGCCCGCAGCCGGGGCTTCACCGAAGCCTTCATGTCGACCTTCCCCGATGCGATGGACTTCGTCGCGGAGCGCGAATACGCGCTGAGGTCGATCGCCGAACTGGCCCATCGTGCCAAGGACGCCGGCCATCTGCGCCCCGACTTCGTCCTGGACGACCTGGTCCTGATGCTCATGGCGAACAGGGGCATCCACACCACATCGAAGGCCGCCCGGATCGCGGCGTCCCGGCGCTTCGCCGCGCTCGTGATCCAGGCCTTCCAAGCCTCGCCGCAGCACTCACCGCTACCGCCGGTGGCACGCTTGGCACCCGCGGCACCCGCGGCACCAGGCAAGATCACATGAAGACGCGACTCAGCCGCCGGAAGACCGAGGAACCTGGAGGGTCGGGCATGGGCCTGTGGGATAGGGCGCTGGACGCCGCGGGGGTCGGCGATCCCAATCTGCGCGAGGACTACACACGGCAGCGCTACCGGCGCAGCGCCTACCTCGCGGTGCGCCTGCTGCTGCCTCCGCCGTTGCTCCCGCATGTGATCGCGGCGACCGCCTTCATGCATCGCACCGACACCCTCCTCGACAGCGGCCCCGTCGCGGAGCGCGCCGGGGCCTGCGGGGAGTGGGTGAAGGAGGTACGTGACGGCCTGGCCGGTGGCGAAAGCGACCATGCCGCCGTACGGCCGCTGCTGCACACCGTCTCGGCGCACCCCGGGATGCGCTGCCGCGTCGAGGACTTCCTCGACGCGGCCGCCATGGAGCTGGAGTTCACCGGATTCGCCACCGAAGCGGACTACCAGCGCTATGTCGACGCCTATGCGCTCCCGGCGTTCATGCTGATCGCGGGCCTGATCGCCGGGGAGCATCCGGCAACGGGCTACCGCGAGGCGTGCCGTACGTACATCGATGGCAGCCAGCGCCTCGACTTCGTCAACGACCTGGCCGAAGATCTCGCCGACGGCCGCCTGAATCTGGTGCGGGAGACGCTCGACGCTCACGGTGTCACCCGCACCGACCTGGAGAACGCCCGTGACACCCCCGCGGTCCGGAGCCTTCTGACGCATCTGCTCGGCGAGGCCCGCGAGTCCCTGGCCACCAGCCGAAACCTGGTCGGCCTCGCACCGCCCGAGGGCCGCCCGCTCTTCCGCGCCATGATCGAGATCGAGCTCCTCACGACCACGGCAGCCGCCACCAAGGGCCCCGGCCTCCTCCGCGCCCCCGCCCGTCCGCCCCTACCGGCCACCGCGCGGGCACTGCTCCGGGAGCGCCGCCGCGCGCGTCACCCGCGCTGAACACCACACCTGGTCGCCTCAGGAAGCGCCCGCCTCGCTGGGCCCGCCCGCGTCGGATGCCGCATCCGTGGTGACAGCGGAATAGAAGACGGACCGCTTCTGCTTGGTGCGGTGTGCTTGCCCCTTGGCGACAAGCGATTCGAGGGTACCGCGCACGACCGTGGGCTTGATCTCGCGCTTCGGAAAGGCCTGGCTCAGCTCTGCGGTCACCTCGGCCGCGGAGCGGGGCTCACCGTGCTGGGCGAGGTCATCACGCACCAGCTCCCGAAGCGTGGGCACCCCCGTTTCCCGCACCCGCTGACGACTGGAACGGCTCCCGCCCGACTCCGCCCCCTTCCGCTTGCCACCGGCCGCGTCGGCCTTCTTCCTCGCCTTGCGCGTGGCGGACGCCGTCGCGACCTCTCGCTTCGCGGACGAACCAGCCCCGGAGCCACTGACGCCACCGTTCTCCGCCGCGCCACCGGCGGCATCGCCACCAAGGGTCTGCCGCATGCTGACCAGCAGCGCCCGGTTGTCTTCCAGCGTCGCCAACTGGCCTTGCAGCGCCGCGATTTCGGAGCTGAGACGCTCGTGCTCGGCGGAGTTGCGTTCCAGATCGGCCGCGACCTTAGCCGCGTACTGGGACTTCAGGCTGGCGCTTTCGGCAGGAGTGTCCATTACGAGCTCCCTCATCTGGGCACGTTGCACTTTGGTGCTGGATGGTACATCCGGGTGAATGCCACTGCCTCTGAGCTGTTGAGCGCCGACGTACCCAACCTGGAGTCCCCAGCGGCGAGATGATGACTCCGTCCGTGGCACACGGCGTGTGCCGCATGGGGCAGACTGCGTGCGGCATCATGATCACTCGCCGTTCCCGCACCGGCTCGGAGATCGGCGCGCCGACCGGCCAAGTACGTGACAAGTACGTGGACAAGTACGTGAAAGGAACCATGGATGACCTTGGACGCACGACCGATACCCACCGGCGCGGACTCCACGGCAGGCGCGGTGGCGGATGACCTCCCGGCCACGATGCGCGCCGCGCGGTTCGACACGGCGGCGGGCACGTTGACGGTCGAGGACGTGTCCGTGCCCCGGCCCGGAGCGGGCGAGGTCGTGGTCAAGGTGGCAGCGTGTGGCATCTGCCAGTCGGACCTGAGCCAGCTCGACGGCCATATCCCGCCCCGGCTGCCGGTGGTCACCCCCGGGCACGAGGCGTCGGGCGTGGTGGCGGCGGTCGGCGACGGCGCCGGGCACTGGAAGGCGGGGGACCGGGTGGTCCTGGGCGCTGGGAAGGCGTGCGGAACGTGCCCGGCCTGCCGGTTCGGCGGTGGCACGAACACCTGTGAGGAGCTCCAGGTGATGGCCTTCCACTACGACGGGGCCTGGGCCGAGTACGTCCTGACCGACGCCACCACGCTCATCGCCGTGCCCGAGTCCGTACCCCTGGAACACGCCGCCGTGCTCGCCGACGCCGTCTCCACCCCGTACGGCGCCATCGACACCGCCCAGCTGCGGTCCGCCGAATCCGTGGGCATCTGGGGGCTGGGAGGTCTGGGCACCCACCTCGTGCAGCTCACCCGCATCTGCGGAGCCTCCCCGATCGTCGCCCTCGACCCCCTCCCCGCCGCCCGCGAGCGCGCCCTGGCCCTGGGCGCCGACTTCGCGCTCGACCCGACGGACGGTGACACCAAGGCCAGGCTGAAGGAGATCACGGGCGGCAAGGGACTGGACGTCGCCTTCGACTGCGTCGGCCGTACGCCCTCCTTCACCCAGGCGGAGCGTGCCCTCGGCCACCGCGGCCGGCTGGTGCTCGTCGGCATATCGCCCGACCCTCTGGCCGTGGGCCCGGAGCTCCACTTCGTGCGCAACCGCCACACCGTGATCGGACACACCGGGTATCGCATGGAGCATCTGGAGGACCTGGTCGAGTTGACCGCCCGGGGCCGTCTGGACATCTCCGGGTCGGTCAGCGCGATCCTGCCCCTGGAGGAAGTGAACGAGGGCATCCGGCGGTTGCGTGAGCGGGAGGGCAACCCGATTCGCATCCTGCTGCGGCCCTGAGCGCGAACGCTGGTCAACGACCGGGTGCTGCGGGCTCCGCGGTGGCCGAAGGCCGCGGACCCGGCTCAGGCCCCGGCCGCCCGGACGGTCTGGTCGACCCGTTCGCGTACCCAGGCCAGGAAGGCCCGCACCTCGGCGGCGGGCAGTGGGATCGCGGAGGAGCGGGGGCGCTCGAAGCTGCCCACCGCGGCCTCGATGAGCGGCCGGAACCCCTCCTCGGCCAGGGCGACCTCCCGCGCCGCCACGCGCTTGGCGAGCCAGCGGCCCGTACGGCAGAACACCACCGAGCGGCAGCCGTTCAGCACACGGTTGTCCGCGAGGTGACCTTCGCCGTCGCTGTGCTCACGGACGGAGGCCCGGATCGCATGGAGCAGATCCGGGCGGTCCGGTGCGGCGATCACCTCCCGGGCCGGGCGGCCGAAGAGCGTCAGCCCGGTCCGATGGGCGACGGAGCGGTCGATGACGTACCAGAACGCCGGGGACCGCGCCGGGTCGACGTCGGCCCGGTCCGGCAGCAGCGGGCCGGTGTTGAGGTCCATGAGGTACCCGGCCGCACCGGAGGGTTGGCTGACGAAGTCCGTTCCGTAGACCACCAGTTCCAGCCCCGCCGCCGGGCAGGGCAGATGTGGGTGGGCGAGGGCCCCGGCCAGGTCGTGCGGGGCCGATCCGGGCAGCGACGGCTCCACGACGACCGTCACATCGACGTCGCTGCGCCCATGCCGGTAGTCCCCGAGCGCGAGGGAACCGACCGCGAGGACACTCACCAGATGGCGCCCGCACACCGTGCGGGTGCGCCGGACGAGTTCTTCCAGATAGGGCCGCAGTTCGGTGGGGACGGACCGCGGATCCTCGAGCGAGTGGGCCACGTGTCCAGTATCCCTGGTGTGAGGTGTGCGCACGCCGTGGCTCAGCCCGCCGTGTCCGGGAGCGGCGAAGAGGTGCCGGCGAAGGTCGCCAGATCCAGTCCGGCGTCGTCGAGCACCGTGGCGGCCACACCGCGGGCGATCTGAGCGAGCCCCAGGAGCAGGTGGTCGCAGTCGATGTGTGCCGAACCCGCCGTCTCGGCCCGCTCCTCCGCGATCGCGATGGCCTTGCGGGAGTAGGGGGTCCAGGCGATGCGTTCCGCTGCCTGCGACGCTCCCATGCTGAGTCGGCTCCCGACGGCCTTGTGCACGTCTTCGGGTGATACACCGGCGGCACGCAGGAGCCGTGCGGCGTTGTTGTCCTCCGCGGTCAGCCCCCAGAGCAGGTGTTCGGTGCCGATGTAGTTGTTGCGGTGCTGTACCGCCGCCCGCTTGATGTGCGTCATGGCCTGGCGTAGATCCTCGGACATGGTCTCGGGGCCGTAGCGCTTGTGTGGGGCGTGAAAGCGCTGCTGCACCGCTTGCCGGGTCACACCGAGCGCCGCCCCGATGTCCGTCCAGGAAGAGCCGTGCATCCGGCAGTGCTCGACATAGTCCTCCACCAAGTCATCGGCCAGGGCCTGGAGTTGACCCGCCAGGTTCGCCGCCGTCGACAGCAGCGCGAGCCAGTCGGGCTGCTCCTGTCCACCGGGGCGGTGTGCGGCATCGCAGGTCCTGTCCACTTCCGCGATGAGGTCGTCCAGATCAGGAAGAGGCATGAGGCAAGTACGCCTTGACAAAGTGAAATTGTCAAGGCGTACTTGCGTCGGTCTCCCACGCGTACACGGCGGTGACGGCCTCGACGAAGGCGCTGTGACGTTCCTCGATCAGGCTCGCCATCCACGACTCGATCGGCTGACCGTCATCGAGGACACGTTGCACATTGATGAAGGTGACCGACAGCTCACGGGCCGCGTTTCGGACCGCGTCCGGGCCTACCACCTTGACCCGTAACTCGGCCGAGTGGAAACTTTGCTTCGCCGCCTCCGTGGCCGTTGCCTCCGCCGTGGGCAGGACCAGGGCACCCGCGTACGCGTGGATGGCGCCCAGGATCAACTGATAGGCGTCGTGGCGGGCCTGCATGAGCCATCGCTCCGACTCCGCCCGTGCCTGGTCCCTCACCTGCTCGCGCGCTGCCTCCACGGTCTTCTCACCGCCGATACGCGCGGCCCGCGCCGAGAAGCCCCCACCGATGAGGGCTCCGACGAGGGCGGCCACGCTGGCGAAGAACGCCGCGAGTCCTTGGTCCATAAGGTCTCTCCCCCCGCCTCACCGGCTTACTACTCGGCTCCCCCGGCATAGCCATAATGAAGCCCGCGGCCCGGGACCGGCAGTCCCGCGGGCAACCGGGAACCGGAAAGTTCGGGGCGTACAGCTCCTCAGACCATGGCCGGCAAACCGGGCAACAGCTTCTCGAGTGTGATGGGGAAGTCCCGCACGCGCACTCCGGTGGCGTTGAACACCGCGTTGGCCACCGCCGCACCGGATCCGCAGATGCCCACTTCACCGATGCCCTTCGCGCCGAGGTCATTGGCCTTGTCGTCGTACCCCTCGAGGACGACGGCCTCGATGTCGGGGGGAATGTCGCCGTGGACCGGCACCAGATACCCCGCGAAGTCCCGGTTGACGAAGGCACCGGATCGCGGGTCGACGACCGCCTCTTCCTCAAGGGCCGCGCCGACTCCCCAGATCATGCCGCCGATCAGCTGCGAGCGGGCCGTCTTCGGGTTGAACACACGGCCCACCGAGAACACGCTGAGCATCCGCCGCAGCCGGATCTCGGCGGTGTCCGCGTCGACGCCCACTTCGGCGAAATGGGCCCCGTAGGTGTTGATCGAGTAGTCCGAGTAGTTCGGATCGTCGCCCATGAATCGGGTCTGGCCCTCCGCCTCCAGACCGTCGGGATGGTGGCGCGCGACGATCTCGCGCAGTGCCTCGGACGCGCCGCCGATGGCCACGTCGCCGTCGGAGAACACCGCCGCCGAGGGGTCCTGGCCGTGCAGCGGGGAGCGTGTGTCGCCGCAGGCCGCGTCCAGCAGCTTCGAGCGCAGCGCCGCGCACGCCCGGTACACCGCCGTGGACGAATTGGTCGCGCCCCATGAGCCGCCGGACCCCCAGCTGGAGGGATGGTCCGAACGCCCGAGGTCGATCCGCACCCGTTCCAGCGGGAGGCCGAGTCCCTCGGCGCCGACCTGGGTGAGGATGGTGTACGTGCCCGTGCCGATGTCGGTCATGTCCGTCTGGATCACGGCGGTGCCGTCCGGCTCCAACCGCACCCGCACCGTCGTCGGCCCCTGGAAGTGGCCCCGGATGGCGGCCGACATGCCGTAGCCGATCAGCCACCGTCCCTCGCGCACACTCGCGGGCGTGGCCGGGCGGTTCTCCCAGCCGAACCGGCGCGCGCCTTCGCGCAGGCACTCCACCAGGTGCCGGTCGCTGTACGGCACGTTCCGCTCGGGATCCACGGTGGGCTCGTTGCGGATCCGCAGCTCTACGGGGTCCATCCCGAGCGCCTGGGCCAGCTCGTCCATCGCCGACTCGACCGAGAGCATGCCCGGTGCCTCGCCCGGCGCGCGTACGTCCGTCCCGCGCGGCAGGTCGAGCGCCGTCAGCCGGTGGCTGGTCAGCCGGTGGGGCGCGGCGTAGAGGCTGCGGACGGTGGCGGCGGTCTGTTCGGCGTACTCGACGTCGGGGTTGGTGTGCATGGTGACGTCGTGGGCGATCGCGGCCAGCCGTCCGTCGTGCCCCGCGCCCAGCCGGACCCGCTGGTCGGACGTGGGGCGCATGCCCACGAGCTGGAAGACCTGCTGGCGGGTCATCGTGACCTTGACCGGCCGGCCCAGTGTGCGGGCGGCGAGCGCCGCCAGGATCGTCTCGGAGTGGATGCCCAGCTTGGAGCCGAAGCCACCGCCGACGAAGGGGGTGACGATGTGCACCCGCTCCGGGTCCATCATCAGTGTGCTCGCGACCGAGTCCCGCGCCGCGTCGGTGATCTGGCAGCTGACGTAGACGACCAGATCCTCGCCGCGCGGTGCCACCATGGACGCGTTCGGTTCGATCGGCATCGAGAACTCGTACGGGGTCGTGTACCGCTGGTCGACCTTGACCTCCGCGGCGGCGAACCCGGCGTCGAAATCGCCGACCGCGGTGTCGGTGGGGAGACCGGCGTTGACCGTCTTGGGGATGTAGGTGTCGTCCTCGAACTCGCCGAAGTCGAACCGGCCCCGCCCGGCGCGGTATTCGACCTCGACCAGGTCGGCCGCGTCCCGCGCCTGCTCGAAGGTCTCGGCGACGACCAATGCCACCGGCTCGCCGTAGAAGTGGATGTCCGGTCCGGTCAACATCGGCTGGGCGCGCCAGTATTCGAAGGGAATGGACTCGTCGCGGGGGCCTTGCGCCGGGGCGTTGAGGTGGGTCATCACCAGCTGGACACCGGGCGCGCCTTCCGCGTCCTCGGTGTCGATGCGGGTGATGCGGCCCTTGCCGATCGTCGCGCCGACGATGAAGCCGTAGAGGGGCTGACCGGCCTCCCAGTGCTCGTAGGCGTAGGTGGCCCGGCCGGTGGCCTTCAGCGGGCCGTCGACGCGGTTCACAGCTTGCCCGATCATCTCGCCTCCTCAGCTCGCCCCGGCCGCTTGCGTCAGCGTGCGGCACAGTGTGCGCTTGGCCAGCTCGATCTTGAAGTCGTTGTCACCCCGCCCGACCGCGCCCCGCAGCGCCGCCTCGGCGGCGGCGCGATAGGTGTCCATCCTGGCCGGACGGTCGGTCAGCGCGTCCTCCGCCTCGACGGACCGCCATGGCTTGTGCGCCACACCGCCGAACGCCACCCGCGCCTCTCGGATCGTTCCCTGGTCGACCGAGACGACGGCCGCCACCGAGACCAGCGCGAACTCGTACGACGCCCGGTCGCGCACCTTGCGGTAGACCTGCCCGCCCGGCAGGGGCGGGGGCAGCAGAACGGCTGTGATCATCTCGTCGTCACCCAGCACGTTCTCGATATGCGGCGTATCGCCCGGCAGCCGGTAGAAGTCCGTGATGGCGACGCGCCGTACCGACCCATCGGCCCGGAGCAGCTCGATCTCCGCGTCGAGCGCGGTCATCGCGACGGCCATGTCCGAGGGGTGGGTGGCGATACAGGACTCGCTCGCGCCGAGGATGGCGTGGATCCGGTTGAACCCTCCGATCGCCGCGCACCCCGATCCGGGGCTGCGCTTGTTGCAGTCGGCGGCCGTGTCGTAGAAGTAGGGGCAGCGTGTGCGCTGCACCAGATTTCCCCCGGTGGACGCCTTGTTGCGCAGCTGCCCCGAGGCGCCCGACACCAGCGCCTCCGACAGCACCGGATAGCGGGCGCGCACGCGGGGATCGGCCGCCACATCGGAGTTCCGCGCCTGGGCGCCGATGCGCAGTCCACCGTCCGGCAGCTCCTCGATGTCCCGCAGCGGAAGCCGGCTGATGTCCACCAGATGGCTGGGGTATTCGATGTCGAGCTTCATCAGGTCGAGCAGATTGGTGCCGCCGCTGATGAACTTCGCGCCCGGCTGGGCGGCCGCGGCGACGGCGGCCCGCGTGTCCGTCGCCCGCTCATAGGTGAAGGACCTCATGTGGCGCCTCCCTCCGCGCTGCCGCGGATGGCCGCGACGATGTTCGGATAGGCGGCGCACCGGCAGATGTTGCCGCTCATCCGCTCGCGGATCTCGTCATCGGTCAACGCGACCCGGGGCGAGGACACATCGGTGGTGACATGGCTGGGCCAGCCCGCCTCCACCTCGGCGAGCATGCCGACGGCCGAACAGATCTGGCCGGGGGTGCAGTAGCCACACTGGAAGCCGTCGCACTCGACGAAGGCCCGTTGCATGGGGTGCAGATGGTCGGGGTCGCCCAAGCCTTCGATCGTCACGATCTCGTCGTCCTCGTGCATCACGGCGAGTGTCAGGCAGGAGAGGACGCGCCGACCGTTGATCAGCACCGTACAGGCGCCGCACTGCCCGTGATCACACCCCTTCTTGGTCCCGCTCAGGCGCAGATGTTCCCGCACCGCGTCGAGCAGCGAGGTCCGCGGATCCACCTCGAGCTGCCGCACCTGATCGTTGATGTTCAGCTTGATCGCCGAGGGTGGGGCCATCTCGCCCTGGACCCGCCTCATGGCGTGCGTATCCGAAGCGCTCATCACGGCCCGCCTTCCTCACTAGGTGCAGGTGTCACCCCGGATGTGCGGCGCGACTGCCGGGCACGCTCCCTGCCCCCAGGCTCTCGCAAGAAGGCGGACGTCGCACCGCGAGAGGTCGGTGACGATGTGTCGTTGGCCGATGACTGACCGTGCGTCGGCGTCATCGTGTCCGCGGCCGTCCGCGTCCCGGCGACCGCAGGTGTAACGGTGGCGCCCCTCGGGCACCCGCGCCCCGATAAGGATCACGCCTGTCAAGAGAGCGGGCCCGGTCCGGACACCTGGCCGGGACCGCGGAACGGAAGGCCATGAGCAGCGGTTTCATGGGTCCGGGGGACTTCGGTCCAGACCCGTTCGAGGAATTCATGGCACGGTTCCTCGGCGGCGGACCGCGCCCCGGCCTCCGCCACATCGACATCGGCCGCCTGATGAGCGACCCCGCCCGGCAACTCGTCGCCGACGCGGCCACCTACGCCGCCGAGCACGGCAGTGCCGATCTGGACACCAAGCATCTGCTGCGTGCGGCGCTGGCCACCGAGCCGACCCGGGGGCTGCTGGCGGGGGCGGGCGCCGACACCGACGCGCTGGCCGCGGAGATCGACCGGATGAGCGGCGAGGGTCCGCGGCGCACCCAGCTGTCCGTCACCCCCGCGGTCAAGCGCGCCCTGCTGGACGCACACGAACTGGCCCGTACGAATGGAGCCTCCTACATCGGCCCCGAGCACGTGCTCGGGGCGCTGGCCGCCAACCACGACTCCACGGCCGGCCGCATCCTCAACTCCCTGCCCTCCGACCCCGCGGCGGGCCGGGGCGGACCGCGGAGCGCACCGGGCCAGCCGCCGGTGAGCGGGGCGGCCGGGCAGCGGTCCGGCCGACCGCGGAACACGCCCACCCTCGACAAGTTCAGCCGCGATCTGACCGACCTCGCCCACGCGGGGCGGATCGACCCGGTCATCGGCCGCGCGGGGGAGATCGAGCAGACCGTCGAGGTGCTGTCCCGCCGGGGCAAGAACAACCCCGTACTGATCGGCGACGCCGGTGTCGGCAAGACCGCCATCGTGGAAGGGCTCGCCCAGCGTGTGGCCGAGGGAGGCGTCCCCGACATCCTCCTGGGCCGCCGGGTGGTCGCCCTGGACATGTCCGCGGTCGTCGCCGGCACCCGCTACCGAGGTGACTTCGAGGAGCGGCTGAGCGGCATCATCGACGAGATCCGCACCCACTCCGAGGAGCTGATCGTCTTCATCGACGAGTTGCACACCGTGGTCGGCGCGGGCGCGAGCGGCGCCGAGGGCGGATCCATGGACGCGGGCAACATGCTCAAGCCCGCCCTGGCACGTGGCGAACTCCATGTCATCGGCGCCACCACGCTGGAGGAGTACCGCCGCCACATCGAGAAGGACGCGGCGCTGGCCCGGCGCTTCCAGCCCGTCCTGGTCCCGGAGCCCTCCGCCACCGACGCCGTGGAGATCCTGCGCGGTCTGCGCGACCGCTACGAGGCCCACCACCAGGTCCGCTTCACCGATGAGGCGCTGCTCGCCGCCGTCGAGCTGTCCGACCGCTACCTCACCGACCGGTTCCTGCCCGACAAGGCCATCGACCTGGTGGACCAGGCCGGTGCCCGGGTGCGACTGCGCTCGCGCACCAAGGGCACCGACACCCGCACCCTGGAGCGCGAGGTCGAGCAGCTGACCCGGGACAAGGACCAGGCGGTGGCCGCGGAGGAGTACGAGCGGGCCACCGAACTGCGCGACCGCATAAGCGAGTTGAACCGCCGCATCGAGACCGACGGCGGCACCGAGCCCGACGACGGGCAGGGCCTGGAGGTCACCGCCGAGGACATCGCCGAGGTGGTCTCCCGCCAGACCGGGATCCCGGTCAGCAGCCTCACCCAGGAGGAGAAGCAGCGCCTGCTCGGCCTGGAGGAACACCTGTCCGAGCGGGTGATCGGGCAGGACGAGGCCGTGGGCGCCGTCGCCGAGGCGGTGCTGCGCTCCCGCGCCGGTCTCGCCGACCCCGGCCGCCCCGTCGGCAGTTTCCTCTTCCTCGGCCCGACCGGCGTCGGCAAGACCGAACTCGCACGGGCGCTGGCCGAGGCGCTGTTCGGCAGCGAGGACCTGATGGTCCGGCTGGACATGAGCGAGTACCAGGAGCGGCACACCGTCAGCCGGCTGGTCGGCGCCCCGCCCGGATACGTCGGCCACGAGGAGGCCGGACAGCTCACCGAGGCGGTGCGCCGCCGCCCCTACGCGCTGCTGCTGTTCGACGAGATCGAGAAGGCGCATCCGGACGTGTTCAACACACTGCTCCAGGTGCTCGACGACGGCCGGCTCACCGACGCCCACGGCCGTACGGTCGACTTCCGCAACACGGTCGTCGTGATGACCAGCAACCTCGGCTCCGAGGCCATCGGCGGGCGCGGCGCCCTCGGCTTCGGGACCGCCGACGCCGAGACGGACGAGCAGGCCCGGCGCGAGCGCGTCCTGCGACCGCTGCGCGAGCACTTCCGCCCCGAGTTCCTGAACCGCGTCGACGAGATCGTGGTCTTCCGGCAGCTCACGGACGAGCATCTGCGCCAGATCACCGATCTGCTGCTGGAGGAGACCCGCCGTCGGCTGCACGCCCAGGACGTCACCGTGGAGTTCGCCCCGGAGGCCGTCGACTGGATCGCGCGGCGCGGTCACGAACCCGCGTACGGCGCCCGGCCGCTGCGCCGCACCATCCAGCGGGAGGTGGACAACCGTCTGTCGCGACTGCTGCTGGACGGCGAGATCTCGTCCGGCGACCGGGCCCGGGTGGAGGTCGCGGACGGACAGCTGGCGTTCCACACCGACACCGCCTCGAACGCCGGGCAACCATGACGCTCACGGTGTGCCGCGGACGCCGGGCCGTGCCCGGCCGCCCTTCCGCCGTATGGTGGGAAGAGTCCACCGGGGACGGCGCCTCGAGCGGGGTGGCGGACCGGGGGAGCCGGCGCGCCGCGGGCGGAAAGGAGCGCATCGGACATGGACCAGCAGAACCCGCACCCTGACCGCACTCCCGGGCCTCCCGGATCTCCCGGATCTCCCGGATCTCCCGGACTTCGGCCGAGCGTGGGCGTGCCCCCGGGCGAGACCCCGCCGGCCGAGGGCGGCCTGTCGGAAGCGGGCCCCCGCGAGACGTACAACCCCACGAAGGGCTGGTCGAAGGGGCCCACGATCGTCATTTGGCTCTTTGTGGCGCTGTTCGTGACCTTCTGCATCGCGTTCGCGGTCGCCGTGCTGGGGTGAAGCGACCGGCGGCCCGCGTCGCGGCATGCCACGGCCCCCGAGGGCGAGGCTCTCGGGGGCCGTCGGAGATCTTTCCGGTCTTTCCGTCAGCGGATCAGCTTTCCGTCAGCGGATCAGCTGCCGAAGCGGGCCTTCAGGAGCTGCTTGCCCAGCTCGGCTCCCTTGCGGCTGTCCGCCTGGGCCTTGCGGAACAGTTCCGCGACCTCGGTGTCGTTCTCCCGTTCCGCGTCCTGGATGTAGGTCTCCATACGCAGCGCGTTGCTCAGGCATGCCTCGACGTACCAGACGAGGTTGTAGTCCCTGTCCTTCGTGCCGGTGGCCTCGCCGGTCTCGGCGGTGTGGGTCATGGTGTCTCTCTCCTTTCCACTGACTGGGGCCGAGTGCCCCTGACGGCCCGGGTGATGCATGGACCGGCCGCACTCGCGCCGCTGATCGCCGGCGATGTTCGCCTTTCGGAGTGGCTGGGAACACGGGGGTGGACGCGAAGGAGGTCACGCTGATGCACGACGACCACGAAGCGGCCGGAAACGGCGGCCGTGAGGCCCGGTCCGGCCGTGTGGAGAGCCGCGAGGAGCGGGCCGACCGGAAGTGGGCCGAGTTGCTCCAGGAGGTGAGGGTGACGCAGACGGGCGTGCAGATTCTGTTCGCGTTCCTGCTCACGGTGGCCTTCACGCCGCGCTTCAGCGAACTGGACCAGGCGGACCGGGCCATCTACGTCGTGACCGTCCTTCTGGGGGCGGCGGCCACCGGCGCGTTGATCGCACCCGTCTCCTTGCACCGGATCGTCACCGGCCGCCGGCTGAAGCCGGAAACGGTGGACTGGGCCTCCCGCTTCACCCTGGCCGGGCTGGTGCTGCTGCTGTGCACGGTGGCGTCGGCGCTGCTGCTGATCCTGCGTGTCGTCGTGGCCGATCCCACCGCGTTCTGGCTGGCGGCCGCGGCCCTGCTCTGGTTCGTGATCTGCTGGTTCGCACCCGCGGCGTGGCTTTTCCACCGCTCGCGCAAGGAGCGCTGAGCAACGGTTTTCTCCGCAGGTGGAAGGGGACTCGTCCGCCATGGATCATACGCAGGCTCCGATTCTGGAGGCCCTGGCCCGCTACCACGAGCGTGGGGCCCTCCCGTTCACTCCGCCCGGGCACAAGCAGGGCAGGGGTGCCGACCCGGAGGTGGTCAAGGTGCTGGGGGACGAGGTGTTCCGCACTGACCTCCTCGCCTTCGGCGGCCTCGACGACCGGCTGGGGTCGGGCCGTGTGCTGGAGCGCGCGGAGGAGCTGATGGCGGACGCGGTGCACGCCGAGCACACCTTCTTCTCGACCTGCGGCAGCTCGCTCTCGGTCAAGGCGGCGATGCTGGCGGTGGCCGGCCCGCACGAGACCCTGCTGGTGGGCCGGGACGCGCATAAATCGGTGGTCTCCGGCCTGATCATCTCCGGTGTCCGGCCGATCTGGGTGGAACCCGAATGGGACGGTGGCCGGCATATCGCGCATCCGCCGTCGGCCGCGTCGTTCGAGCGGGCATTCGATGACCACCCGGAGGTCAGGGGAGCCCTGGTGACCAGCCCCACTCCGTACGGATCCTGCGCCGACCTGGCGGGGATCGCCGAGGTCTGCCATCGGCGTGGCCGTCCGCTGATCGTCGACGAGGCGTGGGGAGCGCATCTGCCGTTCTGCTCCGAGCTGCCGAGCTGGGCCATGGACGCGGGTGCCGACGTCTGCGTGACCAGCATCCACAAGATGGGCAGCGGCCTGGAGCAGGGCTCGGTGTTCCATCTCCGTGGCGACCTGATCGAGCCGGCCGTCCTGAAGTCCTGCGCAGGTCTGCTCGGCACCACGAGTCCGTCCGTGCTCCTCTACGCGGGAATGGACGGATGGCGTCGGCAGATGGCGCTGCACGGCGAGCGACTGCTCGGCGCGGCCCTGCGCCGGGCGCATGCGGTGCGCGACGAGATCGCGGCCATCGACGGACTGCACGTGGACGGGCCCGCGGACTACGTGGGTCCCGGTCTGGCCAGTGACTTCGATCCGTTTCCGGTCGTCATCGACCTGACCGGCCTCGGGGTCAGTGGCTATCGCGCTGCCGACTGGCTCCGGGAACGTCACGACGTCAACGCCCATCTGGCCGACCACCGGCGGATCAGCACCCAGCTCACCCACGCCGACGACCCCTCGACGACCGGAGCGCTGCTGACGGCGCTGCGCGAGCTGGCCGGCCACGCGGAGGATCTGCGGTCCGCCCCCGAGGTGGCAGTGCCGACGCCGGACGAGTTGCGGATGGAACAGTCCTGTCTGCCGCGGGACGCCTACTTCGGCGCCACGGAGGATCTGCCCGTGGCCCGTGCGGTGGGCCGGGTGGCGGCCGAGATGATCACGCCTTACCCGCCGGGCATACCGGCCGTGCTGCCCGGCGAGGTGCTGAAGCGGCCGGTCCTGGACTATCTGCGGTCCGGGCTGAAGGCCGGGATGAACCTCCCCGACGCGGCCGACCCCGGGCTGGACACCATTCGCGTCCTGGTCAAGGGGCCCGGAGCCGACTGACACGAGCTGGGCGCGAAGCCGAAGCCGAAGGTCACCACGACAGAGGCGGACGGAGCAGAAGGAACGGTGAGCGACACCCACCCCGCGACGACGACCCGGCCGCTGCCCTTGCCCACGGCGCGGGGAGAGGTGTCCGGCGCGCTCGTCGACGCCCTCGTACGCGAGCCCGGCGGGGCGACGCTGCCCGGCGGCCGGTCGCTCCGTACGGCCGACCCGTACGGCGACGATCTCCAGCTCGCGCTCTATGTGTGCTACGAACTCCACTACCAGGGCTTCTCCGGTGTTGACGACGCATGGGAGTGGGATCCCGAGCTGCTCCGGACGCGGCAGACGCTGGAGCGGCGTTTCCTGGCCGCGCTGCGCTCCGACGCCACCACGCACGACGACCCGGATGCCGCCGTGTCCGGGCTGCTGGTGGAGCCCGCCGACGGGACGGGCGTGTCGCACTTCCTCCGGGACGAGGGCGAGCTGTGGCAACTGCGTGAGTACATCGCGCAGCGGTCGCTCTACCAGCTCAAGGAGGCCGACCCGCATGTGTGGGTCCTGCCACGGCTGCGGGGCCGGGCCAAGGCGGCGATGGCGGCCGTGGAGTACGACGAGTTCGGGGCCGGGCACGGGGACCGGGTGCACGCGGAGCTGTTCGCCGCTCTGATGGCCGACCTGGGTCTGGACCCGACGTACAACCACTACCTGGACGCCACGTCGGCGCGGATGCTGGCGGTGGTCAACATGATGTCGCTGCTGGGACTGCACAGGGCGCTGCGCGGTGCCCTGGTGGGCCACTTCGCCACCGTCGAGATCACCTCCTCGCCCGCCTCCGACCGGCTGGCCCGGGCCCTGCGACGGCTGGGCGCGGGCGAGGCGGCGGTGTTCTTCTACACCGAACACGTGGAGGCCGACGCCGTACACGAGCAGGTCGTACGCCATGAGGTGATCGACGACCTCCTGAAGCGCGAACCCGGGCTCGCCGCGGACGTGGCGTTCGGCGTCGATGCCACCGTCTTCCTGGAAGACCGCTTCGCCGATGAGGTCCTGGACGCCTGGCGGAAGGGCCGCTCCTCACTCCGTGTCCCGCTGTGACCCCGGCTGCCCCACCTTCTCGGACTCCGGCTCGGGTGCCACCGCCCGGGAGGCGCGGCCCGGCAGGGCGAGCAGTGCCACGGCCGCGCCGGTCAGGGCGGCCGCGACGCCGACGCTCATCGTGACGGACTGGGCGTGGGTGAAGGCCGAGCGGGCCGCCTCGGCCAGTGCCTCGCCGTCCGCGCGGCCCCGGGCGTGCGACAGGGTGGCGCCGAGCGAGGACATCGCGTCCTCGGGCAGACCGTCCGGCAGCTCGCCCCGGTAGACGGTGGCGAGCAGGCCGCCCAGCCCGGCCACGCCCAGGGCGATGCCGAGTTGCTGGTGGGTGTCGTTGAGCGCGGAGCCCATACCGGCCCGCTCGGGCGGCACCGCCCCCAGCACCGTGCTGGTCGCAGAGGGGCCAGCGATACCGGATCCGAGGCCCGCCAGCCCCAGCCCGATGGACACCACCCCAAAGCCGCCGCTCTCGGAGAGCGAGGCCAGCACCGCGAATCCGGCCGCGGTGACGGTGAATCCGGCGACGATGCAGGTCCGTGCACCGAATCCGGCCGGCGCCCGGCCGCCCACCGCCGAGCCCGCGACGACCCCCGCGGCGAGCGGCACCGCGGCGAGCCCGGTCTCGAACGCGCTGTAGCCGAGGACGAGTTGCAGATACTGGCTCAGCACGAAGAGGGTGCTGCCCGTGGAGATCGTCATCACCGCCACCGCGAAACCCGCCCCGGAGAACCGCCGGTCGCGGTAGAGCCGCAGATCGACCATCGGGGTCGCGGAGCGGCGCTGCCGTACGCCGAAGCCGACCAGCGCCGCCACCGCCACCGCCGCCCCGGCCACCACCGCGGGCGCGGTGTACCCGTGCGCCGGGGCCCCGATCAGGGCCCACACCAGGCCGGTCATGCCCGCGGTGACCAGGACGGTGCCGTACGGATCCAGCCCCCGGCCGTCGGGCGCCCGGGTCTCCGGCACCAGCCGTACGACCCCGAACAGGGCCACCGCCACCACGGGAACGTTGATCAGGAAGACCCCCGCCCAGCTCCACGCGTCCACCAGGGCGCCACCGAGCAGGGGCCCCGCCGCCATGCCGACGGAGGCGACGGCGCTCCACACCGCGAAGGCGCGCGGGCGCTCCCGCTCGGGGAAGACCGCGACGAGCACCGCGAGCGTCGCGGGCATCACCAGCGCCGCGCCCACCCCCATGAGCGCCCGCGCCGCGATCAGCCACCACACCGACGGGGCCGCCGCGGCCAGCGCCGACGCCGTCCCGAAGACCAGCAGCCCCACGACGAGGGCGCGCCTCCTGCCGTAGCGGTCGGAGAGCACCCCCGCGGTGATGAGGAGCCCGGCGAAGACCACGACATAGGCGTCGATCACCGCCTGGAGCTGGTCCGTCGAGGCGTCGAAGGCATCGCCGACGGCGGGCACCGCGACATGCAGGACGGTGTTGTCGATGACGATCACGAGCAGGGCGGCACACAGGGCCACCAGGATCGCCCACCGGCGCGGATGGCTTTCCTCGTCGCTCATGACTCTCCCTCGTTCTCCTACACTGTTGGATTCCACCCAGCACTGTATGAGCGGTGGAGCGGTGACCGCAAAGGGGTAGGCTGCGGGCTCGTGAGCGCGAAGCCGGACGAGAACCCGGACGGGAACAAGGAAACGGACGCGGACCAGGGGAAGAAGGTGCTGGACGGCGCACCGGGAGCGGTGTGGTTCCGCACCGGGAAGACCTCCCGCCCACGGCCTCAGCTGTCACATGAGCGAATCATCGCCACCGCCGTCGAACTGCTGGACCGCGACGGTGTGCGGAAGCTGAGCATGCGCCGGCTCGCCGAGCGGCTCGGCGCCCACGCGACCAGCCTCTACTGGCACGTGGCCACCAAGGACGACGTCCTGGACCTCGCTCTCGACGCGGTCTTCGCCGAACTCGACCTCCCCGAGCGGCACGGCGCCTCATGGCAGGACGACATCGAGGCGTTCATGACCGGCCTGCGCTCGGTCCTGCTGCGACACCCATGGGCCGGCGCCCTGGCCAACTCCCGCCCCCTCATGGGGCCCAACGCCCTGCGCTGCTCGGAGTTCACCTACACCGCGCTCACCACCGGCGGCTTCGCGGGGATCCACCTGTCGTCCGCCGCGGCCACCATCACCCACTATGTGATCGGCTCCGCCTCCTCCGAAGCGGTGTGGCGGCAGCGCTCCGACGAGGCGGCGACCCGCTCGGCGGTGGACGCCCACATCCGCGACCACATCGACGAATACCCCACCCTCGCCGGACACTTCCCGCTCCTCGAGGAGGACGACTGGGACGCCCACTTCCACCGCGGTATGCGCCTGCTACTGGCCGGTCTGGCGTCCCCCGAGGCCCAGGGGCGGTCATGACCGCCTCGGCTACGACGCTGGTCGAGGCGGCCCGGCGCCTCGCCCACGAGGTGCTGGCGCCCGGCGCCGAGACCGCCGACCGCGAGGGGGTCTCCCCGGCCGCGATCGGCGAGGTCAAGAGGTCCGGGGTGCTCGGGGTGAGTGGCCCGGCGGCGTACGGCGGGGCGCAGGCGCCGGACGCGGTGGCCCGCGAGATCGCCGAAATCCTCGCCGGGGCGTGCTGCTCCACCTACTTCGTCCAGGCCCAGCACCACAGCCCGGTCAGGATGCTCGCCGCCGCCGACTCCCCGGCGCGCGAACGGCTGCTGCGGCCGCTGTGCGACGGCACGCTGCTGTCCGGTATCGCCTTCTCCCATCTGCGGGCCTTCCCCCGCACACCGGTGCGGGTCGCCCGGGTCCCGGGCGGCAGGCGCTTCGACGGCCGGGTGCCGTGGTACACCGGCTGGGGGCTGAACGATGTGATGCTGCTCGCGGGTGTCACCGACGACGGCGAGGCGCTGTTCGCCTTCGCGGACGCCCGTGAGCGGCCCGGTCTGCGGCCCACACCGCGGCTCGAACTCGCCGCGCTGACCGGCACCCGTACGGTCGGCCTGGAGCTGGACGGCCTGGTGGTGCCCGAGGAGGCGGTGGTCTGGAGCCGCCCCTACGCGGAGTGGGCGGTCGCGGACCGGCCGAAGAACACCAACCCCAACCCGGCCGTCTTCGGCGTGGCCGGCGCCGCCCTGGACCTGCTGGAGGCCGCCGGGGACGCGGAGGCGAAGGAGACGGCGCAGGTGCTGGGCGAGCGGCTGCGCGAGGTGCGCCGGGAGGCGTACGCGCTGGTGGACGAGGTTCCCCCGGGCGAACGCCTGGCGGACCGGCTCGCGGTGAAGACCCGGGCCTACGACATGCTGCGCGCCGCCACCACCGCGGCGATCGTGGCGGGCGGCGGCCGGGCCTTCGGCCTCGGCAGCCCCGCCCAGCGGCTGGCCCGGGAGGGCCTGTTCCTGGTGGTGCAGGGCCAGACCGCGGATGTCCGCAGCGCCCACTTGCGGGCGCTGCGCGGCTGACCCGCCCGCCCGCTCCGGGCCCGGAGCGGCGGCCGGGCCCGGGCGGCGCTCCACCCGGGCACGGCCGCCGTGTCTCACGCCGCGAGTTCCTTGCGGATGCGGTTCAGCATGAAGGCGGAGGACTCCCGCGCCCGTTCCTCCCAGGCGAAGACGCAGGACGTGGCGACACCGTCGAAGTTCAGCTCGCGGAGGGTGCCGAAGAAGGTGTCCCAGTCGACCTCGCCCTGGCCGATGTCCAGGTGCTGGTGGATACGGGCCGGGGTGCCGGGCGGGTTGAGGATGTAACGCAGCCCGGAGGAGCCCTTGTGGTTGAAGGAGTCCGCGATGTGCACATGCTGGAGCTTGTCGCCCGCGTAAGCCATCATCGCCGCGATGTCCGCCGTCGGCTCGGCGCCGGAGAGGTGGAAGGTGTGCGGAGCGCAGTAGAGGTAGTTCACCCACGGCTTGTTGATGGCGCGGACCAGGTCGACCGCGGGGGTGTTCTCCTCGCAGAAGTCGTCCGGGTGGGCCTCGAGGTTGAGGGCGATGCCCTCGCGTTCGAAGAGCGGCAGCAGTTCCTCCAGCGAGCGCCAGAAGGCGGCCTCGCTTTCGGCGGCGCGCTCGGGGCGGCCGTTGAACTCCGAGTTCATCAGCGGGCATTCGAGGTCGGCGGTGATCTCGATCATGCGCTTCCAGTAGCGGACGGCGGTCTGCCGCTCGGTCTCGTCGGGCGAGGACCACTTGTACAGCGGCAGCACGGAGGAGAGCTGGACACCGTGCGTGCGCAGGGCCCGCTTCAGCTCCGCGACGCGCTCGACATCCGCCCGCGGGTGGAGGAAGAACGGCATGAAGTCGTCGCGCGGGGACAACTCGATGTACTCGTAGCCGAGTTCGGCGACCGTGCGCACCATCTCGTCGAGCGGCAGCGCGCGGAGCATATAGGGGTCGAGTGCGATTTTCACGAGGTGGCTCCGTAGAACGTGGGTCGGGGCTTCATGTCGACGGTGATGACCTGGCCGCCCGACTCCAGGGACTGGACGGCGGCGTCGGTGATGACGGTTGGACGGCCGTGTCCTGGGCCGCCATCGCGGAGACGTAGGAGTCCGGCACGGTCGGGCCTCCGCGTGGGTCGGACCCCAGGAGGTGACGAGGACGGCGTCCACGCCGGGGGAGTGGATCAGGTTGCCGCCGTGGGCAGCGCGGTGGCGCCGATAGGGGAGACCACCTCGGTGGCGCGGGCCTGGCCGATGTTCGCGTCGTCCCTGACGTCCATGGCCGTCCCCCTACCGGTCGAGAGCCGGGCGTCGGGTTCCGGTGAGGCCGCAGCCGGCCAGGTGCTCACGGGTGCTGACGGCGATGGGCAGCGGCACATCGGGCGCGCACGGATACAGATCCTGCTCGACGATGACGAACAACTCGGCGTCGAGGGCGGCGAGTTCACCCACCACATCGGCCGGGTTCGGCACCCCTGCGGGCGGGGAGACGCACACGCCCCGCTTCACGGCCTCACCGAAGGAGAGGTTCTCGGCGGCCACTTGGGCGAGCACGGCGGGATCCATCTGCTTGATGTGGACGTAGCCGACGCGCTCGCCGAAGCGGCGGGTCAGATCGAGGTTGTCACCGCCGCCGTAGGCCACGTGTCCGGTGTCCAGGCAGAGGTTGGTGTAGCGGCCGTCGGACTCGTTCAGCAGCCGTTCGATCTCCGGCTGGGTCTGGATGTGGCTGTCGGCGTGCGGGTGGATCACCAGACGTATGTCGTACTCGTCCAGCAGGAGCCTGCCCGGCCGGTCGGCCGACCGGCCGAAGCCCGCCCACTGCTCGGCGGTCAGCTCGGGCGGCTCGGTGTAGTCACCGGTCTTCTCGTCCCGGAACATGGGCGGGATCAGGACCAGGTGGTGCGCCCCCGCGGCGGCGGTCAGCTCGGCCACTCCACGCACATGGGCGACCACCTCGTCCCAGGCGCCGGGGCGGTGCAGCGCTCCGAACGCGGTGCCGCCGGAGACCCGCAGACCGCGCGCGTCGAGCTCGGCCTTCAGCCGCCGCGGGTCGGTGGGCAGGTAGCCGTACGGGCCGAGCTCCAGCCACTGGTAGCCGGCCGCGGCGAGCTCGTCGAGGAAGCGGGTGTACGCCACCTGGTGCTCGTCCTCGGGGAACCAGATGCCCCAGGAGTCGGGGGCGGAGCCCAGGCACAGGTTGCCCGCGGTGGTGCGGAGAGGGGATGGCGCCGTTGCCATGGCGTGGTCCTTCTGCGGAGGGGGAGGACGGAGTCGCGGATCGGGGGGAACGGGGTGGCTAGTGCGCTCTACTAGTGCGCTCTAGTCGAGTACGATGGCCGCTGTCCGAATGTCATGTCAATAGCTTGTTGCCGGGGGATTTCACGACTGCCCGTAAGGTTGGGCCGCGTCGGAGGGTGGTCACAGGTGGAAACATCGGGCAGGCAGCGGCCCACCATGGCGGACGTCGCCGAGAAGGCGGGTGTGTCCCGGGCGCTGGTCTCGATCGTCTTCCGCGATCAGCCGGGGGCGAGCCCGCGGACCCGCGAGCGGGTGCTGCGCGTCGCCGACGAGATCGGCTACCGGCCCGACAGCGCTGCCCGGCTGCTGGCCCGTGGCCGCAGCCGCACGCTCGGCGTGATGTTCACCGTGCGCCAGCCCTTCCACGCCGACCTCGTCGAGGGCATCTACCCCGAGGCCGAGCGGCTCGGCTACGACGTCCTGCTCTCCGCGACCGCCCAGGGGCGTGGCGAGGACAAGGCCGTCGAGGCGCTGCTCGGCCACCGCTGCGAGGCGGTGATCCTGCTCGGCACCGACGCACAGCCCGTGGACCTCGACGCACTGGGACACCGCACGGTCGCCGTCTCCGTCGGCCGCCGGGTGCCCCACGCCCGCGTCGACAGCGTGCACACGGCCGAGGGCAAGGGCGTACGGCAGGCCATGGAGCATCTCGTGGAACTGGGCCACCGCGGGATCGTGCACATCGACGGAGGCCGGGGACCGGGCTCGGCCGAGCGCCGCCGCGCCTACCGGGCCGCGATGCGCCGCCATGGCCTGGAGCGTGAGCTACGGGTGATCCCGGGTGAGCACACCGAGCAGTCGGGCATCGACGCGGGGCGGTTGCTGCTGGCCGAGCGCGACCACGGCCGGCCCCTGCCGACGGCGGTCCTCGCGGGCAACGACCGTTGTGCCATGGGGCTGTTGATGACCCTGGCGCAGGCGGGCGTCGAGGTTCCGCGCGATCTGTCGGTCGTGGGCTACGACGACAGCCACCTCTCCCATCTGATGCCGATCGGCCTGACCACGGTCCGCCAGGACGCGGTGCTCATGGCCGAGTACGCGGTGCGGTTCGCCGTGGAGCGGCTGGAGAACGCGGTCTCGGAGCCGAGGGAGGCGGTGCTGGACCCGAAGCTGACGGTGCGGGGCACCAGCGGACCGCCCCCGGGCGGGTGAACGCGCGAGGGGCTGGCCGAAGTCGGTGATCAGCTCGTGGAACAGGTCGTGCACGGCATGGGCGGGCTCCGACAGCGGTTGGTGGTCGGAGGTGCAGAGGGACAGCTTGACCTGGATGGCCGGCTCGACGATCCGCCGTACCTCCAGGTTCCGCACATCGAGGATGGCGCGCGCCGCCGACCAGGGCAGCACCGTCGCCCCGAGTTCCGCGCCCACGGCGCTGACCAGGGTCAGGACCGATTCGAGCTCACCGATCACCCGGGGCTGGAGCGACGCTTGCATGAAGGGCACGGTCAAGGAGACCGTGGGCCCGATGGCCGAACCCGTCCTGATCGGCGGCGAGATCGTCCGCCCGGGAGACGTGGTGCGCGACGAGTGGCGCCGGACGGCGCGGGCAGGTCTACAGCTTCTCGAAGGGATCGTGGTTCGCGAGCAGCTTCTCCACCCGCGCCTGATCGACCCGGCTGACGATCTGCCCGGCCTCCTGCCGGTCCCGGATCACCTTGGCCAGGGTGAAGGCGGAGGTCACCAGGTAGAGCACGGAGATGCCGAGGAAACCGCGCACCCAGGCGTCGGCGCTCAGCTGGAAGATGCCGACGGCGGTGGCGGCCATGGCGACGGCGAAGGAGGCGATCGCCTGACCGTAGAACGCGGCCGTGCTCTGCTGCTTGACCGGAGTCTCACTCATGCGGACAAGGATGGGCGGATGCGGTCGGCTCCGCATCCGTCCGGATACTCAGGTACGTACTCAGACACGGGGTGCCGTCAATGGGGTTGGCGCAGCCCCTCGATGAGGAGGGCGACCAGTCGGCGTGCGTCATAGCCGGGGTCGTGCTCGGCGCCGATGCAGAGGTTCCCGACGCCGCGCATGAGCTCGTACGCCTTCAGGCCGGATCGGATCTCACCGGCGTCGGCCGCGGCGTCGAGCAGCTGGGTGCACACGGGCAGGAGGCGGTCGATGAAGTACGAGTGGAGCGTGTCGAAGCTCGTGTTGTCGGACCGCAGCACGGCGGCGAGGCCGTGCTTGGTGACCAGGAAGTCGACAAAGAGATTGATCCACTGGCCCAGCGCGGCATGCGGGGTCGCGCTGCTCGCCAGCAGGGCCGGACCGGCCTCGGCGCAGGCCTCGACCTGGTGCCGGTAGACGGCGATGATCAGGTCGGCCCGGGTCGGGAAGTGGCGGTAGATCGTGCCCACCCCGACACCGGCCTTGGCCGCGATGTCGCGCACCGGCGCCTCCACGCCCGAGGCGACGAAGACCGAGGCGGCCGCGTCGAGAAGGGTCTCCTGATTGCGCCGGGCGTCCGCCCGCTTGGACCGGGCCGAGGGTCCCGCGCCCTTGTCGCCGTCGTTCACCGCGCCGCTCCCTCCACTGCCGGACCTGTCAAGCGGAACGGCGTTCCGTGCCTTTACCGGAGCCAGGTTCCGTTTGCTTATGATGCCAGAGCGGGGCCCGGCGACCAAACCGCCGTCACCTCGGCGCCGCCGGCGGGTCCGGCGCCACCTCGGTCCGGGCCCGGGTGAGCGCGGCGACCGCTGCCCGTGGATCGTCCGCGTGGAACCGGAGCGTACGGGCCACGCCCCGCCGCCCGAGGGGCCGTACGAACGGCACCGGCTCCGTCAGCTCCACCGTCACCGTGGTCTGGCTGCCCACCGCGAGGTCGAGCACCCCGTCCGGGCCCAGCCGCACCAGCCGCCCGTCCGGATAGCGCCGGTCGACCCGGGCGGTGGCGATGGTGGCGGCCGGAACCCGCAGGTCGAACAGTGCGCCGTAGCGGATGCGCAGCGAGCCGTCGGACCCCACGACATGCGGCCGGACCACACAGGCCGCGTGCAGGGCGAGGATCAGCACCACCCCGTACACATCGATGACGAGCAGGATCGCGTGCACCACCGGCCAGGGGATCACCAGGGCCAGCCCCACCGTCTCGATGACCGACACGAAGATCATCCCGTACATCATGGCCGTCTGGGGCCCGGTGTAGGCGACGGCCAGCGCCCCCTCGGGGACCTGGTGGCGGCGGCGCAGCACCCACAGCCCGAGGCTGTGCAGGGCCCGCGCCTCGTGCAGCAGGAGCCGGCGCGCGACCAGCGGGATCAGGGTCTCCGCCACGCCTTTCGCCCACCCCGCCGCCCGTGCGAACGGCCGGTTCATGACGCCCTCCCGCCCCGTCGGACGGTCAGCCGCTCCATCACCCGGCGCACCACCTCGGCCTGGGCGGGCGAGTAGTCGTCGAGCAGCGCCTGCTCGAAGCCGGTCGCCGTGGGGCCGCTGTCCGGGATGGCCGCCAGCACCTCGTCCGGTACGGCGGCGGACAGCTCCTCGGCCAGCGGCGCGATCCGGGGATCGTCCGCCGTGGCCTCATCCAGTTCGTCCAGCCGCTCGTACATCGGGAGCACGGCGGGGTCCCCGGCCAGCGGCCGCAGCGCCGCGTACACCGCGTCCCCGCCGATCATCCCCTCGAGCAGCATCAGGTGCTCGCGGTCCTTGACGGCGGTCGGCGAGGAGGTGGCGGGCGCCACCTTCAGGAGCTCCACGAGCGCGGGGGAGAGCGGTGCGTCCGCTGTGAGCGGGCCGTGCAGCAGCGCCGCCAGCACCTTGCGGCGCTGCTGGATCTCGTGTTCCTGACGGGCGAGATCGGCGTCCAGCTCGCCCAGCACCTCGGCCAGCTCACGCCCGGCGTCGTCCGCGAGGACGTCCCGCACCTCGTCCAGGGCGAGCCCGAGCTCGGTCAGCCGCCGGATCCGGGCCAGCAGAACGGCGTCCCGGAGGGTGTAGACCCGGTATCCGTTGGCGCGCCGCTTGGGCTCGGGCAGCAGACCGATGTGGTGGTAGTGCCGCACGGTCCGGGAAGTGACCCCGACGAGCGCGGCGATTTCTCCGATGCGCATGTGGCCAGTAGAAACCCTGCCGCTGCGACAAGGTCAAGCGCGTCCGCCCGGCGGTCCCTCGACGGCGCCGGCATCGGGGCGGCCGCGGTAGAGCGGGGTGCCACGGTAGTCACGGCCGCCGTTGTCCGGGATGACGGTGCCGGTGCCGATCAGGGGTGAGCCCGGCCGGGGAGCGAAGCCCAGCGCGGTGCCCAGCCGCGGTCCGCTGTCGGCCGTGCCGTACGGCCCGGACGCCTCCGGGTTCACCAGCAGCGGATCGCCCGTGCGCGCGGTGGGGTCGGTGGCGGGGACGGGCAACGGGGCACCGCCGTAGAAGTTGTTGGTGTAAGTGGTGGTCGGACTGGTGGTCAGGCTCGCGCCGGCGACCTTCGAGGAGAAGGCGTTGTCGTGCAGGTCGTAGCGTGCGTTCAGGGAGGAGCCGTAGCCGTAGACCACATACCGGCTCGCCGGATTGTGCACCGTGTTGTTGTAGACCTCGGCCGAAGCGGCCCGGTCGGAGTGCAGATAGAGCGGATACCGGGAATTCCCGCTGAGGATGTTGTACCGCACCACGACATCGCCGAAGGAGAACTGGCACAGCAGAATGCCATCGCCGTTGTCGTGTACGAAGTTGTACTGGATCCGCACCCGCGTGGTGCCCTTGTCGGCGTCGATGCCGTTGGAGTCGGCGCCCCCGGCCTTCTGCTCCGTCCGGTACACCTCATTGCGCTGGATCACCACATCGTCCGCGTAGTACGCCTCGATGCCCGATGTCCCCGCCTCGTCCACCACATTGTGGTCGACCACGGCGCCGCGCACATTGGTCAGATACATCGCGTTGCAGCCGTAAGCCGTCCCGCCCTGGGAGATGTAGTTGTTCCGGATCGTGATGTCCGTATGCGGGGTGAAGGCGGTGTCATCGGGTGAGGTCCGGGTGCCCCAGCCGGTCGGCACCGCGACGGGGGCGTCGTTCGCGTCCTTCGCGTCGCCGGTGTACTGCTTGACGACGATGCCCGCGAACGAGGTGTCGCGCACCGTGGAGTTCCGCACCTGGACGTCGTGGAGCACGGTCGCGGCGGGCGGCGGTGCGGTGATGTCGGGGACGGTCGTGTCGAACACGATGCCCCCGGTGCGCTTCGACCGGTCCCATCCGGTCTTGAAGCGCACTCCCGGGGCGTTGCCGGAGACATCGCCGCCGATCCAGTTGACCTCACCGGTCACATCATGGACATCGACGCCGTCGATGACGAAGTGGTCCAGCCGCCGCGAGTCGTCGCCCGAGACATGGATACCGCGCAGATCCCGCAGATTCCCGCCCGGAGTCCCGGTCGCGGGCGCCTCGTTGCTGACGTCCAGATCACGGATCTCCCAGTACTCCTGGTTGAACAGCCGCACCGCGTCATCGACGGTGCCCTCCCCGCGGATGCGCGGCTTGGGCCCCGTGCCATAGCCGCCGATGACGATCGGACGGTTCCTCTCGCCCGAGCCCTTCGGCCACAGTTGGCCCTTCCAGGAGCCACCGGCCTTCAGCAGGATCCGGTCCCCGGCCCGGAAGGTGGTCCGGCCGACGCGGTCGAGGCTGCGCCAGGCCCTGGCGGCGCTGGTGCCCGGCGCCCCGTCGTCCCCGGAGCGGGAGTCGACGTAGTAGGTGGTGCCCTTGGCCGCCGGGACGGTCCGCGCGGCCGGTGCGGTGTGTGCGGCGGCGGGGTGCGCGACCAGCGTGGCCGCGCCGAGGGCGGCGGCCGCGAGAAGGCCGAGCGGCCGTCGGCCGCGTCTGACGGATCGTCGTCCAGATGTCATTCGTTGAATAGAAAGCGCTGTCATGCGGGGTGTCAAGAGTCCGGCCCGTCCGTCGCGGCCGTCCGGTCGGCGACCCGTGTAGGGGGCAACGGGACGGTAGCGTAAGGAGGTCCGAATACGGCCAGGTACGGCGAGAGCGCACATCCGGGAACAGTGAGGGAGCCCTATGCGGCACGAGATCAGCCCCGAGCCCATCCTTGAGGTCGGGCTCGGCTTCATGGCGTCGAAGGCGCTGCTCACCGCGGTGGAGCTGGATCTCTTCTCCCGGCTTGCCGAAGGCCCCCGTACCGGCGGTGACCTGGCCGGGGCGCTCGGACTGCACCCGCGCGGCGCAGCCGACTTCCTCGACGCGCTGGTGGCCCTCGGATTCCTGGAGCGATCCGAGGGCGTGTACCGCAACAGCCCGTCCGCCGACACCTTTCTCGACCGTGGGAAGGCCACCTATGCGGGCGGCATCCTGGAGATGGCCAACAGCCGGCTGTATCCCTTCTGGGGGTCGCTCACCGAGGCGCTGCGAACGGGGAAACCGCAGAACGAGCACAAGCACGGCGGCGAGGTGTTCGACGCCATCTACCACGACCAGGAGGGTCTTGAGCGATTCCTGCACGGAATGACCGGGCTCAGCATGGGCAAGGCGATGGTGATAGCCCAGCGGTTCCCCTGGGCCGACTACCGGACCGTGCTGGACGTCGGCGGAGCGGTGGGGTGCGTCCCGGTGGCGGTGGCCCAGCGCCACCCCCATATGAGCGGCGGTGTCTTCGAACTGCCCCGGGTGCGGCCCGTCTTCGAGAAGTACGTGGCGTCCTTCGGCCTGGGGGACCGGCTCACCTTCCACGGCGGCGATTTCTTCACCGATGACCTGCCCGGCGCCGATGTGATCGTACTGGGCCAGATCCTGCACGGCTGGGGCCTGGAGGAGAAGCGGCTGCTGCTGAAGAAGGCGTATGACGCGCTGCCCGACGGGGGAGCGGTCCTCGTCTACGACGCCATCATCGACGACGACCGCAAGGAGAACACCTTCGGCCTGCTGGCCAGCCTGAACATGCTCATTGAGACCCGGTCCGGCTTCGAGTACACCGCCGCCGACGGCCGCGCCTGGCTGGCGGAGACGGGGTTCAGCGGCAGCCGGATCGAACCGCTGACGGGCGGCTACTCCATGCTGGTGGGCATCAAATAGCGGTCATCTGACCGCCCCGCCCGGCGCCGGAACCGACCCGGCGCCGGGCCGGAGCCACTAGAAGCGGTAGCGCAGAATCCGGCCCACATCCCGGAAACCGGGCAGACGCGCCATCACCCGCATGCTCATCCGGCCGGAGGCCGGCATCTTCTCCACCCCCGGCATGTCCACGCTGCGCACCGCGTCGAGGCAGGTCAGCCCGGGATGCCAGCTCTCGACCTCATGGGGGTCGTCCAGACCCCAGTGGAGGGTGGCGCCCGCGTTGCGCACCGCGGGGACCATCTTCTGGAGCCGGATGCCCAGCGGCCCGTAGACGTCGAAGAGCAGCTGGCCGCTGGGGAACCGCTCGGTGATCCGCTGGATCAGCCGCTTGCCCTCCTCCTTGCGCAGATACATCGTCAGCCCCTCGGCGACGACCACGGTGGGCCGGTCGTCCGGGACCTCGCGCAGCCATGCCTCATCGGTCACCGAGGCGCCGACCATCTCGTAGTTCCCCGACGGCTCGGGAAGCAGCCGCCGGCGCAGATCGATCACCTCGGGGTAGTCGATGTCGAGCCAGCGCACCGACGGCGGCGGGTCGAGGCGCTGTACCCGGGTGTCGAGACCGCACGCGAGATGGAGCACGGTCGCCTTCTGATGCTCGGCCAGGAACTCCATGGCCCAGTCGTCGAGCTGTTTCGCCCGCAGGGCGATGCCGACGGCCGTCGTGTCCGTCATCCCCGTTTTGTCGAAGTCGTAGGCCACGCGCTCCACGGCCTCCCGGGCCGCGTGGTCGTGCAGGATGGAGTCCGGTGAACGGCTGTCCACCGCCCTGCCGTACAGCGTGGCGAGCAAGGTCTCCTGAGCGCCGCTGAGAGTGATCTTTTCGCGATCCATGGTTCCTCGTCGATGTGGGGGTACCGGACGGACCATTCCGTACGGTTGCGTACGGAATGGGCAGAACCCGTGTCCGTACGGTCCCACGTTCCCCCCGGCAAAAGCGACCGGCCTCTGGGCCATTCGAGTTCATCCGGCCAACATCGGGCGGACGGGCGCCGGTGGGCGTCAGTGGCCCTCGCCGTCGTCCCGCGTCAGCCACAGATCGGGGCCGAAGACCTCGTAGTGGATCGCGGAGGGGTTCACCCCCCGCTCCAGCAGCTGGGTCCGTACCGACCGCATGAAGGGCATCGGCCCGCACAGATACGCCTGCACCCCGTCCGGGATCTCGATGCCGGACAGGTCGACGAGGCCGGTGCGCTCGGCCGGCCAGTCGCCCTCGGGCCGTTCGTACCACGTATGGGCGCTGCCCCGCGCCAGCTTGGTGACCAGCCGCTCCTGGTCGGCGCGCAGCGCGTGGTCGGCGGGGGAGCGGTCGGCGTGGACGGCGATGACCGGGGCCTGGTGTCCGCGGGCCGTCAGCTCCTCCAGCATGGCCACCATCGGGGTACAGCCGATCCCGGCGGAGGCGAGCAGCAGCGGCGTGTCCGTGGCGTCGAGCACGACGTCGCCGTAGGGCGCGGAGACGGTGAGCTCGCCGCCCTCGCGGACGTGGTCGTGGAGATGGCCGGAGACCTCACCGGCCGGGCCATCGCCCGCGTGCCCGCGCTTGACGGAGAAGGAGCGCACCGTGGCGCCGGGGCCGTTGGTCAGGCTGTACTGGCGGATCTGCCGCGCCCCGTCGGCCAGTTCCACCTGCACCGAGACATACTGGCCCGCCTTGAAGGCCGGGGAGGGACGGCCGTCCGCCGGCCGGATCCGGAAGGTGACCACATCGGCCGTCTCCCGGACCCGCTCGACCACCTCCCACTGCCGCCAGGTCCCGCCGACCAGCACGCCCTGCTCCGCGTACAGCCGCCGCTCGATCTCGATCAGGGCGTTGGCCATCAGCCAGTAGACCTCGTCCCAGGCGGCGGTCACCTCCTCGGTGGCCGCGTCGCCGAGCACCTCGGCGATGGCGGCGGACAGATGACGGTGCACCACCGGATACTGCGCGGCGCTCACCCCGAGCGAGGCGTGCTTGTGGGCGATCCGGCTCAGCAGGGCGTCGGGGCGGGTGCCCGGCCGCTCCACCAGGGCGGTGGCGAACGCGGCGATGGCACCCGCGAGGGCCTGCCGCTGAGTGCCCGCGGCCTGGTTGGCCCGGTTGAACAGATTCCGCAGCAGTTCGGGGTGGGCCTCGAAGAGCTTCCGGTAGAACAGCTCGGTGATGGTGCCGATGGCCTCACCGACGGCGGGAAGCGTGGCGCGGACGGTCTCGGCGGACTTCTGGGAGAGCATGGACGGGCCTAACTGGTATCTCAGATTCGCATTCAGCGGCATGGGGGAACCGGGCATGGTGACCTCCGCGTCAGCACGGCTCGGCGGGGTGGGATCCGGGCTCCGTAACCCGGACGACGCCCTCATGGGGACAGTCCGGGCGCGCGCCCGACCAGCCCCAGCAGCACCGGGCCCGTCGGGGACGCCACCAGATCGTCGACCGTGAGGGGGTCGAGCGAGGTGAGGAACGCCTCCTGCGCCCGGCGCAGCGCCATCCGCAGCCGGCAGCCCTGCCGCAGCGGACACGGCACGTCCCCCTCGCAGTCGACGACATCGCCGACCCCCTCGAACTCCCGGACCAGCTGGCCGACCGAGGCGGTGCGCCCGGTCGCGGTGAGCGTCAGCCCGCCGCCCCGTCCGCGCCGTGTCTCGACCAGGCCCAGGTGCTGTAGCCGAGCCGCCACCTTGGCCAGATGGCTGTACGGCACCTGCATCTCCCCGGCGATCTGCCGGGCGGTGCAGGGCTCGGGGCCGGTGACCGCCAGCCGCATGATCGTGCGGAGCGCCAGGTCCGTTGACTTCGTCAGCCGCATGGCGGCAGATTACGTTAATGCGAATCTCAGATGCAATTTATGAGGGTGTGTGCGGCGTCGGTCAGGTTTCGCCGGGCGGCCGCCCGCGCAGCGCCCGCGTCACCGACCAGGCGACGGACACCATGGGCACGGCCACCACCGCCCCGACCACCCCCGCCACGATGGATCCGGCGATCACCGAGATCGCCACCACCACCGGATGGAGCCGCACCGCCCAGCTCATCACCAGCGGATGCAGCACATGGCCCTCGAACTGACCGACCGCCACGATCAGCAACAGCACCACGGCCGCGATGGCCGGACCCCGCCCGGCCAGGGCCACCACCGTCGCCACGGCCAGCGCGATCGGCGAACCGATCAGCGGGACGAACGTCGCGAAGAAGACCAGCAGCGTCAGCGGCAGGGCCAGCGGCACCCGCAGCAGGAAGAGGGCGATGCCGACCAGTGTCGCGTTGGAGGCCGCCACGACGATGATGCCCCGGGTGTACCCGGCGAAGGTGGTCCACGCCGCCCGCGCCGCGCGCTCCCACGGGGACCGGGCACGCTCGGGGAGCTGACCCCGGAACCACTGCCACATCCGGTCGCCGGAATGGATGAAGAAGATCGAACAGAACAGGGCCAGGAACACCGCCGTGCCCGCCTCCACAACCCGCCCCGCACTGCTGAGCGCCCTGCTGATCAGCGCCGCGCGATGCCGTGAGACAAAGGCGGTGACCTTGTCGTGGGCCCCCGACAGCACACCGTGCCGCACATGGAACGGCGGCCCCTCCAGCCACCGCTCGATCCGTCCGATCCCGCCGCGCAACTCGCCCACCAGCCGGCCCGCCTCCGCGGCCGCCGCGTTACCCACCAGCGCCAGCAGCCCCAACACCGCGAACAGGGTGCCGAACACCGCCAGCGCCACCGCCAGCGGCCTGGGGCACACCCGCGCCAGCAGATCGGCCAGCGGCCGCAGCAAGGCGGTGGCCACCAGCGCCAGGAACACCGCGATCGCGACGAGTTCGAACCGCCCCAGCACCGTGAACGCCAGGTAGACGGCCACCCCGATGACCATCAGACGCCATGCGTACGCGGCGGCCAGCCGCAGCCCGGGATGGACCCGTCCGTTCTCGTCCCCCGCCCGGCGCACCGCCGCCGTCAGCGCCGCGGAGCCGGAGCGGCGGGCCCGCGCCACCGCCCGCGAGGCCCGCCCCGCCGGTCCGCCGGTCACGCCACGCCGAGGGCGTGCGCCCCGCCCTCCCGGTCGCTCGGGCGGGGGAGGAGAGTCGCTGCTCACGTCGGCGCCACCGCCTTCTGCGTCCCTGTTCTGCGCGGCGGAAGAGGAGGGTGATTCATCCCGCTACGTACAGATTCAATCAGGGCGGCCGTCCGGGCGCCGGACACTCTCCCCGGCGCGGCGGCCCGTCCTCCCCCGGCGCGGCGGCCGTCCTCCCCCGGCGTGGCGGCCGTCCTCGCCCCCTGCCGTTCCGCACCGGTGCCTGCCTAAGATCGCCCTGGTCACCCGCTCGCCAAGGCACTTCGCAAGGAGCCGCTCGTGACATACGACATCACCGCCATCCGCGCACAGTTCCCCGCGCTGAAGGCCGGGTCGGCCCACTTCGACGGCCCGGGAGGCACCCAGACCCCGCTCCCCGTCATCGAGGCCGTCTCCGACGCGCTGGCCAACCCCCTGGCCAACCGCGGCCACCTCACCGCGGGGGAGCGCAACGCCGAGGCCCTGGTCCAGTCGGCCCGGCGGGCCATGGCCGATCTGCTCGGTGCCGACCCGGCCGGGATCGTCTTCGGGCGCAGCGCCACCGCCCTCATCTACGACTTCTCCCGGACTCTCGCCAAGACCTGGTCGCCGGGTGACGAGGTGGTGGTGTCCCGGCTGGACCACGACTCCAACATCCGCCCCTGGGTCCAGGCCGCCGAGGCCGCCGGGGCCACCGTGCGCTGGGCCGACTTCGACCCCGCCACCGGCGAGCTGACCCCCGATGACATCAGCGCCCAGCTCGGCGACCGTACCCGGCTGGTGGCGGTCACCGCCGCCTCGAACCTGATCGGCACCCGCCCGGACATCCCGGAGATCTCCCGGCGGGTGCACGCGGCCGGGGCGCTGCTCCACGTGGACGGCGTGCACTACGCCGCCCACGCCCATGTCGACATCCGGCGGCTCGGAGCGGACTTCTTCGTCTGCTCCCCCTACAAGTTCCTCGGCCCCCACCTCGGCGTGCTGGCAGCCGGACCCGAGCTCCTGGAGACCCTGAACCCGGACAAGCTGCTCCCCTCGACGAACGCCGTTCCCGAGCGCTTCGAATTCGGCACCCTGCCCTATGAATTCCTCGCCGGGACCCGCGCCGCCGTGGACTTCCTCGCCACCCTGGACCCCGGCGCCGAAGGCAGCCGCAGGGAGCGTCTGGCGTCGTCGTTCGCGGCCCTCGAGGAGCACGAGGCCACGCTGCGCGGGCGCATCGACGAGGGCCTGGCCGCCCTCGACCGGCTCACCATCCACTCCCGGGCCGTGGACCGCACCCCGACCGTGCTGCTGACCATCGACGGCCGTGACACCACCGACGCCTACCGCTACCTCGCCGGCCGCGGCGTCGACGCCCCCTCCGGTTCGTTCTACGCGGTGGAGGCATCCCGCAGGCTGGGCCTGGGCGACACCGGGGGACTGCGCATCGGCCTGGCCCCCTACACCAGCACCGAGGACGTGGACCGGCTGCTGGAGGCACTTTCGGACTTCCTGCGCACTCCGGCCCCGCGCGGCTGACTCACCCCCGGCACTCACCCGATGGCACTCAGGGGCCGGTCTCACTTCCCGGCGGCGTCACTTTCGAGGAGTTCCGCCACGAGTCCGCGGGCATGCGCGGCGTCGAGCCCGGCGGGGCGGAAGAGGATGCGGTACATCAGCGGCGCCACGACATGGTCGACGACCGTCTCGACACCGGGGGTGTCCTCCCCGCGTCCGGCCGCGCGGGTGAGGATGACATCGACCTGGTCGGCGGCGTAGGCCGAGCACTGGCCGGCGTTGCTGCCGTCCGGGTCGCCTAGCAGGGCGTCGCGGATGTAGGCACGGCCGGCCGGGGAGGCCATCTCATCGAGGAACTGCTCGGCCCAGGCCGTCAGATCGGACTCCAGACCGCCGTGGTCCTGGGGCGTGGTGTCGGGCCGCAGACGCTCGACCGCCACGTCCGACAGCAGTTGGGCGAGGTCTCCCCAGCGGCGGTAGATCGTGGAGGGGGTGACGCCCGCGCGCTGGGCGATCAGCGGCACCGTGAGACCGTCGCGGCCCACCTCCGCCTCCAGTTCGCGCACGGCGGTGTGCACCGATGCCTGGACCCGGGCGCTGCGCCCCCCGGGGCGCACCATCTGCCTGCTCATTCGTACCACCTTAAAGCAAATCCGTTGCTTCTGGGCAGGTGGGGCGCCCCGGGGGCGTTCAGTGGACGCGTCAGGCCGCGGGCGCCAGCTCGCGGACGGGCCGCGTCCGCTCGTAGGCGTGACCGACCCTCAGGAGCACGCCCTCCCCGAGCGGCCGCCCGAGCAACTGCATGCCGATCGGCAGACCGGCCGTGTCGTGGCCGACCGGGACGGACAGCGACGGCACTCCGGTGAGGTTGGCGGGGGCCGAGAGGCGCACATAGGCGTCCGAGACGGCTTCGACGGTGCCGTCCGGCCAGGTGATCGTCTCCTGGCCGGACGGCACCGCGGTCGCCGGGACCGTCGGGGCGGCGATCACGTCGACCTCCTCCAGCATGCGCGCCCACTCCCGCCGCATCAGGGTCCGGGAGCGCTGGGCGCGCAGATAGTCCCCGGCGGGCATCAGCTCGCCCGCCTCCAGCAGCGTGCGCACATCCGTCTGGTACAGCTCCGGCGCCGCGCGCAGGGTGCGCTCGTGGTAGGCGGTGGTGGCCTCCGGCACCATCAGGCCCCACTGAGTGGCCTGGATGTAGCGGGTCATGGGGATCTCGACCTCGACGAGGCGGGCGCCGAGGGCCTCGAGCCGGTCGACGGCCCGCCGGACCGCGGCCTCCACCTCCGCGTCGACGTGCTCGAAGTAGTAGTTGCGCGGCACGCCGACGCGCAGTCCGGTCAGATCCTCGGCCGCGCCCGGCCGGTGGTCCCGCGCGGGGAAGGCCATGGAGGCGGGGTCGCGGGGGTCGTGCCCGGCGAGGACGGCCAGGACCAGGGCCTGGTCCTCGACGGTGCGGGTGAGGGGGCCGACGTGGTCCAGCGACCACGACAGGGAGGTGACGCCGTGGCGGGGGACGAGGCCGTACGTGGGCTTGAGGCCGACGACCCCGTTGAGCGCGGCGGGGACGCGGATGGATCCGCCGGTGTCGGTGCCCAGGGCGAAGGCCGCGGTGCCCGCGGCGACGGCCACGGCGGATCCGCCGCTGGAGCCGCCCGCGACCCGGCCGGTGTCCCAGGCGTTGCGGGTCTGCGGGGTGGTCAGCCCGTAGGCGAACTCATGGGTGTGGGTCTTGCCGACCAGGACCGCGCCGGACGCTGTCAGACGGGCGGCGACCGTGCTGTCCGCCCGCGCGCGGTGGTCGGCGCGGACCCGGGAGCTCGCGGTGGTGGCCACGCCCGCGACGTCGATCAGGTCCTTCAGGCCCATCGGGATGCCGTGCAGCGGGCCGCGGAGCCGGCCGGCCGCGGCGTCGTCCGCGGCCTCGCGCGCCGCCCGGCGCGCCCGCTCCGCCGTCACCGTGGCGTAGGCGTTCAGCCGGGGTTCCAGCCGCTCGACGCGGTCCAGGACGGAGTCCACCAGCTCGACGGGGGACAGCAGACCGGCCCGGATCGCGTCGGCGGCCGCGGTGAGGGAGAGCTCATACGGGCGCATCGTGCCGCTCCTCTTCCGCGCGGTAGGCCGGGGCGGGCGGGGTGTCGCCGAAGTCCAGCTCGCGCAGGACGGCGACGACGGAGTGGATGTGGTTGGCGGTGGCCGCCGCGGCGGCGTGGCGCTCGGCCGGCAGCGGGAGCCCGGCGCGTGCGGCCCAGCGGGCCGCCTCCGGAGGGGTGAGTTCTGCGGCGGACAAGGTGTGTCTCCCTCAACGAGGTCTTATCGAGATAAAAGCTAACTGTTTGCGTTAGTCGACTGTAAGGCCTACGATGGCTTAAGGCAAACGGATTGCGTTTAGAGAGAGCGGGCCATGCACACACCCCAGGCCATCGACATCCCCTTCTGGACCGTGGGCGACATCGCCGTCCACCGCGTCGACGAGGTGCTCCTGCCGCCGCGGACCGGACCATGGCTGCTGCCCGACGCCACCACGGACGTGGTTTCGCGACAGGACTGGCTGCGCCCCGACTTCGCCGACCAGGACGGCACCCTGCGCATCGCCAGCCACAGCTTCGCCTTCGAGGTGGGTGGCGCGCGGGTCCTGGTCGACACCGGCATCGGCAACGGCAAGACGCGGGCCAACCCGGCCTGGCACGGTCTGCGGACCGATTACCTGGAGCGTCTGGCCGCCGCAGGGTTCCCCCGGGAATCCATCGACCTGGTGATCCTCACCCATCTGCACACCGACCACGTCGGCTGGAACACCCATGAGGTGGACGGCGCATGGGTGCCCACCTTTCCCCATGCGCGCTACCTCACCTCCCGCACCGAGCGGGAGTTCTGGGCGGCCTACGACATGGACGAGCCGCGCGCCCAGATGTTCCTCGACTCCGTGATCCCGGTCGAGGACGCGGGACGGCTCGACCTGGTCGACGTCCCGGACGAGGGCACCGAGGTCATCCCCGGACTGCGGCTGATTCCCACGCCCGGGCACACCCCCGGCCATATCGCCGTCCAGCTCGACAGCCGCGACGAGCGGGCGCTGATCACCGGCGACTGCGTCCACCACCCCGTCCAGCTCGCCCACCCCGCCATCGGCTCGTGCGTCGACATCGCCCCCGAGCAGTCCGAGGCCACCCGCCACCAGCTCTTCGGCACCCTCGCCGACACGGGCACCCTCCTGCTCGGCACCCACTTCCCACCGCCCACCGCCGGTCATGTGATCACCCACGAGAACGCCTACCGGCTCTCGCCCGTGCTCCCCGGCGCACGCTGACGCGCCCTCCGCGGGTGGTGGTGTTCGCCCGGATGTTCCCGTAGGGGCGGTATTGGGGCCGGGGCGGTGCGACGGGCAGGCTCGTGGGTGCTGTGCCTGTTCCGTATGGGGAGGGGTCTGATGTGGCCGGTGTGTTGCCGCGTGGGCGTCGGCTGCCGTCGTTGACCGGGCTTCGCTTTCTGCTGGCCGGTGTGGTGTTGGCGGGCCATGTGCTGACGCTGGGCAGATTCTTCGAGGACCAGCGGGTCTATGAGGCCGCCGACGCCTCGTCCATGGCGAGCGCGGCGGCGGTCTCCTCGTTCTTCCTGCTCAGCGGTTTCGTACTGGCGTGGAACGCCTCTCCGGCCGACACCGCCGTCCGGTTCTGGCGCCGTCGGCTGGTGAAGATCTTCCCCAACCATGTGGTGACCTGGTCACTGATGCTGGGTCTGCTCATGGCCACGGGCACCGCCGCGCTGCTTCCGGTGCCGGACCCGGGGCTGGGGGAGGCGGTCCGGAATCTGCTGCTGGTGCACGCTTGGGTGCCGGACATGGCCGATTTCAGCAGCGTCAATCCGGTGACCTGGTCCATCTCCTGCGAGGCGTTCTTCTACCTCCTCTTCCCCCTGCTGATCCGGCCGGTGCGCGCGCTCCCGGGACGGCTGCTCTGGCCGGTGATCGCCCTGGTGGCGGCGCTGGTGGTGACGATGCCGCTGGTGGCGACGGCCGTCACCGACGAGGCCGCTCCCGGGAGTTGGTCGCCGCTCTCGACGGAGCGCTGGTGGCTGATCTACTTCTTCCCGCCGGTGCGGCTGCTGGAGTTCGTCCTCGGACTGGTGCTCGCCCGGGCGGTCCAGCTCGACCGCTGGCCGACGCTGCGTCCGCGGTGGCCGCTGCTCGCCCTGGCCGGGGTCTTCGCGGCGCGGACCGAGCTGCCGGAGGAGTACCTGTGGGGAGCCGCGACCTGTCTGCCGATGGCCGCCCTCATCCCGGCCATCGCCGCCCGCGACATCGAAGGGCGGGAGAGCCTGCTCGGGCGCCGTGGCCCGGTGCTGCTCGGCGAGGCGTCGTTCGCGCTGTACATGGTCCACTTCCCGCTGCTGTACGAGATCCGGGTGCTGCTGGACCGGCGGACGTTCGACACGGTGACCGCCGCGCTGTTGTCCGTGGTGGTGTCGGCGTTCTGTGTGGCGGTGTCGCTGCTGCTGTGGCGCGGAGTCGAGGTGCCGATGATGCGCCACTTCGCCCGCCCCCGCGGCCGTTCCGTACCGGCCGCCGACCCCGCGCCCGGCGACCGGACCGCACCGCTGCGTCAGCAGGACCCCGCACCATGACCCAGATGCCCGTTCACGTCGCTCAGCCCGACGAAGTGGCGACGCGCACGCGGTGGCTTTCGCCGTCGGAGAGGAACGACGCCAATTCCCGGCCCTCCTCTCCGACGGCCGTGCGGTCGGCCGAGGAGAGACGGCCCAGCGGCGTGACGCACACGGTGGCGTCGTCGACCCGCCAGGTCGCGGCGCCCCGGCCGTCCACCAGCACCACGCGCTCCCCGGCGACCGACAGGCCGCGGTGGGCGTCGTCGATGATCCGGCCGCGGTCGTGGTAACCGAGGATCGCGTTGTCGAACGCGGGCAGGAACCGCACCGGCGCGGGGGTATCCGGGTCGGGGCGTGGCGCGTCGGGGAGGTCGAACAGCTCCCGGCCGCGTTCATCGCGGAAGGTGACCAGTTCCTCCCGTATCGCCGCCACCGCGGCCGGGAGCCCGGCGAGGCCGCACCAGGCGCGCAGATCGGCCGGGGCCGCGGGGCCGAAGGCGGCCAGATAGCGCCGTACCAGCGCCTGTCCGACCGGGTCGGAGCCGTCGGGGGCGGGCGGGTCCACCTGTCGGCCCAGCCAGGAGGAGAGCAGGACGTTGCGCACCCCTCCCCGGGAACGCCACAGCCCGCGCGGCGGCGTCTGCGCCACTGGGACGAGGGCGGCGATCAGCATCTCGCCCAGTGCCCGCGGCGCCGGGGCGGGCCAGCGGCCGGCCAGCGCCCGCACCAGCTCGGCCATCGAGCGGGGCTCGCCGTCGGCCATCACCGCCCGGCCCGCGGCGCCGAGTTCGTCCAGGTCTATCCCCTCCAGCTCACGGCGGTAGGTCCCGAGCACCCGCTGGCGCAGCATGGCGTCGTGGCGGGCTCGCCAGGCCACGATGTCATCGGCGGTGAGGAGGTGGACGGTGCGGCGCATGAGGTGGGTGCGCACCACGCTCCGCCCGGTCAGCAGGTCGGAGAGGGCGCCCGGATCGAAGGCGCGCAGCCGTGACCAGAGCCCGGTGAACGGCTCCTGCGGTTCCTGCGCCTGCATGCCACACAGATGCGCGACGGCGTCGTGGACCGGCAGGCCGGCGCGATCGAGCAGCAACTGCCGGGCGAGCGTCGCACGGCCCAGCGCCCGGTTGCCGAGCACGGTCATCGTGCCACCGCGGCGCACTCGTCGGACTCCCCGTGGGGTCCGTACACATCGGCGGTGTCGATGAAGCCGATCCCCGAGTCCAGCGCCCGGTGGATGATCCGGACACAGTCGTCGTGCTTGGGGTTGCCCACCTGGCCGGACATCCTCGTGCCCAGGCAATAGGGGCTGACCCGGATACCGGTCCGCCCCAGCTCACGCGTCTTCACAGTCGCGCCGTTCCCTTCGGTTCCTTGGCTCTTGGGGTCTGGAACCGTGCCGGTGACGGCCGTCACCGGCACGGTTCCGAGGAGATCCGGTCGGTGGTCAGCCGGACTTCTGTCCGTCGAGCGACTCGCGGATGATGTCGGCGTGCCCGGCGTGCTGGGCGGTCTCGGCGATGACGTGCATCAGCACCCGGCGCACGCTGTGCACCGCCCCCGGCTCGTTCCAGGGCGCCTCCGGCAGCGGATGCGTCGCCGACAGATCGGGGACGGCGGTGATGATCTCCTCGCTCCGGGCGGCGACCTCCTCATAGCGCTTGAGGATCCCGGCCAGCGTCTCACCGGGCAGCATCTGGAAGTTGTTCTGGTTGTCGATCGCCCACTGCGGGATCTCATGTGCGGTACCGGCCGCGAGGTCGGCCCAGGTGACACCGTCGGGCAGGTCGAAACGGAGCGCCGAAGGGCCTTCCAGTACAAAGCGCAGCCATCCTTCCTCGATGGCCGCGACGTGCTTGATCAGCCCGCCCAGGCACAGTGTGCTGGCCGTCGGACGCTCGCCGGCCCGCTCGTCGGCGAGCCCGCGCACCGTCTTGATGAGGGCGGATCGCGCGGCGGCGAGCTCGGCGAGCAGATCGGCCCGCTCGCTGTCGAGCTCGGAGGAGGGCATGGTGGTGGCGGTCACGGTGATCGGTCCTTCTGGTCGTACCGGTTGCTCTGACGGAGACAACAGTCGCAGGGGAAGCGGACAGGTTGTGGCCGCTACTCGGAGCAGAATGGGGGTCATGCCGAAGACCTCAGCGCGACTGCTCTCACTGCTCTCGCTGCTCCAGACGCGCCGGGACTGGCCGGGGCAGCTGCTGGCCGAGCGGCTGGACGTCAGCCCGCGCACCGTGCGCCGCGATGTCGACCGGCTGCGCGAGCTCGGCTACCCCATCGCGGCCGCCAAGGGCCCCGACGGGGGCTATCGGCTCGGCGCCGGTACGGAACTGCCGCCGCTGCTGTTCGACGACGACCAGGCCGTGGCACTCACCGTGGCGCTACAGACCGCCACCGCAACCGGGGCGGGGATCGAGGAAGCGGCGGCCCGTGCGCTGAGCACCGTCCGGCAGGTGATGCCCGCACGGCTGCGCCATCGCGTCGACGCCCTCCAGGTCACCGCCGTCGACGGCGCGGGCAGCCGGCCGGGTCCGCGGGTCGGCCCGCGGGTGCTCATGACCCTCGGTGCGGCCGTCCGCGCCCGCGAGACGCTGCGCTTCGACTACGCCCCCGTGTCCGCACCGGGCACCTCGGACGCCTCGGACGCCGACCCCGCCGCCACTCCGCCGCGCCGGGTGGAGCCACACCACCTCGTCACCCGGGGCGGGCGCTGGTATCTCGTCGCCTGGGACCTCGACCGCGACGACTGGCGCACCTTCCGGGTCGACCGGATCACCCCGCGCACCCCAACGGGCCCCCGCTTCACCCCGCGCGATGTGCCCGGAGGGGATGTGGCCGCCTTCGTCGCGAGCAGGTTCCAGGGCTCCGACGGCTCGGGCGGCTGGCCGTGCCGAGGCGAGGTCATCCTCGCCCTGCCCGCCTCCGTCGTGTCCACCTACACCCGGGACGGAGTCGTCGAGGAACTCGGCCCGGACCGCTGCCGACTCGTCCTGGGCGCGTGGTCATGGCCCGGACTGGCCGCCACCATCGGCAGGTTCGACGCCGGTATCGAGGTCATCGGGCCGCCCGAGCTGAGGGAAGCCTTCGCGCACCTGGCCCGCCGCTTCGCCGACGCGGCGGCCGAGGTGCCCACCGGATCCACGACGCCACGCCCGAGCCGCTGAGCGACGCGCGCCGCACCCTCGTGCCTCAGGGTGCGGCGTCGAGATCCACCTCGAGGTTCTCGGTCTCGGACCAGAACCCGTCGTCCGCGTCCTGAAGCCGGGACGCCGCGTGCCTCAGATGGAGCAGCGCCGCGTCGCGGGCGGCCTCGGGGTCACGGGCCTCGATGGCGGCCAGGATGGCGTGGTGCTCCTGCCGGACCGCTTCGAGGAAGTCGCCGCGGCGCGCCTCGTTCGCACGCGTGACGCGGATTCCGCCGCGCAGCACCTCGCCGAGGTAGCGCAGCGTGGAGAGCATCACCGCGTTTCCGGTCGATTCGGCGATGGAGCGGTGGAAGACGAGATCCTCGTCCACACCGTCGCCACCGGCCGCCACCGCCGTGTCGATGGCCTCCAGGGCCTGCCGCATCCGGGCGAGGTCGGCCGTGGTGGCCCGGGTGGCCGCGAGGTACGCCGCCTCGCCCTCGATGGGGCGCCGCACCTCCACGATCTGCCGCACCTTGGACTTGGTGTCCTCGGCGGCCTCCGCCTCCAGATCCAGTGGCCGGGTGCGGCGCGGCATCACGAACACGCCGAGCCCCTGACGGGGTTCGACCAGGCCCGCGTTGCGCAGCCGGGACACGGCCTCGCGTACGACGGTCCGGCTGACGCCCAGCTGCTTGACCAGCTCCACTTCGGTCGGGAGCTTGTCGCCCTCGGCCAGCCGCCCGGACTCGATCTCTTCCGAGAGTATCGCCGCGACCCGATCCGCGAGCCGCACGGGACCGCTCACCTTGGAGAACATGGTCTTCAGCTTATCGGCACCGCCCCGGTCGCCCGGCCGCTACGGGGTATCCGGCGGACCATGCGGCCCCGCCCCGTGGCAGGGACTTCGCCCCTGGACCCTCGGGGTCTGGGGCGAAGCCCCACGCGGCGGAGCCGCACATCGACGCTGCGTGGGAAGGGGTGGGGAGGGGACAGCCCGCCGCAGGCGTCAAGATCCGCCGGACACCCTTAAGCGTGCGCATCGTCCACGATCGCGTCGGCGTGGTCTTCGGCGTAGGCGCGCACCACCGAGGCGAAATCCGGGTCGGGGGCCAGCCCGAGCGCGGCGGCACGTGCGTTGTCGAACACGGCGGGCCATGAGCCGACGATGGCCTCCACACCGGGGTCGGGCGCGACCGTCACCAGGTCGGCGACGGCGTCACCGGCCACCTGCCGCAGCGTGCTCAGCATGTCGGCGACCGAGACCGTGAGCGCCGGAAGGTTGACCGGCACCCCACCGTCGATCCGGCCCGGCCCGGCGCCGCGCTCGGCCTCCGCGACGCGGAGGAGGCCCTCGACGGTGCGCCGTGGCGAGGCCAGGGCCACCTTCAGCCCGGGGTGGACCGGGCAGGTGGCGGGGAGGCCCGCGAGCGGTTCGCGGATGATGCCGGACAGAAAGCCGGAGGCGGCCGCGTTCGGCTTGCCCGGCCGTACCGACACGGTCATCAGACGGGCGACGCGCCCGTCCAGGAAACCGCGGCGGGTGTAGTCCGCGATCAGCTGCTCGCAGACGAGCTTCTGGATCCCGTAGCTCGACCGCGGTGTGGGCAGGGTGGACTCGCTGACGACCGGCGGCAGCGGCAGTGCCGGATCGGAACCGTAGACGGCGACGCTGCTGGAGAACACCACCCGCGGCACCGGACCGCCGGCGGCCGACTGGGCCCGCGCGGCCTCCAGCACCGCGCGTGTGGTGTCCACGTTGGCGCTCATACCGAGGTCGAAGTCGGCCTCGCACTCGGCCGACACCGCGGAGGCGAGGTGGATCAGCACATCCACCGGCTCCGCGAACACCTCGTCAAGACGGTCGGCCAGATCGCCCTGGACGATGTCCACGAGGGGGTCGTCCGCCGCCGAGCCGGGCGGCACCACGCGGTCGGCGAGCACCAGCCGGTCGATCGGCGCACCGCGGAACGTCCGTGACGTGAGCAGTGCGGCGGCGACCCGCCGGCCCAGGAAGCCGAAGCCACCCGTGATGACGATCCTCATGCGTTGTCTCCTCGGTAGTCGTGGCGCCAGCCGAGCCCCTCGCTCGTACCGGCGCGGGGGACGTACTCACAGCCGATCCACCCGTCGAAGCCCAGGTCGTCGATGACGGCGAACAGATGGCGGATGTTCAGCTCGCCCCGGTCGGGCTCATGGCGATCGGGTACGCCCGCGATCTGTAGATGGCCGACCCGGCCGGTCGGCAGATCACGGTGCAGGGTCGTGGTGAGGTCGCCCTCGACGATCTGGCAGTGGTAGAGGTCGAGCTGCACCTTGAGGTTCGGGGCCGCCACCTCCCGTACCACGGTGTGCGCTTCGGACTGCCGGTTCAGGAAGTAGCCGGGCATGTCACGGCCGTTGATCGGCTCGATCAGGATGGCGACGCCCGCCGCGGCGGCCCGTTCCGCGGCCCAGGCGAGGTTGGCCAGATAGGTGTCGCGGTGCTCGGCCGGATCGCCCGGTCCCACCAGCCCGGCCATCACATGCACTCGCGGGCAGCCGAGCTCCGCCGCGTACTCCAGGGCCCGGCCGATCCCGGAGCGCACCTCCGCCTCGCGGCCGGGCAGCGCCGCGATCCCGCGCTCGCCGGACTCCCAGGCGCCGGGGGGTGCGTTGAAGAGCACCTGCCTCAGGCCGTGGTCGTCAAGCCTGCGGCGCAGCTCGGTGGCGTCGTACGCGTAGGGGAAGAGGTACTCGACGGCCTCGAAGCCGTCCGCCGACGCGGCGGCGAAGCGGTCGAGGAAGTCGTGTTCGGTGTACATCATGGACAGGTTCGCGGCGAACCTCGGCATGCTGGCTCCTGCGTTCGGGCCGGGACGTCCCGGTCAGCGGTTGACGACCTGCTTCTTGGTGGTGAGCACCGCGGCGGCGCCCACGACCAGGGTGAACGCCAGGACGTACATCGGGATCGACGCCGAGCCGGTGGCGTCCTTGAGCGCGCCGATCATGTAGGGGCTGACGAAACCGGCGAGGTTGCCCACCGAGTTGATGATGGCGAGGCCCGCCGCGGCCGCGGTGCCGCCCAGGAACGCGGTGGGGAGCGACCAGAACAGCGGAGCGCAGGTCAGCACCCCGGCCGCGGCCACGGACAGGGCGGTCAGGGACAGCGCGGTCGACCCGTTCCACACGGCGGACAGCGAGAACCCGACGGCGCCCATGAGGCTCGGGATGACCAGGTGCCAGCGTCGCTCGCGGTGCTTGTCCGCCGAGCGGCCGAACAGGTTCATCGCGACGAGCGCGGCCAGGAACGGCACGGCGCTGAGCACGCCGATCGCCACATTGCCCTCGATGCCGGTGGACTCGACGAACGTGGGCATCCAGAAGGTCAGGGCGTACTGGCCCATCACAAAGCAGAAGTAGATGAGGCACATCAGCCACACCTTGGGCTCACGGAAGGCGTCCAGGACCCGGCCGTGCACCGTCCGGTGCGCGCTGTCGTCGGCGACCGCCCGCTCGACGACCGCCTTCTCCTCATCGGTCAGCCACTTCGCGTCCCGCACGCCGTCGTCCAGGTAGAAGAGCGTGATGACACCGACGAGGAGCGCGGGGACCGCCTCCAGCAGGAACATCCACTGCCAGCCCTGCCACCCGTTGACACCCTGGAAACTGTCCATGATCCAGCCGGAGAGCGGGTTGCCGAAGATGCCCGCCACCGGGATGGCCGACATGAACATCGCGATCACCCGGGCCCGGCGGTGCGAGGGGAACCAGTAGGTGCAGTAGAGGATCACTCCGGGGTAGAACCCCGCCTCCGCGGCACCGAGCAGAAACCTCAGCACATAGAAGGTCGCCTCGTTGGTGACGAACATGAACGCCGCCGAGACCAGGCCCCAGCTGATCATGATGCGGGCGATCCAGGTGCGGGCCCCGACGCGTTGCAGCATCAGGTTCGAGGGCACCTCCAGGAGGAAGTAGCCGATGAAGAACAGGCCCGCCCCCAGGCCGTAGGCCGCCTCGCTGAACCCGAGGTCATCGGACATCTGGAGCTTCGCGAAGCCGACGTTGACCCGGTCCAGGTAGGAGGCCACGTAACACAGGATGAGGAAGGGGACGATGCGGCGTACGACCTTGCGGTAGACGGTGTTCTCGCGGGCAAGCGCGGGCGTCTCGGCCGCCACTGCGGGCATGGGCATGACGGAATCCTTTAGCGGCTCAGGGATTCTGCGACGGGGACGGGGATGGGGTGGGGAAGGGAACGGGTGAGCGGCAGGTCACCAAGCGGCGCCGAACGTGGTCCTCAGTTCGTCGATAGCGTCGGTGGTGAGCGGCCCCGGTCGACGGTCGGTCAGGAGCCAGAGACGTGCCGTCTCCTCGAGTTCTTCGAGGACGGCGAGGGCGGCGGCCGCGTTCGGACCCCAGACCACGGGGCCGAGCCGGTCGAGCAGGACGGCCCTGATCGGTGTGTGGCTCGCCAGGTGGTCGGCGATCCGGGCGGTCACCAGGTCGGCCACGCGCGGGTCGCCGGGCCGGTGGTAGGGGATGAGCGGAACGTGCCCCACCTTCATCACGAAGTACGGCGTGATGGGCGGGAGTACGTCGTCCTGGCTCCACACCCCGGCCAGGGTGAGCGCGACCAGGTGGGTGGAGTGGGTGTGGATGATGAACCGGGCCGTGGGGTCGGCCGCGTAGATACGCCGATGGAGCGTCAGGGTCTTGCTCGCGCGGTCGCCCGCGCGCTGCTCGCCCTGGGCGTCGACCAGCGCGAGGCGGTCGCGCTCGAGGAAGCCCAGGGCGGCGTCGGTGGGCGTGATCAGATGGCCGTCGCCGATCCGGGCGCTGATGTTCCCGGCGCTGGCGTGCACATAGCCCCGGTTGAACAGGCTGGTGCCCACCCGGACGATCTCGTGGCGTGCCTCGTCCACGGCGGTGTCGAGGAGCTCGGTCATGAGACCTCCCGGTCGAGCAGGGCGAAGGAGTCGGTGAAGAACCCGGGACCACCGAAGTTGCCGGACTTCAGCGTGATGTGGAGCGTGTCCCCGCCGGGCAGCGCCGCCGCGCACCAGGGCACACCGGGGTCGATCTGAGGTCCGATGCGCAGTCCGGTGATGCCGAGCGCCCGGACGACCGCTCCGGAGGTCTCGCCACCCGCGACGACCAGTTGACGCACACCGCGCTCCACCAGGCCCTCGGCCACACGGGCCAGGGCGCGCTCCACCAGCTCGCCGGCCTCGGCGGCACCGAGCCGGGTCTGGACGGTACGGACCGCCTCGGGCGCCTCGGTGGAGTAGAAGAGGACGGGCCCGTCGGCCAGATGGGATTCGGCGAAGGCGAGCGCCTCGCCGGACACGTCCGCACCGGCCGCGACCCGCAGTGGATCCAGGCTGTACGCGGGACGGCCGGTGCGGAGGAACTCCTGGACCTGCCGGTTGGTGGCGGTGGAGACCGATCCGGAGATGACGGCCCGGTGGCCGCCGGGCGCCGGCAGCCGGGCGGCGGCGCGGGACGGTGTGAACCCCCAGTTCGCGGGCAGCCCGATGGCCAGGCCCGAACCGGCGGTCACCAGGGGCATCCCCTGGACCGCCGCGCCGAGGCGCACCAGGTCGTCGTTGGAGACGGCGTCGACGATGGCGATTCCGGCCCCCTGCTCGCGCAGTTCGTCGATGCGGGCCCGGATCGCCGTGGCATCGCGGCCGACCACCGTGTGGTCGATCAGGCCGACCGCTCGTGTGGTCTGCGCGCCGAGGACCGAGACCAGATCGGGGTCGGTCATCGGGGTGAGCGGGTGATGGCGCATACCGCTCGCGCTGAGCAGCACATCGCCGACGAAGAGATGGCCCTTGAAGACCGTGCGCCCGTTGTCGGGGAACGCGGGCGTGGCGATGGTGAAGTCGGTGCCGAGCGCGTCCATCAGGGCCTCGGTGACCGGCCCGATATTGCCGGCGGGCGTCGAGTCGAAGGTGGAGCAGTACTTGAAGTAGATCTGCTCGGCACCCGCGGACCGCAGCCAGGCGAGGGCCCGCAGCGACGCGTCCACGGCGTCGGTGGCCGGAACCGTCCGTGACTTGAGCGCGATGACCACGGCGTCCGCGTCCACCGGCCGCTCGGCGCCGGGCGGCGGTACGTCGATCAGCTGGACCACGCGCATACCCGCCCGCACCAGGTTGTTGGCCAGGTCGGTGGCGCCGGTGAAGTCGTCGGCGACGCAGCCGAGTCGGATGCCCATATCAGGCCCCCGCCGGCTGGGGCAGATCGATCCCGGGGAAGATCTTGATGACCGCGCTGTCGTCCTCGGTGCCCAGGCCGGACGCCGACGCCTGGAGGAACATCTGGTGAGCGGTGGCGGCCAGGGGGAGCGGGAACCGCTCCGGACGTGCGGCATCGAGGACGAGCCCCAGGTCCTTGACGAAGATGTCGACCGCGGAGAGTGGCGTGTAATCACCGGCGAGCACATGCGCCATCCGGTTCTCGAACATCCACGAGTTGCCCGCGCTGTGCGTGATGACCTCGTAGAGCGCCTCGGCCGGGACACCGGCCTTCAGGCCCAGCGCCATCGCCTCGGCCGCCGCGGCGATGTGCACGCCCGCGAGCAGCTGGTTCACGATCTTGACCTTCGAGCCGAGCCCTGCCTGCTCGCCCAGCCGGTAGACCGTACTGCTCATGGCCTCCAGTACCGGGTCGGCGACCGCGTACGCCGCGGCGGGGCCCGATGTCATCATGGTCAGCTCACCGGCCGCCGCACGCGCGGCGCCACCGGAGATGGGGGCGTCCAGGTAGAGCGCACCGCGCTCGGCCAGACGTCCCCCGAGCTCCGCCGACCAGCCCGGGTCGACCGTGGAGCACATCACGAAGACGGCCCCCGGGCGGAGCCGGTCGGCGGCCCCGTCGGCGCCGAACAGCACCGACTCCACCTGCGCCGCGTTGACCACGACACCGACCACGACGTCCACCGCGGCCGCCAGGTCGCCGGGGGAGGCGTACGCTGTTCCGCCGTCGCGGGCGAAGCCCTCGGCCACTTCCGGCCGCAGATCGTGGACCCCGACGTCGTAGCCCGCCGTCCGCAGGCTGCGCGCCATGCCGAGTCCCATGGCCCCGAGCCCCACCACGCCCACGCGCGGTCGCGCCGGCCTGTCCTGGTCGCTCATGCCCCTCCTCGTCCTTGCTGTGTTTATGGGGGAGCGCCGCCGCTCGCTGTGGTGCTGTCCGGGCGCGAGATCGGCCCCGGGCTGTTCTGCGGCGATCGGGTCATATGATGACCTGAAGACGCGGCCTTCGCATACTGTGACGTCCGTCACGTGGGGTGGGCTTGGGGGCGGAGCCGGGCTCGGACCGCGTCCGCGCCGATGTGCCGGGTTCGGCATCTTCTGGGGATGAATGAGTTATATCCCGGAGGGAGATGCCAGGCATAAGCACATCGGGATTTTCGAGCGCACTGTGCGGTGGCTAGCGTGAACCCGACGCCGCCAATGGTGGATTCGAGTAAGCGGGTGGATCGGGGGAGTGGGGATGCGGCTGCTCGTGAAGCGGTCATCCGATCAGGTCAAAGGGCAGATCGCCGTTCCCACCTCGAAATACCACGCGCATCGCGCCCTGATCCTGGCGTCGCTCGCTCCCGGGACCAGCCGCATCGTAGGGCTGTCGAACGCGCAGCACATCCGGCACACCATCACCGCGCTGCGCGGCCTCGGCACGCGTATCGAGGTGGACGGCGACGACTTCCTCGTGCACGGGGGTCCGTACCGTCCGCTGCGATCGCAGGTCTCGGTGGGCGGTGCGGGTTCGGCGCTGTATTTCCTCACCGGGCTCGCCTCTCTCGCGAGCGCGCCGGTGACCATCGTGGGGCAGAAGTCTTTCCCCCGGCGTCTGATAGGCCCGCTGCTACAGGCCCTGTCCGATCTCGGAGTCGACCTCGATTCGCCCACCGGCGGCCCGCCGATTTCCGTACGGCCGCGCCGCCCGAAAGGGGGCCATACGCGTATCGAGGGCATTCTTTCGCAGTGGATCTCCGGATTGCTCATGGTGGCGCCGTTCGCGACCGGGCCGAGCACCATCACCGTGGAGGGCGAGTTCAACGAACGCTCCTATGTGGATCTGACGGTCCGGATGATGCGGCGGTTCGGACTGCGGGTCGATGTCTCCGAGAGCGGGCGGCGGTTCGACATCGAGCCCGGCCAATGCCCCACTCCGACAACGGTGGTGCTTCCCCCCGATGTCGGCGCGGCGGCGTTCGGCCTGGCCGCGACGGCGCTGCACCCGGCCGATGTGCTGTTCCGGGGGCTGCCCGCGCTCCCCGTGAACCAGGTGGACCACCCAGAGGCGGATCTGCTGAACATCGTCGCCGGGATGGGCCTGCCGATGACGGCCGACCCGGCGACCGGCATGGTGCGCGTCCGCCACGACGGGATCAGACTGCGCCCCGCCCGGGTCGACTGCCGGGCGGCGCCCGACGTCCTGCCCGCGCTGTCCGTGCTCGGGGCGCTGGCGGACGGCACCACCGTGTTGGACAACGTGGCCCACGTCAGGCTCAAGGAGTCGGACCGGGTGGAGGCGATGCTTCAGCTCACCAGGATGGGCGCCCGGATCGAGCAGCGCGGGCAGCGACTGCTCTGTCACGGTGTCGAGCGGCTGACCGGGGCCGAGCTGTCCTCGTTCAACGACCACCGCGTGCTGATGTCGCTGGCCGTCGCGGGCACGGCGGCCGACGGTGAGACCCGGCTCACCTACCCGAACGCCTACCGCGGCTCCTATCCGCGCTTCCTCGAGGAGATGAACGGCATCGGTCTGAGCATGTCGGTGGAACGGGACCGGGCGCCGGACCGGAGCCCCACCCGGCCCCCCGCCCTCGCCGCGCCCGCGAGGTGATCACCCGTCGGGCCGCGAGCCGCGCGCGGAACCGGTGTCGTCGTGCGGCCGGTCCGGAAGGTCCGTGGCGCACAGGCGCAGGACCCGCTCGCGCAGCCATCGGTGGGCGGGGTCGATGGTGTTCCTGGGATGCCAGTACATCGACTCGACGAGCCGTGGCAGCGGCACGTCGAGCGTCACGGTCCGAAGCCCGATACTCGGGCCGAGCTGGTCGAACAGTCGCCGCTGTATCACCGCGACCATACGGGTGCCGGGGAGCAGACAGGCCGCGTTGGTGAAGTTGTCGGTGGCGGCGACGGCCCGGAGGGGCAGGCCGAGTCGAGCGAGTACGGTGTCGGCGATCGTGGGCTGCGGGCCCCCGATCTGGACGTACGGCAGGGTGCAGAGCTGATCGGAGGTCAGGATGTCACCGACCTCGGGGTGGTCCTGGTCCACCACGGCCACGAACTCATCGGTGAACAACGTGGCGCTGGAGAACGTCTCCAGCTCCTTGTCCTGGATCATGGGCGGCCAGATGACCAGATCGCACTGGCCTCTGCGGAGTTGGTCGACCATGCCGTGGTTCAGCGGGGCGACCTTGATCTGCACATGGGGGTAGGCGGTGTCGATCTCCCGCAGCAGCGGCCGCAGCAGAACGATGGCCACATAGTCGCTCGCGGTCACGGTGAACACCCGGCGGTCGGTGGTCGGGTCGAAGGCCGCGTTGGCACCCACCACCTCCCTGATCGCCTCCAGCATCTCCGTGACCGGCTGGACCAGCGACTCCGCGAAGGGAGTCAGCACCATGCGGCGGCCGTCCCTGACCAGCAGCGGCTCATTGAAGTGGCGGCGGAGCTTGGCGAGCGAGGTGCTCATCGAGGGCTGGGTGACCTCGACGCGCTCCGCCGCCTTGGTCACACTCCGCTCCATCAGCAGGGCGTGCAGCGGGACCAGGAGGTCCATGTTGAAGTTGCTGAGGGACGGTGGCATCGCTCTGAGTCCTCGTCATGATCGGGCCGGAATGGGCAGCCGAGGCGAGTCCTGTCCGAGCAGGAATCCGGTTCGCGGCGCGTGACGACGGAACCGTACTACGGATGGCACCCCGACGCAGGCGCATGCGCCGGGGTGCCATTCCCTGCTGAGTTGACGAGGAGTCAGTACATCAGGACGACAGGACCAGCTTGGCCTTGTGGCCGCTGACCGACCGCACCCCGATGCTCAGGTTGTTGAGCCTGACGGTGCCGCCCGGGCTGGTGCTGCCGCTCAGGCGCGCGCCGCCCGTAGTGGTGGCCGCCATCTTCACGGACCGGGAGCTGATGTGGGTGATCCGCAGCTTCCCGAACCCGAACCGGTGGCTGTCGACCTTGATGCTCGTGGGCCTCGACACGGTGACCTTGCACCGCCCGTCGTAGCAGGGCCCATGGGCGGCGGCCTGCGCCACCGGCGACATCAGGCCGAGTCCCAGCGTGCCCGCCAGAGTCGTGGTCACCGCGGCCGTCGCGGTCCTCCAGCGCATACCGGTACTCATCAGTGGAACCTCCTGGGTCGGGAACGCGTGCGCGGCATTTCTAACCCGCGGGTCCCGGGACCGCTCCCGAGGAGACCCCGCGACGTGGTGGCGGGCGCGCGGCCGGACCTGGCTCCGGTCACCCCCATGCGATCCGGGCGGCGACCGGCAGGTGGTCGCTGCCGGTGGCGGGCAGGGTGCGGATGTCGCCGACGGTTGCCGAGCGGGCCATGACCTGGTCGATCCGGGCCAGTGGGAAGCCCGCGGGGAAGCTGAAGGCGAAGCCCCGCTCCGCCACGTTCAACCGCGAGGTGAGCGGGGCCAGTCCACGGTCGTCGACCGTGCCGTTGAGGTCGCCCAGCAGGACCACCCGATCGCGCTTCTCTGCGGCGATGGCCTCGCCCAGCAGACCGGCGCTCTCATCACGCCAGGAGGACGCGAGGCCACTGGCCCGGACGCGCACCGACGGCAGGTGCGCGACATACGCCGCGATCTCGCCGTGCGGGGTGCGGACGGTGGTCCGCAGTCCGCGGTTCCACCCCTCCGCGATCCCCTGGGGTTTGATGTCCAACGGCCGGGCATCGGCGAGCGGATGCTTCGACCAGAGCCCGACGGTGCCCCGGACGGCGTGGTACGGGTAGTCCGGGGCGAGGGTCTTCTCGTAGACCGGCAGCGCGCCGGGCACCAGCTCCTCCAGCGCGATGAGATCCGGCTCGGCGCCGGCCAGGGCGCGCGCCGTACCCGCCGGATCGGCGTTCTCATCGCTGACGTTGTGCTGCACCACCACCAGGTCACGCGGGCCGGGCTCCGCCCCGGGCAGGAACAGTCCGCCGAAGAGATGCGTCCACGCCGCCACCGGCAGCACCAGCGCCACCAGCGCGAGGGCCGAACGGCGCAGCAGCGCCAGGCCGAGCAGCACCACGACCACCACGCCGAGCCACGGCAGAAACGCCTCCAGCAAACTGCCCATGTGGCCCACGGAGTTGGGCACCGCCCGGTGGAACTCCAGCAGCCCGGCCGTCAGCACCGCCAGTGCGGCGAGCACCCGCCCCCGCGTCCAGGGCGACCCGCCCCGCGCGTCCCCCGCCGCGTCACCCCACCGGGCCCACCGCACCACCCGGCGCCCGGCCCGCCGGGCCACCCCCGCCCGCACCGGCGCCGCCGTACCGCTGTCCACCTGCTCCACCATGGCTTCCCATCCGTGTGATTCCGCCCCTCAAGACGGGCCGCCAGGCGCATCGGTTTCCGTTCACGGGGGGTGGCGGCACGGGCCGCCGGAAATTCCGGTGACGGTGGCCCACCCGCTCCCTAGGATCGGGCCCTGTGCTCTCCCGTCCGTCCTTCATCAGCGACGAGGTGATCGCGCATGCCATTGCCGCGCATTGGCTGCCGCAAGTCGCCGAGGTCGCGTATCTGCCCTGGGGTTTCGGCGCACACCACTGGCGGGTGGCCGGTGGCGGCACGACCCTGTTCGTGACGCTGGACCAGCTGGAGCCGCGGCACACCGAGGCGACGCTGGAGGCCGCCTACGCGGGGGCGGCGGCACTGGCCGCGGCCGGTGTGGACGTGGTGTGCGCGCCGTTGCCCGCCCGGTCGTCCGGCCGGTTCACCGTCGGCGTCGAGGCGGGCGCGCTGAGCGTGACGCCGTGGCTGGACGGACGCAGCCCGACCGAGGAGGAGGCGAGCCGGCCCCGGCACGTCCGCGAGGTCGAAGCCGCGCTGGCCACCCTGCACCGCGCCACACCGCCACCCGGTCTGCGGCACTGGACTCCCCAGGTCGGCCCCGGGTTCGCGGGCGGGCTACGGGCCCGGACCGCGCGGCCCTGGACGTCCGGCCCGCTGGCGGAGGACGCGCGGGCCGCGATCGCCGCACACGATGCCGCGATCACCCGCTGGACGGACCGCTACCTCCAACTCGCGGACCTCGCCCATTCCCGCCGGGACCAGTGGGTGACAACCCACGGCGAACCGCACAACGACAACCAGGTCGTGGGCGCGTGCGGGCTGAAGCTCGTCGACTGGGAGTCGCTGGCCCTCGCGCCACGCGAACGGGACTACGCCGATCTGCTCACGGCCGGTGCGGGTGACCGGCTGCGCCCCGACCCGGCGATGGTCGAGCTGTTCGCGCTCGACTGGCGCCTCTCCGAGATCGCCGAGTACGCCCGCTGGTTCGCCGCCCCGCACACCGGCACGGACGACGACCACACCGCCCTGGAAGGGCTGTACGAGGAGCTGGGGCAGGTCAGCGCGCCAGGGCGGCCCGGGCTGCCGTGACCGCCTGCCCGGCGTAGCCGCGGCCGAACAGCACGGTGTGCACCAGCAGCGGGAAGAGCTGGTGCAGTCCGACGCGGTCGGCCCAGCCCTCGGCGAGCGGTGCCACCTCCTGGTAGCCGTCCAGCACCTGATCGAGATGCGGGCAGCCGAACAGGTGGAGCATCGCCAGATCGGTCTCCCGGTGGCCCCCGTGCGCGGCCGGGTCGATCAGCCACGCCTGCCCGTCGGCGCCCCACAGGACGTTGCCGTTCCACAGGTCGCCGTGCAGCCGGGCGGGTGGCTCGGCGGGTCCGGTCAGCTCGGGCAGGCGCTCACATGCGCGTTCGATCACCTCGGCCTCGCCGTGGCGCACCGTGCCGTCGTCGACGGCGCGCCGCAGATAGGGCAGCACCCGGTGTTCGGCGTACCAGCGCGGCCAGTCGGTGCCCCGGACGTTGCGCATCGGGGCCATGCCGATGTACGCGTCGGTGGGGCCGTCGGGCGGCGGGGCGCCGAAGGCGGGCGCGCCGACGGCGTGCAGGGCGGCCAGGTCGCGGCCGAACCGGGCCGCCGCCCGGGCGCTCGGCCGGCCGACCGGCACCTGGTCGGTGACCAGCCAGTGGCGGTCGTGGCCGTGCACCGCGGGGACGCGGACCGTACCGGCGTCGGCCAGCCAGCGCAGCCCCGCCGCCTCGGCCTCCACCGCCCCTGGATCGTCCCCCCGCTTGACCATCACCGCCTGCCCGCCGTCGAGGGTGACCTCGGTGAGCATGGCGGACAGCGGCCGTCGGCGGGTCACCGGACGGCCGGTGAGGCGGGCCGCCGCGGCACCGGGGTCCTCGCCCGTCCCGGCCTCGGCACGGGCGCTCATGAACCGAGGCGCTCGCGCACCCAGGCCAGCAGGCCGGGCACCGAGGCTTCGATCATGGCCAGCACCTCGTCGAACCCCTCCGGACCGCCGTAGTACGGGTCGGGTACGTCCAGGTCACCGGTGGCGTCCGGGTCGAAGGAGCGCAACATCCTGACCCGGGAGGGGTCGTCGACCAGCCGGCGCAGCGCCTTCTCGTGGCCGCGGTCCATCGCCAGGAACAGCTCGGCGTCCCGGTGCTCGGCACCGATCTGGGCCGCGACATGCTCCACCGGGTAGCCGTGCCGTGCCAGCAGCTCTCCGGCCCGTTCGTCGATGGGCTCACCGGCGTGCCAGGGGCCGATACCGGCGCTGCTGACCCGTACCGCGCCGTCGAGTCCCGCCCGGCGCAGATGCTCGGCGAAGACCAGCGCCGCGGACGGCGACCGGCAGATGTTGCCGCTGCATACGAAGGAGATGTGCACGGCCACCAGGGTAGGGCCTGGCTCCGCGGTGGAGCAGGGGGCGGGCCGCCCGGGGGAGGCCCCGGCTCACCCCGCCCACGGCTTGTCCACCAGCGGTGTCCGGAGCCACCGCACGCCGCCGGCGCTCGCATCGGGCCTCAGCTCCAGCATGTGGCCACCGGGCCGGTCCGAGGCCCGTGCGATCGCGCGCACCAGCTGCTCGGCGAGATCGGAACCCTCGGTGTCGGCCAGGTCGTCGGCCGGCGCACCGGCCCGTACGTCCTGACGGACCTCTTCACCGCCGTGGAGGGTCAGGATCAGGTGCTGGGGCGTCTTCTTGTCCCATCTGACCTGCTCGACGGTGTCGGCGCGCACCATCCGGCCGCCGAACGTCGCGCTGTTGACCCGCACCCACACATCGGGTGTCATCGCGGCCCTCCCTCGTACGGGCGTCGATGTTCCTGCTCGCTCCTTCCCGTTGTACCGGACGGGGCCCGGCGTCAGGCGCCGTGGTCCGCGAACGGACCATCGGCGGCGAAGGCCAGCGTGGCGAAGCGTTCCCCGATACGGCGGTGGGTGGCCGCGTCCGGGTGGATGTCGTCGGGCAGCGGCAGTTCGGCGGCGTCGGCCTCGCCGTAGAGGTCGCGGCCGTCCAGGTAGTGGAGGTGGGGGTCGTCGGCCGCCCGCTGCTTCACGATCCGGGACAGCTCGTCGCGGATGACGCCCAGCGTCAGCTTTCCGGCGGCGCGCTCGGCGGGGTCGCCGGTGGCCCGGAACCGCAGCTTTCCGGCGCTGAGCGCGCTGAAGTCGAAGGCCGCGGGGCCCGGCGTGTCCTCGTGGATGGGGCACAGCACGGCGGAGACGACCAGCAGCGGCGCGGTGGGATGGCCCTCGCGGATGGTGTCGAGGAAGCCGTGCACCGCCGGGCCGAAGGCGCGCAGCCGCATCAGGTCGGCGTTGACCACATTGATGCCGATCTTGACGCTGATCAGGTCGGCGGGGGTGTCCCGCATCGTCCGTGCGGTGAACGGGTCGAGCAGGGCGCTGCCGCCCAGGCCGAGGTTGATCAGTTCCACTCCGCCGAGGGAGGCGGCGAGCGCGGGCCAGATGCCGGTGGGGCTCGCCGCGTCGGAGCCATGGCTGATCGAACTGCCGTGGTGCAGCCACACCCTGCGGCCCCGGTCCGGCACGGGCTCGACGGGGGCGTCGGTGCGCAGGGCGACGAGTTCGGTGGTCTCGTTGTGCGGCAGCCAGATCTCGACGTCCTTGGCGCCGTCGGGCAGGTCGGCGAAGCGGAGGGTTCCGGCCGGGCCGGGGTGGCTCTCGGCGGCCCCGGTGGCCAGGTCGATGGCCAGGGTGTTGCCGCCGGTCACCGTGGACTGGGCGGTCAGACGGCCGTCGACCAGCAGGTCGTACACACCGTCAGGGCGGGGCGGGGCGCCCGCGTAGACCCGCTTGGTGGGCAGCGTGTCCAGTTCGACCGCGGTGGCCCGGGTGCGGAAGACCAGCCGTACGCCGGACGGCTGGGCCTCCACCATGGCGAGCTGCCCATCGGCGCACTGGGCGCGGGCCCAGGCGGGCAGCCGGTGCGGCAGCAGCCCGTGCGCGGTGCGCTCCAGGTCCAGGGCGCCCCGCAGGATGTCGGCGGTGATGGGCGTGGTGATCCAGTGGTGCTCGGTGGTGTGCATCGTTCCAGCCTGTTGATCAGGGATGTATGTATGGATCGCGCGGACCCGCGATGAGCGATACGGCGGACCCGCGATGAGCGATACGGGCCTCGTCAGGCCGCGGGCCAGTTCCGCAGCAGGGCGTCGAGGGCGTCCAGCGCCCGCGACCAGCTCTCCTGGCTGTCGGGGGCGCTGTGGCTGAACCCGCCCGCCATCTCGAGGCTCACGAAGCCGTGGAAGACGCTGCCCAGCAGCCGGACCGCATGCGTCTGGTCCGGTTCGTCCAGGTCGTAGCCGCGCAGGATCGCCCGGGTCATCTGTGAATGCCTGACCCCGGCGCTGGCGGCCGCGGTCTCCGGGTCGAGCCTGAGCCGGGCCGCGTCGTAGCGGCCGGGGTGCTCGCGGGCGTAGTCGCGGTAGACGTCGGCGAAGGCGGTGAGGGCGTCCTTCCCGGCCCGTCCCGCCAGGGCGTCGGCGGCCCGGTCGGCCAGCTCCTCCAAGGCCAGCTGGGCGATCCTGGTCTTGAGGTCCTGGGAGTTCTTCAGGTGCGAGTAGAGACTCGCGACCTTGACGTCGAACCGCCTGGCCAGCGCCGAGACGGTCACCTGGTCGAAGCCGACTTCATCGGCCAGCTCCGCCCCCGCCCGGGTCAGGCGTTCCGCGGTCAGTCCTGCCCGTGCCATACCCGTCCTCTCCTCGACCAGAACCGATTATGTGTTTGCCTAAAGCCTATAGGCAAATTAGCGTGCGGCTTATGAAGCCGATGACCGAACAAGAGATCCGTGCCGCGTTCGTGAACTGCACCAAGGGCGAGGCCAAGCGCCTGTCCATCCCGCGCGACCTGGCCGACCGGCCCTGGGACGACCTGGACTACCTCGGCTGGCGAGATCCGCAGGCCCCCGGCCGTGCCTATCTGGTCACCGTGCTGGACGGCCGCCCGACCGCCCTCGCGCTGCGCTGCCCGGGCCCCGCCTCCTGGCAGGCGCGGCGCAGTATGTGCTCGATGTGCCTGACGGCCCACACGGGCGGCGTGTCCCTGATGGTGGCGCCGAAGGCGGGGAAGGCCAGGCAGCAGGGCAACTCGGTGGGCGCCTACATATGCAGCGACCTCGCCTGCTCGCTGTACGTACGGGGCAAGAAGGACGCGGGCGCCGGATCACGCCCCCAGGAGTCGCTCACCCTGGAGCAGAAGATCGAGCGCACCGTGGCGAACGTCGCCGCGTTCCTCGCCAAGGTGACCGCGTAGCCCGGCTGCCGATGACGCGTCGCTCCTGGACCGTGCCGGTCCGCAAGTGCGATAGGAGTGATTGAGCGTGCGATGAAGTGTGCGCCGCGCAGAGCGATTAACGGCAGGGACGCCGACCCGGTTCTGGTACTCACCGGCGCCGCCGCGGTGCGCCTCGGCCTACCGGCCCGGCTGACCGACTGGGCAGACCCGACCTTCCCGCCCGACTCTGTCGGTGCTCCCGTCTACATTCGCCACATGACTGAGCCCTCCTACCTCGCCGCCGTCCGGGAGTCCTACGACACCGTCGCCACCGCCTACGTCGAGCGCGTCAAGGACCCCGCCGAGCTGGATCCGCTGTCGCGCGGAATGCTGGCCGCGTTCGCCGAGCTCGTACGGACGGCCCGGCGCGGCCCGGTGGCGGACCTGGGGTGTGGGCCCGGCAAGGTGACGGCACACCTCGCCGGGCTCGGGGTGTCGGCGTTCGGCATCGACGTGTCGCCGAAGATGGTCGAGCTGGCCCGGAAGGCATATCCGGACCTGCGGTTCGCCGTGGGGTCGATGACCGCGCTCGACCTCGGGAACGAAGAGCTCGGTGGCATCCTGGCCTTCTATTCCACCCACCACACCCCGCCGGAGCTGCTGCCCGTGGTGTACGCCGAGTTCCACCGCGCCCTGGCGCCCGGCGGGCATCTCCTGCTGGTCGGCTATGTGGGAGACGACGAGCTGCTGCGTCCGACGCGGGCGTACGGCGGGCATCCCGTGTCGTACGCCTCCCATCTGCTGCCACCGGACCGGCTCGCCGAACTACTGGAACGGGCCGGGCTCGCCGTCACCGCACGGCTGGTGCAAGCGCCCGACGGAGACGTGAAGCGGACGGTGGCCAGCTTCGTGGCCCGCAAGCCGGAATGACCAAGCCGGAATGACACGGTCAGCGGCGGCCCAGTACCTCGGCGACGCGGATGAACCCTTCCGTGCCATGGCCCAGCCCGATGGCGCGGCGGGTCATGCCCTCGGCCGCGCGCATCACCCCCGCGTCGATGCCGTGCCCCTCGGAGGTGTGGACGATATGGGCCATGGACGATACGCCCGAGGTCATCGGGTTGCCCTCACCGGAGAAGGTGCCGCGGTCCATCTGCTCCGCGGTCTCTTCGAAGAGCGGCGGAAGGATCGCTCCGATGCCTTTGGCGAAGGGCGCCAACTCGCGGGCGCTGATGCCCTCCGCGCGCGCCACCGCCAGGGCGTGCGCATAGCCCGCCATCGCCGTCCAGAAGATGTCGAGCAGCGCGATGTCGTACGCCGCCGCCCGGCCGATCTCCTCGCCGAGGTGGGTGTGGGTACCGGCCAGCGCCTCCAGCACGGGTCGGTGTTCCTGGTAGAGCTCCGCCGGGCCGCTGTGGATGAACACCGAGGCAGGCGTTCCCATGGTGGTGGTCGGCGTCATGATCGCGCCGTCGAGGTATCGGATGCCGTGCCCAGCCGCCCAGTCCGCGGTGTCCCGGGCCCGGTCCGGAGTGTCCGAGCTCAGGTTCACCACGGTGCGTCCCTTGAGCGCGTCGGTGACCGCGTCGCGTCGCAGGATCGCGTCCGACGCGTCGTAGTTCACCACACACACCACGGCCAACGAGCTTGCGGAGACGGCCTCTTCCGCCGAGGACGCACTCACCGCGCCCCGCTCGATCAGCTCCCGATCCCTGCCCGGCGTCCGGTTCCAGACCGTGATCCGCAGCCCGGCGTCCAGGAACGCGTCGGCCAGGGCGCGGCCCATCGGCCCCAGGCCGAGCACGGTGACGGCAGACTGTTCGGAGTACATGGACATGACTCAACCCCCATATGGATATACGCGTACATAGCGCGAAGGAAATAGAGCGAAGATGACACGCAGCCGTGCTCAGGACACCAATGTCTGCGGAGTGACCGCCGCGATCTCCGTGATCGACGGCAAGTGGAAGACCGCCCTGCTCTGGGCGCTGGAGTCCGGCCCGTATCGCCCCGGTGAGCTACGCCGGCGGCTGCCGGGGCTCAGCGAGAAGGTTCTGACTCAGGCGCTCCGTGAGATGGAGACGGACGGGCTGGTGCACCGGGAAGTCCACGATGTGCTGCCACTGAAGACCGTGTACTCCCTCACCGCGTTCGGCCGCGACCTCTCCGAGGCGTTGGGCCCCCTGTCCGATTGGGGACACCGTCGCCTGGAGAAGCTGGCCGAGGCCCAGTCGGCATCCTGACGCAACGCCACCTCCGTGTCATCCGATCCGGCGGCCCTCCGACCGCCCACCACCAGATTCGCCCGGCCGTGCGTCGGCGCCAAGTACCCACAAATAAGTGGGTACCGCGGATGACACGGGACCCGGGCACCTTGGCGCTGGGGACAAATCGGGATTAGGTTGGTTGATGTCAAGCAACCAACTCCCGACGGGAGTGATGCTCGGTGGGTTGGACGACCGAGCGACGTGCGGCCGGAGCCGAAAGGGCCGTACGGCCCGATGACGACAGTGGTCCGGGGCCGCGGTACAAGTGGATCGCGCTGTCCAATACCACGCTGGGCGTCCTGATCGCGACGATCAACATCTCGATCATGCTGATCGCGCTGCCGGACATCTTCCGTGGCATCGGAGTGGATCCGCTGCGCCCGGGAAACACCAGCCTGCTGCTGTGGCTGATCATGAGCTACATGGTGGTCACCGCCGTGCTCGTGGTGAGCTTCGGGCGGCTGGGGGACATGTTCGGCCGGGTGCGGATGTACAACCTGGGGTTCGCGGTCTTCACCGTGTTCTCCGTGCTGCTCTCCGTGACCTGGATGCACGGCACGTCCGGTGCGCTGTGGCTGATCGGGATGCGAGTGCTCCAGGGCGTGGGCGGCGCCATGCTGATGGCCAACTCCAACGCCATCCTCACCGACGCCTTCCCCGCCGATCAGCGCGGTCTCGCCCTGGGGCTGAACCAGGTGGCGGGCATCGCCGGATCCTTCATCGGGCTGATCCTGGGCGGACTGCTCGGCCCGCTCGACTGGCACCTGGTGTTCCTGGTCTCCGTCCCCATCGGGCTGTTCGGCACGGTCTGGGCGTATCTGAAGCTGCGGGACACCGGTGTGCGCACCCCGGCACGGCTGGACTGGTGGGGCAATCTCACCTTCGCCATCGGCCTGATCGCCGTGCTGTCCGGTATCACCTACGGCATCCAGCCCTACGCCGGTCACACCATGGGCTGGAGCAACCCCTGGGTGATCGCCGCGATCTCCGGGGGAGTGGCGGTGCTGGGGGTGTTCTGCCTGATCGAGAACCGGGTCGCGCAGCCCATGTTCCATCTGGGCCTGTTCCGCATCCGCGCGTTCACCGCCGGGAACGTGGCCAGTCTGCTGGCGGCGCTGGGGCGCGGTGGCCTGATGTTCATCCTGATCATCTGGCTGCAAGGCATCTGGCTGCCGCGCCACGGCTACGGCTTCGAGGAGACCCCGCTCTGGGCGGGCATCTACATGCTGCCGCTGACCATCGGGTTCCTGATCGCGGGCCCCTTCTCCGGCTGGGCCTCCGACCGGTTCGGCGCCCGTACGTTCGCCACCGGCGGGATGCTCCTGGCCGCCGCCACCTTCGTGGCCCTTGAGGAGCTGCCGGTGGACTTCGGCTATCCGGTGTTCGCCGCGATCCTGCTGGTCAACGGGATCGCCATGGGGCTGTTCAGCTCGCCGAACCGGGCGGCCATCATGAACAGCCTGCCGCCCGATCAGCGGGGGGTCGGCGCCGGGATCAGTACCACCTTCCAGAACTCGGCCACCGTCCTGTCCATCGGCATCTTCTTCTCCTTGATGATCGCCGGGCTCGCCGGTTCGCTCCCCGGTGCCCTCACCCACGGCCTGACCGCGGAGGGGGTCCCGGCCGGTGACGCGGCGAGGGTCGCCGCCCTGCCGCCGGTCGGGGTGCTGTTCGCCTCGCTGCTCGGCTACAACCCGGTGAAAACCCTGCTCGGGCCGCAGGTGCTCGACCATCTGCCCGCCCACCACGCCGCCTATCTCACGGGGCGCGGCTTCTTCCCGGCGCTGATCTCCCCGCCGTTCTCCCAGGGCCTGTCCGCCGCGTTCGACTTCGCCATCGCGGCGTGTCTGGTGGCCGCGGTGGCGTCGTTGCTGCGCGGCGGGCGGTATGTGCACGGGGGCGGGCCACCGCCCACGTCGACGCCACCATCGCCACCCGGCCAAGGACCGGGACCACCCTCAGAGGAGCCGAGATGACCGCGCTCGACCCCACCACCCCCGGGCCCGTTACCCCGGAAGCCGTAACCCGGAGTCCCGTCGCCCTGGAATCGACGGAGCTGGCCGAACGGCTCCGTACCGCCCTCCAGCATCTGCTCCCCGCCCTGCGGAGCTCCCGGGGCGAACACGGCGATCTCACCCCCAGCCGCCAAGCGGCCCTGGCAGCGCTCGCCACTCATGGCTCGATGCGCATCAGCACCCTCGCGACCCGGCTGGGCATCGCCCTGCCGACCACGTCCCGCATGGTCGAACTGCTCGACGCCTCAGGCTGGATCGAGCGCACCCCCGACCCCGATGACCGCCGGGCCAGTCTGATCGCCCTCACCGACACCGGCCGTGAACTCCTCCGGACCGTGCGCCACGAGGCGGCCATCCGGCTCGCCGCGCGAATCGACGAGCTGAGCCCCGAGGAGCGACGGACGCTGTCCGCCGCGCTGCCCGCCTTGGAGTCCCTGGCCACCGACGGTTCCGCGGCGGCCGCAGATCCGGAACGGCGGTAGACGCCAGCGGTACGCGGCGAAGCGCCCTTCGTCAGCCGTTGTGTTCGTCGAGGTCGGCGGGCAGACGCGCCTCGGCGACGGAGAGGCGGTCCTGGGCGCGTTCCAGCTGGGGGTGAAGGAGATCGCGGAGCTGGGCGGATCCGCCCGGTTCATAGCCGCGGACCTGGCCGATGCCGAGGGCACCCTGCGGCTGGCCTCGGAGGCGGGCGAGGTGGACATCTTGGTGAACAACGCGGGCCGTCTAGGGACCTCCAAGGCCGGTATCGAGATCCTCGCCCGCTACTGGGCCACCGAGTTCGGCGCCGGCGGAGTGCGGGTCAACACCGTCTCGCCCGGCCCGGTGAAGACCGAAGGCGGGGGAGCCGCGCGAGATCGCCGAGATCAGCACGCTGCCGGGCTGAGGGAAACCGTCAGAGAACCGCCCGGTGCGGCTACCGGCTCGGCGGGATTCGGTAGACGGAGACGTGGGAGCGCGACTCGGCGGTGAATTCGCTGCCGGACCAGTCCGCGTGCCTGCTCTCCAGCTCGAATCCCGCCAGTTGGGCCATCAGATCGAGTTCGGCCGGCCAGATGTAACGGTGCGGGCTGCGGGTCAGCCGGGCCTGCCGGGTGTCGTCGAACCGGAAGTGGTGGGAGACGACGTGCTGGCGCAGTACGTCGTAGGTGTCCAACCCGATGTAACCGGGCTCGGCCTGCCAGACGGTGGCCGTCTGGCCCGGCGGGAGCTTGCGCAGCTCGGGCACCCAGAGCTCGATCACGAACCTGCCACCCGGCTTGAGGTGGCGGGCGGCGTTGCGGAAGCACTCGACCTGCTCGGCCTGGGTGAGCAGGTTGGAGATGGTGTTGTAGACGAGATAGACGAGCGTGAACTCCCCGGGGGCCACGGACGTCGCCATGTCGCCCACGACGACCGGGATCGACGCCTCGTCGGCCTTGGAGCGCAGTTGCCGGATCATCGGACGCGACAGTTCGATACCGGTGACGGAGACCCCGCGTTGGGCGAGCGGGACGGCCACCCGGCCGGTGCCGATGGCGAATTCGAGCGCCGCTCCGCCGCCTGCGAGCTCGGCCAGGCGGTCCACGGTCGGCCTCAGGACCTCGGGCGCGAACATGCCCGTGCCGGGCGTGTCATAGCGCTGCGCGGCGTCGATGTCCCAGATCTCCTCCTGGTTCATGCCGTCACCCTTCACCGCTGGGATACACGGTGTCCACCGAATTTGCCCCCGTGGGCCCGGGCCCGGCCTCGCCCATGCGGCCGCCACCGCGCTCGACCTTCACATCATCCCCACACAACACCGTTGACGCACTGGGCTGCCGGGGGCACCCGGTCGGGGTCGCCTGCTGAGGAAGGGGCCCTTCGTCGTGATCGTTGTAGCGGTCTCAGTGCTGCCCACGCTGGTTTTGATGTTGCTGGTCATGGACCGTGTCGAGGACTGGCTGTCCGGGGCGTCCTCGGCCCCGCCGCACGCACGCGGGCGGCGTCATCTGCGGTTGGTCCCCGGCGGGGCGCGGGAACCGGGCTCCCGGCCGACGACCGCGTCGTCCGAGCGAGGAGCCGCCTGAGCCAGCGGGTGCGGGCATGGCGTGCGTCCTCGCTGATGGCCGCCCGCGGTGCCATGCCGTCGAAGCCGTGGTACGCGCCGGGCCATACGTGCAGTTCGGCCTGGCCGCCGGCCTGCCAGATCCCGTTCGCGTACGCCACGCCCTCGTCGCGGAACATCTCCGCCGATCCGACGTCTATGAACGCCGGGGGAAGGCCGGAGAGGTCCGTGCCGCGGGCAGGCGCCGCGTAGGGTGGCACGTCCGCCGTGCCGTAGAGGTCACCCAGCAGCGCCTTCCAGGCGGTCTCGCCGGAGATGAGGTCCCACATGCCGAGGCCCGACATCTGGCGGCTGGAGAAGGTGTGTCCGCGGTCGTCGAGCATGGGGCACAGCAGGAGCTGCCCGAGGATGCCGGGGCCGCCGCGGTCACGGATCAGCAGGGCGAGGGCCGCGGCGAGGCCGCCGCCCGCGCTCTTCCCGCCGACGATGACGCGGTCCGCGTCGATACCCAGTTCGGCCGCGTGCCCGGCGGCCCAGAGGAGCCCCGCGTAGCAGTCCTCCAGCGGTCCGGGGTACCGCGTCCGCGGCGCCAGCCGGTACTCGACCGAGATGACGGCCATGTCCAGCGGGAGGACCCACTCGCGAAGGATCCGCGGAAGCACCGACCATGCGTTGCCCATGATCATCGCGCCGCCGTGCATGTAGTACAGCAGCGGCAGCGGCCCTTCGCGTCCGGCGGGCCGCACGCTCACCAGCGTGACATCGGGTCCGTCCCGCAGCCCCGGGACGGACAGCTCCGCCACCTCGAAACGGCCATCGGCCCGTAGGTCATCGGCCGTCGGCCTGGGCCGGGTCGCGGCGTCCCGCTCCTGCCTGGCCGCGAGGTTTTCCGGGGTGACCGGCTCTCTCGGCCCGCTGCCCAAGGACTCCAGCGCGACCCTCAGCTCGGGGTCGAACGGTGGCACCGCCATCGGCCTCGGGACAAAAGGGCTTGTGTGGGGGAGGTCCATACCGCGCATCCAAGCATTCGGCGCCGCTCGGCGATACCGATGGCCGCGGCGGCTCGTGCGTCCGTTGGTCACGGCGGGCTCGTGCGTCCGTCGCGTGTACGGCACGCCCGCTGGTCCCGGCCCCAGGAGATCGCGGACGGTAGCATTTCGCCCGCGGGCCGCACGAGGGTCGACCGTGGCCGGGGGGAGACGTGGAGAGCACCGGGCATCACAGCGACTCACTCGTCGTGCTGACCGCACTGGACGTGGAGTACGAGGCGGTCCGGGCGCATCTGGTCGATCCGCGGCCGCGACTCCACCCGGCGGGCACCCTGTTCGAGGTGGGCCGGCTCGACGGTACGCCGTGGCGGGTGGCGCTCGCCGAACTCGGCGACGGCAACCAGGGGGCGGCCGTGCTGACCGAGCGGGCGATCACCATGTTCGGCCCGCGCGCCGTGGCATTCGTCGGGGTGGCGGGCGCCCTCAAGGGCGATGTCCAGCTCGGGGACGTCGTCATGGCCACGCATGTGTACGCGTACCACGGCGGCAAGGACGAGGACGGCGAGTTCCACTCCCGCCCGCGGGTCTGGCCGGTGCGTCAGGAACTCGACCAGCTGGCCCGCATGGCCCGCAGGTCCGGTGCGTGGACGGAGCTACTGAGGGACCGCCCGCCCGGCGCCGCCCGCCCGGCCGTACACCTCAAGCCGGTGGCCGCCGGTGAGGTCGTCCTCAACTCGGCGGACTCGTCCCTGAGACGGCAGCTGCGCCGGAACTACCAGGACGCCGCCGCCATCGAGATGGAGGGCGCGGGCGTGGCGCAGGCCGCCCATCTCAACGCCGCGTTACCCGCCCTGATCGTCCGCGGGATCAGCGACCGGGCCGATGGCAGGAAGTACGACGCGGACGCCGAGTGCTGGCAGTCCCGCGCGGCGCGCCACGCCGCCGCCTTCGCCTTCTCCGTCCTCCGTGAACTGCCACCCGGCGGCGGCCCCGCCGCCACACCTGGGCCGGTGACGCCCACGGACCCGGTACCGGACCGGTTCCCGGAAGGTCCGACGCCCCCGCCCCCGCCCCCGGATGCGGGAGCCCCACCTGACACCGGACCGGCCGCACACCGCCAACTCCTCCGCTGGGCACGGAGGTTCGCCGACGACCTGGACCTCGTGGACTCCCCGCGGCCGGACGGTGACACCGGCTCCCCACCGCAGCTCAGCGGCGGGCTGTATGTGCGGCGCGCCATCCAGGACCGGGTGGTGGAGGCCCTTTACGACGATGATCCGAAGGCGGTCCTGGTGACCGGGGACGCCGGGAACGGGAAGAGCAGCCTGCTGTGGGGCCTCGCCCGGGACCTGACCGTTCTGGAGGACGCCGAGGTCTTCCTGGTGAACGCCGCCTGGCTGCTGCGCCCCCTGAGCGGCACCCCCGCAACGCCCATGCTGGCCCCCGCGACCGTGGTGTCCGGGGCCACCCACGCCCGGACGCGGGGGCGTACACCCGTCGTGCTCCTCGACACCGCGGATCTGCTGCTGCACGACGACCACCATGAGATGGCGCTGCTCGACCTGTGCGAGGATCTCGCCGCCGCCGGTGTCCGCCTGGTGCTGACCTCCCGTCCGGAGGAGGCGAACCGGCTGCGCACCGGCTTCCTCCGGATGTCGCTCGGCCCCTACGACGACGCCGAGATCCCCCACGCCATCCGTGGCCACGCCGCGCTCTACTGCCCCGACGCCGTCCCCCGGGACGACGGGGCACGGGTGCGGACGCTGATGGAGCCCGTGGCCCGCGGACTGCCGGTGCGCGAGGTGTGCCGAAGCCCCCTCCAGCTGCGGCTGCTGTTCGAACTCGCCCGGGACGACGGGGCGTTCCCCAGCGCCGAGATCGACGCCACCGGCCTCTACCGCCGCTACTGGGACCACCGGGTCGTCACCGACCGGCGCCAGCACGGCAACCCGAGCGCCACGGCGCCGGAGGACCTCTCCTCGATCACCGGTGCCATCGCCGTCGTGCTGATGTCGGCCGGCCGTACCGAGCTGTCACGCGAGGACCTGGTCGACCGGCTCACCTCGCCGCACGGCGGCCCCCGCCCCGCGTGGCCGTACGAACCCGCCCGCGTCCGGTCGTCCCTGGATCTGCTGCTCGACCGGGGCGTGCTGGGCAGGGGGGCCTCGGACGGCATCCACTTCTTCCACCAGACCATGTTCGAGTACGCGGCCGCGCGCGGCCTGCTGCACCTCACCGGGGCGCGGGCGCTGCTGTCGCTGTGCGAGTGGATCGGGTCCCATCCCCGTGACTTCTTCGTCGGGGCGATCCTGGAACAACTCCTCATGCTCGCCGCGGGATCCGAACGGTATCGCGGCCCGGTGCGGGACACGCTGATCCGCATGGCGGCGCACGAGGACGCCATGATCCTGCACACCGTCGCCGTGGCCGTCGCGGCCCGGAACCCGGCCGTGGGCGTGCCCGTCGAGCCCCTGCTCGCGACGGCGCCGCACGGCGTCGCGCGACGGTACGCGGTGCTGGCCCCGACCGTGCGCGAGACGGACATCGACGCCCTGCTCCCGCGGCTCCACGGGCTGTGGGAGAGGCAGGAGCCCAGCTTGCGGGAGGCCGTGCTCGAAGCGCTGGAACGGCTGGCCGCCCAGAACCCGCTCGCGGTGCACGCCGCGCTCGCCGACTGGGGCTGCGTACGGGAGCTGACCGGGCGCCGTACGGCCGGCGCTGGCCTCGACGTCCTGCCGCGGCTGCTCGTGCTGACGTCACACGTCGATGTGGCGTCCGCCCGGACGGGCCTCATGGAAATGCTCGACTTCGCCTTGACCCGGGGGCTGTCGGAGCTGGCGTCCGGCGTCATGACCCTCTGGGCACGGCACTGGGAAGCGCTGGGCTCGGTGGAATGGGCCGCCGCCGTCCAGGAGCGCGTCCAGCGTGTGCGTCTCGCCCGGAAGTCGTACGACGTCGAGCTCTTCCAAACGGCCCTGGGCAGAGTGCTGGCCGCCTCCTGGACCCACGACCACGGACTCCCCGGTGACCACGGACCTCAGGGTGACCACGGACTCCCCGTCGGCGGCGCCGACGACCCCGACACCCCCGGCGGCGGTCCCGCCACCGCACCCCACCCCTGGACGCGCCGCCTCGACACCGCGGTGGCGCTCCTCGAAGCGGACGACCACGACACCGCGGGCAACGCCGGGCTGATCGCCGCCGCAGCCGTCCTGACCACTCTGCCGCACGGCCACTGGGCCATCGAGGCCACCCTGGACCGCTGTCTGTCGATGACCGGGCCGGGAGCGCCGCACGCGCTCCAGCACCGGATGGTCTTCCCGCTGCTGCTCAGCGCCGACTGCGCCGCCGCGGAACGTCTCGTCCACCGGCTCGCCGCCCTGCTCAAGGCGCTGCCCTGCCCCGAGAACCAGCCGGTCACGCCCCCGCAGCGGCTCGCGCTCGTGGCCCGCCGGATCCTCGCCCACCGGGACGTACCCCCGTACCGTGTGCGGCAGGTACTGGAACTCTCCGGCTGGGACGCCGACTCCGAGCTGTGGCTGTCCCGGGACGGCCTGGCCACGCTGCTCCTGCCGGCCGCGCTCGGCGGTCACCCCACCGCCGTGAGCAGGATCGAGAAGGCGACGACCGCCCCGGCCGCCGCGCGGAGCCTCGTCCGCCAGTCCCTGCACCGGGCGGTCACGGACGCCGGGCTCCACACCGAGCGCCACATCGCTCTGCTGGTGAACCTGTCACTCATGGACGCCGACACCGTACTCCTGGAGGCCGTCACCACCGGCCGGGCCAAGAAGGGCACGGGTCCGCTGCCACCTCTCGCCCATGAGCGGGTGCTGGCCGCGCTGCGGGCATCGGCACCGGCCCTCACCGGGCTGATCGCGGACGAGATCGCCGAGGGCAACAGCGGAAAGCGACAGCGCCAGGCACTCACGCTCTGGGAGTGCTCGGTGTCCGCCGGCGTCCTCCCCGCGCCCGGCCTGACCGAACTCCTGCCCCGGTACCGCACCTTCTCCGACCAGAAGACCCGGGCGGCCTTCCTCGGGCTGGTGGGAACCGTCGCGGCGCGCGAACCCGCCCAGTACACCACGGCACACACCTTCCTTTCAGAGCTGGTGTTCGACGCCACTGGAGGCATCCCCGTCCTCGATGACGCGTCGGCCGCCACCCGGAACGCCGCCCGCAAGGCACTGCTCAGGGCCGCCTGCGAGTCCGGCCCGCTCACCCCCACGGCCCTCACCACGGCCCTCGACCTGGCCTTCGCCCCACCGACCGACGCCGGACTGATCAGCGGGCTCGGCCAGTTGGTACGGCGGCTCAGCGCCGCACACGGCGCGGCACCCGCCGCCGAGCTGCTGATCCGCGTCATCGGCGCGGCCGTGGCCTCGCAACAGGGCCGCGCCGCGGAGAACCACCTCGCCAAGTCCCTGCGTGGCGCGATGGACAGCGTCTTCGACCACGGCTCCCCGGCCGTGTACCGGAGACTGTGGGAGCACCTCAAGGAGCACGGCCCGGAGGACGACGCCGACCGCGTGGTCTTTCCGGAACGGTACGCCCTGGCTCTGGTGAGCTGCGCGATCCGCCGCTCGTACGCGGCAACGCGCCAGGACCTGGAAGCACTCGTCGCCGATCCACGGGTGCCGCGGCCCACCAAGATGTGGATCGGTGACCAGCTCAGCGCCCGGTCGCGGGAACACACCGAACACGACCTCAGCTGGGTGCTGGGTGGCGAGCCGCCCCGGCAGCCGGTGGCAGGATGCTCGCGGTAGTCGTCATCGAGGTCACGGGTGCGCGCGGGGCCCCGTTCGATCGCGGGAAGCCGAAGGAGCCCGATGAGCCGGAAGAACCACCATGTCGTCGTGCTCGTGCTCGACGGCGCGAAGCCCCTCGACGTCGGAATCCCCGCGCAAGTGTTCTCCAACCGGCCGAGCATGCCGTACGAGCTGCGGGTGTGCGGCGCCGCGCCCGGACCGGTGACCGGTGGCGAAGGACTCTCGTACCACGTGGCCGAGGGGCTTGAGGCGTTCGAGCACGCCGACACCGTCTTCATCCCCGGCTACCGGGAGCCGGCGACCACGGAGCCACCGGCGGCCGTCGTCAGCGCGCTCATGGCCGCCCACGAGCGTGGCACCCGGCTCGCGGCCATCTCCACCGGGGCGTTCGCGCTGGCGGCCACGGGCCTGCTCGACGGCAAGCGGGCGACGACCCACTGGCACTACACGAAGGCTCTCGCCGAGCGGCATCCGCTTGTGCGGGTGGACGAGAACGTGCTGTTCGTGGACGAGGGCGACGTGCTCACCTCGGCGGGCGCGGCATCCGGCATCGACCTCTGTCTGCACCTGGTGCGGCGCGACCACGGCGTCGGGCTCTCCAACCATGTGGCGAGACGGCTGGTGGCGGCGCCGTATCGCAGCGGGGGACAGGCGCAGTACGTGCCCCGGAGTGTGCCCGAACCGCTCGGCGACCTGTTCGCGAGCACGCGGGAGTGGGCCCTGGCACACCTCGCCGAGCCGCTGACGCTCGAAGCGCTCGCCCGCAACGCGCGGGTATCGGCGCGCACCTTCTCCCGGCGGTTCGTGGAGGACACCGGCTACACGCCGATGCAGTGGGTGCTCCGGGCGCGCGTGGACCTGGCGCGTGAGCTGCTCGAACGCACCGATCTGAGCGTGGAGCAGATCGCCGACCGGGTGGGGCTCGGCACCGGCGCGAATCTGCGTCTGCACTTCCACCGCATTCTCGGCACCTCCCCGACGGAGTACCGCCACACCTTCTCGGCCTGAGACCCCTTCCGGGCGCCGTTCATATGAAGGGTGCGATGGCTGTGGCGAGATCCTTGCGCGTGGTGGCGTTCATGCCGCTGTCGGCCGGGGATCCGGATGCCGACGATGGGGGCGGAAACGAAAGGAATCTCCATGACCCGCATCGCCATCAATGGATTCGGCCGCATCGGACGCAACACCCTCCGTGCCCTGCTCGAGCGCGACAGCGACCTCGAGGTGGTCGCCGTCAACGACCTCACCGCCCCCGAGTCCCTCGCCCATCTGCTCAAGTACGACAGCTCGCTCGGCCCGCTCGGCCGTTCCGTCGAGGTCGACGGAACCGACCTCGTCATCGACGGCCGCCGGCTCAAGGTGCTCGCCGCGCGCGAGCCCGCCGAACTGCCGTGGGCCGAGCTCGGCGTCGACATCGTGCTCGAGTCCACCGGCCGCTTCACCGCGGCCGACGCCGCCCGCGCGCACCTCCGCGCGGGTGCCCGGCGCGTGCTGGTGAGCGCACCCTCAGCCGGTGCCGATGTCACGCTCGCCTACGGCGTGAACACCGAGGCGTACGACCCCGCCGAGCACGTGATCGTCTCGAACGCCTCGTGCACCACGAACGCGCTGGCCCCGCTGGCAGCCGTACTGGACGACCTGGCCGGTATCGAGCACGGCTTCATGACCACGGTGCACGCCTACACCCAGGAGCAGAACCTCCAGGACGGCCCCCACCGCGACCTGCGCCGCGCCCGCGCCGCCGGGGTGAACATCGTGCCCACCACCACCGGCGCCGCCAAGGCCATCGGCCTGGTGCTGCCGAACCTCGACGGCAAGCTGTCGGGTGACTCGATCCGCGTACCGGTGCCGGTGGGCTCGATCGTGGAGCTGAACACCGCGGTCTCCCGGGACGTCAGCCGCGACGAGGTGCTCGCCGCCTACCGCGCCGCCGCCGACGGCAGGCTCAAGGGCATCCTCGACTACTCCGACGAGCCGCTCGTCTCCAGCGACATCACCCGCCGCCCGGCGTCGTCCATCTTCGACGCCGCCCTCACCCGCGTCGACGGCAAGCACATCAAGGTGGTGGCCTGGTACGACAACGAGTGGGGCTTCTCGAACCGCGTCATCGACACGCTCGAACTGCTCGCGCGCGACTGAGCGCGCCGACGACGGGCTGCCGCCGCGTCATTTTCTCCATGTAGTGCTTTACGAGATATGACCGGAATGGTGAATACACGCCATGAGCACTAATGGAATGGGCAATTCCATTAGTGCTCATTCCTTGGCTTGTGACTTGCGTCACAAGCACCTCATCAATGGATCACATTTTCGTATCCCTGTGAAACGATGCCTCGGTGCTGGCCTCGAAGTAGCTCATCGCGAGACATCACCGATCCACCGGTCGACCCGAATCCACATCGGGCGGCAGTACGGCAAATGACTTCTTCAAGTTCTGGCTGGCCGTAACGGGGAGGCGAGAATGCCGACGATGATTATTATCGGATACAGAGGCGATCTCGATCAGGCACTGCGGCGCCGCGGCGTTGATCCTTACTATATCGTCCAGGCGCCGGCGAGTCCGCCGAAGAGTCGGAGATTCACCTGGGTCGCCGACATGGAGAACGTCCAGGAAATCTTCCGAGCGGTGCTGTCCGCGGACATTGGCGATGTGGCCGGGGTGCTGAGCGTCCATGAAATGGGCGTATTCGGGGCGACCTACTTACGGCAGCAGCTGAACCTTCCCGGGAACGCCGATTCCAGGACGGCCCTCCACTTCCGGGACAAGTACCTCCAGAAGAGCCTGCTGCCGCCCCGGATCAGGCGAGCGCGCTGCCGTCATGTGCCCATGGGCACGTCGTTCACGGAGCTCGCCGACGATCTGGGAGAGACCTTCGTGGTCAAGCCGGCGACCGGGGCCGGCGCTCTCCGTACGAACGTCGTGCGCACCCCGGAAGAGTACGCACGGGCCCTGACGCCCTTCACCGGTCAGTCGGATGTCGAGATCGTCGCCGAGTCCTTCATGGACGCTCCGGAGGTCTATCTCGACGGCGTCTGGGAAAAGGGAGACCTTCAGTGGTCGTCCATGAGCAGCTATCACACCTCACCGCTCAGGGCCGTACAGGGCGGCGTCCTGTCCGCGTACGTCCTGGACCGGAAGCGGCATTCCGTCCTGTTCCATGAGATGGAGACGCTCGCCGGGCAGGCGCTCACCAGCCTGAACGCACCCGACTGCGTATTCCATATGGAAGCGTTCACGAGAGAGGAAGGGCTGACCTTCGGCGAGTGCGCCATCCGCCTCCCCGGAGCGCTGTCCCCTCAGGTCAATCGGCTGACATACGGCGTCGATCTCTTTGACGTCGAAATCAGTCTCGCGCTGGGGGAGGGGGCGACCCGGACCCTGGGCGACCAGCGCACGCCGGAGCGCTTCCATGGATATATTCTTCTGCGCCGCGCAGACGGGTGCAATTTAACCCAGAGCGACTTTGAGCGGAACTTCCTTTTCGATGAGATCGTCTACGACTCATCGCCTGATGCGCCGGTCGGGCCGTATGGCCGTGTGGGACAGGCCATCGTCTCCGACCCGGATGAGCTGAAACTGCACAAGACGATCGAGGACATCGTGCGATTCAACGAGGTCGGATCCACCTGATCTGACGGCCGGTCCGACCGAGCCACCGGCCCGGGCCACCCCGACGCCGACACGGTCGCGTCCACCTCGATCACATGTGCCGCGGGCGCCGAGCTCCGCCCGCCCCAGCCGCGTTCGGCCGCGCCCCCACGATCGCACCACCGCCGAGGCGATGTCAGAGCCCGGCCCCGGTGCCCTTCCCCGGTACGGCGTCGCGCCCCAGCCCTGCTCGCCATGGTTTTCCGTCCCTTCTGATCGGAGGACTTCCCCCATGCCGGATCAACGTCATGCTTCGACACTCCCGCAGCTGCTCGAGCGTGCGGCCCGCGACACGACTCAAGGCATCGCGTTCATCGGCGGCCCGTTCCTCTCCTACGCCGAGTTGCGGGAGTGCGCCTGCCGGATCGCGCAAGGGCTGTGGGAGCGCGGCACCGCCCCGGGCGACCGAGTGCTCATCGCGGCCGGTGATCCGGAGATCTTCTTCCGCGCCTTCTGGGGATGCGTACTCGCCGGTGCCGTGCCGTGCCCGGTCGCACCGCCGGCCGACCCTGCCCGGTGGCGTGCCCGGCTGGAGCATCTGCGCACGCTCCTGGGCGACCCGTTGGTGATCGTGTCCAAGACGGCTCATGGAGAGCTGCCCGAGGTCGGGCTGCGGTCCGTGACGGTCGAGGAGCTGAGCCATGCGACGGCCGAACCCGATCAGCTCCATGTGCCCGCGCCGGACGATCTCACCCTGCTGATGCTCACCTCCGGATCCACCGGATCGAGCAAGGCGGTCAGGCTCACCCACGCCAATCTGCTGGCGGCGCAGGCCGGTAAGGCAGGGGCGCTCGAACTCGGGCCCGACGACACCTCGTTGAACTGGATCTCGGTCGATCACATCGCAGCGATCGAGGCGCATCTGCTGCCGATGTTCAACGGCGCCGCCCAGATCATGGCGGTACCGGCCACCGTGCTGGGCGACCCCGTGGAGTTCCTCAGGCTGCTGACGGCCCATCGGGTGAGCGTGACGTTCACCCCCAACTTCCTCTTCGGGCAGATCAACCAGGCATTCGCCGGGCGGCCCCCGTCGCGCCAGGAGGTGGACCTGTCACAGGTGCGGCACATCATCTCCGGCGGTGAGGCCACCGTGACCGCCACCGTACGGGCGTTCCTGGACACGCTCGCGCCCTACGGACTGCGCGGCGACGTGATCGTGCCCGCGTTCGGGATGACCGAGACCTGCGCGGGCAGTGTGTTCAACCGCGACTTCGCCACCCGCGACCTGGAGACGGAGTTCCCCCCGCTGGGCCGCCCGGTGCGGGGCCTGCGGATTCGCGTCACCGACGACGACGGCACGGTGCTGGCCTCCACCGACCGGCCCGGCGCGGCCGAGCCGGGGGAGGTGCAGCTGCACGGCCCGATGGTCTCGGGCGGCTACTTCGGCGATGCGCGGGCCACCGCGCAGGCGTTCACCGCCGACGGCTGGTTCCGCACCGGAGACCTGGGCCACCTCGACTCCGACGGCCGGTTGACGCTGGTCGGCCGCAGCAAGGACTCCATCATCGTCAGCGGTGTCAACTACTACAGCCACGACCTGGAAGCGGTCCTGGACGAGCTGGACGGGGTGAAGCGCGGCCACGTCGCCGCGTTCCCGATACGGCCCGAGGGAGCCGACACCGAACAGCTCGCCATCGCCTTCGTCCCGGCGGGCGACCCCGCCGACGAGATCGCGGTGTACCGGGCCATCGTGGCGATCCGCAGCTCCACGGTGATGCACTGGGGGTTCCGCCCCCAGCTGATCCTCCCCGTCGCCGAGGACCAGATCCCCCGTGGCAACCTCGGCAAGCCCCAGCGGTCACGGCTGCGCGCCGCCGTCGAGAACGGGAGCCTGGACGAGGCCGCCCGCCGGTCGGACGAGATCAGCACCCGCTTCCTCGGCGGCCATATGGCGCCGGACGGCGAGGTGGAGACCGCACTGGCCGAGGTCTACGCCCGCGTCCTGGACACCAAGGCGGTGTCGGCCACCGCCAGCTTCTTCGACCTGGGCGGTACCTCGCTGGACGTGCTGCGGCTCAAGCTGGAGATCCAGGCCGCGTTCGGCATCGAGGACGTGCCGATGTCCACGCTCCTCCAGGCCCCGACCGTACGAGCGCTGGCCGGCCGCCTGACCGCGGGGCAGGGCGCCGGCGGCGACGCCACCTACGATCCGTTGGTGCCGCTCCAGGTCACCGGGGACGGGACGCCGCTCTTCTGCGTCCACCCCGGTCTGGGGGAGGTGCTGGTGTTCGTCAACCTCGCCAAGTACTTCACCGGCGAGCGGCCGTTCTACGCGCTGCGAGCCCGTGGATTCGGGCAGGGGGAGACCCACTTCGGATCGTTCGACGACATGGTGTCCACCTATGTCCAGGCCATCCGGCGGGCGCAGCCCAGCGGCCCCTATGCCGTCGCGGGGTACTCCTACGGCGGGGCGGTGGCATTCGAGATCGCCAAGCGGCTGGAAGCCGACGGCGACAAGGTCGACTTCGTGGGCGTCTTCAACCTGCCACCACGGATCTCCGACCGTATGAACGAGATCACCTTCACCGACGGCGCGATCAACCTGGCGCTGTTCCTCGAACTCATCGACGCCACCGACATCGAGCGGCTGACCGCCACCCTCCGCCCACTGCCCGAGGCCGATCAACTGGCCCATCTGATCGACCACGCCCCGAAGCGGCGGCTGACCGAACTCGACCTCACCCTCGAACGGTTCGCCGACTGGGTGCACCTCGCACAGAGCATGGTGCACCTGGGCCGCGACTACGAACCCTCGGGTTCGGTCGGGCGGGTGAGGGTCTTCTACTGCACTCCGCTGCGCGGCACCAAGAAGGAGTGGCTGGACCACCAGCTCAGCCACTGGGACGAGTTCACCCGCGCCCCCAACACCTATATCGAGGTCGACGGGGAGCACTACACCCTGATGGGCCCGCAGCATGTGCACACCTTCCAGGCGACCCTGCGGCACGAACTGGCCCGCGCGCTCGGCTGAGGACCGGCAAAGGCAACCGCTGACACCACCAGGAGCGGCCGATCATGCAAGGCAAGAAGATACTCATCACCGGCGGGACCGGACAGGTCGCCAGGCCCGTCGCCGAATCGCTCGCCATCGACAACGAGGTGTGGTGCCTGGGCCGGTTCGGCGATCCACACGCCCGCAAGGCGCTGGAGGAAGCGGGCGCCCACACCGCCGTCTGGGACATGGCCACCGATGACCTGGAGGGCCTGCCGGACGACTTCACCCATGTGCTGCACTCGGCGGTGCACCGGGGTGACGGCAAGGACTTCGAGGACACCGCGCGCGTCAACGCGGTCGGCACCGCACGGCTGATGACCCACTGCTCCGCCGCCGAGTCGTTCCTGTACGTCTCGTCCGGGGTGGTCTACAACCGTGCCGATCGGACACATCGCTACCGGGAGAGCGATCCGCTGGGCGGGGCGGCGCCATGGCTGCCGACGTACCCCATCGCAAAGATCACCGCCGAGGGGGTGGCGCGCGGTCTGGCCGGGACACTCGGGCTGCCGACGGTGATCGCCCGCCTCAACATCGCCTACGGCCCGTACGGCCACGGTGGCGTGCCCATGATCCTGTTCAACCAGATGCGCGACGGGCAGCCGTGCGCGGTGCCCCGCGAGGGCCAGAACTACTGCAATCTGCTGCACACCGATGACGTCGTGCGCCAGGTGCCACTGCTGTGGAACGTCGCGAGGGCGCCCGCGCGGGTCGTGAACTGGGGCGGGGACGAGGAGGTCGGCATCACCGATCTGCTGGAGTACCTGTCCGCGCTCACCGGAGTGCCGGTGCGGCTGGACCGCGGCGACTACAGCCGGGAAACGGCCATCTTCGACCACGACGTACGCCGTGGCCTGATCGGCGACTGCGCCATCGGCTGGCGGGCCGGTATCGCCCGCACCGTGGCCGCCCTGTTCGAGGAGTACCGCGACCGCGTCGACGCGTATCTGGCCGCGCACGGAGCCGGGACATCCCAGTGACCACGAGGAGTGGAGAACGAGCATGCGCAGGTCCGCAGATATCGACGCGCTTCAGCATGTGCTGTCCGCCGCCCTCGGGTCCCCGGACCCGGTGTGCTCCCTGGGCCGACTAGGCCAGGGCACGGGCGCGTTCGCCGCCCTGGACACCGCCGTGGTCGAGCGCCCCACCCTGGTGGGCGGCGGGTCCCCGTACCACCCGACCACCCCCGCCCCCACCCGCCACGCCCTCGATGAACTGGTCCGCCGTGCCGAGACCCTGGGCGTGCCCCAGATCCTGGTGCCCAATGTGCGCCGCGGCGACGACACCAGCGCGCTGCGGGCGGCGGGGTTCGTTCCGATCGCCACCGAGAGCGAGTGTGTCGTCCGGCTGACCGCGGAGGTGGACGAGGCCCTGCGGACCCGCATCGGCGCCGAACAACTCGACGACCTCCGCCGCCGCGACCGCGAGGTCTCCGTCGAGGTGACCTGGGAGCGCATCCGGCTGGGCGAGCTGCCGGGAAGTCCCTGGGCGCGAGACGCCTTCGTCACGCTCCACCGGCGGCAGGCCGAACGCCACGGCGGCCACGACAACCTGTACGGCGCCGACGCCCTCGACGCCCTGGCACACGGCCCGTTGGCCGATCGCACCGAGCTGCTCGTGCGCCGCAAAGAGAACGCCGTGGTCCAGGCCGGGCTCATCACCACGTCCCACAACGGCCGGGGGATCTACTCCCTCACACAGGCCATTGACCACGACGACCCCGCCGCGCGGGACGACCTCTTCGCCGCGTCCGTGTACCGGCTGTACCTCCACGCCAGGCGCTCCGGCCTGGAGTGGGTCCACCTCGGCCGGGGTGACGTCCCGCGCATGCGCCGCCTCGGAGCCGATCTGTTCGTACCCCTCGACCACTGGCTGCGCGCCCCAGGCCTCGCCTTCCCGGAGGAAGCGGGAGCGGAACACCCGCTGTCGGAGTACGCGGCTCCCCCCGTCGCGGGGGTGCCGGTCCCGGGCCCGGCCCGCTTCCGCCAGGTGCCCCGGTTCGACACGATCGACCTGTCCAGCAACACCAACCCGTTCCTGGGCGCCGCGGGCGAGTACCCCCACCTCGACACGACAGAGCTGGCCGCCACCTATCTGGCCACGATCGCGACATTGCCCGGCCACGAGGGCGTGGACGCGCTGAGCGCGGACCACCTGCTGTTCAGCAGCGGCTCGGTGGACGGCGTCATGCTGCTCCTGGCGGCGCTGGCGTCACCCGGTGAGCGCGTCTGCGTCACACCGCCCACTTTCCCGCTCTACGGCCACTTCGCCCACCTCCTGCGCCTGCCCGTCGTCGAGGTGCCGCTGTACGGCGACGACCTGTCCCAGCTGGACACCGAGCGCATCCTGGCGGCCGATCCACGGGTGACCATCCTGTGCGACCCCAACAACCCCGTCGGGACCAGGCTCGACCCGGAGCGGGTCCACGAGCTGGTGGTTCGAGGCCGCGGGCTGGTGGTGATCGACGAAGCCTATGTCGAGTTCAGCGAGAAGCCCTCGTACGCCCGGCTGATCGCCCAGCACGACAACCTCATCGTGCTCAGGACACTCTCCAAGGCATGGGGACTGGCAAGCGCGCGCTGCGGAATCGCGCTGGCCCAGCCCGGCATCATCGAAGCGCTGCGCCGGGTGCAGGTGCCCTTCGGGTTCACCAACGCCTCCCAGCACGCCGTGCGGGACCGGCTGACCGATGCGCGGCGGGTGCTCGCCGGTATCCGGCGCATCCGTGCCGAACGTGACCGGATGGCCTCGGTGCTGACCGAGCACCCCGCGGTGGCCCGGGTGTTCCCCTCGGAGACCAACTTCCTCTTCGTCCGACTGCACAAGCACGAGCGGGTGATGGACCAGCTCCGGGGCGCGGGCATCGTCGTCGCCGACACCGGGCGGGTGATCCCGGACACCTGCCGTATCACCATCGGCGATCGGCGCGCGAACACCGCCCTGCTCGAAGCACTCTCCTCCGCTCTGTGAGCCATGCCGTTTCAGCGAAAGGACCCCGCTCGTGGGTAAGGATTCCCGCTCCGAAACCCCTCTGTCCAGCGCTGTCGTCGCCGAGGGTTATGCCCGCTGGAGCCCGCAGCTGCACAAGGAATTCGACACCAACGCCCATCACGGGTGGATCGGCCAGACACTGGTGAAAGAGACCGATTCCCTGCGCATCTGGGAGACCCACCTTCAGCCGGGAGAGCGAATTCCCGTCCATCGGCATGTGCTGGACTACTTCTGGATAGCCCTGACAAATGGCCGGGCCCGGCAGCACTCGAGCGATGGCACCACACATGAGATCTCTTATGCCCGCGGACAGTCCCAGCATTTCCGCTGCGCCGAGGGGCGATATCATCTGCATGATCTGAAGAACATCGGCGATGACGTTCTGTCGTTCCTGACCATCGAGACAAAGGACGGGCCGAACGAGCCCATTCAGCTCCCGGGGAATTGAGGACCACCGGCCCGCGGGGCGCACGTGCCCCGCGGGCCGGCGGCTCAGCTCCCCTTCTTGGTGATCACGAACCGGTCGATGACCAGATAGTCGATCTCGGTGGCGAGGAAGCACTCCAACGCGTCCCGCGGCGAACAGACGATGGGCTCACCGGCCACGTTGAAGGACGTGTTGAGCAGGCAGGGCACATCCGTCCGCGCCGTGAAGGCGCGCAACAGCCGGGCGAGCTCGGGGTTCTGCCGCTCGTTCACGGTCTGGGCCCGCGCCGTGCCGTCCACGTGACAGGCGCCGGGGATCCGCTCCTGGTACTCCTTCCGCACCGGGAAGACGAAGGTCATATACGGGGACGAGGTCTTCTTGCCCATCGAGAAGACGCGGGGGGCCTCCGACTCGAGGATGACGGGCGCGAACGGCCGGAAGGGCTCCCGGTGTTTGACCCGGAGATTGATGATGTCCTTGATGTCGGGGAAGGCCGGGTTGGCGAGGATGCTGCGGTTGCCCAGGGCGCGCGGCCCGAACTCACTCCGGCCCTGGAACCAGCCCACGACGTTCTTCCCGGCCAGCAGCTCCGCCGTGCGGTCGGCGATCGAGGCGGCGTCGGGCTCCTCCCGCCACTCGACGCGGTCCGCGTACTCCGCCAGCGCGTCCTGGACCTGCCGCTCGTCGTACGAAGGCCCCAGGTAGGGGGTGGTGACCGCGTCGGCCGGCCGGTTCCTGAGACCGGCGGCGTAGACCGCCGCGCCAATGGCGACCCCGGGATCGCTGGCCCCGAAGCTGACCTCCATACCGGTGAACGGCGACCTCTCCAGCATCTTCGTGTTGGCCACGCAGTTCAGTGCCAGCCCGCCCTCGAAGAGCAGGGTGTCCAGGCCGGAGGCCGCGGTCAGCGCCCGCACCTGATGGGCGGTGACGGCCTCGACCATATGCTGTGCCAGCCCGGCGACCTTGACCCGGAAGTCGAACTGCTCGCGCTTCTCGCTGTCGCCGCCGAACAGGTCGTCGAACAGCGCGTAGTACGCCGATATGTCCCGGGGGGTGGAGATGGTGTACGAGCCGTTCTCGTGCAGCCGCACCACGCGTTCGAGCAGCGGGTTGTGCCGCGGCGGCGGGCCGTACGCGGCCAGGCCCATGACCTTGTACTCGTCGTTGTTCGGTACGAACCCGAGATAGCGGGTGATCCGCCCGAACGCCACCCCGAGCGAGCTGGTCATGGGGACCGCGCTCTCGTCGAACTGGCGGACCACACCGTTCCGCAGCTCGCCCATGACCGAGGACAGCGTCTCCGCCCGGCCGTCGCTCACCAGGAAGGCGGCGTCACCCCCGCCGGCCAGGTAGGCGCCGCACATGAGATGGGCCAGATGATGGGGGACCAGGGTCAGCTTGTTGCGATCCAGCTCGTAGCCGGTGCGCTCGACGAAGTCGTGGTACACCGCGTCCGGGCTGAGCATGCCGGTGTAGAGCTCACCCGTGCTGCGCAGGGCGTCGAACTTGGCCGCGACCGGCATGTCGGAGTCGCATATCCCCGAAATCATCTCCTCGGCCACAGCCGACGAAAACCGCCAGGGGAAAGCGAAAACGTCCACCTGGTCGAGGTCGACACCGGCGGAGTTCAGACACCAGCTGATTGCCTGCGCCGGGAAATCGGAGGTCTTCTTGACCCGGCTCAGCCGCTCCTCCTCGACCGCCGCCACCACCTCGCCGTCGATCACCAGAGCCGCCGCGGCGTCATGACCCACCAAGAGATTACGGCCGACACCAGTCGCCCCGTAGAGACGCCCGAAAAGCTCCGCACCTCTGCTGAATCCGTTGTAACCGAGTACGATCACTGGCTCTCAGCCTCCCAAGCACGACGGTATCGGCGGAAGAACAGGCTACTCGGGCCGCATACTTGAGGGATAGGCATGATGCACAAGCAGATTGTGGATTTCCTTCCCGGGGATACGACGGACCGGGGAGAATTCCGCACCGAATGCTTGGCGGGCCCGGACCGCGGCCGGGCGCGACCCTCGTTACGTATACTTTGGGCATGTTGAGGTTGGAACGGCTCCGGGCCGACCACGAGCCCGCCCTGCTGGCCTTCGAGCGCGAGAACCGGGAGTACTTCGCCCGGTCGATCTCGGACCGGGGGGACGCCTACTTCGAGGAGTTCGCCGCCCTGCTGCGTGCCCGGCTCGACGAGCAGGACGCCGGTGTGTGTCACTTCCACGTCGTCGTCGACGACCGGGGGGAGTTGGCCGGCCGCGTCAATCTCGTGGACGTGGCGGAAGGGGACGCCGAACTCGGCTACCGCATCGGCGAGCGCGCCGCGGGCCGGGGGATGGCGACCGCCGCGGTGCGAGAGGTGTGTCACCTGGCCGCCACGGAGTACCGGCTCTCCACCCTCACCGCCTACACCACCCTCGACAACGTGGCCTCCATGACCGTGCTCGGCCGCAATGGATTCACCGTCGTGGCGGACGCCACCGTTGGCGGACGCCCCGGCCTGCGCTACCGTCGCCGGCTTGGCGCGGAGCGCGGTTGATGCGGTGGCCCGGGGTGCACCAGGTCTCGCCCGCCGTGGTGATCCCCAGCCCCTCGTAGCCGTCCAGCGCCTCGATCCAGTCACGGGCCCCGGCGCCCATGGCGAACGCGGCCGTCGCGTAGGCGTCGGTCCGGGTGAGGCCGCGGCCGGTCAGCGTGAGGGAGGCCAGGGCGGTGGCGGGCTCGCCGGTGTGCGGGTCCAGGATGTGCGCGCCGCGCTCGGCCGTCCCCGAGGTGGCGACGGCCAGATCGCGACCGGTGACCACGGCGGCCAGCTTCCCGGGGCGGGTGGGGTGGGCGATGCCGATCCGCCAGGGTGTGCCGGGGGCGGCCTCGCCGCGCAGCTGGACGTCTCCGCCGCCGTTGACGCAGGTGTTGTGCGCGCCCGCCTCGTACAGCATCCGTGACGCCCGCTCGACGGCCCAGCCCTTGACCAACCCGGAGGGGTCGAGCCGGCCGCCGGGGGCGTGGCTGAACCAGCCGCCGGTGGTGTGCGCGACCTCCTCGCACAGCGCGAACACCTCGGCCACCTCCGGCGCGTACCGCTCCGGGACCGGCTCGGCGCGGCCCAGGCGGCTGATCGCGCTGTCGGGGCGGTAGGTGGAGAAGACCTCGTCCACGTGGTGCAGCCAGGCCACGGCCTCCTTCAGGGCGCGGCGGACGGGCGGGGTGACCGGGTCGCGGAGGTCGAAGGAGAACACCGTGCCCATGGCGTGCTCGACATGGCGCGTTCCGCGCACGGGGGCGGGCGCCTCAGACACCGGCCCTGTCCAGTGCGCTCTGTAGGGACCTGGTGTACCCCTCGCTGGTGTAGGTGGCACCGGAGACCGCGTCGATGTGCGCGCTCTGGGCGCTCAGCGCCTCCCGCGTCAGCCGGGGCACGGCGTCGGCGGCGATCTGCTGGGAGCGGGGGCGGTCGGACGGTGTCCGGAGCGCCCTGACGGCGGTGATCCTGCCGTGGGAGAGCGTGATGGACACCTGGACCGGTCCGTACGAGGTACTGATCACGCTGCCGGTGTACGTGCCGGAGGTGCCTCCGCTCGAGGGCTTGTGCCCAGTCGGCGCGGGGGACGGCGACGCTCCCGGTGTCCCGGAGGAGGGTGGCGGTGCCGTCATGTCCGGGGCCGGGTTCTGATGCGGTTTGAGCGACAGCAGCAGGATCACTCCCGCCACGGTCGAGACGGTGGTCACGGCGGCCTTGCGCACGGTGGATCTCCTTCGGACGCGGTGCGGATCGGACTCAGAACGCGAACGACTCGTGGTGGACACGGCGGCGCTCCACCCCCGCCTCGTGCAGGGCGCGCAGCGCGGCCTCCGTCATGCCCGGCGGGCCGCACAGGTAGACGTCCCGTTCGGCGATGTCGGGCACCAGACCGCGCAGTGCCCCGGCGGTCAGCGGAGAGGAGTGGGCGGCCGGTTCGTCGACGACGTAATGGACGGCCGCCCCGCGCGCGGCGGCGAGTGCGTCGAGCTCGCCACGGAGGGCCAGATCCTCGGGGCGCCGGGCCCGGTAGACGAGGATCACCTCACCGGGCAGCGTCTCGAAGAGGGCCCGCAGCGGGGTGATCCCGACGCCGCCACCCAGCAGAAGGGTCTTGCGGGCGCGGCGGCGGCGTGCGGTGAAGGCCCCGTACGGGCCCTCCGCGAATACCCGGGTGCCGGGTCGGAGACGGGCGAGGGCCGCACTGTGGCCACCGGACGCCTTGACCGTGATCCGCAGATACGAGGGGTGCGGAGCGGCCGACAGGGAGTAGGGATTGGCGGCCCACCACATGCCCCGGGTCAGGAACCGCCACCGGAAGAACTGGCCTGGCTCCGCGCGCAGCTCCGCCAGCCCGCTGCCCGACAGATAGACCGATACGACGCCCGGAGCCTCGGGCCGGACCTCGGATACGTACAGCCGGTGGCGCAGCGCCCGGCGCACCGGGACGGCGAACCGGTACCAGGCCAGCAGCGCCGCCACCGCGATGTAGAGGGCGTACCAGACCAACTGGGCGGTGCGGTCTCCGGTGAAGTCGGCCCCGTCGGAGAGCTGGTGCCCGAAGGCCAGGAAGACCGCGAGATAGGTCGCGAAGTGCAGAAGGTGCCAGGTCTCGTAGGGGATGCGACGGCGCACGGCGCGCGCGGACACCATCGCCGTGATCAGGAACAGCAGAAAGCCGATCGACCCCTTGAGCAGGTCCGGATAGTGGAGGACCAGGGTGGCGGTCTGCTCCACTGCCCCGGTGTGCGATTCCAGCGAGTACCCCCAGATGATCAGCAGGACATGGGCGCAGGCCAGCGAGATCGTGTAGCGGCCGCCCAGGGCGTGCCAGCGGGCCAGCCGGTCGGTGCCGATGGCGCGGTCCAGCAGCGGTACGCGCGCCATCAGCAGCAGGAGGATCGCGCAGGCGTACCCGGCCAGCAGCCCGGTGATCCGCCCCGCGCCGGTCAGCCAGCCGGCGGCGCCGACGACCGAGGGGGTGTCGTGCCACCACAGCGCCAGGACGGCGGCGGCCCCGCCCCAGATCGTCACGTGTGCGAGCACCGGGACGGGACTGGGCGGGCGCGGTGCCGACCGGGACGGGCGGGTCCTGGCCGGGGCCGGCGGCGTCGTGCTGGTCATGGGAGTCCTCTCGGTGATGTGCCCGGTCAGCGTGGCCCGCGAAGCTCTGAGGACCCTCTGAACCCGGACGGACGCCGTCGGATTCAGAGGAAACTCAGAGGAAGGGCGGGCCTCGGCACCGCGCCCCACGAGGGATGCTGGATGCATCATGGATACGCACGCCACCAGCCGTTTTCTGCTGCGACCCGACGGCGCCCGGGTCCGCGTCCTCGTCGTCGACGACGAACCCGACCTGACCGAGGTGCTGTCGGGTGCGCTGCGCTACGAGGGCTGGGAGGTCCGTACCGCCGCCGACGGCGCGTCCGCGCTGGACGCCGCGCGGGCGTTCCGCCCGGACGCGGTGGTGCTCGACTGGATGCTGCCGGACACCGACGGGCTCGCGGTGCTGCGCGCGATGCGGGCGGAGCTGCCGGATGTGTGCGTGCTGTTCCTGACCGCGCGCGACGCCGTGGAGGACCGGATCGCGGGGCTGACGGCGGGCGGCGACGACTATGTGACCAAGCCGTTCAGCCTGGAGGAGGTGCTGGCCCGGCTGCGCGGACTGCTGCGCCGGGCCGGGATGGCGCGGGAGCCGGGCGACGACCGGCTGGTGGTGGCGGACCTGGTGATGGACGAGCAGGCGCGGGAGGTGACCCGCGGGGGTGTGGCCGTGGAGCTGTCCCGCACCGAGTTCGAGCTGCTGCGGTTCCTGATGCGCAACCCCCGGCGGGTGCTGTCCAAGGCGCAGATCCTGGATCGGGTGTGGAGCTATGACTTCGGCGGCCAGGCCCATGTGGTCGAGCTGTACATCAGCTATCTGCGCAAGAAGGTCGACGCGGGTCGGGCGCCGCTGATCCACACGGTGCGCGGGGTCGGTTACGTGCTGAAGGCGGAGCCTTCATGAGGCGGCCGCTCACCAGGGGGCTGTCGTGGCGGCCGCCCCGTACGCTGCGTGCCCGGCTGACCGCGGGACTGGTGGTGCTGCTGGCGGTGGCGAGTCTGGCGGTGGGGCTGACCACGGTGTTCGCCCTGGAGGGATTTCTGGTGCGGCGGCTGGACCAGCAGCTGACGGCGGCCGGAGGCCGGTTCCCGGCCAGCCTGGAACACGGTGAGCGGCACCCCGACGCCGACAACGCGCCCGACACCCGCGGCCAGTCGGACCGCACCTTCGGCGCCCGGCTGCTGCGCGGTACGACGACCGACGCGGCGGTGGTGCGCGACCAGACGGACGCCGCCGTACCGCTGACCGGCGCCGACCGGCGGGTCCTGGCGGGGCTGCCGGCGGACGGCGACGGCCACAGTGTGCGGCTGTCCGCGCTCGGCGGCTACCGCGTGGTCGCCGTCCACGGGGATGACGGAGATGTCCTGGTCACCGGGCTGCCGCTGCGTCCGGTGGAGGAGACCGTGCACCGGCTGGAGCTCGTGGAGAGCGTGGTATTCGGCAGCGCGCTGCTGGCCACTGGGGTGGCCGGGGCGCTGTGGGTACGGTTGTCGCTGCGCCCGCTGCGGCGGGTGACCACGACCGCCGCCGGGGTGGCCGAGCTGCCGCTGGCCAGTGGAGAGGTGGCCATGCCGCCGCCGGTGCCGGACACCGATCCGCGTACCGAGGTGGGGCAGGTGGGCACCGCGCTCAACCGCATGCTCGGCCACGTCGGGGACGCGCTGGCCCGTCGCCAGGCGAGCGAGGAGCGGCTGCGGCACTTCGCCGCCGACGCCAGCCATGAGCTGCGAACGCCGGTGGCCTCGGTCCGCGGCCACGCCGAGCTGGCACTGCGCCATCCGGGCCCGGTGCCGGATGACGTACGGCACGCGCTGGAGCGGATCCAGGCCGAGTCGGAGCGGATGTCCACGCTGGTGGACGATCTGCTGCTGCTCGCCCGGCTCGACGCGGGACGGCCGCTGGCCCGCCGACCGGTCGATCTGACCCGGCTGGTGCTGGACGCGACGGGCGACGCACGGGCCGCCGGACCGGACCACCGCTGGAGACTGGAGTTGGCCGAGGAACCGGTGACGGTGCTCGGCGACGAGCACCGTCTCCAGCAGGTGGTGGGCAACCTGCTCACCAACGCCCGCACCCACACCCCACCCGGCACCCGGGTCACGGTCCGGCTCGCCGTGGCGGACGGCGACGCCGAGCTGACGGTGGCGGACGACGGACCGGGCGTCCCGGACGCACTCCAGAGCGAGGTGTTCGAGCGGTTCGCGCGCGCCGATCCCGGCCGTTCGCGGGCGGCCGGCGGAACGGGACTGGGGCTGGCGATCGTGCGGGCCGTGGTCGCCGCGCACGGTGGCACGATCACGCTGACCAGCGGGCCGGGCGCCACCGTCTTCCGGGCCCGGCTCCCCTGCCGTACCGCGGCGTCCGATCCGGGCCGAACGGGCTGACGCCGGCACGCTCTACGGATCACTCGCACTGCTTCTGTGCTCCTCTTCACACTCTCCTCGCTTCCAGTAATTTATTAGGACGTCCTAGTATCTCTTCAGTCGGCGCCTCTGACCTGTCTGGAAGGCCCTCATGAGCGATCTGCACCGTCCTGTGCACCCCGTCCGCCTGGTTACCGCTTCGGCGCTGTTCGACGGGCACGACGCGTCGATCAACATCATGCGGCGGATCTTCCAGTCCCAGGGCGCGGAGGTGATCCACCTCGGTCACAACCGGTCGGTGCGGGAGGTCGTGGACGCGGCGCTGGAGGAGGACGCGCACGGTGTCGCGGTCTCGTCCTACCAGGGCGGCCATGTCGAATACTTCGAGTACCTCGTGGAGTCGCTGCGCGAGCAGGGCGCGGAACACGTCCGTGTCGTGGGCGGCGGGGGCGGTGTGATCGTGCCCGAGGAGATCGACCGGCTGCGCGCCAGCGGAGTGACCATCTTCTCTCCCGAGGACGGGCAGCGGATGGGGCTGGCCGGGATGGTCAACTCGGTGGTGAAGGACTGCGACTTCGGGCTGTGGGACCGTCAACCGGCCGATGTAGCCGCCGTGCTGGCGGGCGACCGGTTCTCGATCGCCCGCGCCATCACCGGCGCCGAACTCGGTCGGCTGCCGCAGGACTTCCTGGAGCAGTTGCGCGCCGCGGCCGGGGCGCGGGTCACCCCGGTGCTCGGCATCACCGGCACCGGCGGTTCGGGCAAGTCGTCGCTCACCGACGAGCTGGTGCGCCGCTTCCGCGTCGATCAGCAGGACAAGCTGCGGATCGCGGTGATCGCCGTCGACCCGACCCGTCGCCGCGGGGGAGGGGCGCTGCTCGGCGACCGCATCCGTATGAACTCCCTCGACGGCAACCGGGTGTTCTTCCGGAGTCTGGCCACCCGCGGCAGCCGTGAGCTGCCCGAGCACCTGTCCGACGTGATCGATGTGGTGAAGGCCGCCGGGTTCGACCTGGTGATCGTGGAGACGCCGGGCATCGGCCAGGGCGACGCGGCGATCGTGCCGTTCGTCGACACCTCGATGTATGTGATGACGCCCGAGTTCGGTGCCGCCTCGCAGCTGGAGAAGATCGACATGCTCGACTTCGCCGACGTCGTGGCGATCAACAAGTTCGAGCGGCGCGGCGCCAAGGACGCCCTGCGCGACGTGGGCCGTCAACTGGTCCGCAACCGCGAGGCGTTCGCCATGCGGCCCGAGGACATGCCGGTGTACGGCTCCTCGGCGGCCACGTTCAACGACGACGGCGTCACCGCGCTCCACCAGTACCTGAAGACCGCGCTGGCCGAGAAGGGCCTGCCGCTGTCCGAGGGCACCCTGGCGCCGGTCGACGTGCGTCACTCCTCCGGCATCCGGCGGGTGGTTCCCGCGGAGCGGGCGCGCTACCTCGCCGAGATCAGCGAGACGGTCCGCGGGTACCACGCCGAGACCGGTCAACTGGTCGAAGCGGCGAGGCGGGTGCAGCGTCTGGAGGCGGTCACGGCCGAGCTCGACGAGGCGGGCTCCGACGCCGGGAACGTACGGTCGCTGCTCGAGGACGCCCGCAGGCAGCTCCCGTACGAGATCACGGAGCAGATCGGGAACTGGCCCGCCGTCATCGCCTCCTACTCCGGCGATGAGCAGGTCGTGAAGATCCGGGACAAGGAGATCCGCACCAAGCTGACCCGCGAGTCGCTGTCCGGCAACAAGATCCCCCGGGTCGCCCTGCCCCGCTTCACCGACCACGGGGAACTGGTGCGGTTCTGGCGCGGAGAGAACCTGCCCGGCCACTTCCCCTTCACCGCGGGGGTGTTCCCCTTCAAGCGTGACAACGAGGACCCGGCGCGGATGTTCGCCGGCGAGGGCGGCCCGTTCCGCACCAATCGGCGCTTCAAGCTGCTCTCCGAGGGCCAACCGGCCACCCGCCTGTCCACCGCCTTCGATTCCGTCACCCTCTACGGCCGCGACCCCGACGAACGCCCCGACAACTACGGCAAGGTCGGCACATCCGGCGTCTCGGTGGCCACGCTGGAGGACATGAAGGCGCTCTACGACGGCTTTGACCTCGTCGCGCCCACCACCTCGGTCTCCATGACGATCAACGGACCGGCGCCGACCATCCTGGCCTTCTTCCTCAACACCGCCGTCGACCAGCAGATCGACCGGTTCCGGGAGACCGAGGGCCGCGAACCGTCGCCCGAGGAGACGGCCGAACTCCGTGCACACGCCCTGGGAAGCGTGCGCGGCACGGTGCAGGCCGACATCCTCAAGGAGGACCAGGGCCAGAACACCTGCCTGTTCTCCACCGAGTTCAGCCTGCGGATGATGGCCGACATCCAGGAGTGGTTCATCGACCACAAGGTCCGCAACTTCTACTCGGTGTCCATCTCCGGCTATCACATCGCCGAAGCCGGCGCGAACCCCATCAGCCAGCTCGCCTTCACCCTGGCCAACGGCTTCACCTACGTCGAGGCATACCTCGCCCGGGGCATGCACATCGACGACTTCTCCCCGAACCTGTCGTTCTTCTTCTCCAATGGCATGGACCCCGAGTACTCCGTCCTCGGCCGGGTCGCCCGCCGCATCTGGGCCGTGGCGATGAAGGAGAAGTACGGCGCGAACGAGCGCAGCCAGAAGCTGAAGTACCACGTCCAGACCTCCGGCCGCTCGCTGCACGCCCAGGAGATGGACTTCAACGACATCCGCACCACCCTCCAGGCGCTCATCGCCATCTACGACAACTGCAACAGCCTGCACACCAACGCCTACGACGAGGCCGTCACCACCCCCACCGAGGACTCGGTCCGCCGGGCCCTGGCCATCCAGCTGATCATCAACCGGGAGTGGGGTCTGGCGATGAACGAGAACCCCCTTCAGGGGTCGTTCATCATCGACGAGCTCACCGACCTGGTGGAGGAGGCCGTACTCGCGGAGTTCGAGCGGATCAGCGAACGCGGCGGTGTGCTCGGCGCCATGGAGACCGGCTACCAGCGCGGCCGTATCCAGGACGAGTCGATGCTGTACGAGCAGCGCAAGCACGACGGCACCCTGCCGGTCATCGGCGTCAACACCTTCCGCAACCCGCATGCGGACACCGCCGAGCCCGACGCCATCGAGCTGGCGCGCGCCACCGAGGAGGAGAAGCAGTCCCAGCTCGCGCGCGTCCGGGATTTCCAGGCCCGCCACCACGAGACGGCCCACGCCGCGCTGGCCGCCCTCAAGGACGCGGCTGTGAGTGACCGCAATGTCTTCGCCGTCCTCATGGACGCCGCCCGGGTCTGCTCGCTACAGCAGATCACCGACGCCTTCTTCGAGGTCGGCGGCCAGTACCGCCGCAACGTCTGACCAGCCCAGCCACATCACTTACGCACCGGATAGGACCTCAGATGGATACCGTTACCCGTCTCGGTGTCGTCGGCTGCGGCCTCATGGGCTCCGGCATCGCCGAAGTCGCCGCCCGCCACGGCATCGATGTCCGTGTTGCCGAAGCCACCCCGGACGCCGCCGAGGCGGGCCGCCGCCGTCTGACCGCCTCCCTCGACGAGGGCGTACGGCGTGGCAAGCTCAGCGAGGAGCAGCGAGACCAGGCACTGGCCCGGCTTTCCTTCAGCCACGACCTCAGCGACCTGGCCGACCGCCAATTCGTCATCGAGGCCGTCGCCGAGAACCGCGACATCAAGACCGACGTCCTGCGCGCCCTGGACAAGGTCGTGGAAGACCCGACGGCGATCCTGGCCACCAACACCTCCTCGATTCCCATCGTCGACCTCGCCGTCACCACGGAACGGCCCACCCAGCTCATCGGCATGCACTTCTTCAACCCGGTGCCCGTGCAGCAGCTGGTCGAGGTCATCCCCGCGCTGACTACCAGCGAGGAGACCGTGCGGCGCACCCGCGACGTCGTCCAGCGGCTCGGCAAGCAGGCCATCCAGGCAGCCGACCGCTCGGGCTTCGTCGTCAACGCCCTCCTCGTGCCCTACCTGCTGAGCGCGGTGCGCATGGTGGAATCGGGCTCGGCACGGCCGGACGACATCGACCGGGGCATGGAACTCGGCTGCGCCCACCCCATGGGGCCGCTCCGCCTCCTCGACCTCATCGGCCTCGACACCGCCCAGGCGGTGGCCGAGTCGATGTACGAGGAGTTCAAGGAACCCCTGTACGCACCGCCCGCCCTGCTGCGACGCATGGTCGCGGCAGGGCACCTCGGCCGTAAGAGCGGTCGTGGCTTCTACATGTACGACGCCTGAAGCGCCGGTACGCAGACCTCGGCTCCGGTGGCCGGCCTACTCGACGGCGTGGATCTCGACCGCCGCCTCGTACGGAACGTCCACCGGGCCGCCGTATCCCTTCCCCAGGTACCTCATGTCGAGCGCCACATCGTGCCGGGGCCCGCGCAGTGCGGAGCGCGCTCGCACGAGGGTCCGCTCGAGGCCCATGAAGTGTGGCAGTAGACGAGGTCGCCGTCCTCGACGTACAAGACCCAACCGCCGAAGCGCCCGCCCTGGGCGACGAGCACCCCGTCACATCGCGAGAAGCCGTCGGCCGACAGCCCGACCGTCAGCCGGAACGACCTGTTCTTGACATTGGGAGCGGTACCTTCACCGAGTCCGATCGCGCGTAGAGTTCCCACACATCGTCCTTGAAGTTTCCGGAGGGGCCCACGCGGGCTTTCCAGGGGTGGCGTGCTTGGCGCACGCCCACCCGTCGAAAGCGGGGATGTCCGTGTCGAGGCCGAGCATGTCGATCAGGGTCGGCGTGACGTCGACCACGTGGTGCCACTACGAGCGGAGTTCGCCACGGGCGGCGATGCCGTCCGGCCAGTGCACCACGAGCCCTTGCCGGGTCCCGCCCAGATGTGACGCCACCATCTTGGTCCACTGGAACGGTGTGTTCATGGCATGCGCCCAACCCACCGAATCCCTCACCGGTCGGCCACCGGTCGAAGGCCCGTCACCGGGTCGATCTCCCAGTCCGGGGTCTGGTGCCACTTTCCGAACGCCGCCGTCCGATAGCCCCCGCGGCGCAGGAGTTCCGCGATCGGACTGGTCGGATCGTTCCGGCCACGTTGCCGTCATGTTGCCCCTCGCCGGGGACACGGAGACGCTGTTGCAGGCGTACGCCGTCCGCGAGGTCGTGGACGGCTTGGCGGCGCGGCTCGCCGCCGAAGAGAGGACGTCCCTGGAAGTGGGGACGGCGGCAAGGGCGATCGAACAACACGTCCAGATCCTCGCCGCCATCGAGTCCGGGGACCCGGAGGAGGCCGAGCGAGCCGCTCGATCCCATATCCGCGCGACGACCGATCGCCTGGAGAGTCTTCGGTGAACGCTCCGCGTCAGCGGTTCCGCTCGCGCAGCCGGTGCGGATGAGCCGGATACACGCCGAGGACTCGCACCTCCGAAGAGAAGAAGCGCAATTCCTGAAGGGCGAGGTCCACACGCGGATCGTCGGGATGTCCCTCGACCTCGGCGTAGAAGCCGCTGGCGTTCAGACCGGCGCCCATCTGGTAGCTCTCGATCTTGGTGAGGTTCACGCCACTGCTCGCGAACCCACCGAGGGCTTTGTACAGGGCGCTGGGAACGTTGCGCACGCAGAAGAACAGACTCGTCATGGTCGCTTCCTCCGTGTTCGGCGGCACGGTGGTGTTTCGGGAGAGGACGACGAACCGGGTGGTGTTCTCGGGATCGTCCTCGACCTTCGACTTGAAGACCTCCAGGCCGTGGAGAGGTGCCGCCGCGGGTGGGGCGAGCGCCGCGTGCCTGGCGTCGCCCAGCTCGGCCACCTCACGGGCCGCGCCCGCCGTGTCGTCACTGACGACGGTGCGCCAATCGCCCTCGCGCAGAACTTTTCGGCACTGCCCCAGGGCATGGATGTGGCTGCGTACGTACACCACCTCGTCGAGTGGCGTGCCAGGGATGCCCATGAGGTCGAAGCGGATGGGCAGGAAGTGCTCAGCGACGATGAAGAGGCCGGACCCGGGAAGCAGGTGGTGCACATCGGCGACGCGGCCCGCCGCCGAGTTGTCGATGGGAATCACCGCCATGTCAGCGGTGCCGAGCGTCACGCTGTCCAGGGCTTGCTCAAAAGTGGTGCACGCCAATTCCCCGGCTCCCGGAAACAGGGTGAGGGTGACGGTCGCAGAGTTGGATCCCGGCTCGCCCTGGTATGCGACGGTTGTCACGTTGTCACTCTCTGCCGTGGATATCTGTTAGTGCACCTCGGGCCACATCCTAAGCCACCGCATCGACCAGCTGGCGCGGTGGGCGGCAGGCACCGAGGGTGTGGTCGCGAGACCGGTGGGGTCAGCAGGTGGAGTTGGTCTGGGTGAGCAGGCCGACGCACCACGCACAAGCCGTCTACGTCAAGCCTTCGTTCGGATGGTCGAACGTCAACCGGCCTGTCGGATGCCATGGAATGGCAGATGCCTCACCCGAAGCGTCAACGCTTTTGGCGGTAACGCGCGTGCTTCCGGGCACGGAGTTCGGTCACGTAGCCCGCACCGATGGCGAGCAACGCACCGGACAGCGCGAGGAGCAGGGCCATCCAGTTCATCCATGCGTAACGGGGATCGCTGGAGTAGACCGTGCCGTCGTCGAGGACGCAGTCGAAACGAAGCGGCAGGTAGGAGGACCGGTGATGGGAGAGGTGCTGAACCACGCCCGGGTCGAAGCCCTCACGGCACGCCGGAGCGGGCACCGAGTCGGCGCCGTTGTTGAACTCCTGCTCGGACCCGAGAACGGCGAAGAGCCCCAGGGCATAGATGGACGCCGCGGCAGCGGCGGCCAGCCATGCGCCACGCCGCATCAGATGCAGCGGCCACGGCTGGGGCCGGCCCGGGAGCGCCATCGCGAGGACGCCGATCAGGGCGATCAGCGCGCCGAAGGCGCATAACGCGGAGATGCCGAGTCCCAGGATCATGATTCGCCCCGGGGCTGGGCGTATCCGCCGCCAGCCTCATTGAACCGCACGATTTCCGCGATTGTCTGCTGGAGTTTCAGCTCATCCTGGTCGGATACGATGGCCTGCCCCACGCGGCCGTACGGGCCGAGCGGCGTGTCGGGTGACGAGGAATACTGGATCTCGTCGAAGCGGAAGTTGCGCTCGAAATCCTGTTGAGTGAGGCTTCCGCTCTTCGGGCGGCGTAGCAGGATGTACCCGTAGAAGCGATCCGGGTCACCGCTGTTCAGCGGCCCGGACAGCTCTTCCCCCAGTGCGAGGCTGATCTCGACGTCAAAGAGGTCGACGCCGAATGTCAGCTTGTTGATCTGAGGGGAGAGCGCGCCCGGGAGGCGGATGGCGCACTCGCCGAACGTCAGCCCCGCGTCTTCCGTGAACGCTTCCAGATGGAATACGCAATCAGGTGCGTCAAGGCTTGTGAGCACCTGCCCGGCAAGCGTCTCCGCTTCCTGGAACAGCGTCGAATAGCGCCTTCTGTCCAAGATGTGGGCGGCCAGGACGCCGCCTTGTACGGCACTCAGTGGAGAGGTGTGGTTGCGGCTCATGGACGACCACCGGAGATCGCCGTCCTTCCAGATGCCGTCTATGTAGACTTCCGAGGCGTCGATGAAGGCCTCGGCGACGACCTCGACGTCCGACTGCCCGGTGAACGGGGTCAAGGCTCGTTCGTACTCTTCCGGGGACCGGACGACGGCCGTACGGAGGGCGCCGGCTCCGGTGGCCGGTTTGACCACGAAGACCTCTCCCAGATCGTCGGCGAGATCCTTGAACGACGTGCCCACGGAGACATACCGGCAACGCGCTCGCCTGACGTGGGGCGGCAGCTTGCTCTTCTGTAGGTACTTGTCCCGGAAACGCAGGGTGGTCTTTGAATCCGTATTGCCGGGAAGATTCAACTGCTGCCGCAGATAGGCCGCTCCGAATACGCCCATCTCATGTACGGTCAGCACTCCGGCTATGTCGTCGAGTTGCGCGGAAAGCACTGCTCGCAATATTTCCTGGGCGTTCTCCATGTCGGCGACGTACTTGACGCCCCGGCCTCGCGGAGGGCGCACCGGCGCCTGCACGATATAGAACGGCTCCAAGTCTCGGCGCCGCAGGGCCTCGTCCAGGCCGTCCCTATACCCGATGACAAGCATCGTCGGCATTCGTGTCTCCCCCGATGACGACCAGCCAAAACGCTGAACATCATTCCACGGGAATGCGGAAGCGGGGCCTGTGATGTAGGTCACGAGCCAATCTTCGCGGCCTGATTGCCGCCGAGACGACGGTTCAGCCGGTCCGGTTGAGCGCGGCGTACGCGAGTTGCTCCAGCAGCAGCGCCGCCTCGCGCGGGGCTTCGGTGGCCGCCGTGATCACCTGCTTGGCGACGGAGACGGCGAACCGCGGCTGTCCGGCCAGCTCCGTGGCGATCTCCACCGCCTTCTCCCGGACTGCCCCCTCGGCGATCTCCCCGATCAGCCCCCAGGCGTACGCCTCCTGCGCGCCGAAGCGGCGGCCGCGCAGCACCAGATCGCGGGTGCGGGCCGGTCCGACCTCGCGCACCAGCCGGGTCACCCCGCCGGAGCTGGGCAGAATGCCGATGCCCACCTCGGGCAGTCCGAAGACCGTGTCCGGGTCGGCCACCCGGATGTCCGCGGCCAGCGCCAGTTCCAGGCCGCCGCCGAGGCAGTAGCCCGACAGGGCCGCCACCGTGGGCTGGGGGAGGGCGGCGAACGCCTCGTACACCGCGCCGGACGAGCGGTAGTACTCGGCGATCGCCTCGGGGGTCATCTCGCGCAGTTCGCCGGTGTCCGCCCCGGACGAGAAGGCGCGCGGCACTCCGGTGACGACCACGGCCCGGCTGGTGCGCACCTGCGGGCCGCGCAGGGCGTCGAGCAGGGCGGACTCCATATGAGTGGAGAGCGCGTTGAGCTTCTGCTCCCGCCGCAGCGTGAGGACGGCGATGTCCTGGTGCTCGCCGGTGCGCTCGATTTCCACGGTGCCGGCCTCCGAGGAGGCGGCGGGTGTCGTGTCGGTGACGGTCATGGCTCTGGTGCTTCTCCTGTCTGAGGGCTCGGGGGAACGTTGCCGCGCCACGTGGTCGGGCGGCGGCAGTGGGGCGCACGGCGGCAGGGGCCGTACGGCACTGGGTGTGGCCGTACGTCGCCACGTGGCCGTACGTGGCCGTACGCCCGGCGTGGCCCTACGGCCCCTGCCGCCGAAGCGCGCCGGTCAGCTCCCGGCGGTGAAGGACAGCAGGTCGTCCAGGCCGCGCTTGCCGACCTCGTTGGCGATGACCAGCCGCTGGATCTCGGAGGTGCCCTCCCAGATCCGGTCCACCCGCAGCTCGCGCCACAGCCGCTCGACCGGGACGTCCCGCATGTAGCCGCGGCCGCCGAAGATCTGCACACAGCGGTCGACGATCCGGTTGGACGCCTCGGAGGCGGCGAGCTTGGCGGTGGCGGCCTTGGCGTGCAGGGTCTTGCGGTCGCCACCCTGGTCGAACTCCCAGGCCACCTGGTGGGTGAAGGCCCGGTTGGTGACGATCTCGGTCACCGAGTCGGCGACCATGCCCTGGATCAGCTGACGGTTCATCAGCACGTCCCCGCCCTGCTCACGCTCCTTCGCCCAGTCGACGGCCAGCCGCAGCGCGCGCTCGGCGGCGCCGATGGTGCGCGCGGATATCATCAGCCGCTCCTCGGTGAACCAGTCGCGGGTCAGGTCGTACCCCTCGCCGATCCTGCCGAGGACGGCGTCCTGGCCGACCCGGACGTCCTGGAAGAGGAACTCGGGGTGTTCGTAGACGAAGGTGTGGGTGTAGCGGGGGGTGCGCTTGACCGAGACGCCGGGGGTGTCCTTGTCGACGAGGAACATCGTCGGCTCGCTGTCCGGCTGTACGTAGGCCAGGACGATGAGGAAGTCCGCCGCGTCGCCCACGGTCACGAACCACTTCTCGCCGTTCAGGACATAGCCGTCGCCGTCCCGGGTGGCCGTGGTGCGGATCCGGGAGGGATCGGAACCGGCGTGTTCCTCGGTGATGGCCACGGCATCGCGACGGCGGCCCTCGATGTCCGGGACGAGGTAGCGGTCGCGCTGCTCGGGAGTGCACGCGCTGAGGCAGTTGGCCGGGCGCCACACCGCGTCCCACAGGGCGTTGGTCAGCTTGCCCAACTCGTCCTGGACGACGACCTGTTCGAGGATGGTCAGGCCCGCGCCGCCCCACTCGGCGGGCATGTTGATGGCCTGGAGGCCATGGGCCAGCACCTCCTCGCGGATCGCGGCGTGGGCTTCGGGCGGCAGACCGTTGTTGGCCTCGCACTCGTCCTCGAACTGCATGATCTTGCCGGTCAGGCCGGCGGCACGCTGCTTGAGTTCGAGCAGACGGGGGCTGAGGGCGAATTCCACGGTGTTCCTCCTGTTGCTGTGGCGCGGGGGAGCGCTGGGTGAGTGCTCTTGTGCGATGGGGTCAGCCCAGGACGATGCGGGCGTCCAGGCCCTGGCATCCGCGCGGAGTGGCGAGCAGCGGATTGACCTCCAGCTCGGCGATCTCCGGGTGGGAAGCCGCCACGTCGGTGATGGCGGCGATGGCGTGGGCGAGTGCGTCGATGCCGACGGCGGGCCGGCCGCGTACGCCGTGCAGCAGGGCGGCGGAACGCAGCCGGTCCAGCAGCTCACGGGCCTGCCCGGGGGTGAGCGGGGCGAGGGCGAAGTCCACGTCGCGCAGCACCTCGGTGGTGACCCCGCCGAGGCCGAGCATGGTGACCGGCCCGAAGCGGGGGTCACGCCGGACACCGACGATCAGCTCGACACCGTCGCGCGGATCCGCCATGGCCTCGACGCAGTACCCCGGCGGGGACAGCCGCTCGGCCATGTCGGCGACGGCGGTCCGGACCGCCGTGTCGCCCTCCAGCCCGAGCGCGACACCCCCGGAGTCGGACTTGTGCAGCAGGCCGAGCGCCTTGACCACGACCCTGCCGCCGATCTCCCGGGCCGCCGCCACGGCCTCGTCCACCGACGTGACCCGGCGCGCCGCCGGGAAGTCCACGCCCGCGGCCCGGATCAGCTCGCGTGCCCTCCAGTAGCCGTCGTCCGTGACCGGCGGCGCCGGGGTGGGCAGGGGCCGCAGCGCGGGGTCGGCGGCGGTGCGCCGGGCCAGCATCCCGAGGCTGCGGGCCGCCTCCTCGATGGCGCGGAAGACCGGGACGCCGCGCCGCTGCAACTCCTCGGCGGCATCGCTGTAGGGGTACATGGTGTGCACGGCCACCGGCTTGCAGCGGTCGCGCACCAGCTCACCGATCTCGGCCGCGGTCTCGACCTCGGCGGTGGCGAGGGCGGCGCCGTACTCGCCGTAGCCGCCGAAGTATCCGGTGATCAGGACCGAGTCGGTGCCCGGCGCGTCGAGCAGATCGCCCAGCACACGGGCGAAGGAGGTGACGTCCTTCTCGCCCATGCCCGCCAGGTCCACCGGGTTGCCCACCCCCGCCGACGGCGTCAGATGGTCACGCAGCCGCCGCGACAGCTCGGGGTCGAACTCCGGTACGGACAGCCCGTACCGCTCGGCCAGGTCACAGGCGACCGAGGCATGGCCGCCGCCGTCGGCGAGCACCGCCACCCTGCGGGCGGGGGCCGCGCCGAACAGATGCAGCGCCTCCAGCAGGCCGGCCATCTGCCGGGGGCTGGCCACCCGGTCGATCCCGGCGGCCCGGCAGGCCGCGTCGATCACCGAGCCGTCGCTGACCAGCGCCCCGGTGTGCGACTTGGCGCCGCGTACGGACGCCTCGCTGGCGCCGACCGTGAGCAGCACCACGGGCTTGCCCATGGTGGTGGCCTCGGCGGCCGCGGCCACGAAGTCCCGGCCGTCGCCGAAGTCCTCGCTGTACACCGCGATCAACTTGGTCTCCGGATGCACGGTGTAGGCACGGATGAGGTCGGCCACGGTGAGATCCGCCTGGTTGCCGAGCGAGGCGAAGCGGGAGAAGCCGAGCCCCCGCTCGGAGAGGATCCGGCTGAGCTCCAGGGCCATGTTGCCGCTCTGCGAGATCAGGCCCACCGTGCCGGGCGGCAGCGGATTGGAGGACAGATACAGCTCGCTGCCGCTGTCCAGGACGCCCAGGCAGTTCGGGCCCAGCAGCACGGCCCCCGCCTCGCGCACCCGCCGGGCCAGCGCCGACTGCCGCGCCTCGCCCTCCGTGCCGAGCTCCGCGAAGCCCGCGGTGATGCCGACGATGGCGCGCGCCCCGGCGGCGAGCGCGTCCTCGACGGCCGACTCGAACCCGGCCGCCGGGACGGCGATCACCGCGAGGTCGGCGCGCTGGGGGAGTTCGGCCATGGAGCGGTAGGCGCGTTCACCGAGCACCGGTTCACCACGGCGGTTGACCAGGTACACCGGGCGGCGCCCCCGCATGCGCAGCGCCTGCACACTGATCCAGTTGCCCCACTTGGCCCGGTCGTTGCTGGCCCCGACGACGGCGACCGCGTTCGGTGCGAAGAGCGGTCCCAGGTCGCGTCCGGGAACGCGCCGCTCGGTGGCGGAGAGGCTCATGGGTTGTCCTTGGGGGACGAGTCCGGCGTGGTGAGGTGGTGGGGTACGTCGGGTACGGGGTGACCGGCACCCCAGGCATCGGCTCCGCCGTCGACGACGACGGTGGTGCCGGTGATGTACGAGCCTTGTGGGGAGGCGAGGAAGGAGATGAGGCCGGAGACGTCCTCGGGCCGGCCGAGCCTGCCGAGCGGCACCGAGCTCTCCCAGCGCTCCCGGTCCTCCGGTGTGTAGTGGTCGTCCAGGCCCCCGGTGGCGATGGTGCCGGAGGCCACGCACACGGTACGGATGCCGTACCGGCTCCACTCCAGGCTGAGCCCGGCCGCCAGGTTCTCCACCGCGGCCCGCGCGGAGGCGGCATGGGCGAAGCCGGGGATGCCGCGGCGCGGGGAGAAGGCGATGAAGAACACCGCGCCCGAGCGCCGCGGAATCATCGCCCGGCGGGCGACCTCGCGGGTCATCGCCCATGTGGCGTCGACGGCGAGCCGGTGCACGGCCCGCCAGCCGCCCGGGCTGATCTCCTCGGCGGGTGCGGAGAACTGTCCGCCCGCGTTGTTGACCAGGACATCGACGTGTCCGTACGCGTCGAGCACGCGGTCGACGACCGTGGTGACGTGACTCTCCTCGCGGATGTCCGCGGACACCGTGAGGCAGGAGCCGCCGAGGGCCTCGATCTCCTCGGCGGCCTTTGCCAGGGGCTCCGGGCGGCGCCCGCAGATCACGACGCGCGCGCCGCCGGCGGCCAGGTCCAGGGCGGTGGCCCGGCCGATGCCGGTGCCCCCGCCGGTCACCAGCGCGACCTTGCCGGTGTGGACATCCGGCCGTAGTCCGCTGACCGGCGGCACGGGTTGGTCTGTGCGCACAGAGCCTCCTCGATCTGTGTGCGGAAAGGATGGGAGCCAAAGGTTTGACTGATGCGTCAGTTAGCCCTCTCGTCGAGACTGACGTCAAGAGGTGGCGACCAGAAAAGTCCTGCATCAGAGGGGGTTCGCCGCGGACCCGGGACTTGCCGAGAAACTGACGCATCAGTCAGAATGGGCGGACGCTGAGCGCCGACGCGGACGGGGGTGCCAGGATCGACGACCACGGGGAGACGATGTGACCACAGGGACGAAGGCGGAGCCCAGGAGCGATGAGGACCGCAGGGCGAGAATCCTCGACGCCACGTGGCAGCTGATCGCCGAGCGCGGCTTCCACGCCGTGCGCATCGCCGACATCGCCAAGGTCTGTGGCACCAGCACCGGCACGGTGCACTACTACTTCCCCGGGAAGAATGACGTCCTGGCGGAGGCCCTCAAGTACTGCGTCGACCGGGCGTTCGCCCGCCAGTCCACCCAACTGCGCGCCGTCCACAACGCACACGAGCGGCTGCTGAAGCTGATCGACATGCAGCTGCCACGGGTCGGCCAGGTCCGGGACGAGTGGGCCATCTGGCTCCAGTACTGGGCCGAGGCCACGATCCGCCCCGAATTCCGCCCGGCCCACAACGAGTACTACGCACGCTGGCAGGAAACCGTCCGCCGGATCGTCCAGCGCGGCCAGCGGCAGGGCATCTTCCGAGCGGACGCCGACCCGCACGTCGTCGCGTTGCGCCTGACCGCCCTCACCGACGGCGCGGCCATCCAGGTACTGACCGGAGTTCCCGGCATGACCATCGGAACCATGCGCGAACTCCTGGTGGATTTCGTCCACCAGGAGCTGGTGGCAGACGCACGCTGAGCCGGACACGGCAGGACGCCGTGGCTATGGCTCTGCCCTGGCTCCCCACGGCACGACGTGGGGGAACGCGGGGAACGACGGACATGACGCAGCGCACCATCCGGTCCGTGGCGTTCTCTCCCGACGGCACTCTCCTCGCCACCGCGAGTGGTGACGGTACGGCGACCTTCGCACGGGCGGCCGAGACGGGGGACGTGGAGCGGATGATCGCGGGCTGGGACGAGTTCACCCAGATCGCCACCCATCTGGGGCAGAGCTCCGCGCTGCTCGGGGCCCTGCTGCTCGGATCGCTGGTCGAGCACACGGGCCTGTCCCCGCAGGAGGTCATCGGCCAGGCCATCGCCACGATCGGGGCCCCGTGGCGGCAGCCCGGACCCACCTCACGTAAGTGGCCCTCACCGACGGGGGATGCGGTGAGGGCCACCCACAGTCTGGCACGACATAGGTACGGAAGCGCACGTTCCGAGCGAGACAGACGCATATATCTACAACCGGAACTGGGCGGCCCGCACGGCGGCGGCGGTTACGGCCCCCATCCCGTCGCGGTCCGTGGGCGGTCTTGGACGGAACGTGTGCGAGCTCGGTGCATGGAATCCCGTATTGGGGTTATCTGTCTCTTTACGGACATACCTCGACGAAAGGCCTGTTATGAAGTTCGCGGTCATCGGCGGTACCGGGCTCATCGGGTCGCAGGTCGTCAAGAATCTGAACGCCGCCGGGCATGAGGCGGTACCGCATTCGCCGTCCACGGGAGTCGACATCATCAGCGGTAAGGGGCTGGACGAGGCGGTGGCGGGGGCCGATGTCGTCGTCAACCTGGCGAACTCCCCGACCTTCGACGAGGCCTCCCTGGCCTTCTTCCGGACCTCGATGGACAACCTGCTGGCCGCTGCCCAGAAGGCCGGTGTCGGCCACTTCGTGATCCTGTCGATCGTCGGTGTGGACCAGGTGCCGGAGCTGGACTACTACCGGGCCAAGGCGCTCCAGGAGGAGATCCTCGTGGCCGGGCCGGTCCCGTACTCGATCGTCCGGGCGACGCAGTTCATGGAGTTCATGGACGCCACCATGTCCTGGACCGCTGACGGCGAGACCGTGCGGCTGCCCGCCACGCCGATCCAGCCGATCGCCGCCAAGGACGTGGCCGCGGCGGTGACGGATGTGGCCCAGGGGCCCCCGTTGCGCGGCATTCGCAACATCGCGGGCCCCGAGGTCTTTCCCCTGGACGAGCTGGGCCGGATCACCCTGGCCTCCAAGGGTGACAACCGCACCGTCGTCACCGACCCGACCGCAGGCTTGTTCGGCGCCGTCAAGGGCGACGTCCTCACCGACACGGGCGCCGACCTCGCCCCCACCCGCTACACCGACTGGCTCTCCTGACCCGCGCACGCCGCTACGCGCGGCCCGTCGTCGCGACCGGCCTACGCGGTGAAGGGTCCGTGGTCGACGAAGCGGTGCAGCTGGCGGGCGAAGGTCTGGGCTTCGCCGGGTGGCCAGGAGGCGAGGGAGTCCTCGATATGCGCGGCGAGGCGCTGCCGGGTCGTTTCGATCGCCGCTCGCCCGGCGTCGGTCAGGGCGAGCAGAGTGGCGCGCCGGTCGGCGGGGTCGGGCTCGCGGCGTAGCAGACCGGCTTCCTCCAGGCGGGTCGCGCGGCGGGTGACGCCGGAGCGGTCCAGGCCGATCTCGTCGGCGAGACCGGCGGCGCTGCGCGGGCCGGTGCGGGCGAGCCCGCTGAGCACGGGATAGGTGACCTCGTCCACGGCCTCGCCCAGGCCCTCGGTCAGGCGTCGGTAGATCTGTTCACGGGTGCCGCGCTTGAGCAGCGTTCCCAGTGCGTCGGCGATCTCGTGTCCCACGTCGGTCGGCATGACTCCCAGTCTAGCGTGCGCGACGCACGCAATATGCGGTACGGTGCAAGTGCGTGCTTGGCGCACGCAGTTCTCGACCTCCGAAACCGAAGGGCACCGTCATGGCCACCGCCACCGCCACCCCCACCTCCCGTACCGATATCGCCACCGCCCTCACCGACCTGCTCTTCACGCCCGGTCTCGAACTGGCCGAGGCCGCCGACCGGCACTTCGCCCCCGACTACCGCCAGCGCACCGACGGCCGCTGGGACGACCGCGGGGAGTTCATGGCCCACATCGCCCATCTGCGCACGGTCGTGGCCGGCGGATCGGTCCAGGTCCTCGACGAGCTCGCACAGGGCGACCGGTACGCGGACCGTCATGTCATCGACGTCGTCAAGACCGACGGCTCCACCGTGCGCACGGAGGTCTACCTCTTCGCCGAGTTCGCCCCTGACGGGCGGTTCCGCCGCATCGAGGAGACCACCCTCATGCTCGAGGGCGCCGACGCCGACCGGAATCTGGGCAGCGCGCGCTGAGGCCGCGGAGCCCCGTACCGCCGCGACGGTACGGGGCCGCTGTCTCCCCCGTGGGCGAACGGTGGCCAGGGTCGCCAGGGCCGCCCGATCCGTACGGTGCCGCGGCCGAGCCGCCCGGCGGGGGAGCGGGCCACCAGCTGTGCCAACGGTGGAGCGGCGGCCCACCGGCTACCCTGATCTCCCACTACGCCCCATGGAGCACGCGTCCTGCGAGAGAATGACCCGAGCGACGGCGTCTCGACCGGGGCCGCCGACCGTCACGCCCGATGCGGGAAAGGGAACTCGGAGATGAGCGCACAGCCCGAACACCCCACCGACCGCAGGATTCCGGCGATCCCGAACACGATCAACGGCATCGGCGACGCGCTGACCGGAGCGAACCGGGCCCAGTTCTACGCCGAGGTGCTGGCCGCCGAAGAGGAGACCGTTCCGGGCGTCATGCGCAAGTGGTGGAAGGCGGCCATGCTCGACCGCGCCCCCGGCGCCGCGGAAAGCCGCTCCCACGCCGCCGCCGGCACCCGCCTGGTCTCCGTGGACGACCTCGTCGACCAGTTGGAGGGAATCACCCGATGAGCCCCCGGCCGCGTGGCGGCTGGACGGCGTGGACCGAGGAGATCCCCGCCCGGACGCTGCTCGACATGCCACCTGACCTCTCCAAGAAGGTGGTGAACTTCCTGAGCGCGCTGGCCCTCGAAGTCGGCGGCGCGATCGACCGCGACCGCCAGCCCCCCGGCGACCCCATGGACGACCTCGGCGCCCGGTACAGCCTCCAGATCGGCGGCGAGCCGGTGGTCTTCGAATACGTCGTCCTGCCCGAACTCCGCGAGATCCGCGTCCCCGTGTTGGTCTGGTTCCGCTGACCTTGCGTGGCGGGTCCGGGGCTGACGCGGGTCGTCCCCTTCGCCGCCGCCTTCCCGGCCTACTTCGATTCGACTCGCCCGAGCGGGCTGGGGCCGGCCGCCAGCGCGTCGCACGCCGTCTGCCACGCGGAATCCCCGGGGTTGAGCTGGGTGCGGAGGTAGGCCGAGGTGAGCCGCTGGACCGCGGACAGGCGCTCGGGGTCTTCGTCGGTGGTCTCGGCGACGTCATAGCCGGAGACCCCGCCGAGCCCGTGCTCGGCGTCGTGCAGCGTGAGCAGGGACTTGGGACCGGGGGAGAGGAAGTACGGATCGGTGTGCCACTCCGGGCCACGGACCGTCAGGTAGGGAGAGGCGTCCTTGTCGCCGGCGACCACGAGTGCGGGCGTGGTCATCCTGGAGAAGTCGGTGGTCAGGAAGAAGGGGAAGTTCTCGGCCGTGGATTCGGTGAGGGCATCGCCGCCCCTGCCGGGCGCGGCGAGCAGCACCCCCGCCGTGATCCGGGGCTCGGCCAGGTCCACTTCCGTTCCGTCGTCCGGGTCGGTGAGCCGGGCACCCAGCAGCAGGCTCGCGGTGTGCCCGCCCATCGAGTGCCCGGCCACGGCCACCTTGCTCCGGTCAACGCGCCCGAGGAGCTGTGGAACGGCGGCCTCGATCACATCGAGTTGGTCGAGGACGCGCGTCATGTCCTCGGCCCGCGATCGCCAGAACAGCGGCGCGCCGGGGGTGTTGGGGTCCAGGGTGAGCGTCCGCGAGCTCAGATGCGTGGGCTGGATCACGACGAAGCCGTGTGCGGCCCAGAAGTTGGCGAGCGGGGCGTATCCGTTCAGTGAGGAGAGGTGGTTCGAGTAGCCTTGGCCGTGTGAGAGGAGGATGACCGGCAGGTCGGCCCCGGTCACGGGCGCGGAGACGCGCACTTCCAGGTCCACGGCTCGGCCGGGGGCCGGCAGCACCACGGGGCTGACCGAGAGGACGGGAGTGGGCGAGCCGAAGGCGTCGGCCGCGTATGTCGATTCACTCATGAGGTGGGCGTATCCCTTCAATGGCCTCTGCCGCCGGTCTCGTCCGGCCGGGGCGGGTGAGGCGATCAGGAGTGTCCGGCTTCGGGCAGCGCCGAAAACGGATCGTCGTTCCGATTAATGTACGGAGCGACGTTCCGTTTTGTCAAAGCGGTTGACCGTGAGGCGGCTCAGGCGGCCAGCCACGGAACACGGCAGACATGGGCGCCGTGCCCTCCGGGCACAAGGCCTCAGGCCCGCCGCGCCGCCACGCAGCGGGCGTGGGCCGCCAGGAGGGTGGGCAGCGCGAGCAGCGGGCCGTCCGGGTCCTTGGCCGCGTCGTCCCAGCGGCGCACCGCGACCGCGTCCGCGGCCAGCGGATGGGCCGCGAACTCCGCCACATCGCGTTCGTCCATCGGGCCGCCCTGGACCTTCAGGGACGCGACCGACGCCGGGCTGAGCAGGGCGTGGTACGCCGCGTCGGTCGCCACCAGATAGCGCTTGGCCGGTACGTGCCGGGCGATGACCCACGCCGCTCGTTCGCTCACCCGGCGGCGGGCGAACTCGGCGCCCGCCACCTCGTGCGGCAGGCCCGGGTGTGCTGCCCGGACCGGCCGGGCCCGGCCGATGTCGTGCAGCGCCGCGGCCACCACCAGCTCGTCGTCCGCGCCCGCGTCCATCGCCAGCCACGCCGTCTGGAGCGCGTGTGTCCGTTGGTCGACGGCCTCCCCGCCGTACGGCAGGCCCGCGAGGCCGTCCACGAGCGCGGTCAGTTCGTCACCCGTCAGCGGGTCGACGGGGATATGGGTGTTCAACGGTACCGGCTCGCGGACCTGCGCGGTCACGCAGCCGACCTCGGGCCCCACCAGCACCCGTATCCGCGCGCCGTCGGCGATGCAGGCATCGGCCAGTTCGATCAGTTCGGCCCTCTCGGCCTCGGCCAGCAGGGCACAGCGATGCTCCCTGCTCATGACGTATGTCACCAATTCTCCCGGTTCATTACGATGTGATAACTGCGATCGCCTCGTCCCGGCTCGGCGGACAACCGCTCCGCGATCTCCAAATACCTGGTCGCACTCATACCGGGAACTGTGATCGGCCCACTCGTCCGGACAACCTGCCGACGGCCAGCGAGTCCGGACCGGGAACGTGAACAACCGGGACAGTTGTTTCGCGATTCGATCCGGCCGTACCGGTGCCCGCCCCGGCCGCCGGTCGGTGCGGGCACGGCGGGCCGTACGCTCGATCCGACGGAGAATGTGTGGTCAGCCGGGTGAGGAACAGCGGTCGGAGGAACGATGTCAGGCGCATGTTGTGCCCCCACGTCGGGGGGCGGCGAGGAGATTCCCGGAGCTTCCGCCATGCGGGTGCGGGCCCCGGAGCGGGACCGGGCGCAGGGGCTGCGCGCCATGCTGCGCATCCCCGGAGGGACGTATTCGATGGGGGGTGACGACGCCGACGCGTTTCCCGAGGACGGTGAGGGCCCGGTCCGGGAGGTGCGGCTGTCACCGTTCCTCATCGACGCGACCGCCGTCACCAACCGGCAGTTCGCGGCGTTCACGCGCAGCAGCGGCTACCGGACCGACGCCGAGCGCCACGGCTGGTCCTTCGTGTTCTACGCGCTCGTCCACCCCGACGCCCGGCGCATGGTGCGCGACGGCACCGTGGCGCAGACGCCCTGGTGGCTCGCGGTCGACGGGGCGTGCTGGCGGGCTCCCTATGGGCCGGGGTCGTCCTGGACCGAGCTGGCGAACCACCCCGTCGTCCACGTCTCCTGGCACGACGCGTCCGCCTACGCGGCGTGGGCGGGCAAGCGCCTGCCCACGGAGGCGGAGTGGGAGATGGCGGCGCGTGGCGGTCTGGAGCGCGCCCGCTACCCCTGGGGGGATGAGCTCCTGCCTCGGGGACAGCACCGCTGCAATATCTGGCAGGGACGATTCCCGCAGGTCAACACGGGTGAGGACGGGTATCTGGGAACCGCGCCGGTCAAGGCCTACCGAGCCAACAACTTCGGCCTGTACAACACATCCGGCAATGTGTGGGAATGGTGCTCGGACTGGTGGAGCGCCACATGGCACGCGGCCGACCGCCCGGAGACCCGCCGGGACCCGGCCGGACCTCCCACCGGCGAGGCGAAGGTGATCCGCGGCGGCTCCTATCTGTGCCACGCGTCGTACTGCAACCGCTACCGCGTCGCCGCGCGCACATCCAACACACCGGACAGCAGCACCGGGCACATGGGGTTCCGCTGCGCGGCGGACCTGCCCTCGACCCGCTGACGGAGCGCTGACGGAGCGCTGACGGAGCGAGAACCGCCGCCCGGAGAGGGGCGCTCAGACATCGGGTGGCTGTGGCCGCCACATGGTTGACACCGGAACATGAGCAGGCCAAACTTGCACTCAACCTACTGGTAAGACCAGTTAACTGGAGTCTTCTTCGGGACGGCCTGTCGGCCGCGTCAAGTCTTCGGACTCCGCCCGTCCGACCGCCGCGCCGCCCAGCAGATGTCATGAGTGCGGACCCGCTGCCGGTGCGGCGCACGTTCGAATCTCCATGCAAAGGAGCGTCCTGGATGACCAACGCCTCTCCGTGTCCGCCGTCCGCGAACGGTACTTTCCAAGGCAAGATCGGCACGACCTACGAGGAGTCCACCCCGTGGTGGCCCGATCAGCAGGCGCCCCCCGAGGGCACGCCCAATGTCGTGGTGATCGTGCTCGACGACGTCGGCTTCTCCGACCTCGGCTGCTTCGGCTCGGACATCGACACCCCGGCCATGGACGCCCTCGCCACCGGCGGCCTTCGCTACGCCAACTTCCACACCACCACGCTGTGCTCGCCGACCCGTGCCTCCCTGCTGACCGGCCGGAACCACCACTCCGTCGGTATGCGCATGCTGTCCAACTTCGACACGGGCTTCCCCAGCGGCCGCGGACAGATCACCAAGTCCGCCGCGATACTGCCCGAGGTGCTGCGCGACGCCGGCTTCAACACCATGGCCGTGGGCAAGTGGCACCTGGCGCCGATGGAGCAGACCACCGCCTCCGGGCCGTACACCCAGTGGCCGCTGTCCCGCGGGTTCGAGCGCTACTACGGATTCCTGGAAGCCGAGACGGACAGTTTCTATCCGGAGCTGTTCCACGACAACCACGCCGTGGATCCGCCGAAGAGCCCGGAAGAGGGCTACCACCTCAGTGAGGACATCGTCGACCGGGCGATCGATTTCGTCAGGGACCAGACGTCGGTCACTCCGGAGAAGCCCTTCTTCATGTACATGGCCTTCGGCGCGGCGCACGCCCCGCACCAGGCCCCCCAGGAATACCTGGAGAAGTACCGGGGCCGGTTCGACCACGGCTGGGACGTCGAGCGCGCCACCCGGCACGCCCGCCAGATCGAACGGGGCATCCTGCCAGAGGGCACCGAACTGGCGCCGCACAACCCCGGGGTCCTTCCCTGGGACGAACTGTCGGACGACGAGAAGAAGCTGTCCGCACGCCTCCAGGAAGCCTACGCGGCGATGGTCGACCACACCGACCACCACATCGGCCGGTTCATGGAATTCCTGGAGCAGATAGGCCGGATGGAGAACACCATCACCATCCTGCTCTCGGACAACGGGGCCAGCCAGGAAGGCGGGCAGCAGGGTTCGATCAACCCCACCGCGTATCAGAACGGTTTGCCCGAGGACTTCGAGGAGATGCTCGCGCGGATCGATGAGATCGGCACCACGCGCGCTCACGCCAACTACCCCTGGGGTTGGGCGCAGGCGGGCAACACGCCGTTCAAGCGCTACAAGCAGAACACCCACGAAGGCGGCGTCCGCTGCCCGCTCATCGTGAACTGGCCTCAGGGGCTGCCGCGTACCGGCGAGATCAGGCAGCAGTTCCACCATGTCAGCGACATCGCCCCGACCCTCTTCGAACTGCTCGGTCTGGAAGCTCCCGCGGTCTACAACGGCATCCCGCAAATGCCGATCCACGGTGTCAGCATGGGCTACACCTTCGACTCGCCGACCGCGCCGACGCGCAAGGAAGCCCAGCACTTCGAGATGTTCGGGCACCGCGCGATCTGGCACGACGGCTGGAAGGCCGTCGCCTACCACGAACGCGGAACGTCCTTCGACGACGACCAGTGGGAGCTCTACCACCACGACACCGACTTCTCGGAATGCAACGATCTGGCGCAGACGCGGCCCGAGCAACTACAGAAGATGATCTCCCGCTTCTGGGTGGAAGCAGGAAAATACGATGTGCTGCCGCTGGACGACCAAGGGTTCGCCCTCCGGGCGAAGATTCCGCGTCCCGGCTCTCCGCGCAAGCGCACCACCTTCACCTACTACCCCGGCATGGCTCATCTGCCCGGTGCCGCGGTACCACCGGTGATGAACCGCGCACACCGTATCACCGCGTTCGTCGACCGGGCCACCGCGTCGGACGAGGGTGTCCTGGTGTCCCTGGGCAACATCAGCAGCGGATACGTCCTGTACGTCAAGGACAACCGGCTGGTCTACGAGTACAACTTCCTCGGCACCCGGTACACGGTGACCTCGGAGGAAGAACTCCCGACCGGCCCGGCGGAGCTGACCTTCGAATTCGTCAAGACCGGTGACATGCAGGGCGTTGGACATCTGTACGTGTCAGGAAGGCCGGTCGGCGAAGAGGTCATTCCGCGGGTCCTCCCGCACTTCTTCGGATGGCAGGGCCTCGACGTCGGCCGGGACACCCTGTCGCCCTCCTCACCGAGCTATGACGGCGAATTCGCGTTCACCGGGAAGTTCGAGAAGCTCGTCTTCACGGTCGCGCCGGACGAGGAGGGCGAGGAACCCTTCGAGCGAATCGACTGATTCGCTCCCGCTCACCTCCTCCAGTTCCAGGCACCCAAAGGAGCAGCGATGACACTTGCGCCACTTTCCCTCGACGCGGTCAGGCGAGCCGCGGAGAACGCCGGGCTCACGATGGACGACGACGAGCTCCGGATGATGCTCACCCTCGGACAGGGCGCGCTCCGGGCGTGCGAGCGGCTGGATGAGGTGAGCGGCCACCAACCGCCGGTCCGCTACCCCAGGGCGGGTTCGCGGCGGCCGGACGCGGAGGACAATCCGCTGAACGCGTGGGCAGTCCGCTGCGATGTGCGAGGGGCCGCCACCGGGCGGCTGGCGGGCCGGACCGTGGCGCTGAAGGACATGATCCCGGTGGCCGGCGTTCCGATGGGCGGTGGGTCCCAGCTGCTGCGGGGACACACACCCTCCTACGACGCGACCATCGTCACCCGGGTACTTGACGCCGGCGGCCGGATCACCGGCATCGGGACGACAGAAGACCTGTGCCTGTCGGGTGCGAGCGTCTCCTCCGCCGACGGGTTCGTCCGCAACCCGTGGGATACCTCGCGATCCGCCGGAGGCTCCTCCAGCGGCGTCGCGGCACTGGTCGCCAGTGGTGCCTGTGACATCGGAATCGGCGCCGACCAGGGCGGTTCGATCCGGATCCCGGCTGCGCAGTGCGGTATCTACGGGCTGAAGCCCACCTACGGCCTGGTGCCGTACACCGGCTGCCTGCCGATTGATCCCAGCGTCGACCACGTAGGGCCGATGGCGAGGACCGCCCGGGACCTCGCGGCGCTGCTCGAAGTGATCGCGGGTTTCGACGGCGGTCTCGACCCGCGCCAGCGGTCGCGGACCACCGTACCGGCATACGGCGAAATGCTGGGGGATTCGCTGCGGGGGCTTCGCGTGGGCGTGCTCGCGGAGGGATTCACCGCCGGTGAGGCGCAGAGCGCCGTTGATGAGACCGTACGGGCGCGCGTGGCGCTGCTGGCCTCGCTCGGTGCCGAGATCGTGGACGTCTCGGCGCCGCTGCACTCCTACGCGATGGACATCCACTCCTCGGTGCTGCTCCAGGGCGGGGCGCAGTTCATGCTGAAGGGCAACGCGATCGGGCTGCCCGGCAAGGGGTTCTACGACGCCGAGGTGGCGTTGGCGGCGGCCCGTGGCCGGGCGCTCCACTCCGATCTGCTGTTCGCCAGCGTCAAGTATGCGGCGGCCGTCGGCGGTTACCTGTGGGATGTCTACGGTGGCCACTACTACGCCAAGGCGCAGAACCTGGCGATACGCCTGCGTCAGCAGTACGACCAGCTGCTCGAGGACGTCGATGTCCTCGCCCTGCCCACCGTGCGCACCACGGCGCCGCCGCTGCCCGATGCCGACGCCTCGGTGGTCGAGCTGACCGAACTGGCCCTCGACCCCGGACTCATCGCGAACACCTGCGCGTTCAACCACACCGGACACCCCGCGTTGAACGTCCCCGCCGGTCTGGTCGACGGTCTACCGGTCGGCATGATGCTCGCGGGCCGCCACGGTGATGACGGGGTGCTCATCCGCGCGGCGCACGCACTGGAGCTGAACCACGGTCTGGCCGACGTTCCGCCCGGGCGAGCGGCGGACGGCGCCGACGCCCCGCTCGCCCGGACCTGACGCCGCGATCCGCGGGAGCGATCAGCGTCATGGTTCGTTCCCGCCGCTCGGCGGACAGCCCGCCCCCGGGCCGACGGTGCCTCGCTCCTGGCACCGCGGCCCGGGGGCGGGCTGTTTCGGTCTGCTGATCCACCGGCCGGTATCCGATCCGGTGACCGCGCGGCACACGGGCTGCCGTTGCGTACCGCTCTGATGTCGGCGGCCGTGAGCCGTCAAGGGCCCCTCCGCCCTTCAACGGGCAGAGGGGCCCCTGAGGCCTCCGGCTCTCTTCCGGGGTGAACCGCGCCGGATCGGCGGGCAAGGACCCGCCGGCGTCCGGTCAGTTGGGCGGTGTGAAGCGTCCGTCGATCGCCGTCCAGCCTCCGTCCACGAAGAGCTGGCTCCCCGTGACGAAGGAAGACGCGTCCGACGCGAGGTAGACGACGGCGCCGGCCAACTCGTCGGCCCGGGACCAGCGGCCCAGGGCGCTCTTGCTGGCGTAGGCCTCCGACCACTCCGGCACCGCCCGGATCTGCGCGGTCAGCGGGGTGTCCACGACACCCGGAGCGATGGTGTTCACCCGCACACCCGACGGACCCAGCTCGGCCGCGGCGGTCCGCAGCAGCTGGACGAGCCCGGCCTTCGTGGCCGCGTACACCCCCTGCCCCGGCTCGACGGCCACCGCGCGGATCGAGCTGAAGCCGATGATGCTTCCCCCGCCACGCTCGGCCATGCCACGGCCGAACGCCCGCACCAGGTCGAAGGACGCGCGCAGATTGAGCGCCACGACCCGCTCGAATTCCTCCGTCGTGTAGTCGAGCAGGGGCTTGCGCACGTTCGTCGCGGCCGTGAAGACGAGCACGTCGATGGGCCCGATCTCCTCGGCGGCCCGTGCGACCGCCTCGCCGTCGAGCACGTCGAGGGTGTATGGGACAAGGCCTGGGCCCATCGACGCCGACTCCTCGGCCGCCGTCAGATCGCGGTCGGCGCACACCACCGTGGCGCCGTGCGCGGCGAGCGCCAGGGCGCTCTCGCGGCCGATTCCGCTGCCCGCGCCCACCACGACGGCCTTGCGGCCGTCGAGCCTGAACAGGCGGGAGTAAGCGTCCAGCGCATCGGTGTGGTCCTGTGCTTGCAAGGTGGTCCTCACGGCTTCTTTGTGGTCGGGCGAATCACTGCCATACGGGTGACGGTGAGCTCTTCGATGGCGAACCTCGGGCCCTCCCGTCCGGCCCCGGAGTCCTTCACACCGCCGTACGGCATGACATCGGACCGGAATCCGGGAACCTCGTTGATGACCACTCCGCCCACCTCCAGGCGGTCGAGAGCGGCGAACGCGGTGTCGAGGGCGCTGGTGTAGACGCTCGCGTGGAGTCCGTAGCGCGAGTCGTTGACCAGGTCGAGGGCGGTGTCCAGGTCGGGGACGGACCGTACCGCGACCACGGGGCCGAAGACCTCCTCGTCCCAGACGGGGAGGGCACGGTCCACGTCGACGAGCACGGTGGGCTCGATCACCCCGTCGGCGACCCCGCCTCCGGCCGCCAGGGACGCACCCGCCTCCACCGCCTGCTCCACCCACGCGCACACGCGCTCGGTCGACCGCTTGTCGATGAGTGCCGAGACTCTCGTCGCCGCGTCGCGCGGGTCGCCCACGGTCACCTGGGCCACTCGTTCCGTCAAGCGGGCCACGAACTCCTCCCGCACCGAGTCCACCACGATGACCCGCTGCACGCTGATGCACGCCTGGCCGGACCCGTAGTACCCGCCGCGCACCACCGCGTCGGCGGCGGCGTCGAGGTCGGCGTCGGCGGCCACCACCAAGGCGGCGTTGGAGCCGAGTTCGAGCAGCACCTTGGTGGGTGCCGCGTCCCGGGCGATCTGGTGGCCCACCGCGGCGGAACCGGTGAAGGAGACCGCCCCGATCCGGCGGTCGGTGGTCAGCGCGACGCCCACCTCGGGGCCGCCGGTCACCAACTGGACGGCGGCCTGCGGCGCGCCGGCGGCGCGCAGTGCCTCGCGGAGGAGGTGCACCAGCCACAGGGTGGCCAGCGGGGTCTGCGGGGCGGGTTTGGCGATGACCGGGCAGCCGGCGGCCAGCGACGGCGCGACCTTGTGCGCGGCGAGCAGCAGCGGGTAGTTGAAGCCCGCGATGCCCACCACCACGCCGATCGGCTTGCGGGTCCAGAAGCCGAGCAGCCCCTCGCCCGACGGCAGCAGGTCCAGCGGCACGGTTTCCCCGTGCAGCCGGGCCACTTCCTCGGCCGCCGTCAGCAGGGTCAGCAGGGTGCGGTCCACCTCGACCCGGCAGTCGACCAGCGGCTTTCCGGTCTCCAGGACCAGCAGCCGTTCGAAGTCCGCGCGTCGGGAGGCGATGGCCTCGTGCGTGGCGAGCAGTGCCGCCCTGCGGGTGTGCGAGGGGAGCCGCCCGACCTGTTCGCGGACCGCGACGGCCGCGTCCAGGGCCTGGCGGGCGAGACCGGTGTCCCCGACGGGGGCACGGGCGACGAGCGTCCCGTCGTAGGGGAAACGGACGTCCTCGGTGGCGGGCGCCTCGACCCAGTGGTCGCCGATGGGAAGACCTTCGGGAAACTCCCTCACCACGGGGGATTCGCCGACGGCGGGTTTGACATGGGTGGTCACGGTCGCTACTCCCGGTTGAGGTCGGCCGCCGACACTCCGGACAGTGCCCTGTCCAGAGTCGGAACGGCGGCGATCAGCCTGCGTGTGTAGGAATGCTGTGGGTCCTCGTACACCTGCTCGGTGGACCCGGTCTCCACGATCTGCCCGGCGTGCATGACCGCGACCCGGTCGCACACATGGCGGACCACGGACAGATCGTGGGAGACGAAGACCAGCGTGAGGGACAGCTCGTCGACGAGGTCGGCGATGAGGTTGAGCACCTGGGCCCGTACGGACACGTCCAGGGCGCTCACCGGCTCATCGGCCACGATGATCTTCGGACGGGGGGCGAGGGCGCGCGCGATCGAGATGCGCTGCCGCTGGCCACCGGAGAACTGGTGCGGATACCGGTTCGCCGCGTCGGCCCGCAGGCCGACGGCCTCGAGCAACTCGGCCACCCGCTCCTTGCGGTTCTGGTGCCCCTGCGCGACGAGCGGCTCGGCCACGATGTCGCCGACGCGCATCCGCGGGTCCAGCGCACTCATCGGGTCCTGGAACACGAGTTGGAGCCGCTCGCGGACGAACCGCAGCTGCCGCTCACGGAGCCCGGTGATGTCCCGGCCGTCGATCGCGACGCTACCGCTGGTGGGTTGGTCGAGTCCGGCGAGGATCCGCAGCAGGGTCGACTTGCCGCACCCCGACTCGCCGACGATGCCGAACCGTTGCCCCTGGGGGACGGCGAAGCTGACGCCGCGCAGGGCGTGCACCGGCGGGCTGGGGCGGCGCAACGAGGCACGGGGCCGCCGGTAGTCGCGTGTGACGTCGCGGACGCTGATGGCGTCCACCGCGCCGGTCCGCGGCTCGGGCGCGAGGGGGGCGCTGGTGGGCTGCTCAGCCACGGCCGGCCTCCTGGTTCGTAGATATGGCGGTCCCGCGTGCGCCGCTCTCGGCTACCGGGTGGAAACAGGCGTAGCCGGAGTCCGGTCCGGTCGGCACCCAGTCCGGCCGGGTGGCGCATGCCTCGGTCGCGTGAGCACACCTGTTTCTGAACACGCATCCGGCGGGGAACCGGCCCGCCGGCGGAACCGATCCGGGAATCGTGGCCAGCCGGCCGCGGTCGTCGACGGCGGTCAGGTCCGACGCGCCGATCAGACCCCGGGTGTAGCGGTGCCGGGGGCGCGTGAACACCTCCTGGACCGGCCCGGACTCGACCACCCGCCCGCCGTACATGACCATGACCCGCTCGCAGGCGGTGGCCACCACGGCCAGGTCGTGGGTGATGAAGAGCATGGCCGACCTGCGGTCCTGGACGCCCCGCACGATCAGGTCGAGCACCCGCGCCTGCACCGTGACGTCGAGCGCGGTGGTCGGTTCGTCGCAGACCAGGAGCGCGGGGTCGTTCGCGAGGGCGATGGCCAGCACCACCCGCTGCCGCTGGCCGCCGGAGAACTGGTGCGGATAGGCGTCCACGGCGGCCGCGGGATCGGGGAGTCCCACCTGGGCGAGCAGTTCCACCGCGGCGGCCCGGGCGGACGCGCGGTCGGGCCTGGTCCGGTGGATCAGCAGCACCTCGGCGATCTGCCGCCCGACCTTCATCGTGGGGTTCAGGGCGGTCATGGGCTCCTGGAAGACCATGGCGATCTCCTTGCCCCGCACCCGGGACATCCGCGCCTCGTCGGCACCCACCAGGTCGTGGCCGACTCCGGCGAGCCGCACCGAACCCGAAGCCCGCAGGCTCTCGGGGAGCAGGCCCATGACGCTCAGCGCGGTCAGCGACTTGCCCGACCCCGACTCACCGATCAGGCCGACCCGTTCACCGGCCCGGATGGTGAAGTCGACATCTTCGACGAGCTTGCGGCCGCGCACCGTGATGCCGAGGTTCCGAACGGTCAGTACATCATCGGGGCGGTCGGGGGAGCCCTGTCCGGAAGCCGATGCCGTGGCAGGTGCAGTATCAGGTGCCGGGGTCATCGGTGGTCCTCCAGCTTGGGGTCGAAACGGTCGCGCAGGCCGTCGCCGAGCAGATTGAATCCGAGCACCACCACCGCGATCGCGATGCCCGGAAACACGGCGAGCCGGGGGGCGACCGACAGCATCTCCTGGCTCTCCTGGAGCATCCGGCCCCAGGAGGGTGTGGGGGGTGGGGTTCCGAAGCCCAGGAAGGACAGCGCGGCTTCGGCGAGTACGGCGATGGCGAAACCGACCGACGCCTGCACGATGACGAGGCTGCTGACGTTGGGCAGGACGTGCCGCAGGCCGATCGAGAACGGCCCGCGGCCCGCCGCGCGCGCGGCGACGACGTATTCGGCCTCCATGACCTGAAGCGTGCCGCCGCGGATCAACCGGGCGTAATGGGGTATGGACGCGATGCCGATGGCGACCATCGCGACCAGTGTGCTGGCGCCGTACACGGCGGCGAACATGATCGCCAACAGGAGCGCCGGGAAGGCGAGAAGCAGGTCGTTGCCGCGCATCAGCAGCTCACCGAGCCAGCCGGGCGACATCCCGGCGATGATTCCGAGCGGCACTCCGACCACGGCGGCGACCCCCACCGCCACGAAGCCGACGAACAGCGTGGTGCGCGAGCCCATCAGGATCTGGCTGAACACATCACGGCCGAATTTGTCCGTGCCGAACCAGTACTCCAGCGACGGCTTCTCCAGCCGCGCCGAGGGGTTCACCAGAGTCGGGTCGTGCGGGGTCCACACGAAGGACAGCAGCGCCAGGCCGAACACGACCATGACGATGAAACCGCCCACCAAGAGGCTGCCCGTCATCGGGCGGCGCCGTCGGCGGTCGTCGGGCGCCGCGGACGCGACGGCCGCTTCCGTGTCCAGAACAGTCATGACGCGCCTCCCCTGAGCCGCGGGTCGATCATCAGATAGATGATGTCCACCAAGAAGTTCACGAGCAGCACCGCCATTGCGATGATCATGACTACGTCCTGCACCATGATGAGATCCCGGTTGGAGACGCTGTCCAGCAGCAGGCTCCCGAGCCCGGGAATGACGAAGACCCGTTCGATGACGACGGCACCCACCAGCAGCGTGGCGAGCTGCAACGCCAGGACGGTGACGACGGGCACCGCCGCGTTCCGCAGGCCGTGCCGCACCAGCGCCTGCATCGGGCGAAGTCCCTTGGCGCGAGCGGTGCGCAGGTAGTCCTCTCGGAGGACATCGAGCACAGCGCTGCGGATATAGCGGGTGAGAACTGCCCCCTGCACCATTCCGAGGGAGAGCACGGGCAGTATCAGCTGTTTGAGGAACAGGACCGGATCCTGCGCCGGGGGTGTCCAGCCGTTCGCCGGAAGCCACCCGAGGCCCACCGCGAACACGGTGATCAGGAGGATGCCCGCGAGGAAGGCCGGGACGGCCACGCCGACTTGGGACAGGGCCGAGAGAACGAGCCCGGAGGGCCTGCGGTGCCGGACGGCCATGAGGATGCCCATGGGCACCGCCAGGATGCAGGCGAGCACCATGCCGGCGCCGACGAGCCACAGGGTGACCTGGAGGCGGTCGGTGATCTGCGGGCCGATCTCCGTGTGGGAGATGTAGGAGGTGCCCGGGTCGAAGGTCACCAGCCCGTGTACCCAGCTGAGGTACTGGGTCACGAACGGGCGGTCGAGCCCGAACTGCTCGCGAAGTTGCGCCACCGCCGTATCCGACGCGCTGGTGCCGAGGGCGACGCGGGCCGGATCACCTGGCAGCACCGCCATGAACGCGAACACCAGAACGGAGCTCACGACAAGGCTGACCAGGAGGACCGCGATCCGCTGGACTAGACGGACGATCATCGGTTGAGGCCGCCTTTCATGACCGGCCCAGGCCGGTGAGATCCATTGACTCGGAGACGTAGTTCACCGGCAGGCCGGTGATGTCCTTGTCCGCCACCGTCAGCATCGGCAGCAGGAACAGCCAGTCGGCCGCGGCGTCCTTGGACAGGAGCCGGGCAGCCGCCCGCATGTAGGTGATCTGCTCCTTCTTGGTGCCCTGGTCCGCCTTCTTTATCAACGCGCGGAATTCAGGGCTGTCGTAGCCGGTGTAGTAGCCCTTGCCCCCGAACACTGTCTGCATGTCTCGGGGCTCCAAATGGCCGATGATGGACATGTCGTAGTCGGCGTTCTTGAATACGGTGCTCAGCCAGGTGGCGGGGAACTCCAACTGGTCGAGCTTGACCTTGAAACCGGCCTGTTCGAGCTGGCTCTTGACCACGGTGCCGCATGCGATGGCATAAGGCAGCGTCGGAATGCGCAGCCGCAACGTACGGCCGGCTTCGCCGGACTCCTTGAGGAGCTTCTTGGCCTTGTCCCGGTCGTACGGATACTGGTTCGTGAGGTTCTGGTACCACGGGTCGGTCGGAGGGACCATGCTGCCGATGAGCTTGCCTCGGCCTCCCCAGCAGGTGTCCATCAGGGCTTTGTGGTCGATGGCGTAGCGGACTGCCTGACGGGCCTTCCGGTTCCGCATCGGGCCCGATTTGTTGTTGAGGGAGAGGACCACCTCGGAGTTGGTCGAGCCCTCGATGACCTTGTACTTCGGATTGTTCTGGAACTGGAACAGAGTATCCGGGGACTGCATATCGTTGATCACGTTGATGGTGCCTGTGAGCAGCGCGTTGTTCAGGGCCGTCGGATCCTTGAAGTACTTGAGGGTGACCGACTTGAAGTGCGGTTCGCGCCCCCAGTAGCCATCACGGCGGGCCAGCGTGATCGAGTCGCCGCGGTTCCACCTCTTCACCACATACGGGCCGGTGCCCACGGGCTCAGTGGCCAGCTTGCTCACGCCGGTCCGGCTGAACATCGCGCCGACGCGGGTGGTCATCCGGTACAGCCAGTCGTTGCTCGGCCTTTTCAGAGTGACCTTCAGTTCGGTGGGGGACACCGCCCGCGCCGTGTCGACGACGTCCATCTGGGTCTTCTGCGCCACCGTCCAGTCGGACGGGACGCGTTCGATGGAGAACTTGGCGTCCTCGGCCGTGAACCGTGCGCCATTGCTGAACCTGGCGTTCTTCACCAGATGGAACGTGTACGTCTTGCGGTCCTTGGACAGACTCCATGACGTGGCCAGTTGAGGCCGTATCCTGCCGGACTGGTCCAGTTTCACCAGGTTCTGATAGACGTTGTAGAGCAGTGCCTGCGGAATGGCGTTACCCGCGGTTTTGGTGAAGTCGAAGTTGGCCGGCTCGGCGGTCAGGCCGATGCTCAGGGAGTTCTTCCCCGCGCTGCCGCCGGTTGCCGTGGAACCGGCCGAGCAGGATGCCAGCAGCAGGCATGCGAGCGTGGCTGCGACCGCCCCGGTACCTCGTGTCGGCCGCCTGTGATCTTTCATGGGTTCTGTTCCTGGCCTTCCATCGCGTGCTGAACCGCTGATGCCACGTCCGCCGTGGTGGCGTTGCCGCCGAGGTCGGCCGTGTGGTGCTTGGTGTCTCGCAAGGCGCCCGCCACCGCGTCGCGGACGCGGCGGGCCGCGCCGGTGTGCCCGAGGTCGTCGAGCAGCATCGCGCCGGAGAGCATGCAGGCCACCGGATTCGCCATGCCCTTCCCGGCGATGTCGGGCGCGGAGCCGTGGACGGGTTCGTAGATGCCCGGCACATCCGCGCCCGGCAGGACGTTGGCGCTGGGTGCCATGCCCATACCGCCGGCCAGCACCGCGGCGAGATCGGAGAGGATGTCGCCGAACAGGTTGCTGGTGAGCAGTACGTCGAGGGACCGCGGGGCCTGGATCATACGGGCGGCCATCGCGTCGACCAGCACGGTTTCCAGCCGGACCTCCGGGTACTGCTCGCCGACCTCGCGCACCACCCGGTCCCACAGCGGATAGCCGTACCGCATCGCGTTGGACTTGGTCACCAGGCACAGGCGCCCCGACCGGCGGCCGGCCAGGGCGAAGGCATGGTGTGCCGCCCGCTCGATGGCGCGCCGGGAGTGCACGGCGACCTCGATGCCGAGGTCGTGTCCGCTCCCGGCGTGCGCCAGCCCGCCGGCGCCGACGTACTCGCCCTCGGTGTTCTCGCGCACGATCACCAGGTCCACGCCATCGGTGTCGCGCACCTTGGTGGGAACGCCGGGGAAGGCGCGGACCGGGCGGAGGTTCACGGCGAGGTCGAGTTGCTGCCGCAGGCCGATGATCAGGCCCCAGATCAGTTCGTGCTCCGGCACATCGGGCCGCCCGACGGCGCCGAACAATACCGCGTCCGTCTGCTTGACGAGGTCGGCCGCGTCGGCCGGCATCGCCGCGCCCTGCCGGAGGAACCGCTCACCTCCCCAGTCGAACGAGGTCACATCGAGCCGGTGTCCGTCGGCCTCCAGCGCCGCCCGGAGCGTGGGCACGGTCGCCGCGACGACCTCCGGGCCGATTCCGTCTCCTGGAATGACCGCGAGCCGCACGACTTTGGTGTCCCGCGTCATGGACGCCACCTTCCGTTATTACTGGCCTGACCAGTAAGCTCACTTGCCAGGTACCGTGACGACTGAAGCTGTTCCTGTCAAGGGTTCGAACACCTCGGGAATGATGAGGGGCACCGCCCAGCGGTAGCTGGGGGGAGGAGGAGAGTGAGAGTGCGCACGGAACAGGACCTGGCCGCCATGCCGGCCGTCGAGATGCTGGCCGGATTCGCCGACGGCACATTGTCGCCGGTCGAGGTCCACGACGCCGTCCAGTCGGTGATCGAGGCGCGCGAGAGCGTGCTCAACGCGTTCTGGGTGCGGGATCCGGACGAATCCCGCAAGGCGGCACTGGCCAGCGAGGCCCGATGGGCGGCGGGGGAACCGCTCGGGCTCATCGACGGCGTGCCCGTGACCCTCAAGGAGAACGTCGCCCGCCGGGGCGTCCCGATGCCCTCGGGCAACGCGGGGACCGAACCGGTCGTCCCCGAGGCGGACGCGCCCATCACCGCGCGGGTCGCCGAATCCGGCGGAGTGATACTGGGATCGACCGTGATGCCGGACTGGGGCATGCTCTCCTCGGGCGTCTCCAGCCGGCACGGCATTACGCGCAGCCCCTGGAACCCCGGCTGGACGACCGGCGGTTCCAGCTCCGGCGCGGGTGCCGCGGCCGCCGGGGGATACGGTCCGCTGCACGTAGGCACCGACATCGGGGGTTCGATCCGGCTGCCGGGCACCTGGCTGGGCCTCGCCACGCTCAAGCCGAGCTACGGTCGGATCCCGCTGGACACCCCGTACCTGGGGCGTGCCGCGGGCCCCATGACCCGCACCGTGGCGGACGCTGCCCTGTTCATGCGTGTCCTGAGCCGGCCCGATCCCCGGGACTGGTCGAGCCTGCCGCCGCAGGACATCGACTGGTCGGCGCTGGACGGCGAGGTGCGCGGACTGCGGGTGGGAGTGCACCTGGACGCCGGCTGCGGGGAGTCGTGCGACGCCGAGATCCTCGACGCGGTGAACCGCGCCGCCGCGGTCTTCGAGGCGGCGGGAGCCGTCGTGGAGCCGGTCGGGGAGTTCATGACCCAAGAGCTCCTGGACGACCTGGATCTGTTCTGGCGGGTGCGGTCCTGGAACGACTTCCGCGCCCTGGAGCCCGAGGCCCGGCTGCGTGTCCACCCCCATATCATCCGGTGGTGTCAGGGGGGCGCCGATGTGCCGGGCACCAGGGTCCTCCAGTGCTACCAGCAGATCATGGGCATCCAGGCGCGGACGGTGGCGGCGACGCTCCCGTACGATCTGGTGCTCTCGCCGGTGGCGCCGGTGGCGGCCTTTCCCGCCGAGCAGCCGATGCCCTTCGCGGGGGACGAGAAGACCATGGCCCACATCGGCTTCACCGCGCCGTACAACATGTCGGGCCAGCCCGCGGCGACCGTCAACTGCGGCTTTACGGCGGACCGCCGTCCCATCGGGGTGCAGATCGCGGGCCGCCGTTTCGACGATCTCGGCGTCCTGAGGGCGGCGGCATGGTACGAACGGAACCGGCCTGCCGAGGCGGTCCCGCACTGGCCGGATGACGCCGATGGGGCGCTCACGGGGGAGAAGACGACATGGACCACGCCCGAAGGGGAGAAGCCTTGAGCGACGGGGCACAGTTCCGGCAGGTCGCGCCGGTACGGCTCTACCAGCGCATCGTCGAGCAGATCGAGCAGGCGATCGTGCGCGGTGACCTGAAGCCCGGTCAACGACTGCCGAGTGAGCGGGAGTTGGTGACGCAGTTCGGGGCCAGCCGTCCCACGGTGCGCGAGGCGCTGCGCGTGCTGGAGAGCGACGGCCTCGTCCGCTCGCGCCCGGGTGATCCGAACGGCCCGGAGATCCTGCCCTACTCGTCGGCCGGCCTGACCAAGCAGATGACCCGGCTCGTCCAGTTCGACAATGTGTCGATGGCCGAACTGATCTCGTTCCGCATGATCCTCGACGGGTCGGCGAGCTCGCTGGCGGCCCGGCTGCGGTCCGAGGAGGAGCTGTCCGCCATGGAACGGACGATCGCCGTCATGTCGGAGGCGATCGAGAAGGGGTACGAGGAGTTCAGCAAGGCCGACGTCGCGTTCCACGAGGCGGTGGCCGTGGCCAGCCGCAACTCCCTCATCGAGGTCTGCAACCAGGTGGTCAGGGGCGCGGTCCTCGGGCTGATCTCGGACAAGGTCGCCCATGCGCACAACAGCGCGGCGCTCATGCGGGAGTCGCTCCGCCACCATCAGGAGGTGCTCGAGGCGATCCGGGCGGGGGACGGCCAGGCGGCGGCACGCATCTCGCGGCGCAAGCTCTACGAGTACTACGCCGGCTACGTCCCCGAGAACGAGCGGGGGCCGCTGCTCGCGCTCGTGGAGGACGAGGAGGGCTGACCCCCGCCGCCGCCCTCCCGGCGCGGGGGCCGCTTCCCTCAGTGCGGTCCCTCGGTGCGGTCCCTCAGTGCAGCGAGCGGCCGCCGTCGACGGCGAGGGTGGCTCCGGTGAGATAGCCGTTGGTCCCGGCCAGCACCACCGCCTCGGCGATCTCCTCGGCCGTGCCCGCTCTGCCGATCAGGTAGCCGCGCCGCTCGTCGACGTGTCGGCGCTCGCTCGGCGAGCGCCGCTCCTGAGCCGCCCTGGCCAGGGGGGTGTCGACCAGACCGGGGCACACACAGTTCACCCGGATGCCCCGGGGCGCGAGGTCCAGGGCCATCGAGCGGCTCAGTCCCACGGCCGCGGACTTCGACGCGACATAGGCGGCCATCTCGGGGATCGGCCGCACCCCGGCGGCCGACGAGACGACCACGATCGCCGCGCCTTCGCCCATGAGGGGCAGCAGCGCCCGGCTGACCGTCCACACCCCGGTCACGTTCACGGCGAAGGCGCGGTGCCAGTCCTCCTCCGCCGTCCCGGCCGCGGTGTCGACCGCTCCGACGGCGACCGCTCCCGCGCAGTGCACCAGCAGGTCGAGGCGGCCGTGGGCCTGGGCGACCCGCTCGGCGAGCGCGTGGACGGACGCGCTGTCGGTGACGTCCACCGGCTCTACCCCCGCGGCCGGAGCCCGGTCCGCCACCACCACGGCGGTGCCTCCCGCCCGCAGCCGCGCGACCACGGCGGCACCGATTCCACTGGCGCCCCCCGTGACCACCGCGACGCCCGGAGCGAGGCCGGCGCTCATGTGGCGTCCCGCTCGGCGAGGAGCCCGGGGCGAACGCGCTCGGCGTAGTCGGCGCAGGACAGGAACTCCGCGTGCCCGGAGGCCAGCACATGCCGGACCGTCTGTTCCAGGACCCACATCCGGGACGGCCGTCCGATGATCTGCGGGTGCATGGCCAGCATGAAGTGCGTCCCCGGCTCCTCGACCAGACCGTCGAACTCCCGGGTCCAGGTCTCCAGCACCGCCGAGGGCGCCGACATCACCCGTCCCGCCACGCGGTTGGTGTACATGAAGACCGGGGTGTCGACGAGGGCCCAGGCGAACGGGAGCTCGACGATGCCGGTCGTGCGGTCGCGCGTGTCCAGCAGATGGGCCGAGTCGGAGTCGAAGAGGTTGGAGGAGAACCGCATGCCGTGCTTCTCCATCAGCTTCACCGAGTGCGGGGTCAGCTCCGCGGCGGGCGAGCGCCAGCCCTGGGGCGCGCGGCCCGTCGCCCGCGTGATGGCGTCCGCGGCGAGCTGGAACTCCTCGGCCTCCTGCTCCTCGTCGAGCCCCTCCGACCAGGCGTGGGTGTGGCTGTGGTGCTCGATGGTCAGCCCGGCCTCCAGGATCGCCTCGATCTGGGCGGGGTAGCGCTCCACGACCTGGCCGGGGACGAAGAAGGTGGCCGTGATGTCGTAGCGGCGCAGCAGAGCGAGGATCCGGGGCAGCCCCACCTTCGGGCCGTAGTGTCCCTGGGACACCCAGACCGGCTTGTCCGCCCCGGCCGGGTCGCGGGCCGTCCAGAGGAGTTCGGCGTCCATGTCGAAGGTCAGCAGAACGGGCGTGGTCATCGATGTGCTCCTGGCTGGATCCGTACGGGACGTTGCGTCCCTGGCGCGGTTGTGGTCTGAACAGCTGCTAGGTTGAGTATGTGGCCGTGTGGGGCGCGGCTCGGGGGACGACGGGACTGGGGAGCGATGTTCACGCCGGTAGACAAGAAGCGGGCCTTCGAGGCGGTCGTCCAGCAGATCGAGTCGGCGATCTACGCCGGTGAGTACGCCCCCGGTGACTTCCTGCCGCCCGAGCGGACGCTGGTCGAGGACTTCGGGGTGGGCCGGTCCACGGTCCGCGAGGCGCTGCGGATCCTGGAGAGCATGGGCCTGGTGCGGACCAGTCCGGGCAGCCGGAGCGGGCCCGAGGTCTGCGGCTCGGTGACCCCGGGCCTGACCCGGATGCTGCGGGGCGCGGTGCGGATGGAGGAGATCCCGGTGGTGGACCTCGTCCAGTACCGGATCATCGCCGGAGCCGCCGCCAACCGGCTCGCGGCCCATCTGCGGACGGATGAGCACCTCGAGCGGATGGAGGCGGCGATCGAGGCGATGGAGGCCGCCACCGACGCCGCCGCCTTCGCCGCGGCCGACGACGGCTTTCACGTGGTCGTCCGGGAGGCGGCGGGGAACCGTGTGCTCGGCATGGTGGGCGGCGTGATCCAGGACGCCACCCTCGATCTGGTGGCCGGGGCCGTCGGCCCGTCGGCCGGTGCGTCGCGGATGCGGCGGGAGTTCATCGCGGACCACCGCCGCATCCTCGCCGCGATCGCCGGGCGCGACGGCGACACCGCGGCCCGGCTGGCCAGCCAGACCCTGTACGACGCCTACTCCGGCGCCCTCGACGAGGAGCAGCGGCACCGGCTCGCGGTGCTGCTCGAGCCGGACGTGCGGAACTCGCGCGACCACTGAGCCCACCTCACCCGGCCGTGGCCGAACGCGTCGGCCACGGTGCGGGGCGAGGCGGGAAGACATGGCTCTGCACCGCGTCGGCCACGTCCAGGAGCCGGTCCTCGGCCCCCGGGCGGCCCAGCACCTGCAACCCCACCGGCATGCCCGCCACCGTTCCGCACGGCACCGTGATCGCCGGATAGCCGGTGTAGTTGGCCAGGAAGGTGTAGGCGACCAGTTCGCGGCGGGCGATCTCGGGCAGGACGTCGGGCGGACCGCCCGCGCCTTCCGGTGCGATCACTCCCGTGGTGGGCGTCACCAGGAAGTCGACGCCGTCGAGCAGCGTGTCGAGGTGGTCAGCGGCGGCGTCCGCGCGGCCCAGCGACTCCGAGTACCGCGCGCCGCTGACCTCGGCCGCACGCTCGAAGTGGTGGCGTGCGTAACCGGAGAGGAGCCGGCGCGAGGCCGCGTCGGCCATCATCCGGTCGCCCCCGGTGGCCAGCCGGTCGGCCATCATGGCGTCATAGAAGGGCTCGGCGAACCGGGGGGTGTCCAGGCCGAGCCGGCCGTCGTCGACCTCGACGCCGTCGAGGAGGGCGAGCCGTCCCACCGCGCGGCGGACCGCCTCGACCACCTCGGGTGCGGCGTCCCGGCCGCTGTCGGCGACCCAGCGCAGCCGCCACCCGGGATGCGCGGACCGCATCGGGGCATCGCGGTCGACGAAGGTGCGCGTGCTCCGCTCGGCGTCCCACGGCCCCCGCATGGCCTGCCACATCGCACGGGCGTCCGCGGCCCGCAACGCCAGGGGGCCGGGGACGGAGAACCGGCGGGTGCCGATGAACCCGCCACCGGCCGGCGTGGCCCCACGGGACGGCTTGAGCCCGACCACACCGCACAGGGCCGCCGGAATGCGCACCGATCCTCCTCCGTCGCTGCCCAGGGCGACCGGGGTCAGACCGGCGGCGACGGAGGCCGCGGCGCCCCCGCTGGACCCGCCGCAGATGCGGGCCGGATCCCACGGGTTGAGCGTCTCCGGCTGGAGCTCGTTGACCGTGCGGATGTAGATCGCGAATTCGGGGGTGTTGGTCTTGCCGACGAGGATTCCCCCCGCGCGCCGGATGCGGGCGACCACGGGGGCGTCCCGCTCCGGCACGTGCTCGGCGAAGACCGCGGAACCGAACGTCGTACGGACATGGCCGGTCGGGTAGGTGTCCTTGACCGAGAAGGGGACCCCGTGCATCGGCCCCGGGCGATCCGGTGCCGCGTCGGCCGCCTCGGCATCGGCGAGCGCCCGCTCGGGACAGACCGTGAGGAAGGCGTGCAGCCCGGGATCGCGGTCGCGGATCCGGTCCAGGCTCTCCCGAGTGGCCGTCACGGCGGACCGGGCCCGCTCCTTCCGCTGTGAGTCCCGCTGTACGTCCTGCTGTGCGTTCCGCTGTACGTCGTGCTGTGTGTCAGGGGCGCTCGCCAAGGTGTTCACTCCGATCGTGGTTCGGGAATGACCGGGGGCGGTCATGACCAGCCGCCGAAGATCGACCAGCCGCCGTCAACGGCGAGGGTCTGGCCCGTGACATAGGACGCCTCGGCCGAGAGCAGGAAGCGCACCACGGACGCGACCTCGCCGGGCGAACCGAGGCGGCGCAGCGGGGTACGTCCGAGGACGCCCTGCTCATCGAGCAGACCGCGGGCGAAGTTGCGCTCGACCAGCGGTGTGCGGATCGTGCCCGGCGCGACCGCGTTCACCCGGATCCCGGCGGCGGCCCACTCGGCGGCAAGCTGGCGGACGAGCCCTTCGAGCCCCGCCTTCACCGCGCCGTACCCCGTCCGGCCGTCCAGCGCCCGCCCCGCGGCCAGGCTCGACATCGCCACCACCGCGCCCCCGCGGACGGCGAGCAGCGGGTGGGCGGTGCGCAGCAGCCGGGCGGCGGCCTCGACATGCACCGCCCACAGCTCATGCCAGCCCGCGTCGTCGATGTCGAGGAACGAGCGGGTCATGCCGGTGCCCGCGTTGCTGACCACCCCGTCGACGCGTCCGAAGGCCGACTCCGCGACCTCGACGAGCGCCCGGGTGGTCGCCGGATCGGCGACATCGCCCGCCACCGCGACGCAGCCACGGCCCTCGGCCCGCACCTCCGACTCCGCCCGCGCCAGGTCGCCGTCCGCGTCGAGACCGTGCACCACCACGTCCCAGCCGGTGCGGGCGAGCGCGACGGCGCACGCCCGTCCGATGCCCGACGACGAGCCGGTCACCACCGCGGCGGGCGCTCCCTTCCCGGCGCTCATCGATCCCGCAGCGGTTCGAAGGCCGTCTCGCGCATCCGCAGATAGACGATCAGCGTCGGAATCGCGGCGGCCATCGCCCAGAACGCCGGCGCGAGCGGGGTGCCGAGCCATGCGATCAGACCCGTCGCGATGAACGGGGCGGTCCCGCCGAAGATCGCCGAACTGAGGTTGTACGGCAGGGCCATGCCGGAATAGCGCAGCCGGGTCGGGAACAACTCGGTCAGGCCCGCCGTGCCCGGACCCGAGTAGCACGCCATGATGAGCATCGCCGGGAGCTGGGCGACCAGCGCGGCCCAGAACGAGCCATGGGACATCAAGAGGTAGATCGGGATCGCCGATACGAAGAACACGGCGGCGTGGGCGATCAGGATCGGCCGCCTGCCCACCTTGTCCGACACCCGCCCCATGACCAGCGTCAGCGCCGCGTAGGCGACCATCCCGACGACATTGGCCAGATAGGCGTCGCCGAGGCTCAGCCCGGCCTCGTTGTGCAGGAACGTCGGGGTGTAGGTCAGGAACGTGTAGAAGCCGATGTTCGGCAGCGCGGTGTAGAAGAACGCGGTGAACATCGCCCCGGCTTGCGTCCGCACCGCCTCGGCGGCCGGCCGCTCGGCCACCTCACCGGCCTCCCGCAGGGCCTGGAAGTGCGGCGTGTCCTCCATCCGGAACCGGATGTAGAAGCCGATCGCGCCCAGCGGAAGCGACAACAGGAACGGGATGCGCCAGCCGCCGTTCTCCAGCGCGTCGGCCGAGCCGAGGTTGGTGATCGCCGTGACGACCAGCACGCCGGCCAGCGTCCCGGTGATGACACTGAACTGCTGCCAGCTCGACACCCGGCCGCGCCGGCCGACCGGGGCGTTCTCGGTCATCACCGTGGCCGAGCCGGTGAACTCCCCACCGGCCGAGAAACCCTGGAGCAGACGCAGCAGCACCAGGAGCGACGGTGCCGCGACCCCGGCGGCGGCGTACGTGGGCAGCAGCCCCATGCCGAGGGTGCTCGCCGACACCAGGATCAGGGCCCACGCCAGTGCGGTACGCCGGCCACGCCGGTCGCCGAGTTGCCCGAAGAACAGCCCGCCCAGCGGCCGGACCACGAAGCCGACACCGAACACCGCGAACGTCGACAGCGTCGAGGCCACGGTGGACTCGCTCGGAAAGAACAGTGACGAGATCACCGGACTGAGCGCGGCGTAGACGCCGTAGTCGTACCACTCGATGAAGTTGCCGATGCCACCGGCGACGACCGCACGGCGCGAGCTGTGGCCGGACGGCGCGGTATCGGTCTGCGCCACGTTCGGGGGTCTGGCGGTCGTGGGCATATGAGCCTCCCTGAGACGTGGTTTTTGCGACCTAGCTACTGGTCGGACCAGTAGCAAAGTAGGTCACCGAGCCAGGTGTGTCCAGGGCCGCGGCTCCCCGAATACCTCAGGGCACGGGAGCTCCGCGCTGCCAGGAGTCGATGACGATCAGCGTTTTCGTCTGGAGCACACCAACCCCCTTACGACGTAGACGATTGACCACTTTTTGCAGGTCATCAACGCTGTCGACATGCAATCTGACGAGCGCGTCCACATCGCCGGTGAGCGTCAGCACCTCGTCGACCTCCGGCAGGGTCGACGCGAACTCCACGATGTCGTGGATATCGGTGTCGCCCGTGAAGCGCAGCTCGGTGACCGCCTGAAGGCCCTGACCCAGCTTGGCCTGATCCGTGGTGATCGTGTAGCCGGTGATGATTCCCGACTCCTCCAGCCGTGCGATGCGCCGGCGGACCGGTGCCGGGGAGAGCTTCACCAGGCGTGCGATGTCCCGAACGGTGCGCCGCCCGTCGGCTCGCAACAACTCCAGGATCTGGAGATCGACCGAGTCGAGATGTACAGGTGCCGACATGCCGAAAGTGTAAGCGGTACTTCCACCAACGCTCACTCGCGCCCCGCCCGGACTGCTCAGGAGGAGCGTGTTCCGCTTCGCTGTGCACACTTTCGTTGTGGAGGGAGCGGGCCCCTGAAACGGTGTCCCGCATGTCAGCGTCGACGCAACCGGCAACACACGTTGCCCCCTCCGAAACCGTGCGGCCAGGCAGCCACCAGGCCGGTGCCGTACTGCGACTCGATGTCCTCGCCACGCCCCTGGCGGTCGCCCGGATCACCTCGATCCTGGCCCATCGCCAATTCGACGTCGTCACCATGGACATCGCCGCGCCCGTCGACGGGGTGCGGCGGATCACCATCGAGGTGGACACGGCGGACGACATCAGAGTGCAGCAACTCGTCAAGTTCCTGAACCGCTCATCCGATGTCGTCAAGGTCATCCGCCTCTCCGACGACATGTCGCACAACCGCCGCGGGGCATTCGTCACGGTCACCTTCCCCGAAGGCCGGCTCGCCGAGGCCGTCGCCATCGCCCGGGCGTTCTCCGCCGAGATCGTGGAGGCCGACCGGACCCGCTGCACCGTCTTCACCGCGGCGGAGCCCGCCCGTGTCGACGACCTCGTCAAGGCGCTCTCCGGCTTCACCATCCGGGAGCTCGTGATGGCCGCGCCGCTGCGGATCCCGCGTCCGCTCCGGAAGCACACCGCCGCGGACCGCGGCCGCACCTGGGGGCAGCGATGAGTACGGATTCGGCACCCGCGGCGGCCCGCGCCGACGACGTCCTGCGGTTGGTCGACCCCGCCGGGACGCTGGACGAACGAGCGGCCGCGGACATGCTCGACGTGACCGGTGAACTGGTACGCGGGCTGTACCGCGACATGGTGCTCGGGCGCCGCTTCGACCAGGAGGCGTACTCCCTGCAACGCCAGGGCGAGCTCGGACTCTGGCTGATGTCCCTCGGACAGGAAGCGGCCCAGGCCGGGTCGATCCGCGCTCTCCGAGCGGACGACCGGGTCTTCCCGTCCTACCGCGAACACGTGGCGGCCCTGTGCCGCGGGATCTCACCGACGGAACTGCTGTCGCAGTGGCGTGGCGCGAGCCATGGCTCATGGGACCCCGAGCGGTATCACTTCCACATCTACAGCCTTGTGCTGGCCACGCAGACACTGCACGCGGTCGGCTATGCGATGGGCGTTCGGTACGACGCCGCCGACAGCGTCGTGCTCACCTACTTCGGTGACGGCGCGTCCAGCCAGGGGGACGCCAGCGAGGCGCTCAACTGGGCGGCGGTGACATCGGCACCCATCGTGTTCTTCTGCCAGAACAACGGATGGGCGATCTCGACACCCGCGAGCAAGCAGTACGCCAGCCCGCTCAGCCAACGTGCGAAGGGGTTCGGACTCGACGCGGTGTCCGTGGACGGCAACGACGTACTGGCCGTCCACGCCGCCACCCGAGCCATGGTCGAGCGGGTACGGGCGGGCGGAGCACCCGGGCTCATCGAAGCGCACACGTATCGGATGTCCGGACACAGCACCTCGGACGATCCCAAGCGCTATCGCGACCAAGCCGAGCTCGCCCGGTGGGAGGCACACGACCCGGTGGAGCGCGTGCGCCTTCTGCTCACGGCGCGCGGCTGGGCCGACGAGGACTACTTCGCCACGGTCGCGTCCGACGCCGAGGAGCTCGCCGCGAGGACGCGCGGGGAGTGCCGTGCGCTTCCCGAGCCGTCCCTGAGCGACACCTTCCGCAACACCTTGTGTGAGGAGACCGAGGCCCTGCGACGCGAGCGCGAAGGTTTCGAGATGTTCAAGGAGTCCTTCCTGTGACCACCACCGCCCCGGCCACACCGGCCGGGAAAGACACCCGGGCCAAGGCCGCCACGACCACGCTCGGACGCGCGCTGAACGAGGGCCTGCGGCAGGCGATGCGCGACGACGAGCGGGTGGTCCTGCTCGGCGAGGACATCGCCTCCCTGGGCGGGGTGTTCCGGGTGACCGACGGCCTCGCCGCCGAGTTCGGCGACCGTGTCGTGGACACTCCGCTGGCCGAATCGGGAATCGTCGGGACGGCGATCGGCCTGGCCCTGCGCGGGTACCGACCGGTGTGCGAGATCCAGTTCGACGGTTTCGTCTACCCCGCCTTCGACCAGATCGTCAGCCAACTGGCGAAGATGCGGGCCCGCTCCCGCGGGCTGCTGCGGCTTCCGGTCACCATCCGGATCCCGGTGGGCGGCGGGATCGGCGCGGTCGAGCACCACAGCGAGTCGAATGAGGCGTACTTCTGCCACACGGCCGGGCTGCGCGTCGTGGCATGCGGCCACCCTCAGGACGCGTACGACATGCTCCGCGCCGCGATCGCGTGCGACGACCCCGTCATCTTCTACGAGCCGAAGCGCCGCTACTGGGACCGGGCCGAGGTCGACCTCGCCCGCCCCGTGGACGGCGACACGCTGGGGCGCGCCCGGATCCTGCGCGAGGGCACCGACGCCACCGTGGTCGCGTACGGGCCCGCGGTCGCGGTCGCGCTCGGCGTGGCCGAGGTCGCCGCCACCGAAGGCCGTTCGCTGGAAGTCCTGGACCTCCGCTCGCTGTCGCCGCTGGATACCACCGAACTGTGCCGCTCGGCGTCGAAGACGGGACGCGTCGTGGTCGTCCACGAGGCACCCGTCAACGTCGGCCTGGGCGCGGAAATCGCCGCGACGGTCATGGAGCACTGCTTCTACGACCTCGAGGCCCCCGTGGAACGGGTCGGTGGCTACAACATCCCCTATCCGCCCGCCCGAGCCGAAGGCGACTACCTGCCCGACCTCGATCGAGTTCTCGACGCCGTCGACCGGGTGTGTGCCCCGTGAACCACCCGGCGAACCTCCCGGAGGACGCGATGCCCGTCACCAAGCACTTCCACCTCCCCGACGTCGGCGAGGGTCTCACCGAAGCCGACATCCTCGAGTGGCGCGTGGCACCCGGTGACCGGGTCGGCGTCAACGACATCATCGTGGAGATCGAGACGGCGAAGGCGGCGGTGGAACTGCCCAGCCCCTACGCCGGGACCGTCACCGAGATCCTGTGTGCCGCCGGCGAGGCGGTGGCCGTCGGCGCGCCCATCATCGCGTTCCAGGTCGAGGACGACACCGCCCCGCGGACGGGGCCCGAACCCGACGCCACAATCCAAGAGCCCGCCGCTCCGCCCGCTCCACCCGCTCCACCCGCCCCGGACGGTGCCGGGGACGAGCAGCCGTCCGCCCCCGCCCGCGAGCCCGTCCTGGTCGGCTATGGGCCGGCCCACGCCCGGACGGCGCGCCGCCCGCGCAAGAGCAAGCCCACGCCACCGGTCGTCACACCGTCCAACGGGAAGTTCCGCGCGGCCCCACCGGTGCGCAAGCTCGCCCGCGACCTCGGAGTCGACCTGACCCTGGTGACCGCCACGGGCCCGTCGGGACGCATCACCCGCGAGGATGTCCACCGCCTCGCCGAGAAGCGGGCAACCCCGTCGAACACCCCTGATCCCACCCGTGACGACGTGGTGCGCACACCGATTCGCGGAGTGCGCAAACACACCGCGGAGGCCATGGTCAAGAGCGCCTTCACCGCTCCGCACGTCACGGAATGGGTCACCGTCGACGTGACGCGGTCCCTCAAACTGCTGAAGCGGGCACGCGCCGACAAGGCGTTCGACGGGGTGCGCCTGACACCGCTGTGTCTCGTCCTCAAGGCAGCGCTGACCGCCATCGCGCGGCATCCCGGGATCAACGCGAAGTGGGACGCCGAGGCCGGTGAGATCGTCCAGTACCCCGACGTCAATCTCGGCGTCGCCGCGGCGACACCGCGAGGGCTCATCGTCCCCAACATCGCCGCGGCCCAGCGACTCTCCCTGCGTGAGATCGCCCTGGCGCTCACCGACCTCGTCGAGCAGGCCCGCGCCGGCAAGACGCCACCCGAGCGGATGAGGAACGGGACGTTCACGATCACCAACATCGGTGTGTTCGGCATCGACGGCGGAACACCGATCCTCAACCCCGGCGAGGCGGCGATCCTCTGCTTCGGCCAGGTGCGGCGCACGCCGTGGGAGCACAAGGGACGCATACGGCTGCGCGACACCACGACCCTCGCCCTGTCGTTCGACCACCGTCTCGTCGACGGCGAACTCGGTTCGCTCGTTCTGCGCGACATCGCACGCTTCCTCGAACGGCCGGACCTGATGGTCCTTCACCGCTGATCGGCCGTCCAGCCCTTCAACGCCGGGTGAGCAGGTCTTCCAGGGCTCGCAACGCCGTGGCGTTGTCGGCCCGGCGGCGCTTGTGCTCCACCCAGTAGATGGTCCGGTCGGGTGGCCCGTCGCGCAGCGGGATGACACGGCATCCCGTCCGCGCCTTCAGGTCGTCGGCCATGAAGGAGGGGGCCACCGTCCAGCAGTCCGGGGTGCGCAGCAGCGGTGGCAGCGTATGCACCATGGTGACGGTGTGGGCGGGCTCCCGCAGCAGGTTCCGCTCCCGCCACAGGTCGTAGTCGGGGCCCCAGGGCAGGTATATCTCGTTCGACCGGGACAGCGCGGAGAGCGGCAGCGCCCCGGCCGCTCCCGGGTATTCGCCGTCGATCGATGGTGAGTTGACGGCGGCGAGCATCGGATATCGCGCGAGTGGCCGCACCCGAAGGTCGGTGTGGACCGGCTCGTAGAAGACGAAGGCGACGTCGAGATGGCCGGCGACGACCCGGTCGCACAGCGCTGTGCTGCGCCCGCTTTCCAGGGTGAGCCGCAACTGGGGGAGCCGCGTGCGCAGTTCTCCGACGAGCGAGTCGAACACATAGATGCTGATGGCGTCGGCGCCGCCCACGGCCAGGGCCGCGTCCGGCGCCTCGCGGATCCGGGCGGCCTCGCCGACGAGCCGCTCCCACTGCTCGGCGAGCTCGCGGTAGCGCTCACCCGCGACCGTCAGCCCGATCCCCTTCGCTCCCCGCGCCCGAAGGACAAGACGCCGCCCCAGGCGCTTTTCCAGCCGCTCCAGCCGGTAACTCACGGTCGACTGGGAAGTGTGCACGATCCGGGCGGCTTGGGCGAGGCTTCCCGAGCGGGCGATCGCGAGGAAAGTCTCGACCTCCTCTACGACGAACATATCGATCCCGTCGATATTCGATCTCGAAAACTTGAGCGTGACAGGCATCTTAAGCCCGACCTAACGTGTGTCCACCGGCCGGAGACCTACGTCACATCCGACTGCCGATTCCCATGGGGAGATGAGACACCGTGGACACGCCCAAAGTCCCCCTGGACGACCTGCCCACCTGCCGATTCCACCGCAAGGTCGCCTTCGTCGCGGCAGGTGGCCCCTTCTGCGACGGCTATCTGCTCGGCATCATCGCGGTGGCACTGCCCACGATCGCCACGGACCTGGGAATGGGCTCGCTGGGCGAGGGACTCATCGGTGCCTCGGCGCTGATGGGCATGTTCCTCGGCGGCCTGATATTCGGCCCGCTCACCGACCGGCTCGGACGCAGCGGAATGTACACCGTGAACCTCTTGGTGTTCGTGGTGTGTTCCGCGCTCCAGTTCTTCGCCGTGGACGCCGTGTCCCTGTTCCTCATGCGCTTCGTCATGGGCGTCGCGCTCGGCGCCGACTACCCCATTGCCACCGCCCTGGCCACCGAATTCCTGCCCCGGCGGCTGCGCGGGCCGGTGCTCGCCTCGCTGGTGCTGGTCCTGTGGGTGGGTTTCACCGCGAGCTACGCCGTCGGCTACCTGATGGCCGGTCTCGGTGACGGAGCCTGGCGCTGGATGCTGGCCAGTGCGGCCGTCCCCTCGCTCGTCTTCCTGCTGCTACGGCTGGGCACCCCCGAGTCCCCGCGCTGGCTGCTGAGCGTCGGCCGCACCGACGAGGCGCGCGCGGTCGTCACCGAACACCTGGGGCCGCAGGCCGACTTCGAGGCGCTGGCCGCCGAGACGCGAGCAGCCCCCGTACGGAAGGGCCCGGCGCTGAACGGCATCGGTGAGCTGTTCCGCCGCGGCTACGGGCCGATGCTGGCGTTCTGCTCGATCTTCTGGGTCTGCCAGGTGGCGCCCTCGTTCGCGGTGAAGACCTTCCAGCCGCAGCTGCTCACCTCGCTCGGGGTCGACAACGCGCTGGGGGCCAGCGTGCTGGTGCAGTCGTTCGCGATTGTGGGCACCGCCCTCGGCATGCTCGTCATCAACGCCCTCGGCCGCAGGACGCTGCTGCTCGTCTCCACGGCCGTGTTCACCGTGGCGCTGCTGGTCCTCGGGATCAACCCTTGGGCCACCAGCGGGCTGGTGATCACGCTGTTCATCGTGTTCAACCTGGCCGAGGCGGCCGGCGCCGCGCTCCAGTTCGTCTACCCCAATGAGCTGTTCCCCACCGATCTGCGCGGTACGGGCATGGGTGTGGCCACCGCCGTGAGCCGCATCGGGTCGGCCACGGGCACCTTCCTCCTGCCCCTCACCACCGACCGATGGGGCACCAGCACCGGCCTGTACATCGCGGCGGGCATCGGAACGGCCGGGCTCGCCGTCTCATGGCGCATGGCGCCGGAAACCCGCCGGCTCAGCCTCGCCCAGGCGAGCGGGGCCGAGGAGCGGGGCCACGGGCAGCGCCAGCGGGCCGACACCACGCGACCTGGCCGGCCGGCCCAATAGCCCATCTGACACCCAGCCCATCTGACACCGCGGACCACAACGAACAAGGAGACCCATGCCAGCCCTCCCTTCCCCCTCCTCCGCCCATGTGGTGGTCGTCGGCGCCGGTATCCTCGGCACCTCGCTGGCCAGGCAGCTCGCCCTGAGCGGCGCCCGCGTGACCGTCCTGGACCGCGAGGGTCCCGCGGCCGGGGCCACGTCCGCCGCCTTCGCCTGGCTCACCAACCAGACGTACTTCCGCAACGGCACCTCGCTGTCGGACGGCACGTCCCGGCACTACTTCGGACTGCACCGTCTCGCGCTCGGCGCCTGGCGGCGGCTGCACCACGAGCTCGGCGAGGCGCTGGCGGTCCGCTGGGGCGGAACGGTACAGCTCGCGCCCGGCCACGGCGCGGAACACGACCTTCTCCGCAGCGACCTGCGCCGACGGCTGACCTGGGGCAGCCCCTCCCGTGCCATCACCGCCACCGGGGCCAGGGAACTGCTCCCCGGCGCCGTCGTCGCCGACGACGCCGTCGGCTTCTTCACACCCGACGAGGGCTCCGTCGACCCCGCCAGGGCCGTCACCGCACTGGTGGACGCCGGTACGCGGCTCGGCGTGGACTTCCGCTACGGCGCCGACGTCACGGCTGTCGAGGGCGCCGGTGACCGCGCCCGCGCCGTGGTCACATCGAGCGGGCGGATCGAGTGCGATCACGTGGTCGTCGCCTGTGGCGCTGACTCGCCCGCACTGCTGGATCCGCTGGGCGTCACCGTGCCGCTGGTCGATTCCTCCGGCACCATCGTCCATCTCGCCCCGCTGCCGCCCTTCCTGGAGCGGGTGCTGCTCGCCTCGGACATCCACGCCATCCAGCGCACGGACGGGCGGGTGGTGCTGGCCAGGCACTACACCGGTACACCGGTCTCCGACCCGGCGGGGCTGGACGGCGAGGGGCTTCTGGCCGAGGCGGCCACGGTGCTGCCGCCACTGCGGCGGGCGGAGATCGAGAAGGTCACCGTCGGGCGCCGCATCGTTCCCGCCGATGGCCTTCCCGTCATCGGCCGCAGCCCCCTGTACCACAACGTCCACAGCGTCACCACGAACGCGGGTATCACCCTCGGCCCGTGTCTCGCACAACTGCTGGCCACGGAGGTCCTGGACGACGTCCGGGTGGATGTGCTGGACCCCTATCGGGCGACCCGGTTCACAGCGGTCGGTGAATGAGCCACGCGGCTCGGGGCGACCGGACGGGCCCGCCCCGCCCGGTCGCCGGTATGCCTAGGGGTGAGCACCGCGCAGCCAGCGCAGTGAGGCGAGACCCAATGCGGTCATCATGGCCACGATGTTGGGATCGGCGCCGGGCCCCGCCGAGGCCGCGGTCCGCAGGAGGAAACCGGCGTGCAGGGCGAGCACCTCGTTGATCCGGGCGGGGTCGAGATCGCGGGTCAGCGGGTGGTTCTCGGCGATCGGCCGCGGGTCCACGCCGCTGAGGGAGGCGCTTGACACCAGGGTGACCACGTCACAGTGGCGGGGGCCGATCCAGGCGTGCGGCCAGTCGACGACGAAGACACGGTCCGCGGTCAGCATGATGTTGAACGGGTACAGGTCTCCGTGCAGGAGAGTGGCGCCATCCAGCGAAGCGTTCTCTTCCAGAGCGATGAGCCGGTCGAAATGGCGGGCCGCCCACGGTGACAACTCCTCGACCCTGCCCCTGACAGCGGCGTCGTCCGCCATCGCCGACCACCCTCCGAGACGCGGCTCGCCCAAGACGGCCTCGTCCACCGGCGATGGCGTCAGGACCTCCGCCATATCGGTGACCGCCGCGAGCACTCTGTCGAGTTCCTTCCGCTGCCACGGCTGGGCGGGCAGATGTCCCTCGATCTCCTCGAAGGCCAGAACGACCCAGGTGCCGTCGTCGTACGCGTCGAGCAGCCGCGGCGCCGGCGCCTCCCCGGGAAGCCGCTCGGACACGGCGATCTCCCGGCGGTGGAAGTCCGCCACCGCCGGTGCCACCAGTGCGCTGGCCGCCTTGACGAAGGCACGCTTGCCGTTCTCCAGACGCACTCGTGCGGCGAGACCTTCGGAGAACCCGCCGCGCTGGCTGACCGCGTGGGCCAATGGTCGGCTCCGAGGTCGCGCTTCACCGTTCTCCGCTCTCCGCCACCGCGTAACCGGGCACGGACGGCCATCGGACGGTCAGCACCACCGACTCTTCCTCCGCGAACCACGAATGGTCGACTCCGTGTCCCCACACGACGTAATCACCCTGCTCTTCCAGAAGGACGTCGCGGCCGGGGAGCTCCACGCGGAAACGGCCGCTGATGAGAACCAGGAGAGCGGTGCGTTCCTCGCCCCTCACCCACTCCGCCCGTTCGTCGCCACGGGGGTGGACGCCCCATTTGATCTCCACGGCCTCGCTGTGGCGCGGATCGCCGGCGTCCTTGAAGTGTCCGAGGAGCCACCCCCGGTCCAGTGCCGCGTCCTTGCCCGCCTTGCCCACGTACACGCTGTCGCTCACGGTGCCGGACGCTAGCAGCTCCTCGTGTGCGTCCTCGTGTGGTACCCCGGTCCCCGTGGCGGTGGCGTCCTCATCGTACGTCGGCCGGGGGTCGGGGCCGGAGGACGGTGCCCAGAACGTGTGCCGTGGGGAAGTAGCCCGCCTCGCGGGAGTCGAAGCTGTTGTGGGTGTTGTCGCCCAGGAGGACCAGTGCCCCGGGTGGGACGGGGCCACCGGCGGCGTACGGCTCCGGGAGAGCTCCCGGGGGCGGCCGGTCGCCCGCCACCGCCGCCACACGCTTGATCATCCACTCTCGTGCCGTACCGACGGCCGCTACCGCCTGGCTCGGGGTGGGCGACGACCGCCCGCCGTCCTCCTGTCGCACGACGACCACGTGCCCGACCGCGCACCGTCCGCCGCGCCGCACCAGCACTCGCTCCCCGTCGCGGTACGTGGGTTCCATGCTCCCGCCGCGTACGGTCACGACCACGAGTGTCCGCCGCAGCACCGTTCCCGTGATGAGAGCCGCGCCCAGGGCCATCCCCAGTCCCAGTACCGGCAGACCCATCACACGGCCTCTTCCGGCGCCACCGAAGACTCCTCGGCAGAGAGCTGATAGCCACCGGCCTGGAGGGTGAAGAGCCGCGCGTACTCGCCGCCCACCGCCATCAGCAGGGTGTGGTCCCCCCGCTCGGCGACCCGCCCGTCCTTGAGTACGACGATGATGTCCGCGTCCCGCAGCGCACTGAGCCGGTGCGAGATCAGCAGGCTGGTACGGGTGCTCCGTTCGCTTCGCAGGGACGCGTGGATCTCGTGTTCCGCCTCCGCGTCGAGCCCGGCCGACGGCTCGTCGAGGATCATCAGTTCGCGGCGCGTACACGCATCGCGCAGGAACGCCCTCGCCAGCGCCAGCCGCTGCCACTGGCCGCCGGAGAGGACCACGCCCGTCTCCGGGTTGTCCTTGTCCTCCTCCGTGAAGAACATCCGGGTCAGCAAGGTGTCATAGCCACGGGGGAGTGCGGCCAACTGACGGTCGATTCCCGCCCGTTGGGCGGCCTGACGCATCCGCTCACGCGATCGGCCCCGATCCGCCAGCACGGTGAGGTCGCCGAGCGCGATGTTCTCCGCCGCCGTCATGTCGTACTGCATATAGTCCTGGAACACCGCGCCCACGCGCTCCCGCAACCGCGCCGGATCGACCTCACGGATGTCCACGCCGTCCCACAGGATCGCGCCGTGCGTCGGGTCGTAGAACCGGCAGAGCAGCTTCACCAGAGTGGACTTGCCCGCCCCGTTGAGCCCGACGAGGGCCAGCGCACGGCCCTGCGGAATGTGCAGGTCGACGCCGCGCAGTACCCACGGGAGATCGGGAGAGTAGCGGAACCAGACGTCCCGGAGCTCGATTCCATGGCGCAGTGCCGGCAACGGGCGGGGCCGGTCCGCGACCGGGAGGTCCGAGGTGGCCCGCGTCACCGCCGTGTAGTGATCGAACATCAGCAGTGTCTGCTGGCCCTGCGCGGCGTCGCCCGCCAACGAGGTCAGCGCCCCCTGCACACCGGCGATCGCGGCCACGAACATGGTCACATCGCCCACCGACAGCGCCCCGCCACGCGCCGCGAGGACCGCCCAGAGCAGTCCACCGCCGGAGACCAGCGCCGCCAGTCCGCCCAGCCCCGTCTGTACGGCGATTTCCCGCCGGTCCATGGCCCGCTTCGCGGCGTTGGCCGTACGCCGTTCCGTCAGCATCCGCTCGCGCAGAAACGGGCCGATTCCGAAGAGCCGGACCTCCTTGGCCGCCTCCACACTCGACAGCAGATCCGCGTAGAAGAACTCCCGCCGCTCGACTGGTCCGACCTCCCACAGCATCCGCGCCCGCCGCCGGGCCAGCGCCACTTCCGACCACAGCACCGGCACCCCCGCCACCAGCAGGATCCCCGCCATCACGGGGCTGACGAGGAAAAGCGAACCGAGGAAGCCACCGATGGTCGCCCCGGCGCGCACGACGCCCAGGATGCTCTCCGCGACATGGGTGGCCGTCTCGTGGCCCGCCTGCTGGGCCAGCCGCAGGCGGTCCAGGAAGTGCGGGTTCTCGAACTTCCCCAGCCCGACGAACCCGTCGACGGCGGCGAACAGCCGGTCCTGCATCTCCAGCCCCACCCGGCGGTCCAGCTCCGCTCGCGCGTAGCGCATGGCCTGCGAGGCCACCACCGCCGTCACACCGATGCAGGCCATCGCCGTACCTGGCCACAGCAGCGTGCTCGGGGCACCGCTCGCCAGATCGTCCAGGACCAGCTTCATCAGCCACGCCGTCACCACCGGCAACGCGCTCACCAGCAGCGACAGCCCTATATGGAGCAGCAGGGTGCCGGGGGCGGCGCGGGCGGTGACGGCGCAGACGGCGGCGAGCCGCCGCAGCGCGATCACGGCGCGTCCCGAGCCCCCCGAGGCGCGCCCCGAGTGTCCGGAAGGGGCGTCGGAAGGGGCGCGGTCGGTGTCCCCCGCCGACTCCTCGTGGCCGCCTCGCCCGCGCATGGCCCTCACACCGGAAGCGTCGGCCGGGACAGGTCCACCGCGTCGTCGGTGACCACGACATCGCCCTCGGCGTCCGGCGCGACCATGAGCACCGTGGGGAACGCCATGATCTCGAACGCCGCGCCCATGGGCTCCTCGTTGCGGGTCTGGGTCACGACCTTCGCCACCGATCGCAGTTCGGCGACCATGGGCGCGGCCAGGTCCTCATCGCCCACCACGGCGGCCAGCACCCGATCGCGTCCGCCGGGCATCGTGCGGGCGTACTCCATGAACTTCGGCAGCTGCTCCTTGCACGGTCCGCAGGTCGGCGTGAAGAAGCCCACCAAGGTGGTCCCGGTCATCATGGCGCGGCCCAACGGCTCGCCGTCCACGGTGTGGGTGGCGAACTCACCCACCGGCTCGCCGAGTTCGATCGCCGAGCGCGGCCGGTCGACGGGCCTCGCCGCCAGCAGCTCGCCGTGCTCCCGCAGGCGCTTGATCACGCCCAGGGTGAGGATCAGGTCCAGCGAACACAGTGCCCCCACGAGCACCACGGCGCTGATCAGGACTGGCATCGTTCCTCCCGGATGTACCGGATATCCCGGATGTTGCGGATGGCCTTCGGATGGTGTGTGCGCGCGTCGAATCGGGGATCTGCCGGGCCCTGGACGGACTGAAGAGCTCGGCCAGGTCGTCGAGTACGGTCACCAGGACACCCGCGACGAGTCCGGCCACCGCCGCCACGAGCGCTCCCGTCGCCGTCGCCGGTGCCGGGTCCGCCAGTGTCATCAGTCCGGCCGCCGCCGCGACGGCGGTCAGTACCACATTGCGCAGCAGGTGGCGGCGGCCGAGCGGGGCCGCCGAGGCCCCGAAGCAGCGGCAGGCGGCGCCCGTTCCCCGCCGTATCGTGCGGGCTATCGCCGCCGCGAAAACGCTGAGCAGCCCCGCCGCGAGGGCCAGTCCGGCCACGGTGACGCCGTCGTACTCCACGATGAGCAGGGCACAGACCGCGCCCTCCGCGGCGACCACGGCCCCCGCCGCGGGTCCGACCAGCCGCGGTGGCACCACTCCCATGGCGGGCAGCGACTCCACGAAGGCCGTGAACCTGCCCCGCCCCGCCGACTTGCTCAGGAAGGCGATCAGGAAGACCACGCCGATCATGGCCCGGACCGCGATCACCAGATACTGCACGGCAACCCTTTCGATCGAGGTAGGGGTGCGGGCTGAGCGTGAAGGCGGCCCCCGAATGCCCCCGTTGGCCACTCGGGGGCCGCCCGTCCGCCGTGGTTCAGCGGTGCGCCGCGTACGCCGTCGCCCAGGAGCGGACGGCGGTCGGCGCGGCCCCGCGTGGTGTCAGCAGCCCACGCAACCGGCGCAGTCGAAGCCTCCGGCCGAGTTCTTGCAGCACCGGGCGTTGCAGCCGCACGGACCGCCGTACTGCCGGTTGCACTGCCAGCACTGCGGCCAGCACTGCTTCACCTGCACGGCAGAGGCCTCCACCTGGGGAACGAACAGGCCGAGCAGCCTGCTGCCCATCGTGGTGAGCGTCCTGTACATGTCCACCCTCCTTCCGTCGGGTCCGGCCCGGCTCCGTGGACTGGGCGCGGGCCGATGTTGGGTCGAGCCGACAGACGGCGCCTGCCGACTCCGCCACCATCGCGATCCGGCAGAAGGGATGTCTTGTACGAATGCGACGCCGGGAGCGCGCGGCCCTCACTCGGCGAGCAGAACGCTGGTGACCTGATCGGGCAGGAAGTCCAGCGGGTCGCCGGGCTTGGAGGACGCCCGGCGGGTTCCGAACCGGCCCGGCGTGCAGCCGACCCGGTCCTTGAAGGCCCGGGCGAAATGGGCCTGGTCGTAGTAGCCCGCGAGGGCCGCGGCCTCCGCCCAGGGCAGACCGCCGTCCTGAAGACGCAGCGCCTCCTGCAACCGCAGCACCTGGGCGAACTGCTTGGGTGGCAGGCCCACTTGCTCGCGGAAGCGCCGCTCCAGCCGTCGGCGGCTCCATCCGGTCTCGGCGGCCAGTTCCCCCACGCGTATCCGGCCGTGGGTGCGTCCCAGCCGCCGCCACGTCCAGACCACCTCGGGCGCGCACACCGGCCCGGCCTGGGCCCGGGCCGAGAACACCCCGTCGAGCAGGGCGAAGCGCGAGGCCCAGTCGCGGCACTCGGACAGGCGGCAGAGGAGACGGCCCGCCTCCCGGCCGAGGAGATCGGCCGGGTCCAGATTGCGCTCCGCCAGCTCGGCCATCGGCATGCCGAAGAAGCGGAAGGCCGCGATCGGCGTCAGCATGACCGTCACGCCGGACAACTGGCCGGTGTGCTCGCCCAGCGTGGCGGTGGCCCGTAAGCCGTTGATCATTGAGGTTCCGGTGACGGACTGGCGCGGATCCACCGCGTCGGCGATCCGTACCGGCTCGCCGAACCCGAGCATCACCTTCACCACACCGTCCGGCACCAGCAGCCGACATCGAGGCTGCCGCGCGCCGAACCGGAAGCCCCGGTATCCCAGCACATGCTCGCGCGCGGCGGCGCCGGGTTTCCTGGTGATCAGCTCTCGCGAATCCGACGCACGCGATAAGCCCCTCGGCGAGTACTTCTCGTGCATTGTGCTTCCCCCTCGTGTCCGTGGATCGGTCACATAAGGCCCATCGTGTCCGGCACGGTGAGACGGGGGCCACAGGGATCAGGCCAAAGCGGACGGCGGGGGCGAACCGGCGAGCTCACGGGCCGCCGCGAGGTGCCGGGCGAAGAACCGGACCGCGCTGTCGGCCTCGAACCTGGGCACTTCCTTGTGCCTGCCCGCGTTGACGTGCAACGTCTTCTCCTTCGAGGCGAAGGCGTCGAACAACGCCAGACCCGACTGGCGCGGGATGTGCTCGTCGTCCCACTGGAGCACGAACTCGATCGGGATGGTGATCCGCCGCGCGGTCTCGGCCAAGTCGTGCCAGAGGATGCCGAAGACCGCGGCGGTGATCCTGGCTTCTTCTGGAGGGGCGTCCAGCGTGGCCCCGCCACTCCGGTACGGCACGCTCGGCCAGGTGGGCGTTGCAGCGGACGACGATCGGGCCGACCGGCTCGCCCGCCGCCGTTGCCTTTCGGGAGTGCCTGTTGTCGAGGCGCTCCCGGTGACACCTACGTCAATCGCCCGACCGTGCCGAAGCGGGGGAGCACCCACACGGATACAGTCCCGGCGGGCAGTACGACGTCGTCGATCGTCGTCGGCCTCGGGACCTACCCCGCCCAGGCGAAGGTGGCGGTTCCACGCACCCCCTCGAAGACGACCGTATCGCCCACGCGGTGGGCGCCCCGGCCCGCGTCTCCCGACGGGCGGCCGTCGTGCCAGGCGATCCGGCCGTCCACGGCGATGGTGCGGTCCTGGTCGAGGAGGGGAACAGCGACCCGGCCGGCCGTGCCTTCCGGTGCCCGGACGGTGAGGACGAACGAGTCATCGTCCGCCCCGCGCCGCCACCGCACGGACAACGTGCCCGCCGGTACCGGGACGTCGCCCTGTGCCCAGCCCAGGTCGACCGGATCGGGCTCCACCGCCCATGTGCGGTAGCCGTCGGCGAGCGGCCGGACACCGAGTACATGCATCGACAGCGCGGGCACCGCGGTACTCCAGGCGTGGGCCATGCCGACGTGTCCGCCCCAGGCCAGCGATGTTCCGGGCCGGGGCACGGCAGGCTTCCCGTCGGCGCCGGCCTCCTCCCACGGTGTCCCGGGACCCTGGCGGATCATGTGGTCCCATGCGGTGCGGATCAGCCCGAGCGCTCCGGCGCCGTCCCCGTGGCGGAACCGGCCCAGGCTCTCCTGGGCCATCACATACGGGGAGATGTACCGCGTCATGTAGGGGTTGTCGGTGTGCCGGGTGGTGAGCGTGCCGTACGGACCGCTGAGGCGCGTGTCCAGGTATGCGATGGCGCGCCGGGCCCGCGGTCGGTCGAGCACCCCGAAGGCGAGGGCGGCGGCGTTGGCATCGGCGGTGTGGTCGCGGCGCGGGTCGTCGGTGTTGAGCGTCATGGCCCCGGCCGCCGGATCCCACAGCCTGGTGAGGAGCGCGGCCCGGACCCGGTGCGCCCGGCGGTCGAGCGCCGCCGCGGCGCCCCGGTCGCCCGCCACGGACCGCTCGAGCCGGGCCAGCGAGCGCAGCGCCGCGTAGTAGGCGGCGTTGGTGGTGGCGTCGACGCCGGCGGCCCGGTCCGGGGTGTGCCAGTTCTGGGCGGGCAGCCCGTCGTAATCGGCGGTCCGGAACAGCCCGCCGTCGGCGTCCGGGGCGTGTTCGCCGAAGAACCGCAGGGCGCGGCGTGCCACGGGCAGGAGCGGCCGCACAAAGGCCCTGTCCCCGGTGAAGCGCAGGTAGTCCGCCACGCTGACGACCCACAGCAGGGTGAAGCTGTCGAGCCTGACCTGCCCGGCCGCGCCCGGCGGTTCGAACCCGGCCGGTGACCCGTCCGGCGGGCCGGGGTCGCCGGGCTCGCACGGCACATCGATCAGGCTGGTGGCCGGAAGCGTGCCGTCGGGCCGCTGCTGGCAGGCGAACAGGTTGATGGTGTCGCGCAGTACGCGGCGGTACGCGCCACCCTGCTGGTACGCGGCCAGGGCCACGAGCTGGACGTCGCCCGCGTACACGGTGCGGTCCCGCTTGGGGCCGTCCATGACGACCCACGGCCGCCCCACGGCGGTACGGCGGCCGCGGGCCGTCGACAGATCCAGGCCGTAGACGCTCGCGTACCAGGCACGGTTGAGCACCGGATCGCTGGAGAGGAAGTGCCCGTCGTACGCGCCGGGGAAGGCCGTCTGTCGCACCCGTACGAAGTCCAGGGCGAGCGAACCGGGCCCGTCCAGCGTGATCGCGACGTACCGCTGGGAGCCGCGCAGCCCCGGGCTGCGCAGCACGGTGGATCCGCGCGGCGGGGCGTAGACGTCCGCCCGTCCGTCGGGATCGTCGTCGGTGCCCAGGGACCGGCCCCCGTAGAAGAAGCCGTCGGGGTCGGGATCGGCGTCCCCGGCCGGGCCGAGGTACTGGCGCGCCTCCGCGTACGACGCTCTGATCGGCGCGCCCGACGCCCGCCGGATCCCCAACTCGACGTACCCTCCGGCCAGTACGCCGAGGTCGATCACCAGCCGCGCGCCCCGCGCGGCGGTCGTGGTGAGGATCGCCGCCGCGCCGCCCTCGCGTAACGCCCCGTCGGCGCCGGTGACGGTGCCACCGTCTCCCTCGGCGGTCACCGATGTGGGCCGCACGAACGTGCCGGGGACGTGCAGCACCTGCTGTCGCCAGGCCGGATCCATGCCGACCGGCTCCCGGGACAGGGCCACTGCCCGGTCCGGAGGCCCGGCGGCGAGAGTCCCGGAGAGGGTGGCGGCGAGACAGGCGAGGACCATGGTTGAACGAGTCATTCGGTTCAATTTCATTGTTTATGCTGTACGCATACGCTGAGTGGTGGTCAACGTCTGGCGGGGTGATGGCGGATGAAATCCGGCCACAGCGAGGAAGCGAGCGCCGTGTGCGGCCTGGAACTGCTCTGGGGCCTGGGCGAGCGCCCGAACCGAGGCCGGCGCCCCGCCTTCACCCTTGAGCAGATCGTGCGCACCGGCGTCGGGATCGCCGACGCACAAGGACTCGCCGCCGTGTCCATGCGCCGGATCGCCGAACGGCTCGGCTGCACCACGATGTCGCTCTACCGGTACGTGCCCGGCAAGGCCGAGTTGCTCGACCTCATGACGGACGCCGTGATGGGCGAAGTCCCGCCGGCCGATGCCGCGCCGGGCGGCTGGCGGACCCGGCTGGAGCTGTCCGCCCGCGCCGACTGGGGCCTCTACCACCGTCACCCCTGGATCCTGCGCCTTCCGGCCGGGCGTCCCGCCCTGGGGCCCCACGGCTTCGCCTGGTACGAATCCGTCCTGCGGGTGCTCACCGCGACCGGTCTGCCCCCGGCGGCGCTGGTCAATGTGTTCGACATGGTGGACTCCTATGTGCGTGGCGCCGCCAGGGACGCCCTCGACGCGGCCGCCGTCGAGCGGCATTCCGGCCTGACCGACGAGCAGTGGTGGGCCGCCCGCGCCCACTTCTGGGACGCCGTCTTCGTCCCGGCGCGCTATCCGATGGTGGCGAGCCTTCGCGCGGCAGGTGCCCTGCATCACCCCCGCGACCGTGGCTTCGAGTTCGGCCTCCGGCTCGTGCTGGACAGCATCGAGACGTTCGTCCGGAACCAGTCCAATGGCCGCCACGAAACACCAAAGCGTTACGAAACTCCCTGTCCGCAGTGCGGCAACCCCGTCTCCCGCCCCGCTTCCACCGGCCGCCCGCGTACCTACTGCTCCGACGCCTGCCGCCAACGCGCCTACCGCGCCCGCCGGACCCGCCCGGCGTAGGAGGCCCAGTACCGAAAGTCCAGCCAGGAGTAGCAGGGCAAGACCAGATCATCTCGATCACGAAGGCTCCGCGTTCCCTTTTCCACGCCCGCGGCTACGCTCGTCCCCGTGATGCAGTCGTGGAAAGACCACGTCATCCGTCATCCACTGTGCGGCGCGGTGGAGTTGACGTTCGCATGGCACACCGTGCTGCTGCTCTTCGCCGAGGTCATCCTGCCCCCACTGGCGCCCTCCTGGTACCCGGACCTCGGCGCCACCCTGGTCAACGCCATCTGTGCCGCGGGGGTGTGGCTCGTGCTGTGGCGGTGGGGGTGGCTGCGCGTCTCCGGGGTGGCCGCGCCGGGCCGTCCGCGCCGCTGGTGGCTGGCCGCGCCGATGCTGCTGATCGCCTGCTCGTACACCGTGGCCGGCCTCGACGGCAGCGCGACCGTGGTGGTCAGCGGCCTGGTGTCGCTGCTGTGGGTCGGCGTCAACGAGGAGATGTACAGCCGGGGACTCGTCCAGCAGACCCTCGGCCCACTCGGTCCGATGCGCGCGGCCGTCGGCGTCGCCGTCCTCTTCGGGGCGGGCCACGTCCAGAACTTCCTGTTCTTCGGCGACCCGCTCGACGACACGCTGTGGCAGATGCTGTCCGCCGGATTCTTCGGCTTCACATGCGCCGCCCTGCGCTATGCGATCGGCTCGATCTGGCCGATGGTGATCGTCCACGGCCTCGACGACTTCTTCCAGATCCGCTCTCCCGGCTCGGCCCCGGACTGGTGGCAGGGAAGCGTGTACGCCTTCCACCTGGTGTACGGCCTGTGGCTGCTGCGCCGGTACGGTGCCGACGAGTCGTACGAGCGCGCATGAGCCAGCGTATGAGCGGCCGCGCACTCAGGGACTCCGCCGGTGGCGGGCGTACTCGCCGGCCAGGGCCCGGAAGGATTCCTTGGGCTCCCAGTGCCAGGGGGAATCCGGCTCCGCCGGACGGTCCCGGATCACCTTCACCAGGCTGTAGGCGGCCATGTCCAGGTCGAGTCGCGGCTCGCGGCGGTGTGGGGCGTCGGGCGTCACGAAGGTGTAGGCCATGGCCGCGTACAGGTTCATCGACTCGAACACATCGAGCACATCGGTCAGATACGCCGCCTGTGTGTGCTCGCTGCGCACCAGCCCCTTCTTGACCCGCGGCGGCGTCTTGGCGTAGTCGACGACGTCCCAGCCCATACCGCCCAGGCGGGGCGCGCCCTCGAAGGTGCAGCAGCCGAACTCGGTGATCGCGAGCGGCTTGCCGTGACGCTGGTATGTACGCAGCTCCTTGACGTGCCCGGCACGGTTCGGAAACCAGCCGTAGTAGTCGATGCACACCAGGTCGAACAGGCCCCAGTCCACGTCCTCGTCCTGCGCGGCCCCGTACGACAGCGGCCCGCGGAAGACCGAGCGGCCGACGGCGGCGGCCCGTGCGGTGAAGCGGCGCAGCCGCCGGGCGGTCCGCACCGGGTCGTAGTCGCCCTTGACCAGGTTCTCGATCCGCTCGGTCGCGGTGGCGCCGGGCACGATCCCGGGGACGAACAGCAGGAACTCACAACCCACGTTCAGATGCGCCCGAACGCCCTGCCGGCGCAGTCGTTCGGCGAACCGTCCGGTCTCCGCGAGGTGGTCGAGGATGTCCGAAGCGGGCACATCGCCGAGGGTCGGCTCCAGCCAGACGCGCAGACCGTTCTCGGCCGCCTCGGCCGCGGTGCGGGTGAGGCGTTCGACGCCATCACCGGTGATCTTCACCGTGTCGGCGTGCAGTTGGTGGCGGATCGCCCGCAGATCGGTGCGGGTACGAGCCGCGCTCCACGCCGTCGCAGGCGTCTCGCCCTCGCCTACTTCGTAGACGACCCCGCGATAACGCACCCCGCCCGGCCGGGCGTCCCCCGCCCGCTTCCGATCGGCCGGGGCACGTGCGCTGTCGTGCCACTCCGTCGCGGCGGCGTACCCGGCGGGCAGTGCCGCGCCGACTGCGACGGCCCCCGCGAGCCGCAGCAACCGCGCCCTGCTGACCTGGACTGCACCCATCTCTTTCGCTCCCGTCTTCCGGATGGCAGCAGCCTGCGGGAGCCACCTGGGTCGGCACCATTCGCCGACGGTCCAGGAGAAGGCGGCGGGAGTCAGACCGATGGCCAGGGGACGTCTGGCCGGTTGGCCGATGTGCCGCCCTCCCCGGCCCGCATACCCTCACGTCATGACCAACGGCCTCGACCCCGCCCTCCCGGCCGGGCGCACCTGGCCCGACCGGGCGGTGGACGCGGGACTCTTCTGCGTGGCCGTCTTCCTCGGCATGATCGTGCTCGGTGTGGTGAAGGAGCAGGGCGAACTGCCGGGGTGGGCGGCGGAACTGGACCCGCTGCTGGGGCTCGTGGCCTGCTGCGCGCTGTGGTGGCGGCGCGGTTCCCCGCTCGCCGTGGCGCTGATCGGGCTGCCCGCGGTGGCGCTGGCCACCAGCGCTCTGCCTGCCGGTGCGGTGATCGTCACCAACCTCGCGCTCCGTCTGCGCTGGCGGCAGGCGCTGCTGATGCTCGGGGCGTACGCGGTGTGCATGGTGCCCTCCGGTCTGCTGATGTCGGGAGCGGCTGACGACCTGTGGCTCGACGTCGCGTTCTCGCTGGCCTACCTCCTGGCCGCCTTCGCCTCGGGCAGAGCCCTGCGTTCCCGACGGCTGCTCTTCGAGCGGCTGCGCGTGGACGCCGAGCGGGCCCGGGCCGAACACGAGCGCAGGCTCGCCGACGCCCGCCGAGGCGAACGCCAGGCCATCGCCCGCGAGATGCACGACATGCTGGCGCACCGCATCTCCCTGCTCTCCGTGCACGCGGGCGCGCTGGCCTACCGCACCCGGCAGGCGGAGGCGGGCGCCGGGCCCGCGCTGAGCGGTGCCGAGGTCGCCGAGAGCGCCGAGGTGATCCGGGGCAACGCACACCAGGCGGTGGAGGAGTTGCAGGAGGTGCTGCACCTGCTGCGGGCGGAGGGCGGCGGTGAGCCCGTGTCGCTGCTGCCACGGATCGCGGACATCGACGGGCTGGTCGCGGACGCCCGGGCCACGGGCCAGCCGGTGGACTTCCGCACCGAGCTGACCGCCGACGCCATCCGCACCGTGCGAGGGCAAATTCACCGGACCGTCTACCGTGTGGCCCAGGAGGGCCTGACCAACGCCCGTAAGCACGCACCCGGCACACCCGTCAGCGTGCGGCTGGCCGGAGGCCCCGGCGGCGGCCTCACGGTGGAGGTCCGCAACGGGCTGCCCGCCGCGCCACGCGCGGACGGGGCGGTCCCGGGCACCGGTGCCGGTCTGACCGGGCTCGCCGAACGGGTCCGGCTCGACGGCGGCACCCTCGACCACGCCGCCGCCGACGGCACCTTCACGCTGCGCGCCCGGCTACCGTGGCCCGCGAGGTGACGCGATGATCCGAGTGCTGCTGGCCGACGACGACCCCCTGGTGCGGACCGGGCTGAAGATGATGCTGCGCGGGGCGGACGGTATCGAGGTCGTGGGGGAGGCGGCGGACGGCGCCGAGGTGGCCGCCGCCGTCCATGAACACGCGCTCGACGTAGTCCTGATGGACATCCGGATGCCGGTCATGGACGGCCTCGCGGCCACCCGCGAGCTCACCCGGCGCGGTGCCCAGGCCCCGCAGGTGATCGTGCTGACCACCTTCGACGAGCACGGGCTGGTGCTGGAGGCGATGCGCGCCGGTGCCGCCGGGTACCTCGTCAAACACGCCGTACCCGAGGAGATCGTCGAGGCGGTACGGCGGGCCGCCCGCGACGAGCCCGCGCTGTCACCGTCCGCCGCGCGGGCCCTCATCCGGCACGCGGCGGGCGCACCGGACGACCGCGCCGAACGCGCCCGGCAGCGGCTGGCGTCGCTCACCGAACGCGAGCGCGAGGTGGCCGAGGCGGTCGCCGAGGGCCTGTCCAACACGGACATCGGCGCCCGCCTGCACCTTTCCCTCGGCACGGTCAAGGCCCACCTCTCCAGCGCCCTGGCCAAACTGGACCTGGACAACCGCGTCCAGCTCGCCCTCCTCACCCACGACGCCCATCCGCAACCCTGACCGGAGGGCGTACGGATCCGGAACGAGGGGGATTCCTACGGTTCGCGCCGTGGGCCTTCCTGCTTCGTCACCGACTGTCCCGTCCGGGAGGACTCCCGTTGAGGTCTTACACCGGCTCCACAGGCCGACACCGGGTTTGCCGCGGCCGCTCGCCGGTGAACCACGGCGGGAAACGCCAGTGGTGCTCAAGCCCCGCCGTCTGAACGGGAGTTGTGCTCGGCCGCGGCCCCATCGAGATCAAATCACTGCTTTAATTGGGTAGCTGATCTTGAGCCCCGGCCCCTCGGAAAGGCAGCCCTGATGTCCCCGGTCCTCTACTCGTCCCGCTCCCGTTCCGAGGCCCCGTTCGAGGCTGCCGACGCCGGTGTTCTCCGCGTCATGTCCAACTCCCGCACTCCGGTGTTCTGCACCGTGCACTCGAGTGGACGGCGCCGGTACGGCTACTGGCAGCCGTACGACTCCGTCACCAACAGGGGCGGCTGCTATGTCGCGCTGCCCACCCGCGTATGCGACCGGCTGTACTCCCAGGGGCGGATCACTCTCGGCGAGCCCCTGGTGGATCCGGCCAAGACCACATACCGCGTATGGCCCGCTCATGGCCCGGTCGCGCCCGTACGCATCCCGGCGGCGCGTCTGCCCGCGATGGCGGTGGCACAGACACTTGCCGCGTGACGCGTTCTCCGGTCTTCGGGTAGTCAGCGGGCGCTCGGGATCAGGGGCGGGGATCGGTCTTCGTCCGGCGCGTTTCCGGGCCGTGGAGGTCGGGGGAGTAGTGGCGCCGGTGCGCCACCACCCAGCGTCCGAACATCACGATGTCATCGGTGTGCTCGGCCGTGACCACATTCAGGTTCCCTCGGTGCACCGCCGCCGCCCACCCCACCGCTGCACGGTGCGCCGTCAGACGCCCACACCGCTCGCCCGGTTTCGGTGGCGAGGCTTCGCGCGAGGAAGGCGGTGGTTTCCACGTGCTCGAGAAGGCGACGGGCCCGGGCGCGTTCGGCGCGGCGGGGGGTGAGGGGGTGCATGAGGGGACGGCATGCCCTGCGGAAGGCTTCCAGCGCTTGGTCGAGGTCATGTGCGTCGGGCGTGGGACTCAGGCCATTGACCTGCGGTGTGCAGTGCATGAGGTGGTCGAGAACGACGAGCAGTTCCCTCAGACACTCGTCGGCGACCGTGCGGACACTTGTGGGAACGACGAGTAGCGCGGCGAGGATCCCGCACCCGGCCCCCAGAGCGGTTTCCTGGATACGCAGCGAGAGGAGCTCCGGTGAGAGTGTGTGCAGGAGCGCGAGCACTATGCTGAGGGAACCGGTGATGAAGAAGGTCACCGCCCAGTAGTTGCCGGACGGCGTGTAGAACATGCCGAAGACGCAGGCGAACAGGAACGCCAGGGAGTTGATGGGCTCGGATGGCTGCGAACTGGGAGAGGAAGTAGGCCATGAAGGCGAAGATCCCGAGGTCCAGGCCACGTCGTCCGAAGCGGCGGGCGTAGACCGCGGCGAAGATCAGCAGCAGGAAGGCCGGGCGGGAGACGAGGGGGAACGGGGCCAGCAAACCCGCGGCGGTCAGAGCCGTGAGGGCCACGGGCGCACCGGCGAGCAGAGTGCGGAACTGGTTGCGGGGGTGCGGATCGCTGATGGCCAACGAGGTGACCACGGCCGTGAAGCCGCCGGCCAGGAGCACCACAGGGGGCTGACCCAGCGCGGTCAGTGCGGCCAGGGTAAGAGTCAGACTGAGGGCGGCTCGCAGGCCGGCGGCCAGACGCAGCAGCCCCGGGTCGGCTGCGGCGATCCGGTCCCAAAGCGCCGCTGTCTTCGCAGCCACCATGGATTTCCGTTCCTTCGAGGCGGGGGCCATCGCTGCCCGGCCACGGCGAAGGCGAGGCCGGGCGCGGCGCCGGGGAACGCCGGCCGGCCTGCGCCTCTGGCATAGGCATCCATGCATGAGCGTCCGGAGACAGGCGGGCGTCGGGATTCACGGGCGAAGACGGTTGCTGCCGCCTTCGCCTCGTGGCCAGTCTGGTGCGGAGGGACACCGCGCGGTATGCGTCAGATGACTGCTTCCGGCCGCCGGGGGTGGTCTCAGTCCTGGCGGCCGGCCGTCGCGAAGGTGTCCTCGACGAGGTCGCGCAGCTGGGAGCGGGCCGTGATGCCCAGCTTGGGGAAGCTGCGGTAGAGGTGCGAGCTGACTGTGCGCGGGGAGAGGAAGAGCTTCTCACCAATCTCGCGGTTGGTCAGTCCGCGGGCGGCGAGCCGGATGATCTGCTGCTGTTGCGGGGAGAGCTCGGCGAGGGCGTCGGGGGTGGAGTCCGTGACGTCGATGCCGGCAGCGCGAGATTCGGCCCGGGCGCGCTCGATCCATGGGCGGGCGCCCAGGCGCCGGAAGGTCTCCAGGGCCTCGGTGAGCGGCGCTCGCGCCTCTGAGATGCGTCGACGCCGCCGCAGCCACTCGGCGAGGTCCAGCAGGGTCTGGGCACGTTCGAAGGGCCAGTGCTCCAGCACCGGGTCCGCCAGGGCCGCCCGGAAGTGCGGCTCGGCGTCCTCGGAGTCGGTAAGCAGGCCACGGGCCCGGCTGATCAGCGCGCGCAGGCGCGGTGAGGCGCCCGCCGCGAGCACACGTGCGGAATGCTCGATGATCGCGGCGGCCTCCTCGCGCCGGCCACTGCGCACAGCGGCGACGGCGAGATCTGCGAGGGCCGGATACGAGGCGTGGTAGTGCACGGGTGCGCCATCCGCCGTGAAGACCGTGCGGAGGTGGTCGTACGCCGCCTCGTGCGCGCCTTCCGCGAGGGCCGTGGCGCCGAGCGCACGCCGGGCATAGACGGCTACCGAGCGGCTCTCCAACGGGTCGATCAGGGCGAGTGCGTCCTCGGCCCGGGCGCGGGCCGCCGCCGCGTCCCCCTGGTAGGCCAGCACGGTGGCGTCCACCGCGGTCGCGCATGCCACGGCGTGGTCGAGACCGGCCGTCGCGCCGAGCGCGCTGCTGCGGGCGCATGCCTCCCGGGCGCGCCCCCACCTTCCTAGTTCCACATAGCTCCAGGCGGCCGCGCCGCCCAGCCCCTCCGGCAGAGGCCCGCGCGACCCCCAGCGGTCGAATGCCTCGTCGAAGGCGCGGACGGCCTGCGGGGTCTCGTCCAGCAGCCAGGCCATGACCGCGAACGCGGTGAGCCGGTCGGGGCGGCGCCGCGCCTCGGCAGCGACCCGTGGGAGTAGGGAGTACAGTTCGGCCCGGTCGCCGAAGGGGTCGGACACGGCCCGCACCCAGGTGCGCAACCAAGCGTGGGACGCGTCCTGGGGAAGACGCCGCAGGACGGCCTCGATGCGGTGCCGCTGGACGTCCTCTCCGCAGTAGAAACGGACCACGGCGGCGCCGGCCAGGAGATCCAGCGCGGTGGCGGGCTGCGCGACGGCCAGCTCCTCGGCCGAGTCGGCCAGCCGGGAGAAGACCACGGCGTGGCGCACGGTCAGTGCTGCCAGTCGTCCGACCTGCGCGGTGGCGCCGGCCAGGAGCGACGCGTCGTCGGTACGCGCGCGTACCGCGGTGGCCAGTTCCTCGACCCAGGCGAGGTCTCCGGTGAGCACGGCCGCCGCAGCGGCTTCGACCAGCAGGCGGGCACTGTCCTCGCGACGCGGTGCGAGTTCCGCGGCGCGTTGCAGGGCCTTGGCCGCCGCCGCGTGGCCGCCGCGGCGGCGGGCCCGGTCGGCGGTCTGCTCCAGGTCCGCCGATACGGCCGCGTCCGGGGGCGTGGCCGCGGCGGCGAGGTGCCAGGCTCGCCGGTCCGGTTCGTCCCGCAGCAGCTCGGCCAGCGTCAGGTGGGCTTCGCGCCGGGCATCGAAGGATGCGGCGTGATAGACGGCGGACCGGACCAGCGGGTGGCTGAACCGGAGGTCCCCGCCGGTCTGTCGGATCAGTCCGGCCTGCTCGGCGGCCGGCCATGTGTCGTCCCCGGCGTTCGGCAGCACGGCGATCGCGGAGTCGACGGTGTCCATGGCGGCCAGGAGCAGCAGGGCGCGCGTGGTGGCGGCCGGAAGGCCGTTCAGACGGGCCGCGAAGATCCACTCCAGGTGATCGGTGAGGGGGAGCGGGCCCGTGGACGGCGGCTTCGCGGCCGCATCGTGTGCGGTGACCGCCCTTGCCAGCTCGATCAGCGCCAGCGGGTTGCCGTCGGCCTGGTCCAGGATCCGCGTCCTCATCCGACCGGTCGGGTGCCGCGGCTGGAGGTCCAGCAACCGGCCGGCCGCGGCGTTGTCGAGTGGTCCCAGAGTGAGCGTCGGCACGTGCCGGTCCAGCCCCGGGAGGTGACCGCCGACGCGGGCTGCGATCAGCATCGTGACCGGTTCGCCTGCCAGCCGTCCGGCGGCGAAGGACAGCGCGTCCACGGAGGCACGGTCGAACCACTGCGCGTCGTCCAGGGCCACGAGCACATGCCCTCGCTCGCCCAGGGCTGAGAACAGGCCCAGTACGGCGACACCGATCAGCATCGGGTCGCGTCCCGCCGGGGCCGGCCCCGCTCCGAAGGCACCGTGCAGTGCCGCGCGCTGCCTCTCCGGCAGCCCGTCCACCTCAGCTGCCACCGGCCGCAGCAACTGGTGCAGAGTGGAGAAAGCGAGCTTTGCCTCCGATTCGCTGCCCTCGGCGCGCAGGACGCGGGCGCCACTCGCTTCGGCCCGGCGCACCGCGCGGTCCAGCAGCGCGCTCTTTCCCATACCCACATCACCGAGAAGCACCAGAACCGGGTCGGCCGACGCCGAGTCCACCGCACGAAAGAGGCGTGCCAGCTCCGCGTCCCGGCCGAATAGCGGCCTTTCCCCATCCGACTGCGGTCCCGCGACCGCACGGGGGTCGCCTGTGTGCTCGTCCACGGGGTCTCCAGGAATTGTGGCTCTCCGATCGGAGCCGCCTTGCCTTGACGCACCCAGGCTACAAGCGGTCCCGCCCGGTGCCCTGGGCATGCGGGCAGGTGCAGTCACGTGACGGATACCAGGCCCCGGGGGCCGCACATACCGTTGAAGAAAGCCTTCGAATTATCGAGGAAAACCCCATGGAACAGATCAAGCTCGGCAACGTCACCATCACCCGGGTCTGGGAATACTACGGGTCGGTCGAAATGACGCCGGACACCTTCTTCCCGGAAAGCTCGAAGGAAGTCTGGGAAGCCGGATCCCGCTGGCTCACCCCGCATTTCCTGGATTCTGAGACCAATATCGTGAACTCCGCGATCCAGACCTGGCTGCTGCGCAGCGAGGGCAGGACCATCCTCGTCGACACGGGCGTGGGCAATCACAAGGAGCGCCCGTACGCGCCGGTCTGGAGCCATCTGGAAACGGACTTCCTGGGCAATCTCTCGCGCGCTGGTGTCGAGCCCGAAGACGTGGACATCGTGATCAACACACATCTCCATATCGATCACGTCGGCTGGAACACCTGCCTGGACGGGCGGCGCTGGGTTCCCACCTTCCCGAATGCCACCTATCTGATGCCGAAGGACGACTTCGACTTCTGGAACCCCGAGAACGGTCACAAGCCGCTGCTCGGCCGCGGCAACCAGAACGTCTTCGAGGACAGCGTGACCCCGGTCCACCAGGCCGGCCAGACGCTGCTGTGGGAGAACAGCCACCAGATCGACGCCGATCTGCGCCTGGACGCGGCTCCCGGCCACACCCCCGGCTCCTCCGTGCTGACCCTCGCCTCCGGGACGGACCGCGCCGTGTTCGTCGGCGACATGCTGCACAACCCTGTGCAGATCCTCGAACCACACGCCAACAGCTGCTTCTGCGAGGACCCCGCCGGCGCCCGCGCCACCCGCCGCAAGGTGCTGGGCTGGGCGGCCGACAACAACGCACTCGTGATCCCCGCACACTTCGGCGGCCACGGCGCTGCCGAGGTCGTGCGCGAGGGCGGCACGTTCGCCGTCAAGGGCTGGGCCCCGTTCACCCCGTACGGCGAGCAGGGCTGAGGCCCGGAGAAAGGCATCACCGTGAACCACCACCCCGACCCCGTCGTGACCACCGCGCAGGGGGCCGTCCGCGGTCTGCGCCAGGACGACGGCACCGCCGCTTTCCTGAACATCCCCTACGCCACCCCTCCCCGCGGCGCCGGCCGGTTCGCCCCGCCGCAGCCGCACGAGCCCTGGGACGGCATACGGGACGCCACCATGCCGGGACCCAACGCACCCCAGTCCGAGCGCAAACTCGGCACCGTGGACATGTCCCCCTACTTCGGTGCCGGCTGGAGTCGCGGCGAGGACTACCTCACCGTCAACGTCTGGACGCCCGCGGCCGCGAACGGCGATCTGCCCGTCATGGTGTTCGTCCACGGCGGTGGATTCGTCGCCGGATCGACGCGCTCCGCCCTGTACGACGGCTCGGCCTTCGCCCGTGACGGCGTCGTCCTCGTCACCCTCAACTACCGGCTGGGCATCTCCGGGTTCCTCGACATCCCCGGGGCGCCCGCCAACCGCGGCCTGCTCGACGTGGTCGCCGCCCTGCGCTGGGTGCGGGAGAACATCGCCGCCTTCGGCGGTGACCCGCACAAGGTGACCCTCTTCGGCCAGTCGGCCGGGGCGACCATCGTCGGCGGAGTCCTGGGCACCCCGGAAGCCGGTGGCCTCTTCCGCCGGGCGATCGTGCAAAGCGGCAGCGGCCTGGGGGCGTTCACGACCGAGCAGGCCGCGCGCGTCACCAAGGCCGCCGCCGAGGCGCTGGGCATCGAGCCTCATGTCGGCACCTTCGCGGACATCCCCGACGAACGCCTGGTCGAGGCCGCCTCCCGGCTCGCGGGCATCGACCTGCGGACCGACACGCACTACGACCCGCTGATCGGCCTCAGCCCCTTCAGCCTGGTCCTGGACACCCAGCCCGCCGAGTCCGTCGCCGCCGGCCTCAGCGCCGACATCGACCTGCTCATCGGGACCAACACCGAGGAGGGAAACCTCTATCTGGTCCCCGTGGGCATGTACGCCACCTCTACCGCCGAGGACGTCGAGGACACGGCGGCGCGCTCGCATCCGAATCCGACGCGGCTCGTCGAGACGTACCGGAAGGCCCACCCCGAGGCGTCCTTCGGCGAGCTGCGGTCCGCCATCATGGGCGACGCGCTGTTCGGCGCGGGAAGCTGGGCCCTGGCCGGTGCGCACGCCGCTCACCCGCAGTCCGCCACCTTCGCCTACGAGTTCGCCTGGCGGTCGCCGGCCCTGGACGGAGAGCTCGGCGCCACCCACGCGGTGGAGCTCCCGTTCGTCTTCGATCTCGCGCAACTCCCTCAGCTGCGGGGGGCGGGCGCCCTGCTCGGCCCCGACCAGCCCCCCGTGGAGCTCGCCGCCCGCATGCACCAGACCTGGGTCCGCTTCGCCAGGGACGGCCACCCCGGCTGGGACCCGTACGACACCGAGCGCCGGGCCACGATGCGCATCGATGCCGAGTGGACCCAAGCCGACGACCCCCGCGGCCAGGAACGGCGGGCCTGGATCTGAACCCGCCGCGCATCCCCATGCGCACCTCTGTCAAGGACACACCATCAAGGACGTACCGTGACCAGAACCGTCATCACCACCGAGGACGCACCCGCACTGCCGGCCCCGCTGTCCCAGGGCATCCGCAAGGGCCCCGTCCTGTGCGTCTCCGGGCAGCTCCCGCTCGACCCGGACACCGGCGAGGTCGTCGGCACCACGGTGGCCGAGCAGACCACACAGACCCTGCGCAACGTCACCGCCGTGCTCAAGGCGGGCGGTGCGGCACTGGAGGACGTGGTGATGCTCCGCGTCTACCTCACCGACCCCGGCCATCTGGCCGAGATGAATGAGGCGTACGCCGCGGCCGTCGGCGAGCCGTTCCCCGCCCGCACCACCGTCTACACGCGGCTTCCGCCGGGGCTGCTCGTCGAGGTCGATGCTTTGGCGGTGCTGGACGGCTGACCTCGGCGCAGAGCAAGGCCGGTCCGTCACGGTCCCGGGATCGTGACGGACCGGCCGCACCATCCCTGAGAGGCGAAAGGGGCCGGGATGGCCGGTCGTCTGTCGAAGGCGTGCACCAGCCTGAGAGTTCCGCCGACGGACCTGCTGGACGCGATGTGCGCACTGTCGGGGCGCCCATCGTCACATTCCGGACCTCATCCGGTACGCCGGGTCTACGGGCAGGTGCTCCAGGCGGTCGGGTCGCTGCCGCTGGGCGTGCTACAGCCGGGCGACGTGAGCGCGGCCACGGAGGTGCGCGCCGGCCTCTTGAACGCCGAAGTCCCGCCCCCGTCGGACGCGGCCGCCCTCTGCATCCAGCACACGGTCGACGACCTGGGGCCCGCCGACCTGTGGGCGCTGGCTCGTGGCACCGCCGTGACCCGCGACGAACTCGTGTGGGGCGCTGCCGCAACCCAGGCGCGGGGACGTCCGGTACGGCGAGACCCCCTGGACGAACTCGCCGCACAGGCCCTCGTGGACGCGACCGCCGAACGGGCTCCGCACCACTGGGGCCGACACCACGCCGACGCGGTACGTGCCGCGCTGTACCGGAATCTGGCCGACCTCGCCGATGTCCTCCTGGAGGTGTCGGAGTCAACCCCGACACCTCTGGACTGGACCGTCGACGACGGCGGGAGGCACGCCTCCGCCGTGATCGGCGGGGTGGTACACGGCGTCCTGGTCCAGCGGGCCGGGAACGCGCCCTCGGCCGCACGGCCCGTCTGGCACCACCCCTCGTCTCTCGCAGCACCCACCGCCTGGCAATGGCGGATCGTGAGCGGGGCGGCCGACCGTGCCTCCCACGGCCGCGGACCCTTCCCCGCCGCGCTCGCGGCCCGGCACGCGGCCGAGTGCGCGATCACAGCACTGGCCGCCGGGAGATGCAGCCTGTGAGGGGTCCGGCAGCCGCATCCGCGCCGCACCACGGTGCGCATGGAAGCCGGACGCCCGGACCGCGTCATCCGCTGATAGGTCAGACGTAGAAGCGGGACAGACTCCGCACCACGGCGGCGGGCTTCGTGCCGCCGTCCACCTCGATCGTGCCGTCGACGGTGATCTGGACGCCGCCGGGTACGTCCTCGACCGAGGTGAGCCGGGCCGCCAGCCGTATCCGGGATCCGGCCTTCACCGGTGCGGGGAAGCGCACCTTGTCCAGGCCGTAGTTCACCTTGGTGGCCACGCCCCGTACGTCCAGCAGCTGGGTGAAGAGGGGGATGAACAGGGACAGCGTGAGGTAGCCGTGCGCGATCGGCGCGCCGAAGGGGCCCTGGGCCGCTCGTTCCGGGTCGGTGTGGATCCACTGGTGGTCGTCGGTGGCGTCGGCGAAGGTATCGATGCGGTCCTGGGTGACCTCGATCCACTCGCTGGTGCCGAGGTCCGAGTCGGCGAGCTTCTTCAGCTCGTCCAGGCCGTTGACGGTGATGCTCATGAATCGGCTTCCTGTTCAGGGGCAGGGGTGCCGTAGCGGTCGCGCACCCGGGACTTGAGGAGCTTTCCGGAGGCGGTGCGCGGAAGTTCGTCCGCGAACACCACCGACTTGGGGATCTTGTACTTGGCGAGCCGCCCGGACAGTGATCCAAGCACCTGCTCCGGGTCGAGTTCGGCGCCCGCCGCCGGGACGACGACCGCGCGGGGCACCTCGCCCCATGCGTCGTCCGGGACACCGATCACCGCACACTCGGCGATGCCCGGGTGGGCGAGGAGGAGATCCTCGACCTCGGCGGGGTATACGTTCTCGCCGCCGGAAATGATCATGTCTTTGATCCGGTCGACGATGTACACATAACCGTCTTCGTCGACCCGGGCCGCGTCCCCGCTGCGGAACCAGCCGCCCGCGAACGCGGCCTCCGTCTCCTCGGGCAGCCCCCAGTAGCCGGACATCACATGTGGTCCGCGCACCACCACTTCGCCGGTCTCGCCGGTGCCGACCGGGGTGAGGTCGGGCCGGACGACCCGTACGTCGCTGAAGAAGTGCGGTACACCCGCCGAGCCCGCCTTGTCGGCGGCGTGCTCGGCGTCCAGGAAGAGGGTGCCGGGCGCGGCCTCGGTCATGCCGTAGCCCTGGAGGAAGGTGAGCCCGCGCTGCTGGTAGGTGGCGATGAGCGGGGTCGGCACCGGGGATCCGCCGCAGGTGAGGATGCGGAGCGAGGACAGATCGGCGTTCGCCCAGCGGGGATGCCGGGCCACCTGGCCGAACATCGTCGGCACTCCGAACATGAAGGTGATGCGGTGCCGTTCGATCAGATCGAGGGTCGTTCCGGGGTCGAAGGCCTCCACCAGAACGCAGGTGCCGCCCTTGAGCAGTACCGGCAAGGTGATCATGTTCAGACCGGCGGTGTGGAAGAGCGGGGCGGACACCAGGGCGCGCTCGTCGGCGAGCAGATCGTGGTCGACCAGCACATTGACGGCGTTCCAGATGATGTTGGAGTGGGTGAGCATCGCGCCCTTGGGGCGGCCGGTCGTCCCCGAGGTGTACATGATGAGGCAGGTGTCGTCGGGGGAGACCGGTTCATCGATCGGCTCGGTCGGCGCGGCCGCCAGGGTCCGTTCGTATGCGTCGCCGATCTCGATACAGGTCCGTACGCCGGTGTCGGTGGGCAGTCCGGCGACGAGCCCGGCTTGTGCGGCACCGTGGATGAGGGCCTTGGCACCGGAGTCGGCGAGCTGGTAGGCGATCTCGGGGCCGGTGAGCCGGGTGTTGAGGGGGACGAAGACGGCGCCGAGGAGGCCTGCGGCGAACAGGGTCTCCAGATAGGCGGGGTGGTTGGGGCCGAGGTGGGCGATGCGGTCGCCACGCCTGATGCCCCGGGCGCGCAGGGCATGGGCGAGGCGGGTGGTGCGGGTGTGCAGGGTGCGGTAGTCGGTCGACCGTTCGCCGTGGATCAGGGCCGTGCGGTGCGGGGTCTTGCGGGCCCGGCGTGCGGGCCATGACCCCAGTCCTTCGTTGCGCATCCGACACCTCTCACGGTTTGGTCAGGCCGAGCAGCCCGGCCGCGTTCTCCTTGAGAATCTTCGGCTTGACCGCCTCCTTGATGGAGAGCTTGTCGAAGTCGGCCAGCCATCGGTCCGGGGTGAGCACCGGGAAGTCCGAACCGAACAGCACCTTGTCCTTCAGCAGTGTGTTGGCGTACTGCACAAGCTGCGGCGGGAAGTACTTCGGCGACCAGCCGGACAGGTCGATATGCACCCCGGGCTTGTGGGTCGCCACCGCCAGCGCCTCGTCCTGCCAGGGGAACGACGGATGCGCCAGGATGATCTTCAGATGCGGGAAGTCGGCGGCCACGTCGTCCACATGGAGCGGATTCGAATACTTCAGGCGGATGCCGCCCCCGCCGGGCACACCGGCGCCGATGCCGGTCTGGCCGGTGTGGAAGAGGGCGATGGTGCCGGTCTCCTCGATCACCTCGTACAGGCCGTACGCCACCGAGCGGTCGTTGGGGAAGAAACCCTGGACGCTGGGGTGGAACTTGAAGCCCTTCACGCCGTACTCCTCGACCAGCCGCCGGGCCCGCCGCACGCCCGCCTTCCCCCGGAAGGGGTCGATGGAGGCGAAGGGGATGAGGACGTCCGCGTTGGCGGCGGCGGCCTCGGCGACCTCCTCGTTCGGGACGGGCTCGGTGCCGGTGGCGGACTCGGCGTCCACCGTGAAGATGACGGCGGCCATCCGCCGCTCGCGGTAGTACGCGGCCGTCTCCTCGAGGGTGGGCTTCCGTTTGCCCTCGACCTTGAAGTAGGCGGCGGAGGCGTCGTGCAGATCGTCGTCCAGGGAGGAGTGGCCCCTGGAGGACACCTCCGCGTGGGTGTGGACGTCGATGGCGACCAGATTCCGGAGGTCCATCACGCCTCCGGGTTCTTCGGCGCGGGGATGCCCACCGACTGCGGCTCGGCGCCGATCGACGTGTGCCAGGCGTCGGCGATGGCCTCGGAGGTCCAGCCGCCGTCGGCGTAGGCGGTCCGTATCTCCTGCGGATGCGACCAGAGCGCCACCTTGTCGCCGCCGATGCCGACGCACTGGCCGGTGATGCCGCGGGCGGCGTCGGAGGCCAGGAAGGGGACGAGGGCGGCGCAGTCCTCCGGGGTGCCGAATCCCTCGCCCTTGCGCAGGAAGTCCGGCAGCGGTTCGCCGTTCCTCAGGGCCTCCACATACGGGGCGAAGGCGGGAATGGTCTCGGTCATCGCGGTGGCGGCCACCGGCACGATCGCGTTGACGGTGATGTTCGCGCGGGACAGTTCCATGGACCAGGTGCGGGCCATGGCGGCGATTCCGGCCTTGGCGGCGGCGTAGTTGGTCTGGCCGAAGTTGCCGCGCTGTCCGGCCGGGGAGCCCACGAGGACGAGCGTGCCGCCCTCACCCTGCTCGCGCATGTGCAACGAGGCGGCTCGGGCGCAGGTGAAGGTGGCTCGCAGATGGGTGGTGATGACCGCGTCGAAGTCCTCGTCAGTCATCTTCCAGAGCACCTTGTCACGCAGGATGCCCGCGTTGGTGACCAGGACGTCGAGTCGGCCGAATTCCTCGACGGCGCGGCTCACCAGCCGCTCGGCGGCCTCGGCGGAGCCGACCGGGACCACCTCGGCCACGGCGCTGCCACCGGCCTCGGTGATGGACTTGACGGCCTGTTCGGCCACCGCTTCGTCGATGTCGTTGACGACCACGGACGCGCCGTGGGCGGCGAGGGCGTATGCGTAGGCGAGGCCGAGGCCCCGGCCGCTGCCGGTGACGACGGCGGCCTTGCCGGTCAGATCGATGGTGGGCACGAGCGGGTCCCTTCGCATGGGTGCGCCTGTCCGGCGCGGAGTGCGGCGGCGAGATCGAAGCTAAGCGCAATAATTGGTGTCGTCAACAGTTGTTGTTCACCTCGGGTGCGTCATGCTGGACTCTGCACACGAGACCCACCCCCTCCGGGAAGAGCCGAGACCGGCGCCCCGGGGCCGAGACCAGGGAGCCCGCCATCGCCCGCCGGCACACCGACCCCCCGCCCCCGATCGACGCGGACGAACCGTGGATGCGGGCGCTGCACGCGGACACGGGCTATCTGCTGTACCGCCTGGGCTTGCGCTCCGGCCAGCTGTTCAACACCTTCCTCCAGGAGTCGGGGCTGCGGCTGCGGCACTACGCCGTGCTGCGCTACCTCGCCACCTGTGAGGGCGCGTTGCAGCGAGAGCTCAGCGCCCGGCTCGGCTATGACCCGAGCGCGATCGTCGGCCTGGTGGACGACTTGGAGAAGCTGGGCTTCGCCGAGCGCCGCCCCGCCCCCGACGACCGCCGCAGCCGCGTCGTCGTCCTCACCGAGGACGGCCGCGCGTTCCTCCGCGACACGGATCAGGCGGGCCAGCGGGTGACCGACGAACTGCTCACCCCGCTCGCCCCCGCCGAACGGGAGACGCTGCACACGCTCCTGGTGCGCGTCGCCGGGAACGGGCTCGCCTGACGCGCCGGACGGCCGGCGACGGCTGCCGCCGGGCGCCGGCTGCCGCGGGTGCGCGGGCCTCGTAATGTATGCGTGTGACCGGTCCAGCCCTCCGCCCCCAGTCCCTCCTGCTCAGCTTCCTCGGTGACGAAGTGCTGGGCCGCGGGGTGTGCGTGTATACGGGGAGCGTCATCGAGGTGTTCCGGCGCGCCGGAGTCGGAGAGCAGGCCACCCGGTCCACCCTCACCCGCATGGTCGGCCGTGGCCTGCTGAGCCGTCGGCGCGAGGGCCGGCGGACCTACATCGGCCTCACCGGCCGCTCGGAGGCGATCCTCCGCGACGGCGAGCGGCGCATCTGGAAGACGGGCGCGGTCAACCGCGAGTGGGACGGCACCTGGACCCTGCTCGGCTTCTCGCTCCCGGAGTCCTGGCAGCGCCAGCGGCACGATCTGCGCTCCCAGCTGACCTGGGCGGGCTTCGGCGCGCTGTTCAGCGGACTGTGGATCGCACCGGGCGAGGTCGACGTCTCCGAGATCGTCGCCGAGCTGGGCCTGGCCGCGCATGTGAAGGTCTTCCGCGCCCACGCGGACGCCGGGATGGACATCGCCGAGATGGTCGACGACACCTGGGACCTGCGCGCACTGGGCGCCGGTTACCGGGACTTCGACGCGTCCTGGCGGCCGTACGCCTCGGGTGGCGTGGACTTGGCCGGGGAGGACGCCCTCGCGCTGCGCCTCCGGTTGACCGCCGAATGGCTCCAGGTCATCCGCAGCGATCCCCGGTTGCCCGTACGGCACCTGCCGGAGGACTGGCCCGCGGCCGGGGCGGAGGAGACGTTCCGCGCGGTCCACGGCCTGTTGGAGGCGCCCGCCCGGGACGCGGCGCGCCGGTCGATCGAAACCGTCCCGGCCTAGCCGTCTTCATACGCGCCACACCAGGGCGTGGCGCGTGCCGCACCAGGGCGTGCTCTCAGACGAAATTGTGCATTGCGTTGACGGCTGCAAGAAATCGGCCCTACATTCCTCCACACCTTCGTTCAGCGCGCTGAGCACGCGCCCCGGGTTCCCCGCTCCGCAGCCGCCCACAAGGAGCCACTTCCATGTCCGCTCGCACCCGTCCGCGTATCGCACTGGCCGCCCTGGCGTCCGTCGCCCTCGCCGTCGTTCCCTGGTCAGCCGCCCAGGCGGACCCGACGGCCACCGCCCACCTCACCGGCACCCTCGCCGACGGCGCCACCTGGATCGCGGACGTCCCCGACCGCTGGAACGGCACCCTGCTGCTGTTCAGCCACGGCTTCGGTCCCACCGTCGCCCAGGACGCCCCCTCCGACGCCGTACGCACCGAGTTGCTCTCCGAGGGCTATGCGATGGCCGGTTCGTCGTACGACCCCGATGGCTCGATGTGGGCGCTGAACAGCGCCGAAGCCGACCAGTTCGCCACGCTCGACGCGGTCACCGCGAAGATCGGCACCCCGCGGCGCACCCTGGCCGTCGGCCAGTCCATGGGCGGGCTCGTCAACGCGCAGATCGCCCGTGACGGCGCCGGCCGTGTCGACGGCGCGCTCGGTCTGTGCGGCCTGGTCGCGGGCGGCACCGACCTGGACAACTACCAACTCGACGCCGAGTACGCCATCGCCCGGCTGCTCCTGCCGGGGCAGGACGTCGGTCTGGTGCGCTTCGGCTCCGCCGACGACGCGGCCGCCACCGCCGGGAAGCTCACCGACGCCGTCACTGCCGCCCAGGCCACCCCGCGGGGCCGGGCCCGGATCGCGCTGGCCGCGGCCTTCCTCAACCTGCCCGCCTGGGCGCCGGGAAGGGACCGGCCCGCCCCGGCCGACTGGGCGGGCCAGGAGGAGCAGCAGTACACGTGGTTCGCGCAAGGCATCCTGTCGTTCGTCGAGGGCGGCCGGTTCGCCGTGGAGCAGTCCGTCGGCGGCAACAACTCCTGGAACCGGGGCGTCGACTACGCCCGCCTGCTCGCCGGTTCCGCGCACGCCCCGCAGGTCCGCGCGCTGTATCGGGCGGCCGGACTCGACCTGCGCGCCGACCTCACGTCCCTGACCCGGGGTGCCTCGATCGCCGCCGACCCCGACGCGGTCCGTACGGCGCGGCGCACCTCGTCCGCCGGCCAGGGCCTCGGCGTACCGCTGCTGGACGTGCACACGACCGCCGACAACCTGGTACCCGTGGAGCAGGAACGGCGGTTCGGCGACCGGGTGCGCACGGTCGGGGACGGCGCGCTGCTGCGGCAGGTCTACGTCGAACGACAGGGCCACTGCGCGTTCACCACCGCCGAGACCGTGGCCGCCCTGCACGCGCTCGAACACCGCGTCATCACCGGCCACTGGGACGGCGCCGCGACCCCGGCCGCGCTTCAGCGGTCCGCCACGGCCCTCGGTCTGGACGGCGCGGCGTACGCCCCGTACCGCCCGGCACGGCTGACGGTCGGCCGCGATCGCCCGGCGCCCCCCGCCCGCCACTGACGTTGGGACCCTCATATGTCCGACGCATCCGCCTCTTCCGCCTCCGCACACCCTTCCGCGCCCCCTCCCGCATCCCCGGTCCCGCGTCTCCCGCTCGGTACGCTCGTCGCCGGTTGTCTCGCCGTCTGCCTGGCCCAGATCGGCCTCGCGATACCGGCCACCCTCAACGGCCTGTTCCAGGAACACCTTCACCCCGTCGGCGCCCAACTCACCTGGATCTCCGACGCGTTCCTGTTGCCCGTCACCGTCCTCGAACTCTCCTTCGGCGTGCTGGGCGACCTCTTCGGCCGCAAACGGCTCCTCGTCGGCGGGGCCGCTGTGGTGTGCGTGGGCGAGGTCGTCGCCGCGAGCGCGTCCGGCATCCATCAGCTGTGGGCGGGGCAGGCGCTGGCCGGTCTCGGCGCCGCCGCGCTCTTCCCCACCTCGCTCGCCATGATCGCGGCCGGTACGCATACCGGTGCCCAGCGTGCCCGCGTCATCGCCCTGTGGGCCTCCAGCCTGTCCGCGGGCGGATTCCTCGCGCCGCTGCTCGGCGGTATCACCGGCACCTACGGGTCGTGGCGCTCGGCGTTCGTGGTGGTTGCCGCGCTGGCCGCGGTCAGCGCCCTGGTGAGCCTGTGGCTCGCCGCCAACTCCCGGGCCCCAGAGGGGCGTTCGCTGGACATCGGCGGTCAGATCACCATCGGCGTCGGTCTGTTCGCCCTGCTGTACGCCGTCATCCAGGGGCCGACCGACGGCTGGGGATCGACCCCCGTGATCGTGGCCTTCGTGATCGCCGCGGCGTTCCTGGGGTTGTTCGTGGCCGCCGAGAGCCGGTCCCGCTCGCCCCTCCTGCGCCTGGACCTGTTCCGCAACCGGTCCTTCGCGGTCGCGTCGGTCGTCGCGGTCGTGGGCATGTTCAGCTTCCTGGGCACGGCCTATGCGGCGAGCATCCGGCTCGGCCCCATCCAGCACCAGAGCCCGATGCGCACCGCCTTCGCGTTCCTGCTGCTCAACGGCATCACCCCGGTGCTCACCCCGCTGACCTCCCGGCTGCTGAACCGGCTGCCCGCGCGGGCGCTGCTCACCTCCGGTCTGGCACTGATCGCCGTGGGCGACTTCCTGGCCGCCGGGCTCGACGTCGACGACCGGCGTCTGACCTCGCTGATCCTGCCGCTCGGCCTGGTCGGCATCGGCTTCGCCCTCACGGTGTCGTCCATCACCGCGACGGCCGTCAACACGGTGCCAGTCCCGCTCGCGGGCATGGCCAGCGCGGCCACCAACCTGCTGCGCGACTTCGGCTTCACCCTCGGCCCCGCGGTCATCGGCGCCGTCGCGCTGAGCCAGGCGGCGTCCCGGGTGACCTCGTCGCTGGCCACGTCTTCGTCCCTGACCGCGGAGTCGAAGGCGGCGGCGCACGACGTGCTGAGGGAAGGCGGCCCGCTCGCGCTGAACTCCGTACCCGTCACCTCCCCGCCGGGCGCGGCCCGCGCACACGCCCTCGACGCCCTCGGCCACGGCTACGCGATCGGCTTCGTGGTGTGCGGCTCGGCCGCCGTGTTCTCGGCACTGCTGGTGGTGACGGCTCTGCGGGGGCGCACGGCGGAGAAGAGCGCGCCGCAGGCGGAGGACGGTGTACGACGGCGGCTCGCCGGAGAGTCTCAGCCGGCCGGTTGAGTGAAGCGGATGCGGTTGCCGAACGGGTCACGCAGGGAGCAGTCGATCCCGTACGGGCGCTCAGTGGGCTCCTCGGGTTCCGCCGACGGTGCGCGGGGTTCGGCGGCGGCTTCAGCCCGTGGGGTGCTGCGCCGACGGGCTGACGTCTTCGGTGGCGGCCCACGAGGCGAGCAGGCGCAGCCCCTCTTCCGAGGGGGAGCCGGGTTCGGCGGTGTAGATGGTCATTCTGAGTCCGGGTTCGGCGGCCAGGTCCAGGGCCTCGTAGGCGAGGGTGAGGTCGCCGACCGCGGGGTGGCGGAACCGCTTGGTGCCGGTCCCGTGGCGTCGGACGTCGTGGGCGCCCCAGCGGGTGCGGAAGTCCTCGCTGCGGGTGGACAGCTCCCCGACGAGGTCTTGCAGATCCTTGTCGTGGGCGTCGCGGCCGGCCTCGCGGCGCAAGATGGCCACCGCCATGTCCCCGAACAGCTCCCAGTCGGGGTAGAACCGGCGGGAGGCCGGGTCGAGGAAGTTGAAGCGGGCCAGATTCCGCTGGTTGTCCGCGTTGGCGAAGAGATCGGTGTAGAAGGCGCGGGCGAGGGGGTTGGCGGCCAGGATGTCCATCCGGCCGTTGCTCACGACCGCGGGTCCCGCCGTGATCGCGTCCAGGGTCCATTGCAGGCTGCGGTGCAAGGTCCACTGCCGGGCGGTGCGGCGCCGGGGCCGGGTGAGGGCGTCGGAGCCGTCGGCGGCCTGGGCCAGGTGCAGGAGATGGGCGCGTTCGGCGTCGTCCAGCTGTAGCGCGCGGGCGACGGCTTCGAGGACGGCCGGGGAGGCGCCGGCGAGGCTGCCGCGCTCCAGTTTCGCGTAGTACTCGACGCTCATGTCGGCCAGCGCGGCGACCTCGCTCCTGCGCAGCCCCGGCACGCGCCGCCGGGACCCGGCGGGCAGGCCGACCTGCTCCGGGGTGATCTTCGCTCGCCGCGAGGTCAGGAACTCGCGGGCCTCCTCACGGTGGTCCATGCCTTCGACCGTACGACGTGCACCCCACCGGAGCGATGTACCAGCAGTACACCCCTCACTGGTAACTCGATGCCCGTGCGAGATGGGGTTCTCCTGGGGGACGTGGCGCTCGACGTCGGCCCGTGGGAGCGGGCAGCACAGCGCCCGGTCCCGGGCCGCGGGCGGCGGCTTCGTCGCCGAGCCGGGACCGCCATCGAAACAAACGGTGTCCGGGACCTCCCCCCGGTACCGGACACCTCAGCGGGTAAGGAGCCCCCTTCATGCGCGGAACAGTGATCCACGCCCCCGGCGACGTGCGCTTCGAGACCGTGGACGACGCGAAGATCCTCAAGCCGACCGACGCGATCATCCGCACCGCCGTCACCTGTGTGTGCGGCTCGGACCTGTGGCCGTATCGCGGCGCGGAGCCGACCGAGCAGCCGCACCCCATGGGGCACGAGTACGTCGGCTTCGTGGAAGAGGTAGGAGCCGAGGTCACCGCGGTCGAGCCGGGCCAGTTCGTCGTCGGTTCGTTCGCCACCTCGGACAACGCCTGCGCGAACTGCCGCAACGGCTTCCAGTCGAGCTGCCTGAACCGCGAGTTCATGAGCACCTGCCAGGCCGAGTACGTGCGCATCCCCAACGCCCAGGGCACCCTGGTCGCCACCGACGAGGTGCCGGGCGAGGAGTACTGGCCCGGCCTGCTGGCCGTCTCCGACGTCATGGGCACCGGCTGGTACGCCGCCGACGCCGCCGAGGTGAAGCCCGGCTCCACCGCCGTCGTCGTCGGCGACGGCGCGGTCGGCCTGTGCGCGGTGATCGCGGCCAGGGAGCTGGGCGCGGAGCGGATCATCGCCATGTCGCGCCATGAGCCCCGGCAGAGGCTCGCCCGCGAGTTCGGCGCCACCGACATCGTGGCGGAGCGCGGCGAGGAGGGCGTGGCCCGGATCAAGGAGCTGACGAACGGGATCGGCGCGGACTCGGTCCTGGAGTGCGTGGGCACCGCCCAGGCCATGCGACAGGCCCTGCACTCGGCCCGGCCCGGCGGTAACGTCGGCTTTGTCGGCGTCCCGCACGAGGTGGCCGTCGACGGCCGGGAGCTGTTCTTCTCCCACGTCGGCCTGCGCGGTGGCCCCGCGCCCGTGCGCCGCTACCTGCCCGACCTGATCGAGCGCGTCCTGACCGGCCGGATCGACCCGGGCAAGGTCTTCGACCTCACCCTGCCCCTGGAGCAGGTCGCCGAGGGCTACAAGGCCATGGACGAACGCCGTGCCATCAAGACCCTCCTCAAGCCCTGACCCAAGCCGCGGCCCAAGCCCCGACCCAACCCCTGACTCAAGCCCGACACCTACCGGACAAGGAAACGACCTTGCGGATCACCCGAAGCTCGATCAACACCGTCAAGGGGCCCGCCGACTGGTTCACCGGCGAGGTCTACATCGACGCCGTCGCCGCGGCCCCTGCCCCGTCCCGGGTCAGCGCCGCCCTGGTGCACTTCATGCCCGGGGCGCGTACCCACTGGCACCGCCACCCGCTGAGCCAGACCGTCTTCGTCACCGAGGGGATCGGTCTGTGCCAGCGCCGCGGTGGACCCATCGAGGTCATCCGCCCCGGCGACCGCGTCCTGTTCGAGGCCGACGAGGAGCACTGGCACGGTGCCGCGCCGAACCGGCTGATGGTCCACCTGGCCATCAACGAAGCCGATGCCGACCACGACATGGTGCACTGGCTGACCCCCGTCACGGACGATGAGTACGGCGCCGCTCCGCCCACCGACTGACACCGGCCCCGACGACGAGGCCGCACCGGCCGACTGCCGCATGGCGCGGTTCGCGCCCGTTCCTGTTCTCAAGCCCTGCACACCTACACCGGAAGGAGAGCGGCCCATGGCCACCTGGAGTCGTGAAACGCTGGAGCGGATCGCCGACGCCGACGAGCTGCGCATCGCGCCCCGCCGCGGCGACGGAACGCTGCGCGAGCCGACCACCATCTGGGTCGTACGCGACGGTGACGACCTGTACGTCCGTTCCTGGCGCGGAACGGCCGGCACCTGGTGGAACACCGCCCGCACCCACCGGACCGGGCACATCAGCGCCGGCGGTGCCGAGGCCGACGTCACCTTCACCCCCGTGGACGACCCTGCGGTCAACGACCGCGTGGACGGCGCCTACCGGGTCAAGTACGGCCGCTACAGCGGTTACGTCGAGCCCATGGTCGCCGAGCCGGCCCGCGCCACCACGCTCCGCCTGACCGCCCAGTCCTGAAACCGCCGCCCGCCAGGGGCGCAGGGGTGAGGACGCGGCCGATGAGCCGGACGGGGGCGCGGCCGGCAGGTGGACCACCAGGCGTGCCCCGCCGAGCCCGCCGTGGTCCGGTGCCGGGTCCTGGTCGGCGTAGGCCGTGCCGCCGTGCGCGGTGACGACCTTGCTGACGATGGCGAGGCCGAGGCCCGAGCCGCCGGCCTCGCGGGACCGCGCCTCGTCGAGTCGGGTGAAGCGCTCGAAGACCCGTAGCCGGTCCGCGGCCGGGATGCCCGATCCGTCGTCACTGACGGTGAGCTCGACGGTACCTCCGCGTTCGCCCAGGGGCACCCGTACCCGCTGGGCGGCCTGGCGGCGGGCGTTGTCCAGCAGGTTGCGCACGACGCAGCGCAGTTCCTCGCTGTCGCCCCGCACCCGCCCGCCCGAGACCCGCCGGGCGTCGATGTCCGCCTGGGCCAGGAGCGCTGCCTGCGGACCTCGGCCGGCACGACCTCGTCCAGATCGATGACGCGCAGGGCCCGCGACCGCGGTCGGGCGGGATCCTCGCTGCGGGCCAGTGCCAGCAGCCTCTCGACCAGATCGTGCAGCCGTACCGTGTCCTCCAGCAGGGCGGCGGCCATCCGCGGGTCCGGTCGGGGTCGGGGTAGTTGGACATGACCTCGAGCTGGGCCCTCAGGGCCGTCAGCGGGCTGCGCAGTATCGCCGCCGCCATGGCCCTGTCCTCACTGTCGGTCCTCACCACACCCGGACGGCGAGCGGCACCCCCGAAGGAGACCTACCGCGATGACCACCACCGCCCACCACCACACCACCCGGGAACCAGCACCGCCCGGATACACGAACCACAAACCCGACCAGCTGGCCCGGCTCCACAAGATCGAAGGACAGACCCGCGGCGTCACCCGCATGGTGGCCGACGACCGGTACTGCATCGACGTACTCACCCAGATCAGCGCCATCACCCACGCCCTGCACCAAGTCGCCCTCGGCCTCCTGGAAGACCACATACGCCACTGCGTCATCACCGCCGCCCGAGCGGACCCAACCCACGCCGAGGAGAAACTCGACGAACTCACGCTCGCACTGCACCGCACGCTCCGGCTGTGAACCGGCAGACCTTGGCGTAACCCGCCGTCATTCGCAGAAAACGGCCCACTGATCAAAGCGCACACTAGATGATCGATTCCAAGGGGACAGTGGTCATAGGCGGTCGGTGAGCACAGGACGGGCTGTCCGGTGTGATTAGTTGTGCCAGATCGCGGCGGTTATTGCGAGGATGCGCTGCATGACGCGGGCGATGACACCGCCGGGCGTGCGCCCTCGGCGCTGTTCGAGGTCGAGTTGGCGTTTGACTCACGAAGCCTGGCTTGGGAATTCACCCACCGGGTGCGATGCGATAGGTTCCCGGTGTCTGGCCCATGGTGCGGCTGAACGTGTCGATGAACGCACTGGTCGTGGCCCATCCGCACTGGCGTCCCGTTTTACTGACGCTTGCTCCTTCCGCCAGCAGCACCATGGCGTGAAACACCCGGACGTTGGTCCTCCATTGTGGATAGGTCATGCCGAACTCGCTCCTGAACAGCCGGGCCAGGGTGCGCTCGCTCACGCCGATCCTCCGTGCGAGCCAGGCGGCAGTCCGCGGCTGCCGCAGATCGCCGGTCACCAGCGCGCACGCCTGCCGCAGCAGGGAGTTGCCGGGGGTGGGCAGCGTCAATGGCTCCACGAGGGCTCGCCGCAGCCGGTCCCGCAGGACGGTGCGCAGGTGGCGTGCCTCCTGCTGCGGGAGGGACGGTTCACTGCACGCGATGATCAGTTCGCGCACCAGGGTGTCCACGGCCACAACGACCGGCGCCCGGGACCTCAGCAGGACGTCGTGGGCGGCGAAGCCGAGCGTGTGCACGGAACTGTGCCCGTGCACCCGGTGCTGATGCCAGATGCCCGCCGGAATCCACACGGCGCGCGCACTGGACGCCACCCAGGATGCCTCGTCCGTCTGTACCGCCAGCACACCGGCGCTGACGTAGAGAAGCTGGTGATAGCCATGCTGGTGGCGGCCGATGACCTCACCCGCGAGGTGGACATGCATGGTGTTCCTGGGCCCCGCCGCCTCCTCCGTCTGACTGTTTTCCGACATACGACGGCAGAATAACGGAAGCGGTAAACCGCGTGGTCCTGCCAGCGTGGTGACCATGCCCACGACATCCCACCCCCCGCGCGATCTTCCTCCCACGGCCCCGCCCGCACTGAAGGCCCGGCTGGTCTCCAGTCTGCGCGGTATCGCCCTCGACACCCGCCCGCTGGCGCACTCTGTCTTCCGTCGCCTGCTGATCGGGCAGGGCGCGGCATACATCGGGACCATGGTCACCAGCGTCACTATCCCGGTACAGGTGTACGCGCTGACGCGGTCGTCGCTGTTAGTGGGGCTGACGGGGCTGGCCGGCCTCGTACCGCTCGTGGTCTTCGGCCTGTACGGCGGCGCCATCGCCGACCGGTTCGACCGCCGTACGCTCTACCTGGCATCGGCCTGCCTCACCTGGGCGATCACACTCGTCCTGCTGTTCCAGGCGCTCGCCGATCTGCGCTCGGTGCCCCTCATCCTCGCCCTCGTCGCTGTCCAGGCCGGCGCCTTCGCCGTGTCGTCCGCCGCCCGGGGCGCGATCATTCCCCGCATCGTTCCCACCCCGTTGGTACCCGCCGCGAACACGCTGTACTTCACCGCCGGCAATGTCGGGCAGGTCGCCGGGCCCCTTGTGGCGGGCCTCCTGATCTCGCTGCCGAACGGCTACTGCTGGGCCTACGGCGCCGACGCCGTGCTGTTCTCCGTGCTGCTGTACTCGGCCGTTGACCTGCCCCCGATCCTGCCCACCGGCTCGGGGGCCCGTACCGGCGGGCTGCGCTCGGTCTTCGACGGGCTGCGGTTCATCGCCGCCGCCCCCGTGCTCTGGATGTCCTTCGCAGTCGACATCGCGGCGATGACGATGGCCATGCCGACCGCCTTGTTCCCGGAAGCGGCACAGCTGCGCTTCGGCGGAGGAGTGGGACTGTTGTACTCGGCCATCGCCATCGGGTCGGTCGCAGCGGGGCTGTTCAGCGGATGGATCGGACGCGTGCGCCGCCAAGGCCGGGCGCTGGCGATCGCCGTCACCACCTGGGCGGCGGCCATCGCCCTCGCGGGCACTGTCCACCACCTCCTCGCGGCCGTGGCCCTGCTGGCCGCTGCCGGAGCGGCGGACCTCGTCAGCGCGGTCTACCGCGAGACGATTCTGCAGACCTACGCACCAGACGCCATGCGTGGCCGGCTGCAAGGCGTCTTCACCGTCGTCGTCGCCGGCGGTCCGCGCCTCGGAGACCTACGTGCTGGCGCCATGGCCTCCGCCACCGGTCTCGGTGTCGCGTGGACAGGCAGTTCGCTGTTCTGCATGATCGTCGTCATCGCCGGCGCACTGCTTGTCCGACCGTTCTGGCGCTACACCGTCACCCTGGCACAGCCGCCATCCCCACCGACGCGTCCCGAAGCCGCACACCAGCCATAGAACTGGCGCATCACGGCCGTCTCTCGGATCCGTCACGTTCAGAGCCAAGGCCATCGCGCTCGAAAAGACCAGCAGCCGACGCGCAGGACGAAGCTGCTCCGGACGTGCGCTATGCAGGGCTGGGTATCTGGTCCCCAACAGTAGGCCCAGCACCGACAGGTCCACCGCCGGAGCCACCAGGGGCGCCACCCACGGTGGCACGCCCAATCGCAGGGACCAGAGTCCACACGTTCCCGAAGCCGAACAAGAACGTCAGCCCGACCACTGACGCCATGATCACTGTGACCGCGCGAAGAGTGATCGCCCGCTCGAAGGAAGCGCTGGTGGCCGTGTACTCCTTGTCAGCCATCAGACCACCCCCGCTGGCCTCACTGATCCAGTAGGGCGTCCGCCGTGCCTCTCTCATGGTCCATACCGGGGAAATGGACCTGGAGCGGCTCTGTGGCCTGTACGGCTCCCTGCTGAAGATCCAGGTCAGCCCGCAACACCACCGGTTGGGGTTTTGGGTCAAGTCCCCCCTCGTACACGGCGGAAGCGGGCGGCTGAAGCGGGAGCCCGGCCAGGAACTCCCCGACTTCGTCGCTCAGGTGGTTGTCCATGACCAGGTCGTGAGTGGCCAGACCGAGGTGTGCGGCGAATCGGTACTCGGCGACTGGTGTCGTCAGGAAGTCGTCGACGGGGACCGACAGGGGTGCCACCGCCTTGGCCACGGCGCCGGCGACCTGGCGGAGGGGCTCGTTCGGTTTGGTTCCGGTCTCGTCGAGGTCGACGACGTAGGTCCGCCACCTTCGTGATGGCCGACTTCGCCGGGCCGGTGTCGATGGTGATCCCGGAGGCGGCCGTGCCCTTGCGGCCGTTCTCCGGTGTGCAGAAGTCCTGGCCTGCCGTGGAGGTGAGCTGTTCGATGAACCAGTCGTCGGTGGGCATGGTGAAGCCCTTCTGGCCGGTCTTCCTCGCCACGGTCCTGGCCGCCGCCACCACGGCGTCCAGCGTGCTGAGGTCGGTGTCCTCGGGGATGCCGGCCTTCGCCAGCAGGTCCCGGTTCACCCACAGCATCGGGATGGACATGTTCATCGGGACGGCTTGCAGCTTGCCGCCCACCGTGTAGTAGTTGCGGCCCGCCGCGGACAGGTCGTCGACCTTCAGATCGGAGGGGTTGGCCTTGGCCATGTCCGCGGCCGGGACGCTCTTCTCGACGTCGGTCATGAACCCGGTGGCGATGTCACCGGCGACGCCAGACCGTGATCTCGGTGACACCCTTGGCGTCCTTCAGAGCGGACGCATTGGGTACGGACGACTCGCTGCCGCCTCCACTGGAGGTTGAGCCGCCGCAGGCCGCGGAGCCTGCCATGACGGTCACGGCTATGGCCGCGGCCGTGAATCGGTTCTTCATGTCGGTTCCTTCGGGGCGATGAGGGGAGCGACGGGGCGGGCGGGTTCAGCGCAGGACACCGCGGGTCAGGCCGTTGATGAGGAAACGCTGGGCGAAGATGACGAGGAGGATCGTGGGGATGCCGAGCGCCCCGGTGCAGACGTTCTCCAGGACCGTGAGCCGACCCACCAGGTGGAACTGCTGGAAGACGAACCCGATACGGCGGCGCAGCTCCCGCAGCCCGGCGTCCCCGGTGCCGGCCAGGTCGGTGCCGAGCACGGTGCCGGTGCCCGAGGTGGGCCGCTGCAACCCGTTGAGCTGGGCGAGGAGGGTGGACTTCCCGGAGCCGGACAGCCCCAGGAGCGCGACCACCTCACCGCCGCCGACATCGAAGGACACCTGGTCGAGTGCGGTCCGGACGTCGGGGCCGCCGCCGAACCGCTTGGTGAGGCCGGTGAGCCGGATCACCGGCCGGGCATGGTCCGCCCCGGCCGGGGCCTCGGCCCGGGTGTCGAGGGCCGTCATGAGCCGGCCTCGCACTGCGGGTCGCCGGTGGTGGCGCACACATCGCGAACGGTCTTGTAGTCGGAGTCCTTGACCGGGACGTAACCCCAGTAGCCGTAGATGAAGCAGCCGTCGCCCTCGCAGTACCCCTTGGACTTCAGATAGTCGGCGTTGGCCTTCTTGGTGAAGACGTCGGTGAGCTGACGGCGCAGTTTGCCGCTGAGGTCGGTGGAGACCCCGACCGGGGAGCTGGGGATGAGCGGCGACTTCCACACCACCTTCAGGTCGCCCTTCTTCAGCTTGCCCTTCTGGATCAGCAGCTGGTCGACCATGGTGTTGTCCGCGAAGCCCGCGTCGCAGTCCCCGTGGGCCACCGATAGCGCGGACGGTCGTGGCCGCCCGACATCACCTTGGAGTACGAGCCGTCCTTCAGCCCGGCCTTCTTCAGCCCCGCGCGCGGGTACAGATAGCCGGACGTGGAGTTCTCGTCGACGAAGCACACCTTATGGCCCTTGAAGTCGGACAGGCCGCTGATGTCCTTGTTCCCGCCGCGGGTGATGCCGTACGACCAGTAGCCGGGGGTGCCGCCCTTGGTGAGGGGCTGTCGGGCGATCGGCTCCACACTCACACCGCTCTTCTTGGCGACCACATACGACAGCGGGCCGTAGACCGCGATTCGGGCCTTGTGCGCGCGCTGGGCCTCGATCACGGCGGTGTAGTTCGTCGTCTTCTGTAGCACGACCTTCTTGCCGGTCTCGTCCTCGATCAGCTTGACGAGCGGATTGGGCGGCGGGACACCGCCGGTCGTGCCGCAAGCCTCAGTACCGCGGGTGAGTCCCCCCACGCCGCCAAGTGAAGGTCCGCTGAACAGCCTCGGATGTGATGTGTGAGTTGGTTGCACAAGCGGGGTGCCGACGGAAGGGCCGATTCCACGGCTGTTCCCGTGCCGAACTGAACATGCGTGAACTCGTGGAACGGTTCAGGTGCCCCGGCCCGGGGGTCAGGTCCCGGGCCGGGGCACGTATGTGGGGGAGTCCCGGGTCAGACGTCGATCGTCGTCGCCAGGCGACGGTCAGTGATCGAACGGCCCACCTCGATCTGGTACGAACCGTTCACCGGAGACCACGTGCTGGTCTTCTCGTCCCATATTTCGAAGGCGCGTCGCGGGAGGCCGATGGAGACCTCGGCGCTCTCGCCGGGCCCGGCCTCGACACCGGCGAAGCCGGCCAGCCAGCGGGCGGGGCGTTCGGTGTCCGGCTCGCTGGGGGAGAGGTAGACCTGGACGACCTCGTGGCCCGTGCGCTCACCGGAGTTGCGGAGGCGGACGGTCGCCGTGGTGCCGTCGGATGTGACGGACTCGTAGGTCCAGTCGGTGTAGCCGAGCCCGTGTCCGAAGGGGTAGGCCGGGGTGCGGCCCTCCTTCTCCCAGGCGCGGTAGCCGATGAACACGCCCTCGGGGTAGGGGAGTTCACCGTCCTGTGGGGCCACTTGGGTGACCGGGGCAGCGTCGAGGGAGCCCCAGGTGGTGGGGAGCCGTCCGCCGGGTTCGCGGGCGCCGGTGAGCACGTCGGCGAGGGCCGCGCCGGCCTCCTGGCCGGGGAACCAGCTCAGCAGCACCGCGGCCACCTCCTCCCGCCACGGAAGCTCCACGGGGGAGCCGGAGTTGACGATCACGACGGTGCGGGGATTGGCGGCGGCGACGGCGCGGACGAGGTCGTCCTGGCGGCTGGGGAGGCGTAGATCGGTGCGGTCGAAGCCCTCCGACTCGACCCGCTCGGTGGTGGCGACGACGACCACGGCGGTGTCGGCGGCGCGGGCGGTCCGGACGGCCTCGGCGATCAGCTCATCGGGGTCGCGCCGCGGCCCCTGGTGGGTGAGGGCGAAGGTGATGTCCTTCATGAGGGCCTCGTCCTCGGACACCGTGACGTGGTGGACGAGGGAGACCTCGACGGGTTCGCCGGCGGTGAGTTCGGCCTCGGCGTGGGGCACCGGGGCGTCGAAGAGCCCCGAGAAGGGGTCGTCGTTGTCGATGCGCTGGACGTCGTCGTAGTACGTCGTGCCGTCGATGCCGAGCCTGTACGCGCCGATGCCCTTGATCCCGAAGGTGTGCGGTCCGGTCTCGCGCGGGGTGAAGGTGCCGGTGAGCTCGATGGTGTGGAGGCGCTGGATGGTGACGCCCACGGGGAGGTCCACACCGGACCAGTGGATCTGCCCGTCGGGGACGCGGCAGCTGCCGATGACGGTGCCGTCGATGTCCCGGCACACGGCGCTGAGCTCGAAGTCCCGGCGGGCGATGGCGAGTTCGGTGCTGGGGTCGGCGCCGACGGCGTAGCTGAGGGTGCCCTCGGGGAGGGCGGCGGTGAGGCCGTCGAGGGGGGAGACGATCCGGGAGGGGAAGACGGTGGCGGAGCCGCCGCCGAGGACGCGGGCGTCGCGGGCGGCGGCGCCGATCAGCGCCACCGTTCCGGGCTTCAGCGGCAGGGCCTCGCGCTCGTTGCGGAGCAGGACGAAGGAGCGGCGGGCGATCTCGCGGGCCAGGCCCTCGCCGTCGATGAGGTCCGGCAGGTCGGTGACGACGGGTTTGGCGCCCTCCAGGATGCCGACGCGGGCGGCCAGCCGCAGCACATTGCGTACGGCGTCGTCGACCGTGGCCTCCTCGACCCGGCCGTCCCGCACCGCCTGGGCGAGGGCGTCACCGTAGACGGTCGTCGGGCCGGGCATGGCCACGTCGAGGCCGCCCTCGATGGCGCCCTTCGTCGACCGGGCGGCCGTCCAGTCGGAGACGTTGAAGCCGTCGAAGCCCCACTCCTCGCGCAGGATCTCGTTCACCAGGTGGTGGTGCTCGGTCATGGTCGTGCCGTTGACCGCGTTGTAGGCGGTCATGATGCCCCAGGGGCGGGCTTCCCCGACGATGATCTCGAAGGGAGCCAGGTACAGCTCGCGCAGAGCGCGCTCGGAAATCAGGTTGTTCACGGTGAAGCGGTCGGTCTCGGCGTCGTTGGCGACGAAGTGCTTGACCGTGGTGCCCACGCCGCCGGACTGGACGCCGTTCACATAGCCGGCGCCGATGACGCCGGTCAGGTACGGGTCCTCGCTGTACGCCTCGAAATGACGGCCGCCGAGCGGGGAGCGGTGCAGGTTGACGGTGGGGGCGAGCAGGACGTGCACCCCCTTGCGGCGGGCCTCCTGGGCGAGCAGGGTGCCCGCGCGGTGGGCCAGGTCCTGGTCCCAGGTCGCGGCGAGCGCGGTCGGGGACGGCAGGGCGATCGACGGGTCGTCGGCGGTCCAGCGCACACCGCGCACCCCGATCGGGCCGTCGGACATGACCAGGGACTTCAGGCCGATCTCGGGGAGCGCCGGCAGGGACCACCGGTCCCGCCCGGCCAAGAGCCGGGCCTTCGCGCTCAGCTCGAGCCTGGCGAGGGCCGCCTCGACGACTGCCTCGCGGGCCCGCTCCGCCTGTGCCACGGGGGCACCTCCTCGTTGAAAGCCGTTCATCAAGCAACCATTCGCGATAAAGAGGCGAGTTCCTCTGTGTTTCATGCGTTTCGTAACGGGCTGGTGCCTCAGCCCTTGACCGCCCCGGAGAGCATGCCGCGGATGAACTGCCGCTGGCAGAAGACGTACAGGCCCACGACCGGAACGGAGATCAGCACCGCCGCCGCGGCGAGCAGGTTGACGTGCACCAGATAGCGGCCGGAGAAGGCGCCCAGGCCCAGCGTCATCGGCTGGTGAGCCGGATCGGAGACCAGGATCAGGGAGAGGAAGTAGTCGTTCCAGGTCCACATGAAGTTGAGCAGGACGAAGGTGACGATCGCGGGCCGGGAGATCGGCAGATAGATCCGCCACAGCGCGCTCCAGGTGCCGGCGCCGTCCACCTGAGCCGACTCGCCGATGCTGGACGGCACCGTGCGGAAGGCCGCGCGCATCCAGAACGCGCCGAAGCTCACTCCCGTGCCCACATGGGCGAGGATGATGCCCTGGTAGGTGTCGGTCAGTCCCTGCGACTGGAAGTCGTAGTACAGCGGGACGACGATCGCCTCCAGGGGGATCATGATCCCGAAGAGCATCAGCGGAAAGAGCAGCTTTTCTCCCACCACCCCCAGCACTCCGAAGGCGTAGCCGCTGAGGATGGCCAGCACGGTCGAGACGGCCACCGCCGTACCGGTGATGATCAGGCTGGACTTCAGATACTGCGTGAGGCCGGCCTGCTGCCAGGCATCGGTGAAGTTGGACCACCGCATATGACCGAGGTCCAGTGTCCCGGTGATCTCGGGGCTCACCGCGACGCCCAGGGTCCAGATCACCGGGAAGAGCACCGCGGCGGCGAGCAGGGTCAGAAAGGCGTAGTTGAAAACCTTTTCCCGCGTGGAGATCATCAGTCGTCACCTTCGGAGAGCTTGACCACGGCCAGCGACACGATCAGCGCCACCACCGCCAGTACCACGCCGATGGCGCAGGCCGCGCCGACGTCCGGATTGCTGAAGGCCCTCTTGTAGAGCACCACGGTGGGGGTGATGGTGGAGGTTCCCGGGCCTCCCTTGGTGGTGAGCCAGACGATGTCGAAGACCCTGATCGCACCGAGCAGGGTGAGGGTCAGCGCCACGGCGAGCTGTCCGCGCAGGCCCGGCAGGGTCACGGTGAAGAACTCCCGTACCGGGCCCGCCCCGTCCATGCGCGCGGCGTCGTAGAGCTCGTTCGGGATGTTCTGGGCTCCGGCCGCGAACAGCACCATGCACAGCCCGAACGCCCCCCAGGTTCCGGCCAGGCCGAGGGCGGGCAGCGCCCAGGTGAAGTCGCCCAGCCAGCCACGGGTCAGCCCGCCCAGGCCGAAGGCGGTGAGCACGCTGTTGAGGGGCCCGTCCGGGGCGTAGATCTGCTTCCACACCACCGCGACGACGGCCGGGGTGAGCACCTGGGGGAGGAAGATGATCCAGCGGTAGACCCCGGCACCGCGGGTGTCCTTGCGTGCGGTCAGTGCCGCGCTCACCATCCCCAGGATGACCGGCAGGAGGGAGAAGAAGACAATGAAGAACAGGGTGTGGCCGACCGCTTGACGCAGCGTGGGATCGGAGAAGAAGTCGGTGTAGTTCTCCACTCCCGCCCAGGTGGCCGCCGTGATTCCATCCCAGTGGTAGAAGGACAGATTCACCCCCTGCCCGGCCGGCAGCAGCACTACGCAGGCGTAGATCAGCAGTGCGGGGGCGAGATACACCAGCCCCAGCCAGCGGCGGCGCCGGCGCGAGGACGACCGAGCGCGGTTCACGCGCCGCGGGGGATGGACGGCTTCGCGGCCCGCGGTGGCGGTGGCGGGCGCGGTCACGGCGACGGCCTCGGATGCGCGGCTTTCGTTGAGTGTGGCCATGGCTACCTCGCCAGGCCCTTCACAAAGGCGGTGGCATCCTCGTCGGCGGCGGTGACCACCGCTTTCGGCGTGGACTTTCCGGCCAGCGTGTTCTGCATGGCGCGGTTGATGGTGTCCAGCATCGTCGGTGTGGTCCAGTCGAGATAGGGCACGGATGTGCCTCCGTCGATATCTGCCTGGCGATGGCCACATCGTCGGTGAACAGCGGGTTCCCCGCGGGGGCCTTCACATCCGGGTGCAGCAGCGGCATCGTCTCGTGCCGGACGGCGAGCTTGGCCGCCTGCTCACTGGCCGCGAACTGGAGGAAGGCCGCGGCGGCGTCGGCGTGCTTGGACTTCGAGGCGATGGAGAAGTTGGTCGCGGAGGAGGCCGTGGCCACCGGCTTGCCGCCGTCCGCACGGGGCAGCACGAACGAACCGAAGCCCTTGGACTGCCCCGGCTTGAACGGCAGCGAGCCCGAGTAGTTGAAGTGGAACAGGCCTTTGCCGTTGACGAAGGACTGGGCGGCGTCGTCCGCGGCGGTCCCGGCGTAGTCCTTGACCAGGTAGCCCTTGTCGGCCCACTGCTTGAAGGCGGACACCGCCTGCGGGAAGCCGGTCTGGGCGATCTTCACATCGCCGTGCGAGTAGACGAAGTCGGAGATCTTGCTCTGCGCGCCCAGGGCGTCCATCAGCGAGAAGAGCGGCATGGTGATGCCGACCTGGTCCGAGGTGCCCACCGTGACGGGGGCGATGCCGCCCGCCTTGGCCTTGGCGAGAGTGGCCTGGAATTCGGCGTAGCTGTGCGGGACCTTGGCGTCGATCTTCTTGAGCAGGGCCCGGTTGTAGTAGACCTCGATCAGTGAGGCACGGGCGACCGGGGCGCCGAACAGCGAGCCGGTGCCCATCTGCCTGCCGTCGGGGCTGAACTCGTGCTCGCTCAGGATGGACTGCGGAAAGGCCTGCTTCCATCCGTAGGCCTTGGCGTAGTTGTCCAGGTTGAGCACCAGCCCGCCGCGTACGAGGGTTCCCAGCGACTGCCAGCCGTTGTTGGCCGGGACGATGTCCGGGGGGTTGGCGGACTTCAGCTTGAGCGGCAGGGCGGCCATCACCTGGTCCCAGGGCAGTGAGTTCCGCTCGATGGTGATGTTGGGGTACTTCTTCTCGAATGCCTTGACGACGTCCTTCATCCAGACGTTGTCAGGGTCGCCGGTGAAGTAGTCGAGGATGTGCAGCGTGACCTTGCCCATCGCGGCTGGATCGGTGGTGACCGCGCCGGGTTTGGCGGAGTTGTCCGCACTGTTTCCGTTGGTGCCCGGCATACAGCCGGCGAGCAGGCCGGCCGCCGCCAATGGCGCCAGTACGCCGGCGATCCGTCGAGTTCTGCGGTGCGAGACCACGGTGTCTCCTGTCCTCGATGGGATGTCCCGAAAGCCCGGATGCGGGCGAGCCTAAAACGCAGCAGACCACTTAGTCCAGATGTAGGAAGCTGGTTTGTTTGTTCCACTCGGCAGACCAGTCTTGGTAACGTAGGGGCATGACGAGCGTGGAGGACACCAGGGCGGGGGCCGCCGTCGCGCAGACCTACCGCCGACTCAGCGAAGCATTGCGCCGCGGGGTCTATGCAGCGGGAAGCCGGCTGCCGGGGGAGCGGGACCTCGCCGCGGACCTCGGAGTCAGCCGCTCCACCCTGCGCCTGGCGCTGGGCCGGCTGGCCGAGGAGAACAAGCTGGAACGCTCTTCGCAGCGCGGCTGGTTCGTCCGCCGTAACGTCGTCGGCGAACCGCCGAGCACCCTACAGAGCTTCTCCGAGATGGCGCGCGCCCGCGGGCTGCGCCCGCAGTCCGAGGTACTGCGCAGCCGCGCCCGCCCGGCCACCTTCGAAGAGGCCGAGCAACTCTCCGTCGCTCCCGCCTCGCAGGTCCTCGAACTGCGTCGGCTGCGCCGTATGGACGGCGTGCCGGTGTGCGTGGACGCCAGCGTGGTGGTCCTGGCCCTCGCACCCCGGCTGGCCGAGATCGACCTCACCGACCGTTCCCTGTACGAGACCCTGGAGCAGGACTGCGGGCTGCGTATCGCCCGCAGCTCCTACACGGTCCACGCGGCGGCGGCCGACCAGGCCACCGCCCAACTGCTGGACATCGAGCCGGGTGACCCGGTGCTGATCGGCGAGGAGCTGACCTACACCGACGACGGCTCGCTGGTGCTGACGGGCCGGATGGTCTACCGCAGCGATGCCTACCGATTCCAGGCCGACCTGTTCCGCCCGGTGCGCCCCTGACGCCGCCTCCGGCGGCGAACGCCGGGGGCGCCGCGCCTCACGTGGCCAGGAACTCCCGGGGCGGCAGGCTCCCCGTCACCCTCTCCAGCACGGCGTCGGCCACCGGCGGGTCCGCCAACGCCACCCCGCCCTCGGCGAGGGCGTCCAGCAGCGCACCGGCCACCGGTGGCAGGGAGCCGCGGTGCAAAACCGCTCCGGGTACGTGCGCGGGCAGCTCCGCCAGCAGCGCGTCGGCGACCGGGGAGCCCTCCGCCATCAGCACCGAGCCCGACAGCACGACGCTCACCGGCCCTCCCGCCCGCACCAGCCCGGTCCGCCGCGCGGCCACCCCGGCGTACTCGGCCAGATGGCGTCCTTGGGCGCGGATGATCTCCACGGCCGCCGGATCACCCGCCGCGGCCACCGCCCCGACCACCCGCGCACAGCTGTTCCGCTCGCGGCCCGAGGCACGCCCCTCACGACGCGTCAGCCAGTGGTTCAGGGCCGCCACGGTGGACTTGCCGTAGTGCGCGAGCAGGGCCTCGGTCAGGGCGGTCGGCGGGCCGAGCCCCAACTCGGCCAGGAACACCGCCCGGAACGCCTCGTTCGCCAGGCCCGTGGCGCCCATTCCGTACTGGCCCCACCAGCCCATGTCCCACAGCTCACCGCCGGGGCCGCGAGCGGCGATCGCCCCCGACGTCCCGCCGGTCACCGAGATGCCGACGCCGCGGGCATCGCCGCACCGGATGGCGGCATAGCCGTCGTTGAGGATGCTGCGCCCGGTCAGAGCGCCGGGACAATGACGCGTCAGCGCGGTGTCCCAGTAGTCCTGGTCCTCGGGCCAGTCCACCCCGGCCAGCCGGAAGGCCGCGCTCCCGACGTCCCGGATCTCCGCCCCGGCCTGGGCCAGGGCCGCCCGCACCGCCGCCAGCACCTCGGACACGGCGGTCTCGGGGGTCGGCGCTCCGTAGATGTCCCCACACTCCGAACGCCCGGCGCCCACCACCTCACCGGAGGCGGTGGACACCAGGGCCGCGGTCTTGCTGTTGCCCGCGTCCACGCCCAGGTAGAGCGCGGACGCGGGACGTGCCGTCTGAGTCCGCGTCACGGCAGCAGACGCTCCGGGAGCCAGGCCCGCTGCGCCGTGGCCAGCTCGGCGTACAGCGCCTCGGCCACCGGCAGCGAGGGCACCAGCGGATTGGCCGTCATGGCTCGGACGGCGTCCGCGGCGGTGCCCTCCCAGGCCGCCTTGGCGGTGAGGATCTGGTACTCGGCCAGCTGCTGGACGATGCCACGCACCGAGTGCGGCAGCGGCTTCTGCTGCTCGGGGTGGAAGCCGGTGCCGTCCACCGTGCCCCACAGCTCCACGACGGTCGACTCTTCGAATCCGGGCAGCCAGCCGCCGGTGTTGGTGATGTTGAAGGGGAGGCGCGCCGGGGCGTCGTTGTAGAACGCGCTGATCGCCTCGATGGCCAGCTCCAGCTCGTGGATCCCGCCGCGCGAGCGGTCCTTCTCCAGCTGCGGGGTGTCGGAGGCGGCCTGCTCCCGGTAGTGCTCCCAGTAGTCGGGCAGCGAGTCCAGGATGACCTCGGAGCGGGTCTTGGCGGCCAGCTGCCGCTCGCGCAGGATCTCGTCCTTGAAGTAGTAGTAGTTGAAGTAGTCCGAGGGAATGGACTCCATCGCCACCGCCAGGTGCAGCGCACGCATGCCGTTGCGGTCCTCGGTGGGCTTGTCCTTCAGCGCCTCGTAGCGCTCGCGCAGGATCGGGAAGGCGTCCTGCCCGTCGTAGGTCGCCTCGTTCGACCAGCAGTTGTGGTTGACGCCGGCGAGGTTGGCCTTGAGCTTGTCCGGGTCGAGCCCGGCGGCCTTGGCGACGACCGGCGGGAAGACGATCGGGCCCTCGCAGAAGGAGACGATCGGGATGTCGGTGTAGTCGGAGACCGCCTGGGAGACGATGTTGACCGGATTGGTGTAGTTGAAGATCCGGGCGCGGGGCGCGACGTCGGCGAGGTTGGCGCAGACCTCCTTGATGATGTTGATCGAGCGCAACGCCATCATCATGCCGCCCGGCCCCTGCGTCTCCTGGCCGATGACCCCGTACTTGAGCGGGATCCGCTCGTCCAGCGCACGGGCCTCGAAGCCGCCGGGGCGGTAGCTGCTCAGCACGGCGTCGACGTCGCGCAGGCCCTCACGCTGGTCGGTCGCGGTGCTGATGGTGATGTCGAGGCCCGCGTTGCGGGCCATCTTCTCGGTGATCGTCCGGACCACGTCGAGCCGGTCCTGATCGAGGTCGATCAGCACGAACTCGGAGCCGTCGAACTCCTTGCCGTGGTGCATGAAGGAGGCCATTGTCCCCGCTCCACGCGAGGAACCACCACCGAGGTAGGCAATCTTGACGCGAGCCATCGATCCTCCAGGATCTCTTGGTGATACAGCTTGGGATTCCGATGTGAGCCGCGGCTTCAGAGCGAGGTGAGCGCCGCTGAGGCGGCCACCGCCGCCTGGTCGAGGTAGAGCCGCGGGTGCGCGCAGTCGGCGAAGACGGTGGCCGGCCAGTCGGCCTCGTACCCTTCCGCCCGGGCGAGCCGCGCCGCCGCCTTGCCCTTGTCGCTGCCGTGGGCCACCATCACCACCCGCTTGGACCACGTACGGATGGTGTCGATGCCGACCGTGACCCCGTGGCGGGGAACGTCGTCCAGTCCGCCGAACGTCGGGAAGGTCGCCAGGTTGTCGGTCCTGGTCCGTTCGCCGAGCGGGACCACCCTGGTCCGCGAGTCCGCCGGGCTGCCCGCCGGGTTGAAGGCGATGTGCCCATCGCTCGCCCCGGAGGCCAGCAGGAACAGATCGATCCCGCCGAGCTCCGCGATCCGCAGGTCATAGGCCTCGGGATCGCCCGGATCCGGCCCCCACAGCCGCTCCGGCGCGATCCCCCGTCCCGGCCCCGCCGCGGCGTTCATCCGCCCCACGATCTCCTCCCGCCCGAAGCGAAGGCAGCTGTGCGGCAGTCCGGAGTCGATGGCGCGGTACTCCCGGCCGGGCGAGGCGAGCGGCCTGGCCTCGACGTACTCGTCCATCATCACGATGACGACGTGTCCCAGGTCCAGCCGCCGCGCGGCCACCTCGTCCGCCAGCGCCCGGTAGGTGCTGGCGGCACTGCGCCCGCCCGGGCACCCGAGCGCATACGGCCGTCCCGCTCGCGCGGCATCCTCGATTTCCACGGCGATCTCCGCGGCCAGCTTGCGCCCCAGGGCCTCTGGGTCCGGGAAGACGATCGGCGACACCCGCACAGGAGGAACTCCCTCTCGGTCAACTCTTTCGCAGACCAGTTACGCCACTGACCATACTGTGGTCTGACTGGTATAGGCAATGCTCAAAAGGTGACGTCGTGGAGAGATGGGCAGCAGGCGTCCGGCGCGGTCCCCGTCCATGACCAGGCCGTCTACGACAAGCCCGCCGCGCAGGCCGGTACCGGTGGCCCGTGCAGAGGGCCCCTAGCGCACGCCTTCCCAGAGCCGGCGTTCCTCTTTCCGCGGGTCGTCCAGCAGGGCGCGGTCCGCGGCGAAGACGTGCGTGGTGCGGGTGGTGATGTCGTACGCGGGCCAGCCGGGGTCGCCGGTCTTCGCGAAGGAGACCCACGCTCCGTGCAGGCGTCCGCGAGGTCCTGGGGCGGGCGGTCGCCGAGGACCGGGCGGTAGGACGGGTCCCGGAGGCGGTCGAAGACGAAGGCCAGTTCCAGCGTGTGGCATGCGCCGAGGCGGGCGCGGAACCGCGGGGAGCGCCAGGCGAACCCGTACAGGTACGAGCCCGGGACGGACTCGGCCAGACGGATGGCGGGGATCCGGTAGAACCAGTCCGTCGCCACCGCGGCCAGGAGATCGCCCGGGGTGGCACCGGGGCGGGTGGCGCGGTAGCGGGGGAGTGCCCGGTCCGGGTCCAGGCCATAGGCGGCCGTCCCGGCACGCAGCGCCGTCTCGGAGACGGTTTCCAGGCGCTCCGTGGGGACCAGGAAGAAGCGGTATTCCTCGCTATTGCTGCCGATCAGGAGGTCGACGCCGCAGTCGGGGCCGGGAAGGGGGAGATCGGCCGCCGCCGGTTCGAACGGCATGATGTTGAGCACCGCCTCGCCCCACAGTGCCGGGTCCGGGCGCGCGCCCATCTCGGCGCGGAGTTCTGCCTGCGCCGGGAGGAGGTCGGCCAGGGGGACCGCGGCGAAGGTGTCCGGGGCCGGCTCGACGCCGAGCTTCGCGGCCAGACGGGAGGCGATCCGGGCCGCCGAGGCGGGGCGCAGGAAGTGGTGGCACGCGCCGCTCTCCAGGATCGCCCGGCGGAACAGGCCGCGTGCCCCGCCGGTGGACAGCAGGACGCCGATGCTCATCGCCCCCGCCGATTCGCCGAAGACGGTCACCTGATCGGGATCGCCCCCGAAGGCGGCGATATGGGCGCGGATCCAGCTCAGGGCCGCCACCTGGTCCAGCAGGCCGCGGTTGTCGGGCACGCCGGGCAGACGCAGGAAACCTTCCGCACCCAGGCGGTAGTTCAGGGTGACGCATACGACCCCGTCGCGGGCGAAGGCGCTGCCGTCGTACGCCGACGCCGACCCCGCGCCATTGGAGAAGGCCCCTCCGTGCAGCCACACCATCACCGGCAGACCCGCCCCCGGCTCCGGCGCGGGGGTCCAGATATTGAGGTTCAGACAGTCCTCACCGGGGATGACGTCGTCCGGCACGAGGGCGTCGAAGGGCGGTGCATAGGGCGCGTGTGGCGCGGTGGGACCGTAGGCCGTGGCATCGCGCACTCCGGTCCATGGTTCGGGCGGGGCCGGCGCGCGGAAGCGGCGGGGGCCGAAGGGCGGGGCGGCGTAGGGAACGCCCAGGAAGGACGCCACACCGTCCGGGGAGACACTGCCGCGGACGGCACCCAGGGCGGTGACGCACACCGTCATGCCGACAGGACCTCCAGCAGCGCCGCGCCGAACTCCTCGGGCCGCTCCAGATGCACCGCGTGCCCGGCGTCGGACACGACCACCTCCCGCACCGTACCGCCCCCGGCCGCGTAACGGTTCAGCACGTGGCGGGTCTGCGCCACCATCGGCTGGGCGGGCGTCCCGCCCCAGCCCGGCACCGCGCCGATCGCGCCCAGGTGCGCCAGGTCGAACAGTGGGGTGTCCGAGATGATGACGTCGTCCTCGCCACGGATCCACAGGATCGGCGGCTTGGGGTCGACCAGATGCAGCCCGTCGAGGCGGAAGTGGAGCGGGGACACGCAGTTGAGGACTCCCCGGGTGCCGGGTGCGACGCCCGGCCAGACGGGGGAGGCCACGCTGTCGCCCGGGTAGTGGTCGTCGCCGGTCCGCGTGGTGAGCATGGCCTCGACATACGCGTCCTCGTGCCCGGAACGCCATGGTGGCTTGAGGTAGTAATTCGCCAGGACGGCGCGGGGTGAGAGCGGGGAGCCTTCCCCGCGGTCGCCCGTGGCGAGCCGCGCGACCAGCTCCGGGTTGGCCGTGCCGCCGCCCGAGCCCGCCCCGTCCGGGGAGTTGAGGGCGCCGTCCACCCCGTGCGTGCCACCGAAGCCGTACGGGGAGACCGGGTTGACCAGGGTCAGGGAGCGCACCGCGGCCGGGTGGTCGCAGAGGTACTGGAGCCCCACGCCTCCGCCCATGGACCAGCCCACCAGATGCGCCCGGTCGATCCCGAGGGCGCCCAGCAGCGCCGCGAGGTCGTCGACGTGGTCGCGCAGGCCGCGCGTGGCGTCGATGGGCAGTGGGTCGGTGCCGCCGAAGCCGCGGAGGTCCGGTGCGACGGGGCGGTAGCGGTCCGGCAGCAGGCCCCCCTCGTCCCGGACCTCGGCGAGCTGGACGGTGAGCCGCCCGGTGGGCACGCGTCGGGTGCGGATGACGTTCGTACTCGTGGTCATGTGCCGTCCTCTACGGATCCGTCAGAAGGGCCCTAGGCGAGCCAGGCGGCGACCTGGGCGGCGGCGGAGGTGTCCCAGCCCAGTTCGAGGTGGTTGGCGCCGACGATGGTGGCCGTGCCGCCGACCGTGGGGATGCCGGTGGTGTCGAGTGCGCTGGCGATGAAGACGACACCGTCGCTGGGGGCGCGGTTCTCGTTGAAGATGCCGAGGACATTCGGGGATCCACCGGCCAGCAGATAGGTGGTGACGGTGGCGGGTACCCCGGCGTTGTGCAGCGGCTCGATCAGTGAGCCGGCGTCGATGGCGGCCTGGATGCCGCTACCGGCCGTGTACAGGCCCTGGCCGCCGTAGTACGTGGTGTACCAGTCCTGCGCGGCGCCGTCGACTCCGTAGACCCCGTCCCAGCGGGCCAGCATCTGGCGCTGGCCGGGGTAGTCGTCGTACCCGCCGGAGGGGGTCATCGAGAACTCGGGGTGCGCCGTGTACGTGCCGTAGCACGTCATGTGCGAGTGCGGGGAGGGCGCGTTGACCCTGCCCCCGCATTCGGGCCAGATGGAGAAGTCGTGCGCCCAGCCGTGGGCGTACGGGTAGTCGTAGCCGCCGTTCGGGCCGCCGAGGGTGATCAGCTTGCGCACGTCGCCGGCGTAGGCCCGCCCCCAGCTCGGCTTCAGGGGCGACACGTAGGCGCGGGCCGACATCTGGCCCTTGCTCCAGCCGACGAGGTCGACCTTGCCGACGCCCAGCTTCGCCTTGATGACGGCGATCGCGTCGCCGACGATCTGCGCCTGCATCAGGTTGTCGCCCTGCTTGTGCGCGAAGCCGACGGCGAAGACCCGGTGGCCGCGCGCGGACAGGTACTGCATCAGCCCGGTGGACGGACAGGAGGCCGCGCCGCAGCCGTAGCCGCCCGCCTCGCCCGGATTGGCCCAGGCACGGTCCGCGGTGTCGTTCGCGCCGTGGACCAGGAGCACGGGCGTGGCACGGGCGCCGGTGTCCCAGCCGGGGGCCGAGTAGAGCAGGAAGCGGCCGGAGTACGGGCGGGAGACGCCGCCGAAGTACGTTACGCGCTGTCCGTCCTGGTCACCGCGGCCATCCGGCGGGTAGCCCTCGGTGCGGAATCCGGCGGTTGCGTCGAGATAACGCTCCACGCGCTCCCAGCCGCCCGTGACCACACCGGCGCCGTAGCTCGCCTCCTGGGTGAGGTAGGAGGGCGGCTCGGCGGCGGAGGCGGTGCCTCCGGTGGCCGACGGCCCGGCCACCACCGCCATCAGGAGGGCGAGTAATAACCGCCATCGGCCTGCCCGGTTTCGTCGGCACCGCATGTTCCGAACCCCCTCGTCGAAGGTTTTCACCCACACTGCCCCGCTCGGCGCACACGCTAGGGAAGGGCTGTCGGAAATGGCATGTGCGCGCGCTCCATAAGGAAGGCGGTCCGTGTGGGGACGGCGGCTGCCGTTCGGCTTGACCAGCACCCGCGCGAGTGTGTCAATCGAACGGGAGAACACCCTTCGCGTGGTCACCTTGATCATGGCATCTGTGATCGCGCTGTGCGCATCGGCTGCTGGTCTTCTCCAGCGTGATGGGCGTGTCGGCGAAGGTGCGCCGGTTGCGTTCAGGTGAGGGAGGCCGGCGGTGGCACGTCATGCGAGGGTCGCTCAGGCAGGGGCCGGGGATGGACGGCCTGCTTCATCACGATGGTCGAGTTGAGGCCGCGCACCCCCGGCAGATGGATGAGCACAGATTCATAGAGGCGCTGGTAGGACGGCAGGTCGGCACTGACCACGCGGATCAGGTAGTCCGGTTCTCCGAATAGCCGCTGAGCCTCGATGATCTCGGGAACGTCGGCGAGTGCGGCGTCGAACTCGGTGACCGCGTCGGGGCGGGTGAGCGTGGCGAAGAGCAGGACCTCGAATCCGAATCCCATGGACGCGGCATCGACCACGGCTCGGTAGCCACGAATGATCCCGGCCGCCTCCAGTTCCCGGACGCGTCGCTGGCACCTGGACACACTGAGCCGGACCTTATCGGCCAGATCAGTGAGCGTGATCCGCCCCTCGGACTGTAGGCGGGCAATAATTTTGCGGTCGATGGCGTCCACGCATGAGATTCTAGCCCTCTATGGCATCTAGTAGGCAAAGTTCACAAACACTTTGCCCCTCGTCATGGCTAGCATCCAGCCATGGCAACCGACACCCCTCGTGACCTGGCACAACAGCACGTCGCCGTAGAGACGGCGGGATCGGTCTTCGACACCGTCGTGGACCGCAGGAATTCCAACTCCATGAAGTGGGCCTACGCTCGTCAACTGCTGGCGGCCGACGAAGTCGCGGCCGACCCGCTGCCGATGTGGGTCGCCGACACCGATTTCAAGGCCCCCCAGGCCGTGCTCGACGCTCTCCACCAGGCCGTCGACCACGGTGTCTTCGGCTACCCCGGCGGCGCGACCGACAGCTACCTCGACGCCGTGACCGGCTGGCAGGCCGCGCGGTTCGGCTGGGAGGTGCCGCGGGAGTGGGTGATACAGACCGCCGGCATCATCACCACGCTCAAGACGGCTGTGCAGGCGTTCTCCGCGCCGGGCGACTCGGTCCTGATCCAGCCGCCGGTCTACGCCCACTTCCACAACGACGTCCTGCTCAACGGCCGTCACCTCGCGTTCGCACCGCTGGAGCGGACGGACGACGGGTACCGGTTCGACGCCCGGACGTTCGAGGCCGCCATCCGCCCCGACACCAAGCTGTTCATTCTCAGCCACCCCCACAACCCCACCGGGAACGTGTGGACCGAGGACGAGCTGCGGACCATGGGCGAGATCTGCGCCCGGCACGGTGTCCTGGTCATCTCCGATGAGATCCACCAGGACCTCATCGTCAACCCGGACAGGAAGCACATCCCGTTCGCCTCACTCGGCCCCGAGTTCGCACGTAACAGCATCACCTGCACAGCCCCCAGCAAGACGTTCAACCTCCCCGGCCTACAGAGCGCCAACGCCTTCATCCCCGACCGCAGGCTGCGCGAGGAACTGGCCCGGCAGTACGAGCGGAACCTGTTCCCACTGGTCAACGTGCTGGGCATGGTCGCCGCCGAAGCGGCCTACGCGCACGGTGAGCCGTGGCTGGAGGAAATGCTCACCTATCTGCGCGGCAACCACACCCACTTCGCCCAGTCGGTCAACTCCGCCACCTCCAAGGTGCGGGTCCTGCCGGCCGACTCCCTGTACCTGGCGTGGATGGACTGCCGGAACCTCGGGATGGACGCCGAATCCCTGGACAAGTTCATGCTCACCAAGGCGCGGCTGTGGCTGGACAAGGGACAGAAGTTCGGGATCGAGGGCCACGGCTACATGCGGGTGAACCTGGGCTGTCCCCGCTCGACGGTCGACGAAGCAATAGACCGGCTGCTCACGGCCGTCGGAAAAAGCCTCTGAGCTACACCCGGTCGGGCAACCTGCTTCGCACGTCCGGGCAGCCGCCGCTGCGGTACGGAGCCCTGGTCGTCGGTGCGCTGGGCGAGGCGGGCAAGCACGCCCGCTCCGCCGTCGGCGTCGCCGCCCTGCCGATGCGGGCCCCGGTCGAGATCGAAGCGGTCATCGCCACCGTCTGAGACGGCCTCTCCGAGTGCGAGACACCCCTACGCGCCCGTGGCCGGCCACGGGCGCGCGCCGCAGCGTCCCCGCTGCGGCTTTCGCGTACCTGCACGTCCCTTCGTCAGAGCACCACCCTCTTCGCCCAGGGAGCAGTGACATGACCGCAAGCGCCGCGAAGGACTACGAGAAAGAAGATCTCAAACGGGATCTCAAGAGCCGGCACGTCCAGATGATCGCCATCGGCGGGGCGATCGGGACCGGTCTGTTCTACGGCTCCGGATCGGCGGTCGCCACCGCCGGCCCCGCCATCATCGTCACCTACGTCGTCGCCTCCGTCGCGATCTACTTCGTCATGCGGGCCCTGGGCGAGATGTCGGTGGAGGAACCGGTCTCCGGCGCCTACATCTCCTACGCCAACCGCTACATCCACCGGTTCGCCGGCTTCCTGAACGGATGGAACGCGTTCATCTTCCTTCTTGCCACCACCGCGGCCGAACTCAACGCCCTCGGACACTACGTCCAGTACTGGTTCCCCGCGGTACCGATCTGGGCGACGGCGGCGGTGGCGGTCACCGTAATGTTCGTCGTCAACGTCGTCGGGGTGAGGTTCTACGGTGAGGCGGAGTTCTGGTTCGCCATCGTCAAAGTGGTGGCGATCATCGCGCTCATCCTCTTCGGCTTCGCCATGGTCTTCTTCGGCGTCGGCAACGGAGGGCAGGCGATCGGCCTCGGACATCTCCACGACCACGGCGGCTTCTTCCCCAATGGTGTCGGTGCCGCATTCCTCGCCATCGTCATGGTCGCCTTCTCCTTCGGCGGCGTGGAGAACCTCGGCATCGCGGCAGGCGAGACCAAGGACGTCGCCACGACCATGCCGAAGGCCGTCAACGCGACCTTCTGGCGCCTCATGATCTTCTACGTCGGTGCCATCACCGTCCTCGTCACCGTCTTTCCCTGGACCTCACTGACCGGCTCGGGCAGCCCCTTCGTCACGGTCTTCGCCAAGATCGGCGTACCGGCCGCAGCGACCATCATGAACGTCGTCGTCATCACTGCCGTCCTCTCAGCGGTGAACTCCGCCGTCTTCACCAACAGCCGCACCTTCTACAACCTGTCGCTGCAAGGCAACGCGCCCAAGTTCCTCGGCACGGTCAGCGACAGAAACGTTCCGTCCAGGGCGGTCACCGCGGTGTTCGTGACGATGGCCGCCGGCGTGCTGCTCAACCTGCTGATGCCCGACCAGGTCTTCACGGTCTTCTCGTCCGTCACCGTCTTCGGCCTGATATGCGCCTGGGGATCCATCGTGATCAGCCACCTCAGGTTCCGGAAGGTCAAGGTCCTGAGCGGTCAGGCTGACAGCATCCGTTACAAGATGCCGCTGCACCCGTACAGCAACTACCTTGCCCTGGCGTTCATCGCAGCCGTCCTCGTCTGCATCGCCATCCTCCCGGACACCCGCGTATCCCTGGTCGTCTCCGGCGTCTGGGTCCTGGTGGTATTCGCCGCCTACACCTTCTACACCAGGAACCACAAGCAGCGGCCCAGCAGCGATGCGTCGGCTCAGGAGCCGAACCCACCGGGACAACCGGAACAGCTCCACCGCACCGACCCCGGCGGATAGCAACCCCAACGCGCGTCCCGCGTGGGCTGATACCCATCGGTGCGGGCCATACAAGACAGTGATGGAGGCATTCGGCTCCGTCCCCTACCGGCTTCCGAATCGGCTCTCTACAGTGGCGGCGATGTGCCGCCACTTGCCGCGCCACCTCGGACATTCATCCCTCAGCGGTCATCTCGAGGAGGAGTCATCTACGAGCTGGAAGCGCTGCTGCGTGAGTACGACCGTGCCCGTGGCTACACCGACGAGCTGTGGAAGGACCTGACCCCGGACGAGGTGATCTGGCGGCCGCGCGAGGACTTCAGCGCCATCGGATGGCACCTCGGCCACCAGGCCCACGTCGCCCACTTCATGATCCGCAATCTCACCGCGGCCGAGCCCAGCCCCGATCCCGCTCTGGACTCCCTCATGGACTCCGCGTTGCCGGAACACTTCCGGGGTGCGCTGCCGACGGTGCGTCGGCTCACCGCCTTCAGGGAAACCGTCGCCGAGCGGGTGCACGCCCGCATCGGTGACATCGGGGCCGGAAAGGTGAGTGCCCCCACGCAGATGACCATCGTCGCGACGCATCTGCTGACCGCGCTCATCAATCATGAGTACCAGCACGACCAGTGGATCGGCGAAGTCCGCTCCGAGCACCTCGGACATGCACTGCCCACCGACCCGGACTCCGACCATGTCCGCCGTATCGACGGCTACCTTGTCCTGCATCCCTACGCGTGACGCGCGAAGCGCGACCGGCCCGACCATGACCGGGCGTGACGTGTGGTGATGTCAGTCGCTCTCCGGTTCAGCGCAGCGACCGGTTGCGGATGTAGGCCGAGGGTCGCACACCCTCGCGCTCTGTGCGCCGCCCACATGTCACCGGTCGCGCCGTACAGAAGCGCACGGTCCGCGGCTCAGATCCTTTATGGGCAAGCGTGGACGTCTCAGGAGAGAGCCCTCATAGGCACCGACTATGTCAATATTCACCGGGACCTTCTACCGGACACCGTTATCGAGCCATCGCCGACCGAGACAGCGGTATCGGCGAAGTGGATGCCCCTCTCCCGCAGAACGCTCTCGCGGCGGCGGGTGTCGAGGAAGTGGGCGCTGCCGCCATCGATGATCTCGCCCGCTTCCAGCAGCGGGGCGAACTCGTCGATGACGGCGTCGGCCGCGGCACCCGCCGGCAGGGTTGTGGACAGCGACGGTGTAGCCGTAGAGGGCCAGTTTCCAGCCCATTGCCGCGAAGCCGGTGATGCGGGCGGCTGGTTGGTGAAAGCGCCGCGGGCCAAGTGCTCCTACGCCCTGGTGGGCGTCCTTGGGAGAGCAACGGTGTCGGGGCCAGCCCGACCGTCGGGTCTCATTGCGGACGTACCAGGGGCAGGAGCGGCTACTGGGCTGCGGCTGCCTGGTCGGCCTGGTCGAAGAACTTCATGGCCATGAAGCCGTGGGCGTAGCCGCCACCCGCGCGCATCGCGGCCGCGATCATGGTGGTCTCCGCCAGTTCCTCCTGGTCGCGCCCTCGGCGTGTGCGGCCTTGGTGACCCGTCGATGTGGCTGAGCCGGTCCGAGGCCGGGTCGGGCGGGACCGCGTGGCCGAGGTTGTCGGCACGGACCTCGCTGGGCCACTGGTCGTGCCGGCACTCGTGGTTGGTCAGTGCGGTCAGCAGGTGGGTGGCGATGACGGCCGGCTGGATGGGGCGCCGGCCTCGACGGCGGCGATGTCGCCGATGACGTCGCCGGTCCGGAGGCTCGCGAGCAATGCGCGGCGGTGGTCTGTCCTGCTGGTAACTCTGAAAGGGATCAGGCGGCGTCGTAGACGCGCACGTCGGGGGCCGCCTTCAGCAGCGGGGACAGATCACCGACCACATCGTGGGTGAACAGATCGCTCTCCAGGTACGCCTTCGCGTCGGCCACGGTCCGAAAGCCGTGGAGAACCTGAACGTCCTCCTCGCGGACGAGGAGCTCCTTGCTGATGGCCCCGGGGGCGGTGTCCAAAAACGGCTGCTTGTGCTTCTCATACACGCCCGCAGCTGCGACGCGATCGGCCGGGTCCACCTGAAGCGTGATCTCAAGATATGCCATGGTTATGCCTCACTCGATTGGCTTGAGAGAGCGGAGCGGTGAGTACCGCAACGTGCCTGCCAAGTTAGGCACCCCAGGGGGAGTCCGGTAGGGGCTCCCGTTGAATCTGGTTATAAGCGATGCATATGGGCTATCGGCGGGCGGCCGCGAGGCTGTCGGCAACGCGGCGAAGGTCCGCGCCGAGCGGCGAGTCGCCGCTCCAGACCGCTTCGAAGGAGATCTGCACCTCACGTCCCTCGTCCACCAGCGGCCGGTGCCGCACGTCGGGCGAGGTGAGCTTGGAGCGGGGAATCATGGCCGAGCCCAGGCCGAGCTTGGTCCAGTCCTCCAGGACTTGGTAGCTGGCGGCTTCCCCGGGATACGTACGCAGGGGCAGATCATGTGCCTGGAAGAGCTGCGTGGTGAACGTGGTCAGGCCGCAGGTGTCCGGCACGAGGATGAACTGCTCCTTGCCGGCTTCTTCCAGTTCGATCGGAGCGTCCTGAGCGGAATCGGGGCTCACGACGACGATCGGCTCGACATCGATGACCCGGTGCTCGAAGCGCGGCATCGCGGCCACGGCCGGGATCAGAATGAGGTCGAGCTGCCCGGCCAGCAGGCACTCACGCAGATCCTGCATATTCGCCTCGCGCAGCACGAGGTCGCGGGGCACGGGCAGGTCGCGAACCATGCCGAACGCCCGGGCGACCAGGTGCGAGCCGGTCAGGGGCGAGACGCCCATGCGGATCTTCTGCTCGCCGGGGTCGTTCAGCCGCCTGGCCTCCGCCGCGACAGCGTCGAGCGCGACCAGGGCGCGCTCGATCAAGGGCAGGATCCGGGCGCCGAAGGCGGTCTGGGTCACGCCGCGCGGCGACCGGTCGAACAGCCTCCCGCCGAGGCGCTCCTCCAGCTTGGCGATGCCGTTGGACAGGGCGGGCTGGGTGACGCCGTACGCCCGTGCCGCGGCGCTGAACGACTTGGTTTCGGCGACTGCCTCCGCGTACCGGAGTCCTTCGAGGTTCAGACGCTCCATCGCCATAGCCATGCCTTATCGCTCCATTCACTGATGTCCCCTACCGGGCTCGCTCTCCTCTGCCTACGGTTGGGCCCCGCTGATTCAGCATAACCAACCGCTATGTCCATCGTCCCGTTCGAAATGGAAAGGCGCCATGCCAGACACTGCCGTGACCATGGTCGTGACCGAGCCCCGTGGCCCCCTCCGCCACTTCGTGCGCGAGACGACATCCCCGATCGGCGATTGGGTGCGCGTGTCCGTCACGGCGAGCGGTGTGTGCAACGCCGACATCGGAACGGCCCAGGCCACCGGCGCGGGTACATCCCTCCCGGTCACTCCGGGGCACGAGGTCGCCGGTGCCATCGCCGAGCTGGGAGACCGGGTCGAGGGCTGGGCGGTCGGGGACCGTGTGGCCGTCGGCTGGTTCGGCGGCAGCTGCGGGCACTGCGCGTACTGCCGAGTGGGCGACGTCGTCCACTGCCCCGAACGCAAGGTGCCCGGCCTGTCCTATCCGGGCGGCTGGGCCCAGAGCATCACCGTCCCGGCCGACGCGCTCGTCCGCATCCCCGACGAGCTCGACTTCTACGACGCGGCCCCGTTCGGCTGCGCGGGCGTGACGACCTTCAATGCCGTGCGCAAGGCCGGCACGCGCGCGGGCGGACGGGTCGCCGTGTTCGGGATCGGCGGGCTGGGGCACCTCGCCGTCCAGTTCGCGGCCAAGTTCGGTTACGAGACCATCGCCATCGCCCGCGGCGGCGACCGCGAGAAACTCGCCCGTGACCTCGGCGCCCACCACTACATCGACAGCGACGCCCAGGAGCCCGGAGCCGCCCTGAAGGAACTCGGCGGCGCCGATCTCATCGTGTGCACCGCCTCTTCCACAGCCCCCGTCGAGGCCCTCCTCACCGGGCTCAACGCGCACGGGCAGCTCACCCTCGTCGGCGTCGACGCCGGGTCCCTGACTATTCCGGCGGCTCAGCTCGTCATGAACGGCCACGCCCTCACCGGACACCTGACCGGCGGCCCGCGCGATACAGAGGAGGCGATGGCGTTCGCCGTCACCCATGACGTGCGCCCCATGATCGAGCGCATGCCGCTGAAGCAGGCCGATGAAGCCGTGACCCGGCTGCGCTCCGCAGCGCCCCGCTTCCGCATCGTCCTGGACACCACAGGCAACGACTGACCAACCCCTCCCGGCCGCTGCCGGATGCCGAAACCCACTGACGACAGCGGGGTTCGGCCTGATCAGAAAGGAAGCCACATGTCCCACCGGGACAGCCGCGACGTGATCGTGGTCGGCGCCGGCGCCTCGGGACTGGCCGCGGCCACCGCCTTGCACGCCGCCGGTCGTGACACGCTCTGCCTGGAAGCCCGCGACCACACCGGCGGACGCCTGCTCTCCGCCCCCACATCGCACCCCGAGCGTGCCCTCGACCTGGGAGCCACCTGGTTCTGGGACGGTGAGGAGCGGGTGCGGGCCCTGGCCGCACGCGCCGGCATCGAGACCTTCGCCCAGCACCTCGCCGGTGACACTCTTCTGGAGGAGACCACCGGCACACGCCGCCTCGCCGGCAACCTGATGGACGTCCCCTCCCGCCGTTTCGCCGCCGGATCCCAGAGCATCGCCACCGCCCTCGCCGCCGCACTGCCCGCCGGATCCGTGCGGCTGAACACGCCCGTCACCGCCATCCACCCGGACGGTCAGGGCGGCCTCGCCGTGCTCACCCCAGCCGGAACCGTGCACGCCGAACACGTCATCCTGGCCATCCCGCCGGCCCTGGCGCTGGAGCGCGTCGACTTCGGCGGCGCGCTGCCCGCCGACCTGGTGCGAGTCGCCCGGGCCACCCCGGTCTGGATGGGGGCCGTCGCCAAGGTCGTCGCCCAGTACCGGGCAGCGTTCTGGCGGGAGGAGGGGCTGGCCGGTGCGGCGTTCAGCAGGACCGGCCCACTGCAAGAGATACACGACTTGTCAGGGCCCGACGGCCGGCCCGCCGCGCTCTTCGGATTCGCGCACGCGCGCAGGGTCCGAGCGGGATTCGACAAGGCCGTCGCCACACAACTGGGGCGGCTCTTCGGGCCGGCCGCGGCCACCCCCGACGTCCTGCACGTGCAGAACTGGAGCACCGAGCAGTTCACGTCCCCCTCCACCGTGCAGCACCTGGCCGACTACTCGCTCTTCGGCCATTCCCTCTATCAGCGGCCGGCGCTGGACGGCCGACTGCACTGGGCGTCGACCGAGACGGCGACCGACCACGCCGGGCACATCGAAGGCGCCCTCGCGGCAGGAGAACGAGCGGCACAGTCCGTACTGACGGCGCCCGGCGCCCCGAACAGCCGCGACAAGCGGTTCGCCGACTGGCCGTAGAGACGGCCGACGGGCCCGTAGCGATCAACGCCGATGGCCCGCGTGTTCTCGTCCCTGGACGTCGGAATCACCCTGATCGCCCGCGGGTCCCACAGCAGCCCGGTGCGTCCTCGACGAATGCGGTGAGGCGGCAGAAGCAGGAAGCTCCGACATGTACATCGGCGGCACCCACCGCGATGTCGCGCTGGAGCGTGCGCTGCCGCGCCTCGTCGTGCCGACCGAGTTGGGTGAGGCATTCGTGGTAGCCGTGCAGGCTCCACACGTTGTTCGGGTGGGTGCGCCACCCGGTCAACTCGCCAACGCCGTGTCGAAAGTCGCCCTTGCGGTACTCGAGTTCGCCGTCCAGCATCGCCGTGGCCACTTCGAGGACTTCGACCTCCTTCGCGGGCAGAGCGCTGAAACGGGTCTCCGGGACGGCCGCCCGCGCGGGAGTTCGAGGTCGAGGATCTCCTAACAGCGGCCGAAGCGGATCAACACATGCGCCAGCGTGGTGCGGTAGCCCTCGGCCAGGTCCGCCATCGACCACCGGCCATAAGCAATGGCTATACGGCTATTCAGCAGGGTTCTCTACCTCGCGGTGTCAGGTGCAACTACCGTGAGCAGCCGATTTCGAAATGACATTCGATGTGACTCGGACTCCTCACCTACCTGCGCCACGCGCACGTCGCTGACGTGGCCAACAGCGCCACTTCGGACGTGAAGGTGTTGCCGGCCGACTCCCTCCACCTCACGCGGATGGACTGCCGCGAACTCGGGATGGACCGTCCGCCGCCTGACCACGGCCGTCACGGAGTTGTGAAACGCCGAGGCAGTCACACCCCGCAACGTACGTCAACCAACCGCCTGATCAGAGGAGTTACAGAAGGATGGCCAGCGCGCAGCAGGCAGAAGCGGTGCCGTGGCAGGCGGAAGCGCAGGTGGTCGCCGCCCAGAAACGGACGGTCCGGCTACTGGCAGCCGCTCAGATCGTCGGTGGCGTGGGGGTCGGTGTGGCGTCGTCGCTCGGCTCCCTGCTGGCCGAATCCGTCGGACAGAGCGAGACCTACGCCGGGCTGGCCCGCACGGCCATGGCGGCGGGCGCCGCCGCGGTCGGCGTGCCGCTCGCCTTCATCGCCCAGCGCCGGGGGCGCCGGTCCTCGCTGAGCGCGGGATGGCTCGCGGCCGCCCTCGGCGGCTTCATCCTCATTGCCGCCGCCGTCCTGGAGTCGATACCTCTGCTGGTCGTCGGCATGTTGCTGTTCGGGATCGGGAGCGCGACGAACCAGCAGAGCCGGTACGCCGCCGCGGACCTGGCCATGCCCGACCGGCGGGCCCGGGCGCTGTCCATCGTGGTGTGGTCGACGACGATCGGCTCGGTGATCGGACCGAATCTCGCCGATCCTGGAGCCGCCGTCGCGTCGGCGCTGCACCTACCCCCGCTGACCGGGGCATTCCTCCTGGCTTCCGTGTGCATGACGCTAGCATCGGTACTGCTGTGGGCCTGGCTCCGGCCCGACCCGCTGGTGCTGTCCCGGCGACGGCCGGAGGGTGAAGCGGAGCCGCCGAAGACCGGAGCGTCGGCGGCGGTCCCGTCGGACTCGATGGGCGACACGCTGCGCATGGTCCGAGAGCATCTGCGCCGCGCGCCGCGCGCGGCCTTCGCTTTCCTGGCGATCGTCGTCGCCCACACCATCATGGTGGCGGTGATGACGATGACCCCGGTGAGTATGGCCAGGCACGGAGAGACGCTCACCGTCGTCGGGATCACCATCAGCGGACACCTGCTGGGCATGTACGCGTTCTCACCCGTCGTCGGGTGGCTCGCCGACCGGTTCGGCCATCTGCCGGTCGCCCTCGCCGGGCAGGCGATATTCGTCGTCTCCGCGCTGCTGTCGGGCCTCAGCCATGGCTCGGTCGCCATGGTGATGGCGGGGCTGCTCCTGCTGGGGCTGGGCTGGTCCTTCAGCCTGGTGGCAGGCTCCGCCTTGCTCAGCGAAGCGACGCCCGCACGGTTGCGGCCCGGGGTGCAGGGCACCGCGGACACGGTGATGAATGTTGTCGCAGCGGTTGGAGCCAGCTTGTCCGGGCCTCTCATGAGAAGCATCGGCTTCGGCGGACTCAACGCGATCGCGGGCATACTCGTGCTGCCTGTCGTCGTCTGTAGCTTCCGCCTCGCCCGCATCCGCACGGGATATGGTCAGTGGCCGAGGGGTGGACTTGATTCAAAACCCTAACCGGTGGGCCTTCGCACTCATCGCCTCCGCGGAGAGCCTGTTCAGCGCGGCCGCCGTGGGCCGGCTGCACGACGGGCGGTGTACCGACTGCGACAAGGAGCTCATGGCCCAGGGCGCGGGCAATACGGTCTGTGGTCCGCTCGGCGCCCTGCCGATGACCGCGGTCTTCGTGCGCGGCGCCACCAATGTGCAAGCCGGGGCCAGGACCAAGGTGTCGCGGGTCCTGCACGGTGTTTGGCTGCTGGTGTTCGCCGCCCTGCTTCCGGCCGTCCTCGGGGTCATTCCGGTCGTGGCCATGTTCGAGGGCGTTCTCATCGGACTGGTTCCCGAGCGTCATAACGCCGAGGGGATCGAGCCCGTCCGGCTCATCCCCGCCCCATGAGGCGCGGACCCCGCGGGATACGCTGCGATTCCGCGGGGCCACCCCCGCGAATCAGAACGGGCGCCGCGTCCGCGAATGTCAGGACGGGCGGCGCCGAGGACGTGGCCGGACTTCGAGGGCTGTGACGTGATGCGAGCTGTGCGGCGCATGCCGGCGCCGGGCTGCGGCCGCCCCGTGGGGGGTGGCCGGGCCGCGGTGCTCGGCGTGTTGGCCGTATTGCTTCCGCTGCTCGCGCAGACCGGTGGCCTGTCGCCGGTGGGTTCCGCCATGGCCTGCTGCGGCCCCGCGGTGCTCCTCGGCTTCCTGCTGTGCGCTCGCCGCTCGTACGCTCCCGAGCACGTGCTGGCCGCGCTCGGCGGTGCGCAGGCCGCCTTCCACCTCGGCTACACCCTGCCGGGGCTGTCTTCCGTCGCGTCCGGTCATCCGTCCTGGGAGGTACCGGTCGGGCACGCGGTCACCGTCGCGCTCGCAGCCAAGCTGCTCGGAGTGACCGACGCCGTGCTGCGTCCCCTGCGGACCCTCGCCATGGCCGCGCGGCAGCGGCTTTGCCTCCGGCTGCCGAGGCTCGTGAGGGCCGTCCGGCGGCTGCCGCTGATTCCGGTGAGCGACCCGGGTCGTACCGCCGTCGCGTTCCGGGCGCCACCGTGCCGGAGCGAGCGCGCCCCGCCGCCCCGCCGCCCCGCCGTGTGATCCCGCGAATTCCGCTTCCGCTCCGGCCGGTGCCGGGCGGCGGTGCCTGCCCGGTCTGAACCGGCGTGGCGGCCGCCGTGCGCCCGGCCGCCGATCCCGGCCGCCCGCGCGGCCGGACGTAAAGGCAACTCGCATGTTCACCACCTCACTTCCGCGCGCGACGGTCGTGGCCGGGCTGCTGGTGTGCGCCGCCCCTGTCGCGGTCGCCACCGCGCCTCCGGCCGCGGCCCACACCGAGCTGACCGGCAACACCCCGGGCGACGGCGCCCGCCTCACGACCGCCCCCGGCCGTGTCTCGCTGTCCTTCAACGACCAGATGGACGCCCGCTACAGCCGCATAGCGGTCACCGGTGCCTCCGGCCGTTCCCTCACCACGGGCCCCGTGAAGGTCGACGGACGGACCGTGACCCGAACACTGGCGGCCGACGTGCCACCAGGCCGCTACACCGTCGGCTACCGGGTGGTCTCCGCCGATGGCCACCCCGTCTCGGGTAGTTACACCTTCACGGTGACCACCGCCCGTACCACCAGCCCCGCACCCACCACGGCCCCCTCCGCTCCGGCCGAAGCGTCCCCGGAGGAGTCCTCGGGCCCTGGTCTGCTCCCGGTGGCCGCAGGAGCCGCCGTCGTGTTCGCCGGAGTGGGCGGCGCCGCCTACGCGACGCATAAGAGGAGGTCCGGCCATGGCGGTTGACCCCGTATCCCGTACGCTGCTGCGCCGCCCCGTGCTGCTGGCGCTCGCGGCGGTCACGTCCGCGGTGGGCGCGTTGCTCGCGGCCGTACGGTTCGGCGGCGGCATCCCCGAGGCGGTAACGGGGCTGCCGGACGCCGGGCCGGTCACCGCGTGGGGGCTGCCGTTGGTCCGGGCCTGCGCCGACCTCGCCGCGGTGTGCGCCGTCGGCGCACTGCTCCTGGTCGCCCACCTGGCGCCTGGCGACCGGCGGCGGCTGAGCACACGCCGGATGCGGGCCCTGACGATCGCCGCCGTGGCGGCGGGGGTGTGGCTGCTGACGACGCTGGCCGCCCTGGTGTTCACCGCCTCGGACCTGCTGGCCCAACCGCCCGCCGAGGTCCTCGCCCCCGGGCTGCTGGCGGACGTCGCCATCAACACACCGCAGGGGCGTGCCCTCGCGCTGACCGCCCTGGTCGCGTTGGTGCTGGTCACGTTCCTGCCAGGGGTGACCACCCGCGCCGCGGCCACCGTGTCCCTGTACGTGGCACTGGCGGGGCTGGTGCCGCCCGCGTTCGCCGGTCACTTCGCCTCCGCGGGCAACCATGACGCCGCGGTGATCAGCCTCGCGGCGCATGTGCTCGCCGCCACGGTGTGGACCGGCGGACTGGCGGCGGTCATCGCGACCGCCGTACGGGCCCCGGCTCAAACGGCGGCGGCCGTGCGGCGCTTCAGCCCGCTGGCCGCCTGGTGTCTGCTGACGGTCGCCGCGACCGGCCTCGTCAACGGGCTCATCCGCCTCGAAGCGCCGGGACAGCTGTTCACCACCCGCTACGGGCTGCTGCTCCTCATCAAGACCGCCGCGCTCATCGTCCTCGCCGTATGCGGCGCCTGGCACCGCAGGCGCACCCTGCCGGCCCTGGAGGCCGGGCGGCGGGGCGCGTTCGCCCGGCTGGCCGTGGCCGAACTGCTTCTCCTGGCGGCGACGGTCGGTATCGCGGTCGGGTTGTCCCGCAGCCCCGCCCCCGCGCGGGAGCCGGAGTCCTACGATCCGGTCCAGGAGCTGCTCGGCTTCCCGATGCCCGCACCGCTCGGCGGCTTCCCGTGGACGCCGCTGGTCACCGAGTGGCGGTTCGACGGAGTGTTCGCCTTCGGCGCCGCCGTTGCGGGCCTCGCCTATCTGGCGGGAGTCCGCAGGCTGCGGGCCCGTGGTGATGGGTGGCCGGTGGGCCGTACGGTGGCGTGGCTGGCCGGGCTGGCGGTCATCGTGGCCGCGACCATGAGCGGTCTGGGAACCTACGGCAAGGTGCTGTTCAGCGTGCACATGGGTCAGCACATGACACTGGCCATGACCGCACCGATCCTGCTGGTCCTGGGCGCTCCGGTCACCCTCGCCCTGCGCGCCCTGCCCGCCGCCCCGAAGGGCGGCCGGCGCGGCCCGCGCGAGCTGCTGACCGCGGTGCTGGGCAGCGGCTACGTCAAGGTGATCTCCCACCCGGCGGTGGCCGGAGTGCTGTTCATCGGCAGCGCCTTCGCGGTCTACTACACCCCGCTGTTCGCTACCCTGATGCGCAGCCACTACGGCCATCTGGCGATGCTGCTGCACTTCCTCGTCGTCGGGCTGCTGTTCTTCTGGGTGATCATCGGCGTCGATCCGGGACCGCACCGGATACCGCATCTGGCCAAGCTCTTCGTGCTGATCCTGACGATGCCGTTCCACTCCTGGTTCGCCATCTCGCTGATGAGCTCGACCGATCTCATCGGCGACGGCTGGTGGGGAGCGCTCGACCGGCCCTGGGGTGCCACACTCGCCGACGACCAGTACAACGCGGGCGCCATCGCCTGGGCGACCGGCGACATCCCGGTGCTGATCACGACGATCATCCTCGCCATCCAGTGGGTCCGCTCCGACGCCCGCGAGGCACGCAGGATCGACCGCCAGATCGACCGGGGCGACGCAGGCGACCCGTTGGCCGCGTACAACGCCTACCTGGCGAGCCTCCATGCTCGCGACGCGCGCATGGCGCGGACCGGAGGCACGGGCGATGCGCGTACCAAGTCCACTTCGCGGACCGACGGAGAGAGCCACCCGGTGGAGGACACGGCGTGAAGCACCCGACAGTGCTGAGCCGGGCAGTTCCAGTGCGAGCCCAAAGGCACTGGTGCACCCGAGCGGCCTTCGCAGCCGCCGCCTGCGCGGCCGTGGCCCTCGGCGTCCGCCGTGGACGTACTTCTCGCCCGACTGACCACAGGGGCCTGGTGCATGAGGGGCTGACCGAAGGGACGTGAACGAGCGGAGGGTGACAAGCGGTCAGCGTGTCAGGCGCGATGTGGTTACGATCAGCGTGATGAGACGGTGGCGCCGGCGGACCAGGGGGGCCGGGCACACATGGCCGCGGTCTTGATGCTGCGCTGCGTGGGTTTGATGGCCGTCGCGTTGTGGCTGGCGCCGGTGTGTGCCCATGCCGCTGACGGCAGCGTCTCCATGGCGAGGGCGGACATATCGCGCGTACCAGGCGGCGCGATGTCGTTCGCGGATGACGCCGTCGCTCATCTCCACACCGATCTCGAACACGGGTCGAGCGACCAGGACTGCCGGGGCCGTTCCGTTGAGACACGGGAAGCGACGGCCCCGCCACCGATGCCGCTACCACGGGATACCGCGAGCCTCCCCACCCACCTGGCCGCCGGGGCCGAGCCCGTTCGTGCGTCGCGGTACGGCGTCGTCCCGTCCGTCGACCTGTATCACCTTCAGGTCCAGCGCGTGTAGACCGGATATCAGCGCGGCCCTTTGTTGGCGCCGTGCGTTCAGCGCGATCCTCTGCCCTCGACGCCAGGCGGCAGAGCCCCGATATCCGCACACCTCCCACCGCGAAGCCCCTGAGCATCGCGGGGACAAGGGCATGCCATGGGTTCCCCTGGAGCCAAAGCGAAACGCGAGGCCCGTCGCGCCAAGATCGAAGAGCTGAGCACGTGGAGACCACGACCGGTGATCTCACCGTGGCCGGCCACTGGCACGTGCTGAAGCAGATCGACATGCTCAGCGACTATCCCTGTGTCGCGGCCCGCCTCGTCGATCGCACCCTGCGGTTGCACGCGTGGTTCCACGAAGTCGACACCGGTGCGACGCTCGCGCACGACGCGCACGTCAACGCCTTTCTCCCGTTGTGAACAGCGAACAGTGAGATGCCCATGACGAACACCACAAGGTGGCCGCGATGACCCGCCCCGCAACCATTGCTTACGACGAACGCCTGACCGCACCCCGTACCTGGCGGTTGATCGCCGCCCTCTTCGGCCTCGCCGTGGGGCTGGTCTTCCTGCCGTACGGTGTCGTGGCAGCCCTGATCACCCTGGTCGCCGGCGCCTGCCTGGCAGGCGTCTGGGCAACCACGATGTGCTCGAAGGCGAGGAAGCACGGGCCTGGCGCACATACAGAGCGGACCTCCGTGCCTTCATGGTGATGCGCGGGTACATCACCACCGCCTTGCGCATCGAGGTCACCTATCCCGATGACCCCCCTCCGTACGTGTACGTGTCCACGCGTACGCCCGAGCGGCTCGCCCAGGCTCTGATCGCGGCCGGCAGGAGGACGGCTCAGGCTGACGGGCCGTCGGCCGATGCCGGGACACCTGGGACTGGTGGTCAGTGGGAGTGAGGTCCTGGCCGGTGCACGGGGCCGTGGGTGATGCCGTAGTCCTCACCGAGCTGGTGCTGGAGGGTGCGGCGTACGGCGTGGCAGACGCCGCCCGGGACGACGTACTTCACCGGCCAACTGCGCCACTCAGGACGTGTGACCGAGCATTTTCCGCATCTCGGTGATCTCAGCGCTCTGCGTGGTGACGATGTCACCGGCGAGTGCCTTCGCGGGACCGTAGGAGCCGTGCTTCTTCTCCGCCTTGGCCATGTCGATCGCGCCTTGGTGGTGCTTGATCATCATGGTCAGAAACATGGTGTCGAAGGCTTTGCCGGAGGTCTGCATCATTTCGCGCATCCTTCGGTCGTTCATCATGCCGGGCATGCTGGGCGTCGCGGAGGTACTGCCATCGTTCATGCCAGGCATGCTCATGCCCTGAGGGACCTTCTCGCCCCAGGATTTCAGCCAGCCGGACATGGTTTTGATCTCCCTCTTCTGCTCTTTCTCGATCTTCGCAGCGAGGGCTTTCACCTTGCTGGAGGAGGCACGCCTCTCGGCGAGGTCGGCCATCTCGATGGCCTGGCGGTGATGCACGATCATCTGCTGGGCGAAGGTGGTATCGGCCCGGTTGTGGTTGCCCGGGGCGGCAGTCGCCGGCGCGGAGGTGGCAGTGGAGGCACTCGCCACCTCGGCTTTGTCGCCCTTGTTCCCACAGGCACCCAGCGCCAGGACCGCCGCCGCGGCGATAGCGGTCCATACGGTACGACGAGGTGGGGAGCTGGTAACGGTCATGCCTGGTCTCTCCTGAGGGCCGGGCATGCTGACCCTGCTGACAGCACAGTGCAGCCCGATGGTCCGATTCCAGCCCATGGTGGCCTGTACCGCTCCGTATCGGAGGAGATGAGACTCGCGGCGAGGCCGATGGACACCCGGTGGACGAGTCTTTGAGACAGAACAGCCATGAGCGCTCAGCACGCGACCTTGACCAACAGCGGGGCAGCCGTGTGGAGCCGGGCCCTCGCTTCGCACTTGTGGGCGGTCAGTTCCCGCGCGGGGCGTACATGATTACCGCCATGCCTGCCAGGCAGATTGCGGCGCGATGACGTCGAAGCGGTCGGGGCGGCAGGCGTCGGCGATCGTGCCCCAGGCGATCGATCCGGCGACGAAGATGCCGCCGTAGGCGGCCAGGATGCGGCCGAAGTTGTCATCCGAGGGACGGGCAATGAGCACAGCGGGTCCTTCGGACAGGCGAGGGGGCAGGAGGCAGGCGAGGACACGGCGGGTCAGGCAGCGTCGGTGAACAGCTCGGTCAGCAGGCCGACGCCCTCTGCCGGGGCGCGCACCTCCAGATGGAGGTCGGGTCCGTCAAGGTGGAGCCGGAAGTCGAAGAACGGGCAGCAGCCCTGTTCGGCCGCCGCCAGTTCCGCGACCGCCGCCGCGCGCGACACGGGCAGCGTCAGGCAGAGCCCTTCGGGGATCTGGCGGCGGGCACCGGTGAGGGCCTGGCGCCAGGCCGTGGCGCGCTGTGCTGTCTGCTCGCCGGTCAGCGAGCAGGCGACCGGTGCTGTGCGCCACCGCTCGACTTCTTCCTCGGACGCGCGGCGGCTGGGGCTCAGGGCGACATCCACTGGTCCGGGGCTCGGCCGGGACGCGGCTGGCTGCCCGGTAGAGGACTTGGCGGGGGCGGGGAAGCCGCACTGCGGATCGCACCGCCCGGTCCGGTCCAGCAGGGCATCGATGTGCTCAAGCGCGGAGCGCAGAGTCGCGGTGAACGCCGCCAGCTCCGCCGCCCGCTCCTCGGCCGCCGCCACGCCCGCGACGAGCCGCGGGCGCAGGTCGGCCTTCACCTCCCGACAGGTTCCCGATTCCCACACGCCCAGCAGTTCGGCAATCTCCTTCAGTGGCAGCTCCAGGTGCTTGGCGGCGCCGATGAATGCCAGCCGCTCTACGGCGTCTTCGCCGTAGAGGCGGTAGCCGGAGGTGGTCCTGTCGGCGGGCAGCAACCCGGAGGTCTCGTAGAACCGCAGCGTGGTCGCGGGAACGCGGGTGCGTTCGGCGAGCTGGGAGATCCGCATGGCGTTCATGCCGCCGACCGTAATCCTTCGAGGCGACTCGAAGGTCAAGCCCGCGGTGTCGACGCGAACCGTGTGCGGGTGCCGGCCGGGGCGCAGCACGAGCAGCCCGGCCGGCACCCGCATCCGTCCTCCTGTGCGCTTCCCGTCGCGCGGGGGCCGGACACCGCCGCCGCGGCGGAAGACGGGGGTGTGGCGCAGCAGCCCTTGCCCTGCCAGGCGTCGCGGCCTTCTCTAACGGCGATCGCGGCGATGACCAGGGCGGCGATGGGGTCGGCCCAGGACCAGCCGAGGGTGGCGTTGAGGACCAGCCCGACCAGGAGGATGGCGGACAGGTAGGTGCACAGCAGGGTCTGCTTGGAGTCGGCGACCGCGCTGGCGGAGCCGAGTTCGCGGCCGGCGCGACGCTGGGCGGCGGACAGGAATGGCATGACGGCGAGGGAGAGGGCGGCGATGACGATGCCGGGGATGGAGCGTTCGGCTTCCCCAGTGCCGGCGAGCGCGCGGGCGGCGTCCACGCTGATGTATGCGGCGAGCGCGAAGAAGGAGATCGCGATGATCCGCAGGGTGGTCTTCTCCCGGGCTTCGCGCACGGCGTGGTCGGCCGCGGAGAACTGCCAGGCGACCGCGGCGGCGGAGGAGACCTCGATGACGGAGTCGAGGCCGAAGCCGATCAGGGCGGTGGAGGAGGCGATGGTGCCGGCGGCGATGGCGACGATCGCCTCGATGACGTTGTAGGTGATGGTCGCGGCGACCAGCAGCCGTATCCGCCGGGTGAGCACCTCGCGCCGGGCCGGGGAGGGCCCGAGGGATATCGATGTCTCGGCGGTCATCAGCAGCAGCCTTTCTCCTCGGCGTCCGGACAGGTGCGGTCGGTCTCGACGGCCACCACGGCGGCCCGCAGGTCGTCCAGGGCGTGACCGAGGCGCTCATCGGCGAGTTCGTAGCGGGTGCGCCGCCCGTCCGGGGCAGTGACGACCAGGCCGCAGTCGCGTAGGCAGGCCAGGTGGTTCGACAGGCGGGTGCGGGAGACGCCGAGGGCGTCGGCGAGGTCGGCCGGGTAGGCCGGCGCCTGGCGCAGGGCCAGCAGGATCCGGCAGCGGATCGGGTCGGCGAGCGCGCGGCCGAAGCGGACCAGCACGTCGATATCGGAGGCAACATTCAGCACACCGCGAGAGTACAACGAATCCTGAATTCAGGAAATCGTGAGTTGTGGTGCTCCGCCGGTCAGATCGCCGCGCTCTCGGCCGCCCGGCGCCCGAAGCGCTCCGATTCGGAAGGCGAGCGGGTCCGTATCAGGCATGCCCGCAGCTTGTGCCCTCCTGCCTTCCATCGCAGTGGCCGCTGAAGAGGCGCCCTTACGGGGCAGTCGGGAGCATGAGCGGAGCCGTCTCGAACCGAACCGGGCCAACGAGCTCGGTGCTTCACGGCCGAGTAGTTGACGCCACCACGACACTGCCTCCGGCCCGGCTCAGGGCGGTGCGCAGTTCGGCCGGGCACGGCTTGTCGGCGATGAGGGATCACCGCCCTGTGGGAGGCGCCCGTTACGCGGCGCCCGGGAGGCGCGGCGGGCAAGCGAGGACAGACGGAGCGCGAGGGAACTCCGGCGTCAGTTCGCCGCGCCGTACCGCACCCTGAGGACCGGAGGAAAGCCCCCGGCCTCGCCCTGTGGCTGTCCGTACCCCAGCACGGAGGACGGCGGGATGGTCCATCGCCTCCTCGGCACACAAGCCTTGAACCATGACATGGCATCGGACCGCCATCGTCCTGACCCTGCTCTTGACCTTCGGCGCCGCGGCTCCCGTCGCTCCGGCCACAGCGTCACCGGCCACGCCACCCGCCGCCTCCGTCGTCGACGCGCTCGATCACGCCGCGTACCCCCTGAGGACCGTCGAACCGGGCGGTGACACCGGCGATCTGCGCGCCCTCGACCGGATGATCGGAGGCGCCCGGGTCGTCGGCCTGGGCGAGGCCACCCACAGTTCCCATGACTTCTTCGCCCTCAAGGCCCGCGTCTTGCGTCATCTCGTCGGGGAGAAGGGCTTCCGGACCTTCGCCCTGGAGGCCCCCTGGAGCACCGGCCTGCGCCTCAACGAGTACGTGCTCCACGGCGAAGGCGATCTCCGGGACATCATGCGGGAGGAGTTCCAGCGCGACTACCTGTGGTGGAACAACACCGACTATCTCAAGCTCCTCCAGTGGATGCGGGCGTACAACGTCCAACACCCGGACGACCCCGTCCGGTTCATGGGTGACGACATCGCCTGGACCGGACCCGAGGTGTACGACGAGATCGCGGACTACGTGGCCGCCACCGATCCCGGGTCGAGCCCACGCCTCGCCGAGCTCTACCGCGGTCTGCGGCCCGACGTGCCGACGGGTACATACATCGAACGGTATCTGAACAAGCCGTACCCCGAACGCCAGGAGATGGCCCAACGCACGGGCGAAGCACTGACGTTGGTCAAGCGCCAGGTGTCGAACACCAGCAGCGAGGCGCACGCCTGGGCCGTCCAGCAGGCGACCGCGATCGACCGGACCGCCCGCCAGTACGCCTTCGACTTCGACGATCCCACCCAGGTGGCGCAGTCCATGCGCTACCGCGACCAGGAGATGGCCGCCAACGTCGTGTGGTGGCAGCGGCACACCGGAACCAAGGTGCTGCTGTCGGCGCACGACGCCCATGTGGGCTACGTGTCGAGCGACCCGGCTCACTACCCGAAGATGCAGGGTGCCTTCCTGCGCGAGGGTCTCGGCCGCGGCTATATGAGCGTCGGCCTGACCTTCGGCCGGGGCTCGTTCAATGCCACCGGCCCGGATGACGCCATCCACCGCTGGACTCTGGGCCCCGCGGGACCGGGTACCAATGAGCAGACCCTGGACCGGGTCCACCTCCGCGACTACATCATCGACCTGCGTACGGTCGGGTCACCAGCCCATGAGTGGCTGACCCGTGCCCGGCCGACCCGCATCGTCGGCACCGGTTACCCAGACGGGCCGTACGACATCGCCCTCGCTCCCACACACGACGTCCTGATCCACCTCCACCGGGTGACGGCCGCGCGGCTTCGGGACCGGTAGACAGACGAGAACCGTTGTTGGCGGTCAGCCAGGTGGCCGCGCGGCGCGGCACCTCGGCCGGGAATCCGGCCGGTGCCTCACAGTTCGACGTGGCTGCGGCCGGCGGGCACCTTCCGCCCGCGGGAGCGGTGGCCCCGCACGAGCACCTCGACGCGGGCGGGTCCGTCGGCGTTGACGTCGAAGGAGGCGCCGGAGGCCCGGAGCACGAAGTTGCGGACCGCGACGCGGGCACCGGTTGCCCGGAACACGGTCCGGCCGTCCCGGACGAGCGTGGTCCTGTCCGGTCCGGCGGCGACGGCGTAAGTGTGCCCCCGTAAGGAGACGTTGGCGACCGTATTGGTGCCGGGCAGCCCGAGGCTGCCGAACATGAGGGCCGAAGGGTCACCGTCCCAGGGGTTGTCGGAGATGAGCTCGTGCAGGCCCTGTACCGCCATCGCGTTGGACCAGGAGTAGGTGCGCCAGGCGGTGTCGACGGCGGAGGCCATGACGGACTGGCCGGGAATGGGGTCGAAGGACTCGGGGAACCAGTTCTCCTCGTCCCAGGCGTCGAGGTACATCGCGGTGCTCCGGGCGGCGAACCGGCCTGCGGCGTCGTCAAAGCCGTACCGTTTGAGGCCGTCGTACACGGTGGCGTTCATCGGCGGCCACACGGCGCCCTTCCACTGCTCGGGGGCGGAGTCCTCGCCGTACTTGTCGAAGAACCGGAAGTGCTCGGAGCCGGGGTGCACCGGGCCGCCGGAACAGTAGGCCGGGTCGTTGCGAGCGACGCTCGGAATGACGTACGGACCCCAGAACTCGTCGGGATCGAGGAGGTGTTCCACCACCAGGATCCGGGCTCGTTCCGGTGTGGCGAGGCCGGCGAACAACGGGTAGAAGACGGTCGGCGTCACCACCTCGTTCCAGGTTCCGTCGAGGTAGCGGCTCAGGTACAGGCCCTTGCCGGGATGCCACAGCCGCTCATTGAGCAGCTGCCGGATCGTCTCGTGCCGCGCGGCGAAGCGGGTGGCGTCCTGTGGCCGGTCCAGCACCCGGGCCATCTTGGCCAGGGTCTCGGCGAGCAGCGCGTAGTAGGAGTTGAGAGCCACGTCGGTGAGGTCGGTGTTGTCGCGGTGGTCGCCGCTGCCACCCTGTTTGGCTATCCGGTGGTACTCGGCGTAGACGGGGCTGTCGTCCAGTCCGAGGTGGTTGCCCCGGCCGCCGACCCGGTCTCCGAAGTAGGGGCTCTCCAGCAGACCGGCTCCGTCGGTGTCCCACTCCGGCAGGAGGTCGTGGAAGGTGACGAGCGCGGGGTAGGCCTTCTCCAGCACCGAACGGTCGCCGAACTTGGTGTACAGACGCCAGGTGGCGTAAGCATGCATGGGCCCGGAGTTCTGCTGGTCGTAGCGCGGCCCCCGCAGCGGGACCTGGTTGGGCGGTGCCGGTGCGTCGAAGACGTCCGTCTCGTGCTGGATGGCGAGCGGGCGGCTGACGAGGGCGGCGTCGACGGCGTCGAAGGCCGAGTCCCACCCGGTGAACAGTCCGCCTCCCCCGCCCCATCCCCACATGACGAAATTGCGCCGGCGGTCCTTGTCGTAGTTCGTGTTGAGGGACAGGGCGTCGCGTACCGCGTCGGCGGCCCGTCCGACCGGTCCGGAGCCGGTGAGATGGCCGCCGCGGACTCGCGCCGAGGCGGCGGCGAGTGCCCGCTCCACCTCGGGGGCGTCCGGCGCGTGGGCATCCTGCGGGCGATCGCCGATCCGGGCGGCGAATGTGATGGTCCGGCCCTTGCCGAGCCGGTACCCGAGCGCGGCGACGGCGGTGCCCGGTGCGCCGGTGCCTCCGGTCAGGGCCGCCGCCATGTCGGCGACCGAGGCGTAGCAGCCGCGGCTGTCGGCGGGTTCGGTGGGGGACAGCCGGATGTGACCGGTCTGGCTCTTGTCCAGCAGCCCCGGTGCGCTGCCCTTCACATCCCGGCCGTCCAGCGCGAAGGTCGCCTCCTCGCCCCAGGGCGTGGCGAGTTCGAGGACGACGGTGGTGTCGTCGTCGAACGCGGTGACGGCCCCGACCAGGCCACCGCCGTCGCCGGTGCGCGCGTACCGGACACCTATGGCGCGTTTCTGGCTCTGTGCCTGGTCGTACCGCTGCCGCAGCTGGGGAAGTCTCACCGTGGCGTCGGCGACTTCATCCGGCGACCACTGGTCGGGGTGGGCGATCACCTCGTGCAGCGCTTCGAGATGCGCCGGCATCACCGTGCGGTCGTCGGTGCTGATGTGGACCTGCTTGTACGCGCCGTCCGGCGTCATGGGGCCGATCCGCCAGAGGTGGTTGGTCATCTTCTCGCGGATGAGCTTGCCCTGCGCGGTGAGCAGGCCGATCCGGAGCACGAAGCGGGACTCGCCGCTCCCGACGAACAGCGCACCGGTCCAGTCCTGGTCCTTGACGCCGGGCATGGCGAACGGTCGTTTGAGCGTGGGATACGGCAGGGCCGTCCCGTGCTCCGCGGCCGTTTCCAGGGCGGGATCGGTGACGAGTGGGGAAGCGTTGGCGGGGCCCTGGTTCGTTGCGAGCGCGATCGCGGAGGCGCCGAGGCCGGCCGCGCCGGCCGATCTGAGGAAGTGGCGCCGGGGCATCCGATGTGGCATCACCTGGTGTGGCCTTTCTGTTCGAGGCGGGTGCGGTCGTCGTCCGGACGCGATCGGGCCACCATGGGCGGCGGCACATCGCTGGGGATGTTCGTCGCGTCTGCAACTCTCATCGGTTCGGAATGTCGAACGGCACTCGGCGTGTCGGCCATGGGTTCAGCCGGAAGTATGGAGACCGGGACCGGCCTGTCAAGATCCCGTGATCCGGTTCTGGCCTGCGTGGCCGTGAAGTTACTTGCCGGTCCTGTCTTGACCTTCCCCGAGGCCGCGGTTTAGCGTCCCGGCGTCGAGGGTCATTGAAACGATCCAATACCGTGGGGCGGTGCTGATGCGTCATCTCGTCTCGCAGCGTGGCGCGATGTCCCGGCGCACCGTCCTGGCCACCGGACTGGCCGCGGCATCCGCGGCGGCCTTCGGCGCCGTGTCACCGGGCGCGGTCGCCGTGCCCATGACCGACGGCGGCGGGCCGGCCGGGAACTGGTTCGCCGCCGCGCCGCCCTCCGCGCGCCCCAAGTTCCGCTGGTGGTGGCCGGACAGCCTGGTGGACCCGGACGAAATATCGCGCGAGGTCGACCAGATCGCCGACACGGGCTTCGGCGGGGCCGAGATCGCCGCGGTGCACCACAGCATCCAGGACAAGTCGCTCCTGGACACCGCACACCACGGCTGGGGCAGTGGACCCTGGCGCGATGGCGTCGAGGCCTTCGACCGGGCGCTGACCCCGGGAGTGCCGGCGCGGGGCGAGACGCGACGGCTGCGCCGGATCGTCGCCCGTCTGCTCGCCCTTCCCAACGTGGTCCGGGTCGCCGAAAAGACACAGGTGGGCGACGCCCCCACCGGGCTCGGCGTCACTCCCGACGTGCGCCACGCCACCCCGTCCACCCTCCTCAACGCGCATCGGGTCACCGCGCAGGCGGACTTCTACTACCTGTGCGACGGCAAGCACTCCGAGACCGTCAAACCCCCCGTGGCGGCGATCGACCACGACGTCACGCTGCGCCGCACCGGGGATGGGGAGGCGGTGCCGTACGCGCTCGACCCCTGGACGGGCGAGGCCGTACGGCTCGCCCGGTACACCACGGAGGGGAACGACTTCACGTTGCGCGTCACGCTCCAGCCCGGCCAGGCGCTGATCGTCGCGCTCGGACGGCCCGGGCTGTTCGGCGACCGCTACGGCGGCCGCCCGCACGCCGTCGCCACAGACGCCGACGAGGCGGTGTTCACCGTGCGCGGCCTGGCCGTGCGCGCCGGCGCGGCGGGCACGTACACGACGCGGCTCTCCCAGGGGCGCACGGTGACCACCACCATCGCCTCCGTGCCCGAAACGATCAGGCCCGGCGCGTGGCAGGTCGAGGTCGAGGACTGGTACCCCGGGTCCAGCGCGACACGGACCGAGATCGTGCGACGCACGCTGACGCTCGACGCCCCGCTGCCCTGGTCACGGATACCCGAACTGGCGGACAGTGCCGGGGTGGCCCGCTACCGCACCGCGGTCACCCTCCCGGCCGACTGGACCCCGGCCCACGGCGCGTACCTGGAACTGGGGCAGGTGAGCGACACGTCCCGGGTATCCGTCAACGGCTCACGCCCGGCCCCCGTGGACCGGCTCAACCCCGTCGTCGACGTCGGCCCCTGGCTCCGGCGAGGCGAGAACGCCATCGAGATCGAGGTGGCGACCCCGCTCGTCAACCGCCTCCGGGTGGGTCAGCCCGCGGTCTTCGGCGCCGTCGCACGGCAGCCCTACGGGCTCATCGGGCCCGTCCGGCTGGTGCCGTACGCGCAGGCCGCCGTGGACTGATCCGCGTGGGGCGCACCGCCCGGCTCGCCCCCGGTGCGCCCGTTGAATTCCTTGTGCCACCTGGCATGTGGCGTCCTCGCCGCCCCGCCAGCGCTCCACCGGAGCCGCGTGAGCCGCGCGCGAGGTCCGGAGCCACCGCCGTTGGTCCGAAGGGAGCTGCGCACGTTGTCCGCAGAGCATGACATCCCCGCCCCGTCCCGCAGACAGGTCCTGTTCACCGCGTCCGCCGCCGCGGCCGTGACCACGGTGCCGGCACAACTCGGCGCCACGGCCGCCGCGGCCGCGGAAAGGCCGCCGAGCCCGCCGAGCCTGCCGAGCCCGTCCGGCACGGAAGGCCCCCTGGCCGCCTTCGCGCTGTCCGAGGTCCGGCTGCTCGACAGTCCGTTCCTGGCCAACATGCGCCGCACCTGCGCCTACCTGCTGTTCGTGGACATCGACCGGTTGCTGCACACCTTCCGGCTGACCGTGGGACTGCCGTCCTCGGCGGAGCCGTGCGGCGGCTGGGAGGCCCCCGGCGTGCAACTGCGCGGCCACACCACCGGACACCTGCTCAGCGCCCTGGCACAGGCGCACGCCAACACCGGAGACGACGCCTACGCGGACACGGCGCGCCGGCTGGTGTCGGCACTGGCCGAGTGCCAGCGGGCCGCGCCGACGGCCGGTTTCCACCGCGGTTACCTCTCCGCGTTCCCCGAGTCGGTCTTCGACCAGCTGGAGGCGGGCGGCAAGCCCTGGGCCCCCTACTACACCCTGCACAAAATCATGGCCGGACTGCTGGACCAGCACCGGCTCAGCGGCAACCGGCAGGCGCTGGACGTCCTGCTGGAGCTGGCGTCCTGGGTGGACGCGCGCACCGCGCCGCTGTCGTACGAGCGGATGCAGACGGTGCTCAAGGTCGAGTTCGGCGGCATGAACGACGTGCTGACCCGGCTGTACCTGACGACCGGGGACCCGGCGCACCTGCGTACCGCACGGCGCTTCGACCACGACGAGCTGTACGCACCGCTCGCCGCGGGACGCGACGAACTCGCCGGACGCCACGCCAACACCGAGATCGCCAAGGTGGTCGGCGCCGTGCCCGGTTACGAGGCCACCGGCGACCGACGGTACCTGGACATCGCCGACACCTTCTGGACGACCGTCGTACGGCACCATTCGTACGCCATCGGCGGCAACTCCGACCAGGAACTCTTCGGCCCGCCGGACGAGATCGCCAGCAGGCTCTCGGACGTCACCTGCGAGAACTGCAACAGCTACAACATGCTCAAACTCGGCAGGCACCTGTTCCTCCACCAGCCGTCGCGCGCGGAGTACATGGACCACTACGAATGGACCCTGTACAACCAGATGCTCGGCGAGCAGGACCCCGACTCCCGGCACGGGTTCGTCACCTATTACACGGGACTGCGGGCCGGTTCACAGCGGCAGCCCAAGGGTGGACTCGGCGCCGCTCCGGGCAGCTACAGCAGCGATTACGACAACTTCTCCTGCGACCACGGAACGGGCCTGGAGACGCACACCAAGTTCGCCGACACCATCTACTTCCACAGCGCCGCCTCCGGCCAGCCCACGCTCTATGTCAACCTGTTCATCCCGTCCGAACTGCGCTGGAGTCGGACGGGCGTGACGCTGCGCCAGGAGACCGGCCACCCCCTCGACGACCGCACCCGTCTCACCGTCACCCGCGGCCGGGCGCGCTTCGTCCTGAGGATCCGGATCCCCGGCTGGCTGTCCGAGACCGGCCGTACGGCCGTGTTGAAGGTCAACGGCCGGCCTGCCACGGCCCCCGTCGAACCGGGCACCTACGCCACCCTGGAGCGGTACTGGAGGCCCGGGGACAGCGTCGAGCTCGTCATGCCCCGCGAGCCCGTCTGGAGCCCGGCGCCCGACAACCCCCAGGTGAGGTCGGTGTCGTACGGGCCGCTTGTCCTGGCGGGCGAGTACGGCGGCACCGCGCCTGGCATCGTGCCGACGATCCGTCCCGGCACCCTTCGCCCCGAGCCCGGTGGCCCCACGGCGTTCAGCGCCCTCGCCGGTCACCAGCGGGTGTCCCTGCGTCCCTTCCACCAGATCCAGCACCAGCACTACAACGTCTACTGGGCGGTGAGCCCGCGACGCGGGAGAGAACGGGACCTCGCCCGCTACCCGTTCGACGAGGGCAGCGGAACGTCGGCCGCGGACCGCACCGGAACCTCTCCCGACGCCTCGCTCGTGGGCGGCGCCGCGTGGAGCGCCCAGGACGGCGTGACGTCCGTGGCGCTCGACGGACACGACGGCCATGTGGCTCTCCCGGCGGGCCTGCCGAGCGGGCTGGAGGAGCTGACCGTCTCCGTGCGCGTCCGCGTGGACGCCCTCGCTCCCTCCGCGCGCGTCTTCGACCTCGGCTACCACAAGAACACCTACCTCTTCCTCGCGGCCACCACGGGTGCCGGACACGCCCGGGCCGCCCTGAAGATCGCCGGCATGGCGTCGGAGGACGTCATCGACGCCACCGGCCCCCTGCCGGTCGGCCGGTGGACGCATGTGGCGCTCACCCTCGCGCACGGCACCGGGGTGCTCTACGTCGACGGGAGGGAAGCCGGACGGAACACGGCGATGGTGGCCGGGCCGCTCCTGCTCGGCCGGACCAGCCGTAACTACCTGGGCCGCTCGCAGAACAGCACCCACCCCTGCCTGCACGGCGCCGTCCGCGACTTCCGGCTGCGCAACCGGGCCCTCACCGCGGTCGAGGTGGTGCGCCTCGCCGAGAGCTGAACCATCCACGGACGAAAGCCGAACCGCCCACGGACGAAAGCCGAACCGCCCACGGACGAAAACCGAAACATCCGCGGACCACGCCCGTCGCCGCCCTTCCGCGCTCTCCCCAGGAGTCCAGCCATGCCCGACAACAACCTGTCCAGACGCCGGTTCGTGGCCGCGGCCGGTGCCACCGGCACCCTGCTGGGCCTGCCCGCTCCCGCACGCGCCGCGGGCCCGGACCTCGCACCTGACCGAACCGCCTGGTCGGCGCGGGACTTCCAAGATCCTGCCCGAGACAGCCGCCCCACCGTCTACTGGTACTGGAACGGTCCGGTCACCCCCGATCTGGTGGACCGCCAGCTTGCCGATCTGCGGTCCAAGGGCATGTACGAGGTCGTCCTCTTCCCCTTCGACAACGCCGAGATGCGACCGGTGTTCTTCACCGAGGAGTGGTTCGGCATCGTCGGTCATGTCCTGCGCACCGCGGAGCGCACCGGCATGCGGGTGTGGCTCTTCAACGACGATCACTTCCCCAGCGGCCGGGCCGGCGAGTTCATCGTCAAGGGCGGACGGATCGGCACCCGCACCTACGAGCCGCGGCCCGACCTGCGTCTCAAGGCGCTGTGGCGATCGACCACCGTGGTGCGCGGAGCGTCCACCGTGGACGTGCTGCGCAGCACCGGGGTGGGCGTGGAGGCGGGGCGGCTGGTCGCCGACGCCGCCGTACTCGCAGGGGCCGCCGTCCTGCGCGACAGCGAGGGCTGGAGCGACTACACCGTCACCGGCAGCGCCAAGGCCGAACACACCGCGGCCGGGCTCGTCGTGCGGGCCTCGGCCGACGGCCTGGCCGGATACGGCGTCGCCTTCGACCAGACCGGCGTCGTCACCGTCCACCGTCTGACCGCCGGCGCGGAACCGGCGGAACTGCTGCGCAGCGCGCGCACCAACGGCTTCAACAAGACCACATTCCACACGGCCCGCGTCACCGTCCGCGGTACCTCCCTCTCCGTCACGCTCGACGGCATCGACAAAGGCAGCGTCGCCGACCTCGCTCGCGCCTCGGGTGGGGTCGGCGTATGGGCCGTCGGGGACCAGCGTGCCCTGTGGGACACGCTCACCGTCGAGGCGGCCGACGGCAGCGCCCTGTACGCCGCCACCTTCGACGCACCCGCCGCCGCGGGCGACTTCCCGGACCGCGCGATCCCCGGCGACGGCATCACCGTCGCCGCCGCGGCGGCACGGCCCGTCGGCTCCACCGACGCGGCCGACGCCGTCGACCTGACCCACCGGCTGACCGCCGGCCACACCTGGCGGGTGCCGGCGGGGGAGTGGCAGCTCGACCTCTTCGGCGGCGTCGCCCTCGTAGACGACTCCCAGGGCTACAGCCGCGGCTATGTCGATCTGCTCGACGACGAACCGGTGGAGCTGTTCCTCGACATCGTCCCCGGGGAGTACCACCGGCGCTTCGCCCGCTACTTCGGCACCGTCATCCCCGGCTTCTGGGACGACGAGCCCTTCTTCGCCTCCGCCGAGGCCCACTTCAAACGCCTGCCGTGGTCGCCCGCCCTCGACACGGCCCTGCGGGCCGTCGGCGTCACCCCCGGACTGGCCTACGCCGCCGCCTTCGACGACCTCGGCCGCACGGGACGAACGGCCCGGGGACGCTACTGGCAGGCCGTCTCCAACCGCTTCGCCGCCTACTTCCGGAAACAGGCCCGCTGGTGCGAGCGGCGCGGCGTCGCCCTGATCACCAACCCGCTCTACGACGAAACGGCCCCGGCCAAACGCATCCCCTCCACGGGGGACCTGCACAAGGTCAACCAGTGGGCCCAGGTGCCCGGCGGCGACATCATCACGGCCGAGTACGCGGCCGGCGGGGCCACCCTGATTCCCCGCAATCCGGCCTCCGCCGCCCACCAGCAGGGCCGCGAGCGCGTCCTGCTGGAGATGTTCGGGAACATGGGCTGGCAGGTCACCCCCGGCTTCGCGTACGCGACGGTGGGAGCGCAAGCCGCCCGCGGCATCAACCTGACGGTGCTGCACGCACTGTGGACCGATGAGACGCGGGTGTACTTCCCGCCACCGTTCGGGCCGCGCGCCCCCTGGTGGTGGGGGATGCGGCCGCTCGCCGAGTGGATCGGCCGGGTCATGGAGGCCACCCGCGGCACCTCCGCCGCGCGCACCGCCCTGCTGCAACCTCAGCGCGCCGCCGAACAATGGACCGGCACCACCCGGCACGGCGACGTCGACGCTCCGTTCACGGAGGCGGCCTACGCACTCGAGCGGGCCCAGGTCGACTTCGACCTGCTGCACGAGGGAGCCCTCACCGGCGATCCCGCCCTGCGCGCCCACGCCGACGTCCGTGGCGGCCGGCTCGTCGTCGGCGATGCCGCGTACGACCTGGTCGTGGTGGCGCACACGCCCACTCTGGAGATGTCCGGGGTGCGGGTGCTGCGGGAGTTCGTGCGCGCGGGTGGCACCGCGATCGCGGTGGGCGCCCTCGACGCCGACGAGGCCGACGGCCAGGACCGTTCCCTCGCCCACGGCCTCGCCGACCTCTTCGGCGACCGGGTGCCGGGCACCCGTACCCTGGGGCGTGGCCAGGCCGTACGCGTGGCCGGGACCACTGGTCTGTCCGCGGCCACGCACTCGGCCGGCGTGGCCGCCGCCGTCCTCGACCCCGCCCAGGACGCCGTCCGGGTGCTGCGCGTCCGTCGCGGCCCGGACACGGTCTGGCTGTTCAACAACGAAAGCGGCCTGCCGGTGCGGACCGTCGCGGCCCTTCCCGCCGTCGGCGCGCCCGAAGTGTGGGACCCGGCGACCGGCACCGGCGGTCCGGCGACGCTGCACCAGAGCACCAAGAAGGGTGTACGGCTACCGCTGCGGCTGGAGCCCTACCAGAGCCTCGTGGTCGTGGTGCGCCCGGACGTCCCGCCGGCACCGCATCTGACCGACTCGCCGCTGCCCGTCCTCGACGTCGAACGGCACGGCGTCACCCTGCGGGCCACCGTCGAGGCGTCCGCCCCCGGAACCCACACCCTCATCGGTGCCGACGCGGGCCACCGCTATCGCGGGACCGTCACGATCGGCGACCCGCTCGAACCGGTCCCGGTGACCGGCGACTGGACGTTCACCTTCGAACGCGAAGGCGCCACCCCCGTCACCGGACCGCTCGGCAGCTGGACGGACCACGACCCGCTGTTCTCCGGCAGCGGCACCTATGCCATCGGCCTCGACATGGAGCCCGCCCGCCTCGACGGACGCCGGGTCCTGTTCGACCTCGGGGAGGTGCGCGACATCGCCGAGGTCACCGTCAACGGCGGCGCGCTTCCTCCCGTGTTGTGGGCGCCGTTCTCCGCCGACGTCACGGACCTGCTCCGCCCGGGACCCAACGCGGTCCGGGTCCGCGTCGCCAACACCCTGTCCAACGAGCGCAACAAACCGCTTCCCTCCGGGCTGCTCGGCCCGGTCACCCTCCGGTTCCGGCGCCGCGTCACCGCCGGACTCCACCGCGTCTGACCACCTCGCCCACGCGATTCCGCACACCGACCCGCACCGGCAGGGAGCCACCATGCGCAGACCGCGCCACCGTGGCGGACAGCGACTGTCCGCCGTCCTGGCAGCCGCCACCGCCTTCGTGACCGTGCTCGCCGGCGCTGTCACCGCCGACGCCGTGACCACGGGCACCATCTCCGCGACCCACCTGCGGACCGAGCACTTGACACAGGCCCTGGGCATTGACGACACGACCCCCGCACTCAGCTGGCAGCTCAGCGCCGACGCCCCCCATTCCCTCCAGTCCGCCTACCGCGTACAGGCCGCCAGCTCCGCTCGGCGATTGCGCGCGTCCCGCCCCGACCTGTGGGACTCCGGCAAGGTCGACTCGGCCGCACCCGAAACCAGATACGCGGGCAGGCGGCTCGATTCCCGTGCCCGGGTCTACTGGCGCGTCATGCTCTGGTCCGCGCGCGGGCACCGGCCCTCCGGGTGGAGCGAGGCGGCCGTCTTCGAGACCGGTCTGACCAGGCGGTCGGACTGGGGCGCGGACTGGATCACCCATCCCGCCTGGCGGCTGAGCAGGCGATCGGTGGCCCCGGCCGTCGTGAAGCTGCCCCGGACCACCGCCCGTTACGTACGGCTGGACGTCACCCGGCTCGGCCTGCCCCTGGCCGAGGACTTCCCCCGCCGCGGCCGGCGGCTCCAACTCGGCGAGATCGACCTGCGCGACTCCGCCACCTCCACCACCGGCCTCGCCCGCGGCGCCGCGGTCACCGCCTCCGAGAGCAGCACGGTCCGCAAGACCTGGGAACCCGCCCTGGCCGTGGACGGCCTGACCAACAGCGCGCTGGAGACCGCCGCCGGTTACTCCAGCGGGGCACACCCCGGCGCCGACGTCTCCGGCGAGCCCATCACCCTCACCCTCGACCTGAAGACGGCGAAGACCTTCGACGAACTCGCGCTCTACCCGCGCGCCGATGTCCTCACCGACGACGGACGCGTGCCCGGCTTCCCCGTCGACTACGCCGTTGCCGGCGCCGACAGCCCGAGCGGACCGTTCACCACACTGACCCGGGTGACCGGGCAACGGCCGCCCACTCCCTACCTTCCGGACGGACTGCCGCTGCTGGCCGACGACTTCACCCTCCCGCAGCCGGTGCGTCGCGCCCGCCTCTACATCGCCGGACTGGGCATCTACGACGCCACCGTCAATGGCGAACCCGTGGGCGACGCGGTCCTGGAACCCGCCAACACCGACTACGGCGAACGTGTCCAGTACGCCACCTACGACGTGACCGGCCGCCTCCGCGCCGGCACCAACACCCTCGGCGTCGCTCTGGGCAACGGCATGTCCAACGTGGTCAGCACCGCCGACCGCTACCGCAAGCTCTACGGCAATCGGAGCGACCCCAAGCTGATCGCCCGGCTGGAGGCCACACTGGCCGACGGCCGGGTGCGCACCATCACCAGCGGCGACGACTGGCACACCGTCCTGGGCCCCACCACCTCGTCGAACTGGTACGGCGGCGAGGACTACGACGCACGCCGGGAAATCGCCCACTGGGACCAACCCCGCGGTGACCGCCGCGGCTGGCGGCACGCGGTCACGGAGGAAGCCCCCGGGACCGCCGGACACCCGGCCGCGCTCAGCGCCCGGGAGACCGAACCCATCCGGGTCGTGGAGACCCTTACGGGCAAGGAGGTCGAGGGGGCCGAAGGCAGCCGGGTCTTCGACCTCGGACGCAACATCGCCGGCCGGCCCGAGATCACCGTGAACGCACCGGCGGGATCCACCATCCGCATCTACCCCGCCGAGAGCCTGAAGGACGGCCACGCCTTCCAGTCCATCAGCAACGTCGGCGCACCCTTGTGGGACAGCTACACCTCCCGCGGCGGCGGCAGCGAGACCTGGCACCCGCGCTTCGGCTACCACGGCTTCCGCTACCTCGAACTCAAGGGTGTGCCCGACGGGGCCACCGTCACCGTCCGCGGCGAGGTCCTGCGCACCGACAACGCCCCGGCCGGCGACTTCACCAGCTCCGACGCACTGATCAACGACATCCACTCACTGATCCGCGGCGCCATCGAGAGCAACATGATGAGCGTTCTCACCGACTGCCCGAGCCGGGAGAAGCTGGGCTGGCTGGAGCAGGACCAGCTGGTGTTCCCCGCCCTGGCCGGCAACTACGACATACAGGCCCAGCTCCGCAAGATCGTCCGCGACATGGCCGACGCACAGACCGCGGACGGGCTGATCCCCAGCACCGTCCCGGAGTACACCAGCCTTCCGGGCGCCTACCGCAACGACGCCAACTGGGGCGGCGCCTTCGTCCTCGTCCCCTGGCAGCTCTACCTCACCTACGGCGACAAGGACATCCTCACGACGTACTACCCGCGCATGCGGCGGTACGCCGCCTTCCTACAGACGCAGGTCACCGGCGGCATCCTCGACTACGGCCTGGGCGACTGGTTCACCCCCGACAGGACCTTCCCGCGCGCCGTCGCCGGCACCTATGGCTACTGGCGGGTGGTGGACACCCTGAGCCGCATCGCGGCCGTACTGGGCGACGACGAGGCCGCCGACGCCTACCGGGCCACGGCCGACGCCAGCGCCCGGGCGCTGGCCGCGAAGTACTACGACACCGCCACGGGAACCTTCGGCGGCGGCGGTCAGGGCGCCGAGGCGCTCGCCCTGGACATGGGTGCCCACCCGGCCGGCGAGCGGGACCGACTGCTCGCCCACTTCATCACCTCGGTCAAGACCGCCGGCCACCACCTGCTGCTGGGAGAGATCTCCCTGCCCGCGGCCTTCCGCGTCCTGAGCGCCGCGGACCGCGACGACATCATCCACGCGATCGCCACACAGACGACCAGCCCCAGCTACGGCTACCAGGTGCGGGCCGGCAACACCACTCTCGGCGAGTCCTGGGACGGCGGTCCCGGCCAGTCGCAGAACCACTTCATGCTCGGCGCCATCGACTCCTGGTTCACCAGCCGCGTCGCGGGCATCGCCCAGACCCCCGGCTCCGTCGGCTATGCCGAGCTGCTCATCGATCCGGCCGTCGAGGGTGACATGACCTCGGCGTCCGCCTCCTACCGGACGCCGTACGGCGTCGCGCGCACCGCCTGGCAGCGGGATGCCGACCGCTTCCGGCTGAGGGTGGACGTCCCCGTCGGCAGCACGGCGGAGGTCCATGTCCCCGCCTCCGGCGGCCCCGTCGGGGCCCCGCCGGGAGCGGGCCTTGTGCGCACCACCGGCACCGAGGCGGTCTACCACGTCGGGTCGGGCCGGTGGACCTTCCGCTCGGCACTCTCACACGACTGACACCGACATCTCCCGCAACACCGGGCCAGGCAGCCGGAAGCGAAGGTTTCCGTGGTCAATTGGGTGGCGCGTTCACATTGCGCCATGTCTCGCACCTCGCTTTCCGGCCAACTCGTCAGTTGAAGTCCTGTCGAGCCTGGACCATCACGGCCACGGTGATGGGGATCCCTTTACCGCGATGGGAATCCCTTTGCCCCTCATGGGGAACTAATGCGGGCGGCCGGATCGGAATCGGCCACCACTTCCGCCGTAAATTAAAACACGGATAAACCCTTGGTGAACGTTGATTAAAAGAGCCGCCGGGGAGGCCGGGGGAGTCCATGGGAGATGTGCTGTCCAAAACCCCCTGGATGGGACGCCAAACGAATCCACTTTGCCCCGTTTCGCACATCAATGTATGACTCAACGTTTTATTGCCTGAGCCTTGACCGGCATTGACTGTGCCTCCTACGTTTTTGCCGCCGGATTCAGGCGTTCCGCCCGATGCGGGGAACGGAAAACGTCTGCTGAAAATCAACAAGTTGACGCCACGGAGAAAGTTGTAAGGTCATCGGCCGCTTTCAATTTTGCCAACGAGGCAAAGGCGGGGCATGGCAACCGCCGGGTCGCCGGGCGCAAGGCGCTGGATGGCCCATGAAAACGCGATATCCGGCCAACTGATATGAGACGCATTGGGGATAAGGGGATTTCCGTGATGGCTCTCGGTGGGCCTTGATCATGGCAGGGCGGGAATGTCGGACAGGGACGGAGGCGGCGCGCGTGGCCGTACCGCAGGGGCGCAGGAGCAGCGATGTCACCCGGCTGCTGCGGTGTGGTTTCTCTGACGTCTCGGTAGCGCGGCGGTTGCTGGACGCGCCTGAGCTGGCCGCGGTGTGCGGCGGTTCGGTGTTGCTGGAGGGGCTTGGGGCGACTGCCGATCCTGATCTGGCGTTGCGTGGGCTGGTGCGGCTGGTGGAGGCGCTTCCGGAGGGTCCGGAGGTTTCGGGGGACGGGGACGACAAGGAGCGCGTTGACTCGCGGCAGGCGCTTCTGGACGCGCTGGTCACCGTCAAGTCGCTGCGTGACGGGCTGCTGGGGGTGCTGGGGGTGTCTGAGGCGCTGGGTGATCACCTGGCCCGGCATCCGCGGCACTGGCGGGCGCTGATGACGTACGAGGCGGCGGGCATGCCCCCGACCACCTGCGACTTCGAGCGGGCGCTGGCCGAGGGGGTCTGGGGCGAGCCGGGGGTGGGGCTGCCGCGGCCGGACGCGCTGCGGGTGGCGTACCGTCGTGCGCTGCTGGCCATCGCCGCGCGCGAGGTGTGCGGCACCATCGACGTCACCCAGGCCGCCGCCGAGCTGGCTGACTTGGCGACGGCGACGCTGCACACCGCGCTGGAGATCGCGGCGGAGGAGCGGCCCGAGGACGCCGCGGCCTGTCGGCTGGCGGTGATCGGTACGGACACGTGCGGCGGGCGCGAGCTGAACTACGCCTCGGACGTCAACGTCATCTTCGTCGCCGAGGCCGTGGACGGGACGGAGGAGGCCAAGGCGGTGCGGGCGGCCACCCGGCTGGCCTCGCGGCTGATGCGGATCTGCTCCGACGCCACGGTCGAGGGCACCATCCGGCCCGTCCACGCCGGCCTCCGGCCGGATGGGCGCGACGGCCCGCTGGTGCGGACGCTCTCCAGCCAGCGGCCGGATGGGCGCGACGGCCCGCTGGTGCGGACGCTCTCCAGCCATCTGGCCTACTACGAGCGTCGGGCCGAGGTCCGGGAGTTCCAGGCGCTGCTGAAGGCCCGGCCGGTGGCGGGGGACAGCGCACTCGGGAAGGCCTATATGGACGCGGTGGCACCGTTGGTGTGGCAGGTGGTGGGGCGCGGGGACTTGGTGTCGTATGTGCGGCAGGCGTGCCGCCGCGTGGTGGGGAACATCCCCGCCACCGGGGTGGATCGCGAGCCGCGGCTGGACACCGGGGGCCTGCGGGACGTCGAGTTCACCGTGCAGCTGTTGCAGTTGGTGCACGGCCGGTCGGATGAGTCGCTGCGCGGGGGTACCACGCTGGAGGTGCTCGCGGCGCTGGCGGCGGGTGGCTACGTGGGCCGTTCGGACGCGGCCGCGCTGGGCGAAGCCTGTCGCTTCCTGCGTTCGGTGGAACACCGCACCGAGCTGTACCTGCTGCGCCGTACCCATCTCGTACCGGAGGACGAGGCGGATCTGCGACGGCTGGGGCGGTCGCTCGGCGCCGTCCACGGCTGGGATCGTCATGCCGATCCGGTGAGCGAGCTGGGTGTGGCGTGTCGACGGTCCGCGCGTGAGGTGCGGCGGCTGCACGTGAAGCTGTTCTTTCGGCCGGTGTTGGACGCGGTGGCGCGACGGGAGGCCGGTCAGGCCCGGTTGAGCCGGCGGGCGGCGGGGCAGCGGCTGGAGGCGCTGGGGTACGCGGATCCGGCCGCCGCTCTGCGTCATGTGGAGGCGTTGGTGTCCGGGGTGACCCGTAAGGCGGCGATCCAGCGGACGTTGCTGCCCGTGCTGCTGGGCTGGTTCGCCGACTCCGCGGACCCGGACGCCGGGCTGCTGGGCTTGCGGAAGGTCTCGGACGCGCTGGGCAAGACGCCCTGGTATCTGCGGCTGCTGAGGGACGAGGGCGCCGCCGCCGAGAACCTGGCCCGGGTGCTCTCCGCGGGGCGGCTCGCCCCCGATCTGCTGCTGCGTGTCCCCGAGGCGGTGGCCGTGCTGGGTGACCCGGAGGGGCTGCGCCCGCGCGGCCGGGCCCATCTGGGGCAGGAGGTGCTGGCCGCGGTCGGCCGCGCCGACGGCGCCGAGCAGGCGGTCGCGGCGGCGCGTGGGGTGCGGCGGCGTGAGCTGTTCCGTACGGCGGCGGCGGATGTGATCGCGAGCGCGCGGCTGGTGAACGAGGTGGCCCGGCCAAGCGTTGGCTGGCCGCCGCCGGGCGGCGACGGCGCCTTGGCCACCTTGTCGACGGCGCGTGTTCGGCGTGGCGGGCGGCGCGCGGCCGAGGTGCCCAGCGCGCCGCGCGACCGCGAGCCCCACGCCCCGGCCCGCCCTGCGGACCGTACGGCGCTGCCGAGGAGCCCGCGAGCGCGGGGGCGCTGGTCGACATGGTCGGCGACGCCCTCTCCGATCTGAACGCCGCGACCCTCGCCGGGGCGCTGCGTGCCGCCGTCCGTGACACCTGGGGTGATGAGCTGCCCACCCGCTTCGCGGTCATCGGTGTCGGCCGCTTCGGCGGCCATGAGCTCAGCTACGGCTCGGACGCCGATGTGCTCTTCGTCCACGAGCCGCGCGAGGGCGCCGACGACCAGGAGGCCGCCCGCGCCGCCTTCGCCGTGGCCAACGAGATGCGACGGCTGCTCCAGCTCCCCACCGTGGACCCGCCCCTGCTCATCGACGCCGATCTGCGCCCCGAGGGAAAGTCCGGGCCGCTGGTGCGCACCCTGGCCTCGTACGCCGCCTACTACCGCCGCTGGTCGCTGGTCTGGGAGAGCCAGGCGCTGCTGCGCGCCGAGCCGGTGGCGGGCGACCCCGGGCTCGGCGAACGCTTCATCGAACTGATCGATCCGCTGCGGTATCCGGCCGAGGGCCTGGGCGAGGACGCGATCCGCGAGATCCGGCGGCTCAAGGCCCGGATGGAGTCCGAGCGGCTGCCGCGCGGGGCCGACCCCACCACCCACGCCAAGCTGGGCCGCGGCGGTCTCAGCGACGTCGAATGGACCGTCCAGCTGCTCCAGATGCGCCACGGCTGGGCCGAACCGGGGCTGCGCACCACCCGCACCCGCGAGGCCCTGGCCGCCGCCCACGCCGCCGGGCTGATCTCCACCGAGGACGCCCAGACCCTCGACGAGGCGTGGATCCTCGCCAGCCGGGTCCGCAACGCCGTCATGCTCGTCCGTGGCCGCCCCGGCGACACTTTCCCGACGGACGTGCGTGAACTGGCCGCCGTGGGCCGGTACTTGGGCTACGGCCCTGGCCACGTCGGCGAGATGCTGGAGGACTACCGCCGCACCACCCGCCGGGCGCGGGCGGTGGTGGAGCGGCTCTTCTACGACTACGAGAGCTGACCGCCTCGCCAGGCCGTGGCAGTTGGTCCCCACGAATTGATCAGTGTCCGGCCAGCGCATTGAACCAGCGCGTCACCTGCGGTGCCGACACCGCGAAGGACCCGAAGTGGTCCACCTCGCCCTGGTTCACGACAGGGACGTGCGCCTGGTGAGCGGCGAGTTGGAGCGCGCAACTGCGCGCGTTCCCGATGGGTACGTCGGTGTCGGCGGCGCCCGCGTACAGCCGCACCGGCGCGTCGGGCTTCCAGTCGCAGGTGTGATCGGCCGAGCGCATGGCGTCCAGCAGCGGGCCGGTCGGGTGTTGCAGACGGTCGTGGAAGGCGGGCGTGAGCAGCTGCTTCACCGAGGGGGCGAGGCCGTTGATCACCTCCTCCTCGTCATGCCTTCCGTCGAAGAGTGACTCGACGCGGCTCGCGTACGGCGCACGGAAGACCTCGCCCGGGTCCTGGTAGAAGTGGTGCAGCCGGTTCTGGGCGACCAGCCAGTACGAGATGTAGAGGACGCCGCTGATGTCGTTGACCCGACCGTCGAACAGGGCGGGCACCTCCTGGCCCTCCAGATCGTACGGCCCGCTCACCGGTGCCAGGCCCTTCAACCGGAAGTGCTGGTCCGCGCCGCTTTCCAGCGCCCGGCCGAGCGCCATCGCCACCTGGCCGCCCTGCGAGAAGCCGGTCGCGTAGACATCACCGGTCAGCGGACGGCCGAGCCGGCCCGCGGCCGTGCGGGCGGCGCGCAGCATGTCGACGGAGGCGGTGACGGCGGAGCGGGTGTCCATGTACGGGTGCGGGCCCGGCCCTTCACCGAGCCCCAGATAGTCGGGCGCGGCGACCGCACGCCCCGCCGAGGCGTTCAGATACGACGGCACACGGCCAAAGTCCTCGCTCGCGGAGGGCGCGTAGGTGCGCTTGACCATGGTGCCATGCGTGTCCGAGACGAGGTCGAGCCGCTGGGCTCCCCCCTTGGGAAGGCTGAGGAGCCCGGTCGCGGTCGTGGGTTTCCCGTAGGGGTCCACGGTCCGGTACGTCAGCCGGTACGCCCATACGCCGTACCGCACCGAATCGCTCGCGATGTCCCTCCCGGCCAGGAACTCCCTGACCCGCCCGGCGTCATGGTCGGCGACCGGGGTGACGGAGACGAGGGTGCCGCGGTGGGCGGTGTCGCGCTCCGCCGCCGTGGCGACCGGCGCGACGGCGAGTCCGGCGAGGAGCAGGGCCGCCACACCGGAGAGCCCCTTCGGTATCCGCCAACTGGTCTGCTTTTCCTGGAATATGCGCGTCTCATCACTCATGTCGGAGACGTTACGGACTCACCGTTCGCATCGACATCCGAGACGCCCCCGTGTCCGTGGTGCACTCAAGCCCACCATGGACATGAGTGCGTCCCGAGCAGGTCCAGCGGCGTCTCGCTTCCTCAGTTCCCGCGGTGTCCGGTGTCCGCGGCGGCGGACGTCCTGATGTGCGCCGGCTCCGCGGTGCTCGGGCCGGCCGCTTCGAGGGTGCCGGGCAGTGCGGGGGGAAGGGGGTACGGTTCGGTCCAGAAGCGGGGGAGGCGAATCCGGGCCGCGTGGCTGCGGCGGCGTTGATCGCGGCGGGCGTCGTCAGCGTGTTCCTCGTCATCGCCATCGTCGACGCGGCCCGGCCACACACCGTGTGCCGCGGCGAAGCGCCGACGGGGTCGATCCGGCCGTCCAGGGGCGCTCCACGTCGGGGGCCGCCGCCTTGGCGATCCTCACCTCGCCGGTGACCGCGGGCAGCCCCGGCCGGGACAGGACCGCGTCGACCTTGGTCCGCGCGTAGCCGAGCGTCTCCTCATCGATGCCGTCCTCGGCGCGTACCGTCACGGCCGCGTCCTCATCGGTGGTCCTGCGAGTCATGTCCGATCGCTCCTTGTGCCGTTGACAGCGGTTTTGGATCTCCCCGGCAGCGGGGCGGGGCCCAGGGCCGGTCGGTCCCGGTGGGCGGGGTGGTGTACCCGGCCCACAGAGAGCCGGGGCGAGAGCGAGGCCGCAGGCCCGGCCGGACGCCGGGAGCCGGCTTTCAGTCGTGCGGTACGACGGCGACCGGGACGGTGGAGTGGTGGAGCACCGCGTGCGTGACCGGGCCGATATGCGTACCCGGGACGGAACGGTGTGTCCGGCGGCCGACCACCAGCAGCCCGGCCCCGGCGGTGGCTCGCAGCACGGCCCCGGCCACGAACGCGAGATCGATCGTGTGTTCCACCGTGACCCGTGGGTAGTTCTTCCGCCACGGTTCCAGGGCCTTTTCCAGTTCCCGGTTCACCCGGCCCTCCAGATCCCCGTCCAGGTAGCCGACGGATCCCGCGGCGAGGCCGTACCCGTAGTCGGACGCGGGTAGCTTGCAGACATGCACGGCCCGCAACGTCGCCCCGCGCGCGGCCGCCGCGGCGAACGCGAAGTCCAGCAGCGGCCCGGGAGCCTCCGTCAGGTTCTGGAGCGCGACGACGACCTCGTCGCCCGGCCGCTCGGCGGCGGACCGTTCGTTCGCCCGCACCATCACCACCGGGCACGTCGCTTGGGCGAGGACCCGCTGGCCGACGGAGCCGAGCAGGAAGCCGGCCAGAGCGCCGAGCCCGCGCGAGCCGAGCACCAGCATCTCGGCGTCCTCCGCCCGCTCCAGCAGCGCTGTGGCGGCCGTGGTGGGCACCTGCTCGGCGGTGAGCGGAAGGCCCGGGTAGCGACCGCTCAGTTCCTTCTCGCCGTCGTGCAGGATGCGCTGTGCCCAGTGCCGCACGGTGTCCTCGCTGTCCGCGGCGGGCAGATCGCCGGCCTGCCAGAGCGAGGCGTGCACCAGGTGCAGTGGCAGCCCGCGGCGCTGGGCCTCGCGGGCCGCCCAGTTGGCCGCGGTGAAACTCTCGGGGGAGCCGTCGAGCCCGACGACGACGGGGCGAAGCATGACAGGTACCTCCGTGCGTGAGGGGGTGGGCAGCGGGTGTTCCGCGCCGGGGAGATTCATCGCTGGACGGGCGTCACGCTGATGTCGGAGATGAGCTTGGTGGCCAGGTCCGAGCGCAGGGAGAGACAGGTGTACGTGGGGTGGTCCCCGGTGTCCCAGGCGAGTCGCACCCGCGTCCAGGTGTGTCCCATGGCGCTGTCCTCGTAACTGACCTTCCAGGCGGTGGGAACGCCCTGGGCGCGCAGCACGCCGTCGGCGGCGTGCTCGCTTTCCCAGTCCGCCAGACGCCGGAGGAGTTCGGGGGCCAGATAGTGACGACGGAGCTCCTGGCGGAGTCGCCCGCTCGCGGAGTCGCGCGCGTCGATGTAGGCGCCGTAGAAGTTCGCGACGTGGTCGAAGGCGGACTCCGCGGCACCCGACCGGTCGGCCGGCACGGTGTCTTCCTGAACTCCGGCCCCACGCGGTGTCGGGGCGACGGTGTGTGCGGCGGCGGGCACGCCCGGAGCCAGTGTCAGCAGGGCGGAGGCGAGGGCGGTGTGCAGCACGGTTCTGAACATGGATGGTTTCCTTCGACGGACGGGCCAGGAACGGTGTCGGCTTCGCGGCTGCCTCTCGACGGGGCGTCAGCTGTGCGCGATCACCGCCACCGGCGCGGTGGAATGGTGCAGTACTGCGTGGGTGACCGGACCGATGCGCGGGCCGGGCCGCGGACCGTGGGTGAAGCGGCCCACCACCACCAGGGCGGCGTAGGCCGATGCGTCCACCAGGTGCCCCGCGGGGCTGCCGACCACGGTCTGCTCGCTCACCTCGACGCCGGGGAACTTCGCCCGCCACGGGCGGAGCACGTCGGTCAGCTCGTTCGCGACCTGAGCTGACGCTCCGGTGCCGAAGGGGACCGGGTGGCCGGAGGTGGAGGGCGGGCTCCAACCGTGGATGACGCGCAGTGCCGTCGCCCGGCGGGCGGCGGCGTCGAACGCGAACTCCAGCACCGGGGCGGCGGGCCGCCGGAGGTCGAGCCCCAATACGACATCGCGGCGTACGAGCGCCGGAGCGGCTGTGGCTGCCGGTCCGGTCCGGCGGTCGCCCCTGCCTGCCCCGCCGGTCGGTACCAGGACGACGGGGGGCTCGGCCCGGGCCACGATCGACAGCGCCACGGAGCCGACCAGAACCCCGGTGACCCTGCTCAGGCCCCGGGAGCCGAGAACCAGCAACTCGGCGTTGCCGGCGGCCGCCAGCAGCGACGGCACCGGTTCGCGGGCGACCTGCTCATGGACGATCCGCAGGCCCGGGTGGTCGTGTCGCAGCCGCGCCGCGGTGTCGCCCGGCAGGCGCTCGGCCCATCGGGCCAGTGATTCGACTCCGGTGAGTGGCGCGTAGGTGAACGAGTGCCAGTCCAGCGCGTGGACGATGCGCAGAGGCAGTTCGCGGCGCTGGGCCTCGCGGGCCGCCCAGTCCGCCGCGGCGAGGCTCTCGGGTGAACCGTCCAGGCCGACGGTGACGGTACGGGGCATGGGGCGGACCTCCTTCTGGGGCGCGCTTCCACCCTCTCGGCGGGGGCGGGGTGGCGGGATGGGTCCCAGGTCCCCTGAGCGCGGCCGACCGGCCCATGCCGTGCCCGCGCGCGGTCGGGGGCGGCCTCATCCCGTTCTCTCCGGACGGGCTCCCGAGGCCCCCGCACGCCCCGGCTCGGCCGGCCAGCGGCGGGTTCCGTGGATGGCGCGGATGCGGTCGGTGTGCGCGAGGATGGCGGTGGTCAGCGCCTCGACGGGTTCGGCGGGGGCGTGCGGGTTGGTCAGCAGGACGAGGTCGAGTTCGCCGAGTTCGGGCAGGCCCGCGCTGCCGGGGAGCTCGACCAGGTCGCTCGGCAGCAGACTGCGGACGAAGATCGCGAGGCCGAGCCCGGCGCGGGTGGCGGCGAGGACGGTGTTGACCCCGCGCGCCGTGCGGACCACGCGGTGCTTGATGCCCGCCTCCTCCAACGCCCGCACCGCCAGATCCCGGCTGGGACTGGGCGCTTGGTACACGATGAGCGGCACCGGCCGTTCCTCGTCCCACCGCAGACCGGTTCCCTCGGCAGCGGCCCAGACCAGCCGGTCCCGGCGCACCAGCCGCCCTCGGCCATCCCCGGCGTTGGTCTTGACGAAGGCGACGTCGACGTGGCCGGATTCCACTCTTCGTTGCAGATGTACCCCTTGGGAGACGGTGAGGTCCAAGGTGACACCGGGGTTGAGGTGCCGGAAATCCCGCAGGATCCGCGGCACTTGGGTCAACGCGAGATCGTCGGTCACTCCGAAGCGCAACCGGCCCCGAACCCCGGTGCCGGTGAAGTAGTCCGCCGCCTCGGCGTGTGCGGCGAGGATGGAACGGGCGAAGCCGACCATGGCTTCCCCGTCGATGGTCAACACCACGCTGCGAGTGTCCCGGACCAGCAACGGCCGCCCCACCGCCCGCTCCAGCTTGCGGATGTGCTGGCTCACCGTGGGGTACGGCCACCGCCTCCGTTCTCTTCTGCCGCCAGACCGGCCAGACGATCGGCGCCTCGGTTTTCGGCGCGATCGTCAACGGGGTGCTGTCGGCGCGGCTCGTGGGCATGGGCGACCTCGATTCGGTGACCCCGGCGCTCCACGCCGGGACCGCGCCGGAGGTGGCCCGGCGGGCTGTCTCGGACGCCGTCCGCACCGTGTACCTGGGCGCGGGCTGCGCGGCGGCGCTGGCCTTCCTGGTCCTGCTGTTCCTGGCGCCGCGCCGCTTCCCGGCCACGGACTGACGGCGGCCCGCGGTCGTACCGGTCAGCCGCGGAATGGGGCCGACCGGCCCTGGTACTTCGGCCCGAATGCGAGAAGGATCTCGGTTCGGATGCCCGATCCCGACGCGATCGGGCATCGACGGAACGCGGAACCCACAGGGAGCACTTCATGGCGGACAGCGAGCGGCCCGGCCCCGGCAACCCCACCCGGGTCTTCCTGCTGGACGACCACGAGGTGGTACGGCGTGGTGTGCGCGATCTGCTCAACGACGAGCCGGACATCAGCGTGGTCGGCGAGGCCGGGACGGTGGAGCAGGCCCTGGTCCGCGTCCCCGCGCTGCGACCGCGGGTGGCCATTCTCGACGTTCGGCTGCCCGACGGTGACGGCGTGTCCGTGTGCCGTGAGTTGCGCTCGCGCATGCCCGAACTCGCCTGCCTGATGCTGACCTCCTTCGACGAGGAGGAGGCCCTGCTGGACTCGATCATGGCGGGCGCCTCCGGGTACGTCCTGAAGCAGATCCAGGGCTCGGACCTGGTGTCCGCGGTACGCACCCTGGCCGACGGCCAGTCCCTGCTCGACCCGAGCGCCGCCACCAGGCTGATGGCCCGGCTGCGCGGGGGTCAGCGGCAGGAGGAGCCCGACATCCTGCCCGGCCTGACGCAACGGGAGCGCGAGATCCTGGCTCTGATCGGCGAGGGGCTGACCAACCGCCAGATCGGCCAGCGGCTGTACCTGGCCGAGAAGACGGTGAAGAACCACATCTCCCGTCTGCTGGCCAAGCTCGGCGTGGAACGTCGCATCCAGGCCGCGGTCATCGCCACCCAGGCCCAGGACCGGCGGCGGGAAGGGCGCTGAAGACCAAGGTCCCGCCCGCTCAGACGGCGCTGCCGACGCCGTACGGGGCGTAGTGGTCCAGCAGTCGGGTCCTGGTGCAACGCAGCCGGTGGGCGAGTACCTCGCCGACCCACTGGGTGACGGCCTGGCCGAGAGCCGGGTCGTCCTGGCACATGGAGCGGATAGCCGTGGCATCGAATGCGTAGGCCCGTACGGGTGTTGTCGCCGTGGCGGCCCACGTCGCCGGTGCGGTCCGCGAATCCCGCACGGAGCAACGGCTTGCGACGCCGTGCTACCGGTGTGATGCCGTCGTCTCCAGCCGGTAGCCGGTCACGAAATCGGCACGGATGCGGACCACGTGCTCCATCTCCGTGTTGATCCAGGGCGTCAGCTCGGTGCGGTAGCGGGAGAGCGCCCGCGGGTCCGTGACGCGGCTCGCGGTGCCGGTGACCATCACACTCCAGCCGGTGTGCGTGGCCTCGTCGATCTGGTCGGCCTCGTACACCACCACCTCGGACGCCGAGGCGGTGGCCAGGAGCGCGGCACCGGCATGGGTGCGGATGACGATGTCGCCGTCGTCGTTCACGAGGTGGTTGACCGGCCGGATCACCGGGAGCGCCTGGTGGGTGAAGCCCACCCGCCCCATGGACACGCCCGCCAGTAGCCTGAGCGATTCCTTCCGGTCCAGCTCGACCATGCGGGTGCCGGGAACGGGGGGAAGGGGCTGGACGGTCATGACGGTTTCCGGCGAACGGTCCCATGCCTGGCCCCCCGCGGCCAGATCACCTCGACATCGACCCCGTGACTGCGCGCGTAGGCCACCAGATGCGCCGTGACGTCACGGCCGTTGGACGGCGAGCCGTCCCATACCGCGAGCACGCGGGCGCAGTGGCGCAGCAAACTCTCGTCCGCGGTCACGCACGAGCCGCGGTCGCCGGGGTCGTACTCCACCAGCCGCACCTGCTCCGACAGCAGCAGCAGTTCGCCGGCGGCCCTGCGGTCGAGCTCGGCCAACTGCGTGGGCACGCCGTTCCGCGACGGCAGGACCGTCACCAGGGCCAGCCCGGCCTTGCGGGCGGCCCTCCCGAAGGCCGTCGGCAACCCCTTTCCGGCGCGGACCAGGCCGGCTCCGCCCGTCCGGGCGAACTCGACCAGCCTCGACCGCAGTTCCTCCTCCACCAGCACAAGCGTCGACGTGCTGAGATCGGGATGCCCCACGACAGCGATCATCCCCGACTGTCCTTTCTTCCCACCGCTCACTGATCTGCTTGATCGTCTCCGGGCTCGGGCGCGGCGCGCCAGAGCCGAGCGGAACGAGGAAAGGGCCGGTCGGTCCTTGCGGTCCGGGCGCGAACAGCCGAGCCTCACGTCCAGTCGGCCCGACGGTCCCTGCCAGCGGGGAAGTTCGGCCCTGTTCGCCATCGCGGTGCCACCGGCACGATCGATGTACCGATCCGATCCACACGACGGATCCGGCTGCGACGGTCAGCGCCGTCCCCCCCCATGTGCCCGCACCGCAGAGGAGAGCCATGCTTTCGCTTGAATCGGCCGCTGTCATTCGTGCCACCCTGCCCGCTGTGGGCGAGGCGCTGGACGAGATCACGGCGCGTTTCTACGGCACCATGTTCGCCGAGCAGCCCGAGCTGTTGGACGGACTGTTCAACCGTGGCAACCAGGCCAGCGGTGAGCAGCGCAAGGCACTGGCGGGATCGATCGCTGCCTTCGCCCAGGCGCTGCTGGCCGCCCCCGACACCCGGCCCGACGCGCTGCTGTCCCGGATCGCCCACAAGCACGCCGCGCTCGGCGTCACCGAGGACCAGTACACGATCGTCCACAAATACCTCTTCCGCGCCATCGGCGATGTGCTGGGCGAGGCCGTCACCGCGGAGGTGGCCTCCGCCTGGGACGAGGTGTACTGGCTGATGGCCGGTGCCCTCATCGCCCAGGAGGCCCGCCTCTACCAGGAGGCCGAGGTCGACTCGCGGCACCCGTGGCGGCGGTGGACCGTGGTGGAGCGGCGGGAGGAGACCCCGGACGTGGCCTCCTTCCTGCTGCGTCCGGCCGATGACGGCCCGCTGCCCGCTGCCCGCGCCGGTCAGTACGTCAGCGTCCGGGTGCTCATGCCCGACGGAATCCACCAGACCCGCCAGTACAGCCTGTCCAACGCCCCCGGCGACCGGCTGCGGCGCATCACCGTCAAGCGCGTGGCGAGCGTGGCCGGCGCCCCCGAGGGCGAGGTGTCCGGCCGGCTGCACCGCACCGTGCGGGCCGGCGGCGAACTCACCCTGTCGGCCCCGTTCGGAGACGTCGTCCTCGATGACACCGACACCCCGCTCGTGCTGGTGTCCGCGGGTATCGGCTGCACCCCCATGGTCGCCATGCTCGAACACCTCGCCACCACCGGTTCGGCCCGGCCGGTCCGCGTCCTGCACGCCGACCACGCCCCGGCCGACCACGCCCTGCGGGCCGACACCCGCCGTATCGTGGCCCAGCTGCCCGACGCTCGGGCGGAGTTCTGGTACGAGGAGGACGCGGCAGGGGAAGTCGGTGCGCGCACGGGCCTGATGGATCTCGACGGCCTGGACCTGCCCGCCGAGGCCGATGTGTACCTGTGCGGCTCGCTCCCCTTCATGCGCGCCGTCCGGGCCCAGCTGCTCCGGGCCGGTGTCCCCGCATGCCGCATCCGCTACGAGGTCTTCGGCCCCGACCTGTGGCTGGCCCACGGCGAGGGCTGAGCCGCCCGGCCGCCGGGCGGCAGGAAGCAGGCCCCATGGACCAGCCCGGTCCGTGGGGCCTGGACCCGTTCACAGCAGGCCGCTCCAGGAGGGCCAGAAGCGGGTGAGCACGAGGACCGCCAGTGACTGGAAGATCAGCCAGTGCACGAACACCACACCGGCGAGGGCCCCGGCGTTCAGCCCCAGCCACGGCATCCGGTGCAGCCGGGCCCCGGTGAGCACGGCCAGTCCGAGGACGGGCTGATGTCGCACGGCGGCTGATACGCCGGGTCCTTCAGCAGCCGCCAGTCATCCACCGTGAGCTGGAAGGAGGCGAGCCAGCCGACGGCTCCGGCCAGGGTCAGCAGCCAACCGGTGCGCCGACCCTGCCTTCCCGGGCGGGCCCGACTCATGCGGCGCGCCCGGGACGCGACGCGGCAGCCGAGTCGGTGCGTGCCACCGGTGCCGGAGTGGCCGCGCGGCGCCGGTAGACCAGGTACGGGCGGATGAGATAGCCGATCGGGGCGCTCCAGACGTGGACCAGGCGGGTGAACGGCCAGGCCGCGAAGAGCAGACAGGCGCTCAGGGCGTGCAGCCGGAACAGGAGCGGCGCCCCGGCGATGGCCTCCGGATCCGGGTGGAGGGCGAAGACGCCGCGGAACCAGACCGAGACGGTCTCGCGGTAGTCGTAGCCGGGCCCGAAGAGGTTGTGCGCGGCCGTGGCGCCGATCCCGAGCAGGACGGTGGCGGACAGCAGGGGGAAGAGCAGCTTGTCGCTGCGGTCGGTGGTGAGACGGATCCGGCGGGTCAGCAGCCGTCGGGCGCACAGCATGCCCAGCCCCGTGACCATGGCCACCCCCGCCACCGAGCCCATCCAGACGGCCGCCAGGTGGTAGCCGTGCTCGGTGATCCCCACCGCCTCGGTCCATGAGTCGGGAACGGCGAGTCCCACCACATGCCCGGCGATCACGGCGAAGGCGCCGAGGTGGAACAGCGGGCTGCCCCAGCGCAGCCAGCGGTGTTCGAGGAGCTGGGTGGTGCGGGAGGTCCAGCCGAACTGGTCGTGCCGGTAGCGCCAGAGATGGCCGACCACGAACACGGCGAGACAGATGTAAGGAACGGCGACCCACAGCAGGAGGTCGGTGCCGCTCGCGGCGGGGGAGGACGCGGCGCTCATCGGTGGCCTTCCGTACGGCTCGTCGGGGCGGAGGCGGGAGGTACGAAGGTGTCCGGAGGCGCGAACTCCCCGTCACCGAAGCTCCCGTAGGGGGCGAGGCCGACCTCCTCGCCGGGCGGGCCCTCGGCGGCGAGCCGGGCCACCGCCGCGAGGTCGGCCTCGGTGGGTGGCGGCAGGAGGGTGAGCAGCGTTGCCAGGACGTGCCGGTACGGGGAGTCGGCGTCGGTCAGCGCCCGGTGGATGAGTTCCAGCCCGCGCCGGTGCTGGCGCAGCGGTGCCTCGCCGCCGCCCGTACCCGCCAGCGCGGCGAACTCCAGCACGACCGGGAGGTGGTCCGGCAGTTCACCGCCGCCGGTGTCCCAGCCGGCGGCACGGTAGCGCTGGTTCAGGGTGAGCAGGGCCATGCCCCGGCGGCGGGTGTCACCGTGCAGGTAGTAGGTGAGGTAGAGGCTGCTCTTGCGGCGCAGGTCGAACGTCTCGACGTAAGTCTCCTCCAGCGCCTCGGGCCGCTCGTCGGCGAACCAGGAGACAAAGGCGGCCAGCCGCTCGGCGGCCGGCGAGGACGGCAGCGCGCTGACGGTGGACGCCAACTCCTGTCGTGCCATGGTGAGTTCACGGTCCGGGTACTGAAGCAGCAGAGAGCACAGGCGCAGCAGCAGGGCGCGCGCCTCGGCCTCCTTCGGCGTGAGCCGGGAGGGCCGGCGTATGGCGGCCCGGACGCGGGTGCGTACCATGGCGGGCACGGTGGCTGGCAGCGGGCTCATGGGCGGCCTCCGGCGGGGTTGTCGCGGCGCGGGGTGGGCATGCCGAGCGGTACCCGTCGGCCACCGCTGTCCGACGACTCGACGGGACAGCGGTTCTCCGTCGCGGTCAGCGCGGCCGCGTCCTCCTTGTGCGCCGCGGGAACGACATAGCGGTCGGCGTACTTCGCGACGGCGAGCAGCCGGTGCAGATCCTCCCCGTCCCGCGGGGTGAGGCCCACGGCCTTCAGCGCGGCCTCGTCACCCGGCTCGCCGAGGACGCGTTCGCGCATGTACGAGCGCAGTGCGGTCAGCTTCATCAGCACCCCGGCGACCACGTCCGTGTCCCCGGCGGTGAACAGCTCCGCCAGGTACTCCAGCGGAATGCGCAGCCGGGTGACGGCGGCGAACACGTGGTCCGGGTCGTCCTGGTCGCCGCCCGCCACGGTCACCGCGTCCAGGACGGGGGAGAGCGGCGGCACGTACCAGACCATCGGCAGCGTGCGGTACTCCGGGTGGAGCGGCAGCGCCACCTTGTACCGGCACACCAGGTCGTACACGGGCGAGCGGCGGGCCGCGGCCAGCCAGTCCTCGGGGATTCCGGACTCCCGTGCCGCCGCGCGGACGTCGGGGTCGCGCGGGTCGAGGAACACACCGCGCTGGGCGTCCAGCAGGTCGTGCTCGTCGGGGGTGGCGGCGGCCTCGCCGACGCGGTCGGCGTCGTACAGCAGCAGCCCGAGGTAGCGCAGCCGGCCCACGCAGGTCTCGGAGCACACGGTCGGCTGGCCGGCCTCGACGCGTGGGAAGCAGAAGGTGCACTTCTCGGCCTTGCCGGTGGCGTGGTTGACGTACACCTTCTTGTACGGGCACGCCGTCACGCACATCCGCCAGCCCCGGCAGCGGTCCTGGTCGACCAGGACGATGCCGTCCTCCACCCGTTTGTACAGGGCGCCGGAGGGACAGGCCGACACGCAGGCCGGGTTGAGGCAGTGCTCGCAGAGCCTGGGCAGATGGAACAGGAAGGTCTGTTCGAACTCGAACCTGACTCTCTCGGCCCATTCGCCACTCAGGTTGGGGTCGCCGCCCGCGTGCTCGGGCGCGCCGCCCAGGCCGTCCTCCCAGTTGGCGCCCCAGGTGATCGAGGTCGGCTTTCCGGTGAGGACCGAGCGGGGGCGTGCGACCGGCATGTCCGGGCCGGCCGGGGCGCCGACCAGGTTGTCGTAGTCGTACGTCACCGGCTCGTAGTAGTCCTCGATCGACGGCAGATCGAGGTTGGAGAACAGGGACAGCAGCCGCTTGACGCGGCCGCCCGAGCGCAGGACGAGGCGTCCCCGCTTGTCCAGCCTCCAGCCGCCCTTCCAGTGCTCCTGGTCCTCGTAGCGGCGCGGGTAGCCGATACCCGGCTTGGTCTCGACGTTGTTGAACCAGGCGTACTCCACGCCGGTCCGGTTGGTCCAGGTCTGTTTGCAGGTGACCGAACAGGTGTGACACCCGATGCACTTGTCGAGGTTCATCACCATCGCGATCTGAGCCATCACGCGCATCAGTAGTCGACCGCCTGGGAGCGGCGGCGGATGACGGTGACCTCGTCACGCTGGTTGCCGGTCGGGCCGTAGTAGTTGAAGGCGTAGCTGAGCTGGGCGTAGCCGCCCGCGAGATGGGTGGGCTTGACCAGCAGCCGGGTGAGCGAGTTGTGGATGCCGCCGCGTTTGCCACTGACCTCGGTCTTCGGCACGTTCACCGTGCGGTCCTTGGCGTGGTACATGTACACCGTGCCCTCGGGCATGCGGTGGGTGACTACCGCCCGGGCGGCCACGACGCCGTTGCGGTTGTAGGCCTCGATCCACTCGTTGTCCTTCACGCCGATCCTCTCGGCGTCCGCGGTGGACATCCAGATCACCGGGCCACCCCGGGACAGCGCCAGCATGTAGGCGTTGTCCTGGTACTCGGAGTGGATGGACCACTTGGAGTGCGGGGTCAGATAGCGCACGGTCACCTCGGCGCGGCCCTCCTCGTGCAGTCGCTCGTCGCCGTAGTGCCGGATGGCGTTCAACGGCGGCCGGTACAACGGGAGTTGTTCGCCCAGCTCGGCCATCCAGTCGTGCTGGACGAAGAAGTGCTGGCGGCCGGTGAGGGTGTGCCAGGGCTTCCTGTGCTCGGTGTTGATGACGAACGGGGAGTAGCGCCGCCCGCCGGTCTCCGACCCCGACCACTCGTACGACGTCATCACGGCGCGTGGCTGTGTGCGGGTGTCGGCGAACGTGATCCGCTCCGCCTGGCGTTCGGCGGCCAGCTCCACCAGGCTCTCGCCGCCGGTTTGCCGCTGGAGTTCCCGGAATCCCTCGGTCGCCAGGCGGCCGTTGGTGGTGCCGGACAGGGCGAGGATCGCCTCGCACATATCGGTGGCGGTGGCCAGGGCGGGGCGGCCGGCGCCGACCCCGTCGCGCACGGTCCCGCAGCGACGGCGCAGCTCCTCGATCTCCCGGTCCGGGTGGACGGTGACGCCCTTGGTGGTCGTGCCGAGGGTGTCGAGCAACGGGCCGATGGCGCGCATCTTCTGCGCCACGACCGCGTAGTCCCGCTCCACCACGACCAGCTTGGGCATGGTCCGGCCGGGGACCGGGGCGCATTCGCCGGTCTTCCAGTCCCGTGCCACCCCTCCGGGCTGGGCGAGTTCGTCCGGTGTGTCGTGCTGAAGCGGCACCGCGAGGACATCGGTGCGGGTGCCGAGGTGCTCGGCGGCCAGTTCGCTGAATCTGTCGGCGATGGTCAGGAAGGTGTCGTAGTCGGTGCGGGCCTGCCAGGGCGGTGCGATGGCCGGGGTGAAGGCGTGCACGAAGGGGTGCATGTCCGTGCTGGACAGGTCGTCCTTCTCGTACCAGGTCGCGGCCGGCAGGACGACATCGGCCAGCAGGCCGGTGGAGGTCATCCGGAAGTCCAGGGTGACCAGCAGATCGAGCTTGCCCTCGGGAGCCTCCTCGCGCCACACCACCTCCTCGGGGCGTTCCCCGGGCGGGGTCTCGGCGGAGCGGACCGCCGCGTCCGTGCCCAGCAGATGGCGCAGGAAGTACTCGTTGCCCTTGCCGGAGGAGCCCAGCAGGTTGGCCCGCCATACGGTCAGCACCCGGGGGAAGTTGACCGGGTCGTCCGGGTCCTCGGCGGCGAACGCGAGCCGCCCGGACGCCAGCTCGTCCACGATGTGTTCGGCGACCCCGCGCCCCCGGGCCGCCGCCTCGTCGGCCAGGTCCAGCGGGTTGCGGTTGAAGCCGGGGTGGCCCGGGGTCCAGCCCAGGCGCACGGCCTGGGCGAGACAGTCCGCGAACGCCTTGCCCTTGAAGCGGCCCGCGCCGAGCGGGGAAGCCAGCTCCTCGGGGCCGAAGGTCTCGTAGCGCCACTGATTGGTGTTCAGGTACCAGTAGGAGGTGCCCGCCATGTGCCGGGTGGGCCGCTGCCAGTCGAAGGCGAACGCCAGGTGCTGGAAGCCGGTCAGCGGGCGGACCTTCTCCTGGCCGACGTAGTGCGCCCAGCCGCCGCCGTTGACGCCCTGGCAGCCGGTCATCGTGGTCAGCGCCAGGAACGCCCGGTAGATGGTGTCGGAGTGGAACCAGTGGTTGGTGCCCGCACCCATCGCGATCATCGAACGGCCTCGGGTGCGCTCGGCGTTGCGGGCGAACTCCCGCGCGACCCGGGCCGCCTGCTCCGCCGGGACGGACGTGATCGTCTCCTGCCAGGCAGGGGTGTACGGCTCGCTCGCGTCCTCGTACGAGGCGGGCCAGGTGCCCGGAAGCCCGGGACGGGCCACGCCGTACTGGGCGAGCATCAGGTCGAAGACGGTGGTGACCGGCCGGCCGCCGATCCGGCGTACGGGTACGCCGCGCAGCATGACCGAGCCGCCCTCGGTGGCGCCCTCGTCGAAGCGGGGGAGGGCCACCGTCACGGCGTCCTCCGCCCGCTCCGCCAGGCTGAGCTCGGGATCCGTGTCGCCGAGGTCGAGGTTCCAGCGGCCTCGCCCGGCCTCTCCCCACCGGAAGCCGAGCGAGCCGCCGGGGACCACCGGCTCGCCGGTGGCCCGGTCCAGCAGGACGGTCTTGAACGCCGCGTGTTCCTCGTCGGAGCCGAGGTCCGCGGCGGTGAGGAATCCGTCGGGGACGAGCCCGCGCTCGTGCTCGCGCAGCGTCACCAGGAACGGAGCGTCGGTGAACCTCCTCAAGTAGTCCTGGAAATAGGGGACTTCGCGGTCGACCAGGAACTCGCGCAGGATCACGTGCCCCATCGCCATCGCGAGCGCCCCGTCGGTGCCCGGGTGCGGGGCGAGCCACTCGTCGGCGAACTTCACGTTGTCGGCGTAGTCGGGGCTGACCGCGATGACCTTGGTGCCGTTGTAGCGCGTCTCGGTGAGGAAGTGGGCGTCGGGTGTGCGGGTGACGGGGATGTTGGAGCCCCACATGATCAGGTAGCCGGCGTTCCACCAGTCGGCCGCCTCGGGTACGTCGGTCTGGTCGCCGAAGACCTGCGGTGAGGCGATGGGGAGATCGGCGTACCAGTCGTAGAAGGAGAGCAGGGTGCCGCCGATCAGCGACATGAAGCGGGCGCCGGACGCGAAGGAGGCCATGGACATCGCCGGGATCGGGGAGAAGCCCGCCACCCGGTCCGGTCCGTATGTCTTGATGGTGTGGACATGGGCGGCGGCGATGAGTTCGGTGACCTCGTCCCAGTCGGCGCGGACTAGGCCACCCTTGCCGCGGGCCCGCTTGTAGGCGCGGGCCGTGGCCGGGTCGCCGGTGATCTCGGCCCAGGCCGCCACGGGGTCGCCGAGGCGGCGGCGCGCCTCGCGCCACGGCTTCAGCAGCGCGCTCCGCACATACGGGTAGCGGACCCGGCTGGGCGAGTAGGTGTACCAGGAGAACGACGCGCCGCGTGGGCAGCCCCGCGGTTCGTACTCGGGGCAGTCCGTGCCGATCGACGGGTAGTCGGTGGCCTGGTGCTCCCAGGTGATGATGGAGTCCTTGACGTACACCATCCACGAACACGAGCCGGTGCAGTTGACACCGTGCGTGGAGCGCACCACCTTGTCGTGCGCCCAGCGGTCCCGGTAGAACCCCTCCCACTTCGGGTCGCCGTCACCGAAGACGGCGCGTCCGTCGGCCGACACCTCACGGCGGGTCAGCAGCCTGCGGGCGGCCAGCGGCCAGCCCCCGCCCGCGCGCCGCCGTGAGGGGCGCGCAGTTTCGTCGTTCTCCATGGTCACGAACGCTAGGCGCCGGCCCCGCGCCGGGCCTGGGGCCGAAAGTCCCTGACCGGCAGGCCGCTTCGGGCCTTATCGATGGGCTCATCGGCCGCCGCGCCGGGACCGCCCCATGTCCGACGCTGGTTGCCGACCGATCCGGAGGTATCCCGTGTACGACCGCAGCGAGCGCCCGTTCGGCCGTCTCCATCGCCGTCCCCCGTGGCGGGCGCCGCGCACGGGCCGGACCGGTCACCGTCCGGCCGCCCGCCACGTCTGCCCTGACTCCCGGGCGGCCGGCCGCACACCACGCGCCAATTCCGTACGGAGGACCCGATGAGCGGCGTACGAGCGATCCGCCGACAGCACCAGAACGTCGCGGACAAGCCGTTCATCGTGATCTGGGAGTCCACCCGCGCCTGCCCCCTGGCCTGCCTGCACTGCCGCGCCGAGGCCGTGCCCGACCGCGACCCGCGGGAGCTGGACACCGCCGGGCTATCGCTCAGCCTGGACGGCCCCACGGCCGAGCTGCACGACGGATTCCGCGGTGTGCCCGGGGTGTACGGCTGGACCCTGGACGCCTGGGACACCGCCCGCGCCCTCGGCCTGAAGGTGCAGATCAACACCACCGTCACCCGGCACAACCTGCACGGCCTGCCGGACATCGTCCGCCTGATCGTGGAGCACGGCGCGACGCTGTGGAGCGCCTTCTTCCTGGTGCCCACCGGACGCGGCCGCCGGCTCGGCTCGCTCACCCCCGCCGACGCGGAGGACGTCCTGAACTTCGTGTACGACGTGGGCCTGACCGTGCCCGCCAAGACGACCGAGGCGCATCACTTCCGTCGCGTCGCGCTCCAGCGGAAGGTGCTGGCGGACGCCGGTGAGGACCACATCGAGGTGCTGGGGCTCGGGCCGCTGTACCGGCGATTGCGGGACCGCGCGGCCGAGTTGGGCCTGGACGCCGGAAGACGCCGGGCGCGCCGGCCGCCGCTGGACGTCAACGCGGGCCGCGGCTTCGTCTTCGTCTCGCACACGGGCACGGTGCACCCCAGCGGCTTCCTGCCGCTGGGCGCGGGCAGCGTACGGGAGAGGCCGCTGACGGAGATCTACCGCGCCTCGGAGCTGTTCACCGGTCTGCGGGAGGCGGACCGGCTGGGCGGCCGGTGCGGAAGGTGCGAGTTCCGCCGCGTCTGCGGCGGCTCCCGCTCGCGCGCCTACGGCATCACCGGCGATCCGTACGCCGAGGAGCCGTGGTGCGGCTACCGCCCGGGGTCCTTCCCCTGCCAGAGGGAACTCGCCGCGTTGCTGGCCGGCGACATGCGCCATGCCGAATCCGGGGCCATGGGAACGGTGGAGGTGAGCGAGTATTGGACGCCGTTGGCCCGTGGTCCCTGGTGCGCTTCCTCCATGTGACCGGTGCCGTTGTGTGGGTGGGCGGGCAGTTGGCCCTGTCGCTGGTGGTCCTGCCACTGGCCCGGCGGATGCTGTCCGCCGATATCAGGGACGGCTTCGTGGCCGGGGCGGGCCGCCGCTTCGGACTGCTGACCGGGGCGGTGTTCCTGCCCCTCCAACTCGGCACCGGCTGGGCCATGGCCTGGCACACCGGCGTCACCTGGGCCTCGCTCGCCGAACCCGGCTACGGGCGCACCCTGGCGGCCAAGCTCGGGCTGTTCGTCCTGGTCATGTTCGCCGCGGCCGGCCACGGCGTCGCCTACGCCAAGGGGCGCCCCGGGCTGGCCAGGGCGCTCGCCGTCGGTTCGCTGGCCGGTTCGCTGGGCGTCGTCCTGCTCGCCACGGCCCTGCCGGTCACATGAACCCGGCGGTTTCGGCCACCGGCCGGACGGCGGCCGTACGCCCCGCGGCCGCGGTCGGACGATGGCCGCGTCGCCGCCCGGTCCCAGCGATGTGACGTGCCGTAAGAGCACTCGCCCGGTGCGGCGTCCTCAGTCCGCGCCACGGGTGCCGGTGATCTCCCGGCCGGTGATCATCTCGGAGTCGATGCGGACGATGACGTCATCGCGCGTGACCACCCAGGAGCGTGGGCCGATCCGCGAGAGCCGTTCGTGTTCGGCCGGGTCGGTGACCACGGTAGCCCGGCCGGTGACGACGACACTCCAACCGGAGCGGGTCGCGGCGTCGAATTCGTCGGCCTCGAAGGCCACCACGACCCCGTCGATGGCGCGGACGAGACCCGAGCCCGCTGAGGTGCGCAGGAGCACGGAGGAGTCCGCGTCCAGGGAGAAGTTGACCGGGAGCACCGCGGGCAGCGCCTGCCGGGTGTAGACGACACGGCCGACCGGCACCTTGGCCAGCAGGCGCAGGCACCCCTGTGGATCGAGCACGCGAAAGCCTTCGACGTGGAACATCAGTCCATGCTGCCTTCCACGGCCGGGGCACTGTTAGGGCCGTAAGGCCTTTGCTCATTCGCCCGCTGTTCCAGCCGGGGCGTGCGGACAACCTCGTACGGAACCCCGTGATCCGGCCGGACGGGAAACCGGGGACCGCCGGGCCGGATGATGAGGCCGGATGGCCCACCCTTGGCGGACTCGGCCTGCGGATAGTGGCGTTAGGCCACCGACGCGCACCGCGCGGTCGGGCGGCCGACGGCCCACGGGCGGATTGCCGGGGCCGCACCACCGCGAACACGAAGGGGCGGGCTGGCAATGCTTCAGCCGTCGAGGAAGCAGAACGAGTCACCGGCAACGGCCGCGTCCGTGTCCGTGTCCGGCCGGGCGTGGCTGATGCTGGCGCTGGCCACGGGGGGATTCGCCGTCAACTTCTGGGCCTGGGCACTGCTCAGCCCGCTCGGCCCGCGCTTCAAGGACACTCTGCACCTGACCTCGTTCCAGCAGTCGCTGCTGGTGGCGGTGCCGGTGGTGGTCGGCTCGCTGGGACGGATCCCGGTGGGCGCGCTGACCGACCGGTTCGGCGGGCGCGTGATGTTCCCGCTCGTCTCGGCGACCACCATCGTGCCGGTGCTCCACCTCGGTCTGACCGGCCACTCCTCGCTCGCGGCCCTGTTGGTGGGAGGTTTCTTCCTCGGTATCGGCGGGACCGCGTTCGCCGTCGGTGTGCCCTTCGTCAGCGCCTGGTTCCCGCCGGAGCGGCGCGGGCTGGCCATCGGCGTCTTCGGGGCCGGCATGGGCGGCACCGCGATCAGCGCGCTGACCACGGTCAGGCTGGTGAAGGCACACGGCATGGCCAACCCCTTCCTGATCACCGCCGCCGTGCTGGCGGCCTACGCGACTGTGGCCGCCCTGGCGCTGCGCGACGCGCCCGGCCGTACGGTGCCCACCGAATCGCTGGGCCGCCGCCTCGCCGCCACCCTCAGGCTCGGCATCACCTGGCGGGCGTCCGCCCTGTACGCGGTGGCCTTCGGCGGCTACGTCGCCTTCTCCGTCTACCTGCCCACCTACCTGAAGACCGGCTACGGCCTGACCCAGGCGGACGCGGCGAACCGGATGGCCGGCTTCGTGCTGCTGGCGGTCTTGACGCGCCCGGTCGGCGGCTGGCTGTCGGACCGCGTCGGCCCGGTGCGGGTGCTCGCCGTGACGCTGGCCGTGGTCCTCGCCGCGGCCTTCGTCCAGTCGTTCACGCCGCCCCTGGCGCCGGTGGGCACGATCGCGTTCCTGGCGATGGCCGCCGCGCTCGGCGCGGGCAGTGGCGCCGTGTTCGCCCTGGTAGCCCTGCTGACCCCGGCGCACGAGGTCGGCTCGGTCACCGGCGTCGTCGGCGCCGCGGGCGGCCTCGGAGGCTTCGTACCGCCGCTGGTGATGGGCTCGCTGTACGGCGCGTACGGCTCGTACGCCCTCGGCCTGGTCCTGCTCGCGGTGGTGGCGGCCGCGGCGCTCGCCTTCACCGGCACGGGCGTGCGCCACGCGGTCACCCGGCGGACCCCCGCACCCCAGGCGCACTGAGCGGGAAAGGAGAGTCGAGCGATGTGCGAGTACTGCGGCTGCCAGGCGCTGGAGACGATCGACAAGCTGACCCAGGAACATGAGCGGGTCGTGACACTCATCAGCCACGTCCGCGACGCCCACCGCGGCGGCGAGGTCGCCCGCATGGCGGAAGTCGCCCGTGAGATCGCCGCCGTGCTCGGCCCGCACACCCGAGTCGAGGAGGACGGCCTGTTCCCGGCACTGGCCGGCGACTTCCCCGGCCAGATGGCCGCCCTGGAGGACGAGCACCGCCGCATCGAGACCGTGCTGGCGGAGGCGGCCGGACCGTTCCTGGCCGATCCCACCTGGGCGGAGCGGCTGATGGAGACCCTCGACCTGCTGCGCGATCACATCCTCAAGGAGCAGGACGGCGTCTTCCCCGCAGCCCTGGCGTCGCTGACCACCGAACAGTGGGAGGCCATCGAGGCAGTACGTGCCCGCGTCGGCACCCGCATGCCGGAGCCGTCCCCGTGACCTGACGACCCCTTCCTCCCTCCGCCCCGCCGTCGAGCCGCTCCTCGGGGCGCCGTCGATCCGCGCCCGCTCGTCGGGCATCCTGGTGTCGGTCGGCGCGACGGAAAAGGGGAACAGCTGTGGTGGACGAGTGCGGTCAAAAGCCCCGCGATACCCCGGTGTCCGGGGCCTTGCCCCAGTTGCGGCTGGATGAACTGCTGGAGGGCCTGCAACAGCAGGTGGCGCAGGTCCGGTCGGCACGCGACCGCATCCACACGCTGCTGGACGCGGTGCTCGCGATCGGCTCCGACTTGGAGCTGGCGGTGGTGCTTCAGCGCATCGTGGAGTCGGCCGTCAGCCTGGTCGACGCGGAGTACGGGGCGCTCGGCGTGCTGGGCGAGGAAGGCACGATCAAACAGTTCCTCACCGTCGGCATCGACGAGGAGACCATCGCGGGAATGGGTCACTATCCGCGCGGTGAGGGCATCCTGGGGCTGCTGATCCGCCACCCTGAGCCGCTGCGCCTGGCCAACCTGGCACAACATCCCTCTTCCGTGGGTTTCCCGTCCGGGCACCCGCCGATGACCAGCTTCCTCGGTACCCCGATCAAGGTGCGCGAGCAGGTCTTCGGCAACCTGTACCTGACCGACAAGCAGGGTGCCGCGGAGTTCGACGCCGACGACGAGGCGGTGCTGCGCACCCTGGCCGCGGCGGCCGGTGTGGCGATCGACAACGCCCGGCTGTACGACGAAGCCCGCCGCCGGCAGCGGTGGCTGGTGGCGAGCAACGAACTGACCCGCAGTCTGCTGTCCGGAGCCGAACCCGCCGCGGTGCTGGAATCCTTCACCGCCACCCTGCGCGAGATGGCCGGCGCCGACCTGGTCACGCTGGCCATCCCGGTCGGCGACAGCGGCGAGCTGGTCATCGAGGCCGCCTCCGGAACGCGCGCGGAGGACGCGCGTGGTCTGGTACTGGGCGCCGCCACACTGGCCGCGAAGGTCTTCGCCTCCGGCGAGACCATCACCAGCGACGCGGTCAGCGCCGATCCGCGGGCCACCGGTGGCAGCGCCGCGATCGTGGAGCTGGGCCCCGCCTTCCTCGTCCCCCTCGGCACCCGCGACCATGTGCGGGGCGTGTTGCAGGTGGCCAACGTGCCGGGCGGCCCGGTCTTCACCGACGCCGTCATCGACATGGTGATCGGGTACGGCAACCAGGCGGCGCTGGCACTCGAGGTCGCCGAGCACCGGCAGGACGCCGATCGCATGCTGGTCCTCAACGACCGTGACCGGATCGCCCGCGATCTGCACGACCTCGTCATCCAGCGGTTATTCGCCGGGGCGCTGACCTTGCAGTCCACGCTCGGCCGGCTCGCCGACCGGCCGCAGGTGGGTGCGCGGGTCCAGCGGGTGGTGGACGACCTGGACGACACCATCAAGGTCATCCGCTCCACCATCTACTCGCTCGGCGAGCAGGAACGCTCCCGGAGCGAAGGGCTGCGAGCCCGGCTGGTGGCGGCCATGGAGAGGGCCGCCGAGGCCCTGGGCTTCCCGCCCGCGCTGCGCATGACCGGCCTGCTGGACACCAACGTCCCCGCCGGGCATGCCGAGCACATGCTGGCCGTGGCCGGCGAGGCCCTGTCCAACGCGGCCCGGCACGCCCATGCCACCGCCGTCGACGTCAGCGTGGAGGTCACCGACACGGCGCTGCGGCTGAAGGTGGCGGACAACGGCCACGGCGTCGACCCGGCCGTCACCCGCCGAAGCGGCCTGGCCAACCTCCAGCAGCGCGCCGAGGAACTGGGCGGCTCCTTCTCCCTCCGCCCGAACGAGCCGAACGGCACCATCGTGGAATGGACCGCGCCGCTGTACGCCACCCCATGACGTCCAGGCAGGATGTGGGCATCGGGCGCCGCGTCAGGCCGAGACCACCCTGCCCGCGCTGCGGCCGGTGCTCTTCCTCGTCCTCACCCTGGGCACGATCGCCACCTGGCAGGTCTTCGACCAGGTGTATGCGATGGGCCAGGGCGCTCCGGGCAACATGACGCTGACGCCGGCCTTCCTGTCGTACTCGGCGGCCTTCGACGACGCCGACTTCGGGCAGGGCGCGGGCATCGCTCCGGACCTTCTGGTCGGTGGTGCTGCCGATGGCCCGGCCCGCGCTGATCGCCCTGACGATCCTGTCGTTCCAGGGCTCGTGGAACGAGTTCCTTCGTGCAGGGCGCGAACTCGGGGGCGGTCAAGGAAAATAGCCCGTGGCCGCCCGCGTCCCGCCTCGACGTCATCCCGTCAGATCGCCCTCCCGCTCGTTGACCGCCGAGTAGTGCCGCAGTTTCTCCTCGTCGACGCGCACCCCCAGGCCCGGCCCCTGCGGGACGGCGAGGCGGCCGTCGACGAGCGGGATCGGGTCAGCGATGTCATCGGCGTGCAGGTAGTACATGCTGTCGATGGCGCGGCTGAGCAACGGAGTGCTGGCGACCACGGCGAGGTGGGCGGCGGTGGCGATGCCGAGTTCGCCGCCGCTGTGCAGGTTCATCCCGAGGCCGAAGGTCTCGCAGTGGGCGGCGAGGGCCTTGGTCGGCGCGATGCCGCCCCACTTGTAGACGTCGCCGTGGACGACGTCCACCGCGCCGAGCCGCACCGCCGGAGCGAAGTCCTCGAAGCGGACGACACACATGTTCGTGCACAGCGGGATGCGCACCTTGGCCCGCACCTGGCTCATGCCCTCGATGCCGGGGCACGGGTCCTCCAGGTACTCCAGGTCCAGCTCCTCCAGCTTGATGCCCGCACGCACCGAATCCGGCACCGACCAGGCCGCGTTGGGGTCGACACGCAGCTCGGTGTCCGGCAGCGCGGCACGCAGCGCGCGGAGGTTGGCGACATCGCCGTCCACATCGCCGGTGCCCTTGAGCTTGACCGCCGGGAAACCGCCCTCGGCCGCCACCCGGGTGGCGTGCTCGGCCAGGGCATCCGGGGTGGCGCCGTCGGCGCGGGTGACCAGCGCGGTGAGCGGGACGGTGTCGCGTACCGCCCCGCCGAGCAGATCGGTGAGCGAGTGGCCGGTGGCCTTGCCCATGGTGTCCCAGCAGGCGACGTCCAGAGCGGCGATGGCGGCGTAGCCGAGGTAGCCGTGGAAGAACGGCACCATGTGCTGCTTGCGGTGGAAGGACTCCAGGGCGAACGGGCTGGTGCCGATGAGGTCGGGCGCGAGCTTGCGCACCAGCGCGGCCACCGGCTGCCCCCACATCGTCTCGCCCCAGCCGTCCACCCCCTCGTCGGTCCGGATCCGGACCACGGTGCGGGTCTCGCCCGTCTTGGTCTCGAAGGAGCTGGTGAACGGGGAGGTGAGGGGGAGGTTCACGACCCAGACGTCGATGTGTGTGACCTTCATGTACCAGATCCTCCTCAGATGGCACCGGGGGCGGTTGCTTCGGCGAACGCCCGGATCGCCCGGGCCAGTTCGGTGGCGCGGGCGGACAGCTCGCCCGGGTCGGGGCGAGCGGCGGACGGGTCGTCGGTCATCCCGCCCACCCGTGCCCACTCGCCGTGCCGCTCGGCGGTGAGGCCGGGGTGCGGCGGGGCGTTGAAGAGCGGTGGGGCGCCGACGGGACGGTGTGGCTCGATGGGCGTACGGACCAGGTCCGGGTGGGCGGCGAGCATGAGGGAGGTCTCGTAGCGGCCCGCGTGCCCGGGGTTCTCCGGCGCCTCGCCGAGGCTCCAGTAGGAGCAGGCCGCGAACGCGCCCTCGGTACGCAGGGCGTGTTCCTTGACCGCCAGGCGCATGATCTCGTCATTGCCACCGTGGCCGTTCACGATCATGACGCGGTGGAAGCCGCTCTCGGTGAGGGACCGCAGAATGTCGGCGAGGACCGCCGCCAGGGTGCCCGCCGACAGCGACACCGCGGCCGCGAAGAGGTGGTGCGGGCTGTGCCCGTACGGCAGGGCGGGAAGGCGTACGACCGGCGGCCCGGCGTCCGCCAGCAGCTCGGCCGCCCGGTCCACCACCGCCGTGACCAGCAGTGTGTCGGTGCCCATCGGCAGGTGGCCGGAGTGCTGTTCCTGCGAGCCGATGGGCAGCATGGCGACGGCGTCCGCGCCCGCGGCCCGTGCTTCGCGCCAGGTGAGTTCGGTCAGTCGGAGCAATGTGGTACTACCTCCTGGGTTCATGGCGTGGCAGAGTCTGCGCATGGCCGCACTCGCCCCCGACGGCGGACGCCCCCGGCTCCGCCTGGTGCCCGATCCCCCGGTCGCCCCCGCACGCCCGCTGCTGGGCGCGGTGGAGGTGCTGCCCGGACAGGTGCGCGCGGCGCTGGTCGACCGCTCCGGGAAGCTGCTGCGGCGCACCGCGGCCGGCTTCGACCCGGGGGAGCGGGAGGCGGACGGAGTGGACGCGGCGGTGCGGCAGGCCGCACTGGAGTGCTTCGACGGGCGTGAGCTGACCGGGGTCGGAGTGGCCGCGACCGGTCTCGTGGACCCGGAGCGGGGCACGTTCATCGAGGTCAACGACGTGCCGGCGCTGCGCGGCTACCCGGTCGCGGAGGTGCTGCGGCGAGCGCTGGGGGTGCCGGTGTATGTCGAGCACCGGGCCCGGCTCCAGGCGCTGGGCGACCGGTGGTTCGGCGTGGGCCGGGGCCTGCGGTCCTTCGCCTCGGTGTCCACCGGCGAGGTGCTGGGCGTCGGGGTGTTCTTCGGCGGCGAGTTGCTGGCCCCGCACGGCGGCCGCAGCGGGGCCCATATGACGGTGCTGGCCGGTGGCGAGCGGTGCACCTGCGGGGCGCGCGGCTGCTGGAAGACCGTGGCCACGACGCGCTGGCTGCGGCGGCGGGCGCAGGCGGCGGGACTGGGCACCCACATGACGCTCGAGGCGCTGGTACGACACGGGGACGGTGCCCGGCCGATGGTCGAGGAGTACGCCGACAACCTCGCGCTCGGCCTGGTCAACATCCAGCAGCTCTTCGCCCCCGGTCTGTTCGTGCTGCACGGTGAGGCCGTCGAGGGCGGAGAGGGGTTCCGGGCCCGGGTCGAGGAGCGGCTGCGGCGGGACAGCGGCTGGTCGACGGCCGCTCCGCCACGGGTGGTGCTGGGCGAGGCGGGCCGGCCGGACGACGTGGCGCTGCTCGGGGGCGCGGGGCTGGTCCTCACGCACCGGTAGTCCCGCCGCCGGTCCCGCCGCCCGTCCAAGTCCCGCCGCCGGTCGCGGTCCCCGTCCGGGTACCGGTCCTGGTCCTGGTCCGGTACGCGTCGGGGCGTGGCACGGCGGCCAGCAGCTCACGGGTGTACGGGTGCCGGGGCGCGCCCAGCACGGCGGCGGTCTCCCCGCACTCGACCACCCTGCCGCGCCGCAGCACCGCCACCCGGTCGGCGATCTGCCGGACCACGGCGAGGTTGTGCGAGACGAACACGTAGGTCAGACCGTGCTGTCGCTGCAACTCGACCAGCAGATCGAGGACCTGGGACTGGACGGAGACGTCGAGGGCGCTGGTCGGCTCGTCGAGCACCACGAGCCGTGGCGAGGACGCCAGCGCACGGGCGATGGAGACGCGCTGCCGCTGCCCGCCGGAGGACTCGTGCGGGTACCGGTCCTGCAACCGCGCCGGCAGCCCGACCGACTCCAGCAGCTCGCCGACCCGCTCCCGCAGCCGCGCCCTGGCGCGCCGTCCGCGGTAGGCGGCGTCATGGGTGACCAGCGGCTCGGCCACGATATCGGTGACCTTCATGCGCGGATTCATGCTCGAGTACGGGTCCTGGAGCACGACCTGCATCCCGGCCCGTAGCGCGCGAAGCTCGGCGGGCGGCAGCCCGGCGAGGTCGTGGCCCTCGAAGCGGACGGTCCCGGCGGTGGGGTCCAGCAGCGCCAGCAGCAGCCGGGTCAGGGTCGTCTTGCCGGAGCCGGACTCGCCGACGAGGGCGAGGGTCTCGCCGTCCTCGACGGTGAGCGTGACATCGTCGGCGGCGAGGGTGCGGGTGGCGCCGGGTCCGGTGAACTCCTTGGTCAGACCGTCGAGTTCGAGCAGTGGCCGTTTCGCGGGTGTCTTCGTCCCGGCGGTCGTCATGATGTCGGCTCCAGTCGCGGGGTGGCGGCCAGCAGGTCGCGGGTGTACTGCTGCCGGGGCCTCTCGAAGACCTCGGCGACGGTGCCGTGCTCCACGACCCGTCCGGCGTTCATCACCACGACCCGGTCGGCGGTCTCCGCGACCACCCCGAGGTCGTGGGTGACCAGCACCACCGCCATCCCGTGCCGGGCGCGCAGATCGGCGAGGAGGTCCAGGATCTGGCGTTGCACGGTGACGTCCAGGGCGGTGGTCGGCTCGTCGGCGATGAGTACCCGCGGCCGGCCGACCAGCGCCGTCGCGATCATCACGCGCTGACGCAGCCCGCCGGACAGCTCGTGCGGGTACTGCCGTGCCCGCAGTTCCGGATCCGGGATGCCGACCTCGTCCAGCGCCCGTACCGCCTCCTCCCGGGCCACGGCGCGCGAGGCCCCGCGGTGGGTGCGCAACACCTCGGCCACCTGGTTGCCGACCCACTGAAGTGGGTCGAGGCTGGTCATCGGGTCCTGGAAGACCATCGCGACGTCGTTGCCGCGCACCTCGCGCAGCCGCTTCTCGGGCAGCGCGAGCAGGTCGCGGCCGTCGAGGAGGATCTCGCCGCCCGGGTAGGCGCACGGCGGCTCGGGGTTGAGCCGCAGCGCGGCGAGCATGGTGGCCGACTTGCCGCTGCCGGATTCGCCGACGACGGCCAGGGTCTCTCCGGCGTATGCCGCCAGGCTCACGCCGCGCACAGCGTGCACGGGGCCGGTGGCGAGCCGGAAGTCGACGTGCAGATCGCGGATCTCGAGTACGGGAGCGGGTGGCGCATGTGTGGTCATCGGCGGTATGCCTTCGGGTCCGTGACGTCGCGCAGCGCGTCGCCGGTGATGTTGATGGCCAGGGAGGTGAGCATCAGCGCCAGCCCGGGGAAGACCGCGACCCACCACGAGGTGCCGAGATAGAGCTGGCCGTCGGCGAGCATCGAGCCCCAGGTGACGGTCTCCTTGGGGACACCGAGGCCGAGGTAGCTGAGCGAGGCCTCGGCGACGATGGCCGCCGCGATGTGCAGGGTGGCGATGGTGGCCAGGTGCGGCAGGACGTTGGGGAGCAGGTGGCGGCGCATGATGGTGAGGTCCGTGACGCCGGTGGCCCGGGCCTGGGTCACATAGTCCCGGGTGCGCAGCGACAACACCTCGGAGCGGACCACGCGGGCATACGCCACCCAGCCGGTGAAGCCGAGCACCAGGACGACGTTCCACAGCCCGGAGCCGAGGAAGCCGACGATGGCGAGCGCCAGCAGCAGTGAGGGGAAGGCGAGTTGGATGTCGGCGAAGCGCATCAGGATCCGGTCCGGCCATCCGCCGCGGAAGCCGGCGAACAGCCCGCACGCCGCCCCCACCACACCCGCGAGCAGCGCCGCGCCGATGCCGACGAGGAGCGAGACCCGGGAGCCGTAGATGACGCGGGACAGCACATCGCGGCCGAGCTGGTCGGTGCCCAGCGGGTGGGCGAGGCTGCCGCCGCCCTCCCAGGCCGGGGGTGTGAGCCGGGCGAGGAGTTGCTGCTTGGCCGGGTCGTCCGGGGCGAGCAGCGGGGAGAAGACGGCGGCGATCACCAGCAGCGCGAGGACGCCGAGGGCGACCAGGGCGAGCCGGTTGCGTACGACGGTCATGGCTGGGCCCGCACTCTCGGGTCGAGGAGGCTGTAGGAGAGGTCGACGAGCAGGTTGACGATCACGAAGGCGGCGGCGAAGAACAGGACGGCCGCCTGCACCAGTGGGAAGTCCCGGTGCGAGATGGCCTCCACGGTCAGCCGTCCGATGCCCGGCCAGGAGAAGACCTGCTCGGTGAGGATCGCCCCGCCGAGCAGCCCGCCGAACTCCAGGCCGATCACGGTGACGGTCGGCAGCGAGGCGTTGCGCAGCCCGTGTGCGAGCACCACCTTCGCCGGGCCGAGCCCCTTGGCCTTCGCCGTACGGATGTGGTCCGAGCCGAGGACGTCGATGAGCGAGGAGCGCAGCAGCCGGGCGATGACCGCGATGGAGTAGACGGACAGTGTGACGGCGGGCAGCACCAGATGTGCGAACGTGCCGTAGCCGGAGGCCGGAAGCACCTTGAGCCGCACCGAGAAGAGCAGCACCAGCAGGATGCCGACCCAGAACGGCGGGGTGGACTGGCCGAGCAGCACCGCCGTCATCACGCCCCTGTCGCCGGCCCGGCCACGCCGTGTCGCGGCGTAGATCCCGGCCGGTATGGCGATGACGAGGCTGAGCACCAGGGCGCCGGCGGCGAGTTCGAGGGTGGCCGGGACGCGGTCGGCGATGACCTGGCTGACCGGCTCGTGGTAGACGAGCGAGTCGCCGAGGTCGAACCGGAGCAGCCCCCACAGGAAGTCGCCGTACTGCGCGATCAGGGGCTGGTCCAGGCCGAGTTGGGAGCGGAGTGTGGCCTCCTGGGCGGCGGTGGCGTCCGGGGGCAGCAGCTGCTTGACCGGGTCGCCGGAGAGCCGTACCAGGACGAAGGCCAGGGTGGCGGCGGCGAAGAGCACGCCGACGGCGGTGGCGAGCCGGACCAGGACATGGCGGAGGAGGCCGGACTTCGGCTTGCGGGCGGTGACCGTCGGCTGGACGGAGGCGGCCGTCATGCCCTCACCTCCGCGCTCTCCATGGCCAGGGAGCCGTTGACGACCGGTGTCCAGCGCACCCGGGTGGTCCGGGCGAGGATGATGTCCTGCTGGTAGAGCGGTACGAACGGGGCCTCGCGCTTGATCAGGCGCTGGAGCGCGGTGAACGCGCGCTGCCGGTCTTCGGGGTCCATGGACAGCTCCTCGGCGTCGATGAGCCGGTCGGCCTCCTTCGACACCCACCGGCTCTGCCGACGGTCATGACGCACGTTCGACTGCACCATGGACGCGCCGTCGAGCGTCCAGGCGGTGGAGGCGGCGAGGTAGACGGGGCCGAGCGCGTGCCGGTTGTCGGAGGTGAGGCGGGCGGAGAAGGTGCCGGGGTCGAGCAGATCGACGCGGGCCCGGATGCCGGCGCGGTCGAGCAGGCCGGAGATGGCCTCGGCGACCTGGGCGTCGTCGTTGGAGGCGGTGAGCGTGGTGGTGAGGCCGTGCGGGTGTCCGGCCTCGGCGAGCAGCCGCCGGGCGGTCCGTATCGAGCGCCGGAAGGGCTCGACGGATCCGTCGAAACCGACGACGCCGCGCGGCAGCATCGCGGGCACCTCGCGCGCCTTGCCGTCCAGTACGGCCTTGATGAGCAGCGGCACGTCGATGGCGTGGTTGAGCGCCTGCCGCACGCGGCGGTCGCGCAGCGGCCCGGAGGTGGTGTCGAGATTGAGGTACGCGGTCCGCACACCCCGGTGGCTCTCCAGCTCCACGCCCGCGTAGCCGGACAGCTGCCGGGCGGCGTCCGGGGTGAGCCCGGTGACCAGGTCGACCTCGTCGCTCTGCAACGCGGCCAGCGCGGAGGCGGGGTTGGGCAGCGCGCGGAAGACGAGGCGGTCGGCCCCGGGGGAGCCGTGGAAGTGGTGGCGGTTGGCGCGCAGCCGTAGCTCGCGGTCGCGCCGGAAGGATTGGAAGACGAACGGTCCGGTGCCGACCGGACGTTTGGCGAAGGTGGCGTCGCCGACGTCGGCGAGGTACTTCGGCGGCACGATGACGCCGCCGAAGAGCGACAGCTTCGCGGGCAGGATCGGGTCGTGGAGTGTGGTGTGCACATCGACGGTGTGGCGGTCGACCACGCGGACCGAGGTCACGTACCGCAGCTCGACGATCGGCGACCGCGTCTTCGGGTCGAGGACCCGCTCGATGGAGAACTTGACGGCATCGGCGTCGAACTCCTCCCCGTTGTGGAAGCGCACGCCTCTCCGGAGGCGGAAGCGCCAGACGGTCCTGGAGCGGGGCTCCCAGGAGGTGGCGAGCCGGGCGGCTAGCCGGCCGGAGGCATCTCGGGTGGTGAGGGTGTCGAAGATGTTGATCAGGACGTTCATGGAGACCATGTCGCCCTGCTTGTGCGGATCGAGCGTGGTGGGGTCGGTCGGCTGCGCCACCCGGAGGGTGCCTTCGCCGCCCGCGCCCGCGGCGGTTCCGCATCCGGTGAGCGCTGTCGGCGCGGCGATGACAGGTAGTGCGAGGCCGCCCAGCCGAAGGGCCTCGCGGCGCGACATTGATGGAGGAGTCACGATCTGCCCTCCGCGTGATGTTCCATTGAACGGTTTGTTCGTTCCGGGAGCCGGAACGGTGATGCGTTAAGCTAAGCGACATGCCGAAGCCGGTCAATACCTCCGCCCCCCGCCGTGAGGAGCCGCCCGCCGCCGCGACGGGTCCCGTGGACAAGGCGCTCGCGGTGCTGGACGCGCTGGTCCAGCCCGATGCCCCACACCGCCTGGCCGACCTCGCCGCCCGCACGGGACTGCCGAAGCCGACCGTCCACCGCCTGCTGCACACCTTCGCCGAGGCCGGTTACGCGGTCCCGGGCCCCGGCGGCAACTATCAGGCCGGGCCGCGCCTGCTCGGGCTCGCCGCCACGGCGCTGGCCGCCAGCCGCGAGCTGCGCCTTGCCCGCCCGGTCCTGGACGACCTGCGGCTGCGCACCGGCCACTTGGCCCACTTCTCGGTACGGGACGGCGCCGTGGCGGTGCATGTGACGCAGTCGGAGCCGTCGTCCACGTACCGCATGCCGCTCACTGCGGGCGGCGAAGTCCCGCTGTACTGCTCGGCGGTGGGGTGGGCGATGCTGTCGGCCCTGCCGTCCCCGGCGGCGGCGGAGCTTCTGGGCGGAGAACCGCTCCCGGCCCGTACGCCACGGACGGTGCGGGACCCGGGGGCCGTGCTCGCCGCTCTGCCCGCCGTGCGCGAGCGAGGCTATGCGGTCGATGACGAATACGCGGAGCAGGACGTCCGCGCCATCGCGGCCCCGGTGCTGGGGCCGGGCGACCGGGTGGCCGGGGCGGTCGGCATCGTCGGGCTGACGTTCACGCTGGACGAGGAGAGCGTGGCGGTGCTGGGGCCGATGGTGCGGGCCGCCGCCGGTACGGTGTCCGCGGCGTTGCGCGGCGGTGCGGGGGCGCTGGGGATCGTACGGGGGCAGGAGTGAGCGGGGGCGGCCGGACCCCACAGGGGGTGGAACGGAGGGGAGTGGTCTGCCCGCCCCCGGCGGACCGGCAGACAGGCCCACCAGCGGACCGGCCGACACGGCTCGCAACACTCCTGGCGGCCGGCCGCCGGGCCGGGATCTACTCCGCCGCCGCCTGGTCGGTCGGCACCGCGGCCGGCCGGGAGACCCATGGGCACCTGGGCACACGGCGTTGGGGCGGGGCGGAGCTGAACGGCACCGAGCTATGGGATCTGGCCTCGGTGACGAAGCCGATCGTGGGCCTGGCGGCACTGCGGCTGGTGGAGGCGGGAGCGCTCCGGCTGGACGACACGGTCGGCGCGTATCTGCCGGAGTACCGCCGAGTGCCGGGCAAGGCGGACATCACCGTCACCCAGCTGCTCACCCATACCTCCGGCCTGCCCGGCGGCACCCCGCTCTGGCGCGCGCACTCCGACCGGGACGGGCTGCTGGCCGCCCTCCGCGGGCTGCCGCTCCGAGGGGCGCCGGGCACGGTGGTGGAGTACTCCTCGGCGGGCTTCGTCCTGCTCGGCCTGATCCTCGAACAGGCCACCGCGACCGGCCTGGACGAGCTGGTGGCGCGGCAGGTGTGCGAGCCACTCGGCATGCGCGAGACGGTCTTCGCACCCGGCCCGGCAGCACGTGAACGCGCGGTCTCCACGGAGCTGTGCACCTGGCGCGGCCGCCTGGTGACCGGTCAGGTGCACGATGAGAACGCGGTGGTGCTCGGCGGAGTCTGCGGCCACGCCGGGCTGTTCGCACCGCTGACCGACATGGACCGGCTGGGCCGGGCGCTCGCGGCGGGCGGCGACGGCCTGCTGAGCGCGCCCGGCTTCGCCCGTATGACCGCCTGCCATACGGAGGGCCTCCCGCTGCGCCGCTGCCTCGGCTGGCAGGGGCGGGACGTGGTGGGGTCGCCGGTCGGTACGGCGATGGGGCCGTCCTCGTACGGCCACACGGGCTTCACGGGGACGAGCCTGTGGGTGGAGCCGGCGGTGGACGGAGCCGAGGCGGACGGGGCGGGCGCGCACAGGACAGGGGCGGAAGGCCGCTACTACGTCCTCCTCACCAACCGCGTCCACCCCAGCCGCGACCCCCGCCGCTTCCCGGCGGTCCGCCGCGCTTTCCACCATCACGCGGCGGCGCTCGCCCGCCGCGGTCCACTCGGCTTCGGTGCCGTCCGGAAGCGCTGATGTGATTCCGTACTACGACGTGCCCCGCGCCGACCGGGCCAGCGCGCCGAGGCGCAGATCACGGGTCCGGCTCTGGTGCGCGATCATGCGGTCGCGCGCGGCGGACGCGTCGCGGTGGCGTACCGCGTCCAGGCTCCCCGCGTGCTCCGTGAGGACCTGCTCGAGGTCGTCGGGCGCCGAAGCGCCTGCCCCCGCCTCCTCCGTTCCCACCGGAGGAGCACCGGCGGTGTGACCTCGCGCGCCAACCAGGGTCCGGCCCCGCGGACATCCTGGCATCCACGGCGTGACGCCCGCGCAGGTCATGGCCTGCGTTATGGTGCCGCGACGATGCATGACTGCGACGATCAGGGTGACCCGGGGGCCGGTATCCGCGGGGACCTTCCTACCCGACCTCGGAGGTACCACAGCGATGACGCCGGCCGACCCCAGCGCCCAGAGCTCCGACGCACTCGCCCCACCGCCCGGGTGTCCCGCACATCAGGGCGGCGAGGTCCTGCACGGCGGGGAACATGTCAGCCCTCTCGCCGTGCCCCTGAGCGGCCCGCGCTTCTACAACGAACCCAACCGTCTCTACCAGGAGATGCGGCGCGAACATGGTGCGGTCGCCCCCATCGTGCTCGAGGGCGGCATCCCGGCGTGGCTGGTTCTCGGCTACCGTGAACTGCACCAGGTCACCGCCGACCCCGTGCTCTTCACCCGCGACTCCGAACTCTGGAACCAGTGGGACCGCGTCCCGGAGGACTGGCCGCTGGCCCCGCTGATCGGCCGTGGGCAGCCGTCCATCCTGTACACGACCGGTGAGCGGCACCGCGTACGGGCCTCGATGATCAGCGACGCGCTGGAGTCGGTCGACCCTTTCGAGATCCGGCAGCACGCAGAGCGACTGGCCGATGAACTGATCGACGGCTTCTGCGGGGAGGGCAGCGCGGATGTCATCGCCCGGTACGCGATGCCCTTCCCGGTGCGTGTCCTGGCGAAGATCTACGGCTTCCCGGACGAGCAGGGGCCCGGACTGGCCGCGGCGGCCATCGACCTGGCCGACGGCGGCGACCTGGCCCAGGCGGCCCAGGTCCACCTCGCCGAGGCCACGGCGGCCCTGATGGCCGAGCGGAAGGCGGGGAACGGACCCCGGGACGTCGCCGCCCAACTGGTCGGCAACACCCTCGGCTTCACGGACGAGGAGATCCTCCACGACCTGATCGTGCTGGTCATCGCGGGCCACACCCTGACCGCGGACTGGATCGGCAACTCGCTGCGGCTGATGTTCACGGACGAACGGTTCGTCATGTCACTGGCCGGCGGGCGCAAGAGCGTCTCGGAGGCCATGAACGAGGTGCTCTGGGAGGACACCCCGGCCCAGAACGGCGTCGGCCGGTGGGCGTCCCGCGACACCACGCTCGGCAACCGCCGGATCAAGGCGGGCGACATGGTGTGCCTCGGCCTCGCCGCCGCCAACAGGGATCCGCAGATACGCCCCGACGACTCGAGGCTGACCGGCGGCAACAACGCGTTCCTCTCGTTCGGGCACGGCGAGCACCGCTGCCCGGTCGCGGCGCAGGAGATCGCCGAGACCATCGCCCGCACGGCCATTGAGGTGCTGCTCGACCGGCTGCCCGACATCGACCTCGCCATCCCGGCCGAAGAACTCACCCGCCGTCCCTCCCCCTGGGCGCGGGGCATGTCGACACTGCCCGTGCACTTCACCCCGACCCCGGCGGTGAGCCAGACGGCCCGCTGACCTCACCCTCATCTCCCGACGGTGCAACGGGCCCCTGTTCACCGAGCCCAACCACCGTCGGCACTCCGATCCGGCCCTCGGACCTTGCCCTGCCGCCCGGCGCCTCGCTGCCGGGCGGCAGGGCAGGACGAGTGCTACGTCGCCGGGGGCGGTCGGGCCAATTAGCAGATCGGTTGGCGACCGCGCAATCCGTGAGATGCCGACGGCGGCGAATCCGCTTGTGGTGCCCGGGGCCATGGTGACGGGCCACGCGGGACTCTACCGTTCCGGCCACGTCTGGTGATTCCGGCGCACAGCGACGCGTCGGCCACAGCCACCTCAGGAACACCGGGAGCGCATCAACCGAAGGGGCACTTCCATGTCATTCCCCCCACACCACGCACCGCCACGGACCCGATGGAGCCGCGTCGCGGTCCGGCTCCTCGCCGTCGCCGCCCTCTTACTCGGAGCCGTACTCGCCGGGCCCGCGAACGCCTCGCCCGCCGCGGTCACCCTCACGAAGGTGACCAACTTCGGGTCCAACCCCGGCGCGTTGAACATGTACGTGTACAAGCCGGCGTCGCTGCCCGCGAACGCGCCCGTGGTCGTCGCGCTTCACGGGTGTACGCAGAGCGCCCAGGTCTACGCCGACAACTCGGGGCTGCCCGAGCTCGCGGACCGCGACAAGTTCGTCCTGGTGCTCGCGGAGACCACGACCTCGAACAACCTCAACAAGTGCTTCAACTGGTTCCAGGCAGGCGACAATCGGCGTGACCAGGGCGAGGCTCTTTCGATCCGGCAGATGGCCGGCCACGCCGTCTCGGCCTACGGCGGGGACTCCAAGCGGGTCTACGTCACCGGACTTTCGGCCGGCGGTGCCATGACTTCGGTCATGCTCGCCACCTACCCCGACGTCTTCTCCGCCGGCGCGGTCGTCGCGGGCCTGCCCTACGACTGCACGAAGAGCACCAGCCCTTACCAGTGCATGAACCCCGGGCTCGACCTCGGCCCGAGCGAGTGGGCCCAGCGGGTGCGTGAGGCCTACCCGTCGTATGAGGGACCGTGGCCGCGCACCGCCATCTGGTACGGCGACCAGGACACGACGGTCGTGCCGCGCAACGCCGCCGAACTGCGCGACCAGTGGACGGCGTTGCACGGGCTGCCCCAGACGCCCACCCGTACCTCCAGCATCGGTCCCAATGGCACCCAGCACGACGAGTACGTGGCGTCCGACCGCACGGTGGCCGTCGAGGTCAACAAGGTCCCCGGCATCAACCACGGCACCCCGGTCGACCCCGGCACCGGCGCCGAACAGTGCGGCAGCACCGGCGCCCCGTACTTCCTGGACTCGATCTGCTCCAGCTACTGGATCACCAAGTTCTTCGGTCTCGGCGGCTAGGGCGGCGAGCGCCACGGCGGACGCGGCCACCAGCCTGGGAGGCCGTGCCGAGCCGCCATCCCGCGGGGGCCGCCCCACCGGCTCCCGCACCGCCGCCGACAGCCGCCGCCCCCGCTCGTACCCGCGGCTGTCGTATGCGGCGAGTGAAACGGCCCGCCGTGGTGTCCGGCGCCCTTGTCCGGGCCGGCGCCATGGCGGGCCCACACATGCCCCGTGCGGTGAACATCGTTCGATTCCCTGTTCGGGGCCGCGAGGGCGCCGCTCACTTCTGTCGATGCGCGGCGCCCTCGTCCGGCTCGGCGGGTGCCGCGTCGATGTGGACCGGGTCGCCCACGGCGCCCCCGGTGGCCGTGCGGACAGCGTCCGCGATGAAGGTGAAATTCTCGTCACCGAGCTCCCGCGGATCAATGCCGTCCAAGATGCCGGCTCCGACGTACTCGTTGATGACTCGCAGGGCGGCAGCGGCGGCCGCGGCGTGCAGACGCACCTCAAGGCTGTCTGGCTCGAGTCCGAGGCGAGCCGCGATGATCCCGGTCAGTTCGTGTTCCACCTGGTCGCAGGCCATCAGCCAGGCCGTGCGCAGGGCCGGTTCGGTCTCGGCCAACTTCATCATCTTGACGCCCAGCCCGGCGTCGGCCTGCTCCGACGGGCTGATCTCGCTGACCAACCGCTTCGCCTCCGTGGCGAAGTGCTCCTCCAGGGAGCGGTCCAGCGGCCAACTGCGCAGCGTGGCCAGCTCCCACTCCACGCTCTGTGCCACGATCGGCTCCGCGCAGCTCTCCTTGCTGCGAAAATGCCGCCAGATGGTGCGGGTCGACAGACCCACCGCCTCTGCGATCTGGTCACCGCTCGTGCCGTCGACGCCCTGCGCCCAGAACAGGCGGGCCGCCTCACGCGAGATCTCCAGACGTACGCGACGGCGCCGCTGCTCACTCATCCCGCCACGGCTGCGTTTGGTCGATGCCACGTCGTCGTCGGTCATCTTTTCGTCACCCTTTCACCATCAAGCTCACTCAGTGCCATATTGGCATTAAGTGACGCAATGTGCCAGCTGGCGTGAGTGACCGTGGGCAGTCGCCCAGCAGGGCGACGTCCAGGGCCGAGGACCGCTGACTTCAACGAGGACAACGATGGGCCGGGGGGACCGTTGTAGGGTGAATCAGTCAAGGCGCCTGCTGACGCTCATGCGTCTGCTCCTTCCTGGGTCTCGTCTCCGAGCATCTCCTGTCAGCCCCGCGAGCAGCACCAGAGCGGATCCGGCCATCGTCGCAACTTCTCCACCCATCTCAAGTCCCTTTCGCCGTGAGCCTTGCAGGGCGGCCCAGTGCGTCCTGTGCTCCGCCCTCATAAAGCTGTCGCGAACCCAAGTCGCGTCATTTCTCGGCCGGGGCGGGGGCTTGGGGAAGGCGTAGCCGGAAGCATGCTCCGAGGGTCCGGGGGGTGAGGGTGAGGGTGCCTCGGTGGCGGTGGGCCAGGTCGCGGGCGATGGCGAGGCCCAGGCCGGTGCCGCCGTGGTCGCGGGAGCGGGCGTCGTCGAGCCGGACGAAGCGTTCGAAGATGCGCTCGGCGTCCTCGGTGGGCACACCCGGTCCGTCGTCGTGCACCGTGAGGATGACCCAGGCGTCCTGGTTTCGGATGGTGATCTGGATGCGGTGTGCGGCGTGGCGGGCGGCGTTGTCGATGAGGTTGCGCAGCAGCCGTTCGTATTCGTCGGGGTTTCCGTGTACGTGTGCGGGGGCGGTGCTGTCGCAGGTGAGGGTCAACGGTCGTTCGGTGAGGGGGTATTGCTCGGTCAGCCGGGAGGCGAGGGCTGTCAGGTCGACGGTTTCGGGGTCGGCTGTGGGGATGCGGGTGTCGAGGCGGGCGAGGAGCAGCAGGTCTTCGGCGAGGGCCTGGAGACGGCGGGTCTGTCGTGCGGCGGTGGTGGCCGTGGCGGGCCAGTCGGTGCGTTCCGGGTAGGCGAGCGCGACCTCCAGGCTGGCCAGCAGCGTGGTGAGGGGACTGCGCAGTTCGTGGGCGGCGTCCGCGACGAAGCGGCGCTGCTGGGCGGCGGCGTTGTCGAGGCGCTGGAGGGTGGTGTTGATGGTGGTGGCCAGGGCGGTGATCTCGTGTCCCGTGGCGGCGGGGACGGTGACGCGTTCGCGGGGGTCGCTCGCGGTGACCGAGGCGGTGAGGGCGCGGATCGCCTCGACGGGGCGCAGCGCGATCCGGACGGCGAAGTAGGTCACGGCGAAGATCAGTGCGAGGCTGACGAGCCCGGCCAGCAGCAACAGGCGGTCGGTGATCTTGGTGTTGGCCTCGGCCGTGTACGGGAGCACCACCACATAGACCCGCAGACGGGCGTCGGCGGCGACGCCCAGAGCGGCGGCTTTGCCGCCACGGAGTTCGTCGGGTCCGATGTCGGCAGTGATGACCCGCTGGGTCCCGCCGGCGATGTCGAATTTCTCCCTGGGGTTGTAGTCACGGTTCACCGGTATGCGGACGGTGGTGACCGGCATCAGCGCGGCCGTCCCAACGGGCGGGGCGGGCATCACGTGGTGGGTCTTGGGGTACGCGGTGCTCAGGGCTCCGCCGGAGGCGACAGCGGTACGCCGGCCGGTCGCGACGACCTCGTACGGTATGGGGCTCGTGGGGACGGGAACGACACCCTGTCTCAACTGTTCGCAGAGAGACTCCAGATGCACCCGGGCAGTTTCCTCGGCGATCTGCGTGCTCTGGCGGTGGACGTCGTGGTGCACCCACCAGCCGATGCCGAACAGGAGGACGGCGGCGGTCGAGGCGGCGGCCAGGGCCGCGCGGGCCCGTACCGAACGCGGCCACCAGCGGCGTCGCGGCTCAGTCGCGTTCACGGTCGTCCACCAATCGGTAGCCGGTACCCCGTACGGTCTGTAGGGACTTCCGGTGGAACGCGGCGTCCACCTTCTTGCGGAGGGCGCTGACGCGCGCCTCCACCAGGTTGGGATCCCATGCCTCGTCGGGCCACGCGTGATAGAGCAGATCCGCTTTGGAGACGGCCTGACCCGCCCGGCGGGCCAGCAGCTCCAGCACGGCGAACTCCCGGGGGGTGAGTTCCACCCGGGTCCCGGCCCGGCGGCAGACCCGGCCGGCGACATCCAACGAGAGGTCGCCCACGGCAAGGACGGGCGGGGCGACCGTGGCGGCTCGTCTGACCAGGGCCCGCAGCCGTGCGACGAGCACCGTGTAGGAGAAGGGTTTGGCCAGGTAGTCGTCGGCCCCCGTGTCCAGGGCCTCCGCCTGATCCCATTCCCCGTCCTTGGCGGTGAGTATCAGGATGGGGGTCGCGTTGCCCTCCCGGCGCAGCTGGGCGCAGACCTTGTAGCCGTTGAGTCCGGGCAGCATCAAGTCCAGTACGACAAGGGCGTATTCGCCGGTCCGGGCCATCCACAGCCCGTGCCGGCCGTCATGGGCGAGGTCGACGCTGTAGCCCTCGGCGGTGAGACCGGTGTGCAGGGTGTGGGCAAGGTCCACCTCGTCTTCGACTACCAGGATGCGCATGTGGTGCAGCCTTCCACAGCGCCGGCCCGCCTTCCTGATCAGCCGGTCAGGTTGGGTCAGCAGACGGTCAACCGAGTCCGGGCACCCTGGCGGAGCTTTTTCACCGCTGCTGAAAGGCCCCGCCGCCGATGTCCCTTGATGCACGTGCCCCCGCCGTGGCCAGGACGGTTTCCCCTCCCACACCCGGCCGTCGACCATCGCCGGGCCCGGCCAAAGCCGTTGTCGTCATCGCGCCCTTGGCGCTGACCATCGCTCTGGGGCTCTGGGGTATCCGCAGGCAGAACACGATGTGGGGGGACGAGTCCGTCACCTATCAGCTCGCGCACCGCGATCTTTCGCGGATATGGCACACCGCCCAGCACATGGATCTGGTCCATGCCCTCTACTACGCCGCGATGCATGAGATCTTCGGTCTCTTCGGCGGAGGGCTGCTGACGTTGCGGCTGCCGTCCGTGCTGGCAATGTCCGTGGCGGCGAGCGGAGTCGGGCTTCTGGCGGTACGCCTGGCGGGACCCCGTGCCGGGCTGCTGGCCGGACTGGTGTTTCCGCTCCTTCCCCAGGTGCAGAAGTACGCGCAGGAAGGCCGCTCGTATGCCATGGTCTGTGCCCTGGTCACCTGGGCCACCTACGCGCTCGTCGTCAGCGTCCCGCATCGCGCCCGGTGGTGGCGGTGGGCGGTCTATGGCTCCACCATGCTGCTGGCGTGCCTGCTCCATGAGTTCGCGGTCCTCGCCCTGGTCGCACACGGCGTCACACTGGTCGTCTCCCGTGTTCCACGACCGGTGATGAGGGCGTGGAGTGTGGCTGCCGCGGGCGTTGTGGCCGGGCTGTCGCCACTGGCGATCTACAGTGCGGGGCAATCGGAGCAGGTGTCCTGGATCGGCGGACCGGTGCGGCTTCGTTATTTCCTGGTTGTGGCGGTCGTGGGCGTGGTGTGTGCCCGAGCGCCCCTGGGAGTGAGGGGGCCCGTACGGCTTTCCGTGCTCGCTGTGCCGATTCTCGTGCTTCCGGGCCTTCTGCTGCTGACCGCCTCATTTTTGGTCAGGCCCATTTTCGTCGACCGGTATGTGCTCTACAGCAATATCGGAATCGCCTTGCTGCTGGGCGCCTGGATGGACTACTTCCACCGGCGGCAGCGGTCTTCCCGCATCGCGTGGATCGCGGTGGCTGCCGTACTGGCCGCGCTCGTCCCGCCGAGCCTTTCGCTGAGGACGCCCCAGAGCCGGAGCAATGACGTCACCGCCATCGGCGCCACCGTGCGCGAGGAAGGCCGTCCCGGCGACGGGCTGCTCTATCTTCCCGGCCTGCACCGGACCTTGACCGCGGGCAACCCCGAGGACACCCGTTTCCTGACGGATCTGGCCCTGGCACAGGATCCCGTTTCGTCGAACACACTTGCGGGTGTCGAGCTTCCCGCCCAGGACATTGCGGCACGCATGCTGGAATTCGACCGGATCGTCGCGGTCCGCGCGGGGGGTGGGCACTCGCTGACCAACCCGCGGGAGAAAGCGAAAACAAGCACCCTGCGGCGCCACTTCCGCGAGTACGGAACAACCCATGTCAACGGGGCGCGAGTCACCGTCTATGTCCGAGACCACGACCCGTCTCCGAAGGCCGGTCCTCGATCCAACAGCCCGGGAGCGAGCGGTGGGGCGATGAGGTGACCGCGACGGGCCCCCGCGTGCCCGCGCACGCACCGCGACGACCAATGGGGCCGCAACCGAAGCCGCGGGTGGCAGCGACGTCCTGATCGACGGATCGCCGCCGCCCGGTGCCGACGCGCCCTGGACGGCAGGGCAGACTGTCCGCGGGGCACGCCGTGACGAGGCGTGGCGACGAGACCGGGAGGGGACCGATGACCGACACATCCACCCACCAGCACTCGGAGGCAGCCGGACCGGTACACGTCACCGTATGGGAGGACGGTGGAGCGGACCTCCCGCCCGTCGTCCTGGTCCACGGGATTCTCACCTGGGGTGGCGACGAACGGTACGGCTTCGCGGCACAGCGCCCGCTGGCCGACCGGCACCGGCTGCTGGTGATGGACCGCAGAGGTTACGGGCGCAGCCCGGACATCGCGCACAGCGACTGGTCGGTCGATGCCGAGGACATCGTCGGGCTCCTCGGTACCGGGGCCCATCTGGTCGGACACGCGTACGGCGGGGTCAGCGCGATGGCCGCCGCCGTACGCCGTCCCGACCTGGTCCACTCGCTCACCCTGATCCAGCCCGGCGCGCTGCGGCCCGCCGAGCGTCACCCGGTCGTCGCAGAGGCGCTGGCGCGGGCCCGCGCGGCCACCGCCGCGCTGCCCGCCGGCCTCACGCCCCATGAGTTCCTGAGTGCGGCTACCGCATCGGTCGGCATGGCGACACCGGAGCCGACACCGGCGCGGCTGCGCGCCGCGGCCGCCTCGATGGCCGAACGCCCCTGCTGGGACGCGGACATCCCACTCGGACCGCTGGCCGAGGCGCCCTTCCCCAAGCTGATGATCTCCGGTGACTGGGACGGAGCGCCCGAGCAGTACCGAAAGTACGCCGGCGAGCCGCTGATCGCCTGCGCCGACCACGTCGCGGCGGCGATCGGCGCCGACCACTTGATCGTCCCCGGCTACTACCCCCACACGCAGCAGCCCGAACGAACCAATGCCGCGCTGCGGGAGCTATGGGACCACGCCGAGCGAGCGTGACCGCCAAGTGGAACCGCCTGCCGAGAACACGGAGGGCCCGTGATGAACCACAACCTGGCCGCGCTGATGGCCGCGACCATCTTCACCTGGTTGGGCATGGTGGTGGGCATCTCCCTGCTGGAGACGCCCCTCAGATTTCGCGCACTCCGGGCACACATCGAACAGGACGCGGAAGCGACTCGTCTGTCCGACCGTCCTTCCAACAGCGCGGCAGCCGAGTGCTGGCCGGAGAGCGTCCTCCCCGCTCACGAGCCCATCACGCCTACGTCGGCCTCGAAGTGCTGAAGGTGCCGGCCTCGATCGCGCTTGGCGCCATGGCCCTGACAGCCCTTTAGCGCCGTGTGGGCTTCAGTACCGTGTGGGCCGACGAATGGACCCGCCGGTTCCGCTGCGTCTAGCCTTGGCCATGACCTGACGTCCCATCATGTGGCATGAGCGGGGCCATCGTCGTGACCTGCCGTGCGTGACGTCCCGTGCCATGTGCCATGGGTGAGTACGGCCGGTGACCGCCGCCGCTCGCCCAGGAAGCGCTCCGTCATGACGACCACCCCCTCCACGGCGCCCGACATCCTCTCCCCGGAGTTCGCGGCGGACCCGTACCCCGCCTACCGGACCATGCGCGAGGACTTTCCGCTGATCCACCACCACACGACCGGCGGCTACATCATCTCCCGCTACGAGGACGTCGCCCGGGCCTTCAAGGATCCGGTGTTCACCAGCCGCAACTACGACTGGCAGATCGAGCCGGTGCACGGCCGGACCATTCTCCAGATGGACGGGCGTGAGCACTCCGTGCGCCGTGCGCTGGTGGCGCCCGCCTTCCGGGGGAAGGACTTGCGGGACAAGTTCCTGCCCGTCATCGAGCGCAACTCCCGGGAACTCATCGACGCCTTCCGGGATGCGCCGGAAGCCGATCTGGTGGGACGGTACGCGACCCGCTTTCCGATCAACGTGATCGTCGACATGCTCGGACTGGACCGGGCGGACCACGACCGGTTCCACGTCTGGTACACCTCGATGATCGACTTCCTCGGCAATCTGAGCCAGGACCCCGATGTCGCGGCGGCGGGGCTGCGCACCCGGGACGAACTCGCGGCCTACATGATCCCCATCATCCAGGACCGGCGCGCGCATCCGGGGGAGGATCTGCTCTCCGTCCTGTGCACCGCCGAGATCGACGGCACGCGGATGAGCGGCGAGGACATCAAGGCGTTCGTCAGCCTGCTGCTCGCGGCGGGCGGTGAGACGACGGACAAGGCCATCGCCGGTCTCTTCCGCAATCTGCTGGCACATCCGGAGCAACTGGCGGCCGTGCGCGAGGACCGTACGCTCATCCCGGCGGCCTTCGCCGAGACGCTGCGCTTCACGCCTCCGGTGCACATGATCTTCCGTCAGCCGCGCGAGGACGTGGAGGTGAGCGGTGGCACGATTCCGGCGGGTGCCACCGTCACCTGTCTGATCGGGGCGGCCAACCGTGACGGGAGCCGTTACGCCGACCCCGACACGTTCAACGTCTTCCGTGAGGATCTGACGGCCGGCAGCGCCTTCTCGGCCGCCGCGGACCATCTGGCGTTCGCACTCGGGCGGCACTTCTGTGTGGGGGCGCTGCTGGCGAAGACCGAGGTCGAGGTGGGCGTCAACGACCTGCTGGACGCCTTCCCGGCGATGACCTTCGCCGATGGTGGGGTCCCCGCCGAGACCGGAGTGTTCGCCCGGGGCCCCGGCTCGCTGCGGGTGCGGTTCGCCGGACGGGCCTAGGCGCGGGCCGGTTCAGTGGTCGAGCAGGCGGGCGATCTCCGCCTCGCCGTAGCCGAGTTCGGCGAGTACGTCGCGGCTGTGCTGGCCGAGTGTGGGCGGGGCGGTGCGCACCGGTGGGCGCTCGCCGCGGAAGGTGACGGGGAAGGCGATCTGCCGGAGCGGTCCGATGGCGGGGTGGTCGACGTCCCGGACCATGCCCAGCGCCTCGGTCTGCGGGCAGTCGTAGACCTCGTCGAGGTGGCGGATGGGGGTGACCGGAACGCCCGCGTTCCCCAGCAGGGCACACCAGTGGGCCACGGTGTCGTCGACCAGGACGGCCTGGAGCTTGGCGTTGAGGGCGGCGCGGTTCGCCACCCGATCGCGGTTGGTGACGAACCGCGGGTCGTCCGCCCATTGCGGCTGGCGGAGCGCCGCGCACAGCCGGCGGAACAACGCGTCGTTGCCGACGGCGATCACGAAGTGTCCATCGGCGGCCGGGTAGGCCTGGTACGGGACCAGGCTCGGATGGCCGGAGCCCAGGCGCCCGGGGCGCTCCCCGGTCGCGAAGTAGCCGGTGGCCCAGTTGACGTGCAGGGCCAGTTGGGACTCGTACAGGGACGTGGTGACGTACTGCCCGCGTCCCGTCCGCTCCCGTTCGACGAGCGCGGAGCTCACCCCGATGAGGCCGAAGAGGGCGGCTGCCAGGTCCCCCATCGCGTATCCGGCCTTGACGGGCGGGCCGTCCGGCTCGCCCGTGAGTGACATCAGGCCGGCCGAGGCCTGCGCGATCATGTCGTAGCCGGGTTCGTCGCGCAGCGGTCCGTGGTCGCCGAACGCCGAGATGTGCAGCAGCACCAGGCGCGGGTAGCGGGCGGACAGATCCCTGTAGTCGAAGGCGCGCGCGAGGGAACTGCCGGGGCGGAAGTTCTCCACGACCACGTCGGCGGTCGCCAGCAGCCGGTGGACGGCCTCCTGGCCCTGGGGCGACTTCAGATCGAGCGTCACCGAGCGCTTGCCGCGGTTGGCGGCCAAGTAGTACGTCGCGTCGGGGCCGTTGAAGGGCGGGCCCCAGCCGCGCGTGGGATCGCCGCCATCGGGGTGTTCGACCTTGATGACGTCGGCACCGAGGTCGGCGAGCGACATCGTCACATACGGTCCGGCCAGGATCTTCGACAGATCGACGACCTTGATCCCGGCGAGTGGTGCGGCCGCGGGCTGCTCAGGCACGGGCGGCCTCCGCCGCCTCGGGCCCGGCGCCGAGCGCGGGGACCAGGGCGAGGGGCACCCGGCCGCCGTCGGCGAGTTCGGCGAGGTGGTCCAGCGCGGTGCGGGGGAGGGCGTCCGGGTCGTCCAGCAGGTCCAGGAAGGCGTGGGCGACCAGGAACGTGCGGCCGTTGCCGGTCGCCTCGGCCTCGTACTCGGCCTGCTCGAAGAGGAGTGTGGCCATGACGGTGCGGGCCAGTTCGCCGGCGTACCGGCCGATCCTCATCTCCGCTTCCTCCCCGGGGAGCTCCAGGAGCCGGTCCCCCTTCTCGCGCAGCGCCTTCCAGCGGTCGCCGAGGCGGCTGGCGGGGCAGTCGGCGGGGCGGCCGGCGAGGCGTTCGGTCCCGTACGTGTCGGCGAGGATGTGGTGTCCACTCCGGCGGCGCATGCAGCGCAGTACGTCCAGCGCGATCACGTTGGACGACCCCTCCCAGATGGAGCCGAGGTGGGCGTCGCGCAGCAGGCGCGGGTTGACCCAGTCCTCGATGTAACCGTTGCCGCCACGGATCTCCATCGCTTCGCCGGTGACGGTGCGGGCGCGCTTGCACAGGGTGTACTTGGCGAGTGGGGTGAGGACGCGGATCAGGTCCCGGGCGGCGGTGGAGCCGTTGTCGGCCTCGGTCAGCCGGGCGGCCGCTTCCAGTACCAGGCCGAGCGCGGCCTCCGCGTCGACGACCATCGGCAGCAGGGTGGCGCGCATCAGGGGCTGGTCGAACAGCGGCTTGCCGAACACTTCGCGGACGCGGGTGTGGTCGATGGACTCGCGGACGGCGCGTCGCATCAGAGCGGTGGCGCGCATGGCGTTGGAGAGGCGGGAGACATTGACCATCTCGGCCATCTGGCGGAATCCAGCGGTGAGTTCGCCGACCGGGGTCGCGTACGCCTCCTCGAGGGAGACCTCGGCGCTCGCGATGGACCGCGAGCCGAGCTTGTCCTTCAGGCGGTCGATACGGATGGCGTTGCGGCTGCCGTCCGGGCGCAGCCGCGGGACGAGAAACATGCCGAGCCCACGCGTGCCCGCGCCCTGGCCGGGGACGCGGGCGAGCGTGAGGATCACATCGGCGGCCGGATTGGAGGCGAACCACTTCTTGCCCGTGAGCGTCCAGTGCGTGCCGTGGTCGGTGGCGAGGGTCCGCGTGAGACCCACGTCGGTACCGCCCTGCTGCTCCGTCATGAACATCGCGCCGGTGGCGCGGAGTTCATGGTCGGTGGAGGACAGGGCGGCGATCTCGTCGGCGTACCGCTCCCGGTCGAACAGGCGCAGGACGCGGGCGGCGGAGTCGGTCATCGACAGCGGGCAGGCCATGCCGAACTCCGACTGGACATACAGATAGGAGAGTGCGTATTTGACCGTGTGCGGGATCGCGGTGGGCCAGCCGTGGACGCCGGGGCGGTGCGACATCGCGGCGAGGCCGAACCGCTCGTACGCGATCGAGGCCACCCGGTCGTGCGCCGGGTGGTACTCGATCTCGTCGACGCGTTCACCGTCCGGGGCGTACTGGCGCAGCTTCGGCGGGTTGGCGTCGGCGAGCGCGGCCTGCCGGTCGAGCTCACCGGCGGCGAGCTCGCCGAGCTCGGTGAGCAGCGGCTCCACTCGGGCGCGGTCCTCGGCGGAAAGGATCCGGTCGAGCAGCGGGCGCAGGGCGGGGTCCTGATCGGCGTAGTTCACAGAGGGGTCTCCTGTGTCGGGTGAGAGGCGGCTCAGACGGGTGTGGCGGCGCGGGCGGTGACGGCCGGGGCAGGTTCACCGGTGCGGGCCAGCAGGGGCAGCACGCCGAGGAGGGTCACGGCGGTGTAGCCGAGGCCGAGGCCGACGACCGGCCAGATCGAGCCGGAGGCGGTGAGCAGGTACTGGGCGACGATCGGTGCGGTCCCGGCGAAGAGCGTGGTGCACAGCTGGTACGACAGGGACATTCCGGTGTAGCGGACCTCGACGGGGAAGACACGGGCGAGGATGCCCGCCAGCGCCGCGTAGTACATGGCGTGCGGGAAGGTCGCCAGCCCCATCCCGAGGACGGCCAGCCAGAAGTTGCCGGTGGCGCAGAGCACGAACATCAGCGGCAGGACGACGAACTCGGGCACGAGCATCCACAGCACGGCCTTCTTCACCGGCCACCTGCCGGCGAGGACGGCGCCGAAGGGCTGGACCACGACCTGCACCACGAGGGCGAGGGAGATGACGGTCAGAAAGGTGGTGCGGTCGAAGCCGATGTCGGAGGTGGCCCAGGAGAGCGCGAAGGTCGTCTTGATGTAGGTGATCGCGACGCCGGCGGTGCCCGCGAGTACGCCCAGGGCGACGAGCAGCGGATAGCGGGTGAGCACGACCTTGAGGGGCAGCTTGGCGGTTTGCCCGCGCTCCAGGACGGCCAGCATCTCCGGGGTCTCCGCCAGCCGCAGCCGGATGACCAGGCCGATGGCCACGAGGACGGCGGAGGCGAGGAAGGGGACGCGCCAGCCCCAGGATTCGAAGGCGGCGTCCGGGAGTCTGGCGATGCCGAGAAAGGCGAGCGTCGCGAGGAGATTGCCGACCGGGGAGCCCTGCTGGGCGAAGGCTCCGTAGAGCAGCTTGCGCTTCGGCGGGGCGTACTCGGTGGCGATGAGCACCGCGCCGCCCCACTCCCCGCCCATCGCGACGCCCTGGACCATGCGCAGCAGGACGAGGAGGACCGGGGCGGCGGCGCCGATCTGCGCGTATCCGGGCAGCAGTCCGACGCAGAAGGTGGCCGTACCCATCATGACGAGCGTGGTGATCAGGGCCTTCTTGCGGCCGTGGCGATCGCCGTAGTGGCCGAATATCAGGCCGCCGAGGGGACGGGCGAGGAACCCGACCCAGAAGGTGGCGAACGCGGCCAGGGTGCCGACCGCGGGCGGGATGTCGGCGAAGAAGACCTTGCCGAGGACGAGCGCGGAGGCGGAGCCGTAGATGTAGAAGTCGAACCACTCGATGGTGGTGCCGACGAAGGCGGTGATCCCGGCACGTTTGGCGTCGCGGGCCGTGGGCGGCCGATCGGCGGGAGCGATGTGCTGCATGACGAGCGTCCTCTCGTAGCGGCAGATCTCGCCACGAGAGGCCGTGGAGGAGAGCGGTGCGGCCGCTCGGCGCCCCATCGCGAGATGGCCATCACTGTGCACCCGCCGTTTCAGAGGTGTCCAAGACCAATTCCGCCCATCGGTCGGACGTCATCCGTCACAATCGACCGGCCGACCGCCGCTATCGGTGGAAGTCGGCCGGGGTGGGCAGGACCCGGTCGGCGACGCGCAGCACCGCCGCCAGCGCGGCGGACTGATTGCCCGAGCGCCAGCCCAGCGCTATCGGCAGCACCGGAACGTCGTCCCCGGCCAGGGGACGGAAGACGACATGTTCCAGCTGGATGTTGCGCGCCGACTCCACCACCACCGCGAGGCCGACACCCGCGCCGACCAGGGCGAGCATGGTGTACGAATCCGGTGCTTCCTGAGCGATCCGCGGCGCGAACCCCGCCTCGTGGCAGGCCTGCATCATCGCCTCCCGCACCGCGGAGCCGCGGGAGAGCGGGAACGTCACGAACGGCTCCCGCGCCAACTCGGCGAAGGCCACCTCGGCACGGTTCGCGAGCGGATGGCTGTCCGGCAGCGCCAGCTGGAGCCGCTCCATGCGGACGACCCGTGCGCTGATCCCGCGCCGTACGGGCAGCGCCACGAAGCCGAGGTCCAGCGACCCCTCGGCGATCCGTCCCAGCGCCTCGCCGGCATAGGTCTGGCCTTCCAGCACCAACTCGATACCAGGGTGTTCGGAGGTGACGGCACGCGTCAGCACCGGCAGGGCGGAGTAGCTGCTGGCGCCCGCGAAGCCGAGCGTGACGCGGCCGACCTCGCCCAGATGCGCCGCCTGCACGGTCCGCCGTGCGGCCGAGGCCTCGGCCAGCAGCCGCCGGGCGGGCTCGAGCAGCGCCCGCCCCGCGGCGGTGAGCTGCACGGACCGGGTCGTACGGTCGAACAGCCTGACCCCGAGGTCCCGCTCCAGCAGCCGGATCTGCTGGCTCAGCGGCGACTGGGCGATGTGCAGCCGCTCGGCTGCCCGCCCGAAGTGCAGTTCCTCGGCGACGGCGACGAATCCGGAGAGGTGACGTAGCTCCACGCACCCGACCATGCCATCCACACCGCTCCAAGAGAACTGAGGCCGTATCAAATCAGTTCGGCCGAGGCCCGTTCCGGATGGAATTCATAACGCCCCGGGAACACCGGTGTGAAACGAGTGTGAAGAAGGTTTCGGTTGGGCTGACCCGGCAAGGGGGAGCCCCATGAGTTACCCCCATGACCGCGTAGCGGATAACAGTCAGTACAACAGCGATGGAAATCGCCCATACCATGTCGACCCTGCCGGATATCCCGCTGCCAGTCGGCGTCGGGCGGGCAATGGAGGGGGTCTGGGAGCAGACCGGACAGCGCTGGTCATTCACACCCTCGCAGACATTGCCGCGGGTTTTCTGGCGTTGTGGATCCTGCTGTACATGCTCGACGCGAATCAGGCGAATGTCTTCGTCGACTTCGTGCACGGTGTAGCGGACTGGCTCGCCGGCTGGTCACAGGACATCTTCACGATGGACACGGAATCCGTGCGGGTCTTCTTCAACTACGCACTGCCCGCGGTGATCTACCTGGCGATCGGGCACGGCGCGGCGGCCTGGGTGCGACGGCTCTGACCCCGCACGTTCGGCGGCCGGTACCCCTTCTCGTGCCGAGGGGTGCCGGCCGCCGCCGTGTTCGGGCGGACCATGCGGCTACCAGCGGCGATGCCCGCGCGGACGACGTCGGCGCCTGGGGTCGGCAGGGGGCTGGACCTGGGGTCGGCAGGGGGCTGGAGGAGGGCGCGGGCGGATAGCGGGTACCCGCCCGCGCCACGCGCCCTGCTGTCCCTGAACCCGGGGGGGACCGAGATCGACCAGGGAGGGCGCGCGCCGATGACCAATCGGCAATACCTACAGCGCCGTACCGTAAACGCGTGTTACTCCTGGGCCCTTTTCGCCCGACGCGACCCGTCCCAGCCCGGCTGAGTAACACGATCCGCGCCCCCGGCGCTGTAGGCAATGGAGCCATCAGTACACGAGAGTCGGAGGCCCACCGAGAGCACACCCGGATGATGTCCAAAATGCAGAGTGGTCGCAAGACCTTCACACTCGCGGTCACAGCTGATGGGAAATATCGGCTGTGCGCTTTTCGCTGCCCGCCTTGGTCGTGTATCGAATCGGAAACACTCCGAGGCGCATGCCCTCCGCCAATTGCGTTTCAGTCGGGTAAGGAATGCACACTGTCGGGCATGCACCCAAGGACAGACAGCAGAAACCCCGACTACGCGCGCCCCGCTGGATGGGGAAACACCGCGCCGGGCGCCGACGGCCCGTACCCACCGGATGACTTCCCGTACGAGGAGCACGGTGGCGGGGACCGCGGCAGGCCGCACCGCCGCCGTGGCAGGACGGTCATACGCGTGCTGGTCGCCCTGGTCCTGGTTCTGCTGGTCGTCTCGGTGGCGACGTACTTCTGGGCCGACTCCCAGCTGCGCAAGGAAGTCGACCTCAGCAAGGTGGTCGACCGCCCCGGCACGGGGGAGGGCACCAACTATCTGATCGTGGGATCCGACAGCCGCGAGGGCATGTCCGACCAGCAGAAGAAGGACTTGCACACGGGCTCCGCCGACGGCAAGCGCACGGACTCGATGATGATCCTGCACGACGGCGCGTCCGGCCCGACACTCATATCGCTGCCGCGCGACTCGAACGTGACCATCCCGAAGTTCCGCGGCTCCGAGTCCGGGAACCTCAAGGGCCCGCTGGGCGACAACAAGCTGAACGCCGCGTACTCCATCGACGGCCCACAGCTGCTGGTCCGCACCGTCGAGTACAACACCGGCCTGCACATCGACCACTACGCGGAGGTCGGGTTCTCCGGCTTCGCCAACATCGTGGACTCCATCGGCGGCGTCGACATGACCCTCGACAAGGGCTTCGAGGACAAGTGGTCCGGCGCCGATTTCGAGGCGGGCGAGCAGACGCTGAACGGCCGGCAGGCCCTCGCGTTCGTCCGCACCCGGCACGCGTTCGCCACCAGCGACCTGGAACGCACCAAGAACCAGCAGAAGTTCCTCTCCGCGCTGGCCGACCAGACCGCGACGCCCGGTACGCTCCTGAACCCCTTCAAGCTCTACCCCACCATGGGCGCCGGACTCGACACCCTCATCGTCGACAAGGACATGAACCCCTACTACCTGGCCAAGATGTTCTTCGCCATGCAGGACGTCACCGGCAGCGACGGCAAGTCGATCAACATGCCGATCTCCGGCAGCGTCGGCGGCAACCTCCAGTGGGACAAGACCAAGGTCAAACAGCTTGTGCAAGAGCTCAGGAACGACGACCCGGTCACCGTGACCGACACACAGTGACTGGCGACGGGGCAGCGGCCGCTCGATGAGCGGAGCGGGCCGTCAGCCGTCGCCGGACCCTTGACCGGCGGCGGCTCCGGCTCCGGTGCACCGCGGGCCGTCAGCCGCGGAACGGCCCCGTCACCTCGTAGGTGATGCCGCCCGACGAACTGCCGCTGGTGCCGCGCTGGCTGGAGAAGTACAGCCGTCTGCCGTCCGGTGAGAACGCCGGGCCGGTGATCTCCGAGCCCGACTGGCCATCGACGCGCAGGAACGGGGCCACCGCATCGTCCGGGGTGATGACGCAAATCTCCATGTTCCCGCCGTCCTCGGCCACGTAGGTCACCTGGTTGCGGGTGGCGGTGGCGCCGGTCGGGTCCGGCACGGTCGTCCAGGTGACGGGGCCACTGGTGCCGGAACCGGCGACCATGACCTCCAGCCTGCCGGTGGACAGGTCACCCCATGTCGTCGGCGTGAAACGGTAGAAGCACCCGTCCGTGACGTCCTCGGTCATGTAGACGGTCCGGCGGTCGGGATCGGCCGCCGCCGCCTCGTGCTTGAAGCGGCCCATCGCGCCGCGCCGCACCGTTGGCGTCCGGCGAACCGAGCGCCCCGTACGGGCCGGTGCCCGGCTGCGCCGGTGCGGCGTACGCGGCGCCGCGCCACAGGGTTCCGCCGAGAGCTGTCGAGGAGCCGCCGATGACGGCGGCACGCAGGAGGGCGCGACGTTTCACTCTGGCTCCAAGGAGTGCCGTGACCGTTCCCCGCCGCCGGCCGACGGCGGGGCCCCACGGTCCTCGACCCTGGACAGGCGGCCCGTAGGCGGAATTGACAGGGCTTGGACAACACATGACGCGGGCATGGAGTGTCCGGCGGACCGCCCGGCCGGACCTGGCCCCGTTCGCGGTTCGGTGAATCCCCGGGGCGCGGTACGGGCATGATGGCCCGGTGCGGGAAGAGCTGATAGTGCGGTTACGCGGGACGTGGCAGCAGGCCGAACCACTCGACGGGGAGCTGGTCCGGGCCGCTCTCGCGGCGTTCGGCGCGGACCTCGTCGAGGTGATGCCGGTCGGGCCGGGCGACCTCCGGGTGCTGATCGTGGTGCCGGAGACGGCCGACCTGATCGCCCTCGGCTCGGCGGTGGCGGGCGTGCTGGCGCTGGAGTCGCCCCGGATCACCTTCGAGCGCGCGGTCTCCGAGGTCCGGGGCATCGCCGGGCGCGGCTACTCCTGCTCCTGCGGCGGGGTCGACGGCGACCACACCGCGGAGTGCCCGAGAGCGGCCGGCACATGAGCTGGCGGCCACCCGTCCCAATGGGCTACCTGGACAGCATCCAGGCGGTCGGCGGGTTCGCCGCCCCGCTGCTCGCCGGAGGAAGCTTCACGCTCGCGGTGGTGGCGTTGCAGTCGGCCCCGGGCCCCGCGGGCGTCAGCCGATGGCCGAACGCCTCGCTGGCTCTGTTCGTCCTGTCCGGTCTGCTCCAGATCGCAACCATTCAGGCGACGGCATGGGCACGACGTTATATGTGCGCCCCGGGCGACCTCCTGGAGTGGTTCCCCGGCGAGGCGACCGACGGGACTCCCAGCCCGTTCCTGATCGGTATGCAGCAGAGCCATCTGCGGCAGGCCCAGCGCTGGGCGAACCTGGCACGCGGCTTCTACCACGCGGGGATCATCGCGCTGCTCACCGGGCTGTTCGTCATCTGCGTGCCACGAGGACAGCCGACCGGCGGCCGCTGGACGGTTCTCGCCGTCTGCGCGTCCGGCGTCGTGGGGGAACTCGCCTGGCTGGTCAGGGCAACCTTTCTCGATCGCGCGATCCGCCGCGACGCCTGGCTCGGCATGGCCGTTCTGCTCGCCATCCTGGTGTCGGTGTCCGCGACCGGCGTCTGGCCTGGCTGGCCGGTACGTATCGGGGGCGCCGCCTGCCTCCTGCTGTGCCTTCTGCCGCTCGTCCTGCGCCGATCGGTCACCTCGGCCTCGATCACCTCGGCGCTGAGCCTGACTCTCGGTGTGATCGCCCTGTTCTTCCGTATACCTCAGCCGCTCGTCGCGATAGCGCTGGTGCCGGCGTTCCTTCTCGGAGCCCACACGTTCGTGGACCTCACCCGCCGTCAGCGCGCTGTGAGCGGGTGACCAGACGTCACCGGAGGCGAACCGATGGACACTCACGCGTTGCGGGAACTCATCGCCTGTAGCAATCGGGTGACCGAGACCGGCGACGTCGGGCTCACTCTCGCGGACGAGATGGCAAGGCCCCTCTCGGCTGTCTGGCAGAGCTGGGACGACGCGGACACCGAGTCGTCCCAGGTGCTGGGCGTCTTCCTCTTCTACCGCCATCTCGCGGCGCACGACCGAACCGACCTGCTCATGGCCATCCGGACGCTCACCCCCTGCCTTCTGTACGCGGACATGGCCCTGCCGCCCGACATGCTCCCCTTCCTCGCCGACTACGGCGTCTGCGAGGCGGAGCGGCTGCGCGAGGACGCCCGCAGCTCACCCGATCCCGCGCTTGCCGAGCGTGCGGCGTTCGCCTGGCAACGCATCGTCATGGCGACCGAGGGCGACCATCCGCGGCGCGAGGAGCGGGAGCGGGCGCTGCGGCGGGCGCTGCGGCTGCTGGCCGCCCGGCGCGGCGACACCGCCCACCTCGACCGGGCCGTCGCCGCGGCACGCGCGGGTCTTGTCCCGCACGGCCACAAGGACCGCCTCGCCACCTGCCATGAGCTCCTCCTGGCGCTGGAAGAACGCTACGAGGCGACCGGGAACGCGGAGGATCACGAGGCCGCGCTCCGGTGCGCCGAGGAACTGGCCGTATACGCACATACCTCGGCGCGCGACGCCGTCGGATGCTCCCTCCTCTTCTCCTGCGGCGAGAAGCTCTATCAGCGGTTCCTGCGGGACCCCAGCACCGCGGATCTGCGCCGCGCCATTGGCTTCCTGCGGGATGCGGTCGAGTTCCCCGGCCCGCACCTGCCGACCCGGCTGCTGGTCCTGTCGCGCGCCCTCGGCCTCTGGTCGGCCGCCGCCCGGGACCCCGGCATCGTGACCGAGGCGATCGCCCGGGCCGAGCAGGCCGAGGAACTGGTCCCGCGGAACCACCAGGACTACCCGCTCATCAAGTGGCAGATCGCCTCGCTGTACTTCGCGCGCCACCGCACGACACACTCCGGCGACGACCTCGACCGGGCCGCGGCCGCGATCCTCGAGGCCACCCTGTGCCTGACCCGTGAGCTCCGGATCACCGCTCTCCAGGCCGACATCGCATTCGCCCAGTACGAGCGCACGGGAAACAGCGAACACCTCTTGAACGTCCTCAGCCTGAGGGAGCGCGTACTGCGCAAACTCCCCGAAGACGACGACTTCTCTCGCGCGGACGCCCTCTACTCGCTCAGCCAGGCCCAGATGCACTGGTACCGGCGGATGGGCTCCTTCTGGCACCTGGACAACGCGGTCGACAACGGCCGGGCCGCCCTTGACCTCGTGGCCACGACCGATGTGCGTCGCCGCCAGAAGTTTCTGTGCGGGCTCGGCAACGTCCACATGGCGCGCTTCACCATGCGTAGTGAGCGATCTGCCCTGCCCGAGGCGATCGACCTGTTTCGGGAAGCCGTCGCCGACGCCCCCGACCGCTGCCTGCCGCTTGCCCTGCTCGCCGCCGCCCTCGGGTACCGGTACGAACTGACACGGGACATCACCGACCTCGACGAGTCCATCGCCGCGGGTGAACGCGCCCTGGAGTTCGCCTCCGCCCAACAGCGGGCGGACATCCTGCTGGATCTCAGCGTCGCCCGCCGGATGCGCTTCGGCGGCACCGGCGACGCCACCGATCTCGACCATGCCAGGGCGGGGGTCGCCGAGACCCTCGCCCTCCCCGCTCTCTCGGCCAGAAAGCGGATACGGATCGGCCTGGAACAGGCTGAGCTGGCGTCCCTTTCCTCGGAGCGTCCCGCGGAGAGGCTGTCGGCCTTCGAGGCGATCGTCGAGTTGCTGCCCGAGGTCGGCCTGAGCAGCCCTTACCACGAGGACCGTGAGTTCATGTTGTCGGTCCACGCCGGCCTGGGCGCGAAGGCAGCCGACGCCGCGGTCGCGGCCAACCGCCCTGATCGGGCCCTGGAACTCCTGGAGAGGGCGCGCGGCATCCTCGCCGATACCGCGCCGACGCCGGGATGGCGCGGCACTCGGGACACCACCGCCCGCCACCTGTGCCGCAACGCCACCCGTGGCCCGATCGTCACGGTCAGCGCGATCGAGACCGGCGGTCTGGCGTTGCTCGTCACACCGTCGGGTGTCCACCCCGTCGCCCTGCCCGGCCTCAGGCTCCACAAGGCCAGGGCCCGGCACAAAGCTCTCAAGACGGCCCTCGCCTCCGGCGCCTGCGAGGACGTCCTCGACGTCCTCACCTGGCTCTGGAACACGGTCGCCCGCCCCGTGCTGGAGGCGTTGAAGGCCGCGGGGTGGCAGGGGTCCCGCCTCTGGTGGTGCCCCGCGGGCGTGATGTCCCTCTTCCCCCTGCACGCCGCGGGCGACGGTCACGACGGTGTCATGGACAGAGTGGTGTCCTCGTATCTGCCCACCGTCCGGTCCCTGCCCGCCGTGCGCCGGCGCCCCGCCTCCCCGGGCGAGGCCCTCGTGGTGGCCATGAGCAGAACTCCCGGACAGGCTTCGCTGCCGGGAGCCGCGTCCGAGGTGAACAGCCTCTCCCGCCTGCTCTCGGCCACGGTCCTGCACAACGAGCAAGCCACCCGCGACGCCGTCCTGACGGCCCTGCCCGGCACCCGGATCGTTCATTTCGCCTGCCATGCGCAAGCCGACACCCGCGAACCCATCCGCAGCCGCCTGTTCCTCCATGACCAGCCGCTCACCCCGGGTGATCTGCCGTTCGGTCTGGACGCCGACCTCGCCTATCTGTCCGCCTGCGCCACCAGCGATGTCCTCTTCCTCGGCGCCGACGAAGCGGTGCACATCACCGGCGCCTTCCATCTGGCGGGCTTCCGCCATGTCATCGGCACCCACTGGCGCATCGACGACCTCGCGGCGGCCGACATCGCCGACCACTTCTACACCGTCATCGCGGCCCATGGCCCCGACCACGCCGCCCATGCCCTGCACGCAGCCACCGCGGAACTCCGTCGCGCCCACCCCGACAGGCCCGACCTCTGGGCCTCCCACCTCCATGTGGGTCCCTGACGCCGGACCGGGTACAGGATCCGCCTTTCAGGGACTCACCAGGGTGAGTCGCGGCTATACATCGGTTGGCTGGCGCCTTCCATCTCCTCGATGGCGTTGAGCGGCCCAACTCACCTGCGGATATGGAGCCTTCGGAATTCTGATACGTCGGAGGTCTTCCCCTGGGCCTCCTATGGCCTGCACCATGCCGGGTAGTTCACCCACGGATATGGGAGGCACATACGTGACCCCGACAACAGGGAACGGGATCTCTCGAAGAGGAGTGATCGGCTCGGCGGCCGCAGCCGGTTCGGCGGTCGCGCTCGGTGCCGGAGGGCGGCTCACCGGCTCGGGTACCGCATGGGCCGCGTCCGGGGGGACCGGCGGGTCGGGAAGCCTGCCCGAACGGCTGGCCAGGGCCGCCGCTCCGCGCTGGCGGCGGATGCCCGGCGACTGGAAGGACGGTCCCTTCCTCGCCAACGGCCTGCTCGGGGTGAACGTCTACCGGGGCGCCACGGCCAACTCCGTGAAGGTGATGGTCAGCCACAACCAGGTACAGGACCAGCGACCCCAGTGGGCTGCCACGTACGGCTACTCACGGCTGCCCATAGGCCATTTCGACCTCACGCTGGCGGGCGAGGTGACCGATGTCGACTGGACCCTCGACATCTGGGACGCCGAGCTGCGCGGCACCGTCACCACCACCCGGGGCAGCGTCCGCTTCTCGATGCTGGTGCACAACGCCCGTACCGCGCTGCTGATCTCCACCCGGCCCAGCGCGGGGGAGGAGAGCGCCGCCTGGTCGTTCACATGGATGTCCGCCACCTCGCCCCGGACCAAGGGCAAACCCGCCGACTACACCGGCAACCCCGACCCCCGCACCGGCTCCACGGGCGACACCCACTACGTCGAACAGCCGTTGATCGCCGGTGGCGGGTGGACCACGGCCTGGCGGGAACGCCGCGTCGGCACCGGCAGGCTGCTCGCCGCGCATATCGTCTACCGCCACCCCGACGACCTCTCGAAGACCACCGAACTCGCCGTGGCCGAGGTGGCGCGGACCCTGGCCGAGGACCCGGACGACCTGGTGCGCGAGCACCGCGGCTGGTGGCACCGCTTCTACGAGCGCAGTCTGCTCTCCGTACCCGACAAGCGGATTCAGGACTTCTACTGGATCCAGCTCTACAAGGCCGCCTGCGCCACCCGCGCCGGAGGACCCTCGATGTCCGAGTGGGGACCCTGGTACCCGGAGACCGGCGGCAGCTGGACCGCGGTCTGGTGGAACCTCAACGTCCAGATCGCCACCTGGCTGATCCAGGGCTCCAACCACCTCGAACTCGACTCCGTCACCTCCACCTTCAAGCGCTTCGAGAAGAACCTGCCGCTGTCCCTCCCGCCCGAGATCCCGAACGCGGAGATCTACGCCCTGTCCCACCCCTCCGACTGGACGCTGCGCCCCGGCGCCCACACCGTCGGCGTCCCGGGCACCTCCACCAAGACCGACAACAACGGCAACCTCTCCTGGGCCATGCACAACGTCTGGCTCAGCTACCGCCACACCATGGACGTAGCGATCGTGCGCGACGTCCTCTACCCGATCCTCGTCAAGGCGGTGAACTACTACGACCACTTCCTCTACGAGGGCGGTGACGGCAAGCTGCATCTGCCGCTCACCCGCTCTCCGGAGTACGCGGACGCGGTGGACTGCACCTACGACCTCTCCCTGCTCCGCTGGGGCTGCGCCACCCTCCTCGACTGTCTGCGCATCCTCCGCACCGACAATCCGCGCGCCGGGCGCTGGCGGGAGATCCTGCGCCGTCTCGTCGACTACCCGCGCGGCGCGGACGGCGTCCTGATCGGCGCCGGCACACCACTCGCCGACTCCCACCGCCACTTCTCCCACATGCTGTGGCTGTACCCGCTGCACGAGCTCACCTGGGACCGGCCGGCCGACCGGGACATCATGCGCACCACCTTCGACCACTGGACGAAGGACCGCCGCCTCTGGGCGGGGTACAGCTACGCGGCGGCATCCTCGATGGCGTCACGGATGGGGCGGCCCGAGGACGCCCTCGACTTCCTCACCACCTTCACCGGGAACCGCTTCGACGAGTCCTACATGGACTGCTACATGACCGCGAACACCATGTACGCGGAGGACACCAACCTGGGCATCGAGAGCCCGCTGACCACGGCCCAGTCGATCCTCGACATGGGCATACAGAGCCATGGCGGCGTCGTCCGGGTCTTCCCCTCCGTCTCACGGCGCTGGCCCGACGTCTCGTTCCAGGCCCTGCGCGCCCAGGGCGCGTTCCTGGTCGACGCGGACCGCTCCGACGGCAGGACCCGGTGGGTGCGGGTCCACAGCGAGGCGGGTGCGCCACTGGTGCTCCAGCACGGCATCGCCGGCGCCATCGACGTACGGGACGAGCACGGCCGCCGGCTGCGGTACCGGGAGACGGGGCCCGGCCGTATCGAGATCCCGCTCGGCCGGGACGAGACGGCCGTCGTCGCTCCGCGCGGCGCCCACCCGGACCTGCGGCCGCGCGACGTACCGGCCGTCGGCGACGCGAAGCCGTGGGGGCTGCCGGACTGAGCCGGGGCTCCGGGGAGCGGCCAGGTGCGCGGCGGCCTCCCCGGTCAGTAGAACTCGACGGTGTCGACCCGGTTGATCAGCTCGTGTCCGTCGAGGAGCCGGGTGGCGTTGGCGGCGAAGAGTTCGGCGATGAGGCGGTCCTCCGCCGGGTCGGAAGCCGACCCGGCCCGAGTCGAGCGCGCGGGCCAGGGCGGCCTCGTCGACGACGCTGCCGCGGCCGACGTTGACCAGGGAGGCCCCGGGGCGCAGGGCGTCGAAGAACCGCTCGCCGAGGAGGTGCTCGGTCGCCTCGGTGCCGGGGAGCGTGCTCACGACGGCGTCAACGGTCGGTGCCACCTCGGTGATGCGGTCGGGGTGGATCACGGTGGAGACACCGGGGACGGTGGCGCCTGACCGGCTCGTGCCGATGACCGTCGCATCCAGCGCCTGGAGTGCCCCGGCGACGGCCCGGCCGATTCCGCCGAGGCCGAGGACGAGCACGGTCTGGCGGCTGATCTGCCCCATCGTCCAGCGGCCGCTCCACTCCCGGTCGCGTTGCTGGCGGCTGAGGCGGGGCAGGTCCTTGGCCCCCGCGAGCACGCCGAAGACGGCGAACTCCGCGAGCGGGCGTCCGTGGACCCCGGCCGAGGTGGTGAAGAGGACCCGGTCGAGTTCGTCGGGGCGCAGCCCGGCGGCCTTGACCTGTCCGCCCCCGCCCGCCGCCATGGTGTGCACCCAGCGCAGGCGCGGATTGGCCCGGACGGCTCGCGCCAGGGCGGCCGGGTCCACGTCGGGGACGCCGTACAGGGCGTCGGCGGAGTCGATGGCCTCCTCGTAGGCGCGCTGCTCCGCGGGGCCGCGCTTCCAGGCCGGGTCTCCCGCGAAGTCGGCGGGCCAGCGCATCGGGGGCAGCAGATCATGGTCGACGACGAGGTCGATCCGCGGCTCCAGCTCCCTGACGCGGGCGCGGTTCTCCTCCGACAGCGGGGCGGCGACCGCGACACGGAGGCGGCCTTCCGGCTGGGTCCGACCGGTCATCGGACGCCCGCGTTCCGCAGTGCCTCGACCTCGGCGTCCAGTGCGGCCTCGCGGGCGACGATCTCCTGGACCGACGCCAGCGCTTCATGGGCCCGGTGGGGCGGGATGACGATGACGCCGTCGCCGTCGGCCGCGACGATGTCTCCGGGATTCACCACGACACCGCCGATGGCGACCGGTTCGCCGATGGCTCCGGGCCCGTTCTTGAACGGGCCGGCGGGGGTGAGCCCCCGGGCGAAGACGGGGACGCCGAGTTCCTCGATGATCGCGGCGTCGCGGACATAGCCGTCGACGACGGCGCCGACGGCCCCGTACGCGGCGAAGCGCTGGGCGAGGTTGTCCCCGATGACGGCACGCCCGTCGTGGCCGAAGGCGTTGATGACGAGGATGTCGCCGTGGCGTATGTGCTCGAGTGCCGCGATCACCGCCTTGTTGTCCCCGGCGACGGTCAGGACCGGAAGGGCGGTTCCGACGGCCTTGGCGCCCTGCCAGACGGGTGCGATGCCGCCGTCGACGATGTTCAGCCGGTCGAGCGCGTCGCCGAGGTTGGCCACGGAGTGGGCGCGGAACCCGTCCAGCAGCTGCCCGTCGACGCGTTCCCACGGGGGTGTCACGCGCACGTTGTCCTGAGTCATCGAGGGCTCCTTCGGATGGTGTCCGGCGCGAGGGATGAAGCGCGCCGGCGGGGTGTCGTACGGCCCAGAAACTGCGAAAGTTTTCGCGTTTCAATGGGTGTCAGTCTGCATCGGTCCGCGTCGCGGGACAAGGGTCGGCGAGGGGGAGTGCGCTACCGGAACCGGTCTCGATCGGCCGGGCAACTCCGGCAATACGGGGCGGAAGGGTGACGGAATCGAAAGGTTGACGTGGGGGCAACGCGGACCCTTGACCACCTCAAGAATGCGAATCTATTCTCATTCGCGATTCAAGTCGCACCTTGGAACCGTCGCGACGAGCGGTCCGGCACGGACCACCGCGAGCCCTGGACGGACGGGTTCCTGAACATACAGAAGCCACCCCTCACCGCGGCTGCCGGCGGCGGTTACCAGGCTCCAGCTCACGATCCTTCTTCAGGACACCCTTTCCGGAGTCCGCGACACCGAAAGTGAACGCGTATGACAGCGTCAGATCGGCTCGACACCGCATCAGCCCGCCCGGATGCGGTGCCGGGCCAGTTCGATACAGCAGCCGCCGATGTCGTCTCCGCCGATGACAAGGTGGTCCGCAGAGCCACCTTCGCGGGCGCGGTCGGGTCCTTCGTCGAGTGGTACGACTACGGCATCTACGGCCTGCTCGTCACCTATCTCGCGATCGACCTCATGGGGGAGGCCGAGGCCGGCGGCCTCCTCCTCACCAACGTCGGCTTCCTGATCAGCTTTGCCGCCCGCCCCTTCGGCAGCGTCATCTGCGGATACCTCGGTGACAAGATCGGCCGGAAGTCCCTCCTGGCCACCCTGCTGGTCCTGATCAGTACCGCGACCGCGGCGATCGGGCTGATCCCCTCCCACTCGGTCATCGGCGTCGCGGCGCCCGTCCTCCTGGTCCTGTTGCGGGTGCTCCAGGGCTTCTCGGCGGGCGGTGAGGTGGCCGGCGCGATGTCCTTCGTCGGCGAGTACGCCCCCGACGCGCGCCGCAACTACATGATGAGCTTCATCGCCGTGGGCTCGTTCATCGCCCTGATGTTCGGCAGTGCCTTCTCCGCCATCCTCATCACCGCGCTCGGCGACGACTCGATGACCTCATGGGGCTGGCGCCTGCCGTTCCTCCTGGCCGTCCCCCTCGGGTACATCGGCTTCTACATCCGCCGCCGGCTGGAGGAGACCCCTCATTTCGAGGCGCTGCGCGAACAGCGGACGGTCGCGCGCAACCCGCTGCGGGAAGCCTTGAGTTCACCGCGCCACCTGAAGGCGATCGGGCTGACCATCTTCCTCCCCGCGCTCAACGGCCCCGGCTACTACCTGCTCTTCGTCTACATGCCGACGTACCTGAAGACATCGCTCGGCGAGCACGACTTCTCCATGCTGCGCGCCCTCACGGTCACGGCGTTCAGCCTGATCGCCATCGCCATATGCATCCCGCTCATGGCCCGCCTGTCGGACCGGATCGGCCGCAAACCCGTCCTCGCCGGCTCGGCCGTGGCCATGGCCGCCGTCTCGTACCCGATGTTCCGGCTCCTCACCACGGGCGAGTTCGGGCTCGCCTGTATCGGCACCATCGTGCTGGCGATCGCCTTCTCCGGACACGCCGCCGTCGTCCACACCGCGCTTGCCGAGATGTTCCCGACCAGCGTGCGCTACTCCGCCTACAGCATCGGGTTCTCCATCTCGACCATCATCTTCGGCGGCAGCGCCCCCCTGGTGATGACCGAGCTGATCGAATCGACCGGCTCCAACATGATCCCCGCCTACGCCTCCATCCTCACCGCTCTGATCACCCTGGCCACTGTCGCCTTCGTACGCGAGACCAAGGGCCGGCCCCTCGCCGGCCACTGAGCCGGGACAGCCCCGCGCACCTGGCTGAACCGCCCGCCCCTACCTCAGGAGACACCTCATGGGAAGCAATTCCGTAGCCGTCGTCGCCGATCTCGGCGAGAGCTTCGGCAACTACACGATCGGCGACGACGCCGCCCTGCTCGGCCTCGTCACCTCCTCGAACATCGCATGCGGCTTCCATGCCGGTGACCCGCGCATCATGGACCAAACCGTCGCCGACTGTGTCGAGCGGGGCATCGAGCTCGGCGCCCACCCCGGCTACCCGGACCTCGTCGGCTTCGGCCGCCGGCTCATCGAGGCCACCGAGGCGGAGATCCGCACGGACGTCCTCTACCAACTCGGCGCGCTCGACGCGTTCGCCCGGGTGCACGGCGGCACCATCAGCCACGTGGCCCCGCACGGCCGCATGGGCTCCATCGCCCAGACCGACGCCAAGCACGCGCGGGCCATCACCGACGCGATCGCCGCCTACAACACCGACTACATCGTCATCTGCCAGCGCGGGCTGCTCGCCGAGGAGTCCCGCAAGCGCGGGCTGGAGGTCGGCTACGTCTTCCTGGCCGACCGCGGTTACGGCGACGACGGCATGCCGGTGTCCCGCTCGCACGAGGGCGGTCTGATCCACGACCCGGAACTGATCGGCCGACGCTCCGCCCAGGTCGTCCAGGAAGGCACCGTCCGCTCGGTCAACGGCAATGTGGTTCCCCTCGGCCATGACGCGGACGTCCTGCTCCTGCACGGCGACCACCCGACCGTGCTGGAGAACGGCACCGCCGTGCGGGCCGCGCTCGACGCCGCCGATATACGGGTCACCGGACTGCGGGACGTCCTGGCGGAGAAGGCACAGAAGACGGAGGCCGCGCTCGCCGGCTGACGTCGAGCGCACCAGGCGATGACCACAGCACAGTACGGCGCCATCACCGTCGAACCCTTCGGGGACTCGGCGGTGATGGTGACCATCCCCCACGCCGACCGGGCGATCCGCAGAGCCGCGACCGTCGCCTTCCGCGACCGGTTCCTGGCGCACCGCCCGCACGGTGTGCTCGATGTCGTCTCCGGCCTCGAATCCCTGCTCATCGAGTTCGATCCGCTGCGGACCGCACTCGAGCACGTGGAGTACGCGGCTCGTCTGGTGGCGCGGTGGGCGCCGTCCCCGTCGGACTCCACGGACGGCGGGCGAGCCGTACGGACCTTCGCGATTCCCGTCGTCTTCGACCACGACAGCGGTCCCGACCTGGCCTCGGTCGCCGAAGAACTGGGACTCGCGCCCTCCGAGGTCGTCGAGGCGATCGCGGAGTCCACCTTCACCGTCGCCCTCCTCGGCGCGGCGATGGCCCCCATGATGGACGGTCTGAAGGTACCCGGGCCGGTGCGCCGCCGCGCCGAGCCACGGACGGATGTCGCCCCCGGAGCCGTCATGATCGCCGGTACCAACGCGATCATCCAGCCGTTCCCGGGGCCGACCGGCTGGCGGGTCGTCGGCCGCACTCCGCACACCATCGTCGACATCTCCCGCCCCGACCCCGCCGCGTTCGGGACGGGCGACATCGTGCGCTTCGTGCCCGTCACACGGGATGAGGGCGAGGCGCTGAACGCCGGCTTCCCGCTGCCGACGGGGGAGGGCGCATGAAGACCGTGGCACTCGAGATCACCGGTACCGGCTGGATCACGACGTTCCAGGATCTCGGCCGACACGACACCGAACGCCGCGGCGTGCCCACCGGTGGCGCCGCCGACCAGCACTCGGCGACCGTCGCGAACCTCCTGGTGGGCAATGCCCGGGGCGCGACCCTGATCGAGAACCTCGGAGGCGAGCTGGCGCTCGTGCCCGACGAGGACGTCCTGGTGGCCGTGACCGGTGCTCCCGCCCGGGTCACCGTCGCGGGCGGGCCGGCCGGGGGCTGGTCGCCGCTGGTCGTTCCCGCCGGGCACGAGGTACGGGTCCGCGGTGATATGAACCGGGGAGCCCGCGTCTATCTGGCCGTGAACGGCAGGATGGCCGCGCGGACGCTGCTGGGCAGCGCGGCCCCGGACGCCCGGATGGGGTTCGGGCAGAACCTCGCCCCGGGCTCGCGCGTACTGCTGGAAACGGGGTTCGGGGGATTCGGCCGCGGTCCGTTCGAGCCGCCGTTGTTCCGGCTCCCCGTCCCCGTGCCACGCTTCGACGACGGCCCCTGGGTCATAGACGTCGTCGCCAGTCACGGCATCCACTCGATCCCCGGCATCCGCGAGGTGATCGAGGAGTCGGCCTACGTCGTCACCCCTCGCTCCAACCACGTCGGACTCCGTCTCGACGGCCCCGTACTGCATCCGGACACCGACGCCGAGATCGTCTCGCACGGGGTGCCCATCGGGGCGTTGCAGATCCCGCACGCGGACGAACTGATCGTGCTCGGCCGCTACCGGAGCCTGACGGCGGGCTATCCGATCGTCGGCGTCGCCGCACGTGCCTCCTTGCCGATGCTCGGGCAGGCCGGCCCCGGCCGGGAACTGCGGTTCCGCTGGATCGACCGGGAGAGCTCGCTGCGGCGGTTCGCGCGGCGGGCGGCGGAGGTCAGGGCCCTCGGGCTCGCCGTCGCCGAGGCGTTCGGCGCCCTCGGTTTCAAGGAACCCTTGTCACTCACTAACTGAGAAGATATTCTCAATTGCAATTGGAATCGCAGATGAATCATGAAGGAGGAGCGGTGCCACCGTCGGCCGGCAGGATCGCGCTCATCACCGGAGCGGGCAGCGGAATGGGCCTCGAGACCGCCCGGCTGCTCGCCCGCGACGGCGCCACGGCCGTGCTGATCGGCCGCAGACAGCGGGTCCTCGACACCGTCGCGGCCACGATCCGCGCCGAGGGCGGCACCGCCCTTCCCCTCGCGGCGGATGTCACCCGCGCCGAGGACGTCACCCGCGTCGTCGAACAGGTCCATGCCGAGCTCGGCCCGATCGACATCCTCGTCAACAACGCGGGCAGCGCCTCGTCGGTGCTCAACCCGCAGTGGCTCCCGCACGACGAGTGGCGCCAAGTGCTCGAAGTGAACCTCACCGCGGTCTTCCAGCTCACCCAGGCCGTCCTGCCCGACATGCTCGGCCGTGGCACCGGGACGATCGTCACCGTCTCCTCGCTCGCCGCCGTCAACCCCAACCTGCTGGGCGGGGCCGCCTACGGCGCGGCCAAGGCCGGGGCCCGCAACTTCATGACCTTCCTGCACAACACCTTCCGCGACCAGGGGCTGCGAGCGATCACCGTACTGCCCGGGGAAGCGGACACTCCCATCCTCGACAACCGCGCCCGGCCCCCGGAGCCGGAGGAGCGCGCCACGATGGTGCGGCCGGAGGACGTGGCCGAGGCCATCCGCCTCGCCGTCACCCTTCCCCAGCGCGTCGTCCTCCAGGAGATCGTCGTGGCGCCCACCCGGCAGCGCGACACCTCCGGCGACCTCGAGATCAGCCGCTGGGCCGGAGCGCCCGCCGACGCCGCACCGCCGGCCTGACCACCCGACACCAGGAGGAGCGCATGCCGCCCACCGTCACCACGCAGCCGCCCCGGTTCGCCACCGCCGACGCCGTCGCCCGGATCGCGGCCGCGTCCCGCCGGACACAGCAGCCGCACTCCCGGGCCGACCTCGTCTCCCTCGCCATGGGCGAACCCGATTTCGACACGCCCCCGTTGGTGACCGAGGCGGCCCAGGCCTCGCTGCGCGCCGGACGGACCCACTACTCGCCCCTGCTCGGCGAACCCGCCCTGCGCGAAGCGCTGGCCGGGAAGCTCGCCGCCACCGCCGGAGCGCCGGTCTCCGCCGCCGACATCCTGATCACCCAGGGCGGGACCGCCGGTCTCGCCGCCTCGATCCTCTCCATCGTCAACCCCGGTGACAAGGTGGTCATCCCCGACCCCACCTACTCCCTCTACGCCGACCTCGTCGCCATGGCCGGGGGCGTCGTCGTCCCCGTCCCGCTCGGTCCGGACCTGCACTGGGACCTCGACCGGCTCGCCGCCGCCCTCGCGGACGCCAGGCTCTTCGTCTTCTGCAACCCCGTGAACCCGACCGGCATCGTCCACAGCCACGAGGAACTCTCCGCGCTCGCCGGCCTGCTCGACGGCACCTCCACGATCGTCATCTCCGACGAGGCCTACTCCGACCTGGATTACACCGGGCGGCCCTTCACATCCGCCGTCTCCGTCGACGGGCTGCGCGAGCGGACCGTCTACTGCCAGACCTTCTCCAAGAGTTACGCGATGACCGGCTGGCGCGTGGGCTACCTCTGGGGTCCGCCGCCCCTCATCCAGGCGGCCGCGCGCGTCCACAACACCTTCAACGGGTCGGTGAACACCTTTATCCAGGACGCCGCGCTCGTCGCGGTGGAAAGCTGTGCGGATGACATCGCCCGGATGCGCGCCGCCTACGAGGAACGCGGCGAGATCATGCGCAAGGAACTGGCCTCGATCCCAGGTCTCACCCTCAGCGCGCCCGAGGGGGCCTTCTACCAGTTCCCGCGGTACGACCTCGGCCTGCCCTCCGTCGATGTGGTGGCGGCACTGCGCGCGCACGGTGTCGCCGTCCGGCCCGGAAGCGAGTTCGGGGCCCGGGGCGAGGGACACCTGCGGCTGTCGTACGCCGCCGGCCCGCGGTCCATCGTCGAGGGTGTCCGCAGGCTGGCCCACGGCCTCGCCGCCCTGCGATGAACGCCGTCCCGGACGCGAGGAGGAGTCGTCCCATGCGCAGTGACACCGAGCGCAACCGCAGGCACCTGATCAAGGCGGCGGCACGGCTCTTCGAGAACTCGCCCAGGCCGGTCAGCCTCGCGGAGATCGCCAAGCATGCCGAGGTGTCCACCGCGACCGCCTACCGCCACTTCTCCTCCGTGGAGGAGATCCTGCACGCCTTCCGCGCGCAAGTGGGCTCCGAACTGAGGGACTTCAGCGCCGCCCAGACGACCCGGGGCTTGCGCAAGCTCGACGCGGTGTCGCGGTACTGGGTGTCCCTGGTCCTCGAGCACGGCGGTGCGATGGCGCAGATGCGCTCGCACCGCGGCTACCTCGAGCGCCTTCGCGAGGGCACCGGCTACCTCACCCCGCAGGCCGAGGCGCTCACCGAGCCACTGCGGCAGACCGCCGAGGAACTCGGCCTGGGAGACCTGGGCGACGAAGCCCTCTATCTGTGGAACGCGTTGTTCGATCCACGGGACATCCTCGACCTCATCAAGAGCGGACGGACCGAGGACGAGGCGGCCACCCGACTCATGGGCGCACTGCGCGGAGCCCTGATCGGATGGTCGGCGGCCCGGCACGGCACGCCGGAGGAATCCGGGTCGGTCCCTTCTCCACCGAAGGCGGACACCGGCTGAAGTACGCTGTCGGCGCACTTCAGCGCCTGAAGCACGGCTCGTGCCGGCGCCCGGCCGGCCCGCATGCGAACGGAGAGAACAGCGCACATGGACGTCAGTGCCTACCTCGAGGCCGTCTACGGCAATCTCCACCGCCGGGATCCCGCAGAAACGGAGTTCCACCAGGCGGCACACGAAGTCCTCCAGGCGATAGGACCCGTGCTCCAGGCCCACCCGGAGTACCTGCACGCCAGGATCGTGGAACGGCTCTGCGAGCCCGAACGCCAGCTGATCTTCCGGGTCCCGTGGGTGGACGACCAGGGCACGGTTCAGGTCAACCGCGGCTTTCGGGTGGAGTTCAACAGCGCCCTCGGCCCGTACAAGGGCGGGCTGCGGTTCCACCCCAGCGTCAACCTCGGCATCGTCAAGTTCCTGGGGTTCGAGCAGATCTTCAAGAACGCGCTCACCGGAATGGCGATCGGCGGCGGCAAGGGCGGTTCGGACTTCGACTCCAAGGGCCGCTCGGACGCCGAGGTCATGCGCTTCTGCCAGGCGTTCATGACGGAGCTGTACCGGCATCTGGGCGAGCACACGGATGTGCCCGCCGGGGACATCGGAGTCGGCGGCCGTGAGATCGGCTACCTCTTCGGCCAGTACAAGCGGATCACCAACCGCCATGAGTCCGGCGTTCTGACCGGCAAGCCGGTCGGCTGGGGCGGATCACACGCCCGCACCGAGGCCACCGGCTACGGCGCGGTGTTCTTCGCCCAGGAGATGCTCGCCACGCGCGGCCAGGACTTCGACGGACGGCGGGCCGTGGTCTCCGGATCGGGCAACGTGGCCATCTACGCCATCGAGAAGGTCCACGCCCTCGGCGGACGGGTGGTGGCCTGCTCCGACTCCTCCGGCTACCTGGTCGACGAGGACGGCATCGACCTGGAACTGCTCAAGGAGATCAAGGAGGTGCGCCGCGAGCGGATCTCCGCCTACGCCGAGGCGAAGACGACCGCGCGGTTCTCCGCCCGGGGGTCGGTGTTCGACGTGCCGTGCCAGGTGGCGCTGCCCTGCGCGACCCAGAACGAACTGCACCAGCAGGACGCCACCGCGCTGACGAAGAACGGTGTGCTGGCCGTGGCCGAAGGCGCGAACATGCCGTGCACGCCCGAGGCGGTCGAGGTCTTCCGCGGCGCGCGGATTCTGTTCGGCCCCGGCAAGGCGGCCAACGCGGGCGGGGTGGCGACCTCCGCACTCGAGATGCAGCAGAACGCGTCCCGCGAGAGCTGGAGCTTCGAACGTACGGAGGACCAGCTCGCCACCATCATGCGGCGGGTGCATGCGCAGTGCCGCGCCACCGCGGAGACCTACGGCGGCGACGCCGACGACTACGTGCTCGGCGCCAACACCGCGGGCTTCCTCCGTGTCGCCGAGGCCATGACCGCCCAGGGGGTCGTCTGAGTCCGGAGTACTCCCGTGCACGGGGGCCGTGCGGATGCCGTACACAGCGTCAGGGTGTCGGCGTCCGCATGAGGGCCGCGGCTCGAGCGGCGATGTCGGCCACGATGCGGCCCGCCGGGACGACGTCGTGGACAAGCCCGGCGGTCTGGCCCGCGTATAGGGCGAGAGCCTCGAGGTCGCCCGACATGCCGGGCACAGGCACCATGTCCTCGTAACGCGGCCAAGCCCGTCCGTCGGCGCCGCGGGCCACCACGGTGCCTTCTCCGGGACGATTCGGCGCGGCGGGACGGCCCGCGGCCTCCCAGGCGCTGAGCGTGGAGTTGCGCAGTGCGCGATGCGGTGCGTTGGGCCAGCCTCCGTCGAAGCACCGGGTGTGCACGGCTTCCTGCGGCGCCGCCCGGATGACGGCTTGGCGGTAGACCTCGTGCGTGGCGGCCTCGCATGCCGTCAGGAATCGGGTGCCCAGCCATCCCGCCTGGGCCCCGAGAGCCAGTACGGCCGCGAGCCCGCGCCCGTCGGCGATGCCGCCTGCCGCGATGACGGGCACCGGGTACACAGCGTCCACGACTGCGGGCACGAGCGCCATCGTGGTGGTCTCCCCGCGCACATGGCCGCCTGCCTCACACCCCTGGGCCACGATCACATCGACACCGGCGGCAACAGCGGCTTCGGCCTCGGCGACGGAACCGACGGTGTGGAGGTGAACGGCGCCGGCCGAGTGCGCGCGTCCGGCGACAGCCGAGGGATCGCCCCAGAACGTCGAGATGACCGGCACGCTCTCCGCCAGGCAGGCGTCCAGAAGTTCGTCCACCGGGAAGTCCAGCACCAAGTTCACGGCGAAGGGCCCCGGCGTCGACCGCCGAACCTCCCGGATCCGGCGCACCGCCTCTTCCGCGGTGACCCACGTCAGAGCAAGGGTGCCGAGGCCGCCGGCGTCCGTCACCGCGGCCACCAGGTCCGTCGTGACCGCGGACCCGATGGGCGCCTGCACCACCGGCACCTCGATCCCCAACTGCCGACACAGAGGTGTGGTCAATGCCGTCATGCTGCCCTCCACGCATTGGAGCGGTTCGGTTTCCGAATCACCGGGCGATGTTAATGTTTCGAAAACCGAAACACCAGGGGCTGTGGATCTACGGGAGGGCAGGAGGACCGCGATGGTTGCACCGACACCAGGACGGCCGGTGCGTGGCTCGACCACCGGACGCCCTCTCATGGCCGCGCTCGATCTGTTCGGCCGGCGATGGAGCCTGCGAGTGGTGTGGGAGCTGCACGAAGGCGGCCTGGGTTTCCGCGCTCTCCGGGGACGCTGCGGGAACATGTCCTCCAGCGTGCTGCGTCAACGCCTCGTCGAGCTGATCGAGGCGCGTCTGGTGCATCAAACGCCGGACGGCCACTACGCCCTCACCGCGCTGGGACGGGAGGCTCGCACCGCCCTCAGCCCCCTCGTCGAATGGTCGGCCACCTGGGCCGCCACACTGGCCGAGCAGTCCGCCGATCCGGGCACCCCTGCCGTCGGCGTTCCGGACATCTCCGATGCGGGGCAGGAGCGGACCTGAGGGTCGCGGCCGTGGTGCGCGCCGAGGACCGCTCCCGATAGCCTTCCGCGTCGCCGTCGATCGCCGAGTCCGCGTCGGCTACGAGGCCGACGGTCCGGTCCAGTCGGCGGCCACATGGCCGATGCGCACCCGCTGCGGGTGGTCGCCGACCGACACGGACGCGGTCTTCTCGCCCGTCGCGAAGTCGATCGCGGTGACCCGGTCGGCACCGCTCTCGGAGACGACACACGAGGTGCCGTCGCCGCTCACCGTCGCCCAGTACGGCTTCGAGGTCGGCACCAGGGGGCCCTCCTGGAGCGATTCCCGGTCCACGACGGTCGCGTAGTCGTCCATCGTCCCGGCCACGCACAGCTTCTTGCCGTCGGGGCTCATCGACAGGCCGTGGTGGCGGGAGTCGTTGACCCAGGTGGTCCGGTCCTCGCTGGTCTCGGGGTTCTTCGGCAGGGTCTTCGCACGGGTGATCTTGTCCTTGGCCACGTCGTACTCCAGGAACCCGTTGAAGAAGGAGACCTGGAAGTAGAGCTTGGACTCATCGGGGGTGAAGGCGACGGGCCGGACGGCGTCGGACAGGTCCTTGCGACCGAAGGCGTCGAGCCGTTCGCGCATGTCGATGACCTTCACCTGCCGATATGTGGTCGTGTCGACCACGGTGATGTGCCGGTCGCCCTTCGTCCAGTCCATCGACGGATCGTCCAGGTCGGTGTTGACCTCGCCGATCGACATGTTCCAGAGATACTTGCCGCCGTCGGTGAAGACGTTCTCATGGGGCTTGTCACCGGCGGAGAACGAACCGAGCTGCTTCCCCGTCTCGATGTCGAGGACATGCACGGTGTTCGACGTCGAAGCCGACACCGCGACGTGTTTGCCGTCGGGGGACACGGCCATGTGGTCCGCGCGGAATCCCGACACGGGGAAGCGCCAGTTGACCTTGCCCGTCGTGACGTCGATCGAGACCACGTCGGCGAAGCTGGGCCGGGAGACGACGATGGCGGAGCCGTCCGGGGTGGAGTACATGTCGTCCACGAACTGGTCGTGGCCTTCTCCCGGCCCCAGCCGGATCCCCAGGAAGAAGGCGAGTTTGATGGGGTTGAGGTAGATCTCGGTGAGCCGCTGGTCCTTGTCCGGTATGACGTTGATCCGGCCGATCCTGGCCAAGTCACCGGTGGACTTTATGACGTCGGCGGTGCCGTCCCAGTTGTTGCCCACGAACATCACTTCCCGCAGGCCGTCCGTATTCGGCTGTGCGGAGGCGCTCACCGCCGTGGAACCGGTCATGGCCAGCGCCACGGCGGCGGCGAGGGAGAGAATCGTTCGGGTGGAGCCACGGTGCTCGGGAGGCATGGTCACTCCATTGGAGGTGATGGGGGTCTGTCATCGTCGGGGCGCCACCTACTGGAAAGTAATGAAGGCGGGCATCTCCCACAAGAGCTCCGACGGCAAAAAATGACAGGTTCTCAACTTCGGATGGAGGACTGGTATCCCTTTATGGCTTGATGCCGACGCCGGCCCACAGACTGACCTCGGCGTCGCTCGGCACCGGGCCGTCCTCCGGGGCCGCTCCGCCGTCCTCGGCGGGCAGCCGCCAGCGGTGGCCGACGACGATACCCGGCTCGATCAGGTCCAGACCGGTGAAGAAGTCCGCCACGGCCGACTTGTCACGGAACTGCACCGGGGTTCCGGCCCGGTTGTAGATGTCGGTGACCTTCTGCCAGGTCTGGGGATCGAAGTCCGGTGTGCAGTGGCTGAGGGCGAGCGCGCTGCCCGAGGGCAGCGCGCTCATCAGACGGCGGACGAGCCCGTGCGCGTCCTGGGCGTCGGTGACGAAGTGCATGAGTGCGTTCAGGCTGAGGGCGACGGGCTTGGTCAGGTCCAGCGTCTCGATGAGCCCGGGGGACCGGAGGATGGTCTCGGGTTCGTTGACATCCGCCCTGATGTAGGCGGTACGGCCCTCCGGGGAGCTGTTGAGCAGGGTCTGCGCGTGGACGAGGACCATCGGGTCGTTGTCCACGTAGACGATCCGGGCGTCGGGCGCCACGGACTGCGCCACCTCGTGCAGATTGGGTTTGGTCGGAATGCCGGTGCCGATGTCGAGCCACTGCCGGATGCCGTGGTCCCGGGCGAGCACGCGCGTGGCGCGGTGCATGAACGCACGGTTCTCCCTGGCGCATACGAAGATGCCGGGGTAGGAGGCCGCGACCCTGCCGGCGGCCTCCCGGTCTGCCTCGTAGTTGTCCTTCCCGCCGAGGTAGAAGTCGTACATGCGGGCGGAGTGAGCCTTGTCCGTTCGCAGGTTCAGGGCATTCGGCAGTTCGTGAGTCATGCGAGCTCCGGGGTGGGGGGTGTGCCTTCGGTGCCAAGCCGCACGGTCAGGCTAGGTCTTTCCCGGCGGCATATGCGCGAGAGTCGGCCACCCACGGGCGAAGGCACACCGGTTGTGACCTCAGGAGGGCGACTCCTGGCCGCCGAAGGACACACGGAGGCTGCCGTCCGTGGCGAAGGACCACTTCAGCGCGCCGGTGTAGGACGAGCACCGGGATCCGTTCGCCCCGGACCAGAACTGGTTCGAACTGTCGGCGTCACCGATGATGCGGTCCTTCGTCCCGCTGCTGCCACCGCGGCACGACACATTGTCCCGGAACACCGAAGTGCCGCCGTCGAAGGAGAAGTTGCGCTGCCCGTTGTCGATGCCGACGTTGCCCGACACCGACATATGGCCGGGGTTGCTGTTGTAGGTGAACCCGTGCTTGCCGTTGTGGTAGGCGATGCTCCGCCGGATGACGTGGTCGACGGCGATATCCGAGCCGCCGAGCTTGTAGCCGTTGCGGTCGCCGTTGGAGTTCTGGGTGCCGTCCGAGAGGGTGCCGTTGCCGTAGGCGAGGGAGTCCTCGATGGTCACCGGGCCGATGGGGCCGGTGTCCTTCTTGGTGTAGAGGTCCCAGCCATCATCGATGTTGTTGTGGGACACGTCGTAGCGGAACACGTTCCCGGAGCCGACCGTGAGCTTCGCGGCGAATCCATCGGCGTCCTCGCCGTCGGAGTCGGCGTTGTCATGCGACTCCGAACTCACGACGAGGTTGTTCGAGGGCCACTGGTCGTGGGGGGTGCTGGAGGCGATGCGGGAGATCTGGAGCCCGGTGTCACGGTTGAAGCGGGTCACCGTGCGCTCGATGACGTTGTCGCTGCCACCGACGAAGATTCCGTTGTCACCGGCGCGTTCGACGGTGATGCCGGAGACGTGCCAGAACGACCCGTTGAGGGCGAGTCCGCGGTTCCCCGAATCCTCGCTCATGGCCGAGAAGTTCAGCACCGGGGTCTCACCGGGATAGGCGACCAGTTCCTTGCGGGCGCTCGACGTGCCGTTGTTGTCCGGTGCGATGGTGACCGTCTGCGAGAGGTTGTAGGCCCCGCCGCGCGCGTAGATCGTGCCGCCCGGGGTGATGCGGGTGATCGCCGAGGCGAGTGTGGTGGGAGAGGACTCCGTCCCGGGGGCGTCGGCACTGCCCTTCGGTGACACGAATAAGTCATCGGCGTCGAAGGACGCGGACTGCGCCCGCGAGACGGTCGGATGGACGGTGAGCAGGCCCGCCGACGCGACCAAGGTCGCCGCCGCGGCGACGAGGACGCGAGGGTATGTCCGAGAGTGCTTCATGGCGCTGAGACCTCCTGATGTGGGGGAGCCGCCGTGGAGACGGCAGACAACGCATGAGAGCGGTTGCTGGCCGCTTCTCATCGTTAGAGTCCAGAGGTGAACGCATTTGATGGGTGGTGGTGCGGCAATGCGAGTCGGAAAATTAGCAAGCGCTTGCAGGCAGGTCAATGTCCCTCACCAAGATGGCGGCTGACCTTCCGGGCTCGTCGTGCGCCAGTTACAGTGGCAGGTTGGGAGCGCTCCCATACTCTTGATCCGCTTCGATGACCGGCGCGACTGTCATAGGTGTGGTCTAGCGTGCGAACCATGGACCTGGAGCTTGCGGGACGACGGGCGATGGTGACGGGGAGCAGTGGCGGTATCGGTGCCGCCGTGGCCCGGCGGCTGGTCGACGAAGGGTGCGCGGTGCTGGTGCACGGTCGCGACCCGGCGCGCGTCGGCGATGTCGCGGAGCGGCTTCGGGCCGCCGGCGGGGTGGTGGACGTCGTGCTCGGCGACCTCGCCGATGAGGCCGCCGCCGAGGCGGTGGCCGAGCGGGCCCGGGAGTGGGGCGTGGAGATACTGGTCAACAACGCCGGCCCCTTCGCCGAGCACGACTGGGAGTCCGCGGAACCGGAGCTGTGGCTGGAGGCGATGAACGGGAACGTCGCGTCCGCGGTGCGGATGATCCGGGCCCTGGTGCCTCAGATGCGCGAGCGCGGATGGGGAAGGGTGGTCAATGTGGGCAGCAGGGCCGCGACGACTCCGTTGCCGAACATGGTCGAGTATTCGGCGGCGAAGGCGGCGGTGGTCAACATGACGACCAGCCTGGCCCGGCATCTGGCCGGATCCGGCATCACCGCGAACACGGTCAGCCCCGGTGTCATCGTGACGGACGGCATGCGGCGGATGTTCGAGGACGGAGCGGCCGCGCGAGGCTGGCCGGAGCAGTGGACAGAGCTGGAACCGCTGGTGGTGGCGGAGTACGCCCCGAACCCGGCGGGCAGGCTCGGCACCGCGGCGGATATCTCGGCGGCGGTCGCGTTTCTCGTCAGCCCGCCGGCCGGATACATCAACGGAATCAATCTGCGCGTCGACGGGGGCATCGCGCTGGTGCCGTAAGGCCGGCCGCCCACCGCTCGGGCAAACCGCCCAGCATGGATATACCGGGCCTCTCGGGGGGCGCATGGAAGGCTCCTCTAGGATTTTCGGCATGGCGAAGCGCGCGGTCCATCGGCGGGCCCGGAAGATATTGGGCGAGGAGCCCGCGGCCCTGGTCTGGTGCGAGCTCCACAAACCCATTCCCACGCCGCCCAAAGAGGTACACCGCGCCGCGGGCAGGGGGCGGCTGAAGCCGGGGCACCACTGGCTGCTGTACGTCGGTGCCGTGGTGTTCTTCTTCGTCGTCGTCCCGGTGATGCTGCTCGACAAGCTGGGCACCGGCCGACGTGACCGGCCGAACGCCCGCTCCTCCGCCTCCGGCCGCGATCGCGGACAGGATCCGACGAACCAGGTCTTCGACGGCGACTGGAGCCTGACGGCGGGCCAGTTGCTCCTGCACTGGTACGGGCACTCACCCAACCCCAAGCGCCTGGTCATGCTGGCCCGCGATCGCGTCTGTATCGCCACGTCCCCCCGCCGTCGGCTGTCGCCCACCAAGGCCGACGACTTCCAGATCGTCGCGGAGTTCCCCCGCGACCAGGCCCGCGTCGAGGGCGAGGCGGGCCAGCCGCGCGGATTCGCCACCTTCCGGCTCCGCTTCGCCGACGGCTCCTGGCTGGAAGCAGGACGGCTGGGCGAACCCGAGGACGCGGACCACTTCCTTCGCACCATCAACGGATGATCAACCAACATGGCCACCTCTCATTCGCCCCTGTCCCGCGACGACCGGCGCACCGAGCTGCGGGAGTTCCTGCGTAGCCGCCGGGCCCGGGTCTCCCCGGCCGATGTCGGCATGCCGGACGGTGGCCGGCGGCGTACGCCCGGTCTGCGGCGCGAGGAGGTCGCGGTGCTGGCGGGCGTCGGAGTGTCCTGGTACACGTGGCTGGAGCAGGGGCGCGACATCAAGGTGTCCGAGCAGGTCCTCGACGCGATCGCCCGGGCGCTGCTGCTGGGCTCCGCCGAGCGTGCCCATCTGTACCGCCTGGCCGGACTCAATCCGCCGCAGGCCCCCTCCGCGCCCTCGGCGGCACCCTCACCCGAGGTACGGCGGCTGCTGGATGCCTGGTCACCGCGGCCCGGCTATGTTCGCGACCGCCACTGGAACTTCACCGCCGTCAACGAGGCGGCACGCGTGGTGTTCGGCTACGGCGAAAGCGACCACAACTGCCTGGTCTCCTTCTTCACCAACGCCCGCTACCGGGTGCTGCACCGGAACTGGGCCGAGACCGCGACCGATGTGGCGGCCGCCTTCCGGGCCGACGCGGCACGTTACCCGGACGATCCGGAGTTCGGCCGCATCGCCGCCGACCTGGCCGCGGTCAGCCCCGAATTCGCCGAGCTGTGGGCGCGCCACGACGTGGCCGAGCACACCAGCGCGGTGAAGGCGGTCGATCACCCCGACGCCGGGACGATGATCTTCGATGCCACCTTGCTGCCACTGCCCGAGCACCCCGGGCACCATCTGATCCTGCACAACCCGCGCCCCGGCACCGACACCCAGCAGCGGCTGGAGACCTTGCTGCGGCAGCACAGCCTGGTGGTGCCACACCCAGGATGAGTGGGCACTGCCCGCGTCGCCGCCGTGCCCGCAGGATCGTGGACATGAACAACAGCAGCAGGCAGATGAAGGCAGTGACCATCCCCGAGTTCGGCGACGCCGAGGTGCTCCGCGTTGCCACCGTTCCCGTCCCCGAGCCCGGACCGGGCCAGGTCGCCATCGACGTGACGTACGCGGGCGCCAACTTCGCCGAGGTCCTCTACCGGCGCGGCGTGGTCGACGTGCCGCTCCCCTTCGTGCCCGGTATCGAGGTGTCGGGGCGGATCCGGGCGGTCGGTGAGGGCGTCGAGGAGCTGGCCGTCGGGCAGCCGGTGGCCGCGCTCTCGATCGTCGACAGCGGTGGCTACGCGGAGGTGGTGGTCACCTCGGCGGACCTGGTCGTGCCGCTGGACGGCCTCGGTATCGGGATGGACGTCGCCGCGGCGCTGCCGTCCAACAGCACCACCGCGTTCCTGGTGCTCGACCGGGTGGCCCGGATCGAGCCCGGGGAACGCGTTCTGATCCACGCGGCCGCCGGTGGCGTGGGAAGCCAACTTGGCCAGGCCGCCCGCCTGCTGGGCGCGGGCCACGTGGTCGGCACCGTCGGCAGCGCGGCCAAGGTCGAGACCGCCAAGCGCTTCGGCTACCACGAGGTGATCACGCGGGACCGGATCGCCGACGCGGGCGAGTTCGACGTCGTGGTCGACATGGTCGGCGGCCCGGCCCGCCGGGCGGGGCTGGACCGGCTGGCCCCGATGGGGCGCCTGGTGGTGATGGGCAACGCCTCCGGCGCCGAGGACATCGGTATCCCTGCCAATGAACTGTGGTTCACCAACAGGACCGTCTCCGGCTTCAACCTGGCCGCCTTCTCCGCCGCCTTCCCCGAGGAGACACGCCGGGCGCTGCGCCGCGCGGTGGCGGCCGCGGCGACGGGAGACCTGCGGACGCGGGTCGAAACCCTGCCGCTGGAACGGGCCGCCGAGGCCCACCGCCGCATCGAGTCGGGCACCACCACGGGCAAGCTGGTGCTCGAGGTCGCGGCGCCGTGACCTACGGCCGGGAGCGCTGAACGCCGGGACGCGGGTGCGCGGTGCTCGTCGTTTGACGGCGAGGCCGAGGCGCGCTCAAGGGTTGTCCTCGATGAGGCGTCGCAGCGAGGGGAGCAGGGCGTCGAGATCCTGGCTGGTCCGGAACGCGACGAGGGTGGTGCCGTCATCGTCCCTTCCCCCGGGGGACTGAGGTGTCGGGAAGAGCGCGAGGACTTCGCGCATCGCCTCGTCGACCTCTGCGACGGGGTCGGCGGACTCACCCCGGAGCCATCGGCGCAGTACGTGGTTGTGGGCCGCCACCACTGCCGCCGCCATGAGCTCGGCCCGAAGCGAGGCCGCCTCGGTGGGGTCGCCCATCCAGTCCGCGATGAACTCGCGGAACAGTCGCTGGTAGCGCGCCACGCTGGCGATCTCCCGATCCCGCAGGGCGGACACCTTGCTGGTGAGCGCGTACCTGCGGCGCGCGAGGTCGCCCTCGTCGATGTAGTGCAGCAGCACCAGGCGTACGGCGTCGGATACCGCGACCAGGGCGGTGCTCTCGCTGGAGGTCGCCAGGCGGTCCCTGATCAACTCCAGCAGCCGGTCATGATCGGGGAAGATGACCGCTTCCTTCGACCGGTAGTGCCGGAAGAACGTCGTACGGCCCACTCCGGCCCGTTCGGCGATGTCATCAACGGTGGTCCGCTCGTATCCGCGTTCGTCGAAGAGAACGAACGCGGCGTCCGCGAGCCGGATCCGCGCGGCTGGCTTGCTCATGACCCCTCATCCTTCCCTGTCTCAGTACTCGGAGACCACTTGCCCCACCGAGCGGTACTGAGTACCGTTCATAAGACATTGAGTACCACAGGAGGGTCCGGCGTGGATTCCGTTACACAGAGTGCCGAGGACGTGTCCAAAATCGACATCCACACCACCGCCGGCAAGCTCGCGGATCTCCAGCGCCGTATCGAGGAGGCGACGCACGCCGGCTCCGCGCGCGCGGTGGAGAAGCAGCACGCCAAGGGCAAGCTGACGGCTCGGGAACGGATCGAGCTGCTGCTCGACGAGGGCTCCTTCGTGGAGCTCGACGAGTTCGCCCGGCACCGCTCCACCAACTTCGGCCTGGCCGGCAACCGCCCCTACGGCGACGGCGTCGTCACCGGATACGGCGCGGTCGACGGCCGCCCGGTGGCCGTGTTCTCCCAGGACTTCACCGTCTTCGGCGGCGCGCTGGGCGAGGTCTACGGCCAGAAGATCGTCAAGGTGATGGACTTCGCGCTGAAGACCGGCTGCCCGGTCATCGGCATCAACGACTCCGGCGGCGCCCGCATCCAGGAGGGCGTGGCCTCCCTCGGCGCCTACGGCGAGATCTTCCGCCGCAACACCCACGCGAGCGGTGTGATCCCGCAGATCAGCCTGGTCGTGGGCCCCTGTGCGGGGGGAGCCGTGTACTCCCCGGCGATCACCGACTTCACGGTCATGGCCGACCAGACCTCGCACATGTTCATCACCGGCCCGGACGTCATCAAGACCGTCACCGGTGAGGACGTCGGCTTCGAGGAACTGGGCGGCGCCCGCACCCACAGCGCCACCTCCGGCGTGGCCCATCACATGGCGGGCGACGAGAAGGACGCCATCGAGTACGTCAAACAGCTGCTGTCGTACCTGCCGTCCAACAACCTCTCCGAGGCGCCGGTCTTCCCCGAGCAGGCGGACCTCTCCGTCACGGACGAGGACCTGGAGCTGGACACCCTCGTGCCCGACAGCGCGAACCAGCCGTACGACATGCACAGGGTGATCGAGCACATCCTCGACGACACCGAGTTCTTCGAGACACAGCCACTGTTCGCGCCGAACATCGTCACCGGCTTCGGGCGGGTCGAGGGCCACTCGGTGGGCATCGTCGCCAACCAGCCGATGCAGTCCGCCGGGTGCCTGGACATCAAGGCGAGCGAGAAGGGCGCGCGCTTCGTACGCACCTGCGACGCCTTCAACATCCCGGTCATCACCTTCGTCGATGTGCCGGGCTTCCTGCCGGGCGTGGGCCAGGAACACGACGGCATCATCCGGCGCGGCGCCAAGCTGATCTACGCCTACGCGGAGGCGACGGTCCCGCTGATCACGGTGATCACCCGCAAGGCGTTCGGCGGCGCGTACGACGTCATGGGCTCCAAGCACCTGGGCGCCGACCTCAACCTGGCCTGGCCGACCGCCCAGATCGCGGTCATGGGCGCCCAGGGCGCGGTCAACATCCTGCACCGCCGCACCCTCGCCGAGGCCGAGACCGGCGGCGACGTGGAGGCGACCCGGGCGCGGCTCATCCAGGAGTACGAGGACACCCTCCTCAACCCCTATGTCGCGGCCGAGCGCGGCTACGTCGACGCGGTGATCATGCCGTCCGAGACCCGTCGCCACATCGTGCGCGGCCTGCGTCAGCTGAGCACCAAGCGCGAGTCGCTACCGCCCAAGAAGCACGGCAACATCCCCCTCTAGTCCGGACCGCTCCTCCTGGCCTCGTCGAACGAGCAGCCCCCGACTCTTGGAGAAAACAGCATGAACGACCTGTTGGAACGAGCGGAGCAGACCGGCGCCGTCGCGGCACCGCACACGCGCGTGGTGGACCGGCCGACCGCGGCCGGGGACGGGCTGGAGCCGGCATGCTGACGAAGGTGCTGATCGCCAACCGTGGCGAGATCGCGGTCCGTGTTGCTCGGGCCTGCCGGGACGCCGGGATCGTGAGCGTGGCCGTCTACGCGGACCCGGACCGGGACGCTCCGCACGTCCGCGCGGCGGACGAGGCGTTCGCCCTGGGCGGTGACACCCCGGCGACCAGCTATCTGGTGATCGACAAGATCCTGAACGCGGCACGCGAGTCCGGCGCGGACGCCATCCATCCCGGGTACGGCTTCCTGTCGGAGAACGCCGAGTTCGCCCAGGCGGTCCTGGACGCCGGTCTGATCTGGATCGGCCCGCCGCCGCGGGCCATCCGCGACCTGGGCGACAAGGTCGCCGCCCGGCATATCGCCCAGCGCGCGGGTGCCCCGCTGGTGGCCGGGACCCCCGACCCCGTTTCCGGGGCGGAGGAGGTCGTGGCCTTCGCCGAGGAGCACGGTCTGCCGATCGCCATCAAGGCGGCCTTCGGCGGCGGCGGCCGCGGTCTGAAGGTCGCCCGCACCCTCGATGAGGTCCCCGAGCTCTACGAGTCGGCGGTACGCGAGGCGGTGGCCGCGTTCGGCCGCGGCGAGTGCTTCGTCGAGCGCTACCTGGACAGGCCCCGCCACGTGGAGACCCAGTGCCTGGCCGACACCCACGGCAACGTGGTCGTGGTCTCCACCCGCGACTGCTCCCTCCAGCGCCGCCACCAGAAGCTGGTCGAGGAGGCCCCGGCGCCGTTCCTGTCCGAGGAGCAGGTCGCGCAGCTGTACTCCGCCTCCAAGGCCATCCTCAAGGAGGCCGGTTACGTCGGCGCGGGCACGGTGGAGTTCCTGGTCGGCAACGACGGCACGATCTCCTTCCTGGAGGTCAACACCCGGCTCCAGGTGGAGCACCCGGTCACCGAGGAGGTCACCGGCATCGACCTGGTGCGCGAGATGTTCCGCATCGCCGATGGCGAGGAACTCGGCTACGGCGACCCCGAACTGCGCGGCCACTCCTTCGAGTTCCGCATCAACGGCGAGGACCCGGGCCGCAACTTCCTGCCTGCCCCGGGCACGGTGACCTCCTTCGCCCCGCCCGCCGGGCCGGGTGTGCGGCTGGACGCGGGCGTGGAGTCCGGCAGCGTCATCGGCCCCGCGTGGGACTCGCTGCTGGCCAAGCTGATCGTCACCGGTGCCACCCGCGCACAAGCCCTCCAGCGCGCGGCCCGCGCCCTGGCCGAGTTCCAGGTCGAGGGCATGGCGACCGCCATCCCGTTCCACCGCGCGGTGGTCAGGGACCCGGCGTTCGCCCCCGAACTGACCGGCTCCACCGAGCCGTTCACCGTCCACACCCGCTGGATCGAGACCGAGTTCACAGGCGAGATCACGCCCTTCGCCGCCCCCTCGGACGCGGAGACGGACGACGAGCCGGGCCGTGAGACGGTGGTCGTCGAGGTCGGCGGCAAGCGCCTGGAGGTCTCCCTGCCGTCCTCGCTGGGCATGTCGCCGTCCCGCGCCGGTCACGCCTCGGGCGCCCGCCCCAAGCGGCGCGCGGCCAGGAAGTCGGGTCCGGTCGCCTCGGGTGACACCCTCGCGTCCCCGATGCAGGGCACGATCGTCAAGGTCGCCGTCGAGGAGGGCCAGGAGGTCAAGGAGGGAGACCTGGTCGTCGTCCTGGAGGCGATGAAGATGGAGCAGCCGCTGAACGCACACAAGTCCGGCACCGTCAAGGGCCTGTCCGCGGAGATCGGCGCCTCCCTCACCTCCGGTGCCGCGATCTGCGAGATCAAGGACTGACGAACGCACCGGCCCGCCCTCGCCCCCTTCACAGAGCCGTTCCGCCGCACCCGGCGGCGGTCAGGAGAATTCGCCATGTCCCATACAGTGATCGAAACCGCAGGCGACGGCCCCTTCGCAGGGGACGGCGTCCCGACCGCCGCACCGCGGATTGACGCGGACCAGGACAGCGGCCCCATCCCAGCAGGGGGGGTCCGGGACGGGGTGCTGTACTTCCAGCGCTGCCGCTGGTGCCATACCGCGGTCTTCCGCCGCCTGCTGTGCCCTGTCTGCGGCTCCACCGACATGGCCGAGGAACGCAGTGACGGTACCGGCGTCATCTATCACGTCACCGTTGTCGGCCGCAGCGCGGGCAGGCCTCGCGCCATGGCCATCATCGACATGCGCGAAGGGTTCCGTCTCCGTGCCAGGGTCAGCGCCGTGCCGCTGGCCAGGGCGTGTGTCGGAGCCCAGGTACGGCTGGGGTTCGGGCCGCAGCCGCAGGAGATCGCCTTCCAGCTCTGCGACTCATAGCGTGCCGCTCCGCACGGAGACGCAGGCGCGCGCCGTCGATCGCTGACTCCGGCTGTCCGGCGGATGCGGCCACATACTGGAGTACCCGATCGCCCGGCTGTACCCTGACGCGCCGTCACTCGTATCTATGCCGGGACAAGTGAGGTCAGGATGGTCATCATCGCCAAGTCCCCGGGGTCGTGAGGCGTGGACGACTTCGTGGGCCGACCGGGGGCCGCCTTTGTCGCGGGCGGCACCGGGGCCATCGGTGCGGCGATCGTACGGTTGCTTGCCGCACGCGGCAGCGACATCGTCTTCACCTACCGAGCCAACCAGGACGCGGCGCACGCACTCATCGAGGAGACGAAGGCATCCGGGCGTCGGGCTGCCGCGACCGCGCTCGACCTGACCGACGAGGAGGCCACAGCACGGGCCGTCCGGGTCGCCGCGGCGGACTTCGGCGGCCTGCACACCCTCGTCTACGCGGCCGGACCGCACGTACCGATGACGCATCTGAGCAAGGTGACGCCCGGCCGGTACCGCACGCAGCTGGAGGCCGACGCGGTGGCGTTCTTCAACCTCGTCCACCCCGCGCTGTCCCCGCTGCGGGAGAGCCGGGGCAGCATCGTCGCCGTGACGACGGTCGCCACGCGGAGATTCCCGGTCCGAGACGGGCTGTCCTCAGGGGCCAAGGGGGCGGTCGAGGCGGTGGCCCGGGCACTCGCCGCCGAGGAGGGGCGGTACGGCGTCCGGGTCAACTGCGTCGCCCCCGGCATGCTCACGGACGGCATCGCCAGCCGGCTGATCAGCTCCGGCGAGCTGGACGAGGAAGCCTTGGCCGTCGCCCGGCGCAACATCCCCCTGCGCAGGTTCGGGCAGGCGCGGGACATCGCCGAGGCGGTCGTGTTCCTCGCGTCGGAGCGCGCCGGGTTCATCACCGGGCAGGCGCTGGGGGTGGACGGTGGATACAGCGTCTGACCGCGCGGCTCACGACACGATGGCCCGGCTGCCGACAGACGTACCGAAAGATCCGGGGCGAGTGATACGAGGGTCCCCGCTTCCACCGGCCGGCGGAAGCGGGGACCACGGCGCGGGTGGGTCAGAGGGCTTCCGCGGCGCTACGGAGGTTCTTGGCGGCCAGGGCCAGACCCTCGGTCTGCGAGTAGGCGGCGTCCTCGTGTTCGATGTTGACGGCCATGTCGGGGTTCACCTCGGCGAGGGTGCGCAGGAACTCCGTCCAGAAGGGGACGTCGTTGCCGAGTCCGACGGCGACGAACTTCCACGCCGGGTTCTCGGGCCAGGCGTTGCACCAGAAGCCGTAGCCGGTGGGGACCTTGCCGGGGGCGTCGGCGGGGACACGGGTGAAGGACGTGTCCAGGACGCCGCGGATGTCGGCGCCGGGGCAGAGCGTGGCGTCCTTCGCGGCGGCGTGGAATACCAGCGGGCCGAGCCACATGATGGCGGCGACGATGTCCATGCCCTGCCACATCAGATGGGAGGGGTCCATCTCGGCGCCGACGTTGGTCGCACCGGTCTCGTCGACGAGCCGCTTCAGGGTGACCGGGGAGAAGACGACGTTGTGCGGGTGCATCTCGATGGCGACCCGGACGCCGTTCTCCCGGGCGAGCGCGTCGATCTCCTTCCAGAACTCGACGGCCACGCCCCACTGGTAGTCCAGGACGTCCATGTAGACGCCGTCCCAGGGGTTGACGACCCAGGAGGGGTACTTGGCGTCGGGGTCGGAGCCCGGGGTGCCGGACATGGTGACGACGTGCTCGACGCCGAGCAGGCCCGCGAGGCGGATGGTGCGGCGCAGGTCATCGGCGTGTTTCGGGCCGACACCGGGGAGGGGGTTGAGCGGATTGCCGTTGCAGTTGAGACCGGTCAGCTCCATCCCCCGGTCGGCGAAGGCCGCAAGGTACTCCTCGCGCGCGGTGGCCGAGGACAGCAGCAGGTCGACCGGGCAGTGCGGGGAGGGGATGAAACCGCCGGTGTTGACCTCGACCGAGGTCAGACCGTTCTCCTTCAGGATGTCCAGGGCCTCGGAGAGGGTGCGGTCGTGCAGGCAGGCGGTGTAGGCGCCGAGCTTGAGGGGCATGGGTACGACTCCTTACGGGCGTTTCAGACGGCGGGCGGAACGTCGACGGCGGTGCCGCCCTGGCGCGAGGACTCGACAACGGCCTGGATGATCTCCATCGTCCGCAGGGCGTCGGCGAACGTGGCGCACGGCGGCAGCGGTTCGGCCACGCCCGCGACCTGGTCGAGGAAGGCCCGGGCCTGGTAGGTGAACATCTCGGCGTTGCCGCCGCCCACGCCCGGTGCCTCCATCGGGTAACCGCCCTTGAAGTAGGGGAGGTTCGGGCCGGCGATGATCTGGCGGGCGCCGCTCGGGCGGGTGTCGGGCCGTGCGTCGTCGAAGAGGTACTCGGCCGGGCGGTGCTGGTCGAACGCGGCCCGGCCGCCCACGCCCAGGACGTCGAACGAGAGCCCGTTGGGCAGTCCGAAGGCGGTGCGCGAGACCGAGAAGGTGCCGACCAGACCGGACTCGAAGCGGACGGTGAAGGACGCGGTGTCCTCGTTCTCGACCGCGCCGAGCTCGTCCGAGACGGGCGCGGCGTTATGCCCGACGACCGCGCCCAGCGGCAGGGGCCGCTTGGGGATCTGCGTCGACAGCGAGGCGCCGGAGACGGCGGTGATGGGGCCCGCGATGTACTCGGCGGTGTCGATCACGTGCGCACCGACGTCCCCGAGCGCGCCGGAGCCGGGCCCGCCCTTGAACCGCCAGCTCAGCGGGCCCTTCGGGTCGGTCGCGTAGTCACACCAGTACCGGCCGCTGAACAGGGTCGGCTCGCCCAGTTCATCGCGCAGGACATGATCGCGGATCGCGGCGATGGCGGGAGAGCGGCGGAAGGTGTACCCGACGGCGGTCACCACATCGGCGCCACGCTCCAACTCGGCCATCGCCCGGGCGTCCTCGAGCGTTCCCGCCAGCGGCTTCTCACACAGCACATGCTTGCTGGCCGCGACCAGTGCCTCGGCGATCGGGCGGTGCAGATCGTTTCCCACGACGATGCTGACGGCGTCGATCGTCGGGTCCTCGGCGACGGCCTCCCAGCTCGGCAGCGCCTTCTCATAGCCGTAGCGGCGGGCGGCGTCCTCGCCGAGTGCGACGTTGGCGTCGGCTATCGCGGCCAGCCGGACCGGCGGCAGACCCGCGTCGAAGACGGTGTTGACGTTGCGGTAGCCGGCGGCATGGGCGCGGCCGGCCATCCCGGCTCCGATCACCGCGACGGAGAGGGGCTGGGCGGACGTGGTCATGGCGGATGCCTTTCGAAACGAGGGAAAGAGAGGGACGGGGAACGGGACAGCGGCGGGGGACCGGTCAGAAATGGGCGGCCAGGTATTCGTCGATCTTCTTCCGCATGAAGGCGGAGGACTCCCTGGCCCGTTCCTCCCAGGCGAAGACGCAGGCGGTCAGGGTGGAGTCGAATCCGTGTGCGCGCAGTGTGCGGAAGAGCTCGTCGAAGTCCACCTCGCCCTGGCCGATGTCGAGGTGCTGATGGATCCGGGCCGGGGTGCCGGGCGGGTTGAGGATGTAGCGGTTGCCCGAGGACGCGGTGTGGTCGAAGGCGTCCGCGAGGTGGACATGGGTGAGGAGGTCGCCCGCGTACTCGATGATGCCGGGCGCGTCGTCGCCGATGTGGAAGGTGTGCGGGGCGCAGTAGAGGAAGCCGGCGTGGGAGTGGTTGATGCCCCGGATCAGGTTGATCGCGTCGTAGCCGTTCTCGATGAAGTCGTCCGGGTGGGGTTCCAGCGCGAGCTTGATGCCCTCGCGCTCGAACAGCGGGAGCAGCTCCTCCATCGAGCGCCAGAACTGCGCCTCGCTGCGGTCCGGGTCCTCGGGGCGGCCGTTGAACTCCGAGATCATGCTGTCCACTCCGAGGTCCGCACAGATCTGGATCGAGCGCTTCCAGTACCGGACCGCGGCCTGCCGTGCGTCCTCGTCCGGGCCGGACCAGCGGAACAGGGGCAGCAGGGAGGAGACGCCCACTCCGGCCGTGTCCAGCGCCTTGCGGAACTTCCTTACGGTGGCGTCGTCGACACGGGGGTGGCGGAAGAAGGGGATGAAGTCCTCCCGGGGGGAGAGTTCGATCCACTCGTAGCCCAACTCGGCGACGACTGAGGGCAGTTCGAGAAGCGGAACGTCGCGGATCATAAACGGGTCGAGGGCGATCTTCACGGGGAATCCCTTCGGGTCGGGGGAACACGGCCGGAGTGGGTCATGGGCGTCACCGGGTGCCCTTCGCGGCGAACTTCGCGATCGCTTTGTTGGAACGACAGGACAATTTAAAGCGCTTTAAGTTCTGGTACTATCGGCCGTGCCGCATGAGGGTGTCAAGGGTGTCGCACAAGGAGATTCGCGCCGGGAGGCACAGGTGGAGGATGGTGGTTCCGGGGTGGAGGACGGTGGTTCCGGGCGTCACCAGAACGGCACGCCCAAGCGCCCCAGACTGGAGGACGTGGCCGCGCGGGTGGGCCTGTCCACGGCATCGGTCTCCCTGGTGCTGCGCGGTGTGCCCGGCCCGAGCGAGCGGACCCGGCAGCGCGTCCTGAAGGCGGCCGCCGACCTCGGCTATCAGGTGGACCGCACCGCCTCCACACTGGCCAGCAGACGCAGCCGCCTGCTCGGCGTCATGGTCGACATCCACAGCCCGTTCCACGCCGAACTGGTCGAGCACCTGCACACCGCGGCCGAGGAGGTCGGCTACGACCTGGTCCTGAGCACCCTCACCCGCACCCGCGACGAACGGACCGCGGTGGACACCCTGCTGGCCTTCCGCAGCGAGGCGCTGATCCTGCTCGGCCCCACCGCACCCGCGGACGCGCTCGCCGTGCTCGACAACAAGGCCCCCGTCATCACCGTCGGCCGCCGGATCGCGGACACCGCCCTGGACGTCGTACGCACCGCTGACGACGACGGCGTGAGTCAGACCATTGATCACCTGGTCGGCCTCGGCCATCGCGAGATCGTCTACGTGGACGGCGGGAAGGGGGCCATCGCCACCGACCGGCGCCGTGGTTACCGCACCGCCATGCGCCGCCACGGCCTCGGCGACCACATCCGTGTGCTATCCGGAGACAACACGGAAGCGTCCGGCGAGCGCGCCGCCCGCCACCTCCTCGACGGCGGCCGACTGCCCACCGCGGTGGTCGCGTACAACGACCAGTGCGCCATCGGCGTCCTGGCCGCCCTCGCGCGCGCCGGAGTCGCCGTCCCGGGCGAGGTGTCCGTGGCCGGCTACGACGACGACACCCTCTCCCGGCTGAGCTGCTTCAATCTGACCACCGTCAGCCAGAGCGCCCGGGAACAGGCCAGGCACGCGGTGACCGCCGCCGTGGAACGCCTCGACCAGGACCGCACCGAGCCCCGTGAGGTCGTCCTCACCCCGCGCCTCGTCGTGCGCGGCACCACGGCCGGGCGCGGATAGGGGAACGCGGCGCTCGACGCGGCCGTCCGCCGGGCCCGTCCGCCGCGCCCGTCCGCCGCGCCCGTGCGCCGGGCTCAGTCGTTCCATCGCTTGCGTGCGAAGGCGGCCGATCCGGTCACCAGGGTGTTGGGGGGAATGTCCTTCGTGACGACGGCACCGAAGTCGATGCCGAGCCCGTGGTCGGTGTAGAAGGGCGGATAGACGGTGACGGAGTCGGGGACGGGCTTGCCGACGATCTCGGACAGCAGGGCCGCGCGGGCGGCCTTGTCGTCGAAGGGCAGGACGTTGAGCCGTGACGTGAGCGTGGTCACGTGCTCGATCCGCTCGGCCACCCGCGCGAACTCGGCGGTGCGGACGTAGAGACGGTCTTGATCAGGCATGAGGATTCCTCACGATGGTGGCGTTCGGACCGCGGCCGTCGGATGGCACCCGTACAGCCGTCGGACGACACCCGTCGAATACGACAGCCGCTCAACCAGAGGTTGGCCGGAGCCATCAAAGCCATCCGAGGACACCCGACAAACAACGATCAGGGCGGTCATGAACAACACTTGGTTGTCCGCATAGAGTGGATGCATGGACGTCATGGCCGTGCGCACCTTCGTCGCCGTCGCGGACGCGGGGCAGTTCCAGGAGGCCGCCGCCGGTCTTTCGGTCACGCCGCAGGCCGTGTCCAAGCGTGTCGCCGCGCTGGAGAAGGAGCTCGGTGTCCAACTCTTCACCCGTGACGCCCGTGGAGCGCGGCTCACCATCGACGGCCAGGCGTTCCTGCCCCACGCCCGGACCTTCCTCCACTCCGCCGAGCGCGCCGTCGCGTCCGTACGGCCGGGCCATCGGGTGCTACGCGTCGACGTGATCGGCCGCCAGCTCTCCCTGACGGGACTGCTGCGCGGCTTCCATCTCGCCCACTCCGAGATTGAGCTGGACGTCGTGACGCTGTTCGACTCCGACACGGCCATCGCCGCGGTCCGGGACGGGATCATCGACGCGACGTTCCGCGCCGTGACCATGCCGGGCCGATCGTTGCCCCGCGGCGTGGAGGCCACTCCCGTCTTCGATGAACCGCTGCACCTGTTCACCGGACCACGACACGAGTTCGCGAACGCCCCCGCGCTCACCCCCGCCCAACTCGCCGGGCGGCGGATCTGGATGCCCGGCAACCTGCCCGGCACCGAGTGGGCCGCCTACTACGACGAACTCGCCACCGCCTTCGGCGTCGTCATCGACTCGGTCGGCCCGGACTTCGGCATCGAGGCGCTGCTCGACACCATCGCCGGTTCCACGACACTGGCTACCTTCGTCAGCGAACAGACCCCCCTGGTGTGGCCGGCCGGCCACGACCTGCGCCGTATCCCCCTCAAAGACCCCACCCCGCTCTACCCCCACTCGCTGATCTGGCGTACCCATGACCGCCACCCCGCCCTGGCCGCCCTGCGCCGCCATCTCACCGCCGCGTATCCCGGCCGCCCCAACAGCGGCGTCTGGGTACCGGAATGGACACAGCCCAAGCGTTGACGGGCATTCGGCGCGATCGCCGTCGAGCCTGTGCGCTGTCCGGCGAACCCGGCGGGACAGCGCACAGACGTGACGTGGGCCCCGACTACCCTCGTGCCACCGCGATCGAGCCCTTGAGCCGTTCCCCCGCCTCGTAGATCATGTACGGCACTCCGTGGTCGGTGCCGAACGACGGCGCCGCCGCCCTGCCGTTCTCCGGTGGCGCGGAGCGGGAGTTGTAGAAGACACCCAGATGGCGACGGAGCGAGAAGTCCGCGCCCACCTCGGTGATCATGATGTCGCCGCCGCTCTCCTTGTCCTTGTTGTAGACCACATAGGCGGAACCGTTGCGCGTGAGCAGGTGGGGGCCGCCGACGTTCACCGCGCCGACATCCGAGTGGCGTACCAGCGGGGTCTGGTCGAAGGTCCAGTTCCGGCCGTCGGCGGACCAGCCCCAGCAGATGTCACGGTGGTCGGTGGTGTTTCTGTACATGAACAGCATCACATAGCGGGCTCCGCGTGACGGCAGATTGTGGCGGAAGACCCTGGCGTACGAGGTCTCGGTGGTGCCCGACGGCATCATCGAGGCGGACAGGACGACCTTGTCGTACGTGAAGTGGACGCCGTCCCGGGAGCGGGCGAGCCGTGTCGTGGTGTTCTCGCCGTGGAAGTACAGCCAGAACTCCTTGACGTCCTCCTTCCACAGCACATGTGGTGAGGAGACATGGCTGACCGAGTAGTGCGGGGACCACTTGTTGGACACGATCGGGTTCGCCGGATACTCCGTGAACGGGCCCTCCAGCGAGTTCCCGTAGGCGAGGCAGATCCCGCCGGGCGCGTCGTGCGGCGCGTAGTAGAGGTAGTAGCGGCCGAGCGGCGACGCCAGCTTGTCGTAGACGCCGCGCACGGTCGGGAAGATGATCTCGCCCGTCGGGTTGTACTTCAGCTGTGACGGCGTCAGCAGCGTCCGTACGTAGGTGTAGTCGGGGAAGCCTCCGGGCGCGGCCGACGCTCCTTGCGTCGACAGGCCGCCGAGGGTGAGCGCGGCGCCGGTGACGGCGGTCGCGCGCAGGAACATACGACGATCCGGGCCGGACTGCGGCTCTTGCATGATCGGCTCCTGAGGTCGGGGTGCTGTTGAGAAGGGTTGTTGTTGAAAGGGTTGTTGTCGGATGGACGTCACAGTTGGGTCGCGGCGGTGACACACAGGCCCCCGAGCGCCACGGCCCACACATACGGCAGCGTCCGCACCATCACCTGCTGCGGTGAGACACCCGCGTACTGGGCGGCCCACACGGTCTGGGTGCTGGTCGGGTCGGCGACGCCGAAGACCTGGTTGTACGAGGTGGCCATGCCGAGGACGGCGGTGGCCGGGTAGATACCGGTGGCGATGAGGACACCCGCGATGCCGGCGCCGAGGCCGAAGACATTGAGCGGGCCGCGGTACAGGCACAGCGGCACAAGTACCGTGAAGACCAGCACGAACAGCACCGCGTTCTGCGGGCTGACGGCCTTGACCAGCGGTTCCAGGGCGTCGACCGCACCGGGCAGTTTCACCGCGGCGAGCAGGATCCCGATCGCCACGAACAGCGTGATCGGGGGCGCCGCCACCTCGAAACCGCCGTACAGGGTGCGCAGCAGCCGCCGGTTCATCTCGCGCGGCCGTGTCGTCGTCACCAGCGCGTACAGCACTCCCGCCAGCAGCGAGGGAATGATGGCCAGTTCGAAGCCCAGGGCCAGGACCAGCGGTACCACCGGCGTCAGCAGCGCGTACCACGGGGCGTCGCCGAGCAGTTGCCGTCGGTTGCGCGAAGTCGGCCTGTCCTCAAGCGACTTGAGCGACCAGGTGTGCTCCACGCCACGCCGCCGCGACTCCACCACGACGTACGCGACCGCCGCCACCAGCGCGAACGGGAACAGCTTCACCATGAAGCCGCGCACGGTGTCCACGGGCAGTTCCAGCGCCGTGGAGAAGAACTGCCACACCGGAAGCTCGAACGGGACACCCACCGCGATGCCCATGAGGATCGTGCCGGCGGCCGTCACCTTGGGGATGCCCACCGCGATCATGGCCGGGATCCCGATGAGCCCGGCGAGCATCGCCGCGGGCGCGGACCCCGTCACCGTGCCCACGAGGGCCGACACCGCGAGGACGCCGAGCGCCACGATCACCGGCCGGTCGCCGCCGAACTCCACGATCTTGCGGACCAGGGTGGCCGCGATACCGGTCTCCTCCAGGAGCTTGCCGAGCCACGAACCGAGCAGGATCGCGACCATCGTGGCCGCCAGCGCGGGCGCGCCCTCCTGGAGCACCGTGTCGAGCACGCTGTTCTTCCCGGTCAGCGGCGCGCCCGCGGCGAACGCGATCGCCACGGCGAGCAGCACCAGCGCGAACGCGGTGGGCAGCCTGCGGGTGAGCATGGCGGCGACGCCCGCCGCCATGAGGAGCAGAATTACGACACCCATCGATCCGTCTCGCTTTCGGGCACCTCTGGTTTTTTGGACATTGCGGCGGCCAGCGCCTCGGTGAGCAGCAGGGGGCTGCGGCCGAGGCCGCAGGCAGCGCGGGCGTAGGCATGCGCGGCGAGTTCGTCGGCGCCCGCGACGTGCGCGTACAGACGACGCGGCCCGAGCCGCAGCGCGGTGTGGCCGAGCGCCCGCTTGAACTCGGCCCGGACACGCGTGTGATGGAGCCAGGCGTGCGCCCGCTCGTGGGCGAGGGCCGCGGCCAGCACCGAGCCCGCGGGAAACCAGTTCCGCCAGCCCAGCTCGACGATGAGCCGTTCGGCGCGGTCGACCGTGTCGACGTACACCTCGACCACCGGCGGTCGCGAGCGGTACCGGGCCAGCAGACCGGCGGCGAGCCCGCCGTCCCGCTCGACCACCCGGACCGGCACCGGACCGGGCCTCATGCGGCGGCCGAACTCCTCGGCCGCCTCGGCCCACCGGCGCAGGACCAGCGGATCGCGGCCTTCGTGCGTGGGCGTTCCCGCGAGCAGCCGCACGGCGAGGTCCAGATCGTGGTCGCGGTCCTGGTCGTGGTCGCGGCCGAGGTCGAGGCCGTGGTCGCCACTCATGCGCGGGACTCCACGACCGCGACCACCGGCTCGTCGGCCGCGCGCGTACGCAACTCGCTGCGGGCCAGCGCGAGCAGCGCCTCGGGTTCGAGCACCCCGGACAGATCCGCGATCCGGCCGCCCACCAGCAGCCGTACCGCGGGCGCCCGCACCCCGCCGTCGCCGTACGAGGTGGACTCCCGCACCAGCGAGGCGAGCACCTCGCCGGCCGCGCCCACGGTCGTCGTCCGCACCCGCGCGTCGGACACTCCCAGTCGCACCACCCCGTCCGCGTCCACGACCCGCACCGGCTGCCGCCCCGCCCGCAGCCGGCGCCGCACCTCCGTGCCGTACACCGTGTACGCGTCCGTCCCGGCCAGGATCCTCACCCGGGCCTCCTGCTCCTTGAGGCTGGTGGCGGCCGCGCGCAGCCGCTCGGCGTCATCGGCGCGGTGCGCCCGGTCCCGGGTGCGCAGTTCGGTCGCGCCGGTGGCGACGGCCCGTACGGTGCTGGTCTGCGGGTCGACCGTCACCTCGACCTCCACACCGTCGGCCGCGGCGCCCTGCGCGACGACCGCCCGTTCGGCCTCGGCGCGCACGGCGAGGATGTGCTCCTGGGTGGCGCCGGGGATGATCCGCTCGACCTGCTCGCGGACCAGCGCGAGGGCCACCCCGATCGGGCTGATGACCTCGTGGTGACGGGCGACACGCCCTTCCAGACCGGCGGCCCGGGCCAGATGCGGGGTCACGGCCGCCGCTCCGCCGCCCCCGCCCACCAGGACAGTGGTCTCCCGGCCGAGCCGGTAGTCGCGGATCATCGTGTCCACGACCGCCCGCACCGACGCCGTCCCCGCGTCCAGCACGGCCCGCGCCGCGCCCGCCACGTCCATGCCGAGCAGGGCGGCGAGCGGGGCGAGCGCCGCCCGCGCCACCTCCGGGTCGCACGCCGCGAAGTCGCCCTCGGGGACCCGGCCGAGCGCGTTCGCCGCGCACGTCATCGTCACGGCGAACCGGCCGCCCGCCGCGTCCAGGACCACATGGTCGTCGGGGTCGCCGTCCATCGGCCGGACCGTGGTGACCTTCGCGTCCCGCAGCTCGTCGAGCGAGGCGAAACAGGCGTAGGGAAGCCCGGCGATATGCGCGCTGCGCGGGCCGACGCCCGTGACCTTCCCTCCGGAGATCCGCACCATGGAGCCGCCACCGACACCGACGGTGCGCACATCCAGGGCGTTGAGGTACGACGCCCTGCCGAGGATCGTCGCGTGCCGCACCGCCACCTTGCCGCGCCGCACCACACTGATGTCCGTCGACGTGCCACCCGTCTCCAGGAACACCCCCTCGCTGATCCGCTCCCGCATCAGCGCCCCCGCCACACCCGCCGCCGGCCCCGACAGGACCGTCAGCAGCGGACGGCGCCGCATCTCGTCCAGCGACATCACACCGCCGTCGCACCGCATCACCATCAGCGGCGCGGTGACCCCGGCCTTGGTGATGGAGGAGTCGACGAGATCGGCCGTGGCCAGCATGCGCGGCAGGATCGCCGCGTTCACCACGGCGGTACGGGTCCGCTTGTGCAGCCCGTACAGCGATGTGATCTCGTGTGCCGCCGCCACCGGCAGCCCCGTGGACCGCGCCACGTCGAGCACGGCCTGCTCCCCTTCGGGCCGGTCCACCCCGAACGGCTCGGTGGCGACGATGACTTCGGCGCCCTCGTCCCGTACGTGGGCCACGGCCGCCCGCACCGCGTCGCCGTCGAACGGGTCCGCCACATGCGCGTACACCAGCGGAAGCCGCTTGCCCGGGGCCACTTCCAGCTTCCCGAACGCGGCGAGGCGCCGGGTGAACACCGCACCCGCCCCGGTGCCGATCCCGATGAGCCCGACCTTCGCCACATCGCCCTCCAGGAGCGCGTTCGTGGCCTGGGTCGTGCCGTGTGCCAGGAACGTGACGTCGGCCGGGGTGCGCCCGGCCTGTTCGAGGAGACGGCCGAGCGCCTGGACGATGCCGTGTGCGACGCCGTCCTCATGATGGTGGCTGGTGGGCACTTTCACCTGGCCCACCGGTTCGAGTGTCGTGGCGTCGACGGCCACGGCGTCCGTGAACGTGCCGCCCACGTCGATGCCGACGCGGACGCGACGGTCAGGGGACATGTCAGGCACCTCCTTGTGCGTTGACGTGCGTATGTTGCCGAAGGGGGGACCGGTCGAAAGGGGACCCGTCAGTAGCCGCGGACGTCGGGCCAGCTCCTTTGCACACCCGCCCGGTCCAGTAGCCGCGCGAACTCCTCGAACCGCTTGTCGTCCGCCTGCACCTGGGCCGGCTCCACGTCCTCGGCCAGGCAGTGCGCGGCGAGCGCGCCCGCGACCTCGCCGACGTTCCACTCCACGGGGTGCAGGCGGTAGCAGCCGTTGGTGATGTGCGTCGTGCCGATGTTCTTGCCGGCGGGCAGCAGGTTCCGCACCCGGCGCGGGACCATCGCGCCCAGCGGGATCTCGAACGGCACCGAGCCGATGTCGATGTAGCTGTCCCCGCCGGTCGAGGGGTGCAGATCGATGCGATAGCCCCCGACCCCGACCGAGTCCCGGTAGTGCTTGGTGCCGTACGGGCCCACGACGTCGATGGCGACGTCCTGCTCGACGACGGTCGTCACCGCCTTGATACGCCGCGACTCGCGTATGTAAGGCCCCTTGGCCAGTCCATCCGCCGTGCCCGTCACATCGGGGCGGATGCGCAGTCCGGGGAACCCGGTGCCGCCGTCCGCGCGCGGCGCCTCGGTCTGGAGCCAGTACAGGACGGACAGCGACAACTGCCGTGCCTCGTACAGCGCGTCGGCCTCCTGGCCGATGAAGGGCTTCAGCCAGTAGTCGTTCAGGGGCCAGTTGACCAGCGTGATGTCCGAGTCGAAGGCCCCGGGCCGGTGCAGCTTGCGGGCCAGGATCCGGCGGAAACCCCACAGCTCCTTGTCCCCGGCGTCCGCGCTCTGGTCCGCGCTGACATCCAGCGGATCCAGCTCGGGGTTGGGCATGAACGTGCGCGGGACGGACTCCAGGGTCCGCGGGTCGGGAGCCTCGAACCCGAGCAGCGGCCCCGGCCAGAATTCCGGGCGGTAGGCGCGCCAGAAGTCATACGTCCCGGGCCGGTCGATGGTGTGGTCCTCGCCCTCGTGGTGGGAGAGCGCGAAGCACACCGTGATGCCCTGCTGGTTGCCGGGCTGGGCCTGGGCGGGGGCGTGCGGCTCCCCGAACTCGGCGTGCGACTCGGCCCCGCTCGTGTGCTCCACACCGGCCAGCTCGAGCAGCTCACCGGTCTCGGTGGCGTCGATGACGTAGGGGGCGGCGACGGTGCGCAGGGTGCCGTCGCGCAGGTCCCGTACCGTGACGGCCGTGATGGCATCGTTGTCGTGCTCGGCGGAGACGGCCCGGTGCTCGGTCAGGACGGTCAGCAGCCCGGAGGCCCGGTGGGGCGCGAGCATCGCCTCCAGCACGGCGAGCGCTACGCGCGGCTCGTGGCACAGTTTGCTGACGCGCCCGGCGCCCGGGTTGAGTTCCGTGAGCCCGAGTGCTTCGCTCCGCAGCGGATACCACTGCCGGTAGTAGGCCCGGATGCCCTCGCGCAGGGCCCGGTACGTCGCCGTCGTGCCGAACCGCTCCACCCACGGGTGCTCGTCCGGCGGCACCGCCTGCGCCGTCAACTGCCCACCGATCCAGTCGGTCTCCTCGGTCATCACCACACGCCGGCCCGCGCGGCAGGCGGCGAGTGCGGCGGCGACGCCGCCGAGGCCGCCACCGACGATCAGGATGTCTGGCTGGGGTATCACCGTGCTCCTCGTGGTCGTGACTGAACTTGGTTCCATGGCCCCGGAGTTGGCCCCCGGGGGCCGGCCGCTGCGGTGCCGGTCGCTACGGTGGCGGGATGGGCGGGCCCGATGTCTCGCCCGCACGGAACTCGCAGGCCACCAACGGCTCCCGCGCCTCCTCGCCGGCCACGAGCGCGGCGAGCAGCCGGACGGCCGCGGCGCCGAGCCGGTGCCGGGGGATGTCGAACCCCATCGGCACGGGCCGGGTGGCGAGGTCGGCGGGCGGGCTCCCGAGCAGCCCCAGCGAGACGTCACCCGGGCAACTGAGCCCGGCCTCCCGGACGGCGGCGTTCAGCGCCCGCCACGCCGCCCCCGTGTCGGTCTCCTCGGCCACGAACGCGGTCACACCGTCCGCGACCAGGGCCCGCACGCGCCGCGCGGTCAGCTCACGCGCCGGATCGGCGCAGCGCAGCACCGCGCCGGGGCCGCCCGCGACGCCCACCGCCGCCAGGCCGTCCAGGAAGCCCCGCTGGCGGTCCGTGGACGGGGGAGCGTCGTCGTCCTCCCGTACGAGCACGATCCGCCGATGCCCCAACTCGGCCAGATGGGCGACGACTTCACGGCTGGCGCTGACATAGTCGGCGCCGACCCAGGCCAGCCCCTCCAGCTCCTCGCGGCGGCCCAGATGCACCACCGGAAACCCGTCGGCGACGAGCCGCTTCAGTTCGGCGCGCGGTACGTGCCGGCCGAGGAAGAGGCAGCCGTCGGCCAGCCGGACCCGGCTCAGCGCGTCCGGTCCGGCGGCGCCCGCGCCACCGCTGCTCGACCCGGTGAACAGCACCAGGTCGTAGCCCCGGGCGGCCGCCTCCTGCTCCACGCCCACCAGGAACGGGTAGTACGAGTGCTGTACATCGGTCGGGAAGGTGGCGGTGAAACTGAAGACGCCCAGCAGGTTGTTGCTGGCCGCCGCCAGCCGCCGGGCCGCCGGGTCCGGCACGTAGCCGAGACTGCGGGCCGCGTCGAGGACGCGCTGCCGGGTCTCCTCGGAGATCGCGGCGGCTTTGCCGCCACCACGCGCCGACAGGACCAGTGACACCGTCGCCTGCGACACTCCGGCGAGCCCGGCCACCTCGGCCTGCCGCGGCCGTGACGTACGGCTCGCGGAGCCGGAACTCCGTCCCGGTTTCGCCCGCTTCTTCGGCTGATCCACCCCTGACGTCCCCTCGCTCACCGATCCATTAATGCGCATTACTAATGCGCATTAACGAACTCTGGCGTGAGCTTCACCCACCGTCAAGAGCCAGGACCGAACCATTCCGACGGAACGCACACCCCACGGAGCGCGCGGCGATCACCGCCGCGCCGAGCCGACGCCCGGTCAGGCGGGCCGTGGCTGGCCAGTCGACTCGGGTAGTCTGACCATCAGGTTCACTTCGTGAACATGCGTGTCAGCCCCTCGATCACCATCCGGCGGAGGCTCCCATGAGCAAGTCGACGAGGCCGTCCGATGCCGCGCGCGCGGACCGGGGCGACCAGGCCGATATCCAGGCGGTGAGCCGGGTCAGCCAGATCCTGTCGCTGTTCGAGCCCGCCACTCCGGAAGTGACCGCCGTCGAGGTCGCCGAGCGGCTCGGCCTGAACCGCACCACCGCATACCGGTACTGCACATCCCTGGTCGCGGCGGGGCTGCTCGAGCGCAATGCCGAGGGCAGCTACGTACCCGGCGGTCTGCTGCTCCAGCTCGGTGCCTTCGCCATCGGCCACCGCAGTGTCATCAACCTCGCGCCGCGCCATATGAGGGCGCTCGCGCGCGCCACGCAGTCGACCGTGGTGCTCAGCCTCTGGGGCCTCACCGGGCCGGTGGTCTCCCGGGTCGAGGAGAACATCTCCGCCGTGGTCGTGGTGTCCGTACGGGTGGGCAGCCATCTGCCGCTGGATTCGGCGCAGAGCAAGGTCTTCCTCGCCTACCACGCCGACCAGCTGTCCATGGAACGGCTGATGGCGAATCTGTCGGGCCAGGCGCGGGAGGAACTGCGCGCCGACGTCGAGCGGGTTCGCACTGTGGGCCACTGCTCCGCGATGAGCACTCCCGGTGTCGTCGCGGTGGGGGCGCCCGTGTTCGACGAGGACGGCATCTGCGCCACGATCGCGATCGTCGGCCCGGACAACACCCTGTCGATGTCCGACGACACCCCCGAGCTGAGTGTCGTCGTCGACACCGCGCGTGCGCTCACCCACGAACTCGGCGGCCACTACCGGCCCGACGACCTTGGCCGACGCGCGGTGTAGGGCCGCCGCGGGGCGTACGGGGGGTGGGCCGGGTGGCGCCGGGTCAGGCCAGTTTCGGGATCGTGCTGTCGTCGGCCATGTCGACGTCCCTGGTCTCCGGGCCGAGGAAGCCACCGAACGCGATCAGTGCGCCGGCGAGCGCGATCAGGACGGCAGGGGCGAGGTGCGAGGGCATGAAGCCGTCGAATTGCCGCAGATAGAACTGGTAGAACGCGGGCGCGATGAGCGCGAGGCTGTACCCGACGCCATAGCCCGTGGAGCGGATGCTCGCCGGGAACCGCTCGGTCAGATACGCGGCGATCGGGCCGAACGTGCCGACGGTGAAGACGCCGATCATGACACCCCAGCCGAGGGCGGTCCCCAGGCCACCGTCGGAAACCATCAGCAACGCGTATGAACCGGCGCCGATCACCATGACCGACAGACCGTAGCCGATGTAGAACCGCCGCCTCCCGATGCGCTGGGAGAGCAGTCCGAACAGGGGGTAGGACAGCGCGGCGGAGGCGTTGATCACGAGCATGGTCAGTGTGACCTGCTTGCTCGACAGCAGAAGGTGCTCCTTGAGCTGCCCGGGGGTCACGGCGGCCTCCATATTGGTGGCCAGCCAGGTGCCGGTCATCAGCACGAACACCTGGGCCAGCGATTTCGGGTAGCGCACCAGCAGCCGCGCCAACGGCAGTTTGTGCCGTGCCCCGGTGTACTCGGGCGGCGGTTCGTGCACCTGCGTGAGGTAGTAACGGAACAACAGGGCCGCCAGCAGCGCACCGGCCAGGAAGGGTATCCGCCAGCCCCACTGCACATAGGCGCTGTGCAGTCCGGCGGACGGCAGCGCTTGCAGCAACAGCAGGGTGAGCGCGGCGATCATCGCGTACGCGGCGGGGGAGGTCGCGGTGATGAGCGAGGCGTTGAGGCCGCGCTTGTGCCGTGGGCTCCACTCCATCGCCAGGGGCACCGCGGTGGTGTACTCACCGCCGAGGAAGATCCCGTCGATGAATCTCAGCGCGATCAGCAGGCCGACCGACCATGTCCCGATCGTCTCGTGACCCGGCAGACACGCGGTGATCAGCGTGATGATGCCGAAGCCGCCGACCGCGACGAGTGTGGTGCGCTTGCGGCCGACCGTGTCGGCGAAGTGGCCGAAGATGATCGCGCCGAGCGGGCGGCCGATGAGCGTCGAGGCGAACACCAGCGATGCGAGGAGGGCCGTGGTGCTCGCACTCAGATGCGCCGACTGGAAGTAGTCCGTCGCGGGCGCGAGCACGACGATCGGCAGATAGATGTCGAACTGGTCGACGAAGTAGGCGAACGCCCCGCCACGCACCGCGGCGCGCGCCTTGGCGGTGTCCGGACCGTGCGGGGTGTTCGGACCGTGCGGGGCGTTCGGGCGAGCGTCGTCGTCCAAGGCCGCCGACTGCTGCTCTGCGGGGGGCAGTGGGGACATCGCGTCCTCCGGGATCGGTTGCTGGCTGCCCGCAGCTCTGAGGTGCCACATGCGGCGCGTTGCGAACTGCGTGTTCACGAAGCGAACTGCTGACTACCCTAAAGTTGTGACTTGCGTCGCACAAGACTGCTGCAAGGGGTTGACTCGCGGTCTACAGTGAAACGGAAATTCACAATGCGAACCGAGGTGGTCTCCTATGAGGGAACGTCCTGCCATCGCCGCCGTCCTGGACGGACTGGTCGACATGCATGTCCACTCCGGCCCCAGCCCGTTTCCCCGTCGCCTCGACCACGTCGAAGCCGCGCAGGACGGCGCCCGGATCGGGATGCGCGCCATGGTCGCCAAGTCCCACCACCACAACACCCAGATGGACATCCTGGCGATGAGGGGACGCCTGGCCGGAGTCGCCGCGTCCGCCTACGGTGGCATCGCGCTCAACAGCACCGTCGGCGGCCTCAATGTGCACGCGGTGCGCATGTGTCTGCGCATGGGCGGCAAGGTCGTCTGGTTCCCGACCATCTCCTCGGGCCGGCACATCGACTGCCACCCCGAGGACGGGGCGTTCCCGACCACCACCGTGCCCCTGACCCTGGAACGCATCGACATCGTCGACGAGAGGGGTGAACTGAAGCCCGAGGCGGCCGAGATACTCGACGAGATCAAGGAGCAGGAAGCCGTCGTCAACGGCGGCCATATGTACCCCGAGTACATCCGTACGCTGTTCCGGGCCGCGAAGGACCGCGGCATGACGCGGATGGTCGTCAGCCACCCCGACTATGTGATCGGCGCCGACCCCGAGCTGTGCCGCGAGCTCATCGCACTCGGCGCGTTCATCGAGCACGAGGTCGGCATGTACGACCCCGAGGGGACGCAGAAGAGGGATCCGAAGCGGCTGCTGACCTGGATCGAGGCGCTCGGCCCCGAGCACACCGTACTGGCCTCGGACTTCGGGCAGGCGATCAACCCGAAACCGGTGGACGCCTGGTTGCGGGTCGCCGGGGCGCTGCTCGACCTCGGCCTGCCGGAGAAGGACCTGCGGCGCATGGTCCGCGACAACCCGGCCCATCTGCTCAACCTCGACAGCTGAGTGACAGCCGAGCGAAAGGACACCACGGTGTACGAGAAGGACGACCCCCGCTCCTCGCTCGCGACGGCGACCGCGCCACGGCCGGACAGCGGCGCCGCGATAGCCGCCGCGCAGTACTTCGATCTGCACCGCCTCGCCCCGCCCGGCGCCGCGACACCGGACGCCCGTACCGCGGTCGTCCGCGCTCAGAACGTGGTGCTGGTGCACACCGAGGCGCGGGCCGGAGACGACCTCGACAACGGGACGCTCGACGGTGAGCTCGCCGTGGTGGTCACCGGCGCATCTCCCGCCTTCACGGTGGTCACCGGCGACGGCACCACACGCATCGACGCGCCCGGGCTCGTCGTGGTCCCACCCGGTGGCTCGCGGATCAGCGCGCACGGCGACGGCCCGCTGATCCGCCTGGTCGAGGCCGGCGAGCCGGCGTGGCGGGACCGGGCCGCCAACGTCGAAGCGTACGCGGAAGACCACCCGCGCGTCGCACCGCTGGAGCGGTGGCCGGAGCCCGTCGGCGGACCCGCCGTGCGGTTCTACCCGCTGGCCGAGGTTCCGGACGACCCGGCACGGTTCGGCCGCATCTTCCGCACCCGGTCGTTCATGGTCAACTTCCTGCCCGAACTGGACGGTCCGCGTGATCCGCGCAAGCTCTCACCGCACACCCACGACGACTTCGAGCAGCTGTCGCTGGCCGTACGGGGCCAGTATGTGCACCACATCCGCACCCCCTGGCTGAGCGACAGCTCCCAGTGGCGCGACGACGAGCATGTGCGGCTCGGCAGCCCGTCCCTCGCGATCATTCCGCCGCCCACCGTGCACACCTCCGAAGCCGCCGATCCCGATGTGAACCAGCTGATCGACATCTTCAGCCCGCCACGCACCGACTTCTCGGAGAAACCCGGCTGGGTGCTCAACGCCGACGACTACCCGATGCCATGAGCGCGCCACGACGCACGGGCGCCGGGCTGTTCGCGCCGGACCGCGCCACCACTCCGCTCGGCACCTGGCTGAAGATCGCCTCGGGTGAGCCGGCCGAGATCATGGCGTTCGCCGGGTTCGACTTCGTCGTGATCGACCTGGAGCACGCGCCGCTGGACCTCCAGACCGCGTACCGGCTGATCAACTCGGCCGCCGCGCTGGGCATGGTGCCTCTGGTACGGGTGCCGGACACCACGGACTCGACGATTCAGAAGATCCTCGACGCGGGGGCCATGGGCATCCTCGTACCCCACGTCGACACCGTCGAGGAGGCCGCCGCCGTCGGGCGGGCGTGCCGGTTCCCGCCCCACGGTGTGCGCGGCGCCGGCTCCACCAGCCGTGCCGGAGCGTGGGGGCTCCGCCCCGGCGCCGACTACCTGGCCACCGGCAACGACGACGTGCTGTGCGTCCCGCAGCTCGAGAGCGTCGAAGCCATCAAGGCCGCACCGCGGATACTGGCTCTCGACTCCGTCGACGCGGTGTTCGTGGGCGCCGCGGACCTTTCGATGGCGATGGGTTCCACGCCCGCCTCGCCGGAGGTGCTCGAACTCATCGCCTCCGCGCGGGAAGCCGCGCACACCGCGGGAAAGCGCTGCGGACTCGCGTTCGGCGGCGCGCCCGAGCGTGCCGCGCGGGCGGTGCTCGACGGCTGTGACTTCGTCCTGCTCAGCAATGACACATCGATGCTGGCGGAGACCGCGCGCGGGCTGGTCACGGCGTTCCGGGAAGCGGAGGGCCGCCGATGACGCTCTCCTTGCCACGCTCGGGAGCGGAGGGCCGCCGATGACGCTCTCCTTGCCACGCTCGGGAGCGGAGGGCCGCCGATGACGCTCTCCCTGCCGCGCTCGGCGCTGTCGATCGCCGAACTGGACGACCTCGACCACGAGGGAACCGTGCGCTTCCTCCGGGCCCTCGAAGAGGGCGGTCACCGGATGGTCTGGATCCCCGAGGTCGCCGGGCGCGAAGCGTTCACCACCGCCGCGCTCGCGCTCGGTTCGACACGGCGGATGGTCGTGGGCAACGGCGTCGCCCGCGCGCTCGAACGCGTGCCGAAGTCCGCGGCCTCGGCGGCGCGGGACCTCGCCGCCGGCTATCCCGGGCGCTATGTGCTGGGGCTCGGGGTCAGCGGCGCGGTCCGCGAGCGGGGTGTCGCCCCGTTGCCGTTCCTCCGCCACTACCTCGACGAAGTGGACGCGACCATCGCCCGCCGCGGCGGCGGGGTGGCGGTGCCGCGGGTGCTCGGCGCGTACTCGCCCGGGATCACCCGCCTCGCCTCCGAACGTGCCGACGGCCTCATCACCTTCCTCGTCACACCGGAGCACACCCGCTGGGCGCGCGAGACGATCGGGGACGACCCGTTCCTGTCGGTCGTCCAGTGGGCGGTGGTGAGCCGCGACCGTGCCGCCGCCCGCGAGGTGGCACGCAGGCGTCTCGCCTACTACCTGACGCTGCCGCACCAGATCGCGAAGCTGACCCGGCTCGGGTTCACCGAGGCCGACCTCACCCCGCCCGGGTCCGACCGGCTCGTCGACGCCCTCGTCGTCCGCGGCACACCGGAGCAGGTGCGCCGGGCGGTACGGCGGCAGTACGAGGCGGGCGCCACCCAGGTCGCCATCAGCCTGCTCGGAAGGCTGGACGACGCCAAGCTCGACGCCTACCGGGCGCTCGCCCCCGCACACCAACCGCACGACGGGAGAGGACACATGACCACCACCGAGGAGAACAACTGATGCGGGCGGCCGAGAAGGTCATCATCACCACCGCGGTGACGGGCTCCGTACACGTGCCGTCCCAGAGCCCCTACCTCCCGCTGTCCGCCGAGCAGGTGGCCGAGGCAGCACTCGAGGCGGTCGAGGCCGGATCCGCCGTCGTGCATCTGCACGCCCGGCAACCGGACGGGCGGCCCACGTTCGAGCCCGAGGTCTTCGAGCGGATCGTCGGGCGGATCACCGCGCGGACCGACGCCGTCATCAACATCACGACCGGTGGTTCGCCGGCGATGACGATGGAGCAACGCCTGGCGGCGGCCGTCCGCCTCCGGCCCGAGCTCGCGTCGATGAACATGGGCTCGATGAACTTCGTGTACTCGGGGATGGCCGACCGGGTGACCGACTGGAAGCACGACTGGGAGCGGCCCCATGTGCTCACGTCCTACTCCCGACCGTTCATCAACACCTTCGAGACGATCGAACACGCCTTGCGCACGCTCGGCGAGTCCGGCACCCGGTTCGAGTACGAGTGCTACGACATCGGACACCTCTACTCGCTCGCCCACTTCGCCGATAGGGGCCTGGCCAAGCCACCCCTGCTGATCCAGGGCGTGTTCGGCGTCCTCGGCGGCATCGGCGCCGATCATGAGAACCTGGACCACATGGTGCGCGTCGCGGACAAGCTCTTCGGCGACGCCTACTCCTTCTCCGCCTTCGCGGCCGGCCGCGACCAGATGCGGTTCGCCACCCACAGCGCCCTGCTCGGCGGCCATGTGCGCGTGGGGCTCGAGGACAGCCTGTGGATCGGCAAGGGGCGGCTCGCGGAGAGCAACGCCCAGCAGGTCAGGAAGATCCGCTCGCTCGTCGAGGACGCGGACCGACAGATCGCCACACCGGCCGACGCCCGGGCGATGCTCGCGCTGCGCGGCGTCACGGACATCGACAGGAGCACCGTCTCATGAGCACTCCGCCACTCGCCGGCAAAGTCATCCTCCTCGTCGGGGCGAGCGCGGGAATCGGAGCCGACGCCGCACGCGTCCTCGCGGAAGACGGCGCCGCGCTCATGCTCGTCGCACGCACCAAGGAACCGCTTGCCGCGCTCACGGAGGAACTCGCCTCCGCCGGACACGACGTGGCCTTCACGACCGGAGATGTCTCCGACGTGGCGAGCGTGACCCGCTTTGTCGACAACGCCGTCGCACGGTTCGGCCGCCTCGACGGGGCGTTCAACAACGCCGCGATGACCCAGGGCGGGCGCCTCGACGCGGTCCCGGAGGCGGACTTCGACCGGATCATGGCCGTGAACGTGAAGGGCACCTGGCTGTGCGTCCGTGAAGAGGTGCGCGTCATGGAGCGGCAGGGCTTCGGCTCGATCGTCAACGTGAGCAGCATCGGGGGTCTCCGCGGCAGCTCCGGCATGGGCGCGTACCAGGCCACCAAACACGCGGTCATCGGCCTGACCCGCACCGCCGCCCATGACTTCGGACCCCTCGGAATCCGGGTCAACGCGCTGGCCCCCGGCCCGACCGAGACCCCGATGCTCGCCGAGACACGACGCGCGATCCCCGGCGGCGTGGAGGCCCGGATCGCCGCTACTCCCTTGCGCAAGGTCGGCACGGGACGGGAGGTCGGAGCGAGCGCGGCATTCCTCCTGAGCGACCGCGCGAGCCACATCAGCGGAGCCGTCCTGCCGATCGACGGTGGGCTCTGCGCCTGAACCGCCCGCACCCCCCGAACCGCCCAGAACCCCTGTGCCCACGCGGGCGCCCCCGGACACGCACCCCGTTCACGATCGCGGCCAAACCCCCTCCCGGCCGTCCGCCAGTACCACGCAGGCGCTGAGATGCCAGGTCTCGTCCTCCTTGGAGGACAGCTCCAGCTCCACCTCGCGTCCGGAGGCTCCGCCGTCCAACGGGATCCGGAGCCAGGTGAACTCCCGGCCGTCGAGCCGCTCGCTCCGGGCCTTCTCGACCCCGTCCACCCGGACGATCAGCGACCTGTTGAAGGTGTTGGGGTCGCCGGTGAGCAGATGCGCGGTGCAGCGCCCGGCCGGCAGCGTCAACCGCAGTACGGCCGGTGCGCTGTCCCGTACGTAGTCCCGGCGGACCACATCGAACAGTCCGGTGTCCGTGGCGTCGGGCGCGTTGCCGACCCAGCCGAACCCGGCGCCCTCGTGCCAGCCGGTGGCCGGCGACAGACGGGTGTAGTCCTTCAGCACCGGCGCCGAGGCGGGCCCGGCGTCCAGCGCGTGGACGCATCGCGCGGCGGATGGGACGACCACGACCCTGGCCAGGCTGCGCAGCGAGGAGTCCAGCACCGGCACCGCGCCCGACCTCGGGAGCGCGTGCAGGGTGGCGAGCGCGGGGGCCGGTGGCGGCACCACGGTCATCCTCACCGTCTCGCCCTCCCGCGAGGCCACGTAAGCGGTCGCCTCCTCGGACCGCCAGCCCTCGGGAACGTCCAGCGTGGTCACCGTGCGCAGCCCGGAGCCCGTCGCGTTGACCACCCGCACCGGAAGCTCGTTGCGCTCCCCGCCCAGCAGCGCCGTGTCGGCCGGGGCGACGATCGCCTGGAGCCAGCCGCCGCGGCGCTCATCGCGGATCCGGCTCAGCTCGAACCAGTAGGCGATCAGGGTGTCCCGCCACTTGGCCGCCTCGGTCAGCTGCTCCCCGAACTGGCGGTGCACCTCGGTGAACCGCCGGTGGTCGACCCGGCGGCGCAGCCCCTCCCAGTCCGTGCGCATCTCCGCCACCCGCGCCGCGCCGGAGAAGTGCGTGTCGTAGATGTGCTGGATCACGGTTTTGCCGCTGTCCAGCCGGTGGCTGTACGGGACGTGGTGAAGGAAGAGGAGCAGTTCCTCGGGGCAGTTCTCCAGCGACTCGTAGGCGTCCCGGGTCGCCGGAGCGTACAGCTCGGTGAAACCGTCGCCGGTGGCGGCGGTGCGGTCGTAGCCGATGCCCTCGCGGTCCGACTTGTGGAACTGGGTGGTCGTCGTCGGGCTGGGGTCGAAGTGCCCGGTCACCGAGCCGTCCGGCGGATGGGTGAGATATCCCGTGCCCAGCGGCGAGGTGTAGTCCTCGTAGGTGCGCCAGGAGCCCAGCAGCAGGGCGGAGACGGTCTCGACGACGTACGGGTCGTTGCCGAAGGTCATCCGGGTCCACTCGTCTGCCAGATCCCGCGCGGACAGGTCCGGGTTCCAGGAGAGCCGTCCGTAGCCGTGGGTGTTGGCGGCGGCCAGGTGTGAGCCGGTCCAGTTCCTGGCATCGCCGAAGTTCATCACACCGGCGAATCCGAAGTGCGCGTAGGAGTGCACCCGGCCGGTCACGACCCGGGCCACGGTGCTGCCCTCGCCCGCCTTGCGCGTGTCGAAGTCCAGGACTTCCCGCCACTGCGGGACCAGATAGCACAGATGGGTGGCGTGCCCGGTGTACTCCTGCGTCACCTGGAGCTCGATCATGGAGTTGGTACGCGGCAGCGAGCCGAAGAGAGGGTGGGCGGGCTCGCGTACCTGGAAGTCGATCGGCCCGTTCTTGATCTGCACAATGGCGTTGTCCGCGAACTTCCCGTCCAGCGGTGTGAAGTCGAGGTACGCCTGCCGGTCCCACTTCGCGTCACTGTCGTGTACGAAGGCCCGCCACATCACGACCCCGCCGTACGGTCTCAGCGCGCCCGCCAGCAGGTTGGCACCGTCGGCGTGGGTGCGTCCATAGTCCAACGGCCCGGGGCGGCCCTCGGAGTTGGCCTTCACCAGGAAGCCGCCGAAGTCCTCGATCCTGCCGTAGATCTCCTCGGCCTTCCTCGTCCACCAGCCGCGCACCTCCGGGTCGAAGGGGTCGGCGGTGTCCAGCCCGCCCAGGTCGATGGGGGCGGCGAAGTTCGCCGTGACATACAGCGCCACGCCGTAGCGGCGCAGGACACCGGCCAGCGCGGCCAGTTTGGTCAGGAACGGCTCGGCGAGGTAGTCCGCGGGCGTGTTGACATTGTTGATCACGGCGCCGTTGATGCCGAGCGAGGCCAGGACACGTGCGTAGTCCGTGTACCGGTCGTCGAGCCGCGGCAGCTCCTCCCAGTCGAAGAAGGACCGGCCCGCATAGCCGCGCTCGATCGAACCGTCGTCGTTGTCCCAGTGGTTGGCCATGCGCAGCGGGGCGGCCGGGCGCTCCGTGAGGTCGACACGCTCCAGCGGCCGTCGGGTCTGTACGAGGCGCAGCAGATGGAACGCGCCGTAGAGCACACCCCGGTCCGCGTGGGCCGCCACCACGGTGAAGTCCGTGCCACGCCGGGTGACCCGGCGGACGACGTAGCCCTCGTCGCCCAGCTCGGCCAGGTCGGCCGCGGGGACGAGCTCGCGGATCAGGGGGGAACTCGCCGGGGTGCCCACCGCGAGTGCCGCGTGTGCGGGGGCGCTGGTGCGTGGCCGCACCCGGGTGCCGAGCAGCCCGCTGAGCCCGCGTACCAACTCGTCCACCGCCGACTGCTGTAGTGGACCGCCGCCTCCCTGCCAGACCAGGGTCCCTAACGCGGCCCGGTACCGCTCGAGTTGACCGGGATCCTCCACCTGCCGGTACCGAAGCCACAGTTCGTACCCGTCCTCCGCGGGCAGCGCCCCCGCCGACGCCTCGGTGCCGGATACCGGCCGCGCCGACGCCGGAGCGGAGAGGCCGAGCGAACCGGCCGCGCTTCCCAGGGCGGCCGCGGACAGAATGCTGCGGCGCCGAATTCCTGAGCTCATGAGTCCCACTTCCGTTGATGAACGAACAGTGCACATCCAGGCCAGGAGCAAGCCCCGCAACCGTCACACGCGCCACGACAGGTGTCAACACAATGGACCATAAGGGAACATGGAGGTCTTGGTCAGCGATCAAAATCCAACAGAGGGGTCGCTGGAGGTGCTTCGAGACCCGTTGTCAGACCGCACCACTACGGTGGCAGGCGTTTACACACCCACCACGGGAGGCTGGCGATGGGCGCGAGCGGCTGGGACTACCTGACTCGGTACCAGGGCAGTGTCGAGGCGACATTGGTCGCGGTGCAGAAGCAGGTCCTGGCGAGCGGCGATTACATCTGGCCCTGGGAAACCCTGGCCGAATACGGGGTCACGGGCGACGGGTCGTTGCCGCGACCATCGTCGTTGGACGAGCTCAACGCGGCCAAGGAAACCGATGAGTTCTGGGACGAGGGCACACACACGATCCTCGACATCGGCGAGGTGGCCCACACGGCCGAGCCACCCGACCCGTACGATCCCGAGGATTCCGGGACGCTGCGACCACTCCGGCGCGAGCGCATACTGCACCACTTCGGCACCGACCGGCCGACGCCTGCCCAGTTCCAGGAACTGCTCGCCCGCGACAGGGACTGGTCGATCCAGCCGAACCCGGACCAGGTGCTGACCGACGAGTGCCAGATGAGGTGGACCGGCTTGTACGTCATCCTCTACACCGACGACGAACCCAGCCACGTGGGAATCTTCGGATACTCGGGGGATTGAACGGAAATCCGCGATGTCCGGCGTGTGCTAGCGATCGTTGAGGCCATGCGACCACTTGCAGACGTAGGTCTGCTCAGGTCGGGTGTCGAGGCTCCTCAGGAGGGGGTTGCCTCGCTGGGCTCAAGCCGTACCATCGGCTGCTCCCTGGGCGGCAGCCGAGTAGAAGACGGACCTCTGCTGCTTGGTGCGGTGTGCTTGGCCCTTGGCGACAAGCGACTCGAGGGTGCCGCGCACGACTGTGGCCTTGATCTCGCGGTCCGGGAGGACGTGCGTGAGGGCGGCGGTGATTTCGGCGGCGGAGCGCGGTTCACCGTGCTGGGCGAGGTCGTCGCGGATGAGGTCCCCGAGCGTGGGCACACCCGCCTCACGCGCCCCCTTGGTCCGGCTCCTGCCGGACTCCGCCCCTTTCCTCTTTCCGCTGGTCGTGGAGGCTTTCCTCTTCGGTTTCCGCGCTGACGGGGATGCGGACTTCCGGGCGGGGGACGAGCCGTCCTCCAAGCCGCTGACGCCGGTGTTGTCCGGCGCGTCACCGGTGGCCTCGATGTCGAGGGTCTGCCGCATGCTGAGCAGCAGCACCCGGTTGTCCTCCAGCGCCGACAGTTGTCGTTGCAACGTCGCGATGTCGGCGCTGAGGCGTTCGTGTTCGGCTGCGTTTCGTTCGAGGTCGGCGGTGATCTGTGCCGTGTACTGGGATTTGAGGCTGGTGTTGTCGGCAGGGGTGTCCATCACAAGCTCCCTCGTCTGGGCGCCTTTTCATGTTGGTGGTGGATAGTACCCCCGCGCGACGGTTGCATGACTACTGACGTCGGCGGGCAGGTGTGTACAGGTGTGCAGGTGACGCGTTTTCGATGACGCGGCTGCGCCCGCGAAACGCCCGGGGACGGCCGACTCAGAACAGTGCCAGGCCCTCGCCGCTGGTGTCCGCGATGACTGGCCGGGACTGGGCGGGAAGCCCGTCCAGGCGGTCAGGGCCGGCCGCGGCGGCCACGGCAGGAGCCGTCTCGGCCAACCAGAGGCGAAACCGCTCGGCGGCCTCGCGGTAGGGGACTTGCGCCAGGACACGGTGCTCGCCGGAGGGGCAGAAATCGACTGCGACAGTGAGCAGGCAGGAACGGGGCGCGTTCTGGCTGCCCGTCCAGGACACGCGCAGGACACCGCAGGGCTGGCGACCGCGGTGCGCGGGGTGGGTCGGGCGCAGCGATCGGCAGGCTATGTGGGCGGTCCATGCGGCGAGGTGCGGCAGGGGCAGGGTGGTGCGTGCGCGGCAGCCAGGGCAGCGGTGCCAGTGGCGAAGCCAGTCGTCGGCGTCGGTGTGGAAGAGGCGTGTGTAGCGGTTCGCCACGCGGATGTCGTTGCTGTACAGGTGGTCGGGGCGTTCCTGGGTGTTGCACGACTGGCAGACGGGGGCGCGGACATAGCCGTGTTCGTGGCAGTGGTCGAGCACGGTGGCGGGCGTGGTGCGGCAGACGGCGCACGCCCACCCGGCCACCCTGCGGGCGGTGCCGGGCTTCCTGCTGAGCACCGAGTACAGCTGGCCTTCCAGCTCTGCGTTGTACGGGCGCGGTGAGGCGGTGGGGCCCTCGGAGTTCGTCGTACGCGGACCGTCGGCGTCTCGGGTCTGCCGGGGGTGGGAGGGCGGCTCGGTGGTGGCTGCGCCTGCCTGGCGGGTCCGCGCGGCTCGCACCCACTGCGTTTCGGCGTGCTCGGCCGCGTCGAGCAGCCTGACCACGGCGCGCGGCAGCCACCAGGTCCGCTGCGTCCCGTCGCGGGTCCACTCCATGAGTATCTGTCGCCAGTCGATCCCCGCCAGATGGTACGGGCGGCCGACTTCACGTCGTGCTGCCCGCTCGGGGCCGCTCGGCTCCCGCAGTTCCCCCGTGATGCGCCGGCGCCAACGCAGCGGCGTTCCCTCGTCGCACTCCTGCCTCGGCACCTCACGAAACGGACCGATGCGCACCAGGTCCTGCCGGTCCATCCCCACCGCGTTCAATTCCGCGGCCGCCCGGCGCACCTCAGCCTCCGGAACACTCCACTGACCGCCGCTCGCCCTCACCGTCGCCACCACATGGCCGCCGAGCAGGACGTACCCCGCCCGGGCATGGGCAGGAGGGCGGGTGAACGCCCCAAAGGCCGTCGGCACAGCACTGTCGGCCGTCACATCGACCCACAGAGCGTCCGCGGCACCCAGGGTGATCAGGCCGTCCGTGCGACCGGGCATGACACGCTCTGACATACCGACAGGCTAACGGCCCGCAACGCCACAACGGGTGCCTCTCATGGCGGTCCTCCGAGGATTGGTGTGACGCGGGGGCGGACTACGGTGTGCGTCATGGCCAGAGATACCGATCGTGTCACCTTGGCCGCCGGGGTGTGCACCGCGCTGGAGGGGTGTTGCCCGGGCTCCCGTGCGGAGCTGACCGGGTCGCTGGCATCAGGCACGGCGGACTCGACCGGGCCACCGGCGACTGGGCAAACGACGTGACCCGACTCGCGCACGCCGCCGCACTGCGCGATTCCGCCCTGACGGACCTGGGCGCCCAGGTCATCGAGCTCGCAGCCCGGCACCTCGGCAGCGGCACCTGACGCGACCGCCACCGGATCAGTACTCAGCTGGCCGGTGCCGGTTTCCCCGGCCGGCCGGGGGGGGGCGACTTCCGGGCCAGGCGCCAGGCGTACCACATCGGTGGTCGGCTGCTCACCCGGTCAGGTGGTCCTGTACGCCTCAGTAGGCTTGTGCGTCGACCAAAGGAGCACTGCGCATGAGCTATCACCTGAAGGCGATCACCCGCGAGGAACATCTGTCCTTCGTCCGGGCATGTGCCTCGGTGAGTCATTTTTGCCCGAGGGCCCGGTCATCGACTGGACCGCGGTGGATCTGGAACACGCCTGAGCCGCCCGCCTTCGATATCTCCGACCGGCTGCGCCGGATGGGCTGGCAGCAGAACGAACCCGGCGGCGAGGACCGCTTCGCTGCCGACCAGCCGCGTTATGTGCTCCCACCGCGGGCCGCGGCGGCCGCCCAATGGCGTCGATGTGCGTGTCGGGGCGTGTAGTCGGTCGCTGGATGTGGCAAGGCGGGAGTGGGGGTGGCTATGGTCGTCCTCGTCGTGTGTCGACGGGCGCCTGTCTCCGGCGCCGTGGTGGCGAGGAGCGTCTGTGCGGTTGGTGTCGGATGAGGCGGCTGTGTTCGTGTTCCGGATGTGGCGGCGCGGGTGGGACTCGGAGCGGTGGGTGCCGGGATCACGGTTGCTGGTACACCTGAACGACGGTGGGGGTGAGGTGCCGGAGCAGCTGTCATGGGCCACCGAGGACGGGGCGCAGTGCGCACTCGGCTTCTCACCGGACATGGCGAGCTGTTACGGCCATCGCCGCACCGCCGACGGTGACGTGGTGGAGGTCCGGGGCGAACTCGACGACCAACGAGACCACTCCGAGGATGGGGGCGGTGCGCGGGGGTACGAGTTCGACACGCAGGCCGAGGACACCGGCGGTTGGCATCCGGCGGGACGGCTGCGGGTGCTTGTCGAGGACGGCGGCGAGGCACCGGTACGGTGGGTGGCCTGGCACGACCGGTCCGGCAACGCGTGTTCGGTGGCGCTGCGTCCGGCGAGTGGGTCCGGCAACGCGGATGTCAGCGACCTGGTCACCGCCGTGGAGGCCAGTGCCGAGCACCGGGACGCGGGTGAGGTGGCCGCGAATCTCGTGGACGCATCGGCCAGCAAGTGGTTCGCACCCCATAACCGTGCGTTCGTGGAATTCGCGCTGACCGAGCCGGTGCCGGTCGATCGGTATGTGCTGACCTCCGCCAACGACGCGCCCGATCGCGACCCGGCGGCATGGATCCTGTGTGGATCCGCGGACGGGCGGTTGTGGCGGACCCTGGACACCCGCTCCGGTCAGTCGTTCGCCCACCGGCACCAGCCGCGGGTTTACCGGATCGCCGAGCCGGAATCCTATGACCGCTACCGCCTCGAGATCACCGACAGCAACGGCTCTCCGCACCTTCAGCTCGAAGCCGTCAGATTTCTCGTCGAGGGCAGCGCCAGTTTCGTCGGCTACCGCCAACGTGCGGGCCACCCACCCGTCGCCTACCGGGGCGTACGTGTCGTACAGGCGTCACCGGATATGCCGGCGCAGCCGCTGCCCGAGGACGTGTCGGCAACCTCGAAGGCGAGCGCTCCCGTGTCAGTGCCGGGGTTCGCACCCGTACCCCCAGCCCCCACCGAGCATTTCTTGTCGCCCGGCACCGAAATGGTCGAGCCGTATGGGGGTGGGACGGGAATTCGGTTCAAGATCCGCAACATGAAGATCGATGGGCAGGGCGACGTGGTGTACGTCCGCGGAGGCGGTTCACACCAGCTCAGTTTCGATGTGCTGCATGACTGCTCGGAGTGCGAAAACGCTGTCAACCAGGTCATTATTGGGCTGGCGGGCCAGGATCGTGCCCAGGCGTCGGTATGGAATGGCAAGCAGCGCAGCGGGGGAGGCTTGAAGGTCGTCAATTGGGGCACGGACGTCGAGGCGATGGCGGAAGACAACCCGGGTCCGGCTGAGTGGGTCAATGTGTCGTGCGACATCGTTGTTCCCGACAGGCCTGGCACCTATTCGGTTCGAGCGCGTTACGCCCAGGCATATCAGGGGCGGTTGATGACTGCCGAAGGACGTACGATTCCCCAGCCCGAATATCAGGACGTGCTGGGCTGGTGGAAAGTCGACCGTCCAGACGGGCCCGGCCCGGAATCGACCATAGGCACCATCATCGTCGAGCCTTGAGGCTGCTGGTTCATCGTGCGCGTCGGGGCGGAGTCGCGTGACGAGGCGAGGCCGTCGTCTCGTCGCCGGCCGATCGATTTCGCCTCCCGCTGGGCTACTTCCACAGGGGCCCCAAGGCCGAAGCGACGGGTGGTGCGCTCCTGGCCGTACGTCGGCGGGCCCGGGGTTGCCCGGATGCGCCGAACTGAGCCATGAGGGAGTGGGCCAGTACGGAAATCGGTGCCCTGAGCGGGGGCATGGCGCGGCCGCTCAGCGGATAGGCGGTCACACCGTGATCACGATCTTGCCGTGGACGTGGCGCTCGGCCTGAAGTGTCACGGCGTCACGGATCTGCTCGATCGGGAAGGTCGCGGCGATCGGCACGGTGATCGTGCCGGTGAGGATCGCGTCGGTGATCCGCTTCAGGGCGTCCGGACTCGCGTCGGTGCCGCCGGTCGCGCGCACGCCACCGGGAGGGTTGGGTCCCGCGGCGATCGTGGAGATCCGCTCCGGTGGTACGCCGAGCGCGAGCGCGGTCTCGGCCGTCTCGGTGCCGAACAGGTCGGTCGCGGCGGTCACGCCATCGGGAGCCAGTGTCCGTACCCGGTCCGCGAGCCCCGGGCCGTATGCCACGGGCTCGGCACCCAGCTGCCGCATAAACTCGAAGGTGCTCTCCGAGGCGGTACCGATCACTCTGGCTCCGGCGTGCTTCGCGAGCTGTACGGCAAACACGCCTACCCCGCCGGCGGCGCCGCCTATCAGGAGGGTGTCGCCGGACCGCAGGTCGATCGCGGCCAGAGCGGCGGCGGCGGTCAGGCCGGCCACCGGAAGCGTGCTCGCCACCTCGTCGCTGATGCCCTCCGGTGTGTGGAAGAGCGCCTCGGACGCCTCAGCGGACGTCTTGACCACCACGAAATCGGCGGCGGCTCTGCCCAGCGCGCCTCCGTAGACGCGATCGCCCACGGCAAAACCCGTGGCGCCGCCGCCGACCTCGTCCACGACGCCGGCGAAGTCGTATCCGAAGCCGGATGGCACGGTGACGCCGAACTGCTCCGCCACTTCGGGCAGAGAGGCGAGCAGCCAGTCCATGGGATTCAGGCCGACGGCCGTCACGCGGACACGCACCTCGCCCGGGCCGGCGTGCGGCTCCGAAACGTCTCGCAGTTCCAGCACCTCGGGGCCTCCGAACGCCTGATAGATGACGGCTCGGCTCATGGGCGGACCTCCAGTTGGGCAAACGAATCCGTGATGGGACTTGGTCCCATCACTATACATGGGTGACGGGACCAAGTGCCGTACACTGTTGCTCATGGCTCGCTGGCAACCCAACGCACCAGAGCGACTCGCCGTCGCCGCCCTTGAGCTGTTCGAGGAGCGGGGCTACGAGAACACGACGGTGATCGAGATCGCGGAGCGCGCGGGGCTGACGAAGAGCACCTTCTTCCGACACTTCCAGGACAAGCGGGAAGTGCTCTTCGGCGGGGACACGATGGCCGGACTGCTCGCCGAGGGGATCGCCGCGGCTCCGGCAACCGCCAAGCCGTTCGAGGCGGTGGCTCATGCTCTGGACACGGTCGGCAGGGAGGCTTTCCACCCCGCTCGCCGCGCAATGAGCGCCCGCAGGCGGGCAGTGATCGCCGCCAACCCGGAACTGCGGGAACGTGAGGCGCTGAAGGGCCTGGGCCTCACCGCATCGATGACTGACGCGCTCGAGCGGCGCGGCGTTCCCGAACTGACCTCGTGCGTGGCCGCGGAACTGGGCGCGCTCGCGTTGAAAATCGCCTATGAGCGCTGGAGCGACGCCACTGACGGCGACGACTTCGGTGACGTCGCGCGTCAAGCCCTCCGTGATGTGCGGGCATCCAGCACCCTGTGCTGACGCGGGCAGAGCGGTGCGCCGAACGGGAAGCGCCCGGCCGGCTTGCCGCCGGTGGACTGGCCCTGGGTCGCCTTGGTTGGTCCCTGGTCAACTCGGGATCGTTGTCGGCATGTCAGGGTCGCGTGGCGGTCGTACAGGCGCCACTCCTGGCCTTCGGGCCGGGACAGGGCCAGGAATTGGTCGAAGAGTCCAGCTGCGCGCAGGGCCGCCTGGCCGGTGTCTTCGTGGATGTCCAGGGTGCCGCCCTGCGAGCGGGAGTGGGAGCCGCTCTCACGCTCGAAGACCGTGACCGGCACGCCGTGCTGTTGCAGGGCGCGAGCGCAGCCGAGGCCGCCAAGACCAGCGCCGCTGATCGCGATGCGAGGGGTGGTGGACACCACATTCGTCCTCGTCGAGTCCCCCCGGCGCTGCGGGACTACGCCCGGCGCATGTGGTCCCGCCACGAGAAGAAGACACTGGCCGCCACCCTGGCCGAGGTCGGCGATCGGGTCGGCCCCGGATGCCCCCGCCGTCACCGGCCTGGCGCGCTTCACCCTGGAAGCCCCCAGCGTCGCCCGTGCGAGTGCAGACCCGGCCCGGACCATGTGGGAGCTGTTCACCCTGCTGGAACACGGCTGGGCCACCACACCCCTGGCGCGGCAGGGAACCGCCATGACCAGGAAGGGCCACCGCGATCAGTTGCCACGTCACGGTGGCCGGCGGAGGTTCAGAGGGCTTTGAGGAGGCGTTCAGCCAGGTGGGATGCCGATGCGGGGTTCTGCCCGGTGTACAGGTTGCGGTCGACTACGGTGTAGGGCTTCCATTTCTCGCCCTTGGTGAAGTCGACGCCGAGTTCGATGAGTTCGGTCTCCAGTGTCCAGCGGGCCCTCTGGGCGAGGCCGACTTCCTCCTCTTCCTCGTTGGTGAAGCCGGTGACCCGGTAGCCGGCGAAGGGCGATTTCCCGTGGATCCTGGTCGCCAGCATCGCTGCCGGGGCATGGCAGACGATGGCGAGGGGTTTACCGGAGGGCAGGGCCGCCGCCAGCAGGCGGCCGGCGTCGGCGTCGACGCTCAGGTCTTCCATGGGCCCGTGGCCGCCGGGGAAGTAGATGGCGTCGTAGTCGTCCAGTCGGGCATCTGAGAGGTGGATCGGGCGCCGCATCACCTCCGCGGAGCGGATGATCGCCTCGAGATCGAGTGCGGTCTGCGCGCTGCCTGCCATGTCGGGTCGCAGGCTCATCATGTCCACCGTCGGGACGGCCCCACCGGGGGTGGCGACGGTGATCTCGTGGCCCGCCTCGGTGAGGGCCTTGTAGGGGGCGGCGAACTCCTCGGCCCAGTAGCCGGTCGCGTACCTGGTGCCGTCCTTGAGCGTCCAGTACGGTGTGCCGGTCACCACGAAAAGGATTCTGGCCATCGCGCAACCGCCTTCCTGTCCGAGGTTCGGCACGGTTAGTACTCCAGTCTCAACACCGTTGACTTTGGCCTGGCAGTGACGTGTCAAGGGGGTTGAACGGCGCAACGGAACTCCGGTAGATCAACTTTCGGCCAAGAGAGTTGATCAAGGAGTTCCGTTGCAGGAGCAGTCTGTCATCACCCGCGAGATCGCGGTAGCCAAGGGCGTGTTCGCGCCGGGACACCTTGGGGAGTTGACCCAGGTGGTGGACTTCGCCCTGGTCGATGCGGTGCTGGAGGAGACCGGAACGGTCCAGAAACGGGTCAGGCTGCTGCCCTCGCGGGTGGTGGTGTACTTCGTCCTGGCGCTGGCCCTGTTCGAGCGGTGCAGCTACCGGGCGGTGTGGGGCAAACTCGTCGCGAGCCTCGACGCCCTCGCCTTGGTGCGGCCGTGTACCTCGGCGCTGTGCCGGGCACGTCGCCGGGTGGGAGCCGCACCGTTCCAGGCATTGTTTGAGACGCTGGCCGGGCCGGTGGCCGGACCACGTACTCCCGGCGCGTTCTGGCGGGGCCTGCGGACGGTGGCCATCGACGGCACCAGCCTGCACCTTCCCGACAGCGAACCGATCGCCGCCCGGCACGCCAAACGCAAGCGCAAGGGCGAGGACGTGGAGTTCGGCTACCCGCTGTTGCGACTGCTCGTGCTCATCGAGTGCGGCACCCGGGCGGTGCTCGCCGCCGCCTTCGGCCCGGAGACCACAGGCGAGACCACCTACGCCGAGAGGATGCTCGATCGGTTGACCAGCGGGATGCTTGTACTGCTGGACACCGGCTTCGACGGTTACCCCTTCCTGCTCCAACTCCACTCCACCGGGGCGGAGTTCCTGTGCCGGTCCGGGGCCAGGCGCATCCCGCTGATCATCAAGCGGCTGCCTGACGGCTCCTACCTGTCGACCTTCGGCATGGGGAAGCTGCCGGTGCGGATCGTCGAAGCCTGGATCACCGTGACCTACGCCGACGGCACCGTCCGCCGTGAGCAGTGGCGCCTGGCCACCAGCCTCACGGACCCCGCCCGCTACCCCGCCCGCGAACTCGTCGCTCTCTATCACGAGAGGTGGCAGGCCGAGACCACGTACTTCTCGGTCAAGGCCACGATGCTGGACGGCCGCATCCTGCGCTCGCACCGCCCGCCGGAGGTCGACCAGGAGGTGTACGCCCTGCTGACCGCCTACCAGGCCCTCATACGGATCACCGCCGACGCCGCCGCCAGCCGACCGGCTCTCGACCCGGACCGGATCAGCTTCACCATCGCCCTGGAGACCGCCCGCGACCAGGTCACCACTGCCGCTGGGATCCTTCCCGGCGAGGTCACCCTGGTCGGTGCGATCGGCCACGCCGTCCTGGACAGCCTCCTGCCAGCCCGCCGCCGGCAGCGGGCCAAGGCCCGAACCCGAAAGAACCCGACCAGCAAGTACAGCAAGAACTCCCTCCAGCGCCCCGCCACCGCTCAGCACTACACCCTCGCAACCGAGGTCACGGTGATAGAAGACGGCTTGAAGGCCAGGTCAAAGCGCTAAATCAACGGTGTTGACTCCAGTCTGGTTTCGCGATCTTGCGGCGGACCCGGCTGGGAACGGGTACGGCCACCGCGTGATCATCGGGGGGTGTGTGGACTCCTGAAGATCGTGCGATGGCCGCAGGCCATAACGTAGACCCTGCCCGCCGGCGAGCGATGTTCGACCAGGCCATGGCTCGGATCGCGGGACGGTTCGGCCGAGTTGAGCCGCGAGCCGCCGCCCGCGCCCATCTTCTCGGGCTGCTGTCGAATGTCGAGCGCAAGAACTGCTGGCAGCTGGCTGAACAGGCCGGTCACGCCCGGCCCGGGCCGATGCAGCGCCTGCTGCGCTACGCCGCGCCCACTATGCGTGGCTCATTGCGCGGATTTGGTGACCACCGTGGCTGCCTCATTGGCGCGCGACTCGGCTGCCGGGTCGTGGCTTGAGCTCTCGCGCATAGTCCCAATGATGATCATCCCCACGACCGCGGCGAAGATGATGTAGAACGCCGGGGCAATGGTGAGGTCGGTGACGGCGACCAGCGAGGTCGATACCAGTGAGACGACCCCCGTGCCAATGATCCCGCCAACGTTGAAGCCGAGCGAGACGCCGGTGTAGCGGACCCGCGTCGGGAACAGCTCCGCATACATCGTGTAGACCACACCCTGCTGGATACCAAAGGGAATGTTCAGGATCAGTGCGGCGACGACGGCGAGCGCGAGCGATCCCTGCTGCATCATCCAGAAGCAGGGAACGGCGAGGATGAGGAATCCCCCCATGCCGACCGCCAAGATGCGGCGCCGTCCGAAGCGATCGCTCAGGGAACCGGCCCACGGAATGATCGCCAGCGGCATCAGCGCGATCAGGACGACCAGCCACAGGGCCCCGGCCAACGGATACTTCAGCACCGCCGACAGATGCACGACGATATAGACCGACGCGATCCCCCCGGTGGTCATGGTCGAGTAGGCGATGCCCATTACCCGGAGGACGGCAGCCCTGTGGGCCTGGAGGACCTCGGTCACGGGGGCCTTGGGGGGAGTCGCCTCCTTCACCATCTCCACGAACAGTGGGGAGTCCTCCACCCGCATCCGATAGAGAAGGGCAACCGCCAGCAGGGGCCCGGCGATGAGGAAGGGTACCCGCCAGCCCCAGCTATTCAACTGTTCGGCGGACGTGACGTCGGTCAGTGTCCCGACCGTTGCGGCTGCGCCGGCGAGCCCGAGGGACACTCCGATCGAGGTCGCAGAGCCGAATAGGCCACGCCGCCGGGTAGGGGCCGACTCGGTGGACAGCGACGCCGCTCCGCCGACCTCGCCTCCGGCAGAGAAGCCCTGCACGAGGCGCAGGACCGTCAGGAGAATCGGTGCGAGGAGCCCGACCGCCGCATAGGTGGGCAGCAGGCCCGTGAGCGTGGTCGCTGTGCCCATCAGGGTGACCGTTACCATCAGGACCGCCTTGCGGCCACGGCGATCGCCCAGACGTCCGAAGAACAGTCCGCCGAGCGGTCGGATCAGGGATCCGCTCGCGACCACACCAAGCGTGCTGAGCAACCCGACCAGACCGTCGTGGCCGGGAAAGAACAGGCGGGCCAGCACGACTGCGAGATAGCCATAGATCGCGTAGTCGTAGTACTCGATCGCCGTTCCGACGGCTGCGGCCAGACTCGCTCTACGAGCCACTCGTTCCCGTTCGGGCAGCGATTGTTTCGACATCGGCGCTCCCTTGCGCTCCGGCAGGACAATCGTCATGACCAATCGGCCGTCACCCTAAAGACAAACTGAAATCAGTTCAAGAGTTTTCGCATGCACGGAGTGCAGGTGCCATGAACAGCTTGAGGCGGTACGAGATCCAGCAGGATTCGGTTAGGTTGATGTGGATCTTGCTGGTTGACGCCTGGTCCGGTAGCGGGGCAGAGGTTTGCGGCCGTCGCCGGAACAGCCCGGGGCCGTGGGAGCCGCTTCATGCGACTGGACGGTCACATCGCCGCGGACACCGACCACCCAGGGAATGTCCCCTCGGCCGGCGCGTGCCGGAAGTCGGCGTTCTGACCGTAGCCGGCGTCGGCCACCACCAGCGGTGGCACCAGACCCCACCCGACCAGCTCGTCCAGCCCCAGCCGCCGCTTCCCTCGGTGCCCCACCTCCTGCGGCGCCCCGGCCACACGCAGCCGCGCGCCCACCCGGATTCCTGGGCCCACTACCTGGGCAGGAACAGCCGCCACTGCAACAGGCGCGATCCCGAGTCTTCGCTGACGGCGTGCACGGTGACCGCGACCTGGCAATTCACCTGCTTGCCCAGCGCGCCACAGTACCGATGTCCGACCCCGACCGACATCTTCCCGCCCAGGCATCCGAGCCGATCAGCGGCACCATCAGCTTCGCGTTCCGCCGCCGCATCGGCACCGCGATCCCACGGCGACTGATTCACGAATTGCCGCAGGTTCTGCTCATCGCCGTCCGGCAGCCGCTCCGCCATCGGCTGGACCGGCCTACGCCGCCCGTCCAGCATCAGCCCCCGCCAGGTAACAGATACCCTTCACTCGCCGCCCCTGCCGCGGCACCGACGCGAACACATCCGCCACGGGCCCAGTTGACCTCGCCCGCAGATCCTCCATCTGATGCGTATCAACCCATCCACCGCGCCCGAAACCGAACAAAATCGGCAAATACGCCTAACGGAGCCCTACTGGCCCATGCGGCTCGCCGCGCCCGCCATCCGCCGGACGGGCGTCGGCAGCCAATCCCCGCGGGGCACGGCATCGCCCGGGGAGTAAATGCGCAGGATCAGGTAGAAGTCGTCGTCTGGGCACGGGAGCCAGTTCGGCACCTTCGGATCGCTTCGGGCAATCACGAGCCGGACTGACCCGGCCGGCCCGGCGGATTCCAGATTGGCGCTGCCGATGCAGTGTCGGCCGAGCGGATTGTCGAAGACACGTCCGGTCTCGACGTGGTAGAGCGTGACGCTCCAGAATGCGCCGTTCGGTGGCGGGACGTCGAAGGTCAGGCTGTAGTCGCCGTGACGGCCCCCCAGCTGGTTTCCTTCCGCGTCGACATGGGTGTTGAAGGAGGCGTTCTCCTCGGTGACGTTGGCTCCGAGCCCGACGTGGTTCATCACCGCCCGGGCGAGAAAGTTGTGCCCGTGTGCTCCCTTGTCCAGGACCCGTGTCCAGCCGGTGCCCGTGTCCGCCCCCAATTGGCGTCGGGCCGATTTCAGCATCGCCATCGCCGCCTCGAAGCCGGCCGCCATTCCGTCGGCGGTCACCGGATCGAGTGCGCCAGGGTCCCACTGCTCGCGGCCCAGCAGGCCGAGCGCACGGAACTGGTGCACGTGGGCGTGCTCCTCGCGTGGGTACGTGTTCAGCCGTATCGCCGCGTCGAGGGCACGGAAGTATGCCTGCCAGTCCTCTTCGACCGACTGCGGATCGACGAGTGGCCCGAGCGCGTTTCGGGCTCCTTTGGTCGGTGCGATCGTGACGGCGTTCTGAAGCTCGTGCACGGTGGTCACGTCGCCGCCGATCACTTGGATCCGCATCAGCAACCACGTCACGGCGGTCGGGACACGCACGAGCGCCGTGCCTTCCGGCGCCGTCTCGGCCCACTGCGCCGGGACCAGCCAGTAGCGAGCGGAAGCCGAGCCGACTGTGCGGTTGCTGATGTTGAGGGCGTTGCTGTAGGCGTCAACGAGCTGGACCGTGAAGTAGCGATCTCCAAAGTCTGGCGTCCGGAGCTCCACAGCCTGCCCGCGCAGGTCCAACCATGCACTGGAGTAGAGAGTGTCGACATTGGGCGCACGGAACGCGCTGAAGCCTGGTCCGGCCAGCGCGCGCTCGTGCCGGAACTTCGCCATGCCGGGGGTGGCTCCCGGGGCCAGGGCGTCCACGCACATCTGGGCGTACTGCAGTGCTGCCGGCAACCCGTACACGACTGCCTGGAGGCTCAGACTCTCCACCCAGCGCCTTCGCCAAGCCGCCTCCGCCGGCACGGTGTCCGGGTGCCCGGCCCTGCCGAGCTGCTCGATCCCAGAGGTGTCGTAGCCGCGCCAGTCCATTCCCACCTGCTCAGTCTCGCGCTCGGCTCCAGCTCGCGTCCGAGGCACAGGCGGCCACCTCCCTTTAGCGCATCGCCACAACTTCAATGCTACGTTAGTTGAACTGAATTTACTTTAACAAGGAGCTGGGGAGTGCAACCTGCACCCGAGGCGACCCTCGAGGCCGCCGCCCGAGACGTCCAGGTGTGGGCGTACCCACTGATCTTCGCTCAGCGGGTACGACTCAACTTTGTCCAACCTCTCGACCCATTCGCGCCGCGCCCGTCGACCTCTGCGGGCGCGCCCCTGAACACCTTCGGCCACCAGCGACGGCTGTCTGATCCAACACTGACGGTTGGGGTCGCTCCCAACGTGGACACGCTGTACTCGGTTGCCTGGCTGGACGTCCGGCACAACGAGTTCGAGCTGCGCCTGCCCGATTTCGGTGACCGTTACGCCAGCTTCCAACTGGCCCTTCCGGATACCACGTCACCGATCGCGATCAGCCGGACAACGTCGGGCGGACCACTGCCCACCATCAGGATCGGCAAGGGCCCGACACGCCTGGACGAGGACACCGATGAGGTCAGTCTGCGCACCAACTGGCGGTATGTCATGGTCGTCGGACGCATCCTGGTGGACGCGGCCGACGACCTCGACTTGGAGCGCGCGCACCAGCTCCAGGACGCGATGGACCTGAAGATCACGCCGCGCGGCGCGCCACCCGTCCTGGCTCTCCGCGACGCGGAACTCGCGCGCTACACCCGGCAGGCGGAGATCGGCGATCCCACGGCCTTCGCCCTGGCACTGGCCCAGGTGCTCGACGACGCCGACCCGGACGCCGTCACTGACACCCTACGTCGCGACATCGACCAGTCACGGATACAGGACGTCGGCGAGCTGTCATCCCCGGCCACGCGTGCGATTGCCGAGGGTCTGAGCCGGGGATACGACGACATCGATCGACATGTTCGCTCGTTCGGTCGCCTGACGAACGGTTGGGCGGTCAACGACGTCGGAACAGCCTTCGGAGGCGACCACCTCCTGCGGGCCGCTGTCGCCCATTCCCAGATCTTCATCAACCCGGTGAGCGAGGCCCTGTATCCCGTCTGCGAGGTGGATGGCGCAGGCGAGCCACTCGACGGTGAGCGCTGGAACTACGAGATCACCTTCACCGCCGGCGCGCTCCCGCCGGTCCATGCCTTCTGGTCACTCACCATGTACCACGCCCAGGGCCTCCTGGTCGACAATGAGATCGATCGATACGCCATCGGGGACCGGACATCAGACCTGCGGCTGGGTGACGGCGGCTCTTTGACCATCCGCATCCAGGCTTCCCGCCCGGCACACGACGTCAACTGGCTACCCGCGCCGAGCGGTCCATTCCGCCTCATGCTCCGCCTCTACCGGCCAGCGAGCACGACCTGGGATCCACCAGCGGTGATTCGCGTAGACAAGGCTGTCTCGTAAACGGTTCGGTTTCCAGGCTGGTAACCGAAGCCGGACCGGTTCCGGGGCTCGCGTAGTTATGGTGCGCCGGGGCGTGGCTCACGCCGCTTGGGCAGCCGGTCACGGGTCCGTGTGCCGCCGCAGCGACGCCCGGCGGCACAGCGGGGCACCAGCGAACGGGGCACCCTCACCATCACCTGGGCCGGAGGGAGAACCACCACGGGCGAGACCGCCCGCGAACTGGTCGGCCAGGGACATGGCTCCGAGGCAATCGCCCGCCACCCGCACGCTGCGGGCTTCCGCCCGGTCCGCGGACGCGCCCCGTACCACCCCATGCTCGCGAGCGGGGTCCACCCTAAGCCGAGGTGTCCGCGACCTTCGAGATGGGGAAGCACCGCTCGACCCGTGGCTCGTTCGATCACGATCTCAATCACGACGCGCTCCGGATCAGATCAGGGACCGGCATACGTCCGTAGCGATCGGCATAGCGAGCTACAGCATCGGCTTCTGCATCCGAGTCCGCGCGGACTTCCGCTGTTCCTTCCAGCGTGGCCCGGCGGCCTCCGTCAGTTGGCAGACGGCTACACGGGCCTCGCTGCCAGCACATTGGCAACCTTTTGCTGGATTTGCGGTCGGGTGATGGCGCGGGATGCCTGCGGCTGCGTCGATCGTCACGCCGACTGGCACCACGTGGGAGCAAGTTCGTCAGGGGACCGCCGTCGGTAGTGGCTGCGTTGGGCTGTTGCCTGGTGGCGTCTGCGCCAGGTGGACCAGTGCAGCAGTCTGGCCGGGGTGACGGCCGGTGAGCTGAGGACGATGACGAGCAGGTGGCGGATCTCCGGGACGGTTAACATAATCGGATTGCTGCTGCGGATGGGGTGGTCCGGGTCGGTGGACCGGTCCGGGGCCGTGATGGCGGCGACGGCGGTCAGGAAGGCCAGGGCGAGCATGGCGAGAGTGATATGCCGGTGCCATGCGGTCCAGTTCCGGACCTGGTAATGGTCGAGGCCGACTTGGCCCTTGGCGGCCTGGAAACACTCCTCCACGCTCCAGCGGACACCTGCAACGCGGACCAGTTCCGCCAGGGGCACCTTGGTGGGTGACCAGCACAGATAGAAGGCGAGTTCACCGGTGGTCCGGTTGCGGCGGATCAGCAGGTGGCGGTGATGATCGGTGCCGGTGTGGATCCAGGCCCAGTCGTAGTAGCGCGGGCCTTTCGCCCCTGCCCCGGCGCTGTGCCGCTGCCAGGCCGTGGCGGGCAGGCAGCGGGCGAGGACATCGACGCGGATCCGGGTGCGGCCGTGGTTGACCCGGACCCGGGTGGAGCAGGCGACGGCCAGCACGTAGCCCAGGCCCCGTGCCTCCAGAGCGGCGCGGAGCTGGGGGTCCTGGCCGTAGACTTCGTCGCCGGTCACCCAGGAGGCGGTGATGCCGGCGTCCCGCGCGGCGGCGATCATCTCTCCGGCCAGGCGGGGCTTGGTCGCGAACTGCACCTCGTCGGGTATCCCGGCCGCGTGGCGGCGCCCGGGATCGGTGGACCAGGAGTGCTCGGGCAGGTAGAGCCGACGGTCGATCAGCGCCCGCCCCCGCACGGTGGCCAACGCGAGGAACACGCCGACCTGGCTGTTCTCGATGCGTCCTGCGGTACCGGTGTACTGCCGCTGCACCCCCGCCGAGGCCCGGCCCTTCTTCATGTTCAGCCAGCTGCCAGCAGTTCTTGCGCTCGACATTCGACAGCAGCCCGAGAAGATAGGCGCGGGCGGTGGCTCGCGGCTCAACTCGGCCGAACCGTCCCGCGATCCGAGCCATGGCCTGGTCGAACATCGCTCGCCGGCGGGCAGGGTCTACGTTATGGCCTGCGGCCATCGCACGATCTTCAGGAGTCCACACAACCCCCGATGATCACGCGGTGGCCGTACCCGTTCCCAGCCGGGTCCACCGCAAGATCGCGAAACCAGACTGGAGTCAACACCGTTGATTTAGCGCTTTGACCTGGCCTTCAAGCCGTCTTCTATCACCGTGACCTCGGTTGCGAGGGTGTAGTGCTGAGCGGTGGCGGGGCGCTGGAGGGAGTTCTTGCTGTACTTGCTGGTCGGGTTCTTTCGGGTTCGGGCCTTGGCCCGCTGCCGGCGGCGGGCTGGCAGGAGGCTGTCCAGGACGGCGTGGCCGATCGCACCGACCAGGGTGACCTCGCCGGGAAGGATCCCAGCGGCAGTGGTGACCTGGTCGCGGGCGGTCTCCAGGGCGATGGTGAAGCTGATCCGGTCCGGGTCGAGAGCCGGTCGGCTGGCGGCGGCGTCGGCGGTGATCCGTATGAGGGCCTGGTAGGCGGTCAGCAGGGCGTACACCTCCTGGTCGACCTCCGGCGGGCGGTGCGAGCGCAGGATGCGGCCGTCCAGCATCGTGGCCTTGACCGAGAAGTACGTGGTCTCGGCCTGCCACCTCTCGTGATAGAGAGCGACGAGTTCGCGGGCGGGGTAGCGGGCGGGGTCCGTGAGGCTGGTGGCCAGGCGCCACTGCTCACGGCGGACGGTGCCGTCGGCGTAGGTCACGGTGATCCAGGCTTCGACGATCCGCACCGGCAGCTTCCCCATGCCGAAGGTCGACAGGTAGGAGCCGTCAGGCAGCCGCTTGATGATCAGCGGGATGCGCCTGGCCCCGGACCGGCACAGGAACTCCGCCCCGGTGGAGTGGAGTTGGAGCAGGAAGGGGTAACCGTCGAAGCCGGTGTCCAGCAGTACAAGCATCCCGCTGGTCAACCGATCGAGCATCCTCTCGGCGTAGGTGGTCTCGCCTGTGGTCTCCGGGCCGAAGGCGGCGGCGAGCACCGCCCGGGTGCCGCACTCGATGAGCACGAGCAGTCGCAACAGCGGGTAGCCGAACTCCACGTCCTCGCCCTTGCGCTTGCGTTTGGCGTGCCGGGCGGCGATCGGTTCGCTGTCGGGAAGGTGCAGGCTGGTGCCGTCGATGGCCACCGTCCGCAGGCCCCGCCAGAACGCGCCGGGAGTACGTGGTCCGGCCACCGGCCCGGCCAGCGTCTCAAACAATGCCTGGAACGGTGCGGCTCCCACCCGGCGACGTGCCCGGCACAGCGCCGAGGTACACGGCCGCACCAAGGCGAGGGCGTCGAGGCTCGCGACGAGTTTGCCCCACACCGCCCGGTAGCTGCACCGCTCGAACAGGGCCAGCGCCAGGACGAAGTACACCACCACCCGCGAGGGCAGCAGCCTGACCCGTTTCTGGACCGTTCCGGTCTCCTCCAGCACCGCATCGACCAGGGCGAAGTCCACCACCTGGGTCAACTCCCCAAGGTGTCCCGGCGCGAACACGCCCTTGGCTACCGCGATCTCGCGGGTGATGACAGACTGCTCCTGCAACGGAACTCCTTGATCAACTCTCTTGGCCGAAAGTTGATCTACCGGAGTTCCGTTGCGCCGTTCAACCCCCTTGACACGTCACTGCCAGGCCAAAGTCAACGGTGTTGAGACTGGAGTATTAGCACGTGTATCTTCCTTAAAGCATGGTATGAGCGGGTGGTGGACTGCCGCACCTGCGGTGGCCATGGGCGCGTAAAGCCGGGCCGGCCTGGGGGCCTGGCGTGACCGGCATCGGGACGCCAAGACCTACTGGTCACGGCGCTCCCGCCCAGTGCCAGGAACTGCCGCCAGCCTCGTATCCGCTCTGACAGGCGCGGCCCCGCGGGCCACGTGAAAACACGAGGGTGACCGTCGCTCGCACAGGGGCCACCCCCGCTCGCACGAGGGTGACCCGTCTGCCGCGACCCACGGGTCCGCTTCCCGGGGCTACGGGCCCGCATGGGCCCGACGTCCCGTCGTCCGGAGGGCTACGTCTACGTGCGGGGGAGCGAGGTGTTGGTGATCGGGAGCGGCTGGTCCGTGCCCGCCACGTAGAGGTCCGTCGGAGCCGTGCGCAGCACGAACGTGTCGTCCTCGCGCGAGACGCGCACGGACAGCACGAAGAAGCCGTCGTCCTTGACGGTGGTCTTCACGCGGTACTCGTTCTCCCAGTAGGTCTGTAGGAAGACCTCGGTGCTCCCGGGCTCGGCCCCTTGGGGAAGGCTGACCTTGCCCTGGACGATGAGGACGTCGCCCGCCTTCACCTTCTTCCTGTTGACCCGGTAACTGACGGAGGTGGGCTTGGCGTTGGCGGCCACGGTGGTGTCTGCGTAGTGGCTGTCCTGCGGGGTGTTGAGGTCGCCGTCCTCATCGTAGAGGGCCGTGATCTGCACCCCGTGCTGGACATTGAGCAGGCTGCTGCCGCTCACGTGGTCGATGTCGACGTCGGGAATGGTGAACTTCCCGTTGGTGTCGGTGACCGGCGTGCCCAGGTCGCGCGGCTCGTAGTAGTTGGGGTCAATCGGATCGCCCCAGGGATTCCAGGTGGTGAAGCGGACGACCTCCTGGACGGTGACAGGGATGTTGGCCGCCGGGGTGCCGTCGGCCTTGGTGACGGTGCCGGTGACGTCGACGGTGCGGTTGTCGTAGTCGGTGCTGGTCGGGTTGGTGCTCACGGTCAGCACGTAGGCGTCGCCGGGGGAAGCGTCCGAGGGCTTCGCTGAGGCGGCGGGCGCGGACAGGGCGCCTGCGGCGAGCAGGAGCGCGGCGGTGGCGGCAAGCCGCGTCGGCAGGGACTTCCTGGGCACGGGTCAACTCCAACTTGTGTCGGGACTGGAGAAGTCGCGCCGGGCGGCACCGGTTCCGCCGCAGCGCAGGTGTGCGACGCACCAGGTTCGACCGGCGGGGCGGGGCGGAAGTTGTCCCCTGATCGGCCGCTGTTACGTGGCTGTGGCAGGAGGCGGGTTTGTCCGGGTTGCGCATTCACCTGGACGTCACTCGCAGGCCGCCCCGCATTCCCCTCGGCGGGCAGCTGGATGGGTTGTTGCTGGACATCACCGGCTGGCGGCCCGGCCTGGGGTCTTCCGCGTCGGCCCGGACACTGGCGGCGAGGGCGCGCAGGTCCTTGTGCAGTTCCTGCCACCGGGCCGTGTCCATGGCCCGACGCATTTCGTCAGTGATCTCGATGGGGAGCCTTGCCGCGGAGACTGCTCGTCGACTTCTTCACGTCTTCGAGCCGGTCACCGAGAACCCGCATACGCCTGACCACCGAGCCGAGCGGCGTCGATCTCGCCCGCCAGGTCCTGGCTGCCGTCCGTGAGCCGCTCGGACTCGGCACCGCGATCACCTGGACGATGACCGGGCGCGGCATGGCTGCCCCGGCCACCGGCGGCGACCGTGCCCCACGACGTTCTCGATCAAGTCACCTCACCGTTTGATACGGCTGCGCATGGCGAGGACGGCGAGAGCGAGCAGTACGGGTTCGGTGAAGCGACTGACCATCTCTGTGTAGGTTCCCCAGGTGGTGAGATCTTGACCGCTGGAGCGGAAGACGACGGAGTTCAGCACCACTTGCAGCGACTTGTCGAAGCGTTTCACGGTGAAGCGGTCGTCGGCGGGCAGGGTCAACCGTGGGTCCTGTTTGTCTACGGTCAGTGTCACTCGTCCGCCATCGGCGGGGATGGTGCCGGACGCCGTCTGTTTCGGTGAGGAGTCGGGCAGGCCCAGGCCCATCATCAGCGCGATGGTGGCGGTCATGGCCACCGCGAGCCAGACCAGGGCGCGGGAGGCGCGCAGACCGTAGCCGGAGGTCAGCCAGTAACCCCACAGCAAGCCCCGTTCGCCGGGAGGCGTGCCGACGCGGTCGTGGCGGCGCATCTCCATCTCGCCGTAGTAGAAGTCGGCGGCGCCGGGCTCGTCCTTGCTGTCTTCGAAAGCCTTGCGCAGTTGCCGGTAGAGCGCGGCCAGGTGTTCCGGGTCGGGAGTGCGGCCGGGGTCGGGGTGGTGCGGCCCGGTGCGCCAGTGCCGGGGAGAGGGCGCCTGCCCCGAAGATGAGGGCGACTGGCCGGCCGTCTGTGCGCGCCAGTGGTGCTCTTCGGCCAGGGTGCGTCGCCGGGTCCACCAGTAGGGCCATATGGAGCGCCGGAAGTGGAGGCCGGTGGGGGTGGCCGCGAAGTTGCACCGGCCTTCCAGGCGGAGTTGGTCGAGGTGGAAGCTACCGGAGAACAGACAATCGCTCAGATCGGTGTCGGTCAGGACCAGGTACGTGGCGTCCACCCCGTGCACCGAGGCCACCCGTACGCCGTGCTGGGCTCCTGCCAGCAGGCTCTCGTCCGCCCTCGTGCTGCTGTGTGTAAAGGGGACGGGGTGAGCGTTGACCGCCACGGGGAAGAAGAGCACGGCGTGGCTGAGGTCCACCGTGGCGTAACGAAGTCGCAACGTAGCCGTCGATTCCCACCGTGTCCTCTCGCAGCGCACTTCACGCGCTGCGATCTCCAGCGTCACCGGTGCCTCGAACAGCGCACCGGACAGATCGACCGTCTTTGCGCACACCACCGGCCCGAGCCACGACATCGCCGTGAATCGGGCCTGGGGGAACAGGGCGTCACCGGAGAACTGGGCCAGGTGGAACCAGGCGTCGTCGGCAAACCGCGTTCCCTCGAACCTGGCGGTGCCCGAGAACAGCGCCGCGTCGAACCGGGCGACATCGGTGAACTGCGCCTGGGAGAACAGAGCGCCACCGCGGAACTGGGCCAGGTCGAACCCGACGATGCCGGAGAACCGCGCCCCGCCGAACCGGGCATCGTCGGCGAACCGCGTCCGGTGAAACCGAGCATCGCCCGCGAAGCGCGCCCCGTCGAACCAGGCTGTGCCGGAGAACCGCGCCCCGTCGAACCGGGCCTCATCGCTGAATTCCGCTCCGCCGAACCTGGCGGTGGAGGAGAAGCGCGCCCCGCCGAACCCGGCGCTGCCCGCGAACCGCGCTCCACCGAACCAGACATCGTCGGTGAACCGCGCCCCGCCGAAGCCGGCGGTGCCGGAGAAAAGCGCATCCTCGAACCGGGCGTCTGCGGCGAACCGCGCGCCCTCGAACCAAGCGGTGCTGGAGAAGCGCGAGCTCGCGAACCCGGCACTGCCCAAGAAGTGCGCCCCGCCGAATCTGGCATCGTCCTGGAACCACGTTCCGCCGAATCTGGCAGTACCCGCGAACCGCACCCCGCCGAACCAGGCGGCCTCGGCGAACTGTGCATGGCGGAACAGGGCGCCACCACAAAAGCGCGCACCGTCGAACCATGCGGTGCTGGCGAACTGGGTGCCCTCGAACCCGGCGTCGTGGGCGAAGTGTGCTCCACCGAATCTGGCGGTGCTGGAAAACCGCGCCCCGCCGAAGTGGCCTGTGCCCGAGAACCGCGCCCGGTGGAATCCGGCTTCCTCCGCGAACTCCGCCCCTTCGAACCTCGCGGTACCGAAGTGGGGCTTTCCGGTGGTGGGATCCCTGAGGGCTTGGAGGAGAGCGTTGAGAAGTGGTGCGGTGAAGCGGGTGCCGCGGTGGTCGATGTCTGTTCCGGGGGCCAGACCGGCGAGGTATGCGTCGCGGCCGGCGCTGTTCAGATGGGCCAGACACGCGGTTTGGCCAGGGACGTGGATTCCGCGGCAGCCGACGGGGTCGGTGGCGTCCTCGGCACCATGTCCGCAGTACGGCCAGGAAGGGGCAGACGGCGCGGGGTCCGGGGGAGTACTCATTGGCCTGGGAGCTCCGGGGCTTTCACTCGTGGCGGGCTGAAGGGCTGTACCTGCTCGGGCGTACGATGCCAACTCTCTGCCTGGTGCGGCTTCGAGTCGAGACCACCCCTGATGGGAACGAGGGGCAAGCCAGGACGGCGGTGACCTGGGTGCGGGTCAGCTTTGCCCGGCTGGCCGGGGAAGTACTCGCGCAGTGTGTCGCGCAGCCGCCGGAAGGTGCGAGTGCGTTCCCGGATCAGGGTCTGGTGGGCACAGGCGACGACCCTTGACGGCTTGTGCCTGCTCGCTGTCGTCGGCCACCGGCCGCAACTGGTCGCGGTCGACGCGGACCATGTCGGCCGGCGCGTGCAGGTGCCGGAGTTTTGGGCTGGCATGTCGGAAGCGGCCAGTGGCCTCAGGCACCATGAGCATTCAGATCGATGTAGTGGTGGCTCATCCGATCAACGATGAGATGGAGAGGGTGCTCGGGCTGGCCGAGGCGGTCGGCGAGCCCGTCACTGTCACGTTCGTGTTGTCGGCCACCTTCCCTCGCATAAAATGGACTGGCAAGTCCAAATCTGGAGCTTCAGGAGACACCCGTGGCCATCGGTGGAGACAGCTCGCTGACCCGCAAGGGCAGGGAAACCCGGCGGCGCATCGTTGAGGGCGCGGCCGAGGAGATCCGCGAGCGGGGTGCCGCCGGCACGACCCTCGATGACATCCGCGCCCGCACCGCGACCAGCAAGAGCCAGATCTTTCACTACTTCCCCGGCGGGAAGGAGGAGCTGCTCCTCGCGGTGGCTGCCCGCGAAGCCGACCGTGTCCTGGAAGATCAGGAGCCCCACCTCTCCAACTTGCGCACGTGGTCGGCCTGGCAGGACTGGCGCGACGCGGTGCTGCGGCGCTATGAGCAACAGGGTGTCAACTGCCCGCTCGGGGTGCTGATCACCGAACTGGGCCGCACCACCCCGGCCGCGCGGCAGCTGACGGGCCAGTTGATCAGCACGTGGCAGGCGGCCCTGCGCGAAGGCGTCCGGGGCATGCAGGAGACCGGTGAGATCGACCGACAGCTGGACGCCGACCGGACGGCGGCAGCACTGGTCGCCGCGGTGCAGGGCGGGGTGACCATCCTGATGGCCACCGGCGGCATCGCCCACCTCGAAGCGGCTCTCGACACGACGCTGACCCTGCTGCGGGCCGGCGCTCCCGCACAGCGGCGAACCGGCGGATGATAGGTCCCTCAGTCGGACACTTGCCGTTTTGTCCGTACATCCGGGACCGAGCGGCCCCTGCAAGGATCTCGTGGACGTGATGCGCGTGGCGGACGGGTCCATGAGCGGACTGCTCAAGTGGCAGCATTTCCAGGGGTTTCCAGTGTCGACATCGACGGCGACCGCGCTGTGGCCCGTACCCAGCACCTGCACACCCACAAGGGCGGCACCGCCTCAGCCCGCCTCGCCGGGCGCTGTAGCCTCCCCGCCTGGGCAGGGGCGGTGGGGTACGGGGGGAGACGACGCCGTGCCAGGCCGACCACAGCAGGAGGCCGCGGTGAAGGGGGCCTTCGGGGCGACACGGGCGAGCTCCACGATGCGTCGGCATCGCCACCGCGACTGCGTCGGCATCGCCGCCGCGGCGGCGAGCTCGATACGCTACGACCCATCCGGGCGGCTCACTTCCCCCGAGAGAAGTCCCGCCCGCGGCAAAGCCGACCAGGCCAAGCGGTCGAGGTGGCCAGGCTCACTTCGGCAGCGGCCGCACCCGCGTGGGCCTGCGCAGCAGCCACTGCCCGAGTGTCCGACGTGGCGGCCGCACCACGACGCGGCCGTGCATCATCGTGCCGACCAGCTCCACGCGCAGCGTGATCGGCGTCCCGGGGTCTGGGGCCTGACGACTCTTGACCTTGCTGTGTACCAGGCTCAGGGCACCCGTATCGACCACGATGCCCGGTTTGGTGATCAGCGTCAGCTTCTTGCCTGCCGTGTTCATGTCGATCCGTAACGTGTCCTGCGTGATCACTGCCTGAGTGAAGTCGAGCGTCACCTCACACCACGCCGTTTCCAGCTCCAGCCTCCGCGGCACCACCCAGCGTCCCACGCGTTCGACCGCACCACTGTGGATCCCGTTGATCCGGAGTACGTCCTTGATCTCCGCTACGGCTGTGCCGGTCGAAACGGACACGGCCGGCAGGTCGGCGGTCAGCGCGGTCAGCGCGCTGACGGTCCGTGCCGACAGGGCAGCTTCCAGGCGCTCGTCCAACTCCTCCGCGGTCAGCAGACCGTCCCCCGCCGCGATACGCAGCACATCCACCACCCGGTCCCGGTCCGCATGAGAGGCTCGCAGCTCGGGTGACGAGCCGGAGCCGGAGCGCTTCCCAGTGGGTGAAATCTCTCCCGACATGCTTCCGTCCTGGTCCTGTCGTACCTCTCCGCGCGACGCAGGCAGCGGCGCGAGCTGAAGACTAACGCTATATCGCGACATGGATCCCGGCTGGGTTCCACCGCGGAGAGGCGATGGTCGGCGTCGATTCACGGTATGCGGCATCCATCATGCCGAGGCCCAACTCCGACAACAACCGGTACTCGGCTCAAGGCCGGGAAGGCGAAGGGGAAAGGGACTCAGCAAGAGGGCAGGGGGAGCCATGATCTACGAAACGGTGTTCCGAAGCCAGGATGTACCTGCCGAGGGACCGTTCGACTACTGGCGTGAGCTGACGATCCAGACGTGTGCGCCGATGGACATGAGCAGTGACCATACCGAGGATTTCCAGGCATCCATGCATCTGCTGGAACTCGGCGCGGTGCACGTAAGGCCGGGCGGCCGGATGTGGCGGCGGAGGGCCACAGCCAGTACTGGACGTCGAGCTGGAAGTGGCCAGCGAAGCTGCACAAGATCGGAACCTGACCTGGCTGAACGAAGCGCCCCGCACAGGGAGAAGGCAGGGCCGCGTACGAAGGGATCCTCATCGCACGCCAGGAGGTCCCCCCGGGCGACCGTGACCAGCGGTCCGCTGGTAGCGGGGGACAGCGGTCATACCGGCGTCCGGGGACCGCTTCGGGGTGTCGGTGTTCGGCGTCCGACGCGGTGAGCGGGGCCGCCCCAGCAGTCGGGACTGGGGCGGCTACTGGGGCAAGCAGGGCCCCGAACTGCTCGACCGCGGCCTCTCCCTGTACGAGGTCGAGCAGCGGATGATCTTCGGAGCCAACCTATCGGGCGTTCGCGCAGGCACTGACCCCGGCCTTCGGGGAGTCACGACGTGACCCATGGGTCACCCGGATGATGAACCTGCCTGCGACGGTGGTGTCGACCACCCTGGATGGACCTCTCGACTGGCCGGACGCGACCGTCGTGAGCGGTGGCGCCGTCGATGTCGTTGCCCGACAACGAAGCCCTCGTCGCATGCTTGGGCGATCCTCAGCGCACCGTTGCGGCACACCGAGAACTGCTGCGACGTGGGGAGAACGCACTGAGCGCCATCCGCGCCGGCCTGCGTGACGAGAATCCGGCCGTCCGTGAGGGCTGCTGCCGCCTTCTCGATCACCTGGTCGACACCGAGTCGATGGACGAACTCGTCCTCATGGCAGACGACCCGGACGCACGGGTCAGGATTGCCGCCTTCCACGCCCTAGCCTGCGATCGGTGCAAGGGTGACACCTGCGCACCGGGCCCGGACCGGGTCCTCGAACCCGCGCTGTACCACTTGGCCTCAGACCCGGATCCGCACGTCCGGGCCATGGCTGCCGAACTGGTCGGCAGGTTCGCCCACTCCGATGCCCGCGCCGTTGCTGCCTTGAAGGCGTCCCATGCCGACGACCCGAGCCCTGCGGTGCGCAAGAAGGCGGGTTGGTTCACACCGGGTGGGAGCAGCTACGAACGGATCATTCCGCCCGAGACCAGGGAACGGAACAGCCCGTAGGGCTTAGGGTGGGACCTCCGCTTTGCGACGCACCGCACCGCACCGGACGCCGCGAGCCCCGGCACAACTCTCCGGCCACACCCGCCCACTTGCCCTGCTCAGCGCCGTGGGCAGACCTAGCCCCAGTGGAGAAGCGGCTCAGACGTTGATCACGGTCTTCCCGATCGTCCGCCTGCTCTCGGCCAGTTCGTGGGCTGCTCTCATCGTGTCCACACTCAGGCCGTCGAGCACCGTCGTGGCGATGGGACGCAGCCGGCCCGCGACGACATCCGCCGCCAGTTCGGCGAGGATTCTGCCCTGGCCGACGATGTCGCCACCGGCCGTGATCTTGCTGAAGACGGTTTCGGTGTGCAGGGACACGGATTTACCGACGAGCGGTCCGAGATCGAGGGGACCGTTCAGATCGATGACGGCGAGGTGACCGAGTGGCCGCAGGATCTCGGCCATCCAGCCGACATTGCCGGTGGTCCCGGAAGTGGACAACACCAGGTCGATCCGGTCGACACCGGCGTCACGTAGTTGACCGGGCACGTTTCCGGTGTGGTTGACGACCACATCCGCCCCCATCCTCGTGCACCACTCGCGTGATTCGGGACGCGAGGCCGTACTTGCCACCAGGGCCGAGGTCCTGCTCTTCAACAGCTGCGTCGCCATCGTCCCCACGCCACCGGCACCGCCGACGATCAGCACCCGGTCGATTCCCGCCACCAAGCTGTCGTGATCGCGGAACAGCGCTTCCCAGGCCGTGAGGCCGCCGATGGGCAAGGACGCGGCGTCTGAGAAGGACAGCTGGTCCGGAATCCTCGCCACCACACGATGGTCGACCGTGAGCCGCTCCGCCCAGGCGCCGTCTCGTGTCATGTCTCCGGTGCCCATGACGCGGTCGCCGACTGCGAAGCCCGTGGTTTCCGGTCCCACGGCTTCCACCACCCCGGCGAACTCCCACCCCAAGATGACTCGTCCGCCCGGTTCGGCGCTGCGCATCTGCCGGATCAGCGCTTCACCCGGATTGATTCCCACGGCGCGGATCCCGACGAGTAGATCCGTGTCGCGCAGCCGTGGTTCCGCGGCGTCGATGAGCTCGATGGCGAACGCGTCGAGCGAGTGGGCCTCTTCGTAAGCGAGGGCTTTCACATGATGCCCCTGTCCTGCTGGGTCATGATCTTCTCCGTTCAGTCCTGTTTGAGAGCGTGCAGCGCCGAGAGCAGGCCGCCGTCGGCCTGCATCAGCCGGCCGCCTTCCCGCAACGACCCGGCGTCCACCGGCGCGAAGCCGATCTCGTCGGCAACCGCACGGAAATCTGCTTTCGCGTCCGCGTCGTCCCCGGCGTAGAAGAGCAGTTGGCGGCCTTCCGCGTGCCGTGGGTCGGGCACGATGTACTGGGCGTACAGCGTGTTGAACGCCTTGACCACGCGTGCGCCCGGAGCGTGGCGGGCGACGAATTCACTGCCCGTGTCCGAACCGAGGTCGACATAGTCTCTTGGCGTCGGTCCGGCAATCTGATTGCTGGTGTCGACCAGGATCCGGCCATCCCATGAGGAGACGTGGGCCAGTGCGGCAGGGATGTCCAGCCACCTGACCGCCAGGAACACCATCTCGGCCGCGGCTGCGTCGGCGACTGTTCCGGCGGTGGCCAGCGGCCCCAGCCGCGCCACCGTGTCACTCAGTGTGTCCGGGCCGCGCCTGTTGCTCAGGACGACGCGATGACCTGCCGTCACGAGATGCCCGGCGATGCCCTGCCCGATCGTGCCCGCTCCGATAATTCCGAAGTCCACCAGCGTCTTCCTCCCAAGGTGTTCAGGCTGTCCGCGGGCCCGACCGACCCGCCCCTCTTTGAGGTCGTGCATCATTAAAATTTATGATGGTCGTCAACATTATTACTGTCAAGCCGGTGGGCGTGCGTGGACACCTTTTTGATGTCGGATATCATCTCAATGACGAGATGTCGGCCTCGGCCCGCACGCAGCGGTGCCGTCTTGTCGAGGAGGTGTCCGAGGTGCCACGCATCACCCAGGAGCAGAAGAAGCTCAACCGCGAAAAGATCGTCCGGGCGGCAGGCGAAGGCTTCAGGCTGCACGGGGTCGACGGGATCGGCATCGAGGAGCTGATGAAGACCGCCGGGATGACGCACGGAGGGTTCTACAACCACTTCTCCTCGAAGGAAGACCTCGCCCTCGAAGTCTACCGTCAGGGCTTCGATGACTCGCTCGACGCGCTCGCCGCCATCCGCGAGGCACATCCCCGCTCCGCCCGGGCGGCCCTGCACGACATGGTCGACGTATACCTGACGGCTGACCACCGTGATCACCCGGAAACCGGCTGCGCCTCAGCCGCCCTGGCAGTTGATGCCGGACGCCACGGCGCCACATCTCAGGCCGAGTACCGACGCGGGCTTGAGGGCTACTTCAGCGCCATCACCGAGATGGTGCTCGATCGCGCGCACCAATCCGGCGCCGAACCGACGGCGGCGGAAGCCCGCGAACAGGCAGTGGCGCTGTTCTGCCAGATGGTCGGCGCGCTGGTGGTCTCCCGCGCTGTCGCCGAGGCCGACCCCGGACTGTCCGACGAAGTCCTGACAGCCAACCGCAAACAGCTCAGGCAGAGTTGACGTGCTCCCTGGCCTCAAGTCCAGGGATTCCGGCCTGGGTCTTCTGACCCTTCCGGGGACTTCCTGCTTCACGGCGCTGTGCGGGCACGTGTGCCCGTCCTACCGGCGCTCCACAGGCGTCTAGCGTCTCCGCCCGTCCGGCGGCGAAGGTGCGGCCGTGCAGGGCCGCCTTGTACTCCAGTATGCCGATGAACGCGGACCATCCCGCGTCATGCACGGACTTGGCGAGCCGGGTGCGGGCGAGGGCGGACACCGCGAGGTCCTCCACCTACACCGCTTGGTTGTCGCGAATGATCTGTGTGGACTCCGTGTGGTGCCAGTCCCGGCGGCGCACGATACCGATCGCGTCACCGCCGCGCCGACGTGCGCTGGGAGGCCAGGCCTATCAGTAGCGAGGAAGCAGGTCCCGGCTCAGGTCCTCCTGGTCTTTGATTCCCCTGTTCCAGCCGCCTATCGTCGACTCATAGTCGACCGGTCGCCCAATTAACGGCCCGGTCACGGTACCCCCCGATCCGACGATCCCCCGATCGACACGAAGGCAGAAAAACGGCATGCGTACCACCACCCTGGGCGCCCACGGACCAGAGGCCGGCCTCATCGGTCTGGGCGCCATGGGAATGAGCTTCGCCTACGACATGGCCACCCCGCGTGACGAAGCCACCTCCGTCTCCGTCATCCACCAGGCCCTCGACCTGGGCATGACCTTGATCGACACCGCCGACGTCTACGGCCCCTACACCAACGAGGAACTCGTCGGCCACGCCCTGGCCGGACGGCGCGACCGCGCGGTGATCGCCACCAAGGTCGGAATGGAGTGCATCGACCCCACCGGTGGCCCCGGCGGTGCCCCGCTCGTCAGGCCCAATGGCCGGCCCGAGCATGTCCGTGCCGCCATCGACGCCAGTCTGCGCCGCCTGGGCACCGACCACGTCGACCTCTACCAGCTCCACCGCGTCGACCCCGAGGTCCCGATCGAGGAGACCTGGGGCGCCATGGCCGAGGCCGTCGCGGCCGGCAAGGCCCGTCACCTGGGCCTGTCCGAGGTCACCGTCGAGCAGATCCAGCGCGCCCAGGCCATGCACCCGGTTGTCACCGTGCAGTCCGAGTTCTCGCTGTGGACCCGCGACGTCCAGGCCGAGGTCCTGCCCTACTGCACGCAGCACGGCATCGGCCTCCTGCCGTACTCGCCTCTGGGCCGCGGCTTTCTCGCCGGCCGCTTCACCTCCTTCGACCAGCTGCCACAGAACGACCAGCGGCGGCGTCTGCCACGCTTCCAGCAGGACAACCTGCGGGCCAACCTCGACATCGCTGCCAAGGTCCGCGAAGTCGCCGACCGGATCGACGCGACCCCCGCGCAGGTCGCCCTCGCCTGGCTCGTCGCCCAGGGCCCGCACGTCGTCCCGATCCCCGGCACCAAGACCCCGAAGTACCTCGCCGACAACGCGGGCGCCGCGAACGTCCAGCTGTCTCCGGCCGACCTCGCCGACCTCAACGCCATCCCCGCCCCTGTCGGCGCCCGGTACTGACCGTCCCACCCGGCGCCCAGGGCCCCGCGTGCTCGACCACTTCTCACTCACCGTTTCCGACCGGGCCGCCCTGGACGGCTGGGCCCGGCGCCTGGACGACCTCGGGGTACCCCGTTCGCCGGTGCGGGACGCCGGCTACGCGGAGTTCATCTCCGTGGCCGACCCGGACGGTATCGCCTGGGAGTTGTGGGCCACCAAGCCGGGGCGGTGACCAGGCCGTGCCCAATCACGGGGCGCGCGGCTGTCGCAGCCTGTCCGCGCCGCCCGGCGGCCGACAGTCCGCATCAGCACCGCCGACCGCCGGGCCACGACGCATGGCGCCGGCGCGCCGACCGAGAGAGGTAGTGACCATGAAGGAGTTTCTGGTCGAGCTCACCACGACGGTGCCCGAGGGCATCGACCCCGCCGAGGTCAGTCGGCGCCGCGCCGACGAGGCTGTCCGGGCGAAGGAACTCGCTTCCGCGGGCCATCTTGTGCGGCTGTGGCGCCCGGTGGGCGAACTCCGCAGCATCGGAGTGTGGCGCGCTGACGACGAGGCGGATCTGCGTACGAAGGTCCTCGGCACCCTGCCCCTGTGGCCCTGGATGACCGCGGCCGTCACCGCCGTACAGCCACACCCCAACGACCCGGGCGTCGGGTGGCGCCCATGCGGCTCAGAGGAGAAAACTGATGAACAGCACAGCAGCGCATGAGGCGATCCTGCGTGGCGTCATGGACCGGTGGAAGTCCGCAGTCGATGCACATGAACCGCGGCGAGTCGCCTCGTATTTCACCGAGGACGCCATCTTTCAGGGGCTTCATCCCTACACGGTCGGCCGTCAGGGGGTCGCCGAGTACTACGATTCCCAGCCTCTCGGCTTGACGGCGGACTACTGGGTACTGGAGACACGGCAGCTGGCCGAGGATCTCCTGCTCGGCTACCTGGGCGTCGACTTCTCGTTCACCGACCGGCCGACCCTCAGGGTCACCCTCAGCGTGGTCCTCAGGCGCGTCGCCGGCCAGTGGCACATCGCCCACTATCAGGTGTCGAAGCTGAGCTGATTGAGCATTTTCATCCGGTTCACGTGACTGCCGAGGCTCTGGCACAGGCCACCGCCGCCGCCAACGCGCTCCAGGCCCGCCTGACGAGTCCGGACGCCTACGCACTGCGCGGCGAGCTCCACGTGATCGCCGCCACCTGTCTGACCCAGGACAGGAAGCGGTCTGGCAAGACCCGTGCGGAAGAGGCTGCGGCCATCTCATCGAGGCCGCCGACCTTGCCGTATTGACCCTTGCGGAGGCTCCTGGGCGGCAGGTCGCGTTCCATGCCGATCTGGGCCGGTCACGCTGCCGCCAGAACGCGCCCGGTTGGCCATCCGGGAACCGGTGGCATGACGGTGCGGTCGTGATCGGCAGTGCGCATGTGAGTCGGCCCGATCGGGTGACTCAATGCTGCTGTTGGCGCGGATGTCTCGGCCCTTTGGAGAGCAGGCGCATAGGTTGAGCGGGAGCCGGTCGCTGAAAGCGGTGCCGACGAGGCCGAATCGCCGGCCCCCGCAGTCCAGTCGCAGCAGGGAGTGCCAACACCGGCATGGACGTTCTCTTCATCACGAGCGTGGCGGCGGTCGTCGCCGACCCGCCGCTGAGCCGCAAGCTGTTCATCGAGGCTCTTGGCCTCCCCCTGGAGGGGCAAGGCAACGGTTACTACTCCAGCGGGTCCGTCCCCGGCAGCAAGCATTTCGGCCTGTGGCCGCTCTCGCAGGCAGCCGAGGCATGCTTCGGCACGGCCCAGTGGCCCGCCGACCGGGTGGTCCCTCAGGCATCGATCGAGTTCGAGGTGGCGAACGCGGAAGCCGTCACAGCCGCCGGTGCCGAGCTTCAGCGCGCGGGCTTCGACCTGGTGCACCAGGCCCGCACCGAACCGTGGGGCCAGACGGTGACCAGACTTCTCACGACGGACGGTTTGATCGTCGGGATCTCCTACGCCCCCTCCTTGCACGACTCGCAGGACGACCAGCTCCCCGAGTGAGCCCGGCTCAGCGGCCGATCAATTTCCGGACCGATCAATCGACGTGCTGCTGAACGCGTCTGACACCCTTCACGGGACCGAGACTGCGAACGTGGGCCAGCAGTGGCTGGGCCGATACGGCAAGACCGGCGGCCTGGCGAAGGCCACCCGGCAGCACCACCCGGCCCAGACGATCGCGACCTCATTCTGCGAGCTGCACCCGCGCGTGGCTCAATGTGTCTGGTTCGCCGGTGTGGCCCTCGCGAACGCGGGAGACTCCTCGCGGGGGATCGATCTCGGCCGCGTGCATGAAATCCAAAAAACGAGCCGCGACGGGCGAGAGGTCCTGAGAGCCGCGGTACATCACGCCGGTGACCCTGGTCGCTCCCGGCGAATCCACGGGTACCGCGACCAGATCATCCAGACCGAAACCCTGCAACTCCAAGGCCGGCAGAGCTGCCACGCCCACGCCGGCCCGTAGCAGCCCGCGGATCGTCGCCGCGCTACAGGCATTGAAATGGTGGCTCACCGAGATCGAGTGCTTGCTGAACGCAGCGTCGGTGATCGCTCGGATGCTGGTTCCGGGCCGCGTTGCGACCACGGTCTCACCATTGAAGTCCGCCCACGAGATGGAATTCCGCGCCGACCAAGGATGGCTGTGGTGCGCGATGCCGTAGAACCGTTCCCGCAGCAGTGGTGTGAAGCAGAAGCCGTCTGGCAGGTCACCGTGGGCGGTCAAGCCGAGTTCGACGGTCCCACCTTCGAGGCGTTCGACAACTTCATTCGCGGCCCCGTCGATGATCTCGAACTCCACCTCGGGGTGATCCAGCATGAAGCCGCGTATCACGCCCGGCAGTACAGCCGCCGCGAGCGACGGAAGCGCCGCTACGGCGATGGTTCCGGACTGGGCCGCCACGTACGACATGAAGCGGCTCAGTCGCATGTCCATGTCGTCGAGGACGGCGCCCGTCATGAGGAGAAAGGCATGCCCCGCGGCCGTGAGGTCGAGCTGTCGAGTGGTGCGGTCGAACAACCGCACCCGCAGGAGACGCTCGATTTCCTTGATCCTCCTGCTGAGGACTGACTGAGAGATGTGCTCTGCTGCGGCTGCTTTCGTGAAACTGCCGGATTCGGCGAGTGTCCGGACTGCGCGAAGCTGCTGCAACGTCAGGTCAGGGACCGACATGGCTCCACCTCTTGCCGCATACTCGGGTGCTTTTGTCGCGAACTTGATCGCCAACTCGGCGTGTGCAGGTGTCACGATGTTGACGATGAACCCCTCAGCCGCCATGAAGACGGGAGAGCAGTTCGCTCCTCGGTCCAGGCACACCAGGACGAGCGGCGGATCGAGCGACAGCGCCGCGAAGGAACTCGCGGTGAACCCGTGCAGCGTGCCTGACGCGCTTCGCGTCGTCAGGATCGTCACGCCTGAAGGGAAGCGGGCCAACGCCGAGCGGAAAGCGGCCGGGTTCAGTCCTTGAAATTGATCAAGCATGATATCCCTCGCGGGCAGCTCGGGCGGCAGGGTCGTTGAAGACCATGCGCGCGTCGGCAACCGTGACGCGGAGTTGCTCTTCGACCGGCCAACTGGAAGTCCCCGAGTGAAGGGCCCGTTTCAGCGCCGCGAACACGGCAGGTGGTTTCGCCGCTGCCGCCCGCGCGTCCGCCATCGCGATCGCGAGCAGGTCGTCCTGCTCGACCACCTGGTCGACGATGCCCATCCTCTCCGCATCGAACGCGTCGACGGGCTCTCCGCCCAGCAGGAGGCGCCGGGCGGCGCGGTCACCCAGGACCCCGCGCACTCGAGTGATCCCCTTCACGGCCGGCAGCATCCCGTGGCTGATCTCGGGGAAGACGAAACGCGCCTCTGTTGACGCGTACACCATGTCAGCGAACAGTGCCATTTCGATGCCACCACCGACGCACCAGCCGTTGACCGCACACACCAGCGGCCGGGCAAAGTCCTCCAGTGCGCGGAGCAGCGCGTGAAACGACGCCATCCGCTCGACCATCGAATCGGCGTCGAAGTCGATAGCTTCCTTGATGTCGCCACCCGCGCAGAAGAAGCGCTCACCAGCTCCCGTCAGGACCACCGCGGGGGTGCCGGGGCCGCTGGCAAGGGTTTCCAGCGTCTTTGACAGCTCGTTGACGAGCGAATTGCTGAGCGCGTTCGCCGGCGGGTGATTCAGAGTGAGTACGACCACGCCGTCCACTTCGTCGGACGCGTGCACAGCGCTGGGCGCTGTGTTGTGCGAGGCAATGCTCATGCTCGCCTTCCCTTAGTTCGCCGGTCCGCCAGCGGCGCGAGCGGAGGGGAAGTCCACGGGGCGCTTCTCCCGGAAAGCCTGGCGTGCTTCGGCGTAGTCGGCACCGGCGAAGTCGAGGATCTCGAGTGCCGAGGACAGCTCGTGCTGAGGCACCGCGTTGGTGAGCCAGGCGTTGAGCGCACGCTTGGTGAAACGGAGCGCCTGCTGGGAACCGCGGGCCAGCTGGGATGCGACCTCGAGCGCGCGCGGCAGCACCTGCTCGCGGGGAACGGACAGGCTCACGAGCCCGATCCGCTCGGCCTCGGTGCCCGTCAGCTTCTCGGAGGTGAGCACGTAGTACTTGGTCTTGGCCATGCCGACAAGCAACGGCCAGATGAGTGCGGCGTGGTCGCCGGCGGTCACGCCGACCTTGGTGTGGCCTTCCATCAGCACCGCGTCGTCCGCGGCGATGCTGATGTCGGCGAGAAGCGCGGTCGACAGCCCGTAGCCGACCGCGGGGCCGTTGATCGCAGAGATGATCGGCTTCTCGATGCGCAGCACCGTCGCAACCCGCTTGCGTTCGGTCTCCAGCATCGCGAGCGCTTCCTCGGGCGTGGGATCGGGCTGAGCGACGTCCATCCCGGTACAGAAGGCGTTGCCGGCCCCGGTGATGACGACGACCCGGGTCTGTTCGTCGCGCTCGACGTCGGCCCAGATCTGGTTCATCTCCTCGAACATCGGCATAGTGAGCGCGTTGTACCGGTCGGGTCGATTGATCGTGATCAGGAGGGTGCCGTTGTCGTGGCGTTCGGTGAGGATGTCGCCGGTGCCGTGGTTGTAGAGGTTGGTCATCGGCCGGTCTCCTTGTGGTGTGTGGGGTTGTGCTGGGAGTGGAACTGGTGGAGTGCTTGTTGGTGGGCGGGGCGTGCGGCTCGGATGTCGGCGAGTACGTGGTCGGCCGGGCGGATGATGTTGCGGGGGTTTTTGAAGTGGGGGATCACGTATTTGCCGAAGAGTTCGATCGAGCGCAGTAGCTGGTGGTGGGGGAGGCGAACATGTACTCCTCGTCGTTGAAGTCGATGTTTTTGACGGCGCCCATGTAGGCGTAGTCCTGTGAGAGTTTGGACAGCCGTTCGTAGGCGTCGGTGGAGAGTTTGGCCATCTCGAAGAGGGGTTTGGCCTCGGTGCGGGCTTGTGCTGTTGTCTCGGCGCAGTGCATTCCGCCTGAGATGGCGACCATCTTGCGTGGTGTGATCGGGTGGGGGTGGTCGGTGGCGGCGAGTGTCTTGTCGTAGAGCTTCACCATGTTTTCGACGAGGTCGAATCCGAGGTAGAGGCCGCCCATGATGGCGCCGATGCCCATGGTGGCCGCGGTTTCGACGGAGCTGGGGCTGCCGGCGGCGGCTGAGATGGGTGGGTGGGGGGTTTGGAGGGGCTTGGGGACCAGGCTGCGGGGCGGGATCTTGTAGTGCTCGCCCACGTAGGAGAAGGGGTCGTCGAGGAAGGTGCGGCGGATGGGTTCGACGCCTTCTCGCCACTGGGACTTGTTCTCGGATGGGTCGACTTCGAAGGCGCGCAGGGCGAGGGTGGTGTTGCCGCGTCCGGTGCCGAGTTCGACGCGGCCGTTGGAGAGGACGTCCTCGGTCGCGACGCGCTCGGCCACGCGCAGTGCGTGGTTCATCCGTGTCGGGCAGCAGCGTCACGAGGTGGATGAAGCGGATCCGGCTGGTGAGAGCCATCAGGTACGGATAGAGCACTTCCGGTGCGGAGACCGAGGCCGTCCCGAGGGCGACGTGCTGCTCGGAACTGCCGAAGGCGTCGAAGCCGACGCGCTCTGCGAGCAGTACCTCCTCGACCAGTTCCCGGTAGCGGTGCTCATGGGTGAGCCCGACCGGGGTGTCCCCCCAGACATGAGGATGAAGTCCATACCGACCCTTCCGGCGAATGTTATTCAGCGATAACGTAAGGCGTGGCCCAACCCAGGTCAAGGCCATGAGAGAGAGTGAAGGCGTTAGTTGTGACTAACGTAGGCGGGTCTCGACTGCGAGCCGCTCCCCATCCGTCGAGTAGTGACGCATCCGCGAGGTACTGGCCGAGCAGGCGCAGGAGTGACCACACGTGAGCGAGTTGCGGATTGAGCGTTTGACCTCACCTGACATCGCGAGTGCCATCGCGAGCGGTATGCGTACGGCGGTCTTGCCGCTGGGCGCCACGGAGCAGCACGGTGCGCACCTGCCGATGTCGGTCGACAGTGATCACGCCGATCGACTGGCTGTTCTTGTCGCCGAGCGGCTTGGCGACGCGCTCGTGCTACCGACGGTGCGGATCGGCTGCTCGTCGCACCACCTCGGCTTCGCCGGAACGCTCTCGTTGCAGGCCGAGACGCTCGACGCGATCTGCGCCGACTGCTGTGCGAGCCTTGCCGTGCACGGCTTCCGTCGGGTGCTGATCTTCTCGGCGCATATCGGCAACTACCCGGTGCTCAGCGACATCGAGCCGAAGCTCGCCGCGCGGCTTCCCTCCGACCTGGATGTCATCGCCTTCGCAGACTCGGCAGCGGTCCTCCGCGCATGGCGCGATGCTGCTCAACGCGTCGCCGGTCTCGCCGACCACGTCGGAGGCCATGCCGACGTCGCCGAAAGTTCGATCATGCTAGCCGTGCGGCCGGACGCCGTGAGGAACGATCGTGCCGCCACAGGTTTCACCGGGTCCATGGATGACGCGTCGCTGGCCAGCGTATTCACTGACGGTGTCAAGGCAGTCGCACCCAGCGGGGTGCTCGGTGATCCGCGCGGCATGTCGTCTGAGCTGGGCTTCGCCTGTCTGACCGCAGGGGCCGACCTGCTCGCGGAACACGCAATGGCCCGTTATCGGCCGCTCACCTAGACTAGACTCTACGTGTGTCGAGCTCACCTACCCCCCGTACCGCGTCTCCCCGCGCCACCCGTCGGCAGGTGCTGATCAAGGTCGCCGGAGAGTTGTTCAACGAGCGTGCCTTCGATGCGGTCACCACTGAGATGATCGGCGCGCGCGCCGGTGTGACCGGCCCCGCGCTCTACCGGCACTTCCCGAGCAAGCAGGCGTTGCTGATCGCCGTGCTCGAGGATCCGCTCGACGAGCTACTGGCTCATGCCCGCAAGACGGCAGCCGAGGTGACGGATCCACGCAAGGCACTCGAGGAGATGATCGATTACCACGTCAAACGCAGTCTCCAGAACGTTCCGTCCACACTGGTGTTCCTGAAGAACGAACACAACGTCCCCGAGGACGAACGCCATCGCATGCGACGCATGATGCGCCTCTACGCCGAAGAGTGGAGCGGACTGGTCACCCGGCTGCGGCCCGACCTGTCAGACGCGCAGACCCGCGTTCTCACACACGCCGTCTTCTCGATGATCAACGCGGTACCCCAGTTCAACAGCGGCCTCGATCCCGACATCGTCGCGACGACCATCCGCACCGCCGCGATCAACGCGCTGCTCATCCCCGCGGACGCGATCTGACAAGAGTGGGGGTCTTCAAGGGCGCGGCTCGTAGCCGCTGACCTGATCCAGGCCGGGGCTGGCGACCGGGAGGTGACCCGGCGCTTCGGGATGATCCGGATGTCGGGGCACCGCTGGCGGCGAGCGTCGGCTCCACGTCGTTGGCGGCGGTCCAGCGTGGACCTCGGCGTGCCGATGCAGGGAGAAGCTGTCCAGGACCGCGAACAGCATCTCCCCAGGCCAACACTCGCGCAGTGTCTTGGGTGAGGCGATGTCCACGACCGCCCGGCCCTGGGCAGACTCGGCCGGATGCCGAAGGATCCGGTGCGCTGTATCGAACACTACACGCCACTGCCTCCCTCCTTCATTACTTCAGACTGACCGGCGCCCCGGTCGGGCTCGCTATGAGCACCGTATTGGCCCGCTCCCCTTCGACGACGCAGGGTCATCCGCTGCGAGCCGGTGATGTGGTGCCGCGATGATTTCCTCAACCTCGGGCAGGGTGTTACATGAAACTCATCGGGCCCGGCTCGTCAGCTCTGGTGGATCTGCGGAGAGGCCGTGTGATGGGTCTGATGAATTTTGAACCGATCCGGACGCATCCGCAGCTGTTGCTTGATCGTGCGCGCTCCGAGCCTGGGCGAGACAACCACGGAGCTCAACAAGGTGGCGGAGATCGCAGCCCGCACACCCAAGCTGCGGCTCGTCGTCGGCATGGACACCGCCCCGTCGGCGCTGCCTCCGGAGCTCGACAGCCGTGAGCACGACATCGTCGGCTTCCTGCCGCTGGCCCACGTGGTGCCGGCGCTGCTGCTGATCTTCACGAGCTGATCGCACGAACGCAGGCTTGGCCCCGGGTGCGCCGGTACGCCTACAAAGGCGCGATGTGGGTCGGTCGCCGAATGGCCGTGCGCCGTTGGTCCAGTGGTCATCCCTCGGTATTGCTGCGGATCGCATACACCGCAGTGCTTCACCGTGTCTTCCTGCCGTTGCGGGCAAGTGTCGGATTGGACCGCCTTCGCGTCGCTTTCACCGCCTCTGCCGCGACGCCCGAGAACGTCATCGCGCTATGGCGGATCCGTTGCTCATTTCGACCAGACGTTTCCTCGCCCGGGAAATATTGGTCGAAAATTCTCGGACCCACGCTTCCAGGTCGAGGTCGCACATGATGGTGAAACGCTGGTCCGCGCACCACTGCTGTTTCGCGAATACTGGCGCAACCCCAAAGAGACAGATGCCGTTCTGCGGGACGGCTGGTTCCGTACCGGCGACCTGATTGAGCGTACCGCGCACGGTGAGATCCGCCTCATCGGCCGAAAGAAGGACGTGATCATCACCAGCGGCGGCAAAACGACGACACAGTGATCGCGAACCACCTACGACCGCGGTCGCATTAGCGAAGAACTTTAATGAGTCGGCCGTGGCTCCGACATCTGCTGACGCGCATACAGCAATGGGGAGACTCAGATCAACTCCGGCTTCTGCCCTGGCCCGAGCGGTTCGGTTACCCGGACCGCGTCTGCGGCTTGAGTGGTTCGACAATGCTGACTTAATTCCATTCTTGCGCGCCACTCCCAGATCATGTCTCTTCTGCATCCATACTTGTGGAATTTGAATTATTCCAGTCGTATCAGTGCATTGCGCGTCTGTGTACGACGGGTCAGAGTCAGCACATGCGAAGTGCATCGAGTGTGTGCGTACGCAGTTCCTGCTGACCCACGAGGTTTGGCATGCGATCGGCGGCGCTCCATCAATGCGCCCCATCATCCGGTGGCCATCCCGCAGTCGTCGAATCAGCAGTCACCGACGAGGTAGCGCTGACGGCTGCGCCGCTCGAATCCAGAGAGATTGGGGCTTCAGCCCCCTGAGGCAGCACCGGGCACCGGCGACTGTCGACCTCGCCACAGTGTCTCGGAGCCTGACCCGACGGAAGGGTCCAGTCAGGACCCACCCCCCCTGATCGCGCCGAGCAACGTGACGGCGTCGACCTCGCGCGGCGAGGGCGGCCGAACGGCGCATCTCCCATCCTGGTGTGACAAGGAGAGTCAATGACGACGGCACAACATTCCGAAAAGGCGATCAGCTTGAGGTCCGCCCGGCGTGCATCGCTGGCGGGCGGCGTGGGGACACTGATCGAGTACTACGACTTCAGTGTCTATGGGTTTCTGACCCTCACCATCGGACCGTTGTTCTTCCCCAGCGACAATCCGACGGTCTCAACCCTGTCCGCGCTCGCGGTGTTCGCGTCGTCCTACCTCATCCGTCCGCTCGGTGGCTGGTTCTTCAGTCGCCTCGGCGACCGCCGCGGCCGCCGGACAGCCCTCGTCGCGACGATCGTGATGATGGGCGCGGCGTGCGGCGTGATGGGCCTGCTGCCCACCTACGGACAGATTGGAGTCGCCGGGACGATCGCAATCATCGTTGTGCGACTCGTCCAAGGGTTCGCTGCCGGTGGTGAGATCGGTGGCGCTGCCACCTACATCGCCGAGTTGGCGCCGCCCGGCAAGCGGGGCTTCTACGGATCGACGGTTTCCATGGGGTCTACTCTCGGGTTCGCCGTGGCCGCCGGCGTCGTAGGGCTGGTCCGGCTGCTGGTTCCGGCCGACCAGATGGCAACGTGGGGCTGGCGGATTCCGTTCCTCCTTTCGCTGGTCCTCACTGTGGTGTGTCTGCGGGCTCGGCTGCGGGTCGAGGAGTCGCCTCAATTCCAAGAGCTGAAGGAGAAGGCCGCGATCGTGCGCAGCCCGATGCTGGCCGCTCTGCGTAGCCACCCGCTGTCGGTTGCCCGTGTGGCGGGCCTGGCAATCGCATTCAACGGCACCGGCTACTTCGGCGTTGCCTACTTCGCCATCTTCCTACAGGAGGAAGGATTCTCCGCCACAGGCGTCGCCTGGACATCAGCGTTGTGCATCGCCCTGGCCACCTTCACCTACCCGTGGGCGGGCAAGTTGACGGATCGCTACGACCGCAAGCCCATCCTGCTTGCGTCCTACATCATCTTCGCCGTCATCGCTTGGCCGGTCTTCGCACTCCTCATCGCAGCAACCAACCTCTGGGCCGTCGGAGCCGTCTATCTGGTCTTCATGTTCTTCACCGGGTGGGCGCAGGTGCCTACGTGGCCGTTGGCCACGGAGCTGTTTCCGGCAAGCGTGCGCTACTCAGGCATCGCGATCGGCTACAACTTGGGCGTGATCATCGGCGGCATCACGCCACTCGTCGCCGCTGCCCTCGTGGCCGGTACCGGAAGCAGAACCAGCCCCGTCTACTGGATCCTCGCCGTAGCACTCATCGGAGTGATCACCGTCGCGCGACTACCGAAGACCGCGTCGAAGCCGCTACCCGCCTGAGCGGACACCCAGGTCCACGATCTCCTGCAACGCTGTGCGGAAGCCGCCCGGGTGCAGGAGATCGTCGAGCCTGCGGATACCACAACCGCGGCGAATCAGCCTGCATGCCGACCACGCGCTGTCCGCGGGCGGGCTGTACTCCTCCGTCCGACTTCCTTTCCCGTCGTACTCACTGCACCGACAACCGGTTGAGAACTCGCTGGTGAGGTGAGGCTGCCGATCCACCCGAGGAAGAGTGCCGCTGGCACGGACACCATGCCCGCGTTGTAGTACGGATACCAGTTGAAGCTCAACTCCGGCCATAGTGAGTTCTTGGTACCGGTGACGGCGGGCGAGGAGACCGTGAGCACGATGGACAGCAGCAATCCCCCGTAGACGGACCAGAGAAGCCCCCGGCGATTGAACTTGGGCCAGAAGAAAGTGTAGATCAGCGCCGGGAATGCACCCGACGCCGCAACGCAGAGAGCGAAGATGACCAGGGACTCGACCGGGTACCGGCTGATGGCTGTGGACAGCGACAGGCTCACGGCGACCAGGACGGCGAGGACCAGACGCAGTACTCGCGCTTCTCCGGTTCGGGTACGCGGGTCCTTGCCCTGAGCGAACACATCACGCGCGAAGGTGACAGCGCCAGCGAAGGCCACACTTGACACGGTCGTGAGCGCGGCGAGGAAGGCCACGGACGCCATGGCCGTGATGAGCGCAACGCGCGCCACTGAGCCGTGCGGGAGTACTTCCGAAGCCAGCAGAATCGGGGACCCCTGCCCAACGTCGTCAACCGCTCGGATGGCGTCGCCTCCCACCACGGCCGCGGCCGCGAAGCCCGCCGCGCTCAGGAGGACGACAAAGGCAGCACCCAGTCCCGAGGCAATGCTCATGGATCGGCGTGCCGAGCGCCCGGTGGGGGAGGCACTCACACGCAGAATCAGGTTCGGCAGCACGGCCGTACCGATGATAAGGACGATGTGTTCGCCGATCGCGTTGAGTGATCCGAGGTTCGCGGTGCGCGGCCAGAGTCCAGGGCTCAGATATCCGTTCGGCGACATGCTCTTCTCTGCCGCCGTGGAGAGCAGATACCCGGGGTTCCACTCGAATCTGCTGAGGGCCAGCAGCGTGATCAGCGAAAGCGTGATCAGGGTGACGACCACCTTGACGACCTGCATGAAACTGGTGCCTCGCAGATCTGCCACGACGGCGAAGAAGCCGACGAGAAGCCCCATCAGCACCGTGCAGACCACTTGGGTTCCATGGTTCGACCGGCCGATCAGGAGGGCCACGCTGATGCCGGTAGCCCGCAGTTGGACCATGAGAAGAGGAATGGTGATCGCAAGTGTCACCAGAGCCGCGGCAGTCCGCGACGCGCGCCCCGCAGCACGCAGGGAAAAGAGGTCACCGAGAGTGTAAAGTCCGCTGTCGCGTATTTTTTGAGCAAGGAGCAGCAGTACACCGAGGGCGAGCATGAGGTCGATGGCGATGCTGAACCCGTCGTAGCCGTACAGAGCGATGAACCCGGACGTCACCAACAGAGTGACGACCGTGATCTGCTCGCCCGCCATGGCGAACCCGTTGAAGACCGGAGAGAGTGACCGATCCGCGATGTAGAGCCTTTCCGGCTCGTGTTCCTGACCCGAGGCAAGCGTGAAAAGCCACAGGAGAGACAGCCCGATGAACACCAGGAAGGCGACGATCACGGGGCCTCTGGCGTCTGAACCGATCGGGTCGAGTACACCTGCGCTCAAGATGTGTACGGTCACCGCCTCACCGCCAGGGATCATCGACGGGGGACGCACCCGGCGTCTCGGCCTGGGGTATGCCGGAGGTCCGGGGCCGCTCGACGGGATCACAGGCTGTGCATCGCGTCTCGTACACGCATACGGTGGCGACGAAGAGGCCGCATTGCAGGATGCCCCAGACGAGGCCGAGAGTGATGTGCCCGTACACATGAACCGCGGGAACGGCGGTCAGCAAGGACAGCGCGAGGCCGACGACAAGAGGGACAGCGTTGGCGGCGACGAATGCACGCTGGGCACGACGCGTGGTTCCGCGGAGACTTTCACCGTGTTGCAGTCGGAGGGCATCGAGCGATGGGTCCGGTGTCGGCGGGTGATCCGGTGCGGGCGAGGAGAAGACGGGGTGCACGGAAACCTTCCGGGCTTCGAGGGCGGGTGACTCGGCCGACGAGTATTGGTGCCTCGGACGCGCGGCTTGTTCCGGCGCGCAAAAGGTCGAGGATCTTGCCGACGGCCGGGGAGGGACACGAACGGGAATATCAAGGGCATCCGACGACGTCTCGGTCCGGGGCATGGCGGAGGCCGCCCCGCTACCGGACTGACCGCTACCGCGGCCCGTAGATCACTACGGTGTTGCCCCACGGGTCCCGGGCCACGGCCCGGACCTCGTGCGGGCCCTGCTCGGGCTCCCGGACTACGGATCCGCCGCCTTGTACGAGGGCGGTGAGCGCCGAGGCCACGTCGGGGACCTTGAACGACGCCGCTGGCACCCCACCGGTGACGTCCTCGGCCGGGCTGGTCAGGGCCAACGTGGTGCTGCCGGCGTCGAGGGCGGCGTAGCGGTCGCCGTCGACGAACTTCGTGGCCAGGCCGAAGGTGTCGGTGTAGAAGCGCACGGCGGCGCCGATGTCGGCCACCGGGTGCAGCACGTTCCCGATCTTCACGAGGTCGATCTCCACGGGATCACTCACCGGACGGCCTTGGAACGGCCCAAGCGGAGGGTCCCGCTACACCGCGCGCCGCGTATCGATGAACCACTGGCGCGATCTGGCGGACGGCGCCGGTGTCGACGCTGGTGGCCATGGCGGCGTAGGCGCGAAGGGCCTTCGTCCGGGTCGGTTCAGAATTCATCAGATCCATGGCACGGCCTCTCCGCAGATCCACCAGAGCTGATGAGCCGGGGCCGATGTCATTCATTTAACACTCTGCCCGAGGTGGAGGAAATCACCGCGGTACCACATCACCGGCTTGCCGCTACCTATGCGCGCGTCGTGCACGCGACCGATGAGAATGACGTGATCGCCGCCGGGTACGGCTTGCTCCAGCTCGCAGCGGATGACCGCTGCGGCGTCGGGCAGTATCGGGTGTCCGCCCTCGTCGGACTCGAAGCTCCCGTGTGCGAACTTGTCCTCGCCCTTCGTGGCGAACCTCATGGCCAACTTTGCATGCGCGGGCGTCACGATGTTCACGACGAACTGCTCAGCCGCTATAAATGCTGGGAAGCAGTCCGCTCCTTGGTCCAGGCAAACCAGAACAAGTGGTGGATCAAGCGACAGCGCCGCGAAGGAACTCGCGGTGAACCCATGCGGCGTGCCCCCGGCACTTCGGGTCGTCACGATCGTCACGCCGGCAGGGAAGCGGGCCAACGCCGAACGGAAGGCAGCCGCGTCCAGCCCCTGGACTTGATCAGCCATTCCACACCTCGCGGACAGCTCGGACGGCAGGGTCGTGGTAGACGGGGCGCGCGTTGGTGAGGGCGGCGCTGGGCTGCTTTTCTGCGAGCAGCACCTCATCGACCAGTTCCCGGTAGCGGTGCTCACGCGCGAGCCTGGTCGGGGTGTCCCCCTCAGCCATGACGATGACGTTCATTACCGGCCCCTCCTTCGAATGTTATTGATGAATAACATATGATCCTGACCTGGGCGGGGTCAAGGCCCGACTGGGGAGGCAGAGGCGTTAGTACACGGTAACCAGGGAGGACCCCAGGCCGTTCTGTGGCCTCACTGTGCGGCTCTCGGTCGGCGACGCGACCGGGGTTGCGCTGGTCACTGCCTCCGTGTGCGCTCGCTGGACCTTGTTGTTATCGATTGGTAACGCATTCACTCTCTCTAATGGCCTTGACCTGGGTTGGGCTACGCCTTACGTTATCGCCGAATAACATTCGCAGGAAGGGTCGGTATGGACTTCATCCTCATGTCTGAGGGGGACACCCCGGTCGGGCTTACGCATGAGCACCGCTACCGGGAACTGGTCGAGGAGGTACTGCTCGCAGAGCGCGTCGGCTTCGACGCCTTCGGCAGTTCCGACCACGCACTGCGTGTGGCCGAGCGCGTCGCGACCGAGGACATCCTCTCCAACGGCCGCGTCGAACTCGGCACCGGACGCGGCAACACCACCCTCGCCCTGCGCGCCTTCGAAGTCGACCCATCCGAGAACAAGTCCCAGTGGCGAGAAGGCGTCGAACTCATCCGCCGCGCCTTCCTCGACGCCCCCTTCCTGGTACACGGAGCGGTGCGATGACCCGCGACCTGGGCTCCTTGTCCTTCGAGCCGTTGACCCCGACGTCGTATCTGGATCGTGCTGCGGCGTCGCATGGGGATCGAGTCGCAGTGGTGGATGGGCGGTCCCGGTGGACCTATGCGGAGCTGCGTGATCGGTGTCAGCGGTTGGCGGGCGGGTTGGCCTCGTTGGCCGGGGGACGTCCGGTGGCGGTGCTGGCACCGAACACGCATATGTCGCTGGAGGCGCACTACGGGGTGCCGTGGGCGGGCGTGCCGCTGGTCGCGGTGAACACCCGGCTGTCGGCGGGCGAGGTCGCCTACATCCTGGAGCACTCCAAGGTGTCCGTGCTGATCCACGACCCGTCGTTCGACGCATTGGTGGACGAGGCCCTCGCCCGGCTGGACGCCTCACCGCACCGAATCAGGGCGGGGCGGGAATACGAGGATCTGCTGGCCGTGGCGGAGCCGCTGCATCTGACCCCGACCGACGAACGGGCCCTGCTGTCGATCAACTACACCTCGGGGACCACGGGCCGCCCGAAGGGCGTGATGTACCACCACCGGGGCGCGTTCCTCCAGGCCGTGGCGATGGTGGGACACACCGGACTGACTCCGTCGAGCGTGCACCTGTGGACGCTGCCGATGTTCCACTGCAACGGATGGACGTTCCCGTGGGCGGTGACCGCGGCGGCTGGGACACACGTCTGTCTGCCGAAGGTGAGTCCGGAGGAGGTCTGGCGACTGCTCCGGGAGGAGGGCGTCACGCACCTCAACGGGGCGCCGACGGTGCTGTCGATGATCGCCTACGCCCAAGAGGCCGCCCCCCTGGGCCGCACGGTGCGGATCGCCACCGGTGGGGCGCCGCCGTCGCCGGCGATCCTGCGGCGGATGGCGGCGCTGGGGTTCGAGGTCACGCACCTGTACGGGCTGACCGAGACTTACGGCCCAGCGATGCTGTGCGACTGGCGCCCGGAGTGGAACGACCGCGACGCCGCGGCACAAGCGCGGCTCAAGGCGCGCCAGGGTGTCGGGAACATGATCTCGTGTGTGCCGCGGGTGATTGCGGACGACGGCACGGACGTCCCCGCGGACGGTGTCACCACGGGGCAGATCGCGTTGCGGGGCAACAACCTCATGCTCGGCTACCTCGACGACCCGGAGGCCACCCTGGCAGCGGTGCCGGACGGATGGTTCCGGACCGGGGACATCGGCGTCCTTCACCCCGACGGGTACGTGGAGCTGCGTGACCGCTCGAAGGACGTGATCATCTCGGGTGGGGAGAACATCGCGTCGGTCGAGGTGGAGCAGGCGATCATGGACCATCCGGCGGTACTGGAGGCGGCGGTGATCGCGGTGCCGGACGAGCACTGGGGTGAGGTCCCTGCCGCCTATGTGAGCCTGCGGGAAGGCGCTACGGCCACCGAGGCGGAGATCATCGAGCATGTGAAGGGCAGGCTGGCCCGGTTCAAAGCGCCGAAGACGGTCACGTTCACCGAGTTGCCGAAGACCTCCACCGGAAAGATCCAGAAGTTCGTGTTGCGGGACAAGGCATGGGCCGGGAGCGAGAGCCGCATCCGGTGAACGACGTGAACGGACCGGCGGCACGCGAGGTTGTCTCAGAGCGTGTCAAACCTCGTGCTTTCACGAGGCCATCGCATGAAGGAGGCACCAGATGAAAAAGCGCGTCGGGTCCTCCCCGGGTGTCAGTACCGAAGGCGGTGGTCGCGGGGTGGTCTTCCAGGCTTCACAAAGGGCACAGCCCCTGAATGCGTCCGGTCGCCCCAGGTCTCAGGGCCTGCGGCAGGTAGTCGCCGTCATCCTCATGTGGCGAGGGCGCATCGGGTTGTTCAAGCGCAGTGGATCTGTCCAGCATGACGCAGGCTTGTGGCACTGCATCACCGGATATCTGGACGCTGACAGCGACCCGGTACGGCAAGCCGTCCAGGAGATCTGGGAGGAGACTCTGCTCCCCGCCCGCGCTCTGGAGCAGCTGACCGCGGGCCCGACGCTGCGTCTCGCTGACCCTCGTGGCGGGCCGGACTGGACCGTGCACACTTTTTTGGCCTGCACCAGTCAACGCCGGCTCACTCTCAACTGGGAGCACAAGACATACCGGTGGGTACGGCCCTGGAAGCTGTCACAGTTCGACGGGCAGGTCGCATGGCTGACAGATGTCCTGCGAGCAGTCGACTCTCTGCCGTCAGCCAAGGCACGTGAAAGGGCCGCGTCTTAAGGCCGGTGCGACCGGTCCAGCGCCCAGGGCAACCGATCAGGTGGCCCGAATTCAAGCGGAATACTCGATCTTAAAGGCACATCCTGTGCAGTCGCGGAGTTATCCGCCTTCTGGCGGAGCAGAACGCGAAATACCTGAGGCATGGTGCCGAATGCGGAGGTGGTCTGTGATGGTGACGGAACTAAGGCCGTCGGGCGGCAACGGCGGTCCTGCCGAGGCGGAGGAGCTTGTTGCGCTGGAGTCGGTCGAACAGCGCGTGCTGTGGCTGTCCACCGCGATCATCGATCACGCCAACCGGGTGCGGCCGAACCCTTCGGGGCTGAAGGTGGGCGGTCACCAGGCGTCCAGCGCCTCGATGACCTCGATCATGACGGCGCTGTGGTTCCATGCACTGACTGCCGAGGACCGGGTGTCGGTCAAGCCTCATGCCTCACCGGTGTTGCATGCGATCAACTACTTGCTGGGCGAGCTGGACGAGTCCTATCTGACCACCCTGCGCGCCTTCGGCGGCCTGCAAAGCTACCCCAGTCGTTCCAAGGACCCCGACCCGGTCGACTACTCCACCGGTTCGGTCGGTATCGGCGCCACCGCTCCCCTGTGGGGCGCTCTCGCCCGGCGCTACGTGGAGGGGCGCTTCGGCGGTGCCGGGAGGGGGCGCCAGTACTCCCTGCTCGGCGACGCCGAGCTGGACGAAGGCGCGATCTGGGAGGCCATCCAGGATCCGATGGTGCCGGGCCTGGGCGAAGTGGTGTGGGTGGTCGACCTCAACCGGCAGTCCCTCGACCGAGTCATACCCGGCGTCGCCGCGGACAAGCTACAGGGCATGTTCGCCGCGGCCGGCTGGCAGGTGACCACCCTCAAGTACGGGCATCTCCTGGAGGGGTTGTTCACCCGGCCCGGCGGCGAGGCCCTGCGCGCTCGTATCGATGCCATGGGCAACCCCGAATACCAGCGCCTGCTGCGCTGCTCCGCCGACGAGCTGCGTGAGCGCTTGCCCGGCACCGGCTCGACCGCCGGGCCGATCACCGACCTCATCGCCCCCCTGGACGACGCCTCGCTCCTGGCGGCACTGCGCAACCTGGGCGGCCACGACATCGGCGCGCTGTCGGATGCGTTCGCCGGTGTCGACGACACCCGCCCGACCGTGATCTTCGCCTACACGGTCAAGGGCTACGGGCTCCCCACCGAGGGCCACCCGCAAAACCACTCCTCGCTCCTGACGGCCGACCAGATGAGTGCACTGGCCGACCGCCTGGGAACCGATCTCGACGACCCGTGGAGGCGTTTCGGTGCGGGGTCGGCGGAAGCGGCCCTGTGCGCGGCGGCCGCCCAGCGACTGCACCGCTCCGAACCGGCGCCCCAAGAGCCCCCTGCCGTCCCCGCCGACCTAGCGCGCCCGGCTCCTTCCGGCATCGGGAACACTCAGCAGGCTCTCGGCCGCGTCCTGCTGGATCTCACCCGGCGGGCGCCGGAGGCGGCCGCCCGTATCGTGACCGTCAGCCCGGACGTCAGCTCCACCACCAACCTGGGCGGCTGGCTCAACAAGGTGGGCGTGTGGTCGCCCACCGAGCGCACCGACTGGTTCGCCGACGACGCCGAGACCATCCTGCACTGGCGCGAGCAGCCGGCCGGTCAGCACGTGGAGCTGGGCATCGCGGAGACCAACCTGGTCGGTCTCCTCGGCGAGCTGGGCGCCACCTGGAGTCGGTGGGGCCAGCCGCTGCTGCCGATCGGCGTCGTCTACGATCCCTTCGTCAACCGGGCACTGGAGCCATGGTCGTTCGGCATCTATGCCGGTGGCCAGTCGATCCTGGTCGGCACCCCCTCCGGGGTCACCCTCGCCCCGGAAGGCGGCGCACATCAGTCGATCACCACCCCCTCGCTGGGCATTGAACAGCCCGGCTGCGTCACCTATGAGCCGGCGTTCGCGATCGACACCGAATGGTGCCTGCTCGCCGCACTCGGCAACTTGGCCAGTCCAGGGGGCAGGTCGGCCTATCTGCGACTGTCGACCCGACCCATCGACCAGTCGACAGCCGCGGTGCCCAGCGACCCGGCCGCTCGCGAACGCCGTCGCCGACATGTGACCGCCGGGGCCTACCGGCTGCGGCAGCACGAGGCGCCCATGGTGACACTCGCCGCGATGGGCGCTTTGGTCCCGGAGGCCCTGGCCGCCGCCGACCGGCTCGCCGCCCTCGGCCACGACGCCGACGTGGTATGCGTGACCAGCCCGGACCTACTCTTCCGCGCGCTCCAGGCCCGTCGCGGCCTGTCGGACGACCCGGCCTGGATCCTCGACCAGGTCTTCCCCCTCGACCGGGCCACCCCGCTGGTCACCGTCCTGGACGGGCATCCCCACACCTTGGCTTTCCTGAGCACGATCCAGAACGTTCCCGTCAGCACCCTCGGCGTGACCCGGTTCGGCCAGTCCGGGGCGATCGAGGACGTCTACCGCTACCACGGCATCGACACGGACAGCATCGTCGCCATCGCCCTCGACCTCATCGATTGAGCGAGCACCCGGAGCCTCTGCGTGCAGGGGATTCGCCTCTCATACCCCGTCCGGCGGCACGCCCCTGTCTTGCCGAAAAGACGTACCGCCGGACGGTCCCGGTGCAGCCGACCCGCACCACCCGCCATGGGGCAACAGTTCCCCACCCACTCCGTCCGGCGGTACGGCGCGGCACCCGCCCTGACGAGCCGCGCCCTGCCGCTGGACGGTCGCAACCAACCTGTCCGCCCTTCCCATGGCGAGCCGAGCAGACACTCCACCCAGACGATTGGACATGTGATGAAGGCTCTGAGCGGAATCGAACGAAAATGGTCCGGGGCTCCGGCCGTCCCCCGACCGGCCGCACCGTCAGCCAGTCGTCGGCATCTGGCCGTGGGTGGCAGGATCGGCGAGGTCGCCTCCAAGCCGTCCGCAAGCGCCTCCGTCGCCGATGAACTCCAGCAGCGCAATGCCGAAGGGTTCCTCCGCTGATGCGCATCGTCCTCGTCGGGCCGCCGGGTGCTGGTAAGGGCACTCAGGCCACACGCCTCGCCGGGAAGCTGTCGATCCCGCACATCTCTACGGGCGATCTGTTCCGGGCCAACATCAGCCGGCAGACCGAGCTCGGGAAACTCGCGAAGGTCTCCATGGACGTCGGCAATCTCGTCCCCGACGAGCTCACCATCGAGATGGCGAAGGACCGCATGCAACAGCCGGATGCCGAGAACGGCTTCCTGCTCGACGGTTTCCCGCGCAACGTCTCGCAGGCCGAGGCGCTCGACGAGCTACTGAAGACCGAGGCCATCAAGCTGGATGCGGTTCTTGACCTCGAAATCCCCGAGGGGGAGATCATCAAGCGCATCGCCGGCCGGCGCATCTGCCGCAGCCGGTCGGCACACGTGTTCCACGTGTCGTACAGCCCGCCGAAGAAGCAGGGCGTGTGCGACGTCTGCGGCGGTGAGCTCTACCAGCGCGACGACGACTCCGAGGAGACCGTCCGCAAGCGGCTCGAGGTCTACTACACGCAGACCGAGCCGATCATCGAGTACTACAAGACGCAGGGCCTGGCGGTCACGATCTCCTCCCTGGGCCCGGTGGACGAGGTCACGCGGCGGGCGTTGGAAGCCCTCGAGCGCGAGGACGACGGCGAGTAGCCGCCAGCACGTCTTCCACCACCACATGCTGATCGCCTTCTAACAGCCGACCCACCGTGGGCGCGGTCACCCGATGGCCCTGCGGGACGAGTTCGGCAGCCAGGCGCCGCAGCGCCTTCGCCGTCCACCGCGGCGCTCGGCCACGGCGGCGTTCGCCTGGTCGCGCAGATAGCCGGGGCCAGCGAGAGGACCGTCCGCAAGGGTGTGTTCGCACTCGAAGCCGGGGTGGAGCCGCTACCCGAGGAACGCGTCCGGTGCCCCGGTGTTGGGCGGAGGCGGGCCGGAGCGGCCATGCGCTAGCGGCGCTACCCCACCGACACTACGGACGCAGAATAGGCCATCCTCGAACCACAGTTGCCCGTCGCGGCCTGCCGGCTCCCCGCGGGCGGCAGCCCGGAGAAACATCCGCGCCGCAACGTGGTCTGCACAGCATGAGCAGTGGCGGAGGGCGGCATACGGTGACCTGTGCTGCCATGCCGATGCGATCGAAGCAGATGCGGGTGTGGTCCAGTGTCTTCATCGCCGTGGCGAAGCCGGTTCCCTCCTCACCGACCATGCGTTTCGCGGGGATGCGGAGTCTTCATGCCGGCTGCGTCGGAGCCGGCATCGGGCTCGGAGAGGCAGTACGAGAACATGCCGTCGCCCTTGGCGAGCGGGGTCAGGCAGTGCTTCTTCAGCTCATCGGAGCCGGAGAGGATCACGGGCAGAAAGCCCAGCTTATTCACGGTCGGGATCAGGGACGAGGAGACACAGACACGCGCCACCTCCTCGATCACGATCACGGTGGCGAGGGCAACCGCCCCCGCCCCGCCGTACTCACCCGTAAAGTCCCTGCCCTTAATGCCTGCGAAACGTCGGTGGTGTGGCGCTACGAACGCGCCCTCACTGGTATCTGATCATCAGTACCCTCCCAGGACGCGCTTCCTTCGAGTACTTCGCCATCACGGACTGGAGGTGGGCGCCTGCTGAACTGCCGTTTCGCCTGTCTCGCGGTCAGACCGGGTGCGAACGTGGCGGTCGCGTCCGGCGCCATAACCGGCAGCGGCCATGACCAGACTCAATGCGGTGAGGAGAAGGAGAGCACCAGTCCAGCTGCCGGTGGTGTCGTGGAGGACGCCCAGAAGAAGGGGTCCGGCCGCGGCGACGAGATAGCCGATGGACTGAGCCATCCCGGCCAGGGCTGTGGTCTCGCTGGGACCAGTGGCACGTTGGCTTTGGAAGCTCAGGGCGAGCACGAGACAGGCACCGGCGCCCAACCCGAGAAGAGTGCACGCCGCGAGTGCGAGCGCTGGAAAGAGGAGCATGAGCGCGAAGCCTGCGGCGACGATCGCTGAGCCCGCGGCGGCAGCGAAGCGCTGGTCGTGGCGGCCTCGAGTGATCAAAGGCAGCAGCATGCTCGTGACCAATGCGACGAGCTGGTAGTAGAACAGCATCCAGCCGGCAGATGTGGTGCTCATGCCCTGCTGACTGAGGATGCTGGGCAGCCAAGCGACTGCGGTGTAGAAGGCAAGGGATTGCAGGCCCATGAAGAAGGACACCTGCCACGCCAGCCAGGATCGCCATGGGGTTCGAGCGTGTGTCCCACGAGACCGCACGCCGCCGTCCGGGCGGGAGCCGCGTAGCCGAGGCAACCACACGGCGAGAGCGGCGACGGCGACGACCACGCCCCAGGCCAGGGCGGAATGCCAGGTTCCGGGCAGGACCTCGGCAAGCGGGACGGAGATGCCGGACGACAGAGCGGCGACCACTCCCATGGCGGTGACGTAGAGAGCGCTGACGGTATGAACCCGCGGGCCGGGCACGTGGGTGCGAATCACCGTAGGCAGCAGGACGTTGCCAACTGCGATCGCCACCGAGAGGATCACGGTTCCGAGGAACAAACAGGCAAGCGAAGGCAAGGACCGGATCACGGTGCCCGCTGCCAGCACTGCGAGGGCAGCCACGAGGAGGCGGGTGGTGCCGACCCGGTGCGAGGTGCGCCCGACAAAGGGCGAAGTCACAGCGAACACAAACAGCGGCAGGGTGCTCAGTACGCCTCCCCCTGACGCAGTCAACCCGGTGTCGTGCTCGATGGCCGGCAGGAGTGTGCCCACGCCCGTCAAGGTCACGCGCAGGTTGGCCGCCACCAAAAGGATCGCGATCAAGAGGCCGGCCGAAAGGGCGGGCGTAGTAACCGGTGTCTTCGGGCTTGCGATCCGGTCGGCCTCCGTAGCCGTGGTGAGGCCGGCGCGGGAGTTCCTCAAGGTGGTCACTTCTGTCGTTCCGTTCCGGTCTCGGTGAGCTTCACGATCTCGGTGGCGCAGTAGCGTGCGCCGACCTCGTCTTGCGCGGCGATCGCCTCGACGAGACGCCTGTGCAGAAGGCAGTGCTGCGCGGCCGTCGCGCTGGGCCAGGGCATGCCGCCGATCTGCTCGGTGACCGCGATGCTGAGGACGTCGTACACCTCGGTGAGAAGGGTGTTCCCACTGGCACTCACCACGGCCTGGTGGAAGCGGGTGTCGATCTCCGCGATGGCGGCCATCTCCGGTGAATCCGCTGTCGCCTCGGCCTCGTCGAGGAGGTGCCGAAGGCGATTCAGGTCGTCTTCGGTACGCCGCAACGCGGCCAAGCCCGAGGCGTACTCTTCCAGTACTGCGCGCAGTTCCAGCACGTCGCTCCACCTCGAGGTGTTGGCGCGTCTCATCAGTACCGAGTGCATTTCGCTCGACGTCCGGACGTACGTCCCGTCACCCTGCCGAGCCTCCAGCAGACCCAGATGCACCAGCGCGCCGAGCGCCTCGCGCACCGTCGTGCGCCCGACACCGAGTTGCTCGACCAGATCATGTTCGGGCGGAATCCGCATTCCTACAGGCCAGGCGCCGGATGTGATCTGCTCGCGAAGGGTGTCCACCAGTTGCGCCGACAAGCTCGCGACGCGGCGCGGCGCACGAAGATCTTTCATAAGGCGACCCTAACACCGAATGTCTGACATCTGTCCGTGACGTAGATCGCCACCCGTCTCGGCGGCCTCGGCCTCGGTGAGCGGTCCGTAACTTTTTTCCTTTTCGCCCATCTCTTGACTCCGCTGATACCAGGACATACGTTGAATGTGAATCACCCATAACGTTAGCGGTCAATAACGACGGAAGAGTCGGTACGGACGTCATCGTCATGGCTGAGGGGCCATCCCCGCCGGATCCCCGGTGGCCCGGCGCCGCCGTACCGCGCCCGAGACGTTCCTCTCCGGCCCCCGCCCCACCGGGAACACCCCCTGGACAGCACCATGAATCACAACCTGCCCGCGAAGCTCAGCAACAGCCTTGAGACAGTCTCATCCGCTCGGACAGATGTGGTCTTCCCTCTGCCTCACATTCCAGAAGGTCTTGCAGCCGTCCGCCGATGCGCCGCCCGCGCTATGCAACAGTGGCGCATCCCCTCGGACCTTGCGGACGATGCGCTTCTGGTCGTCTCCGAACTGATCACCAATGCGGTCGTTCACGCCCTTCCTCCTGCGTCGCTGTGCTTGTCCCGGCAGGGTGGCCGGGCTGCGTGCGCTGTCCGCATCGAGGTCACGGACGCGGGCCCGGCGCTGCTGCCCCACCGCGGCCGCTCTTCTCGGCTACCCGAGGAGAGCGGCCGCGGGAGCGCCATCGTCGCCGCACTGTCCGCCCGCTCCGGAACCACGACCTACCAAGGCGGAACCACTCGATGGGCGGAAATCCAATAGCCCACGCCCTGACCAGGCCCCGGCGTCCACCCCGCACGGCAGCGTGCGGTCGCGCGCCAGACGTGTCACCTGCATCTGGTGGAGGCGGTCGGAGCCACTGCGATAATTCCTGTCACTCCTTGATTTCGCAGATGACCGCGCCCGAGGTGAGGGACGCGTCGACCTCGGCGGCGAGGCCCTGACCGTACCCGCGCGGTGGGCGTTGATGGGTTGCTCCATCTTCATGGCCTCCAGGACCACGACGAGGTCGCCCTCGGCCACGGCGACCTTGACGATGGTGCCCTGCATCGGGGAGGCCAGGGTGTCGCCGGAGGCGGCTGACCCCGACCGCGGTCGCAGATCGACGCCACCGATCGGTGCGAGCTGTTCAGCTCTTTCGCACAGGTGCTGCCCTGCCGGGCACTGATGGAGCTTCTCGGCATCCAGGGAGTCACTCCGGCCACCTTGATTCGCTGGAGCTCCGTCGCCTGCCTTGCGGTGTGGTGACTGAGTGTTAGCTCAGGGGGATGCGTTTGCTGACCACGGTGTAGACCGCGCCGATCCTGCCGGGCGAGGAGGCCGCCCGGCTACTTCTGTACGTCATCGATGGCAGCGAGGCGGTCGATGTGACCGTTCCGGCCGCCTCGCTCGTAGTGCGTACGTCGACGGGACCGGTCGGCCGAAGCTGAGAGCCTGCTGCCCGCCCCCGCTCGCGGCTCCACACTCACGTCCGCGGCGGCGCGGTGCTCGCCCGCACCACGAATTCCACCGGCGGGAGCTCGGCAGCCTGGAACTCTCCTCCCTCGGTGAGCGAAACCAGCGCCTGCGCGGCGGCGCGCCCCCAGGTCAGCACATCCTGGCGCACCGTCGTCAGCGGTGGCGCGATGCAGTCGGCCAGCGGGATGTCGTCGAAGCCCACCACCGACAGGTCCTCCGGGACCCGCAGCCCGCGGCTGGTCACGGCGGTGATCCCGGCGATGGCCATCAGGTCGTTGGCGTACACGATGGCGGTCGGTGGCCGGTCCAGGTCCAGCAGCTGATGCGTGGCCCGGGCGCCGGCCGCGCCGGTGAAGTCCGCGGCCACGGGTGGGATCTCGGGCAGGTCGGCATCCGCCAGCGCACCGCGCCAGGCGTCGCACCGGGCCTCGGTGTGCACAAACCCCGCGGCGCCGCAGACGTGTCCGATCCACCGGTGGCCGAGTGAGCGCAGATGGCTGACCGCACGCCGCACCCCGCTGCCGTCGTCGACCCCGAGGGCCGGCACCTGGCCGCCGTGCTGCGGCGGTCCGACGATCAGTGCGCTGATACCCAGCTCCGTCACGAATGCCGGCCGCGGGTCGTCGGTGCGCAGATCGGTGAGGAACACGCCGTCGACCCGACCGTCACGGGCCAGCCGCTCATACGCCTGCCGTTCGGTTTCCTCGTCGGGGACGACTTGTAGCACGAGCGCGTAGCCGAGCGGCGCGAGGCCGGTCTCGATGCCGGCGACGAACTGCGGGAAGAACGGGTCGGTACTCAGCAGTTCCGGCGGCCGGCGCATCACCAGGCCGAGGGTCTGGGACCGCTTGGTGGAGAGCGCCCGGGCGCCGGCGTTGGGCTGCCAGCCCAGCTGGTCGATCGCGTCCAGGACCCGCTGGCGCGCCCGCGGGCTGACCCCGGGGCGGTCGTTGATGACGAAGGAGACCGTCGCCTTGGAGACCTGGGCCAGCGCGGCGACATCACCGATCGTCGGCCGACTGCCCCCGCTCCGGCGTGACGGCGGAGGCATCGCCTGGCGGGAGCCGCCCGCCGATCCACCCGCTTTGTCCTGGCCCCGCACCATACTGCCTCGCCTTCCACTGATTCGGGACGTACGGCTCCCGGGTGGCAGAACTGCGCCACCCAGGTTACCGAAACGTTTCGCACCCGTCCTTGACGCTTAGATATTAAACCGGTTTGATGACGCGGGTGACCCCGCGGTGATCATTCTGGCGGGGCGGGTCGGCGGCGACGAGAGGGGAGTCGCTTCGGACCCTCAATCACCCGCATGGAAGGGAGTTGGGCACAATGAGGCGTTTTCCGCGTGTTACGGTGCTGGCCGCCGCCGCGGCGCTTGTCCTGCCATTGTCCGCCTGCGGTTCGGGCGACACCGGCGGCGGCAAGCCGACCTCGGGACCGATCGACATCTGGTACTCGACGAATGAGCAGGAGCAGGCCTGGGCCAAGGCCACAGTGGCTGCCTGGAACGCCGAGCACACCAAGGAGAAGGTCACCGCCAAGGCGGTGCCGTCGGGCAAGTCCACCGAAGACGTCATCGGGGCCGCGATCACCGCGGGCAACACCCCGTGCCTCGTCTACAACACCGCTCCGGCGGCAGTCGCCGCATTCCAGAAGCAGGGCGGCCTGGTGAATCTCTCGGACACCTTCGGCGATGCCGAGTCCTTCATCAAGAAGCGCTCCGGCGGTGCCGTGGACGGCTTCCGTTCCCCGGATGGCAAGTTGTATCAAGTGCCGTGGAAAACCAATCCGTTCATGCTCTATTACAACAAGGACGTCTTCAAAAAGGCCGGCCTGGACGCCGAGAATCCGAAGCTGAGCACGTACGACGATGTGCTGGCCGCGGCGAAGAAGATCAAGAGCAGCAAGGCGGCGAAGTTCACCTTGTATCCGCCGGCGACCAGTGACTACACCAATGCGCTCTTCGACTTCTATCCGCTGTACCTGGCCAACTCCGGCGGCAAGCAACTGGTGCAGGACAAGAAGGCCACCTTCACTTCCAAGGCCGGACGGCAGACCCTCGGCTTCTGGCAGCAGATGTACGCCAACGGCTACTCGTCCCCGGAGGCGTACAGCGGCGACATGTGGGCGGGCCCGTTCGCCGACGGGGTGGCCGCCATGGGCATCGCCGGGCCGTGGGGCAAGGGACAGTTCGACGGCAAGGTGAAGTACGGCGTGGTGCCGCTGCCCACGGCCGCGGGAATACCGGCGGACAAGACATCGACGTTCGCGGACTCCAAGAACGTCGGCCTGTTCACCTCGTGCAAGCACAAGCAGACCGCCTGGGAATTCACCAAGTTCTCGATGAGCGCGAAGAACGACGCGGCACTGCTGGAGCGGACGGGGCAGTTCCCCACCCGCAGTGACGTGGCCGCCGTCGCGGGCGGCTATCTCAAGGACAATCCCTTCTACCAGCCCTTCGCCGACGCGGTGCCGCGAGCGGTGGACGTGCCGAACATCGCTGGCTCGACCGAGGTGTGGAAGACGTTCCGCACAGCCTGGGAAGACGCGGTGCTGCCCGGGAAGGGCGATGTGAAGTCGACTTTCGACAAGGCCGCGCAGCAGATCGACGACCAGACCGCCGACTGACGAGGCACACCGTGAAATCACTCCGCGACAGTCGCGCTGGGACCCAGGCCGCAGGTGATCCGCCCCGCGGTCGGCGTCCCCGGCCATCGACCCGGCACGCACCCCCGGCAGCCGCACCCGAACCCCGTATCCCGGGTCGGCGGCCCCGCGCCTCGCGGCTCGAGCGTTGGCTGGGCAACAGCCCGCTCGGGCTCGTCCTGACCGCGCCGTACACCGCCTACGTCCTGGTCGTGTTCATCATCCCGTTCGGGGTCGGCGTATGGATGGCCTTCCACGACTACTTCTTCACCGCGCCCGGCGTCTCCGTGCCGCACCCGTTCGTCGGGTTCGACAACTTCACCGAGGTCCTCGGCGAGGAGAAGACCCGGCGCGCCTTCGCCAACCTCGGGTTGTTCATGGCGATCAACATTCCGCTGACCGTGGTGCTGGCGCTCGTGCTGGCGTCGGCACTGAATGCCGCGACTCACTGGCGCGGCTTCTTCCGGGTGGCGTACTACGTGCCGTACGTGACGGCCTCGGTCGCCACGCTGGCGGTCTGGCTGTTTCTGTTCAATGGCTCCGGTGCCGTCAACAACGTCCTCGGCCCCTGGGCCCCGGACCCGTCCTGGCTGGCGAATAGGCACCTGGTGATGCCGCTCATCGCGGTCTACGTCACCTGGAAGCAGCTCGGGTTCTACATCCTGCTCTACCTCGCCGCGCTACAGAACGTGCCCAAGGAACTGCACGAGGCGGCACTGACCGACGGAGCCGGGCGCTGGCAGGCGTTCCGGGCCGTCACCCTGCCGGCCGTCCGGCCCGTCACCTCGCTCGTCGTCCTGCTGTCGATCATCACCGCCGGGCAGATCTTCACCGAGCCGTTCCTGCTCACCGGCGGCGGCCCGAGCGGCGCCTCGCTCACCCCCGCGCTGCTGGTGTACCAGCGAGGCATCGAGCAGGGCGAGCCGGATGCCGCGGCCGCCATCGGACTGATTCTCGTCACCGGCGTGCTCATCATCGCGACCGTCGCCCGGCGCGTCATGGAGAGGGACTGATATGGCCCGCACCCTGCGCATCCTGCGCTACGCCGCGCTCGGCCTCGGCGCCATCGCCGCGCTGCTGCCGTTCTATTACATGCTCATCGGGGCGCTACAGAAGAAGCGCGACACCGGCCTCGGCGGCCTGCTGCCGAAGCCGAGCAACCTGACCCTGGACAACCTCGCCGGTATCGACGACTCGTTCAGCCTGTTGGGCGCCCTGGCCAACTCGCTGATCATGACGGTCGGGGTGGTGGTCTGCACGCTGGTCTTCGGCCTGCTGGCCGGCTACGCCCTGGCGATCCTGCGCTTCCGCGGCCGCGGCCTGGTGTTCGCGCTCGTCCTGCTGGTCCAGGCGATCCCGTTCCAGCTGCTGATGATCCCGCTGTACGTAATGGTGGTGCGTTACTTCGGCCTCGCCGACAGCTACGCCGGAATGATCCTGCCGTTCGCCATCAACTCCGTCGCCGTGCTCATCTTCCGCCAGTACTTCCTTCAGATCCCGCGCGAGATCTTCGACGCGGCGCGTATGGACGGAGCGAGTGAGCTGCGCATCCTGCGCTCCGTGGCGGTGCCACTGGTGCGCCCGGCGATTCTCACAGCCATGCTGGTGACCTTCATCGGCCCGTGGAACGAGTTCCTCTGGCCGTTCCTGGTGACCAAGGACCAGGGGATGCAGCCCCTCGCGGTCAGCCTGGCGAACTTCTCGCAGGCCAATTCCACCTTCCAGGCCAATCCCATGGGCGCTGTGCTCGCCGGTGCCTGCGTGCTGGCGGTGCCGGCCGTCGTCCTCTTTCTGCTCTTCCAGCGCCACTTCACCTCCGCCAACCTCGGATCCGCGATCAAAGGCTAGGTATGACCCGGCTCAACACCGAAAGCGCGCTCCCGTATGCACTGAACCGGGTCGGCGTGCTCATGAACGCCGACCCCACCGACCCCCTGGAGGCCGAGGGCGTCCTCAATCCGGCCACCGCCTGGGGACCCGACGGCGAGCTCTATCTCTTCCCCCGCATGGTCGCGGCAGGCAACGTCTCCCGGATCGGCCGCGCCCGTGTCGTGATCGAAGACGGCGTACCGGTCGGCGTCGAGCGCCAGGGCGTGGTGCTGTCCCCGGACGAAGGCTTCGAGCGGGGTGCACACAACGCCGGCGTGGAGGACTCCCGCATCACCTTCATCCCCGACCTGGGCGTGCACGTCATGACGTACGTCGCCTACGGCCCGCTCGGCCCGCGGCCCGCGTTGGCCGTCTCTACGGACACGATCAGCTGGCGCCGTCTGGGCCCACTGCATTTTGCGTATCAGCCGCACCTGTCCACCGACTTGAACTTCTTCCCCAATAAAGACCTTGTCTTCTTCCCCGAGATCGTGCCCGGCCCCGACGGCCGTGCGAGCTTTGCGATGCTGCACCGGCCGATGTGGGACCTGGACTGGCTGCGCCCGGGCGAGGGCGCCCCGGCCCCGGCCGGGGTGGCCGACGGCCGCCCGTCAATCTGGATCGCGTACGTGGACGCCGAGGCGGCCCGCCGCGATCTTTCGGCGCTGACCTCGCTGCGGCACTCCGCTCCGGTGGCCGCTCCGGAGATGCCGTTCGAGGCGGCGAAGATCGGTGCGGGTCCGCCGCCGCTGCGGGTGCCCGAGGGCTGGCTGCTCATCCACCACGGTGTGACCGGTCCGGTCGCGAGGGGCTTTGAGCTCAGCCATGGCGCCGTCTACCGGGCCGGCGGCATGCTGCTGGACCCGGACGATCCGGCGCGGGTGCTGGCGCGCTCGCAGGAGCCGTGGCTGTCTCCGGAGACCCGCGAGGAGACGGTAGGAACGCTTGGCAACGTTGTCTTCCCAACCGCGATCGAGCGCATCGCGGGGACTGTCTATGTGTTCTACGGGATGGCGGACAGCGCGATCGGCGTAGCCGCCCTGGAGCGGACCGCGGACTGACGCCTCTGACCTGTGAACCGGCTCTTCACCGTCGCGGGTGTGGCGCGGGCTCTCGGTGGTGGTGGGGCGCCGGAAATGAGTGGGCGATCGGTATCATCGCGAGCCTGGCCAAAACCGGTCGAGGGCGCCGATCTGATGGTCGGCACCTCGGACGCTTGCCATTTCGGCGGCTCCACCCACAAACGGGTCTACGGCCGGACCAAGCAGGACGCCCCTTACGGCCGGTTCAAGGGGACGCACCCTGCACCCGCTGCTCGCCACGATCCGCACCCCCACCTCCCGGTCGACGAGCGCCGCCGCGCGGATGCGCCGACGCGCCGTCCTCGCCGGCAACGACAGCGTATGGGCTGAACCGGCTTGCGGCCGGCGGAGAGAAGCCGTCGGCCGCAAGCCGGTTTATGTCTGCGCTTCGCGTCACCTGAGGGGCTGCGTCACCGTCTTGCCGAGGTTCGGGCCGGCGCCCAGCGGGAAGCTGGCACGACGGGTGCGGCCGGGGGCGGCAAGGGTGACGGAGACCGTCAGGCCGGGCTGGTCGGGGTTGGCGACGCTCACCACGGCGGAGCTGCCGTTCTCGTCGAGCATGATGATGGCGGGCTGATCGACCCGCAGAGTCCGGCCTGATCCCAGGTCGAGGGAGCCCGCGGCATGGAAGGTCGCCATCGTCAGCCGCAGCCGCGGGTGGCGGACCGCTTGGACCTGCTCGTCGTTGCGCAGGATCTTGACGGCCGGCTCGGCCGCATAGGAGCGGACCTTTTCGGGTGTCGCGCCGGGAAGGAGGACGTAGGCGTAGGTGGCTCCGTCCGGGGTGGTGCCGTGGTCGAAGAAGAGGGTAAAGGCATTCCGTTTCACCGGATCACGGTCGAGCCAGCTCCCGGTCTGCTCCTTGTTCGAGACCTTCAACGGCCCACCCTCCGGGAAGACATAGCCGATCTCGTCGTTGTACGCCCATGAGGCGCCGGTGGCGGCTGCATCGGTCCCTGGGCGTACGGCCTTGCCACCGACGGAGGCATTGGGCCGGGCCGCTCCCTGATTGACGGTCGTGTGGACGGCGTGCTGCGAGGTGGAACTGATCCCGGCGCCGAGCGCGACCATCTCATCGTCGAAGTAGAAGTAGCTCTTGCGCCCCGTCGTCGAGAACCGGTCGAGGGTGAAGACGCTTGCCCCGTAACGCCCGTCGGAGACCCCGCCGGTGAAGCTGCCGCGGTTGGCGGGACTCGACTGCGTCGTCACCTTGGTGTAAGGCGCGGTGACACCCGGGTAGTGGAACCAGTCGAAGGCGGGTACGAGGTCGTCGTATTCCCGGTTCGTGACCTGGACCGAGGTGGCTCCCGCCGCATTCCAGTCGATCTCGTTGCCGACTTCGGGCCGGAAGGTGGAGCGGTACTCGCTGCCCTTCATACGAGGGGAATTGACTCTGGTGAAGATTCCATACGCATCCCGCAGATGTGAGGAGAACTCCGAGCGCCAGAAGTACTTATGCCCGGTGACGCCGTTACCCCGGACCTTCCCGCGGATATTGTCGGCAAGTCGCTGATACGCCGTCGAGTTCATCTCATCGGCCCGAACCATCCGGTCGAGCGGCTCGAGGAAGTCGGCCGCGTAACTCGTAATGCCATCGATGGTGTTGGGGGGACGGTATCCGAGATACATCATCCCGATCTCACCGCGGATCAGCCAGCGGGTCCCGTCGAGGATGTAGAAGGCAATGGCGTCGATGTCCTTGGGCGAGAAGGCGAAGCTGGTGCCGCGCGCGACATCGGCCCAGGCCGCGACGATGGTGAACAGGGCCATGCCGTAGCCCTCGCTGTAGAGCTGCGCCCCATGTGCCCAGAAGGACGAGTCCACCTGCACGGCCTCGGTGACCTTACCGCTGCTGTCGACGGCGACCGTTTGCGACATGGTGGCGTAACCCTGCTCGATGTCGGCGGTCGCGTGCTTCGCGACGGCCTCATAGAGGTAGTTCTCGGTCCTCCAGGAGCCGTTCGCCCCGACCGGGTCCAGGCGGCCGGTGTTGTGGGCGTAGGTCACCTCCCGTGCCTCGGCGCTGAGTTCGTCGCCGACGAAGATCGACACCCGGCCCATGGCCATCGACTTGCCGATCTCGACTTCCCACCAGTTCGTGCTGGTCGGTTTGACACTGTCCCAGTACAGAAGCGCACGGTTCAGGGCCTCGATCAGCTCCGGTTTGCCGTAGCCCGCGGCATCCGGGTCACGGTAGGCGTGAGCCATTGCGATCATGCGGTACAGCGCGTGATAGGGCGACCAGACCCGACCGTTGGCGGAACTGGTGGTGTCGTCGTAGTCCACATTGGGCCACGAGCCGTCGGCGCGCAGGGACTCGACATAGGCCAGGGCCTCGGACGTACGGGCGAGGAAGATGCCATTGGCGATCCTCACCTGGTCGCCCTGGGCAAGAAACCGCTGTTGCAGGCGTTCGATGATGAGCTGAATGTCGTCCGTGACCGCTCGACTCCCACCGGCCTCCGCGGCCCGCGCGAGAGCTGGCACCGACAGCGTCAGCCCGGCGACACCGGCGGTGATCCCGAGGCCCCCGAGTAGGACGCGACGTCGATCGGGCAGGGGTACGACTCCGTTTTCCGTCATGCGGACTCCTTTGGGCGCGCCCAGATCCTGACAACGATGCCGTTGGGGGCGTGCGTCGGTTGACGAGGTCTTCCGGGTGCTGATTCGGTCACGGCTTCGGCTTGGGTGCACACCGATTTCTAAACCGGTTTGAAAGTGGCTGGTAAACAGTTACCGGCTACGGCCTGGGTACGTCAACAGTCGCGACGCTGGGTGGGCGAGGGCGACTTCGGCCCCCTAGGGGCAATACCAGTGATTCAGGTGGGTTCCCGGCGGGTCGGTCTGGGGCTTCGTCGGTCCCATCGGCGTCACGCAGGGTGTGTCCGGCCGAGGCGGGTCGCGGTGCTGCGTGCGCTTGAGTTTCCGATTGGACAGGTGAGTGTCGGCGGTCACTTACCCGTCCGTGTCCGGCGCCGTGTCCCCGGCCGGCCGCGAGACGTGTTCGCGTACTTCGGCGCGGGCGGAGCGGAGCGCGGCCAGGACCCGGCGCCTGCCCACCGCCAGCTTGCTGATCAGCCGGGAGACCGTGGGGTCGGAGGCACCGGCCCGAACACGGCAGGCTCGGCCCGCAGCAGGCCCACGTTGGCCAGACAGTCCCCGTCCAGTGCCACCGCGAGCGCCGCGTCCAGCGGGATCTTGCCCGTATCGCGCGGTCACAGGTCCTGTGCGGTCGATGTAGCGGTTGATGATCGAAAGCAGCGTCCCCATGGGGATCCCGCGGAGCGGGTCTGTAGATTCCGGCGTTGTCAGGGTGTGTCAGCTTCGCAGGCCGCCAGAGGCGGTGAGGCGTTCTCCGGTGACCCATGCGGCGTCGTCGGAGGCGAAGAAGACCGCCGCCCGCGCCAGATCCCTGGGCTGACCGATACGGCCCAGGGGGGTGTGCCCGATCATCTCCGTCTCGGCGTCACTGCCGATGAAGCCGGCCGCGTGGATGCCTTCCGTCTCCACACCGCCAGGGGCCAGGGTGTTCACTCGGATCCCGCGAGGGCCGAGCTCGGCGGCCAGGACGCGCGTCAAGGCATCGACGGCGCCCTTCGTCGCGGCGTACACCGACATCCCCGGCACCGCGCGGGCGCTGTCCAGCGATCCGATGTTGATGACCGACCCGCCGTCGAACCCGAAGTACTTAAGGGCTTCCTGGATCGTACGGATCGGTCCGGTCACGTTGACGGAAAGCTGATGGTCTATCTCCTGCTGCGTGACGGTCTCCAGCGGCTGTGGGTGATAGACACCGGCATTGTTGACGAGGATGTCGAACCGGCCGTACGCGTCTACGGTCCTTGCGAAGAGGCGCTCAACATCCGCAGGCACCGACACGTCGCCCTGCACGGCGATCGCGGTCCCCCCTCGCGCCTGGATGTCCCGCACCACCCGCTCGGCGCCGGCGGCACTGGAGGCGTAGTTGACCACGACCGATGCTCCGGCCGCAGCGAATTCCCGCGCGATGCCCGCCCCGATGCCCTTGGAAGCACCCGTCACGAGCGCGACCTTTCCCGCCAGTCTCGAATCGGCGTTCTTCGGCGGTACCCCGTCGCCGCGGCCAACACCTGTCTGATTTGCCATGACTGCCACTCCCGTTCATGTTGGTGAGCGTCCGGGTGACGCGGGCCTCCGGGGCAGCTGCCCGGGATCGGGACGATGCGTTGTCGAACAGAACCCGCCGGGCTGCCTCGCCGCCACGGGCCTCTCACAGGCACGCCCGTACCGACTCCCGCGCTGATGGCCACCGCTTTCGGCGGCGGCGATCCACCGGACACGCATCACGGTAGGATCCGCGAGCCATAGAGACAAATAGTGTCGTCGCATACTTGAGATTGACATTGCCTATGCCACCGGAAAGTGGAAACGGATGAACCTGCGGCAATACGAATACGCTCTGGCTGTGGCCGAAGAAGGCTCCATGACAGCGGCTGCTGAGCGTCTGCGCGTCACGCAGCCGTCCTTGTCGCAGCAGATCGGCGCTCTGGAAAAGCACCTCGGTGTGCAGCTGTTCACTCGGACATCGGGCGGGGTCACAGTGACCATGGCAGCCGGTTCCGGTTGCCGATCAAAGGACGGTGTCGATCCGGTCGAGGGCAGGCGCGGGCAGGGTGAGCAGCTGGAGCTGGTCAGGGTGTAGGGGATGAGCACCTCGACGCTGGCGTGGTCGCAGAAGCTCTCTACGGAGGAGGACGTGGCCGGGGTGGTCACGGCGTGCCGCCCGGTCGCTGGGCGCCGACGACGAGCCAACTCGTCACGCGGTTGGGGTATCGGGGGTGGTCAGGGTATAGGCCGCGTCCAGGATCTTCATGCGCTGGGCATGAGTGAAGTCCCCGTCGGGCCGGGCGAACACCGGGATGGACAGCCACGCCTTCTTCTCCGCCATGGTGCTGTGCCGGGCTGTGACCTCGGTGTCGAGGACGTTCAACCCGGTGGCGGCCAGTTGCTCGGTGACCTTCCTCAGCGGCAGCTTGAGGGGCGCGTCGGCGGCGGGGGGTGTATCCGTGATCGCGGGCGGCGATCTGGCGGATGAGGGTGTTCAGCGACGGCCTGGTGCGTGCGGTCTGCTCGTCGGGGTGGCGGACACCTGCGAAGCCGCCGCCGATGTTGAAGACGAACCGCCCGCCTGGGCGCAGGACTCGGGCAACCGCGGCGAATACCGCGGCGGTGTCGGTCTTCCATATCGCCGAGTCGCACACAACGGTGTCGACGCCGCCGGTCGGGACGTGATCGGCCAGCCGTTCTGCTGGGGCGGTGATCCAGGACAGGCGGGGGTCGTGAAGGGTGCGGCGGTCAACACGTTGCATCGCGGCGGCGCTGTCCAGGGAGACGACCCGGGCCCGGTCAGGGACCAGTTCGAGGATCGCGCGGGCGGTCGCGCCGGTGTCGGTTGCGCCATGTACGCGGCGAGGGCTACGGGGGGCGTGGCCTCCCTTTATGGAACTGATGGGCGAAGCGGAAGTCGTCCTGGCCGGCGCAGCGGGCGCACTGCCCGCTCTGCTCGGCCGCCGCCCGGTCGGGGCAGGTGACGGCTGCGACGCGGTGGGTGTCGACGAACCGGTTCCGGCCGGTGCATCACCGCCCGGTACCGCTCACCTGGTAGCCGAGGCGCTGGTTCATGATCTCGGCGTAGGCCAACGGCCCGCTGGGCAGCGGGGCGAGCAGGAGACGGGGGTCTCCGGGGGCCCGGGTTCGACGACCGGACCATCGTCGCCCAGCCCGACCTCGCCGACACAGCGACCTGGAGCGCGGAGGACAACCTCACCGGCTGGCGTTGCCTGTTGGGTGATGCGGTAGGCGGCCCTGACACCCCCGCCTATGGCGCCCGCCCCCCGCCCGCGCCGACAACCTGAGCGCGCTTCCACCCGCCTACATCGAAACAGGCCAGCTCGACATTTTCCGCGATGAGAACATCGCCTACGCACAACGACTCAGCCGCGCCGCGGTACCAGCCCTCCGACCCGTGGGCCGCGGGGTGGCTACTCGGAAGGCCGCGGCGCCAGTCCGTCCAGCACCAGGCCGATCGCCCTGTCCACGACAGCCCGGTCACCCCGGGCGTTGGCCAGCGCCCTGATCAGCACGTAGACCTCGTCCACCGTCGCGTCCTCGCGCACCTCACCGGCTTCCTGGCCCCGGGACAGCAGCACCTCGACGGCGTCCCGCAGCCCAGAGGCCGCGGCCACCACCTCATCAGTGGCGCCCGCCGGATCAGCGGACTCCTCCAGCAGCGCGACGAGCGCGAGCTTCGCCGGTGCGCCTGAGACCATCTCCCGGAACGTCATCCGGAAAGCCGCCCCGGCCTCGCCGCCCTCGCCTCGCGCCCGCGCTGTGTCGGTCAGCAGGGTGAGGTGCCGCACGATCGTGGCCTCGACCAGCAGCTGTTTGGTCGGGAAGTGCCGGAACACGGTGCCGATCCCGACGCCGGCCCGGCGCGCGACCTCCTCGGTCGAGCCGGCTTTGCCGGACTCGCCGAAGACCTCTTCGGCTGCGGCCAGCACCCGGTCCCGATTCGCCTGCGCGTCGCTTCGCATGCAGCCATTTTCCCCTCTCCGGATCCCTCGCTCCCGCGGCCCCCTGGACCCACTCTTGCGGTCCGGAGTGGGGACTCCGTATAGTCCGGAGTGCAGACTCCGGTTAGAAGGGCAACCATGATGCGAACCCCCGAAGAGACGTTCCGTGCCGTGCTCGACGGCGCCTGCCGGCTACAGAACGGTGACCGCGGTCAGGTCGACAAGCTGGCCGAGTTCTACGCCGAAGAAACCGATGTGCGACACCCGATGGCCCCGCTCGGCGACACCCCGCTGCTCAGCCGCGAAGCACTCCGGCAGCACTTCGCCGCGGCCGGGCAGGTCGGCTTGGCGGGCGTCCGCGTCGAGGACGTACGCGTCCACCACACTGCCGACCCCGAGGTGGTCATCGGCGAGTTCACCTACCGCGGCGACGCGGGCTGGGCCGCGCCGGGCATAATCGTCTTCCGAATCCGCGACGGGCTGATCGTCGAGTCGCGGGACTACATCGACCACCTCGGGCTCGCTCGTGCCACCAACAGGGTCGACGCCCTCTGCGCGCGGCTGACAAACGCCTAGTGCGACGGATGCCCCGCCTGCTCGGGGCGTATCACCTGGGTCTACCCGGGCTCATGCTCGCCCGGTCGCCGTCTCTCCGTGACTTGACGTTGCTGTTCTGGCATGCGTGGGTTTGCGATCGGTGGGCATCGCCGGGCTTGTCGCTTCGGCACTTCGCTTCGGCACTTCGGTTCGGTCCGCGGTTCAGCTCCTGGCGCGCCGTACCGCCAGTGCGCACGCGATGGTCCCGGCGGCTGTGCCGATGGCCGCCAGCAGCCCGTGGTGCTGGGAGGCCCACAGCTGGGTGCTGTGGTTGGTTGTCTGATCGTCGAAGACCCCGTGCGTTCCGTGGTCGTGGCCGTCGGTGTCGTCGGCGGGGGTCCAGAGGTTCGTCGGCTGGTCCGGATCGCGCGGCCGGTCCGTCTGCTGGGAGGAGTAGCCGGTACGGGCGAGGTACCGGTCGAGCAGCCCTGGGGCGAGTCTGTTCCCGATCAGTGTCGCGGCGGTCGAGCCACCCACCCAGTGCTCGCGTCGTCTCGGGTGGTCGGCGGCGTAAAGGATCCCCTTCGCGGCGACTTCCGGCTGGTATATCGGCGGCATGGGCCGGGGATGTCGCGGCAGGCGGGAGAGCACCCAGCTGAACTGGGGCGTGTTGACGCCGGGCAGGTGCACCATGGTGGCCCGCACCCGGCTGTGGTCGTGCAGGAGCTCGCAGCGCAGGGATTCGTGGAAGCCCTGGATGGCGTGCTTGGCCGCGCAATAGGCGGCTTGCAGGGGAACGCCTCGATGGGCGAGGGCGGAGCCGACCTGCACGATGGTGCCGCGGTCCCTGGGCACCATGCGGCGCAGGGCCGCCTGGGTGCCGTGGACGAATCCCAGGTACGTCACGCGCGTGACCCTCTCGAACTCCTTCGCCTCGATCTCCTGGACGGGGGCGAAGACCGTGGCGAAGGCCGCATTCACCCAGACGTCGATCGGCCCAAGTTCCTGTTCCACCCGGGTGGCCGCCGCCTCGACGGCCGCGGCGTCGGAGACGTCGACGCTGATGGGCAGCGGATGGCCACCGGCCGACCGCACCTCGTCCGCGGCCGCTTCCAGACCGCGAGCACCGCGGGCCAGCAGGGCGACCGCAGCGCCCCGCGCGGCGAAGGCGTGAGCGGTCGCGCGGCCGATGCCGGCGCTGGCACCGGTCACGACGGCGGTCTCACGCCCGTGACGTCGCGGCCGTTCGCCGGAGCCCTTCACCGCTGCTGCGCTCGGGTTTTCTCCTTCATCCCGAAGGCCGAGGTGGCCAGCCCCAGGAGGAAGATCACCGCGCCGGTGATGACGTTGCTCACCATGGTGCCCGTGGTGGCCGAGGGGCCGTAGACAACCCACGGCGTGATGATCGTCCAGACACCGATCGCCGCCACGACCCAGCCCAGGCCGTGGGTGCGCTCGTAGGCCGAACCGAAGCCGAGCGCCAGGATCGCGACCGCCAGTCCGGTGATGAGATTGTTGACCGTCAGCCCCGTCGCGGTGTCGAAGAAGCCCACCACCCACGGAGAGATGGCCAGGTACAGCCCGGCCAGCAGGGTAAGCCCCTCCACGGCCCGGGCCTGCGGGGTCGTCGCCGCCCGCTCATAGCGGGCCCTGAGCTCCATCAGGTCCGGGTGCTCTTCCATGCGGGCGCCGTGCGTGGTCATGATGACGCACTTCCTTCCGATGGCGTTCAGCACCGGGTAGCCGCGAGACGCGGGCCCAATCACAGCGGCTGTGCCGGATTCGCCGAGCAGGCGCCGTACCTTCCACCGGTTGCTGTGCCACAGCCGGGTACTCGGGGCACCGGGCGGAAAGAGGAGGTGCGCCGGATGGCCAGCTTGCCCCGTACTGACACGGTCCCGGCTCGGATCGGCACGCGGTGGGCGGCCGGAAGACGCCTCTTCCTGGCCTCGGCGGTGCTGCTGGCCGTGGTGGGCGCGATCGGCCAGGGCACCGGCTGGATCACGCTGACCCCCACCCTCGGACCGACGGCGTACGTGCTCGTGGTCCATCCGGAGAGCGAGGCGGCCCGGCTGCGCAACTCCTCGCTGGGACACCTGGTGGCGACCGCCTGTGGACTCGCGTGCCTGGCCGTCTTCGGGCTGTGGCAGCACCCCTCCGTGGTCGAGCAGAAGCACGACACCTGGGCGCAGATCGGCGCCCAGGCGCTCGCCGTGGGCCTGACCCTCCTCGTGCTGGAACTGATCGAGGCCCAGCACCCGCCCGCGGCCGCCACCGCCCTGCTGATCACGGCCGGAATCGCCCGGCCGGGACCGCCCCTGTACGGCATGCTCGTGGGGCTCCTCCTGCTGATCGCGGGCGCGGCACTGATCGCGTGGATCACCCGGCGGACGGGCACGGGCACCACACAGAAAGAGGCAGAGGCAGAGGAAGGCAAAGGATGAATGACACGCCCCCCGCGAGCGAGTACACGTCGTCGCCGTGGGCCCTCCGGGCGTACGCCTTCCTCGGAGACGGCGAACGCGGCGCCCTGGTGGGGCCGCGCGGCGAGATGGTGTGGCTGTGCGCGCCCCGCTGGGACAGCGACGCGGTGTTCTCCACCCTGATCGGCGGACCGGGGGAGTACCTCCTCGGCCCGGAGGACCAGTGGAACGTCTGGGGCGGCTACTACGAGGAAGGCACCCTCATCCACGTCGGGCGCTGGATCACCGGTGACAGCGAGATCGAATGCCGCGAGGCGCTGGCCGTGCCCGCCGACCCCGACCGGCTGGTCCTGCTGCGCCGGATCCGGGCGGTGCGCGGCGACGCCCGCGTACGGCTGAGGCTGGATGTCCGCCCCGGCTTCGGCGAGCACTCGATGACCGGCCTGCGGCGGGAGCGCGGGATCTGGTCGGCCCACGGCGGTGGATTGCGTCTGCGCCTCGCCGGAGCTGCCGACGCCGTCCCCGGTCCGCAGGGCTCGCTGGAGACACGCTTCACGGTGGTCTCCGGGGAGGCGCGTCACCTCGTTCTGGAGATCGGCACCCGGGCGGGAACGGACGAACTGGATCCTGAGCGGCTGTGGAAGGCGACCGAGCGCCATTGGGCGGGTGCCGTGCCGGACTGCTCGGCCCTGGCCGCCCCGCGAGACGCCCGGCACGCCTACGCCATCCTCCGCGGCCTGACCAGCGGCGCATCCGGCGGCATGGCGGCCGCCGCCACCACCTCGCTCCCGGAGAGCTCGGGCGGCGAACGCAACTACGACTACCGATACGCGTGGATCCGCGACCAGTGCTACGCCGGTCTCGCGGTGGCGGCGCACGGCCCGCATCCCCTCCTGGACGCGGCCGTGGGCTTCGTGACCGAGCGTCTGCTGGCCGACGGCGACGCACTGCGCCCCACCTACACCGTCGCCGGGGACCCGGTGGGCGAGGAGCGCTCCCTGCCGCTGCCCGGCTATCCGGGCGGCACCGACCGGGTGGGCAACCGCGCGGGCCGGCAGTTCCAGCTGGACTCTTTCGGCGAGATCCTCCAGCTGTACGCCGCCGCCGCACGGCTCGACCGGCTCGACACGGACGCGCGCCGCGCCCTCGATGTGGCCGTGGACGCGGTCGAGCGCAACTGGCTGCGTCCGGAAGCCGGTCTATGGGAGCTGGAAAACCGCTGGTGGACTCATTCACGGCTCTGTGCGGTGGCCGGTCTGCGCGCCGTGGCACGAGAGGTGCGGGGCCGGGCCGCGCGGGACTGGGACGACCTGGCCGACACGATCCTGCGCGAGACCCGCCGCCGCTGCCTGAGCCCCGCGGGCCACTGGGCCCGTGCCGAGGACGACGAGGGGCCGGAAGCCGCCCTGCTGCTGCCACTTGCCCGCGGCTGCCTCCCGCCGGGCGACCCCAGCGGGCCGCTCACCCGCCGGTTCATCGAGGAACGGCTGTCCGAGGACGGCTACCTCTACCGCTTCGCCCACGGTGACCAGCCCCTGGGCGAGGCCGAAGGAGCCTTCCTGCTGTGCGGCTTCATGATGACGCTCGCCGCCCACCGCCAGAGCGATCCCGTCAGCGCCTTCCGCTGGTTCGAACGCACCCGGGCCGCCTGCGGCCCGCCGGGGCTGTTCGCCGAGGAATACGACGTCCGCCAGCGCCAGCTGAGGGGCAACCTGCCCCAGGCGTTCGTCCACGCCCAGCTCCTCGAGGCGGCGGTACGCCTCAGCGGCGACCCGGAGAGCTGAACATCCCCGATTGGTGGAACGGGCGTTTCGCGGTCGACGGTCCTCGGGGACCTCTGTGTGGCGACCGGCCCCGCGGCCGGCGCCCAGGAGGTGGCGGTGAAGGACACGGTGGCGCGCGGCGAGCGGGTCGCGGATGCGCTCGACCGCCGGACGCCCCTGATGGAACTCGGCAAGGGAGGACTGCGCAAGGCCTTTCCCGACCACTGGTCCTTTCTCCTCGGCGAACTCGCCCTCTACAGCTTTCTGGTGCTGGTGCTGACCGGCGTCTATCTCACCTTCTTCTTCGACCCCGGCATGGACGAGTCGCCCTACACCGGCTCGTACGCGCCGCTGCGCGGAAATCTGGTGTCACAGGCGTTCGCGTCCGTGCTCCGCATCAGCTTCGATGTCCGTGGTGGTCTGCTCCTCCGGCAGATCCACCACTGGGGCGCGCTGGTGTTCGTCGCCGCCATCGGCTGCCATCTGCTGCGCATCTTCTTCACCGGGGCCTTCCGGCGTCCCCGTGAGGTCAACTGGACGATCGGCGTGACCCTGTTCATGCTCGCGCTGCTGGAAGGCTTCTGCGGTTACTCGCTCCCCGACGATCTGCTGTCCGGCACCGGGCTGCGGACCTTCCAGGGCATCGTGCTGTCGACTCCCGTGGTCGGCACGTATCTCAGCTTCTTCCTCTTCGGTGGCCAGTACCCCGGGCTCGACATCATTCCGCGGATGTACGCGGCCCATATCCTGCTGCTCCCCGGCCTGCTGATCGCCCTGATCAGCGTGCACCTGATGCTGGTGGTCCACCTCAAGCACACCCAGTGGGCCACGCCCGGCCGCACCAACCGCAATGTCGTCGGAAAGCCGCTGTTCCCGCAGTACGCGGCCAAGTCCATCGGACTGTTCCTCCTCGTGGGCGGCGTACTGACGCTGCTCTCGGCTCTCCTACAGATCAACCCGATCTGGGAGGTGGGCCCCTACCGCGCCGACACCGTATCCATCGACGCCCAGCCCGACTGGTACGTGGGTTTCCTGGAAGGGGCGTTGCGGCTGATGCCCGCCGCCGAGACGAACCTGTGGGGCCACACGATCGTCTGGGACGTCTTCATCCCCGGCATCGGGCTGCCGCTCGCCCTGTTCGGCGTCCTGTACGCCTACCCCTTCTTCGAGCGGTGGATCGGCGGCGACACCGGAGAGCACCATCTGTGCGACCGGCCCCGCAACCAGCCGACCCGCACGGCACTGGGAGCGGCAGGCGTGTGTTTCTACGCCGTATTGCTCTTCGCCGGGGGACAGGACGTGCTGGCGTATGTGCTGAAGCTGCCGGTGGAGGCGCTGACGTACACCTTCCGCGGAGCGGTGTTCCTGCTGCCCGCCTTCGCCTACTGGGCCACCAAGCGCCTGTGCCTCGGACTCCAGGCTGCCGACCGGCGGCAGCTGCTGGAAGGGGACGGCACCGGAGAGGTGCGCCGGGGCGCCGCGGGCGGGTACCAGGAGGTCCGTACCCCGCTGCCCGCCGAGACGGCCTACCGGCTGCTGGTGCGGGACGCCCCTCGCCCGCGTACGGATGGCGTCGAGCCCGGCCGCTTCTTCCGCCGGCACCGGCTGCGCAACGCGCTGAGCGCTTGGTATTTCCGCGACCGGGTCGAGTTGCCCACGACCGCCAAGCAACGCCGACGCGCCGCGGCCGCCATCACGGGCCCCGAGAAGGACTCCAGAGCGCCGAGCGGAAACCCATAGCCCGCGTCAGATGGCGCGTTGGTCTTCCGCGGTCGCCCAGCGCCAGGTCACGGCCATGGCCGCCACCCCGATGGGCAGCATGCCCACGATCATCGACAGTCCGCCCAGGGCGTGGCCGGAAGCGATCACGAGGAGGGCGGGCAGGTCGAGGAGCGGCGAGGCGAGGAAGAGGTAGAGGCAGCGGCCGGGCTCGCTGAGCCGGTACCGGCCGCCGAACACCGGAAGCCAGAAGAGGAAGCCGCTGCCGACCAGGGCGGCCTCCAGAACCCAGTGGACTGCCGGGGTCGCCGCCCCGTGGAACAACGGAGTGAGCGTGGCGGCCGCGTGCACGAGCAGAAAGAGCGGCAGAGCCACGCTCGCGGGAAGGCAGACACGGCCCCACACGGGACGCGAACGCGTGGCACGGATGATGCCCGGGACCAGGACCGCGACGATGAATCCGGACAGCCCCATCGCCAGGGCGCCCTCCATCACGCCGTCCCCGTCCATCACCATGAGGTCACCTGGCCCGTGCGGTACGGCTTCGTACGGCCAGGGCCCCGGCCACGGCGAGGAGCGGGACGGCGAGGGTCAGCAGCCACCAGCCATAGACGAAGCACAGCGCGGTGAGCGCGGCTCCGGCCGCGGCGGGCGGGACGCACGCCCCGCTCGCGGCGGGCGTGCGGTAATGCGACCGTTCCTCCGGCCCGGTCCGCGACGCGGCCAGTACGGCGAGGGCCGCGACCTCCAGCAGTACCACCACCGAGCCCCAGAGCCAGTACACCAGGGCGGACTCCCCGTAGGCGGCCAGGACGGCGAGGAGGACGCCGTTGGCCAGCCCCCAGAGGGCCGCCACCCAGAAGCCCGGGCGCCTGGTTCTCACGTCCCCTCTCCCGGTCGCTGTCGGAGATCGAGCAGGGGAGCCATGCTGGTGATCGGTGGCAGCGGATGCTCGGGTGTGAAGTTCATCGGCGGGGGAGGGGAGGAGGTGGCCCACTCCAGGGTGTGGCCGCCCCACGGATCATCGGGCGCCGGGTCGTGGTGTCCCAGGGACCGTTTGCGCAGCGCCCACAGGACGTTCACGGCGAAGGCCGTCATCCCGGCGGCGAGCGTGGCGGCTCCGCAGGTGGCAAGGAGGTTGAGCGGTCCGAACCCGGACCAGCCCGGATAGGTGAAGACCCGGCGTGGCATCCCCTCGTAGCCCAGGGCGAACATCGGAAGGAACGTCAGATTCGTCCCGGCCACCAGCAGCCAGAAGTGGACCCTGCCCAGCCGCTCGCTCAGCATCACCCCGGCGACCTTGGGGAACCAGAAGTAGACCGCGGCGAAGAGCCCGAACGCACTCCCCGCGAAGAGTACGTAGTGCAGATGGGCGACGACGAAGTAGCTGTCCTGGGCGTGGTAGTCGATGACAGGCGTCCCCACCATGATTCCGGTGAGGCCGCCGATGAGGAACTGCGGGATGAAGGCCAGGGCGAAGAGCATCGGGACGCGGAAGACGAGGCGCCCGCCGAGCACCGTGCCGATGAGCCCGAAGTACTCCACACCGGCCGGGATGAGAAGCGAGATCGACGTCAGGGAGTAGTAGTCGTTGGTGGCCTGTCCGGTGGTGAACATGTGATGGCCCCACACGCTCATCGACAGCGCCGCGAAGGCCAGCAGCGACAGGACGGTGCCCTTGTAGCCGAAGAAGCGCCGCCCGGAGAAGACCGCCAGCACCTCCGCGACGGCGGCCAGGTACGGAAAGAACATCACATAGACCACGGGGTGGCCGTAGAACCAGAAGAGATGCTGGTAACCGATGTTCCACACGTTGGAGGCGAAGACCGAGGGGTCCGCCCGGCCGACCACCAGCAGGACGAGCGCGGCCAGCAGGGAGGGAAACGCGCCGATCACCATCAGACAGGTGGCGATCATGGACCAGGAGAAGACCGGCATCCTCAGCATCGTCATCCCACGGGCGCGTCGGCGCAGCGCCGTCCACAGCACCGCCCAGCCCATGAGGAGAACACCGACCGTGGCGAGGAAGACGCCGACGATCCACAGGTCCGATCCGACGCTGGGGGAGTACACGCTGTCGGCCATCGGGGGGTACGAGAACCAGCCGTCGGCGTGGGCGCCATTGGGTGTGGCGAAACCGGCCACCATGACGACCGCGCCGATGGCGTACAGCCAGTAGCCCAGCAAAGTGGTGCGCGGAATCGCGATCGCCGGGGCGCCGATCTGCAACGGGACGAGGTAGACCCCCAGCCCGATGGCGAACGGCGTCATGGCCATGTAGATCATGCCGGAGCCGTGGATGGTGAACAGCTGGTTGTAGAGCTGGGCCTCCACCAGGCGCTCGTCCGGGAAGGTGAGTTGACTGCGCATGAGCAGGGCGAGGACGCCCATCAGGAACATCATGACGAGCGAGGTCCCGACCGTCAGCAGCCCGATCCGCTTGTGGTCGGTGGTGGTGACCCAGCCCAGCCACCCGCCGGGCGCCGGGGCCCGTGCGGGGCCGGTCCGCGCCTCGGGGGCCAGGGTCATACCGCGGCCCCTGAGCCGGCAATCGCGTGGTGGTGCAGCCAGGTGGCGTACTTCTTCGGCGATACGGCCTTCAGCCAGAAGTCCATGGACTGGTGCCGCTGTCCGCAGAACTCGGCACACCGGCCGATCCACCGGCCTTCCCGGTCGATGATCAAAGTGAAGGTGTTCACATGATCGGGGAAGGCGTCCATCTTGTAGCGCAGGGCGGGCACCCACAGTGAGTGGATCACGTCCCGGGAGGTGATCCTGAACTCGACCTTCTGCCCGGTGGGCACCACCAGGGTCGGCATGCGGCCCCCATGACAGGTCGCGGTGACGGCCACCGGTCCGGCCTGTGGCTGGGTGTTGCGGAACCGCCAGCACCACTGGAACCCGGTGACGTCCACCCGCACCGTCGGCCGTGTCACGGTGCGCTGCTCACGGTGGTTCGCCAGAGCGGTGTAGAGGACCAGGAAGACGGCGACGGCCGCAAGAGCCGCCACGTAGCACCACTCCAGCCCAAGCCGCTCGGCGCGCCCGGACGGCGTGGCACCGGCACCTGCCCGGCGGCGAGCCACAGAGAACACCAACGCGCTCATGACCGCCAGGAAGACGAAGGAGGCGACCGCCACCTCCAGCGTGAACACCTCATCGAAGATGCGCCGCCGGTCCACTCCGTCCACCTCCCGACCGCCGGATGTCCGCGCCCGACGATTCCGCGATGCCCACGACCTCCATCAGGACAGTCGAGACATTACGGTCAGCACGGGCCGACGGCGATCTGACACACCGCCCCGGAAAATGCCGTCCGGTAAGGGGCGTCAGCGTCAATCCCGCCCGGCCTCGACCTGATCCAGGCCGGCGTGCGGAGGGATCGGCGGTATGGCCGGGGCGGGGTGTGGAAGTCGCTGATCTCGTACGCCCGCGCCGAGGCGCCGCGGGAGTTGTCGCCGATCAGAGGACCGTGTCCGTCCGCCGCTGTTTCGCTCATGCCGCCACGCTCCCCGTGCCCCCGGAGGGGGCCGCGGTGATCCGCAGCGCGACACGCCCCTCGGCGTACTCCCGCAGCAGTACCTCACACAGCAGCCCGAACCCAGGGTCGCCTCCTCGGCGGTCCCGCTCCTGCCTCTTCCACCTGCTCTCCGCTCTCTCACACACGTTTTCGTCGAGGTAGGCGCGGCATCCGCCCCGCTCCGCCGTGCCGAATGTGCTGCCGGCCGGAACGGGTGCGTCGAGCGCCCCCTCGGCGTATGCCGTCAGGAGCGCCTCGAGGATCCGCGAGCGGGCGCGGGCCCACCTCCGGGCGCGACGATTCCGGCCTCGCTCGACCCGTGCTCATCCGATGGATGACTAATCGGCCACCGGAGTGACTTTTTGGCCGAGTTCTCATAGAGGAAGGTAAAGCAGCCTCGGATGTGGCTGAAGCTCCTCCCTCTGTCTCGTAAGTCCCTGGGCACCTGCACTTTTATCGTTAGCTGATCAATCGTGAGATCTCTCACATTGCCATCGCTTTACTCGTCCATTGCCTCCCGTGCTTCGATGGTGTGCATCGCTTCTTGATCGACACGGACACATCGGACGGCAGTCGTCGGCATACCACCGACGGGACGGATGGGAACGCTCGCTCATATGCCTGACAACCGTGCTGAACTGCCGCTCACCGACGCGCAGCTGGGGGTATGGCTCGCCGAACGTGGGGGGTTCGGCGAGCCGGGCGCGTACCAGTGGGCGGAGTACCTCCAGTTGGACGGCCCGGTCGCCGTCGACCTGCTGGCGACCGCGGTCGCCAGGACGGGCGCCGACTGCGAGGCGGTGAACGTCCGTATCGGAGCGGCCGGTTCGGCGGCCCCCGTGCAGTGGCTCGTCGCCGATGCCGATGTCGAGCATGTCGTCGAGACGGTCGACCTGCGGGAGACGCCCGACCCGGATGCCGCGGCGTTGAAATGGATGCGGGCGGCCATGGCCGAGTCGGGAGGCTGCGACGCGGGGCCGTTGTTCTTCGGCGCGGTGCTGCGTGTGAGCGACGACCGCACTCTGCTGTTCCACCGGGTCCATCACATCGCCCTCGACGGGGCGGGCATGGCCCTGTTCGCCGAACGGGCCGCTGAGGTCTACAACCATCTGTGCGAGGGCCGTCCGGTGCCGCCAAGCGGCTGGAGCGGGCTTCGGGCGCTGATCGACGCCGAGACGGCATACCGCGGTTCCGCCGAGCACGACGCGGACGGCGGCCGGTGGAGGGAGCGGTTGGCGGGCCGGTCGCACTTCCCGACGCTCGGAGCGGGTCCGGCGGCGGCGTCGGACCGGTCGCTGCGCACGAGCAGGGGCGTGTCGGCGGCGGAGTTCGCCGAGCTGAGGGATGGCGCACGGCGGCTCGGGCACCGCTGGACCCGGCTGTTCACCGTGGCCACCGCGATCCAGTTGCACGCCATGACCGGTGACCGGGACGTCGTCCTGAGCCTGCCGGTCGCCGGCCGTTCCGCCGAACTGGTCCGCCGCGTCCCGGCGATGACGGCCAACGTCCTGCCGCTGCGGCTCCGCGTCGATCCGGCCGCGTCCGTCGGCCGCCTGCTCGACGAAGTGGCCGAAGAACTGCGGGCGGTACGCCGGCACCAGCGCTACCGGGGCGAGCGCCTGCGCCGGGAGGTGGACTGTCCCGACGACGGACGCAGGTTCTTCGGGCCAGTCCTCAACATTCAGCGGTTCGACCGGCCGTTGCGCTTCGGTTCGGTCACCGCGACCGTCCGCAACCTCCAGGCGCCGCCGTCCGAGGACCTCTCATTCTTCGCGCATGACCGCGGTGACGGCGAACTGCGCCTCGACTTCGACGCCAACCCCGCCAACCACGGCGAGGATCTGCTGCGAGGCGTCGCCGACCGCTTCCCGCACGTGCTGAGGCAGGTGGCGAGGGCCGAACGCGACACGCCCCTGGCGCGAGTGGCGACCACCACTCTGGGGGAGCGCCGCCGTCTCGTCGTCCTGGGCACGGGCGCGCCCACCTCGGCCGCATCCGCCGACACCGCCGTCGGCCGATTCGCGGACCGGGTATGCCGCACCCCGGACGCCTTCGCGGTGCGCTGCGCCGGAACGGGTGAGCGGCTGACCTACCGCGAACTGGACGGGCGTGCCGCCGCGTTGGCGGATGTGCTGGTCGCCGCCGGTGCGGGGCCGGAGCGCACTGTCGCCCTGCTTCTGGAACGCTCGGTGGATCTGGTCGTCGCCGCTCTCGCCGTGGTGCGGGTGGGCGCGGCGTACGTACCCCTGCACCGGGACGACGCGCCGCCCCGGCAGGAGACCGTCCTGTCCGACGCGGACGCGCGGCTGCTGGTCACCGACCGGCACACCGGGGGCGACGCCATCGTGACGTACGCCCGCGCCCGCGGTCTGCGCGTGCTGGACGTGCGAGCCGACTCCGACGCGGCCGCCGATGACCCGGCCGCCGATGACGCGGCCGCCTATGACGCGCTCGCCGGGGCCGGGACGTCACCGGACGCGCTCGCCTGCGTGATGTTCACGTCCGGTTCCACGGGCCGGCCCAAAGGGGTCGGCATCACCCAGGGCGCCCTGGCCGGGCTCGCCGCCGACCGCTTGTGGTCCGAGGGCGGCGCGGACCGGGTCCTGCTGCACTCGCCGCACGCCTTCGACGCGTTCAACCTGGAGCTGTGGGTGCCGCTCCTGACCGGCGGCGAGGTGGTCGTCGCCGCGCCGGGACATCTCGGCCCGGCCGAACTGACCCGGACCGTGGCGGAGACCGGGGTGACCGGGCTGTGGCTGACCGCGGGACTCTTCCACGCCATCGCCGCCGAGGACCCGGCCTGCCTGGCCGGTGTTCGCCAGGTGTGGACCGGAGGGGACGTGGTGTCCCCGGACGCCGTCCGCGCGGTGCGCCAGGCGCTTCCGCACCTCACCGTCGTCAACGGCTACGGGCCCACCGAGACCACGGTCTTCGCGACCCGGTACACGGTCCCGGAACTGCCCGCGGACGCGGCGTCAGTCCCTATCGGCGGCCCGCTGGACGGCAAGCGGGTGCTGCTTCTCGACGACGCGTTGCGGCCCGTGCCGCCGGGGTCGGTGGGGGAGCTGTATCTCGGGGGAGCGGGGGTGGCGCGCGGTTACGTGGGGAGCGCGGGCGCGACCGCGGAGCGCTTCGTCCCCGACCCGTCGGGGCCGCCGGGGGCGCGTGTCTACCGCACGGGCGACCTGGCCCGGTGGAGCGCGGACGGCCGGCTGGAGTTCGCCGGTCGCGCCGACGGACAGGTCAAGCTGCGCGGCCACCGGATCGAGACGGGCGAGATCGACGCCGTGCTACGAGCCGACCCACGGGTCCGGCAGGCCGCGACCGTCGCACAGGAGCGCCCGGGAGGGCGGCGGCTCGTCTCCTACGTGACCGCGTCCGGCGGTGCGGCGGACGGCCTCGACACGGTGGCGCTGCTCGACCGGGTGCGGGACCGGCTTCCCGCTTACATGCTGCCGACCGCGGTGGTGGCCGTGGACCGGCTGCCCCTGACCCGCAACGGCAAGCTGGACCGGGCCGCGCTGCCCGAGCCGGAGTCCGCGGTCGCCGCTCGTAGCGCCGGAAGGGGCCCGGCCCCGCGCACGCCCACCGAGAAGCTGCTCGCCGAGCTGGCGGGCGAGCTGCTCGGCCTGCCGGACGTCCCCCTCGACCAGGACTTCTTCCGGCTCGGCGGGGACAGCATCCAGGCGATCCAACTCGCGGCGGCGGCACAGCGCGCCGGTCTGGCGATCACCACCCCCGACGTCTTCCGCACCCCCACCGTCGCCGGACTCGCCGCCGCACTCACGGCGGACGACAGGCTCCCCGCGCGTCGGATCGCGCTGGACGACGCGGACGACTCCGCGCTGCCGCTGACGCCCGTCATGCACTGGCTGCGCGAACGCGGCGGCGTGCTCCACGGGTTCGTCCAGTCCCTGACCGTACGCACCCCGGTGGGCATCACCGAGGAGCAGGTCCGCGCGGTGGTGCAGGCCCTCGTCGACCACCACCCCATGCTGCGGCTCTCCCTGACCGTCACGGGCCCGATCTGGTCGCTGGAGGTGCTGCCCACCGTGCCGGTCGAGCTGAACCGGCCGGGCCCGCCGACCGACCCGGAGCGCGGCCGGATGGTGCACGCGCGCTGGTCGGACCCCGGACCCGGGACGGCGGGCGCGCTGACCCTCACGGTGCACCACCTCGGGGTCGACGGCGTCTCCTGGCGCATCCTCCGGGACGACCTCGAAACCGCCTGGGAGGCGATACGCCGGGGCCGGACCCCGACGCTCCAACCGACCGGGACCTCCTTCGCACAGTGGGCGAAGGCGCTGGTGGGGTACGCCCACCACCCGGCCGTGCTCCACGCGTTCCCCCACGAGCGGCCCGAGCCCGTGGACCCCCCGGTCGCCGCGCGCCCCCTGGATCCCGCGACGGACACCGAGGACACCCGGCGCCGCCACACCGCCACCCTGCCCGGCGCGCTCACCGCGCGCCTGCTGAGCGACGCGACCGCGGCCTTCGACTGTTCGGTGCAGGACCTGCTGCTCACCGCGTTCGCCTTGGCGGCCGCCGACTGGCGGGACGGCCCGGACGCGCTTCTCGTGGACCTGGAGGGCCACGGACGTGAGGAGTTCGCGGACAACCTCGACCTGTCCCGTACGGTCGGCTGGTTCACCACCCTGTATCCCGTGGTACTCGACCCCGGCTGCTCCTGGGCCGAGGCGCGGACCGACCCGATCGCCCTGGACGGCGCGGTCGCCCAGGTGCGCTCCCGTACCCGTGACTCCGGCCGCGCGGGACTGACCCACGGTCTGCTGCGCCATCTCAACCCGCAGAGCGCTCCCGCCCTGGCCGCCCGCCCCACGCCGCAGTTCGCCTTCAACTACCTCGGCCGTTTCGGCGTCGGCGGCGAAGGCCCCTGGTCGGTGCTGGCCGACGTGACCGCCGCCGGGACCCCGTCGGACGACGGCCCGACCACCGCGGCCGGACCGGCCATGAGCCACGCCGTCGAGCTGGACGCGGTGATCACCGACCGCCCGGACGGCCCTGAACTGGTCGCCCACTGGTCCTGGCCCGGCGGCCTGCTCGACGGGACGCGCGTCGCCGACCTGGCCGAGCGGTGGTTCGACGTCCTGGGCGCGCTGGTCGACCGGGCTCGGTCCCGCGCCACCGGTGAACTGCTGCTGCCGCTGCCGCCGCTGGCCCAGGGCCTGCTCTTCCACTCGCTCTACGACCACGACGGAGTGGACCCCTACCTCGTCCAGTTCGTCTTCGACCTCGACGGGAGACTCGACGCCCAAGCGTTACGGGACGCGCTGCACCGCCTGCTGCACCGCCACCCGCAGCTCTCCGCCGGTGTCCGGCCGGGTGCGTCGGGCCGGCCCGTCCAGGTGGTGGTACCGGGCTCCGCCGTGGGGTGGCGCGAGATGCCCGCACCGGAGGACCTGGAGGACTTCCTCGCCGCCGACCGACGGCGCCGCTTCGACCTCGCCGACCCCCCACTGATGCGCGCCGCGCTGCTGCGCAGGTCCGCCGACCGGCACACCTTCGTCCTGACCACGCACCATCTCCTGGTCGACGGCTGGTCCATGCCGATCCTCATCTGGGAACTGTTCTCGCTCTACGCCGGTCATCCGCTGCCGCCCGCCACGCCGTACCGCGCCTTCCTCGACTGGCTGGCCACGCGGGACGCCCGCGCGGACGAGTCGGCATGGCGCGCGCTGCTGGCGTCCGTGGACGGCCCGACCCTGGTCGGCGGCCCCGGCCGACGCGGCGCGACCGGGGCACGTCGCCGCACGACCGCCGAACTGGACCCCGAGCTCACCGCCCGCGTCGAGGCCCTGGCGCGGGAAGGCGGCCTGACGACCAGCGTCGTCCTGCGACTGGCCTGGGCGGTCCTGCTCGGCGCCCTGACCGGCCGGGACGACGTGGTGTTCGGCGCCACGGTCTCCGGCCGGCCGGCTGAACTGCCCGGTGCGGCCCGGATCGTGGGGCTGCTGATCAACACCGTGCCGGTCCGGGTCCGCCTCGACCCACGCCGGCCGGTCGCCGACTGCCTGGCGGACCTGCGGGCCCAGCAACTGGCCATGCTCGACCACCAGCACGCCGACCTGACGACCCTTCAGGCGGTCACCGGTCACCCCGAACTCTTCGACACCGTCGTCGTCTTCGAGAACTACCCGGTCGACGACGAGGAACTGGCCACCCTGGTACCCGGCCTGGAGCTGCGGGAGGTCCAGGGCCGCGACGGCACCCACTACCCGCTGACCCTGATCGCCGTGCCCGGCGACCGACTGCGGCTCCAACTCGACCACGACACCGACCTGTTCGACGCCGAGACGGCCGGCCGTCTGCTCGACCGCCTGCGCGCCGTCCTCGGCCGGATGGCCGACCACCCGGCGGCACCACTGGGACGCGTCGACCTGCTGCTGCCCGACGAGCGCGCCGACCTCGAAGCCTCCGCGCCCGCCCCGGACCGGGACACCGGGCCGGCCACGCTGACCGCCCTGTTCGCCGCGCAGGTGCGCCGCCGCCCGGCCGCCCCGGCCCTCACCCACGGCGGCACCCCCCTGTCCTACGCGGAAGTCGACGCACGCGCCAACCGTCTCGCCCACCTCCTCGTCGAGCGCGGCGCGGGACCGGAGCGCCTGGTCGGCCTGGTGCTGGAGCGTTCGGCGGACCTCGTCATCGCGATCCTGGCGGTGCTGAAGTCGGGCGCGGGCTATCTGCCCCTGGACCCGGCGTACCCGGAGGAGCGCATCCGCGGGGTGCTCGCGGAGGCCGGCCCCGTGCTCGTCGTGACGGGCGCCCCGCTGCCGGTCCCGCACCCACAGATCCTCCTCGACGGCCCCGACACGGCCGCCGGCCACCCGGCGCACCCGCCCGCGGTGACCGTGGACCCCGAGGCGGTCGCCTACGTCATCTACACCTCCGGTTCCACCGGCCGGCCCAAGGGCGTCCTGGTCACCCACCGCAATGTCGTACGGCTGCTGGCCACGACCGACGAGTGGTTCCGGTTCGACGCCGATGTACACGCCCTGTTCCACTCCTACGCCTTCGACGTCTCCGTCTGGGAGCTGTGGACGGCTCTCGGCCGCGGCGGGCGGCTGGTGGTGGTGCCGGACGACGTGGCCCGCTCGCCCAGGGACCTCCTGGCGCTGCTGCGCCGGGAGCGAGTCACCGCTCTGAACCAGACTCCCTCGGCCTTCTACCAGCTCCTCCGGGCCGAGGAAGAAGCCGGCGCGGACGCGCTGCCCGACCTGCGGGTGATCGTATGCGCCGGGGAGGCGCTGGAACCGTCCCGCGTCCGCTCCTGGCACGGCCCGGGCCGGCCCGCCCTGGTCAACATGTACGGGATCACCGAGACCACCGTCCACGCGACGTACACCGAGCTGACCGACCCCGAAGAGACCGCGAGCGTCATCGGAACCGCGCTGCCCGACCTCCGCCTGCGGCTGCTGGACCACGCGCTACGACCGGTGCCGCCGGGCTGCCCCGGCGAGATCCACGTGTCCGGCCCCGGCGTGACCCGCGGCTATCTGGACCGGCCGGCGCTCACCGCGAGCCGGTTCGTTCCCGACCCGTTCGGCGCGCCCGGCACCCGGATGTACCGGTCCGGGGACCTCGCGCGGCAGCGGCCGGACGGCACGCTGGAGTACCTCGGACGGATCGACCAGCAGGTGAAGATCCGCGGTTACCGGATCGAGCCCGGCGAGATCGAGCGCGTCCTCGAACAGCACCCGGCCGTGGACCGGGCCGTGGTGCTCGCCGACACCGGCGCCGACGGCGGCCGCCTGCTCTGCTACGCCGTCCCGGCCACGCGACCGGCCGGGACCGGCCCGGCCGGGACGCCGTCGGCCGCGGAACTGCGCGCCCACGCCCGCACGGTGCTGCCCGCGCACATGGTGCCCGCCTTCGTCATCCCCGTAGACGAGATCCCGCTGACCGGGAACGGCAAGCTGGACCGCGCCGCCCTGCCGCCCCCGGAGACCGCGCTGCTGGTGAGTCGCAAGCCGGAGAACCCGCAGGAACGGCTGCTGTGCGACCTGTTCGCCGAGACCCTGGGACTGGCCGAGGTCGGCGCCGAGGACAACTTCTTCGACCTGGGCGGACACTCGCTGCTCGCCACCCGTCTGATCAACCGGCTGCGCGCGGAGACCGGCCGCGAGTTGAGCATCCGCACCCTGTTCGACGCCCCGGTCGTCGCCGACCTGGCACGCCACGTCGCGGAGGGCGCTGCCGTGGCTTCTCCCGTCCGGGCGGCCGCCGCCCCGCGACCGGAGCGCGTACCGCTCTCGCCCGCGCAGCGGCGGCTGTGGTTCTTCGACCGGTTCGCCGGCCCCAATTCCGTCTACAACATGTCCTTCGCCGTCCGGTTCACCGGGCCGCTGCGTGTGGAACCCCTGCGGGCGGCCCTCGGCGACCTGCTGGACCGGCACGAGAGCCTGCGCACCACCGTGGTGGAACATCACGGCGAGCCGTACCAGCGGATCCGCGACGCCGACGGCCTGGCGTTCGAGACGGTGGTCACCTCGGAGGCGGAACTGCCCGGACTGCTCGCCGCCGCGTCCGCGCACGTCTTCGACCTGGAGAGGGAACTCCCGGTCCGGGCCGTGCTCCACGAGACCGCGCCCGAGCGCCACGTACTCCTGCTCCTGCTGCACCACATCGCCGCCGACGGCTGGTCGCTCGGTCCGCTGGCCCGTGACCTGTCCACCGCCTACCGGGCCCGTGCCGCGGGCCACGCCCCGCAGTGGACGAGCACACCGGTGAGTTACGCCGACTACACGCTCAGCCTGCTCGACCGCGACCCGGACACCGGCGTCGACTACTGGACGCGGATCCTGCACAGTGCCCCGGAGGTGCTGCGGCTGCCGCTGGACCGTCCCCGGCCGCCGGTCTCCGCACACCGCGGGGAGACCGTCCCCTTCACACTCGACGCCGCGCTGCACGCCCGCCTGAACCGGCTCGCCGCGACCACTCGGACCAGCCTGTTCATGGTGGTGCACACCGCGGTCGCCGCACTGCTGCACCGGCTCGGGGCGGGCGATGACATCCCCCTCGGCACACCCGTCGCAGGACGGCACGACGCCGCGCTGCACGACACCGTTGGCTGCTTCGTCAACACCGTGGTGCTGCGCACCGACCTGAGCGGAGCGCCGACGTTCGCCGAACTCCTCCAGCGGGTACGCGCCACCGACCTCGACGCCTTCGCGCACCAGGAGGTCCCCTTCGAGCGGGTGGTCGAGGCCGTCAACCCGCCGCGCTCCCTCGCCGCACACCCCCTCTTCCAGGTGATGCTGGCGTTCCAGGACACCCCGGCGGCCGAGTTCGACCTGCCGGACCTGCGGACGGAACCGGTCGCCGTGCACGGCGGCGCCTCCCGGATGGACCTGCTGTGGAGCATGCGGCAGCACTACACGGCCCACGGCGGTGAGGCCGGGATCGAGGGTCTTCTGGAGTACGACACCGAACTGTTCACCCCCGCGTCCGCGCGCCTGATGCTCGCCCGCCTGGAGAGGCTGCTCCGTGCGGCCGTGGCCGATCCTCAGCTCCCCGTCGCCGACTTGCCGGTGCTCGTCGACGGCGAGCACGAGCGGCTGACCGGACAGGGGAGCGGCACCGACCGCGAGACGCCCGACACCACCGTGGCGGCGCTCGTCGCGGCCCAGGCACACCGCACCCCGGAGGCCCCCGCCGTCCTGCACGGCGACACCGTGCTCAGCCACCGGGACCTGTCCGAGCGGGTGGAACACCTCGCCGGGGAACTCCGCGCGCACGGCGCGGGCCCCGGCGCCCTGGTCGCCGTGGTGCTGCGCCGGGGCCCCGACCTGCCCGCCACCCTCCTCGCCGTCCAGGCGACCGGCGCCGCCTACCTGCCCGTCGACCCCACCCTGCCGGCCGAGCGCGTCACGGCGCTCCTGGCCGACGCCCGACCCCTCCTCGTGGTGCGCGAGGCCACCGGATCCGCCGCCGAACCCGTTGTCACGACCGGGGCGGCCGAGCCGCTGCCGGTGCCACCGGACACCGCGTACGTCACGTACACCTCGGGCTCCACCGGGCGGCCCAAGGGCGTCGTCGTACCACGGGCCGCGCTGGTGAACCTGCTGCTCGCGCTGGGCGAGCAGCTCGCGGTCGGCCCCGACGACCGGATGCTGGCCTCCGCACCCATCGGCTTCGACATGTGCAAGCCCGAGCTGTACCTGCCACTGATCACCGGCGGTGCCATGGTCCTCGCCGACCAGGACGCGCTGCGCGACCCCGACCAGCTGTGCGCGCTGCTCGACCGGCACCGCGTCACCGTGACGCAGGCGACCCCGTCGCTCTGGCGGACGCTCGTGGCACGACGACCGCGACAACTGCGTCACATACGAGCCGTCGTCGGCGGCGAGGCGGTCCCCGCGGAACTCGCCGACGAGCTGGCCGCCGCCACCGCGTCGCTGCTCGCGTGCTACGGCCCGACCGAGACCACCGTCTGGTCCGCCACCCATCCGGTCGACGCGCGGACCGACGGTACCGTGCCGCTCGGCCGGCCGCTGCGCAACACCCGCGCCTACGTCCTCGACGACCGGCTCCGCCCCGTCCCCCCGGGCACGAGAGGCGAGCTGTACCTGGCCGGCGCGGGCCTCGCGACCGGCTACCTCGGCCGCCCCGGACTGACGGCCGCCCGCTTCCTGCCGGACCCCTTCGGTCCGGCCGGCCGGCGGATGTACCGCACCGGCGACCTCGCGTCGTGGAGCCGCGACGGGGTGCTCCGCTTCCACGGCCGGACCGACGACCAGGTGAAGATCCGAGGTCACCGCGTCGAACTCGGCGAGGTCGAAGCCGTGCTGGGCGGGCACCCGGAGGTCACGGCCGCCGCGGTCGCCGTGCACGACCGCGGCGCCGACGACCGTCGGCTCGTCGGCTACGTCACCCCGAAGGGCGCGGATCTGGGCGCGGTCGGGGCACATCTGACCCGGCACCTGCCGGACTACATGGTGCCCGCCCGGCTGCTCGCGCTGGACCGGCTGCCCCTCGGCGCCAACGGAAAGCTGCTGCGCGACCGGCTGCCCGAGCCCGACTGGGCGGCCGCCACCGGCGCCGAACCGCCGCGCGACCTCCGTGAGGACCTGATGTGCCGCCAGTTCGCCCAGGTGCTCGACGTACCGAGGGTCGGCCCCGAGGACAACTTCTTCGAACTGGGCGGCCACTCGCTGCTCGCCGCCCGGCTGACCGAGCGGGTACGCGACGTCCTCGGACTCGCACCCGCCCTCCGGAATGTCTTCGAGGCCCCCACCCCGGCCGCCCTGAGCCGGTTGCTCGACGGGCCGCCGACCGCGTCCGCCCCCGCACACCTCGTGCCCTTCCGGGCCACCGGAGCGGCCGCGCCGGTGTTCTGCGTCCACCCGCTGAGCGGTATGAGCTGGAGTTACGCCGGCCTGTTGCCGCACATCGGCCGGCACCACCCGGTCCACGGCATCCAGGCCGAGGGCACCGGGGGAGTGGCGGACCTGCCCGGCACGGTCGAGGAGATGGCCGAGCGCTATCTGCGACTGCTGCGCACGGTCCGCCCGTCCGGCCCGTACCACCTGGTCGGCTGGTCCTTCGGCGGACTGGTGGCGCACGCCATGGCCGTCCGGCTGCGGGAACTCGGCGAGCCCGAAGGGACGCTGTTCCTGGTCGACACCGTCGCCGCCACCGGGGCCGGGCCCGCCGAGCCCATCGACGAGCACCGCGTGCACCGGGTGCTGCTGACGGCCGCCGGGTTCGACGACGACCGCCTCGCCCCGGAGACCCTCGACTTCACCACCGTCTCGGCACTGCTGCGCCGCGAGGGCAGCCTCTTCGCCCGCCTCACCGAGGACGACATCGCCCGCGTCATCGCCGTCTCCCGGCACAACGACGCTCTGCTGCGCGCCTACCGCCCCCCACGCTACGCGGGCCACACCACCTACATCGAGGCCGCCGGCGAGCCCCGGCGCGCAGCGCCCGCGCACGAACTGTGGCGGCCGTACGCCGGCGGCGAGCTGACCGTCGGACACGTCGACGCGCGGCACCACCAAGTGATGCAGCCCCAGCACGTGGACGCCGTCGGCGTCCGGCTCGCCGAAGCCCTCGGGAGGGCCCGTTGACCGCCGCCGAGGACGCCACGTACGAGGCGGACAGCGCCGCACTCGACGAACTGCCCGCGGGGGCACGGGTGGTGATCAGGCTTCCAGACGGCCGCCGCCTCGCGGACATCCTGCTCGGCTGCTTCGACCGGGGACTCGTCGCCGTCCCGCTCCACCCACGGGCCGGGGACGCGGACCTCGCCGCCGGCGCCGCCCGGGTCGCCGCCGCGGCCGTCGTGGACGTCCACGGAGTCCGGCGCACCGGGCTGCCCGACGCGCACCCGACGCCCGAACCCCCGGCGCTCATCATGTTCACCTCCGGTTCCACCGGGCCGCGGAAAGGGGTCGTGCTCAGCCGCCGGGCGGTCATCGGCAACGCACGCCGCACAGCGGTCCTGCACGGCATCGCACCGGACCGCCCGCACGGCACCTGCCTGCCGCTGTACCACTGCAACGCACTGGTCATGTCACTGCTCGGCACCCACCTCACCGGCACCCCGCTCACCCTGCACCCCGCCTCCGACCCGGCCGGCTACTTCGCCGCGCTGAACGCCTCCGGCGCCAGGACGGCCTCCATCGTCCCGGCCCTCCTCGCGGACCTGGTCGAGGCCGCTCCCGCGTGGCCCGACGCGCTGGATTACCTGATCACCGCCGCTGCCCCGCTCACGGCCGACCTGGCCCGCCGCTTCCACTCCCGCTACGGCGCGCGGCTGCGTCAGGGCTACGGCCTGACGGAGGCGGTCAACTTCAGCTTCACCATGCCGCTGCTCGACGACACCGACTTCCGCACCCACTACCTGGAGCGGACGCCCCCGGTGGGCGTGCCACTGCCCGATACCGAACTCCACCTCGAATCCGGCGAGGTCTGGATCAGAACCCCTGACCTGATGACCGGCTACTGGCAGGACCCGCGCAACACCGCCGCCACCGTCACCGACGATGGCTGGCTGCGCACCGGCGACCTGGGCGAACTCCGGGACGGACTCCTCGTCCTGCGGGGCCGCGCGGGCGAGCGCATCAACCGGGGCGGGGAGAAGCACCACCCCCTCGACATCGAGCACGGATGGCGCCGGGCGGGTCTCACCGGCCGGTTCGCGGCGGTCGCGGTCGACGAGCCCACGCTCGGCGACGACGTCGCCCTCATCGCGACGGAACAGCCGGTGCCCGAGGTCCGCACCCTGTACGAGCGATCGCCGCTGCGGCCCGCGGTCGTCCAGTTCGGCGGATACCGGGCGACCGCCACCGGAAAGCCGCAACGCCGGGCGATGAGCCGGCCGCTGGCCGCCCGCCGCCTGGCGCCCGCACGGTACGACCGACTGCTGCGCCATGCCGCGGCCACCGCACGCCACCTCCTAGACTCCGGGGCGGACGACCCGGCCCTGCGGTCCCTCGCCGAACACACCGCCGCTCCGCACGCAGGAACCGGGGACGACACCGTCCTGGCCGCCTACGACTTCCTGCGTGAGCACTGGCACGCCCCCGTCGACGCGGAACTCGCCCGCGCGAAGGCGGGGTGGCGCGCGATGCTGCTCGACGCGTGGCCGTTCTCGGTGCACGGGGAACTGGCCGCGGAGCTGGCCGCCCGGCAGGGTGTTGAGGCGGGGCCGGTGCCGTGGGGCGTCGAGACCCGCCTCGACGGCGGCGCACTGGTCCTCCTCGCGCACGGGCCCGCGCCGGGTGGCCCCGCCAGGCCGCTGGGCCCGCTGCTGTCCTTCCTCGACGTCCCCGGCAGCGGGGGAACGGACCGCTGGGAATGGCTGTCGCGGCAGCGGAACGGCGGAACGTCCCTGACCGGCTGCTCGGTGCTCCGCGCCGGGCGACACGACGCGGGCGGCGTCCTCTGGGCGCGCCACCTCGAGCCCGGTCCGAACGAGCACACGGGAGCGACAGGATGACCCAGCCCACCGAGACCACCGGCCGGATGAAGCGGTCGCCCGACCACGAGGACGAGATCCTCGACGTCCGAGGCCACCTGGACCCGGACCGCAACCGGCTTACCCCGGTGGTGCAACTGCCCCCGGAGACCGCCCTGACCGTCGTCGACGCCCTGTCCGGCCTGGTCCGGGCGGCCCACCGGGAGGAGGCGGAGCGACCCGCACCGACGGGCGAGCTGAAGCGGGCGCAGATCTTCGAGGAGGGCGACGTCTTCATGCTGGAGCCGCCCTTCCCGGGCTTCTTCGCCGACCGCTACCTCATGGACTTCTACGACACGGCGGCACGCGACATCTGTTCGCGCATGCACCTGCACACCGGGCTGCGGTTCGTGCGGATGATGACCGGCCCGGACACCACGATCCGCGTGTCCAGCCTGTCACCGATCACCATCCGCCCCCCGACGGGACGCTTCGCACCGCTGTCCTGCTTCGCCGACGACCTGCCCGGCACCCCCGACGGGGTGCGCCGCGAGCGGCACAACGTGATCGTGCCGCCCAACTCCTGGGTGGACATGCAGATACCGCGCGGAGTCTCACACCAGTTCAATGCGGTCGGTCCGAACGCGGTCATCGACTCGGTGCACCCGGAGGAGTCCATCGAGACCCTGCGGGAGGGGATGTCGGGCTACCGGATGATGGCGCAGACCATCTTCCTCGCCAAGGACAGGAGCCCCGCCGCCACCTGCGCCGACACCGGCGCGCCGGAGACGACCCCGCCACGCTGAGCCGTACAGGCCTTGCCCACGGCCCCGGGTCAACGACCAGAACCAGCACGCTCTGTGGCCCGGCTTCGTCCACGTTCCGGGGTGCGGCCGGGTGCGCCTCGCCACCGCCACCACCCTGCGCCAGCGACTCCAGGCACTGACCACCGAATGACGACACCGAGCCCTTTCCAACCTGCCGTGCTGGCTGGGAAGTTGGCCTGGCGAACGGGCGAAGCCCCTGGTAGACGGGTTGTCGACCAAGAGAACCGTCTCCACAAGAGGCTTCGCATGCTTGTCTACCCGTCCAGCGTCGACGTGTCCAGCTCTGCCCTCCGCTTCCTTGCCTCCCGCCTGAGAGAACACCGCCGCGCTCTCGGTACCCGATGGCGGCGGCTGAGTGCGGGCCGACAGGCTCTGCTCGCTCTTGCTCATCTCCGCAACGGTCAGCCCTACGCCCAGCTCGCAGCCGGTTTCGGCATCGGCACCACCACCGTCTACCGCTACATCACCGAGGCCGTCGAACTCCTGGCCGCGCTCGCCCCCACGCTCGCCGAAGCTGTACGGGCTGCGTCGAGGAAGGCATATCTGATCCTGGACGGGACGCTTCTGCCCATCGACCGGATCGCCGCCGACCGGCCCTTCTACTCGGGCAAGCACAAGAAACACGGTATGAACGTGCAGGTCATAGCCGACCCGAACGGCCGTCTGCTGTGGGCCTCACCAGCCCTGGCCGGGGCCGTCCACGACGTCCGGGCCGCCCAGGAGCACGGCGTCATCGACGCTCTCACGGACGCCGGCATCACCTGCTGGGCGGACAAGGGCTACCAGGGTGCAGGCGGCATAGTCCGCACGCCTTACCGCGGCCGGTGGGACTAGCTGTCCACCAGTCAGCAGGCCGTCAACCGGTCCCACGCGAGGATCCGGGCCCTGGTCGAGCAGGCCGTTGCCACTCTCAAGTCATGGCGGCTCCTTCGCAAGCTCCGCTGCTCGACGACCCGGATCAGGAGCCTCGTCCAAGCCGTCCTCACCCTCCATCTGGCCGGAAAGGGCTCACTGCCTGACCGTGTTTACGATGTCAGTCTGTTTTGACGTCAGTTGAGGGCGTGCGGTGGGGGGCGGGTCGTCCCGCGGCCTGCATTCGATACCGCCCCGGTGTTGTGCCGAACTCCCTTTCGAAGGCGTGTGAGAGTGCGTACGGGCTGCCGTAGCCGACTCGGCTGGCGACGGTGGCCAGGGTGTCCGCGGTGTCTCGGAGCAGGGTGGCGGCAAGGATCAGGCGCCACCACGTGAGGTACGCCATCGGAGGGCGACCGACCAGGGTGGTGAACCGGCGCGCCAGGGTGGGACGGGAGACGCCCGCCTCTGCGGCCAGGCGGTCGTTGCTCCACGGGGCGGCCGGGTTTGAATGCAGCGCCCGCAGGGCGGCGGCCGTCACCGGGTCGCTCAGTACGCGGGGCCAGGCTCCGCTGGTGGCCTCGGTCATCCAGGAACGGATGATGTAGACGAGGAGGAGGTCGAGCAGGCTCGGGAGCGCGATACAGGAGCCGGGCCGCCTCTCGTCCAGTTCACCGGCGAGCAGGTCGATCGCAGCGCGGAGTTCGAGGTGGCTGCCTACTCGGCTGGGAAGGTGGACGACTTCAGGCAGCTCTGTCATGAGTGGGTGCAGGCGGCTGCAGTCGAGCCAGTACCTGCCACAGAGCATCTCCGCCTCGTCGCGATCGGGCAGGGCTCGCGGCCCTGTCCCCGCAAGCCATTGCTCGAACGGCACCGCCGTCTCCTCGGCGACCGCCGTGTCGACCGGGGCATCGGCGATCACATGGCCTGCGCCATGAGGCAGCAGCACCGCGTCACCCACGCCGAGAGACACCGGGGCGCCACCGTCGGGCAGCAGCCAGCAACTGCCCTTCAGGACGACGTAGAAGCCCGCGCCGTCGTACGGGTCGAGCCGCGCGCACCAACTCCCGCTCATCCGCACCCGGTGGGACGAGGGGTGCCCGAGGTGTACTGCAGAGATCGCGTCGCTCACAACATCCATCCGTGCAGGATATCGTCTGTAATCAGATGTGAGACGAATACGTATTTTATTGAGCTGGATGCGCATTGAGAGGGTCGTCTGGCCTTTCTTAAGGTCGAGTACATGACGAACGGAAACGAGAGTGCGCAGAGCATGGTCCTGGGGGACGTCGAGGTCATCCGGGTCGTTGAGTGGCAGAGACCGTTCGCGCCTGCTTCCGGCATGGTTCCGGAGGCTGCTGCCGATGTATGGAAGGACAACGAGGACTGGCTGGCGCCGGACCACTGGGAGCCGGACAGCGACTGGGCGGTACTTGCGCTCCAGACGTGGGTGCTGCGCAGCGGTGGGCGGACCATCTTGGTTGACACAGGAGCGGGTAACGGGCGGGAGCGACCGGGCATGCCACCGTTCCACCAATGTCGGGGTGATTTTCTCGGTCTCCTGGCGAGGGCTGATGTTCGCCCGCAGGATGTCGACGTCGTCGTCAACACCCACCTTCACGTCGATCACGTCGGCTGGAACACCGTCGACGCAGATGGGGAATGGGTACCGACGTTTCCCAACGCTCAGTACCTCATTCCAGCCGCAGACGACTTCCATTACGGTCCGGACAACGCGTACGGGAACGGCCTACAGGCAGTCGACCGCCTGATCTACGAAGACAGCATCGCCCCCATCCACCAGGCCGGACAGGCCGTGCTGTGGGATGGTCTGCACCGCATCGACGAACACCTCACCTTGGAGTCCGCGCCCGGCCACACTCCCGGTTCGTCCGTGCTACGGCTCGCCTCCAGGAGCGACCGGGCTGTCTTCGTCGGAGATCTGGTGCACAGCCCGGTGCAGATCCTGCAACCCTGCTGCAACAGCAGTGCTTGCCTGGCCCCGGAACAAGCGGTGGCCAGTCGCCGTCGGATTCTCCAGCGGGCAGCTGATGAACGGGAACTGCTCGTTCCTGCGCACTTCGGTGGTGCGGGTGCTGTGGAAGTCCGACAGGCGAGGGATGGGTTCGCCCTCGGCCCATGGGCAACAGCCAGTCCGAACAAGAGAACGTCAGTCTCTGAGTGAACCTGTGGTCCGTGGGCTTCCCCGGCCCTGATCGGCGCCCTCCGTGGCGTCCGGGCCGCACGCGAGCACGGCATCAGGTCGCGCCCCGCGGCGTGGTGTAGGAGATGGGCACCCGTCGGTGTGGGGCCTCCCGCCCGCCGGGCACCGCCCTCGTGTTCAGCGCGGCGAAGAGCCGCTGCCCGCGAGGGAGACGCTGGCCGGAGACGGGCGATGGCCGCGCGCCGGGCCAGGACCTACGAAGTCGTGGCGCCTTGGCGCCTACGCCACTCGGCGGGACGCCATCCGGCATCATCGGGGCTCTCGCCGAGGCCGGCCTCAGCTGACAAGGACTACCAGGGCGCAGGCGGCACGGTCCATCTCCCGTACCGCGGCCGGTGGGAACCCCTTCCGCCGGCCAGCAGGCTGTCAACCGGTCCCACGCGAAGACCCGCGCACTGGCCGAACAAGCCACCGCACCCTCAAGTCCTGGCCGCGCCATGCACGCTCCGCTGCTCGACTACCCGGATCACCAGCCTCGTCCAAGCCGTCCTCACCCTCCATCTGGCCAGCTCAGACTGAGGTTGGAAAGGGCTCACCGTATCCCCGCCAGCGCGGGCCGGGTGCCGCACAGCGCCGCCATGCCGAGTGCCTCGGCGGAGGCGGCTCCAGCGTTTCCCACGGCCCGCACCCAGTAATCACGCGTCCGGACAAATGCCAGATACTCATCACAGGAGATCGCCTTCAAGCATAAGCTCATACGCTGCGCTCCTTTACTCGGCGCACAAGCCGACTGAGGCATACGGGGCGTTCCGAGGACCGCTGCGGTTCGGAGCGGACACGACTCTGCTGGCCGCTCGGCGCCTGGAGCGAGGGACGCGGCGGCGCCCGCCAATCGGCCAGCGGCTCTGCCGGTGCTGGCCCATTTAAGGAGTGCTGGCACCACCACCGTGTACCGCTACGGCACCGAGGCCGCCGCTGTCAGGAAGCGGTATGGGCTGCCTCCTGGTCTGTCAGAAGCCGCTACGAACGGTCGATGCGTCGGGCAGGATGCCGATATGGACCAGGGGATGGCGGCCGTGCTGGGCGCGGCGGTGGGTGTTGTTGGGGCCTTAGGACGCTGGTCGAGGTGCGTATACATCTCGAAACGGTAGTGAAATATAAAAACGAGCATCAAAATGAGCTGATTGCCCGAAACATAGAGGATGCTATGCAAGAGGCCTCCTCCTGCATTCATGAGGCCACGATTGCTCTTAAGGCCTCCCACACGTGCGCCGCCAAAATCATGGTGCTGGGACCTCAAGCTCTCAACGGCGTAACCGCTGACGTCGTGGGATCAATTGGTGTACGGCTCGGTTCCCTGCGGGCTGGGTTGGAAGCCATCCGGCGGGAGGAAAGGCCGGACCAGTGGCTGAGGCAGGAAGCTGAGCACAACAACCGCTTCGCAACGGCGTTCTCCGGCTTCACAGCACGGGCTGCCTTCATCACGGAGGGACATGAGCTGCCGAGTGGTCGGCGGTGAGGGCCGACGACATGCTGCGGATGTCGGCTGAAGCCCGCACGGCGTCACGGTCGCGCCGGACACCGTGCACCGCGTCCTGGTGCGCCGAGGACTCAACCGGCTACGGGACCTCGATCCGCCTACGGGCGAACAACTGCGCGAGGTCATCTGCTACACGGCTGGCGCATGTACGGCGTCGGCTGCCAGGGCCCGTTGAACCACCGAACCGCTGCTCGGTATCTGCTGGGTGGCGCAGTGGATGTTGCCGCCGCCGAGGAGGAGTTCGCGGGTGGGGAGGCCGACGACCGTGTGGTGCGGGTGGATCCTGGCGAGGCGGGCGAGGGCTTCGTCGTCATGTTCGGGGTCGAGCAGGGGGACGAAGAGGTGGTCCTGCGTGGTGTAGAAGTTGGCGTAGGAGGCGGCGAGCCGGGGGCGCGGCACGGTGCCGGTGACCGGGATGCCGTGATGGTCGATGCCTCGAAGCTCGGCCTCGGTGGCGTACAGCGGGCCGGGCAGCGGCAGTTTCTCCACCCGGAGGGTACGGCCTCTGGCGTCCTGGACGTTTCTCAGGTCTTCCAAGGCGCGTGCGCTGCGCTCGTACTGGGGGTCGCTCGTGTCGTCAGTCCAGGTCAGACAGACCACCCCGGGGGCGGCGAAGCACGCCATGTTGTCCACGTGGCCGCGCGTCCCGTCGTAGGCGAGGCCCCACTCGATCCACACGGTGCGGGTCACTCCGAGGTAGGCCGCCATGAGGCGATGCATGGCGGTGCGTGAGGGCGCGTCGTTGCGGGCGGGGTCGAGCAGGGTCTCGGCCGTGACGAGGGCGGTTCCCTGTCCGTCGACGTGGAAGGAGCCGCCCTCCAGCACGAGCGGGGCGCGGTAGCGGTCGGTGGCGGTGAGGTCGAGCACCCTTTGGGCGTACTGGTCGTCGGTGGCCCAGTACGGGTAGCGGTTGCCGTAGCCGTTGAAGGCGAAGTCCACGCCGCGGCGCCGCCCGGTGCCGTCGACCACGTAGGTGGGGGCGATGTCCCGGGCCCAGCCCAGCCAACTGGTCGTCTCCACCACGCGGACGCGGGAGTCGAGGCGGGAGCGGGCGTGTGCGTACTGGTCGCCGGTGACCGTGACGGTGACCGCCTCCCCGGTGTCCGCGACGGCGTTGGCGAGGGCCGCGAGGGCGCGCTGCGCGGGGCGGGCTCCTTCGCGCCACACGTAGCCGTTCTGCGGCCACGCCATCCAGCATCCGTCGTGCGGCTCCCATTCCGCCGGCATGCGGAAGCCGTCCGCGGCGGGCGTGCTGTCCATGGTCCTCATCGCGTACCCCCGCGATGGCGTTCGAGGACGCAGGCGACCGACGGCGGCGCAGGCTCGGAGTCCCGCGTCGGCGAAGGCACTTGGGCGGTGATACGGGCGCGCGCGTTCCTGCGGTGGCGGACCATCCACACGACGAGCGGGATGAGGACGGCGAATTCCAACGGTGGCGTGAGCGAGGCGGCCGTGGACACCGGCAGGGTCAGCACGAGCAGAATACGCGCCACGGCCTCTGCCAAGAGTCCGGCACCGCATACCAGCGTCTCCGTGCGGTGCGCGCGGAGCAGGATCGGGTCGTGCACCGGTTGACCGTGCAGCTTGCCGGCCAGATAGGCGGTGGCGGGCGTGGCGGTGAGGCAGCTTGTGAGGAACACGAATCCGGCGAGGGCGCTGACCAGTGGGTCACGCAGGAGCAGTGGCTGGGGTTCGGAGGTCACGGCGGCGAAGGCGGCCGAAAATCCGTACATGAGGAGCATGGCAAGGGCCAGGCCGTCGGCACGCCGGTCGTGCAGGGCGGTGGCGGCGAGCCAGAGGGCCGCCACTCCGGTCGCGGTCAGGAGCGCGGGGAGTGTGGCCAGACCCGCGAGGAGGCAGCCGTAGTACGCGAGGGGCGAGATGCCCAGGTCGAGGGCCAAGCGGGCGAGGCGGCCGAGGCGGCCGAGGCGGCGCGGGCGCGCGGGCGCCGACGGCCGGGCCGACTGCGGTACTGAAGGCGAAGAGGTCGGTTCCGACGGGTCCATGGCTTCTCCTTGATCCTGGTCACCGGGACGGCGGGCTGCGGTGTCACTCAGCCCTTTTGTTTTAGCACCACCATGCTAAAAAAAATCGTAGCACGGTCATGCTATAAAAGCGGGATGCCGAAGGTAGTGGATCCCGAGCAGCGCCGCCGCGACATCGTGGACGCCGTCTTCCGCGTCGTGGCCCGCGGCGGTATCCAGCAGGCCACACTCCGGAACGTCGCCGCCGAGGCCGACCTCGCCATCGGGTCCGTACGGCACTACTTCGCCAGCCACCGCGAACTCCTGATGGCCGCGGCCCGCGAGATGGTGCACCGGGTGGACGTGCGAGTGGCTGCCCAGCGCGAGCGGCGGGATCCCGGGGACGACCTGTACCTGGTGGCGCAGGAGGTGGCGGGTCAGTTCCTGCCGCTCGACGCGGCGCGCGCCGACGAGACCGCGGTCTGGCTGGACTTCGTCGCGGCCGCCCGCACCGACCCCGCCCTGGGCGAGATCGCCGCCGAACTCCACGACGGGCTGCGGGCCGTCACTGGGCGTCTGCTGCACCGTCTGGGCGTGGACGATCCGGTGGCGGCGGAGCATCTCGCCGCGGTGCTCGACGGACTTGCCCTTAGCGCGACGCTCCACCCCGACCGCCTGAGTCCGGACACCATCCGGGCCGTCCTGCACCTGCACCTGACCCAACTGCCCGGCGCAGCGGACGGGTCCGAGCACCCGGAGACATAGGCGCGCGCGGCAGGCTCTGCGTGATCGTCTTGCGACAGGCGGTTATCGATGGCGGGGAACCTGCGCCCGGGCTGCCTGACGAACGCGTCCGGGCCGACCCGCACCGGCCGAGTCATGTATGGCCGGCGGCGCCGTGCACGGTCAGGACTGCTTTGGACGGGTGCGGTCGGGCAGCCTGATGCCGTATCGCGCCACCTTGCGGTAGACGCTCGCGCGGCTCATGCCGAGTCGCTCCGCGGCCTGTACCACGGTGGTGCCCGGTTCGGTCAGACAGCGCACGATCTCGTCGCGTTCGAGTTCCTGTAGGCGACCCAGGCGCCGGACGGCATCGGTGAAGACCTCCGCCGGAAGGTGATGGGTGTCGATGACTTCGGTGCGGGACGCCGCGTTGCGGATGACCTGGCGGAGCTGCCTGACGTTCTCGGGCCAGTCGTAGGCGGTGAGCGCGCGTTCGGCGGCGGGCGTGAAGGTGACCGCGTGTCCGCGGTGCTGGCGGGCGAAGTGATGGGCGAGGGGCATGACGTCGTCCGGGCGGCTGCGCAGGGCGGGCACCTCGACCACGGTGTCGACCAGTGGAGCAAGCGCTTCCGGGATGGCGGAATAACTCTCCGCGGTCATGGCGAACGGCTGTAGACGGCCGGGCGTGCCCCCGTCCGTCCGCCGCGCTCGCCTGAACACGCGCGCCAGTTCGGCGGCCGTCCACGCCGGCAGGGCATCCACCCCGGAGACGATGACGCAGGTGCTGTCCTTGTCGAGCTCCGGAGTCCACAGTGTCAGCCAGCCGGGTGCGTCGTCCGGGGCGGGCGGCCGGGCACTCAGAACGCGCTCGCGTGGCTCCGTCTGCCGACGGGCGAGGGAGATCAGCGCGGTCTTGCCCGCTCCGGGCTCACCCACGGAAGCGACGATCCGTCCGTGGGCCAGCGCGGCGCATGCCGTCGCGACGGCCTTGTTCCAGCTGTGAGAAACCGTGGCGTGGGGGTCCTCGTGCTGCTGGAAGCGGTCGGCGTACACGCGGAACACTTCCCCGCGTGGGGTCGGCCGGGGCCTCCGGCCGGTTCCGCGCGCCAGCATCAGCGCTGTCGTGTTCCCGGCGGTGGCCTGGGCGAGCGCCAGCAGCAGCTCCGACGAGGAGTCGGACCAGGTGGTGAGGTTGACGCTGCCGGCGAGAGAGCCGGTGTTCGGGTCGAGGATCGGGACCGCGGCGCAGGTGTATCCGCGCAATGCCGTGCAGTAGTGCTCATCGGCCCGCACCAGTGACGGGGTGCGGTCGGCCAGGGCGAGGCCGAGCCCGTTGGTGCCGGCGTTGCGTTCGGCGAAATAGAAACCCGGCGCCAAGTTGACCCGGTCGAGCGACCGGTTGATCGAGGGGTCGTCGCACAGCCTGCACAGTACGAGACCGTCACAATCGGTGATCATCATGCTGACCGGCTCGTTGGCGAGCGTCCTGTGCAGCCCCTGGAGCACCTCGTGGCCGCACTCGTAGAGCAGGGAGGCCGTGTCCACCGAGCCCGTGAACACGGGCCGCATGTCCTCCGGCGACAGCCCGTAGTGCTCGCTGCGCTGCCATGACGCGCGCAGCCGCGGCCCCAGCACCGCGACCTCGCGGCCCGCCGCGCCGGCGGTGGCCTCCATCGATGGCTTGGGTATGTCCACGTTCGACCTCCGGGACGCGTCCTTGCGTCTGCACCGGTCACGCTACGCGGCGTGTGTGCGGCCGTCGCCGGTGCGCGTGTCTCAAAGTGAGACACGCGGCACCTCCCCGACGTCCCTCGGTGCTTCCTACGGTCCCTTCCTAACGAGCCGAGGGCCGCCAGGAAACATGGAGGGACGCACATGTACAGCAAGGACGGCGAGAGCTACTTCATCGTGGACGCCCATATCGCGCTGTGGGACGCCCGCCCCGAGAACCAGCTCAACGTGCACGGGAAGCAGTTCATCGACTGCTTCTACGACTACCACCGCAACCTCAGCCCGGAGTCGGAGCTGTGGTCGTACGAGGAGTACCTGTACTACGGTGGTGAGCGTCTGATGAAGGACCTGTTCACCGACGGGTACGTCGACCACGCCATCTTCCAGCCGGCCCGGCTCGGTGCCTTCTACCGCAACGGCTTCGGGCAGACGGAGGAAGCGTTCGCGCTGGCCCGGCAGCACCCCGACAAGCTCACCTACAACCACTGCTGGGACCCCCGCTTCGAGCAGGCCGGTCTCGACCAGTTGCGACGGGACGCCGAGCGCTTCGGCCTGAAGGGCGCCAAGCTGTACACGGCCGAGTGGCACGGGGACTCGCGCGGCTACAAGCTGGACTCCCCCTGGTCCCGCCGCTACCTGGAGACGGCACAGGAGCTGGGCATCAAGAACATCCACATCCACAAGGGCCCCACCATCCGGCCGCTGGATCGCGACGCCTTCGACGTGGCGGACGTCGACCAGGTCGCCACCGACTTCCCTGAGCTGAACTTCGTCGTGGAGCACTGCGGATTGCCGCGCCTGGAGGACTTCTGCTGGATCGCCACGCAGGAACCCAATGTGCACGCCGGTCTGGCGGTCGCGATGCCCTTCATCCACACGCGTCCGCGCTACTTCGCCCAGATCATCGGGGAGTTGCTCTACTGGCTGGACGAGGACCGCATCCAGTTCTCCAGCGACTACGCGCTGTGGACACCCCGCTGGCTCGTGGAGAGGTTCGTCGACTTCCAGATTCCCCAGGACATGGACGAGTACCCGCCGCTCACCGTCGCTCAGAAGAAGAAGATCCTCGGGCTGAACGCCGCCGCCATGTACGACATACCGGTGCCCGCCGCATACCAGCTCGCGCCTGCCGTGGCGGCCTGACATGTCCGCCCAGTCGCTCGAGCGTGCCGTGTACGCGGCGCTGGGGGAGGTCTACGACCCCGAGCTGGACGAGCCGATCACCGACCTCGGTTTCGTACGGTCCGTGGGCTCGACGGACGAGGGACGGGTGACCGTCCACCTGCGCCTGCCGACCTCCTTCTGCTCCCCGAACTTCGCCTATCTCATGGCCTCGGACGCCAAGGACGCCGTAACGGCGCTCGCGGACGTGACGGAGGCCGCCGTCCTGCTCGACGACCACCACGACTCCGAGCTGATCAACCGCGGTCTGGCCGCGGACGCGGGCTACCGGGGCACCTTCGGCGCCGAGGCCGAGTCCGACTTGGAGGAGTTGCGGGAGACCTTCCGCCGCAAGGCGCACACCGCGGCGATGGAACGGACGCTGACCTCGCTGCTGCGGCAACGCCCCGAACTCGCCGAGGAGCACATCCACGACGTGGTGCTCGGTGATCTCCCCGACGCACCGGCGACCCGGGCGCTGCTGCGCCGCCGCACCGACCTGGGCCTTGGCACCGCGTCGACGGACCCCGTCCTGGTGGACGAGCACGGACACCGCTTCCCGCCCGGAGAGATCCCGCTGCGACTGCGCTTCGCCCGCGCGGTGCGGATCTCGATCGAGGGCAACGCGCACTTCTGCCGCGGCCTGCTGCGCACCCGCTATCCCGATTCCGCGGCCGACCAGACCCCACGTGCGGAGGAACCCGCGTACGCCGCCTCCTCCACATGCTCGGCCACGCATTCCCCCATGAACCACCCCGCGAAGGAGAACGTCTCATGAAGGCAGTCCAGGTCGTCGGCTACCACCAGAACCTCGTCATGGCCGATGTCCCGGCTCCCGAGGTCACCGGCCCGTTCGACGTGATCGTCAGGATCGGCGGCGCGGGCGTGTGCCGCACCGATCTGCACATCCTCGAAGGGCAGTGGGCCGAGAAGTCGGAGGTGACACTGCCCTACACCATCGGGCACGAGAACGCGGGATGGGTGCACGCGGTCGGCAGCGCCGTCACCAACGTCGCCGAGGGCGACAAGGTCATCGTCCATCCGCTGATCACCTGCGGACTGTGCCGGGCATGCCGACTGGGCGACGATGTGCACTGCGAGCAGAGCTCCTTTCCCGGCATCGACACCGCGGGCGGCTACGCCGAGTACCTGAAGACGTCGGCCCGAAGTGTCGTACGCCTGGGCGACTCCCTGGAGCCGTCCGCCGTCGCCGCCCTCGCCGACGCCGGGCTCACCGCCTACCACGCGGCGGCGAAGGCGGCACGCAAGCTCCGCCCGGGCGACCGGTGCGTCGTCATCGGCGCGGGCGGGCTCGGCCACATCGGTATCCAGGTGCTCAAGGCGCTCACCGCGGCCGAGATCGTCGTCGTCGACCGCAACGCCGAGGCGGTGAAGCTGGCCGAGACCATCGGTGCCGACCACGGTGTCGTCGCCGATGGGGGACAGGTGGAGGAAGTGCTGGAGCTGACTGGTGGCCAAGGCGCCGAGACCGTCATCGACTTCGTCGGCGAGGGCGGCGCGACCCGGGACGGGGTGCGGATGCTGCGCCGGGCGGGCGACTACCACGTGGTCGGGTACGGGGAGAACATCGACGTTCCGACCATCGACATCATCTCGACCGAGATCAACTTCATCGGCAACCTCGTCGGCTCCTACAACGACCTGCGCGAGCTCATGGTGCTCGCCGCACAGGACCGGGTCCGCCTGCACACCGTCAAGTACCCCCTCGACCGTTTCCAGGACGCCCTGGACGATCTCGATGCCGGACGGATCCGTGGACGCGCGATCCTCGTCCCCTGAAACCTCGGCAAGACCCTGGGAGCCAACGTCGACGGAGCAGCCCGCCTGACCCGCCGAGGGGCCGACACGCCGTGGTCGTGGGGAGGCGTAACCACGGCGCGCCGGCGCCCTCGACAGCGACGATGGATACGAAGACCACAGCCATGCGGAACACCTCCGTTCAGCCCACCACACCCACCGAGGAGCCTGAGATGATCTTCATCACCGCGAAGTTCCGCGTCCTGCCCGAGCACGCGGACCAGTGGCCGCAGATCGCTGCCGATTTCACCCGGGCGACGCGCGCCGAACCGGGCTGTCTCTGGTTCGACTGGTCGCGGAGCGTCGACGACCCGGCCGAGTACATCCTCGTGGAAGCCTTCCGCGACGACGAGGCGGGCGCTGAGCATGTCGGTTCCGAGCACTTCCGGACTGCCCGGACGACGCTGCCGCCCTACCTCGCCGAGACCCCGCGCATCATCAACACGACGATCCCGCAGGACGACTGGTCCCTGCTCGGAGAGATGGCCGTTTCGGACCACGGCTGACCGCCCCGTCACACGCTCGCCGTGCGCGCTCGTACGGCAACTCGGACCGGCCGGCCGGAGTGGACATGCTGGTGGAGGGCGACGGCTGCCCGCGGAAGCCGACCAAGCCACGGCGTGCGGTGGCGCGGGCGCACCTATACCGCTTCATGGATGACCGGCCAGGCCGGCCGTACCGTCAAGGTGCGCGCTCCACACGGGTCCGGGCTCCAGCACGGGGCGCCGTGGACCGGAACGGCCCACCTCAAGTAGCGCGGTGGTTTTGCCGGTGGTGGCGGGCTCGGTGACGAACTGTGAGTAGTCAGGCCAGGCGTCCCTCCAACGGGCGCGGTGCCTGGCCCGGCTGTGCTGCCCCTCCCGGCGGAAAGAGCCGACAGCTCGATCCGCCCCGTGACCGTCGCGGTGGACCACGACGGGCGGGAGGTGACCGGCCGCAGATCGAGCACCTAAGGGTGACGGGGGCGAGTGCGGCGTACTTCGTCGTTGGCCGTCCGCGGCTGCTTCCGCGTATCGGCCCAGGTCGCCAGCAGGGTGAGACCGTCAGCGCTGGGCGTACCGGGATCCGCGGTGTAGGTGGTGATGGAGATGTGCGGGTCGCCGGGCAGTGCGAAGTCGTCGTGGGCGAGGTCCATCCTGCCGACGGCCGGGTGGTTGACGATCTTGCGTCCGCGTGAGTGGCGGCGCACGTTGTGCTTGGCCCAGCGGGTGCTGAAATCGGTGCCGCGCGTGGAGAGCTCGCCGATGAGTTCGGTCACCCGCTTGTCCAGCGGGTCGCGCCCGGCGGTCGCGCGGAGTACCGCGACCAGCTGGTTCTTCGCCTCGTCGATGTCGGCGTAGAAAGCCTCCGCACGCGGGTCGAGGAACACGTACCGGGCGATGTTCGGTGGCTGCTGGCCCATGGTGAACAGGTCGGCGTACAGCGGAGGTGCGCTTGGGGCGCTTGCGGCGTGAGCCGGGCGCGACCCTGCGTGCCGGGTCGTACAGGTGGGCACGCTCGTCGTCGTCGAGCTGGAGCGCCCGGGCGATCGAGTGGAGGACGCTCTCGGACGCGCCGCCGAGCTGGCCGCGCTCCATGCGGATGTAGTACTCGACGCTGAGGCCCGAGAGCATCGCGACTTCCTCGCGCCGCAGCCCTTTGACGCGACGGCACCTCCGACGTAGGGCAGACCCGCCTGCCCGGGGGTGATCCTCGCCCGGCGGTGTCATTCATGCCCCGGGTGATGTCCGGGCGGAAGAGCGTAAGAACCCCACGATCGTCGCGCCGACGGATGCCATCATCCGCGTGTCGGCCACCTGCGTGCGCGGTTCCGACCTGTGGGACTACCGCGGCGTCAACGACGTGACACAACCGGCCCCGATGGTGCTGGGGACGGGCTGGTTCGGCGCCGTGGCCGATGAGGGATACAAGGCGATGGACGAGCGCCGCGCCATCAAAACCTTGCTGAAGCCCTGACCCCTCACTCACCGACTCCAGCCGCCCGCGCCCGGGACCTCGAACATCCTGGGCAGGATGCGGGACCTTGATTTGATTCGACGGGAGAACACCATGAACCCCACCTACGACTTCTCCGGGCAGGTGGCCCTGGTCACCGGCGCCGCCTCCGGCATGGGCCTGGCCGCCGCCAGTGCCTTCGCCGACTCCGGCGCCGCCGTGGCCTGGCCGACCTCGACCACGATGCCGTCCACAACGCAGCCGAGGAGATCACCGGCCGCGGGCGGCGGGCGATCGGTGTCGTCTGCGACGTCACCGACGAACAGCGGGTGGAAGCGGCGGTGCGGCGCGCGGTGACGGAGTACGGCCGCCTGGACATGGCGTTCAACAACGCCGTCAACCTGCGCGGCGTCTGGGCGGCGATGAAGCACGAACTGCGGCAGATGCGCGAGCAGGGCAGCGGCGCCATCGTCAACTGCTCGTCCCTGGGCGGGCTCGTCGGGCTGCCCGAGCGTGCGGCCTAACACGCCTCCAAGCACGGCATGATCGGCCTGACCCGCAGCGCCGCGGTCGAGTACGCGCCCCGAGGTATCCGTATCAACGCCGTGTGCCCCGGTGTTATCGACACCCCGATGGTCGCCGACATGGTCGAGAACCAGGCCGAGGCCATGGCGGGGATCCTCAAGGAACAGCCCATCGGCCGACTGAGGGGAGCGGACGAGGTCGCAGCAGCCGTCCTGTGGCTATGCAGCCCCGGCGCCAGCTTCGTCACCGCAACAGCTCTCCCCGTCGATGGTGGCTTCACCGCCCACTGATGTCCGTTCACCGACGCACGCCCAGGCAGTACGCCCGCCCAGGCAGTACGCCCGCCCCTTTGGCCTCGATCACTCGATCAGACCACCTCGACCTGCACCCTGACAACGTGATGCTCACCCCGGAAGGGCCAGTAGTGATCGACTTCGCGCAACACCGAGTAAGGCCGCGTGGGGCATGGCCGCGGACGGCCACCGTCCCGGCCGGTTCGACGTGATCGGCGCGTTGAGCTGCCTGACCGGCATGGCGGTGATCATGTACGCCCCGCGCGGGCACTGACCGGACACGGCGTGCACCTGGCCTGCCGCCAAGACCCATAGGGCTGCGGGCTCCGGGCGGCGGGCCGGTACTCTGGTGGTCTGCGGCAGCCTGTGTGACTGCCGCGCGGTGGTGGGGCTCGCCGTACCCGAACCGCGGCATCGGTGCCGTCAACAGTCCCTACTTGTGACCAGACGCGCCCGCATGCCCGGGCGCCGCACGAGTAGGAGGCGCAACCGGCGATGAAAACCCGACGCGACCAGGCCATCGAGCCCACGGATCCCGACATCGATCTGTCGGTGCCTGCCCAGCGCCGCGAGCCGGCCCGAGGGCAGGCACCCGTGATCGCGGTGGTAGCGGTCGGCGGTGGGCTGGGGGCGATTGCCCGCTTCGGGGCCTCCCTGCTGTGGCCCACTCCAGCCGGTGCCTTCCCCTGGACCACCCTGCTGGTGAACGCGGTCGGGTGCGCGATGATCGGCGTGTTCATGGTGATCACCACCGATGTGTGGGCCGCGCACCGGCTGGTGCGGCCCTTCTTCGGCACCGGCGTGCTGGGCGGCTTCACCACCTTCTCCACCTACGCCGTCGACATCCAGCACCTGGTGCAGAGCGGCCATGCCCGCACCGGCCTGGCCTACCTGGCCGCCACCCTGCTCGCCGCGCTCGCGGCCGTGTGGGCGGCGGCTGCGGCGGCCCGCCGCCTGATCTCCTGGAGGACGACATGACGCGGCTGCACGGCTCCGCGCTACGGGTGACGATCTTCATCGGGGAGTGCGACACCTTCCACCACAGGCCGCTCTACAGCGAGATCGTCCACCGCGCTCACCGGGCCGGGCTGGCAGGCGCGAGCGTGTTCAAAGGCATTGAGGGCTTCGGCGCCTCCTCCCTGATCCACACCAGCCGGCTGCTGTCGCTGAGCGAGGACCTGCCGGTCGCGATCGTCATCGTCGATGAGGAGGCCCGCATCCGTGCCTTCCTGCCCCAGCTGGACGAACTCGTCGCCGAGGGGCTGGTGATCCTCGACGAGTGCGAGGTCATCCGCTACGCCGGACGCCACAAGGACAAGGAGGGGAGGGCCCGGTGAACTGGCTGCTGGTGGTGGCCGGCGCGATGGTCGGGGCACCGCTGCGCTACCTGACCGACCGCGCCGCACAGGCCCGGCACGACACCGTCTTCCCCTGGGGCACCTTCGCCGTCAACGTCACCGGCTGCCTGATCCTGGGTCTGCTCTCTGGCGCGGCCTCCTACGGCGCCGTCTCCCACTCCCCGCAGCTGCTGCTCGGTACCGGCTTGTGCGGGGCGCTGACCACCTACTCGACGTTCTGCTACGAGACGCTGCGCCTGGCCGAGGGCGGGGCGCGATTCTTCGCCGCGGCCAACGTGATCGCCGGCGTGGTCGCCGGGCTCGGTGCCGCGTTCGTCGGCGCGGCCTTCGCTCAGGCGGTGTGGGCATGACGCCGGCCACCGGGGCCGGGGCCGGGACAGGGACAGGGGCGGGGAGACCGGTGGGGATGCGGCCGTGGCGGTTCGTGGTGTGGTTCGGCACGGTCAGCCTGCTGGCCGACTTCGTCTACGAGGGCGCCCGCTCCGTCACCGGCCCGCTGCTCGCCTCGCTGGGGGCTTCCTCCTTGGTCGTCGGTGTGGTCACGGGTGCGGGTGAGGCGGCGGCGCTGGGGCTGCGGCTGGTCTCCGGGCCGCTTGCGGATCGCACCCGCCGCTTCTGGGGCCTGGCGATTGCCGGATATGCGCTGACGGTGGTCTCGGTGCCGCTTCTGGGTGTGGCGGGGGTGCTGTGGGCGGCCTGTGTGCTGGTGATCGCCGAGCGGGTCGGCAAGGCAGTGCGCTCTCCGGCCAAGGACACCCTGCTCTCGCATGCCACCGCGGCCACCGGCCGCGGAAGGGGTTTCGCCGTCCACGAGGCCATGGACCAGATCGGCGCCCTGGTGGGCCCGCTGCTGGTGGCCGGGGTGCTCGCGCTCACCGGTGACGATTACGCCCCCGCCCTGGGCGTCCTGGCCGTGCCCGGCGTGGCGGCCCTGGGAGTGCTGGTCTGGCTGCGGACCCGCGTCCCCGACCCCGAGGCCTACGAGCGTGCGGCGGTTCCGAAGACGCCGCAGGCCGCATCGGGGGGCCGCCTGCCGGCGGCGTTTTGGACGTATGCGGCGTTCACCGCGGCCACCACCGCCGGGTTCGCCACCTTCGGCGTGCTCTCCTACCACCTCGTCCAGCGCCACCTGCTGACCACCGCCTGGGTGCCCGTGCTCTACGCCGGCGCCATGGCCGTGGACGCCGTCGCCGCGCTCGCGACCGGCTGGCTGTACGACCGGCACGGTCCCCGGGTCCTGGTGGCCCTGCCGGTGCTGACCGCCGCGGTCGCGTGCCTGGCTTTCACCAACACCGTCGCGCTGGCCGCGGCCGGTTCGCTGGTGTGGGGCGCGGCCATGGGCATCCAGGAGTCCACCCTGCGCGCCATGGTGGCCGATGTGGTTCCCTCCGGGCGCCGGGCGACCGCCTACGGCATCTTCGCGGGCGTCGTCGGCGTCGCCAGCCTCGTGGGTGGTGCGCTGACCGGCGGCCTGTACGGCTACTCCATCCCCGTGCTGATCACCGTGGTCATGGTCATCCAGGGCCTCGCTCTGGCTCTCCTGGCCGTCACCGCCGCCCGTCGCACCAGGGCCGGGGCAGGGTGAGGCGGGCTATGAAGTACCTGTCAGATCCGTCGCACCGGCGCAAGACCGCCCGGCAGCTGAACAAGGGCGAGTGCATCAACTCCCCGCGCCGCCAACTGCACTACGCCCGCGAGGTGGCCGCCGAGGTCCTGGCGCATATCTCTCCGGCCCGCGGCTCTGCGGTGAACTACTACGGCTCGATCACCGTGGACTATGAACACGAACTCGCCCAGCCCGACGACCAAGGCGCCGCCGACCGCACTGGAGCCCCGCTCACTTGGCGGGCTCGCGATTGTAGAGCTTCTTGGCCCATAGGTAGCCGCCCAGAGCGATCAGGGCGCACCAACCGATGGCGAGGATTGCGCTGTTGTCGATCGGAGTGCCCATCAGCAGTCCGCGCAGGGTTTCGATGAACGGGGTGAACGGCTGGTACTCGGCGAACCACTTCAGCCCTCCGGGCATCGTGTCGGTGGGCCGCGCCGGTGTACGCGCTCCAGTTGGCCGCGAGAACTCGCTGTCCACGACGCCGCAGCCCTGTCCGCCGCCCCCGAGCCTCCGGGCACCGACCACTCCACCGGCTGATCTACCTCACCAGTTCCACCCATCGTGGCCAGGTTCCAAACGCCCGACACCAGGTCTCAGCTTGCCGCGTTCTCGGTGGCGGCGATCGTCTGGCGTAGAAGGCGGCGCGCGGTCTCCAGGTCGGCGGCGCGCTGGTCGAGGACGTTCAGCTGGTCGCGGAGGTGGTGAGAACGCCGGGGCAGGGGCGCAGTGTCGCTCCGTCGAAGGTGCAGGGCAGGACTTGGCGGATGATGCGGGTGGGCAGGCCGGCGGCCAGCAGGGCGCGGATGCGCCGCACCGTCTGAACCATCTGTTCGTCGTAGTCGCGATAGCCGTTGGCGCGGCGCTGTGAGTGGATCAGCTCCATCCGCTCGTAGTAGCGCAGCAGGCGTTCGCTGACTCCTGTACGACGCGACAGCTCCCCAACCAGCACCGACCCGCTCCCTCCAGCTTGACCTTCCCACGGTGTCAGGGAGCAACAGTGCACTGGTCGGCCGCATTCCGGGCCGGTCGTCAAGACGGGAGCAAACATTGATCATCGATGCGCACAGCCACGTCCACGACCCCGTCGAGGCACATGTGGGACTACTGGACGAGGCCGGGGTGGACCGCGCCGTGCTGTTCGCCTCCCGTCCACACCCGGAGCGGGCCGGAGACCTCCCCGCGCTGCGCCGGGAAATGGCGATCCTGGACCAGGCCATCGGAGGCCGGGCCGGCACGACCGAGGGATACCGCGGCGCGTGGCGGGAGCTGGACGCCGCACTCGCCGTACGGCCGGACCGGTTCATCGGCTTCCTGTCCGTGCCGCTCGATCTGGAGCCGGATCAGATTGCCGCGCTCGTGGAACGCGAGGTCGTGGGGCGTGGACCGCACGGGATCGGAGAGCTGACGCCGCCGCCGGGCCGGGCAGGGATGATCGAACCGGTGCTCGAGGCGGCGGCCGATCATGGAAACCTGCCCGTGGTCGTGCATGGATTCGCCCCGACCACGGCGGACGATCTGGCGACGCTCTCGGCGCTCGCCGGGCGGTATCCGACGGTTCCGCTGGTGGTCAGCCAACTCGGAGGGCTGAACTGGATGGAGGCCATCGAACTGGTCCGGGACACCCCGAACATGTACCTGGAGCTGTCCACCGCCAACATCATCTTCGCGGTCCGGCTGGCCATCAAGGAGATCCCGGACCGGACCCTGTTCGGCTCGGACGCCCCGTACGGCGACCCGGTCCTCACCCGGGCAATGGTGGAGCGGGTCACCAGGCCGGGCGAGATACGCGACCGGGTACTCGGCGGAACCTTCACCGAATTGGCCGGACTCGACTGAGGTAGACCCGACCTCCCCAGACGCGAACTCGAAAGACTGAGCGCTTCAGGTGACGAATTTGGGGCGCAGCCCTGGGAAATGAGCGTTCGGTCCAGTGGGGCGGTCCAGGGTGACTTGCTTCGAAGGTCCGGGCGGCTCAGTTCAGCAAGGCAGCCGTGAAAGCCTCGTGGAGATCCGTCAGCCAGGTCTGCATACGGTCCCAGCGTTCCCATCCACCACGTTCGGCCAGTGCCTGGAGATAGACAGGGTCGCCGTCGGCTGCACGGCGGGCGACGAAGGCCCGGCAGACCTCCGTGGCCTGCTCGATGACGCCCGGCAACTCGGCGCGGTCCTGCGGCGAGAGGCCGTAGCTGTCGGCAAGGATCCGCAACCGCACGGGCGCGTCCAGCCCGGCGGGGTAGAGGGCAGCCGCGGATGCGGGGTCGACCATGGGCACCCAGTAGCGGGCGGTCATGGCGATGTCCCAGAGGGGACGGCCCGGGGCCGCCAGGTCGAAATCGATCAAAGCAGCAGCACGGCCGTCGCGGAAGACGACATTGTCGGGGCACACGTCGTTGTGGCACAGCATCGTTCCCCCCTCCGGGTCGGCAAGGTCCTGGGGCCACCTGGCACGAGTGTCGACCGCGATGGCCGCGCCGGCCTCGTGCAGGCGCCGCAGCAGTGCCCCGACCGATCCCAGGGCGGTCTTCGTCATCACCCAGTCCGCGAATGGCGGCAGAGCGACGTCACCGGGGATGAAGGTCAGCTGCTCACGGCCATCCTGGGTGAGCCCGACAGGAGCCGGCGCCGCGTCGAAGCCATGCACCTTCAGCGCACGGAGATAGGCATGCAGCGCGAGAGCGTTGCGCGGCGCCGGGCGCTCCACCAACGCACCCCGGCGGAAGACCGCCCCCGCGTTCGCCATGCCGCCGACCAGCGCCTCGCCCTCAGCCGTCATGGCGGCCACGCTACCGCCAGATCGACCCGCGAGGACCGGCGCACTCGTCGTGCAACCGCCCACCTCCCCGCTGTGCGACCTCGATCTGGCCGGCATCGGGCTCGGGCTGCTGACGGTCAGGGGTGTCGCCACCTTCTCGCCACTCAGTGCGCAGGCCACGCGCCTCTGCGGCGCGTTCACCGCCGGCGTGGGCAAGGCCCGCGTACCGACGCATGCGCCCACTATGGGAAACACTCCACGACGCGTTCCTCCAGCACGCCCTCAACCGCGTGCCCACCAGCGGCTGGCGCGACCGGCTGTTCCTGCGCGGCACCCACTACCGCTACTACCGCAGGGCACTGGTGCGCGGGGACAGGATCGTGGAACCATCATCAACATCGGTTCCATGGGCGGCCGGTTCGCTACACCGCTCGGTGTCGCGTGACCAGCTTGCGAGCCTGTCTCTGACCCAGTTCGGCGGGGTGTTTGAGTCCCTTCTCGTGGGCGGGGCGTGTGGATGCCCTGCCGGTGGCCGCGCACACGTCCTCTATCCCACGGCTGCGCGGTTCGGACAGCACCGCCATCCAAGTACCGGTTGGGGCGGTTCGCCTACGCCAGGCCCTGGTACGTCATCGCGACGAGTTGGCTGGCGGTGGTATCCGCCGTGGTGGCCCTGCTCACGATCAACCCCGTCAAGCTGAGCAACGAGGTGCGCATCGACGGCACCCCTGCACAGGACGTCATCGATGATCTGGCCACGTCCCTGCCCGAAGCGTCCGGCGGACAGGGGATGGTGGCATTCCGCGCACGGAACGGGACGCGGGTCGACGGCAAGGACAGCCGCGCCGCCCTCATCGCCGCGGTGAACGCGGTCTACCGCCACGATCACGTCATCGACGCGCGCAAAGTCCTCGCCGATGAGCTGTCCAAGGGCGAGAAGAGCCCACTGTTACGGGCCCGGGGCGCGGTGGGCGAAGCCACCGGGCAGCCGACGGGAGGCAAAGCGCCGACTGCCCTACAGGCCGACGGCCGACCCGCCAACGGCATCGCCCTCATCCCCGACGAAAGAGCCGTCATCCTCGCTATTCGGGTTCAGAATCGCCCTCTCAGCGGTGTATGGAAAGTCTGTCCCACTTCGATACAGACAGGTGACCAGCACGACTCCTGAAAACCGAAGTCAGGTGAGGCGGTCACCAGCTGCGGGAGCCATCCGACTCGTTCTCGTTGACGGACTTCGCCACCGTGGAGCGGCGATGGGTGTCGACCGCGGGCGCCAGCAAGACGGCGGAAGCGACGAAGAGGAGTACCACCAACATGGCCGAGCGGAGTCCGAAGTGGTCGCCGAGGAAGCCGAGGCCGGGCGGCCCGACGAGGAAGGCGACATAGCCGATCGTGGCCACCAGGCTGACACGGGCGGTCTGTTCAGGGCCGGAATCACCCGCAGCGGACAGCGCGACGGGGAAGCCCAGCGATGCTCCGAGCCCCCAGAACAGCACCGCCGCCCCCGCCAGCACGACGTTGTCCGAGAAAATCACGAGGAGCAGGCCCAGCGCCCCCGAGACGGCACTCGCCCGCACGACCGACGTCCGCCCGAAATGGTCGAGGAAGAACGAGCCCGTGAAGCGGCCGAGGGTCATGGCGGCGGCGAACCCGGCATAGACCAGAGATCCCAGCGCGGCGTCCAGATCGTGCCCGTCCACCATAAGCAGGGGGAGCCAGTCGTTGGCGGACCCTTCGGCCAAAGCCATGGCCAGCACGATCCCGCCGATCAGGATGAGCCTGCGATCCTTCCAGACCTTGGGCCGGGAACGGGTGGCGCCTTCCTCCGCCTGGGTCGGTGCGCCAAGACCAGTACCCGAGGGCACGGAGCGGATGGCGTACCAGAAGATCAGGACTGATATGAGGGTGACCGCCGCCAGATGCCAGTGCACTGGCACGCCGATGGCCGTGACCGCCATACCCGCACCGGCGCCGATTACCGTGCCCAGGCTGAAGCAGCCGTGCAGGATGGGCATCGTCGTCACACCGGTGATCCGCTCCACATCGGCAGCATCGACATTGACGGCAACATCCCCCGACCCTATGCCCGCGCCGAATAGGCACAGTCCCGCCATGACCACCGGCACCGACGCGGTCAGACTGCCCGCGCTGATCGTGACCATACCCACGATGACCAGCCCCGTGCCCCAGGCGGTCACCGGCCGCGTACCGAACCGGGAGACCAGATGTCCCGAACACAGGATCCCGGTCATCGAACCGAGTGACAGTCCGAAGAGCACCAGCCCCATCTGACCGGTGGTCACCTCCAGCCGGTCCCGGATATCGGGCGTGCGGGTCACCCACGACGACATCGCGATGCCCGGCAGGAGGAAGAACAGGAATAACGCCTCACGGCGCCGACGCATGACCTGATCCATGAAGATAAGACTCCGCGGGAGCAGAACGACCGGGGTCGGGCATTGGTAGCACCCATATGACTTGTAAAAATGTACACGCCTGGCCGGATGGAGAAAGTAGCGCTTCCACAATGACGGAAAACACACCCGTCACACGGCGAGACCGGATCCTCGACGCCGCGCTGGAGAGCCGAACGCGGCGTCATCAGTGCTACCGTGCCCTGCTGGAAGCGGCGCGGCCGCCCCAGGAGGTCCGGGAAGCCGTGGTCGACATCAGTTGCGGCGAAGCCTGGACAGCGATCGGGACCCGCTACTCGCCTACGAGTTATGCACCCTCGCGGGCGTGCGTACAGCAGGGGCATTGCATGAACCCGGCGAACCTCGTTCATGCAATGCCCCTGAGCCGTGGGGCGGGGCGATCTGACGGATGCTGAGTGGGAACGGCTGCGGCCGCCGTTCTTACCGGTCAGCAATGGGTGTTGTGGTCGGCCCCGGGATTACCGGCAGGTGATCGAACGGGATTCTGCACCGGGTGCGGACTGGTCGCGCTGACTCACTCAGCCGGCGAAGTGGGCGAAGAGTCCGGGCCGAGCCGGATCTCGGTCCAGATCGTCTTTCCGTCCGGTGTGTATCGAGTGCCCCAGCGGGCTGTCAGCTGGGCGACGAGGAAGAGGCCTCTACCGCCTTCGTCGTCCAGCCCGGCTCGGCGCAGATGCGGTGAGGTGTGGCCGCAGTCGGAGACCTCGCAGATCAGTACGCGGTAGCCGTCGCGCAGCAGCCTCAGGCACAGCGGAGCGTTTCCGTAGCGGATCGCGTTGGTCACCAATTCGCTGACGATCAGCTCCACGACGAAACCGACCTCGTCGAGGTCCCAGGCGGCGAGTTGTCGCAGGCACTGTGCCCTTGCCCGAGCCACCTCGGCCGGATCGGCGGGGATGCTCCAAGCGGCCATGCTGTCCTCGGCCAGCGCATGGACACGGACGAGCAGCAGTGCGGCGTCGTCCTGTGCCTGGTCGCCGTCGGCCCAGCTGGCGATGGCCTCGCAGGCATCCGTCGGCGTGATACCAGGACGTTCGAGCACACGACATAGATGGGCCACACCGGCGTCGATGTTCCCGTGTCCGTCGTTGACGAGCCCGTCGGTGAACAGGGCGAGCGTGCTGCCGGGGGCGAGCCGGACCTCCGTGCACTCGAACGGCAGGTCGGCGATGCCGAGCGGGGGACCGACCGGCACCGTGACGGGGTCGGTGGTCCCGTCCGGCGCGGCGACCACGGGGAGCAGGTGACCGGCGCTCGCCGTCGAGCAGACCTGGGAGGCCGGATCATACACGACGTACAGACATCTTGTACCCAGCGCCGGGTCCTCCGCCGGGTCGCCGTCGTCGGGGTGGATGCCGATCCGAGCCTGGGCGACCAGGTCGTCGAGCCGGGTCAGCAGTTCGCCCGGATCGAGATCCAGTGCCGCCAGGGCCCGAATCGTGGTCCTCAGGCGGCCCATGGTCGCCGTCGCCTGTAGCCCGTGCCCGGCCACGTCACCGACGACCAGGCCGACCCTTGCCCCGGACAGCGGGATCACGTCGTACCAGTCACCGCCGACGCCTGCCTGACTGGCCGCGGGCACGTAGTGGTGGGCGATGGCCACGCTGGCCGGCTGGGGCAGCCGACGGGGGAGGAGGGCGTGTTGCAGCGCCAGCGCCGTCGCGTGCTCACGTGCGAAACGCCATGCGTTGGTGATGCACACCGCCGCACGGGAGACCAGTTCGCCCGCCAGGTCTTGGTCCTCCGGGGTGAATGGATCCCGTGGGGCCAGCCGTGTGAACGTCGCCCGGCCGAACGTCGTGTCCCCGGCGCGCAACGGCAGGACCAGCTGTCGCCGACCGTCCGCCGGCCCTGACGCGTACTGTGGAACGAAGGTGTCATCGTCGGTGACGCTGCGTTGCGCGACGCACCGCAGCGGTGTGGACTGTGCGGCGTGCCTGGCCGGGAGGTCCTCGCCGAGCAGGAGGGACTCCGCGAGTTCGACCCTGATCTCGTCGGTGAAGCCGGGCACCGCCACCTCCGCCAGTTCCTGGGCCGTGCGCGCGGCGTCCAACGTCCTGCCGATGCTGCTGGCCCGGCTCAGCAGGGTCAACCGCTGCCGGGCCTCGTAGCGGGCGGTGATGTCGAAGGCGGCCTCACAGACCCCGAGCGGGCGGCCGTCGGTGTCCTCCAGGCGAAAGTAGGAGTTGGACCAGACACGCTGGTGGGTGGGGTCAGCAGGGGTCGGGCTGCGATAGTGGAGATCGGTTACCGGGGTGCCCGTTCGGAAGACTTCGGCGATCACGTCTTCCAGCGGACCCCGGTATTGCGGTGTGAGGACCTCTCCCTGTGGCAGCAGGTCGCTGACGTACCGGCCCTGCGTCTGCGCCGGTGTCAGCCCCACCTGCTCTTGGAGCGCGCCGTTGATCCAGACCACGCGCGCGTCAGGCCCGTAGACGGTCAGAACGATAGACGACCGTGCGACGAGGCCGTCCAGCACGGACTGGTCCGTCATCCAGTGGTGGAAACGATCGGCGGGAACCAATAGCACCAGCCAGAGCACACCGAGGTCCCGGTGGTCCAGCCGGCACACACGCAGGGCCGTGCGCACGGTGCCGCCGTGGCGATGCCGCAGGATCCGGATCTCGGTACGGCCGTGCTGCCGGTCGCGATCGGCCGGTTGGCCACCGTGTTCCGGCAGCAGACCGATCAGCCCGGAGGCGCCTCCGCCGGATCCAGGATCGTCCGGGGTTGCGAGCAACTGGCGGGCGGGGTGGCCCACTACTTCGGCGCTGGAGAAGCCGAACAACTGCTCCGCCGACGTGTTCCAGCCGACGACGGTCTCCCGGTGGTCCAGTACCGCGATGGCCGCCGTGACCGTGTCGAAGGGACTGTCGTGTGCGAGCTGCGCCGCTGTGACGGGTGCTGGCATAGAGGCCTGCCAGGGTGAGTGGCTCTCGGTGGCCAGGCTACGCCCGGCGCGCGGTATGCGCTGGGACGATGTCGGGCGCCTGCATTTGCGCTGCATATTTTGGACATTCATGGGCATGTCATGAAATCCGCCGTGCGGATCTCGAGGCCGAAGAGATTTCTGCGCCCTCTATGGCCAAGGGGAGTCAGGCTCGCTAACTTACGTTAGTAAGTCCGACGCTTCGGAACCCGGAGCCGTCAGGTCGCGCCAACCGGTCGGTGATGCGGGTGTGACCGAGGGCACCCGCACTTACCTCATCAAGGCTCGTGTACCGCGCCGGGCGGATGCCGCGCATCGTCCGCCCCTCCAGCGCGCCCGTCCCCACTTTCCACGAAGTCCGCTTCACCCGGTGGTCACGCCACCGTCACCCTTCAGGAGAGACATCCCATGAGTGAAGCATCGAGAAGCGGTACGCCGGTCGACGTTCCGCTGCCGTCGGCGTCGGCCCTGCCCCTGGACGGCGGTGCCGCCGGCGCCAGGAAGTCGCTCTCCGGTCAGATGGGCACGAGTGCGCTCGCGCTGACGGTGCTTGCCTTCTCGGCGCCCATCTCCGTGGTGAGCGGGTTCATCCCGTTCACCATCCTCTTCGACGGCACCGGTGCGGCCTTCGGCTTCCTCACGGTCACGGTCGTCCTGCTCCTCTTCGCGGCGGGCTATGTCACCATGACCAAGCACGTGCCAAAGCCCGGCGACTTCTACTCCTTCATCAGTACCGGGCTCGGCAAGGTGCCGGGACTGGGTGCGGCCTTCCTGGCGGTGACCGCGTACCTGGTGATGCTTGCCGGCGTGTACGCGCAGTTGGGTGTCGTGGTGAGCAGCCTCATCACCAGTTTCCATGGCCCCGCCACATCCTGGTGGCCGTGGTCCGTGGCGGGCTGGCTGATCGTCAGTGTGCTCGGCCACTTTCATGTCGAGCTGTCCGCGAAGCTCCTCTCCGCGGCGATGATCCTGGAAGTCGCCGTCGTCCTGATCTACGACTTCGCCGTACTGGTGCGAGGTGGCAGCGGCGGCTCGGCGGGGTTGTCCCTCACTCCGCTCAGCCCGGCCGAATTCCTCAAGGGTGACGTCGGCGTGACGCTTCTCTTCGGCGTCCTGGTGTTCCTGGGATTCGAATCGACCGCCCTGTACCGTGACGAGGTCCGTCGGCCGAACCGCACCATCCCGCGTGCCACCTACATAGCCGTCGTGTTCGTCGGCGTCCTCTACACGCTCTCGTGTTATGCCCTGACGACGGCGTACGGCCCGAAGGCCGTGGGTGTGGCGACGGCCTCTCCGGCCTCGATGTTCCCCGACTCGATCGGCCACTACGTGGCACCCGTCTTCACCCAGCTCTCCTATCTGTTCGTCACGACGTCGGTGCTGGCCGCGCTCCTCTCCATCCACAACGTCCTGGCCCGCTATCTGCACAACCTTGGCTACGACCGGGCCATCCCGGCCTACTTCGCCGGAGTGCACGAGCGGCACAGCTCGCCCTTCCGTGCTTCCGCGTTGGCCGCGACCCTGTGTGCCGCCGTCCTCGGCATGTTCGTCCTGGCGGGCAAGGATGGCGTCACGCTCTACGCCGAACTGACCGGTCTGGCCTCGGTCGGCGTGCTCGTGCTCATGACCTTCGTCAGCCTGGCCGTGATGGTCTGGTTCGCCCGCAAGGGCGTCCCCGCGGGCGAGAGCCTGTTCACCACGTTCGCCGCTCCTGGCCTCGCCTGTCTTGCCCTGGCCGGCACCACGGTGCTGGCGCTGCTGAAGTTCAACCTCGTGGTCGGCGGCGAGACGCCCGGCCAGAACATGTGGCTGGTCTCCATCCCGCTGGCTGGCCTGGCGGTCGGCCTGGCCCTGGCCGTCTTCTACAAGTCCCGCCGCCGTCATATCTTCGACGGCCTCGGCCGTGATACCCGGGTGGTCGACCTCACCGCCGACGTCTGAGGGGTGCCTTCGAATGGCCTGAAGTCATGCGCCCCAGACCCTACTCGGTGACACTCGTCGGCCCTATTGGGGCTAACGAACGTTAGTTAAATAGCTTTCCCCTGTTCATGCGGGCAGGCGCACCGAGCCTACGTAAGGAGCACTGTGACCAAGCAGCACACGGACAGCCGCCCCATACCCTTCGCGACCCTGCCGACGGCACTGGCGCACTGGGCGGCCATCACTCCGCAGGCCCTGGCACTCACCACGGCCACCGAGGAGTTCACCTACGCACAGCTCGCGGACCAGGTGGCACGCTGTGGCAACTGGCTGGCCGAACAGGGGGTCAAGGCTGGCGACCGAGTGGTCCTCGTCGGCCACAACACGGCGGCGTGGGCGGTCCACTACCTCGCGGTGCTGTCCCTGGAGGCGGTGATCGCACCGGCCAACAACCGGCTCAATCCCAGCCAGTTCGCCGAACAGGTGCAACTGCTGGACGCCGCCCTGGTACTCGTCGACGACGACCACGCCTGGATCTCCGGCTCCGTGCCGGCCCGTCGGGTACGGAGGCTGTGCCTCGGGAACGAGAGCGACAAGGAGCACGGGCTCCCGCTCCCGGAGTCCACGCGCGCGGCCCTCATCAGTTTCACCTCCGGAACGACCGGGAAGCCAAAGGGCGCGGTGCTCACCCAGGCGGCGCTCGCCGAAGCGTCCTGGGCCTTCGTAAGGGTGTTGGGGACGCACCAAGGCGATTCGACGCTGGTGGTCGTGCCGATGTTCCACAACACCGGGTTCGTGGACCAGTTCGGTCACATGCTGCTGCTGGGTGGCCGGACCGATCTGCTCCGCAAGTTCCGCACGGCGGACGCGGTCGCCGCCCTGGCGGCGAGGCCGGTGACCTATCTCGCGGCGGTGCCCAGCATCATCCGGTTGATCATGCTGGCAGACGGAGTGGACGAGGCGCTGCGCCACCTCCGTGTGCTGCTCTACGGCGGCTCGCCCATGCCGGCCGCGTGGATCGATGAACTCCTCACCAGATGGTCGAAGTTGAAGCCATATCACGGCTACGGAATGACGGAGTACGGCTCCGCGGTCTCATTCCTGCCCCCTGAGCACGCGGCCACCCACGGTGAATCCGTCGGCTTCGCGGTGCCGGGCACCGACGTCCGCATCGTCACCAAGGACGGGCGCGATGTGGCCCCGGGAGACATCGGTGAACTGTGGGTGCGGGGCCCGACCATCATGCAGGGGTACTGGCGACAGCCCGAACTCACCGCCGCGAAGATCGAGGACGGCTGGCTGCGGACCGGGGACCTGGCACGCCTGGACGACGGCTTCTACTACATCGAAGGCCGAGTGGACGACGTCATCAACCGCGGCGGCGAGAAGATCCTGCCGGCACACGTGGAGTCCCTGCTCGCAGAACTGGCCTCCGTCGGACAGAGCTGCGTCTTCGGAGTACCCGACCCGATCCTCCAGAACCGTGTCTGGGCCGCGGTCGAGGAACGTCCCGGACACACCTTCGACGCGGTGTCCGCCGAGCGGATGCTGCGTGACCGTCTCCCCGAATACGCCGTCCCCGAACGGATCGACGTCGTCAGCCCGATGCCCAGGACGGCGAGCGGCAAGGTCGACCGCCACGCGGTGGCGGCGCACTGCCGACGGACGGCCCTGGAGAAAGCCTCTCCCCAGTAGCAACCCCGGCCGCGTCCCCCGTGCTCCGGTGGCTCGTCACACCCCTAATCGCCTCATCCTGGACAGGAGCCCCGCGTGCCCCGACTCGACGGCAAGACAGTGATCATCAGTGGCGGCGCCCGCGGCATGGGCGCCTCGCATGCCCGCCTCTTCACCGAACGCGGCGCCCGTGTCGTTTTGATGGACCGCCTGGTTGAGGAGGGCAGGAGTTTGGCCGCCGAATTGGGTGACGCCGCGGTCTTCGTGGAGGCCGATGTGACCAGCAGCCAGGACTGGAAGCGGGTCGTCGAGCGTGCCGAGCACACGTTCGGGACCGTGGACGTGCTGGTCAACAACGCCGGCATCCTCATGCTGCACCGGCTGGAGACCGCCACCGAGGCCGACTTCCGACGCACCGTGGAGGTCAACCAGATCGGCGTGTTCCTCGGCATGCGGGCGGTTGTACCGGCGATGCGCCGCGCGGGCCGCGGCTCGATCGTCAACATCGGCTCCACGGCCGGTCTGGTGGGCTATCCCGACTGCTTCGCCTACGCCGCGACCAAGTGGGCCATTCGCGGTATGACCAAGACCGCCGCCGCGGAACTGGCCCCGTACGGCATCCGGGTCAACGCCGTCCACCCCGGTGATGTCGAGACACCGATGACCGCCGACATCAGGGCCAGCGGGGAGCTCACGACCGACGGTATTCCGCTCGGCCGCTTCGCCGTTCCCCACGAAGTGTCCTTGGCCGTGCTTCACCTGGCCTCCAACGACTCGTCCTACACGACTGGTGCCGATGTGGCCGTCGACGGCGCGTACACGGCCGTCTGACCCACCACAGAAAGGCCGGCCGCCGCAGAGGCCCAGCGCCCGCGGTGACCAGGGCGGGCCGCCGCCCGGCTTGACCGACACCGACACGCTCCGTACTCGCGTCCCGGTGGTGAACAAACCAGCAAGGAGGAAACCGTGTCCACAGCTTCCGATGCCGAGAAGGCCCAACCCGGCCTGATCGCCGCCGAGGCTCTGCACCCCCATTCGCCCAAGACACCGCGCATGCGCTCCCGCTGGATCAAACGTCCCGAAACAGGCGGCTGGAACGACTACTCGATCTCGGAGTGGGAGCTGATCGGAGCCGGGTTCTCCGACCACCACCCGCACGATGAGACGAACCTCGTACTGGCCGGAGAACTGCACGTCGAGGTGAACGGGGTCGAGGTGATCGGCCGAGCCGGCGACTCGGTCGTGGTGCCGGCCGGCAGCACCGGCCGCTACTGGGCACCGCGCTACGCCCGCATGGTGGGCATCTACGGCCCCAACCCCGACGGCATTGCGTCCCAGTACTTGGAGTACTGGGAGGCCGGCGACAGCCGCGGCACGACGCTCGCCTGAGAAAGCCGCGCGCTCATACCCTCCCGGAGGCAACGATGAGTGAAGAAGCCCTATCAGACGCTCCCACGCCACTACTGCGTCAACCAACCAGGCCCACGGACGAATCGGCGCCGCACACGCTCCGGGGGAAGATCGGCACGATCGAACTCGTGATGACGGTCCTCGCCTTCTCGGCGCCGATCGTCGTCGTGGCATCGTTCGCCCCCTTCGTGATCATCTATGACGGTGCGGGGGCGCCGTTGGCATACGTGGTGGGTGCGGTTCTGCTCCTGCTGTTCGCTGTCGGGTACACGGCGATGAGCCGCTTCATCCCGAACGCCGGCGCCTTCTACGCCTACATCACGGCCGGCCTCGGCCGACCGTTGGGGCTGGGCGCCAGTCTTTTCGCGATGCTGGGATACGTCCTCATGGCGGTTGGCACCGTTTCCCTCTTCGGTATCGCCGCCAGCTCACTCGTGGCAGACGTGTTCCGAGGGCCGGACATCGCGTGGCAGTACTACTCAGTCGCATGCCTGCTGGGAACCGGGATTCTCGGATACTTCCGCATCGACTTGTCCGCCAAAGTGCTGCTGATCGCCATGTCGGCCGAAGTGGCCGCCGTGCTCCTCTTCGACCTCGCCGTCTTCGGGAAGGGCGGACCCGAAGGACGATCTCTGGCTCCGCTCAGCTGGGGCGAGTTCTCGTCTGGTTCGGTAGGTCTCGCCGTCCTCTTCGCCGCCACTTCTTTCCTCGGTTTCGAGGCGACCGCCGTATTCCGCGAGGAGACCAAGGATCCGGACCGTACCGTGCCGCGCGCCACGTATGCGGCCGTGATATGTATCGGCCTGTTCTACATCGTCAGCGTATGGGCCGTGGTCACGGCCTACGGCGCGTCCGCCGCGCAGAGCGTGGCCAACAAGAACAACGTGGGAATGTTCAACGAGGCGATGCAGTCGTTCGTCGGCGTCTGGGCGCGCGACGTCGTGCAGGTCCTCGTCGTGACATCGGCCTTTGCGTGCCTTCTGTCCGTGCAGAACATCCTCGCGCGCTATGTGTACTCGCTCGGCGTCGACGAGGTGCTGCCGTCGGCGCTCGGGAGGGCGCACCGTAAGCACGGCTCACCCAGCATCGCGTCAGTGACGGTGAGCGCAGTCCTCCTCGGCACCCTGCTGGCCAACAGCGGGAGCGACCCGGAACGCCTCTACGGGAAGCTGGCGGGAGCCGGTGGCTTCGCGATCCTGGTATTGATGTTCCTCACCGGCGTCAGCGTGGTGGTCTTCTTCCGGCGGCGCCCGAACACCGGTGTGCCCCTGTGGCATCGGCTGATCGCGCCCGCTATGAGCTCCGTCAGTATGGCAGGAGTCATCTACCTGGCCACCGCCAACTTCACCACCATGACCGGCGGTTCGATGAGTTCCGCGATCACTCTCCAGTCGATCTTGTGGGGAACGTACGCCGTTGGCGCCGTCGTCGCCCTCGTCTACCGGTACACGCGTCCCGAGGTCTTCATGCGTATTGGACGCCGGCGAGCCTGACGCCACACCAGCCCGCGAAACGGACCTGAACCCGTGATCATCTGTCTGTTTGGTGCCGCGTGAGGCGCTCGAAGAGTGGCGGAACGGCGCAGTGCATCGGAGCGTGTGGAAACACGCTCCGGAGGTCTACGAGAGCCAATCTGATTCCCCGGTCGGACACTCCGGAACTCGGCTGACGTCCGCCGACACCCGCATTGTGGCCTCCCGTCTCTCGGAAGGGACTCAACTGTCATGACTGAAACCATCACCACCAGGCTCAGCGGCCGTACCGCGATCGTCACCGGAGCCGGACGTGGCATCGGCCGGTCCATTGCCCAGCGCCTCGCTGCCGATGGTGCCGAGGTTCTTGTCGTCGGACGCACCCGGGAGGCGCTGACGGCCACCGTCGACGTTATCGAGGCCGCGGGCGGCAACGCCTGGGCCATGGCCGGCGACATCTCCGCCACCGCCGACGTCACCGGCATCGTCGACGAGGCACTGGACCGCTGGGGCCATATCGACATCCTCGTCAACAACGCCGCGGTCTTCGACGAGCCGCCGTTCCTCGACGTTGACGCCGAGACATTCCGGCGGACGTTCGCCATCAACGTCACCGGCACCTTCCTGATGTCCCAGGCCGTGGCCCGGGGGATGGTGGCGCGCCGCAGCGGCGCGATCGTGCACATCTCTTCCATCGACGCACTCGGGGCCGACGGTCCGGTGACCGCCTACACCGCCACCAAGGCCGCCGTCGTCAGCATGGCGCGCACCATGGCCATGGAACTCTCCCCCCACGGGGTGCGGATCAACTGCGTCGCACCGGGCTTTGTCAACACCGACATGGTTCACAAGACCTCGACGCCCGAGGTGCTCCGGCACATGCTTCATGACTTCACCCGGGTCCCGTTGCGGCGGCTCGTCGAACCCGAGGAGATCGCCGCGACGGTGTCGTTCCTGGTGTCCGACGAGGCCTCCGCCATCACCGGCGGCAACCTCGTGGTCGACGGTGGACTGACTGCCAATCTGTTCGTCATGGAGACGTTGCCCGAGTCGATGATCCCGCTCGGCGAGTGACAGAGAGTGGCTGTTTGACCGGGGCGTCGAGGTGGAGTGCCGGCTCGGCCGGTGAAGGCCGCGGCTCTGGACAGTCATGGCCGTCCGGCAGGGGTTCGCCGGATCGAAGGGCGGCCCTGTCGCGCTGGCAGTCCCGCACCCGCCGGAATCGTGGCCCGGCGGGTGCGGGACGTGTTCTTGGGGTCGGCCGGTCAGATCGGGTTGCGGGCGGCGGTCAGCCAGCCGCCGTCGATCACCATGGCGCTGCCGTGGATGAAAGCGGCGTCGTCGCCGGCGAGGTAGACCGCGAGCCGGGCGATCTCCCGAGGCTGGCCCCAGCGGCGGGCCGGCGTCCGAGCGATCTCAGTCTCGCTGTCGGGCAGGGTGTCGGAGCCGTTTTCCGGCGCGGCGAGATTCGTGTACGTGGCACCGGGGCAGATGGCGTTCACCCGGATGCCGTGGCGCCCGTAGTCGAAGGTCAGCTGGCGCGTCAGTCCGAGCACACCGTGCTTGGAAGCGGTGTAGGCGGTACCGCCGCCCCCCGCGCTGAGTGACGAGATGGAAGCGGTGTTGACGATGGCGCCCGTGGACCGGGGAAGCATGCTGTTGCGGATGACGGAGCGGGCCATCAGGAAGGGGCCGGTGAGGTTGACCGCCAGCGTCCGGTTCCACTCCTCGATGGAGATCTCGTGGGCCGGGCGGAAGCTGTCGATGATGCCGGCGTTGTTGCACAGCACGTCAATCTGGCCCGACCAGGCGAGGATGTCCGCGACGCAGACCTCGACCGAGGCCTCGTCGGCCACGTCGGTGCTCACCGCGATCGCCCGGTCACCGGCGTCCGCCTCCTCGACGACCTTGCGGACGTTGTCCGCGCTGATGTCGACGGCCGCGACGCGCGCGCCTTCGAGGAGGAATTCGTTGACCATGGCGCGGCCCATGCCGGAGCCCGCGCCGGTGATGAGAACAACCTTGTCCTTGAGAGACATTCTGGCGTGTACCTACCGTTCGTCCGGCATTGCGGGATAAGGGGGTTCTCCGGTCGCGTGATCGACCGGCATTGCATCGCGAGAGTTTCCGCTCGGCGGAGCCATCGAAGAAGAGCGAGTACTTGCTAACTAACATTAGTAAGCAAGATTCGTCAATATTGTGCGGTGTGCATCGACCCGGAAAACGCCGCGGAGTGGAACCTCGATTGTGGTGTGAGTCACATTCCGTTCGCGCGGGCTTGCTGTCGATCCGCGTGGGGTGCTGAATGTGCTGCTAACTATCGATAGTTAGCCACCCGGCGCTACACCAGGAGGCGACCGATGAGCTTGTCGAGCGAGGACACCTACCTTCCGTGGAGCGATCCGCAGTTCCGGACCGACCCCTACCCCTGGTACCGACGGCTCCGTCAGGAGCATCCCGTGTACGAACTCGATGGCACCTATGTCGTCAGCCGGTACGCGGACATCGTCCGGTACCTGAAACTGCCGATCATGAGCGTCGAGACGGCCTGGGCCAGCCAGGGCCCATGGTCCTACGTGAGCGACACGATGCTCGGCGTGGACCCGCCGGAGCACACAGCACGACGCCGGCACACCAACAAGTGGTTCACCCCCAAGATGGTCCGGGAGTGGGCGCGGACCACCGCGGAAGTGGCTGGCCGGGCACTGGACCGGGTTGGCGAGGACGGGTTCATCGAGGCATGGACGGAACTCGCCGCACTGCCGACGCACGCCACGATGTGCCGTGTACTGGGTCTCCCGGACGACGATGCCTCCGCCGTCGTCGAGGCGATGTTCGGCGCCATGCAGATGATGAGCGCCGCGCCCAAGCCCGGCGACGAGGAGTTGGCGGCGCAGGCCTTCGCCTACCTCGAGAAGCGCGTGCGCGAGATGCTCGCGGACGCAGCGTCGGTGGACGACAACGGCATGGCCAGAGCCCTGCTCGCGGCCTGCGAAGCGGGGGAGCTGACGACTCGGCAGAGTCTGGCCACCATGACTCTGTTCTACGGTCTTGGGCACATGGATGTCGGCTATCTCGTCGCGGCCGGCCTGGACCAGTTCGCGCGGCGTCCAGAGGTCTTCCAGGCCTACAAGCGACGCCCCGAACTCCGGGCCGCCATCATCAACGAGATCGTCCGTTTGGACCCGCCCGAGCTCTCGGTCGTTCGCTATCCCACGGAGGACGTCGAGATCCGGGGGGTACGCATCCCGGCCGGCACTCCGATCCGCTTCATGATCGCCGCAGCCAACCGTGATCCCGAGATTTTCCCTGAACCGGATGCGTTCGACCACACCCGCTCGCCCGACGAGAGCCGGAACCTGAGCTTCGGACTGGGGGTCCACAGCTGCGCGGGCCAGGTCATCTCCCGGGCCGAGGCGGAAGCGGTCTTCACGGAGGTCGCCCGGCGCTTCGACCGCATCGAGCCGGCCGGTGAGCCGGTCCGGGCGAACAACGACTTCGCCCGCTTCTACTGGTCGCTTCCTCTGCGGTTGTCCTGAACCCAGAGGCGGAAGGAACGCGGGGCAGACAGGAGAGGTACCCGCCGCCATGAACTTCAACCCGCTCGCCGCGATGGCCGGACGGATCACCGTCGCGGAGGTCGAGACCTTGGTGGAGCCGGGTGCGATCGATCCGGCGACGGTGCATCTGTCCGGGGTGTTCGTGCGGCGGGTGGTGCATGTGGGCACGCAGGAGAAGCGGATCGAGAAGCGGACGGCGTCGGCATGAGCTGGTCGCGTGAGCAGATGGCCGCACGTGCCGCAGCGGAGTTGATCGACGGCGAGTACGTCAACTTGGGCATCGGACTGCCGACCCTGATCCCCAACCACCTGCCCGAGGGCGTGAAAGTCGTTCTGCACTCGGAGAACGGCCTGCTGGGCACCGGGCCGTACCCGACACAGGAACGGGTCGACCCCGACCTCATCAACGCGGGCGAGGAGACAGTGACCGTGGTCCCCGGCAAGATGGTCAAGGGGATGGGCGGCGCGATGGACCTGGTGCACGGCGCCCGCAGAGTGATCGTGCTCATGGAGCACACGGACCGCAGCGGCCGCCCCAAGATCGTCGAAGAGTGCACCCTTCCGCTGACCGGCAGGGCGGTGGTGCACCGCGTCATCACCGATCTCGTGTGATCGATGTGCGGGACGGCGGGCTGGTCCTGAGCGAGCTCGCGCCCGATGTCACCGTCCGGCAGGTGTCCGCGGCGACCGGCGGCGTACTCGCGTTCGACCGCCCGGGCCGACCACGCTGACGCTCGGGCCGCCGGCGCGGAGCCAGTTCTGCGCCGCCGCAGCGAGCGGCTGTTTTCGGTCCGCTGGTCGTACTGTCGGACGGCTTCGCCGTACTGACACGCGGCTAGCTAACGTTAGTATCCATGAGAGAGACTATTGACGGGGACGCGTAGGCCCTGCCAGCGGCCTGCCCGCCACGCTCTGCCGTGCGGTCGGGCAACAGCCTCTGGAGGATACGACTATTGGACTGGTTATGGATATGGCACCGCGGGTGCGCGCCACAGAGGAAATGCGGCACTACCTGGAGAAGCTCGACTGGAGCGGTCTGACCCCGGGTAGGCGCCGGATCCTGGAGGCGTTCATCGAGCTGGCGTCGGAGGAGGGATACTCCTCGGTCTCCATGCGGAGCCTGGCGAAAAAGGTCAGTATGAAGGCCCCCAGCATCTACTCCCACTTCCCGGGCGGCCGGGACGAGGTGGTTGCGGACGCCTTCCGCTGGCACTTCTCCCGATTCGCCACCGCCGTGCTGGAGGCGGTGGACGGGACGGACAACGCGGGCGACTTCTGGGATGCGATGGTGCGGGTCCATCTGAAGCGTCAGCTTCAGTCACGGGAGAACGACGCCTGGGATATCCTGCGGGCTCTCGACCGACTGAGCCCCTTCCTGGAGCGGGAGACGCGGACCGAGGTCGACCAGTGGGTCGGGCTCTACGAGCGGATGTTCGCCGCGGCCGCGCGTGAGCTCGGGCACGACTACGACGACGTGGAGAAGATAATCCGCGTCGTGGTGAAGATCCTTGACAGCGCCAACGGCTGGTGCGACTGGAACGGGGACGAGGAGAGCCTGGACGCCTGTGTCGGTGAGGCCGTCACCATCACTCGATCACTGCTCTCGGTCGACCTGCGGTCCCACTGAGATCGGACTCACGGTCTACGCGGTCGCGATGGGGCCAGTAGCACCAGGGGGCTGAGAGGCGGGCGGCGGGGTGGCGCACGTGCGTCTCGGCCCCACTCCCGGCTGTTCTGAGCCGAGGAGGTCCACGGGGGTGGCCTGTTCGTCGACGCGTCGACAGGCTGTGCGAGGCCTCGTGTCCGATCGTCGCCGCGGATGATGGTCCAGGTACACGCGAAATCGCCGCAATCGTCGCAGAACGTAGTCGAGTATCACCCGCCTCACTTACCATGTGAGTCAGAAGACCATTGCCATGGGTGAAGCAACTCAAGGTCATTCAGGTGAGGTGTTGGCCTCCGTGTCAGTGACCGGCGGTGCCACCAGTGAGTCCCCTGCGCTAATGGGCCATATGGGCACAAGGGCCCTCGCTCTGACCGTTCTCGCGTTCTCGGCGCCGATCTCGGTGGTGAGCGCCTACATCCCCTACAGCATCTCCTTCGGGGGGAAAGGTGCCGCCTTCGCCTTCGCCGTCGCGACGGTCACGCTGCTGCTCTTCGCCGTCGGCTACGTCGCGATGACCAAGCATGTTCCCAAGCCGGGTGACTTCTACTCCTTCATCAGCGCCGGGCTCGGCAAGGTCATCGGACTGGGTGCGGCCCTGTTGGCCGTGACCACCTATGTCGTGCTCCTCGCCGGTGTCTACGCCCAACTCGGCGTCACGCTCCAGAACCTCCTCGTCAGCCTCGACGGACCGAACACACCCTGGCTCGTGTGGGCGGCCCTCGGGTGGGTCGTCGTGAGCACGTTGGGCTACTTCCATATCGAGCTGTCGGCGAAGATTCTCTCGGTCGCGATGGTCCTGGAAGTTGTGGTGGTCATGGCGTACAACATCGCGGTGCTCATCAAAGGTGGCCCCAACGGGCTCGTCTCCCAGCCGCTGAGTCCCACCGAGTTCGCCAAGGGCGACGTGGGAGTCGCGATGCTCTTCGCCATCATGCTCTTCCTCGGTTTCGAAGCCACCGCCTTGTTCCGCGACGAGGTCCGCGACCCGAACAAGACGATCCCGCAGGCGACCTACACCGCGGTCATCTTCGTGGGTTCCCTGTACCTCCTCTCCTGTTACACGCTCATGTCGGCGTATGGATCGAAGGCTGTGAGCGTGGCCACGAGCGCGCCGGCGACGATGTTCCCCGACTCGATCGGGCGCTATGTGGCTCCCGCCTTCACTCAGCTGTCCTACGTCTTCGTGACCACGTCGGTCCTGGCCGCGCTGCTCGCGATCCACAATGTGGTGGCGCGGTACCTCCACAATCTGAGCTGCGACAGGGCGCTCCCCGTGTATCTGGCGGGCGTGCACCGCAGACACGGTTCCCCTTATCGCGCCTCGACGCTGGCCGCGGTCGTCACCGCCGTGGTGTTGCTCGCCTTCGTGGTCGCCGGCAGCCGAGGAGCGTCGCTCTACGCCGAACTGACCGGTCTCGGGTCGGCCGGGATCCTGCTCCTCATGACCATGGTGAGCCTGGCGGTCATCGCCTGGTTCGGTCGCACCGGTGTCCCGGCCGGGGAGAACCGGTTCAAGGTGTTCATCGCTCCCGGGATCGCCGTAGCCGCGCTCGGCGGAACGGTCTTCCTGGCGCTGACCCACTTCGAGCTCATCGTTGGCGGGGCACCGGGCCAGAATCTGTGGCTCGTGGGCATTCCCCTGGTCGGCCTGTTCGTGGGCCTTGCCCTTGCCGTGTACTTCCGGATCTGCCGTCACCACGTCTATGTGCGGCTCGGGAGGGCCGACCGAGTCATCGATCCCACCGCCGAGAGCTGATCGGGGGACGCTCGTGCTCCGGGTGGCGCCTCGACTTCACCGGAGCTTGCGGAGGTGTGGAGCAAGCTGCCCGAGCCGTGCTCCGGACGACCGTCGTCTCATGGCCGTCGACAGATTCCATGACGCGACCTCTAGCCAAGAGATGAAGTCGTAGCTAACTTACGTTAGTAAGCAAGCAGGGCAGGCTCCTCCGACCGTATGAGCAGCCGGACCGCCCCACGCCCCGGCTGATCGCAGCCGGCCGCCGTGCGTCCGTCGGACGCCTGGCCCATGAGGAGGTAAGCGTTGACAATCCACCCCGTTCCCGGGCGCTCGGGCCCGACGGTGGCTGTCATCGGCAGTGGTCCGTCCGGCTGCTACACGGCGCATTTCCTCAGCAGGGCATTGCCCGACGCGCACATCTGCGTCTTCGAGTCACTCCCCGTCCCCTATGGACTGGTCCGCTACGGAATAGCGGCCGACCATCAGGGCGCCAAGGCGGTCTCGCAGCAGTTCGACCGCATCTTTGAAAGAGGCCACGCCACCTTCGTCGGCAATACGAGGATCGGTCGTGACGTGAGCTTCGAGGCGGTGGCCCAGGCTTTCGATGTCGTGGTCATCGCCACCGGTATGCCGGAGGATCGTCAACTTCCCATTCCGCGGGACGAGTCGGCGCGGGTCATCGGCGCCGGTCAGGTGTTGCGGGCCCTCAACGGTTTCCCGGCCAGGCTCGGTCGGCACAGCGCTCCGCTCGGTGCGGCCATCGCCCCCCTGGGTCGGGACATCGCGGTGGTCGGTCATGGAAACGTCGCGCTGGACACGGTGCGCCTGCTGACGAAGCGCCCGGAGGAGCTCGACGGTTCCGACATCGATGATCACGTGCTCCGGCTGCTGCGGACGGCGCCGCTCAGGTCCGTACACCTCGTGGGCCGGTCGTCCGCCGGAGAGGCGAAATTCGACCTGGCGATGTTGCGAGAGCTGTGTCAGGTCAAGGGCGTGAGAATACGGACCGAAAACCTGCACGACTCCGATCCCAGTGCGGCGGCCGACCTGCTTCGGGAGTTCGGGCAGGGGGACGGCATTCCGGATGCGGCGGTCCATACTGAACACCCATCGGTGGAGGAACAGTTCCGTACCACGGTCACCATTCATTTCGAATCGATCCCGACAGGTATCCGTTACGAGAACGCAATGACCAGTCTCGATGTGAAGTGTCGGACTTCCGGCAGCCGGAAGGCCTTTTTGGTGGACTCGGTCATCACGGCAATAGGCTTCTGTCAGGACTCGGACCAGCGTGCCGACACCCCGAATGCGTCCTGGTCAGGCGTCCACGTCTACCGGGTTGGCTGGGTCGGGAACGGCGCTCAGGGAAATCTGGCCGCGAACCGGAAGCACGCCCAGAGCGTTGCCAGGAGAATACTCGACGATCTCGCTCGGGGAAGCGTCGTATCCGGTCGCACACCAGGACTGCCGGCGATCCTGCCGCAGCTAAAAAGGGTCCCGACGACGTTTTCCGCCTGGCGCGTGATCGACGAGTTCGAACGCGAGCAGGCCGGAGTCGGTCGCTGCCGCCGCAAGATGACCGACCTCGTCGAAATGGTCGCTCTGGCCCAGACCTCCATGGCCAACGCCTGAAATCGGCAGAGCCCGTAAAGAAGAGCGGCATACCCGAAAGGTGAGGAGAACACTACCGATGGGCACCACCAAGGTTCTGTACGGCACCGAGTCCGGGAACGCCGAACTAGTGGCGGACGAGGTCGCCGAGACCCTTAACGCGGCCGGCGTGAAAGCCGAGGTCGTCGCCATGGACATCTACGACGTGACGGAACTGTCCGAGGCCGGCTTCGTCGTCGTGATCACATCGACGTATGGCGAGGGTGAGATGCCCGAGACCACGGCGCCGTTCCAGGAGACGCTGCTCGAGGCTCGCCCCGATCTGTCGGGCCTCAGGTTCGCCGCGTTCGGTCTGGGTGACAGCACCTACGACACCTACAACAACGCCATCGCGGTCCTCTCCTCGGACTTGGTTGCGCTCGGCGCGCAGCGGATCGGTGCGACCGGGCGGCACGACGCCGCGAGTGGCGAGTCTCTGACGGATGTCGCGGTCGCCTGGGCGGCCGGGATCCTCGACCTCCTCTGACACGGCGGGCCTCCCGCCCATCACGCGGGGCCATCGACGAGAAACGAGCAGGACAATGCAGCAGCACACACGCACCGCACAGCCAACGGACGAGGAACTTCTGCCCTTCGAGGACCCGGAGTTCCTGCGGGCGCCCTGGCCTTGGTTCGATCGACTACTGCGCGAGTTCCCCGTCGTGCGGCTGCGAGATGGAAGCTTCGTCGTCAGCAAGTACGCCGACGTGATGCGCTATGCCAGGCACCCGTCCCTGGTCGCCGCTCCGCCCGGGGGGATGGGGAACAGCCCCTGGGCGGCCAACCTCAACTCGGTCCTGCTCACCGAGGGGGAACGGCACCGGCGCATCCGCCGTACCTTCTCCGGCTCGCTGACTCCCAAGATGTCGCGGGTCTGGGCGGAGACCGCCGCCGAGACCGCGCTCGACGCGCTCGACGGCATGGGTCCCGATGGCCTTCTCGAAGCACACCGGGGGCTCGGCGTCCAGCCTGCTCAGGATGCCATGGCACGCGCACTCGGCGTGCCGCGTGCGGACGGCATTCCGTACATCCAGGCGACGAACCAGACGATGATGGCGATGGGATGGGATCCGTCGCGTGAGGAAGTGACGCGGGGGCATGAGGGCTTCGGCTACATGATGTTCCAGGCCGAGGGGCTCATCGCGGCGAAGCGCCGGGAGCGGGGCGACGGCATGCTCCTCGACCAGATGATCACCGCAGCCGACGAGGGCAGGCTCACCGAGCGGGAACTCAAGGAGTCGATCCAGATCCTGTGGGGCTCGGCCGCTCACAACCCAGGGCACGTCATGGCGTGCGCCCTGATCGACCTCGCGGACCATCCGGAGGTGTTCCAGGCATACCGGGCCGACCCGGCCTGCCGGGAGGCCGTCATCAACGAGACCATCCGCCGGTCCCTGCCCGAGGTCGCCCTCGACCGTTTCACCACGGAGCCGATCGAGATCCAGGGGACGGAGATCCCAGCGGATACGCGCGTCCGCTTCATCCTGGGCGCCGCACTGCGTGATCCGGATGTCTTCTCCGACCCGGACACGTTCGACTACCAGAGGCCCAAGGAGGCCAGCATGGCACTGGCCTTCGGAGTCGGCACCCACAACTGCGCCGGCCAGGCCTTCGGCCGCGCGGTTGCCCGGGCCGTGCTCGACGTGGTCGCGGAGCGTTTCAAGCGAATCGACATCATTGGCGATCCGGTGTGGGTGCACTCGGATCGCCACCGCAACTGCGAGGGCTTGACCGTCCGCCTGTCCTGAGCCGTGGGCAGGACCGCCGTCTCGGCCGACCGTGAATCACCGTCAGCCAAGTTCATCAGGAGAGTTTGATGGGATATCAGGTATCCGCCGATACCGGCGGAACGTTCATTGACGTGGTCATCCAGGATGTCGCGTCGCAGCAGGTGATCGGCAAGTCGCTGACCACGCACGACCGGGTCTTCCGGGGGCTGTCCCAGGCGCTGGGGGTAGCCGCCGGCGAGATGGGCTTGACCGCCGAGGAGGTGCTGGCCGAGACCGAGCTGTTCATCTACGGCACCACCCGCGCGACGAACGCGATCGTGACGCGGAACGTCGCGAAGACCGCGCTGCTCACCACGGCCGGCTTCGAGGATGTCCTGGTGCTGAAGGAGGGCGGGAAGCAGGACGGGTACGACTTCTCCGTTCCGTATCCGAAGCCCTACATCCCGCGCAGCCACACGTTCGGCGTGCATGAGCGCATCGACTCCGAGGGCGAGGTCGTCACCGCACTGGACGAGGAGCGGCTCGTCGAGACGCTTCGGGAGGTGCGGAGCCAAGAATTCCAGGCGATCGCCGTCTCGTTCCTGTGGTCCGTCGTCAACCCCGCGCACGAACTGCGTGTCGCCGAGCGGATCGCGGAGCTGGTCCCGGGTGTCCCGGTCACGCTGTCGCACCAGATCGCGCCGATCATCCGTGAATACCGGCGCACCTCGGCGGCGGCGATCGACGCGTCCCTCAAGCCGCTGATGCAGCAGCACTTCAGGGAACTGGAGAGGGACCTCCGGGAGTTCGGCTACCAGGGCGCCATACTGGTCTCGACCAGCATGGGCGGCGTCATGAACATCGACGAGGTGATCGCCAGCCCGATCGACGCCGCGCGCAGCGGCCCGTCGATGGCGCCCCTGGCCGGCCTCAACTACTCCCTGATCGAGAAGCTCGGCGGGGACATGATCGTCTGCGACACCGGCGGCACCACCTTCGATGTCGGCCTCTCCCGCGACGGCGCCGTGGTCCACTCCCGGGATACCTGGATCGGCCCCGAGTGGGAGGGCGACCTGTTGGGCACCTCGTCCGTCGACATCCGCTCGATCGGTGCCGGTGGCGGCTCGATCGCCTGGGTCGACGAGGGCGGGCTGCTGCGGGTGGGTCCGCAGTCGGCCGGATCCGAGCCGGGGCCGGCGTGTTACGGCAACGGCGGTACCGAGCCGACGCTGTCCGACGCCGCCACCGTGCTGGGCTACTTCGACCCGGACTACTTCCTCGGCGGGCGGATGAAGCTCGACGTCGCGGCTGCCGAGGCGGCGGTCAGCAAACTGGCGGCCACCGTCGGTCTGCCGGTGGCGGAGACGGCCTGGGGCATCCTCTCGCTGGCCGGCGAGTCGATGGTGAAGGCGGTCCACGAGATCACCATCGCCCAGGGTCTGAACCCGCAGGAGAGCACGCTGGTCGCCGGCGGCGGCGCCGCGGGCATCAACATCATGCAGATCGCGGGCGAACTCGGCACCCGGCATGTCGTCCTGCCGAGGGTGGCCTCCGCGCTGTCGGCGTCGGGCATGCACTTCGCCGACATTGTCAAGGAGGAGTCGGCGGCCTTCGTCACCTCCTCCGACGCCTTCGCGGCAGCGGCCATCGACAAGGTCCTGGACGGCCTGGACGACAAGCTGGAGGACTTCGCCGGACGGTTCAGCGACAACTACCCGGACCACACGGTCGAGTTCGGCGTCGAGGCCCGGTACAAGAGCCAGATCTGGACCATCGACGTTCCGTTGCCCACCCGCCGGGTTGGCTCGGACGACGAGCGCACCGCTCTCTTCGAAGCCTTCCACGACCTGCACGAGCGCATCCTCGCGGTGCGCGACCATGCCTCGGCCATCGAGTTCCTCAACTGGCGCGCCCGCGTCACCGTCCGCCTGCCCCGGGCCACACGCGAGTACCCGGCGAGCGCCCGCCTCACGGGCCGCCCCAGCGCCACCCGCACCTGCTATTTCGGCGACACCGGAACGGTCGAGACACCGGTCTTCAAACCAGGCGACCTCGTCCCCGGCACCTACGTGATGGGTCCAGCGATCGTGGAAGAGCCCACGACGACCCTGGTCGTCTACCCGGGCATGGCCGCCGAGGTGAGCGACACCGGAAACTACCTGCTTCACATCGAGGGCAAGGCGTGACAATGACCGACAAGGGATTCGACACCGTCCGTACGGCCGTGATCGCGAACAAGGTCGACGGCATCGTCCGGGAGATGACCAACACGCTGCTGCGCGCCGCGCGCTCCGCCGTCATCAACAGCGCCCGTGACTTCTCCTGTGCGATCGTGACCGCGGACGACGAACTGCTCGCCGCCGCCCAGGGCATCCCGGTGCACATCGTGGGCGCCCAACTACAGGCGCAGGCCATGCGCACGGCCCACCCGGAGCTGCGGGAAGGTGACGCCTACCTCGACAACAACCCGTACGTCGGCAACTCGCACGCGGCCGACCACACGATCCTCGTGCCGGTCCTCGTCGAGGGCGAGCACCTGTTCACCGCCGTCGCCAAGGCCCACCAGGCCGATGTCGGCAACTCGATACCGACGACGTACCACGCCGCGGCCAAGGACGTCTACGAAGAGGGCGCTCTGATCTTCCCGACCGTCAAGGTCCAGTCCGACTACCGGGACATCGACGACGTCATCCGGATGTGCCAGGCCCGTATCAGGGTTCCGTCGCAGTGGTACGGCGACTACCTGGCCGAGATCGGCGCGGCCCGGATCGCGGAGCGTCGGCTGAAGGAACTCGTCGCCAAGTACGGCGTCGGCCAGATCAAGCAGTTCATGCGGGACTGGCTCGACTACAGCGAGAAGATGATGAGCAAGGCCATCGAGGGCCTGCCCGCGGCAACGCTGTACAACACCGGTCGGCACGACGCCTTCCAGCCCTATCTGCCCGACGGGCTGGAGATCGGTGTAAAGATCGGGGTCAAGCCCGAGGAAGGGCTGATCCATGTCGACCTGACCGAGAACGCGCCCAACGTGGACTGCGGCCTGAATCTGACCGAGGCCACCACGCGTGCCGCGGTGTTCGGCGGCATCTTCAACGCCATCCCCGCCAACGTGCCCAAGAACTCCGGTGCGTTCCGGCGAGTGCTCATCGACATGAACGAGGGATCGGCGGTCGGCAAGCCCCGGTTCCCGCACAGCTGCTCGCTGGCGACCACCAATGTCACCGACCGGCTGATCAACTGCGTCGGCGCCGCGTTCGCTCAGCTGGGCGAGCCCTACGGGGTGGCCGAGGGAGCCGTCGGCGTGGGCGTCGGATACGCAGTGCTGTCCGGCAAGGACCGCCGCACGGGGGAGCCGTTCGTCAACCAACTGTGCGCGACCGCGAACGGAGGCCCCGGCAGCGCCCATGCGGACGGCTGGGTGACCTACGGCGTGCCGTGCGTGAGCGGGCTGATGTACCGCGACTCGGTGGAGATCGATGAGATCAAGATGCCGATCCGCTACAAGCACCTGCGCCTGGTCGCCGACACCGGCGGTGCCGGCAAGCACCGTGGCGGACCGTCTTTCGAGCTGGCCTACACGCCCAAAGCCGACCCGATCACCGTGATCTATCCCTGCGACGGCCAGGTCAGCCCCTCCAGGGGCGTGGCCGGCGGTGGCGACGGACACACCGCCGAGGCATGGCTGGAGAAAGCCGACGGGGCCCGTACTCGCCTGCCCAACACCGCCACGATCGTGCTGAAGCCCGGCGAGACCATCCATGGTTTCGACGCCTCCGGCGGAGGATATGGCTCGCCGCTGGAGCGCGATCCGCGCCTGGTGCTGGAGGACATCCTGGAAGGCTGGGAGAGCCAGGAGCACGCCACGAGCACCTACGGCGTCGAGTTCATCACCACCGAGGACGGCCTTGCCGTCGATGTCGAGGCGACGGCCAAGCGGCGCGCCGACCTCGCGGCGGGCTGACACCGTCCACATCGCTCAGAGAGACGGCCTGGGCGTGGGGAAACCGGCCGGGGCATCACTCGGCCTCCTTACTTAATAAACATTCAATTAATTAGCTTTGGTGAAGGGAAAGCACATGAGCAAACCCGCCGTGGTGGTGCTGGGCGCGGCCGGTGCGCAAGCGTCCGGACTGATTCGTGGCCTGGGCCGGTCGACGGCCGAGCTGCGCCTGATCTGCTGCGACCGGGCGTTCCCCGACGGCCGGGTCATAGATGCCGGCACGCAGGAGATCGAGCAGGTGCGCTTCGATCTCCTCGCCGAGCCGGGGAAGCTGCATGAGGTCCTCACGGGAGCGGACCTGGTGGTCAACCTCACTGGCCCCTACCACACGCTGGGGCCGGTGATCCTGGACGCCGCGATCGCCGCGGGCACGGACTACGTCGACATCTGCGACGACGCGGACGCCACGGAGACGCTGCTGCACCGCGACGACGCCGCCAAGGCCGCCGGTGTCACCGCGCTGATCGGCATGGGCTCCGCGCCCGGGACCACCAATGTCCTCGTGCGGCTCGCACTCGACTCGCTGCCGGAGGGTGCCGCGAGCGCCGCGATCATCTGGTGCGTCGACGCCGCCGACATGGCCGGCGCCGTGGTTCCGCACTTCGCCCATTCCTTCAGCACCGCGATCCCCGGTGCGGGCGGGTCGCCGGCGTGGGAGGACTTCGCGCCTCAGCGGGTGGCCTTTCCGGAACCGGTGGGAGAGCAGCTCGTGGTGACGCTGAGCCACCCGGAGGTGCTCACCCTGCCCAGGTTCACCCGGGTGACGGAGGCGACCAACAAGGGCGGGCTCATCCCGGAGGACTTCACACACCTCGGCTGGGCGATCTCGCGCCTGCCGGCCGGCTCCGGACGCACGAAGGCGATGCACACGATCTTCGAGACCGCGCGCGCCGAGCACGCCGACCGTGAGCCGGTGGGCTCCGGCCTCATTGTCGACGTCCGAGTCGGCAGCGAGGGGATCGCCTTCCTCGCCGGTGGCCCCACCAGCCAGGAGGACGCGACCGGAACCCCGGCGGCGGCGGGCGCGCTCATCGCGTTGCGGGGCCGGGTACCCGGCCCCGGAGTGGTCTCGCCCGAGGTGCTGAACCCGGCTGACTTCTTCTCGACGCTGCGTGACGTGTCGGCGGGCGGCGGCGGGATGACCGCCTACCGGACCAGGAATGGCGAGATCACGGAGCACGTCCGCATCCGCGACCTCCTCACGGCAGTCGCCGCGACCCACTGAGAATCGCTCCGACCGGCGGCTGAGCACGCCGTCGAGACGCATGGTGACCCACGAAGAAAGAGGAAAGACAGCATGACGAACGTCGATTGGGACCGCGTCGCCAAGGGCGTCGCGCGCGAGCAGGAGAAGATGATCTGGCGTCCCTACGGCATCCCGACTGTCCTGGACCTGGAGCGGTCCGCCTTCCACGACGCGCCGATCTCAGCCCCCTGGGACATCCCGGAGAAGCTCGTGGTCTCGGTGGCGATCACCGGCGCCTTCTTCCGCCACGACCAAAACCCCAACCAGCCGCTGACTCCGGGTGCCATCCTCGACTCGGCCCGCGAGGTCGCCCAGGCCGGCGCCAGCACGGTGCACATCCACGTCCGTGACGACGAGGGGTACAACGTCCTGTCGCCCGACCGGTTCCGGCAGGTGATCAAGCCGCTGCGCGACGAGTTCCCGCAACTGGCCGTCGACGGCTGTCTGGTGCCGGCCCTCAACGGCGAATGGGCACTGATGAAGGAGGTCCTCGAATCCGGTGTCCTGGACGCCGCCCCGATCAACACCACGGCCACCTACATCGGTGACTCCCTCTTCGTGAAGCCGGCTCCGATCATGATCGAGAAGGTGAGGCTCATCAACGAGGCTGGAGCCAAGCCCGAGATCGCGGTGTACACGGATGCCGATGTCTCCAACGCCGACCGGTTCCTGATCAAGAGCGGACTTATAGAGACGCCCGCGGTGTGGCTCGTCCTGCCCGCGCTGCCCGGCTGTAGCCCGATGGACAACCCGCGCCAGATGATCGAGGGGCTGACACGGACGGTGTCAGCGATCAAGGACGTCGACCCCGACGCCTTCATCATGGTGTGCGCCGCGGGGCGGGCGTCGACTCACGTGGCGACGCTCGCCGCCCTGATGGGCTTGCACATCCGTGTCGGCATGGAAGACACGTACCTGCTCTGGCCGCACCGGGACGACCGGGTTGAGAGCAACCGGCAGGCCCTCCAGATCGGTCAGATGATCTCCCAGGTGGTGGGGCGCCCGGTCGCCACGCCTTCGGAGTATCGCGCCATGCTCGGCCTCCCCGAGCGGAACGCCAAGGCCTGAGCCACCGCGGCAACGCACCGTTGGCAGCGCGGGATCGAGGGCTGTGGGCACCGCATGGGAACACCGGCCGGTGGTCACGGCTCCGATCGCCCCGCACCGGCGGTGGTGCCGAATCCACTGAATACCGAGGCACACAAGGAGAGATGATGACTGTCGAGAGCACCCTCAGCCTGCTGAAGGCATATCACGAAGCCTGGGAGCGTGGTGACCAGGAAGCGGGCATAGCGTTCTTCGCCGACGAGCTCGTCGTTCACATGGGTGGTGACGGTCCCCTGGCGGGCGTTTACACCGGCCGCGACTCGTTCGTACGCGACTGGATCGGCCGGGTAGCCGACTACACGGACGTGTGGGAGGTCAACGGAAACGACACCCTGCTCGTGGGCGACGACGGTGTGCTGCTGCTGGTCCATGAAACCTGGGCCCGTGGCGACCGGTCGGTCACGACGAAGCGCCTGGGCTACTACCGGGTCGCCGGAGGCAAGATCGTCGAATGCTACTTCTCCGACATGAACCAGCCGGAGGTGGATGCCTTCTTCGGCGGCCTGACCTAGTGACCTGAGTCAGAGCAGTATGTGGCGACTTTGTCGAGGATCTCGTCGGGACTTCTTGTCCACGCACGGCACCAGGGCCCGCTCCGGCAGGTCGAGGTAGGACGGCGCGGGCGTCGGGCCGGGGCAGGTCGCCGTCCTTACGGGACCTCGCTGCGTCGGGGGTGCGCGTTCGACCGGGTCGGGTCGTGTGAGGTACAGAGGGATCTCGAAATGATGAAGTCGAGACGACTCGATTGAGAAAACTAGTAGACAAGACGCGCTAACGGCTGTTAGGTAGGCTCATGCCCTGCACGCGTAACTGACGAGGAAAGCACCATGGTGTCAGTCGCATCGCCCCCGACGAGCGGATCGTCGACACTCCACTACACGGCCGAGATCCGCGACCTGTTCCTGAGCCGCGCCACCGACGATCTCTCGGGCCTCCGTCCGGTGGTCGCCCGCTCGTGGATGCGTAGTCGCGCCGCGGGCGTCGACTCGCAGGTCGATCGAGGCTACGTCGATGAGGGGCGTGTCGATGAGCGTACGATGGCCATCGCTGAGCCGCACCTGCGGAAGCTCGACGAGGTAGCCGCGGACATCGGTGGCCACGTGAGCCTGAGCTCGCCGAATGGCGCACTGGTCCAGCCGCCCTTCCTGAGGGAGGACGTCGACTTCCCGCCGGGCTACTCGCTGCTGGAGGCGAGCTGTGGCAGCAACGGCGAAGGCGTCGCGCTGGAAGAGGGCCGTGCCGTCTGGCTGTCGCCCGAGGAGCACTTCCGAGAGGATATGCGCTGCAACTGGTGCTTCGCCTCGCTCATCCGCGACCCGTTCCACAACCGGGTGCGGGCAGTAGTCGGGCTGACACTGCCCGCTGCCCGGGTCCAGGGGCTTGACCCGTCGTCCACGCTCCTGATGCTCGAAGGGGTCACGTCGCGAATCGAGCGTGAGATCGAGACGCGCATGTCGTCGCGGGAGCGCACGCTTCTGCGTGAGTACCTCACCATCTCGCGTCGGCGGGGGAAGGCCGCCGTCGTGGTGACCGATGGCAAGCATTCGTTCATGAACTCCGCCGCGACGGCGTCCCTGGAAGGCTCCGATCTTTCCGTCGTCACCAGCTATGCCAAGAGCGTGATGTCCTCGGGACACGGTACGAGCGTAGAAGTGATGCTCGCGGGCTTCGGGCCGGCGAGCATCGAGGTCTCGCCGGTGGACCTGTCCGCCTCGGGCTTCGGCGCCGTCGCCGTCGTCCGTCCACTTGCCCGCCGGAGCCGGACGCTCGACGCGCAGCCGGTCTCGCGGCACGACGCCTCGTCGTCCGCTGACCAGCTGCTCGAGCGCCTCGATGGACAGAGCATCTCGTTGCAGCAGGCCGTCGACTCGGCCCGGACCGCGATTGAGCAATGTCGGTCCGTGGCCATCGTCGGCGAGCCCGGTAGCGGAAAGGCGCGGCTCGCCGAGGCGATCGCCGGCGTCCGCGGCGATGTGATCCGGATTGACGCGCGCGATACCGATGCCGGTATCCGGATCGATGAGGCGTGCGAGCATGCCAGTACGGGGTCCGAGCCGGTCCTCTTCATCGCTCACGCCGATGAGCTCTCGCCCATGGACTCCCACGAGGTGGCCACGCGGCTGCGAGGCGGCGGGCGCCACACCGTGATCTTCACCGCCGCGAGCATCACGGATGCGACCCGCGCGATCGCCGACGCCAGCGGGGCGCTCGAGATCAAGCTCGCCCCGCTGCGCAGACGGCGCGAGGACATCCCCCTGCTGGCGCATGCGATCGCGCGTGAGCTCGGCGATCGTCGGCTCTCGCGAAGGCTCGTCGCAACCCTCACCAACTCCGATTGGCCAGGCAACATCGCCCAGCTGCGCCAGGTCGTCTCAGATGCGGTCGAGCGGTCTCGAGGCATCGAGGTCTCTGATGCCGATCTGCCCGAGAGCTTCCACCGCATGCTGGCCAAGGGGCGGCTTTCGCGTCTCGAAGACGCGGAGCTGGTCGAGATCCGCAGCGCCTTGCGTGAAGCGAAGGGCAACCGACGACTCGCCGCCGAGATCCTCGAGATCGGGCGATCCACTTTCTACCGACGCATGGACTACTTCCGCAGTCGAGGCTTCGACCTCTGACCACCCGACGAACGGCCCGGACCCGCTGGGTCCGGGCCGTTCGTCGTGTCCGAAAGAGGCCCGTCGAGTGTGTCGATCTGGCACGGATGGCCGCGCGCGCATCGGGTTTTAGTTGAGCCAGCTGACCGGAACCGGCCCCGATCAATACCGGCCTCGGCCGCACTCCGGCGACGACGAGAACCCGACGCGAACAGGATCGACACGATATGAACGGCGATGAGCCGGGGACCATTCTGGTGGCCCCTCACCACTTCCCGGATCTGAATCGCGAGCATGCGCTCGCCGATGAGCTCGACTACGAACTCGTCGCGGCGGCTGACGTGGACGCGTTCCGCGCGGGACTGCCGGACGCCGAGATCGTGATGGTCACACCCTACGCGCGGCTCACCGCCGAAGAGTTCCCGATCATGAAGAAGTGCCGCGCGGTGATCCGCTACGGCATGGGCTACGACAACATCGACGTCGACGCGGCCACGAAGGCCGGTATCCCGGTCGCCATCGTCCCGGGCACCGCCTCGGAAGAGGTGGCTTCGCACGCCTTCGCGATGGGCCTCGCGCTCGCGCGCCGGCTTCCGACCGGCGACGCCGCCATCCGCGGCTTCGGCTGGGCCGGGGTCATCGGCTACGACACCCCCGTGCTCTCGCAGCTCGAGGTCGGCGTCGTCGGCCTGGGGCGCATCGGTCAGCATGTGGCACGGATGTACTCGGCGGTCGGTGCGCGAGTGCGCGGCTACGACCCCTTCATCGCCGACGGACCGGTCGAGCTCGGCAGCCTGGGGAGCGTGCTCGAGAACTCCGACATCGTCTCGCTGCACCTCCCGCTGAACGACGACACACGACACCTGGTCGACGAAGACGTGCTGGCGCGGATGCGCAAGGGGGCCGTGGTCGTGAACGTGTCGCGCGGCGGGCTGATCGACGAGGAGGCGCTCGCGGCGGCCCTGAAGTCGGGGCATATCGCCGGCGCCGGCATCGACACCTTCTCGCACGAGCCGGTCGCCGCCGATCACCCGCTGCGATCCGCGCCCAACACGATCCTCACCCCGCACATCGCCTGGCGTTCCAACCGCTCGACGGGAGCGCTACAGGACGGCGCGGTGGAGCGGGCGCGGGCCGTGCTCACCGGGCGGCCCCTGACCGACCTCGTGAACTGATAAGTGGAGAAGACTGACGTGGCAACGAACATCCAGACAAACCATGTCTCGAGCAGCGCCCCCGCGGAGGATCCGCACCTGCGCCGGGGTCCGCGCGGCTATCCGCTTCTGCCGGGCGGCTACGGCCGATCCACGTATTACACCGGCGCGCCGAGCCCGTACGCCGTTCGCGGCGAGGGCTACCGGGTCTGGGACGACCGCGGCCGTGAGCTGATCGACGCGAACAACAACTTCACCTCGCTCATCCACGGCAACGCCCACCCGGACATCACGGAGGCGGCGATCAAGGCCCTGTCGTCAGGGGCGAGCTGGGGCATCCCCAACCTCTACGAGTGGGAGCTGGCCGATCTGCTGCTCTCGCGGTTGACCGGTCTCGATCAGGTGCGGTTCACCAATTCCGGCACCGAGGCCGTCATGTCCGCCATCCGGATCGCCCGCGCCGGCACGGGTCGTGAGCGCGTGATCGTGACCAAGGGCGGTTATCACGGCACGTCGGACATCGCCCTCGTCCCCGGCGGCCCGACCTATACCCGCGGCGTGCCCCAGGGGGTGATCGACGACGTCACTCCCGTTCCGCTCAATGACGCCGAGTTCCTCCGCCGGGCGATCGAGGCAGCGCCCGACTCCTACGCGGCGATCATCCTCGACCTCCTGCCGAACCGCGCGGGGCTGCTGCGTATCTCCGACGAGTTCGTCACCACGGCGCGGGAACTCGCGACCCGCTACGGGATCGTCCTGATCATCGACGAGGTCATCAGCCTGCGGCTCGGCCCGCACGGTCTGAGCGGCGGGTACGGTGTCTCGCCCGACCTCCTGACGACGGGGAAGACGATCGGCGGCGGCTTCGCGGTCGGCGCGGTCGTCGGCCTCGGCTCGCTCATGTCCGAGGTGGACCCGACGCGGCCCGGGAGCCTGCCGCACGGCGGCACGTTCTCCGGCAATCCGGTCAGCATGGCGGCCGGTGCCGCGGCGCTGCGCCTCTACAGCGACTCCGAGGTGCGGCGGCTGAACAGCCTCGGCGACACCGCGCGCGAGTCGGTCATGGCCCGTGTCGCGGACGCCGGCTGGGAGGTGCGGGGCCGTGGCTCGCTGCTCCGGGCCGTTCCCGCGGGCTCCGAGAAGGTCGACGAAAGCACGCAGCACCGTCTGTGGTGGGAGTCGTACAACCGCGGCCTGCTCGGCTCACCGGCCAACTTGCTCTCGCTGTCGACCCCGATGGACCAAGCGGTCGTCGACGACATCGCGGATCGTCTTGCGGACGCTGTGCTCGCCGTCGCTGCCGGCGCACAGGACTGAGAGAGGGCAGCCACAATGCGAATCGTCTCCTACCTCCACGAGAGCGGCGTCCGAGGTGGCGTGCTCCTCGACGACACAGTGTTCGACCTCGAGCGCCTGCTGAGGGCGGCCCGCACGACGCCGGCCTCGTCCGTCCGGGACTTCCTGACCGTGTACGGCCCCGAGCTCAAGTCCTTCTCGACCAGCGTGGCGGCGCTGATCGACCAGAATCCGGGTACGCGAGTCGGCGCTCGCTCCGACGTGCACCTGACTACTCCCGTTCCTGACCCGGCGAAGGTGCTCTGCGTCGGACTCAACTACAAGGACCACGTCGCCGAAACCGGGCGCGCCCTGCCGGAACACCCCGACGTGTTCGTGAAGTTCGCGTCGACTCTCGTCGGTCCCGAGGATGAGATCCAGGGTGCCGATGTCAGCGCGAACCTCGATTTCGAGGGCGAGGTGGCCGTAGTCATCGGCCGCACGGCGCGTCAGGTGCCGGAGGAAGGGGCCCTCGACTACGTCGCCGGCCTCGCCCCACTGAACGACATCTCGGCCCGCGACCTCCAGTACCGCGGGACTCAGTGGACGGCCGGCAAGACCGTCGACCGTTCGACCCCGTGGGGCCCCGCGCTCGTCACCCTCGATGAGATCGGCGACCCGCAGACGCTCGAACTCGTCACCCGTGTCAACGGTGTGGAGTTGCAGCACTCAAACACCCGGCACCAGATCTTCCCGATCGCCCGGATCATCTCCTACCTCTCCAGTTTCCTCACGCTTGAGCCGGGCGATGTGATCGCGACCGGCACGCCGCAGGGGATCGGAGCGAAGCGCACTCCACCGATCTGGCTGAAGCCGGGCGACACCGTGGAGGTCGACGTGGAGCGCGTCGGCGTTCTCAGCAACCGGGTCGCCGAGCACTGACGTCGCGACGACGCGCCCAGCCCACGTGGGCGACCACCACTCGCAAGCTCTCGACAGACATGGAAGAAAGATGACCGAGGCCCAGACGAATTCAGGCGGCCGCGACGCGCGATACCGCATCGCCGTCGACACCGGTGGCACGTTCACGGACGTAGTCGTCGGCTCCGACAGTGGTGACATGGCCGCCGGCAAGGCACTCACCACCTACGACCGCGTGTTCACCGGCTTCGAGGCCGCGGTCCGCCGCGCGGCCGAGTCCGTCGGCTGGAGCGGCGACGACGTGCTGCGCAACGCCGACGTGATCGTCTACGGCACCACGCACGCCACCAACGCCGTGCTCACCGGTAAGATCGCCAAGACCGCGCTGCTGGTCACCGAGGGCTTCGCCGACACCCTGCTGCTGCGAGAGGGCGGCCGCCGTGACGCCTTCGACTCGAAGGCCGCCTACCCCGGCCCGTACATCCCGCGCCGACTCACTTACGAGATCCGCGAGCGCATCAACTCCGAGGGCGACGTGCTCGTCCCCCTCGACGAGGAGCAGGTGCGCAGCGCCCTCGAGACCCTCCTCGACGAGGGCGTCGAGGCGATCGCCGTGTCGTTCTTGTGGTCGATCATGAACGACGCTCACGAGGCCCGCCTCGCGGAGCTGATCGAGGAGATCCTCCCGGGCGTCCCCTACACGCTCTCGCACCAGGCGAACCCGACCATCCGGGAGTACCGGCGTTCGTCGGCCGCCTCCATCGATGCCTCGCTGAAGCCCCTCATGGCCGACCACCTCGGCAACTTGCGCTCCGACCTGGTGAAGTACGGGTTCACGGGCGACCTGCTGGTCGTCACTTCGGAAGGCGCCGTGCTCGACGTCGCCGACGTACTCGACCGACCCGTACTGCTGCTCAACTCGGGTCCGTCGATGGCCCCGCTCGTCGGTGCGGCGGCGGCACCCGATCGGGAGACCGTCGTCGTCTGCGACATGGGCGGCACCACCTTCGACGTGTCGCTCGTCGAGAAGGGCGTCGTGCGCCACACCCGCGAGGCGTGGCTCGGCGAGCCCTTCGTCGGCCACCTGACCGGTCTGTCGTCGGTCGCGGTCTCGAGCATCGGAGCCGGCGGCGGCAGCATCGCCTGGATCGACGGCGGAGGGCTGCTTCGCGTCGGCCCGCAGAGCGCCCGCAGCACTCCCGGCCCCGCGGCGTACGGCCGCGGCGGTGAGGAGCCGACCGTCACCGACGCGTGCGTCGTGCTCGGCTACCTCGACGCCAGCGGTTTCGAGGGTGGATTCACCCTCGACCGCGACGCCGCTGTGCGTGCGATCGAGTCACGCATCGCCGGCCCGCTCGGGATGACCATCCAGCAGGCGGCGCAGGCGATCCTCGATGTCTCGGCCAGCCACATGGCGACGGCGATCCGACAGGCCTCGCTCGAGCAGGGCGTCGATCCGCGCGGTGCGCTCATCGTGGCCGGAGGCGGCGCCGGAGCGATGGTCGCCGCGGCGATCGGCGTGCTGCTGGAAGCCGACACGGTTCTCATCCCGGCGACCGCGGGGGTACTCGCGGCCTACGGCGCCCATCGTGCACCCATCGCCACCGAGTTCCTCTCGCCACTGCACAACGACACTCACGCGTTCGACGCCGAGTCGGCGACGCGGGCCATCGAGGAGATCAAGGCGAAGGCGGCCGAGTTCGCGGCCCGCTTCGCCGGCGTCGGAGCCGAGGCCGAGGTCACCTACTTCGTCGACGCGCGCTACCCCGGCCAGGCATGGGATCTGCGCGTGCACCTCGGCGAGGTGCCGAACACCCACGGCGACGCCGCCGATGTCATCGGGCGCGCGTTCCACGCGGAGCACGACCGCCGTAACGGCACCCACGACGCGCAGAGCCGCGTCGAGATCATCACCTGGGGCGTGCGTGTCGAGGTGCCCCGGCCGGAGCAGCTGAAGGACACGGTCGCCGCGGGCGGATCGCCCGAGTCGCACCGCACCGATCCGATCACCTTCGGAGGCGAGAGCTTCGACACGCCCCGCTACCGCGGCGTGACGCTCGGCCCCGGCGACAAGATCGTCGGCCCGACCGTCATCGACCAGCCCACGACAACCATCGTCGTGCCGCCGGAGTGGGACGCGACGCTCGACGACCGCTCCAACATCTACCTGACTCGTAAGGAGGCGTGACGTGTCACGTGAATTCGACCCGGTCAAGCTCTCGGTGCTGGCGAACGCCTTCGACGGGATCGTCCGTGAGATGACCAGCGGGCTGCTCCGGTCCGCACGCTCCTCGGTGATCAATACGGCGCGCGACTTCTCCTGCGCCGTGCTGACCGCCGACAACCAGCTGCTCGCCGCGGCCGAGGGTGTGCCGGTGCACGTGTTCGGTGCCGGTCCGCTCGGTGAAGACATGATCACGCTGCACGATGACATCCGCCAGGGTGACGCGTTCCTGCACAACGATCCCTACATGGGCAACTCCCACGCGGCCGACCACTGCATCCTCGTGCCGATCTTCGTCGAGGGGCGGCACCTGTTCACCGCCGTCACCAAGGCCCACCAGGCCGACTGCGGCAACTCGCTCCCGACGACGTTCTACGCGACCGCGCGCGATGTCTACGAGGAAGGCGCGCTGATCTTCCCCTGCGTGCGGATCCAGCGCGACTACACCGACCTCGACGACATCATCCGCATGTGCCGCGCGCGCATCCGCGTGCCCGACCAGTGGTACGGCGACTACCTCGCCTCGGTCGGAGCCTCGCGCATCGCCGAGCGCCGCGTGCAGGAGCTCGCGGCGAAGTTCGGCGCCGACACCCTCGTCGAGTTCGTCGATGCCTGGTTCGACTACTCCGAGCGCCTGGCGACGAGCGCGGTCGAGACGCTGCCGGAGTGGTCTGTCACCGGCTCGACGTCACACGATCCCTTCCCCGGCACCGGTCCCGACGGGGTTCCGATTCAGGCCACGATTTCGGTGAAGCCGGCCGACGGCCGGGTCACGATCGACCTGCGTGACAACCCCGACAACCTGCCGAACGGACTCAACCTCACGCGCGCGACGGCGACCGGAGCCGCGCTCGCGGGCATCCTTTCGGGCCTTCCGGAGTCCCTGCCGAGCAACGCCGGCACCTTCCGGCGCTTCGAGGTGCTGCTGCGTGAGGGCTGCGCCGTCGGCGTGCCGAAGCATCCCTACTCGTGCTCGTCGGGCACGACCAACCTGGCGGACCGGGTCGTCAACATCGTTCAGGCCGCGTTCTCGCAGATCGGGGACGGCTATGGCACCGCCGAAGGAGCCACCGGTCAGGCCCCGGCGAAGTCCGTGGTCTCGGGCATCGATGAGCGCAACGGCAACGCCTATGTGAACCAGATCCTGGTGGGCGGCGTCGGCGGTCCGGCGACACCGTACGCCGACGGCTGGCCGACCTACCAGCGCCCCGTGTGCGGTGCCCTGCTCTACCACGACAGCGTCGAGGTCGACGAGCAGCGCTACCCGATCCTCATCCACGAGCGCGTGCTCGTCGCCGACTCGGGCGGCGCGGGCCGTCAGCGTGGTGGGCTCGCGACGCGCGTCACGATGGAGGCCCGCGACGATGACGTGACGATCGCGTACGGGATCGAGGGCAAGTTCAACCCGCCGAAGGGCGTCCGCGGTGGTGCCGGAGGCGCCGTTCCGGAGGCCTGGGTCGAAGGCGTCGACGGCAGCCGTAAGGAGATCCCGGTCGTCGGCCGGTACGACATGCTCCGTGGCGAGAAGGTCGTGTCGATCACGCCCGGCGGTGGCGGCTATGGCGACCCCCTCGAGCGTGAAGCGGTCGCGGTGCTCAACGACCTGCGTGAGAGCCGCATCACGCCGGAGTCGGCGTTCGATGTCTACGGCGTCGTGATCACGGACGACGTCGTCGACGACACCGCGACGGCGAAGCTTCGTCGCGAGCGGGTGTCGGCCCGCTAGAAGGACTCGGCGACATTCCCTGCGCGGGAGCATCGGAACCCAGAGAAGAAGTGAGAGAAATGGATCCCATTCGAGTCGGCATCATCGGCGTCGGAAACGTGCTCAACCAGTACCTCGACAAGATCGGGGTCCATCCCGACGTCGAGATCGTCGCACTTGCCGACGTCAACGCCGAAGCGGTCGCCAAGCGCGCGGCGGAGTACTCGGTGCCGAAGGCACTCACTCCCGACGAGCTCCTCGCCGACCCCGCGGTGGAGCTGGTGCTCAATCTGACCCCGCCGAATTTGCATGCTCCGGTCACGCTTCAGGCGGTCTCCGCCGGGAAGCACGTGCTGTCGGAGAAGCCGTTCGCGACCTCGCTCGAGGAGGCGCGGCAGATCCTCGACGCCGCCCAGGCCGCGGGCGTGAAGGTCGGGTCCGCGCCCACGACGTTCCTCGGGTCGGGCATGCAGACCAGCCGCAAGCTCATCGACGACGGCTGGATCGGCCGGCCCGTCGCCGTCTTCGGCTCGTTCGCAAACCGCGGCTACGAGCACTGGCACCCGAACATCGATCCCTTCTACAGCCCCGGCGCCGGCCCCATGCTCGACATCGGTCCGTACCTCGTCACCAACCTGGTGAACTTCCTCGGCCCGGCGAAGCGGGTCTCGGCCAGTGCTCCGAGGTCTTCGGAGACTCGTCCCCGTCCCACCGCGGACGGCGGCTACGAGGGCGTCATCGACATCAAGACCCCGACCCACGTCACGGGCTCGATCGACTTCGAGTCCGGTGCGACCGCCACGGTTATCGTGAGCTGGGACGTGTGGAACCACAATCTTCCGCACCTCGAGATCTACGGCACGAGCGGATCGATTGCCGCGCCCAACCCGGATCACTTCTCCGGCGCGCCGATTCTTCGCCGTGGCGAGCCCCGCGACCTCGCCCTCGACATGACGCCTCCCGGTGGCGGCGACTGGCGTGAGACGGCCATCACACATCGTGACGACGCATACCGTGGGATCGGCTTGGCCGAGTTCGGGCACGCGATCCGGAACGGACTCGAGCCCCGCACCGGCGGCGCCTTCGCCTACCACGTGCTCGAAGTGCTTCTGGCTTTTGAGAAGTCGTCGGAACTCGGTCGTCATATCGAGATCGAGAGCACCTGCGAACGCCCCCGTCCTCTTCCGTCGGTCGGGCCGCACGAGCCCTACCGATTCGACTGATCCGGATGTGATCGGGCACATGGGTGCCCCCCCGAACGGGAGTTACGGACCAGCGCCGACCTCGTCGCCATGCCGCACCTGGCGGCGGCGGGGGCAGGCGGCCGAGAGGCCCCGTGGCGTCGTGTCAATGTGGCACAGACGCGCCCCTTCACACGGTGAAACGCTGCCTCTCGAACGTCTTGGACGATCACGCCGACGTTTGATTCACAGACCTAGGAGAAGGTATGACTACCACCGCGGCCGTCGATACTGTAGTCGGCGCAACCAGCAAGAAAGTGCGTCGGCGCACTGTCGCGCAGGCGATCATCGAGTACCTCCAGGTTCAGTACAGCGAACGTGATGGCGAGCGCCGTCGCCTGATCCCGGGGATGTACGGAATCTTCGGTCACGGCAACTCGGTCGGGGTGGCCCAGGGCATCGACGAGTACGGCGTCGACTTCCCCCACTTCGCCGGAAAGAACGAGCAGTCGATGGTGCACGCGGCGATCGGGTATGCCAAGGCGACCAATCGTGCCGCGACCCTCGCCTGCACCGCTTCCGCCGGCCCGGGCTCTACCAACATGATCAGCGGCGCCGCCACCGCGACCACGAATCGCCTCCCGGTCCTGCTGCTCCCCGCCGACATCATCAACAACCGCAAGGGTGACCCGGTCCTCCAGCAGATCGAGCACCCGGTGGAGCGTGATGTGTCGGCCAACGATGCCTTTCGCCCGGTGAGCCGGTACTTCGACCGCATCACTACGCCCTCTCAGCTGCTGGTGACCCTGCCCGAGGCGATGCGGGTTCTGACCGACCCGGTCGACACCGGTGCGGTCGTCGTCTGTCTGCCGCAGGACATCCAGGGTGAGGCTTACGACTTCCCCGAGGAGTTCTTCAGCCCGCGCGTCTGGCCCATCCGCCGCCGACCGGCGGCGCGGGAGGAAATCCGCGACGCGATCGAGATCATCCGCCGTGCGCAGCGGCCGGTCTTCATCGCCGGCGGCGGCGTGCGCTACTCGGATGCGGCCGACGAGCTCGCGAGGCTCAGCGCTGACTTCGGGATCCCCGTCACGGAGACCTACGCCGGCAAGGGGATGGGCCCGATCTCAGACCTCAACCTCGGCGGGCTCGGGGTCGACGGCACGATCGGTGCCAACCGGATCGCCGGGCGCGCGGACTGCGTGATCAGCGTCGGTTCCCGCTTGCAGGACTTCATCACCGCGTCGCATTCGCTGTTCGAGAACCCCGATGTCCAGCTGGTGCACTTCAACGTCAGCTCCTTCGACGCGCACAAGATGGGCTCGTATCCCGTCGTCGGAGACGCGAAGCTGTCGCTCACCGCACTGCACGAGGGGCTGACCGCGGCCGCGTACCAGAGCGCCGGGGGATACCGCGACGAGATCGCGAGCGCGCGCCGGGCCACGGCCGACACGCTCGGTCACGACCTGGAAGACATCCCCGGCGAGAAGATGAGCCAGGCGCAGGTGATCGACGTGCTCAACAAGCACACGGGCGCCGACGACGCACTCGTGCTCGGCTCCGGTGGTGTGGTCGGCGGTGTCCACAAGGCCTGGGATACCTCGAACGGCACGAAGGTCCTCTCCGAGTACGCGAACTCCTGCATGGGGCACGAGCTGCCGGCCGGTCTCGGCTATCGGTTCGCCCGCCCGGAGGCGTCGGGCGATGTCTTCGTCTTGATCGGCGACGGCACGTACTACATGCAGCCGACCGAGCTCATCACCGCGGTTCAGGAACACAAGAAGATCACCGTCGTGGTCATCGACAACAGCGGACATCAGTGCATCTGGCCGTTGCAGGTCGCCAAGGGCGGTCCGGGCCATGAGTTCGGCACTCAGCTGCGTGAGCGGAGCGCGGAGACCGGACGCCTCGACGGGGCCGTCGTGCCCGTCGACATCGCCGCGAACGCGGCCAGCATGGGTGCGGTCTCGTGGTCGACCACGACGATCGAGGAGTTCAGGGCGGCACTTGAGGATGCCCGCGGAGTCCAGGACCGCCCGGCCGTCGTGGTGGCCCACGTGGAGCCTTGGCGTTACCTCACGGGCAGCGGTGCCTTCTGGGACGTCGGCGCCGCGATGACCTCGGAGCGACCCGAGACCCTGGAAGGCGGCAGGCAGCACCGCGAAGGCCGGGAGCGCCAGCGTTACTACGGCCCGACGATCGCTCCCGGCAGCGAGGTCTGACCGGAACCGCACAGCGCGGTTCACCACGGCTGCCCCGCGGCATCCCGTCGCGGGGCAGCCGTCTCTTCCGGCACAGCATCCGGAACGCCCCAAGAAATCAAGGAGGAGGACAGATGGGCACGTTCGCCGTCACCGACCCGTCCACCGGCGAGACCGTCGCCGAATACCCCACGGCGACCGCGGAGGAGATCGAGGCCGCCCTCGCCGCTACCCACGGGACATACCAGGGGTGGTCCCACCGAACCACGGTGCGCGAGCGTGCGGTTCACGCTCGACGTCTCTCCGAGCTCTTCATCGAGCGCCAAGACGAACTCGCGAAGATCATCAACCGCGAGATGGGCAAGCCGATCCCGCAGGGAATCGGCGAGATCCAGTTCGCGGCCAAGATCAGCGCCGCCTTCGCCGACAACGCCGAGCAGTGGCTCGCCGACGAGCAGCTCGAGGTCGCCGACGGACTGCGGACCTTCTTCCGCTACCAGGGCACCGGCGTGATCCTCGGGGTCATGCCGTGGAACTACCCGTACTACCAGGTCGTGCGATTCGCGGTACCGAATCTGATCCTCGGCAACACGGTCATTCTGCGTCACGCCGCCCAGTGCCCGGAGTCGGCACTCGCGCTGGAGCGGTTGTTCCTCGACGCCGGCTTCCCCGATGGCGCGTACGTGAACGTGTTCTCGACCCACCAGCAGATCGCCGACATGATCGCCGACGACCGTGTGCAGGGCGTCTCGCTCACCGGCTCCGAGCGCGCCGGTGCGATCATCGCTGAGCAGGCCGGCCGTGCGCTGAAGAAGTGCGTGCTCGAGCTCGGCGGCTCCGACGTGTTCCTGGTGCTCGACACGGCCGACATCGACAGTGCGGTCGAGCATGCGGTGAACGGCCGCATGGACAACACGGGACAGAGCTGCATCGGCTCCAAGCGCATCGTCGTCATCGACCGCTACTACGACGAGTTCGCAGCGAAGTTCACCGCCGCGATCGGAGCCCAGTCGTACGAGAACGGCGATTACGGGCCGCTCTCGTCCGACTCCGCGACCAGGACGCTGACGGCCCAGGTACGGGGAGCCATCGAGCAGGGCGCAACGATCCTCGTCGGTGACAACCAGCCGCGGGGCAACGTCTACACGCCGAGCGTCATCAGCGACATCACCCCGAGCATGGACGTCTACGGCGAGGAGCTGTTCGGCCCGGTGGCGCAGCTCTACCGCGTCTCCAGCGACGAGGAGGCGATCGAGCTCGCCAACTCCACGCCCTACGGCCTTGGCTCGGTCGTCATCTGCGACGACCTGGAGCGCGCCGAGCGCGTCGGTGACCGGCTCGACGTCGGCATGGTGTTCGTCAACGCCAGCGGCCTCGGCGGTCCGGACGTGCCCTTCGGCGGCGTCAAGAAGTCGGGCTACGGCCGCGAGATGGGCAAGGTCGGCATGCTCGAGTTCGCCAACAAAAAGCTCTACCGCTTCGCGAAGTAGGCGGACGCGCTCTCTCTTCTCGACGGGGAGCCCCGGAATCGAGGCTTCGGGCCTCCCCGTCTCCCGCGCGCCTGTGACTGTAGAAACAAGGCGAGAAGTACCCAGAAGTGTCCCAGAACGGGACATGTGAACTGTTTCCGTGCTCGCCATCATGAACCTCGGATTCCCGCCGAATTCAACCACGAATGGAGTCGATGGTGGCTGCACAGAAAAATTCCGAAGCCGCTCCGCCAATCGTCGAAGTCGATGACGGGGCGTCGGCACAAGGTCTGAAGGGCCGACTCGGCGTCGGCTCGATCGTGTTCTCGGTCGTGGCCTTCGCCGCGCCGCTTCTCGTGGTAGTCGGGCTGATGCCCTCGGTGATCGGCTTCGCCGGGTACGCGATCGTGCCCGCATACACGATGATCATGCTCATCGTGCTGCTGTTCGCGTTTGGGTACGCCACGATGACCCGCTACGTCAACCGGCCCGGTGCCTTCTACGCGTACATCACGGCGGGGCTCGGCCGGAGGGTCGGACTCGGTGGGGCGTTCGTCGCGCTGTTCGGCTATCTGCTGCTTGCCCTGCCGACCTGGATCGCTTTCGGCGTGTATGTGTGGCAGCTCGTGACCGGCACCTTCCACGGTCCGGACATCCCCTGGTATGTGTGGGCTCTCGTCGGCGCCGCCCTCACTGGCATCTTCTCCTACCGCCACATCGAGTTCTCCGCGAAGGTGCTCGGCGTCGCGCTCGGACTCGAGGTACTGCTCGTGATCGCCTTCGACACGGTCGCCTTCATCGACGGCGGACCGGGCGGCATCCCCGTGCGGCCGCTCACAGTGGGCGCCGTCACCGATGGCGGCTTCGGCCTCGCTCTGCTCTTCGGCATGCTCTGCTTCATCGGCTTCGAATCGGCGGCGATCTACCGCGAGGAGGCCAAGGACCCCGAGAAGACGGTGCCTCGCGCGACTTATCTCTCGGTGATCCTCATCGGGGTCTTCTACGTCATCGCCGCGTGGGCGTTCCTCACGGCGCTCGGTCCGGACGGCGTCGCGGGCGCGGCGAAGGCCGACCCCGCAAGCCTCTTCGGCGAAACGGCGGCACGCTACCTCGGCACCGTTCTCCCCGACGTCATCAAGGTGCTGGTGATCACCTCGACCTTCGCGTGTCTGCTCGCGCAGCACAACACGATCTCGCGCTACGGCTTCTCGCTCGGCAAGGACGGGGTCTTCCCCAGCCGGTTCGGCGCCGCGCACCCGCGCCACCACTCGCCGCACATCGCCTCGATGGTCGTCACGGCGCTCACCCTGGTGACGGTTTTCGCGCTGGCCGCGGTGACCGGTTTCGAGAACGACGGCACGAACGCGTTCACGATCTACATCCGGACGAACGGCCTCGGGGCGATGATCGTGATCTTCCTCATGTGCCTGGTGTCGATCGCGATCATCGCCTACTTCGCCAAGAACCGCGTCGACACCCCGGCACGCGTCTGGAAGACGGTCGTCGCGCCGATCCTGGGGCTGATCGGCCTCCTGATCATCCTCGTGCTGAGCGTCGTGCACGTCGACACCCTGATCGGGGCGGGGGAGACGGCCTCGCTCCTGATGACCCTGCTCCTGCCGGTCGTGCTCATCGCCGGAATCGCCTATGCGAGCCACCTGGCCCGTGCCAAGCCCGACATCTTCACCAGGATCGGGCGGCAGTGAGCGCCTCGATCCGCCATCAGCCCACTCGATCGCCGAATAAGAGGAAGAGCTCATGACTTCACAGGGGACCCGCCTGGCCGGGAAGGTCGCCGTCATCAGCGGAGCATCGCGGGGGATGGGCCTCTCCCATACCCGTGCGTTCCTGGACCAGGGGGCGCGTGTGGTCGCCTTCGACCTGAACGAGGAGACGGGCAAGACGCTGGTCGAGGAGTACGGCGCGGATCGTGTCGTCTTCCTGCGCGGAGACGTGCGCACCGCCTCGGACTGGAGCCATGTCGTCCAGGCCGGTGTCGAGCGGTTCGGCGCGATCAACGTGCTCGTCAACAACGCAGGCGTATCGCCGCTACAGCGTCTCGAAAGCGTGACCGAGGCGGACTATCGACGGGTGATCGACATCAACCAGGTCGGGACGTTCCTCGGCATGCAGGCGGTGATCCCGGCCATGCGGGAATCCGGCGGCGGCTCGATCGTGAACATCGCGTCCAGTGCGGCGCTCGTCGGCTTCGCCGACATCTTCTCCTACGTCGCGTCGAAGTGGGCGGTGCGCGGTATGACCAAGGCCGCCGCGCTCGAGCTCGTCGAGTACGGCATCCGAGTCAATGCCGTCTGCCCCGGCGACACCGATACGCCCATGATCCGCGAGAACGCCAAGACTCCCTCCGCCTCGATGCCACCGGCCGAGGACCTGCCGTTCGGGCGATGGGCGCGTCCCGGGGAGATCTCGGCCGCGGCTGTGTTCCTCGCCTCGGACGAGTCGTCGTACATGAGCGGCACCGAGGTGGTCGTCGACGGAGCCTTCACCGCCCAGTGAACCGACACGACACCGAATCGTCGCGGCAGAGGAGCACCATGGATGACCGGCTCGATGGGAAGGTCGCCATCGTGAGCGGCGCGGGCAGCGGCATGGGCGAGGAGCATGCGCGCGCCCTCGTGCACGCGGGGGCACGGGTCATCGGGTTCGACATCACCCCCGGTTCCGGACCTGCGCTGGCTGACGAGCTCGGGCCGGATCGCTTCCGCTGGCTGGTGGGAGATGTCACCTCGATCACCGACTGGCAGCGTGTCGTGGCGGAGTGCGTGGCGGCGTTCGGGCACCCGACGGTGCTGGTCAACAACGCCGGGATCGCGCGAGCCAACCGGGTCGAGACGGTGGAGGAGCGCGAGTACCGCCGTGTGATCGACGTGAACCAGGTCGGCCCGTTCCTCGGAATGCAAACGGTCGTGGGGTCGATGAAGGCGGCCGGTGGAGGATCGATCGTGAACATCTGCTCGACGTCGGGTCTGGTCGGCTTCACCGACAACTTCGCGTATGTCGCGTCGAAGTGGGCGGTGCGCGGCATGACCAAGGCGGCCGCTCTCGAACTGGTCGGGCATCGGATCCGGGTCAACGCGGTCTTTCCCGGCGAGACGGATACCCCTCTTCTCCGCGCGGATCCGACGGCCCTGCCTCCTGAGTCGTCACGCTTCGGCCGCTGGGCGCGGCCGTCCGAGATCTCCGCCGCGGTCGTGTTCCTCGCCTCGGACGAGGCCGGCTACATGAGTGGCGCGGAACTGGTCATCGACGGCACGTACACCGCGGCGTGATTTCGGCTCGGCGGTGTTCTGACCTGGCACATTCCACCGGCTGAGCTGCGCAATAGCGTCACCCGTAGATCACTTGCCAAAGGATGACTCTGTTCTGTAATCGGAGGCTCGAGATGATGCGAGATCAGGTTCGTTTCGGCCTGATCGGCACCGGCCGGATCGGCCAGGTGCACGCGGCGAGCATCGCCGCGGATCCCGATGCGACGCTCTCCTGGGTCGCCGACCCGTATCCAGCGGGTGCGGAGTCGGTCGCCGCCCGCTACGGGGGAACCGCGACCGACTCTCCCGAGCGGCTGCTCGACTCCGCAGAGGTGGATGCCGTGCTGGTGGCAGCGCCGACGCCGACGCACGTCACCCTCATCGAGGCCTGTATCGACGCAGGTCTTCCGGTGCTCTGCGAGAAGCCGATCGACCTGGACATCGCGCGGGTCGACGCACTGCGCCCGAAGGTCGCGGCGAGCTCCGTGCCGGTCGCGCTCGGATTCAACCAGCGCTTCGACCCCGCCTTCGCCGAGACGCGCACGCGCGTCGCCACCGGCGAGATCGGCGAGCTCGAGCACTTGTCGATCACCAGCCGCGACCCCGGGCCGCCACCGGCCGACTACATCGCGACCTCCGGCGGGATCTTCCGCGACATGACCATCCACGACTTCGACATGGCTCGCTTCTTCCTCGGCGAGATCGTGGAGGTGAGTGCGACTGGCGCGCGGTTGTTCGACGAGGGCGCTCGTGAACACGGTGACTACGACACCGTCGCGATCGTGCTGCGTGCGGCCTCCGGTGCCATCGCCACGATCACCAATTCGAGGCACAGCGCGATCGGCTACGACCAGCGACTCGAGGCGCTCGGCGCCGAGGGGCTGCTGCTCGTGGCCAACGCACCGTCCAGCCTGGTGAGCGTCTCCACATCTGCCGCGGTGGAGGCGAAGCGGCCCTATCTCGACTTCTTCCTCGAGCGCTACGCTGAGGCCTACGTACGCGAGTTGGCCGAGTTCATCAAGCTCGTGCGCGGCGAAGAGTCGACGAGCCCGACATTCGAAGACGGACGCGCGGCGTTGATCATCGCCGACGCCGCACAGCGCTCGGCGGAGGAAGGTGCGGTGATCCGCCTCACAGGGTGAAGACGCGACCCCGACCAGAGGTGGTCTGGTCGGGGTCGCGAAGACAGCGGGGCCGGAGCTCGGTGGAACTCCGGCCCTTTCCGTGTGTTCCGCGGTCTATGCCTGCGTCGTGGTCGCGCCGGTGACAGCGGGGACATCGACCCACTGGCCGGACTCGGCGCTGCGAAGCGACACATCGACCAGCTCGGAGGCCGACCAGCCGTCGGCCGCCGAGGGCGCGAGCTGCACGCCTTCCGCGACCGAGCGCAGGAACAGTGCCGCCTCGATCGTCTTGAGGTCGTTGAAACCGATGCCGGGCCCGGCGTTCGGCTGGAAGCGGCCGAACTCGCCGTAGGACGTGGGAGTCATGATCGTGCGGTAGCCGCTGCCGTTGTCAGCCAGCTCGAGCTGGTTCATGCGGTCGAAGTTCCAACGCAGCGAACCCTTGGTGCCGTAGACCTCGATGATGTACTCCGCGTGCGGTCCGATCGCGACGCGTGTGGTCTCGAAGATGCCGATCGCACCCCCGTCGAAGCGAGCGAGCAGGGCCGCGTAGTCCTCGTTCTCGACCCTGCGGGATCCGCCCTCGGGGAGCGGACGCTGCGGGATGAAGCGCTCGGTGACCGCGTTCACCGAGATGATGGGGGCTATGAGGAACTGCGCCAGGTCGAAGCCGTGACTCAGTACGTCGCCGAGCACCCCGGAGCCGGCCTGCGCGTGTTCGTACCGCCAGGTGAAGCCCTGGTTCGGGTCGGAGGCATAGCTGGTGATCATGCGGATCTGCACGTTGGTGATGCGCCCGAGCTCGCCGGAGCGGATCAGGCGGCGTGCCTCGGCGACCGCCGGAGCGTGACGATAGTTGAAGCCGACCGCCGTGAAGAGTCCCGCCGCGTCCGCGCCCTGCGCGATCTCCCGAGACTCACGGGCGCTGCGGCCCATCGGCTTTTCGATCCAGAAGTGCTTGCCGGCGTCGATGGTCGCGAGCGCGATCTCGTGGTGCAGGAAATTCGGCGAGCAGATGGACACGACGTCCACGTCCGGATGCGCGAGAAGTTTGCGATAGTCGTTCGTCGTCTCGCGGAATCCGAGCGCTTCGGTTGCGTGGGCGCGTCCGTTCGGATCCGGGTCGGCGGCGATCACGAGTTCCGCGCGCTTCGGCAACTCCGGGAAGAACTGCTGACTCTGAAGGTAGGAGCGCGCGTGGAGCCGCCCCATCACTCCGACGGAGATCAGTCCGACTCCGATGCGGTTCTGCTCTGGCAAGGTGACTCCTTCGTCTGACGCGGGTCTCGTGAATGCTCCGACGGGCGCTCCCGGGCGGGATTCCGGCGCGTCGTGTAAGCCAGCCTAGAAATGCCGACCCGGGGAGCGGTGTGCCAATCTGGAACATCGGTGGCCCTCGCCGCGCTGCTGTACTGACTCGCATCGGTCCTGCTGAGTCACGAGGGAGTTCCGGCGATTATGAGCGAACGGGTGCACCATATCGACCCCGAGCACATGCGCGTGCTGATCACGGGTGCCACCTCCGGCGTCGGCGAGGCCACGGCGAAGCTCTTCGCCGCGCGCGGGGCCGCAGCCGTCGCGCTGCTTGGCCGGCGTCCCGAGGAGCTGAGTCGCGTGGCGGACGAGATCGGCGACCGCGCCCACACCTTCCGCACTGATGTCTCGCACCCCGCGTCGGCAGCCGATGCGGTGCGCGCGGCGGTCGAGGAGCTCGGAGGACTCGACGTGGTGGTCAACGCCGCGGGCATCGCGAGGGCTGCGTCTCTTGAGGAGCTGGACGACAGGTCGTGGCGCGAGGTGATCGACACGAACCTGTCAGGCACGTTCTACGTCTCCCGCGAGGCGGGGCTGCACATGCGGGCCGCCGGTCGGGGCGCGATCGTGAACGTCGCGTCCGACCTGGCCAGCATGGGGGTCGCGGGGCTCGCGCACTATAGCGCCGCGAAGGCGGGTGTCGTCGGGCTCAGCCGCGCTCTGGCGATCGAGCTCGCGCCGACCGTGCGCGTCAACGTCGTGAGCCCCGGTCCGGTCGACACCCCGATGCTGCGGGGCGGGCTCGACGTGAGCGCCCCCGAGACATCGCTGCGCGAGAAGGAGGCCACCGTGCCGCTCAAACGACTCGCACATCCCGACGAGATCGCGCGGGCGATCTGGTTCCTGGCGATCGACGGGACCTTCGCGACCGGCACCAGCATGGCCCTCGACGGCGGCACCACCGCCGCCTGACCCACACCCTCATCCGAGACATCCCGCCTCCGCGCGGACCATTCCGCACCACGCCCCGCTCAAGGAGCACCCACACATGTCCGACCCGAACACCAGTGAACTCCGCAGTGCGCGGTGGTTCGGCCCGCACGATCTCACGGGATTCATCCACCGAACCGCGATCCAGGCGGAAGGCTTCTCGAAATTCGCCATCAAGGACCGACCGGTAGTCGGCATCGCGAACTCGTGGTCGGAGCTGGTGAACTGCAACATCCACTTCAAATTGCTGGCCGACGCCGTCAAGCGCGGCGTGCTGATGGCGGGCGGTCTGCCGCTCGAGTTCCCGACCATCTCGCTCGGCGAGAGCCTGATGAAGCCATCGGCCATGCAATTCCGCAACCTCATGGCCATGGACGTCGAGGAGTCGGTCCGGGCCTACCCACTCGACGCGATCGTGCTCCTCGGTGGTTGTGACAAGACGGTTCCGGCTCAGCTCATGGGCGCGGCGAGCGCCGACGTCCCGACGATCATGCTTACCGGCGGGCCTCAGGAACCCGCCTACTTCCGCGGTCGTCAGCTCGGTGTCGGTACCGATACCTGGAAGTACGCCGACGAGCTCCGTGCGGGAACCATCACGCAGGAGGACTTCAACGACCTTGAGGCCAGTGCGAAGCCCACCGCCGGGCATTGCAGCGAGATGGGCACGGCATCGACCATGACCTCCCTCGTGGAGGCGCTCGGCATGTGCCTGCCCGACACCGCCTCGATCCCCGCCGTGGACTCCCGCAGGGCCTCGGCTGCCGAGGCCACCGGTCGACGAGCTGTCGAGATGGCGGTCTCGCTGGGGCCCAGGCCGAGTGAGGTGCTCACCGAACAAGCATTCGACAATGCGATCACTCTCCTCATGGCCGTGGGTGGCTCGACCAACGCGGTCGTGCACCTGCTGGCGCTGGCGCGGCGGGTCGGCTACGAGCTACAGCTCGACCGCTTCCATGAGATCTCGAAGCGCACCCCGCGGATCGCGAATGTGCGCCCCTCGGGAGAGCATCTCATCAAGCAACTTTTCAACGCCGGCGGCATCTCCGCCGTGCTGAAGGAGCTCGACCCCCTGCTGCACGGCGACGCGATCACCGTCACCGGTGAGACGCTGGCCGACGGCTACCGCAATGCGGCCGAGCCGGACGGCCAAGTCATCAGCAAGCTCGAACAGCCCTTCGATACCTCGGGCGGCATCGCGGTCGTGCGCGGGTCGCTCGCCCCCAATGGCGCGGTCATCAAGAGGAGCGCCGCGTCGCCCGAGCTGCTGAAGCACCGAGGCCCGGCGGTTGTCTTCGAGGACATCTACGACCTCGGGCGTCGGATCGACGACCCCGCCCTTCCCGTTACCGAGGACTCGGTGCTGGTGCTGCGCAATAGCGGGCCCGTGGGTGCGCCCGGCATGCCGGAGTGGGGGATGCTGCCGATCCCCGAGCGACTCCTCCGCCGCGGCATCCGCGACATCGTGCGCATTTCGGACGCGCGAATGAGCGGCACCGCCTTCGGCACCACCGTCCTCCACGTCTCGCCCGAGGCCGCGATCGGCGGACCGCTTGCCGCCGTGCGAGATGGTGACCCCATCGTGCTCGACGTGGAGAACCAGCGTCTTGATCTCGACATCCCGGACGAGGAGATCAAACGGCGTCTCGCGGACGTCGAGCTGCCTGCCCCGAAATACCGCCGAGGCTACGGCCGGCTCTTCATCGACCACGTCACACAAGCCGATGAAGGATGCGACTTCGACTTCCTGCGGAAACTGCCGGATGAAGAGCCGCAGCGGCTCCCGTACGGCCTCACCAGCGGATGGCAGGGCGGCTGGTAGCCGCACCGATGCAATGGACGCGGCGCCGCGAAATAAGACGCCGCTCGAAGTGGAGAGAATATATGTATCGCCCGAAGGTGATCGTCATCGTGCCTCAGGGAGGACAAGTGCCGCCGCTCGCGGCGGTGGAACCCGAGGCGGATGTCCTCGTCGTGCGCACGGCCGACGAGCTGCGGGGCGCCCAGGAGAACGCCGAGATCCTGTTCCTCAACGACTTCCGCAGCACGTTGCTGCGCGAGGTCGGGCCGGGGCGGCTGCGCTGGATCCACACCTCCAGCATTGGCATGGATCCGCTCCTGACCGAATCGGTCGTGAACAGCGATGTCGTTGCCAGTAACTCGCGCGGGGTCTGCGAGCGTCCGATCGCGGAATGGGTACTCGGCGTGCTGTTGATGTTCACCAAGGACTTGCGTCGCACGATCGAGCTCCAGCGCCAGCACCGCTGGCAACACAGGGAGACCGAACCCATCCTGGGCCGGAAGGTGCTCGTCGTGGGACCCGGCCCGGTGGGACGGGAGACCGTGCTGCTCCTTCGCGCCGCGGGAATGGATGTCACCGTCGTGGGTCGTTCCGCCCGACAGGATCCAGCGCTCGGTGCCATCGCGTCCATCGCGGATCTCGACGAGCTGCTCCCCGGAGCAGACGACGTCGTGTTGACCCTGCCGCTGACTGAGGACACCCGCGGCCTGTTCGACGCCTCCCGGCTGAAGAAGATGCGACGGGGCGCCCGGTTGGTCAACGTCGGACGGGGTGCCGTGGTGGTCGCGGACGACCTGCTCGCCGCCGTCGATGACGATCACCTCGATGCCGCGGCCCTCGATGTGTTCGAGCAGGAGCCTCTGCCGGCCAACAGTCCGTTCTGGAGCCGGGACAACATCCTCGTGTCGCCGCACGCGTCGGGGGACCTGGTGGGCTGGCGCGATCGTGTCGTCGACAGTTTCGTCGAGAACCTGCGCCGCTGGAAGGCCGGCGAGCCGCTGCGCGACGTCGTCGACCTTCGCAAGCTCGGAATCACCGCGCCGGCGTCGACCGCACCCTGAGTGCGCGACGCGTAAAGCCGGTCCGCCCGATGGGCGGACCGGCTTTAGCATGCCTTAGCGTGTCCGGTGAAGTGTCTCACCTTGGCACAGAAGGGCGTGAAGGCTCGCCACTAGCGTCGTGCCATTCCGGATCCGCCAACGATGGGGTTCATATGGCCGGCATTACCGAGACAGCGACACAGGTCCCGGAGACCGAGGGGATTCGACTCCGGGGCAATATGGGAGTCGGAGAGCTCGCGATGAGCGTGCTCGCATTCGCCTCACCCCTGGCAACCGTGGCGGGCACCATGCCCGTGCTCATGATGTACAGCGGTAAGACCACGCCGGGCATCTACATCATCATGACGGTGATGCTGCTCATCTTCTCGGTGGGCTTCGTGAAGATGAGCCGCTCGATCGAGAACCCCGGTGGATTCTACTCCTTCGTCACCGCCGGTCTCGGCAAGCCGGCCGGTCTCGGCGGCGCTTTCCTGGCTCTCACCGGCTACCTCTTTATCGGTTTCTTCTCGCCGCCATTCTTCGCGGTGACGCTACAGGGGTTCGTCACGAAGACCCTCCATGGACCCGAAATCCCGTGGTACTGGTACGCGCTCGCGATCATCGCCGTCACCACCTTCCTCGCCTACTGTCGTATCGACCTCTCGGCGAAGGTGCTCACGACCGCGATGATTCTCGAAGTCGTGATCGTCGTCGTCTTCGACGTGGTGTCGTTCTCGACCAGTGGCGAGCGCGTCGCTCACGGGATCGGGTTCTCGATGCCGTGGTTTGCGGATGCCGGGATCGGGCTGGCACTCCTCTTCGCGATCGGCAACTTCCTCGGCTTCGAGGCGACCGTGATCTTCCGCGACGAGGTCAAGGACCCGGGACGTACCATTCCGCGTGCGACGTACCTCGCCGTGGCCGGCATCGGCGTGTTCTACGTCGTCGCAGCCTGGGCGATCATCGCGTTCATCGGCGCGGACCGGGTGCAGGAGGTCGCGCGGACGAACACCGTCGGCCTGTTCAACGACTCCGCGGGGCAGCTGATCGGAACGGTCTTCTCCGACGTCGTCTCGCTGCTCCTCATTACGTCGGTCCTCGCGACGATGCTCTCGACCCAGAACATCGCCGCCCGCTACAGTTTCTCGCTCGCGAAGGACGGGGCGCTGCCGAAGGTGCTCGGCCGTGTGCACGAGCGCCATCACTCGCCCTACGTCTCGGCGTTGACCGCCGGCATCCTCTGGGCCGTGGCCACGGTCGTCTTCACCGTGCTCGGAGTCGGTCCGGACACCCTCTACCCGATCGCCAGCGGTAGCGGCACCTTCAACGTGCTGCTGCTCATGTTCGTCGTAAGCCTCGCGGTGCTGGTCTACTTCCTCCGCCGTCGGCGGGAAAGTCCCGAATCGCTGTGGGATACGGTGGTCGCTCCGGCGATCAGCGCGGTGTTCCTCGGCGCCGTGACCTATCTGGCCATCACGAACTACTCCGAACTCATCGGAGGGTCGACCCTGGTGACGGTGATCTTCATGGCGTTCACGTTCGCGCTGTTCATCGGTGGTGCGCTCTACGCCCTCTACCTGCGCAAGAAGCGTCCCGAGATCTACGCGAGGCTCGGGCGCGAGAGGGTCTGATTGGTGCCTATAAGGCTCATGAAGATCTTGGGTTCTGGCCCCGCCGCGTGGGCGGTGGGGCCAGACTTGTTGTGTGGCCGGCCGGGAGTATTTTCGCGTTCCGAAGCGATGCCGTCCCCGGGCTGCGCCCCATCCGGCGCCACTGGATCGGCGCGATCATGTCGGGGGACGAGGAGCTCACCGGTGTCATGGCCCGCGATGTGCTCGCTCCGCTGATGGCGGCGCGTGATCACGAAAGCCTGATCGAGACACTGCGGCAGGCAGTGCCAAGGCCAGAGCGGCAACGCCTGCGCACGCAGCCGCGATGGTCACGAACACTGCCCGGTAAGAGGCGGTCGTGCCCGAGGTGGTGGCGGCGAGGGCGACCAGGGTGGCCAGGCCGAGAGCGCCGCCGATCTGCCGGGTGGCGTTCATCAGCCCCGAGGCCGCCCCGGCATCCTGGGCGAGGATGCCGGAGGTGACGGTGGTGGTGATCGGGGTGATCAGCAGGCCCATCCCCGCGGTCACAGTAGTGCGCTGCCTACGATCAGCGTCCGGGCGCCGGTGTGCCGCATGACGGTAGGAGCCAGGCGGGCGGCGGCGATGCCCACCAGGGTGTGCGGCAGGAATCCCGCCCCCGTGGCCAGGGCGCCGTAGTGCAGTTCGTCTTGCATGTAGAGCGACAGGAAGTACCACATGGGGATGAAGCAGGCTCCGGCCAGCAGCATCACCGCGTTGCCTACCCAGACCGGGTGCATCCGCACCAGGCGCGGTGGCAGCAACGGAGCTGCCGCGTAGCGGGCTTCGACCGCCGCGAAGGCGGCCAGTGCCGTGACGCCGACAGCGAGGCCGGTCACAGCTGTTGGTGTGCGCCAGCCGTGTGTACCGGCCTGGGTGACGCCGTGGACGAGCGCGCCCACGCCGAGCGTCGCCAGCACCGCCCCCGGCAGGTCGAGCTTCCGGGTCTTGCCGCGGGCTCGGGCGGTGGGCAGCAGGCGCGCTGCGGCGAGCAGGGCCGCCGCGCCGATGGGGACAAGCGCACCCACGCCGAGCGTCGCCAGCACCGCCCCCGGCAGGGGCGCCAGCCGTGTGTACCGGCCTGGGTGACGCCTCGTCTCGCCCGGTTTTATCGTACAGCGGTACTATGAAAACCTGGTTGCGGACAGAAGGGAGATGGGGTGCCGAAGCGCGTCGATCACGCCCAGCGCCGCGCGCACATCACCGATGCGTTGGTCCGCGTGGCCGCGGTGGAGGGGCTCCACGCGGTGACGATGCGCGGAGTCGCGGTGGAAGCGGGCATGTCACTGAACCTGGTGCAGTACTACTTCGACTCCAAGGCCAAGCTCATGCACGCGGCGTTGGAGCGGCTGGAGCAGCGGAGTCATGAGCGGTGGTCGGCCAGGCTGGAGAGCCTGCCGCACCCGCCAACCGCGCATGCCTTCATCGAGGCATTCCTCGCCGAGGCGTTGCCCATCGACGGGCCCAGCCGCGCCTTTCACTTGGTGTGGACCTCGTACGCGGTGCTGGCGATGACCGATCCGGACCTGGCCGCGCAGCCGTTCATCGAAGGCCCCAACCGCCTGGAGCGGCAGCTCACCGACGTGTTGCGGCAGGCACAGGCCGACGGCGAGCTGGCCGCTGGCCTCGACGCGTCCGTTGAGGCCGCGCGTCTGCTGGCCATGAGCCACGGCCTGGGCACCAGCGTTCTGGTCGGTCAGCGTACGGCGGAGGCGGCGGAAGCCGTGATGCGGCATCACCTCACCGGGCTCTTCGGCCTGCCCGCCGAGGTATCCGGATGATGCGACGCTCGCGGGGCTCAGGCTGTTCAGACCAAGGGCCCTTCGCATGCGTGGTGTGGGGCTCCAGGGGCACTTGGCTTTCGTCACCGCTCACCTGGGCACGGTCTGAGTGACGCGCCACAGCCGCCGCGGAAGGCCACCCTCCGCGAAGGCGTGGACCTCCCGCAGGTTCCAGCCCTCTGCGAGGGCGTCGACCAGACGACGATGGAAGAAGTGGACGGCGAAGCCGCCGTGCTCCCAGATGTCGTCTCCGTGCCCGGTGCCCGCCCGGTAGTGCGCGTCTCCGGTGTGGCGGACGGTGTAGACGAAGAAGCCACCGGGTCTCAGCGCCCGGCGCACTTCGGTGACCAGAGCGTGGATCTCCCTCGTGGACAGTGCCATGCAGAGCAGCATGTGCGCGAAAACGGCGTCCACCGAAGCATCCGCGAGCGGCAGTGGATCGCGCGCGTCGTGGACTTTCGTGGTGACCCGCTCGGCTACGCCCTGGGCTCCAGCGGCCGCGCGCAACTGTTCCAGGCCCACCGGACTGAAGTCGGTGGCAAGTACGGTGAAGCCCTCACGGGCGAAGTAGAGCGCATCACGGCCCTGACCGGCACCCAGCTCCAGCACCTCGCGGGCACCGGCGGCGCGGAAGACCGCCGCGGCGTGGACCGCGGGCGTGGACGGCTCCACGCCGTACATGCCCGGATGCCCGCCGTAGGTCCGCTGCCAATGCTCACGCTGGACCTCGGCCAGCTCGTGCCCGTACTCCGACATGCTGACGCCCCTTCTCGCCGCCCGGACCGGCCTCCACTGCGGGCGGGCCCATATCCCTGCCGTGTCACCACGGGGCCGGTCAAGCCCTGTACTCAGGGACGCCGGGCCGAGGTGAGGCACTCGTCCAGCGTGGCGGCGAACTCTTCCGCTCGCGCCAGCTGGGTCCGCAGGGCCGCCACCCGCTGCCGCGCGGTTTCCCGATAGTCGCGCACCCGGTCCAGCAGCTCCTCCCGCTCACCGACCGGCAACTCGGCACGGGAGTCGAGACGGTCGGTGGCCTCCAGCAGGTCGCGCATCTGGTCCAGGGTGAAGCCGAGCGGCTTCATACGGCGGATGACCATCAGGCGGGCGACATCGGCTTCGGTGTAGAGGCGGAAGCCGCCCTGGGACCGGGCGGAGGGGACGACGAGGCCGGTCTCCTCGTAGTGCCGGATGGTGCGCAGGGACAGCTCGGTCCGCGCGGCGACCTCGCCGATCTGCATGTGCTTGCCGTCCACGCCCGTGATCCTCTGGTCCTTCTCATCCCCGTCATGCCCATCATCCCCGGCTGATCCCTACCCTAACGTTAGGGTAGAGTTGCCGATGGCGAGGGCCGCGTGCCGCTGCCCCGCCGCTGTTGTGCCGGGGCCGATGTCGCCCCCGGCGAAGATCCGATTCTTGCAGGAGAACCGCGTGCGCGAGCCCATGACGCCCGGCGCGGCGGTTTGCCCGCCGTGACGCCTCGCCCCTGGATGTGAGCCCGGCCGCACCCGCGCCTCCGCTTCGTCCTCTACGCCGACTTCCGGCCCGCCTCTTCACAGGGCCGTCCGCGGGGCGCTGCCCCGGCACTCCGCGCCGTTCCCGCACACCCCCGGCTTTGCCGGAAGGGCGTGCCCGAGCACGAGGTTCAACTCCCCTTGTCCGGTTCCGCTGTGTCCCCGGCCGCGCGCCTGCGCGGTCTTAAACCCCATTGGCTGAATGATCCGAAGGTCTGGCGCACCGAAGTCCTGGGCGGCTTGGTGGTCGCGCTCGCGCTCATCCCCGAGGCGATCTCGTTCTCGATCATCGCCGGGGTGGACCCGGCCATCGGCCTGTTCGCCTCCTTCACCATGGCCGTCACCATCTCGATCGTCGGCGGTCGCCGGGCGATGATCTCCGCCGCGACCGGCGCCGTCGCGCTGGTGATCGCGCCGATGAACCGTGAGCACGGCCTGGGCTACTTGGTCGCCACCGTGATCCTGGCCGGTGTGTTCCAGGTGGCGCTGGGGGCGCTGGGGGTGGCGAAGCTGATGCGGTTCGTCCCCCGCTCGGTGATGGTCGGCTTCGTCAACGCCCTCGCCATCCTGATCTTCACCGCCCAGGTCCCCGAGATGACGGATGTGCCATGGGCCGTCTACCCGCTGATCGCGGCCGGGCTGGCACTGATGGTGCTCTTCCCGAAGATCACCACCGTGATCCCCGCGCCCCTGGTGTCCATCGTGCTCCTCACCGTCGTCACGGTCGCGGCCGGGATCGCGGTGCCCACCGTCGGCGACAAGGGCGACCTGCCGTCCTCCCTTCCGGTTCCCGGCCTGCCCGACGTGCCGTTCACCCTGGACACGCTGACCACCATCGCGCCGTACGCCTTCGCCATGGCGCTGGTCGGCCTGATGGAATCGCTGATGACCGCCAAACTGGTCGACGACATCACCGACAGCCGCTCCAACAAGACCCGCGAGTCCATCGGCCAGGGCATCGCCAACATCGTCACCGGATTCTTCGGCGGCATGGGCGGCTGCGCCATGATCGGCCAGACGATGATCAACGTGAAGGTCTCCGGGGCCCGCACCCGCCTGTCCACGTTCCTGGCGGGCTCGTTCCTGATGGTGCTGTGCATCGTCTTCGGGCCGGTCGTCTCCGACATCCCCATGGCCGCCCTGGTCGCCGTGATGGTCATGGTGTCGTTCGCGACATTCGACTGGCACTCCATCGCCCCCAAGACCCTCAGGCGTCTCCCCGCCGGGGAGATCACTGTCATGGTGATCACCGTCGCGGTCGTCGTGGCCACCCACAACCTGGCCATCGGCGTCGTCGTGGGCTCGGTCACCGCCATGGTCGTCTTCGCCAAGCGCGTCGCCCACCTCGCCCAGGTCACCGCCGTCACCGATCCCGACCACACCACCGTCGTCTACCGGGTCACGGGCGAGCTGTTCTTCGCCTCCTCCAACGACCTCGTCGGCCAGTTCGACTACGCCACCGACCCCGACAAGGTCGTCATCGACCTGTCCGCCGCCCACGTCTGGGACGCCTCCTCCGTCGCCGCCCTCGACGCGATCGAGACCAAGTACGCCCAGCGCGGCAAGACCGTCGAAATCACCGGCCTGAACGAGCCCAGCGCCCACCTCCACGGCAAGCTCAGCGGCGAACTCACAGCCGGCCACTGACCACACCACCCCGTCCCGCCCCGCAAGACCGCGCCGGCAACATAGCCGCCAGGCGGCCTTTAGTCGTCGGGTGAAATCGGCAAACCGCGTGTTTCATGAGCATTGTGCTGGATCCAGGGGCGAGCAGTCAGTCCCCGCGAGGTCGAGCTCGGACTGGTGTGATCGCATACCTGGGGCTGGATGATTTTCTGGTTCCGTACCGCGTCGGCGCTGATGGGGGCCGGACAGCTGGAGACAGGACCAGAGTGTTCGCGACGGTGGACAGCGACATGGAGGACGACCCGGGTGGAGTGATCTGTACGGTACGCGAGCTTGCTGCCGTGCGCGAGTGCTACGGACAGGTCCTCGGCCGCCGCACCCGGCCCCGGAGGCGGATGGTGGTACGAACTCCGGCTGCCCATCTGGTCGACTACTCCGGCTTGCCGACCCGACGGGAGCGCGCGCCAGGCCGACCGTCCCCGCTCCATCCCCGCCGTCCCGGCTGGCCGGGGGAGCGTGCAGCACCTGCCCGCCCCTGCGGGCGGCCCCGGGTCCCGGGTCATCCACCATGAGTCGTGCTGGATACCGACCGGCGGCGCGGAGCTCACCCTCGACCAGGCGCTGCGCGAGCTCACCCGCCCGGGCAGCGAGGCATGTACCGCCTGCGAAGCCCCCCGCCTCCCGCGATCCTGAGGGCGTCCAAAAGAGGCTTGGGCTCTCGCAGATGACTGCTGACGGGCGGGGCACGCTGGCGCGCATCGGTCATACTCAAGACGAGCTCTCCTGCGGCGACGGCCTCCCCGTGACTTCGGGGACAGACGGTCGGCGGGAGCGCCGCTGCGCGCACTGCTGGAGCCCCTTGCGGGACCCGCGCCGCCCACAAACCGACGAGACCGGACGGACCGCGCATGACGAAGGCGACCGATCAGCCCGTGGCCCGTCTCTGGCTGGGCGAGCTGTGCGACCTCGAGGCGGAGGCGTTCGCCGCCACCGCCGAGGCTGCCGAGCGCGCCGAGCTGCTCGGAGTCGAGCGACGCCGCTCTGGATCGCCCGGCCTGGCGCGAGTTGTTCGCCGCGGCCGACCCGCCGAACGACCCGCTGGCCCGGTCGAGCTCTGGCGCGGCAGCGTGCCCGAGCGCCGGTCCGACTGGTCGTGGACCACCCGCCGCACCGTCGCCGGAGGGTACGCCACTGGGACCGGCGTCCACCGACCTACCACGGGGTGTCTGTACCGAACCATTGCCTCGCCCTCCGCGTTGCTCGCCCACGACACCACCGAGGCGAGGACGAGTACGTACTCAACACGGGCGGGCTGACCATCACCGAGGTGCCGCACGTAGTCGCGCGGGGTGCCGACCACGACCTTCCCACCGAGCCAGGCAGCTTGGTTGTTGATCATGTTGAGCCAGGTGGCGCAGCCCGGCGGCCGAAGTACTCCGGGTTCGGCCGCGCGTACAAGCTCGGCACCGGAACGACGAACCTCATGCCGTCGAACGAGGCGACGAGGGCGCCGCCCCGCACCGGTGCCGACATCAGCACCACGATCGCCCGCCGCTCAATCTCCCGGTCGGCTCATCGAGCCGAGCCACTAGCGGTCGAGCATGTCCGTGAAGTAGGTGTCGTGTCGTACCTGGAATCTCCGGCATCGGGGTCCTTAAGAATGTGAGGCGGTCTGGTTCAGCTCTTCGTTGTACGCCAAGGAAGCGACATACAGGCCGAGATCGGCTTGGCCGGCCGGGCGCAGGGACAGGCCGTGCTCGGCGAGTTCCCGGGCCAGTCCCGGTTCGTCCAGCACCCACCATGCGTAATCCACCGTCACCTGGGACAGCGGTCGTCCCTGCCGCAGGGTGCGGTAGGTCATGTGCCAGGTGATCTGATGGTCGCCGCTGGGTTCGGCGCTCGCCCGGCCTTCGTAGGTGAGGTCTCCCACGGTGAGGTTCGCCATCAGGGACGGTGGGACGTGGGCGGGGGCGGTCGGCGGGGCGAGGTTGAGGAGGATGCGGCTCCCTGGAGCCAGACGTGGGGCGATCCTCGCCCACAACTCACGCCGCTGGTCCGGCGGAAGGTGGCCAATCATGTTCATGGCCAGCAAGGCGCGGATGCGGTCGGGGAGTGGGCAGTTCAGGGCGTCGCCCGGGTCCACGGTGACGCGTCGGCGCAGCCGCGTGTCCTCGTGGATCCGGGCGAGCAGGACCACCCGTAGGTAGGGGGACGGTTCGACGGCCAGGACCGGGGAGTCATCAGGGAGGGCGGCGCACACGGCGCGGATGCCCCTCCCTGAACCGGCGCCCAGATCGACGATCGTTCCCTCGACGGCTTCGACACCTCCCAGCTCCTCGGCCAATGCGGGGCCGAAGGCATCCCAAGCGTCGGCGATCATGATGTCGATGTACTCGGCCGACCGTTCGTAGGGGTCGTTCATCATGGCTCCTCGGCGGAAAGCGGGGTGGATCAGTGTCGGAGGTGAACCGGACCCGGCCTGACCCCGCACGTGGCGCCGCTCGGAGCCTGCCGAGTGTGCCGAGCTTCAGGGCACCGGTACGGGTTCGGCCTCGTGTGGACCGTGCTCGTGGTCACATGTCTCGTCGAGGCCGTAGGTCTCCCAGGCGGGGAAGGGGTCGTGCCAGGCCGACCAGCCTTGAGCGCCCAGCGTGTGTTCCTCGTCGGTGAGCAGGCATGCGGACAGTGCTTGGTGCAGGGCGGCGGGGCGCAGTCCGGTGCCGATGAAGACGAGTTCCTGGCCGCGCTCGGCGGCTTCTCCGGCCTCGCTGTGGCCCTCGCGTGCTCCGGAGGGTTCGAACCGGGCGACGGCGCCGGCCTGCGACCACAGCCCGGTGACCCGCGGGCGGGTGGCCAGCCAGAAGAAGCCCTTGGAGCGCAGGATGCTGCCGTAGGCCCCGGTGTCCAGGTCCGTGGTGACGAAGTCCCACAGCCGGGCGGGGTGGAAGGGCCGGGTGGCGCGGAAGACGGTGCTGGAGATGCCGTATTCCTCGGTCTCCGGTACGTGGTCGCCGTTGAGTTCCCTCACCCAGCCGGGGGCCTGCTGGGCGCGTTCGAGGTCGAAGCGGCCGGTGCCGAGCACATCCGCCGGTTCCACCCGGCCGTGGGTGGCGGGCACGATGCGGGCGGCCGGGTTGAGCCGGGACAGTGCCGCCGCCAGCCGTTCGGCCGTCTCCGGGGTGACCAGGTCGAGCTTGTTGAGGACGATGACGTCGGCGAACTCGACCTGGTCCATGAGGAGGTCGCTGACGGTGCGCTCGTCGTCCTCGTACTGGTCCAGGCCCCGCTCGACGAGTTCGTCACCCCCGGTCAGCTCGGGCAGGAAGTTCGCGGCGTCGACGACGGTGACCATGGTGTCGAGCCGCGCGACCTCGCCGAGCGTGGCGCCGTCGTCGCGGGGGAAGGCGAAGGTCGCGGCGACGGGCATGGGCTCGGAGATGCCGCTGGACTCGATGAGGAGGTAGTCGAAGCGTCCCTCCCGCGCGAGCCGGTCCACCTCCTCGAGCAGGTCGTCGCGCAGGGTGCAGCAGATGCAGCCGTTGACCATCTCGACCAGGCGCTCTTCGGTGCGGGAGAGGGCCGCGTCGCCGTCGCGGACGAGGGCGGCGTCGATGTTCACCTCGCTCATGTCATTGACGATGACGGCGACCCGTAGCCCGTCGCGGTTGTTGAGGAGGTGGTTGAGGAGGGTGGTCTTGCCGGATCCCAGGAATCCCGACAGGACCGTCACCGGAAGCTGATCGGCCATGGCGCGGTCAGTCCTCGGGGTGCAGCAGGCCGCGCCGGTAGGCGGGGACGAGCCGACGCGGCACCTGGTGTTCGCGGCCGTCGATGGTGATCGTCACCAGCTCCGGCGTGCTCGCCTTCCACTGCGCGCGACGGTGGCGGGTGTTGCTCCGGGACATCTTCCGCTTGGGCACGGCCATGACGTATGGGCCCTTTCCTGGTCGGTGTTGTTCCTGCGACCGTACATGAAAATGGGTACCGTTTCCATGTAAGGTGCTGGCTGCTGTGAGGTCGTCGCTGAGGAGGAGAAGTGCCGCCGTTGGTGATGTTGCGGGTACGCAGGACTGCTTATGCGCTCGTCACTGCCATCGGACGGGGGCAGGGGTGAGGACTGAGGGAAGGGGACGCGGCCTGCTGGGCGTGGTGTCCGGCAACACCCCTGAAGCGCGAGGCCGCGTCCTGGACCTGCTGCGGCGCGCCTCCCCCGACGCGTTGGTGCTCTCCGTCTCGGTCCACGGAGGCGTGGCGGGGCGGTACCCCTTTGTGCAGCGCTTTGCCGTGGGTGGTGATGAGCGGCAGCGGGCCTCGTTGTCTCAAGTGGCCACGGGTGACCCGACAGTGATCGTTCGCCAGGATCTGGGTGTCATTGCCAGGGCCGCCCCGCGCCCGCATGTCGTGCTCGCGCTCCCTGACAACGTTGACGCCCTGCCGTTTCTGGCCGAGCTGTGGCGGAGCCCGCTGGGAAGGACTCCGCTGTCGGACCACTACGATCTCGCGCCGCTCGCCGTCGGCGTCGACCCCGCCCGACTGCTGAGCGACCTGCGCTGTGTGCACCGCGCCGTCCACCTCTTCGGTGACCATCCGCAGGCTGTCCCCCTTACACTCGCCGAGGCCGCGGCCCGGCAAGTGGAGGCTGCCCACGTGATGGTCCTGCGGAATGGAGGAGTGGAGGACTGCGGCCGCCTTGACGGCTCCCGTGCTCTGCTCGCCCATCTCAACCCGTCCGCCCTGGTCCTCCTCGATGGAGAAGAACGCGACGGCACCTTGCTGACGCCTTTGATACGACCCGGTTCCGGGTGGGCCGCGGCCGGGCCAGCCGACCGGCTCGATGTCATCGCCCCCGCCATGCGCCGCCGTGGCATCGACCGCGGCGTGGCCTCGGTGCTGTGGCGGTCCCGGCGCCCGTTGCACCCCCAGCGGCTGGCGGAGAGCCTGCCCCAGGTCATGCCCGCGGTGGTGCGCAGCCGCGGCTACCTGTGGGTGGCCACCCACCCGGACGCGGTCATCTCCTGGCGCTCGGCCGGCCGTCATCTCGAACTGCGGCAGGCGGGGAGTTGGTTGGAGGACGGGGATACGGGCGCGTGGCGCGCCGCGTCGTCCGAGCGTCGAACCCTGGCCTCATGGCACTGGGATGACCGCTACGGCGAGCGTCGCAACGAGATCGTGTTCATTGGAGCGGAACTGGACGAGGACCGGCTGCGGGCCGCGCTGGACACCGCCGTACTCGACGACGGTGAACTGGCACTCGGCGCCGACCGCTGGGCCGGCCTGCCCGATCCGCTGCTCGGCACCGCGACCCAGGACCCCAGGACTGAACCGTAGGTGGAGTGCATCCGGCTCATGGCCGGATGCCCCCACTGACGAGGTGGTTCCCACCGGGCGTGATGCCTACGCAGGAGGGCCGCCGAGCGCGGTGAGGTCCAGCCCGCGGGCAGGGCGGGTCTCGACGATCCGGCCCCGGCGCATGATCGCGACGCGGTGTGCGAAGTGGCGTACGAGTGCGAGGTCGTGGCAGATGAACAGATACGCCAGCCCGTAGTCCTCTTGAAGGGCGGTGAGCAGATTCAGCACCCCGGCTCGCACCGACGGGTCGAGTGCCGAGACCGGCTCGTCCAGGACCAGCAGGCGTGGTTCCCCTGTCAGCGCTCGCGCGATTCCGACTCGCTGGCACTGTCCGCCGGACAGTTCGTGCGGCAGCCGGCCGCCCAGCGAGGCGTCGAGGCCGACCGTCTTCATCAGCTCCTCGATCCGACCGGGTGCCGGTGGCCTCCCTCGGACGCGTAGGGGTTCGGCGATGGCGTCGCGGACCCTCAGGCGCGGGCTGAGCGAGCCGTAGGGGTCCTGGAAGACCGGCTGGAACCGTGGCCGCAGCGGACGTAGCTCCCGCTCCCGCAGGCCGGTGAGCTCCCGTCCCTCGAAACGTACGCTCCCACCATCCGGGCGGCGTAGCGCCAGTGTGGCCAGAGCGGTGGAGGATTTGCCGCAGCCCGACGCACCGACCAGGGCGAGTGTCTCGCCCGCGTGGATCTCGAAGGAGACCCTGTCGACGGCGGTGTGTCGGCCGTAGCGGACGACCAGGTCGGTCACCTTCAGCAGCGGGTCGGTCATGCCGGCGCCTTCCGTGAGAAGAGTTCGGTCGCCGGTACCGGGAGATCCTTCGAGCGGTGGCATGCGGCCAGTTGCCCCGGCTCCCCGGACTCGGTCAGTGCGGGCTCATGGCCGGCGCACTCCTGCCCGGCCAGCGGGCAGCGGGGTGCGAAGGCGCAGCCGCGCGGAAGGTCGGTCGGCGACGGCGGCGTCCCGTCGATTGACGGCAGCCACCGGTCCGCCGGGTCCACCTCGGCGGGCGGCCGGGAGGCGAGCAGGCCGGCGGTGTAGGGGGCTCGGGGCGCGCGGAACACCGGCTCCACCGGGCCCGATTCCACGGCCCGACCGGCGTACATCACCAGGACCCGGTCCGCGTTCCGTGCGACGATCCGCAGGTCATGGGTGATCAGCACCAGCGCCGCGCCGGTGGCCTCGCGCGCTGTCGCCAGCACGTCCAGAACCTGGGCCTCGATCGCCGGGTCCAGCGCGGTCGTCGGCTCGTCGGCGATGACCACCTCCGGCTCGTTCACCATCGCCATCGCGATCACCGCGCGCTGTCGCATCCCGCCCGAGAACTCGTGCGGATACGCCCGCGCCCGCCGCGCGGCGTCCGTGATGCCCACTCGATCCAGGGCCGTCACAGCGCGGGACCGGGCCTCCTTGCGGGAGGTCTTCGCGACGGACCGCACGGCTGCGGCGATCTGGTCGCCGATCGTGTGCACCGGGCTGAGCACGGTCAGCGCGTCCTGCGGCACGAACGCCATCCGGCGGCCCCACACGTCCGCGCGGGGTCTTCCGATGAGTTCACGCCCGCGCAGCCGCACGCTGCCGGTGACGCGGGCCCCGGGCGGAGGCATCCCGAGGACCGCCCGCCCGGTCAGGGACTTTCCGGCTCCCGACTCCCCGACGAGTGCGAGGACTTCGCCTTCGTCCACATCGAACGACACCCCCCGCACGGCGGGAATTTCGGCGTGGCCCCTGTCCCTCAGGGTCACACGAAGGTCGCGTACGGAGAGGACTGGTTCGGGCATGGGATGTCACCTTCGATGCGGAGGGTGCGGAACGGATACGTACCCGGGCGGGCAGCGACCTCACGGGGCGGTGTTCCGGCGCGGTCGCAGGCCTGCGGTCGACAGGGAGACCGCCAGCCCGGCCAGCAGGGCGAGGGCCAGCGCCGGGGCGAGGGCGGCCCAGGGAGCCCGCTCCACGTACAGCCGTGACTCGTCGAGCATGAGGCCCCATTCGGGGGCGGGCGGCTGGGCGCCGAGCCCCAGGAAGCCGAGCGAGGCCAGCGCGAGCGCGATGCCGGGCAGCCGCAATACCGCGTGGCGGGCGACCGGGCCGGCGACCGTGGGGAGGATGTGCCGGGTGAGGATCCACAAAGGCCGAGCGCCGATGGCCCGTTGGGCGGTCAGATAGGCCGCGGCACGCGTCTCCACCACCAGCGCCGCCGCATGCGCGGCGAGTGGCGGCCAGGAGACGAGGGCGACGGCGATCGACGCCCCCGCCGTGCCGGGGCCGAGGACGGCGGCGACGAGGATGCCGACGACGACTGGGGGCAGGGCATTGGCGATATCGGCGGCGCCGGTCGAGACGTTCGACAGGAAGCCGAAGGCCAGGGCGAAGAGATACGAAACCACGCACACGGCGATGGCCACGCCGACCGTCGCGGCGGCGCCGTGTCCCAGCCGGGCCAGGACGTCGCGGCCCAGTGCGTCCGTGCCGAGCGGATGGGCGAACGATGGCACGGCCAGGCGCCCGTCCGTGTCCAGACGGTACGGATCGCCCAGCAGTCCCCAGCCGATGGCAGCCGTCAAGACGGCTGCGAACAGCACTGGCACCGCCCGGCGCAGCCGTGTCGGTTGCGGTGCGACGGGGGCGGGAAGGGACAGTGCCGCGTCCTTCAGAGCTGGCCCGAGCAGCAGACCGCGGACGAGATGGGCCAGCGCGCCTGCTGCCAGCCCGAGCGCGAGCAGGGAGAGCACGGCGCCCTGAAGCAGCGGCAGATCCTGGGACTTCGCGGCGCCGAGGGCGGTGCGCCCCAGGCCCGGCACGGCGAAGACGGTCTCGACCGCGACGGCGCCCCCCGTCAGGCCGACTGCCACCAGACCGAGCTGCGGCACCAGCGCGGGCATGGCCCGTCGCAGTGCCGCGCAGGCGATGCGTCCCCCCGTGACACCCGAGGCCCGCCACAACTCCGCCCACCGCTCACCAAAGGCGGCGGGCAGCGCGTCGTCGACGAGCCGTCCGACGATGCCACCCGCCGGGACACCCATGGCGAGAGCGGGCAGCACCATGTGCGCGGGTCCCTGCCACCCGGAGGTCGGCAGCCAGCCCCACCACACTCCGAGACCGATCAACAGCACGGTCGCCAGGAGGAATTCGGGCACGGCCGCCAGCATCGCGGCCACCGCGCCACCACCCCCGCGTGCGGTGCCCCGCGCACCCCGTACCAGCGCCGGAGTACACAGGGCGGTGGCGACCAGCAGCGCCACCAGCAGTGACGCGCCCATCAGCGTAAGCGAGACGCTGAGCCCGGAGAGCACCGACGACAGTACATCGGTGCCGGAGACCCAGGACTGTCCGAGGTCGCCGCGCACCACCCCGCCCGCCCAGTCGCCGAGCAGAGCAGGCGCCCCGGCGTCCAGCCCGAGATCCCGCCGCACATCCGCCAACGCCTCGCGTGTCGGCTCCTGCTCGGCGGACCGGGCGCGCAGCACAGTGAGCGCCGGGTCCCGGCCGGAGAGCCACGGCAGCAGCCCGACGCCGGCGGTGACGGCGGCCAGCACCGCCATCCGGGTCAGCCCGGCCCGTAGAGCGGCGTTCACTTGACGTAGGTATCGGCGGTGACCAGCTCACGCTCACGCGGGTCCTTGGCGGAGCCCACGACGTCCACCGCATCCCCCTGGATGACCCGCTCGTGCAGCATGGGGATCGCGGCGTCGGTGTTGAGGATCGCGATCTCGGCTTTGAGGATCGCCGCCCGGCGGGCATCACCGGCCGCGGTGGCCTCCGCCTTCCGCACCGCCCCGTCGACCGTTTCGTCGCTGAGCTGGGCGATATTGAAGGAGCCGTCGCCGGCGAAGTCGCTGTGCAGATACGCGGCCGGGTCACCGGAGTCCAGCACCGTCGCACGGGAGAGGACGAAGGCGTCGAACCTCCCCGCCAGGGCGTCGGATTCGATGTTGGCGTACTCGCGCACCTCCAGCTTCACCTTGAAGCCCGCGTCCTTGAGCTGCTGCTGCAACACGGTGGCGACCTCGGGCAGTTCAGCGCGATCGGTGAAGGTCCCGATGGTGAGGGACCGGCCGCCCGGGTCACCGGCCTTGATGGTCTTCGTACGGCCCTCCCGCCCTTCGGCCGCCCAGGGCAACGCCGGCCCCAGCAGCCCCCGCGCGACATCGGCACGGCCTTCGTAGACGCCCTTCACCAGCGCCTTGGCGTCAATGGCCCGGCGGGCGGCGGCGCGCAGCGCCGGTTCGCGGAACGGGCCCCGCTCAGTGTTGAGATACAGGGTGTTGGTGCGCGGCATGGGGACTTCGCTGATCTGGTCCTGATCCAGCAGTGCGGCCTGGGAGACGGGTACGGCTTCGACGATGTCGGCCTCGCCGCTGCGCAGGGCGGCGGCCCGGGCGGCGCCGTCGGGCACGAAAGTGACGTCGATACCAGCGGCCTTGGCCTTGCCACCCCAGTAGTCCGGGTTGGGATCGAGAGTGGCCGAAGTGGTGCCGTTCACCCCCTTCAGGACGAAGGCGCCGGTGCCGGTGCCGACCGGGTTGACCGTCTTCCCCCGGTACGCCTTGGCGGCGAGGATTGACAGCTGCGGAGAGGACAGCCGCTGCGGGACGAGCGGGTCCGTGTCAGCGGTGGTGACAGTGACGGCGCTGTCACCGCTCGCCTTCACCGTCATATCGACCCCGTCCAGGATGCGCGGCTTGGGCGCGGCCTTGGCGGCGGTGTTCAAGGACCGTGCGACCGCCTGGGCGGTGAGTGCCGTCTCGTCGTGGAATTCCACGCCCTGACGGAGGGTGAAGATCCAGGTTCTCTCTCCGGTCTGCCGCCACTTTGTGGCGAGAGCGGGTTGCGCGTCGCCGTCCTTGTCGAGGGTGACCAGGGTCTCGGCGGTGCTCCAGCGCGACAGCTTGAACGCATCGTCGCTGAGCGGGGACAGACCGGAGCGCGGCGGCTGCATCATCGCGACGCGGATGCGCTTGCCCTCGGCGGCCGATGGCGCGCCGGAGGCGAAGCAGCCGGTGAGCAGGAGCGAGGAAGCCACGGATATCGCGGCGTTGGGCAGAGCCTTGGGCAGGTTCACAGGAGTCTTCCTGAGGGCGGCGAGCTGGGAATTTACCTCCTCTTGACCATAGCACACGATAATCATTGTCAAATTTACTGCCGGGAGGCTGTCGAACGGGTGCGAACGCGGGCGCGGCGGGGGCCGCGGTGCGGACGCTGCGGGCCGGAGTACGGCATGCGGCGCCCGCCCGCGTCCGGTGGCCCGGTGAGGGTTACCAGCTGCTCTTGGTCACGCCGGGGAGTTCGCCCGCGTGGGCCATTTCGCGGAGCCGGATCCGCGAGAGGCCGAAGGCGCGCAGATGGCCGCGGGGGCGGCCGTCGATGGAGTCGCGGTTGCGTACGCGGGTGGCGCTGGCGTCGCGGGGCTGGCGGCGCAGCTCCCGCTGGGCGTCGAGCCGTTCCTCCGCCGAGGTCCGGGGGTCGGCGATGACCGCCTTCAGTTCGGCGCGGCGCTTGGCGTGGCGGGCCACGACCACCCGGCGCTTCTCATTCTTGGCGATCTTGCTCTTCTTGGCCATCAGGCCTTTCCTCCCCGGGCGCGGATGCGGGCCACGGCGGCCTCGATGCCGATGGCGTCGATGGTCTTGATGGCCTTGGTGCTGAGGGTGAGCCGGATGTGGCGGCCCTCGCTCGGCAGCCAGTAGCGCTTGCGCTGGACGTTGGGGTCGAACCGGCGCTTGGTGCGGCGGTGCGAGTGGGAGATCTTCTGGCCGAAGCCGGGTTGCCGGCCGGTGAGTTGGCAGTGGGCGGACATGGTTCCTCTCGAAGTGTCCGGGAGTGGTACGCGGAGCACCGTACCAGCTTGATGAAAATGAAAACCAAATCTATGTATGCTGTGGCCATGGCACGCAATGAACTCCGTCCGATCATCAAGCTGAGGTCCACGGCGGGCACCGGCTACACGTATGTGACCCGCAAGAGCCGGCGGAACGACCCCGACCGGCTGACCCTGCGCAAGTACGACCCGGTCGTCGGCCGCCATGTCGACTTCCGCGAGGAGCGCTGACCGCCATGAAGCCCGGAATTCACCCCGCGTACCGGCCCGTCGTCTTCCGTGACCGGGCCGCCGACTTCGCCTTCCTCACCCGCTCCACCGCCACCAGTGACAAGACGGTCGAGTGGCGGGACGGCAACACCTACCCGGTCATCGACGTCGAGATCTCCTCGGCGAGCCACCCCTTCTACACCGGCAACCAGCGCGTCGTGGACACCGCGGGCCGCGTCGAGCGGTTCGAGCGGCGCTACGGACGCGAACGGAGGGACCGGTGACCGCGGACGAGAATCGGCTGGCCGTGGCGGTCGTGGGCGGACTGCACGCCGACGCCCGCCGCGCCGCCGTCGAGGAGATCCTGCGCACGGTGCCCGGTTCCGTGGCGCTGCACCACGATCTGTCCGCCGCCACCGACCGCGCGGTGCGCCGCACCGTGCGCGACGCCTCGGGGCCGCTCGGCGAGGGCGAGGCGCCGCTGGTGAACGACTGCGCGTGCTGTGCGCTGCGCGAGGACATGGTCCCCGAGCTGCTGCGCCTGGCCACGGGCGGCGGGCACCGGCTCGCCGTGGTCGAGTTGTGGGACTCGGTCGAGCCCCAGGCCATGGCCGCCGTCATCGCGGCCGAGGGCCCGCCGCTGGAGCTGACCGGGGTGGCCACCGCGGTCGACCCGGCCCTGATGGTGCCGTATCTCGCGAATGGTGATGACCTCGCCGAGGCCGGTCTCGCCGCGGCCCCGACCGACCAGCGCACCATCGCGGACACCTTCGCCCGGCAGCTGGAGTACCCCACCGTGATCGCCATCGCCGAGGACGAGACGTCCGAAGAGCCCGCGGACGAAGGCGATCTGGCCCTGCTCACCCAACTCACGCCGGGCGCACGGCAGATGCGGCTCGGCGAGGGGGCCCTGGGGCCCGCCCTCCTCCTCGGCTTCGACATCGCGGCGGCGGCCGCTCGGCAGCACCCGGCCTGCGCACTGTTGCCACAGGACAGCGAAGAGCACGGAGTGAGCACCCTCGTCTGGCGGCGCCACCGTCCCTTCCACCCGGGCCGTCTCTACGAAGCGCTGGAGGATCTGACCTGTGCTGCGGCCCGCAGCCGGGGCCGCTTCTGGCTGGCGGACCGGGGGGAGACCCTGCTGTCGTGGGACGCGGCGGGTGGTGCCCTGTGCGTGGAGTCGGCCGGGCCGTGGTTGGCCGCGCTGCCGGACGCCGCCTGGGAGATGGTCCCGGCGGAGCGACGGGTGGCCGCCACGCTGGACTGGCATCCCGAGCACGGCGACCGCTGTCAGCACCTCACCTTCACCTCGCCCGGTCTCGACCGTGACGGGCTGCTGGCGCTGCTCGACTCGTGTCTGCTGACCGACGCCGAGTACGCGGCCGGGCCGGACGCCTGGAGCCGGCTGCCGCACGCCTTCGACGAACTGCTCGACCCGGTCGCCTGACGGCGCCCCACGCTCAACGGACAGGACTCACTCATGGCCCGCCGCACCACCACCGACCGCCGGGGAGCCAAGCGCCCCCGCGTCAACCCGCTCGACGCCGCCGGCATCACCTATGTCGATTACAAGAACACTGACCTGCTGCGGAAGTTCATCTCCGACCGCGGCAAGATACGCAGCCGCCGGGTGACCCATGTGACACGACAGCAGCAGCGCCAGATCGCCCGCGCCATCAAGAACGCGCGCGAGATGGCACTGCTTCCCTACGGCTCCCGTTAGCTGTCCGGTCGCGTCGACCGGACGTTCGCCTCAGTTGCCTCGGAGGAGCGTTATGCCGCATGGACCGGACGACCGTCCGAACCGCCCCTTCACCCTTGTCGTCTGCGGGAGTTGTCGTGGGGAATCCGACGGCGATGAGGTGATGGAGAGCCTGCGCAAGGCTGTCCAGGGCTCTTCGCACGGTGTCCTCGTTTCCACCGGATGTCTCGGCAAGCTCCTGGACTGCCGTCGTCGCCACGGGCTGTACGCTGCCGTCCAGCCGTGTGCGGCGGATCGCAGGCCCAGCGGACCCGTGGCGCGGCTGGGACCGATCGCCACCGTGGCCGACGCCGAGGCGCTGAGCGCGTGGCTACGGAGGGGGATGCCGGACGATGACACACTTCCCGGTCGGCTGCGTGCGGTCCTTTCTCCGGCGGGAGCCGCCCACCTCAACTGACGGCCTCACGGCCTGGCGAGGGCGCATTCTCTACACCGAAGCGGGGCCCCGACGGTTGTGCCGTCGGGCCCCGCTGCGGTCAGGGCGTGTCGCGGATGCCGAGGCGTAGGTGCTCGATGTGGTGGACGGCCTGGTCGAGGAATTGGGCCACGTGGTCGTCGTAGAGGCGATAGACGATGCGGCGGCCGTCGCGGCGCCCGGTGACCAGGCCGAGGGTGCGCAGGAGACGGAGTTGATGGGAAACGGCGGACCGCTCCATACCGACCTCGGTGGCCAGCTCGGTGACAGAGTGGGGAGATTGCCGCAGGGCCGTGAGGATCAACAGCCGCGACGGGGTGGCCAGGGCCTGGAGCGTGGTGGCGACGGACGCCGCCGTGACGTCGTCGAGGCGGGCGGTCGCGAGGATGTCGCGACCGCCCATGGCCTCATCGGCGCGCACGTCCGCGTCCGCGGCCGCGTGCCCGCGTCCGGACCTCTCCCGGTGGGCGGATGAAGTGCAGTTCGAGCGTGGCCGACGGCTGGGCCAGGCCCGGACCGCCGGCGGCCACCCAGCGGAGGAGGTCGTCCATGCAGTCGTCGTCGTTGGCCCACCCGATCCAGGTCGCCCGGCCGCCCTTCGCACGCCCGGCTGTGGCGGGCTGGACCACGATGACATTGGCTTGACCGCAGGGGCCGAGGCAGTCCGTCGTGCGGACGGCGAGGCGGCCGGCGGATTCGGCGGCCGCGGCGCGCAACTGGTCGAGTTGCCACTGATGGTCGACATGGGGTTGCTTGCGTGGGTTGCCGCAGCAGCAGCCCCGGCAGACGACCAGGGTGCACGTCCGGTCGCGGGCGGCCCCGATCGTGGCCTTGACGTGGCTCACAGCGTGGTCCGGGAAGGTAGCCGGTGGGCGCGTATCCGGCCGTCCCGGTACGCGGAGACCAGCAGCTCGGGCCCGGCCCAGGTCAGAGCGGCGACGGTGGTATCGCCGTCCAGGATGCGGGCAGGGGAGAGCCGGGATTCGGGTCGGCCCGCGGTGGCGCGCCACAGCGCGACCGTGCCGTCGGCGCCACCGCTGGCCAGATGGCCGCCCCCGCCGGGACGCCAGGCCAGCGCGGTGATGGTCTCGTGGCAGCGCAGGGAGCGGGGGGCCGTGCCGGCGGGGCCCTTGCCGGAGAAGTCCCAGACGGTCACATCGGGAGCGCCGTCGGCCGCTAGCCAGCAACCGGTGTCGTCAAAGGCGAGGCGGGAGACCTTCTCCGGGTATCCGGACATGGTGAGCTCGCCCGCGTCCCGGGTACGCCAGATGTGGATGGAGGCGTCCTGGTTGCCGCTACAGATCCACCGTCCGGTGGGGGCGACGGCGAGCGCGAGGTGCGAGCCGATGTAGGGGTAGGTCATCACCGGCCTGAGGGTGTGCCGTTCGTGGCACCGCACGGCCCCGTAGGCGGCGACGGCCAGCCGCCGCCCCTGGCGCAGCCAGGCCAGGTCGGTGACGGTGCTGGCAGCGGGCTCGGTGGCCCACAGTTCGCCGCCGTCCGGAGCGAGGACGAGGGCACGGCGTCCGGCTGCGATCGCCACCCGCTCGTTGTCGGCCCACACCGCTGTGGAGGACCAGGCGCCGGTGTCGCGAACCGTCGCACGGCCGTCCTCCCTGCGCCACAGGGCGTAACCGGTGGGCCCGGTGGCGGCCGCGTGCCGGGCGTCCGGGGCCAGGGCCACGCTCAAGGCCCCGCCGGGCAGTTCGAAGGTGCCGATGCACGCCCCGGTGGCGGCGTCCAGGATCCAGATCGTGCCCGCGGCTCCCGCGACGGCGATCAGGTCGTGACACGCGCTGAGTGCGATGGGCGCGTCGTCGACGGCGCTGTCCCAGGCGGTGGCGAGGCCGGTGTCGGATGCGGTGATGCTCATGCGGCGGCTCCGGCGGTGGCCAGGCAGTCGGCGAAACCGCGCTCCAGGGCCTCCCGGTCGAGGTTGCGGCCGATGAAGACCAGCCGGTTGCGGCGTTCCTCGCCGTCGCGCCAGTCCCGGCCGAACTCGCCGACGAGCAGCATGTGCACGCCCTGGAAGACGTACTGCTTGGGTGCCCCGGTGAGGGCGAGGATGCCCTTGGAGCGGAAGATGTCGACCCCTTTGGTCCGCAGCAGTGTGCCCAGCCACCGGTTGAGGGCTTCCTCGTCGAGCTCGCCGGTCAGGTCGATGCCGACGGAGGTGACCGTGGTGTCGTGCTGATGCTCGGTCTCGGTGAGGAAGCTCGGATCCTCGGCGAGCACCCGCTCCAGGTCGAACGCGCCGACGTCCAGCACCTGGGGGAGGTAGATTTCGGCGTGCTGGGCGGGGATGATCTGCACGCCGCTGTTGATCGCGCGGATGCGGTCGGTGACCTCGGCGATGGTCGCCTCGTCCACCAGGTCGGTCTTGTTGAGCACGATCCGATCGGCGAAGGCGATCTGCTCGACGGCCTCGTTCTCCACGCCCTCGGGCTTGACCTCGTCCAGATGCTGGAGCACGTGCGCGGCATCGACCAGGGTGACGATGGCGTCCAGCCGCAGTTGGGCGGCGATCTCGTCGTCCATGAAGAAGGTCTGGGCGACGGGAGCGGGGTCGGCCAGGCCGGTGGTTTCGATCAGGATGTGATCGAACTTCTCCCGCCGCCGCATCAGCGCACCCAGAATGCGGATCAGATCACCGCGCACGGTGCAGCAGATGCAGCCGTTGTTCATCTCGAAGATCTCTTCTTCGGAGTCGAGGACGAGGGCGTCGTCGACTCCGACCTCGCCGAACTCATTCTCGATGACGGCGATGCGCAGTCCGTGGCGCTCGGTGAGGATGCGGTTGAGCAGGGTCGTCTTGCCGGAGCCGAGGAAGCCGGTCAGTACGGTGACGGGGACGCGCTGGTCGTGGGGCTCGTCGGACGTTGGGGTGGTCATGCGGACTCCTTCGGGTTATGGGCGAGCAGGGCGGCCAGCAGGTCGTCCTCGGCGATTTCTGCGACGGCGGCGTGCAGGGTCCACCGGCGGGCTCGGCCGTTCATGGGAAAGACGGCGATGACCGTCTCCAGGGGTGGGCAGCCGGGTTCGGCGCAGGCGAGTTGCCGGATGATGACGGCGGTGTCGTCGTCGAGTCCGAGCAGGCGCCGTACGGACTGCCTCAGCTCGCGCAGCTGCGGGCTCTGCCCCGGGCGGGCTCCCAGTGGCATGGCGGCGGTTCTCCTTCGTCGGTGGCGGGTTGACACTCGCCGCAGATGCCGGTGAGTTCGACGGTGTGCTCCACCGCGGCGAATCCGGTGTCCGCTCCGACCCGGTCGGCCCATCGCTCCACGATCTCGGAGTCCACCGGCCGACTGCGGCCGCAGCAGCGGCAGATCAGGTAGTGACGGTGTCCGTCGGCGGGCCGCGGGCGGTAGAGCCGTTCTCCCGCCTCGTCGCGTACGACGTCGACGCCACCCGTAGCCTCCAGATCCCGCAGGGCCCGGTAGACCGTGGTCAGCCCGATCGGAACGTCGGCCGCGGTCAGCAGCGCGTGCAGTTCCTGCGCGGAGACGAAGTCCTGACAGCCGGTGAGGACGCGCAGGACGGCGGTTCGCTGCCGGGTTCTCCGGCTGGTCATGGCAGATCACCTCCACTGGGAAGTGGCGGGGCGGTACGATTCCGAGGGTAATTGAAAATGAAATCCATCGCCACATGAATGATAGCTCATGCTTCATCGGGGCGCGAAGTCGCGGACACGCAGTGCCGCTAAGGTGGGTCGCCGTATGTCGGCTTGGTGAAGGTTCTGTGAGAGGAGGCAAGTTGGGCAGCGATGTCGACCTCGCGCCGCCGTCATCGTCCGCAGCCCGTGACGGTGGTGGGGTGACGTCTCCCGCCGACGCGGCCGGCGGGATGCGCACCGCGGCACGCATCACCTCTCATGCGTTGATTGCGGGCCTGCCGGTAGTGCTGATCGGAGGTCTCGCCCTCGCGCTTGGGCCCGAGATCTCCGCCGGGCTCGACGATCGGGCGGTGGCGGCGTGGCGGACGGTGTTCACCGCGATCGTCATCCAGGGTGTGCCGTTTCTGTTGCTGGGCACGGTGGTGTCGGCCGCGATCAGTGCGTTCGTGCCGGCGTGGGTGTTCACCCGGGTGCTTCCGCGCAATCCGGCGCTCGCCGTGCCTGTGGCCGGTGCTGCCGGGGTGGTGCTGCCGGGGTGTGAGTGTGCTTCGGTGCCGGTGGCGGGCAGTCTGATGCGGCGTGGGGTGGCCCCGGCGGCGGCGCTGGCCTTCCTGCTGTCGGCCCCGGCCATCAATCCGATCGTGCTGGTCGCGACGTATGTGGCTTTCCCCGGTAACCCCTGGATGGTGGCCGCCCGTCTGATCGCTTCGCTGCTGACCTCCGTGGCCATGGGCTGGCTGTGGATCCGGGCGGGCCGAAAGGAGTGGCTGCGGCTGCCGAAGGGAGCGGCCGGGCACACGCCGGGCGCGAGCCGCGCGGAGGAGTTCCGGGTCTCGCTCCAGCATGACTTCCTGCACGCCGGGGGCTTCCTCGTGGTCGGCGCGGCGGCCGCCGCCACGTTCAACGTCGCGGTGCCGCATTCGGTACTGCGGCTCTTGTCCGACTCCCCGTGGCTCTCGCTGCCCATGCTGGGGCTGCTCGCGGTGGTCCTCGCGGTCTGCTCGGAGGCCGACGCGTTCGTCGCCGCCTCGCTCACCGGGTTCTCGCCCACCGCCCGGCTCACCTTCATGGTGGTCGGCCCGATGGTGGACCTGAAGCTCATCGCCCTCCAGTCCGGCACCTTCGGGCGCGCCTTCGCGGTGCGCTTCTCGTCGGCCACCTGGGTGGTGGCGGTGGCGTGCAGCGCGCTGGTGGGGTGGTGGCTGCTGTGAAGCGCAACATCCAGGTGCTGCTGCTCCTCTTCCTCGGGGTCGGTCTGCTGCACATCTCCCTGCTGACCGATCTGTATCTGCGCTATGTGCGCCCGGGGCTGCGGCCCGCGCTCATCGCCTCCGGGGTGCTGCTGATCGCACTCGGCGCAGTCAGTGCCGCCCGCGACGGCTTCCCGTTCAACCGCCCCCGTACAGACAGCGACGCTCAGGATCAGGACGACGATCAGGACCAGGGCAACGACGCGGACCACGGCCACGGGCACAGCCACGCGGGCGGCCCGAAGGTCGCCTGGCTGCTGTACGTACCGGCCCTGACCATCCTCTTCCTGGCGCCGCCCGCACTCGGCTCGTACACCGCCTCCCGCGACGATGCCAAGGCCCCCAAGGCTCCCGCTTCCACCACCGGTGAAAGTCTTTTCGCGGACCTGCCCGACAAAGGCGTTGTCGAGATGTCGCTGAACGACTTCAGCTCCCGGGCTGTCTGGGACACCGACCGCACCCTGAAGGGCCACACCGTGCGCCTCACCGGTTTCGTCACCCCGGGCCGCCACGGCGCCTGGTACGTCAGCCGCCTGGTCATCAGCTGCTGCGCCGCCGACGCGCAAGTGCGCAAGGTGCGGGTACACGGGCCCGCCGCTCCGCCCGCCGACACCTGGGTGACGGTCACCGGCTCCTGGCACCCCACCGGAAAACTGGGCACCGATGACGCCAGACCGGCACTCGACGTCTCCACCGTCGAACGCGTTCCGGCGCCCAAGGACCCGTACCACGATGTGGTGGTCACCCCGGCCGGTCGCTGAAGGGGCGGTGGCGCACCTGAGCCCCAGGCCAGCGGCCTGGGGCTCAGGTGCGCCGTGCGGCTCAGCAGTCGCGGAATTCGGGTGACTGGTTGAGGATCTGGGAGCGCGTTGAGGTGAACTTCGCATATGTGGCGCCGCTTTCGGTCCCGGGTCGGAACGCGGCCACCCGGTGGCAGTTCATGAAGGCCAGGGTGATGCCGAAGTGGCGCTCCAGACTGCCGCGGATGGCGTTGCTGGCCAGGGCCCGCAGCAGCTGTCCGCGTTCGGCTTCTGACGGGGGCGGGGTCTGGTTGTCGGTGAACTCGGCGTCACCTTCGCGGAGCTTGTCCGCCAGACCGGCGATGAGGTTGTAGGCGTACGGAAGCGACTCGCGGACGGTGGCGACGAAGTCCCGTTCCTGGATCTCGCCCTGTTCGGCCTGGGCGAGGAGCTCCGGTGCGACGTTCAGTGACATGGGATGCGGGTCCTATCGGCTGCGTTGCGGATGTGGATGGGCGGGGGTGTTCAGCTCGATGCCGTGGGGGCGGCGATGGGTGCCTCGGACAGAGCTGCCGGTCCGTGCTGGAAGTCGGGGTCGACCTGGGTGCTCAGGTCCTGGCCGGTGGCGCGGTCGGCCCAGGCGCGGGCGTTGCGCAGATGGAACTCGACTGCCTGCCTTTGGAAGGTCTCCCAGTCCTTGGTGCGGCCGTCCACCGCGATGCGCAGCTCCTCCAGTGCCAGGCGGTGCTCGGGTTCCAGCTCCCCGGTGTGGCGGCCCTGTTCGCGGGCGCGGACCCAGTCGGAGTGGCCGAAGCAGACCAGCAGGTCGTCGCCGACGTGCTCCTTGAGGAAGAGCCGGTCGTCCTCGCCGGTCACCTTGTTGCCGACGACGGCGAGAGGCACGCCGAACTCGGCGGCGTGGTCCTTGTACTGGTGGTAGACGGACACCCCCTTGCGCGTGGGCTCGGCCACCAGGAAGGTCATGTCGAACCGGGTGAACAGCCCGGAGGCGAAGGAGTCCGCGCCGGCGGTCATGTCGACCACGACGTACTCGCCGGGGCCGTCCACGAGGTGGTTCAGATACAGCTCGACGGCGCCGAGCTTGGAGTGGTAGCACGCGACACCGAGGTCCTCCTCGGTGAACACGCCGGTGGTCATCAGCCGGACTCCCGCGATGTCCCGGACGTGGCGGGTGTGCACCGGGTCGGATCCGAGCGGCCGCAGCAGGCGGGAGCCGCGTCCCGGGGGAGTGGTCTTGACCATGGCGTCGGCGGAGGCGATACGGGGGTTGTCGCCGCGCAGATACTCCTTGATCCCGCCGAGGCGAGTGCTGAGCGGGACGACCTCGCGCAGTGCCTCCTCCTCCAGCCCCAGCGCTACCCCCAGATGCTGGTTGATGTCGGCGTCGATGGCGACGACGGGCGCGTCTGAGCGAGCCAGGTGCCGGGCGAAGAGAGCGGACAGCGTGGTCTTGCCACTTCCGCCCTTGCCGACGAACGCGGTGCGCATGGCTGCGCATCACCTCCAGGTGAATATGAATGTCATGTCCGAGGCTTGAAGACTTCCCGGATCGCGGCTTCCCTGTCAAGTTGCCGCCGGTCAAGGGGAGATGGGGTGCGGAGCGTCGCCGTTTGTGCGGCAGGGTGGGGTCAAGTTCTGGCAATGATTTCCATCTCGGGCGGGGGCAGAGTAGTTCTGGAAATCATTTTCATCTACCTTCTTGGTGTTCGTTCCGCCCTTGAGGAGCCCCGTTGCCATGAGATCTGCCATAGCCCACCGCATACGTCCCCGCGCCCTCGCCGGATGTGCCGCCGTCGTCGCTGTGCTCGTCGGCACCAGTGCCTGTTCCACCGCTTCCTCGGACACGTCCGATGACTCCGCCTCAGGCAAGGGGGCGTCCGGCAAGGTGATCCAGATCGTGGCGGCGGAGAATTTCTGGGGCAGCATCGCGCAGCAGTTGGGCGGTAGCCACGTGCACGTCAAGAGCATCATCGACAACCCCGCCGCCGACCCGCACGACTACGAGCCGACCGCCGCCGACGGCCGCGCCGTCGCCACCGCCCGGTACGCGATCGTCAACGGCATCGGCTACGACGCGTGGGCCGACAAGCTGCTCTCCGCCAACCCGGGCGGCGACCGCACCGAGCTGAAGATCGGTGACCTGGTTGGCGTCAGGCCGGGCGGAAACCCCCACCGCTGGTACGCCCCGGCCGACGTCCACAAGGTGATCGAGAAGATCACCGCCGACTACAAGAAGATCGACCCGGACCACGCCGCCTTCTACGACGCGCGGAAGAAGACCTATCTGGACACCACCCTGGCCCCCTACAGCCGGCTGGTGTCCGGCATCAAGTCCACTTACGCGGGTACGTCCGTCGGCGCCTCCGAGTCCATCGTCACGCCACTCGCCCAGGGCCTCGGCCTGAAGATGGCCACCCCCGAGTCGTTCCTCGACGCCATCAGCGAGGGCACGGACCCCACGGCGAAGGACAAGACCGCCATCGACCAGCAGATCAAGAACAAGAAGATCAAGATCTACGTCTACAACAGCCAGAACTCCACCCCGGATGTGCGGGCCCAGGTGAAGGAGGCCAAGGCGGCCGGTATCCCGGTGGCCACGGTCACCGAGACCCTCACCCCGGCAGGTGCCTCGTTCCAGGACTGGCAGGTCCGTCAGCTGAAGGGCATCCAGAAGGCCCTGGCCGAGGCGACGGACAAGAAGTAAGGGCGGTGGGGACAATGGCCCGGATACGGGAGGCGGCGCGGCACCGCGTACCACCGCAAGCCACCACCACCGGACGCCGCGAAGGCGGTGAGGGCGTCGTGTCCCTGCGCGGCGCGGCCGTACGGGTCGGCGGACGTACCCTGTGGTCCGGGGTGGATCTGGAGGTTGGCGCCGGGGAGTTCACGGCCGTCCTCGGACCGAACGGTGTCGGCAAGTCCACCCTGATCAAGGTGGTTCTCGGGATCCTGCCGACTGCCGCGGGCGAGGTACGGGTGCTGGGCGAAGCTCCCGGCCGTGCCGGGCACCGGATCGGCTATCTGCCGCAGCGCCGCAACGTCGACCCGTCTTTGCGGATCCGCGGTATCGATGTCGTGCGCATGGGCCTGGACGGCGACCGCTGGGGTGTTCCGCTGCCGCTACGCTTCAGCGCGCGGCGCCGGGCGGCTCGGGAGCGTATCGCCGAGGTCATCGAACTTGTCGGGGCGAGTGCGTACGCCCATCGGCCGCTCGGGGAGTGTTCCGGGGGTCAGCAGCAGCGGCTGCTGATCGCCCAAGCGCTCGTCCGCGGGCCCGAACTGCTGCTGCTGGACGAGCCGTTGGACAGCCTGGACCTGTCCCATCAGGGTGGGGTGGCGGCGCTCCTCGGGCGGATCTGCCGTGCGGAGGGGGTCAGTGTGGTGATGGTCGCGCACGACGTCAACCCGATCCTTCCCTGGCTGGACCGGGTGCTGTACCTCGCCGAGGGCGGCGCTGCCGCAGGCCCGCCACAGCAGGTCATCACCACGCGGACGCTCTCGCGGCTCTACGGCGCGCCGGTGGAGGTGCTGCGCGCGGGTGACGGGCGGCTGGTGGTCGTCGGAGGCGGGCACGGCACAGGGGGAGGGGGAGGCCATGGTCACCACCATGAGCTTGACTGACACCTATCCGGTCTGGTCGTGGAATCCGGTGACCGATCTGCGGGCGATGTGGGCGTTTCCGTTCATGGTCAACGCCTTCCGGGCCGGCACTGTCGTCGCCGTCCTCGCGGGTGTCATCGGCTGGTACATGGTGCTGCGCCGGCAGAGCTTCGCCGGGCATACGCTCGCCCAGGTCAGCTTCCCGGGCGCGGCCTGTGCCACCCTGCTGGGCATCACCCCGGTCGTCGGCTACTTCGCCTTCTGCGTCGGCGCCGCCCTGGTCATCGCCGCCATCCCGCGCGCCGGGCAGGGCGGCAGCGGCCAGGAAGCGGCTCTGACCGGGACGGTCCAGGCGTTCGGGCTGGCCTGCGGGTTCCTCTTCGTCGCGCTCTACAAGGGCTTCCTCGGCGGGATCAATTCCCTGTTGTTCGGGAGCTTCCTCGGTATCACCACCACTCAGGTGACCGTCCTGGCGGCTGTGGCGGCGGCGACGCTGGCCATGCTGGCGGTGATCGCACGGCCGCTGCTGTTCGCCTCGGTCGATCCCGATGTCGCGACCGTACGCGGGGTTCCGGTACGTGTCCTGTCCGTGGCATTCCTCGTCCTGCTCGGTACGGCAACCGCGGCGACCAGTCAGATCACCGGCACCCTGCTGGTCTTCGCCCTGTTGGTGATGCCCGCCGCCACCGCCCAGCAACTCACCGCCCGGCCCGCCGCGGGACTGGCCGTCTCGGTGCTGGTGGGGCTGGCCGTGACCTGGACCGGCCTGATCGCCGCGTATTACCGGCCGTACCCGATCGGGTTCTTCGTGACCACCTTCGCCTTGGGCGCCTACGTTTTCGCCCGGCTCGCACGCGTCCTCGCGCAGGTCATCGCCCGGCGTGCCCCGGCGTCCGCCCGCCTCTCCGGGAGTGCGAGGTGAGCGTGTTCACCGCGTTCGACCATCCGTACTTCACGCATGCGCTGCTGGCCGGGTCGGGGATCGCCGCGGCGGCGGGTCTGGTGGGGTACTTTCTGGTGCTCCGCGCTCAGGTGTTCACCGCAGACGCGCTGGGGCATGTGGCGTTCACCGGAGCGCTGGCGGCGCTCGCGCTCGGCTACGACCTGAGGCTGGGATTGTTCGCGGCGACCGTGGTGTTCGCCGTGCTGATCGGCGCGCTCGGGAGCCGGGGCCGCTCCGACGATGTGGCCATCGGCAGCGCCTTCGCCTGGATCCTGGGCCTGGGCGCCTTCTTCCTCACCCTTTACAGCACCCGCGGCGCCGCCCATGGCACCGCGGGGGTGAGCGTGTTGTTCGGCTCGATCTTCGGCCTGTCGGCGGGACAAGCGAGGGTGGCGGCGCTGGCGGCCGCCGCGATCTGCGCGTCCGTGGCTCTGCTCGCACGGCCGTTGCTGTTCGCCTCGGTCGACGAGGCGGTGGCCGCGGCGCGCGGTGTGCCCGTAAGGGCGCTGGGTCTGGCGTTCCTGGTTCTGGTGGGGGCCTGCGCCGCCGAAGCCACCCAGGCGGTCGGCTCCCTGCTGTCGCTCGGCCTGCTCGCCGCCCCCGCCGGAGCCGCCCACCGGCTGACCGCCAGCCCGTACCACGCCCTGGCCTTGTCGGCCGGACTGGCGGTGGCCGAGATGTGGGCCGGGCTGGGGCTGAGCTACGCCGCGCCGCGGTTGCCACCCAGCTTCACCATCCTGGCCGTCGCCACCGCCGTCTACCTCGCGACGCTCTTCACCGTGCGGCCCCGGCGGGGTCGCACAATGACATCGCGGACGGTACGGGGCAACCTACCCGGGCGGCCACGGCTCTGACCGGCACGGGGCGGAAGTGGTCAGTGGTCGTCCCAGTGGTCCTGGTGCTGGGCGTGGCGGTGGCCGTCGTGGACGTAGTCCACGTGGTCGCCATGCGGAACGGCGACATGGCCGCAGCCGTCCCGGTGCTGGTGGTCGTGGCCTTCATGGATGGTGTGACCAGCGGTTTCGCACTCGTCGACGTGGTCGTCGTGCGTGCGGTGCAGGTGGCCGTCGTGGACGTAGTCGGTGTGGTCCTGATGCGGTACCGCGACGTGGCCGCACTCACTGCCGTGCTCGTGGGCGTGGTCGGTGTGGGGTGTGTGCGTGGAGGCGGTCATGAGGGCCCTTCTTTCTCCCCCCTTCTCGTCCTCCCTGGCATTCTCCATCCGGACCACTTCCGATGCCATTCTCCGATCACCGAGACCGGGTCGGCCCGGCGCGCCGCGCTACCGGATGGCGATGAGAACGTGGCTGCTCCCGAACTGGCGAATCCCGCTGACACAGCAGCTTTACGTGCCGAGACAGGGACAGACCGTTGTGGCCGCCAAATGGGAGGACCAACCCGCTCACGAAGGTAGAGCGGCCTGACAAGCGGCGTGCCGTGATGTCCAGCAGCCGCATGGTACGCAGCGCCATGCGGCCACGGGCTGTCCGCAATGGCGCTTACGGTGGACCCATGAGCGCAGAAGAACCTTCCAACCAGGTCACCCCTTTCCGCATCGACATCCCGTCGGTAGCCCTGGACGACCTGCATGACCGGCTCGACCGGACCCGCTGGCCGGACGACGAGTTGCCCGGCATCGGCTGGAGCCAGGGCGTGCCCCCTGCCTACCTCAAGGACCTCGCCGCCTTCTGGCGCCACTCCTACGACTGGCGTGCTCACGAGGCCGAACTGAACGAGCTGCCGCAGTTCACCACCGAGATCGACGGCGCGAACCTCCACTTCATCCATGCCCGTTCCCCCAGGCCGGACATGCTGCCTGTGGTCCTCATGCACGGATGGCCCGGCTCGATCCTCGAGCACACCACTTTCGTCGACCCGCTCATCGCCGACGGCATCGACGTCGTCGTCCTGTCCCTGCCTGGCTTCGGATTCTCCGGGCCGACCCATGCCCCGGGATGGGACATCGTGCGCATCGCTCATGCCGGTGCCGAGTTGATGCGCCGCCTCGGATACGACCAGTACGCTCTCCACGGCAGCGACTGGGGCGCGATCATCGCCCGAGAGTGGGGCCGCCTCCACCCCGATCAGGTGGCCGGGGTCCATGTGACCATGCTCCTGTCCGCCATGGCCACCGCCGAGCCGACAGAGCAGGAGGCGGCCGGCCTCACCGAAGCGGAGATCGACCGCATGCGTGCCTCGGCCGCCCGCCGCACCCACAACCAGCGTGAGGAGATGGGCTATGGCATACTCCAGTCCACGCGCCCGCAAACCCTCGGGTTTGCCCTCACCGACTCCCCGGTCGGCCAGCTTGCCTGGATCATCGAGAAGTTCAAAGCCTTCTCCGACTGCCGTGAGTCACCAGAGGAAGCCATCGGCCGCGACACCCTGCTGACCAATGTCATGCTCTACTGGCTCACCGGCACTGCCACGTCCTCCGCCCGGCTCTACTACGAGACCGCCCACGCGGGCACGGGCTTCGCCGGCGCCACCGTGCCCTCCTTCACCCCCACCGGCCTGGCCTCCTTCCCAGCCGACACCTCCGTGCCCGTACGGCACCTTGCCGAAAGGACCGACAACATCGTCCACTGGACAGAGTTCCCCCGCGGCGGTCACTTCCCCGGTCTGGAGGTGCCCGACCTCCTCCTCACAGACCTCCAGATCTTCCTCCGGAACCTGCGCTGGAAGCCTACGCGTCACGTCGGGCCGAGCCGAACAGCCACCTGAACCGATCCACAGCATTTGACATCCGCCGGTGCGCTCATACGTCGCCGAACACCTCGGGGTGGATATTCTCCGGATACGGATGGGTTCCAGTTCGAGGGTATGAACTCTCTGGGGCTGACTCGCCGTACTCGCCGATATCGAAAATGTGGCCGTCCGGCGCACGCGAGGGGCGTCGAGGACGCCGCGCCCTCTCACTGCGTGAGGGAGTGCGCCCGGTGCAGGTAACTGAAGTCGTCCCCGCCATTGTCGCCGCGCGGCTGGATCCCTGTGGTTGCGACATTGAGCGCATATCCCCCTACGACTCCAAGCAGCCAGCCTCCCTGTGGCAGGATTTGGCTTCCGGTAAATCCTGCGCCAAGGGCTATGGCCAGTGACACGGAACGTTTGATCCAGCTGATACGCTCCGCGCGGCCGGCGGCCATCAGATCGTCCAGGGCCTCCTCCAATTCTCTGCGAATTACTCGGAACACGTCCTGTGGGTGATCGTAGTTGCGTTGCAATTCGTGAGCGAGTAGATGGATGGCCCACATCAGCCGACGACGTTCGTCTTCGTGCCGTTCCCGGAAGGCGATGATTTCCGATAGTGGAACGTCATCTCGCGGCGTGGGGAACAGCGCTCCTGCCTCGATCTCCCAGCATGGACTCTCCCGAGCTTCGTATCTCCGGATGGTGCAGGACAGTTGATGAGCCAGAGTGTGATCGGTGTAAGGGATCAACGAGTTGGTTGCGGTGCACCCTTCCTGACCATTCCGCTGAGCAGCGATCTTGCGGGCCACGATGCTGAGCATGCAGAGCTCCGTTTGCGCCGGCACGAGAACGCTTCCGCTGATGATAATTCCCGTGCGGGGGTCGACAGAGGTGTTTTCGCGAACAACCAACCCTCGCTGCACCAATTGGCCCATCACGTCGGACGAGAACTTTTCTACGTATAGTCGACAGGCCTCCGGCCCGTCCTCCGGGAGCGACTGTCTCAGGTTGCGCAGTTGCCCCGAGACGCCTCGCAATTCGTGGAGCATTTCCTCCTGGATGTGCCGCAATGCTCTCAGTTGTATCGGCTGATAGAGACCGGCATCCCTGACCATGCGCATCGCCGGGTCGAAATGGCGTTCCGTATTTTCGGGAACGACAGTTGAGACGTGGTCCCAGTAGAGTGCGGCCTGGCGTAACACTCGCTGTGGCACGTTAACTGAGGGGTAATAGAGCATGCCTACCATATAATTCCTCGCTCGTAACGGCCTCAGCTGTGGAAATGACAGCCGATCACACAATAGAGGATGCAGGACGGCACATGCTGGCCCGGCACTGGCGCTCAGGGTCTGATCGAGGGCCGATTCCATGCGAGGAACGGGTCATGGCGCGTCCCCCTACCCGCCCGAGCTTCCTGGCACGCGCTGGACTCCCGTCACTGGGGCACCGCCGCCAGCTGCCACTGGCAGAACTGGCCCGGTTCACCGTGATTGCCCCTCCCGGCAGCCCTCTCAGCACGACGGCCTTGGCGGTATCGGATATGGCCGGCGGGTGGCCCGGTGGGGGGCGATTGCCTCATGTACGGGTTGGGCTTGGCAGCGGCCGACGGTGTGCGGGGTGGGATATCACTGAGGGGGAGCTCCGCGTCCTGTACCGCCGGGCGCGGAGCCGTCTGCGGCGCGGATGAGTGTCATGGAAGGCTTGCTCCGTGGTTGTTGAGGGCCTCGGTGACCGGCTGGAAGTAGGTGACGCCGCCGAAGTCGCAGTCGCCGGAGCCGCCGGAGGTGAGGCCGATGGCGGTGTTGCCCGAGAAGAGCGGACCGCCGCTGTCGCCGGGCTCGGCGCACACATTGGTCCGGATCATCTGGTAGACGATGTCACCGTTGCCGTAGTTGACGGTGTAGTTGAGTCCGGTGACGGTGCCGCTGTGCAATCCGGTGGTGCTGCCGCTGCGCTGGACGAGCATGCCGATGCTGGCATTGGCGGCACCGGTGATGGTGCGGTAGGTGCCGTTGTACAGATTCACGTTGCTGGGGTGCGGCAACAACGGGTTCGTGTAGGAGATGTAGCCGTAGTCGTTGACCGGGAAGCTGGAGTAGGCCGTCGGGCCGATGGACAGGCCGAGGCCGGTGCGCCAGGTCGGGTAGCCCTCGGTGCAGTGCCCGGCGGTCAGGATGTAGTACGCGGTGCCGATGTGTGCGTTGAAGCCGGCCGAGCAGCGCCAGCCCGCGGATGCGTAGATGGGATCTCCGCCGGAGAGCAGTCTGGTGAGCTTGCGCGGTGTGCGCTCGAAGCGCAGCGCGCCGGCGTTCGGACCCGCGAGCTTCTTGATGTTGGTGAGCTGGGTGTTGGAGACGGTGCTGTCAGCCTGGACGACGACGGATGCGCTCTTGGTGTCGAGGGTCCACGCTGTGCCGCCGACGTCCGCGGCGAGGACGGCGTCGCTTGCCGCTTTGAGGTCCGCGGCGCTGGGGGGCCGGTCCTGGTCCGCGGCGGCGGTTCCGGGGGCGGTCAGCGTGATCGCGGCGGCCAGCCCCGATATCAATGCCAGTGTCCGAAGCCGTCCGACGACCGCGCTGTCGGCGCGGCTGGCCGGGCTGCGTCTGCGGGGTGCGTGCTTGATCCTCACGATGTTCCTCCAGGTGCGGGATGAGAGGAGGCCCGTTGTCACGGTGAACCACCGGTGCCTTACCAGGTGCGCCGCGGCGCTCACCTTGCGCCCCCGGTATCCCGGTATCGGTGGGTCGGTGCACGCCACGTCGAGCGGCTTCGCGGCCGTTTTGGCGTTCCCAGGAGCCCTGCGCCTTCCCAGGTGGGTGCAGGGTTCCTCGCTGTCCGGCGGGGAGCAGGAGAAAGACTTGTTCGCCGTGGTGTGGTCGGCTGGGACGGACAGGTCCTCAGCCGAAGCGCCCGTTTTTCTGGAACGTCCAGGGGGACGAGCGTGCCGGATAGCCCCGGTTCGCCTCCGGGCGGGTCGGGACTATCCGGCTGGCGCCGCTCAGACTGCCATCGGGCGACCGGTGCCCTGGCGTTCCACCGACTGCCCGGACCGGACACGCGGGGAGCGAGGTGACGGGGGAGCAGTCCGTCTTGCACGTCGGGGTGCCGTTGGCGGCGATGGAGCGGGGAGCCTGTGCGATGGCACCGTCCCGGTTGCCATGGCCGCAGTACCCAGTTGCCAGGCCTTACGGCATGAGCGGCCCCCGAGCTGCGTCAGGAGGAGATGACGGGGCCGTTGGGGACGGCGTCCAGCACGACCGCGCTCACGGTGACGATCTTGTCCCAGTCGAAGGCGTACTTGTCGAACACCGCCGCGCTGGTGATCCCGCGCTTGACGCCGTTGCTCACAAGGTAAACGGTGGCGGAGGAGGGGGACTTGGCCAACATGGCGCCGTCCGACAGGTTGCCGCCGTCGTCGATGCTGTCGATGTCGATCACGTTCTGAATTCCGTCCCAGCTGCGGAACAGATTGAAGTACGTGGTCTCATTGGGGATCCCACGGCGCTTGCCGTCGAGGACCAGGTAGACGGCGGCGCTGCTCACCGTCTTGATGCGGTAGCCATTGAGTTCCGGATGTTCGCCCTGGATCTGTGCGGACGAGCCTCGTGTGGCGGATGCTGCTCCGGTGGCGTGCGCCGCGGGGGACGCGACGAGTCCGAGCAGGGCGGCCACTACCAGGCTGACCGCGCCGAGTAAGGCGCGTCTTCGGGTCATGTGTCCTCCAAAGAATCGGGAGAGTATCCGGACCGGGGCGAGGACCGCCGCCGATCCGGGTCAGGCAGGTGAACGATGGAGTCGGGATCTGGCGGATAATCCTCACGCATCGGATGCTTCGAGGAAAGGCGAATGCGAGTCACTATCGATGCCCCACTGCGGACCAGGCCCACGCAGCCCTGCGTGCCGCGATGCGGGAGGCGAGGAGCCCCGGCGACCAGCCAGTCACTTGGTAGCGCCGTTGGTCACGGATCAGGGCCCCCAGGACGTTGACGCGTCGGCGGGCGAGAGCGACCACGGCCTGGGTATGCCGTTTGCCCTCCGCGCGCTTGCGGTCTGCGACATCGGAGCTGCCGAAGTGCAGCGGGCCGACGGGTCGGCGCAAAAGGTCGCGGTAACGGGTCATGCCACCGACGTCGAAGCTGGTGCCGTATGCGCCGCCGGTGAGTTCCTCGTGCTGCCAGCCGCTCGCGAGGTAGTCGATCGGGTTCAGCGCCTCCTGGCCGAAGTACGAAGCGAACGACCTCAGCACCGCCGTTCGGGCCCGCTCACCTCGTGCACGAATTCGTAGGGCCGAAATCCCGTGCCGGACAGACCGTCGGCCCGCCAGAACGGCCGTTGGTAGAGCGCTTGCACCTTCGTGACCTGGCCGAATGAGAGATGCTGCCGGGCCTGCCGATGCTCTGCGGGCAAGGCGGGAGCGAAGCGGAGCCGCTGCACCAAGGTCGGCGGTATCGCCAGGACGACCTGCCGTGCTTCGAATCGCCGGCCCGCCGCTTCGATGGCGGCGCCCTCGTCGTACCACCGAACGGCTGTGACGTCGCAGTTCAACCGGACCCGGTTCCCTAGGCGTTCCGCGAGCCTGGTCGCCACCGAATGCAGTCCGCCCGCCACACGCCGGTCGAGCACGAAATCCGCGTCGGTGAGCCGGGTGAACGAACCCACGCTGGCCGCCATGTGCACGACCTGCAACGCCGAGACGCTGTACGTCGGCGCCTCGGCCGTCGCGGCGGCCACCGGGAGTCGCGCGCCCCGGAAAAGCACCGCCGATCACCGGAGCGGCTCAGATACACCGTCCGCCCCTCGCGGTAGCGCGGGAACGTCGTCAGCCCGAGCGCGTCGATCAGGGACAGCACCGCCCCTGCTCCTGATCGGGGGAGACCCACTGGCCGCCGATCTCGAACTCTGTATCGCCATGTCGATCGGTACGCAGCCGTCCACCGACCCGGCCGCGGCCCTCCAGCACGACCACGTCCCGGTCGGCCTGGTCCAACCGCCACGCGATGGTCAACCCGGTCACCCCGGCGCCGACCACCACCACATCGTGCTTGCTCATGTGTGGCTCCTGTTCGTCTTCGCGGTGTCGGCGAGCGCAGCCGCCGCGGCGGCGCTCCCGGTGCGCACGGCGCCCTCCACGTATCCGGCGACCCAGTGGTCCGAGTCGCAGACATAGAACGGGGGCTCGTGGGTGGCGTGCAGCGGACCGACGGCGGTCAGGTCACCCGGGCGCCAGGCGGAGATATACCCCTGCGCCCACGGGTCGGTTCCCCACAAGCGCAGGTGAACGGCTTCGGGGACGGCGAGCAGCGAGCCGAGCCGGTCGGGCGGGACCAGCGAGGGCAGGACTCCGGGAGCCTGTGGCCAAACCCCGGTGAGCAGCCCGCTCTTGTGGAAGGCCGAGCGGTTCTGGCCGCGTGCGGCCCAGAAGTCGTGACCGTAGAGGAACACCGCCTTGGCAGCCAGGGACTGGTGCTGAGCTGCCTTGGGTCACCTGGAAGGTGATGTCCTGGCAGGCGGTGATGTCGCCGTGACGGCCGTTGTAGTGCTTGGTGAGGCCGGTGACCTCCAGCAGCGGGATGTGGTCTGTGGTCACGCGTCGTCCTTGGGGCGGTCGAGGTCTCCGTTGAGATCATCGGCACGGTGGCAGGCGACCATGCCGTCGCCACGGGGGCGCAGGGTGGGGCGTTCGGTGCGACAGCGGTCCTGGGTGAACGCACAGCGGGCGGCGAAGGGGCATCCGTTGCCGGCTTCGTATGCGGCGGCACGCCGTCCAGGGATGGCGGGCAGACGTTCTCCAGGTGCGCCCAGGCCGGGCCTGGCGGCGAGGAGGGCGGCGGTGTAGGGGTGGCGGCGGTCGCTGTGCAGGGCTGAGGCGGCGCGTTCTTCGACGATGGAACCGGCGTACATGACGGCGACATCATGCGCTGTAGCAGGCCGCCGGAGAGTTGGTGCGGGTGGTGGCGCAGACGGCGCGGTCCGTCGGTGATGCCGGTCTCGGCGAGCAGCGATACGACGAGTTCTTCGGCCTGCCGACGGTTGAGACCGAAGTGGCAGGTAAGGGGCTCGGTGAGGAAGTCACCACCGTGCGGACGGGGTTGATGTGCGCACGTGGGTTCTGGAAGATCATCGCCGTCTCGTGGGACAGGTAGTACGTCGCTGATTCCCCGTACAGGTGCTGAATGTTCTGGCCGTCGAACGTGATGGTGCCGTGGGTTCGGGCGCCCTCAGGCAGGAGTCGGATGATGGCGCGGGAAGTGAGGGACTTGTCCGAGCCCGACTCACCGACCAGACCGAGGGCCTGTCCTGGGGAAATGCCGATGCTGACATCGCGGACGAGGGTGAGGGGGCCCGGCGGCGGTGCAGGTCGATGCCGAGGTGGTCGACCTGGAGCAGTGGTGGTCGGCCGGCGGCTGCTGAGGACGTCATGAGGTGACCTGCTGGTGGGTGCGGGCGATCATGATGTCGCCCAGGAGGTTGAACGCCACGACGGTAAAGACGATCAAGGCGCTGGCCATGAGGCTCTCGCCCGGTGCGCCGGCCAGGAGCCCCAGGACCGCCTCCGAGATCAGGTCCTTAAGACGGTCCGCTGACCGGCCGGGCGCCGCGTCGATTACCCGGCTGACGTTGCGCGAGGAGCCACTGATTCCGGAGCGACGGGTACGGCCGCAGGGCGGTGGGACGGCCAAGGCCCCGACGTCCCGCCGGGAAGGCGATCGGTCTCCACCGTTATAATTTGATGTCGAACGATCGCCTCCCGCATGGCCGGGGCGGCCCAAGCCGAGGAGGTGCCCGTGGCAGGGCAGCGGTCCATCGCCCAAACCGAGAAGTTGGTCGCGGCGCGTCTTGGTGACGTACCTATCAGGTATGACCAGATGGCAGTTGTCGGTAATATCCACCGGGCGGCAGCGGCCGTGCGCCAGCATGTGGAGAACTCCGTGCTGCGCGCCGCCGATCTGACCTGGACTGCTTTCGTGGTGCTCTGGGTGGTGTGGATCTGGGGAGAGATGGAGACCCGGTACGTGGCCGAGGAGGCCGGCATTTCCAAGGGCACCCTCACCGGGATCGCCCGCACCCTGGAATCCAGGGGTCTGGTGAGCCGCTCTGATCATCCCTCCGACGGGCGCCGCGTCCTGCTCGCGCTCACTCCCGAGGGCGAAGAGCTGATGAGGAGCCTGTTCCCCGACTTCAACGCCGAGGAGGCGTTCGTCGTCACCCAGCTGAGCGATGAGGAGTGCCGTCAGACCGCCGAGGCGCTGCGCCGCATCGTGGTGCAACTGGAGCAGCACGGCGAGGAGCGACGGCAGGCCCTGCGCGGTGGCGCCGAGCTGCCGCCACGCCGCAGCGGGCGCCGTCCCAAGGTCTGACCGTGCCGGTTCCTGTGCGGGGATCAGGCAGCCGGGCGGATCCGTCCGGCTGCCGCGGCGACGAACTGGTCGAACAGCGCCTGATGGACGGGATCGGTGTGTGCGGTGTCCTCCGGATGCCACTGCACAGCCGCGAACCAGCCTCGGGCACCCGGCAGTTCCAGTGCCTCCACCGTGCCGTCCGCCGCCCGCGCGGTCACCGCCAGCCCGGCTCCGGCCTCGGCGACCCGCTGGTGGTGATAGCAGGACACCTCGATCTTCTGCGCCCCGGCCGCCCGCTCGACAAGGGAGCCGGGTACCGGCGTCACAGGGTGGATCAGATGCCGGTGATCGAAACCCGGGCCCCCCATGTTCTGCTCCAGCGTTCCGCCCCGTACGACGTTGACGATCTGGAGCCCGCGGCACACCGCGAGTAGCGGCAGCCCGGCTCGCAGCGCGTGCTGGGCCACGGCCAGGTCGAAGCCATCCTGCTCGTCGTCGACGTCGTAGACGCTGTGGTGCACATCAAGGGCGCCGTAGCGGTGCGGTGCGAGGTCACCGCCGCCGGGCAGCAGGATCCCGTCGAAACGGGCCAGCCGTGCGGCGACCTGGGCGGCGTCCGCCCGGCCTCCGGGCGCATGCGGGTGCACGCTCACCGGTTCGCCACCCGCTCGCCACACCGCCTCGGCCAGGGCACGCGCGGTGACCTCCGCCGCGTGGCGCAGCGCGGAGGTGGAGGCTGCGAACCGGGCCGGCACAGCGATCAGCGGGCGGGGCGCGTCCGCGGGGACGGAAGCCCGCCCGGCCGGGGGGCTCACAGCTGGATCCAGGTGGTCTTCAGTTCGGTGTACTTCTCAAGCGCGTGCGCGGACTTGTCGCGGCCGTTGCCGGACTGCTTCATGCCCCCGAAGGGAACGGTCAGGTCGCCTTCCTCGTAGCAGTTGACCCAGACGGTGCCTGCCCTGAGCCGCCGGGACATCTGGTGCGCGGTGGAGAGGTCCGAGGTCCACAGGCCGGCCGCGAGCCCGTACTCGGTGTCGTTTGCCAGGGTCACCGCCTCCTCGAGCTCGTCGAACACAAAGACGGAGAGCACTGGCCCGAAGATCTCCTCACGCGCCAGCCGGGACTCGACCGGGACGCGTTCGAAGACGGTCGGCTGGAGGAAGCTGCCGCCGCTGTCGCGCAGTACCCGTTCGCCACCAGTACGCAGGTGGGCACCATTGGCGACACCGTCGCCGATGTGCTCCAGCACCCGTTCCAGATGGCCGGTGCCGACCAGCGGTCCCATCTCCGTGGCCGGGTCCAGCGGGTCCCCGACCCGGAGGGTGTCGGCACGCTCGGCGACCGCATCCACAACCCGGTCGGCAACAGAGCGGTGCACGAGGAGCCGGGAGGGGGCGGTGCACATCTCGCCCTGGTTGAAGAAGATGCCCCAGGCGGCGGTGGCGGCGGCCCGGTCCAGGTCGGGGGCGTCGGGCAGGATGATGTGGGGAGATTTGCCGCCCAGTTCCAGCCATACGCGCTTGAGGTTGGAGTCGGCGGCGTAACGCAGGAAGTGCCGTCCGACGGCCGTGGAGCCGGTGAAGGCCAGTACGTCCACACCGGGGTGCAGACCCAGGGCGCGTCCGGCGACGGGGCCGTCTCCGGAGATGACGTTGAGGACCCCGGGCGGCAGCTCCGCCTCGGTGGCCAGCCGCCCCAGAGTCAGTGCGGAGAGCGGGGACATCTCCGAGGGCTTCAGCACGACGGTGCAGCCGGTGGCCAGCGCTGGGGCGAGCTTCCAGGACGCGAGGGTGAGCGGGAAGTTCCACGGCACGACCGCGCCGACTACTCCGGCCGGTTCCCGAGTGACCAAGGCCAGTGCGTCGTCGGCGGTGTGCGGCGACTCGTCGCCCAGCTTGTCGGCGAGCTGTCCGTACCAGCGGAAGGTGGAGATCGCTGCCCGCAGCTCGATGCCGTACGCGTCGGAGATGGGCTTGCCCATCTCCAGGCTGATGGTCAGCGCCAGCTCGGCCCGGTGCTCCTCCAGCAGGTCAGCCAGCCGCAACAGCACCCGCCCGCGTTCGGCGGGCGCGAGCCCCGGCCACGGCCCGTGGTCGAAGGCCCGGCGGGCGGCGGCGACCGCCAGATCGACTTCGGCTTGCCCGGCGTCTGCTACCCGGGCCAGTGCCTGCCCGTCACGGGGCGATATCACGACGTATCCGTCCCCGTGGCCGGATACGTCCATGCCGTTGATGTGATGGCTGTCGGGCAGCCGCAGCTCCTTGGCTCGCCGCAGCCAGCTCTCGTAGGTGTCGGGCATGGCAACCTTCTGTGGGGCTTCAGGGGCTCGCATGTTATTTGACTCCAAACCATACGGCGCCACGCGCATGGCGTGGCATTCGCAGCACCCTTAGCGTCTGGGCGCGCGGATGCCGCGGAACTCCCAGTCGCCGCCGAGCGCGGTGGACAGCACCTCCTCGGACTCGGTGGGCTGCGCGCCGACGTCAGTGCGGATCGCGGTGGGGCCGGTGACGATGTGGTTGGTGAGCCGGCCCAGACCCTCGACCTCGACCTCGACGATGTCGCCGGGCCGGACCGGGCGGGAGTTGGCCGGGGTGCCGGACAGCAGTACGTCACCGGGGTACAGGGTGATGGTGCGGGCGATGTCGGCGACGAGGTAGTGCATGTCCCACTGCATCTCGTCGGTCGAGCCGTCCTGCACGACCTCGCCGTTGACGTACGTCCGCAGGCTCTTGCCGCGGAAGTCCCAGTCGGTGACCAGGCCCGGGCCGAGCGGGCACAGGGTGTCGGAGCCCTTCACCCGGAGCATGGAGCCGGCGTCGGTGTCGCGGAAGTCGTGCAGGCCGTAGTCGTTGGCGACGGTGTAGCCCGCGATGTACTTTCCCGCCTCGGCCGGGGAGAGGTTCCGCGCCGTCCGGCCGATGACGATGGCGACCTCGCCCTCGTAGTTCAGCCACTTGCAGCCCTCGGGGCGCACCACGGCGCCCTTGTGGGAGTTCAGGGCCGAGGTCGGCTTGTGGAAGTAGGTCGGGGTGTCCGGCAGGCTGATCCGGAACTCGTCCACGCGGCTGCGGTGGTTGAGGTGGACGGCGATCACCTTGGAGGGCACGACCGGCGGCAGGTGGTGGGCCTCGTCGGTCTTGACGCGGCGGCCGTCCCCGGCGGCGAGTTCGTCGCCGTCGACGGTGACCTGGACGGCGGCGCCGTCGAGCAGGATGCGGCGGTATTCGGGCATGGTGGCCTTCCTAGGAGCGACGGTGCGGGTTGGGGGGCGCGGTTGTCACGGGTCCTCCCGTGCCGGTCCAGCCGTCGGCCGGGCGGTCGAACCACAGGTGGGCCTGGCCGGTGCCGACCGAGTTCTCGTATTCGCCGTACTGCCGGGCCCGCGCGGTGCAGGCCTGCTCGCCGAGGGCGCCGGCCATCATCAGGTAGTGGAAGAACTTCGCCTCGGGCTTGTACTTCCAGAACTCGTCCATGGTGTCGAGGACCTTGTCGTGGCGGCCCTCCTTGAACCAGGCGATCCGCTCGTAGTCCGCCTCGCGGGCCTCCGGCGTGAAAATATGTGCCGGGTCGCTGGCCTCGTGGTCGCGGATCTCGCGCAGCGGCCAGAAAGTGTGCGAGAGGGCGCCGGAGGCGATCAGCAGGACGCGGCGTCCGGGGGTGGCCGCGATACCGTCGGCGAGCGCCCGCCCGAGCCGCAGGTGGTCCTCCAGGTCGCCGGTCTGGCAGACGCCGATGGTCACCCACCGCTTGCCGGGCAGGCCCTCGCCGAGGAACTTCCACAGGTTGATCGTGGCGTAGAAGATCGGCAGGTAGTCGTCGTCGATCGCGGTGATCCAGGTGCCGTGCTTGCCGGCGAACGAGGCGATGTTGTGGGCGAGTTCGGGGTCGCCGGGGAAGTCGTACGGCATCCGGCACATGCCGCGCGGCAGCTCCTCGGAGGTGAAGAGCCCGGCCCGGCGCTGTTGCGCGGTGACGACGAACTCGACCGTGGTCGCCCAGTGGGAGTCCAGGACCACGACGGTGTCGTAGTCGTCCCGCTCGAAGACCTCCTCGCGCAGCTGCCGCAGGCCGGTGACGAGGGTGATCTCCTTGCCCTTGTTCAGCTTCCGCCGCTCGGCCTCCGGAAGCACGATGGTGGGCACATGGGCGAGCAGCCCTGCCCCGACGATCTCACCCATGGTTGGTCCGTCCGTTCGGTGCGGTGATGGTGTTCTTCAGGTCGCAGTAGAAGTCGAAGCTCCAGTCGCCGCCTTCCCGGCCGATTCCGGAGTGGCGGGAACCGCCAAAAGGGGCCCTCAGGTCGCGTACGAAGAAGCAGTTGACCCAGACCGTGCCGGCGACCAGGGCGGCCGTGACGCGCTCCGCCCGCTCGGAGCTGCCGGTGGCGATGGTGGCAGCGAGGCCGAAGCGGGTGTCGTTGGCGAGGCGGACTGCCTCGTCCTCGGTGTCGAAGGTCTGGAGGGTGAGCACCGGGCCGAAGACTTCTTCCTGGACGATCTCGCTGTCCTGGGCGACGTCGGCGAGGAGAGTGGGACGGTAGTAGAGGCCGCCGAGGTCGGTGTTGGGGCCTCCGCCGACGACCGCGCGGGCGCCGGCCGCGATCGCCCGCTGCACGAAGCCGTCGATCTTCTCCAGCTGGCGGGGGTGGATGTTGGGGCCGAGGTCACTGGCCGCGTCCCGGGAATCGCCCTGGGTCAGCGCAGCGGCCCGGGCCTGGAACCGTTCGGTGAACTCTTCGGCAACCGAGGACTCGACCAGGATCCGGGTGGCTGCCAAACAGACCTGTCCGGCGTTGTCGTACTGCTCGACGGCCAGTTCGACGGCGAGGTCGAGGTCGGCGTCGGCGAAGACCAGCAGCGGCGACTTGCCGCCCAGTTCCAGGCTGACCGGGGTGAGGTTGGCGGCCGCGGCAGCGGCGATGTGCCGGGCTGTGGGAACGGAGCCGGTGAAGCTGATCCGGCGGACGTCCGGGTGCGACACCAGGGTCTGGCCCGCTTCGGCGCCGTACCCCTGGACAATGTTGAGCACCCCGGCGGGCAGCCCCGCCTCGGCGGCGATGTCGGCCAGCAGCGAGGCGGTCAGCGGGGACCATTCGGCGGGCTTGAGGATCACGGTGTTCCCGGCCGCGAGTGCGGGCGCGACCTTCCAGGTGGCAAGCATCAGCGGCGCGTTCCACGGCGTGATCAGCACGCAAGGGCCCGCCGGGTCCCACGACACGTGGTTGGTGTGGCCGCGGGTCTCGAAGTCGTCGTGGTCCAGTCGCAGCAGCCGGTCGGCGAAGAACCGGAAGTTGTGCGCGACCCGGGGCATCACACCGCGCCGGTGCGAGCGCAGCAGGGCACCGTTGTCCGCGGTCTCGACCTGGGAGAGCTCCTCGATCCGCTTCTCGACGCCGTCGGCGATGGCGTGCAGCAGCCGAGCCCGCTCGGCACGGGGGGTCGCCGCCCAGCCGGGGAAAGCCTCGGCCGCCGCGGCGACCGCCGCCTGTGCCTCGGCGGCGCCACCGCGGGCGATCTCGGCAAGAGGGGCACCGTCGATGGGCGAGACGTCCGTGAACGTCGTCGCGGACGTCACCCGGCGGCCACCGATCCAGTGCCGCGTGTCGACGCTGACACCGGCAACGGTGACGGCCCCGGCGGCTGCGGCCGCCGCGGTCGTCTCGGTGACGGGGGGATCCGCCGGGGCGGCGGGCTGGTGGGGCATGTCCGATCCTCCGGATACGGGTTGGGGAAACAGCTCCTGGCGGAGCTGGGGCTCCAGACGTGTGTCAGCGCGGGCGGGGCGTGCTACACGGTGGCGTCGGCACCGGACGCGAGCAGCCGCCCGCCGTCCCAGACCACCCCGACCTGGCGGTAATAGGCGGCGATCGGCTCCTGGATCTCCAGCCGGGACAGTTCCTCGGTGGGCGCCTCGAAGAGTTCGAGTTCCGCGTCGCCGACCCAGGGCCGGCCGGCCTCGAAGGAAGCGGCACCCGTCTCGATCAGCTCGTTGAGCGCGAGCCCCCCGCCCTTCTCGATCGCGGGCAGCCAGCGGTGATGTGCCATGGGGTGGCCGTTGACGAATCCGTTGTCGGCGGCAGGCTCGCGCAGGGTGACCACGGCCTCCGCCAGCCGCCGGTCGGCGCAGGCCAGGGTCGCCCCGAAGCGGGCGCCGGACTCGATGCGCGGCGCGGGCCCGTAGGGGTGGGGGCGGGTCTGGTGGATCGAGCCGAGCTTCTTGGGGTAGCCCTGGTGCAGGCCGCGGGCGATGGCGAAGTCCTTGTCCACCCAGATGTAGACGCAGCGCGAGTATGTACGGCCTTGGTAGGAGCAGCGGACGACCGCGAACGCCTCCTTGTACTGGGCGCGCACCGGGTCGAGCAGTTCTTCTCGGGAATCGGAGCAGGACTGCCAGTCGGCCCAGATCAGCGCGACCGCGCCGGGATCCTCCTCGGCGAGTTCCAAGGGTTCGGGCAGGAGCTCGCGGACCCGTGCCGGGTCGGTGCGGTACTCGACGGTCAGCAAATCGCCGGAGTAGTGCCAAGGCGGAGCGGGGATCAGCGACGAGTTCCCGGTAGCCGTCTTGGGGTGGAAGTATCCGCGGACGGTAGCCACGAGGTCTCCTGAGGTCAGTAGGACGGGCGCCGGGCCGTGTCGCCAGGCGGGTGCGGATCGGCTGGCCGTGCGGACGCGGGGTCGGCCCCGTTGTACTGACGGGTGCCGTACACGAAGTGATCCCGGTGCGACGGTTTCCCAGTGGGGAGCGGCAAGACCCGGATCCCGAACACGCCCGATCGTTTGAACTCAAATGAAATGCATCCGGGCCTCGTCTGTCAAGGCCTCGTTCGGGGTCCCGGCCTCTCCACGGGGCCGCGCACACTCCGCAACCCCGCTCTGACCTGGACGGATGGCGTGACGTCGGCATCGGGCGGAGAGTGCGGCTTGGCACGGGAACTGCTGGTGGGCGACGGCATCGACTGCACCCGGCTTGCGACACGCCTCGGAACCGAGGCCGCTGCCGGATCTTCCGACTGCCTGATTCTCGTGCGGCAATCCCGCATGGCCAGGACGCCTTCGCGTATGCGGGGGAGTCGAGCTCTTGCGGGTGACGGGCGGGTAAGGCCGGCTCACCGAGCGGCGCCTCGGCTATCGCCGTGTCGCGGCCGCAGGTTGCATTGGTGATGAGCTCGGAGGCGACCGGGCTGGGCGTGTGGAGCAGATCACCGGCTTCGGGGCGTCGGGCCTCGCCTGTCACGGCCTCGGCCTCTCCGTGGTTCCGTGCACGCTCTGCGACCCTGCTCTGACCTGGGTGGATGGGCGTAGCATCGACGCCGTACAGAGAGTGTGGCTTGAATGGATCATGAACATCCCCTTGTGCGGGGGTGGCTGAATCCATATTGTTTGGCTTCAAACAAGACGCGGCTCGGTGATGACGCCCTCCGCGTACCCCGATCGCCGCGCACCGTCGCCGCGACGCCGCACCCCACTCTCCCCCTCCCAGGAGCCACCGGTGGATGCTCAAGAACCCCCGACTGTCCAGCAGCGCGTCGACCAGCTCGCCGCCGAGGGCATTGACGTCGTACGAGTCGGGTATCCCGACCTCATCGGTGTCGACCGGGGCCGCGATGTCCTCCTGAGCCACCTGCCCTCCGCCATGAGGCACGGGCTGACCTTCTGCCAGGCCGTCTACCACACCTCGCCCCGAGGAGACGTCGTCGACATCGCCGGCGGCCTGGCCGAGGGGCTGCCCGACGTGTGCGTGCACCCCGACCTGGACACCCTGGTCGCCCTGCCCTGGGAACCCGGAGTCGCCTGGTGCCTGGGCGACCCGACCGATCCCGCGACCGGGCAGCCCGTCCCCGAATCCCCCCGTGACCTGCTGCGGCGCGTCACCGGCGCGCTCGCCGACTCGGGAATCAGTCCCGTCGTGGGGCCGGAACTCGAGTACTTCCTGCTGGAACGGGATGCCGCCGCTCCGCAGGGGTGGCGCCGCTACCAGGGACTGGTCGGCAACGTCTACAGCAGCGGACTGCGCGGCGACCCGGACCGTCACCTGCTGCGCACGCTTCGGCAACTGGACGGCCTCGGCGTCGGGGCCTCCGCCGGCAACCAGGAATTCGACGAGGGCCAGTTCGAGATCAATCTGACCCACTCGGACGCCCTGGACGCCGCGGACCGCGCCTTCCGCTTCAAGGCGGCGGTGCGCGAACTGGCCCGAGCCGAGGGGCGGCTGGCCACCTTCATGGCCAAGCCGTTCAATGACAGCGGTGGCTGCGGTTTCCATCTGCACGTTTCCTGCCTGGACAGGACGGGCCGGAATATCTTCGACGCCCCCAGCGGCGCATACGGCCTGTCGGCCACCGCACACCATGCGATCGCCGGGCTGATCGGCCACGCGCCCGCGCTCGCCGCGCTGCTCAACCCCACCATCAACTCGTACAAGCGCTTCGGGCGCGACTCACTGGCCCCTTGGCTCATCGACTGGGGGCTGGACAACCGCAGCGCCATGCTGCGGATTCCACCGGAACGAGGGCCGGGCGCGCGTCTGGAGCTGCGGCTGGGCGACGCCAGCGCGAACCCTTACCTGGCGATCGCCGGCCTGCTCGCCGCCCTGCGTCTGGGGGTCGAGGCCAAGGCAGAACCGCCCACCCCTCTGGAGGGCTACGGCTACGACCCATCGCGCGCCGCCCGGCTGCCCCGGACGTTGGGCGCAGCGCTGGACGCACTCGAGGCCGACACCGAACTCACCGATGTGCTGGGCAAGCCGTTCGTCGACGCCTTCCTCGGCTACAAGCGCAATGAGCTGGAACGTTTCGAGCGACATGTCACCGACTGGGAGTTCGGTGAGTACGTCCAGCACGTCTGACCCCCGGAGACAGCCCCAGGCGGGGTGCGGTACCACCCCCGAGAACACTTCCCATCACCCCGGCCACCCCCAGCGAGGAGAAGACCCATGGACCTGAAGCGATGGCTCAATGCGGCGGTCGACGAGATCACCGCCTGGCAGCACACGTACGGACCCCACGACCGTCATGAATCGCTGCGTGTTGACGACAAGGCGCTCGCCGACGCCTTCGGTGAGCTGACCTCCCGGCTCCACGACAACTACCCCTTCTTCCATCCCCGCTACGCCGGCCAGATGCTCAAACCCCCGCACCCGGCCGCCGTCGTCGGCCACCTGGCTGCGATGCTCATCAACCCCAACAACCACGCACTGGACGGCGGGCCCGCCACCGCCCGCATGGAACGCGAAGCTGTCGACGCGCTCGCCACCATGTTCGGCTTCGGACAACACTTGGGGCACCTCACCACCAGCGGTACCGTCGCCAACCTCGAAGCGCTGTTCGTCGCCCGCGAGATCCATCCGGGCAAGGGCGTCGCCCACAGTGCCGATGCCCATTACACCCACGCCCGGATGTGCCACCTGCTCGGCGTCGAGTCCTTCCCGGTGGCCACCGACACCGCCGGGCGAATGGACTTGGACGCCTTGGAGGAGCTGTTGCGCACCGGCCAGGTCGGAACGGTCGTGCTGACCGCCGGCACCACCGGCCTCGGCGCTATCGACCCCATCCACGAGGCGCTCGCCCTGCGCGAGAAGTACGGCGTACGCCTTCACGTGGACGCGGCCTACGGCGGCTTCTTCACCCTTATCGCCGATGACACCTCGGAAGGTGTCACCGCCGCCCCCTACCGGGCCATCCCCCGGTGCGACTCCGTCGTCGTAGACCCCCACAAGCACGGCCTCCAGCCCTACGGCTGCGGCGCGGTCATATTCGCCGACCCGGCCGTCGGCCGCTTCTACCAGCACGACTCGCCGTACACGTACTTCACCTCCGCGGAACTCCATCTCGGCGAGATCTCCCTGGAATGCTCCCGCGCGGGCGCTGCCGCCGCCGCTCTCTGGCTCACACAGCGGCTGTTGCCGCTCACCCCGGACGGCCTCGGCGCGGTGCTGCGGCCCGGTCGACGGGCGGCCCTGCGGTGGACCGAGCTGCTGGAGAAATCCGATCTGCTGGCCCCCTACCAGCAGCCGGAACTGGACATCGTCACGTATCTGCCGCGCACCGGCCGCCTCTCGGAGATCGACCGGATCTCGGCCGCCGTCATGGAGGCTGGCATGTCAGCCCACCCCGACAAGGCTGTCTTCCTCGCCACGTATGGCGTCGAAGGCCGGGCACTGGCCGACCGAGGCCACCGGATCGAGGCGGACGTGCCCACCGGGCGGATCTTGCGCAGCGTGCTGATGAAGCCGGAAAGCGAGAACTGGCTCGACACGCTGCACGGTCGGGTGGAGGAACTGACCGCGGCCACGGGCTGACCCGACCCGGCCCCCCGGACCGCCCGTCCAGGCGCCGTCAGGGGCCCCGACCACCGGAGGAGAAGCAGACCATGGCCACTGCGCTGAAGCCGACCGCGCCCGCACGCGTCTACGACGTCATCGTCGTGGGCTCCGGCGGCGCGGGGCTCGTCGCCGCCTGCGCAGCCGCCGACCGGGGCGCATCCGTCGCCGTGCTGGAACGTACCCCACTCATCGGCGGCACCACCGCGATCTCGGGCGGGCACCTGTGGATCCCGTGCCACCCACACCTGGGCGCGCTGGGCCTGACGGACACCCGCGAGGACGCCCTGCGCTACCTCGACCGCATCACTCTCGGCAGTATCGCCGACCCGGTGATCGAGGCGTTCGTCGACAACGGCCCCCGCCTCGTCACGTACCTGGAGCGCGACCTGGGTATCCCGCTGTTCGCGGTACGCCGTCCCGACTATCACCCGGACTTCCCCGGTGCCGCCGAGGCCCGCACCCTCGAGCCACTCCCTCTGGACGCCTCCGCGCTCGGCTCCGGCCTGCCCGGTGTCCGCACCTCGCCCACCCGCCCCCCGCTCACCAGCGCCGAGGCCCGTACCGGCGTCCCCGCCGGACTGGTCGAGGAGCGCCGGTCCAAGGGGATCCTCACCCAGGGAGCCGCGCTGGTGGCCGGTCTGGTGCTGGCAGCCGCACGACGGGGCGTGGACCTGTGCACCGGACAGCGGGTGGGGGAGCTGATCGAAGAGGATGGCGCCGTGCGAGGTGTGGTCGTCCACCCCGCAGAAGGGGAGCGGGTCGCGCTCCGGTCTCGCCGTGCGGTGGTCCTCGCCTCCGGCGGCTTCGAGTGGAACCCTGCGCTGCGCTCCGACTTCCTCCCCCTGGTGCCCGCGCTGCCCGTATCACCGCCCGGCAACGAAGGTGACGGGCTACGCCTGGCGATGCGGGCGGGGGCACGGATCGCGGGGATGTCGGAAGCCTGGTGGACGGCCGCGATCGCGGTCCCCGGCCAGAGCTACGACGACCGGCCGATGACCCGCAACGCCGTCCGCGAACTCGCCTTCCCCGGCTCCATCCTCGTCAACGCGGCGGGCCACCGCTTCGCCGACGAGGCCAGCTCCTACAACGACCTCGGCAAGGCCTTCCTCGCCTTCGACCAGCAACGCCACACTTTCCCCAACGCGAGGGCCTGGCTGATCACCGACTCCGCGTTCCGCCAGCAGTACCCGATCGCCGGCCTCGCCCCGGGAACCCCGACCCCGTCGTGGATCCCCACCCACAGCGACCTCGGCGGCCTTGCCGCCCTGGCCGGAATCGACCCCCTGAACCTCACCGCCACGGTGAGCACCTTCAACACCCATGCCCGTAATGGCGTCGATCCGCAGTTCGAACGCGGGCACAACCCACATGACCGGTACAACGGGGACGGTGGCCACCAGCCCAATCCGTGCCTCGGCCCGATCACAACCCCTCCCTTCCACGCGGTGCCGGTGACCCTCGGCATCAACGGAACCAAGGGAGGCGTGGTCACCGACCACCTCGGGCGGGTCCTCGGATCGCCGGGGAACCCCCTTCCAGGGCTTCTCGCCTGCGGAAATGTCGCGCAGAGTCTGATGGGCCCCGGCTACGCCGGATCAGGCGCCAGCCTCGGCCCTGCCCTGACAGCGGCCATGACGGTCGGCGGCGAAGCGGCCCGGCAGCTCCCGGCACCGCGCACCTGACCCGCTCAGGCCACCCCGTTCAGCTCCCCGCACTGCCGCGGAGCATCAGTCCCTGTAAACCCCCCGCGCCTCTGTGTCCGCTCACCTCACACTCAAGGGTTCACCATGGCAGCACAACACGACGTTCCCGAAGGCAACGGGGAAGCCCCCGCGACGCGGCCCATAAAGATCGTGGGAGCCGCTTGCTTCGGCCACATGATCGAGTGGTACGAATTCGGCGTCTACGGCTATCTCGCCACAGTCATCGCCAAGGTCTTCTTCCCCGCTGCCAGCGACTCCGCCGGCTTGCTCGCCACCCTGGCCATCTTCGGCGTGGCGTTCTTCGCCCGACCCGTCGGCGCTGTCCTCTTCGGCAACCTCGGTGACAAGTTCGGCCGCCGCACCGTGCTGGCCAGCACCATCCTGCTCATGGGCGGCTCCACCGTGTTGATCGGTGTGCTTCCGACCTACGGCCAGGTCGGCGTTCTCGCCCCGGTCCTGATCGTCATCTGCCGACTGCTTCAGGGTCTCTCCGCCGGAGGAGAGACCTCCGGCGCCGCCACGTTCCTCGCCGAATACGCACCCCAGCGCCGCCGAGCCCTGTGGGCTACGAGTATCCAGGCGGTCGGCGTCATCGCCTTCGTCGTCGCTGCCCTGTTCGTCGCCGGCCTCACCGCCGTCCTCACCGAAGACCAGCTCTACAGCTGGGGCTGGCGCATCCCCTTCCTGATGGCCGGTCCGCTGGCCGTCGTCGGGCTCTATCTCCGCTTCAAGATCGCCGAGACCCCCGCCTACCAGAAGGTCCAGGAGGCCGCCCCGGTCAAACAGCCGTCCCCCGCCAAGGAGGCCCTGGTCCGCCACTGGCGGCCGATCCTGCTGCTCTTCGCGATCGTTACCGTCGAGTCGGTCGCCTCCTACACCGCCAAGACCTACCTGCCCACCTACCTCATCGCCACTGTCGGCCTCAGCAAGACCACCGCACTGCTCACCACCTCCGCGACGCTGGTCCTCAGTGCCGTTCTGGTTCCCTGCTACGCGCTGCTCAGCGACCGTGTGGGCCGCAAACCGCTGTTGATCGGCGGCACGGTCATACTGTTCGCGGTCAGCGTCCCCAGCTTCCTGATGATCGGCAGCGGCAGCGTGGCGGGCGCCGTGGCGGGCCAGATGCTGGCGATCATTCCGGGTACGGCCATCTCGGTGGCCGTCGTGGTGATGCAGACCGAACTGTTCCCGACCTCCGTGCGCTACACCGGCGCGGCCATCGGCTACAACACCGCCTACGCCGCCTTCGGCGGCAGCGCGCCTTTTGTGGCCGCCGCCCTGATCACCGCCACCGGCACCAAGCTGGCCCCCGGGTTCTACTTCATGGCCATCGCCGCGGTGTTCTTCGTGGCGCTCGTCAAGATACCCGAGACCTTCCGCCGGTCGCTCTCCGCCAACGCCGACAGTGGCTTCGGCACCGGAGCCGACAGTGCTTCCAGCGCTCGCGAACAGCAACCCGCCTAGCTGGCCGAGTCACGCATTCCGGTGGCGGGCGCGCCGTGTCGCCGCCCGCCACCGGGTCCGTCACCAACCGAGAGAGACCACCATGACCTCCTCCACCGGACGTTTCCAGGACAAGACCGTGATCGCCACGGGCGTGGCTTCGGGCCTGGGCCGTGCCACTGTCAAGCTCTTCGCCGCCGAGGGCGCCTCGCTGGTCCTGGTGGACCGCGATGGGGACCGCCTCGACGCTGCCGCACGAGAGCTCGACGCCATGGGCGCCAAGACCGTACAGGTCGTCGGCGACGTTTCGCAGGCCGCGACGGCCGACGAGGCCGTACGCGTCGCCGAAGAGCACTTCGGACGTGTCGATGTGCTCTTCAACAACGCCGGGATCGATCCACTGGACGCGCATTCCCTCGTCGACACCACCGAGGAAGTGTGGGACCGCACCATGGGCGTCAACGTCAAATCCGCCTTCCTCTTCGCCCGCGCGGCCATCCCCCCGATGCAGCGGACCGGCGGCGGCTCCATCGTCAGCACGGCGTCCTCCGCCGGGATCAAGGCATCGCCTCAGGAGGCCGTGTACGGCATCTCCAAGGCCGCCCTGATCGCGCTGACCCGCTCCCTGGCGCGGGACTTCACCTCCCAGGGCATCCGCGCCAACTGCATCTGCCCCGGCTTCCTGGAATGCGTCATGACCGACCGCCGCCAGGAGATGACCGAGGACGCACTGGTCAAGCGGTCCGCGCGGGCCGGAGATCTGGTGCCCATGGGACGCGAAGGCCAGTACGACGAGGTGGCCCACTCCGTGCTCTTCCTCGCCGGACCGGAGTCCAGCTACACCAGTGGCGCGGCCCTGGTCATCGACGGCGGCTGGATCGCCTGAACCACGCGCCGCGCCCCGACACCACCGCCCAGATCTCACCTGCTCGGGTCCACTCCGCTGTAAGGCCGCTCGGGAACAGGCGGCGAGGCGTGTTGGAACAGAGTCTGCTCCATGGTCGCGATCCTCGGCATCAGCATGGGGTGCGGGCGGTGACGCGGCGGTTGCGTCGTGACCGCTTCGCCGGACTGGCCTCCTGGTCGGGGCCGTCGTGGACACGCTTCAGCAAGGCTGCTGCGGCATCGGCAAGGGCCTCCTCGGTGCCGCCTGGGACTTGTTCCACTGCCCGGTCCCAGGCCAGCTCCCCGAAGGGGACGCCGACGCGGTGCAGGTGCTTCCAGAAACAACGCTCGACGTTGGGCGTAGGCCTTCATGCCGTGCCCCGGATGAGAGCGCCCACGAACCAGCTCTCCCCAAGACCGTTATGGCTCGAGTGGGACCAAAGGGTCTTGAGGCATGGTTTCCCAGCGGTCCCGTGGGTCAGTCGGCCCAGGCCCACTCCGTCACCTCCGGCATGTCGACCCCATGGGCCCGGATGTGGGAGTGGTGCCGGGTGCGGGCGTCGGCCATGGTCTGACGGACCCTGGTACGTGCAGGTTTCCGTGTCCCGCGCGCCGGTAGGGGAGCCGGTGGATCAGCCACGGGTATCCGTGGTAGGCGAAGATCACCGGCTTGTCGGGCGGGAAGAGGCCGTCGTACTCGGAGTCGGTCCGTCCGTTCGGATGGTCCTCCCTGGAGAGCAGCCGGGTCATGTCGACCACGTTCACCACCCGCACCTTGAGGTCGGGCAGGTGGCGGCGGAGTAGCTTGGCGGCGGCCAGCACCTCCAGGGTGGGCACGTCCCCGGCACAGGCGAGGACCACGTCGGGCTCACCGTCGTCGTCGGTGCTCGCCCAGTCCCAGACGCCGGCCCCGCGCGCGCAGTGGGCGTCGGCCTGGTCGAGGGAGAGCCAGTCGAAGCAGGGCTGCTTGCCGACCACCACGACGTTGACGAAGTCCCGGCTGCGCAGGACATGGTCCGAGACGCACAGCAGGGTGTTGGTGTCCGGCGGCAGGTAGATACGCACCACCTCGGGACTCTTGTTGAGGACGTGGTCGACGAAGCCGGGGTCCTGGTGGGAGAAGCCGTTGTGCTCCTGGCGCCAGACATGCGAGGTGAGCAGATAGTTGAGCGAGGCGACGGGCGCGCGCCAGGACAGTCGGCGGGAGGTGCGCAGCCACTTGATGTGCTGGTTGACCATGGAGTCGACGATGTGCACGAACGCCTCGTAGCAGGAGAACAGCCCGTGTCGTCCGGTGAGCAGGTAGCCCTCCAGCCAGCCCTGGCAGAGCTGTTCGGAGAGGATTCTCCATCACCCGGCCGTGCGGGTCGAGGTGTTCGTCCACGCCGAGCGTCTCGGCCTGCCATGCCTTGCCGGTGGCGCCGTACACGGCGTCGAGCCGGTTGGAGGCGGTCTCGTCGGGGCCCACCAGGCGGAAGTCGCGGCGGGTGGATGTCCGCCTCATGACCTCCTCGACGAGTGCGCCGAGCGCGCGCGGGGGCTCGTGGAGGGTGGCGCCCGGCCGGTCCACGGGCACGGCGAAATCCTCCAGCGGTGGCAGGGGCAGCTCGCGCAGTATCAGTCCCCCGTTGGCGTACGGGGTGGCGCCCAGGCGCCGGCGCCCCTCGGGGACGCGGGCCAGGACGTGGGGCAGCGGCCGTCCGTCGGGCCCGAAGAGTTCCTCGGGACGGTACGAACGCAGCCACTCCTCCAGCATCCGCAGATGCTCCGGGTTGTCATGGATTCCGGAGAGCGGGACCTGGTGGGAGCGCCAGGTGCCCTCCACCGGCACGCCGTCGACCTCGCCGGGACCGGTCCAGCCCTTCGGGGTCCGCAGCACGATCATCGGCCAGAGCGGGCGTTCACGGGAGCCCTCCTCGCGAGCAGCCCGCTGGAACTGGGCGATCCGGTCGAAGGCCAGGTCGCACGCGGTGGCCATGGCGCGGTGCACCTCGGCCGGGTCGTCACCGGACACGTGGATCGGCTCGTGGCCGTTGCCCCGCATCAGCGCGTCGAGTTCTGGCCAGGGGAGGCGGGCCAGGACGGTGGGATTGGCGATCTTGTAGCCGTTGAGGTGGAGGATCGGCAGCACGGCGCCGTCGTGGACGGGGTCGAGGAACTTGTTGGAGTGCCAGGAGGCGGCCAGCGGCCCGGTCTCCGCCTCGCCGTCGCCGATCACACATGCGACCACCAGGCCGGGGTTGTCGAACGCCGCGCCGTAGGCGTGGGCGAGGCAGTAGCCCAGCTCGCCGCCCTCGTGAACACGGAGGGCCCGCCGTGTCCTGGCCCCCAGATGGCCAGGACGTCGGCCCCGCGGGTCTTGATATCTGACCTACGGACAGGTAGTTGGCGGCACGCCAGTGGGCGTCCAGGGCGTGCAGTTCGTCATCGCGGAGCACGTTGGTGGATCCGGGATTCTCTGCCGTAGTCATGGTCGCTCCAGGGAAGGCGCCGGGGCACGGGACGTCGAGCTGGTCCAACTCACGGATGCGTGGTTCAGCGGATACGCGGTTCGTGGGCGGCGGCCGTCCGTGGTGTCCCGTCACTCGTCCGCCGGGGCCACCACCGGTGCCGCGGCGCTCAGCGGCACGGCGTGTGTCACCCGGCAGAGGCGTGTGCCTGGGGTGCGGTGCCGCCCCACGGGCCCGCGCGCACCGGTCCGCAGGCAGTGGCCCACGGCCACCAGGAGGGAGCGAGCACCTGTCCGTGGAGGCACGGCCCCGACGAGGGGCGTCCGGGGGCGGCTCGGGCGCATCGTGTCGCCGGCACATGGCGGTCACCGCTCACCGCCCGGGTTCGGCTTCCGCGAGGAGCCGCGTGTCCTGATCTCGACAGGGGCGAACACCGCGATCAGCGCGAGGAGGGCGGCCAGGGGAGCCAGCAGCCAGTACCAGCGTTGCGCCCACCAGTCGGCGGTGGGCTTGGACGGGAGCGTGTGGCCGAGGCGTTCGTAGACCCACAATGCGACGAGGTAGGCGGTCATGTGCCACAGGAAGACGGTGATCGCCACCACGTTGAGTGCCACCACGGGCTTCCAGACACCGCGCCGGCGCAGCAGGTGGGTGGCGGCTGGTGTGATCAGTGCCAGCAGGCCGAGCTGGAAGACGGCGAGGGCCGCGATGGTCGCGTTGGTGGGGAAGATGTTCGACTCGGTGTCGCCGACCGTACCGACCATCGAGTGGGGGTAGCGGGCGAACATGGTCAGGACGGCCAGGGCGAGCAGGCCGGTTCCGGTGACCACCAGCCGTGGGCCCAGTGGTCGGCGGCCGAGCCGCCAGGTGCGCCAGGCGTAGCCGAGCTGGTGGCAGAGGAGCCACACCAGCGCGGCGGTCACCCACTCGGCCCAGGTCAGACCGACCCCGCGGCCGAGCACACTGCCGAGGACGATCAGTCCCGCGAGCGTGGCGAGGACGCCGGCGGCGTGGCGGGCGTGCAGGGTCGCGGTGACCGGCACGGCGAGGATCAGAAGGCTGTACATGACGAGGAACCACAGGGGCGTCAGATAACCGGGGAACCATTGCCACATCCAGTGGTGAGGTCCCGGCAGGGCCGCGGTGATCAGCTCCCCGGCCAGCCATATCGCCGCCCATGCGGCGGTGGGTACCGACAGTCGGCGGAGCCGGTCGGCGACGAACCGTCCGGCGGACTCCTCGTTCGCCCGGTGGCGTTCCCAGCCGGCCAGGTTCGCGTAACCGCCGACCAGGAAGAACACCGGCATGATCTGTAGGACCCAGGTGGCCAGCCAGCCGCCGGGAACGGCGTCGATCGGGTTGGGCATGACGAGGTCGCCGTCGGCGTTGCGATGGGTGATCGACAGCGTCCAGTGCCACAGGGTGACGATGACGATGCTGAGTGCCCGGGCGGCGTCGACCACACGGTCCCGCTTGTCCGGGGTGGCGCTCACGAGCCGGTCCAGCGCCCCGGAGGCGCCGCGGGTGCCGGTTCCGCGGCGCGGGCTGTGCGTCACGCGCGGTACAGGGCGTCGATCTCCGTCGCGAAGTCCTGGAGTACCCGGGCGCGGCGGACCTTGAGCGTCGGCGTGAGATAACCGTCGGCCTCGGTGAGGTCGTTCGGCAGCACCCTGAACCTGCGCATCCGCTCGGCCGGGCTGACCGTCGCGTTGGCCTCGTCCACCACGGCCTGGAGCCGGGCGAGGAGGTCGGGGTCGTCGCGGAGCTGGGCGGGAGTGGCGTCCGCGGGTTTGTCGGCGCTCTTCTTCCAGGACTCCAGCTCTTCCTCGTCCAGGGTGATCAGGCCGGCGATGTACGGGCGCCGGTCGCCGACCGGGACCGCCTGGCTGACCAGCGGATCGGCGCGCAGACGGTCCTCCAGTTCGGTGGGCAGGACGTTCTTGCCGCCGGCGGTGACGATGATCTCCTTCTTGCGGCCCGAGAGGGTCAGGAATCCGTTGTCGTCCAGGGCACCGACGTCTCCGGTATGCAGCCAGCCGTCGCTGCTCAGCGTCTCCTTGGTGACGGTTTCGTTGCGCCAGTAGCCCGGGAAGACAACCGGACCGCGGAGCAGGATCTCACCGTCCTCGGCGATCCGGACCGTGACACCGGGCAGTGGCCGGCCGACCGTGCCGATCTTGACCGCGGTGGGCTGGTTGACGGTGGCGGCGGCGCTGGTCTCGGTCAGCCCGTAGCCCTCGAGCACCGTCACGCCGATCCCCCGGAAGAAGTGGCCCAGCCGGGTACCGAGCGGGGCACCGCCGCTGATGGCGTAGGCGACGCGTCCGCCGAGCGCCGCCCTCAGTTGCCGGTAGACGAGCCCTTCGAAGAGGCGATGGGCGAGGCGGAGCCCTCGGCCGGAGCGGCCTCCGCGCTCCAGTGCCCGGCTGTGGCGGACGGCGACCTCTTCGGCCCACCCGAAGACGCGGCCACGGCCCTGGGCCTGGGCACGCTGCTGGGCACGGCTGTGGACCTTCTCGAGCACCCTGGGCACCGCCAGGATGAACGTCGGCCGCAGGGCTGCGAGATGGTCGGGCAGTCGGTCGAGGTCAGCGGTGTGGGCCAGGCGCACACCGTGTTCGACACAGGCCACCTCGATGATCCGGGCGAACACGTGCGCCAGCGGCAGGAACAGCACCGTGGAGGCGTCCTCGTCGAAGATCTCCCGCAACGCGACGATCGCGGCGCGGGCGTCGTAGAGCAGATTGGCGTGGGTGAGCACACATCCCTTGGGCCGGCCGGTGGTGCCGGAGGTGTAGATGATGGTCGCGGTGTCCTCCGCGCGGACTGCGCCGCGGCGCTGGTCCACTTGGGCATCGGGGACTCCGGCGCCCTCCTCCCGCAACCGCGAGAGGTCTCCGGCGTCGATCTGCCACACCCGGTCCAGCCCGGGAAGAGCCGCGTCGATGTCTTCCAGGCGCCGCCGGTGCTCCGCGGTCCCGACGACGGTCGCGACGGCCTCGGAGTTCTCGAGCACCCAGTGGATCTGCTCGGGCGAGGAGGTGTCGTAGACCGGCACCGGCACCGCGCCGATCGTCCACAGGGCGTAGTCCGTCAACGTCCACTCGTAGCTGGTCGCGGCCAGCAGGGCGACCCGCTCGCCGGGCTGGATTCCGGTGGCGAGGAAGCCCGCGGCCAGGGCCCGCACCTCGGTGGCGAACAGAGTGGCGGTTACGGGCTCCCAGCCGCCGCTTCCCGTCGGCCGATCGAAAAGGACGAGGTCGGAACGGTCACCTCGGAACACCGCGGTGGCCAGCTGGTCCTCTGGCGGGATCCGGATCGCGAAGGGGGTCTCGTATTCGCGCATACATGGAGTTTCCGCTTATATCACCTCAGACGCTATTCGGGCTGGCCGAACTCGAGAGGCTTTCGGCCCCTGGGGGTGGTACGCCTGCCTGCGGAAACCTGACCGCGTTCACGATGCAGGCCGAGCCGAACGGCCGGATGATGCCGGTACCACAGCGAGGGAGGAGGACCGGGTGCGGATTGGGGACCTCGCCGATGCCACCCCCGCACGCCGGGACCGCTATGTCGACTTCCTCCGAGCGACCGCCATCGTCATGGTGGTGATCGGCCACTGGCTGGCCGTGACGATCACCTTCCGGGATGGCCGACTGGGCGGGGAGCACCTGCTCTCCGTGTTGCCCTGGACGCACTGGCTCACCTGGATCTTCCAAGTGATGGGAATCTTCTTCCTGGTCGGCGGCTACGCCAACGCCGCGTCCTGGGACTCGGCCCGCAGACGCGGGGACGGTTACGCCGACTGGCTGGTGTCCCGTGCGGACCGGCTGCTCCGGCCGACGACGCTGTTCATCGCGACCGGCGTCGTGGTCGCGGCGGTGGCCCGGCTGGCCGGCGCCGATCCGGGCTTGGTGCGGCTGGCCGCCTGGTTGGTGGCCATCTCACTGTGGTTCCTCGCCGTGTACCTGGCGGTCGTCGCCCTGACCCCCGCGATGCTGGCCGCCCACCGGCGTTGGAGCCTGTCCGTCCCGGCGATCCTCACCGTGGTCGCCGCCGGCTTCGATGCCCTGCGGCTGGGCACGGGTGTCGGTTACCTGGGGGCCGCGAACTTCCTGATCGTCTGGCTGATCCTTCCCCAACTCGGCTTCGCGTGGCGCGACGGCACCCTGACCCGCACCCCGGCCCGCCCCTGGCTGCTGTTCCTCGGCGGGGCGGCGGCGCTGGTCGCGCTCACGACGATCGGACCGTACCCGGTCAGCATGGTCGGCGTCCCCGGGGCCGCGGTGCAGAACACCTCACCGCCGACCGTCGCCCTGCTCGCCCTCTCCGTGGCCCAGGCCGGTCTGGGCCTGCTGCTCGCCGGGCCGCTACGTCCCCGGTTGAGCCGCCGAAGGGTCTGGATGGTCGTGATCGCGGTCAACGGAGGGATCATGACGCTGTTCCTGTGGCACATGGTCCCCGTGCTCGTGGCCGCGCCGGCGCTCTATCCGACCGGTGTCATGCCGCAGCCGGAGGTCGGTTCGGGGCACTGGTTCGCCTGGCGGCCGGTGTGGGGGGCGGTCTGCGCCCTGTTCCTGGCCGTTCTCGTGGCGGTGTTCGCGCCCTTCGAGCGCCCCCGTCGCCGGGAGCCGAAGGCCACCCGTTCCGTTCTCCGGCCGGGTCCCGCCGTCGGCGTGGGCTGGGCGCGGCTCGCCGTCGCCCTGGTACTGGTCGGCACCGCCGTGACCTGCGCCGGCATCTTCCGGCTCACCGTCGGCGGCTTCCAGGGCTCGGGGCCCGCAGGCATCCCCTTGGCCGGCCTGATCATGTACATCGCGGGGCTGCTCGCGTTCTGGGCGGCGCGCCGCGCGCGGTCCCCGCTCCCCGACGCCAACGCCACTGGACGTCACGAGTGAAGTGGTCCGGCCGTACCGACGCGGCGAGGGGCCGACGAGGAACCTGGGCCGGTGCTGCCGCGCCCAGCCGATCGGCCCCGCCCATGCGCGGTCGCGCGCACGGGGTCAGGCGCACCGTTCGGTACGGCCGGGCGGAGGAGGGCTTTCTTCCTCGGCCATGTGTTCCCTCTCCGTGCCCGAGCCTGACGACTTCCGTCTCGGCGTCCAGGACCGTGACGATCTTGTTCGGCTGGGTCAGGGAGCGGTGTCGGGGTCGATGCCCTGCGCGCGGGCAAGGGCGAACAGGACACGCTCGATCGTGTCCAGCGCTCGGCTCCTGCCGCGATCAGTGCTACCCCCAGTCGCTCATCACGGCACCTTCTCAGGTGCACATCGAGGTCGGTGTTGGCGAGACGTCGATGTTCTTGTGCGGGGTGATCACGACCTCGCTGGGCAAAAGCCGCCGATAGAGCTTCACATAGAGCGGCCCCTCCGATCCGGCTGGCCATGACGCGTGCGCAAGGTGCGATCACGGCGGTCGGTGGCAGCCCTCGGGATGCGGTCGTAGCGTTGAGGATGGGCATGAACTCCTGCCGCCAACTGCCGCTTCGGTGAAACGGCGGGTGTCGGATGGGCAGTCCGAGGGTGAACGCACACATTCACAACAGGTGGTATGGGAGTGGCTTGATCGATCGAAGGAGACGGCCATGAAGAGCAAGGCCGCCATACAGGTGGAGCATGGCAGGCCGTTGGTGATCGAGGAAATCGACATCCCGGATCCTGGCCCGAACCAAGTCACGGTCCGCAATTCCGCGAGTGGTGTTTGCTATTCCCAGGTGCATCAATTGCGCGATCCCGGGTTGCCCAGGCCGATGGGCCTCGGCCATGAGGGCAGCGGCATCGTCACCCATGTGGGAAAGGAAGTCACCCATGTAAAGGAAGGCGATCACGTCATCTCCACCTGGGTTCCCCGGACTCCCATCAGCGGGTTGCCTGTCTCGAGGCCCACGGGCGCTACCTTTCACGGCCGGCCCGTCATCGCCGACGGCGATGTGTATACCTGGAGCGAGCATATGGTGACGTTCGCGGAGAAGGTCGTCCCCATGTCACCCTCGGATCCTACGGATATCACCTGCCTGGTTGGTTGCGCCGTGTTGACAGGCGCCGGTGCGGTGCTGCATACGGCGAAGGTGGGGCAGGGCCAGTCGGTGGCTGTGTTCGGTGTTGGAGGCGTCGGTCTGTCGGCGATCGCCGCCGCCGCCATTGCCGGCGCTGATCCCATCGTCGCGGTGGACTTGGCCGACCGTAAGTTGGATTTTGCCGAGGATTTCGGTGCCACCCATGGCGTCAATGCCTCGAATACCGACCCTGTGCGGGCGATTTGGGAGATCAACCCAGGCGGAGTTGACTATGCCCTGGACGCGGTCGGCGCACCCGCGACTGCTCTCCAGATTCTCGAGGCGGTCAGGCAGGGAGGGCCAAGAGCGGACAACCAAGGTGGCATGGCGGTGCTTCTGGGGATTCCTGTCGCCGATGTCTCGGTCGACTTGAACGCCATTCTTCTGTACCAACGCCACTACTGCGGGAGTCTTGGCGCCACGGCACCCGATACCGATTTCCCGCTCTTCTTGGAGTGGGTTCGCGAAGGCAAGTTCCCACTGGGGAACCTGGTGACCAACCGGTATTCCCTGGATCAGATCGAGGAGGCTTGCGTCGCGCTGGAGGAGGGGCGGATCCTCGGCCGTGCCATTGTCGAGCTCTGACGGCACGACGTTCCTTTGAGTCGTCGTCGCGTCGAGTTCGGCCCCTCCGGACGAACGAGCCGGTTTGTCAGGGTGTGTCACCCGGTAGTGCTTCAGGGTGCAGCAGGTCGCTACGCGGCCGTTGTTCGCCTTCGTGCGGCGGGGGAGCCGGGCCGTCGGAACCGGCCGGATACTCCTGCATCGGGACGAGGTCCCTCTCCCATGCGCTCAGGACGGGTGTCAGGACCCGCCATGCCTGCTCGGCTTCGTCACCACGGATGGAAAGTGCCGGATCCCCCCTCATGACGTCCAGGAGGAGCTGGCCGTAGGCGGGCAGGTCGGGCGGTTCCATCCGCGCGGTCAGCGAGAGCGGGGTGAGGGCTCGGGCGCGGGAGCCGATGCCCGTCATGTCGAGGGTCAACCCTTCTGGCTCCAGCCCGAAGCGCAGCACATTGGGCAGGGCCTCTCCCTCGTGACCGAAGGGCAGGTGGGGAACGGAGCGGAAGCGCACCATGACCTCCTTGCGGTCCCGTCCGAGCGCCTTGCCGCTGCGCAGCCGGAACGTCGTCCCGGACCAGCGCCAGCTGTCCAGTTCCAACTCGACCTCGGCGAAGGTCTCCGTGTGCCGCCGGGGATCCACGCCCTCCTCGTCGGCGTACGCGGGGATGGCGTGGTCGCCGATGTGGCCGGACAGGTAGCGTGCGCGGCGGGTGCGGTGCGCGACGTCGTAGTCGGTGAGGAGCCGCACGGACCGCAGCACGTCGACCTTCCGGTCGCGCAGGTCCCGCTCGCCAAGGGTGATCGGGGGTTCCATGGCCACCAGGCACAGCAGTTGCAATAGGTGGTTTTGCACCATGTCCTTCAGCGCGCCGACGGAGTCGTAGTAGCCGGCCCGGCCTTGCAGCGCGAGGGTCTCATCCCAGATGATCTCCACTTCCGCGATGTGGGTGCTGTTCCAGAGGGGCTCCAGCACCCGGTTGGCGAGCCGGCTGCCGAGCACGTTCTGGACGGTCGTCATGGCCAGGAAGTGGTCGACCCGGAACACCGCCTGCTCGGGTACGAGATCGGCGAGCAGCAGGTTCAGTTCCCGCGCGCTCGCCAGGTCTTCGCCGAACGGCTTCTCCAGCACGATCCGGCTGCCCGTTGGCAGGCCCGCGCTGTGCAGGGCGGTGACCGCGTGCGGGGAGAGCGCCGGCGGAAGGGCGAGGTATGCGGCGATCGGGTCGTCTCCGGCGACGACCGCGGCGACGTCCACGGGGTTGGTGACGTCGGCCTGCCGGTAGTGGGCCGAGGCCGCCACGGCCCTTCTGGCGTCGGCGGGATAGCAGCTGCCGTGGCGGTCGAGCCGGCCGACGATCCACCCGCGGTACTGGTCGCTGTCCCAGTCCTCCCTGCTCGCGCCGGTCAGCTGGAAGCCGTCGCGGAGGCACCCCGCGGCCCGCAGGGCGGCCAGGGCCGGCAGGAGGTAACGAGCGGTGAGGTCTCCCGTCGCGCCGAAGACGGCGAGCCGATCGATCATGTCCGGGCGCCTGTCTTCGCACGGGCGAGGTTCACACTGCTCGCGATGATCCCGATATGGCTGAACGCCTGGGGGAAGTTGCCGATGAACTCTCCGGAGGTGGCATCGATCTGTTCCGGCAGCAGTCCGAGCGGACTCGTACGGGCACACAGCGAGGCGTACAGCTCCTCGGCCTCATCGAGCCGGCCCTGGGCGGTCAGGTTGTCGGCCAGCCAGAAGCTGCACAGCATGAAGGCGCCTTCGTCGCCGGACAAGCCGTCGGACGACTCCCGGTGCAGGTAGCGGTAGAGCAGGCCGTCACCGGCCGACAGGCGCTTGGCGATGGCCGCGGTGGTCGCCGCCATCCGCGGGTGGTCGGCCGGCATCACCTGGCGCAGCGGGAGTGCGAGCAGGCTCGCGTCCAGCGCGCCGCCGCCGTCCAGGTGTGCGCTCAACGTCTGCGCGTCCTCGTCCCAGGACTCCTCCAGGATGACCCGGCGCAGCCGGTCGGCCGAGGCCCGCCAAGCCGTGGTGCGCCCGGGCAGGCCGAGCCGCTCACTGATGGCCGCGGCCCGGTCCAGGGCCACCTGGCACATTCCGGCCGAGTACGTGAACGCCCGGCCATCGCTGCGCACCTCCCAGATCCCCTGGTCCGGCTGACGCCACGCCTGCTCCGCGGTGTCGGCCAGCCCCGCCAGGCGTGCCCATAGCGCGGGCTGTACCTGCCTGCCCGCGCGCAGCCCCTGGTCGGTGCGCAACCACTGGTCGGAGCAGTCCAGGATCTCGCCGTAGAGGTCGTGCTGGCGCTGGTCGGCCGCGCCGTTGCCCCATCGCACCGGGTCGGAGCGACGGTACCCCTCCAACTCCGAGTCCTCGACCTCGTCGGGTACGGGGCCGCCGTCGATGGTGTACATGATGCGGGGGGTCCGGCTCTGCTCGACGGCGTCGAGGACCCAGCCGAGGAAGGCGTCCGCCTCGCCGGTGAAGCCGATGCGCCGCAGGGCGAACACGGCGTAGGCAGCGTCCCGGATCCAGGCGTAGCGGTAGTCCCAGTTGCGGATTCCACCGATCGGCGCGGGCAAGGAGGAGGTGGGTGCCGCGATCAGGGCGCCGTTGCCCCAGTCGTCGCACAGCTTCAAGGTGATGGCGGCACGCCGGACCAGTGCCTCCTGGGGACCGGAGTAGTCGAAGTGCTCCATCCAACGCCGCCATGCGGCGGCGGTGTCCGCCAGCATCGCGTCGGCCGCGAACCGGTGGTGGCGATGGAAGCGCCCCCAGGACAGGACCAGGTCGAGGTGGTCGCCCTGCCGCAGGTCGTGGATGCTGCGAAGGTCGGCCGGCGGACGGTTGGAACGCAGATGCAGACGCAGGTCCGGCCGTCGCGAGGGCCTCAGTTCGAGGCCGCTGAACAATGTCCGCACCGTGCCCCCGCCGCGGGGCTCCAGGGCCACCCGCAGGCGGACATGCCCGGCCAGGACCACGGCCGACCGGACGAGCTCGCACCGCCCGGCGGGAAGGTCGTCGGTCAGGTCGGCGCCGCGCCGTACGGTCAGCGCATCGGTGACGCGCACCAGACCGGTGGTGCTGCGCAACTCGGTCGTCAGTACGCCGGTGTCGGGCTCGTAGCGCTGCCGGGCCTCCACCAGCTCCTCCGGCGCGAGAGTGAAATGCCCGCCCCGTGCATGATCGAGCAAGCCGCAGAACAAGGGTTCGGAGTCGAACCGGGGAAGGCACATCCACGGGATCGATCCGTCCAGGCCGACCAGCGCGGACGTCGTACCGTCTCCGATGAGACCGAGGTCCTCCAACGGCAGGTAGCCTTCCCGCCTGCGAACCGGGCGGAACGGGGGGTCGGGATCGAGCATGGCTCCTCGCTTCCGCACAGCGGAGAGTGCCGTCCGACACGCTGCACAACTCCTACGAGTCTCTCAACGTCCGAGCCCGCTCGCGACCCGGACCGCGCCCCGGGCGCAGCGCCACCCCCCGGCGTACTCCGCCCGCCGATCACGCCTCACCGCGGACGACGGCGACCGGGCAGTGGGCGTGGTGCAGCAGCGCCTGGCTCACCGAGCCCAGGAGCAGACCCGAAAAGCCGCCGCGCCCCCTGGCTCCGACGACCATCAGCTGAGCCGTCTTGCTCGCCTCGATCAAGACTTCGCGGGTTTCGCCGCTCACCACGTCTTGTCTGACCACGACGTCCGGATACTTCTCCCTGCGACCGGCGAGTGCCAGAGCCAGCAGACGCTCCGCGCTCTCCACGCCCGTACCGGCCGGCGCGTGGTCCGGCAGCCACGCGTGCATGGCGACGATCTCAGTCCTTCGCAGGGCCGCCTCGGCGAAGGCGAATTCGATCGCTTCCTCACCGTGCGGGGAGCCGTCGACGCCCAGCACGATCGGCCCGGTGTGATCCGGTTCCTCGCGGACCACCATCACCGGACACTCGCTATGGGCGGCCAGGGAGACGGCCGTTGAACCGAGCAGCATCCCGATGAAGCCCCCCAAGCCCCGGCTGCCGACGACCACCAGGTCCGCAGCCCGTGACTCGGCCGCCAGCACCGACACCGCACCGCCCACCATCACGGTGCCGGTGGCCTCCACATCGGGCGCCACGCTCCGGGCATGCTGCGCGGCGTCGTGCGCCATCCGGTTGAACGGCGACGGGTCCAGCGGCGCGTACATGGGCCCGACCGGCCAGCTGAAGGCGTGCACCACATGGAGCTTCGCGCGACGCCGCTGGGCTTCCCGCGCGGCCTGTACCACCGCGGCATGACTCGACGACGAGCCATCCACTCCGACGACGACCAGGCTGCCCAGTGCTCCTCCATCACTCACTTCAGCCTCCAGGCTCTCCTCCTCACGCGAACACGCGAACCCATCTTCCGCGCCGGGGTCGCTGCCGGCGAGCTGACGGTGGCCGTTCGGCAGCCCCACAGGCCGGCCCGTCGTCTCCCAAGCTGCGCGTGCGGCACATTTTGATGAAGCTGGAGGTGGTATCCCGTGACCGTCGGCCGCGTGAGTCGCCCGCCGCCGAGCCGAGGAGGACCTGTGTCTGACCAGGACCGGAACCAGAACACAGAACGCCGTCGGAGTGGACGGGTCGGACTCGTCGATGCAAGCCCTGCGCTGGTCCGCGCGTCAGGCCGAGCTCACCAGCGGCACGGTGGAGGCGGTGACCGCGTGGACGCTTCCGCAGTTCCACGGCGTGTTCGGCTGGTCGCCACCGTCGAGCAGCGACGAAGCGGCAGTGAAGGCCCGGGCGCACAGCAACCTCACGCAATCGCCGAGGAAACCGTGGGAGAGCCGCCACCGGACCGGTCGGCGAGGAGCTGATTATGTCACCGCCGAAGCGCACCTCGGGGGAGCTACGCAGCCAGGCATGGTGGGACAATGCGGAAAATCCGGAGATGACGGCTCTGTATCTTGAGCGGTTCCTGAACTACGGCCTCACACGGGCAGAACTTGGGTCGGGCCGACCGATCATCGGAATCGCTCAGACAGGTAACGATCTGGTCCCCTGTAATCAGCACCATCGCGCCCTCGCCGACCGGATCAAGGCCGGGGTCCGCGACGGTGGCGGTATTCCGTTCGAGTTCCCCGTCCATCCGTTGCAGGAGACCGGAAAGCGCCCCACCGCAGCACTGGACCGCAACCTCGCCTATCTCGGGCTGGTCGAGGTGCTCTACGGATATCCACTTGACGGAGTGGTTCTGACGACAGGCTGCGATAAGACCACGCCCGCCTGCCTGACCGCGGCGGCGACAGTGAACATCCCGGCGATCGTCTTGTCCGGGGGGCCTATGCTCAACGGCTATCACAACGGCATGCGGACGGGCTCGGGGCTGGTGATCTGGCAGTCGAAGCGGCTACTCGCCAGCGGGCAGATCGACTACGACGAATACATGTCGCGGGTGACCGCCGCCGCGCCCAGTATCGGGCACTGCAACACGATGGGCACCGCGCTGTCGATGAACACTCTGGCCGAGGCCCTCGGAATGTCCCTGCCCGGCTGCGCGGCGATCCCGGCCCCCTACCGTGAGCGGGCGCAAATGGCCTACGACACAGGCCGCCGGGCGGTGACCATAGTGCGAGAGGACCTGACCCCCCGCAAGATCATGACCCGGCAGGCCTTTGAGAACTCGATCGTTGTCGCATCGGCCATCGCGGCTTCGACCAACGCGCCCATCCATATCAACGCCATCGCACGTCATGTCGGGGTGGACCTGTCCAACCAGGACTGGCACCGCGTCGGACGCGACATTCCAGTGCTGGTGAACCTCGCTCCCGCAGGGGAGTTCCTCGGCGAGGACTTCCACCGCGCCGGCGGTGTCCCGGCGGTCATGTGGTCGCTGCTGGAAGCGGGGCGCCTGCATGGTGACGCCGTCACCGTCTCGGGTCGTACGGTGGCCGAGAACCTGGAGGATGTCCCGCCCGCCGACCCGGCGGTCATCCGCCCCTTCCACGACCCCGTCACCGCGGAAGGCGGACTGCTCGTCATGACCGGGAACCTGTTCGACTCCGCGGTCATGAAAACGTCGGTCATCACGGACAACTTCCGGGCCCGCAGCCTGCCACGCTCCGACGATCGGTCGGTGTTCGACTTTCGCGCCATCGTCTTCGACGGACCTGAGGACTACCACTCTCGCATCGAAGACCCGGAGCTGGGCATCGACCAGGACTGCCTCCTCGTCATCCGCTACACCGGGCCCGTCGGATATCCAGGCTCGGCCGAGGTCGTGAACATGGAGCTTCCCGCGGGGCTGATCCAGCGCGGCATCACCGCGCTGCCCACGCTCGGTGACGGCCGACAAAGCGGCACGTCGGATGCACCGTCCATCCTCAACGCCAGCCCCGAGGCCGCGGTCGGCGGCAACCTCGCCATCCTGCGCACCGGTGACCGGATCCGTGTGGACCTGGACAACGCACGCGTCGACGTCCTCCTGCCGGATGAGGAGATCGCCGCGCGGTTGGCCGACTACACACCCCCGGCACTGGAGCACCAGACACCGTGGCAGGAGATCTACCGTTCCACCGTCGGCCAACTGGACAGCGGGGGCTGCCTGGAGCTTGCCGTGTCGTACCAGGATCTCGTTCATACCAAGGGGATTCCTCGTGACTCGCACTGACTCCCGCGAAGCGATTCTGATCGCCGACTTCGACTTCGGTGATGTGGACATCGAACGCGCAATCGTCGAAGGCGCCGGACTCCAGCTCCTTGCCGCGCAGTGCAAGAGCGAGGACGAGGTGATCGAGGCGGGACGGGAGGCCGACGGCGTCCTGACCCAGTACGCGCGGGTCGGTTCCCGCGCCATCGACTCGTTGACCCGCTGCCGGGTGATTGCCCGCTACGGCACTGGCATGGACATCGTCGATGTCGAGGCCGCCACTCGGCGCGGGATCCAGGTCACGAACGCACCGAACGAATGGTGTGCGGAAGAGGTCGCCGACCATGCCGTCGCGCTCTGGCTCGCGGCCGCCCGCAAAATCTGCCAGTACGACCGGGCGACCCAACAGGGCGAATGGCACTGGAAGACCGGACGGCCCATCCACAGACTGCGGGGACAGGTGCTGGGCCTGCTGTCTTTCGGCTCCATTGCACGGCTCATCGCCGAACGCGCGAGAGCCTTCGGCGTCGAGGTCTGGGCACATGACCCGTTTCTCGACCAGTCTGAGATCCGGGCATGCCAGGTCCGGCCGATGCCCTTCGACGACTTGGTGGAAGGCGCCGACTACGTGGTGGTCCAAACGCCGCTCACCCCGCAGACACACCACACCTTCGACCGTGCGACGCTCCGCCGGATGAAGCCGACCGCCATCCTCGTCAACACCGCACGCGGGCCCATCGTGGAGGATGCGGCGATCCACCAGGCGCTCACCGAAGGATGGATCGCCGGCGCGGCACTGGACGACATCGAGGAGGAACCCGCGAAACAGCGCGGATGGCGCCCGAGCAACCGCCTCCTCAAGCTGCCCAACGTGATCGTCACACCTCACGCCGCCTACTACTCCGAGGAAGCCGTCAGGATGGTGCGGGCCATTGCCGCTGAAGAGGCTGTACGGGTTCTGACCGGGCAAGCGGCACGGTTCCCGGTGAATGAGGTGACATGCGGCTCCCACTCGCACCCGGGCAGCCCTCCCTCTGACGGGTTCTGATCACTATGCGTATGACGACTTGAATCCCGGCTGACGGTGGACGGGCTACGGCCCAGCTCGGTGGCTATCGCCCGGACCGCGGCCTTCTCCCGCGGCCGGTCGGCGATGTAGATCCGCTCGTCCTCGCGCAGGTACCGGGACGGACCAGAAGGCGGCACCACCGCGTTGATCGGTGGTGCCGCCTTCTGCCTACGGTCGGCACTGCGGCCGTTACGCCATCGCCGGCCGGTCTTCTCATTGATGCCGGCGCTCCGGCATGCCTCTCTGTTGCTCAGGCCCTGCTGCATGAGCGGTGTCGATCACGAATCGGTAGCGCACATCGCCGCGGGTGAGCCGCTCGTAGGCCTCGTTGATCTCGGAGGCGGCGATCCGCTCGACCTCCGCGCCGATGCCGTGCTCGGCGCAGAAGTCCAGCATCTCCTGGGTGTCGGGGATGCCGCCGATCATCGATCCGGCGAGGATCTTGTTGCCGCCGATGAGGGCGAACGGGTGGAAGGCGACGGGCTCCTCCGGGAGTAGTGGTCGGCGCCCAGCTTCAGGCCGTCGTCCTTCTTGCGCAGCGCCTGCGACAGGACGGTGACCTCCGCGCCGAGTGCGTGCGCGATCTTGACGCCCACGTGGCCGAGACCGCCCAGGCCGATCACCGCCACCTTCTTGCCGGGACCCGCTCCCCAACTGCTTGAGCGGCGCGTAGGTGGTGATGCCCGCGCACAGCAGGGGCGCGGCGGCATCCAGGGACAGCCCGTCGGGGATACGGACGACGTAGTTCTCGTCGACGACGACCTTCTCGGAGTAGCCGCCGTAGGTGGGCTCGCCGTCCCTGCCGATGGCGTTGTAGGTGGCGATCATGCCTCTGGTGCAGTGCTGCTCCTGGCCGGCCTTGCAGTTGTCGCACTCGCCGCACGAGTCGACGATGCAGCCGACGCCCACGCGGTCGCCGACCTTGTGCCTGGTCACGCCGGAGCCGACCTCGGAAACGACGCCCGCGATCTCGTGGCCCGGGACCATCGGGAAGATCGCCTCGCCCCAGCCCTCGACGACCTGGTGGAGGTCGGCGGCCCGGGAGGAATTGCGTCCTGGGCCGGGCGGCGCGGAGCGCCGCCGCATCGCTCCGGAATGCTCCCACGGCAGTGCCGCGCTCAGTCTGGGCGCTTCTGGTTCTCGATGTAGTTTTTGACCACTGTCAGGGGTGTACCGCCGCATGAGCTGGCGAAGTAGGACGCGGACCAGAGGTGTTCACCCCATAGGTACTTGTTGATGTGGGTGGGGAAGTCCTGACGCAGGCGGCGGGCGGAGACGCCCTTGAGGCTGCCGACGAGCTCGTCTTCCGCCCGGACGCGGCGCACACGTATGACGATCGCTGTCTGTCATGGAAATTGCGACGCGCAGACTGTGAGCATCTGGACCTTGGACGGTCGTCTCAAGAGCGTACGGTTCGCGTGTTCCCCGGCCGCGCTCAAGCAGACAACCTGGCCACCACCTCCGACGGGGACAATCATCCGGGCGCCGCCTGTGCCGCGAGGTGGACCCGGCCTACACCTCGCAGCGCTGCCCGCGCTGCGGCCACACCGAACGCGCCAACCGGCGCACCCGGGACCACTTGAACCGGGTCAACAAGCTCGGTCGTTTACAGCCGAGTAGTTGACGGAGGGAGCCGTGCAGGCGCCGACGGTCGCCACCGGCTCGTCGGTGGACGACCAAGTGATGCCGCTCACACCGATATCCGGAACCCTGATTCTCCTCGAACGGCGATTACCCACGCGCCGAAGTCTCTTCGCGGGGTGGCGCTGTTGAGGCGCGCAGCACGAGTTCGGTGGCGAGTTCGATGTGGTGGGACTCGACCTTTTCGCCGTTGGCCAGTCGGAGGGCGGTGCGCAGGGCGGCACCCCCCATCTCCCGTAGTGGCTGGCGCACGGTGGTCAGTGGTGGTGAGGCCATCTGGGCGAGGCTTGTGTCATCGAAGCCGACCACGCTCAGGTCTTCGGGGATGCGCAGGCCTCGGGCGCGGGTGGTCTCGATGACACCGAGGGCGATCTCGTCGTTGCCTGCGAAGATCGCCGTCGGTGGCTCTTGCAGGCCCAGTAGCGCTGTGGCGCCGAGCAACCCGGTTTCGTACGTGAATTCTCCGGGTCGGACATAGGCGTCGGGCACCTGCGCTCCTTCCGCCTCCATGGCGGCGCGGTAGCCGTGCATGCGTGCCTGGTTGCATACGGCCATGGTCGGTCCGCCGAGATAGGCGACTCGGCGGTGGCCCAGGGAGAGCAGGTGCTGGGTGGCGGCCAGGCCGCCGGCGAAGTTGGTCGCCCCGACGCTGTTGACCCGGCTGTCCGGCAGGTGCAGTGGGTCCAGCACGACCAGCGGCAGCCCGGCCCGGGCCAGTTCGTTCAGGTGCGCTGTGGTGTACACGCTGGTGACCGCGATGACGGCGCGGCGCCCGGCTGAGACCAGGTCCCGGGCCCAGTGTGGGGCGCGGGACGCCTTACTGATCACCACCGAGGCCCCCAATTCGGCGGCGGAGTCGATGATACCTTCCAGGGTCTCGGCCACGTACGACTTGAGGCCGCCCTTGAACTGCACCTCGATGGTCGGGCTTTCGACGGCCTCGGTGTGGCGGAACACGGGCGCGAGGTAGTGGTGCTGATGCAGCAGTTCCTGTACCCGGGCGCGGGTCCGCGGCGCCACGTCACCGCGACCGTTGACCACCTTGGACACGGTCGCGACGGAGACCCCAGCCGCTTGGGCGATGTCCGCCAAAGTGGTGCGCCTGGTGTTCGGTCGCATCGGTTCCTCCCAGCTGTACGTCCACCGGTGTGGTGAGCCGCCGGTAGGGTCGGCAACGCGGGTGGAACCGCTCAACTGTACGGCAACGCGGGACCGAGCTCGTCCGGGAGGTGCCCGGTCCGGCATAGGCGGCACCGGGACCTGTCGGCGCGGCATGACCTGCACCGACAGTGTGTCAGCCGCAGCCATCGCATCGTCCCTCCGCCCTCAAGCGACCTCTTTCGAAACACTTTCGGTCCCTGTCAAGGTTTCTCGAGGGTCGTTCTCGCCCGATACTACGCAGCTGACTGCTGCCCGACAACGTGTCTGCATGTGCCTTGACAGGGCGTCAGTCCGAAACTTAATTTGCACGAACGGAGCTCGAAGAAGGATATTTCGAAAAGTTTTCACTATGGCTGGCGAGAAGCCGGTGGCTCTCGAGTGCGGAGATGAAGACATGGCGATCCCCCTCTCTCGACGTACCCTCCTCGGCCTGGCCGCCGGGGTGCCGGTCTCCGCTGCGCTGGCGGCCTGCGGCTCGTCCGGTCCCAGCAAAAACGGTGGTGGGGCCACGTACTGGTACCTGAGTGGCCAGCCGCAGGAAGGCGTCAGAGCCGGCGCGGTGGACGCGTTCAACAAGGCCCACCCCAAGCAGCAGGTCAAAGACACCACCTTCCAGAACGACGCGTACAAGACGAAGATCAAGACCGCCATCGGTGCCGGGCAGGCGCCCACCATCATCTGGGGTTGGGGAGGCGGGACGCTGCGCACCTATGTGAAAGCGGGCCAGGTCGAGGACCTCACCTCGTGGTTCGACGAGCACTCCGAGGTCAAGAAGCGGCTGTTCCCGTCCTCGTTCGCCGCGGCAACCGTCGACGGCAAGATCTACGCGATGCCGTGCGAGACCGTGCAGCCGATCATCCTCTACTACAACAGGAAGGTCTTCGACCAGGTCGGCGTGAACCCACCGAAGTCCTGGGATGACATCATGGCGCTGGTGCCCAAGTTCAACGCCAAGGGCATAGCACCGTTCTCCCTCGGTGGCCAGTCCCGGTGGACGAACATGATGTGGCTGGAATTCCTGTTCGACCGCATCGGCGGTCCGGAGGTGTTCCAGGCCGTCATCGAGGGCGAGAAGAACGCCTGGTCCAACCCGCACGCCATCACCGCGCTGACCAAGGTGCAGGAGCTGGTCAAAGCCCACGGGTTCATCAAGGGCTTCTCCTCGATCACCGCGGACTCCAACGCCGACCAGGCGCTGCTGTACACCGGCAAGGCCGCGATGATGCTGCACGGCTCCTGGTCGTACGGCATCCAACAGGCCGATGGTGGGGACTTCGTCTCCAGCGGCGCGCTGGGCTACATGACCTTCCCGCCCGTTGAGGGCGGCAAGGGCGACCCGAGCGACACCGTCGGTAACCCCGCCCAGTACCTGTCCATCTCCGCGAAGGCCGGCGCCGAGCAGAAGAAGATCGCCAAGGACTTCTTCGCCACAGGCGTCCTCCAGGACGCCGAGGTGAAGAAGTGGATCGACAACGGGTCGGTTCCGATCCGGCTGGGGACGGAGAAGGCGCTGGCCGCCTCCAAAAGCGCCGATTTCCTGAAGTTCACCTACGACATCGCCAGCAAGGCCAAGGTGTTCGGCCAGTCCTGGGACCAAGCGCTCAGTCCGACGGCCGCCGAGACCCTGCTGGACAACATCGTCAAGTTGTTCCAACTGTCCATCTCACCACGGCAGTTTGCCCGCAACCTCAACGAGGTCACCGGCAAATGAGCTCACTCACCGGCCATCCGCCGCGTCGCGAACCGCGCAGCATCCTGCCGTGGCTGGCGACGCCGGCGCTGGTGGTCTTCGTCGGCTTCGCCGTGATCCCGCTCGTTGGTGTCTTCGCGCTGAGCTTCACCACGTGGGACGGGATCGGCGCCATCCACCCGTCGGGGCTGACCAGCTGGCGTGCGGTGCTCACCGACCCCGGGCTGCCGCACGCCCTCTGGGTGACGTTCCTGGTGATGGCCGTGTCCTGGGCGGTTCAGACGCCACTGAGTATTCTGCTCGGCACGTTCCTGGCCGGCCGCCAGCGCTACCGTGGGGTGCTGGGCGTGGTGTACTTCATCCCGCTGACGCTCAGCTCCGCGGCGATCGCGATCGCGTACAAGGCCCTGCTGGACCCCAACTTCGGGCTCGGTGCCGGGCTGAAGCTCCAGGTGCTCAGCCAGGACTGGCTGGGGCGGCCCGGGCTCGCGTTCGGGGTCGTCATCTTCGTCGTCTCCTGGCAGTTCGTCCCGTTCCACTCACTGATCTACCAGGGTGGCGTCCAGCAGATTCCGAAGTCCCTCTACGAGGCCGCGCAGTTGGACGGAGCCGGACGGATCCGGCAGTTCTTCAGCATCACGCTGCCTCAGCTGAAATACACCATCATCACCTCGTCCACGCTGATGGTGGTCGGGTCGCTGACCTTCTTCGACCTCATCTTCGTCCTGACCGAGGGCGGCCCCGGAGACGCCACCCGGGTTCTCGCACTGGACATGTACAAGCGGGGATTCCAGGCCAGCTTGATGGGACCGGCCAGCGCCATCGCGGTCATCCTGGTCCTGGTGGGTCTGGCCCTCGCCCTGCTGCTGCGCCGACTCGGGGGCCGGGACGCCGGTGCGAGCCAACTCGAGGGGGCCTGACGTGTCCACCACGCTGACCGAGCCGCGACGACCGCGGAAGGGCACCCACCGTGAGCGGCAACGCCACTCCCGTCAGGCGGCCCGCCGACCCAACTGGGCCGGCGGCCTGGCCGGGTGGCTCTGGCTCGTCGTCGTCGCCGTACCCCTGTACTGGACCCTCATCACCAGTCTCAAGGCCCAGAGCCGCTACTACGCGAGCAACCCGCTGGTGCCTTCGGGCGACCCCACACTGGACAACTACCGGCTGGTCATCGAGTCCGACTTCCTTCGCTACTTCGTGAACAGCGTCGTGGTCACCGCCGGCGCCGTGGTGCCGGCGGTCGTGTTCTCCTTCATGGCCGCTTACGCGATCGTACGTGGTTGGCGCATGCGGGTCCTGCGCGCGATGAACGGACTGTTCCTCACGGGTCTGGCCATCCCGTTGCAGGCGACGGTGATCCCGGTGTACCTGATCATCATCAAACTGCGTCTGTACGACAGTCTGCTGGCGCTGATCCTTCCGTCGATCGCCTTCGCCATCCCGCTCTCGGTGCTGGTGCTCGCCAACTTCATCCGCGACGTGCCCAAAGAACTGTTCGACTCGATGCGGGTCGACGGCGCCACCGAATGGACGACACTGTGGCGGCTGGCGGCACCGCTCACCCGACCGGCCATCCTCACCGTGACCATCTTCAACGCACTGACCATCTGGAACGGATTCCTGCTGCCGCTGGTCCTCACTCAGAGCCCTGACCGCCGGACCCTGCCGCTCGCACTGTGGACCTTCCAGGGCCAGTACGGGGTCAATGTCCCTGCCGTTCTCGCCGCCGTCGTCCTCACCACACTGCCTGTCCTGGTCCTGTACGCGTTCGGCCGCCGCCAGCTGCTGAGCGGTCTGACCGCCGGATTCAGCCGTTGATCGACGCCGACGCCGACGCCGACGCCGACGCCGACGCCGACGCCGACGCTGTGGCCGGTGGCCGGCTGTACTGCTCGTCTACCTGTTCGCCCGTCGCGCCCTTGTCAAAGGTCTGATGGGCGTGGGAGGAAAGTGAACGCCAACGTGGCCGTCGAGAACACCCCCGAGATCTCCCTCTGGAACGACCCCACCGTTTCCGTCACCGCGAGAGTCGACGCCCTGATCGACGCGATGACCCTTCAGGAGAAGACCGCCCAACTGTACGGAGTGTGGGTGGGCGCCTCCGACCAGGGCGGTGAAGTGGCACCCCATCAGCACGACATGGAGGAGGCCGTCGATCTCGACGCCCTCCTGCCCACCGGACTGGGCCAGCTGACCCGGCCCTTCGGCACGGTCCCCGTCGACCCCGCCCTGGGCGCGCTCTCCCTGGCCCGCACCCAGAGCCGTATCGCCGCCACGAACCGGTTCGGCATCCCCGCTCTCGCGCATGACGAGTGTCTGGCCGGCTTCGCCGCGTGGGGGGCGACGGCCTACCCCGTTCCGCTGTCCTGGGGCGCCACCTTCGACCCGGACACGGTGCGGCGCATGGGTGCCGCCATCGGCCACGACATGCGTGCCGTCGGCGTCCACCAGGGACTCGCGCCTGTCCTGGATGTGGTGCGCGACGCCCGCTGGGGCCGGGTCGAGGAGACCATCGGCGAGGACCCGTACCTCGTCGGCACCATCGGGACGGCATACGTGCGGGGCCTTGAGTCCGCCGGGATCGTCGCCACCCTCAAGCACTTCGTCGGCTACTCGGCCTCCCGCGCCGGTCGTAACCTCGCCCCCTCCTCCGTGGGCCCGCGTGAACGCGCCGATGTTCTGCTGCCTCCCTTCGAGATGGCGATCCGTGAAAGCGGCGCCCGGTCGGTGATGAACGCCTACACCGACACCGACGGCATGCCCTCCGCGGCCGACGAGGATCTGCTCACCGGGCTACTGCGCGACACGTGGGGCTTCGACGGTACTGTCGTCGCCGACTACTTCGCCATCGCCTTCCTGAAGACCCTGCACGGCATCGCAGCCGACTGGGCCGGCGCCGCCGGCACGGCACTGCACGCGGGCGTCGACGTAGAACTGCCCAACGTCAAGACGTACGGCGAACCCCTGGCCGAGGCCGTCGCCGACGGCCGCATACCGGAGGCGCTGGTCGATCGCGCCCTGCGCCGGGTACTCACGCAGAAGGCGACGCTCGGCCTGCTCGACCCGGACTGGAACCCCGTACCGGCCGCGCTCGACGGGGCCGACCTGCACGACCCGGCCGCCTTGCGCGGCCGGATCGACTTGGACGGTCCGGAGAACCGCGCGCTGGCCCGCATGGTCGCCGAGGAAGCGGTCGTGCTGCTGAGCAATGACGGCGCCCTGCCGCTCGCGAGGCCGCGCCGCATCGCCTTGCTCGGTCCCAACGCCGACGAGCCCACCGCCGTACTGGGCTGCTACTCCTTCCCTCAGCACATCGGCGTCCGCCACCCCGGGACCCCACTCGGCATCGAACTGCCCACGCTGCGCGACACTCTCGCCGCCGAGTTCCCCGACGCCGAGATCACGGTCGCCCGCGGCACCGGGATCGACGACGGAGATCTCTCCGGCATCCGCGAGGCCGCCCAGGTGGCACGCGAGGCCGACATCGCCCTCGTGGTGCTCGGCGACCGCGCCGGGCTCTTCGGGCGGGGCACCAGCGGTGAGGGATGCGACGCCGAGGCGCTGGTGCTGCCCGGTGCGCAGCAGCACCTGCTCGACACCCTGCTCGACCTGGAGACACCTGTGGTCACCGTGCTGCTCGCGGGACGGCCGTACGCCCTCGGCCGCGCTGTGGAGGAGTCCGCCGCGATCGTGCAGTCCTTCTTCCCGGGGGAGGAGGGCACGCACGCGATCGCCGGGGTGCTCAGCGGCCGCGTCAATCCCTCCGGACGTCTCCCGGTCAGCGTGCCCCGCGGTCCGGGCTCCCAGCCGGCCACGTACCTCGGGGCGCGGCTCGCGCACGCCAGCGAGGTGTCCAACATCGACCCGACCCCCGCGTTCGCCTTCGGCCACGGCCTGTCCTATACGCGGTTCGACTGGGCAGACCTGACCGTGGACGTCCAGGAGGCTCCAACGGACGGCGAGTTCACCCTCACCTTCACCGTCCGAAACTCGGGCGGACGGTCCGGAACCGAGGTCGTCCAGCTCTATCTGCATGACCCGGTCGCCTCCGTCGTCCAGCCGGTGCAGCGCCTCGCCGGCTACTCCCGCGTCGAACTGAAGACGGGCGAGGCCCGCCGCGTCCGTGTCACGGTCCCGGCCGACCTCGCTTCCTTCACCGGACGCGACGGTCGGCGCGTCGTCGAACCGGGCGAGCTGGAGGTGCGGTTGGCCGCCTCCAGCGCGGATCCGCGCCTGACGGCCAGGGTCACGTTGACCGGAGCCGAGCGCCACGTGGATCACATGCGGCGCTTGCACGCCACGTTCGGGCAGGAGCCGGTTGCTCGGGCATGAGCCGGGTGTGCGCAGCGCGCGCCGCGCGCGTCGCGGCAATGGCAAGCCGCCCGCCGTGGAGAACCGGTGGGTGTTCTTCGCGGCGAACCACATGGTGGCCGCATGCCCCTTTGTCATCTCACCGCACGCCGCGCTGGGCGGGGTTGCGTATCAGCGCTCGTACGCCGAACGTCCACGGCGTGGCCTGCTCGCTGGGAATGACGGTGTTGACCAGAGCGCCGAGCCGCGGGCTCGTTCCGTCGACCCGCAGGTCGATGTCGAGCCCGCGTACGGTGTCGAGGTCGAAGCCGTCGTCGAGCAGGCGGATGAACGGGCCGATCGCGCATGAGGCGTTGTTGCCCTTCGCCTGGGACAGCAGCAGGGCGCTCTGCGTCCCTCCAGCAGTTCGTCCAGGCGCCAGACGTGTCCGCCGTCGGCCTCGCGGACGACTGCCGCCGCGTCGTCGCGTTCGCGCTGCCGCCGATTCCACGAGCGATGCTCTCCTGGATTCGAGGGGTGCGGTCACCTGGGGCGGACTCAGTGGGAGTCGCGGGGACCTCGTGTCCACGGCTTCCGCGCAGGAAACCGAAGTCGGCGCCCTGGTCGGCCTGTTCCACGTTCTGGGTGTAGAGCCAGGCGTGGCCGCTGGTGTGCCGCTCGGCGGGGCCCGCCATGCCTCCCGGTGCCGGGTCCGTTGACGGCGGCCTCGGGGCTTACGTGCAGGACCACCGTCCCGTAACCCGGTGCCGCTCATCCGGCAGTCGCAGATGCGCACCATGTCCTTGACGCCGGCCTTCAGCAGCTTGGCGGGCAGCGGGACGTTGGAGACCTCGGGCATACCGGGGTAGCCCTTGGGGCCGGCGTTGCGGATGACGATGACGGTGTTCTGGTCGATGTCGAGTTCCGGGTCATCGGCCACCTCCTGATAGGCCTCGGGGGAGTCGAAGACGCGCGCGGGGCCGCGGTGGGTGAGCAGGTGCGGTGACGTGGCGGACTGCTTGATCACGGCGCCGTCGGGGCACAGGTTGCCGCGCAGCTCAGGCCGTCGTGAGCCAGGCAGCGGTGTCGGCGGCGGTTGGAAGCTGCCGCGTATGGACGAGCTGATGCGGCGACGGGTCTACGGAGCGGACCGTGAGGGGGCCCTGAACCGCAGCCGGGACACGTCCACCGGGAACCGCTGGCCGGGCCGCTGGACGGGCTACTACTGGACCTGACCTGCTGGACAGACGAACAGCTCGGAGAAGGGGCATATCTGATCACCCCCGCGATGTGCTCGCCCTGTTTGCGGCGTTGGGTCACCGGCAGCCCAGCTCTACTGAGCCGAGGCGATCGATGGTCGCGGTGACGACATCCCCGGGCCTGACCGGGACGGCGGCGGTGAGTCCGCCGGAGAGCACGATCTGCCCGGCGGCCAGGCCTTCGTCCTCGGCGGCGAGCTGCCGGACGAGCCAGGCGACCGCGGCTGCCGGGTGGCCCAGCGACGCCGCTCCGGAGGCGGTCGCGACCACCTCACCGTTCTTCTCCAAGAGGACGCCCACCAGGCGCAGGTCGACCCCAGGCGTCGTGACCGGCACTCCGACGACGAACCGGCTCGCCGAGGTGTTGTCCGCGACAACGTCGGCCATGGTGAAGCCGTAGTCCACGAATCGGGAGTCGAGGACCTCGATACCGACGGCCACCCCCGACGATGCGGCGACGACATCGGCCGCGGTGATGTGCGGGCCTTCGAGGTCCCGACCCAGAGTGAACACGATCTCCGGCTCGCAGCGAGGCTGGATGAGCGCCGAGGTGTCCAGTGGCTCGCCGAGGTCCACTGCCCCCGTGGCCGGCAGGAAGCCGTAGATCGGGCTGTCCACTCCGACCTGGGCTTGCTTGGCACGTGAGGTGACGCCGAGCTTCCAGCCGGCGATCTGTCCGGTCGCGGACCGTAGCTCGCGCTGCACTCGATAACCGGTGGGGATGTCGAGTTCGGGGAACTCGTCGGTCAGCTTGGTGATGGCGGTACGATCCGCAACGGCCTTGCTCAGCCGGGCGGCCAACTCGCTTACGTTCACGCTCATGCGATCCTCACCGTCACCGGGCCCAGCCGGTCGAACTCGGCCCGGAACACATCGCCCGGGTTCACGGGAAGGGCCGCGTGCAGCGCGCCCGTCAGAATCAGGTGCCCAGGCTCCAGGGCAACCCCGTGCTCGCCCAGGGTGTTCGCCAGCCACGCGACGACGGCCACCGGGTCTCCCAGCGCGGCGGCGCCGGCGCCCGTGTCGGCCAATTCGCCGTTGCGGGTCAGAACCATCCCGGTCAGCCGGGGATCCCAGCTGTTCGGACCGTCGTCGAGAGGCACGATGCGGCTCGAGGTGGCCATGGCGCCGTTTGACGCCAGGTCGGCGACGGTGTCGGCGAGTTTGATCCGCCAGTCCGCGATCCTGGAGTCGATGATCTCCATCCCGGCCACGGCACCCGCGATGGCGGCCCGGGCCTGGGTGACGGTGACACCCGGGCCCTCGAGCCGGTTGCCCAGAATGAAGACGATCTCGGCCTCGACCTTGGGTGCCACGAACGCGTCGAGCGGGACCGCGTCCCCGTCGCGGTAGAGGGCGGAGGCCAGAACCGGTCCGTAATCGGGAGTGTCGACGCCGAGCGCCTTCTGCATCGGGGCAGCGGTGAGCCCGACTTTGTGCCCCACGACCCGATCGCCGTCGGCGAGCAGGAGTTGCACAAGCTCCTGCTGGATGGCGTAGCCGTCGTCGATGCCGAGACCGGGTTCGGCGTCGGTGAACGGCGGGATCGCGGTACGGGTGCGCCGGGCCTCGTAGAGAGCGTGGGCCTTGGCCGTCGTATCGGTCATGTGGTCTGCTCCTCGGCCAGCGTGATGTCGATGTCGATGATCATGTCCTCCTGGCCGCCGATGTAGCCGCGCTCGCCGCAGCGGCGCAAGATGGCGTGCGCGGGGACCTTGTACCGCTCGGCTGCGCGATCGGCGTGCAGCAGGAAGCTTGAGTAGACGCCTGCCCAGCCCTGCACGATCGCGTTGCGGTCCATCTTCGGCCACCGGCGCGGGTACGGCCGGACGACCTCTTCGGCAGCGTCGAGCAACAGCCCGACGTCGAGCCCGGTCGCGACGTCGAGCCCGGTCGCGACGTCGAGCCGGTCGAACACCGCCCCGAGCACCTCGGTGGGGGAGTTTCCCGCGCCGGCACCGAGCGCGCACAGTGAGCCGTCGATGTAGCGGACGCCGGCCTGGTGCGCGATCACGGAGTTCGCGACGCCCAAACCCATGTTCTGGTGACCGTGGTAACCGACCCAGGCCTCGTCACCGATCTCGGCGACCAGGGCCTCGAAGCGAGCGCGCGCGTCGTCCATGAGCAGAGCGCCGGCGGAGTCGCTGACGTACGGTGCCTGGCAGCCGGCGTCGATCATGATCCGGGCCTGCTTCGCCAGGTTCTCCGGGTCGGTCATGTGAGCCATCATCAGGAACGTCTCCATGCCCAGCTCCCGGGCCACGGCGAAATGCTGCGGGGAGACGTCGGCCTCGGTGCAGTGGGTGGCCACGTGGACCATCTCGGCGCCGGCGTCGTGGGCACGTTCGAGGTCATCGACCGTGCCGACGCCGGGGACCAGCAGGACGGCGATCTTCGCCCGGCGGGCCTCCTCGTGGGCGGCGTTGATCAGGCTCATCTCGTCGGTGCCGGAGAAACCGTAGTTGAATGCGGAACCGCCGACGCCGTCGCCGTGGCTGACCTCGATCCACTCCATCCCGGCGGCGTCCAACGCGCGGACCGTGTCGCGGACTTGGGTCTCGGTGAAGCGGTGCGCCACGGCGTGGCTGCCGTCGCGCAAGGTGGTGTCGATGATGCGGACGTCGTCGCGCAGCACGGCGCGGGTCATGCGGAGACCTCCAGCTTGGCGCGGGCCATCAGCTCGCCGATCCGGGCTGATGATCGCCTTGCCACGGGTCGCGCCACCGACTTCGGCCACGGCCTGCCCGGTGGTGTGCGTGAACTCGTCAATGTTCGCACGGGTGCCCGCACCCGCCGAGCGGGACGCGATGGATGCGACGATCTCCGCATAGGGCACCGGTGTGATCCGGGAGACGGCGTGCACGATCGGGATGGTGGCCCGGCCGCCGAAGGTGATCATCGAGATGTTGGGCGACGCGATGTGGTCGGCGCCGTTGACGGTCGGCGAGACCATGGGGCCCAGGTGCGCCGGGGTGAGGTCGACAGCCTGGATGCCCGCTTCCGCGTAGCGCGGGGCGCTGGCGGCGTGGGCCTTGGCCGAGGTTGCCTCGAACACGATCTGCGGGAGCGGATTCTGTCGGAGTAGCCAGTCCACCCCCTCCGCGCTGGCCTCGATGCCGCGGGCGCGGGCCAGGCCGTCGGATTCGACGATGCCCACGACATACCGGACGTCGATCACCGGGCTGTGGGCGAGCTTCGCCAGCAGGTCGGTGCCTATGTTCCCGGGGCCGACTATGGCCGCCGGGATCTCCTGCTGTCCCATGGTGGGACCGTCACATCCTCTCGGTCGGGTGGGGAGAGAGCGCCCCGCTCAGCGGAGCGCGGGAAACTTCAGGGGCGACGAGTTCGCGCAGGTGGGCGTACATCCGCGAGGGATCCGGCTCCAAGCCGGTGAACAGCCGGAAGGCATCGGCGGCCTGGTGGGCGTTCATCCGGCCGCCGTCGAGGAAGACCGCGCCCGCCTCGGCGGCGGCCGCGAGCAGAGCGGTGTGGAGCGGCCGGAACACGATCTCGGCGACCCAGAGGTCGGGCCGCAGGCAGTTGCCGGGCACTGCCTGGCCGGGGTGACCAGCCATCCCGACCGGGGTTGCGTGCACGACCCCGTGCGCGTTCGCGAGCAGCGCCGGGAGCTCGGTGAGTCTGCCACCGCGGACCCGGTACGGGTCGAGGTCGGCGGCGAGGCGAGCCGCCCGGTCCGGGTCGGCGTCGACGACGTCGAGTCGCTCAGTACCCAGGTCGAGCAGCGCGTAGGCTGCCGCGGCGCCCGCCCCGCCCGCGCCGACGAGGACGACCCGGTCCAGCGGGGCGCCCGCGAGCCCGTCGACGAGGCCGCGCCGGAAGCCGGTCCAGTCGGTGTTGTGGCCCGCGAAGCCGTCCTCACCGATGACCACGGTGTTCACCGCGCCGATCGCTGCCGCATCAGGGGACAGGGTGTCCAGGTGCGCGAGGACCAGCTGTTTGCAGGGATGGGTGATGTTGAGACCCCGGTAGCCGGCATCCCTGGCTCGCAGCAGCAGGTCGCCGACATCGCCCGGAGAGGCCCCCAGGGCGTGGAGGTCCCACAGGTCGTAGCGCAGCTCAAGGCCGAGCACTGTAGCCTCCCGCTCGTGCATCGCGGGGGACAGCGAGAACCCGATCCCGCTTCCGATCAGGCCCGTCAGCAGAGTCGTCACGATTCCCCCTTGGGGTCGGCCGAGGCGAGCACGGGCTCGATGTCGTCGACGCTCATCAGGTCGACACCGGGGATCGCCTGAAGCGCGGCGGCGTGGTTGACGGCGATCCCGGTTCCGATGATGCCGGTCCGCAGCGCGCTCATGGGGCGTCCTTCCGTACGAGGGCACGGTCCAGCGCCTCGACCCCGTAGACGTAGCCCTGGATCCCGGCTCCGACGAAGATCGCCTCGGCGATGTCGGAGACGTAGGAGTGGTGCCGGAACTCCTCGCGCTTGTGCACGTTGGTGATGTGTACCTCGGCGATGAGCAGTTCGGAGGCGAGCAGCGCGTCACGCAACGCCACGGACGTGTGGGTGAACGCACCCGGGTTGATCACGACGCCGTCCGCGCTCCCGCGCGCCTCGTGGAGCCGGTCGACGAGCGCGCCCTCCCAATTGCTTTGCAAGAAGTCGGCTTTGTATCCGAGCGCCGCTGCGCGTTGCGCGGTGATTCGTTCGACGTCGGCGAGGGTGTCGGAACCGTAGAGGGCGGGCTCACGGGTCCCGAGCAGGTTCAGGTTCGGGCCGTTCAGGATCAGCAGGCGGCCGTGCCGCATGGAGGCTCCTCACAAGGTGGTGGTCACACGGGCCGCGGGGGCCGCTGCGGTCGTCCGCGGGGTGCGTCCCAGCTGTTTCAACGGCACGTGGGCGGTCTCGCGGCCTGCGAAGGCCGCCGCCGCGGCAAGCACGCAGAGCACGGCGAGCAGAATCGCGAGCGGAACCCAGCCGAACGCCCCTGTGCCGATCATGAGCGCGGCGATGGTGGGCAGGAAGCCCTGGGGCACGTTTGCGAACTGGGTCGAGACCGCCAAACCGGTGTAACGGACCCGGGCATCGAACATCTCCGCGTACAGCGACGGCCAGACGCCGTTCGGCGCCGCGTAGCACACCGAGCCCAGCAGGACTGAGGCGAGCACGACGAGTGACCAGTTCGAGGTCGTGATGGCCCAGAAGTAGACGAACACCGACGCGGCGCAGCCCAGGGCGCCCACGGCGAACACCGGGCGGCGGCCGACCTTGTCCGACAGCTTGGCCCACAACGGGATCGTGACGACCTGGCCGATGTTGGAGATCACGATCGTCCACAGCATCGAAGAGCGCGAGATGTTCCACTGCTCCACCGCGTACCCCAGGCCGAACACGGTCACGGTGGTGGAGATCGTGGCGTAGAGGTGGCAGACGACGATCCGAAGGAACGAGCCCCAGTAGTGGCGAATGAACACCATCAGCGGGAACCTGACGACCTCTTGGCCCTCCTTCATCTCCTCGAAGGCGGGCGGCTCCTCCAGCGTCCGACGCACGGTCATCGCGACGATCACCACCAGCGCGCTGGCCCAGAACGGCACCCGCCAGCCCCAGGAATAGAGCGCCTCGGTCGGCAGGGCCGCGACCGGGATGAAGGCCAGTGTCGCCACGACCAGCCCGGCCTGGGTCCCGGAGAGAGTGAAGCTGGTGAAGTAGCCGCGCCTGCCCTCGGGAGAATGCTCGAGGGTCATCGAGCTCGCGCCGCTCTGCTCGCCCGCGGCAGAGAACCCCTGTGCCACGCGGCACAGCACCAGCAGGATCGGTGCCCAGACGCCGATGACGGAGTAGCTGGGAAGACAGCCGATCAGGAAGGTCGAACCGCCCATGGTGGCCAGCGTGAAGATCAGGACCCGCTTGCGGCCGATCCGGTCGCCGAAGTGGCCGAGGAAGAACGAGCCGATCGGCCGGGCGATGTAGGCGACCGCGAAGGTCGCCAGCGCGGCCAGCGTGCCGGTGGCCGCGCCGGCGTCGGGGAAGAACACATGGCTGAAGACCAGCGCCGACGCCGATCCGTAAATGAAGAAGTCGTAGTACTCGACCATGCTGCCCAGGAAAGACGCGAGCGCGGCCTTCCCGGGCGTTTGGCCCGTTGTCTTCGTATGGGACACGAGACACTTCCTTGTGTCAGGTTCGAGCTGGATTTTGTGACAGATTCACGCCGGGGCGACCGGGAGATCCGCGGATCAGCCGTTGAGAACGGCGGTGGCCGAAGCGAAGGCCTGCCGGGCGGCCTCGTCGACCGGCAGGGCGCGGAACCACGGATCGTTGACCTCGACTGACCAGGGGCCGGTGTAGCCGAGGTTGCGGAGCTCCGCGACCAGCGCGCGGACGGGGAGCTCACCACTGCCCGGCAGTAACCGGGTCGAACGTGCCTTGTGCAGCATGTCCGGGTCGTCCGGGCGGACCCGGGGACCGTCGTTGAGCTGGACGCCGACGACTTCCCGGGCGTCGATGTCGTGGAGCATGGCGGCGTCGGCACCGGTGGCGAACCAGTGCCAGATGTCGATCATCACGCCCGCGTTCGGCGCCCCGCTGCGCCGGACCACGTCGAGTGCCGCGGGATAGTCGCACAGGGCGCCCCAGGCGAATGCCTCCACCGCCAGGGTGACGCCCAGGGGGGCCAACCGGGCAGCCAGCTCGGCGAGGCGGTCGGCCGCGCGTCCGGGATCGGCCGGTCCGGCGGCGAACTCGCCGGAGGTGACCCGGAGTGGCCCCCAGGCGCGCGCAGCCTCAGCGAGCGTGACCTCGGCATCCGACGGCGCCGCAACCGACTCGGCGAGCGCCCACCCGCCAAGGAACTCGGCCTCGGTGACGGCGAGCCCGGTATCGGCGGCCACGGTGCGCACGGCACCGACCCCGCCGTGCGCCGCGAGGTCGGCGAACTGCACACCGATCCCGGTGAATCCCGCCCTCGCGGCAGCGGCGGCCCGCGCGGCGAAAGGAGTGCGCGCGGGATCGGTGAACCCGGCCCCGTGCAGCGTCACGTAGCTCGCGGTCAGCCCGGTCACGCGGGCGCCCCTCCGAACGGCGGGGTCGCGTGGGTGTGGAACGACTCCGGCACGCCCAGGCCCCACGCGGTGCCGCGGCCTTTCGACTCGGTGTCCCAAGTGACGGTCTCGAAGTCCGGCGCGAAGATGTGGATCCCGCCGGTGAACACCTCGACGCGGTTGCCGCCGGGCTCGTACACGTAGAGGAAGAAACCTTGAGTGCGCGAGTGCTTGGCGGGACCGAACTCGATGAACACGTCGTTCTCGAGGAAGACGTCGGCGGCGCGGATCACATCCGAGGTCTCGGGCACGGCGTAGGCCAGGTGGTGCAGCCGTCCGGTGGTGGGGGCGGGTTCTTTCGTGAACGCGAGGTCGTGGGCCTTCGTCATGACCGACAGCCAAGCGCCGACCTCGTCGCCCCAGGCGGGGACGAGCCGCTCACGCAGCTTGAACCCGAGAACCTCCTGCTGGAAGCGGCTCGCCTCGGCGACGTCCGGCACCAGCAGGTTGATGTGGTCGATGCGCGCGGCAGCGGCGCCCATGGGGGCGAAGCGCTGCGGCTGGTTCGGAAGGGCCGGCGCCTCGCCGGGCGGCGGCACGTACTTCTCGGTCTCGAAGTACACCTCCTGGATATGCCCGCCGACGCCGGTGTAGCGGTAGGCCTTGCCGTGGCCGAAGTCGCCGTCATGCCAGGTGCCCTCGACGCCGTGCTTCTCCAGCGCGGCGACCCGTCGCTCGAGGGCCTGCGGGCTGGTCGCCCGCCACGCCACGTGGCCCAGACCGGCCTCAGGGGCGCCCGTCAGAGTGAGTGAGGTCAGGACGTCGTCGTTCCAGGCACGCAGGTGCGCCCGACCGGGGTCCTCGCCGACGAGGGTCAGCCCGTAGACCTCGGTGAAGAACGTGACGGACTCCTCGAGCCGGGGCGTGAGCAGCTCGGCGTGGCCGAGCTGGGCGATGTCGTAGATCGGCTCCGGGCGGCTGCTCATCGCACCGTGCCTTCCTCAGCGATGGCCTTGGCTTCCAGCTCGGCGACGCCCTCCAGGATGGACGGCGCGTGATTGGCGATCGAGACCCCACCGAAGAGGTAGGCGAGGTTGATCGCAGCTTGCAGCTCTTCCCAGCTCGCCCCGGCCCGCCGGGCCGCATGTCCGTGGATCTTCGCCGCGTCCCGCAGCTGCACCGCCAGCACTGCGAACAGGATCAGCTGGACGGTCTTCTGATCCAGCACATCGGTGTAGGTGACGAGGTTGCGGACCTTCTCCTGCGCGAGCAGCAGCTCGGGGTTCGTCCGGCCCAGGCTGTCGAAACGGGCCTGGATACGCGGTGGCACGAAGCCCGCCATCTCGCGGTAAGTCCGCAGGTAGTGGTCGATCTCGTGCTGCTGCTCCGTGGTGGGGACCGCGCCCTCGGCGTCCCGTGTACTGCCAGTCATGGGTGACCTTCCCGTTCCGGTGGCAAAGGTCACAGTCGTGGCTGCGGCAGGTGTGGCGAAAGCCTGCGTTCCCGTTGAACGGGAGTGCAGAGCGGAAAAGTCAGGGATGGGAGCGAATCTGCTGGTCACGTAGCGCGCGGGAAATGGAGATGGCGGCTGTGCGTACGGCGGGCGCCAGCCGTTCCGGGCGTCCACCAGTGGTGTGCAGGACGACATCCAGTGCCGCGACAACCGCTCCCGAGGCGTCTCGAATGGGCGCGGCGACCGACAGTGACCCCAGTGTGAGCTCCTCGTAGGCGAAGGCGACGCCCGTGCCGCGTACGTCGTCGAGGACCCGGACGAGCCGGCCGGCTTCGACGATGGTGTGCCGGGTGAAGCGCGCCAGTGGCGCCGCCAGAACCTTGGCCTGCACCTCTTTGGGCGCATGAGCCAGCAGCACCTTGCCGACCCCGGTGGCGTGCAGCGGCAGGCGCCCGCCGCGGCGCGACTTCACCAGCAGCGCACCGGCCCCGGAGATCTTCTCTATGTAAAGCGCCTGACCGTCCTGACAGACGGCGAGATGAACGTTCTCCTTGGTCCCCTCGAACAGGTCCTGCATGACCGAGAGGGCGACGTCGCGCAGCGACTCGCCGCGAGGGGCGAGCGATCCGAGCTCCCACATGCGTAGCCCGACCCGGTAGCCGGCACCGTCACAGCGCTCCAGTCCGCCCCACGCGACGAGCTCGGTGGCCAGCCGGTGCGCCGTCGACAAGGGCAGCCCGGTGCGGGCGCTGAGCTCGTTGAGGGTGAGCTCAGGGGAGTCGGGGCCGAAGGCGTCGAAAAGCGCGACGACCTTGCTCGTTACTGAGCGCCCCGGAATCTCGGCCATGGTCCCTCCGTTCACTGCTCGAACCCGGACATCTCCAGAAACGCCGTTCACTGGACAGTCCCGCGTCACCCGCAGCTCTCGCCATCGGTGGGGTTTCCAGGTGCGAGCAGCCGGCGGGTCCATTGGACTGCTGCGGTGATGCTGGTGTCCAGAGTCTCGCTGAAGACCGGGATGGTCAGGGATGCGGCCGGCACAAGCATGACGGATTCCCGCAGCGGTACGCGGGACCCGGTCTTCCCCGGCAAGAAGTGCCTCGAATGGCCCTCGAAGACCGCATCCAGCGACGCCCGCGAAGAGCCCTCCGTCTTTGAGCAGGTTGAAGCGCCGCTCGACGGTATTGCGGCGACGGTAGATCTCTTGGTCGAAGCCCGGCGGGCGACCGCCGACGTTGCCACGGCGCCGACGATGGCCTTTCTGATCGGAGCGTTCGGGGATGGTATGGGCGATCCCGCGTCGGCGCAGGTAGACCCTGAAGCCGCGGGAGCTGTAAGCCCTGTCCGCGATCAGGTGATCCGGGCGGCGGCGTGGGCGGCCGTGTCCGGTTCGCGGTACGCGGATGCGTTCCAGCAAAGGGCGAGCGCAGGGGCTGTCATTGCGCTGACCGGGGCTGAGCAGCACGGCCAGGGGGCGGCCGCGGCCGTCGCAGGCTGGATGGATTTTCGTGGTCAGTCCTCCGCGAGACCGACCGAGGGCGTGATGGTCCCGTTCTTCGTGCTGTGGCTGAGTGGCTGTTCGGCCCGTGGCGGCGGCGTGCTGGTGACCGCGGACAATGGTGGAGTCGATCTGTACCAGCCAGTCGAAGTTCCCCGACCGGATCCGCCCGGGTCCGGAGCTGCTGTAGGACGCGGGTGAACACGCCTCGTAGGGCGTACCGCCGGAAGCGTGTGTAGACCGTCTTCCAAGGACCGTAGCGTTCGGGCAGATCCCGCCAGGTGATCCCGGTACGGATTTTGAACACCATGCCGTTGAGGATTCACCTGTCGTCTACCCGGGGGCGGCCGGTTCCAGCCCGGGGTATCAGCGGAGTGAGTAATTCCCACTCCTGGTCGGTGAGTTCATGTCGATGCACGGCCCATGATCCAATAGGGGCGACCTAGGCGACCGGCGAACGCTAGGTCTGGGCGGGCGGAGGGGAGATCGCCATGGATGTTATTGCGGGGGCTGTGGGCTCGCAGATTCTCAGTGCAGTGGTGGCCGCCGTGCTCACCGGGATCGGCACCCTGGTGCGCTGGTCCGTGGTCAAGCGGCTGCCCGCACGTCGCACGTGGCGCTACCTGAACGCGGGCGAACTCTCCATCGTTCTGGACACCTCCTACATCGACACGCCGCTACCAGCGACCCGTAGCCGGTCTGGGACAGGTCCGGGCGCTGTCCGTGCTCGTCCCCTCTCTCACCCACGCCTACCGGGACCTCGATTTGGAGAAGGTCCGCCTGTCGGCACACTTGCCGGGCACCGAGATGGAGCACGACCTGCTCGTATTGCGTTGCCATTCCGGCTGGGCGGAGGACGAACTGGCCCCGGCAGGCCAAGGAACGTCTTGACGCGGCCGACGCCGACGCGGCGGTCCTGGCCGCCGACGGCCTCGGCGGCTGGCCGCCCGGCACGCCGTATGACCGGGTGATCTCCACCTACGCCGTCGGACAGGTGCCCTGGGGTGGGTGGAGAAGACGCGGCTGGGCGGGAGGATCGTCACCCCGTGGGGAGGCTGGTTGCAGGTCGCGCTGACCGTTGCCGAAGACCACCGCTCGGCAGTGGGGCGGATGCGGCGGCTGGCGACGTTCATGCCCGCCCGCGGCACACCGCCCGCGAGCAGCTGGCCGCGCGTGCGCGGCACCGGCCCCGCCAAAGACGAACGGCCCTTCCCACGGGACCTGCACCCGCTGAAGGACGACGCGTACCTGCTGATCGCCGTGCGAGTCCATCTCCCCGACGTGCAGATCAGCACGGGCATGGACGACGACGGCGTGAACGTGTCGATCCACGACGGCCTTGCCTTCTGGGCCACGCTCGCCACACTCCCCGACGGGGAGACCGTCGCCTGTCAGGGCGGGCCACGGCGTCTGGCCGACGACTGGAACCTGCCTGGGACTGGTGGCTGACCGAAGGGCAGCCGACCCTGTACGACTTCGGCACGACCGTAGAACCGGAGCACCAGTACGTATGGTGCCGGGATCCGGCCAAGGGGCCATGCCGGCCGCTTCAGGCCCACGGCCGGGCCGCGGTGTAGAGGCCACTCGCTGGGCTCCCGCCCGGCCTCCGACGCCCTTGGCCGCCGAGTGCACGGTGCGCCGATTGGTCAGCGAACCGGTCAGGCCGGCGGTCGAGCTGATGGTGAGCACACTGCCGCGACTGGCGATCAGGTGTGGCCAGCCGCCTGGACGGTCGGCCACACCGAGTCGAGTTCGGCGCGCAGGGTGAAGGCTAAGTCCTGGTTCGGCTGGCCGTCGATGCCTCCGAAGCGGACCGCGCCGGCGTTGGCGTGGAAGATGTCGATGCCGCCGAAGGCGTCCACGGCCTCCGCCGCGCAGGAGCGCACCGATGCCTCGTCGGTGACGTCCAGGGGACCGGGAGCGAGAGCCGTGCGGCCCTCGCGGGCGATCGGCTGCCGTATCTCGACGGGGCTCCTGGTGCAGCAGGTCGCCGCCGACCACGAGCGCCCTGATTTTGCGTGAGGCGCCAGTATGGGGGAATACCGGTGGTGTCACCTCCTGGGTCTTCTGTCTCCTCATGCCCGACGGGAAGCTGTACCGGCCGGAGCGGGCCGCTTCGATGACGGCCGTGGAGCGCGGGCTCGTCATCGCGGATGACCTGGCCGCGGTCCGTACACGATCACCAGTCCGTTGTCGGCGTCGACCTCGACCCGGTCGCCGGTCGCGATCTTGGCGACCGGGTCGTCCTCGAACTCGGTCACCGTGGGGACGCGGGTCACGATCGCGCCGAGGGCGGCCTTCGTGGTCAGGTTTGTGAAGACCATCGCCAGCGGAGCGGTGCCCATCAGGCGGGTCGACTGGAAGAAGCCGGACCAGCCCGAGGAACCCTTGGCTCCCGGGAAGACCAGCACCTTGCCGGTGAAGCAGACACCGTAGAGCTCGTGTCTGCGCTCGATGATGGTGCCGGTGGCCGGCTCGATCCCGCCCCAGCCGGAGATGGTCTCGTGGGAGACCAGGGCCCGGCCCGCCACGCGCCCCGGGACGATGCCGCGGCCGCGGAGCACGAGCCGGGCACCCGCGGCGCTGGTCATCGGACCACCGCCGCGGGGGCCAGCGAGCCACGCCAGCGACCGGTCACGGCGGCATCGACGCACTCCTCGGTGGTGCCGAACCAGGCTTCGATGCCGAGGATCGCCGGAAGGTAGTGCGCCTGCTTGGCCGAGTCCGTGGCGAACACCTTGGCGCCCGTGGGCGCGGCCCGCGACATGGCCGGGCAGGAGTCGGTCAGGACCCGGCCCCCGGCGCGCTCGATGGTGGCCGTCCACCCGTTGCGGTCCGAGACGGCACGCAGCGCGCGCGGCGTCATGACCCACAGTTCGGTCCCGGCCGACAGCGTGCGGTCTTCGAGCGCCCGCGCGACCCGGCCGATCTGCTCGAGCGAGGCGTGCGGGCAGCCAATCAGCACGAAGTCGACATCTTCGCTGTTCCCGATGGAGTTGAGCGAGTCGTAGATCGCGCGGCGCTCCGCCTCGCCGTAGTGCAGCGGCCCGGGCGGGGCGGCGCCGCCGAAGGCCGCCTCCAGCGTCGGCGCATCGGGGGTGCGTCCCGGGATGTGGTACATCTCGACGCCGCCCGAGGAGGCGGCGGCCGCCCCGAAGTGCTTCAGGTCCGCCAGGTCGGGTTGACCGAGGTCGCCGACCATGACCGGGCGCGCTTCCTGAACCGCGTCGCCGACGAAGTAGCCGAACATGCCCCAGTCCTGAAAGCCGGTCATCCGCAGCCCGGACTCGATCAGATGGGTTCCGTAGCGGTTTTCCACCAGGTGGTTGCCCCAGCAGGGGATCCGGCCCGTGATGCTCGCCGACCCGGTCGAGGCGCCCCCTTCGCAGTTGGTGCGCGCGCCGAGGACCGAGTTGGCGTAGACCACCGCCGAGGACTCCATCCAGGCGATGTGCTCGCCGTAGGTCGGCAGATTGCCCACCTGGTACGGGGTGCATGTGGCCAGGACGTTGACGCCCTTGGAGCTGTAGAACGACTCGGCGTCGGCCTGGAGCTCGATGTTGCGCTCGGAGTACGGCATGATCCCCAGCGCGTCGTCGCCGAAGCCGTGCTGGAGCTGGCAGGTCGGCACCTTCATCCGCGGCACCTCGATGTCGTCGTCGCAGTCGAGGCTGATGACCGCGAACGCCTTCGACCAGCCGCCCTCCTCGAACAGCTTCGTCTTGGCGGGTGAGGGCTGGGTGTTGGTCCCCGCCACATTGCGGGTCTCGCACAGGTGCTCGGCACCGAGTGCGTCGGCGTATCTGATGAGCAGGTCCATCGCCGCCGCGACGGCATCGCCGTCACGGCCGTCGCGCATGGCCTTCTCTTCGTCCGTCAGAGCGACCATCGTTTCCTCCTCAGCCCTCGACGTTCTCGCGGACGCGGTCGCGCAGCGCCGTCAGATCGACCTGGTGGACGTCTTCGCCCAGGGTCAGATCGAGGGTGTGCGTGGCGGCGAGGCCCATCGCCGAGCAGGGGCCCATTACCCGGACGCTCGAGAGCGCGGCGGCGTCCCCGTCGACACAGCGGCCCGCGGCCACGAGGTTGCGCGCCCGCGGCGAGAGCATGCTGCGCAGCGGGACGTAGTGGACGTGGTCGGGGCCGAAGGTCTCCCATACGTAGCCCTCGACCCGATCGTGCAGCTCGACCGGCCAGGCCGTCCGGGCGACGGCGTCCTCGAACTTCGTCTCCTGCCGCACCTCGTCGAGGGTCAGCTGGTGGGCGGCGGCGAGCCAGCGGGTCTGTCGGCGCCCCGGGAATCCATAGGCCCGGACCCGGGCGTTCCGGAACGCCGCCGGGAACTCCCGCCGGAGGAACTCCACGACCCGGTCCGCCTGCGCGCGGCCCCGTAGCTGTGCGTCGGCGGCATCAACTGCGCCCAAGGGAGCCTCGACGTGGGTCATGTTCATCACCGCCGTGTCGCGGCCCGGGAAGAAGAACGCGAGCCCGTCACGGCGGACCAGGCCGTACTCGGTGGCCCTTTCATCGACCCGGGCCACCAGCTCGGCGGGCTCCGGCTTGCCGGACTCGTCGAGTCCTTCCAGCCGGATCTGCTGGGAGCCCCAGACGGTACGGTCGGGGACCCGACAGGGCAGCCCCGCCTCCCAGGCGAGGGCCGCGTCGCCGGTCGCGTCGACGACACCGCGGGCGGTGACGCTCACCGGGCCGAAGCGAGTGGCGAAGTCGACGCGTTCGATGACGCCGCCCTCGATCCCGACGCCGCTGACGGAGGCGCCGAGGACCACCCGGATGCCGAGCTCCTCGACGATGTTCTCGAACCAGCGGCCCAGGGCGACTTCGTCGTAGGTCACCGTCTGGGTGTGGGTGCGGTTGTAGTGGAGGTCGTCGGTCTTCTCCAGCGCCTCGAAGAGTTCGCCGAAGATCCCGTAGGTGAGCTGGCGGTAGTCGGGCGCGTTGCCGTAGATCCCGCAGAAGAGCCCGATCATCGAATTGACGCACTGGCCACCGAGGACCGGGAGCGCGTCGACGAGGACGACATCGCGGCCGAGACGGCGCGCTTGGATGGCCGCCGAGAGCCCGGCGATGCCGGCGCCGACGACGAGGATGTCGGCGTCGAGCCATTCGGCTGGAGCGTCGGCCGGCTTGGTGACCGTGTGGACGACGAGATCGGACAGGGGGTGGGGCATGGTGTGGTCTTCTCCCAGAGGATGGTTGGTCAGTTGGCGGCCCGGCGCAGCGTGGCGCCCCGGTCGAGCGGCTCCACGGCCCCGGCGTACACACCGAGCCAGGAGCCGGGCCGCGCCGGCCAGGTCCGCGGCGCGCGTGTTTCGGCGTACGCCTCGATCCGGCGGTCCATCTCCTCGTCGTCGACCAGGAGGTCGACAGTCCGGTTCGGGACGTCGATCGCGATCTCGTCACCAGTGCGGACGGTCCCCAGCGGGCCCGGCACGCTTCCCTCAGGGGAGATCTCGCCGACGACGATGCCCTTGTTGACGAGGCCAGAGAGCTGTCCGTCGGTCACGATCGCCACCTGCTCGCTCAGGCCGGCGCCGGCCAGCGCGAAGACCACGCCGGAGGCCATGCCCATTCCTGGGGTGCCGGTGACGCCAAGACCCCGCAGCACAAGGACCTCGCCCGGCAGCACCTCGCCGCGCTCGATCGCCTCGGTGGCCTTGGGCGCGGACTCGAAGACGCGCGCCGTACCGCGGAAGGCGCGGGCCCGGTGCTCCGTGACCGACAGCTTCACGATTCCGGTGTCGGGGCAGAGATTGCCGCGCATCACGGCGATGGTGGACTCGGGGCGCATCGGCTCGGCGCGGATCACCTCCGCGTCGACGGGGGCGCCGGCGACGACCTCGGCCATCGATGTGCCCGAGACCGTCATGGCCGAGCCGTCGATCCTGTCGCCGAGTTGCCGGAGCACGCCCCGGGCCCCGCCCGCGGCGTCGAACTCGTCGATGGTCGTGGGCCCGTTGGGCTGGACCGCGGCTATCGGCCCGACCTCCCGCCCGATCTCCTCGAAGAGCCGGTGGACGTCGATGTCGTACGGCGACTCCGCGGCGATCGCCTCCAGATGCTTGACCGCGTTGATCGAGCCGCTGACCGCGATGACCGCCGTCACCGCGTTGCGGAACGCGGCGGGCGTCATCACCGTGCTGGGGCGCCGGTCTGCCTCGACGGCCGCCATGACGACCGGGCCCGCGGCGCGCGCGGCCGCCCACATCGTCTCGCTGTTGGCCTGGGTGGGGGCCGAGCCGGGCAGCGCCATGCCGAGCGCCTCGGCGACGATGTGCATGGTGTTGGCGGTGCCCATCCCCTGGCAGACGCCGGGGCCGGTGATGGCGCGGTCGGACATCCGGCAGAGATCGTCGAAGCTGATGGCGCCCGCGGCGAGCTTGCCGGCATCGGCGAAGACCTCCTCGATGTCGACGCGGCGGCCGTCGTCGAGGACACCGCAGCTCTGATAGCCGCAGGCGACGACCACGGTGGGGACGTCGGTCCGCGCGGCCGCCATCAGCTGGCCGGGCGTCGTCTTGTCGCACGACGCGAGGCAGATCATCCCGTCGAGCCGCGCGCCCTCGACAACCGCCTCGATGTCGTAGGACACCAGGTCGCGGCCCGAGAGCACATAGCCGCCACCCCGGCCGGCGGCCATGATGAAGTCGGTCGGCGCGACGGTGCGGATCTCGAAGGCCAGCCCGCCGGCGTCGTACACCGACCGGCGGACGGCCTCCGCGACCTTGTCGAGATGGGCGAAGCATGGCGCGAGCCCGGAAGAGGAGTTGACGATGACGATCTTCGGCCGGCGGATCTCCTCGTCGTCGTAGCCCAGCGCCTTCCACTGTGTACGCGTCGTCGCCCAGCGAGACGACCCGACCGGATGATTGCTGCGCGGCTCGGTGGACATCCCTTGACTCCTTCCTCGTTCTTCGTGGTTGCTTCTGTGGCGGAGGCGTCGGTCAGGACGGGGCCGCCGTCTTCACCGGCGCCACGCCGGTCGTGGGGGCCTCCACGGACAGCGCTCCCTCCGCGTCGGCCGGCAGCCGGCGCTGGACCCGGCCGAGCACGAACAGCACCAGCACCATCACGGCCGGGCAGGCCGCGAACACGGTGAACGCGCCATGTGCCCCGAGACCGGCGTCGAGGATGACGCCGCCGAGCCAGGGGCCGACCATGGCGCCGACCTTGGCGACCGAGGAGGCCCAGGCGGCGCCGTTGGCGCGGATGCCCGTCGGATAGAAGGTGCCGGCGATGCTGGTGATACCGCCATGACCGCCGTTGACGAACATCTTGGCGCCGATGACGAAGGCGACGTAGACGGCCGGGCCGAGAACTCCCGTGCCCAGTGTCAGCATGCAGACGACGGCCGCGAGCGGCATCCACAGGATGATGCCCGCCCCCTTGCGGTCCACGAACCGGCTGATGAACAGCTGCGCCACGGCGCCCGCGACGCTCGCCAGGGCGGCGATGGTGGCGGCCGCGCTCACGCTGAACCCCATCTGTTCGTTGATCATCGGGGTCCAGAAGACCAGGAAGTAGATCAGTGCCGAGGAGAGGAGGTAGACCAGCCACAGCAGGGGTGTGATGGCGGCGAGGTGGCCACGGAAGAGCTGGGTGGGGGTGAACCGCTTCCCCGAGTGCGCCTGCTCCTGGGCCTCGGTGGTGAAGCGGGTCCCGGGCTCGATGGACAGGCCCGGCTGGAGGCGGCGCAGGATGCGGGAAACGCGCTCATCGCTGCCGGGGCGGGCCTTCAGCACCAGGAACTTCACCGACTCGGGCACCAGCGGCAGCACCGCGAGGACGGTGAGCAGAGAGCAGACACCGCCGACGACGAACACCGATCGCCAGCCGTACTCGGGGATCAGCCAGTTGGAGACGGGACCACCGGCGGCGCCGCCGAGCGTGTAGCCGACCATGATGATGGACACGGCGGTCACCCGGAACCGCTTCGGCGCGTACTCGGCCGCCAGGGCCCAGGTCAGTGGGAGTACCCCGCCGAGGAAGAGCCCGGACACGAACCGCAGGGCAAACAGGTGGGCGTAGGTGTCCGCATAGGCGAAACCGAGCATGAAGAGGCCGAAACCGGCGACCGACGCGACGATGGTGGGACGGCGTCCGATCCGGTCCGCCAGATAACCCATGATCAGCGCGCCGATCATGGTGCCGAAGAGACCGACCGTGGCCAGGGTGCCGAGCTGGGTCCCGGTGAACCCGAAGTCCTTGCGGATGTAGGTGGCGGCGAACGACAGGATCTGGAAGTCGAAGCCGTCGAGAAAGGTGATCAGACAGCAGACGGCGTACATCAGCAGCCAGTAGCGGCTCGCACGCTGGCGCTCGACGATCGGGGCTACTTCCACGACGGGTCGGGTGGCGCTCATGGCCGTCTCCTCGCCGTTGAAGTCGGCCATGATGGGGACGCCGGTGACGACGACCGCAGCTCTGTCAGGGCATGGGGCATGAGGGCTCCTGGGGAAGGGGGCTGTGCCGCGACGCGGCTCTCATCGCGTGTCCCGCACCGTAGGCAGCCCGCTTCACCGGAGGGAATGGCCAGGTCAATAGAGCGTTCGACTGGGCGGCATCAACGGCGTTTATGCTCCGAGGCAGGCCGCGGCCCGTGCCATCAGGTCGCGCAGCCAGCTGTGTGCCAGGTCCTCGTCATGGCTCGCGTCCCACCAGAGATGCTCTTCCAGCGGATCGAGCGGTACCGGGCAGGTGAGCGTGCGCAGCCCGTGCGCGGACGTGATGGGTGCGGCGAGCCGCTCCGGAACGAGCGCCACCCGCCGCGTTCCGGTGATGAAGTCGGGTACGGCCCGGTAGCTCTCCACACGTACGGCGATGCGTGGCCGGATGCCCAGGGCGGTCAGCTGCCGGGTCGCCGGAGCGGCCGACGGGTAGCCCTCGTCCCGGTGGTAGGGCACCACCCACGGCAGCCGTGCCAGGTCCGCGATGCCGAACGACTCGGCCTCGCACAGCGGATTGTCGGCGGACGCGACGCAGACCCACCGGTCGTGGAAGAGCGGAGCCGACTCGACCCCGGGGGTGCGGAAGTGGCCGAGCGGCGGGGAGACCATGGCGTCGACGAGCCGGATCGCGTCGCCCGCGCCACTGCCCAGGGTCTCCCTGATGAGCTGGAGGTGGAGCGCCGCATGGGGCGCCTCGTGGTCGAACAGCCGGGACAGCGGGGGGCCCAGGACCGTCGCCGGGTAGTCGGCCATCAGCAGGGTGAACTCCCGCTCGGTGGTCGCGGGGTCGAACGCCCTGCCGGTCGCGAAGAGCCTTTCGGTGGCCGCGCACACCGTCTCGACCTGCCCGGCCAACTGCGCGGCGAGCGGCGTCAGGACGTAGGCGCCGTGTGCCCGGGCGAGCAGCTCGTCCCCGAAGTGCCGGCGCAGCCGGGACAGCGCTGCGCTGACGGCGGGCTGGGTGACGCCGAGGTTCCGGGCGGCCCGGGTGACGTTCCGCTCGCGCAGCAGCGCTCGGAGCGTCACCAGAAGGTTGAGGTCGAGGTTCGCGAGGTGCGTGGGGCGGGACTGCCGTGGGCTCATGGGCTCGGGATTCTGCCGCAGGCACGCGGGCTCTTTCCATCCTCCTTTCCGGGCCGTCCGGCCGGCCGGGGCCGTCCCGGCGGCCGCCGGCCTTCGGTCCGCCGTCGCGGTGCCGGGTCGACGGCGGGCCGACGGCGTCCTCACCCGGTGCCGAACAGCTCCGGGCGCTTCGCCGCGAGCGCGATCAGGCCGTCGGTCTCCAGCATGTCGGGAACGGGTCCGCGGGCGAGCCGGTGGCCCGCGCGCCCGTCGTGGTGGTGACCGACTCGCCGGCCGTGAGGTCGACGGGGAGCACGTCGCCCCGGTTCACCAGGTCCTTGATGCCGGGCACCTCGATGGCGGGCAGTCCCACCTCGAAGCAGTTGCGGTAGAAGGTGCGGGCGAAGGACTCGGCGACCACACAGGCGATGCCCTTCGCGGTCAGCCAGGGCGCGACGTCCCGGGTGTCGTGTTGGGCCGAGGCACTCCGGTCAGCTCGATCCGCACGGTCTCGGGCACCCGGAACCACGCCTTGCCGTACGGGAGCACCGTGCCGGCGTGCGAGTCGTTGCCGAGCGCCACGGCGAGGGCGCCGAGCGCGCCGTGCACGGGCGTGGCTGTCGGAGCCGACGATGATCATGCGCCGGGCTTGACGAAGCCGCTGCGCACCGCGGCGTGGTGGAGGTTGCCGTTGCCGCGGTCCAGGACGTTGATACCGGTGCGGTGGACCCACTCCAGGGTTCCCAGGCGTTGACGTTGGTGACGTCCGGCCGCGCCTTGACCGCGGCGATCACCTTGTCCACTCGCGAGAGCCAGTCCGCCCAGCCTCCCCAGCTGGTAGGGGAAGCCGTCGTAGATGTCCGCCAAGTCGATGGTCATCTTCGATCCGGCGGCCATCACCGTGGGCGCGACGATCAGCGCGTCGCCAACCGGGACGGGTGAGCCGTTCGGGCGGTGCTCGGGTCCGGGCGAGAGTGCCGCCGCTCGTGGCGGCCGAAGCCGGCGTCGCCGCCGGACCGGTCGCCGCGGCGGGAGAGGCTACGACAGCGACCGCGAGCCACACGGGAGTTCGCGAGCCCACGGTGGCAGGCGTGGTGGGCATGGAGTCTCCTGCTCCAGGAAGAACACGCGTCTGTCAGTCGGACGTGGCGCAAGGACGCCGGAGGGCAGTGCGTTCCGACGCGGTCTGGCACTCGGCTCCGGGGCTGAGCAGCCGCTGCCCCGGAACCCGCTGATCACGATGGCGTTCACGGCGCTGGCCCTGGCGACCGTGGAACCGTCCAACAGCGGGCGTCGGGGTGCGGCGACCCCAGGCGCCTCAGGACTTCGTGTCCTGCGCCGCCTGACCCTTGTGCGAACGGTCACACCACCGCATGATTGTGGCGACGGAATCCGAAGTGTCAAGAGCCATCACAGCGCCGATATCTCCGGGCCGGTTGTGCCCGGTCGGAGGCCCGGCGCTCACGCGGGGTGATCACCGCCATGCTTCCAGGAACAGGTGAGTGACCGGTCTCATGCGCTCCGCGGGGTCGGCGATACCACCCGTCACCGGGTCGAGGACGCCACCGGCTCGCTCGGCTTCCGGCCCAACCGCGCGGCCCGCGGACTCGCGGGCAAGGCCGCCCGTTCGCTGACCATCCTCACCAGCGACACCAGCCTGTACGGGGCAGCCCCGACACTGCGCGGCATGGAAGAAGCCGCTCGAACCGCCTCCTTCACCGTCGCCGTGAGCGTGCTGGACCGCCACGCCGGGGCTCAGGTCGCCGGGAATGCGCCGTCCGGCTTCGCGGGACTCGGCCGCATCTGCTTCGGGCTGTTGCACCGGTTGCTCGATCTCGCGGCACCCGCTCCCGACCCTTGCGACGAGCCCATTCTCATCGTCCGCGAAAGCACCGGCCCACACCGCGGCACCAGCGGCTGAACGACAGGCGGAGAACCGGCCGCCGTCCACACGCCGGGAGCCCCGTGCCGCTCCGACTTCCCCGTCCTCGTACGGCCTTGGCCGGTATTCGTGGGGCTCGTTGGCGCCGGAGGTGTTGACGCCTCTCGTCGCCCGTCTATCATCCATGCTTGTCCGAGAATCCGATTACCGTTCGATATATCGAATATCCGTCGGACGGGCAGGTTTGTGTCGGCCCCACAGACCACCGCTGAAAGCCGTACCCGGCGATGTGTTCATGCGTCATCGTGCCGCGGACCAAGGGACACCGGTGGCGTCGCGGTAGCTGTGCCCCAGCCGACCCAGGGAGTTTCCTCATGCATCCGCATCCGGTGGGCCACCGCTCCCCAGGTGTTCTGTTTCTCGCCGAAGGGCTGCCCGCGCCCATGTGCGGCCCGCCGCCCCGACCACAACGAGAGAGAGCGACCTTCCATGTCCTGGCTCCACCACGAGTACAGTCGCCGCAAGGCACTGGCAACGGCCACGGGGCTGGCGGCAGGAGCCCTGCCCGTCTCCGCTGCGGCCCGCGCCACCGCCTTGCCGCGCGACTCCGCCGCGGTCACGCCCACGGCCGCTGCCGCCCAGTTCACGAATCCGGTGATCTGGCAGGATTTCGCGGACATCGACATCATCCGCGTCGGTAACGCCTACTACTACTCGGCCTCCACGATGCACTACTCGCCGGGGGCGCCCATCCTCCGTTCGTACGACCTGGTGAACTGGGAGTTCGCCGGCCACTCGGTACCGGTGCTGGACTTCGGCTCCAAGTACGACCTGAGCGGCTCCCGCGCCTACGTCAAAGGCGTCTGGGCGTCGTCGCTGGCCTACCGCCCGAGCAACCGGACATTCTACTGGCTCGGCTGCATCGAGTTCTCCCGTTCGTACATCTACACCGCCCCATCCGTCGAAGGGCCCTGGACCAGGCTCACCACGATCAACAATGCTTATTACGACGCGGGTTTGCTCATCGACAGCGATGACACCATGTACGTGTCGTACGGGAACACCACCATCAGCGTGGCCCAGCTCTCCGCCGACGGCCGTACCCAGGTCCGTGCACAACAGGTGTTCACCACGCCGTCGAGCGTGGGGACCCTGGAGGGATCCCGTTTCTACAAGATCAACGGCAACTACTACATCTTCCTCACCCGCCCCGCCAACGGCCAGTACATCCTGAAGTCCACCAGCGGCCCCTTCGGTCCGTACACCATGCGGCAGGTCCTGCTCAACCTGGGCGGGCCGGTCTCCGGCGGCGGGGTGCCACACCAGGGCGGGCTCGTACAGACCCAGAACGGCGCCTGGTACTACATGGCCTTCGTGGACGCCTACCCAGGCGGCCGGATCCCCGTACTGGCCCCGGTCACCTGGACCTCCGACGGCTGGCCCGTGGTGCAGCTGGTCAACGGTGCCTGGGGTGCCTCGTATCCCAGTCCGGCCGCCGTCGGGGCCCCGCCCCACCAGGCCGCCCCGCTGACCGGCGTCGACACCTTCGACGGTACGTTCCTGAAGCCGACGTGGGAGTGGAACCACAACCCGGACAACACCAAGTGGTCGGTGAACAACGGCCTGACCTTGCGAACCGCCACGGTAACGAACGACCTGTACTGGGCCCGCAACACCCTCACCCACCGGATCCAGGGGCCCACCTCCACCGCCACCATCCAGCTCGACCACTCCGCGATGCGGGACGGCGACCGGGCCGGACTGGCGCTGTTGCGCGACTCGTCCGCGTGGATCGGTGTGAAACGGGACGGCGGTGCGACCCGGGTGGCGATGGTGAGCGGGCTGACCATGGACGGCAACTGGAACACCACCGGCACCGGAACGGAGCTCGCGAGCGCCGCTGTCCAGGGCGGCCGCATATGGCTGCGCGTCACCGCCGACATCCGCCCCGGCGCGGGGCGGCCGGGCACCTTCTCCTACAGCACCGACGGCACCAACTTCATCCGCCTGGGGCCCTCGTTCACCATGGGCAACGACTGGCGGTTCTTCATGGGCTACCGGTACGCCATCTTCAACCACGCCACCCAGGCACTCGGAGGCTCGGTCAACGTCACCCGCTTCGAACTCACCACGCCCTGACCGGTCCGCTCCGGCCACTGTCCGCACACGGACGCGAACGTACTCGTACGACCGATTCTGGGAGCGCTCCCACGGTGCCCCCACCCATTTGAGGAGAGAGATGAACGATCGCGACCGACACGACCGACACGACCGACACGACCGGCGCGGCCGGCGCCGCGCTTCGGCGTTAGGCCTCATAGCCGCAGGCGTCATGGCGGTGGCCGGGACCGCCACCGCAGCACCCACCGCCGCATCCGCGTCCGCATCCGCCCAGGCTTCCACCCTGGGCGCACAGGCGGCCCAGTCCGGGCGGTACTTCGGGACCGCCGTGGCCGGGGGCAGGCTCGGCGACTCGACGTACTCGACCATCCTGGACCGCGAGTTCAACATGGTCACACCCGAGAACGAGATGAAGTGGGACACCACCGAGCGGTCCCGCGGATCGTTCAACTTCGGCCCCGGCGACCAGATCGCCAACCGTGCCCTCTCGCGCGGGCAGCGCGTACGGGGCCACACCCTCGTCTGGCACTCCCAGCTGCCCGGCTGGGTCAGCTCCATCGGCGACGCGAACACCCTGCGCAGCGTGATGAACAACCACATCACCACCCAGATGGCCCACTACAAGGGCAAGGTCTACGCCTGGGATGTGGTCAACGAGGCGTTCGCCGACGGCGGCAGCGGCCAGCACCGCCCCTCGGTCTTCCAGAACCTGCTGGGCGACGGCTTCATCGAGCAGGCCTTCCGCACCGCACGCTCGGCCGACCCCGCGGCCAAGCTCTGCTACAACGACTACAACATCGAGAACTGGACCGACGCCAAGACCCAGGGCGTCTACCGCATGGTCCGTGACTTCAAGTCACGGGGTGTCCCCATCGACTGCGTTGGTTTCCAGGCCCACTTCGGCACCGGCGGCCCGCCGGCCTCGTTCCAGACCACCCTGTCGAGCTTCGCCGCACTCGGCGTGGACGTGCAGATCACCGAGCTCGACATCGCCCAGGCGCCCACCAACGCGTACGCCAACACGGTCAAGGCCTGCATGAACGTCCCGCGCTGCACCGGCATCACCGTATGGGGCATCCGCGACACCGACTCCTGGCGCGCTGGGGACAAGCCGCTGCTCTTCGACGGCAGCGGCAACAAGAAGGCCGCGTACAACGCCACCCTGACCGCCCTCGGCGGCACACCGGCCGCCAGGAGTACGACCTCTCCGGCCGCCTCGCTGCCGTCCAGTTTCCGATGAAGCTCCAGCTGATCGTCGAAGCCATCGGCTCGGACGGACCCGGGCTCGGCACGGAAACGGACACCTGCGACCCGCACATATGACCGGATGCGGTAAGACGCCCGCGCTGACCAGCGGTACGCATACGATTCAGAGCAGCGGAAAGAGCCGCAGCTACATCCTGAAGGTTCCGGACAACTACGACCAGAACCGCAGCTACGGCGGCGCCATGACCTACGCGCTGGCATGTGCCCGGCCGACGGTCTTCCGCGCGGTCGCGGTCCAATCCGGTGGACAGCTCAGCGGATGCGGCGGTGGCACCCAGCCCATCGCCTACCTAGGGGTGCACGGCATCAGGGACGGAGTGCTCGGCATCTCCGGCGGACGGACCATGCGGGACAAGTTCGTCAGGAACAACGGCTGCGCCGGATAGAACCCGCCCGAGCCGGCGCAGGGCAGCCGAAGGCACTCAGTCACCACCTACGCGGGGTGTCCGGCCGGGCATCCGGTCGCGTGGGCCGCGTTCGACGAAGGCCACATCGCCGCTCCCCAGGACGGGGCCGGAGGTGACAGCGGTTCCAAGACCTGGGTTCCCGGAGAGGTCTGGAAGTTCTTCACTCAGTTCTAGGCAACCACCCCGGCGTCGGGCCGATCCGCCCGACGCCGGAGGCCCGGAGGCTGCCGTCCCGCACGTCCGTGTCATATCTCAGCGACAGGGTTGTTGCCGGGCGGTACGCGGCCACACCACGCACCGCCCGGAGAGCCGCCGAGCTCAACAGGGCGATGGGTGGTCATGTTGATCAGGATCGACGCGTAGGTCCTGCGGCGGGGCGCAGGGTGAACTCGTCGATACTGAGGACCGGGACGGGGCCTGGCTCCGGGTCGGGTAGTGCGCGGATCAGCCGGAGCAGAGTGTCCTTGCAGGTCGTGGGACATTCGCTTGAACAGGCGGGTTCCCGGATGGCCGCCCAGGAACAGTGCCACGTCGGTGAGCAGAGCGGTGAGGGATTTCGTCCGGCGGGCGTGGCGGCGAGTCAGGCCCGGTATCTGCTCGGCGAACGTCCGATGGGTACAGAAGGCGTTCTCGCAGACCAGGCGCCGTGCCCGCAGCTCGATCCGCACGCGCCGGCCGGCGACGGGATGGTCGGCCAGGCACCGCTCGTAGTAGCAGTGCGCCTGTGGTGATCTCTGCCCGCACTCGGGACAGGCCGCCGATGCGGCCCGTGGCCGTATGGCGACACAGACCTCGACATCCGTGAGTAGCAGCCGCTCGACCTCCACATCCACACCCGGGAAGAGGAGGTCAGCCACACGCACCGCTTCGTCCACACCGAGGTGATTCCCATCCGCCGAAAGACGGCAGCCACCCCCAAATCAGCGACAGAGCACCAAAAGTGATCCAGAACCAGCTTTTCGAAGTCCGCCGACAACCTTCGGCGGCCCGCCACGTCGGTGCCCGGCCCGGCTCGCGCTGCTGTCGACGGCGGCCGTAGCGGGTCAACTCACGCGACTTGGCTCGGCCTCGCCTGCGCGACCGCCCTGTACGGCCTCCATCGCACCGGCCGACTGGCGACCCATACCCCCGAGCCGCAGCCCACGACCGTCTGATCCACCAGGCCACAGGCCCGGGGGCGAACGATGCCCCAACTCAAGGCCGTTCGGCCGGGAGTTGCGGTATCGGCTGCGACGGGTGCGGTTCGCCAGAGCCGCGCCCATCGCTGTTATGTGGGGTCGACGCCGTGGCTGCGAAGCCAGGTCAATGGATCTATCGCATCGCCGCCGCCGGGATGCACTTCAAGATGCAGGTGTGGTCCCGACGAATTACCCGAGCTTCCGGCGTAGGCGATGACCTCTCCTGCCTTGACCTGGCCGGCCCGGATTTTGGCACTGGCAAGGTGGCAGTACCAGGTCTCGGTGCCATCGGGAGCGCTGACGATGACCATGTTTCCGTAGAATGGATTCCATTTGGCTTCGACCGTGCCGTCGGTGACGGCCATCACCGGGGTGTTCATGGGCACGGGGAAGTCGAGTCCGGTATGCCGGCTCGACCACATGGAGCCGGCCGCTCCGAACAGTTCGCCGACTCCTCGCTGTGCGACGGGAAGAGCGAACTTCGGGCGGAGCGCCTCCTTGCGTGCCGCTTCCGCCTTTCTGTGTGCGGCTTCGGCCGCCTTGCGTCTCTGCTCCTGTAGTTGACGTTGCTTGAGATCGATACGTTGCTGCGTACGGCTGGCGCGATCGGCGAAGTCATCTGCGCCACGTGTCACACCGGCGAGCTGCGCGTCGAGCTTGCCGTTGGCTGCCGATGGCTCGATGGCCGGTGCCGTGTCCGGGGCGGCTTGTGTGGCCTTCTCATCCTGGTCATCGACGCTGACGGAGACGGCCGCCGCCCCTGTGATGGCCATAACGACAGCGGACGGAACGGCGACGGTCAGGAGCGCGGATCGCCGGGCGGACGCGCGGCGATTACGGATGTCCGCTCGGCGCGGTCCGGGAGAGGTAGCCCCCGCATCCTCGGTGGCGTCCTGGACATGCCCTGCCTGGCAGGGCGACTCGTCGGCCTGAGAGGAAAGGAAGTTCGGTGACGCGGGAGAGCCGCGGGAAGCATCCCAATCCGCAGAGGCGCCCGTGCTCCACGTCTGCGTCTGCCTCTCGTACTCATCGAGGCATGCTGTGGAGGAGACCCCATCGCGCCATTGGCCGGTGGAGTCCTCCCACTGGGCTATGTGCCCGCACGGGTCTGCCGGGCCGAGGTCGACCGCGGGTGAGTTCATCCCCTCATGGCCGGGGGCGTCCCACATCGTGGTGGGGCCGTAGCCGTGGGTGTTGTACGACAGCTGATGGGCGGACTCGTCGTAAAGGGCGGCCGTGGTGTCATACATGCTGGGCATCGCGCCGAACAGCGGGTCCTCGTCGTCGTAACCGCTAGATGTCACACCGCCGTGCTGGGCACCACCGTGGTAGGCATCGTAGATCCCATACGCGGTGTCGGGGGCGTGACCGGTCTCGGCCGGGGCCCAATCCCCCGACGACTGTCGCTCGTTAACCACTGGCTTCTCTTCTGTCCTGGCAGTAGGAGCACCGGCCGCGACGGTGTTCGAGCGGTACCCGGCATCGGTCATCGTCAACGGGTCTCAGTACTCCAGCGCAGCCATCCCCTCGTGAGCAGGCGCCTGAGGTGGGTGGGAGCGTCTCAGAGCGAGGCCGCAGACCCGCCGCACGGCTAATCTACTTAACAATATAGGGGATGATTGAGAGCGGGGGTGGTTGGGCGGGGACGACCCGCACCGATCTTGCCTCGCCTGGCCGCGATTCCTGGCCCGGTCGGCGAGACGTCGGCCCTCTACCGGTCAGGGCGTGTATCGGGCCTCGTGTCGGCGGGGGTGCAATGTGGCGGATATCGCTCGTCGAAGCGTCGCGCCTTCCAGAGCGTCACGGCGCCGATCCATGTCACCAGGAATGTCACCACGATGACGATGCCGATCGTGTTGAGGTCGATGTCGGTGAGCCACGACCAGGGCCGTTGGTCGGCCGTGCCCAGCTGCTCCGCGAGTAGTGAGACCAGTTCCACGGTGCCGACGATGAATGCGACGAAGATCGAAAGGCCGGTCATGGTGAGGTTGTAGTAGATCTTGCGGACCGGGTTGGAGAACGACCACTCGTACGCTTTCGCCATGAACACACCGTCGGTGGTGTCCATCAAGCTCATGCCGGCGGCGAAGATCAGTGGTAGGGCGATGATGGCGAGTGGCGGCAATGTGCCGTCCGCGGCCGAACCCGCCGCCAGGCCCAGCGCTCCGAGCTGGGTGGCGGTGTCGAATCCGAGGCCGAAGAGCAGGCCCACGAAGTCGAGCTGCCAGCTGTGCTCGATGAACCGGTTATAGCGGCCCTTGAAGACCCGGTTCATCAGCCCGCGGTTGGCGAGCAGTTGCTCCAGTTCCTCCGGTTCGTGGCGGCCTGCTTTCGCCTCGCGCCAGGTGCGGAGGATGCCGCGCAGCACTGCCAGGTTCAGTGCGGCGATCGCGTAGAGGGAGACACCGGAGACCAGAGTCCCGATGACGCCGCCGATCTCCGCGAAGCCGAAGGCGTGGCGCATGCCGAGCGTGTAGGCCAACCCCGCGGCCCCCGCGTACAGCAACCGCCCCTGGCTGTCGGTGAGGCCGTGGTAGCGCGCGTTGTAGTACGCGAACAGTCCGAGCCCCACGATGTGGAGTGCCGCCACCACGCCGTACAGCGCCGCGAGCCGACGTATCTCGCGTCGGTCGAAGCGGCGGCGCTCGTGCACTCATGGACGACTTCCCTTGGGGACGATCTCGTGATGCGCTTAGGAATCCGTGGGAAATGGCCGGCGCCCGTCGATATCGAGGCTGCGCCTGCGGCCACGGCAGCATTGTCGGCCAGCCGACATGACGTTGGGTTGGGGTCAGTGGCCGCCGCTCGACTCGACGGCGAGGCGCCTGGTGAAGGTCTTGCCGCCGTCCTTTGACTCGTACACGCCGTTCTGCGTCGCGGCCAGGATGTGCCCGGTGTCGACGGCGGTGAGGGCCTGGGGCTGTCCGCCGGGGACGGTGGCGAGCTTCTTCCATGTGGCGCCGCCGTCGGTGCTCCGGCTCAGTCCACCGGAGGTGTCGATGCCGTAGAGGGCGTTCTTGGCCTTCCAGGAGAGGAAGGCCATCACCGGCTGCTTGCCCTTGTCGAAGGTCGTGCCGCCGTCGGTACTGCGGGCGACGCCTTCCGCGGTGGTGGCGAGGACAAGGTCGGCGTTGTCCGGGTCGACCGCGATGTCGAGCGCTTGGAGGGTCGCTCGGTCCTTCCAGGTGGTGCCGTTCTTGCTGGTGCGGAGCAGGCCGCCTGTGGAGTCGTAGCCGTAGACAGTGCCGTGTGCGTAGTCCAGCGCGTGGAAGTCGGACTTCCCCGAGAGGGAGAGCGACTTCCAGGTCCTGCCCGCGTCGGTGCTCTTGATCAGTCCCTTGTCGCCGGGGCCGTCCGTTCCGGAGGCGGGGTGGCCGCTGGCGTAAAAGGTCTTGCCCTGGGCCACCGTGAAGCCCATGAAGTCGTCCTTGCTGCTGCCCACCAGTTTGGGATTGCCCTTGGAATCGGGGGTGTAGATGCCTTCGTGGGTCGCGACGTACAGGCGCTGGTCGGACGGGTCCAGCCCGAGTCCGTGGATGTGACTGACCGTGGTGACGGCGGGGGACGCGTCCATGTCGCCGTCACCGCTGGAACAGGCGGCCAGCGTGAGCCCGACGGCGACGGCGGTGGCTGCCTGGACGGCGCGGTGCATCTTCATGAGTCCTCGGGAATCGTGGGGGTGGGCCGAGGCATGACTGCGCGCGGCCCACAAGTAGGGGGAGGGGGCGACCGCCCCGGGCTCCCGGAGCGACCGGCTGAGCCCGAAGCGGTCAGTGTGTGATCGGATCAGAGCTTGTCGAGGATGCCCTGGAGCTGCTTGACCTCGGCGGTCTGGCCCTTGACGACATCGTCGGCGAGCTTCTTCGCGGTGGCGTTCTTGCCGCTCTTCTGCTCGTTCTTGGCCATGTCGATCGCCCCGTTGTGGTGGTCGATCATCATCTGCGCGAACATCTTGTCGAAGTCCGTTCCCTTGGCGGCCTTCAGCTCCTTCATGTCCTTGTCGGACATCATCCCGGCCATACCCGAGTCGTCAGAGCCGCTGGAGCCGTGATCCATACCGGGCATGCTGCTGTCGGAGCCGTGGTCCATGCCGGGCATACTGTCGCCGGACTCGGGCTTGCCCCATGCCTTGAGCCAGGACTTCATCTTCTTGATCTCGGGATCCTGGGCCTTTTCGATGTCCCCGGCGAGGGTCTTGATCTTGGCGTCCTCGGCGCGGTCGTCGGCGAGCTTGGACATCTCGACGGCCTGCTCATGGTGGGGGATCATCATCTGCGCGAACTTCACGTCCGCGTCGTTGAACGTGCCCGGTGCGGGGTTCTCCCCTGTGGTCGCGCTCGCCGAGGCGGAGCTCTTGCTCTTGCTCCCGTGGTCCATGCCACTCATGTCGTCGTCGTTGCCACAGGCGGCGAGAACCAAGCCCGCGGCGGCGACGGTGCTGACGAGTGCGATGCGGCGGACGCGCGGACGGAGCGTGCTGCGCTTGATGGCGGTCATGTCGAAAACCTCGTGGTGTCTGTTCTGAGGAAAGGCTGGCGAACGGGGTAGCGGGCAGCGCGAGCCGCCCACGGTGGCGTTCGGCCTAGATCCGCAGGACTGACAGTTGAGCGAGGTCAGGCGGTCTGGGCGGAGGCGGATTGGGGCGCAGGGCCGCCACGGCGCCATCGCGAAGCCGTGCCAGCCAGTCCGTCCTGCGGCTCAGAACCGCGCGGAGAAGACCGGCGAGAATCCACGTGCCGAGCACGGCCACGCACAGCGAGGCCATGTCCATCCCCATGGCCGGGGAGTGGGAGGACGCCTTGCTGTCCTGATGGGAATCTGAAGAGTGCGAGGAGACGACAACGTCCTGCGGCGAGGACATGCCCCCGCCTGGGTGGGCGGTCGTGGCCGATGTGTGAGCCGCTCCCATGCTCGTGTCGGCGGCGCTGTCGGGATGGCCCATCGAGTGCATCATAAAAATGCCCATCGCGAGCACGACGACGAGCAGCAGGTGCCCGAGGGCACCTCCTGTTCGTACGTATCGGCTCACATGCACGTCGTGGCTCCGTCTGTGGTCGCTTCGCCCTCCGAACAGTACCGAAGCGGACCAGATCATGCTGTGCGGGTCGGGCATCGGGGGCAATCTACTAAGCTGTTTGGCAGTAATGGTAACGGCAGGGAGGCTGGCGCATGCGTACGTGGACGCCACGTCAGTGGGTGGTAGCGGTGGCCGTGGCCTTCATCGCCGGTGTCGCGATCGGTGTGCCGACCGGAGTCGTACCCACACCCTTCTACACCCGGATGACCCCGGTGCTGTGGTGGAACTATCCGGTCTGGGTGGCGTCATCGCTGCTCATGGGGCTCCTGGTGGCGACATACGTGGGTGGGCCTCCGGCCGCGCGGACCGACGGGCCGCGAGGGCGTCGGGCGCTGTTCGCGGGCGTGCTGTCCGCGTTCGCCGTCGGCTGCCCGATCTGCAACAAGCTGGTGGTGCTGGCCCTCGGGGTGAGCGGAGCGCTGTCGTACTGGGCCCCCGCACAGCCGGTCCTGGCCGTGGCCTCGCTGGCGTTGCTCGTGCACGCTCTGGTGAGGCGTCTGCGTGCGGCCGCCGAGTGCCCAGTGCCGACGGCATCCTCAGGGCGGGACACAGAAGAGCTCCAAGGCTCCGACCACTACGATGAACGCTCACTGGTACCAGAGGGTTCGCGTTTCGGGGGCGAGGGGAGCGATCGTGCGGCAGCTGGGTGAGCTCGAGGCGGAGATCATGCACCGTCTGTGGGCCTGGGGGCGGCCGGCGACCGCACGCGACGTACTGACAGACCTCAGCAAGAAGCGGCCCATCGCCTACAGCACCGTCAAGACCGTGGCCGACATTCTGCACAGCAAGGGCATGCTGAAACGGCACAAGGAGGGGCGGGCCTGGGTGTACGAGCCCACGTGCACCCGGCAGCAGTACACGGCGTCGCAGATGCAGGAGGCCCTCGGCGGCAACCCGGACCCGGCCGGAACCCTGGTCAGTTTCATCGAACAGATCACACCGGAAGAGGCAGACGCACTACGCTCGGCCCTCCGAGCGGCCAAAAAGCGGAGCGATGCGTGATCACAGCTGTGGCGCTGGCCGGATACGCGGCCCTGGTGGGCGCCGCGGTGCCACCTCTGCTCTCCCGAGCCCGGTGGACCCACCATGCTCCGGTCAGCGCGGTCCTCGCATGGCAGGGGCTCATGGCGACATTCGTCGTCGCCACCGCGCTCACGGTGTACCACCTGGTCCTCACCGAGCAGCATGTGCATGACGGCCTCGTCGGGTTGCTCACCGCCTGCGGGATCGGCGCCGACGCCCCTGCGGGCGGGTCCGCGCCCACGCTCAGGGACGCCCTGGCGCTCGCCGCTCCCGCCGTGATCGTGCTATTGCCCTTCGGCTGGCTCGTACGGTGCGCCTGGCGGGCGCGCCGGGCGCGGCAGCAGCACCTCGACATGCTCGCCTTGATCGGCGAGCCGGCCCCCGGATACGCCGCCACGGTCGTGGACCACGGGGCCCCGGCCGTCTACTGCCTGCCCGGACGCCATCGCCGTGTCGTCGTCACTCGGGGCGCCCTCGAGGTTCTGTCCGAGGCGCAGATGCGTGCCGTACTGGAGCATGAGCGCGCTCATATCGAGGGCCGACACCACCTGCTCCACCTGCTCGTCGACGCGTTCTCCCGCGCCTTTCCCGGCCTGCCGCTCGCCCGGCACGCCAAGGAGCAGACCGCGCTGCTGGTGGAGATGATCGCGGACGACAGGGCCCTGCGATGTCACTCCAGGGATGTGCTGGCGACTGCGCTGTGTGAGGTAGCGGCTGGCCAGGCGCCGCAAGCGGCTCTGGGAGCCGGTGGGCAGGGGGCTCTCATCCGGCTGCGCCGCGTCCTCACGCCGCAGCCCCGGCCGCATCGTGTGACATGGCTGGGTGTCGTGGTGGCCAGTATCGCGGCTCCGCTGCTGCCACTGCTGGTGGCCTGCGGGCCCTGATCACACCAGCCCCACTCCTGTCCCGCACCTCCCGGGAGCCCCGGCCCGCCTTCCTGTCAGCGCCAGGGGCGCTGCTCGAGCAGAGACTCCCGGTTCGCGAGGTGCTGACGACAGCATACTGCTATGCCGCTTAGCGGCCAGTATCGGGGTAGCTCCGCACGGGCTGTCTCGTCAGGGCGGCGACGATGCGTGTGACGGACGAGGGGCTGTGCTGATCGTTGCTGTGTGGGTGTGTGGACCGGCGGGTATTCATGGCACACCTTCAGGTGCTTTGCTTGGTGTGATCCAGTCGAATTCTTTGCTAAGTAACTTAGCGGTTTCGCTTATGCTGTCCGCATGCAACTCGCTTACCTGCCCAGTCCGGCGCAAGGAGTCGTACACCTGGGGCCACTGCCTCTGAGGGCGTACGCCTTCTGCATCATCCTGGGCATCTTCGTGGCCGTGTGGCTCACTCGAACGCGTTGGGCCGCCCGCGGGCGCGACCGCCATGAAGTCGACGACATCGCTATCTGGGCCGTCCCGTTCGGCATCGTCGGCGGCCGTCTGTACCACGTGATCACCAGTCCCGACGCGTACTTCGGCGAAGGCGGCGACCCGTGGAAGGCGCTGCGGCTCTGGGAGGGCGGACTGGGCATCTGGGGCGCCGTTGCTCTCGGCGCGCTCGGCGCCTGGATCGGTTGCCGCCGCCGAGGCATCTCCTTGCTCGACTTCGCCGACGCTGTAGCCCCAGGTCTCGCCCTGGCCCAGGCCATCGGGCGCTGGGGCAACTGGTTCAACCAGGAGCTGTACGGGCGACCGACGACGCTTCCATGGGGACTGAAGATCGCCCCCGCGAACCGTCCGGGGTCCAGCCCCGGCATCGCGACGTACCACCCAACCTTTCTGTACGAATCGCTGTGGAACATCGGCGTCGCCCTCCTGCTGCTCTGGGTCGGCCGGCGATTCGCCATGAAGCAGGGCCAGACCTTCGCCCTCTACGCCGCCGCGTACACAGTCGGCCGCTTCTGGATCGAGTACCTGCGCATCGATGAGGCCCACACCTTCGGTGGGCTCCGCCTGAACGACTGGACCTCGATCGCTGTCTTCTCCGCAGCCGTCGTCGTCCTCCTCCGTTCGGCGAGGCGAGACGAGGGCAACGACTCGGCGGACTCCGGCACCGTATCCGCACAGCCCGACCCGGAAGAGAGAACCGCGGTATGACCAAAGAAGCGCACAAGATCAAGGTGGGCCGACTGCACACCCGCTCCAGGACCTCCCGGATCGTAGGGTGGGCCCTTCTCGTGCTCAGCTTGATCACGCTCGTGGTCAACTGGATCGAGGAGTTCACCGATGCCGTGACAATCCTCCCGGGTGGCCATTCACCCTTCTATCTGGCAGGAAGCATTTTCGTCGTTGTCGTCGGGGCATGGCGGGCCGGTGTCTTCGACGCCAAATAGGGTCGCGACTACCTCGCAGAGCACAACCCGGTGGATACAGCTGAGGACGGCCGAGCCGAGGCTGACGTTCGCCTCGACGACGAGGTGCCCGGTCCACCGACCGGGCACCCCTGGTGGGCGATGCTGTGTACGCGCCCTTGTCATCTAAAACTGACGATCACCGCCTGCCCTTGCGCCCTGGGCTTGGCCACCCCCTGTCGGTCATGGTCGGCACCGGCAAAGGCGCACAGGCGGGCATCCTCATCCGCTCGGCCGACCCGCTGGCCATCGTCCGCGACGCCGCCGGCATCGGCATCGTCATGCGCACCGGCGAGGCGTTCCAGACCCTGCGCCAGGTGAGCACTGTGGTACTGGACAAGACTGGCACCCTCACCCTGGGCCGGCCCACCGTCCGCGGGATCCACCCGCACGGCATGAGTGAGGACGAACTGCTCGCCTTTGAGGCATGCGGCGGCGGGCCGTGCCCGCCGCCGCATGATCGTGTTCATCAGCCGACCGACCGCACACCATGATCACACCATGCCGGCTGTGGGCCTCGGCTGGCTGCACTGGCTTACGCTGCGACGGGCTGCCGCTGTGGTGTGGTGAGGCGTCCGGTGCGGGCGCGGACTGCTACCGCCGCCGTGCAGGCTGTCCCGGTCGCGGCCAGAGCCACCCAGGTGGCGTCATGGCGGTGCGCGAAGTCCCAGAGTGCGCCGGTGCCGAGGTTGCCCAGCGTGATGCCCAGGCCGGAAACGGTGTTGTAGAGGCCGTAGTGGGTGGCAACCAGGCGGTTGCCGCAGAGGGCGACGACCGTGTCGATCTCGAAGGGGTAGACGATCGCGGATCCAGCCGCCAGCAGGACCACGGCCACGACCAAAGACACGAGGACGGCTGTGATGGAGCGCGCGGACTGAGGGCGAGCGGTACGAATGCAAGCCCGAAGGCCGCCAGCCCGCGTACGAGGGCCTCGCGGGGCCGTCAGCGGGTCTTCGCCCAGTTGGTGAGCCGCAGTTGGCCCGCCACGGCAACCGCGGCTGAGACGATGAACAGCCCGCTGGTGACTGCGCTTGCCTCGGCTCCGAGAGCGTCGGCTGCGGCGAGCGGCAGCGCGAGGCAGATCTGGAAGGTCAGAATGTAGGAGCCGATCATCGCCGCGGGGAAGAGAAGGAACTGCCGGTTGGCCACGACCTGGCGCCACTGGGCCAGCACACTGTCGTGTCCGGGGTCTTCCGTATGGCGGTGGCGTGCGGGCAGTGCGCGCCATTGCAGCAGGGTGAGCGCGGCGAAGATGGCGGCGGCGACCGTGCCCACGAGGCGAAAGCCGGCGGCCAGCAGGGCGAGGCCGACTAGTGAGCCGAGCAACATGCCCGCCTGGTAGTAGACGTTGAAGGTGGCGAAGGCGTCCACGCGCCGCTCGCCTGCTTCGGTGGCGAGGTAGGCGCGGACGGCCGGGTTGAACAGGGCGTCGGCGAATCCTGTTGCGGCGGAGGCTGCAATGAGGGCGGGCAGGTTGTGGACCCAGCCGAGCAGGCCGAGGCCCACGGTGCGCAGGAGGCATCCGGTCATGATCGGGATCTTGTAGCCGAGGCGGTCGGCGAGGGTCCCGTCGATGAGGAACATGCCCTGTGGGAGGAGTTGCGGACGCCGAGTACGAGGCCGACGGCCCAGGCGGCGAGGCCGAGTCCGTTGGACAGGTGGGTGGCAAGGTAGGGCATGAGCATGTAGAAGGCGAGGTTGATGGCGAACTGGTTGGCCATCAGCAGGCGTGCGGCGGGCGGGAAGGAGCGGGTCTGCTGCCACAGGTGCGTCCGCTTGAGGAGGCGGTCTCCACGTGCATGAAGTCACAGGCAAGCAGGGTGTGGGCCTGAGCGCGGAGGAACGAGGGCCAGGTCTGCTGGGAGGCGCGCTGCGGCGCGGGCGGTAGACCGGAGCGGCGCAGAACGCGCCGGATCGTGGCGGCGGCAACCCGATGGCCAAACCGAAGCAGGACCGACTCAAAGTACTCGCCAGCTGGACAGCCAACCCTGTCCCTGGGGAGAAGCCGACCCATCACCCTGGATGAGCCTGGCCCAGGGCCCGTACGACGGCGGTCGGCCCGGCGACCTCACCACGATGCGCGCCACGCCCGCACTCGGTAGGGGGTGACGGTTACCTGGTCCGCGTGGCACTTGCCGTACCGCCGTCACCAGCGGCGGGGCGGGTAGCCCGCGCGGGCGGTACAGCCTCAGGCGTGCATGGGGGGTGACGTTCCCGCCACGGCCATCGCCGCGGTGCCTGCTCCTGCTGTTCTTCTTCTCCTGCGTCGCACTGAAGTCTCCGTGTTGTCCATGAGGGCGCGAAGAGGGGGTGGCGGGGCGGTCGGTGCTGTCGGAACCGCTGATCGAAACGATGGGACATACCTGAGTTCGCCTGGCTCGCTATGGCAGGGGGTGTGCTTCGACGGCTGGCTGGTGCAACGGGGGATTCATCGAACCGGTTCGCCGGAAGCTAGCATCGGCGAAACGGGCCAGCAGTACTCTCCACGCGATGGGCGGAGGGTGCGCGATGGTCGTGTTACGCGCGTACCGGTTTCCGAGGTGTTTCAAGAAGTGCGCCCAAGGCATTGACACCCATGCGGTCAGCTCCTACTTTCCCATCACGCGAACCGGTTCGATGCAGTCGATGGAGGAGTCCCGTGAACATCGGTGAGATCGCCAAGCGGGCCGGTGTCTCGCGGAGCACCGTGTCGTACGCGCTGAGCGGCAAGCGCCCGGTGTCGCAGGAGACCCGCGAGAAGATCCAGCGGGTCATCAAGGACCTGGGCTACCGGCCCAACGCGAGCGCACGCGCCCTGGCCAACGGCCGGACCAGCACCATCGGTCTGGTCTTCCCACCCGCCGGCAACCACTACACCGGGATGCAACTCGACTTCATCGGCAGCGTGGTGGAGGCCGCAGCCGCCTACGACTACGACGTTCTGCTCTCACCGAGCGGCGTGGACAGCGACCGCTCGTTCCAGCGACTGCTGGGGGAGCGACGCGTCGACGGCGCGATCCTCATGGAGATCAGGCTTCAGGACGACCGCGTCGAGCACCTCCTCGCGGAGAACTTCCCCTACGTCTGCATTGGCCGCACCGCGCGGCCGGACGGCGACTGGTGGGTCGGCCTCGACCACACCGCGCTGACTGCGGCATGCGTCCACCACCTCGCGGACCTGGGCCACCGCAGCATCGCCTTCGTCAACCGGCCCGAGCGGCTACTGCGCGCCGGGTACGAGTCCGCGCACCGAGGGCTCGACGGCTTCACCAAGGCCGCCGCGGAGCGCGGACTCACCGTCCGCGCGTACACCTGCGAGGACGATGCCCCCTCGGGGCAGACCTGTGTGGAGCGGATCCTGCACGACGTCCCCGCCACCACGGCCCTCGTCACACTGAATGAGGCCGCACTGGGCGGGCTCTACCGGGGTCTGGCCCATGCGGGCCTCCATGTGCCGCGCGACTTCTCCGTCACGGGCGTCGTGGCTTCCCGATGGGCCGAGACGGTGACTCCGCAGCTCACGGCGGCCGACGTGCCGGCGGCGCGGATGGGGCGACTGGCCGTGGAACTGCTCGTCGAGCGGCTCGACCACCCCGACGCGCCGCCTCGTCACCATCTGCTCGCCCCGCCGATCTCGCTCCGCGCCAGCACCGGCCCCGTGGGTACCGGCTCGCCCACGGACCCGCACAGGACCCCGGGCGTCGACTCGAACGCCTGACCAGGCAAACCTCCCGCATCCCCGCCATCCCGGGAACCCCACTCTCCTTCTCCCACCTCCTGCCCTCGTCACCGACCGCCCGACCGGCCGTTCCGGACTCCGCGGCGCCCGCGGCCGGCCCCTTTGCTCCTCCGGCACTTGCCATGCCTGAAACCACGAAGGAAGGCCCGATGAACAAAGCCACCAGACGCCGCCTCACCGCCACCGCCATGACCGTCGTCGCACTTACCGTCGGTACCGCCGCATGCTCCTCCGGCGAGGGCACCACGTCGGCGAAGGCAGCGGACAGCGGCACGTACACCCTCTGGGACCCGTACCCGCAGTTCGCCAAGAACTCGGCCTGGGCGAAGCTGCTGGACGGCTGCGGCAGCGAGGCCGGTGTAAAGATCAAGCGGACGGCCTTCGACACCAGTGATCTGACGAACAAGGCGCTGCTGGCAGCCCAGCAGGACAATTCCCCGGACATCCTCGTCCTCGACAACCCCGTGGTCTCGACCCTCGCCGAGGCAGGCACGCTCACCACGACGGACGAGAACAAGGTCGACACCTCGAAGGTGGACCGCAACCTGCTCGCGGCCGGTCAGCCGGGCGGCAAGACGTACGGCACCCCCATCGGTGCCAACACCCTCGCCCTGTACTACAACAAGGACGTCCTGAAGGCGGCCGGCGTCGACATCGCGTCGGTCAAGGACTGGAAGTCGCTGACCGCGGCGCTGGAGAAGGTGAAGAAGGCCGGCAAGAAGGGCATCACTTTCTCCGCGATCGGCACCGAGGAGGGAAGCTTCCAGTTCCTGCCGTGGTTCTGGGGCTCGGGCGCGAAGCTGACCGACCTCGACTCCTCCGGGGCCGCGTCGGCGCTGTCTCTGTGGAGCGACTGGCTGAAGAAGGGTTACGCGCCCAACTCGGTCATCAACAACACCCAGACCACCAGCTGGCAGGAGTTCGCGAGCGGGGACTACGCGTTCGCCGAGAACGGCACCTGGCAGCTGGCGGGCGCTGAAAAGGCGGGCTTCGACTATGGTGTCCTGCCCATCCCGGGCGCCGACGGAGGCAGCGCTCCCGCCCCGGCGGGCGGCGAGTTCGTCACCGTCCCGGTCCAGGGCGACACAGGCCGGTACACCACCACGCGGAAGCTGGTGACCTGCCTGACGAGCACCGAGAACCTGTACGACACGGACACCACTCTGTCCTATGTAGCGCCCACCAGTGCGGTTCAGGACAAGCAGGTGGCGTCCGATGCCAAGCTGAAGCCCTGGGTCGAGGCGGTCAAGTCGGCCAAGGGACGCACCAGCGACGACCTCGGCACCAAGTACCCCAAGATCTCGGAGCAGATGTGGAAGGCGGTCCAGTCCGCCCTCAGCGGGGCGGACTCGCCGAAGGACGCGCTCACCGCGGCGCAGGAGGCCGTCAAGTAACCCGTCAGCCAATCGGACCTGGGGCTTGTTGATGAACCGTACGACACACCCACCGGACCGCCGGCCGGCGCCTGTCCGGAACGGGGCGGCGGCCACCGCCCCTCCGCTCCCGACGCGCACCGCGCCGCGTCGCCGGCGTCCCACCTCACAGCAGTGGGCCGCCTGGGCCTTCCTCGCCCCCGTGACCCTCTACCTCGCCCTCTTCTACGCCTATCCGCTCTACCGCAACGTCGACCTGAGCCTTCGCGACTACACCGTCCGCTCCTTCGTCCAGGGCAACGCGCCGTTCACCGGACTGGAGAACTACCACAAAGTCTTCGACGACCCGACCTTCGGGCCCGCCCTGACGCACACCATCGTGTTCACCGCCATGTGCCTGGTCTTCCAATACGCCATCGGCCTGGCCTTGGCGGTCTTCTTCCACCAGCACTTCCGGCTGTCGGCCACCCTGCGGGCCCTGTTCCTCGTGCCCTGGCTGCTGCCATTGATCGTGTCGGCCTCCACCTGGTCGTGGATGCTCAACAGCGACTCCGGTGTCATCAACGCCGGCCTGCACGCCGTCGGCGCCAACCCCGTGAACTGGCTGACCTCACCGTCGTGGTCACTGACCTCCGTCATCATCGCCAACATCTGGATCGGCGTGCCGTTCAACCTGGTCGTGCTCTACAGCGGTCTGCAAACCATCCCCGCGAACCTGTACGAGGCGGCCGCCCTCGACGGCGCGAGCGCGTGGCGGCGCTTCTGGAGCATCACTTTCCCGCTGCTGCGCCCGGTGTCCGCCATCACGCTGCTGCTGGGCCTGGTCTACACGCTCAAGGTTTTCGACATCATCTGGATCATGACCAAGGGGGGCCCGGCCGACTCGTCCACCACCTTCGCCACCTGGTCCTACCGGCTCGGCTTCGGCAACCTGCTGCCCGCCTTCGGCCCCGGTGCGGCTGTCGGGAACCTGCTCGTCGTCGCAGCACTGATCTTCGGACTGGTGTACCTGAGGGTCCAGCGAAAGCAGGCACTGTCATGAACCCAGGAACGGGCCGCACATGGTGGAAGACAGCCATCGGTCTGCTGCTGACCGCAATCATGCTGTTCCCGGTCTACTGGATGCTCAATGTGTCCTTCACCCGCGACCAGCACATGCGCAAGTCGCCGCCCGACTGGTTCCCCGTCCACGGCACCCTGGACGGCTACCGCACCGTACTCAACCAGCAACTGCCCTACCTCGCCACGAGCCTGGTCATCGGCCTGGGCACGGTCGTGCTCACGGTGGCGCTGGCCGCGCCCGCCGGCTACGCGCTGGCGAAACTCCGTCCCCGCGGCGGGGGCCTGCTCAGTTTCGTCCTCCTGGTCGCCCAGATGATCCCCGGCATCATCATGGCGATGGGCTTCTACGCCATCTACCTCCAGCTCGGCCTGCTCCAGTCCGTGCCCGGCCTGATCGTCGCGGACTCCACCCTGGCCGTCCCGTTCGCGGTCCTGATCTTCACCGCGTTCATGTCCGGCATCCCCGGTGAACTGCTCCAGGCAGCGCAGGTGGACGGAGCCGGGACACTGCGCAGCTTCCGGTCTGTCGTGCTGCCCATGAGCCGCAACGCTCTCGTCACGGTGTCGCTGTTCGCGTTCCTGTGGTCCTGGTCCGACTTCGTCTTCGCCAGCACCCTCGCGAACGGCGGCGCCCACGAGCCGATCACGCTCGGCATCTACCACTACATCGGCAACAACAACCAGCAGTGGAACGCCATCATGGCGACCGCCGTCGTGGCCTCGCTGCCCGCCACGGTGATCCTCGTCCTCGCCCAGCGCTACATCGCCGCCGGCGTGACGGCCGGAGCCGTCAAGGACTGATCTTCTCCCGCCGCTCCGCCTCCGGGCACACCGCCGCGCCCACCGTCGAAGAAACGAGTAACGACTCATGACCGCCGCCCGATCCGGCCCGGCCTTCTCCGTCCACGACATCCCGTTCAGCACACACGGTTCCTGGTTCGGTCTCTCGCCTGTGGTGGCGGAGAAGACGTACGCCGAGGACCTCCACCTGGTCTCCCACCAGAACGGCATGCACGCCGTTCTGCGTCTTGTGCCCCGCGACCCGGCGACGGGTGACCGGGCCGAGACCCGCGTCGAGACGACGCCGGGCCTGCTCAGATGGGCTCATCCGGGCGGGAGGATCGGTTGCGCCTACGAGTCACCGGACACCGTCCGTCTCCGGGGCGAGGGGCTGGGCCTGCGCATCACCGCGGCCGAAGAGGCACTCACCCCCTTCACAGGCACCTACTTCCACCACGACCCGGTGGCCGGCGCGTACGTCTTCACCTCGTACGAGACCGGGCGCCGTTACCGGGTCACCCTGCTGTCGGGCTCCGTCGCCGAGGTGTCGGGCGGTCAGGCCCTCGGCAGCGGCGACCGTGGTCTCACGATCACCGCGGATGCCGACGGGGTCTGGGAAGCGGCGGTGGAGGAACTGGACAGCGCACGACGCCCCTATGCCCCGTCGCAGACGTTCGACGGGGTCGTGGAGGCCGCGGAGCGCGCCTTCGCCGCCTTCGCCGAGGCGGTGGCCCCTTGGCGCTCACCCGGCACGCCGGCCGCCGAACTCGCCGCGTATGTCCTGTGGTCGGCGACGGTCCGCCCGGCGTCCCTGGTCACCAGGCCCGCGGTACTGATGTCCAAGCACTGGATGGACAAGGTCTGGAGCTGGGACCACTGCTTCAACGCCCTCGCCCTGGGACCCGGAGGGCCCGCGCTGGCCTGGGACCAGTTCTCGCTGCCGTTCGACCACCAGGACGAGAGCGGGGCCCTGCCCGACTCGGTGACGCACTCGGAGGTCCTCTACAACTTCGTCAAACCGCCCATCCACGGCTGGGCCCTGGGGCACCTGCGCCGAAGACTTCCCCACCCCCTCGGCCGGACGGAACTCACCGAGACCTACGGCAGGTTGGTGCGCTGGACGGAGTTCTGGCTCACCTCGCGCCGCGCGCCCGGCGCCGCCCTGCCCCACTACCTGCACGGCAACGACAGCGGCTGGGACAACGCCACCACCTTCGACCCCGAGCGCGTGATCGTCAGCGCGGACCTCGCGGCGTTCCTCGTCCTGCAACTGCGCGAACTCGCGGTCCTGGCCACCGAACTGGGCTTTCCCCACGAGGCCCGCCGCTGGACCCGCACCGCGGAGGCCACCCAGGCGGCGATGCTCGACGAGCTGTGGACGGGGGAGCGGTTCGTGGCCCGGGGCATCGACACCTCAAAGACCTGGAGCACCTCGAGCCTGCTGGACCTCATGGCGATGGTGCTGGGCGAGCACCTGCCCGAAGACGTCTCCGCCGTGCTGGCGTCCCGTATCGAAGCCCATCTGACCCCGCACGGACTGGCCACCGAACTCCCCGACTCGCCCCACTACCTCCCCGACGGCTACTGGCGCGGCCCGATCTGGGCGCCCGCCACCGTCCTCATCGAGGACGGGCTGCGCCGCGGCGGCCACGACCGCCTCGCGGACGAGATCAGCACCCGCTTCCGGGCCCTGTGCGAAACCCACGGCTTCGCGGAGAACTTCGACGCCCTCACCGGGACGGGCCTGCGCGACCGCGCCTACACCTGGACGGCCGCCTGCTATCTCCTCTTGGCCGAAGCCCACGAACTCCGGCAGACCGTGCCCACATCCGTCGCCCATACCGGCGTGTGAGGCAACCCGTGTGCCCTCGCCCAGGCGGCAACACCCACCGGCCCCGCCGCCGGACGCTCTCCTTCCCCCGGCGGTGCCCCACCAGCTCCGGCACCCGCACGGCCAGGACGGCGGCTGCCGAAGGCCGCCCGGGCCCACCGGGGCCCGGGCACCACTCACCCTCCCGGGAGATCACATGCGCATGTCCCGCAACCTGGCCCCACCCGGACGCAACCGCCGGCCCGGTCCCACAGCAGGCCGTCGCCCGCGCAGGACCACCGCTCTCGCCGCCCTGTTGGCGTCGGTCTGGGCCGCCGTCATACTCCCCGGCGCGCCGGCCCAGGCCGCCGACACCACCGTGGCAGTCGACTTCGCCACGGCCGGTGGCGCGCCCACCTACCGGGCCTCGGGCACTATCTACGGTATGACCGAGAACGGCTCGCTGCCCCAGGACCACTTCTACAAAGACATCAAGTGGAAGTTCATGCGGGCCGGCGGCGCCCAGCTGGACAGCCCGGGCGGATGGGTCGCCGGCAAGTACGACCGCCGGTGGAATTCCACCCTCGCCCAGTACAGGCGTACCGAGGCGCTGGGCGGAACGTTCGTCATGCTGCCGCACGACCTGTGGGGCGCCGACGGCACCACCACTCCCACGTTCCCGGGCGACAATGGCGACTGGTCCCGTTTCGACGCCTTCTACGACCGTCTGCTCTCCGACGTCCGGGCCGCGGGGATGACCGACATCCAGTGGGACATCTGGAACGAGCCCGACTGCACCATGTTCTGGGGCTCCGGCCAGCCCCAGTACCTGGCGATGTGGAAGCGCGCCTACCAGAAGATTCGGGCCGCCATCCCCGGCGCGGTCATCGTGGGGGCGAGCACCTGCGGCAGGCCCACGAGTTCCAACACCTGGTGGAACACGTACCTGGACTACGTGAAGGCGAACAACGTCGAGCCGGACGTCTACAGCTGGCACGACCTGCCCGGTGACCCGGTCGCCGACAGCACCTCTTTGAGGTCCAAGCTGTCGGCGCGGTCGATGACCACGAGCCGTCCCTTCCAGGTCAATGAGTACGCGGGCACCAACGAGCAGAACCCGGGCCGTGGTGGCTGGTACATCTCACGGCTGGAGCGCGCGGGGGCGGACGGGCTTCGTGCCAACTGGGCCGGGGGCGCGAACCTGCACGACTTCCAGGCGAAGCTGCTGACGAAGACCGGAGGCCGGTACCTGCCGTTGGGGGAGTGGTTCCTGTACCGCTACTACGGCTCGCAGACGGGCAACATCGTGAAGTTCACGCCCGGTACGAACACGGACGGCCTGGCGGCCAAGGACAACGGCGCCCGCAACGCGAAGATCCTGCTGGGCAGCAACGGCAACACCGGCGACGTCACCGTCAACCTCGACCGCCTGGACACCACCTCGGTGGTGGAGAACAGCCGGGTTCGCGCGGTCGTGCAGCGCATACCGAACAACGGCGGCGGTGCGGTGACCGGCCCGGTGACGGTTTCCGACCAGACCCTGACCGTGAGCGGCAACTCGGCCTCGGTGCACGTGCCGTGGACGGACGCCGCCGACGGCTACACCGTCACGCTGCTGCCGCCGTCCGACACCACCGTTTCCACGGTGGCGGTGGCACAGCACAGCGGCCAGTGCCTGGACGACACCAACCTCAGCATGACCAACAGCACGCAGTACCAGCAGTACCCCTGCGAGGGCGGCTACCAGCAGATGCTGGACTTCAAGCCGGTGGCCGGCCGCCCGAACACCTACACCGTGGTCAACGAGCACAGCGGTAAGTGCCTGGAAGTCTCCGGCGCCTCCACCGCCGATGGCGCAGCCGTCCAGCAGTACACCTGCAACGGCGGCACGAACCAGATGTTCACCCTCAATCCCGTGACCGCGCTGGGCAACAGCAAGGACTACCAGCTGGTCGCCGCGCACAGCGGCAAGTGCGTCGACGTCAGCCAGGTCTCCACCGCACCCGGCGCGCAGGTCCACCAGTGGACCTGCGACCCGGCGAGTGCTCTGAACAACAAGAGGAACCAGATCTGGCGCCTCCAGGGCATGAGCTGATCTGCCCCGCTGCCCCGTCCCTTTCTCCAGGGGGTTCCGGCCAGGTAACCCCGGGGAGCCCCTCCGGGGCTGCCCGGGGTTACCGCGTGGTCAGGTGCGGCCGCGACATCAGCTCCTGCGCTCTTCACGTGGTGGACGAGGACGCTTCATCCTGGGAAGAAGATCCGGACATCCACGGAGGTCCGGACGAACAGCCGTCGGCCGTCCGGAGGGAAGCGGAAGAACCGCGGACGCCTCGCCGCCGGTTCGACTCAGCGCGTATGACGCACGACGTGCGGGGACGGCGGCCGGTGCGACCGGGTTCGGTCGAGACGGTTGACACTCTCGCCGGGGTCACTGACCATGCGCAGGGTGGGAGCGCTCCCATTCCTGTTTCGTCGTCCTGTCCCCGTCGTCGGCACGGCAGTTGAGAAGGAGACCCCCGCGCATGACTTCGAGACCGAGGCGCATGACTCCGAGAGCCGCGCCGGCGGCCGTGGTGCTGCTGGTGGCCGCCGCCGGTCTGGCCGGTCCCCACCAGGCGAGCGCCTTACCGGGTGGGGGAGTGCGGCCCGCCGCCTCCTCCGCCGCACCGGAAGGCCCCGCCCTCAGCGTCGACACCACCACCGGCCGCAAGGCGATCGACCCGCACATCTACGGGATCAACTTCGCCGACGAGGCACTGGCCAAGGAATTGCGCCTGCCGGTCCGCCGGTGGGGTGGAAATGCCACCACCCGTTACAACTACAAGCTCGACGCGTACAACGCGGGCGCCGACTGGTACTTCGAGAACCTGTACTACGAGAACGGCACCGCGGACCTGCCGAACGGCTCGGAGGCCGACAAGTTCGTCGAGCAGAACCGCCGCACCGGCACCGACACCGTGCTGACCGTGCCGATGAGCGGCTGGACGACCGCGGCGCGCAACGCCGCCTGCGGCTTCAGCATCGCCAAATACGGCCCGCAGAAGGCGAACGACGCCCAGTGGCGCCCGGACTGCGGCAACGGTGTGAAGACCGACGGTACGAACGTCACCGGCAACGACCCGGCCGAGACCAGCGTCCCCGCCGGTCCGGAGTTCACCAAGGGCTGGGTGCAGTATCTGAACCGCACCTACGGCACCGCGGACGACGGCGGGGTCCGTTTCTACAACCTCGACAACGAGCCCGACCTGTGGTCGAGCACCCACCGGGACGTCCACCCGGAGGGCACGGGCTACGACGAGATGCGCGAAAGCACCTACGCCACCGCCGCCGCCATCAAGGACGCCGACCCCGGGGCGAAGACCCTCGGCCCGGTCGGCTGGGGCTTCAACTCCCTGGTCTACTCCGGCCTGGACCAGAAGACGTGCAACGAGAAGGGCGGCGACTGCTGGTCCGACCCGCCCGACCGGGCGGCCCACGGCGGACAGCTGTTCGCCCCCTGGTACCTCCAGCAGATGAAGGCGTACGAGCAGACGCACGACCGCCGCATCCTGGACTACTTCGACGAGCACATATACCCCCAGCAGGCGGGGGTGTTCAGCGGCAACGTCGACCCGGAGACCCAGGCCCTGCGGCTGCGCTCCACACGGCAGCTGTGGGACCCCACGTACGTGGACGAGAGCTGGATCAACCAGCCCGTCCAGTTCATCCCGCGCATGCGCTCCCTGGTCGACGAGAACTATCCGGGCACCAAGCTCGCCATCACCGAGTACAACTGGGGCGCGCTGGACCACATCAACGGGGCCCTCGCCCAGGCCGACGTGCTCGGCATCTTCGGACGGGAGGGGTTGGACCTCGCCACCCTGTGGGATCCGCCGACGTCCACCGAGCCCGGCGCCTTCGCCTTCCGCATGTTCCGCAACTACGACGGAAACGGCGGCTCCTTCGGCGACACCGCGGTCCACGCCGCCAGCGCCGACCAGGACAAGCTCGCGGTCTACGCGGCCCAGCGCAGCGGCGACAAGGCGCTGACCGTGATCGTCGTCAACAAGACCACCGGTGATCTGACCGCCCCGGTGTCCGTCACCGGCGGTACCGCGCCGGGCGGCTCGGCGCAGGCCTACCGGTACGGCCAGGACGATGTCACCGCGATCAAGCACCTGGCGGATCAGCCGCTGACCGACGGCGGTTTCACCACCACTTTCCCGGCCTACTCCATAACCGAGTACGTCCTGCCCGCCGGATCCTCCGAGGCGAAGCCGCCCACCGCGCCCGGCGCCCCGGCCGCCACCGCCGTCGGTTCCGACCGGGCCACCCTCACCTGGGGGGCGTCCACCGCCGGATCGTCCCCGGTGGCGAGCTACCAGGTGTACTCCGGCGACACCGCGGGAGCCCCGGTCGCCACGGTCGACGCCTCCGCCACGAGCGCCACCGTCACGGGACTGTCTCCGGCCACCGCCTACACCTTCCGCGTCGTGGCCAAGGACACCGCAGGCCGCAGCTCCCCGCCATCGGCGCCGGTCCGGGTGACCACCGCCGCGGCCCCGGCGGCCACCTGCACGGTCGGCTACGCGGTGGGCAACGACTGGGGCACCGGCTTCACGGCCACCGTCACGCTCACCAACAAGGGCCCCACCCTCAACGGCTGGCGTCTCGGCTTCTCCTTCACCGGTGACCAGAAGGTGGCAGGCGGCTGGAACGGCACCTGGCGCCAGAACGCCACCGCGGTCACCGTCGACGACGCGGGCTGGAACGCCACCCTGGCCACCGGCGGCTCCACCACCGTCGGCTTCAACGGCGCCTACACCGGCGGCAACCCCGCGCCACGTGACTTCACCCTGAACGGCAAGCCCTGCACCGCCCCCGGCACCGTGGCCGCCGCCCATATCGCGGCCCCGGTCGGCCACGCGCCCGGCGCGGCCGCGGTGCCGCATCGGATGAGGACACGGTGACCGTGTGCCGGCCCGGACCCGGGCCCGGACCCGGGCGCATGCGCATGCGCCCGCTCGAGGTTGCCCTGCTCGCCCCGTGATCGCCATGGCGGCGGCCTTGCTCACCGTGCCGGCCAAAGCGTCCGCCGCGAACGCGCTCAGCATGCGCGGCGTCGATGTGTCGACCGCGCAGCGGGCCCTCGACATCGGCGCCACGTACTACGACGCGGCCGACACGGTGCGGCGCGGACGGTCGTGGAGCCTGCCGCTGAAGGACCGTATTCTGCTGGTCGCGGCGGTACTTGCGCACGAACTTGACGATGCTCCGGCTCGACCCGCGGTTCGGTGTCTCCAAGTCCGCCGCCGACCGGATCATCGACGATCTCGCCCCGAAGTTTGTGCTCCAACTGCGCCGGTGGTGCGGCAGGACACCGTGCTCATCGTGGACGGCACCGTGGTGCCCACCAGCGACGGCACCATCGCTGAGCAGCCAAGAACTACAGCTGTTCCACCGCCCACCAGGTCGTGATCGACGCCGACTCCCGCCCGGTCGTCGTGGTCGGCCGGCCACTGCCAGGCAACCGCCACGACTCCCGCGGCTGGGAGGAATCCGGAGTCAAGGAGGCCATCGGTACCACGATGACCGTCGCGCACGGCGGCTACCAGGGCACTGACCTGGTCATCCCGCACCGCCGGATCAAGGGCGAGTAGCTCCCGGCCTGGAAGGAGGAACAGGCCAGGCATGCGGGGCCGCCTGCCGCGTACTCGCACGCGAATCGGTCGCCGTGGTTCACCGAGCAGCCCGTCAGCGAGGTCCGGTCCCTGGTCGGCGATGAGCCGCGCTCCGGCGAGGACGTCGAGGTCGGCCCCATGTTGGTCTGTCGGCGTCGGTGCGGACCGAGAACGCTCGCCGCAGTCACGACATCGCCGCGCGTCTCTGCGGAACCGTCTGGGTCAACTCTCGTCCCGTGTCGGCCGGCGAAATCCCCTGGGTGGATTCAGGGGATCCGGCTACGGCCGAGACCTGTCGATCTACGCGCTGAACGACTACTCGCGCACCAAAAACAACTACTCGCGCACCAAACACGTCATGCACAACCACGGACGATGAGCCCGGCCTTCCTCGCCTTGGACTAGGCGGCATCCATTCCGGACCATTCGCGTCGCGGGCAACGGGTGGGACAGGTGCCGCACAGAACCCGGTACCGGGCTTCGTAACTCGGCATTTACGGCAGCATCACGAGAAGCAGAGGCCTCCCGCGTGGTATCCCCGCCGTATATGCGGACCGTCCGTGCACAGGATATTTACACGGGTGGACGGCGCGTGGACGCCCTGGAACGGGTAGGTACTGCTCGCAACGTCAATAATCAACACGCCGAAGGGCGGCGCGATTTACGGTGAGCTTCGTCTCGACTGAACCGGTTGAGCGTTACGGGTGTGGCGGCTAGCCTGGCGGGAGCTGTACCGATTTTTTGATGTGGTGGTCCTTCAGCGCAAGGCTTCCGCGGGAGGCTTTGACCACCCAAGGCGCTTGTCCGATGGGGGATGCACGTCCGTGCGGGGGAATGATGGCGGGGGCGCTTGCCCCTGGGAACTGGACCTTGTTTGCGCCGAGCTGGCAGGAGTGTTGGGATACGCCACTCCGGCCGCGGTGAGCGAAGATCAAACCTTTCAGCACTTCGGTCTGCGCGGGCGCGGCTCCGCGGAATTCGTCGCGCGACTGTCGGAGCGTACCGGACTCTCGTTGCCCGAGACGCTGATCTTCGACTATCCGACGCCACTTGAAGTAGCCAGGTTTTTGCGTCTTCGGCTTGCCGGTTCCGGCGAGGTGGGCGACGGGGCGCTTGAGGCCGCGGTTGATGCGGACGACCCGGTGGCGATCGTCGGCATGTCCTGTAGGCTGCCCGGCGGCGTGGCATCCCCCGACGACCTCTGGCGGCTGGTGGTCGACGAGGTCGACGCGATCTCGGGGCCACCCCTCGACCGCGGCTGGGATCTGGAGGGCACTTCTTATTCCGGTGCGGGTGGTTTCGTCGACGGCTGCGCGGACTTCGACCCCGGCTTCTTCGGCATCAGCCCCCGGGAAGCCCTCCTGATGGACCCGCAGCAGCGGTTGTTGCTCGAAACCGCTTGGGAGGCGGTGGAACGAGCGGCCATCGATCCCCATTCGCTGCGGGGCAGCCGGACCGGGGTCTTCGCCGGTGTCTCCACACAGGACTACGGGCCGAGCGTCATGAACGCGCCCGAAGGCGGTGCGGGTCCCCTCTTCCTCGGCACCGTGAACAGCGTGGCCTCCGGCCGGGTGGCCTACACCATGGGGCTGGAAGGGCCGACGGTGACGGTGGATACCGCCTGCTCGGCCTCGCTGGTGGCGTTGCACTGGGCTGCGCGGTCGTTGCGTTCCGGTGAGTGCGATCTGGCCTTGGCCGGCGGGGTTGCCGTGATGTGCGGCCCGTCGTTGCCGGTCGCGTTCAGCGAAATGCGCGCGACCGCCGAGGACGGCCGGTGCAAGGCATTCGCCGCGGGCGCCAACGGAACCGGCTGGAGCGAGGGCGCGGGATTCGTCCTGCTGGAACGGCTTTCCGACGCCCGCCGCCGGGGGCAACGGGTGCTGGCACTGGTCCGCGGTTCGGCCATCAACCAGGACGGCGCTTCGAACGGCCTGACCGCGCCGAACGGACCGGCCCAGCAGAGGGTCATCAGGCAGGCGCTGGCGAACGCGCGTTTGCCGGGTTCGGACGTGGACGTGGTGGAGGCGCACGGGACCGGGACACGGCTGGGCGATCCGATCGAGGCGCAGGCCCTGCTCGCTACGTACGGGCAGGAGCGGGACCAGCCGGTGCTACTGGGCTCGCTGAAGTCCAACATCGGGCACACGCAGGCCGCCGCGGGGGTGGCCGGCGTCATCAAGATGGTGCTGGCGATGCGGCACGGCCTGGCGCCGAGGACCCTGCACGTGGACGAGCCGACGCCGCTGGTGAACTGGTCGGCAGGGGCGGCGCGGGTGCTCAGCGAGGCGACGCAGTGGCCGGAAACGGGTCGTCCGCGACGAGCCGGAGTGTCCGGCTTCGGGGCGAGTGGCACGAATGTCCACGTCGTACTCGAACAGGCGCCCGCGGAGGAACCGCTGGCTCCGCCGGTACCGTCCGAGGGCCTCCTGCCGTGGGTGGTGTCCGCGCGGTCCGCCGAGGGGCTGCGCGGCCAGGCCGCCAAGCTGGTCGAGTTCCTCGCAGCGCGGCCGGAGCTCGCGCCTGCTGATGTGGGCCTTTCCCTGGCTTCTACCAGGTCCGCGTTCGAGTATCGCGCGGTGGTGCTGGGCTCCGATCGCGGCGCCCTGCTGAGCGGGCTGGGTTCGGTTGCGGCGGGGCTGCCCGATCCCGGCGTGGTCACGGGTGTCAGCGCGCGGGGGCGTGGCGGCGTGGTTCTGGTGTTCCCCGGCCAGGGCTCGCAGTGGGCCGGGATGGCCGCGGGGCTCCTGGACACCTCCGAGGTTTTCGCACACGAGCTGGCGGCTTGTGACGAGGCGTTTTCGGCGTATCTGTCCTGGTCGGTGCGGGATGTGTTGCGGGGCGCGCCGGGGCTGGACCGGGTGGACGTGGTGCAGCCGGTGCTGTTCGCGGTGATGGTGTCGCTGGCCGCGCTGTGGCGGGAGTACGGGATCCGGGTCACCGGCGTGCTGGGCCACTCCCAGGGCGAGGTCGCGGCAGCGTACGTGGCGGGCGCGTTGTCGCTGGAGGACGCCGCGCGGGTGGTGGCGGTGCGCAGCCGCCTGGTGGCGGAGTCTCTGTCCGGCCGTGGCGGGATGGTGTCGGTTTCCTTGCCCGAGCGGGAAGTCGTGGAAAGCCTTGCCGGGTGGGACGGCCGTGCTGAGGTCGCCGCGGTGAACGGTCCGGACTCGGTCGTGGTGTCCGGTGCCGACGACGCGCTGACCGCATTGCTGGCGGGCTGGGAGAGTGCCGGTGTGCGGGCCAGGCGGATCCCGGTCGACTACGCCTCGCACTCGGCGCAGGTGGACGTCCTGGCGGATCGGCTGCGGGACGCCCTCGCAGGCATCCGGCCGCGGCGCGGCTCGATTCCCTTTTATTCCACGGTGACCGGCGGCCTGCTCGACACCGGGGGCCTGGACGCGGACTACTGGGTGCGCAACCTCCGTGAGCCCGTGAGGTTCCACGACACTGTGCGCGGCCTCGCGACCCAGGGCACACGGGCCTTCGTCGAGGTCGGTCCGCATCCCGTGCTCACCGTTCCGATCGAGTCCACGCTGCAAGAGGCCGGAGTCGAGGCGACGGTTCTCGGCTCGTTGCGGCGCGACGAGGATGACGCGGGAACGTTTCTACGGGCGCTCGCGGCCGCGCATGTGCGCGGGCAGCGGGTGGACTGGAGCCTTGCCTTCCGCTCGGCGAACGTCGTCGAGCTGCCGACCTACGCCTTCCAGCGCACCCGGTACTGGCTGGACTCCGGCCCCGCGGTGGCGATGCTGGACGACGGAGTGCAGTCGCCCCGGACGGGTGACTGGGTATTCAGCGGCCGGGTCTGTCCGAGCGCGCGGCCCTGGCTCGCCGATCACGCGGTGCGCGGCACGATCCTCGCGCCGGGGGCGGCGCTGGCTGAGCTGGCCCTGCGCGCAGGGGCGCGGGCGGGCTGCCCCCGTGTGGACGAACTGACCCTACAGGCGCCGATGGTGCTGCACATGGGCGAGCCGCTGGATCTGCGGGTGGCCGTCACCGGATCGGGCAGCCGACGGCAGGTCTCCGTCTATTCGAGCCCCGCCACGGACGAGCCGTCCTGGACTGAACACGCCGTGGGCACCCTCAGCGACACCACCTCGGCCGGAACGACCGGCTGGGCCGTTCCGTGGCCACCGCCCGGAGCGGACGCCCTCGATATCGGCGATGTGTACGAGCGGTTCGAGGACGCCGGGTACGAGTACGGTCCGGCGTTCCAGGGACTGCGAGCGGCCTGGCGCCGAGGGGAGGAGACCTTCGCCGAAGTGAGCCTGCCCGTCCAGGGGGAGAACGAGTTCGGCATCCACCCCGCGCTGCTCGACGCCGCCCTGCACGCCTGGGGCATGACCGGATTCGGCGGCGACACCGTCCGGCTTCCCTTCGCCTGGACCGGCGTCTCACTGCACGCGGTGGGCGCCTCGACGTTACGGGTCCGCCTCGCGCCCGGTTCGGACGGCGCGGTGTCCGTCGAAGCCGCCGACCCCGGCGGGCAGCCGATTCTGTCCATCGAGTCGCTCGTGGCGAGGCCGGTGGACACCACGCGGCTGATGCGGCCCGACGACGGGAACCTGTACGGCGTCGACTGGACCGACGGTGTGCGGCCCGGCGAGGTCCCGGCGCACTGGGGGCTGCTGGGCGCCGACCCGTTCGGCGTGGCATCCGCGGTAACCCGCGCGGGGGCCCGGCTCGATGCCTGGTCCGCGCTGTCCGAGGTGTCCGTACCGCCCGAGCTGGTGGTCATGTGCCTGGAGCCGCCGGACCTGCTCGATGCCGGAGCCGCGCACGAGGCGGCCGAGCGCGTACTGGGCGTGGTCCAGCAGTGGATCGGGGACGAGCGATTCGCCGCGTCCCGGCTGGTGATCCTGACCCGGGGTGCGGTGGCCGCGGACACCGGGGACCGGGTCGCCAATCCGGCCCACGCCGCGGTGTGGGGCCTGGTCCGCACCGCGCAATCCGAGCATCCGGGCCGTTTCCTGCTGGCGGACCTCGACAGCGACGAGCTGTCCGTCCGGGCGCTGCCCGCCGTGCTCCCGGCGGACGAGCCGCAACTGGCCCTCCGCCGTGGCACCGCGCTGACGCCCCGCCTGAACCGGATGTTCACCACGGAACCAGCGAGTCCGGCGTGGCCGGAGCGGGGCACCGTGCTCATCACCGGCGGCACCGGAGCACTGGGCGCCGAGGTGGCCCGACACCTCGTCACCAGGCACGGCGTGTCCCGGCTGGTCCTTCTCAGCAGGCGGGGTGAGGCACCGGGGCTGTACGAGGACCTCGCCGCGGCGGGCGTCGAGTCGGTCCGGGTCGTGGCCTGTGACGCGGCGGACCGCGCCGCGCTCGCCAAGGTGCTGGACGAGATCCCGCCGGAGCATCCGCTGACCGGCGTCGTCCACGCGGCGGGGGTGCTCGACGACGGAACGCTCGACGCACTGACCCCGGAGCGGCTCGCCACCGTGCTGCGACCCAAGGTGGACGCCGCGGTCAACCTGCACGAGCTGACCGCGGGACAGGACCTGTCCGCCTTCGTGCTGTTCTCCTCGCTGGCCGGTCTCCTGGGCACCGCGGGTCAGGGCAACTACGCGGCGGCGAACGCGTTCCTCGACGCGCTGGCTGGCCACCGGCGGGCCCGGGGGCTGGCCGCCACCTCCCTCGCCTGGGGGTTCTGGGAGCGGCGCGGCGGGTTGACCCGGCACCTCGGCGAGGGCGATGTCGCCCGCCTGTCCAAGTCCGGGGTGACGCCACTGTCCACCGAGGATGGCCTGCGGCTGCTGGACCTGGCCCAAGGCGCCGGCCGCGCACTGGTCGCGCCCGCGCGCCTGAACCTGAAGTCCTTGTACGCGGGCGGGTCCACCCCGCGCCGGGCCGCGGCGCACCGGGAGAGCGGCCCCGGACTGGCCGCGCGACTGGCCGGGATGGCTGAGGCCGATCGTGAGACCGCGCTCGTGGACCTCGTCCGGGAACAGGCCGCCACCACGCTGGGCTACTCCGGACCGGATCTCATCGACAGGGAACGGGATTTCAAGGAGCTGGGCTTCGACTCCTTGAAGGCCGTGGAGCTGCGCAACGGCCTGGCCGAGGCCACCGGGCTCCGGCTGGCGGTGCCGGTGGTGTTCAGCTATCCCTCGCCGCTGCTGCTCGCCGGCCATCTGGCGGAAGGGCTGGGCCTGCGGGACGACGAGCCCGGCACGGACCGTGAACTCGCCGGGCTGCTCGCGTCCATACCGGTGGCCCGGTTGCGTGCGGCCGGGCTGCTGGACACCCTGCTCGCCCTCGCGGGCGAGGAGACCTGCCCCGTGGCCGAGGATTCCGGCCCGGCGGCCGAGGCCGGGTCGCTGGACGAGATGAGCGCCGAAGAACTCATCCGGAAGGCACTGAACAGCTGACAGAACCTGCTGCATCTGCTACGTCGCAATCTGGGGGAAGTAGTGTCAGAAGCGGACGGCCGGCTGGTCGAAGCGTTGCGTGCGTCTCTCAAGGAGAACGAGCGCCTGCGCAAACAGCACCAGGAACGCGTGGATGCTGCCACCGAGCCGGTGGCGATCGTCGGCATGGGCTGCCGCCTGCCCGGCGGCGTCGCCTCGCCCCAGGACCTGTGGGACCTGGTGGCTTCCGGTGGCGACGCCATCACCGGCTTCCCCACCGACCGCGGCTGGAACCTCGACGAGCTGTTCGATCCCGACCCGGACCGCGTGGGCAAGTCCTACGTCCGCGAAGGCGGTTTCCTCTACGACGCGGGAGATTTCGACGCGGAGTTCTTCGGCATCTCGCCGCGTGAGGCGACTGCGATGGACCCGCAGCAGCGGCTGCTGCTGGAGGTCGCCTGGGAGACGCTGGAGCGGGCCGGCATCGATCCGCGGTCGCTGCGCTCCAGCGCGACCGGGGTGTTCGCCGGGATCATGTACTACGACTACGCGAACCAGCTCGTCGAGCGGCCCGAAGAGCTGGAGGGCTTTCTCACCAGCGGCAACGCGGGAAGCGTGGCCTCCGGCCGGCTGGCCTACACACTGGGGCTCGAAGGCCCGGCGGTGACGGTCGACACCGCCTGCTCGTCTTCGCTCGTGGCGTTGCATCAGGCCGTGGGGTCACTGCGGTCCGGGGAGTGCGACCTGGCGCTGGCCGGTGGCGTGTCGGTGATGGCCTCGCCGTCGACCTTCGTGGAGTTCTCCCGGCAGCGCGGGCTCGCTCCGGACGGCCGGTGCAAGTCCTTCGCGGCCGCCGCCGACGGCACGAACTGGAGCGAGGGAGTCGGGCTTCTGCTGGTGGAACGGCTCTCCGACGCGGTGCGGCAGGGGCACCGGGTGCTGGCCGTGGTACGGGGCACCGCGGTCAACCAGGACGGCGCCTCCAACGGGCTGACCGCACCGAACAACCTCGCTCAGGAGCGGGTGATCCGGCAGGCGCTGGCAAACGCGCGGCTGACCACGGCCGATGTGGACGTCGTGGACGCCCACGGCACGGGCACGCGGCTGGGCGATCCCATTGAGGCACAGGCGTTGCTCGCAACCTATGGGCAGGATCGGGAGCACCCGCTGCTCCTGGGTTCGCTGAAGTCGAACATCGGGCACACCCAGGCCGCGGCCGGGGTGGCCGGTGTGATCAAGATGGTGCTGGCGATGCGGCATGGCGTGGTGCCGCGGACGCTGCACGTCGACGAGCCCAGCCCGCACGTCGACTGGTCGGCCGGTTCGGTGCGGTTGGCGACGGAACCGGCCGCGTGGCCGGAGACGGGGCGGCCCCGGCGGTCCGCCGTATCCTCATTCGGCATCAGCGGCACGAACGCGCACGTCGTGCTGGAGGCGGGCACCGAAGCCGGTCCCGCGACGGACACGGTGGACACCGTCGCGCCGCTGGTGTCGGGTGTCGTGCCGTGGGTGCTGTCGGCGAGGTCCGCGGATGCGGTGCGGGCGCAGGCCGCCCGGTTGAGGGACCATCTGGCGGCGAATCCGGAACTGTCGCCCGTTGACGTCGCGCATTCACTGGCGTCGCGCTCGGTGTTCGAACATCGTGCGGTGGTGCTCGGCCCCGACCGCGACACCTTGATGCAGGGGCTCGACGCGGTTTCCCCGGTGGAGGCTCGTGGACCGGCCCGCGACGGCGTTGTGCTGGTGTTCCCGGGGCAGGGCTCGCAGTGGGCCGGAATGGCCGCCGGTCTGCTGGACTCTTCGGAGACCTTCGCCGCCGAGATGGCGGCGTGTGATGAGGCGTTGTCCGCGTATCTGCCATGGTCGGTGCGGGACCTGCTGCGGAGCGCTGCCGATCTGGACCGGGTGGACGTGGTGCAGCCGGTGCTGTTCGCGGTGCTGGTCTCGCTGGCGGCTCTGTGGCGGGCGAGCGGGGTGCGGATCGCCGCGGTGGCCGGGCATTCCCAGGGCGAGATCGCGGCCGCGTATGTCGCCGGTGGGCTCACCATGGCGGACGCCGCGCGGGTGGTGGCGGTGCGCAGCCGCCTGGTGGCGGAGTCTCTGTCCGGCCGTGGCGGGATGGTGGCGGTCTCCCTGCCGGAGCAGGCGGTACGGGAGTCGATCGGGGCCAGGACGGGGGTGGACATCGCCGCGGTGAACGGGCCGGAGGCGACCGTGGTCTCCGGTGAGGACGTGGCACTGGACCAGCTGCTCGCCGAGTGGGAGGCCGGCGGTGTGCGGGCACGGCGGGTCGCGGTGGACTACGCCTCGCACTCGGCCCAGGTGGATGCGCTCGCGGGCCGGCTCCGGGAGTCGCTCGCCGGTATCGCCCCGCGGCGGGGTTCGGTTCCGTTCTATTCGACGGTGACCGGGGGCGTGCTCGCCACCGAAGAGCTGGATGCGGAGTACTGGTACCGCAACCTCCGGCAGCCCGTCCGGTTCCACCAGACCATCCAGGCGCTCGGCGCGCGGGCCTTCGTCGAGGTGTCGCCGCATCCGGTGCTCGTTCCCGGGATTGAGGAGGCGGTGGAGGCTGCGGGGGTTGATGGTGTGGTGGTGGGGACGTTGCGTCGGGGGCACGATGATGTGACGCGGTTTTTGGCGGCGTTGGGTGAGGTTTTTGTGGCGGGGGGCGGGGTTGGGTGGAGTCGTGTGGTGGGGTCTGGTTGCGGGGTGGATTTGCCGACGTATGCGTTTCAGCGCAGGCGTTTTTGGTTGTCGTCTGGGGGTGGGTCGGGGGATGTGTTGGGTTTGGGGGAGGAGTTGCCTGGTTGGGGTGGTTGGTTGTTCGGTGGTCGGTTGTCGTTGGGGTTGCAGCCGTGGCTGGCTGATCATGTGGTGTTGGGTGTGGTGTTGGTTCCGGGTGCTGCGTTGGTGGAGTGGGTGTTGCGGGCGGGGGTGCGTGTGGGGTGTGGCAGGTTGGATGAGTTGACGTTGCGGGCGCCGGTGGTGGTGCGTGATGGTGAGTTTTTGGATGTGCGGGTGGAGGTTGGTGGCCGGGATGGGGCGGGGCGTCGCTCGGTTGTGGTGCATTCGTCTGTGGGTTCGGGTGCGGTGGGGGATTCCGGTTCGCGGGAGTGGACTTGTCATGCTGAGGGGGTGCTGGCGGAGGGGGTTGTGGAGTCGGCTGTGTGTGATTGGGCGGTTGTGTGGCCGCCGTCGGGTGCGGATGTGGTGGGTGTGGGTGGTGTGTATGAGCGGTTTGCCGAGGCGGGGTATGAGTACGGGCCGGTGTTCCAGGGGGTGCGGGCGGTCTGGCGCCGGGGTGAAGAGATTTTCGCCGAGGTCGAGTTGGAGGAGGGCGATCACGACGATCACCTGATGCACCCGGCGTTGCTCGACGCCGCCCTCCACCCCTTCCTGCTGGACTCCCTCACCGGCCGGGACGCCGTGCGCCTGCCGTTCTCCTGGAGCGATGTGGCCGTGCACGCGGTGGGCGCCACCACCTTGCGGGTCAGGCTCACCCGGGCCGGGGACGACCGGCTGTCGCTGGTCGCCGCCGACCCGGAGGGCGCGTTGGTCGCCACCGTCGGCTCGCTGCTGGCCAGGCCGGTTGATCCGGCGCAGCTGCGCCGCTCGGCCGCGGTGTCCGCTTCGGACAGCCTGTTCGAGGTCGAATGGGTTGCCGCCGAGACATCCGGTTCCTCCGGCACCGGCCGCTGGCTCACCATCGACAGGCTGACGGCGGAGACGGTGGACCGCGCGGTGGCCGCGGATGTGGTGGTGACCTCGGTCTCCGGCGGGGAGACCGGGGCGGAGTCCGTCCGTGCCGAGACCGTTCGCGTGCTGGAACTGGTGCGGGCTTGGACCGGTGACGCACGCCTGGAGGACACGCGGTTGGTGCTCGTGACCCGGGGCGCGGTCAGCGCGGGCGCGGGCGAGGCCGTGCGGGATGTCGCCGGTGGCGCCGTATGGGGTCTGGTGCGTTCGGCGACAGGCGAACATCCGGGCCGGTTCACCCTGGTGGACCTGGATGATCATCCGGAGTCGGCCGAGGCGTTGCGCGCCGCGGTTGCCTTGGGCGAGCCCGAGGTCGCGGTCCGCGCGGGTGAGGTGCGGGTGCCGCGGCTCGCGCGCTCGAGTGGTGGCCTGCGGTTGCCGGAGGGCGTGCCGTGGCGGGTGGACGTCACCAGCAGCGGCACCCTGGAGAACCTTGCGGTGGTACCCGCTCCGGAGTCGGCGCGGCCGCCGGCCACGGGTGAGGTGCGGATCGAGGTCCGTGCCGCCGGGGTGAACTTCCGGGACGCGATCGTCGGCCTCGGAGTCGTCCCCGGTGAAGAGGTGATGGGCAGTGAGGGCGCCGGTGTCATCACCGAGGTCGGCCCCGGAGTAGTGGATTTCGCCGTCGGAGACCGGGTTTTCGGCGTGTTCACCGGAGCATTCGGTTCCGTCGCCGTCACCGACGCGCGGTTGGTGGCACCGATGCCGGTGGGATGGTCCTTCGTCCAGGCGGCCTCGGTTTCCGTGGTCTTCCTGACCGCGTACTTCGGCCTGCGTGATCTGGCGGGTGTACGTGCCGGTGAGTCGGTGTTGGTGCATGCCGCCGCCGGTGGTGTGGGGATGGCTGCGGTGCAGTTGGCGCGGTATTGGGGCTGTGAGGTGTATGCGACGGCCGGACCGGCCAAGCAGCGGATCGTGGCCGGGATGGGTGTCGATCCGGCCCGGATCGCCTCGTCGCGGACCCTCGACTTCGAGTCGGTGTTCCCCGAGGTGGATGTGGTGCTGAACTCGCTGTCGGGTGAGTTCGTGGACGCGTCGATGCGGTTGCTGGGGCCCGATGGGCGCTTTCTCGAGATGGGCAAGACCGACATCCGGCAGCCGGATGCGGTCTGGTACCGGGCCTTTGACGTGGGTGAGGCGGGTCCGGACCGGATCCAGGAGATGCTGCGGGAGCTTCTGGACCTCTTCGAGCGGGGCGTGCTGCGACCGCTGCCGACAACCGTGTGGGACGTGCGCCAGGCCGGTGCGGCGCTGCGGTTTCTGGCGCAGGCCAGGCACATCGGCAAGATCGTGCTCACCATCCCGCGCCCGTTGTCCGGCGGTGCGGTGCTGATCACCGGCGGCACCGGGACGTTGGGTGGGCATGTGGCGCGGCATTTGGTGGCCGAGCATGGTGTGAGGGATCTGGTGCTGGTCAGTCGTCGGGGTCTGGATGCTCCCGGTGCGGTGGGGTTGAGGGATGAGTTGGTCGGGTTGGGTGCGCGGGTGCGGGTGGTGGCGGCGGATATGGCTGATCGTGAGGCTGCTGCGGGGGTGCTGGCGGGGCAGCGGTTGAGTGGTGTGATTCATGCGGCGGGTGTGCTGGATGACGGGGTGCTGGAGTCGCTGACTGCGGAGCGGGTTGCGAGGGTGTTCCGTCCGAAGGTCGATGCCGCTGTGGTTCTGGATGAGCTGACCCGTGAGATGGACCTCGCCGCCTTCGTGGCGTTCTCCTCCGCCGCGGGCACCTTCGGCGGCCCGGGACAGGGAAACTACGCGGCCGCGAACGCCTTCCTCGACGCACTGATGCAGCGCCGGAAGGCCGAGGGCCTGCCGGGTCTTTCGCTGGCCTGGGGGCTGTGGGAAGACCGCAGCGCGATGACCGGGCACCTCGCCGGTCAGGATCTATCCCGGATCACCGGCACCGGGCTGCGCCCGATGAGCACGGACGAAGGCCTCGCCCTGTTCGACGCCGCCCAGGCGAGCGGGAAGCCGTTCCTGGTCCCGGCCAGGGTGCAGACCTCGTCCACCGGTGACACACCGCCGCTGCTGCGCGGCTTGGTCCGGCCCGCGCGCAAGCGGGCGAGCACCACGCGCGCCGAGACCGGCGGCCTGTCCGCGAGGCTGGCCGGACTATCCCGTGCCGACCAGGTGCGGACGGTCGTCGAGGTGGTACGTGAGCACGCCGCGACCGTGCTCGGGCACGGCTCCGGGCAGGAGCTCCCGCCCGACCGCGCCTTCAAGGAGCTGGGTTTCGACTCGCTCACCGCGGTCGAGTTGCGCAACCGCCTGGCCGACGCGGCCGGCCTCAAGCTGCCCGCGGCCGTGGTCTTCGACTACCCGTCGGCCGCGCTTCTCGCCGAGTACCTGGTCGGCCGCCTGATGGGCAGGACCGGCGAGGTCACCCCGGTCATGGCCGCTCGCGGGCTCGACGACGATCCGGTGGTCCTCGTCGGGATGGCGTGCCGGTTCCCCGGCGGAGTGTCCGACCCGGACGGGTTCTGGGATCTGCTGTCCTACGGCGGTGACGCGATGTCCGGCTTCCCCGCGGATCGCGGGTGGGACCTGGAGGGGCTGTTCGATCCCGATCCCGACAGTGTCGGGAAGTCCTACGTCCGAGAGGGCGGATTCGTCGAGCGCGCCACCGAGTTCGATGCCGAGTTCTTCGGGGTCTCGCCCCGCGAGGCCACCACCATGGACCCGCAGCAGCGGCTCCTGCTCGAAGCGTCCTGGGAGGCGCTGGAACGATCCGGGATCGACCCGCTGTCCCTTCGCGGCAGCACGACCGGGGTGTTCGCCGGGCTGAGCAGCCAGGACTACTCGACCGTACTGATGCGCAACCCGCAGCGCAGCGACGGGTACCTGGCCACCAACTCGGGCAGCGTGGTGTCCGGCCGGGTCGCCTACACACTCGGCTTCGAAGGGCCCGCGGTCACGGTGGACACCGCGTGCTCGTCGTCGCTGGTGGCCCTGCACCTGGCGGCACAGGCGCTGCGCTCGGGCGAGTGCGACCTCGCCGTGGCCGGCGGGGTGACGGTGATGTCGACGCCGATGGGATTCGTCGAGTTCTCGCGGCAGCGCGGGCTGGCCGCGGACGGCCGCTGCAAGGCCTTCGCCGCGGCCGCGGACGGCACCGGCTGGGGTGAGGGCGTCGGTGTCGTGGTGGCGGAGCGGCTGTCGGACGCTCGGCGCAACGGCCATCGGGTCCTGGCCGTGGTGCGGGGTTCGGCGGTGAACCAGGACGGCGCGTCCAACGGTCTGACCGCGCCGAACGGGCCGTCGCAGCAACGGGTCATCCGGCGGGCGCTGGCGAACGCCGGGTTGTCGGTCTCCGATGTGGATGTTGTCGAAGCGCATGGCACGGGCACCCGGCTCGGCGACCCGATCGAAGCCGAGGCCCTGCTGGCGACCTATGGGCAGGGCCGGGAGCGCCCGCTGCTGCTGGGCTCGGTGAAGTCGAACATCGGGCACACGCAGGCCGCGGCCGGGGTGGCCGGTGTGATCAAGATGGTGCTGGCGATGCGGCACGGTGTGGTGCCGCCGACCCTGCACGTCGACGCGCCGGCGCCGGAGGTGGACTGGTCGGCGGGCGCGGTGGAACTGGCGACCGGGGCGGCCGCGTGGCCGGAGTTCGGGCGTCCCCGGCGGGCGGGGATCTCCGCGTTCGGCATCAGCGGGACGAACGCCCACCTGATCCTCGAAGCGCCGCCGGCGGAGGCCCCGGCCGAACCGAGGCCGGGGAGGCTGGTGACCGGGACGGTTCCGTGGGTGGTGTCGGCGCGGTCGGCCGAGGGGTTGCGGGCACAGGCCGCGAGGTTGCGCGAGTTCCTGGCATCCCGTGCGGACTTCTCGCCCGCCGATATCGGGTTTTCGCTGGCGTCGCGTTCGGCGTTCGAGCACCGCGCGGTGGTGCTCGGCCGGGAACGCGAGCCCTTGCTGCGGGGCTTGGACTCGGTGGCGGCCGCGGCTCCCGCGCCCGGTGTCGCGACGGGGATAGCGGCCGCCGACCGTGGTGCCCTCCTGGTGTTCCCGGGTCAGGGTTCGCAGTGGGTGGGTATGGCTGCTGGGTTGTTGGATTCGTGTGAGGTTTTTGCTGCCGAGTTGGCGGCGTGTGATGTGGTGTTGTCGGCGTATGTGTCGTGGTCGGTGCGGGATGTGTTGCGGGGTGGGTGGGGGCTGGATCGGGTTGAGGTTCTTCAGCCGGTGTTGTTTGCGGTGATGGTGTCGTTGGCGGCTTTGTGGCGGGCGTGTGGTGTGCGGGTTGCGGGGGTGGTGGGTCATTCGCAGGGTGAGGTGGCGGCTGCTTATGTGGCGGGGGCGTTGTCGTTGGAGGATGCGGTGCGGGTTGTGGTGGTGCGCAGTCGTCTGGTGGGGGAGTCGTTGTCGGGCTGTGGTGGGATGGTGTCGGTCTCGCTTTCCGAGGATGTGGTGCGTGGGGTGCTCGGTGGTGGGGTGGGTGTTGCCGCGGTGAATGGGCCGGGTTCGGTGATCGTGTCCGGGGAGGACGAGGTTCTGGCCGAGTTGCTGGTGCGTTGGGAGGCGGAGGGGGTGCGAGCGCGGCGGATTGCGGTGGATTACGCGTCGCATTCGGACCAGGTGGGCGTCTTGGAAGAGCGTTTGCGTGCTTCGCTGGCGGACATCCGGCCGCGGGCGGGCACGGTTCCGTTCTATTCCACGGTGACCGGGGGAGTGCTCGACACCGAGGGGCTCGACGGCGATTACTGGTACCGCAACCTGCGCGACACAGTTCTCTTCCAGCAGGCGGTGACCAGCGCGCTCGAAGACGGGCACACGGCCTTCGTCGAGGTGTCCCCCCATCCGGTGCTGCTCGCGGGAGTCGAGCAGACCGCCGAAGCGGCGGGCGTTCCCATCGCCGCCGTCGGCACACTCCGCCGCGATGAGGACGACGTCACCCGATTCCTGACCTCGCTGGCAGAGGCCTTCACCGCCGGCTGCACGGTCGATTGGCGCCGTATTGCCGGGCAGGGTGCCCATGTGGAGCTGCCCACCTATGCGTTCCAGCGCAACCGCTACTGGCTCGAAGCGGCCTCCTCGACAAGGGACATGCTCGGCACGGCAGTGGAGGAGCCCGGCACCGGCGGATGGGTGTTCGCCGGCCACGTATCGCTGGAGTCCCAGCCATGGCTGGCCGAGCACGCCGTTCGGGGAACCGTTCTGGTACCGGGCGCGGCGCTCGTGGAACTGGCGCTCCGAGCCGGTGAGCGCGCGGGATGCGCGCGGCTGGCCGAGCTGACCCTGCACAGCCCACTGGTCCTGCGCGAAGGCGAGAAGCGCGACCTGCGCGTCGTGCTGGCCGGGGCGGACGAGGGAGTCCGCGCGGTCACCGTCTACACGGCGGCGCCCGGCAACGAGGACTGGACCCGCCACGCGGACGGCATCCTGTCCGCCGCTGTCGACGGCGGGCAGGCGATGGACTGGGCGACGAACTGGCCGCCGGACGCCGAGGCGGTGGACGCGTCGACCCTCTACGAGCAGGCCGCCGACGCCGGATACGAGTACGGGCCGACTTTCCGAGGGGTACGGGCACTCTGGCGTCGCGGCACTGAGATCTTCGCCGAGATCGCGCTGCCGGAGGAGGCTGGGAGCGAAGGGTTTATCGTGCACCCCGCACTCCTTGACGCCGCGCTGCACCCGTTCCTGCTCGCCTCGGACAGCGAAGAGGCACAAGTGCGGCTGCCGTTCTCCTGGAGCGGCGTGACCGTGCACGCGGCGGACGCGGTCGAGCTGCGAGTCCGCCTCAGCACGGACACCGATGGGCGGATCTCCTTGGCGGCCGCGGACGGTGCCGGTCTCGAGGTGCTGGCCGTGGAGTCGCTGGCGCTGCGTCCGGTGGACCCCGCCAGGCTCGCCCCCGGCCCGGCTCGGGGCGGTTTGTTCGATGTGCGCTGGATTCCCGCCGTCTCCGGCGAGCCGGCTCCGGGACAGTGCGTGGTGCTCGGTGACGGACTGGGACTCGCGGACGAGCTCCGGGCGGCGGGGGTCCCGGTCGAATCCCGCGACGACCTCGGCGGAGCCGAGACCGCGCTGGTGGGGCTGGCCCCGGGTGGTTCTCCGGTGGAGGAGACCACGAGGGTGCTGGCGCTGCTCCAGTCCTGGATTGCCGATCCCGGCGACGGACGGTTGGTGGTTGTGACGCGGGGCGCGGTGGCGGCAGTGGCGGGTGATGCGGTTACTGATGTCGCGGGTGGCGCTGTGTGGGGTTTGGTGCGTTCGGCGTTGAGTGAGCATCCGGGGCGGTTTGTGTTGGTGGATGTGGATGGTCGTCCGGAGTCGTTGGGTGCGTTGCCTTCGGTGTTGGGTGTGGGTGAGCCGGAGGTGGCGGTTCGTGCGGGTGAGGTGCGGGTGCCGCGGCTGGTGCGGGTGGGTGGTGGTCTGGAGTTGCCGGAGGGTGTGTCGTGGCGGGTGGATGTGACGAGTCGGGGGACGGTGGAGAATCTGGCGGTGGTGTCTGCTCCGGAGTCGGTGCGGGAGTTGGCTTGTGGTGAGGTGCGGATTGAGGTTCGTGCGGCTGGGGTGAATTTCCGGGATGCGTTGAGTGTGCTGGGGATGTATCCGGGTGATCCTGGGCCGCTGGGTGGTGAGGGTGCTGGTGTGGTGTGTGAGTTGGGTCCGGGGGTTGAGGGTTTGGCGGTGGGTGATCGGGTCTTCGGGGGTTTCACGGGTGCTTTTGGTCCGGTGGCGGTGGCTGATGCGCGGGCGGTGGCGCGGATTCCGGTGGGTTGGAGTTTTGCTGAGGCGGCGTCGGTGCCGATTGTGTTTTTGACGGCGTTTTATGCGTTGCGTGATGTGGCGGGTGTGCGTGCTGGTGAGTCGGTGTTGGTGCATGCGGCTGCTGGTGGTGTGGGGATGGCTGCGGTGCAGTTGGCGCGGTATTGGGGTTGTGAGGTGTTTGCGACGGCGAGTCCGGCGAAGCAGTCGGTGGTGGCCGGGATGGGTGTTGATCCGGCCCGGATTGCTTCGTCGCGGACGCTTGATTTCGGGTCGGTGTTTCCTGAGGTGGATGTGGTGTTGAATTCGTTGTCGGGTGAGTTTGTGGATGCGTCGATGCGGTTGCTGGGGCGTGGTGGGCGTTTTGTGGAGATGGGGAAGACGGATGTTCGGGAGCCGGATGGGGTTTGGTATCGGGCGTTTGAGTTGGGTGAGGCGGGTCCGGATCGGGTTCGGGAGATGTTGGGGGAGTTGTTGGAGCTTTTTGGGCGGGGTGTGTTGTGGCCGTTGCCGAGGACGGTGTGGGATGTGCGGCAGGCTGGTGAGGCGTTTCGGTTTTTGTCTCAGGCCAGGCACATCGGCAAGATCGTGCTCACCATCCCGCGCCCGTTGTCCGGCGGTGCGGTGCTGATCACCGGCGGCACCGGGACGTTGGGTGGGCATGTGGCCCGGCATTTGGTGGCCGAGCACGGCGTGACCGATCTGGTGCTGGTCAGTCGTCGGGGTCTGGATGCTCCCGGTGCGGTGGGGTTGAGGGATGAGTTGGTCGGGTTGGGTGCGCGGGTGCGGGTGGTGGCGGCGGATATGGCTGATCGTGAGGCTGCTGCGGGGGTGCTGGCGGGGCAGCGGTTGAGTGGTGTGATTCATGCGGCGGGTGTGCTGGATGACGGGGTGCTGGAGTCGCTGACTCCGGAGCGGGTTGCGAGGGTGTTCCGTCCGAAGGTCGATGCCGCTGTGGTTCTGGATGAGCTGACCCGTGAGATGGACCTCGCCGCCTTTGTGGTCTTCTCCTCCGCCGCGGGTACCTTCGGCGGCCCGGGACAGGGCGGCTATGCCGCGGCGAACGCGGCCCTCGACGCGTTGATGCAGCGCCGCCACGCCCAGGGCCTCCCCGGGACGTCCATCGCCTGGGGGCTGTGGGAGGACCGCAGCGCCATGACCGGGCACTTGGCGAGCCGGGATCTGGCCCGCATCAGCCGGGTCGGGCTGCGTCCGCTGAGTACCGGCGAAGGTCTCGCGCTGTTCGACGCCGCGCTGGCGAGCGGGCGCCCGGCCCTGATCCCGGCCCGGGTGCACCCTCCGGCGAACGGCGAGACGCCCCCGCTGCTGCGCGAACTCGTAAGCCGTGCCCCCAAGCGGGCGCTTGCGGCCCGCGCCGGTAAGCCGAAGCGGTTTGCGGGACTGGACGCCACCGAACGGCTGCGGGCGGTGGTGGACCTGGTCCGAACGCATGTGGCGACGACCCTCGGCCACGACTCGGCTGGGGAGATCGCCACGGACCGGGCGTTCAAGGACCTGGGCTTCGACTCCCTGACCGCGGTCGAGTTGCGCAACCGGCTCAACACCGCCACCACGCTGCGGCTGCCCGCGACCGCGGTCTTCGACTACCCCACGGTGACCGCGCTGGCCGAGCACATCAGTGCGCAGTTCGCCGGTGAGCCGGCGGCCCCGGCGGTGACGGCCGTCGAGCAGAGTGCGCCCGGCACCGACCCGGTGGTCCTCGTCGGTATGGCGTGCCGCCTTCCGGGTGGCGTGTCCAGCCCCGAGGAGTTCTGGGACCTGTTGTCCTCGGGTGAGGACGCGATCTCCGTGCTGCCGGTCGACCGTGGCTGGGATGTCGAGGGCCTGTTCCACACCGAATCCGACCGGGTCGGCACGTGCACCACGCGTGAGGGCGGGTTCCTCCATGACGCCGGGGAGTTCGACGCGGGGTTCTTCGGGATTTCCCCGCGTGAGGCCGCCGCGATGGACCCGCAGCAGCGGCTGCTGCTGGAGGCATCCTGGGAGGCGCTGGAACGCGCCGGGATCGACCCGTTGTCGCTCAAGGGCAGTGCGACGGGGGTGTTCACCGGGCTGAGCAGCCAGGACTACGCCACGATGGTGCAGCACAACCAGGAACAGGGCGGCGGGTTCCTGGCCACCAACTCGGCCAGCGTGGTCTCCGGCCGGGTGGCCTACGCGCTGGGGCTCGAAGGCCCGGCGGTCACCGTGGACACGGCATGCTCGTCTTCACTGGTGGCCCTGCACATGGCGGCCCAGGCGCTGCGGTCGGGCGAATGCGACCTGGCGCTGGCGGGCGGGGCGACGGTGATGTCAACCCCGGCCGCGCTGGTGGACTTCTCCCGCCAGCGCGGACTCGCGCCGGACGGCCGGTGCAAGGCGTTCGCCGGGGCGGCCGACGGGACCGGTCTGGCCGAAGGCGTTGCCGTGGTGGCCGTGGAGCGCCTGTCCGCCGCCCGCCGCCGGGGCCACCGGGTGCTGGCCGTACTGCGTGGTTCGGCCATCAACCAGGACGGCGCCTCGAACGGTCTCACCGCGCCCAACGGCCCGTCCCAGCAACGGGTGATCCGCCAGGCTCTGGCGAACGCGGAATTGAAACCGTCGGACGTCGACGTCGTGGAGGCACACGGCACCGGTACGCGACTCGGTGACCCGATCGAGGCGCAGGCATTGCTGGCGACCTATGGGCAGGACCGGGAGCGCCCGCTGCTGCTGGGCTCGGTGAAGTCGAACATCGGGCACACCCAGGCCGCGGCCGGGGTGACCGGGGTGATCAAGACGGTGCTCGCGATGCGGCACGGCCTGGTGCCGCCGACCTTGCACGTGGCCGAGCCGTCGCCTGAGGTCGACTGGTCGGCCGGTGCGGTGCGGCTGGTGACCGAGGCGTCCGCCTGGCCGGAGTCGGGCCGGGTGCGGCGCGCGGGTGTCTCGTCGTTCGGGATCAGCGGCACCAATGCCCACGTCGTCCTCGAAGCGCCCGAGCAGGGTGAGCCCGAAGTGGAGACGCGGGCGCCGTTGGTCGCGGGAGTCGTACCGTGGGTGGTGTCGGCGCGGTCGGCCGAGGGGCTGCAAGCGCAGGCCGCGCGGCTGGAGGGCTTCCTGAAGCCACGCCTGGAGCTGCCGCCCGCGGACGTCGCTCACTCGCTGGCGTCGCGTTCGGTGTTCGAGCACCGCGCGGTGGTGCTGGGGCCCGACCGGGATACGCTGCTCGGCGGCCTGGCCTCGGTGGTGGCTGGACACGAGTCGGTGGGTGTCGTCCGTGGCAGGGCCGGCGCGGTGTCCGCGGAACGCGGTGTGGTGCTGGTGTTCCCCGGTCAGGGCTCCCAGTGGGCGGGGATGGCCGCCGGTCTGCTGGATTCGTCTGAGGTTTTTGCCGCCGAGCTGGCGGCGTGTGATGAGGCGTTGTCGGCACACGTGTCCTGGTCGGTGCGGGATGTGCTGCGGAGCGCTGCCGCTCTGGATCGCGTGGATGTGGTGCAGCCGGTGCTGTTCGCGGTGATGGTGTCGCTGGCCGGGCTCTGGCGGGCCAGTGGTGTCCGGGTCTCGGGGGTACTCGGTCACTCCCAGGGGGAGGTGGCGGCCGCTTACGTCGCGGGGGCCCTGTCGCTGGAGGACGCGGCGCGGATCGTTGCGGTGCGCAGCCGTCTGGTGGCGGAGTGCTTGTCGGACAAGGGCGCGATGGCCTCGGTGTCGCTGCCCGAGCACATGGTGCGGGAGGCACTTGACGGCCGGGTGGACGTCGCGGCGGTGAACGGCCCGGACTCGGTGGTGGTCTCCGGTGACGACGATGCGCTGACCGGGTTGCTCGCGAGCTGGGAGGCCGAGGGCGTGCGGGCGCGGCGGATCGCCGTGGACTACGCCTCACACTCGCCCCAGGTGGAGATGGTGGCCGAGCCGTTGCGGGAGGAACTGGCCGGCATCCGGCCCCGCCGGAGCGAAGTCCCGTTCTATTCCACGGTGACCGGCGACATGCTCGACACCGAGGGGCTCGACGCGGACTACTGGTACCGAAACCTTCGCGAGACCGTCCGCTTCGAGCAGGGAGTCCGCAGCGCGCTCGCCGAGGGCAACAGCGCCTTCGTCGAGGCATCCCCGCATCCCGTGCTGACCGCCGCGATCGAGCAGACCGCCGCGGGTACGCCCATGAACGTGGTCGGCACACTGCGCCGGGACACCGACGACGCGACGAGGTTCCTGACGTCCCTCGCGGAGGCGTTCACCGCCGGCGCCGCGGTGGACTGGGGCCGGGTGTCGGGAACCGGTACCCGCGTCGACCTGCCCACCTACGCGTTCCAGCACGAGAGGTACTGGCTGGACACGACCGGCCCGGTGAGCGACGTACTGGCCGCGGGCACGGTGACCCGGCTTCCGACGGTGGACGGCTGGCTGCTCACCGGCCGCCTCTCGCTGGATCTGCACCCGTGGCTCGCCGACCACGTCGTGCGCGGCGTGGCGCTCGTGCCCGGCGCGGCCCTGGTGGAACTGGCCCTGCGGGCCGGTGAGCGGGCCGGGTGTCCGCGCGTGGCCGAGCTGACCATGCGGGCGCCGATCGTGCTGCGACCGGGCGAAACCCGGGACATCCAGGTGCTGGTCGAGGGTCCGGACGAAACCGGCCGCCGACCGGTGGCCATCCACTCCAGCGCCAGGGACGGTGGCTGGGTCCAGCACTCGGGTGGCTTCCTCGCGCCCGCCGACACACCGGGCTCCTGGGGCTGGGCGAAGGCCTGGCCACCGGCCGACGCCGAAGCGATCCAGGCGGAGGACATCTACGAACGCCTGGCCGACGCCGGATTCGAGTACGGGCCGCTGTTCCGGGGTGTCCGGTCGGTCTGGCAGCGCGGCGACGAGGTCTTCGCTGAGATCGGCCTGCCGGAAGACACGGAAAGTGGCCGGTTCCTCGTGCATCCGGTGCTGATCGACGCGGCCTTGCAGCCGCTGGGCGCGCTCATGACGGCGGACGCTGAGCATACGGCGAGCAGGATGCCGTTCGCCTGGACCGGTATCGGGGTGCACGCCATCGGCGCCATCTCCGCCCGGGTCCGCCTCCACCGGCAGGACGACCGGGTCGCGGTGCAGGTGACCGACCCCGGTGGGTTGCCGGTGATGTCAGTGGACTCCCTCGCTCTGCGTCCCGTCGACCTGTCCGAGGTGGACAGTGCCGAGGCACCACGCCCCAGCGCTCAGGCCCCCGCACTGCCCGTGGCCCGGCACACCGCCGAGGACACCGGGCTCGCCTCGCGGCTGGCCGGCCTGCCCGCGGAGGAGCAACGGGCGGCGGTGCTGATGCTGGTGCGCACGCAGGTCGCGATGGTGCTCGGCTACCCGTCCGCCGACGCCGTCGAAACGGACCGGGCGTTCAAGGACCTCGGTTTCGAGTCGGTGACGGCGGTCGAACTGCGCAACCGGCTCGCGACCGCGACCGGCCTCTCCTTGCCCGCGACACTCGCCTTCGATCACCCCACCGCGGAGTCGCTCACCGACCACCTCATGGACTTGTTGGCGGGTGATGGTTCCGGGATCGGGAGTGCCCTGCTTTCGAGTGTCGGGGGGCTGGAGCGGCTTCTCGCTTCCGGGACACCTGACGGGACCACCCGCGAAAAACTCGTCAACCGCCTCCAGAGCGTGCTGTGGAAGCTGGAAGGAGGCGCCGATGAGGCACGCGTGGAAACCGAACTCGACAACGTGACCGACGACGAGATGTTCAGCCTGCTCGGCGACGAGTTCGGCATCACTGAGTAGTTCCCGATTCGCCAGAGCAGTCCCCAGGGGAGGGGTTCCATGTCCACCGAGGACAGGCTTCGTTACTTTCTGAAGCAGGTGACGACCGACCTGCGCGAGACCCGCCGTCGGCTGCACGAGGCGGAGTCCGCACAGACCGACCCGATCGCGATCGTCGGGATGGCGTGCCGCCTGCCCGGTGGTATCGCCTCGCCCGACGACCTGTGGGAGCTGGTGTCCTCCGGCGGCGACGCCATCTCAAAGTTCCCGGCCGACCGCGGCTGGGACCTCGAAAAGCTGGTGGATCGCGAATCGGGCCGGGCCGGTACCTCTTCGGTGAGCGAGGGCGGTTTCCTCTACGACGCCGGGGATTTCGACGCGGGGTTCTTCGGGATCTCGCCGCGTGAGGCGACCGGCATGGACCCGCAGCAGCGGCTGCTGCTGGAGGCGTCGTGGGAGGCCATCGAGCGCGCGGGTATCACACCGCGCTCACTCAAGGGCAGCGCCACCGGAGTGTTCTCCGGCCTCGTTTACCACGACTATTCGACGCGGTTCCAGCAGGTGCCGGAGGAACTGGAGGGCTATCTCGGCAGCGGCAATGTCGGTAGCCTCGCCTCCGGGCGGGTGGCGTACACGCTGGGGCTCGAAGGCCCGGCGGTGACGGTGGACACCGCCTGCTCGTCTTCGCTGGTGGCGTTGCATCTGGCGGTGCAGTCGTTGCGCTCCGGGGAGTGCGACCTGGCACTGGCCGGCGGGGCGGCGGTGATGGCGACTCCGGCCGGACTGGTGGAGTTCTCCCGTCAGCAGGGCCTGGCGCCGGACGCCCGGTGCAAGGCCTTTGCCGCGGCCGCCGACGGCACAGGATTGTCCGAGGGCGTCGCGGTGCTCCTGGTGGAACGACTGTCCGACGCGGACCGGCACGGGCATCGGGTGCTGGCCGTGGTGCGGGGTTCGGCGGTGAACCAGGACGGTGCGTCGAACGGGCTCTCCGCGCCGAACGGTCCGGCGCAGCAACGCGTGATCCGCAGTGCGCTGGCGAACGCGCGGGTGGCTCCGTCCGATGTGGACGTCGTGGAGGCGCACGGAACGGGTACGCGTCTGGGTGACCCGATCGAGGCGCAGGCGTTGCTGGCGACCTACGGGCAGGGCCGGGAGCGCCCGCTGCTGCTGGGCTCGGTGAAGTCGAACATCGGGCACACGCAGGCCGCGGCCGGGGTGACTGGTGTGATCAAGATGGTGCTGGCGATGCGGCATGGCGTGGTGCCGCCCACGCTGCACGTCGATGAGCCGACGAGGGAAGTGGACTGGTCGGCGGGATCGGTGGAACTGCCGGTCGAGCAGATGCCGTGGCCGCAGACGGAGCACGCGCGGCGGTCGGGGGTTTCCTCGTTCGGTATCAGCGGCACGAACGCGCACGTCGTGCTCGAGGCGGCGCCCGAGACCCGATCCGAAACAGACGCCGAGGACCCGGCGCGCCCGTTGGTGACCGGCGCCGTGCCGTGGGTGGTGTCGGCACGGTCGGCCGAGGGACTTCGGGCACAGGCCGCGCGGCTGCGGGACCACGTGGTGGCACATCCGGAGCTGTCGCCCGTCGATGTGGGGTTCTCGCTGGCTTCGTCGCGTTCGGTGTTCGAGCATCGTGCGGTCGTGGTGGGTGCTGGGCGTGATGCCTTGTTGCGGGGTTTGGATTCGTTGGCGGTGGTGGAGCCGTGTGGGTCGGCGCGTGATGGTGTGGTGTTGGTGTTCCCGGGTCAGGGTTCGCAGTGGGTGGGTATGGCTGCTGGGTTGTTGGATTCGTGTGAGGTTTTTGCTGCCGAGTTGGCGGCGTGTGATGTGGTGTTGTCGGCGTATGTGTCGTGGTCGGTGCGGGATGTGTTGCGGGGTGGGTGGGGGCTGGATCGGGTGGATGTGGTGCAGCCGGTGTTGTTTGTGGTGATGGTGTCGTTGGCGGCTTTGTGGCGGGCGTGTGGTGTGCGGGTTGCGGGGGTGGTGGGTCATTCGCAGGGTGAGGTGGCGGCTGCTTATGTGGCGGGGGCGTTGTCGTTGGAGGATGCGGTGCGGGTTGTGGTGGTGCGCAGTCGTCTGGTGGGGGAGTCGTTGTCGGGCTGTGGTGGGATGGTGTCGGTCTCGCTTTCCGAGGATGTGGTGCGTGGGGTGCTCGGTGGTGGGGTGGGTGTTGCCGCGGTGAATGGGCCGGGTTCGGTGATCGTGTCCGGGGAGGACGAGGTTCTGGCCGAGTTGCTGGTGCGTTGGGAGGCGGAGGGGGTGCGAGCGCGGCGGATTGCGGTGGATTACGCGTCGCATTCGGACCAGGTGGGTGTCTTGGAAGAGCGCTTGCGTGCTTCGCTGGCGGACATCCGGCCGCGGGCGGGCACGGTTCCGTTCTATTCCACGGTGACCGGGGGAGTGCTCGATACCGAGGGGCTGGATGCGGACTACTGGTATCGCAACCTCCGGCAGACCGTGCTCTTCCAGCAGGCCATCACCAGCACGGTCGAAGACGGGAACACCGCCTTTGTCGAGTGCTCCCCGCATCCGGTGCTGCTCCCGGGGATCGAGCAGACACTGGCGGCCGAGGACGCCGCGGCCGTGGTGGTCGGCACCCTGCGGCGCGACGAGCACGACGCCACCCGGTTCCTGACGTCGGTGGGCGAGGTGTTCACCGCGGGCGCGACGGTGGACTGGTCGCGGGTGGTCGGCACGGGAGCCCGGCTGGACCTGCCGACCTACGCCTTCCAGCGCACCCGGTACTGGCTGGACGAGAGCGAGTCGCATGACTCGATGCTCGGGGCAGCCGTCGAAGGACCCGCGGGCTGGTTGTTCGCCGGCCAGGTCTCGCTCGCCCAGCAGCCATGGCTGGCAGAGCACACCGTCCTCGGCACCGTCCTCGCCCCTGGCGCTGCGCTGGTGGAACTGGCACTGCGGGCCGGTGAACGGGTGGGCTGCACCCGGGTCGGCGAGCTGACCCTACAGGAGCCGATGATCCTGTGCGAAGGTGAAACCCGGGACGTGCGCGTGGTGCTGGACCGGCCTGACGACGACGGGCTGTGGCCGATCAGCATTCATTCCAGTGTGGACACCGGCGACTCCGACGAGCGCGAGTGGATCCAGCACGCGGACGGAACCCTGAGCGCCGAGAATGACGACGGCGGGGTGTGCGATTGGGCGCTGTCCTGGCCCCCTGCGGGCGCCGAACCCGTGGACGTCCACGACGCGTACGAGCGGTTCGCCGCCTCCGGGTACGAGTACGGGCCGATGTTCCAGGGCATGCGGTCGGTGTGGCGACGCGGCGAAGAGATCTTCGCTGAGATCGCACTGCCCGACGAGGCCGACACCACCCGCTTCCTGATCCATCCCGCACTGCTCGACGCCGCGCTGCACCCATCGCTGGCGGCGGGTCCGGATGAGGGCGTCCGCCTGCCGTTCTCCTGGGGCGATGTGGCCGTGCACGCGGTGGGTGCGAACACCCTGCGGGTCCGGCTGACCGTCGGGAACCGGCTCTCGCTGGAGGCCGCAGGAACAGACGGCAGGGTGGTGGCCGGGGTCGGCTCCCTGGAGGCGCGGCCCGTGGACCCGGTGAAGCTGCGGACCGCGGGCCCGGCGCGGAACGGATTGTTCACCGTCGAGTGGGCGCCGCTCACCGTGTCCGGCACGTCCGGACGGGAGACCTGGGCTGTGACCGGCACCGACGATGCTGGATTCGCCGAGCAGATCCGCAACGCCGGTGTGCCACTGGGTGACCCGTCTTCGGCCGACGTGTACGCCCTTCCGGCCTTCGCGGACGAGGAACCGGGTGCCGGCGCCGCTCGGCTTCTGGATGTTCTCCAGTCCTGGATTGCCGATCCCGGCGACGGGCGGTTGGTGGTTGTGACGCGGGGCGCGGTGGCGGCAGTGGCGGGTGATGCGGTTACTGATGTCGCGGGTGGCGCTGTGTGGGGTTTGGTGCGTTCGGCGTTGAGTGAGCATCCGGGGCGGTTTGTGTTGGTGGATGTGGATGGTCGTCCGGAGTCGTTGGGTGCGTTGCCTTCGGTGTTGGGTGTGGGTGAGCCGGAGGTGGCGGTTCGTGCGGGTGAGGTGCGGGTGCCGCGGCTGGTGCGGGTGGGTGGTGGTCTGGAGTTGCCGGAGGGTGTGTCGTGGCGGGTGGATGTGACGAGTCGGGGGACGGTGGAGAATCTGGCGGTGGTGTCTGCTCCGGAGTCGGTGCGGGAGTTGGCTTGTGGTGAGGTGCGGATTGAGGTTCGTGCGGCTGGGGTGAATTTCCGGGATGTGCTGAATGTGCTGGGGATGTATCCGGGTGATCCGGGCCTGTTGGGCAGTGAGGGTGCGGGTGTGGTGGTCGAGGTTGGTCCGGGGGTGGTGGGTTTGGCGGTGGGTGACCGGGTGTTCGGGATGTTCGGGGGTGCTTTCGGGGCGGTCGTGGTGGCGGATGGTCGTCTTGTGGCGCGGATTCCGGTGGGTTGGAGTTTTGCTGAGGCGGCGTCGGTGCCGATTGTGTTTTTGACGGCGTTTTATGCGTTGCGTGATGTGGCGGGTGTGCGTGCTGGTGAGTCGGTGTTGGTGCATGCGGCTGCTGGTGGTGTGGGGATGGCTGCGGTGCAGTTGGCGCGGTATTGGGGTTGTGAGGTGTTTGCGACGGCGAGTCCGGCGAAGCAGTCGGTGGTGGCCGGGATGGGTGTTGATCCGGCCCGGATTGCTTCGTCGCGGACGCTTGATTTCGGGTCGGTGTTTCCTGAGGTGGATGTGGTGTTGAATTCGTTGTCGGGTGAGTTTGTGGATGCGTCGATGCGGTTGCTGGGGCGTGGTGGGCGTTTTGTGGAGATGGGGAAGACGGATGTTCGGGAGCCGGATGGGGTTTGGTATCGGGCGTTTGAGTTGGGTGAGGCGGGTCCGGATCGGGTTCGGGAGATGTTGGGGGAGTTGTTGGAGCTTTTTGGGCGGGGTGTGTTGTGGCCGTTGCCGAGGACGGTGTGGGATGTGCGGCAGGCTGGTGAGGCGTTTCGGTTTTTGTCTCAGGCGAGGCATGTCGGGAAGTTGGTGCTGACTGTTCCGCGCCCGTTGTCCGGCGGTGCGGTGCTGATCACCGGCGGCACCGGGACGTTGGGTGGGCATGTGGCGCGGCATTTGGTGGCCGAGCATGGTGTGAGGGATCTGGTGCTGGTCAGTCGTCGGGGTCTGGAGGCTCCCGGTGCGGTGGGGTTGAGGGATGAGTTGGTTGGTTTGGGTGCGCGGGTGCGGGTGGTGGCGGCGGATATGGCTGATCGTGAGGCTGTTGCGGGGGTGTTGGCGGGGCAGCGGTTGAGTGGTGTGATTCATGCGGCGGGTGTGCTGGATGACGGGGTGTTGGAGTCGTTGACTGCGGAGCGGGTTGCGAGGGTGTTCCGTCCGAAGGTCGATGCTGCTGTGGTTCTGGATGAGCTGACCCGTGAGATGGACCTCGCCGCCTTTGTGGTCTTCTCCTCCGCCGCGGGCACTTTCGGCGGCCCGGGACAGGGCGGCTATGCCGCGGCGAACGCCGCCCTCGACGCGCTGATGCAGCGCCGCCACGCCCAGGGCCTCCCCGGGACGTCCATCGCCTGGGGGCTGTGGGAGGACCGCAGCGCCATGACCGGACACTTGGCGAGCCGGGACCTCTCCCGTATCACCGGTGCCGGGCTGCGTCCCATGAGTACCGAAGAAGGCCTGGCCCTACTCGACGCGGCGCTGAACACCGGCCGCCCCTACCTGGTGGCCAGCAACTTCTCGCTCCGCACCGCCGAGGGGGCGGAAGTGCCGCCGATCCTGCGGGGCCTGGTGCGGGCCCGGCCCCGTCGCGCGGAGGTGGCGGCGTCCGGTTCCGGGACGGCGGACCGGCTCGCCGCGATGGCCGAGCCCGAGCGCCGGCAGCTGATGCTCGACCTGGTGCGCACGCACGCCGCGACCGTGCTCGGGCACGGCTCCGGTGAGGCCGTCGACGGCGGCCGGGCGTTCAAGGACCTGGGCTTCGACTCCCTGACCGCGGTCGAGTTGCGCAACCGGCTGGCCACCGCGACCGGGCTGCGGCTGCCCGCGACGGTGGTCTTCGACTATCCCTCGTCGGCCGCGCTGGCCCAGTACCTGGTCGAGCGATTGGTCGGCACGGTGGCCGGCCCGGAGCACGCGTCCTCGGTGGTGCGGGACGAGGACCCGGTGGTCATCGTCGGCATGGCTTGCCGGCTGCCCGGCGGGGTCGCCTCGCCGGACGACTTCTGGTCTCTGGTGTCCTCAGGCGGCGACGCGATGTCCGGTCTCCCCGCCGACCGCGGCTGGGACCTGGAGGGGTTGTTCGATCCCGATCCGGACCGGGCGGGCACGTCGTATGTGCGCGAGGGCGGTTTCCTCCACGACGCGGCGAACTTCGATGCGGAGTTCTTCGGCATCTCCCCGCGTGAGGCGATTGCGATGGACCCACAGCAGCGGCTGCTGCTGGAGGTTTCCTGGGAGGCGCTGGAGCGTTCGGGTATCGATCCCTTGTCGCTTAAGGGAACCGCGACCGGGGTGTTCGCCGGGCTGATCTACCAGGACTACGCGTCGAGGTTCCAGCAGGCGCCGGACGATCTGGAGGGGTACTTCGGCAACGGCAACACGGCCAGTGTCGCCTCCGGCCGGGTGGCCTACACCCTGGGCCTCGAAGGCCCGGCGGTCACCGTGGACACGGCGTGCTCCTCGTCGCTGGTGGCCCTGCACCTGGCGGCGCAGGCGCTGCGCTCGGGCGAATGCGATCTCGCGTTGGCGGGCGGGGTGACCGTCATGTCCACGCCGGGGGCCTTCGTCAGCTTCTCCCGTCAGCGGGGACTCGCCGTCGACGGCCGGTGCAAGGCGTTCGCCGCGTCGGCCGACGGCACCGCCTGGGGCGAGGGCGCCGGTCTCGTGGCGGTGGAGCGGCTGTCGGACGCTCGGCGCAACGGCCATCGGGTTCTCGCGGTGCTGCGGGGTTCGGCGGTGAACCAGGACGGCGCGTCCAACGGCCTGACCGCGCCCAATGGTCCGTCGCAGCAGCGGGTCATCCGGCGGGCGCTGGAGAACGCCGGGCTGGAACCGTCCGATGTGGACGTTGTCGAGGCGCACGGCACGGGTACCCGGCTGGGTGACCCGATCGAGGCGCAGGCGTTGCTGGCGACCTACGGGCAGGATCGGGAGCGCCCGCTGCTGCTGGGCTCGGTGAAGTCGAACATCGGGCATACCCAGGGTGCGTCCGGGATCGCCGGGGTGCTCAAGATGGTGCTGGCGATGCGGCACGGGCTGATGCCCAAGACCCTGCATGTGGACGAGCCTTCGCCGGAGGTGGACTGGTCGGCCGGAGCGGTGGAGCTGGCGACCGAAACCACGGCCTGGCCGGAGTCCGGGCGCGTGCGGCGCGCGGGGGTGTCCTCGTTCGGGATCAGCGGCACCAATGCCCACGTCATCCTTGAGGCGCCGCCGGAGGAACCCGCCCGGGAGCCCGAAGACGGATTTCTCGTGGGAGCCACCCCCTGGGTCGTCTCGGCGAAGTCCGCCGAAGCCCTGCGGGCCCAGGCCTCCCGGCTGGCGGGCTTCGTGACATCGCGTCCGGAACTGTCGCCCGAGGACGTGGGTTCCTCGCTCGCGACCACACGTTCGGTCTTCGAGCATCGTGCGGTGGTGCTCGGTGCTGATCGCGAGACCCTGTTGAGCGGCTTGAACTCGGTGGCAGCGGGAGTGCCCGGCACCGGGGTCGTCGTCGGCGCGGCGTCGGACGACGGCGTGGTGCTGGTGTTCCCCGGCCAGGGTTCGCAGTGGGCCGGGATGGCCGTGGGCCTGCTGGACACCTGCGAGATCTTCGCCACCGAGCTGGCGGCCTGTGACGAGGCGCTGTCGGCGCACATCTCTTGGTCCGTACAGGACGTGCTGCGAGACGGGGCCGAGCTGGACCGGGCCGATGTGGTGCAGCCGGTGTTGTTCGCGGTGATGGTTTCGCTGGCCGCGGTGTGGCGGGCGAGTGGCGTGCGGATCGCCGGGGTGATCGGGCATTCGCAGGGTGAGGTGGCCGCCGCCTGTGCCGCGGGTGCGTTGTCCTTGGAGGACGCGGCACACATCGTGGCGGTGCGCAGCCGGCTCATCGCGGAGTCCTTGTCCGGCAAGGGCGGAGTGGTTTCGGTGTCGCTTCCCGAGGAGGTCGTGCGGGGGTCGCTCCCCGACGGAGCGGAGATCGCCGCGGTGAACGGACCGAGCTCAGTGGTGGTGGCCGGGGAGAACGACGTGCTGGCCCGGTTGCTGGCGGGCTGGGAAGCCGAAGGCGTGCGCGCCCGGCGGATCGCGATGGACTTTGCGTCGCACTCGCGCCAGGTGGAGGTGCTCGCTGAGCGGTTGCGGGACGAACTGGCCGACATCTGGCCTCGCCGGGGCGAGGTTCCGTTCTATTCGACGGTGACCGGGGGCGTGGTCGACGCCGAAGAGCTGGATGCGGAGTACTGGTACCGCAACCTCCGGCAGCCCGTCCGGTTCCAGCAAGGCGTCGAGAGCGCCCTCGCCGGTGGCCACCGAACGTTCGTCGAGGTGTCGCCGCATCCGGTGCTCGTTCCCGGGATTGAGGAGGCGGTGGAGGCTGCGGGGGTTGATGGTGTGGTGGTGGGGACGTTGCGTCGGGGGCACGATGATGTGACGCGGTTTTTGGCGGCGTTGGGTGAGGTTTTTGTGGCGGGGGGCGGGGTTGGGTGGAGTCGTGTGGTGGGGTCTGGTTGCGGGGTGGATTTGCCGACGTATGCGTTTCAGCGCAGGCGTTTTTGGTTGTCGTCTGGGGGTGGGTCGGGGGATGTGTTGGGTTTGGGGGAGGAGTTGCCTGGTTGGGGTGGTTGGTTGTTCGGTGGTCGGTTGTCGTTGGGGTTGCAGCCGTGGCTGGCTGATCATGTGGTGTTGGGTGTGGTGTTGGTTCCGGGTGCTGCGTTGGTGGAGTGGGTGTTGCGGGCGGGGGTGCGTGTGGGGTGTGGCAGGTTGGATGAGTTGACGTTGCGGGCGCCGGTGGTGGTGCGTGATGGTGAGTTTTTGGATGTGCGGGTGGAGGTTGGTGGCCGGGATGGGGCGGGGCGTCGCTCGGTTGTGGTGCATTCGTCTGTGGGTTCGGGTGTGGCGGGGGATTCCGGTTCGCGGGAGTGGACTTGTCATGCTGAGGGGGTGCTGGCGGAGGGGGTTGTGGAGTCGGCTGTGTGTGATTGGGCGGTTGTGTGGCCGCCGTCGGGTGCGGATGTGGTGGGTGTGGGTGGTGTGTATGAGCGGTTTGCCGAGGCGGGGTATGAGTACGGGCCGGTGTTCCAGGGGGTGCGGGCGGTCTGGCGCCGGGGTGAAGAGATTTTCGCCGAGGTCGAGTTGCCGGACGATGTGGACAACACCGGTTCCCTGATCCACCCGGCGCTGCTGGACACGGCGCTGCACCCCGTGGGTGTGGCCGCCCCCGGCGACGAGGCGGGGCTGCCGTTCTCCTGGAGCGGTGTGTCCATCCATGTACCCGAGGCGAGGGAGCTGCGAGTGCGGTTGACCTCCGGCGACGGTCGGATCTCCCTGGTCGCCGCGGACGCCACCGGCCAGCGGGCTGTGACGCTGGAGTCGCTGGTGTCCCGTCCGGTGGACCGCGCGCAGCTCGAACCGGCACGGGACGGTTTGTTCGGCGTGGACTGGGTTCCCCTGGACGCCCCGGATGTCCTGCCGGTGAACCGCTGGGTCGTGCTCGGCACCGACGAACTCGGTCTCGCCGAGGCACTCCAGGTGGGTGCCGAACGCCCGGAGACCCTGGACGACGTCCAGGACGACGCGACCCTGGTCCTGGTGGGATGGGAACCCCGGACCGGGGCCACCGCGGAGACGGTGTTCGCGGAGTCGGCGAGGGCACTCGGCCTGCTCCGCGCCTGGGTCGAGGAGCCGCGCTTCGCCGATGCCCGGCTCGTGCTCGTCACCCGGGACGCCACCGGCGGAAATCTCGCGCACGCCGCGGTGTGGGGGCTCGCGCGCTCGGCGCAGGGCGAGCATCCGGACCGGATCGTCCTGCTCGATCTCGACGAGCACCCGGCATCCCCCCGGGCGGTGGCCTCCGCGCTGAGCACGGGTGAACCACAGCTCGCCGTCCGCGCCGGGCAGGTCATGGTGCCGAGGCTGGCCCGGGTGGCGGCGCCCCCGGCCGCGCCCGCCTGGCGTACGGGCGGCACCGTGCTGGTCACCGGAGGCACCGGCACCCTGGGCTCACGGGTGGCCCGGCATCTGGTGACCGAGCACGGTGTGCTGGACCTCGTGCTGGTGAGCCGCCGCGGGCCGGACGCCCCGGGTGCGGCGGCACTTCTGGAGGAGCTGACCGGCCTCGGGGCCACGGTGCGGATCGTGGCGGCGGACCTGGCGGACCGTACCGCGGCGGAGGAGGTGCTGGCGGCGATCCCGGCCGGGCACCCGCTCACCGGGGTGGTCCACACCGCGGGCGTACTCGACGACGGGGTGCTCGGCTCGCTCACCGCGGATCAGCTGGCCCGCGTGTTCCGCCCGAAGGTGGATGCGGCACTGGTCCTGCACGAGCTGACCGAGGGCATGGACCTCGCCGCCTTCGTGCTGTTCTCCTCGGCCTCCGGGGTGTTCGGCGGTATGGGGCAGGCGAACTACGCGGCGGCCAACGCGTTCCTCGACGCGCTGGCGGCACACCGCCGGTCCCGGGGGCTGCCCGCGGTCTCGGTCGCCTGGGGCATGTGGTCCGAACGCAGCGAGCTGACCGGCGGCCTCGCCGACCGCGACCTCAAGCGGATGACCGAAACCGGCCTGCTGCCCCTGACCACACCGGAGGGGCTGGCCCTGTTCGACGCGGCGCAGGCGGCGGACCGGCCGTCTGTGGTCGCCACTCGGCTCAACCCGTCGGCATTGCGCACCGCCGAGACCGTGCCGCCGCTGCTGCGTGGCCTGGTCCGCCCGGCCGTGAAGCGGGCTGACGCCGCCGACGACCCGGCGCGGCTGAAGACCAGGCTCACCGGTCTCGACCAGGAGGAACGGCGCCGGGTACTGCGCGACATGGTCCTCAAGCACGTCACCGCGGTACTCGGGCACGCGCCCGGCACGGCCATCGACGAGAACCGGCCGTTCCAGGAGCTGGGCTTCGACTCGCTCACCGCGGTGGAGTTGCGCAACCGGCTCACGACCGCGACCGGTGTACGGCTGCCCGCGACGGTGGTCTTCGACTACCCCACGGCGCGTGACCTGGCCGGGTACCTCGCCGGCGAACTGAACCAGCGCGGCACGGTCGCGCCGCTCCAGGCCCGTTTCGACGAGCTGGCGGCCGCGGTGGCCGAGCTGGAGGAGGACTCACCCGAGCGCATCAGGCTGCTGACCAGGGCCCAGAACCTGGTGCTGAGCCTCAGCGGGGGAAGCCCCGGCGCCAAGCGGGACCTCGACTCGGTGGACGACGACGAGATCTTCAGCTTCATCGACAACGACCTCGGCCTCGACTGACGTCGGCCACACCAGCACCGCAACCGAAGGAACACAATGGCTGACGAAGACAAGCTCCGCAGTTACCTCCGCAAGGTGACCGCCGAACTACAGGACACCCGGCAGCGGCTGATGGACCTGCGGCTGGCCAAGCAGGAGCCGGTGGCGATCGTGGGCATGGGATGCCGTCTGCCCGGTGGTGTCGCCTCGCCCGAGGCTCTGTGGGATCTGGTGTCCTCCGGCGGCGAAGGCATCACCGGCTTCCCCACCGACCGAGGCTGGGACCTCGACGGGCTGTTCGATCCCGACCCGGACCGGCCGGGGAAGACCTATGTGCGGGAGGGCGGTTTCCTCCACGACGCGGCGGATTTCGACGCGGGGTTCTTCGGGATCTCGCCGCGCGAGGCGACCGCGATGGACCCGCAGCAGCGGCTGCTGCTGGAGGTTTCCTGGGAGGCGCTGGAACGCGCCGGGATCGACCCCCTGTCGCTGCGGGGAAGTTCCACCGGCGTTTTCGCGGGCGTGATCTACCAGGACTACGCGACACGGTTCCAGCAGGCGCCGGCAGAGCTGGAAGGTCTCTTCGGCAACGGCAACGTGGGCAGCCTCGCGTCCGGACGGATCTCGTACATCCTCGGGCTCCAAGGCCCGGCGGTGACTCTGGACACGGCGTGCTCCTCGTCACTGGTGGCGCTGCACCTGGCGGCACAGGCGCTGCGCTCGGGCGAATGCGACATGGCGCTGGCAGGCGGGTCGACGGTGATGGCCACACCCAGCGGGTTCGTGGAGTTCTCCCGCCAGCGCGGGCTGGCCGCGGACGGCCGGTCCAAGTCCTTCGCCGCGACCGCGGACGGCACCGGCTGGAGCGAGGGCGTCGCGGTTCTGGTGGTGGAACGGCTCTCCGACGCGGTGCGGAAGGGACACCGGGTGCTGGCCGTGCTGCGGGGGTCCGCGGTGAATCAGGACGGGGCATCGAACGGTCTGACCGCGCCGAACGGCCCGTCGCAGCGACGGGTCATCCGGCAAGCGCTGGAGAGCTCCGGCCTGTCACCGTCCGATGTGGACGTCGTCGAAGCTCATGGCACGGGCACTGCCCTGGGTGACCCGATCGAAGCCGAGGCCCTGCTGGCCACCTATGGGCAGGACCGGGAGCGACCGCTGCTGCTGGGCTCGCTGAAGTCGAACATCGGGCACACCCAGGCCGCGGCCGGGGCGGCCGGTCTGATCAAGATGGTGCTGGCGATGCGGCACGGAGTGGTGCCGCCCACGCTGCACGTGGACGAGCCGAACCCACGGGTGGACTGGTCGGCGGGATCGGTGCGGCTGGTGACGGAATCGGCAGCGTGGCCGGAGACCGGGCATCCGCGCCGGGCAGGAGTGTCCTCTTTCGGGGTGAGCGGTACCAACGTCCACGCCGTCATCGAACAGGCGCCCACGGAGGAGGGGCAGACCGAGCCGGTCCCGGGGCAGTTCCCCGGTGCCGCGACACCGTGGGTGGTGTCGGCGAAGTCCGCCGCCGGGCTGCGCGCACAGGCCGCGCGGCTGCGGGACCACGTGATGGCGCATCCGGAATTCTCGCCCGTCGATGTGGGGTTCTCGCTGGCTTCGACGCGTTCGGTGTTCGAGCACCGCGCAGTCGTGCTGGGCGCCGACCGCGACTCGCTGATGGCTGGCTTGGCCTCACTGGCGGGCGGGGTCCCCGCCGCGGATGTCGTCTCGGGTGTGGCCGGCGCCGAGCGAGGTGTGGTGCTGGTGTTCCCGGGTCAGGGTTCGCAGTGGGCGGGGATGGCCGTCGGCCTGCTGGATTCGTCCGAGGTGTTCGCCGCCGAGTTGGCGGCGTGTGATGTGGCGTTGTCGGCGTATGTGTCGTGGTCGGTGCGGGATGTGCTGCGGGGTGGACGGGGGCTGGATCGGGTTGAGGTTCTTCAGCCGGTGTTGTTCGCGGTGATGGTGTCGTTGGCGGCTTTGTGGCGGGCGTGTGGTGTGCGGGTTGCCGGAGTGGTCGGCCATTCGCAGGGTGAGGTCGCGGCCGCTTACGTCGCGGGTGCGTTGTCACTGGAGGACGCGGCACGGATCGTGGCGGTGCGCAGCCGTCTGGCCGCGGAGTCCTTGTCGGACAGGGGCGGCATGGTGTCCGTGTCGCTTCCCGAGGACCAGGTACGGGAGGCGCTTGACGGCCGGGCAAGCATCGCCGCGGTCAACGGGCCGGAGTCGGTCGCGATCTCCGGCGAGGAGGGGGCCCTGACCGAACTGCTGACACGCTGGGAAGCCGAAGGAGTGCGCGCCCGCCGGATCGCTGCGGCCTTCGCCTCGCATTCGGCCCAGGTCGAGGTGCTGGCCGAGCGGTTGCTGGAGGAACTGGCCGGCATCCGGCCCCGGGCGGGCTCGGTTCCGTTCTACTCCACGGTGACCGGGGGAGTGCTCGACACCGAACGACTGGATGCGGACTACTGGTACCGCAACCTGCGCGACACGGTTCTGTTCCAGCAGACCGTCCAGAACCTGCTCGACGAGGGCCACACCGCGTTCGTCGAGGTGTCCCCCCATCCGGTGCTGGCCCCCGGGATCGAGGCGATCGCGGACGCCGCGGATGTGGCCGTCGCCGCGGTCGGCACCCTGCGCCGGGACACCGACGACGTGACGCGATTCCTCGCCTCCCTCGGCGAGGCTTTCGTCACCGGGGTCGCGGTGGACTGGTCCGGCGTGGTGGGCACCGGTGCCCGGCTGGATCTGCCGACCTACGCCTTCCAGCACACTCGGTACTGGCTGGAAGTGGGCGACCAGCACGGCGATCGCCTGCTGGGCCCGGGTGTCGAGGGACCCGCGGGCTGGTTGTTCGCCGGTCAGGTCTCGCTCGCCCAGCAGCCATGGCTGGCCGATCACGCCGTCCTCGGTACGGTGCTCGCCCCGGGGGCCGCCCTGCTGGAATTGGTGCTACGCGCCGGTGAGCGGGTCGGCTGCACCCGCGTCGACGAGCTGACCCTGCACGCGCCGATGGTGCTCCGTGAGAACGAGACCCGTGACCTGCGCGTGGTGCTGGACCGCCCGGGAGACGACGGGCTCTGGCCGGTCACCATCTATTCCGCCGTGGACACCGGGGCTCCCGACGAGCGCGAGTGGGTGCGGCACGCCAGCGGGGTCCTGAGCGCGGCGGAGGGCGCTCCGGGCTCCGGTGACTGGGCGCTGACGTGGCCGCCGGCCGCCGATGCCCTCGATGTGCACGATGCTTACGACCGGTTCGCCGGGGCCGGATACGAGTACGGTCCGGCATTCCAGGGGTTGCGGGCCGCCTGGCGGCGGGGTGACGAGACGTTCGCCGAGGTGGCCCTGGACGAGGCCGACGGGACCGGCCACCTCGTGCACCCGGCCCTGCTGGACGCGGTCATGCACCCGATGGGTGTCGCCGCGTTGGAGGACGGCCCGGGCGACGGCATCGGCCTGCCGTTCTCGTGGAGCGGGGTCGAGCTGCGCGCGGTGGGCGCGACGACGCTGCGGGTGCGACTGAGCACCGGCTCCGACGGCACGGTTTCCCTGGCTGCCGCGGACGGCGACGGCCGCGAGGTGCTGTCGGTGGAGTCCCTTGCGCTGCGTGCGGTGGACCGGGCCCAGCTGGGCGCGTCGGCGCCGGTGCGGGACGGTCTGTTCAGCGTGGACTGGGTTGCCCTGGAACGCCCCGGCGACGCGGCCGACGCTCGCCCGGTGGTGCTGGGCGCCGACGGCCTGGCGCTCGGGGAGGCATCGTCCCTCCAGTCCATCCAGTCCCTCGAGGAGTGGGATGGCGCCGGGGACGTCCTGGTGGGCCTGCCACCGGGCGGCTCCGCGGTGGAGGAGACCACGAGGGTGCTGGCGCTGCTGAAGACCTGGGCCACCCGGTTCGACAGCGGACGGCTCGTGCTCGTGACCCGGGGCGCGATGTCCGTCGGCGGAGGCGACCCTCTGTCCGATGCGGACCACGCCGCGGTCTGGGGGCTGGTGCGTTCGGCGCGCAGCGAGCACCCGGGGCGGTTCACGCTGGTGGACGTGGACGACCGACCGGAGTCGGCGGCGGTGCTGCCGTCCGCGGTGGCTTCGGGGGAGCCGGAGATCGCGGTCCGTGGCGGCGAGCCGTTCGTGGCGCGGTTGGCCAGGGCCCGCCCCGGCCTGCGGGCGCCGGAGGGTGTGTCGTGGCGGGTGGATGTGACGGGTCGGGGGACGGTGGAGAATCTGGCGGTGGTGTCTGCTCCGGAGTCGGTGCGGGAGTTGGCTTGTGGTGAGGTGCGGATTGAGGTTCGTGCGGCTGGGGTGAATTTCCGGGATGCGTTGAGTGTGCTGGGGATGTATCCGGGTGATCCTGGGCCGCTGGGTGGTGAGGGTGCTGGTGTGGTGTGTGAGTTGGGTCCGGGGGTTGAGGGTTTGGCGGTGGGTGATCGGGTTTTCGGGGGTTTCACGGGTGCTTTTGGTCCGGTGGCGGTGGCTGATGCGCGGGCGGTGGCGCGGATTCCGGTGGGTTGGAGTTTTGCTGAGGCGGCGTCGGTGCCGATTGTGTTTTTGACGGCGTTTTATGCGTTGCGTGATGTGGCGGGTGTGCGTGCTGGTGAGTCGGTGTTGGTGCATGCGGCTGCTGGTGGTGTGGGGATGGCTGCGGTGCAGTTGGCGCGGTATTGGGGTTGTGAGGTGTTTGCGACGGCGAGTCCGGCGAAGCAGTCGGTGGTGGCCGGGATGGGTGTTGATCCGGCCCGGATTGCTTCGTCGCGGACGCTTGATTTCGGGTCGGTGTTTCCTGAGGTGGATGTGGTGCTGAATTCGTTGTCGGGTGAGTTTGTGGATGCGTCGATGCGGTTGCTGGGGCCTGGTGGGCGTTTTGTGGAGATGGGGAAGACGGATGTTCGGGAGCCGGATGGGGTTTGGTATCGGGCGTTTGAGTTGGGTGAGGCGGGTCCGGATCGGGTTCGGGAGATGTTGGGGGAGTTGTTGGAGCTTTTTGGGCGGGGTGTGTTGTGGCCGTTGCCGAGGACGGCTTGGGATGTGCGGCAGGCTGGTGAGGCGTTTCGGTTTTTGTCTCAGGCGAGGCATGTGGGGAAGTTGGTGCTGACTGTTCCGCGTTCGTTGTCGGGTGGCGCGGTGTTGGTCACGGGTGGTACGGGGATGTTGGGTGGGCATGTGGCGCGGCATTTGGTGGCCGAGCATGGTGTGAGGGATCTGGTGCTGGTCAGTCGTCGGGGTCTGGATGCTCCCGGTGCGGTGGGGTTGAGGGATGAGTTGGTCGGGTTGGGTGCGCGGGTGCGGGTGGTGGCGGCGGATATGGCTGATCGTGAGGCTGCTGCGGGGGTGCTGGCGGGGCAGCGGTTGAGTGGTGTGATTCATGCGGCGGGTGTGCTGGATGACGGGGTGCTGGAGTCGCTGACTCCGGAGCGGGTCGCGAGGGTGTTCCGTCCGAAGGTCGATGCCGCTGTGGTTCTGGATGAGCTGACCCGTGAGATGGACCTCGCCGCCTTTGTGGTCTTCTCCTCCGCCGCGGGCACCTTCGGCGGCCCGGGACAGGGAAACTACGCGGCCGCGAACACCTTCCTCGACGCACTCATGCGACGCCGCCACGCCCAGGGCCTCCCCGGGACGTCCATCGCCTGGGGGCTGTGGGAGGACCGCAGCGCCATGACCGGACACATGGCCGGCCGGGACCTCTCCCGGATCACCGGTGCCGGGCTGCGGCCGCTGACCAGCGCCCACGGCCTCGCCCTGTTCGACGCGGCGCTGGAGACCGGTAGCCCCTACCTGGTGGCCAGCAACTTCTCGCCCCGCGTCGCCGAGGGGGCGGAAGTGCCGCCGATCCTGCGTGACCTGGTCCGGGTGCGGGCTCGCCGGGTCGAGGTGACGGCGTCCGGTTCCGGCCTGGCGCGCCGGCTTGCCGCGATGGCCGAGCCCGAGCGCAGTGAGCTGGTGCTCGACCTGGTGCGCACGCACGCCGCGACCGTGCTCGGGCACGGCTCCGCCGAGGACGTCGAAACGGGGCGGGCGTTCAAGGACCTGGGCTTCGACTCCCTGACCGCGGTCGAGTTGCGCAACCGGCTCACCGCCGCGACCGGCCTCCGGCTGCCCGCCACCCTCGTTTTCGACCACCCCACGGTCACCGAACTGGCCGACCACCTCCGCACCGTCCTCGTCGGCGAGTCCGCCGCTCCGGCCACCGTGACGGCCGCGCCCACGGCCGTGGACGAAGATCCGATCGTGCTCGTCGGCATGGCCTGCCGGCTGCCGGGCGGGGTGGCCTCGCCGGAGGACCTCTGGGAGCTGGTGTCCTCCGGCACCGACGCCATCGGGGGGTTCCCGGTGGACCGCGACTGGGATCTGACCGGCCTGTCCGGTGACGATCCCGGCCGGGGCTCGTCCTCCACGCAGGTAGGCGGGTTCGTCTACGACGCTGCCGAGTTCGACGCGGAGTTCTTCGGGATTTCCCCGCGTGAGGCCGCCGCGATGGACCCGCAGCAGCGGCTGCTGCTGGAGGTCTCCTGGGAGGCGCTGGAACGCGCCGGACTGAACCCGCTGGCGCTCAAGGGAAGTTCCACCGGGGTGTTCGCCGGACTGAGCGGCCAGGACTACTCGGCAAGGTTCATGACCAACCCGGAGGCCATCGCGGGGTACCTCGCCATCAACGCCGCGAGCGTGCTGTCCGGACGCGTGTCCTACACGTTCGGATTCGAAGGGCCCGCGGTCACCGTGGACACGGCCTGCTCCTCGTCGCTGGTGGCCCTGCACCTGGCGGCGCAGGCGCTGCGCTCGGGCGAGTGCGATCTCGCGCTGGTGGGCGGGGTGACGGTGATGTCCACGCCTTCCACCTTCGTGGAGTTCTCCCGCCAGCGGGGCACCGCGGCGGACGGCCGGTGCAAGTCCTTCGCGGCGGCCGCGGACGGCGCCGGCTGGGGCGAGGGCGTCGGGGTTCTGGTCGCCGAGCGGCTGTCCGACGCCCGCCGGCACGGGCACCGGGTGCTGGCGACGGTGCGGGGTTCGGCGGTGAACCAGGACGGTGCGTCCAACGGCCTGACCGCGCCCAGCGGCCCGTCGCAGCAGCGGGTCATCCGGCGGGCGCTGGAGAACGCCGGGCTGAAACCGTCCGATGTGGACGTTGTCGAAGCACATGGCACGGGTACGCGGCTCGGCGACCCGATCGAGGCCGAAGCGTTGCTGGCGACCTACGGGCAGGACCGGGAGCGCCCGCTGCTGCTGGGCTCGCTGAAGTCGAACATCGGGCACACGCAGGCGGCCGCGGGGGTGGCCGGGGTGATCAAGATGGTGCTGGCGATGCGGCACGGCCTGGCGCCCAAGACACTGCACGTGGACGAGCCGAACCCCGAGGTGGACTGGTCGGCCGGAGCGGTGGAGCTGGCGACCGAAACCATGGCCTGGCCGGAGTCCGGACGCGTGCGGCGCGCGGGGGTGTCCTCGTTCGGGATCAGCGGCACCAACGCCCACGTCGTCCTCGAAGCCCCCGAACCGGCGGAGCCCGAACCCGCCTGCCCTTCGGCGGGAGCCATTCCGTGGGTGCTCTCGGCCAAGTCCCCCGCGGGCCTCCGCGCACAGGCCGCGCGCCTGCGGGAGTTCGTCATGGCAAGGCCCGGGCTGTCCACGGTGGACGTGGCCGCTTCCCTGGTACGCACCAGGGCCCTGTTCGACCACCGTGCGGTGGTCGTCGGCGAGGACCGCGAAACGCTGGTGCGCGGGCTTGGATCGGTGGCGACGGGCGCCACTGCGAGGGCCGGCGGCGCGGGCGTGGCCCTGCTGTTTCCCGGCCAGGGTGCGCAGTGGGCCGGGATGGGCCGGGAGCTGCGGGCCCGGTTCGAGGTGTTCACGGCCGCCTTCGACGAGATCTGCGCCGAGTTCGACGGGCACCTGGACGTATCGCTGGCGGACGCCCTCTCGGACACCGAAAAGCACTTCCTCGACGAGACCATGTACGCACAGGCCGGTTTGTTCGCCGTCGAGGTGGCCCTGTTCCGGCTTCTGGAGTCCTGGGGTGTCCGGCCGGACTATGTGCTGGGGCATTCGATCGGTGAGATCGCCGCCGCCCACGTCTCGGGTGTGCTCTCCCTCGCCGATGCCTGTGCCCTGGTCGCCGCCCGTGGGCGGATGATGAGCGAGGACGCCGAACCCGGCGCGATGCTGGCGGTGGAGGCCACCGACGCCGAGGTCCGGGAAATGCTGGCCGGGTTCACCGGCCGGGCGGACGTGGCGGCCGTGAACGGCCCGGCGTCCGTGGTGGTGTCCGGCCACGAAGCGGCCGTGGCCGAGATCGAGCAGTGGTGGCGTGGGCAAGGACGCCGCGTGCGGCGGCTGAGCACGCGGTACGGGTTCCACTCGGTGCTGATGGACCCGGTGGTCGACCCGTTCACCAGGGCCGTGGCCGGGCTTTCGCTCGACGCGCCGCGCATCCCGGTGATTTCGAACGTGACCGGCACGGTCGCCGGGGACGAGATCCGCACGCCGGAGTACTGGGGCAGGCATGTCCGGGAAACCGTGCGGTTCGCCGACGGCCTGGCCTGCCTGGCGGACCGCGGCGTGCGGACCTTCCTCGAGGCCGGGCCCGGCGCCGTGCTGACCAACCTGGTCGCCGAGTGCGGAGTCGAAGACGCGCTGGCCGTCCCGTTGCTCTGCCCGGACGAGCCCGAAGCCGGCAGTGTGCTCACCGGGGTGGGAACGGCGTTCGCCGGCGGCGGGATCGACCTCGACTGGACGACCGTGATCGACGCGGGCGCCCGGGTCGACCTGCCGACCTACGCCTTCCAGCGCAGCAGGCACTGGCTGGACCAGGAGCCTCCCGCTGTGCCCGCCGGTGTGGCGGGTTCGGTCGTGGACCACTGGCGGTACCGGATCGACTGGGTGCCGCTGGCCGACCCCGGCGCATCCGTGCTCACCGGCACCTGGCTGGCCGTGGTGCCGCACGAGTTCGACGAGGAGACCGAGGTGGCGGCACTCACAGAGGCCGGTGCCCATGTGGTGCGCGTGGAGGTCGACTCCGCCGACGAGGCTTCGGTGGCCGAACGTGTGCGTGCGGCGGCGGCCGGCGTCTCCGAGGTCGCCGGGGTCGTGTCGTGGCTCGCCGACTGGGGACGCCCCGCCGTGAACGGCACCCTGGTGTTGCTGCGTACCCTGGCCGAAACGCGCCTCCGGGCACCGCTGTGGTGCGTCACGCGCGGCGCCGTCGCGACCGGACTCACCGACCGGGTCGACGATCCGGAGCAGGCGCTGCTCTGGGGGCTCGGCAGGGTCGCCGCGATCGAGTTGCCGGACCGCTGGGGCGGGCTGGTGGATCTGCCCGCGAACGCGGACGCGAAGGCCCTCCGGCGGTTCGCTGCCGCGGTATCCGGTACGAGTGGGGAAAACCAGCTCGCGATACGGCAGGCGGGTCTGTTCGGCTGTCGCCTGGTCCGCGTGGTTCCGGCGGACGGCGCACCCCGGTGGACACCGTCCGGCACCGTGCTGCTCACCGGTGCCACCGGCGGACTCGGGCCGCACGTCGCCAGGTGGCTGGCCGCCAATGGGGCCGAGCACCTGCTGCTGACAAGCCGTCAGGGCATGTCGGCGCGCGGCGCGGCCGAACTTCGGGATGAGCTCGCCGCACTCGGGGTGCGCGTCACCATCACCGCGTGCGACGTGGCCGACCGTGCCGCGGTGGCCGAATTGTTGGCGCTGATTCCCGAGGACGTGCCGTTGACCGCCGTCGTGCACGCCGCGGGTGTGCTCGAGGACGGGGTGCTGGACTCGCTCACCGCCGAGCAGGTGGACACCGTGCTGCGCCCCAAGGCAGACGGCGCGTGGAATCTGCACGAGCTGACCGCCGGGATGGACCTGTCGGCGTTCGTGCTGTTCTCCTCCGCAGCCGGGGTTTTCGGCAACGCGGGCCAGGGCAACTACGCCGCCGCGAACGCCTTCCTCGACGCACTGGCGGTGCACCGGCGTGGCCTCGGCCTCCCGGCCACCTCGATCGCCTGGGGAAACTGGGCGGGCGCGGGAATGGCCGGGACGCTCACCGAAGACCTGCTGCGCCGCGGCGTGCCGGCGATGCCGCCGGACCTGGCCACCACGGCACTGGGAGACGCGGTCGCGGCGGGGGACCCGGCCCCGGTCGTGATCGACGTGGACTGGGGTTCCTCGGTACTGGCGAACTTGGGCCCGCTGGTCGACCGCCTGCCCGAAGCGCGGCGGGCCGCGCGCAGGGAGGCCAGGGCGGACGAGGGCCCGAAGCTCGCCGAACGTCTCGCCCCGCTCGGCGAGGCCGAACGGCAGAGGGTTCTGTTGGAGGTGGTGACCGGCCACGTTGCCGAAGTACTCGGTTACCGTCCGGACCAGACCATCGAGCCGGACCGGCCCTTCAAGGACCTCGGGTTCGACTCGGTGACCGCCGTGGAGCTCCGCAATCGGATAACCACCGCGACCGGGCTCAAGCTGTCTGCGACCCTGCTCTTCGACTACCCGACCGCGGTCGCGCTGAGCGACTATCTCATCGAGCTGGTCGCTCCCCCGCAGGCGTCGCCGCTCGCAGTGGCGGATGTCTTGCGGCAGCTGGAAGAGAAACTCGCGGCGCTGCCGGACGACGACCCGGCCTGGGAACAGGCGCGGCGGATGGCCGGCCTGATCCTGTCCAGGTCCGGTGGCGAGCAGGAGGAGTCTGGCGCCGTCCGGTCGATGCTGGACGAGGCCAGCGACGACGAGCTGTTCAGCTTCATCCAGAGCGAGTTCAAAAACGACACGTGAAGTCCCGGCCGACGAGATGGGTCATGCGTCATGAGCGAGAAAGAGCTGCGGACTCACCTGAAATGGGTCACCAGCGAGCTGTACGAAGCCCGGCGCCGGCTGCGCCTGATGGAGTCGGCCACCCCGGAACCGGTGGCGATCGTGGGCATGGCCTGCCGCCTGCCAGGCGGAGTGGCTTCACCGGAGGAGCTGTGGCAACTGCTGTCGTCGGGTGGCGACGCCATCGCGGGGTTCCCGGTGGACCGCGGCTGGGACGTGGCCGGGTTCGAGCAGTACGTATCCAGCACGCAAGAGGGCGGGTTCGTCTACGACGCGGCGGATTTCGACGCGGGGTTCTTCGGGATCTCGCCGCGCGAGGCGACCGCGATGGACCCGCAGCAGCGGCTGCTGCTGGAGGCTTCCTGGGAGGCACTGGAACGCTCGGGCATCGACCCGACGGCGCTCAAAGGAAGTTCCACCGGAGTGTTCGCCGGGGTGAACAGCCAGGACTACTCGAACCTGCTGATGCACACCCCGGACCAGGGATTCGGATACCTGGCGACCAATGCCAGCAGCGTGATCTCCGGCCGGGTCGCCTACACCCTGGGCCTCGAAGGTCCCGCGGTGACTGTGGACACCGCGTGTTCGTCCTCGCTGGTGGCATTGCACCTGGCGGCGCAGGCACTGCGTTCGGGCGAGTGTGACCTGGCGCTGGCGGGTGGGGTGACGGTGATGTCCACGCCGGGCGGGTTCCTCGAGTTCTCCCGGCAGGGCGGGCTGGCCGCCGACGGCCGGTGCAAGGCGTTCGCGGCGGCGGCCGACGGCACCGGCTGGGGCGAGGGCGTGGGCGTACTGGTGGTGGAGCGATTGTCGGTCGCCCGGCGCAAGGGGCATCGGGTGCTGGCGGTGGTGCGGGGTTCGGCGGTGAACCAGGACGGTGCGTCGAACGGGTTGACCGCGCCGAACGGCCCGTCACAGCAGCGAGTGATCCGGCAGGCTCTGCGGAACGCGGAACTGAAACCGTCCGATGTGGACGTTGTGGAGGCACATGGAACCGGCACGAAACTGGGTGATCCGATCGAGGCCCAGGCGTTGCTGGCGACCTACGGGCAGGATCGGGAGCGGCCGCTGCTGGTCGGCTCGGTGAAGTCCAATCTCGGCCACACCCAGGCGGCCGCGGGTGTGGCGGGTGTGCTCAAGATGGTGCTTGCGATGCGGCACGGTGTGGTGCCGCCGACCCTGCACGTGGACGAGCCGTCGCCCGAGGTCGACTGGTCCGCGGGTGCGGTGGCGCTGGCGGCGGAGCCGATGCCCTGGCCGGAGTCGGGCCGGGTGCGGCGCGCTGCGGTGTCCTCGTTCGGGATCAGCGGTACCAACGCCCACGTCGTCCTCGAAGCACCCGAGGACGTCCGGTCCGAGACGGACACACGGGCGCCGTTGGTCGCGGGGGTCGTGCCGTGGGTGGTGTCGGCGAAGTCCCGGGATGGGCTGCGCGCACAAGCACTCCGGCTGCGGGACCACGTGGTGGCGCATCCGGAGCTGACGCCCGCAGAGGTCGGCCGCGCGCTCGCGTTGCGTTCGGTGTTCGAGCATCGTGCGGTCGTGGTGGGTGCTGGGCGTGATGCCTTGTTGCGGGGTTTGGATTCGTTGGCGGTGGTGGAGCCGTGTGGGTCGGCGCGTGATGGTGTGGTGTTGGTGTTCCCGGGTCAGGGTTCGCAGTGGGTGGGTATGGCTGCTGGGTTGTTGGATTCGTGTGAGGTTTTTGCTGCCGAGTTGGCAGCGTGTGATGTGGTGTTGTCGGCGTATGTGTCGTGGTCGGTGCGGGATGTGTTGCGGGGTGGTTGGGGGCTGGATCGGGTTGAGGTTCTTCAGCCGGTGTTGTTTGCGGTGATGGTGTCGTTGGCGGCTTTGTGGCGGGCGTGTGGTGTGCGGGTTGCGGGGGTGGTGGGTCATTCGCAGGGTGAGGTGGCGGCTGCTTATGTGGCGGGGGCGTTGTCGTTGGAGGATGCGGTGCGGGTTGTGGTGGTGCGCAGTCGTCTGGTGGGGGAGTCGTTGTCGGGCTGTGGTGGGATGGTGTCGGTCTCGCTTTCCGAGGATGTGGTGCGTGGGGTGCTCGGTGGTGGGGTGGGTGTTGCCGCGGTGAATGGGCCGGGTTCGGTGATCGTGTCCGGGGAGGACGAGGTTCTGGCCGAGTTGCTGGTGCGTTGGGAGGCGGAGGGGGTGCGAGCGCGGCGGATTGCGGTGGATTACGCGTCGCATTCGGACCAGGTCGAGGTGTTGGCGGGGCGGTTGCGGGAGGAACTGGCCGGTATCCGGCCGGTCCGGGGTGAGATTCCGTTCTATTCCACGGTGACCGGGGGAGTGCTCGATACCGAGGGGCTGGATGCGGACTACTGGTATCGCAACCTCCGGCAGACCGTGCTCTTCCAGCAGGCCATCTCAGGCGCCTTGACGGACGGCCGTACCGCGTTCGTCGAGGTGTCCGCCCATCCGGTGCTCACCCCCGCGATCGAGCAGGTCGCGGAGGGCACCGAAGCGGTTGTTGTCGGCACGTTGCGCCGGGACGAGGACGAAGGCCCGCGGTTTCTCGGCGCTCTCGCCCAACTCTTCGGCGCGGGTGCGGCGGTGGACTGGCCACGCGTGGCCGGCGGGGGCGCCATGGCCGACCTTCCGACGTACGCCTTTCAGCGCAGGCGTTACTGGCCGGAAATCACCGACTCGGTGCCGAACGCCCGGTCCGCGGCCGACTCCTGGCTCTACCGCGTCGGCTGGACGCCGGTGCCCGAACCCGTGGCGCCGGTGCTCTCCGGAACCTGGCTCGTCCTGACCCCCGAAGACCCGGACGTCACATGGCCGTCGGCGGTTGCCGCGGCCATGGCGGGCGCCGAGGTGACGCGACTGACCGTCGGCGGTACCGACCGTGAGCGGCTCGCTGCCAGGCTGCGCGAGGTACCGGGGAACGTGCGCGGCGTGGTCTCGCTGCTCGGCTGCCGCGGTCGCGCGGCGCTGGCCGAGACCGTGACCCTCTTGCAGGCGCTCGGCGACGCCGGTGTCCGGGCGCCGCTGTGGTGCGTGACCTCGGGTGCGGTGGCCGTCAACCGCACGGAACCGGTGTCCCAGCCGGAGCAGGCCCTGCTGTGGGGCATGGGCCGGATCGCCGCGCTGGAGCACCCCGACCGCTGGGGCGGGCTGGTCGACATCCCCGCCGAGGTCGACGAACAGGCCGGGCGGCGCCTGGCCGCCGCCCTGTCCGGGGACATCGGCGAAGACCAGCTCGCGATCCGCTCCACCGGCGTGTTCGGCTGTCGCCTCCGCCGGGCGCGGCATACACCGGGCGCGGAGTGGACCCCGCGAGGCACTGTGCTTGTCACCGGAGGCACGGGCGGGCTGGGAGCGCGGGTGGCCCGCTGGCTCGCGGCCAACGGCGCCGCGCACGTGGTGCTCACCAGCAGGCACGGCACCCGCGCCGAGGGCGCCGCCGCACTGTGCGAAGAGCTGTCCACCATGGGCACCGGAGTGTCCGTGGCGGAGTGCGACGTGGCCAACCGCGATGAGGTGGCCCAACTGCTGGCCGAACTGCCGGGGGAGCTGACCGCCGTGGTGCACACGGCCGGCGTGCTCGACGACGCCATGCTGCACGCGCTGACCCCGGACCAGGTCGAAACCGCGCTGCGCCCCAAGGTCGACGGGGCGCGGAACCTGCACGAGCTGGTCGGGGAGGTCGAGGCGTTCGTGCTCTTCTCCTCCGCCGCGGGCGTCCTCGGCGGCCCCGGTCAGGGGAACTACGCCCCCGGCAACGCCTACCTCGACGCCTTGGCCGCACACCGGCGCGCCGACGGGCTGCCCGCCACTTCGGTGGCCTGGGGACACTGGGCCAACGCGGGTATGGCGGTCGCGGTGGCCGACGACCTGAAACGCCGTGGCGCGCCCGCGATGGATCCCGAGCTTGCGATCACCGTGCTCGCCCCGGCGGTGGGGGGCGAGGAACCCGCGCCACTGGTGGTCGACATCGACTGGACGCGCAGTCCGGTGGCCGCCCGGCCCACACGGATGTTCGAGCTGATCGCGGAATCCCGCCGTCCCGATGAGCCTGCCACGGAGGTTGCGTTCGCCGAGCGGCTCGCCCGGTTGTCCAGGAGCGAGCAGCGGCAGGCGATCCTCGACCTGGTCCGCACGCAGGTGGCGAGGGTGCTCGGCTACCCGGCGGGCGAAAGCCCCGAGCCAGGACGCGCCTTCCAGGACATCGGCTTCGACTCGGTGCGGGCGGTGGAACTGCGCAACGGGCTGGCCGCTGCCACCGGCCTGAAACTGCCCGCCACGCTCGCCTTCGACCACCCGTCGGCCGCCGAGCTGGCGAAGCACCTGGCCACCCGGCTGGTGGCGGAGGACGGGAGCGGGCGGCTGCTGGCCGCGGTCGACGCACTGGCCAGGGACGTGCTCGAGCCGGATGTGGACCAGGAGACGAGGACCCGGCTGCGGAAGCGGCTGGAGAGCGTGGTCGACCAGTTGCGGGACCCCGGCGCAGCGGATGCGGCCGCCGACGTGGCGATGGTCCACGACGCCGACGACGACGAGTTGATCGCGTTGATCACCAAAGAGTTGGGGGAACGATGAGCGGGACCACCGAGGAGACCCTGCGGCATTACCTCAAGGAGGTGACCGCCGATCTGATGACCGCCAACCGGCGGGTGCGCGCACTCGAAGAGCGTGCACAGGAGCCCGTCGCGATCATCGGCATGGGCTGCCGGCTGCCCGGCGGGGTGTCCACGCCGGACGAGCTGTGGCGGTTGCTGTCCTCCGGCGGCGACGCGATCTCGGACTTCCCGGATGATCGCGGCTGGGACCTGAAGTCGCTGTATGACCCGGACCCTGAGAGCGTCGGCACCTGCTACGTCCGGGAAGGCGGGTTCCTGCACCAGGCGGGCGACTTCGACGCGGGCTTCTTCGGTGTCTCCCCGCGCGAGGCACTGGCGATGGACCCGCAGCAACGGCTGCTGCTGGAAACGTCGTGGGAGACGCTGGAAAGGGCCGGGCTGAAGCCGCCGTCGCTGAGGGGGAGCGGCACCGGGGTCTTCGTGGGCAGTAACTACCAGGACTACGGTTCGTGGCTGACCGAGGTGCCGGACTCCCTCGCCGGGCTGCTGGGCACCGGGACCTCGGCCAGTGTGCTCTCCGGCAGGCTGGCCTACACGCTGGGGCTGGAAGGGCCCGCGGTCACCGTGGACACCGCGTGCTCCTCGTCGCTGGTGGCGCTGCACCTGGCCGTCCGCTCGCTGCGCTCCGGGGAATGCGACCTTGCGCTCGCCGGCGGTGTAACGGTGATGTCGACGCCCGCCACCTTCGTCGAATTCTGCCGTCAGCGCGGTATTGCCAGGGACGCCCGGTGCAAGGCCTTCGCGGATGGCGCGGACGGCACCGGCCTGTCCGAAGGTGTCGCGTTGTTGCTGGTCGAGCGGCTGTCCGACGCGGTCAGCCGTGGCCACCGGATTCTGGCAGTGGTGCGCGGTTCCGCGGTGAACCAGGACGGTTCCTCGAACGGGTTGACCGCACCCAGCGGCCCCGCGCAGCAACGGGTGATACGGCAGGCTCTCGAGGACGCACGGGTGGAAGCGCGCGATGTGGACGTTGCGGAGGCGCACGGCACGGGTACGCGGCTGGGCGACCCGATCGAGGCGCAGGCGTTGCTGGCGACCTACGGGCAGGGCCGGGAGCGGCCGTTGCTGCTGGGCTCGCTGAAGTCGAACATCGGGCACACCCAGGCCGCCGCCGGAGCCGCCGGGGTGATCAAGACCGTGCTGGCGCTCCAGCACGGAGTCGTCCCGCGCACGCTGCACGTGCGTGAGCCGAGCACCGAAGTGGACTGGAGCACCGGTTCGGTCGAGGTGGCGGCCGAGGAAGCCACGTGGCCGGAGACCGGGCGCCCGCGGCGCGCGGGCGTCTCGTCGTTCGGGATCAGCGGCACCAATGCCCATGTGATCCTCGAACAGGCGCCGGAGGCCGCAGGTGCCGATGGTGCGGACGGACCCGGCGGACCGGTGCCGTGGGTGGTCTCGGCGCGTTCGGCCGGGGCGCTGCGGGCACAGGCGGCCCGGTTGCGGGCGTTCGCTCTCGCCCGTCCGGATGTGTCCTCCGTGGACATCGCACACTCGCTGGCGACCACGCGCGGCGTGTTCGAGCACCGGGCGGTGGTCACTGGCGCCGATCGGGAGGGCCTGCTCGCCGGGCTGGCCTCGGTCGCCACCGGGACCCCGGACGCCGCCGCGGTCAGCGGGGTTTCGGGGACCGGCCGGGACGGTGTGGTCATGGTCTTTCCCGGACAAGGCACCCAGTGGGCCGGGATGGCCGCGGGGCTGCTCGACAGCTCCGAGGTGTTCGCGGCCGAGATGGCGGCCTGCGACGCGGCGTTCCGGCAGTACGCGTCGTGGTCGGTGGTGGACGTGATCCGCGGCGAGCCCGGGGCCCCGGGACTGGACCGGATCGAGGTGCTGCAACCCGCGCTGTTCGCGGTCATGGTCTCGCTGGCCGCGCTGTGGCGCTCCTGCGGTGTCCGGGTGGCCGCGGTGGTGGGGCACTCGCAGGGCGAGGTGGCGGCGGCCCGCGTGGCCGGTCTGCTCACGCTGGAGGACGCGGTCCGGGTGATCGCGGTGCGCAGCCGGCTGTTCGCCGAGGAACTGGCCGGCAAGGGGGCGATCGCCTCGGTGGGCGCCGGTGCGGACTGGGTGCGGGAGCGGCTGGCCCGCGGGGACGAGGGCCTGGTCGTCGCCGGGGTCAACGGTCCTGGCGCGTGCACGGTGGCCGGGACGGTTCCGGCGCTGGAGCGGTTCGTCGAATCATGCGTGGCCGAGGGAGCGCGGGCGCGTGTCGTATCGACGACCGTAGCTTCGCACTGCGCCCAGGTCGAGCCCCTGCGGGAGCGGCTGCTCGATCTGCTCGGCCCGATCGTGCCGTGCGAAGGCGGGGAGGTCCGGTTCTACTCGACGGTGACCGGCGGCCCGCTGGAACCCGCGGCACTGGACACCGAATACTGGTACGAGAACGCACGGCGGCCGATCGAGTTCGAGCGGGTGACCCGCGCGCTGCTGGCGGACGGGCACACGATGTTCGTCGAGGTATCGCCGCATCCGGTGCTGACCATGAGCCTCGCGGACACGGCGGCCGCCGCGGGCGCCGAGGCCACCGCCGTGGGTACTCTGCGCCGCGAGGAGAACGAGCGGGCGCGGTTCCTGGCCTCGCTGTCGGAGGCATTCGTGGCCGGGGCGTTCGTGGACTGGCCCGCGGTGGTGGGCCGGGGCCGCGATGTGGAGCTGCCGACGTACGCGTTCCAGCGCGAGCGCTACTGGGTGGACGGCCCCGATCCCCGGGCCGGAGGTCACACGGCCGACTCTCCGCTCTGGGACGCCATCGACCGGGAAGACGTTGAGGCGTTGCGCAACGCACTGGACTTCGACCTCGACCGGCCGTTCCGCGAAGCCCTGCCCGCCTTGACGGCCTGGCGGCAGCGGCAGGCGGACCGGCGGACCGCGGACGCGCTGCGGTACCGCGTCGAGTGGCGCCGCTTCATCGCGGGCCCCCCGATCCTCGGCGGAACCTGGCTGATCGACGCGGACCCGGGCGACGACGGGATCGCGGCGTGCGCGCGAGCAATGGAGCGCCACGGTGCCGTCGTCCGGTACCGGGAGCCGGGTCTGCCGGAGGAACCCGTGGACGGGATTCTCTCGGCACGAGAGATGACCAGCGGGGAGAACAGCGCTGCGGGAGCGCCGGTCTGGCGGCTGACCAGGAACGCGGGCGAACCCGCGCCCCCGACCGGCGGTGTGATCGAGCTGCCGGAGGCCGTGGACGATCTGGTGGCCGACCGGGTGGCGGCCGCGGTGGCCGCGCCGGCCGGCGAGCGGCGGTTCCTGGTGCGCGGTCCGGGCTCGTTCGTCCGCCGGGTCGTGCCCGCGCCGGTGCCGGAGCGCTCGCTCACCGCGCCGTGGCAGGCACGTGGGACGGTCCTGCTGTCCGGCGCCGACAGCGCGCTCGCCCAGGCGGTGGCGCGCTGGCTGGCCGGTGCCGGCGCGGAACACCTCGTGCTCGCCGGGGAACCGGCGAAGGAGGTCCATGCCGAGCTGGCGGAAGCCGGGGTGCCGAGCACCGAAGCCGACGGTGCGGAGCTCTCGCACGTACTCGCTGCCCTGCCGGCCGACTGTCCGCTGACCGGCGTCGTCCATCTCGCCGAACGGCCCGAAGCGACCGCTGAGCTTTTGCACGAGCTCACCGCCGGGCTCGATCTCGACCTGTTCCTTCTGGTCTCCTCCGGCGAAGGCGTGTGGGGAACCGGCCCCGCGGCGACGGTGCACGAGTCGCACGCCGCGCTCGTCCGGCGCCGCGAGGCCCTCGGCCTTCCCGCCACCCTGCTCATCTGGGGCCCGGGAGACGGTCCGGGCGAAGCCCTCCGGCCGATCCCGGTGCCCTCGGCGGTCGAGGCATTCCAGCGCACGCTGGACCTCGGCGAGACGGACGTCCTGATCGCCGATGCCGACTGGTCCCGCCTCGCCGCGGACCGCGGCCTGCGGGTGTTCGACGAGCTGGTCGACGCGCCGGAGAGCGCCGGAACGGGCGCGCCTTCACTGGACGGCCTGCCGGAAGCCGAGCAGGAGGGGCGGCTGACGGACTTCGTGTGCGCCTGCGCGGCTTCCGTGCTCGGGCACCGGTCCACCGCTCCGGTGCGGCCGGATTCGTTGTTCCTCGAGATCGGATTCGACTCGCTGACCGGTACGGAGCTCGGCACGGTGCTGGGCAGGGCGACCGGGCTGACACTGCCGAGGACGCTGGTGTTCAACCACCCGACCCCCGCGGCCGTGGCGAAGTACCTCCTGCCGCTGATGACGTCGCGGCAACCGGAGGGCCCCGCGCGAGAGCAGGCGGACGGACTGGAGGCCATGTTCGTGAAAGCGGCGGAGGACGGCGAGGCCGAGCGGTTCCTCACCGCGATCGACCAGCTTTCGCACTTCCGGTCGTCCTTCGAGGAAGGCGGGGCCGTCGAGCCGGTCCGGCTGGCCGAGGGCCCCGATGGCACTGAGGACACGGTGCTGATCTGTTTCCCGGCGATCGTCGGCCGGTCGGGCGCCCATCAGTTCGCGCGCATCGCGGGCTCGCTGCGGGGGATCCGCGAGGTCATCGTCCTGCCGCAACCGGGCTTCCGCCGGGGCGAGCGGCTTCCCGGGAGCCTCGACGCGCTTGTGGCCGCCCACGCCGAAAGTGTCCTCTCAGCCGCCCGCGGACGGCCGTTCGCGTTGCTGGGACATTCCTCGGGCGGAATCGTGGCGCACGCGGTCGCCCAGCGCCTCGAACCTTCGGATGCCGCGCTCACGGGAGTGGTCGCGATCGACAGCCATCTGCCGGAGTGGGCGCCGGGAAAACGGGACACCGGTGTTTTCGTCCGTCTGCTGCCGGAGCTGGTGCGCCGCAACAACAGCCTGGGGGGTGAGCCGGGAGACCTCTGGGGCGACGCCTGGATCGGTGCGATGGCCCGGTACCTCTCCTTCGACTGGGCACCGGGCCGGGTCGGCGCGCCTGCACTGCTGGTCCGCGCGTCCGAGCCGCTGGGCGGGGAGGCTTCTCTCGCAGGGCTGGCACCGTGGAACCTGATGGATGTCACCATCGACGTCCCCGGTGACCACTTCACCGTGCTGGAAGACCACGCCGGGCACACAGCACGAGTGATCCACGAGTGGCTCGGACCGCACGGGACTGAGGGGGAGAAGAAGTGAAGTTCGACCACGCGTTGGTTCTGGGCGGCGGTCTCGCCGGGATGCTCACCGCCGCCGCACTCGCGCGCCACTGCGCCGCGGTGACGGTCGTGGAGCGGGACCGGCTGCCCGACGGACCGCTGCCCCGCAAGGGCACCCCGCAGGCGCATCACGCCCACCTGCTGATGGCAGGCGGGGCGCAGGCCGTCGACGAGCTGGTGCCGGGCACCCTGGCCGCCCTGTACGAGGCCGGAGCACGGCGGATCGGGCTGCCGGAGGACCTGGTTGCGCTCACCGCGCACGGCTGGCAGACCCGGTTCCCCGCCTCCCATTTCCTGGTTTCCTGCGGCAGGCCGCTGCTGGACTGGGTGGTCCGCCGGCAGGTACTCCGCGACGAACGCATCGTGGTCCGCACCGGTACCGAAACCGTGCGCCTGCTCGGCGACGCGTCCCGTGTCACCGGTGCCGATGTACGCGGGGAAAACGGCGGCGAAACCGTGTCCGCGGATCTAGTCGTGGACACGACAGGTCGCGCGTCGCGGGCCCGGAACTGGCTGCTGGGCCTGGGAATCCCGCCGGTCAGGAGTGACTCGGTGGACTCCGGTCTCGTCTATGCGACCCGGATATTCCAGGCGCCCGAGGGAACACCGCACACCTTTCCCCTCATCACCATCATGTCGGCCCCGGACTCGGCCGAACCAGGCCGCAACGGCGTACTGCTGCCCGTTGAGAACGGCCAGTGGATCGTCACGGTCTCCGGCACGCGGGGCGGGGAACCCCCCGTCGACGAGGCCGGGTTCCTCACGTTCGCGCACAGTCTCCGGCATTCGCTCATCGGCGAGCTCATCGAGGACGCCGAACCGCTGACCGGGATCTATTCGTCACGCAGCACGGTGAACCGGCGGGTGCACTACGACCGCGTCAGCCGCTGGCCGGAAGGCCTGCTCGTGCTCGGTGACGCGCTCGCGGCCTTCAACCCCGTCTACGGCCACGGAATGAGCTGCGCGGCCATCGGGGCCAGGGCTCTGGAACGGGTGCTGGCCGCCGACCCTGAAGGGGGCACTGTCGCGAGAAAGGCACAACAGGCCGTCGCCGAGGGGGTGCGGGACGCGTGGGCCCTCGCGACGCGGCAGGACATCCGCTATCCGGGAGCTCGCGTCCAGTTGGCGGATCGAAGCCCGGACGTGTCCTCGGGGATCTCCGACGCGCTGGAAAGACTGGCGCTCGTCGACCCGGTCGTCAGCGCGGCATCGTATGCCATCAACACACTGTCGGAATCCCCGGCCGGTGTCATCTCTTCGAGAATTCTCGACGCCCGGCGCGGGCCCGTGCCCGAGCCGCCGGCGGAACCGCCGATCAAACCCGGCGAACTCCCGTCTGCCGGATGTGCTGACAGCCGCGCATGAGGCCCCGCCCGATCAGGTGACCGCGCCGACGGGGGTGGGGTCACATGCCGGGTCACGGCTCCGCCGGGAGATTCGCGGGGCGCTTCACGCAGTCCGCGACGTAGCGCAGGAAACCACCTGCGGTGCCGCCGTCGCAGACACGGTGGTCGAAAGTCAGGGAGAGCTGGGTCACCTTGCGGACGGCGAGCCTTCCGTCGACCGCCCAGGGTTTGTCGGCGATGCGGCCGACGCCCAGCATCGCCGCTTCGGGGTGGTTGAGGAGCGGTGTGGAACCGTCGACGCCGAAGACGCCGTAATTGTTGAGCGTGAACGTTCCTCCGGTCAACGCCTGGGGCCGCAGGCCGCCGGAGCGCGCCTCCCCGGTCAGGCGGGTGAGTTCGGCCGCCAGTTCGGCCATCGTCATCCGATGCGCGTCGCGTACCACGGGGACGACGAGACCGCGTTCGGTCTGAGCGGCGAAGCCCAAGCCTATGCCGGAGAAGCGGACGATCTCGCCCCGCTCCTCGTCCACCGTCGAGTTCAGTTCCGGGAACCTGGAGAGCCCCACGACGCAGATACGTGCCAGAAGCGCCATGAGACCGATGTGCTGGCCGGGTTCCGAGGCTCGGAGGTTCTCGCGCATCCGCAGCAGACCGGTCGCGTCCACATCCACCCACGTGGTGACACACGGGGCTGCGCCGCTGCGGGACAGCTTCTCGGCCGCGGTTCTCAGCCGGCCTTTCAGGGGGATGCGCATCACGCTGTCGGGCGCCTGTGCCGCGGGGGTGTCTGCCGTGGCGGGTTGGGCGGCCTGCGCCATGGCTTGCTCGACGTCGCGGCGCAGGACGATTCCGTGCGGCCCGCTGGGCGAGAGCCGGGCGACATCGACACCGTGTTTCCGCGCGAGCGAGCGGACCAGAGGGGAGATCACCAACGGTGCGGCCGCCCGGCCGGCGCCATCGGGCCGCTCAGCCTGCGCAGGCGCGCCACCGGTCGGCCCGGTCCGCCCGGACGGCACGGCGGCACTTCTGGCGCGTCGGCGTCGGCCGGCCGGGGCATGGTCCGTTCCGTATCCGACGAGGACATGGCCGCTCCCGGTCCCGTGGTGTTCCCCGTCGTCCTGGCGAGCCGGTGGTTCCCCTCGGGCGGCGCCGGACGGGGCCACCCGTCCCACGGAGATGAGTGGCGCGCCGACCGCCAGCACCGCCCCCACGTCGGCGTGCAGTTCCAGCACGGTCCCGGCGTACGGCACCGGCACCTCGACGGTCGCCTTCGCGGTCTCGACCTCCACCACCACCTGATCGACGTCGACGGTGGAACCCACGGCCACTCGCCACGCGACGACCTCCGCCTCGGTGAGCCCTTCGCCGAGGTCGGGCAGGGTGAAGACCCGGCGTTCCGGGGCGGTGGTCATGCGACCCCCCGAGCGAGATGCCGGGTGTCCGGCTCGTCGTCGTACTGGAGTCGGTGCACCGCCGCCAGCACCCGGTCCACGCCGGGCAGATGGACATGCTCCAACTTGGGCGGCGGGTACGGGATGTCGAAGCCGGCGACGCGCAGGACGGGAGCGGCCAATGAGTGGAAGCAACGCTCCTGCACACGCGCGACGATCTCGGCACCGGCCGCCGCGAACCCCTGCGCCTCCTGGACGACCACGCACCGGCCGGTCCGCCGCACCGACGCCACCACCGTCTCGTCGTCGAACGGCACGAGCGTGCGCAGGTCCACGACTTCCAGGTCGAGTCCTTCCCGCGCCGCCTCGGCCGCCGCGTCGAGCGCGACCGGAACCGAGGGACCGTAGGCGACCAGCGTGGCATCGCGTCCCGGGCGCCGCACCACCGCCCGGCCGAGGGCCGCCGTGCCCCGTCGCTCCAAGTCGATGTCCTGCTTGGACCAGTACAGCTTCTTGGGCTCCAGGAACACGACCGGGTCCGGATCGCGTACGGCATCCCGCAGGAGCCAGTAGGCATCCTCGACGGTGGCCGGGGTGACGACCTTCAACCCCGGGGTGTGGGCGTAGTACGCCTCGCTGGAGTCGCTGTGGTGCTCGACGCCGCCGATCCCGCCGCCGTACGGGATGCGCAGCACCATCGGCAGCGCCACGCGACCCCGGGTGCGGTTGCGCATCTTCGCCACATGCGAGGTGATCTGCTCGAACGCCGGATACGCGAAGGCGTCGAACTGGATCTCCACCACCGGGCGGAACCCGCCCATCGCCAGGCCCACCGCGAGCCCGACGAGACCGGACTCGGCGAGTGGCGTGTCGAAGCAGCGCTGTTCCCCGAACGCGTCCGTCAGCCCGTCGGTGATGCGGAAGACACCGCCGAGGCGGCCGACGTCCTCCCCGAACACCAGCACGTGCTCGTCTTCGCGCAGCGCGTCGCGCAGGGCCGTGTTGAGGGCCTGCGCCATCGTGGCCGTACCCATGTCAGCTCTCGGTGCCCTTCAGTTCGGCGGCCAACTGATCGCGCTGCTCCAGCAGTTGGGGTGTGGGCTCGGCGTAGACGTGCTCGAAGAGTTCGAGCGGGTCCAGCGGGCTCTCGGCGGCCATGCGGGTCCGCAGAGCGGCGGCCCGTTCCTCGGCCTCCGCCCGTACGGCGTCGACGTCCTGGTCCGTGAGGACACCCCGGTCACGCAGATAGGTCTCCAGACGCGGCACCGGGTCCGCCGCGCTCCGCCGCCGCACCTCGTCGTCGGTCCGGTAGCGCCGGGGATCGTCGGCGTTGGTGTGCCCGTCCACCCGGTAGGTGTGGGCCTCCACGAGGAAGGGACCGCGTCCGGACCGGGCGTGCTCGACAGCAGCGGTCAGCACCGAGAGCGTGGCCACCGGATCGTTGCCGTCCACTTGCTCGGAACGCATTCCGTGGCCGACGCCCTTGTACGCCAGGGCCGGTGAGGCGGTCTGCCTGTCGAGCGGTACGGAGATCGCGTACTGATTGTTCTGGATGAGGAAGACGACGGGCGCCCGGAACACCGCCGCGAAGTTCAGCGCCTCGTGGAAGTCGCCCTCACTCGTTCCGCCGTCCCCGACGAAGGCCATCACCACCCCGTTCTCGTCCTTGCGGCGCAGGGCGTCCGCCATCCCCGTGGCGTGCAGCAGCTGGGTGGCCAGCGGTGTGCACGGGGGCGCTACCCGGGCCACCACGGGATCGAAGCCGCAGTGCCAGTCACCGCGCAGCAGGGTCAGGGCCTCCACCGGGTCCACGCCGCGCGCCACCATGGCCACCGTGTCCCGGTAGGTGGGAAAAAGCCAGTCCTGCTCCCGCAGCGCGAGGACTCCGGCGATCTGGCAGGCCTCCTGACCCCGACTCGAGGGGTAGACGGCGAGCCGCCCCTGCCGGGCCAGCGCGGACGCCTGCTGGTCGAAGCGTCGGCCCACCACCATCTGCCGGTATGTCTCGCGCAGTTGCTCCGCCGGGGGTTCGGGGTAGTCCGAGGGCGCCGGGGACGCCCGACCGGCCTCGGTAACGAGCTGTACGGGGACCGACGACGGCAGCAGCGCTTCCGCCGCTGGTCGGAGACGGGGTACGGACGCTGCGGCCGTGCCGGACATGAAGGGGCTCGCTCTCTGTGGCGTGAACGGTCGGGTGACTGGTCGCCAGGTGCGTGCGGGGGTCGTCCGTTCCCGAGCGGGCTCGGGAACGGACGACGGGGAGATCAACGGCCAGGGTCGTCGCTACCGACCGGCCAGGGCACGTCAGTGTCCCCGGGCCGGCGCTCCGAGGAGAACGCCCAGCGACCGGCCGTCCACGACGCTGCGGTACATGGTCATGGTGAGCGGCTCGGTGACCCATCGCGCATGCGCCGTCTCGGCGGACCGGACATCCCCCACAGTCCACCCCGGTTGCCCGGCCGAGCTGACCGGCACGAGGTTCAGCCGACGGCGGATAGGGTTGTGAGAAGTCGGCGCACCCGCTGCGATCTCCTCCAGGAAGAGCATTCTTCGCTGGGCGCGAGATGCCCGGAAGACCGGGACGGCTTCGCCGGAACCGCTGAACTGGAACGTGTCCATAATGCCTCCCCCGAGTGGCTTGTCCAGCCCGCTCGGATCCTTACATCGATCGCGATCGCGCGTCAACGGCCGCCGTGTGCACGGGAAGTGTCATCGGAGTGATCGGCAGCAGGATCAAATGGCGCCTGAACCGGAAGGATTGGCGGTTGCGGCTGTTGCGGCTCTCCTGGAAGTGAGCAGCTTTTGACGGTTGACCTGCGGATTCTGCGACCGGCGGGGGTTGCGTCTTTGGAATTGGTGGACCGGGTTCCGCCTGATCCGGGGGTTTTCCTCGGCGTCGGGGTGAGGGCCCGTATAGACAGACGGCCACCGGCTGATCCTTCGAGAAGACGAAGATCTTGAAGGAGATCAGCACGATGACCGCACCTGACTGTGAGGATGTGACGGCATCCCGGAAGGCGGCCTGACCCGGCACCTGACTGGCTCCGTGTCCTGACACTGATCCGTCGGCCGCTGACCGGGGCGCGACTTGCTGCCGCCGGACTGGTGGACGTGTCCCAATAGGGGCTTTCGCAACAGGCACCGTCACAGTCCTGACCGCTTCCAGCTTGACGGCAGTCACCTGTGCTCCCGCGATGAAGGCAGGCGAATGTGCTCAGCACGGCCCACGATCACCCCGTCCTCACCAGCGCCCTTTCGGCTTCGGAGGAGGTCGTGCTCGGTGTGGATACCCATAAGGATGCCCATGTCGCGGCCGTCGTTACCGCCCTTGGGGCTGTGCTGGCCACTCAAGACTTCCCGGCCACGGCCGACGGCTACCAGCAGCTCCTCGCCTGGGCACGTTCGTTCGGAGATTTGCAACGTGCAGGAGTGGAATGCACCGGTTCCTACGGCGCCGCCCTGACCCGCTACTTGCACACCGAAGGCATCACGGTCACGGAAGTCAATCGGCCAGACCGGCAGGCCCGCCGCCGCCATGGCAAGTCCGACGCTGTCGACGCCCAAGCGGCCGCACAGGCCGTCCTGTCCGGCCGGGCGACTGCCACCGCGAAGACCAGCGGCGGTCCCGCGGAGATGCTCCGCCTGTTCAAACTGGCCAAGGCATCCGCCATCAAGTCGCGCACTCAAGCGATCAATCAGCTGAAGGCCGTCCTCGTCGCCACTGAACCCGCGCTGCGAGAGCACTTGTCCGCCCTGAGCACCCCACGCCTCATCCGCGAGTGCGCCGTGCTCGACCCCGGCACTGTCTCCACTGCCTGCGACGCGGCACACGCTGCGGCTGCTTGCCCGCCGCATTCATGCCCTCAGCGAAGAGATCGAGGAGCTCAACACCCGGATGAAGGAGGTAGTACGAGCCGCGGCGCCTGCCCTGCTGAACCAGCACGGTGTGGGCCCCGACACCGCAGCCACCCTGCTCATTGCCGCGGGCGACAACCCTGAGCGTCTCCACAGCAAGGCCGCGTTCGCCGCGCTGGCCGGCGTCAGTCCTGTCGACGCCTCATCTGGGAAAACCCAGCGCCGCAGGCTCAACCGGGGCGGCGACCGACAAGCCAACGCCGCTCTCTACACCATCGTGCTCAGCCGCTTGCGCTGGGATTCCCGCACCCAGATCTACATGCAGCAACGCGTCGCCCAAGGTAAAACCCGCCGCGAAGTCATCCGGTGCCTCAAGCGCTACATCGCCCGCGAGCTTTACCCAATCATCATCCGCACACAGCTGCCGACGACCACCGGTTGACATCCATAGGGGCATCAGTGTGCCTCTGCACGCCCTGACCGAGGACAATCTCGCTTCGGCGAGTCCAGATCTACTCCGCGCGATGGTCAAAACATTCGCCGACGCACTGATGTCCGCCGACGCCGATGCCGTATGCGGTGCCGAGTACGGCCAGGTCAGCGAGGAGCGCGTCAACCACCGCAACGGCTACCGCCCGCGTGAGTGGGACACCCGGGCGGGCACGGAGCCTGTTGCGTTTTCGTTCGGGCTGCGCAGCAACGATGGGGCGCCGTTTCCAACCTGGATGCCCTGGGCGTCTCCGGCGCATGGCTGTCCGTCCCGGTAAATGCAGACGCCGGTACTGGTCTTCCTGTCGGTTGGATTCCCCTCAGGCAGCCAGGGGCGGGGGCTTCGCGGTGTGATCCACCTGCGGCAGGTCCCGGGCCTTTCCCGGCGCGATGAGGCGGTCGGGCCCGGGGGCGTTCAGGTTTTCCTGCCTCCAGTAGCCGTTGGCGAACAAGAACGTGCCGATCCAGTCCGTCACGCATGGGCACGACGTCTGACCGCACCCGGTTGCGGATAAGACCCCAGCGCCTGTAAGCGATGCGAACGCTTCGATGCAGCACCCGCCCGGATCCGGGCATTGACGCAGGCAGCGGGCCTGGTGGACGGCGAGGGCTGCCTCGACGGCCACGGGCATCATCGGCTTGAGCTGTCGCCGGTCATTGCGGTCCTGGACAAGTTCGCAGGCCAGGATCAATCCGTCGGCCCCGACGGCCAGCTGGGCGTTGTAACCCTGCGCAGGGCGCCGCCGTCGGCCCCTTGCCTCTGTCGGCTGTCGGGATCGGTGACGTTGCGCCGGACCTGCGGCGGCTTGTCTTTGACAGTGTTGTCCCGTGGTCCACGTTTGCCGCCGCCGGGTGTGACCTGCGCGGTAGTCGTAGCGTGCTGGTCCATGGCGTTGGCCTGGGCCGAGCGCGCCCTTGCCAGTTCGTTCTCGGCCCGCACCACCCACCGCTTGGCGCGGGCGACCTCGCGTCCACGGTCCTCGTCGAAGCTGAACGGACCGAGTACAGGCTTGGGTCCGTGGCCGGCCTCGAAGAGCCGGATTCTTTCTCGCATGGCTTCGATCTGCTCACGTTTGGCAGCCTTCTCGCGCGCCAGACGATCTTGAGCGGCCTGAAGCCGGGCTTCGGCAACAGCGACCGAGTCCACTCCAACCGCACCGCTTTGTCCGCGCCCGTCGACAGCGCCTTACGCAGCGCGTCCCGGGCGTCCCCCGGACCCACGGTCAGCTCAGTGATCTCCGTGTCGTCCGCCTCGTCGGCGATCTGCAACGCCTGCTCGACGCGTACTCGTCCAGCTCCGACAGCAGACCGTTCACGGCCTCCCGGCCGGTCGTCAGGTCCTCCGGGAAATGGCGGTCGCTGGTGACGTCGGGCACGTACTTCACACAGACAACGATCCTGAGCATTCCGTCCGAGGCTCCTGAGAGTAGTTTTGATCGTGCGGCATCGACTGCACGCGGAAAGCGGCGCCGATGACGCTCTTGTCACTGCCGGTCATCCTTCATCGGCGGAAGACGACGGTCTTGCCGCCGTTGATGATCACTCTGTGTTCTGCGTGGGCCGATACCCCGCGGGCGAGCGCGAGCGCTTCCAAGTCCTTCCCGATCTCGGTGAGATCGGCCACGGAATCGCTGTGGTGGACCCTGGCGAACTCCTGCTCGATGATGGGTCCTTCATCGAGGTCGGCGGTGACGTAGTGAGCTGTGGCACCGACGACCTTCACGCCGCGGGCGTGGGCTTGGAAGTAGGGTCGTGCGCCCTTGAAGCTCGGTAGAAGGCTGTGGTGGATATTGATGGCGCGTCCGCGCAGTTCCTGGCACAGCCGATCCGAGAGGATCTGCATGTATCGGGCGAGCACGACCGTGTCGGCATCGTAGGTGGCGACGAGTTTGAGGAGCTCTTCTTCGGCGGCCGCCTTCGTCTTTGGTCCTACGGGTACATGGTGGTAGGGGATGCCGTGCCATTCCACGAGCCCGCGCAGGTCGTCATGGTTGGAGACGACGGCGGCAATCTGGGCGGGCAGCGATCCCGTGCGGGCGCGGTGGAGCAGGTCGTTGAGGCAGTGGCCCTGCTTGGAGACCATGACGAGCAGCCGGTGTGGCTCGTCATGGTCGTGCATTGCAGCGTCCATGGCCATCGGCTCGGTGATGGATCGGAACTGCGTTCTCAGGTGCGTCAGGTCGACGGTCTCCTCGGTGGCCGCGTGCACGCGCATGAAGAACAGACCGGTCTCCTCGTCGCCGAACTGCTGGCTGGAGCGGATGCTGAAGCCACGGTCCGTGAGGAATCCGGCGACGGATGCGACGATGCCGGGCCGGTCCTCGCACGAGAGGGTCACGACGACGCTGCTCATCAGGACTTCGTCCTTTCAGACTTCGGGTCGTACAGGGGGCGCAGCGATGCCGTCGCCGGTACGTGCAGTCCGGCGACGTCGATGGCGTAGGAGCCCTCCGTGAACCAGTCACGACCGACCACGTCGGGGGCGGTGACCCAGCCGAGAGCGGCCGAGGCACCCAGGGTGTGTCCGTACTGCGCGGAAGCAACCCGTCCGACGAGGCGGCCGTCACGGTAGACGGGCTCGTCGTGGAACAGCAGCGGCTCCGGATCGTCGAGGACGAACTGCACGAGGCGTCGCGAGATACCCGCCTCCTTAGCCTTCAGCAGGGACTCCCGGCCGATGAAACCGCCCGGCTTGTCCCACTTGGCAGTGAAGCCAAGCCCTGCCTCGAGCAAGTTGTCCCTGGAGGACACGTCATGGCCCCAGCTGCGGAACGCCTTCTCCAGACGCAAGGAGTTGAGAGCGTGATAGCCGACCGGTTTGAGGCCGAGTGGCGCACCGGCCTCAAACAGAACATCCCAGACGTGGTGGGCAATGTCGGTGGGTATCAGCAGCTCCCAGCCCAGTTCACCGACATAGGTCACGCGTGTCGCCCGGACAAAGCCGAACCCCAGATCGATCTCGGCGGACGTGCCGAAGGGAAACGCCTCGTTCGACAGGTCCACGTCCGTGAGCGGTTGCAGGAGACGGCGGGTATCGGGACCCATCACCGCGAGCATCGCCATGGTCCCCGTTTGGTCGGCGACTGTGCAGAACTCGTCCTGACCGATGTGACGCCGCAGGTGGGCAAGGTCCCGGCGGATGGTCGTCGGCCCGGAAAGGACGAGGAACTCGTCACGCGCAAGCCGGGTGATGGTGACGTCGCTCTCGATTCCGCCTAGCTCGTTGAGCCACTGCGTGTACGTGATGCGGCCTGGGGCGGTGTCGATGTCGTTGGTTGAGAGGCGCTGAAGGACCTGCATCGCGTCCCGGCCCTGGACGAGCAGCTTGCCGAACGACGAGGTGTCGATCACGCCTACCCGCTCCCGGACGGCGCGGTGCTCCGCCGCGGAGTGCTCGAACCAGTTTTGGCGGGCAAAGGAGTAGTCGTAGCGGCGCGGCACCCCTTCCGGCGCGTACCAGTTGGCTCGTTCCCATCCCGCCAGCTCGCCGAAGACGGCGCCGGCGGCCTGTGTCTTGTTGTGCAGAGGGCTGATCCGCAGGGGACGGGCGGTGGTCCGCTGCTCGAAGGGGTAGTGAAGGGCGTACGCGAGGTCCAGTGTCTCCACGACGCGCCGCTCAAGGAACCTGCGGTTGGTTTCGTGCCTCTGCACTCGGGATGGTTCGGTCTCGGGCATGTCCACCGGGTTGTGGCCGTCGATGATCCAGTCCGCCAGGACCGATCCCGCACCGGGGCCGGAGAGGAAGCCGACGGAGTTGAAGCCGGCTGCCACGAAGTAATTGCGCAGGAGCGGGGCCTCGCCGAGGTGGAACTGCCCGTCGGGCGTGAAGCTCTCGGGCCCGCAGAAGTGCAGCCGGATGCCGACGTCTTCCAGCACAGGCAGCCGCCGCAGCATTCGCTCGTAGTACGGGCCCAGGTGGTCCCAGTCCTCGGGAAGGTGGACGAAGCCCTTATTCTGCGGGATCCCCTTCGCGCCCCAGGCGTAGCTGCCGGGCTCGAAGAACCCCACCATGAGGGCTCCCGCCTCGTCCTTTACGTAGGCGTGCTCATCGCCGCTCTTGATGGTCGGCAGGTTTCGTTGCAGCCCCTCGATGGCCTCGGTGACGACGTAATAGTGGGCCAAGGCCTGGAGCGGCACTTCAACGCCTGCTCTGGCGCCGAATTCGCGCCCCCACATCCCGGTGGCGTTGACGACGTACTCGGCTTCGATGTCGCCTTGTGCGGTGCGTACACCCGTCGCCTTGCCGTTGTGGACGATCACGTCATCGACGCTGATGCCCTCGAGGATGCGGACACCGCGGCCGCCGGCACCACGGGCCAGTGAGATCGTCGTGTCGGTGGCGCTTCCGCGGCCGTCTGTGGGGAAGAAGAGGCTGCCGTGCAGCCCCTCGCCGTCGAGCAGCGGATGCCTGGCCAGAGTTTCCGCCACATCAAGGACATGGGTCTCGATGCCGTTGACGGCGGCCGCAGCACCCTGCCGTTTCAGCTCCTCGAGCCGGTCAGCCGACGTGGCCAGGTGCAGAGTCCCCGTCTCCACGAATCCGGTGGAGAATCCGGTGTCCTGCTCGAGGGACTTGAAGATCTCCACACTGCGTCGCACGACTTCGCGCGTGCCATGAGTGGCGCGCATCTGGGCCACCAGGCCGGCCGCGTGCCACGTGGTGCCCGAGGTCAGGGTGTTCTGCTCCAGCAGCACCACATCCGTCCAGCCCCGCCGAGCGAGGTGATAAGCGGTACTGGTGCCGATGATTCCACCGCCGACAATGACGACCTGTGCGCGTTCGGGTGGTGTAACTGCCATGTGATCACCTTCCGTTCGGGTACCACTGTCGTTCCGCGGGTCCTGCGCATTCCATGCGCCGATGAACCAAACCGGCTGCGAGCTCCTGGTAGATCGCTCAGCCGGGGAAGAACTGCGCGATCAGGCGCCCCCGGCCACGACCTGGACGATCCCCGTACTCGCCGGCCTCGTGTCATGTCATCGGCCAATACCGAATGGAGCCGCGGCTTGACATGGTCGGCCCACGCTGGGCGCGGAAGTGTCCTCACGACTGCATACGAAGGGAAGGACCGGTGCATCACACAGCGGCTGTCATCGACGGCAATCTCGCGGCCCAGGAGGTGAAAGGGGAGATCAGGTGCCGCATCGAGCGGTTGGCAGCCCAAGGGATCAGGCCCGGCCTGGGCACGGTCCTCGTGGGTGACGATCCGGCATCCCGCACCTACGTGGCGGGCAAGCACCGTGACTGTGCGCAGGTCGGAATCGATTCCATCCGGGTAGATCTTCCGGCCGACATATCTCAGGACCGGCTCCTTGAAGAAGTCCGGAGCATGAATGCCGATCCCCGCTGTACGGGGTTCATCGTGCAACTGCCGCTACCCGCCCACATCGATACCGCTGCGGTGCTTGAAACAATCGACCCGGACAAGGACGCTGACGGCCTGCATCCGTCGAACCTGGGCCGACTGGTGCTGGGGAGGTCGGCACCGCTGCCGTGCACCCCGCGAGGGATCCTGGATCTGCTGCGCCGGGAGGAGGTGCCGGTCCGCGGCGCGCAGTTCTGCGTGATCGGCTGTGGCATCACGGTCGGGCGTCCGCTCGGCCTGATGCTGACCCGCCCGACGGAGCACGCGACGGTGACGATGTGCCACGAGGCCACGGTGGATGTGGCCGCCCACACACGGGTCGCCGACGTGGTGATCGCTGCTGCGGGTGTGGCGCATCTGGTACAGCCGTACTGGGTGAGGCCCGGTGCGACCGTGCTGTCCGTCGGCATCACCCGCACAGTCGAGGGCATCCTGGGCGATGTGCACCCGGGCGTCGAGCACGTGGCCGGCAAATGGACGCGCGCGACCGGCGGCGTAGGCCCTATGACGCGCGCGATGCTGCTCAAGAACGTCGTGGAGCTGGCGGAGCGGCGGGCGGACATCAATCGGACGAGTGTGGCCCCGGACGCCAGCATCGAGCGCGTCGCCGTTTCCTGACAGCCCATGTGCCGTCGGCGCTGGACTGAACCCGGGCGGGAGTGAGGCTGCGTGGAGCCGCGGCCCACTCCCGCACCGGCGTCGCTGCGGCGGTCAGCGGCCGCCCCGCTGCAAGATGCGCCAGACGAGCGGGAGGATCCCCGCTGCTGCCGCGATCTTGAGGCTGTCCGTGACGAGGAACGGCACAACGCCCTGGGTGAGCGACTGGCCCAGCCCGACGTGGAGACTGGCGGACAGCCAAAGCGCGCCGACTGCGTAGATGACGGCATGGCCTGTGGCCATCGCCGCGAGCGTACGGCCGACACTTCGGTCGTGACCCCGGCGGGCCGACTCCCCGACAAGCGCGGCGGCCAGTACCGAACCGAGGAGATATCCGAAGGTGTGCCCGTGCCAGCCACCGGACTGGCCCGCAAACCATGGGAGGCCCAAGGTTCCCACACCCACGTACAGGAGCATGGCGGCCACCCCGCGCATGGGGCCGAGTGCCGCGCCGACGACCAGCACGGCGAAAGTCTGCAAGGTGAACGGCACCGGGCTCAGCGGAGTGAGAAGGGCGATCTGCGCGCAGAGGCCGGTGGCTCCAGCACCAGCGGCTATCGTCAGCGCGTCTCCCAGCATGGCTGCGCCCGGGACGCGGTCGGCGAGCACGCCCGGCCTGAGGCCTGGGGTCAGTGCGGTGATACTCATGGAGTCTCCCTCTTTTTAAGACACATGTCTCGTGTAGTTGCAGCGTCAGTGACCCTTGCCGAGACTGTCAAGGTCTTCCCGCGTCCTCCGATTCGACCGTTCTCGCGTGCTGACTGGTGGGTCGACAGGCGGCCGTCCGGGAGAGAAGGTCGAAATCACCTCTTGGCAGAGTCGCCGACTGTAGTTAAAAATTACATGCGTCTCAAAAAGAAGGCGGCTCGCCGGCGTGCTCTGGCCGGCTGCGAAGGAGGATCCATGCCGAAGGTCGTCGACCGTCAAGCACGGCGGCGGGAGATCGCCGAAGCCCTGCTGGACATCGTGGCGGAGAGCGGCACCAACGCCGTCACCTTCCGGGCGGTCGCCGACCGAAGCGGTTGGTCCACCGGAGTTCTCGGACACTACTTCAAGAACCGCGACGACCTCCTTTTGGGCGGGCTGAGGCGGGCCAGCGAGATTGCTGCCGAGCGGCAGCGCGCCATCAGCCGCACCATGGTGGGTCGGCAGTCGGTGGAAGCGATCCTCGAGGAGGAGCTTCCCCTCGACCGTCGGCGGCTCGCGCTGACCAGGATCTTCGTCTTCTTCTACGCCGAAGCCGCGACGGACTCGGCGGTAATGACGGAGATCGACGGCTACCTTGCGGCCTGGCGCCGACAGACGGCCCGCGCGGTCCGGGCCGCGCAACAGCTCGGCGACCTCGACCCGACGCTCGATGCCGACGCGGCAGCGGCGGATCTCGTAGCGCTCACCGATGGGCTGAGCATCCACGCCATCTTCAACCAGTCGTCCTTGGAGAGGCTGCGCAGGGGCTCCCCGATCCGGGAGTGGGTCAACCGTCTCGCACCCGGCGGGCGCGAGACCGGCACCGCGGTATCCGTGCCCGGCAGGACTTGGGCCATTCAGGAGGAAGACGATGATAACGGCTGATTCGCTCCCCAACCCATCCGTCAACGTGTCCTGGCTCCTGGGGAACCACACACTGCCAGGCCACATCGACCCGCAGGCGTTGGCGCTTGAGTGGCCCGACGGCCGACGCACCTACGGGGAACTGCGCGATCGCGCGCTTCGGCTTGCGGCAGGGCTACGTGACCTGGGACTGAAAGCAGGCGACCGGGTGGGCGTCCACCTGTTCAACCGCGGCGAGACCTTCGAGATCTACTTCGCCTGCGCCTATGCGGGCCTCGTGATGGCGCCAGTCAACTTCCGCTTCACGGAGCGGGAGATCGGCTTCGTGCACGACGACAGCGCTCCGGCTGTGGTGTTCACCGAGCCCGAGCTGCGACCGGCACTCGAAGCCGGTCTGGAGCGCTCCTCGTCGCCGCGCCCCACCGTCGTGGAGCTGGAGGCGAAGGCGTGCGGGCCGCTCTACGAGCGGCTACTGGCCGACGCCTCCCTCGCCGCGTACGGCTTCAGCGAGATCCAGATGCTGCTGTACACGTCGGGCACGACAGGCCGCCCCAAGGGGGTGGAGATGCGTCACCGAAACATCATGTGGTGCGCAATGCAGCAGTCCGTTCTCTACACCGGGATGGCCGGCGCACCGGTGACGATGCTCACCGGCCCCATGTACAACACCGCCGCGCTCAACGAGCAGAGCATCCCCACGTTCCTGGCCGGCGGCACAGTGACCATCATGCCCAGCCGGGGTTGGAAGCCCGCGCGCATGGCCGAGCTGATGAGCCGGTGGCAGGTCACGCACGCGTTGATCTATCCCTCGATGATGGAGCCGATGCTGGCAGCCGACGACCTCGCTCCGCTCCCGCTCGGCTCGCTGCGGTGCGTCGTCACCGGCGGCGAGAGTTGTCCTGCGCCGCTGTTGCGGCGATTCAAGGACCGCTGGCCGAAGCCGCACCTGTTCGTGGCGTACGGATCGACCGAATCCGGGATCGTCTCCCTGCTCAGCGACGACGAGATATGGGAACGTCCCGGCTCGGTCGGTCGGCCGGCCGGCGGCCAGACGTTCGCGGTGGTCGACAATCTGGGGCGAATCGCTCCTGTAGGCACCGTCGGCGAAGTCGTCACGTGTGGGCCGTCCGTGGTGAGCGGCTACTGGAACGCGCCCGAGCTGACACAGTCGGCCTTCACTCACGGCTGGCTGAAAATGGGTGATCTCGGACGTATCGATTCTGGTGGCTACCTCTACATCGAAGGCCGTTCCAAGGACGTGATCATCTCCAAGGGACAGAACGTGTACCCGGCGGAGATCGAGATCGCCCTGAGCGAGCACACGGACATCCTCGACGCAGCTGTGGTGGGCGTCCCCGACGCCGAGGCCGGCGAAGCGGTGTGCGCCTGCGTGGTGCCCAAGCCGGGCGCGGCACTGGCGGCCGACGACGTCCGGGACTTCGTCAGAGCCCGGTTGGCCTCGTACAAGAAGCCCAAGCATGTGGTGTTCCTCTCCGAACTGCCCAGAAACCCGTCCGGGAAAGTCGTCAAAGCCGAGCTGTCCCAGGTTGTGGGGCAGCACACCGGAGGTGTGTCGTGAAGGCCAAGCCCGACGCGCAGTGGGAAACGCTGCTCGATGACCTGGAGAGCCGGCGCCGTGCCGCACTGTCAGGCGGTGGCGAGCGCCGCGTGCGGCGTGAGCGCGATGCAGGGCGTATGACCGCCCGGGAGCGTATCGACGCACTGGCTGATCCAGGCACCTTCTTGGAGTTCGGCACCTTCGTCACCACCCCCGGCGAGGGCGGCAGCGCTCTGCCGGCCACCTTCCTGTGCGGTCTGGCGGAAATCGACGGCCGGCCGGTTGCGGTGGGTGCCGAAGACTTCACGGTCCAGGGCGGCGGTGTAGGAATCCACCTGGCCCGCTACAAGGGCTCGTGGGGCGGCTTTATCGAAGAGACCGCGCTCGGCTACGGCATCCCCCTGGTGCTGCTGATGCAGGGGGTGGGAGGCAGCGTCGAGTTGCAGCAGGAGAAGGGCTACCCCGAGCTGCTGGCGACGGTGCCCGTTTTCCCGGTCTTCGACCTGATGTCCTCCGTCCCCGTGGTGACGGCGGTGCTGGGGCCGACGGCGGGCAGTAGTGCTGCCCGGGCGGCCATCTCGCACTTCTCGGTCATGACGAAGGACAACGGCTGCCTCTTCGCCGGCGGTCCTCCTCTGGTCAAGCAGTCACTGGGCCTGGAGGTCGACAAGATGGAGCTCGGCGGGTGGCAGGTCCACGCGCGTCAGTCAGGCCTGATCGACAACGCGGTGGAGACCGAACAGGAAGCGATCGATCAGTTGCGGACCTTCCTGTCCTACCTGCCGTCGAACGTGGACGAACTGCCGCCTCGGATCGCAGGGGAGGATTCCGCGGAGCGCGGCTCGGACGACATCCTCGCGATCGTCTCCCCGAACGGTCGCCGGGCCTACGACGCACACGCGCTCATCTGCTCCGTCGTCGACGACGATTCCTTCTTCGAGATGACGCCCGACTACGGACGGTCGATCAGGTCCGGCCTTGCCCGGATCGACGGCCATCCCGTCGGAGTCCTCGCCACCGACAACCGGCACCTGGCCGGGGCGATGGACGAGCACTCTTCAGAGAAGCAGACCCGTTTCGTCGAGATATGCGACACCTTCAACCTGCCGATCGTGTACTTCGTCGACGTGCCCGGCTTCATGATCGGGCCGGACGCGGAACGCGCGGGCGTCCTGCGTAAGGGAGCCCGCGCCGTGGAGTCCATCCACCGCGCGACCGTGCCGGTCTACACGGTGCAGGTCCGCCGCTCCTACGGCCTGGCCGGCCAGGCCACCGGGTCGCCCAACAAGCGCAGCATCCGGCTCGCCTGGCCGAGCGGCACGTGGGGCGACATGCCCGTGCAGGGCGGCGTCGAATCGGCCTTCCGCCAGGAGATCGCCGCCGCGGAGGATCCGGCCGCCAAGCGGCGGGAACTCCTCGAACGCTTCGCCGAGCAGACCTCGGCCTGGCGCACCGTGGAGAAGTTCGGGGTCGAGGAGATGATCGACCCCCGCGACACCCGCCGGTACCTCGGTCGGCTGCTCAAGGTCGCCCGTCAGACCTCTCGTCCGGGACCCAAGACCGGCCCGAGCGTACGTCCATGAATCATCCGGCGGTCCGTCGGCATGCACATCAACACCGGGAGGAACAATGCCTCAATCACGCCGCTTCCCCAGCGGCAGGGTCTCGATCGTCGGCGCATACGAATCCCCGCGCCGTAAGGCACCGGGTATCCACCCCTTCCAGATCCACGCCGAGGTGATCGCCGGGGCGCTTTCCGACGCGGGTCTGTCCGTGGCCGACGTGGACGGATTCGCCACCACGGCGACGTTCCCGCCGGAAGCCGGCTGGCAATTGTCGATCGCCGAGGTCGCCGAGTACGTCGGCCTGCAACCCAGGTGGTTCGACTCGACCGACCTGGGAGGCGCGGCATTCGTGGCCCACGCAGGCCACGCCGTGGCCGCTATCGAGGCCGGGCTGTGCGAGGTCGCCGTCGTCAGCTACGGGGCGTGCGGACGTTCCGGCCCGCTGCCCTACCCGGACTACAACACCAACGCCACCGGGCCCGGCCAATGGGAGGTCCCATTCGGCCCGTCCACCGTCTCGACCTATGCGCTGGCCGCTCAGCGGCACATGCACGAATACGGCACCACATCAGAGCAGCTCGCCGCCATCGCCGTCCAGTGTCGGGAGAACGCGTCCAAGAACGAGCACGCCCGCTACCGCGGTCCTCTCACGGTCGAGGACGTCGTCAGCTCGAGCATGATCTCCTCTCCATTGCACAAATTCGACTGCTGCGTAGTCACCGACTCGGGCGGCGCATTCGTACTCGCTGCCACCGAGCGGGCCAGGGACCTGCCCAAACGGCCCGTACGGGTGCTGGGCTTCGGAGAAGCGGTCGGGCAGGTCCAGATGAATCAGATGCCCGACTTCACCTCCACCGCGACCAAGCGGTCGGGAGCGGACGCATACGCCGCTGCGGGCATGGGCCCTCAGGACATCCAGGCCGCCCAGCTGTACGACTCCTTCACCATCACCGTGGCCATGGCCCTGGAAGACCTGGGGTTCGTGCCCAAGGGGGAGGTCGGAGGCTACGTCCAGGACGGGAACATCGCGCCAACCGGCCGACTGCCGATTAACACCGACGGCGGCGGCCTGTCCTCCAACCACCCCGGCCGCCGGGGTGCTCTGGCCACCATCGAGGGAGTTCGGCTGCTGCGTGGCGAGTCCCCCGGAGCACAGATCGACAGCCTGGAGAACTGCCTGGTCAGCGCCACCGGAGGCTCGCTGTCCGCCACCGCCACCATGATCTTGGGAGTGTGACTCGTCGTATGACGCAGGTCGAAAAGCCACGTCCCATCGTCGACACGCTCTCCCAGGAGTGGTTCGACGCGGCACGTGAAGGACGATTCCTGATCCAGAGGCGTGATCACGACGGTGGGCTGCAATGGTACCCGCGCGGACACGCCCTGGGAACGCTCGACTGCGGCGTGAGCTGGGTGGAGGCGAGCGGTTTCGGCACCGTGCACACCTTCACCGTCGTGCACCGCACCGCCAACGCCGAGTTCGCCGACGACTGCCCCTACGTACTCGCAGTAGTGGAGCTGGCCGAAGGCCCCCGGGTGACCACCCGCATCGTGAATACCGACCCCCACCAGGTGCACTGCGAGCAGCGCGTACGCGTCGTCTTCGTGCACGACGGCGAGACGGTGCTGCCGTACTTCGAGCCTGCCGAGGAGCAAACATGAGCTTCCACTTCGGCGATCTCAAGGAAGGTGCGCGCTATCGCTCAAGCGGGCGCACCCTCACGGAAGCTGACATCATGTCCTTCGCTGGCCTCAGCGGTGACTACAACCCGCTGCACATCGACGAGACGTGGGTACGGTCCAACACCGAGTTCGACGGCAGAATCGCCCACGGTCTGCTGGTGCTGGCCGTCACCAGCGGCCTGCGCACCCCCGGGCTGGACGAGTGGGCGATTCTCGCCTACCTGAACGTCGAGCGGAAGATGCTCGCACCCGCGTATCCAGGCGACACCATCCACCAGCGGTCGTGGATCGAGTCCCTGCGAGCGAGCCGGTCCCGGCCCGGCACCGGCATCGTCGTCGTGAGCTCGCAGGTCATCAACCATCGCGGAGAGGTGCTACAGGAAGGCAAGGACACCTACCTGGTCGGCGGCGAGGGGGTGGCGCCGTGAGCAAGCGGCTGGAAGCCCGCGTCATCGTTGTGACGGGTGGCGGATCGGGCATCGGCCGCGCCACCGCCGTGCGCATCGGGCGGGACGGTGGTGTGCCCATCGTCGCCGACATCGACGAGGAAAGCGCCAGTGCGGTCGCGAACGAAGTCCGTCGCACGGGAGGACGAGCCGGTCACATCGGCCTCGACGTCACCAGTCGGGACGGCTGGGAAGCGCTGCGCAAGCGAGTCCTGGACGAGTGGGGAGCCGTCCACGGGTTGGTCAACAACGCCGGTGTGACAAGGGACCGCACGCTGGTGAAGATGAGCGACGAGGACTGGCACCTGGCGCTGAACGTCAACCTCACCGGTGTGTGGCTCGGCTGCCAGCATCTCGTTCCCGTGCTGAAGCGGAACGGCGGGGGGTCGATCGTCAACCTGTCCTCGGAGTCGCGCAACGGGGAGTTCGGTCAGGTCAACTATGCCGCCGCCAAGGCCGGCGTCGTTGGTCTGACGAAGACTGTTGCGAAGGAGCACGCCAGGCACCAGATCCGATGCAACGCTGTGGCACCCGGATCGATCGACACCCCCATGGTGCAGGCCGTGCCTGAGCACATCCGCGAGTCCTGGCTGCCCTCCATCCCTCTGTCCCGCCTGGGCCGGCCGGAAGAAGTGGCTGCCGCCATAACCTTCCTGCTGTCCGAGGACAGCAGCTACATCACCGGGCAACTGCTGGCAGTCGACGGGGGCTCCACGTGAACCTCGCCGTTCCGGGCCGGCCGTTCCCCCGCCGCATCGTCTCCGGTACCCAGCGCGCTGCCGTCGCCGTGGCCGTGGTGCCTGACGGAGACGGGTACGGGTTCGTGCTCACCCAGCGCAGCAAAGGCATGCGCCAGCACGCAGGGCAGCTTGCACTGCCGGGTGGCCGGTGCGAGCCCGGCGAGGACCCGGCCCAGTCAGCGCTGCGGGAAACGCACGAAGAAGTCGGCGTGGCCTCCGACGCGTGGCAGGTGGCGGACATGCTCGACGACTACCCACTCAGTGCGGAGATGGTCATCACGCCCGTGGTGTTGGTGGCGCACGAGCGTCCCGCCTTCCAGCGCAACGACGACGAGGTCGCCGAGGTGTTCGTCGTGCGAATGCCCGCGCAAGCGCCGAGTGCCTCCTGGTTCCGCCCTGAGCAACAGCCCTTCGGTGCCCCCAGTGCCGGAATGGCCCAAGCACTGGCGCTCGACGCCTTCCATCTGTTCGCCCCCACCGGTGCCATCGTGGAGCAGTTCCTGCACTGGGCCCTTCACGGGAGGGTCAGGCGCGTCTCCCACGTCGCCCCGCCAGCCTTCGTCGCCGACGACGCCGCGCCGTGAAAGGACACGCATGTTCACTTCACTTCTGATCGCCAACCGTGGCGAGATCGCGCTTCGCGTGATGCGCACGGCCCGCAGCCTCGGCATCAGGACGATCGCCATCTACTCCGACGCCGACCGCGACGCCGCTCACGTCGAGTGGGCCGACGAGGCGGTGCGTGTAGGCCCTGCCCCGGCGCGCGAGTCGTACCTCGACGCCGGTGCGGTCCTTTCCGCAGCGGTCGAGAAGGGGGCCGACGCGATTCATCCCGGGTACGGCTTCCTCTCCGAGAACGCGTCGTTCGCCGAGGAAGTGACCGCACGCGGCATCGCCTGGGTCGGCCCGTCCGCCGCTGCCATCGAGCAGATGGGAGACAAGATCCAGGCCCGCAATCTGATGGCGAAGGCGGGTATTCCCGTGGCCCGCGGCACCGATCAGCCGGTGCTCGATGTGGCGGATGCCCTCGCCCGTGCTGAGCACGTGGGCTATCCGCTGATGGTGAAGTCCGCCGCCGGTGGCGGCGGAATCGGAATGAGCGCGGTGCACACGGCTGACGAGCTGGAGCGGGCGTTCGAAGGTGCCCGAAGCCGGGCGCAGCGATTCTTCGGCGATCCCAGCATTCTGCTGGAGCAACTGATTTCGCCCGCCCGTCACGTCGAGGTGCAGATCCTCGGCCTGGGCGACGGCAGGGTCGTCTCCCTCGGCGACCGCGACTGCTCCATCCAGCGCAGGCACCAGAAGGTGCTGGAGGAGTCCCCCTCGCCGGGTGTCAGTCCGGCCACGCGAGCCAAGATGGCCCAGGCGGCCCGGGAGGCCGCCCGCGCCATCGGCTACAGGGGCGCGGGCACGGTCGAGTTTCTCGTCAATCCGGTCACGCAGGAGTTCGTCTTCCTGGAGATGAACACCCGTCTTCAGGTGGAGCATCCGATCACCGAGCTCACACACGACGTCGACCTGGTGGCCGAACAGCTTCGCATCGCCGCCGGCCAGGCGCCGGGGTTCGAGACCGAGAGCGTGCACAGCACCGGACACGCCTTCGAATTGCGTCTGTACGCCGAAGACCCCAAAACCTTCGTCCCCTCGCCTGGAACACTCACGGCGTGGCACATGCCGCAGGGAGCCGGGGTGCGGGTCGACGCGGGCTACCGGCCCGGCGACCAGGTGTCCCCCCACTACGACCCTCTGCTGGCCAAGATCTGCGCCTACGGCTCCGACAGGACCGAGGCACTACAGCGTGCTCGTACGGCCATGGCAGAGGTCGTGGTCGAGGGTGTGAAGACCAATGCGACCACCTTGCTGTCCCTGCTGGACAACCCCGCCATGATCAGCGGGGACTATGACACGACCACGCTGGAGCGCATGTGACACCCGGACCTGGCAATGTCGCGCTTGTCATAGCCGACAACAGCGACCAGTACACACTCGCGGGCACGAACACCTGGATCGTGATGGACACCCGTCGTGGCTGCGCCGTCCTGGTGGACCCCGGCCCTCACGACCCGGCCCACCTCCGCGCCATCGATCAGCAGCTCGCGCTGCATGCAGTCCGTCTGGAGGCGATCGTGGTCACGCACGGCCACGACGACCACTCAGACGCCGTGGATGCCGCGCACCGCCGATGGGACGTGCCGGTCCATGCGCATGATGCCCGACACTGCCGGAACGCGCCGCTACTGCGTGGAGGGAGCGTCGTCGGCAGCGGTAAAGCGGAACTCCACTGCATCTATACGCCGGGCCACACCTCGGACTCGGTGTCCTTCTACGCGCCGTCGGCGCGTGCCGTACTCACCGGCGACACGGTCCTGGGCGGTTCGACCACCATGCTCGACTTCCCCGACGGATCGCTCGACAGCTATCTCTCGTCGCTGGAGACGCTGCGTGACACGGCAGTCGCTGAGTCCGTGCAGTGGATTCTGCCGGGCCATGGGCATGTGTGCACCGATGTGATCGGGGACGTCCAAGCCGTCGCCGCCCGGCGGAGGGAGCGCCTCGGCCAAGTCGAGCAATTGCTGCTTGAGCGCACCCGGACGGACGAGGAACTCGTCGACGTCATCTACCCAGGAATCACCCCTGCGCTGCGTGAAGGTGCCCTTCAGAACACCGCGGCCGCCCGGGCATTCCTGGCAGCCCGTCAGACGAGTCACGGCTGCTGAGTGAAGAAGAGGAGAAGCATTATGTCCGTCGAGATCAAGTCGGAGGTCGTCGGCACCGTCTACCGCGTGCTCGTCGAAGCAGGCGAGCAGGTCGACGACGCCCAGCCACTGATCCTGCTGGAGTCCATGAAGATGGAGATCCCTGTTGTCTCGCCCTCGGCCGGCACCGTCGGTGAGATCAACATCGTGGAGGGAGACAGCGTAGAGGCCGATCACGTCCTGCTGACGCTGAGCTGAAGTTCACGGCACCGCACGATACGACTCCATCGGGGCGTGCCGTGCGGTGATCCTTGCTTCGTCTAGACCCGGGAGGACGCAATGAGCCTCACCATCCAATCGCTGGTCGAGGACCCGATGCTGCGCACGCGCATCATCGCGGGGCACGCAGGTGCGGAGCGCCTCGTCACCTGGGCGCACACCTGCGAACTGGGCGATCCGTGGAACTGGCTCGGCAGCGGTGACCTGCTGATGACGGCGGGCTACGGCCTGCCGCCGGGCGCCGACGCGCAGGCCGAGCTCATCCGCAACCTGGCCAGAGCCGATATCGCAGGACTCGCCGTAGCCGAGGGACTGGTCGCGCCCGAGGTGACGGCGGAGGCCATGGCCGTAGCCGACGAGCTGGCCTTCCCGGTCCTGACCACCGCGCGGAACGTGCCGTTCGTATCGGTGGCTCGCTTCGTCGCCGACAGCAACAACAGCCGGTCGAGCATGCGGCTCACCCAGGTCCTCCGGCTCTACGACGTCCTGCGGCGTGCCAACCTGCGCCGTACCGCGTCGTCGACGTTGCTCGATGAGCTGGCAGGGGCCATCCGAGGAGAGCTGCACGTCATCGACACGGTTCGAGGGCGCGAGCTCCTGCCCACGCGTCACAGGCTGCGCGACGAGCTCAGATCCGAGGCGCTTGCCAGGATCGACGAGCACAAGGGACAGCTGCCGGCATTCAGCCGGGTTGGCTCGGGGCAGGTCCCGGCGCTGGTCCTGCCGGTAGGCCGGGACGTTGCAGCCGCCCTCGTCGTCTGCGCGAGGGGGGCCGACGAACAGCCGGACCCGGTCCTCGCCCAGCACGCAGCCATGATCGTCGAGATGGAGGTCGAGCGTTGCGAAGCGCAGGCGTCGCGAGAACGAGAACAGCGTGCGACGCTGGCCCGTCGCCTGTTGGAAGGCAGCCTCGCCCCGGAAGCGGCAAGCGCGCAGCTCTCGTCCCTCGGGCTGGGGGGTGGGCCATGGAGGATCAGCGCCTGGGAATGTGCCGATGCGGCCAACGGGGAGGATCTTGCCCGAGCGCTGGCCGTCCTCGACATGCGCAGCGCCTACGCCGCGGCCGAGGAGACACACATGGTCCTGCTCCGCGAGCAGGAGTTCGCCGAGCCACTGCAGGACGTCATCCCCGCACCGCCCGCAGTGGTCGGTGTGAGTCGGCCCGTTTCGTCGCCGTCACGTTTCCCGGACGCCTTCCGAGAGGCCCGCTGGGCTCTGGAGGGCGCTCGTGAGACACAGAACCGCTTCGCGGTCTACGGAGCACACGGCTCGTCCTTCATGCCCAGGACGGTGGCCGAAGGTGAGGCGGTCGTAGCGCGGCTGCTCGGCCCCCTGCTCGAGTACGACGACCGCAACGACACGGACCTCCTGCACTCTCTTTCGGTGTTCTTCGAGGCCAACAGGTCATGGCAGGAAGGTGCGAAGAGGCTCGGCGTGCACAAGCAGACCCTCGCCTACCGGATGAAGAAGATCGAAGCACTGACGTCCATGGACTTGCACGACTTCGCCAGCCAGGCGGAGCTCTTCTACGCTCTGCGCACCTGGAAGCTGCTTCAGACCAGCTGAGGATCGGTTTCCCCGCTCGGGGCGACGGGGTTGGGCGGGCGGCGATAGAGGCCGCCCGCCCAACCCCACTGTGGGAGCCGCACTCAGGGTGCAGGGTCGCCCGCCGAGACGATGGCGGTGCCCTGATCTGTCTCCGGCCGCTGACGCAGCGCGCCCGGCGCGGACGTCTCCGCCAGGGAACGTCCCTTCGTCTCGGGGGCCCAGATGATGCTGACGACCAGGCCTGCCGCGGTGATGCCGGCCCCGATGATCATGGTGATGTGGATCCCCAAGCCGGACATCGACAGCGGCGCCAGGAAGGTGCCGCCTGCGGCCCCGATCCTCGTGATCGCCGTGATCAGGCCGATCGCGGTGCTGCGCACCTCTGTGGGGAACAGCTCACCGGGATAGGGCCACACCAGCAGTCCGGTAATCCCGGAGAAGAGGCAGTAGACACCGAGACCGACGACGATGGCCGCCGTTGCACTGTTCGGGGCGACTCCCAGGAGCAGCAGAGCACCGACCATGGGGATGAAGGGCAGAATGAGCACCGGTCGGCGCCCCCACCTGTCCATGACGAGGCTGCCGGCGATCGCGCCGATCAGGATGACGATGCTGGAGAGGATGCCTCCGACGTAGCTGATGTCGTCACCGGAGAATCCGAAATCCTCCAGCATCCGCGGGAGGTACGCGTAGATGGCATAGAGCGGAACGATCTGCGCGGTCTGAAAGGCGATGACGAAGAGTATGCGTCCCGAATACCCGTTGCGCCGCAAGACACGGCCGATGGAGGCGCTCGCCGCGGGCTCGTCCATATCGTCGACACTGGCCTGAGGACCGAAAACCCGCTTGAGGACCTCTTCGGCCTCCTTCCGACGCCCACGGCTGAGCAGCCACCGTGGCGACTCCGGGATGCTGGTGCGCAGCAGGACGATCACCAGGGCGGGTACGGCAGCGCTGAAGAGCATCCACCGCCAGCTGCTGTCACCAAAGCCCGCGAGCCAGTAGCCGATCGCGTAGGACACGGTCGAACCGACAAACCATGCCGTGACCAGCGAGGCGAGCAGTGCTCCGCGGCGGCGGCGCGGTACGAACTCGGCCAGCAGAGACGCCGCGATGGGGTAATCGGCTCCCACGGCCATACCGACGATGAAGCGCAGGGTGATGAGCTGCCAGGCATCGGTCACCATCGCTGACAAGACGGAGCAGACGAGGAAGGCGACAAGGTCAATGGTGTAGGTGGTCTTCCTGCCCAGCCGGTCGCACAGGTAGCCGCCGAAGAAGCCGCCCACGAGCATGCCCGCCAGTGCCATCGAGCCGGTGAGCGCCACGTCAAGGCTGGACATGTCGAGCGCTGGCTCGGCCTGGATGAGGACGATGCCGATGATGCTGAGCACCCATCCGTCGAGGAAGGGGCCGCCCGCAGAAAGCAGCGATACCCGCCAGTGGAATGAGCTCATCGGCGCATCGTCGATAACGTTGCGTGGCAAAAGGTTCCTCCTCGATCCGGCGATCAGAGATTCGTCGCCGAAGCACCACGACGAGCACGCCGACCAGCGCAGAAACGAACACCGCCCCGGCATCTCCGGTTACTGCCGCATGGCCTCGACATCAACCCCGTCAGGGGTGGGTCACAACTGTGGCGGCCATGCGCGTGCAGCTTCTATCCGCAGATCGCGCAACACCACGGTGTGGCCCTGTGCGATGCGTCAGGCGGCCTTCGGCTCGATTCCCCACAGTTGCCAGACCGCCGAGCCGTAGATCACGGAACTGCCGTGTGGACGAGCGGGGGGATGGTGTTCAAGATCACGACCAGCTGGTGGAGAACACACAGGAACATTCCGCGCGAGACCGCACGCCGCCGCAACGGCCGTCCGAGGGGCGGTGCACCAGGCAGTGGCGCCGGATTGACGCCGCCGACCTGTGTGACATCGACGCCGCGGTGAAGCTGTTGGCGGTGGAGCGTCGCGTATGCGCACCCGCCGACGCCGGGGACGGCGGTGCTGGTCGACTCATCGGGCTGAGCCAGACGGGAATCCCGCCGGATGTCGCGGTCGCGGCTGGCCTCGAGCGCCGGGCGCATCTCGGCGCCGACGAACTCCTTGCCCAGACGTCCGAGGCTGGATCCACATCATGTCCGCGGGCTGCCAGGTGCTGTTCCTGGTCGGAGACGACGCAGACGGTAGGCCCTTGTCGGCACTGCATCTGCTCAAGCAAGACTGAACGCTTCCGTTCGGGCGGGCTGGTCGACTTCGAACTCGTGACCGGTCAGGCCGCGGACAAGGGGTGCCTTCTCACGACGGCTCCGGCCCGTGCGCAGATCGGGCAGGCCTGCTGGGACGCCCCTGGCATCGGCACCGTCCTGCACGACGATCCGCCGCCGTTGGACGACTCATCACCTCACTCCCGGCAGTAACGCCGGACGCCCCTCCAGCTCCCACAGGTGATCAAGGTCTCGGAGTGCTGGACGAGCCGTTCGTAGTCGCGGGCGTGACGGCGGGCGTGCATGATCCAGGCCAGCGTTCTCTCAACGATCCACCTGCGGGGCAGGACGCCATGCGGGGCTGCTGGTCCGCATGACGACCCCGGTCCAGGGCAACGTGCTCCCTCCCGGTGCCCTGGACACTGGCGACAACGGCAAGTTCGGCAGGGGCCGGCCCGGCGAGCGGACCTGGTTCGCCTGGCTGACGGCGACCGTCGGCCGCTACGGTCCAGGCCGCCACCTGTGGGCGCAGCCCCCGATGCCCTCATGGCCGCGCCCGCCCGGCAAGCCCGCGACGACCCGACACCGACTCACACCGATCTGCCTGCGGACCCGAACTCGATCGCAGTCGGTCCGGAGCGCTACGACCTTGGGTGCCTGATCGACCCCAGCAGCCTGCTGACGCACACCGTGCACTGTGAGGGGCTCATCGTCCTGGACCATGTCGTGCTGCTCGAGGTCCCCGTTCGTCACGGCACCCTGACTACCCCTCGAACCCGCGCGGCGGCCATGCCCCGGCACTCCCGGAGCGACGGCGTGGGGACACACCATGTCCGCGTCCACTCCGACCTGTACTTGTTCACGCGCCCTCGTACCGAGGCGCACACCGCGGCTGGGGAGACGCGCCGATGACCCGCCAATTCCCGCCGCTGTGCTGGGTGGGTCCGCCGCTCTCGGTGTGGACCACCGGGCAGCACGACGGGCACCTCCAACTCGCACGAGGCCCCTACGTTCCCGCCACACTCCAGGACGCGGCCCGCATCCCCCCGGCGATCGCCGCCTACGCCATCGCTGCGTATACCCGCCCCGGTGATACGGTGCTCGATCCCGACTGCGGCGCCGGCACCGTCCTGGTTGAGGCCCTGCGTGCCGGACGACACACCATCGGGATCACCGGACACCGTCAGTGGAGGCCCATCGCCTGCGCCAACATCACCGCCGCCAAACGCGATGGCGCTGTGTCGGATGCAACGGTGCTCGACCATCCACCCGACGACACCGCCACGCACCATGCCGGGTTGGCCGGCCGCAGTGACCTGCTCCTGACCACCTGGCGCCCCACCCGGCGCCCCCGCGCGTACCCAGTAGAAGAGCTCGATACGAGCACCGGCACGGACACTGAGGAGGACGCGGCCGCGGATCGCCTCCATGCACTACTGGCCCGGTGCCAGCCGCTGATGCGACCCGGCAGCCATGTGATCGTCGTGCTCCCGCGACGCCACAGCCGCGACGATCTGCTCGACTTGCCGGGACATGTGATCCCCACGTTCATTTCGGCGGGGTCAACGTCCTCGCTGCCGTGCTTCGCGACGAGCTCGTGCAGCTTTGCGATCCCCTCAGGTCGTGCTGGGTCGGCGCGACGGAATGGTCGTTCCCCTGGGCCGGTATCGCATGGTGACTACCGAGCCCGGGTGGAACAGAACGACGTTCCCGTCGTGTGGCAACCATCCGCCGTCGCAGTAGCGGCGACGGAGCTCCTTCCACCCGGTGCCGCATGTTTGCGGCCGAGCCATCCGAAGAACTGGCGCGCCGTCGGGGCCTTGTGCAGGTGAAGATGCCGGGGTGAGCGTCGGCCGAGGTCGAAGATCTCTGAACAGGCTCTCACCTGCGTGGAACATTCACCGGCACCCGCAGCGGCCGCACGACCATCACCCTCACCACCACTGCGGCCAACGGCTGAACGCGGGCCGTCGTGGCGCGCGGGCCGCCTGCTCGCTGGACGGGGTGCCTGGTGCTCCGGGGGCGGAACGTCCCTCGTCGGGCGCGCCCCGCCCTGCGCTCGGTGGAGCGCCGCGGGATGTGAACGGTCAGCGAAAGACCGCGTCCTGTAGGGTCCCGGCGTAGCGGGCCAGCAGGGTACTGAACTGCTTGACGTCCGCGCTGGACCAGTCGTGCAAGATCTCGGCCAGCATGGCGTTCGACGTGTCCACGATGGCGTGGTGGACACGCTGCCCGGCCGGTGTCACCGTGATGCTGGTGGCCCGCTGGTCCGCCGGGTCCGTCGCCCGCACGACCAGGCCCTGGGCCTCCATCCTCGCCAGGACCTTGCTGACGTTCGAGGCGCCCGTCCCGGTCTGCCGGGCGACGTAGGACGGACGGGCCGAACCGCCGGAGCGCACCAGGACGTTGAGGACGGTCATCGCCGCAGGGTCGATGTCCGCCCGGGCGCGGACGAGGATCACGTCCTGGATGCTGGCCGCGGACCACCGGGTCAGGATGCTGGAGAAGGAGTCGTGGATCGACGTCAGTTCCGCGGCGTCCGTTGCGCCCGTGATCTTGCGGGTGGTCGCCCGTGCCATGTCTCCCCGTGTCCTTCCTCTGCCGTCCGGTGGTGGTCGTCGTCCAGTAGAGCTGTCGTCCGGACATGATCCCACCCGGTCGCGCGAAGGTACAGCGGACCCGGAGAGAGAGTTGTGCCATCTCGTCGTGACGCCCCTCTTGCCGTGGGTGCGCGTCAGTTTTAATGTCCTCTGGACAGCAAATGGCCCCGGTCTCCCGCAGCCGCGTCTGGGGGCGGAGGCCCGTGTGCGGCGGCGCGGGCACCCACCGCGGAACCAGGCACCACCCCTTCGTGAACGTCATGCGCGCTGCGTCGAGCAGGCGGCTGCGCCACCCGCGCACGACCCGCAACCCGTCCTCATCCCATGGAGGTACGCATGACCGTCACATACGAGGCCCAGCGGCTGATCACCGGCTACAGCTGGACCGAATGTCCTCGCTGGCACGACGGGCGCTTCTACTTCTCAGACATGTACAACCACCGTGTCGTGACCGTCACCGAGGACGGGCAGGCCGACACCTTCCTCGACCTGAACGGCCGCAGGAGCCTGGTCGACGAGGAGGTCGTCTGCGCCGGTGCCGGCTTCCTGCCGGACGGCCGCCTGCTTGTCAACTCCATGTGGGAGCAGGTCGTCCTGGTGCACGACGGCAGCACCACCGAGGTGTACGCCGACCTGCGGGACCTGGCCGCGAGCCCCATCAACGACATGGTGGTGGACGCCCACGGTCGCGCCTACATCAGCCAGCTCGGTTACAACCTCTTCGCCGGAGAGACCCCGGCCAAGGCCCCGCTGCTGGTCGTGGAGCCGGACGGTACCCCGCGTGTCGCCGAGGAGGGCGGCCTCTTCGACGGGGCCAACGGCATGGGCATCACGGCGGACGGCCGAACCTTGATCACCGCCGAAGTCGACGGTATGCGCCTGACCGCTCTGGAGATCAAGGGCGACGGTTCGCTCGGAGCCCGCCGAACCTTCTTCGACGACCAGATCATGATGGACGGGATGTGCGTCGACGCCGAGGGCGCGGTCTGGGGTGCGTCCCCCATCAGCGGGGTACTGAGGGTCGTCGAGAGCGGCCCGGTCATGGCCTCCGTCAAACTGCCCGCGGAACAGGCGGGCATGGGCGTCGCGTGCGCGCTCGGCGGCTCGGACCGCAGGACCCTGTTCATCGCCTGTGGGGTCGAGGTCTTCGACCGTGAGAAGTCCCGTGCCGAGGGCCGCGGTTCGATCTGGACCGCCCACGTCGACGTGCCCGGCGGCACCACGCGGCCCTGAACGTCAACCGGAGTGCCGCCCCCACCCCGACTCAACGACGAGAGCGACGAGGTACGCCATGGCACGACTCGACTTCACCGGACGCGCGGTCATCGTCACCGGCGCCGGGCGCGGTATAGGCCGCGCGCACGCCAAGCTGCTGGCCGCACGGGGTGCCGCGGTGGTCGTCTGCGACCCCGGTGGCGACACCGACGGAGAGAACCCCTCGGCGGGACCGGCGGAGGAGGTCGTCAAGGAGATCGCCGAGGCCGGTGGCACCGCCGTGGCCTCGGCCGAGTCGGTCGCCACCGAGGAGGGCGCCGCCGCGATCGTCCAGGCTGCCGTGGACTCCTTCGGCCGGCTGGACGCCGTGATCAACAACGCCGGCATCTTCCGGCCGATCCCCTTCGACGAGGCCACGCCCGAGACGTACCGGCGCTACCTGGACGTTCACTACCTCGGGAGCCTCCTGGTCACCCGCGCCGCCTGGCCGCACCTGGCGGCCTCCGGCCACGGACGCATCGTCAACACCGTGTCGGCCTCCCTGCTGGGCGTGCCCGACATGGTCCACTACGGCTCCGCCAAGGGCGCCGTCTATGGCCTGACCCGCAATCTCGCTGTCGTCGGCCAGGCAGCCGGCATCAAGGTGAACGCGGTGGCTCCCGGGGCCGGGACCCGTATGGCCGAGCTCACCGGCGACACCCTGCCGCCCGGGATGCTCGAGTACATGATGACCAGCATGCCCCCCGAGCTGGTTTCGCCGGTCGCGGCGTACCTGGCCCACGAGACCTGCGCGGTCAACGGAGAGGTCTTCAACGTCGCGGGCGGCCAAGTGAACCGCATGGTCATGGTCAACACCACGGGCATCACCGACCCGGGCCTCACCCCCGAGACGGTCGCCGAGCGGATCGACGAGATTCTCAGCCCCGACGGCGCCCGTCCCGCCGAGCTGATGCCGCCCCAGCCGGATTCCTGACGGCCGCCGATTCCGTACGTCCACAACCCCGCCACCCCCGCATCAGGAAGGAAGCCGGAAGCCCCATGGCCGACGAGACATGGACCGTGGAGGTGGACGGCGCGGCCTGTCTCGGCTCCGGCGTCTGCGTGTCCATCGCCCCCGCGCACTTCGTCGTCGAGAACGGCACGTCCCGTCCCCTCGCCGGTCGCGTGGAGCCCGCGGAGGAACTGCGGGACGTGGTCGCCCTGTGCCCCGCGGCGGCCGTCCTCGTCCATGACGAGAACGGCGAGTTCGTCGAATGAGCCCCCTCTGCCGGGGCCGCCGAGCCGTCTGACGGGATGCCCGTAGAGCCTCGCCACTCGCTCCCCGCATACCCGTCCATACCCGTGATCCGTATCGGCATCCGTCGGAGGAGACGCCCGATGACCAGTGAGACCCCGCCGTTCCCGTTCCCGCCCCTGCCGCCGGAGGAGGCGCTGGAAGCCTTCCGCAAGGTGCGCGCGGACCGGCCGATGACCAAGATGACCATGCCGTACGGCGGCGACGTGTGGGTGATCCACCGGCACGCCGCGGCCAAACGGATGCTGGAGGACCGCCGCTTCGTCCGCCGGCCCTTCCGCGAGCGCGAAGTGCCCTACTTCGTTCAGTTCCCGCCCTTCCTGTTGCAGACGTTTCAGTGGGCCGATCCGCCCGAGCACACCCGGCTGCGCCGCCTGGTGGCCCGCGCGTTCACCGCCCGCCGGGTCAAGCAACTCCGCCTGCGGGCACAGGAGATGGCTGACTCACTGCTCGACCGGATGACCGCCGACGGGCGCGGCGAGGGTGACTTCGCGAAGGAGTTCGCCATTCCTTTCCCGATCCGGGTCCTGTGCGAGCTGATCGGCGTTCCCGAGGACGACCGGGACAAGTTCATCACCTGGTCGCATGCCCTGCTGGCGGTCTCCGGGATGACGGAGGAGCAGATCACTCAGAGCAGTGCCGAACTGTACGGCTACCTCGCGGCCCTGATCGCACAGCGCCGCGCCGAGCCGCAGGAGGATCTGCTGAGCACGTTGGCCGCGGCCGAGCAGAAGGACGACTCGCTCACGGACGAGGAGATCCTCCCCATCGCGATGCTCATCCTGGTGGGAGGCTTCGACAACACCGCCAACTTCATCACCCTCGGCGTCACGTCGATGCTGCACAACCCCGAGCACCTCAAGCTGCTCCTGACGGACATCGACACGATCACCCCCACCCTGGTCGAGGAGACTCTCCGCCACGGTGGCTTCGTGCAGGGGCAGCCGGTCGCCGGCGGGGCGGGCCTGCCCCCGCATATGGCGAGCGAGGACGTCGAGATCGACGGACAGCTGATCCGCGAGGGCGAGTGCGTGCTCGTCGACATCTCGGCGGCCAACCACGACGAGAACGTCTTCGAGACCCCGCACGCCTTCGACATCACACGCAAGCCCAACCCGCACCTGACGCTCAGCCACGGCCTGCACCACTGCCTGGGCGCACCCCTGGCCAGGATGGAGCTCCAGGTGGCCCTGTCCACCGTCTTCCGCCGCCTGCCCACCCTGCGGCTGACGGGCGCGGCCGTCGACATCACGGAGACCCTGACCGGCGGCACCAGCAGCCTGCCCGTGGCCTGGTGAGCGCGCTGTCGCCGAATGTCCTGCCCCGGCGCGTGGCGGTTGTCGGCTCCCGGCCGACGGCGTGAGCTGAGCTGCGGCTCGTGCGTCCTGCTCCGTGCCCGGTCCCACTGAGCGAAACCTCGCATGGCCCGCCACGGCGGCGGCGATCAGTCTGGGCCGCGCGGAGCAGGACGTCCCGACCCGAGGGCCGACGCCGAGCTGGGAGGAAGAGGAGCCGGATGGCAGAACGTGTGCAAGTGGCCGTGGCGGACCGGGCCGCGGTGTCCGCGGTGTCCGCGCGGCTGGCCCGCGCCGAGGCGGAGCGCCGCCCCTGCGCCCCCGTCCGGGACCTCCTCGGGCCGACGGACATCGCCGCCGCGTACGCGGCGCAGCAGCGCCTCGCCCAGGACAGGCTGGCCCGCGGCGCACGGGTGGCCGGCCGTAAGATCGGCCTGACCTCGGCGGCGGTGCAGCGCCAAGTGGGCGTGGACCGGCCGGACTTCGGGATGCTCTTCGACGACATGGACGTGTCGGACCGGGCCGCCGCCGTGCCCAGCGAGCGGCTGCTCCAGCCCCGGGTCGAGGCCGAGATCGCCTTCGTCCTCGGCGCGGACCTGGACATGGCGGGCCTGGACCTGGGCCAGGTGCGTGGGGCGGTCGACCACGCCCGCGCGGCCCTGGAGATCGTCGACAGCCGGATCGCCGGATGGGACATCGCCATCACGGACACGGTCGCCGACAACGCCTCGTCCGGCCTCTTCGTCCTGGGCCCCGAGCGGGTCCCGCTGGACCGCTTCGAGCCGCGCGAGGTCTCCATGGCGATGACCCTCGACGGCCACGAGGCCTCGACGGGCGACGGGGCTGCCTGTCTGGGCGACCCGCTCGAAGCCCTGCTCTGGCTCGCGCGCACCGCGCGCGAGTTCGGGGATCCGCTGCGCGCCGGGCAGGTCGTGCTCTCGGGGGCGCTCGGCCCTCTGGTGCCGGTCGGCCCGGGAGCCGTCGTGCACGCCGAGATCTCCGCGCTCGGTTCCGTGTCAGCCACGTTCACCAGCACTCAGTGAGGTCGAGGTGAAGAAGACCAAGGTCGCCGTCATCGGTTCGGGGAACATCGGCACCGACCTGATGATCAAAGTGATGCGGCTCTCCGACCGCCTGGAGATGGCCGCCACGGTGGGGATCGATCCCGCCTCGGACGGGCTCGCCCGTGCCGCCCGGCTCAAGGTGCCCACGACCGCCGAGGGGGTGGACGGCCTGATCACGATGGAGGGGTTCGAGGACATCGGCATCGTTTTCGACGCCACCTCCGCCAAGGCCCACGTCGAGAACGCCAAGCGGCTCGCACCCCACGGCAAGGTTCTGGTGGACCTCACCCCGTCCGCCCTCGGCCCGTACGTGGTGCCGCCGGTCAACCTGGACGAACACCTGGAGAGGTCCGCGACGAACCTCAACATGGTGACCTGCGGGGGCCAGGCCACCATTCCCATCGTGCATGCCATCAGCCGGATCACCCCGGTCGCCTACGCGGAGATCGTCGCGTCGATCGCCTCCCGCTCGGCGGGACCGGGCACCCGCGCCAACATCGACGAGTTCACCGAGACCACCTCCGCCGCCATCGCCTCCGTCGGGGGCGCCCTGCGCGGCAAGGCGGTCATCGTCCTCAACCCCGCAGAACCACCCCTGATCATGCGGGACACCGTCTACTGCCTGACCGGTGATGTGGACGAGCAGGCGGTCGCCGGCTCCGTCACCGCCATGGTGGCGGCCGTCGCCGAGTACGTGCCCGGCTACCGGCTCAAGCAGGAGGTCCAGTTCACCCCGGTGCCGCCGGGCGAGCCCGTGCACACCCTGCTGCCGCCTGGCGCGCCCGAGGTCACCACCAAGGTCACCGTCTTCCTGGAGGTCGAGGGCGCGGCCCACTACCTGCCCGCCTACGCCGGCAACCTCGACATCATGACCTCCGCCGCCCTCCGCGTCGGCGAGCGCGTCGCCGAGCGTGTCCTCACCGAGGTGACCCGATGACCGACGCCACCGAGCCCGCGCCCCGCCTCTACGTTCAGGACGTCACCCTGCGGGACGGCATGCACGCCATCCGGCACCGGATCCAGCCCGCCGACGTCACCCGCATCGTGCGTGCCCTCGACGCCGCCGGCGTGGACGCCATCGAAGTGGCCCACGGCGACGGACTGGCCGGCGGCAGCCTCAACTACGGCCCCGGCAGCCACAGCGACTGGGAGTGGATCGAGGCCGCGGCGGGCGCCGTCGAGAACGCGGTCCTCACCTCCCTGCTGCTGCCCGGCATCGGCACGATCGCCGAACTCGAACAGGCCTACGCCCTCGGCGTGCGCTCGGTGCGGGTGGCCACCCACTGCACCGAGGCGGACGTCGCGGCCCAGCACATCGCCACGGCACGCGAACTGGGCATGGACGTCTCCGGATTCCTGATGATGGCCCATATGGCGCTTCCGGCCGAACTGGCCCGCCAGGCTGCCCTGATGGAGTCCTACGGCGCCCACTGCGTGTACGTCACGGACTCCGGCGGACGCCTCACCATGCGGGGCGTCCGCGACCGGATCCGCGCCTACCGCGACGTACTGGACGAGACGACCCAGATCGGCATCCACGCCCACGAGAACCTCTCCCTGTCGGTCGCCAACTCCGTGGTGGCGGTGGAGGAGGGAGCGATCCGCGTGGATGCCTCCCTCGCCGGGCAGGGGGCCGGGGCGGGGAACTGTCCGATCGAGCCGTTCGTCGCGGTGGCGAGCCTCTACGGCTGGAAGCATGACTGCGACCTGTTCGCCCTACAGGACGCCGCCGACGACCTCGTACGGCCGTTGCAGGACCGGCCCGTGCGCGTCGACCGGGAAACACTCACGCTCGGGTACGCGGGCGCCTACTCCAGTTTCCTGCGCCACGCCGAATCCGCGGCCGCACGCTACGGGCTCGATGCCCGCACGATCCTCCTGGAGGTCGGGCGGCGCGGGCTGGTGGGCGGCCAGGAGGACATGATCGTGGACATCGCCCTGGACCTCGCCGGGGCGCAGCGCGTGGGGTGAACAGGCCGCGGCCTGCCGAGCGCGGGGCGGGAAGGGCTCTACGGGGCGCCTTCCCGCCCCGCGCCGCTTGCGCGTGAGTTCACCGACTTCCTGCTCACCGGAACCTTTTCAGCCGCTGAGCTCGCTGCTAGCGTGAAAACTGGATTTCATTCTGGTTTCGCCGAGAGGTACTGGCATGAACTCAGAGCTGAGTCGGATTGCCGGGTCCACGCCTCAGCGGGAGGCGCCGCCCCCGTCGATGGTCGAGCGGATCACGTTGATCATGGATCTCTTCGAGTATCCGCAGATACGGCTGACCCTGGAGGAGATCTCGGACCGCACCGGTCTGCCGCGTTCCACGGCGCACCGGATCCTCGACCAACTGGTGGGCATGCGCTGGCTCGAGCACATGACGGCGGGCTACCGGCTCGGACGGCGTGCCCTCGGGCTCGGTGGCAGGGAGGCAAGCCACGCCACGCTACGCGCCGCCGCGGCCCCGACGCTGCACGAACTGGCCATCCGTACCGGACTGGTGGTGCACCTCGCGGTGCTGGAGGAGACCGAGGTCTACTACCTCGACAAAGTGGGCGGCAGGTCCGCTGTGGACGTCCCTTCACGCGTCGGCGGGCGTGCGCCGGCTCATTGCACCGCCCTGGGCAAGGCCATGCTCGCCTGGCTCGAGCCCGAGCGCGTCGACGAAGGCTATGCGACCGGCATCCCTTCGCGCACGGTGCGCAGCATCGCCGGGCGTATGCAGCTCCACGAGGAGCTCGGCCGGATCCGGGCCCGTCATGGACTGGCCTATGAGCGGGGCGAGTGCTTCGGGGGCATCGGCTGTATCGGCATCGCCCTGCGCGGGCCGTCCGGCCCCATCGGCGCGCTCTCCCTGGTGGGGGAGATGCGCGCGCCCTTGGAGCGGCTGGCGCCCCTCGCGCTCAGTGCCGCCCGCGGCGTCATGGACGAACTCGCCTCCAGATCATGGCGGTTGGGGATCGACGCGGCACCTGGGCGGATCCAGGTGGCGGAGCGCAGGGCGCCGGCGATGGCATCGGCACGCGCCGACGGACGCGAGTAGTCCGTACCGGCTGCTCCCAGGTCCCGCTGTCCGGGATGTGCCGAGGCGGGCTCCCGTGACCGTCGTTAGTTTCCGGTGCGACCGTGTTCCCGAGACAGAGGTGGCGAGGACCATGACCGAGTCGTTCCAGGGGGCCGAGGCGGCCGAGCTGCCCGGCTACACCGAGACACTGCGCGAACTGTCGACGGACCAGGGCGTACTGCGCTACCACGAGGTCGGCGACGGGCCGCCTCTGCTGCTGCTCCACGGCTCGGGTCCCGGGGTGACCGGCTGGCGCAACTACGGAGGCAACCTCGCCGCGTTCGCCCGCCACTTCCGCTGCCTCGTCCTGGAGTTCCCGGGTTTCGGAGTCAGCGACCCGACCGAGGAGCACCCGATGGCGGTCGCGCCGAAGGCCGTCCTGGGCTTCCTGGCCGGGCTGGGCCTGGACCGGGTGGACGTGGTGGGCAACTCGATGGGCGGCATCGTCGCGGCGAATCTGGCGATCCTCCGACCCGGACTGTTCCGGCGCATCGTGACGGTGGGGGGCCTGGGGCACAGCCTGCTCAGCCCGGCCCCCGGCGAGGGCATCAACCTGCTCATGGATTTCACGGAGAACCCGACCCGCGAAGCCCTGGTGCGATGGATGCACGCGATGGTGTACGACCCCGTGATCGTCACGGACGAGATGGTGGCGGAACGCTGGGCCCAGGCCACCGACGCGGAGACGCTGGCAGCCGCCCGCCGGATGTACGGACGCAAGGCGCTGGCCGCGAGCATGGCGGCGGCCCAGGCCGGTGAGCAGCCGCCGTACTGGGCGCTGCTGCACCGGATCACCGCACCGACCCTCATCACCTGGGGGCGCGACGACCGGGTCAGTCCCCTGGACATGGCGCTGCTGCCCATGCGCACCATGCCCAAGGCGGAGCTGCACGTGCTCCCCGAATGCGGGCACTGGGTGATGATCGAGCAGAAGGAGGCCTGGGAGAGCGCCGTGCTGGCCTTCCTCACTCGGCCGGGTGAGGACTCCTGACTGCGTGGAACACCACCGGATGTGGGCCGGGCCGCCCTTATCCTGGAGGGAACGGATCACAGAAGGTTGGGAGAGCGGACCGGTGCCACGACTCACCGAGGCGCGCAAGCCCGCGTCACCCTCTTCACAACGCCAGGTCGCACGCTGGGACCGCATTCTGGAGGTGGCGGCCGAGCTGGGGGCCCGGACCGCGTACGAACACGTGCAGATGCAGGAGGTCGCCAAGGCGGCCGACGTGTCGCTCACTACGCTCTACCGATACTTCCCGTCCAAGGTGCAGCTCTTCGCCGCCGTGTACGTGGCGCGCGTCGAGCTCTTCGTCAAGGAGGAGTGGCCGGCCGAGGACGGGGACGCCGTCGAGATCGTGGGAGAGCGGCTGGTGGCCCTGACCCGCCGTCTCATGGAGCAGCCGCTGCTGTGCGGGTCGATGGTCCGGGCGGCCGCGGCCGACTACGCCGACCCGTCGCAGCCGCAGGCGCCGGTGGCCGAGTCCCACTTGTACCGCGCGATCCTGCGCACGCTCGGCGAGGACGATCCGGGGCAAGAGCGGGTCACGGCCGTCCGGATGCTCGTGTACGGCTGGTGGGGCGTGCTCTTCTCCAACCTGAGCGGGCGGACCTCTGCCGCCGAGGCGCGGTATCAGATCGCGCTGGCCGCGCGGCTGCTGTTGGCGCGGGACACGCCGGCGGGGTGAGCACGGGGCGGCAGGGGACCAGATCCTAGGAGGCAGGAGCCTGCCCGTTCACCGGTGCCGTCCGGAGCGCGTGCTCGGCCACATCCCGGACAGCGAGATGGGCGAACACCATCGCGGGGCCGATCGTGGCGCCCGCGCCCGCGTAGTCGTTCCCCATGACGGAGGCGGACACGTTACCGGACGCGTACAGGTCCTCGACCACCCCGCCGTCCGGGCGCAGTACCCGTCCGGCGGCGTCGGTGACTAGCCCTCCCTTGGTTCCGAGGTCTCCCGCCTCCAGACGGACCGCGTAGTACGGCCCGCCGTCGATGGTGTCGAGCACCGGGTTGGGCAGTGTGGGATCGCCGTAGTAGTGGTCGTACGCGCTGCCGCCGCGCCCGAAGTCCCGGTCCTTGCCCTCGCGGGCGGACGTGTTGAAGCGCTCCACGGTCTGCTTCAGCGTGTCCGCGGGCACGCCGATCGCCCGGGCGAGCCCGGTCAGCGTCCCCGCCTTGATGACCAGGCCGGAGTCGTACCACTCCTTCGGGCGGCCCCCACCTGTTCGCCCAGGCGGTGGCCGTCTCCCGTGTTCGAGGGCGCGCCCATGCTGTGGTCGGGTCGGCCGTGCGAGGGCAGGTGGGCCTCGCGCATGGCCGTGTCGTGGTCGAAGCCCCCGTGGCGAGCAGTACGCCGTGCCGGGCCCACACGCGAAGTGCGCGGCCGTCGCGCTCGATGACGGCGCCGGTCACCCGCCCGTCCTCGACGACGAGACGTGTCACCGGTGCCCGCAGCCACAGGGGGATGCCGAGGTCCTTCATGGTCAGGCGCAGACGGGCGATCAGTGCCGCGCCGAGTGTCTTCATGCGGCGGCGGAAGAGGTTGGACACCACGCGCCAGCCCGCGAGGGGGAGCATCCGCCAGGACTTCGGGTCGCGCCGCAGCATCATCAGCACCCGTGCCTCGTACCCGGTGAGCCACAGGCCCATCGGCGTGGGTACGTCCATGCCCTTCAGATACTGTTCGTCCTCGCCGAGCAGCCGGGCGTCGATGGGCCGGGGCTCGATGGTGCGGCCCAGCGGTCGTCCGCCGGGCTCCTCGGGGTGGTAGTCCGAGTAGCCGGGACACCAACTGAACTCCATGTGCCGGCTCACGCGGTGCGGCATCTCCATCACCTCGGGCCCGGCGCGGTCGAACCGCCGAACACAGCAGCCTTCTCCACGACGAGCGAGGACAGTCCGGCGTCGTGCGCGGTGATGGCACCGACCATGCCGGCCGCGCCGCTGCCGGCCACGAGGATGTCCACCACCTCGTCCCAGGGGGTGGTGTCCGGTTCCTTCGGGCCGGGGCCGGGAGCGGAAGGCGTGGCGGACATGGAACCTCCGAATGAGTGTGAGCCTGTTGCCGCTCGGGCCTCGGCGGTTCCGGCCGTTCGGGCGAGGCGCAATCCCGGTCAACGGAACCGCGTCCTCGGGTCAGCTGAAGTCCCAGCTGTGCCCCCAGTAGCTGTCGGCGGTGATCTCCTCGGCGGTGTACGCGGTCTCGTCGACCAGCAGTCCCTCGCAGCCGATCTCCAGGTCCCAGCCGCCGGGCGTGCGTACGTAGAAGGAGATCATCTTGTCGTTCGTGTGCCGGCCCAGCGTGGACGACAGGTGGTAACCCGCCTTGAGGACCCGGTCCAGGGCGCGTCCGACCTCGTCGAGGGTCTCGCACTCGACCATGATGTGCACCAGCGCGGGCGCCTTGAGCTCCGGCGAGGGCAGCAGGGCGAGGCTGTGGTGGCGGGCGCCCACACCGAGGAAGCGCAGCCGGACCGGGCCGGATTCGGGCGGGGCGGGCAGCCGGAACGCGCCGCGTGGCAGGAAGCCGAGCGTCTCGGTGTAGAAGCCGAAGGCGCCGTCCAGGTCGCCTACGGGGACCACGACGTGGCCCGCGCCCAGCTTGCCGGTGACGAAGCGGTTGCCGTAAGGCGTGGCGAGCGGGCTGTGGTCCAGAGCGGGGCCGTGGAAGATCTCGACCGGCGTACCGCCCGGTGCCTCGAACGCGAAGGCCGCCTCCACCCGGCGCAGGTCGCAGTCCTCCTGCGCCAGCGGCTTGGTCGCGATACCCGCCGCCTCGACGGCCCGCCGCACTCGGCCGAGCGCCAGATGGTCGCGTACCTCCCAGCCGACCGCCTCGACCCGGTCCTCCTCGCCGGGCCGGATCACGATCCGGCCGTTGCGCTCGTCCATGCGCAGGTACAGCGCCCCCGGCTCCGGGCCGCTGCCCTCGGCGAAGCCGGCCGTCTCGAAGGCGAAGGCGCGCCAGGCCGTCATGTCGGCGGCCAGGACCCTGACGTAGCCCAGCGAGCTGATGTCGCCCATGGTGTTCCCCTCTGTTCCTGTTCTGTGCACGTCGGTCGGTCTGTAGGGGGCGCCCCAGGTCAGATCAGGGCGCGCAGCGGTCCCTCGGGCTCGATGCCCATGGAGGTGAGCGCGGAGGCGTGGTAGATCGAGCCGGGGGTGTGGATGGCGTGCTGGAGGCCGACGTGGGCATCGCGCCAGAAGCGCTGCATCACGTTGTGCCGGCGCACCGCGTTCCCGCCGGAGCGGGCGAAGATCTCGTCGACGGCGGCCACCGCGCGCCAGGCGCACCGGGTCTGGTTGCGCCGTATGACTGCCCGGTCATCGAAGGTGATCGGCCCCCCGGCGTCGGCCTTGTCGTACAGCCGGCTGATGCCGTCGAGGAGCTGGATGCGCGAGGCGCCGATCTCGGCGGCCGCCTCCGAGATGGCGGACATGACGTACGGGTCGTCCTTGATCCTCGCGCCCATGGCCGTGACGCGCTCGCGCTGGTAGTCGAGATGGGCGGCGAGCGCGCCCTCGGCGATGCCGACCACGGCCGCGGTGATGCCGAGCGGGAACATCGCCCAGAACGGCAGCCGGTACACGGTGTCCGAGCGGCCCGCGCGTTCCGCCGCCTTCTCGCCCTCGGCGACCTCCGCGCCGTCGATGGTGCGGTAGGCGGGGACGAAGGCTCCGTCCACGACGACGTCCTTGCTGCCGGTTCCGCTCAGGCCGATCACGTCCCAGGAGTCCGGCACGATTGTGTAGTCGGAGCGGGGCAGCACGACGTGCAGCCCCCTCACCGGCTGTTGCGGCCTGCCGTCGGGGCCGCCGACCAGCGCACCGAGGAAGATCCAGTCACAGTGGTCGGTGCCGGAGGAGAAGTTCCAGCGCCCCTTCAAGGTGTAGCCGCCGTCGACCGGCGTGGCGATGCCCTGGGGCGCGTACGGCGAGGCGATCCAGGTGTCGGGGTCGCTGCCCCACACCTCGGTCTGTAGCCTGCGGTCCATCAACGCCATCTCCCACGGGTGCACGCCGCCGACGCCGCACACCCAGCCGGTGGACCCGCAGTGCCGGGCCACTGCCATGACGGCTTCGGCGAAGTCCCGCGGGTGGGCCGCGTAACCGCCGAAGTCCGTCGGCTGCAACAGCCGCATGACCCCCGCCTGACGGATGAGTTTGACGCTCTCGTCCGAGAGCCTGCCCAGGCCCTCCGTCTCCTCGGCCGTCGCCGCAAGGAGCGTCGAGACCTCTTCGACCCGGCGGACCACTTCGTGCGCCATCCACAACCTCCGATCCTCGCCGCGAACCGGCCCTCGCGGTGCCGTCGCCCCGGTCGGCCCGACGCTAGGCGGGGCCGACCCGGACCGCGCACGGGTGCTCCCGGTGACCGGGACCGTCGGCCGTGTGAGGCGGCCGCACGCGGTCCACGACGGCTCGCGGTCCATCCGTCCCGGTCAGCGGGAGCCCGCTTTCCCGGCGCAGCCGTCCGGTTCGCACGATGACGGCCGGGAGCGACGCCCGGGAGCCGACGGGCCGCGACGTCGCCACCGAGTGAAGAGCCACTGCCACGCACACATGGAGGAGCGATGGCAACAGTCGAGTCGGACGACGGTGTCCGTGTCATCGAGGCCGGAGCGCCCCCTACCCGGTACGCGCGGGGCTGGCACTGCCTGGGCCTCGCCGACACGTTCCGGGACGGCAAGCCGCACGCCGTCCAGGCGTTCGGCACCAAACTCGTGGTCTTCGCCGACAGCACCGGCGAACTGAAGGTCCTCGACGGCTACTGCCCGCACATGGGCGGCGACCTGACCCAGGGCACCGTGAAGGGCGACGAGGTCGCCTGCCCCTTCCACGACTGGCGCTGGTCCGGCAACGGTCGCTGCGCGAGCATCCCGTACTCGCGGCGCGTACCCCCGCGAGCGCGGACGAAGGCCTGGCCGGTCCTGGAGCAGAACCGGCAGCTGTTCGTCTACCACGACCCCCAGGGCAACCCGCCGCCGCCCGAACTGGAGATCCCGCGGATCGACGCCGCCTTCTGTGACGAATGGTCGGACTGGACGTGGAACTCGCTCCTGATCGAGGGCTCCCACTGCCGCGAGATCGTGGACAACGTGGTCGACATGGCCCACTTCTTCTACGTGCACTACTCCTTCCCCGTGTACTTCAAGAACGTCTTCGAGGGCCACCTCGCGACCCAGTACATGCGTTCCACCGCCCGTGACGACGTCAGCTTCGGCACGAACTACTCCACGGCCGAGGGCGAGCAGAAGCGCACGAGCCGGTCCGAGGCGACGTACTTCGGACCCTCGTACATGATCGACTGGCTGTACGGCTCCAATGGGCTCATCGACACCGAGACCGTCCTGATCAATTGCCACTACCCGGTGAGCCCGACCGGCTTCGTCCTCCAATGGGGCTGCATCGTCAAGAAGCAGCCGGGCCAGTCGGACGAGGCGGCCCAGCAGATCGCCGCGGCCACCGCCAAGGGCGTCGAGGCCGGCTTCCTCCAGGACGTCGAGATCTGGCGGAACAAGACCAGGATCGACAACCCGCTGCTGTGCGAGGAAGACGGTCCCGTCTATCAACTCAGGCGCTGGTACGAGCAGTTCTACGTCGATGTCGAGGACGTCACCCCGGAGATGACCAACCGCTTCGAGTTCGAGCTGGACACGGACCGCGCCGTGGAGTTCTGGACCCGTGAGGTCGAGGACAACCTCAAGCGCCAGGGCGGCGTGCCGCTCCGACCCGCGTGAGCGTGAGCGAGCGGGCCCCGCTGGCGGACCCGGAAAGGACGTCCCATGTGCACCCCGTGTCGTGCGAGCGCTGCGCCACCACCGTACTGGTGCGCAAGAGCAGCCTGGCGCAGACCTCCGTGCAGTGGCCCGACGGGGCCGAGGGCTGCGTGGAGTTCACCGAAGCCCTCGCCGTCGACGGGCCGCCCAGGACCGCAGTGATCCCGACCTGCACCCGGCTGCGGGCGGCGATCGAACGCGCGGTGAGCGCGGGGGAGCTGGCGGTGGTCGATCAGTGACCGGCCCGATCCGCACGCTGCGCGTGGCCGAGGTGACACCGGAGACGGACGACGCGGTGTCCGTCGCCTTCCACGCCGAGGAGAGCGGCGAACTCCTCTACCGGCCCGGCCAGTTCCTGACCCTGCGTGTTCCGGCGCCGGATGGCTGGGCGGCCCGCTGCTACTCGCTGTCCAGCGCTCCGGGGGACGCCCGCCCGACCGTCACGGTCAAACGGGTGCCCGGCGGCGTGGCGTCGAACTGGATCTGCGACCGGCTCCGCCCCGGTGACACGATCGACGTGCTGCCCCCGGCCGGCCGGTTCACGCCCGCGCCCGGCCACCGCGACCTGCTGCTGTTCGCGGCGGGCAGCGGCATCACCCCGGTGATGTCGATCCTGCGGGCGCGGGCCCGCGAGGGCGGGAAGGCCGTGCTGGTGTACGCCAACCGCGACGAACGGTCGGTGATCTTCGCGGCCGGACTGCGGCGCCTGACCGAGGAGTATCCGGACCGGATCCAGGTGGTCCACTGGCTGGAGACGCTTTACGGCCTGCCCGACGCGAACCGGCTGGCGGCCCTGGTCCGCTCCTGGGCCGGGGCCGACGCCGCGATGCTCTGCGGACCGGCCCCCTTCATGCGGGTGTCGGACGAGGCGCTTCGGCAGCTGGGAATGGACCGGGCCAGGGTGCTGACCGAGGAGTATCGGTCGCTCGCGTCGGACCCGTTCGTGAGCCTGGCCGCGGCGCCTCAGGAGCCGCCCTCCGACCAGGCGGGCGCCACGACCGTGACCGTCGAGCTCGACGGTGAGCGGCGGACGTTCCCGTGGCCGGCCCGCACCACCCTGCTCGACCTGCTGCGCGCCCAGGACCTCGACGCCCCGTTCTCCTGCCGGGAGGGCGCGTGCAGCGCCTGCGCCTGCCGGGTCGTCGACGGCGAGGTGAAGCTGCTGCGCAACACCGTGCTGGAAGACGAAGACCTCGCCGAGGGTTACGTCCTGGCCTGCCAGGCGGTACCGCTCACGGAACACGTCGAGGTCGTCTACGACTGAGCCGACCGGCTCACCGCCCACCGAAGGAGGTCCGATGCTGCCCAGCGTGAACGCGACGGTGTTCCGCACCGCCCTGGGGCAGTTCGCCACCGGAGTCACCGTGATCACCGGCCTCGACGGCGACGATCAGCTCGGCCTGGCCTGCCAGGCGTTCTCGTCGCTGTCCCTCGACCCGCCCCTGGTGCTGTTCTGCCCGGGGCGGGCCTCCACGAGTTGGCCGCGCATCCGCCGCTCCGGCCGCTTCGGGGTCAACGTCCTGGCCGAGGACCAGCGCGAGGTCTGTGAGGCGTTCGGCAGCACGTCCGCGCCCAAGTTCGACGCGGTCGGCTCCCGCCGCACGCCCGGTGGGACCGTCGTGCTCGACGGCGTCCTGGCGTGGCTCGGCTGCACGATCGAGGCCGTGTACGACGGCGGCGACCACGACATCGTCGTGGGCCGGGTGCGGGAGCTACGCGTCGAGCGGCAGGACGGACCTCTGCTCTATTTCCGGGGCGGCCACGACGTACCGGTTGCGGCGCTCACACCGAGCCGACGCTGAGCGCGTGTGCCCATGCCCCGCTCAGGCCCCGTAGACCGGGGCCTGAGCGGGTGCTTCGGTGAGCATCTCCCGCACGGCCGGGCCGACCTCGGCGGGAGACCAGCGGCGCTCGCGGACCCGCCGCGGCCCGTGCTGCCAGCCGTCGGCGACGCTGATCACACCCCCCTCGGCCTCGAAGACCCGCCCGGTGACCTCGCCCGAGTCGGCGGAGGCCAGCCACACGACGAGCGGCGAGACATTGCCCGGGTGCATGGCGTCGAAGCCGGACTCCGGCACGCGCATCTTCTCGGCGAACGCCCCGACCGCCTCGGTCATCGGGGTGCGGGCGGAAGGGGCGATCGCGTTCACCGTGACGCCGTACCGGGCCAGTTCGGCGGCCGCGATCACAGTGAGCGTGGTGATGCCGGCCTTCGCGGCACCGTAGTTGCCCTGGCCGACGCTGCCCATCAGCCCGGCGCCGGAACTGGTGTTGACGATGCGGGCGTCCACCGGGTGGCCCTGCTTGCTCCGCTCGCGCCAGTACGCGGCGGCGTGCCGCAGCGGTGCGGCGTGCCCCTTGAGGTTGACCTTCAGGACCAGGTCCCACTCGGCCTCGGTCATGGACACCAGCATCCGGTCGCGGTTGATGCCCGCGTTGTTCACCAGCGCGTCCAGGGTGCCGAACCTGCTGATGGCACCGCCGATCAGCTCCTTTGCGTAACCCCAGTCGCTGACGTCGCCGAGATCGGCGACAGCGGTGCCACCAGCCGCGTTGATCTCCTCGGCCACGGCCTTCGCCGACTCGCCGAGGTCGTTGACCACAACCAGGGCCCCCTCCGCGGCCAGCGCGAGGGCGTGTTCGCGGCCCAGACCCTGGCCCGCTCCGGTCACGACGACGACCCGGTCCCGACAGATTCCGCTCACGTTACCGCTCCTTCGCTGACAATGCCGGCCGCGTCGGCGAGACCGAGCCGCCGCGCGATGAACTCCCGGTGCTCCGCCGGGCCGCCCCAGTCCGCCGCCAGCGCCCAGGCCCGCTTGGCGTACAGGTGGAGGTCGTACTCGGTGGTGTAGCCCATGGCACCGTGGCACTGGATCGCCGTACGGGCCGCCTCGCGGGCCGCGTCCGAGGCGAGCACCTTGGCCATCGACGTACGCACGGCTGCCTCCGGATCCCCGGCCGCCTGCGCCCAGCCCGCCGCGAGGACCGCCGGGCGGGCGAACCGCACCGCCAGCTCCACGTCGGCCAGGGCGTGCTTGACCGCCTGGAACGAGCCGACCGGTACCCCGAACTGGTGGCGCTGCTGGACGTAGGTCACGGTCAGTTCGAGCATCCGTTCACTGAGCCCGACCAGCAGGGCGGACGTGGCCAGCACACCGCGTCGCCGTGCGACGGCCAGTGCCTCCGGCCCTTCGGCCAGCAACAGTCCTCCGCCGACTCGGGGGGCGACCCGGGCCGACCCACGGGAGCCGTCTACCGAGTCGAGCGGTTCGATGTGCACCTCGTCGCGGGTGAACAGCCGCAACCTGTCGTGGTCCAGTACGGCGATCAGATCGGCGCGGGCGGCGAAGGGGACCGGGGCGTCGGAGCTGAGGGAAACCGTGAGAAGCGCTGATCCGTCCAGCACAGAGGACAGTTGGGGCGCTTCGGCGGCGGCCAGCAGCGGAGCGCCCACGGCCACCGTCTCCGCGGCGGGCACCGGAAGGCCACTGCGGCCCAGGGCCTCCATCAGCGGGGGCAAGGCATTCTCGTCGAGTCCGAGGCCGCCCGGACCCTCGGGGACCAGGGTGGCGGTGATCCCGACCTGGGCGAGGGTGCGCCACACGGCGTCGAGGTCTTCGGTACGGCCGCCGGGCCAGCCGGCCCTGATCTGCTCGGAGCCCGCCCGCTTGGCCAGTATTTCGCCGGCCGCCTCGGCAAGGGCCGTGTCCTGTTCGGCTACGGCGAAGCGCATCGCTTCCGGTCACCTCCTCGGCAGGCCGAGCAGCCGCTCGGCGACGATGTTGCGCTGGATCTCGTTCGACCCGGCGTAGATGGGGCCTGCCAGGGAGAAGAGGAAGCCGCGGCTCCATGGGCCGTCCAACTCGGCTTCCGGCCCCAGCAGGTCGACGGCTGTCTCGTGCAGGGCGATGTCGAGCTGGGACCAGAACAGCTTGTTCAGGCTGGACTCCGCGCCGACCTGCCGTCCCTCGACGATCGAGGTGACCTGCTCCAGGGTGAACAGCTCGTACGCCTGCGCCTCGATCCACGACTGCACGACCCGGTCCCGGTGTGCCCCCGGCCCCTTCGCCCGCGCCAGGTCGAGCAGCCGGTCGGCGGAGTGCAGGAAGCGGCCGGGGGAGCGCAGGGTCAGCCCGCGCTCGGACCCGGTCGTCGCCATGGCCACCCGCCAGCCCTCCCCGACCTCGCCGAGCACGTCGGCGTCGGGGACGAAGACGTCGTCGAGGAACACGTCGGCGAACCCCTCGTCGCCGTCGAGGCGTTCGAAGCCCCGGACCGTGACACCGGGGGCGTCCAGGGGGAGGAGGAAGTAGGTGAGGCCGCGGTGGCGTCCGGCGTCCGGGTCGGTGCGGAAGAGGCCGAACAGGTGGGTGCAGAAGGCCCCGCGGGTCGTCCAGGTCTTCTGGCCGGTCAGTCGCCAGCCGTCGGCGGCCTCGTCGCGGACCGCGCGGCTGCGGGTGGCGGCCAGGTCGCTGCCGGCCCCGGGCTCCGACCAGCCCTGCGCCCACAGGTCCTGGGCGGCGGCCATCCGCGGCAGGATGCGGCGCTGCTGCTCCTCGGTACCGAAAGCGAAGAGGGTGGGAGCCAGCAGGAAGATGCCGTTCTGCGTGACCCTGGCGGGAGCGCCGGCGCGGTAGTACTCGTCTTCGAAGATCAGCCACTGCCACAGGGACGCGTCCCGACCGCCGTACTCCTCGGGCCAGGACACGACCGACCAGCGGGCCTCGAAAAGCGCGCGCTCCCACTCCAGGTGGGCGGCGAACCCCTCACGGGTGTCGCCCGACGGGAGCGGGTTCTTCGGTACGTTGCGCGCGAGCCATTCCCGTGCCTCCTCGCGGAACGCCTCCTCCTCGGGACTCCAGGTGAGGTCCATCGCCTATGCCTCCCCGCTCCGTCCGAAGCTGTCCCGGACCTGGTGCGCCACGCCGGAGAGGTTGATCTCGAAGGTGAAGCCCTGCTCGTAGCGGTAACTGCGCTTGACGTCCCACAGGTCGATGCCGTTGAAGGCCTCCTTGGCGGCGCGGATCACCGCCGGATTCTTTTCGGCGATCTCGCGCGCGACGTCGAGGGCCCGCTCGCGCAACCGGTCGTTCGATACGACGTCCAGGACGGATCCGAAGGCGTGCAGTTCGGCGGCGCTCGCGGTGGCGCAGGTGTACATCATGGCGCGGGCCTTGTGCTGGGGGACGAGCCGGGACAGGTGCGTTGCGGCGCCCAGCGCGCCGCGGTCCACCTCGGGCAGCCCGAAGTAGGCGTCCTCGGACGCGACGATCACATCCGAGTTGCCGACCAGACCGATTCCGCCGCCCAGGCAGAAGCCGTGCACCGCGGAGACGACCGGCACCGCGCAGTCGTAGATGGCGGCGAAGGCGGCGAAGCAGCCGCGGTTCACGCCGATAATGGCGGTGTGGCCGCTGTCGGCCTGGAGTTCCTTGATGTCCACGCCGGCGTTGAAGCCGCGGCCTTCGGCGCGCAGCAGCACCACCCGCACGTCCGGGTCGGCGCCGAGTCGCCCGATCGTCGCCGCCAGCCGGTACCAGCCCGCCACCGGCAGGGCGTTGACCGGTGGGCAGTCGACGACGACCTCGGCGATGCCGCGCTCGTCGACGGCGGTCCTGATGAATTCGGGGCCCATACGATCTCCTGGTGCCACGGGCGGCGGCGCGGACCGGTCGGTGGCGGTCACCGCTCGGCTCCGGCGTTGGTCAGGCGGGTGAGGACGGCGTCGGCCTCGGCGATGATGCGCTCGATGAGCTCCTTGCAGCTGGGCAGGTCCTCGATCACGCCCACCACCTGCCCGGAGGCCAGGGTGCCCAGGTCCGTTCTGCCGTCGACCATGCTGGCGCGCAGCATCATCGGGGTGTTCGCCGCCATCAGTACCTGGGACCAGCCCAGGCCGTGGCCGCGGCGCATGGCGAGCCCCTCGCGGACCATGTCGGGCCACGGGATGCCGGACACCTTCCGGAAGGCGATCGCGTGCCGCAGCGAACGGGCGAGGCGAGCCGGTGCCCGTTCCTTCAGCAGCCGTTCCACCGGCGCGGTGCGCAGCACGCGCTGCGGGATGCCGTCGAGGACCGGGGTGACGACGGTGTCGGTGACTCCGCGCCCCAGGTACTCGGCCTTGACCGAGTCGCGCACGATGCTGTCGCTGGTCAGCAGGAAGCGGGTGCCCATCGCGATACCCACGGCGCCCTGCGCGAGCGCGGCGACCAGTCCGCGGCCGTCCCGGAAGCCGCCGGCCGCGATGACCGGGATGTCGACCGCGTCCACGATCTGGGGGACCAGGATCGAGGTCGGCACGCCGCCGGTGTGGCCGCCGCCTTCGCCGCCCTGCACGACGACGGCGTCCACCCCCCACGCCTGAACCTTCTCGGCGTGACGGCGGGCGCCGATGGACGGGATGACGACCAGACCGGAGTCCTTCAGCTTGCGGATGACGTATTCGTTGGGCGCCAGCGCGAAGGACGCGATCTTCACACCCTCGCGCACCAGGAGGTCTCCGCGCTCCAGGACGTCGGGCGCGTCACCTCGCATGTTCACACCGAACGGCGCGTCGGTGCGCTCCCGGACGGCGCGGATCGCGTCGCGGGTCTGCTCCAGGGTGAGGGTCGCACTGGCCAGGATGCCCAGGCCGCCGGCCGCCGCGGTGGCCGCGGTGAGCTCGGGGCCGGAGACATATCCCATACCGGTCTGCACGATCGGGTAGCGGACGCCGACCAGGTCGCACAGGGGTGTGTGCAGGGCGGGGTGGATGGGGGCGGTCATGCCGAGTCTCCCTGGAAGCGGATCCGGCCCCCGGACAGCACAATTTCGCCCGCCCGCGCGACCTCGAAGGCGGCTCGGTCCCCGTCCTGCCAGGCGGTGATGTCGAGCGTGTCACCCGGCAGGACCGGTGCGGCGAACCGACCCTCCAACTCGGCCAGTTCGGCGGGGTGGGCGCCGAGGGCGTCGGCGAGCCGCAGTGCGGTGCCGGCCAGGGTGCACAGTCCGTGCAGGATCGGGCGCGGCTGCCCGATGGCCGCGGCGGCTGTGGGGTCGATGTGGATGAGGTGCCGGTCCCCGGTGAGCCGGTACAGGGCCGCCTGGGCGGGAATGGTCTCCAACCGCACCCGGTGGGTGGGGACTTGCTCGGGTGCGGACGGACGGCCCGGCCCCCGCACGCCGCCGAATCCGCCGCGGCCCGGGGCGAAGACCGACCACACCGCGTGGAAGTACGCGCTGTCCACCGCCACGTCGAACACCGCGGCCCCACCCTTGTCCCACACCTCGGCAACGGTGGCCGAGCACGTCACCTCACCGGACGGTGGCAGCGGCTTGTGGACCGTCAGTCGCTGTGCGCCGTGCAGCGCGGCGGCGTCGCCGAAAGCCCCCCGGCTCGCCAGCACGTCCGGTGCCCATTGGGCGAGGGTCAGGGCGAAGGTGGGCAGTACGCGCAGTTCGCGTTCGAAGACCAGGTCCAGGTCGTCGACCGGGTGGGCGCCCACGGCCAGGGCGTAGAGCATCGCGTCCCGCTCGTCGTACGAGACCGCCCTGCTGCCGAGTTCACGGCCCCGCCATCGGCCGGCCGGCTCCAGTTCCTGCTGGTCCATCGCACCCTCTCCCAATCAAGCGCTCGCTTGGTTGATGGAGCGTAGGGAACGAGCTCGGCACGAGTCAATGGCGCCGCCGCCAGGTCGGTGAGCGCCCCCGGCTCCCGCCCGGCTCCCGCTCAGCGAGATCCGTCGATGCCTCCGCCCGGACGTGCACGGTAGGGAGGTGCGGTGGAGAAGGGAGCCGGAGATGCGGATCGCTCTGGAGCGTCGGCACAACCCCCGCCGGACGAGACGGGGACCTTCGGCGGTCGGCGCGCCAGGGCGGTCGGCATGACCGCGCGACCGCTGCGCGCCGCCGGGGTCCGCGAGTGGGCTGATGAGGCCGAGGTCGTGGTCGTCGGATACGGCGTCGCCGGAGCGGCCGCCGCGATCGGCGCCGCGGCCGAGGGCGCGGACGTGCTCGTCGTGGAACACACCGGGGGCTGGGGCGGCGCCGCCGCCCTCGCGGGCGGATTCATCTACCTCGGCGGCGGCACCGGACTGCAACGGGCCTGCGGATTCCACGACACCCCGGAGGCCATGCACCGTTTCCTGACCGCGGCCATGGGCCCCGCGGCCGACGCCGCGAAGATCGCGGTCTACGCCGAGCGCAGCGTCGAACACTTCGACTGGCTGGTGCGGTGCGGAGTACCGTTCCGCGCGGCCTTCTTCGACCGGCCGGCGTGGGAGCCTCCCGGGGACGAGGGGCTGATGTACTCCGGCGGGGAGAACGCGCACCCGTTCGCCGACATCGCCCCGCCCGCGCCCCGCGGACACCTGCCGCGGATGGCGGACAAACGCACCGGCGAACGCGGCGCCGGATACCTGCTCATGCTGCACCTGGCCACCACCGCCGAGGAGTCCGGCGCCCGCGTCCGCTACGACACCCGCTTCCAGCGGCTCGTCGTGGCCGACGACGGACGGGTGTGCGGGGTGATCGCCCGCGGCCTCGGCGAAGAGGTGGCGATCCGGGCGCGGCGCGGTGTCGTGCTCGCGGCCGGAGGCTTCACCTACGACGCCGACATGATCGCCCGGCACGTTCCGGCGCTCAGCGGGCGGCCCGGCTCGGCCGTGGAGCAGCACGACGGCCGCGCGATCCGCGCCGCTCAGGCCCTCGGTGCGGACGTCGCCCACCTGTGGTCCTGCGAGGCCGCCGTCCACACCGACCCCGGCCTGATGATCCGGGGGATCGTGGTCAATGCCAGGGGCGAGCGCGTGATCAACGAGGACACGTACCCGGGCCGGATCGGCCAGGAACTGCTGATGCGCCACGGCAGCCAGGGCTTCGCCGTCGTCGACGAGGAGGGCGCCGAGGCCGCGACGGCCGGCCGGGCGCCGTCGGCGACGCTGCCACCGCCCCAGCCCCGCTGGGTGAGCGACGACCCGGCCGAACTGGAGGAGGCCATGGAGGTGCCGTCCGGCGCGCTGGCGGCGACGCTCGCCCTGTACAACCGGCACGCCGCAGAGGGCCACGACCCGGTGCACCACAAGGCGGCCGCGTGGGTACGGCCGCTGCGCCCGCCCTACGGCGTCTACGACCTGCGCGGCCAGACGTCCGGGTTCACCCTCGGCGGGCTGCGCACCGACGTCGACGGCGCCGTCCTCGACGTCGACGGCGAGCCGATCGCGGGCCTGTACGCGGCGGGCCGTACGACCGCCGGTGTCGCCGCTGGCGGGTACGCCAGCGGCATCTCCCTGGGCGACGGGAGCTTCTTCGGCCGCAGAGCCGGACGGGCGGCGGCGCGACGGTGACACACCAGGCGCGGTGGCGCTCGTCGTGCGGAGACACGTCAGGAGAGGGGAAAGGGGAGACGATGGCGGGATCGGCCGAGGTGTTCGGCGGCGGCACAGCGGTGATCACCGGCGCGGCCGCCGGTGTGGGAGCGGGACTCGCCCGGCACGCCGCACTGGCGCTCGGGATGAACGTCGTGCTCGCCGATGTCGACGAGACCGCTCTGGAGCGGACGTGTTCGGATATAACGGACGACGGCGGACGCGCTACCCCCGCGGTCGTCGACGTACGGGACGCGGCCGCCGTACAGAATCTGGCGGACCGCGTGACCAAGGAGTCGGGGCCGCTCCGCCTGCTCGTCAACAACGCGGGCGTGCTCCAGTTCGGCTACCTCTGGGACACCCCGGTGGTCAACTGGGAACGTCTCGTGGCGATCAACATCAACGGTGTCTTCCACGGCATCCGGGCCTTCATGCCCCACCTGTTGACCCAGTCCGAACCGGCGTGGGTCCTGAACATGGCGTCCATCGGCGCCGTCACCGCGTGGCCGCTACAGACGCCGTACATCATGAGCAAGCACGCCGTCCTCTCCATGACCGAGTGCCTGCACCAGGAGGTCGCCCTGGCCGGCGCCCGGCACATCCACGTGAGCGCCGTGCTGCCCGGGGCCGTGACCTCCCGCATCTTCGACGACGCGGGCGGGGTCGACAGCGGCGACCTGACCGCCGCCGAACAAGAGCGGGAGGCCATGTTCCAGGTCCGTGAGCGGGCCATCAGCCCGCAGGAGGCGGCCGAGACCATCCTGCAACAGGCCGCGGACGGCGAGTTCTACATCGTCACCCAGCCCGGATCGGTCCTGGCCGCCATGCGCGCCCGCGCGGAACAACTGGCCGCGCGGCGGTCGCCGGCCGCCGCCCGCAGCCGCTTCACCGCCCCGCGGCCGAAGTGAACCAGCCCCGCCCGCCGCGCACCCGCGTCACGAGGAGATGACCACGCCATGACGTCGCCGAACACCGCGCCCGAGCGCACACCGGCAGCGACCGTACCCCTGCCCAGCACGAGCCTGGGCCACCTCGCCCTCCACTTCCGGCCGGGCGAGCGGGCCCTCGCGACCCGGTTCTTCGAACTGCTCGGCGCCCGGGTCCAGGAGTTCCCCAACCAGTTCTCCGACGAACCGCTGTACGTCATCGCGATGGACCGGGACACCCCGGCCCGCGCCGACAACATCGTCTACCTCTTCGCGCTGAAGCCCGCCCAGCTCGAACTGGAGGCCGTCATCGCGAAGCAACTGGGCCTCGGCACCCACGCCCCGCACCCGGCGCTGACCGCCTTCCTCGACCAGCGGGCCCAATGGCCGGAGTCGTACCTGCACTTCGGCCTCCACTACGGCCGGCTGGAGGACCTGGAGGCCGCGGTGACCGGGCTGCACGCGGAGATGGCATCGAAGGCCGAGTTCGGCTCCCGCATCCAGGGCATGCAGATTCTCAAGGCCCGTGGCGAGGACGGCGACCGGGAGATCGACGAGCGCATGGCGGCCTCCGAGGTGTTCTCCCGGACGGAGGAGTACGCCTACGGGCGGCACGGCGTCCAGGTACACATCCGCACCGATCTGTTCGCCACGGGGCTCAGCCTGTTCGGCTCGGTGGTGGAGCTGGACTTCGTCTTCACCGGTCCGGGCCGCGAGCGCAACGCGTTCAACTCACCCATTTCCTAGCCTCGCCGGAGCGGGACAAGCGCGGCTTCTCACCTGCCGGTGGCGGTCAGCCGGGTCCAGACGGCATCCTCGCCCGACTCCGCGGCCACTGTGCCGAGTTCACCGGCCCACTCGTGTTCGGCCGCCACAGCATCGCGCCACGCCCACAGCCGACGGGTGAAGTGGTGCAGTGGGTACTCCTGGGTGACGCCCATGGCGCCGTGCAACTGGTGTGCCAGGCGGGCCGCCTCGGACGCGGTCCGGGCCGTGGTGACGCGGGCCGAGGCCACGGCCGCATCCCCGGCGCCGGCCGTCGCCACCGCGTCCCGGGCCAGCGCCAGGGCCGCGTCCGCCTGCACCAGCTGAACCCTCATCAGCGCCAGCCCGGAGGACACCGCCGGGAGCCGCAGCAAGGGTGCGTCGAACTGCCGCCGCCCGGAGACGTAGGCCTTGGTCAGCCGGTACGCGCCGTGCGCGGCGCCGGTCACGGCGGCCGACCACAGCAGGGCCAGGCGCGAGCGGACCGCCTCGTACCCGGGGCCGGAGGCGACAGGCGTGGCCGGAGCGCCGTCCAGCAGCACCGTGTCCCGTGGCTCCCCGGCCAGGTTCTCGCCCTCCTCCACGGTCACCGACTCGTGCCGCAGGTCGACGAGCATCGTCTCCCGTCCCTGCCCGGCGACCACGAGGAGTGTCGCGTCCCGCGCCCAGGGCACGGCCCTGAGTTCCCCCATGATCCTCCCGTCGGTGTCCACCGAGACCGCCCGCGACGGGTTCTCCAGGGCCACGGTGGCGAGTGCGTCGTCCAGCGGCCGGACGTGGCCGATTACCCAATCCGCCACCGAGGCCTCGACCACCGGCACGCCGACGCCGCGTGCGGCCAGCGCCTGGACGACCACCAGCAGGTCGTCCAGGGTGCCGCCCGATCCGCCGCAGTCCTCGGGCGTGCCGATCCTCGGCAGCCCCAGTTCGCGCAGCCGGGCCCACACCTCCCTCGCCCGGCCGGGGGTCGGCGTACTGCCGTCGTCCGGGACGACGGATCCCACCAGTTCGCGCAGTTCCGTGGTGTACTCGCTCATGACCGGTTCTCCTCACGGGCGATGAGGGACAGCAGGACCTCGGCCGCGCCGCCGCGCAACCCAAAGCCGGGAGAGGCGAGCAGCGCCTGTCCGTAGACGCCGTCGGGGGAGGGCTCGCGGCAGGAACCGGTGCGGCGCAACGCTTCGATGACGTCGTGCTCGAAGGCGTTCCCCAGGTACTTCAGCGCGGCTGCCTCCCGCACCGGCGCCCTCCCCGCATCCATGGACCCGGCCACGTCCCAGCACAGGCGCCGCAGCACCGCCAGCCGGGCCACCAACGATCCCAGGAGCGACCTGAGTTCCCTGTCATCCCCCTCGGCGGCGTGGGCGATCAGCTCGACGAGGACGGGATAGCTGGACAGGACCCGTTCTGCGCCGCCCCGCTCGAACGACAGCTGCTCGACCACCTGCCGCCAGCCGTTGCCGACCTCGCCGATCACCCGGTGCGCAGGGACGAACACCTCCTCGAAGCGCACCTCGTTGAAGTGGTGTTCACCGGCGAGGTCCACGATCGGTGTCGTGGAGACGCCGTCGGCGTGCATGTCGAGGACGAACTCGGTCAGCCCTTCGTGCTTGCGCTCCGTCCGCGCGGTCCGCGCCAGCACGTAGGCGTGCGTCGCCCGGTGCGCGTGACTCGTCCAGATCTTGTGCCCGGAGATCAGCCATCCCCCGTCGACCGCGGTCGCGGACGTCCGTACGGCGGCGAGGTCCGAGCCGGCCTCGGGCTCGCTCATCCCCAGGCAGAACACGGCCTCGGCGGACGCGATCGCCGGCAGGATCTCCTCCTGTAGCGCACGGCTGCCGTGCCGCAGGACCGCCGGTCCGATCTGCCGGTCGCCGATCCAGTGCGCCGCGACGGGCGCCCCCGCTCGCAGCAGCTCCTCGGTGACGGCCAGCCGCTCGAGATTGCTGCGCCCCGCGCCACCGAACTCCCTCGGAAACGTCATGGCGATCAGTCCGTCCGCGGCGAGCGCCTTGCTGAACTCCGGGTCGAACGAGCGCAGCCAGGAGTCGCTGCGCGGCACGTACCGGCCGGCGGACCGCCAGGACGCGGTGAGCTCCCTGACCCGGGTCCGCAGTTCGGCGCAGCCCTCCAGGGGCGCGGATCGGTTCATGGCGGGGCCTTTCATGGGGATGTACGACGGGGGCGTCGGGGCGTACGGCGAAGGGGGCCGCAGGGCGCTGCGATCAGCGGCCGGTGAAGAGCCCCGGCCGCTTCTCCCGGAAGGCGGTGTACGCCTCGGCCGAGTCCCGGGTCGACGTGATCACGGCCTGGTGGGAGGAGATGAGGTCGAGCGCGGTCCGCAGGTCGTGGCGGGCGCCCTGCCGCACCGCACGCTTGATCAACTGGATGGCGGCCGGAGGCCGTTCGACGAGGCGTCCGGCGAAGGCGTACACGGCGTCGAGGAGTTCGTCCACCTCGAACACCTCCTCGACGAGCCCGATCCGCAGTGCCTCCTCGGCCGCCACGAAGTCGCCGGTCCACAGCAGGCGCAACGCCGTCGAGGTGCCGACCGCGCGCGGCAGCAGCCAGCACCCGCCGTCACCCGGGAGGAGCCCGACCCTGATGTAGCCCTCGCTGAACCGTGCGGCGCGCGACGCGAACCGCATGTCGCACAGCAGCGCCATGTCCATCCCGGCGCCCACGGCCGGGCCGTCGACCGCGGCGAGCACTGGCTTGGAGACGTCCTCCAGCGTCAGCGCCACCCGGTGCACCCGCCGGGTCAGCAGTTCCTTCTCGCCCAGCGGATCGCGCCGCTCCCCCTTGAAGTCGGAGAGGTCCACCCCGGAACAGAAGGCGCCGCCCGCACCGGTGACGACGATGACGCGCACCTGAGGATCGTCCTCGGCCCGGCGCAGGCAGTCCGCCCAGGCGTCGACCATGGCCAGGGTGAACGCGTTCCTGCGGTGCGGTCGATTCAGCAGAATCGTGGCGATGTGGTCCTTCACGGAGTATTCCAGGTCTGCCATCGTCGTCCTTGTCCGCCGTTCGTCTCACCGGTGTCCTGCGTGTGCCGCCCCCTGCCGGGCACGCCCAGCGCCCCCGAGGTGACGAGGCGTTCGATCTCGTGCTCGTCGAGACCGGCCTCGCGCGCCACGTCGAGGCTGTGCTCGCCCAGCAGCGGCGCGTGCGGCATGCGCTCGCCGTGGTCTCCCGGGAACGGGGCGGGGCCGAAGCGCACGGGCTGTCGTGGCAGCCGGAGGGGACCTTCGCTGGGATGGTCGACTTTCTCGAAGAAGCCGGTGGCCGTCAGATGCGGGTCGGTGAACAGGTCGGTGACCGTGTTGACCCGGGCGGCGGGGACGTCCCGCCGCTCCAACTCGGCCAGCCACTCGTCGGTCGTCCTGGTCGCCATCTCGGCGTTGAGAAGCGCGTACAGCTCGTCGATGTGCTCGGTGCGCTCACGGATGGTGCGGTATTTGGGTTCGCCGGCGAGTTCCGGCCGGCCTATGCATGCGAAGAACGCGCGCCACTGGGCATCCGTGTAGATCATCACGGCCAGATGCCCATCCTTGGTCCGGCAGGGCCTGCGATGCGGCGAGGCCGTGCGGGCGTATCCCGCCGGACCGGCTGGCGGGTCGAACACCCAGCCGCCCTGCTGTTCGAGCAGCATGAAGCCGGCCATGGTCTCCAGCATGGGTACCTCCACCACCTGGCCCTCGCCCGTGGCGTCGCGGCCCCGCAGCGCCGCCAGTACGGCCGCCGCCCCCATCAGACCGACGGTCTTGTCCGCCGCGGCGGTGCGGACGTACTCCGCGCCACCGGCTCCCCCCTGCACGGCGGCCATGCCACTGGCCGCCTGGATGACGTCGTCGTAAGCGGGCCGGTCCGCGTACGGACCGCCGGCGGCGAAGCCGCGGAACGCACAGTGCACGGCACGCGGGTTGGCCCGCAGGACGGCGTCCGCCGACAGGCCCAGGCGCTCGGCGGCCTCCGGCCTGAGGTTGTGCACCACGACGTCCGCGCCCGCCACCAGGCGCTCCAGAACCGCGCGCCCGCCGTCCTGCTTCAGGTCGAGCAGCACGCTGCGCTTGCCCCGGTTGACGTTGAGGAAGACCGGGCCCATGGAGGTGCCGCGTACGTCCCCGATCTTCCTGACCACATCGCCGCCCGGCGCCTCCACCTTGATCACCTCGGCTCCCCACTGGGCGAGGAGCATCGTGCAGTACGGCCCCATGAACGTGGAACTCACGTCGATGACGCGTACGCCTGCCAGCGGGAACCCCACAGTCCCTGGCCCTTCTTCCGGTCGGTCCGTGACGCCCGGACGCTCAGCGGGTGACGCTGCCGCCGTTGAGATCGATCGTCTGACCGGTCAACCAGGACGCCTCGGGCGAGGCGAGGAAGGCGACGGCCGCCCCCACGTCCTCGGGCCGGCCGAGGCGCCCGACGGGAATGCCCGCCGCGATGTCGGCGACGCCCGGCCCGCCCGCGCTCTGCATCAGCCCGAGCGCCAGCGTGTTCGCGGTGATCCCGGCAGTCGCCTCCTCCTGGGAGATGTGCCGGATGAAGCCCTCGACGCCGCTCTTGCCGGATCCGTAGAGCGACACCCCGATCGACAGGCCGGTCCGGCCGGCGCCCGAGGAGATCTGCACGATGCGTCCCCAGCTCACCTCACGCATGCCGGGCAGGACGCTGTGCACGCAGTTCATCGCCCCGAACAGGTTGATCTCGACCGGCCCGTGCCACCGTCCGGGCTCGATGTCCCGGAACGGCCCGTAGCCCATGTCGCCCGGGATCCCGGCGTTGTTCACCAGGATGTCGACGGGCCCGCCCAGCGCGTCCCGGGCCCGGGCGACCCCTTTCCGTACGGCGTCGAGGTCGGTGACGTCGAACGGCACCGGCGTGGCGGTGCGCCCAGCCTTCTCGATCTCGGCACACGTCGCCCCGGCCCGCTCGGGGCGGAGGTCGTTGACCGCGACCGCGGCGCCCTGCTCCGCCAGCGCGCGGGCGATCCCGGCCCCGGCGTTCTGGCCCGCTCCGGTCACCAGGGCCACATGGCCCGTGAGGTCGAACATCGTCATCTCCTGGTCATCCCCTTTCGCGGGCAGCCGGTGCGGTCGGCCCCCGGTGCAGCAACAGGGCGTCGGGATCGGGCGCGCGCAGCATCGACCAGTAGTCGACGAGTCGCCAGGGGCAGGTGACCCAGGCGCGTCCGGCGGCGTTGCGGTAGTAGCCGTTCGCGGTGCCGGGGTGTTGCCACACCGTCCGGTCCAGTTCGGCGTCGACCCGCTCGTTGTACTCCCGGGTCGCCTCCGGCGTCGGCTCCATCGCCGTGTATCGGTGGTCCACCAGGTAGCGAAGGCACTCGACGGCGTAGTGGACGTGTTCCTCGCTGGTCACGTTGTGCCCGCCGCCGTGGTTGGGGGCGGCGTTCGGCCCCGCGGTGGCGAAGAAGTTGGGGAAGCCGGGAACGGTGATACCCAGGTACGCGCGCGGGTCGCGGCCGCCGTCCCACCGCTCGGCCAGCGTGCCCCCGTCGCGGCCGATGATGTCGAGGAAGCCGAGGTACTCCAGCCGGAACCCGGTGGCCCAGATGATCACGTCCGCCGGGAGGAACTCCCCGTTCGTCAGGCGCACCCCGTCCGGCTCGATCCGCTCGAACGACGCGCGGTGCAGCGCCACGTCGTCGCGGCGGACCGCGGCCAGGAAACCCGGGTCCTTCACGATGCGCTTGGCGAACGGCGGGAAGTCGGGGGTGAGCATCTCCACCAGGTCCGGCCGGTCGCCCAGTTCCTCGCGCAGGTGCGCCAGGCAGATCTGCATCAGGGCGTCGTTGGCCGGTGAGGCGGAGACATGGGTGGCGTACCACTCCTCGTCGATCCTGGGGATCGCGAAACTCTTGTCGGCGGTGAACCAGTGCGTGACCAGCCGGTACCACTGCTGGTAGTAGGGGATGTGCCGCATGGCCCACCGGGTGGCGTCGTCGACCCCGCTCACCACGGTCCGCTCGGGGGCGATCCAGTGCGGCTGGCGGAAGACGACGTCCAGGTGTGCGGCCCGGCCGGCGAGGCTCGCCACGACCTGTACCGAGGTGCATCCGGTGCCGAGCACCACCAAACGCCTGCCGTCCAGGTCGACGGAGTCGTCCCACTCGGCGGTGTGCATCGTGGCACCGGCGAACGATTCCAGACCCGGTACCTCGGGGATGGACGGGCTGTTGAGAATCCCGGTCGCGGTGATCACCGCGTTCGCCTCGTACACCTCGGTAGCCCCGTCGGGCCCCGCCACACTGACCCGCCACATCTGCCGCTCGTCGACCCAGACGCAGCCGAGCACCCGGTGGGACAGGGCGATGTTGTCCCGGATCCCGTACTTGTCCACGACATGGTGCAGATAGCGCAGGTACTCAGGGCCCGTCGGATAGAACTTCGACCAGTCCGGGTTGAGTTCGAAGGAGTACGAGTAGAAGTGGCTCGGGGTGTCCACGGCCGCGCCCGGGTAGGTGTTGCGCGCCCACGTCCCGCCGATGTCGTCACCCGCCTCGAATACCCGGTACTCGAACCCGGCCTCGGCCAGCTTCACCGCCGCGTTGATGCCGATCATCCCGGCGCCCACCACCGCGACCCGGAAACCCGGCGGTACCGGCCGGTGGCTCAAGGCGGGCTCGGGAAGGCAGGCGAACCCGGCCTGCTCCCGCAGATAGGGCTCGTACTCCGGGCCGATCGCGTCGTCGGTGGCCACCCGCGCCATCTCGAGGAAAAGGTCCTCGTCCGGGATCGGCAGCGCGGGGGCCAGTCCGCTGGGCAGGATGTCGTGGGCGCGTCGGCGCACCTCGTCGGCGACCTCCTTCGGGTACTGGCCGGCCGGGAGCCTCCGCTCGGGCCGGGTCGCCTTGGCCGCGGCGAGGCGGCCCCGGAACTCGGTGAGCAGCGAGCGGTCGCCGGTCGCGTGCACCAGCGTCATCAGCAGGGGGCCCGGCTCCACGGCGTCGATCGCGGCACGCAACTGTGCGGGATCCGCGTCGTGCACCGAGTGCACCACCCGGGTCGGCCGGTCATCGGGGATGACGGACGTGGTCATGGGTCCTCGCATCGGGGAGAGTGGGCGGGAGGCTCGGGGAGCGCGGCGCGGTGGCGGCGGTTCCGGGCGGGTCACTCACCAGGACAGCGGGTGCGCCACCTTGGCCCGCAGCAGGCCGCCGATCTCGGCCAGCGCCTGCCGGCCACGTGCGAGGTGGTACAGCTGCATGAGGAAGCCATGGCCCACTCCGGGGTACCGGGTCAGCGTGGTCTGCACACCCGCGTCGCGGAGCCGCGCCGCATAGTGCTCCGACCAGTCACGCGTCGGGTCGAGCCCACCCACGGCGATGATCGCGGGAGGGAGCCCTACGAGGTCCTCGGCGTAGGCGGGGACCTCGTCGGAGCCACGCGGCTCCGGCCGGTCCGCCCTGGCGAGGCCCCACAGGAAGACGATGTCGTCGCGGGTCAGCCCGGGCGCGTCGGCCAGCTCCCGCACCGAGGCGGCGGCCATGTCTCGGTCGAGCCCGCCGTACATCAGGATCTGGCAGAACAGCCGGGGACCGCCGCGGTCGCGGGCCCGCAGCGCGACGAGCGCCGCGAGGGTCCCGCCCGCGCTGTCGCCGGCGACCGAGATCCGGTCGGGGAGCACGCCCAGCTCCGAGGCGTGCCCTGCCACCCACTCGGTGGCCGCCCAGGCGTCGTCGATCTGCCCTGGCGGTGGGTGCTCGGGGGCGAGGTGGTAGTCGACGGCGCACACCCGGTGCCCCGTGTACTCGGCGATCGCCCGCGCGAACGGCTCAAAGGAGTGGTTGCTGCCCATGACCATGCCGCCGCCGTGGAAGTACACGATCGCCGGCAGTTCGGCGTCCGCGGTGGGGCTGTACACGCGGATCGGCAGAAGACCGTGCCCGCACGGGATCTCCATGTCCTCCACGGCGGCCATCTTCGGCGTCTCGGGCGGATGCGGCATGGCCTCCAGCACGGCGCGCATGGCTTCCAGCCCCGTCTCGCGCATGCCGCCCCGGCGTTGCGCACGCCGCAGCTCGTACAACGCGGCGGCATCCGGGTCGGGCTCGGGAACGTACCGGGACATCGTCGAACCCCTCCGTATCAAGGCTGAACACACGGGAGACCGGTCGGGACCGTGTCCTGTGCGCTCACGGACCGCGGTGGACCTCGCCCACTCGCTCGGCGTGACGGCGCCGAGCGGTCTCGTGGGTCCCGTTCCGCAGTCTGATCCACTGCGGCGCGGCACACGGACCAGAGCTCCCGCTGACCGGGACCGAGCGGAAGGCTCCGGCTGCGCTCAGGCCGCCTGATCAGGGCCAGTACGACGGAGACGACACCTCCCGCGAGCAGTGCGAGCAACGACAACTCGAAACCGGTGTCACCGGTGACCACCTCATGGCCACCGCCCTGGGCGAGTTGGGTGTGCCGTGCGGTGATGGTGCTGATGACGGCCGAGCCGATCCCGTTCGCCACGCCGAGGCGGCCAGCAGCACCACGAGCCCGGCCGTCGTCGCCGGCACCGCGGTCAGCAGTGCGGCGCGGGGCGAGTGACGGCGGCACACCCAGCCCGCCGGGAGCCCGGTCGGCGCGCCGACGAGCCCGTACGGAGCGCCCACGTACAGCCCGAACTCCAGGGCCGTCCAGCCGAGGCCGCGGTCGGCGACGCCGGGTACGTGAGGGACACCATCTCGGACAGGAGCGTGGTGCCGGCCGTCAACGCGTACATGCCGGTGCCGGCGGCGAGCAGCGGCCACCACACCCGTGGGCTGCCCAGTAGCCGCATGCTCACCAGCGGCTCTTCGCGCCGCCGGTCGACCACGGCGAACAGCGCCAGGAGCGCGGCACCCAACGGGACCAGGACCGGCAGCAGGGCCGTCTCCACCACGGCGTACACCACCGCCGCCATGCCCGGGCCGAGCAGCACACCGCCGAGGACGTCGACGCGGCTCCGCTCGCGCACCCGGCTCTCCGGGACCGCCAGCAGGACGAGCAGCGCCGCCACGACCGCGTAGCACAGCTCGAACCAGAAGGCGCTGCGGAAGCCGTGGTGGTCGATGAGGTATCCGCCCAGCAGCGGCCCGACGAGGACGGAGACCCCGGTGCCGATCCCGATGCCGCCGACGCCCAGAGGCACCAGCCGCGCGGGCAGGATGTCCCGCATGAGGCCGTAGCCGGCCCGTTTCTTGCCGTAAAGGTCCGCGAGCCTGCCGGTGACCGGCAAAAACACCAGGGGAGGCCACGAACACCACCGTCATCACCAGCACGACCTGCGTCGTGCGGAACTCCGCGGCGATGTCCGGCAGTCCGATCGCGCCGCGCCGGTCCGCGGCAGGGGGGAGAGAGCAGGTCCGCTCCGGATCGCCGGTCGGCGGGCTTCGCGGCCGAGGCGCGTCAGGGCCCTTGCCGAGGTGGAACGGCACGGAGCGGTGAGGGGGGTGACGAAGGCGGTTTCAGCGTGCTCAACCGCTTACCAATCAAGCACTTGGTCAGTTTCAGGTCGGGGCCATCGGGCGTCAACGGCTCGGACGAAAACCGAGCAAGTGCTTGTTTACGCTCAAGAATGATGGCCATACTCCGCAGGGAAGGAGGGGCTGCCATGACCCACGACGCCCGTTTCCACTTCAGCAAGATCCTCGTGACCGACACCGAGTCCCAGTTCGCCTTCTACTCCTCGGTGCTGGGGATGGCGGAGAAGTACCGGTTCCGCCACGGCGAGGGGGACGACACCCTGGAGGAGATCATCATGACCTCGGCCGGTGGCGGCGATCCCACACTGGTCCTGCTGCACTACCTGAACCGGCCCAAGCCGGCGCCCGGGGAGGCCGTCCTCGGTTTCAGCGTGCCCGACCTGGAGGACACCGTGCGCCGGGCCGTCGAGGCAGGTGGCACCGTCGCCCAGCCGCCCGTGGGCGTAACCGAGTTCGCCATCAAGGTGGCCTTCGTGCTCGATCCCGAGGGCCATCGGCTCGAACTCGTCCAGTCGCTGTGAGGGCCCACCCACCTACCTCGGAAGGGACTGCCGATGGCCGCCGTGAAACCCCATCCACTGACACCTGCTGCCCCGCCCCAGGTCATCCAGGACTTCTACACGCCCCAGGAGGTCGACACCCTGTTCGGGGTCGTGCGCCGGGACGGCCCCTGGCGGCTCGTGCTCGCGCACCACTTCGCCTCCGCCGAGGAGTACCTCGCGGTCTCCGGGGCGAAGGACCGCTGCCCCGACGCCCGGCTCTCCGACTTCACCGCTCCCGTCTTCCGCGGCTACCTCGCCAGGGAAGGCGCGGTGCTCCACGCCGACGTCCACGACCTCTACTTCAGCCGCATGCTCCTCGACCCCGTCCTGCGGTTGCACAAGGCCCGCTACGGCTTCGCCCACCACATGCTCTTCAACCTGTGCGGGCCCTCGAACAGTTTCGACGCCGGGCACTTCGACAGCGGCAACTGGCGCGGGATCAGTTCGGTCAACGCCCCGACATGGCTGATGAGCATCATGGCCAAGTCGGGCCTGTTCGACGCATGGGAGGTCAAGTCCGGGCAGGTGATCACCTACTTCTACGACTCCGGCCTGGACGGCGGATTCACCTACTGGCCCGATGGCCCGGAACTGCCCCCGCGCCGGCTTCCGGCACCGTTCCACAACACGGCGGTCGTCTCCGACAACTCCCGGATGTACCACCGCCGCGAGGCCAACGGTCCGCGTGACCGGCGCGACCTCCCGGCTCTGACCATGGGCTCGCTGCTGTCGGCGGACGGCGAGGACGAGTGGGTCGTCAAGGACGGCGACACGGAGATCGCACGGTTCCCGCACCGCGACACACGGACGCTGTTCCACTACACCGCGCTGGCCTTCGACGACCTGGCCGATGTGACCCGCTATCTGGATCACACCGACGACCTCACCTTCGACAAGGTCTTCGAGGTGCTGATGGCCGACCTCCGGGCGCGCGGGGTGCGGTTCCGCGAGCCGTCCGACCCGATGACCGACCGTGGCTTCGTCGCCCTGCTCACGGACACCTACGCCATGGCCCCTCGCGTCTACCCGGCCGAGGCGCCGTTGGACGTCCGCGCCGCATGATTTGGCGGTGGCCGGTCGGACGGGGTGCCACGGCGTGGCCATTCGGGTGGGCTCTGTAAGTATGCCGCGGCGAGGGCGCGCGAGAAGCCACCCTTGAGTGAAAACCTTGCATGTTCGGCTTTTGCTTCTGGTCTCGGCGAGCGATTCAGCACCCGATCCGGAAGGCGCGCCTTGACCTCCCCACGCACCGCCGCGACCGTGTTCCCCGGGGGCTTCCTGTGGGGAGCCGCGACAGCCGCTCACCAGATCGAGGGCAACAACACGCACGGCGAGGACATCGCGCTGCTGGCCGGGGCCGGGCTGGACACATATCGGTTCAGCGTCGAGTGGGTGCGGATCGAATCGGAGCCGGGCGTGTTCTCGCGCGCGGAACTTGACCACTACCTGCGCATGGCCGCCACGTGCCGGGACGCGGGTGTCACCCCGGTGGTGACCCTCAACCACTTCCCCGTGGCCGCGTGGTTTGCTCGTGACGGCGCCTGGGGCAGCCCGGATGCGCCTGCGGTGTTCGCCCGCTGCTGCGGGACCGTCGCGGCCCACTTCGGTGACGCCGTCACCTGGCACTGCACCCTGAACGAGCCCAACCTCGGCGCGCTGATGACCATGGGCGACACGGTCCCCACGGCCGCGATGGAGGACATCGGCGCCGTCGCCCGCGTCAGCCCGAACGTCAAGGACGACTTCGCCCGGCGGGTCGGCGGCGCACCGGGCACCGCACCATCCGCGAAGGTCGGCTGGACGCTCGCCCTCATCGATTTCCAGGCAGCAGAGGGCGGAGAAGAAATCGTCGACCACGTCCGCGAAGCCGGTGGGTCCCAGTTCCTGCTCGACAACTTCGAATGGCACTCGGGCTACGCCATGACGTTCGGCCTCATCGCTGTCGACCGCACCACTTTTGAGCGCACCCCCAAACCCAGCCTCGCCCGGCTGGGCGGCATCGCTCGTGGTAACGGCGCCGAGGTGTAACGGGGGCGACCAGGCCCTCCGGCCGCTGATCAGAGCCGTTCGATGATGGTCACGTTGGACTGACCGCCGCCCTCACACATCGTCTGTAGCCCGTAGCGGCCGCCGGTGCGCTCCAGTTCGTTCAGGAGCGTGGTCAGCAGCCGGGTGCCGGTGGCGCCGATGGGGTGGCCGAGGGCGATGGCGCCGCCGTTGACGTTGATCTTGTCCGGGTCCGCGCCGGTCACCGCGGCCCAGGCCAGCACGACGGAGGCGAAGGCCTCGTTCACCTCGAACAGGTCGATGTCGTCGATGGTCATCCCGGCCCTGCCCAGGGCACGGCGGGTGGCGGCGATGGGGCCGGTCAGCATCCACACCGGGTCGTCGGCGTACACCGACAGATGGTGGACGCGGGCGCGCGGGGCGAGACCGTGCTCGCGCACCGCCCGCTCGGAGGCCACCAGCACGGCCGAGGCCGCATCGCTGATCTGGGAGGCCAGCGCGGCGGTGATCCGGCCGCCCTCGCGCAGGGGGGCGAGGGCGGCCATCTTCTGAGGTGAGGTGTCACGGCGCGGGCACTCGTCGCTGTCGAAGTCCCCGACCGGCTCGATCTCGCCCTTGAACCGCCCCTGCTCGATCGCGGTCACCGCCCGCCGGTGGCTGCGCAGCGCGAAGGACTCCATCTCCTCACGCGGCAGCCGCCACTTCTCCGCGATCATCTCGGCGGCTCGGAACTGCGAGACCTCCTGGTCGCCGTAGCGTGCGAGCCAGCCCGGCGACTCGGCGAACGGTGTGGTGAAGCCGTACTGCTCGCCGAGGGTCATGGAGGCGGAGATCGGAACGGCGGACATGTTCTGCACGCCGCCGGCGACGACGAGGTCGGCGGTGCCGGACATCACCCCCTGTGCCGCGAAGTGCACCGCCTGCTGGCTGGAGCCGCACTGCCGGTCGATCGTCACGCCCGGGACGTGGTCGGGCAGACCGGCCACCAGCCAGGCGGTGCGGGCGATGTCACCGGCCTGGGAACCGATGGCGTCGTTGCAGCCCAGGATGACATCGTCGACGGCGGCCGGGTCGACACCCGACCGCCGCATCAGTGCGCCGATCGCGTGGGCCGCCAGGTCGGCCGAGTGGACGGCGGACAGGGATCCGCCGCGACGCCCCACAGGTGTGCGCACGGCGTCGATGATGTAGGCCTCCGCCACGGTCTGCCTCCTTCTCGGGGGTGTCGCTCTCAGGCGTGCTGGCTGCTCACGGACACGACCTCGCCGGTCATGTAGGACGAGTAGGCGCTGGCGAGGAACACCATGGCGTTGGCGACCTCCCAGGGTTCCGCGGCCCGTCCGAACGCCTCCCGGCCCTTGAGCTCGTCGAGGAACTCCTCGGTGGTGACCTTCGCCAGGAACGGGTGGAGGGCCAGGCTCGGCGAGACCGCGTTGACCCGTATCCCGTGGGCGGCGAGGTCCGCGGCGGCGCTGCGGGTCAGAGCCATGACCCCGGCCTTGGCAGCCGCGTAGTGCGCCTGCCCCTCCTGAGCCCGCCAGCCGACCACCGAGGCGTTGTTGACGATGACGCCTTTGCGGCCGGCGCGGACCATTCGGTTGCCGGCGGCGCGTACGCAGCGGAAGGTGCCGGTGAGGGTGATGTCCAGGACCCTGGACCACTCCTCGTCGGTCATCTCCAGCACGGAGCGGGTGCCGCCGAGGCCCGCGTTGTTGACCATCACGTCCACCCCGCCGAACGGCTCTGCCGCGTCCAGCAGGGCGTGCACCTGTTCCTCGCGGGTCACGTCGCAGACGACCGCGGCCACCCGGTCAGCCCCGAACTCCATGGCCAACTCCTCCCGGGCCTCGTCGAGCCGGCGCTCGTGGACGTCGCCGAGCACTACGGCACGCGCCCCTTCCTCAAGACACCGGCGCACGACCGCGGAGCCGATCCCCGCCCCGGCCGCCGCGGTGACGACCACGGTCCGGTCCGTGAGCAGACCGTGTCCGGGCACGTAGTCGGGCGGAGCCTGCTCGGCTCTTCTCATGCTCATCCCTTCGGCTCCCTGGGCAGGCCGAGCACCCGCTCGGCGATGATGTTGCGCTGGATCTCGTTCGAACCGCCGTAGACGGTGTCGGCCCGGCTGAAGAGGAACAGGCGCTGGAACGCGTCGAGTTCGTACGGCGGTGCCTGGGCGGTGAGCGAGGAGGCACCCGCCACCTCCATGGCCAGCTCGCCGAGGGCTCGGTGCCAGGTTCCCCACAGCAGCTTGGCGATGGAGACCTCGGGTCTGAGGGAACCCTGACCGGCGAGCATGCGCAGCGCGTTCAACCTGATCACTTCAAGCCCCATGTGGGCACGGGTGATCCGATCCTGGATCGCGGGATCGTCGATCGCTCCGGTGTGCCGGGCCAGCGCCACCACCTGCTCCAACTCGCGGGCGAAGCCGATCTGCTGGCCGAGTGTGGAGACGCCCCGTTCGAACCCGAGTGTGGCCATGGCGACCTTCCAACCGTCGCCCAGGGCGCCGACGACGAGTGAGGCGTCGGTCCTGGCGCCGTCGAAGAACACCTCGTTGAACTCCGAGGTGCCGGTGAGCTGCCGGATGGGCCGTACGTCGACGCCGTCCTGCCGCATCGGCACCAGCAGATAGGACAGCCCGGCGTGCCGCACGGAGCCCGGCTCGGTCCGGGCGACCACGAAACACCAGTCGGCCAAGTGCGCCAGCGATGTCCACACCTTCTGGCCGTCGATCACCCACTGGTCCGGCAGGTCCGGGCCCGTGGCTCGCTCCAGACGGGCCCGGGTGGACACGGACGCCAGGTCGGAGCCGGCGCCGGGCTCGGAGTAGCCCTGGCACCACAGCTCCTCGACCAGGCGGATCTTCGGCAGGAACCGGTCCTTCTGCTCCTGGGTGCCGAAGGCGATGAGGGTGGGGCCGAGCAGCTCCTCGCCCAGGTGGTTGACGCGGGCGGGCCCGTCGGCCCTGGCGTACTCCTCGTGGAAGATCACCTGCTGTGTCAGGGTCAGCCCTCGGCCGCCGTACTCCTCGGGCCAGCCGACACAGGTCCAGCCGTGCGCGGCCAGGTGCCGGTCCCAGGCGAGCCGTTCCTCGTAGGCCTCGTGTTCGCGGCCCGAGCCGCCCAGTCCGCGGATGCCGGAGAAGTCGCCGTACAGATGCGTTTCGAGCCAGTCCCGTACCTCCCGCCGGAAAGCTTCGTCCTCTGAAGAGCGGGCCAGGTCCACGAATCCCCCTCGAAGTGGGCGTCGGTTCTGTGGTGCTGGTCGGGAGCTGGGGCGTCGCCTACACTACCCCACCAAGCACTTGTTTGGTAAATGCCCAGGGGCCCAGTGAAGGAGCCGGCATGTCCGCTGCGGAGAGCCGTCCCGCCGAGGAAGTCGTGCAGGTCGAGGAGCAGGTCGTCATCTACGAAGTCCGCGGCCCCGTCGCCGTGGTGACGGTGAACCGCCCCCGGTATCGCAACGCCCAGAACTCGAAGGTGACGTACGCCCTCGACGCCGCCTTCGCCCGGGCGGTCGACGACGACGCGGTGAAGGTCGTCGTCCTGGCGGGCAGCGGCGAGCACTTCAGCGGTGGTCACGACATCGGCACACCGGGCCGGGACATCCACGAGAGCTTCGAACGCAAGGCCGTCATCATGTGGGACCACACCGGCAAACAGGGCGTCGACTCCCGCCTCGCCCGCGAGTCCGAGGTCTACCTGGGGATGTGCCGCCGCTGGCGCGAGATTCCCAAGCCGATGATCGCGATGGTGCAGGGTGCATGCATCGCGGGAGGGCTGATGCTGGCCTGGTCCTGCGACTTCATCGTCGCCTCTCAGGACGCGTACTTCTGCGATCCGGTCGTGCGGATGGGCATCCCAGGCGTCGAGTTCTTCGCTCACCCGTGGGTGATGAACCCGCGCGCCGCCAAGGAGTTCCTGTACACCGGGGACCGCTTCAGCGCGCAGCGGGCCCATCAGCTCGGCATGGTCAACCACGTGGTGCCCCGCGAGGAGCTGGAGTCGACGGTGTTCGCGCTGGCCGAGCGGATCAGCGCGATGCCCCGCTTCGGCCTGGCGCTGGCCAAGAGGGCGATCAACCAGGCCGAGGACCTACAGGGCATGCGCACGGGCATGGACTCGGTCTTCGGCCTGCACCACGCCGCGCACTCCCACAACGCCGAGGTCGGCGTCGACTCCCTGGCGGGTATGGACGCACGGGCGATGCGGGACTCGGGACGGCAGGCGTCCGCGGGCAGCGCGTGAGATCCGGCACCCGTCCGACTGAGGAATCTCCCAGAAGGGCGATCAGATGACGTTCGCGCTCACCGAAGAACAGGACGAACTGGCCGCGACCGTACGGCACCTGCTCGCCCGGCGCAGCGACAGCGGCGCGGTGCGCCGGGCCGTCGCGCGGGCGCCGGGCTACGACGAGAGCCTGTGGCGCACGCTGTGCGACCAGGTGGGCGTGGCGAGCCTGGCGATCCCCGAGCGGTACGGCGGCGCCGGGTTCACCCTGGTCGAGACACATGTCGTGCTGGAGCAGCTGGGTGCGGCGCTCACGCCTTCGCCGCTGCTCGGCTCGGGCGTGCTCGCCGCCCAGGCGCTGCTGCTGAGCGGGAACGAGGAGGCGTGCGCGCGGCTGTTGCCCGGTATCGCCGACGGCACCCGGGTGGCGGCCGTCTGCTGGGCCGGAGCGGACGGCCGCTGGCGGACCGACCGCAGTGATGTACGCGCCACGGGAGGGGGCACGTGGGCCCTGTCCGGATCCGCCACCCTGGTCCTCGACGGCATGGCGGCCCGCACCCTCCTGGTCGTCGCCGGGACGGGGCCGGGACCGGTGGGCCTCTTCGAGGTGGACCCGGCCGACGGCCGGGTTCGCGTCACGCCCACGCCGGCGATGGACACCACCGTGAGCCTGGCCAGGGTGGAGTTCGACGGCGTCCCGGGCACCCCGCTGGCGCTCGACGTGGCCGGCCTGCTCGGGACCCTGCACGACATCGCCGCCGTCGCGGTGACCGCGCTCCAAGTCGGCACCGCTCAGCGAGCTCTGGACATGACGGTCGCCCACAGCAAGGAGCGCGTCCAGTTCGGCCGCCCCATCGGGTCGTTCCAGGCACTCAAACACCGCATGGCCGACATGCTGGTCGAGGTCGAGACGGCCAGGTCGGCTTCCTGGGCGGCGTGCTGGGCCGCCGCACAGCGGCTGCCGGAGCTGCCCGAGCGGGCGGCCCTCGCGAAGGCCTGGTGTTCCGAGGCGCTCAACAAGGTGGCCGCGGAGACCGTCCAGCTGCACGGCGGGATCGCGATCACCTGGGAACACGACGCCCAGATGGTGTTCAAGCGGGCCCACGCGACGTCCCAGCTGTTCGGCCAGCCGCATGAGCACCGTCAGAGGCTGTTCCGGCATGTCATCGGTGCGGCACCTCGATGAATACGGCGTCGGCCTCGACGGTGCGCACACCGTCGCATGCGATCCACCCGGTGACGGTGACCTTGCGCCCGGAGCGCTCCACGAGCTCCGAGCGCAACCGCAGGGGCCGGTTGAGGGGCGTGCGGGCGAGGTAGCGCACCGTCAGAGTCCCGGTGACGCACAGCAGCCCCTTGGACTGGACGAGGATGCCCAGCAGGTTGTCCATCAGCAGTGCGCTGATCCCGCCGTGCACAGAGTCTGTGGGGCCCTCGTACAGGGCGTTCATGACGACGGCGGCCTCGGCGCCGCCGTCGTCGGGAAAGGACACCTCCAACGGGACGTGCACCGGATTGAACCGGTCGAGCAGCACCCGGGGAACGCCCACGGTCTCCGTCACGGGCAGCGGAACGCACCGCGTCCCGGCCTGCTTCCCCAGTATCCGAGTGAGTAAGGTGAGGGCCTGGGCGACCCGGTCCAGCTCCTCGGGGGCCACGTCCGTCACGGCCACGGCGTAGGCCAGCCCACGGGTGGCCTCGACCAGCCGCTCCCGTTCCCGGTGACTCACCCGACGCCTCCCGGCCCGCTACGACGACTGTCCGCCGTCGACGACGAAGTCCTGGCCCGTGCAGTAACGCGCGGCGTCACTGGCCAGGAAGGCCACCATCGCGGCGACTTCGGAGGGGGTGCCGACCCGGGGAATCGGCTGCCCGGCGACCGCTCCGCCGCCCGCCCGGGTCTCGTCCGTGATCATCGCGGTGTCGATCGCGCCGGGACAGACACAGTTGACCCTTATGCCGAGCGGGCCCAGTTCCCCGGCGGCCGATCGGGTGGCTCCGCGCAGCGCCCACTTCGACGCGGAGTAGGCGAGTCCGCCGGGGTAGCCGCCGAGACCGGCGGTGGACGCGATGTTGATGATGGACCCCCCGCGCTCGCGCATCAGGGGAACGACCGCCTGCATGCCCAGGATGGCCCCGACGAGGTTCACCCGCAGGGTGGCCACCAGGTTCTCCTCGGTGAGCTCGGTGAGCGGCTCCTTGATCAGGATGCCGGCGTTGTTGACGAGCACGTCGACCTGCCCGAACCGGTCCGCCGCCCGGCCCATCGCCTCGGCCCACGCGCTCGTGCTCCCGACGTCCAGCGAACAGGCCAGCGTCTCGCCGTCGATCCCGTCGGCGACGGCCCGCACCGCGGGCTCGCTGAGATCGGTCAGAACGACCCGTGCTCCGAGGTCTGCCAGCGTCCGGGCGTGCGCCGCGCCCTGTCCCTGGGCGGCTCCAGTGACGAAGGCGGTCTTGTCCCGCAGATCGATGAACTGGTCGGCCATCGCCGGCTCCTTACTCCGCGTCGCGTTCCAGCCGCTCGAATTCCTCGGTGGTGAGGGTGAGACCGGCCGCTGCCGTGGAGTCCCGGACCGACTCCGGCCGACTGGCCCCCGGGATCGGGATCACCGCCGGCGACTTGTGCAACTGCCAGGCGAGCACCACCCGGTGCGGGCTGACGCCCCGCTCCCGGGCGATCGCCTCGAACGCGCCGAACCTCGCCCCGAGGCCCTTCGCCTGGCGCATCCCGCCGAACGGACCCCAGGCCAGAAAGGCCAGCCCCAGATCCTCGCAGAGCTCCATCTCCGGTTCGCTGGACCGGAATCCCGGCGAGAACGCGTTCTCCACCGCGACCAGCGCGTCGCCGAGGATTCCGTGCGCGAGTCGGATCTGCTCCGGATCGGCGTTGGAGATCCCGGCGCACCGGATCAGGCCGGCTTCGTGGAGGTCGCGCAGCGCGCCCACGCTGTCGGCGTAGGGAACCTTCGGGTCGGGGCGGTGGTGCAGGTACAGCGGCAGTGCGTCCAGGCCCAGGCGGCGCAGGGAGTCCTCGCAGGCGCGGCGCAGGTGTTCGGGCCGGCCGTCGGTGTCCCAAGTCTGGTCGCCGGGCCGCAGGTGCCCGCCCTTGGTCGACACGATCACGTGGTCGGTCGGACCGGGGTAGCGCGCGAGCGCCTTGGCCAGCATTGACTCGTTCACGCCGTATCCGGCACCCGGCCCGTAGACATCCGCCGTGTCGAACAACGTCACCCCGGCGTCCACGGCCGCGTGGACGGTGCGGATCGCGCGCGCCTCGTCGTAGCCGGGAACCTGCGTCAGGGTCATCGCGCCCATGCCCACAGGGAAGACCGCGACATCACCGAGCCGACGGGTCCTCTTCGTTTCCTCGCTCATTTGCCCACCGCCGTCCAGCCGCCGTCAACGGGCATGCACACACCCGTCGAGAACGAGGCGTCCATGAGCAGGAACTCGATGGCGGCAGCCATCTCGTCCGGAGTGCAGAGACGGCCGAGCGGCGTGCGGGCCTCCGTGGGGCTCACGTCGTAGCCCTGGTCGATCATCTCCTGGACCATGGGGGTCAGCGTGTGGCCCGGGGCGACGCTGTTCACCCGTATCCCGCGCGGGGCCCACTCGACGGCGAGGTTCTGGGTGAGCTGGCGCACCGCGGCCTTGGCGACCCCGTAGTCGGCCTGGTTCGCCCAGCCCCCGTAGGCGGTCGTGGACGAGACGGTCACGATCGAGCCGCCCGGCGGTGGGCCGCCGGGCGCCCGCTCCATGCACCGCACCAGGGACCTGGCCGCGACCAGCGTCCCCGTCGCGTGGACGTCCAGCACACGGCGGCAGACGGCGAGATCGAGGTCGAGAGCCGGTACGAAACCGCCCCGGATCCCGTGGCTCGTGACCAGCAGGTTCGGCGCCGTACCGGCCCGTGCGGCGGCCTCGTCGAGCGCTTCCCGCATGGCCTTCTCGTCCGTCACGTCCACGAGGAACTCCTGGAGCACCGCTTCCCTTGCCGACCCGGGCCGGGCACGCATCGGCTGCGTGTCCACAACGGTCACGCCGAGTCCTCTGCCGAGCAGTCGGCCGACCACGGCCAGGCCGATACCGCTGCTGCCACCTGTCACCACGGCATGTCCCGCACTGTCGGCCATCGTTCCACCCATTCCCGGTGTCCGAGGAGTTGTCGGCACGATCAACTTAACCTAACAATTGCTTGCTAGGTAGACCCATGGAAGCCAAGCAAGCGCTAGGTTACGCATTCATATGATTCGGCTCTCCGTGTGTGAGAGGAGCTACCCATGGGGGACAAGACGATGTCCCTGGAGGACTTCGCCCGGACCATCGAGTCGGGCATGACGATCGGTATCGGCGGATGGGGGTCGCGGCGCAAACCGATGGCGCTGGTCCGTGAACTCCTGCGGACCGACGTGCGGGATCTGACCGTCGTCACCCTCGGCGGCCCGGACGTCGGGCTGCTGTGCGCGGCGGGCAAGGTCCGCAAGCTGGTCTACGGCTTCGTCTCGCTGGACACCATCCCGCTCGACCCGCACTTCCGTGCCGTACGGGAGAAGGGCGACATCGAGACCGCCGAGTACGACGAGGGCATGTTCGTCACCGGCCTGCGCGCCGCCGCGAACCGGCTGGACTTCCTGCCCATCCGGGCGGGCCTGGGCTCCGACGTCCTCACCATGAACCCCGACCTGGCGACCATCGCCTCCCCGTACTCCGGCGAGGAATACGTCGCGATGAAGGCCCTGCGGCTCGACGTCGCCCTGGTGCACGTCAACCGCGCCGACGCGGCGGGCAACGCGCAGTACCTCGGCCCGGACCCGTACTTCGACGACCTGTACGCGATGGCGGCCGACCGCTGCTACGTGAGCACCGAGCGGATCGTAGCCCCCGGTGAACTGCTCGCCGCCGGGCCCGTGCAGTCGCTGCTGATCAGCCGCCTCTTCGTTAACGGGGTCATCGAGACACCCCACGGCGCTCACTTCACCTCCTGCGATCCCGACTACGGGCGGGACGAGGTCTTCCAGGCGCACTACGCGTCGGCGGCGCGGGGCGCCGGGCCGTGGGAGCTGTTCCGCAAGACGTTCCTCGACGGCGACGAACAGGAATACCACGAGGCCGTGGCCGAGTTCCACGCGCGCCGGAGTGAACAGGGGGACGGCCGATGACGGACATCACCCGAGCCGAGGTGTGCGCCGTGGCGTGCGCCGACGCGTGGCGCGGTGCCGGAGAGGTGCTAGCGCACGCGGTCGGTGTGTTGCCCGCGATCGGGGCTCGGCTCGCCCGCCTGACGACCAGCCCGGATCTGGTCCTGACCGACGGCGAGGCGTACTTCATGAGCGAGCCGCCGCCGCTGGGCGGGACCGCCGCCGACGGGGGCGTCGTCGAGGGCTGGGTGCCCTACCGGCGGGTCTTCGACATCGTCGCCGGCGGGCGGCGGCAGAGCATGATGGGGGCCAGCCAGCTTGACCGGTACGGCAACCAGAACATCTCCCTCATCGGCGACTGGCGGCGCCCCGCGCGCCAGTTGATCGGCGTGCGCGGGGCACCGGGCAATACGGCCAACCACCGCACCGACTACTGGGTGGCCCGGCACACCCCGAAGGTGTTCGTGGAGAGGGTCGACGTGGTTTGCGGCGTCGGCAACGACCGGGCCCAGGGCCTGAGGTTCCACCATCTCGGCGTGGTGATCACCAACCTGGCGGTCCTCGGCTACCGGGACGACGGACGGCTGCGTGTGCGCTCGCTGCACCCGGGCGTCACCGCGCAGGAGGTTCAGGAGAACACCGGCTTCGAGATCGACACGGCCGGCGCCACCGAGACCCGTCTGCCCGGCGCCACCGAACTGCGCCTGATCCGCGAGGTCGTCGACCCGCGGGGACTGCGCGACCGCGAGGTGCCCGTCACTCGGTGACGAGACCGCCGTACAGGACGCGGAGGTACTGCTCGGCCACGGCTTCGGCGCGGAACTTGCCGCGCGGGCGGTACCACCGCACGGTGCACCACACGGTGTCCCGGATGAACCGGTAGGTCAGGTTCACGTCGACATCGCTCCGGAAGATCCCGGACTTCTGGCCGGTGGTGAGCGCCCGCAGCCAGATCTTCTCGATCTTCTTGCCCAACTGGTCGACGTACTCGAAACCGGGCTGTCCGCTCAGCGCGTCAGCCTCGTTCTGGTAGAGCGCGACGGCCTGCGGCGTCACGTGGATGGTGGTGAAGGAGTGCGCGATGAGCCGGTCGAGGACCTCCTTGGGGTCCTTGACCTCCTTCTCGATCTCCGCGAAGCGCTCGTGGAGCCGCCCGAGGAAGTCGCGGAGGATCTCGTCGAGCATCTCCTCCTTGGAGCTGAAGTGGTGGTAGAGACTGCCCGACAGGATGCCCGCCTCATCGGCGATGTCCCGGACGGTGGTCTGGGTGAAGCCTCGGGTGGCGAACAGGCCCGCGGCGATCTCCAGCAGCTCCGCCCGGCGCACCGAACCGCTGCTGCCGCCCTTCGCGCGGCCGTTCCTGGCCGCGGTCCGCGTGGGAGCCGCGGCCCCGGCGGGGCGTCGTGCCGCCATGTCGTTCGTCCCTTCCACCGGGGCCCGGCCACCGGTCGGCAATCGTTTGATCGAATCCTGCCACAGATCCGCCACGGCGCCGTCCCGCTGAACGGGACGGCGGCTTGCGGGTCATCGGCCGGAGTTCTGCACTGCCCAAGCATATCTACCAAGCATTTGGTTGTTTGGAGGACCTACGTGAGCGCTACGCCGGCTCCCTCGACCATTCCCCGGCTGCTGGCCCAGGTGGCAGAGCGGTACGGGGACCATCCGGCCGTCGTCGACGGCCCGACACGGATCGGCTACCGGCAGCTGGCGGAGCTGGCCCTGAGCACCGCACGGGCCTACACGGCCGTGGGAGTCCGGCCGGGGGACCGGGTCGCCGTCTGGGCACCCAACCGCCTGGAGTTCGTCCTCGCCCTGCTGGGCGCGCAGTGCGCGGGCGCGTCCGCCGTACCCATGAACACCCGCTACCGCGGCCACGAGGCCGCCGTCATCCTGAGGCGCGCACGGGCCTCGGCGCTCGTCCTCGCGAATGGCTTCCTCGGGGTCGATTACGCGGCGATGCTCCGCGCCGCCGCGGCCGAGGAGGCGGAACCGGGCGAGACCGGCCCCGTTCCAGGACTGCCCTGGCTGCGCACCGTGGTGGACATCGATGCCGACCGGTCCTCGGCCGAGGCCCTGTCCTGGGCCGACTTCACCTCCCGCGCGGACGAGGTCGCAGAGAAGGACGGGGCGCGAATCGCGCGGGCGGTCGGCCCCGACGATATCTGCGACATCATGTTCACCTCGGGCACCACAGGCGTGCCCAAGGGCGTGATGAGCGCGCACCGGCAGACCATCGGGGCGGCCCAGGTCTGGGCGGAGGGTGCCGCGCTGAGCCCCGCCGACCGTTACGCGATCGTCAACCCGTTCTTCCACGGCTTCGGCTACAAGGCCGGGGTGATCGCCGCGCTCACCGCCGGCACCACCATCCATCCGGTGGCCACGTTCGACGCGGGCCGGCTCCTGGCGCTGATCCAGTCGGCCCGTATCTCCGTGCTCCCCGGCGCGCCAACGATCTTCGTCTCCCTCCTGGACCATCCGAGGCTGCCGGAGTTCGACCTGTCCTCCCTGCGTTTCGCGACCGCCGGGGCCGCCACTGTCCCCGAGTCGCTGTTCCGGCGCATGCGCGAGGAGTTGGGTTTCGACACCGTCGCGCAGGCGTACGGCCTGACCGAGTGCACCGTGGCGACCCGGTCCCGGCCCGGCGAGGATCCCGCCCATGTGGAGCAGACGACGGGCCCCGCCGTGCCGGGCATCGGGATACGGGTGGTGGACGCGGACGGCAAGGACGTGGCCACCGGTCAGGACGGCGAGGTCCTGCTGCGCGGCGACAACGTGATGCTCGGCTACTTCGAGGACGAGGCCGCGACCCGGGCCGCCATCGACGCCGATGGCTGGTTCCGCACCGGTGACGTCGGCCGGCTCGACGAGCACGGCTGTCTGAAGATCACCGACCGGATCAAGGACGTGATCATCGTCGGTGGCTTCAACGTGTACCCCGCCGAGGTCGAGAACACCCTGGCCGGCCATCCGCACGTGGCCGAGTCCGCTGTGGTCGGCATGGTCGACGCGCGGCTCGGGGCCGTGCCCTGCGCCTATGTGGCGCCACGCCGCCGGGCCGATCCGGTAGAGGCGGACCTGATCGCCTACTGCAAGGAGCGGCTGGCCAACTTCAAGGTGCCCCGCAAGGTGATCGTGGTGGCCGAACTGCCCCGGAACGCCAGCGGCAAGATCCTCAAGACCGGGCTGCGGGAACGGCTCAGCTGAGCCGTTCGATCACCATGGCCATGCCCTGGCCGCCGGCCACGCACATGGCCACCAGACCGAAGCGCCCGTCCCGCTCCTGGAGGGCGTGGATCAGCGTGGTGGTGATCCGCGCCCCCGTCATGCCGAAGGGGTGGCCGAGCGCGATGGCGCCGCCGTTGACGTTGACCCGCTCCGGGTCCACCTTCAGCTGCCGTACGGTGGGGATCGCCTGGGCTGCGAACGCCTCGTTGAACTCGACCAGGTCGATGTCGCCCACGGTGAGTCCGGCGCGCTCCAGCGCCTGACGGCTTGCCTCGACGGGTCCCAGGCCCATGATCTCGGGGCTGAGCGCCGACACCCCGGTGGAGACGATCCGGGCCAGCGGGGCGATGCCCAGCTCGGCCGCGCGCCGGTCGCTCATGACGACCAATGCCGCGGCCCCGTCGTTGAGCGGGCAGCAGTTCGCGGCGGTGACGGTGCCCTCGGGGCGGAACACCGGCTTCAGGGCCGACACCTTCTCCAGCGTCACTCCCTTGCGGGGCCCGTCGTCGGCGGTGACCACGCTCCCGTCCGGGAGTGTGACCGGGGTGATGTCCCGCTTCCAGAAACCCCGGGCGCCGGCGGCCTCGGCCAACCGATGGCTGCGCACGGCGAACTCGTCCTGCTCACGCCGGGAGACCCCGCACATCAGCGCCACGTTCTCGGCCGTGTCGCCCATCCCGACGTAGACGTCGGGCAGTTCACCGGCCACCCGCGGGTCCGTCCAGCCGGACTCGTCGCCCGCGGCCCGCCGCGCGGTACGTTCGGCCGCCTCCGCGTACACCGGGTTGCGGGTGTCCGGCATCCCGTCGGCCTTGCCCCTGCCGAACCGGGAGACCATCTCCACCCCGGCCGACACGAACGCGTCCCCCTCCCCCGCCCTGATGGCGTGGAAGGCCATACGTGTCGTCTGCATCGACGAGGAGCAGTAACGCTGGACCGTTGTGCCCGGGACGGTGTCGAGCCCGAGCCGCAGGGCCGTCATCCGGGCGAGGTTGTAGCCCTGTTCGCCGGCCGGCTGGGCGCATCCCAGCATCAGGTCCGCGACCTCGGGCGGATCCAGCGCCGCTACCCCGGCGAGCGCGGCGCGGACGATCTGCGCGCCGATGTCGTCGGGCCGCAGGTCCTTGAGGGATCCTTTGTTCGCCCGCCCGATGGGGGAGCGGACGGCGGACACGATGACTGCTTCGGGCATGAGGAGGCTCCCTCGGTCGGGGGATTCATCGCTTGGGTGACTTCGTGCCCAGTGCCGCGGTGTTCGGCGAGTGCCGCAGGAAGGCCGGCCACTCGCCGCCGCCGTCCACGTTCAGCACGGCGCCGGTGATGTGCGCGGCGTAAGGAGAGGCGAGCAGGAGGCAGGCCGCCCCGATGTCGTCGGGCCGGGCGAAGACCCCGCGCGGGATCGTCGCCGCGACCCGGGCGGTCTGCTCCGCGTCGCCGTAGTGGTCCGTCGACCCCGGTGTCGCCACGAGCCCGCAGCTGACCGCGTTCACCCGCACCCGGGGCGCCCACTCCACGGCCAGCGTGGTGGTCAGGCTCTCCAGGGCGGCCTTCGCCGCGCCGTAGACCGCCGACCCGGGGCTGGGACGCCGGGCGCTGATGGAGGTGATGTTGAGGACGACACCACCGTCGTCCTGGGCGTCCATGACCGGGACGACCGCGCGGCTGACGTAGACCGGGGCCAGGAAGTTGAGGTCGGTGACCTTGCGGTGGAAGCGGGGGGAGGCGGCCGCGAAGTCGGCGAACGGTGCGCCGCCGGCGTTGTTCACCGCCACATCGAGGCGGCCATGCCGCCCGGCGACCTCCCCGACCCACCGCTCCACCTGCTCCGGGTCGCGCACGTCGACCTGGCTGAAGCGCGCCGGTCTCCCGTCCCGGGGGGTGGTCCGGCCGCAGACCTCCACCTGGGCGCCCGCCCGCAGAAACACCTCCACGATGCCGTCGCCCACACCTCTGGTGCCTCCGGTGACCAGGACGACCTTCCCCGACATGTCCAAATGGAGCGGCATACCGACACCCTAGCCGCGCATACCAATCAAACGCTAGGTCGGTTCGGTATGGTGACCAAGCATTTGCTTGGCTAAGCTCGACTGCGGGTCGCGTGCCCCGTCCTGCTATGAGGAGTCACCCGTGGAATCCGGAAACCAGCAACGTTCCATGCACCTTGCCGTGTTCGCCCAGGGGCTCGGCGCCGCCCACTCCGTCTGGAAATCACCGCGCACCTCACCCGGGCGGCTGCACACCCTGGAGCACTGGGCCGAAACCGCGCGTACGGCCGAAGAGGGCAAGCTGGACGCGGTCTTCGTCGCCGACGCCCTCGTGCTCCCCGACTCCATCGGCTCCGACGTGGGCGAGCGCCCGGACCCGGTGTCCGTCCTGTCCGCGCTCTCGGCCGTCACCTCACGGATCGGGCTCATCGGCACCAGCTCCACGACGTACAACGACCCGTTCACCGTCGCCCGCCAGTTCGCCACGCTCGACCACCTGAGCAACGGCCGCGCCGGGTGGAACATCGTCACCACCGCCATCGCCGGCGCCTCGGGAAACTACGGGTCGGCCGAACTGCCCGAGCACGAGGCCCGGTACGAACGCGGCGAGGAGTTCGTCGAGGTCGTGCTGAAACTCTGGGACAGCTGGGAACCCGGCGCGATCGCCGCCGACCGGGCCTCGGGCGTCTACGCGGACCGTGACCGCATCCACCAGATCGGCCACCGGGGCAAGCACTTCCAGGTGCGCGGGCCGCTCACCCTGCCGCGTCCGCCGCAGGGCCGGCCGCTGCTCGCCCAGGCGGGATCCTCTCCCACCGGCCTGAACCTCGCCGCCCGCTTCGCCGACATGGTCTTCACCACCCAGTACGACCCGGACGCCGCACGGACGCTGGTGCGCACCGTCCGGGAGCTCTCCGCGGCCAAGGGACGCTCGCCGCACGACGTCAAGGTCCTGCCCGGCCTGACCCCCGTCCTCGGCCGTACCGAGGACGAGGCGCGCGAACTCGCTCGTGAGCTCGGCTCGTTGATCAGCCCGGAGGCGACGCTGTCGTTCATGCGCCAGGCGTTCGGCGGAATCGACCTCAGCGGTTACGACCTGGACGAGCCGTTCCCCGACGTACGGAAGCAACTGCCCGCACACGCCGGCGTCTCACGGCCGGCCCTGCTGATCAGCACCGCTCTCGACGAGAAGCTGACGATCAGCCAGGTGATCCAGCGTGTCGGCCTCAGCATCGGCCATCGCTGTCTCGTCGGCACCCCCGACCGGGTCGCCGACGACATGGCGCACTGGTTCGAGACGCACGCGGCCGACGGGTTCAACGTGATACCGGCCGACCTCCCGGGCGGGCTGCGGGACTTCGTGGCGGAGGTCGTACCGCGGCTCCAGGACCGCGGCCTGTTCCGCAAGGAGTACCAGGGCGGCACCCTGCGCGAGCACCTGAGCGGCTGACGGCCGGGCGCCCGTGACCGAGTGCACCGCCGTCGACCTCGAAAGAAGCGTGGATCATGAGCCCTGTCGGTTCTCAGCCCCTCGATTCCCAGAGTTTTCGCACCGTGCTCGCCCACTACCCGACGGGTGTGGCCGTGGTGACCGCCCTCACCCCGGACGGCGAGCCCGTCGGCATGGTCGTCGGCTCCTTCACCTCGGTGTCCCTGGACCCGCCGCTCGTGGCGTTCCTGCCCGACAAGAAGTCCAACTCCTACGCCCGCCTGTCGTCAGCCGAGACCTTCTGTGTGAACGTCCTGGCGGCCGAGCAGGAGGACCTGTGCCGCCGGTTCGCCTCGAAGGCGGCACGGAAGTTCGAGGGCGTCGACTGGCAGCCGGGCCCGTCCGGGGCACCCGTCCTGTCCGGCGCGGTGGCCTGGATCGACTGCGAGCCCGGCGAGGTCTTCGAGGCCGGAGACCATTACATCGTGCTCGGCCGGGTGACCGGTCTGGGCGTGCAGAACCCGACCTCACCGCTGCTGTTCTTCCAGGGCGGATACGGCGCCTTCGCCGCCGGCAGCCTCGTCGCGCCGTTCCAGAGCGAACTCTCGGCGCATATCCGCCTCGCGGACCTGGCACGCGACCACATGCAGAAACTCGCGGACGAACTCGGCCTGGAATGCTACGCCCAGGCGGTAACCGGAGACGAACTCGTGGTCGTCGCCGCCGCGGGCGCCAGGGGAACCGCCGTGCGCGTCCATGTGGGCCGAAGGCTGCCCCTGATGCCGCCATACGGCACGCTCTTCGTCGCCCGGGCGGGAGAGGGAGCCGTCGAGGCATGGATCTCCCGGCTGCCGCGCCCCGTCTCCGAGGCCGACCGCGCGGACTGCCGTCGCATGGTGGAACAGGTCAGCCGGCGCCAGTGGTCCCTCGGGCTCGTCTCGCCCCGACACCGCGCGGTCTGGACGCAGGTCGAGGGCTTTTCCGGGGTCCCGCGCACGCCCGAACTCGACCTGCGGGTGAGCCGCCTGCTCGACGAGCTCCTGGACCGGTACGAACCCGTGGACCTGGACCCCACCGCCCGCCACGACGTACGGGTCATCGCCGCCCCCGTCCACGGGCCGGACCGTGCGGTCGTCCAGGTTCTGGTGTTGTTCGGCATGGAGCCCGGGGCGACCTGGGCGCTGGTCGAGACATGGCGCAGGCGACTGATCGAAACAGCCGACGCGGTCACGGCGGCCATCGGCGGACGGCGCCCCACGCCTGTCAGATGACATGAGCATGCACTGGGCCCGCCCGCGAGCGCACCCGGAGCGCAACCGCCGGCCCCACGGAACCCGCCTCCTCCCGTTCTGCGGGACTGGTTCTCGCGCCCGCGCGCCCGTGACCACAGACTGCGAGCCGGCGGCGGCCCGCACCACCTTCCGGAGGCATGCACATGCTCCGCGGCGTCACCGCGCCCCGCTGGTGACGTCCGACTTCCCAACCATCCCGCACGATCCGAGGAGGCGCCGAGCGATGACCGACGAGGCGACGACATCCGACTGGGACGAGGAGTGCGAGGTCCTCGTGATCGGCTCCGGGGGAGGCGGCCTCACGGGCGCCTACACCGCCGCCGCCCTGGGCCTGGACACACTGGTCGTCGAGAAGACGGAGTGCTACGGCGGCACCACCGCGTACGCGGGCGCGTGCCTGTGGCTGCCGGGCAACCCCGCCCAGTTCCGCGCCGGGCTCGAGGACTCGGCCGAACTCGGCCGGACGTACTTCCGGGCCGTCGTCGGCGACAGCGCTCCGGCCGAGACGCAGGACGCCTACATCGACCATGCCGGACCCACCGTCGCCTTCCTGGAGAAGGACCCGCGCATCCGCTTCGAACACCGGCCGTTTCCCGACTACTTCGAGGCGCCCGGCCGTTTCCCGCTCGGCCGCGGCGTCTTCCCGGTGGAGTACCCCGCCGCTGACGCGGACGACGACCTGCTGCGGGCCGTCAGGCCCACCGCCTGGGAACAACGCCTCGGCATCACCGGCCCGCAGGGGCCCTTCACCGACGGACGCGCGCTGATCGCCCGGCTGCTCGCGGCGCTGCGCGCCACCGGGCGCGGGCAGTGCCTCTTGCGGACCGCCCTCACCCGGCTGGTCACCGGCTCCGACGGAGCCGTCCTCGGCGCCGAGCTGAGCACCGCCGACCAGGGAGGGGCACTACGCGTCCGGGCACACGCGGGTGTCTTGCTCGCGGCCGGCGGCTTCGAGGCCAGTCACGCGCTGCGGCGCGAGTGGCAGGGGTTCCACGGCGCCGACTGGACCATGGGTGCGCCCGGCGGCAATACGGGCGACGCCATCCTGGCGGGCCGGGCGATCGGGGCGGACACCGCACTGCTGGGGGAGTCCTGGTGGTGCCCGTCGGTGCTCTTTCCCGACGGCTCGGCCAACTTCGCCCTGGGTTTCCGCGGCGGAATCTTCGTGACCGGCGACGGCCGCCGCTTCGCCAACGAATCCCTCGCCTACGACCGGATGGGCCGCGCGATGCTCGAGGCCGGGGCCGGCGACGCACCGGACCGGCCGGTGTGGTGGGTCTTCGACGGGCGATGGGGCGAGGAGCCGCCCGGTATCGTGGTGGTTCCGCCGGATCGCAAGTCCCATGCCGGGGCGGGCCTCTGGCACACCGCCGACACCCTTGCGGAGCTGGCCGCGGCGACCGGGATCGACGCGGGCGGACTCGCGGAGACCGTCCACGTCTTCAACGGCTACGCGCGCGACGGCGTCGACGCGGACTTCCACCGGGGCGAGGACGCGTACGACACCTTCTTCGCCGACGGGAAGGGCCCCAACCCCGCCCTGACACCGATCGAGCACGGTCCCTTCCACGCGATCCGGCTCGTCCTGGGCGACCTCGGCACCAAGGGAGGTCTGCGCACGGACCCGTCGGCCCGCGTCCTGCGGGTCGACGGGTCGGTGATCCAGGGCCTGTACGCGGCCGGCAACAGCATGGCCTCGGTGGCGGGCCCGTTCTACCCCGGGCCGGGCACCCCGATCGGCTCGGCGATGGTCTTCGGGCACCTCGCCGCACGGCACATGGCCGGCCGATCCCGGGAAGCGAGGTAGCCGCCGTGTTCTCGCCGCTCGCCTTCTTCTCCTTCGTACGCCTCACGGACCCATCCCGTTACCGCGACTACAACGAGTGGCACCAACTCGACCACCGCCCCGAGAACCTGGCACTGCCCGGAGTCGTCTGGGGCGAGCGCTGGGCGCGGACCCCCGACTGCGCCGAGCTGACTCACACCGCCGACCAGGCCTATGCGGCGCTCGACTTCATCGCCATGTACTGGTTCCGGGCCCCCGGTGGAACGCGGCGTCGCCGAATGGAATCAGCTCGCCGAAAGTCCTACCAGTGGGGACGCCGTCCCGAACTCGCCTATGTCGAGAGGCCGTTCCTCGGCTTCTTCACACCGGTGAAGGGATACGTGGCACCCCGCGCCCTCGTGTCCGGGCAGGCGCTGCCCTTCCGCCCAGCCGGGGCGTGCGGCTGACGCTCACCCAGGTGCGGGAGTCGCATTCCCTCGCCGCCGAACGCGCCTTCCGGTGGCACGACAGCGTGGGTATGCCGGGCCTTCTGAGCATCCCCGGAGTGGCCGGAGGGTGGACCTTCTCCTTCGCGTACAGCCAGCGGCACGCCACCGCTGAGGGCGATTACGCCCTGGCAGGACTGGTGACAGGACTGCTGAACGCGATCATGCCCTGGCAGGACTGGTGACAGGGGAGGAGTCGGCCGGGTCCACCGCCAGCGCGAGCAGCGCGCGGACCTCGGCCCGGCCGTCGAGCACACGGGCGACACGGCGCACCACCTGCCAGCCGTCCGGGCCACGGCGCAGACGCCAGTGGTGGGCCGTGGCGCGGGCGATGACGAAGCGGCCGTCCTCGTGGCGGACCAGCAGCGAGTGGCCGATGGCCACCGCCGTGTCGCCGTCCACAGTGATCTGGTGCGGCCCGAGCAGGTGGGCGCTGCCACCCGTGATGATGCCCTGGTGGAGGTCGCCGCGCACCATCGCGACGATCTCCTTCCGGCCGTCCATCGGCAGTTCGTCCACGTCGTATACGCCAAGGGGTTCCCAGAGCGACGCGACCTGCTCGGCGCTGCCGCTGTCGACGAGCGGACCGTAGGAGGCCAGAAGCCGGGCGATGGCCCGCTCGTCCTCCAATTCGCCAGGCGCCGCTCCAGTCGGGCGATGCGGTCGGGGGCGGAGGGCGTGTGCGTCACCGTGGTGTTCCCTTCACACGGGCCGGACACGGTCACGGTCCGACGGCTTCGGCCACTTGGGCCAGGTGCTCCAGCTGGGCGCAGTAGTGGTCGGCCGAATCGGCGGCGACGCGGACGCCGACGATCGTGGCGCCCGCCTTCCGGGCCTGCCGGAGGAGGCGCGCGGCGCCTTCGGGATCGCAGGCGGGGTCGAGGGGCCGGGCGGGAGAGAGCACCATCTCGAAGCCGTCCGGCGGTTCCGCCCCGTCCAGAAGTCCGCTCAGCTGGGCGAAGCTGAGGTCGAACGGAGCCCAGCCGTCGCCCAGTTCGAGCGCACGCCGCAGTGAGCGCCGGGTCGAGCCGCCGATCCACAGGGGCAACCGGGGCTGTACCGCGTGCGGTTCGACCAGGAGGCCGGAGTAGTCGTAGTGGCTGCCGTGGTACTCCGGTTCGGCCCGCGAGAGGGAGGCCCGCAGCGCGGCGAGCGCGTCGTCGGCGCGGGTGCCGCGTTCTACGAACTCGGCGCCCAGCAGTCGGTGGGTGCGGGCGGCGAGATAGCCGAATGTGGACAGCGGGTCCCAGTACGTTCCGCCGCGCCGCTTCGCCACCTCCACCGGGACCGCCACGTGTTCGCTGCACGTCAGATGGTCGTAGCCGAGTTCGTCGGCGGCCTGCGCGACGGTGGCCAGTTCGGCGACACCGGCCGTCGCCTCCCACGGCGAGTGTGCGCCCGGCACGCGCAGCACGACCGGGCTGACCACCCCCAGGCGCGGCGGCCGTTCGCGCGCCGTCACGGCGGGCTCATCGCGCGCATGCCTTCCGCGACCTCGGTGACCAGGCGCGCCCGGTCCGGGCCGCAGGACCCTCTGACCCGCTCCTCGTTGCCGCCCACGACCTGGACGGGACCATTGCCGAGCAGGGTGAGGATCTCCTCGGCGACGTTCCCGGGGTCGGCGACGTCCAGTCCCGGAAGGTCCATGCGCAGCCCGAGCCGTTCCATCGCCGGGGTACGGGTCACACCGAGTACCGGATGCAGCACGTGCACGCCATGGGGCCGCAGCTCCACCCACAGGCCCTCGGCGAAGATCCGCTCGAAGGCCTTGGCGGCGGCGTAGATGCTGATCCCCTCGTGGCCGACGTATCCGGACAGCGAACCGATCAGGACGACTGCGTCCTTGCCGCGCTTCTTGAGGCGGGCGCCGAAGTGCCGTGTCAGTTCCAGCTGGCGGGTGATGTTGAGGTCGATGACCTTCTGGAAGGCGGCGAGATCCCCCTCGACGAACTCGGACCCGTAGGCGTTGGCCCCCGCGTTGTAGATGAAGGTGCCGACGTCGAGGTCGGCCGACTCGCCACGGATCCGCTGGATCACGTCCGGGTCGAGCAGGTCGCCCGCGACGGTGCGGACCTGAACGCCGTGCGCCCGCGCGACCCGGTCCGCGGTGGCCCGCAGCGGGCCCGGCCCCCGCTCCCGCTGTGGTTGACCGCGTTCCTCGTCTCCCTCGCACCGATGCCCGTACGCCGGGCGGCTGCGCCCGCCCGGCACTTCGGCACTGTGCCGGGCCGTGCGGCATCGGCCTCGCGTCCTTCCCACCCAGCGGGAGTGCCGCGCGGGCAGTCCGATACCGGGGTGCCGTGCGGGGGCGCGGTACGGCGAAGGCTCCACCCCCTCCGGCGAGCGGTACGGGGGCGGAGCCGAGTGGCGCGGATTCCGGCTGCGCTCACACAGGTGTGCGGCTGAGGTCCATGAGCTGTTCCAGGAAGTCGTCCGGGAGCGGGACCGGCAGGAAGCCGAGGAACTGGCGCATGGGCATGGACTCGACCATGCGCATCGCGTCCGCGTTTTCCGAGGCGGCGGCGGCCTGCTCTTCGGTCATCCCGGCTGCCATCGCCTCGGTCAGGGCCGGGCCGGCCGCCGGGTGGCCGAACCACTCGCCGACCGTGGAGTCCAGGGTGAGCGGCTTCGCCACCTGGTCTCCCTCCAGATCCAGCGGGATCGAGGCGAGGACGTCGTGCGCGTTCTCGCACAGCTGGACCTCGTACCGGCCCGTGGCCACGGTCCAGTCGTCGCGGGTGATGTCCCAGTAGGCGAAGGCCCGCCGGTCGAGCTCGATGACGACCTCCGTGCTCTCGCCGGGCGCGAGTGCCACCTTGGCGAAGCCTCGCAGTTCCCGGGCCGGGTTGCTGACCGGGCGCCTGGGTGCGGCCACATAGACCTGGACGGCGTGCTTGCCGAAACGGTCGCCGGTGTTGGTGACCGTGACGGTGGCCCTCGCCGCGTCGGGGCCGGTGGCGGTGGCACGGAGGCCGCTCTGCTCGAAGGTGGTGTAGCTCAGGCCGTGGCCGAACGGGTAGCGGACGGGGACGTCGGCGGTCTCGTAGTAGCGATAGCCGACCATCACGCCCTCGCCGTAGCGCACATGCCCCTGCTCTCCGGGGAAGTTGAGGAAGGACGGGGTGTCCTGGAGCCGGAACGGGATGGTCTCGGCGAGGCGGCCGGACGGGTTGACCCGTCCGGTGAGCACGTCCGCGACCGCCCCGCCGCCGGCCTGGCCGGGCAGCCACGCCTCCACTACGGCGTCCACCTCGTCGTGCCAGCCTTCCAGGCTCACGACACCGCCGTTGAGCAGCACGACGACGGTACGCCGGGCCGCCCGGGCCACGGCATGGATCAGCTCGACCTGGTCGTCCGGGAGGTGGATGTGCTCGCGGTCGAACCCCTCGGACTCGTCGGCCTCGCGCAGGCCGACGACGAGGACGGAGGTGTCGGCCTGCGCCGCGAGGGCGACGGCCGTCTCGCGCAGCTGGGCCGCGTCGGGCTGCCCGGCCGTGTCGTACCCTTGGGCGAAGTCGACCTGGACGTCCGGGAGTTGGGCGCGCAGCTCGTCCAGTGGACTGTCGACACGGGTGGCGTTGACGTGGGAGCTGCCACCGCCCTGGTACCTCAGGGTCTGCGCGAACTCGCCGATGACGGCGACCCGGCCGGTGGGCGCGAGCGGCAGGGTCCGCTCCCGGTTCTTCAGTAGTACGAGGCAGTCGGCGGCGATCTCGCGGGCGAGCCGGTGCTGAGCCTCGTGGTCGACCTCGGCCGTGGCGGCCTCCGCCCGTACCTGTGCGGCCAGCGCACGCAGTCGCGCGACGGCGGTGTCCACGACCGCCTCGTCCAGGGTGCCCGCGCGCACCGCCGCGGCCACCTCGGCGTCGGTGCCGCCGCCGTTGCCGGGCATCTCCAGGTCGGTGCCCGCGAGCAGTGCGGCGACGCGGTCGCCGACGGCACCCCAGTCGGAGACGACGAGGCCCTCGAAACCCCATTCCTCGCGCAGTACCTGGGTGAGCAGCCAGCGGTTCTCCGCGGCGTACACTCCGTTGACCTTGTTGTAGGAGCACATGACGGTGGTCGGCAGCGCTTCGGTGACCACGCGTTCGAAGGCCGGCAGGTAGATCTCGCGCAGGGTGCGCTCGTCGACGTCGGCGCTGACGCGCATCCGGTCGGTCTCCTGGGTGTTGGCCGCGAAGTGCTTGACCGAGGAGCCGACGCCCTGGCTCTGCACCCCCTGGGCGTGGGCGGCCCCGAGCACCCCGCTGAGCAGCGGATCCTCCGAGAAGTACTCGAAGTTGCGTCCACACAGCGGGGAGCGCTTGATGTTGACGCCCGGCCCCAGCAGCACGTCCACACCGAGCGAGCGTGCCTCGCGGCCCAGCGCCTCGCCGAGGCGGCGCAGGAGGGCGGGGTCCCAGCTGGAGGCGAGGGCCACGGCGGGCGGGAAGCAGGTGGCGGGTTCGCTGGCGTGGAGCCCGAGGTGGTCGGACTCGGCCCGCTGACGGCGGACGCCGTGCGGGCCGTCGGAGAGCACGAGGGAAGGGATGCCCGCCTTCTCGTCGGCCTCGGTGGACCACAAGTCACGGCCGGAGAGCAGCGAGGTCTTCTCGTCGAGGCCGGAAGGGGCGTCGGCGGGGCTGTGGGGCATGGTGTGGATTCCTCGGGTTCCTCGGGATTGCCGGGTTTGCGGGGGCGGGTGGGGAGAGCGGAGGGCGCCGCGTGGCGGCGGACATCGGTCTCGGCCGTGAGGCTCAGCGGACACCGCGGATCGGGCGCACCGTCAACCCGCCGGCGATCGCCACGCCTGACGCTGTCAGGAAGAGCAGCGTGTAGTTGTCGCCACCGCCGATCGCCGGCAGGCCCGGTGCGATGAGCGGGGCGACCGACTGGGGCAGGGCATGACCAGGCCCACGCCGCCAGTGAGGGCGAGTAGCCGGGTGACTTCGTCCAGCTCGTAACCCAGGTGGTCGGTGAGGAAGTAGAGCTGATAGGTCGTCAGGAACATCAGGCTCAGCTGGACCAGGAACCGGCCCACCCAGGTCCGGCCTACCGCCGGGACGAGGAAGAGCAGCGGACCGGAGCTCCCCAGCGGGTCGGCCAGCTGGAAGCCGATGACACCGGCGATCTGCGCGGTGAAGCCGAGCAGCCCCGAGACCTTGCCGCGCTGTCGCTCCGGAACCTGGTCGGGCAGGATCGCCAGCGGCGCATTCATGATCGCGCTGAGTCCCAGCCGGCTGACGACGAACCCGGCCAGCACGCCGGAGACCGTCGAGGCCAGACCGGTCGCGACGGCTCCCGCCAAGCGCCGGCATGCCGGCGAGGATCCAGGGTTTGCGTCGGCCCAGGCGGGCGGTGGTGTTGTCGCTCAGCACGCCGAAGACCAGCCCGCCCACGATGCTCACGAAGGTGCCGATGCCCACCACCAGGCCCAGGCTGGTGGCCTTGCCGTCGGGGTTGACGCGCTCCAGCTGGATCGCCGACGACACCAGCATCGCGGTCATCACTGCGAGGTACAGGCCCAGGTACGCGATCACATAGAGGATGATGAAACGGTTGCCGACCGGGGCCCGGCCGTCGTGCGGAGGCCTCGACTCCTCGACGGCAGGCGGCAATTCGACTGCGGGTCGCGACATTGCTTCGGCCTCCGGCCGTTCGGGCACGTCCATGTGTGGTGCGAGGTGGTGGTGTGATGGGGTGGGTTCGGGCGCGCGACAGGGACGTGCCCGGAGGTCAGCTCACTGGTGGGTGCCGCCGTCGATGCGGATCTCAGTGCCGGTGATGAAGGCGCCGTCGTCCGAGACGAGCATGGCGACCACGCCGGCAACGGTGTCGGGGGAGCCGAAGCCCTCCCCGAGGGCGGGGGTGAGCTTGGTGAAGAGGTTCCAGTCCGTGTCCTCGGGCACCAGCGAGAAGATGTTCTCGGTGATGCCGCTGGCGATGCTGCCCGGGTTGATGTTCACGGCGCGCAGGCCCTGCTTGCCGTATTCCTGGGCGATGGCGTGCGTGAAGGAGAGGATGCCGCCCTTGCTCGCCGAGTACGCGGCCATGAACGGGTGGGCGAACTGCGCCGAGGTGGAGCTGAAGTTGACCACCACGCCGTTGCCCGTCTCCAGCAGGGCGGGCAGCGCGGCCCGGGTGACGAGAAACGTGCCGGTGAGATTCACGGCGATGACGCGGTTCCACAGGTCGAGCGAGCACTCGTGTGTGTGCGCGCCGCGCAGCATGCCCGCGACGTTGACCAGGGCGTCAAGGCCGCCGAGCCCGGCGACGGCTTCCGCCACGACCGTGTTCACCGCGGTCTCGTCGGACACGTCCAGGGCGGCGGTGTCGAGCCGGTCGCCGGCGCCGGCCTTGGCAGCGAGGGCCGCGGTCTCCGCCAGCCCGTCCTCGGCCACGTCGGTGGCGACGACGCGGGCGCCCTCGGCCAGGAGTCGCAGGGTCGTCGCACGGCCGATGCCGGAAGCGGCGCCGGTGACGAAAACGCGTCGATCGTCCAGACGGTCCATGTGGGTTACCTCGTACTTCTTGAGGGGGGAGGGGTCCGGCGCGGCAGGCGCGCGGAAGGGACGCGCCCGGTGCGGGCGTCGCAGGTGTGGGGACGCGGCGCTGTGCGCGCCACTTCGCGCACGCTTCGTCGGACGACTCTAAAGCCAAAAAGCGAGTGAAGCTAGGTTTTCGAGGGTGTGGATGTCATAAGACTTCGGAGGCGTGCGCGGGGCATTCCTCGCGGACCACATGGCGACCACGCGGTCTGCGGGGGAGCAAGAGGGCAGGAAGAGCGGGCAGGGAGAGACCTCCGGAGGCTCAGCCGCGGTCGCGGGCAGCCGCCTCCGGCGTATCGCCGTCGCCTGTGACGGCCGGACCCAGGCACATCAGGTTGAACGCCTGGACCGTCTCCGCCATGTCGACGCTCGGATCCACCAGCCACTGCAACTGGAGCCCGTCCGACAGGGCGAGCAGCATCCGCGCCATGTGGTCGGGCCGGACGTCCGTGCGGACCTCGTCCCGCTCCTGGGCCTTGCGCAGCCCGTCCTCGATCCGCTCCCTCAGGTCGGCGTACCGGCGGGTGAAGAACGCGTGGGCGGGATGGTCCGGATCCGACGCCGCGGCGGACAGGGTGACGAACAGATCCACCAGACCCCGCTGCCGGGCGTTGTGGGCCGCGGTCCTGGCGACCGCCTCGCCGGGCGACGTCACATCGGCGGTCGCCTCGACATCCAGGGCGTCCCGCTCGGCGAGCACGGCCAGCAGCAGTTCCTCGCGGGAGTCGAAGTAGTGCAGCACCCCGGCCTGCGACATGCCCACACGGTCGGCGATCTCCTTGAGGGACGCGCCGCGCTCGCCGTGCTCGCTGAAGACCTCCAGGGCCGCCCGCAGGATCTGCTGTCGGCGTTCGAGTCCCTTGCGGTAGGGACCCCGGGGCTTACGTGGTGTCGTCACGCTCTGACCGTACTTCACCCATGACCCCTCTGAGCTGACGGGGCACCGGCTGCGATCACGACGACCGAGGGACTGCGGCCGTGAGAGGCGTATGTCCGCCGCTGAGCGCCCCACAGGCAGCCGATGAACTCCGGAACCCGTGGTCCGGCCTCGTCTCGACTGCGGCGAAGCCGATCAGCCGCCGCGGTGGGCCGGCGGTCGCAGGCGGTTCCGGAGTCCGCAGTGGTGCGGTCAGGAGGCGGTGACGGCCGCTCCGGCCTCGACGTCCTGTGCCCGGCGCAGCCGCGGAACGAGCACCGCGGCGAGCAGTCCGAGGACGGCGAGGCCGGCGCCGAAGAGCATGGCGTTCTTGTAACCGGCGTCGAGGTAGAAGCGGGTGCCCTGGACGACTGTGCTGTCCTGGGCCAGGACCACGTACACGACCTGGGTGATGACTGTCGTCAGCACTCCCTGGATCATGCTCTGCAGCCCGTTGGCGGTGGCCTGCTCCTCCGGCGTCACCGCCTCGATGATCAGCACGGGGACGGATGCCACGATCATGCCCATGGCCAGGGCGGAGACCGTGCCCAGCAGCATCAGCTGGGTGTCGGTGTAGTGCCACTGCCGCTGCATCAGAAAGCCGACGGCGGCGAGCAGGGCGCCGAGCCCCAGCGGAAGCCGGGCGTCCACCTTGCGCAGGGCGACACCGGTGCCGAAACCGACGAGCAGGATGAGGACGCTGGAGGGGATGCCGATGACCGCGAAGTGGGTGGCTGTCATGCCCAGACCGTCGGAGACCTGCGGGATCTTGGGGAAGAGGACCAGCAACTGGCTGATGACGCCCGTGCCGTAGACAGTGGCGGCGACGACGGAAGTGGCCAGCATCACCGTCCAGACCGACCGCCGGGTCATCATCGTCAGATCGAACAGCGGGTGCGCGCTCTTCGTGTCGGCCACCACGTACAGCAGCACGACCGCGACACCACTGAGCATGAAGGCGAGCGTGCCGGTGTCGGTCCAGCCCCACTCGCCGCCCTTGCCGATGCCGTACGTGAGAGCTGCCGAGCCGCCGCCGAGCAGGGCGCCGCCGAGCCAGTTCACCTTCGTGCGCTCCACGCGCTGCGGGGTCTCGGGCACGACGGCGAGCAGGAGCAGCAGCCCGATGGCGGTGGCGGCGGCCAGCGCCCACAGCACGCCACGGAAGCCGTAGGTGTCCAGCAGCCAGCCGGTGAGGAAGGGGCCGCCGAGGGCCACGAAGGCGATGCCGCTGCCGATCATTCCGCTGGCCGCGCCGACCTGCTTGGGCGGGAACAGCTCGCGGACACTGGCATAGGCGAGAGCTGCGATGGGGCCGTAGAAGCCCGCGATGCCGCGGCCGACCAGCAGCATGGTGTAGCTGGTGGCCAGCGCCGCGACGATGTCGCCGACCAGACCCAGCACGGTGATGGCGATCATGACGTTGCGCTTGCCGTAGAAGTCGGCGAGCTTCACGACGAACGGGGTGATCACCGCCGCGACCAGGGCGTTGACCAGGATGAACCAGCCGATCTCCGTCGTGTGGAAGTGCTGGGCGACGGAGGCCTGGGCGTTCCCGCCGAGCAGACCGGCCAGGGACACGAACTGGGTCGGCCACATCAGCGCGAGCGCGATGAGCGCCAGGCGGGCTCCCAGCCCGGAACCTCCGGGTGGGTCGACCGGAACGGATGTGGCCGGGGTGGGGGTGGTGGAAGAAGACACAGCGATGTGACCTCTCGTCGGAGGGGGAGGACCACGCGGCTCGGCGGTCCTGCGAGGGTGACCACGTCGGCCACGGAGCGGCCGGGAACGACGTGCGGTGCCGGCGGAAGCGGCCCCGGCGGGGGCGGCGGCGCTTCCGGGGAGAATGGGTGGTGGGGGAGCGCCCATGGCCGGAGGCTGGAACCTTTCAAATTCCGTGGCGGCCATCAGTGGGAAGAGCCTCCCCGGGTGTCAAGCCTGTGCCCGCGGCCGACTTCGCCTCGTGCGAGCAGGATCGGCGGGAGAGGCCATCCCTGGGCTCAGGTGTCTGAACTGGTCGGATCAAGGAATGAACCCGAAGTTCACAGGCTGGAAACCTAGCGTCGTTCGGGATTGATGGCTAGGGTTTCAGTCAAAGAATCTCGGCCCATCTACTTGAATCGTTTCAGTGGCCGGTGGCTCAGGATGGACGTGCGCACACCCCGTGCCCGGCCTGATAAGTGAGGACGCTTCGTGAGGCAGGAAACCCGTAACCAGCCGGGCACCGTGACGGATGTCAGGTTCGAGCACGTGCGCGACGCGCTGGGAATCGGAACAGACCGCCCCCGGCTGTCGTGGACGACGCTCACCGATGCCCAGGGCTGGCACCAGACGACGTACGAGATCGAGCTGACCACCGACGGCACCACCACCGTCGAAGTCGACTCGGCCGACTCCGTCCTCGTGCCCTGGCCGTTCGAGCCCCTCGCCTCCCGCAGCCGCGCCACGGTCCGGGTGCGCGTGACGGACTCCGACGGCGTGGTCTCCCCGTGGAGTGAACCGGCGTCCGTTGAGACGGGCCTGCTCTCACCCGCGGACTGGTCGGCTGTCTTCGTCACCCCTGACTGGGACGAGGACGCGCAGACCGACCAGCCCTCGCCGCTGCTGCGCCGCGAGTTCGAGCTGCGCGGTTCCGTCCGCTCGGCCCGTCTGTACGCCACCGCCCTCGGCGTCTACGAGGCCGAGCTCAACGGCGGCCGGATCGGCGACCACGTGCTCGCGCCCGGCTGGACGGCGTACGACAAGCGCCTGCGCTACCAGACCTACGACGTCGCCGCCCTGCTGCGCCCCGGCCGCAACGTCCTCGGCGCGGTCCTCGGCGACGGCTGGTTCCGCGGCCGTATCGGCTTCGACGGCAAGACCCGCGCCATCTACGGCGATCAGCTGGCCTTCCTGGCCCAGCTGGAGGTGGAGTACGAGGACGGCGCGACGCAGCGGGTGGTGACCGACGACTCGTGGCGGGCCGCCACCGGTCCGGTCGTCTCCTCCAGCCTCTACGACGGCGAGGTCTACGACGCCCGGCTGGAGCGCTCCGGCTGGTCCGACCCCGGCCACGACGACGCCGACTGGGCCAGGGTGCGCGTGCTGGAACGGGACCTGGGCACCCTCGTGGCCCCCGACGGGCCGCCCGTGCGCCGTATCGAAGAAATCTCCCCGGTCGCGGTGACCACCTCGCCGTCGGGCAAGACGGTCGTCGACTTCGGGCAGAACCTGGTCGGTTGGCTTCGCCTGACCGTGTCCGGCGAGGCCGGCACCCGCGTCACCCTGCGGCACGCGGAAGTCCTGGAGGAGGGCGAACTGTGCACCCGGCCGCTGCGCACCGCCGCCGCGACTGACACCTACACTCTGCGCGGGCAGGGGACCGAGGTCTACGAACCGCGCTTCACCTTCCACGGCTTCCGCTACGCCGAGATCACCGGCGCCCCCGACGGCTTCGACCCGGCCACCGCCGTGACCGCCGTCGTCCTCCACTCCGACCTCACGCGCACCGGCCACTTCTCCTGCTCGGACGACCTGGTCAACCGCCTGCACAAGAACGTCCTGTGGGGCATGCGCGGCAACTTCCTCGACGTCCCCACCGACTGCCCGCAGCGTGACGAGCGCCTGGGCTGGACCGGCGACATCCAGGTCTTCTCGCCCACCGCCTCGTTCCTCTACGACAGTGCGGGCTTCCTCGGCTCCTGGCTGGCGGACCTCGCCGCAGAGCAGAGCGAGAACGGCGTCGTCCCCTTCGTCGTGCCGAAGGTCGTCCCTGGTGCCGACACCCCCACCGCGGCCTGGGGCGACGCGGCCACGGTCGTGCCGTGGGTGCTGTACGAGCGCTACGGCGACACCGGGATCCTCGCCACGCAGTACGACTCGATGCGCGCCTGGGTGGATCACGTGGCCTCGCTCGCGGGGGAGGACCTGCTGTGGGACAGCGGCTTCCAGTTCGGCGACTGGCTCGACCCGACGGCCCCCGCCGGCCGCCCGGATGCTGCCGCGACCCCCGGTGAACTGGTCGCCACTGCCTACTTCTTCCGCTCCACCGGCATCGTCGCCCGCACCGCCGAGCTCCTGGGCCGGGCCGAGGACGCCGAGCGCTACCGGACGCTGGCCGACCGGATCCGCGCCGCCTTCCGGGCGGAGTACGTCACCGGCGCGGGCCGGATGATGTCCGACGCTCCGACCGCGTACGCGCTCGCCCTCTGCTTCGACCTGCTGGAGTCCGACACCCAGCGCACCCGGGCGGGCGAACGGCTGGCCCAGCTGGTTCGCGCCAATGGACACAAGATCGCAACCGGTTTCGTCGGCACCCCGCTGATCTGCGACGCCCTCACCCGTGCCGGGCACATCGACACCGCCTACCGGCTGCTGCTCCAGCGGGAGTGCCCGTCCTGGCTCTACCCGGTCACCATGGGTGCCACGACTGTCTGGGAGCGCTGGGACAGCCTGCTGCCCGACGGCACTCTGAACCCCGGCGGCATGAACTCCTTCAACCACTATGCGCTGGGCGCGGTCGCCGACTGGCTGCACCGCACGGTCGCCGGTCTCGCGCCCGCCGCGCCCGGCTATCGCCGCCTGCGCATCGAGCCGCGGCCGGGCGGCGGCCTCACCCACACCGAAGCCCGCTTGCGCACCCCCTACGGTGAGGCGGAGGTGTCCTGGTCCCTGGCCGGAACCGAGCTCACGGTCAAGGCACTCGTCCCGCCGAACACGACCGCCGAGGTGATCCTGCCCGGCGACGGCCAAACCGTCGAGGCGGGCTCGGGCCGCCACATCTGGACGGTGCCGTTCCGCAACGACACCGATGAGCGGGTGCCGCTGTCGGTGGACATGACCGTGGACGAGCTGCTGGGCCGTGAGGAGGCTGCCCGCGCCTTCAAGGACCTGCTCATCGCGTACGTCCCGGAGGCCGCCGCCTTCATCGAGAGCGGCTCCGGCGCCCCCACGGGCACAACCGTCCGGGCCATCGCCGGGATGCTGCCTGGTGGCGACGGCTTCCTGGCCGATCTGGAGGAGAGATTCGCGGCCCTGGAGGGGCGCGACTGACCCACGGCTCAGCGAGCCGCCCGCTCCGGGCGCCGGGAGGCGACCGGAGACCGGTGCGGCCCTCGCGCTGCCAATGGCGGCGGGCGAGCTTGCAGGCGACGAACAGCCGTCGGCCGTCGGCGGTGAACACATGGGAGCCTTCGGCGCGCTCAACGACCAGTTGGCGGCCGAGAACGGAGGGCATGTGGGCCTGAGCGCTCCACAGAGCGGGGCCGTCCAGAACGGAGTGACTGTTGCTGGGCATGAGTGTCTCCCGGATGTGCGGATGAGGCGCGGATCAGGGGGTGTGAGCGGTGCGGGCGCTCACGGCCGGTCAGCGGGCGGTGTGTCCGCCGTCGACGGGCAGGGTGGCGCCGGTGATGTACACGGCGTCCTGGGAGGCGAGGAAGCTGATCGCGCCGGCGACAGCGTCCGGCGTGGCCAGGCGGGCCAGCGGAATGCCGTCGACGACATCGCCGGCCACGGCCTGCAAGTCCTCCTGCTCGGCAAGCCACGTCTCGTACAGCGGGGTGCGGGTCATACCGGGGGCGACGGCGTTGACGCGGATGCCCTACGGCGCCAGCTCAACGGCCGCCGCCGTGGTCAGAGCCTTGATCGCGCCCTTGCTCGCGCTGTAGACGCCCATCGTCGGCACGCCGATGGAAGCCAGCCGGGAGGTGACGTTGACGATCGCACCACCTCCGGTCTCCCGCATGGCACGGCCTGCTGCCTGTAGGATGGCGACCGCCGAGAACGTGTTGATCTCGAAGGTTTCACGCACCTCCTTGCCCGGTACCTCCAGCAGGTCACCCGTGTGGTCGGCGGCCGTGTTGTTGACCACCGCACTCACATCGCCGATGTGAGCCGCGATGTGATGGAACAGGCGCTCGGGTTCGCCTTCGTCGGTGAGGTCGGCCGCCAGGAAGTGGGCGCGGTAACCGAGTTCGCGGGCGAGGGCTTCGCCGCGTTCGGCGCTGCGGCCCGTGATCACCACGGTGAAACCGTCCCGGTGCAGCCGCCTGGCGGTGGCCGCGCCGATACCGGAGGTCGCCCCGGTGACCACGGCTACAGAAGGCGTCGTCATCGGTGCGCTGTTCATGGGCGGTCCCCCAGAAGCTCATCGGCGGCCCTGAGGCGGGCGACGCCCTCTTCGATGCGCTCGGGCGAGGAGGTGGCGAAGCACAGACGCAGCGCGTCGCCGAAGGCGCCGGTCGCGGAGAACGCCGGTCCGGGGATGTAGGCCACGCCGTGCCGCAGGGCGGATTCGAACAGCTTCTGCGTGTCGAGGCCGGCGTACGCTCCGGCGAAGGTGAGCCAGAGAAAGATCCCGCCGTCCGGGTCCGTGCTGCGCATTGCAGGTGCCGATAAATCATCCGCGCAGCTCAGGCGGCGTGCTGGTACTGGTGGAGGGTTCCGCACAGTCGGTCTCGTCGGCGGACTTCGAGGTGGTTGAGTTGGGCTTGTTGGGTGATGGGTGATGGGTGATGGGTGATGGGTGTGGGTAGCGGGCGGCAGGGGCGGCTTGTGTCAGGGCCCTGTGTGGACGGTGCGCGTGGAGGAGGTGGCTCTGGTTCCAGATCAGGGTCCGGTCCAGCAGTTCGGTGCGGCAGGCGGTCGCGGATGAGGAACTTCGCCTTGCTGCCTGCGTCTTCGAGGTCCAGGCCCCCCGTCAGCGTGCGGACTTCGAACAGATCGCAGGCGAGCAGAGCCTTGGCCTGACTGCGGAGGAAGTCGGTCCAGGTGGTGTTCTGCCGTTCGGGGGCGGGTGGGATGCCGTGATTGCGGAGGATCTCCCAGACTGTGGAGGCGGCGACCTTGATCCCCGGCGCGGCGAGTTCGCCGTGGATCCGGCGGTATCCCCACGCGGCATTCTCCCTGGCCAGGCGCAGAATCAGGACGCGGATCGACCGGATGGTGCGTGGGCGTCCACGTCGCCTGGGTACGCGGGCCGCGGCATGGCGCCGCCTGAGCAGCTCGCGATGCCAGCGCAACACCGTCTCGGGGCGGACCAGCAGCAGAAGGCGCCGCAGTCTGTCTTTGGGGAGGTGGTGGAGCAGGCCGGCGAGGATGGCCGGTCGCTGTCGGTGAAGGTCGGCTTGCCGACCTGACGCTGTAGGACCAGCAGTTGGTGCCGGAGAACGAGGATCTCGATGTCCTTCTCTTTGTCGCTCATCAGCACTTGGGGCGAATGACAAGGAGAGCCGAAGATCCGCGATCAGGCTTCCGACCTGCGTGGATAATTTACCGGCACCCGCAGAGTTGGACTGCACGGCCATCGACACGGAAGGCTGCGGCACTGGGGCTTCCTGTTGCTGTATGGATTCGACACCCACGAGCTGTTCAGGAGGTCCCTTCCTCATGCCCTCGCCCCGGCAGGATCACCCGACCGGGAACCCGCGTTCGACTGCCACCGCTCAAGAGCGAAAAGGCAACAGCTTCTGAGCACGACGCAGGGGAGGTGCCTCGGGCACTGCTCTCAGCGGCCGCCCAGGCACCGCCTGCGTTCCAGGAGTACCGCGACGAGATTGAGCGTCAGTGAGGTGGCGGCGACGGCGGTCTGCGGCCCGTTCCTGGTGGACCGGGCGGGCGGGTCTGCCATCGCCACACCGGGATACGCGGATGCGGACAGCTGTGTCACCCAGTACATGGAGGCGGCGCCGACTGCGACCTGGAGCCGTCCCGTCGTCCAGGGTCCCCTACCCCAGATCGCGGCCAGAGCCGCCCCGCTCAGCGCCGCGCCCATGCTCATGGTCTGCGCGTTGTGGAATCTCCTAACTCCCTCGGCGCGTGTTCAGAAGTCGGCGGCGTGGTCCGCCGCCCAGACGTCGAACCCGGTCGCCGGGCGGCCTGTGACCTGCGTGACGGTGTCGGTGGCGGGCGAGTTGCCGGCGTCGGCGTCGTCGAGGAACCGCAGCACCGCCTCGGCCTCCTCGGCGGGCATGAACCGCGAGAACTGGCCCGCAGCCTCGTTGCGGGAGAGTTCGGTTACGGTAATGTCCTTGCCGGTGGCGGCCGCGATCCGGGCAACCTGATCGCGCTGGCTCATGCGCTCCGGGCCGGTCAGCAGGCCGCTCACCTGCGGCGCGGTGTTCCCCGTCAGTGCCGCGACGGCGACTGCGGCGATGTCACGTTCGTGGATCGGAGCGGTCAGGGCATCGGGCTTGTCAGCGCCACGGTGTTGCCGGCCTTGATCGGCCAGGCCCAGTTCAGCGCGTTGGTCGCCAGCACCAGCGGCCGCACCGGCACCACGGTCAAATCGGATGCCGCCGCGAACGCGTTCTCGATCGCCCGGTGCTCCTCGGTGATGGTGTTGCCCGCCGAGGTCGGGTGGATCACGCTGCCCGAGGACATCAGCACGAGCTGTTCCACCCCGGCGGCCCGGGCGGCAGCGATCACACCGTCCGTACCGTCGTGGTGGGCGTAGAGGAAGACCTGGCGCACACCGGCGAAGGCGGTGCGCAGGCTGGCCGGGTCGCCGAGGTCCGCGGCGATCACCTCGACGTCACCCGGGAACTGCCGCGGCTGCGGTTTGCGGGCTGAGGCGCGTACCGGCAGGCCCTGCTCACGCAGCGTGCTGAGGACGTACGTCCCGATACTGCCGCGGGCGCCCATGACGAGGGTGGGCCGGCTGTTGGAGTCAGACATGGAAAAAGCTCCACTTCGCGTAGGACTACGCGCCATGGAGCCGACACCGGCATCGAGGCGTTCCGACGCTTCACCTCGACATCCACGAGCATACGGCATGCGGACGGCATCGGCCCGCCGCCGCGCCGCAGCCTGCTGGCCAGTCACTCAACATTCCGGTGAAGCAACCAGGTCAGCGCCGCGTGCTGCCCGGGGCGAGCAGGCTGGTCAGCTCCGAGATCGCCTCGGGGGACGGCTTGAAGTAGCGGCGGACGTTCTCCGGCTTCTTGTGTCGGGACTTGGCCATCAGCATCAGCAGGGAGGTGACCTGTTCTCCGAGGTGGGTGAGGGTGGAGTGGCGGTATTCGTGCAGGTCCCAGCCAGTTCCCGGCCCGCGTACGGCCGTGTGCTCGTCCATCAGGGCGCGGGCCTCGTGGGAGAGGCGGGCCAGGCCGGTGTCCGGGCACATGTCGCGCGGGCTGACGACCTTCCCCGGGCCGGGGCGGCGGTGGGCGACGAACACCGGCCCGCGGGTGCGGCCGCGCAGCGGGCGGGGCAGGAGCCGGGCGGTGCCGGCGTCCCGGTAGAGGGTCTCCAGCACGAAGTTCTCGCGGGCCTGGCCCCGGCGGCGGGCCTTGCTCCGGGCACCCTTGGCCTTGACCGGGCAGCGGCGTGCGGCAGGTCCAAGTCCTGGAGGTTCACGCCGAGGATCTCCTCCGCGCGGGCGGCGGTCTCGTAGAGCATCCGCCACAGTGTCTTCTCCCGCAGGTAGACCTCACGCCGGGCGATGAGCCGGTCCACGGCCATCTTCGAGCGGGCCCGGGGTCTCGGAGTCCGGCACCGCCTGCCCAGGGCCTCGCCGATCTCGTCGTCCGCGACCGACTCCAGCGGGGGAGCCTCACCGATGCGCTCGGTGGTCTTGCCGACGCCGGTCGCGTAGCTGCGGACGGTGTTCGGGTTGCGAAGCGAGTCGAGGAAGGCGTCGGCCGCCGCGCGGACGGTCAACGCCTTCCCGGCCGGCAACTGCACGACGATGGGCACCGCAAACGTCACCGCAGGTGACGAACCAAGCTCCCGCGGATAATAGGGCGTTATCCGACGAACGCTTGGCGCACGATCTGACACGGATGTCTCAGTTCCCGACGTCGTCCGGCACTCCGTCATGACGGTGCGGCCCTTTCTGCCGCCGGCGGTGGACAGTGCGGTCAAGATCGCTCAGCTGCTGATGGTGCACGACTTCGATAGAGACTTGGTCAAGCGCTTCAAGGTCCGGCCCCACGGCGGCGGCCTGATCCCGTGGGGCCGGTTCTGCTACGGGCCCACCGCGGAGTCGTGTGCCGAGTTGTTCCAGCCGTGCCGCCGGGATGAGGTGTTCACCTACCCCATCGCCGTTCTCGGCACGGTTCAGCGCGTCAACCGCGACCGCCAGGGCCGCCCCTATATCGCTCTCGCGCTGGACGTGCCCGCAGTCGGCGGCGCCTTCCACGTGGCAGTCCGCTCCGAGCACCCCACCCTGATCGAACCCCTCGCCCCAGGGTCCCACGTCCTGGCCGTGGGCGCCGGATGGGAAGTCTTCAACGGTGGGTACCTGCCCCAGCTGCGCATGTGGGCGGGTGAGCACTGGCAACTCGCGTACTGGACCACCGACGAGGACCAGGCCACCCCACCACGCTGCCCACCCCCGGTCACGGCCGCGCAGCGCGGCCACGCCCAGGCCGAGGCCCGTCGACGGCGTACGGCCCGCCAGTCCGCACCACCCGCCACCCCACCAGCTGCGCCGCGACCGCCAGCGCCGACACCGAGCGACCAGCCGCCGACCGAGATGAACGCAGCAGAAGCCACCTCGCCCGAGCCGCACCCGTCTACAGAGCCAGCGAGTGAGCCGCGGGCCACTGCTCCTGCATACACCCTGCTTGCGGAAGCCTGCTCTGCGATCCCCGGCCGAAGGAAGCGAGCCAAGGCCCGCCGCGCGATCGAACGACCCCCGCGGCCTCGATAGCGAGCGCGATGCGGTGCACGGGTGTCGGCGGCGGGGTCTCGCGCAGCGACACAATACCGACCCAGCGGTTCACGGCCCTCCCCTTGCCGGGTGACTGGCCCTGCCCGGCCTCGGCACGCGCTCCCGGGTGGCGTCGGTGCGTTGTCCCCGGTGCTTGCGTCACGGGCGGGCCGCCTGCCCCGGTTCTGCTGTCCCTCCTCCCGCCGCGCCTCACCAGTCCCGGTGATCACGGCGGCACTGGCTGGTCAGCGTTATGCCGCCGGGCGCGGGGCCGGGAAGGGGACGCTCGACGTAGATACGGAGGCGCGGGCCCGGTTCGGGTCGCTGATGCGTGGCGCGTCCCATGCCCGTGAGCGCACCACCATCACCGACCATGGCCAGCCGGCGGCGGTCCTGATCAACCCGCAGGAACTAGCCGACCTCGAGGACGCCCTTGCCGTGGCGCAGTACCGGGCGCGGCAGGCGTCCGGCGAGACCACCGGCGTGCCGCACGAGCAGGTGCGTGCCCAGCTCGGGCTGGGGCACGTTTCCTGACCTACACGATCATCTGGGACGAGGGCGCGGTGAACGCGCCGCCCGGTTCCTCAAGATCCACATCGGCCGAACCAGCTGACCGACGTGCCCGGGACCATCTAGCCGTGTCGCCTCATGACGTTGGTGCCGTAACCGTAGGGATCACGCGGTCAGAAATCTCCGCCGCGGGATGGTCAGCTCGACTTCTTGGCGAGTTCGGCGAGGAACTGCGGCACTCGGCCGGCGCCGAAGTCGTAGAACCGCGCCCACTGCGGCTCGACCGCGATACGCGCCATCTGGTCGTACATGGCCTGGCAGTTCCGCTCGAACTCGGCCGCGTACGCGGCGTCGAAATTCTTCCGCGCGGCCGCGAGGTATTCCGGCACGACCCCGTCGACGATGGTCAGGTGCACCACGCCGCGCACCGACAGCGTCTTGGCCGAGCCTGGGCTGTCACCGGCGTCGATGGTCAGGGCGACCTCGGGGCGTGCGGACAGCGCTTTTACCTTCGGCGCCGTGGCCGCGGTGGACATGACGATCTCCTCGCCCGTCCAGAAGATGCCGATCGGGATGACGCGTGGCAACCCGTCGAGTCCGTTGTATGCCAGCCGCGCCATGGACGCCTGGTTCAACAGCTCGTGGGCGTCGGCCAGCTCCTGCTCGACCTGCCTGGGGTCCATGATCGTCGCCCTCCTCTGCCACGTGGCCCCTCGTGGCCGCTCATGTCCCTGGGACGGAGCCGTCGCCCCGTTCTCGACACCACGGCCGGAAATCCGTCTCTCGCCGCCCAACTCGTGGCCCCCGAGCCATCCAGGAACGACGGATGGGACGACAACGCCTCCGCCGGCCTCACCTGACGCCCAAGGGCCCTGGCCGGACCGGATTTACGGACCGCCCTGGCCTGCGAAGAGATCGGCAACGGCGTAAGCGTACCCGCGACGAATGGATACAAAAAGTAACTGTACGGTCATACAGTGGTATCGCAGACTGCGTCAACCTCTTCGTTGGTGGGGTCCCGTGCCCTGGACTGGCCGCCATGCCAGGCCGGGACACCGCCGAGTTGTTAAATCTGTCAAACGTCGATTCGCTGCTGGTCAGATGACTATTTCCCCTCTGGGCACCTTCCGCAACGGCCCTAAGGTGCACGGGGGTTGTGGTCACGCAGGCCAGGGGGCGGAAAGCGCGCCTCTATGCTTGGGACTGTTCTTTCGTGGCGTCTGTCTTGGCGCTTCACCACCCGGTGAAGGTCCGGCCCAGCTGGGCTCCTCGGACGCTACGGAGGTTCACGTGGAAGGGCAGACGACCGCTGACGATGGTGACGACCAGGAGGCGGGCGTCGCCACCCTCGTGGTGCAGCGCTTCTCCTGACACAGGAGCGTGTGGGGCTCGGTCGTACCGGGGCGGGCAGCAGCGGTAAGCCCGGCCGGACTCAGAACGGCCGGGCTTACTGGCTGTATCGCGGATGGGGCCCTGAGACCGGGGGTCGAGCCCGGGATCGGGGCCCTTTGCGTCATGCTTTAAGAGTCATCCGCGCTTCGATCGTAGCCCTCCCTCAAGCTGGCTTGCCGCTGTTCGCCGCCTGATCGTTGCCCGAGCCAGGGAGCTCGGGTGATCAGTCGCCGCGCTGAAGCAGGCGTACAGGTTGCGGAGGATGCGGGCGGCTGTGGGCCTGACCGGCACGACATGGTGGGGCATACTTCACGACGGCCTCATCGCTTGCTTCTCAGTAGGGAGGGCCGCCCTTGTGCTGCGGCGCCAGGACGTGGCTGCCCGTCCGCTCACCGTTCGGTGCTCAGCCCTGTCGACGGCACGTCCCGGGTCACCGCCAGACTCCGCGGAACTCATGATGGACCTTGCCGGTCAGGCGAACTGGGCGGTAGCCCAGCGGCGCCTCAGGTGCAGCAGTGACCCATCGAGATCACCGACACAGGAGGATGGTGCACCAGTGAGCGAACCTGACGAAGGAGGAGTCCTTGGGGTCCTCTTCGACTTCGCGGGGACACTGTTCGATGACACGGGCGTGCTCACGGCGCCACGGCTGGTGGCGAAGGCCTGGGACCGCGGCATCACGCTTGACGAGCAGGTCGCGGCGACGCTGATCCGACGGACATTGGCGTACGTGGACGCGCCGGAGCGCGGCGCGGCGAAAGAAGGATGCGACCTTTCGCCCGAGGCGCACCGGCGGATCTGGACGGGGCTGTTCGCCGACGCTGGACCGTTCGAGCCACCGCTGGTGGAGGCGCTCTACGACTGCCTGACCGACAACGACGCCTGGCTCCCGTATCCCGACACGCTTCCGGTACTCGAGGCGCTCAGTGGCGCAGGCGTGTGCACGGGCGTGCTGAGCAACATCGGCTGGGATATCCGACCGATCTTCCAGCGCACCGGTGTGCTGGATCAGCTCAACGCGGTGGTGCTCTCCTGCGAGGTCGGGCTGGCGAAGCCCGACCCTGCCATCTTCGGCGTCGCCTGCGAGCGTTTGAACCTTTCGGCCGGACGGGTGCTGTTCGTTGGCGATGATCCTGTCAAGGACGGCGCGGCGGCGCGCGCTGGGTTGCCGGTGTACCTGCTGCCGAGCGAGCGTGACGTGCGCGTGCCCCGGGGACTGACGGCAATCCTACGGCTTGCCGGGGCGGAGAGCCGCCGCGAGACGGCCGCGCAGTGAGGCGTCTCGGCCCCGTGGCGTCACAACGCCGAATCACATGCGGTCGAGTGCCGTCCAGGACGTACCGAATCGCCGCGTGGTCGCAGGTGATGACGGAGGGGTGGGCGGTCGACTGACAGCCGGCCCCCACCCCGCCCCTGCAATGGTGGGGGCCACCTCGTCACAATGGGGCGATGCGCCGTCGTCTCGTACTCCTTGATGCCCCGTCGAATCTCGGGCTCAAGCCGCCTGTAGAAGGGGCCGTGCCTGGGTGCTACAAGCTGGCCGGTGCCCTGCGCGAACAGCGGCTGCTGGCGCGGCTCGGTGCCGACGAAGGGGGCGTCGTCGTGCCGCCCCGTTATGACCGCGGGGACTGGAAAGAGGGCGACGGAGTGTTCCACGCGGGGGCCATCGCCGCGTACACCCGCAAACTCGCCGACCGCATCGAAGGGCACGTGCGGGATGAGGACTTTCCCGTGGTCCTGGGCGGGGACTGCTCCATCCAGCTCGGCGCCTCGCTCGCGCTGCGCCGCATCGGGCGTTACGGGATCGCCGTGATCGACGGGTCCGCCGACTTTCGGCACCCCGGCAACTCCGACCACGTCGGCGCCGCCGGTGGTGAGGAGCTGGCTCTCGCGACCGGCCGCGGGCAGGCGGATCTCACGGACCTCGAAGGGCTGCGGCCATACGTGCGGGAGAGCGACGTCCAGCTCCTCGGCATCCGGGACTACGACATGGAGCGCGCCGAACTCACGGACTCGGGCATTGCGAGCACGACGGTGGGGGAGATCCGGGAGCGCGGCCCCCAGCAGGCGGCTGACGCGGCGCTGCGAACGCTGGAGGCAACTGCTCTTGACGGCTTCTGGGTGCACCTGGACGCCGACGTCCTGGATCCGTCGGTGATGCCCGCCGTGGACAGCCCCGACGACGGCGGGCTGCTGTCCGGCGAACTCGTGCCGCTGCTGCGGACGTTGGTCGGCTCGCACCGGTGCGTGGGGCTCAACGTCACCATCTACGACCCCGACCTCGACCCGGACGGCTCCTGCGCGGCCCTGCTCGCCGACCTGCTCGTCGTGGCTCTCGCCCGGCCCTGACCGGCGACGGTGCGCAGTACTCCAGTCTTTCCATGAGGACCCTGAACCGGATGGGTCGGGCGTCCCGGTGTTCGGGTGGCGTACCTTTCACTCCGTCGTTCCGGAGACTACCTGGGAGGACACGACCGACCTTGCCGCCTGGAACAGCTCTTTGATGGTGTGCGGCATGCTGGAGAAGTACGACCAGGTACCTGACTTCGGCCTGTCCAACTTGCCGAGCTACTACGCCACTGCCGACCTGGCGATGCCTCCACACCCTCAGGCGGCCGGGCGACGGGTAGCTCATGGAGCGCGCCGAAGCTGATCGTGGCGGCCAACGCGAAGGTGCCGGGCGCGAACGTGCGCATCCTATATGTCCTGCCGCCCGCACCCGGCGACGCGGATTCCGGTTCAGCGGTCGCCGACCCGGACCTGTGGTCGGCCGCGCCCGAGGCGCCGGTCCATACGCGGGAGGCCGCGTCGCCCGGCTACCAGCAGGCGCTGGCAGCCCACCAGGCCAGCAGGCCGGAACGGGTCCTCGACCCGAGGACCGCGGCCGCCATCGAGCAGCAGAACGTTGCCTCCTCCCTGCGCGAGCCGGAAGAAGCCTTCGGCGAGGGGCAGGCCGCGGTCGAGGAGCTGCGGGCGAAGGCGGCGCGGGCGGCGGCTGCGGACAGTAGCCGTGTGATCGCCGCCGCTCGCACGATGGATCACCGCTGTGACACCCGGCTGGCGTGTGCCGAGCTGAGGGGGCCTGCCCCGACATCCCCGAACCGCGGTTTCGTGACGCGTGACGGCTGGGCAGGCTCATCGGCCCGGGTGCCTGGCTCGTCGACGAAGGTGAACGTCGCGGGACCGCGCACGACGATGGTCTCGTGGGCTCCGGATAAGCGCGAGGCTCACCGCACCAAACGATCTCAAGGGGCTCGCATCCGACGGCAGCCCGCTACACCGAAGACTCGGTAGGAGCGGCAACCAGGTGGTGGGTTGCCGGAGATCAGTAGCCCTCTCCAGCGGCTGCCTGGCGGAAGATGACAGCTGTCCTCTCGGCAGCTGTCCCCTGCACCAGTCGGCGCACGAGCGTGAGCACTCCCTCTAGCTGACAGTCGGTCAGTCGGTCAGTCGAGAGCGTGGGCGCGGCAGGTCCGCAGAATCTCGTCGGACAGTTCAGGCTGGACGTGGCTCACTGCGCGGGCGAGGGCCATTGCCCCTACGAGTCGGCTGAACAGCAGCACCGCACGGTCCCGCGCCTCCTGTGAGGTGCTCTCCCCTTCGTGCTCGCGGGCGAACTCCCGGGCGAAGCCGGTGAGGTATCCCTCCACGCCGCTCGCGTAGGCGCGCTGGACCGTGTCGCTGTGCCGTCCGGCGTCGGTGACCAGGGAGGCGGAGGGACAGCCGCCGTCCGGGGCGTCGCGGTGGGCGGCCGAAAGGTAGTTGTCCACCACTCGCTTCAGCGGTGGGCCGGTGAGATCGGCGCCTTCCTCAAGGGCCTGGTCCAGAGCGCTCAGAGAGGCTTCGAACGAGGCACCGCATGCCTCGGCGGCCAGATCGCCTTTGGATGCGAAGTGGTTGTAGAAGCCGCCGTGGGTCAGGCCTGCTTCCTTCATCAGTTCGGCGATCCCTACGGAATCGACGCCCTGCGATCGGAACATGCGTCCTGCCGCCTCGATGATGTTCTGCCGGTTCCTGGCCTTGTCTTCCCTGGTGATCCGCGGCATGGCCGCCCTCCTGCGTCGGCAGTATTTGACGTTTTCAATGTTATCTCTCATCATTCTGTTTAATGGTGTCCATCATCAAAGAGTGAGTGGAGGCGCTTATGCGCACCGTGGAGTACACGCGGCAAGGGGAAGCCGCACAGGTACTGACCCTGAGGGAGGAGGTCCGCCGGCCGACTCCCGGCAGCGGAGAGGTTCTGGTCCGCATGCTGGTCCGGCCCATCCATCCGGGGGACCTGGTCGGTGTGGAGGGTCTGCCGGGGCAGCCCGAACAGCAGTCGGGGGCCCGGACTCCCGGAGTGGAGGGGATGGGCGTCGTCGAGAGCGTCGGAGCGGACGTCCGCACACTGCGCCCAGGTCAGCGGGTGGCGGTTTTCCCGGCGCCGGGAACATGGAGCGACTTCGTCGTGGTCCCAGCCGATCTGGCAGTGCCGGTGCCAGCCGGAGTCAGCGACGAGACCGCGGCCCTAATGCTGGTCAACCCGCTGACGCTGTGCATGCTGTATCGCGCGATAGAGAAAGCCCTGCGCGGGCAGACGGGTCCGGTTCTTCAGACCGCCGCCGGCTCGTCCATCGGCAGGTTGGTCAGCGCAGCCGCGGTCCGGCACGACCTGCAGTTGATCAACCTCGTGCGCAGCACCTCCGGTGCCGAGAAGGTGCGGACGTTGTACCCCTCCCAGCCCGTGATCGCGACATGCGACGACGACTGGCAGGGGCAAGTCCGCCGCCATGCCGGCGAGCGGGGCGTCCATGTGGTCCTCGACTGTGTCGGCGGTGCCATGACCCAGGACCTCGCCGAACTGCTCGCCGACGGCGGCACTCTGATCTCCTACGGACATCTGAGTTCCGGCACGACACCGTTTGAGGCGCTGCCTCTCATGGCGCGGGAGCTGACGGTGCGGGGAGTGTCGATACTGCACTGGATGAGCCGCACCCCCAGGGAGCGGGCTGAGGATGTCGCCTTCGCCCAGGACCTGGCGCAGAGCACGCCGGACCTGCTTGACGTCGCGGCCAGCTACGACCTCGCCGACTTCAAGCCGGCCGTCGAGCACGCCCGCCGCCCGGCCAAGAGCGGAACCGTCCTGCTCACCACACCGCAGACGGCCGACTCCGGAAACGAGGCCGCCTGATGAAGATCGGAATGCTCGGAGCTGGAGAAGTCGCCCAGGCCATCGCCCGGCATGCGATCCGTTACGGCCACGAGGTCGTGCTCAGCAACAGCCGAGGACCTGCCTCCCTGGCCCCGCTGGTCAAGGACCTCGGCGCTCTCGCGACGGCCGCAACCCCTGCGGAGGCCGCCGTCGCGGACCTCGTCGTGCTCGCGGTCCCCTGGCCGCAGATCCCTGACGCCGTCGCCGGGCTCCGCCGCCTGGACAAGACCATCGTCATCGACGCCACCAACCAGTTCGCCTCCTATCCCCCGAACCTGAAGATCGCCGACCTGGGCGACCTCACAGGGAGCGAATACGTGGCCTCCCTGCTTCCCGGCGCGCGCGTGGTCAAGGCTTTCAACGCCCTCTACGGGCAGTTCATCGCACCCGATCCCCGCCACGAGGCGGGGCGGCAGGTGCTGTTCCTCGCCGGCGACGACGCCGACGCCAAAAACACCGTGAGAGACCTGACCTCCGAGTTCGGCTTCGCCCCCGTCGACCTCGGAACGCTGCGCGAGGGAGGACGCCTCATCCAGCTCGGCGGTCCCCTGTCCGCCCTCCACGCCCTCAAGCAGGACTGATCCCACCAACCCGCTCGTGCTCCTCGTGTCCGCGCGGAGCGCCTTCCATTACGAAAGAGATGTTCATGTCCGACCTGACCTCAGTACCCGGCACCCAGCCCCTCCTGGAGCCTGTTCAACTGGGCGCGCTCAAGCTGCCCAACCGCGTCGTCATGGCTCCCATGACGCGCTCCCGGGCCGACAACGAGGAACTGGCCCCCACCGACCTGCACGCCACCTACTACACGCAGCGCGCCGGCGCCGGCCTGGTCATCAGCGAAGGGACCTGGGTCAGCACGGACGCGATCGGCTTCATCAACGTCCCCGGCATCTACACCGACGCCCAGACCGCCGGCTGGACCAAGGTCACCGAAGCCGTGCACTCCGCGGGAGGCAGGATCGTCTCGCAACTCGGCCACGCCGGCGCCGCCTCCCACCCGGATCACCACGGCGGCAGGCTTCCCGCAGGCCCTTCGGCGATCAATCCCCACGAGATGTCCTTCACCCCCGACGGCCCGAAGGACTCCCTCACCCCACGTGCCCTGAGCGCCGCAGAGATCGCCACCACGATCGGCGCCTACCGGCAGGCAGCCGCCAACGCCCTGCACGCCGGATTCGACGGCCTGGAGATCCACGCGCAGGTGTCCCATCTGGTAGCCCAGTTCCTCAACCCACGGCTCAACCAGCGCACCGACGCCTACGGCGGCAGCAGTGAAAAGCGGGCCCAGTTCCTCCTCGACATCGTGGACGCCGTCAGCAGCGTGTGGGGCAGCGACCGCATCGGAATCAAACTCTCCCCCTACTGGAATCACGGGCCTGCCTTCACAGCAGATGCCGAGACGATGGACGAGTACGACCAGCTCCTCAAGCGCCTCAACGACAGCAACCTGGCCTACCTCCACCTCCTCGGCCCGGAACCCAACACGGGAACCGACACCCTCACCGCATTCACCCGCTACCGCGCCCACTACCACGGCGCCATCATCGCCAACCTCGGCTTCACACAAGCGAGCGGCAACGAGATCCTCGAACGGCAACTGGCCGACGCGGTCTCCTTCGGCGCCCCCTTCATCGCCAATCCAGACCTTGTCGATCGATTCACCCACGGCAACCCTCTCGCCGCCGACAACCGCGACACGCACTTCGCGGGTGGCGCGGAGGGATACACGGACTACCCCACAGTGACCGGCTCCTAATACTCCAGTCTTGTGGCCGTGCCCGGCCGGGAACGGTACGGCCACCGCGTGATCATCGGTTGGTGTGTGGACAAAGATCGTGCGGTGGCCGCTGGCCATAGCGTAGACCCCGCCCGCTGGCGGGCGATGTTCGACCGGGCCATGGCCCGGATCGCGGGACATTTCGGCCGGGTTGAACCCCGGGCGAGTGCCCGCTCCTATCTGCTCGGGCTGCTGTCACGTGCCGAGCGGAAGAACTGCTGGCAGCTGGCCGAACAGGCCGGCCTGGCCCGGCCGGGGCCGATGCAGCGCCTGCTGCGCTACGCCCGCTGGGACGCCGACGCTGTCCGCGACGACATCCGCGCTTACGCCGTCGAACACCTCGGCGCCGACGGCGGTGTGCTGATCGTGGACGAGACCGGCTTCGTGAAGAAGGGCCGGGCTTCGGCGGGCGTCCAGCGCCAGTACACCAGCACTGCGGGCCGCATCGAGAACTCCCAGGTCGGGGTCTTCCTCGCCTATGTCACCAGCCGGGGGCGGACGCTGATCGACCGCAGGCTCTACCTGCCCGAGCACTCCTGGTGCGCTGACGCCGAGCGCCGCCACGCGGCGGGGATACCCGAGGAGGTGCGGTTTCAGACCAAACCCCGCCTGGCCCGGGAGATGATCGCCGCCGCGCTGGACGCCGGGGCGCAGGCATCGTGGGTGACCGGCGACGAAGTCTACGGACAGGACCCGCAGCTTCGTGCCGCCCTGGAGGCACGTGGGACCGGCTACGTGATGGCCGTCGCCTGCTCAACGCGGGTGCGGATCAACCACGGCCGCACCACCATCCGCGCGGACACCGTCGCCGGCCGCCTGCCCGCCACCGCCTGGCAGCGGCACAGCGCAGGCAACGGCGCCAAGGGCCCGCGCCACTACGACTGGGCCTGGATACACCTCGGCACCGACAGCCACCACCTGCTCATCCGCCGCAACCACATCACCGGCGAACTCGCCTTCTACCTGTGCTGGTCACCCACCGAAGTGCCCCTGGCCGAACTGGTCCGCGTCGCCGGCGTCCGTTGGAGCGTCGAGGAATGCTTCCAGTCCGCCAAGGGCCAGGTCGGACTCGACCACTACCAGGTCAGGCACTGGACCTCATGGCACCGGCACATCACCCTCGCCATGCTCGCCCTGGCCTTCCTGACCGCCCTCGCCGCCGACGCTGCCCCCGATCGGACCGCCAGCACGCACCACCTTGCCCACATCCGCGATCCGATCACGCTGACCGTCCCGGAAATCCGCCACCTGCTCGCCGCCGTCTTCACCCCACCGGCCGTGACAGCGGCCAGGCTCCTGCACTGGTCAATCTGGCGCAGACGCCACCAGGCCACAGCCCGGCGCAGCCACTACCGACGACGGACCACCAGCGAACCCACTGGGTAGATCACGAAACCGCACTGGAGTACTAGTACTCCAGTCGCAGATCGCTATCGTCGCTGGTCAGGAGCGTGTCTGTGAGTGTACTTGCCTGACGTTCTGTCAGGTTGTGTGAGTTCGTGACTTCGGGTGCGACGGCGGTAGTGGCAGTGGCGGGCGATGGCCTGGTGTCGGCGTCGCCACCAGGACCAGCTCATCGCGTGGCCGGTGTGCTGAAGGTGTGCCGACGAGGAGTGACCAGCTGCCATGAGTCGCCGGATTTCTGCCACGGTGAGCGGTGCGAGGAAGTCGGAAGCGTTTCTGCGGCCCCCCTTTCCGGCCCCGCGGCGGCTGCCATGGCGGCGAGGAAGGCGTGGGTGAGCATGGCCAGGGTGATGTGCCGGTACCAGCCCGGATACCGACGGACCTCGTACTGGTCCAGCCCACACTCGTTCTTCGCGGCCTGGAAGGCTTCCTCGATCGCCCAGCGAGTTCCGGCGACGCGCACCAGTTCAGCGACGGCGGTGCCGCCGGCTGCGTAGGCGAGGTAGTAGGCGATCTCCTCCGGGCGGGCCAGGCTGCGTCGGGCCAGTACCCATCGTTGATGGGTGGGCTGATCGCCGTCGAATTCCTCGATGGCGGGCAGTTGGGCCGCTGCCCAGTCATAGACACGTGGCCCCTTCGCGCCGCTGCCGCAGGAGTGGCGTTCCCAGGCTTCTTCGGGCGCCTGGGCGATGGCGAAGTCAATGCGCCCCAGGGCGTGTACCTGCTGCGACTTCGGCACGGCCAGGACATAGCCGACGCCGGCCTCCTCCAGCATGCGGCGGAAGCGCCATTCCTGGCCGTAGGCCGAATCCGCGGTCACCCACGTGATCGGCAGCGGAGAGGCCAGGGCTCGGGCGACCATCGCCTTGGCCAGTTCGCCCTTGGTGGCGAACCCCCGCTCCTCGGGGATCTTCGCCGCCCGGCAGCGGCCCGCGTCGGACGTCCAGGACTTCGGCAGGTACAGCTCCCGGTCCACCAGGGCCCGGCCCTTGGGTGATGCGTAGGCGGCGAAGACACCTATCTGGCAGTTCTCGGTGCGTCCGGCGGTGCCGGAATACTGCCGCTGGACCCCGGCCGAGACAGTGCCTTTCTTGAGGAACCCTGTGTCGTCGACAATGAGCACCCCCGTCGGAGCCCCGAGCTTCTCTGCGACGTATTCTTGCAGGTCATCACGTATCTCGTCGGGGTCCCAGCAGGCCCGGCTCAGCAGATGCTGCAACCCGGCGGGAGTGCGGTGACCAGCATGCTCGGCCAACTGCCAGCTGTTCTTCCGGCCCACCGGCCCTAGCAAGCCGTGCACATACGCCCGCATCCGCCGCCGTAAGTCCACCCGCCCGAACCGGTGGCCGATACGCACGAGCAGTTCTTCCAGTTCAGCCGCCCAGGCATCGAGCTGCACATCGTCTTGCATGACCAGTACAACGGCCCGTCGCACCCGAAGTCACGAACTCACACAACCTGACAGAACGTCAGGCAAGTACACTCACAGACACGCTCCTGACCAGCGACGATAGCGATCTGCGACTGGAGTACTAGCGGCTCGGGCAGACGGTGCTCCGGCGCCACCCAGCCCTACCCGGTGAGGACGGTGCACAGAGTCAGCGGCGCGCCGTCCACGAAGTGCAGGGACCAGGGCGGGGACAGGGTCGAGCTGCCGAACAACGAGCCGTGGGCTCGCACCCCGCGGATCAGGTCACTGAACGCGTCGGACTCCACCAAGGTTAGACGAATACACAGGCGATCTGGCTTCTCACCCATGGGATCGTCCGAGTCGGCGGTGTTCAATCGGCATCATGAGCAACGACACCACTCTCATCCTCGGCGCAACAGGCAAGACCGGCCGGCGGATCGCCGCCCGGCTGCGGCTGCGCGGCACGCCGGTGCGTGCCGCCTCCCGGTCGAGCCGGGCCCGGTTCGACTGGTCCGACCCCGGCAGCTGGGATGCGGCCCTGCGGGGTATCGCCGTCGCCTACGTGGTGGCCCCGCGCGTGCCGGGCCCGGTGCACGAGTTCGTGGCCCGGGCCGAGGCCGCCGGAGTACGGCGGCTGGTCCTGCTCTCCGGGCGCGGCGCCGACACCTGGGGCGACTCCACGTTCGGGCTGGACATGCGGTCGGCCGAGGACGCCGTGCGCGGCTCGGCGCTGGAGTGGACCGTCCTGCGGCCGTCGAACTTCGCTCAGAACTTCGACGAGGACGTCTTCCACGCCCCGCTGGTCGCCGGGGAGCTGGCGCTCCCGGCCGGCGTGGTTCCCGAGTCGTTCATCGACGTCGAGGACGTCGCCGACGCCGCGGCCGCGGTACTGACCGAGCCCGGTCGGCACGCCGGACGGGTCTACGAGCTGACCGGACCACGTGCGCTCACCTTCGGTGAGGCGGTTGAGCTGATCTCCCGGGCGTCCGGGCGGCCCCTCGCCTACCGGCAGATCTCCCCCGCCGAGTACGCCACGACGCTGGTCGAGGACGGCTTGAGCGAGGACGATGCCCGCCACGTCGCCGAGATGTTCGTGTTGATGGAACGCGGGCTGATCGCCGCGACGACCAATGACCTCGCCACCGTGCTGGGACGGGCGCCCCGAACCTTTGAGGACTATGTCGTGCGGGCCGCAGCGGCGGGAGCCTGGCGGCGATGAGCGCCCGGCGGCTCCTACGCAGCGGACTGTGCGTGTCCCGCGCGTTGCGCTGCTTGAATGCGACCAGTGAGGGGCGGGCGATGAGCACCGACGCGGCTCACGAATGCCAGCGCAACGCCGATCCGGTCGACGGACCGGTACGGGAGGCGACAGAATCGAGGGCATCGCGGCCGCACTCGATGGCGAGCGGCGGATGGAGTTCTACCGCGAGCTCCTGGCGGCCGCGCCGGAGGACGCCGAGGGGGTCCTGCGCCGCTGGTGGTGCGAGGCGATGCTCGACACCGACCCGTCCGGTGGCCGGCTCACCGAGGCCGCGCTGAACGGCACCCTGCCCACGAAGAGCGTCGCGGCGGCCATCGCGCGCCGCCAGGCGGCTGGGCTGCCCGTTGAGTGAGTCGCACGGCCAGGAGCCGGGAGACTGGCCGTGTGAACTGTCCGAAGAGGTGGACGCGCTGCTGGCCGACTTATCCTGCCGGGTGAGGTCTTCGGGGCGATCATCGCCGCCACGGTTCAGATCAACGAGACGCGGGGCATGGTGCCGGGCAGCACCGCCTCGATGAAGTGGCCCCAGCAAAGAGGCATGCTGCTCGGCCGGGACGGTGTACTCGGCGTCGCCGAGTACGTCATCGTTGCTGACGCCGACCCGCCGTACATCGTCCTCACCCGCATCCAGCTGTACCGACCACCCCGCGACAACCGAGCGGCGTGGCGCCCCCGCGTCAGGTGACGCGTGGCGTGGGTTCAGCGCGCAGCAGGTCGGGCCGGGCATCGGCGATCGCGAAGGCTCGCCGGAGCCCTTCCACCAGTGCCGGGTCGATGTGGTAGAGCAGCCGGGCCCGTTCGTCCCGCTGGAGCAGCCGGGCCGAGCCGGCCGGGCCGATGCGGCGCTGTACTGCCGGGATGCTGGTGAGGGTTCCGCCGCCGATCTTTGCTTTCTCCATCGGGGTGGTCGGATGGTCGGCGAAGTGCTGTTGCACTTCGTCGAACGAGGCGGTGCCGCCCAGGTCGGTGATCCGTCGCAGCACCGCGCGGGCACCGGGTATCAGGGACGGCGGCTATCGTCTGCTCGTAGGTGTCCGTCTCGGTGTTGATCGTCAGCCGCACGGCGCCCCCTTCGTGATCGCTGCCGACATTCTTCTTCATGGCGGTGGTGTGCCTGCTCTGCACACCGGGCTTGAGGAGCTCTGGAGGCAGCCACCCGTGGGGTGAATCCCCTCAGGTGAGGCCCCGCGGTAGCCGGGCCCGGCCACGGTGGTGGGCATGACGATGATGATGACCCAGCGGAACGCTCGGCCTTGGACGGCATGTTCGCCACCTGCGCCTGAGGCAGAGCCCCGGTGAGCAGACGGCAGTGTCCACATTGTTCTCGGGCGCTCGACGATTACAGCGCCTTGCGTAATGCCCGGTTGATCTGGGGGTCTCGTCCTGGGCGGTATGGAGCGATGGGGAGGTAGCCGCTGTGTCGGTAGAGCGTGAGGGCTGCCACGTTGGCCACGCCGGTCCCCAGTCGTATGTGCGTGTATCCGCGGAGACGGGCGTCGGTCTCGAGGCGGAGCAGGAGTTCTCGGCCGAGTGACTGGCCGCGGGTATCGGGGTGCACGTACATGCGTTTGGCTTCGGCGGTGCTCGCGTCCAGGGTGCGCCATCCACCGCAGCCGGTCGGGCGGGCGGTGGCCTCCCGGGCGAGGAGGAAGAGGCCTTGGGGCGGGGCGTAGTCCTCGGCCGGGGTATCGGTGGGATCGTCGGCGTAGCCGTACATCTCCAGCTGAGTGGCGTGCAATTGCCGGAGGAGCTGCTGTACATCGGGGTTGCCGTAGCGGGCGGGCGTCACCGCCCACAACCGGGGCGGCTGGGTGCGCGTCGGGCGTGTCATGCATCTGATAGTCCCCGGTCGACGGCAGCGATGGCTGAGGTCTTCGAGGGCGGCACGGGCAAGCCGCCGCGGAGCAGGCCCGCCGGGATGCTGCGCGTGCGGCTCCCAGGAACGGACGGAGCGCGAGGACCAGGCCGTGGCCGCCGCCGACGCTGTTCGCCAGGTGTTGCCGTGCGCTGTCGCAAGAGCGCAACCGGCATCTCAGGGGAGTCTCCATGTAGTCGAGCCCCTGCTATTCGCAGGAGGAATCCCACCGTGTGAATTCGCTCCGCAGTCGTCGCTATCGCCCTGGCTGCCGTCGGCCTGATCGGCACCGCTTGCGCCGCAGCTGCCGACGACGACTCCGGTTTCAGCATCACGACCGCCGGGCCCTGCTGGCCGAACTTCAGTCCGCTGCGTTCCGCATCCCGGGCCTGTCTCCATCGCAGGTGCTGCACGCTCCACCGGCCCGCCGGGGCGGCGGGGGAGGAGTGGGACGGTCGGGGCGCCCGGTGCTTCCGCCGGGTGAGGACTACCAGCACGGGAACGCCCTGGCCCTGGTCGACAGGTTCCTCTACGACCACCACGCCGACGGCGTGGCCGTCGAGACATGGGGCCAAGCGGACCCCACAGGCGACCACCTGCGGTGAATGGCAGGCACAAAATGGCAGTAGTGAGTGCGATGGCGCGGGCGCGCATGGTTCCCCGGTTACTCCGGCGGCGGCAGGATGCCAGCGGCTACGGCGGCTCTTCCTCACTGACCAGAAAGGCAGCATTGAACCTTTGCGCTGTGCCACTCTTGATGTCATAGAGCAGCACGAGCGAGTATCGATGACTGTGCCAGTCGGATGCGGGCGATGCGTCGAAAGCGACGCATGAGCTGTAGTTGGGGGGCCAGTCACTTCTCATATGGTTCGGGGTGAGGGTGCGGCTATCCAACGACACGATGGAATTACGGGCTTTGCCGCTGCCAGACGCGTAGTTCAGTACATAAGTACGGTCAGGGTCGACGAAGACCAACTGATTTGTGTATTTCGGTTCCCGGAAGAGGTTGGTGGGTTGTGGCCCGTTCGCCAACTCCACCTTGCCGTTCACTTGCTGCACCTTACAGGTCAAGCTGCTGCCGTCGTCCTGCGTGTACAGGATGATGAGGGGCGTCCCAGACGGGTCGTCCGCCGGAAACTCGGCAGCCGAGATCGACGTGAATCCGGGGCCGATTTTGAAATTCTGACTGCTGCTCTGCGTTTCGTCTACGTTCTCAGTGCCGAGCTCCTCGTTGTAACGCCGGAACTTCCTTTCGCCGGTCACTTTGTTGTAGAGGAACAGCCATTGCTGTCCGCTTGTCATGAAGGGCTCCACAGAGGTCCATCCAGAGCCCCAGACGTCGTTTTTGCCACCCGGTAGGGGGCCAGTGACTGGGTCGGGAGAACCATCGGTCTTCACCTGGTAAATGGCGTGGCTACCGTCGCCACGGTACGTCTGGGCGTAGTAGTTGCCGCCCACCGAGACAAGAACGAAGAAGTCCCACCCCTTGTCGATGCTAAACGACCCAACTTTCCCTGGATCGGGCGGATCATCCAATAGTGCACTACTTATAAAGCGTTTCCCCTCGCCGCTGGTGCTGTTGTAGAACAGCACTATGGACTCTATGCCTCCGTCCCACCATTTCATACGCCTGGAAGCTATCGACGTATATCCCTTTTCGAGTTGCAGGGCCCGTTCCACGGGAACATGCACAGCACTCATCGGTTTCTCCGTTTCGAATTCCACTACACTTTGAACGGCCATAGACGGCGATTGCTCATCATCCTGTCGAGAGGCGGGGTCGACGAGGCGTCAGGCCACATGGCACTCACTCTTTCTACACATAAGAACATATTCGCCCATATGGTGCATCTCGGCGACGGTAGGGGACCGCTTCCCCGAGCTGCTGCCGTGAAAAGGCGGAAATTGAACGACTACGCTCGCCATCGACTACCGCGCCGGGGCCACCCGGTCCGCTGACTGAGGAAGTGATGGGCTATCGACTCGCCGACCGCGATGGTAACCGCAACGATGTCACCCAGCTGATCCCGCTCCTCCAGGCCGCGCCGCCGGTGCGGGGCAAGCACCCGCACACCCCCTCGGTCCCGCCCCGCATGTGACCCCTACAAGGCCGGGTCGCTCGGTGGCGGGCAACCCGGCCGCCTCGCCTCCGCCACCCCCGGGCGAGGCATTCCCCGCGCAACCTGACCGACCGGAACGGGCCGCCCGGTCATGGGCGCCTGCGGCGGCTCTCCGTGCTGGCCCCGCTTACGCGCAGGCGAGGAGGATGGCATTCAGGCGGTGCTGGTCGGTGCTGGGTTCTCGGGGAGCTGCCAGTTGCCGCCGCGGTCCTCCTTCGAAACGCGCGCGGCGAGGTCGGGGACGTGCAGGAAGCAGGCGAGTGCCGTGATGGCCTGGAAGGCATCGATCGCACGCTGGGTCATCGGCATGCCCAGGCGCAGCAGGCGCGGGTTGACTTCGCCCTGGATCTCGTTGACGAAGGGCCGCAGTGCGCGGTCGTAATTCGTTAGCGCGGTCGGCAGGTCGGCGGGGTGGCGGTTGATCTCGCCGGCTAGGACGTAGGCGCCGACCAGGCCGCCGGAGATGCCCATGCCGCTGTAGGGGGAGGCGCAGTGGGCGGCGTCACCGGCCAGGACCACGCGGCCCTTGGACCAGGTGTCGGTGCGGACCTGGACGATCTCCTGGGAGTAGAAGAACGGGCTGGTCTTCATGCCCTCGATGAAACGTTCGGTCTGCCATCCGGCATCGTGGAACCTGCTCGCCCAGAACTCGTGCTGGCGCTCGACGGGCGTGCGGTGCATCGCCGAGGCTTCCTCGGATTCTTCCCGTATGACGAAGTACACCTGGGTCTCGGTCGGGTTGTGGCTGCGGCGCATGATCTGGCGGCCGCCCTGGATCATGTAGGTGTCCCGGATGTTGCTGTCGGACGCGGTGCGCGGAATGAACCAGTAGGCCATGTGGATGCCCACCCGCCAGTACGGGTCGAAGTTCTCCGGGAGGATCGCTTGCCGGATGCGCGATCCTTGCCCGTCGGCGCCGATCAGGAGGTCGTATTCGCCGGAGGAGTCGTCGGAGAAGTGCGCGACGACCTTATGTTCGTCCTGTTCGAAGCCGTCCACGCTCTTGCCGAAGACGTACTCGGTGTCGCCCTTCGCCGCATCGTGCAGGATGCGCACCAGGTCCCCGCGCATGATCTCGTACTCGGACGTGAGGGTCTGTCGGCCCTTCCCTGATGTGTTGGCCCGGATCGTCGCCTTGGCCTTGCCGTGGGCGTCGATGAAGGCGACGCCCGCCTCGTCCACGAGCTTGCCGCGGACGGCGTCGAGAAGCCCCATGCGCTTGACGGCCTCGATGCCCTGCCCCCGCAGATCGACCTGGGCCCCGGCGGCCCGCAGCTCCGGAGAGCGTTCGACGACGGTCACCCGGTGTCCGCCCCGGGTCAGCCAGAAGGCCAGGGCCTGCCCCGCGATTCCACCTCCGGCGATGAGAACCCGCAGGGGCTGCTTGCCCGATCCCTTCGTCATGCCGTTCCTCCAAAAATCTATCAGTGAAAGATTCCTTTCGAGGGTCATCTATCAGCGATAGGTTGTCAACGTGACCAAGATGAACCGCGAAGCCGTCATCACCGAGGCGCTCGGTCTGCTCGACGAGGTCGGGCTGGATGCCGTCAGCACGAGAAGGCTGGCGAAGCGACTGAACGTGGAGCAGCCGTCGCTCTACTGGTACTTCCGCACCAAGAAGGACCTCCTCTCCGCCATGGCGGAGGCGGCGATGGAACCCCATGCGACCGCGCCCCTGCCGACACCCGGCGACGACTGGCGCGACTGGTTCGCGGACAATACGCGCAGCTTCAGGCGCGCCCTGCTGATGCGCCGGGACGGCGCACGGCTCCACGCCGGCAGCATCCCCACCGGCGACCTCGACCGGATCCGCCGCAAGATGGACTTCCTCGTCACTTCCGGCGTGCCCGAGCGGGACGCGCAGATGGCCATGCTGGCCGCCAGCCGTTTCACCGTCGGCAGCGTCCTGGAAGAGCAGGCGGACGACGGCCCCGGTGACGGCGCGGATCTACCGGCTGACGTGCCGGTGATCGATCACGAGTCGGCGTTCGAGGCGGGCCTCGCCCTCATCCTGAATGGCCTGGTGCACCGCACCGGGGTGTAGGGAGTCGACTGGTCTTCCAGGTCAGGCGCTCTATGGGTGGGGAGATCCACTGAGCAGATGTGGGGTACCCCGAGCAGGGGATGGCCGTTTTCACATAGCGCCATCACTGGTCGGTGGCCAGGGTCGTGGCGTACGTGATGTCGTCGCGGTTGGCGAATGGCCGGCCGGTGAGGGCGGCTTTGCGGAAGATGCGCCACCAGCCTTCCTGGAGGTTGAGCCAGCAGGCGCCGACGGGGATGAAGGCGTGGTGGATGCGGGGGTGGTCCTCCAGCCGGGTCCGGGTGGACAGGCTGTTGTGGGAGGACGGGTTGTCGGTGACGATCCAGATCTGCCCGTGCGGGTTGGCGTCCTCGAGCTGTTGGAGGAGTTGCCTGGTAGAAGACGCTGTTGCGGGAGGAAGCGGTCATGGTGACGGCCTGGCCGTCGAAAGGGGCGCAGACCACCGTGGACCCAGGTCTTCTCCGGTCCGCGGGTGTAGTCGAGTTCCGCTTTGATCCGGTGCCCGTCGGGTGACCAGGCAGGTGCGGGCGGGAAGGTCCGCGGGACCCCGGCCCCAGCTTGGTCGGCACAGATCACCGTCGCGTCGTCGGGTGGGTGGGTGTAGAGGCCGATGATCCGTGTCTTTTTGGGACGAAGTCCGGGTCCTTCGACCTCGTCCAGGACCGGTTGCGACGCCAGCGCACGCGTTCGGCGAGCAGGATACGGCGGACCTGACTGCGCCCCACCTCGATCCCCTGGGCCCGTGCTGCCGTGGTCAGGGAGTCCAGGGTCCACTCGGGTGGCCCGGGCTCGTCGAAGGCCCACAGCTCTCCGACCGGTTCCCACCTCAGCCGTCCCGGCAGCATGGTTTTCACCAGGGAGATGATCCTTGAGCGTTGCTCTTCGGTGATCCGCCGCTTGCGGCCCTGACCGCCCAGATCGTCCAGGCCTTGCAGACCTGAGCGATTGAAGCGGTGCAGCCAGCACCGCACAGTTTTCTGGCTGCAGCTCAGCTCAACGGCGATCGCCGGCACCCGCAGGCCCAACCAGCTCAGCTCGATCATCCGGGCCCGCATCACTGCATCACGGGGAGCCTTCCGTGCCCGCGACAACCGGCGAACGACGGCTCGTTCGTCCTCATCACGCCCCGGCCGTGCCCGTAAAACCATCGGCAAACACCCGCCCCCGAGCTTCACCAACTACCCCGCCATCAGGACATATACCCAGCAAAAGCGGAACGCAGCACTAGCTGCTGGGCCCCAGACGATTGGAGTAGCACAGGCTTGGTGCCCTCAACGACAAGGCGTGCTGCGCGGTGCTGGCTGGTATACCGGGGGCGTACGCCCCTCGCCTCTCAGGCGCCGGCGTCGGTCGCGGCACTGGGCGCTGGGAAATGCGGTTGCCTCAAGATTCCCGTGTGCAGGGCCGACCCTGATGAGTTGGTGAGGAGTTCCTGGGGGGATGCCAGGGGCGAGTCCACCTGGCGGCCGATGTCCTGAGCGCCGGCCCGGGCGGAGATTGGGCGCCATGCGAACTCAACCGGTCGTGACCACCACCGTGCCTCTTGCCCTCTGTCTGATCATCGCGGCAGGGGCTGCGGCCTCCGCCGCGCCCTCCGCTCCGCCCCCGCCCCGTGCTCATGCGGGTGTGCGGTTTGAGCTGCCGGCGTCTACGGGGCAGCAGCCGGTCGGGAGCACCGAGCTCCATCTTGTCGACCGCGATCGGCGCGACCCCTGGGTCACCGACAAAGACCGGGAGCTGATGGTCAGCGTCTGGTACCCGGCCCGTAGGGCGAAGGAGTATCCGCGTCAGCCGTACATGCCTCCCGGCGTCGCGCGTTACGTGGACGAATCCGGCTCCTTCGGCCTGGCCGCGCCCGGCCAGGTGGACTGGGCCGGCATCCGCACGGAGGCAGCCGCGATGGCCCCCGTCGACCACCGTGAGGGCCGGCCCGTCGTGCTGTACTCACCGGGATTGAAGGTTTCCCGGACACTCGGCACCTCGACAGCGGTGGAGCTGGCGAGCCGTGGCTATGTCGTCGTCACCGTGGATCACACGTACGAGGCCCGTGCGGTGGAGTTTCCCCAGGGCCGGGTCGAACTACAGAAGCCGATGTCCGGCGTCGAAGGACTGAAGACGGCCGTGGACACCCGGGTGCGTGACACGCGCTTCGTTCTCAATCAGCTCGCCGTGCTGCACCGCGGGCGGAACCCGGACGCAGAGGGGCGCCGACTGCCCAAGGGGCTGGGGAAGGCGCTGAACCTGGAGCGGATCGGGATGTACGGACATTCGGGCGGGGGTGTTACCGCGGCTGAGACCATGCGCGTGGACCGCCGTATCGACGCGGGTATCAACATGGACGGCACACTTCAGTTCAACGACAGCGAATTCCTTCCCGTGGCGCGAAGCGGACTGGACCGTCCGTTCATGCTCATGGGCAAGGCCGATCAGACGCACCTCAACAAGCCGTCCTGGCGGTCCTTCTGGCACCACTCGACAGGCTGGAAACGCGACCTGAGCCTGGAAGAGGGCAGCCACTTCGGTTACACCGATGCCCAGTCGTTCGTGCCGACCCTGGACGAGCGCCTGGACGTCCCCGCCCAACTCCGCGAGCAGTACATCGGCACGGTGGACCCCGAGCGCAGTACCGCCGCCCAGCGTGCCTTCATCACCGCCTTCTTCGACCAACACCTGCGGGGCCGGCCCCAAGACCTGTTGAACGGCCCTTCCAGCGTCTACCCGGAGGTGCGTTTCATCGATTGAGTAGGGAGGCGACGCCTCACGGCGCCGGTGCCTGACGTGGTGGCCTGGGCCTGCAACCGCCGGCCGCTCGGCCACCGGACGGTGAAGATCTCGTCGGCGCCACCGGGAAAACCGCCGGACGGTTCGCGCACATCACGGGCGCACGGTGCCGGGCCGTGGGGCGTTCGTCTCGGTGCCACTGACCGTCGCCCTCCGTATGGCACGGCCCGGTCGCATCCTGAGCGCCGTCTTCGCCCGTACGGACGACGTTGCGGAACTGGCTCACCCCCGCGACTCGCTACGCTCGCCCACGGCGGTCTTTCCCCGATGGCCACACCGCGTCGCGGATGGCCCACCAGTGCTGGCACGCTGGTCTCTCGCACTGTCCGCCGAGACTGTTGGGAAGCGCAGGAACCCGCAGGGGAGGCGGAGCCGATGACACCCGGTCTGCTTCATGTGCTGCTGGTGACAGGTAACGGGCTGATCTGGTTGTCCTGTCGCATGCGATCTGAGCTGACCCCGGATTCGTGGAGTCCCTGAAGCCAGGCTTATGATCCTGGTCCGAAGGAGAACCACGAGCAGTGCCAGCACCACGTAAATATCCGGACGAGCTCCGCGAGCGGGCCGTCCGCGAGGTCCGCACCACGGGGCCGGCCGATCGCGCATGTCGCCAAAGACCTGGGCATCCACAGGGAAGCCCGGCGTGGCTGGGTTCGCCAGGCCGAGGCGGACGCCGGCGAACGCGACGACCGGCTGACCACCGCCGAGAACGAGGAACTGAAGCAACTCCGCAAAGAAGTAGCAGAGTTGAGGCGGGCGAATGAGATCCTCAAAGCCGCGAGCGCGTGGGTGGCGGACATGACGTATGTGCGCACCTGGTCCGGCTGGGTGTACGTGGCGTTCGTCCTGGACGTGTACTCGCGGATGATTGTCGGCTGGCAGGTCGCGAACCACATGCACGGTGGTCAGCGGATCGTAGCCGCTGTGGGAGGGGTGCGGCTGGAACCACTTCGGGTCCGGCTTGTCGGTGTCTTTGATGTTCCAGCTCTGTCCGATCAGGGACGAGCCGATCTCCCTGCCCTGCACAGTGACCATCGAGCCTTGGCCTTGTTGTTGAAGGCTGCCTCGGCGATGCCCGTGACGGCCAAGGGGTAGACGATCCCGGTCACGACGGTCAGCACGAGGAGTGCGCGAAGCGACGCCCAGACCAGTCGGACAGCGCCGTGTACAGAGGTGTTCATGGGTCACCCGATCCCGGGAAGCAAGGAGATGAGCAGGTCGATGAGTTTGATGCCGATGAAGGGCGCGATCAGGCCACTGAGGCCGTAGACGCCCAGGTTGCGGCGGAGCATCTTGTCCGCGTTCACCGGCCGGTACTGCACGCCTTTGAGGGCGAGCGGGACCAGGGCGATGATGATCAGTGCGTTGAAGACGACCGCGGACAGGATCGCGGACTCCGCGGAGCCAAGGCCCATGATGTTGAGCTTGTCCGGGCTTGGGTAGGCCGCGGCGAACATCGCGGGGATGATCGCGAAGTACTTCGCGACGTCGTTGGCGATCGAGAAGGTGGTCAGCGCTCCGCGGGTGATCAGCAGCTGTTTGCCGATCTCGACGGCCTCGATGAGCTTGGTGGGGTTGGAGTCCAGGTCGACCATGTTCCCGGCCTCCTTGGCGGCCGAGGTGCCGATGTTCATGGCCACGCCGACATCGGCCTGGGCGAGCGCCGGGGCGTCGTTGGTGCCGTCGCCGGTCATCGCCACGAGCTTGCCGCCCGCCTGCTCGCGCTTGATGAGGGCCATCTTGTCCTCGGGCGCGGCCTCCGCCAGGAAGTCGTCCACCCCCGCCTCCTCGGCGATCGCCCTGGCGGTCAGCGGATTGTCACCGGTGATCATCACGGTCTTGATGCCCATCCGGCGCAGCTCCTCGAACCGCTCCCGCATGCCCTCCTTGACGACGTCCTTGAGGTGGATCACGCCCAGCACCCGGGCGCCGTCGGCACCCTCGACCGCGACCAGCAAGGGCGTGCCGCCCTCTTCGGAGATCCGGTTGGCCAGGGCGGCAGCGTCCTCCGGTACGTTCCCGCCGCGCTCGCGGACCCAGGAGATGACCGAACCGCTGGCGCCCTTGCGGACCTTGCGGTGAGCCCCGTTCTCGACGAGGTCAACGCCGGACATGCGGGTCTGGGCCGTGAGGGGTACCCACTCCGCCGACGTAACGCCAGCCGGTCAGCGAGCTGCTGAGGCTGATGATGCGGTAACGGCCCATCGGCCAGAGATGGAAACGCCCTGGCCGGTGCCTCGGCTGGTCGGCTCCATCTCGCACCTCCGTCGCTCACTGCTCGTCTCACTGGCGCGGGTCAATCTGTCGCACCGTCTGCACGCCGTGAAAGAGAGCCGTTACACCAAACGGTTCGCAACGGGCTCCGAGCCTCGCCACCATGCCATGCCCCAAGCCCGTCCACGTCGCCGGGGACCGGTCCCGGCGTCCACAAACGGGCCACCCGACTCTGGAACCCGGCAAGCCGGCTCCTCCTCACGCACGGCCGCCGCCTGCGATGGGCGACGGATGGGGTCCCGGCTGCTGTCCCGGCCCTCTGGGTGCCGTTGTCCGGGGTGGGACTGTGCGTGGGCTGACGGCCCGTCGACCTCGTGGCGGACGGGCCGAGTGCTGTGGACCGGGGCCCGGTGCTGAGGGCGGTGTCAGGAGGTGGAGTCGGGCTCGGGTGGCTCGGGGATCGATCCTCCGGACTGGCGGACGTCGACGTCGGTGACCAGTGCGCCGCAGACGGACGGCGGGGAGATGGTCGAGGCGAACTGGAGGGTGTGGGTGTAGTCGGTGGCCCGGAAGGTGATGGGGGGCGGGGTGCGCCAGTCGCCGGGTTCGCCTTGGGGCTGGTAGCGGCGGACATCGACGTTGATGATGCTGACCTCATACGGCTGGTCGGGGGTGTAGGCGCAGGCGGGCCAGGTGTCGCGGGAGTGCTTCCAGGTGACGGTGTACCAGTAGCCGGGGGTGGTCTGGAAGTCCTGGCTGATGGTGCCGGGCACGGTGCCGGAGAGGTTGACGGCCTGGTGGCGGGTTGGTGCTTTGGCCAGGGACTTGCTGAAGATGTCGACGTCTCCCCTCACCACGTTCCAGCCGTCCAGGATGGAGTTGTTGAAGGCGTTGACGTACTGGTAGTTGAGCGGTCCGTCGAGGACGGCGGGGCGGGCGAAGGTGCCGTTGACGATGAGGTTGGGGCCGACGGCGGCTGCGGGGTCGGCCAGGGCCAGACAGGTGACCGTGGTGGTGGCCAGCAGCATGGCGGGGCGGGCGGTGCGGGCGGTGCGGGCAGTGCGGGCAGTGCGGGCAGTGCGGGCGGTGTGCTTCACGATGTGTCCTTCGTTCGGTAGGTCCGGCGCGCCTGGCCGGGTCAGGCGGACTGGGGCTCGGGAGGCTCCGGGGTGGGGGTCGGTGTGGGGGATCCGGCGTCGCGGGTGAGGTAGTAGATGAGGCCGTAGGGGTCGCCGAGCCAGATCTTGCGGGTTTTGGGCTCGGTGTTGTCGCGGAGCGCGGGAGTGTTCCAGGTCGCCAGCGGTTCATTGCTGGGGCCGTAGGCGGTGACCTTGGCGTACTCCAGCACCCACTCCGGGGCGGCGCCGGCCGGGCCGAGCCGGAGGTACACCGGCCGCTCCAGATCGCGGGTGGTGATCTGGGGGCGTGTGGGGTCGTTGCGCTGGGGGTTGAGCACATTGGCACCTGGCCCGCCCAGGATGAAGACCGTGTTGACGGGGCCGGTGAAGTCTCCATCGCTGGCGGTGTCCAGACGGAACTCCCGGCCGCCGAAGCCGAGGAACACCAGGCTGGTGGTCGTCGGGGCCGACTCGGCGGCGGTGTAGACCTCGGCCTTGATACTGGTGATGGAATACATGCTGTCCTTTCCACGGGTGCGCAGAGATAAGCGGCTGTCTGTCCCTCGGGCCACTTGAGTCGGAGATGAAGACAGCAAGGAAAACGCTCGAATTTCCCTCTCGTGCCTCGGGTGAACCCGGCCGCACTATCCCGGGAATCTCCATGGTGCAAGCAGAAAAAACATCACTCCGCACCAGTGAAACCTTTCTCCTGGCCTCTTCAAGCAAGCGTCGAGCCGTACTGAGGCGCCCCGAACTTTCATCGGAATGCCGCACCTGAGCGACGCCTCCCCTGTTATGCGAAGGAAGGAATCTTCGTGAATCTCTCTCGCTATACGCGCACGGCTGCGCTGGCAGCGGCGCTTTCCGCGCTGCTGGGCACCGGGGTACTGGCCGCGCCTGCTACGGCACATCCCGCCGGACCCGCGGCCCCCTCACCCGGCTCCGATCACGGTCAGCCGGAAGTACGCCGGCTGATCGTCGGCTACAAGCCCGGTACGGCCCAAGCCCGTTCCGATGCCGCCGTCCGGAAGTCCATCGAGGCTCAGCCCCAGGCAGCCGGCGAACAGGCGGTGCGATTCGAACGGCGGCTGGCCACCGGCGCCGTACTGCTCGACCTCAAAGAACCGGTGGCGCCGGGCGACCTCCACAAGATCACCTCACGGCTTACCGCCGACAAGGACGTGGCATACGCACAGCCCGACGCCACCGTGTATCCCATGGCCGCCCCCGACGACCCGCTATACCCCCTCCAGTGGGACCTGTACGAGGAGCGGGGCGGCATGAACGTCCCCGACGCCTGGCCGCTGTCGACCGGCAAAGGCGTCCAGGTCGCGGTGATCGATTCGGGCTATGCCACACACTCCGACCTCGACGCCAACATCGTCGACGGCTACGACTTCGTCTCAGATCCGAAAAGCGCCCGGGACGGCGACGGACGCGACGACAACTACCACGACCCGGGAACCTGGAGACTGGAAGGCTATTGTCCCGCCCCCTTCGATCACGCCGTACCTTCCAGTTGGCACGGAACACATGTCGCCGGAACGATCGCGGCACAGACGAACAACGGCAAAGGCGTCGCCTCCACCGCCTATGACGCCAAAGTCCAGCCCGTGCGGGCGCTCGGCGCCTGCGGTGGCACGGAAGCCGACATCGGCGAAGCCCTCATCTGGGCCTCAGGCGGATCAGTACCGGATGTTCCGGACAACCCTGCGCCGTCAAAGGTCGTCAATATGAGCCTGGGATACAAGGCCCCCTGCTCCCCGTTCTTCCAGGACTCCATCAACGCCGCGGCCCGCCGTGGCGTCACCGTGGTGGTCTCCGCGGGCAACGACAACGCCAACGCCTCCGACTACGCGCCCGGAAACTGCACCAACGTCATCACCGTCGCGGCAAGTAACCGCAACGCCGAGCGCGCGCAGTACTCCAACTACGGCAGCCGCATCGACATCACGGCCCCCGGAGGGAAGGGAGGCGGGATCGGTGGGCCCGACGACATCGGATCTACCTACAACCAGGGGAAAACCGATCCCGGCCGTGAGACCTACGGGTACCTGTACGGCACGAGCATGGCCGCCCCGCACATCTCAGCCCTGGCCGCCCTCCTCCTCCAGCGCAACCCCAACCTGACCCCGGCCCAGATCGAGCAGGCGATCACCACCACCGCCCGGCCCATGCCAAGCTGCGGCAGCAACTGCGGCGCCGGACTCGCCGACGCCGCCAAGGCGGTCCGATCCGTGCGACCATGACGTATCCGAAGGCCCCCTCCGGGAGCCGCTATCGCCCACCCGGGCCGCCGTGCACATCGGCCCATGGCCCCTGGCAACGGCGCCATCCGACCGGCGGCCGCAGACGTGAGCGGAAGGTGACGCGGCTGGGGACAGCCACTGCGAGGCGGCTCGCACCGCGCCGCCTCGCACCAGCCCGGGTTGGGCCACCCGGGCTGGTGTGCGTCATCCGGTATGCATCACGTGAGCCCGGCAGCGGTCTGACGCCCTCACCACGGACGAGGAAGAACATGCCGCACTGACCTCGACACCTGCCCCTGACTGGCGGCGGCTCCCAGCGCGCTGGCATGGCCGACGCGCCAGGAGACGGGGGAGACGACGCCAGGCGATGGCGGCCATGTCGTTGCCCCGGTCGGCGCTCCCGCGCGCTCTACCGCTGTGCCTGATATCGCGTCATCATGACGCGGTTACAGAAGTGAGGAATCTGGAGTGGGTCGTGAGCAAGCACGGCAAACCGGATCCTCATCCAGGGCAGGGGACGCCGCCGAACAACTCGGACGGGCAGGTGCCGCCGCCTCCGCTGCCGTCCGGGACACACCGGAAGTAGCCGCGTGGCCGACTACGACTCCTTGCGGCAGCGGCTGGACGAGGCCATGGACCAGCACGGACTGTGGCCTGCCCGCTCGCCGTGGACGCGGCAGGCCGTCGCCGCCGTACCGCGGCACGCCTTCGCGCCGGACCGGCTGTGGCACTGGGATGGCCACGCCTACCAGCCGCTCGACCGCGGCGCCGACCCCACTCGGTGGGCCGCCGCGGTGTACGGCCGGCCCTTCGACGCGGCCGTCACCCAGATCACCGACGGCGCGCCCTCCTCGAGCCTGTCGTGTGCGTCGATCGTGGTGGACATGCTCGACTCCCTGATGCTCGAACCGGGCCACCGCGTCCTTGAGCTGGGGGCCGGGACGGGCTGGAACGCGGCCCTCCTCGCCTGGCGCGCGGACCCTGGGCGAGTGGTCAGCGTTGAGGTGGACGACGAACTGGCCCGGCTGGCTGTCCGGCGTGCCGTATGGCCGGGTGGTCTCCACGTGTGCCGTCGATCAGGTGCCCTGGGTGTGGGTGGAGCAGACGCGGCCGGGCGGGAGGATCGTCACCCCGTGGGGGCGGCTGGGGCACGTCGCGCTGACCGTCGCCGACGACCACCGCTCGGCCGTGGGGTGGATGCGGGGGCTGGCTACGTTCATGCCTGCCCGCGGCACGCCGCCCGCGAGCAGCTGGCCGCACGTGCGCGGCACCGGCCCTGCCGACGGCGAACGGCCCTTCGCACGGGACCTGCACCCGTTGAAGGACGATGCGCACCTGCTGTTCGCGCTGCGTATCCACCTCCCCGGCGTGCGCATCAGCACGGGCGTGGACGACGACGGCGTGAACGTGTGGATCCACGATGGCGTCGCCTCCTGGGCCACGCTCACCACACTCCCCGACGGGCAGGCCATTGCCTATCAGGGCGGCCCGCGGCGCCTGGCCGACGAACCTGGCCGACGAACTGGAGCCTGCCTGGGACTGGTGGCTGAACGAGGGACAGCCGACCCTGTACGACTTCGAGATGACCGTGGAGCCCGAGCACCAGTACGTATGGTGCCGGGACCCGGCAGCGGGGCCGCAATGGCCGATCCAGAGCCGCGGCCGGGCCGCGGTATAGAAGCCGATCCCATTGGGCCATGCCGCGCGCGACCACGGATCAGCGAAACGCCCTCGCCAGATGATTGCACTACAGGCGAGGGCGATGTCGCCGGCCGGACCCGTCAGTCGAAGGGCGGCCCGGTATGCGAGATCTCGTGCTTGAGTACCCGGTCGTCCTTGATGTCCACGGATACGGAGGGGCGCGGTGCCACCGCCCGGAAGACATCGAGGGCCTCCTGCGACTCCCAGTGCTCGAAGTTGTTCACCCGGCCCGGCTCGATCGGGTCGGGTGAGATGGACAAGTCGAGGCATCCTGGGTGACTGCGGGCGGCCTCCACGATAGGGCGGTGCCCTTCGACGAAGCGATCCCTGTCCTTGGGGTCCACGTACAACTTCCCGGCCACGATCACCGACACGCCGCTCTTCCCTTCTCTCGCATCCCCAGGGACGTAAGCCCCCTGGCAAGGGGCTGGGCCGAATAGGCAGCCCACGTGTGTGGACTTCCGGCATCCGCGGAACTCATCGCCCGGCCTGTGATGCTGCACGACCAAGTCGGGCTCTCTGTTGACGAGCAGGGTCGCTGGCGAGCGAATGGGAACACGAGTCCCCCGGGTGCTCGCCGATCGAGCCTCCTGGTCTGCCATGGTCCGGTACTGTCTATCCATGGCCGAGCTGCGAGTGGAATTCAGCGACCAGGAACTGCGCGCCCTGGAGGCGGCGGCCCGGGACGCCGGTGTCCCCACTGAGGAATACGTGCGCGATGCGAGCCTGCGCGAGCGGACGCGTCGAACGTTCCTCGCCACCGCGGTCGCCTTCTACGATGAGAACGTGGCGGAGTTCGACCAGGCGTTCCCCGAAGAGGCTCCGGGAACGCGCGCTGCCTGATGGAGCTCTACATCGATGTGCCCTGGCTGTTGGAGGTCCAGGCCGCGCGAATGGCGGACGTCTCGGTCCGTGAGTACTCCGGCCTGGTGGCCGCGGTGGCCAGGCATCGCGTCAACACCCCGGCCATGGGATATGAACCCGACGCCCCGTGGCGGGCGGCGGTGCTCCTGCACACCATTGTCCAGCTGCGCCCGCTTCCGGTACGGAACGAGCTGTACGGCTGCATGGTGGCCGTCGCTTACATGGACGCCTCCGGCCACGGCGTCAACGCACCGTACGGCGGGCTGATCGACCTCGTGCGGGAGATCACCGGCGGCAAGGCTACCGAGTTCGACGCCGCCGACCGCCTCCGCTCCTGGCGCATCTGACAGGCCCGTACTCACGCGGCTGGTCGACCAGGACCCGAACGTCGGCTGAACGCCTTCTTCAAGAGGGCAGGGCCCGAACCCCGGGCCACCGGAGATCGGGCCTTCTTCCTGTGCCAGATGCCACCACGCTGCGCGCAGGTGGTCACAGCGAGCCAGGAGCAGGCCCGTGCCGCCGCCCGCGCTCGGCTACGATCACCCGCTCCGACGACACCGTCCACCTCGCCCTCGGCCCGGTGCCGACCGCCCTGCCCGACCCCCTGGCCCAGCTCGTCCTGGACCTCGCCGACCGCCGTCACGGACACGGCACCCTCCGCCGCACACCCGACCACCCCTGGCTGATCCCCGGACTCAGCGCCGGAGAACCGATCTCCGCATCCCGCCTGACCATCTCCCTCAACAAGCTCGGAATCCGCGCCCGACCCGCCCGCAACACAACCCTGATCGAACTCACCGCCGCACTCCCGCCCGTCGTCCTCGCTCGCCTCCTCGGCCTGAACATCAACTCAGCCGAACGCTGGTCCGCCGAAGCCGCCGCCAACCGCACCACCTACGCCACCGACCTGGCCCGCCGACGGAATCCGGGGTGGCTTCTGGCAGCCTTCGTCAACTTTCGTTGACGAGCTATGGGTGGTCAACTACGGTTGACGCATGGATGTAGAACAGCTGACCAAGCTCGCGACGTCGACGGCCGATGACGAGCCGTTGGTGGGGTTGAGTGCCGTGGCGCAACTCCGCGCCGAGATGGAACGTATCGAAGCGGTGCTGGTACGCCGCGCACGCAACAACGGCGCCACGTGGCCGCAGATCGCCGCTGTCCTGGGCGTCTCGAAGCAGGCGGTCCACAAAAAGCACGGCGGTCGGAGACTGTTCGGCGACCGGTCATGACCGCCGCGATCCACGGCGACAAGCGACTCGCTGCCAGGCTCGGCGAACTCCTGGGCATGCGCCACCCGGTCGCCGCGGCGGCTGCGGTCTCGCCTCAGGGCATGACAGTGGCCGGCCGAGGAGCCGACCTCGATGCCGACTTCGAGATTGGTTCGATAGCGAAGGCCGTCACCGGGCTGCTGTATGCCGAGGCCCTCGCACGAGACGAAATCGGCCCCGACACGACCCTCGGCGACCTGTTGCCGTTCGGTGACGCGCCCGCCGCGCGGGTGACACTGCATTCGTTGAGCACGCATCGGTCCGGCCTACCGAGTCTGCCGAAATCCGCGCGACCCTGGCGGCGCACCATCGCCCTGTGGCGACACGGAATCAACCCCTACGGCCAGGACCTCGAACAGCTCCTCGACCAGGCCCGAGGTGTCGCGGTGGGCAAGCCGCAGTCCCGCTACTCGAACTTCGGCTTCGAGCTTCTCGGCCACGCCCTCGCCCACGCCGCCGGGACGACCTATGCCGAGCTCGTCCACCGGCGCATCGCTACCCCGCTGGAACTCGACTGTTTCTACGTTCCCGGGACGGCCGACCAGCTTCGGCCCGGGGCGCTCACCGGAAGAAGCCGCCGCGGACAGCCACGGCAACCCTGGACTGGCGAGGGATTCGGACCGGCAGGCGGCGTCCGGGCTTCCATCACCAGCATGGCCCGCTTCACAGCAGCGGTGCTCGACGGCAGTGCCCCGGGCGTCGCCGCGCTCGATCCGGTCGCCCCATTCGGCGTGGGCGCCCGCATCGGCGCCGCGTGGATCACGATCAAGGTCAAAGACCGGCCGATTACCTGGCACAACGGCGGTACCGGTGGCTTCCGGTCCTGGCTCGGACTCGACCGTGGCACCGGCACCGGCGTCGTCTTCCTCTCGGCCACCGCCGCACCGATCGACCGTCACGGATTCTCACTCCTGGCCGAGTACAGCAACAACAACGGCCGATGACATCAAGCGAGCAAGATACACCTGTCATTAGCGGACACTTACGGTCGGCCCCTAAAAGACGCCTCTCGGTCTCAGGGCATTCAGCCAGTTCCCATATCCGACATCACCAGTAGCATCGTCGACGACGCGGAGGGCACCGAGGCGCTCGCGTCCGTGGAAGGTGAACTTCGCGACGGCGACTTTGTCGCTGCGCTTGAGGGCTTCCCGCAGCAGGGTATACGGCTTGGCGGCGACGGCGCCGTCTCCCTCGAGGTAGTACGGCTTGCCGTAGCGGATGGCGTCGAGACGCTCCTCGGGAACGAATGCCTGCACGTCGATAGCCCGGGCCGTGGGCAGCGGCAGGTTGTCCAGGTCCTCATCGGTGACGGGCACGAGCAGGTCCTTCGACGCTTCGTAGGCTCGGCCGATCTCGTGCTGTTCGAGGACTTGCCCGTCCAGCTCGTACACCTTCCGGTTGCGGATGAGGCCATGATCAGGCGAGTGGATCTGCCGGAACCGGATCGAGTGATCCTCGGTCGCTGAGTACATCTTCACTGAAATCGTCACCAAACCGAAGGTGACAGACACGCTCCAAACGGGACATGGGACACCTGCTGTGTCCCCCTGGGATGTCCCAGCGTAGGCACGCCAGCGACAGAGTGCTCAGCTCAGCCCGCTGCCAGCCTGACGCAGGTACTAGAGCGGGGCCCGGCTGGGTTGCGTCGGGGCGGCCGGCGGGCGCGGGCAGGTGCTGCACGCTCCACCGGCCTGCCGGGGCGGTGGGGGAGGAGTGGGGCGGTCGGAGTGCCCGGTGTTTCCGACGGGTCGGTACGGCGGAGTAGTCGGTGCCCTCGATGGCGCTGATCAGGTGGGCGGGGATGCGCGTCACGATCGTGTCGGGCTCGACCGTGATGCGGTTCGGCAGCTCCACCTCGGCCCATACGGGCAAACGCACCTCGTACCACCAGCCGCCCCCGGCGCCGCGGCGGTCGACGACCTGGGCGGTGACGCTCTGGCCGTCAGCCAGCTCGACCCACGCCGGAGGCCCGGGGGCGTCCGGGTCCGGGGTGTCGGGGCTGAAGGCGTCCACGGCTACGCGGCGGAGGTGGCGGCATGGGTGTGCTTGAGCTGTATCCGCACGGTGACGAGGTCCGGGCCCTCGAAGTTTGCCCAGAAGGCTGGGTGACGACGGTGATGGTCAGCTCCCGCTGCCGGTCCCGCAGCCGATGTACCTCCTTCTGGTCCTCCTCGGACCAGCCGTCGGTCGCGGGGCGCTGCCGCGGGCGCCAGATGTCGGGGTCACTGAGCCCCGGGTGCGGCTCAACGGGCCACGGGAGGCCCTCGAGGAGCGCGGTGAGGGCGGCGGCGACCTGGTGGAGTTCTTCCTGCGTGGAGAGCAGGTCCGGGGGAAGTCGTAGGCTCTGGCCGTAGCCCGGAATGATATGCCTGCTCGATTTCCGATGAGGGCGGTGAGCTGACGCCCGGTGTGTCGTTGTGACTGAGTCCTTGAGATGGCCCGTGAGCGGTTGAGTTGGCCCGGGTGAGCCTCGTGGTTGGCCCGCAGGGCAGAGGTCGCCTTGCTCACCTGCGTGGTTTACGCAAGCCCGAGGCGGCGGCGCTGGTCGACGTCCGGCCCGCTGTCGGTGGGTGGGGCTACCGTGCGTAGACACGAGCCCAGCGCGAGTAAAGGAGGATCATGACCACATTGGAGAGTCGGCCAAACACCGCGCTCCTTGTCGTCGACGTCCAGATGGGTGTCGTCGAAGGGGTCCACCAGCGCGACGTGGTCGTCGCGAACGTCGCCAGCCTCGTCGAGCGGGCGCGGCAGGAAGAGGCGCCGGTCGTCTGGGTCCAGCACTCCGACGAGGAGCTCACGAGGGGGAGCGACGATTGGCGGATCGTCCCGGAGCTCACTCCAGGGGACGCCGAGCCGCTCGTCGAGAAGAGCTACGGCGACTCCTTCGAGGACACCACTTTGGAGACCGTGCTGTCGGGCCTCGGTGTTGGGCGGCTCGTCGTCGTCGGCGCGGAGACCGACGCGTGCATCCGCTCGACGCTCCACGGCGCGTTCGCCAGAGGGTACGACGCGACCCTGGTCAGCGACGCCCACACGACGGGCGACAAGACAGCATGGGGTGCGCCGCCGCCGGACCAGGTCATCGCGCACACGAACCTGTACTGGACCTACCAGACGGCGCCGGGGCGGACGGCTGGGGCGGTCGAGACCAAGGACGTCGTCTTCGCAGGCACATCCTGACGACTTGAGTTGCGCCCTGCGGACCGGCCACGACGCTCACCCGGGCCAACTCAAGCGCTCACCAACTCGGCCGCTCAGTCACACGCGTGTTGTGATCCGGCTACCCGACCACAGATACGGCCGGATCCAGGGTGGCCTGCGCGGCGGTGACGCCAGCCGTTGGCTCTACCTGGCCGAGCCGGCTGTCGGCCGGAACTGCCAGGAAGCCGCCGTACACGATGGTGGCGCGGCCTGAGAGAATGACGGCATGAGCGACGAGTTGCGGCACCGGCTGGAAGAGTTGGAGGGCAAGGTCGCACGGATCAGTGAGCTGGAGGCGGAAGTCGCCCGGTTGCGTGAGGACGCCGCCAGCCCCCGGGCCCTGGCCAGCATGGCCGAATTGAGCTCGTGCCGCGGCGGATGTACTCGCTGTCCTGGCGGGCGTCGTGGCCGGGGCGGGCCGGGAGCGGGTCGCGGGCATGGTTGAGGAGCTGGTAGGACTTCTCGTCCATGCACACCACCGGACGTGCCGGGTCAAAAGGCTGGGCGTAGACGGCCAGTACGTCTTCCATCCGGGCCGCGAACTCCGCGTTCGCCCGGGGTGGGGTGGTCCAGTACTTTCTCAGGTGAGGGCGCAGTTCCGTTTTTTTAACGTGTTGGTGCGTGATAGCGGGTGAGGTGTCGTACCTGGCCGGTGGCATGATCCGTCTGTGGCGATCACGGTCAATCGGGCGATGCTGGCGCACCGGCTGTTCACGGGGATCTCTCGGCGTCATCTTGCGTGTCTGGTCGAGGAGCTGGCGGTGCCGTGGCAAGCCGGGTCGAGGGTCGCCGTCATGCTGCGCGAGGTGGGGCCAGAAAGCGGGCCGCGGGAGCCGGCGCCCGCCACCAGCTGGTCTTCGTCGACCGGCTGGTGGCCACGCTGATCCGTCTGCGGCACGACCTGCCGCACTCGGTACGGGGGCTGCTGTTCGGCGTCGACCGCTCCACCGTCACCCGTGCGATCGCGGAGATACGTACGCTTCTGGCCGAGCGGGGGTGCGCAGTCCCCGACCGCCCCGACTTGCGATTACGGACTATGGCCGACGTGTTCGCCTGCGCCCAGGCCGAAGGCATCGAGCTGCGGCTGGATGCCACCGAGATCCAGGTACGCCGGCCACCGGCCGGCCGCGGTGGACGGCGCGCATCTGTTTCCGGGAAGAAGAAACAGAACACCATGAAGGCCACCGTCATCGCTGACCGGCGGGGCCGCACGTTATGGACCGACACCCTGCGGCCTGGTCGTATGCACGATGCCACGGCCGCCCGCGACGAGGGTATCGGCATCTGCTTCCCGTACTTCCCCGACGTCGGGGTCCTCCTGGACGACGGCTGCCTCGGCCTGAGCCGCGACCACCGCGGGCAAGCGATCACACCACCAAGAAGACCGCGTCCGGGAGCACTGCCCGGCAGAGTCGAGCAGTGGGAACGCGACGGTCACGTGCACTCCTCCGACCGCATCACGGTCGAACACGCCCTGGCTGACCACAAACGCTGGAAACAACTAACGCGCTGGACCCACCACGCGACCGCCTTCCCGACACCTACCGCGCCATCGCCGGCCTCGTCTCCGACCGCACCATCACCGCCTAAAAACAGGCCACGACCAGGCGAGACACGCCTCACCCGCTATCACGCACCAACTCGTTAGCCGGGCGAGGGCCATTCGGGCAGCGGGAAGGGGGATCGCATTGCTCCGTTCGTGAATGCGATTGACATCCTCGCGGCTTCATGGTTGGTAATGAGAGTGAGGCCACCCCTATCGGGTAACTTCTGCCCCGGTCTGCGTCGGGTTATGAGTGTCTGTGATCGTGAAGCCGCAGGTAGCGATAGCGTGTGTGTCACCGGGCCCTGTCGGTCCGTGTCCCTGACAGGCGCGGTCCGGAAGGGCCCGGCTCTCTTCGGGCGAGCTGACCAGCTCTGGCTGCCCTGGCTATGCCTCTTGATCGCAGCGGGCCCGGAGACGTGCGGATACCTCTCATGCGTCTCTACCTGTTCAGTTTGTACTCGATCCAGGCAGTGGCGAAGTCGATGACTTCCGCGGCCTCGAACAGATAGCTTTCGGCAGCGCCGACCGTGCCCTGCCTGCCGATTCCCGCGGCGAGCATGTCCCAGGCGATCGCTTCGAACGGCTCTTGCCCTTCGGACACCACTGCCGAGTAGTCGAAAGCCCCGTCCTCCGAGTCGATGTCGTGGAAGCGGCGCCAGACCCGCTGACCCTGCACGAGGATGGGCTGTTCGTAATCCACGAACCGCTTGCCGGGGGCCTTGGCGAGCGCCTCGGCATGGTGCAGCAGCGTCATGGTGTCCAAAGGAGCGCCGATCAGAAGGACCCGGCCGCCGCGGGCGACCAGCCGTGCAAGGGGGCTGTTCGGGCCATGGGGATCGTCCCAGGGGTGGTCGGCCATCAGCTCGGCTGCCGCCGCTCCCAGAGCCGCGAAACTGACGTCCGGATGACGGCTCCGAACGGCTCCGGGCCAGCGGCGCAGCGCTTCGGGGAGGCGGCCGTTGTTGTGGTCTGCCTCGCTGATGCCAGGGTCGTAAGCGGGATGTTCCGCACGCAAGGCGGACTGCCAGCCCTGTGGCCATGTGGCAAAGTCATAGGGGGGCGCGTCATTCCAGCCGCAGGTCACCATGAGGGTTCCCCGCGCTCCGACCACGTCATGGAGAGCGCCGATGATGGTCTGCGGTCCTCCGGCCACGTAGCCGATGGCGGACATGCGGGTGTGGAACATGACGATGTCGCCGTCTGCGAGGCCGAGCGCGGTCAGGTCACGGCTGATCCGGCTTCGGAGTACAGGACCGCCGGAGCGCTTGAGTAAGTCCATTTCGTTCATGATCGCGAACATATCCCTGAGCCACGCATCCTGGGCAACTGAATTGATGCCTCATCGAGGAGGGGAAGGCGCCGCACGCCGTCGGCACCCCCTGGACGCGGGCCGTCTCCGATGTCGGTGACGTCGATCCCCATCTCGGCTAGGTCGACGAGCTGTCCGGCGAGTCTCTCCACTTCAGCGATGACGCGTTCAGGCTTCCCTTCGCCACGTGCTCGAAGTCGGGCTCGTACTCCCACCGCCACCGGCTCTCGCCGGTCAACCGCCAGCCCGCCGGTCGATACCCGCCTCGCCCGCCGCCTCGGTCTGGATGGCAGACACCTCGGCGGCGATTGTCCGGGCCTCTGTCAGGTCCTCCACTTGCGCGGCGCGTGCCTCCAGCTCGCGCAGGCGTGCTGCGCGGGCGGGGTGGCGTTCGATCGCCACGGTCAACGCCACTGCCGCAGGAATCGCCGCATCGGCGCCGCGTCCACATGCTCACGAGCGGCCGCCATCGAGCTTTCGTCCGGTCGGCATCGAATGCGGCCACCTGGCTCGGCGCGATCTGCGCCAGCGCCGCACGTAGCTCCTCCGCGGTCGCCTTGGGCTGCGGGATCAGGGGGCCGTGTCCGTCGGCTACTGCCTCGCTCCGTGTCGTCTCCCCACGACATCGCGCTCGCCGAACGTCGAACCCGGCCCCGGGCCCGCGCCGGAGGCGCTTCCGGGGCGCCGAGGTTCAACACGGCTGGAGGGGCCCCAGAGAGGCAGGTGGCGCGCTGGAAAGTGTCGAGGATTCCGTCGTTCAGGCGTCACAGCCGGAGGGCGAGGGTTCGGCGTAGCTGAGGGGGACCGTGGCCTGCTGGAGGTTGCCTTCGGCGGCATACCGGCGTGCCATGTCCACCGTCGTCACCACGCTCGCCAGTGGGCTGTCTTCGCCGGTGTCATGGCCATCGATGCGGGCGCTCAGCACCTGGTGCGCCTGCTCAAGAAGATCAGCCCAGATTCTCTCGGGGATTCCGGGCCGCAGGCCCGTCAATCTGGTGAGCCACAGGTCGGCGTGGGATTGCAGAAGCTGTTCGGTGGTGCGGTATTCGATGACAGTTCCGCTGAGGGCCCGTGGTCGCTCACCCCACACGCAGCGGAACTACCTAGCGCGGATCAGCCGCTTCTTGAACTGGTGCGCTGGCACCAGTGGAATCGTTCAACAGCTACCGCTCTGGTTGTACGCATGACCGGCGGAGCAAGGGATATCCGCAGGACTTCGACACCGTCCACATACCGGGTATCCGACGGGGCAACCAGCACAGCGGCCCAAACCATGGAATCGGTAAGGCGCAATTCACCCTCCGGCCAGCGTCTCCAGAAGTACGAACCGAAATCCTCTACGCCTTGCACCAGGGCGACAAGCTTGACGTCGTCCTGGTCCCGGGGCGAGTTCGTTCTCTGATCCCGCTTCTTCCTGCCGGACTACGCTCACTGCTGGACCTGGAACCGGGCTTCCCGGCGGACTGATCGCGGCCAAAAACCGCCAGTATCGCGCGGTCACCGGCACCATCGACTTCACCGTGATCCGGCAGAAGTGGCTGAGAGAGCTCACCAAGGAATACGGGCGACAGGTAAGGCCCACCGTCATAGACTTGCGGTTCGTGGTCCAGGCAGCCGGAATCGCATCGGCTGGACTCGCTGACCGTCGCGACGGAGAAGAACCTCACAAGCTGCAACTGGCCGACATGAGTGCGGCCGTCGACGCCTTCCGGACCACCCACAACCCCAAGACGGGAAAGCCGTACTCCTGGTCGGCGAGTATCGCCGCGGACACGGCGGGCTCTTTGACGCCCTGGCCGCGGGCCGGGTGGACATCGCCCGGCTGCGGCGGGCGCTGGCTGCGGTGCCGCTGCCACGGGCGGCGGATGGCCGGCTGGTGCTGGCCGCCGACATCCCCTGCTGGCTGCGTCCCGACGCCCACACCTCACCGCAGCGGATCCTGTGCCTGTGCCACATGTGCGGACGCGGCAAGAACCAGCACATTCCCGTCCCCGGATGGCCGTACTCGATCATCTGCGTGCTGGAGGCGGGCCGCAGCTCGTGGACCGCACCACTGGACGCACTGCGTGTGGCGCCGGGCGACGACGCCGCCGCACAGGCCGAACAGCTCGGCATCCGATGGTTCGCCCTGGGGCGACGCCTACGTCGCATGGCGAACTGCCAAGATTTTTGCCGACGGCGACGGATACGGCTGGTGCCGACGTTCAAGGAATCATGGCACCCTCTCGGGGATCGTCGCCGGTGCGGCGGACTCCCAAGGCCCATGGGGTGCGCGGATGCCCACCCGCGATGCTTCACTCCTGGGCGAGTAATGCGCGGAGCGGGGTATTGGCCCGCTTGGGATTGGCGATCAGCAAGGCGAGCAGGATGCACAGGGTCACCAGCGGCAGGCTCAAGGCGGTCAGCCACATGGGTACCGTGACCGGGGGGAGCACACCGCTCTGCAGAGCCTGGGCGTCGAGCATCGGCCTGATGGACAGAAGACCGACGGGCATCGCAACCGCCCAGGCGGCGACCGCGACCAGCAGGGACTCGAGAACGATCTGTCTGCCGACCAGTTTCGCGGTGGCCCCCGTCAGCCGGGTCAGCGCCAGTGCGTGTTGTCGTTCCCCGAAACCCGATGCGAGCGTGGTGGCACCGACCAGCACGGCGAGCACGAACATCACCCACGCGAACGCCTCGAAGGCGCTCACCAGCCGCGCCACGATGGAAGCGAAGATGGTGCGCAGCTGGTGTTGGGTGAGTACCACTGCCCTGGGGTGGTGTGTGCCGAAGAGGTTCTCGATCGACCGCTTGACCTTGGCGGCGTCGGCGCCTGGGCGCAGTGCGACGTAGAACGCGTAGGAACCGGAGCTCGCCGTCACTTCGTGGTAGAGCCGCGACCCGGCGATGATCATCCCGCCGTCCGACGCCGAGTCGTCGACCACGGCCTTGACCGTGACCGTTCGGTGGCCTGTGGGCAGCGGCATCCGCACGGTGCTGCCAACGGACATGTGCCGGGTCCGCGCGAAGTTCGACGAGATCGCGATCTCGTCCCTCCCCAACCTGGTCAGAAAGTCCCGGGAACCTCGGCTCACCCGCAGGTCGGTGAGGGCTTCGCACGGTCTTGTCGCCCCCCAGCTCCACATCTGGACGCGCCGGTCGCCGATACCGACGTTGGAGTAGGAGTAGGAGCATGTCGCGTCCACACCGTCCACCGACCGCAACTCCTCCTCGAAGGAGGCGGGAAACATCTCGTTCTGGAGGTTGTGACCGACGCGTGCCGCCTGGACGTAGAGCTGTGCGGGCGTCCATCGTTCGACCGAGGCCCCGACCGTTTCCTTGATGCTGCCGGCCACGCCCGCCATGCACAGGGCCGTCATGATGGCCACCGCGAAGGCCACGCTCAGTGTCGCGTTGCGCCGCCATGCGATCTGGAGTTGCCGGCCGGCGAGCATACGGACCGCACGCGGTTCGCCGCTGCGCAGCAAGCCGCCGATGGCGACCGGCAGGACGATGCTGAGCAGCGCTGCGCCCCCCAGTAAGGGAAGCAGCGCCGCCATCCGGATTTCTTCCGGAGCGATGAGTACGATGCCCCAGCCCAGGACGACGAAGGCCATTCCGGTCAGCAACGGAGATCTGGCTCCGCCGGGCCGGGGCGCCGACTCGTCCCGTCCGGTCACCGCGTCGATCGGAGCGATCTTGACGAAGTGGCGCAATCCGGAGAGCCAGGCCGCGCCGAACATCAGCAGCGCCGCGACAAAGGATCCGGTGACGGGCGTTCGCCAGAGCACCCCTGGGGCCACTGCCTGCTGGGTCAGTTCGGTGATCTGCTTGGTGAAGGAACTCATCCGGATGCCGACCAGGACGCCGAGGGCCGCGCCGATCGCGTAACTCGCCAGCAGTACCGGGACCATCACTGCGGCCGAGCCGAGCATCAGGTCCTTTGTGCGCACTCCGACGAGTCGCATCCTCGCCAGGGTGGGCCGCGCGTCGTTCAGCGCGAGCCGCCAGGCGAGGTAGAGCACGACGGCCGCGGTGACTACCGCGATCACCACGAACATCGCCAGAATGATCAGCGCCGTCCGGAACTGCTTGTTATAGCCGGAGAAGAGCTTGGTGGGGCTCATCACTCCTCCGGAGCCGTCCGCGGCCTCCCGGGCGGCGGTCCGAACGGCGGCGGGGTCGTGCGCACCTGGATCCACCAGGAGAACATCGATGTGGGTTCCTCGGTCGAACGCCGCGGCGACCGCCGGCAGCGGTGCGATGACGACCGAGCCATGATTGGCGACATCCCCGTCCAGCAGCCCGGTGACCTTCCACCGGATGGCCCCGGAGGGAGAACTCACCCGCAGCGTGTCCCCGGGCCGCAGCCCGCGGGCGTCGGCCCATGCCCGGGTCAGATAGATCCCGTCCGGTTCGGTGAGCGGCATCCTGCGGATCTGGTCGCGGAGCCGCTCGTCGACGAACTCTCCCAGGTTCTGCTCGACTCCGTACACAATGGCCGGCGTCATCTTCTGGCCCGTACCGCCCACCGCCGTGCTGATCACCAGAGCACTGGAGGTTCGCCGACCGGTGCGCTCCTTGATCCGTCGCACGGTGCCGTCGGACATCCCCCCGGTCGTCCTCGCCTCCACCGCGATGATGTCCTGGCGGATCGCCGAGATGGATGCCCCTTTCGTGGCGTCCAGGACGGACCCCGATACCAGCAGCATGGCCGTGGTCAGGAGGACCCCGCCGACTCCCGCGGCGATCGCCGACACCATTTTGGCGGGCCGTGCTCGCCAGCTCCGGGACAGCGAGCGGGCGACCAGCCGTGCGGCGTCGAGCGCCATCAGGTCCTCCTGTCCACGCGACCGGTGGTCTCACCATTGGAGATGGTGATGATGATGTCGGCCTCGTCGGCGAGATCCATGTCGTGCGTGATGATCACCCCGGCGGCACCGTGCTCTGCGGTCAGCCGGCGGAAGATCTCCCGGACCCGTTTGCCGTTCTCCTCGTCGAGTGCGCCGGTGGGTTCGTCCGCGAACACCACGGCGGGGGAACCGGCACAGGCCCGGGCGACCGCGGCGCGCTGTGCCTCGCCGTCGGACACCTCGCTCGGCCACCGGTCCGCACGGTGTCCGAGACCGACGTCGTCGAGGGTCGCCCGTGCTCGCCGGAGAGCGACCGACAGCCTCGTACCGCCCATCACCAGCGGGGCGGCGACGTTTTCCTCGATGGTCAGGGAGGGGACGAGGTTGTCTTTCTGTAGGACGAAGCCGATATGCCTGGCCCGAAGCCCGGCCAGCTCCTTCTCACTCAACGTGGAGAGATCCTTGCCGAGCAGGGTGACGGTACCGGAGGTGGGAACGTCCAATCCCGACAGCAGATTGACCAATGTGGACTTGCCACTTCCGCTCTTGCCCACGATGGCGACGAACTCATGGGCGGCGATCTCCACGGTGCAGTTCTTCACCGCCGTCACCGTCGTATCGCCGCTGCTGAACTCCCGGCGAAGGTTTTGACCGCGCAGGATGACTTTGGAATCCATGTTGGACAACCTCGGGGCCACGGTGGAGCGGTACCCGGGGCAGGCCATGGCCGCCACGCTCTTCGCCCGGTGCGGCCTGCACCTTCCGGCCGTGCTGCGGGGCGCGGAGGACGCTTTGGAGATGCTGTTCGCCGAGCCCGACCAGCATCTGATGGAACACTTCTACGGACATTATCCGGCGCTGCACTCCGACCATCAGCGCTCCGCAGCCCTGCTGCGCGCTCTGGTGGCACAGTGGCCGGCCGACCGGCCGCTACGGGTGCTGGAAGTGGGCGCGGGCACCGGCGCCACCACAGCGGTGCTGCTGCCCCTGCTGCCCCCCGAGCGCACCACCTACGTCTTCAGCGACGTCTCTCCCTCCTTCTTCGCCCGTGCGCAGGCCCGCTTCGCGGCGTATGACTTCGTCGAGTACCGGGCACTGGACCTGGATCTCGACCCCGGCGAGCAGGGCACACCACAAGGCGCCTTCGACCTGGTGATCGCCACCAATGTCCTGCATGCGACGAGCGACTTGCGCCGCACCCTCCGCCGTGTCCGGGACCTGCTCGCCCAGGGCGGGCAACTGCTGGCCACGGAGATCCATGACGCCGAACTGCTCGCCTTGTGCTTTGGCCTGCTGGACAGCTTCTGGTCGTTCAGCGACACGGAGCTGCGCACCGCCTCGCCCCTGCTGCCGGTCTCTGCCTGGGAGTCACTGCTGGTGGAGTGCGGCTTCGCCGAGGTGACCCGGCTGAACGAGGACGCGGACGAAGACGACCAGTCGGCAGTCGGCCGCCACTCCGTACTGCTGGCCCGCCGCGGGGATTCCCCGCTCCCCGCTCCCGAACCCCTCCCACAAGGCCACAGCGACCATTGGCTGATCGCTGCCGAGCGGCCCACCGCCACACTGACCCGAGAACTTGTCACCTGCCTGACCGAGGCCGCCGGACAACAAGTGCAGGTGATCGGGACCGGCGACCGAGCCGGGCAGTGGACTGGGCAAGTGCCGCATGAGGCGCGGACCCCGCACCTCGTACTGCTGCTGGACGAGGACACGCCCCGCCAAGCCGAGGACGTGCTGGAACAGGCAGTGCGCCGTATGAACCTGCTGCGTGCCCTCGCCGCCGACTGCCGCGAGCTGCCGTCGGCCGCGACCCCGACCCTGTCACTGGTCACCCGGCCCAGCGGCGCCCTGTCCGCCCCGGAGCCGACCGACGCACCGGGGGACGCGGTGGCCTGGGGCGCATGCCGAACGCTGGCCAACGAACAGCCCCGCGCCACCGTTCGCCGACTCTCCCTGCGGAGGGGATCCGGCCCCACCGCCGACGCGCGACGTCTCGCCCGGGAACTGCTGCGCCCCGACGGGGAGGAGGAGATGTTGCTCACCCCGGGAGGCCGGTTCGCGTCCCGGCTCGTACATCACCGGCCCAGGCCGCACGGAGAGCGGACAGGCGCCCCCACCGTGCCGCGGACACTGCGCGTGGATACCCCCGGCACTCACCACCGGCTGCGCTGGGAGGCACGGCCCGAGACCCCGCCGGGCCCCGGCGAGGTGGCCATCGCCGTACGCGCCGCGGCCCTGAACTACCGCGATGTGATGATGGCCGTAGGCATCTACCCCCCGGGTGGCGAGACCGTCACCGCAGAGGGCATCGCGCTCGGCCTGGAGTGTGCCGGGGAGATCACGGCCGTGGGCGAGGGCGTCACACACCTCGCGCCGGGCCGGCGCGTCTACGCCATCGGGGCAAACTGCCTGGGCACCCATGTGCTGGCCCGTGCCGAGCAGACGGGGCCGATTCCAGAAGGCATGACGTACGCCCAGGCGACCACGCTGCCGGTGGTCTGCTACACCGTCCAGCACAGCCTGGCCCGGCTGGCGCATCTTGCCCCAGGGGAAACGCTGCTGGTACACGGCGCCGCCGGCGGTATCGGCCTCGCCGCCCTCCAGTACGCGTCCGAACAGGGCAGCCGCGTCATCGCCACCGCGGGCACACCCGGCAAGCGGGAACTGCTGCGGATGCTCGGCGCCGACCACGTATTGGACTCGCGGAGCCTGGAATTCGCCGATCAGATCACCGCACTCACCCAAGGGGAAGGCATCGATGTCGTCCTCAACTCGCTGGCAGGAGAGGCGATCCCGCGCAGTCTGGAGCTGTTGCGCCCCGGCGGCCGGTTCATCGAACTGGGCAAGCGCGACATCTACGCGGCCACGCCCCTGATGCTGCGCCCGTTCCGCAACAACCTCGCCTACTTCGGTGTGGACGCACACCAACTGCTCACCCGGGGACTGCCATCCGCCGACTCCGCCTTCGCCGAGATGGCCGCACATATCAGTGCCGGCCGCTACCGGCCACTGCCCCACCAAGTCTATCCGGCCGAGCGCGCCGACGAGGCGTTCCAGGCCATGCGTCGCTCGCGCCACCTGGGCAAGGTCGTGCTCTCCTTCGACACGCCACCTCCGCTGGAGCGCGCCGCCCCACCCGTACGCAGGGCGGGCGCGGATCCCGGGCCGACCGGAGCGGAGGGCACCGTCCTGATCACGGGTGGACTCGGCGGCCTCGGCGCCGCCACTGCCCTCCACCTGGCGCGGGCCGGCACCCGGCACCTGGCCCTGGTGGGGCGTCGCGGAGCCCAGACCCCGGGCGCGGACACGCTGCTGTCCGAGCTCGCCGCGATGGGCACCAAGGCGATGGCCTATGCGGTGGACATCACCGACCCGCGGCAGGTACGCGCGCTCATACGGGACATCGACGCCGGCGGACATCCGCTGAAGGGCGTGGTGCACGGTGCCATGGTGCTGGACGACGGACCGCTGCCCGAGCTCTCGGAACGTCAACTGCGCGAGGTACTGGCACCGAAACTGCTGGGCGGGCTCTTACTGGACGAGGCGACGCGGGGCAGGAATCTGGACTTCTTCGCCGTCTACTCCTCCGGCGCCGGAACCATCGGCAATGTGCAACAGGCCCACTACGGCGCGGCCAACCTGTTCCTCGAGGCTGTCATGCGCCTCCGCCGTGCCGCCGGTGAATCCGCGCTCGCCATGGTGTACGGCCCGGTCAGCGATGCGGGCTACGTGGTCAGGGAAGGCCTGCTCGACGCCATGACACAGCGCGGCTGGCTCCCCATCAGCACGGACGAAGCATTCCTCGCCCTCGACGAGATGATCGGCGATGACACCTCGGTGGTGTTCGTCGATCGCTCGGACTGGAGCCTGGTGCGCTGGATGCTGCCCGCCGTGGACGCCCCGCGCTTCGCGGTTCTCCTGCCGTCGGACGCGGCGGGTGACACCCAGTCGGACCCCGAGGGCCTGCGGCGGCTTCTGGGCGAGGCCGCCCCGGAAGAGGCGCACACCCTGGTCTGTGATGCTCTGGCCGAAGTGCTGTCCGCCGTACTGCACTACCCGAAGGACAGCCTGGACCGGTCCCGCCCGATGGACCAGCTGGGGGTCGACTCGCTGATGGCCACGGAGCTGGCACAAGCGCTGCGCCGACGGTTCGGCTGCGAGTTCTCGCCGATGGAGATCACCCATGCGAGCGGGATCGACGCCCTGGCCCATCGGGTCCTGGGCCGACTCGGCTATGGGGGAGCCGATGAGCCCGCCCCGGTCAGTCGGATGTGACGGGGCGGCGCAGATTCGGGTGTCGAACGCCATGACGTCGTCCCCTGCTGCCGCCTCAGTGGTGGGGGTGGTTCGGTGGGTGGGGGAGGGCTGACTGCGTCGGGTGGTGAGCTGGGTGGGGGATGTCGGTGGTGATGTCGATGAGTCCGGGGATTGCTTGGTTTGGGAGGGGTAGTGTCCGCAGGATGAGTGTTGGCGGGGCCGTTGTTGGTGTGGCGCTGCTGTGTCGGGTCGGACGAACCCGTCGAGGAGGCGGTCGCCTACCGCGTGACCACCCCGGACGCCACCATCGTCGTCTCGGGCGACACCCGGTTATCGAGACCATCTTCAGCTACCACACCGACACCGTCGCCCTCGGCGCGTTGGCCGACCGGGCCCGGGGTGGGCCAACTCGTGCTGACCCACCTCATTCCCGCGCCGGAGAGCGACGAGGACTACGCGGCCTTCGAGAACGAAGTGCGACAGGGGGGGGATGGACAGGTCCGCTCGTCGTCGGTCGTGACCTGGACGAAGTGAAGGCCGCCGTCTGAGCACGGACGGTCGAAGCGCCGATCTCGTGTCCCAGGCTGAGTAGTTCGCCGTGGATCCGGCGGTACCCCCATCCGGGGTTCTCACGCGCGAGGCGCAGGGCCAAGCTGTCGTAGTGCCTCCGCCTCGGTGGTCGGCCCGGACGACGGTGTGGAGGATGCCTCCACGGCACCCCGAGACTTCTCTCGTCGAGGTGCCGCATTGACCATGGAGACGGGATGGGCGGCGGAACGGTTCCTCGTTCGAGCGTTGATATGCGCCCCGGTCGCTGTCCACGCCGTGTCGGGGCGTAGTGCCTGTCAATGTGTCAGCCTGCGGAGCCCTGGCCCAGCCCGGCAAGGGGCGTTCACCGGCTACGAAATCCATGCATGAGCCGACGGCCGGCGAGGGTTGGAATTATATCCGAGTGTTGTCAAAAATCCTCGGCCTTGGCATGCTGTCCGCATGCGAGTCGTCACTACGCCGTACGTGCTCCGGCTGTGGCAGGGGTCGGCCGGCAGACACGACGCCGCACAGACACAGGAAGCGGAACCGCGCTGCGGTCAGCGTCCGACCCCCGACCTGCGGTCTGCGTAACTGGGCGCCAGGCGCTGGTCGCGCCGCACACAAGTGGCGACGCCGACGCGGACGACGCGGACGGGATCCTCAAGTCCGCGCGGGCAGCACGGGGTGTTCTTCAGGGTGCCTTCCGCACGGGGTGCATCGGCCGGCCGCACACGGCGAGGCCGAGGCCCTCTCCTTCCGCGAGCGGACCCAGGCCGACGCCTGATCGGCGTTCGTGCGCCGCTGACGGCCGCTTCGGATCCGATGACCGTCGGATCCGCTTGTCTCGAGAGGGAGTTGTGCCATGGAGATCAACCAGGACACCGGGGACCGGCCCGCCCGGGGAGGGAACCCGATCTCGCGGCGATGGCTGCTGGGGGCCTCTGCCGGGGCCTTCCTGGCTGTCGGCTGCAAGGAGGAAGGCCAAGGCAGCCAGGAGGACTCGGCGAAGAAGACCAAGGCTGCGGATGCCCCGCAGAACCGCGCTGAAGTCGTCGGCCCGAGCGGTGTACTGGGGGCAAACTTCAATGAGGACCCGACCCGAGTGGACAAGACCGTGCTGAACGCGCTCGGCGCAACCTGGGTGCGCGGCTTCGTACTGATGGACACCATCAAGGACGGCGCGGACCCGTCGCAGCAGCGGGCGATCCGGAGGCTCCTTGAGTTGCGCGAACAGGGGTTCGGTACGATCCTGGCGCTGAAATTCCAGTTCAGCAAGGAAAACCAGACGGTCCCTTCCCCGACGGGGGAAGAGATGAAGGCCGAACTGGCCGCGGTTGACGAGGTGTTGAAGACCGTACTGGACAAGGTGGACATCCTCACCGTCGGCAACGAGCCCTTCCTCGAAACCCACAAGGAGGAGCGGCTGACGAAGCTGAACCCCTTCTACCAGGGGGTGGCCAAACACGTCATTGCCTATCGGGAGAAGCAATTCCCTGACGGCTGCCGGACGCATCTCTACATGGGAGCCCTCAACCACCTCGACGATCCCCAAATGATCTCGGACGCGACCAGGGACTGGATCGAGTTCGTCAACGAGACTCCACAGCTCGAGGGTCTGGACATCCATCCGCACGTGACGTCGGCTCAGGCCGCCCAGAAGTACCTCGACTACGTACTTCCCAGGCTCGACGACGGCAAGAAGTTCCTCGTCACCGAGTTCTCGCTGGTAAACCACTATGAGAAGCAGATGACCAGGGCCATTCCCGCGGACTTCGTCGATGCCTACGGGAAGGATCTGGACATCACCCGGGAGACGAAGGTGTGGCAGCTTCTCAAGCTCGCCGCGGAACAGCCCTTCACGCAGAAGCAGTGGAACGATTTCCTGCGGATGAGCCCGTGGTTCGAGAGTCGCAAGCACTTCATGCGGGATGAGGTGCGGAAGTACCGGGAGACGGGCAAGTTGGCCGTAGCCACGTACGGTGCGATGCAGGGGAAGGCGATGGTGACGGGCATCGACAAGGACAAGAAGCCCTGGATGCTGAACAGCCTGTACGTCCCCCTCACCGTTCAGTACGACGGGGGCGGCGAACTCCCGCACAACTACACCGTCTTCGACGACTTCACGTCTCTGCGGCGCGAACAGGACCGCGTCCCTGTGCATCCGACAAAGGCGTGCATGTAGGACCGGTCGGAGCGCAGGACGGAGAACGGGATGGAAGGGACGCCCTTCCGGCGTGGTCCGGGGAGCTGGGCGAGGATATGGGTTGCGCTGGCCGCCACTCTCGCGGTGGTTGCGTGCGGGCTTGCCGCTGAGCGGTACGGATGGGCCGGGATCGGGGACGACGGGGGCTCGGAGGCGAAGCGGAAGCCCAACGTCGTCATGATTATGACCGACGATCAGTGGCTGGAGTCCATGCGCGTGATGGACCGCACGCGCGAGGTCTTCGGGGACGGGGGAGTGACGTTCGAGCGGTACTACCCGTCGATGCCGCTGTGCTGTCCTTCGCGATCGACGTTCCTCAGCGGCCAGTTCGCGCACAACAACGGCGTGCGGCACAACTCGTCACCGCAGGGCGGCTACGCGAAGCTCAACCACAAGAACACGCTGCCGGTCTGGATGCAGAAGGCCGGGTATGTGACCTCGCACATCGGCAAGTACCCGAACGGCTACGGCAAGAGGAACCCCAAGGAGGTGCCGCCCGGCTGGGACGAGTGGCGCGGCTCGGTGGATCCGACGACGTACCGGATGTGGGGGTACCGGCTCAACGAGAACGGCAAACTCAAGACGTACGGGAACCCGAACGTCGAGGATCCGAAGCTGTACCAGACGGACGTGTACCGTGACAAGGCCGCCGACTTCATCAAGCGCAAGTCGGCGCAGGGCAAGCCGTTCTTCCTGGACGTGGCGTTCCTCGCGCCGCACGGGGAGCTCCTGGACGGCAGGAAGAAGCAGGGCGGGAGTAAGCAGCCGGGCCCGGGCAAGACAGAGGAAAAGGCAGAGGAAGCGGACGCGGCGAAGGAGGCGGACAGGCCACAGGTGGGGCCCGCTCCCCGGCCCGCGCCGCGGCACAAGGGCAAGTTCGCCGACGAGCCGCTGCCCGAGATGCCCGCGTACGGCGAGGGCGACATGTCCGACAAGCCGCAGTTCCTGCGCGACTACCCGAAGCTGGGCCAGGACCAGGAGACCACGAAAGAGATCACCCAGAGCTACCGAGGGCGGCTGGAGGCGCTGCTCGCCGTGGACGAAGCCGTCGGGAAGCTCGTATCCACGCTGCGCGAGGCAGGGCAGCTCGACAACACATATCTGCTCTTCGCCTCGGACAACGGCTTCTTCTTCGGTCAACACAATGTGCCCACCGGGAAGTTCCTGCCGCACGAGGCGTCGGGGCACGTGCCGATGATGCTGCGCGGCCCCGGGATCGAGGGCGGCACTCCGTCGCGCGAGATGAGCAGCAACGTCGATCTCGCCGCGACGATCGCGGACATCGGCGGAGCCAAGCCGGGGCTCACACTCGACGGTCGGTCTCTGCTGCCGTTCGCGCGCGATCCGAGTCGGCACACCGACCGGCCGATCCTGCACGAGGCGGCGGAGGGCGCGCGGCGCAGTCCGGTCGGCGAGAACCCCCCGTCTTCGGGCGCCGACGCCGCGTCCGGACGGCAGGCCGCCAAGGGCGACTTGGACCAGGACGGTGAGGCTTCGCCCGGGAAGACCCGGAAGCGGCCGCCCAGGCACGGGCAGGTCTACTCCGCCGCGTACGAGTCCATCCGCACGGAGCGGTATCTGTACGTGCGCTATACCAAGGGCGGAAGGGAACTCTACGACCTCAAGACCGACCCGTACGAGATGAGTTCGAAGCACGACGACCCTGCGTACGCGGAGGTCCGGAAGGCGCTGGAGAAGGCGCTGACAAAGCTCCAGGGGTGTACCGGCGACGAATGCAACACGAACGTCCGGGAGTTGCCTGAGCCGAAGTGAGGTGGTGTGGCGGGCAGGGTGAGCGCCTGTCGGGTGTCTCTCGCGTGGGGGCACCCGACAGGGGCGCGTCAGTCCGTCGGGGGCGGCGCTGCCGGGTGCGTAGCGCTCGACGATCTCGTCACTGTGGCCCGAACAGGCGCATGGGTCACCCAGCTCGCCCGCAATATGCGCCCACGCCTACTTCAAGCCCCGAACTCTTCGACGGCTCCCGCGGCGGTGGTGACCGACCTTGGCTGGTGGTAGCCGTTGCGGACGAGCAGGCGCCGCCCGTTTCTCGTCCTGCTGGTCAGCCAACTCGGCCAGTAGGACTTCGTTAGGTCTGTCTTGATTCCCGCCTCAGCCGCTTCGAGGCCGTGGCGGTCCGCTCCCTGGGGGACCGCCACGGCCTGCTCCGCAGGTGGCGAGTACGACGATCGGTATCTCTCGGTTGGCCTTCCCCGAGCCGCTGGTCGAGGTGAAGCCGGCCGCTCGGGTCTGACCGGATTGCACACAGGGCCTCGTTCAGCGCGGAGCGATGCCCGTGTTCGTGGAACGGAGCGCCTCATCGAGGAGGCCCGCACCAGGGCCCTCCAGCCAGCGGTCGAAACGCAGCAAGAAGGGAAACTCCGCGCGCAACGCGTCGAGGTTCGCGTTTCCCGCCAGCCTGCCGTCGTCAACGAGTGCTGCCAACTTGCCGAGGACCTCGTCCTGTGCCGACAGCGTCGTCGGCAGGCGGCTGTAGCTGATCGGCTGGCCGGCGGCCTGGGTCAGATGCTCGGCCAGGGCCTTGCCGGTGAGAGCGTCACCGGCAATCTCCATGGTGCGGCCGACGTAACGATCGGGTGAGCCAAAGACTGCGGCGACGATGCGGCCGATGTCGCGTACCGCGATGAACTGCATGGCCCGGTCGGGGCGCATTAGGAAGGACAGGTGGCCCCGGTCGAGCCCCATTCCGGGGGTTACCAGGAGCTCCATGAACGTGGCTGGCCGGATGATGGTGCTGGCGATGTCCAGACTCCGCGTATAGGCCTCGATATGGCTCTTGGTGTCGAGATGGTCGACGCCCGTTGTCGAGCCCGCGGTGACCGCCGAGCTGTAGACGAGGTGGGCGACGCCGCAGCGCACGGCGATGTCGGCCACCGCCGTGCCGAAGCGGACCTCGTCCTCGTTGGTCACGCTGGCGCCGGCCTGGCCAGAGTTCGGCTGGACACTGAAGACACCGTGGGCGTCGGAGAAGGCCGCGCCGAGCGACTCCGGATCCCCGAGGTCACCGCGGACGGTTTCGACGCCGACGGCGGAGAGAGACCGGGCCCGGTGTCCGGACGGGTCCCGCACGACCGCGCGCACCCCCCAGCCGTCGGCCCGCAGCGCAGCGGCGACCGATCCTCCCTGCTGCCCCGTGGCGCCCAGGACGACGACGGTTTTGTTGATGCTGGTCATGCCGACCACGCTGCTCTCTCGGCGATCACGGGCGTGTTCCTGATGAACATTGCTGATCCTTCCTGGGGTACTGAGAAGTGAGTCGGAGCAGGCCGCCGCTCAGTCCATGCCGACGATGCGGCCGAACTCGGCGAGGCCCCAGTGGTGGGGGCGGATGTCGGTGGCCTTCCCGTCTTCGGCCCAGAAGAGCTCAGCGACGGGCATGGTCCAGGACTCGTCGGCCGGGATGACGTCAGAGGTGCCGATCAGGCCGATGACGCAGTTCAGGGGACGATCTCGCGGACGCTCACTCTGTGGGGGCCGACCACCGGAAACAGCCGACTCAGGGCGGTATCGGGGTCAGCTCCCACCCGCCGTCGGGGCACAGGGCCGTCGGCCGCTCGAGTGAGGATGTAGCCGTCTGACAGGTATGTGCCCAGTTAATCGAGCGCACCGCTGTCGGCGACTTCGTACACTGTGCAAACGATCTCCCAATTGCGGTCGGCTACGGAAACGTGCTGGTCATAGGCGTGCTCCAGAGATCGGAAGCGACTGCCCGCGCCGTGTCCGCTAGGCTAAAACCTGACACCACCGTCAGGTGCAAGCCGGACGTGGAATCGGGTCAGGAGGCCGGGATGCGGATCGGAGAGGCCGCCGCGAAAGCGGGCGTCAGCGTCAGGGCGCTGCGCTACTACGAGCAGCAGGACTTGCTGCACTCCACCCGGAGTCCGGGCGGCCAGCGCCAGTATCCGGCCGGCGCCGTCGAACGGGTCAGGCTGATCCAGCAGCTCTACTCCGTGGGCTTGCCCAGTAAAACCATCCGCGAGGTGCTGCCGTTCGCCGACTCCGGTGAGGTGTCACCGGAACTGCTGGAGCTGCTCGCGGCCGAACTCGACCGCCTCGACCGGCAGATGACGGACCTGCGGGACGTGCGCGACCGATTGCACGACTGCATCACTGAGGCGCGCAATTATGACGGAACAGGAAGTCCATCCTGAGGCAGGGGGCGGTGGCCCGAGCGGGCACTTGATGCGTCGGCGGCACCAGGAGTGTGTCCGGGAAGCGACCACTTCCCTCATGGGACTCCGTTAGGTTCGTCTCGATCTTGGTGTTGTGTGTGTCCTGCTGGGCAGGGGTTGGTGGCAGGTGGTGCAGATGCCGGTCCAGCACCTCAGGATGTCCTGGAGGGTGTCGAGGGTCTGGTAGAGGGTGAGTCCTGTTCGGGTGCTTTTGGGGCCAGGCGCTGTTCGGTGAGGAAGGCGTGGGCGGCGGTCACGAGGGTGACGTGGTGGTGCCGGCCCGGCCAGGAACGGCCTTCGAAGTGGTCCTGACCCAGGCCGTGCTTGAGTTCGCGGTCATCGTGCTCGATGCGCCTGCGGACCTTGGCCAGATGGACCAGGTCGGTGATCGGAGTGTCGGCTGGCTGCGTGGTTGAAGTTTGTGTTGGGACGCCGATCTGGCAGTTCTCCGTCCGCCCGGCGGTGCCGGAGTACTGCCGTTGCACCCCCGCCGACCGCACACCTTTCTTCAGGAAGCCGGTGTCGTCCACGATCAGGACAGCGTCCCGGTCACCCAGGTTGTCGACCACATACCGGCGCACATCATCGAGAACCTCATCGGCGTCCCAGTCGATCCGGTTCAGCATCCGGTGGATACGGTCCGGGCCTGCGTGACCGGCCTGCTCCGCCAAGGTCCAGCCGTTCTTGCGTTGCAGCGGCGCGATCAGTCCCCGCAAATAGGCCAGTGCCGAAATAGGCCAGTGCCGACTCCCCCGGCTCCGACCGGTTGAACCGATACACGAACCGCTCGTGCAGCATTCAGTTCACTCGCCCACAATCTGACATCAGCAAGGTCCCCACCCATGGCCACATCAACGACCGACCTGGACAGCAGTCCGGTCTCGTCTGCACGCTTGGCTCCGTGCTGGACCAGCTCACGCTCCGCGCCGCGAGGATCGAGGAACTTCTGGAGACTCACCCTCTTTCCGTGGTCCTGATCTCCGTGCCCGGCATCGGGCGTCAGCGGCCTGAACCCATTGGCTGCCCGTCGGCACGGGGCTCCCGGCCACGAGGGTGGTTCCGGCCGAGTGGGCTCGGTGATCGGCGCTGACCGGCTGCGGCTCAACCCATCACCGTGCCGGAGTTTCCGGTGTTCAGTGCGCGCCTGCGGGAGAAGATGCCGAGGTCGATGTCCAGGCCGGTGTGGACCCCCCGGTAGCGCACGGGCGCCGCGTCGTGGTCCGCGCCCGCCTCGACCTGGTCGATCAAGGTCGCCATCATCCTGCCGACGACCGGGGCGTTCTTGAACTGGTTGCCGCTGGTGCCGATCGCGACGTAGAAGCCGGGCAGCTCGGTGCGGTCATAGATCGGCGTCCAGTCGTCGGCGACGTCGTAGACGCCGACGATGCCCCGGGGCCGGTTCGGCCCCCCAGCGCGGGGAGCCGACGTGCAGCGCGGGTCACCTGCGCCTCGAATACCGCCATCGTCGGGTGGGGGTCAGCGTCGTCGGGGTCGTCGAGCCAGTGGAACGGATCGCATTCCGGCTCGGTACCGCCGATGAGCAACCCACCCCCTATCTCTCCGCGGAAGTACGTACCGAGATCGATGTCGGCGACCACGGGCCCACCGTGATACTCCTCGGGCGCGCTGACGTGCGCGACCTCCTGCCGCAGCGGCCGCACCCGCACGGTGAAATCCGAGCCGACCCCGGCCAGCGCGTTCAGCTTGCCGGACCACGGGCCTGCGGCGTTCACGACGACGGGCGCGGAGATCCTCGTGCCATCGGTCAACGCGACCGCCGTGACCCGGCCGCCAGCCGACTCGACCGCCGTCACCGCGTTGTGGAACCGGAACTGTGCCCCCTCCGCCACTGCCGCGGCCGCCAGGTTCTGTGCTGCCAGCTGGGGGTCTGTGACGTATCCCGCATCCGGGGTGTACACCGCGCCGAGGGTCCCCGTCACATCGGCCCAGAACTCGTCGTCATCGATGCGCTTGGGCGGCCAGTAGCGACCGGCGTCGATTCCGGGCATGCGGTCCGCCAACATTGCGCTGTCCCATTCCTCGTAGGGGACACCGGCCTGGTCGAACAAGGGCAGCCAGCCGTCTCTCGGTGCCGTGTCCACGTCGAGCATGACCAGCCCGCTCCGTTCGAAGCGAGTCAGGGCGCCGACGTCGTGGCCGAGGTGCGCGGCCCACGAGGACCAGCAGAACTGGGCCTCCCACGCGGCCGCGACGCCGGCGAGGGTGGAGAAGTTGTAGCGGATCACCGCGCTCGACGCGCTCGTCGAGCCCTGCCCGGGCCCGCTCGCGCGGTCGACGACGACCACCCGGTAACCGGCCCGCGCCAACTCCAGCGCGATCGCCGAGCCGATCACGCCCGCACCGACCACCACGGCATCCGAAATCATGAACCCTCCTGGCAATCTCGTGAACTGGTATCAAGCACCCGCCGCGGCGGGGAGCCGCGCGGGCAACGCGACGCTGAGAGCCAACGCGACAACACTGATCGCCGCACCGATCACGAACGTGGTCGCGTACGCACTCCACGTCGGTACCAGCGCCTTCGGGTCCATACCCATACCGGAGGCGAGCACACTGGCTCCGATCTGACCGCCGAGGGTGGCACCGACGCTGCGCAGCACGAAGACTGTGCCGGACACGCTCGATACCCGCTCGGGCGGAACGACAGCGACCACGATGTTCATCCACTGGGTCGTGCCGAGGCCGACCCCGATCCCGCAGGCGGCGCTGGCCAGGTACAAGCCCAAGGCGGCGCCGTGCGCGAAGACCAGCAAGAGACTGGTGACGACGATGAACGCGCTGCTCAGCGTCATCACCCCATCGAGCCCCGACCACACTCTCCACGCGCGGGGCCAGCGGGGACGTGACCACCGCGAGTACGCCCAGCGGCAGCAACAACAGCCCGACGCTCGCGGTCGTCGCACCTAGTCCGTACCCGGTGCTCGCCGGGAGGCTGGCCAGGTTGGGCACCACGAAGTACAGCGCGAACGTGCCGAACCCGACGACGAAGGCCACGACGCAGGTGAACAGGATCCGGCGGTCGCGCAGCCCGCGCAGGTCGATCAACGGGTGTCCCGAGCGGAGCTCAACGACTACGAAGACCGCCACGACCACGATCGCCGCCGCGCCAAGGGCCAGCACCGCGGGGGATATCCAGCCCGAGCGCGGAGCCAGCGTCAGGCTCAGGAGCAGGGTGACCAGCCCCGCGCCCAGGAGCAGCGCGCCGAGCCAGTCGACCCGACCGGTCTCGACCGGTGGGCAATCTGGTACCAGCCGCCAGGCGGCCAGGAGCGAGGCGACCAGGACGATCAGCGGGAACCAGAACAGCCAGCCGAAGGGCAGCACGCTGATGATCCATCCGGCAGTGAGCAGACCGAGTGTCGCGGCCAGCGCGGACGCGCCGACGAGTACGCCAATCGCGGATTTGACCCGGTGCGGCGGCTGGGTGTCGTTGAGCAGGCCGATCGACAATGGCTGTAGCCCGGCGCCGGCGCCTTGCAGCATCTGGCCGGCCACCAGCTGGCCGACCGAGTCTGGGGTCGCCGACACGATGACGCCGGCCACCACCACGCCGAGGACGGCGATCAGGACTCGGCGCTTGTCGGTGATGTCGCAGATCCGCCCGACGACCGGGGTCGCCACCGCGCCGACGAGCAGCAGCCCGGTGACGGACCAGGCGATCGCCGCCGTCGAGGCACCAACTGTCCGCTGGATGTCCGGCAACGCAGGGATGAGCATCGCCTCCAGACACGAGTAGGCGAACAGGGCCGCGGTGAGGACGACCAGAGTCGTCCGCGAGCCGATCGTGGGAATGGATTCGGGTACACCGTTCATGACGGTCCTCCGTGGCGCGATGCACTTGCGGATGGGTGCGACGACGAAGCGGCTGGTCGCCGCGCGGCTTTCGGCCACCGCGGCGACCGCCCAGTGCGAGCCGGGCGGCGGACGGATCGGCGGTGAGGCGGGTCAGCTCTGTCCGGTGAGCGAGTCCAAGCGAGCGGGGAACGGTTCGAGGGCGAAGCCGGCAGGCGGCTCCGCGCCGAGGAGGTGCCGGACGAGGTAGTCCCACATCCTTCGCACGACGTAGTGGTAGCGGCCCTGGAATGTGTGCTCGACGCCCGGGACCATGAGTAGGTCAAAGTCCTTGCCGGCGTCGATGAGGGCGTCGACGAGGTTGAGGGTCTGGTACGGCAGCACGTTGTCGTCCAGTTCGCCGTGGACGAGCAGCAACTTGCCGGACAGTGCGCTCGCCAGCGGCGGGTTCGCGACGTCGGCCCACTCCTGCGCGCTGTCCTCGCCGAGGTAGTCGTCGGCCCAGAGAGCCAGGTAGTGGCGGATGTCGTGGTCACCGCACAGGGCGACCCCGACCTTGAACACGCCGGGATAGGTGAACATCGCCCTCGCCGTGGCGAAACCGCCGCCGGAAAGACCGACCGCGCCGACCCGGTCGGTGTCGATCCAGGAGTGGCGCTGGCCCAGTTCGCGGATCGCGGCAACGTGGTCTTCGAGGAAGCCACCGTTGCCGAGATTGCCGTACGACGCGTCGTGGAACGCCTTGCTTCGGCCCGGAGTGCCGCGTGCGTCCAGGGTAAGCACGGCGAATCCGAGCGCGGCGATCGCCTCGGGCGACGCGGAGTGCGGATCGCCGAACCCCGCGGTCGTGCGCAAGGTCTGCGGGCCGGGGTAAAGCGAGTCGACCAGCGGGTACCGCCGCGCGGGGTCGAACCCGTGGGGACGCCAGAGCGTGCCGTGGAGGTCGGTGATCCCGTCGGCGGCCTTGACGGTGAACCGCTCCGGCGGCGTCCAACCCGCCGAGACGAGCGGGGCGACGGCAGGGCGTTCCAGCTCGACCACGACCGCGCCGGCCGCGTCGCGCACGACCGTCCACGGTGGGGTCTCCACTGTGGACGCGGAGTCGACGAAGTAGGCGCCGGACGGGGCGGCCGTGACGTCGTGGTCGGCTTCGTCGTCGGTGAGCCTGGTGAACCCGGTGCCGTCCAGCGCGACGGAGCACAGCTGGCGGGCGTAGGGCTCACCCGGCACGAGCCCGGACGCGAGGAACACGACGACGCGGTCCTCCTCGTCGACGTGGACGATCTTCCGGACCGCCCACGCTCCCCTGGTGAGCTGAGTCGCGGGCTTGCCGTCCGGCGGGCACAGGTACAGGTGTCCCCAACCATCGCGCTGGGAGTACCAGAGCACCTCACCGGTGCGCAGCACCTGGACCATCGGCGGGTCGAAGAAGACCTGAGCCGGTTCGACGCGGGTGTCGCCGCACTCCTCCACGAGGAGCTCGGTTTCACCGCTTCCGACGTCGAGGCGGTACAGACCCAGCGAACGCGCGTACCGCGGCCGCCGCAGGAAGTACACGGACGCGCTGTCGTCCGCCCACCAGACCCAGCCGCGCGCGAAGGGCGACAAGTGACCCAGGTGTGCGGGCCCGTCCACTTCCCACAACGCCGACCGGTGCGCCACGTCCAGCACGACGAACCGGACGGTCGCGTGCTGCTCGTCCTCGGGCATGGCGTAGCGGAAGGAGTGGGCCACCGGCGGTCCGCCGTCTCGCGGGGTCGACTCGACCAGAACCTGCTCGCGGACCGCCCGCTGGTCGGTCTGGTGCGTGATCAGCCGAGTGGAGTCGGGCGACCAGGCCAGCAAAGCGGCCTGCGGAACACCGGTATTGCGGTGCAGGATTCGCGACGCCGCCACGTCGATGTTCATCGCGTAGCCGAAGTTCTCCTCGCCGTCGGTGGTGAGGGCGAACTCCTCGGCACCGTCGGCCGAGCGAACCCAGACGTTGTGGCCCCGGACGAAGGCGAGCCACTTGCCGTCAGGTGACGGGCGCTCGTGCGGAGCCGCCTGCGCCGGATCGGCGTCGCGTTCCGTGCAGCGTTCACCGTCGAAGGTGTACGGGGTGCCGAACGCGGTGAACTCGACCTCCTCGCCTCGTCGGCTGATCGAGGTGAATGGCAAGTGCCGGCCTTCGACCGCGGTGCCCGACGTCCGCGACAACGCGGCTGCCAGCTGATCGTGGTCGAAGGCCTCCGCGCGGGTCCCGGCCGCCGGGTCGGCCAGCACGAACCGGCGGCCCTCGGCGGTGTCGACGCGGTACCAGAACCGGTCGCCGCTCTCCCAGCGCGGGCGGACCGTGGGCACGAACCGCGCCATGTTGTGCGGCAGCAGCCTCTCGGCCCGGCGGTAGTCGGCATATGTCAGCTCGTCCACGACGACCTCATCGGCTCGCTGGCGGGATCTGGCGATCAGCTCGAGTCCGTATTCGAAGAGCTCGTCCTGGGTGAAGGCGGGCAGGCCCTGCCCGAGGGTGTGCAGTGTCGGGTACTCGGCGGCCGGGAGGTCCTGCATGCTTCGGCGCGCTCTCGGCCACGCGTCCGGGTCCTCGTCCCACGCTTTGCGCGTCGGGTGCACGGCGGCGGCGCCGATGGTGAATCGGATCAAGGTCGCGACCATCCCCACTGCTTCCCGGCCGCTCAGGCCGCTGCCGAGCAGGATGGCGTACAGCGTTTCGCTGAGTCGCAGGTCGGCTGGCCCGGAGGTGTCGACCGTCAGGTGGATCCGTGCCAGTTCCGCGTGCTCGACCAGGAGCGCGTAGTACGAGCGCAGGATGGTCCGAACTCCGTCGAGCCCCTCGGTCGCCGGGGGCACATCGACGGAGGCGAGCAGATTGTTGTACAGGCATGCGAGGACTTCGTCCTTGCTGCGGAAGTGGGTGTACAGCGACATCGGGCGCACGCGCAGCTCGTCGGCGATCCGGCGGATCGTGACCGCTTCGACCCCGTCGGCGTCCATGATCGCCGTCGCTGCTGCGATGACCCGAGCCCGATCGAGGGTTCCGCGGGGCGCCCGCTTGCGGGCGGATTCCGGTCGGTTCTCTGCCACGGTGCTCCTTCGCCGTCATCTATCCGTCCACTCCAAGCCCGTGGACGTACACGTACGGTACGGCGTGTCAAGCCCAGCGCCCGAGGAGTCGACAGCGTGGACCAACACCCAGCGATGACGCAGCGCCAACGAGTGCTGACGCACCTGCGCGCCCTGCACGAGCCCGGCTTCGGTCGCCCGTTGAGCCTGCGGGAGCCACACGTGGCGCCCGACGGCACCCGCACTGTGGTGACCGCCGAGGTATTCGACGAACTCGAAGGCCTGCCGCGGACCGTGCTCCACACCGCGGAAGACGGCCGGCTCCGGGCGATCTCGGCGGAGGGCTCGTCGGCGCGCTGGGGGCGTTTCTCACCCGACGGGCGCACGCTGGCCTTCCTGGCAGACCGCACCGAACAGGGCGTGTTCCAGCTGCACTTGCTGACCGAGGGCCGACTGGGCGAGGCGGAACCGGCACCGGCGGTGCCCGGCACGATCGAGTACCTGCACTGGTCGCCCGACGGAACCCGGATCCTCCTTGGCGTTGCCGGTCTGGGCGCAGACCTTTCCGGCGGACAGGGCTCGGGCACGAACCATGCCGAGGCAGGCGGGCCGTCGGCGTGGGAGCCGCGGGTCTATTCCGGCGTCACGGCGGAGGCGTGGCGAAGCTTGTGGGTGTACCGGCCGTCGAGCGGCGAGCTGGACCGCGTGTCACCCGAGGGCCTGAACTGCTGGGAAGCCGCCTGGTGCGGCCTGGACCGGGTCGCGGCCATCACCTCGGAGGGACCGGGCGAGGACGACTGGTACGGCGCGTGCCTCAGCCTGCTGGATCTGACCGGGGCGACGCGGAAGGTGCTGGACAGTGAGGTCCAGCTCGGCTTGCCGGCCGGAGCACCGGACGGGCGCTGCCTCGCGGTGGCCGAAGCGGTGTGCAGCGACCGTTGGCTCGTCGCCGGCAACCTGCTGCTGGTCGATCCGGCCACCGGGGTGTTGCGCCGGGTCGACACCCACGGCGTGGATGTGACCCGGTTGCAGTGGCTCGATCACGAGCGGCTCGGTTACCTCGGGCAACGGCACCTCGACGCCGTCGCCGGGATCGTCCGGGTCCGGGATGCGAGCGTGTCCGAAATCTTCTCCACCGGCCTCGCGTGCGGCGGCAGCACGTTCCACACCGACGGGGCTTTCACCGCTGACGGCCGCGTCTGCACGATCGAGGAATCCTACGAGCTCCCGCAGCGGCTGGCGCTGTTCGGAGCGGACGGTCACCGGGTGCTCGGCTCCACTGCCCACCCCGGCACGGACTACCTGCGGTCGGTGGCAGGCACCGCCGAGATGGTGAGCTGGGCCGCGCCCGACGGCACCGAGATCGAGGGCATCCTGTGCAAACCCGGGGGTGACGGGCCGTTCCCACTGGTGGTGAACATTCACGGGGGCCCGATCTGGCAGTTCCGCGACACATGGTCGATGCGTTATCAGTGGGTGCCGTTGCTCGTGTCGCGCGGGTACGCCGTGCTCAACCCGAACCCCCGTGGCAGCAGCGGCCGTGGCCAGGACTTCGCCGGCCGGGTTGTCGGCGACATGGGCGGCGCGGACACCCACGACTACCTTTCCGGCATCGATGCGCTCGTCGAACGCGGTGTCGTCGACGGCACCAGGGTCGGTCTCATCGGCGCGAGCTACGGCGGGTTCATGTCCTCGTGGCTCGTAACCCAGGACAACCGGTTCGCCGCCGCCGTGCCGATCGCCCCGGTCACCGACTGGTACAGCCAGAGCTTCACCAGCAATATCGCAGCTTGGGGCAACCGATTCCTCCACGCGAACCCCGAACAGCCCGGGACGCGAGCGCACACGCGCAGCCCGGTGCTGCACGCCAGCAAGGTGCGCACGCCCTGCCTGAACGTCGCCGGCGCACTCGACAACTGCACACCCCCGACCCAGGCCCAGGAATTCCACCAGGCCCTGCGCGCACACGGGGTGCCGTCCGTGCTGGTCATCTATCCACAAGAGGGCCATGGAGTGCGCGCGTATCCCGCGCAGATCGACTTTCTCACCCGCGTCCTGGACTGGTTCGAACAGCACATGCCCGCGCAGGAGCACCATGCATGACTACTGGATCGTCGGCGCACGGATCGTCGACGGCACGGGCCGGGACCCGGTCGACGGACTGGCCGTCCACGTCGAGGGCGGGCGTATCGCAGGGATGGGCTCGGCCCCCGCCGGAGCGCGGACGCTCGATGCCACGGGGCTGGTGCTCACACCGGGCTTGATCGACGCGCATGTCCACTTCGGACTCTCCAGCGAGATCGACCCGAGCCTGCGACGGGAGCTGTCGGTCGCCGAGCTCGCGGCGGACATGTTCGCCAACTGCGGGAAGACGCTCGACGCCGGGTTCACGACCGTCCGCGACACCGGCGGTATCGACGCCGGCCTCGCGCGGGTGGTGGCGAGCGGCAAGGTGCGTGGCCCGAGGATCCTGCAGTGCGGACCCGTCCAGTGCCAGACCGGCGGCCATGGGCACTTCGCAGCCGGCTGGGAACCGACCAGGAACTGGTACGACCACAGCATTCCCGGGCTACGGGCGATGTCGCTGCTGTCCGACGGGCCCGCGGAAATGCGCAAGAACGTCCGTGAGACATTCCGCCGCGGTGCCGACTTCCTCAAGCTGTGCGTGACCGGCGGCGTGATGTCGACGCATGACCGAATCACCGACACCCAGTTCACCGGCGAGGAGATCGCCGCGGCCACGGCCGAGGCAAACGCCCGCGGCACCTATGTCACCGTTCACGCGCACAACAACGCCGGTCTTCGCACAGCGGTGGACGCCGGCGTCAAGTGCGTCGAGCACGGCTCAGAGATCGACGACGAGATCGCCACCCTGATGGCGGAACGCGGCGTGGCGCTGGTGCCCACGTTGGCGGTGATGCACGCCCTCCTCGACGACGCGACCGAGGCCGGGCTGAGGGGCGGCATCGGCGAGCGAGTCGGCCCTGTGCTGCGCGGCCAGGTCGACGGACTGCTCGCCGCCCGAGCCGCCGGGGTCAAGGTCGGATCCGGTTCCGATCTCATCGGCCCCCACCAAGCCCTTCGGGGCCGCGAGGTGACACTGCGGGCGGAAATCGAGAGCCCGATGCTCGCACTGGAGTCCGCGACCCGCGTCAACGCCGAGATCCTGCGTATCGCCGATGAAGTGGGAACCATCGAGGCGGGCAAGCTCGCCGACCTCACAGCGTGGGCGGGCGACCCGCTCGAGAACCCTGAGCTATTCACCGAACCAGGCTCGGTGGCCTTGGTCGTCCAAGGCGGCCATGTCGTGAAGGAGACCAGGTAGTGGCGATCACCTACGCCGCACCCACCGGCCCTCATGCCGTCGGCGTCCGAGACGGCGAAGTCCTGGACACCACCTATCCCGCGCTCCGGCCGGAGGAGGCGAACGGTCGCCGGCTCATGGTCCGGGTCTGGTACCCGGCGTCGCCGAGCGCCGGACAGCACCGTCGTTATTGCGAAGACGCCGAACTGCCAGTGCTGCGGTGGCTCGCCGAAGCCACCGGGGCGCCGCAGCGTTGGGCGGACCAACTGGCCGGAATGCCCAGCCACAGCGTCACCGGCGCCGCCGTTGCCGCTTCGGGCTTTCCCACCCTGGTGTTCTCGCACGGTGCGATGAGTTGGGTCTCGCAGAACGCGCCGCTGATGGAGCACCTCGCCAGTCACGGTTACGTCGTGTGGAGCGTCGCGCATCCCGGAGAGGCATGCGGTGTTCGTTTTCGCGACAGCGAGCTGGTCAGGTACGACGACGGCTTCAAGGACAAATTCGTCGGTCTCCTGGCCGAGCCCGGCTATTCCGACAAGCTCACCGGCGACATCGCGCGGCGCTTTGAGGTGACACCGGAGTTCCTAGACGACCGTGCGATGGGCCCGTGGTCGCAGCGCTGGGTCGACGACTTCCGCGCGGTCGTCGACGCACTGGAAAGCGGCTCGGTCACGGGCCCGGCCGCCGACTTGGTCACGGCGAGCGACACCACCCGACTCGGCGTGCTGGGCATGTCGTTCGGCGCCGCGGCGGCCGCCTCCGCCGCACAGCAGGACGAGCGGGTGCGGGCGGCGGTCAACCTCGACGGCGGCCAGTTCCTGTCCGATCTGCTCGACACCGACATCCGCGTGCCGCTGCTCCACCTCGCCTCGGACATTCGCGGCCAGCTGGCCGCTATGGGCGTTCCTGGCCTCACCACGCTGGATGCCAACGAATTCTTCTTCGAGCCGCTCAGTACGGCCGGCACCAGATCGGACGTGCACAGGCTACGTATCGAGGACGTCACTCATCTGGAGCTGGCGGACTTCGTCCTGATTCCGGCCACGGAGCGCGCAAGCGTGCTGCCGGGCGGCGGCAAGGTGGACTCACAACGCACCATCGACCTGCTGAACGCGTTCATTCGCGGCCATTTCGACGCGGTCCTCCTCGGCGCGCAGAACGGCTTTCCCGGCAAGCAGCTCGCCGAGTACCCGGAGGTCACCCCGATCGACCTGTCCCCCGTCCGAACCTGGTCCCTCACTCGGGCATGAGCGGCACGCCCGTGCCGTGATCTCCGCCGCCCAAGGAGCGCAGGCCGTCGTGCGCACCTACGGCTCGCCCTGGATGCTGTCCCTCTTCGCGATGTGAGAGGGCCGGCTGATGGAGTTCCAGCGAGCTTCTGGCGGCCGCCCCGGAGGACGCCGAGGGGGGTCCTGCGCCGTTGGTGGTGCGAGGCGATGCTTGACACCGACCCGTTGGGGCCGGTTCACCGAGGTCGCGCTGAACGGCACCCTGCCCACGAAGGGCGTCGCGGCGGTCTACGGCGAAGAGGGCGGCGACACCGTCGAGGGCGGACGGGGCAACGACTACCTCTTCGGCAGCCCCGGCCAGGACGACATCGACGGTGGCCCCGCGACAACGTCATCGACACGGACCCGTCCCTGAGCAGTTCTGAGGGGACCTGAAGAGATCTCAAGGGACCTGAACAACCTGAATAACAAGACGACCCGGGTGGTCGGCCCGGGGCCGTTCCGCCGCCGAGCAGGCAACGGAACTCGCCCCCACTCTTGACCCTGGCCGGCAGATGTGCTCTCGCTGCGGTCCTCCAGTCTATGCGCGCGAGTGAAAATTGAGGCGTTTTCAGGAGGTGGCGAGAAGAATGTCGGAATATCCGTGGCGCACCGCCAGACCGGCATTACGGCCGCCGGGCCTCGTATGAGAGAGCGTCGGCCCGGCGGTCACGCGTTGAACGCCCCGGTTCGCGTGCATGATCCCGTCGTGTTCAGAAAGGTGCTGCGATCATGGCAGAGACGATCTCGCCTATTCGCAGCTCGTTGCCGTCTCGGCCCGCTCCAACCGGGCAAAGAGCGACAGAGACCCCTCCGGTTGGCAGCCGGACCTGGTCGGTTACCGCTGCACGTACGCCCGTGCGTGGATCCCGGTGAAGCGTGCCTACGCCACGCCTGCGCCCTCACCATGGACGAGGACGAACGTGCCGCACTGACGGGCATGCTCGATATCTGCGCTTGAGTGACTGTTTGCAGTCTCATGTCCGGCTTGGGGGAAATAGCTGAACAGGGCTGAGCACAGCGCAGGAGGTCCGGGCGGCATGGGCCCCGAACCATGGCAGGGTTGTCGGAGCGGCGATTACGGGGGGCGGAATGTGGCAGAAGGTGTCGAACGAGGGACTGCCCGCGAATGAGCAGTTGCCGTTCTGGGGCGAGTTGGTCTCTCGTGAACTGGCACCGCTGACCCTCAGCAGCGCGAGGGGCGCGGTGGGCTTCCCTGCGCGGGCCTCGGTGCTGGACCTCGGTTCCGTGCGGGTGGCCGCGTTCAGCAGTCCGCCCGCGTACCTGAGACGCACCCGGGCGGACATCCGGCGCTCCGACCCGGGCACGTACCAGCTGACCTTCGTCTCCGGCACTCCCTTGTGGATCAGCCAGCGGCGCCAGGACTCCGGGCTCGTGCTCGGCGACATGGTGCTCTTCGACGTATCGCACCCCTTCGAAGGCGCGGTGCCCGACAGGGGCCGCCACACCCAAGTGGTCATCATGCAGTTGCCGCGCGAGGAACTGCCGCTTCCGCCGGACAAGGTCTGTCGGCTGCTCGCCCAGCCCATGTCGACCCGCACCGGCATGGGAGCGATCCTCGCCCGGTTCATGACCACACTCGACGTCTACGGCCCCGGCTGCGACCCCCGTGATCTGAGCCGATTGGGCGTGATGGCGCTCGACTTGGTGGGTGCCTGCCTGGCCCAGCACCTCGGCGCCTACGACGACCTCCCGGCCGAGACCCGCCAGCAGGCCGTGCTGGCCCGCGTCAACGCCTTCATCGACCACAACCTCGGTGACCCGGACCTGGGACCGGCGGACATCGCCGCATACCATCACATCTCCGTGCGCTCCCTGCACACGCTCTTCCGGCAGCAGGGGGAGACCGTGGCAGCCTCGATACGCCGACGCCGCCTGGAACGCTGCCACGCCGACCTCACCAACCCACGGCTGCGGCGGCGGTCGATCAGCGCCATCGCCGCCCGGTGGGGGTTCCTGCGCCCGGCGGACTTCAGCCGGGCGTTCCGCACCGCGTACGGTGTGGCGCCCAGAGAGCTCCGGCAGGCCGCACTGCGCAGCCTGCCGGCTGCGCAAGCGGCTGCGCTGAGTGACAAGTAACACCGCACGCATCGCCAACTCCCAGCCCACGGCCCGCGCCACGATTGAGGGCAGAGAGGAACACCGGCGCGCCGGCGCTATTGGAGGGCGAACCGGAGGTACCGAAAGGTGAAGCCGTATTCCGCTTGACGTTCACGCCGATTCTGCTGGCGTCGGCCCTCACTGAAGGAATCTCGGCAGCTCACGCCCAGGCTGGAAGGGAAATTGATCATGAAACTTGGCAAGAAGCTCTTGATGGTTGGCGCAGCTGCCGCAGCCATCGCAGGCCTCGGCATCATCCCGGCCGAAGCCAGTTCCAGCGCCGCTGCGGCATGCTGGACCTTCGGAAACTCGCCCAGTTTCGGTACGTACGGCGGCCAGGTCTGCGACAGCAACCATGTCATGGGCTGGGTCAAGGACACGAAGTCCGACGGCTACTGCGTCTTCTTACGAGTGCATTACCCCAACGGGTACGCCGACGGCCCGTGGGCCTGCCCGAAGAACGTACAGAAGAACTGGGACTGGTGGGCCCCGCAGGGCATTACGAACGTGAGCATCGAGAAGGTCTACGCTCCGTAACAAGCCGTAACAGCTCGCGAACTTGATTGCGGGCGAACAGCCAGAGCCTCCGGTGAACAGCCCGCGGAGGACGAACAGGGGGCCACCGGACGGGGCCTGGTCGGCCGCGGTCGACCAGGCCCCGAACGCCATCTGATGTGCGATGCCACCGGCATCCCGCCCGCAGACACGCTCACCGGAGGCAACCGCAACGACATCACATGCCGCTGCTGGCAGCGGTCCCGCCGATACACGGCCGGCGCGGCCGTCCCCGCAGTCGGACCGCGCGAACGGCAAGACATCTCGACCCGCCCCAGGATGCTGCCCCTCCCGACGCGCCAGACCGATGCCGCCCACAGCAGCCGGACAGGACACGTCGCCTGCCCCTGCTCCTGCCGTGGATGAACATGGTGCACGCGGGCAACGCCGCTCCGGGCGGCCACCTGGTCCGCCGGTGTGGACGACCCGGGCGACGTCGTCGCTGTCACCGCCCGCGTGAGGGGGTTTCCTGGAGACCGATATCGCCAGTGCCCGGCGCGGGTTTATGGAGTTGGTGGAGTCGGGCGACCTGGGTGCGGGCCCGGTCGCGGCGGCCGTGCTCGCCTTCGCCGTGCTCCAGGTGGTGCGGCAGGCGGCGCCGGGGTACCGGCGGTGTGCCCTGGCGGTGCTGGGCCGGACTGAGGAAGGCGTGGCGGAGGCGTGGCGGGCGTATGCGACCGGGCAGAAACGCCGCTGGTTCCGGGCGAATTCGAACGGCGGGGGCGCGGTTGCCGCCGCGACGAAGGCCCCGACATCGCCCGGGAACACACCGCCCGGTCCCTTCTGGGCACGCGGCTGGAGCAGCTGCGCGAGCAGACAGCCGCCCGCGCGGAGGCGGCTGTGCCTGTGCCGTGGACGGCCGGGCCGCTGCGAGCTCGCCTTCTGGCCCCTTGATGGCGACACGGCGAGGGCGGTGATTCTATGACCACCGAGCTGAGCGGCATCGGCATCGGCCTCGCCCGCCCGGCCCTGGTTTCCGCCCGCGAGCAGGTGAAGGAGAACGGCGCCACCCGCAAGAGGGGCTTGGCGGATGTCGTTGTGTCGTTCCGCGCGGTGCGGGTCCGGCTCAAACACTCCGCCGGAGGCTCTGTGTGCTGGTCTTCACCAGGCTGGCGCTATGCGGGTGGCTTGCGGGACCGGGCCATGGTTGCGACGATCCGGCGTGGTAGGTGGCGGACCGCTTGGTCGTACAGTTTGAAGTGCCAGCCTGCGATGCTTACCGGCCGTCCCCGCTTCAGGTCTTTCATGGCCTGGTCGATGACTTGATCGACTTCCAGCCAGAGCCAGTTGGGCACCGGGATACCTGCCGCACCCGGGGTACGGGTGAACCCGGGCGCGACAGCGAGGACCCGTACGCCGCGCCCCTTGAGGTCGTGGCGGAGAGACTCGGAAAACCGGATCAGCCACGTCTTGGCCGCGCCGTAGGTGCCAGTGGGTAGCAGGCCAGCCACAGACGCGATGTTGAAGATCGCGCCCCGGCCTCGCTCGGTCATCCCTGGGAGTGCAGCGTAGGTCAGCCGCAGTGGGGCCCGGATCAGGATGTCGATCATCCTCTCCTCATCCGCGATCGCGCTGCGCGGATAGGGCGCGGGAAGACCGAAGCCCGCGTTGTTCACCAGGATGTCCACCACGCTGTTCCGCAATCGATCTTCGATCTGGGAGCAGCCGTCCATGGTGGTGAGATCGGCCTCGATGGTCTCCACACAGACGCCGTAGCGGTCGTGAAGGTCAGCGGCCGCGGCATCCAAGCGTTCCTTGCTGCGCGCGACCAGGACCAGGTCGTGTCCCTCGGCGGCAAGCCGCCGGGCGAAGCCTTCGCCGATACCGGAGCTACCGCCGGTGATCAGAGCCGTAGTCATGCTTCTCCTGTTTTCTGGGGCAGGGCGGGGAGTTGGTCTGGTCGCGGTGCGTGACCGACCTGCCGGACTCGCGGCAGGTGTCCCGGAAACCTGCGCGGCGAGTGGAACTCCCGCGCGGAATCGCCACAGGCCCCGGAACGGATGTCCCTGCTGGTGCTGGCTACCCTCTGAGAGTCTCGACTGCACATGCACCGGCCTGATTGCCACTTCCGCCCGCAGCGCGACGACATTGCCCCTGTCCCAGGGGCATCCCGTGCCCCAGCCATTCCGGATAACTGCGGCGCGCGCAATCGGATGTGCGACGGAAGAACCGGAACTCCTCAGGAGGGGGCTGCTTCGCTGGCCTCAGTCGTACCAGCGGCCGCGTCCGGGGCAATGGCCGAGTAGAAGACGGCCCTTTGCTGCTTGGTGCGGTGTGCTTGGCCCTTGGCGACGAGCCGTGGAGCGGTACATGAAAGACCAGATCAAAAGGCCCCGCCCCGATCTCGCCGCGCGCCTGGAGCGTGAGGTGAAGGCCCGGTGGCAGCCGCAGATCCGGGCCAAGGCCCGGCAGACGGCGGCGACCACGGGCGGCATCGTCATCGACACCCGCGCCCGGCTCGGCTACACCGCACCGATCGGGACGACGGACCAGGACCGCATCCGGCACCTGACCGTCGCCCTGCCCCCTCGCTACGCCGCCCGCCTCTTCGAGGCCCAGGAGGCCGGCGCCGGCGACCAGCAGCTCAGAGAGATCGCCGCAGAAGCCCTCAAGGAGGTCTACTTCCAGGACAGTGGCCGCCGGGCCGGCCAGCTGGAGGAGGTCCGCTTCACGGACATCGAGCACCTGGAGTTCGACCTGTAGTGGCCACGCTCCGAACAGCCCGCGAGCCCGGACCGATCCGTCCGGGCTCGCTCGCGTGTCCGCGGGGAATCGGATGGTCATGCACGCGATCCGATACGTGGCCGACACCGGCTGCAAGTGGCAAGTTATTGAGAATTCGAGGTAACGATCGGGCAGGGTTGGGGGATGCCTGAGTCGTCCTTGCCGGGAGGTTTCGTCAATGGCGTCGTTCGTGTCGGGGACACGGTGCGTCGTCCAGCCTCTGCTCGTGCGAAGTTCGTGAGCGATCTGCTGAGGTTGCTCGAAGCCGGTGGCTGGAGCGGAGCTCCGCGGTATCTCGGTGTGGACGAGAAGGGCCGCGAAGTGCTTAGTTACCTTGATGGCCATGTCGCGTGGGAACCGCGACAACCTGCTGCCGTGTCGTCGGACGAGAGCCTGGCCGCGGTCGCCCGGCTGGTGCGCGAGTTCCACGACCTGACGGTCGGCACTGCACTGGTTGGAGACCACGAGGTCGTGTGTCACAACGATCTGTCGCCCAAGAACACGGTCTATCGGCTGGTCAGTGGCTCGCTTAGGCCGGCGGCGTTCATCGACTGGGATCTCGCGGCGCCGGGCGCTCGGATCCATGACATCGCTCATGTCTGCTGGCAGTACCTCGGTCTCGGCCCTGCCGTGGCCGACGTCGGGGATGCGGCTCGGCGTATGCGGCTGATTGCTGACAGCTACGAGTTGTCGGACCGGCAACGTCTTGTGTCCACGGTCTTGTGGTGGCAGGACCGGTGCTGGCGCGGTATCGAGACCGAGGCTGATGCGGGTGTCGTCGCCATGGTCCGGCTTCGTGATGCCGGGGTGGTGAGTGAAGTTCAGAGGGCGTATCAGTGGGTTTCCGATCATCGGGGTGCTTGGGAACGCGCACTGGAGTGAGCGCGTGGTGACGGTCAATCCGGGTCGTGGGGCGGCTTCGTGCGCAGGTCGGTCAGAGCGATGAAGGCGCGGTCGGTGCCCAGCTGCTTGGGCGTCGGGCCGGAGTGCGGCGAGCAGTCGCTCACGGTCGGTCAGGATGGTGGTGTTCGTGGGGTGGAAACGGGCGGCCAGCTCACGGCCGGACAGGTGGATGTAGCGCATGGTGGTGGCGAGATCGCGATGGCCGGCGTACTGGGCGATTTGGTCGATGGTCCAGTCGGCGCGGGCCAGGTCGGTCAGCCGCAGATGCCGCAGGGGGGGGGACAGTCGGGCAGCTCCGGCGTTGCGGGCGATGCGTTCGATGGTTTTCGACCAGATGGAAGGGCCCAGCGGGGCGCCGTAGTTGCGGCTCGAGACGGAGCGGAACAGCGGTCCGTTGATCCGGCCGAACATCGTGCGGCGCCGGTGAGGTAAGCCACGAACCGCTGGGACGAGGTAGTGCCGAAAGCCACCTCCCGTGCTCGCTGGGACTTGGTGGTCTCCGCCCGCAGGTGGATCAGGCGGTGTGCGGGTTCGAAGTCCTCGACGTCGAGACGGACGAGTTCTTCGCTACACCCGCCGCGCTCGCCGCCGTCCGCGACCTGATCCGCGGCGCGCTCAAACTCGCGGGGTACGTCAACACCGTCGCCGAACGCCGAGCCCACACCGAATGTCACCGCGCCCTGGCCCTCTACGGCATCACCTGATCAACCAGACATCCGAGGCAAACGCCGGGTCCTGGGGGCACCCGGGGCGGAACCAGGCGGCCCTTGGTACTGGGAACATCGACTTCGGGACGGGCGGGTTCGCATGCAGAGGTATCGCGTCTTCGTGGCTGATGCCGCCGTTCCGTGACACTGAGTGTGCCTCAGGGGAGGGCGGCTGATCGGGGTTGGGAAGATCTCGTGGTGAGTGTCGCGAGGCTCTTGAGTCAGACGTTTCGGCGTTCGTCGAAGGGCACTTCGTCGAGATGGGAACTGCCCGGATCGTCGTCGTCGGCAAGGCCTTCGAGGGCTGCCGCGACGTGGCTCCGCAGCCACTGTGACGGGTAGTTACCGTCCAGGCGTGCGTGCCACCGTTGGTCGACCGTCAGGCTCGGCAGCGAGAGCGGAAGCTCGTGCCATCGCACCGGGACCTGGCGCTCGACCAAGTGCCGCGCGAGGACATGGGGGACGACGACGATGATGTCGTCTTCCAGGGCGAGCAGGGACGAAACGGCGTAGGTCGGCAGGGCGGCGACGACTCGTCGCGAGCGTCCGATCCGCTCCAACGCGGTGTCGAGCAGGCTCACGGGCTGACCCTGGGAAGAGACGTGTGGGTAGTGGCACAGCTGGTCGACCGTGAGCCGGTCGACTTGCCCCAGCTGCGACCGTGCGGACACCACGACGACGAACCGGTCCACGTAGAGCCGTCGCACGCGCACATCGGGAGCGAACGTGCGCGTCAGGCCGATGTCGAGATCGATCGAGCCGTTGCGCAGGGCGTCCGGGTGATCGGAGTCGTCGGTGAGGAACCGGAGAGTCACGTCCGGCGCCTCACCGGCGATCCGGCTGATCAATCGCGGAGCCAGCACAGGAGACAGACCGTCGTTGAGGCGTACGGCGAAGGATCGCCGCCATTTCCGCGGCTCGTCGTCGGCCCTGTCGGTGAACAGCTCGGCCGCGTCTTCGAGCAGTTCCCTGACCCGCCCGGCGCTCCTCAGCGCGAAGGGCGTCGGCACGAGCCCCCGGCCGGCCCGCACCAGGAGCGGATCGCCCAGGGTTCGCCGCAGACGCCCCAGAGCGCGGCTGGTCGCCGGCACCGACAGGTGCAGGCGCTCCGCCGCTGCGGACACACTGCCGGTGTCCATGAGCGCGTCGAAGACGCGCAGCAGATTGAGGTCGAGGTCGTCGGTCACCGCGCTCCACTCCCCGTCGTTTTCACCAGGCGAGAATGATGCTTGCAATCTTTGCAGTAGACGTAAAGACGGGTGCGAACTTAGCTGGTCACCAGGGCCCGACAACACCGCATGACAACACATCGGTGAACAGGCTGGGAGACGGGGAGACAGGGAGACCGTGATGGACCTGCAACTGAAAGACCGCTCGGCGGTCGTCACCGGCGCGAGCAAGGGGATCGGCCTGGCGACAGCGCGCCTGCTCGCCGACGAGGGCGTACGGGTTCTCGGCGTGGCGCGCGTCCCCACCCCCGAGATGAAGGAGGTCGTATCCCTCGCGGTCAGCGCGGACCTCACGACGCCCTCCGGGGTGACCGCCGTCGCCTCCGCGGCCGAGTCCTGGGCGCCGGAGGGTCTCGACCTGCTCGTGAACAATGCTGGCGGCCTCGCGCCCGGGGACGACGATCCGAGTCACCTCGGCGGATTCGCCACGATCGACGACGCTGCCTGGGGCCGGACCCTTGAGCTCAACCTGCTCAGCGCCGTCCGTGTCACCCGGTCCCTCGTGCCGTCCTTGCTGCTCCGTGGTGGGGTGATCGTCAATGTCTCCTCGATCGGGGCCCGGATCGCCCATCCGCCGATCGACTACGGCGTCGCCAAAGCCGCGCTGACCAATCTCACCAAGGCGCTCTCCGAGGAGTACGCCCCACGCGGGATGCGCGCGGTGACGGTCAGCCCCGGACCGACGCGCACGAGGAACTGGACGGATCCGGACAGTCTCGCCGGTGCCCTTTCGCGGTCGCGCGGGATCGGACAGGACGAATTGCTCGCCGGTCTCCCGGAGGACGCGGGCATCAGCATCGGCCGGATCATCGAGCCGGAGGAGGTGGCGGCGGCGATCGCGTTCCTCGCCTCCCCGCAGGCGGGCGCCATCACCGGAAGCGACATCCTCGTCGACGGCGGGGTCATCAAGACGGTCTGACGGCCGGAACCCTAACGCCGGGACCGGTTGCGGATGCGGATCCTGCCGCCCGGTCTCGCTGGCGCGCGATCACCGCATCCAAGCTCGTCGCCCTCGTCTGCTCCGGAGCCCGCTTCGAGAGCGGTCACCTCGCCGACGCCCCGAAGCCACCGCGGCCTGAACAACCTCCAGGGCCCGGCGTTTGCTTCGAATGCCCGGCTGATCAGGTGATGCCGTAGCGGGCGAGCTCCGCACGGATCGGTGAGCTACTCGAACTCGGCTACCAGGCTGCGGACGTGATCCCGTGCGGCATCTTCATGGAGGGCTTCCAGGCGGGGGCGCGGAAGAGACAGACATCTCACGTGACTACTGACTTCGGCGTCGTAGGGTCTGGGTCTTTGTCGGACCTGGTGATGGCGTTCGCCTTGGCTGGTACCCCGGAGGCATGCGGTACCCAGATGGGGGCGGACTGACCGCCGAGCAGCGCAAGCGCCGTGAAGAGGTACGGATGCGGGCCGTGCACCTCTTCGAGGAGGGTGTGAAAGTTCCGTGCATCGCCCGGGAGTTACGGGTGAGCGAGAAGTCCGTCTACCAGTGGCGCCGTGCCTGGAAGGCGGGCGGGCGGGAGACCCTGCATTCCAAGGGGGCGCCGGGCTACGACTGCCGGCTCGGTACCCACTGGCAGGCCCGACTCGCGGCCTGGCTGGAGGAAGGACCGGCCGCACGTGGCTGGACGGACGACCAGGTGTGGACCGCCGCTCGGGTATGCACGCTGATCGGGCGGAAGTTCCACGTCTCCTACAGCGTCTCCGGCGTCACCGGCTGCTGCACCGGATGGGCGGCTCACCTCCGCTTGAACGGAGGTGAGCCGCTGAGGAGGCTGCCATCCATTGACCGCTTGGGCGCTGTCCGGCACCACTGGGCCCGGCTCACTGCCCTTCTCGTCCAGGCTGGTGAACTTCCAGTCCCCTGCGGTCCACACCAGGTCGGCCGTCTGGACGTCCGTGTCCGAGTCCACGACCCCGCGGGCAGACAGCTCGGTGTCGGTGAGGATCCATACCCTCACCCGGTCCTTGGAAGCGAGAAGAGACGCGATACGCCCGGGACTGCAGGGTGTAGTAGTTCGCATTGTCCGACTCCCCGAGCAGCGGCAGACCCGCGGTGTTCCGCAGCCGCATGGAGAAGCGCAAAGCGTCGTCGCTGATCTGCTTCTCCTTGCCCGGTTCAGCGGTGATGCGGTGCTGCTTTTCTGTCGCGGCTGGGTCGAAAGGGTCGAGGATGTCGTAGAAGTGGGCCGCCGCCGAGATGGCCCCGTTCAGGGTGCGTGGGTAGCCGACCGGTACCCCGTCCTTCACGCTCTTGGCGTTGGGGAGCACGGTCGGCTTGGTCGTGCCCTGTGTCGGCGGCAGTGCAAAGGCATCTGGCGACTGGGAATGCTGCTGGTCGCCGGAGTCGTCTTTATCCGCCCCCGACCCTTGGGTGAAGACCGCGAAAGCGGCCGCGCTCAGCGCTGCGGCGCCACCAGGGCTGCCATCATGACCAAGCGGTTACGAGCCCGGTCACGACGTTGAGGCTGCTCGTCGATGGACATCTGTCTATTTCCCCTACCCCTGGGTCCGACAGCAGTCTTCTGTATGAATGCCTTGATGGCCCCGAAGACCATACGTGTCACCGCTCACGCGGCAGCACGCGGTCCGCTCTTCGCGGGACAGCGGAGGCGGCCGTTCTCCACGCTTCGAGATGTCGAGTCACAAAGCACGAGAGAACGGCCGCTGCCCATGAGTCTCCCCGTCGACGCTTCCGCAGGCGAGGCATTGGACGAGTTGTCCCGCTTTCGGGCCGAGTTCTACGAATGCCTCTACGCTCGCGCGGATGCGCTCTTCGAGCTCACGGACGCGGTGCTGTGTGCGGACGGGCCGGTCAAGACGCTGGTCGAGCTGTCGCTGGCGGTCGAGCACCGGCGTGGGCACGGCACCCTGTACGCCGCTCTGGACCGGGGCTGGGCGGAGCCGATGCGGTTGCGCCGGCCCTGGCCGGCCTGCCGCTGCCACGGGCGGCCGACGGCAGGGTCGTGCCGGCCGTGGACGTGTCCCACTGGCTGCGTCCGGACGCCCCCACCAGCAACGAGAGGCTGTTCTGCCACGTCTGCGGACGCGGGGACCGCAAGACGGATCAGCTGGTTCCCGGATGGCCGTACTCTTTCGTCGGCGCGCTGGAGACCGGCCGCACCTCCTGGGTCGCGCTGCTGGACGCTGTCCGCCTCGGCCCGGCGGACGACGCGACCGCCGTCACCGCCACCCAACTGCGCGATATTGTCGACCGGTTGACGCAGGCTGGACACTGGCATCCGGGCGATCCCGAGATTCTGATCGTGATGGACTCCGGCTACGACGTCGTCTACCTCTCGCACGCCCTGGCGGACCTGCCGGTCGTGCTGGTCGGACGTCTGCGCTCGGACCGCGTCATGCTCCGCGACCCGGGCCCGGCCCGTTCCGGCCCGAAAGGCGGACGGCCGCGCCGACACGGCGGCGTCCGCGCCTTCGCCAAGCCCGACACCTGGCACGAGCCCAACGTCACCACGGCCACGGACACCACCCGCTACGGCAAGGCCCGGGCCACCGCCTGGGACCGGATGCACCCAAGAATCACCCACCGCGGCCCCTGGCTGGACCACGTCCAGGAGGAACTGCCGATCTTGCACGGCACGTTGGTGCGGCTGCGCAGGTCGAGCGCCTGCCGGGCGACCGCGACCCGAAACCGGTCTGGCTGTGGTGCTCCGCCACCGCCGCCACCAGTGTCGAGGCGGACCTGTGGTGGCAGGCGTTCCTCCGCAGATTCGACCTGGAGTACACCTTCCGGCTGATGAAGCAGACACTCGGCTGGACCGCCCCGAAGGTCCGCCATGAGCTTCCCCCGAGATGCGGGGAGAGGTGACAGCAGGTCAGATGGGTCTCACGAGAGGAGACCAGACGATGCCTGCCCCGAGGAAATACCCGCTGGAGTTGCGTGACCGCGCGGTCCGCATGTATCGCGCTACCGAGCCGAAGCCCGTCATCCGCCGCATGGCCGAGGAACTCGGGGCGCACCACGAGGCCCTGCGCACCTGGATCCGGCAGGCCGAAGCCGACCCGTAGGGGCACCCTCCCGGGCACCGGGCTGCGTCATCGTCCGCCGCCCCGACCGACGCCTGGCCGACCGGCTCCACCGCTTCGACCCCGCCCTGGAAACAGCCCACAAGAGGCCGGTCAATTTCGGAAGGGATAGGGCCATGTCCCCGGGCAGGTGGCCGGCGAATATAGGGCTGTGATCACGTGTGTGGGTGCGGGAGGGTCGGGTTCAAGACCTCCCTCGTGGCTTCCGGGGCAATACGTCTAGCACGTGGAAGCCGTTTGGATTTTGATGCCGGTCACGGTGGCGGCTGAAGTGAACCCGATGTCGGAGTTCGGAGCGAGGCAGTGGTACTTCGTCTGGCCATTTACCACGTACCGCAGCATGGCCCGGTCGTCGTCGCGGGAGTTGAACACCCAGTCCGATCCGCGGCTGGCGGAACCGAGGTCCTGGTAGGAGCTCGTCACGTCTTTGTACATGGCGCTGGGCGTGCCGTTGGGGTACGAGGCGCTCGTTTTGTAGAAGCACACGTACGGCCAAGGACACCCCGGCGGGTCAGCCGCAGCGGGCGACGCGGTCAGCGTCACGCTGACCGCAGCGAATAAAGCCGCTCCTGCTACGGAGCTCAGTACCCGTTTCGTCATGTTGCTCATAGTGGCGACGGCGACCCGTAGACGGTAGGTCATTTCAGGGCAGGCAGTCCCAACAGGGAAGATCCGGTTCCACATGCTCGAATAGCTCGAAACCGGGCAAGTGGTCGACGAGCGCCGCGCCGCGGTGACAGAGCGGAGCGTGACGGTCCCGCGGACCGAGACGGCCCCGCTCGAAGGGGCGGAGCAAACCACGTCGGCGCGGAAAGCGAGTGTTGCGGGAGCGTTCGTGGAACGGTCGCTGTGACTGTTCCACGAACGCAGACCCGGACGGCTGTGGGACGTGCGAGGAGCACTCAAGCGGGCAGCTTCGTGTCGATGACGAAGCTGATCTCGATGACCTGACCGGGCAAGGTCAGTTCAGTGATGCCCAAGACCGTGCTCGCCGGGCGGTGGTCGCCGAAGTACGCCCGGTTGCCCTCCGCCGTCGCCGCGGCGTTCTGCCGCAGGTTCACCACGTACAGGGTCTGCGAGACGATCTGGTTCCGGGTGGCGCCGTAGTGGTCCAGGACCCTGTCCATGTTGGCGTAGGTCTGCTTGAGCTGGGCGGCGAAGTCGCCCGCGTGGAGGAACTCGCCCGCCTCGTCGAACGAGAGCTGTCCAGAGACGTGGATCAGTTCGCCGGACTTGATCGCCTGTGAGTAGCCGAAGTCGCTCTCGGCCGGTACGTCGTAGTTGAAGACATCAATGGTGGCCATGGTGCTCGCCCTTCTGATCTGCTCTCTTGTGGTTACTCGGAAACTGTAGGAGAGTGAAGTCTGACCTGGAAGAACGCACTTTTCGGTGACTGAGGAACCTCATGGTGACCAAGCATCTGCTCAAGGGCCTGCCCGAGGACGCTGACCTGCGGCGCGCGGACTCCCTGGCGCGAGAGATCTTCTCGGACGTCGCCAACAAGTGGGCCCTCCTGATCATCGAGGCGCTCGGCGAGCGCACCCTGCGTTTCAGCGAGCTGCGGAACGAGGTCGAGGGTGTCAGCCACAAGATGCTCACCCAGAACCTGCGCATGCTGGAGCGCAACGGCCTGGTCGACCGGAAGGTGCACCCCACCGTGCCGCCGCGGGTGGAGTACACCCTCACCGAGCCGGGCCAGGGCTTGCGCACCGCGGTCGACGTCATATGCGGCTGGACCCACCAGCACCTCGGTCATATCGAGAGCGCACGCGGCCGTTTCGACGCCTGACCGTGAACGTCCACGAGCCTCGAGATCACCGACCGATGCCCCAACCGGCAGGTCAACGCTGCTGTTCAGGTGAACGAAGCCACGGCCGCTATCGAGTGGCATGACGCGGGCCCTGGGATGCGTGAGCCAGAGGAAGCTTTCGGGGATGGCCGGGCGGCGCTCGAAGCGCTGCGGGCAAAGGCAGAGCGGACGGCGGCCGTCGACAGCGGCCGCCGTCCTTTGGCCTGTCCCGCCGCAGCGGGGCGCGCAACACACCAGCGAAGGAGTGTTGGGGCGCGTAAGGTCCCTCGCGGGCCCGGCCACGACGGTGGCGCCAGCATCGGCGCGCCCACTGGGACGGTCCATGAGCGGACCCTGGCTGCTTCCGGACGCCACCACCGACGTGGTCTAGCACTCCTGCGCGCGCCAGGTGGCAAGGATGGCGTCCGCCGCGGCGTGCAGGTCCCGGGCGGGCGTGCCGTCGCACACTTGTGTGGAGATGCCGAGCAGGAAGCCGTGGATCATGGATGTGAAGCCGTCCACGTCGGTTTCCTCGGCGAGTTCGCCGGTGGGCGACGCCGCGGACGACGCACTCCCTGATGCGCGCCCGGTCTGCCGCACCGAGGTTGCCCATGGCGGTGGCGATGTCGACGTAGTAGGCGAAGTCACTGTTCGCGGTTGCCTCGCGCAGTCGGCCGATGGTGGCTGTCAGGTCGTCCTGGGCGCCGCGTACGGTGTGGTGGAAGGCGACGGCGGTGTGGATGAGCGGGGTGAGCCAGGAAAGGCCGGCGACGGTGCTCTCGGTGTGCCGGACGATGGCGCGGTCGGTGACGTCGCGGTCGGTGTCGGCGTCGCGCACGAGGGCCGCGACGTGGGCGTAGAAGGTGGTGGCGCGCTGGTCGAGCTGGGCGAGGTACTGGTGCGCGAGGGTGAGTTCGTCGTCGGCGCGGAGCGGGTCGGTGAAGGCGGTGACCAGGGCGAGGAGGGTCTGGGCGATGGCCCGCTCGCCCGCGGCGTCGTGCTGTTCTGCTTCGGCCCGTGCGGCTTCGAAGGCGGCGACGGCACGGTCGATATTGCCGTGGGGCCACAGGATGTGAGCCAGGACGCTGTGGTGGCGGCCCTCCCAGCCCAGGGTGGAGACGGAGGCCAGGGCGGTGGGGAAAACACCCCGGATGCGGGCGAGGTTGGCCAGGCCGCGGCGGGCACGCGGGGCGAGCCGACCGTCGGCGTCGGCGACTCTGCAAGGAGTGCGCCAGCTGCGCCGTCGCCCGCGAGCATCCCCTCCGCAGGCGGCCTACGGCAGGCATCAGAAGTGCCTCGCATAACCTCTGAGTCTCGAGAAGGCTTTTGCAAATGGCGACATGCGGAAACGTGATCGTTTCAGGGCTGTCGCTGAACTCTCGCATCCGGTCATTTGTGAGAACCGGCCTCGGGGTCGTGGACGAAGAAGAACCCGCCCACAGGGATCTCCACGCCCGTCGGCGTGAACGCGCGGGCGCCGCCGTGTCCGTCCAGCTCGATGCGGAAGCCGCTCACGGAGCGCAGGACCTCGCGGCCGTCGTCATGCCGCTCGATCACTCCGGACACGGCGCCGGTGATGTCCTGGCCCACGCCGATGGCCACGTTCTCCGTGCCGTCGGACATCTGGACACTGCCTGCGGTGTCCGGCCTCGGGGAACACCGGTACAGCCGTTGGCGCTGAGAACGATCATGGTCCGATCGGCGCCAGCGTGCTGACGCGGTTCTCGTACTCGCGGCGGGCCTTGCGCTGGGCCGGGACCGCAGGAACGCCGTGGCCGCCATCGAGGGGCTGGCAGCGGGCGAGGAGCCCGAGGTGCACGGCGGGGACGGCGCCGACGCGCAGGGTGTAGCCCTGGCCGCGCCGTACGGTCACCGCCTGGTCGAGCGCGGCCCGCTCGACGTCGTCCAGCTCGGCGGCACGGAGGAAGTCGGGCCTTCCAGGTACGCGGTGCGTACGGTGTCGGTCTTGTCGGCCGGGACGGCAGGGCGGCGCCCGCCCTTGTTGCCCTTGGCCTCGGTGGCCCGGAGCCCGTCGTAGGTCAGCTCGCGCTGGAGGTCGCGCTGGAGTTCGCCGGCCGCGGGGAAGGTCTGCACCATGAACTTCACGGTGGACAGCAGCTCGCCGGTGCGAGGGTGGCGGGCGGTGAGGTCCATCGCGGAGAACGCGCCGTCGTGGATGCGCAGGGAGAGGCGGTCGCGGTGGAGGACGTCGAGCACGTCGAGGATGTGCTGGTTGCCGCGTACGAGGCGGAACATCTCGGAGATGTGCACGGTGTCGCCCGGCCGCGCGTAGGTGAGCAGCTCCCGGAACTTCGGCCGCTGGAGCGGATGGAGGCGGCTGGAGGTGCCGGAGTCCTCCTCGAAGACGACCGGGTCCTCGATCCCGGCCTCGTCCAGGACGAGGTTCTGCCGGGCGGTTGACTGTTGGTCGGTCGAGACCCGCTTGTAGACCAGGTTCGCCACTCGGGGCCCCTTCCGGTACGGAGGAATGGACCCTATCTGTCGTCAAACCCTGTCATCAATCACCATCGGATCTGATTGGATTCGCGCCGCCTCGAACCCCCTAATTGCACGGGTTCATTGGACGCGCCGGCCGCTTGAGCTCGCCATCGTTTACCGACACCGAGTACCGTCATCCCGTGTCCGGTGCAGTGGCAACGCCTTCAGTGGCGCAACCCAGACCATCGCCCAGCGCTAACTTCACGGCCCATGGGCACCGGGCGCAGAGCTCGCTCACCTTCGGCAAGGGCTGAGCGTCATGCCGGCGGCCGGGTGAGTTTGGCGGCCACGGCATCGAGGACCCAGTCCAGGCCAGTCTCGAAGGATGCCTCGGCGTCCACGTCCGTGCCGTCGTACACGGCCTTGGTCAGCGCCGGGAAGCGACCGGTGGCCAACATCCTTGTCAGATGCGGGCCCGAGGCGCGCTGCCAGTCGTGCTTCGACAGGCCCGTGACGCGCTCGGCCCGCAGGTTCGCGATCTCGCGCCTGATCGCGCCGGTGAAGTAGGCGCCGACAGTCTCCACCGCGCGCATGGCGGTGTCGATGTCGGTGAGGCTGTCCAGGGTGGCCAGCGTGGCCTCGCCCACGGCGAGGGCGTTCGGGCCCAGGGCCGGGCGGCCGCCAAGCAGGTCGGCCAGCCATTCGTGCCGGAGAGCAGCGTGTCTGGTGCGGTGGGCGAGGGTGTGCAGCGCCTCTCGCCAGTCACCGGGCTGCTCCTGGGGGAGGATCTCGGCGTAGACCTCGTCCACCATGAGGTCGAACAGCTCCTGCTTGGTGGAGATGTATCCGTACAGCCGCATCGGGCCCGCGTTCAGCCGGGCGGCGACCTTGCGCAACGACACCCCGTCCAGCCCGCCTTCGTCGGCCAGCGCGATGGCGGCGGCAACGATCCGCTCCCGGTCGAGCGGCACGGGGCGAGTCGGCGGCTCCGGCCGGTCCCACACACTCATGGTTCACACCGTTCTGCTGCGATGCATCGTATTGAGCAATACAGTGTATTGCCATGAGACATCGTATCGCTGTGGCCGGGAGCGGCCCCGGAGGCCTTACCTTCGCCCGTGTCCTGCACCGCCACGGCTACCCCGTCGCCGTCCTCGAACGCGATCCCGCCCCCGACATCCGCCCCCCAGGCGGCACGCTGGACCTGCACGAGGGGCTGGGCCAGCTCGCGCTGAACAAGGCGGGGCTGCTGACGGAGTTCCAGGCGCTGTCCCGCCCCGAGGGGCAGGCCATGCGCATCCTGGACGCGAACGGCACCGTCCTGCGCGACTGGCGACCCCGTCCAGATGACCGGGCCAATCCCGAGATCGACCGCGGGCAACTCCGTGACCTGCTGCTCGGCCCTCTCAACGTCCGGTGGGGGCGGAGCGTGACGCAGGTAGTGCCGGGGACCCGGGAGGGTGTAGTAGTCCGTTTCGCGGACGGGCGACAGGAGACGTTCGACCTCGTAGTCGGCGCGGACGGCGCCTGGTCCCGGACCCGCCCGGCAGTCTCGTCTGTGACACCGCACTACACCGGCGTCACCTACGTCGAAACCTCCCTCGACGACGTCGACACCCGCCACCCCGACCTCTCCCGGTTGATCGGCGACGGTTCCGTGGCCGTGTACGGGGTGAACCGAGCTCTCGTAGCCCAGCGCAACAGCGGCGGCCACGTCAAGGTGTACGCCCAGTTCCGCGCGCCGCTGGACTGGCACACGAACCTGGACCTGGCCGACGTCGAGGCCGTGCGATTGAGCCTACTGGCGCTGTTCGATGGCTGGGCCGCTCCCGTCCTCGACCTCCTCCGCCACGGCACCGCTTTCGTCCACCGCCCGCTTTACGTCCTGCCCGTGTCCCACACCTGGACCCACGTCCCCGGGGTGACGCTCCTGGGCGACGCCGCCCATCTGATGCCCCCCTTGGGGGCAGGCGCGAACCTCGCGATGCTGGAGGGCGCCGAACTCGCCGAGTCCATCGCCACCGGCCCTGGAGATCTGGACGAGGCCGTCCGCGCCTTCGAGGAACGGATGTGGGCACGGGCAGGCAGGTGGGCGAAGATCACGACGGCCGGTCTGGAACGCCTCGTGAGCCCGGACCCCGCCGAAGCTCTCGCCCTCTTCGACCAAGTCCAGCCATCCTGACTGCCAAGCGCGAGAGCACCCGCACCAACCGCTCGCCACGGCTTCACGGGACAGTACGGCGCCACTGCGGTCCCTTCCGGCGAAACCACCGTTGGACGAACACACAGACGCCTGCACCGAACGCAGGCCTCAGCCCGCTACCGCCAAAATCCGGTTCGATCCTTCTAGCGGGCCGGACAGCATCGCGCTGCCGCCGCAGGGGGTGAGGTCGTCAGTCGTCCTCGTCCTCGCCCTCGTCGAGCTCGGGCGTGTCTGGGTCGCGCAGTGGGCGCAGGGCGCCGGCGGCCGGGACGCTGGCGGTGAAGCTGTAGCGGCCGAGCAGGTTCAGGTTGCGGTGCTTTAGCGGGGAGAGCCGAGCGATGTCCTCTTCCCGGATCTCGTGGCCCTCGGCCTGGAGCTGGGCGACGGCGGCGTCGATGTAGCGGGTGGTCCAGAGCACGATGGCGTTGAGGGCCAGGCCGAGCGCGCCGAGTTGGTCCTCCATGCCGTCGCGGTATGCCTGGTGGATGGTGCCGCGCTTGCCGTGACACGCGTCCCGGGCCAGCTTGTGGCGGGATTCCTGCACGGTGAGCTGCCGGTTCATCTGCCGCCGGTAGGTGTCGTCGACCGGGTCGACCACGCGCAGCAGGTGCTCGGTCTTGGCGATCCGCCCGTACTCCGCGAACGCCGCACTCAGCGGAGTCGGGCGCCCCTCACGCCCGAACATGCGCAGTAGGTCATAGGCGCGGACTTGGTTGGTGACCAGGGAACCCTTCAGGGTCTGGACGAAGGTGAGCATGTCGTCGTCGATGACCTTCGGCCGTCCGCCGTGGTTGCCCTTGGATGCGGCGATGACCTGGCCTTCGAGGGGCTTCTCCCGGATGTAGTCCCGCTCGATCTGTCCGGCGACGGCGAGGACGGCGAAGAATATGGCGCCCATGCAGTTGGGGTCGTAGATGCCGGTGAGCGGGCCGGTGAGGAGTTCGAGCTGGATGCCTCCGGCCTGGAGTTCGGCGGAGAGTGTCATCAGCTCGGCGGCGTTGCGGGCGAGGCGCTTGAGCTCGTGGACGGTGAAGATGATCGGGGTCTCGGGCGCGGCCTCCTTGAACTGGTGCGGCTGTGGGGACCATCGGTACAGCGGTTGGCGCTAAGCACTTGATCTTGGATTTCTCGCCGTGGGTGTCAGTGTCGGTGGATGGCGTGAAGGGGCGCCCTGTGCCCCTACGTTGAGAGGACTTTCCGGTGCCGGCACCCTGGTGATCGCCACGGATCTGATGCTCGGCGCCGGTCTGGTCAACGACGCCGAGGCTCTGTGCCGGGCTGTGGCGCGGGAGTTCGGCGACGAGGCGGTCGTCGTACGTCACTTCCCGGCCTGGTCGATGCTCGCCCGTGACAACGACGTGTTCCACGTGCTGAGGCTGGATGAGAAGGACACGGCGCGTTTCCAGCTCTGTACCGCCGCCGGGTGTCGCGGTCCAGCAGGAAGTACCCGGCCAGCTGCCCGTCGTCCGGCACGGCGGTGAACGTGCCGTAGTTGAGGCGCTGTTCGTCGGTCAGGAAGGCCAACCGGTGCCACTCCCTTCCCTATCGCCTCCCGGCATCGTGATGACAGCACTCACCTTAAGGCCGTGTCCTACGTGGTGAGGCGGTCGTTGGTTCGGTATGGGGCGGGGAACGTGGTGTTGGATCGTGCCGGACGGGCTGTGGGAGATCGCCGAGCCGCTGATCCCGGAGCAACGGGCACGGCCGCAGGGTGGCGGGACGTCCAACACGCCTGATGAGACGCTGTTCGCGGCCATCATCTACGTACTGGTCAGCGGCTGTGCGTGGCGGTCGTTGCCGCCCTGCTTCGGCGTCTCGAAGTCCACGGCCCACCGCCGGTTCCTCATCTGGTCCAGAGCCGGAGTATGGGGCCGCCTCCACGAAGCGGTCCTGCACCGGCTCGACGACGCCGGCCTCGTCGACGTCACCCGCGTCGTCCTCGATACTGCCCACGTCAGGGCGGAAAAGGGGGCGAACACACAGGCCCGAGCCCCGTGGACCGAGGCAAGCCGGGTTCCAAGATGCACATCCTGTCGGACGCGAACGGACTGCCCCTGGTCGTCGGCGTCTCGGGCGGCAACACCCACGACAGCGAAGGGCTGATGCCCATGGTGACGGGTCACCAATCGAGACACGACCCGGACTGCGGCCGCTGCTTCAAGCCCCAGCGCCTGCACGCGGACAAAGCCTATGACCGGCCCGACCTGCGCAAATGGTTACGCGGCAAGCGCATTGGAGTCCGTATCGCCCGCGAAGGCATCGAGTCCAGCGAACGGCTGGGCCGTCGCAGGTGGGTGATCGAGCGGACGATGTCATGGCTGTCCGGCTACCGCAGGCTCAGTCCCCGCTACGAGCGCAATCCCCGCAACTACCTGGCCTTTCTCGGACTTGCCGCAGCCATCTGCTGTTACAAGCGACTCGTCCGCCTCACCACGTAGGACACGGTCTAAGTCGCGTGATCAGCGGACACTTGACGGTGTCGACTGGAGTATGAGTGAGGGGATACTCGTCGCAACACCTCGCCTGTTCCTGAGCTTGCCGAGCCCAGGGCAGGCCACACCCCGTCGTTCCTGGAAGCCGCGCGGCGGCCGTGGAGCATCTCACATAGATGAACCTAGTTAGAGTTCTAGCGTGGACATGAGCCCCGACCCTAGTTAGAGTTAGAGCATGGGCTTTCGGATGACGCTGCAGACCCAGTTGGTGTTGCAGGCGCTGCTACGTGACCCCGCTCGCGAACTCTATGGGCGGGAGCTGTCAGAACTGACCGGGCTCATGCCCGGCACCACCCACCCGATCCTGCTGCGGCTGGAGACCGAGGGGTGGGTCACCTCCCGGAAGGAGGACATCGACCCCCGCGTGGAAAAGCGGCCTGCTCGCCGCTACTACCGGTTCACCGCAAACGGCGCCGCCCAGGCCAGCGCCGCCCTGGCTACCGCCCACCGCCCTCACAGCACCGCCCTGCGCGGCCTGACCGGGGAAGGCACGGCATTCTGATGACCCTATTCCTCCGTGCAGGACGTCGACAGCTTCTCAAAACCGCAGCGCACAGCCTCGGTGTCGTGGTCGCGATCGCCCTGATCGGCATTTTCGTCGGTGCCTTAACCGGTACTGGACTCGGCATGGTTCATCGCGACGTCGGCATGACCGGGGACGACTTCAGCCCCATCGGCCGCGGCGGCGTAATCGGTGCTATGGCGGGAGGTGTTGCCGGAAGCGGCATACTGGCCATCAGTGCCTTCTTCAAAAGTCCCCGCCGGAAACTGGTCACGGCCACCGAGCGCGTCGGCCGACGTCTTAACCGCCTCGTGCTCCTAGGCGGCTGTTTGATCCCCGCCGGCATCTACATCTTGCTGATGCCGGGTGGTGCCGATGCCGGGGATGGTCTCACCCAGAGCCTCGGCGGCAATATCACTTTGCTGATCATCTGCGGAGTTACCGCTGGTGTTGCCGCGGGCGTCGCACTCGGTCTCATTGTCGGTCTGCTCACCGCGTTTTCCCTGGCCGTCGTTGTCCTGATCCGGGTCTCGGCCGGATTCCTCCACTCGGCCCGTAAGGGACCGAAGTCGGTGCCGGCGGACCTGATCGGCGGTGCGTGCGACCCCTGGCCGATTCGAACGGCCGCGGCGCTCATGCCCCCTGAAGCCGGGCGACGGTGGCGGGACGACTTCAACGAAGCCCGCCACGACTACGAGGACGACCAGCACGCCAAACTCCTGCGTGACTTCCTCCTGCATGCCCCGGCCGTCGTCGTCTGGGCCTGGATCGCCGCCCTGCAACGCCGCGTGCTCGGCGCCGGCACCTCCCAGGAGCGCCGATGGTGACGTCTGGCTCCACCGTCAGGCCCTCCACCAGCCGCCCTCCAGGCCGACGGGTCTCCTTCGGCCTGGCCACGACCATCGTGGCCGCTCCCACGGGCATCGCGCTCGCCAGCCCCACCCTGGCCGCGGTTTTGGCCAGCGCCGAACTCGCTCTCCTGCTCACCGTTCTACTCACCGCTGTCTTCGCCCCGGCCGCCATCAGCGAACGCGCCTTCCGCCTGCTGCGCTGGATGACCGGCCGCCCCGAGCCAGACCAGCCCACCGACCCGGCTAGACCCCACAATCCAGGTGTTGAGAATCGATCCCGTCATTGAGGCTCTCTCGGCGCGGTGAACTTCGACGGCTGCTGCTGTGGGTCTCGATGGCCCGGCCCGGCTGCACCTTGGAGATCACCGCTTGCCGGGATGACAGACTTACCGCCCGCCTCCGCGTCGCCGGTCTTGGCGTCATTGTCGACCTGGGTTTCGTCGGCCTTGACAATACCGACGCCCCTGACACCCGAAATGGGCAGCCGCACTGGTCAGAGCCCTGCTGGTCCTCACCAACCGCGGAGTCGTCCGCTGACGGGCGATCTTCACCGAAGTCGCCCGCGTACGATCAGCACCAGCATCCCGAGGCCCACACACACCACAGCCTTCACCGGCAACGTGAGGGATGCACGCCCCTCACTGGAGCCGTGCGTTCAAGCGGGTTGCGGGCTGCTCAAACCGGCTCGGGTGGCGTCGGGGTCGTAGCTGCGGGGAGATTCCATGTGCTGCGGGTCATCGAGTTGCCGGAGCAGAGCCCAAGTGTTCTGGTCATCGAGGGGCATGTACGTCTTCTCCTTGGAGGTGGCGGGTGGCTCGTTGACTGATCACTGCTGTGTGGGCGGCCCAGTCTCCGGCGGCGGCTCGCTGCCATTTGACGGCGACGGTGATGTCGATGCCGAGGGGGCGAGCGGGGACCGCGGCGGGCCACTGGGTATGGAGAAGCAACAGCAAGTCGGCGAGGCGGTCTTCGGGCCTGATGGTGTCGTCGTGCAGCAGGCGACGGGCGGTGTCCCAGCGGGCTTCGTCGTCCATTCCCTGGGTGGGGCCGTTCCATCTGACGGCTGGGAAGCTGAGGTCACGGGCGATCTTCTGGGAGAGGGCCCGGCGTACGAAGTGGCCTGCTTCCTGGCGGTGGCGGACGTCGTCGCTGGTCGTCCAGCGTTCGCGGTCGGCCTGGCGGCGGGTGGCAACGGTCAGGTTCTGTTCCTCGAGCCAGTCCGGGAGATTGACGGCCGCCCGCAGGTGTTGCCGTGCGCCCGCGAGCTGGTGGTGCGTGGTCTCCTTGCCGTGGCTGCGTTGGCGAAGCCGGCGTATGAGGTGCCACGTCGGGTACCGGTGCAGGATTTTCCGGCCCTCGGCCGTCGCGTGGGAGGCGACGAGGTCCTTCACGTGCCGTTCGAGACGGGCCATCTGCTCGTCCCGCCGGGGCAGGACTCCGGGGGCGAGGAGAACGCTGCGGATGTGCTCGACGACCTGGCCTTCGGGGAGCTCGTCCAGGGCCGCATGGGTGAGGGGAGGTGTCCGCTTCGCCCGCCGTCCGGATCGCCACGGACCTGTGTAGCGGTACGGCGCCCTGCTTCCCCCCGGATGAGCGTTTGGCGAGCGATTTACGGGCGATCGATGTGCGCTTTTTGGTAGGGTGTGGTTGGGAGGCGAGATCTTGTCCAATGAGGAAGAGCTGTTCGGTGCTGTTGACGCGCTGCTGGAGCAGGCTGTGCGGGATCCGCTGCCGGAACCCGCGGAGCGTAAACGTCTGCGCGAAGCAGCCGGGCTGACACAGGATCAGGTCGCGGAGGCTCTGCGGACTCGGCGTGAGGCGGTGGGGAACTGGGAGGCCGGACGTACTGAGCCGCGGCCGCCGAAACGTGCCGCATACGCACGGCTCCTCGAGGGTCTCGCTGCCCGCTTCCCCGCACCCGGGCCGACCGACAGCAGCTCGGCCGCGAGCGTCCGCCCAGCCGCCGTCCCCGCTCAGGAAGCGGCAGTGCCCGAGGGGTCCACCGGCACCATGTCGGAGCCCACGGGCATGACGGCTTCTCAGTCCATCGCACCGCCTGCACCGCCCGCATCGACTGCTGCGGCCGCCGGGGCAGTTTCGGCTGCCGCGCCCAGGCCGACGGCGGCGTCCCGGCGCCCGGGAGTGCAAGAGGCCGTTCCGAGGAAGACCGCAGCGGTGGCGGACGCTGCTGATCCGCGGTTCGCTCACGGTCCGCTCGCCGTCATCGATGCCGATGCTGACCGTCAGGTCGTGGCGTACTGCGCAGGCGGCTTGGTTCTGGAGGTGCCCGCCAAGTCTCTCCCGTCGCTGGTGGAGTGGGCATTGAAGGAGGCGTGGCTCGGTGCGCCACGGCTGCACCGGTCGGGGAAGGATGCGGACCCGCTGCTCGTGCTCACCGAGACTGCGTTGGAGCGGTACGGATTGCCGGTGACGCTGTCGGAGGGCGAACGGCTTGCCGGGCGGCTGCCGGAGGATCACAAGGTCATCAGGCAGTTGGAGCGGGCCGGCTGGAAGCTGACCAGGCGCGGGTTCGGCCCGTGGGCGCGGATCTACCGCCCGGCGAAGGGTTCGGAACGCGCTTGCGTGCAGCTGTGCATCCCGTCCTGGGACGCGCTGGACTCCCGCCACTGGGGCACCGCCGCTCAGCTGCCACCGGCAGAGCTGGCCCGGCTCCTGGGTACGTACGCGTCCCGGGTGATCACGCCGCTCGGCTCCACGGCCGTCACCGGCCTGGAGTTGATGACCGCTCTGCACCCGCCGACCCGTGCTTCCAAGCCCGACGCCGACGGCAAGCGCCACTCCGAGCACAACCCCGGCTCGCTGGGCACGGAGCAGGTGGTCTGTGCGCCGTGTGAGGCTCCGGACGGTCATCCGCTTCTGGCGGACCTGCCGCGGTTCCACGTCCGCGGCCCCGGCGAGAAGCTGTTCGAGGAGGCGTACGACTGGGCGCGGCCGATGACGGATGCCGAATGCACCAGGCGGTACCTGGTCGGCATCGACGTGAACATGGCCTTCGCTGCCGGAGCGAACGGACTCGTGGTCGGTCTCGGTGCGCCCACGTATGTCAAGGCGCCGGTGTTCGACCCGAAGCTGCCCGGATCGTGGCTGGTGGACCTGTCCCACGTCGACCTGTCCCGCGTGAAGGTCGGCAAGGACACGTGGGCCGACCTGGACGCCGCTCTGCTGCCCAGCCCGTTCACACCGAAGGGCGAGCGCCCGGAAGGGCCGGCCTGGTACGCCACGCCCACCGTCGCCTACGCGGTGGAACTGGGCTACGACGTCGCGCCGGTCGAGGCATGGGTGCGCTACGACAACGGCCGCTACCTGGACGGCTGGTACGAACGGCTGCGCGACGCCTACCTCGCCACGATGGCGGACCTCGGCGTCGGCGCGGACCTGGCGCCGGCGGACTTCTTGGCCGCCATGGACGGCTACAGGGCGCGCGACCCCGAGCTGGCGATCGTCGTCTCGGCGATCAAGGCGACGGTCAAGGGTGGCCTGGGCAAGTTGCGCGAACGCCCGCGTGGTGAGGGGTGGCGGCCGGGCGAGCCGTGGCGGGCCCTGTCCCGCCCGACGTGGCGGCCGGACATCCGCGCGGCCGTCATCTCCCGCGCCCGGATCAATCTCCATCGCAAGATCGTCAAGCATGCGGCGTTCACCGGCCAGTACCCGGTCGCGATCCTGTCCGACTGCGTGGTGTACGCGGCTGAGGGCACCAGCCCGCTGGACTTCCTGCCCTACCGGGACGGCAGGCCGCTGCCCGGCGGCTTCAAGCTCGGCATCAACCCGGGCCTGGTCAAGCACGAGGGCACCCAGACCGTTCTGTGGGGCGAGGGCGTGAGGGAGCAGTTCGAGGCCCCGGAGCTCAACCTCGCCCGGTACATCAAGGACGGCACGGTCACCGATGTCGACAACGGAGAGTAGGAGAGGGCGACGATGAGCCTGTTCGGGGACGGTCTGGACGCCGCGGTGCAGAAGGCGTTCACCCGTCCGGCGCCCAAGAGCGCACCCGCGCAGATGCGCTACCTGGTCAAGCAGCTCAAGGGCACCAGGGCGGTCGCCCAGATGCTGCGGGTCTCCCAGCGCACCGTGGAGCGGTACGTGAGGGACCAGATCAAAAGGCCCCGCCCCGATCTCGCCGCGCGCCTGGAGCGTGAGGTGAAGGCCCGGTGGCAGCCGCAGATCCGGGCCAAGGCCCGGCAGACGGCGGCGACCACGGGCGGCATCGTCATCGACACCCGCGCCCGGCTCGGCTACACCGCACCGATCGGGACGACGGACCAGGACCGCATCCGGCACCTGACCGTCGCCCTGCCCCCCCGCTACGCCGCCCGCCTCTTCGAGGCCCAGGAGGCCGGCGCCGGCGACCAGCAGCTCAGAGAGATCGCCGCAGAAGCCCTCAAGGAGGTCTACTTCCAGGACAGTGGCCGCCGGGCCGGCCAGCTGGAGGAGGTCCGCTTCACGGACATCGAGCACCTGGAGTTCGGCCTGTAGGGGGTTTCGCCGAGGTGAGCCCAAGACCGGCCCGGGCGGCCGGGGGGGAGGGGTCTTGCGCAGGGAGGGCTTCCTCCCAGCGGTCACGGTCGAGCGCGCAGTGGGCCGGCGACGCCCTCTCCCGTGCCATGGCGCATACGCTGATCGCGGTGGTGACGAAACGGGTCCATAACAGGGCGCTCGAGCTCGTGCGCTTCGATGTCACGGTGGCGGGCTGGTGCCGGCTGACCGGTCCTCTCCCTGAGCCACCCGCGGGGGGCGCGCCCGATCGCGTTCTCGGTGTGGGGTCGGGTGGTCTGGCCGGGCGGGTGGTGTTCACTGTGGTGGTCCCACCGGTTGCTGTTGTGTGGTTGTGGCCGGTGGGGTGCTGGGTGCGGTTCACTGGGGGAGGGGTTGTCCCTTGGTCTCCGGTCACTGGGGGAGGGGTTGTCCCTTGGTCTCGGGTCCGACGGACCAGACGGTGGCGGTGGCGATGATGTACATCGTCATTCCGACGGCGGTGGCAGCGGTAGTGATGCCGCCGAGGAGGCTGATGAGCATTCCGGTGGCGAGGGTGACCAGCGCGCCTGCGATGCGTGCGGAGTTGAACACCGTGGAGATGGCGGTGGCGCGGCCCGGGGTGGGGAACAGTTCGGGCATGTAGATGGGCATCCAGGCGAACTGGCCCAGGATGAAGAACCCGGCCACGGCTGCCACGGCCAGTGCCGCCTGCGGGGTGTGGACGGCGAAGAAGAAGACCGGGATGACGGCCGCGGATACGCAGTAGTAGAGGAGCATGGTGGGTTTTCGGCCCCAGCGGTCGGCCAGGTAGCCGAGCAGGAGGTAGCCGGGTACGGAGGCGCCGTTGAACACCAGGCCGGCGTTGGCGCCCCATCGGGTGCCCGTTTCGCCGGTGTCCTTGGCGAGTTGGGCGGTGTATGCGGGGATCCAGGCCGACACGGCGTACAGGCCGATGACCGACACGACAGTCAGTACGAGCAGTCGCAGCCCGCGGCGGCGTAGGCGGGCGTGGCTGAAGGCGGCGGTGAAGGGGGAGCGCAGGAGTTCCCTGTCCGCGGCTGCGACGGTGTTGCCGGTTTCCTGGGCGGCTTTGGCCTTGCGCCGCCGGTCGCGGAGCGAGGTCCACATCTCCGGGTCGCGGACGGCCCGCCGTACGTAGAGGACGATGAGTGCCGGGAGCGTGCCGGTCAGGAAGAGGTAGCGCCAGGCGTTGTCGCCCACGGGCTCCAGCAGGTACCAGGCCAGTGCGGCGATGACCGCGCCGACGCCGAAGCCCGACTGGAGTACTGCGGCGGCTCGTCCTCGTGAACGGTCCGGCCAGAGTTCGCCGATCAGGGCGGTGGCACTGCCCCACTCCGCTCCCAGTCCCATGCCGGTGATGAAGCGCAGGGTGAGCAGCCACCAGTAGTCGGGTGCGAGTGCGGTCAGACCGGTGAAGAGGGCGTACCAGAGGATGGAGAGGAGGAGGGTGCGGCGCCGGCCGAGTCGGTCGGCCGTGAAGCCGGCGAGGATCCCGCCGAGCGCCCAGCCGGCGAGGGTGGCGGCGAGCAGGCCGCTGACGTAGGTGGGAAGGTCTGCCAGCTGTGCTTGGGTGCCCACCGCCATGACGGCTGTGGGGCCGACGAGGACGAGGGCGTAGGTTTCGAACCCGTCGAAGGTCCATCCCAGCCAGGACGCGAACAGTGCACGGCGGCTGCTTTTGTCGATGTGGCGCACGGCTGGGGACGGGCTGAGCGTTCTGGGGGGCGACACGTCGTTTTGCAGGTCGGACATGGTGCTCTCCTTTGAGCGGTCGCGCGACGTCGTGGCGTGCCCGTCGTCAGCCGATGACGTTGGCCGGCCTGAGGACGCAGACCTCGACCGGTTTGGCGAGGAGGTCGGACAGCTGGGCGCGGTAGGCCGTGTAGTGGGCCGTCGTGCGGTGCGCCTTCAGGGCTGCGGAGTCCTGGTAGCGCTCCAGGAGGACGAAGTCCGGGGCTGCCGACTCGGTGGTGTAGAGGTCGTAGGAGCGGCATCCCGGCTCGGAGCGGGTCGGGTCGATCATTCCTTCGAGGAGGGCCCGCAGCTGCGGAGCGCGGTCTGGGGCCGGGGTGAAGCGGGCGATCACGGTCACGTGGTTCTGGTCTGGCACGGGGGCTCCTTTGATTCCCGGCGGGGGCTACTTGCGCCCACCAGATGTAAGACGTTATAAAACGTCTCATGACATGCGTCAAGGGTTCGGTGACCCCGCCGGCCGTGACACCCGGAGGGGTTGTTGCGCGTCCGGGCCTGCTGCCGGGTTCAATACGACTTATGACATCTGACATGGGTAACGAGCCCCGCTTCGACCTGTCGGCCGCCGGATTCCGGATCGAACGGGGCCGGACATCGGCGACGACGCAGCTGGCGGAGCAGATCAAGGCACTGATCCTCAAGCAGCAGCTGCCGCCGGGAACGCGGCTGCCCACGGAACGGGAGCTGATGGCCGAGACCGGTCTGAGCCGCATCACGGTCCGTGCCGCGGTGGGTGCACTGGAGTCGCAGGGCTGGGTGGTACGCAAGCAAGGACTGGGCACCTTCGTCTCCGAACCGGTGGACCAGGAGCTGTCCTCCGGCGTGCGCACCATCACCGAGGTCCTGCTCGAACAGGGCGTCACACCGCACATCGACGTCCTGGGCTTCGGGGTCGAACCCGCTGCGCCCCACATCGCCCATGTCCTCGGGGAGTCCGAGGTACTGACGATCCGGCGCCGGTACGGGGACGGGGAGAAGCCGGTCGCGCTCGTCACGATCCACCTGCCGACGCGGGTGCTGGAGGCGGCCGGGCCGCTGCGCTCCGGCGAACCGGCCACCGAGACCACGTACACGATGTGGGAGCAGCACCTGGGGGTGCGGATCGCGCAGGCCCAGCACCAGATCCACGCGGCCGCGGCTTCTCCGGACGTCGCCGCGGCGCTGGAGATCGAGGAGTTGGCACCCGTGCTCGTCCTGGAGCGGGTCAGCCTCGGCCACGACGACCGTCCACTGGAAGTCGTGATCTTCCACTACCGGCCGGAACGTTACGGATTCACCGTAACGCTTCCCCGCACCGTCTCCGGTGCCCCGGTCGGCATGACCGACATGACAGAAAGGCGACGTCCATGAACGACGACGATCCCTCCGGCGCGGGTCCCGCCCACGAGCCCGAGCCGCACATCGGGCTGATCCTGGCCCTGACCATCCGCGGCCTCGCCGTGGGCAACTATCCCGACATGGTCCGCGCCGCGCAGGCCGCCGAGTCCTGCGGATTCGACTCCGTGTGGCTGTGCGACCACTTCCTGACCCTCAGCCCCGACGACTACGTCCGGGACGCGGGCATCACCGCCGGATTCGAGAGCGACGGCGATGCCCGGCAGAGCCGCTCGTCGTCGGTCCCGCTGCTCGAATGCTGGACCGCGCTGTCGGCCCTGTCCCGCGACACCACCACCGTGCGCCTGGGCACCAGTGTGCTGTGCAACTCCTACCGCCACCCCGCCGTGCTCGCCAAGATGGCCGCCACCTTCGATGTCATCTCCGGCGGCCGACTGGACCTGGGCATGGGAGCGGGCTGGTTCCAGCAGGAGTACGAGGCCTACGGCATCCCGTTCCCCCCGACCGGGGACCGGGTCACCGCGCTCGGCGAGTCGCTCCAGGTGATGCGCCGGGTGTGGACCGACCCGCACCCGACCTTCCACGGCGACTTCTACCGCATCGACGGGGCGGTCTGCGATCCGCCCCCGCTCCAGCAGCCGCATCCGCCCCTGTGGGTGGGCGGCGAGGGACTGCGGGTCCACCGCATCGCCGCCCGGCACGCAGACGGCATCAACGTCCGATGGTGGCCCGCCGAGAAGTGCGCGGAGCGCCGCGCGTTCCTGGACCGTGAGTGCGAGGCGATCGGCCGCGACCCGGCGACCCTGCGCCTGTCGATCACCACCCTGCTCGCACCGACCGACTCCCCGGCACAGCAGGACGAGCTGCGTACCCGCTTCCGGTCGATTCCCGACACCGGACTGATCACCGGGACGCCGGAAGCCTGTGTCGAGCGCATCCGCGCCTACCAGGACGCCGGCATCGACCACTTCCTGTTCACCATCCCCGACGTCGCGGACTCGGCCTGTCTCGACGTCGTCGGGGAACAGATCCTGCCCCACATCAAGCCCGCACGGCACACGCAACCCACCTGACCCGGCCGCGCAACCACGACGCCAGCGACTGAGCGAAGGGCTGATCCGTGACCTCCCAGACGACCGCCCACAACGACCTCACCACCATCGGCGAGGCGTACCTGAGGCCGACCGCCTACATCGATTCCGACCACCCGCTCGTGGTGTCCACCGCTCGAGAGCTGACGGACGGTGCCACCACCGACAGCGAACGGCTGGGCCGCATCTACCACTACGTCCGCGACCTGCCCTACGACATCCTCGCCTCCTTCCGCTATCTCGCCGAGGGCGAATCGGCGGCCAGCGACGTCCTCGCCCACGGCGTCGCCTTCTGCATGGGCAAGGCGAGTTCGTTCGTCGCCCTGTCCAGGGCCGCCCGCATCCCTGCCCGCATCGCGTTCCAGGCGCTCCACGCCCCGAAGATGGAATTCCTCTCACCGGAGGTCCGCACCCTGTGGGGAGGGCCGGTCGGACGGCCACTGCCCTGGCACTCGCTCGGCGAAGCCTTCCTCAACGGCCGGTGGATCAAGCTGGACGCAACCATCGACGCGCCCACAGCGACCCGTCTGGGCAAGCCCTACACCGTCACCTACGACGGCGTCACGGACATCCCGACCGTCGAGGGGCCCGTGCTGCGGGAGAACGGCAGCTACGCCGACTATCCCGCCGAAGTGGCGCGATGGTACGAGCAGGTCGCCGGTGAAGTCCTCCAAGCGCTTGCCTCGCCCGCCGCGCACGAGCGGGTCGCCGGCGACGACGTGCTGTGGAGCGGCCCCGACCCGGAGCTGGTCGGCCGCACTTCCGTCGCCTGATCCGGCCACGCGGGGAGCGCCCCCGGACACCGGCCGGCGGACATGCCCGCCCTTCGCGGACCATCACCTCAACCCCCAAGGAGTCAGGCCACCATGGCCGTTCACCAGATCAACTCCGTCAACCCGGCCACCGAGGAAGTCATCGCCCAGTTCACCCCCCACTCGCCGGCAGCTGTCGACGCGGCAGTCGAGCGGGCATCCCTGGCCGCCAGGAGGTGGCGGACGATACCCGTACCGGCACGGGCCGAGCACCTCAAGCGGGCCGCCGCGCTACTGCGCGCCGAACGGGACCAGCTCGCCGCACTCATCACCGAGGAGATGGGCAAGCCCGTCGCCGAAGCGGAAGCCGAGGTCGACAAGTCCGCCTGGGCTTGCGAGTACTACGCGACGCAGGGACCGGAACTGCTGAGGCACCAGAGCGTGGCAACCGGGGCCGCCCGCAGCCACGTCGCCTTCGACCCGCTGGGCCTGGTCCTGGCGGTCATGCCCTGGAACTATCCGCTCTGGCAGGTGTTCCGCTTCGCGCCGCCCGCGCTGCTGGCCGGCAACGGTGCCGTGCTCAAACACGCCTCGAACGTGCCGCGTTGTGCCCTGGCCATCGCCGACATCTGGAACCGGGCCGGCTGCCCGCCCGGTCTGTTCACCACGCTGCTCGTCGGCCCCGACGCGGTGCCGGACCTCATCGCCGATCCCCGCATCCACGCCGTGACCCTCACCGGATCGACCGAAGTGGGCTCTGCCGTCGCTGCCATGGCCGCGCACCACCTCAAGCCGCAGGTCCTCGAACTCGGCGGCTCGGACCCCTTCATCGTCCTCGCCGACGCGGACGTCCCGGCCGCCGCCGCGGCGGCGGTCAGCGCACGCATGCACAACACCGGGCAGAGCTGCATCTCCGCCAAGCGGTTCATCGTCGAGGAAACGGTCGTCGAGGAATTCACCGACGCGTTTACCGCCGGTGTCGCTGCCCTGACCGTGGGCGACCCGTTCCGCCGAGACGTAACGATCGGCCCGCTCGCCCGGTCCGGTCTTCGCTCCGACCTCGTCGACCAGGTCGAGCGCAGCACCGCGGCGGGCGCCCGCGTCGTCACCGGCGGCACGGTCCCCGACGGCCCCGGGTATTTCTATGTGCCTGCCGTCCTCGACCAGGTCACCCCGACGATGGCTGTCGCAGCGGAGGAGACGTTCGGCCCGGTGGCCGCCGTCGTCTCCGCGAAGGACCCGGCCCAGGCCGTCGACATCGCCAACGCCACCGAATTCGGTCTCGGCGCCGCGCTGTGGACAACCGACCTCGAGCGCGCCGATCGCCTGATTCCCGGCATCGAGGCCGGCGCGGTGTTCGTCAACGGGATCGTCGCCTCCGATCCGCGGCTGCCGTTCGGCGGCATCAAGCGCAGCGGCTACGGGCGCGAGCTGGGTGTCTTCGGACTCCGCCAGTTCACCAACGTCAAGAGCGTGTGGATCGGCCCCGCACACCACGCACACAGCCACCCCCTCAGCGAATGACCAGCATTCTCTTCTCCCGAACCAGCCGACCGAAGGCGATCACCCATGACAGTCACCCAGCCGGACCCGCTGTCCGCCACCACAACACATCACGAGAACACCGTCGCCATCGTCGGCGGCACCGGCGCCCTCGGTCTTGGGCTCGCCACCCGGTGGGCCCACAGCGGCGTCAACGTCCGCATCGGATCCCGGCGTGCACAAGCGGCGCAGGACTGCGCCGACAAACTCCCCGGAGCGGTCGGCGGGGACAACACCACCATGATCGAAGGCGCGGCGGCGGTGGTCGTCGCCGTGCCCTTCAGCGCACACGTCGAGACGATGCGCGCCATCGCGAAAGCCATCCGGCCCGGACAACTGGTCATCGACACGACCGCGCCCCTTCTGCCCGCTGGCCCCCGCGGCCTGCGCCCCATCGTCCCCTGGGCCGGTTCCGCCGCCGAACAGGCCCAGGCCCTGCTGCCGGACGGCACAGGCGTGGTCTCGGCTCTGCAGACCGTCAGCGCCGCCACCTTGCAGGACATCGAACTCCGGCTGGACGAGGACGTATTGCTCTGCGGCGATCACACGGCCGACAAGGCCCTGGCCGCGGATCTCATCGACCGTATCCCCGGGCTGCGCACCGTCGACTGCGGCCTGCTGGACATCAGCGGTGTCTGCGAGCGGATCACCGCGCTGCTGATCGGGATCAACAGGCGCTACAAGACCCACGCCGGCATCCGGCTCACAGGTCTCCCCGAACCTCTCGCCCGATGAGCTTGTTCTCTTTCCCCCGGCCTCGAACGGTGTCTCGAACCGAGCCGCTCACCTGGGGGTCCGCCAGACGCGGGGGCGGCCTTCGTCTGATCCTGTGCTCCGGCCGAGGTGCACGTGATCACGGCGAAGGCCGTGAGGGTGAGTCTGCTGCCCGATGCTCTCCGGAGGAAAGCGCTGGCCAAAGCCTCACGCTTCCGGGGCGAGTTCTACGAGTGTCTGACCGCTCGGCGTCAGGAGTTGTCCGCGTTGGCGGACGCGGTGCTGTGTGCGGATGGTGCGGTGAGGCCGCCGGTGGACTGGGGCGCTGCTGCCCGAGCATCGACGTTCACACGGAGCGATGTACGGCGGCTTGAACCACGGCCGGCTCGACGTCGATCGGCTGCGGACGGTGCCGGCCGGGCTGTGGTTGCCGCGGTTCGACGGCGGGCGTCTGGTCTGGGCGGCCGATGTGCCGCCGTGGCTTCGCCCGGACGCGCCATGCTCCGCCGAGCGCCATGTTCTGCCACCTCTGCGGGCGCGCGAAGACAGCCTCGGCGGTTCATTCCGGGCCGGCCACCGCTCTTCGTGGCCGTGCTGGAAGCGGGTGCCGCGTCCTGGACCGCGATCCTGGACGCGGTCCGGCTCGGACCGGCGGACGACGCAACTGCGATCACCGCCGCCCAGTTCCGGGGTGTCGTCGAGCGGCTCATCGCCGCTGGTCAATGGCAGGCCGGGGACCCGCATATCGTGATCGTCAGCGATGCTGGCGACGACGTCACCCGCCTGGCCTGGGCCCTGCGCGACCTGCCGGCCGAACTGGCCGGCCGGGTCCGCTCCGACCGTGTCACGCGGCTGCCGAAACCACCGAGAACGCACGGCGTCAACGGCCGGCCGCCCCAGCACGGCCCGGAATTCCGGTTCACCAAGCCGGAGACCTGGCCCGAGCCTGCGATCACCACGGTCACGGACACCACCAACGACGGCAAGACCGAAACCCAGGCATGGGACCGGGCCCACCCAAGGCTCACCCACCGCTCCTCCTGACTCGACCACGACGGTGAACTTCCGCCGGTCGAAGGGACGTTGATGCCACTGAAGGCCGAGCATCCGTCGACGGAACGGGAGGCCCCGCCAGTGTGGTTATGGTCCTCCCCAATCGGCGCCACCCCGGACGACGCGGACCGCTTCCGGCAGGCATTTCCGCGCCGCTTCGATCTGGAGCACACCTTCCGCTTCGCGAAGCAGACCCTCGGCTGGACCACCCCGAAACTACGTACGCCCGAGGCGGCAGACCGCTGGACCTGGATTCTGATCACCGCCCAGACCCAGCTCCGGCACACCCAGCTCCGGCTCGCCCGGGCCCTCGCCGCGGACCTCCGCCGGCCCCGGGACAGGCCCACGAGCTCCGGCCGACTCACCCCGGCCCGGGGTCCGCCGGGGGGTCAGGAACATCCGCGCCCACCTCGCCTGCCCGACCCGTGTTCCCAAACCCCGAGGTGCCGGCCCCGGACGGCCACCCGGCACCAAGAACAAAACATCGAGCACCCCGCTACGACGTCGGCAAGACCGCCAAACGCCCTGAGACCCTCAAGGGCCATCGGCAAGCCTGGAAGATCTCGGTCGATGAACAACAAGCTCAGAGCCTGTTTCTCATCCTCTGTGATCAGCGGTCGTTGGCTCGGGAAAGCGGTGTCCGCAGCGTCGCGAGATACGCCGCCCGCCGGCCGAGCAGGGGAGGGCCGGAGGCGTCAGCGTGCGGTGTCGCACACGGCCTGCGCCGCTCGACGAGCATCCAGCGCGGTGTGCCGGGGGCCCGAAGCCGCGCCCGGCCCCATGTGTGCTCGACCTGGGCGCCGGATCCGGCAAGCTGACCGCCACGATGGTCGCGCTGGGTACCGAGAACGCGAAAGCCCCGCCCACCGTGGCTGACAGTGGTCTCTCAGGAGGTTGCTTCCGCGAAGTCATCGAACGCCAGTTGCTGCCGAACAGCCGGCCCCACTCCCGCACGGGGCCGGCCCCGGCACACCCACCGAGCCCCTACGCCGACCACGCCGGCCGACGGCCCGCCGTGCGGCGACGAGGGCCAGGACCACGACGACGAACCACCGAGGCGGGCGCGGCAGCACACCCACCCCGGCGAACCCCGGCCCCGCGCGTCAGCGGCGGACCAGCACCGCGTGCGTGACGGTCGGCGAGCCGACCAGCTCGGACACCCGGTAGCCGTCGATCCCGTCACCCAGATTGCCGAGCAGCCGCTCCCCGCGCCCGATGAGCAGCGGCGCGATCACGAGGTGGAACTCGTCGATCAGCCCGGCGCGCAGATACTGCTGGATGACAGCCGCGCCGCCGCCGATCCGGACGTCTTTGCCGCCCGCGGCGTCGAACGCGCGCTGGAGCACCGTCTCCAGCGGCTCGTCGGTGAAGTGGAAGGTCGTTCCGCCGGCCATCTCCAGCGTCGGGCGCAGATGGTGGGTGTGCACGAAAACGTCGTGGTGGTAGGGCGGGTTGTCGCCCCACCAGCCCTTCCAGGACTCGTCCTCCCACGGCCCGCGCTGCGGGCCGAACATGTTCCGCCCCATGATCGTGGCGCCGATGTTCTGCTCGCCGCGGGCGAAGTAGCCGACATCGATTCCGGTCTTCCCCGCGGCGGAATCCTCCGCCGCGGAGACGAACCAGCTGTGCAGGTCGTCACCCCAGCCGACACCGTCGCCGAACGGGGCGTCCAGTCGCTGGTTCGAGCCGGCCGCGAAGCCGTCGAGGGAGATCGTCACGTTGTGTACGCGGACCTTGGGCATGGCCTTCGCCTCTCGTGCTGATGTCGTTCTCTCACCCCTGCGTCGTACAGAGCCTGCCTGGATCGACATCCCCGCGCACATTCTTTCGGCGGGCCATACCGGTGCCCGGCACCGCGCCCCGGCACCGCGCCCCGGCACCGAGTGCGCGGCGCGGGCGGGGCCACGCCGACGGGCAGTCGGCCCGCGCAGCCGAGACGGGCCTGTAGTGGGTGGTCTGGCCTGCGTTGATCAGTTTGTGGTGTGTCTGCGGGTGGGGGGATTGCGGTGTGCGAGTAGCTGTAGTGGTTGTGGGTGTTGTGTTTGAGGGAGGGTCTGGCCTGCGGGTCTGTCAGGTAGCTGTTGGGTGATCAGGTTGTGTCGTCTGCGTTGTGCGGGGTTCAGATTCAGTGTTCGTTGGTATGCGGCGGCGTTTGGACGGGCTGTCTGTTTGAACTGGACTGGGTTGCCGGGATGCTGGCCTCTATCGCCTCTGTTGACGATCATGTTCGCCGGGCTCGGGGGCGCGTGTCCCTGAGGCCGTCTCGGGTTACGGGTTGTCGGCCCATGCGGGGACGGGGTAGGTGTCGCCGAGTGCGAGGCGGAGGGGGCCGAGGAGGCGGTGGGCGAGGCTGGGGGAGAGGTCCTCGATCACGAGTGCCGCGGCGGCGAAGGAAGCGGACTTTTGTTCGTCTGAGAAGTTCCGCACGCGCTGGCCGTGGGTGCGGGCTGTTCGGTCCAGTGCTGTTTCGAACAGCGCCGCCACCGGCAACGTCGCCAGCAGGGCCGCCGCCAGTTCCAGCGGGTACCGCGTACCGCCGCCTGGCCCGCCGAGACGCATCGCGCGAGCCCGGTCGCCAACCTCTTGTGCTGGCCGGACTCTGATCCTGGTCGAGGTGTCGGCAGGGTCCTTGCATGGCTGATCGAAGGCCACGGACGGCGAGGTCGTACGCGACTGCGGCTACGTCGTCTCAGCCCCGAATCCCCTCAACCCGAGCAAACGCGTCGTACTCATCGGCGGCTGGTCCACCTACGGCACTGTCGCCGCAGCCCGCCGGCTGGCCGAGAACGGAGCCAGCCGTTCTTTGGTCGCCGGTGTCGCCGTGCTCGTACAAGCCTCCGTCCTTCACGATGCCCATGTGTCCACGCCTCAGGTCGTGCGCAAGACAGACCTCAGCACGTGAACCCTGCGCAGCGCTTGAAGAAGGCCCTGCTCTTCTCCACGCGGGCGGAGGTGAACCGCGCGAGGTCTCGGTGTCGAACTGCTCACCGGGCTCCGTCGGCAAGCTGCTGAGGGCGAGCGGATTCAGCCCGCAGGGGACCGCCGGCCGCGCATGGCTGGGTGGAGGACCAGGTGTGGACCGCCGCGCGGGTGGCCACGCTGATCGGCCGGAAGTTCCACGTCTCCTACAGCGTCTCGGGCGCCACCCGGCTGATGCACCGGCTCGGGTTCTCCCCGCGGGTGCCCGTCCGGCGGGTGGCCGAGCGCGACGAGGAGGCCGTGAGGGTGCGGAAGGAGGCGACCTGGGCGGAGGTAAAAGGGCCAGGGCGGCCTGCGGGGCCTACATCTGCTTCGAGGACGAGGCAGGCTTCACCCGCAGACCGCCGCGAGGCCGGACCTGGGGCCGATGCGGACACACCCCGGTCGTGACGGTCAGCGGACGGCGCTCGGGACGGCTGTCGGTGGCCGGGCTGATCGCGCTGCGGCCCGGCTCACGGTCCCGGCTGTGCCACCGGCTGATCGCGCCCCCGGCGGGCAAGGGCAAGCGCCGCAGCATGAGCGAGCGCGACTTCCTCGCCCTGCTCGACGGCACCCACCAGCTCATCAAGGCACCGGTCGTGTTGGTCTGGGACCGGCTCAACACCCATGTCTCCCGCACGGTGCGAGAGTTGATCGAGGCACGGGAATGGCTCACGGTGTTCCTGCTGCCCGCCTACTCGTCCGACCTGAACCCGGTCGAGGGCGTGTGGGCGCACCTCAAGCGCAGCCTGGCCAACCTCGCCCCGCGCATACGGCCGCGAGGCGCCTGCGTATGACGAAACCCCCTCGGCGACACTGCGGCCGAGGGGGTTCAGGCATCGAGGATGCTCAGCCGTTACGGCTGATCAGACGGCGGTGACGTTGAGGCCTGCCTGGCCGCTCTGCAGGTTCGCCGCACCGTCCACGGTGACGCTGTGGCCGGCCAGCTCCGCGCCGCCGATGCCCTCCAGGTGGCCCGGGCCGCCCTGCAGGGCCAGACCGGCCGCGCCGCCGGCAACGCCGTCCAAGTCGGCGTCGGATATCTCGCGGGTCTCGATCTGGGCTTGGTTGCTCATAAAGCACGCTTCCTTCATCAGTGATCTCTTGTATGAGGCGACCGGGACCACAACCGCGGTCCGGGACCGGCGCGGACTGTGGTACGGGCAGGGCTCTCCGCCCGTACCGGAGAAAGAGATCCACAGACATGGAGAGCCTGCGGATCCGACTCGCCGATAACCAGCCGCCACACTCCAACTGCGCCACGCGCCCCCCACACGTCACACCCGCACCAAACCGGTGACGCATGGCACGTCACTTAGCTTGTTCTTTAACCTTTCAACCGTTGCAAGGCGATGAGCGTCTTCTCGCGGCGGACGGTTCTGCCCACGTCGTAGCGGGGTGCCCGGTGCCTGTTCCTGGTGCCGGGCGGTCGTCCCGGGCCAGGCCGATGGGGTTTCGGTGCTCCGGCGGGACAGGGCATGTGCTGGCGGAGGTTCCGAAACGTCCGGCGGACCCGGGCCGGGGTGAGCCGACCGGGGGCGGCTGGCCTCTCCCATGGGTGCCGCAGGTCCTGGGCCAGTGGGCGGGCGAGCCGGAGCTGGGTGTAGGCAGCGGTGATCAACCAGGTCCATCGGTCGGCCTGCTTCCGGCTCCCGCAGCCCGGGTTTGGTCCAGCCCAGCGTCTGCTTGAACAACCGGAACGTGTGCTCCAGGTCGAAGCGCCGCAGGAACGCCTGCCAGGCCCGGTCGGCGTCCGCGTCGGTGGCACCGGTCCTCGAGGACCACAACCACACCGCCGGTGCCTCCCGGTCCTTCGACAGGTGCTCGACTTCCAACCGGATCAATGTGCCCTCGATCAAGGGGAGTCCGCCTTCGTGGTCGAGCCAGGCGGCCCGGTGGGTGAGCCGGGGATGGACCCGGCCCCACGCCTGGGTGACCAGCCTTGCCGTAGTTCGCGGTGGCGGTGCGGGTAGTGACCGTCGGTTCGGGCCAGGTCTCCGGCTTGGCGAAGCGGAACTCCGGCCCGTGCTTGGGCGGCCGACCGTTCGTCCCGGGCAACCGCGGCGGCTTCGGTAACCGCATCACGCGGTCGCTGCGGATGCGCCCGACCAGCTCGACCGGGAGGCCGCGCAGGACCCAGGCCAGGCGGGTGACGTCATAGCCGGCGTCGGTCACGATGAGGATGTCCGGCTCGCCGGGCTGCCACTGGCCCGCGGTGATGAGCCGGTCGACGACATCGCGGAGCTGGGCGGCGGTGACCGCGGTGGCGTCGTCTGCCGGGCCGAGCCGGACGACGTCCAGGATCTGTGTCCAGGACCTGGCGCCCATCTCCAGCACCGCGACGAACGAGTACGGCCAGCCGGGGATGAACTGCGAGGCTGTCTTGGCCCGGCCGTAGACGCGGCAGAAAAGCCGTTCCGGCGAGCACGGCGCATCTGACCGCAGCCATGGCGAGACGTCGACGGCCAGCACCAGGCGCCCGTCGGGGAACTGGGGTAGGGGCATGCTGACCAGCAATGACCGCAGTCTGTCGGTGTCGATCCGGCCTTGGTTGAGCCCGTCGTACATCGCGCCGTGCCCGCGGCGGTGCTCGGGCAGCAAGGTCAGCTCCACCTGTCGCGGTTCGTCCGTTCTGATCGGCATCCGGGGTGTTGAGCTGGGTTGATCAGTTGGTTGGTTGGGTCCGGCGGTGTGGTGTGTGCTGGTGAGGTGCTTGGCGTTGCTTGCGGGCCCGGACTGGGCGGGCTTGTGAGCTGCGGGTTTCCTGTTCCGGGGTGGTTTCGTGGGTGTTGATCAGTTCTGTTGGTTGGTCGGTCAGGTTCGCTGGGCGGCTGTTGTAGCGGCATAGGGGTGTGGGGCTGTGGATGCCGATGGTGGTCATGAGGTGTTGTTGGTGGGGTGGAGCTGTTCCCAGGTGCGTTGCTGGGTGCGGATCCATTTGGTGGTCTGGTTGGGGAAGGGCAGGCCGGTGCTGTGGTGGGTGTGGGCTTGGTGCCAGCTGTGGTTCCAGGTGGCGCGCCAGGGTGGGTTCCACCACGGGTCGAGCGCGGCGAGTTGATTGTGGTGGGGCCAGGGCTGGCCGGTTCGTTTCAGGTGGGTATAAGCGGCTCGGCGTTGTTTGTGCAGCCACCATCCCAGGGGGAAGCCGTCGTGTTCGGTGCGGTAGCCGGCTGAGGTGAGGTGGCCGTGCTGGGTGGCCCAGGCTTGGGCGTAGGGCAGGCCGGCCGCGAAGGCGGAGGGCGGGTTCTTCAGCCGCGGGCGGGCCGGGCGGGCTGGTTGGGGAGCTTTCGGGGGCGGTGCCAGCGCGCGGGGCGTTCGCTGGTGAGGCCGATCTCGGCGAGCAGCTGTTGCTGCTCGGGGTGGAGGCTGTCGTAGCTGGAGCACTGGGTGAACAGCCATTTCGCTGTCGCGGATGGGAGCGCGTCGAGGTCGGCGGTGGTGGCCAGGGAGCGGCCGGTGGTGTGGGTGCGGGCGGTGAGGTAGGTCTGGTGCCAGCGCGGTCCTCCTGCCGGGTTCCGGTGAGGGTCGATGGCTTCCAGGGCTTTGATGCGGTCGGTGGGTAGTTTTCCTCGGGTGGCGCGGCGACGTTGGGTGCGCAGCCAGGCGCCGAGGCGGTAGCTGTCGTGGGAGGTGTCTCCGGCGACTGTGAGGTGGCCGTGCTGGGCAGCCCAGGAGCGGGCGTGGGCGAGACCGGCCGCGAAGGCTGCGGCTTGGGGGATGCGGCGGGGCCGGGCGGTGCGGGCGCCTTGAGCGGTGAGGCCGATGTCGGCGAGGAGCTGCTGCTGGCGGGGATGGAGTTCGTCGTAGACGGCGCACTGGCTGTACAGCCACTGTCCGGTCCAGTCCGGTGTGCCGGGGAAGCCCTTGTTCGGGGCGAGGCTTTGGCCGGGGGTGAGCTGTGTGCGGGCGGCCTGGTAGCGGCGCTGCCATTTCATGCCCCAGGGCGGGTTCCAGTACGGGTCGATGCGGGCGATGGCCTCTTCGTGCGGCCAGGGGGTGTCGAAGAGTTCGCGGTGGAGGTTGGCCTGGTGTCGTTGTCGGACCAGCCAGCGGCCGAGGGGGAATCCGCCGTGGTGGGTGGTGCGGGAGAGGCCGAGGGTGCCGTGTTCGGCTGCCCAGGCGCGGGCGTAGCGCAGGCCGGTCTCCATGGCCGGGTGTCGGGTGGCCGGGTTGGGCTGGGCGGTGGCGGCGAGGGGTTTGGTGAGGCCGAGGCGGGCGAGGAGGTGCTGTTGGCCGGGCTGGAGGGCGGTGTAGTTGACGCACTGGGCATACAGCCACTGCCCGGTGAGGTCGTCGAAGTTGCGGAATCCGGCTTCGGGATCGAGGAGACTGCCCGCGGCGACGGCGGCGTGGGCGATGTGGTGTTCGCGTTGCCAGTCGGTGGGCCAGGGCGGGTTCCAGCCGGAGTCGATGTCGGTCAGCGCCTGGTCGAGTGCGAGGTCGAGTTGGCCGCGTCGTGCGCGTACTCGCTGGCTGTGCAGCCATTTGCCGATGGGGAAGCCGTCCTGGCGTGTGGAGGTGGGGGCGCACAGGTGGCCATGTTCGTTGGCGTAGGCGCGGGCGTG